>NZ_QWEV01000005.1 GCF_003858395.1 Acidipila sp. EB88 | reverse complement strand
TCGAAGAGCGTGATCTTCGCAGTTCCGGAGCGGTCCCGAAGGATGGCGGCCCAGGTCTCTTTCGTACCACTGCCAACGAGACTCATCAGTCCTACACCCGCGACCACCACGCGCCTCTGCTCAGCCAAAACGCACTTGCATCTACAACTCCTTGATTCTGTGGCTGGCTTAGACCTGGGCAACGCCACCATCAACGAAGAGCTCAATGCCGGCGACAAAGCTCGCATCTGTTGACACGAGGAAGACGGCAACTCTCGCCACTTCTTCAGCGCGACCGATACGCCCGAGGGGAACGCCCGATCCCAAATGGTCGTGAAAGCCCTTCAGCTGTTCAGCATCCGTGGCGCCTGCGAGTCCATTGAGGCCAGGCGTTTCGATCGGCCCTGGACTGATGACGTTCACGCGGATACCCCGATCCTTCAGATCGTTTGTCCATCCACGGGCGAAGGACCGCACGGCTGCTTTCGTCGCTGAATAGACGCTGAATGCGGGCTTCCCTTGTTTGGACTCGATGGAGGCGTTGAGAAGGATGGCGCCACCATCCGGCATCAGAGGCAATGCTTTCTGCACGGTAAAGAGCAGGCCTTTCACATTTGTGCCGAAGTGCTGGTCAAAGTGCTCTTCCGTAATCGAGCCCAGCGGCGAGAAGCTTGCTACACCTGCATTCACGAACAGGATATCGATCCGACCCTTTTCCACCTCGATTTGCTTGAAGAGTGCGTCCAGTTCCGACAGTTTGCTGACGTCGGTCCTGATACTCCTGGAGTTGGCTCCGAGCGTCGCGATGGCTTGATCGAGTTCTGCTTGCCTCCGCGCGGTGACATACACGAAGGCGCCTTCCTTTAGGAACTCCTTTGCCGTCGCGAGGCCGATGCCGGAGTTTCCACCGGTGACGAGTGCAATCCTGCCTTGCAGTTTTCCTGACATGGGCATGTACTCCTTTTTTGGCTTGGTGGTACGGGTGAAATCAGTGCGCTGCGTCTGCAAGCAGCCGCGTCTTGTTCTCTCGCAGAAACGACTCAAAGTCTCTCGGCGGCGTTCCGGTAAGCTGCAGGACTGCATTCGATATGCTTTCGAAGTTGCCGGCACGAGTGTTTGCGTCTGTTGTGACAATCATCGGAGCAAGCTGCGGAAGTACGCCGCTCGAGACCAACTCGCGGCCCAGGGTTTCGTCGTCAACCTCTCGCACCTGGATGGGACGCCCGACCGTGCGAGATAAGCTGGCTGCCAACTCGCCGGCTGACATCGCCGCCGGTCCCGTGATTTCGTAGGTTTGGCTCTCTTCTACGCTGCTCGCCAGAGCGGCGGCGGCGGCGCGTGCGACATCGTAGCGCGTCACATAGGCGATCCTTCCATTCGTCGCCGAGCTCAGCCACGTGCCCGTTTGTAGAGCCGCCGGGATGAGTCCAAGTTCAATGGGGTTTTCTGCGTACCACGCAACACGAAGGATCGTGTAGCGAAGGCCGCTTTCCCGGATTGCTCGCTCCGTCGCCACATGCTCTGCGGAGAATGGAATGGCGGTGCTCGCCTCCGGCTCAGGCATTGAGGTATAGAGGATGCGGCGGACGCCAGCGCGCTTCGCGGCCGCGATCGCATTCTTATGCTGCTGAATGCGCTTGCCGGAGGAGAGGTCATTCGTCGAGATCAGCAAAAGATGGTCAGCATCCTGGAATGCGTTGCTCAGTGTTTGCGGATCGTCGAGGTCTGCATGGCGCACGTCAATGCCAAGACTTGCATATGCGTCCAGCTTTTGTGGTGTGCGCGTCGTAGCGATGATGTCCGGCGCTCCCGCATGTAGCAGTTGGTCCAGCACCATCTGGCCAAGGCGTCCACTGCCGCCCGCGACTAACACTCGTGACTGGCTCATAATTATCCTTCTTTCTGCCGTACTACAGCTCGGTCAGACGTGTAACGGCGGGCGGCGCATCAAGCCGCCCTTCAAGTGCCTTGAAGACTTTCCTCGTGTATTCCTGCTGCATGTGGAAGTCGTGGGCAGCTTCCGAACGAAACACTTCAAAGAAGACGAGCCGGTTCGGATCTTCCTGCCGAACGGTTTGGTAGAAGACCTCGACCCCCGGTTCGGCGGCTGTCAGCGGTAGACTCTCGTTCGCAACCGCCACAATCAGGTGGCGATGCTCCGGCTTTACCGTGGCTTCTACCAACAGGATGACTTTGTTGTCAGGCATGACTTCCCCTCCAGTGACGGTTGCTTAAATGGTCTGGTGAATCTGCTCAATCGATTTGCGAACCTTCGGGAGATGCGCGTGCTCGTCGTCATTGGAGTGAACGCCAACAGCGACCAGCACCGTTGAGCGCAGGCGTTTTGTCTGCAGACCGAGGATCGCGTCGACCTTATTCGGCACGAAGCCTTCCATGGGACTGACGTCGATCCCGGCCTCCGCGGCCGCTGACACAAGCACGCCCAATGCGATATAAGCCTGGCGCTGCGCCCAGATGAGGCGCTGCTCCGGAGCCAAGCTCATGATGAAACCTTTGATCTGGCTTTCGCGACCCTCCAGGGTTGATCGAGCAACGCCCCTCACCTCTGCGGCCAAGTCGATGGAATGTGCGATTGTCTGCTCATCGACATCGGTCTCGGCTGCCAACACGAAGAACAGCGAAGCCTCAGTAACCTGTGGCTGGTTAAAGGCAGCTTCCGTACGAATGTGTTCGCGAACAGCAGGTTCGGTGACTTGTAGAAGATGGAAGGGTTGCAGGTTGAACGACGTGGGGGCAAGCCGCAGCGCTTCCAGAAGTATGTCGAGCTGTGCAGACGAAATTTTCGCAGCGGGGTTGTACTTCTTGACTGCGTAGCGCTTCTTCAGCGCAGGAATGAGGGACATAAGTTCTCCAGGAGAAACGTGGTTTAGAAACGGAAGAGGATTTTGCCGCCGCGCTCTGTGGTTTGTGCATGCTCCAGGGCTTGCTGGTATTGGTCGAGCGAGTAGGTCTGCTCAACTTCGGCGAAGAGCTTGCCTTCTGCGACGAGCGCTGCAAGATGCTGGTAGGTCCACTGCACCTCTGCTCGCGGAGCATTCCGGAGCCACTTGATCAACCAGAAGCCATGGAAGCTGAGTCCGCGGAAGTACATGTCCACGGGATTGATCTTTGGGAAGACACCGGTCTGCAACCCATATCCAACACCGATGCCGCCATCCCGAACGAACTGCAGAAGTGTTCCGATGGGTTCGCCTCCGAGAGTGTCGAAGGCGATGCTGAGGCGATTGGAACCGAGGGCGGCCTCGATCTGTTGCTTGAGATCGTTGCCCTGCAGCACAGCTGCGTCGCCCCCAAAGGCGCGTACGGCATCTGCAGCCTCTTGCCGGCGCACCACGTTCAATGTCTTCAGGCCAGCCAGCTTCGCCAACTGCACGATGTACTGCCCCATGGCTGCGTTTGCGGCGGTTTGGCCAATCCAGTCGCTCGGCATCAGGTGTGTGTACTGCTTCAAAAGGAGGTACGCCGTTGCCGGGTTGATGCCGATCATGGCGAGTTGAAGCGGGTCGGCGGAATTGCTCACCTCCACCACATTGCGGCTGGAAACCACGGTTTGTTCCGCCCACGTCCCTTGCTCGTACGTCGGCAGAATCAGTACCCGCTTTCCGTCCAGAGGACTTGCCGCTCTGCCGGTGCCGATCACGCGGCCAACACCTTCAGAACCAACGTTGTACGGGAACTCGGGCCGTACCCCATACTTGCCTTCCACCAGCATGAAGTCGGACCGATTCATCGGCGCCGCTTCCATCTGCACCAGCAGATCGTCCGCTGCAAGCGACGGTGCCGGTGCGCTGTCCAGCCTGACGACCTTTGCAGCGTCTCCAAAGGCTGTAAGTTGTAAACGACGCATTCAAATTCTCCTTGTGTCGATTGTGGCTGTAATGTTCTAATTAAATTGAACCATTACATCAGCAGCAGATTCGAGCTGGCTCCAAAGAGATTCAGAAAAGATCTGAAACCGTATGGAAAGGACAATCAATGGAGTCGACGGAGAAGTGGAACGAGTCGATCGAGCGCGTCCTGGCTTTCCTGAACTCGCGTGGCGTGGGGTTTGAAAAGGGCGTAGACCGATTGCGCAACGCGGAGGAAGCCTCGCGGTTCTTGGCATCGGCCTTCGGTAAGCAGGCTGTCATCTCGTCTCGTGCCCTGGGAGAGCTAAGGCGCTTGAGGCAAGCCTTGCTGGATCTTGTGGCCACAGGATGGCACGACGAAGCCGCCGCGGGCGCGCTGAATGAGGTCGCGTCCCATTCGCCGTATACCATTGCCTTTCGAGGCGACCAAGAGATTGCACTTCAGCCTGTTCACGAAGGTGCAGCCTTGAGTGTTCTTGTCCGCGACGTTGCCGCTTTGATCGATGCTGGCCAATGGAATCGCGTGAAGCATTGCTCCGATCAAGCTTGCTCCGCAAGCTTCTTCGACCGCAGCAGGAACAAAACGCAGCGCTGGCATTCTTTCGAGATCTGCGGAAACAAGAACAACGTGGCGGCTCACCGGGCCCGCCACGCGTGAAAGGACGCAGATGAAGCTGGGAAATGATCAGGTCGAAGCGCAGCGATTGGCGGATGTGCATGCAGCGCTTATTCAGCAGTTCCTGACCGCGGGCTATTTGCCCGCCATGGATCGCATCGCATCATCCTTACAGATCACCTCCCTTGAGTTGATCAGGAGATTGCAGGCGCTGGCCGATCTGCACGGCCTCGTTTTGCATCCGCACGCAACGGAACCGTGGGTCGTGCACCCTTTCTCAACGACGCCAACGCTCCACTATGTTGAAGGCAGCGCACACGGGTGGTGGGCGCCGTGTATCTGGTGCGCTCTGGGCGTGGCTCAACTCGCAGGCGGTTCGGTGCGCATCCATACGCGCGTTGGTGCGGAAACAGACCCGACTGTCGTGAAAGTTAAAGATGGAGTACCGCTAGATGCCGAAGGCGTCTTCGTTCACTTCTCGATCCCGCCTCGTCGCGCATGGGACAACGTCCATCAGCATTGCTCTCTTGTGTTGCCCTTCCGCAGCTGCAGCGACATTGACCAGTGGTGTGCGCGGCACGGCCAGACCTACGGAGAAGCCGTAAGTCTGGAAAGGACGGCAGCTCTCGCAAGGCGTTGGTATGGACCCTATGCGCGAGCATCCTGGCGCAAATGGACCGTGGAACAGGCACAGCAGATATTCCATGAATCCGGTTTGACGTCGCCGTTCTGGGAACTCTCAGGGAAAGGGACCTACTGATGTCTTCCTACAGAGACGACCTCGCTCAGGAAGTTCAGTTGATTCGCAATGCGGATGATCGCGCTGCGGAGTATCTTCGGCAGATCGGTCAGCGCCGCGTCTTTCCAAGCGACGAGAGCCTCGCCGGGCTGGCGGCTTTCGATGAGGCATTGCCAGAGCACGGGAAAGATCCCGCTGAAGGATTGGCGCTGCTCGACGAAAAGGGCTCGCCCGCGACCGTCGCCACAAACGATCCACGTTACTTTGGCTTCGTCATCGGTGCAGCCTTGCCGGCGGCTGCGGCAGCGGAACGCTTGATGCTCTCCTGGGACCAGAGTGCTTCGTTGTTCCTCGGTTCGCCCGTGGCCGCGAAAATCGAGAAGATCGCCGCTAACTGGCTGTTGGAAATTCTTGATCTGCCACGTGAAAGCGCAGTGGGCTTTGGAACAAGCGCTACTGCCTGCACCCTGGCCTGCATTGCTGCCGCCCGGCGATCTATCCTGGCGCGTCAAGGCTGGGATGTTGATGACAATGGTTTAACTGGGGCTCCTGAAGTCGAAATTGTCATATCCGAAACAGCGCACATCACGGTCAAGAAGGCTCTCCGCGTCCTCGGCTTTGGGCTGAAGCGTATCCATGTCGTTCCATGCGATCCGTTCGGCAGACTCGACCCCTCCCAGTTGCCGCCCCTCAGCGATCGAACTATCCTTGTTCTGCAGGCAGGGGAGGTGAATACCGGGGAGTTCGACGCCTTTAAGGATATCGTGCCCCTTGCGAGAGCAGCTGGCGCCTGGGTTCACGTCGATGGCGCGTTTGGGCTCTGGGCAAGGGCTTCCAGTCACGCTCATTTGACCGAGGGCATCGAGCAGGCGGAGAGCTGGACGACAGACGGGCATAAATGGCTGAACACGCCATATGACTGTGCAATGGCAATCTGCCGAGATGCAGATGCACTCGCCGGGGCCATGAACAGCGACGCTGTTTATTCCTCCGCGTCTCCCGATGCCCAGAAGAACTTGACGCTCGAGTTCTCACGCCGGCCGCGTGGCATCCCCGTGTGGGCAGCGCTTCGCAGTTTGGGAAAAGCTGGCGTGGCTGAGATGGTCGAGCGGCACTGCTCGCTGGCTCGCCAAATAGCCGAAGGCCTGGAAGACGCGGGCTTTACCGTCCTCAATCGCGTCGTCCTCAATCAGGTTCTGGCTTGCGCGACCAATGATGAGGAAACGAAGGCTGTGATCAGGGCCGCTCAGGATTCGGGAGAGATGTGGTTTGGCGCATCAGTCTGGCAAGGTAGAGCGGCATTCCGTATCAGTGTCTCGTCGTGGCGGACCAGTGCGCCTCACGTTGAGAAGTTGATCGCTTTGATGAAGGAGATCCGCAGGCAGCAGTCGCAATAAGACCTAGGCCAGAAGATCAGGTGGGATTGTTCCTGGGAACCCTCTTCTGGGAAGTGGTTGCTCTGCCGAACGTTGACCTGTGCCCTCGGAAGATCGCGCAGCAGCGCCAAGATGAGCAGCATGCTTGCTCAGCCACCGACTCCGCATGGCCCCCACTCGCAGGGACGTCCTCGCACTTAACTCATGTAACCCAAGAGCAAGCTACACCGGCAGGTACAGCCTGGGATACCTACAATGTCGTTATGGGTTTGAACGATGGATCAAACAATCCCACCTGCACGGCGTTTGTCACGGTGAGTTACACGTTTAACATCGTGCTCCCATTTCTACCGAAGCGGGCGTCCACTCTGTCGAGCACCGCGGCAGCTTCGATGGTCATGTGACAGGCTGTGAGGAGATACAGGCCCTTGTTGGTGCGCCGCGGTTCGGCAGCCTATGCGGCGCTCCCGCCCGATTGCGCAGGGGAGGGAAGCATTGCCGAGTAGCCGCACCATCCGCGTTGTCATGAAGAAGGCGTACCATCGCGATGTGCTTGTACCCCAGCTGATCCGCGAGTTTGTTCGCTGCAGAATACAGCGTCCGCTGCTGCGCCAGCTGCGCGGTGGTGTGACACCGCGGCGTCTGGCCTGGAGCCTGGCATTGGGGATTGTCATCGGGATCAACCCCTCTGTAGGGATTACCACGGCGCTGGTCCTCATGCTTGCCTGGACTTTCGGTCTTAATCAGGTTGCCTCGCAGATCGGCGCTCATGCAGTATCGCCTCTTCACTTGCTGCTTTTCATTCCTTTCATTGATTTGGGAGTGCATCTCTTCCACACTGGCCGGCTTCCGCTCAGCCGACGGCAGATTGAGCATTTGAGCCATCATCCATGGCGCCTATTTCGAGAAATCTGGCAGTGGGAGTGGCATGCACTGATTGTCTGGGGCCTTGTGGCCGCAGTCGCCATGCCACTACTCGCCCTGTACATCAGGCGTGCGCTGGTGCTCTTTATGCGACGTCATCGAACGCTGCTGCGTTCGAACTCGACGCTACCCCCATCGAAATAGCTAGGTAGACCCAAGCGTGATCGTTTGTCGCGAGGGCCTGCTCGCGGTCGCGTCGAAGAGCCCCAGCCGGCTAGCAAAGAGTCGGTGCGTTGTTTGATGAGGGCTGCTGTGTATTGCGCCCAATGTGCGTGCCGGTGCACGCAGGGGGACTTGAACACCCGCAACGCAGGCGCCTGCAGAGTCCCAATCCATCTTTAACTTAGATACGGTGTCTAGCCAGATGCGGGCGCAGTGATCGCAGTCACCAGGACCGCTGAAGCAAGCGGAGCAACTGCAGGGAAGGATATTCGCTGCTCGCCCCCTTGGCTTCGGATGTTTTTGGGTGCAACACGGCCCTAGGGGTAGCTCGTTACCTTGGGCGTGACACGTGGCTCCATTCCTGTTGGTCCTCCACGATCGTTAATCACGTTCTTGATCACGCCTTGCTTGCCAAGCGCAACCGTGATCATGTCGCGAAAGTGAATGTCCGAAGAAGCAGGCGTCTCGATCGCACGGCTCAAAGCCACATCCGGATGCGTAAAGACGCTATAGACACCGAGGCCCCACGCAGAGTGCTGTCGCACGTTGTCCGCTACCTTGTAGGAGGCCCAGCCGTCCACGCCAGTCGCGCTGCTGTACGCTCCCTGTATTGGCGGATCGTACGGAATCTCGGACTGGTAAAAGTAGGTGCGGCCTCCCTCACCGTTCCATAGAACCTGAAAATGCTGGTGATGCTCAACGAAAAGCCCATACGCAGTCACGTTGCGGCCGTTTACCACCAACCCGTTCTGGCTCGTGTTGATGTCCCAGCCCACTCCGCGTCCGTGGTCCGCGCGCCATATCCACGTGTGGTCGAGCAATGCATCGTTGCTGTTGATCTCGAGGTTGATATCAGCCCTGCCGACGCCCGCGCCGCCCACTCGGAAGAAAACATCGTGGAGCGTAACAGGGTCGTGCTCGTGTCTCGCGTGGCTTCCCCGCGGCCCTATCTGTACGAGTACCGGTGACAGCATCGCGCCTGCATCGACCAGCAGACCTGACAGGTTGATGCCATCCACATCCGCCGTCGTGAGAGCAGCAGTGCCATGCACAGGGTGCAGAGTCGCGAATCCAAGCCCAAGAACAATGGTTCCCGCCCGCGTGATGCGAAGGGGCGCATCCAGGTCGTAAGTGCCCGGCGTCAGCAGCAGGTGCCGCCCTTGAGCAAGCTGTGCGTTCAGGCTCTTGGCCGTGTCTGCCGCAGCATGCGCGATGTAGAACTTAGCGATCGGGATCGTCGCGCCCGGGGTCGACCCAGAGTGCCAGGTGACTCCGACGCTGTTCTGCTGCAGGGCGGGTACACGCACGGCGAAGTGCCCTGCGGCATCCGCTGTCAGGAAAGGCTTCTCGGCCATCGTTGGCACGGTGTCTACTTTGGTGTAGGGCGGTTCAGGCCACGATCCTTCAGGCATGTGCGTGTCACCGACAAAAACCATGTTCCAGTTGGAACCGGTCCAATCGCCCCATTCACTGTTGCGGCTGATCCACTGCTGCTGTGTGCCTGAGTCGACGTTGCGGTCGACCTTGGTGTCGGCCATCCATCCACCGCTGGCCCAGCCATGTTTCTGATGCAGCACCAGGTTGCCCAGCACGTGCATCCGACGCATAGGCACAGCCTGCGAGACCGCCCACTGCATCGTGCCTCCGGTCGGCAACACCGAAAAGCCTTCGGCTGCGCGCCAGAAGGTTGTGGTCGCATTGTTGTTGGGGGCGCTTGCGTCTGCATGTACATTGCCCTCGATGCGCACCGCATCAGGAGAGTCGCCCAGGCCAAGTACCTGAGTGTAGAAGCCGATTGGCAGATCCAGTTTGTACTGGCCAGGAAGAAACAAAAAAGCGTTGCGTTGGGGGCCAAATTCGTTGTGCTGCTGCGTTGCATAGACGGCGTCAATCTGCCGTTGCATCGCATTTGCTGACATCGAGGGCTTGAAGATCAAAACGTTGGGCCCGAAGTCCGGTTCTGCCGCGTGTGTTGCCGCAAGTGAAGACAGAACGTGGCCTGTCATGAAGAGCAGGACCGCGAAGTGGCGCGCGGTGGGGCGTCGACTAAGGATCTGCATGGGTGTACTTCCTTTCATAGGGACACAGGTCGACCGGACGCTGGCGATGGCTGTTTCTGAAACCGCATGCGGCAAAGCAGTGGAAGAATACTGGGCCCAGCAAAGTTGCCTCATCTCTGCACCTCTGCCGTTTCCCTGATCCCGAGCCTTCCAAGAAACAGGGCAAAAAACATCAGCAGCAGGAGGGACAGTGGGAGCAACAAGCCCACCTCCAGCGAGCCGACGCCTTGCGAGATGAGGCCCGTAGTGAGCGGAACAAACGCTGCACCGAGGCCGGCAACGGCGAAAACCGCGCGTCCTCGCATGAGCGCAAGGGCACGCGCAAGCACGAGCGGATACAACGGCCCGACGCCACACCCGCAGAGCAGCGCAACGAAGATGATCGGTACCGGAGCTGTCGAAACGAGTAGCAGGCAGGCCGCGCCAAACGTAAACGCAATGGCACCGAGCAGAACGCTGATGGCAGACGTGCGGCGTGTCATCAGCAGAGCAAGCAGTGCGCGACTCAACAGCAATCCAAACCAGAAACAGGAAGCGGCCATGGTTGAAACAACGGCTGCAAGCCCCGCGCGCGCAATATAGGCTGTCATCCATCCCCCCAGTCCGGTCTCTACGCCAACCGCGCCAAAAGAAAGAAGGATCAGCAGAAGCGCATATGGGAGGGGCAATGCTGCTGGAGGTAAGCGCGATGTAACGCCGTCGATCATGTGCGGCACCGCTGCCTGTTGCACCACCCACAGGACCGAACCGGCCGCAAGCGCGGCAGGGATCATCATGGCCAGAAGAAAAGTGGTAAGGCTACGATGAATCCCAGTGAGCAGGAGCCAGGGAGCGAGACCGGCTCCGGCTGCCCACACAGCGTTGAGCGAAGCCAGAGCGTTGCCACTTGCACCGCTGGCGATCTGTTCGATCCGCACGCTTGTAGAAGTCATAGCCATGCCCAGCCCGCAGCCGCTCAGAAACAGGACCAGCGGTGCGACGATAGGCGGAGCGACCGCCAGCATGCCTGCACATAGGGCAACGAGGGCGAAGCCCAGAGCAATCATGCGTGGCAGCGACCGCCCCTTGAGAAAAGCCCCGCACATGGACCCCAGAAACTGCGCAAAAAACAACGTACCCGCCTGGCTGTCGCGAAGGTGCCAACGGGTCATAAGCAACGGCAGTGCAGTGCCCAGGAATGTTGTGTATGCGCCGGTTAACATAAAGCCGGCATGCAGCACGATCGACTCCGTGTTCGAGCCTGTTCCGCGGGCGAACCGAAGGTACCTGCGATAAGAGGCAGGCGCTCGCGAGCGGGAGATCGTCGTCACAGCGCGTGCCTTTCTTCCCGCTCAGGAGTAGCTTGTCTTCGCTTTCGCGTGCACAACGGCGGTTCTGGCCGCACAACATTTATGCCTTGATCTACAGCACCGCGCGCTCGATCAAATGGCGCGTAGTTCGTCCGGTCGCAGGGTTCGCGCGGGTCCCGTGGATTCTCGTACGATCAATTCCGGCCGCAGTGTCACCACGTCGGAAAGTGACTCCCCTGCAAGTTTGCGCAGCAGTAAGCGTGCTGCCACAGAGCCCATCTCCTGCAGCGGCTGCCGAATGGTCGTGAGACTTGGTACCTGGTATGCGGCAGACTGGATGTCATCGAAGCCTACGATAGATACATCGCGCGGCACATTCAAGCCAGCCTCATGGAGCGCGCGGATGCTGCCCATGGCAGATACATCGTTAAAGCACAGAATCGCGGTAAAGGTGTGTTTGTGGTGGAGAAGACTGTGGATGCCGGGGTAGCTGACTTCGGGGGAGTTGGAGTGTTTGTCCAGGTAGATCGTCAGCTCTTTCCGTACCTCAAGGCCAAGATCGGCTGCAACCTTCATAGTGGCATTCCATCGCAGGTCCGAATCTGCGCTGAACGGCTGCCCATGCATGTACACAATACTCCGGTGTCCTAAGTCATAAAGATGTTGCAGTGCCTGCACCGCTCCTGCTTCATGATCAAGCCCGATGTTTGGTACACCGGCCAAATTGGTGTGCCCGGCTATCAGCACGGTTGGCATCGGCGCTGCTTCCAGGTGCGTGTCGATGGCGAGAATGCCTTCTACGCCACGGGCCTGCAGCATCGGGGGGTATGAATTGATCAACTGCTGATCGTGCCGATGATGCACCGTGAAGTAGAAGTAGTTGTGTTGCAGCAATTCATCGCCGAGACCGGACAGCACCTGTGAGTGGTATCCTTCGCCAAGCTCCGGTAGCAGGATCGCGATGGTCTGCATGCCTTTGCCCCGGAGAGACTGCGCAATCCTGCTGGGCTGGTAATTGAACTTCTCTGCTGCCTCACGAATCCGCTGGCGCGTTGCTTCCGGAATGGAGCGCCCCGGGGCATCATTGAGAACAAACGAGATAGTTGAAGGGCTGAGCTTAAGATACTCCGCCAGCATCTTGAGGCTGGGGCGCGCCGTCGGCTTGATCCCTGCACCCTTCTTCGTCATAAACCTCGATCCATGGTTCTTTTACACCGCGGGGCTCTGGACTGTGAAGTAAACCAAAGCCTCCTTGCGGCTCGACCTGCAGTCGAACCCGGTTAGGGTCTCAGCGGTAACAGATGGCCGCTCGACAAACGATTGTCTTCAATGGCATCATACCTCGCGTCAGAAAGCGTGTCTCTGAGCGTGCGGCGATCCCGATCGATGCTCGCATTGGCAAGGCTCGCAGAATGGCTCGGTCCAAAGCGGAGCATTGCTGCGCTCACGCAGTTCTGAATATGGAGGAGCATCAGCCCCATGGGCCAGACTCTCGCGAAGCTGTGCACTTTCGCGCAATGCGCGTTTTTGCTTGTCCCCATCCTTTCCGCACGTCCCGCCATCGGCGCAGGCCATGCCAAAATCACGACGTGGCTGACCACTCCGGACCGGGCGGCCCTGCTTGCAAAGCAGCCCGGCACGCTGCCATTCACGACTTCCAGCACGCCGCAGGCGATCACCATCACCGTTGATCCGCAGCAGCGGTTTCAGTCCATCGACGGCTTCGGGTTCGCGCTGACCGGGGGAAGCGCGCAGTTGATGGTGCATATGGAACCGAAGCAACGGGCCATGCTAATCCAGGAGATGTTCGGGCATAAGAAAGACGACATCCACGTCAGCTACCTGCGCGTGAGTGTCGGAGCCTCCGACATGAACGATCATGTGTTCAGCTACGATGATCTGCCGGATGGCGAACAGGATCCGCAGCTCGCCTCCTTCAGCATCGCTCCAGATCGTGCTGATGTTATCCCCGTGCTGAAGCAGATCCTCAAGATCAATCCTTCCATCAAGATCCTGGCCTCTCCCTGGTCGGCGCCTGCCTGGATGAAAAACAATGCTCGCCCCAAAGGCGGCGAGCTAAAGCCGGAAAGCTACGATGTGTACGCGCGGTACTTGGTTCGTTACCTGAAAGCAATGCAGGGTGAAGGCATCCGGATCGATGCGCTCACAATGCAGAATGAGCCCTTGAACCCAAAGAACACGCCAAGTCTGAAGATGGAGGCAGCGGAGCAGGCTACGTTTCTGAAGCAGTCGCTTGGCCCTCTGCTGCGCAGGGAAGGTCTGTCGACCAAGGTCATCCTGTATGACCACAACTGCGATGTACCTGAGTACCCGCTGACCATTCTTGACGATCACGACGCAGCGCAATATGCCGACGGCTCTGGTTTTCACTTGTATGAGGGCGAGACTTCTGCCATGAGCAAGGTGCACGCGGCGCATCCTGAGAAGAATGTCTACTTCACAGAGCAGATGGTGATTGACAAGGACGGCGCCAAGGATCTGGCGATCGCACGGCCTGAGGCCAAGGTTGTTGTCGGCGCGGTGACCAACTGGAGTCGGAATGTTCTGCTTTGGAATCTCGCCGCGGACCCCCACAAAGGGCCGCACACCAGCGATGGTGGCTGCCCGGTGTGTGAAGGAGCCATCACGATCGATGGCAGTGCGGTGACCCGCAACCTGGCTTACTACACGATTGCTCAGGTTTCGAAGTTTGTTCCCCCTGATTCTGTGCATGTTGCTTCCGAAACAGCGGGCGCATCCAGACTGGTCGACGTTGCGTTTGAGACTCCGGAGGGCAGGTTTGTGCTTCTGGTAGTCAATCAGGCAGATAGCAGCCAAAGCTTTGGCATTCGTTTTGGCACCAGGACTGCGCAAGCCTCGCTTGCGGCGGGTGCCGTGGCGACGTATGTGTGGTGATTGGAGAGCGAATCAGTCTTCGCTTGACAACCGCTTCACGAAAATGATCAGATGCGCAACGCTGGCCTTGAAAGCGCCGGCTCCCATAAGACTAACGGTTGTCTCACTACGTAGATAGCCATACACATGTTGTTTTGGGCCGAAAGGCCATTTCTGGAGGTTCCATGAAACGCATCCAGGCTCTTCCGCTTGGGTTTCTCTGCCTGTTCCTGTTGCCGGGTGGTCATGCCTTGGCGCAGAACACAAACTCGGGCGACATTCAGGGTACAGTGACGGACAACACCGGGGCAGTGATCCCTGGGGTGACCATCACGGTTTTCGACGTCGACAAGAGCGAGAGCCGTACCCTCACTTCGAACGACGCGGGCGTCTTCGACACGGGATCGATTGTGCCTGACCACTACAAACTCACTTTTACAAAGCCGGGCTTCACTACCCTGGTACGCGGCCCGATCACCCTCGCGGCCGGTACGTCCGACCTTGATGCGCAGCTCACCGTCGGCTCCGAGAACCAGCAGGTCATCGTCAACACCGATCTGCCTCTTCTAAATACCGAGAGCGGCGCGGTGGAAGCAACGCTCAGCGCCAAGACCATGGTGCAGCTGCCGCAGACGGGTGCTGACTGGCAGAACTTCATCATCCTTCTGCCCGGCGCCTCGGGCGCACCGGAAAACTCCAGCAATGCCGCCAACCCTGGCCAGGTAGCTTCGATCAACGGCAACCTGCCGTTTGCCTCCATGCTGCAGGACGGCGCGACCACCACGCTGCCGATGAGCCAGAACTCCGACGTCACCATCTTCGAGACGACATCGGAAGTGAAGGTCAGCAGTGCCTCGTTTTCAGCGCAGTACGGTGTCGGCGACATCATTTACAACCAGATCACCAAGGGCGGCTCCAACAGCTTCCATGGCGTGGGTTATGAATACTTCCAGAACGATGCCCTGAACGCTGCGCCATATGGTTTCGGCCAGAAAGTCACGGTGCCGAACCTTCGCTATAACAATTTCGGCTTCTCGGTCAGCGGCCCGATCATCCCTCACAAGCTGTTCTTCTATTTCGACTTTGACAAACTTCTGGACCACGGCACCAACGCAGCGAGCTTCGCGACAGTGCCGACCGCCGCGTTGATGGCTGGAGACTTCACAGCGCCCGGTCTGCCGACCCTCTACGATCCAACCAAGCAGACGATCCAGGAGACCGGAACCCACACCTACACCACGGATTCGGGTCAGGCGTTCACGCAGCAGTGTCCGTGCGCGATCCGCCCCACCTTTGCCGCTGAATACGGCAATGGCAACCGCATTCCGACGAACATGCTCAACCCCGTGGCGCAAAATATCCAGAAGTACTTCCCAACGGCGAACACCGCAGGGCAGATCAGTTCGGGTCTGGCGCAGAACAATTTCGTTTACCAGTCGTCGAACAACAATCCCTTTACCCGCTACTTCGGTCGAGCTGACTGGGACATCGCCCAGAACCAGCGCCTGACCATTTCTCAGACAGAAAGCGACAATCCACAGTTCGGCTACAGCCCCGTTTGTCCGATCAACTGCGGTAGCGAAGATGTAAGCCGAGAGAACGCACAGATCTCTCACGTGTGGACGATTAGCCCGACGGCAACGAACGAGGCCCGTTTCGGCTATACCAACCAGCTGAACTTCTTTGTTCCTTCGACGTTGAACCAGGGATTTCCAGACCAGCTGGGTCTTGGTTTCGCCAAGGCGGACAACTTCCCCAATGTCGGTATCAACAGTTTCTATGGTCTTGCATCGGCGACCAATGCTGTGTACAAGATGCACGTGTATGACCCGTCCGACGTGTTTACCCTTGTGCGCGGCAAGCACGTGCTGCACTTCGGTGGTGAGTTTCTCATCAACGAGGCGAACTCGACGGCATGGGGCAACATCAACGCAGCGAGCGTGAACTACAACGGAACCTATACGTCCATCAACGGACTCACCTCCAACACGCTGCCAAACGCGGCTGGAAACTATGCCTCAGGCGGCGCGTACGCTGACTTTCTTCTGGGCCAGACCACGAGCTGGAGTGCGGGCGTCACACCGGAGTATGGTGGCCGCATCAAGCTGCCGCAGGTCTTCGTTCAGGACGACATCAAGCTCCGGCCGAACCTGACCGTGAACCTTGGTCTGCGCTACCAGATCACCACGGGATGGTCGGATGTCAAGGGCAATGAAGCAGCGTTTGATCCGGAAGTCATCAACCCTGCGACCAACACTCCCGGGGCAATCTGGTACGCCACAACGCATGCGCATGATCGCACCAGCCTGCAGGCGCCGAACTACAACATCTGGCTCCCGCGCATCGGCTTCAGCTGGCAGCCAGACTCAAAGACCGTCTTCCGCGGTGGCTTCGGCATCTATGCTTCGACGTGGAGCGAGGACACCTACGGTGGCGGGCTTGGCAATGCCTTCGGTAGCTCCGGCAGCCTCAGTGACAACACGAATGGCGTTTGCCCTGTGGTGCAACTGAACGCAGACGGCAGCACGCCCGACACGGCTGACCCAGGGTGTGGCGTCGGCGCACGCAACTTCGGCAGCATCAACTCCAAGTACCTCACTGCTCCGACCACTCCAGATGCCCGCAACGGCCAGGACGTGACGTACAACCAGTACCACACGCCTATCCCAACCAATTACCAGTACACCTTCGACATGCAGGAACAGCTCGGGGTCGACTTTGTCGCGGATATCGCCTATGTCGGCAACCATGGCAAGAACCTGAACTTCCCGGTCGACATCAACCAGGTACCTCAGAACCTGCTGGGTCCCAACGACAAGCAGTCAGAGCCTTACCCGATCTATAACAACATCTCGGGCAGCCCGAACAACGCCATCTCGAATTACAACTCGCTCGAAGCGCAGCTGACGAAGCGCATGTCGAAGGGGCTCGAGTTCAACGTCAACTACACGTGGTCGCACTTCCTTGACGATCAGGACTCGTCTGGATGGGGTAGCCGCGAGGGCTTCCAAAACTACCAGAATGCGTTCGACACCAATGCGAACTACAGCAACTCAAACTTCGACATCCGCAACATGTTCAAGGGACAGGCGATCTACCAGCTGCCCATTGGTCGCGGACGGATGTTCCTGAACAACAACCTTCTGCTGGATGAAGCACTCGGCGGATGGCAGGCTTCCGGAACCTTCGTGGTGCAGGGTGGCAACCCCATCAGCATCACAACCGGTGGTAACAACTCTTCCAACAATCAGTCGGGAAGCGCTACACAGTTCGCGAACCTTGTTGGGAATGTCACCGCTGTTCCCGGTGGCAGGTTGAATCGTCTGAGCGAGTGGTACAACCTCAGCGCTCTGGCTGTGCCGGCTCCGTACACCTATGGCGATTTCCGCCGGAACACGGTGTATGGTCCGGGGCTCTCCGAGTTCAACTTCTCGCTCGGTAAAACCTTCAACGTCTTCCCGGAGCGGAATGTGCAGGTGCAGGTACGTGCCGATGCAGACAACGTCCTGAACCACGCAAGCTTTGGTCAACCCGGCAACAACGCGATCGGCCCGAACCAGTCGGCCCAGATCACAACAACCACAGTAGGCGGAAGAACAATGCAGCTTTACGGCCGCGTCTCGTTCTAGCCACAAGGCCCGCAGGCGAAGAGGCAGCTGCTAAGCTGCCTCTTTTGCTTTGCCGGACACAGCGCAAAACGTTCAGGGTAGGATGTTCAGGTGAAGCGGTTTCAAGAGCGAACAGCACTCAGGGCGGCGCTACTGCTGTCTCTGACCTGCCCCATGTACTGCACTGCGCAGACGGCCAACCCCACTCCAGCGACTTCATCGTCCACACAGCTTGCGCAGCATCAGCGCCTCGCCCAGCAGTACCTTGCGGCAAAACGGCCTGACCTCGCCATTCCGGAATTGCGCGCAGTTGTGCAACTGGACCCCGCCAACGTGGACGCCCGTGGCAACCTGGGTGTTCTGCTCTACTTCCAGGGAAGCTACGCTGACGCGATCCCGGAGTTGCGCGCTGCCGTGACAGCACAATCCGGGCTCGCCAAGCTGCAGGCATTGCTGGGCATGAGCGAGAAGCGCACCGGCGATCTACATGGAGCACAGAAGGACCTGGAAGCATCGTTCGCTGGCGTAACGGATAAGAAGATACGCCTCGACACTGGCCTGCAACTTGTTGAAGTCGACCAGGCACTTGGCATACTCGACGAAGCCGCTGCGACAGTCGCCCAATTGCAGACCCTTGACCCTGGCAACCCCCAGATCCTGGCCGCTGCCTACCAGATCTATGTGCAGGGTATGAGTGAGGCCCTGCTGAGTCTTGCGGTTGCCGCGCCGAACTCCGCGCAGTTTCCTTTCATCATGGGACAGCAACTTCTGCAGCAAGGGCAGGGGGAGAAGGCGATTGTGCAATTTCGCCGCGCGCTTGCCATCGATCCTAATCTTCCGGGTCTGCACTTCGAGTTAGCCCACACCTTGTACGCCTCCTCTGACCCAGCGGAACATGCAGGCGCCGCAGCGGAGTACAAAGCCGCGATTCAAATCAATCCGTTCGACGAAAAAGCATGGCTTGGGCTTGCGGCTCTCCAGTCGGAAAAAGGCGATGCCGAGGAGGCCGAGGCCTCGTACGAGAAAGCGAAGTCGCTGCAGCCCAACGATGCCGAACCCTATGTGGGGTTAGCCAAGCTCCTGCTCGCCAAGCATGACAGCGCAAAGGCTGCGGAATTGCTGGAGCGCGCGGTCGATCTGGACCCTACAAACATCGCCGCGCACTATCGTCTTAGCACCTTGTACAAGCAGCAAGGCCGAGCGGGCGATGCGAAGACGCAGCTGGAACTCTACGAACACTACAAGGCGCTGCAGTCGGAACTTGAGACCACCTTGCAGAGGATGCGAAGCGACTCGCCCGAGACTGCCGGCCAGGTGAGCCATTCACAATGACAGCATCTCGCGCACGGGTCATGCTGTTTCTCGCTTCATGTTTTGCGGCAACGCTTGCTGGTGCCCAATCCGCGGCAACTGCTGCGCTGCAGCCACTCGCCAGTAAGCTGCAACTTGTCGACATCACCGCATCCACTGGTATCCACTTTGACCATTTGTCCTCGCCGCAGAAGAAGTACATCGTGGAGTCCATGAGCGGTGGAGTGGCAATCATCGACTACGACCGGGATGGATGGCCTGATATTTACCTGAGCAATGCGCCCGACGTGGATATGCAGCTTGCGGGCAAGCGGGCGCGTGGTGCGCTTTACCACAACAACCACGACGGCACCTTTACCGATGTCACCGAGCATGCTGGGGTCGGCTTTCCTGGATGGGCCATGGGTGTCTCTGTTGGAGACTACAACGACGATGGATGGCCCGACCTCCTTGTGACCTGCTTCGGCGGCGTAGTGCTTTATCGCAACAACGGCGATAGCACTTTTACCGACGTGACTTGGGCCTCCGGGCTTTCTGTCGATTCAGGGTGGGCCACCGGAGCAGCGTTCGGTGACTACGACGGCGATGGAAAGCCGGACCTGTTCATCGCGCACTACGTTGATCTCGATCTAAAGGACCTTCCGACCTTTGGCTCGAAGATCACCTGTACCTACCACACTGTGCCCGTGCAGTGCGGTCCGCGTGGTTTGAAGGGCTCCCCTGACGCACTCTACCGCAACAACGGCGACGGCACCTTCAGCTCAGCCGGGCAGCAAGCCGGGGTAGCCGATGCGCACGGATTTTTCGGCCTGACGGCTGTATGGAGTGATTTCGACAGCGATGGCCATCTGGATCTCCTGGTCGCGAATGATGGGGAACAGAACTACCTGTACCACAACAATGGCAACGCCACGTTCACCGATCTCGCGTTTCAAGCCGGAGTTGCGGTAAACCAGGACGGCAGTGAGCAGGCCAACATGGGCGTCGCTCTTGGCGACTACCAGCACTCCGGGCGGTTTGGCATCGCCATCACCCATTTCAGCGAAGAGTATGCCGAGCTATACCAGGGCGATAAGGGCATGAGCTACACCGACGTAGCCTACGCCGCAGGCATCGGCCGCCCGACGCAGCCCTACGTGGGATGGGGTGACGCTTTCGCGGATCTGGATAATGACGGCTGGGCCGACCTGCTTATCGTCAACGGACACGTCTATCCGCAGGTCGATGCAGCGAATATCGGCACGCGATACCGCGAACCAAAGCAGCTGTTCCTGAACCAGCACGACGGCACATTCTTCGATGCAAGCAGGCTAACGGGCGCTGCGCTACAGGTTCCGCAAGTCAGCCGCGGACTGGCCATGGCTGACCTTTTTAATGATGGCCACGTTGAGGCCGTTGTCGAAAACCTTGAAGGCGCACCCATGATTCTAAGACCTGTCTATGAAAACCACCCTCACTGGATCGGCTTCGCACTCACCGGGCAACCGGGAAACCGGCTCGCGCTCAATGCCCGGGTCCGCGTCACTGCAGGGGATTTGGTGCAGGTAGACGAAGTGCGAAGCGGGGGAAGCTATCTGTCACAGAACGACCTGCGCCTTCACTTTGGGCTCGGCTCGCACGCTTCGGTAGACAAGGTCGAAATCTTCTGGCAAGGAGGCAAAGTCCAAACTCTGACCCACCTTTCACCCGACCGCATCTATTCTGTTGCTCAGAGCAGTACCAGCACTGGCCCGTGACCAGGCGCATCAGCGAGACGGGCTTCGTAAGCAGATCGACGGGCGCAGCGTGATCTCCGATAAGTAGCTGCTGCCTGGATCATCTTTTGTTGCTGAAGCCAGAGCGCTGCACCCAGGTTACCGGGCCTCAAGTCCCGGGCACTAAAGGAGGAGGCAGTCGGTACTGCTCCGCCCAAGAGCGCGGAGTTTAGCTCGATCCGTCCTGAAAGAGCAGCGGCGCGAATGCGGCGAGGTTCCCACGCCATACCATCCAGGCGTGCATACCTGGGGTTTGAATGGCCGTAGGGTTCAGACCATTACCCTTCAGCCAGGCGATGAACGTTTGATTCGGCGTGAACAGGCCATCTTCTGTGCCGCAGGCGATCCACAAAATCTTCAGTCGGCCTTGCAGTGCTGCGCCGCTCGCAGGAGTGATCATCGGGAACGGTATCTCAAAATGACTGCTACCCAGCCCACCTGCGCTGAATGCCCCTATGTAAGCAAACTGATCCACATGATTGAGCCCGACCATCAGAGTTTCCGCACCTCCCATTGAGAGGCCTGCGATTGCGTGGTCTTCGCGTTTGGCAGAGATCGAGTATTGTTTCTCTACCATCGGCATGACCTCCTGCTCCAGTGCCTCCGCAAACTTCCTGAAGTTGGCACCGACGAGAACCTCGTCTCGCCACGCGGCCCAGCCATTCGTGATCATTCGCATATCGCCGTAACCCCATGGCATGACCACGATCATCGGCTTGGCTTTGCCAGTGGCGATCAGGTTGTCGAGGATCACATTTGCTTTGCCCATGGAGGTCCAAGCGCTGGGCTCGTCGCTATACCCGTGTAGCAGGTAGAGCACCGGGTATTTCTTATTGCTGTGGGAATCAAACCCGGGGGTGTGTACACGTAGTACTGACTGGGAATACCCACGATCTTAGACGCGTAAAAGTGCTGCGACACCACGCCATGCGGCACGTCAGCAGGCTCCCATGGCATGGCAGGCTGCCCGGGCACGAGGAAGACACTGTCGTTGGTGAAGAAGCTGGTCTTGACAGTGGTGTTGCGGGGATCAAGAACCTCGGTGCCATCCACTGCGTAGGTGTAACTGTAGTATTCGGGCGCGAGCGCGGGCACCACGACGCTCCAGGAGCCATCGGCAGCCTGCGCCATCGGTAGTGGATCTTTTCTTCCTTCCAGGTGCAGCTCGACCGCTTTTGCAGAAGGCATCGCCAGCCGGAACGTCGCGGAACCATCGGGCGCAACTACTGGGGAGGCAGAGGGCGGAGCGACTAGTGGAACCGGTGCGGCATTTTCGGGCCTGGATCCAGCCGCCTGTGCCCACCCGCTCGTTGAGGCGCAGACAAAAAGCACCCCACAAAGAATGGCGGCCAAAGACACTGGCGAGGGCAAGGAGAGTATGGAAGTAGCGCGGCGGCGATGTGTGCTTTTCATGGTTGATGCTTCTCCAGTGAATGGTCCAACCTGCCGTCCTACGATACTCCTCGTCGCGCGGGCTGAGAGTTGTGCGGCAGCTGGCTTGACCAGCGAGAAAACCTCCTGGAACGGGTTCTGCGTTGGCGCTCGGCTGTCGGTGCACTTAGCAAGCCCTAATAGTCCCGACATTTCGATTTTACGAAGTGTTGAACACGAAGTCCGGCCAGATGCCTGCGCACCGGCTTGTCTTGACTTCTAAGGTGTGCCCAATCAATGCGATTGCCCATGCTGATCGCTCTTTCACTCTAAAGTCTTCAGGGGGATTGCGAGGCCGGCATGTTTGTTCCGGCGGCTAAAATCGTAGAGGATGTAGCCAGAAAACGGCGGCAACGAATCCTGTAGCACTTGTACGAGGCGTTCTTCGTTTGAGTAGATCTTTCACGGATCACTCCATGGAAGTGCAAGGGCCAATGCCGTCTAGGGCCCCAACACCGTCCAGGGCCATCTTGATGACGAGATAGGGATTGTCGACGAGGCAGGCTCTCGTAGGCTGACGGCTAGCTCCTTGCGTCCCTTCTCGAACTCTCACCGGTAAAGACCCTTGCTGAACCGGAAGCTGATGCAATCGCGCTCTATCGGTTCTTCCGGGTGATGGGTTTGCCATTTCGAAGGGCGATGTCCGGTGGCTTTCTTCTCAAGTTGCGCCCCAGCGACTGGCTTGGACCTTACCTGCTCAGCGAAGAGCTAGCTTCCACCAAACACATGTCTGCTCGTCACAACGTTCCACAGTCAAATACACGCTGCTCGCTCCCCAAGTAGCCGTGAAATACCTTGAGCATTCCATCCATTCGGGTCATCTTGAAAGACGGATCTTCGAGGGACCGATTTGCGCATCAGGGTTGTGTTCTGTTCACTTGTTCTATCGCCGCTCCTGCACGCGCAGGGATCGCAGAGCTTTATTGCACCTCCACCGGCACCCGCTGAAATCGCCCGCATGGTCTCGCCTTCTATCGACAAGCCTTCCGAGCCATTCTCTTACCCCAGTCAATCCGTCGACGAGATTGGCGCCATGTTCGCGCCATCCGCCGCTGAGCTCACTCCAAGCGGCTCACTTTACACTGGCTTTGGAGAGCTTATGCTCTTCAACGGCATCGACCGCACTGAACTGAACAACCGTGTTCGCACCCTTGAGCAGGGTTACCTGCCAGTGGTCTCGTTCACCTCCCGTAAAGATGGCATCGACTACACCGTCAGCTTCTTCGCCAGCACTCTTGCAGATGGCCAAACCGTAAACTTTGTGCGAGTCCGTGCCTCCAACCCCGGTGCCACACGGCGCACTGCCTTCCTCACTGCCTCCTGGAGTTTCACTGGTCGCCAGACCACCACCTTCCCTACCGGTGACAACCGTTTCCGGCGCCCACTCTCCAGCGCTCTCGCCGGTGATTTCCATCAGCCCGGAGAAGAGTTTCGCCCTGACAGCGCCTACACCATCGAGCACAACGCCGATGGCAACGCTGCCCTGCGTGACAGCCGGGTCATCTTCCTCTTTCCGCAACACCCGCAACCCGCCGTCTCCGCCAGCTACCGCGACTACTACAACCGCAGCGGGGGCAGCGACGATCCAGCCCGCCCGCTCCCGAATACCCCAATGGCTACTGTCGAGTACAGCTCTCCGCTCGCTCCCGGCGCGGATCTCACTCTTGACTTCAAAGTTCCGCTGATCCCCATCAGCGCTCACGACGTGGCCGCCCTGGCCGCCGTTCGCGCCGCTGCCTTCGACATGCAGCACACCGTTGTGATCCAACTCTGGCGGCAGCAGCTCAGCAGCGGCATGCAAATCCAGACCGGCGAATCCAAGGTCGACGACCTTTTCCGTGCCTCACTTACCTACTGTCTTCTTGCCCTCAACCACATCGGCGATACCTGGATCCAGACCATCAACCAGTTCCAGTACCACCGCTTCTACCTTCGCGATTCGGCCGATTTCGTCCGCATGTACGACACTACCGGCCACCCGGATTTGGCCGCCAAGGTGCTCGATTTCTACGGCACCCGCCAAACGAACGACGGCAACTTTGTCTCTCAGCCCGGTCAGTATGACGGCTGGGGACTCGCCGTATGGTCCATCGTTGAGCACTACCGCATTACGCATGACCGTACCTATGCCGAGCGGATGCTGCCCCGCATCCGCTCGGCCGTCAACTGGCTTGACACCGCGACCGCCCGCGACCCGCTCCACCTGCTCCCGGCAACCGACGTCCGCGACAACGAATACATTCCCGGCCACCTTACCGGTTATAACTTTCTCGCACTCGACGGCCTCGACTCCGCCATCCTGATGGCGCGCGCCCTGGGCAGCACGGCGGATGAAAAACACTTTCAGTCCAGTCGCGATAACCTTCACGCGGCCTTCCTGCACCAGCTCGATGCCGTGACCAACAGGAGCGGTGGTTACATCCCTCCCGCTTTAGATGGCGATCCAGGCGGCACCGATTGGGGCAACCTCCTCTCACTTGTTCCCGAGCAGCAGCTTTCCCCGTTTGATCCACGGGTCACCGCTACCCTGCGGCGCACGCAGGGCTCTTACGCTGAAGGCCTCATCACTTACCGACAGCCTGGTCAGGGCACATACCTCCACCACTACCTCACCATCAAAAACACTCTCTCTGAACTCATCCGCGGCGAAGATGAACAGGCCATCCGCGAGCTCGACGCTGTGCTCGTCCACACCACCTCCACGAATGCAGGGTGGGAGTACTCCATCCGTCCCTGGGGCAACCGTGATTTTAGCGGTAATCTAAGCCCCCATGGCTGGTTCGCCGCCGAGTACCGTAATCTGTTACGCAACATGATGGTTCGCGAAGAAGGCAACACCCTGCACCTTCTGTCAGCCGTGTCCCCAGCCTGGGTTGGTGGCGGCAAGACTCTGAGAGTAACCAATGCCGACACGTACTTCGGGCGGATCAGCTTCGATCTGGAAATGCCCAGCGAAGGTCACGCCACCCTGCATCTCGTCACGAAGATGCAGCCGGAATATGGGCCGCGTCAGATTCTTCTGCACATCCCGTTCTTCGAGAAGGCCTCACGCGTGGTAGCCGACGGTAAGCCGATCCGGGTCGTTCATGGCACAGCGGAAATCCCGCTCGGCACAAAGCAGGTCGACATCGACTGGACCCGCCAGCCGCTCTCACCCCAGACTCCGGCCAGCTACCTCGACGCTGTGGATCGCTACAAGGCCGAATATCTTCAACGTTTCCAGCAAGCCACTGGCTGGCAGCCCGACGCCACAAACCCGTAGGGCCCAAAGTGAACGAAGAAGGGTAGCGACAAAGGCGCTCAATGCGCGCCGATATGGACAGCAGGGAACAGCAGGGAGGCGCGCTGCTTCCCCCTGCTGTCCGCAGCGTCTTCACCTCAAGCGCAGATCTAAGGCTCCCCGCGAGGTTAGAACCTCTGACCTTGGTATGCTGCCGCCCATGCTGTGCGCCTTGGCGACCACCTCAAACGATGGGATGTTGCCGGATTACTGCTGAATCGATCGCAGGAATCCACCAGATGCCACACCATTCACCAGATCGCGGCAAACTCGACTTGCCATGCAACGTGGCTTCACGTGAACAGCACTGCAACCGCGTCACAAGCCGCACATGTCACCCATTCCTTCCCCCCTACAGCCCTCTTACCCGGAAGCGGCAGCACCAACACTCCACGGTTATAGCTTCACAATCAGGCTGCGTCGACGCATCCACGCCAGCGGAACAAAGCACACCAGCACAAACAAGCAGGACCATAACAACGAACGCATGGGCTCTGGCCCCAGCACAGACGGCAGCAACATATACGTCCAATGCTGCAGCGAAACGCCACCGTGCACGGTCACAGAGCTGATCCCGATCGCGAGCACCTCTGAAAGCACATAAGCAGTCAGCGCGTTCATCCCGAAAGCATGCAGCGGCCATAGCAGTCGCTCGCCGACCACGCGCGCTTCGTCGATTGCCCATACAAACAATGCCAGCAGTGCCATGGAAAGTCCGGCGGTAAATAACACGTACGAACTTGTCCAAAGCCGCTTATTCAAGGGCAGTGTTTGGCTCCAAACCACCGCGCCGGCAATAAGTAGCACCGCAGCGATTGAAAGGCTGCCCAGCTTTCGTCCCGCGCTCACATCCTTTTGGCGTATCCAGCCACCCACCACAATCCCGGTGCAAGTAGTCGCCACGGCGGCAATCGAGCTCAACAATCCCTCGGGATCATAAAAACTCCTGTGATACCTGTGCACCGTCGGGATCACAAGCCGGTCTACATAACTGGCCAGGTTCCCAACAGGATCAACCACCGGCACCTGCTGTCCGGGCATGCCAAAACCCGGTACCGCTACATGCGCCAGCAGGTACCAGTAGCCAATCACGCCCAGCACAGCCATCCCGGCAACACTCCCCATCCCGCCATATACATAGAGGATTCCAGCAATGGCATAACAAATGCCTATGCGCTGCATAACTCCGCAATACCGCAGATCGTATAAGTGGAAAGACGGAAGTGCATTCAGCACGAGGCCAATCAGCACCATTACGGCGGCACGCTGCAGCACCTGCCAGGCAATTGCGCTCTTGGGCACACCACGCTGTCTGCGCGAAGCAAATGCGATCGCTGTTGAAACACCCATCAAAAACAGGAACAGCGGGAACACCAGGTCGGTGAGGGTACATCCATTCCAGGCAGAATGCCGCAACTGTGCAAAGGAAGCTGCTCCATCGCCGGCATTGTTCACCAGGATCATCAACGCTACTGTCGCCCCTCGCAGCGCGTCCAGCGACAACAGTCGCGCCTTTTGTGCGGCCGGCGGCGCGGTCACGGTGTGGATGGTAGCGGGTGCCAGATGGCCTGCAGCGCCCGCGGAGTTTGCAACATGGTTCCTCGGCACATCACGAGTATCGCAACATGCCGCTTGTCCATCACGTATTTCACAGTTCCCGGCCCCCTTGAGCCTCAGCAACGACCACAGGAACTGTGAAAACACTGTGAAAGCTCTGGCTCATAGCCTCGATCATTAACCAGTGGCAGGCCGTTGGCTACCCTCTGTTCACACCCGAAAACTCTGCCTAGCTCGGCTACGTGGCACACAGCGATACACCCCACCAGACGGATGGCCTCGGGGTTAACTTGTCGCACGAGATGGGCAACCACTCCCTCATTGTCGGCTTTCTGGGCGAGATCGAGCGCCTTTACCCCGCGACTATCTCTACCCCCACCTTCAACTTCAACAGCGGCTTCACGTCTGGACCGGTTGGAGAAACCGATTGCAGCACCTCCGGCAACTCCATCGCTTCGTTGCTTCCTGGCACCGGCTCCTCGGGCTCCGTTCCAATTCAGGCCAAGCTCGATTTCCAGCAGCTCAACTACGGGGTCTATGTGCAGGACACCTAGCGTGCCAACAAGCGCCTGACAATCTCCGGCGATTCATCGGCTGGTCTCGTGGTTACTGTCATGTGCCTAAGGCAGGAAAACCTGCCGTCTTCCGCTCGCCTTAGTTACCGCCATTGTGCAGCTGCCATCACAAGCTGCCGCCGTTGCTCGGCGAGTTCGCGCTGCTCTTGTGAGGACCCAGAGCGACACAGCTACTCTGACCGAACTCGTCCGAATGATCGACGCAGGAGAGATTCTGCCTCTCGTCGGCAAGACTTATACTCTGAACGACACGGCTCGGGCCTGGTAGGAATTCAGCGCGAAGCGGCTAGACGGCAAAATCGTCATCCGCGTCACAGACGACCAAGACTCGCTCGATAGTCTTGATTCACAACTTCTCGGATGGCCAATTTGGGAACGGGGAACGATGCAACATCCTAAGATAGCCGTCGTGGGTGCGGGGCCAGCTGGCCTGACGGCCGCGATCATCTTGAGCCGTCATGGTTGGCCAGTTACGGTGTTTGAAGCGGATGCCGGGGCCCGATCCCGCGATCAGGGTGGAACACTGGATCTGCACCCGGACGATGGACAGCTGGCGCTTTCCAAAGCAGGTCTCCTCGAAGAGTTCTGGAAGATTGCCAGACATGAAGATCAAGGGGAACGAGTTCTCGATGCCCTGACGGGAAAGGTCCTGCACGAGGAAACGCCAGAACCGGGTCAGGGCAACAGGCCAGAGATCGATCGGCTTGCATTGCGTGATCTTCTCCTGAGTGCCCTGAAGGCACAAGATGTGAAGTGGAATGCACAGGTGCTTTCTGTCGTCGCTCATCCTGCGGGCGGTCAAGGGCTGCAACTCGATACCGGGATCGTCGGACCGTTCGACCTGGTGATTGGGGCTGACGGGGCATGGTCTCGGGTCCGAGCCGCCCTGACGGAAGTTCTCCCGGTTTATTCCGGAGTTACGTTTGTAGAGCTCTGGCTGAGCAATGTTGACGCCTTACACCCCGACATTGCCGCACTGGTGGGTCGCGGTACGATGTTCGCTCTCCATAACGGACAAGGAATCATTGCTCAGCGCAACGGCGGGGGCGCAATCCGCGTGTACGCCGCCTTTCACACTACGCCTGAAGAAGGAGACAGGCCGGATCGCACACTCGCACGGATCAATAAAGCGGACCTGCTTCGCCGATTTACTGGCTGGGCTCCTTCGCTTTGCAACCTGATCGAGCGCGCCGAGCGCATCGCGGCAGTGCGTCCAATCGTTGCTTTGCCGCCTGGGTTGGGATGGACACACCAGCCTCATCTCACGCTGGTAGGAGACGCCGCGCACGTGATGCCACCATTGGGTACGGGCGTGAACCTCGCCATGCTTGATGCTGCTGAGTTAGCGGAAGCACTTGTCACCTCCGAGCAGTGGCAGTCGGCCTTAGTAGTTTGGGAGAAGGCGATGCTTCGCCGGGCAGAGATCCTTGCTCAGCAAACACGTGAAGGTTTCGCCGAAATGTTTTCAGAAAGTGGTCAGGCCTCTGTTTTGCAGCACGTCAACGAGAACGTGCAGACCGAAATGGATACACCCTAGTTCTACCTGTCCGTGCGTCAAGGCTGGTCTCATCGGTGGGCGACATGAAAACCGGTCATCCTAGACAGAAGCGCAGAGCTCCACAGGATGACCCAGCCTGAAACAAATCAAGCTGCGGAGCTAAGGGCTACAGAAAAGCGCGCGACATGAAGCGTACGGCTGATTTCGTCGGTCGCCGACAACATCGGGATCAGACGCTGTTCTGATTGATACCGAGGAGCTTGTCATCGCGCGCCGTGTCGCGGTATGCACCTGCATGGGATCGGGCATGCCTTGTGGTAAAACCTCATCGAGAATACCGCCGGTCGGCAGCTCCGCCGGATGCACCTGCTCCTCGCCGGGCCCCGCGAATATCGGTTCGTCTGCTCATCCCTCCATCACGCGGCTCACTCTACGCACAAGCAGGCAAGCCTCAAACCGCCAATACTGGGTTGGTCGAGAACTGCCACGTCGTGAACGTTAGGAAGGCATTGCAGCCGGGGCGTCTAGCAGCCGCCTGCGATGGCGGCGAGGATAATCAGCGGCTCGCGACCTTCAACCACCGCATCCGGGAGCAGCGTTGAAGGTGGTTCGTGTGACAGATCTACCTGGCAGGCGAAGAAGCGCAGGAAGGCACGCCGTCGGTGTGTCCCATGCTCGCGAATCGTACCGCGCAGCACGGGGTAATGGGCTTCAAGCGTATCAAGAAGGTTGCTGAGCGTGAACGGTGGGCATACAGCAAGAAGCAACTCGGGCCCGGAGATCGAGGCAAGGGTGCGGAGATGAGTGGGTAACTCAATGCGAATTCTCCTGTTGAGTTGCATGGAGTTAAGCCAGCGTCTGCGCTTCGACGGAAAGCACAGCCGGGAGGTCATGCACGACCGTGTTCCAGGTGTCGCCCCCATCGGGCGAGCAATACACCTGACCGCCGGTGGTTCCGAAGTAAATGCCGCAGCCGTCAAGCGTATCGACGCTCATCGCATCGCGCAGGATGTTGACATAGCAGTTTTGCTGCGGCAGGCCGCGTGTGAGGGGCTCCCATTCGTACCCGCCCGACTTCGATCGGAAGACACAGAGCCTGCCATCGAGCGGGAAATGTTCGGAGTCTGACTTGATGGGCACCACGTACACAGTTTCAGGCTCATGGCTGTGCACGTCGATTGCGAAGCCGAAGTCAGTGGGAAGGTTTCCACTGATCCTTGTCCATTGATCGCCGGCGTCGTCGGATCGCATGACGTCCCAGTGCTTCTGCATAAAGAGGGTATCGGGCGTTTGCGGGTTCATCGCAATGTGATGGACACAATGCCCGATTTCGGCAGTGGGATCGGGAAGGTACTTCGACCACAGACCCTTATTGATGGGCTTCCAGGTAAGACCGGCGTCGTCGCTGCGAAATGCCCCGGCAGCAGAGATCGCGACGATGATCCGGTCGGGGTTTTGCGGGTGAAGAAGGATGGTATGCAGGCACATGCCGCCCGCTCCGGGCTGCCAGCCGGGAGCGGTAGCATTCGTGCGGAGTCCGCTCAACTCGTGCCAGGTCCTGCCCCCGTCAACAGATTTGAAGAGCGCTGCATCTTCGGCACCAACCAGGACCGTGTCCGGATCGGTGAGCGAGGGTTCCAGGTGCCAGACGCGTTTGAACTCCCATGGGTGGGGTGTGCCGTCGTACCACTGGTGCGTTCCGGGCACGCCATCGTAGAGGAACTGGTTGCCGGCCGGGGCCCAAGTCTCGCCACCGTCATTCGAGACCTGCACCACCTGCCCGAACCAGCTTGAGCTCTGGGAGGCGTACAGTCGCCTGGGGTCGACCGGAGAACCTTTCAGGTGATAAGCCTCCCAGCCAGCGAAGTGCGGACCGGAGACCTTCCATTCCCGGCGGGCTCCGTCCGCATTGAGGATGAATGCGCCCTTATGTGTACCGACCAAAATACGGACCCTTGCCATACCGGTGACCCTCCACGGCGGAGACGCGCGCGCGGCGTCAGTATAGAAGCCTCTCGGGTCGTATGTCCGGCAATGCGGAGCGATCCTCGCACCTGCTGCCACGGCTTGATCGAACATAGCCTCGTGGTCGTCTATGACGCGTATCAGCTGCTTTGTTCCGCGGCCATGTGATCACGGGGAGAAGAAAGAGATGGCTCCTGGTCGCTGGAGCAGGTGGGGTGCTTACACAAGTCATCGGGACGATGAACAGGTGAAATCCGATGCCTCATCAATGCTGCCCGTTCCCTTGTAGCGGGCAATCTCAGGGTAGGGACACAGTGGACGGGTGCGATCAACCTTTCCGGCAGTTTTGTGGCTGGCGATGATCAGCTTCGGCGCTTCGCTTTGCTCTACCCATCGTTCCAGAACAGTAAGCGCGTCGAAAGTGTCTGGCCCTTCTCCGCCCGAACAGTGAGCCATGCCGGGAGCCATAAAGAGACGAACCCAGGCCTGACCAGCCACTGCGCTCACGTCCAGCACGGCTTTGTAAAAATCGACAGTAAAGCCCGGCGCCACCTGCTGATCCGCCCACCCGTGATACAGAAGCAGCTTGCCGCCGTGTCTTGCAAAAGTCGTAAGGTCAGGGTTTAGCTCATCAACGTTCCTGTCGATCGCGTGCGCCCTAGCCGAGTCGCGTGCCAGGTTGAATGTGCGCCAGTCCCACTCCGGATCCTTGTAGACCACGTAGCGGAACTCATCCACAAACAAATCTGCGGGTTCGGGCCCACCGGCGAGCCGACCCCAGCGAAGTTCGGTCCCGGGCTCCACGCGCGGAACAAGGATCTGCCCTGTCGCAGTGGTCACAGGACTCGTAAGAGCCTGGGCTGTGTGAACCTGTCGTGCTGTCAGGCAGTTGGGGCCGTCCGCGTTCTCGCACTGCAACTTCTTGAAGTCGACCTGACAACTCTCCGGATCTTCTATGAGCCCGTCCTTTAATCCATCGTCCGCATCACACGCCTCAAGAACGGCGCGGTGAATCATTGGATATTTTTGTGGGGGGATATAGTCTCCGGGCGTTTTAAGCGTCTCCACCGCCCGTTCCAGCGCCCATGCATTCCGGCGGATGTTTGCCGGGTCGCCAGCGATGATGCCGTCAAATTCCTCAGGATAGCGGGACGCCTGCAGCAGTGCTTCGCGACCGCCGCCAGAACATCCGCTCCAGAACGAGTAGCGCGGGGCGCGTCCGTAGAAGGCGAGGATGAGGCTCTTAGCCTCCGTCGTCATCTCGTGCTCGGCGCGGTACGCGAAATCGATGAACTTCTCGGGATGCCCGACCACGAAGGAAGCGCTTGGGCCGGTATGGCCATCGTCAGTCGCGCTGGTTGCATAGCCCCTGCGCAATGCATCAGCCATCGCTGCATAGGCGAGGGAACCACCCCACCCACCACTCCCCACGGCGAGAAACTTGCCGTTCCAATGTGCAGCAGGGAGCCAGACTTCGATCCGAATGTCAGAGTCTGAACTTGGCTTGAGAGTGGCAGCAACGCGACAGAAGGACGGCAGGTCATGGAGTGTATCCGCTGTTCCAGCGGGGGTGAAGTCACCTTCGCTCACAAGCTTTGCAAGCGTGACGACGCTTGTTGGCGCAGTCGCTCCCAAAAGCTGCTCACAGGGTTCTGCACGTAACGCAGTCGGCACAAGCATCGCGGAGACTAGAACAAGCCTGACGAGCCATGGTCTGATTTTCACACCCAAGACTATATACCCTGACTTGCGACCGACAATCGGAAGCCAGGCTCCGCGCGACAACGCGTTCGCTATGATCCGGTGTGGCCATGGACGTGTCGAGCGCACCCGCCTTCAATCGGCGCAAAGGGTATGAACCAGCTGGTGGGAACAGCCGCCGGTCGCTCGCTCCGTGCGCGAGGCCGAAAAGCAGAAGCGACTGCGCAGCCGTGATTGCGCTGCTATGTCCCGCTGGAAGCTGCGGCAGCGGTGCCTCTGACGCCGAAGGTAACCCACTCCACGAATGCTTTTTGCACGCGATTAAAGCTGCGCCCTCGCAGCGTTGCGAGCACGATGGTGCGGCGCGCGCGCGCGTCGGTCAGTCGCACGTAGCTACAGTCGGCGCCTTGATCGACGGCCATCTCTGGAACCATCGAGATACCTACGCCGGCCCCCACCATCGCAAGCACGCTGCTAAACTGGCCGGTCTCGAAGGCGATGTTGGGCGTGATTCTCGCGCTGCTGCAGGCGGCAATGCTCAGGTCCCGGAAACAATGGCCATCGCGCAGCATCACAAAGGGTTCACCGCGCAGATCTTTGAGGGAGAGTGACTCCGATCCGGCGCGCGGATGATTCTTCGGGAGGGCCGCGAAGACCAGCTCTGTACGCAGTGGAAAGACCTCCAGATCCTTGTGGCGCAGCGGGAGCGCGAGGATGGCAAGATCAAGCGACAGGTCCCGCAGTGCTTCCACCAGCACCGACGTTGTGTCCTCGACGATGCGCAGCTTCGCCTCCGGGAACTTGTCCGTAAACCCCGCCGCGTAGGTCGGCATGAGGTAGGGTGCGACTGTAGGAATCACCCCGACAGATACGCTGCCGCGAACGTCCGCGTGCTGCACCGTGACGCTGGCCCGTGCCGCGTCGAGTTCGTCGAGTATCGAGCGCGCATGGGGCAGAAAAGCACGGCCAGCCTCGGTGAGCCGTATGCTACGGCCCAGTCGATCAAAAAGCCTGGCGCCCAGATCCTCTTCAAGCTTCAGAATCTGCTGCGAAAGGGAAGGCTGCGCGATCTGACAGCGTTCCGCTGCACGGCTGAAGCTGCCGGTATCGGCTACGGCACAGGCATAACGAAGTTGATGGACTTCCATAGATTTAGCCTATACCTGGAAAGCTGCCGTAGCGTTTGAACTATAGATTTCAAGGTGCTAATCTCGAATCTGGCGTCCGGCGACCGCGGCGTACCGTGTGCCCGTTGTGCCGAAACCTCGATCAACCGTGACAACGACCAACCGTAGCAACGCAGGGAGAGACCAGATGGCGATTGAAGATACTGAATACACGTCCGAAGCAAAGACCGAAGTGAATGCGATGGTTCCGGATGCACCGGCAGCGGATGCCAAGTGCCCGTTCAACCCCGCCGCTGCCGCCGCCAGCCCGGTAAGCGCGCCCAGCGGGCCGCGCACTGCTCGTGACTGGTGGCCCAATCACCTGAGGTTGGATCTGCTGCATGCGCACTCCGAGCTTTCCAACCCCATGGGCGAGGAGTTCGACTACGCCACGGAGTTCAAGACGCTCGACTATGAGGGGCTGAAAAAGGATCTTGCCGCAGTCATGACCAACTCGCAGGAGTGGTGGCCGGCGGATTTTGGCAACTACGGTCCGCTCTTTATCCGTATGGCCTGGCATGCAGCCGGCACTTATCGTACCTACGACGGTCGCGGTGGTGGCGGTCGTGGTCAGCAGCGCTTTGCACCGCTGAACAGCTGGCCTGACAACGCGAACCTTGATCGTGCGCGCCGGCTGCTTTGGCCGGTGAAGCAGAAATACGGCAAGAAGATCTCCTGGGCTGACCTGTTGATCCTCTCCGGCAACGTAGCCCTGGAAACGATGGGATTCAAGACGTTCGGCTTTGCCGGCGGTCGCCCGGACACATGGGAGCCTGACCACGACGTCGACTTCGGTGCGGAAGCCACATGGATGGGTACCGACAAGCGTTACTCCGGGGAGCGTGAGCTGCAGACCAACCTTGCCGCAACGACGATGGGTCTGATCTATGTGAACCCGGAAGGGCCAGAAGGCGTGCCTGATCCGTTGAAGTCGGCGCACGACATCCGTGTGACGTTTGGCCGCATGGCGATGAACGATGCTGAGACGGTGGCGTTGATTGCGGGTGGACACACCTTTGGCAAGACCCATGGTGCCGGACCTGGCAGCCATCTGGACAAGGAGCCCGAGGGTGCGCCGATCGAGAACCAGGGCCTTGGCTGGAGCAGCGCCTACAAGACCGGCATCGCTGGTGACGCAATCACCAGCGGCCTGGAGGTCACCTGGACCACAAAGCCCACGCAGTGGACCAACGATTACTTTGAGCACCTCTTCAAGTTTGAGTGGGAGCTGACCAAGAGCCCGGGCGGCGCGCACCAGTGGAAGCCCAAGGGTGATGGCGGCGCCGGTACTGTGCCGGACGCTCACGATGCCAATGTGAAGAAGCAGCCGGCCATGTTGACCAGTGACTTGGCCATGATCGCTGATCCCGTATACGAAAAGATCTCCCGCGATTTCTACGAGAATCCTGACAAGTTTGCCGATGCTTTCGCCCGCGCGTGGTTCAAGCTGACCCACCGCGACATGGGTCCACGTTTCCGCTATCTTGGCCCCGAGGTTCCGGCAGAGGTGCTGATCTGGCAGGATCCGGTACCCGCGGTGGATCACCCGTTGGTCGATGACCAGGATGTTGCCGCACTCAAGGCGAAGGTGCTGGAGGCTGGTCTCTCGGTATCCGAACTGGTGTCTACCGCGTGGGCCTCAGCCTCCTCGTTTCGCGGCTCCGACAAGCGCGGCGGCGCGAACGGCGCACGCATCCGGCTTGCTCCTCAGAAAGACTGGGAGGTCAACCAGCCGGTGCAATTGGCCCGGGTGCTGAAAGCGCTGGAGAAAATCCAGGGCGACTTCAATGCTTCCGCGTCCGGTGGGAAGAAGATCTCGCTGGCTGATCTGATCGTCCTCGCGGGTGCTGCCGGCGTTGAGAAGGCAGCAAAAGATGCCGGTATCGAGACCACGGTACCCTTCTTGGCAGGCCGCACCGACGCTTCCCAGGAGCAGACGGACATCGAGTCATTTGGACCGCTGGAGCCGATCGTCGATGGTTTCCGTTCTTACGGCTACAGGAAGGACGAGCCGGCCGAGGTCGCACTCCTGGACAAGGCACAGCTGCTTCGCCTGACCGCGCCGGAGTTGACCGTGCTGATCGGCGGTTTGCGCATGCTCCACACCAACTTTGGAGGCACGAAGTTTGGTGTCTTCACCGACCGTCCGGAGACGCTGACCAACGACTTCTTCATCAACCTTCTTGATATGAAGTACACCTGGAGGCCCACCACGGACTCGAAGGACACGTTCGAGGGTCGGGATCGGACCACGGGTGAGGTGAAGTGGAAGGCTACCCGCGCAGACCTCATCTTCGGCTCGAACGCCCAGCTTCGTGCTACGTCTGAGGTCTATGCCTGCTCCGATGCGCATACGAAGTTCGTTCAGGACTTCGTTGCTGCCTGGAACAAGGTCATGAACCTGGACCGCTACGACTTGACCGCGTCCGTCGTTTAGTTCTAGTTCTCCTACCCCGAAGCCCGGTCAGCCTGTCTAAAGGCTGGCCGGGCTTCGCAACTTGGAAGGGATTCCATGACACTCGCAGAACGCCTTCTGCCTGAGCTTGAACAGCAACTCGAAAACACGCGCAAGGTACTCAGTGAAGTGCCGGACGGGCGGAACGACTTCGCGCCTCACGAGAAGTCGATGCAGCTCACGCGCCTGGCTGGTCATACCGCAGAACTCGTCGGGTTTGCGTGCCTGCACCTCACCCTACCCAGCATCAACATGGGCACGCCAGAGGATCCGCGCAAGATTCTACGCATGCAGCTCAAGGCGGATCTCGTGGCTGAGTTCGAAGCCATGGCTGCGCGTCTGGTCGAGACACTGAAGGCGACGAACGATGCGACTTTCGACGAGTCATTCACGCTGTTGAAGCAAGGGAATGTAGTGCTCCAGACGACGCGCTACAGCGCCTACCGCACATTGTTTCTCGACCACATGATCCATCACCGAGCTCAACTCGGGGTTTACCTTCGGCTGCTCGGCGAAAAAGTCCCAGCAACATTCGGTCCGACCGCCGACAGCAAGTAGTCCGGCGTCTTGTCAGGTTTGCTCAGAACCGATCCGTGTTCGATCGCGATCGTTCGTCCTGTCCCATTCCGTTCCCGGACTTCTCCATGTCCGTCGAGCTGAAGATGACCTGCTCGCATCTGTTTCTGCGTGCGAGCACCGCTTTCTGGACCTAGTCTGGAGGCGCCGAGACAGCGAGAGTTCGCCACGATTCATGTTTTCGGGCAAAAATGGCGCACGCCTGCCGGCACATGTTCAGGCTGCGGTCCGCACCGAAGCCGCGAGGGCAGAAGAAGCTCCGCCAAGGCGCAGCGGGCAAGCGGGCACCGCAACCCTCTACTTCGGCTGCATCCAAGAGCCTATGAGCAAGCGATCGAAGCAGAGCGCGGGACTCCTGATGTTCCGCAAAACCGGGCAAGGTCACGAGGTGTTTCTCGTGCACCCGGGTGGCCCCTATTGGGCTGGGCGCGACCATGGCGCATGGACGCTGCCTAAAGGCGGGAGCGAGAACGGGGAAGAGCCTCTTGCCGCGGCACGGCGGGAGTTTCAGGAGGAGACCGGCTTCGTAGCCCAGGGACCTTATGCGGAGCTGGGCTGGGTGCAACAGAAGAGTGGCAAGGTGGTGCTGGCCTGGGCGTTTGCGGGAGATTGCGATCCCGCGGACCTGGTAAGCAATACCTGCGAGCTGGAGTGGCCGCCGCGCTCCAAGCGAAGAATCGTCATTCCCGAAGTTGATCGGGGCGCATGGTTTCCTCCGGAAGAAGCTGCTCTGTATCTTCGCGAAGAACAAAGGCCTTTCCTGCTGCGGCTTGCGGAGCAGCTTGGTAATGGGCTCCTCTTCAACACGAACGCCGAGCGTGAAACATAGCTGCCGGCGCACCGCCTGAACCGATCTCCAGCGGCCTTGCCTCCATGCTGTTGGCTTGCGAGTCGCACGTAGCGTTATCTTCCATCCAAAGGCTCAACCCTTCGCCAACGAATCCCTTCAAGGCAGAAGGTGAGTGGCGCTAGAGCTCCCGCCGCTTCCCGAAGTCAGAGCGCACACTATTCAGTATGTGCTCTGACACTCGCACGACCGCGGCAGGCATACTTATTGCGTCTATAAGAATTATCGATGGCAAAGAAAATGAATTGCTAATTCCGGTCTCCCGATTACTCTTGTCGCACATGCAACCGTACAAGTGGCGGTAACGCTAAGAGCGCTTCGATTGGAAGGCCACGCTGCCGCGCGGGTCGCTGCAAGTGCCGTCTGCGTGTGTTACGACCATGACAATGGTCTCGGTAGCGACGATTGCCATAGCTTTACCGCTTCTTACATGCGCATGCGCTTGTGCGATTACTGCAGATGTCTACCCTGTAGCTCGTGACAGTCCCACTCCGCCTTGGGTGGGATGGTCGATGCGCAAAGCTTGCTACCAGTCGCTGTAGTAAACGACAGGAGGCAGATACCGCCAGCCTCAAATCAAAGCGGGAGCGCGCTTTCAGGAAAGTCGGAGTGCTTGCAAAGCTTGTTCCAGATTATGTAACCACAGGAGATCGAATTGCTTAGTAAACGTGGATGCATCGGTGTTTTCTTTCTGCTTGGCGCCTCTTCTCTCAATGCGTGGGCGATCGCTCCGCAGGTTCAGTTTCCACTGGACGCGCTGACTCCCCAGGAATATTGGACGATCTACAAAACGATGCGCGCCGATGGCCACGTGCACGAGAAGACTATCTTCGCGAGCATTCTGCTGCATGAGCCTGCCAAGCAGGTGGTCCTTGCCTGGAGACCGGGCGACCCGATCACGCGCCAGGCCGATGTGGTGTTGCTTGACGAGGGCAAGTCCTACGCGGCAGTTGTGGATGTCGCCGGCAAGAAGGTCGAAGGCTTTCACGAATTAAAAGGCGAGCACGCACCCTTTACCACCGAGGAAGAACACGAGGTCAACGAGGCCATCAAGCACGATCCGCGCATTGTGGAGGCGCTCAAGAAGCGCGACATCACCGATCTGCGCCACACGGTATGCTTCGCCACGCCTGCAGGCTTCGTTGATCTTCCCGAGCAAAAGGACCCCGCACGCCGCATAGGCTGGGGCGGGTGCACCGACGGGGAAGGCGCAATCTCTGGTGAGTGGGACCGCGAGGTTGGCGGCCTCTTCTTCGTGGTGGATATGACGACGAAGAAGGTGCTGCGCGTGACCGATTATGGTGCGGTGCCGATGCCGGAGACCACTGGCATCTATGACGGCATGGGCGGCGAGGCTATGCCGAACACAAAACCCATTCTTGTTACGCAGCCGGCGGGACCAAGCTTCTCGATCGACAAGGGCCTCGTCTCGTGGCAGAACTGGCGCTTCCGCTTCCGGCTTGATCCCCGCCAGGGCCTCGTGCTTAGCACGGTTGGCATCATGGATAAAGGCGCAGTGCGCTCAGTGATGTACCAGGGCGCGCTCTCCGAAATGTATGTGCCCTACCAGGACCCGGAAGAAACCTGGAACTCGCACGTCTTCCTCGATGGCGGCGAATACTTTATGAATACGGGTATCGGCATGCTCAAGCCTCTCGTGGCAGGTGTCGATTGTCCTGAGTACGCTACCTTCTTCTCGGCATTTCTCAGTCGGGAAGATGGCGCACCTTTTGAGCGGCCGCAGACTGCCTGCCTGTTTGAACGCACCAAGGGCGACCCCGCGTGGCGCCACAGTGATGACAACGGCACCTTTGGGCGGCCCTCGCGTGAGTTAGTGCTGCGCAGTGTAGCCACGGTCGGCAACTATGACTACATCCTCGATTGGCGCTTTGCAGAGGACGGCACAATAACCGGCGCAGTCGGTGCAACCGGCATCCTTGAAGTGAAGCCAGTTACGGATACGAATGTAAGCAACGGCATGTCCGCCGGGATTGAAGACAAGAATGCGCCGGGCGGCCCTGTCCAGTTCGGCAACCTGGTTGCGCCTGGCACGGATGCCGTGGACCATGATCATTTCTTCTCTTTTCGCCTGGACATGGATGTGGATGGCCAGAAGAACTCGTTCATGAATGACAAGCTGGTGCAGTACAAGGTGCCCAACAAAGAAACGTATGGCCGCCACGTGATCTGGGCGATGCAGCCGACCATGCCGGCAACCGAGAGCGAAGCCATGATGGACGTCAGCATGGAGCGCCCCACCATGTGGCGCTTTGTGAGCTCGGAGAAGAAGGGGCCGCTCGGACAGGCCACAGGCTATGCGCTGATGCCCGGCCTGACGGCCTCCACCCTGCTGCCTCCGGATGAGTGGCCTTCGCGCCGCGCTGGCTTTGCGAACCATCAGCTCTGGGTGACACCGTATGAACCGGGTGAGCGGTTTGCCGCAGGGACTTACGTAAGCGGGAGCCGCGGCACGGACGGTCTCGCCACCTGGACGAAGAAGAATCGCAACATCATGGATACAGATATCGTGGCCTGGTACACGGTCGGCTTCCATCACACACCGCGCGCAGAAGACTGGCCGCAGATGCCAACCATGTGGCACGAGTTTCAACTCATGCCGTTCAACTTCTTCCCCAAAAACCCGGGTATGGACCTGCCCATGAAGCCCTAAGCGTAGCAAGCCTTACGGGGTGCGGCGACACTCCCTGCTGCCGCACCCTGAAGTTCGTGTTCCACGTTGTCGCTCAACCCGCCGCGCTACACCCTCATCAGTCTGGAATCACAGGAGTGTCCCCGTGTCCAACGATCGTTTGACGACTGCGACCCACCGTCTTTGTTTTCCACGCTTCCTGCTCTGCTTTCTCATGTGCGTGCTGTGTGCATCCGCGACGTATGCGCAATCTACGTTCGGAAACTTTGTCGGCGCGGTGACGGATGGAGCAGGAGCCGCGGTCGCCAATGCGCGTGTCACGCTGGTGAACGTCGGCACGGCCGCACAGCGCGTGCAAGTGACAAATGCTACAGGCGAGTATGCCTTCAACATCATCGATGCCGGCACGTACACCGTTACTGTTGAGGCGAAGGGCTTCTCCAAGGCAGAGTTCACCAACATGGTGCTGCTGGCGCGTGAGAGCAAGCGCGTCGATGCAACGCTTGCGATTGGCTCCGATGTGCAGATAGTTGAAGTCCAGGGGGCGAGCGAGGGTGTCATCACGACAGAGACTTCGAGCCTCGCGACCACTGAAACAGGCGAACAGCTGGTAGACCTGCCAGTTGCGATCTTCGCTCATTCCAATGGTTCGACCAGCCCGATCACCACGCTGACGCAGACCAACCCCGGTATGCAGGTGGATGACTCCGGCGGGCTGGTCATCGCAGGCGCAACCTCGGCTATGACCTCGGTGACGCTCGATGGGATCTCGAGCGTGGACGTGGAGTCCAGCAGTCCGCTGGACGAGCTTTTTCCATCGTTCAACTCCATCTCGGAAATTCGAGTCTCGCAAACGAATAACAATGCCGAGTACTCCGGTGTCGCGGATATTACGACGACTTCCCGCTCGGGCACCAACCAGTACCACGGTGGTCTCTTTGAGAATCACGAGAACACCGCGCTCAACGCCCGCGATCCCTTCACCGGCTCCAAGCCGAAGATCATCATGAATAACTTCGGCGGCTTTGTGGGCGGCCCAGTGCAGGTGCCGCGCTTGTACAACGGGCAGGACAAGAGCTTCTTCTTCGCGAGCTTCGAGTCGCTGCATCTTCCGCGACAGACCCCTGTCGTCACCAGTGTGCCGACCCTTGCCATGCGTGCGGGCAATGTCCAAAGCTATCTTCAACAACAAGCGGCGCAGGGGGTAGGTTCAGGAACGATCGAGAACTATGACGGGACGGCGCTCAATCCGCTTGCTGTGCCTATCTCGCCGGTGGCCGCGAACATCATGAGTACGCTGATGCCACTGCCAAATCGCGGCGGTCCTGACAGCTACCAGAATAATTACGCGGTGAACTTCCCGGCTCCAATTGAAAGCAACCAAGGCGATCTTCGTCTCGACCAGACATTCACGCCGAAGCAGTCTGCCTTTCTGCGCTTCAGCTACAAGGTTCGCAACGTGACCACCGCGCCTGATCCTACGTGTACCGGTTTTTGTACGGTAGCCGGCTCACCGCTGCTGGGTGGCTACTCGCAGCCCGAGGACGACCTGGGGCTGACCTTCGCGCACACCTATGTATTCACCCCTAAACTGATTAATGAGTTTCGGACCGGCTTCAACGCGCGGCGCACAACCACAACGATCAATATCAGCACCACGGGCCTGCTTGGTGCAACCGGTCTCCAGGGGATCGATGACCCGGATGTCTCGCCTGAAGCGCCGAATGTGATGATCAATGGCTTCATGGTGACGGGCGGCGGCAACCCTTCCCGACAGGGATCAGGCACCTTCCAGGTAATCGACAACCTAACGTGGAGCAAGGCCAACCACACGGTCAAGGTAGGTTTCGACTTCAAGCGACTCACAGATCATGACGATAATGTGTTCGGCAATTATCGTTCTGGTCAGTACACCTTCAACGGCACCTCGACGGTGGGCGAAACGATCGGCGATCCCTTTACACAGTTCCTGCTGGGCTACCCCGACTACACCATCCTTGCCACCGTCACGAATCCGAACATGGATGGACTCGGCTATTCGTACGCGTGGTTCGCGCAGGACGACTGGAAGGTGACACCGCGTCTCACTCTCAACTTTGGCCTGCGGTATGAGTTGCATCCTCCTTTGAAAGAGATCAACTACGACACCGCTGCGTTCGATCCTGATTACACGGCCAACGGTGCGAACGGCGCAGTGGTTGTGCCCAATGCCAGGGCGCTTACATACACCGATCCCAACTTTGCGGCTTCGGTCGCTCCTACGCCGATTCTCACGGCTGCGCAGGCAAAGCTACCCGAAAAGCTGCGCTACACGGCGCTCGGCGACTGGGGGCCGCGCATCGGCTTTGCGTGGCGACCGATGAACAATGACAAAACGGTCATCCGTGGGGGCTGGGGTAATTTCATCGAGTCGCCGCTGGGCTTCTCGCTGGTTTCCGGCTGGAGCGTACACGCAAGCTTTGTGCCCTACTACCAGAACGACTATGACCCAACGAGTGGCGCGCCGCTGCTTTCTTTCCCGAGCCCGTTCCCGGCAGTGCGCGCAACTCCGGGCGCAGCCAGCTTTGAGTATGCTTTTCCCATTCACTACAAGGACCCTTCTGTACAGCAGTGGAACCTGACTGTGGAACAGGACCTCGGCTTCGGCATCGGCCTACGCTTCTCGTATGTGGGCTCGCACGGAAAGAATCTGGAGGCGTTTGAAGATCTGAACCAGGTGCGCCCGAATACCGAGGGGTATGCCGCAGCCGCTGCGAATCTGCCGTTCCCTGACTGGCAGATTATTCAGAGTGTCTTCAACGGAACGGAGAGTAATTACAATGCCTTTTCAGCCGTAGTCAACAAGCGCCTGGCTCATGGACTTGAGTTCGAAAGTTCGTACGTGTTCACACGTGATCTTTCCGACGCGGGCGGCGCAAACCCAACCGCCTTCGCGACCGCCGGCGGCAACTATGTTTCCGACCGTTTTCACCCGGGCCTCGATTATGGCAACGTGGTCTTCGACCGTCGCCACCGCTTCCTCACCAGCGGGCTGTACACCCTCCCTTTCGGGCGAGGGCAGATGTTTCTTTCGGGCGCAAACCGCACGATCTCGTCTATCCTCGGCGGCTGGCAGTTAGGCGGCGTGCTCATCTGGCAGAACGGTCCTTTTCTGACTCCGTATGAAGAAACTGATGACCCCGCGGGCACCAACATGGTCACGACTGTAGGCTATACGCGGCCCGATCGTGTGCCTGGAGTCTCACTCTACGTGCATGGACCGGGCAACGGGGATGCCCAGTTTCTGAACCCCGCGGCGTTCACCCTGCCCGGCAATAACATCGGCCGCTTTGGCAATGCGTCGGTTGGGTCTGTGGCGGGTCCTGGCACTGTGAATACTTCGCTCTCGCTGATTAAGGCCGTGTCGCTCACGGAGGGCACCAGGCTTGAGCTCGGTATCTCGTCGGCCAACATCTTTAACCATCGCAACTACGAGCCGCCGAACATGGAGATCGACACCAGCTCGTACGGGCAAAGTTCTGAGCTGCAAACAGCTGAAGGCGCTGGTCCGCGCACGGTGCAGGTCTCGGGGCGCATCAGCTTCTGACGGCTTCTCGCAGCTGACGTGTTGCCGCGCCCGGCTCGCTCCGACGCGCGGCAACACTCTCCACGTACTACGCTGCAATCCTCCTTTGCATGTCCGCCCGGCCACACGCGCCGGCAAATATGCGATCGATCCAGGTTCCGTGACTTGACAAACACCTGAGGTGACCGGCGGCCACGCTACGTTAAGGTGGATGTATGCACACTCGCGACTGCACTCTCTTCCGACGACTGCGCCTGCGACCGTGGACTTCTGCGCTCCTGCTTGCACTCGCGTCCAACAGTTTGCATGCCAGCGGTCAGGCTGTGCCGGCGAGCAACGTGTCGAATGACAGTGCAAAGGACACGGCCAGGGACAGTTCAACGCAAACAGCCAGCGGGGCAGCTGTGGGGCAGCCTACTGCACCGCAAGCGGCAACGGCAGTACACCTCTCCGTTCTGCCCGCGCCACTGCCCGCTTCCGTGACCCAGGGCATCAATGTCGATACCAGGTCAAAAGCGATCCTGACCCACCTGAACGAGGTGATCCGCTACTACCGGATGATGGTGGCCCCCATCCAGAAAACCGGCGAGCCAAGCGACATGCTTTACGCCGAGCAGGCGCAGGCTGAAGCAACGCGAGCGGCCCAGTTAGCGTTTCAAGCTTCGCGGGACGAGGCAGCCCTGCTGGCGCGTATCCAGAACAAGGCGCGGGCTGCGGTCACTCAAGCGCCGCAGACAGAGACCCAGAAGCTAGCCGTTGTACAACTCGGCGTGCGGCAGCAGATGCAGGACCTGCAGTCCCAATTGACCGCGACCGACGCGAAGATGAGCGCTCCTACTCGTCATCCTGATCCTCAACTGCCGCTGGAGAAGCAGGCGCTGGAAGGCAGGTTGAAGCTTGCCCAGGCGACCTTTGATGCCCTGACGAAAGTAGCCGGGGTCTCCACAGCGCAGACCAACAGCGGACTGCAGGGTGACATCAACCGTCTGCAACATGCGGCTCCCGAACTCGTCGACAAGACTGTAAAGCCCGTGGTCGGTACGATCGAGCCGCTCGGTTCGCTGCGTGACGCAGGTGTAGCGACACAGGCTGAAGTGCTCTTCCAACTGCTGGGTGCCGACCGCGCGATTGAGCAACGCATCCGCGAGTCTCAGGTTCTGCACGACCAGGCTGTTGATATGCGCACGCCTCTTTTAAAGATCCTGCATGCAACGGTCGAAGCCGGGCAGACTCTGCAATCCACCACAACCGCGCTGCCCGCGGTAAAAAGCAAGGGAGCTGTCGCTTCCGATGCCGCAGCTTTGGCCAGCACCAAGAAAGCCTATGACGAACTGACCGAAGCCTTCACGACGATCTCGGACGTCTCGGTGCCGATCAGCCAGGAGGTTTTGCTCCTTGAACAGGCGCAGGGAAACCTTGTCTCGTGGCGGAGCGCTGTGGAAGCGGAGCGTGCCACGATCCTTCACTCGCTGCTCGCGCGCGTGTTTTCGATTGCCTTGATCCTGTCTCTGCTCTATGGAGTCGGATCGCTGTGGCAAAGGGCCACGATCCGGTATGTGCAGGATCTCCGCCGTCGTCGACAGCTCCTGCTGGTGCGGCGACTGGTTGTCGGTTTTCTGAGCGGTATCGTGCTGATCGGCGGATTCGTCACGCAGTTCAATTCGCTTGCTACCTTCGCCGGCTTTATCACAGCGGGCATCGCAGTCGGCCTGCAAACCATGCTGCTTTCAGTAGCAGCATACTTCTTCATCGTTGGGCGCTATGGAGTAAGTGTAGGTGATCGGATCACGGTTGCGGGGGTCACCGGCGACGTGGTGGAAGTGGGTCTGGTGCGGTTCTACATGATGGAACTGATCGGCAGCGGAACGGAACTGCACCCGACCGGGCGTGTCGCAGTGTTCGCGAACTCCGTTCTGTTTCAGTCAGGAACGCCGCTCTACAAGCAGCTTCCGGGCACCGATTATGTATGGCACGAAATCACCCTGAAGCTCAAACCTGACAGTGACTATGAGCCAGCCACAAAGCTGATTTATGGAGCAGTGGCAAGTGTCTACGGGGAGTACAAGGCTCGCATCGACGAACAGCATCGCCAGGTCGAGAAGTGGATGGACACAGCAATGGAAAGCCCGGGCATGGCTGCTCGATTGCAACTTTCCGATGGGTTGCAGTACGCAATCCTGTACCCCGTGGAAATTGCCGCAGCGTCTGAAACGGATGAGCGGATCGTCACCAAGATCATGGCTGCCATCTCCAGCAACGCCGTCGCAATGCAGGCAGTGGATGGGCTTCCCACGCTTCGGGCTGTTGTGAAAGGGTAGGCTGTTGGTTTTGGCTCTGCATAGCTTTGCACCGTGCTGCTGAGCTTTGGACTTTGCTGAGTTCGGAACCGCTTGCCAAGCCAGTGGAGAAACAGGCTCCTTTGAAAGAAGCAGCGGCGATGTTCGAGCTCGGATCCTGCGGGAGCCGATGAACCAAGCTGAAGGTCGCGACGGTCGCGCTGCCGGCAAGTATTCGTGGTGCCGATTCTCAGAGCCGCAAGGCTGTTCAGAATGGCGATGTTGCCTAGGTCGCACGTGGAAATTATCCGCGTTGCTGCAATGTTTACGCTGCGCAGCGAGTCCCACGAACAAGCAACTACCCGCGCTCATGAGCGTCCGCTAGTATCAGCTCCCCGCGCGAGAGCGATGCGCTTGCTGTGCTCAACCTGGCATCCCTTGAGCGGAGCTCTCCCAAGGGGCGACGATGGCGATTCACAGCAAAGAAGAGGTGCAGTCCGACCTGGGCGACCAGGCGTTTGGAATTGCGTCTCTTCCTCATCCACTGCCGAAGTACTCCTTCTCTCGCGAAGAGACAGACTCTAGAGCCGCCTATCAACTCGTGCACGTCGAGCTGCTGCTCGACGGTATCTCCCAGCAAGACCTGGCTACCTTCTGCCAGACCTGGGTGGAGCCTGAGGTGCGCACGCTCATGGATGAGTGCATTGGCAAGAACATGATCGACAGGCACGAGTATCCGCAAATGGCGGAGCTTGGATCTCGCTGCGTGCACATGCTGGCCGACCTGTGGAACTCGCCCAACGCCGCTAACACGCTCGGCTGCTCCACCACGGGCTCAAGTGAAGCAGCAATGCTTGGCGGCCTGCGCACTGCGGGGATAAGTGGCGCAAGGCTCGTCGCGATGCAGGCAAGCCCGCAAACAAGCCTGCTCGCGCGGACTCACACGCACGCGGTCTCCGCAGCATGCAGGCATGCGCACTAGCAGGTATCGCGAGCCGTTCACCTCCACGTCGAGGAGCACGTCTTCAGGGTCGTTGCCGGAGCCAGGAGGAGCAGCTTCTTCCGCTTCCTGGCTGTTTTCGACCGTCTCTACGAGTGCGCGAACAGCAGCATGCAAGAGCAGAAGCTAGGGGAATTTGGCGAATCTATGGCAGTACGTTTGGGGCCACTGGGCATCGATCTTTCTCCGGGTGTTCTCGGCATAAAGATGGGACACCACGCAATGGAGGAGTATGCAGTTTCGCACGCTCGCGATGCAACGCGTTCTCGCTTCGGCAAGACCTATACTGTGCGCCCAAGGCACCAGGCGTAAGTTGTGCAAGCATAAGTAGGACCATGCATGGCGCCTAGTCGCACTTTCAAGCGACGCACCATGTCGGAGAACGCGAACACCGTGGCTGCCTCTTCGTGCTGCCGTTCAAAAAAGGGATCGCTCGGTTTGTAGTTCCGGCTCATCTACGTGAGCGCTGGCTGACAACTCGTAGAGGGCGGGATATCTCGCCGTCGTGCATGACCTCTGCTCAGAAGGTGACGATGCGATGCTCTGTACTCAGCAGCAGCTTACTCGCTTCCATCGTGCTTGGCCGAGTTATACCCCGCTGACAAATTGAAAATACACGTAGTTAAACAGTAAGAAATGGACCTGCGCCTTCCGGCCCAACCCAGTCATATCGCTTCTTGGTTTCAGGATTGTTGAATAACCAGGCATTAGGTACGAGCGAGCAAGTTGGATCTTCCGGCTGACCACCGCGTGACTTCTGGACCAGCACAAACGCCTCCTGTATCGCGCGACGCGCGTCGTCCGTCATTGCCGCCGGGTCCGGTGCGACAAACAGGGAAGTGCCGCTGCGTGCTACAGCATCCAGCCATTGCCTTGTTTTCTCCCAAGGGACCTGCGGGGTGACCGCAACAATGTCCGGATCGACATGGTAAAACGTTCGATGCTGTGCAATCCGCTGAGCCAGGCCATTCACGCCGAAGCGACGTGTCCTCTCCCATTCGCGACCGCTTGTGTCATCCGTGATGCGCTGTGATTCAAAGATGCCTGCGGCGATGTGGCTGATGGTGTTGCAGCCCAGGATCAATGTTTGGTCGCCGGCTGCGCCGCGGATTGCACGGTAGAGGTCGCCTACGATCTCGGCATTGGTCCTGGAGCGATCGTGAAAGCTCCATCCAGGTGTAGTCACGAGCGCCCCCATCTGCGAGCCCCAGCGGCCGAAGAGTTCCCAGGTGCTGAAGTCGTGCTTGATCAGTTCAAACCCCCACTGCACGGGTGTTCGGACAGTATCCTCGACGATGGTCAAAGCTTCGGGAAGAGTGGGGTCGAAGGCAGGTCCTTCGTCGTGCTTGCCGAAGCGCGCCGCAGGTAGAAGCAGAGACTGCTTCGCGTCGGAACCTGCTCGCAGCGGGCGGATCCAGATGCCGGGCTTGACGCGGCGCTTGCGGATCTGCTGCGCGAGCGCTGCCATGTCGGGGAAGCGCGTGGCGTCCTGGTAGCCATCGTCTATGACGGTGTAAGGCCGGTAGGTGCTGGAGGCACCTGCAAGAAAGGCTACGAGATCCGCGTCACGAAGAATGCCCTCTGCGGTGTTCTGACCATACGCATAGTTCCAATCGTTGCTCCCAAAGATTGGTTCTTTCGGTAGCTTCGGGCTGGTACACATCAAGCGGCAGAACCGCTCCGCGACTATATGGATTGGCTCGTCGGCAGCGCCCTGCATGGACACGACCGTGCAAGCGTGCAACTGGCGTCCCGAAAGCGCAGCGGCGTCGCCGCCATTCCGCAGATCGAGCGTCAGGGAAATACCTTCAGCATCTCTCTGCCATAGGCAAAACGCAGCGGGTCCTGTGAGCACGCCATACCCGCTTGTTGTCGCTCCGTCAGTAGTCAGGAAGTACCAAGGCATCGGTCGCTCGGGCGCGGTGTAGCGCCATTCCAGGTCGCCGTAACTTCTCTCCCAAGCATCGCCCAGGCACAGGAGTTTCTCGCTGGTCTTCCCCTTCCAGCGCAGATGCAGGAAAGTCAGCCCCGGCTCTGCTTCGACCAAAATAGGTATCTCAATACCGGACGCGGCTCCACGCGGATCCGTCGTCACCAGCGTCTTGCCGAGGCTCCACTGCGAGCCGGTACGATGCAACGAGCGGACATCCGTCATGGCATAGCGGGCCGTGACTAGATCTGGAACACGCAGGATAGGCACCCCTGCTGCTTGCGATGCCAATGGGCCGGACGCTTTGGACGGCTGCTGCAGCAGCACTCCAGACGCCGCTGTACTTGTTCTCAGAAAGTCACGACGGTTCAATGTTGGCACTCCTTCTACCTGCGGCAGGACGCACGCCGTATACTCGCCACCCGCAACTATAAACAAAGTCTACGGCGCGTGCTTTTCAGAAGCTCGCGCGAAAACCGTTGCGGTTGGCTGTTTAACACGCGTTCGCCTTGGAGCACTCGCAATGCGAGCGCCCGCTTCTGGTCGCAGAGAAAAGCTGCACAGTTCTACTTCAACGGCTTTAGGTCCAACCTTGTCCATCGGGACGATCTATGTCTTCTAAGAGCGAAAGGGCAAGCAAATGCGGGCGGCCTATCGAATAAAGTTGCCTTCGACGCATGCAAACAGCCACTCAGTTCGCCGCGGGCACAAGGTCTACATGGTCGACAACGAGAGAGAGGACCGGCACCTTGGAGGAAACAAGTCGCAAGCCGTACTGCTCTTCAAGAGCAGTCATAATCGACGGCTGGTTTGAGTCCGGCTGGTCCGGGCTGCTGAAGTGCAGATCGAAATCGTTTTTTCCCTCAACTCCTGTTGCATCCTGCACAGGCTGCTTCACAGCCGCGGCAACAAGGCCGGCAAACACTTCCATCGTTATGCTGTGAGCCTTGATCTCGTTCTTGAAGATGTAGGCGTACTGCTCCCCCTGGTCCTGCGCCGGAGCAAGGGTCGCTCCTTTCTTGCCGGCAACCAACCTGTAGCCGGAGACCTGGCTCGTCGTGGTATGGACTACCAGGTGAAGGCGCTCAGCCAAAAGCTTCTGCAGTGGAGCGTGCACCTGCTCATAGGTCAGGCCTTGGTTCCCCGCGGCCGAGGCCACCACTTCGTAGCTTGCGCTCTCGAGCTTCCCTGGCACGCCGGTGATATAGGCGCTATCAACGCCATATGCGATGGAAAGCAACACACCCAGAGACACGTTGGCTGCCGTGAACTGATGCGTACCCCACGGCGAGATGGAAGCAGCCCCGGCTTGGCCGGCGGGAGCTAGCTTCAGAGACGCGGTCTCAAAGCTCTGAGGAGCAGCGACCGGTGCCGGAGAATGAGATTGTGCGACCGCGGAGTAGCCGCACGGGAAAGCCGAAACTACTGCTGAAACGAGGAGTACGCGTGAACGTGGACAACGATGGCTCGCGCTTCGTTCTGGCTTGGTCACTGCTTGTTCTCCCAGGTCTCGCTGCGATTCCCAGTCCTCTGCGATGCGACCAACTGTAACACCGAATGTCGACACAGATCGCATCCACGACTTATCTGGCGAAATTGCTGACACAACGTGGTTTGCCTGTGAGTGTTCGACGCGTGCGAAAGCGGACACAAAGCGAAAAGCCGAATGCTGTTCGCGCCATGGAGCCTTCCTCACGGGATCAGGCGAATGCGACGACGACCATCACACGCGCGGTACCGCGGATCATCTCGGCTTCAGCCCTGACAGGATGTCCTCTATGCAGTTCTCAGCTTACTTTTCGCCAATCTGGCGGGTGAGCTCGCGTAGTGAGAGCGCTTCACGCCGACGCTCGTCAACATTTCCTCGCCCGCGGTTGGCAGGGCAGAGTGAAGATCTTCGTGATGGTAGGGTTTGGCAAACATTCCATTTAAGATTTCATCGGTATACAGCGCGGCAAAAGCAGGACTGCACGCCTACACCGGTGCCTGCGCGTCCAGCTGAAAGGCACGTCCGTTCGCGTGATAGAACTCCTTCCCCCAGGAACAGAAACACCCTTGTTTCGCGGACAGTTCGAAAGGGAGATGAAGGGGCAAGAGGCAATGAAGGTTGAGGTCCTCGCCAAACAGGCGATAGCTGGGATGGAAGCGGGTCATGATGAGATTCGACCTGGCCTGACCAAGGTACCGGGCTTGATGAGCCGGCTTGCTCCCGACCTCATGATGGCGCAGTTCGCGAGGATGTCGGTTCCGAAACAGTAGGGTGCAGAGAACGCCCTGCAGCGTTGCGATAACCCGTGTTCGATTCTGCGAGATGAAGCAGCCACAGAAGAGTGGATGTCCTCTCCGAAGTTTGAGAACTAGACCAGCGTCACCTTGATGTCAAGCGCGCGCATTGCTTCTGCCATTTCATCCGGCAGGTTGGTATCCGTAATGACGTGGTGGATGGCAGTCGCGTCCACGATCTTGGAGAAGCTGCGCCGGTTGAACTTGGTTGAATCGCACACTGCGATCACCGTCTTTGATGCCTTCACCATGGCGCGGTTCACCCTCGACTCCATCACGTTCGGGGTCGTGAGCCCGACCTCAAGGTCAAACCCATCCACGCCAAGAAACAGAACGTCCGCGTGCATGTCGCGAAGCACATCCTCCGCAAGTGGACCAACGAGCGAGACAGAGTTCTTTCGTAGCGAACCTCCTGTCAGGATGACATCGAAGTCTGTACCACTCAGCTCCGCTGCAATGTTGAGCGCGTTGGTGAGGATCGTGAGGTTGTGAAACTTCTTCAATGCTGTGGCGATCGCCATGGTGGTTGTGCCGGAGTCCAGCAAAACGCATTGTCCTTCGCGTACAAACGTCACGGCCGCCGCAGCGATCCTCTGCTTCTCCTGCGAGTGGCGTGCTGCTTTCTGCTTGAGCGATGGATCGGCAATGGTGCCATTGGAAGGCAGCAGCGCGCCGCCATGCGTGCGCAGCAAAGCCCCTTTTGCCTGCAAGTGTTCAAGGTCTTTTCGAATGGTGATGCGGGAGATGCCGAGGTCCCGCGAGAGGTCGCTGATAAGCACGCGGCCATGCTCATGGGCAAGCGCAAGAATGTGCTGCCTGCGCTCTTCGATCAGCATCTGGTTGCCAGGGGTTGGCATCTCGGGGGGCGGAGTCGGCTGTGCGCGTTTCGACGTGCTCTTTCGTGCGATCAAGCTGTGCGCCGCCCTCTCAAGTCCGAATCGAAGATACCAAGTCAGCACTCAGGATGCAATGATGCGGAGCACTCATTCGTGCAGCAGATTGCCTCACTCACCTTCAGACTGCAGGTGTCGCTGCCGCATAGACTCGCAGCACATCCTTGATGCGATCCACCACCAGGGAAACAGGGTCGCCTGCGATCTGGCGGGCTCGCAGCCGCACATACTGCGCAGGCAGGTAGCGGCTGAGCATGCTTTCAGGAAGGGCGGTGGACTCAAGGTTTGCCACCAGTGTTTGCACCGCATGTGCGATCGCAGGCCGCGGCCAATAGTAACGAACGCGATCGCTGTAGCTGTACTGGCGGAGCAGCCGCTGCTCCGCCAGGGAGCCGTGGTAATGCGCCTGCCAGTCGGCGGGTTCGCGAAGCATCGTCTCCTCAACCGTATCGCTCAGGTGGGATTGCTGCGCCACCGGCAGGAGCTGCTTCTCCATATCCTCAAGCGCATACAGTGCCTCGCGCATGGCAAACGTGAGTGCCGGCCCGACTTTCAAAATAGCGAAGCCATCCTCCACCAGTGCCTTGTACGCAGCTGGCCGCTGATAGTCAGTGGAGTGCGCTTCAAACACAATGGCTTCCTGCTGTCTCGCCAGCCACCGGGTGAGCGGAGTGGCCTTTGCTCGGTCATAGTGAACCACCGAGTCATGGTCAAACTCGACACCCGGCTGCACCACCAGCGCAATGACGCGCGACCAGGCATCCTCCAACCCCGCGGCGGCGAATGCCTCCCGGTACACGCGCAATGTTTCAGCAACCGCATTTTCGCTCGTGACCTGGAGTCCCTCCAGCGAGTGCGTGGCGCCGCCAGGTGTCGGTACTTCAGTCCCGACCACGTATACCGGGCGCGTACCGGGAGCGGCTGCTGCTTCCGCCGCCTTGCAAAGGATCACAGTACGCTCGGCCACAAGTGCATCTGATGGTTGTTGCCGGTCATCGGCGCACGGCATGCTGGCATCGAGGTGGATCTTGGTGAAGCCAGCGCTTACGTACTCGCTCACCATGATGCTTGCCTGCTGCATCGCCTCGGCTGCTGGTTGCGCTCGCCATGGATTTGGTCCGAGGTGATCGCCGCCAAGAATCAGCCGTTCCTTCGGGAGCCCTGCCGCGCGGACCTGCGCGAACACGAAGTCGCAAAACGCCGCGGGCTGCATCCCGGTGTAGCCGCCGAACTGGTTGACCTGGTTGCTGGTCGCCTCGATCAGCAGCAGGCAGCCATCCGACGCCGCCTGCTCGGCTGCCGCGCGAATGACCCATGGGTGCGCCGAACATACGGAGTAAATGCCGGATGCGATGCCCTGCCTGCGCAGGGAGAGGAGCTGCTGCAACGGATGTTCCAGATGCGCCATGCAAACCTGCCTAGTAGATCCTGAATTCCTGCACAACCCGGTTGATTACGCCTCCCGGACTGGGCGCGTCCGGCTTCATCTTGCGCGCGATCGAGGAGTATAGCCCGAGAAGTTGACCAAACATCACGTCGAGGATTGGGCGATAGCCATCCGCGATGCCATCCGGCACGGCAAGGTACCGGTCGCAGGATGCGGCGAATAGCGCCTTGGCAGCATGCGGCCCGACCACGATGCGGCGCCCGGTGATCTGTTTCGCGCTGATCTCGTACATCAGGTCGGCAGCGTAACGCTGTCTGCGTTCGTCGCTCGAAGCAAAGCAGATGAAGAGCGTCTCTGTGTCGAGCGCTGCCATAGGGCCGTGTCGCAAACCCAGCACCGTCTCTGCCATGGTCTTGACGTCGCCGGCTGTCATCTCCAGCACCTTGAGTGCTGCTTCCTTGGCCACACCGGCCAGGGCCCCGGAGCCGACAAAGCATGCGCGCGGCAGGCCCTGCGCGGAAACACTCTCTGCTTCGTCTGCGGCGGTATGGAGGAAGTCGCGGCCTGCAGCTACGAGATGGCCCATAAGCGAGACATACTCTTCTGTCGCCCAGGCATGCGCCAGACACTGGCCCATGACGATCATGTTGGTGAAGGAACTGGTCATGGCCAGGCTGCGATCGTTGACCGCGTCATCAAGTACGACGACGCATGCCCGCGTTGCTTCGCGGGTGATGGACGCCATGCGCGCGTCGGCATTGCAGGTCACCACGAGGTGCGCGACCTCCGGGTAGCGATCGAGTGCCTGCTCAAGCACCGCGACGCCTTCGGGCGAGTCCCCGGAACGTGAAAACGAGATCCAAAGATACTGCCTGCCCGGCACGATGTACTCATCCATGTTCGTCAGCAGCTCCGTGCTCGGGTATGCCGCTACTTCGCAGCCCCACTTTTCACGAAGCAGCGGAGCAAGCGACTGCCCGATATAGTCCGAGGTGCCCGCACCTACCAGCAGGACCACGGGGCGGCTCTCAATCGGCTGAAGCAAACCAACCTCTTCAAGAAACCGGCAGATGCGCGCCTGCTCTTCCTGAAAGATCCGGACAGTAGTCAGCCACGTGTCGGGCTGCTGCGCGATCTCCCGTGGGGTGAACTGCAATCCACGTGCCTGCTGCTCATCCAAGGGCAGATCAACAAAGCTGGAAAGACTTGTCATACGTTCATCCTAGTCGAATAAGGTGAGCCTTGCGAACAAAGAGAAATATAACGAAAGATACCGGAAGCGTCTATGCAGCGAGCCTCATTCCTGGGAAGTTTGCAGGCCGGCTGGAAATGCCTGTCTACGTCAAAGGCTCACCCCGGGCACCCACGTCCGTGGGAGCGCTTCATCCACGAGGCAGATGCAGGCAGCAGACGTCTACGGAGCAAGGAGCGAGCCGCCGAGCGTACCGTCATCCTTCCGCCGTGGTACGTGTTTGCGCCGGCGCAGCCAGTAGAGACAAAGCCCGGCAGCGATCCAGGCGGTGCCGAGCACCTGCGCATTGCGTCCCAGGTGTATCCAAATGAAAAAGCTCACCAGCAGTCCGCAGAGGGGAAGCAGCGCAGGGAAGCGGACGACGTCGGTTGTTCTCCACTTGTAGTGCACTAACGCCGCTGCGTTCACCCCCATAAATGCTATGAACGCTCCAAAGTTCAGCAGCTCCGCGCCACGCTCGTAGGTAAGCAAGAACACGCCTGCGAGTGACGCCGCTCCCACCAGCAGCACATTGTTTCGGGGGATGGCGGTCGAGTTGCTCAGTGCTCCAAAGAAGCGAATGGGCAGAGCATTGTCTCGCCCCATGCCGTAGAGCAGCCGCGCCGCTCCAAACTGGGCAGCAATCCCAGAGCCAACGTTGGCAATCAGCAGCGTGGCATTGAGTACCTGAAAAAGCACATGGCCGCCGATGCGGAGTGCAATCTGCACGTAGGCGGTGTCCACGGCGCTCTCGCTGAAGGGCCCTCGGTACGGCCATGCGAGCTGCGCGACATACACCTCCGCCGCGGAGAGAACGCCGACCAGCAGGCAGGTGAGCACCGTGGCAAGCATGATGTTGCGTCGCGGGTTCTCGACTTCTTCCGACATGGTCGAGATACCATCGAAGCCTATGTAGGTAAGTACAGCGACCGACGTGCCGTGAAAGACGCGCGGAGCGGCAAACGTGGACGGATCGTAGAACGGAACGAGCCACTGGCCGCCTACGGGCCGGGCGACCAGGGCGAGATAGCGGAGGGCGCACGCAAAAAAAGCCACGACCACAAGGCTCATACCGAGTGCGAGCAGGGCATTCAGGTTGCTGGAGCTTTTGGCTCCGCGCAGGTTAAGCAGCGTGAACAGCAGCACAAAGGAGACAGCCCACGCTGCATACGGGATGCTGGGCAGGATATTCGCTGCCGCCGCGCTGCACCAGATCGCGCAGATGATCGGGTTCAGCAGGTAGTCCATGAGCATGGACCAGCCCACCATATAGCCTGCGACTGGATGCAGCTCACCACCCACGTAGGCATAGGCCGAGCCGGCGCTGGGATACACGCGCGCCATGCGTCCGTAACTCACCGCGGTAAACAGCATGGCAACCATCGCGATCAGAATGGTCGTGACCACGTGTCCGCGGGCGATGTTGCTCACTACACCATAGATCCCCATGGGCGCTGTGGGCTGGATGATGATGATCCCGTAAACGAGCAGGTGCCAGAGCTTTAGGGAGCGCTTCAAGTGAGGCATGGAGGCATCCTGCGCCGTCTTTGTGGTCAAACGATTCTCCCTGGGCGATGCTATGTGTTTCGCCACGATGGACTTGCCCGTCCACCGGCAAACTGAGTATTCCTCAGCTCAGCGAGGCGTGGGAACAAATCTCTCCTTGCGTTCCGGCAGAAAGCGCGTCGCGATGGCGCCAGTCACCGTGATCGACTGGTGCATCTCTGCGGCTGCTCCAGAGAGCCCCTTGGCCTTTACCTGCACTGTGTACGTGCCGGCATGCGTATACGCGTGCGTCACGTCGAATCCTTCGGCGACCACACCGTCGCCAAACTGCCACAGGTAGCGCAGAACCGGCTCATGCTCGTCCAGAGCAGCCGCGCGAAAGGTGAGCGTCGCGCCAGCCTTGCCGGTGGAGTCGATGTGGAGGCTCACCCCGGGAGCCGCTGAAGCAGCATCGCTGCGCATGATCTTCACCATGCGGACGGAGTGTGCCGGCTGCGTAATCACGAGCGAGCTTTGCAGGGGTTGCGGTGTGCTGAATGGATCCAGGATGTCGGCAACTGTGTAGGTGGCTCCGGGGGCGAGTCCAAGCTGTTCACGAGACAACGTATGCGCGCGTGCTGCCTCGGTCCAGTCAAAGACACTCACGATGGTTTGCCGAGAGCTTTCCTTGAGCAGAAAGAGGCTTGGCTGCTTATCCTCCTGTGCATAGCTCATGAGGTCGAGCGGGACGGAAGCCTTCCCCAGCCGGGCCATGTCGAGCAGGTCGGGGTTCTTGACGAGTGCAAGCCGCTCCGCTGCCTCCCCGAGTGTGGGCAGGTCGTCTCCAATCTCGAACATTCCGCCGGAGACTGCCGTGAGCGCGATCGACACCTTCGCCTCGTCGAGGGTGAGTGGCTTTTCACCCCCGTGCCAGCTCTGGTCGTCCACGGTTTGCGTCGACACAGAAAACGCGTCGGGGTCGGCGACGAAGTAGTTGCGGTTCATGTAGTAACGCGCGGCGATGCCTGGAGCAGCGTCGCGGCTCGCGGAAAAGGTGTGGCCCGTGTCCTGCGAGATGCGGCCGATGTCGACGATGCCCACCGGGTTGAGCAACTCGCTGCCATCCTTGTCGAGCAGAACGGCTTCACCCACAGCGTCTCGAACGGTTTGCAGCCCGATGCGTTGCGCCTCGAGCGCCGTGGTGTGGGGCACATGGTAGTAGCCCTCAATGGCGCTGTCTTCCATGAAGTCCATCTTGATGTAGCGCACGCCCCAGTCGTTGACCAGCGTTGTGTAGGTCTTGCGCAGATACGCCTGGGCATCCGGGTTTGTTGTGTCCAGTGCAAACAGGTGGTCCTTGCCTTCGGCGACCAGGCCGATGTGGATCGGCGCACCTTTCGCGTTGTGCACCAGCCACTCCGGATGATGCTCGTAGACCCATGACCGCTCCGCAACTTCAAATGGCGCCGTCCAGACCCCGGGCGTAAGTCCCTTGGCGGCTACCGTGCGCTCGAGGGCCTGCATGCCTTCCGGGAAGAGCGCGGCGTCCGCGGTGGCGTACTCGCCGCGTGCATACTGGTAGCCCTCGTCGAGGTGGAAAAAGGTAAAGCCAAGCGGCTCAAGATTCTGCGCGAGCCATGAGGCATTGGTGAGTGCCGTCCCCTCGTTTAGTCCAAAGTAGTAGGCCGTCCAGCTCCACCAGCCAAGCGGCGTGGGCGCAGAGACGCGCGCGTGGTGCATGTCGCGAATGAGCCGGCCGTACACGTCGAGCTGATGGTGATAGTCGGTGCTGACACCGAACAGCAGGCGCTCCGAGGCAAGCTCCGCACCTGCAGCCAGCGGCAGGCTGAGCTCCACCCGGTCCTCCTCGGAGGAGTCGAGCAGCGAGTTCTCCTTGAGCAGTTCTGTTGTGCCGGTCGCATCCACTTCGTAGGAGTTCGTCGCTGCTCCGTGAGCGGCAGCCATGTGCAGCCGCAACACGCTGAGAAACTTGTCGGAGGTGAGCGCGCCGATGAACCAGCTTTGCCTGGTTTGCTGGTTGTAGATGAGCTGGCTCCCCACTGCGCGATGCACCTGTGCCTCCGGGTCGCCGAGGTCGCGGAGCTGCATGCCCGGGCGATCTTCACTGAAGCTATCGGAGAGTACGCGGTCCGCGGCCGCATCGCCTCCCAGGTGAATGACCTCTGGACCCGCAGCATGGATCAGGCGAAATGCCTGCACGTTGAGCAGGGAACCACCCGCGTTGCGCGCCGTGAGCTGCATATCCCCAAACGGCGCATTGGCATACGTGCGGATGCTCAAGGTGAGATCGGGCGCACCTTGCAGACCGGAGTACACAATGCGCTGTTCCGTGCCTGCGCCCAGTTCCGCGTTAAAGGCGGCGCGGCTTACTTCGTGCTTTGGATAGTCTTGTGCGTTGAACCATTTGCCGTCGACGCGCACAGCCGGATTTGCAGCGAGGACCGAACCCGAGATACCGGGTGCATCGATGCTGTAACTCCCGTCCTTTGGGTGAACCGTGACTGCGAGTTGAGCCCGGGCTTGCAACGAGGATGCCAGCAGGCACGCCGTCGCGGAAAGAGCAAGATACAGCACGCGTTGCATGATGCGAACTCCGATCAGTACGACAGCTTGAGCGAAAACTGGATCTGCCGTGGCGGCTGTGCTGCGGTGACGAAACCGAAACCTGGCGTATCGCGTACCGTGGCACCCACAGTTGCGCTGGCGGCGGCCGGAGCAAACAATGGGTTGTAGTGGTTTGCGATGTTGAAGAACTCGGAACGAAACTCAAGGTTGTAACGCTCTGTCAGGCGGAACAGTTTGAAGAGAGAGAAATCCACTTCCTCGGTGCCCGGGCCAACAATGGTGTTGCGATTGACCGTGCCGAAACTACCCTCCGCCGGATCGGCGAAAGCGCAGGTGTTGAAGTACGTACCAGCCACGCAGGGCTTGCTGTTGGGATTCCCGGCATAGTCAGGGCGCTGCGAACTGCCGACGTTGCCTCCGCCATCCGGCACGTTCGAAAAATTATTTGCCTCTGTCGCGGTAAACCAGTTGCCGGTAGAAAAGGTTGCGATGCCGCCTGCCTGCCAGTGGCCGATGACGGTGTCCAGCGCGTGCCCCGCGTTGGGCAGAAACCGCTTGCCGGTGCCGACCGGGAGATTGTAGAGAGCGCTGAACACAAAGCGGTGCCGCATGTCGGTGTCCGAGTTTCCATACTCGGCTTCCGGGTGGCGGAAGTCACGGAAGTCCCCTCCGTTTTGTGAGCCGAGGTTAGCGCCCGATGCATTGTCGAGACCGTGTGCATAGGTGTACGAAGCGAGCAGGGAAAGACCCGCAGTCGAGGTCCGCTCGACGTGCAGCTCAAGCGCGTTGTAGTTGGACTTGCCTTCGGAGCGGAACCACGAGATAGGTGCATCGATGGAGGGCACGGGCCGACGGGGCGCCACCGGCGCGGTGGGATCGGCGGTTGGCGTCGCCTCGTTGCCATTCAGGAAGGTGTATAGCTTCAATCCATGCGAGCCGGCATACGCAGCTGCCAGCAGGAAGCCATGCGGCAGCTGGTACTCGGTTGAAAGCTGGTACTGCTGAATGTAAGGCGTGACCAGGTGCTGATCGAGTGAGTAGAGCAGCGGCGTATTCGGATCACTGAGCGAGTTTGCGGGGAAGCCCTGCGATAGCACGTTGAGGCCGGGGATGGAGCAGTCCTGCACCGCAGCGTTTGCCGTGGCCTGCGAGCAGTTGGCGGAAAAAGAATTGGTCGCGTAGTACGGCGGGTTATATCCAGGGCTCGGGTTGGAGTATGGCCCGCTCTCGCTGCCTCCGTAAAAGAACCCATAGCCGGAGCGCAGTACCATCTTGTCGGTCAGCCGGTAAGCCATGCCGATGCGCGGGGCGAAATTGTTCAGATCAGGATGGATGAGGCCATCGGAGGCAGTTGCGCTCACAGGCAAATACGAGGCTACGGTGGGCGTCAACGTAACTGGCTGGCCCGTGGGCAGCATCAGCGTTTCGGTGGCGAAGTCATACGTGGCCTGGTGATTGTTGCGCTCCTTCACGGTCTGGTACAGCTCGTACCGCAGACCAAGATTTAGGGTCAGCCGCTGGGTGAGCTTCCAGTCATCCTGCAGGTACAGGCTCCAGCTTGGCCTGAAGTAGTCGATGTTGATCGCGTTGCTGATCCCGCCGCTGCTTGGTATGCCGAGCAGGAAGGAGGCGAAGCCCGATCCGCCTGTGCCGGGAGAGTCGGTGCCGGCATTGTCGGTGAACTGGCTGCTGAAGTCGAGGGTGCCGCGCGGCTCCGCAGGCTGGTAGATCGCGAACTCGTTGCGGTCGATCTCGCCGCCGAAGCGCACACTGTGGCTGCCCACTACCCATGAGAGGTTGTCGGAGATGATGTACGTGTTCTGCAACTCGCGGGTCGGCAGGAACAACGAGCTGCCGATCTGCGACACGTCGCTGAATGTAAGCTGCGGCAGACCGCCGTTTGCGGGAGCCGCTGGCACACCGGGGAATCCGATGGTAGACGCGAGGTCGGAGTCGTAACCCGGCTGCAGTCGTTGCGAGTAGATCCGGTTGTAGCCGAAGCGAAACTCATTGACGAAGTGCTGCGTGAAGATGTGCGTTTCACTCAGCGCCAGGCTGTGGTACTCGGTGTGCGCGATGCCGGAGAAGAAATCGCCGCCATCGGCAACAGGACCGAACACTGCCGGTATGTTGACCGGTTCGGTCTCATAGCTGTAGCGCGCAAACGAGCTGTCATGCGGGGAGAACTCTTCATCCAGGCGCATGTCGAAGTTGTTTCGATCCGTCACCCGCTCGGGGCTTGCGATGTAGTTGTATGCCGGGTTGCTGATGTTGGAGGCTGGATAGAGCGCAGCGATCCGCGACGCGAGTGGGTCAACCACGTTAGCGGGGATGACGTTCAGAGGCGTGCCGCCTGCCGCATACCCGAAGGGCGTTCCGCAAAAGCCGCTGCTGTTCAAAACGGATGCCTGCGCGAGGCGCGAGTTGAAGATCTCTCCGTTGTAGGTGGGGTGCCCGGCGCAATCCTGCACCACCGCGCCGGTGACCGAGTCAAGCACAGGTTGCGTCGTGTCGAGGTTTGCAGAGAAGTCGCCCGCGAGTTGGGCCGCGGTAGGCACGATCGCCGGGATTGGCTCGCTGTCACGAAGCCGCAGTCCTTCGTAGTCCGCAAAGAAGAAGGTCTTGTCCCGGCCGTTGTAAAAATGCGGGATAATCACCGGCCCGCCGATGGTGCCGCCGAACTGGTTCTGCTTGTAGGGCTGACGTGTCAGATCGAAGTAGTTGCGTGCATCGAGCGCATCGTTGCGGAAGAACTCGTACAGCGCGCCATGCAGCTCGTTTGTGCCTGACTTGATCACAGCGTTGATGATCGCGCCGTTGCCTCGGCCGAACTCCGCGCTGTACGAACTCGTCTGCACTTTAAACTCCTGCAGCGATTCCACCGGGGGCTCAATCACGTAACTTGATCCGTTCAGCAGGTCGGGCAGGTTGGAATTGTTATCGATGCCGTCGAGCAGGAAGTTGTTCTGCAGGCTGCGCGCGCCATTGGCGCTGAAGCCGTAGCTGCTCTGATCGCGGGAGCCCGGAGCCGAAGGCGCGGTGCCTGGCGTAAGCAGCGCAAGCTGCGCGAAGTTGCGGCCGTTGAGTGGAAGATTCGCGATGCGGCGGCTGTCGACCACCTGCCCCAGCTCCGAGGTTTCCGTCTCAAGCTGCGCCGAGCTATCGGTAACCGAGACGACTTCACTCACCTGCCCGATGGCAAGCGTGATATCAAAGACGGCGCGCTGCTGCACGGAAAGCACGATGGGAGTGGAGACGACCCGGCTGAAGCCCTGTTTTTCGGCGGTGACGGTGTAGCGCCCAACCTTGAGCGGCTGCAGCACGTACTCGCCGCTCGCGTTCGATGTCACGACGACCACGGTGCCATGGTCCACATCCGTGGCGCGGATGGAGACATTGTCGATCACCGCGCCCGAAGCGTCGTGCACAGTGCCGGCGATTGTGCCTGCGTCCTTCTGCGCCTCAACGGGAGTGGCTGCGGCGCAGAGCACCAGGCCGACGGCAGCGGCCGCGAGATACGAATGAGCTTTGCCCGTTGTGGATGCGCGCGCCGCCAACCAGACAGCGCCTGTGCGTAGCAGGCAACAACGCCCGTGGTGTGTCGATGACGATCGATCGAAGAGTCGCAAAGCCATGGGGACGCTCCCTTGCTGCATTCTCAAAGCCTCGGGAAACAGAGGTGTGAGGCAAAATGCAAGCATGATGCTTTCTTTCGGCTTGTTTCGTTTGCTTATCTTGGTTCGTTGATCAAGGCCAGTCAAGGGAATTCTTAACGCGCATTGCAGAAGCAAACTCGCGCCGTCGAAGAAGCCCGGTTAGCGTGGATCGCGGACAGGAGAGCGCCCGCGCGCCACTGATGAAACAGCGGCGCCACGAGGAACATGCCATGAGGGAATTACTCTTCTAACGCGTGCGTGCGGCGTTGCGAGGCATGGAGAGCAGCTTCAGCGCATTGTCCCGGTAAACCTTACGCAGCACGTCGTCCGGCAAATGCATCCCGTAGATGTTCCATCGCCCCTGACGCGAGGCGTGCGTGGGATATTCAAAGTACTCGTCTTCTGTTTCGAGGAATCGGTAGTAGAGCCGGTACATGGATTCTTCTGGCACAAGGTCTGCGCCGAACACGATGCGGTCTGCGAAGCGGAGAAAGAACCGGCGTGCAGCGTAAGGCTGGCGACCCAGCTCGGACGCGCGTGCGCTGATGTCGACAGACACATTCGGATGCTCATCCAGCATCCGCGTAACCCGCTGCAGGTCTTCTCCATTCTCCGCAACATGTGCCGCAACAAAGCAGGTGCGGGGGTGCCGCTTGAACACGCGATCTCGCTGGTCTAGCAGGGCATGCTTTCCGTACTCCGCACCGTGGAAGCTCCAGTCAGGATGCGCTGCCAGCTCCTCAAAGCGTTCGTTGTTGGCATCGATCGGGAGGAAGAAGGCCTCGGGGTCGCCGATGTGCACCATGACCGGGATGCCCAGCTCGCCTGCCCGCTCAAATACCGGGGCGAGGCGCTCATCGTCCACGCGCAGCAGTTTGCCCGAGGCGTCCCGAACCGTCAGCCCGAGATCCTTCCAGAACTTGAAGCCAACGATGCCGTGCTCGACCAGGCGTTCCAGTCGCTCCACGCTGCGCTCCACAAAACCATCCTCGGCCACATCGCGCCAATCCATCCAGCCGATCGTTGAAAAGCGCTCCGCGTCGGCATCCCGGTACCGCTTGATCTGTGCTATCGCCTCGTCGCCGACCTGCATGGTGATGTTCACGACGTGGTCGATGCCGCAGGCATCCATGATCTCCAGCACCCTGGACGGATCCTGCGCGTCGAGATGATTGTGGTAATCGATGACCGGAAAGCGCGGCACCTGGATGTCGTGAACCGGTGTTGTAAGCATGGAGCGTGGATGGAAGTCACTTACCGGCAAGGTAACGTTTGCCTTGGCCGTGACCATCGCGATGAACTTGTCCTGCTCGTATGGGTCGCCCTGCTGGGGCATAGTGCTCTCCTCGCCTGGCACCGGAGTCGTTCGGCTGCGGCAGCAGGCTGTGAAAAGAAATATAAAGCGAAACCTGCGCTGGCTTCCACTCCTTTCCATTTAGGCTGTCTACAGCTTCGCGATACCCGCACATGGGAGTGAACTCCTTGTCGAACCGTGTCCACCTCCGGCAGTCTTCGTCGCTTCCACTGCAACGCTCGTTCGCATCCCTGCTGGCGCTCGCAGCAACCGGTGGATGCTGGTTGTTGCAGCCATCTCGCGCTGACGCGCAGGCCACGTTCGCCGGAAAAAACATTACGCTCAACATCCGGTCGTCCGCGAAGTCGGGCACAAAGCACTTCGGCGGATGGCAGGTGGTGGACGGCAGTGCCCACAGGACGATTGATATACCCGAAGCATTTGTGATCATTCTCAAGGACGGATCCACGCTGCGTTCCACCGCGATGCAGGCGACGGCGATCCCTCACCCGGGCGCAATGGCGAACCATTGCTGGTCGTTTGTGACGCAACAACCCGCAGCCTCGTTCGAGTGGTGCCCCGTCGTCAAGCCAGGCAATGCATATGCGCGCGTGACACTCTCGATCAAGGCCGGCGCGCAGGAGCTACCCATCCGCGAGGTGCACCTGCTGCAGTTTCAGGATGCGTCCGCCCGGGTCGACGGCAGCGTAAAAGGTTCCCCGGTCGTCAGCAAGGATCTCTTCTACGGCTTCGAGCATCCGCTGTCGAGCAACACCGTACAGCAGGGGGTGGTGGACGCGTCGCTGCATCGGCAGCTTCCTTTGCAGTCCGGGCAGTCGATCACCTATGGTGCCGTGATCGGGACTTCGAAGCCCGGACAGCTAAGGCGCGCTTTCCTCACCTACCTTGAAAACGAGCGACCGCGCCGATACAAGCCATTTTTACATTACAACTCGTGGTTCGACCTGGGCTACACCAACCGCTTTGACGAAGCAGGGGCACTCGACCGGGTGCACGCGTTCGGGACTGAGCTTGTGGAGAAGAGAAAGGTCCAGCTCGACTCCTACCTGTTTGATGATGGTTGGGATGACCCCAACACCCTGTGGGGCTTTGACTCGGGCTTCCCCCACGGGTTCACGCGTGTCGGGGCTGCGGCGTCGACGTACCACGCAGGCATTGGTGTATGGCTTTCTCCCTGGGGCGGCTACGACAGGCAGAAGCAAGAACGGGTCGCCTATGGCAAGTCGCATGGCTACGAAATTCTCAACAACGGCTATGCTCTTTCGGGGCCCAGGTACTACAAGCAGTTCGAGCAGACCTGTCTCGATATGGTGGATCGCTACCATGTAAACCAGTTCAAGTTTGATGGCACCGGCAACGCCGATCGCGTGTTTCCCGGTAGTGCGTTCGACAGCGACTTCGATGCCGCGATCCACCTGATTGATCGACTCCGTGGTGCCAAGCCTGGCCTGTTCATCAATCTCACGACCGGCACAACACCGTCACCTTTCTGGCTCTTCTACGCGGACTCAATCTGGCGTGGAGGTGAAGACCACGACTTCACCGGAGTCGGCTCGCCGCGGCAGCGCTGGATGACTTACCGCGACGGGCAGACGTATCGGAACATCGTGCAGAAGGGGCCGCTGTTCCCGTTGAACTCGCTGATGCTGCACGGCATCATCTATGCCAAGTCCGCGCTCGATCTTACAAGCGATCCGAAGAACGAGTTTGCCGACGAGGTGCACTCGTATTTCGGGAGTGGCACGCAGCTGCAGGAGATGTACATCACGCCCAAACTGCTGACGCAGGCGAACTGGGACACGCTGGCGGAAGGTGCGCGATGGAGCCGTGCGCATGCGGAAACACTCAAGGACGCGCACTGGATCGGTGGAGACCCCAGCCTGCTCCAGGTCTACGGCTGGGCGGCATGGAGTGCCAAAGAAGGCATCGTGACGCTGCGCAACCCGTCGGACCACGCGCAAAGCTTTAGCCTGGAGATCGGCCAGGCATTGGAACTACCGGCCGCTGCGCCCGGCTCCTACATCCTGCAGAGTGTATGGGCCTCACGCCCCGGAGGCATCCGCTCGCTGCACGTGAGCAAGGGGCAGGTCGCAAGGATTACGCTGGCACCCTTCGAGGTTGTCACGCTGGCTGGTCACCCGAGCTAAGCCGGTTTCGTGCAAGGCTCGGCTGGTAAACCGCCGCACAGAAGAAAGGAAGATCGTTGACCGAGGCAGGAGTTCCACCGCAGCAACCCGCCGGTACAAAGCGTTTCGACATTACCATTGCTGGCGAGACCAATCTTGACCTGATCCTCTACGGTCTGCCTGTTCAAATGCCGGTCGAGCGTGAACTGCTGGCTTCCGGCTTCCAGACAACGCTGGGTGGGTCTTCGTCCATCCTCGCGCACAACCTTGCGATGCTCGGCACGCGCGTGGGTTTCCTCTCCCAGGTGGGCCACGATGAACTTGGCGAACTCGCGTACCAGCGTCTGCGCGAGAGTGGTGCCGACCTGAGCCGATTCACTCGGAGGGACGACTTGGGCACAGGTGTAACTGTTCTGCTGCATCATGGAGACACCCGTCACATCCTCACCTATCTCGGAGCGATGGCGAAGCTGACGGTCGCGGACCTCGATCAGCAATACCTTGCGAGCGCCCGGCACTTTCACCTGTCCTCCCTTTTTCTGCAGACCGGTTTGCACGCCGGACTGCCTGGTTTGTTTCGCGAACTGCGCGCGACGGGCATGACGATCTCGCTCGATACCAACGATGACCCCGAGGATAGGTGGTCAGGCGTGCTGGACGAGTTGCTGGACGAGATCGATCTGCTACTGCCCAATGAAGATGAACTGCTGCGCATTGCCCGGCAACCCACACTCGAGGCGGCACTCGACGCGCTGTCTCCGCGTGTGCCATTGATCGTTGTGAAATGCGGCAGGCGCGGCGCGGTGATCCAGCAGGGAGCCCATCGCGAAGTGATTGCCCCGCTGCTTGTCACGCCGGTCGACACCATCGGTGCAGGGGACAGCTTCAACGCGGGTTTCCTCCATCGGTATCTGCAGGGAGAATCCCCGGCGCGCTGCGCTGCCATGGCGAATGTTACCGGGGCACTCTCGACGCAGGCCGTGGGTGGGACGGAAGCATTTCGCGACGCGGCAATGCGCGCGCAGTTCCTGTCCAGGCTCGACTGACAAAACGGTGCGCAAAGAAGGCCGCCTGCGGTTGCAGGCGGCCTTTGTTGTGACTGTAATTACAGGCGTCCAGTCACTCTAGAAGCTGATGGTCGCGGTGATGAGCCCGGCGCGCGGCTGCCCGAACGTGTTGGTTGTGACGCTGGTGATCTGCCCCGCACCGGTGTCCGTGATCGTCATGTTGGGGTCGCCGAAGTTGGTGTGGTTCAGGACATTGGTGAAGCTTCCTCGCAGCTCCAGCTGGCTTTCGCGGAACAGTGGAAAGCTTTTGAACAGTGCGAGATTCACGGTGTTCATGTTGGGGCCTTCCACAATGCCGTAGCCTGCATGTCCAAAGTTGCCAGATTGGGGCGTGGTGTACGCTGCCGGGTTATACCAGGTGGTGATGTTGCGGCCATTGACTGGCACGCTTGAAATACCGGTCTTGTCTACGCTGCCGCTGAATTGGTTCACGTTGGCCTGGTCCGTGCCGCTGTACATCGGGGTAAGAAAGTGGCCGCTCTGCGCGAGGTACGCGCCGCTCACTTTCCATCCGCCGGCAAGCCTTGCCGCGATGTTGTCGCCTTTCAGCAGGTAGCCACCGCGGCCGACTGGAAGCTGGTAAATGAGGTTGGACACAAAGGCAATGCGCGGGTCGTATTGTGCATTGCCTTTTTCTCGCGAGAGGTTGTAGCTGTCTTCCGCAGTGACGCCACCTTCGATGCCGTTGCCACCCTGGTCGTCATCGTCCGTCAGGTTCTTGGCCCAGGTAATCGCACCCTCAAACGAGATGCCATGCGCGAATGGATGGTTAATCTCGGCGGTGAAGGCGTTGTAGTTTTCGTAGCCGCCATTGTCGAACTGGTAGACCGAATAGTAGTCCGGGTAGGGAATCGTCGCCGGGTTATACGGCGCGGTGCCGGCGACCGGCTGATCGATGTTGCGCGTGTACGTCAGCTGTGCTGCACGCGTGCTTACGTAGGAGAGGCGCAGGCCGGTTTTGAAGCCCAGGTTCTGTTCGACGGTGAGATTGAACTGCTGAATGTAAGGGTTGCTGAGGTTGACCTTGGGAGCGGAAACACTCACCGCGCCAAGCCCGATGCCGCCTTCATTGGTGTTGATTGGCTGCTGTAGCGAGACGGAAGGCGCACCGTTCGCGATCGTATTGGTGTAACCAACGCTGATACCGAACGGACCACCATACAGGTACGAGGCAAGTCCTGCCGTGAACTCCTCATTGAAGATCCCATAACCGCCGCGTACAACGGTGTTGCCGTTGTTGAAGGGCTGCCATGAGAAGCCGACACGAGGATAGATCGCCAGCTTCGTCGCCTCGCGGAAAGACCGCGACGGGAAGCCGGCCTGTGCTGCCGTTTCAATCGGTATCTGGCTCGGGAAGGCCGGGTTGATGTAGTTCTGTGCGATGGACGCATTCGGCACGACGATGGCGCCACTCGCGGGATCAAACGAGGCAACGACGTTGTTTTTATCCACGGCGGGGCTGTTGTAGTCGTAGCGCAGACCGTAGAACAGCGTCAGGTTCTTGCGGATACGGTAGTCATCCTGCGCATACCCGCTCAGGTACCACAGTCGCGAGTACTGCGGAGGACGAGTGTAGGTGTACCCCGTGGTCTGTGGCAGGCCAAGCAGGAAGTCGGCATAGTCGAAGCCGGAAAGCCCACCGGTGAAGCTCTCCGTGCCGAAGTTGTAGTTGAAGTACTGCTCGGCTTGCATCGGCCGGTACTCTATGCCGATCTTCATGGTATGGGACGCTTTCTGGTACGTCACTTGATCGATGAACTGGACGGTCTGCTCTGTGGGTTCGCTTTGCGGCAGTTGGTAAGGTGACGTGAAGTTGTTGAGGTAGAAGGAGGGGATGCCCGTCGCTTCCGCTGGCGCAGTCGGCAGCCCCGTGATGCCAAGCGTGTCAATTAATGCCTGGCCGTGAATGTCGCCGCCGAAATCGTTCTCTGTATGTGTCAGGCCCACGGTCGCGACGTTGATCAGGGAAGGGCTGAGCACCCAGGTGTCCGAGATCACGCCCTGCCAAGTATGGCGCTTCTGCACGCGCAGACCGGTAAGTGACGGTGGGAGGCCGCTGTCCAGCACCTCGGGCGAAGACCGCACATAACCCATGCGCGCGTACATGGTGTTGGACGGAGAGAAGTTGTAGTCCCCGCGCAGATAGTACCGGTTGGTATAGGTCTTCTGCGGATAGGTGCCACGAAAGTTGGCGACGTAGTTATCGGCAAGACCGAAGTTGGGGAGCGGATAAAAAGCGTTCTGCCAGGCAAGCGCGCCGGCGTTCAACTGCTGCACCGGAATAATGTTGCCGGCGTAGTTCGCGCCAGTAAGCGGATTCTTCAGCTGGATCGGATTTGCGCCGGTCAGCAGCGAACTGAAGTCACCGCTGCGAAAAGCCGCCGTGGGCACGCTTGGGTTGATCACCGCGGGAGAGGTCTGCCGCAGGAACTCACCCGAGGCAAAGAAGAACAGCTTGTCCTTGAGGATCGCGCCGCCGAGGTCTGCGCCAAAGTCATCCTGGATGTTGCGGCCAACTGTGTTCGCGAAGTAGTTGCGTGCGTTCAGGGCGCTGTTCGCGTAGTTGTCGTAGGCATCCCCGTGGAACTTGTTTGCGCCGGACTTTGTGATCACGCTGACGTTCAGCAATTGTCCAAGCTCGGCCTTGTTGTTCACCGACGAGTACTGCACCTCCTGCACCATCCCGAACGGCGGCAGTGAGGGCCCGACCATGTTCCCGTACAGCACAGAGTTGGAACTGATGCCATCCACGCTGTAGTAAGCCTCCGCACCGCGCGATCCATACACGGACCAGTTGAAGGCGTCGCCAGTCTTTTCACCACCAGGGAGCAGCTCGGTATAGAACAGCAGTCCGCTGTCGCCCGTCGCATCCGAAGTGCTCAGCAGGTTGGACGAAGTATTGGCAAGCGTGAGCGCGCTGACCGTACTCGCGATGGACGGCATCTCCGTCTGGATCACGGGCGCACCTTCGGTGACCTGCACACTCGCATCCACCTGCCCAACTTTGAGCGTGACGTCGATACGCACTGTCTGTTGCGAGGCGAGCACGACATCCAGGTTCTTGAACGATGCATACCCCGGTGCCTCCACCAGTACCGTGTACGTTCCTGGGTTCAGCTCCGAGGCGCCATAGTTGCCGTCCGCATTGCTGTGGAGGCTGCGCGTGGCGTGTGTGCCCTCATTGATCACCGTCACCTGTGCGTCCTGCACCAGCGTGCCGTCCTGTGCCACGATCCTGCCCGTGATGTTGCCTACCGTGCTTTGCGCGAGCACACACGACGAAGGCAGAAACGTGAGCGCTCCACAGGCAGCCAGCGCGAGCGACGTGGCGCGGAGCCCGAATGCCCGCGACGGGGCGAGTTGGTTTCGCGACGAGGCGAGGCGGCTTTCGAGAGGCTCGATCATGCTGGAATTCCTTTCAGGCTGACGGATCATGAGGATCTGACACGTGATGAGCTGGCTTCAAAACCCGACGGGGTGTTTCAGAAGCTTTCGCCTGTCACTTTGTCGCGTGAAAGCGAAAGTATAGGCAAGGTAACGAAACGTCAAGAAATTTATGCTGCAAGCCAATCAGGTCGAAGGCAGTCCGTGGTATATCCCGCAAGTGGCGCGTTTCTGCTGTGCATTGAAGGACACTTGCTCCATCGGGCGGGTGGGATCACGAACCTGGACATTTGCTCAAAGCGCTTGTAAATACGGGATTTCACTTCACGCTTTGTTGTGTTTGCTCGAAGGGTCATTGCGATCATCTCTGAAACAGCGCAGCGCGTGAGCTTTGCAGCCAGTTTGCTTTCCGATTCAGCGCAGCGCGCAGGCCCACGTCGGATCGCAGCTTGAGGTTTCGATTGGCATGCCTGCTCGCTGCCTGCGACCGTGCTGGTGCAGCCAACCCAGACGGCCGCGGCGAACTGCGAGTTTGCCGGCTTTGCCGCAGTCGAGTGGAGGTGCGGATCTCTGAAGTATCCCTAGACCTCACATCACCTGGGCTTTGGTACGCTGAGTCGTATGGAAATGATCATCAACGGGCAGGCGCGTGAGCTTGCCGAGCTAGGAGCGGGAAGCACCGTCGCTGACCTTGTGCACGCACTTGCGATGCAGGCGGACCGCGTGGCACTGGAACGCAATGGCGAGATCGTGTCCCGTGCTACATGGGCGGACACCGCCATTGAGGCAGGCGACCGCATCGAGGTCGTCCACTTTGTCGGTGGAGGCCTGTAAGCCATTCAACCTTTATCTATGGGCGGCACGAAGTTACAGAGTGGGAACCTTGTCAGGACCCAGCGTGCCGCGCCCGGATGTGAGTCAGCGCGTTAAAAGCAGGAGGCTCAACAGGAGCAGCCAGAAGCCGGTCATCGCGTGCCAGAACCAGGCGACGCAGTCTGCCAGGATCTGGCGCAGCTCCACTCGCCGGAGCCGGTACAGGCCTACGGCCGCGACCGCCAGCATGCCCAGTGCCGCCACCATATGCAGTGCGTGGCTGGCGGTAAGCACGAAAAAGAATGCCCCATCCGGGCTGCTCATGAAGTGTGCACCACCCTGCGAAACATGACGCCAGGCGATGCCGATGCAACCCAGGTAGCCCACTCCCAGAAGGCTGGTGGCGAGCAGCCACGGCCACGTGCGCCGCGCCATCGGGCGCCCGAGCCCGAGCCACTCCTCGATCACATCGATCTCGTAAAAAAGGTGGCGCCGAGCCCGTTCCATGCACAGGCTCGAGAGACATAGAAACAAGGTTCCAAGCCAAAGGATCACGGGTACAGGGAAGGGGTGCGCGTCGGCGATGTAGTTGTCGTGCGCGTCGAAATGCCCGCCGGTCTGTCGCACAAAAAAGGCGCTCACCAGTGCCAGGAAGAAGACCAGATCGCAGGTCAGCAGGAACGAGAGCCCCACCCGGTAGTGGTGAAGGCGTTCCCGTGGATGACGCCCGCGCGGACCATCATCTCCGTTGTCACCATCGCCGCCGCCGCCAGTCGGACGGTTTTTAAGCGGCGGCCGGCCGCCAAAGCCGGGATCACGGTTATCCCATCGCTCGTTGCGATCGATCTCGTTCGGTGTATGTCGGGGAGAGTAGGTGGCGGGCATGGCAGGCAACTCCCTGCTAAACAGAGTACTCGTCTGCTCGCATCCTGCCACCTATGATTTTAGGGTGCGCATTACCTGTTTCCACCCGCCACACTTACCGGGCTGGCGTTGCAGTATCGAGCAGGCTGGCGCGCACCTTGTCCAGAAAATACTGGTGCACCCGTGTATCCATCGAGAGCTCCGGATGGAAGGTGGCCGCGAGGAGTTGCGCTTGTTCCACCAGGGTAGGGAAGCCATCGCGCTCGGCCAGGACCCGGACCGCCCCACCTACCCGTGAGAGGCGCGGGGCGCGGATAAACACCATCTCAAGCGGCGGGCCGCCCAGACCGGTAGTCGCGTGAAGGATGGTGCTGTCATTCTGGCGGCCATACGCGTTGCGCTCCACCGTCGCGTCCAGAAGCGCCAGGCTCGGCTGCGCCGGGTGCAGCACCTCGGTCGCCAGCAGGATCGCTCCGGCGCACGTGCCGAAGGTTGGGCGGGACGAGGCAAAGCCTTGCAGGACGTCGAGAAAGCCGTCGCGCTCCAGGAATTTCAGAAACGTGGTGGACTCACCACCGGGCAGGACCAGGCCATCGACATTCGCAAGTTCCGACGGCTTGCGGATGAGTACGAGGGTCAAGGGCTGCCCCTGCGCTGCGGCCGCGCGGCGCAAGGCGGTGGCATGGGCCGCATAGTCCCCCTGGATCGCAAGCACCCCGATGCGGAGCGAACGTGGCGAGGCTGCCGCGGACTCTGGCTGCGCCAAAGCCCCGACCGTCCCGGTGAAGCCCGTGCTAGACGCCACGGGTCTGCAACAATTGCGAGGTTTCGAGCGCGGCGATCGCGAGCCCCTTCATCGAACCGGTGCACTCAGCGCTGCACTCTGCAACCACCGCGGGGTCGTCAAAGTGCGTGGTGGCGCGCACGATTGCCCGCGCGCGGCTTTCAGCTTCGGCCGCCGGGGCGAAGGTGTACGAGTCGCTCATAAAGATCCCGGAACCGACAAAGACTGCCTCCGCGCCGAGCTGACGGACCAGCGCCGCGTCCGCGGGGGTTGCGATGCCGCCCGCCGAAAAGTTCGGGACCGGCAGTTTGCCCGTCTGGGCGACCATGCGCACCAGGTCAAAGGGAGCACGCAGATCGCGGGCTGCAACATAGAGTTCGTCTTCGCCAAGAACTGTAAGGGCGCGAATGTCCTTCACGATCTGGCGCATGTGCTTCACGGCATGCACAACATCGCCCGTGCCGGCTTCGCCCTTGGTGCGGATCATGGCAGCGCCCTCGGTGACGCGGCGGAGCGCCTCACCGAGGTCACGCGCCCCGCACACAAACGGCGTCGTGAACTTGTGCTTGTCGACGTGATGTACTTCGTCCGCGGGGGTAAGTACCTCGGATTCGTCGATGAAGTCCACGCCAAGCTCCTGCAGAACCTGGGCTTCGGCGAAATGGCCGATCCGGCACTTGGCCATCACCGGGATCGAGGAGGCCGCCATGATCTCGCGGATCACCGCGATCGAGGCCATACGGGCAACGCCGCCCTCGGCGCGGATCTGGGCGGGTACGCGTTCCAGCGCCATCACCGCGGTGGCTCCGGCCCTCTCCGCAATCTCTGCCTGGTGCGCGTCGGTCACGTCCATAATCACGCCACCCTTGAGCATCTCCGCAAGCCCGATCTTGAGGCGCAATCCAGTTCCGGTGGCCCCGTTGTAGCCGTTTTGTTCCGCCATAGCGTGTTCCTCTTCCTGATCCCGTTCCCGGCGTTCGTTCAAACCCGTCGAACCACCTTTATGTCTAGTCTAAAGCAGCCCGGCGCTGTTCCCGCGGCGCGTTCCGGTTCAGCGCTGATCCCTGTGTGCCCGGCGAATTGCTGGCCCGGAGCGCCGACTGCCACTCGCTGTCCCGCTGCCTGCCAGCGCGCCTCAGTGCTTGTGCTCTGCCTGCCGCTCGATGGCAATGAACAGGGCGGTCCCGCGTGCCAGGGTCTGGCCTTCCTGGTTGCTCAGCGTGGCGGAGCAGAAATGCTTCCGTCCTTCCACGCGGTCCTGCTGTCCGCGGAGTGTAAGCACCGCGCCAAGCGGGGTCGGCCGCAGGTACTCGGTCTCCATCTTGCGGGTCAGCGCCATGACCTTGGCGCCCTCACGGCTGGCGTGGATCGCCTTGCTCATGGCTTCATCCAGCACCGCCGCGATGATGCCGCCGTGAACAAAGCCGTGGGGGCCTTGGAACCGCCTGGGCATGCGCAGGGTAGACATCGCAGCCCCCTGCTCGTCTACAAAGAAGCGCAGGCGCAGGCCGATGCGGTTGTGCGCGCCGCAGCCGAAGCAGTTGTGCTGATCGTCAAAACTGAGCGGGGTGAAGGTGCTGACGGGAGCCTTCTGCATGTGGTCCAGCATAGCGGAGGCAGCGAGCCGGTGCCTGCGGACACCAGGCCGCGCAAGCGCAGCGTGCGCGGGCAGTTGATATAGTAAGCATATGGCTGCAGCCCCCACAAAGACGTTCTATCTCGAAACATTTGGCTGCCAGATGAATGTCCATGACTCGGAAAAAGTCATCGGCACCCTGGAGCAACAGGGATACAGCCAGGTACAGAGCGAAGAAGCAGCCGACCTGATCCTGTACAACACCTGCTCGATCCGCGACAAGGCAGAGCAGAAGGTGTTCAACCGGCTCAACGACACCAAGAAGCTGCTGAAGCAAGGAAAAAAGTTCGGCGTACTGGGCTGCGTGGCGCAACAGGAAGGCGAAAAGATTTTTGAGCGGGCGCCTTATGTTTCGCTCGTTTCCGGCTCGGCAAGTTACCGCAAGCTGCCGGAGATGCTGGTGCAGCTGGAAGCAGGGGACAGGCGCGTCACCGGACTTGACGACAAGGCCACCGACGAAACCTTTGTGACCGAGTTCACCGCGCGCTCCAACAAGCACCGTGGCTACATCACGATCGTGGAAGGCTGCGACAAGTTCTGCGCCTACTGCGTGGTGCCCTACACACGGGGACGCGAGCGTTCGCGCACCTCCACCAGCGTGCTGCACGAGGCAAGGCAGATGGCCGACGCTGGCTTCACCGAGATCCAGTTGCTGGGTCAGAATGTGAACTCCTACCGCGACCCGGAAGCAAAGCTGAGCTTTGCGGAACTGCTGGCCGCAGTAGGCGAGGTCGCAGGCATTCGCAGGGTACGGTTTACCACCTCGCACCCGCGCGACTTTACCCCGGAGATCGTGCAGGCGATCGATGCGGTGCCAACCCTGTGTGATCACGTGCACCTGCCGGTGCAGAGCGGCTCGAGCCATGTGCTGGGGCTGATGGCGCGGGAGTACACCCGCGAGTGGTACCTAGAGCGTATCTCCTGGATCAAGGCGGCAAAGCGCGACATCAGCATGACGACCGATATCATCGTCGGCTTCCCCGGCGAAACGGCCCAGGACTTTGAAGACACCATCACCATGCTCGCCGAAGTGAAGTACGACGCCGTCTTCGCGTTCAAGTACTCGCAGCGCCCGAACACCCCCGCGATCCACATGGCGGACTCCATTGCCGAGGAAGAGAAGTCTGTTCGCCTGCAGGTGCTGCTGGAACGGCAGCGTGCGCTGCAGAAAGAACATTACGGAAGGCATGTAGGGCAGGTGCTCGAAGTGATGGTGGAAGGACAGTTGAATGCACGCGGACAGATCACCGGACGCACCTCGCAGAACAAGACGCTGAACTTCACCACGACCCAGATGATCAGTCCTGCCCTGGGGTCCTATCAGCAGGTGCGCGTGACCGACAGCTTTCCGAACAGCCTGGTAGGCGAGGCATTGCTGCCGTAACGGCACGGGAGATACACATGGATGTCGAAATGAAAATCCGCGGCCTGATGGTCGATCCCTCCACGCAGCAGCCGATTGTTATCCTCAAGGATCTGACCGGGAACACGGTTTTACCCATATGGGTAGGCCTCTTCGAGGCAAGTGCCATTGCGCTGGAAGTGGAGAAGGCAGCGACACCGCGGCCGATGACGCACGACCTCTTGCGCAACCTGATCCATGGATTGAACGCAACGGTCGACCGCATCGTTGTGTCTGAACTCCGAGACGATACTTTCTTCGCGGTGATCTGGCTGCGGCAAAACGGAGAAGTCGTCACCCTTGATGCACGCCCCTCGGACGCACTCGCCCTGGCTCTTCGATCGGATTGCCCTATCTTTGTGAGTGAGGAAGTGCTGCGCACAGCCAAGGTAATCGCGAGTCCGGCGGACCAGGCGAGTGCTGAAGATTTGAAGAATTGGCTGGAAAACCTCAACGACGAGGACCTTGGTCGCTATAAGATGTAGCCAGCGAGCGCTAGGCTCGGGCGAATCCTGCGTTGCCCAGCGCGCCGCTGTGACGCCCCGCCCGGTCAGCCCCGCTCCTGACAGGACAGAATGAGTCTCCGCCGTATTGCCAAGCTGTTTGCCGCACAGAACGCCAACCAGCTCGTTGTCGTACTTCAGCAGGTACTGTTACCCCCTGCATTTTTGCGCATTATGGGAACCAGCCTGTACGGACAGTGGCTCGCCCTGAGCGCCGCCGTATCGTACCTGGCTACGTTTAACTACGGTCTGCAGACGTACACCAACATGCAGATGACCATCCACTACAACCGTGGTGAGGTGCAGGAGTGCCGCGAGGTCCAGTCTGCTGGCCTGCGTATCGTCTGTGGAGCGTATCTCGCGGTCGCGATCGTGTTTCTGGCTGTCTTTCTGGTCCCGCTCACCTCGATGCTGCACCTGACGGTTCCCCCGATCCAGGCGCAGCTCACGCTGTACATCCTGGCTATGCAGGTCATGGCGAGCATGTTGTTCGGGTTCTTCTCGGGCTCGTACATGGTGTTTGGTGAGGCGCATCGCGGTGCGCATTTCGGCAATCTCAACCAGCTGCTCGGCATGCTGATGATTGTGGCTCTGGTGGTTTTGCACGAACCCTTTCCGGTCATCGCGGCAGGGCAGCTATTTGTCACACTTGCACTTACAGCTTTCCTGGCTTTCTATGACCTGCCCCGCCGTTGCCCCGCGATCAAACCGCAGATGTCCTACTGGAAGGAAGGCTCATTCGCGCTGATCCTGAAGCCGAGCGCGCAGTACATGCTTTTGGCTTCCTCGAGCCTCCTGTCCATCCAGCTGCCGATCCTCCTGATGCAGCGTTTCCTCGGCCCGGACGTGGTGGTCGTGTTCTCGCTGACGCGCACTGTGTACTCGATGAGCCGGCGCTTGCTATATGTCGTCACCAATTCGCTGACCGCTGAAATCACGATCATCTACGGCGCACAGGACTGGCCGCGCCTGCATCGGCTGTATGCGCTGTCCGAGCGCATCATCCTGCTGATGACGCCACCCATCACCTTCGGGTCGATGCTCGCTACCTCGTTGCTGCTGCAGCTCTGGGTGCACAAAGGCTATATCTACAATCCAGGCATCTGTATCTCGCTCGGGCTGCTCATCTCGGTCCTTTCGATCAAGGAACACAAGTACCAGTTCCAGTTTTCGTCGAACCGCGTGGAAGCCTTCGCGTGGCAGACACTTGCCGCGTACGGGGCAACAAGCCTGTTGTCGATCCCGCTGATGATGCACTTCGGCATCCAGGGCTACCTGCTGGTCGCGCTGCTCTCCGAGACATTGCAGTTGTTTTACCTGCTGCACCTCAACGACAACCTTTTCGCCGGGCAGGCCGTGCTGGACCACAAGCCGGTCTACCAGTTGCTGGCGATGCTGACCGTATGCACGGCAGTGTTCTACTGGCCGGTGATGCACATCCGGTCCATCCCGTACTTCTGGCAGGGTTCGGCGGCGGTCGGCACAACGCTGGTTCTGGGCGCCTTCTGCTACTGGCTCTTCCAGGTGGATGAGCTGCGCACGATGTTGTGGAGTAAGTTGACTTCGACCATCCCGGCACTGCGGCGCAACGAAGCAAGCTAGACCATCGCTTTATCAATGCAACGAAGAAGCGGGGCTCTATGAGCCCCGCTTCTTCCATTAGCTCAGCAGCGTGTCTCCGGCCGCATTCAGATCACGGGCGATGGAAACAGCCAGGACCTCGGGGCGCAGGTGGTTGTCCCACCAGGCCAGGGCTTTGGAGCGGTATTCCTCGAGTGCGTCGATGTTACGCGCGTAGCGTTCCAGGACCCCGCGCAACTCGCGCCAGTGATCAATGATCACGAGCGGCGCGCCCGGGTAAAGAAACTCCTCTGTGGGCAGGGGATTGGCCACCACGAGGCAGCCGGCGCGCAGGCCTTCAAACGTCCGGTAGGTGTCGGCCATGGTCCCACGAGGCGCCACGCAGATGCGTGAGTTCAGCATCTTTTCGGAGTAGCTGTTGAACACCGCGGCATGACTTTTACCCTGGTCTCCGGCGACTTCCCCGAGGTCGATCCGCCACTTGCCTTCACGCTTCAGCTCTTCCAGGATCTTCCAGGTCTGCGCGCGGGCTTCTACTTTTGAACTGGAGATCCAGCTCTGGTACGACGAACGCGGCATGGCATTGCGCACCTGCCCGACAAAGAACGTGTCGAGCTGGCGGTCGGCCATGTGCACCTGCGGCAGTTCCTGCTGGCTGTGATAGCCAAGCGGCAGGCGAATGGTGACCGGCTCGCGGCGAACCATCGCAGGCCAGTCTGCGGGCGGGTGCGACTCGGCCTGTGCCAGGGCGCGGCGGGACTTCCAGCTTGTGTAGCAGTCGCGTGCGTATTCAAAAGTGAGGATGGCTTCGAGGCTCGTGAAGCCGAGGTGCGGGCGATAGCCGAGATACGGGTAGGAGAGCAGGTTGCGAATCACGGCGCGTACATGGCGACCGTACACGGGCTCTTTGCAGCGCTCTTCCTGCAGCAGAAGCGGCACTACCTTGGGGCCGTACTCCGGCAGCCTGTACGCTTCCTTGGTGATGTAGAAGCGTAGTCCTTCCGCCTTGATCAGTGGAATTGCCTGCTCCAGCACATCGTAGGGGTAGCGAAACTCCGCCTTAAGCGCAGGTGTCCATGGCGGAGGCGGCAGCTCCTGCACGCCATTTCCCCCGGAGAAAGTGTGATCAATAAAGAAGCGGTGCGTGTGGGTTGTCATCGGGGGCATGCGAGCAACGAAGTCCTTTTCTAAAGAGAAGCGGCCTGCGGCAGCAACGGTACGATCGGGCAGCGACCAAGTACTTGGTCCGCGCTCGCTGCGATTTACGCGACGGCCGCAGGCTGCTTCAACGTGAGCAACTGACACAGTGCATCTTCATACAGGTGAGCTTCAGAGATGCGTTCGACCGTGGCCTGGCCAGCGATGGCAATCGCCTGGCGCCGCTCCTCATCTTCGTACAGCGAAAGTATCGCCGAGGCGAGCTGGTCCACACTGCCCGCATCGATCACCAGGCCATCCTCGCCGTCGGTCAGCAGTTCAGAAGCGCCGCAGTTGCGCGTGGCGATGCTTGGTACTCCATTGGCCATCGCCTCAAACAAGGCCATGCCGAATCCGTCATCCATGCTTGGCAGAACGAACAGGTCACACTTCTGGTAGAACTCCGCAATGTTGGGAACGTACTCGATCAGTTCAACGTTGGGAGTGGCCCTGAGGAGCTCGGCCAGAAGAGGGTACCCGGAGAAGTCACCGGAAGACCGGATCAGCAGCTTGCTGTTGGGTAGGTTGAGTGTGGCCCAGGCCTGTAGCAGGTAGAGGTAGCCCTTGCGGAGCGGGTTACCGCCCAGAACGCCCACCGTGAACGGAGTGTTGCGCGCCAGCTTGATGGCGCCCTTGGACTTGGCGCGGCCAAGCAGCGGAGCCAGCAACAGCTTGGATTGCAGGTGCACCGGGAAGGTCTGCGCGGTATAGCGTGAGGGGACCAGGATCACATCGGCCTCTTCGTACTCGGCCAGCTGGCGCTCGCGGAACCAGTCTGCTTCCGGCGTGAAGCTGGCGCCGGTTTTTTCCGCCTCGTCGCGTACGAGCTGCTGCTGAAAGTCCACAAAGGGGCAGGCACGGTCGAGCACGAAAGCAGCGCCGCGCTTGCGGGCTGCCTTGCCCGTAGAGAGGGCCTGCGTCGCAAAGCCGATCACGAGGTCAGACTTGCCCATCATGGCGCCGACAGCCCGATCCCACCAGACGATGTTGCGCTGGTAGACCGAGGGGCTGAACTGCAGCTTAAGAATGCGGGTTGCGATCTCTACAGGGGCCGGGACGATGTGGGTACGAATGGAATCGTCCAGATGTCCGAAGTAGCGCCGCGGAGCCGTAGACCAGATAGAGATGCTGTCCACGTGCTTCCGAAGAGCATTGGCCATCTTGGAAACGTGGAATGGTCGAACGACAGAGATCGCGACGTTCATGGAGTGATCCTACCATGTAGGGATCAGCCGCAAGTGACGGTGGTAACAGGAGATGGCAAGGCTTTACAGGTGAAAAGCGAGCCTGTCACGGAGAACCACAAAAGGACATGCCTGGTTCCGAAAACGGTATCTGCGTATGCTGCAGTACATGTCGCAACGCTCACAGAGATCGCGGTCTCATGCCGCGACGCACTTCCTTGCCGCGGTTGGAGCCGGCGCAATTCTGGTGCAGGGCTCACGCGTCCTGTTGAACTTCTTCGGACCGGCGCTGCCGTACTCCATGCCAGAGCAGAACAAGTTTGCGCTGGACTCGCCGGAGTTCTTGCAGTTTTTAAGCCTGGTCACCGACGGCACCTTGCGCAGGTCACGCATGACGCGCCTCCGCAATGGCGCGGAGTTCTATCCCGCCATTCTTGAAGCGATCGGACGGGCAAAGCACGCGATCAACCTCGAGTTCTACGAGTTCGGACGTGGAGCAATCGGCGACCGTGTGCTTGCCGCGTTGTGTGAGCGGGCACGCGCAGGCGTCCACGTCAGGGTGATTGTGGATGCGCTCGGCAGCTTCGGCACGCCGGGCTCGTACTTCGAGCCTTTGCGTGCAGCCGGTGGGCAGATGCAGTGGTACCACCCCCTGCGCTGGGATACCTGGCAGAACGCGAACAACAGAACGCACCGCAAGCTGCTGGTGATCGATGGGGAAACCGGCTTTATCGGCGGGGCAGGTATTGCCGATCGATGGCTCACGGGCCAACCGGGCCAACCCGCATGGCGCGACACGATGTTCTGCGTGGAGGGCGAAGCGGTTGCGGGGCTGATCTCCACGTTCTGCGAAAACTGGTTGGAGTGCTCCGGCGAGATCCTGTCTGGGGAGGAACAGTTCCGGTTTCGCGCGCTTCCCCAGGGAGAGCAGAGCCTGGTGGTCTCAAGCACGCCGCACGGTGGCGCCACGCAGGCACGCATCCTGTTCCAGGCCCTGATCAAGAGTGCCCGCCGCGTGATCAGAATCACTACTCCGTACTTCCTCCCGGATCGCAGCGCCAGGCTGGCCCTGGCCGAGGCAGTGCAGAAACGAGGCGTGCGCGTCCAGATCCTCACCGCCGGGCCAAAGATCGATCACCCGATCGTGCGGCGGCTCAGCCGGCGGCCCAGCCGTCATTTGCTGCGGGCCGGCGCCGAGATCTACGAGTACCAGCCGGCGATGATCCATGCCAAGCTGATGACGGTCGACGAACAGTGGAACGTGGTGGGTTCAACCAACTTCGATCACCGTTCGTTCGCACTCAACGACGAGGTGAACCTTGCGATTCGCGACCCCGGGCTGGCGCAGGTGCTTGACCGGGACTTCGCCGAAGACTTGGCATCGAGCCGCCGGGTGTGCGAAGACATGCTGCAGGAGCGCTCCATGCTGGCCCCGGAGGAAAAGCTCGTCGACCGGGTACTGGAACTGGAAAGCTGAACAGCCGCCGCGCCCGGCGCTTGCCTGTAGCCTCGCAGTCGCGGAAAGCCTAGCTGTCTTTGCGGTACAGCAGGTCGCGCATCGCGGTGCGTCGGGCTTCATTTGCTTCTGCAAGCGATTTCCGCTCGATGGCGTCCATGGGTTGACTGCCGGCGGCGGCGGCCGAGGCTGCCTCGCTCTCACTGCACTCGGGGCAGCGGTTGGCGAAGCCTGGTTTGTCGGGCCGCAGTTCAAACTCTTCAGAGCAGATGATGCAGGTTTTGATCGGAAAAGACATACGCTATCCAGTGGGTTGAAGTCCGGCCACAGTTGGGCTGTTGCCGCCTCCTATTCTAGTCGGCTTCGGACCCGCGCACGCTCGCGATCCTGCCACTGTGCAACGCTGTTTCCTGCGCATCCACCCGGACGCCACGGCGGCGAACCACCGCTGCCCAGCCAAGTGTCGCAAGGCAGAGCGCGCCCGCGTAGAACTGCGCGCGCACCAGGGAGTAGTCGCCGACATCCATGGCGATGATGTCCGTAGCGATCGGCTGGTAGTTGAGCGCCACTGTGCCGAGCGTGCCCAGCAGCGTCGCCCATTTAAAGCGGCTGCGTAGCTCGCCCATGAGCACCATCACCGGCGCGACCAGCACGATGGAGTAGTGCGTCCAGGCGATGGGGGCAAACAGCGTCACGGCAACCAGGGCCATCATGGCGCCAAGCGGTGCCGCGGCCTTCGCCTCACCAGCTCTGGTCCCGCTGCTCCGCACGTCCAACATGGCACCGCTGGCGATCGTGAGCAGCATCAGTGCGAGTGAGCCGAGCCGTACCGCGCCCGGCAACGGGTATATGTTCAGGTCGAACACTTCGTCCGCCGGGAAGAAGCGGCCCATGCACCAGGCCGCAAACGACTGGTTGTTCTGCGAGACGAGCAGCACGCGCGAGACGCGATGCAGATCGGCAAAGTAGGCGGCTGTCAGGTGCGGGCCGGCCAGCACAACCGTAAGCAGCAACAGCACCGCGGAGCAGATGATCATGCTGGCGGCCGCCTGCCAGCGACGGCGCAGGAGCCAGTAGAGCAGCAGCATGGCCGGCGTAACCTTGACGGCGCTCGCCAGTGCGAGCAGCAGTCCCGCCGACCTGGGGCGCCCCCGCTCGGCCAGGACGAGACTGATCACCATCAACGCGAAAAACAGCGCATGCGTCTGCATCAGGTACATGGCGTATTGGAACGGCTGCGCGAACCAGAGTCCAAGCAGCACCACAGCTATCAGCCAGGAGCGGTCCCGCATCGGCAGCCACGCACGGGCCGTGACCCAGATTGCGGCAATCAAGGCAGCTAGGATCAACACCAGGAAGACACGATTAAACACGGGAAATTGCGTGTGGTCACAAAGCGGCTGGAGCGAGTACGCCCAGAGTGGCGTTTGCACATACGGGTGCAGGTAGCCGGAGTACTGGCCGGCCAGGGCAAGGCGCTTCCATATCGGGGCATCACCAATGTCGGCGAAGTCCTCAGGGTCGTGGCTGTAGAGCACCGCGGTGTTGCCGGTAGCTACGAGGCGGCAGCCCACGTACGACGAGGACAGGTCTGCACCGGGCTGGTTCCAGTAGGTGACGAGGCCGGCGAGCAAGAACGTGAGGCAGCAGGCCGCAGTCACCCACGGGCGGTGCTTGGTTACAAAGCTGAGCATTGCCTTCCCTGTATGGAGTGGTCCATGAGTCATCATCCCGTGCCGCAGGGCCCTGGCATCGGCGGGACTGCTCCGCAGTAGTCTTGCATGTTCACCCGTGGGATAGCGACCGGGTTTCGCAGGCCGCCCCTCGGTCATCCACCGGGAGACCACAGATCGCGTTGATTGATTCAGAATGATGACAAGTCTGTTAGGCTTGCATTCCAATCAGGCTTCTCGCCTTGAACCGCTTCCAAAGCAGCTCTGAGCCGGACGTGTTTGATGTGCGTCTGTTACCGGTCCGAAGTCCCTGCAGAGAAGAGCGGTCAACGGCTGGATAGCAGCGGCACACTCAGGAGTGATCGAATGCGTCTTGTTTTTTCTAGAACGGCACAGGCAGCTGCTGTAACGACGCTGCTTGCGGCATCTTGCTCTCTCGCCCAGACAGTGACCGGGTCCGTTACCGGAACGGTGACGGACCCCAGCGGGGCCGTCATCCCCAACGCCACAGTGGTTGCGGTTAACGTGGGTACCGGCGTGCGGACACCGGCAACGACAGACAGCGCCGGTTCGTACACGATCCGCTTCCTGCCGATCGGGCCCTACCAGATCGAGGTAACCGCCGACGGATTTGGCAAGCTCACGGTGCCGCAATTCACGCTGGAGATCAACCAGACGGCCAAGGTGAACGCCCAAGTCAAGGTGGGCGCGAGCACCACGGTGGAAGTGCAGGGCAATCTTGCACCGATCATCGACACCTCGGACGGCACGGTGGGGCTCACGCTCGACGCCAACCAGATCGCGACAATCCCGCTCAACGGCCGAAACTTTTCTTCCGTAACGCTGTTTGTTCCCGGTGCGGTGAACACAGATCCGACCGGTCTGACAGGCGCCAATGCCACCGAGCGCAATACCTACAACAACGGCATTGTTGCCGTAAACGGTAACCGCGCGCAGGCCAACAACTACACGCTCGATGGCATTGACATGAACGAAGGCCAGAACAATCTGATTGCCTACAATCCCGCGCCGGATGCCATTGCAGAGATGCGTGTGATCACGGCCGACGCACCGGCGACCTACGGCAACGTCAACGGCGGCGACGTAGTGTCAATCCTGAAAAGTGGCACCAATGAGTTTCATGGATCGGCATACGGGTATCTAGAGAACCAGAACATGAACGCGAATAGTTGGTCGAACAAGCACGGTGGCACTGTGATCCCGATCAACCCGTATACGCAGACTCAGTTCGGCGGTACCCTGGGCGGTCCCATCGTGAAGAAGAAGTTGTTCTTCTTCGTTGATTACGAGGGTACGCGCGAGCATACCGGCGGCATTGGAACAGCGAGCGTGCTGACGGCAGCCATGCGCCAGGGCGACTTCTCGGCGGTAACGGGCAGTGACGGAAAGCAGAAGCAGCTCTACAACACGCAGGCAGGCTTCACCCCCTACGTCAATAACCAAGTGCCGGTGGTAAACCCTGTGGCGCAGTACCTGTTCGCGCACCCGGAACTATACCCACTGCCCAACACCGCGCCCACCGACAAGTTAATTCTGAACGATTACCAGGGACAGACAAGAAGCTTCCGCACCAACGATCAGGGTGACGTTAAGATCGAGTGGGACCCGCGCATAGCTGATAAGGTGACTGCTTTTTACGCTCAGTCCAATGCCGGGGATGGATCTGTGGCTGTTTTGCCGATCACCTTCCCGGCCCAGAACGTCTTCCCCACCAAGCTCTTTGGCGCGACCTGGGTACACACCCTCTCTTCCGCAATCGTGAACGAAGCCCGCGTTGGCTTCACGCGCGTACGCTGGGACCAGGGTGTGCCCACTGACCCAACCGGGCTCTTCGGATTGACTGGCGACCAGGTGGTGGGCATACCGTTTGGTACGCAACAGTATGTAGGGTTCTCGGGTCAGTCCATTGGAGACAACGCGAGTTACCTGGGTACACCAGCGGCGCCGCAGATCTTGCGTGATAACACTTTCTACTACGGCGACAACCTGACGGTCCAACGGGGCAATCACTTGTTCAGCCTTGGGGCGCAGGCGATTCGTTACCAGCAGAATTACGCACTGTCGGGCGCGCAAGGCTCTTTGGGGCAGTTCAACTACAACGGAACCTTTACTGGGGACGGTACAGATACCGGCTACTCTGCTGCCGACTTCGTACTCGACCAGTCCAATGGGGAATCGATTGCTATCCCTGGTGGCAGCGGGCTCGTGGGCAACCGTCAGTGGCGCACGGCTGAATTTATCCAGGATGACTGGAAGGTGACACCCAAGCTGACGCTGACACTCGGCCTTCGTTACGAGTACGACCAGCGCTGGAACGAGGTCAACAACAAGACCGCCAATGTGCTGCTAAACACGGGCGTAGTGGAATACGCTGGAGCCGTGCCGGCAGGCGCGCCTGCAGGGTCGATCGTGTGCGATAACAAGTCCTGCTACCAGCCGACCTACGACCAGGTTCAGCCGAGGTTCGGCTTCGCCTACTCGATCTCACCGCGCTGGGTGCTGCGTGGCGGCTATGGTGCGACGAGCTTCTTCGAGGGCGACGCCAATAACCAGCGCCTTACCTACCAGAGCCCGTTCCTGGCTTTCGCCCAGCCGCAGGCCGCACCTCCAACAAAAGCACTAGGTACTACCCCTTACAGCCCCGGCACGCCGTTTGCCGCGGCGAATGGCTTCACCATCAGCTCGATCAGCACGCAGGGAGCGGGTTTCGGAGCGTGGCCACAGAACATCCAGCCCGCGTACATCCACGAGTTCAACCTGACGACTGAAGTGGAACTATCAAACAAGACGTCCATGACGCTCGCCTATGTGGGCGAAACCGGCCAGCACCTAGCCGATTACAGAAACGGCAATCAGTTGACGCTGGCGCAGTCCCAGGCACTCAGCGCAAATGGCAGCGTCGTGACTGCGGCTACTACCGCGCCATATGCCAATCTGGTTGGCCAGAATGGTAACTTGTTGATCACCGAGTCCAATGCGTCGATGAACTTCAACGCGGGCGAAGTGTCGGTCAGGCACCGTCAGGACAAAGGTTTTGAGTGGACCGTGAACTACACCTATGGCCGAGCCATGACCAACAGCGCCGGCAACTACACGGCGTCGGGAATCACTGGGCAGAATGGCGCATTCCAGGATGGCTACAACGGACATGCCGATTACGGCCCAGCAGGGCAGGACATACGGCATAATCTGTCGGCGCTGGGTGTGTACGCTATTCCGTTCGGGCATGGACAGCTCTATGGAGCGCACACCAACAAACTGCTGGATCTGGCGTTGGGCGGCTGGTCGGTCTCGGGTACAGCAATCGCGTACTCGGGCTTTCCGCTGACAATCAATGGACCGGGGGGAGAGAGTGGCACGAACAGCTTCGGCCAGGAGCGGGCCAATCAATACCGTCATATCACGGTTCATAACCGCGGTACTGGCAACTGGTTCGGGACCGATCCCTCTGCTCAGCCCTGCTTAACCGCTGGTGATAACGGGGTTTGTGCATACGGGGCGCCTACAGCACTCACATTCGGCACCGCTTCGGTTGGATCCGAACGGGCACCGGGCTACGAGCAGATCGACTTCTCGGCGTTCAAGGACTTCCACATCACGGAACGCCAGGCACTCGGTTTCCGCGCTGACGGCTTTAACGCGTTAAACATCGCGAGCTACGGCAATCCCGATAGTGGTGTGACCGATCCGTCTTTTGGGCAGATCACAACCACGCGCAGCGGTTCGCGCGTGCTGCAGGTGTCGGCACACTATACGTTCTAGAACAGCTGCATCGTTCCGGGACGTTGCATCAAGACTGGGCTGCCTTCGGGCAGCCCAGTTGCGCGTTGTGAGCAGGTTTCGCGTCGCCGAGGTGGCAACCTGGGTTCCAGCCGCAGAACCACGAATCGCCCTTGCCGCTTAGCCTGATACTCTCCGCGCATCTGCTCAACCCCGGGGTGTGGGTGCTTCCTGAAAAATTGAATCGTCTTCACGGTCTCGACACGCTGCGCGCGCTTGCGATCGTCAGCGTGATGATCTTCCATCTGCAGGCGTCGCTGCCCGGAGCGCTCGACCCTATTGGCCGTGTAGGGTGGATGGGTGTAGACCTGTTCTTTGTGCTGAGCGGGTTTTTGATTGGCACACAGCTCCTGCAGCCACTTGCTGCTGCCCGGCCTCTGCTGCTGCTCGACTTCTATGTGCGACGCGGGTTCCGGGTGCTGCCGGCGTCGTTTGCCGTGCTGCTGTTGTATATGTGCGTACCTGCGTGGCGGGAGCAACCCAACCTGCCGGCAGTGTGGAAGTTCCTGACCTTCACGCAGAACCTCTGTATGCACTTTCCACATGAACGAGCGTTCTCGCATGCCTGGTCGTTGTGCGTGGAAGAGCAGTTCTACCTGCTGCTGCCACCGCTGGTGCTGCTGTGTCGGCGATGGCTGTGCGGCATACGGAAGACGATTCTCTTGCTGGGCGCCGTGCTCTTGCTGGGCGTATTGGTGCGGGGCTGGGAGTTGTTTCACGTGGTGCGCTCGGCGGGACTATCCGACAATCAGGCGGGCGCACTGTTCATGAAACGGATCTACTATCCCACCTACAGCCGCCTGGACGGACTGTGGATGGGCGTTGCGGTCGCGCTGGTTCGCTGCTTTCGCCCTGGCTGGTGGGCCCATGCAGCTAGGTCGCACAGCCTGGCAAACGTCCTGGGCGCTGCGGGGTTGTGCATCGCGGGCGTTGCCACGTGGTCGTTTGGTGCCGAGTATCCATCCGCCGACCAGGCCGCAGGCGTGCTGTTCGGCTTCCCGCTGTTGTCCTTGGGGCTGGCTTTGCTGGTTTCGTCCGCCGCCAGCGGAAAGGGCCTGCTGTGCAAGCGACTGCCAGGAATGCAGATGGTGGCGACGCTCGCGTTCAGCCTGTACCTGACGCACAAGGAAGTGGCGCATCTCGACCAGTGGATGTGGCCATGGCTGCGCACTCAGAATGGCTGGGGCGCAGCCGCTGTCTACGCGGTCACTTGCGCTGGGTGTGCCACGGCGCTTTACTGGTTGGTGGAGCGTCCCTTTCTGCTGCTGCGGGTGCGTCTTACGTCCGGTCCGGCGTCGCCGGCAGGGTTGCGTCAAACGCGCCGGTCGATTGAGACGGAAGCACGCCTCGACCCGGCGCTGTAGCTGGAGCTCCAAGGAGGATTTGGAATTGTTGCGATATCTGCTGGTGGCTGTGGGTGGCGGCTGTGGCTCGATGCTTCGCTACTTTATCGGAGCACGTGCCGCGGAACACTTTGGACCGGCATTTCCGGTAGGCACGCTATCGATAAATCTCATGGCCTGCTTCGTGATCGGGCTGGTGCTGCAGTTTTTGAGCCTGCATGCGGAGATAAACCCGGAGTGGCGTTTCCTGATTGCAACCGGCTTCATCGGGGGGTTCTCCACCTTCTCCACCTTCGAATGGGAAGCATGGTCCGACCTTGCGAGCGGCAGGTACTGGGTGGGTCTCGTGTATATCGCGGTGAGCCTGGTGGGTGGGCTTGTGGCCGTTTCCATTGGCGTGTCCGCGGCAAAAACCTTGTCACGAACCTAGCGTTTGAGACCGCAACAAAGGCAGTGACTTGGCACAGACCACGCCGTAGTCGCAGTGTGGTCTATGCCCGACCCAGTGATTGCGACGCAAGCTCAAGGAACTAAGGCACGTTCGTGCTGGCAAGCGTGAGCGCTGCCTTGAGCGGCAGCGAGGCCACCGAATCGCCCACCGAGATGGTGAAGTTTTTCGACCCGATCACCCAGCGCTTCTGCGCCACGTCGTAGTAAGAGAAGGCACGCGCATCAAGCGGGATCGTGACATGTCGGGTGGCGCCGGGCGCGAGGTCCACGCGCTCGAAACCCTTGAGCTCATGTGCGGGACGCTCCACCTTGGCATGGTCTTCGGTTACGTACAGTTGTGCCACGTCCGCACCCTGGCGGGTGCCGGTGTTGGTGATGTCGAAGCTCGCCGAGGCACCTGCACCCTGCGCCGGCTGCACCGACAGGTTGGCAAAGCGGAACGTGGTGTACGAGAGTCCATAGCCAAACGGAAACAATGGCTCAACATGGTTTTTCTCATACCCGCGATACCCAACGAAGATGCCCTCCTTGTAGTGGACGACCCGGGTGCCTTCCTCGGGGTAGTAGTCACCGAAAGTTGGGTTGTCTTCCGCGCGCCGCTCAAATGTCGCGGGCAGATGCCCGGACGGGTTGACAGCGCCGAAGAGAATGTCGGCCAGCGCGTGGCCGCCTTCCTGCCCGGCGTACCAGGTTTCCAGCACCGCCGGCACTTTCTCGATCCAGTTGCTGGAGTCAACATTGCCGCCAGAGGTGATCGCGACGACCAGCTTCGGGTTCGCGGCGGAGAGTTCCCGGATCAGCTCGGCCTGCCCGAAGGGAAGGCTAAAGGTGCGATCGCCGCCCTCGCTTTCACTCTCCTGCTGAAAGCCTGCTTCCATCACGACCACGTCTGCCTTGGCTGCAAGCTCCAGTGCGCGCTTGTTCACAACTTTGTCTTCCGCCACGATGGCAAAGCCGAGATGCCCACCCAGGATGCTGGTCTGGGATTCTTCAACCACTACTTTGTGTGGCCCGGCCGCGAGGTCAAGCGAGATGTGCGGCTGGTACGCACGCACGAGCTTCCAGTTATCGATCACCTGCTTGCCGTCAACAAAGACGCGGTTACCTGAACCTTCCCCCGAGTCCTCAAGGATGACGATGTATTTGCCCGCGCTCGCCGCGGTGTAGTAGCCAGTGAAACGATGCGAGATCGCCTTCGGTGGCGAGGAGAAGATCGTGGCAAGCGCGCTGTCGAGATTGCCGATGAGGCTGGCGAGGCTAAGTCCCTCCAGTCCGATCCCGGGCACGATCGTTGAAGACGCAGGCGCGCCCTGCAGATCAACGTTGGACCAGGTCTCGAGCGTCGCCCCCGGCTTGCCCCCGCCTGCTTCCGTCATTAGGATCATATGGCCCGATAGATTCTTCATCGTGGGCAGACCCGCGTCATACAGCACGGTCGTGTTGTGATCAACAGCATCGCTGATGCCCTCGAGTCCACTGACCAGGTGAAACGGCACCACACCCGCGCTGCCCCCGCCGACCGGCACGCCCGGGTACGCATTGGGGCCCACCACGAGGATGCTCTTGAGCGACTGTTTCTGCAGTGGGAGCAGCTTGCCCTCATTCTTGAGGAGAACCGCTCCCTCCTGCGCGGCTTTGCGTGCGACAGCCTGGTTCTGCTTGTCAAGAAACCCTATGGACGGGTCACGCTGGTCGCGCTCAAGCCAACCGTAGCTCACGGCTGTCGACAGGAGATGGCGCACTTTCTCGTCGATGGTGGCCTGTGTGACCGTGCCGGCTTTGATCGCGGGCATCAGGTTGGCTTGGTTCATAAACTTGCCGGTCGGCATCTCTATGTCGAGGCCGGCATCCGCCGCGCCCACAGCGTCATAGGTGGCGTCCCAGTCCGACATCAGCACACCCTGGAAGCCCCAGTCCTTGCGAAGTATGTCGATGTTGAAGTAAGGGTTCTCCGTCGCGTGCTTCCCATCAATCAGGTTGTAGGAGTCCATCACGGCGCTGACATGGCCTTGCTTGACTGCTGCCTCGAACGCTGGGAGGTAGATCTCACGCGCGGTGCGCTCGTCCATCTCTGTGTCGGAGTCGTGGCGGAGAAACTCCGAGTTATTGCCAAGGAAGTGCTTGACGGTGGCGCTGACACCCTGCTGCTGCATCCCCTGGATGTAGCCTGCGGCAATCTGCCCGGACAGGTACGGGTCTTCGCCAAAATATTCGAAGTTACGCCCATTGCGTGGCGATCGATAGATGTTGACGCCCGGACCAAGCATGAAGTGCACACCGCGTGCGCGGGCATCCCGTCCAATCCCCGCACCCAGTTCGGAGGCGAGTGCGCGATCCCACGAAGCAGCAAGCCCGATGCCCGCAGCATATGTCGTAGACGGAAAACCGGAGTTGGACCGCGTGCCGTAAGGGCCGTCGGACATTTCAAGCGCCGGGATCTTGAGCGATGGAACAGCGCGCGCTGCAAAGCCAGTGCCGCCAATGTATGCGAGTTTCTGCTCGAGGCTCATCTGCGAGACCAGCGTGTCCACCTGGTGCTGCTCGGCAGCCGTTAGCGCATGCGGTGCCTGGGCTGTGCCCACAAGCGGCCAGAGCAACAGAGCGGCGGCGACGGCCAGCGGCGTGGCATGGCACCAAGGCAGGGAGCGCTTCTTGGACGATGCCGCGATCGGCTGTGCGGAGCTGACTGTGAGCTCTCGGGGTGCATCACCCGCGCAAAGCTGCGCCTTTTCACGAGTGCTTCTATGGGTGGAGAGTGGGAACGAAGGGGTGGGACGTGCAGCGACATGGCTTCGCAAGGAGGTCTCCTATCGACGTCGTGGGCCAGCGCTGGCGCTCGACCACGCGAGTATAGGTCTGGGTCTTGACGGATGTACAGGCAGCGCAGTGAGGCGTTGAAGCATTACGTGCGCCAAGTGACTCGTTGCCACATTGCCACGGCGCGCGCCTCGGCATCGACAGCGGTTTCGGGTGTGAACAGGGAAGTGCCTGCTAGGCAATCAGCAGTCGCCAGCCAGAACCTCTGCAAGGTGCACCGCGGAGCGGGGACTGTTTTGCCGGATCTGCTCGCGGCACGAGAAGCCGTTGGTGACAAGCAGGTCCGATGGGCCCGCGGTGCGGACTGCGGGAAGCAGCACGCGCTCCGCGAGCGATTGCGAGACGGCAAACGCATGCGCTTCAAAACCGAAAGGACCGGCCATGCCGCAGCATCCTGCATCGAGCAGCTCCACCCGGGCGCCGGTGGCGCGCAGCAGCGCCATGTCGGGCTCCATGGACATCAGCGCTTTCTGGTGGCAATGCCCATGCACGACGATGCGGCGCTCAGGCAGGTGCGGCGGTCGCCAGTCGCCCGGGTTCTGCGCGAGTATTTCACTCAGCAGCAGCGTCTGCCGGCTCAGCTTCCGCGCGCGCTCATCGTGGGGGAAAAACTTCAGCAGTTCGTCGCGGAAGACACTGGCGCAGCTCGGCTCGAGCATGACCACGGGAATGCCTGCCTCGATCTGCGGCGCAAACGTGTCAAGGATGGTGCGCAGGTAGCTGCGCGCCTGGTCGAGGAAGCCGAAGTCGTAAAGCGGACGGCCGCAGCAGACGTGCTTCGCAGGAACCTCAACGGAGTAGCCGGCCGTTGCAAGCACCCGCGCAGCGGAGTCAAGAGCCTGCGGGTGAAAGTAGTTATTCCAGGTGTCGGCCCACAGCAGCGCCGGGCGCTTGGCGACCTGAGGCGGAGCCGGCTGCCTGTTGCGATGCCACCGCTGTCGGAAGTTGTGAGAGCTGAAGGCAGGCAGCTCACGCTGCGGCGCTATGCCGAGCAACTGCTTGACCAGCGGCGCCACGCCCGGCACTCGCAAGGGCAGGTTGGCCAGCGCGGGCGCGTACGAGGCCAGCTGCGCCCATCGATCCATGAAGCCGAACGCGTAGTGTGCGAGCGGATGCCGCTCGTCATCGTAATAATGCGCAAGAAACTCCGACTTCCAGCTGGCCATGTCGACGTTCACCGGGCACTCGGTCTTGCAGGCTTTGCACGAGAGGCAAAGGTCCAGCGCTTCCTTGACGGCTTCGTTCTTCCATCCGCCTTGAATGACGTCCCCCTGCATCATCTCCCAGAGAAGGTGTGCGCGGCCGCGCGTGGAGTGCTTCTCCTCGAGCGTCGCCATGTAGCTGGGACACATCGTGCCGTTATCCTGCTTGCGGCACGCGCCCACGCCAACGCAGCGCGAAGTGGCCTCGGCAAAGGAGTCACCATCGCCCGCGTAGGAGAACCACGTGGCGGGCTGCACCCGTTTGTAGTCGGGCCCCATGCGCAGATTCTCGGTGGGTTGATACACGGCTACAGGGTCCACGAGCTTGCCGGGATTCATACGGTTCGTCGGATCCCACAGCGCTTTGAAGTCGGCAAAAGCCTGCATGAGCTCAGGGCCAAACATCTTGGGCAGCAGCGCGGCGCGGGCCTGGCCGTCACCATGCTCGCCGGAGAACGAGCCACCGTACTTGAGCACGATGTCCGAGGCTTCGTCCAGAAAGCTGCGGTACTTCGCGACACCGTCATGCGTGGTGAGGTTGAACGAGATGCGCAGGTGCACGCACCCCTGGCCGAAGTGGCCGTACATGGGAGAACGATAGCCGTACTGATCAATCAACCGGAACAGCTCGCGCAGGTAAGCACCCAGCGCGGCAGGCGGCACAGCTGAGTCCTCCCAGCCTTCCCAGCCGCTGGGTTCGCCGGGCACGAAGACCGACGCGCCCAGCGCAGCCTCGCGCACTTTCCACACGCGTGCTGCCTCCTCCTGCGAGTAGCGGGCAAGCGTAGGCTGCGCGGCGAACCCGCGCGCGGCCACAATAAACGCATCGGCCATGCGGTCCACGTCGTCGGCGGTGTCGGCACCAAACTCGCAGAGCAGAAAGCCGCGGCCCGCGGGCAACAGTTGCACATCGTTGACGACGAGCTGCTTGAGGCGCATAAAGTCGACAAGCATGCCGTCGAAGCCTTCAAGCCCGATGGGTGAGAAGGCAAGCACGGAAGGCACGTGGTCGGCAGCGATGAACGCATCCGCAAACCCAAGTGCGACAAGCCTGCGATGCTGCGGGCTGGGCTTGAGTTCGCAGGTGGCCTCAAGGATCGTGACGCAGGTTCCCTCGCTGCCGACCAGTGCGCGCGCCACGTGAAAGCCGTTCTCCGGCAGGAGCTGATCGAGGTTGTAGCCGGAGACGCGGCGCGGGATATCGGGGAATCGTTCCTGCACCAGCACGCCGTACACGTCGCGCAGCCGCTTGAGACCCTCGTAGATCTCGCCCTTGCGGCCACCCGCGGCGATGATCGCGTCGAGCTCGCCTTCCGTGGTGCGGCCGACCTGCATGCGTGTGCCGTCGTAGAGCAGGATGTCGAGCGACTCGATGTTGTCGACGGTTTTGCCGCCCATCAGCGCGTGCACGCCGCAGGAGTTGTTGCCGATCATGCCGCCAAGTGTGCAGCGGCTGTGCGTGGCAGGGTCCGGCGCGAAGGTGAGCGCATGCTGTTCCGCGGCATCGCGCAGGGCGTCAAGTACGATGCCGGGTTCCACGCGGGCGAGCCGGGTGGTGGCATCAAGTGCCGTGATCCCGTGCATGTACTTTGAAAAATCCAACACCACGGCAACGTTGCAACACTGCCCGGCAAGCGAAGTGCCGCCGCCGCGCGACAGCACGGCAGCCCCGAGGGCACGGCACGCAGCAACCGCGGCGATCACGTCCTGCTGATCACGTGGCAAGACGACGCCCACCGGGACCTGCCGGTAGTTCGAAGCGTCGGTCGCATACAGCGCGCGGGAGGACGCGTCGAAACGCACCTCGCCGCGCACCGTGGCACGCAGGCGCGCTTCCAGCTGCGATGCCTCGGCAAACGCCTCGTGCGGATGTTGCTGCGGTTGCGTGGCCGAGTTGCCGAGGATGGGGAATGGGGAAGCGCTGCTCATCGAAGTAAACCTGCTGGGAAATGCGCGGCTGGCGGCTGACGCGTGTGTCGGAGCCTGTGCTCACGGGCAGGCGCGCACCACCAGACGAGTATAGGGCCCGAGCACGGGTCGCGAGTACCGGTCGAGGGTATAGGTCGCGGGTCTATCGCCCCGTACCGGGCTCAACCTGGGCTGCCTGGGCTGTTCCAGCTTGCCTGGAGATCGTCCATGATTGCCCCGGCCTGCTTGACTCCGCACACGGATGACCAGAGCATGCCCCGCCACTCCGTTCCCAGCCATGCGGCTGCACGGCTACAATGGCAGCGCTTCTGCGAGCATGCTGTACAGCCCCGCGAATGCTCGACGTTCGGAGACGCAATGGTTCTTCGCATCCATCGCTTGATCGCGCAAAAGCCCCTGGATGCCGTCGCCGCTGCTGCTTCTTTTCGGGGTGGAACGCGTTTCTGCTTCGCGACGGGGGATGTGCCCGCGAGTCGCCGCAGCAGGCTACATCTGTGCTGCTGGGCAGCACAGATCTTTCCGGGCCTGCATACGTGCGCATGATTCCTTATCGACATAATGAACAGGACACAAGTCAGCCCTGCAAGTGAAAACTGAACTACAAGTGAGAAGCTGAACCACACGATGGAAGGGGAACCAACTTGAACCGTAGAGGATTTATGCAGGCTGCGAGCCTGTTGTCTGCAAACGCACTGATCGCGCCGCACCTGCCGCTACTTGCGCAAAGCGCGGGTAAAAAAATGGGCCGCAACGAAACGATCCAAGTGGCGCTGATCGGCGCCGGTGGACAGGGCATGTCGGACACACGCTCTGCACTGCAGGTACCTGGCGTCAAGCTGGTCGCAGTGGCGGACTGCTACCAGGGGCGGCTCGATCGGAGCCGCGAGTTGTGGGGGCAGGACGTGGCAACCACGCGTGATTATCGCGAGGTGCTGGCCCGCAAGGATGTCGATGCGGTGATCATCGCGACCCCTGATCACTGGCACAAGGATGCCGCGATCGACGCCATGAAGGCCGGCAAGGATGTGTACTGCGAAAAGCCGATGATTCACCTGTACGAGGATGGCCCGGCGATGATCGAGGCGGCTCACAGCACCGGCCGCATCATGCAGGTAGGAAGCCAGCGGGTGAGCTCCATTGTGTATGCCAAGGCCAAGGAGCTGCTTGCCTCGGGCGCGATCGGCCAGTTGAACATGGTGACTGCGCGCTGGGATCGCAACTCGTCGATCGGCGCCTGGAACTACACGGTGCCGTCGGATGCGAGTCCTGAAACCTGCGACTGGCCGCGTTTCCTTGGGTCGGCGCCCAGGATCGCATGGAACCCGGAGCGTTTCTTCCAGTGGAGGAAATGGAAGGACTACAGCAGCGGCGTGGCCGGTGACCTGTTTGTGCATCTCTTCAGCGGAACGCACTTTGTGACAGGAAGCCACGGGCCCACGCGCGGCATGGCAACCGGCGGCTTGCGCTTCTGGAAAGACGGGCGCGACGTGCCGGACGTGATGCTGGCGCTCTTCGACTACAAGGAAGGTTTTAACCTGAGTCTCCGCGTGAACTTCGTCGATGGCGGCGAAGAAAGCGAAGGCCTCGTATTTACCGGGTCCGAGGGCACGATGGAGATCGCCGGAAGCACTGTCACAGTGAGCCGGACCCCCGCGAAAAAGCGCCGGGGTACACAGTCGACACCTTTACGGAGGCGGTGCAGAAGCAGACGCTTGAGGCTTACGACAAGCGCTACCCCACCATGCGTGAGGACACAACCTCGCTGGGGTCAGAGCGGTACACCGCGCCGCCCCATTACAGTGACAGCTACGATCACTTCCGCGTGTTCTTTGACGCTGTACGCACGCGCCGCCCGGTGACCGAGGATGCAGTTTTCGGCTACCGAGCAGCAGGCGCGGCGCTGCTGGCAAACCAGAGCTTCGAACGCAACGCGATCATCGAATGGGATCCGGAAGCCATGCGCCTGCTCTAAAACTCGCGCGTCTCCAGCGGCCACGCCGTTTCTTGCCAAAGCGGCGCGCTGGAGGCGCAAAGGGCGCCAAGGCGCCCAAGCATGGAAGCGTAGAATAAGGCTATGGCACAGAACGGCTCTCTGGGTTCGTCGGGCAATGCGTACGGTGTGTTGAATGGTGGTCGGGCATACGACCAGGCCGAGAGTTCGTCGCGTCTGCTCGGCAAGGTCCTGGGCATGGTCAGCGTGGCGTTTGCGCTGACCGCAGCCGGCAGCTATGTTTCGCTCTCCATCCCACCCGGCCTCGCACTGCTGATCATGCTGCTGAACTTGGGCATGCTTTTTGCAATCCGCGCGACTCGCGACAATGCGCCTCGGCAGATGACCCTGTTCTATGCTTTCGCCTTTCTGGAAGGCGTGGGACTTGGCCCTACCATCCACCACTATCTCGGCCATGGTGGCTCGCACCTTGTAGGGACCGCCGCCATGACCACCGGCATTGGCATGGCTATGCTTGGCACCGTGGCCTACGCCGTCTCGGTGGACTATCGCAAGGTCCAGGCAATCGGCCAGTTCTTTCTGATCGGCCTGTTCGTGCTGCTGCTTGCGACCATGTTCTTTCACTTCGTACAGCCCACTACAATTGATTACCTGGTGCTTGCCGTATTCTCCGTCCTGACCATCGGAGACTTTGCCCGGGTGCGCGCCGGCGGCGGCGGAGCCACGGCAGCGGAGTTGTCGCTTTCCATCTTCCTTGATGGTTTGAATATCTTCCTGGCTGTGCTGAACCTGTTCGGCAATCGCGGGAACGACTAGACCCTGCTGCGTTGAAGCCGAGGGCCATGCGAGTCCGCATGGCCCTTTCTCGTGTGAGCAGACGACCCACGGCAAGCGCTCACTGCGAGCGCCTGCTGTTGCTCGTCACACGAAACGCTAAACGCGCGGTGAGCCTTTGCGAGTCTTGCGGATCAACTGCAGAAATGCCTGGTGCAGGGGTCCTTCCCGGCGAGTGCTCCAGGCGATCACCAGATCGATTGACGCGTCGCGGCTCGCGATCGGCGCGGCAACTACGTCCGATGAGGCAAGCTTCAGCGTGTTCTTCGGCAGGATCGCCACGCCTTCGCCAGCGGCCACAAGGGTCAGCACGCTGCTCGCCACCGCTGCGGTTGCAGCGATCTTTGGAGAGAAACCGGCTGCACGGCAAAGTGCGATGACCTTGTCGAACAGCGCGGGCGAAGTCTCCCGGTGCGTGATCACAAACGGCTCCGCTGCCAGGCTGCTTATGTCCACGGGCGAGCCGGCAAGTGCGTGGCCTTTGGGAAGCGCGACCACCAGAGGCTCCACGTAGAGGCGCTCCCAACTGAGCTCGCCACTGGCTGGCGATTGCACGATCCGTGTAAACCCGATATCGATGGTGCCCGCCAGTAAGGCTTCCTGTTGCTGCACCGGCCCCATCTCGAGCAGTGACACCCGCACACCCGGAGACTGCGCGCGAAAGCGCCGGATGAGGGCGGGAAAGAGCGCATCGGTACCGCCCACGAAAAACCCGATCTTGAGGGTGCCCACTTCGCCGGAAGCCGAGCGGCGCACGGCCGCGACGGCCTCTGCCGCGGCAGCCAGTGTTCGCTTCACCTCGACCAGGAACACCTCTCCATGAGCATTCAAACGGGCGCGATGTTCTCGCCGGTCGAACAGGGGCAAACCTAGCTCCTGCTCAAGGTCTCGCATCTGTTCGCTGATGGCCGACTGCGAGACATTGAGCAGTGCCGCTGCACGGGCGAAGCCATTCTCCTCGGCTACCGCCTTGAAATATCGCATGTGCCGCAGTTCCATGGGTGCAGTCTATCGGTAATACCGATGGATTCGCTCGGAATAAACTGTTTGGCAAGAGTAAAGGCGAAGGAGCAAACTTAAAGTCGTACCCGCGACCCCCGGGAGCGGTGCAGAAAGAGTTGTGCGCTCATGTGGATCGTCAAGGTCGCGCTGGATCGGCCGTACACGTTTATCATCCTCGCGCTGCTGATCCTGATCCTGAGCCCTGTGATCATTCTGCGGACGCCGACCGACATCTTCCCGTCGATCAACATCCCGGTCGTTGCGGTGAATTTTACGTACACAGGTCTGGCGGCTGAAGATTTCGAAGGCCGCATCACCAGCCCGTATGAGAAGGCACTTACCACCCTCGTCGACAACATCGAGCATATCGAGTCCACGACCTACAACGGACAGGTTGTTGTGAAAGTATTTCTGCAGCCGGGGGCGAGCCTGGACACGGCAAACGCGCAGGTCACCGCAGCTTCGCAGTACCTGCTGAAGCAGCTTCCTCCCGGAACGCTGCCCCCTGAGATCATCAACTTTTCAGCATCGAGCGTGCCCATTCTGCAGCTTGGTATCTCGGGCGAAGGACTCTCAGAGTCCCAGTTGAACGACTACGCGACGAACTACATCCGGCCCCAGCTCACGACCGTGCCCGGAGCGGTGATCCCGCTCACCTACGGCGGCAAGCAGCGGCAGATGACCGTGAGCATGCAGCCGCAGCTCATGCAGGCCAAGGGCGTTTCGCCAAACGACCTGCTGAATGCGCTGCTCTCTGGGGATTTGGTGCTGCCCTCCGGTACGACCAAGATCGGTGCGCGCGAGTATGACGTCACCACCAATGCCTCGCCCGAAACAGTCGGAGAGATTTCGGATATTCCGATCAAGCAGGTGAGTGGCAGCACCGTGTACGTGCGCGATGTGTCTACCGTTAGCAACGGCGACGCATTCCAGACCAACGTGGTGCGCAAGGACGGGCGGCGCGGTGTGTTGATCAGCGTGTTGAAGAACGGGGATTCATCGACACTCTCCGTTGTATCCGGCGTGCGCAACCTGCTTCCGCGAGTTGCGACCCTGGTGCCTCCGGAGTTAAAGATCTCCCCTCTGGCTGACCAGTCAGTGTTTGTGCGCGCTGCCGTGCAGGGAGTGATTCGCGAAGCAATCATCGCCGCGGCGCTTACCGGCCTGATGATCCTGCTCTTCCTGGGTTCGTGGCGCTCCACGCTCATCATCGCAGTCTCGATCCCGCTGTCGATTCTTTCGTCGATCATCGTGCTCAGCCTGATCGGGCAGACCATCAACACTATGACCCTGGGGGGTCTCGCTCTTGCGGTCGGCATCCTGGTGGACGATGCGACCGTAACGATCGAGAACATCGAGCGCTTTATGGAAGAGGGTTATCCTCTGCGTGAGGCGATTCTGGATGGTGCCGGTCAGATCGCGGTGCCTGCTCTCGTGTCTACGCTCTGTATCTGCATCGTGTTTCTGCCGATGTTTTTTCTCAGCGGCGTCTCCAAGTACCTGTTCGTTCCCCTGGCCGAAGCAGTCGTGTTCGCAATGCTTGCTTCGTACATCCTCTCGCGTACGCTCGTGCCAACCCTCGCCATGTACCTGTTGCACGTACATGAGAAGGGCAGGCCTTCGCGTAACCCGCTGGTGCAGTTTCAGCAGGGCTTCGAGCGCGGCTTCGAGTGGGTCCGGGCCCGCTACCAGTCACTGCTCACGTCGCTGGTGCATCACCGCAAGGTCTTCATTCCTTCGTTCCTGCTCGCAGCACTGTGCGTGTTTCTGCTGGTGCCGTTCCTGGGGCGCGACTTCTTCCCGAGCACCGACGCGGGTGAGTTCATCCTGCATGTGCGCGGCAAGACCGGGCTGCGCATCGAGGAAACGGCCAAGCTCTGCGACCTGGTGGAGGCGCAGATCCGCCGTACCATCCCGGCGAGCGAACTCGACAACATTCTTGACAACATTGGCCTGCCGTACAGCGGTTTCAACACGATGCATGCAACCTCAGGCTTGGTGGGCGCGAGCGACGCGGACATCATTGTGAGTCTCAAGGAAGACCACCACCCCACTGCGGAGTACATCCGCCAGCTGCGCGCTACGTTGCCGCAGCAGTTTGCGGGCGATATCTTCTACTTCCTGCCGGCTGACATCACGACCCAGATCCTGAACTTCGGCCTGCCTGCGCCGATTGACGTGCAGATCCAGGGAAGCGACGTGTACAAGAGCAAGGAAATCGCAGACACCATGCTGAAGGAGCTTCGACAGGTCCCGGGCCTCACCGATGTGCGGGTGCAGCAGCCGCTTAATTACCCGGTGCTGCACGTGGCGATCGATCGCACCAAGGCCTCGCAGGGTGGCTTCACCGCGCGCGACGTTGCGCAGAGCCTGACCAACAGCCTCAGCGGATCCTTCCAGATCAACCCGATGTTCTATCTCGACCCCAAGAACGGTGTGAACTACAGCCTGGTGGCACAGACGCCGCAGTACTCGGAGGAGTCGCTGCAGGATCTGCAGAACCTGCCTATTCATTCCACAGTGACGGGCGCCAACGCGATCCTGGGAAATGTGACATCAATCCATCGCGAGACAGAGATGGCGATCGTTTCGCACTACAACATTCGTCGCACGATCGACATTTACGGAGCAGTGCAGGGTCGCGACCTGGGTGCGGTCGGCGCGGACGTGCAGAAGATCGTGGATCATAACAGCCAGCATCTGCCGCGCGGCACTTTTATCTCTCTGCTGGGCCAGCTCAAGACCATGCAGAGCGCATACGTCGCGTTGCTGGCTGGCCTGGTGTTCGCAATTCTGCTCGTGTACATGCTCATCGTGGTGAACTTCCAAAGCTGGCTTGATCCATTCATCATCGTGACAGCACTGCCTGCGGCGTTGGCCGGCATCGTGTTCTTCCTGTTTTTGACGCGCACGACGCTCAGCGTTCCCGCGCTGATGGGCGCGATCATGTGCATGGGTGTGGCCACGGCGAACTCGATCCTGGTGGTGTCGTTTGCCAAGATCCGACTGGCGGAGCACGGAGAGCCGATTCGTGCCGCAGTCGAAGCCGGAGCCACCCGCTTCCGTCCCGTCTGCATGACGGCGCTGGCGATGATCATCGGCATGATCCCCATGGCGCTTGGCCTGGGAGACGGCGGCGAGCAGAATGCGCCGCTTGGCCGCGCAGTGATCGGCGGCTTGTCCTTTGCCACCATCGCCACCCTTACTTTTGTTCCTTCTGTGTTTGGACTGCTGCATAGCCGCGCGCACGCAAGGCGCGATGCTAAAGCAGCAATGCACGCCTGAAAAGAGGAAGCTTGATGCAGGATCGCCCCACCCATCGCAACATCACTGCGGAAGAAGGCATGCGCGATATCGGGACCGAGCAGCTGCCGGCCATATCGGATGATCGTGATCCCCGCCCGACGCATGCGCACGCGAGCGGGCATGCAGAAGGCCCCCTGGGCGCGATCAGGGAAGATGACTCGCCCGTTCCCCCGGTGAGTCGTGGCCGTGGAGGTCTATGGCTCGGGCTCATCGTCGTCGCAATAGTGGCCGTGCTCATCTACGCGGGAATCCACAGCCGGCATAAAAACGAAGACGCTCTCAAGACCAGCACCGACGCTGGAGCCACCCCCGTGGTGATGGTGACGCATCCCTCCGCCGGCGCCACGGACGCAGCCGAGGTTGTGCTGCCTGCTAACGTCACGGCTTTTGTGGATACGCCGATCTACGCGCGCACAAGCGGCTACCTGCGTCACTGGTACTTCGATATCGGGACGCGGGTGCAGAAGGGTGCATTGCTCGCAGTCATCGAAACGCCTGAACTCGATCAGCAGGTGAGCCAGGCGGAAGCCGATGTGAAGACGGCCGAGTCGAACCTGCAGATCGCGCAGACAACGTCTGCCCGCTGGCAGAAGCTGCTGCAAAAGAACGCGGTTTCGCGGCAGGAAGCAGACCAGAACGAAAGCAACGTCACCGCGGCACAGTCGGCGCTCTCGGCACAACAGGCCAACCTCAAACGGACACAGCAACTGCAGAACTTCGAGCGGGTATATGCACCGTTCTCCGGCGTGATCACGGCGCGCAATGTAGACACCGGCTCGCTGATTGAAGCCGGGCAGAACACGACCCAAAAGGAATTGTTCCATCTCGCCGCGAGCGATCGCCTGCGCGTGTTTGTGCCGGTGCCCGAGGTATACCAGAGCGCCGTGCATGATGGAGCGCGCGTACCGATCACGCTCGATGCGTTCCCCAACGAGCATTTCTATGGCACACTCGCCCGGACCTCGCGCGCTGTGGATCCCCTGTCGCGCACGCTCAATGTTGAAGTGGATGTCGACAACACCACGGGCAAGCTGTTGCCGGGTGCGTACGCGTTTGTGCACTTTGCGCTGCCTGCGGAACTGCAGGCGCTGCGCGTGCCGGCCAACACACTGCTGTTCCGAAGCAAGGGTATGCAGGTAGGCGTGGTGGAGAATGGTCGCGTGAGTCTTCGCAGTGTGAAGATTGGGCATGATTTCGGAGCCACGGTCGAGATCACCGAAGGACTCAAGGCCACCGACGAAATCGTTGTGGATCCGAGCGACTCGCTGGAAAGCGGGGACATGGTTCGGGTGGACAGCCCGCGCGTAACCGGGAGCACAGCAGAAAGCTCGAACGCGGGAGACAAGAAGGCTGCGCAGTGAAGACTTCTTCCACACAACCATTGCGGTTGAAACTTCTTGCGGCTGCTGCCGCGACGTGCGTGGCTGGCAGCCTTTCCGGCTGCATGGTCGGCCCGAACTATAAGACGCCCGGCACGCCCATTGCACCAGCTTTCAAGGAGCAGCCCCATGCAGAACCGGTGCCGGGCGATGGCTGGACTACCGGCCAGCCGCAGGATGCAGCTCTCAAGGGAAACTGGTGGACCTTGTATCGCGACCCACAACTGGACGCGCTTGAGGTGCAGATCGATACTGCCAACCAGACGCTGAAAGCCTCCGAGGCAAACTTTCGCGCGGCACGGTTCCAGGTTGCTTACAATCGCGCCAACTATGCGCCGACTATCGGCGTGGCTCCTGCAGCCGGCGCCGTGCGCGACTCCGCAAACCAGCCGTACTTCAACAACACGCTTGCGAATAACGGCGAAGGCAGCTTTCAACTTCCATTCGACCTGAGCTACGAAGTGGACCTCTGGGGCCGCATCCGGCGGGGTGTAGCCAGCGCGCGCGAGCAGGGACAGGCGGCTGCGGCGGATCTCGAAAACGCCCGCCTGAGCCTCCATGCCGAGCTAGCGATCGACTACTTCGATCTGCGTTCGACTGATGCGCAGCTCAAATTGGTGCGCGACACGATCAGCGCCTACCAGCAGGCATACGACCTCACCAAGGAGCGCTTCGATGGCGGAGCCGCACCCATGTCCGACGTAACGCAGGCACGCACCCAGTTGGACTCGGCGCGCGTGCTTTCGACAGACCTGGGTGTGGAGCGCACGGCGGATGAACACGCCATTGCGGTGTTAACCGGGCAGCCGCCTGCCGCGCTCACTATCCCTCCTTTGCCGATCAATCTGCAGCCCCCCACCATGCCGGCGATCCCCGGGCTGCTGCCCGCGCAACTGCTGCAGCGCCGACCCGACATTGCAGCAAGCGAGCGCCGCATGGCTTCCGCAAACGAGCAGATCGGCATCGCGCAGGCTGCTTTTTACCCGACGCTCTCGATCAGTGCGCAGGGCGGCTTCCTTGGTAACTCCATCGTGAACTGGTTCACCTGGCCCAGTCGCTTCTTCGCGGTGGGTTCAACCCTGTCTGAAACGCTCTACGATGCCGGGCGCCGCAGGGCCACGATCAACACGGCCTCCGCAGACTACGATGTGCAGGTCGCGAACTACCGGCAGACGACCCTGTCTGCATTTCAGCAGGTCGAAGATAATCTCGCCGCCTTGCGCATCCTGGAAGTGGAAGCGAAACAGCAGCATGAAACCACGGCGAGCGCTGAGCAGTCGCTCGATCTCTTCAACATCCGCTACGAGGGCGGTGTCGATACCTTCCTGCAGGTGGTGACCTCGCAAACAGCCGCGTTGAACAATGAGCGCAACGACATCGACATCATGCGCAGAAGACTCGAGGCAAGCGTGCTGCTGGTCAAGGCAGTCGGCGGCGGCTGGGATACTACGCAGCTGCCGAAGCTGTAGAGCGGCCAGCACGAGGGTGCGCCAAACGCGTGCGCGGCTATCTCAGCCGCGCTCGCGGCGCAGGCTGGAGGCTCGCGCAATCAGGCGAGGCTGGAGCAGTACCTGCCGTGCGGGCGCCTGTGCATCGACCGCAAGCGCGAGCGCCATCGTGCCGGCAATGCGACCAAGCTCAGCCACGTTCTGATCGATCGAGGAAAGCGGCCTCCGGAGGTACTCGGCAAAGCGGAAGTTGCCGCAGCCCACGACGGCGACATCTTCGGGGACGCGAAGACCGGCACGGAGCACGGCCTCCATTGCTCCAACGGCAGTCATGTCGTTGTAGCAGAAGACTGCATCGGGCGGCACCGGCAGCGCGAGCAGCGCCTGCATGGCTTCGAAGCCCGTGTCGAAGCCGCCTTCCTCCACGTGGCCGCAGCTGTGTACGTACGCCGCGGGAAGAACGAGGCCATGCTGTCGGACCGCCTGGCAATAGCCCTCGAGCCGACCCACCGCCGGGCTGGTAGCCTTGCCGCCGATGTGGGCGACGCGTGTGCAGCCCTGCTCCAACAGGTGGTTCGTCGCGAGCCGGCCAACTTCAACCTCATCGAGCCCTACAAAGGCAGCATCGACGCCGCGGAAGCTGCGATCGAAGAGCACGCAGGGTGTCGGAGCTACGCCCAGGGCTGGCAGATCCAGGAGGCTCTCCCGGCAGGAAGCGAGCAGCAGCACGTCGACTCCGCGATGCACCAGGGCGCGGATCTCACGCTCTTCAATTGCGGGATCTTCTTCAGAGGAAGCAAGAATCAAGGCCAGGTCATGCTCGCGCAGCAGGGAACTGAGCGCCTTAGCGAACTCGGCAAAAAACGGCTGCACGAGATCGGGAACCAGCAGGCCCATCGTGCCGGTGGGCCCCCCGGCCAGCCCGCGCGCCAGCATGTTGGGCCGGTAGTTCAGCTCCTGCACGCGCCGCAGCACACGCTCCCGCGTCGCCTCGCTGATGTCGGTGCCGCCGCGCAGCACCTTGGAGACGGTGATGGTCGAGACGCCGAGATCCTGCGCTATGTCTTTGAGTCGGACTGCCATGGAGAGAGGCTACCTTCGCAAAGGCCCGGAGTGAAAGCACGCACTCCGTGACTCCAGAGGAAGCGCGCAAAGGAAACCTAAACGAAGCGTGTGACCCGCCAGAGCCGCCACCCTCCGAATAGCACGCTCCCGGCAAGCACCGAGCACAGAGCTGTCATCCAGCCGAGGTGCAGCACCAGCAAGGGGGCTGCGGCATGCAAGCCAAGGTAAACGAAGACGGAACACGCCAGCAGCACGATCACGTAGTCCCACCAGCGGCGCCGCTGCGTAGAGGGCGCTCCCGCGGCAACGGGTGAATGCGCACTGTGCTGCGTTCCGGCAAGGCTGAGCCCGTACCGATCGCACTCCCGCTCGATGGCGCGGTCGCGCGCTTCCGCCTCGAGTTCCTGCGATGGTGCGGTTCCAATAAGGATGGCGCCCGCGATCATGACGCCGGAGCCCGCGAGCACCAAGGCCTTCTGCGCGGGCGTGGCGTGGTGCAGTTCGCCGAACACAAGCGCACCCCAGGCAAGCCCCCATAGCTGGTTGGTGTTGGACAGGGGAATGCCGCGGCCAATGCCAAGGTACTTGGCGGCGAACTGCTGAAACAGGTCACCCACAACCCACACAAAGCCGCCCAGGCACAACCAGAAGAGCACGCCCTGGCTGTGACGCAGCTGGGTTGCTATCGCATGCATTCCGCCGCCCAGGGTAGCCGCGAGGGCGAACGCGGTAGCCAGTTCGCCAAAGGTAAACACCGTGACAAAGGAAAGCGGGTTCATGCCGCTCAGGTAAGCCTTGCGGTAGGGCACATACATGGTGCCCCACAGCAGGCTTGCCCCCAGCGCAGCCGCGATGCCACCCACCGCGTGATGGGTGGCGAGCAGGCTGCCGTGGCCAAGGTCGGGCATGGTGCTGAAGCCGAGGAGCACCGCCGCAACCACGATCAGGCATGCGCCCAGCAGCACGCGCGTGCGGATCGAGGCCGACGCGCCCTCGAGTTCATGAAAGAGCACACGCCCCCACAGCAGGCCGATGAGCGAGTTCGCATTCCATAAGGGGAATGCGATCACCAGCCCCACGTCCCGAATCGCAAACACCGTCAGTGTGTTAGCCACCGCCCACAGCGCGCCCGCAAGTACGGCCCACACCACGAGATGCTTGTGCGAGGCAAGATCATTCGCAACAAACGAAGTGCCTTTGATTAACGTAGGAAGGGTCCAGCGAGCCAGGAAGACACCGGCCACCATGCACAGTGAGACCGCGTAGGGGGAGAGACCGACCTCGACCAGCTTGGTCGGTGCCTCGGCGGCTCCCAGCCAGACACCGGCGGTCAGTCCGACGACGACGCCCAGCCGGTGCAATGTTTGATTTCGTTCCAAGAAGTTTCGGAGCTTTCTACGGAGAGTGGGGGCGGTTCAGGAGCTTGCGCCGATTTTGGCCATCGGCGTAGAACGCTTAGTGCAGGATCGCCAGCAGGGCAATCCCGGCCAGAAGCACAAGGAACGGAACCAGAAAATGCACATCCGTCAGGATGAGCCGCAGCGTGGTGAGTGATCCTGAGCGGGGCTTCGTGGTCAAAGGGTGGTTGCTCCGGTGTGCGCGACTCGTTCGACGATGACCCGTAGCGGGCGAAGTGCGCTGTCGCTACCGTTTCCCGGCCGTAGGCTCCGTAGGTCCATAGCCTCGCAGGATCGCGCTCTGCTTATTTTAGTAGATCGCGTTTGACGCGGCTACTGCCCGGCGCCCAGGCTCCGCAAGCTAAGACGGGTGACCACAAAGTTCTGGGAACGCAATTGCTCATTACCGGAGCTCACCGCTTGGAATGCCGTTGGTGCTGGCGCGCCGATGACCTGCGGGGGATTTGCAGCCGGCATCCTGCCACGAGACAGTTCAGGCGCAGGACGCAATGTCCGGGCCTGCCTGCGCCCGCGATACTGAGGAGTAGACGAGCTTGCCCGGGGCGCGGGGTGCGTCGTACGGAGCCACCGCGAGCATGGCCTGCCCGCCCAGGGCACGCAGTTGGCAGGCTTCTTCCTCACACACGATCTCGTAGCGTTCCACCTGGCAGCCACACATGGAGCATGTCTGTCTGGAATGCTGCCATCGCGTCCACCGGAGCCGAAGGCGCCGTAAAAAAAGCATGGTGTGCATCATTGACTCCCCTGGGTGCGCGCAGTGCAAGCGTCGTCTGCCTGGTTCTTCTGCTACGCCCTGCTAGTAAGAGCGCTCCAGGCAGGGCGATGCACGCAGTATCGGCAAAACAGGGAGCCGCATGAGAAGGGAAGCAAATGCAAGCGAGATCACTGATGGACACGAGCCTGGTTACCGCCGCCGGGGTGGGCCGGCGGCTTGGTCAGTGCTGCCGGGTCGTCCGCGCGGCGAGTGCTTCCCGCTCCTGCTCCAGAAGTGTGCGCTTGCGTTCGACACCCCAGCGATACCCGGAGAGTGCGCCGTCGTTGCGAACGACGCGGTGGCAGGGAATCAGCACCGCCAGCGAATTGGCCGCGCATGCCCGGGCCACAGCCCGCACTGCGGTCGGTCGGCCGATGCGCTCGGCGATCTCGGTGTAGGTCGCGGTTGAACCCGCGGGGATCTGCTGCAGAGCTTTCCATACGCACTGCTGAAAAGCGGTGCCGCGCACATCGAGCGGCAGCTCCACGGAGGCATGTGGTTGCTCGATCAACCCGACGACCCGGGCGACCAACGCTTCGAACCCCGCGTCGCCCCCGACCAGAGTGGCCCCGGCAAACCGGTCCTCGAGGTTCCCAAGGAGCACAGAAGGGTCATCTCCGATCAGGATGGCGCAGACGCCGATCTCGCTGCTGGCAACAAGGATGGACCCCAGCGAACACTGGCCGACCGCGAAGCGGATCGTCGCCCCTGCGCCGCCGGCTCGAAACGCAGAGGGCGTCATGCCCAGTGCAGATGAGGAGTGCGCATAGAAGCGGCTGCTCGCGTTGAACCCCGCTTCGTAAATGGCATCGGTCACAGTGTCGCTCTGCTGGAGGCTCTCGCGAACCCGCTGCATTCGCCGCGCGGTCGCATATTGGTGCGGGGTGAGGCCTGTCGCGGCTTTGAACAGTCGGTGCAGATGGAAACTGCTCATGCCTGCATGCACCGCAAGCTGCTTCAGGCTGGGCGTGCTCTCGCAAGCTTCGATATGCCGGCAGACCCTTTCAAGCACAGCCGCCTGCTGCTCGCGCGAGGACGGCTGGTCTGGCTTGCACCGCTTGCATGGGCGGAAACCCGCCCGTTCGGCGTCCGCCCGGGTACGGTGAAACAGCACATTCTCCGGGTTGGCCCGGCGCGCAGCGCAGCTGGGGCGGCAGTAGACGCCAGTGCTTTTCACCGAGTACAGGAAGTCTGCCCCGGCATCGCGAGCCGCGAGTTGGGCCCAGCGTGGGTCGCTTGTTGCTTGGTCCTGCAGCAGCATATCTTTCTCGATGGTTTGGCGCATGGCTACCTTCCTTCTGGTAATAACCTACCGAGCGCGCAGCGCGCCAGCATCCCGTTTCTTGCTCTCAAATTCGCTTGAAGGGGCGCTCCTGTGCTGCGTGGGTCAAAGCACGATCGCCCTCAATCAACCCGCATGCGCACGGCGCGTGCCGACGGCTGTTTTCTGCGGACGAACCTGCCCGCCGCGCCTGAAGCATCCACCGTCTCTGGGCCGCGGCGGCTCCTCGCCGTACAGCACACGCCTGCTAGGATCGCTGCATGGTGCCCGCGCCATCCCCCGCTGCCCAGGCGACAACCCCTGCTCCCGAAAAGAGAAGCCCCGGTCGCTGGGATTTGTGGCTTTCGCTGGGACGATACCTCGCGCAGTCCGAGGTGCACACCTACGCCTTCTCGGTGGCCGCCAACTCCATCCTCTCGTTGTTTCCCTTCATCGTGATGATGTTCACCGTGGCGCGCCGCGTCTTTCACTCGCAGTCCATGGTGGCCGTGATCGGCGACATGATCCACTACTTTTTGCCTGCCAACCAGGACTTCGTCGTACGCAACATGAGCCTGCTGGTTCATCCGCATGGCGGCGTGCAGGTGTTCTCCGTAATCACCTTGTTGATCTCCTCATCCGGCGTTTTTCTACCTCTCGAGGTAGCTCTCAACCGCGTGTGGGACGTCGCGCAGAATCGCTCGTACCTGCTCAACCAGCTCATTTCTTTGGGCCTGGCATTCGGCGTAGGGCTGCTGGCGTTGTTCTCCGTCGGCCTTACCGCGCTGCAAACGCGGGTGCTCACCTTTCTGTTCTTCGGGCATACGCAGAACGTGGTGTTCACAGCACTGGCGGGCTCTTTCCTCCAGGTGTCGGCGGCGATCCTTTCCGTCAGTATCTTCCTGGCCATCTACTGGATTCTTCCCAACCGCAGGTTGCCGATCCGGGCGGTGCTGCCCACGGCCATCGTGATCGGTCTTCTCTGGGAGGTGGCGAAGGTGTTGTACGTGCACGCACTTCGCTGGATGGACCTTGCGGACGTCTATGGTCCCTTTGCGGTTTCAGTGACCCTGATGATGTGGGCTTTTCTGACCGGGCTCCTGCTGCTTGCCGGCGCGCACTTTTCAGCCACACGGTACGCCCGGCGCCTGTTGCGTGAGGCGGAGCGAGAAGAAGCAGCCCTGGCTGCGCGCGAAGCGGCAGCCGTCGATCACTAGTGGGAGAGCCGGAAGGCCTTGTCTGCGATGGCGGAAGGGTTCTTGCCAGCGGGCAACAGCGTGAACAGTGTCCCGTACACCGGCTCGCGACGGAAATTGCGGCTGAAGGTGCGCAGCACGGAGACATCGCCGGAGCGGGTATTCGCGGCCAGAAGAAGATGTCCATCCGCGGAGAAGGCGACCGGTCCCGGACCTGCGCCCACGTGCACGGTGTTGATCAGCTTGCCGTCGTCCACCGAGTAGATCGCGACCGTGTCGGCTGTCTGGTTCGCTACCCACAACAAGGCATTGTCCGCGCTGACCACTCCATCCACCGGATGATCGCCAATGAGTGTGGCGCCTCCCACTTCGTTGGTGCCGGTCGCTATCTCGGAAATGGTGTCTGCATCCTGGTTGGCGACGAAGATCTCGCCTCCATCGGGTTTGGGGATCAGGCGCACCGGTCCGAGGCCGACATCGAGCATGGCCAGCAGGCTGTCGTGCTCGACCGGCAGCATCCCTGGATGATGCAGCTCCGCCGGGGTGCGCAGCGCGATAGCCATGACCTGGTGCCCGCCCGCGCAAGCCACAAAGGCCTTTGACGAATCGTTCAACACGAGGATGCTTGCCGCGCCAGGGCAGCCCGCAAAGGACGCTCGCAGAACGGGAGTTCCCGGTGCGCGAAGATCCATCAGTGTGACGCTTCCACTCTGGCCGTTCGCCACAACCAGCGTGCTGCCATCCGGAGAGGTGGCGATGGCGTCCGGCATCTCTCCCGCGCCCACGACCGAGGTCTGGCGGCGTGTATCGAGATCGATCGTTGAAATGCTGTTGGCTGCGGTGTTTGCCACGTACAGACGTGTGCCGGCTGCATTCACGGCGAGCGCGCTGGGCGTGCGACCCAGCCGGATCTGCGCGACGACCTGGTTGCTCTGGCTGTCCACAATGGCAAGCGAGCCTGTGCTCGCAGGCGCAGCGCCCTGGCTCAACACGTACACCTCGTTGCGTACCGGGTTGACCGCAAGTGCGATGGGGCGCGGGGCCACGGACAGAACCGCCTGCTGGCGTATGTGCACCAGGTCCAGCACCGAAACAGTATCGCTGCCGGTGTCCGCGACGTAGGCGTACTCGCGATAGTCCGTGGGGTACTCGGGGAACGCGCCGGTGCGGCAGCCACCCAGGAAGGAGACGGCACAAAGGCAGATGCCGGCGAGAACGAAGCGAGGGGAGCGGAGCAGAAGGGTGACGTGCTGCGAAAGATCGAAGGGCATAGCGACTCTTTGCCAATGTACGCTAGGCGTCCGCGTTCGCACGAAACGAGCGGTCCGCAGGCTGTTCGTCGCGGTGAGCCGGGAGCGCGGGCAGACACCGCGAACGCAGTGGCCCAGAGCAGAAAGAAGCCGCGTTCCCATGGCTCTCTGGAACGCGGCTTCTTTTGTTGCAGTGACGGGATGGAGCAGTGACAGCAGGCGGGGCTACAGCGCTCCGACGGTGTCGGCCGGCTGTACAAAAGCGTTGCGCGGCACGCTGCGGCCGACGATGCCCGCAATCTTGGAAGCTTCGTCCATCAGCTGGATGAACTGGTCCGGATAGAGCGACTGGGCTCCATCGGAGAGCGCACGGTCCGGCTGATTGTGTACCTCGACGATCAGTCCATCCGCGCCGCAGGCGACAGCAGCGCGCGCCATCGACAGCACCTTGTCGCGCTTGCCGGTACCGTGGCTTGGGTCCACCACGATGGGCAGATGCGACAACTGCTGGGCAGCCGGAACGATGCTGAGGTCCAGCGTGTTGCGGGTGTGATCAGCAAAGGTGCGGATACCCCGCTCGCACAGGATCACGTCGTAGTTTCCTTCGCTCATGACGTACTCCGCCGCCATGAGAAGCTCTTCCAGTGTGGCCGACATGCCGCGCTTCAACAGCACCGGCTTGCGCTTGCGGCCAGCGGCACGCAGCAGCGAGTAATTCTGCATGTTGCGCGCGCCGATCTGGATCACGTCGGCGTAGTCCGCCACGAGGTCCAGGGCATCCTGGTCGATTGCTTCGGTCACGATGCGCATGCCGGTGCGCTCGCGGATCTCGGCCATGATGGTCAATGCTTCTTCGCCCAGACCCTGGAACGCGTAAGGAGAAGTACGGGGCTTATACGCGCCACCGCGGAAGAACTGGGCGCCGGCTGCGGCGACCTGGTCTGCCGTGCTGAACGCCTGCTCTCGGCTCTCAATCGAGCATGGGCCGGCGATCATCATCAAGTCGCGTCCGCCGACCGTGATGTCGGTGCCTGGGAAGCGGATCACCGTGTCCTCTTCCTTGACGTCGCGCGACACCAGCTTGTATGGCTTCGAAACGCGGATCACCTCGGCTACGCCGGAAAGCTCAGAGAGGTTGCCATGGTCCACACCGCTCTTGTTGCCGGTGATGCCGATGGCGGTGCGGGTGGCGCCTGGCAGCGCATGCGGGCGAAAGCCCATCCGTTCAATCTCGTCGCAAACCGCGGCAATCTGCTCGGGGGTCGCGTGCGACTTCATCACTACAAGCATGGCAAAAATCCTCGTCTTTCAGTGTACCCCGGCTTCCCGGACTGCCGGGCTAGATGAACCGGGGCGAGCTCTATAGCCATGCCCTAGCTGCGGGGACGCCGCAGCACAAAACCCAGGTAGCCAAGCTGGATCAACCACGTAAAGGCATAGCCGATCAGCACGTGGCGATGTGCCATGTCATGGGTATACGTAGCCCAGAAACTGCTCATGCGCGGTCCCCCTCGAGCACCGTGGCGACGTGGCGTGGAGCGCGCGGCGCCAGCAGTGCCTCGGTGCGCTGGTCGTGGCTTCGCTGCGCGCGCCGCATGCTCTGGTAGCGCAGTGCCGCAACAAACAAGCCCCACATGAGCCAGCCGGTGATGTTCCAGCGGAGCGCCGGCAGCATGCTTGCGTCCATGCCGGTGCCGGGGCCGCCGAAGAAGACTGGACCAGGGTGTTGCGTGCGCCACCAGCGCGTGCTCATGTACACAAGCGGCACATCGAGATAGCCAAAGATCGCCATCACCGCGGCCAGTGTCCGCATCGAGGCTCCCTCGGCGAACGAGCGCAGCAGCAGGTACGCGATGTAGATAAGCCAGAGAATCAGCGTGGAAGTGAGGCGCTCGTCCCATGTCCACCAGATGCCCCAGGCGGCACGCCCCCACAGCGATCCGGTGACCAGGCCGACCGTGCAGAACACCACGCCCAGTTCCGCCGCGGCGACCGCAACCGCGTCAGCATGCAGCGCCCAGGCCGGCTTGCGGTTGCGCAACACGAGGTAGCTGATCGAGGCAGCCAGGTTCAGTGCGAAGAAGACAGAGGTGCCGATCCATGCCGGCAAATGGTAGTAGAAGATACGGCTGAGGTCGCCCTGGGCTGCATCCGCAGGCACCACGAACAGGGCGACGCGCAGCCCATTCGCCAGAATGAGCAGCGTCGCGCACAGCCAGAGAGTTCGCAGGAGCTTCACAAGCGCTGCCTCCTGTGCTCCAGTGTAAATCTGGCGGGGGCGGCTACCCGCTCCTGCACTGCATCTCATTGCAGGCAAAGCTACTTGCTTTTGGGAGAGACGCGGGATATGACCACTGTTCTGGCAATCATTGTGTTCATTGTTGGAGTCGCCTTGTTCGGCATCGGGATCGTGGGACAGATCGGCCTGGGTCGTCGCAAGTCCCGGGGACCGAGCCCGACGGGAGATCGCGCCGGTGCGCGCCTGGTATTGACACTGGCCGCGATCATCGTCGGCGCATGGATGGTGATCGCCTCGGCTTCTGCAATCCTGCATGCCCACGCGCACAGTACCCGCACAACGCAGACCACGTCCTAGCGCTCGCCGCTCAGCCTTCGCTGTTCAGGACCAGTCCAAACAACAGAACAGCAGCCGTGGTGAAGATCACATCGTAGCCGGCGAGCAGCCGGATCCAGAGTACCGGGTCGCTCTCGCCGGTGAACACCGCCCCGGCGGCTGACGTCATCGCAAGCAGGGCAGGGATAAAGATCGGGAACAACAGCAGAGGTAGCAGGAGTTCGCGAGAGCGAGCGCGCATCGAGAGTGCTGCAAAGAAGACGCCGTTGCCCACCAGTGCCCAGGTGCCGAGCGGCAACACCGCCAGCAGCAGCCACGCATTGCCTTTGGGGTCCAGGTTGTAAAAGATCGTGAACAGTGGCGCCAGCACCAGTTCAACACTGGAAACTACGAGAAAGTTCGCGACCACCTTGCCAAGCAGGAGCGCGGATGGCGGAGAGGGACTCATCCGCTGGGCATCGAGCACGCCACCCCGCAGCTCGCGCGACCATGCCTGGTTTAGGGCGCTGGTAGCCGCAAACAGGATCGCGACGCAGAGCACCCCGCCCGCAATCTGTCGCGCCTCGGCCCGCGTCGGGTCGAAAGCAAGCGAAAACAGCACCACGACCAGGAGCGCCAGAAATAGCATGGCATTGATGGCGTCCTTGGACCGCCACTCAAGCCGCAGGTCTTTGCCGATCTGCACAGCCACTGCCTCGATGTATCGCTTCACGTTGCGACCACGGCAGCCCTGGCCACAAGACCCGCGCATGTGGCGCGTGCAGCGCGCAGGTAGTCCTCTGGACGCACCAGCAGTTGCAGGCCACGCTGCCCGGCGGATACGGTGATCCTGTCGTGGAGAAGGATCGTTTCATCGGCAAACACCGGGAACGCTTTCTTCGCTTCAAACACCGTGACGCCTCCGCGAATGTAGCCGGTGAGTGCCTGCACATCCCGGAGTGGCGCCAAAGCGGCGGAGCGTGCACCTGCCGCGTGGGCCAGCTTTCTAAGGTCCAGTTCGTCCGCACCGGAAAGCACGGCAAACACATGGCTCCCATCCGGTGACAGGGTGCAGACTAGCGTCTTCCAAACCTGTTCCGCCGGCAGCCCGAGCTTGGCCGCGACACTGGTCGCGGCAAGATCGTCCGGGTCCACCTCGTACGACAGCAGCTCGTACGCGATGCCAAGTCGATCCAGCATGCGCGCAGCATTGGTTTTCGCAGCGGGCTTCATGCAATACCAGGCAGCGCGGTCTGGAGCTCGCCGTCCGCAAGCAACAGCAGCTGGTCGGCGATGGGTTCGGCCAGGGCGCGCTGATGCGTCGTCAGGACGATGGTTCTGCCCTGGTTCCGCTCTCGCGCCAGCAGCGACAGCATGGCCGCGGCGCTGTTGGCGTCCATGTTGGAGAATGGCTCGTCGAGCAGCAGGAGCTCCGGCCTGGGCAACAATACCCGGGCGAGCGAAAGCCTCTGCCGCATTCCCTGGGAGTAAGCCTGCACTGGTTGCGGTAAAGAGGAGTCGAGCCCGACCGCAGCAAACGCCTCAGCAACGGAAAGGCAGGGTCGCCCGGCGTACAACGCTGCGAAGTAGCGGAGGTTTTCCGCCCCGGTGAACTCGTCATAGAGCATGGGGGCATGGCTCATATAGCCGATGCGCTCGCGGGCATCCGCGGGTGCGACGCCCCAGGTCGAAACGGATCCGAACGACGGCTGCAGCAAGCCCGCCAGAATCCGCAGCAGGGTCGACTTGCCGGCTCCGTTCGCCCCGAGCATGAGGTAACAGGCGCCGGGAAGCAAGGCCGCCTGCACATGCCGCAGCACCGGCACGCCGCCGTAGATATGCGAGATGTCCTGCATGGCGGCAGTGACAGGAGAGATTTTGTGTAGAAAGGTTTCCGTCGCCATGGATGCAGTGAGTATATTCGCTGCACTCCGGAGCGCCCTTTTACGCGCGTCGAGCATCTGCTCCAGCAATGACATTCCTCGCCAGGGCGCAGCGAATCGGTAAGCGCTACCAAAATCCGGTTCCCACCATGATTGGCGGCCTGTCCATGCTGCCGAAGGTTTTCTACCAGTACCTGCGCAACCAGGAGGAGCGCGTGCCCCGGCAGACGCCGGGTCCGTTCCGCACCGACCCGCGCATCTTTGAGCAGCCGCCATCGAGTGGGCTGCGAATTAGCTGGTTCGGGCATTCCTCGACGCTGGTGGAGATCGACGGGGTACGGGTGCTGATCGACCCGGTGTGGGACGAGCGCGCCGCACCGGTGCAGTGGGCTGGCCCCCGGCGGTTTTTTCCTCCAACCCTTCCCCTAGCCGAACTGCCGCGAATCGACGTGGTGCTGATCTCGCACGACCACTACGATCACCTGGGGGCCGGCACCGTGCGATTGCTGGCAAAGCAGGATGCGACCGCCCACGCCTGGTGGGTCACCCCGCTCGGCGTGGGAGCGTTCCTGCAATCCCTCGGGGTACCGGCAGCCCGGTTGCAAGAGTTGGATTGGACGGGCTCTGTATCAATCCGCGGATTGAAGATCACTGCACTGCCCTCGCGCCACTTCTCAGGCCGCAGTCTTTGGAACCGTTTTCACACACTATGGGCTTCGTTTGTGCTTGAAGGGCCGAGCCACCGCGTCTTCTACGGCGCCGACTCAGGGGAGTGGCCAGGGTTTGCGGAGATCGGGCAGCAGTTCGGACCATTCGATCTCACCATGCTCGAGATTGGGGCGTTTCATCCGCTCTGGTCCGATATTCACATGGGCCCAGAGGGTGCTGTTCGCAGCTTCCAGGGTCTGGGTGGCGGGGGTCTGTTGATGCCGATCCACTGGGGCTTGTTCGACCTGGCGCTGCATGGCTGGCGGCAACCGATCGACCGGATCTCGAGCCATGGTGCGCTCAAGCTGTGGTCGCCCACGCCCGGGGAACCCACCGAAGTACAGGCTGGCGTCGAGCTTCGCAGCACATGGTGGCGACAATCCTGAGTCGGGGCGGCGCTACTCCGAGTCGCGCCCTGCGCCTTTTTTGCTGCGGGGCGGCGCCAGTTCCAGGCATCGATCGGATACCCGCACTGGGTTCGCCATCTTGCCAACGGCCGCGCGCGTAAAGGCGCGATAGAGCCGGTTCACATCGACCCGTGCGCCGGTGCGGATCTCCCGCTCCGCCGCTGCATGCATCGCAGACAGAAGCTCGTCGCGCAGTTCGTTGAACAGCTTGTCGATGTAGAGATAAGGCATCGCTGGGACCAGCCTAGCAGGCTTGCTACCGAAGGGTGGCAACAGCCGCCGGAACGGTGGTCCCGGTGTTCGCTGCCGCCCGCGTTGCCGGGGTGGCAGGACTGGCCTGCTTGGGCGCGTACTTTGAAGCACACTTGGCTTGCAACTCGGTTGCATGAAACACGCCGTCGCGCCCGTACATGCCGATGGCCAGGGCCTGCGAGTTGTCCTTGAAGGTGTCGGGTGGTGGCTCGGTCCCTGCGTACTCGACCGACAGGTGCTTGTCGTTCTCGACCAGCACAAAGTTGGCCCCGGCCCCGCGATGCGCGATGGAGCCCGGCTGCACATTGCCCGCCACGCGCAGGTGGCGCGTGTAGGCCTTCTGTCCCATCCCCTGCAACTCGTTGATGGTGACGTAGTAGCTCTTGTTGGCCTGCACGCCTGTCACGGCAAGGTACGCGATCACCGCGAGAACAATGGCGACTGCAACGGAGATGCGGATGGATTGTGGTCGCCCGGATGCCATGACTGGTTCAAGCCTAGGGGGGTGGCCGGGCTGCGTCAAGCCAGGGCACAATCTCGATCGCGGCCCACACACACGCGGAGCCTGCCTCGCGAAGTGCGGCGCTCTGCATCCAGTTCGCTTCCTGAACCATCCGGATCGAAACACTTCGCGCACGAGGCCATCCGCGTATCATGGGGGAAACCAGCCGCCTGACCAGAGTGACCCCCTCTGGCGACGTGCTCCTGAGAGGGTATTGATGAGCAATCCAGGCACCCCAGGCACCATCGAGACGCCCGCCCACGCGACCGAAATACTTGAGCCACGCGCCCAGTGGCTTCCGGCGCGCCGCGCCGAAGCTGCGCGCACAGGCGATACCAACATGAGCCAGATGCACTTTGCCCGGCTTGGACGCATCACCGAGGAGATGGAGTTCGTGGCCCGGCGTGAGAACATCTCCGCCGAACTGATCCGGTCCGAGATCGCCAAGGGCACAATGATCATCCCGGCCAACATCAATCACCCCGAGCTGGAGCCGATGGCCATCGGCATCGAGACACGCTGCAAGGTCAACGCCAACATCGGCAACTCCGCCGTGACCTCCAACATTGATGAAGAGCTGCGCAAGCTCCACATGGCTGTGCAGCATGGCGCCGATACGGTAATGGATCTGTCCACCGGCGGCGCCATCCCAGAGATCCGCGACCGCATTCTTCGCCACTCGCCAGTGCCGATCGGCACGGTGCCGCTGTACGAGGCACTCACGCGCGTCAAGCGTGTGGAAGATCTCAACATCGACATGTATCTCGAGGTCATCGAGGAGCAGGCACAGCAGGGGGTGGACTACTTCACCATCCATGCCGGCGTGCTGATCCAGTACGTCCCCATGGTTGCCAAGCGCATCACCGGTATCGTGAGCCGCGGCGGCGCCATCATGGCGCAGTGGATGACCGCGCATCACAAGCAGAACTTCCTGTACGAGCACTTCGACCGCATCACCAAGGTCATGGCCAAGTACGACGTCAGCTACTCGCTCGGCGACGGGCTGCGACCCGGCTCGGTTGCCGATGCTTCGGACGAAGCCCAGTTTGCCGAGTTGAAGACGCTGGGCGAGCTGACGCGCAAGGCCTGGGAGTCGGATGTGCAGGTCATGATCGAAGGCCCGGGCCACGTGCCCATGGACAAGATCAAGGAACAGGTCGAGAAGGAGATGGAGCTGTGTGACGGTGCGCCGTTCTACGTGCTCGGCCCACTCGTCACCGATATCGCTCCCGGCTATGACCACATCACCTCGGCGATTGGCGCCGCGATGATCGGCTGGCATGGTGCTTCCATGCTTTGCTACGTCACGCCCAAGGAACATCTCGGGCTGCCCAATGAGAAGGATGTCAAGGACGGCATGATCGCCTACAAGATCGCCGCCCATGCAGCCGACATTGCCCGGCATCGCCCCGGCGCGCAGGATCGCGACGATGCGATCTCCTACGCGCGCTACACCTTCGACTGGGACAAGCAGTTCGCCCTGTCGCTCGACCCGGAAACCGCGCGGGCGATGCATGACGAAACCCTCCCCGACGACTACTACAAGGAAGCAGCGTTCTGCTCGATGTGCGGGCCGAAGTTCTGCTCCATGAACTGGTCCAGCAAGGTCGATGAGTTTAACAAGGAAGTGCACGGGCTCGAAAAGAAGGACCTGTCGCAGCTGGTCGTGTTGCAGGCCGCGCAGCTCAGCACCAGAAACTAGAACCGTTACAGATAAGGTCGGGCGCTTCGTCCTGGTGACGAGGCGCCCGATTTTATTTTGCCCTGTGTGTACTCGATAGCTGGCCGCCGGTGGAAGCCGTTGCCGCGGGCAGGGTTCGCAGCAGCATGCGCATGGCGCCGTCGCCGGCCAGCACCGCGTTGAACACGACGCGACCCTCGCGTACCACGATGCCGCCCGGGTATGCGTCGGCATGGAACGACTGAAACTCGACGTCCGGCACGACCAGTACCTTGACTTTGGCAGGCAGCGCGGCCTGCAGTGCTTCCAGCGAATTGAGCATCTCTCGCGACGGTGTGTCCGCGCCTCCGGTGTTGGCTCTCCAGCTGGTGATGGCATACACCGTTTGCTGCGGGGCAGAGGCGACCAGGGTCTGCAGAACCGAGATAGTGCTGGGTGCCCACAGCGTGAACGGCACAAGCGTCACCGTGCGCTGCCCTAATGGCAACGGACGAGGGGGCGCCAACCCGGTGGCCGAGACAGCTTGCGCCTGCAATGTGGGGAGCGGCACGGCGGTCATCACGAAGCGCGCGAATGCTTCTTCCATCGGCGACAACTCCGCCGAGTGTTGCCAGGCGGGCACTTCGAGTATTGCGTGAAGTGTTCTCAATTGTTGCGGGCCGTTTGCGGCAAGATCGCCCGATGCCTGGTCCAGTGCCGCACAACGCAGGGCGTCCGCATACAGCATGCTGGCAGAGGCACTGCCTGTTGCTGCGGAGAGTGCTTTCCCCTGCAGCAGCAAGGGCAGGGTGTTCTTGCCCTGCTGCGCGCACAGCTGCAGGGCTGTGCGGTTGAGTTCGTCGTTCACCTCTTCACTCGCGTCGATCACCGAATCGATCGCATAGTGAATCTGTGCGTCGTAGGGGTAGTCCCGCAGCAGCGACTGCGCCTGCGCGTTCGCCGCACCCGGATCTTTCATGCCGAGCAGGCTGCGCACCAGCAGCAGCAATGCCACTTCGCGCTCGGGCGGCTCCGGCAGAGCCAGGTAGCGGACCAGTGTTGCCCGTGCCGGCTCAAACTGCTGTCCCAGGATGCAGAGCCTGCCGAGTGCCAGGAGTTCTACGGGGTTCCCGGCAAATGCCTGCGGATCGACCGTGGTTGCGACACAATCGTGAGCCGCGTGCGCAACGCCCACACCGAGCGCGAGCGTGTCGGCGTCGGTCAGGTCATTGGGCTGCGCACGCGCCGCGTTGTAGGGCGCCATTGCCGCGGTGAACGCCTCCGATGGAGGCAGCGGCGCGGGTTGTTGCGCATCCAAGGCCCCGCTTACACCAACGAGCAGGACCAGCAGAATGGCCGCGGGCTTACTCCAGCACGCTCGGGGCCACCCCCAGTTCACGCAGCAGGAACGCATAATCAAAGGCAATCTCCTTCAGATAGTCGTACCGGCCGCTTGCGCCGCCATGTCCTGCCGTCATGTTGGTATGCAGCAACACCGGGTGCTCGCCGGTGTGCAGGGTGCGCATCTTCGCTACGTACTTGGCCGGCTCCCAGTACATTACCTGGGAGTCATGGAGCGAGGTTTTCACCAGCATCGCGGGGTACGCGGCCTCGCGCAGATTGTCATACGGAGAGTAGCTCAGCATCGTCTCGAATGCTTCTTGCTCGTTCGGGTTACCCCACTCTTCGTACTCCGGCACGGTGAGCGGCAGGGAAGCGTCGAGCATGGTGTTCATGACGTCGACGAAAGGAACCTGCGAAACAACCGCGCGAAACAAATCGGGCCGCATGTTTGTGACGGCACCCATCAGCAGCCCACCCGCGGATCCACCCTGAATAGCAACGCGACCCCGCTCGCCGTATCCCTCGGCCAGCAGGTGTTCTGTCACCGTGACAAAGTCAGTGAAGGTGTTGCGCTTGTGCGCCAGGCGGCCTGCGTCGTGCCAGGGTTTGCCCAGGTCTCCACCGCCGCGAATGTGTGCGTACGCCAGCACAAACCCGCGATCCAGCAGGCTTAGCCGGTTCGGGTTAAAGCCAAGCGGCAGCGCATAGCCGTACGACCCGTAGCCGTAAACGTGCAATGGCCCATGGTGGGGCACGCGCATGTCCTTGCGGTACACGATGGAAACTGGAATGCTCGTTCCGTCGGCTGCTTTCGCCAGGATGCGCTCTGAAGCGTACAACGACCGGTCAAAGCCGCCGGGAACCTCCTGCTCTTTGAGCAGCACACTCTCGCCGGTGCGCACGTTGTAATCAAACACAGACGCGGGCGTGACGAGTGACTGGTAGCTGTAGCGCAGGAAGTCGGTGGCAAACTCGCGATTGCCGCTGAGGTGCACACTGTAGGCCGGCTCGGGAAACCGGATCTCGGCCTGCTTCGCAGTAGCCGTGCCGGTCCCGCTGAAATGTAAGACTTTGAGATGTTCCAGGCCGTTGTGGCGCTCGGACGCAACGGCAAAGTGCTCGAAGAGGCTGACATCTTCAAGCATGACGTCTTCCCGATGCGCGATTTGCTCGGTCCACTCCGCAGGCGCATCAAGGCTCGCCGTCACCAGTCGAAAGTTGCGACCCTGGTCATTGGCGCGAATGTAGAGCAAGCCATTCCGGTGATCAGCGTAGTACTCGATGTTGTCGCGTCGCGGTACGATCAGTTGCAGCCCGGAAGTTGGATCGTCGGCACGCAGAAAGCGTCCTTCGCTCGTGGTATGGCTTCCTGACTCCACGATGATCAGGACGCCATCGCGCGTGCGTCCCGCGCCCAGGTTGAATCGCTCATCGGGCTCTTCAAGCACCAGCACGTCATCCGCGTGCGGGGTGCCGAGCACGTGCCGAAACAACTGGTGCTGCCGCTTCTGCTCCTCGTCTTCCACGGTGTAGAACAGTGTCCGGTTATCGGCAGCCCATACGAGAGACCCGACGCGCTCTACCTGCTCCGTCAACAGCTCCCCGGTGCGCAGGTCCTTGACATGCAGCGTGTACTGCCGGAAGCCCGTGGTGTCGGCGGAGTAGGCAACGAGGTTGCCATCATCGGAGATCACCATGCCGCCGATCGACATAAAGCTCTGGTCTTTGGCGAGGGCCTCCACGTCCAGCACCACCTGCTCGGCTGCCTGCTCGAAGGTCGCCCGCGTTCCAGGCTTGCGGCAGTAGACGGGGTACTGTGAGCCCTGCGTGGTGCGCGCGTAGTAAAAGTAAGCGCCCTCCCGCGTGGGCACGCTGACGTCCGTCTCCTTGATGTGGGTGAGCATCTCGCGGTATAGCAGTGCCTGCAGTTCAGCCGTGGGCGCCATCACTGACTCGGCGTAGCTGTTCTCCGCGTGCAGGTAGTTCTGCACTTCTTCGCTTTCCTTGTTGCGCAGCCACCCATAGTTGTCGACCAGCGTGTGTCCATGGAGCGTGGTGTGTTGGGGGTCTTGGCGGGCGATTGGTGGCTTGGTGGAAGGCTGGCTCATGGCTCCAGAATACTGCGGCCCGCGCGCTGTCGTCCCTCGGCAGGCCAGCCGCAGAGGCCCGGGTACGGAGCGCACCCAAAACAGGAACCGGCCCGCCGGGCAACGCAATCGGGTGAATCCGCGCCTTACTTGGTATGGCTGCGCGTACCAGGGCGGCCGAACAAGGTTCACGGAGAATCGAAATGAAGAACCAGACACGACGCTGTATCACGCCGTCTGCTGTTGCACTGGCACTGGCTCTGAGCGCAGGCATTGCCGCAGCGCAGACCGGCGGTACTTCCCAGCCAGCCGGAGCAGCCTCGCAGCCCAATGCTCCCGGCCAGGCGAACGGTGCGAACACGATGAACTCGATGCCGAACAACATGAACATGGGCTCGTCCACCATGGCATCCAGCCAGGACAAGATGTTCCTGAAAGAAGCCAGCGAAGGCGACATGTTCGAGATCAAGGCCAGTCAGCTGGCTTTGCAGAAGAGCAGCAGCGACGACGTGAAGCAGTACGCGCAGATGATGATCGACGACCATACCAAGCTCGACAACGCCATGAAGCCGATCGCCTCAGAGGCAGGTGTTTCGCCGGCGACTGACCTTGGGGGGAAGCAAAAGAAGGAGTATGCCAAGCTGGACGGTCTGAGCGGCGACGCCTTCGACAAGGAATACATCAAGGTCATGGTGATGGACCACAGCAAGGTGTCCAAGGCATTCGGCATGGAAGCGAGCAATGGACAACTCGCCGATGAAAAGAATGCCGCTGCCCAGAACAAGCCCACTGTGGACATGCACCTGCAGAAAGCGCAACAACTGGCCCAGACGCACAACGTGCCAGCAGGCGGTATGTAGACACCTCCTGAGGATCCTGACAGGTCAAACCAGCGCCCTTCCGGACGGGAGGCGCTGGTTTTTATTTCGCAGGCGGCAGGCTTCCGTACAATGAAGATCGCATGCTCCGTTTGCTCGATCTTCTCAGAACTTCCTTTAAGTCCACCTTCGGCCTGCTCCTGCTATTGCTGGCCTTTGCCGCGCCTTCCTTGCAGGCGCAGGCGGTCAAAGACCTCCCGCGGCCAACCGACTACATCAACGACGACGCGCACGTACTCTCGCCCGAGGTAACACGTCATCTTGGCTTGTTGTGCGGCGCCCTGGAGCGCCAGGCTCACGCGCAGCTTTTTGTCGTGACCGTACAAAGCACGGGTGACCAGCTCATCAGCGATTACGCGGTGCAGCTTGAAGAGGCCTGGAAGGTCGGGGCGAAGGGTACCGATCGCGGCGCGATCCTGCTGGTCTCGATCGGTGATCGCAAGTGGTTCATCTCCACTGGGTACGGTCTTGAAGGTGTGATCACGGACGAGAAGGCCGGGATCATCGGCCGCCAGATGCAGCAGTACCTGCGCCTGAGCGAGAACGATGAGGGTGTCACCCTGGGTACGCAGGAGCTTGCCAGGCTGATTGCGCAGGATGCCGGGGTCCAGCTCACCGTCAACCGCCAACAGGTAGTCGCACCCCAAGGCCATGGCCAGCTCGGACCCGGCCAACTGGCGATCCTTGCCGGCGTGCTGGTGCTGTTGTTTGTGCTCGCGGCGCGCACGGGGATGCTGCCTTTTCTCCTGGGCATGTTTCTTGGCGGAGGCTTCGGGGGCGGCGGCGGTGGTGGCCGCAATGATGACGGAGACGGTTTCTCCGGCGGTGGTGGCGGCAGCGGCGGTGGCGGCGGGGCCGGCGGAAGCTTTTAAGCACAACAAGCACGAGGGAGCAGTTTATGAAGCGTGGAACATTGGGAATCCTGGCACTGGTCGCGATCGTAGTGATCGCGTTTATGAGCTACATCGGCTCGAAAAATACCATGGTCGCGAAGCATAACGACGTACAAACCCAGTTCTCCAACATCGATACGCAGTTGCAGCGCCGCGCCGACCTGATTCCCAACCTGGTGAGCACCGTAAAAGGCTACGCCAAGCACGAGGAAACGGTGTTTGGTGATATCGCCAATGCACGGGCCGGCCTGTTGAATGCCCGGGACCCGCAGAGCAAGATTGCTGCCAACAACCAGCTCGATGGTGCAATCGGCCGCTTGCTGGCATTGAGCGAGAGCTACCCGGACCTCAAGTCCAACCAGAACTTCCTGGCTCTCCAGGATCAGCTGGAAGGCACGGAGAATCGGATCGCGGTCGAAAGGCGTCGCTACAACGACACGCTGCGCGACTACAACACCTACATCCAGCAGTTTCCGGCGAGTCTCTGGGCCGGGTTTGCGGGTTTCCACACCGACAACGACTACTTCCAGGCGGATCAGGGTTCGCGTACCGCGCCCAAGGTCACCTTTTAGCCACTGTCTTCGGCAAGAAAGCGGAGCGCCTGGCGCTCCGCTTTTTGCTGCTCGCTGTATGGCGGGAGCGTTTAGCCAGCGAGTCCCGCCGTTTGCGCCGCAAGCGCCAGGTCCTGGCGGATGTAGTTGTACAGCACCTGCTTGGTTTCTCCCTCAGCGCGCAGCACCGCAGATGGATGAATGGTCGCCACTACGCGAGGAGCATAGGGCGATTCCACGATCTTGCCGCGATCCTTCATCAGGGCAAACTTGGCTCCCAGCAACGACTTGGCCGCCGATGCGCCCAGGCAAACGACCACCTGTGGCTGCACAGCATCCAGCTCCGCCAGCAGCCACGGCCTGCACGCACCGATCTCCTTGAGGTTCGGCGACTCGTGGATGCGCCGCTTGCCGCGCTGCACAAACTTGAAGTGCTTCACCGCGTTCGTGACATACATCGTGTCGCGATCGAAGCCAAGCTCCGCGATGATCTGGTCCAGCACCTTGCCGGCTGGGCCGACGAAGGGCTTGCCTTCCACGTCCTCCATATCGCCCGGCTGCTCACCCACCAGCATGATCGGAGCATGCGCCAGCCCCACTCCAAACACCGCCTGCGTGGCTGGCTTGTACAGCTCGCAACCCTCGCAGCGGGGAATGGCGTCCCGCAGCACTGGCAGCGTGTGATCGTTCGGAACGTAGGTATTTGCCGATAGTGAGCTTTGCTGTTGCATCATGACTCCGACGCGGCTTTCTGCCCCGGCCAGCAGCTGGGGCAGGATGTTGAGCTCCGGAAGGTTTGCCCAGTAGCGCACAGGCATTTCGGCCTTCATCGCGCGCGTGTTCAACCGTGCAGGGTTAAAGATTGAGGAATAGTAAGACCGCCACATGCCCTCGAGTTCGTCCTCCGGTGGCGCCTCGGACCGCGGCACGCCGGGTCCCCAGGTCACGGCACGCGACTGCGGGTCCCAGCTTGCCGAGGCGTAGTCGGTCAGGATCGTCCACTGCATCACTGCGAACCGTTCCGCGAAGAAGGGAACTGCCAGCTCCAGGATCCTGTGATCGGGCCGGTACCAGCTGATGTAATGCTCCTCCGGATCTTCGGGCGTGCTCACCATACGAAATCGCAGAAACGCATGCATCTTGTGCAGGTCGCGACGCACCTGTTGATCCATCCGGCGCATTCGGGCGACATCCTCGTCCAGCTCATTAAGCAGCAGGGAGCGCTCATGCTGTACCCGCCAAAGCACGCGATACAGGAGCTGCCAGCGGTCTGGATCCTTGTGGCAGCACACGATCTCAGCCAGCTCAAAAAAAGCTTTCGGCACGGACGGCTTCTGGATTGCGAGAGCAGGGTCCGGGGCAGGTGCAGGCGCGAAGCCGAACGTCATCGCGTGGTCCTGCTCGGTGCTGACGAGCTCCACTTGGTCGGGCGCGATGCCTTGCCGCAGCAAGAGCCGCGCTTCTTCCCGCCACGCGCTGAACGAGGGCTCGATCCGCACGCGGTACGCCAGCCCGAGGCTCATATCTGCCCCGTGCTTGCACCCACGGCGGCGTCGAACAGCTGCATCTGGGCCGGGATCACCACGGCCTCCGGCAGGTGCATGGCATCGAGCGTCGTTGCGGCCGTGTGGTCCGTGGTCGTCACAAAAGGCGTCACCGTTTTCAGCCGTACGTTGAGCTTGCGCAGATCCTCGAGCGAGAGCGGATGATAGGCGCGAATGCGCAGAATGCGCTCCACGTTGCGATAGCCAATACCCGGTACTCGCAGCATCACCTCACGCGTGGCCTTGTTGACGTCCACCGGGAAGAACTCGCGGTGCGCCAGAGCCCACGTGAGCTTGGGGTCCTGCGTCAGGTCCAGGTTGGGCTGCTCCGGCGTGGTCAGCTCCTCGCCTTTGAACCCGTAGTACCGCATCAGCCAGTCTGCCTGGTAGAGGCGGTGCTCGCGTACCAGCGGAGCAGGACGCAGCGGCAGGCGCGCGTCCCCTTGCGGAAAAGGGCTGAAGCCGGAGTAGTAAATGCGTCGCAGGTCGTAGTTGCCGTACAGGTGAGAGGCGGTTGCCAGGATCTCCTGGTCGGTCGAAGGCGTGGCCCCGACCACCAGCTGCGTGCTTTGCCCGGCAGGCGCGAAGCGCTTCACCGTTGCGCGCGAAGAAGCGGTTTTGCGATCTTCGTCCGCTTCCGCCTTGTGCTCGAAGATCTGCGACATCGTCTCTTCGATCACGTCAATCTTCTTGTCAGGAGCCAGCTGCACCAGATCCTGCTGTGTGGGTAGCTCCATGTTGGCACTAAGCCGGTCGGCCACCCGACCCGCCTGCTCGATCAGCAGGTCGCTTGCCCCGGGGATTGCCTTGAGATGGATGTACCCGCCAAACGAGTGCACTTCGCGCAAGGTGCGCGCAACGGTGATCAACTGCTCCATGGTGTAGTCCGGCGTCTGGATAATGCCGGAGCTCAGGAACAAACCCTCGATGTAGTTGCGCTTGTAGAAGCTGAGGGTGAGGTCCACAACTTCCTGCGGCGTGAACCGTGCCCGTTTCACATCGCTCGAAACGCGATTCACGCAGAACACGCAATCATAGGTGCAGTAGTTGGTGAGCAGGATCTTGAGCAGGGAAACACAGCGCCCGTCCGGCGTGTAGCTATGGCAGATCCCCATGCCATCCGAGTGGCCGACCCCGGTGCCGTTGCCGCTCCGCTTCGCACCGGAACTGGCGCAGGAAGCGTCATACTTGGCGGCATCCGCAAGAATTTCGAGCTTTTGTTGAACCTGCATCTCGGTAGGATGACCCGTCCGGGCTTGCGGTTCCTCTGCCGGGCAATGCTTTGTTGCCCGGCTGGAAGATCAAGTCCTTCGCTTTTCATTGTAGCGAACAAAGAGCGAAGGGGCGCAAAATGCTCAAACCTCGTTCGTCCCGAGCTGTTTCTGCAGCTGCTCCAGCGAGACGCCTTTTGTCTCCGGGTACACAAACAGGACAACAAAGAACTGCAGCACCATCATTGCGCTGAAGAAGATAAAAGGGGCTCCAGCGGAGTGGCGCGCGATCACCGGGAAGGCGAACGAGATGATCGCGTTGGCGACCCAGTGCGAGCCGCTGCCGAGGCTTTGTCCCTTGGAGCGTACCCGGGTCGGGAAGACCTCGCTGATGTACACCCAGATCACCGCGCCCTGCGAGAAGGCGAAAAAGAAGATGAAGCTGACCAGAAGCCAGAGCAGCAGGGACAGATGCTGGTGCGTGGTGAAGACGTACGCCACTCCACCCAAGGAAAGGGCGGTGCCGACGGACCCGACAAGCAGCAGCGTCTTGCGGCCAATTCGATCGATGACGCTCAGCGCCAGCAATGTCGAAACGAGGTTCACGGCGCCAATGATCACGGCCTGCTCATCACTTGAGACCGAAGAGAATCCGCCTGCGCGGAAGATGTCGTTGAGGTAGTACAAGATCGCGTTGATGCCGGCCAGCTGGTTGAAGAGACCGATCGAAATCGCGAGAAAGATCGGCAGGCGCAGGCTGCGGGTAAACAAAGGTGCGCTGCGCTGATCCGCGTCAGCGCGAATAGCCGAGCGCAGCTCGTCGATCTCTGCCTGCGGGTCCTCGGCGCCTAAGAGTCCAAGGGCTGCGCGCGCTTCGTCGACGCGGTTCTGCGACAGCAGCCAGCGAGCCGAACGTGGCACCTGGAACAGCAATGCGAGGAACAACAGGGCAGGAAAAGATGCGACGCCCAACTCCCAGCGCCACAGCTTCGCGCCCAGGTTTGCGTTTTCAAGCAGGTAGTTCGAGCCATAGGCGAGCAGGATGCCAATGACGATGTTGGTCTGGAACAGGCCGACCAGCCTGCCGCGGATGCGGGCAGGCGCCATTTCCGCAATGTAGACCGGACCCAGCACAGAAGAGCCACCGATGCCAAGACCGCCGATGAAGCGAAATACCAGCAGGGAAGGCCAGTTCCAGGAGAGTGCGGTGCCGATTGCAGAGATGACGTAGAGCACAGCCATCAATCGCAGGGCTTCGCGCGAGCCGATACGCTGGCCAAGGTTGCCGGATGTGAGCGCGCCCAGAACCGTGCCAAACAGCGCAATCGACACAGTGAGGCCAAGCTGGCTTGCGCTCAACGTAAAGATCTGCGTCAGTTGATGGGTGGTGCCCGAGATGACAGCAGTGTCGAAGCCGAAGAGGAGGCCGCCAAGCGCACCCACGAGGGCGCTTTTCAGCAAGAGTGAGGTTAGGCGCATGCGCTCCATTTCCAGGTGCTCAGCAGCGGCTGGGAGCCACCGAAAAGTAGTCTGGTGAAGCATACAGGATGAAGACACGGCTTGCCATTGGGTGGCCATTCACCATTGATCCGCTGAGAGGCTGGTTTGTGCTGTTGCAGGCGTAGCTGCTTGCTAGTCCCTTGTCTCAGGTTTGTCGAGGATCCTGGTTATACCCTCCTCCAGCAGCAGCATGCGGTCGGCAATCCCTGCTGCGCGCGCCGCGTCCATTAAGCGCCGGGGAGGCTCATCCATGGGCTCACGCGACAGCCGAAAGGTTCCGTAGTGCATGGGAATGAAGAGCGAGCTGCCCAAGTCGCGAAAGGCTGCCAGGGCGTCCTCCGGGCTTGTGTGCACGCTGCGAAAACTCTCCGGCGAGTAGGCGCCGATAGGGAGCAGCGCGACGTCGGGTCGCAGGCGCTGCCCGATCTCGGCGAAGCCCGGAAAGTAGGCACTGTCGCCGCAGTGATAGATGGTGTGGGTGTCCGAGGCGATGACATAACCACCGTAGCCACGCCACGTGTCGTTGAACAGGCGTGCGCCCCAGTGGCGTGCCGGGGTCATCGTGACGGTGCAATGGGGGGTGCGCACCATGGTTGCGCCCCAGGTGTCCAGCACTCGGACCTCGCGGAAACCAAGTCCCTCCACCAGATCTGCTACCCCAGTCGGCACAATTACGATCGGCGCAGCCGCGCCGAGGCGTCGGTTGTTGCGCACGATGCCGCGCAGGGAAGGAAGGTTGAGGTGATCCATGTGCGCATGTGTAAGCAGCACCAGGTCGATTGGCGGCAGGTCCCGCTGTCGAATGCCCGGCTTGCGCCTGCGCTTGAGCACGAACAGAAAGGTCGCGAATACCGGGTCAATGAGCACCCTGCCGCCACCCATCTCAAGCAGAAACGACGAATGCCCGATCCAGGTGATGCCGATCGCACCGGGACCTGGTGACACAGGCCGATGGTACTTGCCGCTGGTGCGCGTAAAGAGCGATTCACGCACAAGCTCCGCGATAAAGCGGAGCTTGTTGAGTTTGAATTGTCGGTCTGGCGCAGGCTTCATCGTGGGGGTGACTGCAGGTTGCAGATTCAGCCTTAGGAGTTCTGCGGAGTTTTGGGTGCGTTGTCGCCCTGAACGGCAGCAGCGCTCGCGGGATCCTGCGCGATCACCGCGGCCTCGGCAGCCTGGAAGCCGATCTTGGTGTGCATGCCATCGCAGAACGGCTTCTTTGTGGAAGCACCGCAGCGGCAAAGCGAGACTGCCGGCTTACCGGTAAGGTCCCACTCCGCGCCCTGGGCATCGACCAGCTTGATAGGCCCTTCTACGCGAAAGGGACCGTTGGGGCGCACTGTGATCGTGACATCAGCCATAACTCGAGCTCCTTGGTGCAATGGGTGCAACTGGTTCGAGTGTAGCAGCGCCCTGCGTCGGCTCCATGCGCCGCGGTCGCGCCCGTAGGCGCCGGGGCCGCGCTTGCTCCGGGTGGCGACCGAAGCCCTTTGTGTTGCCGCCTTCTCGGGCCTCTTCCCATGCACAGCTGTCGCTTTCCGGGCGGGCTTCGACGCCGTGCTCTCTCTCGAAACGGGTCGCCGTGTTCGTGTTTTCGCTCTTTGCCGGCAGCCGCGCTCTTTGCCGTGATCTGCCTGCCGTGTGGAGTCGTAGGCTATGCCAATGTTGGAGCGGCAGTCTTTCTCGCTGTGGGCATTCGCTTTTCCTTCCGCTGCTTCTATCCGGGCCTTCTTTGCCGAAGCTTCTTGGGCCGGGGAACTACCAAAGGGTTGCGACGGAACGCGTGCGCACCGGTGTCGGCGCCCGGTGCATGGCGTTCGAGCTTCGCCACTTGCCATCGGCGTGCAGAAATTCTGCTATATTCATTTCAACGGGTTGTGCCACAGCGCAGACGGTTCCTTGCTCAACCAGGAACTGGCTCACAGGTGGAACACCATCCGGGGACGTAGCTCAGTTGGTTAGAGCGCTGCCCTGTCACGGCAGAGGTCGCGGGTTCGAGCCCCGTCGTCCCCGCCACTCAACCTCAGAAACAGCGACGGTTGATGGCAAGTGACACAATCATCGTAAATCTGGGGCAACGCACTCTCCATCTCAGAGTTATGGGCTGTCTGTGCCATGGTCGGAGCTTGAGCAATGAAAACCCAGTCACGTCAACGATGGAATCGCTGTCTCCGGGATGGCGACCTGGTGCTTCCTCAGCCCCCTGGTTCTGACCTGTCCCATCCAGTCGCGTCATCCCTCAGATTCATGTAAACAGATAGTCGGTTCGACGTCGCTTCTCCAGCACTCGTCTTTAGGTGTGGTGTAAGCCTCTTTGAGTAGGCCCAGGGTGTGCAGCCCCGGCGCGGTCATGCTCAATGGACGGGCCGTAGGTTTCTCGGTATAGCCTCTGCAGCGCGCATCACTGTATGCAGTGGAATAAACCGCCTGGCTTAAGTGAAAAGCCTGCACGGCGCGTTTATTTGAGGTCTTACACCGGAGAAGCCGTATTGTCTCGGCTGACAAAATGGGTGTCTTAATCAGCCGCGCATCTACCGATCGTCTGTAAACGGCACGCGGGTCATACAAGCACATCGGTGCTACCAGGAACCTCGCGCTTACACGAACAGTCTTTCGGTTGCTATTCGTCGGCCTCTGTACGAAAGGGAACGCACAGCCATCACCGGTTGGCTATGCTTAAGCCGTGACGCGATCACCGCGAATTTGATCTGCGAGTGCGCAGGGAATGCTGAGAGTGCCTGCTGCACCAAAGGATGCTGGCCGAAGTATTCATCGATGAGATGACTTACGGCCGCAACCAGGATTCGAACCTTACGCTGAAACTCAGTTCTTAGGGAGCACGCTTTGTCCGCTGGTCCAGCGCTACATTTCCCGGAGAACAAGTCCATTCCCAAATATGGGTCCACTTCTGGGCCCGCAGCAAGCCGGTTTTACCGGCCCGAGTTGGATGTGCTTCGTTTCTGTGCCTTCGTCGCGGTTTTTCTGGATCATGGCACGCAAATCGACCTGAAGCATGGGCATTTGCAGAACCACCCGGCACTCGCGCAGGCGATCGTATTTATTCACCTGATCGGCTCCTTCGGTCTCAGCCTCTTTTTTCTACTGAGCGCTTTCCTGATCACCACCCTACTGGTCATAGAACAGGATCGTTCCGGACATATTGATCTGCGCAAGTTCTATGTGCGCCGGGCGCTTCGCATCTGGCCGCTTTACTTCTGCTATGTCACGGCTTCGTTTGTGCTTGGCCAGTTCTGGTCTCCTGCACATATCAGCACGCCTGCATTCATTTCTTTCTTCCTCTTATCGACAAACTGGTACGTCATGTCGGCCGGCATGATGAGTAAGATCGTTGCTTTCCTGTGGAGTATTTCGATCGAAGAGCAGTTCTACCTGTTCTGGCCGGCTGTCGTGGGCAGGCTTTCTCGTACCCATCTCAGGAACATCTGCATTGCCATACCGGTTATCAGCATGTCGCTCTTAGGTATCTTCGCCACGCGCGGTGCGAGCTATCTGCAACTATGGGCTGACAGTGGCATCCAGATGATGTTCTTTGCCGCCGGTGGACTGCTCGCACTTCAACTCGGGCGTAAGAAGCAGGACACATCCGCCCTGAAATCACTCGGCGGTATCGTTTGCGGGCTTTCAATCTGGGTTGGGGCCGATCTCCTGATTGGCATGCCAACGGGAGACTACCCAGCCTCAGCGTGGCGGATCACTGCTGCCTATTTCTTCATACTTCTTGGTTCCGCAGCGCTGCTTTGGGCTTTCCTACGTCTGCCAAAGATCTGCATACGCCCAAGCTTTGTCTACCTCGGGCGCATCTCCTATGGTCTGTATGTATTTCACGGATTCGCAGTGCTGCTGGGTGCGCATGTACTTGGTCCCGTTCTGCACCTCCGCTCATGGCCGTTGATCTCGCTTCTCATCACGATTGGACTCGCCGCTTTGTCCTACGAGTTCCTCGAGAAGCCGTTCCTTAAGCTCAAGCACCGTTTCGAGATTGTGCATTCGCGTGTCGCTTGAGGGTTAGCCGCTTGTGTTGCTGGAATTGGAAGCGAGCCAGCCGGCACTGCCGGAGCAGGGTCCATGCGCACGCATGTTTCTGCGCACGGATGAAGTGCTTAGCTTTCCTGTGCTGACAGGTTGGCCGCCGCGCTGTCTGCCCGCCGCTTGTTGCGGTACATCGCCCGGTCCGCATGTCGCTTCAAGTCCTCGCGCGTGGACGCGTGATCGGGCACGCACGCCAATCCGAAGCTTGCACTTCCTTCAATGCAGTGGCCTTCGAGCATGAACGGATCTACAAAGCAACGCTCCAGGCGATGCAGAAACGCCTGGGCTTCCGCAACACCCGTATGCGGCAGGATTACCACAAACTCATCGCCGCCCAGACGGGCAACGGTGTCGCCTGTGCGCAGCGCATACAGCAGCCGCAGGCTGATCGCCTGGAGGTACAGATCGCCGATGTGATGTCCGAACTGGTCATTGACTAACTTGAATGCGTCCACATCGACATAAATGATGGCGAGGGGTGTTGCGGAGGCGAGAGCCTTCGTGAGGCTGTCCCCGAGGTGATCTTCAAAGAAGCGCCGGTTCGGTAGTTTGGTGAGCGAATCATGGGTGGAATGGTGCAGCAGATTCTCATGCAGCGAGTGATGCTGCAGGGCAAGGTCAAGCACCTCATGCAACATCAAAAGCACGTCGTTCCGTTGGGCGGGTGTGTGCGACGAGGACCCGAAGGCCGCAAACTCTCCCGCTGTCTTATCCGCATGCACGAGCGGGATGCGAACAGCCTTCGTGGTGCTGGTGTAGCGTTGTGTGGATTCAATTCCATGCCACCGATAGGTGCAGAGCACGCCAGGCAGCAGAGACTCGATCGCAGCGGCCATGGCCTTGAGGATGGTTTCCATCCCTTCATTGCCGCTGATCAGCCGCAGTATCTCGCTGCGGCTGGCCACGATCCGCATCGAGTGATCGATGATCTTGGCCTGTCGCGTAACCCGCTGCTTCAATATCAAGGCCCAGATCGCCACGATCGTCACTACACCAAGCAGAACACTGAGCAGCAGGGCGAGATGCCGGACCGTCCACCAGGATGGTGCATGCACAATCACAACGTCGTTGCCCGAGCGCATAGTCAGAGAGAAAACAACCGGCTCCCGCCACGGACCTCCGGCGAGGATCCTGCAGATTCCGCTTACCTGAATCTCGCTTCCGGGTGCCACCTCCGGCAGCTTCTCTCCAGTGAGCATGAGAGCTCGAATGACGTGTCCCTGCACGTCCAGCGAGAGTGACTGCGATTCCTCCGTGTGGATCTCGGAAAGAAGCTTGCCTTGAATGGAGACGAGCTGGTCACTGTAGACGCCGCTCATGGCTGAGGCGTAGTCGATCAGGTGAGCGGCAGACTGCTGGTGACTTCCGGCTGGCACAAGCACCGTATCCACCAGGCTGGGACTGTATTGATGATTGTCCACAAACCCGTAGGCATCGACCACATCGCCGATCGCCAGGTTCTTGGTCTCCCGAGTCTGCACCAGCAGGCTTTTGCCGCCATTCTCCAGTACAGCCGTATCGCCACTGGCATAGTAGGTGAGGGTCCCGCGCACATGCACCCGCGGAGAATGGTCCTCAACCTGCATTGTGGCGAACAGGTCGCCGATCCTGGTGAGCGGCAAAGCCGCCAGCGCACTGGCCGGCCTGGAAAGCACGTGCAGGTTCCTGCCATCGGCCGCGTACAGAACCACCCCGTCCATCTGCTCCTTAGCGTCGAAGGCACCCCCTGCCACGCCGTTCAGCTGGATCGTCGCCCCTGAAAGGGAGAGTGGATCGATTCCCTCGTAGTTCTTTACGTAGACCTCGGCCCGACCGCCAGGCAGGGAAAGATCCATATGGAGCGATTTCGAGTGAGACACGGCATGCTCCTCGATCACCGCATCCCGCACCAAGCCCTGCACGGAAACAAGCCTGCTGTCCATTGCTCCGGAAGCGAGCGCGGCGTACGTGGCAGGTATGCTGTCGGGGCTTGCTCCCTCGCCAAGCACACGCATCTTCGCGTTCGGCGCCACCCCTACACGGAAGCCGCCCTTGGCTATTCCTTCCACAGAGAGCCGTTCGCCCGCATGGAAGGGATAGACGCGATCGACATTGATGAAGACACCGCCAGTTGCGTCCTGCAGAAAGAGGATCAGCTCGGGTCCGTCATAGTAGGTGATTGTCCCCTCGAGCTTCACACGCGACCTGGCCGCCTGCGAGATGGGGAGGTCGTGGACCGCACGAGCCGTGGTCAGCACCTGGGTGTGACCGGGCTGCGCATGCGCAGACGCAGAGATGCGCAGAGCGGCGAACGCGATCAAAGCAAGCATCTCGCGCTGTGCCAGCCTCATGGGAGAGGGCTTGTTCGCAAGGCTGGATTCCCGGCAATATCGGTCCTGGTCATGCCCGCGATCTCCCCTCACGATTTGCGTCCACGATTGCTATCAGGAATATTAGCCGATCACGTACGTGGCCTCCCACTCGCGCGACGCGGGCAAACGCCATCCCTGCGCACGAAGGTACTCCCCTTCGCGCATGCCGCGCGGGGGCGAGCAACCTGCCGGAAACGTCTAGCACAGGAGCGTTTCACGGACCGATCCGTCGCCCATCGATCGACCGATGTCCAGGTACAGGACAGATCCGCGTATCTACTCGTTGAGCCATCGAGTCGGTCATGGAGCAGCATTGTTGAGGTTTCCTGCCACATGCTCTGTTCGTTTGCGCTACTACCGAGGCGTCGAGGAGGTCACGAAGCGTGCGTCACAGGCCTCGATCATCTTCGCCAGTTCGGATCTGTCACAAGCGCGCCTGCTTCGGGAAGCCTGCGAAGCACAGACCTGCAGCATTGCACAGCCTGGATCCAACTATTGCTGCGGAACAGAGCATCCACTTGGAAGAAGAGAATGGGGGAGACGAATACAGATATGGAGATGAGCAGACTCGCGGAGACCTGGGAGAAGTACGGTGCTGCATGGTCGGCAATCCCTGACTCAGAACGCAGGCAGTTACTGGATGCGAGCGTACAGGACAGCCTCACCCTGGCTACTCCGCAGGCGCTTGGAGCGGGTCGGCAGCAGCTGGAGTCCAACATAAAGGAGTTCCAGAAGAGCTTTCCCGGGGCCAGTTTTCAAACCCTGAAGATTCGTCAGCACCACGAGTTCCTGCTTGTGGATTGGATAGCGAGGAGCGAGGACGGCAGGGAACTGCTACCGGGTACAACGTATGCGCAGTTCGGCGCAGATGGGCGCATTATGCATCTCACCGGATTTTGGGAGGTGTAAGTGCAACATTGCCACATGTATGTGTAAGTGCGCCCTCTTAAGAGCGCATTCAACAAACTGGGAACAAAACGGGTCGACAAAAATCATGGTCGCTCGCAAATGCGCTGCTTGATCGAGTGACGTGCATGAAAAAGGGTCTCCTTCGTAGCAGCGCCAACGAAGGAGACCCTTTTGCAGCGTATAGGTTATTGAGCGGTAAGGATAAGCTGGCCGAAGCTCAGCTTCCAATCCGAGGCTTGTGCGTTCTTGTTGACCACGGTGAAGGTAAAGGTATGCGCGCCTGCGTTAAGGGCCAGGCTTCCCAGATCGAAGGTCCCGAAGGAGCCGTCCGCTGTGTTGCCCAGGTACTCATCGGTTGCCGCGCCGGTGTCAATGCCGTCCACAGTGAGCTGGAAGACAGCTCGGTTGTTGTAGCGTTTGCTGTTCACCTTAATGTCATAGGTGCCGCTTTCTGGCACATCCACGGTGAAGCTCACCTTGTCCCCCACCTTGGTCGAATCCAGGACCGTTCCTACCCCATCTGGATAACCGCTCCAGGCAAAGCTGCGGAAGGTAGGGCCAGAACTCGAGGACGTCAATGCTTCCGTGGGATACACCAGCTGGGGCTTGGTGCTGGTGCCGGCCAGGTAGCTCCAGCTTTGTATATCGGCTGTGGCAACCTGCTGGCCGGTTCCGCCCGTGAACCCGACATAGCCCGTGGTGGCGCCAAGGGTGCCGGCGATATCAACCTTGTACGCCTGGGTCGCCGACGCCTTGGTCACTGTATCCGTGAGTGTGACCGTCAGCGTGGTGCCATCGTAGTTGAGTACAGCTGCGATGGGGTCGGTGCTGTGCAGGTTGACGCCTGTCGGGGTGAGGTCGGTGGATGGGGTGGTGGGTGCGGCACCGTTCAGGTACAGGCCGGTGGAGTCGATCCCCTCACCACTGTTGTTGAAGAGGTCGAACTTGATGGCGACGCTCTTTGCGATGCCGCCGCTGGTCGAACCCTGGGCAGGTCCGACCCCGAGGGAACCGCCCGAACCACCGACTGCGGTGGTGCCGGTGTTCTGCAGCACAAAGGCGATGCCATCTGCCGCTGCGTTAGTGAGTTGGAAGGTGAACGCGGAGCTGAACTGCTTCACGTTGACCGGTGTCGTGAAGAAGGCGCTGTGCGCTTCCCATGCGCTGCCGTCGAGGATGCGAAGCTTGTTGCCGTTCAGTGCCGCCCCGCCGTTGAGCGAGAGCTGCGCAGCAGAGAATCCGGAGGTGAAATCAGGCGAGGGGGTATAGCTCCAGGTGAGGATCTCCTGGGTCGATACCAGCGAGCCTGTGCCCGCGGAAAAGCCGAGGTAAGCGGAGGTAGCGCCGAGAGTGCCCGGGATATCGACAGCATAGGACTGGGTGCTGGCGACGCCGGTGGCGGTGTTGGTGATGGTGACGTTGAGCAGGGCACCGTCATAGACCGAGTGCACGGCAAAGATAGCGCCGCTCTTGAGCGTGACACCCGTGCCGGACAGGTCTAGCGAGGGAATCGTGGGCAGCTGACCATTTAGATACAGGCCGGTCGAGTCGGTGCTCTCCCCGCTGTTCGAGTAAAGGTCGAACTTAACCGCGACGCTCTTCTTGATGCCAGGTGCGAGGCCCAGTCCGCCGCCGCTGGCGCCAAGCGCCGTTGGCCCATCCGCCTGGATCAGCATGGTGATGCCGTCGGCAGCGGGGTTGGTGAGCTGGAAGGTGAAGTCGTTGGTGAAGCTCTGCACGTTCACAGCGGTGGGGAAGAAGGCCGTGGCCGCCTCGTTGAGTTTGCCATCGGTCAGGCGCAAGCGCGAGCCGTTGAGCGTGGCCGAGCCATTGAGCTGGAGTTTGCTGCCAGCAAAGCCGCCCGGATACGAGATAGGCCCGGAGCCACCAGTGACTGGCGGTGGTGGCGTGTTTGCCGTCACGGTGAGCGTGCCGGCGTTGAGGCTGATGCGGTAATTGTTCACCGAGCTGCCGGAAACTGTCGCCGTGATGGGATAGGTGCCGGCTGGAGAGCTGCTGGTCGCCGTGGTGCTATAGGTCACGTCGATGGTCGAGCCCAGCGCGTCGCCGCTCTTGAGCCCTGTGACCGATCCGGTCAGCGTGGGCACGGCGCCGCCGGCGATCATGCTGGCATTCGCAGCAGTCACCACGAGCTGCGGCAGCAGGCCATACGCGATCAGCTGGCCGTTGCCGGTAGCCGTGCTGATGCTGGCGCCAAAGGTGGGCACAAACATGCGGCCGTTGGCGACGATCGGTGGGCAGTACTTTGCGAAGACGCCGACTTCGTCGCGGGCATCCTGTGTCTTGTCTGACCAGAGCAGCTTCAGGGTTTCTGCGTCGAAGGCGTAGAGTACGCCCTGCACCACGTGGTGCACCGCGTCGTCGTTGTACGGGGTGGATGCCCAGACGATCCCGTTGGCCGTTCCGTTGGCCGTAAGAGAGGTAAAACCACCAGGCATCGCCCCATCGTTGTTGGTCACGGGCGCGGTCATCGTGCTGGTCGCCAGGGGCGTGGCGTTCAGCAGGCCGGTTTCGGCGTTGAAGGGGTAAGCGCGCAGCATGTCGTTCTCGCCCCACACAAAGATCGTCGGCCCATTGGCATCCGTCTTCAGGTAAGTCGGGCCACCGTGAAGATGGCTCGTTCCTTTGCCGAAGATTCCCTGGAACTCCTGCCGCACCTGGTCCATGGAGGAGTTGAATTTGCCCATGTTGGTGATGTCGGTGAGGTAGAGGACGCCCTGTTTGCCGCCGCCCACCACGTAGTTGGTGCCAGGGATCAGCAGAAGTCCGCTGGCGCCAAGATCCTGGTCGCCGGAGTTGAGGCTGGCACTGTTGTACGGGGTGAAGTAATCCAGCAACTGGAGCGTAGGGGAGAGCTTGATGAAGCTGTTGCCGGTCTGCACGAGGTTGTTCGTGGTAGGTCCGAAGCTGCCGTTACCGGTCGAGATAAGAACGTTGCCGTACGTATCAATGGTGGGCGCACCGCCGGCGTTCCAGATGCCGCCCTCGATGCCGACCGTGGTGTCAGAGTACACGGCGGTCTGCTGCAGCGTGGACGTGTTGTAAGCCAGGACCCAGCCATGATAGGGCTGCTGATCTTCGTGCGAGGCAAAGGCGATGTAGACGTTTCCATTAGCTAAGGCAAGGCCCGGGCGCTGGTTTGCCCGCATGGCATTGAACACAAGGGGGCTGGCCAGGTCAGCGGTGGAATAGGTCGCGTTGATGGTCATGGGACTGCCGTGCACCGGCGCGCCCGTGGTGATGTCAATGGCGTTGAGGCGGAACGTATACACAGGAGCACCGTTTACCTGTGCCTCGTTGCCCGAGACGAAGTACATGTAATTTGTCTCGGGATCGATCACAGGCGTGCCGAGGATGCCGATGCCGGTGTTCCAGCTGATGTTCTGATCGCTCTCGACTTCCTGGGCCTTAATCGGCGTGCCGAAGTTCTGCTGCCACAGAATATTGCCGGTGGGCGCGTCGATGGCGTAGACAGAGTTCAGCATGGACGCTACCAGCACGATGTCGTGCGTGCTGCCGTCGATGTTGACGTTGGACACAAACAGCGGCTGCGCATAGACCTGCCCGTCGATCGGCACTGTGTAGAGCTTGCCAAAGTTGGTGGCGTTGACGTTTGCCGGCGTCAGCGTTGTTTCTGCCGTGTTGGCCCCTGTGCGGTTCGCATCATAGCTACGGGTGTAGACGTTGACCTGTGCCTGCGCCACGCCGATGCCAGGGAGAACCAGCAGGGTCAGAAAGCCATAGCGCCAGGGGAAAGCAGTGCGACGAATTGTTGAGAAGGCGCGGTTCAGTGCGCGGCCAGGACTCGCGGTCACGGCGGAAAGGCATAGCAGCTTTGTCATAAGGCTTCGCTCCAGAAAAATGCCGTACATTCAAAGTCAGAAAACTTAGGACGTCAATAAAAAGACAAGCTTTTAGGCGAGGAGGGCCGTCCGCTCGGCCGGTGGTATGGCGGCCGTCGTGCGAGTTCATCACCGATGAGCAGAGAAGCGATACGCCGTGCTGGTCCGTGAGGCCGGACGCATTCGAGACTGGACGTGGTTCGATGAATCAGTACAGCAGTGGATCAGCGAGTTAGGGTCGCAGAAGGTTCGAGAACGAAAGCATGGATGGCACCGTGATACATGCCGCGACCGGCGATCTCCCCGCGGTCGTTAATGCGAGAGGCCACTAGGAGAAGCCAGCCGGAATGTCGATCGATCAGAGTGTTCAGGTCGATCAGCCGACCGGACTGCCAGAGCACAGCGCGCAGTTTGCCATCAACGACCTCGGAGGAGCCCACGATCTGCCCTTCACGGTTGATATCAAGAGCCGTGCTGGGTGCATCTTCGTCGCCAAGCGTGCCCAGGTCCTTGATCGTGCCGTTCTTCCATAGCACCGCGTGAGCGGAGCCTTCGGGAAGGTCACAGGAGCCCACCGTTTCGCCGGCATTGTTGATCGCCTGTCCACTGCAGAACGTGCCTCCGGGAAGTAGCGGAAGCTGCTGCATGGTGTGCCCGCTCCATAAAAATGCGCGGGGCTTGCCGTTCGGGATGACGTTGGCCTCGCCGACGACCTGGCCCTGGTCATTGATGTCGCGGGCGCTGCTGTAATCCCCTCGAGCAAGCAAGCCAAGATCGCGCGGCGCCGCGCCCTGCCACAGCACGGCGTGCCTTGCACTGGTGCTGGTCTGGGCGCTCCCGACCACTGTGCCTGCCGCGTTGATCGCAGCAGCCGAGGCGTAGGGGCCTTGAAGATTGGGAAGTACTTCCAACCCATTGTGCGACCACTTGAATGCGCGGGTGAAGCGCAGGTCTTGTGGGCGCTGCAGCAGGCCAACAACCGTGGAGTCCCCGTTGATGTCTGCCGGGTAGACAAACGGGAACTCGTCGGTGCCGACAATAGTTTGGGTGAGTTCGGGTGTGATCACGAGGCCCTTGATCACGCCGGTCGGCGCAGCCTTCCAGATGGCAAGAACTCCCTGCGCATTGAGGCCAGGCGTATTGACCAGCGTTCGTACCAGGGATTGCCCACGATCTCCGACCGTGTAGCGCGGCAGAGGCGCCGCTGTAGGCGTTACTGCGAGCAGGGCGACCGGCAGGCAAAGAAAGGTCGCGTACCAAACTATCGCGGCGCGTCTTACGCTGCTGAACATGCAGCGCTGAGGCGCCTTCGGGGGAGGGCGTTCATATGGTGGCCAAGTGTAATACACAAATCCTGGCCGACTAAAGTAAAGTTTGTACCAATACTCTCCACCCCTTTTCTCGCCAAATATCCGAAAAAACTGACCCGCCAGTAACATACTTAGCGTGAGAATAGTAATAGCACATAGAGGAAAGAGTGTGACCTGCAGGAAGTTACCTCCGCAATGATAACTGGTGACGTTCTGGCGCGAACGATGCGTCGGCACTTACTTGTGGCGACTGCTGCGCACCCCGAAAGACCCATTCACCTGTTTCACGAGGCTCCCGTTTGATGTACCGATACATCCCGGCTCTTCTCGTCTGCATGGCGGTCCCGGTTATGGCGCAGGCGACCCGGGGTGAACTGCGCATGACGATCGTGGATGCCCACGGCGCCGCCATGAGCGGCACTGTGGAGGTGCGCAGCCTGGCCAGCCAGGTCGACCTGGAGCTGAAAACGGACAGCAAGGGGCTGGTGGAGGCGCATGACCTGCCGTTCGGGACGTACCTTGTCCAGGTAAAGCAGGTGCAGGGTTACGCGTTGCCGCAGTCCGTTGAAGTGCGCACGGCCAGTCCGCAGGAACTCACGATCCGAATCGACACCCTGCAACTCACGGCAAACGTGACCGTACAGGACACAACATTGGTCGACCCGCACCGGGCCTCTTCCGTTGCTGAGGTAGGAGCGCAGGCGATTGCCACGCGGCTCACCGCCTTGCCCGGGCGTTCTGTGCAAGACCTTGTCAATATCGAGCCGGGCTGGCTGTACGAGGGCAACGCCGTGCTGCACCCGCGCGGGTCGGAGTACCAGACGCAGTTCGTGGTGGATGGACTGCCGCTTACCGACAACCGGTCGCCGAGCTTCGGCCCGGAGATCGAGGCGGATGACGCTGACTCATTGCGTATCTACACGGCCGGCTTCCCGGCGGAGTATGGACGAAAGATGGGCGGCGTGATCGAGGTGAATACCACCCGCGATACCAAACCCGGACTGCATGGCAGTGTTGTGTTGTCGGGTGGGAGCTATGACACGGGGGCTGCATTCGGGCGTCTGCAGGCTGTCTGGGGGCGCAACACGCTGACCACGACCTCGTCCGGCAGCATGACCAGTCACTACCTCAATCCCGTGGTCCCGCAGAACTATACGAACCAGGGAACCGTGGGGGACTTCTCAGGGCGTTACGAGCGGGAGGTGGCTACCGAGGACCGGTTCGCCGTGAGCCTGCGCCACGAGTTTTCCCGTTTCCAGATTCCCAATGAACTGCTGCAGCAGGAGGCAGGGCAGCGACAGTACGGCGACAACGAGGAGACCACCGGGTCGGCCAGCTACCAGCATGTGTTTTCCGCAAATGCGGTGGCAGCGCTGGTGGGGATGGTGCGCGACCACGGCGACGGGCTGAACTCCAAGGCGGCGTCGACCCCGATCATCGCGGCGCAGCGGAACGCGTTTCGCGAGGGCTACCTCAAAGGGTCGCTTTCGGTGCACCGCGCCAACCAGGAATGGAAAGCGGGCTTTGAGGCAGATACGACCTTTCTGCATGAGCGTTTCAGCGACCTGATCACGGACCCCACACAATTCGACGATGACACGCCGGAAACCTTCGCATTTGCAGCGTCGCGCCCGGATCTGGAGCAAGCCGTCTTTGTGGAAGACCTCATCCGGCTGGGGAACTGGACGGTCAGCGCGGGTCTTCGGTGGGATCACTACCAGCTATTGCTCAACAAGCAGGCTTTCAGCCCGCGGCTGTCGATCGGTCGCTTCATTCCTGCATGGAACATGGTCCTGCATGCATCGTACGACCGTGTTTTTCAGACGCCATCGTCGGAAAACATCCTGCTCTCGAGTTCCTCCGCGATCACGTCACTCAGCCCGGAGGTGCTGCGGCTGCCGGTTCAACCCTCCAGCGGCAACTACTTCGAGGGTGGCCTGACCAAGGGCTTTTGCCAGACCGTGCGGCTGGACGCGAATGTGTACCGTCGCGACGTGCGCAACTACGCCGATGACGACCAGTTATTGAATACGGGGGTAAGCTACCCGATCTCCTTCGACAAGGCCGTGATCTATGGCGCGGAAGGCAAGCTGTCGCTGGTGGATGCGCACGGCATGTCCGGGTTCGTCAGCTACTCCTACATGGTCGGCAACAGCTGGTTGCCGGTCACCGGGGGCTTGTTCCTGGGCGATGATGTCGCCGCTGCAACCTCGCAGCTTAACGGGCATTTTCCAGACTCCCAGGATCAGCGGAACACCTTGCGCTTGCGCGCTCGCTACCAGGTGGTGCCCCGCGTAGCCATCGCTGGCGGACTGCTGTACGGCTCCGGCCTGCCATTTGAATACACGGGTACGGCGCAGGAAGCCCTTGCTCAGTACGGGGCCGAGGTCGTGGACCGGGTGAACTTCGACCGTGGGCGCGTGCGTCCCAATCTTTCAGCGAATGCGTCCGTGATTGCCGCGCTGTACCAGAATGAAAGCCGCGAGGTCACCCTGCAGGTCGACGGCGAGAACCTGAACAACCGGTTGAACGTGATCGATTTTGGAGGATTGTTCTCAGGCAATGCCATCGGCCCGGCGCGCAGCGTGGGCCTTCGACTCTCGACCCGCTTCTAGGTAATCCTCAGGAGCCTACGGTCGACATGCCATCGGCTCCTCCCTTGGCGAACGTGGCGCACCCGGCTTCGCGGCAGGCCAAAGCCAGAACACAGCAGCAGAATGCAACAGTGGCCCGGGCACTTTATGCGCACCTATACCGTCTGCGCCAGCGCGAGCAGGGCACGGTTCCCGAAAGTTCAGACCTGCTCTAGAACAACGCGGCCCCTTTAGGCAAAGGGACCGCCCGGGCTGGTAAGATTTCGATCACACCGAGAGGGACCGGGAATTGTGACCCTGCCTTCATGTGAAAAGGATCCGGACATGGCAAAGCGACCAAGTGAGAAAGCGTTTACAGCAGAGCAGGCAGCGTGCAAGAGCGAGCACCCCGTAAATCGACGCGAATTCTTGGCGACACTGGCGGGTGGTGCCGTGGTGGCCGGCGTTGCCGGGGCAGGTGGGCGCAAGGCGCTCGCGCAGGTAGCTGGGGATACGGCGTTGAACCTGGCCAGGGTGGCCGTGCCGTCGAGCTTTGTGACCACCAGCGAAAACAAGATCAGCTCACTGAATGACGGGGTGGTCCCCGCCAACTCCTTCGATCGCAAGAGCGGCTGTTATGCGGTGCGGCAGGATCGTGAGGAGGCCGGCGAGACGATGCCCTGGGTGCAGTACGCCTGGAGCAAGCCGGTCGCGATTGACAAGGTGGAGGTGTACTGGGGTGTGGATGCGCCGCGCCCCCATGGGTTTCCGGGCAGTGAAGGTGTCAGGATCGCGACCCCAGCTTCCTACCGCATCCTGTACTGGAACGGCACGGACTTCACCCCGGTCGCGAACTCGCGCGGGCTCGGCATCGCGGGAGACACGTTCAACGCGACAAGCTTCGACGCGGTCACGACGGACAAGCTGCGGCTGGAGATTACGCCGAATGGCGCGCATGCCGCAGGGGTGTTGGAGTGGGTGGTGTACAACGCGGGTCCAGCGCCTTCGCTTGCGCCGATTGTGAATGCCGGGATCGATCGTTCGGTGATCCTGGGCGGACAGACTTTTCTGGCCGGCAAAACAGTATGGCTGCAGGATCGGCCACAGAACACGGCGCGTTGGAGCAAGGCCTCCGGCCCGGGCCAGGTGTTGTTCGCGCAGGACACAGCCCCTGTCACTACCGCACGATTTTCGGTGCCGGGCGAGTACGAACTCAAGCTCACCGGCGCCGGCCGCGCTGAGCAGAGTGCGTCCATGCTCAAGGTGCATGTGGAAGCAGCGCCCCCGAAGGACCGGCTGGACGTGGTGTACACGACGAAATATTCGGTGGACAGCCCGCTATGGAGCAGCCGCGCGAAAACATTGATCGTGGAGTGGATTCCGCACTGCATCCGCTACTGCGAGCGGACCGATATTGCGGCTAATAAAGGCGATGGCGGCATCGACAACTTCGTCGAAGCAGCCAAGGCCAACCGCGGCGAACCGCATGCGGCGCACAAGGGTTACGTGTTCTCGAACGCGTGGGTGCACCAGACGGTGGAGTCGATGTGCATCGCGCTGATGGTCGATGCGCAAGGCGACCCGGAGATCCTGCAGGCGCAGCAGCAAATGCGCGGCACCCTCGATCGGTGGATCCCGATCATCCTGGCCGCGCAGATGGAAGATGGCTACCTGCAGACCGCCTATATCCTGGCGGATCGCAGTGTGTGGCCGGAGCGCTGGTCGCCTGACCATCGCGGCAACCATGAAGGCTACGTGTCGGGGTACTTTATCGAGTCGGCGATCAACCATTACACGCTGACCGATGGGCAGGACCTGCGGCTCTACAACGCGGCGAAGAAGCTGGCGGACTGCTGGGTGGCCAACCTTGGCGCGGGCAAGAAGGCCTGGTTTGATGGGCACCAGGAGATGGAACAGGCGCTGGTGCGCTTTGGCCGCTTCGTCAACGACCAGGAAGGGAACCATCGTGGGGACGCGTACATCGTGCTGGCAAAGTTCCTGCTCGATTCGCGACGGGGCGGCTCGGAGTACGACCAGAGCCACCTTCCGCCGGAGCAGCAGTACGAAGCGGTCGGCCACGCGGTACGTGCCACCTACTTCTACTCCGGTATGGCAGACATCGCAGCCGAGACACAGGACCCCGGGTACCAGAGCGCGGTGCTCTCGCTTTGGGACAACATGGTCAACAAGAAGTACTACCTGACCGGCGGTATCGGCAGCGGCGAAACGTCGGAAGGCTTCGGTCCGAACTACTCGCTGCGCAACAACGCGTACTGCGAATCGTGTTCGAGCTGCGGACTCGTGTTCTTCCAGTACAAGCTCAACCTTGCGTATCACGATGCGAAGTACGCGGACCTGTACGAGCAGACCATGTACAACGCTCTGCTGGGCGGTGTGTCGCTTGAAGGCACGAGCTTCTGCTACACCAATCCGCTGCTGAACACGGAGCGTGCCTCGTGGCACACCTGCCCGTGCTGTGTGGGCAACATCCCGCGCACCCTGCTGATGATGCCAACCTGGACATACGTGAAGAGCAAGACCGGTGTGTACGTGAACATGTTCGTGGGCAGCCGCATCCAGGTAGGCAAGGTTGCCGGCACGCACGTGGAGATGGTGCAGAAGACCGACTACCCGTGGAAGGGCGCGGTAGCAATCACGGTGAACCCGGCGGAGAAGCGAACGTTCTCCGTGTATGTGCGCATCCCCAACCGCAACACGAGCAAGCTGTATACCGAGACGCCGTTGATTCATGGAGTGCAGAGTTTCTCGGTGAATGGAACGCGCATGACGCCGAGGATCGAGAAGGGCTATGCCGTGGTCACGCGGGAGTGGCAAGCAGGCGACCGGATCGAACTTGACCTGCCGATGGAGCCGCAGCGGGTGGTTGCCGACGACCGTATCAAGGCAGACCTTGGTACGGTCGCGCTGAAGTACGGTCCGCTCGTCTACAACGTGGAGACCGCCGACCAGCACAACATCGAGCAGTCGCTCAGTGACGGACCGATCCGTGCCGAGTGGAAGCCGGAGATGCTGGGCGGCATGATGGTGCTGACCGGCACATGGAAGGATGGCTCGCCGATGCTGGCGGTGCCGAACTACGCCCGCATGAACCGCGTCGGCTCGCCGCATGAGTATCCTGGGGAGGATGACGTGAACTACGCGCCCGGCGCAACCACCAGCACTGGCGCCAAAGCCCCCAGCAAGGCGCCCACCGTGGCCGCACCCGCGGCGCCGGCGATCCTGACAGCCAGCACTGGAGCCGGCAACACGGCGCCTGCCGATAACCGGCGCTATGGACGCAAGACTGAGGTGGACTCCAAGGTCTGGATCTAGCGCAGCAACCTACAGCCGCGCGGGCTCTGCTGTCGCGAAGGGGGCATCCCCTTTTGCGCATAGAGTGCCCGCGCGTATTTTGCCTGTTCTTCGCGAGTGCGTGGTCTCTGGCTGCGTCCGCGGCAAGGGTTCTGAGGGCCATCCGTGGAGAATCCTTGCACCGGCCGGCACCTGGCCTGTGCGTCTGCTCGGCCCGTCCTGAAGAGCTTCCCCGGTGTTCATTTCCGAACAAGAGCGGTCGATGCTGGACACCCGGATGACGCGCCGCCAAACCTTGTTGTGCTTAATTGCAGGCGTTTGGCCCACATCGCAGGGTTTTGACTTTGGCCGTGCAAATGCATTGTCGAGTCATGTATGGATATTTCGCGCCCCGACCTGAAACGACAGAAGCGTCGCCGCTTTTGGATCTACGCAACCCTTGCGCTGGCAATCATCCTGGTGGGTGCGGCCTATATACACCGCCTCAAGCCGGCGATCCCGACCGTTGACAGCCCCGTGTTCACGGAAGCGGTCAAGCGAGGCGAACTGCTCCGCCAGGTGCGCGGTCCCGGCACCCTGGTGCCGCGCGAAGATCGCATCCGGCTGATCCCCGCTGAAACGGAGGCAACCGTGTTGCGCATCCGTGTCTTGCCGGGTGCTCCAGTCACGCCGGACACGGTCGTGATGGACCTTGTGGATCCCGAGGTTCAGCAGCAGTTGCTCGATGCGCAACTGCAGTTGAAAGCGGCGCTGGCCGACCTGCAGAACACACGCGCTCATCTGCAAAGCGAGCTCATGACCCAGCGGGCGGGCGCGGCGACTGTATCGGCCGATCAGAAGCAGGCCGCGTTGCAGTCGCAGACAGACAAGAGCCTGTACGATCTCGGCGTGATCTCGGGCCTCAGCTACTCCGCTTCCAGGGGCAAGGCCGACGAACTCGCGCAGCGTGACGACTTGGAGAAGCAGCGGCTCACGTTAAACGCCGCGACCATCTCCACCGAGATGGCGGTGCAACAGGCAAAAGTCGACCAGGCGCGGGCGATTCTGTCGCTGAAAGAGAAGCAGGCCTCGGCACTCAGCGTGCGCGCTGGCATCGCGGGCGTGCTGGTTGACCTGCCCCACCAGGTCGGCGAGCACGTCAGCATCGGCGCCACGCTCGCCAAGGTCGTGCAGCCCGACCAGTTGAAGGCACAACTCAAAATTCCGGAAACGCAGGCCCGCGATATTCAGATTGGCCAGGCATCGAGCATTGACACGCACAATGGATTGATCGACGGCAAGGTACGGCGTATCGACCCTGCAGTGATCGCAGGCACCGTCACCGTCGATGTAGAACTTGCGGGTGCGCTGCCGCAGGGTGCCCGCCCGGATCTCTCCGTCGATGGAACCATCGATCTGGATCACCTGGAGAACACGCTGTACATAGGCCGACCCGCGGTCGGAAACGAGAACTCGATGCTCTCGTTGTTCCGTGTCGATCCGGATGGCAAGACTGCCACGCGCGTCTCTGTGCGCGTTGGCCGTGCCTCTGTGAACTCCATGGAAGTTCTCTCCGGGCTCAACATCGGCGACGTCGTCATTCTCTCGGACATGTCGCGCTGGGATGCCGCAGACAGGGTCAGGCTACAGCAGTAATCAAGCAATCCACTTCTTCAAGGAGCTCCACATGTCCGCGCCTCTCATCCAGATCGACTCGTTGACAAAGATTTTCTACACCGACGAGATCGAGACACATGCGCTCTCCGGCATTCACCTCACGATTGATCGAGGAGAATACATCGCGATGTCCGGCCCTTCGGGCTGCGGCAAGTCCACGCTGCTGTCCATCCTGGGTCTCCTGGACGTGCCCTCTGGCGGAACGTACACGCTCAATGGCAAGCCCGTCGTCAACCTGAGCTTCGCCGAGCGAGGCCGCATCCGCAACCAGGAGATCGGCTTCATCTTTCAAAGCTTCAATCTCATCGGCGATCTTACGGTGGCGGAGAACGTCGAGCTGCCGCTGACCTACCGCCCAGGTATGGCCTCAAGCGAGCGCAAGGGGCGCGTCGAGCAGGCGCTCGAGCGGGTTGGCATGGCGCACCGGATGCGTCATTATCCTGCGCAGCTTTCCGGAGGACAACAGCAGCGTGTCGCCGTGGCCCGCGCCCTATCGGGGTCGCCTTCAATCCTGCTGGCCGACGAGCCCACGGGCAATCTCGATTCAAAGAATGGTGAGGCCGTGATGCAACTGCTCGCCGAGCTGCATGCCGAGGGTTCCACCGTTTGCATGGTTACTCACGATAACCGCTTTGCCGGTCACGCAAAACGCCAGGTACACCTGTTCGACGGCAAGGTCGTTGCTGAAGGCGAGCTCGCGCGTCTGCAGACTGACCCGCTGCACAATCCCTCCACCGTCGTCACCAGCTCCACACTGCTCGGCTGAAAGGCGAACCTATGCAGAATGCCTGGAACAATTTGAAGTTCGCTCTCCGCCAGCTGCGTCGTTCGCCCGCGTTCGCGATCACCGCAGTGCTTACACTGGCGCTTGGCATCGGGGCCAACACCGCCATCTTCTCGCTGCTCGACCAGGCTTTGCTGCGCGCGTTGCCGGTCGAGGACCCTGAAAGTCTCGTGGTGTTGCGCGATTCAGGCTCTGCCTGGAATGGCTCGATCAGCATGAGTGGCGGCGGGGACAGAAATGACGTTTTCTCTTATCCTCAGTACCTTGGACTTCGTGATGGTGCGCATGTCTTCTCGCATCTGCTCGCGACCGTCAGTGACACGACCGCTTTTTCTCGTGGCGACACGTCGCAGTTCGCCTCCACCGAAATTGTCAGCGGCAATTACTTTCAGACACTCGGCCTTGTGCCTGCGGCAGGCCGCCTGCTGCAACCGTCGGATGACGGGCAGCCTGGCACCAATTCCGTTGCTGTTCTCTCCTACGATTTCTGGCGCGAGAAACTGGGCGCTGATCCTTCCGTCGTAAACTCCACGGTGTCCATCAGCGGTCATCCTTTCCAGATCGTCGGCGTGGCTGCACCGCATTTCACCAGCGCTATCTGGGGACAAGCGACCGCAGTGTTCGTGCCGATGTCGATGCTGCAACAGGTGATGCCAAGGGCCGGCGATCGCTATAACGATCACCAGTACAAATGGCTGAGCATCCTGGGTCGTCTCCAGCCAGGTGTCACTGCTGAGAGTGCACAGGCACAGATCGCACCTTTGTGGCACGCGCTACGCGCCAACGACCTGAGTCTGCTCGGCAGATCCAAATCCGCGACGTTCACTAAAAACTTCATGAACTCGAGCATGTCGGTGCTGCCTGGTGCGCGCGGCTTCAACTTCAACAGGACTACGCTGCAGAAGCCGTTTCTCGCCGTGATGGCGATGGCAGCGCTGGTTCTCCTCATCGCTTCGGTAAATGTCGCCAGCCTGTTGATGGTGCGCTCTGCGGGACGCCTGCGTGAGTTCGCCCTGCGCACGGCGCTTGGGGCAAGCAGCGTCCAGGTGCTGTCGCAGTTGCTGCTGGAAGGCGTGCTGATTGGTGTCTTTGGCGGGATCGTTGGCGTTCTCATCGCGCCTTTTGCGATTCGCGTGCTCATCAGCCATCTTGCAGATAGCACCGGAAAGACACCTTTTTCAGCCTCGATCGATCATCGACTCCTGTTTTTCAACTTTACCGTCGCGGTCGCGGTGAGCCTGTTGTTTTCACTCCTGCCTGCTATCCAGCTACGCCGCCTTGACCTTACCTCCACGCTGCGTGAGTCAAGTGGCACTGGCGGGGGCACTCTTTTGTTGTTGCGCCGCGTTGTTGTCTGCCTGCAGATCGGCCTGTCCGTCGTGCTTCTGGTGGGGGCTGGACTTTTTATCCGCACCATGCAGCAGCTTCGCGCTGTGAACCTTGGCTTTAACGCCACGCACCTTGTCACTTTCAGCATCGACCCCCGTCTGGCTGGCTATTCCGCCGCCAGCACACCTGCTATTCACCAGCGGGTACTTGATGCCTTGGCGGTGCTTCCTGGCATCCAGTCGGTTGCTGCATCCGACGATGCAGCATTGCAGATCAATGGAAGTTTTTATGGCATAACCGTGAGTGGCTATCAGTCTTCGCCCGATGACAGCTTCCAGGTGCAGAACAGCGCGACCACACCCGATTATCTCGCCACCATGCAGATCCCCCTTCTAATGGGTCGATTGTTCACCGATGCCGATACGCTCGGTCACCCGGATGTGGCGTTGGTGAATGAGGTGTTCGTCAGGCACTACTGCAACGGCAACAATGCTGCATGCCTCGGTCGCCATATCAGCTACGGCATCGGGATCAATGACAAGACCAACATCGAAGTCGTTGGCGTGTTTCGCGACTACCGGAACCGAAGCATCCGCGATGCCATTCCTGCCACCATGTATCGCCCGCTGAAGCAATCGCCGGACTCGACACAGATCTACGTTGTGCTGCGCACGGCGCTGGAACCAACACAAGCCTTCGGCGACATCCGAGCGGCCATGCACCGCGTGGATCCCTCACTTGCAGTCGGTGACCTGATCACCATGGATCAGCAGATTGATGCAGACCTGCAGAACGAGCGCATGATTACGTTGCTCGCTGTCTCCTTCGGCATTCTGGCGACACTGCTGGCCGGGGTAGGGCTGTATGGTGTGCTGGCTTACTCAACGGCGCAGCGGACCCGGGAGATCGGTATCCGCATGGCGCTCGGAAGCACGCGACTCGCGGTCTCATCACTCATCCTGAAAGATGTGCTCACGCTTGCGGCGATCGGCATTGTGGTCGCGCTGCCCACAGCGTACGGGCTCAGCGAGCTTGTTCGCTCGCAATTGTTCGGTGTGTCTGCGGCAGACCCTGCAATCCTGTGCATCGTGGTAGCGATGATTGCCTCCGTGGCCCTGCTTTCTGCATTGATCCCGGCACGTCGCGCCGCGAGTGTCAGCCCCACGGTGGCGCTGAGAACTGAGTAAGCGGGCAATGTCCTCTTCCTTGGTTGCAAGCGAAGAAGTCCCTGACGTACCGCTGCGCGCCAGGCTCTTTCGGCATGACAGGAGCGGTACCACCCGCATGGAACCACAAAGAAAGCGTATCGCTATGACTCGTAGTAAAGCTGGCATTATGGCCGCCATGATCGGCGCGGTCACTCTTCTGCTCACACCAACGCGGCAGTTCGCGCAGCAGGCAGACACCGCGATTCCACCAGCGCCGCAGCCGCGTGCCGAATCGCTGAATTTCACACGAGCTACCAGGGACAGCGCAGCCACGGGTGCCGTACCTTCGATCTCGCTTGATCTCCCACACTCTAGGAATCCACTGGATGCGTATCGCGGAGTCGCAATTCCTGTGCCGTCGCTCGCGAACTCTCCGCGTCTCGACAGCCTCATCCGCAACGGTGTCCTGGAACTTTCGCTGAAGGATGCGATCGCGCTCGCGCTTGAAAACAACCTGGACCTCGCCATCGCCCGCTATAACATTCCCATTGCCAAGGCGGATGTGCTGCGAACGCAGGCAGGCGGCAGCTTTCTCGGCGTAAATACAGGCGTGGTACAGAACACGCCTGGCGGCGGTGTGGGTGGGTTCGGCTCGGCATCGAGCGGTGCCGGTGCAGGGGGCACGTCAAGCGGTGCCGGCGGTGCGGGAGCAGGTGCCTCCGGTCTCGTGCAGTCAACGCTGGGCAATGGATCTGCAGTGTCTTCTTACGACCCCGACATCACCGGGACGATAGGCTACGCGAATAGCACCACCCCGCTTTCGAGCGAGGCTATCTATGGCGTTCCGACCCTCCTGAGTGGCAACTTTCAGGGGCAACTGAACTACGCGCAGGCTTTCGCCACGGGCACGAGTATCAGCATCACTTTCGAGTCCGACCGCGTCACATCCAACAGTCCTTTCAGCTTTCTCACTCCGGAGCTCGACAGTTCCTTTCAGGCAGAACTGCGTCAGCATCTGCTTTCCGGCTTCGGCGTGGGCCCAAATCTTCGTTACCTGCGCATCGCGCGCAACAATCAGAAAATCTCTGACCAGGCATTTGAGTTGCAGGTGGTCTCCACCGTCGCGCAGATCGCCAACATCTACTGGGACCTCGTTGCTGCCTATGAAGACGAGCAGGTGAAGACGCGTTCCATCGAGTTTGCGCAGCAGACACTCGCCTCAGCGCGCAGGCAGTTAGAGCTGCAAGCCATTCCCGCGCTCGATGTGGTGAAGGATGAAGCCGAGGTGGCGAACCGGGAACAGGACCTGACGATCGCTCGTTCGCAATTGCAGTTCCAGTCGTTGTTGATCAAGAATGCTCTCACCAGGAATCTGGACGACCCCACCTTAGAGGCCATGCCTGTGCGTCCCACGGATCTGGCGACCGTAGAAAGTACCGATGTGCCTAGCGGCTCCGCCAACGATGACATGGTGGTGCGAGCGCTCGGCCGACGAATTGAACTCACAGAGTCAGACATCGATCTGCAGAATAGAAAGATCAGCCGGGATGCTGTGAAGAACGCCCTGCTGCCGCAGGTGGACCTGGTGGGCTACTACGGCGGCACGGGACTTGCCGGCATGAACAATCCGCTTTCGACGACAACCTCGACTGCGCCCAGCACGTACGGCGGAGCGTTCGTCAACTCCTTCAACAATTCGGCGCCCAACTACTACGTAGGGGTCAACGTGAACGTGCCGATCCGCAACCGGGTCGCCAAGTCGGACCAGGTGCGTTCGGAGTTGGAGGCGCGGCAGGCCGAGATCCGGCTGCAGGAATTGCGCAAACAGATTCGCATCGAAGTACGCAATGCGCAGTATGCCCTTGACCAGTCGCTGGCGCGCGTGACTGCAGCCATGAAGGCACGGGACCTGCAACAGCGCTCGTTCACCATCACAGAGAAGGAGCAGGCGCTGGGAGCTGGGTCGGCACTGCAAACGCTTGCCGCGCGCCACGATCTGGCCACGGCAGAGTCCGCGCTCGTGGCTGCTCGCACGGACTATCAAAAGGCTAAGGTCGAACTCGATCGCGCAACCGGCAGAACGCTTGACGCCAACGCTATCTCGATTACATCCGCGCGAGTCGGGACGCAGCAGTAGCGGTTCATCGCTTGCTGCCGTCAGAGCACCACGCACGGCTGCGCTCGATCGCTCAGTTCCAGCGAGTGAGCCAGCCCTGCATCCCCTATCATGAGGATCAAGCATGGCGAACGCAGCAAACCCGAAAGGTCGCCTTCTTGTCGCGGACGACCAGCACCACATCCTGGAAGCCCTGCGCCTGTTGCTGAAGCCGCAGGGCTACCTGGTGGAGTACGCGTCGAGCCCGGCAGAGATCCTCGACAGGCTGGCCTCGGCGGAGTTCGATGGTTTGCTTGCAGACCTCAACTACACGCGGGACACGACGTCTGGCCGCGAGGGGCTTGACCTGGTTGCGGCCGTTCGTCTTCGCGAGGCTTACCTGCCGATCATCGTGATGACTGCATGGGCGAATGTTGACCTCGCCGTGCAGGCCATGCAGCGCGGAGCGAACGACTTTGTTCAAAAGCCCTGGGAGAATGAGCGCCTGCTGACGATCCTGCGTACCCAGATGGAGCTTTCGCAGGCACGCCGCCGCACCCAGCGTCTCGAAACAGAGAACCAGCTACTGCGGGCAGAAGGTGCACCGGATTTCATCGCTGAAGCGCCTGCGATGCAACCGGTGGTGGACCTGATGACGCGCATCGGGCCGTCCGACGCAAACATCCTCATCACCGGCGAGCATGGCACCGGCAAAGAGGTTGTGGCGCAAACGCTGCACCGGCTCTCGCATCGTGCGGAGCGATCATTGATCGCGGTGAACACCGGCGCGCTCCCTGAAGGAACGTTTGAGTCGGAGCTGTTCGGCCACGTGAAGGGCGCATATACCGATGCACGTGCGGACCGGATCGGCCGCTTCGAACTTGCTTCTGGCGGCACGCTTTTCCTGGACGAAATCGCTAACATTCCACTGCGGCAACAGGCCAAGCTGCTGCGCGTTCTTGAGACAGGAGAGCTGGAACGCGTCGGCTCATCGCAGACACGTAACGTGGATGTGCGCGTGCTCTCCGCTACCAACGCCGACCTGCGAGCAGACGCGGCACAGGGCAGTTTTCGCGAGGACCTGCTCTTTCGGCTCAATACCGTGGAGATCCACCTGCCCACCCTGCGGGACCGCCGCGAAGATATACCCCTGCTGGCAGCCCACTTCCTGGCTCGATATGCGAGCCGCTACCGCAAGCAGGTTTCCGGCTTTGAGCCCGCGACCCTGGCTCTCATGCTGGCCCATCCCTGGCCCGGGAACGTACGCGAACTCGACCACACGATGGAGCGCGCGGTCTTAATGACGCGCACGCCCAGCGTGCAACCGGCAGATCTTGGCCTGGTCTCTCGCGCCGCAGACCTCGGATCGGGTATCTCGCTCGACGAGCTTTCGCTTGAAGCTGTGGAAGCACTTCTGATTCGTAAAGCCCTTGCGAGGAGTAGTGGCAACGTCTCGCACACAGCTGAGGCGCTTGGATTGTCGCGCGGCGCGCTCTACCGGCGCATGGAAAAGTATGGTCTTTGATCCGCATCGAAGCCGGAAGAGGAACCCTTTACCGCACGAGCTGATCGACAACTCGTCAGGCGTTAAGGACCGCTCCTTCAGCTTTGAACATCGCATACTTGCTTGGCTGCTCGCGGCCGGCATTGCGGTCTGTTGCCCGTGTCTGTTGCTTCTGCACCGACTCGGACTTACACGATTGGAGATTGCGGCGTTTACATGCCTTCTGGTGGGTGCTTATACCCAGCTCGCCAGGCTCTTTTTCAAGCAACTCTTGCGACCGCTGCAAACACTCGCCAATATCATTGCAGCCATTCGTGAAGAGGATTACAGCTTTCGCGCCCGGCGTGGTCGTCGTGGCGATACAGTCGGCGATCTGACATTGGAAGTGAACGCACTGAGCAGCACGCTGCAGCGACAACGCGCAGAGGTCCAGGACGCGCTCAGCCTGCTTGAGCGTGTCTTGACATCGATGCATTCCCCGGTCGTTGCGTTCGATAATGCTACGCGGCTGCGTGTGATTAATAGTGCGGCGCGGGAAACATTCGCGCTTGGCGCGTCGGACCCGATCGGGCGCACAGCAGCAGAGCTGCAGCTGGATCAACTGCTCGCGCTGCCTGATCAGGGGCTCTACCCCGGGGCAGCTACGCTTGAGTCTCCTGTCTTCAAGACAAGTGCAGCGATCCGCTGGTCGGTGCGGCGCACGACGTTCCGCCTGCATGGCTTACCACATACGTTGCTGGTCCTGTCTGACGTCGCTGCAGTGCTTCGCGAGGAGGAGCGGCTTGCGTGGCAGCGACTCATTCGGGTGCTATCGCATGAAATCAACAACTCGCTTACGCCAATCAGTTCCATCGCGGGCAGCTTGGCGCGCCTGACCGAAAGGCTTCCTCTAGACGCGCGCGAGGACTTTGAGCGCGGACTGTTTGTGATAGAAGATCGCGCTGCTTCGCTCAACCGTTTTCTGCAGGCGTATCAACGTCTCGCGCATTTGCCTGCTCCGACTCTCCAAGCTGTCTCCGCCGAGAGAATTGTAACGAGCACGGCGCAGATGGAAACACGCATGCCCCTCAACCTTGTTGTGGGTGAAACCGTTATCATGCTCTGCGATCCTGACCAGGTACAGCAAGCACTCATCAATCTTTTGCAGAATGCAGTGGACGCGGCACTAGCTCATGAAGCGGAATCAAACACGAGGGCTCTCGTGACATTCACCTGGACTGTGACCGCAGCCGAAATCACTTTCGTGATAGAAGACAGCGGGCTCGGCATTGAAGATGCGAGCAACTTATTCGTGCCGTTCTACACCACAAAGCCGAAGGGCTCCGGCATCGGGCTGGTGCTGGCGCAACAGATTGCTAGCGCGCATCACGGACGCGTCGCGATCTTGTCAAGCAAAACAAAGCCCGGCTGTACGGCAACCCTGAGCCTGCCGCTTTCTCGCACAATCGGTGGACGATAGCCATTCATCAAGGCTGGCACAGCGGCAGAATAATGGATCCATGTTTGCCCCTCGCGAACGCCGAGCTTGGATAAAAACGCGGACCATCCGACCCAATCACGTTGGATCTTCATTTCAAAAAACAAGCGCATAGCTGGCAGTGTGGCGAGAAGCGCTGCTTCGTGCGTACACGTCGGCGGTGCGCTTACTTGCTTTATCTCGACCGGTAGAGGGTGCGCACAAAGCCCAATCACGGCGAGTCGTTCCTGCACGTCTCCGCCAGTTTTGTACTTTCATTACCCATTCGACGATAAAGCTGTTACTTGAACGCGGATTAGTCACCATGCTTGCAGGTTAGGCAGTAAAAGATGCAGCCAAATGGGATCTCCCTTCAGAATGCGCAGGAATTTACTAGAGCGTTTGCCATGAACCAGTTAGGCTGGTGGGAGTCGGAGTTACGAGGCATTTCCCACCGGCGCCAGTATCTGCTACAGGTTCGCCAGCAGCATGACTCTGCAGCACGTGGCGTGGAGAGTCGGAGTCACCGCGGAGGAATGGTGACTGCCTTCGCTGCTTCCGTTATCGTACGACTCTGAAGTACGCACCACTGCTTAGGCCGAAAAAGGGATGATCATGCCGCACGCGTCCGCCACTACCTTGCCCTCCGCACCTGCTGTTCCGCCGCGCACAGCGCCAAAGCGGACCTTGGCGCGCGCGGGTCAATGTCTGCTCTATCTGCTCGTGGCCCTGTTCATCTTGGAGGTAGGGTTGCGGCTGATTCTGGGCCTTGGGGACAGGCCGCTCATGCAGGCAGACCATGCGGCAGGGTACGTGCTCAAGCCGAATCAGCATCTGTTTCGCTTCTTTGCCCACACGGATGTCAACAGCTTCAGCATGCGGTCTCCAGAGGTGATGGTGATGAAACCGGCCGGCACCTACCGTGTCCTGCTGGTTGGCGATTCGATGACATACGGGGGCACGCAGGTAGACCAGAAAAAGATCTTCGCGTCGCTGCTGGCGACAGAGCTTCCCGCGCAGCTCCATCGGCCGGTCGAGGTCCTCAATGCTTCGGACTCAGCTTATGGAATCGGCAACGAACTGGGCTACTTGCAATCGCGCGGAACGTTCAATGCCGACCTGGTTCTGCTGGTCTTGAACTCTGGCGATATGGGCCAATCCACGTCTACCCTGGCCGATGTTGGTGGCGAGTCATCCACCACGAAGTCGCCCTGTGCGCTCTGTGAGCTTTGGACGCGGTATGTCGGTCCGCGCCTGTTTCACATCAAGCGAAAGCTGGACGCAGGCTCGCAGTTTGGTTCGGACTCCCCTGCGAACGTAGGTCCGAATCTCGAGAGGCTGAACGAGTTTCAGCAGGCTGTTGCAGGCAATCATGCACGGATGGGCGTCGTGTTTCTAGCTGCGCGTTCCTGGATCCACAACAGCGCGGAAGCCGCCGCTACGCCGTCGCTGGTGCAATGGGCCGCTCAGCACCAGGTCCCTCTGCTTGATGTCACGGGTGCCGAGATGCCTTACAGTTCGAAAGAGATCACGCTGGATGGTATCCACTTCAACGCCAAGGGACACCGCATCGCCGCCACGGCGATAGAGCAACACTGGGCTGAACTCACCACGCCTTTACCCTAGAGCGGGAGTGCAGGTGGTCGTTGGTGTGCCTATTCGCGCACGAAAACGAACTGTAGACACTCGAATCCCGCATCACTTGGACACTTGTGTCGTTGTGGCACCGCAGTCTAGAACCAAAATCTATGCAGCATGGGCGTTTGATGGAGACACACATGACAGACCGCACGCAGACTGTCAGGGCACAATTTGTGCTGCCGCGGCATCTGCCTTCCCTCGACTATTTGCGCGGAACGGCGATCTTGTTGGTGCTGCTCTTTCATGGGTACGGAAGCGTCGACTGGGTTCGCATGCTTGGCACGGTGCCCGGATCTCTGCTCGATGCGCTGGTCGGGGAATGCAACTACGGCGTTCATTTGTTCTTTCTGCTTTCCGGCTTCCTGATCACCACTATTCTCCTGCGGGGCCGGAGCAAACCGAGCTACTACCGCGAGTTCTACATAAAGCGCGCTCTGCGGATCCTGCCAGTATTCGTGGTGGTGCTGATCACGCTCAAGATCTTCCTGCCGATCAGTTGGCGATTCTTCTTCGCCAGCTGCCTTTTCCTGTCCAACTTCGCGCCTCTCTTTGGTGCCCCCTCAGGAGAGTACGGTCCGCTCTGGTCGCTCTGCGTAGAAGAGCACTTCTATCTTCTATGGCCCAGTTGTGTGCGACACCTGAAAGAGGTAAAGCTGCTGCCACTGCTGGCTAGTGTTATCGTGCTTGAACCGGTGCTGCGTGTCTTGGCGATTCGCCACAATGCACACATTGACATTCGATTCAAGACACCCTTCCTGCTCGACTACATAGCCTACGGAGCCCTGCTGGCGACTCTGCTCCATCGCGGCAGGATTCACCAGGCAAATATTCGCCGGGTGGCAGTCAGTCTCCTCGCGATGAGCGCGCCACTGGTGCTGTTGACGTTGTACCTTGCAGCCTTTCACAACAGCAATAGTCTGGTGGCGCTTCGAGCCTTGCCGTGGATGTGGCTGTGCGCCGGCATGCTCCTCTTCGGGCTCTACCGTGACGCTGCAAGAACTGGACGGGTAGGCGCAACAGAAAGAACCCCGGGCTTCCTCGGCTTCCTTGCGTATATAAGCTACGGCCTGTACCTGTTCCAATTGTTCGTGAGCGAAAAGCTTTGGCGGTTGGTGAATGAACTGCTCCATCACCTTGGCTTATCGAACCTGACACTGCAGAGTGGAGCCTTTCTTGTCTGCGCGAGTGTTTCGGTCCTGGTAGCGTATCTATCCCGCAGGTTCTTCGAGCAGCCTTTCTTGAATTTGAAGAGTCGCCTGTTAGGCCAGCCAGTGAGAGAAGAGGTTGTGCTCGCTCGAACAAAGGTCGAAGTGGTCTAGCCGCTTTCTCCTGAGCAGCCGGTGCTGCCGGCGGACGTGCATCCTAGTCGCGCGATCTCCGCCGCGGCTGAGATTGCATCACAACCTGCCGCAGATGGACTGAGCGCGCATGGTACTGCACAACGCGGTCCTGCGACGTGGAGCTATACCTCATCGAGCCATAGTCTTCGACCTGGTTGCACGCTTCGCCGACCGGGGGGAACTGGCAGGAAGCGTTGAACGTATGAGTGCGTCCGGCCTCGTGCCTAGTTGTTGGCGAAGATGAGATAGTTCCACTGTAATCTCCTTGGATTTACTTGCCAGTCGGTCAACCTCCAGAATGAGCTCTGACGAACTTGCCGCGGCGGTGAGGGATTCGCCTTTGTCTGTAGCGCGTGAGCTACCCCGAAGCCATACCTCCAGCTCCTCCGCGAAGGCCATCACAGCTGTGCGCGGACGGTTTGCAGGTCTGTGTACAGGCAGGCCAAAGTGAAGTTCCCAGCGCTGCACGGTGCGCGTGCCTCGCTGAAGGTAGGCGCTGATTTCTTTCCACCCGTTGAGTCTCTGCTGTTCCATGCGTTCCGTTCCCCCTGGCGAGGAAAGAGCTACGCCGATACACGCGGCAGATTAAAGGTAGGCGCTGACCATTGCTTCGGTCAGAGCGCCAACGGCAAGTCAGAAACGGTACGGGAAAGTAGTGGGGATCGAGAAGAGAAGTTGTGGATCTGCCGGGTGGTAATACGCAGATGCCGATGCAGGAAGCACGCGGATGCCGAACTGCAAGCTTTACAAGCGGGGGAGGGTGAGGTGTTCAAGATGGCACGCAAGCTGCGGCTGCGGCGTGCCGCGCCGCCTGCTGGTAGATAAAGCGAAAAGCGGCGTAATTGCGTTGCGCCGTGTACTTGCTCTCAAACTCTTCTCGTGCGGATCGACGCATGCGAGCCGCGAAGACAGGGGTATCTAGCAAGGAGCGAACAGTGCGCGCGAGGCTCTCCTCGCGTCCGCCAACCTCGTGTTCGCAACCAACCATGAGACGCGGTCTCTCCTGCTCCGCGCAGGGGCTGAACGCGTGGAGCTGTTTCTCGATGGGGCGTTTACCCCGAAGGATGGACAGATAGCGCCCAAGACCAAGGGTGATGGCCTAACACTCCTCTGGGCCGGACGCATCGTGACGCAGAAGGGTCTCCCGATCGCGCTGCGTGCAGTTGCTGCGTGCAGCAAGAAGGAGGTGCGCATGGTCGTAGCAGGCACGGGCGAGACAGAGGACGCGATGAAGGGTCTGGCTCGCTCGCTGGGACTCGAAGACCGGGTGACCTTTCTTGGCCGCGTTTCCCCCGAGGCAATGGCGGCTCTGTTCGATCGCTGTGACGCTTTGATCTTCACGAGCCTCCGTGAAGCTTTTGGCACCGTGATCCTGGAGGCTGCGGGGCGCGGCCTGCCGGTGATCGGCTTGAATCATCAGGGCCTACGAGCGTTTGTGCCCGATGCCGCTTCCGTCAAAGTGGAGCCCGGCAGCCTCCCGCAAATGGTACGAGGGTTTGCCGATGCATGTGATTGTCTGGCAGCAGACCCGCAACGGCTGCGCAGCATGTCCGAGGCGGCACTGCAGTTTGCGTCGGAACAAACGGCCGAGCGCCGCGCTGTCAGCATGCTGCACTTTTATGAAGAACTGCTCAGTGGACCTGCAGGCAGGGTCTTGACTTAGTCTGATTGTTTCAATGCTTCTGCTCCCGCAATGATGAGTGCCAGTCCCTCCTTGTAGCGGCGGTTATACCCATCGAAGAGAATGGTGTTGGCCTGCCGGTGATGAGGAAACAGCGCCGGATCTAGCCGCGCGCGGCGCGCTTCCAGTGCATACAGGGGAGAGCGCATGCCTGGAGTCGGAAAGACGGCCTGTTCCTCCATGACGAAGCTGAGGGTGTAGTTGTAGATGGTGCTCAGGAGCACAACCGCTTCGCGAAGCGCGAAGTGAGAACCAATCATCCTTGCGCCGAAGGCTTCACCAGCCTTTAGAGGCTCCGTGCTGGTTAGCCTGGTTCCGCTGACCATGCGAGCCCCGTCACGGTACGCCAGCAACGTTTTGCGCAGGCCGTGCCCGTACGTGGAGGCCCAGACCTGCCAGTCCGCAGATGGGCGCCGCGGGACCAGGCCGGACGCACCCTCCACCAGCACAGTGGTCGCCATCTCGTCGAGAAGCTCCTGCTTGTCCTTGAAGTGCCAATAGATAGCAGCCGCCTGCACGTTGAGCTTTGTAGCCAGGCGCCGAAGCGTAAGCTGCTCCAGTCCCACCTCGTTGAGCAGTTCCAGTCCCGCACCTGCGACGATTGCCTTGTTGACTTTCATGCATCCAGCATACGGGAGCGGTCATCTGGTTATTGAACGCTGTTCAATAATGAGTGGCTGGTCGCAGTAACTGCTCGACAGAGTCGGCGGCCGGACGCAAGGAGACGCACGATGAAAGCAGCAATCGTAACGGGCGCAGGGAAGACGCCGATCTACGGAGAGTTCAACGACGCTGTTGTCCACGGAGACGAGGAACTCATCACGGTACGCGCAGCTGCGCTGAGCAACGTGACCAGATCCAGGGCGTCGGGGGTTCACTATAGCGCCGCAGGGGTCTACCCCGCAGTGGCTGGCGTGGATGGCGTCGGGCTCATGAAAGATGGAACACGCGTGTATTTCGCGATGCCCGAGGCGCCCTGGGGCGCGCTTGCCGAGCTTTGTCCCATGCATCCCAGGCGCTGTGTAGACATTCCGGATGCCCTGGATGACATCACCGCTGCCGCGATCGCGAACCCCGGCATGTCAGCGTGGGCTGCCCTGATGGAGCGCTCGCATTTCACCGCTGGTGAGACGGTGCTCGTCCATGGTGCCACCGGAACCGCCGGCAGGATCGCCGTCCAGCTGGCCAAGTACCTGGGAGCCGCAAGGGTCATCGCGACGGGCCGAAACGTGGAGGAACTTGAGGAGTTGAGACAGCTCGGCGCCGATGTCACGATACCGTTCGCGCTGGGCCCAGGCCACGCCGCCGCTCGCGGCGAATTCGAGGAAGCGCTGGCAGCGACATTCCAGCAAGGCATCGATGTAGTGATCGATTATCTTTGGGGTGAGAGCGCCCTGATGGTCATTGCGGCCTTGGCGAAGACCGTCGCAGAGAAGTCTGTCCGCTTCGTGCATGTTGGAAGCGCCAGCGGTGAAAGAAACATCGAGCTTCCGGGAGCCGCACTTCGCTCTGCGGCGATCACTCTGATGGGTTCCGGCGTAGGAAGTGTCAGCAGGAAGGGCCTGGTGCAATCCGTTCGCCATGTCTTTGAAGCGGTTGCGCCTGCCGGCTTGAAGATCGCTACGAAGTCTGTCCCGCTTGCAGACGTCGCATCGGTGTGGGATTCGGCCAAGGGCAAACCACGCGTCGTTTTCACCATCGGCTGAAGCCTTGCGTAACTGCCCGGGTCGTTCCACGCGAACAGCCTTGTCGTGATGGAGCAAAAGCGAGAGGCGATCGCATTATGCTCGATCGCCTCTCGGATAAGTGACTTCCTGTTGCTTTGACTTAGAACTCGATGCGGCCTGAGAGCTGCAGCACGCGAGGTTTGCCGTTCATTGCGGTGAGCTGCCCGAAGTTGCTCGCGGCAGTGATGTTGACCTGGCCACCGTAGCTTCCGTAATCGAGGTCATCGAAGTTCGGGTGGTTGAAGACGTTGAAGGCATCCGCGCGGAATTTGAAGTTCACGTTCCGTTCCGGAATCAGCGCAAACGTCTTCGCCAGACCGGCATCGGTGTTGAAGTAGTTGGGTCCACGAAGGATGTTGCGGCTGCCGATCGTCAGGCCATCCGGTCCGGAGAATGCCGCTGCTGCCGCAACGGGATCAGCGAAGACAGTGACGGAGCCATTCGAAAGCTTGTGGATGCCACGACGGACTGCGTGCGTGTCCCCGTTAAAGATCGCCGGGGCGTCGTTTGAGAAGCCCGCGACGAAGGCGTTGGAGAGGGGCGACCATGCCTGCCCGCTATGCCAGGAAGGGATGCCGCTTACACTCCAGCCACCAATGACCTCGTCGGCAATCATCGGCAGGTTGCTGCCGAAGGACCGTCCGCGGCCAAAGGGCAGGGCGTAGGTAAAGTCGCTGGTGATGTAGTGCGTGGTGTCGAAGTCAGAGTTGCCACGGCATTCGCGCGGGTGAACTGCATCGCAGACAAAACCATAGCCGCTCGCGGCGCCATCGTTCGCAACTTCGGAGGTGTTGTCGATGGAGTGCGACCAGGTGTAGTTCACATCGAACTGCACACCATGGCTAAGGTTCTTCTGGAGCGTCACCAGCAGACCACCGTAGCTTGAGAAACCCTTGTTGGTGAAGATGGTGTTTTCACCAAACTGGGCCGACATGCCAACATTGGGTTGCAGGTTCGGAGAGAGCGCTTGGATGAAGTCGCCAAAGTCGCCGATTTGCACAAGGTTCGGGTTCGAGGAAGCAGCGGCCGAGGTGTTGTTCGGCAGGTTGCCCTTGTAGTTGGGACCCAACTGGTGTTCGAACCACGGCTCTGCGGGAAGGCTTGCCGGGCTCTTGCCGGCGCGCACTTCCCGCTCGATGTTCTGCATGGCCTGGTTCATCGTCTGACCCGATGCGGAATCGGTGAAGTCGATGAGCTGGGCTGCGTCAGCCTGCGCCAAAAGTCTGCGGCCGAAGCGACCGACGTAGTTGACCTTGAGCACCGTGTTGCCTGCGAACTGGTGCTGCATGCCGAAGCTGAGCAGGATCGAATAGGGTGTTTTGAGGCTTGGATCCAGTGTTGTGTTGAACTGGCCTTCCTGCAGCCCGACCGGTACGCCATTTGTCACCCATGGCTGAAATGGCGCTTTGGGCGTCGCGGGAGCCGAAACGGTCGGTGCCGAAGCGATGCGGGGGTCAGTGGCGACAGAACCCGTCGCGTTCGAATTGTCGCCGTTCTGGTTGGTGACGTTCTGCTGGAACAGGTAGGAAAACTCGATCTGCTGGTTCAGGATCGCGTTGATCACGGTGCGGTCATAGACGATGCTCGCGCTGCCGTTGAAGACCGTCTTCGGATCAAAGCTGGGGCTGAAGGCGAAGCCCAGGTGCGGAGCGAAGTCCAGGAAGTTGGAGTGATAGAAACCCGGACCATTGTTCTTCTTACCCCCAAGCACGTATGTCACCAGCGGCACCGAGTTGTTGCCCGTGATGCCGGCTGTGCTCTGGGTTTCGCGGGCCGCAAAGTACTGGTCAAAGGTGGTCGTCTGGATGGTTTCCAGCCCTTGGGTTTCGTAAGGAACGGTGAAGAACTGGTAGTTCAAACCGGCATTGATCGTGAGGTGCGGATTGACCTTCCAGCTGTCGCTGATATACGGCTGCATCTGGTAGTCGACCCACTTGCGGGTGTTCGCCGAGGGCTGCGGCAGCACGGTGCCTGCGGCCGTGTAGTTGAACGTCCCGCCGGTACTGGCAACGCGGCCCAGCGAGGACACAAAGGCGTTGTCGTAATACTCCGACGCGGTGCTGTTCGACGGGAGCAGGTTGGCGGGCTCGAGGCCGGGCGTGCTGTACACGTGGCCGCCAAGACCGATGTTGTAGCTGTCATAGCCGCTGGTCGTGGCGACCATGTAGTGGATCCACTTGAAGTAGCCGCCCAGCTCCACCTGGTGGCGTCCCAGCGTCCAGGTGAAGTTATCGTTCACCTGCGAGACAACTACGTGGCGATTGGACGCCCCCGACGGGCTGGAGTACGGGTTGTCCACGAGCGTCGGCGTGAAGCCATTGAAGAAGCTGAGCTGGTATAGCCCTTCAGCGTTCTGCGGCTGCGAGTAGTTGTAGTCCGCAACCGTGCTGCCGTAGGTGAACTGGTTGAACTTCGACTGGCTGATCTCCCAGTCCATGCCGGCGGCATAACGGTAGCTGCGATCCACGAACTGCTGCGATGCCGGATCGCCGGGGAACTGCTCGGCGCCATCGACCTGGTTCTCGCGCGCAACGTTGCCGATGCCATAGAACTTAATCTGCGGGCTGAACGCGTAGTCCACACGTCCGGTGTAGTTCGTCTTGTTGTCCGGTTCCGGAGAGTTGAAGCGGAAGCCGCCGCTATTGAGTCCGTCACCGTAAGTCAAGTCATTCGCTGCAGGATAGCGGCTGTTGAGCAGCGCGAACACCTGCGGGCTCTCGCCGACGTGCGCCGGGTCCATCTGCTGCACCTGGGTCGGACTGAGCGAGGAGATGCAACTCGGATCTGTGTTCAAGCGCGCCGCTGAGGTGCAACCCGCATTGTTGTTGAGGTACGAGATGGTGCCGGCAGCGAATGCTGGCAGAGGCACGGTACGTTCGACGGCAGTCTGCTCTGCAATGCGCGAGCCCAAGTAGTTGAAAAAGAAGAACAGCTTGTCGTGCAGGATTGGGCCACCCACGGAACCGCCGAACTGGTTCTGCACCAGCTCGGGCTGCGCGACGCCATCATTGGCATCGAACCAGTCGTTCGCGGTGGTGGAGTTGTCGCGGTGGTACTCGTTGATGTTGCCGTGCCACTCGTTGGTACCGCTGCGGGTAACCAGTTGGAACTGGCCGCCGCCGCCCGGACCATTGTCCGCGCTGAAGCCCGCGGTTGTGCCGCGAAATTCCTGGATGGAGTCAACCGGGGCATTGCCGGTGATCACGGTAAAGTTTCCGTTGGCCAGGTCATTCGTGTCCAGGCCATCGACCGTTACGTTGTTCTGGTCGGTACGGGCACCGGTGGTCGCGCCGCCTAATGTGATGCCGGGCTGCAGCGTAAAGAGCACGCTCGGCGAGCTGCGGTCGTACACAGGCAGGTCCTGCAGCTTCGACACTTCGAAGTTGTTGCCGATGGTGGCATCAGTCGTGTTCAACGTCACCGCGTTGCCATCGGCATTGACCTTGATCTCTACACTGGCGCCGCCGGGAGTCAACTGCACGTTCTGAGTGCGCGTGTTCGCCACGTCCACGTACACATTCTTGACTGCGTACGGGGAGAAGCCGGGGGTGGTGACATCGATCTGGTAGCCGGGGCCCGGCGGAATGTTCGACAACCGGTAGGAACCGGCAGAATCAGACTTGACCTGGTACTTGACGCCCGTAGACGGGTTGGTCAATACAACAGTGACACCGGGAATGACAGCGCCTGCGGGGTCGGTGACAACGCCTGTCACAGATGCGGTGGTCTGGCTCAACGCAACGGTCGAAGCCAGAACAAGCTGTGAGAGAACGATGGTCCGGCGGGATGATGATCTCAGCAATGCGTGATTCTCCTCAGGGGGAACTCGATAGCGGCCTCTGTAATCACGACTCAAGGCTGAGATCGTGATTACGGGCGGCTCTTGGAGAGGAGCAGTGCAATCACAGGACCAAAGTGAAATGTCCATTTCCGGGCATCTTTTCCGACCAAGGGTCACCCTGTTCTATGGTTTGGTGGATGAGATTTTGTATTTAATCCACAATGCCGGATGGCATGTGCGCTCCGCGACGAAAATTCACTCCTGCTGTTGCAATTGAGGAGAATTTATGTTCATGGCGTGCCATGCTCATTAGCGGGGCAGCTTCTTGCCCTGTCACAGCCCTGTCACAGCCCTGGAACAGCCCTGGAACAACCCTGGAACGGCCCTGGAACAACCCTGGACCGGCTCCGCAGCAGCGCGCCCAAGGACGCGCCCTGCCATCACAACGAGCCACTCCACAAGAGCATTTCCCCGGCGTGTGGCTGCTGTTCGACCCGGCTCTCGCGATCGAGGATCAGGGTCGAGCGAGCCTGGGCGTCATAGCGCGGCCACGATGGCAGCCCCGTGGCCGCAGGCGCGTCTCCCTTGATGAACGTGACCCAGGCCGTGTGCATCTGTGTCGCCAGTGCAGCTTCGGCTGCACCTTTGCTGTGCCCGGGTGCCTGCCATACAAATCGCAGCTCGAGTGAGTGAAATGCATAACCGCGCAGCCGCCCGGCGTTCTCGCTGTAGTCGAAGCGGTACATCCAGGTCGCGCACCCCGCGCCAGCAGCAGCCTCCGCCACGCGCAACGAAGGGATCCAGTACTCCTCCGCGGTGACCGCACGAATGCAGCGATCGGAAACAGACAGCTTCGGGTAGATCGCTGCGTAGCGCGCCAGGATTGGATCAAATGCTTCGAGCGACAGATTGCCCAGGTCGGAGCGGGTGGGTTGGGCGCCGGGCGTGGGTCCCAGGAAGAACGCACTCTCATCCAGGTTGGTGCCGATCAACAATCGCCTGCCGCGCGTGCTGCCAGTGGCCACGTTCTCCAGGGGCAAACGTGTCAGCAGGTCGCCATCGATCTGCGGGCGCAAAGGGAAGTGTCGCGGCCAGATAGCCATGAACCGCTCCTGCGCTTGCAGCAGATCGGCTGGCGCGGCACGCAGCGCGTCGACGGTGTTTCCGCTTTGTCCCCGCCACTGCTTGCTGAAGCCTTCGCCGACGGTGCGCGCCTGCTGCGTTGACCAGACCCGCTCCGCTCCGCCGCTCTCCGAGATCGCGCTTTGAAACAGCAACTGCGCTGCGGGCACGCCGAGCAGGATGTCGGTAAGCTTGGCCCCTGCCGACTGTCCGCCCACTGTGACCCGGGCGGGATCGCCACCAAAGGAGGCAACGTGTGTTTGTGTCCAGCGGAGCGCCGTGATGAGGTCGTGCAGGGCATTGTTGGCGGAGCCGGCGTAGGAGGGCCCGAGCAGGGGCTCCACATCCAGAAAGCCAAACACTCCCAGCCGATACGCCACCGTGATGCAGACGATTCCGTCCCGCGCGAACCGCGCGCCGTCCGCCATGGGGTCGGACGCAGAGCCCGCCGTGAAGCCTCCTCCATGGATCCACACCAGCACCGGGAACGGGCCCGGCCCCTCCGGCGTCCACAGGTTGAGGTACAGGCAGTCCTCACTCGTAGGGCCCTGCGGGTGTGTTTGCAGGGCTGTCGGCGCAGCGCTGTTTGCATCGCGAATGCCAGGCCATGGCACGACCGGCGAGGTGGGTCGAAAGCGAAGCGGACCCACGGGCGGCGCTGCATAGGGCACGCCACGAAACACGCGCACTCCATCCTGGAGCGTGCCTCGCAGCTTGCCGCTCGGCGTGCTGACCACGCTCGGGAACGAGGTCGCAAAGGAGGATTGTGCCAGCAGCGCCGCGGCATGGCTGCCCAGGGGGAGAGCTTTTGCCGCTGCTGGAACAGCCGCAGCCGCGGTGGAGATCAGGAAGTTGCGTCGCGAGGTATGCACGCTTCTTTCTATCCTGAAAATCTGCCGCGTGCGCCTGCGTTTGCATGCTGCGGCGGCAATCGATCACCCGGGGATCAGAACTCGCCGTGCAGTTTCACGCTGATGACGTCGACCGGCCCGCGATCGGCGTTGAAGCCTGGGTTGCGGATCCGCTGGTAGTCGCCGGCCAGCCAGTACGCCTTGTGCAAATTGAGACTGTAGAAAGCATCGAGCACCTGCTCCGATCGGGCGCGAATATGGCCGTCACCCACAAACCCGTCGATCCCACCCAGCCCGAGGTATTGCGCGTGCGGATTCGAGATCCAGCCAAGGTTATAGCCCACCCCACCTACATCGAGCGGCCTGGACCAGCGTGCTCCCTTGGCCAGCACCCCGAAAGAAGCCGAACGATCCGTGGAGGTGTAGGCGTCCACCTCGGTCTTGCCATCGGAGTACATGCCGCGTGAAAACACGCCGATACCGTGCGTGATGTACTGCTCACCGAAGATGCCGATGCCGGTCTTGGTATTTGGCTTGCGCACCCAGCACAGGTCCGGGGCATTGGCATTGGTCGACCCATAGTTAAAGGTGGTGCAGTTGGCAGCATTCTCTAGTGGATTCGCTTTGAAGACGCGGATGGCATCGCTGAAGCGGCCTATGTCTTCTCGGTTGCGGTAGCCGAGCACACGCAGCACTCCCTCGCGATGCCCAAGCTGGTGATCGTGTTCCACTTCGATCTGGTCGCCGTAGTACTTCGCCAGGCGGAAGTCTGTGGGCAGCTGGTTCGGCTGCTTGGGTGGCGTGATGCGCCCGTAACGGGCCGACCAGCGATCCCAGAACAGCTCAGAGACACCGCCCCACGAGTAACCACGCGCGTTCGATGCGAAGTCGTACGCGCTGTAGGTTAGAAACGCCAGGCTGAAGAGCCCTTGGCGCGGATCGATGTCGAACGCGTTCTTGTCGAAGAAGTCGAGGATGCTGAAGTTGCCGACCGTGAGGTTGACTCTGCGGCTGCGGTAGGTCGTTCCCACCTGGCTCGGCCCGGAGTCTTCCTTGACCTCGTCGCCCCCAAGCTCAAGAGTCTGGCGAAGGTAGATCCGCGAAACATACAGTGTTGGGGTTTCCGCGCCGCCCTTCTGCAACTCGAAGTTCTGCACCGCGCCCCCCAGGCCTTTCAGGTTGGAGAGCGGCCGCTCCGAGATCAGTTCCGGGACAAAGTACACCTCGCCGCCCTTCCAGGGTTTCGCTCCCAGGTGGAGCGTGGCTGAGCCGGTGAAGCTCTGTTCCGGCGTAGGCAGCAGGGAATTGATGCTGCCGTCGGCGTTGGTGTACGCCGCGGAGAACGCCTGCTTCCACCCATAGATATAGGTGAACTGGCCATACGCATTCCATCGTTCGTCCGCCAGGTCATGCTTCCCGTGCGATGCCAGGAGCTTCATAAAGGACGGCTGATCCTCGTCCACCGGTGCCGGCGCGCTCTCCTGTGCTATTGCGGCCAGCGAGGAGCACAGCAACACCAGCGCGGCCATGACCGGCCAGTTCCTGTGAAACATACGGGCCAGCTTCTTCGGTGAAGCAGTGCCATTGCCTATTAATGGGAGAAGCTGGTGTCTTGCTGCGGCGTAGTTCGTCACACTTCTAACCTTATCCCGCTGCGTGCGAGCGCGTGCTCTACTTGAAGCGCCGCTTCCATGCTTTTTGTTGTGAAAAGTGCGTGAATCGGCGCGTGCACTCTCCAGCAGCCCGGTGCTCTTTGCTTCCAGCTTCGCGGGGGTCACGCTTTTCCCTGGCCTCGCTGGCACCATCCCGACCGTCCGAAGTCTTGGACACTCCGGCTCCGGAATCTTCCAGCGGCGAGCGCACTGCTCGCCGGAAAAGCTGTTCTTTGCGCATCGGTCCAGGGCGCAGCAACATCCCAGACAATGTGAACGCCATCGACACCGCCAACACCGCTGATGCTGCAAACGAGCGAAAACTCCTCCGCCCAAATCTGATCCTCGGTATCTGCTGCATGAGCGTGCTGCTGCTGACGATGGACGTCACCATCGTCAACGTCGCGCTTCCCGCGATCCAGCACGATCTGCACGCAACCTTCTCTCAACTGCAATGGGTTGTGGACGCGTACACCCTCGTGGTAGCGAGCCTGCTGATGCTGGCAGGCGCGATCTCCGATCGCTTTGGCAGGCGAAGAGTCTTCCTGATCGGCCTGGTTCTGTTCACCGCGGGTTCCTGGTTGTGCAGCGTGGCGCCCAACATCGAGGGGCTGGTCGCCTTCCGGGTCATGCAGGGCCTTGGCGCGTCCATGCTCAACCCCGTTGCGCTGTCGATCATCGTGAACTCCATACGGGACCCAAAAATGCGGGCCCGCGCGATCGGCATCTGGGGCGCGGTCGCAGGTCTCTCGTTCGCGCTCGGCCCGGTGCTCGGAGGAGCGCTGACACAGGCGGTGGGGTGGCGTTCCATCTTCTGGATCAACCTGCCACTCGGCCTGATCGCGGTGGTGCTCGCGACTCTGTTTGTACCGGAATCGAAAGCAAAGCAGGCACGCTCGTTCGATCCCGTCGGTCAGGCTCTGGTGTTCCTCATCCTGGCTTCGCTGTGCTACGGCGTGATTGAAGGACCCCATGCCGGATGGCACGCGCACCGCATCATCGGACTGTTCGCAACGTGCGCCGTCGCGCTGGTGTGCTTCCTGCTCTACGAACCTCGCCGTCGGGAGCCACTGCTCGATCTACGTTTCTTCCGCAGTGTGCCTTTCAGCAGCGCAACGCTGCTCGCGGTGCTTTCGTTCGCTTCTTTCGCAGGTTTTTTGTTTTTGAATGCCATTTACCTGCAGCAGGTACGAGGGCTCTCAGCGCTGCGGACGGGGCTGTACACGCTGCCCCTCGCGGTCATGATGATGCTGACGGCGCCTCTCTCCGGAAGGCTTGTGGGAAGCCACGGAACCCGCGCTTCGATCCTGCTCTCAGGCAGCGGCCTGCTGGCCAGTACGTTGCTGCTGACACAGCTTTCTGGCACGACCTCGGTTGCTCTCCTGCTGTTCTCCTACCTGCTGTTCGGCATCGGCCTGGGCATGATCAACCCTGCGATTGCCAACAATGCCGTGGCCGGGATGCCCCTCTCGCAGGCCGGGGTCGCTTCTGCAATCGCATCCACAAGTCGCCAGGTCGGTGCCGCGCTCGGCGTGGCCGTGGCTGGCACCGTGGTCAACGCGAGCCGCACGCATGGCACTGACTTCAGCCGCGCCACGCACCCCATCTGGTGGATCATGGTCAGTTGCAGTGTGGGCATCGTGGTACTTGGCTGGGCCTCGAACACTCCCTGGTCGCGCCAAAGCGCAGACAAAGTCGCGCACCTGCTTGGCGATGCGGCTCACTCCTGAGCCGCATCGGGCTTCTTTCTAGGCTCGGCCAGCGTGACCCTGCACCATGAAGCGTCGGGCGCCTCGCTCTAAAATGACCACGGCACGAGACTCAGTTCTGATCATTTGGTCGGGTCTGCAGCGTGGGACCGGACACCGCCGGGAGCAGGATCTGCCTGCCGTTCTCAAGCGCAATCGTTACCTGCAAAGGGGCGCTGGTGCGGAACTCAAGAAGCTGCTCAGGCTTCAGTTCAATCTCCTTGCCACGCGTGATCCCGTTCGCCCCGGCCCCAAGCGCGCCGCCGCTCAACGCGCCGATGCCGGCCCCTGCACCGCCTCCGGCTACCGCACCGATGACCGCGCCGAGCGCTGCACCGCCTCCGGCTTTTTCCGCGGTGTTTGCCCCGCGTCCATCGGCCTTGTTCGAGATCGGCTCGGTCACGACCGACACGTCCTGGACGCTGCCGCTCGTGGCGAGCCGCAGGCTCACAAGCTCCACGGAAAGCTGTGCCGCACCTGTGAAGTGGCCTGCACTTTTCGCAGCGATGACGCGCCCCGTAACCAGCGTCCCGGTCGGCACGAGCGTGTAGCTGTCCAGCATCAGGTTGCTGGCGGTGGTGCCATGGAACGTGTCCCCGGCCTTGGCGGTCTTGCTATTCACATCGTCGGAGATACGTACCGGAATGGACGTTCCCTCCGGCAACGTCAGCGTCTTTGACGTGTTGACCACGGCGGGCGGTGGCGTCGGCGGCGGAGGGGGCGGTGGCGGCGCTACCAGCTGGGGCGACACGATGTTGAGGTTGTTCAGCACCGTCTTGATGCCGCCTATTTTTGCAAGCTCCGCCGATGCCAGGGTCTTCTCCGCTTCACTCCGCACATTGCCGCTCAGGGTGACCACACCCTTGCTTACGCTGGAGGAGATGGAGGAGCCGGCAAACGAGTGATCCTGCTGCAACACCTGCTCCACCTGGGCTTCAATCTGTTCGTCCGTGGGTGGGGAACTGCGGCGTGTCTGCGCCACTCCCGGCGGCACAATCCACGAGGCTACGATCAGGGCGAGCAATGTGTTTCTGTGGCGCATTCCGGTCACTCCGTCTTCCCCTGCGATGAGGGTGCGTCTGGTTCCTGCAAGTGCGTTCTGCTGAGGTTGCCGGGCGGCCGCGCATTCACCGTCTGCGGCTACGCCTCCACAGCATGGACGAGGCCGCAATGCATGAAGTTGCTCCGCCTCTGCCTGATTCTGCACGCTCCTGCCCGCGCCGGCACGTGCCCGGACCTGGTTTGCGCAAGCTGGATCCAGATGGCGTGCTCCAGCTTCCGTGCGCTGCTTACCCAGGCTTGTCCTAAGCGCACAAATGCCCGCTACTATCGACATGTGCAACGACGCTCCGTGCTCCTGCTCCTCGGCATCAGCGGTCTGTGGGGTTCAAGCTGGATCATCGCACCCACTGCGAGCAGCCTGGCTCCTCCCTTTGCCCTGGCGGCGATGCTGCACCTGGAGGCGGCCGCCTGGTTGCTGTGCGCGTCCATCTTTATGCGAAAGACGATGCGTGCGAGTGGGCCGCCCATCACCAGCAGCGGGCGCGTGCCTGTCGCGCGCAGCCTCCTCCTGGCAGTGCTGCTTTTTGCAGCGCCAGCCGCCCTGCTGATCGTCGCCGGCGAGCATGGGGCAAGTGGCTGGGCCCCGCTTTGCGCTGCCACGATGCCGTTGATGCTTGCCCTTGCGGACGGACTCGCCGCGGGTTCGCTCATCCTTCCCCTGTCGGCAGCTGTCGGCGCAACCCTGGTGCTCCTGAACGGATCCGTGCCGTTCGCCTGGAACAAGGCAGCGTGGGCGCTGCTGTCGCTGCTGGCCGTTGCCACACAAGCCTCCGGACTGCGAATGGCTGCGGTGCAGCTGCGCGGTGACCTTGGACCGCACCCGCTACGTTCGCTGGTACGCTCGCTCGCGCTGCAGTGTGCAGTCGCCGCAGTGTTGCTCGGCAGCGTCAGCTTTGTGGTTGAACCAGCCCCGAGACTCGCAGCACCACACGTGTGGGCCGGTAGCGAACTCTCCGCGATGCTGCTGCTCAGCACGCTCGGCATCGCCGTACCCTATGCCGCCCTCCTGTGGCTGCTGACCCGGTCACCTTTGTGTACCCACCAGGTCGTCGTCACACAGTGGATACAGTTCCTGGTCGCGGCCATGGAAGCCATGGTGCTTTCCCAGGCTGAGCCCTCGACAACCTGGCTGGCTGCTGCCGTGGCGCTCGCAGTGTGCGTGTTGCTGGTGCTGTGGCAGCCGGGCACGGCCCCTGGAAACTCCGCTCTGACAAACTTGCTTGAGAGCCCGTTCGCTTAGTTGACTTACAAGATACTTTTCGGATCCGCAGCGCAGGCGCGACAGATGCGATCCGCGTTTGCCATTACACTGTGCTGCATGAGTGCCTGTTTCTACATCGTCGTCGAAGGCGAAGATCCGGGTTACGACATCTTCGTCAATGGGCACGCGCTTGCCCGTCATGAAGCCGAACTGGAACAGTTGGCGACCGCGCTGGGCGTGCCTCCGCTGCTCGACTTCTTCTCCGCTGATCGCAATTCCATGGCCATTTTGCTGGAGCAGGGAGCAGGCGACCCAGCCTGGTCCGCATCGCTGCCCGACCCGCAATGGTTCACGCCCTTTGAAGGGCTCACCACCGTGCGTGCGCTGCTTGCCTATCTGCAACAACACCCCGCGAGTTATGGCTCCAGCACCGGAGACCTGGTCGGCGAGCTGCAGGAGTACCAACAGGTGCTCGAGAAAAGCTCCACCCGCGGCGGGCGCTGGCACCTTGCCGTCAGCTGGGAGTAAGCGCTAACCCTCCAGCTGGCGCCGGAGCAACATGGCCTGCCCAAGGTGGTAGCTGTTGTGCTCAGCCGCAAGCAACGCTTCCCGGAGAATGGTCTGCCCTTCGCCCCACGCGATCTCGGCAAAAAGATCTGTCTCCGGGTTGCTGATCAGCGTGGTCATCTCTTCCACGGCCTGCTCCAGCGCTGCGAATGCGCGTTTCGCTGCCGCAGCATTCTCAGGCGCCTCTTCCGGTGGCCAGTAGTCTCGTGGCCACTCCGGCGCTACGTACGCCTCGTCCGTGGAGAACACGAACAGGTCCCGCAGCGTGAACCGCATGTGCTCCAGCAGTTGCCACAGGGTGTGTGGTGAGCCGGCTGCTTTCGCGCCCCAGTCCTGGTCACGCACCTTGCCGAAGACGGCAGCGATATCCTGGTGCGCGGCCCCGCCTTCGATTGCCTCTACCAGCTGCTCGCGCAGCATGGTGACTTGTTGTTCCTGCATCGCGAAGCTCCTTGCCTCGCCCGCGCACGTCGCCCCTGGAGCCACGCGCGCGGGCTGTGTTCTCAGCCGAAGACCTTGCCCATGCGGCGAATCTGCGCACCCACTCCGCGCAGCTTCTCCTCGATGTGCTCGTATCCGCGATCCATATGGTACACGCGATCCAGGATCGACTCGCCATCGGCGACCAGTGCCGCAAGCACCAGCGAAGCAGAGGCCCGCAGGTCCGAGCACATCACGGCTGCCGCGGAAAGCGGGCTCTTGCCGGTGATGGTTGCGGTGCGGCCTTCGACCTTGATGTTGGCGCCCATGCGGGCCAGCTCGCTTACATGCATGAAGCGGTTTTCGAAGATGTTTTCGACCACGAGCGACGCGCCTTCCGCCTGCGTTGCCAGCGCCATGTACTGCGCCTGCATGTCGGTCGGGAAGCCCGGGTATTCCTGCGTTGAAACATCCGCTGCCTTGAGGTTGCCCTCGCTGCGCACACGAATCGCGTCCTTGCCCAGAATATCGATCCGCGCGCCGCATTCCTGCAGCTTGTGGATGACCGCACCCAGGTGCTCGGGATTGCAATTGGTCAGTTGCAGATCGCCGCCGGTGATGGCGCCTGCCACCAGGAACGTGCCTGCCTCGATGCGATCCGGGTTGATGCGGTGACGGACGCCATGAAGCTTGTCCACGCCTTGTACCCGGATGGTCGGGGTACCCGCGCCTTCAATCTTGGCGCCCATGCCAATCAGCATCGTGGCAAGATCCACAACTTCGGGCTCGCAGGCGCAGTTTTCGAAAACTGTCTCGCCCTCGGCCAGCACTGCCGCCATCAGCAGGTCTTCCGTACCGGTCACCGTGATCTTGTCGAACAGGATCTCGGTACCCTTGAGGCGCTCTGCCTTGGCCTCAATGTAACCGTGCTCGTAAGAGATGGTCGCCCCCATCTTCTCGAGTCCCTTGATGTGCAGATCGATGGGGCGACCGCCGATGGCGCAGCCGCCCGGCATGGCCACCCGGGCGACCCCGGTGCGGGCGATCAGCGGCCCCAGCACCAGCGAGGAGGCACGCATGGTCTTGACGATCTCGTACTTGGCGACCGGATCGGAGAGCACCGCGCAGCTGACCGTGGTGCGGTGCTGGGCGCGCCCATAGCCAAGTTCCACCTCGGCACCCATGGACACCAGCAGCTTGCGCTCCGTCTCAATGTCCTGGACCTGCGGAATGTTCTCAAGCACCACTTCTTCAGCAGTCAGAATGGCAGCTGCCATGCAGGGGAGAGCCGAGTTCTTTGCGCCACTGACTCGAACTGTTCCAAGCAGCGGATTACCGCCGCGGATGACGAATTTGTCCATGTGCTTCTTGCTTACTCCTCGACACTCAGTCTAAATGGCTTGCGCGCGCCGGCGTGCTCCGCGCGTGCGACAGGAATATGGGAGTACACTGGCGGCGATCATGCGCATCCCTCTCCTGCTGCTCGCCGCTGCTGTTTCTCCCTTGATCCCTGCCGCCATTGCCCAGACCGCTCCCGTTCCGAGCGCCACGCAGAACGACCTTACCGTGCAAGCACCCTCCGGCCCGGTACAGGGCATGCTTCAGGACACGCCCGGCGGCCCGGCGCGCGCCTTCCTCGGTATTCCGTACGCGGCGCCGCCCGTCGGCCCACTCCGCTGGAAGCCGCCGGTAGCTGCAGCCACATGGACCGCCGTGCGTCCTGCCACGGCGTTCGGGCCGCGGTGCATGCAGCCCACGCTCTATGACGACATGTTCTTCCGCGACCCGGGCCAGAGCGAGGACTGCCTTAGCCTCAACATCTGGGCGCCCCCGACCAGCGCGTCCGCGGGCAAGCCTGGCAAAAAGCTGCCCGTGATGCTCTGGGTGTATGGAGGAGGCTTCACCACCGGCAGCACGTCCGAGCCCAGGCAGGATGGAGCGCACTTGTCGACCAAGGGCGTCATCGTGGTGACGTTCAACTATCGCCTGGGCATCTTCGGCTTCATGACCCATCCGGAACTCGCGGCGGAATCGCCCGCGCACGCGGCCGGCAACTACGGGCTGCTCGATGCCGTGGCAGCGCTGCAGTGGCTGCACGCCAACATCAGCGCGTTCGGTGGCGACCCTGGCAATGTCACCATCTTCGGCGAAAGCGCGGGCTCGTTCGCGGTCAGCGCCTTGATGGCATCGCCGCTCGCGCACGGACTGTTTGCCCATGCGATCGGGGAAAGCGGTGGCGCGTTCGGTGGCCCGACGCTGCGCTTCAAGCCGGCAGAGATCCGGGAGGCCACGGACGCGGAGTTTGCGCGCACACGGCTCCATGCGGAATCGCTCGCGGCTCTGCGCGCCCTCACGGCCCAGCAGTTGCTGGACTCTACCGCTCCCCATCCCCCGGCACGCCCGGACAGAACTTCGGCCCCGATGTGGATGGCTTGTTCCTGCCGCAGGCGCCTTCCGCGATCTTTGCGGCGGGCAAGCAGAATGACGTACCCATGATGGCCGGCTGGAACCACGATGAGGGCGGCAGCGGCAAAGCCAACACCACCATCACGCCCACGGGCGGCTCATCGGCCGCGCCCGCCGTGGACGCGCCGAGCGACATCACGCGATTGAAAGAGACGGCCGAGAAGGACTTCCCGGGACACAGTGCAGAGTTCCTCGCGGCATTCCCTGCTTCCACCGACGCCGAGGCGCTGGAACGTTTGCAGCAGTACGCCACCGCCAAGTTCATCGGCTACGGCACCTGGAGCTGGCTGGAAGCCCAGACAGAAACAGGGAAGTCGCCTGTTTACCGGTACCGCTTCGACTTGGTGCCACCCCCGGACCCGGCGCGGCCTGGCCGCTATGGTGCCTTCCACTCGGACGAGATCGAGTACGTCTTTGGCGTGATCGACTCGCGCAAGGGCATCGCCTGGCGCCCCGAAGATCGCGCGATGAGTGAGCAGATGATGACCTACTGGACGAACTTCGCGAAAACAGGCGACCCGAATGGTGGGGGCCGCGGCACAGCCAGCCTGCCGCACTGGCCTGTCTATCTGCCCGCCTCGGGCGCGCAGGTGATGTACCTGTCACAGCCTGCGAGTGCGGAGAAAGCGGAGAAGGACCCGCTTCGCGACCAGTTCCTGTTTCTGCAGACGGCTTATGGAACGAAGTAAGTCGGCAGGGCGGGCTAAGTGGTGAGCGCTCCGCGGTAAGCCCAGTGCAACACTAGCAATGCCCGCGCCGACCACGCGACGGTGCGGATCCAGTTGGTTCGGACAAGCCGCTGGATCAGGGGTGCCGAGTACGCCAGGTGCAGCCGGTTGTGGAGCGGCACCTGGATGAAAGCGGTGGAACCCCACAGCACGGCCACCAGCGCAACTCCTATCCAGGCCTCCGGAGCACTTACCTGCGGGGGCCGCATACGCGGCACCAGTAGTAGCAGCGCCGAGGCAAGCTCCAGCAGCATCAGCGGGGCCACCACATAGGTGGTCCGGTTGGCATGCGCCGCTTCGTAGACAGGGAACTGCGATGGGGTGACCTGGAGAAACAAGGGATAGTGCACCACCTGGATGAACCAAATCAGGCCGAACATCGCAAGCGTGCTGCAAAGCTGCACCGGGATCAAAAGCCGCATGTAAAACTCGGATGCGGAACTCGGATGCGGCAATGGCACGACGAGCAAAAGCGCGAACCGGAGGGTTCGCGCTTAGGGTATGCCGTGCTTGCATTTCGCCTGCAGCGTTTGCTTGGAGGTTCGTCTAGAGGTCCATGGTCGAGTCTTCCACCGCGCGCCGCACATTGCCGTCCGCCTTGGCCAGGCGCCGCACGGCTTCCTGCTTGTCGACGGCAGCCTTGAGCATCACCAGGGCGACCGGCACGCTACGGCCCGCGCTCTTGATCACGCTCACAGCCTCGTCACGGCTGACCGCACAGGCACGTTTCAGGATCGAGATGCCACGCTCCACGAGCTTGGAGTTCTGCATGTGCACGTGCACCATGAGGTTGTCATAGACGTAGCCGAGCCGCGTCATGGCCCCCGTGGTAATCATGTTGGTGATCATCTTCTGGGCGGTCGCTGCCTTCATGCGGGTGGAACCGGAAACAACTTCCGGGCCCACGTCAGCTACGATGACGATGTCCGCGGCATTCGCGATGGAGGTGTTGTGATTGCAGGTGATGCATGCTGTGCGCGCACCCTGTGTCCGCGCGTAGGCAAGCGCCGCGACCACGTATGGGGTGCGGCCACTGGCGGAAAGACCCACCACAACATCCTTTCGTGACGGACGCCTGCGGGCGATGTCCCGCTGGCCCAGCTCCTCGGAGTCTTCATTGACTTCCACGGGAGACGCCAGTGCCTTGGGACCGCCGGCCATAATGTATTGAATGGAGTGCGGGTCGTTGGAAAAGTAAGGTGGGCACTCACAGGAGTCAAGCGCTGCGATGCGTCCGCTTGAGCCCGCGCCGATGTAGATGAGACGGCCACCCTCCCGCAGGGATCGTGCCACTGCGTCAATAACGAGCGCGATCTCCGGCAGGGCCTTTTTCACGGCCGCCGCGACCTTGGCGTCTTCATGGTTGATAATCCGTGCGATTTCCAGAGCGGACTTGGTATCGAAGCCCTGCGATGCTTCGTTCGAGCTCTCCGTGGTGAGTTGGTGGAGCGGGAGCTGTTCCTCTGGTTCATGCTGCGCGTCGAGTGGTGCCTGCGTAATCGTCGCCATCGTTTTCTCTTCGCCTTTGTGCTCTGCGATTGTATGCCTCTTACTGCACGGTTGGCACCGCTAAGTACGCGCAAACTTAGTCAAAGGTGCTGGAGTGCTTCCTGGTCCAATCCTGGTCCAGAACGGAACGGACCGCATCGTGGAATGCGGGGCGCACCTGCTGGATCTGCGTATTTGCGCGCTCGGGGTAAGTGCGGTTGGTGAGCAATACGATACCAATGTCCGCCACGGGGTCTATCCATAACGAGGTACCAGCGTAACCAAGATGCCCGAAGCTTGTCGGGGCAAAATAGCTCCCTGCTGAAGATACGAGGCCGCTGGGCGTGTCCCAGCCGAGTGCGCGGCTGGAGCCCGAAACCAGCGCAGCGCGGTGGGTGAACAGCTCCACTGTCCTGCGTTCGAACAGCAAGTCTCCCGTGGTTGCGGGGCGGCATGGCCCCAGCATGGCCTCTGCGAACCGTAGTACATCGACTGCCGGCGCGAATAAACCGGCATGTCCGGACGCGCCTCCCAGAACAAAACAGTTTTCATCCTGCACGAAACCCTGCACCACGCAATGCCGGAAGCTCTGGTCCAGCTCCGTCGGCGGAATGCTGTGCCTGTCAGCAGCCGAAGGGCAGAAGCGCGTGGCCTGCATCGCCAGCGGCGCAAAGATCTCCCGCTGGCAGAACTGCGCAAGTGGTTCATCCGCCAGCACTTCCAGCGCCTTGCCGAGGAGGATGAACCCGGGGTCCGAGTAGGCCTCAACCGTCCCCGGCGCGGCGACCAGTGGCGTGCGCAGCACAGCCCGGAGAACCCCTTCGGGGGTCGTATGTTCCTCGAAATACCGCACATAGGCAGGCAGTCCAGAGCAGTGGGCCAGCAGCATCCGTAGCGTTACCTGCCGCCTCTCCGTCGAGCTGAACTCCCCTCCGGAGCCCTGGTGAACGATGAAGCCGGGCAGCAGTTCACCCAATGAACAATCAAGGTCAAGCTGCCCACGCTGCCAGAGCAGCATGGCCATTCCCGTTGTGGCGAGTGCCTTGGTGACACTCGCCAGGTCGAACGACGTGCCCCGTTCCACAGGGTGGCTGTCCGGTGCATAGGTAAAATGCCCCACGGCCCCAAGGCCAACAACGGTGCCCCGCAGCGAAACGCCATACGCAGCCCCAGGGAATGCCCCGGCGGTTATGGCATCGGCCAGCAGTTGGTCGACCCTTTGAAACTGTTCTTTCCAGCGAATGCCGCCCATCGCACCTGGCAACGGAGTCACCTTGATGCTGCCGGGTTTGCCGATTCGCAGATCACTCGGTTCCACGTGCGCCACCTGCAATGTGCCCTGTATGAGAATAGGACATCGACCTTGAGATGCCTCCCGGTTGTCGCCGTTTGGCAACATACACCGCCGGCTCACCGTACCGATTTGGGATACGGGTTACCAGCCCTGTCACGGCAAGAGGCAACGAGTTGCACACGCTTTCTGCGACAATACGGCCTCAGCAGGGTCTACAGGAAGAGAGCTTGTCCCGGGGGACTTCATCGTGCCGAGAACCATCCAGGTGTATTCCACAGAAGCGAACGCATGGCCCGGCAACGCGCTGCGCGCACTCTTCCACCTGGCCGCCCTGAGCGGTCTGGCTGTCGTGGCGCTTCCTCAGGCGTCCTCCGCGCAAAGTGTCTCCACGCCACCCTCTCCCGTTTCAGCCCCTGCTGAGCCTGCCCCCGAGCAATCTTCTGTGGTCGCTTCCAGCATCACCGTGCCGGCCGGTACCAAGGTTCTTCTGGCTCTTCGATCAGGGATCAACACTCGTTCGGCGCAGCCCGGCGACGGGGTTTACCTGGCATCGACATTCCCTGTGGTCGTGGGTACCCGCGTTGCCATCCCCGCCGGGGTGTATGTGCAGGGCGTGATCGACAGGGTGCAGCGGGCAGGCCGCGTCAAGGGTCGCGCGGAGGTCGGCATGCATTTCACCACCATGATCTTCAGCAATGGCAGCGTTGTAGCCGTCCCCGGGGCACTCAACGCTCTGCCGGGCGCGACGGACGCCAAAGTCAAGAACGGGGAGGGGGATGTGCAGCAGGCAGGCTCCAAGGGCAAAGATGCAGGCACTATCGCCCGTGGCGCCGAGACCGGCGCCGGGATCGGCGCAATCGGCGGTGCGATCGGCGGCAGCCCGCTTGCCGGGGCCGGGTACGGTGCGGTCGCCGGCGGCCTCACCGGTCTTGTCTACACACTGTTCACCCGCGGCAACGATGTCAATCTGGAGCAGGGAGAAACAGTCGAAATGGTGCTGCAACGCCCGCTGACCCTGACCCCGATCAACCTTGCCCCCGGAGAGGGTCCCGGTGTGGAACCGACCGCCCAGCGTTCCCTGCCAAAGCCAGCGCACGCCCGCACACTCTGCCCGCCCGGCGGCCTGGGGTGCCCATAGTTCGTGACAGAAAACAGTGACAAGTCGCACCAACCGGGCCCATTTCGGAATCATGTCACGCAGTGGCTGCGCGACCTGGCCGTTTCGCTGGGCGTCTCCGCCCTCATCATCACCTGCATTTACCAGCCCGTGCGGGTCGAAGGAACCAGCATGCAGCCGCGGCTCCACGACAAGGACCGGCTCTTCATCAACAAGTTCGTCTACCATTTCGAGCACATCGAGCGTGGAGACGTGGTGGTCTTTCGCTACCCGGGCGACCTTACCAAGAGCTACATCAAGCGGGTCATCGCACTGCCCGGGGACGACCTGCGCATCGCGGATGGCGTGGTGTTCGTCAACGGCAAGCGGGTGCCGGAGCCCTACGTGCCGCCCCTGTATGAGGATGGACGCTCTGTCGATGAAGAGCGGATTCCGGACGGTTCCTTCTGGGTCATGGGTGACCATCGCTCCATCTCGAGCGACAGCCGCGACTTTGGCCCGGTCGCACGCGACCTGATCTACGGCAAGGCAGCGTTTGTGTACTGGCCGTCGGATGGAGTGGGGGTCGTGCGCTAGGGAACCACGGCTGGTGCTGAACAGGTCGGGAGTCAGGCGCCGATCTGGACCAGGTTCTCTACCTTTTCACGCGTACCCAGGATAGACACCCGGGGAACCTCGCCACGCGCCATCGCGATCTCGTCGCAGTGGTAAATGCGCGGGCAGTTCTGGCAGTCCTTGTAGATCTTGTCCGGCAGCGCCGCACGATCCGTGACTTCGCGAAATCCATAGCGAAAAAAGAAATCTGGAATGCGTGTGAACAGGCACACGCAGCCAATGCCATGCTCCTCGCTCTCGGCAAGGATTGCGGCGAGCAGCTTTGCTCCCACACCCTGGCCCTTGGCTTCGGGGCGCACCACGATCGAGCGGACCTCCGCAAGGTGCGGGCCGTAAAGATGCAAGGCTCCGCAGCCGAGAAATGCGCCCGCATCGCTCTCGGCCACGGTAAAGTCGCGCACGTTCTCGCAGATCTCCGCGAACACACGCCGCAACAGCGTGCCGTCGTGAGAAAGCGAGTTCACCAGTTCATAGATGTTGGTCGCATCATGAAGCAGGGCCTTACGTACCCGCATGCGCTGCTTCCTTTAAGTCGGCGTGTGGCTCTGTCACGAGGGCGAAGCGGGAGCACAGCGCCTGCACCCGCTGCGTCGTTTCCGCCAGTGCTGCGCGCACGCGCGCGCGTGCCGTTCCGCCGATCACGTCGTGGCAATCGAGCGTCGCCTCCAGGGTGATCGCGGCGTACACATCCGCCCCGAAGAGCGGTTCGATCGACTGCAGCTCTTGCAGTGACAACTCCTGCAGCTCGCGGCCGCTCTCAAGCCCGAAGCGCACCGCGGTACCGACGCGCTCGTGCGCGGTGCGAAAGGGAACACCCTTCTCGGTGAGGTAGGTAGCCGCCGCCATCGCATTCAGATAGCCTTGTTCGCAGGCGACCCGCATGCGATCGGTCTTGAAGCGGACGGCATGGGTAAAGCCGGCCAGCAGGTGCAGCATTCCGTGCGCTACCTGTGTCGCTGCGAACACCGGTTCCTGCGTTTCCTGCATGTCCTTGTTGTAGGCCAGCGGCAGACCTTTCAGGGTCAACAACACGCTCTGTGCCGCAGCCGAAAGACGGCCAACCTTGGCGCGCAGCAGCTCGGTAAGATCCGGGTTCTTCTTCTGCGGCATGGCGCTCGATCCGGTCGAGTACGCCTCCGGCAGCTCCACAAAACCGAACTCTGCCGTAGCAAACAACGTCATCTCTTCCGCGAAACGGCTCACGTGGACACCCAGCAGCGTTAGTACCTGCAGGTACTCGAGCACAAAGTCGCGATCGCTCGTTGCATCCATGCTGTTGGCCGTGGGCGCGGCAAAGCGAAGTGTCTCCGAGGTGATCGTGCGATCCAGCGCAAGGGTAGCCCCGGCCACGGCGCCCGAGCCGAGTGGGCAGAAGTTAAGCCGCTCCAGGCAATCCTCAAGCCGCGAGGCGTCGCGGAGAATCATTTCGACGTAAGCAAGCAGCCAGTGCGCAACCAGCACGGGCTCGGCACGCTGCAGGTGCGTGTAGGCCGGCATAGCCGCCTCGCCCGCAGCCACTGCCTGCGCCAGCAGAGCGTTGGCCCAGCGCCCAAGGTGACGGATCAACATTGCCCCGCTCTCGCGGATATAGAGCCGCAGGTCCGTGGCGACCTGCTCGTTGCGTGAGCGCCCGGTATGCAGCTTGAGGCCAAGATTGCCGACCAGCTCGACCAGCTCCATCTCGACAAAGTGGTGAATGTCCTCGGCGTCGTGCCCGGTGGCGACACCGATTTCCTCCACCGCTTTTGCGGCGGAGAAACGCGCGGCGATGCTGTCGAGAGCACTGCTGATCTGCTGCTGCTCCTGCTCGTCAAGAACCCCCGCAGCCGCGAGGGCCCGTGCGTGCGCCTTGCTCGCCTGCACCTCTTGCTGCAGCAGCGCACGATCAAAAGTGATCGAGCGCTGCCACGTGTCGAAAAAAGAATCAAGCGGCTCCCGAAAGCGGCCGGACCACATCTTCACTTGGAGACCACCTTGTGGCTTTGGTCCTGCTGCAGGCTGCGCAGCTTGGCCTGGGTACGCGCAGGCAGGCCCAGGATGCGAATAAAGCCGGCTGCATCGCGCTGGTCGTAGGAGTCGCCCATGGTGAACGACGACAGCTCATCCGAATACAGCGAGAACGGGCTGGTGCGGCCGGCAATCGCGATGTTGCCCTTGTAGAGCGAAAGCGTAACCGATCCTGTGACCGTTGTCTGCGTCTGCAGCACAAAGGCATCGAGCGCTTCGCGCAGCGGGGTAAACCACAACCCGTTGTAGACCATGTCTGCGTAGCGAAGACCCACGTGCTGCTTGTAGTGCTTCACATCGCGCTCAAGCGTGAGGGCCTCGAGCTCCGCATGGGCCGCAACGATCAGCGTGCCGCCGGGCGTCTCATAACAGCCGCGGCTCTTCATGCCGACAAAGCGGTTCTCCACCAGGTCAATGCGGCCGATGGCATTGCGGGCGCCGATCTCGTTGAGCAGTTCCACCAGTTGCACCGGCTCAAGCGTCTGGCCGCCTACGGACACCGGGATGCCACGTTCGAAACCGATCGTGACAAGTTCATCCTTGTCCGGGGCTTCCTGCGGGCTGCGTGTCATTGTCCAGGTTGTGTCGAGTGGCGCATTGTTGGCGTCTTCGAGTTCACCGCCTTCATGGCTTACATGCCAGAGGTTGCGGTCGCGCGAGTGGATCTTGACGCGGCTCGCGGAGACCTGGATATTGTGTGCTTCGGCGTAGTCAATGCAGTCTTCGCGTGAGCGCAGGTCCCACTCGCGCCACGGCGCAATCACCTTCAACTCGGGCGCAAGCGCCTGGTAGGCGTGCTCAAAACGCACCTGGTCGTTGCCCTTGCCAGTGCAGCCATGCGCGACCGAGGTAGCTCCCTCCGCAAGGGCTACTTCGACCTGCGCCTTGGCGATCACGGGGCGAGCGATCGAGGTGCCGAGCAGGTACTTGCCTTCATACATTGCGCCCGCCTGGACGGTCGGCGTGATGTACTCGCGCACGAACTCATCCCGCAGATCCTGCACGACCACCTTTTTCGCGCCAGTGGTGTACGCCTTCTGCACCACCGCGTCGATGTCCTCACCCTGGCCCACGTCGGCCACCATAGCGATCACGTCGAGGCCATAGTTTTCGTTGAGCCACGGAATGATGATGGATGTATCGAGTCCACCCGAGTACGCCAGCACTACCTTGTCATTTGCCATGTATTTCTCCAATCCTTGTTCAGGTGCGGGTGCCGCGCTCTTAGATCGCGGCGATGTGGGCGAAGGGGGTCGCAGGAAGCTTGGCGCCAAGCAGGAGCAGCAGCAGCGCCTTCTGTACGTGCATGCGGTTCTCCGCCTGTTCAAACACAACAGAGTTTGGACCATCGAACACCGCGTCTGTCACCTCGGCGTTGCGGTGCGCAGGCAGGCAGTGCATGAAGGCGGCGTCGGGCTGCGCATGCGCCATCAGCTCTTCGTTGACCTGGTAAGGCTTGAAGATCGGCGCGCGCTTGGTCGCTTCGTGTTCAAAGCCCATGCTGGTGCATACGTCCGTGTACACCACGTTCGCTCCGGCCACGGCAGCAACCGGGTCCTGCACCAGCGTGATGTTCGAACCGGTGATGTTGGCGATCGCACGTGCCTGCGCCACCACTTCGGCCTTGGGTGCATAGTTCTTCGGTGTGCCGATGGTGCAGTGCGCGCCAAGCTGCGCGGCCAGCAGCATCAGTGAGTGCGCCACGTTGTTGCCGTCGCCGACATACGTGAACTGGATCCCGCGGGCAGAACCGCCGAAGCGTTCTTCCACTGTCATGAAGTCCGCCAGCGCCTGGCAGGGATGCTCGTGGTCGGACAGGGCATTGATCACGGGACAGGTCGCGTACTGCGCCATCTCCGTGATGGTGTCGTGCGAGTATGTCCGCAGCACGATGACCTGCACCCAACGCTCCACGTTCCGGGACATGTCCGCCAGCGACTCGCGCTCGCCCAGCGGCGACTGCGTCTGGTCCACGAACATGGCGTCGCCACCCGATGTGTTCATCGCGACCTCGAAGGTCAGGCGCGTGCGCAGCGAAGCTTTCTCAAAAAACATCACCATCTGCTTGGCATCGAGTGCGTAGCGGAAGGCTGCGGGATTGGCTTTGACCTTGTGCGCAAGGGCCAGGATCGCTGCGGCTTCCGTCGTGGATAGGTCGGCGATGGAGCACAGATCGCGCCCGGCGAGCGACTCCTGCGCGTCCGCAAACGCCTTCGCCGAGAGCTCGCCCGGTGTATGCACCTGTGGTTCGATCAGCTGGTTAGTCACCAATAGTTCCTCCCGTTTGCGCGGCCGCCTGTAGCTGTTTTTCGTTGAGGTGTCGCAGCGAAGCATCCAGTGCTGCAATGCCAAGATCCACATGCTCGGCCTTCAGAATGTACGGCGGCAAAAAGCGAAGCACCGTCTCGCTGGTGCGGTTGATCAGCACATGGTGCGTGTTAATCATTTGTTCGAGCACGGCCTTCGCATCCAATGCATCGCTGAGTTCAATCGCAAGCATCAGGCCCTTGCCGCGTACGTCCACGATCTGGGGGTGCCGCTGCTTCAACTCGGCAAGCCGCTGCTCAAAATAAGCGCCAACCTCGGTGACATGTGCCAGCAGGGCAGAGCGCTCGATCTCGTCGAACACCGCCACCGCCACGCGGCATGCCAGCGGACCACCGCCAAAGGTGGTGCCATGGAGACCGGGTTGCATGGCGCGTCCAACCTCGTCCGTGCAAAGCATCGCACCGAGCGGCAAACCGCCGGCCAGGGGTTTTGCCACGGTGATGATGTCAGGTGCGACATCGTAGTGCTGGAACGCAAACCACTTACCCGTGCGGCCAAAGCCTGCCTGGATTTCATCAGCCACCAGCAGTCCTCCCGTGCGCTGTGTGACTGCGCGCGCGGCGTCCATGAACGCCTGCGAAACCGGCCGGATGCCGCCCTCACCCTGGATCGGCTCGATCAACAGGGCGCAGTACTCGTTCGACCACGCGGCTTCCAGCGCGGCTACATCGTTGAACGGAATGTAATCGACTTCCGGCATAACCGGCGCGAACGGTTCGCGATACTTTTCCTTGTGCGTGGTGGCCACCGAACCCATCGTGCGCCCGTGGAACGAGCCTTCCATCGCCAGGAAGCGCGTGCCAAGCGCGGCGCCTTCACCGCGGCGCATTGTGCCATAAAGGCGCGCCATCTTGAGCGCTGCCTCCCATGCCTCGGTGCCGCTGTTGCAGAAGAAGGCGCGATTCAGCCCGCTGGCTTCGGTGAGCCGCAGGGCAAGCGCTGCCTGTCCTTCATGGAAGAAGAGGTTGGACGTGTGAAGCACCGAAGCAGACGCCGCCTGGATCGCTGCCGTGATCACCGGGTGCGCATAGCCAAGTGCGCTTACCCCGATCCCGCTCAGCAGGTCGAGGTAGCGCACGCCATGCTCCGCCTGCAGAAACACACCTTCACCGCCGGTGACAAGCAGTGGGTTCCGTTCGTACGTTGGCAGCAACAGCTTCTGCTCCGCCGCCTGTAACTCCTCAAGCCTCATGGATCTCTCCCGCGCAACGTTCTATTAGACGGGTTGTTGAGACCTGCCGAACCCGATGCGCTTCAAAAACAACGAAAATTCGTAAAGCGGAACTATGTCTCTGTTCCTTGTAAAAGAGTGCCTCACGGCTGCGTTACGCGACGAGAACCTCGGTACCATCCGGAATGCGTGCCGAGCACAGCTCGGGCAGCAGCGCGGCGCGATCCGCCGGCAGGATGCGCACGCGTTTCACCCCCTGCGCCAGAGCATCCCGGCAGGCATGCAGCTTGGGCAGCATCCCGCCCGTGATCACGGCATCCCGCACCAGCCCCGCAATCTGCTCCGTGTTGAGCCAGCGCATCACCGTGCCATCTGCCCCGCGCACACCGGGCACATCCGTCAGGAACACCAGCGCATCAGCATGGCAGGCAGCCGCGCAGGCCGCTGCCATCTCGTCCGCATTGATGTTGTAGTACTCGCCATCGAAACCGAGCGCCATGCTTGAGAGCACCGGCACGCCGCCCATCCGCCAGATGGCGTCCAGCCAGCGCGGATCCGCGGCGGCAATCTCGCCCACAAAGCCGAGGTCCGGCGCCATGCGCTTCTTGCGCGCGCGAAACACCATGCCATCGCCGCCCGACATGCCCATCGCCGGGACTGCCTGTGCGGCTAAAGCAGCGACCAACGCCTTGTTCACCGCGCCGCCGAGGACCATTAGCGCGGTGTCGCGGGTCTCCGCATCCGTGATGCGCAAACCGCCCACAAACTCACTCTGCTTGCCAAGCTGCTTGAGCGTGCGCGTCAGCTGCACCCCGCCACCATGCACGACCGCGACGTCGTTGCCCGCCTGCTTCAACTGGGCGAGCGCACGGGCGCAGGAGCGCAGCAGCGCAGGATCTTCAAGCGTGGCACCGCCCAGCTTCACGATGTACTTCATAGCAAGCCCTCCGCGTTCCCGCCGGCGTACTGCCGGCCCATCACAGCAGCCCTTCCGTTTCCGGCCAGCCGCACATCAGGTTCCAATTCTGCACGGCCTGGCTGGCAGCGCCCTTGAGCAGGTTGTCCAGGCAGGCAACCACGATGCCGCGCCGTCCGTCCGCCGCGAGCGACACGCCCAGGTCGCAGAAGTTAGTACGCTCCACGTACTGGATCTGCGGCAGGTCCGGCGATTCAAACAGCCGCACCAGCCGGCGCCCCGCGTAAAAGCTGCGGAAACAATCCTGCACCTGTGCCAAGGTGACGCGCTCGCGAAACCGCACATAGATCGTAGACAGGATGCCGCGCGGAATCGGCAGCAGGTGGGGCGTAAGAACGAGCTGCTCCTCGCTGACACCCAGTTGCTCAAACAGTTCGCCGGTATGCCGATGCTTCCATAGCCCGTACACGGAAAGATTGTCCGCCGCGTACATGTAGTGGGTTTTCGCCGTGGGTTCACGGCCCGCGCCCGAGACACCGGACTTCGCATCGCAGATGATGCCGTGATCCAGGTCGAGGAGGCCCGCGGCGACCAGCGGCTTCAGTGCCAGGATCACGGAGGTTGCATAACAGCCCGGGTTGGCCACAAGCCGTGCCTTTGCGATTGCCTCGCGGTGCAATTCGGGCATGCCGTACACGGCCTGCTGCTGCGTCGCGAGCGCAGCCTCCGCCTCGTTATCCTCAAAGCCGTACACGGCCCGGTACTGGTTGGATTCCAGCCGCCATGCGCCGCTCAGGTCGATCACGCGGAACCCTCGCGCCAGGGCTTCCGGCACCCACTGCCGCGACTGCTCGTGCGGCGTCGCCAGAAAAACCGTATCGACCCCGCGCTCCTCGAGCAAAGACCAGGCAAACGGCTGCACAGTCAGCGCCTCGGCGCTGGCCAGTGAGCGCAGCGCCGGGTGCACCGTCGCAAGCGAGTCCCGCTCGCGCCCGCAGAACACTGGGGGCAAGCCACCGAGACGAGGGTGGGCCAGCAGGATACGCGCAAGCTCCTGGCCCGCATACCCGCGGGCACCCACCACCGCGGTTTGATTGTTGTTTGAAAGTAGCTGATCCATCCGAACGTCGAATCCTTTGCCGCGGCATGGCCGCGATGCTTGCTGGGCGCTAACCGATCAGGATGCGCAAACGAGTGCAAAGCGCCTTGGCCTGCTTACGATCCGGGCAGATGATCAACACGGTGTTGTCCCCGGCCACGGTCCCGACGACCTCCGGCAATCCTGCATAATCAAGCGCTGCGGCTACCGGCTGCGCCGAACCCATCACGGTGATCACCACCAGGAGATTCTGTGCCTGTTCAATGCGCAGTCCAAAACTGTCCAGAAGGTCCCCCAGCGCGGGCAGGCGGTCCTCGTTTTCTTCATCCGCAACGCCATTATTCCCTTGGCCGGGCAGTGCATACCCGCTCGGCCCCTTCATCAGGTGCAGCTCACGAATGTCGCGGGACAGGGTGGCCTGGGTGACGCGGAAGCCGCGACGGGCCAGCTTGCGCCGGAGCTCGTCCTGGCTCGCAATCGCCGAAGCGTGGAGCACGTCCCGGATCGCTGTGTGGCGCTCGGCCTTGTTTTCAGATGCGGTCACGCGCTTTGCTGATCCTCGCTGCTGGGGCTGGTTAAGGCGGGGCAGAGCCCACTGCATAAAAATACGCTCCGGTGTATAACTATGCAAGCGACCGGCCGCAAGGCAGTTCGCGATCCGGCTGAGAGCCCGGCTGAAACCGGCCTGGCTGCCGCCGTTCGCGTGGTCTTCCGCTTTGCCCGCGTCGTGTTGCTCGACCGCCGGTTGTTCCGGTACCTGCAGGTCCGGCAGCATCCTGCCTGCGGACGCCTTCAGGGCTGCGGGCGCTGCGAAATCAAGATGTACCCACTCCCGCAATGAGGACGTATAGTTGGACATGGGCCGTCACCAATCTGTTGCATCCCACGCTGCCGTGGTTCCCTCCGAGCTGGACGCCGCGTCGTCCAACAGCCTCTCCGCCGGTCTGTACGACCCCCGTTTTGAACATGAAAGCTGCGGCGTCGGCTTTGTTGCGACCCTGACGGACGTGGCCTCGCGGTCGATCCTGGAGCAGGCGCTGGAAGCCCTGAGCCGCCTTGCCCATCGCGGAGCGATCGCATCCGACGGTGTTTCGAGCGACGGCATCGGCATCTGCACCGCGATTCCGCGTGAGCTCCTGCTTGCCTCCACCGGCATCTCGCTGGCACCCGAGCAGACTCTGGCCGTGGGCATGGTCTTCTGGCCCGTGGGCACTGATGCGGATGTGCAGGCCGGCTTCGAGGGCGCGCTCTCCGGCGTGCTTGCCGCGCAGGAGTTTGAGGTGCTGGGCTGGCGTACCGTGCCCACGCAGCCTTCCATTCTTGGCACCATCGCGCGCTCGACCATGCCTGTGGTCCGGCAGGTCCTGCTCACCACCGCCAATGTCGAGGCCATTGAGCGCCGCCTTTACATTGCGCGCAAAGCCTTCGAGCGTAGCCGCACGCCCGGCTACGTCTGCTCGCTGTCATCCCGCACCATCATTTACAAATCCATGTGTTCCGGCCGGCAGCTGCCGCACTTCTATGCCGACCTGGCTGACCCGCGCTACGTTACGTCGTTCGCGATCTTTCACCAGCGCTATGCCACCAATGTTGCCCCGTCCTGGGATCGCGCGCAGCCCCTGCGCACCATTTCGCACAACGGCGAGATCAACACGGTTTGGGGCAACCGGGCCCGCATGGATGCCCGCGACGCCACGCTCCCGGCCGAAGTGAAGCCGATCTTTTCTCCCGACGGTTCCGACTCCACCTCGCTTGATGAAACCGCCGAGCTGCTGTCGCACAATGGGCGCTCCATCGCGGAGTCCATCCGGCTGATGCTGCCGCCGGCCCAGCACCGCAAGCAGTCCGCGTTCTTTGCCTACAATGAGGACTGCATCGAGCACTGGGATGGTCCCGCCGCCGTGGTGTTCACAGACGGCCGCCTGGTCGGTGCCGCGCTCGACCGTGTCGGCTTGAGGCCCTGCCGCTTCTTCGTCACCGACGATCAACTCGTCGTGGTCGGCTCAGAAGCTGGCCTGGTCGACCTGGATCCCGAGCACGTGGTGCACTCCGGCCGCCTCGGCCCCGGACAGATGCTTTGTATCGATCTCGACGAACACCACCTCTACGAGAACGACGAAGTGCAGGAAGTGTTTGACGGGCGCGCGCCGATGTACGAGCCCCTGCTGAACGACCGCACGCTCGACATGGCAACGCCGGTGACTCCCCTGCCGGACGGCGAACTGCTTCGCCTGCAGCATGGCTTCGGCTACACGCGTGAAGACGTCGCCATGGTGCTCAAGCCGATGTCGACCGATGGCAAGGATGCCATCTGGTCCATGGGCGATGACACGCCGCTGGCCCCGATGGCTCGCTCGCCGCGCCCGGTCTACGCGTACTTCCGCCAGCGCTTCGCCCAGGTGACCAATCCTCCCATCGATTCGCTGCGCGAGGCCGTGGTAATTCACCTGCACACTCGGCTGGGACCCTGGCCGCACCTGCTCGACAACAAGGCCCGTTTGACAGGGCTTTCGCTCGCGTCGCCCTTGCTGTCGCTCGGGCAGGTCGAGGCCCTGCGCACGCGCAGGCACTCGCTGGGTGATGAGCTTCCGCTCGCCGTGCTCGACTGTCTTTTGCCGACCGGTGCCACGCTTGCTTCCACGATCGAGGATCTGATGGCCAAGGCCGCCGACCTGGTGCGTGGCGGCGCGGCGATTTTGCTGCTTTCCGATCGCGCTACCGACGCGGACCATGCGCCGGTACCGATGGCTCTTGCGCTCGGCGCCGTGCACCACAAGCTCATCCGCGAAGGCATTCGCACCCAGGTCGGCCTGGCTGTGGAAGCCGGGGACTGTCGCGATGTGCACCATGCCGCCGTGCTGCTGGGCATGGGCGCGGGCGCGGTGTGCCCATGGCTGGCTTTCGAAACAGCCAAAGCGGCAGTGCCAGACGTGGGTGAGAGCAACCTGCTCAAGGCGTTCAACGCCGGCTTAGCGAAGATCATGTCCAAGATGGGCATCTCGGTGCTCGACTCGTACCGCGGCGCACACCTGTTCGACTCGATCGGCCTGGATCATACCGTGATTGAGCAATGCTTCTTCGGTACGCCCGCGCCGCTCGGAGGCATCGGGTATGCCGACCTCGAGTCGCACGTACGCGCAAACTGGAGCACCTACGCGCCGGCGGCTTCGCCTGCTGTCGCTACGGCGCCTGTGGTCGAGACCGTGAATGCCTCGTCGGAAGGCGTCCCCGTCGCCGTGGGCGCTGGAGCACCGGTGACCGCTGCTGCGTCTGCTGCTGTACCCTCCGCCGCCGCGGCCGCGCCTGCGGTTGTCTCCAAGGACCTGCCGGATTTCGGCTGGGTTCGCTTCCGCAAGACCGAAGGCGCGGAGCCGCACTCCTGGCAGCCCTCCACCGTGCGCCTGCTGCAGACTGTTGCCGGCAGCACGGCACGCGCAGTGGTTCCGGCTCCCGGGCCTGGTGCAGCCTGGGCTGCGTTCACGGCGCAGGCCGCGGAGAAGGAGCCGGCCAACCTGCGGGATCTTCTGGATTTCCGTGCGGCGGGCGCTGCCTTGCCCGTAGATTCCGTCGAGAAGTCGTCGAGCATCTTTGCCCGCTGCATCGCCAGTGCCATGTCGCTGGGCTCGCTGAGCCCGGAGGCGCACCAGACGGTTACCGCCGCAATGAACCTGCTGGGCGGCCGTTCCAACACCGGAGAGGGCGGGGAAGACCGCTCCGTGTACCAGGCGGACACGGAGCTCGAACTGGTGGGTCGCAAGTACCCGGCGCACCTGCTCAACAATAAGACCAAGCAGATTGCCTCGGGCCGGTTCGGCGTCACCGCGGAATACCTCCGCAATGCCGAGGAGATTGAGATCAAGATGGCGCAGGGCGCCAAGCCAGGCGAGGGTGGCCAGCTGCCAGGCCACAAGGTGACCGGCCTGATCGCTCGCCTTCGCCATGCACAGCCCGGCGTCACGCTGATCTCTCCGCCGCCGCACCACGACATCTACTCGATCGAAGACCTCGCGCAGCTCATCTATGACCTGAAGCGCATCAACCCGAAGGCGGCCGTGGGCGTCAAGCTCGTGTCCGAGTACGGGGTCGGCACGGTCGCTGCAGGCGTCGCCAAGGCATACGCCGACTACATTGTGATTGCCGGCTACTCCGGCGGCACCGGCGCCTCGCCGCTCTCAAGCATCAAGTACACCGGCTCGCCCTGGGAGCTGGGCCTGGCTGAAGCGCAGCAAACCCTGATGCGCAATGGCCTGCGCGGTCGCGTGCGCCTGCGTGTCGACGGCGGCCTGCGCACCGGCAACGACCTGCTGGTCGCCGCCATGCTCGGCGCAGACGAGTTCGCCTTCGGCACCGCGGTGCTGGTGGCGATCGGCTGCGACATGGCGCGGCAGTGCCACCTCAACACCTGCCCCGTCGGTATCGCCACCCAGCGAGAAGACCTACGGGCCAAGTTCCGCGGCAAGCCAGAGCACATCGTGCGCTTCTTTGAGGAACTCGCGGGCGACGTCCAGGGGCTGCTTGCCCGGCTGGGCCTGCCCTCGATCGACGCCGCCATCGGGCGCGCCGACCTGCTTACCCAGGTACGCCACGCGGGCGGTCTCGATCTCGCCCCGATGCTGGCTGCCTCGGTCAGCGGCGAAACACGCTGGGCCGGTGGCCGCAACGATCGTCCCGAGACGGGCGAAGATGCGCCCATTGATGACGCATGGGTTGAGCCGGCGCTTGCCGCCTACGCTGCGGGCAAGGCCTTTGAGTGGAGCGGGACTGTCTCCAACAAGGACCGGACCCTCGGAGCGCGCCTCTCGGGTGAACTGGCGCTGCAGCAGGCGCGTCGCCAGCACGCGGGTGACGACACCCACCCTGCGCTGCGCTTCGACATGAAGGGCGTAGCTGGGCAGAGCTTTGGCGCCTTCGCAACCAGGGGCTTGTCCCTGGTGCTCGAAGGTCTGGCAAACGACTTTGTCGGCAAGGGACTATGCGGTGCGGAACTCGTGCTGCGCGGCCAGGGACGGGCCGCGCGCGAAAGTGAGCGTCATGTCATCCTTGGCAATGTCGCGCTGTACGGTGGCACCAGCGGCTCGCTGTTTGCCGCAGGCCGCGCGGGCGAACGCTTTGCGGTCCGGAACTCCGGCGTGCTCGCCGTGGTTGAAGGCGTGGGCGACCATGGCTGCGAGTACATGACGGGCGGCACCGTGGTGGTGCTGGGTCGCACCGGCATGAACTTCGGCGCAGGCATGACCGGCGGAAGTGCCTGGGTTTTCGATGAGGATGGCGACTTCCTGAGCGATGGCCGTTACCACGCGTCCTTTCTGGAGGCCGAGCGGTTCGATCACCTCGACGAAGAAGCCCAGGGCGTGATCCGCGATCTGATCCAGCTGCACGGGGAAAAGACCGGCAGCACCCGGGCGGCTTGGCTGCTTGCCGAGTGGCCCACGCAGGCCACGAAGCTGGTTCGCCTTACTCCCTTACCGCAAGCGTAACCAAGGCAGGAGCCGGGCCCCACGCCCGGTTCCTTTTCAGCGCGTGGACGCGTCCCCGCAGCAAGCAACCGTCCTCCGGCGCGGATGATTCGCCCGCCTGTTCAACCCTTGTTCATGGGCTGTTTACCGCCCAGTCATCTGCGTGCCGGGCACGGGGGCGGCGCTTTCCCGCCTCCTGCCAGGTCGGATACAGTGCTGAATATGGCTACCGAGAACGCGCCGAACTACCAGACCGTCAATGACATCTTCTACAAGGTTGCAGATTCCGGCTCCGCCGACGTGGTGCGGGTGCTGGAGCGCAACGGCGCCTGGCTGATCCTGTCGGCAGCGGAACTCTACGCGCGCGTCCGGGCACTCGCGCATGCGCTCACCTCCCTCGGCCTCGGCAAGGGAGATCGCGTTGCCATCCTGAGTGAGAACCGGGCCGAGTGGGCCATCACCGACTTCGCAACGCTGGCGACCGGCATGGTCAACGTGCCGCTGTTCCCAACCCTGCATGCGCCGCAGATCGGCGACCTGCTGCAGCACTCCGGCTGCCGTGTCGCGGTGGTGTCCACCAAGGTGCAACTGCGCAAGGTGCTTTCGGTGCTGGCCCAGACCAGGCTCGAGCACATCATCGTCATGGACGATGTGAAAGACGAAATCGCTACGCTTGCTGGCAACAGCGACACCCCCGGTGGCAGTGCAGAGGTTCCTAGCATTCTGAGCTTTGGCGCCCTGATCGCCGAGCGCACCACAGCGAGGGACACCGCTTTCGATGCCGCAGCCCACGCCATTACGGGCAGTGACCTGGGGTCGATCATCTATACCTCGGGCACCACGGGCGAGCCCAAGGGGGTCATGCTCACGCACGGCAACCTGGCCAGCAATGTCTCCTACGCACTGCGCGAGTTCATGCCGTTCTCGGGCCCGCAACGTACTGTGTCCTTCCTGCCGCTCTCGCATGTGACGGCGCGGCACGCGGACTACGACCTCTACTCGCTCGGGTTCTCCATGGCGTACTGCCCATCCATGGACAAGTTGATGAGCGCGCTCAAGACCGTGAAGCCGACTTTGATCGTCGCCGTGCCCCGGGTCTTTGAAAAGGTGCGCCAGGAGGTCGAGCGTCGCTCGCGGGGCTCGAAACTCAGCAGCGCCGTGGTGCGCTGGGCGCTGGGTGTCGGCCGGCGCAACGAGTCCACCATCCTGGCCGGACGCACACCGCGCTCACCCCTGTGGAAGCTGGCGGATAAGCTCTTCTACAGCAAGGTGCGCGCTGTGTTCGGCGGCGAAGTGTTGTATTTCGTGGCGGGCGGCGCTCCGCTCGGTGGAGACACCGCTCACTGGTTTGCGCAAGCCGGCATCCGGATCCTCGAGGGTTACGGGCTGACCGAGACTTCGCCCGTGATCGGCGTCAACACCCCGGTCGCCTACCGGCTGGGCACAATCGGCAAGCCATTGCCCAACCTGCAGGTACGCCTCGCCGAGGACGGCGAACTGCTCGTAAAAGGGCCGAGTGTTTTCAAGGGCTACTGGGAAAGCCCTGGCCTGACTGCCCAGGCTTTCGACAGCGAGGGCTGGTTCCTAACGGGCGACATCGCGAGCCAGGACGCGGACGGCTTCCTGACGATCACCGATCGCAAGAAAGAACTGATCAAGACTTCCGCGGGCAAGTTCATCGCTCCCCAGGCCATCGAAGGCAAGCTGGCGGCAGACCTTTTTGTGGCGAGTGCTGCGGTGTTCGGCGACCGGGAGAAGTACGTGGCCGCCTTGATCGCGCCAAACTTTGAAGTCCTGGAAGCCTGGGCACGCGAGCAGAAGATCGTCGCTGCCAGCCGCCAGGAACTCATCCGCAATCCTGCAGTCATCGCGCGGTACAAGGAAACGATCAAGCAGGTAAACCGGGGATTGGCGGACTACGAGCTGCTCAAGAACTTCGCACTCGTGGCCGATGAGTGGACCATCGACAGCGGGGAACTCACGCCCTCGATGAAGCTCAAGCGCAGGGTGCTGAAAGAGCGGTACCAGGTGGAAATAGCCTCATTGTTCCATCCAGGCTGAATAAGCCCGATGTCGCGTGCGTTCCGCAGCGGTCATTACCTCCGCTCCCTTGAACCTGTAAGTGCTTGCAACAGAACGGCAAAGCGGGTATAAGGCTGGCAGCGAAGGAGTGCCTATGCGCGCTGAGACGCAACGTCCCGAGAAAAGTCGACCCGCACTGGTGGATGCCGCCCAGGCGCGCGAGGTCATGGATATCAGGCAGGCTGCTGACTACCTTGGTATCAGCGCGGACAGCCTGTATCGCTATGCAGCTGAAGCCACGATCCCAGCATTTCGCCTAGGCAACAGGTGGCGCTTCAAAAAGTCCAAGCTCGACAGCTGGATGGAAGAGCAGAGCGATCCTGTGCCGACGATGGCGGCAGGCAAGAAAAAGCCCGCCCGCTCCGTGCAGAAGCCTCCCCTGCGCGCTGTGCGCTGAACGGGAGACATAGCGAGGTCAGACGCGGGTCTCGCAGCATCATCCAAAACACGCAAGGGGCACGATCGCCATGATCGTGCCCCTTGTTTATGTCTGGCCGCTGCTGGTTTGCAATGGCCACCGTCTTGAGGTCGCAGTTCTAGTGATCGTGGTTGCCGCCATGCTCATGGGCTTCATGGCCACCACCACCGCTCGGTTTGGCCTGGGTATGCGCGGGCGCGCTACGCTGCTGCTGTGCCGGTGCTGCCTGGCCTGCTGGCCGCCCTGCCGTGTTTCCTTGTGGACGGGCGTAGTTCGCGGAGCCTCCCGGCGCAGCCTGCTGGGGGCGTGCTCCGGTCTGACCACCCTGGTAGGAGCCGCGATTTGCATTGTTGAACTGGCCCGTCTGCGCTCCGCCCGTATAGCCCTGGCCGCGATTCAGCGTGTTGTTGCCACCATTGTTGAAGGTGTTGGCGCCGCCTCGGTTCACCGTGTTGCCGCCGGCATTGAAGGTGTTGGCACCACGATTCACTGTGTTGCCGCCGTTGTTGAACCCGCCACCGGGACGGTTCACGGTGTTGCCACCGTTGTTGAAGCCACCACGGTTCACCGCGTTGCCACCGTTGAAGCCGCCACCGCCCCGGTTGATGGTCACGTTGTTGATGGAGCGGTTGCCGCCAAAGCGGGCTGCCTGCGTCTGGTTGAACGCGCGCGCCTGCGGATTGCGGTCAAACCCGCCATAGTTGCCGTGGTTCACCACCGTCACGCTGCGCGAGATGTACGTGTTGTGGTTAAACACCACTGCGCGCTGATGCCAGTCGGGCGCCCAGCTATGGAAGCCCCACGCGAAGTGCGTGAAGGCTCCGATGGCGATGCCCACACCAAACCCGATGGCCAGGCCCGTTCCGAAGGAGATGCCGCGCGGCGGCCCATAGTAGTAGTGCCCGTATGCCGGGATCGGCGCGCCGTAAACCACCCAGGGGTTGTAGTACGGCACGTACACCACCGAAGGGCTCACCGGCGCGATCTCGATGTCACCGGGGGCATACTGCACCGCAAGCTGCGAGTTCGAGCGCAGGCTTCCGGCTGCATACGCCCGCTGCCGCATGTCCTGCACGGCGGAAAGCACGTCCTGCGGCTGGTTGTAATAGGCATTGCCGAGCTGCGTGGTCCAGTCCATGTTCCGGTTCAGGTTATCCAGCACCTGTGGAAACGCCACCAGGGACTTCACGCTCGGGTCCCAAGGCTGCCCATTGGCCATTTCGGCCAGCTGCTCGGGCGGGTAGTTGCCGCCCTGCTGGACAAACTGCTCGGCGCTGGCGAGCTGGGCCGGGTACGTGGCGCCCGCAAGCACCTGCGCTACCAGTGAGTCGGGGTAGAGCGCGATCGGCGCAACCAGCTGGTTGATCTGGTCCGGCCCCAGCGGTTGGTAGTTGCCCTGGTTGCCCTGCGGGGGATAGCCCTGCTCCGCATCGGGCGGCGGCGGCGGCCCGTAGTCCTGGGCGAGAGCCGAGCCCGCGGTCAGTGGAAACATCGTCATGGCCAGCACAGCAGCGATCATCTGCTGCGCACTGAAACGCGGAGTGCTCTTTTGAAAGAGCCGGATGGCACATGGCTTGCCGGCTGCTGCCGTGTTGCTCTGTTTCTGCATCGGTCTTCCTCGCTATGCCGCTTGCGGATCACGGCTTTTTGCCCGTTTGCTTCGGCTATGAGAACACAGGGTGCCGCGGAAAGTTACGCGACCCTGACACTGAAGGCACTGCCTGGACCAGTCTGCTCACTTTGTAGGATGGCTTCACAGAGGTGGGTACCTCTTGCCTGGCAGCAATTTCTGCGAGGTGGACCACGCCCGAGCCGCTTCTCACCCAGTCACGCGCGCGCCGCAGGAAGCGCGCGCCTCATGTATCTTCAGGGTGGAATGAACCATAAGGCACGCCTCCAGGCACTCCGCAGCAAACTGGCACTCAGCAGCACCAGGGCCTTGCTGTTGACCCATGGGCCAGACGTCCGCTACCTTTCGGGCTTCACCGGCTCCAACGCCGTTTTGCTGGTGTTTGCCCGCTCCACGGTGCTGCTGACCGACGGCCGCTACACGACGCAGGCGCGGCAGGAAACAGCCGGCAGCGGTGCCCGCGTGGTGATCGGCAAGCGCCTGGCGAGCGAGGCCTGCGTGCTGCTGCTCCGCGCAGGTGTCACCTCCGTCGCCTACGACAGCAATCACACCACCGTGGCGGCATTAAGCCGGTTTGAGGCCGCCCTGCCCGAGAGCCATGGCAAGGTGGCGCGCCGACGCTTTTTCTCTCCAATGGCCGACTCACCTGTGGCTTCGTTGCGCCAGGTGAAGGACAGCGAGGAACTGCAAGGCATGGCGGAGGCGGCTGCTGTGGGCTGCCAGATCTTTGAGGACGTATTGCATCACCTCGCAGCCGGGGTCGCCGAACGAGAGATTGCCGCGGAACTCGAGTACGCGGCGCGCCGGCGGGGCGCCGAGGGCATGTCCTTCGATACGATTGTGGCGTCGGGCAGGCGCTCCGCCCTGCCGCATGGCCACGCCTCGGCCCAGCCGCTGCCCCGGCGCGGGTTTGTGACCATGGACTTCGGTGTTATCTTAGGGGGCTACTGTTCCGATATGACCCGCACCGTGTACATGGGCAAGCCAACCCGGGAAGAGAAGTCCGCCTACCAGGCAGTGCTTGAAGCGGAGCAGGCCGGTATTGAGGCGGTCCGGGCCGGGGTAACGGGTGCTTCCGTGGACGCGGCATCCCGCGCGGTGCTGCGGCGCGCAGGGCTTGCCAACTACTTTTCGCACTCCACGGGGCATGGGGTCGGCCTGGAGATCCACGAAGGACCACGGCTTGCCGCCAAATCCGAGGATGTCCTCGCGGAAGGCATGGTCGTCACCGTGGAACCGGGTGTGTACCTGCCGGAGCGGTTCGGTATCCGCATAGAAGATATGGTGGTAGTCGAGGCCACCGGCGCTCGGGTGCTGACCTTCAGCCCTAAAGAACTGCTTATGCTGTAAGCGAAGGAAGAACAGAGAAGAGATGAATCCGGAAGAAATCAAAGCGCTCAAAGAGCTCATCGAGTTCCTGCAGGAGAAGAAGATCGGGGAGTTCCGCCTGGAGCGCGGCGAACTCAAGGTAGAGCTGAAGTTCGAAGCCGCCATGATCGCGGCTGCTGCCCAAAATGCTCCGCATCCCGCCCAGCAGATGGATCCCTTGCTGCTGGCACGCCTGCTCGGCGGTGGGGCGCCCGCACCGGCTGCCGCCGCCGCGCCTGCAAGCCCGGCGCCGCCTGTGCACGAGTTGACGGCCCAGCCCGCTGCTGCGGAGGCTGCGGAAGAAGTGCTGCACACGGTGAAGTCGCCCATTGTGGGGACCTTCTACGAATCGCCTTCCCCGGGGTCAGCCGCGTTCGTCAAGATCGGCGACATGGTGGAAGTGGCCCAGCCCATTTGCATCGTGGAAGCCATGAAGCTGATGAACGAGATCGAGTCCGACGTGGCAGGCGAGATCGTCAAGCGCCTGGTGCAGAACGGTCAGCCGGTCGAGTACGGCCAGCCCCTTTTCGCAGTGCGCGTGCGCTGACAAGGCGCTCTCACCCGCATCCTGATCTCTCCGGCGCCGCTCCTTTGCTCCTTCATCTGTGTCCAGCTCGCGCCGGGATGGACCACCGAAGCTCGCCGGCGCGGCCGGGTATCAGCCGCCCCGCTCCGACTGGAAAGAAGCACTTCCCATGTTTCGAAAAGTTCTGATCGCCAACCGTGGCGAAATCGCACTCCGCGTCATCTGCGCCTGCAAGGAACTCGGCATTCGCACGGTAGCCGTCTACTCCGAGGCCGATCGCAACGCGCTGCACGTCCGCTTTGCCGATGAAGCCATCTGCATCGGGCCGCCGCGCTCCAGCGAAAGCTACCTCCACGTGCCGGCCGTGATCGCCGCGGCTGAAATCGCGGACGTGGACGCGATCCATCCTGGCTATGGGTTGCTCAGCGAGAACGCCAACTTCGCCGAGGTCTGCCGCGAGTCCAACATCAAGTTCATCGGACCGCCGCCTGAAGTCACCCGCATGATGGGTGAGAAATCCATGGCGCGCCAGACGATGAAAAAGGCGAAAGTGCCCATCCTGCCCGGCTCCGACGGCGTGCTGGTTGACCAGAACGAAGCCCTGGAGTGGGCAAGGTCGATTGGCTACCCAGTCATCCTCAAGGCAGTCGCCGGCGGCGGCGGCCGTGGCATGCGCATTGTGCGCACCCCCGAGGAGCTGCCCGCGCTTTACCAGGCCGCGCACACCGAGGCCGCCAATGCTTTTGGCAATGGCGACCTGTACATGGAAAAGTTCATCGAGCGGCCGCGTCACATCGAGTTCCAGGTACTGGCCGATGAGCATGGCAACGTGCTTTCGCTCGGCGAGCGCGAATGTTCCATTCAGCGCCGCCACCAGAAGCTGATCGAAGAAGCGCCATCGCTGCAGGTCACGCAGAAGATGCGCGACGACATCGGCAAGACCATTCGAAAGTCGCTCGTTGACGTCGGCTACCAGAACGCCGGCACCATCGAATTCCTGATGGACGAAGACGGCAAGCTTTACTTCATCGAGATGAACACGCGCATCCAGGTCGAACACCCCGTCACCGAGATGATCACCGGCGTGGATCTCGTCAAAGCGCAGCTGCGCGTCGCGGCTGGCGAGAAACTGTCGTCGATCATTCCCGACCCGATTGCGATTCGTGGCCATGCGATTGAGTGCCGCGTCAACGCGGAGCATCCTGAGAAGTTCACCCCGTCGGCCGGCAAGATTACCGCGTTCAACCTGCCCGGTGGCAATGGCGTTCGTGTCGACACGGCGCAGTATGCCGAGGGTGTTGTGCCGCCTTACTACGACTCACTTATCGCCAAGCTGATCGTGCACGGTAAGGATCGCGCCGAAGCCATGGCCCGCATGGAGCGTGCGCTGGAGATGTTCGTGGTGGAAGGCATTCACACCACCATCCCGCTGCACCGCAAGATCTTCAAGGACGAGGAGTTTCGCACCGGGGCTTTCGACACGAAGTTCATGGAGCGGTTTTTCGATCGCGAAAAAGAACGCCGCGCCAACATGCAGCACATTATCGCGCAGAGCGATGCGCCGCCGTCCGGCGAGACTCCTTCCGCATAGAAGGGTCCCGCCAGGCCCTGCGTGGTTCGCCTGGATTAGAGGATATTGACCGCGCGTGCAGCCAGCAGCGCAATCGTCACCAGCGAGATGCTGGCCTGCACCATCATCAGCCCCTTGGCCCAGCGCGAAAGCACCGGTGCATCGGTCGGTGAGAACGCAGTGCTGGTGTTGTACGCCAGGAACAGGTAGTCCACAAAGCCGGGCGTCCACCCCTGCGCCTTGTCCGCGAGGTCGCCGCCGGCCGAGCCGAGGGTCATCTGCGGGAACAGGAACGCGCCCTCGGTATGCGTTTCCCGCAGGTCGCGCGCATGCGGACCGCCCGCATCCAGTCTCCAGTACCACGAAGCAAATACCAGCACGTTGCTGGTCCAGAGCACAGCGGCCACCGTCAGCAGGGTGCGGGGCGAGAGCGTGTGCTGCGGCAGCGATCGCACCAGCAGCGCCAGAGACCAGATCATCGCCAGCGTGATCAGGCCATTTGAAGCGAAGCCCAGCATCTCGGTGAGCTTGTGCTTGCCGCGCATGCGCGCCAGCGTTGCCGGGATCGCCAGCAGCAGCACCACCAGCAGCAGCAGCCATCCTGGTCCGAAGGAAAGTTGCCGCGGCAGCGCGAACTCAAGCGCGCCTACTGCGAAGACGGCGAGTATAGCCGGCCACCGTGGTTCAGGGTCATTGTTGTCGTCAGCGGAGGAAGGGGAGTGACTCGCGTTGTTGTCCATGCCTGCTGTCATCTTATGGCACCCCTGCGGCCGTGCCGTGCGCCCACGGAGCATCGCCAGCCATGCTGCGAAACTGCTCCCCGGCTGGCTTTCCCTGCCGCGTGTGTAGAGTTTTGCTATGGCCCTGGCGCTCCCTCCGCTTTACCCCATCCTAGACTCTGCGTTCTTTCCGGCTGATCCTGCCACCTGCGACCGGTATCTCACCGAGATGGTGCACGTGCTCACCGATGCAGGTGTCACGCTCCTGCAGTTGCGCATGAAAGGTGCCGCAGCGCCAGCAATCCTGCATGCGGCGCATGTCCTGCATGCCGCGTCTCCGCCGTCTTTGCGGCTTATCCTCAACGACGCTGCGCCCCTGCTCGCCGCGAGCGGCTTCCACGGTGTGCACCTGGGCCAGGCAGATATGCCTGTCGCCCAAGCTCGCGCTGCCCTCGGCTCTGACGTGCTGATCGGCATCTCCACGCATACCCTTGCGCAGCTTGAGCAGGGCGGGGCCTCCTCCGCCGATTACATTGCCACCGGGCCCGTGTTCGCCACCGGCTCCAAGGCGGATGCCGAGCCGCACATCGGCCTTGACGGCGTGCGCTTGGCACGCGGAGTCACCGCCCGGCCCCTGGTCGCCATTGGCGGCATCACGCCGTACAACGCAGAATCGGTGCGCGATGCAGGTGCAGATAGCCTTGCCGTCATCGGCGCCATCTTCGCACAGCCCGGCACGCGCTCGGCCGCGTCCCCTGCGGAGGCGGGGAGATTAGCTGCAGACTTTCTGAAGCTTTTCCGGTAGAACAGCTTGTAACGTGACCACAGCAACCCCCGTAGGCTCCTCCAGCACAACCCATGAACCGCTGATCCAGGGCCTTGGCCTTTTCAGTGCGACTTCGATTGTGGTTGGTTCCATGATCGGGTCCGGCATTTTCATCGTGTCGGCCGACATAGCTCGCGTCACCGGTTCGCCCGCACTGCTGATTGGCGCCTGGCTGGTCACCGCGGTGATGACCATCATCGGCGCACTCTCCTACGCGGAGCTTGCCGCCATGATGCCCCGGGCCGGCGGCCAGTATGTGTACCTGCGCGAAGCGCTTGGGCCCATGTGGGGCTTTCTGTTTGGCTGGACGCTGTTCCTGGTCATCCAGACCGGCACCATCGCCGCGGTCGGCGTGGCGTTCGGCAAGTTCCTCGGCGTGTTCTTTCCCACGGTTTCCTCCACGCACTGGCTGCTGCGCATTGGCCATGTACCCGCGCTGCAGCTTGGCCCTGTCACGCTCGGCAACATGGATCTAGGCATCAACACGGCAAACCTCGCCGGGATCCTCATCACCATCCTGCTGACCGCGGTGAACATCTTCGGCGTGCGCCTGGGCGCGCTGGTGCAGAACATCTTCACCACTGCAAAGACGCTGGCGTTGCTCGCGCTGGTGCTGTTCGGCGTTGCTCTCGGCCGCAACCATGCGGCCATCGGGGCCAACTTCTCGCACGGACACTTCTTTGCTGGTGCCGGGCTGCACACCCTGCATCCGCTTGCAGGCGCCGGTGGCAGCGTCATGCTGGTCGGCATCGTCACCATGCTGGCAGTGGTGCAGACCGGCTCGCTGTTTTCGGCCGATGCCTGGAACAACGTCACCTACACCGCGGGCGAGGTGCGCAACCCGAGCCGCAACCTGCCGCTGTCGTTGATCCTTGGCACCGGCATCGTGCTCGCGCTGTACCTGCTCTCGAACTTCGTTTATCTCTTTGCGCTGCCGCTTGCCGGCGACCCGCATGGCGCAACCGTGTTCGCACGCGGCATCCAGTACGCGGGTGAAGATCGTGTGGCCACCGCCGTGCTGGAGCAGATCTTCCACTCCGCGGGCGCGTACCTCATGGCCGGCGCCATTCTTATCTCGACCTTTGGCTGCGCCAACGGATTGATCCTGGCCGGCTCGCGCGTGTACTACGCCATGAGCCAGGACGGCTTGTTCTTCCGCGCCACCGGCCGCCTGCACCCGCGCTACAAAACGCCGGTTGCCTCGCTGGTGATCCAGGCCATCTGGACCTGCTTCCTCTGTATCTCGGGCTCCTATGGGCAGCTGCTCGACTACATCATCTGCGCGGAGTTGGTCTTCTACATCCTCACGATCGTGAGCCTGTTTGTGCTGCGCATTCGCCGGCCCGACGCCGTGCGCCCGTACCGTGCGCTGGGCTACCCCGTGCTGCCCGCGCTTTACATCGTCTTGGCCGCAACGATCTGCTTTACGCTGCTGCGGTACAAGCCGCAGTACACCTGGCCCGGCCTTTTCCTGGTGCTGCTTGGTGTCCCGGTCTACCTGTTCTGGTCACGCTCCGCCGCTCGTTCAGAGGCTGTGGCTTCTTCGCTTCCCCCTGTGCACAATTAGTCTTGGGCAATCGCAGCGCATATAAGTTCAAACTCAGCACCACAAGAAGGGACTTGGCCCCATGGCGAACCTCCTAGCAACCAAGCCGCTTTCCATGCTCAAGCATGAGGCCAGCGAAGAAGGCGAACACACGCTCAAACGTTCGCTCGGGCCCATCAACCTCATCACGCTTGGCATCGGCGCCATTGTGGGTGCAGGTATCTTTGTGCTTACGGGCCACGCAGCGGCAGCCAACGCGGGTCCTGCGCTGGCGCTCTCGTTTGTGCTCGCCGGCATCACCTGTGCCTTTGCCGGCCTCTGCTATGCCGAATTCGCCTCGATTATCCCCATTGCCGGGTCTGCCTACACCTACGGTTACGCTACGCTCGGCGAGTTCGTCGCCTGGATTATCGGCTGGGACCTTGTGCTGGAGTACGCCTTTGGTGCCGCAACGGTGGCCAGTGGCTGGTCGGGCTACCTGCTTTCGCTGGTGGGCCAGCTTGGCTACACCCCTTCGCCTGCGATCGCCCGCTTCTGTTACAACTACGGCGCCTCGGTCTACCTGACCCACAACCGGTGGCAGCTTGCCGGTTCTTTCCTGCCCGGTTCTGACCTCAGCTCCCTCCCGCATGTCACCGGCGCCTTCAACCTCATCGCTTTCCTGATCATCGCGCTGGTCACGACGATCCTGGTCGTCGGCATCAAGGAGTCGGCGAACCTCAACTCCTTGATCGTGATCGTGAAGCTGCTGATCGTCGGCGTCTTCCTGGTGCTCGGCATCAACTACCTTATTCACCACCCCAGCATCGCGCACGCCAACTGGCACCCGTTCATCCCGCCGAACGAGGGGCCGGGCCGCTACGGAGTCTCGGGGATCGCTGCTGGCGCGGCCTCGGTCTTCTTCGCCTACATCGGCTTTGACGCGGTTTCCACCGCCGCGCAGGAAGCCAAGAACCCTCGCCGAGACATGCCCATCGGTATCCTCGGATCGCTGGTCTTCTGCACCCTTCTGTACATCGTGGTTTCGCTGGTGCTCACCGGCATGGTCAACTACCGCACGCTCAACGTCGCAGAGCCGGTGGCGGTCGGTATTGATGCGACCGGTGTTGCGTGGGGCGGCATCCTGGTCAAGGTTGGCGCGGTGTTCGGGTTGTTCACCGTCATGCTGGTCATGCTGCTTGGCCAGTCGCGCGTGTTCTTCTCCATGTCCAAGGACGGTCTGCTGCCGAAGTGGGCGAGCGCCGTGCATCCCAGGTTCCGCACCCCTTGGATCTCCAGCATCGTGGTCGGCGGCGTGGTTGCTTTTCTCCCTGCCATGCTCGACGTTGACCGCCTCTCGCAGTTGGTCAATATGGGCACGCTGCTTGCGTTTTCCATCGTCTCGGCCGGTGTGTGGATCCTGCGTGTACGGCAGCCTGATCTCGTCCGTCCGTTCAAGACGCCGCTGGTGCCGCTCGTGCCGATCTGCGGCATCATCAGCGCCTTCTACCTCATGTTCCAGCTGCCCGCCCTCACCTGGGAGGTGGTCGGTGTGTGGCTGGTCGTGGGGCTCGTGATCTACTTCGGCTACTCGGTGAAGCACAGCAACGTGCAGAAGCTGCCGCAGGGCGAGACCACGGGGCGCTAGCAGGAGCGCTGCTGAGAAGCAGTGCTCCTGCATCCCAGCAGCCGCAGAAGAAGGGAACCGCTCCTTCAACGCGCAGACAAAAGAGCCCGGCTTTAGCCGGGCTCTTTTGCTGCCGCTCAGCCTACGCGTTTGCCGTAGCGCAGAATTCCTGGAACGCCCTCTGCAGTTCGCCTGCGATGGCCTGTGCCGTGTTGGCCTCAATTGCGTACCGCTGCATCAGGTACACCAATTCTCCGTCGCGCAGAATAGCGATCGCTGGCGAGGTGGGAGGGTTGCTGCCGAAGTAGCCACGCGCCTTTTCGGTCGCGTCGCGATCCTGGCCGGCAAACACCGTGACCGACTGGTCCGGCTTCACCGTACCCTGCAACGCCAGGCGAACGCCCGGGCGCATCTTGCCCGCTGCGCAGCCGCAGATCGAGTTCACAACAACCATCGTGGTGCCGGACTTTGCCAGCGCCGCATCCACTTCCGCCGGGGTCCGCGCCTCAGTGATGCCGACCCGCGTCAGCTCTTCCCGCATCGGGATGACCATGATCTCTGGATACATAAAACTCCTCTCGAGGAAGGGCGTGCGCTTGGTTGCCGCAGCCACCCTTTTATTGTAAGCGCGTCGGCCGCCGGAGCCTGTTCGACCGACGACGCGACGCGTTACCCTAAGGGTTCCAGATGCTCAACTCTCCGGCCCCGATGCATTCTCCCAAACGCGCTGCTGCTACGCCTGCCGCCGACCATCCTGTCGTCACCCCTGGAGCGTCGCTGCACGACACTTTGCCGCAGCCGACGGATGGTGCCGGGCCCGGCTTTCCCCTCCGGGAGCAGGTGCTGCTCGCTCCCTACACCACGTTTGGTATCGGCGGGCCGGCCCGCTGGTTTGCTTCTGTTGCGACGGAGCAGCAGCTTGCCGCAGCCTGCCAATGGGCCCGCAGACAGGGGCTACCCCTGTTTGTGCTCGGAGGCGGCAGCAACGTGCTCGTCGCGGACAGCGGCTTTGCCGGCCTCGTGCTCCACATCGCCCTGCTCGGCGTGCAGACCACGCACGACGATGCTGCGGGCACCACAACGTTCGCAGCGGCTGCGGGCGAAGACTGGGACGCGCTCGTTGCCCGCTCCGTCGGCGCAGGCTGCGCCGGCATGGAGTGTCTTGCCGGCATCCCGGGCACCGTCGGTGGCACCCCCGTGCAGAACGTCGGCGCCTATGGGCAGGAAGTTGCGCAGTGCATCACCTCCGTCCGTTGCTACGATCGCGAAGGAGACTGCTTCGTCTGCTTCCCCAACGAGCAGTGCGGCTTCGCCTACCGCACCAGCCGCTTCAACACCGCGCCGGATCGCGGGCGCTACGTCGTTACCTCCGTGGAGTTCGCGCTGCACCCCGGCGCGGCGCCGTCGCTCGCCTATGCCGATGTGCAGCGCTTCTTCGCCGATCGCACCACCACACCCTCGCTGCCGGAGGTTGCGGAAGCCATCCGCACCATCCGCCGCGCCAAGGGCATGGTGATCGACAACGCCGCTCAACCGGCGCGCGATCCTGACACCCGCAGCGCCGGCTCTTTTTTCAAGAATCCTGTTGTCGCCGAGACGCTCTACCGCTCGATCGCCGCCTCCGTCGCCCCTGCGAACACACCGTCTTATCCCGCGCCCGCCGCCACGGATGGCAGCCCTCAGCGCAAGCTGCCCGCTGCATGGCTGCTGGAGCAGGCAGGTTTTCCAAAGGGGTTCCGCATGGCCGGCGCCGCCATCTCCTCCAAGCACACGCTCGCACTCACCAACCACTCTGGCGAGGCCACTGCCGCCGAGGTCATCGCCCTTCGCGATGCGCTTGCCACAGGGGTGAAGCTGCGCTTCGGCGTTCAACTGGAGCAGGAACCGATTTCGGTCGGATAGTCGGCTGCATGGCTGGCAGTATCCGGGTGCGGCCGCGCCGGGTCGTTGCCCAGGGCGTGTGAACGCCACAGCGCCAGGTCCAGCTAGCGCGCCTCTTCCACCGCGTCACGCGCGCCAAACTGCTCTAGCGCCCGCATCCGTTCGCCGGCAAGGATTCGCTCAGGCGGGCCTTGGGCCGTCACCGATCCTTCCGCGATACGCACCACGTAGTCGGCATGGCTCCAGACCTCCGCAGCGTCATGCGAGACGAGCAGCGTCGCGATGTTGTGCTGCTGGAGATAGGGCCCGAGCGCCAGCCAGGTGTCCTTCTTGCTGGCGCCGTCGAGCGCACTGAACGGTTCATCCAGCAGCAGCAGCCGTGGCTGGCGCACCATCGCCCGCACCAGCGCCACACGCTGCCTTTCTCCACCCGAGAGCGTGGCAGGCCACCGCGACCGCAGCTCATTGAGCTGAAACAGCTCGCAGGGCTGATCGATGCGCGCCTTCTGCTCGGCCGGCGACAAATGCCTGAGCCCAAATCCGAGGTTGTCCTGCACAGACAGGTGCGGGAACAGCGCAGGCTGCTGCGTGACCAGCCCGATGCGTCGGTCCGCGGGCGGCAGAACGATGGCGGCGGCTGTATCCAGGAGAACCCGGCCTTCCAGCGCCACCCGGCCGTCGCGCGGCTGACAAAGGCCAGCCAGAATCCTGAGCAGCGTGCTCTTGCCGGAACCCGATGGCCCGAACAGCGCGGAGCGCTCGCCACTTAGGCATAAGCTGGCCTGCATCGGCAGCGACCCGATGCGGTGACTCAGGTGGATCTCCAGCAGCGGGGCTCCGCTGTGCCCGGTTGCGCCCTGCGCCACGCTCACCAAGATCGCGACCGCCGTTGACGCAGCGAGTACAGCGCGGTGAGGCCGGCAACCGAGGCCACCAGCAACAGGGTCGCAGTACGATTCGCGGCGGCATAATCAAAGCTTTGTACCGAGTCGAGCAGCGAAATGGAAAGCGTACGCGTCGCTCCCGGGATATCGCCCCCGATCATCAGCACCACGCCGAACTCGCCCACAGTGTGCGCAAACGCCAGCAGCACGCTGCCCAGGATCGCGCGGCGCGACAAGGGCAGCAGCACCGACCACACCACCCGGAGCCGCCCTGCACCCAGCAGCGCAGCTGCTTCCAGCAGCTCCCGCGGAACCTGCGAAAAGCCCGCTACCAGTGGCTGCAACGCAAACGGCAGGCTGTACAAAAGGGAACCGATCAGCAGCCCCGCGAAGGAAAACGCCAGCGGGTGCCCCAGCACGTGGGTCAACGCGCGTCCCAGGGCTGTGCGTGGGCCAAGCAGCACCAGCAGGTAGTAGCCAAGCACGGTCGGCGGCAGCACCAGCGGCACCATCGCGATCGCCTCTGCCACCGGTCGCCAGCCGCTGCGGCCCAGTACCAGCCACGCCGCTAGCGGAACGGTCGCTACAAGCAACAGCAGGGCGCATAGCGAGGAAAGGCGCAGGGTAAGCAGCAGGGCTTCGGTGTCCACCATCTCTCTAGGGTCTACTGTGGCGGCTGCAGCCCGCCACTCGCCAGCATCGCGCGGGTCGACGGGGCAGCGAGGAAGTGCAGCAGCTGCTCGGCGGCCGCTGCATTGGCACCCTTGTGCAGCACAACGGCACCCTGCACGATCGGCGGGTAGAACTCCTCGGGAACTTTCAGGTAGGTGCCATCCGCACTGAGCTTCGCGCTGCTGGCGCTGGTCAGCGACAGGAAGCCCACCTCGGCATTGCCGGAATCGGCATACTGGGCTGCCTGGGCAATGTTTTCAGCCACCTTTAGCTTGGGGCCCAGAGTGCTCGCAAGGTGCATGGTTGCAATGGCAGCCTTGGCCGCGCGTCCGTAGGGAGCATGGTCCGGGTTCGCGATGGCGACGGATTGCAGCTGCGGGTGGCGCAGCACGGCGAACGTCAGGGGACCGCCCCGCAACACCTTGGCATCGTGCCGTGCCCACAGCACCAGCGTTCCGCGCGCATATGGCACGGGCCGGCTTTCGTTGGTGAGGCCGGCAGCGACGAGGCGCTGGGGATAGCTCATGTCGGCGGCCAGGAACAGGTCGAACGGAGCACCGTTGAAGATCTGCTGCGTCAGCGTCGCCGAGCTCTGGTAGGTAGCCTCCGCGTGGATCCCGGTGCGGTGCTCGAACGTTTCAAGCACTGCGGGCAGCACCGGTTGCAGATCAGCAGCGGCTGCTACATGCACAACGGGAACAGTGTGCGCGGACTGCGCAGAGAGTAACGCAGAACCACCGCAGCAGAGCGCCCAGACCGCCGCCAGTATTGCAGCCCGGCGCACTGCCAGTTGCCACCCAGCGCCTGACTGGTTTTTCAGGATTGTTTTCATACGCGCAACACCATGACTTCTGTGGCCTTCACCAGGGCAGCCACCGTCTCGCCCACGACCAGGTTAAGTTCGCGCGCTGCATCTGCCGTGATGATGGACGTGAGGATCTGGCCGCCGATCGAAATCTTGACCTGTGCCAGCAGTCCTTCAACCCGCAAATCCACCACGCGGCCCACAAGCTGGTTGCGCCCCGAAATCGTGCGCATCATTTCGCGCTTCGGCGTCTCCGGACCGCGGGCCTTGTGCAGCCATGCGTCCAGTTCGCTTTCATCGATGCGGTAGTGCCCACCCGGGGTCTTTGCTGCCTTGACCTTCCCGTTGTAGAGCCATTGCTTCATGGTCGGGTAGGAGATGCCCAGGCGAAGCGCGGCCTCTCTGGGCGTAAGCATGGCTGGCATAGCCGGTAGTATACGACTTTGTCTCGCTATCTCCGGTACGACTTAGCCCGGTTGTTCCCGCAGCGTTCTGGGTCGGCTGCGCTGTGCAGAGACCTAGCAGTCATCGGCGTGCTTCAAACCGGGCCTGCGTGGAGGCGTTCTGGCCGGCGCTCTCAAGCAGTCCTTCCTGTTGCGTGCGGTTATACTGGCGACGCCTCTGCACCTGCGGGCAGCAACATCCGCCAAAGGGTCCTGTCGCCGGTCGACGACGCTGCGCCGAGCCGGACACCGGACCACGCAAGACCCGTTCCGATGCGGTAGGCTAACTAACTATGCATAGTGCAGCGTATGAGGCCACTGCCGTGAATGAGACAGGCGCAACCGACCTCCATCAACTCCTCTGCACCGGGTGTGGCACCCAGGCTGGTCGCGGCACCCTTAAAGGCGACCTCCGTTGCGAGTGCGGCGACCTTTATGCCGTGCACTATCCCCATTGGTCGAGCTCTGAGGGCGCGGACAGACTTTCGGTGCAGCAGATGCGTGACCGCTGGCAGCGGCGGCGTCTTTCCAGCGCCGCCATTGACCAGAGCGGTGTCTGGCGCTTCCGCGACCTCCTGCCCATCGTGCAGGACACCTCCAAGATCATCACCCTGCGGGAAGGCAACACGCCCCTGTTTCATCTGAAGCAGAGCGGGCGCCGCCTTGGGCATGAGGCGCTCTACGCCAAGCACCAGGGGATGAATCCTACCGGCTCTTTCAAGGACACCGGTATGACCGCCGCGCTCTCCGTCGCGCACGAGGATGGTTTCGACTGGGTGGCCTGCGCCTCCACGGGAAATACGTCCGCCGCCATGGCAGCCTATGCAGCGCGCGCAGGCATGCGTTCGCTGGTGCTGATTCCCGAAGGCAAGATCGCCTGGGGTAAGCTGTCGCAGTCCATGGACTACGGCGCCCATACCTTCCAGCTGAGAACTGACTTCGACGGCTGTGTGCGGGTGCTTGCGGAAGTGGTGCGCCGCGCCCCGGTGTTTCTGCTCAACTCGGTGAACCCCTACCGGCTGGAGGGGCAGAAGACCCCGGCGTTCGAGATCGCCGAAGCGATGAACTGGGATGTTCCCGATCACGTGATCGTGCCGGGCGGCAATCTGGCCAATGTCTCAGCCTTGGGTAAGGGGTTTGAGGAACTGATGCTGCTTGGTCTCACGACGCGCATGCCGAGGCTCTCGGTGATCCAGGCCGAGGGTGCGAACCCGCTCTATCGGCTGATCCAGAAGGGTGCCGATGCCAGCCGCCTTGAGCCGGTGACAGCTAAAACGCGGGCCAGCGCCATCCAGATCGGCAATCCCGCCTCGTGGCGCAAGGCGCTGCGCATCCTGCAGCTCACCGACGGGTACTGCGAACAGGTTTCAGAAGCCGAACTGGCCCTGGCCAAGGCCGAGATTGGCAGGGAAGGCATCGGCTGCGAGCCGGCTTCCGCAGTGACGCTCGCCGGCTTCAAGAAGCTGCAGGCAGCCGGGAGGATCGATCCCGGGGCGTCCGTCGTCCTGTTCCTGACTGGGCACACACTGAAAGACTCTGATTTCACCATCCAGTACCACCGGGGCGAGCTGCTCGATGCCGCGGAGATGTCTTCCTATGCGGGCGAGATCAAGGCCACGCAGCGTAACTCCGAGCTGCTCGACGCGGATGCCGACACCATCCTCCGCGCCATGAGCAAGCTCAATACCCTGGACCACGCTGGAGCGATGCATGCGTGATACTTCGCCCGCGCAAGGGCAGCAATGGACCCGGCCCGCAAGCTCTCGAGGGAAGCAGTTTTGAGTGCTGCCATACCTGCTCCGATCCGTCTTCGTCTTCCTGCGACTTCCGCCAATCTGGGCCCAGGCTTTGACGCGATCGCCCTGGCCCTCGCCCTCTATCTCGAGGTAGATGCCAGGCCCATCGCCACCTCTGCGCACGCGGTGCTGCCAGCATTTCAGATCGAGGCTTCCGGTCGCAGTGTGGCGCTTTGCTCCGCGCTCACCGGCAACCTTCTGCTCGACACCTACCGCGAGACCTGGATGCGGCACGCGGGCTCTATGGGCAGCGCGGCGATACCGCTTCATCTCTCGGTGCGCAACGGGATCCCGCTTGGCATGGGCTGCGGCTCGTCGGCTGCTTCCCGGTTCGCTGGAGTGGCGCTTGCGTCGCACTTCGCCGGACTGGGCTGGGACCAACTGCGCATGCTCGAGGAGGTTGCCGCGCTCGAACACCATCCTGACAATGCGGCTGCCTGCTGCCTTGGCGGGTTTGTGGTCTCGGGCTACCTGGCTGCGGACGCGACTCCAGAGAAGTATTTGTCGGCGACACCACCTGCGATGGACTCTGCGATCAAAGGCGCGCTCACAGACATGAGCCTCGGAGGCGCTGCCGGCGCACAGGGCTCCGGCCCACTACCCGCCACCGTCTCGTCTCAACTCAGGGTGCGGGCGGTCTCCATCCATCCACCGGCCTCCTGGTATGCGTTGCTGGTTCTGCCGGAACGTCCCTTCGCCACGGTAGAGTCCCGCGCAGTGCTTCCAGAGCAGTACGGCCTCGACGCCATCGTTCCCAATCTTCAAAATGTCGCTCTGCTGGTTGCCGCTTTTGGCCAAGGACGGGGCGACCTCCTGCACGTGGCCACAACCGATCGGCTCCATCAGCCCTTCCGGGGTAAGGTTTGCCCCTTGTTGCCGCGTCTTCTGCCGCTGGCCGGGTCCGCAGGCATCCTCAGCGTCACGCTGAGCGGTGCGGGGTCGGGCGTGCTGTGCCTCCTCGAAAGCGAAGCCTCGGTCGCCGAGGCATCGGCTCGCGTGCTGGCAGCCGCGGCGCATAGTACCCATTCTGATGGGCAGGGAGCGCTGCCTATTGCCGAGCTGCTGCCGTGCGCGCTTGCCACCGGGGCAGCTATTCTTCATGCCGAGGAAATCCTGGAAAAATAATGCTTCTGTTCTGTCGGCAACAGCAATTTTTTGGGACTTAGTTACCGAAGTTTGCTTTACAGCCGCAGGTGACACCCCCTATGTTCGTGCAGTGGGCAGCTCTGGGGGAGGGCTGCTCCCTGCGCCCGTGGCTTGTTGAGCACGGGCGCTTATGCGTTCAAGCGCCCACCTGCGACGTTCGGCCCTCTTCCTGCATCTATTGTTGAGCAAGGATCTACGCTGGTCTGGATTCGAGTGACGCTTCGGCGGACGAAGCGCAACAGGATGCGGCCTTCAAGGGAGAGCAACATGGCAGGTGTGGGCGTACACGAAGTAAACGACAGCAGTTTCGAGGCGGAGGTTCTGCAGTCTTCGCAGCCTGTTCTGGTGGATTTCTGGGCAGGCTGGTGCGGCCCCTGTAAGGCACTCGCTCCCATTGTGGACGAAGTGGCAAAGGATTTCGACGGCAAGCTCAAGGTCATGAAGATGGACGTGGACCGGAACTCGGCCACCCCGGCACGCTACGGCATTCGCGGCATCCCGGCCCTGTTGATCTTCAAGGACGGCAAGCTTGCGGACCAGATCGTGGGCTACGTGCCCAAGGACACGATCTCAAAGTCGGTCAGCAAGGTTGTTGGCGTCTAGTTAGCACGAGCCGGCGCTATTACCGGTCGCTGACAGATCCAAAACGCAAAGAAAAGAGCCCGGGGATCCCGGGCTCTTTTCATTTGTGAGTTCAAGCACCGTACTTAGTAACGACGCAGCACGCCGAGCACCCGCCCCTGCACCTCTACCTGGCCGGCTGGTATCAGGATCGGCAGCATCTCCTGGTTGGAGGGTTGCAGCCGGACGGTGTCGCCTTCCACGTAGAAACGCTTCAGGGTTGTTTCCGAGCCCCGGACCAGGGCCACTACGATCTCACCATCGCGGGCGGCGCGTGTCCGCTCTACCAGCACATAATCTCCATCCACGATGTGTTCGTCCCGCATGGAGTCGCCGCTTACCTCCAGCGCAAACACCTCCTTGTTGCCCACGATGTCGGACAGCGAGATGGTCTCGCTGGTCTGCACCGCTTCCACCGGCAGCCCGGCGACGATCCGTCCCATCAACGGGAGGCGCTCGCGGGTGGGTGCAGCGCGTTGTGCCCGGGGCTGCGGCAACACGTCAATCGACCGGCTGCGGTTGTGCCCACGCTGCAGAATTCCTTTGGTTTGCAGGTTCGTGATGTGTTTGTGCACGGTGGCCAGCGACTTCAGGTTGAGCCCGCGCGCGATCTCCTCGAACGACGGCGAGTAGCCCTGCCGTTCCACAAACCCTGCAATGAAGTCCAGTACTTCCTTTTGTCGACGTGTAACAGCCATAGTCGCCCATTATAGCGAAGAAAAAGCGAATTGCAAGGTGGTGTCGCCCGAGAGGGTACCGGTGCCAGGCTCTGCATTGGGCGGCCCCAAGGCGCCCGGGCGGCTGCGAACCTCGCTCTTCCTGAATCGAAATGCGTCAGTCAAGCGAGACCTGGCGCAATCCTGAGGTAAGGTCCGCTTTTGGGACGACCAGTGGCGGCCGGGTTCAGAAGAGAAGAAGGCTCTGGGGAAAGGCGGGAAAGGTGTACCGCGACTGCGTATGCGGTCGTAGGTTGGGTGTGGGAGAAGCGGGATGCGCGTGCTGATTGCAGAAGATGATGAAAAGCTGGGAATGCTTCTGCGCCGCGCCTTGTTGTCCGAAGCATCGGAGATCGAGCTTGCCGCCGACGGGGAACAGGCGATCACCCGTTTCCTGGAACAGGAGCCCGCACTGCTGATTCTGGACCTGGACCTTCCGGTACGTTCCGGGATGGAGGTGCTTGCAGCCGCGCGTGCTGCCTCGCCCCGTTGCTCCATCCTGGTCGTGAGCGGCCGAGCCGAGACACAGTGCCGCATCGCCTGCCTGGATGCCGGTGCGGACGACTGCCTGCAGAAGCCGTTCTCACTCGGGGAGCTTCGTTCACGATGCCGGGCCATGCTGCGCCGGCAGGCAGCGCTGGTTCCTGACCGTGCGGCTGTTTCCCCGGTGCTCACCGTGGGCGCGCTCGCGATGGACCGCATGCTTCGCCGGGTCGCCATTGCCGATCGGCCCGTTCATCTCACGAACCTGGAGTTTGCCCTGCTGGAGCAGTTGATGCTCGCAGGCGGAAACGTCGTGACACGGAGTTTTCTCCGCGAAGCGGTGTGGCAGGACGCGGCACGCGAGACCAACGTGCTGGATGTCCACATGGGCACGCTGCGCCGCAAACTCAACAGCACAGGGAGCACGGTGCTGCTTGGCTCCGTACGCGGAGTCGGCTACTCCCTGCGCGTGGCACAGCCGCAGCCGGTGATGCCGCGGCACAACAGCATCGCACCGGCGCCGGTGCCGCTGGAACCGGTGATCCATCCGGGCGACTGGGCGGCTACGGAAGCACGGCAGCAGCGAGCGTATCAGCAAGCGTATCCAGGAGGATTGGCATGACCCCTTTCGACGCGACACGGATTTCCCAGGCACCCCTGCGCCATACCCCTGCTCTGGCGCCCGTGCCTGGGAAGAGTGGTTCCCGGCGCAGCGTCCTGCTGGTCAGTGCGGATGGTGCGGCGCGCTCTGCACTGGCGGCCGATCTGCGGATGCGCCGCTGGACCGTGCGTGAAGCAGCCGGGGCGGCAGCGATGTTCTTCCTTCTGGAGCAGGAAACTCCGTCCACCCTTGTGCTGGACGGGTGGCTGCCTGATCTCGAGGCGGAGGAGTGTAGCCGGCTGCTGACGGCGGAGTTTCCCGGGATGGATGTACTGCGGATGGATGGCACTGGCCCCGGCACGGCTGCGGCTGCCCCGCACCGGGCGGAGTTGCTCCATGTACTGCGCCACGCACAGGCCGCCCAGCAGGCGGCCCCGGTAGACGAGCCAGCCTGGGAGCGCACGGCAACCGCGGAAGTCGAGGCGATGCTGCCTCAGGACGCGGACCGGGCGATGGCGCAGGAGCCCGGGCGCGTTTGGGAAGGGAACCAGGACCCTCGCGATGCGGGGCGCGGTGCGGTGCCGGTGCAATCGTTCGCGCCGGCGTCGCTGACCACTCCCCTGGCGTTTGCTGCAGAAGCGGCACGGAGTGGGGACGGTCCTCCCGTCGCGCCGGGCCGCGGCAGTGCGCCTCTCCAAGCAGACCCCGGTGCGCCGCCGCAGGCACCTGCCGGCGAGGGCGACAACCGGGCGCAGGTCGCCGCTCAAGATGGCGAGACCACCGGCGCGGCGCAGGCGGCAACGGTCCCGCTCCCGGAGTTCATCGGCCGGGATACCCGCATGCTGGAAGTCAGCCGCAGGATCCGCCTGGTCGCCCATCGCAGCACGCCCGTGCTGGTGCATGGTCCAACGGGTACGGGCAAGGAGTTGGTGGCGCGGGCGATCCACCGGTTGAGCACACGCCATGAAGGCCGCTTCGTCGCCATCAACTGCGCCGCCATCCCCGAAGCCCTGGTCGAGGCAGAGTTGTTCGGGCATGCGCGCGGCGCGTTTACCGGGGCGGTGCACGCGCGGATGGGGCGCATCGAGGCGGCCGCGGGCGGCACCCTGTTCCTGGACGAAGTGGGTGAGCTGCCCCTGCCCGTCCAGAGCAAGCTGTTGCGCTTCCTGGAGAGCGGGGAGATCCAGAGAGTGGGCGAAAACGAGGCGGTCCGGATTGATGCCCGCATTGTGGCTGCGACCCACCGCAAGCTGGGAGCCATGGCGCTGGAAGGCACCTTCCGGACCGACCTGTTGCACCGCCTGGCAGTGTTCCTGGTGCACACACCCGCGCTTGCCGGGCGCATCGACGACATCGATGCGCTGCTTTCGCACGCGATGGGGAGACTGGGCAGGACTGAGCCTGCCAAGCAGCTCACTGCGGCAGCGCGCGCCAAGCTGCGCGCCCACGCATGGCCAGGCAATGTGCGCGAGTTGGAGCACACTGTGGAGCGGGCCTGGATCCTTGCAGGCGGCGCGCCGGCAATCGATGCAGAGTGCGTGGACTTCGGAGACTCGCTCCTGTAACTACGTCAGTGTGTGCCTGCAAGGGGCAAACGATACAGGGTGTTCCTGCCTGGTGCGCCAGGGTCGGAACGCTGTTTTGCTGCGTCTGTGTGACAGGTCGCGTTGTCTGCCATGACGACGCATGCCCCTGTAGGGACACGAAAGGGCCGCACAGCGTCCGCGGTGTTAGCCGCGGATGCAACCACGGATCCAAATCGCGGATGCAAACGTCTCCGCTGTCCCCTCCTCATGGCAGCCCGTCCGCAGCTGCTTCTCTGCGGCATGCCCCAACCATAGTTACAGATGCTTTCCGGCGTTGACGCCCAGCGCGGAAGCCGGGCGCTGAGCTACGTGGCCCGCGTCGTTGCAGCGATGCTGCCGGCAGCGTGTGCCCTGCAAAAACAGCCTGCTGGTATGCGCCGGAGCAGCTCGCTCGCGGGGGAACATGAAGTTTTCTTCATGAAGAAACCCCCAGGAAGCAGCGTCCTTGGCGGCCACTCTCTTGCACAAGTGTCCTGTCATAGGGCAGCGCAGCAGCAACATGCAGGCGAGCCCAGCGAAGCAACACGGGGGATGGGCGATGCAGGGTTTCAAGCGCAGACACAGGATCAGACACAGTCGCAGGTACAGGCGGGCGTGCAGCAGGCAGGGCTGTACCTCGGCACAGGCAACGCAGCGTCGGCAAAGCTGAAGCAGCTGCCGGCAGTGGGCGGGATGCCGGTGCGGGGAGGTCAACATACAGGCAGCCTCATGGTGGGGGGCAAGGTTCCCCAGGTGCAGCGTGTGACCGAGCCAGGCGCTCGCGGCCTCACCACTGCGCAGGAGCAGCTGTTGCTGGCGCACCTCCCGATTGTTCGCTTTGTGGCGCGCGCCATTCACGACCGCCTGCCGCAGCACGTGGAGCTGGACGAGCTGGTCAGCGCCGGTACGCTGGGCCTGGTGGATGCGGCGCGCAAGTTCAACCCGACCAAGAACGTGCAGTACCGTTCGTACGCGCAGTTCCGTGTTCGCGGAGCGATCCTCGACAGCCTGCGGGCGCTGGATTGGAGTCCCCGCGAGCTGCGGCGCAAAGGGCGTGCACTCCACGAAGCGGCGAACACGCTCAAGGCGAGACTGGGGCGCGAACCACAGGATGCAGAGGTGGCGGCTGCCATGGGGCTCTCGCTGCTGCATCTGCAGCAGCTCACGGGCCAGTTGCGGAGCCTTGAGATGGGCAGCCTGCAGACAGAGCGTGGCGGCGAAGACGGTGGCGATGAAGAGCTGCAGTTTCTCCCGGCCAAGGAGAGCGAGAACCCGCTGGCCATGCTGCTCGAAGGAGAGGCGCGCGACAGGGTTCGCACCGCGCTGGAAAGTCTTCCTGCACGCGAGCGGGAAGTGATGCTGCTGTACTACTTCGAAGAACTGACGATGCGCGAGATCGGCTCGATGCTTGGCGTGGTGGAATCGCGCATTTCGCAGATTCACCACATGGCCCTGCGACGACTCCGCGTTTCGGTAGCCGAGCTGCGCGGCAAGCCGCGAGGCTGCCCTGCACCGGCCGCGTACCAGCAGGAGCGGCTCGCGAGTTAGCTGCGACGTTCTGCAACGAGCAGAAACGGCCGCGGGCAAACGCGACACAGGCACTCGGTCGCCGGGCGAGTGCACGGCGAACAATCTTCAAGGGCGACGAACACAGGGGGAATGTGATGACAGGATGTATGCAGGGAATCGTGGCAACTGGAGCAACCGCCCGCGTGGTGAACACGTGGGCCCACCCAGGCTGCACAGGTATCGAGTATCAGGGGGAGACGAGCCCACCGCAGCCTGCGGCAGCGCCCGGAAGCGGACCCTGTGCGGTTGTCGCGTGCGCGGCCCAGGGGGTGTACCACTTCAACGGGCAGTGGGCCTGCAGCGTGGATTGTCTCGAGCAGTTGCTGCGTGCGGTTGTGATCGCAGAGCAGGCGCTGGCCGCTGCCGCTGCGCTCCATGCTGCTCCGCGAGTCAAGCTGGGTCGCATCCTGATCGAGCAAGGAATTATCAATGAAGCACAGCTGGAACAGGCGCTTCGTTCCCAGCGGTCCGTAGGTGCCGGCAAGCTCGGCTGCTGGCTGAAGCAGCAGGTGGAGTTGCCGGAGGCGGACTTTACGGCAGCCTTGTCGATCCAGTGGCAGCGTCCCGTGTTTCGGATGGGCGCATTCCAGGCTGCTCGCATGGTGAGCTATCTTCCTGCTGCCCTGATGGAAAAGCATGGTGCACTGCCGCTTCGGATCACCGGCGCGCCTGAGCGCCTTTCCATCTGCTTTGAAGACCACATTGACCTGGAGCTGCTGAGTGCGGCTGAGCGCATGCACGGGCTTTCCGTGGATGCCGGGCTGCTGACCGCAACGGAGTTCTGGCAGGTGACGCGCGAGTTGCTCGGCCAGAGACCGCCTGCCTGTGTGTCGGTGGAAGCCGCGAGCGTGCCCGGCATGACCGCTGCCATGTCCCAGTTGCTGTGCGATCCCGCAGTGATCACGTCACGTCTGGTCGCGGTCCATGGTTGTTACTGGTTGCGGGTGTGGAAGCAGGGCAGCACGGCTCATCAAACATTTGGTGGCTCTCTGGAACACGACAGCATGAGACATCACGGCATGCACGAAGGCGTCCTGGTCCCGTGCGACTTCCTGTGCAACCCGCAATGATGCACGGAGCCATCGCAGGCAGGGGAAGAACGGGAAGCTTGCTGCGGCAGACGCTGGCGGGTATCCGCTGAACGGAGCAGCGGCGGGCTCGCCCGGGCTCCGTGGGAGGGCTCAGGGCTCGTCGCTGAGTGAGCGTTCCGGCACCAGCATCGGCGCTTGTGCCGGCCGCGACCCGACCGGCGGCAGCTGCAGGGGCGGAGCTATGGATGCTGCTTCCTTATCGCTCTGAGCGGCAGGATGATCCAGCGGTACGGCTGCTACGCTGACCGGCCGATTGGTCGGCATGCTGGCGCCCTCCTCCAGGGAGGCCTTGCCCTTGCTCCGGGTACGCACTTTGAGCACGTCAGTCTGCCCCTCCTGTCGAGCAACGCGCGCAAAGGTGGCAGGGGAGTCGGGGTACCAGGTAAGGCGATGGAGATCCCGCTTGCGCACGTCCTGCACCGATTTCGGCTGAAAGCAAGCGAGGCACGTGCCGCCCGGGCGGCGGATGCTGGGATAAAGAACGCCTTGGGAGCCGATCTCCAGCAGGTGCACGGCAAGCTGCTGCGAAGTCACATAGGAGTCTGGCTGGAGACAGGCCAGCCTTACGGACGCCTCCGGTGCCTCGGCTGCCACCTGCCCGCTCGTAGCGTCGCCCCCTGTTACCTGCGGGCTGCGCAGGTCATGAAATGAACCGGCGAAGTTTGCCTGGTACTGGTCGTAATCCAGGATCTCGGGTTGATCCCAATGGATCTCGCGCAACTGTACGTCGCGATGGAAGAGCACTTCGGCCTTGGCAGTGGCCAGCTCAAACGCGGCATACCAGGCTCCGCGGAAAGGAGTCGAGAAACGCGCCCCCAGCGGGTGCGGATGAGCAAACGCTGCATTGATGATCCGGGCCGAGGGAACGCCCAGGGCAAGCTCACGCGCCGCCAGTCCCGCACGGTTGCCATGTTCTGCCAGCAGGCGCTCATTCGTGGCATTGTCGAGGGCGTAGAGCACCTGCAGATCCTCGTCCGAGTCTGCGAGACGGGTCAGCACGGAATCGCTGTAGCGCGCGGGCAGAAGTCTGGAGGCAGTTACCCGCTCAAGCACAGTGACGGGTGGGACGTAGCGCGCGAGCGGCAGCAGGCTGGGCGACGCCGGCCCACGGGCTCCGCGCAGCTCCTCGGCCATGGCCTGGAAGCTCTGCCGCCTTGCTGGCCGCACCTGGCGACGCGCGGACTTGCGTGCACCGCTGCGGGGACCCTTGGAAGTCCTGACTGTGTTGTCGTCGGCTGCTGCGCTCACGCGGCTTCGCTCCCTGCTTCAGCCGCCACGCCGGGCATCGAGCAGGCGCCGCACGGTCTCCATGGCAGGCGCTTGCCCGTGCAGCATGTACTCGAGCGGGGTGCGATTGCGAAAGATTTCGTTGGCGTTGGGCAGTTGTACCCAGCGATCCGCGAGCGGCGTGCTGAACAGGATATTGAGTGATTTGAAAATCCCAACCAGGTACGAGATACGCAGCAGCATGTCGGGTTTCAGCATGGGCGCTGTGCCACTCTTCCAGCTGTAAAACGTTCCATTGGAGACGCCGCCAAGCAGTCTCCGGGCGTCCTGATCCCGGATTCCCCAGTGCGCCATCATGTTGAAGAAGGCGCGAAGCGCAGCCGGCGCCAGCCGGCGACGCTCTTCCGCATCGCCCAGGTCCGGGAAGGCGGGCGGCGCATAGGAGCTGGAGGGATACACCGATGGGGCGGGATGGTTCGTCGACTTTGCCAACAGCTGGTTCGCCTCGCTCGCCTGAAACCTTCCGCTATTTTGCTCCAATTCTGGAGCTTTGTCACCCGGCCCATTGAGCCGGGCCGGTTTTTTCGGCTCTGTTTCGTTGGCACGCAGATGGGGATGCTGCCGATCGTCTCGGCCGCACCGCGACAGTGCTCGCGTGGTCCAGCCAGGGGCGCTGGATCTCGCCGCGACCGGGGCTGGCCGTGGTCATGTGACCGGCCCAGGGAAGCCGGAAGGGCTGATCGTCAGGGATGAAGAGTGCAGAGAACTGAAGACAAGGCCAACAGGCCAGCCGATGAAGTGGCCTGCGGTATCAATCGGTCGGATCAGGCCGGCGTGTGCTGACACGCCGAGTGATGGCACTGGCAGTTCAGCTCGGTCATGCCCTTGGTGTCACGGCAGTGATCGGAGCAGTACTTGTCGCCGCCCGGCACCATGCAGAAGCAGGCCGGGTGTGAGCACTTTTTCGGGCCTTCGGTCTTGCTGGATTTGCCAAACATAACAAAGCCTCCTGGATTCGGGCCGGCGGCATTGCCGCGGCAGCCACGTGAAGCAATATGCGCCCACGCCGCAACTCTGTGCAAGGCTCCGCGTACCAACATCTCTTAACTTTTGCCATGCCGCTGTGTGACAGTTGTCACTGCATTTTGCTGACGCTTGTGACTATCTCCAGGCGGCGACGACCCCCATACTCGGACTGTCTCTTCAGGGTCGCGGGTGCGTTCGACGCGGCGAACCAGAGAAGGGCGGAGGCATGGGCATGACGGCAATCGAGCGAGAGCTTGAGGTGCAACGATCCAGCATGGAGGAGCAGCCCGCGGCATTGCTGCAGAATGTGACCAAGCAGTACCCGGGCCACCGCGCACTGGACGGCCTTTCCTTTTCGCTGCGTGCCGGTGAGATCGTTGCCCTGCTCGGGCCGAACGGCGCCGGCAAGACAACCGCGATCCGCGTGCTGCTTGGGCTCACCTCGCCGACGAGCGGGGAAGCGCGACTGTTCGGACGAAGTCCACGGGTGCGGGCTGCGCGCACGCACGTGGGAGCGATGCTGCAGGTCGGGCGCATGCCGGAGTCGCTGCGAGTGTGTGAGCACATCGAGCTGTTCCGCGGCTACTATCCGCGGCCGCTTCCACTGCAGGAGATTCTGCGTATTGCGGGGCTGGCTTCTGTCAGTCAAAAGCTGTTCGGCGATCTCTCCGGTGGCCAAAAGCAGAGGGTGCTGTTCGCACTGGCGCTGGCTGGCGATCCGGATCTCCTGTTCCTGGATGAGCCGACGCTTGGCATGGACATCGAGGCACGTCGGGCCTTGTGGGCGGAGGTGCGTTCATTGGCAGCGCGGGGAAAGACCGTGCTGTTGACCACACATTATCTTGAGGAGGCCGAAGCCCTGGCCTCGCGCATCCTGCTGCTCAAGAACGGGCGCCTGCTGGTGGAGGGCACGCCGGGGGAACTGCGCGCCCGTGCCGGTGCTTCGCGCATCCGCTGCCGCACGCAACTGAGTGAACCCTTCTTGCTGGGTATGCCTGAGGTGAAAGAGTTGCGGCGCGAGGGCGACCGGTGGCTCCTGTGCACGGACGCGCCCGAGGCGGTGCTGCGCGTGCTGTTACAGGCAGACCAGGCGCTGAGCGGGCTTGAGGTCAGCCCGATGCCGTTTGAAGAAGCCTTTCTGTCGCTCACCGGGGACGCAGTTGCGGAACCAGCCGCTATGGGGCAGGGCGGCCTTGCTTAGCGTGCGTGGCTCTCGGGTCGTCTGCAGGCAGGGCGGCCGCTGGCGCAACGCACCCCTGGTGTCCGGCCGCGCTGACCAGGATATTGCCGAAATCAGATCCGAAACCGATGGAGGACAGAAAAATGCCTTTAAGTGGTGTCGCTGATTCTCTCCACGCTGGGCCCAACAGTAGGACGTTGCTCGCGCTATATGGCCGCGAGATACGCGCAGAGTTGGTGAAGATGCTACGCAATCGCGCGTACTCGTTCTCTGCCGTCGGCTTCCCGGTGATCTTTTACCTGCTGTTCAGTTCAATTAACCGCCATCCAGGGCCGGAAGGGCGCGAGACGGCGCGCTACCTGCTTGCGAGTTACAGCTGTTTCGGCGCCGTGGGCGCAGCACTTTTCGGCATCGGCAATGGACTCGCCTATGAGCGAGGCCACGGCTGGCTTGAGTTGAAGCGCGCAAGCCCCATGCCGCCCATGGCCTACCTTGTGGCCAAGCTGGCATCAAGTCTCGTGTTCTCGCTCACGATCTGCCTGTTGCTGGTGGCGCTTGGACCGCTTGTCAGCGGACGGATGCTCGCGAGCCCGGGAGAGATCGTGGACTTGCTCGGAGTGGTCGCGGTCGGCACCATCCCGTTCGCGAGCCTCGGACTGTTGTTTGGCCTCGCCGTGCCGCCGGGCTCGGGCCCTGGTCTTGTCAATCTCCTGTATTTGCCGCTTTCGTTCTGCGGCGGTTTATGGGTGCCAGTGGAACTGCTCCCGAAGTGGATGCAGAGCTTCGCACAGTATCTGCCGACGTTCTGGTTCTCACGTCTCGCGCTGCACGTGTTCGGCTTCACGGGCTACTCGATGCTGGTGGGCTATGGGGTGCTGGCTACGTATACTGTGGTGCTGCTGGGGATCAGCGCGCGTGTGTGGCGCGTGAGTGAAGCGAGGGCTTAACGTTGGGTCAAGCACCGCAGAGAAGCGTGCCGGCAGTGGCCTGGAAGCAGCGCCACGGTTTTTCGTGGAGCACGCTTGGCTTTCTTTCGCTGGACTCCATGCATCGGCTTCAACTTCTCTACGTCGGCTTTTGGATCATCGAGCCTGTGTACGACCGGTCGTTTCGTGGCTGGGCGCTGCTGGTGCTCGCATGCGCCACGTTCCTGCCACTGTTTACGCTTGCCCATGAGGGCAAGGCCTACCGAACGAAGGCAATCAGCACCCTGGGACTTTTGCTGCTCGCCTTCGTGTATGTGCCGTCAAACATCAGTGCGTTTGGCATCTTTGTGTATGTAGCTACCTCGCTGCCGCACCTGTTCCGGGGACGCAGCTTTGTGGCCGCCTTCCTCGCGCTGGAGAGCTGCATTTTTCTGCAGTACCGGCTGTTGCATCTGCCCCTCTGGGAGTTCTGGTCGGCCGTAGGTGCCTGCACCGTGAGTGGACTCACCGTGTATATGCAATGCAAGGCCGCCGCAGCAGATGCTCGGCTGCGCATGGCTCATGATGAGATCGAGCAGCTTGCCAAGACCGCGGAGCGCGAGCGCATCGCGCGCGACCTGCATGATGTGCTGGGACACACACTCTCGTTGATCTCGGTGAAGAGCGAACTCGCGGGGCGCCTGCTGGCGACAGACCCGGAGCGCACAGCGCAGGAGCTTGCAGATATCCAGGTCACGGCACGGCGCGCGCTGGCCGAGGTGCGGCACACGGTATCGGGATACAAGGCACAGGGTCTGCCAGCGGAGTTACAGCAGGCCGTGGCGACGTTGTCGGCGGCAGGCGTCGCGGTCACGCATGTGCCTGCATCGTTGCCCCGCCTGTCCGCGCAGCAGGAAGCCTCGCTTGCGTTGCTGCTGCGAGAGGCCGTCACTAACATCGTGCGGCATGCCGAGGCGCGCCACAGCACCATTTTGCTGGAGGCAAGGTCGGGCTGTGTGGAGCTCGAGATCGCTGACGACGGTCGCGGCATGCAGGGAGCCGAAGGCAATGGGCTGCGCGGCATGCGCGAACGGGTGCGTGACTTGGGCGGCACGATCATGCTTCGCTCCGGCCCCGGTCTTTCTGTGCGTATCATCGTTCCAGTTGAGCCTGCTCAACTGGAACCGTCGCCGCGTGAGCAAGCCCGGTCATTCGGAGTTGCCGCGGGCACTGTTTCTTTCCCGTAAACCTCCGCAGGGTCTCAACCGGTACTTTCCGCAGCCTCTTCCGGCACACCAACGGCTTCCGTGCTGCTGAACGCGGGAGGAGAAGCGGGACGCCCCACGAGGTAGCCCTGGAGATCCTGGCAGCCCGCGCATCGCAGCAAGCGCCGCTGCTCCTCGGTCTCGACGCCCTCGGCCGTAGTGGCTAAGCCGAGGCTCTGGCACAGGCCGGTGAGGGCCCGTACGATGGCCAGCGATTGCTCCGTCTTGCCGAGTTCCTGCACAAAGCTGCGATCGATCTTCATACGCGTGATCGGCAGCGTGCGCAAAAGGCTCAGCGAAGAGTGCGCCGATCCAAAATCGTCCACGGCAATCAGGATGTCTCTAGCGCGGAGCTCCTCCAGGGTGGCTTGCGCAGCGGCAAGGTCGCTGATGATCGCTGTTTCGGTGATGTCCAGCTCGAGGCGCCCAGGGGACACGCCGGTCCGTGCGAGCACTTCATCAATCCTCCGCACGAAGTCGGGCGAGCGCAGCTGCGCGTGCGACACGTTGATCGAGATGGAGAGAGTGTCCGGCCATCTTGACGCCTCGACACAGGCGGCGTTCAGGACCCAATCGCCGATCTCGACCATCAGGCCGTGCTGCTCGGCATAAGGGATGAAGTCAGCAGGGAGAACCTGGCCGCGCGTCGGACTGTTCCAGCGGAGCAGGGCTTCGTAGCCGGTCACGGCATTGCTGCTGGCGTGGACTACGGCTTGATAGTGCAGCGAGAACTCGTTACGGCCCAGAGCCGCGCGCAGATCGCTCTCGAGCGCCTTGTGCTGTGCGATCTCGATGTCCATGCCTGGTTCGTAGCGGCGATAGGTGCCGCGTTTTTCCCGCTTGGCCGCATAGAGTGCGAGGTCCGCGTTGTGAAGCAGCATTTCCGGAGTGCAGGGCTCTCCCCCGGCGAAGGCCACGCCTGCGCTGGCGCCGATTGTGACGGTAAGGCCATCGATCGAAATAGGTCGTTCAATCTCGCGGATCAGGCGTTCGCTGGCGGCGGCGGCATCCTGATCGCTTTCGCAGTCCACAAGAAGGATTGCAAACTCGTCGCCGCCCAGTCGTCCGCCCACATCAGTCTTGCGCAACTGTGCCGCGATGCGCTCGGCGACTACCTGCAGAACCTTGTCTCCTGCAAGGTGTCCCAGCGTGTCGTTGACCGGCTTGAAGCGGTCGAGATCCAGGTAAATCAGGACTGAGCATGAGTCCCGGCGCAGGGCTGCCTGTACCGCATCACGGAACGCGGCGCGATTCAGCAGGGTTGTCAGCACATCGTGATGGGCCAGGTGAGACATCTGGTCCTCGATCTTCTTCCTTTCCGTTACGTCGCGGGTGATTTTCGCAAATCCCAGCGCTGCACCCTGCTCATCGCGGATCGCATCGATCACAACGTGTGCCCAGAAGCTGCTGCCATCCTTGCGCAGTCTCCAGCCTTCGCCTTCGAATCGTCCGCTCTCCATCGCGGTCGCCAGCGCCTGTTCCGGCAGTCCCCGCAAACGATCTTCCGGCGTGTAGAAGCGGGAAAAATGCTGCCCGACGATCTCATCGGCCCGATAGCCCTTGGTTCGCTCCGCGCCGGCGTTCCAGTTGCTCACGATTCCGCCTGGGGACAGCATGTAAATGGCGTAGTCGGTGACGCCCTGCACCAGCAGCCGGAACGTCCTCTCCTGCTCAGCCACTCGGGACTCTCGCTCCCGCTGCTCGGTCAGGTCACGGACGATTTTGGCAAACCCGAAGGTTGTTCCGGCCTCATCTTTCACCGGCTGTAGCACGACATGGGCCAGGAAGCGCGAGCCGTCCTGCCGCACGCGCCAGGCTTCGGTTTCGAAGCCGCCGGTGTGCAGGGCCGTGCGGAGCGCCTGCTGGGGCAGATCCTGCGCGCGCTCCTCCTCGGTGTAGAAGATCGAGAAATGCTGCCCGATGATCTCGTCCGCCCTGTACCCCTCGCACCGTTGCGCACCGGCGTTCCAGTTCAGAACGAAGCCGTCCAGGGAGAGCAGGTAGATTGCGTAATCGGTAACGCTCTGGACAAGCAGCCGGTACATAACATCTTCAGAGAGTATCGACATGAGGGATTCGTGGGAGGCAGCAGCGTTGCCTGTTTTAGATAGGCATTAAACGCCATTCTTCCGGTAACTGGTAGTTATTTCCACATTCGCCCGGGGGACCATCCCGAAACAGAGTCGCCCATGCCGTATTGGCTCTTTCCGCCCGGTGTTGCGCCGATAGGGCGGCCGACGAGGCGGTTCCGAGGTGGGAGCTGGCGCCCCGAGCTGGACCCGGCAAACAGCCGCTACACTAACAAGGAATGAAGCATAGGGTAATCGAGCACTACGAACTGCAGCGACGCCTGGGCCAGGGCGGCAGCGGCGTCGTCTACCTGGCGAACGATACCGAGTTGATGCGCCCGGTCGTTTTGAAAATTCTGAAAAAGGGTGCGCTCACCTCGGAGCAGATGCGAAGCACCGTGCTGCGCGAGGCGCGGCTGGCTTCCGCCATCGAGCACCCCAACGTCTGCGCGATCTACGAGGTTGGCGAAGAAGGGGAAGAAGCCTTCATCGTCATGCAGTACGTGCCGGGGCAGCCGCTGGACAAGCTCATCGCGCGCGGACCAGCGACGATCCAGCTGGTGCTTTCGGTCGGGATCCAAATCGCCGACGGGCTCCATGCGGCGCATTCGCTCGGCATCTTCCATCGCGACCTCAAGCCGGCCAACGTGATTCTCACGGATGGCGGCCTCATCAAGATCCTGGATTTCGGCCTGGCGCGGCGGCTCAGCGTCGAAGATGCCGAGTTCGACCCGTCGGTGACCAGCACCCGCAAAGGCGGGCCGCTCGCCGCAACTTACACCGCGCGTGGCGGCACCATCGGCTACATGGCGCCCGAGCAGTTTGTGACCGGCCAGTCGAGCGTGAGGAGCGATCTTTGGGCGCTGGGCGTCATCCTGTATGAACTGGTGAGCGGCCGGCACCCGTTCAGCCGCCCCGACGGGGACGAGTTTCAGAGCATTCGCGCGATCCAGTTTGTGGATCAGCCGGCGCTTTCTCAATGTTGTCCGCAGGCGCCGCTGGAGCTCGAGTCCGTGATCAACACGCTGCTTGCCAAGACGCCGGCAGACCGTTACGCGAGCGCCGCCGACACCCGCGAGGCACTCAAAACCATCATGAAGACCATGCAGCTGGAGTCCGGGATTATTCCCGGGGAAGCTGCGGCCACCCTGCCGGTCTCTGCCGCGGAGACAGAGAAGCGCACCACGGGCTTCCTCTCGATGCTTGCTGAGCGCTTCCGCGACTCGCCGGACACGGCAGGTAAGCAGAACAGCATCATGGTGCTGCCATTCACCAACCTCGGGTCGGAACCGGTCGCCATCCTGTACGGGTCGGCGCTGGCCGACGCCATTGCGGCAAGGCTGGCGCGTATGCCGTCGATCGTAGTGCGGCCTTCGAGCGCTTTGCTGCAGATGAGCACGCCGCAGCAGCTTGCACAGATGGACCCGCTGATGATCGGGCAGAAGCTGCTGGTGCGGTGGGTCCTGGCCGGATCCTTCATGCGCTCCAAGGAGGGCTTCGACCTGAACTGGCAGTTGATCGACGTGCTCAACCAGAGCGTGGGCGGCGGCGGCGGGATCAGCGTGCCTTCCTTTGACCTGATCGCTGTGCAGAGCGAGATCTGCAATGACGTGTTCGCTTCGCTGCAGGGAATCGGGCAGCTCAAGATCGCCGATCGCTCGTCGCCGCGGGGCAGCCGGCTCACCGGCCAGGCCTCCGAGGAGTACTTGCAGGCTCGCGCCATGCTTTCCGCATTTATGCAGCGCACCGGCAGCCGCAGCGACCTGGACCGGGCGCTGGAGCGGTTCGAGCATGTGACCGGCGAAGACGCGCCGTTCTCGGCTGCGTGGAGCGGGTTGGGCATCACCCACCTGCAGTACGTGCGGCATGGCTTTGGCGGCCACATGCACGTCATCGCGGCGCGCAAGGCGTTTGACCGCGCGCTCGAGATTGACCCCGGCTCTGTGGAAGCCAACCTGTACCGGGTCTACATGCTGCTGTCGCGCGGCGAGAAGGAAAGCGCCCGCCACGGCATTGAGCACCTGCTGCATACCGCTTCCAACGACGCGCAGGTCCACATCATCGCCGGCATCACCATGCGGCTCGACGGCATGTATGACCACGCGCTGAAGCAGTTCAACGCGTCGCTGCAACTGGACCCGTCCAACGCGCCCATCATCTACAACCATCGCGCGCGCGTGTACCAGTACCAGAACCAGCTGGAGCTCGCCAGCGACGAGCTGGAAAAAGGCCTGGCGCTTGAGCCGAAGCACCCGCTGTTGCGGACCTCAGTGGCCTACCAGCGTATGCGGCAGAACGACACCGCTGCCGCGATCGACATCCTGGAGCGCGTGATCGAGGATGACCACAGCATGCGCCTGGCGTATCCGACGCTCGCCATGTGCTACGTACAGGCAGGCGAGCGCGAACGGGCAGCCGAGCTGATCGAGGAGAACTCCATCTCCGCAGCCGAAGCGGACAGCGAAATGGCCTACCGACTTGCGACGTACTTTGCCGTGGAAGGGGACGAAAGCGAAGCGCTGCACTGGCTGCGCCGGGCGATCTACCTGGGCAATGAAAACTACCCGTGGTTTGCGCAGAACCCGGCATGGAAGCGTCTCAGCGGCCACACGGATTTCGAACGGATTCTAGAGGATCTGAAGCGGTCGTTCCGCAAGAACCAGAAAAACTGGAAGCGGTTGCTGGACCGCATCCCAAGCTGAGGCGGCTCTGCTGGCTAACATGATCGGGCCGAACAAGCGGACTAGCCCGAGTTGTGCAGCGACTCCGCCTGCGCGACCCTGGCACTTTTCGCGTGCGCGTTGCTGTCCCACTTGCGCTGCAGCCTGACCCGCTGCAGCAGGCGGCTGAAGCGATCCCGCCAGCGACGGCTGCTTTCAGCCCGCAGCAGCGAAGTCACAAGCTGCGGATCGAAGTGCTTGAGCTTCTCGTGATTTGCCGTACCAACCTTGAGAAAGCTCTTAAGGTTGGGTTCGTGATGGATCAGGCTGCGCACAAAGCGCGTGCCGTGCAGCACCGGATGCACAAACATCTGCTCGCCCAGGCCGTCCAGAGCGGACTCCTCGAGAGGCGGCCACCAGTCGTAGTGCTTGTCCGGACCATACGTCGCAAGCGCTTCCATGTGCAGCCTGGCGTTGCGGATCTCGTTCGGTAGGAACGCCTCGTTGTTAGGCCAGAACGACAGCCTACCCGCGGCGAATGCCTTGCTCATGACCTGGCGCCGGGCCAGCAGCAGCGCCAGTGCGCGATGCGAAAACACGGCAAAGCAGGAAAGCGCAACCAGCATGTCCGGTCCGTAGATATCGAGGTGCGCGCTGTACCACGGCCACTCCGATGCCCGCTTGCGGATGGGAAAACCAAGGTAGTCAACCTCGTCGCGTGCGAGTGCGTCGATCAGGGTGTCAAGGGATTGGCGAATATTGGCGTCGAACTCGATGGTGACGTAGTAGTCGTAAGCCGGGAGCTTGGAAAAGGCAACGTAGTGCGGGTAATCGATGTTGTACCAGAGGATGGAGCCGTGCGTGGTGATAGGCGCGAGTTGCAGCGTCTCGATGTCCTGCCTGGTTACGCCCAGGACATGGTCGTGGGCGATCGGCGGGGCGGGCTGGAAGGTCTCATCCACCAGGACGTAGATATCGCCTCGCCCCACGACGGCTTTCAAACGATCGAGCTGCCGGCGGGTAAAGTCATCCCAGAAATGTGTTTTGAACAGCACCGCGTAGCTCTGACTCATCGAAGCATCCTGTGCTGCAATTTCTTGCCCCATCCCAGGACCGCGGTTCAGGCCGCATGCCGACAAGGAAGCTTGCACGAACAGCGTCGCTGCCTGTCTGCCATGCTGCAGGGACTCAAGGAACAGTTTCAGTATAGAGATTCATGCTTGCCAATTCCATGCCCAAGCATGTAAAACACGGGCGTCAGTTTTGCCGCTATGGAGGACTATAGCGATGGTTTGGGTAACCCCTGCCACATCTTTGGTGCGCACCCCTTGTGCTGCGTGGGGTTCCGTCGCGCTGCCGGGTTCAGAGCAGCACAAAGGCGCCCCGCGAAGGGCGCCTGCTTTGCTCGCGCACGCCGGTTAGTTGCGGGTGGGCAGCAATTCCATGGGCTCCGTCAGGCTGAAGACGACTTCCGACCCCTGCTCCACGTGTGCGGACTGGGGCTTCTGCAGCAGCATGTGCGTGGTCACGATGCCTGCGCCTACCAGCGCGCCTGCGCCTGCGCCCACAGGACCACCCAACACGCCACCAACGATCGCGCCGCCGCCAGCCCCGGCGCCGTACTCGGCCAGGTCCTTGGCCACGTGCATCGTTGGCTGAATGCCGCCTTCCTGGTCGGTCCGGGTGTTGGCCTGCGAGGTAGAAATGGCCTGTGCCATGAGGTGGTACGCGGTGCCATCCGGAAGGATCACGGCATCGGGCCGTAGCCGGATGGTGGCATGCGCACCGAGGCGATGCCCCTGGCTTACCTGCGTGACGCGGCCGCGCAGCTCGGAGCCGAGCGGGATAACCACCCTGCCGTCCTTGTAGACGTCGTTGGCGACCTGTCCACGGAAGGGCTCACCATCCTGTGTCTGCTGCGTGCTGAGAGCCTGCAGCAGGCGCACGCGGATGTTGGTTCCCTCGGCAAGCTGGTTGGCCGGGGATGGCACCATGCCGACAACGCCCTCGTCCGGATCGGTCGGGCGGCTGATCAGGTGTACCCCGTGATCGGCGTTGGCTGGCTGCGCATCACTGGTACTGGTGATTGGTCCGTAGTCAGGGTTCTCGGCCAGGGACCGGCTCACGGGCTGCGCAGCCACTGGGGGCTGCTGCTGCACCGGGGCAGGCGAGGGCGTACCAGGCAGCGGCTTGCTCGGTGCGGCGACCACGTCGTCGTTGGCCACGATCGTGTCATCGGACGGCGGGCGTGAGACGCCGGAATCCTGGTAGGCAGGTGCGGTCGAGGCTGACTGGGCGCGCAGGCAAGGCGCATATGTTGCGGCGCACAACAGAACGGCAGCCATTGCGAGCGGATGTGCGATCCGGGTTCGCGGCGAAACCGGGCGGAACATTGAAAGAAGAACAGACGTCATCGCAACACACTCCAGGAAGAGGGCGGCCCAAGGGCAGCGCACCATGCAGCGCCAGCCTACATGGTTGTTGGTGCGCCGCGCGAACAGAAGCGCGCCGACAGGCGGGATGCGAACCACAAAGGTAAAGTCGTGGCAGCAGAAGACTTGCTGACGCAGGCATTGCCTGTGCAGGTTTGTCGGAGCGTTCCGGTGCGTACCCAAGCCGACGAAGTTGCTTCGCTGGATAGCTGAAGCACGATCAGTTCGGAGGGCCACGCGCATGAAGATTCCGGCAATCCAAGGGTCGCCAGCACAAACGCGGTAGGTTCGTTTGTTAGAATCGGCATGTTTGCGGGGTGAAGTTGCCCTGCCGTATGCCAGAAACTGAGGGAGCTGCCCATGGCGGAGTTCATCGAGCACATTGGGAGCGCCAGCGAGGGGCAGACGCCGATCCGCGTGGATCGGCGGCCACGTCTGCCAGAACGCTTACAGCACTACATCACTACAAGGACACACATGACTGAGATTGTCGCCATTCACGCCCGGGAGATCCTGGATTCCCGCGGCAACCCCACGGTGGAAGCAGAAGTAGTTCTGGAAGGCGGCGTTCGCGGCCGCGCTGCTGTGCCCTCGGGCGCCTCGACCGGCGAGCACGAGGCCGTGGAGCTGCGCGACGGTGACAAGGGCCACTACCTCGGCAAGGGTGTTCTGCAGGCTGTTGAGAACGTGGAGAGCGCGCTGGCACCGGAGCTGACCGGTATGGACGCCTCAAACCAGCGCCTGCTCGACGCGACCATGATTGCAATCGACGGCACGGCGAACAAAAGCAAGCTCGGCGCCAACGCGATCCTGTCGGTGTCCATGGCCGCCGCACGCGCCTCGGCCACCGCGCTGCACCTGCCGCTCTACCGCTACCTGGGTGGCGTCAATGCCTCGATTCTGCCGACGCCCATGATGAACATCCTGAACGGCGGCGCGCACGCCGACAACAACGTGGACTTCCAGGAGTTCATGGTGATGCCGGTCGGCGCCGAGCGCTTTTCGGACGCGCTGCGCTGGGGCACCGAGGTCTTCCACACGCTCAAGGGCGTGCTGAAGAAGAAGGGCTACAACACCGCGGTGGGCGATGAGGGTGGCTTCGCGCCGTCGCTCAAGTCCAACGAGGAAGCGATCGAGCTGATTCTGGAATCGATCGAGCTGGCGGGCTACAAGGCGGGTGAGGATATCGCCATCGCACTCGACCCAGCAGCGAGCGAGTTCTACTCCAAGGAGTCAGGCAAGTACATCTTCAAGAAGAGCGATCGTCGCGAGCTTTCAAGCGAAGAGATGGCGCGTTACTGGGAGAGCTGGGCGCGCCAGTACCCGATCGTCTCGATCGAGGACGGCCTAGCGGAAGACGACTGGGACGGCTGGAAGTTCATGTCGGAGCTGCTCGGACCCAGCATCCAGCTCGTGGGCGACGATCTGTTCGTGACCAACACCGAGCGTCTGCAGCGCGGCATTGAAGAGGGCATCGCGAACTCGATCCTGATCAAGGTTAACCAGATCGGCACCGTCTCTGAAACGCTGGAAGCAATCGAGCTGGGCCGGCGCTACGGCTACACCTCGATCATCTCGCACCGTTCCGGTGAAACCGAAGACACCTTCATTGCGGATCTCGCGGTAGCCACGGGCGCAGGCCAGATCAAGACCGGCTCGGCCTCGCGTACTGACCGCATCGCCAAGTACAATCAGCTCCTTCGCATTGAAGAGGAACTGGGCCAGACTGCTGAGTACCTGGGCCTGGAAGCCGTCAACTTCGGCGAATAGTTTTACTGCTGAAGCACCGGGAGCAGGTGCGCTCGACCATGAGCGCACCTGCTTCTCCTGCACCGGTCCGCATCGATTCTGACCGGCGCCAACTCTTCTCGAACGGAAAACGCATTCCGCACTTCAGGAGTTTCTCTTTGCACAAGTTCGTCGTTGGCGCTGTTGCGCCATTTCTGCTCGCCGTCTCCGTGATGGCGCAAACCTCCGCCGCTCCTGCCGCCAAGCCCGTCCCGCCGCTCCCCACCGCTGGCTCGGCGAAGCCTGGGCAGCCACCGGCGCCCGCGCATCCACTGACGATCGAGCAGGCACACGAGTTGATGCAGTTGACTGGTGCAGACCAGACCAAGTCTCGCTTGATTGAGAACATCATGGCGTACTTCCAGCGCGCGTTCCCTCCCTTTGTGCCGGCGGATGTAAAGACCGACATGAAGGCGAGCCTCGACAAGATGGACATCGAAGGCCCGATCGTCACGACCTATCAGCGCTACCTTTCGACCGAGAACGCCACGCAGATCATCGCGTTCTACAAGACCCCGGCCGGTAAGGATCTGCTTGCGATCACGCCTTATCTCTCGAGCGAGATCCAGCAGACGGCTCTGAAGAATGGCCAGGACACCGCACGTGCGGTGATCGAACGCCACAAGGCAGAGATCGAAGCTGCGCAGAAGACCTACGAGCAGCAGCACGCTGCACCTGCGCCGACACTGGGCGCACCTGCGGCTCCGTCGGGCACCGCGCCGACTACCCCGAAGAAGCCACAGCAGTAACCTGAACCAAGAAGCCTGGCGGTTGGTGGCACCTATGCCACCTCGCCAGGCTTCGCTGCATCTGCAGTTTGTGCAAGGAGGCCTTCCCTATGTCCCTCAGCTCTGCTGGCTCCGCCTATAAGCGCCCGCTGGTTCTCGCCATCCTGGATGGATGGGGCATCAGCCCGCGCGAGGAGAACAATGCCGTCGCGCTCGCCCGCAAGCCCACGTACGATCGGCTGCTGCGCGAGTTTCCAAGCACACTGCTGCGAGCGTCAGAACACTTTGTCGGCCTGCCCGACGGGCAGATGGGCAACAGCGAGGTAGGCCACCTCAACATCGGGGCCGGTCGCGTGGTTGAAATGGACATCACCCGGATCGATGTGCTGGTGGCAGAGAATCGCCTGGCGCAGGAGCCAGCGATTGCTGCTGCGTTTGCCCATGCGCGTGAGCATGGCCGCGCTTTGCACCTGATGGGCCTTGTGTCGGACGGCGGCGTGCATGCGCACCAGAATCATCTGTACGCACTGCTGCGCGCGGCGAAGGAACAAGGTCTCGAGCGCGTGTATGTGCATGCATTTCTGGATGGACGCGATACGCTGCCCACCAGCGGTGCCGGGTATCTAGAGCAATTGCTTGCGAAGATCCACGAGTACGGCGTCGGCAGGATCGCGACTGTGTCGGGCCGGTATTACGCGATGGATCGTGACATGCGCTGGGAACGCGAGAAGAAAGCCTCCGACGCCATGATCGCGGGCGTGGCCGAGGGCGGTGCGTACGAGGACGCCGTGGCGCGCGTGCGGGAGTGTTACAGCAACAACACGAAGGATGAGTTTATCGTGCCGTTTGTGGTTACAGATGGAGGCAAGCCGACGGCCACCATCCAGTCGGGCGATGCCTGCATCCTGTTCAACTACCGGGCTGACCGGGTTCGGCAGATTACACGCATCCTGGCGCGCAACAGTGGTTTGACCAAGGATGACGGGCGCGAGCTGCCGCAAATCGCGGAGCAGGACGCCGCGATTCCGCGCAACGAGATTCCCTCGGACCTGTTCTTCGTCAGCATGACGCAGTACGAGAAGAACTTCTCCGTGCCGCGCGTGATCGAGCCGCAGTCCATGGATAATCTCCTGGCCAACCTGCTGGCCAAGGGAAATTTGCGCAACCTTCGCATTGCAGAAACGGAAAAGTACGCACACGTCACGTACTTCTTCAACGGCGGCATCGAGAAGGCGTTTCCTGGCGAAGACCGCGTGCTGGTGCCGTCACAGAAAGTGGCGACCTACGATCTGGCGCCAGAGATGAGCGCTGCAGGCGTTGCTGACGCGGTGATCAAGGCGATCGACGACACGGCGTTTGATCTTGTGGTCGTGAACTTTGCAAACGCCGACATGGTGGCGCACTCCGGCCAACTGGCCCCGACGATTCGCGGCGTGGAAACCGTGGACAGCTCGCTGGGCAGAATTTACCAGAGCCTGCGTGCGCGGGGCGGATCGATGCTGATCACGGCGGATCATGGCAATGCCGAGCAGATGGTAGACCCGGTTTCGGGGGGCCCGCATACGTCGCACACGACAAACCCGGTACCGTTCATTCTTGTGGATGAGCAGGCCAGTGAGTACACGCTGCGCGAGGGCGGCTCCCTGCGGGATCTTTCTCCGACGATCCTGGGCCTGCTCGGACTGGACCAGCCTCGCGAGATGAGCGGGTCTGATCTTCGCGTGCGCAAAGGGTAGTCACCTCTCTGCACGCGGTCGGCGTGGAAATGCAAACCTGCTCTTAGCTAAGTCGCAACGCAGCAAAGGCCCCGAGGAAGCTCGGAGCCTTCGTTTTTAGAACTGTTGCAGCCTGGGCGCTAGTACACGTCGAGCTGGTAACGCTTGTTCTTCTTCATTTCCGCAAGGTATGCCTGCGCATCGTCCGGGGTGGAGTTATGCCCCTTGGCGATGGAATCAAGCAGTGCAGTCTCCACGTCCTTGGCCATGCGCGTCGCATCGCCACAAACGTAGAAGTACGCGCCGCGCTCGAGCCACTGGAACAGCTCGTGCCCGTTCTCGGTCATGCGGTCCTGCACGTAGACCTTCTTCGGCTGGTCGCGTGAGAACGCCAGGTCGAGGCGTGTCAGCACGCCGTCTTTCACCATGCCTTCAAGGTCGTCCTTGTACAGGAAATCTGTCTCGCGGCGCTGGTCACCGAAGAAGAGCCAGTTCTGTCCCGTGTGTCCGTGTGCCTTGCGGTGCTGCAGGAACGCGCGGAACGGCGCAATGCCCGTCCCGGGGCCAACCATGATGACAGGTGCGGTGGGATCCTCGGGAAGCCGGAAGTTGTTGTTCGCATGCAGAAAGATCGGCATGCTTTCGCCTTCGGGTGCACGCTCGCCCAGGTGTCCGGAGCAGAGTCCCTGGCGATCACGATTGTGCGTGTGGTAGCGGATGACGCGCACGATGGTATGCACGGCATCATTGGCCATGGCCTGCGAGGAGGCGATTGAGTACATGCGCGGTGTCAGCCGCGCGAGCACGGTGAACAGCTGCTGCGGATTGGTGATGCCGCCCGGATACTCGCGCAGCAGGTCGATGAACTCGCGACCGTATACCCATTCATCCGCCTTGGAGCGATGTTCCGCCTGCGACAGGAGTTGCAGGTCCGCGTGCTGCACAAGCTTGCCGTACTGCACCACCGACGAGCGCGTAAGCTTGCCGATGGCCAGGCGCGTGCGCAGGGCTTCCTCGAGCGAGATCTCTTTCTTGTAGTGGTCGAGCACGCGCTCATCACCTGTGAGGTGCAGAGCCGCGAGTACCTCGGCCACTTCCGACGGGCGGTTTTCCGGAACGATGCCAACGGCATCGCCCGGGGTGTAGTCCATACCCGGTTCTAATGACAACTCGATGTGGCGGGTCTCTTTTTCAGACACGGGATCCGTCATGCGGCTGTTCACCAGCATGCGCGACATAAATGGGTTATTGCGCGTGTACTTCTGCTTCTCTGTGCTCATAGTTGGTCAGGCGCGCTCAGTGCGCATCCTTGAAATTATATGCGGCTCGCTCCTCGCGAGTGATCGTTTGGGTCAGAGTCGGGCCACTTTCAAGCGCAAATCATGGCTAAATGGCTTAGGCTGACAGGGAAGGAGCCTTTTCTGCATGGCTGACAACGCTCTTCTTGTACCGCCCGGACCGTTCAGCGCTTACCTGTTTGATCTGGATGGCACCGTGGCCGATTCCATGCCGCTGCATTACCGCTCCTGGTCGCAGGCAGTAGAGGAGCAGGGAAACACCTTTCCGGAAGACCTGTTCTACAACCTGGGCGGCATCCCGCTGCCGCGCACGGTGGAGATGCTGAACGAGCAGTTTGGCTATCACATGGCGCCGGCGGAAACAGCCCGCCGCAAGGAAGAGCTCTACCTGAGCATGCTGTCGGAGATGCAGCCAGTCGCCGCGGTGGTGGAGCACATCCACGCACAACACGGCAAGATTCCTTTCGCTATCGTCTCCGGGTCGCCCCGTGCGTCGATCTACAAAACGCTGGAAATCCTCGGCTTGCTGGACCATTTCAAGGTTATCGTCGGCGCAGAAGATTACACCCACGGCAAGCCGGATCCAGAGCCTTTCCTCACGGCCGCAGCCCGGCTGGGTGTCGCGGCAAAGGAGTGCCTGGTGTGGGAAGACGCGGATGCGGGCATTGCTTCAGCGGAGGCAGCAGGCATGCAGTGGGTGCGGATTCCGCACTCTTTGCTGCGGGGCGCCACTCAGTAAAGCAAGCAACATGAAACAAGCCTGCCGATGTTCAGGCAGGCTTGTTTTGTTTCAGGAGTTCTCAGGCGCCGGCAGTTCAGCGGGGACCGGGGCCACCGCGCATGATGTGTTGCACGCCTGCCTGGTATCCGCTCCGGAAGGCCGCGCGGTAATCGCGACGCAGGCGCCCGGGCACGTTGTCGGGATGGCGGTATTCGTCGCGGTTATTGACGTTCGGCTGGCGATGGTTCTCGAAATCCTTACGCGCGCCCTCAACGCCATCATGGAAGCCGCGCCGCTGGATGTCGCTGTACGCCTGGGGTGGAGCGTCCCAGCCGCCCTGTCCGTAGCCGCCCGGCCCGCCTGGTCCACCTGGACCCTGACCATAGCCTTGCGGGGGTGGCCCCTGCGGCGGTCCATACTGTGCGTGCAGGGCGGACGTGCCGCCTATGAAGCAAAATGCAAACCCGGCAATGGCAATACGGCGGAAAGTGTTCATCTGGTTTCCTCTCGTTCTCAACCGCAAACCCATGCATAGATGCATGCCGGGCAGTCAGTGTTGTCGGCAGGGCATTGCGTCTACCGGTCCGCATCGCAGGCGTCAGAGCCAGGCAGCGCGGAGAGCGAATCTGCGCTCTGGTCCGTGTGATCCTTGACGCTGGTGCCGCTGACGCCGGCGGCCCGGGCAGCATCCAGCAGGAAGTGCAGCTTCAACGCCGCCTCCGCATAGCCGAGGCCGGCAGCCCTGACATTGGAAATACAGTTGCGATCCGCATCGGTGAGCCCGGGCCGAGGCCTGTAAGTCATGTACAGCCCCAGGCTGTCCGGTGAGCTGAGCCCTGGGCGTTCTCCCAGCAGGATCACCACGGCTTCCGCCTTTCGCAACGCGCCGACCTCGTCCGCCAGCGCTACCCGCGCCTGGCTTGCCAGGATGATCGTGTCGATCGACCAGCGCGCTGCATGCGCGATGAGGCGCGAGCGGAGCGCACACAGCAAGGGCAGCGCATGGGTCGCAGCGGCGCGCGAGGAGAGCCCATCGGCGACCACCAGGGTCAGGCGCTGCGCCGACGTTGCGTCGCCCAGTGCGGGCGCAAGCGTGGCGCGGCAGTCGGGATGAAGCCTACGCCCCAGGTCGGGCCGTCGTACGTATTCCTGCCGCGTTGCCGCCAGGCTTTCCACTGCCGCCGTTGCAAAACCCGCCTGGCGGAGCGCCCCGGCAAGGGCGGCAAAATCAAGTGCGAGGTGCACCGCGTCGCGCGCCTGGGCATGCGCCATCTGGAAGTCCAGGACTTCTGCAGTGGGCAGGCTGGCGCCGGCACGGCCCAGTGCAATGCGGGCGGGTGTGTAGCGGCGCAGGTCCTCCCATGGGTCGGGCTCCACGGTGGAAAGTTCGCCTGCAGGCGAGAGTTTAGGAGCAGGCAGCTTGCCCACACGCGGGACAGGCAGGCCGCCACGCATCATCAGGCCAGGCCCCGAGGTCGCGACAGGTGCGGGAGTTCGCTGCCCAGTCGTGACCACAGTCCGCTCCTTGAACCCGGCACCAGCCGCCCGGTGCTGTCCGTGATGCCCATGCGTTGGAGCCATTGTTCGAACTCGGGCGCGCGTCGGCGATGCAGGACCTCGCGCACGTACAGCGCATCGTGGAAGGAGGTGCTCTGGTAGTTCAGCATCACGTCGTCTGCGCCGGGCACCCCCATGACGAAGTTCACCCCAGCCACGGCCAGCATGGTCAGCAGCGTGTCCATATCGTCCTGGTCGGCCTCGGCATGGTTGGTGTAGCACACGTCGCACCCCATGGGCAGTCCCAGCAGCTTGCCACAGAAGTGGTCTTCCAGTCCGGCGCGCAGGATCTGCTTGCCGTCGAACAGGTACTCCGGCCCGATAAAGCCAACTACCGTGTTTACAAGCAGGGGCTGAAAGCGCCTCGCCACGGCGTACGCGCGTGCTTCGCATGTCTGCTGGTCGACCCCTTGGTGCGCGTCAGCCGAAAGAGCGCTGCCCTGGCCGGTCTCGAAGTACATGACGTGGTCGCAGCCGCTTTGCCCGCGCAAAGGCGCGCGTGCCAGCGCCAAGGCTTCTGCCTGCGCCTGCGCGAGCAGCGCAAGGTCGACGCCGAAACTTCGATTCGCCTTCTCCGTTCCAGCTATGGATTGAAACACCAGGTCGACCGGCGCACCCTGTCGCATGGCCTCGATCGTATTTGTCACATGTGTAAGTACACATGTTTGCACCGGGATGTCGTGCCGCTCGCGGAACTCGTCCAGAGCGTGCAGCAGGCGCACCGTGCCGGGAACGTTGTCGCCCGCCGGATTGATCCCGATCACCGCGTCGCCGCTGCCGTACATCAGGCCATCGAGGACGGAGGCGAAGATGCCCCGCAGGTCATCGGTCGGATGGTTCGGTTGCAGGCGGGTGGCCATGCGGCCGGGCAGGCCCAGCGTGTTGCGATATTGTGTGACGACGCTGCACTTCTGCGCGACCAGCACCAGGTCCTGGTTGCGCATGAGCTTGCACACCGCGGCCGCCATCTCCGGCGTGATGCCCGGCGCAATGCTTCGGAGCGATTCGGCGTCTTGCGCGTACGCGAGCAGCCACTCGCGAAAGCCGCCGACGGTAAGGTGCTGTACCGGCGCGAAAGCGGCGAGGTCGTGCGTATCGACGATGAGCCGGGTGACCTCGTCCTGTTCGTAGGGGATCACGGCTTCCGACAGAAAATGCCGCAACGGAACAGCAGCCAGGGCCATGCGGGCCGCGACCCGCTCCTGCTCGGTTTGTGCCGCAAGACCAGCCATGGCATCGCCCGAGCGCAGCGGACTTGCCTTCGCCAGGAGCACTTTCAGGTCGGCGAAGCGGTAGGTGCAGCGATCGACGGTATGCGCGAAGGGCATAGGTTTGCCTGAGCCATCGTACTCGACGTTTGCAGGAAAAAGCTTACGGGTGCTGCTGCTGCTCTTCTGGCTGCGCCTGCCCGCCGCGGCCCGCGATTCGGAAATACAGGTAGCCAAGCGCGAGCAGGGCCACGAAGAGCACGGACACCACGTGGTTGTACCAGAGCAGGCTGGCCAGGCAGACAGCGGAACCGGCGAGCGCCCACAGCGGGAGCAGCGGGTAGCCAATCGCGCGGAACGGCCTTGACATCCGCGGCTCGCGCCGCCGCAGGCGAAACAGGGACAGCATGCTGACGATGTACATGACCAGCGCTCCCAGCACCGACATCGTTACGATGTTGGCGGTCAGCGGCAGTCCGCCAACTTGGAGGAAGGAATCGCTGAAGATTGCGGCGACGCCCACCGCGCCCCCGGCCAGGATGGCCAGCCAGGGCGTGTGCAGCCTTGGGTGGATGTTGCTGAGACAAGCGGGCAGGTAGCCAGCACGCGAAAGCGCGAAGATCTGCCGGGAGTAGGCCAGGATGATGCCGTGAAAGGAAGCGACCAGCCCGAACAGCCCCAGCCAGACCAGCATGTGCAGCCAGCCACTCCTGGCGCCGACCACCATCTTCATGGCCTGCGGCAGGGGATCGTTGATGTTGGCCAGAACGCGCCAGTCACCCGCTGCACCGGCGAACAGCATGACACCCAGCGCCAGCAGCACAAGGGTCGCCATGCCGGCCAGGTAGGCGATGGGGATCGAGCGCCTTGGCTGCCGTACCTCCTCCGCCGCCATGGCTACGCCCTCGATGGCGAGGAAAAACCAGATCGCAAAGGGCACCGCAGCGAACATGCCGGACCACGCATGCAGGCTGAAGTGCGTGGTGAACTGCCCAGTTTGCGCGTTGCTCCAGCCGCCTGCGGCGAAGTTGCTCCAGTGTGCCCCGGGCGCAACGACCGCCATAAACACCAGCAGCTCCGCAATGGCAAGCACCGTGACTACCATCTCGAAGCTCGCGGCAATCTGCACGCCGGCGATGTTAAGCGCCATGAAGACCAGGTATGCGCCGATGGCGGCCGTGCGTGGAGCAAGCGCAGGGAACTGCACGTTCAGGTACGACCCGATGGCGAGCGCGATCGCCGGCGGTGCGAACAGAAACTCGATCAGGGTCGCTGCCCCGGCCAGGTAGGCAACCTGCGGGCCGAACGCCCGCATGGCATACGCGAACGGGCCACCTGCCCTGGGAATCGCCGTGGTGAGCTCTGTAAACGAGAAGATGAAGGCACAGTAGATCGTCGCCACGAACAGCGTGGTGGCGAGAAAACCCAGTGTTCCCGCGCTCGCCCAGCCATAGCTCCAGCCGAAATACTCGCCGGAGATGACGAGGCCAACAGCGATGGCCCAAAGCTGGGCGGTGCCCAGTGTTGCATCGAGCCTGGCGTGTGGTTGTGGCAGGGTGGCACCTCGGTAAGTCTGTCGCTTGCTGCCGGCTGGCCCAATCGTATGACGAGTCGGGACGCTCGGCGCTTCCATTTCGAGTGGCTGCTCCGCACGATAACCAGGCTTGCCGTTGCCCGATGTCTGTTGGCAGCGGCAGCCTTCACCGGTGCGAAGAGCCGCCGCGGGTGTTACAGCGCGAAAAATCTTTTGCTGTAACGTTACGTTTTTGGCGAATCACGCGTTACGCAACTTCTACTCGTTTGCAATTGGTAAAAGCGTAATCGATGCAGTGTCTTTCGAGTTGCGGCGCTGAGCGTTGCAAAAGTTTCGTACAAAGACAAAAAAGCGCCAAAAATAAGGGTTCTGGAAAACGTTTGCGCGCTCTTGGTCACGCGCAAAACCGCACGATCTGCCTAGGCAAACCGCAAATGACGCTATAGGATGCGAGACAGAAACAAAATGATGCACAGGGTCGTGATTGCGATAGTGCTTGCGTCGTATTGAAGCGGCCTTCGGGAACGAACGTGGCATGTCTGTAACTACACCTGCTACGTATGCGGCTATCTGACTGTCGCGGCCAAATGGTCAAGGCGCAGCCTTGACCTCTACATAAAAGCTAAGGGGCACTTGCGGCGGCGTGCAAACCCGCGCCGATCGCATTGGGACCTCTTGCGTCAAAACTGATCCGCTGGGAACAAAACCCCTTTTTCGAGGCAGGTAGAACTGTGTCTACACACATCATTGTGAAATCGCTGACCTTCACTGCTGCTTCTTTCGCGGCGCTCTCCGCTTTCGGGCAATCCTCCAATCTGCCCGTCTTCAACGTGGCCGCTTATTCCGCCTCCGGCACCACGGGAACCAGTTCCTGCTCCGGTCAGGCAGGCAGCAACGTATTGACGAACTGCCAGTCGGGCAGTGCGAACTTCCAGGTCGGGCAGGGATTGAAGATCATCGGCGGTGGTATCGCTTCGCAGGTTTCCGCCGTGACCAGCGCTCCCACAGTGACCAAGCAGGGCACCGGAGCCTCCGGCAGCCACACCTACTGCTACGTGGTGGACACGGTAGATCCGCTGGGCGCCATCAGCGCGCCCAGCCCGCAGGCATGCGTCTCCGGCGAGCCAACACTCAGCGTAAGCACCACCTGGAACCTGCTGAGCACGCCCAACGCCACGGTCTCCGGACCATCGCCGGTCTTCCTGTGGTACGTCTCGCAGGACAGCGGCCCGTTCCAGTTAATTAGTTCAGCCGGGTTCTACTCGTACACGGACGACGTGGGGCAGCGCCCCGGCACGCGCGGCGGATGGCCGAACAACCTGCCCTCGGGCAATCCGAACATCGCCAAGAACGAAGACTTTTTCAGCTATGTGACTGGTTTCACGGACAGCGGAGCGACGCTGGGCGATACGCTCACCACTTCGTTCCAGAACCTGACTACGCAGCATGACGACACGCGCGCCGTGCAGAACGCCATCAATGCAGCAGCGGCGGCCGGCGGCGGCATCGTCCAGCTCAACAACGGCACCTACAATCTGCAGCGTCCAAGCTTTCCTTTGAACGGCACGGTGGACTATCCCACCTACACGACCAGCCTGGCATCGACCTACTGGTTCACGCCCTACAGCTACCTGCAGATCCCCAACAGCATCGCCGGACGGGTGCATATCCAGGGCAACGGCACCGCCACAACGCTGGTGACCACGCCGGATCTGAGCACGGCGGCAAGCCTTTTCGCGATGGGCAGCTATCAGCGCCCGACTATCTCTTCGGGTGTGCTCAAGATGAACGAAGTGCAGAAGGGAGCGACCCAGCTCACGCTGAGTGGCGGCACCGGCTCGCTGAAAGCGGGCGACGATATCTGGCTGTACACGGGTTCGTTCAACGGCACGCCGTGCCCGGATGTGAACGGAACGGCCGGTCAATGCCACTACTCCGAGCTGAACACCGTGGCTGCGTTGAGCGGCAACACGGTGACGCTGGCATGGCCTGCTTCCAAGCACTACTACGACGATGGCAGCAGCTCGTTCGGGCTGGTCAAGCTTCCGCAGACCGCGCACGATATCGCCCTGCAGAACTTCGCGGTCAACACCTACACCCCCATTCTTGGCACCGGCATGGTGTACTCGCTGCTTGTCAACAACGTCACGATCAACGGCTTTGTGAACCATGGACCGTTTGGCGGCGGCTTCAAGCGTGACGTCACCTTCGAGAACTCCACCTGGGGCTTTGGAGCAGGCGACGCCTCGTACGACAACACGGATGAGTACGACCAGTTCACGGACGTGTTGTTTCAAAACGACACGATCACGGGCTATGCGGCGACGGGTGCTGAATCCGTACAGGGCTCGGCACGCATCTACGGCACAGAAGGTTCCTCGCAGTTTGTTTTCAAGCAGAACCACCTGATTAATGCCTCGCTCTACTTTGACGAAACCACCGACGATGTGGTGTCCAACAACCAGTTCCTCAATGGCATGCTGCAGGTTGGTTCGGCGTATCGCTCCAGCCCGTTCGCAACTGGACCCGCACAGAACCCGGAGTTCGCATCCTTTGACTCGCAGGCTTCTGCGACGATCAGCGGCAATGTCTTCACTTCCACCCTGCCGTTTGCGCCGCCGCTGTTGTTGAGCGTGGGCCACTTCGACTCGGCGAGCGTGACCAACAATGTGATCACCTACACTGGCGCGCAGACCATGCTGCCCGCCATCACTGCCTACTCCGGCACCATCACCGGCAATGTCGTCACAATGACGAACACGGGCAGCAACGTCGGCATCGCGGTACTGCCGGATGAAAGCCCCAACGTCACAGCAGCAGCATTCCGCGTCACCAACAATGCTTTCACCGGCCTTGGCAGCACCTCCATCGGCGTCTACGTAGCAGATCCAAACTTCACCGACACGGCACAAATCTGTGTGGAGAACAATCTGGATGTGATCCTGCTGGGGCTACCGCTCTACGTCGCAAACAATGGAGATGTAAACCTCGGCTGCTCCTAGCGCGCGCATCCACAACTGAACCGCAGCACAACATGGCACCAGCCGGTACTTACGGCTGGTGCCATGTTGCTTGTGTACCGAGTGCATGCGCGTCAGAACTGTTTCAGGTGATGCGGGTACCAGGTGATCTCGCCCCACGCGCTCAGGTCCGTGTTGTTGCCGGTGCGATAGATCGGTGCTTTCCATGTCTCATACTGCGCAGCAATGTGGACCGACACATCCGGCGACAGACGTTTCACCAGGTCGCCCTTGTACTGGTTCTGGGTGGTGCCGCCCGGGATAAAGTCCTTCGCAGCCTTGTCGCCGCGATACGAGATCTGTAGCTGCTCCGAAGGGGAAGGGCGGTAGGTGAGCCATGCCTGCCCACCCTTGTTCTCGCGACCAATCGCATCGGTGAAGAGGAAGCCCTTGTTGGTGGTGCCCTGTTGCTGCACTGCTTCGTAAAAGTAAAAGCTGCCGTGAGTCGACCGCGACGTGACGGTGTCGGTTGACGCCGCTTCTACGCGGAGGTCGAGCTTCGGCGCGAACGGTACATGGGAGAGATACAGGCCGGGCCGGATCGCCGCACGTCGCGGTGCATCCACCGGGTTGATGTCGTCGTGGGCAAAGGAGTCGGTGTAGAGCGTCAGCCACTCGCGAGCAAACGGCAGCCGGTACGAGAAATCAAAAGCGCTGAAGCGAGCGCCCGGATCCTTGGCGGAAAACTTGGTGGCGTGGTCGGTGTTCTCGACGCTGAAAAACGAGCGGAGAAAGGTGTGCAGGGTGACCGGCTCGTGTGCTTTGCCGCCCCAGATCACCGTGCGCTCAATACCCATTTCAAGATTGCGCGTGGGGTGCACGCTGAGCTTTTCCGCATGCACGTACGGATGATTGGGAGCGGTGTGCCCCTGCAGCGAACCAATCAGGAAATCGTAGCGGATGGGACCAACGAGATAGTGCAGCAGCGGAATATATAACGGCTCAACGCGGTTGATGCCGAAGGCGTAGATGTTGTCGGCGTTGGTGCTCCAGGCAAACGCGCCGCCCTGGCCGGGGCCCCACCAATGATCTGTCTTGCCAAGAGAGATCTCGTGGTCGAGCGCGTGGTACGACAGGTTCGCCTCGATCACGCGCACATGGTTGACGGTCGCGAGCGGCCCGACGGGCAGCGAGTCCTGCTGCGGCACACTGTTGAAGGGAATGAAATCGACCTGCTCGGAAAGCAGCGCACCGAGCGCCGCCGAGTAGCCCTGCGCAGCGGGAGCATGTTGATACTCCACGCGACCGGCGAGCGCGAAGCGGCCTGCTTCTGCGCGACCGCTCAGGCCACTCACGTTGTTGACGCCAGCCTGGTAAGGCCGGCCGTAATCGTTGTAGACCGTCTGGCCAAGATGGTAGCTGTCGTTCAGCGGCGTGTTGGTGATGCCGAGAAAACGGGTGTACACGGTATCCAGCTCAGCATGCGCGCCGGTGAAGAAGCGATCTCCTTCCAACTCCCGGCGGATCGCCTGCTCGATCCGTTCGGCTTCGAAGCCTGCAGTAGTAGTGCTTCCAGAGATGCGATTCTCATCGTGATCCAGCATGTGCAATACGCTCAGTCGCGTCCAGGGCCGCAGCCCAAGAAAACCAGTATCAAGAAAGCCGAGAGAATGTAACCGGTCCAGTGCTGGATACATCCAGCTGTCCATGGGGATCTCTGCCGAGCCCTGGCCATCACGCTGCTGGGTTGGCCACGTCATCTGGAATGAGCGTGGCAACTTCAAGGGCGCTTGCCCGTCACCGGCATCCTGCTGTGCACCGGACACGTTCTGCGCCGCAGCCACGCTGAAGGCGCACGACGCTGACAGCAGGCAGAAGGCTGCGGCAACTTTCACGGTCACCTCAAGGCCGCGAATGGGCTTCAGCCACGCGCAGCGTTGCAGATCAACAAAGAGTTTGGGATGCTGGCCAAAGCCTAGATCAGGCGTTGCGGAAACACAAGGGGCTTCCGCAGTTCTCTGGTGCGCTGTCGGGTGAGAGGTGTTGCTAGGCTTCCGTGATCTCGCGGATCAGGCGCCGCTCGAGCGCACGGTGCCATGCTTTGGCAAAGGCTCCGCGCTTGCGCAACATCTGCTCGAGCCTCGCGAGGGTTTGCTCTGGCTGCGCCTTTGCACCGTGCGGCATCGCTGCGGCTGGCAACCCTGCCACCGCTACACACTGCAGATGGCTCGGGCCCGATGCGGAGCGTGCGCGGGTGCTGCATTCAAAAGCGACGCGGTAAATTGCAAGCGCGTCTTCCCGATCCACGGGGATGGTTGGATACAGCGGGGCGGGTTGTGCCGGGTTCGCTGCTTGTGTGCGCTGCGTGGTGGCGGCGTCGGTGATGAACAGCAGTGGTAGAGCATGCACAGCCGCATAGTGGGCGGCGTGCGCCCACGTGGTGGGGAACTGCTGCTGCTTGCTCTTACTCCCGCGCGGCTGCGAAGGCGATGCCCTCAGCGAACGCGGTGGCAGCACCACGCACACCAGCGCTCCATCCCGCTGCAGGGGCGCGGCCGTGGCCGCTCCGAGCACATACGCTACCGCGGCTGTTTCGCTCGTGGGGAGTGGCAGAACGCATGCAGCCTGGTCGCGGGCAAGTGTGTGCGCCTGCGAACGGTAGCTCAAGTCGCGCAGAGTCCGCAGAGTGCCAGCGCCACGCTGGGGCAGCACCAGCAGATCCGTCGGACGAAGGTTGGCAAACAACCCGGCTGCAACACCTGCACTGACGCCGCCTGGCACATCCGCTTGTGAGGACGCAAGTGAGCAACGAAGAGCGCTCGCGTACAACTCCTGCAACAGCTCATCCCGTACCCGCGCCTCCGCCTCTTTGCTCATCGTTTTCCCTTGACCACGATGCGCGTCGTTGCGCAAGCGGCAGTTTTCAACACAAATGTGAATAAAGCTGTGCAACGCAGGCCATCCTGGCACTTCCGCGCAGTGTTCACGCGGCTTTCACCATTCTGCACCATTCCTGCAGCAATGCTCTTCGAAAAAGTGAACTTTGCTGCAATGGTCGGCTGCCTGGAGGCCTGCATCACGACGAGTAGTCGGCGTTGATGTGCACGTATTCGGTGGTGAGATCGGTGGTCCAGAAACGGCAGCTTCCATCCCCGACGGCCAGATCAATGGCGATGGTGAAACGCCTCTCCGACATCGCTGCGTGCACCGCCGTCTCGTCGAAACGGGGCGAGCGTTCTCCCCGTTCGCAGACCGGCAGGCCTGCCAGCGTAATGGTGAGCTTGACAGGGTCTATCGCGACTCCACTGGCGCCGATGGTGGAAGCGAGACGCCCCCAGTTTGGGTCGTTGCCGGCCCAGGCTGTCTTGACCAGCGGCGAATGCGCAATGGCCTTCGCGACCACCAGCGCGTCCGCGTCCGACGGGGCTCCCGTGATCTCCAGCGTGACCACGTGTGTGACACCTTCGCCATCCTCTACGATCGCAAGGGCAAGCTCATGGCAGATGGCATCGAGGGCCTGCCGGAAGCCGGCGTGCTCAGCCGGCACCGGGATGCCCGCTGCGCCCGAGGCGAGCAGCAACACCGTGTCATTGGTGGATGTATCGCCATCGATCGAGATGCGGTTGAAGCTCGGCTCGGCGCCGCCCTGCAGCATGCTGCGGAGCGTGGCAGCGTCTGCGAGCGCATCGGTAAACAGGTAGACCAGCATGGTTGCGTGCGGCGGGCTCAGCCGGGGGTGAATCATGCCGGCGCCCTTGGCGGCGCCCGCAAGCCGCACGATCTTTCCGTCGATCACAACCGCGCGGTGCGCGACCTTGGGACGCGTGTCGGTGGTGAGAATCGCCCGCGCGAACGCAGAGAAGGCATCGGCGCCGGATGCGAGCGACGTCTGCAGTTGCGGCAGCGCGGCGAGCAGTTTATCTACCGGCAACGGGACCCCGATAATCCCGGTTGAGCTGGGCACAACCTCGGCAGCAGGGCAGGCGAACAAAGCAGCCGCGGCCTGGCACGTGGCTTCGGCCGCGGCCAGTCCCTGCGCGCCGGTGGCACAGTTGGCATTGCCGCTGTTAACGATCACGGCGCGTACCGCGCCGCGGCTCTCCACCAGGTTGCGGCGGCCCACTGTAACCGGCGCTGCGACCACCAGGTTGCTCGTAAACATGGCGGCGGCCGTGGTGCCGCCCGCCGCCTCGGCACAGGCAAGGTCGATGCGTCCACTCGGCTTGATGCCGGCCCGTGTTGCTGCAAACCGAAAGCCGAGGGGCACAGCATCGGCGGGAAGAAGAGGGTCGGTCTCGGCAGTGGCGGGGGTGGTGATATTGTGCATGGTCGCTCTACTCTAACGAAAGCGGCGGCCGCGCTGCACGGTGGCTGTCCCCCTCGATACACCGACGTGCGCGCCGCTCTGCGAAGATGAAAAGGTGACCCCAAGCGAACCCGCGCACTCGACCACGCACGATCCTGAGAGCTTTCTCTCCATGCACAACGTTTCCGTTGCCCGCGGGGACGCCATGGTGCTGCATGCACTTTCGCTGCAGATCCGCCTGGGCGAGCACATCGCGCTGCTTGGTCCAAACGGGTGCGGCAAATCCACCCTGATCAAAACGCTTACCCGCGAGCAATACCCCATGGTGCCGCTTCCCGGGGAGCCACCCATGCACCTGCGCCTGATGGGCAAGGAACGGTGGGATCTTTCGCAGCTGCGTTCCTCGTTCGGCGTAGTTTCGGCTGACCTCCCGGGGGAGCGTACGCCGCATACGCCGGGTCTCGATGCGGTCATCGCCGGCTTCTTTGGCGCCTCGGCGCTGTGGCCGAACCACGTGGTCACGGATGCCATGGAGACACGTGCACGCGAGGCGCTGGAGTTGATGCGCGCAACCCACCTCAGCAGCAAGCTCGTGGGCGCGATGTCGGCGGGCGAGCAGCGCCGCGTCATGATTGCGCGTGCGCTGGTGCATCGCCCTGCCATGCTGTTGCTGGACGAGCCTTCCAACGCGCTCGACCTGCGTGCGCAGCATGAATTGCGCCTGGCCATGCGCTCTGTTGCGCAAACGGGCACAGGGTTGATCCTGGTCACCCATCAGCTCGGCGACATCATCCCGGAGATCGAGCGGGTGGTGCTGATGCGGGCCGGGCGCATCCTCGCGGACGGCACCCGCGCAGAGCTCCTGCAGGAGCAGGTACTCACCGACCTGTTCGAGGTGGAACTGCGCCTGACGGAGCGCGACGGTTTTGTGCACGCATGGTGAGCAGCGGTTGGCAGGTGCGCCCGCGGGTTGGTTTGCGTGAGCCTAAAACCGTGGTCACAGCAAGGCTTGACCCGACGCGGAACCCGGCGCTAATCTCGGGTTACACAAGAAAGGAGGGCGATCCTATTCATGAAAAGTGACTGTTATTTGTGCACCATCGCAGTACGTGAGGTGACTGAGGCTTAGGGCTCCTTCCAGCTCTAGACCTGGCGGTAAAAGGAAGTACACGCCGAGGCCCATCTCAAGAGCCCGTTGCGCAGGATTGGGTATGCGCGGCTTGCTTGGCTTGAAGGATGCCTCAGGTCAATCTCAGCAGTGCACCGGCAAAGGGCCTGCTCCCAAGGGAGCGGGCCTTTTGTTTTGTGAGCAGCCACTGGAGCTGCTTTCCCGTTGAACAGGACCGGTGTCTCTTCGCGCTTTCGAGCTTTACAATGAATGCATGGAACCACTCGTCATCGCAGGCAAAGCCTTCCAGTCGCGGCTGATTGTGGGCACGGGCAAGTACAAGGACGGCGCAGAAACGCAGGCTGCGATCGAAGCCTCCGGCGCGGAGATTGTCACCGTGGCCGTGCGCCGCGTCAACCTCGACCGCACGCGCGAATCGCTGCTCGACTTCATCGATCCACAGCGCTACTTCCTACTGCCGAACACTGCCGGGTGCTACACCGCGGACGAAGCAATCCGCGCCGCGCGCCTGGGCCGGGAAGTTGGCTTGTCCGACTGGGTCAAGATCGAGGTCATCGGCGATCAGGCAACGCTGTACCCGGACGTGCAGGCGACGCTTGAAGCCACGCGGGTGCTGGCCAAAGAAGGCTTTACCGTGCTTCCGTATACCACCGACGATATCGTGTTCGCGCGCAGGCTGATCGATGCAGGTGCGGCAGCGGTGATGCCGCTGGGTGCGCCGATTGGATCGGGGCTCGGCATCTCCAACATCGACAACTTTCGCATCCTGCGCGAGTTGATCCACGAAGTGCCGCTGATCATCGATGCTGGGCTGGGTACCGCTTCGGACGCGGCGCTTGCCATGGAGCTTGGCGCCGATGCCATCCTGCTGAACTCCTGCCTCGCAGCCGCGCAGAAGCCGGTGCTGATGGCTGAAGCAATGCAGCATGCCGTGCTTGCGGGACGCCAGGCGTACCTGGCAGGCCGCATGCCGCGCAAGCTGTATGCCACGGCTTCGTCGCCGCTGGAAGGCATCTCCCGCTAGCACGCACCGCGCGCTACACTTGAGGCCACATGCGTGTCTTCGGGATTGACTGCGGTACAGAGTGGACCGGCTACGGCGTGGTCGAGGTAGAGGAAACGGCGCGGGAAAGTCGCTTGCGGCCAATCTGCGCCGGCGCCATCCGCCTCTCCAAAAAAGACACGCTGGCGGCACGGCTGGAGCGGGTACACCACGAGCTCTGTACCCTGATCGCCCGCCACGAGCCTGACGCCGTCGCGGTGGAAGAAGTCTTCCACTCTGTGAATGCCCAGTCGGCCCTGAAGCTCGGCCATGTACGTGGGGTCGCACTGTTGGCAGCGGCTTCGAGCAGGCTGCCGGTGTTTGAATACGCTCCGCTCAAGATCAAGTCTACGGTGGTCGGCTATGGCCTGGCGAAGAAGGAGCAGGTCCAGTTCATGGTCGCGCGCCTCCTGTGCCTGGCGGAGGTCCCTGAGCCTGCCGACGCCGCCGACGCCCTGGCAATCGCGATCTGCCACATTCATCATGCGCAAACGGAGGCAGGGATGCAGGCAGGTGGAGCGAACGCGGGCAGATCCGGCATGACTTTACCCGCAGTCCTCGTTGCTGCGCAGCCTGCAGCTATTCGGGCGAACCTCCTCACAACGAAGCGTGCAACGGCAGCGCGCCGGGCGCTGTGAAGGGCGCGATCGCTGCCACCCTGTTGCTTTGTCTGCCGGGCTCCATTGCCATGGCACAGCAGTCGGCCGACACTGCCTCGGTGTCTTTCTCCTTCAGTAACCCGGCGCTGCAGCCGCCGCAATACAGCTTCGTGGTCCACACAGATGGCACAGGGCGCTACCACGAGGGACCGCCTGGGAACATCGATGCTGCCGCCGCGGTACCTGGCAATTCAGACACGACAGATCAAGACGTGGTGATTGATGCCAAGCTAACGGCCCTGCTCTTCATGCTTGCGCATAAGCATCACCTGTTTGCCGAGCATTGTGAACTGAACCAGAAGAACGTGGCGTTCACCGGCACCAAGGTCCTGGGCTTTGCAGGTCCCGAAGGCTCAGGAAGTTGCTCGTTCAACTACGCCAAAGACGCACAGTTGCAAGCCGTGGCCACATCGCTCATTGCCGTGGCGTATACGGTAGCGCAGGGCAGGGTGCTGCAATCGCTGCTGCTGCACGACAAGTTGGGACTCGAAGCAGCAACGGCCGTGCTCGCCCAGCAGCAGGCCAATGGACAGGCGCTGGACATCGAGAACATTGCGCCTGTTCTGCGCGCCATTGCAGCGGACCCGAATGTACTGAATCGCACCCGCACGCGTGCTGCTGCGATGCTGACGATGACAACCACGCTCCGTGAACGGTAGGCTGGCTTCCTTGTGGATGAGCCCATGAACAGAGAGGGATATCTGAACAGGAGCTGCGCGACTCCGCACATGGTCCCGGGTTTATGTTGAGGGAATGCGAATTACCATGACGGTCGCTCGGCGGTGGCGCTCACAGCACAGGTTCAGGACGGCTCGCCGGCTTCACGCAGGGGCGAGCCTGGTGGGCTTGCTTACGCTCGGCTTTTTGCAGCAGCCGGCTTCGGGGCAGGTTGCCGTCGCTGCGATTGCTGACGACACCTCTATCCCCGGCGCCAGCTCGGTTGATGCGTCGGTTCCGGCCCAGGCCAGCCCGCAGCCTACCGCCCTGCCGGCCCGGTTGAGCCTTGTGGAAGGGCCGGTACGCGTGTTGAGCGTGCCGCCGCAGTCGACACCATCAACCGCATCACAAGGTACCTTGCCGCCGCCGCCACCTGCAGACGAACTGTTCCATGACGCCACGGCGAACATGCCCGTTCTTGCGGGCATGCAGGTGGAAACGGGGGACGATGGTCGGGCAGAGCTGCAATTTGACGACGGCAGCATCGTGCGTCTCACGCCCGGCAGTGCCGTTGTGATCGAGTCGCTCGCAGCAGGCGGCGAGCAACTGCGCGCGATGCGTGGCCTGAGCTATTACGAGCTGCCGGAGCAATCAGGCGGCGCGCTGTCCGTCCAGGTTGGCCCGGATGCCGTGCGTGTCCCGGCAGCCAGTCTTTTGCGCGTGGATCTCGACTCCACGCCGTACCAGGTGGCCGCGCTGCGTGGTTCCGCGCACGTCAACAGCCCCGGTTCAGACGTTGGTTTCGAGATAAGCATGGGGCAGACGGCCACGCTCGATCCCGCGTCCGTGACCGCATATGACCTGCAGCCGGATCTTGCCGCCAGTTCGTGGGACGCATGGAACACGGACCGCGACAGCGCGGTGGCACTGATGGCTGCCAACCAGACCAATGCACGGGTGGGCAATGGCGATGCTGCCTCCGCCTCGTGGAACGACCTGGACTACTACGGCACCTGGTACAACGTGCCCGGAGCCGGTATGGCCTGGGCGCCCGACGGCGTCGATGCCAACTTCGACCCGTATGGACAGGGCGCGTGGGGGTACTACACCGGCGTGGGCTATACCTGGATCTCGGCCTATCCCTGGGGCTGGCTGCCGTATCACTGCGGGGGGTGGAGCTACTTCAACGGGTTTGGCTGGTTGTGGCAGCCGGGTGGCGGCTGCGGCGGGTTTGGAGGCGTTGGATGGTACCCATACACCGGCGTCCATCATGCTCCGCGTGATTACCGGATGCCTAGGGGACCGCTCGATCCGCGGCTCCGTGCGCGCCTTGCCAGCGGCGTGCCCATTCCGCGCGCAATGCCGCTTACAACGGTCGAGCGCGGGCCCGCATTCCAGTTTCGGCAGCTTGGCGGTTCGCGTCCCGAGCCTCGCGTTCTGCCTCTCAATAGGAACCCCGACAGCGCCCCCGTCTACGCTGCAACTCTGCCTGTTGCGCCGGTCGGCACAGTGCAGGCGTATCGCAGCGGAGGCTCTGCTTTTGCAGGTGGCGGAACTGGCGCCTCGCCGGGGCCGCAGGCACAGCACACTGCGCCCTTCCACATGCAGTACACCCCACCAGGCATCGTGAGTCCCCCGACACACCTGGTGGCGCCCCAGGCGCGTGCCATTGCGCCCGCGCCGCACATCGAGGCCCCTCCGGCTCACGTCGCCGCGCCGCCAGCCGCGCGGCCTAAATAGAGGGCAGGGCAGCCCTGGTCGCTGGCATCCTGGCTTCGCTAAGACGCCGGAAGACGCCCACGAGTTCGGCAGGGCTCAGCTCTTCAGCACGCGTCGTGCCCCGGGCGGCGGTGCCGGGTTCCATAAGCGCGGCTTCGACAGAAGCCGGCTCGTAGCCGCCGGCGCGCAGGTTGTTGCCCAGCGTCTTGCGCTTTTGCGCAAAGCAGACGCGGATAAATCGCAGGAACGACTCGCGCTCCACTCCGAGTTCTGCCCAGCGTGGTTTGAACTCAAGCCGCACCACGGAGGAATGCACCGCGGGCGGTGGATCAAACGCGGAGGGTGGCAGGGTAAACAGCAGATCGAGCTGTGCATGCAGCTGGCACAGCACCGAGAGCGCTCCGTACTCGCTGTGCCCGGGCGTTGCACACATGCGCTCGGCGACCTCGCGCTGCACCATCAGCACCGCTCGCGAAAGCACGTCTTCGTGCGCGAACAGGTGCTGCAGGATGGGTGAGGTGATGTAGTAGGGCAGGTTGCCAATCACGGCGAGCGAGCGGGGGCGCCCCGCTACCAGCGCGGTGAGGTCCACCGAGAGTACATCCGCCACAACGATCTCGATCGCGGCCTGGTTGGCAAAGGACTTGCCGAGTGCCCCGGCGAGCAGGGGATCGACCTCCACCGCAATCAGCCGCTCCGCCTGCTCGGCGAGCAGCGACGTGATGGCAGCCTTGCCCGGGCCGATCTCGAGCACTGCGCCGCGCACCAGCGGCCCGAGTGCCGCGACGATCTGTTGCTGTGCTTGTTCATCCACCAGGAAGTTCTGTCCCAGCCTGGATTTCGCTTTTGCTTTCATCGCGGCTTGTTCTGTTTCCTTGCCCGTAGCGTTGTTGGTGCGCCGGAAGCCCCGCGCTGCACGCATCCTTTAGACTAAGCCTTCGCGCTGCTTCGCCATGCTGCCTGGTACGAGCCGAGCACAGCAGCCGGGAGGAACCGCACATGAGCAGTCACATGCACATCGTCTTTGCCGCGTCCGAGTGTGTTCCCTTTGTGAAGACCGGCGGCCTTGCCGATGTGATCGGTGCCCTGCCGGCAGAGCTCGTGCGGCAGGGGCATGCCGTCACGGTGTATCTGCCGCTGTTTCGTGCTGTTTCCACACAGCTCACCGCCAAGCGCCAGATCCTCATCCAGAGCCTGACCATCCCGTTCAGCGACTACAACCGCTTTGTATCCGTCGTGGATGGCGGCACTCGCGACGGGGTTCGCTTCCTGTTTATCGATTGCCCCGAGCTGTTCGACAGGGAAGCACTGTATGGCACGGCGGCCGGCGACTACCCTGACAACTGGGAACGCTTCGCATTGTTCTGCCGGGCGGTGCTCGAGAGCAGCAAGCAACTCGGTGTGCCGGATGTTTTCCATGCCCACGACTGGCAGGCCGCGATGCTGCCGGTGTACCTGCACACTGTGTATGCGCAAGACCCTGCGCTGGCGCGTTGCGGCAGCGTGTTCACGATCCACAACGCGGGCTATCAGGGCTGGTTTTCTCCCCAGACAACCGAGCGCCTGCTGCTGCCCTGGGACCTGTACCGCATGGACCGCCTGGAGCAGTACGACACCTTTAATTTCCTCAAGGGTGGCCTGGTGTTTGCCGACGCTCTCACCACGGTGAGCCGCAAATATGCGGAGGAGATCCAGACCGCCGAGTTCGGCTATGCGCTTGAAGCGACCTTCCGGCGACGTGCTGCGGATCTTCACGGCATCCTGAACGGCGTAGATTATGACCAGTGGGACCCGTCGCACGACCGGTTTATCGCCGCGCACTATGGCCCCGCGAATCTCGCCGGAAAGGCCCAGTGCCGCCGCGATCTGCTGCACGCCTTCGACGCGCCGGACCTGCCGGAGACTACCCCGGTCCTGGGCATCGTGTCCCGCTTTGCCACGCAGAAGGGGTTTGACCTGCTGGCCGAGATCGCCGAACGTCTCGCCGAGAGAGAGCTCTTCCTGGTTGCGCTGGGAACAGGCGAGCCGTTTTACGAGAACCTGCTGCGATCCCTGCAGGAGCGCTTTCCCCACCGCTTTGCAGTGCGCGTGCAGTATGACAACACGCTGGCGCACAAGATCGAGGCCGGCGCTGACATGTTCCTGATGCCGTCCCGCTACGAACCCTGTGGCCTGAACCAGATTTACAGCCTGCGCTACGGAACGGTGCCGGTGGTGCGCGCCACCGGCGGGCTGGATGACACTGTGGCTGAGACGGTCAATCCGGGCGAAGGCACGGGTTTCAAGTTCCACAGCTACGAAGCTGCGGACTTTCTCCATGCGATCGACCGAGCCCTGGGCTGCTTTGCCGACCAGGCAAGCTGGCAGCAGATGATGCTGCGCGGCATGGCCGTGGACTACAGCTGGAAGCAGCCTGCAGCGGAGTACATTGCGCTGTATGAGTCAGTGGTACGACGCAGGTCTTAGGAGGCTGGCTCGGGCCCTAGAAGTAGAGCTTGCTTGCCGCCCAGTGCGTCTGAAAAGACTGGAACCGCTCGTGGCACACGTAGATGTAACCCTGCTCCCAAGGCATGGCGTAGGGGCCCGTCAGCCGCTCTGCAACTGTGCAGCTGCGGTACCTAAGCTGCATGGCTGCGGGGGGCATGGTGGTAACCACAATCATCTCCTTGCCGGTGTACTGGCCCGGGCCCCACAGCCAGAAGTTCTGATGCCCGCTGATGACCGGGGGCAAGCCGAGCGGCGGACCCAGGATAGCGATGGCGCTGGCCTGTCCATAGTTGCCAGTAAGAATGCCGGTCTGCTGTTGTTCGGCGGGCGGCAGCGCGTGGTACACCCTGCTCACATCGTCCACCAGCGCCTGCCAGCCGAGTTGGTCGGCAAAGAACTCCGGCAGGGGCGTGGGCGCATGCTGCTCACTCTCAATGGGCGCGAAGTGCATGATGCGGGTGAACTGGACGTAATAACCCGGGGAGAGCACGGGCACGGCAAACGGGACGGTCAGGGGCACGGTCACCAGCAGCAGGGCCGCGTATGCACCCAGTGCCAGCCGCGCAACGCTGGAACCCGCAACCCACTCGGCCCAGAACACTGCGCCCGCGGCGAAACACAGGGGATAGATCGGAGCGAGGTAGTAGTCCTTGGCATGCAGAACAAACATGATCGCCAGAAACACCACGTAGAGCACGCCGGCGACGCGCCATGGGCGTGCGGTCCGCCCCGCCAGCAGCCACGCTACACCTGGAAGCCACAGCGCCAGGTGAAACGGCGAGAGCATCATCACCTGCGCAGATGCAAACTGCCAGGGGGGCAGCACCGCATCCTTGCTGCTGTGCTGCACGTCTTTGAGCCACTCGTAGGTGGGGAAGTGGTGAACCACCTGCCACCACAGGTTGGGCAGGGCGAGAAGCAGGGTGACCCCGACGGCCACGAAAAAACCGCGGCGGCGCAGCAGGTGCCGGGCCGGCGTTGCCGCTAATGCCATCAGGAGGGCGGCGATCAGGAACAGGGCAGACGCCTTGTTTTCAAGGCCCAATCCGGCGCTGCAACCGAGCAGCAGCCACCACGGCATCGCGTCCGGAACGGCCAGCAGCCGCAACACGGCAAGCACCGCGGCCATCCAGAAAACGGGATCCCAGGCGTTCATGGAGACGAAGCTCTGCGTCGCCAGGAAGACGGGCGCTGTGAGTACGCCGAGCATGGCAAGGGCCGCAGCCGCGGGGGTTCCACCGAGTGCCCTCGCGATCAAACCCGTGAGCATGATGGTCAGCGCGCCGGCGAAGCCTGGCAGCAGTCGGAACAGGACTAAATGCTTGTAGCCGAACAGGTGCTCCGCCGCCAGGGCCTGCAGCGCTACCAGCGGTGGCTGATCCACATAGCCGGCAGCCAGGCGGTGAGCGCACTCCAGGTAGTACAGCTCGTCGCGGTAAATGCCGTAACCGGCATGGACGGACAAGGCTGTGAGTGCTGCCTGGGCAAGCATTTTGAGCACTGCGAAAAAAAACAGCAGTGGCAGGATGGAACCGGCCGTCCAACGCGAACTCGACTCGTGCTCCGACAGCTTGCCGGACAGAAGTGGTTGCACACGAGTACTCATCCTTACGACTCTACCGGCCATCGGGTTCCTGTGCGAACGTTCTGGAGCGCCGGCGTGTCCGCCACACACGAAAGCTGCTCTCTTGGTGGTTGTGAACGGACAACCCGGCTGTCAACCGGGCAACACCGGCAGGATGCTTTCGCCGCCTGCCGCGCCAATCTCCTGCACGAGCTCTGAGACGCCCGGCGTTGCGTCGCCTTTACGGAAGTGCGCCACGATGCCCTCGGCCGTTTTGCGCGGCACCACGGCGGTCAATGCCTCAACGCCCGCAGCCTGCACCGCGCGGACGCTGCCGAAATGTTCCACCAGCCGGATGCGCGTGCGGGCACCCACGCCCGCGATCTCGAGCAGTTCTGAAGAGCGATCCCGCATCTCACGGCGCTTGCGATGGTAGGTGATGGCGAAACGGTGCGATTCATCGCGAATCCTCTGGATCAGGTGAAGCACGGGGGAGCGACGCTCCAGCACTACCGGCTCGTCTTCGCTGCCGTGCGCGTTGCCGTGGACGTAGATCACCTCTTCACGCTTGGCGATGGAGGCCAGCGGCTGCGTGGTAAGGCCCAGTTCCTCGAGCGCACCGGCTGCGGCATGCAACTGTCCCAGGCCGCCGTCCACGAGGATCAGGCTCGGCATGGGCCGGTTCTCTTCCAGCAGACGCTTGTACCTCCGGGTAATAACCTCGCGCATGGAAGCAAAATCGTCAACGCCTGTGACGGTCTTGATCTGGAACTTGCGGTAATCCGCTTTCTTCATCCCGCCCTGTTCCCACACGACCATGCTGGCAACGGTCTCGGCTCCCTGGATATGCGAGATGTCGAAGCACTCGATGCGGGTCGGTGTTTCCGGCAGCATCAGCACATCTTCGAGCGCCAGGGCAATCGCGTTCTCGCTTGGCTTCATCACGCGGAACCGCTGGTCATAACTCTGCTTGGCGTTGGTGCCGGCCAGGTCGAGCATGGAACGCTTCTCACCCCGCTGCGGCACGGCGATCTCGACTGGCCGGCCGCGCTTGGAGAGTGTGGACGCAAGCAGCGCCCGGTCCTTGAACTCGACCGGCGTGTAGATGAAGTGCGGCACGTACGGCTGCTCGAGGTAAAGCTGCTTGAGCAGCGAGGCGAAGAATGCGCCCGCATCGAACTCGCGCTTCTCTGTAGCGGGTGTGAGCATGGGCATGGACACCGTTGCAGCCCCGCCGGCAGCCCCTGCTTCGTCATCTTCGATCAACTCAAGGTCGGGAATATCTTCCCAGAAGAATTCACGTCGATCCACGATCTTGCCGGCGCGCACGTGGAAGAGATTGACCGCGAGCATTCCGTTCTCGTAGTGGTAGCCGAAAAGGTCCGCATCGTCCTCGTCTGCCGAGGCGATGCGCTGTTTGTCCTGGAGTTGATCCACCGTCGTGAGGAGGTCGCGATACTTGCCGGCAAGTTCATACAGTTCCTGGTCGGCTGCGGCGTGCATCCGGGCTTCGATCTGCTTGCCCAGTTCCGCGCCGCGCCCTTCCAGGAACATCTGCGCATCGCGCACACTTTCCCGGTACTGTTCCGTGGTTGTAAGGCCCTCCACACACGGCCCGAGGCAGCGCTTGATGTAGTACTGCAGGCAGGGGCGCGGGTGGTAGCGGTTCAGGTCGACCTTGCACGAGGGAAGCAGGAACGACCGGTGGAGCAGCTCGGCGATGCGGTAGGCCAGGTTACCTGGGAAGTATGGACCGTAGTACGCGCCGCCATCCTTGCGCAAGCGACGCGTCACAAACACCTTGGGGTGACGATCCCCCATCGTGAGCTTCACGTACGGATAGGTCTTGTCGTCGCGCAGCAGAATGTTGAAGCGTGGTTTGCGCTGCTTGATGAGATTGTTCTCAAGCGCCAGCGCCTCTCCCTCGTTGCCGACCAGGATGTAGTCCACGTCCACGGCGGCGCGCATCAGCGAGCCAGTCTTGGCGTGGGCCTGCGAGGCTTCGAGCAGGTAGGAGCGGACCCGCGAGCGCAGGTTCTTGGCTTTGCCGACGTAGATGACGGTGCCTTCTACGTCCTTGTACAGGTACACGCCGGGCCCGGTCGGGAGGGTCCGGATTTTGGCTTCTAAATCCATGGAGTACCTTCTATCCTAGCGCCGCGGCGAGCTGCACTGCCGATCAACCTTGCCAGGCAGGCGGAGTTGGCAGCGGACCGTTACAGTGCGGTAAAAACTACCTGCGCAGGGCTGCTTTTGGCACCCTTCGCGGGTGCTACCGCGCCGGCTCTCGCGCGCAAAGCCGGTGCAATCAACGCATGTATCCTGTGATCGGGTTTGGCATGCGAGGTGCATCATAAACTCCGCTCGCTGCCAACGATCGCATCGCAGCAAAGGATGGTTCGCATTGAAGGATCTCGCTCTGCATCAATTGGCCGCCCCAGGCCGCGTTTTCAAGACTCTGACGTACCCACTCGCATGCGTCCTGGTCCTCGGCTGCGTGTGCGGCTGCAGCACCAAGAAGTATGTGCGGAATCAAACCGCCCCGGTGATCCAGCAGACCAACGAGCTGGATGACAAGACCGCGGCCAACAACCGCTCGCTGCAGGACCTCGACAAGCGCACGGGAACTGGCATTGCCAATGCGCAGAGCAGTGCGGATAGTGCCCAGCAATCCGCAACTGGCGCGAGCACGGTAGCAAATCAGGCCCAGCAGAGCGCGCAGGATGCGGTGCATCGTGCCGGCAGCCTGAGCAGTGTTGTGGCCAACCTCGACACCTACAGCAAGGTTGACGACATCTCACTGAACTTCGCTTTCAACAAGGCTGAACTGAACCGCAGTGCCAAGGCTCAGCTGGATGAACTGGGACAGAGACTTGGATCCCAACGCTCCTACATCCTGCAGCTCACGGGCGGAACAGACTCGGTGGGAAGTGCAACCTACAACTACGAACTCAGCGACAAGCGGGCAGATGCCGTGGTGCAGTACCTTGCGTCGCGGTATGGTGTGCCTGCACACCGGTTCTACCTCATCGGACTGGGCAAGGACAAGGCTGTCGCGAGCAACAACACGGCAGCAGGCAGGGCTCTGAACCGGCGCGTGGAAGTGCAGTTGCTTTCCAATCAAACTTCTGCCGATGCCACCAGCAACTCCTCTACAGGAACGGCGGCAGGTCACCCCTAGGCTCCTCCCCCGGAGAGACGCAGCTGCCCTTACAAAGGCAGCTGCGCAACATGCGCCTTCCGCACGTCGTTCGCCGTGAAGAGAGCAAAGAACGGAGCGCCGCCCAGGGCAGCCTCGACTGCGCCGCGCCCGGCGGCCTCGGTGCGCTCCACTAAGCAGGCTGCGCCGATCACCTGGAAGCCTGCCGCGCGCGCTGCTTCGATGGCGTCGATGGTGGAAGCGCCCGTCGTGCAGACATCATCCACGATCACGACCGGGGCACCCGGCTCGAAGAAGCCTTCAATGCGGCGCTTCATGCCGTGTGCCTTTTCTTCCTTGCGCACCAGGAAGCCATGCACCAGCGGCTGCGTGCTGTCTTCGTGGCCGCGCTGCGCGCTGGCAATCGCGATAGCAGAAACCACGGGATCGGCCCCCATGGTAAGACCGCCCACCGCTGCCGGTCGCAGGCTGTGCGCATGCAGCAGGTCAAACAGCGCAAGACCACACAGGCGGCCACCCTCGGCATGCAGGGTGGTGATCCGACAGTCGATGTAGTAGTCGCTGGTTGCGCCCGAAGAAAGCTGGAAGCTACCGAGCTTGAAGGAGATTTTCGCGAGCAGGGAAAGCAGCTTCGTGCGCGGGTCGGCATCGCCGTGGGGATGCGCCTTGGTGTGTGTGCTGGTCACAATCGTGCTCCGGGGCTTGAACAGTATGGTGAAAGGTTAATGGGCCAGGCGATCCAGGTGGCGGAAACCGGAGGTCTGCACCAGGATCCCGGCAAACAGTGTGAAGTTGTAGGCGGAGTGCACCAGCGTGCTGCTGGCCAACGAGTCCAACCTGAGGCGCACCACGCACAGCACGAGCGAGATCAACCCGATCAAAGCGACGGGAGCCCAGGCGTGTGAAACCTGCTGGCTGTGCAGCAGCGCAAACGGCAGGCTCGTAAATACCACGGAAAAGGGAACACCGAGCCAGAGTACCGCCGATGGTGCCAGGTCTCCCTTTTGCGAGAGCCATCGAAAGGCATTCAGAAACGCCGGCAGCAGGAAGCCGCGGAATACCAATTCTTCGAAGAGTGGAGCGCCCGTGACCCCGAACAGCAGCATCATCCACGCGCCGGCCGGCGAGTGCATCATGTCCGCCATGATGGGCGGATCCTGCGGCATGGGCAGCTGGCTGCCCAGCAGCGCGATCAAACAGCCGCAGCCAAGCCCGCACAGAACAAGACGCCCGGCGTAGCGTTTTGCCACAGCTAGGTTCCAGTGCACCCCAGCAGCGAACCCCCGGTGCCACATGGCGCGAAAGATTGGCACCGCCGCGGCGAGCACCAGCAGGTAGCCTAATGCCTCTGACGGAATGAGCCAGCGCGCGTCATTGCGCATTAGGTCGGCATACCCGCGCAGAGAGTGGTGCCCTTCCACGTGCAGCTGCTGCGCCGCCAGCAGCGCAAGAAATTGGCCCGCTGATACCAGCACAACCGCGAGCACGATCAGCAGCAAGGCATGCCCCAGGTGCGGGCCAATCGCCACGATGCCTGGCGCATCTGCCTGCGGGAGAGGTTGCGGCGGGTGCTCCTCTGGCCTGGGTGGTGTCGCTGGTCCCTCGGGTGAGATCACTTCGTCACTTTCCGGGGCTTTGCGCTGCTTGGGAGTTTGGCCGCCGCTTTGGCTTTGACGTCCGCAGGCTTTGTCGCTTTCGCCGGTTTGGTCGGTTTCGTTGTGGAAACCGCTCGGCTGGTTCCGCGCGCGCGCTTTTGTGCCGGCGCAGCACCCGCGCTGACCGGCACGGCCTCGCTGTCCGGATCGATCTCTGGATTACCCTCTGCAACACTGCCTGCGGCCGGTTCCGGAAACTCTTCGATGTAGCGCTTCAGAAATGCGCCCGTATGCGACTCCGCAACGGCTGCAATCGCCGCGGGAGTACCCTCCGCGATGATGCGGCCGCCGCCCTCGCCGCCTTCCGGTCCCATGTCCAGGATCCAGTCCGCGTTGCGGATCACATCAAGGTTGTGCTCGATGATCAACACCGTGTTGCCGAGATCGGTGAGCTTGTGCAGGACCTCGAGCAGCTTGCGTACGTCGTCGAAGTGGAGCCCGGTGGTTGGCTCGTCGAGCAGGTACAGCGTCTTGCCCGTCTGGCGCTTGGACAGTTCGCGCGCCAGCTTCATGCGCTGGGCTTCTCCGCCGGAGAGAGTCGTCGCCGCCTGCCCCAGGTGGATATAACCAAGACCTACATCCACCAGCGTCTGGAGCTTGTTGCGCACCTGCGGTATGTCTGCGAGCACCGGCAGGGCGTCCCCGATCGAAAGCTCCAGCATGTTCGCAATGGAGTAGCCGTTGAAGCGAACGCTCAGCGTCTCCTGGTTGTAACGCCGGCCGTTGCAGATATCGCACAGCACGTACACGTCGGGCAGGAAGTTCATCTCGATGCGCTTCTGCCCATCGCCCTGGCAGGCTTCGCAGCGGCCCCCGGCAACGTTGAACGAGAAGCGCCCGGGCTTGTAACCGCGTTCGCGTGACTCCGGCAGCATGGAAAACAGGTCGCGGATCGCGGCAAACACCCCGGTGTAGGTGGCGGGGTTCGACCGCGGCGTGCGCCCGATCGGCGACTGGTCAATGCGCACAGCCTTGTCTATCTGTTCGAAGCCCTTGACGCGGGCGTAGCGCCCGGGCTCTTCGCGGGAGCCGTACAGCTCCTTTGCCAGCGCACGGTACAGCGTGTCGTTGACCAGCGTGCTCTTGCCCGAGCCGGAAACGCCCGTGATCACGGTCATGACGCCGAGAGGGATGCGCGCGGAGACATTCTGCAGGTTATGCGAGACCGCCCCTTCGATCGCGATCCACTTGCCGGCAAGTCCGCGCGGCGCCTCGCGATGCATTACGGTCGCCTGTCCGGACAGGTACCGGCCGGTGAGCGAGTCAGCGCTGGCCATGATGTCTGCCGGCTTGCCCTCGGCCACCACGTAGCCACCGAGTTTGCCTGCTCCGGGGCCAAGGTCCAGCACGTAGTCGGCATGGCGAATTGTGTCTTCGTCATGCTCCACCACGAGCACCGTGTTGCCGAGATCCCGGAGAGATTCGAGCGCAGCAATCAGGCGCATGTTGTCGCGCTGGTGCAGGCCGATCGATGGTTCATCCAGCACGTACAGCACACCGCGCAGGCGCGAGCCGATCTGCGTCGCCAGGCGGATACGCTGGCCTTCGCCACCCGAGAGCGTGGCGGCATTGCGGTTGAGGGAGAGATAGGAAAGACCAACCTCGTTCAGGAACTCGAGACGCTCCACCACTTCGCGCCGCAGGCGTTCAGCGATCAGCGCATCGCGCGATGAGAACTCCAGTGTTCGCGCGCTTTCAAGCGCCCGGCCCAGCGGCATGCCGGTGAACTCGGCGATTGAGAGGCCGCCCACTTGCACAGCGAGCGACTCGGGACGCAGCCGGCGGCCCTTGCAGGTCGAGCATTCGGAGGCCGACATATACCCCAGCATCCACTCGCGGTAGCTGTCGGAGCGTGACTCTTCCAGCGACTCGCGCAGCCACTGCAGGATGCCGTGGAACCCCGTGCGTGGTCCCTCGGCCTTGTCCGGTCCGTGCAGCAGGATGTCCTGCTGCTTCTTGCTCAGTGCTTCAAACGGCTGTTTCAGGTCGATTTTGTAACGGGTGGCGGCCAGCTGAATCAGCTTAAGCAGGTACTGGGACGAAGAGCCTGGGCCAAGCGCTCCGTCGAGCAGGGGCTTGGACCAGTCGGTTACGACCTTGACCGGGTCGAAGTCGTAGATCGAGCCAAGGCCGTTGCAGGCCGGACAGGCTCCATAGGTGCTGTTGAAGGAGAAAGAGCGCGGCTCGAGCTTGGGCACATCCAGGCCGCAGTTAGGGCAGGCCATCGACGAAGAGTACAGCTGCTCCTTGTTTGCGCCGGCTTCTGCCGTCGCTGAAGCGGAGCCAGCCCCGTGCACCTGGATCACCACCAGGCCGTTCGCCATCTGGAGCGCCTTGGCGATCGAGCCTTCCAGACGCTTGCGGTCCATCTCCGGCTTTAGCACTAGGCGATCGATCACCGCCTCGATGGTGTGATTTTTCCGGCGCTCCAGCGCGATGGGCTCGGCAAGGTCGCGCAGCTCGCCATCAATGCGGGCGCGAAAGCCCTGCGAATCAAGCGAATCCAGCAGGTCCTTAAACTCACCCTTGCGGCCTCGCACCACGGGCGCGAAGATCGTGACGCGCTCGCCCGGCGCCAGTGCCAGTACGCGGTCGGTGATCTGCTCAAGCGACTGGCGCGAAATAGCCAGACCGCAGTTCGGGCAGTGTGGGATCCCGACCGATGCGTACAGCAGACGGAGATAGTCGTAGATCTCCGTGATGGTGCCGACCGTGGACCGGGGGCTGCGGTTGGTGGTCTTCTGCTCGATGGAGATCGCGGGGCTCAGTCCTTCGATCGAATCCACATCGGGCCGCTCAAGCTGGTCCAGAAACTGCCGCGCGTAGGCTGACAGGGTCTCAACGTAACGACGTTGTCCCTCCGCGTAGATCGTGTCGAAGGCGAGCGAGCTTTTGCCCGAACCCGAAAGGCCAGTGATGACGGTGAGGGTGTTCCGCGGGATGCGGACATTGATGTCGCGAAGATTGTGCTGCCGCGCACCGCGGACGGAGATATGCGTGATCGCCATAATTTGTCGTGTGGAGATCAGATGCCCGGGAGGGGCCGAGGAAGCAAGGCACTGCCTGCGGTGCCTTCGGTGATCCCTCCCCAGCTTATTGACAGAGGTTTATACGGTCAATCCGGCGATTTCTGTGAGAATCCTCACAGGATAAACATTGGGATGGGCAAGCGTCAGATTTCCGGGGCTTGGCATCCTAAGCTTTGGGAGACAGTCACCTATGCAGGATCTTCTTAATCTCTTCATGCTGGTCTGTGCCATCATGGCTTCCCTCGGATTTGGCGTCTTTGTGGCGCACTCCCTTTGCCGCGCGGCTTTCAGCCTGTTGAAGCTGCATGCCGGATCTGTTGCGGAAGGCCGGATGAGCGCGAAGCTTGAAAAGGCATCTGCCCTCTAGGTTGACGCACGGGTCTCTGCGCCTGGCAGGCATGTAGCTGCCCGTGATCCTCTGCATCGCTCTCCCGGAGCGTCTCGCGCCAGGCCCGATTGAACCAGATCCAAACGCCAGGGCGCCTACTCCGGGATGGAGCTTGGCAGCGGCCTTGGATACTCCTCTTCAAACACAGTACGTACCCGCGGGAAGCGACCGCCGTTAGTCTTGGCTTTGCCCTGCGCATGCCCGATCACCAGCAATGCGACCGGTTCATAGCTGAGCGGCAGCTTAAGGCTGCTGCGAACGCGCGCCGAGTCAAAGCCTTCCATCGGTGCCGTGTGGTAGCCCAGCGACTCCGCAGCCCACATCATCGTGGTGAAGGCAAGCATTACCTGTCGGTTCAGCCACGCGCTGAGATTCGGATGATCCCGCAGGTAGGTCGGGACATTGCTGCGCACTTGTTCAAGGTAGCTCTCAGGCATGCCGCCCTCTCGCCCCAGGCGAAGCATCTCCTCCATGTCCCCATTGCGCCAGCCGTCCGCGTCCCCACAGGCAACGATCACGACCGGTGCTTCTTCAACCTTGCCCTGGTTGAAGCAGGCGATGCGCAGACGCTTCCTTCCTTCTGCGCTGCGTACAACGAAAAAACGCCAGGGCTGCAGGTTGTAACTGCTGGGAGCCTGCAGGCCGGCGCTGAGGATAGCCTGGAGGTCCTCCTCCGGCACGGGGGTGCCATCAAACGCGGGGGTAGAACGCCGCTCCGCGGCCAGCTGCAGAAAAGGTTTAGGGGCAGAGCGCATCACGGCAATACTAACGCGGACATAGGTTGTTCCACGGCAAAGGTCTGCCCGGCAGCTGTGCTTTCGTAGACCCAGAGACCGTGAAAGTTCGACCTGAGCTCGGGATGCTGCTGCAGCAGGGCGGTCATCAGGGTCAACGCGTCTTTACGCGCGGTTACCGGGTCGCTTACGCTCTCGACTTTCGCGTCGATCCGCAAGTCCAGCGCATGCAGGGTAGCGTCCGCGCGCAGGCCTGTGATTGCGAAGCTCCGGTCCCCGGCGGGCAGCATCATGGGGTTCTTCCCCGGCAGTCCGGCAGGCTCCACGGCGGCAGTCTCCCGGCTGAGCTTCTGCAGGTTGTTGCTGGTGAACAGATCGGCCGGCCGCGCGAGGTAGTCGGCGGCCTGGTCATAGAAAAACGCGCTCCAGGGCTGGTTCCTGCTCTTGAACACGCGCGCCTGCTGCCAGAACCATGTGCTGTCATGGCCATCCATGGTGAGCGGCCGCACGAAAAAGCCCGCAAGCTGCCAGTGTGGGGTAGCCGTGCCGGTGTTCTGCAGGATGAGTGCAAACTGCTGCGCCTGTGGCACGCCCGTGGCATGCAGAATCGCCAGCGCGAACTGACCTTTCGGCAGCTCGCTTAGTGTGACGGTGACCAGTAAGGGCGCGCCAGGAACACTGCAGAAGAACTGGACATCATCTTCGGAACCCTTGAGGTCGTCCGCGTTGAGCCCGTAGAGGCTGGTCACGGTGAGCGTCGCGCCCTGCAACTGCGCGGTCAACCCCTGTACGGTGGCGGCAATGCCGTCGAAGTTGCCGGCAACACTCGGAATGGTCGCAGCTTTCAGCGCCGCGGCATCTCCACGCAGCACTGCTCCGCCCAACTGGTGCGCCGCATCAAAAAGAGCGGAACGCTGGTCGCCGGCAAGGGCCGCGCCAGTAGTGCAGGACACTGCGTGCGCCGTGCGGCCATATGCAGCCGGCAGAAGCAGCAGCGCCAGCACCATGCCGACCCGCACCGCTGAGAACCTCCGCCCCTTGGTCACTTCGAAATACCTCACGCACGCTGATAACCGCCGCATTGCACTGCTAGTCTAGTACAGAGAAGCGCTGATCATTTTTTGCAACACCGGCGTCGCGTTCGGGTTCTCCGGAACTCGGCGATGCAGGATTGATGGCTCCCGTGAGTGAGCGTTTGGCTGCTCACGGCCAGCCAAATGAAAGCTGTATGGGAAGGACGAGCATGCGTCTGGGACCTCGTAGTGTTGCGGCAATCTGCTTTGCCGGCTGTCTGCCGGCGGCCCCGGTCCTCGCTCAGGTGCCGACTGCGCCCGGCTTGGCCCCTGCCACAGCGGTGATGCCGACCGCACCAGCACAGCCGAAGCTGCTGTCCATGCTCGACCAGCCTCCCACGCCGGCACAGATCGATCTCAGTTCCGGGCGCTTGACCATTCGGGCGACCAACAGCAGCCTGCTGTCGATCCTGCATACGCTTGAGAGCCAGACCGGAACCAAGGTTGAGGGTCTCGGCAGGGATGAACGCATCTTCGGCGTCTACGGTCCGGGGAACCCGCAGGATGTCCTTGGCGCGCTCCTGGATGATTCGGGCTACAACGTTCTGATCTCCGGCAGGCGGCCGGATGGTTCTCCGCGCGAAGTGATCCTGAGTGCGCGCACTACGATTGCCCCGGGCGCGGCCGCCGCGCGCACTCCGACCCAGGCTGCTGCCGAAGACGACGAACAGGAACCGGTCGAACAGCCCCCCGTGCCGCAGCCTTTGGCGAGCCCATTGCCCGCCGCCGCGGCATCGTCACCGCAGCAGATCAAGACTCCGCAGCAGATGCTGGAGGAGCTGCAGCGGCTGCGTCAGTCGGCCACACCGCAGCAGGGCGGAACCACAACACCGCAGCAGTAACCTCGTCTATCGCATGGGCGCGGCTTGAGGTGTGAGCACCGGCCAGTCGTCGCGCCACTCAACGTGCTCGACCCACAGGTTGAGCGCGCCCTGGTTGCGGCGGTCTAACGCATGGAAGGCGAGCCATACATCCTCGCCCTGAAGCAAGAGGCTGCCGCCACCCGGTGCGAGCCAGTGTTCGTCGCTGGTGAGCAGGATCGTGCCGCCGCCCCTGAGCAGCGGGCTGCCGTCCTCCGCAACAAACGGACCGTGCGGGCTGCGCGAGCGCCCCACGATCTGCTGGTAGGTATCGCGCTCAATAGGCATTGCACAACAGATCCCGACCGAGGCAAACAGGTAGTACCAGCCGTGATGTGCCACCATGGCACTGCCTTCGATTGCGCCCTCGCGGTCCGAGGGCTGCTCGGCCAGGTGGTAGCGAGTGCTGTTGGCCACCAGTCGACCGGTCGATGCTTGGACTTCCTGCTGGAAGATGCCATGCCAGAACGAGCCATACGTGAGCCAGATGCGTGCAGGGTCGCCGGGGTCCACCAGGATGGCAGCATCGATCGCGTTGAAGTCGTCGCCGGTGTGGGATCGCAGGATGACGCCACGATCTGTCCAGTGGAAACCAGGTGCTGCGGGATCGAGCGTAGGACTCGTGGCCAGTGCGATGGCGGAGTGCTGCGATCCGAGGCTTGAGACCGTGTAGTACAGGTGGTACTGGCCATTGAAGTAGGAAATGTCCGGCGCCCACAGGCCGACGGCTTCCGGAAACTCCTGCCTTGCCCACTCCGGCATGGTGGGAAATACGTAACCGCAACTGTGCCAGACAAGCAGATCGCGAGAGCAGCGCATCGCGAGAAGCTGCCGGCTGTGCAGGAACGGCAGGTCCGTGGTGAACGCGACATAGGTGCCGTCCGCCGCGCGCGCAAGGCTTGGATCGTGCACCGGGATCACGTCGCTACTCGCTGGATTGCTCGAGGCGAGCGGATTGTAGTATCGCGAAAGCCCCAGGGCAGCACCGTGCCGCAGGCGGTGTTCGCCATGGCCACAGCCTGACTGCAGGCCGATCAGCAGCAAGGCACTGCACGCGGCCAGCGAAAGATGCCGACGCGGCACTTACTCTGCTTTCCAGCGGTACATCTCCGGCTGTGGCAGCCCGAAGTGTGCCAGCACCCGAAACGCAAACTGCCGCGCCATCTCTGTTGAGTCGATAGGCCGGTTGTAGAAAGCGGGAATGACAGGGAAGATCACCGCGCCTGCATCCGCGGCGAGCGACATGTTGCGCAGGTGGATCTTGTTGAAGGGCGTTTCGCGCACGCACAGGATCAACGGCCTGCGCTCCTTGAGGCAGACGTCCGCGGCGCGGCCGATGAGGTTCTGCGCGAAACCGTTCGCAATGCTCGCAAGCGTGCCCATGCTGCAGGGCAGCACGATCATCCCGGCCGAAGGGTAGCTGCCGCTCGCGATGCCGGCGCCAATGTCATTCTCGACTAACTGTTCAATCTTGGTGGACGGGGCGCCGAGCAGCTTCTCAATCAACTGGCTGCGGCCGCTGAATCCCAGCTCCTCGGCGAGCACGCGCAGCGAGCTTTCACTCGCCACGCAGTGCACTTTGTCGACCCGTGCATCCTGCTCGAGCGCAAGCAGGAGTTGCTGCGCGAATGCCGCGCCGCTTGCACCCGTAATCCCGACCGTGACGTGCACGTTAGCTCCTGGCTTCGCTCACTTTGAAGACGCGAGAGAAGATAGCGTCCACGTTGCCGAGCTGTCGGTGGAGATCAAACGTTTTGGCCAGCTTCTCCGGCGAGAGCAACGCGGTGATCTGCGCATCGGTGGCCACGAGGTCACGGAAGACCAGGTCATCCTTCCAGGCGCGCATCGCGTAGCCTTGCACCAGCCGGTACGCATCTTCACGCAGCATGCCGGCCTCTGCAAGATCCAAGAGCAACTGGCCGCTGAAGATCAGGCCGCCGGTACTCTCGAGGTTGCGCATCATGCGTTCCGGGTACACCAGTAGCTGGTCGATCAATGTCGCTGTCTTGTTGAGCAGGTAGTCGGTGAGGATCGTCGAGTCGGGCAGGATCACGCGCTCAACCGACGAGTGCGAAATGTCACGCTCATGCCAGAGTGCGATGTTCTCGTAAGCAGCCTGTGCATTCGAACGCACTACCCGGGCCAGGCCCGAGATCTGCTCGGACAGGATGGGGTTCTTCTTGTGCGGCATCGCCGACGAACCCTTTTGCTTTTCCGAGAAAAACTCCGAAGCTTCTCGGACCTCGGTGCGTTGCAGATGCCGCACCTCGGTTGCAATCTTGTCGAGCGTCGAGGTGATGATCGCGAGTGTGGAGATGTAGTGCGCGTGGCGATCGCGCTGCAGCACCTGCGTAGCCACAGGCGCGGGCTCAAGCCCGAGCTTTGCGCAAATCGCTTCCTCGTGCTCCGGCTTGAGGTGCCCAAAGGTGCCCACTGCGCCCGACAACTTGCCTACGCGCATTCCTTCCGCGGCTGCGTCGAAGCGCACGATGTTGCGCTCGGTCTCGGCGTACCAGTTCAGCAGCTTCAGGCCAAATGTCGTGGGTTCGGCATGGACCCCGTGGGTGCGACCGATCACTGGCGTGTGCTGGAACTCGAGCGCGCGGCGCTTCAGCACGGCGGCCAGGGCGACCAGGTCCTCGCGAAGGATGGCCGATGCGGACTTGACCTGCAGTGCCTGCGCGGTGTCGACGATGTCGTTTGAGGTCAGCCCGTAGTGCAGCCAGCGCGACTCAGGCCCGATCTTTTCAGCGACCGCGGTGGTAAATGCGATCACATCGTGCCGAACTTCAGCCTCGATTGCTTCAATCCGTTCCAGCTCAAAGTCGCCCCGGTCACGAATGGCGGCAGCGGCTTGCTGCGGCACGATGCCTGCGTCCGCCAGCACTTCGCTTGCTGCAACCTCCACGGCAAGCCATGCGCGGTACTTGCTCTCATCCGTCCAGATCTTGCCCATCGCGGGCCGCGTGTAGCGTCGAATCAATGCGGGACTTCCTTCCTTGCAGCCTTGATTGTAGTGGGTGTTTTCCGGCGCAGCCGGTGGAACGTGCATCCTACGGTGGTGAGTTCGACACGCACAGGGGAGACGTTCATGGAAGAAGTAGTGACAGTAGCAAACTTCTCAGAGCCACTCGAAGCCGAGATGGCGCGAGGTCGCCTGGAGTCCGCGGGTATCCAGGCTTTTCTGTCCGGTGAGAATGCACGCATCCTCGAGCCCGGTCTCGGGCCGCTGCAACTACAGGTGGAAGCCAAGGACGAAGCCGATGCGATCGCGATCCTCAACGATGCCGGCGAAGAGCTCGCCGAAGCAGGGCAGGGCGTTGTGATCCACCCGAACGAGCTGCCGTAACCAGCACCGACAGGGCCGGGGTTAAGCGCGCCGAAACGGCGGCGCTTACTCCGGTACGCCGAACCGGGCGCTCATCTCCTCGTGTAGAAAGCCCTCGCCAGGCCGATAAGGCTGCACCCACTCGCCATCAATCACAAACTGTGGAATAGCGCGCTTGCCAACGCGACGCAGAACCTCGTCTGCAGCGCCAGGCGTTCGCTCAATGTCGATCTCGGTGTAGGGGATCTTGTGCTTGTCGAGGAACCGCTTCGCCTCGCGGCAATCCCGGCACCATGTGGCGGAGTAAACGAGAAGGTCCATGAAGCAGCATGATATACCGGGCCGCCCGAAAGTTCAGCCTTCGGCTTCCGCTGCTGTCGAGGTGAGGCTGCCTTTCAAGCTGCGCCTGCGCGCGCGGAAGAACTGCTGGAGCACCCCGCCGCATGCATCCGCCAGGATCCCGGGTGTAACCGGCAACTGGTGATTCAGCTCCGGATGATTCAACACCTGCAGCATGGAGCCGGCAGCTCCCGTCTTTGGGTCCGCGGCCCCATATACCAGGCGGCCTAAGCGCGCATGAATCATGGCGCCGGCGCACATGGCGCAGGGCTCCAGCGTGCAGTACAGCGTGCAGTTGAGCAGGCGATAGTTGCGAAGCTGCTGCCCCGCGATGCGCAACGCAACCACCTCGGCATGCGCCGTGGGGTCGTGGTCGCGCAGCACGCGGTTTTGGCCGCTGGCTAACTGCTGGTCGCCCAGGAACAATACCGCGCCGACAGGGACCTCGCCTGCTTCGGCAGCAAGGCGTGCCTCCGCGAGCGCCAACGCCATTCGTCCGAAGTCGAGGCGCTCAAGATCGAGGCGCTGCAGGGCGTCTGGTTGGGCGTCGTTGTGGATGTTCCCGGCCATCAGCCTGCGCTGGCCGCCCCGAGCACCGGCGGCTCGCGGTCAATCCACCGGCGGAACACGCCCACCAATCTTTCGACATCAAGCCCTTCGCCCTCGAAGTGCTGCCCGGACAGCGCGCACCTGAGCCACGCACCTTCAAATGAGCACACGGACATGCGCCGGGGCGCGTGTCCGGACGCCGCCGTGCCGCGCAGATCGATCCGCAATCGCCAGCCCGGTTCCCCGGGGCCGCGCGTGCTGCTCTCAATCGGCGGTAATGGCTCCAGCAGCATGCCCTTCTGGTGTTCCCATGTGCCGTTGCATTGTTGTTGGTACCACGTCCCCAGCCACTCCAAATCGTCGATTGCCACGGCCTCTATGTGCCTTTGTTGCCGGCGGGCTGCTGCTGCGTCATGCAGTGCAGCGCGCCGAGTCCCCAGATGAAGTCGCCGCAGTGGGTGCCCTGAATCACGTGAGCAGGGAACAACTCCGCCAGTGTTTGCAGGGCAATACGGTCGTTGGGATCGTTGAATGTTGGCACGAGCACCAACCCGTTCGCAATGTAAAAGTTGGCGTACGAAGCGGGAAGTCTCTGCCCTTCAAACACCACCGGCGCCGGGCATGGCAGCGTCGCGATGCGGAACGGCTCGCCATCGAGCGCGCGTGCTGCGTGCAGCCGGTCAAGGTTTTCAGCGAGCGGCAGGTGGTTCTCGTCGGCAGTGTTCGGCTCAACCACCGTCACGATCGTGCGCTCGTTCACAAAGCGAGTGATGTCGTCGACATGGCCATGCGTGTCATCGCCGGCAATGCCGCGGTTGAGCCAGAGTACCTGGTCGATGCCGAGGTAGTCATGGAACACCTGCTCGAGCTGAGCGCGCGACAGACCCGGGTTGCGTGCCTGGACATCACTCAGCAGGCACTCCTCGGTGGTGAGCAAAACCCCTGCGCCGTTGGTGTCGATCGATCCGCCTTCGAGCACGACGCGGTGCTCCGCGGCCTCCCCGTTTGCTGACATGGCGACGCGCGGCTGCCACTCAGGGAGCGCCAGCAGTTCGGCAGCGCGGCCCGGCAGCGCATCGTCCAGTTGCCAGTCGTTGTACTTGGCCCACGCGTTGAAGTGCCAGTTGGTGATGGCGACCTCCTGCTGCGCGTTCTGGACAAAGATCGGCCCGGAGTCGCGCGTCCAGATGCGATTGGTCGGCCACTGGTGAAAGTGCACCGCAGCAAGCTTGGCGCCGGTGCGCTTCAACAGGCTCCGGACGCGCTTTTCCGCGGCGGCATCGTTGACCAGGATGTGGACCTGCTCCACCTTTGCCAGGGCGCGCACAATGTCGCAGTATACCCATGGAATCGGCTGGAAGCGGCCCGGCCAGTCTTCCGGGTTATGCGGCCATGCGATCCAGGTCGCCTCGTGCGGCGCCCACTCGGCCGGCATGCGGAAGCCGGCCTGCTGCGGGGTTTCGAGCTCGGTCACTTCACATCTCCCAGGGTGGAGGCATCCAGAAAGCGATGCACGATTGGCTGGTACGAGTCGATGCGGCGGTCGCGCAGGAATGGCCAGTTGCGGCGCTGCTCTTCCATGCCCTTCATATCCACCTCGGCGATCAGCACTTCTTCCTTGTCGTGCGAGGCCTTGGCGATCACGCGGCCGAACGGGTCGGCGATAAACGAGCCGCCCCAGAACTCCAGGCCCGGGCCATCGACGCGGTTGCCGCGGATGTCGCCATGCTCGATGCCCACGCGGTTGGGCGCGGCCACGTACACGCCATTAGCGATGGCATGGCTGCGCTGGATTGTCTGCCACGCGTCGTACTGCGCGGCGCCATGCTCGGCTTTCTCATATGGGTGCCAGCCGATCGCCGTCGGGTAGAAGAGCACGTTCGCCCCCTGCAGCGCGGTGATGCGCGCACCCTCCGGGTACCACTGATCCCAGCAGACCAGCGTGCCCACGCGACCCACCGCGGTGTCAAAGGCTCGGTAGCCCAGGTCACCCGGCGTGAAGTAGAACTTCTCGTAGTAAAGCGGGTCGTCCGGGATGTGCATCTTTCGGTACATGCTGGTGATCTGTCCGTCGGGTCCCAGCGTGACCGCCGTGTTGTGATAAAGCCCGGCTGCCCGGCGCTCAAACAGCGAGGCGATGATCGTCACCTTTTCCTCGCGTGCTACCACGGCGAGCCGCTCGGTGCTTGGCCCTGGGATCGGCTCGGCGAGATCGAACAGGGCGATGTCTTCGCGCTGGCAGAAGTACTGCGCGCGGAACAGCTCCGGCAGACAGATGACCTGTGCGCCCTCACGGGCAGCCTTGCGCACCCACTCGGCGGCAAGCTCAAGGTTCTCGTCCGGATCGGGCGTGCAGTGCATCTGGACCAGGCCGATGCGGAAGTTCAGGGAAGTTGGCATTGTTACAAGTTCCTCCTGCTTGGACGATGCGAGCGAAACACTGCTTGCCGTACAACGCATGCGCTGGAATGAGCAAATGATGGGTGCATGCGCGCTCGCTCAAGAGGCAAGCCACGACAGGTGCAGCCGCGTTCTGGCCGAAGCCTTCGGACACCCTAGCACGCCCGGAAAACGAGCGCCCCAAGGGCCCATGAATTCAAAAGCCCCCACGCGCGGCGGAGTTGACAGGCCGCTGGATGCGTCGGGTCACAATCTCTTAATGTATCAAGCCTGACCACCCGGCTCCAGCGCCAGCCGGCTGCCGGGCGCTAGCGACGGCCAGGGGTATGGCGCGGCGGGCGCTGCATCAGGAACGGCACCGGCACCAGGCACACGATGATGACGCTGAGCAGCCAGAATGCATTTTGGTAGGAGAGCATGCTGCTCTGCCTTTGCAGCTGCTGGTAGGCCTGCCCCATCGCCACGTTGGCGCTGTTGGGGCGACCTACCATGTCGAGCCCTGCCTGCGTCTTCGCGATAAATCCCTGATAGGCCACACCACCGGCATACGCGTGCTCGCTCAGATTGGACTGGTGTGCCTGCGCAGTGCGCTCCAGGAACGTGGTCAGCATCGCGGTACCGAACGAGCCGCCCAGGTTGCGCGCGAAGTTCGAGAGCGACGAGATCTGGTTGTTTTTCTCCCGCGGCACCCCGACGTAGTTCAGCGTGCTGATCGGAATAAAGATGTATGCCAGGCCGATCACCTGCAACGCGCGCCACCACATCACAGTCTGGAACGAGACATCCAGATCGATGCGCGTGAGGTTGTAAAGACCTGCTGCTGTGAGCGCGTAGCCGATTGCAACAAGCCAGCGCGGATCCGGCACCTTGCCGACCACGAAGCCGGCGACGGGCATCATGGCCATCATGACCAGGCCAGCCGGAGACAGCGCCATGCCGGCACGCTCGGCCGTGTACCCCAGCAGCGCCTGCAGAAACTGCGGGATCAACACCGTGGTGCCAAACAGCACCATGCCGAGCACAAACTGCAAGGCGACCGAGGTGCCGAAGTTACGGATCCGCAACAGCTTCAGGTCCACAATCGGGCTGCGATGCCGCCACTCCCACACCACGAAAAAACACAGGATCACCACGGCCGCGATCGCAGCGGAGGTGATCTCCTGGCTCCCGAACCAGTCCTTCTCCTGGCCCTTGTCGAACACGAACTCGAGCATTCCCACGCCGACGGCGACGGCGACGAGGCCAACGAAATCGATCGACTGGGTCGCGGCAACACGCATGCGCGCAATCATCTGCGGAGGATCCTCGACCATGCGGGAGGTGAGCACCAGCGACAGGATCCCGATGGGCACGTTGATGAAAAAGATCCAGTGCCAGTTGTAGTTATCGGTAATCCAGCCGCCCAGCGTCGGCCCGATGGCCGGCGCGACCACCACGGCCATGCCGTACACCGCGAACGCCTGCCCTCGCTTCGCGACAGAGAAGGTGTCGGCAAGGATGGCCTGCTCGCTGGGCGCGAGACCGCCGCCGCCAAGCCCCTGCAGTACGCGGGCAAAGATCAGCAGCGGCAATGACGGTGCGAGACCGCACAGAACGGACGCGCCGGTGAACAGCGCCACGCACGTCATGTAGAAGCGCTTGCGCCCGAAACGATTCTGCAGCCAGCCAGAGATTGGCAGCACGATTGCGCTGGCTACCAGGTAGCTGGTCAAAACCCAGGTTGCCTCGTTGCTGCTCGCACCCAGCGAGCCGGCGATATGCGGAAGCGCGACGTTGGCGATGGAAGTGTCGAGCACTTCCATAAACGTCGCGATCGTAACGGTGAGCGCGATAAGCCATGGGTTATGTCGAGGCTGCCAGGCAAGCGTGTTGTCAGCGGAAGGCAAGGCTCAGCAAACTCTCGGGGGTGCAAAAGACCCAAATCAGGGTAGCAGGGATGGTTCGTGTCGCGGGCGAGCGCGGGTAAGGGCGACGCGACGGACGGCCAGGGACGGGCTGGCTTGGCAGAGGCGCCTTGGTGGGAAAACCTGCTTCAGTATGCGTGCACAAAACTAAACATTGGCTGCGCGGCTTGCACGAAGGGCCAGCAACAACTTTGCCGTGGTCACGGCCTGCCCCGCATGGCGCTGCGTGTGGTCAGCGAGGTGGACCAGCAGGCCGCCAAGTGTTGCCGGCAGGCCTTTCGCCCCGACCGCTCGTGGAGCTTCCAGTTGATCGAGTGGCAGCCGGCGGATCCGGCCCGCGGCCTCGCGCAGGGCACTCTCGAACTCGGCCAGCATTGCCTGCGTGCTCATGCCAGGCTCCAGCTCAACGGAAAGCGCGGCACGTTGCATCAGGTTGAGCGGCGCACCCTCGGCATAGGTCAGCAGTCGGTCCAGTGAGTGTGCCATATGCCGCACGTGAAACGCATACGGCGTGAGCCCAAACGGCGTCGCGTGGATCTCCTCGTCCGTTAGCTGCGGCGTCCAGTGTTCGACGTTCTCCCGCGCGAGTTCGAGAGCATGCAGCACGGCTCTCGGGACGGCGGGCACTGCCGACAGGGTGTTGCGCAGCCAGGGCTCCACCATCCGCTCCGGTTGGGTCGCATCTGCCATGTCCACCATTCTAACGATCGCGCCTGCCCTCAGAGCCCATGCTGCGAACGGAAGGCCCGCACCACTTCCACCACATCCCGGTGCTCGCCATCGACCTGTTCGTTCATCGCGCGCATGTCGTCTGCCGAGATCTTGCCGGCGAGATCTGCAAACGCCCCACGCAGCTGGGGCCAGTGCGCAAGCGCTGCCTGGCGAACCAGCGGCACAGCTTCGTAAGGAGGGAAGTAGTGCCGGTCATCAGCCAGCACCCTGAGGTGGTTCGCGGCGATCGGACCGTCGGTGGAGTTGCCGGCGATGATATCGACCTGGTGCGCGGACAGCGCGCGGTAGAGCAGCCCGAGATCCATGGTGCGCGGGTCGCCGGCAAACTGCAGCCCGTACGCCTGCTTGAGCCCACGCAGCCCGTCGGGGCGCTCTTCAAACTCGTAACCAACGCCAAGCTGCCACTGCGCCGCCGCGGACACGGCCTGCGACAGAGACCGGATCGAAGCAGCTGCATCCGGTCGCACGATCATCGCAAACGTGTTCTCGAAGCCAAGGGGCTCGGTCGCCACCACGTGGTAGCGCTGCGCATATAGGCGGCGCACAATCGCGAGTGAGGCGGCCTGGTTCTGTGCAGGGTCGGGCATATGCACGAGCGGCTGCTTCAAAATCGCGGTAAGCGCGGTGCCGGTGTATTCCACATAGGCATCGATGCGGCCCGAGATCATCGCCTGCTGCGCGATGTACGAGCCTGCCAGGTAGAACCGGCGCTCGACCTTGAGGCCGGTGCGCGCCTCGATGTGCTGCGCCAGCAGTTCGCCCAGCACTACCTGCTCGGTGAAGTTTTTGGCGCCGATCACCGGGCGGTCAAACCGTGGCGGGGCGCAACTGGCAAGCATCGCCAGGGGAACGAGCAGCAACCCCGCGAGCCCGGGCCTGTGAAGCTTCCAGCGTCGCATCACCTGTCCCGTCCATGCACCTTGTATTTAGACTCGGCCAGGCCCAGCAGCGTATCGGCGGCCAAGGCGAGCAGGGCCGCGGGGATCGCGCCGGCGAGCACTAGGCGGTTATCGACTGAGGCCACACCACGAAAGATGAACTCCCCCAGGCCACCGGCGCCTACCGCGGCTGCGATGGTGGCGATGCCCACGGCGGTTACGGTGGCGGTGCGCAGGCCCGCAAGAATCACGGAAGCAGCCAACGGTAGCTCGACCTTGATGAGTCGCTGCCAGCCGGTCATGCCCAGTGCATGCGCCACGTCCACGACTGCCGGTTCCACGGTGCGGATACCCACATAGGTGTTGCGCAGGATCGGCAGCAGCGCATAGCCGGTCAACGCCACGATCGCGATGCGGGATGCCCGCTCACCCAGCCAGGGCAGCGGCAGCAGGAAGCCAAAAAGCGCCAGCGATGGGATGGTCTGGATGATGTTGGCGGCGGCAAGGACTGGCTTGGCAAGTTTCTTGTATCGGGTCAGCAGGATGCCCAGCGGCACGCCGATGCCCGCAGCCAGCAGCAACGCCGCGCCGGTAAGCCACAGGTGCTCGAGCGTGAGCGTGGCTATCTCGGTCCAGTGTTCCTGGAGGAAGCCCGCGGCCAGCAAAGGGGCAAGGCCGGGCGCAGTCATGCCGTGACCTTGCGTTCGCCGCGGTGAAATGCGCAGACATATTCGGCAACCGCGTGTTGTTGCGAGTGCAGAAACTCCGCCGGGGCGAGGTCGGCCTCGATCCGTCCGTCGCACACCAGCACGATGCGGTCGGCGAGGTACATGGCTTCATCAAGGTCATGGGTGACCAGCAGAACGGTCTTGGGCTGCCCGCGATCACGCAGGCGTTGCAGCAAGCCACGCACCATGTCCTGCATCTCGGCGCGGGTCAGTGGGTCGAGCGCGCCAAACGGCTCGTCCATGAGCAGAATCGGTGGCTCCGCCGCGAGCGCACGGGCCAGGCCGACACGCTGCCGCTGTCCGCCGGAAAGCTGGTGAGGATGGCGCTTCGCGAAGCGTGCGGGGTCAAGCCCGACCGCGGTCAGCAGCTGCCGGACCTGCTCCGCGAAGTGCTGCCTGGGATGGCCGGACAGCTCGGGCACCATGGTGATGTTGCGGGCGATGGTCAGGTGCGGAAACAGGCCGGTGTCCTGGATGACGTAGCCGATGCCGCGGCGTAGCTCGACCACGCTCTTCTGGGCAACGTCTTCGCCGTGCACACGGACCGTACCGGAAGTCGGCACCGCCAGCCGGTTGACCATCCGCAGGAGCGTGGTTTTGCCGGAGCCACTGCGCCCGAGCAGTGCCGTGACGGTGCCTGCTTCAAGCTGGAGAGAGACGTCGTCGAGCAGGGCGCGCCCCTTATTTTCGTCGCCCGGTACCACCAGGTGGACACCCGAGAACTCGATCGCTGCCGCCACGTGCGCTCCCTTGCCTGGGCCGGCTGGAGCGTCGGAATTTTCCTCCAGCGCTCCGAAATCGGCTCTAAAGCTCGTCCTCGCCAGCAGGGTCGAAGCCCTGGTCTATCTCCGGGGAAGCTGGATCGTCCTGGCTCAGGTCGGCGTCAGTTGCCGCTGCCACGGCCGTGGATGGAGGCGCACCCTTGACCCGGACCACCGTGATTTTCGCAAAGCCTTCCTTGAAGGATGGTGGCCTAAGTCGTTCAGCCATCTTCTGCATTACGTCTTCCGACACCATGCGCTCGCGGCGGCGGTTGCGGTCCATGCAGACCTCGAACGGCACGTCGAAGAACACGGCGTGCACGTCGTAGCCAAAGCTTTTCGCCATCTTGATCCACTGGCGCCGCTCATGCGGAGAAAGGTTGGTGGCATCCACGTAGTTCCACGGCATCTTGGCAATGAGCCGGGCGCGCAGCAGCGAGCGCAGGGTCGAGAAAACGAGACCCTGGTAACGCTGCTCGGTGATGTCGTCGAACAGAATGGTGCGCAGCATATCGCTCGAGAGCGGCTGCACGGCGCGGCGCTTGAACCAGGTCGTCTTGCCCGAACCGGGAAGCCCGATGGTGAGAACCACAAAACCTCTTGGCGCCCTAGGGTTGGAAGCCTGCGCCGCCGGGGGCGGGGTGGAAGGTGAGTCCGGCTGCGTCTCATGCACCAGCTTTCCCTCCGGTTCTGCAAGCGCCTGTGCTCCTGCGGGTTCGTCGATCGCAGCCTCGTCGGCTGCCTCAATTTCAGCAGGAGCGTACGGTGCATCGGCAAACCGGCCCACCGGCTCTGCCAGCACAGGAGCCGGCGTCTGTGCCGGCTTGGCTGGTTCCGGCACACTGTCTGCATACGAGGGCCGTAGGGGCGCCAGCTGCCCCTGGGGCAGTTCCTGGCCTATCTTTCCTGTGGACTCCGATTCGTTCGGGCCCTTTTTTCCGCGTCGTCTCATGATTCGTTCGCGCCACCATTCGCGCATGCCTTGGATGGTACACAGGTCAAAACCGTGCTGCAATCGTTGTGCAATTTTGGGCGCCCGCCGCGCTCCACTGCCTGGCGGTTCCTGTGCACGGTTGTTGCTGCAACCCGTGCGGGTCTGTCATCTCGCACCGGGGCTGCCTGCGATGCTAGCATCAGGTTTGCAGTTTGACCGACGAGGAGCACATCGCAATGGCAGTGAAGGTAGGCATCAATGGTTTTGGGCGAATCGGCCGCAACGTCCTGCGTACCGCTCTTGGAAACCCAGAGATCGAGTTTGTCGCGATCAATGACCTAACCAGCCCAGTGACCCTGGCGCACCTTCTAAAGTACGACTCGATCCTGGGCAACCTCCCCAATGACATCCAGGCCACCGAGGGCGCAATCACCATCGACGGCAAGACCATCAAGGTGTTCGCCGACCGCGATCCACAAAAGCTGGACTGGACCTCGACCGGTGCCGAGGTGATCGTCGAGTCCACCGGCCACTTCACCGATGCCACCAAGGCCTGCCTGCATCTTGGCGGCAGTGTCAAGAAGGTGATCATCTCGGCACCGGCCACCAACGAGGACATCACCATCGTCCTGGGCGTGAATGGCGACAAGTACGATCCCGCGGCACACAACATCATCTCGAATGCGTCCTGCACCACCAACGGTTTAGCTCCGGTTGTTAAAGTGATGCATGAGACGTTTGGTATTGTCTCTGGCATTATGACGACGATCCACAGCTACACCAATGACCAGGTGATCCTGGACTTTCCGCACAAGGACCTGCGCCGGGCGCGCGCTGCCGGGCTGTCCATGATTCCGAGCTCGACCGGCGCGGCCAAGGCGTTGAAGCTGGTCATTCCCGAAATTGCGGGCAAGCTGGATGGGTTTGCCATTCGCGTCCCGACCCCCAACGTCTCGTTGGTCGATCTCACCTTTATCGCCGAAAAGCCGGTCACGGCTCAGTCTGTCAACCAGGCATTCAAGACGGCATCCGAGACCAATCTGAAGGGCATCCTTGGGTATGCGACCGAGCCGCTCGTTTCTGTCGACTACCGCGGCGACTCGCGCTCATCGATCGTGGACTCGGAGTTGACCAAGGTTGTTGGGCAGTCGGTCAAGGTCCTGTCCTGGTACGACAACGAGTGGGGCTACTCGAGCCGGGTGCGCGACCTAATCCTCTTCGTCGCAGGTAAAGGGCTGTAGCCCAACCTGCATCCATCCCGCAGAGGTTGCTGACGCGCCTCTGCATGTCTTTTCTGTCGGACTTTTCCCGTTTCGGAGTACACCGTTCTCATGCCCAAGCTTTCCATTCGCGATCTCGATCTCAAAAACAAGCATGTACTCATCCGCGTTGATTTCAACGTGCCCTTGAGCGAAGACGGCTCCGAGATCACCGACGACACCCGCATCCGAGAGACCCTGCCTACCATCCGCTACGCGCTCGAACACAAGGCAAAGCTGATCCTGGCCTCGCACCTGGGGCGTCCCAAGGGGAAGCCGAATGGCAAGTACAGCCTCCGCCCGGTGGTGGATCGCCTGCGCCTCCTGCTGGACCATTCCATCGGGGAGAAGATCAACGTAGCCTTTGCGCCGGACTGCGTCGGCGAGATCGCCGAGGAGCTTTCACGGCAGCTTGAGTCGGGGCAGGTTCTGCTCTTGGAAAACCTTCGCTTCCACCCGGAAGAAGAGGCCAATGACCCTGCCTTTGCGAAGAAGCTCGCCTCCCTTTGCGAGATTTACGTCAACGACGCGTTTGGCACGGCACATCGCGCCCACGCCTCGACTGAGGGCATCACCCATCACGTCAAGCAGGCGGCTGCTGGCCTGCTGATGGAGAAGGAACTCAACTATCTAGGCCGTGCACTCGGACTCGGCGACAGCGCCACGGTTCCAGCCAAGCCGTTCATCTCGATCCTGGGCGGAGCCAAGGTCTCGGACAAGATCGGAGTGATCGAAAACCTGCTCGGCAAGGTCGACGCCCTGCTGATTGGTGGCGGCATGGCGTACACCTTCCTCAAGGCCAAGGGGCAGAACATCGGCAAGTCGCTGGTGGAAGCCGACAAGGTGGAGCTTGCGGGCGAGATGCTCCGCAAAGCCGAAGCCAAGGGTGTTCGCTTCCTGCTGCCGACAGACCACGTGCTTGCCGACCGCTTCGCTCCGGACGCCGCAACGCAGATCTTCAGCGGCACCGGCGACTTTCCCGCGGAGTGGATGGCGCTCGATATCGGACCGGAAACCGTGAAGACCTTTGCCGCCGAGATCGCGGGCGCCTCCACGATTGTCTGGAACGGCCCGATGGGCGTGTTTGAACTGCCGAAATTCGCCGCCGGGACGACGGCGGTAGCCCACGCCGTGGCTGACAACAAGGGAGCCGTTACCGTGGTCGGTGGCGGGGACTCGGTGGCCGCGGTGCAGCAGGCCGGGGTCGCGAGCGAGATCAGCCATATCTCCACCGGTGGTGGGGCCTCGCTTGAGTTCCTCGAGGGCAAGAAGCTGCCCGGGGTAGAAGCGCTTACCGAGAAGTCCTAGTCCACGTACGGGTTGCCGTTGGAATGCAAAAGGGAGCCGTCTGACGGCCCAACGCCAGGAGAAGTCGAAATCGCTAGCACGCGCAAGCCGCTGATTGCAGCCAACTGGAAGATGTACAAGACGCCAGTTGAAGCCTGCGCCTATGCAGAGACGTTTCTGCCGCTCGTGGCCGGGCATACCCGCGACGAAATCGCGATTTGCCCGCCGTTTCTGGCACTGGAGCCTCTCGAGAAGAGCGTGCGAGGCTCGGGGATCTTTATCGGAGCCCAGGACATGCACTCGGAAAAAGAGGGCGCCTTCACGGGTGAGATCTCGGCACCGATGTTGAAGTCCATCGGGGTCTCGCACGTCATCCTCGGCCACTCCGAGCGGCGCCACTACAACTATGAGAGCGACTGGGATGTGAATCGCAAGCTGCACGCGGCGATCCGGCAGCAGGTTACGCCCATTGTGTGCATCGGCGAGGTGCAGGAAGAGCGCGAAGAAGGCCGCACCAATGACGTGCTGCTGCGCCAGATCAAAATCGGGCTCGAGGGCATCAAGCCTGACGAGGCTGCAACGATCGTCATCGCCTATGAGCCGATCTGGGCTATCGGTTCCGGCCAGTCAGCCTCGCCCGAAATTGCAGACGAGACGCATGCATTTATCCGCAGCGCTGTGCGGGAGCGGCTCGGCAACAGTGTCGCCGACGGCATGCGCATCCTGTACGGGGGCAGCGTCAAGCCGGAGACGACCGCCGCGCTGCTCAGCAAAGACGAGATCGATGGGGCGCTCGTGGGTGGGGCCAGCCTCGACCCCGAGTCCTTCGCGAAGATCGTCAAGTACTAGCAGTCCTGCTGTGGGTTCACCTTTGGACAGAAAGAGCGTCTGACTCGCGCGGGAGACTCGATCTTCCCGCAGCATCAGCTCTCGGTTTCGTCCAGCACGCCGCCAGCCGGGTCCACCGTGATCTCACCGATGCTGGGCCGAAGCGCTGCCGCCAAGTCGCGCGGATAGGCGGCTGCCGTCTCTTCCACAGCCAGAAGGTGACCCATCTTGTCACGCTTCACATCCAGGTAGTGCTCGAAGCTGTCTTCGACCGGAACGATCGCGGGCACGCGTTCGACCACCTGGATCCCGGCGCGCTCAAGCGCTGCTACTTTTTCCGGATTATTCGTAAGCAAGCGCACCGCCGGAACCTTGAGCTCATGCAGCATGGCCGCCTGTAGTTCGAACTCGCGGCAATCAGGCTTGAAGCCGAGTTCCACGTTCGCTTCCACGGTATCGCGCCCACGTTCCTGCAACTCATACGCCTTGAGCTTGGCCATCAAGCCAATACCGCGGCCTTCCTGCTGGTCATACAGAATGATCCCCGCGCCCCGCTCTGCAATGGAGCGCAGCGCAAGCTCCAGTTGCAGGCGGCAGTCGCACCGGAGCGAGCTGAACACGTCGCCCGTGAGGCACTGGGAGTGGATGCGGACAAGGGGCGGCGTGCTGTAGATGTCACCCATGATCAGCGCCACGGCTTCCTCGTGTTCTTTCAGAGGAGCAGGGCGCGACTCATCGCACGGGGTGTGTCCTGTGAGCTCGCCCGTGAATCCCAGAATGCGGAACTTGCCCCAGCGTGTAGGAAGAGCGGTGTCCGCAACCCTGGTAATTCGTCCTATCGACATCGCTTCATTATACGAGGCTTAGCCCGCGGGCCTTTGAAGCAGCGCGGGAGGGTAGAGTATTGGGATGGTGGACGCCAAGCTGATCCTTGTCACCCTGCTGATCAAGCTTGGTGTTGCGGCCGCTGTATCGAGCGCGCTGGGCCGCTCGCGGTCCTTTCAACGCATGCTGTTTGCCGAGAACCGGCGACCGGCGCAACAGCTGCGCCTGATTCTTGCAATCTGCGTTCCGCTTGCGCTGGGCGTCTGGATCCGCGTGACGGTCCCGAACTTCCTGGCGGCCGATATCGCGTTCGAGACCACCATCATTCTCGGGGTGCTGCTTGGGCCGCTTTCGGCGATGCTCGGCGCCATCCTGCTCTCCATCCCGGCCGAACTGCACAGCGAGTACCTGACACTGCCTTTTTACCTGTTGGTGGGGCTTATCTCGGGCCTGTTTGCGCAGGTAGCCGATGCCGAAGAGCTCTGGTCCTTCTCTCCGTTTGTGGACCTCAGTATCTACCGCTGGATCCGCCGCAACTTTCACCAGCCGCGTTTCGACCGGCAGATTCTTCTGCTGCTCCTGATCGTGACGCTTGAGGCGGCGCGGGAGTGGCTGGCGCACACTGCACCGCACCGGCTCTTTGCCCTGCATACCCCATCGTGGCTGCTGCGGGCCTGTGTGTGGGCTTCGGCGGCGATGGTGGTGGGCATCCCGCTCAAGATCTGGAACGCCATCCGCATCGAGCTGAAGTTCGAGGAGCAGAAGCGGCTGGTACTGGAGGCGAGGCTTGATGCCTTGCAGCGGCAGATCAACCCGCATTTCCTGTTCAATACGTTGAACTCCATCGCCACATTGATCCGTGTCCGACCCGAGCAGGCCAGGGAACTAATCGTGAAGCTGGCGAATATTCTCCGTGCCTTGCTCAAAGATCACGACTCCTACGTGCCATTTCGCGAAGAGCTCAGCTTTACCGAGGACTACCTGGGCATCGAGGTCGTGCGGTTCGGGGCGGAAAAGCTGCGCATTGTGAAGGAGATCGATCCGCACACGCTGGAGATCTCCGTCCCGAGCATGTTGTTGCAGCCGCTGGTGGAAAACAGCATCAAGCACGGGCTGGAGCCGAGGATCTCGGGCGGGACCATCACTTTGCGTTCCAGGCTGGAGCCGGGCCGCTTTGTGATCGAAGTCGAGGACGATGGTGTGGGGATTGCACCCGAGCGCTCGCTTAGAACCGGGGTGTTGACGCAGGAAAGCAACGGCATCGGCATGCGCAATGTGCGGGAACGTCTCGAGGTGCTTTACGGAGATGCCGCGGTGTTCGAGATCACCAGCCGACCGGGCCGGGGCACGCGCGTCACGATGCAGATGCCGCATCGTGACGTGCCCGGACGAAATTAGGCTTGATTTGTTCTAGGCAGCGCCACCGCCGGCGATGATGCGCTCGTAGAACGCTTCATACTGCGGAATGATGCGCGAGGCGCAGAAGTTCTGCTGCGCTGTCTGGCGCGCTGCTGTGGCCATCTGGTCGAGCAGCGCATCGTTCTGCAGCAGCTCGATCGACGCGCGGGCCATGCCATCGACATCACCTACGGCCAGCAGTCGGCCATTCCTGCCGTCGTCAATCAGTTCCGGCACTCCGCCCTGCAGCGTTGCCACCGTCGGCACGCGGCAGGCCGCGGCCTCGAGCGCTGCCAGTCCGAAGGCCTCGAGCTGGCTGGGCATCAACATAATGTCCGCCAGGGGAGCAGCCGGTAGACGTCGTCCTGCTTGCCCAGAAAGTGCACCCGCTGCTGCAGTCCGAGCGAGTGGACCAGGTACTCCGCATTGGGCCGGTCCGGTCCATCGCCCACCAGCAGCAGGTGCGAACCGACTTCTTTGGCCACCTGGGCGAACGTAAGCACCACATCCTGCACGCGTTTGACAGGCCGGAAGTTGGACAGGTGCAGCAGGATCTTTTCGCCGGGTTGCGCATAGCGGGCGCGCCCGGCCGCGCGATCGTCCTCGCTGAGCGGCTTGTAGAGGTCGCAGTTGACGAAGTTCGGCACCACCTCGATGGGGCGCTGAATCTGAAACTCCAGCAGGGTCTTCTCGCGCAGGTAAGAGGAGATCGCGGTGACGCCGTCGCTGTTTTCGATGGCATAGCGGGTCACCGGCAGGTAGGAGCGATCCTGGCCGACCAGGGTAATGTCTGTGCCGTGCAGGGTCGTGACGAATGGAAGCCGCCGGCCGCGTGCCTCCAGCATCTGGCGTGCGAGCAAAGCGCTGACTGAGTGCGGAATGGCATAGTGCACGTGCAGCAGGTCCAGGTCGTAGTACTCCCCGACCTCGCTCATGCGGGTGGCCAGCGCAAGGTCATACGGAGGGTACTCGAAGAGCGGGTACGTTGGTACCGCGACCTCGTGGTAGGAGATGCCCCGCTCGCGCCCGGACAGGCGAAACGGCTGCTGATACGTGATGAAGTGGATCTCATGTCCCTTGGCGGCCAGCTCAATCCCAAGTTCTGTTGCTACAACTCCCGAGCCGCCATAGGTCGGGTAACAGGTGATGCCAATCTTCATGCAGATCTCCAGGCGTAGTTCGCGCTTGCAGCATTGGACGCAAGGCAGGGAACGAAGCTCCAAAAGCTCTCGGCCGATAGCAACGACGTCACAACGTGGTGAAATCGATCAATGAATGTGCGCCCAAGGGGCCGGTTTCGTCAGGGATCACCTCGGCCAGCGCCGCGCGTTCCACCTCCCGGGCTCCTTGCAGCCGGGTACGCTGCGCCTGAAGTTCGGCGTCCACGTAGCCCGGGTGACAGACCAGCTCGTAGGCTGCAGTGGGTTCGCCCCGGCGGGCGAGCGCGGCAAGGACTGCCCGTAGAGTCGGTGTATCCAAGCTCCCCGTGGCGAGCACACCCAGCGCCCCGGAGGTGGTCCGCAGCCCGGCGCGCGTTACCTCTTTAAGGAAGACGTGCCGATAGCGGGCCAGGAGGCTGACTTCAAGTCGTCGCGTCCAGGGCGCGCCGTGCGTGGCAGCCCGAGCCCACTCCGGCTCAAACGGGTTGCGAACAGCCTTGACGCCGCATTGCAGTGCCGCACGCAACACCGGCCGGAGCACGCGCGGAAACATGTGGGTGTGCTTGTGCGTGTCCACGTGGGTCAGCTGGATGCCGCGCTGCTGCAGGGCCTGGATTTGTGCCACTGCTTCGGCTTCGATTTCGCGGTCACGGATGCGCCCCCGTTGCAGGTCGGCAAGAAACCGCAGAAGCGTGGGACGGAAAACTGGAAGCTCAGGGCAGTCCGGGGCCAGCAGGGAAGGAATTGCAGAGAGTTCGGCAGCAGGTCGGCCGTCTACCAGAACAATGTGGCAACCCAACGATACCCGGGTCGATAGACCTGAACCAAGGGCATTGCCGGTCGCCATTGCGGTGGCGGAGGATAGAGCTCCTAGGGTATGCAGCGCCTGCACTGCCCGATTGATGCCGCCGGTGTATCCATAATCATCGGCATTCACGATCAGGCGGCTCACTCCCCGAGTGTAGCAAGCTGCTTTTGCGAATCTTTTCGCCTGCAGCCCAGGAGGTCGCCTTCTTGCTGGTAAGATCAGCCGAGAGCGTCACGCTGGTCTCTCACGGCATCGGGCGGTTAGCTCAGTTGGTTAGAGCGCCTGCCTTACAAGCAGGATGTCGGGGGTTCAAGTCCCTCACCGCCCACCATCTCATGCCGCGGCTGACCTGGCGCAGTGCAATCCGCACTTGCGGCCACATCCGTCACCGCCGGTTTGCGGGACTGCCCTGTGTTTTCCAGAAGTGCTTGTCCACCCAGGCTTGATCGGGCGAGGCTTGAAACGGCATTTTGGGGAAGACAGACCGCACCAGGAAGGCCGTCGGAAACCATCAGAAAGCATTTTGGCGCGGCATCGTAAACCGCTTTTTGATGCACGGACAGATGCCCAGGGTGCTCTTATTGGTACAAGTATGTTTGACCGCCTTGGGCAACTTGGCTACACTCAGGTGGAACTAACGGCCTCCATGCTTCCAGAAGTGCTCGATCGCTAGGCTTCCACGCGGCAGCAGGAACCAGCGGTACCCAATGGCAGGTGCGTTGGTGGAAGGTACATGTTCCACCAGGCACAAAAACCTGCTTGCGATGGGGTCGAGGCAAGACTTGGAGCGATGCATGCAGCGGCGTAATGAAAGGCATAGGCATCTGGCGCACTCTTGGTACAGCACTCTGAAGCTCCTGGCACAGCGACCAGTGGCAGCGCACGATGATGGCGGCACCTCCTCTTTCAAATTTGCATTCCTCTCCCCCGAATGCTGCTGAGCCTTTTCAGTGTTCGCGCTTTCTCTGATCCTCTCGAGGTAACTGCAGGCAGTACGATCTTCCAGGAAATTGCCCGCTCGCGTTCCGCAGTTCACTGCCGCCGTCAACCCATGCACAGCAGTATCCACGCCCAAGGAGCTTACTAAGATGGAAGGCCCCGCAGTTCAACCCGAGCGGCAGGTTGCGGCTGGACCGCAACTCGCACCGGAACAGGCGATCATCACGCCGAGTGACATTCGCAAGATTCTGATCAAGCGCAAGTGGCTCATTCTTGCCGGTATCGTCGTCGGCCTGGCATTCGCCGCCGTCTACATCCTGACCACGATTCCGCAGTACGAAGCCATCGCCTTGATCGACATCAACGAGGGGCAGCAGAGCAACATCGGCATCTCGGAACTCGTGCAGCAGGAGCAGGGGGGCATTGAAGCGGACCTTACCCGGACCGCAACGGAAATCGCCATCATGCAGAGCGACACGGTCTCGCTCGACGTGATCAACTCGCTTGACCTGTACCACAAGCAGCCGTTCGCGCAGGTGTTCGTGCGTCAGCCGTACAACGGCAAGCTGACGCCCAACCAGCGCATCGAGATGCTCTCGATCTTCAAGGGCTCGACCAAGATCGCCACCAAGCCAGGCACACAGCTTGTGGAAGTGCGCTTCCGCAACCAGAGTCCTGCAGTTGCCGCCTCGGTTTCCAACGCGATCGTAGATCGCTACATGGACCGCAGCCGACGCGCACGCTACGAAGGAACCACCCGGATTTCGGAGTGGCTCGCCAAGCAGCTGGAGCCGCTAAAGAACCAGGTCACCGAGTCGCAGGATGCACTTTCCACCTATCAGAAGCAGAACAACCTGATCGGTGTGGACTCGAATGGTTCGGGGCAGGACCTCACCATCGAGGACATGCGCGTCGCCAACCAGCAGCTTTCGGAGGCCCAGGCGGACCGGGTTGTGAAGGAAGCGCGCTACCGCATGGCGATGACACGCAACCCCGAGTTGCTGCTGTCGGTCGCACCTTCGGCAACGCTGTCGCAGCTTCAGCAGCAAGCCGCGGCCCTGACCGTGCAGCAGGCGCAGCTCCAGTCGAAATTCGGACCGGAGTGGCCGCGGGTCAAGGAAGTGCAGGGCTCGCTCGTCCAGGTACGCAAGGCGATCGACGTAGAAATCAATAACATGCAGCAGCGCTTCCAGGTGGAGTATGAAACCGCGCTGAGCACCGAAAACCTGATGCGCAAGCGGCTTGAAGATGCCAAGCAGCAGGCATACCAGCAGAACCGCTCTTCGGCGGAATATCAGATTCTTCGCCACGGAGCCGACTCCGCGTCGGATCTCTACGATGCTCTGCAGACGCGCCTCAAGGAAGCCGGCATTACCGCTGGTCTCAACGCAACACAGATCGACATCGTGGATCGGGCCGTCACCCCGGCGCTGCCAGTGTTCCCGGTCAAGCGCAATGACGCGGCGATCGGCCTGGCTGCCGGCCTGGTTCTTGGCCTGGCCCTGGCGCTATTCGCAGAAACTATTGACGACACCATCCGCACGTCGGACGACGCGGAATCGGTTGTGGGTCTCCCATCGCTTGCGGTCATCCCCCACTTCGAGCCTGCACAGAAGAAGGGTGTTTCGGCGGCCGGCACTGCAGCGGCCGAAGCGGAACGAGAGCGCATGGCCCGAGTCTCGCCCGATCTCATCTCCTACACCGAGCCGCAGTCGTATGTGTCGGAGGGTTTCCGAACCCTCCGGTCCTCGATCCTGCTTTCGGCAGTGGACCGTGAGCCCAAGCTGATCCTCTTGACGAGCTCCTTCGCCACGGAAGGCAAGAGTACCTGCGCAGCAAACCTGGCGATCTCCTTCGCGCGTCGCTCGGCACGCGTCCTGCTGGTGGACACGGATCTGCGCAAGGGCACCTTGCACATGAAGTTCCGCACCTCGAACCGGTTCGGGTTATCCACCCTGCTGGTACGCGAGAACGAGGAAAGCTCGTACGAGAACCCTCTGCCTGACCTGCCGAACCTCACCCTGGTCACGCGTGGCCCCGTGACCGTAAACCCGGGTGAAGCCCTTGCATCCCGCTCCATGGAAGAACTACTGCAGCGCTGGCGCAGCGAGTATGACCACATCATCCTGGACAGCTCGCCCGTTCTGGCTGTGGCGGACACTCTCAGCATTGCGCCCCAGGTGGATGCCTGCTTTATCCTTGTGCGGTCCGGCGTGACCCGTAAGAAGGCCCTGCTTCGTACCCGGGAACAGATGCGCCGTGTGAACTCGCGCGTGCAGGGCATCATCGTCAACGACGTCGATCTGCGGCTGGAGAACTACTACACCTACTCCAAGCGCTACAACTACAGCTACAACTCGACCTATGGTGCGGGCTACGGCGGAGGCATGGATGCTGAACAGTAAACGGCTGCGGACCGCAACGCTTGCCTTGATGGTGGGCACGCTCTCCGTCGCGAGCCTCTATGCGCAGGTTCCCGCTGCGGCGACTCCGCTTCAGGGCAGCGCCATGGGTTCGGACGCGCAGATGGGCTCGGCCGATGGAGCCCCGTCCATCATGATCGGACCCGGTGACCTGCTCAACGTTGCTGTCTTTGAAACTCCCGAGGTAAGCACGTCGGTCCGCGTCAACCAGAACGGGGAAGCCAATCTCCCGATCCTGGGCCCGCTGCACCTTGCGGGTCAGACGACGAGCCAGGCCTCTGCGATGATCGAGGATGCTTATCGCACACGTGGGCTACTTCTGAACCCGCATGTGACTGTGTCCGAAACAGAGTTTGCCTCCCAGGGTGCTTCCATCCTCGGCGAAATCCGGCAACCCGGTGTGTATCCGACGCTGGGGTCGCGCCGCCTGCTGGATATGATCTCGCTTGCCGGTGGCGTGGCTCCCACAGCCGGACGTCTTGTTTCGATCGTGCACCGGAACGACCCGCAGCATCCGGTCCAGATCGCTCTCCAGCCGACACCCGCCTCGGTGCACGCGCAGGAGAACCCGGTCATCCTGCCGGGGGATACCGTGATCGTTGCCAAGGCTGGTGTGATCTACGTGCTGGGCGATGTGCTCAGGCCGGGTGGCATCCTGGTGGATAACAATGAACGGTTGTCCATCATTGAAGCCCTGTCTCTTGCCGGGGGCATGAACAAGACCGCCGCTCTTTCCAAGACCAAGCTGGTCCGCAAGCTACCAGCCGGCAGGGAAGAAGTGGACCTGGATCTGAAACACATCCTGTATGGCAAGCAGGCTGACGTCCTGGTCTCCGACGGAGACATCCTGTACGTACCTTCGAGCCTCGGCAAGACCATTCTGTACCGCGGGATCGAAGGCGCCTTCACGCTCGCTGCAAGCGGTGTGATCTTCACCCGATGATCGCAGTGCCAACGGTGACAGTTACGGGACTCGTATGATTCAGACCAACTCGCTTGTACAGGTAGGGCGGCGTACCTTGGTGCGGTATCCAAGGCCACGCCGCCTCGGCTCGCTGTTCATCCCACAGCGCCGCTCCTACCTGTTGATCATGCCGATGATCCTGCTGTCCGCCTCGCTGATCTGCTTTGCGACCGGCAGTGACTTTTCAATGATTCTAGGTGCGCTCACGCTCACAGGCGTGTCCGCATACCTGCTTTTCGATCTTCTCGGCCGCCGCGCTCCGCTGCGGGTCTCGCTCGTTCTGGCGATTACGCTGGGCCTGGCCTACGGGCTTGGCACGGTCAACACCTGGTACACGCTGCCGCGCGGCGACGCCACGCTCGGTGAGTTTCTGCACAAGGACACAGAAGACCTGGCCCATGCCATGGCCTTTATCCTGATGTCGATCGCCAGCCTTGTGGGTCTTGGGGAGCTGTTCGAGACCCCAATTTTCGGGGAGGACTTTGAGCTCCGCTTCAACAACCGTTCGGTGCTCTTCCTGACTCTCGGAACCGCCGTCCTGGGTGCGTCGTTCCTGCACGGATCAACTGGCTTCATGGGCGCCGCCACCGAAGAGGGCGCGGAAGCAGGGCGGCTCGGCTACCTCGCCAGCCTGTCAGAATGGCTTTCGGGTTCGCTGCTCGCGCTCGCCGTGTGCATGTCGCTGAACATTCGCGGTCGTTTCCTCAAGCTCTACACCCGCGCGCTAAGCATTCTTCTGTTCATCATGGTTTTCCCGCTGGGCCGCCGCATCATGATCTTTGCGGTGGTGCTTTCACTGCTGGCGCTCAGGCTGGGCAGGTACAAGATTCCTTATTCTCCGCTGAAGAAGATCGTCCTGCTTGGCCTTCTCGGTGGGGGTGTGTATTTTGCGACCATCGGGTTCTTCTATCTGCGCGTTGCGGGCTATGGATTGGCTCGCCCCACCCTGGCGCAACGCGTCAGCGCGGCGATCCAGTTGGCTCATGACAAGAGCTACGCCGATATCAAGGAGGATTTTTCCAAGAACGTGCAAACCCGTACCTTCCTTCTCGGCTTTATCGGGGATCTGGTCGGGTTCACCTCGGCGGAGCCGGGTGCACATGGGACTGACATTTCAGGACAGCTGCAGCTCGCCATCCCGTCTCTGCTGTACCCCGAAAAGAATTTGAACTTTTCCGAGGAAAACCTCGCGAACGAGCTGTTCGGCGCGCACTATCTCGATGAAGCCAACTCGATCTACAGCACCGGCGCAGTGGACTTCGGCTTCTGGGGCATCCTGTTCTATCCATTGGCTGCGGTGATCATGGTTCGCGCCTTTTTCGAGTTCATTGGCGAAGCCATGCCTTTGTTTGCCAGCAGCTTCGTGATAATCGCTTCGCTTTCTGTCATTCTTGAACCAGAGACTGCTGCGGACTCCTACTTTCTCCTGATCCGCAGCGGCATTCTGTTTGGCTCGGTGGTCTGGGCAGTGATGTCCCTGCCAGAGTTCCGAATCAAGAATGTGGGGCTGTGATGAAGAGGGCACTCGTTCTATCGCGCACGCGCATGCCTTTGCTGATGGTCGGGGGGTTCTTCCTGCTGCACTCCGTGGCGAAGGCCCAGCAGACGCCCACCTCCATCTCGGACGGTTTAAGCAGTCCCGTCGGTGATACGGATCTGGGTGAGGGCACGCAGATCCCGTCTGTAACATTTACTGGGAATGCAGAACATTCCAACGTTAACGACCCTACCCACTCCCAGCTGGAAGGTTCCCAGCTGAGTGCCACTGCGCTGAGTTCCGCGACTGTCTCCCCCTATGTCGATGCAACGCCGAACATAGGTGTTCTCACCGATGCGCAGTCCACCATGGACCGGGGCGGTGGTGGGGGTGGTCTGCGTAACCCGCTGTTTTCCAATCAGCCAAGCACGATGAGCGCCTTTGCGGCGCGTCCTCAGCTGCTGGGCTCCGCTGCTCGCGATCCCCGCAGTCCAGACGATCCTAGTGATCTCGGAAATATCTACGCCAGGCAGCGGCTGCCCGACTATGGCACCAACCAGGCGTTCTCGGGCGTGGGCGTTGTTGTGCCGACAACGCCGAGCGGTGTTGGTTACTCCTCGCTTTATCCCACTTCCGGTTCCACCGTGACCCAGGATGTGTACTTCCTGTCCGACCCGGTTATCAGCGGCATCGACAACGGGTACCAGGTGCATCCCGTGGTCACCTCCGACACCTTCGCGGAACCGAGCTCGCAGGTTGCGACCACGTTCGCCATGAACTCCGGCGATGCCACAAATTTCCAGTTCGACGACGGACAGAGCCCGTCGCTGCAGCCGCCCCTGCATGTGGGCGAGGTGCAGCGGTCTTCGCTGGAACCCGCCTACGTTTCCTCCCCGACAGGCTTCCCGGATTCCACCCGGGGCATGGCCGGCTCCCCCCTGGAGGCCACGTACGCGCATTCCCCGCTCGAGCCGAGCGCAAGCCCCTCGATCTCACCGTTTGCGCCCGTCAGCGGCGGAAGCTTTTACGGACAGCGCTACTCGTTCCAGCCCAGCCTGCACAAGGCGTCTTCAATTCTCGCGACCAACGACTTGTGGACCGCGGAGCGTGAGGCTCGACGGGATAGCATTACCAACGGCACGTCCATCATGGACAACCTGGAACGGGAGCGGCAGAGCACGCGGGAAGCCGAAAACCGCGCTGCGGGCCGCAGACATCGAAAGACTTTGCAGGAACTGGATACGCCCAACCAGCAGCAGGCCTATCCACGCCAACTCCTGCCCCCTCCGAAAATCCGTTAGGTTCCTGCGAACCTCCTCGCTAGAGTACTTGCATACCCGTAACGCACACGATGCTGGCTGTTTAAAGGAGTACCCGCTCGCATGAAGAGTCCTGTCTGTATTGCTGTTGTTGGTTCAGGCTATGTAGGTTTGGTGGCTGCCGCCTGTTTCGCCGAGATAGGCCACAAAGTTTTCTGCGTCGACAACGACGAAAGCAAGATTGCCATGCTGCAGGCTGGCGGTGTGCCCATTCACGAGGAATATCTCCGGGAGTTGCTGGAACGGCATCATCCGACCTCTATCACGTTCACGACTGATCTTGCCGGAGCCACCCGTGAGGCGCAGGCCATCTTTATCGCGGTCGGGACGCCCCAGAGCGGCACCGGCTCCGCCGATCTGTCGTACGTCGATGCGGTGGCCAGCGAGATCGCGCGATCCATCGACAGCTACAAGGTGATTGTGGAGAAGAGCACCGTTCCGGTGTACACCAACGAGTGGATCCGCCGGGTGGTGGAGCGCAATGGTGTGCCGCGGGAGTTGTTCGATGTGGCCTCCAACCCGGAGTTCCTCCGCGAGGGCACCGCGGTAGTGGACTTTCTGCATACGGATCGGATTGTGGTGGGCACGGACGCGCCGCGGGCTGCTGACCTCCTGAGCGCAATCTACGAGCCACTGACAGGCGGTAGCTACTACCAATGGGCCAACAGCGTGCCGGGCCACTGCCACGTCGGCAACCTGCCACCCATCGTGCATGTCTCGACCAAGGCTGCGGAGTTGATCAAGCACGCTTCCAATTCGTTCCTCGCGGTCAAGATCTCTTTCATGAACGTGGTCGCCAATATCTGCGAAGCAGTTGGTGCCGATGTACAGCAGGTGGCGTACGGTGTCGGCCTCGACGCCCGCATCGGGCCCAAGTTTCTGCAGGCAGGCGTCGGCTACGGCGGCTCCTGCTTCCCGAAAGATGTGGCGGCGTTCCGCTACGTGGCCGAGCAGTTCGGCATCTCGTTTGGCTTGCTCAGCGAGGTAGAGAAGATCAATGCCGAGCAGAAGCAACGTTTCTTTCAGAAGGTCCGTTCGGCCCTGTGGACATTCCGCGGCAAGAAGCTCGGCGTGCTCGGCCTTGCCTTCAAGGGCGGCACCGACGACATCCGCGACTCACCCGCAATCGAGATCGTGGAGAAGCTTCTGCAGGAGGGTTGCGCTATCGATGCGTACGATCCGGCAGCGATGGAGCGCACGGCCGAGATCCTGCCCCCGTCTGCAAACATGCATTACGTCGGCGATGCTTATGCAGCGGCTGAAGGCAAGGATGCTTTGTTGATCCTCACGGATTGGCAGGAGTTCGCCGAACTTGACCTGGAGCGTCTGCATCAGCGCCTGCGCTATCCGATCATCCTCGATGGCCGCAACCTCTACAAGCCTGAGCACATGGCAAGTCATGGCTTCAGTTACATGAGTGTCGGCCGCCAGGATGCCCAGCCCGGACGTGAGGTACTCGTCAAGGCAGGATCGTTCGTGGAGCCGAAGCGCGCGATTTAAACCGCGCGCGTGCTCTACGGAGAAGTCGATGGTTTGTAAAGCAGCCATTACCAAAGGCAAGCGGTTGCTTGACGCACGCTGCTGAGCCAAGGATACTGAGGCCAATCCTCCGGACTCCTCAGCAAGGCTGACGGACTGTCAAGAGTGTCAGCGAGATTACAAACAGTGCCGTCCAGCGCCAGTAGGCTGTGACATGGTGAACGAGTCAAGTTTCTTAACAGGGAGTAAAGGTCGCTTATGAAGCTCAAAAACGAAAAAGTAGTTGTCTGTGGTGCTGGCGGGTTCATTGGCGGCCATCTTGTGAAAGATCTTCTGGCGAACGGCGTGAACGTGGTCCGCGCGGTCGACATCAAGCCCCTGGACGAGTGGTACCAGACCAGTGACGGCGTCGAGAACCTGTCGCTCGATCTGCGTGACCGGGCGAACTGCCAGACTGCAGCTGACGGCACCGAAGTGGTTTTCCAGCTGGCTGCAGACATGGGCGGCATGGGATTCATCGAGAACAACAAGGCGCTCTGCATGCTGAGCGTGTTGACCAACACACACATGCTGATGGCCGCACGCCAGGCTGGGATTGAGCGCTTCTTCTTCTCATCGTCTGCCTGCGTGTACAACGGCGAAAAGCAGACCAACCCGGACGTGGTTGCACTCAAAGAAGAAGATGCGTACCCAGCACTGCCCGAGGACGGTTACGGATGGGAGAAGCTGTTCTCCGAGCGCATGTGCCGGCACTTCGAGGAGGACTACGGCCTCACCGCCCGCGTCGCCCGCTACCACAATGTGTACGGCCCCCTCGGAACCTACGAGGGCGGCCGTGAAAAGGCGCCCGCTGCGATGTGCCGCAAGGTCATCGAGGCCAAGCAGAGCGGCAAGCATGAGATCGAGATCTGGGGCGATGGCCACCAGACCCGCTCGTTCATGTACATCGACGACTGCACCAAGGGCACGCAGGCGATCCTGGAAAGCGATATCGATGAGCCGATCAACCTTGGTTCAAGCGAGCTGGTGACGATCAACCAGCTGGTTGACATCGTTGAGGACATCGCGGGCATCAAGCTTGAGCGCAAGTACAATCTGGGCGCGCCCAAAGGTGTCAACGGCCGCAATTCCGACAACACGCTGATCCAGAAGTACATGGGTTGGGAGCCGTCCATCAAGCTGCGTGATGGCATGGCAAAGACCTACGCGTGGATCGAGAGCCAGATGCTCGCCACCGTCGGCAAGTAAGGGACGGCAGAGCAATCGATCGCATGGCAACAGCCAACGCACTATCGGATCCGGCGGCACGCTCCCGCGTCCGCCGGATCCTTATCTATCGTCTTGGGTCGCTGGGCGATACCATGGTCGTCCTGCCATCCTTGCACCTTGTCGCACGGCTTTTCCCCAATGCCGAGCGGCGCATGCTTTCGAACCACCCTGTGCATGGAAAAGCAGCTCCGGCCTCCGCCATCCTCGACCACTCCGGCCTGATCACGGGCTACATGAGTTATGCGGTGGGCACCCGCAATCCGTGGACCCTCGCCAAAATCGCCCTTTCCATCCGTGTCTATCGACCTGACCTGCTGGTCTATCTCACCAAGCCTCGTGGCGAAGCCGTCATTGCACGCGATCGCAAGTTCTTCCAGTTGATTTGTGGTGTGCGCAACATCGTGGGCCTCCCGGTCGGCACGCTGGGTGAGAACCTGCCGCCGCAAGGCACGGGTGGACTGTGGGAGAGCGAAGCCGCGCGACTGGCACGTTCCGTCGCTGCGCTCGGCCCGCTCGATGTGAACGACCTGTCCAACTGGGATCTGCGACTTACTCCTGAAGAGCAGGCGAAAGCTGCACAGGCTCTCGCACCTTTAGCGGGGAAAGCGCTCATTGCGTGTGGACCCGGAACCAAGATGCAGGCCAAGGACTGGGGTGCGGCCTCCTGGCGTGCGCTGCTCGACAAACTGGCCGCGGCGCACCCAGAGCACGGCCTGATCCTCGTTGGCGCCAAGGATGACGCGTCGGTGAGCGATGAAGTATCGACCGGTTGGAGTGGTCGCGTTCTGAACCTCTGCGGTGCTCTCGCTCCCAGAGTAACGGCGGCGGCATTGGCGCGTACTGAGCTCTTCCTGGGGCCCGATTCCGGACCAATGCACTTTGCGGCGGCTGCTGGTGTGCCTTGTGCCATCGCGTTCGCCTCGCGGACGGAGCCTGGCATCTGGTACCCGGCAGGCCATGGACATCGGGTTGTGTATCACCCGTTGCCATGCTCAAACTGCGATCTCGAAGTCTGTACGGTCAACCAGAAGCGTTGCCTCACGAGCATCTCGCCGGATGAGATGTTTCAGGCCGCCGAGGCTGCCTGGCGGGATGGCCGGGCACGCTCCACGGCCGCGGCAGCGTACACGAACTAACGGGATACACCCCGGCGCAGCGCCGGGAGAAAGAAAGTCCATCATGTATATCGTCACCGGCGGCGCCGGCTTCATCGGCAGCAACCTCGTTCATGAACTCAATCGCATCGGCATCACCGATATCCTCGTAGTCGACAATCTTGCCGACGCCCGCAAGACGCTGAACCTCCATGGCGCGCGGTTTGTGGATTACATGGACAAGCATGAGTTCCGTCGCGCGCTTGCCGCGAACTCGCTCGGACTCCCGCGGGTGGAGGCGATCCTGCACCAGGGCGCCTGCTCCAACACTCTGGTCGACGACGGAATCTACATGATGGACAACAACTTCACGTATTCCAAGGAAGTGTTGCGCTATGCGGTCGCGATGGATGCGCCGCTGGTGTACGCATCCACGGCGGCTGTGTACGGGCTGAGTGGCCCGGGCAAGTTCTCGCCGACCCATGCCAACGAGAAGCCACTCAATGTTTATGGCTTCTCGAAGCTGGTGTTCGACCACTATGTGCGCGACCTGTTTCAGAAGGGCGCCGTGTCCACCACGGTTGTCGGGCTTCGCTACTTCAACGTGTATGGGCCGCGCGAACAGCATAAGGGCCGCATGGCCTCCGTCATCCACCACTTCACCAAGCAGATGCTGGAAATGGGCAAGGTTCGCCTGTTCGCCGGTTCCGGCGGGTACACGGATGGCGAGCAGCGTCGCGACTTTGTGTACGTGCGCGATCTATGCCGGTTGAACCTGCTCTTTGCGGGCATCGGCGTACCGGCTGCCGAGCAGAAGAAGTACCACGCCATCGTCAACGCAGGCTCCGGAACCTCGCGGACCTTTAACGAAGTCGCGAAGTCATTGATGGCGGTGCACGGAGAGGTGCCGATCGAGTACATCCCGTTCCCGCAGGACCTTGATGCACGCTACCAGCACTTCACCGAGGCTGACCTTGATGCGCTGCGGCAGACTGGCTGCACCCTCAAGTTCACGCCGCTTGAGGAGGGGGTCCGCGAAACCTTCGAGTCCCTGGCCGAGATCAACGCCTAGGGCTTTCGCGAACACGGTACAGCGATACCGCACGATGGAGCGAGAGCGGACCTGGCTCCGCTCCGCTGCGTAAGAACCCGCGCCAGCGCCGGGCGTGGGTTCTTGCTTACTGGTCGCGCAGGATCAACTCCACCGCCGCGCCAAGCGATGTGCTCACCGCATCAGCAAGCGTTCGTCCACGGTCTGCCCCGGGCTTTTGCCGTTCGGGCTCCCCTTCGATGAAGATGGTGCGCATGCCCGCGCGCTGCCCGGCCTCGATGTCTGACACGGAATCGCCGACCATCAGGCTGGTGGCGTAATCGATCTCTGGGTGCAAGGCACGCGCCTGCTCAAACAGCCCTGTTTTAGGCTTCCGGCAATCGCAGACACCCTTGTCGTGAGGGCAGTAGAAGAAGCCGTCGACCCGCGCATCGTGGGCGCGTAGGTCTTCCTGAAGCCGCGCATGCAAGTGTTCCACGTCGCGGGTAGTGTAGAGGCCAAGGGCAACGCCACGCTGATTCGTGACGACATATACGGCGATGCCGGCAACGTTCAGCCGGTGCAGCGCCTCCTCGATGCCAGGCAGCGGGTGGAACAGGTCCCAGCGGGAGACATACTCGCCTTCGGGCGCCTTGCGGTTGAGTACACCATCGCGATCAAGAAAGACTGTCTGGATACCTCTGTAACTAATTGCCGTCTTCACACGGGATATCATAGCGAAAGCGTCGCCCCGCGACACGCGGGGCACACGCAGCACGACCAGAAGAGGGTGTATGACGACGACGGAGCTGACGGGCGAAGCGGTTTTCAATCAGGCTTTTGATGAACATCTCCAGGTAATCCAGGACCTTAAGGCGCAACAGCCGGTGCTGGAAACAATCGCCCGCGAGATGACAGACGCGGTCATGGCCGGGAACAAGGTGTTGTGGTGCGGCAATGGCGGCTCGGCTGCCGATGCGCAGCACCTGGCAGCAGAGTTTGTCGGCCGCTTCCGCCGCGAGCGCAAGGCGCTTGCCTCGATCGCGCTCACAACCGACACGTCCATCCTGACCTCTATTGGTAACGACTACGGTTACGAACAGATTTTCAGTCGCCAGGTGATCGCACTGTGCGAGCCGGGCGATGTGGTGGTCGGTATCTCCACCTCGGGCAACAGCCCCAACGTTGTGGCGGCGCTGGAAGCAGCGAAGCAGGCTGGCGCGTATACCGTGGCGTTTACCGGCCAGGGTGGCAACAAGATGGCCGGCATTGCGAACGCGGCCATCTGTGTACCCACCAAGGATACGGCGCGCGTGCAGGAGGGCCACATCCTGTGCGGCCACATGCTGTGTGACTGGATTGAACTTGCCTGGTGCCAGCAGAGCGGCGCGAAGAAGGACGGGTAACTCGGATGACTGGTGGGTTGAGCGCAGACCGTATGGATGACCTGCACCCGATTGTGACCCGCGTGGAAGGCGACTGGCGCGAGACGCGTGTACTCGTGATCGGCGATGTGATGCTGGACCGCTATATCTGGGGCGATGTGGAACGCATTTCGCCGGAGGCGCCCGTGCCCGTGGTGCGACTGGCGCGCAGGAGCGAGCAGCCCGGCGGTGCCGCCAACGTCGCCATGAACATTGCCGGCCTCGGCGCCAAAGTGACACTTGCCGGGTTTGCCGGGAACGATGAAGAACGTTCTGTCTTAGAAGCCTGCCTCGACAGGGTCGGCGTGGATACACAGCTCACCATTGTTGACGGGCACCCTACCACCTCGAAGCTGAGAATCCTCGGCGGTCAGCAACAGATCCTGCGTCTCGACGTGGAGAAGACCAAGGGCTACCCGGAAGACGCCTACGCGAGCATGCTGCGGGGCATCATCGCGGTGCTGCCCGAAGTTCGCGCCGTGGTGCTTTCGGACTACGCCAAGGGCGTGCTGTCGGAACAGGTCTGCCGCGAGGTGATCGATACCGCCCGCAGGCTTGGGATCCCCGTGCTTGTGGATCCGAAGCATCGCGACTTCAGCCGCTATCGGGGCGCAACCACCATCTGCCCGAACCTCCAGGAGCTTTCGGTTGCAACCGGGATTCCGCCGAAGGAGATCGAGCCATTGCTCGAAGCGGCCACGGCGATGCTGCCCGCGCTTGAACTCGATTACCTGACCGTCACGCTGAGCGAAAAGGGGATAGCGGTCGTTCGCCCCGGCGGAACGGACACGTATCCGGCTGTGGCTCGCCAGGTGTTTGACGTCTCCGGCGCGGGCGACACGGTGATCGCAACCCTTGCACTTTCACTGGCCAGTGGCCTGCCGATCGAAGCCGCGGTACGCCTTGCCAACATCGCCGCAGGCGTAGTCGTCAGCAAGGTGGGCACCGTGCCGATCACCCGCGACGAGCTGATCACGAGCCTGATGCCTGAGATCGAGCTGCAGGCTTCGGAAAAGCTGCTGGAGTTGGCGCACCTGCAAACCCGCGTGGGTGCATGGCGCTCCAAGGGGCAGCGCGTGGTGTTTACCAACGGATGCTTTGACCTGCTGCACGTGGGGCACATCACGTTGATGGAAGATGCACGCCGCCAAGGCGATCGCCTCGTGGTTGCCATCAACAGTGACCGGTCCGTAAGTGAACTCAAAGGCCCGACGCGGCCGGTTGTGCAGGAGCGTGACCGTGGGCGCGTGCTGGCTGCACTTGCCGCGGTCGACGCCGTGATCGTGTTCGACGAGCCGACGCCGCTGGAGTTGATTATCGCGCTCAAACCGGATGTCATCGTGAAGGGTGGCGATTACGTCGAATCCACCGTGGTAGGGGCAAAGGAAGTGCGAAGCTGGGGCGGAGAAGTCAAGATCGTTCCGACGGTCGAAGGCTTTTCTACCTCCAAGCTCATCGCGAGGGCGGCCACACCTTCGCGCTAGCCGCGCGTGAACGAGCCTGCCTAAAGCAGGGCCGGCTCGTTCACGCCGTCGCGCTGAAACATCTGCCGCATGCACCGCAGGGCCTGCCGGGTGCGCTCCTCATTTTCGATCAGCGAGAAGCGAACATGCGCATCGCCGAACTCGCCAAACCCGATACCGGGGGAGACGGCTACCTTGGCTTCTTTCAGGAGCCGTGTCGAGAACTCGAGTGAGCCGAGCGGCACTGCATCTTCTTCATGGCTGCGGTATTCGCCGGTGCGGTAAGCCTCGGGGATCGGCGCCCACACAAACATCGTGGCCTTGGGCGATGTCACCTGCCAGCCCATTTTGTTCAGTCCGGAGACAAGGTAGTCGCGCCGCCGCTTGTAGATGCTGGTGATGTCGGCAACGCACTCCTGCGGCCCCTCGAGTGCAAGGATGCTGGCCACCTGGATCGGCGTGAAGGTGCCGTAGTCGGCGTAGCTTTTGAGCCGGGCCAATGCTGCGACCAGTTTCGGATTGCCGACCATGAAGCCAACCCGCCAGCCCGGCATGTTGTAACTCTTCGACAGCGTAAAGAACTCCACCGCGATGTCCTTGGCGCCCGGCACCTCGAGCACCGACGGAGCGCGGTAGCCATCGAACACGATGTCAGCGTACGCGAGATCGTGCACGAGGTAGATGCCATGCTCCCGGCAGAGCGCGACCACCCGCTCAAAGAAGGACAGCCCGACGCACTGCGTCGTGGGGTTCGCCGGAAAGTTCAGGATCAGCATCTTCGGCTTGGGGTACATGAGCGGGATGCTCTGCTCGAGCTCCGCCAGGAACGTGTCCGTATCGTGGATCGCAACCGAGCGGATGCTCGCGCCTGCGATCACTGGCCCGTAGATGTGGATCGGGTAGCTGGGGTTGGGCACCAGCACGATATCGCCCTTGTCGAGCGTTGCCATGCACAGATGCGCGATGCCTTCTTTCGAGCCGATGGTGACAATCGCTTCGGTGTTTGGATCGAGATCGACATTGTAGCGGCGGCCATACCAGTTGGTAATTGCCTTGCGCAGCCGCGGAATGCCCTTGGACAGCGAGTAGCGATGCGTTTCTGGCCGCTGCGCTGCCTCGATCATCTTGTCCACGATGTGCTTTGGCGTCGCGCCATCGGGATTGCCCATGCCAAAGTCGATGATGTCTTCACCGCGACGGCGCGCCTCGGCTTTCAGTTCGCCGGTGATGTTGAAGACGTAGGCAGGGAGGCGGCTGAGGCGCGGAAACTCGTTCAAGTCAAACTCCAGTACGGGAAAGTCCCTACCAGCTTACGACACGTCCGCTGCCTCGAAGCGGCCCGATCGTATCCTGGCAATGCGGGGGCTTCTTAACTTGAGTCGCCAGCAGCGCTGGATACGGCCCAAGGCATGAAAGCGGGCGAATGACGCCCGCTCCCTCTCAGCAGCGCACGATCTTGTCGCTTTCGATCCCCTTGGTAGCATTGCGCGTATCCACCACGAGCTGCGCCTCCGCCACGATCCGCGCGTAGTCATACTCGGAGTGGTCAGTGGCGATCAGCACGCAGTCGTACTGCCCAAGGTCGGTCAGGGGCGTGCAGTCCATGTTGAGGTCATACTGGCGACCGCGACCCACGTGCGCGAAAAATGGATCGTTGTAACTCACCATTGCGCCCCGCGCACGCAGCATCTCGATGATCGGTAGCGAAGGGGATTCGCGCAGGTCGTCGATATCGCGCTTGTACGAGAGGCCAAGCACCAGCACCTGGGAGCCATTCAGCGGCTTGCGGCGCTGGTTCAGCGCCTCCATGGTCTGGTCGATCACGTACTGCGGCATTGCCTCGTTCACCTCGCCCGCAAGCTCGATGAACTTGGTGCGGAAGTCGAACTGCTTCGCCTTCCACGACAGGTAGAACGGATCGATCGGGATGCAGTGGCCACCCAGACCCGGCCCGGGATAGAACGCCTGGAAGCCGAAGGGCTTGGTCTTGGCCGCATCGATGACCTCAAACAGGTCGATGTCCATGCGCTGGCAGAGCTGCTTCAGTTCATTGACCAGTGCGATGTTGACGCAGCGGTAGATGTTCTCGAGCAGCTTGGTCATTTCCGCCGCCGCCGGGGAAGAGACGGGGACGGTGGTGTTGAAGATGGTGCCGTACAGCGCCGCTGCCAGCTCCCCGGCGGGCTCGCCGTAGGAGCCGATGACCTTAGGAATGTCGCGCCGGGCGACTGTCTCGTTGCCGGGGTCCTCGCGCTCCGGCGAAAAGGCTACGTACAGCCCTTCCTGATCGCCGCGAACCACCTTCAGTCCGCCGGCTGCACCTGCCTCCAGCAGTGGAATCAAAACTTCTTCGGTGGTGCCGGGGTACGTGGTGCTCTCAAGCACTACTAGCTGGCCCGCTCGCAGAAAAGGAGCGATGGCGCTGGCGGTCTGCTCGATGTAGCTGAGATCTGGTTCGTGGTGCTCGGAGAGCGGCGTTGGCACGCAGATAATCACCGCATCCATTTCGCTGACAGCGGCAAAGTCGCCCGTGGCGCGGAAACCCGAACGCTGCGCCGCCGCGATCTCTGTTCCGGGGATACGCACGATGTAGGAGCCGGCTGCGTTGAGCGTCTCCACCTTTTTCGGGTCAATATCGAAGCCGGTTACCGCGAAGCGCTCTTCGGAGAACAGAAGGGCCAGGGGAAGGCCGACATAGCCCATACCAACAATGCCGATACGGGCGGTGCGATTCTGAACGCGATCGAGAGCGGAGGAATGGAGAGAATGGGTGCCGGTGAGGGTCGCGGCAGTACTGAACTGTGCCATAAGTGTCCTTCTCTCATCATACTTGCAGCACCGGTGCTCAGTGGCGGCGCGAAGCGGATCGCGGATGTCCGCGCATCCTGTTCAGCCGGCGTCCAGCGTAGCGGAGCCATTGCTCAAAACCGTACATCGCCTGCGTGGGGATGGACTCACCTGCCGGTGCTCCTCCCGGCCATGAATTGACGAGGTTGTTGCATGTCACGACGCGTCCTGCTCCCTTTTCTGCTTTCGGCGCTTTGCCTTCCGTCCGCCCTTGCGGTCGCCCAGCAGCCTCCCCAACCCGCACCGGCGCCCGATGCCAACACTATTCGCCTCAACGTGGTGGTTGCGCCGTCGAAGGGTGCTCCCATTGCCGGTCTGCACCAGCAGGACTTCACGGTCTTCGACAACAAGAGTCCGCAGACGATCACCGGCTTTCACGCCTACACGGGTCCGAACGCCCCGGTTGAAGTCATCCTGGTCATCGACGCGGTCAATACCAGTTACATCACCATTGCCTACGAGCGTGAGCAGATCGGCAAGTTTCTAGAGGCCAACGGCGGCCATCTGGCGCACCCCACTGCGTTGGCCGTGTTCAGCGATCGCGGCAACCAGGTGCAGCAGGGCTTCACCACGGACGGCAATGCCGTAAACACGGCCCTGAAGAGCTTCACCATCGGTCTGCGGGATATCCGCCGGTCGGCAGGGATTTATGGAGCCGATGACCGCCTGCAGCTTTCTCTCACCGCGCTGCAGCAATTGGCCGCCCGCGAGTCCGCTCGTCCCGGACGCAAATTGGTCTTGTGGCTCTCCCCCGGCTGGCCGATCCTGAGCGGCCCTGCCATCCAGCTCACCAACAAGCAACAGGACGCGCTGTTCCGCACCGCTGCGGATGTTTCCACCCAGCTGCGGCAGGCGCAGATCACCCTGTACGCACTGAACCCGCTGGGCGTGGGCGAAAGCCTGGGGCGCTCCCTCTACTACGAGGAGTTCCTCAAGGGTGTCGACAAACCCAGCAACATGCAGATCGGCAACCTGGCCCTCCAGGTGCTCGCCGTGCAGAGCGGTGGCCTCGCGCTCAACTCCACTGGGGTCGCCGATCTGCTGCAGCGCAGTGTGGCGGACGCGGAGAACTACTACGAGCTGGATTTCTCCCCCATCCCGGGAGAGCCGGACCACCCCTACCACCAGGTCGATGTGAAGGTCACCGAGGGTGGTGTGGAGGCAAGGGCGCGCACGGGGTACTACGCACGGCCCTGATCGTTGGCCGTGCTACCGGCTCGCGTCCACTGCTGCCGCGGCTACACTGGGGATTCATGAGCAATCCCCAGCCTGGCCCCACCAACGCACTCGCTTCTGCTGCTTCCGCGTATCTCCGCTCCGCCATGAACCAGCCCGTCCAGTGGCGGGAGTGGGGTTCCGACGCCTTTGCCGAGGCGAAGCGGCTGGACAGGCCCATCCTGCTGGATATCGGCGCGGTGTGGTGTCACTGGTGCCACGTGATGGATCGCGAGTCCTACGAGAATGCCGCGCTGGCCGCGGTGATCAACCGGAATTTTGTGGCGATCAAGGTCGATCGCGATGAGCGGCCTGATGTGGACGCGCGCTACCAGTCGGCCGTGCAGACCATGGCCGGGCAGGGCGGCTGGCCACTTACCGTGATCCTCACATCGGACGGGCGCCCGTTCTTCGGCGGCACGTACTTTCCACCCGGGGAGGTGGAAGGTAGGCCGGGTTTCCGACGCGTGCTGGAAACACTGGCCGGCGTCTGGCGGGAGCGCCGTACCGAGCTGCACCGAACGGCTGCCGAAGTGCTCGAAGCGGTAGAGGAAGGCGAGTCTTTCGCTGGGCATTCAGGTTCGCTGGGCCCCGGGCTTGTGGACGCGCTGGCCGGCAGCATCCTGGGCGACTTCGACCGGGAGCACGGGGGCTTTGGCAGCTCGCCCAAGTTTCCACACCCTGCCGCGCTCGACCTGCTGCTCGACCTTGCGGGGCGCACCGGCTCGAGCGAGACGCGCCACGCTGCAGCCTTTACCCTCGAGGCCATGGCGCGCGGCGGCATGTACGACCAGCTCGGCGGCGGCTTCCATCGCTACTCGGTCGACGAGCGCTGGGTAGTGCCGCACTTCGAGAAGATGCTGTACGACAATGCCGGCCTCCTCGCGAACTATGCGCATGCTTTCCAGTCGTTCGTGGAGCCGGAGTTCGCGCGGGTGACCGTCGACATGCTGCGCTGGATGGACGGCACGCTGAGCGACAGGGAGCGTGGCGGCTTCTACGCGTCTCAGGATGCCGATATCACGCTGGACGACGATGGGGACTACTTCACCTGGACGCGCGCAGAGGTGGAAGCTGTGCTCGAGGACGTGCCGGCCGAATCAAGCCTTGCCGTGACGTATTACAACGTGCGCACGCAGGGCGACATGCACCACAACCCGGCCAAGTGCGTTCTGCATGTGCCACGACCCTTTGCGGAGGTCGCCTCCACCGCGGGCCTCGAACCCCGGCAGGCCGCGGAGCTGCTGCGCGCGGGGCATGCCAAATTGCTGGCAGCGCGCGCGCAGCGTCCCGCGCCCTTTATCGATCGCACCCTCTACACCGGCTGGAATGCCATGGCCGTCAGCGCTTACCTGGCCGCTGCCGATGCCCTGGAACGCCCGGCAACCCGAGACTTCGCCCTGCGCACACTGGATCGGCTGCTCGACCAGGGTTGGGACGCAGCCGCGAAGCAACTGCGACACGTGGTCGCGTACGCTGATGGGCACACGCCGGCCCGCTTCGCCCCGGCAGTGCTGGATGATTACGCCCTGATGATCCACGCGTGCCTGGATGCCTGGCAGGCCACTGCCAGCCTGCGCTACTATGCCGCTGCGGAAGAGCTTGTGGCGAGCATGGTCGATCGCTTTGCCGACCGGGCAAACGGCGGGTTCTTTGACACGGCGCAGGGTACCGGGGAGCTGCTGGGTGCGTTGCGCACCCGCCGCAAGCCGCTGCAGGACGCACCCACCCCGGCTGGAAACCCCAGCGCTGCTGCGGCGCTGCTGCGGCTTGCTGCGTTGAACGATGACCAGAACCTGCGCGACCTGGCGGAAGACACTCTGGAATGCTTCGCCGGCATCGTAGAGCAGTTTGGTTTATACGCGTCCAGCTACGGGCTTGCCCTGGAAAGGCTATTACTGCCACCGGTACAGATCGTTGTTATCGGCGAAGACGAGCAGGCGCGCATCCTGGCTGCGGCAGCGTCGGCACGCTTCGCTATCAACAAGAGTGTGCTTCGGCTCAAGCGGGAGCAGGTGCGGGCCGAAATGCTGCCTCCTGTGCTTGCGGAGACGCTGCCGCACCTGCCACAGCTGCTGCAGGCGGCGAGCTTCGCCGTGGTCTGCCGCGGAAACACCTGCCAGCCTCCTGTCACGGACGCCGAGGCCCTGCTTGTTGCGTTGCAGGGTACTTAGAAAACACTTGTCGGCAGCGTGGGCGCCGCACAACCCACACCCCTCGCTTACATGCCTTCGCCTGTAAACGGATTGATGTCCTGTGGCTTGAGCGTGGTCGGATCTGGGGACCCCGCGGCTGCGTGGTGGTTCGTCGCCGGCTGGTTCCCGGCTGCCAGTGTGTGAGGCGCCTTGATGTTGTATACGCGGTTGGGGTCGCCGGGCAGCATGTCGTGCTCGACCAGCGCCGCGCGGATCCGGCGCTGCAGTTCGCGCTTGGCACCCCACTGCTGGTTGGCGAGCGTCTTGATAATCACGGGGTAGGTCACGACCGAACCCTTGACGCTGTCGACTCCGAGCAAAGTCGGGTCCTTGAGGAACGCGTCCTTGAACTCCGGATCATTGCGGACGCTCATGGCTGTCTCGGTCAGGACCTTGATCACTTCGTCCGAGTCTACCGAGAAGTCCACATCAACGTTGATTGTTGCGACTGAGAAGTCGCGGGTCTGGTTCGCAACCGTGGTGATCTGCGAGTTCGGGATGATATACAGCGTGCCATCGCCGTCCCGCAACATGGTTTTGCGCAGGCTCATCGCCTCCACCTGCCCGGAGAGCCCGGCGATCTTGATCACGTCCCCGACGTTGTACTGGTCCTCGACCAGCACCAGCATGCCGTTCAAACAGTCCTTTACGACGGTCTGGCAAGCCAGGCCAACAGCGACACCGGCGACGCCGGCCGAGGCAAGCAGTGGGGCCAGGTTGAAGCCGATCATGGGCAGAATCTGCAGCACGGCCAGAAAGCCGATGACGCCGACGCCGGTGGCACGCACCACCGACGAGAGCGTCCGGGCCTGCGAGATACGGGTCGCCGCCGCTGCATGCTTCTCGGCCATGCGTGCCATCCGGTCCGTGAAGTAGGTAAGCACCCGGATCAGCACCCAGGCAATCGCGACGATGATCGCGACTTTGGGTAGCACGTCGATCAACAGGTGTTGAGCCGTGTCAAAGAGCTTGTCGGGCGAAAAAAGGTCGGCGAGGCTGTGCCGCTTGTGGTCAGCCGAAGCTTCGGAGAAAAGGAGTAGCATGCGATTGTTTCTTCCTTCCCAGGTGGGTGCGCTATGCGCAGTGGCTCAAGTTTAGACGTACCGGTTGCACACTCGGGTCGCAAAGTCCGTCTGAGCAGATTCCGGAGAGGCGCCGTCCGCACCGCTGTCTGTGCCTTGCTCCTGAGCGGAGCAATGGGCGGACTCTTGCGATCAGACGGAGTGGCATATGCGCAGCAACCCAACAGCCCTGTGCCGCCGGACGGCTCTAATCCCACGATGCGGGCCGGGCGCAACGGCGACAGCGGGGGAGAGGGCCAGCATTTGCAGGAGCAGCTCGCCGACCGCCGAAACAGCGAGCGGCAGAAGGAGCTGGTGGCGGACACGGAAAAGCTCTTCCAACTCGCCCAGCAGCTTCGCGACGAAGTAGCCAAAAGCAACAAGGATCAGCTTTCGATCCCGGTCATCAAGCGTAGCGAGCAGATCGAGAAGCTCGCCCGGAGCGTACGGGAGAAGATGCGAGGTTACTGAAGCCTTGCTCGGGTTCGACCCTGGGCTGGCGTCGAGTTATAGACTGGAGCTTCGGCCAGGGTTCATCGAAACAGGGACCAGCCGGGTAACACAGGAGGAGCTGTATGGCGGTGGGAGAGATTGCGGTACGGGAGCCAGCCGGGGCGGATGCTGCAGGTGCTGCGAAACAGACAGAGCCTGGTCTGCACGGGAATGCCGGCGCACCGTGGGCCGGCCTCAGCCCCGAGCAGCTCGTCCACATCTACCGCTTCATGCTGCTGTCGCGTCGGACCGACGATCGCGAAATCCAGTTGAAGCGCCAGCAGAAGATCTTCTTCCAGATCTCCTGCGCCGGGCATGAAGCACTGCTGGTCGCCGCGGGCATGGCATTCCGTCCAGGCTATGACTGGTTTTTTCCCTACTATCGCGATCGCGCACTCTGCCTCACGCTGGGCTCCACCGTGGAGGATCTGCTGCTGCAAGGGGTCGGCGCGGCGGATGACCCATCAAGCGGCGGCCGGCAGATGCCCTGCCACTGGGGGAATCCGCGGCTCAATATTGTCTCTGCTTCCTCGGTCACTGCCACGCAATGCCTCCACGCCATCGGCTGCGCGGAAGCAGGCCGCTACTTCGCGCGGCATCCCGAAGCGGCGGCTTCGCACAAGGGCGACTACCGCGAGTTCAAGGACGTCACCTTTCATGGCGATGAGGTCGTATACCTTTCGATCGGAGAAGGCTCTACAAGCCAGGGCGAGTTCTGGGAGTCGCTCAACACCGCCTCCAACCAGAAGCTGCCGGTGGTGTACGTCATCGAGGACAATGGCTATGCCATTTCCACTCCGGTCGAGGTAAACACGCCGGGCGGCTCGATCTCGAAGCTGGTGCAGAACTTCCCCAACTTTTTCTTTGCAGAAGTCGATGGAACGGACCCGATCGCCAGCTACAGCGCCCTGGTGGGAGCCGTGGCATGGTGCCGGGCAGGGAACGGGCCGGCCTTCGTGCATGGGCACGTCGTGCGCCCTTACTCCCACTCCGAATCGGATGATGAGCGCTCGTACCGCAGCGCAGAGGAGATCGCAGCCGACGCGGCGCGAGATCCCTTGCCGCGTTTTCGCGAGCGCCTGCTGCGCGAAGGCATTGCCGACACGGCCACGCTCGAGGCGCTCGAACACAGCGTCGAGGTGGAAGTGCACGAGGCATCCGACCGAGCCGTGAATGCCGCGCTGCCGGAGATCAGCAGCATCCTGCGGCACGTCTATTCCGAGCGGTACGACCCGACCAGCCCTGGGCTGACGACTGTCTCGCAGGCGAGCGCGGACGCGAAGCCGCGCACTATGGCGGACCTGATCAACAGCTGCCTGCACGAGGAGATGCGACGCGACGAGCGCATCGTGATCTACGGCGAAGATGTTGCTGATGCTTCCCGCGAGGCGGCATTGCGCGCCGGCGAGATCAAGGGCAAGGGCGGAGTCTTCAAACTCACAGCTGGTTTGCAGACCGAGTTTGGCGGAGAGCGGGTGTTCAACTCACCCCTGGCTGAAGCCAACATCGTCGGCCGTGCGCTGGGCTATGCCGTGCGCGGCATGAAGCCCGTGGTCGAGATCCAGTTCTTCGACTACATCTGGCCGGCGCTGCACCAGATGCGGAACGAGCTTTCCAATCTCAGGTGGCGTTCGAATGGCACCTTCTCGGCGCCTCTCGTCATTCGCTGCCCGATCGGCGGCTACCTGACGGGCGGCTCCATTTACCACTCGCAGTCAGGCGAGGTGATGTTCACCCATACCCCGGGCATCCGGGTGGTAATGCCTTCCAACGCGCTCGACGCCAACGGGCTGCTGCGCACAGCGATCCGCTGCGACGACCCGGTGCTGTTCCTTGAACACAAGCGACTCTACCGCGAACCCTACGGGCGCGCGGCGGATCCAGGGCCGGACTACACCATTCCTTTTGGCAAGGCAGCAACCGTCCGCTCCGGCACCGACCTTACCATCATCACCTATGGCGCCGTGGTGCCTCGTGCGCTGCAGGCAGCGCAACGCGCCGAGCGTGAACTCGGGCTCCAGGTGGAACTGATCGATCTGCGTACCCTCAGCCCTTACGACTGGGACGCCATTGCCACTTCTGTTGTAAAGACCAATCGCGTGCTGGTCGCCTACGAAGACATGCAGAGCTGGGGCTACGGAGCCGAGATCGCGGCCCGTATTGGAGACGAACTGTTCGATGATCTGGACGCGCCCGTTCGGCGGGTCGCGGGCATGGACACGTTCGTCGCCTACCAGCCGCTGCTTGAGGACGAAATCCTGCCGCAACCGGACCGGATCTTTAAGGCAATCGTCGCACTCGCCAGCTATTAACCGCATGTGGGGTAGGAGCAGGCATGCTCCTTGTTGCATGTAATCCGTTTCATCGAAATGATTTAGATTCAGTTCTTGAAGCTTTGCTTGAAGGAATCACGGCAGTCAATAATCCGTAGCTGAAGAGAAGCTGGGCTGAGATCCCGGGCTGGCTAATGGAGGTGCCGCAGGATCACCGGCATGGTGATCAGAATCAGCAACACTGCCAGCAAAAGCACGATGCCGAGTCCCCCAGGATCCAGCTCAGCTTCACCTGTGGGGATGACTCGCCCGCAGGCGTCACAAAGCCGGTGACCCGTGTATCCGATGAACCGCGGCGCGACCTCGCGGGCTGCCGCCCGTTTGCTCGCGCCGCTTCGGCGGCGGTGAGTTTTCGAAGCCGATTACTCATCAGATAACACCTCGGCGGGAAGGTCACCCGCTGCGAACGTCCAATCAGAAAAGAGACTGCTATGCGTTTGGTTCATCTGTGTCGCTTGGATGAGGCGCCGGCTCCCGGCGAGCTCCGAGAGTTTACGGTGGAAGGCCGACAGCTGTGTGTGGCCAACGACGGCGGCAGGCTCGCCGCCGTCGATAACATCTGCCCCCACCGGCAAGGCCCACTGGCGGAAGGACAGCTGGAAGCAGGCAGGGTGCTGTGCCCCTGGCATGCCTGGGCCTTTGACCTGGTGGATGGCGTGGCTGAGCACAACTCCGCTGCGAGCGTGGAGGTGTTCCCGCTCGAAATTGAGGATACGGATGTCCTGGTCAAGCTTGCCTGAGTGGGGGAGGTAGGGCTCAGGCCTTCTTCTTGGCGGTGCGCTTGACGATCTGCTGCAAAGACACTTCGCTGAGCGAGCGAAGCAGTGCCGTTTCTGCGCTCGCGAAGCTGCTGCGGAGCTCATTGGCGATACGCTTCGCGTCGGCCCCGCTCACTGTTGCGTCATTAAACATGGAGCTCTGTTCCGCCGCACGGTAGATGTCGGCAAGGCTGATGCTTGCTGCTGGACGCACCAGCTCCGACCCACCGGACGGTCCCTTGTGGTTGCGCACCAGCGAAGCGAGCTGTAGCTGGGCGAGGATGCGACGGATAACCACGGCATTGGTTTGTAACTTGGCAGCTATCGACTCGGAAGAATGGAGTTGCTCAGGCTGCCTTGCCAGGAAGACCAGCGCATGTACGGCGGTTGCGAAACGTGTGTTTGTAGCCATTGCGGTTGCATCCTATAACGAACAATTATTGGGTTGAAGTTAGTGAGTTATAGCCTGAAGGTAAACCCAGATGAAGGCTATGTCTATTCATAACCGAACAGCTGCGCGGAGAACCCGTGTTCACTCGGGTGGGTCGTACGGGAGTGCCGTCGCCGTACATGCTAGCATCAGCTTTCAACTGTGATGGCACTGGAGGCATGAGCGTTGCGAATCCTTTTTGTCGGAGATGTATTTGGGCATGCCGGCCGTCATATCGTGCAGGAGCACCTGCCTGCGCTTGTGACAAATCATGAGATAGATCTACTAATCGTCAATGCCGAGAACTCTGCCGGCGGCTTTGGCGTCACTCCTTCGACAGCCAACGAGTTGTTTGATCTGGGCGCTCATGTGCTAACTACCGGCAATCATGTGTGGGATAAGCGGGAGATTATTGACTATCTGCAGAGTGTTCCGGCTGATAGTCACGATCGCCCGCGACGTGTGCTGCGCCCGGCAAACTACGTGGAAGGCACGCCCGGCTTCGGCTGGTACCAGGGCAAACTGGCAGACCAGCAGGCCTATGCGGTGATCAACCTGCAGGGGCGCGTCTTTATGGCTTCAAACGATGACCCTTTCCGGACTGCGGATCGACTGTTGCAGCAAATCACTGCACCGGTCATCCTTGTGGACTTTCACGCCGAAGCTACAAGCGAGAAGGCAGCCCTTGGCTGGTATCTGGATGGTCGCGTCACCGCCGTGCTTGGTACGCATACGCATGTGCCCACCGCGGATGATCGAGTGCTTCCAGGTGGCACCGCTTACCAGACAGATGTCGGGATGAGCGGTCCATATGGAAGCGTCATTGGAGTCGAAAAAGAAATGGTCCTCCACCGGTTTCTTACGGGCATGCCCGCGCGCTTTGAACAAGCCAAGGCAGATCCGCGTCTGAGTGCGACCCTGGTGGAATGTGACGGCATCAGCGGCAAGGCTCTCTCCACGCGCAGATTTCTTCTGGGCGAATGATGTGGAAAAGTGTGACAGCCACAGGCGCGATCTTCTGTTCGATTTCTTACACAGGTACACACAGAATAAGCGGCACAGGGGCAGGAGACTGCGCCATTGCGCCTGCAAGGTAACCCCGCGATGCCCGTCGGCCGGCGCAAAACACGGCACTCCGCATTAAGATCAAAACAATCTCGGAATGGTCTGCCACGACGAACCTCTCCAAATACAGGCTGAGTGCATGTGGGCAAGAAGGGTGGGACAGTGACGTTCAAACATGTCGATTCTGTTCCGCTCAGCCCAGCCAGCCGGGGCTCGCTGCTCGCGGTCATCCTTCTGGTTCTGCTCGCCTTCTCTGGGGGTGTGGCTCGTGCTCAGTCCTACACGTTCGCGCACTTCGGGCAGGAAGATGGCCTGCTGAACCCGGATGCAAGCGCCATCGTGCAGGACAAACGCGGGGTGCTGTGGGTAGGCACCGAAAACGGCGTCTTCCGCGCCGATGGTAACCATTTCGTCCAGGTGCAGAGTTTTGCCGACGCAGTATTTGGTGCTGTGCTCGCCATGCACGTGGATGGTGCAGGGCGCGTGTGGGTGATGGGTGCGAAACGGCTCGTTTACTTCGATAACAACGGCGCACTCCATGAGGTACCTGACCTGGCGCTGAACGTCGTGCTTGATGAGAGCGCGCGGCTTGCCTCGTTGCCTGATCAACCGAATACCCTTTTTATGTTGCACGGCGGCCTGTTGCAGGAAGTGCACAGCAACGACGGCAACACTGGCTGGACAGTGCAGACCGCCTTACCAGAAGCCCAACTCCACGATCTGCCGCAGCCCGCCGAAGTGCACAGCCTGGTTGCTGATCCCAAACGGCATGTGATCTGGGCAGGGTGCGGCAAGGCACTCTGCGCGCTCAGGCCGCCTGGTTCAGAGTCAGCGGATCCAGGTTCGCTGCTTGAGGTCTGGGATGGAAGGCGCAACATCCCCGCCGATACGTGGTCGCGCCTGTTGCTGGCGCACGACGGTTCGTTGTGGGCGCGCAGCGCTCACGATGTGATCCGGCTCGATCCAGAAACCTGGCAGGTTACACATTTCGGCAACCCTTCCCCGCATGTGGTCCAAAGCTTCAGCGAGCCGGCGCTTGTCGAGGACCCGGATGGCGGCATGATCGCCAACACCACGGACGGGCTCGCTCGCTTAACAAATGGCCATTGGCAGCAGCTTTCTTCCGCGAATGGTCTCCCGTCAAGCGAGATAGCCACCATGTTCTTCGATCGCAAAGGAGGCTTCTGGCTTTCTCCGGTCGGGCAGGGCATGTGGCGCTGGCTGGGCTACAAAAACTGGCAGAACTGGACCCGCTCAGCCGGCATGGCTGGGGATGTGGCCTGGTCCACGCTGCGCGACCCCAAGGGCCGGCTCTGGGCCACATCGACCAACGACGTCAACCTAATTGATGAGGCGGCAGGCCGCGTCATCCCGCAGAACGGGGGCAAGGCGGTCGGAGCCGTGCAGACCATGACGGCGGATGCCCGTGGCCACCTGTGGCTGGGCGGGAATGACGGTATCCTCATGGACTTTGATCCGGCGACCCGCCAGACCCGCTCCGTTGCACGAGACCTGGGCTACATCTACGCGGTGCGGGCAGACCTGGGCGGAGGCGCGGGCGTCGTTGCGGGTCAGCGAGTCTGGATCTGCACAGCTACTGGTGTCGGTTACGTTTCAAGTGAGGATGGGTGGACGCATACGCACATGCTGCATGGTGGTGGAGCTCCGCCCTCGAATGCCTGGAGTATGGCGGAAGCCAAGGATGGCACGTTCTGGTTCTCGGCTGCCGGAGGCCTGTATCGCCTCGTTAACGGGACGTGGAGCCACGTGGTGGTCCCGGATGGAACGAGCCTGATTGACTATCCCGCGATGTATGTGGCTGCCGACCAGACGCTGTGGATCCAGGCAGCGCTTCCTCATCCGTTACTGCATCTGCGGCTGGAAGGGAATCGTGCCGTCATCATCGGCTCGGTGTCTTCGGATATCGTGGCCACCGATGACCTGAGCTTTATCACCATCGATCATCGGGGCTGGATGTGGGTGGGCAGCGATCTCGGGATCTATGCTTTTGATGGCAAGCGCTGGGTGCATTGCACGCAGGAAGATGGTCTGCTCTCTGACGACACCGACACCAGCGGCGTCTACGAGGATCGCGACGGGTCGATGTGGTTTGCCACCGTCAGTGGTGTTTCGCATCTGCTGCACCCGGCACAGCTGTTCGACGTGGCGACGCCAACCATTGACGTGCAGGATGTTCGGATCAACGGGCACAAGCTGGAACCGGGCAAGAACCCCAACTTCAACCTGCGGGCGCCGGAGCTGAGTGTCGATCTCTTTTCCACGAACTACCAGCGTCCTCGAGCCGTTGTCTTCCTTTACCGCCTGTCGGGTCGCGAGGACGACTGGCAGGCAACCGGTCCGGGCACTCTGCACTTTTCTGGGCTCCGTGCCGGCGAGTACACCCTGAGCCTCCAGGCAATGGACAAGCGGGTGCATGCTTTCTCCACGCCGATCGAGTACTCCTTCACGGTGCTGCCGCCGTGGTATCGACGGGATCGCTCCAAGGTGCTGGCTTTGACGCTGCTGATGCTGCTCATCGCGGGCGGCTGGAGGTTGAGCCTGCGCAACCTGAAGCGCAATGAAGCGCTGCTGCAGCAGAAAGTCGACCTGCAGACCGCGCAGCTCCTCGCTGAGAAACAGGAACTGGAGCGAGCACAGTCGAGGCTGGTAGAAACAGCCCGGCGCGATGCACTCACGGGTTTGCTGAACCGGTCCGCAATCTTCGATGTGCTGGCCAGGATGCGGCGCGTGGCTCTGGCAGCCAAGACGCCTCTCAGCGTGGTCATGGCCGACCTCGACCACTTCAAATCCATCAACGATCGCTATGGACACACGATCGGGGACGTGGTGTTGCGCGAGTGCGCGGCACGTCTCCGGGAAACGCTCCGCCCCGGCGATGCCGTGGGTCGCTATGGCGGAGAGGAGCTCCTCATTGCTATCCCGGGGTTAGACGCCGAGCATGCGATCGCGCGCTTGGAAGAAGTGCGTGCGGCCATTGCATCCCGGCCCATCATCCACGGCGAGCTCGTGCTGTATGTCACATGCTCGTATGGCGTGGCCTGGGTAAACCATGAGCAGCGCGACCTGGAAGCCCTGGTGCATGCTGCGGACGAGGCCCTGTATGTGGCCAAGCAAAATGGTCGCAACCGGGTGGAGTTCGCTTCACCGGACAGCCCGCACGACTCTGTGCTTGGCCGCGAGCTACCCGGCAAGCTTTAGCGCGTTTCCGGCCGCAGCAGCGGAAACAGGATCACATCCCGGATCGATCGAGCGCCTGTCAGGATCATGGTGAGGCGATCGATGCCGATGCCCTCTCCTGCGGTGGGCGGCAAGCCGTAAGAGAGGGCGCGGATGTAATCCTCATCCATGGCATGGGCCTCGTCGTCACCCCGCGCACGTTCCGCCAGCTGCTGGTCGAAGCGGCGTCGCTGCTCGCCGGCATCGTTCAGCTCGGAGAATGCATTGCCGACTTCGAAGCCCCCGATGTAGAACTCAAAGCGCTCGACCCAGTCCGGCTCCTCTGGCTTGTTCTTGGACAGCGGCGAGACGGCAACAGGGAAGTCGTAGATGATCGTCGGCTGGATCAGGTGATCTTCCGCCACGGTTTCAAAGATGGTCGCGATGGTTTTCCCGGCGGGCTCGTCGGCCTTGCTGTCGACGCCGATATGAGCCTCGCGCAGGCGACGCACCAGCGTCTGCACCTTCTCTCCGGAGGCGAAATCCTCAAATGCTGGGGCGGCACCGCACTGCGTGGGCCAGAACGCGATGATTGCTTCGCGCATCGAGTATCGCTGCCACCGGGACAGATCAATGGTATGGCCGTTGAAGCGGCACACGGTGGTGCCGTTCACGGCCATCGCGGTTGAGGACACCAGCTCCTCCGTCAGAGTCATCAGGTCGTAATAGTTGGAGTACGCCTGGTAAAACTCCAGCATCGTGAACTCGGGATTGTGCTGCGTGGAAATGCCTTCGTTGCGGAAGTTGCGGTTGATCTCGTAGACCCGGTCCAGCCCACCGACTACGAGGCGTTTGAGGTACAGCTCCGGGGCAATGCGCAGAAACAGGTCAAGATCAAGCGCGTTGTGGTGCGTCGTAAATGGCTTTGCGGCAGCCCCACCGGCGACCGGCTGCATCATCGGAGTTTCTACTTCGAGATACCCGCGCTCATCAAAGAAGGTGCGCAGCGCACGCAGTACCTGGGCGCGCTTTACAAACACATCGCGGACGCGCACCGGATGCTGCGGGCTTTCTGCTCCATCGACGGTCGCTGGCGCAGTGTCCTGCGCCGCCGCCAAGACGGGAGGCTTGCCGGTCTCGTGCTTGTCGTGCTCGTTGTGCTCAGCGCCGGCGGCCGCGGTCTCAAGCTCTAGCTCGGTGTTCATGAAGAGATCCACGTAGCGCTGGCGGTAGCGGAGTTCTACGTCGGAGAGTCCGTGGTACTTCTCGGGCAGCGCGAGCATCGCCTTGCCCAGAAAGGTCAGCGTCTCTACGTGCACGCTGAGTTCGCCGGTGCGGGTGCGGAACAGGTAGCCGCTCGCCCCGATATGGTCACCGGCGTCCAGGAGTTTATAGAGCGCGAAGCCTTTCGGCCCCACTGCATCCTGCCGCACATAGATCTGCAGGCGGAGGCCGCCCTGCTGCAGATGAGCGAAGCCGGCTTTGCCCTGCGCGCGGATCGTCATCAGCCGGCCGGCTACCGCGACATGGATCTTCTCAGCCTCGAGCGTCTCAGCCGAAGCATCGCTGAAGCGAGCCCAGATTTCCGGCACGGTGTCTGTGGTGGCGTAGCTGTTGGGGTATGCCTGCTGGCCGAGCGCCACGATCTGCTGCAGTTTTTCCTGCCGAAGCGCGTAAAGACTGCGCTCAAATTCCGATTCCATCACGGAGTGTATGTCCTTCTGTCGAGAGGTCTAGGTCAGTATAGAGGGCGCCGCTGTATGGTCAGAGCGCGTCGGCGCGGACCTTGGTAGAGTTGAAGAGTGCCTGGTATGCCTTCATCGTCGTCACAGCCCGACCCGCCACGCAGGCAAAGCGGCAGCATGCAGGCGCTGGTCAAGGCTGAAAAGCTCTCGCAGGTTGCCTTTGCGCTTCCTGTCTCCGTGCTCGTTGGCTGGCTGCTGGGCGCGGGTCTCGACAAGCTGCTGCACCAGCACTGGATCTACATAGCAGGCCTGCTGCTTGGAGTCGTCGCCGGGTTCATCCAAGTCTTCCGCATGATCAATGAGCCGGGACTTCTCTCTGCCACGGCCTACGACAAGAGCGCGCCCAGGGGCCAGGGGTTCAGCGACAAAGAAGGTAAAGACGACTGGAAGCAGGACGCATGACAATGCCTGAGTACCCGGCACAGGAAACGCCCATCGTCGCAAGCCCGATCCCGCCTGAGATTACCGATGCTCACCTGCGCAGCGCTATGCTGCGCGCGATGCGCCTGGTAGCCATTTTTGGGATCGCGCTGGCAAGCATTGTGCTCCTCACCAGTGGCTGGCAAAGCGCCGTGCTGCTGTTGATCGGCGCCGCGATCTCGGTCAGTGGTTTGTGGGAATGGCAGAAGCTCATCGCCCTGCTTTCCGCCAAGCTGGACAACCAGCAGAAAACAGGGGGCGCCCGTGTCGTAGTGGGCTTTTTTGTTCGCCTGTTACTTGCCGCAGTCCTGCTCTATGGTAGCCTGAAGAGTCTTCATGGGGGCTCTGTGTATGCGCTGGTCGGTGGACTTGCGCTTGCGGCATTTGCCCTTGCCATTGAGGCGGCACGACTGGTTCGCACCCGCTAGTTCTGCTTGATTGTGTTGCCCGTGCACATTTCTGTTGCAAGTGAAGGATGCATGCTTTTTCTACTCGACGCCCTGAGCCGCTTTCTGAACGGGTTATTTGCCGGCCCTGTTGTTGCCCTGCTTCTACATTTCGGGATCCACCCGGCTAAGCCAAACACCCCGATCAGCAACGCGCTGATTCTGGAACTCGTTGTCGCGTGCGGGCTGGTACTCTTCTTCCTGCTCGTACGCGCCAGCCTCTCCGTGGAGAAGCCGGGTGTCCTGCAGATGACCGCCGAGGGCGTCTACAACTTTGTCGACGAGCAGGGACACTCCATCATCGGACACGATCACACGCGCTACATGCCGTTTGTGGCGACGATCCTGCTGTTCGTGCTGTGCTGCAACATGATCGGACTTTTGCCCGGCATCGATACACCTACCTCGAGTCCCGCGGTTCCGCTTGGCCTCGCCCTGCTGACCTTTGTGTATTACAACGCGGCCGGCCTCTTCACCCAGGGACCCTGGAAGTACTTCAAGCATTTCCTCGGGCCGGTGTGGTGGATCTCCTGGTTCATGCTGCCGCTGGAAATCATCTCGCATCTGGCACGCGTTCTGTCGCTCACGGTTCGTCTTTACGCCAACATGTTTGCGAGCGATCTGCTGACGATGGTGTTTTTCTCGCTCATTCCGATCGGCATTCCGATCGTCTTTCTGGCGCTGCACTTTGGCGTCGCACTGATCCAGGCTTACGTGTTCATGCTGCTGGCAATGATCTATCTGTCGGGCGCCACGTCGCATGAGGACGAAGGCGCCGTCTAAGGAAGCCCCTTAGCGCGCCAACAGGATTCCTGCCGGGGAGTGGCTTCCCGCCCTGGCGCACGGGGAAGGCTGACAGCGTGAGGGAGCAGGCCGCGCGCCTGCTTCAACCACCCACTGCCGGTTTGAAGATTCACATAGGGAAGCGACAAGGAGAACTACCCAATGAAGCAGCTACAGTACCTTTTCATGACCCTTTCCGTCCTTCTGCTGGCCTCGCCGGCATGGGCGCAGACTGGCAACGGCGGTGTTGCCTCGTTCGTTCCGCTCGGTGCTGGTCTCGGCATGGGCATCGCTTCCGGCCTGTGCGGTATCGGCCAAGGCAAAGCGGCAGCCTCTGCCACGGAAGCCTTCGCCCGCAATCCTGGCGCACGCGCCGGCATTCTGCTGTTCTACGTTCTGGGTCTGGCTTTCATTGAGTCCCTCGCACTGTTTACGCTCGTGATCGTTTTCGCCAAGGTCAAGTAACTCGAACGTTTCGCGACGCGGTGGAGATTCCACCTGTGGCGAAGTTGAAAAGGCTCCTGCACTTGCAGGAGCCTTTTCAATGCGCGTGACCCACCATCAGAAACAACTTCCAGACCATCCAATCGCCCATGGCTGCTCTGCTGCGGTTTGACCAGATAACGAAACGGTACGGGCGGCAGGTCGCCCTGGACTCCCTTACCCTCACCGTGGAAGCAGGCGAGATCTTCGGCTTTGTGGGCCCGAATGGCGCGGGCAAAAGCACGGCCATTCGCATCGCGATGGGTTTTTTGCACGCCAGCGCAGGCCGGGGAGAACTGCTCGGTGTCCCTTTTGCCCAGGCCCGCGCGGCACGCGCAGGGGTCGGGTATGTGCCGGACGCGCCTGTCTTCTTTGCATCGACGCCGCTCGAGGCGGTGCTTTTCGCAGGCCGCCTCAACTCTGAGGATGCCGGGCAGACCGATGCTGACTTGCGGACGCGAGCCCTGGAACTGCTGCGCTGGCTTGACCTGCCTGTGAGTTTCAGTGGGTGGCGAGCCGCAGGCAAGGCGGACGCCCGCAAACTGTCACGAGGCCAGCAACAGCGTCTCGCCATTGCGCAGGCGCTGGTCAGTCATCCGCGCCTGCTGGTGCTGGACGAGCCAACCTCTGCGCTGGACCCTCCCGGCGTGTCGCTGGTGCGGGAAGCACTTGTGCGCTCCCGGGCGGAGGGGACGGCTGTCTTTTTCTCTTCCCACCAGTTGCAGGAGGTAGAAACCCTGTGCGATCGCGCTGCGTTCCTGGCGGCGGGCAAGCTGGTGGCTATGGGCAGCATGGCGGAGTTACTCCGGGAGGGCGACTGCGTGTCTATCACCGTGCGTAGGCTGCAGCCGGAAGACCCATTTGTGCGGCTTCATGCATCTACCTTGTCGCAGGCGCACTCCATAGCGGTTAGTGGAGATCTTGTCTTCGTGGTGCCAGTGCACGAGCAACAGTGTTTTTTAGAGCAGGCTTGGCTGGCCGGAGCAGAACTGGTTGAAGTCGTAAGACAACGTCGGAGGCTGCAGGAACTTTTCGAGATGAACCGTCGGGCATCTGAGTCGGGGTACGTATCGGGCGCACAGAGTGACAATCCCACTGACGAACTGAGGGAGAGACCATGAGCACCGTGCATATACAACGCATCCTCTTGGTCGCAGGGATGTTGTTGCGGCAGAGCCGAATTCTGTTGCTGCTCCTGCTGGTTTGGCCCCTTGCCCTGTGTGCCATTCTGCTGGCGGCAGATCATGGAAAGCCCTCGAGCGAGGATGTATCCGCGATCCTGCAGCAAGAGCTTTTCTACGGCTTGGCGCTGATTGGGCTCGGCGCCAGTGTCGCCCTAGGCACCGAGCAGCGCGCTCACCGCACGCAACAGGTGCTCAGCCGTGCGGTGGGCCGGGCTGAATATCTGCTTGCCCTGGGCCTCAGCGCGTACCTGCCGTTTGCCGGCTATGTTGCTGTGTGGGCGCTGAGCGCTGCGTCGTTCGCCGTATTGCTGAAGACGCCGATGCCACTCTCCGCCATCGTTGCAGAGCTTGCGGCTGGTCTCCTGTTATGCGCGTCGGGTCTCTTTTTTTCCGTTGTATTTGCCCAGCTCATAGCTACTGCCTGTACCGGTGCCGTGCTGGCGCTGCTGATTCTGGCAGGGACCCATGGCATCGGCGGTCCCGCAGGGCTTTTCGGCTGGCTGGCGGATCAGCAGACCGGAAGCCCGCTCGCAGTTGCGCTGCAGAGCGCGGAAGTACTGGTTCTTGCCGCAGGGGTGTGCGCTGCCGCGTGCACTGTATTCGCCCGAAAGGACCTGCAACTCCACTAACGCAAAAGGCCCGGCAGACAAGCTGCCGGGCCTTTCACCTTGATTACAGTCACGAATCATTGCACCACTGTTGCCTTGGTTTCCACATCAAGCATCGGCGGGTGAGCCGTCGTCATGGACGATCCCTGGATGCCGAATGTCAGCGACGCCGCTCGTGCTGCGCTCAACACCCGGCCGGGCATGATGCCGAGCATGAGGGTTGAAACCACCGTCAAAAGAAGAGCGAACAGCATCGAGATCTGAATGCGTGGCATCTGCTCAAGCGGCATATTCTCGGATGGTTTCGAGTAGATCGCTGCCAGCAGGCGAAGGTAGTAAAACGCCGCCACGCCGGAATTGATCAACCCGATGATCGCGAGCCACACCAGCCCCGAGTGCAGCGCTGCGGCAAAGACATAGAACTTGCCAAAGAAGCCGCCGGTGAAGGGAATGCCGATCAGCGAGATGAGGAAGAACGCCATTGCGCCGCCCATCAGCGGAGAGCGATAGCCTAGACCACGGTAGTCCTGCACCGTGGTGAGCCGGTCTTCATAGCCGCCTACGTGCGAGATCACAGCGAAGATACCGACGTTCATCGCGGCATAGGTGACCGTGTAGAAGGCCGCCGCAGCAACGCCGTCCGTGGAAAGCGCAGTGAAGCCAACCAGCAGGTATCCGGCATTAGCGATCGAGGAGTACGCCAGCATGCGTTTGACGTTGCGCTGCTTCAGCGCACCAAGGTTGCCGATCGTCATGGACAGCACAGCCATCCACCAGACCAATGGCTGCCAGTGGGCGTACAGCGTGGGAAAGGAGACAAACAGGATGCGGAGGAGCACCGCAAATGCCGCCGCTTTGGGTGCCGTGGACATCATGCCGACGATCGGCGAAGGAGCTCCTTCGTAGGTATCGGGCGTCCACACGTGGAAGGGAGCCGCGGACACTTTAAAGCCGAGGCCGATCAGGATCATGCCCACGCCGAGCGTAGCGATCAGCGGGGTGGTGCTGCCCGGAAGCTGCGCCGCGATCAGCCCGATGCGGGTTGTGCCAGTTGCGCCGAAGACCAGTGCGATGCCATACAGGAAAAATGCCGTGGCAAAGGAGCCAAGCAGGAAGTACTTGATGGAAGACTCGGGCCCCTTGGCGGAGTGGCGACGGAAGCCGGCAAGGATGTAGGAGGAGATCGAAGAGATCTCAAGCGCGATAAAGATCAGCAGCAGCTCGACGGCAGACGTCATGAGCATGGACCCGACCGCGCCGAAGATGGTCAGCGCGAACAATTCGCCGAGGTTCTCCTGGTCGTTCGTCACTGTGTCCAACGTGACCAGGAGCGACGTGAGCACGATCCCGGCGATCAGGATATGGAAGAACCCGGAGAAAGCATCCGTCTGCACGGTGTTGAAGTAAGCCGTGCCAGGTGCGAGGTGCAGCTGTTGAATCGAGGCGAACAGCGCAAGCAGGGTGCCGAGGACGGCAAGCCAGCCCATGGACTTGCGGGTCGCAGCCCTGGGCATGATCGGGTCGATCAACATGATCAACACACCCGTCACCGTCAGGATGACTTCCGGCAGGATGCGGAGTAGCTGGGGGTTCATTTGGCCTCCGCAGTGTGCGTCGCCGGAGGCAACGCTGTGAATCGTACTTCGCTGTGTGCTGCGTAGTGGAGACCGAACGGGTTCGATGCAAGCCCGCGCACCGCAGGCTCAATCGCCTTGATCCAATAGGGAGACAGCGTACCCATGACGAGCATCAGCACCATGAATGGCCACACGGCAAGGTGTTCCCGCGCGTTGATGTCGCGGATGGTGGAGCGGCCCTGCACCAGCGCCGACTGCTTGCCGTAGAAGACGTTCTGCACCATGGTCAGCAGGAACGCAGCGCTCAGGATGACACCGGTGGTTGCCACCGCGGCCCAGCCTGTATGCGTGGCAAAGCTCGAAGAAAGCACCAGGAACTCGCCCACAAACCCGTTTAGCAATGGCAGTCCGGCCAGCGAGAGCGAAGTGATCACAAAGAACGCGACCATCCAAGGGAGGCGTGCAGCCAGACCACCATAGGCCGGCATCTCGTAGGTGCCGTAGCGCTCGTACAGGAACCCAAGCAGGAGCAGCAGCGCGCCTCCGGAAAGTCCCTCGTTCAGGGTCTGGTATACCGCACCATCAAGACCGGCTACCGAAAAGCAGAAGATGCCGAGGATGCAAAACGATAGCGCTGCCAGAGTAGCGAAGGCGGTGAGGCGTTTCAGGTCCTTCTGTGCCAGCGCGACCAGCGACCCGTACACGATGCCGATCACGGCAAGCGCGATCATCCAGGGAGCGAACAGGCGTGCCTGTGCAGGGAAGAGGCCCAGGTTGAAGCGCAGGATGGAGTAGAGCCCGAGCTTGCCGGCCACGACCATGGCCATCGCCGTGGGTGCTTCGGAGAACACATCACCAAGCCAGCCATGCAACGGAAACACCGGGACCTTGACCGCGAAGGCGAACAGAAATGCGAAGGCAGTCCATGCCAGTGCATTCTGTGTGATGCCGAGCTGTCCGGTGGCCAGCATGTGCTGCAGCGTGACGAAGTCGAACGTGCCGCTCTTGGCATAGAGGTACAGGATTGCGACCAGGAACAGCGCCGAAGGGATGAACGTGTACAGGAAGAACTTGATCGCGGCCGCCGGACCCTTGGTGCGTCCGAACATGGCAATCAGGATCGCCATCGGGATCAGCGAGAGCTCCCAGAAGCCGTAGTAGAGGAAGATATCGAGCGAGGTAAACACGCCCAGCATCGCCGTCTGCTGGAGCAGGAAGAAGAAGTAGAACTCCTTCGAGCGGGTCGAGATCGCGGTCCAGCTGGCCAGCACGCCGATGGGCGCAAGGAAGCCGGTCAGCACGACCAGCCAGAGCGAAATACCGTCGATGCCCATGTGGTAGCGGATGTTCGGGCTCGTGATCCAACTGTAGTCCTCTACGAACTGAAAGGAGCGTGTGCCGTAGTCGTAATGAGCCGGCAGGTGAAGCGTGAGCGCAAAGGTCAGCAGCGAGACCAGCAGTGCGCACCACTGGATCACTTTGCCTTGCCGCGGCAGCAGCGCGATCAGAATCGCGCCAAGTGCCGGGACAAAGGTCGTGATGGAGAGGATGTGTTCGTTCAGCACCAGTTCGTGTCCTTCCAAACGCTAGCGGGGCAGGTGAGTTCCAAAGCCAAAGAAAGTGAGTACCAGCAGGAGCGCTGCCCCGGCAGCGAGCCAGCCCGCGTAGGAGCGAATATTGCCGGACTGCATACGCTGTGCCACGGAGCCAAGTCCCTTGATGCCGGTCCCGAGCCCGAAGCCCGCACCCGTGATGATGCCGGTGTCGACCACGCCGCCAAGGATGTAGCGCGAGATAAACAGCACAGGGCGCACCAGGATCGTGTCATACAGCTCATCGATCCGGTACTTGTCGAGTAACAGCAGGTACAGCCCACGGAAGCGCGCGGCAAGCTCGCCGGGCAGTTCGGGACGCTTGAGGTAGAAGAAGTACGCCACAGCAAAACCGCTCAGCGCCGTCAGCGTAGAAATCAACGCAAGCGTGATCTCGAGTGCGCCATTCTCCGCCGCCTCGGGAGACCCGACAACCCGCAGTACGGGCGACAGGAAGTTGTGGAGGAAGTTGCCTTCGCCCGGCAAGCCGAGTGCGCCACCAACGACCGAAAGGATGGCCAGGATCACCAGCGGCAGCAGCATGACCCATGGACTCTCATGCGGCTCGCCGTGTGCACCATGCGGGTCGGGCGAGTGCACTGTGGCATGCGGGGCGGCGTGAGTGGTAGTCGCTTCCGCCATGCCCTTGGAGGCCTCAGGCGAGTGGGTTGGTTCGGGCGTATGGGGGTGAGCGAACTCAGCCCGGCTTGCACCGAAGAAGGTCAGGAAGTACAAGCGGAACATGTAGAAGGACGTGAGACCGGCAGTCAGCAGCCCGACAAGCCAGAGCAGCTTCGCTCCCGCCATGGGCGAGGTAAAGACCTGGTACAGGATCTCGTCCTTGGAGAAGAAGCCGGCAAGCGGCGGGATACCGGCGATGGCGATCACGCCCGCCGTCATGGTCCAGAAAGTGACGGGGATCTTGGAACGCAGCCCGCCCATCACGCGCATATCCTGCTCGCCCGACAGTGCGTGGATCACGGAACCGGCGGCGAGGAAGAGCAGCGCCTTGAAGAAGGCGTGGGTGACCACGTGGAAGATTGCCGAGGAGTACGAAGCGACACCACAGGCAAGGAACATGTAGCCAAGCTGTGACACCGTCGAGTAGGCAAGCACGCGCTTGATGTCGGTCTGCATCAGGCCGATGGTGGCGGCGAAGAAAGCCGTGGCGCAACCGATGATCGCGACGGTACCGAGGGCAAAAGGCGAACGGTCAAAGATCGGGTGGGTACGAGCCACCATGTACACGCCGGCCGTGACCATGGTCGCTGCGTGGATCAGCGCGGATACAGGCGTGGGGCCTTCCATGGCGTCCGGCAGCCATACATACAGCGGGATCTGCGCCGACTTGCCGGCGGCGCCTACCAGCAGGCAGAGCGCGATCGCCGTGAGCCAGCCGCCGTGCAGCGCGGGCTGGGTCGCCAGTTCTGCCAGAACAGCCTGAAAGCTCAGCGTGCCGAAGTGCAGGATGACCAGGAACATGGCCAGCAGGAAACCGAAGTCGCCGATACGGTTGACAATGAACGCTTTCTTGCCGGCGTTCGCCGCGGAGTCGCGATCGAAGTAGTAGCCGATCAGCAGGTACGAGGCCAGACCCACACCTTCCCAGCCCACAAACAGCAGCAGGAAGTTTTCAGCAAGCACCAGCGTCAGCATGAAGAACATGAAGAGGTTGAGATAGGCGAAGAAGCGCCAGAAACCATCCTCATGCGCCATGTAGCCAACGGAGTACAGGTGGATCAGGAAGCCCACGCCGGTGACCACCAGCAGGAACACCATGGTGAGCTCGTCGACCGAGAATGCGAAATCTGCGTGGAAGCCGCCGGCCACGATCCAGTGGTTCAAGTACTCCACGTGCGGCAGCGCGAGCGAATGAAACTGCAGCGCAATGTTGGCAACTAGGCAGAACGGAAGAAAGGTAAACAGGAGCGCGACGGCGGACACCACGGGACGCGAAAGGCGGCGGCCGATGGTGCCGTTCAGCAGGAAGCCGAGGAACGGCAGCAGTGGAATCCAGAGCAGGTGGAGCGAGGGGGTGCCGTTCATAGTTTCATCAGGTCCACTTGGTCGACGTTGAGCGTGTTGCGCGCGCGGAAGATCGCGATGATGATGGCGAGGCCTACCGCAGCTTCCGCCGCGGCGACCACCATCACAAAGAAGACGAAGAGCTGACCTGAAACCTCGTGTCGCTGATGCGAGAACGCCACAAACGCCAGGTTCACGGCGTTGAGCATCAGCTCAATCGACATGAAGATGGTGATGATGTTGCGCTTGACCAGGAAAGCGCCCACGCCGATCGAGAACAGGATGGCGCTGAGGACGAGGTAGTACGCAATAGGGACAGTCATGGGCTAGTTCTGCTCCTTGCGGGCCAGGGCCACGGCGCCGAGGATGGCGATCAGGATCAGCACCGAGGTGACCTCAAAGGGAAGCAGCAGGTCGCGAAACAGCACCCGCGCCAGCGCCGAGGTGGACACTAACTGGTCGCCCAGGGCGGTCGTGCCGAGGTGCACCTTCTCGGACAGGTACACATACGAGAGCAGGCACACCAGCGCGACTACGCCGGGAAAGCCTGCAGCAGAAGCGACCCGGCTCGTGCTCTTCGCGCGATCTTCTTCCCCGGCATTGAGCAGCATGATCACAAAGGTGAACAGCACCATGATGGCGCCGGAGTACACAATGACCTGGGCAGCGGCAAGAAACTCTGCGCCGAGCAGGAGATACAGCACCGCAAGCGACACCATGACCACGATCAGCGAAAGGGCGCTGTTAATAGGATGTCGCTGCAGCAGGAGATTGAGAGCGCCTGCTACACAGAGTGCGGCGAAGATGAAGAACAGGACAACGTACATGCTGGATCCACACTCACTACGCGATCGACTCGCAAGGTTTCTGCTGGTTGCGGTGCGGCCCTAATCGACCCTGGCCGACGTCGGTTCAAGCGAACTTGAGGAAATCAAATTGTAAACCACTCTGTTGCAAGGCGGCGCCTCACCCTTTTACGGGTGAAGCGTCGTGCGCCAGGCAAACCAGAGACTGGTTGCGACGATATTGAGAACCGCCAGGGGCATGAGGAACTTCCAACCGAAGCTCATCAGCTGGTCATACCGGAAACGCGGCAGCGTGCCACGCACCCAGATATAGAGGAAGAGAAATAGGAACACCTTGAACACGAACCAGCCGATCGGCAGCAGGGCAGCGATCACCGGGCCCCCCAGGTTGTCGGGGAGCAGGTGACCGAATGGGCTTGACCAGCCGCCGAAGAACAGCAGCGTCGCCACGCAGGCGACCGTGATCATGTTGGCGTACTCCGCCATGAAGAACATCGCGAACTTCATCGACGAGTACTCGGTGTGGTACCCGGCGGCCAGCTCGCTCTCTGCTTCGGGCAGATCGAACGGGGTGCGGTTGGTCTCGGCGTATGCCGCCATGAGGTAGATAAAGAAGCCGACAAACTGCAGGCCGCCAAAGAAGTTCCAGCTCAGCAGGCCGTGGGCGGACTGTACATCCACGATGTCGCGCAGGCGCAGCGAGCCGGCACGCATCACCACGCCGACCAGCGAGAGACCCAGCGCGAGCTCATAGGAGATGAGCTGTGCCGAGGCGCGCAGCGAACCCAGCAGCGAGTACTTGTTGTTGGAGGCCCAGCCGGAGAGCGCGATACCGTAGACGCCCACGGAGGTGACGCCCAGGATCACCAGCAGCCCGATGTTGACGTCGGCGATATCAAACAACTGCACGCCGTGGAACGAGGACATGCCGCCGAACGGCACCACCGCGATCGAGGTCAGCGCGCAGGCCAGAGCAATCACCGGCGCCGCGATATAGAGCGGACGATATACCTCTGTCGGCAGAAGGTCTTCCTTGAGGAAGAGCTTGAGCCCGTCGGCGAGCGGCTGCAGCAATCCGAAGGGACCGACACGGGAGGGTCCCCAGCGGTTCTGGATGCGGCCGACGACCTTGCGTTCAAGCAGAACCGTGTAGGCCACCGCGGTGAGGTAGATCACCAGCACCACGGCAATCTTGATAAGGCTCAACAGGGTAAAGATCAGGATCGTCGACACGCGTTTTGCCTTCCGTTCATGGTAAGTTTCAGAGCACTTTCAGCAGGGCTGTTGTTCAATCGGCCGCGGTTTCGGCCGGGCTTGTTTCGCGACTCTCCATGACCTCGTGCAGCACCTTGGAGTATCGCCCCAATGTACCTGAAGTAAACAGGGTGTCATTTGCCGGAAGCACCAGGTCGGCCCGATCGGCAGGGAAGTTCGCGATCTGCACCAGGTCTGTACGCATCGCCTTGTCCGCGCCCGAGAACAGCTCGAAGCGGGAAATGGCATACGACGGCACCAGGCGCTGGATCTCGTCAAACGTTGCGAACGGATCGAACGGGCTCAGCTTCGGCTCGTAGTTGTTGGCCGCGAGCCAGACCGCATGGCGGTCGGCCTCGCCGGACTGGGCGCCGCGCGATTGTCCCAGGTCCGCGCGCAGACCCTTGCCGAACGGAACCATGGACTGCGCACGCGCACCCATCTTATCCGCGATACGCACGATCATCTCGAAGTCCGTACGCACGCCCGAGGTGTCCGACGCCTTCTTGACCAGCTGGATGTCGCCGTAGGTGTTGGTCACGGTGCCGGACTTCTCGTATAGGTTGGCCGCCGGTAGCACCACGTCGGCGAGCAGCGCTGTTTCGGTCAGGAACATGTCCTGCACAACCACAAACGTGTTGGCAAGCACGGCAGGCTCGACGCCGTAGCGCGACACCGGGTTGGAGCCGACGACGTAGAGCGCGCCCAATTCGCCGCGTCCTGCTGCGTCCATCATCTGCACCAGGTTCATCCCCGGCTCGGTCGGCAACGGTGCGCCATACTCATCGGCGAACCCTGCGCCTTCTGCCGCGGGTGCGTACCCGGGAAGAAAGTCAGGCAGCACGCCCATATCCGCCGCGCCACGCGAGTTGACGTAATCGCCCAGCGCCGCAACCTTGCAGTTGGGCAGGGTGAGCGCCCAGGCGACCAATGTCTCGAGGTCGCGGCCGCGGAACTCGGAACCGAATGCGATTACCAATTCCGGCTCGGCCAAGAGGGCTTCGCGGAACTTCGTGGCTGTGTCGTTCGGAACAAACTCCGACTCCTGGCCCGCCAGGTAGCGGATCAGTGCGCCATACCCGTGTGCCGGGATCTCGATCGCCGCCTTGGCCTGCCGGCGGAGCTTGATGTCGGCATGGTTAGCAAGGTACAGCCGCGAACGGTTGGTGCGCACATTGGTGCGGATGTTCCAGGCGAGCGCCGGGTGCTGCTCGGTTGGATCGTTGCCCAGCACCAGCATGGCCGGCGCCTTTTCGAAATCGCGCAGGCTGGCAGCCTTGTTAGCCGCGCCACCCAGGGCCGCGAGGAGCGCCGGGTAGTCCGCGGTGCGATGGTGATCGATGTTGTTGGTCTGCAGCACCATGCGTGCAAACTTCTGCAGCAGGTAGTTCTCTTCGTTGGTGGTGCGGTTCGAGCCGATCACCCCAATGGCTTTGCCGCCGCGCGTCTGCCGCACCTCGCGCAGGCGCTTGCCGACATGCTCGATCGCCACCTCCCAGGTGGTGGGCTCCAACTTGCCGTTAGCCTGGCGCACCAGCGGCTGCGTCAGGCGATCTTCCCGGTTCGCAAAGTCGAACGAGTAGCGCCCCTTGATGCACAGGAAGTCGCCATTGATGCCGCTCTTGTCGCGGTTGTCGCCACGCACGATCTCGGAGCCGGCGTTGTCCTGCCGCGTGCCCAGGGTCGTCTTGCAGCCATCTCCGCAGTGGGTGCAGATCGTGGCCGTGTGGTTCATCTCCCACGGGCGGGTCTTGTAGCGGTATGCGCCCGAGGTAAGCGCGCCCACCGGGCAGATGTCGATGCAGGCGCCGCACTCTTCGCAGTCCAGATGGTCGCCGCCATTGGGCGCGATCACGGAGCTCGAGCCGCGGTTCTGCACACCCAGTGCCCACACATCCATGCCCTCGCCGCATACACGCACGCAGCGATAGCAGAGGATGCAGCGCGGGCGGTCGAAGAACACGACCGGCGACCACTGCTGCTCTTCCTTGTGGTTCTTGGTCTCGACGTAGTTCGAGCCAGACGCGCCGTACTTGAACGTCATGTCCTGCAGTTCGCACTGGCCACCCGCGTCGCAGACAGGGCAGTCGAGCGGGTGGTTGCCCAGCAGCAGTTCGAGGATGCCCTTGCGCGACTGCGCAATCTCCTCACTCTCGGTCGTGACAATCATGCCCTCCGCGACCGGCGTGGTGCAGGCGGTCTGCAGCTTCGGCATCTTCTCTACCCGCACCACGCACATGCGGCAGGCGCCCTGCAGCGAAAGACCCGGATAGTAGCAGAACGCGGGGATCTCGATGCCGACCGACTTGCAGGCATCGATCAACAGCGTGCCTGCCGGCGTGGTGATCTGCTTGCCATCAACGGTGAGATTTACTGTCTTTACTTCAGCCATGAATTTCCCTTTTTCGCAGTGCGCTTCTCTAGTGAGCGGCCAGCTGAACGAGGTTCGGCGCCTGCTGCAGAACCAGGCCGGGCGTCGGCGGGTTCTCGCTCAGGAACGCTTCGAACTCATCGCGGAACTTGGTGATGAACCCGATGGTCGGCATCGCCGCAGCATCGCCGAGCGGGCAGAAGGTGCGACCCATCATGTTTTCGGCCAGGTACTTGATGTTGTCCAGGTCCTTGGACACGCCATTGCCCTGGTAGACGCGCGTGATGGTCTTCTTGAGCCAGTCGGTACCTTCACGGCACGGAATGCACCATCCGCAGCTTTCGTGCTGGTAGAACTTGATGGTTCGCAGCGCAAATTCAACGATCGAAACAGTTTCATCCAGCACCACAATGCCGGCCGACCCTAGCATGGTGCCGGCCTTGGCCAGCTGGTCGAAGTCCATGCCCACATCGATCTCGTCCGCCTTGAGCACTGGCGTAGAAGAGCCGCCCGGCACGACCGCCTTGAGCTTCTTGCCGCCCTTGATGCCGCCAGCCACCTCGTAGATTGCCTTACGCAGCGAGTAGCCCATGGGCAGCTCGTAGACGCCAGGCTTTTCTACATGGCCCGAGATGCCGAACAGCCGTGTGCCGCCGTTGCGGTCCGTGCCGATCTTGGCATACTCCGCACCGCCGAGGCGCAAAACGTGCGGCACGCTCGCGATGGTTTCCACGTTGTTGATCACCGTAGGTCCGCCATACAGTCCAACCACAGCAGGGAACGGAGGACGGATACGCGGCACGCCACGTTTGCCTTCCAGCGACTCCATCAGCGCGGACTCCTCGCCGACCTCATACGCCCCGGCGCCCGAGTGCGACATGCAGTCGAAGTCAAGACCTTCGATGCCGAAGATGTTCTTGCCCAGGAAGCCCTTGGCGTAGGCATCGGCGATGCACTTATCCATGATGTCAAGCAGGTAGCGGTACTCACCGCGCATGTAGATGAAGCCCTGCTTGGCGCCTACGGCAAGGCCGGCGATGATGGTGCCTTCGATGATCGAGTGAGGATCGTACTCGCAGATCGGGCGGTCCTTGCAGGTGCCCGGCTCGCTTTCGTCGCCATTGACCAGGATGTACTTCGGGCGGTCCATACCCTTAGGCACAAACGACCACTTGAGACCGGTGGGGAAGCCGGCGCCGCCGCGGCCGCGCAGGTTCGAGGCCTTGACCTCGTTGATGATGGCTTCAGGACCCATATCAATCGCGCGCCGTGCCTGCTCGTAGCCGCCTAGCTCGATGTACTTGTCGATCTGCTCGGCACCCTGGCCGAAGCGGAATGAGATGACCTTGACTTCGTCGGGATGGGAAACCAGGTACATGGTGCCTCCGAAAAACCGTTACCACTCTTGAACACTACGAATGTTGCGCGCTGCTATCTCGAGCGCTCATTGGGGGCGTGCGAGCTGCCGGTACTTGTCGATCGCTGCATCCATGGAGGCAGGGGTCACGTCTTCTACGTAGTCGTAGTTGACCTGCACGGCAGGAGCCCAGCAGCAGGCTCCGATGCACTCCACTTCTTCAACGGAAAACAATCCATCGGGCGTGACGCCCTTGTTCTCGTGCACCCCCAGTTTGTGCTGGCAGTGCTCGAGGATCTCGTAGCCGCCCCGCAGCATGCAGGAAATGTTGGTGCACACCTGGATGTGGAACTTGCCGAGGGGCTTCTGTCGCAGCATGGAGTAGTACGACAGCACATTGCGTACATCAAGCTCGGTAATGCCAACCCGCACGGCGGCTTCTGCCACAACAGCGTCGGAGCAGTAGCCAATCTCATCCTGCGCATACAGCAGCATCGGGATCAGGGCTGACCGCTTTACGGGATACAACGTCACGAGGCGATCCAGGCGTGCGGCCAGTTCCGCGGAGAAGATGGTGGTGGGTGTGCTCATCGTTGGGATTCCTCTTCCACTTGTTGCCTAGCTTACAGCCATCATTGCCAGGGCTTCCGCAACCTGGTCCATCTCAAGCAGCCCTGTTTTGCCGCTCCACTCGAAACGTGCATCCAGGTGCATCCGGAAGCTGCCTTCATCGAGCGGTATAGCCAGGGCGTCCGGATCAAAAGCCGTGCGCTCGTTTGTGTCTGCAACGGCCGGGTACACCGACCAGGTTCCCTGGCCGGTCTCCGGATCCAGCGCCAGATTCACCGTGTGCTCTGCCGCCACAATCTGCAATGCAAGCGGGGAGCGTTCATGAAGCAGCGCGAGGGGTACATCTGAACCCTCGCCTGCCGCAGCCAGGTACGCCTGCAGCAGCGAGCGAAACGAAAGCCAGAGCTCTTCGCGTGTCGCCCGCTCGGTCGGGTTAACGATCAATTTCGCCCAGCACGATGTCGATGGAGCCGATCACGGCAACCACGTCCGCAAGCAGACGCCCGCGACACATGGTGTCGAGTGCCTGCAGCGTGGCGAAGGACGGGTTGCGCATGTGCACCCGGTAGGGCTTTGCCGTGCCGTCGGAGACGACGTAGTACGCCATCTCGCCACGCGGTGACTCGATCGCCTGGTACACCTCGCCGGCCGGGACAGGGAAGCCCTCGGTCACGATCTTGAAGTGATAGATCAAGGACTCCATCTCGGTCTTCATCTTTTCGCGGTCGGGCAGCACGATCTTGGGGGCGTCGGCGGTTACGGGGCCTTCCGGCATGCCGTCCAGCGCCTGCTGGATGATCTTGACCGACTCGCGCATCTCCTCAAGTCGAATCACGTAGCGGGCCCACACATCGCAGTCATGCGAGATCGGGACCTTGAAGTCGAACTTCTCGTACGAGGAGTAGGGCATGTCGCGCCGGAGATCCCAGTCCACGCCCGAGGCGCGTAGCGGGGGCCCGGTGACCCCCAGAGCGATGGCATCGGCGGCGCTGAGGTGGCCGACACCCTTGAGCCGGTCGACCCAGATAGGGTTACCAGTCAGCAGGTTCTGGTACTCGTCGATCTTGGAAGGCATGCGCTTGATGAAGTTCTGCACGATGGCAAAGAAATCAAGCGGTGGCTCGAGCGAAATGCCCCCAATCCGAAAGTAGGAGGTCATCATGCGCTGGCCGGCTACATGCTCAAAAATGCGGAGAATGTCTTCGCGCTCACGGAAGGTATAAAGAAAAACCGTCAGTGCGCCGATATCCATCGCATGCGTACCCAACCACACTAGATGCGAGTTCAACCGGGTCAGCTCGTTCAGCATGACGCGCAGCCACTGAGCGCGTGGCGGAATTTCAAGCTGCAGCAACTTCTCCACGGCCAGGCAGTAGCAGAGATTGTTGCTCATGGGGGACAGGTAGTCGATGCGATCGGTCAGCGGGACAACCTGCTGGTAGAACTTCGCCTCGCAGGTCTTCTCAATCCCTGTGTGTAGGTAGCCGATATCGGGGACGATCTTGATCACGGTCTCGCCATCAATCTCGACCACGAGCCGGAGCACCCCGTGCGTGGACGGATGCTGCGGGCCCATGTTCAGGATCATGGTCCTATCTTTGGTCGGATCTTCCGGACGGGCTGCGAGCAGCGAGGATGTTTCTGTGAACTGACTCATCAGCGATATCCCTCCACGGGGAAGTCCTTGCGTAGCGGGTGGCCTTCAAACTCGTCCGGCATCATGATGCGACGAAGGTTGGGGTGTCCGTGGAACCGGATCCCGAACAGGTCGAACACTTCGCGCTCGTAGAAGTCGGCCGAGGGCCAGACCGGCGTAATCGAGTCCGCGCCGCCGATGATCGAGTCGACGAAGATGCGGAGGCGTACGCGTTCTTTCAACGTGTGCGAAACGATGTGGTAGCTAACCTGGTAACGCGGTTCGGCCGGCAGCCAGTCCACGGCGGTGACATCTTCGAGGAAGTTGTAGCCGGCCTGCTGGACGGCGGCTGCGGCGGCGCGGATGTGTTCAGGCGCTACCGTCAGGGTCAGCTCGCCACGGTCGTACGTGGCGTCAAAGGCAGGGCTGGCCAGCATTTCAGGTGTCATGGAGCGCACGGCAGGATGGCTGCTCATGGAGGAGAGAACGGAGTCTTTGTCGAGCACAGGGATCGTCACGGTCTACAGGTCCGCCTTGTCTGAGGACCAATCGAGAATGCCCTTTTTCCAGATGTAAAAGAAGCCCACCATCACGAAGCCGAGGTACACCAGGATCTCCCAGAAACCAAACATGCGCGAGCCCGTAATCGCTGGCAGCTGGCGATAGATCACCGCCCAGGGAAGCATGAAGACTGCTTCCACATCGAACAGGATGAACAGCATGGCGACCATGTAGAAGCGCACCGAGAAGCGGCCGCGTGCGTCGCCCTCGGCCGGAATGCCGCACTCATAGGCAGCCAGTTTAGCCTTGCTGGCGCGATGTTTCCCAATCAGCCAGGAGCCTGTCGCCATGCTGCAGCCCATGCCGACCGCGATCAGCACCTGAATCAGCAGCGGAAGATAGTTCCAGAAGTAGTGAGGAGCAGAAGACACAGAGGGTCACCTTTTGTGCAGCCTTTCCTTCAATCTAGAAGGGTGGTCCCAGCGCGTCAAGGTGAGGCTGGCAACCACTTCTCTCCCATGAATGAGCGGCGTCCCGCTCGTTGGGCAAGAGCAGCCTCCATCCGGACGCGCACACTGGGTGGTGCACACGTCCCGTCGGGAAGAAGTCCGCAGCATGGGGTGCGACACCAAGGCGCCCTGGTGCCAGTACAGGAATCCATCGCAAAGCCCGGTCCGAAGTGGGGCGGCCCGCTTTTTTGCAAAGAAAGCTCTCGTGTGTTTGCAGGCTCAAGCCGATACAAGGGTTGACGGAAAGGAACAACACCGATGCCAAACACCCTGATGCCGCATGCACCCCAAACGCAACCTCTCGCGGAGCCTCAGCACTTTCTTCAGCAGCCAGCCCCGCTGAAGCGCACCCAGGTACGGCAGAAAAGCATGCAGGAACTGCTCGGCACGCCGAGCAAGGCTGAAGCGATCCACGAGGCGGAGGATGTGCCGGAAATGATGGCTGTTCCTGGTATCTTCCTCGGTTTGCGCGTGGCGCTTCTGTTCAACCTCGGCCTGTGTATCGCCGCCGCCGTCGGCTATGAAGTTTGGACGATCGCTACCAAGTAAGACGGCGAAGTCTACAGCCAGCAATGTGTGCCACTGCCTGCGAAGCAGCAGGCAGTCCCAGGCAGCAGCGTCGCTGCCGCAGCTGCTACGAGCCGCAAACTCGGCCGCTGCGGCACGACGGAGCCAGATGCAAACAGGCCGCGACCTACCTGTCTCACTTTACCGGGTCGCACGCTCCAGAGCACAAGCCCGGAGCATACTCTCAGCGCGGGCTGGGACGCGCTCCTACCATGGCCGCTTCCACGAGGCTTCGCACACCCAGAGCGCAGTTGCGCATCGAAAAGCGCTTTTCAAACGAAGCATCCGTTCGCTCGATAATCGCCGCGCGCTCACCAGCGCTCAAAACGAGCCAGCGCTCCATCAGCCGTACGGTGCCAGCCTCGGTGTCTTCCTCCACAAACCCCGTGCCATCCTCTGTCACGTAGTCCCAGATGTTGATCTTGTTTGAGATCAGCACGGGCAGACGGCAGGCGATCGCCTCCGCGATGGCGATGCCGAAATTCTCCTGGTGCGACGGCAGGATGAAGACCTCGGCCGCGTGAAACGCGCCCCACTTGAGATCACCCTGCAACATGCCCGGCCAGTGGATGCGGTCGGCAAACCCGCGCTCCTTTGCCACGGCCTCAAGTCCCGGGCGGAGCCCGTCCGGGTCCGGCCCAGCAACCACGAGATCGAGACCCGGATGCTGCGCTGCAATGCTGCAGAAGGCTTTTACCAGCAGGTCGCAGCCCTTTTTTTCGTGGATGCGGCTTAGGAACAGCAGAAAGCGTCGCCCGCGCAGCGCGGGAGAGGCTGTAAGAAACGCCTCACGCTGCGCACCAGGCTCACCCTCCGGCCGACTCGTACCAAGGGAGACCACCGCACTTTTCCACGTATGCGGCGAGAACGATTGCGGGGCCAGCTCGCGCTCGGCTTCGGTCGTGAAGATCACGCAGGCGGCATCACGAAGCACGGGGTACTGGAACAGCCGCCAAAAAATCAGCTTCTTGAGGTGTTTCAACGGGTACCGCTTGCGGAACCATGGGTCCAGCATGCCGTGCGGAAATACCAGGTACGGCACGCCGGCCGAGCGGGCCGCTTTGCGCGCAGCAATGCCGGGATACTGCCACAAGCCGTCGATGATCACAGCATCGTAATTTTTTGCATTTTGCTGCAGCCAGCGGCGCGCCGCGGCACTGTACCCAAAGGTGGACTTGACCGCGCCGACTGCGTGCACCGGGAATGGGTACCGGCCCAGATAAGGCGAACCCGCCGTATCCAGAGACAGCACCTCCAGCTCAACGCCTACCTCGCGATACCCCTTGGAGAGCTGGAGCAGGTTCTCCTGCGGTCCGCCCGCCGCCGGTGAAAGATCATGGATGACATGGAGCAGACGGATAGGAGATGTGTGCACGCTTCAGCCTTTATAGGGAGGTGCAGGGCACCAAGCGCCCTGCAGACAGGAAATGGGTAGCAGTTTGGTAAGGGTCCAGCCGGCGGTACCGGGTGCATCCATAGCGAAAGAATACCTGTGAACGCGCGCTTTAACCATGAAGGAGAGTACGACCGTGCGCGGCAATCACCAGGTCCTCCTCAGCACGCACGATGCGCACCGGAACTTTGCTGTTCGCCGTGCTGATGCAGTCCTCACTGCTGCCTGCGCCGTGACGCACATTTGCTTCTGCGTCGATCCGGATCCCGAAGGGTGCCAGCTTCTCCAGAACAGCAGCCCGTAGAGGGGCGCTGTGTTCGCCGATACCGCCCGCGAACACCAGCAGATCCAGTCCATGCAGCGATACCACCAGGCCAGCGATGGCTTTTGCTACTGCGATGGCAAACAGGTCGAACGCCAGTGCGGCTTCCGCGCGGCTTTGAGGGGTTCCGTCGGGAGCATGACTCTGCTTTTCGAGCTGCTGCATATCGCCCGAGCCGCCCGCGATCCCGGCAAGCCCGGCCTCGTGGTTCACCATCGTCTCGAGATCATCCAGGGACAGCCCTGCGCGCCGGGCCAGGAACAGCAGAACCCCTGGGTCCAGGTCGCCGGTACGTGTTGCCATCGGCACACCGCCTGCAGGCGTCAGGCCCATAGTGGTGTCCACGGAGCGCCCCCGGAGCACGCCGCACAGGCTGGACCCGCCGCCCAGGTGGGCGAAGACGATCCGCTCCGGCAGCGGGTCGCTTTCCGTCTGCAGTTGCCGCACCAGGGATTCGTACGAAAGCCCGTGGAAGCCATAGCGCTCCACGCCCTCGGCCGAAAAGCGCGATGGGATCGGAAGCTGCTTGGCCACCGCCGGCATGGTCTGGTGAAAGGCGGTATCGAAGCAGGCAATCTGCGGCACATCAGGAAACAGCGTGCCTGCCTGCTCCAGCAGTTCGATGGATGCGGGCAGGTGCAGCGGCGCGAAGTGGATCGAGGCCCGCAGCGTTGAGAGCACATCCGGCGTAACGCGGGTGTGATTTCGAAGTCTTGGTCCACCGTGCACGATGCGATGGCAGACCGCAGCCGGGTGCGCGCCCGGCTGTTGCGCCTGCAATGCCTGGCGCACCGCCTCAAGTGCCTCGGCCTGCGAGCCAAGGGCAGCTGCATTGGAGGCAATCTCCTTCCCCTCCCCATCGTGCAGCGCAAGCGAACCCTTGCCGGAGCCGATTCCGCTGGCTTCGGCGGTGAACAGGGCCCGCTCTCCCGCGAAGTTAACCCCCGCTTCGGGGACAAACAGCCCTGCTTTCAAGGAAGACGAGCCGGAGTTCAGCACCAGGATTCTCTGCGCCGATGGACTCACCTGTTCCCGGTGTTCTGCCGGAGCCGCACTCATGCGTTGTCGCCCCCGGTCTGCTCCTCGCTTGCGGATCCCTGGCTGCCACCGCTTACCGGCCGGTCGCCCCAGGACCAGTCGCGCACTTCTGGCATGTCTTCGCCGTACTCCGAGACGTAGAGTTTGTGCTGCTGCATCTTTTCCGAGTGGATCTGCTCCGCATCGGCGAAGTGCTCAGACAGCGATGGCGTGCGGCGCACCGCATCCAGCACCAGCGTGAATCGGTCGATGTGGTTCAGCACGCACATGTCGAACGGGCTGGTCGTGGTGCCCTCCTCGCGGAAGCCATGCACGTGAAAGTTCCGCTCATTGGCGCGGCCATTCACAAGCGAGTGGATCAGCGCAGGATAGCCGTGATGGTTGAAGATGACTGGCTTGTCTTTCGTGAACAGCCGGTCGAAGTCCTCATCAGGAATACCGTGCGGGTGCTCGCTCGGGTGCTGCAGCGTGAACAGGTCGACCACGTTGACGACACGCACGCGCAGTTTGGGATAGCGGTCATGGAGAATCGATACCGCTGCCAGGGTTTCCAGTGTCGGCACGTCGCCGGCGCAGGCCATCACCAGGTCGCACTCCGCGCCCGGCGTGCCCGCGCCGTCCGGTCCGGTGCTGCCATCGTTGGAAGCCCACGCCCACACACCCAGGCCTGCCGTGCAGTGGCGCACCGCATCCTCCATCGAGAGCCAGACCGGTGCCGGCTGCTTGCCGGCAATGATCAGGTTCACGTAGTTGCGGGAGCGCAGGCAGTGGTTGGCGACCGAGAGCAGGCAGTTCGCGTCAGGTGCCAGGTAGATGCGGACGACTTCCGCTTTCTTGTTGGCGACATGGTCGATGAAGCCGGGATCCTGATGCGAGAAACCGTTGTGGTCCTGCCGCCACACGTGCGATGAGAGCAGGTAATTCAACGAGGCGATCGGTTTGCGCCAGGGCAGTTCGCGCGACACCTTGAGCCACTTGGCGTGCTGGTTAAACATGGAATCGATGATGTGGATGAACGCTTCATAGCAAGAGAAGAAGCCATGCCGGCCGGTGAGCAGGTAGCCTTCCAGCCAGCCCTCGCACATGTGCTCGCTCAGCACTTCCATGACGCGGCCGTCTACAGCCAGGTTCTCGTCCACACCCTGGTACTCGGCGTCCCAGCGCTTCGGGGAAACTTCGTAGATGTTTTCGAGCCGGTTCGAAGCGGTTTCATCCGGGCCGAACACGCGGAAGTTGCTGTTCTTCAGGTTGGCCTTCATCACGTCGCGCAGGTAGGTGCCCAGCACCCGCGTCGCCTCAGCCTGCGTTTTGCCGGGCTCTGTGATCGCAACCCCGTACTCCTGGAATGACGGCATCTCCAGCGGTTCAAGCAGCAGTCCGCCATTGGCGTGGCGGCTCATGCCCATGCGCAGGTTGCCCTTGGGGGCAAGATCAGCGTAGTGCTTCTGGAACTGCCCGTGTTCATCGAACAGCTCTTCAGGCTTGTACGACTTCATCCACTCTTCCAGCAGCTTCAGGTGCTCGGGGTTGGTACGCACCCCCTCGAGCGGCACCTGGTGCGCGCGCCACGTGCCTTCAATCTGCTTGCCGTCGACCACTTTCGGCCCGGTCCAGCCCTTCGGTGTTTTGAGGATGATCATCGGCCAGCGGGGACGCGCCTGTTGCGCGGAGCCCTCATCGCGCGCTGCTTTCTGGATCGCGCGGATCTGCCCGTAGGCGTGATCCAGCGCGTCTGCCATCTTCTGGTGCATCTCCATCGGGTCGTCGCCTGCAACCACAACCGGGTCGTAGCCATACCCGACAAACAGCGACAGCAGCTCCTCCTGCGGAATGCGAGCCAGCACAGTGGGGTTGGCGATCTTGAAACCGTTCAGGTGCAGGATCGGCAGCACCGCGCCATCTGTCTTGGCGTTCAGGAACTTGTTGGAGTGCCAGCTTGTGGCAGCCGGACCGGTCTCCGCCTCACCATCGCCGACGACGCAGGCGACCACGAGCTCCGGATTATCGAACGCCGCGCCGTAGGCGTGCAGCAGGGAATAGCCGAGCTCGCCTCCCTCGTGAATGGACCCCGGGGTCTCCGGCGCCGCATGCGAGGGGATCCCGTAGGGCCAGGAGAACTGGCGGAACAGCCTTCGCATGCCGTCCTTGCTGCGCTCGATGTTGGGGTAGACCTCGGTGTAGGTGCCTTCCAGGTACGTCTGCGCCACGAAGCCCGGTCCTCCGTGCCCCGGACCCATGATGAACAGCATGTCGACTGAGTGCTCGCAGATAACGCGATTGAGGTGGGTGTAAATGAAATTCAGCCCGGTGGTGGTGCCCCAGTGCCCGAGAAGGCGCGGCTTGATGTCAGCCGGGATCAGTGGCCGGTCAAGCAGAGGGTTGTCCTGCAGGTAGATCTGGCCGACCGTAAGGTAGTTCGCCGCGCGCCAGTAGGCGTGCATTTTCTGGAGCAATTCCGGGTTTAATTGGGACATGTATCTCTCTCCACGGGCACTCTATGACCACTGCAAAGCATGCGGGTAGCATGCACCCCCTGCATGGACCACAGGTGAATTCAGCTGTCCGCCATCTGCCTGTTAGTGATGCAGAATGAACCGGATAGGGAGCCCAAGCGCCGATCTCTCGAGGTGTGATAGATTTTTTGAAGGCCGGAGAGATGGCAGAGTGGTTGAATGTACCGCCTTGGAAAGGCGGCGTACTGGAAACGGTACCCAGGGTTCGAATCCCTGTCTCTCCGCCATACGTGTGTTTAAATCCACGACCGTCGCGCTAAACTCCACAAAATGAGCTTCTTTAAAGAGCACGGAGCGCGTACAGCGCGTGTGGTGTCGTCCTGCGCGCCCGTGTGCACCCTGAATGTCTTGCAAAATCTAGGCTGTAGTGCAGCGTTGTATGACAACCAGGGGCTCTATCTTCAATTCTTGAAATCGTCTTGCAAGGACCTCGCATCGTCTGCGAAGCAGACGTACTTGTTGAGCAGTTTCGCCTCAGTCGAGTTCCTGGCGGTGTAGGCGATCTCGACGTCACGGAGCCTCTTCTTACAATAGTTCTCTACCTTGTCCCTGCCATGATCGGTCAGACGAGGTCAAGACCAACACTTCCAGTACACACTCATGGAGAATGCAGTCGCTCTTGGCCGCATACATCCTGTATCTTCCGGATTGTGCCTACCTCCCCAGGACGTACTACCTGGTTGTCATCGATGAGGAATACGGTAGCTTTTGCGGCGTCTAAGACCTCACCGATCTGGGGAAGGTCGCTGCATTGTCTGCTTTGGTAAACCGCTTGTTGCTGATCGCGCGTATCCGGTGAGCCTCGTCGCAGATCATCACATCGACGTCATTGTACTGAGCTGTTGGATAGCTGTTAAAAGAAATTGACCTGTTGCGGAGCGCGCGTTCCGACGATCTCTCCCGCACGGTCGTCATGACGGTCTTGGATCCAACCACGTAATAAACGCCGTAACGCAAGTTAATGATGTGCCAGGATTTGGATTCCATTCACTGGGGCGCGAACCTGGTCGTCGGTCGATTGGCCATGGATTGAAGTCAAGTGAAAGTTAGAGCCGGTGCAATCAGTAAAAAGCACGTAATTGCCTGTCGATCCTCCAGATGCCCGAGTGAACGTTCCTGAGAAGTCTACCCCTGCATCTGTCCCGCGAATGGTGCTACCTTCCTGCTTTTGCTCCTGACACCCGTGGATGACACCATCCGTTCCCATGCTTGTCAGCCGATACAAGGAGGAGCGACTGGGGCCTGGCTTACTGTCCGACCCTGCATTAGCTCCGTCGAAGTAAACAACCACATCGTAAATCGCGAAACTGGCAGGTAACCCGCTCACTGAAACTGAGTTTGGGAGGGTGTTGCTACTGTCTAGGTAGCCCCTCATCATACGATTGTTACCAGGTATGTTAGGGATGTTTATAGAGTAATGATACGGCGACCTCCAAGTGGCGACGGCTGGAGTGTTCGAACCATTTCGATCAATAAGGTCGGGGAGAATCCCCGCGATCGCCTGATTCCAGTAAGCTTGAGGAACGAACCCCGCTATCTCCGTACGAGCCATAAACTCGTCATCTGTTCCTATGAAGTTGATCCCGATGCTGTTGGTGAAGGGTGGATGGGGTGTTTCATAGTTAGTTCCTTGCACCGGAATGGCCTGGGAGAGGCCGATATGACCTTGCCATGTGAGCGCAGCCACAATCAGCAAGTGTGCGCCTGCCGGAATGTCGCGCCAAGTCAGAGAGTATGGTGCCTCGATCGAGATTGCAACGGGTTGGTCATCGACAAAGAGTCCAACCAAAGCTACTTCGTCGCTACCGCCGGCAACCACATTGACGTTTGGCAGTATGGTCAGTGAAGTGCCAGACGCGACTGTTTCACCGGGAGTGGGAGATGCAAGTGCTACGAGGGGCGCTGGGGAAACAGCACCTCTCGCAGGCAATGGGTTCGCAATCGACGCAAGCGCGCTTGCTACATTGCTGACTGCTCCGGTCTCGTTTGGCAATGCGGGACCATTCCATGCGGGATTCAGGACTCCATATGTCTCTTCACTGCCGCCGAGCCTTTCGGGATTGAGGCTGCCCGATTCGGTCCCGTTGATCGCCCACCAATCCCAGCTAATTCCTTTCTGCTGAATGTATTGCCGGATGCTCGCAAACCAAAGGCCGCTGGAGTTTGGCGCAGTGTCGGAAATACAGTTTGTCGTATCATGGCAGTTACCGAATTCGCCAATCCAGATAGGAGCGGTATAGGGCTGATCCGGGACCGCAATGTAGCCCCAAGCGATATCGAACTGTGCGGCTAGATCCAAAGCGCTTGCATAGTTGCTGTGATCAAACGGGTAATCGTGCGGTGAGTAAACAAGCCTGTTTGCGACAGGTAGCTTGATCGGAAGTGCAGCGACTTCGGTAAGATCTAGCGAGTAATTGATGCCCTCCACCATGATTAACAGGTTTGGATTGGTGGCAAGCACGGCGGCGGCACCTCGCTCGGCCGCCGCGTGCCAATCTGTCGTAGGATTACCGCCCCAAGTCGCCCTGATACGAGGCTCATTGCGCAGGTCCACTGCAATCACCCTAGGATTGTCTAGGAACCGAGTCACCATTCCCCTCCAATCGGCGATCCAAGAGCTCTCTGGATAGTCGCTGTTGTACCAGAGGTCATTTCCATCATCGCCGCAGCACCATTCAGCATTGCTATTGTGGTTGTCGAGAATGACGAGCAAGCCTTGCGCGGTCAAAGCCTGGACAACCTTGCTAAACACAGCTAAAGGTGTCAGCCCCTCTAATGCTGGATTCGCTGCAATCGCATACTGAGGGACAAAGGAGCTGTTTTCGTAAAGCTGATTCGACCAAGGGAGCCGGACTGCATTAAAGCCGAGACAGCGAATACGTTGTGCGATCGCTTCCAGCGGTTCGAGTTGTAGGCCGCCAACGACGGATTCTATGGTTTCGGCGCCATACCAGGCGACACTGCTCAGCCGAATGGGCATGCCGCCAGCATTCACTATTTGATTACCCTGGGTATGAAGTGGTAGATGTGGCTCCGGTTGACTGAGAGAACACGGTGGAGTGATTGTGATGTCGAGCGGTTCGGAAGATTGCGCCTGGGATGGGTAGCCAAGAACCAGAGCAACAAGGAGTAGTAGGATTATCTGCATAAGACTAGCCCGTGATAAAGTGTCGGAGATGAGAGCCCGCCTCCCAGATAAGCGCAACCTACCTAGCTTAATCAAGATATGTCTATGATTATTCTCATAGCTTCTCGATAAGGTGGAAGTGTACCGGGGATCTTGTCAGGTGTGTGATGCTCCCTCTGTAGGGACACGCCAGGAGGCGCTAGGGAGTTGCGAGGGTGGCATGTTGGTTCCGGCGGCTAAGATCGCAGAGAACTTAGCCAGAAAACGGCGGCAACGAATCCTGTAGCACTTTTACGAGGCGCTCTTCGTTGAGTAGATCTTTCACGGATTGCTCCATGGAAGTGCAAGGCCCAACGCCGTCTGGGGTTGCCCTGATGACGAGATCGGGATTGTCGACGAGGCAGCGTCTCGCAGGCTGACGGCTAGCGCCTTGCGTTCCTTCTCGAACTCTCACCGGTAAAGACCCTCGCAACCGGAAGCTAATGCAGGCGCGCTCTATCGGTTCTCGCAGGTGATGGGTGTGCCATTTGCTTCGAGCTAGTAAAGAGAGCCGACAGCGGCCAACCGAATCTTCCCCGTTACAGGCATGAGATCGCCAATGCGATGCTCCTCCTGTTCGGCTACAAAGCCATGTACGTCATCGGGCAGGCAATCTCGGTCGATGGCTGTAGGGTTAACCAACTCCACGAGTCGCACCGAGCTTCGAATGTTCAGCTTACGGAGGTTGCCGCTCCAGATTAAGGGTGTCCGAAGACAGCTCCATCAGCGCTGGTAAGCCATTTACGTGTCATGCCCGTCTTCACGCTGATGCCCAGCGGGGACTTACCCCCAAACCCTGCGGCCCGCGGATTTTAAGTTGATCTTGAAGCACGTCTGAACATCAAGCAGCGTTGGAACAAACCAGGATAAGAGTTGCACAGAGCGGATGTTAGGTTCACTGCCTGTCTTGCGTACAGATGCACCTAGATGCACATAACTGCAAGTGAACAGCCCCCGAACGAGGGGCTGTAGCCACCAGGCGCTCGGTAGGTTTCCGGGGGCCTTTTTTTCTACAGACAGCTGCTTCTTAGAACCCTACCTTCCCAGCTAGGTGGCCGGCGCGGAAAAGGTCACTTCTCCAGCGACTGAGCGCATAGATAGCCGATCAGTTGTTATGGCGCCTGCATCCTCCGGCAAGCGGTGACAAGCGTGATCCAGAGACGATCCGCACAGCGGCCGGCCCAGTGTTGTGTTCTGGCTTGTCCCTATTTCATTCCAGCCGACTAACGATGGGGCTACCTGCGGATCGCTGTAAATAGCCAAACATAGCTTCTGTTCCAGACAGTAGCGATTTGTGCTACGCGGAGGGATAGGGATGCAGCGGAAGGTGCGCCGCATTGCAATCTGCGCATCACGCCATGGTCACACGCTTGGGAGCAGAGACAATCCCGTGACTTCATCGTGACAAACGGAGTGCGTGGTTAAGTCAGACTCAATTGGTCGCATATCAGCACGTGCTGGTTTTAGCGCGCCTGGAATTTACGACTTAAGGAAGACCATGCCCCCTTTTAACACCAAAACCCTTGTCTTTGCCTGCATTCTGATCTTTTCCGCCTCGCTCTCCACCACTGCACAATTGGCTTCGGTCCATGGCGTCGTCGTCGATTCGTGTGGCCACGCGATCGCCGGCGCACGAATATCACTAAGGAACGATGACACAAAATTCTCCACGGTCAGCACCGCCGACGGCGCGTATGTGTATTCTCCACTCGAAGGCGGCATGTATACGTTGAGTGTCGAGAGCGCAGGCTTCTGGCGCGTTGAAGGCGCATCGCTCGACGTTGCTGCAAATGGTTCTATCAACCACGACGTTCAGCTGCAGCTTGAGTCTGCGTCGCAGACGGTCACCGTTCAGGGCAACGTCGATACTCTCGAGCAGGTGCCATCCGTTGGCAAAACAGGCACAATGCTCCAGGACATGCCGCAAAGCATCTCGGTTATTGGCCACACTCTTTCCGAGCAACAAGGGGATCTGGCCCTAAAGGACACGTTGCGCAATGCAAGCGGCGTTGTACAGGGCGGGAGCGATGGCTTCGGATTCGGTGACCGCTTCCAAATTCGCGGCCTGGAGGCCCGTATCTACAACGACGGCTTTTCGGATGGCGACGAACGCAATGGCATTCCACACTCTCTCAACGGAGTGGAACGGATCGAAATCCTCGAAGGGCCCGGCTCCGCGCTTTTCGGCAGCGGGCCGCCGGGAGGCACGATCAACCTGGTGCACTACACGCCCTCTCCGAACTTGCTCGCCGGCATGCAGTTTCAAACGGGATCCTTCGGACTCTTCTCGGGGTCGGCGTACATCACTGGCAACACCGCCGTACACGGTCTGAACTACCGAATCGATGGCATGGCACAGCACCTGGATGGCTTTCGATCCCTTGCTGCTTCGGACTACGAGCTCCGTCCCGTGTTCGGTCTGACCAGCGGCCACAACCTCCTGCTCCTGGCTTTTGATGGGCGCGATCTGCAGAGTACACCTGATCCTGCGGGCCTCATCTACGTCAATCACACGCCGATCACCAGTGTGGGACGCGATGCGAAATACTCCACACCATTCAGCTTTGCTAACCAGCCGATTGGCCGCTTCACTGCGTCCGATGTGTGGCAAGCAGCGCCTTCCGTGACGGTGAACAATCGCGTTTCCTACATGTATCGAAACCTGTCGATTCTTCGAAATGGGGATGGCGGCACAGTGGCTGGCACTGCTTTTACCGGCCGACAGCTGCGCAGTCAACATGACACGCTCCACGACTTCGATTACGAGATGGAACCGGTCGTCACCTTTAAGACTGGCTCTGTTCGCAACACGCTGCTAACCGGCGTGGAAGTGCAGCACCAGAACGTCGTTTCGAACCGCTCGACTGCAGACTTGTCGTCCATCACGAACATCTTCAAGCCTGTGATTCCTGAGTCTTCTCGCAGCGGCCTGACCTTCCTGCGTGATGCGAAGCACTCGGGCTTCCTGGATGGGCTCAACGCAAACTATCAAGGTCTTTACGCAACAGATCAACTAGACCTTACCAGACGCTGGAAGCTTCGCATCAGCGGCCGGCAGGACTGGTGGCAGACCGCGCTCACACCCAGGGTGAACGTGCCCGGCCGCAGCCTTGGCAATGGGCAGCTCATCGAACCGCCTGGCGTTTATGGCCGCAATGACACGCCATTCAGCTGGAACGTCGGCACCGTCTACCGCATACTGCCGGGAGTCTCGCCCTACTTTGGCGTAGCACACAGCAACCTTGTGAACTTCACTTCTGAGGCCACACAGAACGGCGTTGAGGCTCCCGAAACCGGAACGCAGTATGAGGCCGGGGTGAAGGTTGGGGCCATCAATGACCGCATCCTGGTGACAGCCGCGGCGTTCCATGTCATGCGCAACAACGTGTTCTCCCTGGTAGGCGATATCCCTGTCTTCAACGATCAGCTCACGCAGGGTGGTGAAGGTAACGTGGACTTGGCGCTTTCGCATCACTGGAGGCTCAATGCCAATGCGACCGGCATGCACGCGTCATTGAGCGAGAACCCCTCCAACCCTGCGGCTACGGGCCGTCGGCCACAGGGTGTACCGGATCGCATCGTGAACCTGTGGACGAGCTACGAGCTTTCGATGGGTACCGGTACTCACGTCACGCTGGCTGGCGGGTTCACCAATCGCAGCAGCATGTTTGCGGACCTGCTCAACACAAACTCCATCCCCTCGTACACCAATGCCGATGCGGTCGTGAATGTCACCGCACCGTGGTGGACCGGGAGTTTTGGTGTGCGCAACCTGGCGGACCAGCTCTACTTCACGGCTGCGAATGGAGCCGGTGGCTTCGTAGGCGACTCGCGCTCTTACTTTGGCAAAGTACAGTTTCACCTCAGGTCGGCAGGGGACCGGTGAAGAGATTGTGTTGGATTGTTCTCGACCATCCGTTGGCTGCGTTCGTATGACACTTTCCTGACAACTCCATGACATGCGGTGGCAGGTCTTGCTTGTAACGTCGAACAGGTTGGGGCCTCGTCTCCGGCAGCGGCGTGCGACCTGGACTCCGGGCACACCGTCAGGGAGGTACACATTGGCAAGCGGTTCTGGTCCCGCTCTTCGGTCAGCTACAGAGCCCACCGCAAAGCGTGCTGCGGTCACACTCCGTGTGGGCACTCCCAGGAGCGCGTCAGGTAAAAACGGAACACGGACACCTGGAGTCGCGAGCGCTCCCTGGTCGCATCGCGACAGCGACCATCAGATCCGGGAAGCAGCCCTCCTGAGCTTCTGCGACCCCATACCCGCCGCAGCAGCAGAGCTACTGCGACTGCGCTCTTCAGAGTGGCGGAAGCTGCTGACCTGGCTCGACATCAGCGGGCTGGCGGTTTACCTTCTCGATCGATTGGATGCGCTCGAATGGAGCACTTCTTTGCCTCCTGCTGTTCTGCAGGGACTGCGTCGTCGCATGGCAGAGAATGGAGCACGGACGCAAAGCATGATCAGGGAATCTGTTGCGATCCAAGAAGAGTTTCAAAGTGCCAGCATCTCCTACGCCGTGCTCAAGGGTGTCTCATTCTGTCCATCCTCTGTGCCACGCCCTGAGCTTCGGCACCAGTTCGATCTCGATTATCTGGTTGCTGAGGAGGATGTAGCCGACGCACGCCGCCTGCTCGAGAAAAGGGGTTACCGGCTCTACGCCGTCAGCGGCAAAAGCTGGGAGTTCAAGGCGAACGAGCGGCCCACCCTTTCGATCAAGGATCTATACAGGGCATCTCCGGGCTATGCAGTGGAGCTGCACCTCGAACAACGGAACCGGCATGGTGCTGGTCCTGCTGGACGGCTCAGCCGCGTGCTGCACAAGGAGTTGTACGGCATCAGCATGCCTGTCCTTGCGCCGGTGGACCTGTTCCTGGGCCAGGGCCTGCATGCTTTCAAGGATGTGTGCAGTGCCTTCTCGCGTACCGCGCACCTTCTTGAGTTTTATCGCCATGTGATGACACGCAGAACCGATGCCGCCTTCTGGGAAGAGCTTGCATCCACTGCCGCGGAGGATCGCAGGGCCGCTGTCGGGATCGGCGCCGTCGTATATCTGCTTACCGACATACTCGGCCTCTTCGCGCCTCCGGCGTTGACTTCCTGGACTGTAGACACCCTGCCTCCAAGGATTCGCCTGTGGGTGGATCGCTATGGCCGGCAGACAGCGTTAGGCCAGCATCCGGGTACCAAGCTGTATCTGTTGCTGCAGCACGAGCTTGAGGTAGCAGGTTTGCCTGCGGGTCGCTCCAGCCGCGCTGCGTTGTTGCCCTCGAAACTGCCCCCGCCCGTGATGAAGGCGCTCCAGGATGAGCCGACAGGCATTCGGATTGCCCGCTACCGGCTGCAGCTAGACGTTCTTTGCTCAAGGCTGCGCTTCCATCTTCTGGAAGGGGCACGCTATTCACTGGAGGCCTATCAATGGCGCAAATGCCTGAAGCAACACCACTTGTGAGAACAGAGCTACGTCCCGCAGCGCAGGCATTCGATGCGATCGCTCCGCTCTTTGATGAGCGCTTCGGTGCATGGGAAAGTGTCGCTGCTCAGCGCCGGGCTGTGCGCTCGCGATGGCTGCAACAATTTCCTGCTGGGGGCCGGCTGCTGGAGATAGGCGGAGGTACTGGCGAGGACGCATCCTTCATGGCACGGCACGGCTTCCGCGTGTTGCTCACCGACCCATCCCCGACGATGGTGACGCTGGCCACAGAAAAGCTTGTGGGCTTTGGCTCCACTGCGGAGTTGGTGGCAGCAGAGGATTTTCCGGAGTTCGCACGCGGGTACATCGCAAGCGGAAGGCCCTTGTTCGACGGTGCGTTTTCCAACTTTGCGCCGCTCAACTGCGTAATCGACCTTGAGCCCGTTGCTTCTGCCCTGGCGAGACTGTTGAAGCCCGGCAGCGTAGCCATGCTCGTGCTGTTCGGCACCCTGTGCCCGGGAGAGATGGTAGTGGAAACGCTGCGAGGGCGTCCGAAGCTTGCTTTGCGGCGCCTGAAGCGCGGCGTTGTTCCAGCGCGGCTCGCCAAGCATAACTTCGAGGTGATCTACCATCGCGCCGCCCAACTCGAACGTGCGTTTGTACCTTGGTTTGAGCTTGAGCGAAAGGTGGGCATAGGCGTGATGGTGCCGCCGAGTGCTGCGGAACCATGGATCTCGAGTCACCCACGTCTGCTGTCTGCGCTCGAGGCAATGGATCAAGCGCTTGCTTCGCCGCTCGCAGCCTTTGGTGATCATGTCTTGTACCAGTTCCGGCGAGCGACGTACACCGGGTGCCGCAAATGTAAGTCGTGAAGCGGCTTACCTCTTCTCTGCACCAACAAACCGACCACGGCATTGTCGAGGAACGCGGCAAAGGCTCGCTCCGAGCGACCCACAACTACACCTGTCCAGGCAACCTCAACAGCGTGCTGAAGGCTTATGACGATACAACACCTGGATCATCCACTCACCCTGATCAAGACCGCGGAAGTAAACCTTCCCACCCGGTGGGCCGACTTCAAACTGCTTGGCTTTGAAGACGCTCGCGGAAAAGAAACAGCGCCAGAGACAGCTCTGGCGCTGATTCTCGGGGACATTCACAGCACACCCTGCATCGTGCGCATACATTCGCAATGCACGACGGGCGATGTGTTCCATTCGCTCCGGTGTGACTGTCACGACCAGCTGCACCTTGCGCTGCGCACGATTGCCGAAGCCGGTCATGGCATGCTTCTGTACGAGCACCAGGAAGGCCGCGGCATTGGTCTCACAGAGAAGCTTCGCGCCTATGCTCTGCAGGAACAGGGGCTCAACACTATTGAAGCCAACCTGGCACTGGGCCATGCGAACGACCTGCGGGACTATCGATTCGTCGTCGATATCCTTCGCTACCTCAAGATCAATGCGGTGCGGCTAATGACGAACAACCCTGAGAAGATAGCAGCGGTAAAACTCGCGGGCATCAATATCGTCGAGCGCCTGAGCGCCGATGTGGGCTTTGGTGTTCACTCGGCCCGCTACTTCGCCGTCAAACGCGACCAGTTAGGTCACTTTCTCGAGCCGAGCGCCGTCACCTGAACGGAACTCGCTGCCAGCTCTCTAAATTCCGGTACAGATCTGTTCAAGACGATGATGCTGCGTAGATGCCTGCGCTTTGTGCCGAAGCGGCGAAACACCACACTTCATTTCTCCGGACAGCAAGCAAAGAGTGACATTGAGTTTACATCTCCGAGACAAAAGCAGCGCGCTGAGAAGCCTAGGCTTGGTCTATGAAGCGCATCTGTATCGCACCTGTGTGCACCGTGCTCTGCCTGATGCGGTGCCCATCGCGACAGCATGAGGTGAGCCTTGGCTAGTGTCCTGCTGACCCACTCCTATCATCTTCCCTACGACCCGAAACAAGTGCGTAAGATGCAGCCGTACACGCCGATCGGCACGCTCTACGCCGCGACCGCGCTGCGAGACCACGGGATCACCGTTGCGGTATTCGACACGATGTTGTTGGAGCCCGAGGTCGCGTTTGCGGACGCGCTTCGGCGGCACCGTCCGAAGATCGTGGTCGTCTACGAAGACGACTTCAATTTCCTCTCGAAGATGTGCCTGACGCGCATGCGCGACGTGGCATGGAGTATAGCGGCGGCCGCTAGAGAGACTGGCGCGATCGTGATCGTGCACGGCTCGGACTCTACGGATGACCCTGACCTTTTTCTCGGTCGTGGGTTCGATTACGTGTTGTGTGGCGAGGCAGAACAGGTGCTGGTCACGCTATGTTCCTCGATCCTAGGCGGGACGGAAGCTCCACCTTTGGATGGCGTGATGACAAATAGTAAGCAAGGCCACAGAGGGCAGGGGAGGGAGCGCCTGGCAAGAAACTCTGCGTGGGCACAGCTCGCGCGCCCTGCGCGAGAACTGATTGATCTGGAGCCGTATCGCGCAGCGTGGCAAGAAGCGCATGGCTACTTTTCCACCAACATGGTATCCAGTCGAGGCTGCCCATTTCAGTGCAATTGGTGTGCCAAGCCGATCTCGGGCAATCGCTTTCATCTACGTGCAGCTGCCTCCGTGGCCGAGGAGATGCGATCGTTGAAAGACGTCGGCGTTGAACACATCTGGTTTGGTGATGACATCTTCGCCTTGAATCGGCACTGGGTGCAGGTATTTGCGGCGCAAGTAGTGAAGCAGGATGCGCGGCTACCCTTCAAAGTCCAGTCGCGCGCTGACCTGATGCACGAAGACACAGTAGAACACTTGAAGGCATCCGGCTGTGCCGAGGTGTGGATGGGGGTTGAGTCCGGAGCGCAGACGATCTTGGACGCGATGGATAAGAATCTGAGACTTGAAACTGTCGTCATCGCGCGCGAACGACTCAGAGCAGCTGGCATTCGCGCGTGCTTTTTTCTTCAGCTTGGTTATCCGGGCGAAGGCTGGGAGGAACTGCAAAAGACCGTTGCCTTCGTGCGTAAGACGAGGCCCGACGATGTCGGGATCTCCTTCTCGTACCCGCTGCCGGGAACCGTTTTCTACAACCGTGTTCAAGCGCAGCTTGGGGCGAAGCGTAACTGGGCTGACAGCGATGATCTATGCATCATGTTTCAGGCTACCTACACCACCGAGTTTTATCGCGCGGTACGCGACGCCATTCACGCTGAGGTGGACTCCTGGAAGGCCCGCTCGGAGGGAAGTCACGTGGTTGCCGACGTCGACGCTCTTTGGCGTGCGGTCGAGACTTCGGAAGCTGCAAGTCGATGCGAGCAACCGTTCGTCTTTACGGATTCAGCAAATGCAGCCGGTGTGGTCCACATCCTTCCCCTGGATCAGCTCGCCGGCTCAAGGGAAGCCTGATGTCGAGAGCAAACGCCAGCGTGGAAAGTGCAAGCCTGCACTTTTTGTCGGAGGAACGGGTGCGGGGAATATCCCCCCTCGATCTCAAGCTGCAGTGTCCCCGCTGCGGCACATCGCTCGCAGGGCTCCAGTGCAGGATCTGCGCTCTTGATCTCAGCCCTGTAAAGGGAATCACCCCCGCGTTGCCGCCGGAGCGTGCCGCCTACTATGCTCGTTTTGCAACAGAGTACGAGCGTATCCGTGCAGCCGAGGGACGGGGCAGCCAGAGCGAAGCCTTCTACCTTGCATTGCCCGACAAGGACCTAAACGGACATAACAGCGGGCAGTGGAGGATTCGTGCGGCAAGTTTTCGCTGTCTCAAGCAGCACGTGCTGAAGAACTCAGCAGACCGCTGCGCTGTGCTCGACCTTGGCGCCGGCAACTGCTGGATGAGCTTTCGCCTGGGCCAGATAGGGTACCAAACCGTCGCAGTGGACCTGCTTGTCAACGAGAACGACGGTCTTGGCGCCGCGAAGCACTACGAACGTTATCTCACCACGCCAATCCGATGCTTTCAGGCCGAAGCGACCCATCTACCTTTCTGCTCCGCACAGTTCGACTATGTTCTCTTCAATGCCTCATTTCATTATGCGGAGGACTATGAGGAGACCCTGAGGGAGTCACTTCGCTGCCTCAAGGTTGGGGGCAAAATCGTCATCATCGATACGCCCTGGTACTCGCGCGAACAGAGCGGAAAGCAGATGTTGGCAGAACGTCAGGCCACATTCAAGCGCCGGTTCGGGACGGCTTCGGATGCTGTGAGAAGCTTGGAGTTCCTGACGGACGAGCGCCTCGCCCATCTTGCAAAGAGGCTCGATCTTGCCTGGGAACAGCACTCGCCAGACTACGGCTGGAAGTGGGCCATCCGGCCATGGATCGCGAAGTTGCGCGGTCGGCGCGAGCCTTCTCGCTTTCGCATTTATGTGGCCACGAAGCGTGCTTGAACAAGGTAGCTGCAGACCATCGAGCAACGCAGGCTGGATTCACGGAGCACGGTGGTGTTTCAGTGCCCGCGAGACAAACCCCGCCACGCTGCAGATCAAGCAAGGGCGAATCGCTCAGATCAGGAAGGGTGCGGCCGCACCACGACGCACAAACCAGGCAGATCGCGACCTTGATCTGGCCGGTATGCTCATCCTTCCCGGGCTCATCAACGCACATGATCACCTGCAGTTTGCCCTTTACCCGAGGCTGGGTGGAGCACATTACCAGGATTACGTTGAGTGGGGCAAAGACATTCAACAAAGGCATGCGACCACCATTGCGCAGCAGCATAGGTTGCCCAAGTCGGTACGCCTGTGGTGGGGAGCTCTGCGAAACCTTGTCTGTGGTGTAACAACCGTAAGTCACCATGACGCCCAATCGCCTGAGTTCGAGAGAATAGATTTCCCGGTGCGCGTGCTGCAGCGCTTTGGTTGGGCGCACTCCATAGCGCTTGGTGGCGATCTGAGGCGGGCATGGCTCGCGACGCCACGTGGCGGCCCGTTCATCGTGCACGCCTGTGAAGGTGTCAGCAAGGAAGCGAGTGATGAATTGCTGGCGCTCGATCGCCAGGGATTGTTGGACAGCAGCACTGTTCTGGTCCATGGTCTGGCCCTTGATGACGAGCGACTAGCGGTTCTGCAGGCGCGGCAGGCATCGCTGATCCTGTGTCCGTCCTCGAATGAATATCTCTTCGGGAGGCTTCCGGCGAACAGGCTTTTCTACCAAGGAGAGAAAGTAGCCTTGGGCAGCGACTCGCCACTTACCTCCGCCGGCGATCTCCTGGACGAGGTACGCTTCGCCATGCTGCGCTGCGCAGTTCCAGCCGAACGAGCCTATGCAATGGTTACCGACACGCCCAGATCGATACTGCGCCTTGAAAACGGCGAGGGAAGCATCCAGGTAGGCGGGGTCGCAGACCTGATCGGCATCCGCGATACGGGAAGCGATATCCTGGATCGGCTAGGCACACTCTCCAGCGATGATGTCGAGTTGGTGATGCTCGGCGGTTGCGTGCAGCTTGCATCTGACGAGCTCTACCGGCGTCTTCCAATGGTGTCGACAAGGGGTTTGGAGTCTCTGCGCATCGGAGGCAGCATCCGCTGGCTGCGCGCGCCGGTAGCAGAGATGGTGCGAAGTGCGGAAGCTGTGATGGGTTTCGGCAAACTGTTGCTTGGCGGCAGGCCGATCGAACTTCCGTAGAGCCTTTTCGCTCGCCTGCCGATCTACCGCTGCAAGGAGCCACCAGTCCACAGCAGAGGCGATATCAAGCCATCCTGCGAAACAGATATGCGGCCACCAGCTTCAATCCTTTGTCTTTCCGGTACGCCTTGAGCCCGATACCCTGCGCATAGAAGCGGCGCACGGATGTCCCCACCGCTCCTTCATCAGAGGCAACAAGCGACAGACCAGTCGCCTGCGCGATGCCTATATGGTCGCGGTGCACGTAGTGCTCGATCTCGTGCACGACACCCGCCTGGTCCGTAAAGCTCCTGCGGTGGCCGGCTGCTGCAGCGTCCGAGTGGAAGTCCGTGACGAACACGTGGCCGCCAACGCAGCACACCCGGGCAAGCTCCTGGTACGCGTTCGTCGCATCTGGAAGGTGCCCCAGCACGAGGCGGCACCAGACCATATCAAAGCTCTCGCTCGGAAAAGGCATCGCTCTTACATCCCCTGCAACTACGTTCCGCGCGCCGCCCGCGGCCAGCATCTCGGGACTGGCGTCGAGCCCCACGGCGTCTGGGATCGCAGCGATGCGCCGCCCGACGCCACAGCCGGCATCGAGAAGCCGCCTGCGTGAAAGCTGGCCAAGCATCCGCTGCGCAAGCTCTTCATCGAGACAGCTCGTAGCCGTTTCAGTTCTATAGGTGGAAGCCCAGTGCCGATAGGCCTCCCGTGCCCCGAGAGGCGTCACGCTGGTGTGGGCCCGTATCCGTCGCGGCGCGAGGATGCCGAGGCTGCGAAGTGTGCTGCTGATGGCATTCCGTGGATCCAGCATGAGCCCTGCCCTCGTGCGCGCTTTGCATCTTCGGACCTCGCTCACTTGCTTTTGCAGCGGAGACAACGAGGCGACAAGCCAGAAGGGAAGAGCAGCACAGTTGCTATTGTGCGAGTGATCCAGCGTGCCTGTTTCACCCGCATGTCATTCCATTGTCACGATGATGCCGATGCAGGGATTGCAGGTTGGTATGGTGATCGCCAAGGACTACGCTTGGAACATGCTGAAGTTGACGGGAGCGCGGCGGTCTCACTTCGGAGTGCTGTCGTTCGCAGGCACGGGTCACCTGAACCCCATCATGACGCTTGCGCGTCATCTTGTCAGGCGCGGCCACCGCGTCACCTTCTTTCACACGTCCGATCTTGAAGAGAAGATCCTGCAGAATGGTCTGGAGTTTGCATCGATTGGCTCTGTCGAGGATGCGGGTGTGCGGCTGATTCGCCCGGCCCGCAAGGCGGGAGTCGCGGCCCTTCGCTATCGGGTTCATCGTACCGTTGCAGAGATGGAACAAGTTTTGCGAGGTGCGCCGGAAGCCATGCGGCGCGCCGGCGTGGACGCTCTGCTCATCGATGAGATTGCGATGGCCGGGCCCACCGTGGCGGAGATCATGAAGCGGCCGTACTTCATCATTTCGACCTCGGTGCCTCACAACTTTGGGTGGTCGTCTCCAAATCGCTTCACGCCGCGACTGTCATGCGTAGCTCGTTTGCAACGCGCATTGCTGGAGGTCTCGACGGTCCGCATGCAGGGGCCCGTGCGTTTCCGCCTTGATCGATTCAGGGGCAGTGTTGGTTTAGATTTAGTGGCCAGGATGAAGAATACTCATCCCGCGCTGGCGCATATCACCCAGTTGCCCAGGTGCCTGGACTACCCACGCAGTGTGCTGCCCGAGAACTTCTACTATTGTGGTCCGTTCGTGGACGATGCGCGTGCACCCGCAGACTTTCCGTGGCATCGACTCGACGGCAGGCGACTGGTCTATGCATCGCTTGGGTCGACACTGAAAGGAGATGCCGCAACCTTTCGCATGATTGCGGAGGCGTGCAGCCGAACGCAGCTCCAGCTTGTGCTCTCGCTCGGCGGTCGCCGCGACCCACAGATGTTCCAAGATCTTCCTGGCAGTCCCGTTGTGGTAAGCGATGCACCACAGCTCGAGATCCTGAAGAAAGCTGAAGTAGTCATCACGCACGCCGGGCCGAATACCGTTTTCGAGACGCTGTTACAGGGTAAGCCGATGATTGCGTTACCGACCGCGTTCGACCAGCCGGCTGTGGCCGCTCGGCTTGAGCGTGCGGGCGCCGGCATCGTTCTACCCATCGCAAGACTCTCCTCTGCCAAGATCGCGGGCGCGATTCATAAGGTACTAAGCGAGCCGACCTTTCGCACGGCCGCCCAATGTTTGCAGAGGGAGATGCTCTCGGTACAAGGGTTGAGTCTCGCTGGAGACATCATTGAAACGGCGTTGCAACAGGATGCACACCGGCGCGCTATCAGCGCCTAATCGTCTTCGTCGATACCCGCTGAGGCGGACACGTCGATGACGAGCGCCTGACATGCCCGTGACATTGCTGTCCGACAAACGGACTATTGTGAATCGTGACCTTCAAGCAAACTAGAAGTGTGTCTTGGGCAGAGCGCATCGCTCTCTGCTTAGCGGTGTTGTTCCTCGGACTCCATACATTGCCACGTGCCTGGATGACGCTCAACACAGACTTTCCGAACTACTATATGTCGGCACGCCTGGCGCATGAAGGCTTCGACACGTCACGCATGTACGAGTGGCCGTGGATCGAACGTGAGAAGGATCACAGGGGCGTGGACATCCGAGTGATCGGCCTTCTTCCAATCACTCCATTTTCCACGCTTGCGGTCTGGCCGCTTGTCTGGCTGCCGCCTCTTACTGCGAAGCATCTATGGATCCTCTTCAATCTTGCACTGCTTATTCCAATCGGCTGTATGCTGCGCTCCATTGCAGGTTTGAGCTACCAGCGCGTCGCGCTGATTCTGGCACTCAGCTTCCCGCTGCAGCGCAACCTGCTTTTCGGGCAGTTCTACATAGTCCTGCTTTTCCTGATCGTCGCGGCATGCTGGAGCTATTTGCGTGGTCACCGCGCTCGGGCGGGCGCTCTGATCGCACTCGCTGCCGCCTGTAAAGTCTTCCCGGTGTTGCTGCTCCTCTTCATTTTGCAGCGCCGAGACTGGAGAGCACTCGTCGCTGGCATCGTAACGGGTCTTGCTGCCGTTGTAGCCTCTATATCCGTGTTCGGACTCGCGGCGCACCGCACGTGGCTTGAGGAGATCCTGCCGTGGGTCATGCATGGAGAAGGGCTTCAGCCCTACGCACCAGCTGCTTCCATCACGGGGGTGCTGCACTGCCTGCTCTTGTCCGAACCACAGTGGAACCCGCATCCTTGGCAGGACTCTCCACTTGCCTACGCTTTACTCGCGCCCGCGTCGCAGATGCTTCTGCTCGCTCCAGCGATACTGATGATCCGCAAGCGTGCTGCCAGCAGGCAGCGGATCCTTCTGGAGTGGTCCGCCCTGCTCACAGCAGCGCTCACTATCTCCACGATCCCAGCCTCTTACAACTTTGTCCTGATTGCGTTGCCGATCTGTGTCCTTGCCGCGGTCATGATCGAGAAAAAGCAGCGTGGCTCACTGATAGCCTTGGCCGCTATCTACCTGGGCATCGGCTTTCCTATGCCCAGTCCGCACGGCCCGCCCGGCCCGCTTTGGCTGCTGTATGAACCGAGACTGCCGTTGATGCTGATCCTTCTCGCTTGGATCTACTTCCGGATGTGGCGAGATCGGCCAGCAGGGCTGGACGCCCGGGATTGGAGCCGCTACGCCTGGGCTGCGGCTATGCTTGCCTCTGTCGTGCTGGGTACACGGTCAACGCTTCACCGCGAACGCGACGAACGTCTAGAGTACGCATATCGTCTCCCTGTTGCAGCGCAGGGCTTTGCCAACGCGCAACCTCAATCTTTCCGTGGCGGCGTGCTCTACTCGGCATTCTCGTTCGATGGTTACCGCCTTGTTGCGCAGAAGGGAAGCGGCCGGAGTTCTCCGTCGTTTGGCGATGCGTCGTATGACTACCTGTCGTTCACTGGTCTCGGGCGTCAGGTTCTAGCGGAGAAAGCATCGGTCGCAGGCTCGCAGATTGTGGATCCGCACGATCCCTTGCATTCACTCGTCCAAAACGCACGCGACCCCATGTACTCAAAGGATGCAAACACCCTTGCCTACATTCAGGACGAACGCGGGCGCGGCCGCTTGCTGTCTCGTTCCGTCGCCACGGCTGATAGTGGAGCAGGGAGGGCGTTGAGCCCGGAAGGTTACAACGTCTTCGAAGCATCCTTCTTATCGCCGACCGAGTACGCCTTCTCGGCAGTACAAGGTTCAGAAGAACCACGGATCTATCTTGAAGAAACATCGCGACTACATTCGCCGGTGCGGTTGAGTGACGCTCGCTATCCTGCACTTTCTCCGGACGGACGATGGCTCGCCTACAGTCATCTCGAACAAGGATATTGGAACCTCTGGCTGCTTAACCGCGACACAGGACAGCGCCGACGGATCGCTGACGTTCCGTGCAACCAGATCGAACCATCCTGGGAGCCTGACGTAAAGACGCTGCTGTACGGTACTGACTGCGGGCGAAGCATCTGGTTTACCGCCGTTGCCCGCAGGCAGGTGATTCCTTAGCGAGAGACAGCTGCTAGTGCTTGGCGAATAGCAAGCTCAAAGGCCCCTGGCGAGCTGGTCCACTTGTGCAATTGCAGCAGGCAGTTCGCAGTACTCGAGCGAGTACGTCGGCACGTTGGTAAAGATCTCAAGTTGTTTCGCATGGCGGGCGCGTAGGTCTCCGGCGGAGAAGAGATCCTGCTGCATGCGCTCGGTGGCGGTTCCTTTTGGCAATGCTGCGAGCCTGCCCTGCGCGCCAGCAAACCTGTTGAGGTAGATGATGGCATCTATGCGAGCATCCGTGGACGTGCTGTGCAACGGGAGCTCCGCGACCGGGAGCTCAATCGAGGGCTTGCCTTCCATGCGGGGAGTGGCCTCTCGATCGGCGAGCTCGGGGAATAACTCTCTTGCGGTCGGACGAAAACGTACCCGGTGTGCGTGCCCGGTGACAAGCGGGTATTCCAACCCATTGATCAGGTAGCTCGTGTCATCCGATGTGTAGCACCAGCCCGCACGCGCGCAGGCATACGCCAGGGTCGACTTGCCCGCCCCCGAGTCTCCGCACAACAAGATGCCCCTGCCGAAGCGGCTCACGCATGCTGCGTGGACATCAGTCACGTGTTTTGCACCCAGCAGCAGGTAGACGATTTTCTCGAGAAAGTTCGTGCGCAGGTAGCCTGGGTTCATCAGGGCGGCTTCAGAAAGCCACGCGAAGTTGATGCCGGTCTCTAGATCGAGCAGTGCCTGATTGTGTGTATCTGCTACCAGTGAGTAGAGATGGTTGTACTCGCGCCGCGTCGGTTCAGAAGGCAGGAAAGCGTCACCCCCTCTGCTGATGCCGACTCGCACCTGCAATTGCGTCGTAGCGCGACAGGAGGAGATGTGACCAAAGCACTCGATTGCTGCTCTCAGCACTGCCGGGTGATTCGTAATGACTTCGACTGCGAAGCCTAGCGGGTAAAACGTCTTGCTTAGCGGTAAGTCCATGCTGGAGCGCAGCGCATCCTGCGGTCTCGAGGCTTGTGGTGCATCTGGTTTACTCACGATTGTCGCTGCTGCCGTCGTACGCACTTGATCCTCCTGCAGTTCCTGGTGTGCAGTGGCGCTTTCCTCCGCTTCGTTGAGGGCAGAAGATACCTCCCTGTGTGGGTTCTGCGTGCGCATTTCACCTTTGCTGCGGTGAGCTTACCGAGACTGCTCACAGGACTTGTCACTCGGTCGTAAAGCAAATGTCACTGCCCGATGCGTGTGGCGCCTCGCAGGCAGACTGTCGGGCCCTTTGATCGTCGTGGGACAAGGTCCACCCTGTCCATGACATTCCTCTGACAATGAGCAGAAGATCCCGAGACACATGCACGCGCTGGAAAACATATCGTGATAACTGTGTAGCGCTGAATCCTAGCGACATAAAGGGAATCCACATGCAAGCATTCTCCGCGATCGAAAGTGCACACCTCACGCGCGAGACTCTGCGGTCTCAGCTGGCACAGGATGGTTATGCCCTCATCCGCCAAGTATTGCCCAAAGCTGCAGTACGCGCGGTATTGAGTGATGTTGCGAGCGTCCTCTACGCCGCCGGCTGGCTTGAATCACAGGCTGACCCTCTTGAGCGAATCGCCAAGGAAGGTGCAGCGTGCGGAGACCCGGACCCGGCTTTCAAACGCACCTACCAGCAGGTGTTTAACTTGGAAAAGCTTCACGCTTTGCCGCATGAGCCTGCGCTGCGCCGGGTCATGGATTTGCTTGTAGACGAACAGGTCCTTGTTCATCCGAAGCCAATTGCAAGGCTCATCTTCCCAAATTGCGAACGTCTCGTCGTGCGTCCGCATCAGGATTATGAATTCATGGGCGGCGATCCTGAGTTCTACACGGCATGGATCGCTTTGCATGATTGCCCGGTCGAAGCAGGGCCTCTGCGGATACTCGCAGGTTCGCATCGGTTTGGTATTCAGTACCATGAGCATGGGAACCTGCATGTTCCCGAGATCCCCGCGGAGCGGGCAGCTGGCGACACGTGGGTAGGTGGCCAGGTGAACGCTGGCGACGTTCTTATTTTTCACAGCCTGACGGTGCATGCCGCCTCGCCGAATCTGTCGCAAAAGCTTAGGCTTTCCCTGGATTGTCGCTTTCAGGATGCGACGCGCGTCCTCAACCCATCGAACCTCGTCTTCGCTGGCCAATCCGGAAAATCCTGGGGGAAGACGTACTCAGGGTGGCAATCGGACGCTTTGCAGTTTTATTGGAAGCGACTGCCTTTGCGACTCAAACCGACGAAGGCTGAGCTCGAAGCCCTGGCGCAGACAGCCGGGCAAGACGCAGCCCGTGAGAAATACGCACGCATGGCGAGCCAGCTCGCGTAAACGCCAACGTAACCTGACGAGTGCTGCAAATGCAGAAGGTGCGATGGCAGCCGCCTCGCACCTTGGGTCCCGCTAGACACCAGCCGCCCAGCATCGCAGCTATCATCCAGTCCTTTCCGGTGCCGCGTACTCAGTAGGTCTCGACCATTCGCCTGTTTGTTATGCCTGCAGGCGTTCGAACCCCCAGCAGTAGTAAGCGAAAAAGCGCAGGGCTCCTGACACAAGCAGCCTTACGCTTTGACGTTTCCGCTTATGGATTCAAAAAGCGCAGCACTGCTTCTGCATCTGTCTGGCTGAGTTGTGCGCGAACGCGCATGTGGCGCAGCACGGTTCCAGCGATACGTGGCGACACGCTTTCAGGTGCCCTGTGACACCGGGAGCAGTTCTGCGCGAAGATGAGGTCGCCGTTGTCAGCATCATGCGAGGCTGATGCTTTCGCCGGCGTGTTTGGAGGCGGCGCCGTCTGGCTGGGCGCTGGCGGGGATGGACGCGCCTGCGCCTGCATCGCTGCAGCGGTTGCTACGAGAAGCAAACCGACCAGGAATACACCACCCGAGAGATAATTCGGTTTCATCGTTACTTTCCTTTCCAGGTGGGGAACAGGAAACGGTAGACGATCCCTGTCTCCCATAGGTTGCTGTTCCCAGCGGCCGAGAAGACTCGCGAGTAGCTCGTGAGGATTCTGGTGTTATGTGGCAGATTGTAGTTCAGTCCGAAATCAGCTCGCTGCGTGTTGGTAGCCGGTAGCGTGTCGCTGGCAGCGTTGTCTCGACGGAACGTCTGCTGAAATCGGAAGATGGGTTCGATGCGACCTACCCAGCTATCCAGACCGCCAAATGCCTGCGAGCGATAGTCAACCCCGACCCAGTACCCTTGCGCATGATGGCCGCGCGCATACTCTGAGCGCAGGCGGAAAGCTGTGTCCTTTGGCTCCCACCACGCGTGGGCGCCGTAAAAGTTCTCATGCACGCCTTGGAGCTGGCGTGTGTAGGAAGCGCCAACCTCGAGCCGCTTCTCCGGCAGATACAAACTCAACCGCCCGCCGGCAGCCCGCCCGGCATTAAACTGCTGGTTGCTACTACGCGCAGAAAAGTAAGCAGCATAGTCGAGCGAATACTTGCGACGCGAGAGAGCCGAGCCACGCAGTTGCGCACCAAGGCTGGTACCGCTCGAAAAGTCAGCGATGCTCTCGATCAGTGGACCATCCTGAAAAGGATTCACCCATATCTGCGAGAGCCGTTCATTGAACACATTGAACGGCGTAAGGAAGCTGCCTGCCACCACGGTCAGGTGCCTGGACGCGAGGTAGTCAAGCTGCAGGTACTGCAGAGCTATGAACTCTGCATGGTCGTAACCATGCACGCTGGGGTTCGGGAAGAAGTCCTCACTCAACAATGCCCTGGACTCGATGAGGAACTTCTTGCCGATTGGTGCGGCCAGCACGGGTTGAATCTCGGGTAGATAGCTCGTCTGGCCGCCGGGGGTGTTGGAGAAAAAGCCGGCACCTCCAGAAATGAGAGGCGTGTCTTGCGCGTGCGCAGGCTTAGCCAGGCTGATTACAGCGAGGGCCAGAGCAGCAGCCTTTGCGAGTCGCGCCATCTGCGGAGAGGGTCTGAAGTGCGGAAGCGTTCGCGCCATGTATGCAAGGTAGCGAAACGTGTTGGATGACGTGTCTCCGGATCGTCGGCCTGCTGTAACTCTATTGTCACCGTTAGATCGTCGGGTGTGCTGCTGCCCTTGCGCGCTCCTGCGCCGCAGAAGGCGTCCGCATCCATGAGTGACAGTCGCGCCGCGCAGTGACCGCAGATGATGCTGCACTTAGCCCGGCGACCAAAACAATGGAATGACAATTTGCAGACCGACGCATGACACCGCGCACCGCAGTCCTACCTAGGGTCAAAAGGAGGCGCCGGGTGCTCGTCATCTCGGCCGATCGGACCGGTGTATTTATATGCTCGCGAAGCGATTCATCCTTTTGCGCCATTGCTCTCCACGCGCTTGTATCTTCTCCCTGACGTTTTCCCTCGGTGCGATCTGCCTCTCAACATGCCCCGCGGGTGCGCAGGTGCTCACGAGTTCTGACTCAGCGCAGACGCCGTCACCCTCGTCCTCATCTACAGGCGAAGATGCGAGCGCCTCGTCGGTTGCATTCGGAGGCAGCTCGGACACGGTGGATGACCGTGCCACGGCTGGTGCCTCCAGCAACCTGGATGCACCGGGTGCAGCGCTGCCGGCAGACAGGATCATCACCATCCTGCAGCAGAACCCAGACCTGCTCATGGAAGTCAAAGGGCAAGTCGCCGATCATCTGCAGCAGCAGGGTGCGCAGATCGAAGCAAGCAACATCAGCGATGATCAGCTCTACAACCAGATCTCGTCGAATGTCAGCGTGCGTGCGCAGATCACCACCTTTCTGAAGGCGAAAGGTGCGATCCCTGCGGGCAGCCTGCAGAGTGCCGGAGTAGCAAGTGACGCCTCGGATCCTTCTACGGCGACAGCGCGCTCTTCTTCCGAAACGCAGATGATAAGGGCACAGGGGGCGAACGACGCGGCGGCGTCCGGTGCTTCCAACCTCGTGGCAGATGCCGAGGCCCTGCCGGCAGACTCGACCCAGATGACGATCCGCTCGCAAAGGGACGTGCTACGTGGCCGCGAGGAAACAACCGCGTCGACCGATGCGCCCAGGACGCTTCATCAGCCAACGCCGTACGATCTTCGCTCCATGCACGACCTGTACACGCAGATTCCAGAGCAATCGACGCCTCTGAAGCGGTTCGGTTCTGAGGTGTTCGTGGCGCGCTCTCTCTCGCCAATGGGTCGAGGCACATCGAGCGGCGATGCGCCGCTCGATGTGCCGCTTGGGCCGGACTACGTCGTTGGCGCAGGCGACGCACTGACCATCAACCTATGGGGCGGTATGACGCAGAGTCTGACGCGCGTCGTTGATCGCGAGGGCCGCGTGCTTCTTCCAGAAGCCGGCTCGGAGCAGGTTGCTGGGCTCTCGCTGGATCGGGCGCAAAGCCTGATTGAAGGCGCTCTCAAGGCGCAGTACCACAACGTCCAGGTCTCCGTGACAGTCTCCCGGCTGCGTTCTATTCGTGTGTATGTGGTGGGTGACGTCCAGCGGCCAGGAGGCTATGACATCAGTTCACTGGCGACGCCGCTGAGCGCACTGTATGCGGCAGGCGGCCCAACCTCCGTAGGGTCGCTGCGCACAGTGCGCCACTACCGTGGCCAGACGCTGCTGGAGGATGTGGATCTCTACGACTATTTGCTGCACGGCGTGCGCAAGGGTGATGCGCGTTTCGAGAGCGGCGACACGCTACAGATCCCGCCTGCGGGCCCGCAGGTTGCGATGTCGGGGGCTGTCAAGCGGCCTGCCATTTACGAGCTGCGACCTGGAGAAAGCACACTTTCGTCCGCCATTGAAGACGCGGGTGGGCTTACTGCCGCTGCCTCGCTCAGCCACGTCACCATTGAGCGCATTGACGCGAACCGCCAGCGCGAGACAGTGACACTGAATGGTGCGAGCGGGACTGATACGGATGCAGACCGTGCCGCAGCGGAGAAGTTTCCTGTGCAGGACGGCGATCGCGTGCACATTGCGCAGATCCTTCCATACAGCGCGCGCGCCATCTATCTGCAGGGTCACGTCGTGCGCCCTGGTCGCCTGCCTTACAACGACAGCATGCGCCTCAGTGACGTTTTGCATAGTTATCGCGACATGTTGCCGGAGCCTGCGACTCATGGTGAAATTGTGCGCCTTGTGCCGCCGGACCTGCATGCCGTGACGATTGCCTTCAGTGTTCCTGAAGTGTTAATTGGCAACGAGAACCAGGCGCTGCAGCCCTTCGACACGGTGCGCATCTTCGGCCGCTACGAGGTCGACGCACCCAAGGTCACGATTCACGGCGAAGTTCTGCGACCCGGCACCTACCCGCTTTCCCAGGCAATGACGGCGGCGGAGCTGGTCCGCATGGCCGGAGGCTTCAAGCGTGATGCGCTGCTCGACACAGCCGACCTCACAAGCTATGGAGTGCAAGGCGGCAACCGCATTGCCGGCGCATTGACTACCCTTCACATCGGGGCGGCCGTGGCCGGGACAGAACCTGCAGCCGACGTACCGCTCAAGCCGGGTGACATCCTCACTATCCACCAGATCACGGGATGGAACGAGATTGGTCAAGCTGTAACCGTGGAAGGTCAGGTTCGCTTCCCGGGCAGCTACGGCTTCAAAGAAGGTGAACGGCTGAGCTCAATGCTGCTGCGTGCGGGCGGCATTCGCGACACCGCTTACCCGGAAGGCGCGGTGCTGATCCGCGAGCAGGTGCGCGAGCTTGAAGAGAGCAGCCGCGAAGAGCTGATCAAGTCCATCGAGACGAATTCTGCCGCAGCGCGCCTGGGACCGGCTCTCGGTGCAGGCGACACAGGGGGTACGCTTTCGCTCATCAAGGCGCAGCAGGAGCAGGCAGTCGCACAGCTGAAGAGCCACCCAGCGACTGGACGTATGGTGATCCATATCAGCGCTGACATTCGAAGTTGGGCCAACACGGATGCAGACATCGAATTGCGAAGAGGCGATGTGCTTACGATTCCGAAACGGCCCGGATTTGTGCTCGTAAGCGGCCAGGTCTACAACGCGACAGCACTTACCTTCACGCCTGGCAAAACGGCGGCTTGGTACCTAAGCCACGCAGGCGGCACCAACGGCACAGCCAACCGGGGCGAGATCTTCATCGTTCGCGCGAATGGTTCAGTGGTCGGGCGTCATTCGGGCGGGTGGTTCGATGGCAATGTGCTATCCACCAGACTGGATCCAGGCGACGTCGTGGTGGTGCCGCAGAAGATCCTCGGCGCTTCGCTCCTGTGGCGAAATCTTCTGGCAACAGCACAGATTGCTTCTTCGATCGGCATAACAGCCGGTATTGCCGCAGCGGCCCTGTAAGCGCGATGAGGCGTCAGCACCTGCACACGTTTTTCATGGTGATCCTATTGGCACTTGCAACTTCACACTCCGAGGCACTCTCAGGACTGCAGGATGAGCTTGGACGGGACCCGGCCAACATGGCTTCCTCCTACGTTCCTATCGATAGCTGGGTCTATCCCGCGTTCGAACTCCTTGCGGCGAAGGGGCTTATGCAAAGCGCCTTCTTTGATCTTCGTCCCTGGACACGCCTCGACTGTGCTCGCCTCGTCGAGGAAGCAGAGGCTCTGGCGGAAGATCAACACATCAGCGACGACACGACCGGGACGCTACACAGCCTGCGGCAGGAGTTTGTCCTTGAGCTTGCGCGAAGGACTGGCGATCGAAACGCGGAGCTTAAGGTCGAATCGATGTATCAGCGCTCAACTTCGATCGCGGGCAAGCCGCTTACAGACGGCTACCACTTCGCGGAAACGCTGGTGAATAACGATGGGCGGCCTTTCGGACAGGGGACCAACCTGTATTCCGGCATCGTGATGCGGGCGACGGCGGGTCCATTTGCCGCTTACCTGCGGACCGAGGCGCAGCGTGTTTCCCTTGCTTCTGCTCCCAACGCGCAGACGCTGCAGCAGATTGCTGTTGCCGACTTCACGCCGGCTGGTGCTGCGGGACCGGTATCGGGCTTCTTTCGGAGCAGGCTGCTCGATGCGAACGTCTCCTTCGCCTTCAAGAACAACCAGTTCACATTCGGGCAGCAGACGTTATGGTGGGGGCCAGCAGGCAGCGGCGCCACGCTCTTCACCAACAACGCCGAGCCGGTCAACATGCTGCGTTATGATCGCCTGCGACCGATCGAGTTGCCCGGATTTCCTCGCCTGCTCGGCCCCATTCGCGGACAGTTTCTCGTCGGTCGTCTCGCGGGCGCTCAGTACGTGCACACCGCGGAAACAACTTTCGGAACACCGGGTAGTGCACTTGGCAATCAACCGTGGATCCACGGCGAGAAGATCACCTTTGAGCCGACACCGAACTTTCAATTCGGCGTCTCGCGAACAGTTCTCTTCGCGGGCAAGGGTGCTCCGCTCACCACGTCGACGTTTTTGCGCAGCATGTTCTCTACCGGCAATGCGAGCGAGCAGAAGGACCCCGGCGACCGGCGGTCTGCCTTCGACGCGCAGTATCGGATTCCAAGACTGCGGCATTGCCTGACCGGATACTTCGACGGCTTCACGGATGACGAGCCTTTTCCTCTGCTCTACCCATCGCGTAGCGCGTGGCTCTCCGGGTTCATGTATCGCTGCGTTCCCGGTTTACCACACGTCACCGTGCGCGCCGAGGGACTGTTGTCCCCGCAGAGGAGCCTGTTCCCCGGCTATTACTACTTCAACGTCCATTACCTCAGCGGCTACACCAACAACCGCCAACTACTCGGCAGCTGGATCGGCAGGGAAGCACAAGGTGAGCAGATCTGGACCACCTGGCAGATCACGCCGCGTTCCTCCGTTGAACTCAGCGGCCGCAGCATGAACGCTAGCAGCGATTTCCTCCATGGTGGATCGTTGCGCGACCTGCGCGCGACTGCGGAATTAGCCCTCGGCGCTGAGTGGCAGCTGCACGTTGAAGATCAGGTGGAGCAGTGGCACTTTCCGCAGCTTCAGGCGCAAACACAGCACAACAACGAAGTCACCCTGCAGCTGTCATACAGGCCGTCTGGACATGGGAAATGAAGACAGAAGCTTCCGTAGTTTTGCTCAAAGAGGACAACGCCCCGATACCAGCACACTGGGCAGTGCGAGCCATGCTCCTCTGGCAGCACCGAAGGCTGCTGCAGCGAGTGGCCGTTATCTCGCTCGTCGCCAGCCTAACGATCGCCTTCCTTATTCCGAAGCAATACAAAGCAACCACCAGCATTATGCCTCCCGATCAGCAGAGTTCCGGCGCAATGATGCTGGCTGCCCTGGCTGGTCGCGGGGGTGGGTTGGGCTCGCTTGGCAGCCTTGCCAGTGGGCTGATCGGCGGACATGCGACCACGGCCTTGTTCGTAAACCTGCTGCACAGCGGAACCGTAAGCGGGCACTTAATCGACAGATTCAACCTGCAGCACGTGTACCACTCTCGCTACCGCATCACGACTGCCAAGCACCTGGCGCGCCAGACCAAGGTGGTCGATGACAAGAAGAGTGGCGTCATCACGATCGAGGTGGAAGACACAGACCCTGTGCGCGCTCGCGACCTGGCGCAGGCCTACCTCGACGAGTTGAACCAGCTTGTCACCCGGACCAGCACCTCTACCGCGCGCCAGGAGCGGATCTTCATCGAGCATCGCTTGCACTCTGTCGAGAGTGACCTTGAGAAAGCGCAGCTGGAACTGAGCGCGTTCTCGAGCAGGAACAGCACCATCGATATCAAGGAGCAGACACGCGCCATGGTCGATGCTGGCGCGCGCGTGCAGGGCGAGTTGCTGCTTGAGCAGTCTGGTCTGCAGTCCCTGCGGCAGATCTACGGCGAGGGCAATGTGCGCGTGAGGGAAACCGAAGCGCGGATCGCTGCTCTCCAGAAAGATTTGACACAGATGACAGGCTCCTCTGCGCCGCTGGCGCCGGCAGACTCTGTTTCGGCCCTAGGGGGAATCTACTCCGGAGCGGGCGACAAGGGCGAACTCTACCCACCACTTCGCCAATTGCCTCGTTTAGCCGTGCCGTACGCAGATCTCTATCGCCGGGTGAAAGTGCAGGAGACCGTCTTCGAGCTCCTCACGCAGCAGTACGAGATGGCGCGCATCGAGGAGGCCAAGGACGTTCCTGCCGTCAGCGTGATCGATCCGCCTGGGGTGCCGGAAAGAAAGGCCTACCCTCCGCGCTTGCTGCTGACGCTGTTGATGACCGCGTTCTGCTGCGCCGTCACTGCTGGGTTCATCCTGCTGCGCGAAGGCTGGTCCAACCTGAGTGCAACTGATCCGCGGAAGGCGCTTGTAGCCACGATCATGCCCGTGATGCACGGGCGGCTTGTGCCCGACTCTTTGCGCAGAAGGGTGGAAGTATGAACAGGAACGCCACCAATGCGTTCTATGGCGTGCTTGACTACGCGTCGTACCCGCTTGGCATGCTGGCGGTTGCGCCGCTCGTCCTGCGCCACTTGGGCGCAGCGGAGTACGGGCTCTGGATGGTCAGCACCTCCATCATCAGCGCAGGCGGCATCATAGCCTCCGGCTTTTCCGATGCAGCCATCCAGCGGATCGCAACGCTTCGCAGCGCAAACCAGATCATGCAGATCGGGGACGCCGTTCGCACCCTGTTCGCGGTCAACCTGACACTGGCCTGTGCGCTTTCGCTGGCGCTCTGGCTCGCCGCCCCTACCCTCAGCGAGCATCTTGCGAAATCGCCGCTCACCGATATGGAGGAATGTGTCGTGTGTCTGCGCATCGCGAGCCTGGTAATGCTCATGCGCGGCATAGAAACCGTCAGCGTCAGCACGCAGCAGGCGTTGCAGGAGTATCGCGGCACCGTACAGGTCAGCACTGCCGTGCGTATCCTGACACTTGGCTCTGCCGCGGGACTTGCTCAACTCGGGCAGCGAACCGGGAGTGTCCTAGGCGCCACAGCCGTAATTTTTGCGCTCGGGACCTGCACGCAGTTCTGGCTGCTTCGCAGGTTTTTACCCGCCGTCATTCTCTTGCCTCGTTTCGCTTCAGGCGAGTGGCAGAAGCTGCTGGCTTCCGGGGTGTTTGTCTGGCTCCAGGCTGTGGGCAGCGTTGTGTTTCGGCAGCTCGATCGCATTGTTCTTGGCGTCGCCCTGGGTGTGCGCGCCGTGGCGCCGTACTCCGTGGCCATCCAGATTGCGGAACCGCTGTTTGGCCTCACCGCATCCGGGTTCAGCTTCTTCTTTCCTTACCTGTCGGAGCGCTCAGGCACTCTGTCCGGCGTCTCACTGCAGCGGCTCGTGCTCAAGGCGTTTTTCGGCAATCTGCTGATGGTCTCTACAGGCGCAGGTTTGCTGTTTTGGCTTGGCAGCCGCTTTCTGCAATCCTGGATTGGCCCTGCCGTTGCAAAGAATGCCATCTCCATCCTTCCGCTGATCGTGATCGGCGCTGCTCTTTCAGGGCTCAGTGTGACGGGCACGTATGCTATGCAGGCGCTCGGTCTATTCCGCACCGTGGCGTGCATCAGCCTTGGCAGCCGGGCGCTTTTGTTGCTGCTGATGCTTTTTATGCTGCGCACGCATGGCCTGCGTGGGCTCGCCGTTGCCCGCACATGCTACGGGGCTTTGTCGCTGCTGGTATACGTTCCGTTGCTCTGGACGCTGAACGCACGCGCAAGAACAAGGCGCACCTTGGCTTCTTCGGCTGTACTCCTGCAGGAAGGAGTGTCCCGGTGAAGGTCGCCATCTCCGCGGTACAGTTCTCATCCCAAATGTCGGGCGTGCAAAGACATGCCGCCAATGTCGCGCGTTGCCTGATCTCGCTGCCTGACGTGGAGTTGGTGCACTTCGTGATCGGTCCATGGCAGAGGGCTGCTGTTGAGGACAGCAACCTGGCCACGATGCCGCGCGTCGAGCTCCACACCGCTGATGTCAAGCAGAGCCTTGTGGATCGCAATCTCTGGCACTACCAACGCCTGCCTGACCTTGTAGGCCGGCTGCAGCCCGATGTGATGCACCTGGCCTTCCCGGTGCCCGTGCAGTCTGCAGCCTTTGCTTGTCCGCTCGTGGTAACGCTCCACGACGTTTACCCGTATGAAATACCCGGCAACTTCGGCTTTCCCAAGGTGCTGTTCAATCAACTGATCCTGCAACAGTGTTTGCGCAGTGTGGACGCGATCGCTTGCGTCTCGAACACGACCGCCAGCCGCCTGCCGCAGTACACGCCAGCATCGGTCTGGGCAAAAGCGATCCGCATTTACAACTGCGTGGAGCCGGAGAATACCTGCGCAACCTCGTCACCCGTCTTTGGATTGAGCGGCAAACCCTTCCTGCTCACGGTCGCCCAGCATCGCAAAAACAAGAACATCCCATTGCTGCTGCGAGTGCTGCACTGCCTTCTCGCCCGGCGCAGTGTCGATCAAGGCATGAAGCTGCTCGTCGTCGGGATCCGCGGCCCAGAGACGCAGACGATTCAAAGGCTTGTGACGACCCTGCATCTCGAAGACCGCGTCGTATTTGTCGAGGGAATCAGTGATGCCGAGTTGCAGTGGTGCTATCGCAACTGCGAAGCGCTGCTTGCTCCCTCGGAAACAGAAGGGTTTGGACTGCCAGTCGCTGAAGCGCTCCTGGCTGGTTGCCGCATTGCTTGTTCTGACATTGCAACCTTTCGCGAGATTGATCCCGGCGCTCACTGCCTGTATGTCCCGTTAGGGGCCGGGGCCGAGGCGCGCTTTAGCGACGCCATCCCGCGTCTGTTGCAACAACCTTTGCCAGCGCCCCTGCCACTACCTCAGTTCTCTGCGGGCGTCCTGGCCGGGCAGTACCTCGCGCTCTACAAGACGCTTTTGGCTGCACCTTCACGCTTCAGGGCTTGCACAGCCGCAAAGAGAGCAAGTCCTATCGGCGTAGCTGCGAGCGAGGGGCCCTGATGTGAAAGCAGACAAGACCCGAACCGGGCAGAGAAGAGACGTACACGACGGCCCATCGCAGAGCCGCTTCATGCCGAGCGCTACGGTATAGAACCAGTACACACCACGCAGCGCAGCCCATGGATTGCTGCCCTGCTCCAACAATCTTTCATCATCTCTCAACGACGCAGGAGGCATTCCATGCAGAACACACTTTCTCTCGATTACAAGGTTGAGACCATCACGCATGAGCGCGACAGTACGCTGCCCTCCAGCCAGCAAAAATGCCTCGATCCGTCGCAGGAGTTGTGCAAGCATGCGCATGCCGATGTGCTCGGCATCCATGTCTCCGCCATTGACATGCGCCGTGCACTGGAACTGTCCCAGCGATGGATTGAACGTGGGCGTCCCGGGTACATCTGCGTGACCGGGGTGCACGGCGTAATGGAAGCGCAGAAAGATCAGAAGTTGCGGGCTATCTTGAACCACGCGATCGTCAACACGCCCGACGGCATGCCGATGACCTGGGTAGGACGATTGCAGGGCTTCTCCGAGATGGACCGCGTCTATGGTCCGGGATTCATGGCGGAAATGTGCCAGATGTCAGTCGAGAAAAACTATCGCCACTTCTTTTACGGTGGGCAGCCGGGCGTGGCTGAGGAACTGAAGGCAAGCCTCATGGCGCGGTTTCCCGGCTTGCAGGTCGTCGGGACCTATACCCCACCGTTTCGCGCACTGAACCTGTACGAAGAAGAAGCTTTGCTTGCGCAACTGCGCAGTTGCAGGCCACATATCCTGTGGGTGGGCCTCAGTACCCCCAAGCAAGAGCGCTTCATGGCTGAGTATGTGGATCGGTTGGGTGTGCCTCTTCTGGTCGGTGTCGGCGCCGCTTTCGATTACCACACGGGTCGTGTACGCGACTGTCCCGAGTGGGTCAAGCGCGCGGGCCTGCAGTGGTGTCACCGCTTAGCGCAGGATCCCCGGCGCTTGTGGCGCCGCTACCTCACCAACAACCCAGCCTTTCTGTGGAAGATCACGCGCCAGCTGCTGAAGTCCCAACCTACCGAGCACGTCTTGTAGCGCTGCGGTGCGGGATCGCACTAAGCAAGCGCATCACAGCGACGCTGAGACAATCTCCTGACAATTGGCTAACCAACCCATGACATCTGCAAGGCCGCCTGCCACCTACTCTAAAGCAGCCGGGTAAGTTGTTTCCGGGACGCACAGGAGCACCCTAGAAGGCCTGAGCAGGTCACTCGTTTAACTACACATACAGGTTTAAGGAATATTCATGAAAGCTAGATTTGTGTTGCTGGTTCTGCTTGCCGGGGTCTTCACTGCAGGACTGTTCTCGACTCACAAGGTCAAGGCGCAGGCAGCTCCCAAACGCATCGAGATCACGGCAAAGAAATTTGCCTTCGATCCGGGAACGGTCACGCTCAAAAAGGGCGAGCCTGTGGTGCTCGTCATTAAGAGTGCGGATGTCGCGCATGGCCTCCGCTTCCGCGAGCTCAACCTCAATGTCAAGGTCGGCAAGGGTGGCACTGCCGAACTGCCGCTTACGCCGGACAAAACAGGCGACTTTGTAGGACACTGTTCTGTGTTCTGCGGTTCAGGTCATGGCGAGATGACAATGACTCTGCACGTGGTGGATTGATAATGCAGTTCGCGAGGGGAGCTTTGTCCGCTCTGTGCCTCGTGGCAGCCCTGTCTGGCTGCAAGGCCGATGCTCCGAGTGGCCTTGAGACAAGGACTGCCACCTTCGCCAAACACCATATCTTTATTCGCAATGCAAGCCAGCGCAACCCACAGCAGTACACGCATGACAGCTGGCAGGATGGCAAAGAGGCATTCTCGCACTACTGCGTCGCATGCCACGGTGCAGACGGGCAGAACACCGGCGTTCCCTTTGCCACTCATCTTTCCCCGCCGGTTCCGTCACTGGCCTCGGCAGAGGTGCAGAGTTACACCGATGGGCAGCTCAAGTACATCCTCGACTACGGCATTCGACCCTCGGGTATGCCGAGCTCCAAGGGTACGCTCAGCGACGACGAACTCTGGTCCATCGTGATCTTCCTGCGCCATCTCCCCAAGTTGGGCAGCCAGGGTGTTCCTGATATGTACACGCATTGACGAGGGCATTCGCCCGAAATGGCCAATGGTATGAGGGGCATGCATAACAGCGAGCACAAGCGCGAAGCAGTAAGCACGCTGGCAGGCCTGTCTGGAGCACGGGACATGGCTGCCATTGCGGGCTTCTTTTTCGCCCTGCGTCTCGCCACCACACTCCTCTGCGTTCGTGTGTTCGGGCTCTCACCGCAGGCTGCTGCCGGGGCCAAACTGGGCCTCGGCTTCCTGCTCCTCTTCCTTGTTGCGCTCACTACGCTCGGTGGCAGTGACCATGGCTGGCGTTCGATACTGCGGCCGTCGAGCGTGCGATGGGTGCTCGTGTTCCTCGCCTTCTCGGCGAGTAGCCTGCTGTGGAGCGAGACCGGCAGTCTCGCTACCTCACTCCTGTACTGGTGCGGTACCGCCGCCGATGTTACAACCGTGTTGCTGCTTCTGCGCTCTGGCAACGTCGAGGACACCGCGGCGTCCCTGATGGAAGGCTACATCTGTGGTGGCTGCCTGATCGCTTTATGCGGCTGGTTGATGCCGACCCAGTACGATCTTCGGCTTGGCGACGAAGACTACTTCAACTCCAACTCCATCTGCAACGTGTGCGTCTTTGCCGTCGTCTTCGCGCAATACCTCATGCGCACCCGGCAGGCAAGGTGGGGAGTTGCCACTTTGTTTCTCGTGCTGACGATCCTTCGCAGCCTCAGCAAGTCCACCATCACGGCCTTCCTGGTAGCGGAGATTTACCTCGTCCTCAGCGATAATGCTATGAGTCGCCGCACAAAGAAGTGGCTGACCATCGGGGCAATCGCGGCGGCACTCATCTTCTGGGGACTCTTCAAGGCGTACTACGACTTCTATACCACCAATGGCAATCAGGCCGAAACCCTCACTGGACGCACCGCGATCTGGACGTTTGCCGCCGCCGGTGTGCTGGAAAGCCCTTGGATCGGGCATGGCTTCGACTCCATGTGGAACGTGGTTCCGGCATTTGGCACATTTGAGGCAAGGCACGCCGAGAATGAGCTGCTGGAGCAGCTCTATTCGTACGGTGCGGTAGGGCTGCTCGTGCTTTGTGGCGTGTACGGCGCGCTCTTCCGCAACATACGGCGGATGGGTTCGCCAGCATCCAGAGTCATTTGGGCGTGCATGGTGGTGTTTGTGGTAGTCCGGGGCCTTGCGGTGGCAGACGCATTTGACCTGCTGCTGCCGGTATGGACCGTTACGATGACCGGCCTGCTTGTGCAGGCTCAAAGAGCTGGCAGCGAGTCAGCGTCGCCAGCACTTCGACGGGCCACAACCCCGGCAGCACACGCTTTGCCGACGATCTGACCTGTGCCGCCCACACTGCAATCGTCATGCGGCGTGTATTTGTCGAGTTTTCACTGGCGCGTCGACAGACGGATCAAACAGAATGGGAAAGGGTTACCCATGACCATGGATATTGAAACGAGTGAGTACGTACTGGACCCTGCACCCGCACAACCAGAGAACCTCGGCACGATTCTGGTGATTGAAGACGATCCGCGCATGCAGAAAGTTCTTCGAAAGATCTTTGTGGACGAACGCTACGCCGTGGTTGTCGCCGGCGATGGTCACACAGGTCTCGAGCTGTTTCGCAGCGAGCGGCCGATTGCAGTCGTGCTGGACCTCATCCTGCCTGGAATCTCCGGGCGGGAGCTTTGCCAGACACTCAAGAGCATCTCGAGCCAAACACCCGTTATCATCCTGAGCGCCATCAGCGAGGTCGTGGACAAGGTTCTGCTGCTCGAGCTTGGCGCCGATGACTACGTGACCAAACCCTACAGCCCGCGCGAGTTGATGGCGCGCGTGCAGGCAGCGATCCGGCGACAGAGAAAGCCGCCCGTCGCAAGCACCTTCCGCTTTGGCAGCTGCGAGGTCGACTTCAAGAGCATGACAGCCTGGCGCAGTGGCACGCCTGTGGTGCTCACCGCCCACGAGTTCAAGCTGCTGAAGTTCTTTACGGAGAACCTGCACCGCGTGCTCACGCGGGAAGTGCTTCTGAATGAAGTCTGGGGCTATAACGCCTATCCGACAACACGCACCGTGGACAACCAGATCCTGAAGCTCCGGCAAAAGCTCGAAACCGATCCCGCCACGCCCAAGCACCTCCTTACGATCTATGGCGCAGGATACAAGTTTGTTCCCTGAGCGCCTGCTTGCGCGGTCTACCTCCGCGGAGTTGCGCACCCTTGGAAGCACTCCACACGCTCGCCCGGGAATCCGCACGCAGGTGCTGCTCGTCCTTGCCATGGCCATCGTCACCGTCACTGTCACGGCCATGTGCCTGTTCCTCATCCGTCAACGTCTGCGCGCCCAAGTCACTGATGATCTCTCGCATGACCTAAGCCACTCGGTAGTGGCCTTTCACAACCTGCAGGCCGAGCGCCTCTCGGCCCTTGAGCGGGAGAATGCACTACTTGCCGAGCTGCCGACCCTGAAAGCGCTCATGACGAGCGGCGACGACCTGACGATCCAGGACGGTGCCACCGATTTCTGGCAGCTAAGTGGCGATGACCTGTTCGCGCTCGCCGACCCGGGCGGCCGCACGATCGTCGCTTACGCCAGGAACGCTGCCGCGGACGAATCCATGCGTGCCGCGATCCGGTCGCTCATCTCCTCGCCCGGGAAGCACTACCTCATCCACGGCACGTCGCTCTACGCCTGTTCTGCCAAGGCTCTGTACTTCGGCAGCGACGAAGCAGGGACCTTGCTGGGCTACGTCATCAGCGGACTGTCCATCGACCGTGCTGTGCGGCAGATCAGCCAGCCGACCAGTGTCGAGGCCACGTTTCTCAGCGGTGGACGGGTTGTTGCGAGTACGTTGAACGCGGCTGACGAGGCGGCCCTCATAGCCGCACCAGTTACTCCGGGCGCCAGTACGAACCCGCACATGGTCCGCCTCGCCCGGGCCCGATTCCTCTCCGCTGTCGAAGATCTTTCCCCACAGGCCACATTACCCCTGCAACTGGTCGTCCTCAAATCGTTAGAGCCTGCTGAGCGCTGGATCGTACGCGTTGATCGCACCATCCTGAGCACCGGGCTGCTGGCTCTCTTTTCAGGCACAGTGCTGATGATCATTCTTTCTCGGCTTCTCACACGTCCGCTGGAAGAGTTATCCACCGGCGTTCGCGCCTTTGGCCTGGGCGACACGGATTTTCGCATTCCCCGGCACGGCACCCGTGAGGTGCGACAGCTCAGCGAAGCCTTTGCCGCTATGTGCGCAGAGATCGAGCAGGCCAACCGGGCGCGGCTTGAGTCCGAACGGCTCGCAACCATCGGGCGCATGGCAAGCTCGGTGTCGCACGATCTGCGCCATTATCTCGCGGCGGTTTACGCTAATGCAGAGTTCCTAGCCTCCGACCGCCTCTCGCTCGAAGAAAGGGAAGAGATCTTTGCCGACATCCGCACCGCGGTGCTTGGAACCACGGACATGATCGAATCCCTGTTGACCTTCAGTCGTACCGGCAAGAGCTTGCGGAGTTCGCCCGAGCTAGTGACGACCTTACTTGAGAGTGCAACGACGCTGCTGCGTGCGCACCCCGATTCGCAGGGGGTCAAGCTCATCGCGCATCTCGGGGAACCAACCAACACTGCGGCTTTTGTCGACGCGAAGCAGATCGAGCGGGCTCTTCTGAACCTGCTGCTGAATGCGTGCCAGGCAGCCCGGATCGTGGGCAACAGCGCTATGGTAGAAGTCACCCTTGAGGTGCAGCCTCAGTACCTCTCTGTGTATGTCAAAGACAACGGAATCGGGGTGCCGGAGGGGATCCGTGAGAGCCTGTTCGACCCTTTCGTAAGCGAAGGCAAGCAAAAGGGAACTGGCCTCGGCCTCACCCTGGCGCACCGCATCGCGGTGGAGCACGGTGGAGGCGTCACTCTGTTGCGGAGCGTCCCGGGCGAAACGATCTTTCAACTTAAGGTAGCGCGTGTTCTTCAACATGACGACGACCCTGCTTCACCCAGCGCTGCCTCGCAGCGATCAGGTCACCGGCTATGAGAAGTTTCAGAACTAGTCGAAGGGAGTCCGCCTTGCGTAACAAGTGGGTATGGCTGCGTTCGCTGTCGCTCTCTTTCTGGTTGCCTTTGCTATCGCCGCTTGCGGTGGGTATGCCAGCGCAGGTGATGCATGCGCAGGCCGCAAACCAGGTTGACAGCAGCAACCTGGCGGTGCAGGTGCAGTTGTTGACCCGGGCCATGGAGCACGCGCAAGCCCAGCTCGAGCAATCACAACAACAGCTGCAACAGATTCAGCAACAGCTGTCCGGGCTTCGTCAGCAGATGGCGCTGCACGGTTCCGCCGGCACGGCGCCTGCGGGCAGGTATAGTGCTGGCACAGATGCAGCATCAGGTGCGGATCCGCAGGAGGCGCAGAGCCCCGAGGCGGCCGCACTCGCAAAAGCGGTGGATGACCTGCGCGAACGCCAGGAGATGCAGCAGGCGCAGATTGCGGCGCATGAGCAAAGCAAGGTGGAGAGTGAGTCGAAGTATCCGGTGCGCATCACGGGCATGCTTTTGCTGAATGGCTTCGTAAATACACGGAACGTCGATGTAGCTCCGACCCCCACGCTTGCGTTGCCGGGCGCGGGCAGCACCGGTGCCTCCGTCCGGCAAACCGTGCTGGGCATCAATGCGCAGGGGCCCCATGTTTTCGGCGCGCGCAGCTCGGCCGAACTCCGCGTCGACTTCAGCGGCGAGTCGCAACCCAGCAGCGCCGCTACACCCAACTATGCGGGCTACTACAGCAGCAACGCCACCTTCCTCAGGCTGCGCACCGCACATGCCGGCCTCCAGTGGGCGCATACCGAGGCTTTCTTCTCCCTGGACAAACCACTGTTCAGCCCTGACTCGCCAACCTCTCTCACTGCGGTCGCTGAACCTGCGCTGGCCTGGTCGGGCAACCTGTGGACGTGGAATCCCCAACTCGGCGTCACACGGGATGTCCCCTTCGCCCGCTCCCGCGACCTCCGGTTGCAGGCAGGACTCATCGATGTCGGCGATGCGCCGCTTCCTGCGGTGACGACGACCGCGGTGATGCAGGGGCAGGCGCCATCATTGGCGGAGCGAAGTCGCTGGCCCGGTCTGGAAGCCCGAGTCGCACTCCTTAGGTCCACTACACCTGAGCAAGGCAGCCATATCGGGTTCGGCGAATACTTCGCGCCTCATCTTGACCCTAACGGCCACCGGTTCAATGCCTGGGCTGGAACCCTCGATGGGCGTTTGCAGCTGCCCTTGGCATTCTCGCTCAGCGGGAGCTTCTACCGGGGGCAGGCACTGGGCGGACTGGGCGGTGGTGCATACAAGGACCTCACCTACTCCGTGGGCCAGACCTCAGGCAGCGCATACTACTATCCTCTCAGCGATGTTGGCGGCTGGGCTCAGCTTAAAGAACGGGTAAGCGAGAGGTTCGAATGGAACGTGGCTCTCGGCATTGACGACGCTTTTGCCAGCGAACTGCGACGCTACGCGGAGCCGGGCGGAACGATCTATAACTCGCTCGCGAGAAATCAAACCTACACTAGCAACGTGATCTACAGCCCGAGCACCTACGTACTCTTTTCCATCGAGTTCCGTCACCTGGTAAGCTCACCGATCGATGGTGGTGCCGCAGCCAGCAACGTCATCGGGCTCGGCGCAGGATACCGCTTTTGATGGGCAGGCTACTTATCCCGTGGTTGCTGGTTTCCTCCTTGTGCCTGCCAGCGCCAATGGCCGCTGCACAGAGCCGCACATTGGCCGCCTCTTCGGCCGAGCTGCACCTGCGGATCGTGTCACCAAACGGCAGTCCTCAGTCGAGCGTACCGGCGGCGGTGTGGCTCATGCCACTGGAAGGAACCCCAGCGCGGCCATTTTTGCCGCATGGCCCGTACACACTGCTGCAGAAAAAACGGACCTTCCTGCCGCACCTGCAAGTCATCCCGGCAGGGAGCGTCGTTCAGTTCCCCAACGCCGACCCGTTCTTTCATAACGTCTTCTCGCTTTTTGATGGCAAGCGCTTCGACCTCGGCCTCTACGAAGCAGGCTCTAGCAAGTCCGTGACGTTTTCACGCGTAGGCGTTTCCTATATCTTCTGCAACATCCATCCTGAGATGAGCGCGGTTGTGCTAGCACTCTCCACGCCCCTGTATGCGCTGGCCGACGCCAGCAACGCAGTCGATCTTCGCGATATCCCGCCTGGTGACTACAGTCTCAACTTCTGGATTGAAGGTGTGCCTCAAATGGCGCTCAGCAGGTTGAGTCAGCAGCTGCATCTAGCTCCCGGTAGGACCGATCTCAGGGACCTGAAGGCGCCGATCAGCCGCAAAGATGCTATCCAACACTCCAACGAGTTCGGTATGCCTTACGTCCAAGAGCCAGAGAAGCCTTACTAGAGCGACTATCCCGCAGACGCGTGGCAACTAGGCGCTAGCCGTTCCAAGCGCGGCAGCAAGGGTCCACTGGATGGAAGCAGTGAGGTCGGTTAGCATCTCCACGTGTCGCTTGCGCGGCCGACTATGCTCCTAAGCGGCGCTGTCGCGGTTACCGGGTTGATCGTCTGAGAGCGATGGCGGGCTGACCGAATGAATAGACCGGATGGCCAGCCTGCAGTCTCCTTCCTGCCCCTTACGGTTGCACCTCTATCAGCTTTCTCCCTCGAATGTCCGCCGAAGAAGCTCCCACCCGCAGCTCCACCCGGTCGGGCTCCAGCGTCCACCCATGCGTCACCTCATTCCAGTACCGTAAGTCGTCCGCCTTCAGCGGTATCGTCACCGGCACAGTCTGCCCAGTCGCCACATGCACCCGCTGGAAGCCTTTCAGTTCCTCCAGTGGGCGCGCAACCTTCGATCCCTGGTGCGACACATACAACTGCACTACCTCATCCCCGTCACGGCTTCCCGTGTTTGTCACATCGACTGTGACATTGTCCGTCTCGCCAGTACGCATTGTTGACTCGCTTACCCGCAAGTTCCTGTACCTGAAAGTTGTGTAACTCAAACCAAACCCAAAAGGGTACAGGGGCGTTCCCTTGCTGTACATGTAAGTTCGCCCATCCCGGATGTTGTAATCCATCATCGGCGGCAGCTGATCTTCACTTGCAGGCCAAGTCGTCGTCAGGTGCCCCGCCGGGTTGTACTCTCCAAAGATCACCTTTGCCAGTGCCGTCCCCTCATCCTGCGACGAGTGCGTCATGTGCAAGATCGCCGGAACGTACTTCTGGCTCCAGTTGATTGTGTACGAAAACGAAGAGACCAGCACCATCACCGTCCGCGGATTCACTGCAATCACCTGCTTCACCAGCTGCTCTTGCTCCAACTGCAGCGACTCGCGATCCCGCCCTTCGCGCCCATCGCTTGGTGTCGAGCAGGCCAGCGTTCCCCCGCCATCCACCGTTGCATGCCAGTCGCGCCCCATATCGGCTCCGCATGTCGGATCATTACCCACTACCACAATCGCCACATCCGACATCCGCGCCGCATTAATTGCCGCCTGGTTGTCCTCATTCGCCGCGTAGTTGACCCGCACATATGGACCCAATGCTGCCTTGATACCATCGAGCGGCGTCACCGCATAGGGCGGGGTCCCTCCATACCAATCCCAACGTACCGAGTCTGCAAGCGGCCCGATTACCGCGATTGACTTGATAGACTTCCTCTCCAGCGGCAGCGTTCCACCCTCGTTCTTCAACAGGGTCACGCTTTCCAGCGCCATTCGACGCGATACATCGCGATCTTTCTCGCTGTCCCAGGGCTCGGCTACCGACTCCGCTTGCGAGGTCGCCTTTGCATTTGCAGAGGCAGGCACCCCCGCCGGCGGCGTTCCGTCCGCATTCATCTCCGTCGGAGCCACATACTCCACGCCCGGGTCCAGCAACCCCAGCTTCAACGACACCAAAAACTTTCGTCGCAGGAGCGCATCCAGTTCGGCCTCGGACACCGAGCCTTCCTTTACCGCTGCCGTTGTCTCATCCTTCCACTGGTCCAGAAATTGATTAATGCCGGCATGAAGACACGCAATCACCGCACTCTTCTGATCTGGATACTTCTTGTGATCGGTCCACAAGAGCTTCACAGCCCCACCATCGGAGGACAGTACGTCCACTCCCCACTTCTCCTCCACAATCGACTTCAGAATGGGGTTGACCACCATCGGTGTTCCATTCCACGCGTTATAGCTTGCCATCACTCCGCGCGCGCCACCCTCAGTAAAGCCCATCCGGAACGGCACTGAGTAGTACTCCCAGAAAAGCCGCTCATCAAATATCGAGTTCGACTTCGTCCGCAAGTCCTCGTTAGAGTTCGCCAGAAAATGCTTCAACAGCGCCGCCGCCTGCCAATGGTTTGGGTCCGGCCCCTGGAGCCCCATCACGAAATGCACCACCATCGACCCGTTCAAGAATGGGTCCTCGCCATACACCTCTTCAGTCCGTCCCCAGCGCGGATCGCGAGCTAAATCCGCCTGCGGCCCCCACAACATCAGCTTTGGCTCGTTGTACTTGGGGGAGTCAGAAATAAATCGCCCCTCGGCCCCTTCTACCCCGGCAGCCTCTTGCACCAGCGCCGGATCCCAAGTCTCTCCCATCCCCGGCGGCTGTGGAAACTGCGTCGTCGGGATCATCTGCCGATTCTTCCTGTAGTCCCCGCGTTCCACGACTCCGTGAATTCCCTCCGATGAACCGAAGCTGCGAATCTTTAACCGGGGCACCGATGTATTTGTTCCAAGGCAGGCGATCTTTTCCTCGAGCGTCATCTGCTTCAGCAAATCATCAATCCGGGTTTCCGGCGCGAGCGAGACATTCCGAAAAGCCGGCTCGCTACCATCAGCTGTTTGCGCCGTCAAGGGCGCACAGGAGAGGGAAGCAGCACATGCAGCGACTAGCATCAAAGCTTGCATCTTCAAAGTGATTTTCCTAAAGACAGAGATTTTGGCCCATTCTAGGGTCCGCGATAGATAGGGATCAACTCCCCGCGGCTGCCACTTTAATCACGCAAAAGGAGACCCCAGAAGGTCTCCTTTGCGTAAAGAATACTTGCGGATTAAAAGTTGTACTTAAGACTCAGCTCCAGGATACGACGACCCTCCCGTAGGGGCGAGTAGCCGAAGTTTTTTGTCGAGGGCGAAAGAGTTGCAGAGTTTTCCTGCGTCGTCTGCGTGTTGTTGCTCAGATTCAGCGTGGTTTCGTTTCCATTTACATCCGAGTTATTGAAGCTCGAATTTGCATGGTTGATGAAGTTAAACGCCGCGATGCGAAGCTGCACATTCTGCGACTCTGCGATCTTGAAGTTCTTGGTGGCGGTGAGATCGGTGTCCGTAAATGCTGGCGCGTGGATGTACGGGAACACGTACTGCCCATTCACGCCAGGGCGTGCCGGCAGTGCAAAGCACGCGCTGTTGATGGTTTGATGGGGAGCGGTCTTGATCGACGGATCGCATGTCAGGACGGGCTGCAGGAGGTAATCGGGAGTTCCAAGCAGTGCGGCGGCGCTGACGTTGGTTACGGCCGAAGGCTGTACGGAGGGGTCACCCAGTCCACCCCCCAGTCCGAAGTTGGGGCTAATGACGTCCTGAGCGTTTTGCCCTGCCTGGATTTGCGTGATGCCCGAGATTTGCCAGCCGTTGGTAGCGCCGCCGATGTAGCGGTTTTTCACAAGACGACCGAAATCGTAGGAGTAATTGGCATTGAAGATGTGGGTGCGGTCGAAGCCGAGCGCGCGGTAGTTGTTGTGCACGTTGATCGGGTCCGCGGGGGATGAGGTTTCGCCATCAGCGCCGACCGAACCCAACGCCTTGGAGAAGGTGTAGTTCAAGCTGTAGTTCAGCTTGCCCTGCTGCTTGGCCCAACTTACTTCAAGGGCGTTGAAGTTTGAGTAGAGTCGATGGCTCGCTGCCTCGATGTGCGTGTAAAAGGGGTACTTGCGAAATGCATTCTGCTGAGCGGTGCTTAATGCGCCGGCAGCGATCGTAGCCGGGCCGACGTTGGTCGGAATATTGCCGCCAAATAGCGCTCCGATCGGCAGCGCGTTCTGGTCGTCGACATACACCCCATTGTTAGCTCCGCTGTCGAGCAGATGGTCAGAACGGTTGCCGACGTAAGAGATCTCAAGCGTGCTGTTGAGGGCTAGCTTCTGATCCACGGCAAAGTTATAGGTGTACACCTGAGGCTGCTCGCTGTCTCCTCGCAGGAACGCAGAGGGTGAGCTGTTCTGCGCGCCGCCGCCACCCGAGGCGATCGGCAGATTCGTCGCACTGATGGTGGACAGCAACTCATAGTTCGCAGTGCTCAGATATTGCCCTTCGGAGGTCCCTATGCCCTCGGTTGCGTCGTTGAACGAGTCGTGCGCGCGGTAGATGCCGTAGCCGGCGCGTACCACGGTCAACCCCGTTCCACGCGGATCCCAGGCGAGGCCAACGCGTGGCTCGTAGAAGACGGCACGCGTGCCCAGGCCACCCTTGGGGATGCTCGGATCAATGCCGTGCCACAGAAAGCCCGGCAGCGGCGCCGCGGCCGTGGGCACGCCCGACCCATAAGCTGTTGGATCCCAAACTGGCACACCATCGTTGCGCGTGTCGGTAAAGGGCGTGAGGTGCTCCAGCCGAAGTCCGATGTCAAGCGTCAGGCGCGGCGAGATGCGCCAGTGATCCTGCCCGTAGCCGGAGATGTTCCAGAAGTACAGATCAGGATGCACGTTGATGTTCTGCTGGGTGAAGGTTGCAACATGCCCTTCGAGGAAGTTGGCAAGGTTGTTGCCGACATTCGTGCTTGCCGCATCGTTGGCGGTTGCGGGACCGGTGTTGTGCACCAGGCCCGCGACCGGATCGGTAAACGCATTGAAAGGAAATGCCGTGCTGCTGATTGTGCCGTTCGGGGTCTGGAAGGCGTTGACTTCGTTGTTGTTTGTCAGCTCGGTGAAAAAGCCAATGCGTACCGTGTGTGCTCCAAACAGAGCTGTCAGGTTGTCGCCGCCGCCGCGGATCCATTTCTTGGCATAGATGCCGCCGTAGGAGGTATCGGGCGTGCGGTTAACGGGCAGATTGCCGTAGTCCTCGAGTGTCGGATACTGCACATCGCCATTGGCGTAAATGCCGTGATACGGATAGCCGATCGAAGCAGAGTTGAAGAGACTCTGATCTTTCGCCACGAAGTTCTGCAGCAGATATGCTCCCTGACCATATAGCTCGTTTGTGAGCTTGGCATTGACGATGGTGGTCAGGTTGAAGGAGCCAGTTTCCGAGTTGATGGTGCTCAGCAGCCCGCCGCCAGGAAGGTTAGTCCCGCCGAATGTACCGCGAGCCGAGTAGTACTCGTTCTGCGGAACGCCGCTGCTGCCTGCTTCCTTGGTGTAGACGAGGAACAGGCGGTTCTTATCGGAGATTTGATCATCGACACGCGCATGCGCTTCCCACAGGTTGTTGTCAGTGAGGTTGGTCGTGATGTAGTTGTAAGTGCCGTTGCTGGCCTGGTTCGGCAGCGGCAGCGTGTTGTACAGCGCCTGCGCGCCGGGATCAATGAAGTTAGCCGGGATCTGGCCGTTGGTGATGGCCCCGCCATTCGGGGTCTGCTGTGGAATGGCGCAAACGCCCGCGTAGGTGCCGTTCTGGCAGGCCGATCCATTGCCCACCGGGGTGTAGTTCTGCCCGAGATACTGCTGAAGCTGGGCAGCGCTGAAGTCGCCGGTGCGCATGCCGGCGGTGGGCACAAGGGCTGTCAGCACTGCTGAGCCTGCGCTGCCGTATGCGTAGACATTCCGCTGGGCATAGTCTTCCGCGCCGACAAAGAAGGTCAGGTGCTTGCTCTTGTTGAAGTCAAGGCCGGGAATGGCAACCGGGCCTCCGAACGTGAAGCCCGGGTACACTTGGCGGTCCGGCGGCTGGGGCTGGGCGGTGTAGTTCGAGATCCAGTCATTGGAGTTGAGCTGGTTGGTGCGCGCGTAGGTATAGAGCGAGCCATGGAAATGGTCGCCGCCCGACTTGCCGACTGCATTGATGACGATTGGACCGTGCGCTGTGTCCGCGCTGAAGCTCGAAGTCTGTGCCTTTACCTCGGCCACGAACTCGTAGTTGATGTTCTGGATTGCCGCACCAAAGTTGCCGGGGTCCGTCACGTCCGCACCATCCGTAAGAATGGCCACTCCATTGAGCGGGGTTCCGTTGCCGGAGTACGAGCCCGCGGCCCCGTTCACGCTGACCTGCGAGGGATCATACGCGCGGTTGTCCGTGCCTGTGGTGGCAATCGCAAAGCCAGGCAGTGTCTTGAACAGCTCTGTTACATCTCTGCCTTCGACAGAGAGGTGCGCGATCTGCTCCGCAGAGATCAACGAGCTGATCTCGCCCGAGTCGAGGTTGATCTGGGTATCCGCGGTGACCGTGACGTTCTCTGCAGGTCCTCCGCCGGCACCTAGGTGAATGTCGCGCAGCGACCGCTGATCGCCTGGATCCACGTGGACGCCGTTGGCCGTGTAGTTCTGGAAACCGGCCACTTCGATCGTGACCTGGTAGTCGCCGGTCGGGATGGACGGAAACGAGAATAAGCCTGCGCCGTCGCTCTGCACGGTGCGCGTCTGGCCATTCAACGTGTTCTTGATCGTCACCTTCGCGTTCGGGATGACTGAGTTGGCCGTGTCCTGCACCGTGCCGGAGATGGTCGCGGTGGTGACCTGAGCCAGGAGACCAGTGAACGACGAGAGGAACACGGCGGTGGATGCCGCAAAGAGTCGAATGCGGTAATTGGAACGCGGCCGTGAGGCGGATCGGATGGTGTATTGCATCATGGAACTCCTTGAAGTCGCTCTGCGTCGGCCAGAATTATGGCTCCGACTTCTAAAGCAAGCGATGTTATCTGCTTGCAAAAGCATGCAGCGAGCGAACCGGACTCGTCGTTCGAGCGCGTGATCGCTGCGGGTAGCAGGTTTGTTTGTTATTCCAACAATTTGCCAACGAGACGATAACATCTCAGGGCAAGACTTGGAAAGACAGGCTGCTGCTCCATTGCAGGTCGTAGCGTCGGATCCCTTGATAAAAGACCTTGGACGAGTCAGGAATTCCAGCGCAGCCGATCAATCTTGCAATGGCCCTTGCAATAAGCAGGCAAAGGACGAAGACTCGCCCCTATGAAGCAGGGACTCGGTCCATCTCTCGGCTACGAAGAACTCCTGGAAGATCTGAAAGACCGCATCCGCGAAGCTCAGGTTAGGGCGGCCATGGCCGTAAGCAGGGAACTGGTCTTGCTCTCTCGGACCGTCGGTCGCGAAATGAACAACCGCTTTGGGCAGCAAGAGTGGGGCATCAGGATTATCGATCGGCTCGCTGGCGACCTACAAGATTGATTTTCATGCGTCGAAGGGTCTAGTCCGCGCATCTTCGATCCATGCGTTCGCCCTGCCGAGGCTTAGCCGGAGCCCGAGATCTTGCAACAGCTAATTGCAATGCTGCTCTAGGGCCACAATGTCCGTGTGCTCGAACAGATAAAGAACCGCGCCACGCGCGAGTGGTAACTTCGCGCTGCGCTCGCATACGGTGAGTCAAAGCATCCGGTCACTCAGATTGACACGCGGTTGCACGAGCGGGAAGCGGAGGTACTCACCGACTTCCAACGCACCCTGCCGCCGGCTCAAACCTGCGGAACAAGTTCCCAAGCTTCCCGAGGCCAAGTCCGTCGATACAAGCTTGTCTAGACTTAGCTTTACTATCAAACGCTTCAGCTTTCAGGACTCCTGTTCCGGTTCCTTCAGCCGCTTCGCCTGGTCCACCTACAGCCCGCCGTACTCCTTTGGCCAACGGAGTACGTCTGCTCCACAATCCCTGCTTCCTTGCAGGCTGGTGCTATCGTCTTCCCGTTCGATATGGCCATTTCGATCTAGCGCAGCATGTTTATTACCTGCTCACGCTGGTACTCTTGCCTCGTCCCTATGCTCTCCTTGTCCAGGGTCTCTCTTATCCACTGGCATCTTTCAAGCCGGGCACTCCACATGCACTTTGACCGACAGCAGACCACAAGCTAGCTGACCGTTCCTGCTCTGCGCTTCTTCCGCAATGTTTCTTCGCTGAAGAGCGAATTCATCTTTCCCTATAACCCGAACAGAAGTGCCACCCGCTCTGCCGTTGTCTTGAACGTGCGGCCAGATGCAGCATCGACAACGCGATCCAGTGCATTTTAAGATTCGCCAAATTCAGCGGCATTGAAATAAAGTCGTAGAGACTTGCAAGATTCAAACCAGGATGTAGCTTGCGTTCTCGAAGATGGCCTGAGTCGCTACCTTTATCAGTCCCGCGAGGCTCGCCGTTGCGATCCGGCTGCGGCTCATAGTCATTGCTGGATCGGTCCACTTCCAGCAGCTCGCAGGCCCGGCGTTCACGCAGACCATGTTCGGCCTGCACGAACGCCACCTCAGCCTTAAACCGGCAAGCTCCACCCGTTTTTTCTTGTGACCGATTTCAGCGCTTCCTTGTCCAGGGTTAGGTCCGCCACCAGCTGCTTCAACCGCCGGTTCTCATCTTCCAGGCCCTTCAACCGCTGAACCTCGGCCACTTCCATGCCGCCGTACTTCGACTTCCAGGTATAGAGTGTCGCCGTGCTGATCCCATGCTGCGACACAGACCCAGCCTTCAAATCTGCCTCGTGCCGCTTCAGCATCCCGATGATCTGCTCTTCACTTCATCGACTCTTGTTCATCAAAAAGTCCTCTCGTTTAAGCTATGAGAGAACTCCAGTTTTAACTGGCAGAGATTATCGGAGGCACGTCAGCAGGAATTACTTTCGATCAGGCTTTTCGCGTAGTCGTTGCCCAAATCACGCATCACGGTGTGAACGTGTAACTTGTATCCCCCTTGATTGCCTTGTGGGGCGTGTTCAACCAGGAGAGTGGGGCCATGAAGACGGAAGTAAGATTCACCATTCATATCCGACTCATGTGTTGTCGGACCGCTCCAGGCAAACCGTGTTTCAGGCAATGATCGACGAATCTCTTCCAGGCGTTGAGCGCAGTGTGCCTCGTTGAGTACGCCCACCCACTCACTGGCAAGACTGAACAGAATCGCCCGCTGCGCTTCCGATAAAGAAGAACCCAGCACCCCTTGAGGGACGAGCTTTGCGTCCGCGTGGCCAGGTCCAAATACCAGGTCGCTCACATCGTGTTCGATCCTGGCGGCTTTCAACTGCTCGGGTGTGAGCGTGGCCACAAGATCAAATGCCTTATCATTCTCGCGTCCCAGACCTCGGATTGTCTTTCCGTTTTTGATGAACTTCGAAGGCAGGATGCCTGTGTGGAGCGGTGCGCAAACCGCCCTGTTGCCGACGAACGTGATATTGAGACCAAGATGATGGCCGCCGAACTGAAGCATCCATGGCGAGGATGCGACCGGCTGCCCGAAGAGTGCTACCGTGTACGCACCGTACCCGGATGCGTAATTTGTTCCTTCATCGCTTAGTTCCTGATCGGCGGCCATGATGTCCAGCACCTTCTGATAGCCCATCGGGCTAAGGACCGCTTTAAGCAGCCCGTGAACAGAATCCCGCTCAGGCCCCGCTAGTTCCCCCATGCGAAGGCCTGGACGTGGCACATCGCTGACAGGGAAATTCGTCCACATGGACTGGCCGTACTTCTCACCGACGAAGGCGAAACCCGCAGGCCCACCTCCACCCGGGGGGCCGCCCGGACCGCCGCCTTGGCCAGCCGGGCCTGCTGGCGCTCCTGCTGGTCCGCCCGGGCCAGCAGGGCCACCTGCCCCACCCGGACCTCCGTGCCTTACGAACTTAGCGAGCGTTGGGGTCTCCTTCCGGGGAAATGGAAAGAGTATGCGAGCTTGCCGCTCCGGTCCAAGCGTGTGCAGAAGGAGCGATGCCGCAACACGAACCGTCTCGGAGCGTTCTGAAGGGCCCGCAGATGAGCCAGCGGGCAACAAACCCTGACCCATTGCTAAACGCCGGAGGAGAAAAGAGCTTCCTGCGGCTGCCGTGGATGTTACGAAGAGACGTCGATCCATAGGGTTCTTTCTCGTGGCGATTTCGAAGCACACAGCACACAGGTGCGAACATGCGGCGGTTTGTCAGTCCAACTTCTTCCTAGGATAGACAGGTACTCTCGAGGCAAGCTTACATCGCATCCTGCATTGGCTTGGATTACAGTTCACCAGTAAGGTGTCCGCGATTTTGATAAAGGCTTACGCCTGCACCCCACTGCATCGCCTTGAAGAAAGGGAGCACCAAGGCCCTTAAAGATGCCTGTGCGACAGACGGCAACCTTGGGCGGAAGACGAGGAGCGAAGCCTTCCGAAATTATGCGAAGAGTTTCTGCCGAACGTATGACAGATATCATTACGGCTGTCGGTCTCGCAAGGCCGCTGTATCAAGCAAGTAGTTTCCATCAAGCGCAAGGTCCATCATCATGCGGTAAGACAATCGAAAACTTTAGCGATGACCTTCCTGATGGATCTCTTGGTCATAAGGTGAGGGTCAAACTCCGATTCAAGCAGCAAAGCGGAAAGCATTGGAAACACTGAATGAAAGGCTAAAGCCCTGCTGATTGAACCTTTTCGGTCGCCCGCAGCCCCAATAATCTTCGCGTATTCAGCCTCTCGGCTGAGATTCGACGACCACTCTAGGTTCTTGTAGCGCTCTTTCGATTCCGGATGGCGCAGCATGAACAACTTGAACTCCAACTGCAGAAGCGCCCAGTCTTTATCGTCAGCGCGGTTCATCACGAACTGCCGCATCAACTCGATATTCTTCTTCATGTCGCTCGACCACGACTGTCTCAGTCCATCCCGATACACCTGCCGGTGATCCACAATCAAGGCTAGAAAGATTTCTTCTTTGCTCTTAAAATGTCCGTAGATTGCGCCTTTGGTGCGGCCTGCGAGCTCTGCAATCTCTTTTAGATCCGCTCCCTCGTATCCATCACGCACGAAGATGGTCTGGGCGGCACGCATGAGGAGTTCGCGCGTTTCTCTCGTTCGGAGTTCCTGTCTGCCTATCTTCAAGGTTGCCGGTCGCTCGAGTGCCACCACCGCGCCATCACTCACAAGAAGCTCCTTTGTCTACGCTCATCATGCTTTGGCCGCCTCGGATGTTCCAGGCGCTTTTTTGTCGGCGGCCTTTAGTGCTTTTTCGTATTTCTTCTCGAGCGACTTCGCCACATGGTCCGCAACATCCGTACTCTCGCCTTCGCCTCGCAGCGTGGATTTGACCGCTTCATTGATCGCCAACTGGCCGGTTCTATCCGTCAGTTGCGCATTGAAGGCGATCTGCGTTGTGCCCACAAACATTCCGATAGGGCCAAGCTCCGCCCGCTTCACGGAATTTCCTTCCTGGAACGCGGTAACACGAAGATGCACCGTGTATTGCGGGCAGAGACCCGCTGGCATCGTTTCTCCCTCACGGTAGACGCGGGTGACGCTCTGAGCTTTCTTAAACCGTTCCATAACGTGCTCGTACACCAGACCCTGGTAAACAGCAGGAACTTTCGCGCCGTCCCAGTCGGGAACCAAGACAAGCATGCTGCCCGGTTCTGTGAGCCCTGCACCACAATCGGAAGCAATGGGTATCCGAGTTAATTTCGGAGCAAGTGCGAAACTCTCAAGGGCACCATCCGCCTTTCCTGCTCCGAGGAAGAACACGGCGGAGTGAGCTCCGCCTCGCGAATCGTTGAACTCAACGGTCAATATATCGATGCGGTGATGCGCAACGGCTGCAACAGCAAGACCCCCTCCGTCCGGGATTGCCATGCGCATAATTCTGCCGGTCACTCCCCAAGCTCCACTCGCTGATCACCGGCACTGACAGCTGTAATGGTGCTACGTGGAATGGTCGCGGTGCTCCCTTTTCCTGTGAAGGTGAGGCCGCTTGCGCTTAACGTCAGAATTCCCGTCCTGTGCGCCTTGACGTCTGGCAGACCGTAGATGTGCTGGGCCTTGTCTGAGGTCCACGTAGAGCCTGTTCGGTCAAGCTGGACGTTTGGCGATGGTTTAGCTGCCGGGGAAGTCTGTGCCGGTAGCATCGTAGGTGCGGAGAGTATTACCGTGTAGAGAATCGCACGAAGAGTGGTCCGGGGATGCTGAGACATAGGGACTCCTTGCCATAGCATATTCCGACAGGAATATATCTACCGGCAGGAATATATTCGCATGCGTAGCCTTACGGCGCAAGGGTCTCCGCTCTGGCTTATCGAGGTCTTCGCGGCCACGTAACCTACAGACAAGCACTACGTTCGCAGGGAAGGGCTATAAGCGGTCCTGTCTCGCCTCCGCCAACTTCGCGTAGTGACGCCACGAACGCGCACAGGCCAGATACGAGAAATCACGAGTCGCAGGGGAGCGCGGTGGCGGCAAAAGCGGCGAGGCGATCAAGCACCAAGTGCAGCGGATCGGCACAGGCAAGGCGACTGCTGATCTATGCGAAATCGGGAAGTGTGAGACCAGCGTCGAACCTAGCCATGGTCGAATGAGACGCGGAAGGGCGACGCACGTACGGCACCGGCCAGCGGCAAGCCAATGCTTGACGCTCGCCGCTGCCTCATCACCGGAGAGTCTACGTCTGGCGCTTGCGCGTCGTAACAAGGTTGTGCTCTCTTCTGAGACTCTGTCGGATAATGATCCTATGACCCCCACCTCGCAGGCGAGCGCTACTATTCTGGACGTACTGGAGGCGCGGATCCAACTCCTTTTGCCGCCGATATACCAGCAGACTTACAAAGACGTGTCGCCTCGCTCCATGGGCTCCGCCGCGCTGCGATATGGAGCCGATGGGCGCGTACGTTGGAACGAGATCTGGGGATCTTTCTGCGATCTTGCCATGGCTGGTGGACCACCACATCGTGGTACGTTGCTCGAGCCTGCCAGTGTGCAGGAGATCGCATTGGTAGCGGCGCAGTATAACGAAGTCGTCAGCGAAGTGTGTCGTGGTCTCCGGCTTGTCACGGGCCTGCATGTGTACCCTGCGCAAGTGCCCGGCTGGGTCTCGATCGACTGCACCAGCGTGGCGATGGCCGCTTGGTTAGCACGTGCCATCGTGATGGAGAATGTTGCAGCACGAGCTCGGGCCTTGTTCTGGAGGTGCCAGCCGCGCCTGCTTATCGACTGGAGAAAGAGATTAAGAACGTAATCACCTCGGTCGCGAAGTGCATGCACTATTGGTCTGAACACATGTCGTATGAGCAGCAGGGCAGAGTGGGCGACTTGCTGCGGACCATGCAAGACGAGATGCCACTGGTAGAGCCGTCGTATGCAGAATCTCACGGGGACGAGCAGCAAAAGCTCTTGAGTGTTCGAGTTGCTGAAAATATCCTTCAGCGCACCGGGCTGCGCAGCTCTCTTCGGCACTGTGCACGTTGGCTCAGCGTTGGCTGCGATGACGCGTCACTTGCCATTTCCATGATGCGGCTGCTGGCGGTTCGGAATGTTGTGGTGCACTGCGAGGGCACGCTGCTCTATGTTCCGCTCAACACATCGGTCGACCCGTCGGGAACGATGACCGCCGCCCTCATCACTTCGACTTATCAGATGGCTCGTTGAAGGCGCCGATCCTCAAAGCGGACCGATGACTCAAGCCGGGGGACCTTGGCCCCTCGGCGGTCATGATCTCTGCCGGTGTCACCGCGGCGGTGCGCCTGTTCCGCGAGCCATGCATTGAGCGTCTCAATGCTTGGACTCGGCTGTCAGCGAGACAGTGGGTCTACCACTCGCGGTAGAGCTGCGTTTGGCACTGACGATAACTCACGGGTTGAGCCTTCTGGCCGGACACTACTTGGAATGATTAGGGTCAGCGAGCACCTGAGTCGAACCTTGCTCTGCCAGGGTTCTCCGAAGGTCCTCTGCCAGCAGGACCGCTTCGGCGATTTCGCGCATGGATTTACGTCGCTGTCTGCTTTCGCGTTGCATGGTTCGGTAGGCGTCTTCTTCAGAGAGGCCGAGGTCGCGCTGCAGAAGACCCTTTGCGCGATCGACTGTCTTGCGAGTTTCAAGTCTATTCGTCAGTTCGGAGTTTTCCGTTTCAAGACGTGCGCGCTCGATCTCCGCGCCAACCAAAAAGCCGATCGTCGAGAGCAGCCGAATCTGCAGGTCGCTGTGTATGTAGGCTTCGCGATGCTGCAGGTTGATGACGCCGACCACCCGATTAGCGCACAGGATCGGCGTGGAGAGGATTGCCTCGAAGCGGTCTTCTGGCAGGTTGCCGAACGATGAAAAGCGCACGTCTTCAGAAGCCCGGGTGGAGATCGCAACCGGTTCGCGATGCTGCGCCACCCAGCCGGTCACACCCTCGCCGAGCGACATGCCAAGCTTGTCCAGCAGGCTGGCATGCGGGTTCTTCGAGGCGCGCAGAATCAGCTTGTCCTCTTCGCGCGTGTAGATAAAGCACGAATCGCAGGGGATGACGGTGGCGACAAATGCGACGACGCGGTCAAGTACCAGGTGCAGCGGGTCAGCAGAGGCGATGCGGCTGCTGATCTCATGCAGGATGTCGAAGTGTGCGAGGCCATCGCGAAAACCCGCCATGGTGGGCGTAGACGGGGAAACCTGGCGCACCGGTCGCACGGCGCGAGAGCGGGTAAGCGATGGTTGACGCTCGCCCGGCGCCGCATCGCCAGAGTGAAATTCTGCGTTGTCTCGGCGCTCCCGCTTCTCAAGCACGACCCGCCCGGCGTACTGGGCTGCCTCGTTGACCAGAAAACCCATCTTGGGGCGCGAAGGCTCAAAATCAGGCTTGATGCCGTAGTGCTCGAGCTCTTCGGTGGTAGTTGGCCCAATCGACAGCACCGCTATGCCTTGTAGCGCCATGCGCAATTCGTTGCCAAGCGCCATCTGTTCCGCGATGAGGAAGAGATGAATCACCTGCACGGCTGTCATAAAGAGAGCTACGTCCACCATGCCATGGATTACTGCCAGCACTGTCTCGCGCAGGGGGCAAGGTCTTCCGGCAGGCCCCATTGGTATACCGGCACCTTGGTGACCGACGCACAACGCTCGGCCAGGGCGGCGATCAGTTCGGGATTGGTCGCGCCGTACTCCTGCACGGCCACACGCATGCTCGCGAGGGATGGACCGAAAGCAGACTCCACGGCCTGCATCAGCTCCCGCCAGGTGGTCGGCTCGGCGGCTGTAGCTGCAATCGGGATGTCGAGTTCGCGCAGAGCCGCCTGCGGCTTTACGCCGCGCGCTGCTACTGGCGTCGTGCGCAGCGCAGCCACAACCTGTTCGCGGTCGAAGCGCGTAGCGATGATGTCGAGCATGGCGCGTACTCCCACGCCGGTGAGAAAGATGACGAGATCGAACTGCCGCCCAAGCAGCTTCTCCGCAAACTCAAAGCACGGCTGGTTCGACGCAAGCGGAAGCTCGCGCATGGCAGGCACCACAAAGGGCTCGCCGTTGTATGTGCGAATGAGCTTCTCGACTTCCCTGGCTCTGCGGGACTCCAGCGACAAGACGCGGAGCCCTTCAAAACTTGCATGTGGCATCGCGAATCCTTCAAGCGGGCAGCCCGATTGTGAAGCGTTGACCGCCTGCTACGACCCGGCGTAAAAAACCTGCCGCAGGAAGCATGGCGAAGCTGGCATGAATGCAGAATCGTATGCTGGCTATCGTATCGCGAGTCGGCGCGAAGGAGAACTGTTCTTGTTTGCCTTTGTTTGTCGCTCTTGCGCCGGGCCTCTGCGGCTTTATCCATGCGTTCAACGGATGGTTGAAGTGGCACACCGCCTTGAAGTGTCGCAACTGCGCGTTCGTCGGGCGCGGATGGATAGATCGCCTTCACCACGGACCTGCCCACCGCTCGTCCGTAGTAGGCCAAAAGCGTTACGTGCGGCTTGACGGGGTAGTTGGGGCTGGTGTCGTAGAACGTCCAAAAGCTGGTATGGCCGTCGCCAGGGCGCCCTGGCACAGAGATTGCCTCCGGAGGTGAGTTGCAAGGACTGCAGACCGACGCTGAGCCTGGGGTTGGCGTTCATGTTGTACACCCCCCCTGATCGGTGCGGGCGACCCATGCGGTGAGGTCCCAACGCCAGCCACCTGGTTGTGCGTCTGCACCGTCACACGATCGTTGTCCATTACAAAAGCCGAAACTAGCAGTCAGTCTTTGCCCAACGCGGTTCGACTGGAGCTACTGCAGCGTGGCGCTCGCCGGCAAGGTTTTCTGCCCGTCAAAGAACTCAAACCTGCCAGGGCGCAGCGTGTTGGCGTCGCGACAAGAATGGTAGCGCAGGTGGCCTTGTTAGAACGAGGCAGCGACCGGGCTGGTGTCGCTCGCGTTGCTGGCGTAGAAGGTGCCTCCCAGCTCAAGCTACCAGTCAGAATGTCGCAACCGCTGTTGCAGGCGAGCCGCAGCAGCGATCCACGTGGCCGCATGCGGGGTAGCTACGAACCACTCCCACGCCTCTACGCGGGTTCCGTCACACACGGTGGCCCTAAGAGGCATGGCGACCGGTGGCGAAGCAGGAGCAGGGGATTGCCAGTACGCGACATCAGAAAGGAGAAAACAGAAAACAAGCACGCAAGGGCGCCACAAGGAGAGCTCCGAAAAGTAAAACAGAAGGCGGCCGCAAAGCAGGAATGGGCATGCGCGGGCATGCAGCCGCAGCCTGCAGTTTCGCCGAGCCCGCGCATCAGGTCGCGACCGAGTTGTTGTTTGACAGAGAACAGGGCTCGTGACGCACCGGGCGCGCGGCTTTGAGGCAGGTCCGAGGTCTCTTTGTACTTGGTGCATCGATGTTTAACACAGGATCCTTTTGCCCACAACGAAAAGCTCGGGCGCCTGCTGAACCGCACCACAAACCGCGTGACGCGTCAATCGCATCGTCCGCTTTTTGACCTGCTCGTAATTGCAAAAGTGGTCTTGCGCCGCCCAGAGACTGCTCCTATACTCAAGGCTCCGAAACACACTGCAGCCTGGATTGCCGCCTGTGTTCGGATGCGGGTGCCCCGACGCACCCATCGCAGATCCTGTATCGCCCAAGCTCCGCGACGAGCCTGAGTCCACTGTGTACCCGGTGTTGATCTCGGCTGTTGCCTGCGTGCTCATCTTCCTGCGCTTGTTCCTGCCCTGCACATCGTTCAGCACACACCGTGGCTCAGGCTCTGTTGCCTACCTCTGCCCTCTATCTGCGCCGCATCGAGGTTGCTGTATGTCTTCATTGTCTGACCATCCACCGGCGTCTGCGCCGCAGCCGTTCAGCGCCGAGCAGACGCAATACCTGCAGGGTTTCTTTGCAGGCGCAATGCAGCGGGGGGCACTCCCCTTTGCCGGGCATCTACCAGGGGGTGCCATCACTAACGATCCTGCGACCGGCGTTGCCAACGCTGCCGTCGAGGCCGAACCCACCGTTTACGGCACGCCTGTGAGTGACCTGTGCCGCGAAGAGCAGTGGAAGTACGAGCGCAACCCGCTTGACGCGTGGGATGAACTGTTGGCGCATGCTGCGGAAGATCGCGCACCGGATCTTGAACACACCTTTCGCTTCAAGTTCCATGGGCTGTTCTATGTCGCGCCGGCGCAGGATTCGTTCATGGTGAGGCTTCGCATCCCGGGGGGTGTCCTCACCTCAGCGCAGGCGCGCGGACTGGCAACGATGGCTGAGCAATGGGGTCCCGGGCGCTGCGACATCACCACGCGCGCCAATCTGCAAATCCGCGAGATCGCCCCGCGACATATTGTGGATGTGCTGACGACGCTGCAGGCCCTCGGACTCGGCTCGCGTGGCGCCGGCGCAGACAACATCCGCAACATCACCGCCTCACCGACCAGCGGGTTGGACGCACAGGAGTTGATCGAGACGCTGCCCTTCGCCACCGCGATGCAGCACTACATCTCCAACTCGCGCGACATGTATGGGCTGCCCCGTAAATTCAATATTGCGTTCGACGGCGGCGGTGCTATCACTACGCTGGCAGACACCAATGACATCGGCTTCGTCGCAGTTCGCGTTTCCATGGGACGCGGGGTGCCGGCAGGGGTGTACTTTCGCGTGCTGCTGTGCGGCATCACCGGGCACCAGCAGTTCGCCACAGACTGCGGTCTGCTGCTGCGCCCCGACCAGATAGTGGCAGTGGCAGCCGCGATGGTGCGCCTTTTCGCCGAGAACGGCGACCGCACCGATCGCAAGAAGTCGCGGCTCAAGTACCTGGTGGACCGCTGGGGCGTGACCAGGTTTCTTGAGGAGACCGAGCGCCGCCTGGCTTTCCCGGTCATCCGTTTCCCTGCGGAGGAGTGCGAAGCGCGCGGCCCGATCGATAGGGCGGGCCACATCGGCGTACACGCACAAAAGCAATCAGGCCTGCAGACTGTTGGCGTGGTGGTGCCGGTCGGCCACCTGGCGGTCGCACAATTGCGCGACCTTGCCAAGATTGCCGACACGTGGGGCACGGGCGAGCTACGCCTCACCGTTTGGCAGAACCTGCTGATCCCTAACATCCCCTTTGCTTCGCTCGCAGCGGTTGAGCAGGCACTGCTGGCCGCTGGGCTCGACTGGAAAGCCGGTCGCTTCCTGAGCGGAACCGTGGCCTGCACCGGCAATCAGGGCTGCCGCTTTGCCGCCGCCGACACCAAGCGGCATGCAGTCGAGCTTGCCCGCTCGCTCGATGCACGCTTCACCCTTGCGCAGCCCATCAATCTCCACGTCACCGGATGCCATAACTCCTGCGCGCAGCATTACATCGGCGATATCGGGCTGATGGGCGTCAAGGTCGAAGGAGAAGAGGGCTACCAGGTGAATCTTGGCGGCGGCGCAGACGGCGACCAGGGTATTGCCCGCGAATTGTTTGCGGGGGTGAAGTTCACCGAACTGGTGCCCCGCATGCATGGACTTTTTCACACCTTCGAAAGCCGCGGCACAGCAGACGAAAGCTTTCTCGCCTTCGCCCGTCGGCACAGTGTCGACGAACTTCGCGCGATGTGCACGGCACAGGAGCCGCTATGACCACTGCAACGGTTCCGTTCATTCCTGACAACGCCCCATTCTCAACAGAGCAGCGCGCATGGCTCAACGGCTTTCTGGCAGGTCTCTTCTCGCAGGCGCCCGCGCAGCAACCGGCCCCGTCGCCCGCGCTTTCGCTCACCGTGCTGTATGCGACGCAGGGCGGCACCGCAGAGCGCCTGGCCAAGAAAGTTGCGAAAGAACTCAAAGCGAAAGGACATACGACCGAGCTGTTCTCGCTGGAAGACATGCCGCCGGCCACACTCGCCGACAAGGAACATGCACTGATACTCGCCAGCACCTATGGTGAAGGAGATCCGCCCGATGCGTGCCGGCGTTTCGCCGATGCCATGTCTGCACCCGACGCCCCGCGCATGGAGAAGCTGCGCTACTCCGTGTTTGCTCTCGGCGATCACTCCTACGAGCATTTCTGCAAGTTTGGCGTGGACCTCGATGAGCGACTTGCCGCACTTGGTGCGGAGCGGCTCATGCCTCGCGTGGAAAGTGGCGTAGATGTGGATGCGCCGTTTGACCAATGGAAAAGCAGTTTGAGCAGCCGCCTGGCTGAACGCGTCGCGGGATCGAGTGGCAAAAGTGCGCCGGCTTCCATGGTCGCCACGGCAACATCCGCTGTAGCACCGGGCGTGGGCGCAGCAAAGATTGAGCCACTCCACACGCGTGACCATCCCTTTCTCGCACCATTGCGTGCCCGCACGCCGCTTACATCCGGCCACTCCTCCAAGGTAACGATGCACCTCGCGTTCGACATCGAGGACGCGCAGATCGAGTACGCTGCGGGAGACTCCTGCGGCGTTGTCCCGACCAACGACCCAGTCTTGGTGGCAGACATTCTTGAGGCGCTGGCCTTCGACGCAGGCGCAAGCATCGCGTTACCCAAAGTCGGCGAGGTATCGATGGAGCAGGCGCTGCTGCACCATCTGCAGCCGACGCGTCTCACGCGCAAAATCGTCCAGGCCTTTGCAAGCAAGTCTGGCAGCAAAACGCTTACCGCACTGCTGCCGGCCGAGCAGTCGGCACACCTTGAAAGCTTCATGTACGATCGCGGGCTGATCGATCTATTGCTCGAGTACCCCGGGCTCATCACGGAGCCTGCGGAGATTGCGGCGATGCTGCCACGCCTGTCGCCGCGCCTGTACTCCATCTCTTCAAGCCCGGCCGCGCATGGCCGCGAGGTGCACACAACGGTGGCGGTAGTGCGCTACAAAGCGCACGGGCGCGAGCGCGGCGGTATCTGCTCCACCCTGCTGGCGGATCGAACCGGGGTCGGTGCGCGGTTGCCGATCTACATCCAGGCCAATCCCAAATTTCGCATTCCTGAGAACAACCACACGCCAATCATTATGGTTGGCCCAGGCACAGGTATCGCACCGTTTCGCTCGTTCCTGTACGAGCGCCGCGCACTGGGTGCAAGCGGTAAAAACTGGCTGTTCTTTGGAGAGCGCAGTGCGAGCACGGACTTCCTTTACTGCGAGGAGCTGCGTGCCATGGCAGCCGACGGTCACCTGACGCGTCTCGACACTGCGTTTTCACGTGACCAGGAACACAAGATCTACGTGCAGGACCGCATGCTTGAGCGTGGGGCCGAGCTGTGGCACTGGCTTGGCGAAGGCGCAGTGTTTTACGTGTGCGGCGATGCTTCGCGCATGGCCAAGGATGTGGATGCCGCACTGCATACGGTCGTTGAACAGCATGGCGGCATGGATCGCGACGCGGCCAGGGAGTACATCAGCCAGTTGCACGACGAGCACCGCTATCACCGCGATGTGTACTGAGACGCCGGAAATCAGGAGTGTTCCCGGGTAGAGTTCCTGGCCATCTTTTTTCATTATGGTCACCGCAAAGAGCGCGCGATCAGCAGCAAGACGCATATCGGAGATCCACTTGGCCCTGCCACTCCACGAACGCGCTCTCGAATCCGACAGTGAAGAGCTGGTGCGGATGACGCTGCTCGAAGGCGGCGCGTCCCCGCAGTTGATCAATCTGCTGATCCCCCGGCGGCCACTTGCGCCCGGCGAGCAGTACCGCTTCCACTTCGACATGACGAAGTGTGTCGGGTGCCGGTCATGCGAAGTCGCATGCAACGAACAGAACGGCAATCCCGCTGACATTAAATGGCGGCGCGTGGGCGAACTGGAAGGGGGCACGTGGCCCGACACCCAGCGAACCTATCTTTCGATGGGCTGCAACCACTGCCTCGATGCGAGCTGCCTGAAGGGCTGTCCCGTCAACGCTTACACCAAGGATGCCACTACCGGGATCGTGCTTCACTCGGCCGAAGCCTGTATCGGCTGCCAGTACTGCGTATGGAACTGCCCATACGGGGTGCCGCAGTTCAACGAGGATCGTGGCGTCGTGGGCAAGTGCGACATGTGTCGCGGCCGCCTGGAAGATGGCTTGGAGCCGGCCTGTGTCAACGCCTGCCCTGAAAATGCGATCGAGATTGAAATCGTGAACAAGGCAGAGTGGCGCGCGGAGCACTCACTCGGCGACGCGCCCGGCATGCCTTCGGCCGACCACACAATCTCGACCACTCGCATCACGCTGCCACCAAAAGCGCCCGCAGCCATCGACGATCCAAATCCGTCCGAGCTGGAGCGCGTGGACCGCTACACTGTGAGCCCGGAGCACGGGCACCCCACGCTCGTCGTGATGACCACGGCGATGCAGGGAAGCTTCGGCGCATGGACTGCAGCGCTGCTGCTGCACGCGCTGACCCCGCTGAATGCCACACTGCTGCTTGCAATCACCTTTGCCGCGATGAACGTCGCGGTGCTGCACCTGGGTCGCCCCGCGTATGCATGGCGTGCGCTCAAGATGTGGCGGCGTTCGTGGTTGAGTCGCGAGGTTTTGTTGTTTGGATTGTTCTTCGGCGCCATGCTTGTCTCGGTCGCGTGTGCCTGGGGGGCGGCGTTTCAAGTGCCGCACGCAGCAAACTTGTTGTTGTTTGCAGGCTGGTCCACGGCGTTGCTGGGGCTCGCGGGCACTGTTGCGAGTGCGTTCATTTACCTGGTGCCGGCGCGGCCCGCCTGGAACATGAAGCAGACACCTTTGGATTTTGTGCTGTCCGGGGCCATGATCGGCGCTCTGTTGCCCGCGGTGCTTGCCCGCGTGACCACTCCGCTCGTGCCACTGGTGCCCTGGTTGCTCTCCTGGATGGTCCGTTCTGCGCAAGCTTTAAACAACGTGTTCATGCCTGATCGGCTGCAACATGTTCTCACTCGCCTTGTTCCTAGCATGCAGCCGCACGGTCTGCTGCTATCACTGAATGGCCCTGCATGGGATGCACCACTCGGGGCGGCGACTGCACTCTGCGTATCCTGGATCGCCAACCAGCTTTGGCGTGCTGGTGCCCTCGCAAAGTCGCCCATCATGGAATCGCGCGCAAGCTGGCGCCTGCTGCGATTGCCGCGCTTCAGCAGGCTGCTGATCACTGCGCTCGCGTCTGCGGCAGCCGCGCCATTGCTAGTGGCCATAGGCCTGCCCATCGTCGCGCTGCTTGCAGCTGTGCTCGCGGTGGCCAGCGCGCGCTACCTGTTCTTCGTCTCCGTGGTGCCTCGCAATATGGGCCTGACCTTCTTACGCACGAGGCACACATGACACTACTCGGCAAACTCGGCCGCACGCTCGGCTTCGATACCAACCGTGCAAAGTACCGCTACAGTAAAGATCCGCGCTTTGGCTACGTATCGGAGTCGCGTGTTGCGGACACCTGGACCCGCACCACCTGCGGTTACTGCTCCGTCGGCTGTGGCATGCTGGTTGGCACGCGCGACGGCAAAGCCGTTGCAGCGCGCGCCATCGATACGCACCCGGTAAATCGCGGCAAGCTTTGCCCCAAGGGCCTGAGCGAACACCACATTCTGGCCGCACCCGGCCGCGCCACCACGCCTCTGCTGCGCAGGCGACGAGGCGACGAACTGGAAGCTGTCTCATGGGATGAAGCGCTCACGGTAATGCTCTCCAAGGTCGCCGGCGTGCAGGAGCAGTACGGGCGCGAGGCATTCGCGGTGGTCAGTACCGGCCAGCTTCTGACCGAGGAGTTCTACACGCTGGGCAAGCTGGTGCAACTTGGCTTTGGCACTTCGAACTACGACGGCAATACCACCCTGTGCATGGCCAGCGCGATCTCCGGCTACAAGCTCTCATTCGGTTCCGATGGGCCGCCCGGCTCGTACGCGGACATGGAAGTGGCCGATGTCATCCTGATGATCGGCTCGAACATCGCCGACAATCATCCGATTCTCTGTCAGCGCCTGGGCAAGCATCCGGGACAGGTCGTGATCGTCGCAGACCCACGCGTGACCAAGACCGCGATGATGGCTGACATTCACCTGCCCGTTAAACCCCGCTCCGACATCGCGCTGGTGAATGGCATTGCGCACATTCTCATTCGGGATGGACTGGTGAACCAGGCTTACATCGACGAGCACACTGAAGGCTATGAACAGTTCTGCCGCTTTGTGGAGGACTTCACCCCGGCGCAGGTAAGTGAAACAACCGGTCTTCCGATTGCCTCAATTGAGCGGGTTGCACACCTGTACGGCACGGCCAAGGCAGCCTTCATCACCTGGACGATGGGTGTGAATCATTCTGCGCAAGGTGCAGTCACGGTAGCCGCGATCAACAATCTCGCGTTGATCACGGGCAACATCGGACGCGCTGGCGCGGCACCTTTCTCGATTACCGGACAGTGCAATGCCATGGGCTCACGCGAAGCTGCGTTCACCTCGTCGCTGCCCGGCTATCGCTCCTGGGAAAAAGCAGAAGATCGCGAGGAGCTTGCGGGCATATGGGGAATCGACGCAGACCGCATCCCGACAAAGCGCGGCCTTGCGTATCCCGACATCATCGCCGCGGCGGCCGACGGACAGATCAAGGCGATGTGGTTCATCGCGACCAATCCCGCTGTGTCCTACCCCAACTATCGCCTGCTTGAGCGCGCGATGCGCGCGGCTGAGTTCGTCATCGTGCAGGACGGCTTTCATCCCACGCCCACCGCTGTTGAGTTCGCCGACCTGGTATTGCCGGGCGCAATCTGGGGCGAGAAACAAGGCACTTACACCAATTCGGAGCGACGCATCGGCAAGGTCAACCCGGTGCTTCCGCCGCCCGGGGAGGCGCGTGCCGACTTCGATATCTTTCTTGACATTGCGCATAGGCTTGGGGTGAAAGAGGAACTGTTTCGCGGCTGGACCAGCACGCATGATGCCTGGCTGGAGTGGCAAAGGGCTTCGGCTGGTCGCATGTGTGACTACAGTCCTTTTACCTGGCAGGCGTTGGAAGACGAAGGCGGCCAGCAGTGGGGTGGCGAGCGACTATACGCGGACGGCATCTTTCCCCGGCCCAATGGCCGCGCGCTGCTGCACTGCGTGCCGTGCCTGCCGTTCTCTGAGCAGCCCGACCGCGAATTCGATCTCATTCTCAACACCGGCCGCACTGTAGAGCACTGGCACACACGCACCAAGACCGGCGCCGTGCCGATGCTGCACGGCATGGTGCCGCACGCATGGCTGGAGATGAATCCGGAGGATGCGCGGCGCCTGCGGCTGGAGCCGCACGACCGGGTCACCATCCGCTCGCGGCGCAGCGCCGTGCCCGATGTGGAGCTGCGCGTCACGGGCATCGTGGCTCCCGGACAGGTCTTCATGCCGTTTCACTTCACTGAGTGGAACTCCAACCTTGTGACGCTCGACGAGTTTGACCCGATCTCGCGCGAACCCAACTTCAAGCAGTGCGCCGTACGCGTCGAGCGTTACACGCCGCTGTCCTAAGCCCCGGAGTTGCGCGAAGCGCTTCAACACTATGCAGCACAAACTATGCAGCACAAGCGGCCACGCCGCCGCCGCACTGCACAGCACGAAAAAGGGTTTCAGGGCGCCCCAGGACGCGCGCTCTCCCCGGCAGCAATCAACTTTTCCTCGGAGAGCTATCCATGGCGAGCACCAAGATCTTCCTCAAGTCAGGCCACCCACCCACGTTGCTGGCCGCGTTTCTTTACTTCGACTTCTCGTTTGCCGTCTGGGTTCTCAATGGCGCGATGGGACCGTTCATCTCAGAGCAATTCCATCTAAGCCCTTCGCAAATCGGTCTCATGGTTTCGGTTCCGACGCTCGCCGGCGCATTCATGCGCTTTCCTCTCGGTGTAATTTCGCAGTACATCGGGCGAAAAAATGCAGCGATCGTGGAGATGTCATCGATCATCATCGCGCTGCTCTATGGCTTCTTCTTTGTGCACACGTTCAACAATGTACTCGCCATGGGCGTGTTGCTTGGCATCGCGGGAGCTTCGTTCGGTGTTGCACTTTCGCTCGGCTCCGGCTGGTTTCCGCAGCAATATAAGGGTCTCGCTATGGGGATCGCCGGCGCCGGCAACAGCGGCACTGCGCTGGCTGCGTTGTTCGCTCCCCGCCTGGCGATGCATTTTGGCTGGCAGCATGTGTACGGCTTTGCCGCAGCGATGATGCTGTTGCCTCTTCTTGTTATGGCTATCTTCGCCAAGGAGCCGCCGGATGTGGAGCATCAGTCGCTCGGGCAGCACCTCAAGTGCCTGGTGGAAGCTGACGGCTGGTACTTCAATCTGATCTACATCATCACCTTCGGCGGCTTCATCGGCCTGGCGACATACCTGCCGTCCTTTTTCTACGCGCAGTTCCACGTCACCAAGGTGCAGGCCGGCACCCTCACCGTGCTGGCGACGCTTACTGGCTCATGCACCCGCGTGCTGGGCGGCTGGGCAGCGGATCGCATCGGCGGCATTACAACGCTGTCGGTCGTGTTCCTGATCGCGATTGCCGCGCTGTTTTCTCTCACTGCCACGCCGTCGCTGGTGCTCACCACCGCTCTGTTCATGCTGTGCTTCGCAGCACTCGGCGCGGGCAATGGCGCAACCTTTCAGCTGGTGCCCTTGCGCTGGCCGGTCACTACGGCGGTAGCCGGCGGCATGATCGGCGAGATTGGTGCGCTTGGGGGCTCGATCCTTCCAAACCTGCTCGGCCTGTCGAAGCAGCATACCGGGTCTTACGCGAAAGGGTTCATCGCTTACGCATTGTTGGCGACCGGGATCCTGGTCATGCTTCGCATGGTGTCACGCTCTTGGACCAGGCGGTGGGTGGGGCCCGGAGGCAGAGCGCGCATCGCATCCCAGGCGCTTGACTCCGTGAGTGGGGTAAACCACGAAGTTGAGTCTGGCCGGGCGTATGTCTAACCTTCGATTAGCCAGGTTTCCGGATTAAATACGCGAGCGTCCCCCGGAAAGTCATAATACGCGTCCAGCATTTCGCACTGGCTCACGGGCAGAGAGCCCTGTCCAACCCCGACCCGGGCTCTCTGCTTTGCTACGCAACGGCGGCGGCAGGTGGTCGCCCTTTTGGATCTGCGCTGGCACAAGCCAGAGGATCTGCACTGATCCGCAAGGCTGCTCTGGTGTCGGCATCTCAAGTGCGTCATCCAGTGGAAAAGGGTAACGCCGTTTGCGTTGCCGGCTTTGTGACCACTTCGCCGAGCAGGGTGTTAACACTCAAGGATGCCACGACGAGCCTTGCTGGAGTCGCCATAGGTCGATGGCATACAAGTGCCAGCGCCACCACCAGAGACGTAGCCTGTGAGCCTGGCGATGACGAGTGGACAAGATGGCGAGCCTGCTTCTCACGGCAGCTGAGGGTGCAATCGACAACCTTTTTCGGTAGCGTCGTAGTCAAGGTGCTCCATTCGCACAGCATGAAGAGCCAGTCCCCAGGCGTGAGTTCAATCGTGGTCGATCGCGTCTGCACGGTGCTCTGCCTGCAGCCAACTCAGTCTGCAGCTGCCGCACGGTATCGAGCATTCTCTCTGCTACAACTTCGTCAAAGCAGCAGCCTCATCCGGATACAGCGTCGCGTACTTGGTGATGCCGACCATCGTGAAGACCTTGGTGAAGTGCGGCGTCAATCCCGAGATCGCGATCGTCTGACCCGCGTTGCTCGACGCGATCAGCACCTGAATCACCAGGGCGATGCCCGACGAGTTGAGATAGTCTACGCCCTTGAAGTCGAGCAAGATCTGCCGATGCGTGCCCTTATCGAGTGCTTCATAGCGCCCCAGCACCGCATCCCTTGACGAAGACGAAACATCCCCGGAAAAGCGCAAAACAGTCACGGGCTGACCGCTTGAGCCGGCCAGCTGCTGCTCGGATACCTTGGTGGTCGCCTGCATCGTCCTGCTGCTCCTGTAGGTTACTTGGCTTGCTGCTCCGGATTCATGCGAATCACGAGCCGCACAAAGCTTTGGCCAACGGGACTCGGTACCCACTCGGCTTCATCCACCAACGCCTGGATCAGAAACATGCCCATGCCGCGTGCGTCTTCTTCTCCGGTCATTTTGCGGTCGATGTCTGGAACAGGGGCCGGCGAGGTCATCCCCGCGCCGTCATCGTGTACTTGTACTTCGAGTTCGCTGCCATGCATTGACAGCACCACGCCTACCGGCAGGGAAGGGTTGTGACGGTTACCGTGTTCGATCGCGTTGATGCAGGCTTCTGCGATTGCGGTCTTTAGATCTTCGACGCGATCCTCGCTGAACCCCATCAGCCTGGCCATGCTTGCCGCCGTGCCCATAGCGACTTTTTCAAAGCCGAGTCGCGAGGGGATAAGGACTTCCACGTTGCTGCCTGCAAACTTCCTGCTTGTTGTCATGCGCTCTCCTGCAGCGTGCCACCGCCGGTATGGCCAAGTGCGATCGCGGACATGTCATCTCCCTGCGGCGTATGCCCGGTAAACTCCAGCAGCTCCCGCCAGATAGTGGACAACGTTGCCTCGCAACTGTGCCCGGAGCAATCCGCGAAGAGCTGCGCAAGTCGTTCCGCGCCAAACTCCTCTTCTGCACAGAAGGCTTCGGTGAGTCCATCTGTATACAGCAGCATGCGCCCTCCGAGCGGAAAATCGAGCTGCTCGCTTTCATACTGTGTACCGCTCAGCATGCCGAGTGGTGTGCCGCTTGCCTTGATCCAGCGCGAAGTGTTGTTTGGCGCAAGCAGCAGCCCTGGATTGTGCCCTGCATTCACACACGTGATCGTCGCAGCCGCAGGGTCGAGCCGCACAAAGATCGCCGTCACATAGCGTCGACGTGCTTCCGCGCCTTCTTCCCAGTGCTGCTGTGAGAGCCTTGCGGCCAGATGCTCGAGCGGCAGCCCCTGCAACGCGAGCGCGCGGAAGGCAGCGCGAAAAACCATGCAGATCAGCGCCGAGGCAAGGCCCTTGCCCGCCACATCCGCAACTACAAGCAGCAGCGTGCCCGCGGGCTCCGGAATGACATCGAGATAGTCGCCGCCCACCTGGTAACACATGCTGGAACGTACAGCCACCGCATAGCCTTGCAGAGCGGGTAACACCTGCGGCAAAAGGCTTTGTTGGATCAGCCTTGCTGCATCGAGGTCCTGCGTAAGCCGTGCGTACTCCAGATTGCGCTTGTGGTGCAGGGCATTCTCCGCTGCGAGCGCTGTCTGGAGCATCAAGCCCTCGAGGAAGTCCGACTCGTAGAGTGTAAGCGCGCGGCCTTGCGGCGGCGCAACCACTAACTCCGCGATGAGCTCACCGGCAGGGGTATGCACGGGAAAGCGCGGATAGTCGCGCGAACCCGAAGCCTGCTGAGGCAGCATGTCTCCGGCACTTACTTCGGCGCAGTGCTCGCAGCCAACAAACCTGGCGCCTTCAAGTTCAAGCTCAAGTATCGCAATCCGGAGCGCTTCGCGCAGTACCTGGTCAAGCAGGATCGTGGAGTGGACCCGCCGCGAGGCCTCGAGCAACGCCTGCAGGCGCACGACCTGCTGCTCGAGCGCGAGCGTGGAACCGTCGGGTAAAAGGAAGCTGGAGGCTGGCGTCATCGGCATTCCGATTCGTGTGGGCCATTCTATGGGCGGACCGACTAAGTCGTCAGAAAAAATACAACACTCCTTCCAGTGCGTCAGCAGGAGAAGAGCCGCATGCGGGCGTTAGGACAGACTGTGCATGCGCCCGCGCAGCACGGATGCGAAGGCGAGGCCTCCGCTGGGCCAGAGTACCGACGTGAGCGAGGTGACGTGACGCAATCAGCGCTGGCCGTTCGGCTCCGGCTTCAAGCCACACGGCCGCCCGCCGTCCGCTCCCAGGTGCGCTCTATCCACTCAATGCATCCTTGGGTGGCGAGAGTGCCGGGAATGCTCTGGCGCACGCGCGGTGTTTTGTTGATACTGGGCGCGTCGTCGGAGGAGCTCATGCAGAAGAGCCGGTTCCGCTCACGCCTAAGTGCGATCTTCGCCGCCATCGCGATCCTGTGGCCCGGATGCCTGGGCACTCGCCTGAGCGCGCAGGCCATTGACCTCGATGCTGGTCGCTTTCCCATCACCTCGATCGCGAACAACTGGCGCACGCACCCGGGCGATGATCGCCGCTGGGCGCAGCCGGACTTCGACGACAGTCACTGGAAGGTCATCCAACCTGATCGCGACTGGATTGCGCAGGGGTATGCCGAGCAGAACAACCTGGCATGGTTCCGCTTGCGGTTGTCGGTCCCGGCCCACACGGACTCGCTCGTGGTGCAGTTGCCGCGCCTCGAGAAGAGCTACCAGCTTTTCGCCGACGCCCGGCTTATCGGGCAGACAGGCCGCCTGCCGCCGCAGCATGCGATTGCTGTTACAGGGTCCGCGCGCGTATTTACCGTGCCGGTCCACCCCTCTGACAGGCGGCAATTTGTCACCCTTGCGCTCCGCCTGTGGCAGTCTCCACAACTCGTCGGCATCAGTGCGAACGTCCTTGCAGGCCGTGCTTACGCGGGAGATGCCGCGATCGTGCTGCGACAGTTTGCCCAGGTCAAGGCAGCCGCACTGCTCAGCCGCGGCAGCGCGTACACGCAGGAGATCATCGTGCTGATCGTAGGTGCTGCCACGCTGCTGATGTTCTGTCTTACGCGCCAAAGCTTTTACTTATGGTTCGCCCTGAATATGTTGTTCTCGGCATGTGATCTGCCCATGCACCTTCTCTCACAGCACTTTGCCTGGGGCTTTCTGCATGTTCTCTATGGGTACATGCTGCTGGATCTCCTGTTGTTCGCGACCTTCGCGTTGTTCGTGCTCCGCGCCTTGAACCTCAAGAGCCATACGCTTTCCGCGGTATGCCTCGCGCTGTGCCTCGCTTCCGAGACAGGGCCACTCCTGCTTCTCGTCAACCGGGCCTCGCTCGTCTGGGCAGACGGTATTTACGCGCTGTGCAGCACTGCCCTAGACCTGCTGTTGTTCCTGCTGCTGATACGCGGTTGGCGCACGGGTTCGGCCGATGCAAAGCTGCTGCTGCTGCCGTACACACTCGGAGCCTTGATCGGTGCTTCCGGCAATCTCGGCCACTGGTTTGTGGACCTGCACGTACCGCATGCCGATGCCCTGATCTCCGCTGACGTTGAGCTGCTGCGGGAACCGTTCGCCGTCAGCCTCAACGATATCGGCAACATCGTCACGCTGCTCGGGTTGCTTACCGTTCTCGTCTACCGTTTCGCCCAAACCTCCCGCGAAGAGCAGCGACTTGCCGCCGCCCTGCAGGCTGCGCACGATATCCAGCATCGGCTGGTCCCCGTGGACCTGCCCCAGCTCGGTGGCCTGCACAGCGAGATCGTCTATCTCGCAGCCGAGGAGGTGGGTGGCGACTTTTGCCAGGTTCTGCCGCGGCCCGACGGTTCGATCTTCATTGCAATAGGCGATGTCAGCGGCAAGGGACTGCAGGCGGCGATGCTGGGCACGCTCGCGGTGGGCGCGCTTCGTTCCATGGCCGATGAAGACATCGGCCCTGCAGCGGCCTTGCGCCGACTCCACCACGCCGTGCTGCGAACCGGAAGCGCCAGCTTCATCACCTGTCTTTGCCTCAAGCTTGCACCTACCGGCGAGGTGTTACTGGCCAACGCCGGTCACCTTTCGCCCTATCTCAACGGGCAGGAGGTTGCGACTGCCGCCGGGCTGCCGTTGGGCGTGCTGGCGCAAACTGAGTACCTGGAAACAACACTGATGCTGCCGGCAGTGGCCCGCCTCACGCTTCTTTCGGACGGAGTGGTCGAGGCGCGCTCGCGCAACGGCGAGCTCTTCGGCTTCGATCGCACCATGCGCATCAGTCAACAGCCCGCGTCAGACATAGCCGCGGCCGCGCACAGGCATGGCCAGGAAGACGACATCACTATTCTCACCCTGGACTGGTGTCAGCCGACATTGGCATCCGCGTAGCGGAGCCGTGCGCAGCGTGCGGCGGTACGACGCGACTGATGCAGATCGCAGGTTCAATCTGCCGAGCACCCGTGCAGCGGTTTCTTCCAGGCCTCGCCATCGTCAAGGCCCGCAGCAGCTGGTGCGGCTGGCGAAGCTCACGGCTTGGCTGCTTCGGCCGTATGTCGCCGAGATCGCAGACGCGAGCAGGACGCGTTCCTGAACCGCGGCGCACTGACACACGCACGAGGGTTGCGATGCTGAGACATGCCGTGTGCGCGGCATGTCTCAGCGTCCATTACTGCTGTTGAAGGAAGCCGCTTAACAGCGTGGAGCTGCCGTGCGGGTCGGTGGACAGGAGATACAGCTTGTTGCTCCCCACGGCGTAGCCAACGAAGGTTTTCGGGCTGTCTGAAGGAAGGCCGCTGCTTTGCACTGTGAAGCTGTAGCGTCCGCTGGGGTCGGGACCTCCAAGTTGCGCGGCGAAGTTAAGTGTTGCGGCAACCGTGCCGGCAGAGTTTTCAACCACGCTGCCGCTGCCGCTATAGCCCGGGTAGCCGTTGATGGTGAAGCCGGCGGGGGAGACGACCACCGAGCCCAACAACGAGACGGCACCGGAGGCGTGGCCAGCCGACTGGCAGGCCGCTGGCTGGCAACCTGTTTGCCCTTCGAGCGCAAGTGTAAATCCGGCACTGTTCAGCGTTGGGTTGGTGGAGGTGACGAGCTCGGCCGTTCCCTCGCCACCGATGCCCTGCGGGCCATAGGGCAGCAGGGTCAGCGTGTGGGCGACGCCCTTGGTATCAAAATCGCCGAGGGTCATGAAGAAGTCCAGGAGCAATCCCTGGGCATTGCGAACGTGCAGTGTGCCGCCATCCGGGTTCAAAACGGAGTAACTCCCAGTAATGGCTGACTGCGCAACCGAGAGCGAGGGAGCGTTGATGTCTTCCTCACCGGTGAGACCGCCGGCGCCGTCTGCTTTCAGCACGCCAACAACAGCACCATCCTGCGCGACCCCTGCAATGGTGGCGGATAGGCGGGAACGGAAGGCGTAAGTTCCTGCAAGGCTGCCCTGCTGTGGCCCTGCAGGGGTCACGGTGATCTGGCTGGAGCCCGTTGCTGACAAGAAGGGCAGGTTGTCAGCGAGCTGCGCAAAGATGGCGTAGGAGCCAGCAGGAAGGCCCGTGGTGGTGAGACGCGCTACACCATTGGTGACAGTGGCGGACAACTTGATGCCCGGCCCGGCAGCTGGGCCGCCGCTGTAGGTGACAACCTGCCCATTCTCGGAGTAGCCGTCAGGCGTGGTGGAGGGCGTGATGGTGGCAGACAGCGTAACCGCCTGGCCGGCTGCCACACTTTGCGGGGAGACTGAAAGGGTAACGGTGGGATCAACCGTCTGCCCGGTGACCGCGATGGTCGGCGAGATGCTGGGCAGGTAGTTGCTGTTAGCCGTGGTGAAGGCCGCAGTCAAGGGCAGGGTAGTACCGGCAGGCATCTGCACATTGTTAATGGTCACGGAAGCCTGCTGGTAGCCGGAGCGATTCAGCAGCACCAGTCCTCCTGCCTGGGAGTAAAGAATATCGGGGCGTCCATCACCATTCAGATCCCCATTGAGGCTGGGGGACATGGGCACTTGCTCGCCAGGAGCGAACACGGAGAGGATGGTGTCCGAGGTGCCGTTAGTTGGTTGGATCAGGATCTGCGGTTTGAGCGCATTGCTGGAGACGTCAGGAACGGTGCCCACCAACAGGATGTCGGAAAGCCCGTCACCATTGACATCCAGAGTGTCGAGGGAATAAATGCCTTCGCCTCCCGCGTCATAGGTGAAGCCAAAAATGCGCCCCGGGCTGAATCCGCCATGGCCATCTCCGTTAAGCGCCTGACCATAACTCCCTGATCCGCTACTGGCCAGCAGGGCCAGGTCTGCGATGCCATCGCCGTTAAAGTCACCCAGCGCAATCAGTCCAGGTGTGAAGCCGGCAAGGGTGTCTGGCATGGGGATGATGCTGGCTGCGAAGTTGCCATCGCCCTTGCTGAGGTAGGTGGAGAAGATGGGCTGCTGGCTACCCTGCACGTAGCTCGTGCAGACAAAGTCGGCCTTGCCGTCGCCGTTGTAGTCGGCTGCGTAGATGAGGGGGTTAGACGGCAGCAGGTTGGGCGATGCAAAGGTGGTGGGGTAGCTCAATTGAAAGCTGCCATCGACCCGCTGGAGCGCCACGGCGAGCGCCGGTGTCGCGGTGCTCCCCACATAGACGAGCAGATCTGGAAGGCCGTCGCCGTTGTAGTCTGCGACAACTAACGAGGCCATGCCGGTGCCCACAGTGAGGGCCACGTCGATGGGGCTGCTGCTTTGGAAGGTGCCATCGCCCCGACCCGTGGCGAAATGCAGCTGGTAGTTGTTGGTCAGCTTTTCCAGGGTCACGAGATCCGCGTGGCCATCGCTGTTCCAGTCCGCAGTGGCAAGGGCCACGCAGGAGGTTGCGCACAGCCCCGGCACCTTGTTGGCGGCAGTCGGGGAAACAAAGGTGCCGTCACCATTGCCGGCGGAAAAGGAGACGGAGGCCTCTGTGGTATCAGTGAGCGCCAGGTCCGGTACGCCGTCTTCGTTGAAGTCCGCCAGTACTCGCCCTGAGCCGCTGACTACCCTGGTGCCGCGCTCGAGCGCGTCCGAAGCCGGCGAGCCTGAGGTGACGCTTTGCGAGACCACGGGGAACTTGCCGGATGGCGTCGCGGCAGTGATGGCCACGGTACCGCCGGGGAATGGCTGCCCCGGAGGAGTAGATACAGTCGATTGCAATGTGTAGACCGACTCAGTAAATGTGCCTTGTGGCGTGAGGCTGACGCTGGTGGCGAGATGCGTGGTGGCAGCACTGACCGCAACACGGACGAGAGAAGAGCTACTGGTTGCCGCAGTGGTGGTGCCGAGGAAGCGGGCGACCAGGCTGTGCGTGCCTGCGCCGAGCCGCAGCTTGAGCCTGGCCTGCGACGCGGTGGTGAGTTGTGCGAGCCCGAGGAGGTTGGCACTTGCTGCACTGCAGACGTTGATCTGCGTGGTATCGCAAAAGGCAACCTGCCCCCCCCGCGACGCGGGCAAACCTGTGACAGCGGCGGTAAGCACCACCGGTGCGCCTTGCGCGACACTTGCAGCACTAGGAGTAAGCACGGTTCGGGTAGCGGCGACCTGTGCCCGGAGGCTTGCAGTGAGGGCGGCGCCGACAAAGACCACGGCTACGAACAAACGGAGACGAGACACGAAGGGCAAACCCATGAGGAAACCTCAACATAGCGGCTTGAACAGGTAGGGAAGGTAGAGACTGCGCGAGCACAAACGCTTTTCGGACCAGAAAAGGCAGGTGTAAGTATGGTGGCTCGATCCCTGCCGTACGGCTGTAACTTCTATCCATGCATAGGCCTTGCCCAGCGTGTGGATGGATGGCAGCTACCCCTAGGCAGCTATCCGTAAGTCGTTGGCTGGGGTCGATGCGCACACTGCCCGTGCACCCGGGGCCCTCAAAGCGCGGTCAGCTCTGTATTCCCTGTGCGAGCTGTGCTCACAGCCATCCCCGGACGAGACAGGCGACTATCGTGTGAACGAGCAGGACGCCTCTCTTTCTGGCTTAGCCACTTAGTGACTGCGGACTCTTACCAGCTCGGGAAGAGATAGACGCCTCTTACACGGGCTGTAGGTGCGACGAATGAGACCAGGGCAGCCATCATACCCCAACGCACCATGAAGGTACGACGCGACACGATGCGGTAGGCATGCGCGGTCGCCTCGGGCACTCTGGTGCAGATTCTGACTGGGACAAAGCGCCTGCATGTCGCGCGGCGGGGTGCCCTCACAGGTTCTTTGCTTCAACTTCCTGGGTCTGCCGGCTTGCCAGTATCGGGGCCATGGTTTCAAACACGCCATCTTTGCGTACAAACTTATGAAAGAGCAGGGCGGCCGCATGCATCAGGATCAATGCATAGAAGGCAAGGCCGAGACACATGTGCGCCCGGCGTAGCCAGGCGTACTCCTGGGCATCGACTGGCAAAATCGGCACGAGATGAACGTTGCCGAACAGCAGCACCGGATGCGAGGCCGCGGACAGCATGGCCCACCCGATGAGCGGCATGGCGATCATCAAGGCGTAGAAGAGATATTGCGAAAGATCGGCAGCGAGCCGCATGGGCGCAGGCATATCCGGCGGCAGGGATGGAGCGCCGTACACAAAGCGCAGGGAAAGCCGGGCAAGTGCGAGCACGAGAATCGCGATCCCAAGCGGCTTGTGGATCTGGATCAGGACCAAGTACCGGGGAGCAATGGTCGAGACCATGCCGACACCGATGAACAGCATGGAAAGAATACAGACGGCCATGAACCAGTGCAGAAATCGCTGGGGTGCAGCGAAGCGCCGGGGGGCGGTCATTGCCGGGCTCCAGCCGCCGTGTGCGGGTAGTCCTTCTGTTCTGCCATACGGCGGTCGAACGACACGCGATAGGCCGCGGAGCGGGCCGCAGGGAAGCCGTCGTCGGAGGTGCTCATCCCGGAGGGAAGCACCGCAGGGTCGAAGTTGATGTCACGACACGGACCATCGGCCTCTGCTTCGATCTGCTGTGCTGTGAGCGTTCCAACATCCACGGTTCGGCGATTGGCCGGCCACGGCTTTGTGGGGTCCGCGGTGGGGTCTCCCGCGTCTGCAACCGCGACCACCAACTCCCAATGCTGAGGGGCTGCGTCGACCCGCTGGACGATGTCCTGTTGCAGGAAGTCAGGAGCGCGCTTGGACAATTCGTCGGGAGGCAGGATGACGGGTTTGTTCGCTGGGAGCAACGACCAGCGAACAACGCGCTTCGTTCCCGCTGCGTCCGCAAAGACGAAGGAGTTCAGGCTATTGAATCGATCCTCGGTCCAGCTCTCTGTACGCGGGTGACTCTTTGCCCATCCGACAAAGCGGAGCGTCTCTGGGTGGGCACCGAGATAGCGCTTGATCGCGTTGGGGTCCTTATCAGCAGCGGCGCTGATGAAGTGGAAGAATGCGTCGGGCGTCGCAGCCGCGAAGGCAGGTGCATCAATCATTGCGCTGCGCCACTCCTGGCCGTCCGGCGTAGTGATGCGGAAGCTGAAGCCACGCACTTGTGCCATGGCATCGGGCATGCGTGGATCGCCGCCGGCAAGGTTCAGGCGGCCTACCACGGGGTAGCTGCCCTGCGTGAACACCATGGCTTTCGAGAGAGCGCTACCGGCGCCATTGGCGGTGAACGTTCCGGTGAAGCATATCCCCTTGATGTGATTGCGGCGATGCCCCAGCGCCGGACCGGCGGGAGGCTGCAACGCCGTGACCACCCTCTGCGGGGTGATGCGGTGCGGCGACAACCAACCCGCGGTGTACGCAAATGCTGTAGCAGCCACGGCCACCACCGCCGCGATGCCAAGCAATGGACCTGTCGGTAACGTGGTACGCCCCGCGCGCGTGAGACTCAAAAAAACCTCCGAGAGACTGTGGTCGTTTACAAGGTGCGTCGCAATGTTGCGCACCGATCGTCCTCGCCGTGCCGGAAGCGAGTAAGCAGGGCCTGTCCAGCGACTCGACCAACACCATAGATGATGGTGTTCAGTCGCGCAACCACCATTCCGCAACGCCGGCGTGAGACTGGATCCCCTGTGTATCGATGATGAAGCGCAACCGTGAACGGCGCGAGCCGTTTCGTCGCGCGCAGTGCGGCTCCACGAGTGCTCTGCTCCGCCTCAGCCGTGACAATGACCGTTTGCCTTACAGATTGCAGTCTACGGCAAGGACGCGTTCTGTTCTTTTCTGTTCCTCCGCGCCCAAAGCCGGCGTCTACTCAAGTACAGGAGATTGATCGATGCGTTCAAGGATGCCGCGTAGCTTGCTGGCGGGTTTAGCTTCAGCAATCGTGTTGTTAGCCGTTCCGCAAATTCGAGCCCAGGCCGCAGCGCACCCGGTGTTGCTGGCACTCTCGAAGTCGGACCATACGCTGGCCATTGTCGATCCGGCAACGCTCAAAGTCATCACCAGGATGCCCGTTGGGCCGGATCCCCACGAAGTGATAGCGTCTGCGGATGGAAAACGCGCCTGGGTTTCCAACATGCTCAACAGCCAGGGCCACGAGCTGGATGTGCTCGACCTGATGAACCACAAGGCACTGCCCAGCATCGATACCGCGCCCATGCTCGGCTTGCATGGACTGGACTTCCAGGGCGGCAAGGTCTGGTTCACGGCCCAGGGCGCCAAGGCGATCGGACGCCTGGACCCCGCGACCGGCAGGACGGAGTGGATCATGGGCACCGGGCAGGATTTCACCCATCTCATCCGCGTCAAGCCTGACGGCCAGACCATCTTCGTTTCCAACGCGCATTCGGCCAGCGTCAGCATCCTCGAAAACCGCGTGGTGCCTCCGAACCCGATGCATCCCGGACCACCCGGCCCCCCACAGCGCGACTGGACCGTCACCACCATTCCGACCTCGTGGGGTACCGAGGGCTTCGACGTATCGCCGGACTGGAAGGAGTTGTGGACCGCCGCGGCGAGTGACGGCAAGCTCTGGATCATCGACACTGCGCACCGCCGGGTAGCGGCATCGATCGATGCAAAGCTCAATGGCGCCAATCGCCTCAAGTTCACGCCCGATGGCAAACGCGTGCTGATCTCCATCCTCTCAACCGGCGACCTGTTTGTGTACGACGTGGCGTCGCGCAAACAAGTCAAGCGGGTAAGCCTGGGGAAAGGCTGCGCCGGCATACTGCTCGATCCCGACGGCTCACGCGCGTTCGTGGGCTGCACCGCGGCGAACTACGTGGCGGTCGTGGATTTAAAGACATTGACCGTGACGAGCCACCTGGACGTAGGCGGCGGACCCGATGGTCTTACCTGGGCGAAGCGTCCTTGATGAAAAGAGCGGTGTTGTTTAGGAGGTCGTTGTGAGAAGGCGAGACTTCATGGCGGGGAGCCTAGCGGCTATCTCCGCTACAGCGACGTCGTCGGGCACCAGGCTGGGCGCCGTTTCTGCTCCCCACCTTTCAATGACCGAGCAGCCTGGACACTTTCTGCTGTCACTCGTGCGTTATGCGCGGCCCCTCGCAGGAAAGCTGCCCGGAGACCAGTAAGGGGACGCCGACGTATTATCATCAGGCCGGAGTGGCGAGAAGCGCATTTCACGCGAACTGCACTCAGAAGGCGGAGACGGGGACGCCCTCCGCCTCTGTGCGCCTTGCAGGAGGCCAACATAAGCTTCAGACATCCAACACATGACTGATGCCGGACTCATCAGCGAGTCAGGTCTTCGCTTTGTGGTGTGTCGTCGGCTTCGCGCCCCAACCGGCAGCCTCGCATACTCTCTTCAGCCTCGGTTAAGCTTGGCCGCATACGATGCGGGTATGGCTCCTGCTACGAAGAAGTATCTGAAGGGGCTCTGTCTCAGCCTCCTGTCGCTCACCGCCCTGCACACTGTTCGGGCGGCAAGCCTTACGGTCACAGCGCAATTGATCAGCGAGGCGGGTGCTCGCCAGGCCGTGGATACTGCCGAGCGGCAAGCTGTGGCGTTGCACGCGCCGTGCGCCGTCGCCGTGGTGGACAGGAGCGGGATACTGGTCGCTTTTTTGAAGATGGATGGCGTACGCGATGGCAGTCCCGAGCTTGCGATCGGCAAGGCGAGAACATCTGCACTTCTGCAGCGCCCCAGTGGAGAGACCGAAACCAATGTCAATCAGGGCCGCATCGCATTTGTGACCGCCGGCTTCATGACCCTGCGCGGCGCCGTTCCACTTATGAGTGGCCACGAGGTTGTTGGAGCGATCGGCGTCGCCGGCCTGAACAAGGACACAGATGTGACTATCGCGGAATCAGCAGCGGCCGCATTTGCCGCCGCTGCCACGCACACGGAACCTGCAGGGCCCCCACGCTAGCTACCAGCAGCCCACCACATTTGCAGTCAAACGCAGGCGGAACGAAGCATCTCCGCCGTTAGTACAGGCGGCCTGCTCCCGCCGTGCAAGTGCGCCTTTTATACATCAGACTTCCGTGCTCTACCTGTGTCGCCCCACCGTCTACGTCTAGGACAAGCGTGGCGCGACAGGCGCGGTTCTTGGCTGCCTGCGCGTCCACTGGTAGTACAACGCCGGCGTGAGCAACAGGCTTGTCGGCACCGAGAACAACAAGCCACCGACCACGGCAATTGCGAGCGGCTGCAGCATCTGCGAGCCGGCGCCTATGCCGAGCGCAAGGGGAGCCATGCCGCACATCGCCGCGACTGCGGTTGCGAGGATGGGCCGCAAGCGCCGTCGTGCGGCTTGGACGATGGCATCGCGGGGCGACAGTGCTTCCTCACGGGCGCGCTCGTCCGCATCAAGCAGCAGGATACCGTTCTTGGCTGCGATGCCGATCACCATGATGAGGCCCATAAAGCTGGCCACGTTGAAGTCAGTACCGGTAACGGCCAGTGCGAACAAGACGCCGGTGATCGAGAGCACGGAGCTGACGAGTATGGCAGACGGAGCGGCAAAGTTGCGGAACTCTGTGAGCAGCACACCAAACACAAGGGCAAGCGCGAGAAGAAGCACCCGGGCAAGGTCGGAGAAGGATCGCTGCTGCTCCTGGTATGTGCCGCCGAACTCGACTCGTACCGAGGCGGGGAGATGCATGCCGGCGATTGCAGCCTTGACCTTTGCCATGGCGCCACCGAGGTCCGAACCTTCAAGGCGACCGCTGACGAGGTCAACCTGTTCTAGATTCTCGCGGCGGATTTCATTCTGCGGCGGCAGTTCACTGATCTGAGCAAGATCGCCAAGGCTGGCGGTATGGCCGGCCACGGACCTGAAGAGAGTGTTCCGGATCGCGTCGAGTGAAGCACGGTGCTCACTGCCCAGTCGCACGCGGATAGTGTAAGGGCGCCCGTCCATGATCAGCGGCGCGTTGGTCGGCAGGCCGTCCAGAAGGGAGGTGGCATCTTCCGCGACCTCCTGCGGCGTGAAGCCAAGCCGGCCCGCAATCGATGGGTCCACCTGGAAGTACGTAGCGGGTCCGCTGAGCGTGTTGTCAATGCCGTTCTGCGTGTCCACCACGCCCGGGATAGCTGCTATCGCCTCCTTCACCCTCGGAGCGAGTGTGTGGAGCAGTACTGTGTCGTTCGAGAAAAGCTTGATCTGGATGGGCTCGGGTGAGTTCGAGAGATCGCCAATCATGTCTTCCAGCACCTGCACAAACTCCACATCGAGCTGTGGCGCTTGCCCGTTGATCTTTGCGCGCAGGTCGCTGCTGATCTGTTTGAAGCTGCGGCGATGGCCTGGTTTCAGGCGTACAGAGATGTCGCCGGTGTTGGCTTCGGTGACTGCCGCGAGGCCGAGTTGCAGACCGGTGCGTCGGGTCGTGATCAGGACGTCCGGATCCCCATGCAGCACACGATCCACCTTGTCGAGGACCGCGGTCGTGGTAGCGATGGAGCTGCCTGCGGGCATGATGTAGTCGATCACAAAAGCGCCCTCATCCATCGCCGGCAGCAGGTTGGAACCGAGCCGCCCGTACGCAAAGTAGCCAGATACCAACAGCAGCGCGGCGATAGCCAGGATGGCCAAGGAGCGATCCAGAAGCCGCTCAAGCAGCCAGCCATGCACGCGAAGAGTGCGTCGCATGATCGCGCCGTGCGTCTCGGTTCGCACGCCTGTTGCCATGCGAGCCCCAGACTCGTGCAGAAGCACGAGCGAAAGTGCCGGTGTGAAGCTCAGCGCAAGCAGGAGCGAGGTGAGCAGGGCAGTGCCCATGGTCATGGCGAGCGCGCGAAAGAAGCTGCCGGTAACGCCCGTGACACCGATGAGAGGAAGAAAGATAACGATGGGCGTGATGGTCGAACCGATCAGCGGAACCATGATTTCGCGCAACGCAAGACGAACGGCTTCGACCCGGGACTCACCTTCATCACGGTGCACCACGATGTTTTCCACGACAACGATTGCATCATCAATGACGAGACCAATGGCTGCGGCGAGGCCTCCCAGGGTCATGAGGTTGAAGCTCTGCCCGATCGCCCAAAGGAAAAGCACGGTAATAGCCACGGTTACAGGAATGACCATGCCCGCGACCATGGAGGCGGCCCAGTCACCGAGGAAGAGCCAGAGGACTACGCAGGCCAGCAGGAGGCCGGCGAGGATCGCATCGCGGACGCTGGCGATACTTTCGTGGACCAGTTCAGACTGATCGTAGAATGCCGTGAGGTGAACGCCTGCAGGTAGCGTCCTGCTCAGGGAGTCGACCTGCGTGGCCACCGAGCCAGCTACCGCCACGGCGTTGCTGGAAGGCTGCCGCGTGATGTTGAGCAGCACGGCTGGCCGTGCATCTGCGGCCACGGCCGTGTACGCAGGAAGCGTTCCTGAAGCGACCGTGGCTACGTCGGCCAGGCGAACCGGATTGCCGCCGGCGGTGGTCTTCACGATGAGTTGGCCAAGCCCGTCCGTGTCATGCGCCTGGGCGCCTACCAATCCCAGGATGAGCTGGTGATCGGCTTCATACAATCCAGGAGAGTCGATGATGTTGGAGCTCTGCACAGAGTTCACGATGTCCGGAACGGTGGCGCCGGTAATCTGCAATTTGCCGAGATCGGGGATGATGTGGAACTCCGGGACCTGGCCACCTTGCACGCTCACTGTGCTGACGCCCGGGACACGGCTCAACGATGGCTTCAACTGATAGGTGGCCATCTGCCACAAAGCTGTCTGGGAGACGCTGGCTCCTCCGCGCTCGTCCGCGGTGAGCGCATAGGCAACGATAGGGAATGTGGCAAACGTCAGCCGGTTCGTTGTGATCTTCGCAGTAATGGGCAGTTCAGACTGCACCTTGGACAGCGCGGCATCGGTGAGTTGAAGGGTTTGGAACATGTCCACATTCCAGTCAAAGAAAAGGCTGACCTCTGCGGAGCCCCTGCTCGTAGTGCTGCGTACCGTCTTCAGTCCGGGCACGGTGTTGACGGCTTCTTCAATGGGCCTGGTGATTGTGACCTGCATCTGCTCGACAGGCATGACGCCGTTATCGATGCCGATCACGATGCGGGGAAAGGTGGTTTCGGGAAAAACAGAGATAGGAACCTGGAAAGCCGCGTAGATGCCGGCGGCCGTGAGCAGGACCAGGCAGAAGAAGAGGGGCTTGGCTGCCTGGATGAGCCAGAACTGCCGGTTGGACGGGGGCGTCATGCTCATCTTTCTGTTCCCGCCGATGGCTTCTCTTCGGACCTGCCTGCAGGGCTGTACGTGACCCTGGTTCCGTCGTCGAGCCCGTAGCCTCCGGATGTGATCACGAGGTCGCCTGCGATAAGTCCGTCGGTGATCTGGGCGTGCTGACCGTCGATAATGCCGACGGTGACATCGCGGCCCTGCGCGGTTCTGTCGGCTGCGATCACCCGCACCATCGATCCGCCACTCTCCGCGGAACGCTGCACCGCATCTTTGGGTACGAGCATCGTCCGCACAAAGGTGCGGCCCTGGATCGTGGCATGCACTGCCGTTCCGACCTTGAGCGTTCCGAGGGGATTCGCAACCTTGAGCCACACTTCAACGGTGGTACTGCCTGGGTCGATAGCCGGACTGATGAGAGCAACGCTCGCGTGCACGGGCTCTACCTCGCCGGGCACCGCGATGGCCGCTTCTGCGTTGAGCGTTATCTGCTGCGCCTGCCCCTGCGGGATGTGTAGTCTCGCGAGCAGAATGGACGTGTCCATTACTGTGACGAGAGCAGAGCCGGCCGCAGCGGTTTCGCCCGCGAAGAGGGGGCGCTCCGTCACCACGCCCGAAATCGGCGTGCGAAGGACAGCATAGCCGAGCGCGGCTTCTGCTCCGAGATACCTGCCCTTGGCGGAGGTGAGTTGCCCTTCCGCGGTTTCGAGTAAGGCAGCCCTGCCGACCCGCCGGAGGGATGCAAGCTTCTGTTGCGCAATACTGACGGCGGCTTTCGCCTGCACCACGGCAGCCGCGGCGGTGTCGACATCGCGGCCGGGAGTGGCGCCTTGCGCGAACAACTCGGTGCGTGCATCGAGCACGCTCTGAGCCAGCGCGAGCGTCGATTGTGCCTGTTCCAGATTGAGGCGAGCCTGGGTCTCCTCCTGCGGTACCTGCTGCTGCGTTGTGGCGGTGTAAGCGCCTTGCGCGGCGGTCAAGCTTCCTTTGGTATCGAGCGCTGCAGCGGCAAGGTCCTGGTGCTCCAGAACAGCAACCACCTGGCCGGCCCTGACCTTCTGTCCGCGTTCCACATAGAACGCCTTCACCGGAGCGGTCACCCGGGCCTGCAGGGCTGCCTGGGCCTGCGGAGCCAGTACCGCGTCGGCGTGGATGATCTCAGTAATCGAGCCTTCGGTCGGGTGCTCTGCCGCTACCGCAACGACCTTGTTCCCGGCATCTGCGGGCGCCGCCTGTTTGCAGCCACTGAGGGGAAGCAGCAAAGCTAACAGCAGGGCTGCAGTCGACCAGCAGCGCAACCCGTACGCAACGTCTTTGATCATGATGGAAGTGTCCCGGTAAGCAGTTGCAGATCTGCGAGGGCTTGCTGATAGCGGAGCGTGCCGTCTGCCTGTGCAATCTCGGCCGCGGTAAGTGTGCCCTCTGCGTCCACAACTTCAAGCACAGTGGACTCACCCGCGGTGTAACGCAGGCGCGTGAGTCTTAGACTTTCGCGTGCCGTGTCTACCGAGACCTGGAGCGACGCGAGCTGTTGTTGCGCCAGCGAAGCCTCGTTGTACGACTCATCCAGTTGTGCAATCAGCGTTCGTTGTGCGGAACTGAGTGCGACACGGGCGGAGTCACGCAGGATCTGTGTCTGCCGGATCCGGTGCTGTGTGGAGAACCAGTCCCAGACCGGTATGTCGAGCGTAGCGGAAGCAGAGTAGCCAAGGTTTCGGACGCCACCCGGACCGTTCACTGCAAACTGCTCCGCATCGATGCCGTAGGTGTAATTAAGCGCAAGATCCGGAAGATAGGCGGCCTGGGCTGACTTGATGTTGAGATTGGCAGAGCGAAGGATTGCAAGTGCGCTCTGGAGCTCGGGGTTGCCGGACTCGGCTGCAGCTTCCACGTCGGCCCTCGTCGGCAAAGTCGCAGGCGCTGGGCTGATCATTTCGTAGGGCGTCCGCGGGTCAGGGAACAGGAGCACCGCGAGCACAACGCGAGCTTTCTCGGCCGCGAGCACAGCGTCGGCCAGGTCGCGCCGGCGTTGCTGCTCGGTGAGTTCGGCCTTGAGCACGTCCGCATGTGCCCCTTCACGCTGGGCCTCACGCTGCACGGTGAGCTTCACAAAGCTAGTGGCTTCATCCGCTGCTCGCTGCTCGACCGCAGCTTTGTCGCGAGCCGTTGTGGCTGTGTAAAAGAGTGCAACCACGGTGGCAGTGAGGCCGCGGCGGCTGATCTCAAGCTCCGCACTTGCTATGGCGGCGGCAGCAGCGGCACGGTTCACTTCGTTCAGCTGCGCAAGCCCGATTGTCTCGCTTACGACCGCCTGGCTCGAATACTCATGCACGGCATTGTTGGCGATGAACCTGGGCGAGGACTGCGAGCCCACAGGACCTGCCTGGTTGTGCGAGCCATTCGCCTGCGTAAAGAGGTAGGCGTTGTGGTAAGTCACCGTGGGCAGCAGCGCCGCCCTAGCGATGGAGCGATCGATCGCGGCGTTGCTGCTGGCAGCCCTCGCTGCGGCGAGCGCCGGTTCGCTGCGGCGGGCGCGCGCGATGGCTTCATCCAGGGTGATCGCGGCGGGAGCAGCAGTGGCCTGCTGTGCGACAAGGTTTTGCCCCGCATACGAGAGGAATGTCAGGGCTGCGAGCAGGATCGAGAAGTGACGCATGCGCGCGCCTATCGACCCACAACCAGCACGACGAAGGAGCCGGCGAGTGGCGTTGGTCGCGCCTTGGGAGTCGCTGGATCAACTGGCGCAAACTTGGCAGTGACGAGATAGACCTTGCCATCACCCGGGTCAAAGCACATGGTCCTTGCGCCCTTCTCTGTGGCGACAGTCTGGAGAACGGGATAGCCTGCCTTCTCGGCATCGACGATAGTTAGCGTGCCTTCGCCGTTCGACGAGAAGGCGAGCTTTCTCTTCGCGTCGTAACCCGCCGCGTCGGGACCGTCGCCGATCGGCGGCGTGGCGAGATTGCTGCCTGTGGTCGCGTCGGTCACTACCATCTTTTCACCGTTGCACACGGAGAAGAGGCGCATGCCAGCCCTGTCGATTGCCATGCCGGATGGAGAACTACAGCCAGCCAGCGGCCAGGTCGCAGTGATCTTCATCGTCTTCGCGTCCAGACGAACAATCTCATTCTTGTCCTCGATATTGACGAAGATGTTGCCCTTTCCATCCGCCTGCGGAAACTCGGGCTTACCCGGCAGTGGGATGGTGCCGACCGGCTTCTTGAGCACTGCGTCGATAGCTGTCACATCGCTGCTGCGGCCGTTGAAGGCCCACACTGTCTTCGTCATCGGCTCATAGGCAATGCCGTCAGGGTTCGTGCCTGCTGGAATGTGTGCAGTGGCAGCCAGGGTCGTCGTCTCAAACGCAACGACCTGGTTCGCACCGCCGTCTGTGATGAAACCGCTTGTACTGCCAGGGATCAGCGCGACGCCGTGGGTCCTGGTCAGGCCCGCAATCTGGCCTACGACTTTGCCGGTGCGTGTGTCCAGCACTTCCACCCTGTCGGTGTGCGTCAGGTACAGACGATGATTTGCCGGGTCTGCGGCAAGGTAGTCCCAGCCACCCGCACCGCCAACTACCCAGCGCTTTTCGACGTGGAACGTCTTCGCGGCCGAGACAGCGCCGCAGCTCACGGCAGCAAACAGCAAGGTGCAAAGAAAGCGAGAAGCAGCACAGCTGCGCATGCATAGTCTCCAGGCAGGGGAAACCTCCTTCCTGCGCTTTTGACTTTGCCATAGGCAACCTTAAGAAAGGCTGAAGCAGCCTGCTGTCCCAATCAGTCGCGAGCGCGCAGGCCACGAAAGCCTGCGCATCAACGGTGTGCACCCTCGTGCTTCGGCAGCCCCGCGATCAGTGTCACAGTGACGAGGGTGCCGTGTTCCCGGGAGCTTTCAATCGAGATCTCGCCTCCGGCTGCTTCTGCGATGGCCTTGCAGATAGACAAGCCGAGCCCCGTCCCGCCAGTGTTTCTTGATCGCGAACGATCCTCCCGGTAGAAGCGTTCAAACACGTGACGCAGGGCTTCCGGCGCGATGCCCGCACCCGCGTCTCCGATCTGGAGCAACACCTTGCCTGTGCGGCCCACCTTCGCGGAGACCGTGACACATTGGCCTATGGAGCTATGCTGCACCGCGTTCACCACCAGGTTCGATACCAGGGTGATCGCTCGCTCGTGCGCAAGCTCAATCCACGTGCCTTGCGGACAATCTGCGGATAAGGCAACATCGCGCGCTTCAGCCAAGGGGCGCAGTTGTGCAAGTGCCTCGGCAATCAACCCGCTTAACTCGACAGTCGCTTCGCAGGAGGTAGACTCCGCTTCTGCGCTGGCGAGTTGCAGCATTTGCGCAACCAGTGCTTCCACACGGGTGTTGTCTTCGAGGATCCGCTCGAGCCCGGCAACGTACTCGTCGGCCGTTCGCCGCCGCAACATCAGCAACTGCACCGACGAGCGGACCACCGCGATGGCTGTCTTGAGCTCGTGTGCAGCATCCGCAACAAATCGTTGCTCCCTGGCAAACGCTTCACGAAGCCGGAACACCGTATCGTTCAGCGCCTCGGCCAGTGGACGCAACTCAAGCACCTGCATGACGCCGGCAGGTGCTGTGAACACCAGCGCTGGTGGTGAGAGCTGGGCGGCAGCATCAGCAAGCTCCGTCAGTGGCCGCAGCGCCCTCTTGAGAAGCATTGCGACGAACAACATGCTCCCCGTGGTGGCCAATGCGATGGCAAGCAGGTAGAACCGCGCCGCTTCCAGGACCTCGTGCCAGAGTTGTCCTTCGGGTGAGGCGTACAGGATTGTGACCGGCCGCTGCAGTCCCTTCCCGTTGCTCTCTGCACGGTCGATCACCCGCAGTGCTTCCCGCTCCAGGATGCGATAGGTGCTTCGGCCAGATTGCGCGTCGCGGTACTGATCACCATGCCTGCTGATCAACGCAGGAGGCGCCCCGGGAGAGCTACCCAGCAGTCGACCGCCCTGGTTATAGACGGCATACACGTCGTCGTTCGGCAACCGCAGTTCCGACGGGTCGATCAGCACATTATCGTTCGGGTCTTCCGCATCCTGGATGGCTCCCAGCAGGGAATCGGAGCGGCCCTGGAGCCTGACGTCAAAGGCGTGCAGACGTACCTGGCGCTCATGGAGCAGCGCTCCTCCTCCGAGCAGCGCCCCGCAGAGCAATTGGGAGACCACCACGATTCCGACACTTTGCCGAACGAGCGAGCGGCTACGCAGAAGCGTCACGCCCTGCCTACCAGCCGGTAGCCCCGTCCGCGCAGGGTTTCCAGCACCTCGGCTTCAGTCGCTGCGCGGAGCTTTTTGCGGAGATTGGAAACGTGCGCTTCGATCACGTTGGAGTGATGCTCCCAGGTGAAGTCATAGAGATGCTCGAGCAGTTCCCGCTTGGAAATCACCAAGCGGGGGCGGAACATCAGGTACTCAAGAATTCTGTACTCGATGGGCGACAGCTCGATCTTGCGGCCGCCATGCGACACACTCTGCTCGCCCGTATGCACCTCGAGATCGCCGAATCGAAGAAGAGGTTCGCTCACTCCTTTGCCGCGCCGAATCAACGCGCGAGCACGCGCAATAAGCTCCCCAAGGTCGAAGGGCTTGGTCATGTAATCGTCCGCGCCTGCATTCAACAGGTGGATAGTGTTCCCGGTCTCACTCACAGCCGTGAGCACAAGCACCGGGGTGCGGTTCCTTGCGGCACGAAGCTGCCGCACCACTTCCGCTCCGCTCAGCCGTGGGATCATCAGGTCAAGTACGATCAGATCGTAGTCGGCCGCCGAGCAGAAGTGAAGCGCATCTTCACCATCACGTGCAATGTCCACCGCGAAACCCGGACCCTCGCGCAGACCATCGGCGATGTTCTCAGCCAGCCGGGTTTCGTCTTCCACTACCAGAACCCGCATCGGGTGGACCTCCTGCAGCGTAAGCTGCATTAAAGCAGAGCAGGAAGGCTCGGGTGCAGACAACATGACATGGTTGCTTTGGGCTGTGCTCTCAGCGATATTCGCAGCCGCTACCGCGCTGCTCGCGAAGCTCGGCGTCGCGAACATCGACCCAAACCTGGCCACCGCGGTGCGCACCACAGTCGTTGTTGTGTTCGCGTGGGTTGTTGCTCTATCGCTCGGTACGCATGGCGGGCTCGCGCATATCGAGCGTCGAAGCTGGTTATTTCTGGTCGCTTCCGGCGTGGCAACCGGGCTTTCATGGCTGTGCTACTTTCGAGCGCTTTCCATGGGCCAGGCTTCCAAGGTCGCACCGATCGACAAGCTCAGCGTGGTCTTCGTCATCATGCTCGCTGCACCCATCCTCGGGGAAGCGATTACCACCCGTAAGCTGATCGGCGGTGCGCTGATCGCGGTGGGCGCCATCGTGCTTGCCTGGGTATGACGATCGCGCTGCGTCGGCATCGCCGTCAATATGGCGCGTGGAGTGCTACCGCGAGACCGGCTTTAGCAGCACTGTGCGTGCAGTGGCGCGGGGCGCTCGGCCGGAGTGGGCTTTTCAAGCTTCAGGATAGTCTCGCCTGGAGTTGTGCCACTCCCAAACTGACAGTCCGCGTACGCTCGAACTGCGCTTTGTACCTGCGCAGCCTGACCAGCTCATCGATGTCTTCAGTGCTGCCGTAGTAGCGGTAAACTTCTCCCGCTTCGTCAAAGACGGCGCTGCCGCGTGAGCGTACCCAGCAGGTTTCACCGCTCTTGAGCACTACTCTCCATTCAATGTCCATGTCTGTCTTGTGCGCAATTGCATCGCGCACGTAGCTGACCACGCGCTCCCGGTCTGCAGCGTAGATCGTCTCCAGGTAGCCGGAGGCTAGGGTGGTTTCTCGGGTGTAGCCGGTGAGCCTTTCCCACTGCACACCCACGTCGAGCACATTGCCGTCGCGATCAAAGATCCACGGTGTCTGGGGATTGCGATCGATCAGGGTGCGGAAACGCTCTTCACTGCTACGCAATGCTGTTTCGTCCTGCTTGCGCAGCGTGATGTCCACCAACGCCATGGAGATGCCGATGACCTCGCCGGCCTCGTCCCTGGCCGGCGAGTACGAGATTAGGATGGTTTGATCAACGTCGCCCGGCACGAGCCCGGGGCGCGTCACTTCAAGGCCGCTCAACGCCTCGCCTGCGAGCGCGCGCTTGAGGTAAGGCTCGTAGAGCGGGAACCAGCGAGGAAAAACGCTCTCCACGGTTTGCCCGATCATGTCGGAGGCGGATGTCTTGTTGATTTCGGCAAAATGCTGGTTGAGGTTCAGGTAGCGCAGGTCGCGGCTCAGCAGGCACAGACCGACTGGTGCGCCGTCGTAGATAGCCTGCAAGTGCGCCACGCGCTGCGTCGGGCTGGCCTCAAGGCTGGCCAGGTGCTGGTCATTGCCGGCGACGGACCACTTCGCGCTAAGCTTGGGCTGCGGTGCGTGCACCACCTCCCCGATCTTTGCCGCCGGCGTGGGCCGGCCATAATGCCACCCTTGGCCCACGTCGCAGCCGAGATACAGCATCAGGCTTGCCTGCTCCTCACACTCGATACCTTCGGCAATAGTGGTGAGATTCAGGCTTTGCCCTAGCCCGACGATGGCCGCAACGATCTTGCGGCTGTCGCGCGAGTGGAGCACATCCGATACGAAGCTCCTGTCAATCTTCAGACCGTTGAAGCCGAGCTTCTGCAGGTGTCGAAGGTTGGAGTAGCCGGTCCCGAAGTCGTCGAGCAGGAGCCGGCAGCCCAGTTCTTTCACGCTGCCGAGATTCTTGCGCGCGCTCTCGAAGTCATCCACCAGGGCGGTCTCCGTGATCTCGATGCTGAGTCGACGCACCGAAAAATTCATCTCCGCAGCCGTGTCCGCAATCAGGCAGCAGAGCCCGGGATCCTTCAACTGCGAAGGCGAGATATTGACGGCGAGGCGCAACGGGTCAGGCAGGTCGGCGCTCGCTCGCAGCGCCTTGCTTAGGACCTGTCGGGTCAGCTCGGCAAGCAGGCCGCTCCGCTCGATCGTCTCAATGAAGGAGTGAGGAAGGATGGAGCCGAGTTCCGGATGCTGCCAGCGAGCCAGCAACTCGAAGCCCAGCAGGCGTCCGCTGCGCAGCTCGCGCAGCGGCTGAAAAAACGGCACTACTTCGCCGCGCTCCAGAACCCCTTCGACGACCTTGCGAGTGATAAGCATGCGCCTCCAAAACAATCCAGCCGTGGCTGCGACGCAGAAGTGGCTTCGCAGCTGAGCCTTGCTGCTCGACCCTTGTAACTCACGAGCTGGAAACAAGTACGACGAGGCAGTTTATCTACGCCGTAAGAAAGCTGCGCGCAATGTTCAATAGCAGACACTTGCCAAGCCGTTGCAGGCGGCTAACATGCCTGCCATGACGTTGGTGGTGACTCTAACTGACGCACTATGCTTTATCAAGTTCCGCTGGTTACATTGGTGAAGAAAACCGATCCAACTTATTGGCGGAACAGGAATCAATTAGGCTTCCGGGACGTTGCGCGCGTATTGGATGCTTGAACCGCGCAGATCATACGCGCAAAACGTCGATCAAGCACGTCGACGCATGTCTGGCACTGCTCACGCGGGCGGCTGGATGTCTGGTTAGTTGTCGGAAGGTTTGGCGACCCGGTCGACCACGATCACATCGACCGACGCTCGCCTTGCTGACAACCGCAGTCCCAGTTGTTCCTGCATCGCCGTAAAGACGTCCGGCAGCGCATCCGCGTCCTGCGCGGCAGCAGGGGCATCCGCCGGATGCCACCTAAGCCTGAGATCAAAGCGCCCCGATAGCCCGGTCTGGTCGATCACCGGGCGGTCTACCACGCCCTGCTGCATCGCTTCGGCCACCTGTGCCATCGTTGCATTCGTCGCCCCCATGTTGCCTGGTCCGAACCCAAGCATCGGAATCTGGCTGGCATCGGCTTCGCTCCTGGTGAACTTCGGGCCGCCTTTCGCGACGGTCAGTGCATACACGGCCATCTCACGCTTCTCGTTGTGAAACCTGAGTTGGAAGCGATCGGCCATAAGCTTTCTCACCATGACGCGCCACTGCTGGATGCTAGGCTCCCCGTTGCCATTAGGTTGGGCCGCAATATCGTATGTCGCTGTGCGGAACCAGTCGGGCGCACCCGCTACCTCTTTTTCCTGCACGCTGTACGCGAACTGCACCAGCTGATCCAGCGTTGCAGCCACTACGGAGAACCGGCGATGATTGAACATGAAGCGGGGACCACGTTCTTCAGGCCTGCTCGGCTTGATCGTGAAGACTTCAAACTCGGGATTCGAATCGGCAGCCATAGCAGCCGGCTGTGGCGGCGGCACCGGGATTGCCCACGCTGTTGACGGGCTTGCGCGCAGAAAGATCAGCGGCTGCGGATTGGGTCCCTGATGCCATTTGCCAGTAATCGAGTTTCCGTCGGGCCCGAGACTTCCCTCAAACATAGCGAAGCCAAAGTCCAACTGCAGCAGCGACCCATTCAAAGTGGTGGAGAAACCAGGCGAGCCTCCTCCCGGCTCAGAGAGGTTGTAAAACGTAGACCGCAGGCGCCCGTTCGAGGTACTGGTGATCTTCACAACAAAACGGTAATCCCTGTCCGTGTGCAGGGTACCCTGCCAGGTAGCGGCGATGCTGTCCGTGGCGCCGGCGGACTTTGCTTGGGCGCGCACGTCCGACGGGCGCAGCACACCCGACAGCACAGGCACCGAGAGCATCGCAATCAATGCAGCGCTCAGCAGGAGCTTGCCTCCTGCGCTTAGCCTTGTACCAGCCCTGTTCGTTAGAATGCGGACAATGCGCTGCTTCAGTTCAGAGCCTGTTACGCCGGACACGCAGACCAGGGGAGACTCGGCGTAAAACTTGCACACGTTGAGAATTCCCTCGGCATATACCTCCGCCTCATTCCCAAGCTGCAACACCGCTTCATCGCATGCGGCTTCGCGCTCAGCGATGAGTCGTCGTTCGATCCACCAGACACCGGGGTGAAACCAGAACAGCACTTCCACCAGCATGTGGACCGCGCCGGTCAGGTTATCCCGTCGCTGCACATGACACACCTCATGTGCCAGGATGGCATGTAGCTGGTCTTCTGGCAGGCGCTTGTGTATCTCCAATGGCAGCAGGAGCTTCGGTTGGAAGAGCCCCACGACTGCGGGACCGATTCTCCGCGAAGTGAGAAACACCGGGACTGCGATCGGAAACAAAGCAGGAGCGGCATCGCGTAGCGTGACATGCATCTCCCACCAGTTTCGCAGCCAGCGCAGGAGCAGCAGCACCGCACCGCATAGCCACAACGCCATGAGTACCTCCAAGGCCGAAGATCCATGGTGCTGAACCTGCGCAGAGGAAGTGGGCGGAGATAGCCACATGCCGAACGTGTCTGCCCCGTGCGTGGGCAGCTCGGCGGGTTGCTCCACTTTCACGATCACGTTGCTCCACGATGGGTGCGGCATCGCTGCGGCGCTCGCAGGTAGAACCCACCTTCCCAAGGCCGCTAACACCGAGAAGGGAAGCAGGAACTTCAGAGAAGCCGCCATCCAGATCCAGTAGCGAGTCCCCGCCCGGTTCTTTCGCAGCCGAAGCGCGAGCCCCCACGCTACCAGGACCACCAGTGTCGATTGCCATACATGGTTCACCACCTGCGCTGACCACGCATCACTCCACGCGCTGCCCACCATAACTATTTCTCCTTGGGGAGACCTTGCGCAACATCTTTTCCGCTTGTTTCACATCCTCGAGCGACAACTTGCCGCCCTCGATCAGGTGCGCCATCAACAACTGCGAGCGACCGCCGAAAAGTGCCAGTAACTCATCCACCAGTCGGCGCTGCGCCGCATCACGCGTGATGGCCGCGGCAAACAGGTGAAAGTTGCCGACCTTTCTGACCCGCCGTAGGATCCCTTTTGCTTCCATCCGGTACACCGTTGTTTGAATCGTGGTGTACGCCGGGCGGCCTTTCTCCGGAAACGTCTCCTGGATCTCGCGCAGCGACGGTTCACCCATCGCCCACAGCGCTTCCATGATCTGGTACTCCAGTTTCGATAGCTTCGGGGTAGACACAACTGCCTCCTACACACGCTTGTAGGTTTATTTACTACAGCTGTGTGCGATCGTCAAACCGGAACTTCAATGCAGCGCGCAGTTCCCCGGGCGCAGGGCATTCTCGCCGCGACGCAAAGGTCGCGGGGATCTTGGTGCTACTCCGCATCAAGCCTGGTCTCTCCGTTCGGCAGCGAAGAAATCGTGAGGCGGTTGCGTTCTGCTGAAGCTCGGCATAGCTCAGCAGCCCAGGATCATGGAAGCGTCGCGCCGTTTGCGCACGGAGGCGCGGCGCTCTCGTTCGGGTGTGGCTTCTCCCAGCTTGGAAGAGTGTCGACGTTGCTGACAACAGCCGGCGCCGGACTCCTTGCCCGCAGGTATGCGTCTGCAAGGTGAAGCTTCGCGTTTCCGACCTGGCACAATGCGGGTTTCTAGCCGCCTCCAAGGAGGAGCTTGCCAGCAACCGCACTCAGGTTTGCCGGGTGATACGAGGCGTTGGTAAAGCTCACATTCCAACTCGTTGCGAGTGTGAGGATGAAAAGGGCTGGCGCACAAAGCCCGGGTAGCGTGAGGCTCTGCGTAAGGTCGGTCGCCGCCGTGCAGCTAGCCAAGGTGCAGGGCTCGCAGGCCTTCGCATGCGAGCCGCAGCTGCGGTGTCGCGGGGATGCCGCTTCCTCGAGCAAGCGGGACCTCCAGCAAGCCCCCGGCGAGGCAAGCCAGAGGCGGCGATCTTCCTCGACAAGAATCGAGGCTCCAGGCAGCTCGTGTGCAGATCCAAGCCGCAGGGTGTGCAGCGAGGCTAAAGACCCCCGCGCACGATCAATGCGCCAGGTGGTCATAGTCGCATGATCCTGCGTAATGCCTACCGAGTACACAACCCCGGCCGTAGGGTGGCAGGCCATCGCTGTCACCGGCGTAGGTAAGTCATGTTCAGCAATAGAAACAAGAGCCTGTTCAGCTCCTCCCGCGAAGGCATGGAGATGCAGCGCCGGACGACGTTGGGTCGCGGTTACCAGTAGACCTGTGCGCGGCTCCACGGCGAGCAGCGAAGGTGCTGAGCCGGGCGGCAACGCGACCCTCTGCACTGTGCCGAACTGCCACAGCCCGTGCGACGGGGTTACTTGGAAAGTGGTGAGTCGGTCCGCTCCGTAATCGCTCGCGATCAGCAGGCCCGACCGGAGCATGCCAACGATGGTGTGGGGATGTGCGGAGCCCTGCGTTTGGGCATGGAGACCACAGCCTGTCTCCTTCATTGCCGCCGGGTGCGGTAGCAGATCTCCTGCTGCATTGAGCGCAAAGGCGTTGCATGCTCCGCCATGAAAGGCCGAGACAAGCAGGTGTTGCGCGTCGGCAGAAAGCACCAGCGAACGAGGGCCTGTGGCGGAGAGTGCAAGCGGGAGCCGCGCGACGGACCGCAGGCGGAGTGTCTCCGTGTCGATATCGAAGCACTCGATCGTGGCGCGGGGCTGGTGCCTCCAGGAAGAGCAGTCATTGGCCACGTAGAGGCGAGGCAGGTACGGGTGAGCGACTATTGCGGCCGGCTGGTCTACCTCCACATCGTTCAACACCCCGATGTGATCGCCGGCGACCTCAAAGGATCGCAGGAAGCCGCCTCCATCACGGCTGTTCCCGATCGCGTAAAGGATGGTGCGCTTGTTGCTCTCGGCAGCGTGCGGCAGATACGCGGATGCCAGAGCACTCGCACCGGATATCCCAACGGCCGAAAGGAAAGTTCTGCGGCTCCAATGCCTGTTGCCCATCATTATCGTCCCTGTCTGCTGAAAGAGCGTGTTACGTGGTGCGAACACTCATGGAGTGATGAAAGATGTTGTTGGGATCGTACCTGCGCTTAACACTCTGCAGGAAGGGATAGAGTCCATCACGGCCGTGGAAAAGCTCCGGCCAGTAAGCGTGTCGCAGCATGTCGGCGTCGGGGTAGTTCATGTAGCAGCCTTCATAGCGGTCACCCCATGGCGTGCCTTGGTGTCGCGCGTCCACATGGTCCCCGGTGTAAACAGAGGTGAAGAATTCGTCCAATTCGCGCAGGTGGATCTCGTCCTCACTGTCGTCGCGCCAATAGCATTGCCACTGCAGTTTCAGAATCGAGCTTCGCTGCGCAATCGCCGTCTCGCGCGCAAGACCTGGCTTGTTAATCGCTCCACCATAGGAGTCCATGGAGATGACGGAAGACTGCGCGGTGACACTGCCGCTAGAGAAGAAGCGATAGATAGCACCTGCTTCAGCAGCGGTGAAAGTACGCTTCATGTAAGCGGACTTGTACTTCGCACGAATGCCACTGCCCGATGCGCCGCCGGCAAGTGTAGCGTCGAGCCATGGGCGAATGGTCACAGAGTAGGGCGTCGGCGCAGGTTTTTGCGAAGTGTCCCGCTGCAGTGCATCAACAGCGCTTTTGCCCGTCACCTGTCGCGACGAAAGCGTCACCACGGGACGGAAACTGCTGAAGCGCGCGAAGAACTCATGCAGCACGGAGAGATCGCTGGTAGTCCCGTCCGGCTGGCAAAACTGCGCATGCATGCTGAGGCGCCCGTTGGGTCCGCGCGTGCCTACGTTGAAAAGCACGAAGAGGCCCCACGTGTCCGGATCACGTCCGCGCGTGTCCCAGTACTCGCCGTATGTCGCCAGCAACTGCGCGAACTGCTCCTCTGAAAGATCGTTCCACGGGAACACAAGGCTTGCCTCCGCCACCTCGCGCGGCGCGGCGGGCAACGCGGCAAAACGAAAGCTCGTGATCACTCCAAAGTTGCCGTTGCCGGCGCCACGCAGCGCGCGAAACAGGTCCGGCTCTTGATGGCGATCGACGCGTCGCAGCTCGACGTTGCCATGAGCATCGACCGTCGCGATGTCGACGGCGGTGAGCCAGTCGGAGGTGAGACCGTGCAGGCGCGAAAGCAGGCCATAGCCGCCGCCGGAGATGTGACCGCCTGCGCCAACCATGTAACAGCTTCCGGCTGGCAGGGTGAGACCATAGCGCTTGTACAGAGCACCGTACACTTCACCCAGCAACGCGCCGGGTGCTATGCAGTAGCTGCCGTCTGCAGGATCACGCGTGATGGTGTTGAACAGCGAGAGATCAAGGATGGCACCCCCGGGTTATTCGTTACAAAGTCCTCGTAGCAGTGGCCGCCCGAGCGCACGGTGGGCCGCAGACCGGCGGAGACGATTGCCTGCAGCGCCTGAGTGGTTTCTTCCTCCGAACTGCAAAGGATAATCTGCCCCGCGGCCTCCCCCGCCTCTATAGGGAAGCGCGTGTTGTGGCTTTTCTTGAGCGACTCAAAGCGAGAATCGTTCCTGTTGACTGTGACAGACATGCGCGACTCCTGAAGGCGGGACGAGGAAGCAAACGTTAGGACTAAGCAGACCAACCACTCTTCGTCCGGGCAGAGCAGCGGCTATGCGGAGAAAACAAGGCACTGCGGACTGGCGAGGGGCGTCGTGTGCACAGGTGCGGAGAGCATGCCGGTCTGCGGATCGCGTGCGAGCACAACAATAACGCCCGAGTCCTGGTCAGCAATCAGCAACCAGCGCGCGGAGGGATCCAGCGTGACGTGACGCGCAGTCCTGCCGCCGTGTGGCGCCAACTGCTTCAACGTCAACGCTCCGGTTCCCGGGTCGACCATGAACATGGCGATCGTTTCGTTGCGGCGATTGCCGACGTACACAAAGCGTCCATCCGGGGAGACCACGATCTCGGAGCAGAACGCGGTGTGCGGTGGCCAGTCCGCGGGCAGGCTTGACACAAAACCCTGCGCCGCCATCATGCCATTGCGCGCGTCCCAGTACAGCAGGTCGACGGTGGAATCCTGCTCGTTGACGTTGTACAACCAGCGTCCATTCGGATGAAAGACCGTGTGCCTTGGTCCAGAACCAGCACGCGCAGCCCAGGCTGCCGGCACATTAGGAGTAAGCAGCGCGGTCTTGGCATCCACGTGATAGACCATGATGCGATCAAGGCCAAGATCATTCACAAGCAGCCAGCGACCATCGGGCGAAGGCAGAACACAATGTGCGTGCGACTGCTTGCCCGGCTCGGTGTAAGTAAACCGGGAGACAGCTGTTGAGAGTGCTCCATCTGGGTGCAGTGCATAGGAAGCAATACTGCCACCCCCGTAGTTCGCGACAAACACAGCACCCCCGCCCGGGTGCACCGAGATGTGCGCTGGACCACTGCCGGCGGACGGTTGCTGATTGATCAGCCGCAGCTCTCCGGAAGCATCGGCATGAAACCCGTATACCTGGCCTTCCTTTGTTTCGGACGAGGCATACAGCGCAGTGCCTTGGGCGTTGCGCGCAAGAAAGGTAGGGCTCGCCAGCTTGGCGGCGAGGCGTGGCAAACCAACTAGGCCGGTAGTTGCGTCCCAGTCCGCCAGGTAAATGCCCGTGCTGCCGGTACCCTCCGTGCCGGTGCCGATCCATAGCCTGGCGGGTTGGCCAGCCGCCGATGCCATCGGTACGAGAGAGCTGAGGGCTGTGGCCGGCGCCAATCGCATGGAGGTGTGAAGCAGAGTACGTCGCGTCAGTAGCATGCTTTCCTGATTCGTCGTTGGAACCGCGTGGCTCAAACCGAAATGCCTAGTGGGTGGGCGCGCCTTCGTTTGCAGGCGTGGCTGCATCGGGTTTGGTCTGCTGGAGCGTCCAGCGCCGGGCCTGCTTGTAATCGCTGGTGGGCGCTTGGTGCCACGTGTCTGAGCTCATACCATTGAGGTCATACACGACCTTGCCGTCATGAATGGTGAGCTCGCACTCCAGCTTCTTCGTCCCATCTTCGCGCGCGTTGTTCATGTCGATAAAGCCGAAGCTGCCCGGCTCCACGCGCAGCACCGCGATGTCCGCCGGGCTGCCTACCGAGAGGTTGCCGAGCTCATCATGCCGGATCTCGTGCGCAGGCGCAGCCGTCATCTCCTCGATCACCTGCGGTACGGTCTGCCCAAGAACAAGCAGCTTGTCGGCGACGTTGAGCATGTCCTTCATCCCGGCATTCATGCTTGTGATGTGCAGGTCGGTCGAGATGGAGTCGGGCGTAAAGCCGGCTTTCATCAGCGGCGCAGCCACGGACCAGTTGAAGCTTCCACCGCCGTGGCCCACGTCGAAATAGATGCCGCGCTTGCGGCCGTTCAGCATGGCCTGGCTTGGCCCCCTGGTCTCAGGGTTCTGTTCACCACGCAGGCCCGAGTACATGTGCGTGTAGATGTCGCCCTGGCGCAGCTTGTTGGTGAGTAGTTCATACAGCGGCCGCTCGGGGCGGTTCGCGCCAAAGTCGATCATGATCGGCACGTGCGCGAGATTCCCGGCGATCAGCGCCTGGTCATACGGTTTCCACTCCGGCCCGTCGAAATGCGCGCTCTTGATCCCAATCAGGATCTGCGGGTACTTCTCGATCATCGCGGCCGTTGCCTGACCATCCATGTCGTCGAGGTTGTCCTCGTACTTCGGTCCGCGCATCCCGGCACCCACAATATTGAGGAACGCAAGCACCCGGGTGTGCGAGCGATCGATGACGCGCTGCTTGAAATCTTCAAAGCTGCGCCAGCCGGAACTGCCGGCATCGACCACCGTGGTCACTCCGTTGCGAAATGTAAAGCCGTCCGGGTAGACGCTGTTGTCGCCCGCGTAGGAGTCCTTCTCGCCCGTTCCCGCATACACGTGTACGTGGATGTCGATGAGCCCTGGCGTCACGTAGAGTCCGTGCACGGCGACGCTCTTGACTGCAAGCTTCGGATCGATGTGCGGGGCAACCTCCGCGATCCGACCATCCTTCACCGCAACATCCATCATGCCATCGCGATGATTCTTCGCATCGAGTACATGGCCGCCCGTGAGCACGAGGTCGTAGCGGGGCACATCTGGCTCCGCTGGCGCTGCCTGCATGCTGCGCAGCGCCAGGCACGAGAGCAACGCTGTGCCGAACAGAACGGATCTGATTGTTCGCGAGTAACGGCAGGTAGATCCTGGCATGGCGAAGTCCTTTGGGTAGAAGTCTGCTGTGGCCTGCAACAGTTCCAGATCACACATCGCTCGTGGGATCGGACGGTGCGCGTATACGAGGATCGTACGACTGCCTTCACAACCGGGCAAGCCGCCCTTCAACTTTGATTCCGCCACGCGTGCCTCTATGGCCGAACAAAACCCAGAGCAGAGGCCTTCGCCGTCGCTTTGATCTTGAGTGCAAGGCCGGAACCCGTTAGGCTTTCGCCAAGACACACACAACCCCAGACGCGCGGTGGCGACTGCGCGCGCACAACACACACAGCCGCCACGGGAGCAGCAATGGAAAAGCAGAGCAGACGCGCAGTCCTGAAAGGCGCAGCCAAAACAGCGCTGGCAGCAGGCAGCGCAGCAGCCGCGATGGCGACGCCGCAGGTGGCAAAAGCGCAGGAAGCCAAGCCTGAAAAGAAGAACTATGGCCCGGGCTCGAAGCTAAAAGCAGGCGATCCGCCTCCGCTTTTCAACTCTGCGATCTCCTACGGAAACCTGCTGTTCCTTGCCGGAGTGGGCGCACACTTTCAGGGGACCATCCAGGAGCACACCAAGCACGTGCTCGACGAGATCGAGAAGAACCTTGTGGAAGCAGGATCCTCCATGGACAAGGTGCTCAAGGTCAACGTGTATCTCAACGATCTGAAGGACTATCAAGGGATGAACGACACCTACAAGGGTCGCTTCGGCAATATGCCTCCCGTGCGCACCACGGTTTCGCCTGCCGGGGGCATCCCCGGAAACTCGCTCGTCGAGATCGACGTCATCGCATACATCTAGCTCCGCCGCACTGCCGCTCCTCTGTGTACCACTTCCACCATGCGTCGCGGCCGAACAGGCTGCGGCGCATCAGCCGCCCCACACCCAAGGATCTGCATGGCATCGTTCGGCAGTGCACCCGTCTCTCGTCGTCAGCTCTTGAAGCAGTCAAGTGTTCTATCCGCTCTAGGCGTTGCGGCAGCGGCAAACCCGATGACCGGGATCGCGGCTGCGTTGGCCGAGCCTGCCGTGGAGACGCTCGCACCCTCCGGCTTCCCGCAGCTTACCGGGCTCGAGGCTGACAACCTCTACACGGCGCTTGGCGTGAGGCCCATCGTAAACGCCCACGGCACCTTCACGATCATCACGGGATCGCGGTCACTGCCCGAAGTGAAGCGAGCCATGTACGAGGCGTCGTTTTACTTCGTTCAACTCGATGAATTGATGGAGGCGGTCGGCAAGGAGATCGCCTCGCTCACCGGCGCTCCCGGCGCCATCGTAACGACTGGCTGCGAGGCAGCCATCGCACTTGCAACGCTCGCGTGCACGACTGGCGCAAACATTGAACAGTGCCAAGCCCTGCCGTACGTGCGTGGCAAGACCCGGGTGATCATCCCGACGCACTCACGCAATCCCTACGACTTCGGCGTTCGCATGACCGGCGCCGAGATCGTCGAAGTGGATACGCCGGAACTGCTTCGCGAGGAGCTTACCGCGCAGGTTGCGATGGTGTACGTGCTGTCCGGACCAGCTTCCGCCACCGGGGCCATGTCTATTGCCAACATCTGCACGATTGCGCGCGAGAAAGGTGTGCCGGTGTTTGTCGACGCCGCAGCCGAAGAGCCGCTCTCGCCCAACATCCACATCCAGGCCGGCGCCAGCCTGGTCGGGTACTCCGGCGGTAAGTGCATGCGCGGTCCGCAGGCTGCGGGGCTGCTGCTCGGCGATGCAACACTGTGCCGGGCAGCGTGGTTCCAGGCCTCGCCACACCATAATTATGGACGCGCCTACAAGGTTGGCAAAGAAGAGATCATGGGCATGCTTGCAGCGGTGCGCCAATGGTACAAGCGCGACCATGCCGGGGAGCAGCGCGCGTGGCAGGGCTGGCTGGACACCATTGCTGCCCGCGTCAAGACGCTGCCTTCTGTCACCACCGAGATCCTGCAACCGGACGACCTGTCCAACAAGAGCCCGCGCCTACGCATCCACTGGGATGCAAATGCTTTGAAGATCACCGGCACAGAAATGGTGCAGCGACTGGATGCAGGCACGCCTCGCATCATGGTCGATGGCGGCACCGGCTCCCGGCCGGGGCACATGGCGAGCTCGCTTACGATCATGCCCTACATGATGAACGCAGGCGAAGAGACAATCGTTGCCGACGCCATTCTTGACGGACTCACCAAGCCAGGCTCGTACAGTGACCCTGTAGTAGCTCAGGGATCGCCGGCACAGCTTGGTGGCAACTGGCTTGTCACCATCCATTACGTACGCGGTGTCGGGGTGCAGCACTTCGCGTTACAGCAGGAGGGGAACATGCTCACCGGCTTGCAGCAGGGCGAGATCTACACCGCGCAGTTGACGGGCACCGTGCATGGCGACCAGGTATATCTTCACAGCGTGATGAAAGTAAGCGGACACGCGATCACCTGGGAGTTCACCGGCACGCACTTGGGTGACACCTTCAGCGGAAGCGCCGACATGGGAGAGTACGGCACAGTGCCGTTCAAAGCTACGCGCGCTTAGAACACCAGTCAGAGCATCTGCATGCTCGGCCCTTCGGCAAGCTTGGCGTGGCTTGCGGACTGCGATGGTTGAACCGGTGCTGCAATCCTGCTTGGTGTTGGTTGCAGCCCGCCGAGCTGACAGTGCTGCTGGGAACCTAGCCAGGCAGCGCCGTCCGTGGTCTCCGCTGTCTCTGCTGTCTCAACGTGCCGCGCCTGGAGAAAAGGCGCATCAGCACAAGACACCGAATGACTCTTGGCCAGCAACCGCTGCGCACCCAGCTACCCTGCTTACTCCCTGCGCAAGAGATAACTCGTATCGTCATCGTGATGGTATGTCTGTGCTTGCAAGCTCACAGGAGGTCAGGGATCGCACGCCCTTATGCGGGTGTACAAGGCGTCGAGTCACGCCATGCGGCGCCACGGATCGACAAGAACTTCAAGCAACCCGGCAGCGTGAAAGACAAAGCCTCTGCACCTCGACTTAGGTAGGCAATAAGCCGAATGAAGGCTTGAGCTTGTATTTCGCTATAGACAAGTCATGGGAAAGTCAGTACTCTGCCGAACATTAGACATATCCGACTTACAAAGCTCGTCTTTGTTCTGGAGAAAGCAACGCCACTCTGCGTGGATTTGTATCAGCCGGAACCGGGGCTGAAGCACGCGACAACTCGTCAGCAAGCCAAGATCGTTCGTTTTAGGTGGGGTGAGCAGGATGCGCGTGGGGAAGCTGCCGGAGTTGATTGCTGCCTTTCTGGATGATCGTGCTAACAGGGTGATGGACGTATCGGAAGCGCAACAGATCGTGCTCCGCCATCATCCAGAAGCCAGGATCGCCAGGGGTAAATACGGGCACGTCTGGATCGAAGACGACCAGGAAGTCCTGAGCAAAGTCATTGGCGCGGGAACCAGGCTGGCCCGCGTATCCAGTGCCTGGATCGATGCCGCAGGGCAATTGCTTGAGAAGCGACCGACAAGTATCCACTAAGTGCATAGTTGAATGGTTGATCGGTCGGCCCGCTACCTATTCATCCCTGCCTTAGCCAGTCCAGCCGCAAGGGGCCACCGTGTCCTTCTATCGCAAGCCGCAGCGGGTTTACCTGCCTTTCGAGATAGGGAACCCTGTGATCGTGATCCTTGCCGTCGGCTGGGATGCCTCGGTCCTCGACAAGCGATGCGCGATCCTGGAAGGAAGTGGGTACTTCGTGATCAAGGCCTATGGCGAGAACGACGCACTTACCGCGGTGTCGTTCATGCGCCCGCACCTAGTGCTGTTGTGTCACACGGTAAAACGCTCCGTGCAGGACTCCCTGGCAATCGTACTCAGGGAGCGCCAGCCCGCGCTCTCCATCATCCAATTGACACAGCGCCACATGGAACCCGAGGCGCTCCTTACGTTTGTCAAAGGAGTGCTTTATGATGACGGGCTATCTGTTGGGATCTGACAAGCCGCAAGAGAGTAGCTCCAGCCTGGACTGCATCCAACAGCACTTGCTAGGGCTGCGTCCGCTCCTGGTCGCTGTTGCGCTTCTCCGCATGCAGTTCGCCGGCAATCCTGCGTTGCTGTGCGCCCTCCGCTGCTTTCCCCATCTTGATCAACGCAGTGCCCAGAACGAAATGCGCCTCCGCATCCCCGGCGTCGAGCACGACGGCCTTGCGGAGCGGTGCCACGGCCTCCGCAGCTCGCTGCAGCGCAAGCTCGCTCTGTGCCGTTTCCAGCAGCGCATCCCGATAGGAAGAATTCACCAGCAGCGCGGCCTGCAGATAGGGCAACGCCTCCGCAGGCCTGCCGCGCCTGCGAAGAACGCGCCCAAGCGTGCAGTTGGCCACAGGGTCTTCAGGGTGGAGGCTTAGCTCTGCACGAAACTCACGCTCCGCGGAGTCGATATCGTCAGTGCGCCAGTAGATCACGCCCAGGCTCGTGTGCACGCCCGGATATTGCGGATCCGCGGCAAGCGCTGCCTGCAGTTCGTGAATGGCGTCCTGCTCCTGGTACAGCTTGTCATAAGCCGTGGCCAGCATGAGGTGCGCTTGAGGCGATGCGGGATTCAACCGCATCACCTGGTTGAAGACGGCCGACGCGCCCGCGTAATCCTTCGTCCGCATGTAAGCTTTGCCAAGAAGGTCCAGCGTCTCGAGATCCTCCGGCCGTAGATTGTGCGCTTCCTGCAGGTACGCCGCTGCCTCTGCGTAGCGATCAAGCGCGAACAGATCCAGCCCCGCCAGGTCCACAGCCTGGTAGCTATGCGTTTGCTTCGCGGCAGCTTCAAGCAGCGGCAGCGCCTCCTTGTACTGCTTCGACCGAAACAACGCGACCCCGAGGTTGCGGCGAGTCACCGCATCCTCGGGACTTAACCGCAGCGCCTGCCGGTAGAAGGTAATCGCCTCCTGCTCCTTGCCTTCGCGCGCCAGTGAGATGGCAAGATTATTCAGGATCGGCAGGGAAGTGGGATCCATCGTGGCAGCTGCGCGAAACTGCGTCTCTGCTTCGACGTAGTTGCCATTCTGCAAAGCCGTGGAGCCAGACGCGATCGTCTGCTCGAGTGCACCCTTGGTCAAGGTCTGCCCTTGGCCTGTGCCTGCAATCACGAACAGGAGCCACAGCGAAAGCCATCGCGTGGCAGGCCGGGCGGTCGCTGTGGGTTGGCGCGGGTTCATCGGCGTGGGTGTCAAATGCTAGCACGAGAAGGCAGTTCGTCAGCCTCCTGTTTGCATGCCCTGCTGAATGCAGCGGCTCTCCACTTTCCTCTTGTTGCCAGGCGCAAAGCGTTCTAATCTCGACGCATTCGGACGGTTTCTCCGCGAAGAGATCCAGTCCGGCAGCTCGCTTCCGCCACACACGTGGTGGCTTTACTCTCCGTGCAAGTGTCACGGTTTCACAGGCAGGGCTACCGGCTTGTGGTGGGCGCATGCCGTGCACTTCCGCTCTCAGCGACATCCTGTTCCGCAAAAGAATCATGCGTATTCCATCTTTCTGAGTGAGGCCACAGATGCAGACGCACCTATGCCGGTCCTTCTTTGCTGCTTTTCTTTTGCTGTGCTGTTGGAACCCCCTGCGCGCGCAGGAAGTAGCGGCCACCCTCACTGGAAACGTCACGGACGCCTCGGGAGCAGTGATCCCCAACGCGCATGTGGAAATCGACAACGCCGCCGTGAAAGGCTCCTCGCGCGTCGCCACCACGGACAAGGACGGCAGCTACACAGTCACCAACCTGCCCCCGGCGGGTTACGTGATCATCGTGACAGCCCCCGGCTTCAAGAGCTTCACCGCGCAGAACGTCACCATCTACGTCGCCGAAAAGAGAACCGTCAACGCACGGCTTGAACCAGGCGCCGTCAGCGAGAACGTGACAGTGCAGCAGAATACGGTGGCCGTCGACACCTCTACCAGCGAGCAGTCGGGCACAGTGAGCGGCACGCAGGTGCGCGAGTTGGAACTCAGCAACCGCAACTTTGAGCAACTGGTGACGCTGCAGCCGGGCGTGGTAAGCGGACTCTCTGATGAAGTCGGCTTCGGGCTCAACAACTCGAGCACCGTGTCGGTCAACGGTGCCCGCTCCACCTCCAACAACTGGACGGTCGATGGGGCCGACATCAATGACAGCGGGTCCAACGGAACGCTGCTCAACGTTCCCAGTGTGGACGCGATTCAGGAGTTCACCCTGGCACGCGGATCCTATGACGCGAGCTATGGCCGCAGTGGCGGCGGACAGGTTTTGGTCGCGACCAAGGCCGGTACCAGCGAGTTTCACGGAGATCTCTACGAATTCGGGCGCAACACAATCTTCAACGCGAATGACTATTTTGCGAATCAGACCGGCACTCCTCGCGGTGTCGAGCACTACAACAACTACGGCTTCACGCTGGGTGGCCCGTTGTATATTCCGAGGCTGTACAACACCGGCAAGAACAAGACCTACTTCTTCTGGTCCGAGGAGTGGCGCAAGGTCAGCTCGCCCACCACGAGCAGCATCACCGCGCCGACCACGGCCCAGTTGAACGGCATCGTGAGCGGGCAGGTGACGGGTGCGCCCGCTGGCTGTGTCAGCTACGACCCGGCCGCGAATCAAAGCACCATCAGTCCTACGTGCTACAGCAACAACTCCAAGGTCTACCTTGCCAACGTGTTCGATGCTTTCCCGGCAAACAGTGGCGGCAATTACGTGTTTACCTACAGTTCGCTGAACAACTTCCGTCAGGACATTGTGCGGCTTGATCAAGCCGTCAACGAAAAGATCCACCTGTTTGCACGCGCCATCCAGGACGAGACGCCCGAGAACTTTCCCACCGGTCTCTTTGCCGGGGCCAACTACCCGGGTCTCGACAGTACCGCCGTCAACGCTCCCGGCGAAAACGTAGTCGGCAACCTTACCTACACCATCTCGCCGAGCCTGGTAAACGAAGCTGAGTTTGCCTATTCGCAGGGGACCATCACCGCGACATTGAGCGGTGTTGCGAACTCACCGACTGTGCTCAACCAGCTCACCAACAACACGCCTTACAAGGATCCGTACGGACGCATCCCGAGCGTCACCTTCACGGGTGGCACCATCACCGGGCTGGCGCAGGGCGATGCGCCCTACTTCGAGCGCAACCTCGATCGCACCTTCTTTGACAACTTGTCCCTGACCAAGGCACAGCACACCCTGCGCTTCGGTTACACCTTCTCGCAGATGCTCAAAACAGAAAATGCCTCCGAAGGCGACGCGAGCTTTAACTTCAATTCCTGGCAGGACTTTCTGCTTGGCAATGTCAGCGTCTACCAGCAGGCCAGCCGAGACATCATTCCCGATCTCCACTACTTCAACATGGAGGCGTATGCGCAGGATGACTGGAAGGTAAGCAGACGGCTCACGCTCAACCTGGGCATGCGCTGGAGCTACTTCCCATCGCCCACCGACGTCAATAACACGTTGAACAATTTTGACCCAACCCTCTACAACGGCTCGCTTGCTCCAGCCATCGATGTTGACGGAAACTTTGTCGCCGGGCAGTCCACAACACCGGCGACGTACGCCAACGGCCTGATCTTTCCCACTGGCACGGCCTGCGCGCAGGCCAAGGCAATCGCTCCGGGAGTTTCGTGCTCGCCCTACGGCGCGCGGGTGAACCCGAACTCGAACGCCAACTTCGCCCCACGCGTGGGCTTTGCGCTGGACGTGTTCGGAACCGGCAAAACGTCGCTGCGCGGCGGCTTCGGCACCTTCTTCGATCGCTCGCTCAATGGCATCTGGGAACAGAATGCCTTTGCGGATCCACCGCTTGTGCAGACCTCGACCATCAACAACACCAGCTTCGACAATCCGCTGCAAGGCACATCCGCCGTTTCGCTTGCACCCAACCGGCTCACAAGCACGGGCAATCCGGGCTTCAAGGTGCCGTCCTACGCGGACTACAACCTGTCTCTGCAGCAGGAGGTCACACCCAGCACGGTGTTTGAACTCTCGTATGTGGGCTCAAGCGGACGGCACCTGCTCGGCGAGCTCGATCTGAATCAACCCACCCTTGCAGCGCGCGCGTCCAACCCTGCGGCGAATGTCAATGCCGTGCGGCCTTATCTCGGATACTCCTACTTCCAGGCTCGTATCCCCGCATTCACCAGCAGCTATAACTCCTTGCAGGCTTCGCTCAATCACCGCGTCACGCGCGGCCTCACCCTGGGCATTGCGTACACCTGGTCACGCAATCTGAGCGACCAGTCAAACGATCGCGGCACCGCGAACACAGACACCTACGATCCCAAACTCGACTACGGGCCAACCACCCTTAATACACCCAACGTGTTCATCGCCAACTATGTCTACCAGCTTCCATTCTTCGCCCAGCAGCACGGCATCCTCGGGCACACCCTGGGCGGCTGGGAGGTTTCAGGCATCACCACGTTCGAGTCCGGCCATTCCGCCACTGTGACCCAGGCTGGCGACCCCTTCGCCTGTGTCGCATCCACTACAAGCGCCACTGGCTGTGTCGCCGGAACCTACCCCGGTGGCCTTGGCATCGCCACACCTAACGCCGACATCGCTCCACGCCCTGATCAGGTCGCCCCTGTACACATGACCAAGACGCAGGGACAGTGGTTCTCCACCGCATCGTTCGCTAAAGCGGTTGGCCACTTCGGGACAGAGAGGACGGGGAGCTTCCTTGGACCTGGCATAGAAAACTGGGACCTTGGCGCGATGAAGAATGTGGACTTCAAGGAACGCTACCGGTTCCAGTTTCGCGGAGAGTTCTTCAACGCGTTCAACCATGCCAACTTCGACGATGTCGATACCAACCTCAACGATGCGAGCTTCGGCCAGGTAACCACAACGCACCTCCCCCGCCGCATCCAGCTGGGAGCCAAGCTGTACTTCTAAAGCGCATGTCCACGCGGGATCAGGCAATTCACGCTCAAGAGTCACGCGGGTGCACAATGCGACCGGCCCTGCCAGGTACAGGCCAGGGCCGGTCGCGCGTTTACAAGTCACGCTGTATGTGCCCGCGCTTCAGCAGCGCGGCACCTCGCAGCCGCTGCCGCACTGTCAACACCGCCTACTCTCCCACAGCGTTCGCCTCTTCCGCTATGGTGTTGCCAGACCACATCCTGATCCGCGCGCAACCGCATAGAGAAAACCCAAGCACGCGAGTTGCCGCGGTCGCATGAAGCATCGAGGAGAACACATGTTCCCATGGAAAAGTTGTTGCCGTTCACTCACTGCGCCCGTTGCTGCCACGCTGTTGTGGATGACGCTCTCGCCGGCAGCGGAGTCACAGCGCGTCCCGGCTGCGACGTTGCCGTTCGCTCCCGTGCTGCCTCAGTCGGTTGCGCCCGCACTCATGCCGCTGCCAGCCAGCGTTGAACGTGGCACCGGGACAATGCGGCTGGACCAGAACTTCAAGATCGTTCTCGAAGGGTATCGCGAAGCACGGCTGGACCGTGCAGCTGCGCGCCTGCAGGAGCGCATCGAGCGCGCCACGGGCATCATCCTGCTGCCGCAGGCGACAGGCGCGCAAAGCACCCTCACCGTGCGCACCACACGTGCGAGCAAACCGGTACAGGCGCTCGACGAGGACGAATCGTACACGCTGGAAGTCACCAGCGCAGGCGCCACACTTACCGCGCCGAATCCACTGGGTGTGCTGCGAGGCATGCAGACCTTTCTGCAACTAATCCACCAGGACACGCAAGGTTTTGTTCTCGATGCGATCACAGTCCGGGACAAGCCGCGCTTCGCGTGGCGCGGGCTGATGCTCGATTCATCGCGACACTTCCAACCGATGCCGCAGGTACTCCAGCAGCTCGATGCGATGGAGATGGTCAAGCTGAATGTCTTCCACTGGCACCTCAGCGACGACCAAGGCTTCCGTGTCGAAAGCCATCGCTACCCAAAGCTCCAGGCGCAAGGATCCGACGGCAGGTTCTACACGCAAGAGGACATCCGCAAGGTCGTAGCCTACGCGCGGGATCGTGGCATCCGCGTCATTCCAGAGTTCGACATGCCGGGCCACGCGCGATCATGGTTTGTGGGCTACCCAGAACTCGCAGCTTTGCCCGGACCTTACAACATTGTGCATCACGAAACTGTCGACGACTTCGAGCATCCTGATCCCAAGCAGGATGGCGCCATGGATCCGACCAAAGAACAGGTCTACCGCTTTCTCGACGGTTTCCTTGGCGAGATGACAGCTCTCTTTCCGGATCAGTACTTCCACATCGGTGGCGACGAGTGTGACGGGAAGCAGTGGGATGCAACGCCCCATGTGCAGGACTTCATGAAAGCACACGGCATCAAGGATGACCCCGCCCTGCAGGCCTATTTCACCGGGCGCTTGCAGAAGCTCGTCACCCGTCATCACAAGATTGCGATCGGCTGGGACGAAGTACTGCAGCCCGACACGCCGAAAGACGTTGTGATCCAGTCGTGGCGCGGTCAGCGAAGCTTGTTCCAGGCAGCTTCCCGCGGCAACCGCAGCATCCTCTCCGCCGGCTACTACATCGACCTCAACCAGCCAGCATCGCAGCACTACCTGGTAGACCCGCTGGTACTCCCGCCTTTCAATCCCAATGACCCAACAGGCAAAGGCGTAGAGGTGCCAACACATCTCACGCCCGAACAGGAAGCGAGCATTCTGGGCGGCGAAGCCACCGAATGGACGGAGTACATCACGCCCGAGATCCTGAGCAATCGCGTATGGCCACGCACGGCGGCGATCGCAGAGCGCCTGTGGTCGCCGCAGTCCAATCGCGATGTCGCCGACATGTACACGCGCCTCGGCTGGGTTGCTCATGAGCTTCGCATGCAGGGCATCGAGAATGGCGGCCTCCTGCAGGGCATGACCGAGCGCCTGGCGGGCACAACGGGCATCGATCACCTGATGGTGCTCGCCGCAATGGTTCAGCCACCGGTGGACTACACCCGCGAGGTGGCCGGCCAGGCCTACGACCAGCTTCGGCCGCTGACCCACCTGGCAGACAGCATTCCGGCAGAAAGTGATACCGCGCGCCACTTTGCCGAGCTCGCACATGCAGTCGCCACCGGCACAGCGACCGCAGCGCAGCACGTGGAGGCGCGGGCGTGGCTGACGCTCTGGGCAGACAATGACGCCGCATTGGCGCCGATGCTCGACCGCACCGCGCTCACGATTGAACTGCAGGAGCCGTCACGCAACCTGGCCCGGACGGCAATAATCGGCTTACAGGCTCTCGATCGCATCGAAGGCCATGGCAAAGGCAACAGCGAGAACACTGCGAAGCAGCAGCAGGAACTGGAGACGTTCGACAAGCTGACTCCCGCGGCGCTTCGAAACATGGCAGTGGCGCCGGTCAAAGAACTTGTTGCCGCGAAGCCTTAATTGCGGGGCTTTCCTAGGTGCGTCTGTTCCTCCTGCGCACCCGCGCGTCGAACGCAGACCAATGCGCACGCTGCACTCGACCAGCGAGAGCAGGGTCTCCGTTCAACCCTGCCGACGACCATGCCAAGCCGTAGCGCTGCGCCGGGAAACCCGAGTGCTGGCTAAGTGGCGGGTAGCCCTGCTGCCTGCCACGCCTTGAACCCCCCGGTTACGTCCGAAGCGCGCCACAACCCTAAGTCCTGCAGGGCTGCCGCTGCAAGGCTCGAGGTGTAGCCTTCGGAGCAGAATACGATCACCTGGATGTCGTGATCGACAGCCGCCGGGAGCCGGGCGTCAGAGAGCGGATCAAACCTCCACTCCAGCACATTGCGCTCGACGATCAAGGCGCCCGGGATGCTTCCTTCCAGCGAGCGCTGCTGCTCGGGGCGAATGTCGACCAGCGTTGCCCCTTGTTTCACCGCGGCCTCGTACGACTCCTCGGGAGACATCCGGTGCAAGCGAGCGCGCGCCTCGTCGAGTAGCTGCGCAACACTCGAGGGCCTGGTCCGCGGAGTCTGCTCCCGCGTATCTGCACGCCACTCCGAGTTACTCCGCTGCTCGGTGAGCACATCCCGTGGTACCAGTTGGTCCCCATGCAGTTCGTACTCGTTCATCTCGTCGAGTGGAGGCGAGTAAGCGTGAATGCTCAACGCGGGCGCGGGTGAAATATTGCGAACATCGTGCGCGTAATCCGCGCCGAACGACCTTGGCGCGCCTGCACGCACCGTCACAGGCTGCCTGCCCGCGCAGTGCTCCTCAAGTTCGCCTGCGGTCACGACAAAAGCACCGGCTGAAGCGCCATGATCATGAAAGCCCGTGGACTGGCCCGGCATCCAACTGAGCACCCAGATGTCATAGTCCGCGGTAATCTGCAGCCGCTCATACCAGCGCGCTCCCGAGCGGAGCCGCACGCGATCCAGCCATCCATCTGTGGATGCGAACTTTGAAACAATCTCGGCAAGTTCTTCGGGTGTCTTCAACACGCTGCTGGTAGCAGCGTCAATCGGCGGCAGGCTGCCAACCGGCTGTATGGGTGCTTCTCTGGTGCTGAGCTGCATACGATCTCCAAAGCCAAACCATCGCGAAGCCCGGCGAAAACGCGGGCCCATCGATGCTAGAAAGAGGCAAACATAAGGAGGATCGGATGAGCTTTGAAGAGGCGTTTCAGAAGTTTCTGAGAGTGTCGCAGCTCATCCGACGAGGGTCTGGCGGCAGCAACAACAATAGTGCAGGGGAAACGTCATACCCGTTACGCTAGCACGGCGCCCCGAGCGGGTCAAACCAGGTGCGCAAGCAGGCAACCGGGTAAGACATGCAAAAGAGCGCCCGTCTGCCCAGGTACATCAATCACACAATGCGCGCTGGGCGAGCACACCACCTGGTACTCGGCGCGATCTCAAGCGGTTCGCGCCCTCCCGAATCAACAAAATGCTGCTCCTTACAGAGTTCCTTGCCGATCTGCTACAAAGGTCGCCATGGGCTGTTTTCGTTCTCTCCTCCTTTTGCTCTTAGTGCTTCCGTCCATCGCGCACGCGCAGACCGCGCCTGCTCCTCCGAATTGGACGCAGCACACGCAGCTGGGCCTCGATGCATTGCAGCGGCGATATCTCGAACGGACTGGCCTGTACACCTCGACCGGCTGGTGGAACTCGGCCAACGCCATCACGGTGCTCGACGACTTCATGCAGGTGACCGGATCCAGGCAGTATCTGCCCGTGCTCGCGCATACGTTTGCGCAAGCGCAGATCGTGGTCCCCAAAACCGAGCAGATCGGCGATCTCAAGGAGATGACCGGTGCGCCGGGCTTCCTCAATACCTACTATGACGATGAAGGCTGGTGGGCCCTGGCCTGGATCGGCGCCTACGATGTGTCCGGAGAGGCGCGCTATCTCGGTATGGCACAGTCCATTTTCAAGGACATGGCCGGTGGCTGGGACCAGACCTGCGGCGGTGGCATCTGGTGGAGCAAGGACCGCACTTATAAAAACGCCATTGCCAACGAACTCTTCCTTACAGTCGCCACGCACTTAGCCGTGCGCGCCGCCCCAGGCGCTGACCGGGCGCAGTATCACGACTGGGCAGCCAAGGAGTGGGCCTGGTTTCGTGCCTCGGGCATGCTCAACCAGCAAGGTCTCGTGAACGACGGCCTCACCATCGATGCGGCGACCGGTACCTGTACGAACAATCAAAAAACAACCTGGACTTACAACCAGGGCGTGCTGATCGGTGCACTTGCCGAGTGGTCAAGAATCTCTGCGGACCCAAAGCCTTTCCTGAACCAGGCACACAGTGTCGCGCTCGCCGCCGTGACCCGGCTGACCGACGCCGCCGGTGTGCTGCATGACAGTTGCGAACCGAACTGTGGCGGAGATGGCTCGCAGTTCAAGGGCATCTTTGTGCGTAACCTCGCGGCCCTGCAGGCCATCGCGCCCGACCCGCGCTGGCAGCAGTTTGTGGACACTAACGCTGGCAGTATCTGGACAAAAGACCAGGGCCCCGGAACAGAATTCGGTGTCGTCTGGTCCGGGCCGCTCATCGCTGTGGATGCTTCGGCACAATCATCCGCGCTCGATACGTTGGTCGCGGAGATTGCAGTACACCCGAAGTGAACGGTCGCAACGATAGAAAGGGCAGCCGCGAAGCTGCCCTTCTTGGCGAATCGAACCACGCTACTCTCGGTAATCAGGCCTGTGCCGCGCCTCCAAGAAGAACAGGAACCTCCGTGAGCCCGAGGGGATAGTCAGGCGTATCAGCCGTCCAGGCTTTCGCCGTCGGATTGTCCGGAAGCGTCTTCATGTAACTGCCGAGAGTCGTCGTGATCTCGATGGAGATTTCGTTGCGCCCTGGCTGCGCAGCACCCGCCAGCGGATAGCGATGCTCCCCATACCAGCGAACGCCCAGAAGATGACCATTCAACCGTACCTTCGAAACCGAGTGGACGCGCCCGAGCGAAAGCACCTGCGGTAGATCGCCTGAAGTTGCGAACGGGCAAGAGTAGGTGAGCGTGCCGGCGAAGGCTCGCAGGTCCGGCCTCTGGTTGAAGTCGATCAACGTTGCGAGATCAAGCGTGCGATCCGATCCATCCACATGCTGCAAACGCACCTTCCACGGACCAGTGAGTGTCATCACTGGCACATCCAGGTCGTGAGCGTGCGTGCCCAGTGCCCTGAAAGGCTTCATCTCTTCACCAACAGGTTCGAAAACGATCAAGCGGGACTCCGAGGGTCCGAGCGAGATGGTGAGCGCGCCGCCAATGCCACGCGCAAGCGCTGTGCGCTCTCCAGTCTCCGGGTTCCACAGCGACGCCGCCCCACCCACCTCGCCGAAGCTCGCCTCAAACGTGTGCCGGTCCTGTGGTCCGTAGTGGCAGAAGAAAAACACGTCCCGCTTGCCTTCGCGATAATGCACCTGGCTGATGTAGTCCACCGGCGCACTGAGCCGCACATCCGGCGTCAGCGCATAGCGTTGCTGCAGCTCACGATACCAGCCAACCATGTCGGTCTGCCGCACAGGAAGCAGCGGCGTACGCTCCGGGTGCCTGGTGCGCACCGACGCGATGAGCTGATGAACCACCGTGCTGGAACTCTCATGATCACGCAGCCCGTCCGACTGCTCTGGCAGCGTGTCGAGAAAGATGAGCGTGCCGCCCGACTCCACCAGTGCGCACAACTGCTGCACTGTCTCCGGGTGGAGCGACTGCACCTTGGGCAACAACACTGCCTTGTACGCGCGCGAGCCGAAATGCAGCCTGCCTTCGCGCACCGTTGCTTTGCGGATGATCTCCTCGGACAGGTAATCGCAGCCGCTTCCGTTCTGGTGCACCACCTCCCATAACTTGAACAGGTAGTCAGGGTAAGCAATGCGCGGGAACGGATCCCGTTGAAAACCAAATTTCGAGGCTACGTCGGCCTGCGGCGGCAGGATGGCGATGTCGGCCTGCATCTCGCACGCCTGCAGCACCGACGAAAGGCGAGCGCTGTAGGTGGTCCAAAGATTGAAGTACGGCCACCAGGTATTGTGCTCGCTGAAGTACGTTCCATACCGGACCCAACCAGGGAACGGGACCTGCGGCGGGCTATAGTTGAACCCGTGCAGCACCGGCTGCGTCACCCCCGACAGGATGCTCTGGTCACTCGCAATCTTGATGCGCTCCAGTGTCGTGTGGAATGGGTCGTCGGTGTTCGTCATCTCCTCGCAACTGATCAGTCGCTTACCTGCAAGATGCGCCGCGGAGGAAACGAATTTGTTGATCATCGAGTAGCTGCGTCCAGTGGTGTAGTCGCCATTGCCAAAGGCTTCAATGGCCTCGGTGTGGATCCACGTTTCACACTCGGGGATATCGACCATCATGCCTGCGGAGATCGGATCACATTCCATACCGTAGGCCTGCATGCGCGACTGCACCCCAAGCCGGTGACACCACGCCACGAACGTCGCCACAAAACGCTCATTGAACAGTTCGCGCTTGGTCGTCTCAAAGTCATAGCGCACCTGTTCTATCTGTTGCTGCAACGCAGCAGAAAACTGCGCACCATAAGGCGTAGCGACCGCGTTGCCCATTGCGCCCACCTTGAACAACACGAACGGCAGGTACGGCGCCAGGTCATAGCCGCGACGCCGCGCGAACTCCTGCAGCATGTCGTCGCACCAGTTCGCACCCTCAAGCTCGATGCTGTCGGTAAAGAAGGCGCGCAGCCGGGGAGAAAGCGGACCAAGCTTCGTTGTCAACGCGTCGGAGATGCGATCAAGATAGCGCGCCACCGCCTCGCCTGAGTAGTGGTTCAGCACCGGGCCGCTTGCTCCGGGCGCCCCATTGATCACTGCCATGTACCCCGTCATCTTCACCAGGAAGTACAAAACCTGGCGACCCTCGGCCACATCGAACGTGACCGCGCTATCTTCGGCGCGCACCGGAATATCCACTGCCTGCTCGGCGGACGATAGCTCGTACGGCACGACACACGCACGCACCAGTTGCTTTTGCGGATCGCTGTAGGCCGAGACAAGTTGCGGGTGAACATCGGCCAGCAGATCGGCCGCAGCGATGGTCACGCGTTGCGGCCCGGTGAATTCGCGCGTGCCAATCGTCATCATCTGCGTCTGGTCCTCGCGCGTGAGAAACTCTCCGCCAAACGGCCAGCCTGAGCCCACGATCATGTCGCACACCATGCCGCGATCCTTCGCACCTGCGAGCACGGCGTCGAGCGCCTTGATCCACGGCTCGCTCATCCAGGTAAGCGCTTCGATGTGCATCGGGTCTGCCTGGGCAGGGAAGCGGATGGGGTTGATCTCCACACCGCCGATGCCCGCGCTTTTGAGTACATCGAGCTCGCGCAGCAACTCCTGCTGCGTGATGCGGTCGCCGTTCCACCACCAGCGCACCATCGGACGATACCGGGCCACGGGCGTATGGAAAAGGTGCGGCAGTTCGTCTGGAGAAAACTCGCCAGGGGTCGCGCCGGCTGCGTGTTGCTCAACAGAAGAGGCCAGGAGTGCGGGCAGCGCAAAGCTGCCTGATGTGAGCGATGCAATGCGGAGAAAGTCTCTGCGGTCCATGTTCCTCAAGGTAAACCAAGGAACACGGCCGCTGCGGGCGACGGCAGGATCACTCCGGCTGCGCGAGCCGGAGCTGCAGCACTCCATCGCCCGCGGCAAGCAGGACGCCATCGTCTGTCGGTCGAGCGGTTCCGCGCTCCACCTCCACGGCATAGTGGAAGTCGCGGTAGCGGTAGCGTAGGCTCGTGCCTTCCACGCCCACAAAGGAGCTGCGTGCCTGTTCCCAGCACAGCCGCATTCCCGCAACCTGATTCTCCTGCACTCCGCTGAAGAGCATCACGAGTCTTTGCTCTGAGAACGTGAAGGTGGCCATCACACCGTGTTCAAGCGGTACCTGTACGTGCAGCGTATCTTCCGCTTCGTGCGCAGACGGCTCGCCTGCGAACCTCAAAACCAACGCGCGCCCGGCGCCGTCCGACAGCGTAAACACGCCCTGGGCAGCGCCGTCGCGCTTGTCTACGTCTCCCGGTTTACGGCTCCAATGGTAGCCGTCCAGCACTGCGAGCCCAATCTGGTCAATCCCGTGCTGCGTCGCCGTGTCGTGCAGGTAGATCTGCGGAAAGCGATCGCTGTAGACGAACAGGTCCCGCAAGTAAACGTCGTCGCCGCGAAAATGAAGATTGGCCCGGTAGAAGCGGCTCTGGTACCAGATGGTGCGCTCCGGCAATTCCTTCTTCCCATACGGGTCGGCCAGCATGATCTGCATCTGCACCGGCGTCTGCGCAAATTGCCTGCGAAAGTGACGCCCCGTCGCACTCATCGGCTCAACCACCACGCTGCTCGTGCGCACTGTCTCCGCAAGTTTATCGAGCTGCATGCCATAGGCCTCTTGCATCTCTGGCCAGCCGAAACTGTTTTCCTGGCCTAGCTGCGCGTAGGCAAGTCGACCCGCGGGCGCATGCGCCATCATCTCGTAGAAGCTGTCCACAAACGCCGCGGAGCGTCCGGAGGGCCACACCGGCTCCATGGTATCCGGGTATGCGAAGACCTTGTCGTAGTAGTAGACCGGGTCCTGTCCGAGCAGCCGGAAGATCTGCACCGGGATCTGGTTCTCCGCACGCAGCGCGCAGCTCCACGCGTTGATCCGACTCGGGTAATACGCCGTGATGGGCGAACCCCAAATTGTGAAACCATCCGTCGCCAGTTGATCGCGGCAATTGCCAAGGGCCTCCACCGCGTAGTGTTCCGCCAGGTGCGCCACGGTGACCGCGTCGAGGTTCCACGAAGCGACGGCTTTCGGATAGTAACCCACTGCTTTCCGAAAGCCGCCCATCGCGGCATCCGCCAGTCGCTTGCGGTCGTCCGGCTGGTAGCCAATCGAGTAAGCCACGGGCACGTGGTAGTCCCACTCCCAGTCAGGCTTGCCACGCCACGCGATGCCGGCAGCATCGCACAGCTTTCGATTGTTCTCCAGCCACAGCCCGATCTCGTGACTGGCCGGGATCTCCTGCTGCAGGTAGGCAAGAAAAGGGCCTTCCACCACGGCGTCAAACTGCAGAAGCCACGTCGCCGGAAAACCATGCGCCTTAATCAGTTCCATCTGTTTACGCACAGGAAGAAAGAGATCCATGGACTCACGCGGTTCCTCTGCCCGGATGAAGTTCATGATGTTGACGGTCCGGCGAACCGCGGAGCGCCCCTTCCGGTCGTGAGGGCTGGCAAGCAATGACGGGCCCGCCATGCTTGCGGCCAGCATCATTAGCAATACCTCACGCCTTGTCGGCCCGCACCTGTTTTGCATACGTCTCATCACCTCCGCTTCGCTTGTCCTTTCACAATTGCACGGACCTGCTCCGCGATTCTGCCGGTGCTTAAACAAAATTGATTGGGAGAGTTGCAGGGCTTTCACGGCGTCCGCAGCGAGCGGCATTCACAACGGATGGTTGCCAGTTTTGTCGTAGGCAAGGCTGCTTACGCTCGATGCAAGCACTGGCAGCCTCGCGTGACGAGACCTCACCGGTATTTCGTCTTCGCCATTGCGACTGTGTCGACAGAGTGCCTGATCGACCGGCTCGTGTTACAGGCAAACCGGAACCACACCGCGAACAGATGGGCAGATTGGTTGCATGATGGTGCAGCAGCTCTGCATATCTTTCATGCACGGGGGAGCTGCGCAGCCTGCTCCAGAAATCGTTACGCACTCCGCTGCGCGGCGAAATGCGATTGGAACGCCTGCCGGCTGAAACAAACAGGCGTTCCCATCGCGCAAGTCAGCATGTCCGCGTCAGGCTCCGGCATTCCGTCATGAACCGCTCCGCTGAAGAGCGGCTACCAGGCCAGCGTGGGAGGCAGAAACTCCGCGAACAGTTCGTCGTAGTACGGCTTCAACTCCTGCAGGTTCGGCTTGGTGTGTGCCTTGGAGTACAGGTCGTACTGGTTGAACTTCAACACCCACTCCAGCATGGACCTGTCCTTGTCGTTGCACAGGTAGTCGTACGCTCCATGCCGATGCCAGGGGTAGAAGGAGTGGAAGCGCAACATGTAAAGCGACTCATCGCGCAGGTACGGCTTCATGACCTCGGCGATGTAGCCGTCGTGCCCGAACGACATGTGCAGCTTTTCCAGCCCGCAGTTCGGCTCGTAGATACCGTACTTGCTCTGCAGTTCCGGCCGATGGCGATCGGGGTTCTTGTCGAAGTACTCGGGGAAGACAATGTCCTTCGACCATCCGCAACCAACCGGGAAGGTATCGCCCACCACGCCCCACTGCGGCTCGCCGTACAGGCACAGACACTTACCCAGATCGTGGATAAAGCCGGTCAGCACCATCCAGCGTGGATGGCCATCGCGGCGGATTGCCTCCGAGGTCTGCAGCAGGTGTTCAATCTGCGTCAGGTCGGTGTCCGGATCGCTGTCATCTACCAGGGTGTTCAGAAACTCTGCCGCTTCCCAGATAGTCTTCTGGCCCTTTTGGAGACTGAAGTACAGCTTCTCCTTGGCCAGCACGTAGTCAAGCGTCTGATGTTCGTGGTTGAGCCGGTAAAACTCTGCGACACTGGGAGTTGCTGTGGCGTCGTACACGCGGAATTCTTCCTGTGTCTTGCCTTCCTTGTACCGACCCTCAAGAAACTCGTCCCATTCATCGAGGTCACCCAAGGGTGCGTCGCCTGGTTTACCTGCGAGGCTTGTGCTCATAAGGCGGCTCCTAATGTGCGTGCGGCCTTGTCCCCGGCCGGATCGCGAAACTCTACGTTAGCGCTAACGTATAACAGGGAAATCCAACGGCACGCAACCTTGCACTGCACCGACCACGTGCGTGGACGACTCTCCCGGACCAGGCAATAACGCCCAGCGCCGGCTGCCACTCCAGATTCCCATCGCCATGGACCAGGCATTCCGGAGCACCTCCCTTGATTGACACCCCTGATGCCGGGTCCATACGATACCGCGGCAGGGCAGAACACCGGGGCGATGTCCCTTGTCCGATGCCGGTGTATTGCCTGGAGCGATGCGAATACCCGTACCTATGAGCCGCACAGACACGTTCAAGGCGCGCCTGACCGATGTGCAGTTTTGGGTGCCGGCACTGTGGCTTGTGCCGGGCGTCGCCGCCCTCGTGGCCCTGCACTAGAGCGCCTCCACTTCGACGAAGAGGGTCCATGGGATTGAGCCGCACCACGTTGCCGCAGAAAACTGCCACGGGACAAGGACTTTCTCTGCACGGGCTTGGCGTGGTCTGCGGACTGGCCGCAGGGGTCTGGCTGGGCGCCGCCGAGGCGCCTACCAAGCTGGTCACCGCGGGCTTTTCACCCTTCGCCGTCTCGCTCTGCATGGTGGCTGGCGTCTTCACCGCCCGCTGGACCTTTCCCACCCTGCTCAAGGGCACCTCCTACGTCTTTGCCGACCTGATGGCGAAAAAGCACCTGATCGTCTGGGCGATCCTCGCCGGCGCGTTGTGGGCCGTGGGCAACACCCTCACCATCTTTGCCATACGCGATGTCGGCCTGGCCACGGCCTTTCCTATCTGGAACACCAACGGACTCGTCGGTCTCGTGTGGGCCCGATTGTTATTTCTTGAGCTGCAGGGAGCGAATGCTCAAAACATCCTCAAGGTGGTAGTGGGTGGCGTACTCATCGTCAGCGCCGCCATCCTGCTGGGCTTCAGCACCATCCACGGCGCGTCTGCCGCGCCTGGCGCGACGGTGCAGGCGGTTCGCGGCCTTGCCGCCGCGGTTGGCGCAAGCCTGATGTGGGGCACCATGTATGTGCCCTATCGCAAGGCCTACATCAGCGGCATGAACCCGCTCTCGTTCGTCACAGCCTTCACCGTCGGCGAACTGGCGACCATGTTTGCCTTGACCCTTTACCTGGACGGCGGACGCAAGTCCTCCGTGTTCCGGCTCGTGCACAATCCACAGCTTCTGTTCTGGCTGTTTCTGGGCGGCTTCATCTGGGTCATCGGCGACATCTTCCAGCAGTTTGCCGCGAAGTACCTCGGCATCGGCCGCGGCATCCCCCTGGCAAACACCAACCAGCTCTGGGGTTTGGCGTGGGGCGCGCTCGTGTTTGGGGAACTTGCCACCGCCAATGCACAGCACCGGCTGTTCGTCCTGCTCGGCTCCGTGCTGATGATCGCGGGCGCGCTGGCCATCAGCACGGCAGTGGCTTCTTCTCGAGAACACACCTCCCGCAATGCCGCGCTTGAGCGGGAATGCGACCGCTACGGCCTCAACTACCTCGAGGTGCTGGGCGCACAGAACGGCGAAGAGTTTGGCAATCGCAACCAGCGTCGGCGGTGGTGGGACTTTGCCATTGTTCTGGCGGCTACCGCGGTGTTTATCTGGCTGGGGATACACGCTAGGCTTCCACCCATTGCCATCAACGGCCACTGGGTGCTGGCGCTCGGCGGCGTGCTGATTGTCTCCCTCGCAGGTGCCGGGTATGGCCTCTGGCGCAGCACGCGCTTCTGCTGAGGACGAGGCTGCCTTGTCACGCGCGAAGCACTCCCCGCGCGCAGCTCTCTCCCACTGCGCCGTCGCCAGGCTGACGGTGATCCTCCAAGGCAGACGTTGCAGCAGCAGAAAGGCCCACCGATGAAAGTCGCCACACGACGACAGTTCCTGGCAGCCGCCGGCACAGCAGCGGCGCTCACTGCCTTGCCGCGCGGCTTGCAAGCACAGGGAGCCGCTACCAGGGCAGGCACGCTCGCAGCAGATCCGATGCGGCCGCAGTTTCACCTGCTCCCGGCGAAGAACTGGATGAACGATCCCAACGGCCCCATTTACTTCCAAGGGCAATACCACATGTTCTTCCAGTACAATCCCGAAGCAGCCGTGTGGGGCAATATGAGCTGGAATCACGCCGTGTCGTCTGACATGCTGCACTGGTCTCACCTGCCGGTGGCCCTCACGCCGACCCCTGCAGGTCCGGATGCGTACGGCGTCTTTTCAGGATCGGCAATCCAGGTGGGCAGCCGGGTGTACGCGGTGTACACCGGAACGAAGAAAGGTTCGCCAGAGCTCGCAACGATACGGGATAAAAAGAGCGAGATCCAGGAATCGCAATGCCTCGCCTGGTCCGATGATCCTCGGCTTGTGTTGTGGACAAAGGATCCCGCTCCGATCGTGCCGCGGCCGCCCGAGGGGCTTCGGATCACCGGCTTTCGCGATCCATCCGCATGGAAGCAGGGAGACTGGTACTACATGACAGTAGGATCGGGTATTGCACAGGTCGGCGGTTGCGTGCTGCTCTACCGGTCGAAAGACATGCGCACCTGGGAGTACCTGCACGTGTTGGTGCAGGGCGCGTGGAACGGGCAGCCAACCACCAATCCATGCGAGGACGGCGAGATGTGGGAGTGCCCCGAGTTCTTCGCGCTCGATGGCGGCCACGTGCTGATCTACTCCACGCTTGGCAAGGTGTTCTGGGTGTCGGGGATCCTCAATGAAGCGACGATGAAGTTCAAAGCGGCCAGAACAGGACTGCTCGACCTCGAATCCTTCTATGCCCCCAAGACGCAGCTCGATGCCGCAGGACGAAGGATCCTGTGGGGCTGGATCCAGGAGCGGCGCTCGGAAGATGCCATGCGAACAGCAGGCTGGTCTGGGATGATGAGCCTGCCGCGGGTGCTCAACCTCGACAAGGATGGAACGCTGCGCATGCAGGTGCTGCCGGAGACAAGAGCGCTGCGCAGTGCCGCGGTTCCAGTTACGAAAGCAGACACCGGGTTGCGCGCAGTGTTGCCAAGGGCGACCGGCGAAGTTCTGTGCACGGGTGCCGGGGCTACGGATTTCACATTCGGTCTGCAAACCAGCGCCGGAGATTTGTTCAGGGTGCAGTACCACCGCGACAAACACGCTTTTGTTGCGGACGGCAAGGAGATCGCGCTTGCACCGGCCGACCTGCCGGTGTTGCATGCTTTTGTGGATGGCTCTGTGGTCGAGTTGATCGTGGCCGGCAGACTGGGCTACACCAGGCGGTTCTACTATGCGGACATCACCGCGCCTGATGTCACCGCGTGGACAGATGGCAGTGGTACATCCTTGCAAGCGTGGCAGGTTTCGCCCATCTCCTCGAACCGGTTGACCACGCCTGCTTAAGCAAGTCATCCCGGCAGGTTCCGCCACGCTGCGGCTCTAACGCGAACGCATCGCGTACATTTGGCAAACGGGTTCATAGCGCTTAAGCTGTTCAGGCCGTGGACCCATCGCTCGCCTTCGCAACGTACGCCGGGATCAAGGCACAACGTTCCCTGGTGGAGTGTACTCATGCCGCGCACAAAGCGATGTTTTCTCTGCGTGCGTGGCCTTGCTCTTTTGCTGTGCTGCCTTGGCTGCGGGCGGCACCCTCAGCCACTCACAATCGCAGTCGTACCTGAAAGCGCCCCGGAGCAGATCTGGCTCGACGAGCACGCGGGAACACTGCGCGCGGCCAGCCACCACGGTGTACGCATTTACTGGAACGCGCCCGATCGCGAGGGCGATGTGCAGCGGCAGATCTCGCTTGTGGAACAGGTCGGCGACCAGAAGGATGCAGGCCTGGTGCTGGCTCCAGCGCAGGAGCTGGCACTCATGTTGCCTGTCCGCAGGCTACTAGACCGCCACATGCCGGTGGTCATCATCAGCTCGCCGATGACGTTGCCTCCGCGGCCAAACCTCGCTTACATCCTCAACGACGAAGATCAGACCGGGGCCATCGCTGCCCGTGCCATCGGCAGCAGTCTGCACGGCAAAGGCTCGATCGCTCTGCTGGGAATCAATCCTTTTCAGAGCGGCGTCACGCTTCGCTTGCGCGCCTTTGAAGCGTATCTGCATCGCGAGTACCCGGCCATCCGCATCACCGATCGCAGGGTTGCATCGGACAGCTTCTCGTCTGAACAAACTGCGGCGGAAGTGCTGGCAGCGACGCCGCGCATTGACGCCGCCCTGGCGCTCGACCCGTCATCCGCCATCGGGCTGTACCAGGCCGAACAGCAGCAACCGACCCGGCATCGCATCACCATCATCGCCTGTGGTCAGGATGCCAGCCTCTTCGCGCTGCTCAAGTCCGGCTTCATCGATGCCTACATCGCGCAGGACTCCTACACCATGGGGTACCAGGCCGTCGACGCCATCCTCAGGATGCGACAGGGTCTGCCCGTACCGGCGCGGGTAGCACTGGGTCCGATCGTGATCACCGCGGCGAACATGCATGACCCCGCAATCCTCGCGCGGATCGCAAACATCCCGGACGAGCCGTTGTGAGACCTTTGCTCTCGGTCGTCCTACTCGTCAGCGTTTTCTGCGTGCTTGCAGCCGCGCTGACCCATGCGTTCCGCCCGGTCGAGCTCGCGCTCCCTTACACCGACCGCTTCTCCATCGACGGATTAAAGGGCTGGCAAAGTCTTGGAGGTTCCTGGTTCACGGAGTCTGGCACGGTCGTCAACGACTCGGAGGAGCGCGGCGCAAAGCTGCTCTTCGGCGCCGACACATGGAGTGACTACGCCCTGTCCGCCGACGTGCAGGTTCTCGGGGCCGACGGCGATGCCGGGGTAATCGTCCGCTCCACTGATGAGCAGCTCGGGACCAACGCCTACAGCGGCTACTATGCCGGCCTGCGAACCCTGGACGGGCGCCTGGTCCTCGGCCGCGCCGATTATGGCTGGCTGGAGTCGCAGACCGCGGCTTTCCCCGGCGGAATCCAGGTAGGACACTGGTACCGCGTGGAAGTAGTGGCTGTTGGGTGCACGGTCTCGGCCGCCGCTGTGGATCTTGCAAGTGGCGCGAGGAGCACCGTGTCCATGCAGGGCCAACCCTGCGTGCAGCATGGCCGTGTGGGGCTTCGCTCCTACGGCACCGCCGGGCGTTGGCGGGCCATCGCGATCAAGCCGGCCAATGCCGCTACGCTTGCGGCGCTTCACGCCACGCAGCAGCCTCGCGAGACGATCGACCCATACCAGTCCTGGCTCTCCGTGGTGACCGCCGCGAAGCTGTCGCAATCGTTCCCCGCCGCGGATGCTTCCGCGACACCCGGCACAGTGCGACCGATCGGCAGCCTTCGCTACGCCGACTCCACCGATCGCGCCCCGCGCACCATCCGCGGGGTCGTGATCCTGCGTCGCCCCATGCTCGTTGTGCAGGATGCAACCGGCGGCATTGCCATTCCAGCACAGGACCCCGTGCGCTTTGCGCCGGGCGATGAAGTCGAAGCCACGGGCGTGCCAATGGTGAGCGACTTCAGTCTTGTGTTAGAAAAAGCCACGATCAAAATCCTGGGCCACGGCAATCCATTACCACCCAAGTCCGTGTCCGCCTCCGAGGCCGCCACCGGCGTCTATGATGCCCAGTACATCGAGCTCACTGGGCTCGTCGCGAAGAACCAGGGTGACCAGCCGTCGCGCGACCTGCTGATTGATACCGGCTCGCAGTCCTTCCGTGCCGTGCTGCCCGAGAAAGAAAGCGGCAGGCGTCTGCTGCATTTGCCCAGGAACGCGCTGGTGCAGGTACGCGGGATCGAGGTGGTGGACCCGCATCTCACGCGCAACGAAACCCCGTTTGTGCTTTTCCTTCCATCGTTTGACTCGGTGGAGTTGCTGGCCGACCCTCCCTGGTGGAGTCTTGAGAACATGGTCTGGACCGCCCCGATTCTGCTGGTCCTGCTTCTGCTTGCGCAGCTCGGGCGCGTGCGGTTGCGGCACCTGCGCCTCCACGCCGCCATGCAGGAGCGGCAACGCCTCGGCCGCGAGATCCATGACACGCTGGCGCAGAGTTTCGCGGGCGTGGGCTACCAGTTGCAGGCAGTGCGCTCGAGCCTTGCCGCCGGCAGCGCCTCGGTTTCGGAGCATATCGACCTCGCGGTGGACATGGTGCGCCACAGCCACCAGGAGGCCCGCCGCAGTATCGCATCCATGCAGGCGGAGCTGCTCGATGGCAACGACATAGCGTGCATGCTTGAGGAGCGCGCGCGGCACATGGTCAAAGGCACGCCGTTACGCATCGCTGCCGTTACAAAAGGCGAGCCCCGCCCGTTGCCGCCCCGTATTGTGGATGCCCTGAACCGCGTCGGCCAGGAAGCCGTGGCGAATGCCATCCAGCACGCGGGCACGGACACTCTGCGGATCGAGGTCATCTTTCAAGACCGCGAGGTCCTGCTCGTGGTCGAGGACGATGGCCGGGGCTTCGACGCGGCAGCCAACCTGCCGGGCTTCGGACTGCTCAGCATGCGCAAACGCGCCGATGCCATCGGTGCGCAACTCGTACTCATCAGCAGGCCGGGGCAGGGCACACGCGTGGAACTGCGTGCATCGCTGCGTCGCAGGCGCAGACTCGAACGATTCCTGAGGACCGGGGAGCCCCACCTTCTATGAAAGCAGCAAGCAGGCCCATCAAGCTGTTGATTGTGGACGATCATCCTGTTGTCCGCGCCGGGTTGTCGAGCATGCTGGCCATGCATGGCGAAATCGAAGTCATGGATGCGGTGGCAACCTGCGCCGATGCGCTGCGACGCATCGGGCAGGAGGCGCCCGACATCATCCTGCTGGACCTTCGCATGCCCGGCATGGACGGCGTGGCTTTTCTCGAGTTGCCCGCGGAGACGCGCAAAAAGGCACGAGTCATCGTCCTCACGAGCTATGAGCGCGATGAGGAAATCTACCGCGCCGTGCAGGCCGGCGCACAGGGCTACCTCACCAAGGATGCTTCGGAAGACGAAATGGTGTCTGCCATCCTGCGGGTGCACGAGGGCAGGCGTGTGATCCCGCCGCACATCGCGGCCAGGCTTGCTGACCGCCTGATGCGGTCGACGCTGACCGCTCGCGAGATCGAGATCCTCAAGATCCTGGCGGAAGGGTTGACCAACCGGCAGATCGGCAAGCGCCTCAGCATCAGCGAGAACACCGTCCGCAACCATGTCAAGAGCCTGCTCGACAAGCTTGAAGTTGCCGACCGCACGGAAGCGGCCACCATCGCCATCCGACGCGGCATCATCCAGATGGATCAGTAATTGCTCCATCGGGCGATCTGTACCAGGAATCTGTCCGAAATGTTTCTTCGCGTGGTGAGTCTGCTACTTTCCAGCGACGCAGCAAGCTGGATGATATCTGCTAGTGCAAACGGGCTACGCAGCGAAGGTGCATCAGAGCCGGGCCATCCTAGATCGCCGACTGCTAGGATGCTCACGTTTTAGGCAAGCCGCGTCGCTGCTGCTCAGCGCGCTCGACCGGCTCCGTCTCGTGGAGGCTTGGAATGCATCGTTTGCTGGTCCGTTGTTTCATCGTCTTGGTGTTGTGCCTTGGGATCGCGGCTACCAGCTGGGCACAGTTCAACAGCAGTCTTCAGGGCACGGTGCAGGACTCTTCCGGCGCTTCCGTCCCCGATGCCGCCGTGACTCTGATCAACACCGAGACAAAAGTAAGCCAGGCATCCAGGGCTGACGCCTCGGGCGTCTACCGCTTCAACAGCCTGGCCCCCGGGAGCTACCAGGTATCGGCTACGGCAGCCGGGTTCTCGGCAGTCACTGTGGCCGTTACGCTCACCACCGGCGAAAACGAGAATGTGCCCGTCACTCTGCACATCGGGCAGACCACGACGCAGGTGCAGGTCACCGAGCAGCAACCATTACTCGACACCTCCGACACCCGCAACCAGCTCACCCTCGACCGGGCAGCGATGAGTTCGCTGCCCCTGCCGGCACGCAATCCCTTGTCGCTGATCACACTCACACCGGGCGTGACCGGCATCGGCGCCGGCAACGCAACCAACTTCAACCCGGAGAACTCCGTCGACGCGAGCGCCAATGGCCGCGGCTCCAACGGCAACCTGTATGTCGTCGACGGTCTTGACGTCACCAGCAGCATCCGCCCCGGCGTGGTAAACCTGACGCCCAACGCTGACACCGTGCAGGAAGCCACCGTGCAGACCAACACCTACACCGTGGACTATGGCCGCGCCAGTTCCATCGAGACACTGATGACAACGCGCTCCGGAACAAACCAGTTCCACGGGTTTGCCAGTGAGTTCTATACCTACCAGGGGTTGTTCGCACGCGGCGAGTTTGGCGTTCCCGCTGGTACCGACGTCTCGCCCTACCACACCAACAACCTGTCCTTCGGAGTGGGCGGCCCCGTCATTCCGAAGCACCAGTTTTTCTTCTTCGCCGGGTACGAACCATACCGCGCCATCCTCTCCACCGGCGCATCGCTTCAGACGTACGAGGACCCCGCGTTTACCGCCTTCGCGAATGTGGTTGCGCCCAACAGTCCGACCGTCGCACTGCTCAACACCTACAAGCCCACCAATGCCAGCTTCCGCAACGTGCTCCAGACGGCAACCCAGGCATTCGGCGCGCAGAACCTCGCGGCAAACACCGGCTGCGGGACGCCCAGCACCGACAACATCCCGTGCTCCACGCCGGTCTTCGACCAGGGCAACTTCAACAACAGCAGCTCCAACAACTCAAATCAGTACAACGTACGCGTCGACAAGACCTTCGCCAAGGATCGCGTCTACGGCCTGTTCTATCGCGACACCATCAACACCGGCGCACCCTCGGTTCGGCCGGCCTTTGCTGAAACGGATAAGTACTACACCTTTTCCCTACAGGGAAACGAGACACACACCTTCTCCTCAAGCACGCTCAACGAGGCCTTCGCCGGCTACAACCGCATCGAGGGCTTCGCTCCCTCGACCGGGTTGTTCAATGTGCCGGTTGTGAACGTGACTGGCCTAGGCGTCGGCCTCGGCGACGGGTTCGCGCTGGGAGACTACGTGCAGCACAGCTATCACTGGCGCGACGTGCTCTCGCACATTCACAGCGCGCACGATCTGCGCGTCGGCTACGAGGGCTGGCACGGCGACGACATCGCGAACTTCGCGGCCGCCTACGCACAGCCTAGCCTGCAGTACAGCAACATGATCGACCTCATCAACAACGACATCTACTCGGAAAGCGGCCTGACCTACGACCCCGTCACCGGCCAGCCCAAGGCGCATAACTACGGCTACCAGCAAACTACGGGCGGTGCCTTTGCAGAAGACACCTGGAAAGCGAGCCGCAAGCTCACCGTGAACTACGGCATCCGGTACGACAACTTCGGAAACGCCTACGCCAAGTCCGGCACCACCCTCGCCAACTTCCATCTCGGCAGCGGCTCGAGCTTCCCTGAACAAGTCGCAAACGGCGTCATGACACAGCAGGGACACGTGTACAACCACGATCTGAACTGGGTATTCAGCCCACGCGGAGGCTTCGCCTACTCACCCGATGAAGCATCGAAGTGGCTCGTGCATGGCGGCATCGGCCTCTACCACGACTACTTCACGCTGGGGAACTCAGAGAATGGCCTCAGCGGCAACCCTCCGTCCTTCGTGACGCCGACCTTCTTTAACAATGGCTCCACCTCCGCGCCCATCTTCAGCACGGGCACGCAGAACACGTACCCATTCGGTTTTCAGTACCCCGCATTCGGGGGCACACCGCTCAACGCCAAGGGTGGCCTCGCAGGCTCTCAGATCGCCGTCGGTGGAGTGGACGAGAACCTCGCCAGTCCCTTCACCCTCAACTTCAGCCTTGCCATCGACCGGCAGCTCACGCGCGATTTCGTGGTCAGCGTTGGCTATGTCGGCTCACACTCGGGCAACCTGGTCATCGGCGGCGGCAACACCAGCAACACCGCCTACGGCAACGACGTGAACGCTTATCGCGGAGACCTCATCCAGCACATCAACTGCACGGAGAACGCCACCACCAACACCTGCAGCGGCGTGCAAACACGCCTCAACACGAGCTTCGGAAGTATCAACTACGCCTTCAACGGGGCAATCGGCAACTACAGCGGGCTCGTCGTGTCGACGCGCGGTCGCTTCGCGCGCTCCGGCTTCCTCACGGCGTCTTACACGCACTCGCGTTCCGAAGACAACTGGCAGGTGTATCCCGTCGCCTTCCCGTTCTACAACTTCTACGCTGCTTCGCCTTATGACATTCCCAACCGGCTTTCGCTCGGTGTGTCTTACGAGCTGCCCACGCCTCGGCTTGCAAACGGGTTTGCAAGACACGTGGCGAATGGCTGGACGCTTGCCGGCCTGACGGTACTCCAGTCCGGACAGCCCTTTAGCGTCTACACCGGCGCTCCATTTGCCGCGCAGGAGATCGACCCGGCGCATGGACCGGCACCAGCGAACCTCGCCTACCTAGCCGGCAGTGGCGACTTCAACGCAGACGGCAACAACAACGATTACCCCAATGTGACCTCGTACAGGCAGCCCCACAATCGCAGTGCCTACCTGCCAAAAAATGGCGGCCTGTTCGGTTCCTGCTCGGGTGGCGTCCTGCCCTGCGGCAACTTCACCCTGCCTGCCTTCGGCACGGAAGGGAACGAGCGACCCAATCAATTTCGCAACGCAGGCTATGCCGACACCGACATCACCCTGAAGAAGAACACGCAGATCTGGGAAGGAGTGTCGCTCGAGCTGCGCATCGACACCTTCAACATCTTCAACCGCGTCAACCTTGTGAACTCCAACTCCAGCGTCACCACCGGGGCCGGCCTCACCACCCAGCCCGGCCTCGACACCAATCTCCAGGACGGCGGCTTCGGCCAGAGTCCAAGCGCCTACCCGGCACGCAACTTGCTGCTGGGCGCACGGCTCACGTTCTAGGCCCTTCACCCAAACAGCCACTGCGGCCAATCGCATTCTGGTTGCATTCAGGTCTAAGTCCGTAAGTCGTTGCGCACCCCGCGTTTATCACCCGGTTGCTTGCCCCTCTGCTACATGAGCAAGCAACCTCCACCCGTCACGCGCCTGTCACGCACCACACCCATCACCGCCAAAGCCTTCCCGCAGGACCAATCACACAGCCGGGTGCCCCATGGCTCGCACTCAAGCTATGGGTTCACAAAACCCAACGCCCCGGCCGCATGCCTCTCGGCCTATCGCCCGCACGCAGCCAGGATCATTCAACCCACAGCCCACTACTTCGTCTCCGTAAACCGGTAGCGACTCGACTCCTGGTCACGTGCGAGCTCGGTCTTCTTCGCCAGCTCCAGTCGCTTCAGCAATCCAGGCACAGCCGCCTCATCGCCCAGCTTGTGCCTGCTGCGAATCTCTGCATAGATCGCAAGGCTGTCATTCGGATCCCGCTTCAACGCCCGCTCGGCCTGCTCCAGCGCCAGGGCCGGCTGATCGGCGCGCAGGTAAAGCTTCGCCAGCAGGTCAAGCGCCTGCTGGTTGTCTGGCTCCAGCGCACATGCCTTGGTAGCTTGTGCGATTGCCTCCGCAGTGTCTCCACCGTCCGCCTCCGACAGCGCCTCGGCCAACAGGTACGCAAGCAGCGCATCCTGTGGGTGCAGCTTCGCCTGCTCTCGAAATAGCGCAAGCGACGCTGCATTCTCATGCCTCTGCGTTTCCAGGATTCCCACCGCGTCCATTGCGAGCGAAAGCTGCGGGTCCAGTTGATGCGCATGCGCAAAGTCTGCTTCGGCTTCTGCGAACTGCGACATCTGCACATGCAGCACACCACGGCTCACAAAGAGCGGCGCTGCCTTCGGCAGTCGCGTCAGCCCCGCGTTGATCATGTCGATCCCGACCTGCGCGGACTGATGCGCATCCGCCAGCCGCGCAAACGCGAGGTAGTTGTCCACCCGGTCCGGCTCCAGCACGATCGCCGTCCGCAGCAGTGCCACGGCACGCGGCGTATCGCTCGCTGCTTCGGCGATGCTGCTGCCCAGCACCAGCGAGCGCTCGTCAGCCCCGGCACCAAGCAACGGCTCGAGCGTAGTCAGCGCCTGCTTCGCCTCGCCCGCCTTCCACTGGGCAACAGCAAGGTCGTACGTTGCTTCGCTCGACGGCTGCTCCGTTTGCAACTGTGCAAAGACCACTTCCGCCTCGGGCCACTCCTCCAGTCGCGCCAGGCAGCTTCCATAGTCGAGCAGCAGCGCGGGCTGCGCAGGGAAGAGCACGCGAGCACGCTCGAAGTGGACCAGCGCGTTGCCGCACTCGCCCTCCCGCCCCTGTGTCGTCGCCAGCATCGCGTGGGTCGTGGCATCGTCGGGGCGGACCGCGAGAATGCGCAACAGCAGCGGCGCAGCAGCCTCCTGCCCGCGGGCAAACTCGATCTCGGCTGCGCCCTCCAGCGCCGGCAACGAGTTCGGGCAGACCGCAAGGGCAGCGTCGAAGCTGGCCAGTGCCTCCTGCCGGCGCGCCAGCGTGTTGAGCGCTACTCCCTGGAGTGACAGCAGGCGGCAATCGCGCGGCGCACTCCGCAAGGCGCGCTGCGCAGCAGCGAGCGCGCCTGCTGCGTCGCCTTCTTGCAGACGGTCGAGAGACACGGCAGGGGAGTCAGCAGCACTCCCGGCGACCTGCGCACGCGCCGAGACAAACGGCATCAGCAGCAGAAACAGCCACCATGCCGCGCGACTCCAGCCACGACCCGCGACCCGCATCGTTGCTCTGTTGTTCACTCCCGGGCGTCTCGGCATGCTCAACCTGCAAAAGTATGGACAGCCACGCGCACTGCTGTCAGCCCTTGTTTTCCGCCACGGGGAAAGCAGTGATGCGCAGCTTTGCCGCCGCATACGGAATCAGCAACACCGACTCGACCGGACCGTCCGCCTTTACCGGGCTCAGCGGAACGGGTCCGGCGACTCCTTCTTCCGCCCGCCACGCCGGCACCTTCCTGGCCGGCACACGCAGCGTCACGGCGGTATCTTTCCGCGCGAACGGCACAGCCCCCGTCGCACCAATCGTCTCCGTGATGCCGTGCGCGGGCGCCTCTGGGTCCAGCACAAGCGCATAGTTCCACTGGGTCATGGGATACACCTGCCAGTCGGCGGTCAGCCCACGGTCCCGCAGCTTCAACCAGTCCTCGCCGATGCCGTAAGAGAACACCAGCGGACCCCGCTCCACTGCCACAGAGTCATGGAACCAGCGCGATATACGCGGCTGCATGGGAAACACCATGCGTACCTCGTCGCCCTCCTGCCACACGCGATCGATCCTGCAGAAGGTGCCTTGCTGCGGAGCCGCCACCGCGTGGCCGTTCACCTGGATCGTCGTGCCCGCAGCCCACCCCGGGATCCTGAGCTCTAGCGGGAAACGTACCGGCGTCACGGGAGCAACCCGCAGCAACACGTTGCCCTGGAACGGGTAACTCGTCTCCTCCACAACGTGAATCGGCACACCACGCACCACAGTGTGCACTTCGCAAGGCGCGTAAGCAGTCGCGACCAGGCCAGCCAAGCCGTCTAAGCCGTCCAGCGAGGCCGCGCCTGCCGCAGCAGTTTTCCCTGACCCCATCCACAGCGACGCCGTGAACTTCGGCCAGCCCTGGTGATAGTTTGCGGTGCAGCAGCCGAAGTTCGGTTCCAGTCCAAACAGGTTTGACTCCGGCCCATCCGTGGTCCACGGTTCGCGATGCAGGCTGCACTCCACCTGGTTCGGCTGCTGGTTGTACTGGTGCGCCCACATGTCATCGGTGAGCGTGCCCGGCAGCGCGTTGAACGCAAGCTTCTCCAGCCGATCGCCCAGCGCCGGATCTCCCACGATCGCCAGCGATGTCTCGAGCGAAAACATCGTCTCCACCACCGTGCACAACTCCGACCCCTGTGAAGGATTCGGCCCGGCCAGGTGTTCGTCGCACGAGAACATGCCATTCGGCAAACCGTGATACCGGTCCAGCGCTCGCACCATCGCTGCCGCGGCCCCGCGGTCCGCCGCGGACCCGGAAAATAGTGACCACACGGGTCCCGTCTTGATCGCCTGGCCATTGTTGACGCCGTGCGTTGCCAGCGCCTTTTCATTCAGGCCGTTGCCGCCCGGCCCAAGGCCCACCTTCTCGGCAGTCGTTCGTTCGGTGTACTGGAAGTTCTCGAACTCGGCGGTCCATGCATACCCCTGCGCATGAAGCAGGTGCGCAAGCTCCAGCAGCCTCGGGTTGCGCGTCCGCTCATATAGCCACGCCACGCACAGAGCCTCGTCCTGCCATCGAAAGCGGCCCCAATCCCGCAGCGGCCTCTGCGGCAGCTCGCTCAACTGGTACCGGAAGTAGCGCTCCATGAAAGGCACCACCCGTGGGTCCCCGGTCGCCTCTGCGTACTGCGTAAGCACCTTGAGCATGACCATGCGTGGCCACCAGTCGTCGTTGCTGGTGGGGCCAAACATTCCGCTTGGCGTCTGCGAGCCAAGCGTCCAGTCAAGATAGCGCTGCGCCTTCTGCTGCAGCCCCTTGTCATCGAGCAGGTAGGCCAGCGGCACCAGTCCGTCCAGGTAATACGGACCACGCTCCCAGCTCTCTCCCGCGTGGCCCAGCCAACCGCTGTTCGGGCCTACATCGGGCCAGGTCTCGTCCAGGTGTCCGCTCAGTCCGCCGGCCTGGATCCGGAGCTGATCCTGCAGCCACCCCTTCGGCCGGACCGCACCGAGGGGCAACGCCACAAACGCCCCGGGACTAAACCCGGAACCGCCAGGAGTCGCATCCCCACCTGGGAGCGTGGCTGCTCGGGCCAGCAGTGGAGCCGCATCGGGCAGCGAACATGCAACGCCGGCAAGGCCAACCTGTTTCAAGAACTGGCGGCGACTGGGATCGCGGCGCTCGAAAATAGACACGAACATCCTCCGGGGTTGCAGCAAGACTACGCTTTGCGCTTACGACCCCGCATGACCCGAATGGTCTACATGGCGCTCTGGACAGCCCGCTATGCGGCGGCAATGCCATGCCGGCTCAGGTGGTCTTTGCTTCAGCGCCGCCATTGCCGCGATACTGCGGGATCGACATCCGCTGCTCCGCAAATACGGCATCATGCGCGACTGAGCAGGCAATGCCGGAACGGAATCCCACGTGCAGATCCGCCACAACAGCATGCTCGCCGCGCACCGCCTCCACAAACGAACGAATCGACTCCAGCGTTGGGTCGCTGCTCGAGCCCGTATTCACACGCTCGCCCACGCCGCGGTACGGCATCTCGCCGCCCGTTGAGTACGAAGCGCCCGTGACCACGCCGCGCTCCACGATCGTTTTGCTTGTGGGCTTATCGGCAGTCGGCTGGTTCGACAGCTTTTTCTCGTAGTAAAACGTTGCGTCTTCGATAGTGATCTGTGCGCTGCCTTCGGTGCCATAAACCCACAGCTCGTTGCCGTTTTTCGCATTGTCCGTCAACGAAGAAAACATCAGCCGGCGACCCTGCGAGTAGTTAAACACCAGCTGGACATTGTCTCCCACGGTGCGGCCATCGTGGTACACACAAACACTGCTTGTGCCGAGCACGCTTTCCGGCTGCTCCCCGAAGATCCAGTTCGCGATGTCGATGTGGTGCGAGCCGAGCTCCGTGCCGAGGCCGCCGGAAGTATCACGGTACAACCGCCAGTTGATCAGGTGCTCCAGCTTGCGCCCGGGGTCAGGCGAGGGCACGGCGCGCCGCCAGTCATTGTTGCGATTCCAGTAGGCGTAGATATGCGTTGGCTTGCCGATGTCTCCATGCTGAATCCGCCGCACCGATTCCTTCACCCACGACGCATAGCGATACTCATGCCCGATCTGGAAGAGAACGCCCGCGCGCTCGACTTCATCGACGATATTGTGGTTCTGCTCCACCGTGAAGCCAAGCGCCTTCTCACCAAAGATCGGTCGTCCACTGCGCGCAGCCGCGATGATGTGCTCGGCATGGCAGCCCACGGGCGATGCGATCAGTACGGCGTCCACATCGTGGCGCGAGAGCAGCTCCGCATAACTCGTGGTCGCGGGCACATCGTGCCCCACCAGTTGCCGCACCTGCTCGGTGCGCGACGGATAGATGTCGCAGATCGCGGAGATGGAAACGCCGGGCACCCGCAGGAACTGGCGCATGTCTTCCTGCCCGCGGCTGCCCGCGCCGATCACGCCCAGGCGGAGTGGCTTCGCAGCCGGGGCAGCGGCGCGCGCCACCGGTGACGATGCCAGCGCAGTGAGAGATGCAGCTTCAATAAAATCGCGACGGTTCATACGCGTACAAAGGCCTCCGGAAAAGCTTAGTGCATCAGGGGCATAGCCTGCTCGCAGTGCGCGTGATCCACTGGCGCACGCCAGCGGAACACGGCGCAGCTCGGGCGCGACCCATCCACGGAGACGATCAGCGCGCTCGCCTGCGGCGCGTACCCGGCCAGCGTGCGCACGGTCTGCTCTGGTGCCAGCACAAAGGCCACGTTGGACAACGCATCGCTGGCCGTGGCCGACGGGTGGATCACGCTGACCTGGATGCGACCCTCCACAGGCCGCAGCGTGCGTGGGTTCATGATGTGGCAGTATAGGTGGCCGTCCAGGACAAAGTTCTTCTGGCTGCAGTCGGCGCTTGAAAGCGACTCATCACGCAGCGTGACCATAGACAGCGTGCCATTCCGTGGAAGTGGCCCCGGCACCACGATGCGCCATCCTCGCCGATGAGGCGGAGCCCCCAGCGCAAACAAGGTACTGCTGCCGGCCGAGAGCAGCGCGGCCCGCACCTGGTCTGCTCGCAACACGCGCACAGCGGCATCCACGGCAAAGCCCTTGCCTATGCCGCCCGGGTCGAGTTCCACCCCGGGTGCGGTGAAGCGCACCATGCGGCGCGCAGCATCGAGCTGTACTTTGCGCCAGCCGGTCTCGGTCCGGAGTTGGTCAAGCTCGGCAGCCGGCGGAACATGGCCCTGGTGCCGGTAAAACCCCCAGGCCTTCATGAGCTTGCCAACGGTGATATCGAAGGCTCCGTCGCTCACCTCGCTCCAGTGCGCGGACTGCACGAGGAAATCCATCATCTCGGGATCCGTGGTGACCGGCGCCTTGACGGCCTCCTGGTTTAACCGGGAAAGTTCGCTCGACTCCCGATAATTCGAGAGCAACTGCTCCACGCGATCCACCTCGTCGAAGACTTCGGAGGAGACCTCGGCGGCACGTGCGGCGTCGGCGCTGTACAGCGAGAGACGGAAGACCGTTGCCATGGCCGGGTGCTCAAAGGTGTAGAGCCTCTGCGATGCACACTGCGCCTGCCCTGGTGCAAGCACTGCAAGCAGCACCGTGGCCACGCCAACAACTCTCCTGATATCGCGAACGATCGACCCACGGCGCCGAATCAGCATTCCGGATCAGACTACACCGTCACGCGCGCTTCGCTGGGGCCGGCGCGCCGCGCGGCAACGGAGGATTGCGCATCGCGGTCGCTGTTCGCCAGGCGTAATTGCCGGGTGTTATTCTCAACGCCGAGCGCGATCCATGCAGCTTCCGCCACCGCAGCGTGGCCGGCATCCTGTACAGTGTCGCCGAGGAAAACGAGATGATCACACGAAGAGAGTTTCTGGATGCGGCTTCGATCAGTGCTGCCGCAGTTGCGTTTGGAAGTGCCAAATCCTACGCCAGGATCCTGGGCGCGAACGACCGTTTGAACTTCGCGGTGATCGGCCTCAACTCGCGCGCCTACGCGCATCTGTCCTCGCTCGCGGCCAACAAGGACAAGGCGCGCATCTCGCACGTCTGCGACGTGGACACCACCATCCTGTCGAAGTTCGCCGGCGAAACCCGCAAAGCGATGGGCGAGCCTGTTGCATTCGAACAGGACTTCCGCAAGGTACTTGCCCTGAAAGAGGTCGACGCGGTCACCATCGCCACCCCCGACCACTGGCACACGCCCATGGCCATCCTGGCGCTCGAGGCAGGCAAGCACGTGTACGTCGAGAAGCCGTGCAGCCACAACCCGGCCGAAGGCGCCATGCTGATTGCGGCGCAGCGCAGGTACGGCAAACTGGTACAGATGGGCACGCAGCAGCGCTCGTCGCCGCACACCATGGAGGTGGCAGACAAGATCCACAACGGCCTGATCGGCAACGCCTACTTCGCCAAGGCCTGGTACTCCAACGTGCGCAAATCGATCGGCTACGGCAAGCCTGCGCCTGTGCCAGCAACGCTTGATTGGGATCTGTGGCAGGGTCCGGCACCACGCCAGCAATATACCGACAATATTCAGCCGTATAACTGGCACTGGTTCCGCAAGTACGGCACCGGCGAATCGCTCAACAACGGCACGCACGAGGTCGACGTGTGTCGCTGGGTTCTCGGTGTCGATTACCCCGCGCGCGTCACCGCGCAGGGCGGCCGCTACCAGTTCAAAGATGACTGGCAGTTCTATGACACGCTCACTACGAGCTTCACCTACCCCAACGCGATGATCGCGTGGGAAGGCAAGTGTTGCAACGGAATGAAGTACTACGGCCGCGACCGTGGCTCGGAGATCGTGGGCACCACGGGCACCGTCATCGTGGACCGCGATGGCTACGAAGTCTATGACCTCAAGGGCACCAAGGTCAGCGAAGCAAAGGCCGGCAGCCAGACCTCCTCCACCGACCTGGTCGGTGCAGACAGCATGACCGATGCACACTTCGCAAACTTCATCGCCGGTATCCAGCGCGGCACCAAGCTCAACGCGCCGATCGAGGTAGGCAATGTCGCCGTCACCATGCTGCAGCTTTCCAACATCGCCTGGGAGGTAAGTCGCGAGCTGAAGCTTAATCCCGCGGGTGGGCATATCCTCGACGACCCGGAAGCAATGAAGGGTTGGGGACGCGCCTACGAACAGGGCTGGGCGCCCAAAGGCTAACGGCCACTGCCACCGATCAGAACACGGAGCCAGCCCGCAATGAGCATCCCCGCCTCACGTCGTACGTTTCTCCGCAATGCTTTGCTGTGTTCGGCAGCTGCCTCACTGCCGAACACCGTCATGTGCGCGCCCGCTGTGCAGGCCGCCACGTCGCCCGGTCCGCGACCGGCGCTCACGGGTGAGCCGCCCATCAAGCTCGGCCTGGCGAGTTACACCTTTCGCAACTTTACCCGGGCACAGTTGATTGCCTCCATGCAGCAGTTGCAGATCACCGCGCTCAATCCCAAGGACGCGAAAGACCACCTGCCGCTCGACTTCGCGCAGGAAGCAGCCGCCGTGGCGGACTACGCGGCCAACGGGATCGCGCTGCACGCCATCGGCGCAGTGTACTTTCCCAAGGATGAAGACGACGACATCCGCGCGAAGTTCGAGTACGCCCGCCGTGCCGGCGTTCGGGTGATCGTGGCCGGCGATCCAACCCCTGCCAGCCTGCCGCGTATCGAGCGCTTCGTGAAGCAGTACAACATCCGCTTCGCCATTCATAACCACGGCCCCGAGGACGCGATCTGGCGCTCTCCCCTCGACGTGCTCAAGGCCGTGAACACCATGGATCCACGTATGGGCTGCTGTATCGATATCGGCCACTGCGTGCGCGCCGGGACAGATGTTGTGGACGCGATCCAGGCTGCCGGCCCGCGCCTCTTCAACATCCACGCCAAGGACCTCACAGACTTCACCCAGAAGGAAAGCCAGGTCGCCGTGGGCCAGGGCAACCTGCCGATCAGGCGGATCTTCGAAGCACTCATCGCTGCTAAATACGATGGCTTTGTCGACCTTGAGTACGAGGTCCACCCGGACGATCCGATGCCCGGCGTCATCAGCAGCTTCGCGTACATGCGCGGCGTGCTTGCGGGCATGGGCTACCCGACACACAAAGCCCAGGCCGTGTAACACCTGCATGCGTCCGCCGGCGGTTGTGCGCCGTCTCAGGAAACACGAGGCGCCGACCAGCTGCCCACGCGCAGGTATCTCGCAAGGCATGCAGCGCTCGCACAAACTTGCCCCTAACTTCAAGGAGGTTTCATGATCACATCCCATTCCCGCCGCCGATTCCTGCAGTCTGCGGCCGGTGCCAGCGCGATGCTTCTCGCCCAGCGGAGAAGCTGGGCGGCCGCCTCTTCCTTCAAGGTCGGTGTCATCTCGGACGAAATCTCGCAGGATCTGGACCATGCCTGCTATGTCATCGCGAAGGAGTGGAACCTGCGCTTCGTGGAATTGCGCGAGGTATGGGGCAAAAACTTGCAGACCATTTCCGACGCGCAGATAGCTGAGGCCCGCAAGGTCATCGCCAAGTATGGGCTGTCGGTGACAGATATCAGCAGTCCACTCTTCAAAGTGAACTGGCCGGGCGCCCCACCAAGCCGCTATGCCGAAGGGGGCGACCTGCACGGCGCAGCCGCGGCGACATTCAAACAGCAGGACGAAGTGCTCCAGCGTTCCATCTCGCTGGCAAGGCAGTTCAACACCGACAAGGTGCGCTGCTTTGACTTCTGGCGCCTCGATGACGTCGCGCCTTTTCGTGCAGCGATCAACCAGAAGCTGACCGAGGCTGCCGAGACCGCGCGCCGGCAGGGGATCCTGCTTGTGCTCGAAAATGAGTTTGCCTGCAACACCGGCACCGGCCGCGAGGCTGGGGCAACGCTCGCTGGGGTCACCTCGCGCAACCTCGCCCTCAACTGGGACCCTGGCAACGCGGTGATGCGCGGCGAACTCGATGCCTTTCCTGGCGGCTGGAACGCCATCCCCAAAGACCGCATCCATCACTGCCACGTCAAAAATGCCGTAAAAGACAGCACAGGCAAGATCGTGTGGTCGCCAGTGGATGTCGGCTACATTGACTGGGCTGCACAGTTCCGAGCCCTCAAGCAGATCGGTTACGCGAATGGGGTGGTACTCGAAACGCACTGGAAGGATGGGAAGAGCCCGGAGAGCTCATCCGAGCGAAGCTGGCAGGGCATGAAGAAAGATCTTGAGAAAGCCGGCGCGCTGTGACGTTGGGCTCGAATTTCTTGCGTCGCCACATACCAGCAAGCACCATCACGGCACCACGGCAAAATCTCTACGCGCTCAGCGCCTAATTGCCCGCGCCCAGCAGGTGGAGCACCAGCCCGCCACAGCTTGCGCCGATCACCGGCCCCACAATCGGCACCCACGCATACGCCCAGTCCGAACCGGCCTTGCCCGCGATCGGCAGGATCGCGTGGGCAAGCCGTGGACCAAGATCGCGAGCAGGGTTGATGGCATAGCCCGTGGTCCCGCCCAGCGAAAGCCCGATCGCCCACACCACGCAGCTCACCAGGTACGGTCCGAGCCCTGCCGGAGCTCCACTCGCCAGCACCAGCTTGGAGCTGATCGCACCCGCAACAAGGATGAGCACAAACGTAGCGATCGCCTCCGCGAGCACGTTGGCCGGGTAGTTGCGCACCGCCGGGATGGTGCAGAACACGCCTCGCTTCGCCTCGGCATCCTCGGTCAGCGCCCAGTGCGGCAGGTAGGCAAGCCACACCACCACCGCGCCACAGAACGCCCCGGCAATCTGCGCCACCGCATACGGCAGGAGCTTTGCAAAGCTGCCGGTCTCAATCGCAAACGCCAGAGTGATGGTCGGGTTCAGGTGCGCGTCCTTGCTTCCAAACAGCAGAGAAGTAAAGATCCCGCACAGCACCGCGAACGCCCACGCCGTGCACACCGTGAGCCATCCTGCGTTCTCTGCCTTGCTGCGCTTCAGCAGCACGCCGGCCACCACACCATCGCCAAGCACCATCATGATGAAGGTGCCCATAAACTCGCCCAGCATCGGAGACCGCAGCATCCTGCCCTTTCCATTCGGTGGCCAGCCTATGGAGTTCGGCACGCCCTGTACGTTGCAACAGTGATCGCACCGCCGACGCGCTCGCCTTCACCACACGCCCACTTACTTGCGGATGGCTACCGCGCAGCACGAGCCAACCACGTGCTGCCCACCATATCACTGCTTGCCGTTCCCAGGCTCCTGTCCCCCTGCTGCAGAGTGTTCCCGCTTAAGCCTTCTGCTCCGGGGCGGCCGGTCCGCCCACTCGGTTCCATCCTCCGGCGCGCTTCACTGCCTCCTTCCACCTGGTCGTACGTCGCTGCATCTCCTGTGGGGTCGCCTTCGGTGTAAACACGGTGTCCTCGTCGCGTACCTGCGCTATCTCATCCGTGCTGCTCCAGAAGCCGACCGCAAGCCCAGCCAGGTACGCCGCGCCCAGTGCTGTAGTTTCAAGCACCGCGGGGCGACGCACGGGAAGTTGCAACAGGTCCGCCTGGAACTGCATCAGCATGTCGTTGCCCGTCGCGCCCCCATCCACGCGCAGTTCGCGAAATGGCTCCCGAGTGTCGTTATTCATCGCGTAAAGCACATCGGCCACCTGGAACGCGATGCTCTCCAGCGCGGCGCGCGCAATATGCCCAATCTCCGTGCCGCGCTCCAGCCCGATAATCAGACCACTTGCATACGGGTCCCAGTGTGGCGCACCCAGCCCGGTAAATGCCGGCACGAAAACCACGCTGCCCGCATTCTCCACCCCGGCTGCAATCGCCTCCACATCCGGCGACTCCTTGAAGAAGCGCATGTTGTCCCGCAGCCACTGCACCACCGCGCCGCCCACAAAAATGCTACCCTCCAGCGCATACTCAAGCTGCTTGCTCGGGCTGCAGCACAACGTTGTAATCAGCCGCTCCTTCGAGAGCGTGAAGGTCGTGCCAATGTTCTGCAGCAGGAAGCAACCAGTCCCGTAGGTGTTCTTGGCATCTCCCGGGGCAACACACAGCTGGCCGAACAACGCCGCCTGCTGGTCGCCCGCGATACCTGCGATCTCAATCTCGCCCAGCCCCAGCGAGGTCGTCACCTGGCCCATCGGCTCGCTCGACCAGTGCACCGCGGGCATCATGCTCGCGGGTATGTTCAGGATTTTGAGCAGCTCATCATCCCAACGATCCTCGACGATGTTGTACAGCATCGTGCGGCTCGCATTGGTGCGATCCGTCAGGTGCTGTTTGCCGCTGGTCAGGTTCCATACCAGCCAGCTGTCCACAGTGCCAAATGCAAGCTTCCCCTGCTCGGCGCTTGCCCTCGCTCCCGCCACGTTCTCGAGAATCCAGGCAATCTTGGTGGCGGAGAAGTACGGGTCTACTACCAGGCCGGTCTTCTCTCGGACCGTCGTCTCCAATCCGTCCTCGATCAGCTTCCGGCACAGCGGCGCACCGCGTCGATCCTGCCACACGATCGCGTTGTACACCGGTTTGCCCGTCTCCCGGTCCCACACGATCGTGGTCTCGCGCTGGTTGGTGATGCCGAGCGACGCCACGTCCCGCGGGCGTACACCGGCTCGCGTCATCACCTCCACCGCCGCGGTCAGCTGCGAGGTAAGAATGTCGAAGGGATCATGCTCTACCCAGCCGGTGTCAGGAAAGATCTGTCGGAATTCGTGCTGGGCAACACCGGCGATCTTGCCGGCATGGTCAAACAGGATCGCGCGGGAACTGGTCGTGCCTTGATCAAGTGCGAGGACATAGCGCATGGGTCTAGGATTCACGACTCGGCAGCGAGGTAGCCCTCGTAAACTCGTTTCTGCGCCTAAAAGTGCCAAGGGTTCTGGAGCACCCTCACCTGCCGAGCGGAGCCGTTTCACTGCTCGTGACCATCGCCTGGAACAAGGCAGAAGCTGCGGTAGTATGGTTCTGATTCAGCGGCCACCGGACGCTCCCCGCGAGGACGGCTGACTGTCTCCTGCCCGGCAATCTCATGGGAACAGCCGCGCCCCGGCCATCCCGTTTGTTCGCGCCATACGCTCTGCTCCAAATCCGAAAGGTATCCATGTTTCTCGGCATCGACTGCGGCACCCAGGGCACCAAGGCTCTTCTCCTGTCCGATCAGGGATCCCCCATCGGTCGCGGCTACGCCGCGCACAACCTCATCGAGCGGGCATCCGGCGCACGCGAGCAGGAGCCTCAGTGGTGGGTAGACGCCCTCATCACCTCGGTCAAACAGGCGCTTGGCACGGCCAATGGGCCCGTGCTGGCGCTCGGCGTCTCCGGGCAGCAGCACGGGCTCGTCGTCCTCGACGAGCACAACAAGGTCATCCGCCCGGCCAAGCTCTGGAACGACACCGAAACTGCGGCAGAGAACGAGGAGTTGATCGCCATGCTGGGCGGCCGCGCCGCCTGCGCCGAGCGGTTCGGCATCGTCTCCCGCACCGGCTACACCGCCTCCAAGCTCCTGTGGCTGCGCCGGCACGAGCCCTCCAGCTTCGCCCGCATCCGGCACATCCTGCTGCCCCACGAGTACCTCAACTTCTGGCTCACCGGGCGTATGGCCGCGGAGTTCGGCGACGCTTCGGGAACTGCCTTTTTCGACGTGCGCTCCCGCACCTGGGCTCTCGACGTGCTGGCCGCCATCGACGGCGGGTCGGGCCAGCTCGCTGCCGCGCTGCCGCCGCTGTTTGGTCCCGACGAGCTGCTCGGCCTGGTGCTGCCCGAGGTCGCGCAGGAGTTGGGCATCGCCCCGGGCTGCCAGGTCTCCACCGGCGGTGGCGACAACATGATGGGCGCAATTGGTACCGGCAACGTGCAGGCCGGGGTGGTCACGCTCAGCCTGGGCACCTCGTCCACCGTCTACTCCTACCAGACCGAACCGCTTATCAACGGCAGGGAAGAGGTTGCGCCCTTTTGCTCTTCCTCGGGCGGCTGGCTCCCGCTTGTGTGCACCATGAATGCAACCAACGTTGTGACACAAACGCTCAAGGTGCTCGGCAAGGATGTGCGCGAAATCGAAGCATCGCTCGCCGCAACCGAACCCGGCGCGGACGGCCTCGTCTTCATCCCGTTTCTGAATGGAGAACGCACCCCCGACCTGCCTTCCGCGCGCGGCACTATCGCCGGGCTCTCCAGCACCAACTTTACCCCGCACCACCTGGTCCGCGCCGTGATCGAGGGCGTCAGCTTCGGGGTGCTCGACGGGCTGGACCTGATCCTTCAAGGCGCGCAACCCGACCGCATCCTGGTCATCGGTGGAGGGTCGCGCTCCATCGCCTGGCGGCAGATGCTCGCCGACATCACCGGCGCCACCGTGCAGGTGCCGCGCGAGGAAGAAGCCGGCTGCCTCGGCGCGGCCATCCAGGCCTTCCACGCCTGGAGCCTCGCCCAGGGACATCCTGTGTCCATGACGGAGATCACAGATCGCTGGGTCGAAGTGGAGCAAAGCAGCACCACCGCTCCCCGCGCCGAACTGCGCCCGCTCTACTCGGAGGCACGCGCCACCTATCGCTCTGAACTGAAGCGTCTCTACGGCGTCTAGCAGCCTTCGCCGCGCGCACGCGCCGCAGTCTCTCTGCGGCGCGTGTGCCACCCCTGCAATGACCGGGGCAGCAGGGAAGCCACACCTGCGCTCTTGCTGCCGCCGGCGTTACGCCTGGATAAACTCCAGCAGATCGGCATTGATCTGCGCCGCGTGCGTTGTGGGCATTCCGTGCGGAAACCCCGGGTAGAACCTGGTCGTGGCCTGCTTCAGCAGCTTCGCTGAAAGCGGCCCGGCATTGGCGAAGGGTACGATCTGGTCGTCCTCACCATGCATCACCAGCGTCGGCACTTCAATCTGCTTCAGGTCTTCCGTAAAGTCCGTCTCCGAGAACGCCGCGATGCAGTCGTACTGCGCCTTGATCCCGCCGATCATCCCCTGGCGCCACCAGTTGTCGCGCACACCCTGCGCTGCCTCGGCCCCAGGCCGGTTGTAGCCGTAGAACGGCAGCGACAGGTCCTTGTAAAACTGTGAGCGATGGTTCTTGGTCTGCTCCCGAATGTTGTCGAACACGGCGATCGGCGTACCCCCCGGGTTCGTGTCGGACTGCACCATCACCGGCGGCACCGCGCTGATCAATACTGCTTTCGCCACGCGGCCCGGCTTTGCCCGCGCCACGTAGCGCGCCACTTCGCCACCGCCCGTGGAGTGCCCGATGTGCACCGCCTCTTTCAGGTCGAGCTTTGCCGCGAGCTCATCCACATCCGCCGCGTACGTGTTCATCTCGTTGCCCGTGGCAGTCTGCGTCGAGCGGCCATGCCCCCGGCGATCGTGCGCAATCACGCGGAAACCACGCTCCAGGAAGAACATCAACTGCGCATCCCAGTCATCCGAACACAAAGGCCAGCCGTGGTGAAAAACCAGCGGCCGCCCCGTGCCCCAGTCCTTGTAATAAATCTGCGTGCCATCCTTGACCGTCATCAATCCCATCAATAACCTCCCGCATACTCGCAGCTCAATGTAGCGCAGCAGCCTAAAAGCCACAACCGTTGGCACAAGAATCGTTGCAACCAGAAGCCTCACCTAGCGCGTGGAAGCCTTTGACTCTGCCGATAAGTGCTGCGCAAACCACGCCAGCTCGCGTGTAAGGCTGTCGATCTGGTGTTCGCGCTCACCAAAAATATGCGGCTCTCTCGGGTAAGTAACCATCTCTGTCTCCCGCGAGAAGAAGCGCAACGCATGGTACAGTTCCGACCCCTGCAAGAGCGGAACGCGCACGTCCGCATCGCCCTGCAGAATCAGCAACGGCGTATGGCAGGCCTCCGCTGAGCGAACAGGGGAGTGCCGGTCATACTCCGCCATCTGCCCCGTCAATGGCCCAAGGTAGCTGTCCAGGTAGCTTGGCGCGATATCCGTCGTGGTCGCCATGCTGAGCACATCAGTGATGGGTGCGCCTGCCATCGCCGCCTTGAAGCGATCAGTGTGCGTCACGGCCCAGCTCGTCAGATAGCCGCCGTAACTCCACCCTGCGATTGCCATCTGATTAGGGTCGGCAATGCCTTGCTTCACCAGCCAGTCCACCCCGGCCATCACGTCGTCAAAGTCGCCACCGCCCCAATCGCGGTAGTTGCCTTCGGTAAACGCGATCGCTTGTCCCGCCGATCCGCGATAGTTCGGCTGCAAGACCACGTAGCCCCACGAAGCAAGCAGCGCGGCGTAGTTATACCAGGTCGCGTTGAAGCCGACAGTGAAGGCTTCCTCCGGCCCACCATGCAGGTGGATCACCGTCTTGTACGCACGGCCCGGCGTGTAGTCCGGCGGCAACGACAATACTCCATACACGGTCGTGCCATCCTTCGGGTTCGCCCATTGCACCTCGCGTTCCGCACCCAGCGCCCAGCCCTGCACCTGCGGGTTGGTGCTCGTCAGCACCTCGGCCTTGTCACGCGCCCACACCGAGATCTCGCCCGGCTGCGTCGCGGTCTCACTCACAAAGCTGAACGTCTTTCCGTCCAGGCTCGCATCCAGCTCCAGCGCGGACACAGGCAGCGCAGGCACAACCCGCGCCGTGTGCTTCGCAACATCGACAACATGCGCCTCGGTGTGCGCGCCCACATAACTGCTCACGAGCAGCAGGTTCTCCGGCAGCCACCGCACCTCGGAAACTGTTCCCTTGACCAGGTCCTCCAGCCGAAGCTCTTTCCCGCTCGCCAGCTCGCGCACGTAGTGCTCATCGGTGATGCCACGCGCACTGAAGCGCGAGAATGCGACGCGCGCTCCATCTCTCGCGTACAACGGCTGCTGGTAGCCCGATCTCGGCTCGATCACGCTCACCTGTGCGCCCGTGGTCGCGTCGAAGATCATCACCTTGGATACTCGCCAGTAATCATCCAAGCGAGGCGACGGCGAGACGCGCGCCACGATACTCCTGCCGTCAGGGGACCAGTCAATCGCATCGACATTCTGGTCCGAACGCGTCAGCAGCCGCGCCTGCCGCTCGGCGACATCCAGTACCCACAGCCGGTCATAGTGGTACTCGTGATCGACGATCTCGCGATCGTCCTTGCGCTGCACGCGGCCGCGTTCGTCCTCGCTCGCTGCATCCTTCCGTACAAACGCAATCTGCTGCCCGTCCTTGGACCACCGAAACGAGCGCACGCCGCCCGGCAGGTTTGTCAGCGGCTCCGCTTCGCCCCCATCCATCGCAATCCACCAGAGCTGCATGTCCTTCGGTTCAGCCTCGGGCGCGGCTTCCGCCTTCAGGGGCGTCGCGGGAGGCGCCGCCTTCGGGTCCGCGGGTGCGGCCTTCGGGCCCGGTGCCGCCGCCGGCGCAGTCACGTTCTCCGCTGCCACAAGCGTCAACGGAATGTCCGCCGGATACTTGCCGCTCGCCAGCTTGAAGCGGAACGGCGATCCCGCCTGCGTAAGGGGATTCGGCCGGTTTGAAAGAAAGGCAAGGTGCTTCCCATCCGGCGACCATGCCGGCGCCGTATCCACGCCGCTGCTCGCCACGAACGGTCGCTGCGACATCGGCCGATCCGTATCCACCAGCCAGATGTGCTCGTTGCGCGGCATGCTCGAGGCAGCGGGCGTCAGCACGGTGTACGCGACCCGGCGTCCATCCGGCGAGATGCGCGGCTCCGCTACCGTGCGCAGGTTCACCAGGTCAGCCGGCTGCATCACCTGCTTCGCCGCGGTCTGCGCGCAGGCCCCCATCGTCCACAACGCCGCGCTCAGCACGAGGCCTGCAGCCGACTGCACAGTGCCGCACCTTATCCGTCGTTGCCGTCCGGCCACATCTTCCCGCCGCCCCTGCGCAAGGCAAACAAACCGCATGTGTCACTCCCTTTGTTCTTTTTTCGAAGATCAGCAGACCAGTTCGGCGGCCAGCCCAGGCCGCAACGAAAGAACGCAGCAGCAAAGCACCCGCGGTCACGGCGTCATCAGCTCGCCTCCAATCACAGTGCTCACAATCCGCACATGCTCAATCGCCACTGGGTCCAGGTGGAAGATGTCATCCGAAAGCACAACAAAGTCAGCCAGCTTCCCGGGCGCCAGGCTGCCTTTCCGAGCCTCCTGGCTCTCGGCATACGCCGAGCCCACCGTGTAGGCATGCACCGCCTGTTCCACCGTCAGCCGCTGCTCCGGAAACCAGCCCTCCGGATGCTTGCCGTCGAGCGTCCGACGCGTCGTCGCGGCATAGATCGTCTCCATCGGGTTCATCGGCGCCACAAACCAGTCCGAGCCAAGCGCCAGCGTCGCACCCGCATCCAGCAGGGAACGGAACGCATAGGTCGTGGCTGCGCGCTTGTGTCCAATGCGCGTCTCGGCCCAGCGGCCGTCATCAATCGCGTGGTACGGCTGCACCGAAGCAATCACATGCAGTTGCGCAAAGCGCGGGATATCCTCCGGACGCAGGTGCTGCGCATGCTCGATCCGCAACCGACGATCCGCCGGCCCGTCCTCCTGCTCGAGCCGCGCATACAGGTCAAGGATGGTCTTGTTCGCGAGGTCCCCAATCGCATGCGTGGCGATTGCATTGCCCGCGCGGTCAGCAGCCTGCAGCTTCGCGAAAAATGCTTCCGGGTGCGCCAGCTGCTCCGTCGGCTGGCCTGCGTTCCCGGGCTGGTCATCAAACGGCTCCATGAACCACGCGGTCGCCGAACCCAGCGATCCGTCGGCGAACGCCTTCAGCGATCCAATCACCAGCGTGTCATCGCCGAAGTTGGTAGCAATGCCAAGCGCCCGCAGCCGTGCCCCTTCATCGAGAGGAAAGCGCGCCGACACGCGCACCTTCCATCTTCCTTGCGCAATCAACCGCTGGTAGCCACGCACCACCAGCGCCTGCAGGTCGGCGGCATGCGCGCCCGTAAAGCCCATGTCCTGCACGCTGCACACGCCGTTCTGCAATGCGTACCGCTGCGCTGCCAGCAGCGCAGCATCCACCTGCGCATCGGTCGGCGCCGGGATCACACGCTCCACCAGGTCCTTCGCGGCGTCCTTGAAGATCCCCGTGGGGTTGCCGTCCCGGTCCCGCCCGATCGTTCCACCCGGCACGTCCGGCGTATTCCTAGTCACACCCGCGAGCTTCATCGCCAGCGCATTCGCCAGCATCATGTGCCCGTCCGAGCGCTGGACCCACACCGGGTTGTTCGGCGTCACCGCATCGATCCACGCGTGTGATGGCAGCTCAACCGGCGACCATTTCTGCTCGTCCCAGTTGCCGTCCACGATCCACTCACCCGCAGGCCTCGTCCGCGCATACGCCGCCACGCGATCGACAAACTCCTGCCGGCTGTGCGCGTCCGCCAGTTGCACGCTTGCAAGCCCCTGGCCACCCCAGAAGAAGTGCACGTGCGCATCGTTGAACGCTGGCACAACCCGCTTGCCCGCCAGGTCAAGAATCTTTGTGCCGCGCCCCGCGAGCGCAGCGATCTCCGCATCACTCCCCACGGCCACAATCCGGTGCGCCTGCACGGCAATCGCCTGCGCCTCGGGCTGCGCCGGGTTCTCGGTCCACACCTTGCCGTGCAATGCCACAAGGTCGACCTGTGCCTGCATCGCTGCACACCGCAGCAGGCAGCACGCAAACACAAGCACCTGGGCGAGTCTCGGCAAACGCTGCTCCCATCACGGCATTCATTACTGCCGGCATCAGTCCATCGCCACGAAGCGCGCATGCAACCACCACAGCGCGCCAGCATGCGCAACCATAGCCGACTATGGGCAGGCAGTGGCTTGACCGTAAGGGCAAACTCGTTCGCTGTAAAGTGCAAATTTCAGCGCACAGCGCGTACATCGATGCAGACTGATGCACCCTAACTCTCCAGACCATGCTCGACAGCGCTATTGCAAGCCAGCCGGCCTGCCAAGACAGGAGGAACAGGAGGGAACTGCAAGACAGCAGGCGCAGGAGAGAACCGCCTTGCACACCACCACGAGCAGAGCTACTCGCGCGCACAGGCGAAAACCGAGCGCATGTCGGTTGAAGCGCGTGCATTCACAAGCATGACGCATGCAACGAACCTGCGCGAACCAATCTCAGCAGGATCTGCCATGCGCCATCCGACACACCATGCCGGCGTTCATACAGCGACTGCCGCTGAAGCCGAACAACCGTAATTTGCAGCAGATCGGGCTGAAAAGGGGAGTGGGCCCGCACCCACACCTGCCGCTCCTGACAAGCAAACCACAAAGACTACGTCTGATAACCAATATTATGTAATGAAACAAGGCAACAAACCCGCTAAAAGAGGCCCAAAAGGCAAATTTTGGCCTTAGGAACCCCAGCCGCAGAGCTGGCATACACCCCGACAATTCTGTTCAATCTGCACCCGAAACCGTTGATCGCAGTGTTTCTATGGCCGCCCGTCAGCAAGATGAAAGCCGTGTCTATGCAGACCCGCGACAACGCCACCGGCAACCAACGCGCACCGAGCAAACAAATGCGCACAACCACACCCAACAAGCGACACAACTCACCCCGACGACCGTCGTGCAGACCCGGCGTCTCGTCCAGCCGATGGAAAACAGCCTCGTTCTTGTACGACAGTTCTCCCCACTAACAATGGTTCTCGGCTCCGGACCCGGGCGTATCTGTGACCAGCTCCTTCGGAGCTTCAGCTTGCCCTAGGCCTGCTGCGGCTGCCGTTTGAGAATATGCCTCCCGCCGCATCCATCACCAGGCAGCGTGTAGTCCTTCTACTCCACCATCGAACCAGCAAACCCGATGCTCCAAACGTCCAGATTCCACTTGTTACCATCCACGAAGATTGGTACTGCCCGGCGTTGCCTTTTCCCAATCTGCTCACAGCTCGCGCTATCGCCCCGTTTGAAAGCGGCGTGCGCTTCCTTAGGCATGTGGCTCTTCACGCAATTGCCGAAGCGGACCTGGGGCGGCCACGGCCCGATCACTCGATCGGGCCGTCCTTCTGCGGCACTCCGAAATGGGGCGTGCCATCGACATTCCACGTAAATCGTTGCGCACGCGTCGCACGCCCTGCGGCCGTGGGTGCATCCGTACTCTTTGCCGCATACAGGAGCCAGTCGCCCCCATCCGGCGCGCGGGCGAAGGTGCCACGCCCCGGTCCGAAAATGCCGTTCTCGGGCGCGGCGGAAAAGACCGGGTGCGCTGTCTTCACCCAGTGGCTCCGCACCAGCGGATCACCACCTGCAAACGTAAGCAGCCCCAGGCAGTAACGCGGCGAGGCCGTGTCGCTTGCCGAATACACGATGAAAGTGCGGCCATCATGGAACAGTGCGGTAGGCCCCTCGTTCACCGGGTACGTGCGCGTACTTCCCTCGCCCCGCTCCCACGCAAACTCCGGCTCGCTGATCAGTGCATCCGCACCCTCGGGCGTCATGGGCGCGCCCAGCCGCACCATGTGGATCGCGTTTTCACCCCGGTCCACCGTGACATACATGAGGTACCGCGTCGGGCCTAGCACCAGCAGCGATGGGTCGATCGCCGGCCGGCCAAGTGCCACCTGCCCGCGGAACGTGTAGCTGCCAAGCGGGTCCGCGGTGTCAGAGACAAGCGCATAAATACCATGCTCCTTGCCGGCAGCACGTGCCGTGAAGTAGATCCACCAGCGACCATCCATCTGCCACAGTGTCGGTGACCATACTTCGGAGAGGTCCGCCGGCGCCTGAAACACCACCGAGGCGTGCGTGGCTGCGAGCGCCGGCGTCGCACCGCTCCAGATCGTGATGTTGCGGCCAGTGGTTGCCAGCAGCAGGTACCTTCCCTGCACCGGCTGAGCCGTAATAAACGGATCGGCATGCGGCAAAAGGGGGTTCGCCGCCCGCTGCCCATACAGGCAAGGCGACAGCACAACAGCAAACGCGCACACCAGGCAGAACAACTGTTTCATCATGGAGTACACACCTCCCGAGTCTTCATCGGCTCGAACGCCCTGCCGAAAACCGCAGGACAATCCTCAAGACTACGAACGGCGGAAGCATCTTGATTTTCCGCCGGCGCAAACTACGCGCAGCCTTTGCGCGGGTAGCCGACTCTTTCCTGCGCCCTGCTCATTGGCATCGCAGCCTACAGGTCGTTGCAACAGTTTGTCCCACCATCTCCTCTTCACCCCTGAAAACACAAAAGCCAGTTACAAAATTAACCACCCTGCTTCCCCGGTCAGCCCACAACGCAAGAGCACCACTCAACAACGCGGGAGGCGCATGCTCGCCCTCAAACAACCAGACATTGAAGGGGATATCACCCAACTTTCTTATTGCAAATGCATCCGCAAGTGCGTTAGCGTGGGCTGGAACTTACAGAAAGCCAAACTGCAGACAGCATGAAGCCCACCACCGTTACCGGCAAGATCATTCTCGGCCTGCTTTGCCTCCTCCTTGCCGTTTTCATGACGGTAGAGGTAGCGCATAGCCATGCCGATCTTGTCGGGGGCTCGCACTGTCAGCTCTGCGCTTCCTCACATCTCGCCGTCGATGCTGCACCAGCATGGCTCACGCCGCTGGTTCTCTTCCTGCTTGGCATCGTCTCGCTCGGCGAACCCGCAACGGGATCTCGCCCTGTGGTGATGACGACGTTGATTCGCCCCCCGCCCTCTTCCTGCTGAACGCGCCTGCGCGCTCTTCCCTGCTGCCGGATTTTGCCGGCGATCCACCCCGGCAGGTCAAGGGCCGCAACCAAAAGCCGTCGCCATCGTTGAGTCGCCCGCGTCTGTCCACTGACCCATTCAGGCAGCGCTCTACCCCCAACTTTGGCAACCGCTCTGCCGCTATGCGCTACTTCCCAACGCGCGCGAAGACGTGTCTCTTCCTGCAGTCCGCCCTGTGCCGACAAAGCACTGCCGGGCGCGATCACGCGTAGGCAAAGCGCCGGCAGTATCGTTCTCCCGCGCTCGCTGCACCTTCATCGGAGACGCCGTCATGTCCAGGTTTCATCTACGCAGGATCCAGTACTTTCTACCTCTCGCTTCGTTGAGCGCCCTCTGCTTGCAGGTGCCATGCGCCCACGCCCAGGCAGCCGGCAGCTCCGGCAGTATCTACGGCACTGTCACCGATGGAACAGGGGCCATCATCCCCAACGCCTCGGTGACCCTGCTCAACCCGCGCAGCGGCTACAGCCGCCAGGCCACCACCGACAGCTCGGGCAACTACCAGTTCAGCAATCTTCCCTTTAACAGCTACCACCTCGTGGTCTCGGCAGGCGGCTTCGGCGCCATCACTGAAGACGCAGCCATCAACTCATCCGTTCCCGTCGTGCTGAAGGATGTTCTGCAAGTCGGCAAGTCAGCCGAAAGCGTAACCGTGACCGGCAGCGACCTGATCGAATCAGACACCACGTTTCACACCGATCTCGATCGCGGCCTGTTCAGCAAGCTGCCTCTCGAAAGCCAGTCCTCCGGTCTCAGCTCGCTCGTGACCCTTGCCTCGCCCGGCGTAGCCGCTGACTCCAACGGTCTCTTTCATGGGCTCGGCGACCATGCCTCCAACTCGTTCTACGTCGACGGTCAACCCATCACGGACCAGCAAAGCAAGGTGTTCTCAAACCAGACGCCGGTCAACGCGGTGCAGTCCCTGCAGGTCATCTCCGGCGCGCCGCCGGCCCAGTTCGGCGACAAGACAAGCCTGGACATCGTCGTGACCACCCGCTCCGGGCAGGGCCTGCCGCACCCGACCGGCGACTTGGTCGCCTCCTATGGAACGTTCGGTTCCGCCAACGGCATCTTCGATCTCGGCGTGGGCGGGCCCTCGGGCGGCAACTTCTTCGAGATCGATGGTTTGAATACGGGACGCTTCCTTGATCCTCCAGAGTTCGTGGTCTTCCACGACAAGGGCAATGAGCAGAATGTGTTCGATCGCATCGATCGCCAGCTCTCTGAAAAGGATGCGTTGCACCTCAACCTCAATTACAGCCGCTCCTGGTTTCAGACACCCAACACCTACGACAACCTCAACGTCTCCGATGTCGTCAGCGCGGGAACCTCGGCTAACCCTGTCTTCGGAAACGTCGGAGATGCCGACCAGCATTCCAAGATCGAGACGTTCAACATCGCGCCCAGCTACACCCACGTGCTGAACAACACCGCTGTCTTCAACATCGGCCCATACGTCCGTAAGGACGCTTACAACTACTACCCCAGCGGTAACCCGCTCGCCGACCTAGGCCCCGTCAACCTGCAGCGGGAATCCATCGCGCAGCAGCGCACCCTCCTCAACGCCGGTGTCCACACGGAACTCTCATTCACCAGGGGCATCCACACCGCACAGGCCGGCGCGGTGTACCAGCAGACGTTCCTTCGGGAGCACGACAACCTCGGCATCGTCGACTCAACCCTGAATGCTCCCTGCCTCGATGCAAGCGGCAACTCGCTGCCCGGCTTCAGCGATCCCAGCAGTTGCGCGCTTGTCGGCCAGCAGGCAAACACCGCGTATAACCCGGTGCTCGCTCCATACGACCTCACGCGCAACGGCGGCGAGTTTGCCTTCTTCGGCCACACTGATGTCAAGGAACTTGCACTCTATGTGCAGGATGAAATCCACGCCGGCAACTGGCTCCTGAACCTCGGCATACGCGGCGACCTCTACAACGGCCTCACCGTGGCCCGCCAGGGCGAGCCCCGTCTCGGCGTCTCCTACCGGGTCAATCGCTCCAATACGCTCCTGCGCGTCTCCTACGCACGCACACTCGAGTCGCCCTTCAATGAAAATCTCGTGCTCTCCAGCATAGGTTGCGGCGACGCCGTGCTCAATCCCCTGCTCGCCTGCGCTCCCGGGGTCACAAACACGGTCGAGCGGCCCGGCACGCGCAATGAGTTTCACGCAGGGTTCCAGCAGGCAGTAGGTCGCCACGTCGTCGTCAACGGCGATTACATCTGGAAGTACACCCACAACGCATTCGACTTCAGCGTGCTTGGCAACACGCCGATCACGTTTCCCATCGACTGGCACAACTCCAAGATCCCCGGCTTTGTGCTCAGCGCCGACCTGGTCGATCTGCACGGCTTCACTGCGTTCGTCGTCATGTCCTCGGTGGCCGCACGCTTCTTCAACCCGCAGCTTGCCGGCGCCGGCGCAACGCCGGGCAACGGAAACGGCAACCTGCCATTCCGCATCGATCACGATGAGAAGTACAACCAGACCACGCACCTCCAGTACCAGGTACCGGGCAAGTACTCGCCCTGGTTCAGCTTTAATTGGCGCTTTGACAGCGGGCTCGTCGCAGGCTCCGCTCCCTGTTACAACGATGTTCCCGGCGCAAATACTGGCTGCAGCAGCACTGCTTCCACCAACGGGCAGCAGCTCATCGACCTCTCGGGCTACACCGCCGATCAGGAGTCCGAAGCCGGCCTTGTCTGCAATGGCATCCGCGCCACCCCATTCCAGGCTCTCCCCGGCAACCAGTGCCTGGCCTCGCAGCTCACGTCCAAACTCATCACCATTCCTGCACCCAACACTGAGAACGACGACAAGAACCCGCAACGCATCGCGCCTCGCAGCCTGTTCGATGTCGCTGTCGGCAAGGACAATCTCTTCGGCGGCGAAAAGTACCGCTGGAGCGCTCGCCTTACCGGCATCAACATCTCGGACAAGTACGCGCTCTATAACTTCCTCTCCACCTTCAGCGGCACGCACTACGTCACACCCCGCGCGCTCAACGGCGAAGTAGGCTTCCACTTCTAAACCACGCACGATCGTCTGGGGGCGCAAGGCATCGCGCATCCAGCCGATCGTGTGCATCACACGCTTTCGTCAGAGCCACAGCTTCTGCAGGACGCCCATGACGCGACGCACTCAACAAAAACAGGCAATCTGGGCCGCCTTCGAAACGGCCACCCAGCCGCTGTCCGTCCACGAAGTCCGCACTATCGCCAGCAGGCAGGTAAAGCATCTGAGCCTCGCCACGGTTTACCGCACCATCGGCAGCCTTCTCAAAGAAGGGTCGTTGTCGGCCATCGAGGTTCCCGGCAACGCCGATCGCTACAGGCTCGCCGGGGCAAATGAGTGTGACCACTTCCGGTGCGATCACTGCGGCTGTATTTACGAGATCGCACCCTGTCCCCTGGCCGCGACCCCGAGCCTTCCAGCGGGCTTCCGCAACGATCGCCACCAGGTCTTTTTCTTCGGAGTATGCTTTCGATGTTGCGAATCAGACGCGCAATAGCCCGTACACAGGAGCGCCTGGACATGCAGCCTGCGCCACGCCCAGACATGCAATCCGAAGTAGTCCGGCTTCAAGTCCTGACGCTGGCCTGGATGCTGATCGAGTGCGCGGTCTCACTTACAGCGTCCATCCGCGCAAAGAGCGTGTCACTCTTCGCGTTCAGCTCCGACAGCTTTGTGGAAGTGATCTCAGCCGCCGTCGTGCTCGCGCAGGTCCTGCCCGGCTTCCGGCTCAGCCCGGCGAGAGCAGCGCGCGCCTGTGGCACGTTGCTCTATGCGCTGGCGGTTGTTGTGTCGCTGATCGCTCTCGCCGGCTTGCTCTGCAAGATCGAAAGCACGCCAAGTACCTTGGGCATCGCTGTGACCGCAGGCGCCCTGGTCATGATGCCGGCACTTGCCTGGCAGAAACGCAGGGCCGCTCTCCGCCTGCACAGCAAGGCGCTGTTCGCGGACGCTGTACAGTCCGCCACCTGCGCCTATCTTGCCGCCCTCACGCTCGCAGCGCTTCTGCTCCGGCACCATGTGGATCTGCGCTGGATCGATCCGGTTGCAGCGCTCGCGGCGGTTCCAGTCCTGATCGGCGAAGGCCGGCGCGCTCGACGCGGCGAAACCTGCGGCTGCTGTTAGCAGGCCGCCCCTGTCTCTTTCCTCGCATAGAAGCTTGATTTGCTTCAAAAGAGGATCCGCGAAGCAGCGAACCATCGCAGGCACTACGCTGTAGGAACCGGATTTGCTACCGGCCGAGGGAACCGGCGAAGCAAGCCCGCATTTCTGACAGGAGAAAACACCATGCAGAAAAGGGTACTAGGCGACAGCAAGCTCGAAGTTTCCGCCGTCGGTTTTGGCTGCATGGGTCTCAGCCACGCCTACGGCCCGGCCATGGAAAAGCAGCAGGCCATCCAGCTCCTGCAGGCAGCAGTCGAGCGTGGCATAACCTTCTTCGATACTGCCGAGGCGTATGGTCCGTTCACCAACGAAGAGCTCATCGGCGAGGCTCTCGCCCCCCACCGCGCAGACGTCGTGGTCGCAACCAAGTTCGGCTTCGACATCCTGCCCAACGGACAACGAGGCGGCGGCCTCAACAGCAAGCCAGACCACATCCGGCAAGTCGCAGAAGCCTCTTTGAAGCGCCTCCGCACAGACGCGATCGATCTCCTCTACCAGCACCGAGTGGACCCTGCAGTGCCGATCGAGGACGTCGCCGGTGCAGTGCGCGACCTGATCCAGGCTGGCAAGGTCAAGCACTTCGGCCTCTCGGAGGCCGGCGCAAACACGATTCGTCGCGCCCACGCAGTTCAGCCGGTCACCGCCGTGCAGAGTGAATACTCTCTCTGGACCCGCGACGTCGAACAGCATGGCATTCTCTCAGCCTGCGAGGAGCTGGGCATCGGCTTCGTTGCCTGGGGACCTCTCGGCGCTGGCTTTCTCACGGGCAAGATCGATGCCACCACCACATTCGACGCCACCGACTTCCGCAACCATGTGCCGCGCTTCACCCCGGAAGCACGTGCCGCGAACCAGTCGGTCGTCGATCTTCTGACGGGCATCGCCGAAAGCAAAGCCGCTACCCCGGCCCAAGTCGCGCTGGCATGGCTGCTCGCGCAGAAACCGTGGGTCGTTCCAATCCCAGGTACGACGAAGCTGTCTCGCCTCGAAGAAAATCTCGGGTCAGTCGCTCTCTATCTCTCCCCAGACGACCTGCACGCCATCGGCGTCGCCGTCTCCAAAATCGAGATTCAAGGACTGCGCCTGCCGGAAGCTGTCCTCAAGATGTCGGAACGCTGATCCACTCACCACGGGATGCGTGGCTCGTATGCAGGCGGGTCAGGCTCCCTACGACCACATACGCCCACCCGACGCAGGGCTCCGCGCAGAAGCCGGCAGCTACTTATGCCTGGGCGCGAGCACGACCACGCACACCCCGTCCCACCCGTCGTGCCCCACTCCCGCCGGCGGCGCATTGTCGAGCCCGATGTAACCAACATGCGCCGCCTCTAATTGGAAGTGCGCCTGCAGGTAATGGCTGACCAGTACGGAACGACGCCGCGACACTGCCAGCCGCGTGCTCGCATCCGCACCCCCCGAATATCCTTCCACGACCAGTGCTTGGTTCGTGAACTCGCCGCCGCCCTGCGCAAGCGCCTCGTCAAGTGCACTCTTGCCACGCGCAGACAGCTGCTCCGTTCCATCCGCCTGCGTATCGAAGAGGCTTGCAGTGGGAAGCCACAGCCGATGATCAGCCGGGTTCACAAACACCTTGTTCGTGCGGTACGTGGCAGGCGACAGCTCGCTCAACTGGTAATAGCCGCGCTTCTTGAAGAAGCCCTGGAAAAAGAACTCGTGCTTCAGCGCTTCCGTGTCGTCCGCCAAGTTCGCCGTGGCATTGTCGGCGTTGGAAAGTGAATCGCGCAGGTTCTCGCCGGCACTCAGTCCGCTCCGGTCCGGCGCGGTCGCTTCCGCGATGGTCTGGTTCAGCTGTTTGGAGGTTGCGTCCAGTTGGCCTGCTGCATCCTGCGCGCTCTTGAGCGTGTCGTCCACCTTCTGCGGCAGGTTGCGCGACTGTATGTCCGCAATCAGTTGATCCGTGCGCGTCGAGGCATGCGCCAGGCTACCGCTTGCATCCTGCGCATTGTCGAGCGTGTGCTGCACCTCGGCCGAGAACTTCTCATCGCGCAGCAGCAGACCCACCGCGCCGCGCCCCTGCTTGATGCCCGCAATCACGTCATTCGCATTGGCAACCGCCACGTTAACGCCGCCCAGCGTACCCTGCAGGCTGCCGCCCAGCTGCTTGATGGTGGCGTCTGCATCATTGATCGTTTTGCCCGCGTCTCCTACCAGCTTGTTGCCTTTGTCTAGCAGCGCGGCAAGATCGAACGGCTCTTTGCCCGGCAGTGTGGCATAAGCAGCCGCCGCCTGCGCATGCACGCTCCCGGTGTGAATCAAGATGTAGGTATCGCCCACAACGCCTTCCGTTGCGACGGAAGCAATGGAGTCCGTGCGGATCAGCCCGCGAAGCTTGGTATCAACCTGCATCCTCACGCGAAAGCGAGCCGAAGGAGAGTCCGGGATATCAATCCCCGTAACCTGCCCTCCCTCCATCCCGGCAACGCGTACCTTCGCGCCCTTCGCCACCCCACCCAGGTCCGCAAACTCTGTGTAGAGCACCATGTGGTGATCAAATGCCTTCTTGCGATTGCCGATCAAAAACAGGCCGACGGCAAAGAGGATGACCCCGGCAGAAACAAAGAGACCGACGATAAGGTTTCGCTTCGCCATCAGTATCGCTCCGATATCAACTTGCGCGCTGTTTCGCTTTGGCTCTGTTCCACTTCTTTTGCTGTGCCGTAGGCTACAAAGCGCCCATGCTCCAATACCGCGAACGTGTCGCCCACCCGGCGGGCTCCATGAATGTCGTGCGTGACGATCATCAGCGTCGTCTTCCGCTCGGTCTTCTGTTTCAGCAGCAACTCATCGATCTCGGAGGCGGTGATGCGGTCCAGGCCACTGTTGGGTTCATCGACCAGGAGCACCTTGGGCTCCAGCACCAGCGCACGCGCAAGGCCGGCACGCTTCCGCATTCCGCCGGAAAGCTCCACCGGCATTCGCTGGCCATCGTTCTCAAGGCCAACCTGCTGCAGCGTGCGGTGCACCGCCTCCTCCACCTCTGGCCAGGACTTGTTGCTGAGCCGTCGCAGCGGCAACGCGAGATTGTTGTAGAGCGAGAGAGAATCGAACAGCGCGGCATCCTGGAACAGGAAGCCGATCTTGCGGCGCACCTTCGACAACTCCGCTCCTTCAAGGCTGGCAATGTTGTCCCCGCAGACCCAGATCTTTCCCTGGTCAGGCCGCAGCAGCGCGATGCTCAATTTCAACGTCACGCTCTTGCCCATGCCGCTGCGGCCCAGGATGCATAACGCTTCGCCGGGTGGTACCGCAAAGGACACGTCGCTCAACACCTGCTTCTCGCCGAACGCCTTGGAGACATTCTCGAAGCGAAGCATTGCCCCCGCCTCTTTTCCGGCTGTCGTCTGGCCATCGTGCTGCGAAGCAGCCATGCCGTGGGAGGTCTCGCGCGGCTCGTTCATATCGCACTATCCGGAAACACGAAAAATATGCAGCGTATCAGGATCACGTCCGCAAGAATGATCAGCAGCGACGACAAAACAACGCTGTTGGTCGCGGCGCGGCCGACGCCGTTTGCGCCCTCGTTGGTCGTGTACCCGAAGTACGACGACACCGCACCGATGATGAACCCGAACACCGTCGTTTTGAGCACGGGCGGAATAAAGTTGGACCAGCCCAGGTCATCAAAAGCGCGCACAAAGTACAGGCTGAGCGAGATGTGCGAGTTGAAGTGCTCGCTCAGGAATCCGCCGAACAGCCCGCAAAAATCCATCAGCAGCGTCAGGATCGGCAGCGCGATCACGCAGGCAAGCACCCTTGGCACCACGAGGAACTTGAAGGAGTCCACCGAGAGTGACTCGATGGCGTCGATCTGTTCCGTTGCCCGCATATTCGCCAGCACCGCCCCAATGCCGGAACCAACCCTGCCCGCCAGCAAGAGCGCCGCCACAAGCGGTCCGATCTCCACAAAGAAAGCATCGGCCTGCACCGAGGGGATCATCGCCGTTGCCCCGAAAGTGACCAGACTGCTGCGCGTGTGGAACGACATCACTGTGCCAAGAGAGATACCGGAGGCAAACACCAGCAGCCACGACTCTGCACCCGCGGCAATCAATTGCTCGCGTAGTTGGGCCATCTCAAATGGAGGGCTGAACGCGGAGGTGATCACCCGCAGACCGAACAGGCTCATTGCCCCAAGCGCTTCGAGACTTTTTTTCAAGAGCTCCCCTTCGAAGAGATACGAGGCCAAACGCCAGCGCGGGCCTTTGCAGGCTAACACCGAGTCGCCATCCAGACCACCCAATCCCCGCAGAACTAAACCGCCACAACAGGGCAACCATACACGGGCACTGTTGCCGTTGAAGATGCAGCCGCACCTGGGCAAGTTGTTGCTCCGGGATGAAAATTCATCCTCGATGTGCATGTCGCCTTAAGGCAACAAGACTGGGCCTCGACACGTAAGCGCAACCACGGCCCACGCCACCAGGCGGTACATGTGGAAGCCGACAAACAGATCAAACATGCACACCTGCCGCGTCTGCGCCCAGCTGTCACGTTCCCATCCTTGAAATACCCAGCTCGATCCTGCACCCGCCGCTCCAACTCGGAGTCAATCCCGACCCGAATCAAGACGCGCGGAGCGTCGCGAGATCCGGCTTGGATGCAGCTCGATTATTCCCATCTGGTGCAATTATGGTCACACCCGGCACTCAAGTAACGAGACAAGGCAGTAGATTTCTTGACCTGCTCACGGATGCGCTTATTTTTGTGATCAGACGTGCAGTACTGTATGGCACCGTGTCCGTTACGTATCAAACGTCATCCAGTGGTAGGCTACGCGGCCACCTGATTTTGCGTACTCAAAAGGAGTCATGCGCATGACCGGCATCAAGCAAAACGCACTTGCAACAACCACAACAAAGGCCCTGAACACGCCACGAACGAGGATCAGCGGTCGCTTCCAATCCCTCGCGATCTGGGTGTTTGCGGCCGTACTTGTTCTTTCCTGCTCCGTCCGCCCTGCGGGAGCAGCAACTGCCACCTCCACCATGGCTGTAAGTGCCACCGTGGTGGCAACCTGCTCTATTTCCACGACCTCGCTGGCATTCGGCAATTACACGGGTGCCGCTCTCCCTGGCAGTGCGCTTCTTACAGCGCTATGCAGCAATGGCTCCACTTACAACATAGGCCTCAGCGCCGGTACATCCACCAACGCAACCGTCACCACCCGTGGCATGTTTGTGAGCGGCACACCCGCCGTCGTGCTCAACTACGCGCTCTACTCCAACTCAGCACGCACCACCAACTGGGGTTCTACCGTGGGCACTGACACCGTGAGCGGCACCGGAAACGGGGCCAGTCAAAGCCTGACCGTGTACGGCAACATACCGGCGGGTCAGTTCATCGCAGCAGGGTCCTACACCGACTCCATCGTCGCCACCATCACGTATTGATATGAGGCGGCGCTTGGCGGGTATGTTGAGAAAAGCGGTTGCTTCGGTCCTGCTTTTGCCCGGCGCGGGTCTCGCCGGCGCGCAGGCATTGGCAGTCATGCCGATCAGTGTCGCCTTGCTACCCGGGCAAAAAGCCACCAGCCTCACCGTGGTCAACAAGGGGCAGACTGCAACCTCCGTTCAGATCCGGGTCTACGGGTGGAGTCAGTCGGATGGCGACGATCACCTCGTGGCGTCGGACATCGTGATGGCGAGTCCACCGATCGCCACGATCGCGCCCAATGCCTCGCAGACAATCCGCGTGGTTCTCCGCCGCTCGCCCGAAGGTGAGGAGGAGACCTATCGCATCATCCTGGATCAACTCCCCCCGCCGCCGGAGCCCGGCGTCGTCCACGTGGTGCTGCGTATGTCGATCCCCATCTTTGCCGAGCCACACGGGCCGGTTCCCTCGCGCCTCACCTTTCACCTTGAAAAGCAGGGTGAAAACACGTTCCTCGTCGCTTCCAACACTGGGGATACCCACGAGACGCTGCGAGATATGAAACTTGCTCTCAGCGATGGCACCAGTGTTGAGGTGAAGGCACATGGGTCCCCCTACATCCTGGCCGGCGCCACGCGTCGTTGGCCGCTGGTCTCCGGCGACACGCTGCCTGCACACCCGGCGCTCCGGGTCTCGGCGCAGGGTGTTTCCGGTGCCATCCATCAACAAGTAGCCCTTGCTGACAACTTCTGATTGCTCGGCGCCGGCAAGACGATGGCTTCTCGTCTCCAGCGCCGTCCCTCGCTTTTCTCACTTGCTTCCACCATTTCCATTCACCACTGAATCCGCCGGCTATGTCGCCCAGATCTCTACAAATGCCAGTGCTCCTGCTTCTCCTGCGGTTGACGACACTGCCTGCCCTCGGGGATGAACAGGCCCTGCTCCTGGACGTGCACGTGAACGGGCACGCAGTCGGCAAGATCGGCGAGTTCGTCTATCGCAACGGGGTGTTGCTGGCGACGCGTGCGGAACTGGAGGATCTTGGAATTCGCGGACCGCTCGGCCTCGTGCGGCGAGGTCCCGGCGCCGCCGCAATGGGCGATGGACTGATCGACCTGGCGACCCTGCCGGGGCTTACCTGGCATCTCGACGAACAAACCCAGACTATCGAAGTCACCGCCACAAACGAGCGCCTGATGCCGGCCATCCTTGCTCCGGATGAAGCGCCGGGCGTTGCCCCGCCCAACCCGCATGCGACGCAGAGCGGCACCGGGGTGACCCTGAACTACGACATCGTCAATGAACAGATCGGCCGGCAGACCGCGCAAAGCGGCTCCATCGACATGCGTGGATTTTCTCCACGCGGCGTCGTGGAAAGCACCTTCCTCGCCTACTCGGGGGCCCCGCAGGTATCGCTCGCGGCACCCGCCGGTACTGGCAGCCGCATGCTCACACGCCTCGACACCAGCTACACCCTTGCCGACGTCAAGAGCCTCCGTCGCTACAACCTGGGTGACTTCATCACGGGCGGGCTCTCCTGGACACGACCCGTTCGGCTCGGCGGGCTGCAGGTCAAGTCGGACTTCAGCATGCGCCCGGACCTCATCACCTTTCCGTTGCCCACAGTCGCCGGTTCCGCGGCCGTACCCTCGACCGTCAACATCCTTGCCGATGGAAACCTTGTATCTTCGCACCAAGTCGATGCCGGCGTGTTTGAAGTGCCACAGCTACCCGTCATCAATGGCGCCAACACCATCACCATGACTGTGACCAACGCTCTTGGGCAGCAGGTCAACATCACGCAGGACTTCTACACCAGTGCCACGCTGCTCGCTCCCGGGTTGCAGACATTCTCCGCCCAGGTCGGCGCGTTCCGCCAAAACTGGGGAGTCATCAGCAACCAGTACGGCAAAACCACCGGAGTCGTCGACTACCGGCGCGGGCTGAGCAGCAGCATGACGCTTGAAGCGAGCGCCGAGGGCGCACCCGGAACGCTTATGGCGGGTGCGGGCGCCGTACTCAAGATTGACCATTACGGTGTCGTCAATATCTCTGCGGCCGGCAGTGACGGAGCACGTAGCAATGGCCGGCAGCTCTCGGTGGGCGCACAAAGAGTCGGAACCAGGCTCAGCCTCGGGGCCTCGGCCACCTTTGCATCGCGTGGCTTCACGGATGTGGCTGCCGTCAACGGCGAGCCCGTACCCCGTAGGCAGATCAGCGCGAATGGCGACGTCATGCTGCGGCACCTCGGCTCGGTCGGCATCGCCTACGCCGGCATTGATCAGGATGCGTCCCTCTACAGCGTGAATGGCTTCCTGGCCCCCTCGCAGCGCAACCACACACTCTACGGGAGCTATTCGCTGCAGGTGGGTCGCGCCACCCTCTACGCGAACGAGTTCATGAGCCTGACCGACAGCAACTCCAACGGTCTGCAGGCAGGTCTGACCATTCCGCTCGGCCGACGGAGCATCCTTGGCGTCAGCGCCGGCACCACCGCTGGCTCCGCGCAGGTGCAGGCGCAACGCTCTGCCTCCGAAATCGGCGACTGGGGCTACCAGGCCTACACCTCGGCAGACTCGGCGCATGGGTTCGCCCAGGCGCAGTACAAATCACGTTGGGGTCTGATGACCGCGGGCATCGATCAGAACCAGGGCGCGACCACCCTGCGCATGGAAGACCAAGGCGCCCTCTCCTGGATCGACCGGGGCATCTTCCCCTCCAACACCATCTACGACAGCTTTGCCATCGTGGACACCACGCGCATGGCGCGTGTGCACGTGCTGCAGGAGAACCGCAACGTCGGCACCACCGATGCCTCCGGGCGTCTGCTGGTTCCGGACATGCGCGCCTTCGACCTTAACCATCTCTCCATCGACCCCTCGGACATCCCGGTGGATGCCTCGGTCGATACCATCAATCAGGACGTGCGCCCGCAGGACCATTCCGGCGTCGTTGTGCATTTTCGAGTGCAGGAAAGCCATGGCGGTCTTCTGCGCGTGGTCGATGAACAGGGCGCACCCATCGAAGCCGGCAGCGAAGCCCGGCTGCTCGAAACCGGCACCACCGTGCCGGTAGGCTTTGACGGCGAGGCCTACCTCGTCAACCTGAACTTCCTCAACCATGTAGAAGTCACGCGGGTCGACGGCCGGCACTGCTTTGTCTCGTTCAACTACCTGCCGATCTCCGGCGTCATCCCCAGGATCGGCCCCCGCCTGTGCCGCGCTGGTCTGCCGTGATGCGCCGCCTGATCGTTGTCCTGTGCGCGCTTCTCGGTGCCCGGCATGCCATGGCCGCGGGCACATGCAGCAACCTCACGGCGCAACCCGTAAACTTCGGCAACTACACCAGCGCTGCCACAACCACGGGCGGTTCCGCCGTCTCGGTAAGCTGTACCGCGGGCACGGCCATTACGGGCTCCATCAACGCCGGGACCACCACCGGGGCGACCACTGCGGTGCGCAAGATGAAGAGCAGTGCCGGCGCCACCATCAACTACGGGCTCTTCCAGGACTCAGCACACACCACGAACTGGGGCAACACCCCCGGCACCGACACGGAAAACACCACCGCTACCGGCAGCACCCAGACAAGCTACGTGTATCCCTTGGCTTCTGCCGGGCAGTATGTGGCGCCCGGCACCTATACCGACACGGTGACGCTCACCGTATCGGGCGGCACCAGCCCCGTCTCCGTCACAATCGCGGTCACCGCCACCGTGGTCGCCATGTGCACACTCTCGGCCGGGCCCCTGGCTTTCAGCAACTACAGCGGCAGCCTCACCACGGCGACCGCGACCCTTTCCGTAACCTGCACCAGCACCACCACCTACAACGTGGGCCTCGACGCCGGCGCCGGCAGTGGCGCGACCGTGTCGACGCGCCTAATGACACTGAACGGAGCGACGCTGCCCTACCAGGTCTTTCAGAACTCCGCGCACTCGATCAACTGGGGCAACACCGTCGGCACCGACACAGTAGCCGGCATCGGCACCGGCACGGCGCAATCCCTCACAGGCTACGGTCTGATCCCGGCCGGACACCTGGTCACCCCCGGCACCTACACCGACACGGTCACGGCAACCGTCACCTACTGATCCTCCAATCTCGAAGCACTCCGTAGCACGACTTTCGGCATACAGTCGAAAAGGGCAGCTGTGTTTTCACCCGCATGCCCGTTTGACACTCCGACAGGTATTGACCCGTCTCGGCGCCGATTGAACCACCCCTCACCCGGCCCGCAGCAGCGCGTTCCTCTGCCGAATCGCCTCCTCCGATACAGGCGCAAAGATCTTCAGCCCGAACTCGATCGCGGCACTTTGTATCTCGTTCACCACCGGCCGCAGGCTCCGGTCATACTCCGCAAAGGCACCATCGAGGTCGCCACGATATCTCGCGAGCGCATCGGCAAAGGCAGCCGCACCAAGAATCGCCATCGATCCGCCCATACCCGCGGCAGGCGACGGGCAGTATCCCGCATCGCCCACCAGCGCCACGCGGCCCCTGCTCCACTGCGGCATGCGAATCTGGCACAGCTTGTCGAAGTAAAAGTCATCCCCGCGTCCCATCTCGTCCAGCAACTCGGGCACTCTCCAGCCCTGCCCTCTGAACCGCTCCAGGATCATCTGTTTCTGCTGCGCGCGGTCCCGCCGGTCATAGCCGATCTCCTCCGCGGAAAAGAAACAAAACGCTATGTCGGTCTTGCCGTTGTACGCGTTCAGCATCACGGTCCTGCCCGCGACGTTGAACATCTCCGAAGTGTTTTCCGGGATCAGCAGCTTGTGCACGATTGTGAGGGAAAAGTAGTTCTGCAGAAACAGTGAGAACAAGTGCTCCTCGCCGAAGCACAGCCTGCGCACGGCCGAGTGCGTCCCATCGCACCCCAGCAGCAGCGAAAAACCACGGCGCGTTCCACTCGCAAAGACAACGCCCACCTCGTCCGCGCACTCCTCCACGCCGGCGACGCTGTCGCCAAACACGAACTCCACATCATCCCTCACCCGGTCGAAGAGCAGGTCGAGCAGCGTGTCTCTCTCGATCTCCCAGCCCGCTTCCCCTTGATCTTCCCCGACCGCCCGCGCGGGTCTGCGCACGACCGGCTCTCCACTCGCATCCAGGAACTCAGTAGCCCTGGGAGGCAGACTGCTTGCCACGATGTGGTCCAGCAGGCCCATGCGCCGCATCACCTCCACGACATCTTCGCGAATATCTACGGGCGTCCCGCCCTTCCGCACCCCCGGCGCCACTTCTACTACCGTAACGGCGTAGCCGAGGCGCCTCATCCACCATGCCGAGACAAGCCCGGCGAAACTGGCGCCTGCAATCAGCACGGTTGGTCGGTTCAGGACGTAAAGTGCCGATGCGTTATTCATCGCTATCCTCTTGGCTATACCCAGTATAACTATACCCGGTATAACATGAGCAATGGCCAGTTCGCACGAAAACTCCCCGGATCGCCGTACGCAGAAGCGCCTCGCCACGCGGCAAAGGATCTCGGATGCGGCAACGGGTTTGTTCATGGAGCGCGGATTTGATGCGGTCACGGTAGACCAGATCGCCCATGCGTCCGGCGTCTCCCGCATGACTGTGTTCAACCACTTCGCCCGCAAAGAGGACATGCTCTTCGATCTCGATGAGCTCGGGCGTCAGGATGTGCTGGCTGCGCTGGAATGCCGGGATCTCGGCATCGCCCCCATCGAAGCATTGCGCCTGTTCGCGCACCGGGCAGTTGCCGAACGGCGGCCATACGTTCTGTTTTGCGAAGCGGGCACCGACCGTTTTGTGCAAACGGTCCAGGCCAGCGAAGCCCTGATGGCTCGAGCCCGCGCCATCCGCGACGAGTTCTCCGACCTGGTGGCAGCCGCACTCGCGAAGGCCACCGGCAGAAAGCGACCGGATCCCGATGCGAGCCTGGCTGCCTCACTCCTTGTCGCTGCATGGGCCGTGGCCTTCGTGGAGGCGCATCGGACCTTCAACACAGGGCAGGATGCAGCCAGGGCCTACACGACTTTCCTCGCCCTCATCGACCAGGGAAGCAACGGCGCAAAAGCGGCGGTCCCGGGTACACGCTACGTCTGACCTTTGCTTGGGCCGTCCCGCGCCTTTCTCCTCCGGTGCCCGGCACACACGCCCCTAGAAGCTGAACCGCGCACCGAACTGGAACTGCCTGGGTGTGTTGGCCGCACTCAAAATACGCCCGAACCCCGCCATCACGGTAGGATCCTGCTGCGCCTGCGGGTTCCAAAACACATTGGGATACCCGAACTGCACGGAGTTCGTGACGTTGTATGAAGCGACCTCGATCCGCACGCTTCGATCGCTGCCCAATGCAAAGGCCTTGTAGATCGAAGTATCCAGCTGGTGCGCGCCATCGGTGCGCACGCTCGACAGGAACGAGGGCGCGGTACCGGGCAGCAGCGGACTGGCAGGCTGCGAGAAGCAGCTGTAATCAAACCACTGGTTCGCCGTATGCGGTGCGTGTGTCGATGGGTCGCAGCTCAGGTCCACCCGCTGGTTGAAGTAAGGGCTGCCCGTACCCACCGGCGAAGCGATGGGAACGCCGTCGCTCAGGTAGGCGATGCCGTTCAGCGTCCAGCCCCCGAGCAGTTGATTGCCAACGCCTGCAAGGTTGAGCGCGCGTCCCTTGCCGATCGGGAGATCGTACGATGCCTGCACGTTGAACTGTAACTTCACATCCTGCGCGCTCACCGAGTGTTCCAGTTCCAGGTTCCGCCAGTCCTGCGGCGAGCCAGAGTGGTAGCCCACAAAACTGAGCGGTGGCTGGTTGTCGTCGGTCATCAGCTTGCCCCAGGTAAAGGTCGCAAGCATCGAGAAGCCATTGCTCATCCGCCGTTCGATCTTGGTCTGGAGCGAGCTGTACTCCGAGTCGGCAATCGGCAGGTTGTTGACACTCACCCCATCATTAAAGCCGCCGTCGTTGAATTGCGGAAACGGCTCCAGCGTAAACCACAGCGGCACCGTCGCCGCGCCCGCAAACGGGTTGGTCGCCGGCAGGATAGAAGCCAGCGGATTCGGCACCATCTCGCAGTTGCCGTCGCCCGTCACGCACAGCCGGTCTCCGTACTGCGCAATGGTCTGCAGCGGAAGCTGGTTCAGCGAGAGACCGACGGTGCCGAACGGCAGAAAGAGCCCGCGGCTGCCCACGTAGCCGATGTTGAAGACGGTGTTCCGGCCGAGCTGCTGCTCGATGCCGAAGTTGAAGTTATACGTCGTGATCGTGCGCGGCGAGTGCAGCACCGTGTTCAGGCCAGACCCGATGTTGGTCGCGAGACCCAGCGTACTGCCCGTCGGCTGCACCACCCCGTTCGGAAACGGGTTGCTCAGCGAGTTCAGCAGCACCGTGTTGCCATCGGCGTTGTACTGCGTTGCATTCCAGGTCGTGGAGGAGCCGAAGCCATCATCGTTCAGTCCCGGGTTGGCCACCATGTCGGTGCTCGGGCCATAGTAGATCCCGCCCCCGCCGCGCACCACCAGGCTGGTCTTCGGCTGCCACGAGAAGCTCACGCGCGGCGCGAAATCCTTCAGGTTGGTGGTAAACGGGCTTCGCGCCCCATCGCCTGCAAACCGCTCGCCTCCCACCAGCGACACGCCACCCACGTTGTACGCCGCGGTGGGGTCGAAGTACTCCAGGCGGTTGTGGCGCTCGGTGCGGCCGCCAAAGATATCCCAGCGCAGTCCAAGGTTCAGCGTCAGCTTGGGCGTCACGTGGTAGTTGTCCTGCACAAACGGCGCATAGTACGGGCTGGCTTCCGCCGCGAACACATCCTTGGTAAAGTTGCCCGACTCACCGCCCGGCGTCGAACCCATGCCCAGCAGGAACGAAGCAAAGTCGCTGCCATCCCCCGCGAATGTGGTGGAACTCGTCGCCGTGTTGTCGAAGCTGTACGCACCGGCCGGCGCAGGCGGCTGGCCAATGTTCATAAACTTCTTCTGGTACTCGAACCCCGCGCTCAGCTCATGCTTGCCAAACACCTTGGTATAGGTCGCGCTTACATCACTGTTCTCGCTGGCGAAAATAAACGTGTCTTCGTTGCCGGTGCCGCCGATCGGCGCCGTATCCCCAGCGTGATCGTAGGAATCTGCTTGAACACCACCTGGTCGGCAAGCGACTGCGGAAAGCCCAGCGACGTGATATCGAAGTTGTTCTGGCGCGGGTCGCCCGTCTGGTCTTCGTAGTGCCGCGTAAACGAGTAGCGCAGCTGCAGCTCCGAGGTCGGGCTCAGCGTGCGGTCGTAGCCGAACAGCACGTTGCGGGAGTTGGTCGTGTTCAGGTAGTAGTTCGGGTCGTACTCGTTGCTGCTTCCGTACAGGTCCGCATTGCCGAACACCAGGCGCCCGAACGAAAACCGTCCGAAGATGCGGTTCTTCTCCGACGGCACATAGTCAATGCGTATGTCGAACTTCTGCTGGTGCAGCGGATCGAGTCCCGTACCGTTGTAGTTATCCGTGTGATACGTGTCGCCATTGCCGGGCAGGTTGGGCTCGGGGTACTTGTTCGCGAACTGCAGCGCGATTGGGTTCAGATTCTGCTGCGGAATGACATTGCCCGCAAACGCCTGCCGCGTGCCGTCAGCATTGTCCGGCACCAGCGGGTTGTACACCGTAAAGCTGTCCGCCGAAAAGTCACCTGCGCGCTCCGCGTCGGTCGGCACCGTGTAGTAGCCGTTCTCAAGCTGCGTCTGCTGCGTTGCTTCGTAGTCGCCAAAAAAGAACAGCTTGTCCTTGATGATGGGGCCGCCAATCGCACCGCCCTCCTGGTAGCGATGGAAATCAAGCGGCGCCTCGCCCGGGTTGGACTGCTTGAAGAAGTAGTCATTGGCCGCCAGGGCGTTGGGTCTGAAGTAGCCGAACGCGTCGCCATGGAATTTGTTGGTGCCCGACTTGCTCACCAGGCTGATCACCCCGCCGCCGCCGCTCGCGTACGTCGCGGGCGTGTTCTGCGTCTCCACGCGAAACTCCTCCACCCCGTCCTCCGGCACCTGGAAAGCCGGCAGGATCGTCGCCGCGTTGTTTTCCGCGACGCCGATCGGGCTGCCGTCGAGCATGTAATACACGCTGCCCTGCAGCGACCCGTTGATGGTGTACGACGACACATCGATCAGCGAACGCGCGTTGTTGATGCCCGGGTTCTCCGAAGAGTTTGGCGTGCCATTGGCCGGCGCAACACCCGCGCTGAGCTGCACCAGTTGGTACACGTTGCGCGTCACCAGCGGCACGCGGTCAATCGCAGCCGATGAAATCAACTGGCCCACAATCGAGTTGCTCGCTCCCACCATCGAAGCCGACTCGTCCACAGTAACGGTCTGGTTCAGATTGCCCAGTTGCATCGTCACGTCGACCTTGCTGGCCGCGTCCACCGTGATGCTGATTCCCTTTTCGACCGCGGTGTCGAAACCTTCATGGCTGATGGCGAGGTCGTACGAGCCGGACGGCACCGAAACAAACGAGTACACGCCTGCCGCGGTAGTAATCGTGGAAAGCTTTGTGCCCTTCGCGACGTCGGTCGCGACCACGGTTGCCCCCGGCACGATGGCGCCGCTGGGGTCTAGGACCGTCCCGCTCAGGGCCCCGCGGCCTGCCTGCGCAAGCATGGTGGCCGAGCAGCACAGGACGCTGCTGAAGCAGAGGAGATGCAAGGAAGTGAACGTGCCTGGCTTTCTCGGTCGCATATCCGTCTCTCCGTTACGCCTCAGAATTCACTTGATTCAAACGTTTGAATAAGCGTTATATGTATTTCGGATGAATTTAGGGCCCGCCTTTCTGCATGTCAAGGAGAAAACTGAGCGAGCCCGCTTCGGCACAGAAGCAGCCTTCGCATTCCGTTCTGGGCTGCGGCGCAACGCTTAAAATCAGCACGCATCACCAGCAGCAAAACGGAGACGCAATGCCGCAAAGAAAATCCGGACACGTCACGCTGCTCGATGTAGCGCAGGCGAGCGGCTTCTCCGTGTCCACCGTGTCGATCGTGCTCAGCGACGCGCCACTGGCCCGCAGAGTCTCCGCCAAAACCCGCGAACAGATCCGCACCATGGCGCAGACGCTGGGCTACCACCCCGACGCCCACGCGCGCTCGCTGCGCCGGCGCAGCACGCAGACCATCGGCGTGCTGGCCTTCGACCTTTCCGACCCCTACTGCATCCCCATCATGCGCGGCATCCAGGCCGGCTTGCAGTCGGCAGACTACCTACCGCTCGTAATGGACGCGCAGACCCAGCGCAAACTCTTCGATCACTACCTCACGCTGCTGCTCGAGCGCCGCGTGGAAGGGCTGATCGTCATCGCCAGCTGGGTGTTCGAAGAGACCGACCTGCTTGCCGACATCCGCAAGAACAAGGTCCCGATCATCATCATCGGGCGCGATCTGACTGCGCGCGGCATCCCGTCCATCCTGGTCGACAACGAGGCCGGCGGGGCGCTCGCCATGCATCACCTCCGCTCCCTCGGCCACCGCCACATCGCCGTGATCCGCGGACCGCAGGAGATGAGCGACAGCGCGCCACGCTGGGCAGGCATTCAGAAAGTGACCGCCAGGAGCCGCGCCGCGCTCGATCCGGAACTCGTGTTGCAACTGCCCGGGCTGGCCGACGCGCTGTCGGGCTTCCATGATGCCTGCCGCATGGTCAAGCAGCTGCTCGCACGCGATCGGCCTTTCAGCGCAGTGCTGGCCTTTGACGACCTCACTGCGCTCGGCGTGATCCGCGGACTCAGCGAAGCCGGGCTGCGCGTGCCCCTCGACTGCTCCGTCATGGGCTTCGACGACGTGCTCCCAGCGGAAGTGTCAACGCCCGCTATTACCACCATCCGGCAGCCCTTGCATGCCATGGGCGTACAGGCCGCCACGCAGATGCTGCAATGCCTCAACAGCACCGCGAGCCCCTCCGCACGCAAGGCCACCCTGCTCAAATCGCATCCGGAGCTGGTGGTGCGGGAGTCCACGCAGCGTTTGCGCGTCGAACATGGGCGCAACAAGCGACCCGCGCCAGGCCACGGCACAGCCACCTTCCAGGAGTCCAATTGATCAAGCACTGTTGCTTTTCTCTTTCGATGCTGGTGTGCGTGGCCGCAACGATCGCGCACGCGCGCCCCCTTGCACAGCCGACCAGCCAATCCATCGAGGCCGGCTGGCAGCTCCAGTCCGCATGCTCCTTGCAGGCCGACGGCGCCGCGATCTCCAGGAGCGACTTCGTTGCCAACAACTGGATCCCCACCACCGTGCCGAGCACGGTGCTTGCGGCCCAGGCAGCGGCAAAGCTCGTGCCCGACCCGTTCTACGGCGACAACCTTCGGCATCTCGCCGGCACCGATTACCCCGCGGGCAAGAACTTCTCCAACCTGCCCATGGCCGGGACCAGCCCCTACGCCTGCGGCTGGTGGTACCGCACCACCCTGAACGCACCCGCAACCGCGCCCGACGGCCACACCTGGCTGCACTTCGGCGGCATCAACTACCGCGCCGACATCTGGCTCAACGGTACGAAAATCGCCGGCCGCGACAACATCGCTGGCGCCTACCGCACCTACGATCTCGACGTCACCGCGGCTATTAAGCCGGGCGGCAACAACGTGCTGGCGGTGGAAACCTTTGCTCCCACCGAGAAAGACCTTGGCATCAACTGGGTCGACTGGAACCCCAGCCCGCCCGACAAGGACATGGGTCTCTGGGGCGCAGTGGACCTCGTGCACACCGGGCCCGTCACCGTGCGCTCGCCCCTGGCCGTGACCCACTTCAGCGACGCCAGCCTGCACGCCGCCGACCTTGCCATCTATGTGGAGCTTCAGAACGCTACCGACCACGCCGTCACAGGCACCGCGCAGGGCACCGCGGCCGGTGCGAACTTCCAGCAGCGCGTGGAGCTTGCGCCGCACGAGCACAAAACGGTGGAGTTCGACGCCGCGCACTTCCCTGCGCTGCACCTCGCCAACGTCAAGCCGTGGTGGCCCGCACAGATGGGTGAGCCGCACCTTGAACCACTCAGCATCGGCTTCAGCATCGCCGGGGTCGAAAGCGACCGGCAGTTCGTACGCTTCGGTATCCGCGAGATGACCAGCGAGCTCACCGCCGGCGGCGCGCGCCTGTTCCGCGTCAACGGCAAACCCATCCTGATCCGCGGCGGCGGCTGGTCGCAGGACATGCTGCTGCGCACCGACGCAAAGCGGCTGGACGACCAGTTCAAGCTGGTGCGCGATCTCAACCTCAACACCATTCGCCTCGAGGGCAAGCTCGAGACCGACCTCTTCTTCCAGAAGGCCGATGAGCAGGGCCTCCTCGTCATGCTGGGCTGGTGCTGCTGCGACCACTGGGAAGACTGGAAGACCTGGACTCCCGCCGACCTCGGCATCGCGACCGACTCGCTGCGCGCGCAGATGCTGCGGTTGCGCCACCACGCCAGCCTGCTCGTGTGGCTCAACGGCAGCGACAATGCGCCGCCTGCCGACGTCGAGAAAGCCTATCTCCAGGTAGAAACAGCGACGCACTGGCCCAACCCCGTGCTTGCCGCGGCATCCGCAGCCGAGACACCCGGAGGCGGCGAGGACGGCGTCAAGATGACCGGTCCCTACGACTACGTGGCACCAAGCTACTGGTACGTGGACCAGCACAATGGCGGCGCGTTCGGCTTCAACACGGAGACCAGCCCCGGCCCCGCCATTCCCTCGCTCGGCAGCCGCGAAAAGTTTCTCCCCGATGCCGCCGCGTGGCCGCCGTCCGCTACCTGGAGTCTCCACAACGGCGGAGGTGAGTTCGCCAATCTTACTGTGTTCAACCAGTCCATGGAAGCCGTCTACGCAAAGCCCAGCTCGGCAGCCGACTACGAGCGCATGGCGCAAACCATGGAGTACGACTCCGAGCGCGCGATGTTCGAGTCTTACGGCAAAAACAAGTACACCTCCACGGGCGTCGTGCAGTGGATGCTCAACAACGCATGGCCTTCGATGATCTGGCACCTCTACGATTACTATCTCGACGCGGGCGCCGGCTACTTCGCTGCCAAGAAGGCCTGCGAGCCGGTGCACATTCAGTACTCCTACGACGACCGCTCGATCGTGGTGGTCAACAGCACCTACCAGCCATTGGACGCGCTGCACGCAACCGTGCACGTGCACAACGCCGCATGGCAGGAGCTCTACAGCACCGAGGCTGACCTTGGCGCGGGCTCCGACAGCACGCAGCGCATCGCCACCCTGCCCGAGCGGCTCTACTCCGGCGGCGAACGGCTGCTGTTCATTGACCTCTCCCTCAAGGACCGCGCCGGGCACGAAGTCAGCAGAAACTTCTATTGGGTCCCCACCACGCTGACCAGCTTCGACTGGCACGGCACAGACTTCACGCACACGCCCGCTGCCCGGCATGAAGACCTCACCGCGCTCAACACCCTGCCCCGGGCCGAGATCGCCACCGACGTCGAGCTCCGCAACACGCCGCGCGGACGCGAAGTACTCGTGCACTTCCACAACACCTCCGCGCACCTCGGCTTCCAGGTGCATGCCGCAATCCGCACACCCACGGGCGGCCTCGTCGCGCCGGTACTCTGGTCGGACAACTGGATCGAGATTCCGCCCGGCGAGTCCACGACGCTCACCGCGCTGCTGCCCGACAATGCAGGCGATACACCCGTCGTGCAGGTCCAGGGCTGGAACGTCGCAGCCACAACGCTTGCTCTCAACAAAACCCCTGCGATTCCCTGAGACAAGGCATGCGAGGGCACGCCATCCGCCGTGCAATAAGCAGGCACGCAGGACCGCCAGACAAAGGAAAGCCCAGAAAGATGCCGATGCGTACTCTTCTCCTGCTCGCGAGTGCTGCGCTGGTCTGCACCTCGCTGCAAGCCCGCGCACAACAGGCACCAGCCGCCGCCCCCGCCAGCATGCCCAGACCCTGGATGAACACGGCCCTCTCTGCGGATGCGCGCGCCGACCTGCTCTTGCGGCAGCTCACGCTTGATCAGAAGATCCAGCTGCTCCACGGCACCGGCGATCCGCACGACGGTCCCGAAGACCCGCACGCAAAAGACGGCAACAGCGGCTCCGGCTATGTCCCGGGCTTTCCCGAGTACGGGCTGCCCGGCATCCAGATGGATGACTCCGCCTACGGCGTGGCCTACTCCGCGGGCAGCGGACGCTACTCCACCGCGCTGCCCTCAAACCTTGGACTGGCCGCCACCTGGGACCCCGCGGTGGCCGAGCGCTACGGCAGCCTCATCGGGCACGAGTTGCGCGACCAGGGCTACAACATGACCCTCGGTGGCGGCGTCAACCTTACGCGCGAACCGCGCGATGGCCGCACGTTCGAGTACCTCGGAGAAGATCCCGTGCTTGCCGGCACCATGGTCGGCCACCTCATCCAGGGCGTGCAGTCCGCCCATGTCATCGGCCACATCAAGCACTACGCCGTTAACGATCAGGAGAGCGGGCGCCACGCCGTGTCTTCCGAAATCTCCGAACGCGCCGCACGCGAAAGCGACCTCCTTGCCTTCCAGCTCGGCATCGAGATCGGCAGGCCCGGCGCCGTCATGTGCTCCTACAACCGCATCAACGGCGTCTATGGCTGCGAGAACGACTTCCTGCTCAAAACAGTGCTCAAGGGCGACTGGCACTATCCCGGCTTTGTGGTGTCTGACTGGCTTGCGACCCACTCCACCGTGCACGCCTCGCACGCCGGCCTCGACAACGAGGAACCCGGCAACACCTTCTTCGACACGAAGCTGAAGGCGGCCGTCACCGAGGGTTCGGTCTCCACCGCGGAGCTCGATGATCACGTGCACCGCGTCCTGCGCTCCATGTTCGCAGCCGGCATCGTCGATGATCCACCGCAGAAAGGCGTGCCCGACGTCTTCGCCCACGCACTGGTGGCGCGCGAGATCGCGCAGCAAAGTATGGTCCTGCTGCGCAACGAAGCACACACGCTGCCCATCGATACGCACGAGGTGCACACCCTCGCGGTGATCGGCCGCAACGCCGATCGCGGCATGATCTCCGGCGGCGGTTCAGCACAGGTCGATCCTCCCGGCGGCAACGCCATCGGCAAGATCGACGAGAAAGACAAGAAGGCCGACTGGCAGCGCGCCGTGTGGTTTCCCGATTCCCCCCTCGCGGCGATCCAGGAACACTTGCGCTCGCTGCATGAGTCAACCCGCGTCACCTTCAACGACGGCAGCGACCTCGCCGCAGCCGCCGAGGCCGCGCGCCACGCAGACGTCGTGCTTGTGTACGCATACCAGTGGCAGGCCGAGGGCATCGATCTCCCGACCCTCGCCCTTCCGGACGCACAAGACGCCATGATCGCCGCCGTGGCGCACGCCAATCCACATACCGTGGTTGTGCTCGAAACAGGCGGCCCTGTGCTCATGCAGTGGGTGCACGACGTAGCGGCGATCGTGGAGAGCTGGTACAGCGGCAGCAAGGGCGCCGACGCCGTTGCCGATCTGCTGTTCGGCACGGTCAACCCCGGTAGCAAGCTTCCTGTTACCTTTCCCCTGCGCGACCAGGATCTCCCGCACCCCGCTTTGATTGAGCCGCCTCCTGCCTCGCAGGAAGACTGGACCGACACTGACAGGATGTCGAGACGCCTTCTGGCAGGGCTGCCGCCGTTCAGCGTCCGTTACGACGAGGCGCTCAAGGTCGGCTACAAGTGGTACGACGCCGAAAAGAAACCCGTGCTCTTCCCGTTCGGCTTCGGGCTCTCCTATACGACCTTCGCTTACTCCAACCTGCGCGTCGAAGAAGGCAGCGAGGTCACCGCAACCTTCACGATCCGCAACACCGGCGCGCGTGCCGGCGAAGAGATCGCCGAGCTCTACTCCACCATGCCGGAAACATCCGGAGAACCCCCGAAGCGCCTTGTCGGCTGGTGCAAACTCCTGCTGCAACCTGGCGAGCAGAAGACCACCACAGTCAGCATCCCGCTCGCACGCTTCTCCATCTGGGACGAGGCACACCACGGCTGGAGCGTGCCGCCCGGCAAGTACGCGCTGCTGGTAGGCCCCAGCTCCGCCACGGCAGCCCTGCAGCAAACGTTGAACCTCAAGGCAGAACCAACGGGGCTGACTCCCACGCATTGAACGGCAGGCCTGGAGCTTACCTGGCAATCACCCCAAGCGTGCGCAGCCACGCCTCCACCAGCTGCGGCCACGCCGTAGCCTGGTACCTGGTTCTGCGCAATCCAAACGCATGCCCACCCTCGGCATACGAATGAAACTCCACGGGCACGTGCGCCTTGATCAGCGCCGCCTCATAGCTCATCGCATCCCAGATGCTGTCCACATCATCGTTCTCGTTCTGCAGCAGAAACGTCGGCGGGGTCTGCGCACTCACCCGGCTCGCAATGTCCGCGTTCAGCCCGAGCGTGTTTGCCTTGGTAAACAGGTGGCCCGGGTACAGTGCCACCGCAAAGTCAGGACGGCAGCTTACGTCGTCGGCAGCGTCCACCCTGGCATAGATACGTCTATTAAAGTGAACACTGGTCGCCGCCACCAGGTGGCCGCCCGCCGAGAATCCAAGTACCCCGATCCTGTGCGGATCAATGTGCCACTCCGCTGCATGAAAACGCACCAGCCCGATCGTTCTCTGCGCATCCTCCAGCGCCATGGGCGACCGCGGATACGGTCCTGATCGTGGAGACTGCTGCGACCCGGGCACGCGGTACTTCAACAGCACACAGGTGATCCCTCTGGAAGTGAGCCAGTCGCACACCTCTGTCCCTTCCAGGTCGATCGCCAGCACCCAGTAGCCGCCCCCGGGAAACACCACGACGGCAGCCCCCGCGTTGTTTGCCTTGGGCGCATACACCGTCATCGTCGGCTGCGAAACGTAGCCTATGGCCACCATCGGACGTCCCGCCACCACGGCTGCCTTGGTGTCCTGCATCTCGGGCTTTGCAACCGGTTGCGCATCCGGCGCCGTGCCGGGCCATATGCGTATCTGCGCGTGCCCCGGCGACGGCTGCCACACGCCCTGCGCCGCCAGCACACGCGCAGCGAAAACAACAAACAGAATCAGCACTGTCTTCACAGGAGCTCCCTGCCATCACCCTTGGAATGAAGTTGGAATGAAGCAAAAACGGGCAAGCCTCGATCGCGCCCAAGTCTAGCTGCCGGCACTCCCACCCATGTCGCCAACTTCCGCACCGCATCCGGAAGGTAAACAAGGCGAGCAACGCAAACACCCACGCCCGCGGCCGAGCGGCACCTGCCACAACAAGTTCCGCCAGGCCCGCCGCTTCGTTGCGCCCTCCCATTGGAAGCAAGCGCCCCCACAACGCACCCTGCACTAGCATCAATCCATGGCGCAGGAACACAAGTGCAATGTCGACCGATACACCACAGCAGGCGCCAAATCCGGGCGCCGACAACCAGAACGCAGCACGCACCCGTCGCCGAGCAAAACAGCACACGCCATCCGCTCGCTCCTCGCGCGCAAAGTCGGCGCAAAGCCTCGCGCCTCCTGGCCGTCGGCACCCGGCATCGCGCTGCTGCTCATGGCCGCAACCGGCTGCACAAAACATTCCGACACCGTCCCCATGACACGCGCACACTGGCAAACCACCGGCACCGATGCCGTGTTCCTCACGCCCAAGGACTCACCCCAGGGCGTTCTTCAGTTGCAACGCGGCTCGGCCGAGCTCAAGGACCTGCAGTTCAGCGACGGCACCATCGACTTCGACATCGGCCTTGTTGGCCATGGCATCGTGGGCATCCGCTTCCGGGAGCGCGACCCGCACAACGCCGACGTCTTTTACCTGCGCCCACAGCCCAACTGCTCCACCTCGTTCGACTGTATCCAGTACATGCCGCTCGAACACGGCGCCTACGAGTGGGACCTCTTCCCGCAGTACGAAGCAGCAGCGCCCATCCATCCGAACGATTGGAACCACATCCGCATGCACGTCGACGGCAGGCGCATGCAGGTCTTCGTCAACGGCTCGGCTTCACCCACCCTGTCCGTCGACGACATGGAAGGCCCCGCCTCCTCCGGCTCGATCGTCCTTCACGGCCCGGCCAGCTTCCGCAACTTCAAGGTGACGCCCGCCAGCCCCGCGCCCACTGCAACTCCGTCAGCGGCAGCGGAGCCGCTCCCAGCCGGCTTCATCCGCAACTGGCAGGTTTCCGCCCCGGTGCGCGAGCTCACCTCCACGGACCCCGCGCTGCAGGCGCCCGTGGGCGACCCACCCGCCTACACCAGCATGCCCGCAGGCTCCGCCGCATGGCGCAGCATCTCCGCGGAACCGCAGGGGCTCGTCAACCTGTCGCGCGAAGTCGGTTCCAAACCGGATGGCTCGGCCACCTCGCTCGTCTGGCTGCAGACAACGCTCGACTCCGACCGCGACCAGCGCAAGCAGGTGCACCTCGGATGGGTCCGAGAAATCTGGGTCTACAGCAACGGTAGGCTCGTGCACGCGGACAGAAACCTGTACGGCCTGCCCGCCGCAAGCAAGTCGCCGGACGGACGGTTCTCCCTGCAGAACGGCTCCTTCTCACTTCCTTTGCACAAGGGGCACAACCAGCTCGCAATCGCCATCGACGACAACCTGCCCGGCAACACTCAGCACTTCGGCTGGGGCTTCGCCATGCGCTTCGACGACCCCTCCGGTGTCACTGCACTCACGCACTCACCGGCAGCCACCAGCCCTCAGTGACTCGCCTCATCCAGGGCAGCAGCCTGTAACCGCCGGGAGACACAGCGCCGGCGCGCGCCTGCGCCGGTCGCGAACAGCGCCAACAGCCATCCCGCGCTGGCACAGAGAATAAACTGCTGAAATGAACCGACGCACCCTCCTCTCCCTGTCCGCCCGCGCCGGCCTGCTTGCCGCACTCCCCCGCATCGCCCTTGCCGCTCCCGCCGGGCCAGCGCTGGCTGCCCCTTCCGCGGACCAGGCACGCTGGCAGGACCTGGAACTCGGGATGTTCATCCACTTCGGCAACGAAACCTACCTCAACGGCCGTCCGAGCTCCTTCTCGGTTCCCGCGTCCGAGGTCAACCCTGTCGACCTCGACACGGACGCCTGGGCACGGACCGCGGTTGCCGCGGGCGCCCGCTACATCGTGTTCGTGGCCAAGCATCAGTACGGCTTCTGCTGCTGGCAGACAAAGACCACAGACTTCAGCCTGAAAAGCTCGCCGTGGAAGAACGGCAAGGGCGACATCATGCGCGAGCTCCAGGCCTCCTGCAAAAAGTTCAGCCTCGGCCTCGGCGTCTATCTGTCACCGCGCGACGACCATTTCGGCGCAGCCACCGGCGGCATCTGCAAAACGCCCGAAGCGCAGAAGACCTACGACGCCATCTACCGCGAACAACTCACCGAGCTGCTCAGCCAGTACGGTGAGCTGGTCGAGGTCTGGTTCGACGGCGCAACCGCAACCCCCGTCGGCGACCTGCTGCGGCAGTACCAGCCCCATACCGCTGTCTTCCAGGGACCCAGCGCGACCATCCGCTGGGTCGGCAACGAAGACGGCTTCGCTCCCTACCCATGCTGGAACGGCATCGAGCGAAGCTACGCGGAGCGCGGCACCGGCACCGCACTTGATGGCACGCCCGACGGCGATGCCTGGCTGCCCAACGAAGTCGATGTATCGATCCGCCGGCCCGAGTGGTTCTGGACCCCGACGAACAGCAACAAGGTGCTGACTCAGGAGCAACTGCTTTCCATCTACTACCGCTCCGTGGGGCGCGGCGCGCAACTGCTCCTCAACATTCCCCCAACCCTTCCGGGCAGTTCGATCGCAAGGATGCGGACGCCGCTGCGCGCTTTGGCGCAGAGATAAAGCGCCGCTTTCACACCCCGATCGCCGAGGTCCAGGGCCGATCGATGCTGACGCTCCGCACCGCCACGCGGATCGATAGCGTGGTGCTGCAGGAGAACACCGCACGGGGCGAGCGGATGCGCGCCTATCGCCTCGAAGGCCGCGTGCACGGAGCTTGGGTTCCACTGGGCACCGGCACAGCCATCGGGCAGAAGCGCATTCAGCCCATCACCCCGGCCACGGTCGACGCCGTACGCGTAGTCATCACTGCCTCCGCCGGAACCCCTTCGCTGCGCAGGCTGGCAGTGTTCGACACCGGCGTCGCGCCTCCCTCGGACTGGAACGCCGCCGCCTCGCTCTGGGCCGCGGACCTGGTCGGCAGCTGGACCTGCGGGCACTTCACGCTTGACCTGCACGGGCACACCCGCGACGCCGCGCAGTACCGCCTGCGCCTGATCCCCCACGAGGGCGTCGTCACCGGCATCACCGACGTGGTCCTCACGCTCGGCGGCGCCGAGCAGCCCAGGATGCTCAAAAAGGTTCCCGGCAAGCCCAACGAACTGATCCTCGACGTCACCGGCATGGGCGACACCGGAACGATCTCGGGCACGGTGCAGGGCGCAGCCTCGGGACAGATCCTGCTCGGCAAAGTCTAGCTGCGCCGACGCCGGCAGCCGGAGTCAGAACGCGCGCGCGTGCAACCACCCGTCGCGCGCGACACCCCAACCCACTCGGTCAATGCAGCCGCGACGCCACGATCTGCGAACGGGACGAACTTCCCGCCAGCGGGTGCGACTTCAGCAGGATTTCAAACGGCGGAATCGTCCCGTCCGCCCGACTGGCTCACCGGGCCGAACAGTGCCACGTCCTCCTTCCAGCCCTTGGCCTACAACGCCGCCAATGCCGGCGCCGTGCTGCCCTCCGGCATCTATGCAACAAACGGAGCAGGCGTGCCCGTCACCACGGCGGGGCTCCCGGCCAACCTTCAAAACGGCCTAGTCTATAACGGTCTCAACGGAGTGCCCCGCGGCTTCTACCACAACAGCACCATCTATCCCGCGCCCCGCTACCGCAGGCACTGGTTGAAGTCAACAACAACTTCCGCGCCTCGCAGATCCAGAACTTCAGCCTCATCGTCGAGCGCCAGCTCTTTGCCAACGCCATCTTCCAGATCGGCTATGCCGGCTCCCTGGGCCGCCATCTCCGCATCGACACTGATCAGAACCAGGTCAAGCCGACCAGCACCCCGTACCAGCAAGGCTGCCTCGCGCCGGGACAGGCTCCCTCGGCCACCTACGACTTCGATCCGTGCCTCAACATCAGCGCCGTCTCCTCCGCCTATCTCCGCCCCTACCAGGGCATCAGCAGCATCAACGAGTACGTCTTCGTCGGCAACTCCAACTACAACTCGCTGCAAACGCAGCTCCGCGTCAAGCACAAGGCCGTGCAGACCACCCTCAACTACACCTACGGCAAGGCCACGGGTGATGCCAATGGCGGTAGCAACTACCGCACCTCCTACAGCACCGACCAGAACAGCTACTGCCTTACCTGTGAGTACGGTCTCAGGAACTTCGACCGCGCCAACTTCCAGTTCCGCGCCGAAGCATTCAACGTCACCAATCACCCCACATTCAACGGCGTCAACACCAGCGTCGGTCCGGATGATCCGGACCCGGGCGTCGTCAACAGCCCCGGCGATCCACGCATCATGGAGATCGTCGGACGCATCTCCTTCTAACCAGCCGCAACGAGCAACAAACTGCGTGAGCAGCAGCTTCCCCCCTTGCACGCGCAACAACAAAAATGCGGCCGCTTGGTGCGGCCGCATTTCCATGCGTCAGCAACTTATATCTGAAAAGTTACGGATACAGACTGACCTCGCTCTGCGCGTGCGGCACCGCTTCTGTAACCGGAACCGCGAGCGGCATCCTTTGCGCATCCGCGTCATACCTTCCATCCGGACCCATCGCCGCAACGCCGGTAAGTGCCTGGAACGCACGCAGCCTCGGCTCCTTGTCCTGCACATCCACAAACAGCACCGGGTTTGCCTCGCGCAGCGGCGGGTGGTGCGGGCTTGCCCACGTTGACACACGAATCGCCGCATAGCAACCGGCAAAGCCTGCGTACAGGTAAGGCTGATACAGCAGCAGTGGGATCGCGTACTTCGGATCCAGGATCGCCGACTCGCAGATATTGCGCGAAGGCTGCCGCCACGCATGGTGAAGGTCTCCCTTGAAGTGCACCACTTCATAACTGCGCGACTGGTCTTTCAGGTTGTGCTGCAGTGCCCGCTCCACCGCACGCGGCGTGTCGATCCCAAGCTCCAGCAAGCGGTTGCCGTGGAACGAGGCCCCCAGGTACTGCTGCAGAATCGCCTGCGCATAAAACGCGCAGTTCCTCTTGCTGTAGCTGTACCGGTAGTCGTGCTGCACCGCATCGATCTCTGCCAGCACCCTGCGGTCGTCTTCCGTCGAGGTTGCAAATTTCACCACGCGCAGGCTCCGCAACCAGGTACGTCCCAGGTACTTGGCTCCCACCGCCGGCTGCACATCCGGGTAGATCTCGCCGAGCGACGACGTCCATGCCGCGGCACCGCGCCCCGCGACACCGGGCCGCGTGCCAAGAAAGAACAGCTCCGCCGGAATCGCAGCGGCTCCCGGGTTCGGCCAGTACGCCGTGCTGGTCAGCACCAGTCCCGCTGTGTTCTCGCAGTAGCGAACATGCCCGGCAGCATCGAGGCACCCATGCGAGATCCACACCGACACATGACCGACGTTGCTTAGGAAACCCAGCAGGCCCGTCGGCGTCTCGATGACCAGTCCAACATCCGCGCGCGCAGAACACGGTACAACATAGAGCATGGCTGCGGTGATACCAAGAATCGCGCTGCGGCCCGCAGGAAAGCGTTGAAGTTTTTTGATTGAATTGCCTATTCCTGGTGCCTGGCTGAGCACGGTTCGGATCACTGAAGCGGCTCTTGCCACAACGGCAATCGTGGACATCGTATCGACTGCGTGCACCCTCGTGCAGACACGGGCACACAAGCAGGCCAGGGGCAGTCCAACAGCATCAACACGCGTCTGCAGCGAAGCGCCTCATGGTCCGGCACGCTCTCACCTGCGATCGCAAAAGATATGGCACACGCACAGCACTGCAGAATCGTCTGCAGCCGCATAACTTTTTCTGGAGCGCTGACCTTGCCATCGCTGCTTCCATGCCAGTCATATCGCTCGGCCTCGCAGGCAATCCAGATCTCCATTTCCCACAAAGCACAACTCACAGCGTTGAGCTGCCCAAGACGCAACGTCGCGCTTCCAACCTTCAACGTCGACCGTAGCATCGCCTTATTAGATGCTCAAGCACGCGCGTTGCTAACTGCGTCATCCAGTGTTTCTCTAACTCCCGGCTTGTTGATCAGGAAACAACTGTTCCCGGATGTCGTCTGCTGGACGGAAGCAGCCGCGTTGCTGTGTTTAAACCATCTCAGCAAAAGCAACCGAAGTAGCCATTCGCCTCGTGCTGGCCGCACCCAACCACTCCACTCGCGCGCGGCGCCGACTCCACGCCTTTGCCCCATGCAGACTGCGCACTTCCAAGCACGTCCTCGCTGCACATCAACCCGGCGCGTCGGCCTGTGCACCCGCGCCCCGGCAATGACATGATGGGAAGGTGACTCGCAATACCCTCCTGCTGCTCGCCCTCGTCCTCCTGGTCCTCATAGGCATTGTTCTGCTCGACGCTCGAAACAGCCGCAACACGCCCAGCAACGCCTCGCGCCCGATCCCCCGATCCGATGCATCGAGACAGCACCGGCGCGAAGGCGGCCGTGAGAGCTCGCGCAGCCGCGAATCGGGCCGCCGCGAAGAACCCCGCATGAGCTGCGCCAGCATCGGCGTCGCCTGCGCCTCGCAGTACTTCGCCTCGTGGCAGTGGCCCGCAGATCAGAGTTGCCAGGCGACCACGCGCGGCGGCTACCCCGAGCCCGACCGGCGTTGCACCCCCGGCGGCGTTGTTCCAGGCGTCACCGCCGACACGCTGCGTGCGCCCTCGTGGAGCACCCGCTGCCTGCGCAACTGCCAAAGCAGCGAGCAGCAGAAACACGCAGCCTACGCCTGGTACGGCCTGTCCGTTCCCCCGCAGAACAGCGGGCAGACGCAGGTATGCGAACTCGACCACCTGGTCCCGCTTGAGCTCGGCGGAGCCGACGACATGGGCAATATCTGGCCCCAGTGCGGCCCCGACGATGCAACCCTGCGTGCTCGCTACTTCAAGCAGAAAGACATTGTTGAAAACTACCTGGCCGCCCGCGTCCGCGCCGGGCAGATGCCGCTGACCGAAGCACAGCAGGGCATCGCCACCGACTGGGTCCAGTACCTCGCCAGCGCCCGCGCTGCCTGCGCCGGGTCCCGCTGCGGCACCCATCCCGCCGAGCCATAAGCTCCGCACATACGGCAGCAGCAGCAGCGCTCGCCAAACGGACAACCCCCACGCACGCCTTGCGAACATCAAGACATCGCAACGCTGCTGCTTGCTTCCTGATTGCCGCTGACACCAACGAAAGAACCGCCCCACCCGCTCCACAAAACCGCCACCAACGCGCGCAGCCCGTCAGTCAGTCAATCAGACTCAGCCCCGCAAACCACTCTGCGTAGCAGGTATTCTTCGCCATGTGCCGATTCACATCCGGCGCGCCGTCCGTCCACCACGGAGCACCACGCTCCCCCAGCGCCACCTTGGCTGCATCCACCTGCGCACGCGCCTGCTCGCGCCCAGCCATGTCACCCGCACGCATTGCGGATCCCTTGGCCCGCCGCGCCGCCATCAACACCTTGGTCCAGTGCTGTCGTTTTTGCACGCTCAACTGCGGATTGCTGCACCGCCATAGGCGCCCGCGCACCACGAAATACCGTCCATCCGGCGTCGTCGGATACGCCTTCATCGAGCGACCCGCACCGCATCCGTCAAGCCACTTAAACCGCTCCGCACACGCAGTCCCCTCCGTCCCGCAGCCTGACTTTCTCGCACAAAAATGGCCCGCTCCAAACCTCCGGAGCAGGCCATTCTCTTAGTCCCCCTGGCCCACGGCAGCGGCTCTAAGGCAACCGCCCTGCACATGCGCCACGACCGCATACTTACTGTGGTGTCTGCGCAGCCTTCTGCTGCGCATCGATCGACTTCTGCTGGTCCTTCGCCGCCTTGGCCTGCGCCTTCGCTGCTTTTTCCTGCGCCTTGGCTTTTTTCTGGTTCTGCTTGGCCTGCTGTTCCACTTGTTTTTGCTGCGACTTCTGGTCGGCATCTGACTGCTGCGCAAACGACGCAACGTTCCCCATCAACAGCACGCCCATAGCCACCGCGACCACTCCATGTTTCACTCGCATCGTGCACTCCTCTACGTTTCTGCAACGAAGTATCAGATGCACCAGCCGGGTATTCGACCCGCCTCCGCGACGAAAAGTCACCCGCTTCCTGGCTGTCGCTTTCGACCTGCAATCAGCCCGTCCCTTGAGACTTTCCCCGCAGTCGTTCGTCACACTCTTACCGACCCCTGTCGGTTCAAGGAGTGCTATGTCGTTCATCCTCAAGAGCATCGCCACCGCTGTTCTCTGTGCGACCATCGCGGCGCCTGCATCGTTCGCCCAGGACCATCACGACGATCACGCTGCGGATCATCACGACAATCACGGCGGGGGCTATGTCCGCCACGACGACTGGAAGAAAGGCCACAGGATGGCATCGGCCGATTGGGCGCGCGCCCAGCGCGTTGACTATCGCACCTATCACCTCAGCGCGCCTCCGCGCGGCTACGAGTGGCGCTCAGTAGATGGCAACTATGTGCTGGCAGCTGTTGCCACCGGCTTGATCTCGTCCGTGGTCATCGCGTCCACCATTCACTAAAGCCCGCGCCTCAGGCGATCTCCTCGAGCGGCTTCCGCTCTGCGGCCACGCCCCAGATCGCCTGCGCGACCCCGGCCAGCAGCATGATCAACGCGCTCGCCATGAACCCGTAAAAAATCGGCGCGCGCTCCCCACGATTCAACAACATGCCGAACACTGCCGGGCCCAGCACCCCGCCCAGCAGTGTGCCGGCCGCATAGAAAATTGCAATTGCCGACGCGCGGATCGGCTGCGGAAACAGTTCGCTCGTCGTCAGGTATGCGGAACCCGCTGCCGACGCGGCAAAGAAGAATGAGGCAGCCCAGAACGCCACCTGCGCTACCGTGCTCAGGTGCCCCTGCACAAACAGCACGCTCGACACCGCAAACACCACCCCGGTCAGGCAGAAGTTCAGCGAGATCATCACCCTGCGCCCTACGCTGTCAAACAACCGGCTCAGCAGCACCGGCCCCACAAAGTTGGTGAATGCGATCGGTAGGAACAGCACCCCCGCATGGGCCGCAGAAACTCCGTAGAACCGCAGTAGCACAAGCGTGCTCGAAAAGAAAACGGAGTTGTAAAAAAATGACTGCGCCATGGTCAGCCCAAGGCAAAGCAGCGCACGCGGACGGTTCTTCCTGTTCAGCAGCAGCCCCACTTTGCTGAGGGTCGAGCGCACGTCCCGCTGGAGCGTGATCGCGTGTGGCACTGGTGCCAGGCTGCCAAACTGCGCGTGCACGCTCTGCTCGATCCCTTCCACAATCGCCGTAGCTTCCTCCACGCGCCCATGCGTCAACAGCCACCGTGGACTCTCAGGGATGAAGCGGCGCATAAACAACACCACGATCGCAATCGGCACACCGCTCAACATCGCGAACCGCCAGCCCAGCCTCAGTCCAAACATGCTGTCTGACAGGAAGCCCACCGCCACGAGCGACCCCAGGATCACCCCGACCCAGAACGTCGAACCGATCACAAGGTTGGCCGTGCCGCGCACCCGCGCCGGGATCAACTCGTCGATCGCAGACGTGATCGCCGTGTACTCGCCCCCGATGCCCGCACCCGTCAGCACCCGGCACAGCGTAAACGTCGCGAGATTCCACGAAAGCGCCGTTGCCGCCGTCGCGCACACATACACGGCCAACGTCCAGAAGAACAAACTCTTGCGCCCATACACGTCCGCGAGGTAGCCGAACAGCAGCGCGCCCAACACCGTACCGCCCAGGTAGCCCGAAGAAGCGATTCCCAATTGCGCATCGGTCAGGTGCAGCGTCGTGACCGACTGCAGGGCGCCGGACAGTGATCCGCCCACGCCGCCTTCCAGCCCGTCCAGCAGGAACGTCACACCCAGTGCCGTGGCCATGCGCAAATGCCACCGGCTCCACGGCAGGCGATCCAGACGCGGTGGAACGTCGGTCTCAAACGCGATTGCTTCCGCTTGCTGCGCTGTGCTTTGCATACTCGCCCTCAAATGCGCTTCTTGGCCCAACCGCCCCGCAGAAACAGAAACCCACTCAGCAGCAATGCCAGCACCTGCGCCAGCAGCACCGCCAGAAACACGCCGCGAATTGCCAGGTGCGTATGCCTGGCCAGCACCCAGGCAAGCGGCAGCTCCACCAGCCAGAACCCGAAAAGATTAATGTACGCAGGCGTCGTGGTATCGCCCGCGCCGTTGAACGCTTGCATAAACACGGCGCTGAACGCGAAGAACAGGTTACTCACGCTGAAGATCCGCAGGCACTCGACCGCGATCGGTTCCGCCTGCTTCTCATGCCCGAACACACTCACAATCGGCTTCGCGAAAAAGAAAAACAGCAGGCAGGCGAAGCTCAGCAGTGCCAGGTTCAAAAAGCCCGTGCGCCACACTGATGAGCGCGCCCGCGCCACGATGCCCGCTCCCAGGTTCTGCCCCACCAGCGTGGCCGCTGCATTACTCAACCCGAGCGACGGCAGCATGATGAAGTTCAAGATGCGCACCGCGATCGTGTATCCCGCAATCGCCGGCGCGCCAAACAGGCTCACGATCCGCACCAGCCCCAGCCAGCTTCCCTGCTGTAGCAGGAACTGCAACATGCCTGCACTCGCCACGCGCACAAACCGCACCATTTCGGATGGCTTCACCTTCAGGTGCTGCCACCCAATGCGCAGGTGCCCGCTGCCTTTGGCCAGCAGGTACCCCTGGTACAACAACGCCAGCCCGCGGCCTGCAAGGGTCGCGACCGCAGGCCCCGCCACGCCCAGCTTAGGAAACGGGCCAATCCCGAAAATCAGCAGCGGGTCCAGCACGAGGTTGATGCCGTTCGCGACCCACAAGAGCTTCATCGCGATCGCCGCATCACCCGCGCCGCGAAAGATCGCGTTATTCAGTGACAGCAGGATCACCACACCCGAAAAGCCCAGCGTAATGCGCGCATACGCAAAGCCCACATGCCTCACCGAGGCCGTGGCTCCCAGTAGTCCCAACAATTTGGGCGCCAGCAGAAACAGCGGCACGCCGATCACGACCGACAACAGGAGGCCCACCACAATCGCCTGCACTGCATCGATCGATGCGCGCTCCGTATCGCCTTCCCCGATCCGCCTCGCCACCAGCGCCGTGATCGCGGTGCTTAGCCCCGCGCTTACGGCGAAGGCAAGCGTCATCAGCGACTCCGTCAACCCGACCGACGCCACCGCATCGTTGCCAAGCACGCTGACCCACAAAATATCCACCAGCGAAAACACCGACTCCAGCCCAAGCTCCAGCATCATCGGGATGGAGAGCAGGAGCACAGCGCTGTTCAGGCTGCCTCCCGTCAGGTCTCGCTTCGTACCGGTAAGCGCCTCCTTCACAAGCGCGAACCAACCCTGCTTTCCCTGCGGAATCACTTCAGTCGCCACAGAACTCCTGGTCGCCCCGCGGCGCGCCAACCCGGCAACACGCCTGCTTTAGGAGCTTTATCCGAGACCACAATGCAACAAGCACTTCGCTGGCCGAGGCGAGCTGCCGCGATGAAAACTCATCAACCCCTGAAACCCATTCGCCACACTCCTGCAACGCACATGGTTGCAACAGGACGCCTACCGCAACTGCAATCTCACCCTGCAACGACGACCTCGCACCTCCTCAGGGTCAGCCAGCACGGGGCAGCAAACATGCTGCCCCGTGGGTGCACCATCCGCCCCCAGGAATGCGGCAGCGAGCCTTTACGGCTGCCCCATGCCGCCACCCGCGCCATAGATGTTCCCGGTCGTGTAGCTGGCATCGTTGGCGGCAAGCTGCACATAAATGCTCGCCAGTTCCGCCGGCTGCCCGGCGCGCCCCAGCGGATACTTCTGCCCGTAATGGATCAGGTGCTCCTGCGTTGCGCCGCCCGAAACCTGCAGCGGCGTCCAGATCGGCCCCGGGGCCACACCATTCACGCGAATCCCCTTTGGCCCAAGCTGCTTTGCCAGCGACTTCACAAAGTTCACCGTCGCGGCCTTGGTCTGCGCGTAGTCATACACGTTGGCGCCGGGGTCGTACGCCTGCTCCGAGGCCGTGGCTATAATGCACGATCCGGGCTGCAGGTGCGGCAACGCAGCCTTGAAGATCCAGAACGGCGCATACAGGTTGGTCTTCAGCGTCGCGTCGAACGCCTCGGTGGTCAACTGCAGCAGGTCTTCGCACTCCTGTTGCCGCCCTGCGTTGGACACGATGATGTCCAGCCCGCCAAGTCCAGCCACCGCCTTCGTCACCAGGTCCTTGCAGTAGCTCTCCTCGCGCAGGTCGCCGGGCAACGGAATCGCCTTGCGCCCGGCAGCCCGGATCAACTCGATGACCTCCACCGCGTCCGACTCCTCCGTCGGGTAGTAGCTGATCACCACATCCGCGCCTTCGCGCGCATACGCGATCGCCGCCGCACGTCCCATCCCGGAGTCGCCTCCGGTGATCAATGCCTTGCGACCAAGCAGCCGGCCCGATCCCTTGTAGCTGCTCTCGCCGTGGTCCGGGCGCGGATTCATCTTGCTCGCCAGCCCGGGCCACGGTTGGGTCTGCCCCGGGTACGGCGGCTTGGGGTACTTGGTTGTGGGGTCCACAAATGGCGCAGCCGTTGTCGCACTCTGTGTGCCTGCCACGGTCTGTTCCGCCACGGCCGGCACAGCTGCCGTAAGCGCCGCGCCCGCGATCCCCGCGCCAAGGTTGGCCACAAGCTCGCGTCGCGAAAATGTATTGTTGTCAGAACTCATCTCAGCCATGCCTCATGCTTTCCAGTCGTGCACCCGGGCCACGCAGTGCACTGCCACGCTTGCGCCCGGCACCCTGTAGATGGAGCGCAGCCTATCCACCTGCGTTGCCCTGCCGTAGGCCGGCTTCACAATGGAGTTTCAGTGCGTGAAGCGCTCACCCGGGTTCAGGCGCCCCCGCCGCAGTCTGCTCCTGCCCGCGCGCTCGACCGCAGTTCACCCTCGCGCCATCGCCATTTCATCCTGTCACCCCGGAGCGACGCGCGCTGTCATCCTGAGCAAAGCGAAGGATCTGCGGTCGCCCGCACACCACATCCCGGCCCTTGACCATTCGCCGCCCTGCTCGCGTACGGTAGTACAGGGCAGCCAGGCTCCCCCGGAGACACGCCGATGCGACTCGGACTCTTTACCGCGGTGTTCAACCAGCTTTCCTTCGATCAACTGTTACCGCGGCTCAGGCACTACCCACAGATCACCGCGCTCGAACTCGGCTGTGGCGGTTGGCCCGGCGCCAGCCACATCGACCCTGCTTCCCTTCTGGCCAACCCCTCCGAGGCCAGGACCTACCGCGCGCGTCTTGCGGACGCCGGCCTCGCCATCAGCGCGCTCGCCTGCCACGGCAACCCCGTGCATCCCGTCGCTGCCACTGCCGCCGCCTACGACCACGCCTTTCGCCAGTCCGTGCAACTCGCCGAGCTGCTGTCTGTACCCACGGTTGTTACGTTTTCCGGCTGCCCCGGCGGCGCTCCCACCGACACGACCCCCAACTGGATCACTGCAGCCTGGCCGCCTGAGTACCTCGAGTCCCTGGACTGGCAGTGGAACCAGCGCCTCATTCCCTACTGGCGCGAGGCCGAGCAGTTCGCCCGCAACGCCGGCGTCCGGGTCGCGCTCGAGGCACACCCCGGCTTCTGCGTGTACACCCCCGAAACCCTGCTCCAGCTACGCGCCGCCACGGGCCCATCGCTCGGCATCAATCTCGATCCAAGCCACTTCTGGTGGCAGGGCATCCACATCCCCGCAGCCATCCGCACACTCGGCGACGCCATCTTCCACTTTCACGCGAAAGACGTCTCCCTCAACCCCCTCACCACGGCGGCCAACGGCGTGCTCGACACCAAGAGCTACCTGCGCATGCAGGACCGCTCCTGGCTGTTTCGCAGCGTGGGCTGCGGCCACGATGAGCTGGAGTGGAAGCAGATCATCGCCGCGCTGCGGCTTGCCGGCTATGATGGGGTTGTCAGCATCGAGCACGAGGACGCTTTGGCCTCCACCCACGAAGGCCTGTCCACCGCCATTGCCATGCTCAGCCGCGTGCTGCTCACCGAGCCGCCTACCGAAGCATGGTGGGCGTGACCAGCAAGCATGGTGGACCTGACCAGCGAGTCTACCGAATCTGGCTCCTCATGTCGGGTCACTCGCGCGGTGATGGCTCTCTTGGAGGTTCCCAGGCTTGCAGGCCAGGATTGTTCGAGCTCTCTTCCTGCGCAAAAGCCTTGAGGTTTTGCCGGGCGTAGTCCGTGCTTTGCGTCCGGGATGCTTGTCTCACCCCTTTCGAAGCTATCGGCCACCGATTATGATCCGGTGCAGGAGGCACTTGCCATGTTCCCTGCCGGATGGACCCCTTTTGGAGGCAACCGATGGTCCATGCTTGGATGGCTGCTGATCGGTCCGGTGTACCTGGATAGCCTGCACCATGGGCCGTCCCCGCTATCGCACCGGCTGGCGTGGGCTGCCGTCGACGTGTCGGCCGCCGCTCTCCTGTACTTCGGCGAGCGAGACGAAAAGAAGAAACGCACTGCACACCGCAGGAAGGTCGACCTTCGGCACTCAGAGGACGAGACACGCGACGTTCCTTCCCAGGATCGCCAGGGCTGACATCCCATCCTTTGCCTGAAGGCTTCGAAGCGTACTCTCCGACCCATCAGCCAGCGACGAGGCAAGCCCGGGAACCGACCCGCGCAACGACCCTGGCGGCCTGCCGCCAGCCAGCATCGCACAGCCCGTCACGGACAAGCGGCTCCCGACCCACTCTCGCCCGGAAGCGCGGCGAACACCGACCGCGACATGCCCGCGTGTTCCCCCAGGCGTCTGCATGCTTCGGACCCCCACGCCGGCCCTGTTCCTATCTCCACGCAAAGCGCTATCAGAACCTGCCCATCGCAAAATCGGCCAACCGCTTGCCACCCGATTGAGCAAGAAGACGATTCCCTAGCCATTCACCCGACGCATCGAGAAGCCGGGCATGCAACCGGAAAAAGAACCACCTGTCCTGTTCCCAGAGTGCCCGCTGCACGCTACCCTCCGGGGCAGGGCCATGCGGGAATCAACCCGCTCATCACGCGGGTCCGGAACACGCATATGGCTCGGAGTCCGTGGCGTTCATGGCAGGTCGCGCCAGACGTCCACGCTGAAACCGCGGAGCGGCGGAACCGCACGAGCGCCGTGACGTGCCAACCCGGTTGCTGGCGAAAGACTCGGAATCATCCCCCGCACCCCAGGCAATAGGTATCGCAAGGTGTCCAGATATCGGTGCTGCCATGCCTCGGACACTGCAGCGCGGCATGCGCAGAAGGCTCGTGCCATCTACCCAGGGTTGACCACCCCCACGCATCCGGCACGAACCAGACGAACCCCGTGCCGTCCGAGTGAACTCCACAAGCAAACACCGCCGCAATCCGCAGGCGCACATCTTACCGGAAACCGCCACAATCCAGTGGCACGCATAAACATGCAGCGACTGAAATTGGATTTTGCAACTGGCGCGTTATCTTGTGCATAGTTATGCACCACCTTCGCAAACCCTGCATATTTATAAAACGACTTTTCGCCATGTGCACAAAATCGTGTCACTTTTGCCTAAAAATGCCAGCTTTCCGCGCTTCCGCCGCATCCGTCAAAACCGCCGCCCCAGGCCACTTCGCCCCCATCCGCTCTGCTAGTTCCGCAGCATCACCACCGACCCATCGAAGTCAAACTGGAAGCTCATCTCGTCTACACCGGCCTCCTGCATCACGCCCCGCAAACGCTTGCGATCCGCGCACTGCAACAGCAGGAAGCCCGAGCCACCCGCGCCCACCAGCTTGCCACCCGTTGCCCCGCCGGCCCCGCGTGCCAGCTCGTACAACTCGTCCACCCGGCTGCTGCTCATGCCTTCGCTGCGCTGCCGCTTGCGCAACCAATGCTCGTGCATGATCGCGCCATACGACAGCACCGCGCCGCTACACAGCACGCTCTCCGTCTCATAGCCCAGTTGCTTGGCGAAATGGAGGTCCGACAGCATCTTCTTGTCGCGCCCCTCTGACTGCGTCTTCTGCGTCTGCAGCAGCGCCGAGGCCGAGCGCGTCGATCCTACAAAAAACAGCATCAGGCTCTCCTCGAGCTCCCGCATCGTGGACTCCGGGAGATTCAGCGGCGCCACACCCACGCTGCCATCGCGCCGGTAGTCCTGGCACAGCAGCCCGCCATAGGCGGCGATGTACTGGTCCTGCTTGCCCACTGGCTGCTGCAGCCGGTTCATCTCGATTTCCACCGCTTCCTGAGCCAGCGTTTCGCTCGCTACGTGCTTCTGCCGGTACGCATACAACGCATGCAGCAACCCCACCGTGAAGGTCCCGGAGGAGCCAAGCCCCGTGCCCGCCGGCACATCCGCGACGCTGCCCAACTCCACGCGATCGCCAATGCCGTGCATCTTCAGCGCTTCGCGAAACAGCGGATGCTTGATCGCGTCGACTGTCTCCGCATGCTCCGTATCCGAGTACTTGAGAAAGTAGCCCGCGAAGAACGAGCGGTTCGCCGTGATGTACACGTACTTGTTAATGGCCGCTGAGATGACAAAGCCACCGAACTCGCGATAGTACGAAGGCAGATCGGTACCGCCGCCTCCCAGTGAAATGCGTAAAGGTGTTCTCGCGATAATCATGCGCTTCGCTCCGGCTGTGTACGCTGCGCCCGGAGCACACGGCCCATCTCCAGCAGGCCCTCGGGCGAGCCAATTTCATAAAATCGCTCGCTGACTTCAAAGCCAGCCAGCTGTTCGCGCTCCAGCAGCGCGGCCGTCACAGCAGCCAGGTCGAAGCGCTCGCCCGCAGTCCAGCGCGCAAACGCATCCGCGCGAAAGCAGTTCAGCCCGTAGTCGATATGCAGCATCTCTGGCGTCTGCTGCTGTTTCGCGTACGCAATGATCCGGCCCGCTTCAAACTGTACGTTGCTCGTGTCCCACCGGCCTTCGTTGCGATACACCGTCATCATGCCGGCACGACCCTGTGCCACAAACGCCGCCCACACTGCCTTGAGCGAAACCTTCAGGTACGAGTCTCCATACATCACCAGGAACGCCGGTCCGAGCAGCGGCAACGCGTTCAAAAGCGCGCCGCCTGTGCCCAGCGGCGCAGCCCCGTCCGGCGAGTACGTAACCGCACAGCCCCACGCGGAGCCATCGCCCACATAGGCACGTACCTGTTCTTCAAAGTGCCCGCAGCACACCACGATTCGTCGCACCCCTTGCGCCGTCAGCAGTCGGAGCTGGTGCCCGATGAACGGCTCACCATCCACCAGCAGCATCGACTTGGCACGGTGCAGCGTAGCCGGGCGCATCCGCGTCGCCATGCCCCCAGCCAGCAGCGCCACCACCGGCAGCGCGTCCTCACGCATGCAGCACCCTTTCCTCCACCCGCAATCCGTCCAGGGCGGCGCGGATCGCTTCGCGACTGCTCCACCGCGACTCCCAGCCCAGCGCTCGGATCCGGTCGCTGTTCAGCCGAACCACGGGCACGTCGCCCTTCCAGCCCCGCGAGCCGCCCGTAAACACATACTCGGGCCTTCCGCACAGTCCAAGGCTCGCGACCGCTTCGTCCGCGATCTCCTCGACCGTGATCGCATCCTCGGTCGACACGTTGAACACCTGGTAAGCCTCCGCAGTCCGCTCAGCGGCAAGCAACACCGCGCTCACCACGTCGAGCACGTGAATATACGACTTGCTCTGCTGCCCGTCGCCCAGAATGCGCAGCGTGGTCGGATCGTTGGTGAGTCTCCGCAGAAAGTCAAAGCCCACGCCGTGCGTCTGCCGCGGTCCCACCACGTTGGCGAACCGAAAAGCACAGGCCCGCAGTCCGAACATGGCGCAGTAGCTTGCGATCAATGCCTCCCCCGCAAGCTTGCTCGCTCCGTAAGTCGACACCGGCTGAAACAATCCCGCGTCTTCCCGCACCGGCGTGAGCCCAAGCTCCCCGTACACGCCGCTGCCGGATGCGTACAGCAGCTGCGGTACGCCCGCTCGCCGCATCGCTTCGACCACGTTGTTTGTCAAAAGCGTGCCCTGGTAAAAATCCACCTCAGGCTCGGTGGCCGCGCGGGCTATGTCTGGGTTGGAAGCCAGGTGGATCACGACGTCGTGATCCATCATCGCCCCCGCAAGACGCGGGAGGTCGCTCACCTCCGCGTGCACCACCGTCAAGCGCTTGTCTGCTAGGTGCTGCTCGTAATGCCAGGAGCGGCCTGAAGAGAAGTTGTCGTAGATCGTGACCTTGCGCGCAAGCTCCGGCTCCGACAGCAAGTGGTCCACGAAGTGGCTGCCGATAAAGCCTGCCCCGCCCACGATGAAGTAGTTCCTGCCCCGCCGGGCGAAAGCCTCCGGCTGCTGAAACGCCAGCAATGTCATACGCCAAGCCCCTCCCCCGCGCGGCCCGCCTTGCAGGCACAGGCTCAAACGCCCATACGCAAGGCATCGGCCCAGCTGGCTCCGCTCTCATCAAAAAATCAGGAATATTGCAGCGAGCATACCGCGTTCCCCCGCCACCTGCTCCCGAAGAGCGCAACTTTCTTCCCATCAGGGGACTTTCGTAATCGCATCGGTGACGAATCCAGGAGTGCGTTTGTGCCGCTCCTCCTACATTCGCCATAGCGCTCACACACACTTACAAATCGTTCCCTCCGAGGACAAACACATGAATTTCAGCACCGACCTACAGGTGAAATTGTTTTGCGACGCCGCCGATATAGAAAGCCTTCTGACCATGTACAGCAAGCCTTATATCAAGGGCTTCACCACCAATCCCACGTTGATGCACAAGGCAGGAGTGAAGGACTTCAGCGCTTTTGCACACGCCGTGCTCACCGCCATCCCCGACCTGCCGGTCTCCTTCGAGGTCTTCGCGGATGATGAAGCAGGCATGGAGCGGCAGGCTCGCCTGATCGCCTCCTGGGGGCGCAACGTCTATGTCAAGATCCCTGTCACCAACACGCAGGGTTTCTCCACTATGCCGCTCGTGCGCCGCCTGTCCCGCGACGGCATCGCTCTGAACGTCACGGCGCTTATGACACTTGAACAGGTGGGACGCGTAGCCGCCGCACTCGATCCAAACGCCAGGGCTATCGTCTCCGTGTTCGCCGGGCGTATCGCGGACACGGGCGTGGATCCGGTTCCGCTCATGCGCCGCGCGGTCGAGATCCTGGAAGAGCGCCCGCTCGCCGAGCTGCTCTGGGCCAGTTCGCGCGAACTGCTCAATGTCTTCCATGCCGAGGAATCAGGCACGCACATCATCACCGCCACGCCAGAGATCCTCTCCAAGCTCGCGCTGGTCGGCAAGGATCTCACGGCGTTTTCTCTGGAGACGGTGCGGATGCTCTACAAGGACGCCATGCTGGCGGGCTATGCTCTGAACGATCGTCCGGCGGGGCGAGCATTGCCTGCGATCCGGCGGCCTATGCCGCAGCCTGGCCTCGCTTCCTAAAGGAGTTCAGCCGCGCTGTGCAGCGCTACACCCTCTCGCGAACAGCCGAGAGGATCTGCTGCACAGCGTCGGCCAGGCCCATGCTTCCGACGTCGACCTGCGCCGGGTCGGGCGCTATTCGCTCCTGCCTCGTATCGACCCAGGCCGTCCGTACCCCGGCCGCTCGTCCGCAGGCCATGTCCGTCGCCCGATCCCCGATCATCCAGCACTCCCGCAACGCCAAGTTGTGCGCGCGCGCTGCCTCCAGCAGAAAATAGGGCTCAGGCTTGCGGCACACACAGCCACCGTCGCGCCCAGGCGCGACGCCTGCCTGCGGAAAGTCCGGATGGTGCGTGCAATAAAACGCGTCCGCCAGCTCCAGGCCGGCAGACGCCAGAAGTGCGACCAGTTTGCGGTGCATGGACGCAAGCGTGCCCGGGCGCGATTTGCCCTTCGCCTCGTTCGGTTGATTGGACACAACGAACAGGAGAAAGCCAGCCCCACTCAGCCGGGCGAGGGCGGGCAGCACATCCGGGCAGAGTGCGAATTCCGCAGGCGTGCGCGGGCTCTCCCAGGCGCCCGTATCGGCGTAGAAGACGTTGCGATTCAGAACCCCATCGCGATCCAGGAAGACAGCCCGCCGCTGCGGCGCAAGCCCCGCGGTGATTTGCACCTCGTTACGCAACCGCAGGCGCCGTGCTCTCCCACTTCATCTCGCGCGCCCGCAGCATCGGGTGCGATACCAGCAGGTGCCAGATCACAGCCTGGAACGCCTCCACCAGCGCCGTCACTGTATCGGCCGACAACGTCGGGATAACAATGGCCTCGTCCGCCACCTGTGCCGTGTAGCCGCCATCCCGTCCTACAATACCCAGGATGCGCGCGCCCACTTCCTCTGCCAGTCGCACACTGTTGACCAGGTTCATGCTGATGTTGTTTGCAATGGAGCCGCCACCCACCGAGAACACAAAGAGCATGTCCTTCTCGCAAAGCCGGCTGCCGCGCAGCCAGTTCGCGTAGCAGCTGTCCCAGCCGTCATCATTGATGCGCGCGGTCAGCTCGGACACGTTGTCCGACGGCGAGTACGCCTCAATCCCGGCAATCTTGCGGAAGTCGTTCACTGCATGGCCGGCATGGCCTGCGCCGCCGCCAACGCCGAGGAAGAACAGCCGTCCGCCCCGTTCCCGTACCTCCACAAGCATCTGCAACATGCGGTGGATCTGTGCTTCCGGTATGCTGCCTGCGATTGCGCAGGCCTCCTGGAGAAATCGCTGAGTGTAGGTCATCTGTCGCCCCTGGCCGCGCTTTCAACCCTGCGGACCTGGCAACCTATCGGCATCCGGCCCGCAACGGTTCACGTTGCAGGCCGATTATTTTCGCGAACTCAGCCTTCTTCCAGGTGCCTACGACCTTCGGGCAGTCTCCCCCACGTGCCGGCCCTCCTAGTGGGCCGCTTCTTCCACTGGCATCACAGGCTCATCGCGCAGCACCGCTGCGATGCTGTGCCTCCCCGCGTACGCCACCAGCAGCAGCCCGGCCGCCATGCTGCCCACGCTCGCGACCTGCGCATTGCTCAGCCCCCAGTAGATCCGAGGGTTCAGGCGGATGAACTCCACCAGGAACCTTGCCGCGCCACTCAGCACCAGGTACTCCCCAGTGATCCGCCCGGCATTTAGCAGCCTCCCTGCGGCCGGCCGGCTTCTGCGCCACAGGTAGACCGCGATCCCCAACGCGACCAGGCACTCGTACAACGGCGTCGGGTGCACCGGGTAGTTCACCGGGTCGATCCCATGGGGAAAGCTCATGGCCCACGGCAGGTTGCTCGCGATGCCGTAATCGCCATCCCCTGACGTGAAGCAGCCGATCCGCCCTATTCCGTAGCCCAGCGCCGCCGACGGCGCGCACAGGTCAAGCATCGACAGGCTGCGCACCCGCACCTCGCGCGCCTGCCACAGCAGCGCCACGATGCCGCCCACCAACCCGCCAAACCACGCAAGTCCGGCACGGTCCAGCAGCACCTCTGGATGCGCGATCAGCAAGGCCGGATCCTGCAGCACGTGCCAAAGCTTCGCTCCCAGTACCCCGGCAATCGTGGCAATTGCGATAATGCCGACCGCATCGCCCGGCAGCGCGTAACGGCGGAGGTTGCGATGCAGCAAAAAGCCTGCGCTCAGCGCAGCCAGGGCCAGCATCAGGCCGAAGGTAGGCAGCGCGAAGCGGCCGATATGCAGAAAAGGGATCATAGGCGGTTCTTCAGTATAAAACGCGGGCGCAGACCGTATGGCGCGCCCTCTGCCTCGCGCCGCCCACATACACTATGCTGGATCGAGATATTCCCGCTGCCGCGCGCATGCGCTTCTCCACCCCGAAAGAGGACGATGGCTACTCCCTCCCCGCTGCCCATCCTTTACACGCAGGCCCAGATCCAGACCCGGGTGGCCGAACTCGGGGCCGTGATCTCCCGCGACTTCGCTGGCCAGAGCATCGTGCTGGTCGGTGTGCTCAAGGGCGCCGCCATCTTTCTCGCCGACCTAGCCCGGCACATCCAGCTCGACTGCACCTTTGACTTCGTGTCGGTCTCGAGCTACGGCAAGGGCACCACATCGAACGGACAGGTCAAGCTCATCAAGGACATCGACGAGTCCATCGAAGGCAAAAACGTCATCCTCGTCGAAGACATCCTCGACACCGGCCTGACACTCTCTTTCCTGCGCAAGATCCTCACACAGCACCACCCCCGCGTGCTGCGCCTCGCCGCGCTGCTCGACAAGCCCAGCCGCCGCCTCGAACCCATCGAAGCAGACTACGTCGGCTTTCAGATCCCGAACCACTTCGTGATCGGCTACGGTATGGACTTCGCCGAGCGCTACCGCAACCTTGCCGACATCTGCCTGATGCCCGCTTCGCCCGAACCCTCCGCCTGACCACCCGCCGGCCACGCACCCCGGCCAGCCCCACCGCACCTGAAAGCTCACCTCAAACCAAACGAGCGCGCATGTATTCCGACACACCCAGCCCATCAGCCCGGCCCGCCTCACCGCCGGCCGAGCTCTCCCAGGCCGAGATCCTCTCCACCTTCCCGGACGCCCGCACGCTTGCCAGCACGCTCGATCACACCCTGCTCAAGCCCGAGGCCACCCGCGACCAGGTGCTCGCCCTCGCACTCGAGGCAGCCGAGCACCGCTTCGCCTGCGCCATGGTCAATCCCGCCTGGGTTCCCAGCGCCCATGCAGCCCTCTTCGGCACGGGCGTGCGGGTGGGCACCGTCATCGGTTTTCCGCTCGGGGCCTCCTTGTCCACGACCAAACTCACGGAAGCGCACGATGTGCTCAAGGCCGGTGCGCTCGACGTCGACATGGTCCTCAACATCGGGGCGCTCCGCTCAGGCCTGCTCCAGGTGGTCGGTGACGAAATTGCGGAGATCGCACGCGCCACGCACGGCGAGGGCGCCATCCTCAAGGTGATCCTCGAAACCTGCCTGCTTTCCGACGAAGAAAAGCGACAGGCCGCCGAGCTCTGTCTCGAAGCGGGCGCCGACTTCGTCAAAACCAGTACCGGGTTCTCGACCGGCGGCGCCACGGTGGCAGACATCTACCTGCTGCGCTCCATTGTGGGCCAGCGGTGCGGCGTCAAGGCATCCGGGGGCATCCGAACCCTCAACGACGCCATCGCCATGGCCGCGGCCGGTGCCGGCCGCATCGGCGCCAGCGCCTCGGTCGCCATCCTTCGGGCGTATCAGCAGTCCACTCGCCCGTAGAGTCCGCATGCAACCGCCCAAGAGGCGCGCTATCATGCTGGTCAAGCGTGCATCGCCGTCCGCGGGCGACGCCCCAACGTTTCAGCTTCAGGACCGAGGAGAGGAGTGAGCGAAGAGCAGAACAATCCGTCGCCTGAAGTCGACGATCTCCATACCCTGGAATCGTTCCGCACCTGCGACGCTTCTGCCCTGCCCGCCGCCTCTGCCTACCGTGAGCTCAGCCCCGCCGCCGAGCCGGATCGCACCCTGTCGGCCCTGGAGTCGCTTCCGCCCGTCACCGCGCAGCCCCCCATGGCGACGGAGTTCCTGATCCGCCTGGCCGAAACCCTCAACACCACGCTCGACCTCCGCACCCTGCTCAAGCAGACCGCCGAGCTGGTCCGCGCCGTCCTCGACTTCCGCATCTTCGCCATCTTCCTGATCAACGAGCGCACCGGCGAGCTGCGCATGCGCTTCCAGATCGGCCACGAAGCCGAAGCAGAGCGCATCCGCCTCAAGATCGGCCAGGGTATCGTCGGCCGCGTCGCCGAAACCCGCCAGGCCCTGCTGGTCAACGACGTCAGCCGCTCCACCGACTACTACGAAGCCAACCCACGCGTCTGCTCCGAGCTCGCCGTGCCGCTCATCGTCAAGGGCCGCATCATCGGCGTCATCGACATCGAGAGCGAACAGCTCAACTACTTTCGGCCCGAGCACCTCCACCTGCTCACCCTCACCGCCTCGCGCATCTCGCAGGCAATCGAAAACGCCCGGCTTTACTCACGCGTCGCCCGCCAGGCGCAGACTCTCCGCGTGCTCAACGACATTTCCCGCGAGTTCACCTCGATCCTCGATCTGCCCATGCTGTTCCAGCGCATCGGCGAACTGCTGCTGCGCTTGGTGGACTTCCAGTTCTTCACCATCTGGATCATCAACGAGAACGACGGCGTGCTGGAGAGCCGCTTCGCCACCCGCTTTGGCGAGCCCATCGCCGTGCACGAGCGCCTGCCCGTCAATCGCGGGCTCGTCGGCGAGGCCATTGAGCATGGCACCCTGGTCAACGCTCCGGACGTGCGCAAGGACGAGCGCTACCACATGCAGAACCGCGAAACGCGCTCCGAGCTGATCGTCCCGCTCATGTACCAGAGCCTCGTGATTGGCCTGCTTGATCTCGAACACACGCGCGCCAACTACTTCAACGAAGACCACGAGCGCACCCTCACCACGCTCGCCGCGCAGATCGCCATCTCCATCGAGAACGCCCGGCTGTACCAGCGCGTCGCCCAGCAGGAGCAGCGGCTCGAGCATGACCTCGACATGGCGCGCGAGGTGCAGCTGCGCCTGCTGCCGCACGTGGCCCCGCAGCATGAGCATGCCGAGTTCGCCGCACGCTTCCTGCCCGCGCGCGCCATCGGTGGCGACCTCTACGACTTTCTGCGCTACAGCCCCACCAGCTCCGCCGTCGCGCTCGGCGACGTCAGCGGCAAGGCCGCGCCGGCCGCCCTGTACGCGGCACTGGTCAGCGGCATCATGCGCTCCGCCGGCAGCAATCACCTGGGCCCGGCCGAGATGCTGGCCCTGCTCAATGACTCGCTCCAGGAGCGCCACGTCACCTCGCAGTACGTCGCCATGGTCTATGCCGTGTGGAACGACGAGAACATGACGCTGCAGATCGCCAACGCCGGCGCCACCCAGCCCCTGTTCTACCGCGCACGCGGCGGCTCGGCGCACGGCGGCCCCGGCACGCTCGACATCGTCCAGGCTGAAGGCTTCCCGCTCGGCATGTTCCCTTCCGTCGCCTACGAGGAGATTTCGCTCGCCGCCCGCCCCGGCGACGCCCTCATCTTCCTGAGCGACGGCATCACCGACGCGCAGAATCCCGAAGGCGAAATGTTCGGTCTCGAGCGCGTCATGGACCTGGTCCGCCGCAACTGCAAGACCAGCGCCGCCGAGCTCGCCTCCATCCTGCTCGGCGCGGTCAGCGCCTTCCAGGGCGGCGCCGAACGGTTCGATGACGAAACCGTGGTCGTGCTGCGCGTCCGCTGACCGACCTCTTGCGCCTTCCCCGAGCCGTCCCCACGCCGACCCAAACGCACATCCGCTACGATGGAAAGGATTCCTTTACCCCGGAGCGACTTTTCCTTGCACGATTCCAACGCAACTCAGACTCAGCTGATCAAGCCCGCGCGCGGCATTCAGGGCAGCGTCCAGCTCCCCGGCGACAAGAGCATCTCCCACCGCTATGCGCTGCTCTCGGCCCTGGCCACGGGCACCACGCGCCTTTCCAACTTCTCCACCGGCGCCGATCCCTGGAGCTCGCTCGGTTGCAGCGAGGCACTGGGTGCGACCGTCACCAGGCAGGAGGGCGGCGTGGTCGAAATCACCGGCACCGGCGGCGTTCTGCGCGCCCCCTCAACGGCGCTCGACTGCGGCAACTCCGGCTCGACCATGCGCATGCTCGCCGGCCTGCTCGCGCCACAGCAGGGCACCTTCACGCTTATCGGCGATGCGTCCCTCACGCGCCGTCCCATGGAGCGCGTGCGCAAGCCGCTCGGGCCATGGGTGCCGAGATCTCGCTCACCGATGGCCACGCGCCCATGGTGATCAACGGCCGCGCGCTCCGCGCCACCGACTACACAACCCCTACGCCCAGCGCGCAGGTCAAGACCGCTGTTTTGTTCGCTGGTCTTCAGGCCGAGGGCACCACCATCCTGCGGGAATCGGTACGGACCCGCGACCATAGCGAGCTCGCCCTGCGCGCCTTCGGTGCCGAGCTCGAGCGCGACCTTGACTCCGTCACCATACGCGGCGGCCAGAAGCTCACCGGCATCGACGCCACCGTTCCAGGCGACCTGTCTTCCGCAGCCTTTTTCCTGTGCGCAACGCTGCTGTTCCCCGGTTCCTCGCTCGTCTTTGACCAGCTCAGCATGAACCCCACCCGCGCCACCCTGCTTGACGTGTGCACGGCGCTCGGCGGCCGGCTCAGCGTGCTCAACCTTGAAGAGCAGCACGGCGAACTCGTCGGCACCGTGCAGATGCACGCGCCCGAAGCCGGCATGCGCGGCACCGTGATCTCCGGCGGTCTGTCCGCACAGATCATCGACGAACTGCCGGTACTCGCCGCCATCGCCCCCTACACCGAGCAGGGCATCCGCATCCGCGACGCCAGGGAGCTGCGCGTCAAGGAGTCGGATCGCATCGCACTGGTCGCGCAGAACCTGCGCGCCATGGGCGCTGAAGTGGAAGAGTTCGAGGATGGACTGGATGTGCCCGGCGGCCAGACACTGCACGGCGCCGAGATCGACTCCGGTGGCGATCACCGCATCGCCATGGCCTTCTCGGTCGCAGCCCTGCGCGCGGAGGGCGACACCCTGATCAAGGGCTCCGAGTCCGCCGCCATCTCGTTTCCGGAGTTCTTCAACCTGCTCAACGCGGTGGCCATCCGCTAGCCGCTCCGCGCGGTGCGTGGCGCATCCCGGCCACGCACCGCAGCCCCACGACAATGCCGACCATGGGAGGAGTTTCCAGCACCCACTCCTCCCCAGGCCGTGAGCTTAGGTCGTGCTCTTAGGTCGTGCTCTTAGGGCTTGAGCTTCCAGATCACCGAGCTGCCGTTCAGGCTCCAGCCATCCCCCTGCCGCCCCAGCACAAAATACCGCCCATTGCTGGCCTTGGTATCCGGGGTCGACATCAGCCCCACCGCAACCAGCGCCTGCTTGTGGTCCGCAGAAAACGCCACCCGCGAAAAGTACACCAGCGACGTATAGCTCCAGCTCTGCGGGATATCCATGTCGGTCGTCAGGTGGTAGTTCAGCCGGCTGTTGAGCTTCGACGGCACCACCGAGCAGCGGTCGTTCACCTTGAGAAACTCGGCGCTGGTACTCGGCTGCAGTGCCGGCAGATCACGCTTCACGATCGCGAGCCGCGCCTCGGGCGTCTCCGTGCCGCGCAGCCCGTTGCAGCCGCCGATCGAGAGCTTGTTGCAGGCATCCGCCCCGCACGCAAACGTCGACGTCATCTCCGCCACCAGCGGCTGGCTCCCCGCGCCAATGGTGCTGGCCGCATCGAGCACCGCGGCATAGATCGCGCGCTCATCGGCCGCAACAGGATCAGCAGCAGCCCCCTGCTGGGCCCGGGCGAGCGCCGGCGCAAAACTGTTTGAGAGGCAGCCCAGGCAGAACAGGCCAACGCACACCGACGCGAAACGGGAAACACCGAGCAAACGCATATCTCAATCCTTGCACACCACGCCAAACCCCGGGGCAATCTACATCCGGTCCATGCCGAAGCTCAGCCCTGGCAGAACCCGGGCAAAGCTAGGGACGCGGACCAGGTGGCGGCTGCGGCCCAACCCTAGGCTGTGCCGGCGCAAGCGAAGCCGGCGCCTGCTGCTCCGGTGTCGCAGCCTCCAGCCCCGGAATCCGCGGCATCTGCGTCACCGTTCCTGTCACCGCATCCCCCAGGCTGATGCCGTACTTGTCCAGCGTATCCGCCAGGATGTTATCCAGTGCAGCCCGGTCCTTCGCATATGTCGCCCGCGCGTTGATGAAGTTATCCTGCGCCGTGGCCATGTTGCGCTCCTGCTGCAGCACACTGGCCGTGGTCGAAGCGCCCAGTTCCAGCTTGCGGCTCTCGGCCTTGAGGCTCTCCGCCGCATACTCGCGCGCCGCATCAGCCGAGGCCACCTGCGCGCGATCGTTGCGTAACGCATACTGCGAGTTGATCACCTGCATCCGCACCTGCACATACAACTGCTCCAGCCGCATCTGCTCCTGTCGGTACTCCAGCACCGAGCGCGCCTGCTCCGACTGTGCCTGGCGGTTGCGCAGCGGCACCGTCAGGGACAACCCCGCGCCCTTGTTCGGAGACGAGTTGTTGAACGTGTTCTGAAACACATCCCCGTACCCGACCTGCGGCAACCCGGCGCACGAGATCCCGAACGCGGCAGCCTGCGCACTTGCGCAGAGCGGGTTCACCTGGCCGCCGATCCCCGAGCCGCCATAGAAAGCAAACGCGTCCAGCGTCGGCAGCAGCCCGTTCTTCTCGCCCTTCAGCGTGATCTCGTCATTCTTCAGCGCCAGCAGCGCCTGCTCAATCTCCGGCCGGTTCGCCTCCGCCTGCCGCACCAGGTCATCCACCGGCATCGTCTCTTCCGGCGTCTCCGCAAGGTTCACGCGGTCGGTCGGCACCACGGGCGCGCTTGAAAACGCCGGGTCTTCCAGGTTGCGCGAAATCGCCTGCTTCATCACGAGCTGCTGATACTCCAGCGTGTTCTTGGCTGCGACCAGCGCCTGCTGGTCGCTCGCGGCAGCGCTCCTTGCATTCACCACGTCCAGCGGCGCCAGCGTGCCAATCTCCAGCTGCCTCTGGTCGTCGGCAGCCAGCCGCGAAGACTGGTCCAGAGCCCCCTGCTTGGCCTGCACATCCTCGTACGCGCTCACCAGGCCCCAGTAAATGTTCTCCACCTGGTTCACCGTGTACAACACCTGCTGGCGAAACGCCGAGTCGGAAACGCGCCGGTTATTCTTCGCCTGCACAATAAATCGCCCGTTGATCCCCGTGCCAAACCCGCGCAACAGGTGCTGCGTCAGTTGCAGATTGAACACGCTCTGCGTCGCCGGGCTGTAGGTCTGGAACGGGCTGTTCTGCGTGATGTAGTTGTTGTTCCACGAGAACTGCGCCTGCGTGCCGGTCAGAAAGCCCTGCGTGTAGGTGAAGTTGTACTGGTTCTCGTTCTGGTTCAGCCGGTCCGTGCCCGTGAACACCGTATTCAACTCCGGGGTAAACGAGCGCTGCAGTTCCACCAGCCCCGTCAGCACCGGGTCCAGCTGCTCCGGCAATGGTCCTCCCTGGTTGGTCGAGAGCGCCAGTCCTGAAGCACCGGCCGCCGCGCCGCCCGAACTCACACTGGTGCCGCCCGGGCCGCCGCCCGAGGAAAGCGACGCGGTCGCCGTGCCGATCGTCCCCGTCACCAGCCCCGCATTCACGCCCAGCAGTGTCGCTCCTGACCTCGCCCGCAACAGGTCCGTATCCGCGATGTCGAGGTTGTACCGCTGGATAGCGATATCGAAGTTGTTTTCCAGCGTCAGCGCCACGGCATCACTGAGGCTCAAGAACAGCCGCCCGTTCCGGATCAGGTCATTGAGCCGGGTGGTATTGGTGAAGCGCGGAGGCGTCGTCGTGGTCGCGGTATATGGGGCAAACGGGTGCGGGAAATAGCCTCTTGGCCGTTGGAAATCCCGATCATCCGGCCGCATAAAGAGAGGCTGCGTCGGGTTGGGACGCGGCTCTGTTGGTAGCCCTGCCGTGGTGTTGTCCGTGGAAGGCGCAGGCGGCGGCGTCTTGCCTTGCTGCCCCGTCGCGCCCGAAGCATTGTTCGCTCCTGAAGCCTGTGCCCCGGCGGGCAAAGCAGGTACGTTGCACATGGCGATGCCGAGAAATGCCAGGCCGATGACTCCGCGGGCGTCCAGCATCCCTCTACTCGCGCCATGCACGCCAGGCGTGCCGCGCTTCCCGCTCCACCATCTTCTGCTGCCTGGGTGCATCCGCGTCCTTTGGTGAGGGAGTTACCAGCGAACTGCCACAGCCGGGAACAGAACCGACCACGAAACTGCCGGCCCGGACGGCGCCACAACTCCCGTCCTGATCCGCCTCTGGCTGAAGTCACCCGCGAGTATAACCCAGCACTCCGCCCCGCCCATGCGCCTATCTTCCGTGCCTCCGGTACGCTGATCCTATGTCGCACGCAAGCCCTCCCTCCACCTGGAAGCTCACCCTCAGCTTCGACGGCAGTCCCTTCGCCGGCTGGCAGGTTCAGCCCGGCCGCCGCACGATACAGGGCGAACTGGTGAAGGCCCTGGCACGCGTCACCGGCGAGCGGACGCTGCCGCAGGGCTCGGGTCGAACCGACGCAGGCGTGCACGCGCTTGCACACGTCGCCTCGGTGTCGCTGCAGAGCCCCATCCCCGCCCACAGTCTCAGGCGCGCGCTCAACAATGTCCTGCCCGCGGCTATCCGGGTCACCGCGGCCGAGCTTGCCCTGCCCGGCTTCCACGCCCGGCACAGCGCGGTCCGCAAAACCTACGAGTACCGGGTCTTCCGCGGCAATCTCTGCCCGCCCTGGCTCGCGCCCTACGTGCTTCCCTATACCTTCAGGCTTCGCTTCGAGGCCCTGCAGCGTGCCGCCTCGCTGGTGCTGGGCACGCATGACTTTCGCTCCTTCCAGTCGCATGAGCCCGACCTGTCCACGCGCGTCGAAGCTGGCGGACGGCCGGCGCCGCCCACCACGCGCACCATGCACGAGTCTTTCTGGGAGCAGCCCGCCCCCGACCTGCTGGTCTACCGCGTCACCGGCTCCGGCTTTCTTCATCACATGGTGCGCAACCTCGTCGGCACCTTTCTCGACGCCGGGCGCTCCAGGATCGATCCCGAATCGATTCCCGGCATGCTCGCCGAGTGCTCACGCTCTGCTGCCGGCCCAACCGCGCCCGCCAGCGGCCTGTGGCTTCACTCCGTCGAGTACCCCGCCGGCAGCCTTCTGGCCGGGCAACAGGCAGCCCCGGCTCCCGGTGCTACGCTTGGGTACACCCCCGTTCCCTGACCGTGCGCCTGCCGCATGGGCCAGGGAAGCCGCCGATACGGGCGTGCCTCACGGACCACACACCTCGATGATCACCTCAGCTTTCAGCCAGGTCGGACAGATCGCCTCGCAGCGCAGCGTGCATGCTGCCCTGGCCTGGCTGCACCTCCACGAGCAGCAGATCATGCGCTGGCAGCTCGAGTGCGTCGCCATCCCGGCTCCCCCGTTCGCCGAGTCTGCCAGGGCTGCCTGGATCGCGGCCCGTTTTGAAGCCCTTGGGCTCGCCGACGTGCATCAGGACGAAGCCGGCAATGTCCTTGGCGTGCTCAACCCCGCTCCACCCATAGCCGACCCTGCTGCCCTGCCAGGCCAGCCGCCCGTGATCCTGCTCTCCGCCCACATGGACACCGTGTTCCCCGGGCACACGCCGCTCGACCCCGTGCTCACCGGCACCCGCCTGCGCGCGCCCGGCGCCTGCGACAACGGAGCCGGCCTCGCCGCCCTGTTCGCCGTGGCCGCGGCCCTGCGCCACGCGGCCATCGCGCCCCGCTGCCGCATCGTCTTCCTCGGCAACGTGGGCGAAGAAGGCGAGGGCGATCTCCGCGGCATCCGGCACATCTACGCCCAGCCGCACTGGCGTGCCAACATCGCCGCACACCTGGTGCTCGACGGCGCCGGCCAGACCATCGCCGTCACCGAGGCGTTGGGCAGCCGCAGGTTCGAGGTCCTCGTGACCGGCGCCGGCGGCCACTCCTGGACCGACGCCGCGCGCCCCAACCCCATCGTCGCCCTGAGCGAGGCCATCACGCGCCTCCGCAGCAAACAAACCAGCCTCTCGTCCTCCGCGGAGCCGGCAGCAAAAACCAACGGCCACAAGGGCCGCGATCACGCCCGCCCCAAAACACGCACCACCTGGAGCATCGGCACCATCGAGGGCGGCTCCTCCGTCAACGCGATCCCCGCAACTGCCACCGGCCGCTTCGACCTTCGCTCCACCGACGCCGCCGAACTGCTCCACCTAGAGGTCGAGCTGCACCGCGCAGTGGAAGACGCAGTGATCGCCGCCAACCGTGGCTGCCCCGCCGAGCACACGCTGCGCTTCTCCATCCGCAACATTGGCGACCGGCCCGCCGGCGCACTACCCGAAGATGCGCGCATCCTGCTGCTGCTGCGCGCGGTGGACCGCCACCTCGGGCTGCGCACCGAGCTGCGCACCGCCTCCACGGACGCCAACATCCCGCTCGCGCTCGGCGTCGAGGCAATCAGCCTCGGAGCCGGTGGCGCAGGCGGCGGCATCCACACCACCGCCGAGTGGTTCGACGGGCGCGGCCGCGATGTGGGCCTGCGGCGCATCCTGCTGCTGGTGCTCGCCCTGGCCAACTGCGACGCTGACTCTCCGCACGAACCGGACGAACCAGGCCATCTGGATCATCTCGACGAACCTGACGAGGACCAGCTCAGCAACCACAACCCCGGCCACGCCGTGGAAAACACGCCGACCGACAGCCTTCCGCAAGACCCCGCCGCGGAGCTCTAACCAGCGCCCCGCCGCCTCACACACCCGCCGTCCCGACAACACAATCAGCGCAAGCGAACGTCGTGCAAATCGCCAGGCACCTTGAAGCCGCGCACACACATACTCACCGCCCTGCGCCCCGCCAACCGATGGACATCGGTCGCGCAAACCTTAAAACGTCTTCGCACTGCCTACGCGCACACAGCTCCTCAGCAGGACAACCAGCCAACACCAGCATTCCCGCAAACCCTGAGCGGTGTGACGCTCGCCTGCGCACACCCACCGCCAGGCACCCAGACCCGCCAAAACCCCGCGCATCCCGCAAGGCTCCAAGCAACTTCGCGCCTGCCGAGCGCAGCCTCCGTCGGCGCTCTCACCGGCCTGAACGCCCCGCCGACGCCACAAACCCGGCTGGTACACTCGCCCGGTGACTCCCTCCTTGCTGTTCCACAATGGCCGCATCCTCACCGGCGAATCCCTGCTTACAGCCTCCCCGCGCATCGTCTCTGCTCTCCTGGTACGCGACGGCCTCGTAGCCGCCACCGGCCACGCTGACGACCTGCGTGCGCTCGCTACCCCGGGTACCCTCGAAATCGATCTCCACCACGCCTTCTGCATGCCCGGCTTCAACGACGCGCACCTGCACCTCGGCGAGGGCGCACGCCAGCGGCGCGAAGTGGACCTGGCCGGTGCCGCCTCGCTCGACGAGGCACTCGCCCGCATCGCCCGCGCCGCGGCCATCGCTCCGGCCGGCGCCTGGCTCACCGGCGGTGGCTGGGATGAGCACCTCTGGCTCGGCGCCACGCTGCCCACCCGGCACGATCTGGATCGCGTGACCCGCGGCCATCCCGCCGTATTCGCCCGGATTGACGTCCACCTTGCTGTCGCCAACTCCGCCGCCCTGCGCCTCGGCAACGTCGACCGCCACACCATCGCGCCGACAGGCTCCACCATCGACCACGACCCCTCCGGCGAGCCCACCGGCATCCTGCGGGAGCGGCCCGCCCGTGCGCTGGTCGAGCAGCACATGCCCGCACCCACTGCCGGGGCGCGCGCCGACGCTCTGCGCGCCGTCCTCGCCGAGGCCCTGCGCTGGGGCGTCACCTCCGTGCAGGACAACTCCACCGACGAGGATTTTGCCGCCCTCTGCGCCCTCCATGCTGCCGGTGAGCTGCCAGTGCGCATCAGCGAGTGGCTGCCATTCGACGCGCCCCTTGCGGACCTGCAGCTCCGCCGCGACCGCGCCCCGCAGGACCGCTTTCTGCGCACCACCATGCTCAAGGCGTTCCTGGACGGCTCGCTTGGCTCCCGCACCGCCGCCATGCTCGAGCCTTACGCCGACGCCCCCGGCGTCACGGGCCTGCCCTTCTACACGGCGCAGCGCCTGGAGGCACTCGCGCTTGAGCGCGCCGCGGCAGGGTTTCAGCTGGGTTTCCACGCCATCGGCGACCACGCCCTGGCCCTCGCACTCGACGCCTTCGAAGCCGTGCGTGCCCAGCATCACGCCGCGCCCGGCGCTTTCCCGCCGATCACGGCCCGCTCTCGCGTCGAGCACGCGCAGACAGCCTCCCCGTCCGACTTCCAACGCACCTCCGCCGCCGGAGCCATCGCGTCCATGCAGCCCAATCACCTGCTCAGCGACCTTCGCTGGGTCGGCGCACGCCTGGGCCCCGGGCGCTCTGCCCGCGCCTATGCCTGGCGGTCGTTTCTGGACGCGGGCGCCGTGCTCGCCTTCGGCACCGACTTTCCCGTCGAGCCCCTCAATCCCTTCCGCGGCCTCTACGCGACCCTTACCCGCCGGCCGGAACAGGGTGGCGACGCCTTCCACCCGGAACAGTGCCTCACCATCGCCGAGGCCCTTTATGCCGCGACCCAGGGGAGCGCCTACGCCGAGGGGTCCGAGAGCTGGAAAGGCATGTTGGTCCCCGGCCATGTCGCCGACTTCGTGGTGCTCGATCGCGACCCGCTCACCGCCACCCCACTCGAGATCCTCCACACCGAGGTCGTCCGCACAGTCATCGGCGGACAGACGCGCTACCAGCGCCCCGACCCCGCCGAGCCGCGCTGCTGATGCCGGGCCCGAAGATCTCCCGCACCACCACCGCACACCTGCTGCTGCTTTTCGTGGTACTCGTCTGGGGCAGCACCTTTGTGCTGGTCAAGGCCGCCTTGCAGGATGTCTCTCCCCTGCTCTTCAACCTCATGCGCATGTGCCTCGCCGCCGCGCTGCTGCTGGCGCTGTATCGCCGGCATCTCCGGGCGATCACCTGGCCAACCCTGTCCGTCGGCGCGCTCGCCGGCGTGCTGCTGGCCGGCGGTTACCAATTCCAGACAGCCGGCCTGCAACACATCCCCCCGGCCCGGTCCGCTTTCCTCACCGGCCTCATCGTGATCTTCGTCCCATTCCTTTCGCTGAGCCGCCACCTGCGCGTTCCCGGCGCTGCCCCGCCACGCGCCGGGGCATTCGCGGGTGCGGCCCTCGGCTTCCTCGGCCTGGCACTCTTGGCCATCCCGGCCGGGCAGCCATGGGCCCTGGCCTCGCTCGGCCGCGGCGACCTGCTCACCCTTGCCTGCGCCTTCTGCTTCGCGCTGCACCTGCTTTGCCTCGCCCACGGCTCACGACACGTTCCCTTCCAGTCCCTCGCCGCCGTGCAGATCACCACCGCCGCCCTCCTGATGGCCGCGACCCTGCCCATCTTCGAGCCACACCCGGTCTTCCACGCCACGCCCCGTTTTCTGCTTGCCTGGCTCGTCTCTGCCACGCTCGCCACCGCCGCCGCCTTCGCCATCCAGAGCTGGGCGCAGGCCTTCCTGCCCGCCAGCCACACCGCGCTCATCCTGGCGCTCGAGCCGGTGTTTGCTGCGGCCACCTCGTTCGTCGTGCTCGGCGAGCGGCTGGAGGGCCGGGCGCTTGCCGGCGCTGCCCTGGTGCTCGCCGCCATCCTGCTTTCCGAGCTCTTTCCCTCCGGCGGCGTGCAGCCCACCGCGCATGAGGCCGCCCCGCTCCTGTGACCGGTGCACCCACCCGCAGCACCATCAAAGTGCACCGGACACTTTCCGCGAGACACTTGCCGGCACCAAGCGTCTAAACACGGCAGAGGGACAAGCACACACCCCACCCGGTGCATACAAACTGGCATCAGTACACTAGGAGAGCCACAGTACGCGCGGGTCATGGCCTACCGCGCACAAGAGAACCGGCTTGCACACGCTTTGCACGCACGCTGCGCCATTTATGAAAGGTACGAGGATAGACCCGAGATGAAATCTCCGATCCACTGGTTCCGGATCCGCCGCCTGGCATCCGCCTTCACCATCCTGACCACGCTTTCCGCCGGCATTCTGATCGGCTCCGTGGTAGCCCACGGCGTTCATGGCCAGGACAAGACCGTCGACACGCGCGACGCTACCCCGCTCCGCGTGCCCGATCCAAAGATTCTTTCGACCACCTTCACGCAGATCGCCAAGGAAGTGGGTCCCGCCGTGGTCAACATCAACACGGAAACCCTGCCCAAGGAAGCAGCAACCGCCCGTCGCGGAGGCCGCGGACACGCCATGCCCCAGCCCCAGGCACCTGAAGACGGTCAGGGCGGCGACGATGATGACAATGGTGGCGGCGACGACAGCCAGGGCGGCCCCAGCGGCGGCATGCAGGACTTCCTCAACCGCTTCTTCGGCGGCGTCCCCGGCCAGGGCGGCGCGCAGCAGGACCAGGAACGCCGGGCTCTCGGCTCGGGCTTCATCGTGGACGGGCGCGGCTACATCGTGACCAACAACCACGTCGTCGACAAGGCTGACCGTATCTACGTCAAGCTCACCACCGATCCTGAAAACGACCAGGGCCACCGCGCCACAGTCATTGGCGTCGACAAGGATACCGACCTCGCCGTGATCAAGATCGACGTCCCCGGCAAGACGCTGCCCACGGTCAAGCTCGGCAACTCCGACTCCGCCCAGGTAGGCGACTGGGTCGAGGCCATTGGCTCGCCCTTTGACCTGTCCCAGACCGTCACGGCCGGCATCATCTCCGCCAAGAACCGCACCATCGACCAGGGCGTCGCTGGCCAGTTCCAGCACTTCATCCAGACCGACGCCGCCATCAACCCCGGCAACTCCGGCGGCCCGCTGCTCAACATGGCCGGCGAGGTCGTCGGCGTCAACACCGCGATCTTCACCCAGTCCAACGGCTACATGGGCATCGGTTTCGCCATGCCGTCCAGCACCGTGGTGAGCGTCTACAACCAGCTCATCGGGCCTGATCACAAGGTGATCCGCGGTTCCATCGGCATCTCCTTCCAGCCCACCCTGCCCGCCGCCGTGGCCAAGATGTACGGCGCCAGCAATGGCGTCCTGATCAGCGCGGTGACCCCGGGCGGCCCGGCAGACAAGGCTGGCCTCAAGCCCAACGACGTCATCGTGTCGGTCGACGGAGCAGCCGTCAAGGGTGGCAATGACCTGGTCGAAAACATCTCGCCCCGTCACCCCGGCTCTACCGTCAGCGTCGGCTACATGCGCAACGGTCAGAAGATGACCGCCACCGTCGGCATCGCGGATCGCCTCACCACGGCGGCTGCCCTGCAGGGCACCCCTGAGACCGAGAACGGTCCCAACGCGCCCGCCCCGAGCGCTTCGCAGAGCAAGCTTGGCCTCACCGTGGCCGACCTGCCCTCCAACGCCCCGTCCGGGTTCCATGGCGTGGTGGTGCAGGCCGTCAAGGCCGGTTCCTTCGCGGATGAACTCAACCCGGCCATCGGGCCAGGCCTCATCATCGAGTCCATCAACCGCAAACCGATCCACAACAAGGCCGAGTTCGACGCCATCGCCGCCACCCTCAAGTCGGGCGACGACGTGGTCTTCGAGGTCGCCTACCCCCGCGGTGGACGCGGTACCAGCCTCACCGGCGGTACCCTGCCATAACCGCCAAGCACCAGTAGGGCGTCCTGGCAGTTTCATCCGGGCGCCCTGCCGGTGCATATACCACTTTGGTTCCGGTTACCGGAATGCCGAACGCAAAAGTTGATTCGGGTTGCGCTATGGCGGCCATCCACGTAGCCTTACCTAACAACAAGCACGCACCCTTCGTTCTGAGGTTCATGCATGGTTCTTCGCTCCACACAGTGTCTTGGTCTGGCTTTCCTGCTGGCTGTTACGCCGGCGCTTGCTTCGCGTTCGCACCGTCTCGTGAGCTTCGCTCACAAAAAGTCGGCGCATGGTCGCCATCAAGCCGCTGCAGCGCCGCACTGGACCCCCGGGCAACGCGAGATTGATCCCGACCGTACCCGTGCTATCCAGACCGCGCTGATCAGCAAGAGCTATCTGGCCGGCGAGCCTTCCGGCAGCTGGGACTCCGAGACCGAAGCCGCCATGCAGAAGTTTCAGGGCGACAACGGCTGGCAGACCAAGCTCATGCCTGACTCCCGCGCCCTGATCAAGCTGGGTCTTGGCCCCAACGGCGCCGGCGGTTCAGCCGTGGCGCTTGGCGGCAATAACAATGGCGCTTCCGTGCAACAGGCCACCGGCTCTGACACGCTGGCTGCCGCGCACTCAATCCTGAACTAACCCCTTTTTCGCAGAAACGGGCCGCCCCTGGGGCGGCCCGTTTCTGTTTCTGCGAGTACCTGTGCAGCGCTCCGCGCTGAACGCCGGACCCCGCCCGGCACGCCAATCCCTCGTGCAGCGCCCCGAAGGCCGGGCCAACCGATGCGGAAGAACCTGCCTCACTTCCCACCCTGCATGCCTTGAGGTTGCCGTCTACCGAGCCAGCCCGAGAGCGCCTTCTAAACCCGCTCCATCTTCAGCAGATCAGCTATGCTTTCCCGCTTGCGCACCAGCCTTGCTTTCTTCCCCTCGATCATGACCTCCGCAGGCCGCGGCCGGGTGTTGTAGTTCGAAGCCAGCGACATCCCGTACGCCCCGGCATCCAGGATCGCCAGCAAATCCCCTGCTTCCACCGCGGCAAGCTCCCGGTCCCGCGCGAAGAAGTCCCCGCTCTCGCACACCGGTCCGACCACGTCCACCACTGCCGTCTTCTGCTCCCGGCGCGGCGCGGCCACCGGTTCGATCGCATGGTGCGCACCGTACAGCGACGGGCGGATCAGGTCGTTCATCCCTGCATCCGTGATCACAAACCGCTTCGCACCGTTCTGCTTGGTGTACAGCACCTCCGTCAGCAGTGCCCCGGCCTGTGCCACCAGGAACCGACCCGGCTCAAGCAGCAGCTCCAGCCGCCCACCCAGGCTGCCCAGCGAACCGCGCAGCGTCGTCGCATACTCCAGCACGCGCGCCTCCGGGTCCCAGCTCGTGCCCTCGTCATACTCAATCCCCAGCCCGCCGCCGAGGTCCAGCGAGCGCAAATGGTCGCCGTCCTGCTCCAATTCGGCAGCCAGCGCCGCAACCCTCTCCGCGGCTGCGCCAAATGGTCCTGCCTCGCGAATCTGCGAGCCGATATGTACGCTCACGCCGCTGGCCTCGAGCCAGCGCATCCCGCGCGCCCTGGCATACAGTGCGCGCGCCTCGGAGATGGCGATGCCGAACTTGTGCGCGCTCAGCCCTGTCGAAATATAGGGGTGCGTCTCCGCAAACACGTCCGGGTTCACCCGCAATGCAAACCGGGCCTTGCGCCGCTGCTTCGCCGCACGTTCCGCCAGCAGCTCCAGCTCGCCCTCGCTCTCCACGTTGAAGATGCGAATGCCGCTGCGCAGCGCAAGGTCCAGCTCCGGCGCTGTTTTCCCGACACCCGAAAACACCACCCGCGCTGCCGCCGCCTTCTTGACCGCAAGCACCCGCTCTAGCTCGCCGCCCGAGACGATGTCGAATCCCGCTCCCTGATCCGCAAGCAGCTTCAGGATCGCCAGTGACGAGTTTGCCTTGACCGAGTAGCAGACCAGGTGTGGCTGGTCTGCAAAAGCGCGTGCGAACATGCGAAAGCGCGCCAGGATGGCGTCGGCCGAGTACACGTACAGCGGCGTGCCCCACTTGGCCGCCAACTCTGGCAGCTTCACGGGACCACAGTGCAGGGAATCTTTCGATCGGGGGCGCACAAAGGGACGAACAGGCGTAAGAGCAGCAGACCGGGAAACACTCACTCCCTGAGCCTAGCTGCCCTCCGCCCGATGCACAAGCTGCACGGCGCCTAGGAGCCGGCTGGTGGTGGAACCACCGTGGTCGTGCTGGCCGGCAGCGCCCATGGCTCCTCCGGCATCACCAGCCAGAACACCACGTACGCCACCACGCCTGCGCCGCTCGAGAACAGCGCGATCAGCACCGTCAGCACCCGCACCCAGGTCAGCTCCCAGTGGTAGTGCTGCGCCAGCCCGGCGCACACCCCGGCTACCATGCGCTGCGCACGCGGACGCTGCAAGCGCGTCAAGGGATCCCCGATGGGCGGCGCGTACTGCCCCGTGGCTGGCCCGTACTGGGCGCTCCAGTTTGCCCCCTGCGGCGGCGCATAACCGCTCGCATAGCCGCTCCCCGCGCCCTCTGCTACCGCCACCGGCGCCCCACACGCTGAGCAGAACCGCGCTCCATCTGCCAGTACTGATCCGCATCGTCCACAAAACATCGCAGCAGCTCCTTCCAAACCTCACGGCCCGTTCCTGCCAGGTCACGTACCAGCAGATACGCAGAATACCCCCGCGCGGTTCCCGCCGATGTCAGGAGTCGCTGTACGGTTTCCGCATCAGCTTGCGCGCCTCGGTTCCCTGCACGGTGTCGCCGCCCAGCTCGGCAGCTTCCTGGTAACTCTGCGTGGCGCGCGCATGGTCGTGCATTAGGTCGTACGATTTGCCTGCAGCCACCAGGCATCGCTGCCGCAGCTCCGTACTCGACGTGGGCGAAGCCGCCGCACTCCGGTACGCCTCCGCTGCCTGCCCGTACATGCGCTGCCCCCGCAGCGTGTCGCCCAGCCCGAAGTAGCAAAGCTCCAGGTGCACCCCGTGAAAGTGCTGCGGCTGCCGCGCCTCCGCCAGCACACGCTGGTAGTCGGCAACGGCCGCGGGCGCGTCGCCAGCATCCTTGTGCAGGTTGGCAAGCTCCAGCTGGAACAGGTAGTTCCGGGATACTGCGTAGCCAGTGCCTGCGCCACGGCTTCCGCCTCCACATACCGGGCTTCGCGGCGCAGAAACAGCATCATGCAGGTGCGCGCATCTACCGACGTCAGCACCCCGTCACTCGCTGCGATCTTGAGCATCTGCATGCCCTTGTCCTTCGATCCCGAGATCCCCGCGATGCCGATCAGCAGCCGAAACGTAAACGGCAGCGCCCCCACCACGTACTCGTAATTGCCCACCACCAGGTTGGCGTCCGCATATTGCGGGTCTAGTTTGAGCACCTGCTCCTCGTCACCCTTGGCACTGATCGCCAGCTTCAACGCCGACGGAAACGCCCGCTGTGCCAGCCCGGTGTAGGCAGCCAGCAGCGCATGCGCCCAACCGCGCGCGTACAGCGCGTCCACGTTCTTGGCGTCCTTCGCCAGCACAGCATCGGCCTCGTCGCTGGCCTGCTGCGCAAGCGTGCGGATCTGGTCCCGCACCGCCGGGTTCTCACTCACCACGTGCTTGCCTGTCAAAAAGCCGTCATTCGCATAAAACGTGGTGTCCAGCAGGTCAAGCCGGTTCAGCTCGCGAAACACCACCACGTACAGCACGTAGTCCGTGGCGAGCGGCACACCCGCGTGGGCCGCCCGCACCCGCTCAAACTCCACCAGCGCCTGGTCGTAATCCATCGCGTAAAACGTTGCGAGCCCTGCCTGCACCGGCGCGCTCCGGTTCAGGGCGGCCGTGCTGACCTGCTGTACCGGCAGCACCGTGGCCGCGTGCGCCAGCATCCCGGCGGAGCAGAGCGCCAACGCGCACAACCCGCCCCACTTCGCCTTGCTCCCCAAATCCAGCCCCCAGCTCGGCGCCTGTTCCTGGGCCGAAGCATCGCTCTGCTCTACTCTGACGAAACGTTCGCCGGGTAAGTCGCCAGCCCCGGGCCTCTTCCGAACAAATGATGCAGCGGTCCGCGCCCGCGCCCGATCGGATACGCCGCGAGCATCGCTTCCCGCACATACTGCTTCGCTTCGCTGCTTGCCGCCTCCAGCGTATCGCCCCGGACCAGCCCGCACAGCAACGCCGAAGACAAAGCACAGCCCGTCCCATGCGTCGCGCGCGTGTGCACCCTGTCTGCGCGAAGCCACCGGCCGGTCTGCTCCCCCTGGCACAGCAGGTAGTCTTCCGACACCGCGTTGTTCTCAAGGTCCCCGCCCGTCACCAGCACCCCACTCCACCTGCCTGGCCGTACCCGCCGCAGCACGGCGTCGGCTGCCTCCTCCACGCCCGTGCGCCCACGGAAAACCTGCCCGCATAGCTCCGCGGCCTCCTGCGCATTCGGCGTCGCCACCGTGCACAGCGGCAGCAGGCGTTCGCGCAACTGCTCCACGCCTGCCTCGTCCAGCAGCGCCGCACCCGAGCTCGACCGGAGAACAGGATCCAGCACCACCGGCAACTCCGGGCGGCTGCCGGAGTATCGCGCAAGCCACTCGGTCACGGCGGCAACCACCGCGGCGCTGCCCAGCATGCCGATCTTGACCCCGGCAATCTCCACGTCCGCGGCCAGGCATTCCAGCATATCGGCAAGCAGGCCCGGCCGAACCATCTCCGCCCCGCGCACCCCTTGTGTCGACTGCACCGTCAACGCGGTCGGCGCCGCCACCCCGAACAGCCCAAAGGCTGCGAAAACTTTCAGATCCGCGGTAACCCCCGCCCCGGACGAAGGATCGAAGCCCGCGATCGAAAGCACCACGGGCGGTGCCTCGTTGGAACCGCCGCCCGGACTGGGAAGAACTTGCATACCACTAACCCTACAAGGGCCCTCTGCCACTGCGCAGATTGCCGATAAGGAATAACTACACCGTCGGGAAGGAAGTGCCCAATTGACAAACAACTGCTGTTTCGGTCCAAATACACCCTTGAAAGCGTCTTCTAAGTAGCCGCTGTCCTTTGACTTACGCGAATTCATCTGGTTGAATTGAGTGCGGAGAGATATGACAACAAAGACAACACAGCAGAACCAGCGCCGGCGTCGCATTTCCACCTATGCAGCGATCAGCTTCGTTGGTCTACTCGGGCTTTCCAGCGCCAATGTTGCCAAGTCTGCCAAGGCACCCACCGCGCCGGGCACCGGGCAGTCAGAAACTCCCAAAAAGCATTGGTACCAGGTAGGACGAGCTTCGTGGTACGGGGGTGGCTTTCAGGGTCAACCTACCGCCAGCGGCGAAAACTACAACATGACCGACCTGACCTGCGCGCACCGCAGTCTTCCCCTGGGAACACTGATCCGTGTGACCAACCTGGTTAATCACAAATCGGTTGTAGTGCGCGTCAATGACCGCGGGCCATTCCTGGCCAGCCGGGTCGTCGACCTTTCCTATGCGGCAGCACACTTCCTCGGGTTCAGCGGCACCACCGCCGTCCGCCTGGACGTGTTGAATCACGGTGCCGAGGTCGCAGACGCCCGCAGCCCCCAGCCGCTTCCCGGCCACTGATTCTGCAGCAGCCTCCAAACCAGTTCCATCCCGAGCGCGAGCGACTGATCCTCGCGCTTGACTTCCCCTCCGCTACCGCCTGTTTTGGCTTCCTGGACCATCTCCAGCAGGATCTCCCCGTCGACGTCCGCCTGCGCTGGGTCAAGGTCGGCCTGGAGCTCTTTCTGGCCGAAGGCGCACCCCTGCTTTCCCGCCTGCGCGCCCAGGGTTACCAGGTCTTTCTTGACCTCAAACTCCACGACATCCCCAACACCGTCGCCGGTGCCATCCGTTCCGTGCTGCCCTCCGGGCCGGCATTGCTCACCGTGCATGCCTGCGGCGGTCCGGCTATGCTGGCCGCCGCGGCCCGCGCAGCCGCAGGCAGCGCCACCCGGCTGCTGGCCGTTACGGTGCTCACCAGCATGGACGCCGCGCAGCTCGCAGCCACCGGCGTCGCCGCCAGCCCGTCTGACCAGGTGAGCCTGCTGGCCGGCATGGCCGCCGCCCAGGGCATCTCCGGGTTCGTCTGCTCGCCGCGAGAGTCGGAACAGCTGCGACAGCTGCTCCCCACAGCACACCTGGTTACCCCCGGCATTCGCCCGACAGGCGCCGCCCTGGACGACCAGCAACGCCACAGCACCCCGGCACAGGCACTGCGCAGTGGAGCCACTCAGTTGGTCATCGGCCGGCCCATTACGGAAGCCGCCAACCCCGCAGCCGCGTACCTCGCCATCCTCGACGAGATGGCCGGCACCCAGCCCGCCCCGTAGGCTCTCCGATCGCGCGCAACAGCAAAGAGGCCCGGCTTTCGCCGGGCCTTTTGTTCTCTCAAGCCCACAGGGCCGATTGAAGTTGGCTGGATATCTCTGTAGCGAACTACAGCTTCTCGTGAAACTCACATGCGGAGCAGGAGATATACACTCCGCCCGGCGTCCCGCGCTCGCGATCCTTCACGCGCTTTACGATGCGGGTCGGCTTGCTGCACTTCGGGCAATCGGTGCTCTTCGTCGTATCCATGACCTTCTTACGGTCAGCAGTCTTTGCAATCTTCGCCATGCTGTGTTGCTCCTCGGAAATGTGAACGGTGGGCGCTGCCTGCCGCCAAGCGCTCAACCAATAGGGAGCCCTGCCGCCATTCGAAACAAGCGCTTCTCCAACAGTTTACACGAGCGCTACTGCGATGGAGTGGTGTTCGGCTTCTGTGTCGGGAACTGTACCGGCTGCATGCTCGGCTGCTGAGAACTCTTGTCCGCCGGCAGGCTTTCCCCGGGCTTCCGCAGCGTGGGCGGGGCCGGCGCGGCGTTCTGTGCCGCGCGGTCCTCTTCCGTCTGATCGCCCAGCTTGATCACCCGCTCATTCCGTGCCGAGGCAGTCTCCATGCCACCCTGCGTGTGCCAGAAATCCCCCACCTCGTTGCTCGCGCGAATCACCGGGCTCTCCCCACGCGTGCCTCTTCCACCTGCGTCACCCGGTTCTGCTGCAATCGCACAAACTGTGTCGGCTCCGGTGGCGTGCCAAAAATCCATTCCTCAAACGGCATGCCCGCTGCCCGCTCCCGCACCTTCTGCAGGGGCGCCCCCAGCGCGTGCAACACCATGTCCGGGTCCATGCCAACCAGCACGTGATGCTCCAGGATCGCCTGCTTCAAAAATGGAGGCAGTGTCTCCACGTACGCCTCCAGTGGCGACTTCTCGCCGAATCCGATCACCGGCGCAATCAGCTCCTTCACCTCGTCGCCCGTCACGTTGGGCACGCCACCCGGAAACACCAGGGTGAGCCGCGATCCCGTCGGCTGCTCCCCGTTGTCACGCGCCACCGGACCCATCGCGCCGCCCGCGCCCACCTCTACATGACGCAGAAACTTGTGCGGAAGGTCGGGTCCACCATTGGTTTCCAGAATCAACCGGTCGTTCTTGAACAGGACCTTGGTGATCGTCACCCGCTCGCCCGGCCGCGCCGAGATCCCCTTGCTGTTCAGCTCCGCGACGTAATCCGATCCATTAGGCGTCAGCGGGCCATTCGCCACCAGCATCAGGCCCTTGCTCGCCAGCGGCAGCGGACGCATGGCGAATCCCTGCTCCGAGGCAAGGGTGCGCATCAGCCGCTCCTGAGTAACCGGGCCGGCATGCATCTTCGGCAGCTCCACGTGGGTGGGTTCAAACTTGAGAAAACGGCCTTCCACGGTCTCGGTCTTGACCGTAAATACCTGCGCCTCCGCCAGGCGCGGGAGCAACGAGGCAAGGCTGGCAACAAGGACCATGGCGGCCAGACGGCAGTATGTGAGCTTTTGCATGGGGCGCTCCACATCGAACGCAACCAGCATGCACCCCTTCTTGCCCGCGCGCAAGGTACCCGCGAGCCAGTGCACACAGTCCCATCAAAGTGGCCGGCTCGCCATATCTACAGCGCAGGCCGCTTAGAAACTGGAGTGGTCGTGATCTTCCCGGTCCGGATCCACAACCGGCGTGCCCGGCAGCAGCGAACTGCCCACCGCGGGTCCGATCTGCACCAGGTGAGTCCCCGCCAGGGGCTGGGCTGCCGTCGGTCCCATCGCCGCCGTGTGCTGGCGCTCCGCGGCGGCATCCACGTCCATCGGGATCCCGGCGCCCACGATCTCTTTCAATCCCCAGCGATGGCGCAGCTCGCGCGTCGCAATCGCCGCAACCACCAGCATTCCCAGCAGCACCAGGATCGCGACCGCTGAACCCTCCGGTCCGAAGCCCCCGCCCGTCAGCCACGCCGGTCCGCTCGTGTACGTCGTCCACAATGGCGAAAACCCGGTCAGCCCGCTCACCGGCAGGCCAAACAGCAGGGCCATGCTGCCGATCCAGGCAAAATGGAAGCCCCACCCAACCCACAGCGCGCGCGTCCTCAGGTACACCATCGCCAGCAGGAAGCCCAGCAACAGGGCCACCAGCAGGCTGCCCGGGCTCGCACCTACATTGGTGGAGCGGCTCAGCGCGAACAGCAGCGAAAGCAGGATGGTCGCTGCCGTGGTGCCGGCGCCTTCCATCGCGCGCTCAAACGGGTACCCGCGAAACAGCAGCTCGTCAGAAAGCGCAGCCAGCAGCAGTGTTGCGAGGTCCACCAGCAGAGCACCCAGCGCGCCCGGGTTCACCCGTCCGCCTGTCACCAGCAACCCGCCATACAGCGCAATCGGCAGCACGCAGCACACGATCGCAGCCCAGCCCAGCACCGCGCCCAGGCTCCACTCGCGAAGCAGCCCCGGCCGGACCGGCAGGCCAAGCCCGGTGAGCGGCGCGACGCTCCGTTGGCTCAGCGCACTCATCCCAAGGAACCCCGCCACCAGCAGGCACACAAAGAAAAGCCGCTGCACCAGCGGCAGAAATGGGCCCACCGCGATTGCGAACGCGAACTGCGCAGCCAGGTGCCTGGCGAAGATCGCGTACAAACCCGCCAGCGCAAACCATGCCAGCGCTCGGAACCGGTGTCCATTCGCAGACACTCCACCCGCGATCCCCGGCCTCCCGTTATGACCACGCACATGCGGATCAACCATGGGCATCCATGTCGATTTCAGCAGTGCGCGACCGGTCAGCCCTCATAGAACTGCGCCATGTTGCGGAACTTGGTATACCGCGCGGCGAGCAGCGCATCCGTCCCGAGGGCTTCCAGCGCCTGGAGGTTCTCGGCGATTTTGTCGGCCAGCAGCGCCGCGGCTTCTTCCGGCTGCTCGTGCGCCCCGCCCTGCGGTTCGGCCACGATCTCGTCAATGCAGCCCAGCGCCAGCGCATCCGGCGCCGTGGCCCGCAACGCTTCCGCCGCCTGCGCCCGCTTGCTCGCGTCGCGCCACATGATCGAAGCGCACGCCTCAGGCGAAATCACCGAGTAGATCGACTTTTCCAGCATCAGCACGCGATCCGTCACCGCCAGGGCCAGCGCTCCGCCCGAGCCGCCTTCACCCGTGATCACGGCAATCGTCGGCACGCGCAGACGCGACATCTCGCGAAGGTTCCGCGCAATCGCCTCGGCCTGTCCGCGCTCTTCCGCGCCCAGTCCAGGGTTCGCCCCCATCAGGTCGATCAGCGTAATCACCGGGCGGTGAAACTTCTCCGCCAGCTTCATCGCGCGCAGCGCTTTGCGGTAGCCTTCCGGGTCCGGCATGCCAAAGCGATGCGCCACCTTTTCCTTGGTGGTGCGCCCCTTCACATTGGCAATCACCATCACCTCCGCGCCACGAAAGCGCGCAAAGCCGCAGCGGATCGCGGGGTCGTCGCCGAACGACCGGTCGCCGTGGATCTCGGCAAAGTCGGCAAACATCTGTTCCAGGAAGAACACCGGGTCCGGCCGCTGCGGGTGTCGCGCCAGCTCCGTCTTGGCCCAGCGCTCAAGCACCACACCGCCGGTCGCAGAAGCTCCCTCGGCTGCGGAGGCCGTGGAGTGGGCGCCAGCCAAAGCTGCCGACGGAGTGCTCTTGGGTGCGTTCTTTTTGGTTTCCACCATTGCTGCGGTCATTCTCTCCCGCACTGCCACGGTCCCCGCGCAGTGCCGCTCGGCATATCCGGTGATTGTAGGCTGCGTACCGGCGCCAGTCCACGCCTGCGGCAAGCGCATTCCAAGCAGCCACGGCAGCGACAGCGCCTGCTAGTCCATCACCTGCACCGCTCCACGCCCCAGCAGTGTCTCGGCGCGATCGATAAACGCGCGGTCCGCCGTGACCTGGAAGCCGGCAGGCTCCAGCACCACGCAGTACTCGCCCCTTTGTTCCAGCGAAAGCAGCACGCGGCCCGGCCCCGGCGCCGCGTCCATCATGGTATGCAGCGCACGCAGAAGCCCATCGCTCGCCATCTCCAGTTGCACCTTGATGCGCAGGTTCTTGGGCAGTCGCACCTTGAGCTCTTCAATCGGCTGGATCGACGAAAGACACAGCTTGTTGGCCGCGTCCTCTTCCGCGCGCAGCGACCCGCGCACCACCACCGGCACCTCGATCTTGAGGCTCTCGGCAAGTTGCGCATAATCCTTCGGGAAACAGATCAGGTCGATCTTGCCGACCGTGTCTTCCAGCTGGGCCTGCGCATACAACTCGCCCGACCGCTTGGACTTGGCCACCTTGAGCCCCACGATGACGCCCGCAATCTGCACCTCGCCCTCCGACCGCTCCCCACGACGCGTCGGCGGTGGCGAAGGCTTCATCTCGAGCGCGGTCGAGGTGTCCACGATCCCGGGCAGGTTGCTGAGCTTGTCCGCGTACTTATCCAGCGGGTGACCCGACACAAAAAAGCCCAGCACTTCCTTTTCCGACTGCAACCGCTCATTTTCATCCCAGTCCGGGATGTTCGGCAGCTGGTCGGCAGCAGCACTATGCACCGGATGGTCGTCAAAGATCCCGAACAGCCCATGCTGTCCGCTGGCAAGGTCGCGCTGCGCTTTCTGCGCGCGCTCAATCGCCTTGTCGGCGGCAGCCATCAACTGCGAGCGGCGGCCAAACGAATCCAGAGCGCCCGCCTTGATCAGCGACTCCAGCACCCGCTTGTTCATCAGGCGCAGATCGACCTTCTCGCAGAACTCCCAGTACGACTGGAAGGCCTTGCCCCCTGCCGTCAGTTCATCGCGCACCAACAGGATCGAGTCAATAGCATTGCGGCCAACGTTCTTGATCGCGGTCAGCCCGAAGCGGATCGCGGCGCCCGCCTCGGTCGTGTTCGGTGTAAAGTTGGCGCCACTCAAACGCACATCCGGCGGTTCCACCGCGATGCCCAGCTCACGGCACTCCTTGATGTACTTCACCACGTTCTCAGGCTTGGAGATTTCCGACGTCAGCAGCGCCGCCATGAACTCCACCGGGTGATGCGTCTTGAGATACGCCGTGTGGTACGCCAGCAACGCGTACGCCGCGGAGTGCGACTTGTTGAAGCCGTACCCGGCAAACTGCTCCATCAGGTCGAAGACCCTGGTGACCACATCCTTGGGAAACTTCTTTTCCGCCGCGCCCGACACAAAGCGCGCCCGCTGCTTGGTCATCTCCTCGAGATTCTTCTTACCCATCGCGCGGCGCAGCAAATCCGCCTCGCCCAGCGAGTAGCCCGCGACCGCATTCGCGATCTGCATCACCTGCTCCTGGTACACGATGACGCCCAGCGTCTCCTTCAGAATCGACTCCATCGGCGGCAGGTCATACTCCACCTTGCGACGGCCCCACTTGCGTTCAATAAAGTCGTCGATCATGCCGCCCTGGATCGGGCCCGGCCGGTACAGCGCGTTCAACGCTGTCAGATCCTCCACCGAGGTCGGCTTGTAGCGGCGCAGCACATCGCGCATGCCGCCTGATTCGAACTGAAACACACCCGACGTCAGCGCCCGGTGAAACACCTTCTCGTACGTCTCCTGATCGTCGAGCGGGATCGTCTCGAGATCCACAACCACGCCGCTCTTCTTCAACAGTTTCAGGCAGTCGTCGATCACCGTGAGCGTGGTCAGCCCCAGGAAGTCCATCTTGAGCAGCCCGAGCTTCTCAATGGCCTTCATGTCATACGCAGTCACGATTTCTTCGTTCTTCGATCGCGAAAGCGGCACCAGGTCCGTCAACGGTCGCGGCGCAATCACCACGCCCGCCGCATGCACACCCGCCCCGCGCACCAGCCCCTCGAGCCGCAGCGCGGTGTCGATCACCTCGCGCATCTGCGGATCTTTGTCGTACGCCTCCTGCAACTGCGCCGAGTCCTTCAACGCCTGCGAAAGCGTAATGCCGATCGTCGGCGGAATCATCTTGGCAATGCGATCCACGTCACCATACGGCAGGTCCAGCGCACGGCCCACGTCCTTGATCGCCGCCTTCGCCGCCATGGTGTTGAACGTGATGATCTGCGCGACCTGCTCGCGGCCATACTTGCGCGTCACGTAGTCAATGACTTCGCCGCGCCGGTTCATGTCGAAGTCAATATCGATATCGGGCATGGACACGCGTTCGGGATTCAGAAAACGCTCAAACAGCAACGCATTCTGCAGCGGATCAATATTGGTGATCTCCATCACGTACGCCACCAGCGAACCGGCAGCAGACCCACGGCCCGGGCCGACCGGAATATCCTGCTCACGCGCGTAGCGAATGAAATCCCACACGATCAGGAAGTAGCCGGGGAACTTCATCGCCTTGATGCACTCGATCTCGCGCTCAAGCCGGGCGTGATAATCCGAGATCGGCTGGCGCAGCAGCCCCTTGTCCTGCAAATGCCGTACCGCCGTATCCATGCGCTTGCGAAAGCCTTCGCGGCACACCTGCTCGAAGTACGAATCGATAGTGTGGCCAGCGGGAACAGCAAACTCCGGGAACGGGTTCTCGACCTTGTTCAGCTTGAGCGAGCAGCGCTCGGCGAACTGCATCGTGCGGCTCACCACCTGCGGCGCATGCGAGAACACCTGCTCCATCTCCGCTGCGGTCTTTACATAGAACTGGTCCGAGTCGAACTTGAAGCGTTTCGGGTCGTGGATCGAGCCCGCGGTCTGCACGCACAGCAGCACCTCGTGCGCATGGTGATCGTCCTCGCACAGATAGTGGCTGTCATTGGTCGCAACCAGCGGAATGTCCATTTCCTTCTCGAGCCGGAACAGGTCCGCATGAATCTTCTTCTCGAGCTCGAGCCCCTGGTCCTGGATCTCCAGGAAGAAGTTGCCGCGCCCGAAAATATCCTGGTACTGCGAGGCGGTACGCTTCGCACCCTCGTAGTTGTCCTTCATCAGGTGCTGCGACAACTCGCCCGCAAGGCAGCCTGAAAAACCCACCAGCCCTGAAGCATGCTCCGCCAGGTACTTCTTGGAAATACGCGGCTTGCGATAAAAGCCGTGCAGCGAAGCCTCGGACGTGATGCGCACGAGGTTGCGGTAGCCTTCCTCGTTCTCGGCCAGCACCAGCAGGTGGTTGTAGTCATCCCCCTGCGGATCCGCGCGATGATCTTCCTTCTGGCACACGTACAGCTCGCAGCCCAGGATCGGCTTGATCCCCTGCTTCTTCGCGGCCTCGAAAAAGTGCACCGCGCCGTAAATGTTGCCGTGATCCGTGATCGCGACCGAGGTCTGCCCGATGTCCTGCACGCGCTTGACGAGCTTGTCGACGTCGCACGCGCCATCAAGAAGGGAGAAGTCGGTATGGAGGTGCAGGTGAGTGAATTCAGCCATGGGACTTCCCTATTTTAGCTCTGCCGGCATGGGCAGCCCCGACCCGCAATCCCCACGCACCACCCGCCCCATAAAGGCGCGGAGGCCTGAGGAAAACCAGTCCCCAAGCAGGAAAACGTGGTACCGAATATAGCGCCTCGCACTCCTCAAACGAGTCACACAGCCGCAGGAGCTTGTCACAAAACGAGAACAAGTCACGAAGTGACCGCCTCCCGCGCAGGGGAACTTGCCCCGCTCATCGCCGCCGCAGACACTCCGCCAGGGCATCGGCAACCCCCTGCAGTTCCTCGCCCGTCGTCAAGCAGTCAGGGCACGCGCGCACATACCCCACGCGATGGTCCACCACGATGCCCCGCGCACCCAGCGCCGCGACCACTCCCGCCGGGTCCTCGCACCGAATGCACAGAAACGCACCATGCCCTGCATCGCCACCCACCGACGGGATACCCCGGTCCTCAAGCAGATCACGCAGCAGCGCGAGCTGTGCCAGCGAGTACGCACGCAGCCGCTCCACGCCTAGCCCCCGTGTCAGCGCGAGCCCGCTGCGGGCCTGGTAATACGTGAGCACCGGCGGTGTCGCTTCCAGCCACGCATTGCCGCCCGCGCGCAGCACGGGTCCGCCCGCGTCCCACACGCTGTCCTCAGCCCCCGGCTCCTGCGCAAACCACCCTGTATCGAGCGGGCGACGCCCCCGTTCCAGCACCTGTGGCGACAACGCCAGGAACGCAGCCCCCGGTCCGCCGCGCAGGTATTTGTAACAACCGCCGATCACATAATCGCAGCCCAGCGCATCCATCGAAAACGGCACCGCCCCAAGCGCGTGGTACGCATCCACCAGCAGCTCCGCGCCATGCGCGTGGCACGCCGCTGCCAGCTCAGGCACACCCGCAAGCACGCGTCCATCCACATAGAACACCTGCGACACCACCATGAGCCGCACCGGCTGCCGCAGCAGTTCCGCTGCGAGCGCGTCACCGGTTGCCTCCGCAAACACCACCTGGATCCGCCCCAGCGCACGGTACTGCGCCATCACCACCGCGACTGACGCAAACTCCTCGCGCGTCGTCAGCACAATCGCTCCATCCGGCAGCGTGTTCAGCACCGCACGCAGCGCATGCCCCGCCGAAACCCTTGGCACCACGCAGTCCGCACGCGCCAACCCCAGCAGCGCGGCGATCGCCTCGCGGTAGCTCGCTTCTTCCGCAAGCCACGGCGACCACGCATCCCGCAACTGCACGGCCCACAGCTGCGTCGCTTCCGCCACGTCCTGCTCTGCCTGGTCCAGCGGACGACCCAGCGTGTGGTTCGCCAGATAGCTCCCGCCTGGCGAGAGCGTGCGTGCAAACAGCGGCCGGATCGTCCTCGCGATCCGCTCCTCGGTGAGCGCCGCGTCGCCCAGCGCCCGCAGTGCCTCGGCGATCAGCATGCCAGGTCCTCCGCGGCTGGCGCGCCGCTGCCGCCGACTCGTTGCGCCAGCTTTCCGATCGTCAGCCCCTGCACCACGATGGCGAACACCACCACCACGTACGTGATGGTCAGCAGCAGCGCCCGCTCCGGCGAGGCCGGCAGCGACAGCGCCAGAGCCACGCTCAGCGCTCCCCGCATGCCGCCCCACGTCATCACCGCCAGCGACGACCCAAGCTTCCGGCAAAAGCCCAGCCACGGCACCATCACTACCGCGACACTGACCACCCGCGCCAGCAGCACCAGCGGAATCACCAGAGCACCCGCAAGCAGGAACGGCAGGTGCAGCTCCACCACCACCAGCTCCAGCCCCAGCAAAAGAAACAGCAGCGCGTTCAAAATGCCGTCCACTAAATCCCAGAATTTATCGACATAATCCTGTGCCTGCTTTGAAAACACCTGGTCATGCAGCGTGCCGCCCAGCACCAGGCCGCACACCACCGCCTCCAGCGGAGCCGAGGCATGCAGCGCATCCGCCAGCGCATAGCCGCCCATGCACAGCGCCAGCGTCAGCAGAATCTCCGTCCGGTACGCATCCGTCAGCTTGATCAGCAACGCCCCCACAAGCCCCACCAGCAAACCCAGCACGATACCCAGCCCCGCCTCGCGCAGCAGCAAACCAGCGAATACCCCGGGCGGCGGCAGCTGCCCCGTATGCGCGGTCTCGAGCAGCACAATGAACAACACCGCGCCCACCGCGTCGTTAAACAACGCCTCGCCCGAAAGCTGCGTCTCCAGCGCCTCCGCAACGCCGGCCTTGCGCAAAATCGCGAGCGCCGCCACCGGGTCCGTCGGCGACAACACCGCGCCCAGCAGCAGCGCGCTGCTCATCGGGATCGGCAGGCCAAGCAGCGGCAGCACCGCCCGGCACAGCAACGCCACCACCACCGTCGAGACCGCGGTGCTCACGATCGACAGCGCCAGCACCGGCCACTTCTGCCGGAGCAGCCGCGCCGCATCGATCTGCAGCGCACCGGCAAACAGCAGAAACGCAAGCATCCCGTGCAGCACCAGCCGGTTGAAGTCAATCCCCGCGACGACAGAAATCATCTGGTTTGAATGCACCGCCGCGGCAAACCCGGCGATCTTGCCCGCGGACAGCAGCAGCGTTGCCAGCAGCAGCGACAACATCGTCATGCCCGTGGGAAAGGGCACGCGCGCGATCCGGTGATTCGCGAACGAGAGCAGCGCGGCCACGGAGATGAAAATGCTCGCAAGCGCAAAGGCGGTCATACCGTCCCATTCCTACCAGAGATACGCGCCACCGCGCGGCCAACCGCGCACCTCCCGGGTAGCGTCGCTGCCCGGCGTGGTGGTAGCGTACGCGCATGCCAGCTCTGCGCGCTTTGTTGACACTCGCCCTCTCCGCCGGTTGTGCCGGTGTTCCCTGTGCCACCAGCCAGCAGGCGCCTCCGCAGCCGGTCGACCCCGCGCACATGTCCAGCGATGCCGTCGTAGCGCAGCAGCAGGAGCTCGACCGCTACCGTCGCCTCGCCAATGACTACGGCCAGCTCAGCCGCTATGCCGCCGCCAACGCCGCGCTCGCCCCGGCCCTGCCCGGCGAAAGACGCGTCGTCTTCTTCGGCGACTCCATCACCGACGGCTGGCACCTCGACCAGTACTTCCCCGGCAAAAACTACGTCAACCGCGGCATCGGCGGACAGACCACCCCGCAGATGCTGGTGCGTTTCCGCCAGGACGTCCTCGCCCTCCGCCCGGCGCTGGTCGTGATCCTCGCCGGCACCAACGACCTCGCCGGCAACACCGGCCCTGAGACCCTCACGCAGATCGAAAGTGACTACGCCTCGCTCGCGGAACTCGCACGCGCCAACGGCGTGCGCGTCGTGTTTTCTTCCGTCATGCCCGTCAGCAACTATGTGTTTCCAAATATGACCACCGGCCGCCCACCCGCACAGATCCTCACGCTCAACGCCTGGCTCGAACATTACTGTGCCGCCAACAGTCTCGTTTATCTCGACTACTTCAAGGCCATGGTGGACCCCGCGGGCATGCTGCGGCGCGAGCTCTCCGGCGACGGCCTGCACCCCAACCCCGCGGGCTTCGCCGCGATGACCCCGCTTGCCGCCGCCGCCATCGACAAGGCACTCGCCCAACCACCAGCGCCTGTGCCCGGCACACCCGCGCAGTAGCCGCGCCGCGCCCGCACTTGCCCGCACGGCGGCTTTTGCTATACTCAGTTTCGGAGCGACGCTCGCGGCGCAGGTTGCCGCATGTGCTCGGTTTTGCGGAAGTGGTGAAATGGCAGACACACCATCTTGAGGGGGTGGCGCCGAGAGGCGTGGGGGTTCAAGTCCCCCCTTCCGCACCAAGGCTTTTCTGTACCGGGCGCAGCATGCGCCTTCTGAATCGCGGGCTTCCTCATCCTGCGTCGACCTCGCTTTAAAGACTCGAAACAGTCTCAGCTCCAGCACTTCTCACCCCGAAAGATCCCATCACCCATGGTTATCCTGCTCACGATCATCCACGTTCTGCTCTGTCTCTTCCTGATCGGTGTGATCCTGCTGCAGCAGGGCAAGAGCGCTGATCTCGCCAGCGCCTTCGGCGGCCAGGGTTCGCAGACAGCGTTTGGTCCGCGCGGTGCCTCCAATGTTCTTTCCAAGTCCACCACCTGGTGCGCCATCGCCTTCATGTTTACCAGCATCGGCCTGTTCGCGCTGATGCAGCGCAACTCCGGTGTCGGGCACTCGGTCCTGTCGGGCACCAAGACGACCCAGACCACCCCCGCGACCCCCGCCAGGAAGTAGTCGCGTCACACCTGCCGCATAGCGCCCATCGAGCGCAAACCATCAGCAGAAAAGGAGACCGCGCGGTCTCCTTTTCTGCGTCTGCACCTCGCCTACAACATGCGAGGGCTGGCTCCATGCTGTTGCAGCAGCGCGTCGATATCCGTTGCTGTCTTGGAGCGCCAGGTCTCCTCCGACGTGATCGAAGCCTCCGGCGACGCACTGGTTGAGACTTCCTTGTACACAAAGGAAAGCACGCGATCGCCGGGTTCATCCGCCCACGTGTTGCCCTTGCCCTGCACCCGCGTCGAACCACGCTCCCAGCCGCCCGGCGTCAGGTGCCACTCTGTCCATTCATTCCGTATTGCCATCCCTCTATTATGCAAGCCGCAGCTTGCAGAGCCGGTTTGCGAACTCGGTTCCCGCCAGCGCGCATCCCGGCACCGGCCGGGTTTTCCTCTGTGCCTCCAGCTACCATTGCTTTGAAACCATGGCTGAATCCAAACCACTTGCCCCAGAATTGCTCGGCCACATCGCGAGCCTGCTCCAGGTACCACTTCGCTCGCTCATGGCAGTTGTTGCACTGCTCGATGAAGGCGGCACCGTCCCCTTCATCGCGCGCTATCGCAAAGAAGCTACCGGCGCACTCGACGAAGTCATGATCCGCGACATCCAGGAGAAGCTCGGCTACTTCCGCGACCTGGTCGCACGCCGCGAAACCATCCTCGCGTCCATCGCCGAGCAGGGCAAACTCACCGACGAGCTGCGCACCCGGCTCGAGGCGACCCGCGACAAGGGCGAACTCGAAGACCTCTACCTGCCCTTCCGCCCCAAGCGCCGCACCAAGGCCACCATCGCACGCGAGCGCGGCCTCGAGCCTCTCGCCGACTACCTGTGGGCCCAGCAGCCCGCACCGCAACCCCTGCTCGAGCTGGCCGCCCAGTTTGTCGACCCTTCTAGAGAAGTCGCCTCCATCAACGAAGCGCTCGAGGGCGCGCGTCACATCGTGGCCGAGCGCATCGCTGACACCGCCGAGATCCGCAAGGCCTTGCGCCTGCTGCTCCACGACGAAGGCGTAGTCGTCAGTCGCAAGTCCACCGAGGCCAGCGACCCGCAGGAAAAGTTCAAGATGTACTACGACTACCGCGAGCCCGCAAAAGCGATCCCATCGCACCGCATGCTGGCGATCCGTCGCGGTGAAGCAGAATCGGTGTTGTACTTCCTGATCGAGCTCGAGCCCACCCGAGCCACCGGCATCATTCGCAGCCTGCTGCTGCGTGCCGAGGGCGACTGGACCCCGCAACTGCAACTCGCCATCGACGACTGCTGGAGCCGCCTGCTCTCCTCCAGCGTCCAGGGCGAGCTGCGCCTCGAACTCAAAAAGCGTTCCGACCTCGACGCCATCCAGGTCTTTCGCGACAACCTCGGAAACCTGCTGCTCGCCGCTCCCGCCGGCCCCATCTCCGTGCTCGGTCTCGACCCTGGCCTGCGCACCGGCTGCAAGCTCGCCATCGTCGATGAAACAGGCAAGTTCCTGGCGCACGACGTGATCTACCCGCACACCGGGCAGACCGCAAAAGCGAACCAGACCATGAAGCAGCTGGTGCAGCAGCACAACGTACGCGCCATCGCCATCGGCAACGGCACCGCCTCGCGCGAGACCGACGCCTTCGTGCGCGACTTCCTCGCCGACAACAACCTCACGGACATTTTCAAAGTCATGGTCTCCGAGTCCGGCGCCAGCGTGTACTCCGCCTCCGACGTTGCCCGGCAGGAGTTTCCCGAGCTCGACCTCACCGTGCGCGGGGCCATCTCCATCGCGCGCCGCCTGCAGGACCCACTCTCCGAGCTCGTCAAGGTCGACCCCAAGGCCATCGGCGTCGGCCAGTACCAGCACGATGTGGACCAGCGCCAGCTGCAACAGTCGCTTGAAGCCACCATCGAAAGCTGCGTCAACAAGGTCGGCGTCGATCTCAACACTTCCTCGTGGACGCTGCTGCGCTACGTTGCCGGCATCACCGAGCGCGTGGCCCTCAACATCGTCGAGTACCGCAACCAGAACGGCCGCTTTCGCGCCCGCACGCAGCTCAAAGAGGTGTCCGGCATCGGTGCCAAGACCTTCGAGCAGGCGGCAGGCTTCCTGCGCATCCGTGGCGGCTCCGAACCGCTTGACGCTACCGCGGTCCATCCCGAAAGCTACGCAGTGGTGGGGCAGATTGCCGCGGCCACCGGCACCTCGATCCCCGAGATCATCAGCAAGCCGCACTTACTCGATGGCGTCGATCGTGCACGGTTCTCCTCCGCCGGCACCTTCACGCTCAACGACATCCTCGAAGAGTTGCGCAAGCCCGGCCGCGATCCGCGCGATAAGTTCATCGCGCCCACCTTTCACGAGGGCGTCCGCGAACTCGCCGACGTGCAGCCCGACATGGTGCTCGAAGGCGTCGTCACCAATGTCACCAAGTTCGGCGCATTCGTTGACATCGGCGTCCACCAGGACGGCCTCGTGCACATCTCGGAACTCGCCTCGCACTACATCAAGGACCCACACGACGCGGTCAAGGTCGGCCAGATTGTCAAGGTCAAGGTGCTCTCCGCCGACGCCAACTCCAAGCGCATCGCGCTGTCGATGAAAGCGCTTTCCACCGCCAAGGTCGTCCCGGCGAAGCCCGCGGACAAGCTCCCCGCAAAGCCCGGAGCCGGACGCCCCGCGCCACCCGCAAACTCCCGGCAGCCTCGCCCACCCGCACCACCCGCCACGCTGGACGACAAGCTCGCCGCACTTTCCACACGCTGGAAGGTGCGATAACCAGCGCAATCTCAGGTTTCAAGTAGCTGCAATCGCAGGTTCGATCGCAGCAGCCAAAGAGCCGCAACTACCACTACACTCACAAGCCGCCAGTTCGGGAGGGGCCAGCAGCCCGGCCACCTTCCCGGCCTGCGACCAGGGTCCGGCAAGTCCAACCGGCTCAGGCCCCTCTCGCTTCCGCAACCACGGCTTCCACCGCACCCACCAGGAAGCCGGCGCCCCGCGCAAACTCCGCGCACTCCGGCAGCAGGCTCACCACTACCCATCCGGCAGTAGCGAACCCGAACGCCTCCCCTGGGTACACCAGCACGCTACGCTGCTCCAGCAGGCCAAGCGCCAGCGCTTCGTTCAACACCACCGCCGGATACCGCAGCACCGCGTACCATCCACCTTCCGCTTCGAGCCGTGACACGTGCGTATCCTTGATCAGTCCATCCAGCAGGCGAATATTCTCGGCAACCCGCGCGCGGATCTGCGCCTGCATTGCGCCGCACTCCGCGAGCCACGCCGGCAACGCGTGCTGCACCGGCGCACTCACCGAAAGAAACGTGTCCGCAATGATCTCCAGCCGCTCCCGCGCCTCGTGCCGCAATCCCTCCGGCCCGCACACGGCAATCCATGAGAGCTTCATCTGTGGCAGCGCCGCGACCTTGCTCATGCCACTCAGCACAAACACGAGCGGCCTCTCGGCATCGCCCGGCAAAGCGGAAGCGAAGCTCTGCCGGGGCTGCGCATCCACCGCATAATCCAGGAACACCTCGTCGACCAGCAACGCCAGCCCATGTCGCACACACAGCGCCTCGATTGCGGCGCGCTCCTGCGCGCCGACAAAATGCCCGGTCGGGTTATTCGGGTGCACCAGCACGATCGCGCGGGTTCGCTCCGTGATCCGCGCGTCCAGCGCACCCGGCTCCAGCTGCCAGCCATGCTCGTACAGCAACGGGTACTCCACGAGCCGCACATCGTGGAGCGCCGCCAGGTATGGAAACAGCGGGTACGAGGGCGTGGCGATCAGCACTTCGTCCCCCGCATTGCACAGCAGCCGAAACAGGAAGCTGTACGCCTCGCTGGTGCTGGTGCACAGGCACAGGTCTTCCACCTCGACCGCCGCGCCCCGCTCCGCGTAATACCCGGCCACCGCTGCCCGCGCTTGCTCGCGCCCAAACGGCAGCGGTTCGTACTCCAGCGCACCCGGCGCCGCAAGCGGGGCAAGCAGCCTCTCCGCCTCGAAGCGAAAGCCGCACCGCGTCGGGTTGGACGCCGTAAGATCCAGCACCGCGCCCCCGTCCGCGCGCACAGCCGCCACGCGCTCCGACAGCAGAGCCTCTTCCCTGTCCCAGTTGGTCCTGTCAGCAAACAGCGTGCGTACCCTCCCCGGCCTGGCCGTTCCCATGCATCCACCCGCCCCGGCCGCTCGGCTACCTAAGCCGTTTCCCATTCTTGCACCGTACCCGCACCGTCTCCTGCCACGCACCACGCCGGGCCCACAGTTTCACCCTTGCCACCCTGCGCTGCTCCCGCATAATGGAGACGGGAACTCCAGGCGCGAGGGCGGCAATGGCTTTGAAGGCAGTGATCTTTGACTACGGCATGGTGCTCAGCACCGCCCAGGAACCACAAGCGTTGGCAGCGCTCAAGCAGATCACCCGGCTCAACGACCAGGCCTTCGACGATCATTACTGGCGGCATCGCCACCGCTACGACCTTGGCGACCTCAACGGCACGACCTTCTGGCAACAGATCGCGACCGACGCCGCCCTCGAACTCACCCCCGCCCAGATCGAGCAGCTCATTGAAAACGACGTGCTCATGTGGAGCACGCTCAACGAAGCCATGCTCCTCTGGGTGCAGGCCGTGCAGGACGCCGGCTTCAAGACCGCCATCCTGTCCAACATGGGCGAAGAGCTGCTCGGCTACATGCGCCAGGAGTTCGGCTGGCTCGGCCGCTTCGATCACCACACCTGGTCCTGCGAGCTGCGCATTGCCAAGCCCGACCCCGCCATCTATCGCTACACCTGCGAAAAGCTTGGCGTCATCCCCGAAGATGCACTCTTCCTCGACGACAAGCCGGAAAACATCGCCGCCGCTGAATCCATCGGCCTCCAGGCCATCCTGTTCACCAACGTGGAAGCCCTGCAGGCCGAACTGCTAAACCGCGGACTGCTGGGCACCCTGCCCTCGCCAATCATCCCCGTCCTCCGCTAACAACTCGCCTCACCGGCGCGCACGCCTGCCTGCACATCGTGCAGGCAGCACGATCCAGCCAGACTCACGCGTCACCGCGATGAGCCGCGCGCCCGACCACCCACGCCCACTACCGGCAAGTGGTTGACCATACGATCCCCGCCAGATACAGTCGTTTCGAACCGCCACCCTCTGCGCGTTCACGACGTACCTGCCGACTCCATCCTCGTACCACTCCCCCACCGCGCCGCGCGCGCCAAGCCTTGTCCCGTGGGAGCTGACCCGTGAAGCGTCTCGTCTCTGCACTCGTTCTCGCCGCCGCCTCCACCACCGCTGCTTCCGCCCAGATCGCCGCCGACCTCACCGGGCGCGTCCTCGACGGCTCCGGCGCGTCCATCGCCAATGCCCAGCTCACGCTCACCGAAGTCGCCACCGGCATCCGGCAGGACACCACCAGCTCCAGCACCGGCGACTACGCCTTCAGCCACCTCAAGCCCGGCGGCTACCGGCTCGACGTCACCGCGCCCGGCTTCGAGCACCTTGCCCGCACCGGCCTCACCGTCATCCTCGGGCAGACCGTCAACGCCGACCTCGCACTCCACCCCGGCGGCGAACAGCAGACCGTCACCGTCAACGCCGACGCCCCACCCCTGCAAAGCAGCACCAGCGACATCCAGACGAATATCCCCGGCGGCACCGTGATCGCCATGCCCCTCAATTCCCGCAACTTCATCCAGCTCACCACGCTCGCGCCCGGCGTCGAGCTGCCCCCGGCACCCTGCTGCCCCGCATCAACGGTGGCCGCCCCCGCACCAACGAGTACCTGTACGACGGCATCTCCGCCCTGCAGCCCGAGCCCGGCCAGGTCGCCTTCTTCCCCATCGTCGACGACATCCAGGAGTTCACTGTCCAGGCCAACAACGTCCCGGCCGAGTTCGGCCGCTTCAACGGCGGTGTCGTCAACGTCGCCACCCGTTCCGGCACCAACGCCTTCCACGGCAGCCTCTTCGAGTTCTTCCGCAACGAAGACCTCAATGCCCGCAACTACTTCGCCTCACCCACTGCGGCCAAACCTGAGTACCGCCGCAACCTCTACGGCGCCACTCTGGGCGGTCCCGTGCTGCGCGACCGCCTCTTCTTCTTCGGCGACTACCAGGGCGTCAAGCAGCTCATCGGCGTCACCCGCATCTCCACCATCCCCACGGTGGCCGAGCGCCAGGGCATCTTCACCGGCGTCTCCAAAATCTACGATCCCACCACGACCACCACGGTGAACGGCAAGTTCGTCCGCGCCGAGTTCCCCAACGACACCATCAACAAGCCGCTCGACCCCGTCGCCCTCGCGTTGCTCAGCCGTTTCCCCACGCCCACCAACCTGCGCGCGGCCGCAAACAACTACACCCGCACCGCCAACGACGCCGACCACCAGAACCAGTTCGACTTCCGCGTCGATGGCGCTTACCACGATCACGACCGAGCTTTCGGCCGCTACTCCTACTACTCGGAGGTCGAGAACCCCGTCGCACCACTCCCCGACGGCAGCGGCGCCATCACCGGAGCCGTCATCGGCACTGGCGGCGTCGTTGGTCTCTCCTCCATCCTCGGGCAGCAGGCGGTCTTCGACGAAACCCACACCTTCACCGACCGCCTGCTCAACGACGTGCACGTCGGCTACACCCGGCGCGGCAACTCCACCGGCGGCCCCACGCTCGCCTCCACTACCTCGAGCGCGCTCGGCATCCCGGGCATCCCTACCAACGCCGCGTTCAACAACGCCCTGCCGCTGTTCACCTTTACGGGCTTTCAGCAGCTTGGCCCCTCGGCCAGCACCTTCGCTCAATACCAGACCGCCGTCTGGCAGGTGGAGGAAACGCTCAACTACACCCGCGGCCGCCACGCCTTCAAGGCCGGGCTCGATTACCGCTGGTACCAGCTCAACACCGTGTCCCCGCCCAACCCGACCGGCTCCTTCGCCTTCACCACCACCGGCACAGACCAGCAGGGCGCCACGGGCTCCGGCAATGCACTCGCCAGTTTCCTGCTCGGCCAGGTCGACACCTTCTCCATCGACCTGCAGGAAAGCAAGCTCCGCCCCCGCGACCACATCCAGGAGTACTTTGCGCAGGACGACTGGCGAGCCACCGACCGGCTCACCCTCAACATTGGCGCGCGCTACACCCTGCACTTCCCGTCCACTGAAAAGAACAATCAGGGTGCCGTCTTCAACCTCGCCACCCAGCAGCTCGACTACCTCGGCGTCGACGGCTACTCCGAAAGCGCCCGCGAGCTCCACTATGACAACATCGCCCCACGCCTCGGCTTTACGTACCTGCTCACCCCGCGCACCGTGGTGCGCTCTGGCGTCGGCATCGTCTTCATTGACCAGTCCGGCATTACCACGCCCTTCACAGCGCCCCAGTTCCCCTTCATCCAGAACGTGCAGCAGAAGACGCAGGATAATGTTAACGCTGCGTTTACGCTCAACACAGGCCCCAGCGTTGCGCCCATTCCGTTCACCCCCGATGCGGGCCTAGGCCAGAGCGTCTACACGGTGAACCATCAGGCCGGCTCCGGCTATGTCGAGCAGTGGAACCTCGCCTTCCAGCGCCAACTCACCCGCGATCTCTCGTTTGACATCGCCTATGTTGGCTCCCACGTCGTGCACGTCGGCATCCCCGATGCCAACCTCAACCAGCTCACTGTCGCGCAGCTCGCCCAGGGCGCGTCCCTGCTCACCCAGGTCGCCAACCCCTTCTACGGGCAACTGCCGGCTTCCAGCCCCATCGGCGGCAAAACCATCAGCACGGCGCAGCTCCTCAAGCCCTACCCGCGCTTCCAGAACGTCGCCACCTATCGCAACAACTCCGGCACCAGCAACTACAACGCCATCGAGGCCAAGGTTGAGCAGCGTCTCACCCGCGGCATCTACCTGCTCTTCGCCTACACCCACTCCAAGCTCATTGACGACGCCTCGTCCGTCTTCTCCTCGACCGTGCTTTCGTCGCCAAATTCGTCGAGCCTCATCGCCGCCGACACCTTCCGCCCGTACCTCGAGCGCGACTCCTCCAGCGGCGACATGCCCAACGTGCTCTCCTTCAGCGGCATCTACGACCTGCCCGCCGGGCGCGGCCATCGCTTCGCGGCGTCCGGCATCGGCGACGCCCTCCTCGGCGGCTGGGCACTCAATACCATCCTGTCCCTGCAGTCCGGCATGCCCGTCACTGTCACCCAGGCCACCAACAACAACGCCTTCGCCGGCGTGGCCCTGCAGCGCCCCAACATCATCGGCAGGCCCTCGCTCTCACCCGCGCTGCGCACCCCCGCGCGCTACTTCAACACCGCTGCCTTTGCGACTGCTCCCCAGTTCACCTTTGGCTCGGCTTCGCGTAACCCGGTGCGTGGCCCCGCCTACCGGGACCTCGACATCGCCCTCGTCAAGAACACAAAGCTGCCGCTCGAGGGCAACCTCGAGTTCCGCGCCGAGCTCTTCAACCTCACCAACACGCCCGAGTTCGCCCAGCCCAATGGCAGCTTCGGCGCAGCCGCCTTCGGCAGTATCACCAGCACCACCACCGACCCGCGCGTCGTCCAACTGGCCCTGCGCCTCAGCCGCTAACGCAAACAAAAAAGAGGCGACGCTCGATGCGTCGCCTCTTCGCTTCCTCAGCGCCTTGTACCGCGAGTTTCCACCTGGCCAAACGTCCCGACTCTACCGTCGCGCCGCTGCAAACTCCGGGATCGGCACCTGCTCCACGATCTCGACCCCGAAACCCTGCAGCGCCGGCACATGCGTGCGGGTATTCGACAGCAGACGGATCCGCCGGATCCCCAGGTCCGACAGAATCTGCCCGCCCAGCCCCACCTGCCGCAGGATGCGTCCCTGCCGGTCTTCATGCTGATCCGGCTCCCGCACATCGCGATGCAGCAGGATCTCCGCCGGCTTGCCCGGCACCAGCGCCGGCGCGCGGTCAATATCGAACCCGCGACTCCCGTTGTGCAGGTAGATCAACGCCCCACGGCCAGCCTCGGCAATCGCGCGCAGCGAGCGCTGTACACTGCCGCTGCAATCGCACAGGCTCGAGCCAAACACCTCGCCAGCCAGGCAGTGTGAGTGCACCCGCACCAGCACCGGGGCACCCGCATCCGGCTGGTCGTCAGGCTGCGTCACATCGCCCCGCACCAGCGCCAGGTGACTCTCCCCACCGTTTACCTCGTTTTCGTAAGCAATCATGCGGAACTCGCCGTAAGGTGTGGGCAACAGCGTCTCCGCCACCCGGCGAATGTAGCGCTCGTGCTGCAACCGGTAGCGGATCAGCTCCGCTACCGTCAGCATCTTCAAGCCATGCTCCTGGCAAAACGCCACCAGGTCCGGCACGCGAGCCATCGAGCCATCGTCGTTCATGATCTCGCAGATCACACCCGCCGCCTTCAGCCCCGCCATACGCGCCAGGTCCACCGAGGCCTCGGTTTGCCCTGCCCGCACCAGCACGCCGCCCTTACGCGCTCGCAGCGGAAACACGTGCCCCGGCCGCGCCAGGTCCGCCGCCGTGGCTTCCGGGTCGATCGCCACCAGGATCGTGTGCGCCCTGTCCGCGGCAGAGATGCCCGTGGTCACGCCTTCCCGCGCCTCGATGCTCTCGGTAAACGCCGTCCCAAATCGCGAAGAGTTGGAAGCGACCATAGGACTTAACCGGAGATGATCGGCGCGCTCCTCGGTCAGTGTCAGGCAGATCAGCCCCCGCCCCCACTTCGCCATGAAGTTGATCGCCTCGGGCGTCGCGAACTCTGCGGCCAGGGTCAGATCCCCCTCGTTCTCGCGATCCTCGTCGTCCACAACGACGATCATGCGGCCTGCGCGAAACTCCGCGAGCGCCTCTTCCACGGTGGTAAACGGGTTCCCTGCTGCTGCCATATGCCCTATTGTCAGCTACTTCCCTACGGATGGAAACAGCACTGGAGAATCTACCGTCTCGCGGGCATGAAAAAAGCCGCCCGTAGGCGGCCATCTTCCTGGAGCCGGGACGATTTACAACGTCGACTCGATCTCGAATCCCCACGCTTCCAGCAGCGCTTCCGGGATGTACTTGGAGTTGCGGTTGCGCCGCGCCCATTCACGCAGGCGCGTGGAACGCTCATACTGGTCGGGTGTCAGCTTGAATTCCTTGACCACAAGCTCGAACGAAGTCACCGTGGGAACCACCGGACCGATCGGCTCGGGCTTACCCCAGTTTGGATTACCGCGACGCTTTGCCATGCTTTGTCTACCCCTCGCAAGCGTTAAGCCGGCGCCTGCAGTGCAGGCAAAACCGGCTAAACACGAATTCCTTCTATTTTATGCAGTTATTCTTCCAATTTCAATAGCTTACCGGTAAGCCGCCGTGCCGAGCTTCCGCAGGCTACGCAGACGCAGCCGTGCCTGCGGGACAGCTCCGCTCCGCTACTTCTCCGCCTGCTGATAAAACGGCCGCAGATCATCCCTGAGCTGCCGCAGCGCGTCCACATTCAGATACACCATGTGCCCCGCCGGGTAGTACGTAAAGTGGACGTTCTTCGCCAGCTCCGGCGCGAGCATCATGTGGTTCAGCTCGTACTCGGTCGCGAAGAACGGCGTCGCCAGGTCAAACCAGCCATTCGCCGAGAGCACCTGCAACTTGGGATTCTTCCGAATCGTATCTCCCAGGTCCCCGGCCACGTACGGCAACTGCTGCGCTCCCCTGCCCCCGGCTCCAACCGCCCGGTGATGCCAGTCCCACTCGCCGATCGTATTCGCGCTCAGCTTGTACTCGTCGGTCGACTCGTACTTCAGTTCCCGTTGCAGGTAGTCATGGACCGCCGCCACGTACACCCCGCTGATCCCCGTGTCCGACGGGTCGTAGCTGGGGTTTTCGCCCGCATCATCCACCTCTGTGCCTTCAAACCGCGCGTCATACCGCCCGAGAATGTCCCCATCCCCTCTCAGCAGCTCCTTGCGAAACCGTGTCGGGTTGATCCTGAGCTTGGCTTCCTTGATGTAGCTCACCGGCAGCCCCGTGAAGTGGTTCAGCTTCGCCGCGATCTCGTCCACGCGTGCGGGCGGCAAGGCTTCACCCTCCGCCAGCGCCTCGGCATACTCCCCACGGGCAAACACCCGCGCTTCCTCCACAAACGCCGCCATCGCCGCCGGCGAGCCGCCCGGCATCTGCGGCAGCTTCTTGTGGTAATAAGCAATCGCGGCGTACGAAGGCAGGTAGTTCACGTACGACACTTCAAGCCCCGCCCCGATTGACGCGTTGTAGTTCAGCACCGACGACAGCAGCGTGATCCCGTTCAACGCCACCCCGTCCTCCTGCAACACCGCCGATAACCCCGCCGACCGCGTCGTGCCATACGACTCCCCAAACAGGAACTTGGGCGAGTTCCACCGCTGGTTCACCGACAGGTACCGCTCAATCACCTTGGCAAACGCGCGGAGGTCCGGGTCGACCCCGGCAAAATCCTTCACCGTCGCCTTGCCCACCGCGCGCGAATACCCCGTCAGCGGCGCATCGATAAACACCAGGTCCGACTGGTCCAGCAGCGAGTACTCGTTCGGCACCACTTGGTACGGGCCTGAGCCTGTCGCGGCCGGCGAGTTCGTAATCACCCGCATCGGCCCCACCGAGCCCATGTGCAGCCACAACGAGGCCGAGCCCGGCCCACCGTTATACAGAAACGTCACCGGCCGCGTCTTCGACTCGGCCCCGTCCGCCGTGTACGCCACGTAGAAAATCGACCCGTACGGCTTGTCCTCTTCGTTGCGGATCAGCAGGGTGCCGGCGGTCGCGGTGTACCGGATCTGCCGGCCTCCCAGCATCATCGAGTGCTGCGTCACCGAAGATCGCTCCACCGGCGCCGCCTCCTCTTCAGGCTTCTGCGCGGGAGGGTGCGCATGCTCATCAGCATGCGCAGCGGGCTCGGCCGGTGGATGCTCCTGCGCAAACACTCGGGCTGCGGGAACAACAAAACTGCCGGCCAGCAGGAAAACTGCCAGGGAACGGCTCAGAGGACTCGACTGGTTCGAACGGATCAATGCGGTGGCTCCTGTTGCAGTCAGACCGGAATGCAGAAGCGCGGCCTCATGGCCGCGCTTCCTGGTTCCTAGCATTGCATACAGGGTGGTTCTCTCGAAGCTAAATTCGCCCTGAAGCAGACTACGTGCCGGTCCCCTTGATCACCACCTGCGCCGTGCGCAGCAGGATCTTCAAATCCAGCCAGAAGCTCCAATTTTCCACGTACGCCGTGTCCAGCGCGATGTAGCGGGCAAACGAAGAATCGTGCCGCGCCTGCACCTGCCAGAGCCCGGTAAGTCCCGGCAGCACTTCCAGCCGGCGGAAGTGTTCCAGCGCGTACTTCGCTACCTCACTCGCAATAGGCGGGCGCGGCCCCACGATGCTCATCTCGCCACGCAGCACGTTGAAGAACTGCGGCAGCTCGTCCAGCGAATACTTCCGCAGAAACCGCCCGGTCTTGGTCACGCGCGGGTCCTTGGTCATCTTGAACAGGATGCCGTCGCGCTCGTTATGCTTCGCCAGCTCGCGCTTCTTGGCCTCGGCATCCTTGACCATGGTGCGGAACTTGAAGCACGGAAACACGCGGCCACGCTTGCCAATCCGCTCCGAAACATAAAAGATCGGTCCCCGCGAATCCGTGATCACGGCAATCGCAATACACAGCATGATCGGGAACACCACAATCAGGGCTGCTAGCGACAGCACGATATCCACCACGCGCTTCATCAGGAAGGCCACCGTGCGCGGATCGCGGCGGTGCAGCGCCACCATCGGGAAAGCTCCCAGGTACTCCACCGGGGCGTTCTGTCCAAGCTCGCCGTAGAAACCCGACATCGCGCGGATGTCAATCTCCACGTCGTGCGCTTCTTCCAGCAGGTCGATCACGGTCTCGATCGCGCAGGGCTGCGCAATCACCAGTTCATCGATAAAGTGCAGCCGCGTCAGCTCGCGCAGCCGTCCCATATCCCCCAGGATGCGCTCCTGCGGGACCTCAATGGCGTCCGTCGTTCCGGGCGCATGCAGAAACCCGCACAGGCGGTAGCCGAGGTGGTAGTCGTCGTCGATCTGCTGCCCGATGGCAAACGACAGCTGGTTCGTGCCCAGGATCACCACGTTGCGCGTTTCCACGCCCTTGGCATAGCGGGCAAAACGAACCGTCCGCCACAGCGTACGCCGCACGCCCAGTGCAAGGGCCGTGGTAATGACCAGCATCACCACCAGCACTCTCGAAACCTCGACGTTGTGCATCAGGTAGAGCCAGCCGCACAGCAGCACCCCGGCCGTCAGGCAGGCCTGCGCAATCAAGCGCAGTTCGTGCGCGCCGCTCCGGTTCGGCACCCCGTTGTATAGCCCGTACCGCCGCAGCACAAACAGCAGCACCACCAGGAAGCCCAGCAGGTACCACAGGTCGGTCGACTGGGGGACGATGTGTGCCGGCAGCCCGCGCATGTGAAAACCCGGCATCCGGCTGATGGAAAGGAAGTGCACGATCACCGCGAACAGGAACGCCCCGATTGTCACCAGAACGTCGTTCACCATCATCAAAGCCGCGGCGGTAAACGCCGGGCTGGCATGCCTCCGGGAACCATTCACCGGGCGCGCCTGCTGCGTTGGCAGTCTTGTGTCGTTGTCTCCACCTTGTCGGACAAACTCTGAAGTGCTCATTGCCTTTGCAACCCCTGGCTTACTTTCTTGGTTAAATCAGAGCAGAGCCCGCAACTGAACCGAGGGTGGACGATCTGGAAGAAAGAGAGAAGGGTTTGAGCAAGCCACTGTCAAAGAAGCCCTGTTTTCCGGCGGCCATGCCGCTCTCTACCTGCACCGACTGTAACCGATGTGGCGGAAAAGCCTGCCACAATTCCCTGCGAAAACCATGCACCAAAGACACCTACCCAATCTGTTGCCACAGAATGTGGCGACAATCCGGATAGCTACCTAATCACTGCACCTTTACCAAACTCTCTGCTACTGATGCATTCTCCCACTCTTTGGTATACCTTCAGCCCCGGCACGTTACCGAAATGCAGGAACCATCGGTTCCCGGTACCCTGCGTGCGTTCAGCTCCGGATTTCGCCCGCATCGTACTCTGGAAATCGAACCGCGCTCCCCGGCTCGCCGGGGTCCGCCCGGCCACGCAGAGCACTGTATCTTCACGGGAGACCCATGTCCATTACGGCCAGCTCCACGCCCTTTCGCACCACGCTTGACACCCTGCTCCGCAAGGAAGCCAAACCCGCCGACAAGTACGGCCACCAGCCCCGCCTCTACGCCCTCACCCGACTCGTCGGCAAAGGCACCGAATACGACGATGACGTGGTCTTCGCCGCCGCCTACCTCCACGACATCGGTGTGTTCATCGGCCACCGGCCCGAGGCCCCCGACCAGCTGCGCCAGTGGAACCACGTGCAGTACGCGCTCGAGACGGTGCCGGACATGCTGATGGGCGCCAACTTTCCCGAGGACAAGATTCCCGCAGTCCTGGCCGCCATCGCCACGCACCAGCCCCACGACAAACCCGAAAGCATCGAGGCCATCGTACTCCGCGATGCTGACATCCTGGAGCAGCTGGGAGCGATCGGCATCCTGCGCGCCGTCGCCAAAACCGGTCGCGATACCCGCTACGAAACCTTCACCCCGATCATCGCGTTTCTGTCCCGCAGCCTGGAAGAGCTGCCCGCGCACATCCGCCTGGACACCACCCGTGCACTCGCCGCACCCAGGCTCGCGCTGCTTCGCGCCTTTCTGGCCGGGGTCGAAGCCGAGGCTCAGGGCTGCCTCTTCTAGGCGCCTGGGCCAGGTCCCGCCACGCCGGCGTCTGATTGCTCCACGGTCTGCTCCCCCGGCACCGAGGCAGCCAGGCGCTCAGCCACCTGCACGTACAACTCCACCGCATCCCACATTTCCTGTTTGCGGATGCGCTCGCCGGTGGTATGTGCCACGTGGATCGATCCCGGACCAAGCAGCATCGGCTCGCCCCAGTTCGTGAGCGCAGGCACATCCGTCGTAAACGCTGCAATCATCGTCGGCAGCCCTTCCATGGCCTTGAGCCGCACAAACGGAATCTCCAGCGTGAAGTCGACCTCGGCAAACGGCGCGGCCGCCGCCTTGAGCTCGGCCCGGGTCTGCTCCGACGGCCCAACCAGCCGAACCAGCACCTGCGCCGAAGCCTCGTCCGCGATCACGTTCGGCGCGCGCCCACCTTCCAGCAGCCCGATGTTGAGCGTGCTCGGCCCCACATCCTCGCTCACCGGCAACGCGACCTGCAGCACCGCATCAAGCGCCTGCACCAGCTTATGGATCGCGCTTTCCCCCAGCTCGGGGTATGCCGAGTGCGCCATCTTGCCCGTCGCCGTCACCGACGCACGCAGCGCGCCTTTTGAGGCCAGCGCCAGCCGGTTGTCGGTCGGCTCGCCATTGATCAGGAAGCGGCTTCCCCGCGGCTGCTCGTTCGCAATCTTGGCCCCCGCCGAGTCGCGCTCCTCGCCCACCACGAACAGCAGCGCCACCGGCAGCGACTTCGCCCGTAGCTGCTCCGCCGCCAGGATCATCGCCACGATGATCCCCTTGGCATCGCACGCGCCCCGCCCGTACACAAACTCCTCATCCTCGCTGCTCGCGATCCACGGGGGCACCGTGTCCATGTGCGTGGAAAAGGTCACCAGCGGCGCGCCCGGCTGCGCCGCGGCGTACACGTTGAATCGCTCGGCCGTGCTGCTCGAGCCCTCGGGCTGGGGCACTGGCATCAACTCCACCGCGAAGTTGCGCGCGCGCAAGGCGTCGGCGAGATACGTACCCACCGCCCCTTCGGCGTAGGTCGTCGAGTCAATATCCATCAGGCGGCGCAGAAGCGCCACGGCTTCCTGTTGCTGGGTCGGGTTCACTGGGCCAGCATATCCCACCCACCCCGTCCGTACGAGCACCCGAAAAGAAGCCCTACAATGAACCTGTGAGCATACCGAACGAAAACGCCATTGCCCCGCTACGTGAGGGCGGCGTGCATACGATAGAAGACCTGCGAGGACCGGCTGGCCGGCTCGAGGCATTGCTCAACCCCGGTCGCCTGCTTGCGGAGGCCCCGGTTTCTGTGCTGATGTGCCACCCGCACCCACTTCTCGGTGGCACCCTGCACAACAAGGTCGTCTACCACGCCATGAAGGTCTTCACCGACCTCGGGCTCCCCGTGCTGCGCTTCAACTTCCGCGGCGCCGGGCGCAGCGAAGGCGTCCACGACCACGGCCAGGGCGAGCAGGACGACGCCCGCGCCGCCATCAACTGGTTGGCCGCCCGCTACCAGCGGCCGGTCCTCGCCGCCGGTTTTTCCTTCGGCGCGCACATGGTTCTGCGGGCCGGCTGGGATGACCCACGGGTACCCGCGCTGGTCTCGCTCGGCACCCCGATCGCCGCTGCCGGCCGCATGTACAACTACGACTTCCTGCAGCGCTGCCGCAAGCCCTTTCTGAGCATGAGCGGCGCGGAGGACCCTATCAGTCCGCGGGCAGAAGTGGAAGCAGCACTCGGGCCCATTCCCGTTGCGAAGCGCTTCGAGTGGATTGAAGGCGGGGACCACTTCTTCCTGGGGCACCTGCCGGCCATGCAGTCCGCCCTGCGCCTCTGGGTCGAGCAGACCATTCTTTCCCCTGAAGCTCAGTCGATGCTGGCTGAAGCGGCTGCCGCTGGCAACACGCTGGTCGGCTCATGAACACGCTGACGCACCTTCAGGATGACCGCCTGGCCGCGTTGCGCTCCGACGCTCTCGCTATCTTCCATTCGTCCCTGGCCGCCTGCAATGTGGACCAGGCCTTCGCCCGGCACCTGGAGTTCGACGCGAAGTCCATGCTTCGTCGCCGCTCCGCCGTGCTGCCGCCCGTGGAGCACTCCCTTGCCGGGGTGAAACGGGTCCAGGTCATCGCCTTCGGCAAGGCCGCCGTGCCCATGCTCGATGCGCTGCTCAGCCGCCTGCCCTCCAGGCTGCGCGTCGACGGCATCTGCGCCGCCCCGGTCCTCCCCGAGAAGCGCCAGAAACACATCCAGTACTTCGCCGGCTCGCACCCCCTGCCCAACGAAGAATCCTTCGATGCCGCCCGGGAAGCCCTCGCCCTGGTGCGCCGCGCCGACCGCCACACCTTGATCTTCTTCCTGCTCTCCGGCGGCGGCTCCTCCATCTGCGAGCTGCCGCGCGACCGCTCCATCCCCCTCGAAGACGTCCGCGCCTTCTACGAGACGCTCGTGCTCTCCGGCGCACCCATCGCCGAGATCAACACCGTGCGCAAGTTCTTTTCCTCGATCAAGGGCGGCCAGCTCGCCCAGGCCGCCCCCGACGCCATGCGGTTCACCCTGCTGCTCGCCGACGTGCCGCTCAAGGACCTCGGCGTCGTCGCCTCCTCGCCCACGCTCCCCGACACCTCCACCTGGGCGCAGTGCTCTGCCGTGCTCGACCAGTGGGATCTGCTCCCGCGCTTCCCCGCCTCGGTGCGCGCCTACTTTCAGGCGCTGGCCGCCCAGCCACCGCCCGCCCCCACTGCGCAGGGTCTCCAGAACATGGAGATGGATGTGCTGCTTTCCAACCACGACTTCGTCAACGCCGCCCGCGACCAGGCACGCGCCCTGGGTTACAAGGTGGTCATCGACAACACCTGCGACGAGTGGCCCTTTGACCGAGCCGCCGCCTACCTGGTCGAACGCATGCGCACCCTGCGCGCCGAGTGGGGCCGCGTCTGCCTGCTCTCCAGCGGCGAAGTCACCGTGCAGATGGACCGCGTGCGGCACGGCTGCGGCGGACGCAACCAGCACTTCGCTCTCAAGACCGCCCTGCTGCTCGACGGCTTTCCCGGCGACGTCATGGTGCTCAGCGCAGGCTCCGACGGCCTGGATGGCAACAGCCCCGCCGCCGGCGCAACCGTGGACCCAACCACCGCCACCCGCGCCCGCGCCTTCCACTTCGACCCGGAGCAGTCCTTGGCCCGCTTCAACAGCTGCCCGCTGTTTACCGCCCTGGGCGACGCCATCATGACCGGCCCCACCGGGAACAACCTGCGCGACCTCCGGATCTTTCTGTCGGACTCCTAGCCGTCCCCCGGCCAGGCCAGCCGCCCTCATCGGCACGCCCAACAGCACAAAGCCACCGCAACAATCGCGGTGGCTTTGTACTGCAAACACTCACAACAAGCTCAGCTGGAGCGACTACTCTTTCGCCGTTCCCTTGGCCGCAGCCTTTTTGGCCGGTGCCTTCTTCGCCGCTGCCGTTTTCACAGCCGCCGGCGCCTTCGCAGGCTCGGCCGCCGCACCCTTCACCGGCGCAGCCTTCTTTGCGGCATCCGGGCTCTCACCCTTCGCTGCGACCGACTTGGTCACAGCTTTTTTCGCCGGGGCCTTCTTGGGCGTCGGCTCCGCTGCAGTTTCGCCAGCATCGTCGTCGTCCTCAGCCGCCACACTCTTCTTGGCGGAGGCGCCCTTGACCGGCTTGCTCTTCACCGGGGCTGACTTCGCGGACCGCGACGCCGGCTTTTCATCCGCATCGTCTTCGTCCTTGTCGTCATCCTCGGAGTCTTCATCATCCTCGGTCGAATGGATCCGCCCCAGCACCGCGCCCAGATCGATCTTGTCCAGGTTCAGCTTGCGCCCGGCAGCAATCTCGTCGATCGCAGGCACGGCCGCATCCTCATCCTCGTCATCGTCATCATCGTCGGTGCCGAGATCGTCTTCGATATCGACATCCTCGTCATCGTCGTCGCTGCCGCGCTTCGCGGGCCGATCGTCTTCCAGGTCCTCGTCATCGTCTTCGTCGCGCGCCGCTTCCTTGCGCTTGCTCTTGCCATCGGCTTTCTTGGTCCGCGAGCGGCGAAGCGTCACCGGTGGCGGTGGCGCGGGCGGCGAATACTTCTCCAGGAACGCGCGCATCTGCTCATCGGTCCCGACTGTCTCATCGATCTGCGCCAGGAACAGCTCATGCAGCAGCTCGGCATAGATCGGCAGCTCCGGCGTGATGCGCATCTCCATCATCAGCGCAACCGGCACCTTCTTTGCGGCTTCCGGCCATACCGTGAAGAAGTTCTTGAACTTCACATCCACTGGGCCAGCCTTGCGCGTATGCGCCAGCCACAGGATCGCTTCCGCCGAATGGTTGTGGAACAGCTTCCACGTTGCCGAAGGCACTGCCGAATCCTTGCTCGTCAGAAGCTTGGCAAACTCCTTTGCCGCGGCATCCAGGCCTTCCCACTGCGCCAGCAGACCGGGCCGCACCATGCGCTTCTTCAGCTCGGCACGTTCGTCCGCCGCCATCTTCGCGGTCAGGATTTCAAGGTGCGCCGCAGAAAGGTCCGGGGCCACGCCCTGCATCAGCAGCTGGATCCGGTTGCGGTGCAGGTCTTCCAGCGCCGCGGTGTCCACACTGGCACTGGTCCAGCCCGGCATCAGCTTCGCCATCCAGCCCTCGGCCTCGAGGACCTTCAGGGTCGGCAGCGCTTCTTCCTCGGCGGCAATCTTTTCAAGTTCATAGCCGCGCAGATACGGCGAGATCGCGTCGAAGTTATCCGCTTCCTTGGCATTCTCATACCGGGTCGCCGTGCGCTCTTCCAGCTGCCAGCCAAGCCGGTGGCGCAGGCGCACCGCGCGCACCAGGCGCGAGGGGTCTTCAATAAAGCCGTAGTTGCTGGCCAGGCGCAGTTGCCGCGCCTCGATGTCCGCGACCCCGTTCAATGGGTCAAGCAGCAGCCCGTACGAACCCTCGTTGAGGGAAAGCGCCATCGCATTCGCCGTAAAGTCACGCCGGTGCAGGTCATCGACGATGCCGCTCCAGGTGTAGACCGGCTCGCCTGGCTTCGGAAACTTCTCCTGCCGCGTGCTCACTACCTCCACACGCACAGAACCGGGGAACCAGAAAAACAGGGCGCGGGAGGGCTCGTGGCGACCCCACAGAACACCTCCACGCGCTTCCAGCGCTGCCTGCAGATTCAGGGCATTGCCCTGGATCGAAAAATCAAGGTCGCGGACCGATGAGCCGGTAGTCAGGTCGCGTACAGCGCCTCCGGCAAGGAAAACCGTCATGCCGGCTTCGCGGGCAGCATCGCGAACGTTCGCTAAGGCGTTCTTCTGGGCTTCACTCAGGCGGTTCTCGAGCAGGTAGATATATTCGGGCATGCGTCCAGACAGTTTGCGGGGATGGGCCTCAGAGCCAACCGGCTGCTCCTCAAACCATTCGCCATGAGCAGCGCAGATCGACGTTCCGGGGCAAAATGCGATGCTAGCAGATCTGGGGGGCTGAGACCAGCGGCGAACTCTCTATCCCGGATCCGCCACCCTTGCCCGTCTACAATCGCAGCATATGAAGCTCGAGGAACTGGCCACAGCCCTTGGCGCGGCACTGCACCCCGGCGAGGCCCATCTGGAGGGCCTCCCGGCACATTTATCGTCCCTGGAAATCACGGGCATGGCCGGCCTTGAGACCGCCTCCCCGTCTGAGGTCAGCTTTGTCGCCAACCCCCGCTACACCGCCGCTGCCCACGCCACGCGTGCCGCCGCCGTGCTGGTCGAGCCAGGGTTCGCTCCGCTCGGCGTGCCCACCCTGCGCATCAAAAATCCCTACCTGGCCTTCGCCAAGGCCGTCGAGTTGTTCCACCAGGGGCCCATCTACGCGCCCGGCATCCATCCCACCGCCGTGGTCGACCCCTCCGCCCGGCTCGCCGACACCGTCCACGTCGGACCCTACGTGGTCGTCGGCCCCGGCGTGCAGGTGGGCGCTCACGGCGTGCTACTTGCGCACGTCGTCCTGTACGCCGGCGTTAAGGCCGGCTCTCACCTGCTCGCCCATGCCCATGCCATCGTGCGCGAAGGTTCGATCCTGGGCGATCACGTCACGCTCGGCAACGGGGCCATCATCGGTTCCGACGGCTTCGGCTTCGCCCGCGACGAGGCTGGCGCCTGGTACAAGATTCCCCAGAGCGGCCACGTCATCATCGGCGACAACGTGGAGATCCAGGCCAACAGCTGCATCGACCGCGCCAGCATCGGCACCACCACCATCGCCGCAGGCGCCAAGATCGACAACCTCGTCCAGGTCGGGCACGGCTCGGCCATCGGCGAGCGCACGCTGCTGTGCTCGCAGGTCGGCCTCGCAGGCTCCTCGCACATCGGCAAAAACGTCATCCTTGCCGGGCAGGTCGGCGTCGCAGGCCACCTCTCTGTGGGCGACAACGCCGTTGCCACGGCGCAAACCGGCATCCCCAACGACGTCGCCGCCGGCGAAACTGTCAGCGGCTACCCCGCCATGGCCAACCGGCAGTGGCTCCGGGCCTCCGCTGGCTTCGCCCGCCTCCCCGAAATCCTGCGCCGCCTCGCCCGCCTCGAGAAGGCTGCCGCCGTGGACACGACATTACCCCGAATGAGTGACCCGGCGCATCTGTAACCCGCTGCCCCTGCATCTACTGTGGGCATGGCTGAACCGACAGACCCCGAACTCCCGGAGCAGGCAGTGGACACGCTGCTTACCTTGCTTGGCTCGGCCGAGGAGACGCCGATCCGCGTGCTTCTCCTCGATGATCAGGTCGAAAACCTCATGCTGCGCTCCACCATCCTGCACAAGCATGGCTACCAGACCGAAACTGCCTCCACCATCGAAGAGGCACTCGCCCTGATCCACTCTATCGACGTCGCTGTGCTGGACTACCACCTGGGCGCAGGCCAGTTCGGCACGGAAGTCGCCGCCAAGCTTCGCTTGCAGCGGCCCGAGGTGCCCATCATCATCCTCTCGGCTACGCTGGAGCGGCGCTTCGGCGGCCCCGAAGACATGCACCTGCTCAAGGGCTATAGCTCGGTGGACGACCTGGTCGTGGCCCTGCGCTCGTTCCGCGCCAAGCGCCAGGGCCGTCCCGTCATGGTCGACGCGCGCGACTTCTTCTACTCGCGCATCAACATGGCCATGGGCGATGACGTGGTCATGGAAGTGCTCGACGCGCGCGGCAACTGGCACTATGTCAACGACACCTGTGCCCGCCTGCTCGAGCGCCCGCGCGAATGGTTCAGCGGCAAAAACATGTTCTATGAAATGCCGGAACTTGCCCCGGACTGGCGCGAGGTCATCGCCACCGTGGCCACCACGCGCGAAACCTATATCGATCGCACCTTTCGCGGCGTCATGAACCTCCCGCGCAAGGGCGAGGAGTGGGTGTGGAACGTGCTCGCCTTCCCCATGACCCTGCACAACAACGAGAGCGGCGTCGTGCTCACCGCCCGGATCCTGGAACGCAAAACCAGCCTCTAGGCCTTGCCCGCACGAATGCGCTCACGAACGCGCTTACGGACGCACGCCTACGAGCGCGATCTCACCATCAACCAAAGCCGCGCGAAACACACGCGGACAGCCGCGCACAGCGGGGCCGTCCGCGCACGCGCCATCTTAGCCGCAAACGACAAATCCTGTGACACGCATAATTATGCAGTCACAAAAATTGCATTATGCGAATGGCGCGTTATTTGGTGCATACTTATGCACCAACCGCGAAATCAGTGCATATTTATAAAATCGTGTTTTGCACTGCGCACCCAAATGCGCACCGAAAACACCCTGTTTTCGCTCAAAAACAGCCTTCTGAATACGCCCTAGTGCACCACGCTTTGGAACAGTGAAGAGTGCAGCAGCGTGCCGAACTCACTGTCCGAAGCGTTGAAGTTCACGTTCAGCGTGCCCGCGTTGGACGAGATGTCGGTACCGTCAATCGCCTGCTTCTCGGTCGACGTGCCGCTCATCTTCTCGTACATCGCGCCCGCATTCATCATGCTCGACATCGTGGCTGCGGTGAACGTGTCCGGTGTGACCACGGCCAGGTTGAACTTCACGCCATTGTTGAAGTTCATGCTGTACCGCGAGCTGATCAGCCGCTTGCGCACCGACTCGAAATCGGCCAGCTGCGCTGCCTGTCCCATCACGCTGCGCATCATCAGCTGCGTGCCCTTGCCGTCCAGCACGCTCCACAACGGCTCCGTGTCCACCAGGCTCACCTGCTGCATCAGCGGCTGGTTGGCCAGCATGCTCGGCGCAAAACCATCCCGCGCGTTCAGCGCGTACTTGATCGCGTCCGATGAGCCAAACACCATCGTTGTTGGGTTTACGAAGCACACCAGCATGCCACTGCCGGCCATGGGATACATCTTGTTGGCGCGCAGCATCTGTACCTTGACCTTGCGCTTGCGGAAGCCTGCCAGAATGTCCGGGACTGAGAACTGGCCCTGGGCCACGCCCACGATCTTGGATGAATCACTGTTCGGGTCCGTGTGGAAGGACGCAAACGCCAGCTCCTCGACGTCGTGGTTGTCATCGATGCCGGAGGCCACCAGCGCCTTTTCCAACTCCTTCAGCTCCGGCGGCATCACGCGCGCCTTCAGGTCCATGGCCGCCTGCGAGTTCTGCATGGCGCGGTAATCCACCACGATCAGCTGCTGCACATCCTTGGGAATGGCGCCCTGCGCATCCGTGCTCAACTGCGCTGCATGGGCGGGTGGAATCGCGGCAACCGCGGCAGCAAGGCATGCCAGCGCCAGCGAAGTGCGCAACCGGGTGGAACGAACAAAACAGAACATAAGCAGCTTCCTCGACAAACGGAGACGTCGCGCTCCGAATTTCTAAATCCTTATCTTAGACGTTCCAACCCACACTTCATGGGTGCCGCGTTTCCGGGGGTAACGGGGCGTCCCGTTCTAGCAACGTCGCAGGCCACGCCAGAGGATTCTTCAAACGCCGCTCCAGGATGTGTTCCTCCGCCCGAAAACCACGAAGCCCGGCCACCCACGCGCTCGACTCCTCATAGGCTGCCTCGGGCAGAAGTCCGATGATCTCGCCGAACAGGATGGAGGTCCGGTGCTTGCGGGCAGCTTCTTCAACCGCTGCATGCACCACGCCGACGCTGCTTTGCCGGTGGTCGGGGATGCCAAGGGTGACCTGCGCCCGGCCTTCAGAGAGCAGGGCAAGCGCCCTGACGCCGAGGCCGCTGCTCTGTCCGCGTACCGCTTTCGCGATGGCGCGCGCGGGGGCAAGATCGGCCGTGTCGAGCGCGATGTTGTACTCGATCAGGGCGCGCCTGGCACCCACCGCGGTGGCCCCGGCAGACGGATGCAGCCCAGGCCCACCCACATCCGGACGACGCCCCGGGTCGCGCAGAACAGCCTCGCGCAGCCCTTCAAACTGCCCCCGGCGCACGTCCTCGAGCAACACGCGGTCGGGACGGCTGGCCGCGGCCTCGTACAGGTACGCCGGCACATGGTAGCGCTGCCACAGCGCAGCCGCGGCTTCCCTGGCCAACAGGACGCACGGCAGCAGGGCGACTGCGCCAACGGGAACAAACGGGATCACGTCGGTTGCACCGATGCGCGGATGGGACCCCACCTGCCGTGTCAGGTCGATGCGGTCGGTCGCCACGCCCGCGGCCCGCACCACTGCTTCCCACACGGCCGTGGACGGCCCGGCGATCGTGATCACGGAACGGTTGCGACCCGCATCCAGCAGGTAGTCCAGCAGGAGCACCCCGGGCAGTTGCATCGCGGCCAGGATCGCGTGCACCACCAGGCGATCCCGGCCTTCCGCGAAGTTGGGGACGGAGGCCACCCAGTTTGCGTCGCTTGCACCGGGTGCATGCGGCTGTGCTGCCGACGGTTCAATCATGTGGCCTCCCTGTCTTGCCGCACGAGCCTCTTGCCACAGCTTCCAAGGAGTGCCCTGCTCTACCCCGCGCCGCCCTGCCGGCAGCCGCGGCTGGGGAGCCGGGCAACAGCTACCGACGCTGCCCCGCAGCACACGCTGTTACCAGCCCGCTACTTCCACCAGGAGTAGCCGATCTGAAACTGCACACTCGCATTCACGCCCGGGTTGCGGTCGCCCAGGCTCGCACTGGAAATATGCACCGCCGAAGCCTGCAGATCAATTGCCTGCCTGTCCCGAACAAAGTAGTGCAGCCCCACGCCGAACTGCGGCGTGAAGTTCCACACGCTTGTGCCGCCCGAGGTACCTTCCGGCACCAGCACGTCTGGCGGATACTTGTGGTTCGTCCAGATCAGTCCGCCCGCACCCTGCAAATATGGAGCGATGCGCTTCGTGGGTTTCAAGTCCCAGCGCAGGATGATCGGCGTGATGCTGAGCCCGGTGAAGGTGCCGCCCCCGTATGGCAACGGCACGGAGCCGGTCTGCCCGTCGAACGTGTAGGTGGTTGCGCGCACACTGGGTGCGGGCGTAAACGACTGCCAGTACGGCATAAAGTCGGCAGCATATTCGAACTGCCCCCGCAGAAAACCAGGCAGATACTGATTGGTCAACACCTTGCCCACGCGCACACCGGCATTGGTAAAGGAGAAGTCCGAGCGGTCGCCCACACCGAAGCCGCCTCCGAAGAAGACGCCATATTCCCATGGATCGGTCGCTAGGGCAGCCGAAGCAGGAGCATGGTTGGCCGGAGCGGGTGTGCCGGATCCCTGGGCGGCTGCGATGCCAGGAACCAGCAAGCAGAAAAGTGCAGCAGATAGTTGTTTCATGATCTCCAGAAAGAACAAACACGAGCTTGGAGGTTTAGGTTATCCAGCTTTGCAGCGATACCTAACAGGCAGCCACCCTAGCCGCAGGGCACCGGGCAGCCTTGGCATTGACCGGCGTTTTCACGAGCAGGGTGAGCGAGCCTCTAGGCCGGACGATCGGCCTGAGAGTAGCCACCCGGGGCAGAATCACACCCGAACGGCTACCACTCAGGCGATGTCATTGCCCACCCTTAACACAAGCGGGCTAGCGCGCTGCTTCCTCGAGTTCCTCGTCCATGTCGAAGTTCGAGTACACGTTCTGCACGTCGTCGTGGTCTTCCAGTGCTTCTAGCAGGCGCATCATCTGTGCTGCCGGCGCACCTTCCAGCTTGGTGTAGGTGGAAGCCACCATGGTGATCTCCGAGGCAAGCGTTTCGATCTTGGCGTCGCGCACCGCCTGTGCCACCGTCTCGTACACAGACGGGTCGGTCGTGATCTCCCAGCTATCTCCCTCGTCCGACATGTCGTCGGCCCCGGCATCAAGCGCCAGCGCCATCAGCTTTTCTTCGTCAGCCGCAGCCTTGTCGACAACAATCAGCCCCTTCTTCGAGAACATGAAGCGGACAGAGTTTGGTTCGCCCAGGTTGCCACCGTTCTTTGAAAGGGTGTGGCGGATTTCGCTGACCGCGCGGTTGCGGTTGTCCGTGGTGCAATCGACGATCAAGGCCACGCCACCCGGGCCATAGCCTTCGAACGAGATCTCTTCATACGTCAGGCCGGGGATTTCGCCGGTGCCGCGCTGGATGGCGCGCTTGATGTTGTCGGCCGGCATGTTCTCGGCCTTGGCCGCGAGAATTGCGGTGCGCAGTCGTGGATTACCGTCCGGGTCCCCGCCGCCCTGGCGCGCCGCCATGGTGACTTCCTTGATCAAACGGGTGAATGCTTTCCCGCGCTTGGCGTCGAGTGCGCCCTTCTTGTGCTTGATAGTCGCCCATTTGGAATGGCCGGACATGGAAAACCCTCATCTTTTCTGGAGATACAGTCGGGCGGTGCAGGCTGCGCGGTCGCGCCACGCAACCTTCCGCAACGGCTCAGTATACCAGCCGCCAAGCGCTTGGCGATGCTGCCGGCGTGCGCCGCGCGGCCGGAGAAACGAGACGTTCTCTTGGCCGACACGGCAAGCAGCGAACCTACTTTGAACCGAGTTTCGGGCGCGAAGCCAGCGCTGGAAATTGCGCCTGGTGCCAGTAGGGGTAAGGCACCGGAAGCTCACTGGCGGCGTCCAACCGCGCGATCTGCTCCGGGGTCAGCGACCAGCCCAGCGCGCCGAAGTTCGAGCGAAGCTGCTCCTCATTGCGGGCGCCGAAGATGATGCTCGACACGGTAGGCCGCGAAATCAACCAGTTCAGCGAGATCTGTGCGACGGACTTGCCGGTCTCGGCCGCCACCTCGTCCAGCACCTCCACCACCTTGTACAGGTACTCGTTATCGACCATGGGGCCGCCCACCTCGCCGCCCTTGCCCAGGCGCGAATCCGGAGGAATCGGTTGATCGCGACGGATCCTGCCAGTCAGGCGTCCCCATCCCAGCGGGCTCCACACCAGTGCGCCGACTTTCTGGTCCAGCCCCAGCGGTAGCAGTTCCCATTCGTAGTCGCGCGTCACAAGCGAGTACGAAACCTGATGCGCGACGTAGCGCTGCCAGGAGTGCTTTTCACTCGCGGCAAGCGACTTCATCAGGTGCCATCCGGAGAAGTTGGACGCGGCGATGTAGCGAATCTTCCCCTGCTTCACCAGCGTGTCCAAGGTCTCCAGCGTCTCTTCGACGGGCGTGGCCGCGTCGAAACCATGCATGTGGTAAATGTCGATGTAATCCGTACCCAGGCGCCGGAGGCTGGCGTGGCACTGCTCAATCAGGTGGTGCCTGGATGAGCCAAGATCGTTCGGGCCGTCACCCATCGGGAACGTGGCCTTAGTCGAAAGCAACACCTCGTGGCGTCGCCCTTCCATGGCTTTCCCGAGAATCTCTTCGGCGGCACCCCTGGAGTACACATTAGCCGTATCGAAAAGGTTGGCACCCTCTTCCAGGCAGATGTCCACAAGCCTGCGTGCTTCCTCAACCTGTGTGGAGCCCCATGTCTTGAAAAATTCTGTCGCGCCGCCAAACGTAGCAACGCCAAGGGCGAGGACCGGTACCTTGAGGCCGGAGTAGCCGAGCTGTCTATATTCCATGCGTTACAAGATGCGCCTCACCGCGCGGGCGCTGCAAAGGGCCGCCCGTCATATCCCGGCTGTTCAGGCAGCGGGCTTGCGAAATGCATAAAAAACAGCCAGCAGCGGCGGCGCGAGCAGCACACCCCAGAACGGGATCACGATGCCCAGCGCGATAGGCACCAGCAGCGACGCCCACACCGGCACGCGCGTGGTGCGGTGCAGCAGGTATGGCTGGAGCACCAGTTGGTCCAGGATCACGATGACCCCGTAGAGCCCGAGCAACAAGCCCAGGCGGTACATGTCATGCCCTGAGAAGCAGATAGCCAGCACCGGCCCAATCAGGCTGATCACTCCGCCGAAGTGAGGAATAAAGGAAACAAAGGCAGCCAGCAGCGCCCACATCGGTGCCAGTGGCACGTGCAGCAGCAGCAGTCCGATCCCCCAGAGGATGCCGACACACAGCGCTTCCAGCGTGGCAGCCCGCCACCACTGAGCCAGCGCATGCCCGGCTTTACGCACCGGGTTGCCGGGTGGTGCAACGCTCGGCCCGGGCTGCAGCGACGAACGCGATCGATCAGGTGGGTTGCCAAGATCTGCCATAGGAGCGGTTCCAGGGTGAGGCGTCGGCTACTAGGAAGGCAAATTCCGCCGGAAGGATGGCACCGGTTGCCGCCCCGCGAGCTTGGCAGCCGGGAAAAGCTGCTAGGCTATGGCCATGAAGTTCGGCGTTCTTGTCTTTCCCGGCTCCAACTGCGACCAGGACACAGCGCATGTGCTCTCCGCCATTGCCGCACAACCGGTGGAGATGCTCTGGCACGACTCCCCTTCCCTCGCAGGCGCGGACGCCATTCTGGTCCCGGGTGGCTTTGCCTATGGAGATTACCTGCGCACCGGCGCCATCGCGCGCTTTTCTCCCGTGATGCAGTCCGTCAAGCGCTTTGCCGAGGCGGGCGGCCCCGTGCTGGGCATCTGCAACGGTTTTCAGATCCTGTGCGAGAGTGGGCTCCTGCCTGGCGCCCTGCTGCGCAATGCGGGCCTGAAGTATGTCTGCCGGCAGGTGCACCTGCGGGTCGAAACCACCGACACCCTGTTCACCAACCAGCTCACGAAGGGCGAGGTTCTGCAGATCCCGGTCGGCCACATGGAAGGCAACTACTTCTGTGACGAGGCGACGCTGCAGGAGCTGCACACCGAGAACCGCGTAGCCTTCCGCTACTGCAATGCAGCCGGCGAGTTCGATTCTTCAAGCAATCCCAACGGATCCCTTGATAACATCGCTGGAGTTTTAAACGCAGGTCGCAATGTGCTCGGAATGATGCCGCATCCGGACCGCTCCAGCGAAGCCCTGCTGGGTTCCGCGGATGGCTTCGGTATCTTCCGCTCCCTGGTAAACGCCCTGGAAGGATCGCACTCTGTCGCGAGGTAGCGAGGACGCATGATCGATATCCATCACCACTTATTGCCAGGCTTGGACGACGGCTCCCCCAACATGGAAACCTCGGTGAAGATGGCCGAGATGGCGGCAAGCGACGGCATCACTCACATCGTTTGCACCCCGCATGCCAATGACCGCTTCACCTATAGCCGCGAGCGCAACGAAGCCCTGCTGAACGAGCTTCGCGCGCGCATCAACGGCAAGGTAACGCTGGGGCTCGGCTGCGACTTTCACATGTCCTACGACAACATCCAAGACGCGCTCGACAACGTCGGCCGGTACAGCATCAACGGCGGCAAGTATGTGCTGGTCGAGTTTGCCGACTCCCACATCTCGGAGACGGCAACCGACAGCCTGTATGAGCTGACCATGGTGAAGCAGCGCCCCATCATCACCCACCCCGAGCGCAACCCCGTTCTGCAGCGCCACCCCGAGAAACTGGCAGCCTGGATCCGCGACGGCGCCCTGGTCCAGGTCACCGCCTCCAGCCTTTCGGGCCGGTTCGGACGCACCGCGCAGGCAACGGCTGAGAAGATGCTCAAGCGCAACTGGGTTCACTTTCTCGCCACCGATGCGCACAACGTCGAGTCGCGCGCGCCGATCATGAGCCAGGGATTCGAGTTTCTGCGCAAGCACTACGGGCAGTCCACTGCCGAGCGGCTCTGCATCCACAACCCCATGGCGGTGTTCCGCAGCGAGGACTGGCCCGAGCAGCCCGAAGCGCTTGACCTCGATCCCGACGCCAGCCAGGGCCAGCTTGTCACGTTCCGCAAAAACAGCTTCCTGAAGCGGCTGTTCGGCTGAGCCAGCCCAAGGGCGGCTGCGGTCACCCCGCAGCCGCCCGCTCCCTAAAGCCCCAGCCCACCATCCACGGCAATAATCTGCCCGGTCAGGAACATGGTTGCCGAGGCCAGGTAGAGCACGACCTCCGCCACATCCCCGACCCGCCCATTACGCTGCATCGGCGTCTTCTGCAGGAAGTGTGCATAGCCTTCCTCCGCCTCCGCACCCGTCACGATCATGCCCGGCGCCACGCAGTTCACTGCGACCTCCGGGGCCCAGGCCTTGGCCATGGTTTGCGTCAACATGTGCAGCGCAGCCTTGGACGCGCAGTAGTGCCCGTGTGTCGCCCACGGATGGAGCCCGCCCAGCGAGCCGATGTTGAGGATGCGGCCGCCCTCCACGCGCAGGAAAGGAAGCGCCGCCTGTGCCACCAGCAGCGGTGCCCGGGTGTTGGTCTGGAACATGGCATCCCACTGCGCCACGGATACGTGCTCAAGGTCCGCGGTTTCGAAGGCTCCGGCATTGTTGACCAGCAGGTCAAGCCGCTCCTGCCCGGAGCCGGCAAGCGCCCGCGCTGCACCAGCGACCGCCGCGGTGATCTGTGCAGGCTCGTGCAGATCGCACGCAATCGCGGCCGTCCGCACGCCCAGGCTTTCGAGCTGCTCGGCCAGCTGCTCGGCGTCGGCGCGGGAGTGATGGTAGGTGATGGCAATGTCCGCGCCGGCTTCGGCCAGGCACCGGGCGATGCCCGCACCGATCCGCTTGGCAGCCCCGGTTACCAGGACCCGCCTCCCCTGCAGTGGGCGGCTCTTGAGTATCAAAGGCTCAGTGCTTGCTAACGACATCTCTGAATCTTACAGCGCCGTTGCGGAGAGTCCGATGGGCGCCCTCGGCATACCCCGGCTTGAACCGGCTCGCTCAAAGTTGCTTAAGTAAGTCCCTCGAGCAACTAAGTTGTCACTTAGTGCTTCTTACCTGCTATCCCCGGGAACTTACGCCCTGACCACGACGGGAGGAGAATGCATGCAGTTTGATCTTTTCGCACCGTCCGCTATGTCTCGCCTGGCGTCCTTCCCTTCCCGGCCAGGGTGGTTTACAGCGCCACTGCACGCACCGGCCCGGCGTCGGTCGAGCCTCCGCAGGGCGAGATGAGCGCTCCCGGCGGCCCATCTATGTCCCGGCGAGAAGCCCTGCGACCACGACTCCTGGCCATCACCGGCTTCGCCATGCTCCTGCTGGCAGGCTGCAATGACGCGCAACTTTCGCCCACGGCATATCGCATCGCCCCGTCGCAACAGGGAGAAGCAGACTCGCACCAACGGCGCAACGTGGCGAATCCAAATGCACCGTTCACGATGCCGGCGTCGGCCCCGAAGCTGGTAGCCCGGCAGCCACTGCTCGATGTAGATGACGTGCCGCCATGCGCGGCCACGCAGCTTAACCTCTTCGAAACGCGAGCCGAGGCAAATGGCAGCAGGCACCGGCTCCAGTTGACCCTGCAAAACGCCGGAGATGCGTGTCGCCTGCGTGGATTTCCGGCCATTGCGCTGCTCGCCGCCGATAGCTCGGTCCTTGGTTCCATCGAGATCCGGAGAGTGTCCGAGGGCGTGCTGGCTGCGTCACTCAGCACGGCTCCCCAGGGCGCGGCAACATCGGCCAGCCTGGTCTCCGGCGAGGTGGAAGCCGCGCCTTCTCCCTACGTGTTGCTCGTGCCCAATGGAGCAGCCAGCTTTCAGCTTGGATGGACCAGCGGTCCATCCTGCACGATGGCCAGCCGGATCGCCATCAGCGCACCCGGCATCCCGAGCAGCCCTGTGATCATCCCGCGGCCACTGACGGTCTGCGAACACCAGGTGCTGATCACCGAGGTCGCCGCAGACCGCGACTAGATCCACCCGTTTGTTCCGTTCCCACTAGTTCGGTGTTTTGGTCGTCTTGGCGCTGCTTTGCGTAGGCTGCGGCGTCACCGACTGCTGCGCGTTGCCTTCGAGCGGCCCCTTCTGGTAGATGGAGTACTGCCCTGTGGGCGGCTTCACCTTGATCTCGAGATCGCGCGCTGCCAGGTCGTTGGTGAAGCTCTCGCCGTAGGTCTGGTAGCCGGCCTTGAACACCTGCACCTGCACCTCGTCGCCGATCGGGATGACGTCCAGAACGGCCTTGCCATCCTCGTTCGTCTTGACTTCCATGTTGCCCTGGTCCTTGCCTTCGTGGAAGGTATGGAAGATCACGGCTGCATTCTCAACGGGCTTGCCATTGGAGGCGCGCACCACGCTGATAGCGATGTGTGCGACCGGGGGCGGCTCCTTGTATTTGCGCCCGCGCTTCTGGTCCTGCGCGTGCAGGGCAGACGATACAAAGAAACAGCCGCACGCAAGGCCAGCTAGCAGGAGCAGTGACGTCCGGTGCGATGCGCGGCTCGGTTCGCGGTTGTACAGGTGCCAGTTCATGGGTCGATTGTACCCGTCTGCGGCAGACCACTGGCAAGCTGCCGAGACCGCTCAAGAAAGGCTGTGGAGTGCGGGGTAACCCCGCGCAGCATTGCGCATCCTACTGCTTGTTGCGCAATGACGAGATGGCCCCCGCGGAACAACCGGGATGGATCTCGCAAAGCGTTCGGTATTCAGGATCAACCGTTGTACATGAGGAGAGACACATGGCGTCGAACAGCATAAAGGAAATGCCGGCAAAGAAGCAGGGTGCAGGCGTACCCGGCCCGGCCACCAAGATCAACAGCAAGATGTACCACAATCGCGTTGCGCTCACGGATGAGCAGAAGACCAAGACGGTTGCCGTCATGCAGGAGCGCCTCGCGGCATCCCTTGACATGTACTCGCAGGCCAAGTTCGCCCACTGGAACGTCAAGGGTGTGAACTTCTACCAGCTTCACCTGGTATTCGACAGCGTTGCGGACGCCATCTTCCCGCAAATCGATCAGATCGCCGAGCGCCTCACCCAGCTGGGTGGCGTGGCAAATGGCACGGTCCGTCAGTCGGCGAACTCTTCGCCAATCCCGGAGTACGACACTACCCTGACCAGCGGCATGGATCACGTCAACGCACTTGCCAATGCCCTGGGTTGCTACTGCCAGGAGCTTCGTGAAGCTTCCGACAAGATCGACGAGATCGGCGATGAGCCCAGCTCCGACTTCTTCAAGCAGCTCGTGGTCGAGGCCGAAGAGCAGCTTTACTTCCTCGAGTCGCACCTCGAGGCTGGCGACGTGCAGTAAGGTTTATCGGTGCAAAGAAAGGGCGACCCTATGGGCCGCCCTTTCTTTTTCTTGACGCGCGAATCACGTTAGCGCTGGAATGGGTTCGACCTCAATAGGGCTTGGGAAGAATGATGAGCGAGACAATCAAGGCAGGCGTTGTTGGTTTTGGACTGGCCGGGCAGGTGTTCCACGCTGCCGTGATCAATGAGACACCCGGAATGGAAGTCGCAGCCATCGTGGAACGGTCCGGCAAGACCGCCGCCGCCAGGTATCCCGGCGCGCGCATCGTGTCCTCTGTCGAAGAAATGCTGCAAGATCCATCCATCCGGCTCTGCGTTGTGGCGACTCCCAATGACACGCACTGCCGCATCGCGGAGCAGTGCATGCGCGCTGGCAGGCACGTTGTTGTGGACAAGCCGCTGGCCCTGAGCAGCGCCGACACTGCCGCTCTGGGACAGGTTGCGCGCGACGCGAAAGTCGTGCTGTCGGCCTACCAGAACCGCCGCTGGGACGGCGACTTCCAGACGTTGCGTGAGCTTCTCGACAGCGGGCGTATCGGCGACCCGGTGCTCTTCGAGTCTCATTTCGACCGGTTCCGGCTGGAGCCAAAACCCGGAGCCTGGCGCGAAACAGAAGCCGCCGGTGGAGGCATCCTGTTTGATCTTGGCCCCCACCTGATCGATCAGGCGTTATGCCTGTTCGGGGCGCCTACCAGCCTGTGGGCGGACGTCCGCATCAGCCGCCCTAATGTCGAGGTCGACGACTCTCACGACATCCAGCTTACTTACGAAGACTCGCCCCGTAAGGAGCTGCGGGCGCTGCGCGTCTGGCTGCGCTCCACTATGGTGGCCGCCAGCCCGGGCGCACGATTCACACTGCACGGAACCCGGGCGACCTACGAGAAATGGGGACTCGACCCGCAGGAAGACGCGTTGCGTGAAGGCGCCCGGTTCGCAGACCATGCCTTCGGAACCGAGGCCGCCAGCGCATGGGGCACACTCACGCTGCCTGACAGCAGTCCGGAAGTGATCCGCACTCTGCCCGGCGACTACCGCAAGTACTACGAGAATGTGCGCAACGCTATCTGCGGAACGGCTCCGCTTGAAGTTGGCGTCGGCGCCGCCTGGTCTGTGGCGCGCATCATCGAGCTCGCGCGCGAAAGCAGCCGCACCGGTTGCAGGGTGCCGGTCGATCTCAGCGCAGCAGCCACGCTCTAGGCTGTCGATTCGCGGCAGGCGATCTGAACGCCCGCTCCGAGGAATAGATGAACGACCGCAAGGCAAGGACGACGCTGGTGATGGCAAGCATGCTCGGCAGCATGCTGACTCCGGCGTTCGCCCTTCAGCGGGCACATGATCCCCTTTCCAGCGGACAAGTGGACCAGGTCCGTGAGCTGGGCGACCGCCCGGTAGATCGCATAAAGCTTTACTTGAAGTTTGTGAATGAACGGGCTTCGGCAATCAAGGAGTTAACTCCGAGCAGTACTGAGAACAGCAGGCCTGCCGAGTTGCGGGCCCGCTTTGAAGAGTTCACCCGGCTCACTGACGAACTCTCCGAAAATGTAGAGACTTACCATGGCGACAGGGCAGATATTCGCAAGGCGCTGCGCCCGCTGGTCGACAGCAGCGGCAAGTGGGAGGCGGTGCTGAAGGCACCGCCTCCTGACCACACCTACGACTTTGCCCGCACGACTGCCCTGCTGGCGGCGCAGTCCATGGCAGAGCAGGCGCAAAAGACCCTGGCCGAGGAAGAAACCTACTTCGCAGCGCACAAGGATGAGGCGGGCAAGAACGGCAAGGCTCCCACACCCGAGCAGTAGTTCCGCAGGCTGACTCCTGCCTGCGCGCACGTCGTTTCACACTCCCGCCACCCCTGTCTCCTGTAAAATCCGGGTGAGGTCCTATGCCTGAGATCTACCGCAGAAAAACAGTGACCGCGACCATCGGCAACGTGCGCATGGGTTCCGACGTTCCGGTCGTGGTGCAGTCCATGACCAATACGGACACTGCCGATGTGCAGGGCAGCATCGACCAGATCGCCTCCCTGGCGGCTGCCGGCTCCGAGATTGTGCGCGTCACCGTCAACAATGACGAAGCAGCGCAGGCCGTTCCCTACATCGTGGAAGGGCTCGACAAGCTCGGGTTGCAGACCCCGATCGTAGGCGACTTTCACTACAACGGGCACCTGCTGCTGAACAAATACCCGGCATGCGCCCAGGCGCTCGCGAAATACCGCATCAATCCCGGCAATGTCTCGATCGGTCGCAAGAACGACGACAACTTCCGCACCATGATCGAGTGCGCGGTGCGCAACCAGAAGCCGGTGCGTATCGGTGTCAACTGGGGTTCGCTCGACCAGGCCCTGCTGACCACGATGATGGATCAGAACAGCCGCCTCCCGCAGCCGCTGCCCGCCCGCGACGTCATGATCGAGGCCATGCTTGTCTCGGCCCTTTCCTCCGCCGAGGCCGCCGAGCGTTACGGCCTGCGCCATGACCAGATCATCCTGAGCGCCAAGGTCTCCGGCGTACGCGACCTGATCGACGTCTACACGATGCTTGCCGCGCGCTGCGACTACCCGCTGCACCTGGGGCTCACCGAGGCTGGCATGGGTGTCAAGGGTATCGTTGCTTCGGCTGCCGGCCTCGCACCCTTGCTGCTTGCCGGCATCGGCGACACCATTCGGGTCTCGCTCACGCCCAAGCCGGGTGGCGACCGCAGTGAAGAAGTGCTGTGCGCGCAGCAGATCCTGCAATCGCTTTCGATCCGTTCGTTTACCCCGCAGGTCACGGCATGCCCGGGGTGTGGCCGCACCACCAGCACCTTCTTCCAGCAGCTTGCCGAGCAGATCCAGGACTACCTGCGCGTCTCCATGCCGGCCTGGCGCGAGCAGTACCCGGGCGTCGAAGAGATGAAGCTAGCGGTCATGGGCTGCATCGTCAACGGTCCCGGCGAGTCCAAACACGCCAACATCGGCATCTCGCTGCCCGGCACATTTGAGGAGCCGAAGGCCCCCGTGTATGTCGACGGCAAGCTCGTGACCACGCTGCGCGGCGACACCATCGTGACCGACTTCCAGCGCATCCTCGACGAGTATGTGCGGACGCACTATGGCGCAGCAGCAGCCGAAAGTTCGCAGCTGGTGGAAGTGCACTAACCGGGCGGTACGGGGCTTCCCTGCTTTGCGGCAGCGCTGAAGCCCCGCGGGTCTGGGCCGCGCCTCTACCTGTTCGGACGATGGCAGCCTCAAGACTGCCGATGTTGCGGCAGTTATCCCAGTCTTGGGGCCGACGCGATCACTCCTATGCGGTCGCTCGGTCACACCGGGCCGCCACACGCATCCCCTAGCACCACGCAGCAGATCCCCCCAAAGCACCATGACGCCCGTACTCTGGCGTGCCGCTGACCCGCAGGCTAGGCTGTTGGCACCTCATCCTGACTTTGTGGTGTCTCTATGTCCCCTTTGCGGCTCTTTGCCTTGTTTGCGATCGGTCCAGCGCTGGCGGCCACGGCCTGCCTCGCAGGAACGCGGCGCTGTTATGCGCCGGAGGATGCCGCTGCGATGGCAGGCAAGGAGATCTGCCTTGCAGCGCACGTGTATGACGTGGTCACAGCCGAGGACGGCACGCGCTACCTCGACGTGTGCCGCCCTGGAACATCCATGGAAGGCTGCCGCTTCACGGTAGTCAGCATGGCAGCAGACCGCAACGACGTTGGCCCCATCGACGGACTCAAGGAGCAGGATGTACACGTACGCGGCACGGTGCACGCGCTGAGAGGCGAGTCCATTATGCTGTTGAGTCACGCCCGGCAATTGCATGATGGTCCGGAAAAGTTCCGCCCCAACCCCGAGCTGATCAGCGGCTTCGCGGCGGGCAGCGGCGCCACCGCGTTTCGAGACCCTGCCCTGAGCGCGCGCAAGCACAAGAACACCAGCGTCTTCGCGGGTTATCCCGAGCATTAGCGCGTTCGCGCCAGTCGGGTGGCGCTGCGCGCGGGGTCGTTCTTCATCCCGCTACGCTCTGTTCCCGTCCGCTTCGAGCCGACCAGCTCCTTTGTCGCCCCGGCCCCAGGCAAGCAGCACAAGCACAAACGCGGTCGCGCTCAACAGGGTCGCAAGCGGAAGCCCGATTGGGATGATCTTGTTTTCGGCAACCCAGTCGCCTATCGCGGTACCGGTGGTGCGAGCCACCGCAATGATGCTCCAGTACCCCACTGCCCACTGCGCAGCCCGGCGGTACCCCGCCAGCAGCGCCAGCAGCAGGATCGCCCCGAGGGCGAGCGCGGCAAAGCCCTCTCCAAACGCATGCTCGCAAATGTCGCCAAGCACCGTGCCAAAGATCCCGGCACTCAGCATGGCGAGCCAGTACGCCGCGTTGGTTCCCGGCAGGCCGGGGGTGTGTTCCGGGCCGCGCGCACGACGTGAACTCATCCAGCCGAAGAGCCCGATCAGCGCTGCCGTCCCCAGCGTAAGCGGCAGGCCGGGCACGCGCAGGCGATAGGCAGAGTAGTCAGCAATATTGGTGGCCCCGGTCCGAATCAGCAGGATCACCAACCAGTAGTAAATCTCACGCCGATGATCGTCGAAGCGCTCAAGCAGGAACACGGCGGCTGCCAGCAGCGCCAGCACCACCAGGCCCATGCCAATCCCAAGCCCGCTTTTATGGGCATACAGGTCGCCCATGTTGGTTCCAAACACACTGGCAAGCGTGATGGCCGCCCAGTACCGCACATCCATCTGAGGTGTATGCACACGCTTCATCTGGTCTCCTGATCTGCTCGGGGGCAAACTGCCTGCGCTGGGTGCGCTTTGCTTTGCAGTCATAGACGCTCCGGCCGGCATCCCCGAGTACAGCTTTATGCACGGTAACTCGGCAAGCTTAAGGGCACGTGAAGCCGGGAGCAATGGCGCGGCACTGGCGCGTCCAGCGCTTGCACCCGCTTACCGGAGCGGCCCGGCTTCCCTGCGCAGCGTCGCCAGCGGGTACAGCGTGCCGCGCCACTCCACGCCGCCACGCACGAGCGTCAGGCAAATGGAGCGCAGGATGGCGTAGACAAACACCAGCGCGCCGAATGGGAAAAGCAGAGCGTACCCGACACTGTTGCCGGTCTTGCCCAGGTCGCGCCGGTACAGCAGCAGCAGCGCCAGCGCAAACGGCGCGAACGACCAACGCGTCGCCGGCGGCCCGAACAGCGCGGCAATGGGCGCAAACACCATCACGCACAGCGAAACCACGGCCAGGAGCGCCGGGACAAGCCGGTAGCGGAACAAGGCGAAGCCATTCTTGGTGAGGTTATTCGCCAGCCCCAGCGCCCCCACAGCCCAGCGCAATCGCAGCAGGTCCCGGCCGGTCGCGAACTGCTGATGCAGATGGTGCCTCCGTTTGATCTCCCATCCGAAACGCAGGTCTTCCAGCACCTCCAAACGCAACCGGTCCCAGCCGCCCACCTGCAGGTAAGCCTCCCGTCGAACCAGCGTGAACGAACCGACGCCAACGGAATCCTTGGCTCTTGGGTCGCTGATCTTCCAAAGCCGCAGCGACCACACGCCAATAGCCTGCAAGGCGCCGATCACCATGCGCTCGCCCACCGTTTCGGAAACAGGGGTCGCCGCGAACGCGAGGTGATCCAGTTGCTGCTGCTGAAAGAACGCGACACACCGCAACAGTGCGTCAGCCCGGTAGAGGATGTCGGCATCGGTGAACAGCAGCAGGGGTGCACGGGCGCGCGCGAAGCCCTGTGCCAGCGCGTGCGGCTTGCCAAGCCAGCCTTCCGGAAGCGTGTAAATGTGCAGCACCTCGAACGTATGCGGCCCCACATCTGCAGCGCTTTGCTCCGCATCGGGCGAGTGCGCGCGGGGCGCCGCCCGCGTAGCGGCAATCGAGTCCACGATCGAGTCCAGGATGCTCCCGGTTTGGTCAGTGGAACGATCATTCACCGCGATGATCTGCAACGGCACGCCCCGGCTCGCAAGCAGCGAGTGGATCGTAGCCGCGATCGCGGCTTCCTCGTTGCAGGCCGGAACAATCACGCTGAGTAGTGGCTCGGTGGAAGGAGCGAATGGCGCGGGCTCCGGGAGCCGCACCAGATCAGGTATGCGGTGCGAATACGCCAAGGCCTCAAGCGTCCGCAGCAGCCACGCACAGGAAACCAGCCACGGCAGCCCGAGAACCAGCAGGCGAAACAGGCCAGGCAGTGTGAGCGCACGGTGCCAGGGACCCAGAAGCAGCGGAATAGCGAAGTGGACCTGCGGCACGGTGTCCTCACGAAGGCAGTGCAGGCCTGGTTGCTGCAGAACGCGTGGATGAAGTGAGTCTAGCGAGGTATGCAGTAGCGATCCGAAGCCGAGCATACCGGCGGCGCAATGCCCGGCCGCTCGGAGCGCTCGCTACTCGCTCATTGCCGCAGTGCAACGGCTAAAACGCCCGCCGTCGACGGCCGGACCATCATGGTGTGGTCGACAGGCGGACTGGCGCGCACCACGCTACCGCCAGCCAGAAGCCACGGGCGCTTTACGCCAGCACCCTACTTCTTAGGCCGCGGCCAGCGGGCATCCACCAACGTGGAAATGCCGCCACGCGGACGGAAGTTCCCGTGCACATGCGCCCAGATCGGGTCGCAGGCTTTGACCACGTCGTTCAGCACCTGGTTGACGATGTTCTCCTGAAAAATGCCGAGGTTGCGGTAGCAGAAGAGGTATTCCTTGTAGCTCTTGAGCTCCAGGCAACGGTGGCGCGGCATGTAGCGCAGCTGGATCACGCCGAAATCTGGCAGGCCAGTCTTGGGGCACACGGAGGTGAACTCCGGATCATCGATGAGGATCTCGTAGCCGGCGAATTGGTTCTCCCAAGTTTCAATTTCGGGGAACACGGTGTCGAGGCCTGCGCGGGCGTGCTCGTCGGTGTATCGGGGGCTCGCTGCGGAAGAAGCGGATGAGGCTGAGGTGGTGGTCGCCATACCTACCAGTTTAGCTGACCGGCGCCCACCCGCATTGGGCATACACGCCGAGCCCTGCCGGATCGCAGGCAGACTCGCTGCCTTAGGGCCCGGGCAGGAAGAGGCCGCCAAAACGCTCCGGTATACTCAAGCGGGATTCCAAGACCTCGATGGCAAATGATCGACCGACCAGCGGCACCCGCAACATCATCATCTGGACAGCCGCCGTACTCGTTGTAGCACTGGTGTCTTACATGGCGCACGTTGCCACCCGTACCGTGCTGCAGGTGCGAGCCTTCACCGTCGTGCGCGGCCCGATTCGTAGTTCCGTTTCGACCAACGGCAAGGTGCAACCCGTAAACAACTACGAGGCGCATGCGCCGTACCCGGGACTGGTGAAGTCTCTACTGGTGCACGAGGGCGACGTGGTGCCGGCTGGTAAGCTGCTGCTCACCATGGATAGCGTGGACGCGCAAACGCGCCTGGCGCAGGCGCGCGCCACCCTGGCCGGCGCCCTTGCCAACCAGCGCTCCGTAGAGAGCGGCGGCGTGCCGGAAGACCGGTACACCTTCAATGGCCAGGTAGAGCAGGCCCAGGCCGATGAGCGCGCCGCGCAGCAGTCGCTCACGACTTTGCAGCAGCTGGCCGCCAAGGGGGCAGCCTCACCGAGTGAAGTGCTCCAGGCGCAGAACCGCCTGGCCAGTGATCACGCCAACCTCCAGGTGCTGCAGCAGCGCCAGACCGCCCGCAAGACACCACCCAACGCCGAGCAGGCACGCGCCGAGGTAGTGGAGGCGCAGGCAGCAGTCAATGGCGCGCTCGATGCGCTCAACAAGAGCAGCGTGCGCGCGCCCTTTGCAGGCACCGTCTACTCCGTGCCCGCCTCGCAGACCGAGTACGTGCAGCAGGGCGACAAGCTTCTGCAGGAAGCCGACCTGACACACATGGAGGTCTTGGCCTACTTCGACGAGCCCGACATCGGCAAGCTCAGCATCGGCCAGCCCGTGCGCGTCACCTGGACGGGCAAGCCCGACGAAGTGTGGCACGGCCACATCAAGCGGTTGCCGGCCACGGTGGTGACCTACACCACCCGCAACGTGGGCGAGTTGATCTGCTCCCTCGACGACCCGCATGATGGCCTTCTGCCCGACACCAACGTGGACGTCACCGTGACGACCCGCGAGGTGCAGGATGCCCTGTATGTTCCGCGCGAAGCGCTGCACACCGAGCAGGGGCTGACTTATGTCTACAAGGTCGTGCACGGCGCGCTGAAGCGTGCTGCCGTACAGGTGGGCAACCTCAACCTGACGCAGGTGCAGATCGTGACCGGGGTAGCTGCGGGCGATGTGGTAGCGCTCAATACCCTGGGCGGGCAACCGCTCGTGGACAAGGTCGCGGTTGCGGTGCAGCAGCAGTAGCTGCATCCGCTGACCGCTTCGGCTCATCCTTGCTTGCTATGTGGAGTTTCACCAGGCTTCCTCATGACTGCAGACGGTGGGTTCGCGGCACGGCCAGCAGTGGCAAAGCCATTCCACCGCCAGCCAGTTCCCAGCCAGTACCAACTCCCCGGACGGTCTGCCACGCGGCAACCCTCGCCTTTCCCGGCCGCCTGGCCGTCGCAACTCTGTGCGCCCTCACCCTGTTGCACCCGGCCATAGCCGCTCCGGGCGATGCGCGGACCGGCAACGAGCCGCAGGCCGCGGCAAGGCTGCTCGCGCGGGGCGAAGCCGACCAGGCACTTACCGTGCTGGGTCGCCGCCTCGCCACAAACGCCAAGGACGCGCTGGCACTGAACCTCCAGTGCCGCGTGCTGTACGCGGAACAGCGGGCCACGGACGCCGAGAAGCCTTGCACACGCGCCGCGCAACTGGCACCCGGCGTAAGCAGCTATCACCTCTGGCTGGGGCGCGTGCTGGGTGTCGAGGCCGAACATGCTTCGCTGTTTTCGGCGTATGGCCTGGCCAGGCAGGTCCGGGCGGAGTTTGAAGCAGCACACCAGCTGGACCCGCACGATGCCGGAGCGGCAGCCGATCTGGGCCGCTTCTACGTGGAGGCCCCTCGATTCGTGGGTGGCGGCCAGGCGAAAGCCCAGGCATTGGCCAACGAGGTCGAGGTGTGGTCGCCCGCGCTGGCGCACACCCTGCGCGCCGAGCTTGCTCAGTCCGCCAAAGACCCTGCCGCCGCCGAAACCGAGTGGAAAGCCGCCGCAGCGAGCCGCGATGCGCGACCCGACGAGTGGGTGACGCTGGCGGCATTCGAGCGCAAACAGAACCGCATCCCCGAAATGCTCACCGCGCTCGACCGGGCGATCGCGCTCGACACCGCGCAGGACGATGCGCTGGTCGCGGCAGCGCGTGAGCTGATGCACAGCGGGCAGCGCCTCTCCGAGGCGGCCACGCTGCTCCGCAGCTACCTCGCCTCGCCCAATCAGTCCGAGGGTGCGCCGGCGTTCGTGGTGCATGCGGAGCTGGCACGGGTGCTCGCGCAGATGGGTGACACCGGCGGAGCAGACCAGGAAATGGCCGCGGCCCGTGCGCTGGCCACGGGCTGGCAGCCACACCGGGGAAACAGGCAAGGCCCAGGCAGCGACCGGCAGGGTGCCTGACTGCGAAGCTACTCCTCTGGAGCGAGCGCGCATGCCGCGGCTGGCCACTCGCCGGTTCCGTTCAGCCAGGACGCCGCAGCGCATGTTGCGGCCACAGGACGCGCCGGCGCGTTCGGTCGCAGTAGTATGAGTGGAGTCTTTTCTTCCAAAGGAAGCAGCATTTGATCGGAACTGTTTCGCTGCGCGGCATACTGGCCGTCTGGTTCGCGATGGCTGGGCCGCTTGGAGCGATGCTGCTAAGCGCGCCGGCGCAGGCCCAGGTGTCGCTGTACACGGCGGTTGACCTGGCACGCCGCAACAGTGCGCCGGTGCGGATCGCGCAGGCCGACGTGGCGCGCGCCCAGGCCTCTTTGTCGGAGACCCGCGACGTTTACCTGCCTTCGTTCTCGGCCGGCTCTTCGGTCGGTTACACGTACGGCTTCCCCGTGGGACAGCCAACGCTTTTCAATGGGCAGGCGCAATCGCTGGTGGTGTCGTTTTCGCAGCCGGACTACATCCGCGCAGCGCGTGCCGGACTGCACGCGGCAACGCTGAGCCTGCAGGATGCGCTGGACCAGGTGGAACTCGACGCCTCGCTAGATTACCTGCAGCTGGACACCATTACCCAGCAGCTGGTGGCGTTGGGCGAGCAAAAAAGCTACGCCGAAAAGCTCGAGCAGGTTGAAGAAGCACGGCTCTCGGCCGGCGTGGAAAGCCAGATCGCAGCGACAAAGGCCGAGCTTAATGGGTCGCGGGCTGACCTGAAGCGCCTCGACCTGGAAGCGCAGGCCGCGGTGCTGCGCGAGCGGCTCAGCCACCTTGCCGGCCTGCCTGCAGACAGCTTCCGCACCAAGCCGGAGTCGGTACCCGGGGCACCGCCCAACCTGGACCGCACAGCCTTGCCGATGCAGACCTCCGGGGTGCAGGCGGCGTTCAGCGATGCGGCCAGCAAGCACTACCTCGCGCGCGGCGACGATCGGCAGATCCTTCGGCCGCAGGCAGCCTTCGGCGTGCAGTACTCGCGTTTTGCAATGTTCAACAACTATCGCCAGTACTACAACGCGTTTCAGCACAACAACTTCGATGTCGGTATCCAGCTGACCATTCCGCTATTCGACGCTGTCAAGACGGCCCATGCGCGGCAGAGCGCAGCCGATGCAGTGCACGCGGACACGCAGGCCGAGCAGGACCGGCAGAACGCCGATGAGCAGGTGGTGCAACTGCGCAAGAGCCTGGCCACCCTGCGTGCGCAGGCGAAGATCGCGGACCTGGAAGCGCAGCTTGCCAGCCAGCAACTGCAATCGGTGCTGCTGCAGCTTGCGAGCCCGCCGGCCTCGGCCACTCCGCTGACACCAGCCGACGAGATGCAGGCGCGCATCAACGAAAGGGCGCGTTTCAGCGATGCGCTGGATGCCCGCTTTGCCCTGCTGAAGGCGGAGCTGTCGCTTCTGCGCGTGACCGGCGGCCTGCACGCCTGGGTCGATACCGCGGCACGCCAGTAGCTATCCTGCTCGTCTACGGCAGGATAGCTGGCGGGCCTTGGGCAACTAACGAGTCGCAGAATGGTCAGTAAACAGGCCCACTGCGTCCCAGTTCAACGGCGACCCACCGCCGGCTCCGTCTTTGTCTGCAGGGTACCGGCAAGCCGGGCAAAGTTCTGCACGATGGGCCGCGTATCCCCCGCCGCATACGCCACCTCCAACTCGCTCGCGGCCTCGGTCCCTCGCAGCGGCAGGCAGACCACTTCCGCTGAGGTGATTTGCCGAACGCAGGCCGGCGCCACCGAGACTCCCATCCCCGCGCCCACCAGGCGCAGGATCGTCAACCAGTGCGACGCCTCCTGCACGATCTGCGGGCGGAAACCATGCTCCTCGAAAATGCGCAGCGGCTTTTCAAAAGCCCTCGCGCCCGCGCTGCGCGGGTAGTACACAAACGGCTCTCCCTGCAGCGCCGCCGGCGCAAGGCTCTTCTGCCGTGCGCATGCGTGCGTCGCAGGGAGCACGGCCACGTACGGCTCGGCATAAAGCGGCGCGGTGTGCAGTTGTTCCACCACATCGCTGTCCCGCAGGATGCCCACGTCCAGGGATCCGTTCTGCAGGCCTTCCTGCACCCGCGACGTAAATGATTCGTACAGGTGCAGCCGCACGCGCGGGTGGGTCTCGCGAAACGTCCGGAAGATCTCCGGCAGGTTGGACAGCATGGCGGAACCCACAAAGCCGATGTGCAGCGAGCCCACCTCTCCCTCGGCGACATGGCGGGTCTCGTCGATGTCGCGCTGCATCGTTGTGAGCACGCGTCGCGCCCGCTCCAGCAGACACTCGCCCGCATCGGTCAGCTTCACCGATCGCGACGTGCGCTGAAACAGCGGGTAACCGAGAATCTCCTCAAGCCGGCGAATCTGCTGCGAAAGCGGTGGCTGCGACAGGTGCAGCCGTGCGGCTGCCCGTCCGAAATGCAGTTCTTCGGCGACTACGACAAAGTACCGGAGGTGGCGAAGTTCAACATCCTGATCCATATGCGTAACGTCCTGATCCAGAGTTTTAATATATTGGACCTAACCAATAGGAGCGAGCACACTGTTTCTACGAGGTGCCACCCATGCACACTGACTCACCCACACATAGCAGTTCCGCCAGACTCCTCCGTTCGCCCGCGATCCACATCCGCCCGCTGCAGTCAGTGGCCGACGCACGCGCGTTTCGCGCCCTCAACGAGGAGTGGATACGTGCCCTGTTCGCGCTTGAGGCAAAGGACATTGAGGTGCTCGGCGATCCGGAGAACACAATCCTGCGCAAGGGCGGACACGTCTTCATGGTCTGCGAGGGCGAGGAAGCAGTTGGCTGCGCCGCATTGATCCCCATGCCGGAGCACACGTACGAGCTTTCCAAAATGGCCATTTCGCCGCGCCTGCGGGGCCGTGGTATCGGTCGCCGGTTGCTGCTCCACGTGATCGGGGAAGCAAGAAGGCTCGGGGCAAAGTCGCTGTTCCTGGGCAGCAGCACCCGGCTCGCCAACGCCGTGCACCTTTACGAGGCGGTCGGCTTTCTCCATGTGCCGCCTGCGGCACTGCCGCCCATGCCGTATACCCGCGCCGATGTCTTCATGGCGATGGAACTGTAATGCGTGCGAACTGCCTGCGGAGGGAACCCCAAGCCCGGCCGCACCGGTTGTGGTGCAGTTCGTATCAGCGGATATGCGGCACGTCGCCCGTCCCCGTGAGCTGCCCTGCGCGGGTTTGAGCTTGCGATTACAGGCTGGAAACGTGGTCACGCCAACTTAAAATGTTAGACTTGACCCATACGGATATGCCGCTAAAGACACTGTTTCTGAACCCGCCCTCCTTTGAGAATTTTGATGGTGGCGCCAGCTCACGCTGGCCCGCGACCCGTGAGATCGAGAGCTACTGGTACCCGGTGTGGCTGGCGTACCCGGCCGGCATGCTGGAAGGCTCCCGCCTGCTCGATGCCAATCCCCACCATGTGTCCTGGGATGGCGTGATCGAGATCCTCAAGGATTATGAGTTTCTGGTGCTGTTCACCAGCACCATCGGCTGGACCGGCGATCAGCGCGCGGCGGAAAAGGTCAAGGCAGCGTACCCGAACCTGAAGATCGCGTTTGTCGGGCCGCCCGTCACCACTGACACCGACAAGGCGCTGGACGAGTGTGCGGCAATTGACTTCATCTGCCGCCGCGAGTTCGACTTCTCCGTGGTCGAGTTTGCCGAAGGCAAGCCGCTCGCGGAGATCCTGGGCATCTCGTACCGCGATGCCTCGGGCAAGCACATCCACAACCCGGATCGTGCGCAGGTCGAGAAGCTGGACCGTCCGGACATGCCCTGGGTCACCGACATCTACAAGCGCGACCTCGACGTCACCAAGTACAACGTGCCCTTCCTGCTGCACCCGTACGTGGCGCTTTACTCCACGCGCGGCTGCCCGGCGCAGTGCACGTTCTGCCTCTGGCCGCAGACGCTGTCGGGCCATGCTTGGCGCAAGCGCTCTACCGATGATGTGGCCGCCGAAATGGCGCACGCCAAGAAGCTCTTTCCGGAAGTGAAAGAGTTCTTCTTCGACGACGACACCTTCAACATCCAGAAGGCGCGCACCATCGAGCTCTGCGCCAAGCTCAAGCCGCTCGGCCTTACGTGGAGTTGCACCTCGCGTGTCACCACCGACCGCGACACGCTCAAGGCGATGAAGGATGCCGGCTGCCGTTTGCTCATCGTCGGCTTTGAGTCAGGCGATCCGCAGATCCTCAAGAACATCAAGAAGGGCGCTACCGTACAGCGCGCGCGCGACTTCGTGAAGGACTGCCACGATCTCGGTCTGATCATCCACGGTGACTTTATCCTGGGCCTGCCAGGCGAGACGGCCGAGTCGATCCGCAACACGATCGATTTTGCGAAGCAGCTCGACGTCGAAACGATCCAGGTCTCGATCGCACACGCTTTCCCGGGCACCGAGTTCTTCGATTACGCCAAGCAGCACGGGTTCATCACCAATGAGACCAAGATGGTCGACGAAGGTGGACATCAGTTGGCGCACATCGAGTACCCGGGGTTGCCAACCGAGTATGTGCTCGAGATGGTGCACCGCTTCTACGATGAGTACTACTTCCGCCCCAAGGCCGCGTTCCGCGTGGTGTGGAAAGCAGTAGTCAACCGCGACCTGCCTCGCCTGTACGTGGAAGCCAAGTCGTTCCTGAAGCTGCGCAGCGAGCGCAACAAGATGGTGAAGCAAAGCAAGAGTGACAAGGCCCGCGAATCGCGGGAAGCAGTCAGCGCAGGCGTATAGTCGCGCAAGAGGGCAATGGCGTGGGCGATCTCGTATCGGCCGCGCCATTGTCGCAGCCACACCTGGTACCTCCCCTGCACACGCTGCTGATCCCTGCCGATGACCACAACCTCTTCCATGACGACGCAGCGTTATCTGGTCCTGTTGATCGTGGCCGTCACTGCGCCGCTTGGGGACACCCTGCTGGCCGTCGGCATGAAGCAGATCGGTCCGGTCTCGCTTGAGCACCCCGCGCTGTTGCTGCATGCGATTCTGAACCCATCGGTCGCGGCAGGTATTGCGTTGCTGATCGGCTTCTTCGCCTCCTACACCGCCGCGCTCTCCTGGGCTGACCTCACCTTCGTGCTTCCCACCACCTCGATCGGCAATGTCCTGATCGCGCTGCTCTCGCGCTTCTGGCTGCACGAACACATCTCGGCTTCGCGGTGGCTGGGCATCGCGCTGATCACAATGGGTGTAGGTTTTGTTGCAAATGGCAGCTCCTACACGGAGCACGCAGAACCAGCGGCACAACCTGCCTTCAGCGGACGAACGGCGGGCGACCTGTGACAGCGGCCCTGGCAGTCGCGTTACTGCTCCCCCCCGTGCACAGTTCTTCCGGCTGGGCAATCGCCTCGATGATTGCCGCCATCGTATTTTTCGCCACGCTCGGCGATCTGTTGATCGCCTCCGCCATGCGGCGACTCGACCTCGACGCAATCCGCGCCGAGCGAGGCATCGCCGGCGCCAGCTGGGCGGTCGTAACGAACCTCAGGTTTGTATGCGGCGTGCTCGGCATGGCGGGCGGGTTTTTCTCGCTGCTGTTCGCCCTGTCGCACGCGGACGTCAGCCTGATCGGTCCTGCATCTGCATCGCTGACGTTTGTGAGCAACGCAGTGGCAGCAAAGTTCTTTCTGCACGAAAATGTGGATGGGCGCCGCTGGGCGGCTGCCCTGTTTGTCTGCCTGGGCGTCGGGCTGCTTTCGCTCTGAACTGCCTTGCTCTCCCGAGCAACGCAACAGCCAACGACATCACGCAGAAAGGCGAGGCGGCATGCCGCGCAACACCTGGATCGATACCCTCTAGAGCCACTCCCCTTTGCCGCCATCCAGAGCCTTGTTCAGGTAGGTCGCAGTGCTGATCAGCGCAAGGTGTGTCAGCGCCTGAGGAAAGTTGCCCAGGTGCTCGCCGCTCGAACCGAGTTGCTCGGAGTACAGCCCGACATGGTTGGCGTACCCTAGCATCTTGTCGAACAGCAACCGCGCCTTGTCTAGCTGCTGCGAGCGCGCGAGGCATTCGATAAACCAGAACGAGCAGGCCGTAAACGAACCTTCCGCACCCTCCATGCCGTCGGAGCCCGGCGCATAGCGGAACACGAGACTATCCTCGGTGAGCTCTTCCTCGATCCGCTTCAGGGTAGAAAGCCAGCGAGGGTCGGTGGGGCTGATGTAACGCAGCATGGGCATCAGCAGCATGGCTGCGTCGACCGCCTTTTCTCCCTTGACCTGCACGAATGACTGCAACTCCTCGTCCCAGAAGTTGTCCAGGATGTCTTCGTTGATCAGCCGGCGCGCCTCGTACCACTCACGCAATGGCGCTTCCAGCGAGCGCTTGTCGGCAAGGCGAATGGCGCGGTCGAACGCGACCCACGACATCAGGCGAGAATGCAGCATTTCGCGGCGGCCGCCGCGCATCTCCCAGATGCCCTCGTCCGGCCGTCGCCAGTTCTTGCACAGCCAGTCCATCAACCGGCAGATGCGGCGCCAGCCGTCCTTGGAAATGCCATCGGAGTACTTGTTGGACAGGTACACCGCATCCATGACTTCGCCGTAGATGTCGAGCTGGAGTTGACTGTTGGCGCCGTTACCGATTCTCACCGGCCGCGAGTCGCGATAGCCCGCGAGATGCGAAAGTTCAGTCTCTTCCAGGTCGCTGGTCCCGTCGGAGCGGTACATGATCCGCAGCGGGCCATCCTCGGTGTCGTTCTTGAGGCCATCCATCACCCGCTCACGCAGCCAGGTGGTGTAGGCGCGCACTTCGCTTGAAAAGCCAAGCCGCACCAGCGCATACAGGGAGAAGGAAGAGTCGCGCAGCCAGGTGTACCGGTAGTCCCAGTTGCGAGAGCCCCCGATCTGCTCCGGCAGCCCGAAGGTAACGGCAGCGATGGTGGCGCCATGCTGCTCGTCGAAAAGAAGCTTCAGCGTCAACGCAGAACGGTTCACCATTTCGCGCCAGCGGCCCTTGTAGGCTGACTTCGCCATCCAGTCCCGCCAGAACTGCGCAGTCTCCTTAAAGCAGTGCTCGATCCGTTCCGGATCCAGAAGCTCGCGGCGGTCCTTCTCTTCCGGCAAAATTGCACCGAAGGCAAAGGAGGCAGCCTCACCCTGGTTCAGGGTGAAGTCAGCCTCCGCTTCGTTGTCATTAATCGTCAGCGGCACTGTGGCGTGCAGGGCCATGGAGCGAAGCTCCTGCTGCTGCGGGCAAAAGCAGACGGCATCACCTTGCCGCTCGACACGGTGATCGCCACGCGCGTAGTCAAAACGCGGCGCGCATCGCACCTGGAATCGAACCGTCCCCTTGATGACGCGCACCATGCGGATGATCTGATTGGCGTAAGCGCTTTGCGCGCCTTCCTCGGTCACCGGCATAAAGTCCGTCACCTCGGCTACCCCGCACTCGGACAGATACCGGGTCAACAGGATGTTGGTGTCGGGCAGGTAAAGCTGCTTGTAGCGCACATCGTCCATCTGGGGGTCGATGCGGAAGCAGCCACCCTTCTGCGTGTCCAGCAGCGAAGCAAAGATCGTCGGCGAGTCAAAGTTAGGAAAGCAGAAGAAATCAATAGTGCCGTCAACAGCGATAACGGCTGCAGAGCGCATATTGCCGATGACAGCATGGTTCTCAATGGGTTGCGAACTACCGGGAACGTTCAACAAAATGGTCCTCCACCAATTGGCGCACGAGGGCCAACGTTTGTTGGATGCCGAACCGAACGAGGGAAGCCGAGGGGCCTGCTGGGGTACTGCTAGCCGAGAAAACGCATCAGCCCGCGCGGCGGGAGGTCGGGAGCCACGAATCGCCGGTAATGGCCCGACCGGGCATGCACGGCCTCCGCGGCAAGGAATCCGGAGCGGGCCGCGCCTTCCATGGTCGCGGGCCAGCCCGTGTCTGTCCAGTCACCGGCGAGGAACAACCCTGGCCACGCAGTGCGCGCACCAGGCCGGTGGGCATCCACCCCCGGCGTAACGGCGAAGGTGGCGCGCACTTCCTTGGTCACGACGCCCTTGAGCAGGGTAGCTTCGGCAACGGCCGGAAAGAACAGCGCAAGCTCCCGCAAGGCGAGCTCGATGATTTCGGGCTGCGTCATTGGCACCAGCTTGTGAGCGACGCTGATGACAAGCTCGAGGTGACTGCCGGAGGCTGCCGCCGATGCATCCGCGGAGGCTTCTTTCGGTCGCAGCTTGTCGCGCTGGTACATCCACTGGATCGTGGTATCCAGTAGGACGGCATGCGCCAGCTCGGTGATCTCTCGATCGAACCAGAGATGCACACCGGCCAGCGGCACATGCTCAAACTGCTCCAGGGTATGCGCGAGCTCGTCACGATCCGGCCCGGCCGGCAGTGCAGGGACGAGACGCTGCGTGGCTTCGAACGGGAGCGCAACGATTACGTCGTCGAACACCCCGGCATGGGGACCGTCGGCCGTATGCACGCGCCACCCGACCGTGTCACGCCCAGCCTCCGTAACCTGCTCCAGCTTCTCCACCGAGGTGCGCAGGTGCACCGTGCCGCCTAGCTGCACGAGGTAGCGCGCCGCGCCCGCATACATCTCTGACAGCGGCAACAGCGGCACGCCGATCTGCCCGGCCTCGGCCGAGTTCAGGAAGGACTCCTTGAGCACCTTGCCCGCGTAATGCACCGAGATGCGGTCCAGATCATCATTGAGCGCGGACTGCAGGATCGGCTCCCAGAACCGCTTGATCGCTCCCGGCGTCTGCCGGTTTCGCAGCGCCCACGCAAGAAAGCTTTCGCCACCCGGCGTGTCGACCGGGTAGCCCGAGAAGAACTGGCGCAGACCGTGCGCAATGGCGCGCTTGTCTCCCGGGGAGAAGCACCGTGCCCGCAGGAACGAGGGCGCGGACTGCAGCGGCGCGGGCAGTGCCGTGGGCTGCACGACACTGCGGCGGCCGCCCGGTTCGATGTAGGTGATGGCCGAAGTCCAGGCAATCGCGTCGGCGCGCCCCACCCGCTCCAGCAGCGAGCGCAGGCTGGTGCAGCAGCCCAGCAGGATGTGCTGGCAGTTATCGATGACCTCGCCCGAACCAGGATGGAGGTACGACGATGCACGTCCACCCACGTAGGGTCGCCGCTCAAAAACCGTCACAGCGTGGCCGGCTTCGGCAAGCGCGCAGGCAGCCGCGAGGCCCGAGACCCCGGCGCCCACGATAGCGACGGAACGCCCCGAACCGTGCTTGGAATTCTGCCCGAACGGATCGACTGATACCCGGCTACACGAACACGTCACCGAATCCAGCATTGCCGGCGAGCCGGCAGAAGGCTGCATCTTGGGCGTACCGGGGGTCTGCAAAGTGCTGGCGGTACCCGGCAGGACAGCAGTGCGCGCACCCTCGGGAGACTCATGCCGGGTGCGCAGCACCCGCACGCCGAACGTGCGCATCAGCCCGCGCGCAAGCAGCCCGAGCTTTTCTGCGGTCGGTACACTGTGCCGCTCGGTAAACACGTCGTAGTCTGCACGCCGGATGCGCAGCAGCAGCCGATGGTAGATCTGCATCAGCACCTGCAGCGCAGGACGGCTGTCAGGCGCGATGTACGGCAACAAGAGAGTCCCGGAGCGATACAGCTGATCGGCGCGCGTGCACTGCGCGGCCAGCATGGTGCGCATCGTGGCGTCGGGCGCCTTGCCACTGCGCGCGGCAGCGGCAAGCGACTCGGGCGTAAAGCCATAGGCATCCAGCTCATCGACCGGGAGATACACGCGGCCACGCTCGGCATCTTCCCGCACGTCCCGCAGGATGTTGGTCAGCTGGAACGCAATGCCCAGCTCCTCGGCAAGTGACTCGGCTTCCGCGCCGCTGTACTCAAAGATGCGAATGCACACCAGCCCCACCACCGATGCCACCAGGTAGCAGTAGTGGCGGAGCGCGGCGTAATCGGCGAAGGTCTGCCCCGCGTCATGCTCCTCGCTGAGATCCATCGTCGTGCCTTCCACGAGCTGGTCCAGCAGCGTCAGCGGGATCCGGAAGCGGAGACGGGCATCGTTCAGGGCGAAAAAGACCGGGTCGTCGGAGTTTCCCAGTGTCGCAGCCTGGTGCCAGGCCGCCGTCCAGGCAGCCATGCGGGCACGCCGCTCGGCACGCGGCACGGACTCGTCATCAGAGATGTCGTCGGCCTGCCGCATAAACGCATACACCGCGCAGATGGCATTGCGCTTGGCCGGGGGCAACGCCAGGAATGCAAAGTAGAAGTTCTTCGCCTCCCTGCGCGCGATGAGGCGGCAGGTGCGGTACGCGCTGTTGAGAATCTCGGAAGGTGTCGGCACTCGGCTCAGCCCTTGCTGCCTCGCAGGCGCAGGTACTTGCCGGCGATTGCGTGCAGAAGCAAAGCAGCTTTGCGTGGTTTGGAGATGGAAGGACGCGCACACAGCACGTCGAACTCCTGCTTTTCGATGGCCCGCAAAATCTCCAGGCCGCCGCGGGAGAACAGGTCCAGGTCCACAGCAAGCTCGCGATTCACCATGCCGATCAATGGCATCCCGCTGCGGAACATCACCCGCGCATACCCCACTTCATAGCGGAGCAGCTCCCGCACTGCAGGGTTGGCCACGCGTGCGGCAATGCCTTCGGCCAGCATCGCCTCCGTGACCTTGAAACGCTTCATATCGGCCTGGGGAAGGTAGATCCGGCCCTTCTCGTGGTCGACCCGCACGTCCTGCCAGAAGTTCGCAAGCTGCAGTGCGGTGCAGGTCTGGTCCGACAGGCGAAAACGCTCTTCATCCCGGTAGCCCGCGACATAAAGCACCAGCCGGCCCACCGGGTTCGCCGAGTAGCGGCAGTAGTCGAGCACGTCTTCAATCGAGGCGAAACGGGTCGTGTGCTGGTCCTGCCGGAAGGCGTGCAGCAGGTCGGCGAACGGCTTGATCGGAATGTTGCAGGCCTGGATCGTCGGGAGCAGCGCCACGAACACAGGGTGCGTCGCAATACCACGGTAGCAAAGCTCAAGCTGTTCCTGCCACCAATCCAGCAGGGCCAGCGACTGGGCTGCGTCGCCTACCTCGTCGCCAAGGTCGTCGGACACGCGGCAGTACGCGTAAATGGCGTGAAAGTGCGTGCGCATGCGGGCCGGCAGAAAAATGCTGGCCACGTGGAAGTTCTCGTAGTGTGTCTCGGTGAGGTGCTGGCACCAGCGCCGGGCTTCCTCGAGACTGGGCGTGTAGGACGGCGGCCGGTACGCGGCAGGCAGCGCAGCCCAGCCTGCTGCAAGCAGCTGCGCGCGTTCCGCGTCGGGCTGTTCACCGGGCCGGGCCTGAGGGTCGTGCTCGATCGGAAAGGTCGCCATGACTAAGGAAGAATCACCGTCTTGATGCCCCGCGTGGCTCCACTGCTCATGGTGCGATACAGCGAGACTACATCGCCGAGGGAGGCACGCGCGGTAAGAAACTGCCGTGTCTGGAAGCGGCCGCCCGCCAGCAGCGCGAAGGCACGACGCACCGTGCGCGGCGTGTGATGAAAACTCGCGCGCAGGGAAAGCCCGCTGTAGTGCAGCTGGTTGGTGTCGAGCTGCACCTGGGTGCCGGCCGGGGGGCCTCCGAAAAAGTTCACCGTACCGCCCTTGCGGGCCATGTCCACCGCCCATCCCCACGTTGTGGGCGAGGCAACGGCCTCGATCGCGATGTCCACGCCACGGCTTTCCTCGGTAAGCGCCCGCACCGCATTCACGGGGCTCTGGTCCCGCTCCAGCATCACGATTTCGGCCGCGCCGAGTTCTTTGGCGATTGCTGCCTGCTCGCGGTGCTTGGCGATGGCGATCACGTGCATGCCCGAAAGCGCCGCGGCATGCACAAACAGCAGGCCGATAGGACCACAGCCAATCACTGCAAGCGTATCGCCGGGGCGCGCATTGGCCTCTTCGAGCCCCAGCATGACGCACGCCAGGGGTTCCGTCAGCGCGGCATGCTCGAGCGGCAGGTAGTCGGGCACGCGCAAAGTGTTTTTGCCCGCGATGCGTGCCGGCACCCGCAGAAACTCCGCATACGCACCGTTGTTGAAGAGCAGGTCGTTGCACAGGTTGGCCTGGTCGCGACGGCAGAAGAAGCACTGTCCGCACGGGGCAGAATTAAGCGCCACCACGCGGTCGCCCACGCGAAAGGTCGAGCCTTCGCCGGCTTCGGCGACTACGCCCGCGATTTCATGCCCGAACGGGATTGGCGGCTTGAGCATGCGCGCGTGATACCCACGCCGGAATACCTTGAGGTCGGTTCCGCAGGTCAGCGCGGCGCCTACCTGCAGAACAATTTCACCCGCGGCAGCGCGGGGACGCGGCACTGTCTCGAGCCGCAGGTCTTCCTTGCCATACAACACGGCAGCCTGCATCGTCGGGCCGTGGGGGGATCGCTTCAGCAGGCTCATCGCTTCCCTGCCTCGCTGCCGGGCTGTTGCTGGGGCAGGATAAAAATCTTCATCGAATCGGCCACGGGATGCGAAGCAAGATCGATTGCCTCCACGGCGTCGGCAAGCGCAAACCGGTGCGAGATGAGTCCGGTAAGATCGAAGCCGTTGCGATACCCCTCGAACACAAGCGCAGCCCCTTCATCCTGGATCTCGACCGAGGCACTGTAGGAGCCGATCAGCGCCTTCTCGTCCATGCAGATCGCCGCCGGATCAATCGGCGCGTCGCCATGCTGGGTCTGCGCGAACAGCAGCACTCGGCCGCCACAACGGGTCGCGTTCATCGCGACCTTGATCAACGGATCACCCGCCACCGCCACAATGGCAGCGTCCACTCCTCGGCCTTCCGTCTCGGCATGCGCGCGCGCCACAACGTCTTCCCTCGCTGCGTCGATTGGGTGCGACAGTCCGTAGCCCGCAGCCACCGCGTGTCGTTCCGCATACAGATCAGAGGTAAGCACCTTTGCCCCGGTCCGGGCAGCCAGCGCAGCCAGGATGATCCCGATCGGGCCCTGCCCGATTACGAGCACGGTCTCGTCCGCCTCGAGCGCCAGGTTCTTGATGGCCTTCAGACAGGTGTTGACCGGCTCAATGAAGGCCGCCTGCTCAAACGGGATTCCATCCGGAACCCTCACGAGCCCCCGCTCCACAATCCAGTCCATCACTCGCACATATTGCGCGAACCCTCCGCCAGAAGGCTCGTAGGCCGCGGTGACACCGACCTTCTTGTAGACGGGGCACTGCGCAAACGTCTTTTTGCGGCAATAGTAACAGTGACCGCAGGGAATGTGATGAAACACCATGGCGCGATCGCCCGGCGCGAATGCAGTGACTCCTTCGCCGACGGCAATTACCGTACCGGCTGTCTCATGCCCGAAGACGCGCGGGGCCGAGTGGGAGCCGGTATGAATCTTCTTCAGGTCCGTGCCGCAGATTCCGCATGCTTCTACGCGCAAAAGCACTTCACCCGCTGCAATCTCGGGCGTTTCGACCTGTTCGATGCGAACGTCGTCAACGCCACGATAAACGGCTGCCTGCATCATCGCCGGGACGCGAGGACCGTCAAGCGGACTCCGGGCCGATACTGCGGAAGGCAGCGACTCGGATGCCGGCTTCGAAACTGGCTCTGCAACGGTTTCGGAGCGCGGCTCAGAGATGTGTGTCGCTATACCCATGGTTAGTAGGATACCAACTTGGCGCTTGCCAGCAGGTTAGGAATTTCACGCGCCAGTAACCGGGCAGACTCGCTGCTCTGCCGCTGCAGCGTCAGCAGCGCGCCCCAGTCCGCCGGACGCACCAGTGTGCGCAGCAGAAACCGGGCGGTACGCAGCTGTCCGCGCCCATCGATAAAGGGGTTGAAGTCGGGCATGTGGTCGGTGTACCCGTCGGAGATGCCGCGCAGGCACAGAAACGGAATCCCGTGTGCGCGGGCCAGCCGGCCCACTGTAGCCGCCTCCATGTCCACAAGCGAAGCCTGGTAACGCTCAGCCAGTGGGCGCTTTTCGTCAGGACGTGCCACGTGGTTCAGCGTCACCAGCCGCTGCGTGGCTTCCGGCGAAATCGTGCGAAAGCGCTCGCCCGTACCCGCATCCACCACTTCGCGCACAGGGTGCACCTGTGGCGGCTTGACCCCGCAGGAGAGCGCGCCCGACCAGCCATAGGAAAGCACCGCATCCAGCTGCCCGGCGGCCGCGCGCACCGCCGCGAACGAGCGCGTGGCAGCGTCCGCACCCATACCTTCGGCAGCGGCAAAGCACTGTAGGTTTCCGATCTGGCCGCAGAACACCTGGTCGGTTCGAGGCCACTCGCGGACCAGCGGGTGCAGCTCAGCGGGGAGTGCGGCAATGATGCCGACGTTGATCATGCGCTTGCTCCAATGTTCGGTGGCGAACCAAGATCGACCGGATCACCCTGGGCCCCGCCCGCTGGCGCATAGCCATTGGCGCGGAACCAGTCAATGGCAGCCCGGAGCGCCGGGTACACAGGCAGCACGCGAAAACCCAGCTCTGCCTCTGCTTTCGCCGACGATGCAAACATCTTCTTTCGCCCCATCCGCACCGCCTCGACCGTCGCGCGCGGCTCGCGGCCACGTAAGCGCCCGGTGATCCATTCATCGAAGAATGCGAAAGTGGCAGCCACACTATGCGGCACCTTGTGCTTCGGCGAGGGAATCCCGGTAATCGCCGACATCTTGTCGAGGATCTGCTTGAGCGTCAGGTTTTCGCCGCCCAGGATGTAGCGCTCACCCGGCGTTCCGCGTTCAAGCGCCGCAACATGGGTGCGGGCGACCTCGGTCACGTCCACGAGGTTGAGTCCGGTGTCCATGTAAGCGGGAAAGTTACCGTTCAGAAAATCCACCACGATGCGACCGGTAGGCGTCGGCTTGCGGTCGCCCGGTCCGATCGGGGTGGTCGGGTTGAGTGTGATGACATGCTGGCCTGCCCGTGCTGCGGCAAGGGCCACTTCTTCCGCCATGTATTTGGAACGCTTGTAGTGGCCAACCATGTTGTTGAGTGAGACCGGCGTTGCCTCATCGACCACGAGGCCGCTCTCGTGAAAGCCCATGGTCGCGACGCTCGACGTGTACACCGCGCGAGGAACATTTTCATCGCGCGCAAGCTGTAACAATGCGCGCGTGCCTTCCACGTTCGAGGCGTACATTTCGTCCGGATCGCGCACCCACAAACGGTAATCAGCAGCCACGTGCATCAGCGCATCGCAGCCACGCAGGCCAAGGCGCAGGGACTCGGGCTGGCGCAGGTCGCCGGTATGCGACTCAAATGCACTGAGCCGCTCCAGGTTGCGCAGATCGCTGGTGGGGCGCACCAGCACCCGCAGTGTCGCACCCTGCTCCAGCAGTGCTGCGGCTACATGGGCCCCGAGAAATCCTGTCGCGCCAGTAATAAAGACTTTCATGCCTGCTTCTGATTGTACGAGGCGCGAGGGTGCGTCCTCGTGCACCGCGCATCACAGAAAGTGGAGGCTTTCATGGACAAGCTGGCGATCTGGGTACAACTGGAAGCGAAACAGGGCAAGGAAACGGAACTGGAAGAATTCTTGAAATCAGCGCTGCCGCTGGCGCAGGCCGAGGCAGGTACCACTACCTGGTACGCGCTCAAGATCGGGCCATCCAAGTACGGGATCTTCGACACATTTGCGGACGATACAGCACGGGAAAAGCACCTGACCGGCGAGATCGCCAAGGCCCTGTTCGCTAAGGCCGACGAACTGCTGGCAAAGCCACCAGAGATCGACAAGCCGGAGATCCTGGCGGTCAAGGCTCCCGGCGCCTAGCTGGCTTGACTTATCCCACTTACCTCAAGAAAGGCCAGACCGCGTCCTGCGGATCTGGCCTTTCTTCCGTCTCGGCCGCAAGCGAGCTGTCTCTACCTGGCCCAGCCCGCAATGACACTGCCTATGTTGCGAATGGCTTCTTCGCGGGTGTCGATCGAGACGGAGTCCTCGCCCTGGTTGTACAGCGCAGCCACCAGGATGGGGCGCTCGGCGGCTCGACCCTGAGGCCATGCCACCGCGATGTCATTAGTTTCCGTATCACCGGTGCCGGTGCGGTCACCCACCATCCACGTGGCCGGGAACCCCGCGCGCAGACGATGCACACCCACGGTGGTGGCACAGAGCCACTCGACCAGGCGCCGGCGCGAAGCGGCACCCAGCGCCGTACCCAGCACCAGGCTCTTGAGCAGCATCACCGCCGCCCGTGGCGTCGTGGTATCGAGCTCGCCCGATGGCCGGTTCAGGGCAAGCTCAAAGCGATCGAACCGCGACACCGCGTCGCCGGCGGACCGGACGAAGCGGGTGAGCGCCGCAGGCCCACCGATGCGCCGCAGCAGCAGGTTGGCTGCGCCGTTGTCGCTGACCGTCATGGCTGCAGCGCACAACTCCTCAACCGACATGGCGCCTTCAGCCACGTGCTGCTCGGTCACCGGCGAGTGCGGAAACAGGTCCTGGCGCATGTAGTGCACCGGCGCGTCGAGTCGTTCCTCGCCGCGGTCCACGCGGGCCAGCACCGCGGCCACCAGCGGCAGTTTCATGGTGGAGCACCACAGAAAGCGCTCGTCCGCACGGTGAGTGAGGGTGCGCCCCGTGGCCAGGTCCAGCGCGAACACTCCAAGCCGTCCGCCGTACCGATGTTCCATTGCCTGGAGTGGGTCGTCCTGGGCTGAGAGCGGTGTCAGCGCCAGGCCAGTAGCTGTTAGTGCAGCAAGCGCGGCGAGGATTTCGCGGCGGGAAAGATCCGGCATATGCTTCATGGCTCCAACTGTTTTCCCGGTTCGGCCAGTGGGTATCCACTCGAAGTTAGTCGAGCGTCTCCGGCGTGATCGCGATGTTGGTTTCGCCTGCCGCTTTTTTCTCGTGGTACTTCTTCACCCAGGCTTCAAAGCTCTTGCCGGCAGCCGTGTCGCGCCCGGTAAACTTCAGCGCGGCGATCTCGCTGTAAGGCACAGAGATCTTGGTTCGCTCGGAGGCGGGGATGATGCGCACCACGGAGGTCGCAAGACTGCTGCCCACGCGGCGATCGAAGATGTAGCCTGTCAGGATCGATCCGTCGCGCAGCGTCAGCGTCACGTCGCCGCGGTAGTCGAATGCCTTCTCGAAAGCCTCCTGCTTTTCAGCGTCGGTGGCCAAAGCAGGCACCCAGCCTTCCAACTGCTCGCGCTCGCGTCCTGCGGCGATCTCGAGCTGGTCTGGATCCACAAACGCGTCCATGCCCTTGCCGCTGATTTCCTCCGCTCCGGTCGACGGCCCCGAAGCGATGCCGGTGCCGAAGTTGGGCACCTGGTGCGGGTCGAGCGGCGACAGCGATTCCGTGGAGCCGGGAGCGTAGATCGAGTGCGTCGAGGCAGGCGTGTCCGGCGAAGCGTTCGTGCTCATCAGGCCACCGTCTCGTGCTTCTGCTCGGCACGGGCTTCCGCGCTGGCGCCGATTTGTACCAGCGGCGCATGCGCCGGCTTGATCGGCTCATTCAACAGGTCCAGCGCGCCGCGGTCCTCGTACTTCGAGAACAGGGTCGCCATCGCCGTCTCGGCAAAGCCCTTCCAGGATGAAAAGGTGTAGTACGCGCCGGAGGCTTCATACCCGGAGTGCACCATGCAGTTTGCGCACTTGGGGTTGCCGGACTCCGTACCGTAGTTGTTCCAGTCGGTGGTCTCGATCAGCTCGTTGAACGTGTCCGCATAACCGTCCTGCAGCAGGTAGCAGGGCTTCTGCCAGCCAAACACCGAGTACGCGGGCATGCCCCAGGGCGTGCAGGTAAACTCCCGCTTGCCCATCAGGAACTCCATGTACATGGGCGACGCGTTGAACTTCCATGCCTGCTTGCGATTGGACAGAATCGCGCGGAACAACCGGCGGGAACGAGCGCGGCCCAGGAAGTGCTTCTGGTCGGGCGCCTTCTCGTAGGTGTATCCGGGTGCCACCATCATGCCCTCGACGCCGAGCTGCATCAGCTCGTCGAAGAACGCGCGCACCGAGTTCGGGTCGGCTCCGTCGAACAGCGTGGTGTTGGTGGTCACACGGAAGCCCGCCGCCACCGCTGCCTTGATGCCTTCGACCGCAATATCGTAGCCGCCCTCACGGCAGACGGAAAAGTCGTGGTGCTCGCGCTGCCCATCCAGGTGCACCGAGAACGACAGGTACTTGGACGGCTTGAAGAGGTGAAGCTTCTCCTTGAGCAGCAGCGCGTTGGTGCACATGTACACGTACTTCTTGCGCTCCACCAGCCCCGCCACGATCTCGGCAATCTGCGGGTGCAGCAGCGGCTCGCCGCCCGGGATCGACACCATGGGTGCTCCGGCTTCCTCGACTGCGCGGAAGCACTCTTCAGGCGACAGCTCCTGCTTGAGGATGTGCGCGGGATACTGGATTTTGCCGCAGCCGGCACAAGCCAGGTTGCAGCGGAACAGCGGCTCGAGCATGGTGACGAGCGGAAACCGCTTCCGGCCACTCAGCTTCTGCTTCAGGATGTAGGTGGCCACTGTCCAGGCCTGCGATACGGGAACTGCCATGCTGTGTACTTCCCTTCTGTGCTTACTCGTCGCCGCGTTCGATCGCGCGTTTATACGTCGTCAGCGCGAGGAGTGGGAAATAATCCCGGTACAGGTGGTACGCGAGATAGAACACGCGTGGAAAACCTGTACCGGTATAAACCGCCTGTTTCTGCGTCGCAGCGTCGGTGGACTCGTCCCACCCACCCGACTCCGCCTGGTGCTCAAGCAGCCAGCGCACGCCCTTGGCCACCGAATCGGAACGCTTGTCGCCCGCTGACAGCAGCCCGAGCACCGCCCAGGCGGTCTGCGAGGGCGTGCTCGCGCCGACGCCACGCAGGTCAGGTTCATCGTAGGAGAGGCAGCTTTCGCCCCAGCCGCCGTCCGCGTTCTGCACCATGCGGATCCACTCGGCGGCCTGCTGAATCTGCGGCTCGTGGTTCCAGATACCGATCGCCTCAAGCCCGCGCAGCACCAGGAACGTGCCATACAGGTAATTGACGCCCCAGCGTCCGAACCAGGAGCCGTCCGACTCCTGCTCATCGAAGATGAACTTGATCGCCCGCTCGATGCGCTTGTCCGAGCGGGTGTAGCCATAGGTCGACAGCGTCTCGAGCACGCGGCCCGTGATGTCCACCGTCGGCGGGTCCAGCATCGCGTTGTGATCGGCAAACGGGATGTACTGGAAGATCATCTTGGTGTTGTCTTTGTCGAACGATGCCCAGCCGCCATTGCGGCACTGCATCGCGAAGATCCAGTCGAGCGCACGCTTGGACACGTCGTACTGGTAGCGCTCGCGCGGGTTGTCGACCTTGTTCAGTGCCAGCAGTACCTGCGCGGTGTCATCCACGTCCGGGTACCACTCGTTGGCAAACTCGAAATACCAGCCGCCCGGCTCGGTGTTGCGCACCTTCTCGGCCCAGTCGCCCTTGTGCCGGACTTCCTTGGACAGCATCCAGTCCACGGCCTTGAGCATGCGCGGGTCGGTACGCTCAACCCCTGCTTCCCCCAGCGCGAACACGGCCTGGGCCGTATCCCACACCGGCGATACGCACGGCTGCATGCGAAAGGTCGGCTCGGCGTAGTCGGCGGTGCCCTCGGGCGCGTCGATACCGAGCTTCTCGAACTCGTCACTCGCGCGGATCATCTGCGGGTCGTCAATTGAGTACCCCAGCCAGCGCAGCGCGATCATGCTGTTCAGGATGGCCGGATAGATGGCGCCCAGGCCGTCCGATAGTTCGAGCCGGGCCAGCATCCACTTTTCCGCGCGCTTCAGCGCCATGCGCCGCAGCGGACGGATATGCACCCGCTCGGCCCAGTGCGTCAAACGATCCGTCAACAGGAAGAAGTTTCGCCACGAGACCGGCTTCTCACGGTCCCAGCGCAAGTGCAGGTTGGCGTTCTCGCGGCCACCCACGAACAGCTCATCGATGCCCTGCTCCGGAGCAATCTTTTTGAACGGCTTCTTGGCGTAGGCGATCGACAACGGCACCAGGATCGCCCGCGACCACGAGCTGATCTCGTAAATGTTGAAGTAGAACCAGTTCGGGAACAGAACGATCTCGGGCGGCACAGCCGGTACCGCGTCGTACTCGTACTGCCCCATGAAGCAAAGGTAGATCTTGGTGAAGGTGTTGCACTCCACCACGCCGCCATTCGCCAGGATCCACTCGCGCGCTCTGACCAGGCGAGGCTCGTCCTGCGACCAGCCCATCAGCTTGCAGGCAAAGTAGCACTTGACCGAGACCGAGATATTGCCGGGCCCTCCGGGGTAGTTCGCCCAGCTGCCATCCTCTCCCTGTGTGCGCATCATCTCGGCAAGCGCGCGCTCGAGCCGGGCAGGGTCTCCCGTGCCCAGCAGCATGTGGCCAAAGATGTAGTCGGCCTCGAGCAGCGAGTCCGCTTCGAGCTCACCGCACCAGTAGCCATCCGGGTGCTGCTGCGAGAAGAGCCAGTCCCGCACGCGGCCGATCGCCGACTCCACTGAGTCGAGTGCCACGTCGAGGCGGCCGAACCGCAAGCGTGAGCCCTGGTTGCCGAGTTGTTCCTGCTGGGGTGCTGTGCTCATGCGCTCTTATCTGATTACAACAAGGTGACTGGAGATTCCACAGGTTCGGGCGCTGCGAAGGTATATGTGGAGGTACGCGAACCGGGCTAGACCGGTTCCGAGGTCGCCCCCGTGGCAGCTCCGGCGAGGGATTGTGCCGCTGCAGCCTGGGCAATCTCGGGCGGCAGGCCAAACCGGACATTCTCCGGCATGACCTCGACCTCCTCGGCATCGCCAAAGCCACGCGACGAAAGGAACTCGACCACGCCCTGCACCAGCACCTCGGGCGCGGACGCACCCGCGGTCACGGCGACCGATGTCACGCCCTCCAGCCACTCCGCGCGAATGTCTTCTGCCTTGTCGATCAGGTACGAACTGGTGCTGAGGTTCTGCGATACCTCGACCAGACGGTTGGAATTGGAGGAGTTGGTGGAGCCGACCACGAGCACGAGGTCCGCCTGGTGCGCGACGTTCTTGACGGCGACCTGGCGGTTCTCGGTCGCGTAGCAGATGTCCTGCGAGTGCGGACCGGCGATCGCGGGAAACTTTTCCTTGAGCGCCTGGATGATGTCGCGGGCTTCGTCCAGCGACAGCGTGGTTTGGGTCAGGTACGCCACGCGGTTCGGGTTCGGCACCTCGAGCGCCTGCACCTCCTCCACGGTGGACACCACCTGCGTTACGTCCGGGGCTTCCCCGAGCGTGCCTTCGATTTCGTCGTGGTCACGATGGCCGATCAACACCAGCGAGTATCCCTGCTTGGCGAATTTGATCGCTTCCACGTGCACCTTGGTGACCAGCGGGCAGGTCGCGTCAATCACCTTGAGTCCGCGCCGCTTGGAGTTCTCACGCACGGCCGGCGAGACACCGTGCGCCGAATAGATCACACGCGCGCCTTCCGGCACCTCGGAGATATCTTCAACGAAGATTGCACCTTTCGCGGCCAGCTCGTTCACAACAAAGCTGTTATGCACGATCTCCTTGCGCACATAGATTGGGGCGCCAAAGGTTTCGATCGCGATGTTCACGATGTCGATAGCGCGCACTACGCCGGCGCAGAACCCGCGCGGCTTGAGCAGAAGGATGCGCTTCGATCCAGGGGTACGCGGCGTCTTGAGGGTGATTTGAACGGTGGAGGTCACGTCGGTCAGTATATCGTGCGCGGCGCCACAGGGTAAGCAGTTTGCACTGCAGTCGGTGCAAAGCTTCAGCAAAGCCGACGCCCCTACGCTTTCAGAGTTTGTTCAAAACTTTACGCGCATCTCCCTTTTGCGCGCGGCACACGCGCTCCGCAGCCCACCCCGGGATGCAAGACCGTCCAGGCTTCCAGGCTGCCCGGGCCACGTGTTGACCAGGATCATGCCATCGCTCTAGTTTGCCGCGAGACGCGCGCACGCCCTGGAGCCTCGATCCGTCCGGGAACAAGCGCATCGTCACGTCACGCTGGGCAGATAGTCGGGCTGGCTGGGACCAATCGCGTCATCTTCCCCGGCAGCAGAGAAGGGGTGTCGCATGGATAAAGCGAGGTGGCTCGTCGTGATCGTAGCCTTAGCCAACTACGGTGGCGTGGTGGCCGACGCCATCGTGCCCGGCACGGCCAGGCAGCACCTGTGGAACCCCGCGTGGCCGCCCCATGCCAAGTTCCATAATGGCCAGACCATGGTCATGGGGCTTTTCGGAGGAACGCTGTCCCTGATCCTGCTGTTCGGTTGCGGGCCGCTTACCCGCTTGCACTTGTTCCTCGCCTGCGCGGCCGCGGGCAGCTACTTCTTCGCAATGGTCTTCGCGCCGCTCTTTCCCGGCACCGCCTGGACCGATCCCGAGTTTGCCGCGATCACGCCGGCACCGCTCGGCCTCGCACCCCAGCAACTGATCACCTACGTGCTGTGCGTTTTGATCGTCATCGCAGTCGCGCTTGGATCCGTACACTAGGCACGAGCCGCCGGCCATTGCACCGGCGCGCACTTACGTCCATGTCTCTTGTTCGGCGCCTCTGGCCTTGCGCGGCGGCAATGCGGCGATGCCGAGGGCTATGGCAGTGAAGCCCGCACCAGCAGCCGCCGCTAGCGGCTGGAGGCCAGCATCTGCTCGGCGTGCTTGCGGCTGGTTTCGGTCACGGTCGCGCCCGAGATCATGCGGGCCAGCTCCTCGGTGCGTTCGCTCGAGGTCAGCAGGCGCACGCTAGTGGCCGTACGGGCCTGCTTCTCGCGCTTCTCGATCAGGAAGTGCTGGTCGGCAAAGGCGGCGATCTGCGGCAGGTGCGTGACGCACAGCACCTGCTGCGAACGGGAAAGCGCCTTGAGCTTCTGCCCCACCGCCTCAGCCGCGCGGCCGCCGATACCGATGTCGATCTCGTCAAAGACCAGCGTGCGCGGCGTCGGCGCCTTGCGGCGGTTTCGCGCGTTCGCGCCCTCTTCCACGCTGACCTTGAGCGCCAGCAGCACCCGCGACATCTCCCCGCCCGACGCGACCTCGTTCAAAGGCTTGAGCGGCTCGCCCGCGTTGGTCGCAATCCGGCAGGTCACCAGATCCCAGCCGTGGCTCTGCCAGCCGGCTTGTTCGTGGCGCGCGGTCACCAGCACCTCGAAGCGGACCTTCATGGCCAAGTCGTTGATCTGCTGCGCCGCTGACTTGCCCAGGCGCGCGGCGGCTGCCTTGCGCTCGGCCGACAATGCTTCTGCCGCGGCCCCGTACGCGCTCTCGGCTGCTGCGAGTTCCACGCGCAGCAGCTTCACGAGCTCGTCCCGGTTCTCGATCTCGGCGATCTTGCCCGCGACCTCTTCGCCGTAGCGGATCACCTCGGCAAGCGTCGCGCCATACTTGCGCTTGAGCCGGTCGAGCGCGGCAAGACGATCTTCAATCTCTTCCAGCCGGTCGGGCGAGCTTTGCACCGTCTCGGCGTAATCGCGCACCGTTGCGGAGACGTCCCCGATCATGGCGCGGGCCTCCACCAGCTGCGAAACCTGCTCGGCAAAACGCGTATCGTAGCGGGCCAGCTCCTCCACCTGGCGCAACGCGGCAGCCAGCGTCGTTTCGGCGGAAGCAGAGCCCTCGTAGAGCAGGTCGTGCGCGCTCAGCGAGGCGGCCAGCAATTTCTCAGAGTTGGCCAGCACGCGGCGCTCGGCTTCGAGGCTCGCATCCTCCTGGTCCTGGGGTGCGACCGAGGAGATCTCCTTGTGCTGAAAGCTCCAAAGGTCCAGCGCACGCAGGCGGTCCTGCTCTTCCTGCTCGAGCGACCGAAGCCGCTGCTGAATGGTGCGCCAGTTCCGGTGCGCCTGGGCCACCGCTTCGCAGGAGAGGCTGGCGAAGCGATCCAGCAGGCCACGCTGCTGCGCCTCGTCAAAGTCTGCGCCGGTTTCTGTCTGCGCGTGCACCAGGGCAAGCTCCGGCGCGAGCTGGCGCAACACGCTCACCGTTGCTGGCTGGTTGTTGATGAAGACGCGGCCCTTGCCGGTCGCCAGCACCTCTCGGCGCAGGATGATCTCGCTGCCCTGCGGATCGATGCCGTTTTCCTCAAGGATGCCCTCGGCCCCCGTGGTCGACTCGAACACGCAGGCAACCACGGCACGCTCGGCGCCGTGACGCACGATGTCGCTCGACGCCTTTTCGCCAAGCAACAGCGCCAGCGCGTCGACCAGGATGGACTTGCCGGCGCCGGTTTCGCCCGTCAGCAGGTTGAGCCCGGGGCCAAAGGTAGCGATCGCGTGATCGATGACGGCGTAGTTTTCAGCGCGCAGTTCGAGCAGCATGGGGTCCTATTCGGGAGCATAGCAGCCCAGGGCCTGCAGGCTGGTCGGGATCACTCAGGGAACAGGTTACGAACAAAGCCCCTCGCGCACTGCTCTTCCCGGCAATCAAGCAGCCTACTTTGGTCGACGGGACGAGCAACCAGCGAAAAGACCGGTCACGAAGTGCCCGCCTCCCACGCAGGGGAATCTGCTTGAAGCAGTGGTAACGCAGGCTTCAGGTGCAGTGGCAACTTGGAAGCCGTATCCGGCGTCTGCTAACGTGAACGCGGGCTTCCTTTCCTACGAATGACATATTCCTTGACCCTAGCCGTACTTCTATTTCAGGCCGACACCGACACCGGCGCGCCCCCACCTGTCGCCGAGCATGGTTCCGCATTGCTGGAGATGCTGCGCAACTCCGGGCCCGTTGCCCTGGCAGTGCTGCTCGCGTTGCTGCTGCTCTCCCTGTACTCCTGGGCCATCATCCTAGGCAAGCTGGGCACGTTCCGCAAGGCGCGCGCGCAGAGCCTGCGCTTTCTCCGGGCTTTCCGCAAAGCGCAGCGCCTGCAGGAAATCGCCACCGTCAGTGAACAGTTCAAGCCTTCGCCCCTGGTCTCCGTGTTTGACGAGGTGTACGAGACATATCGCCGGCAGACCGGCGGTGGCGGCCCGCCGCGCAACATCACGGCGCTCGAGCGCTCGGCGCAGACTGCATCGAGCGAGTCGCTCACCGTTCTGGAAACACGCCTGACCTGGCTCGCCACCATTGGCTCCATCTCCACCTATGTCGGCCTGTTCGGCACAGTGATGGGCATCGTGGACGCGTTCCACGGGTTGGGCACGCAGGGTTCGGCCACGCTGCGCGCTGTTGCGCCCGGAGTGTCGGAAGCGTTGATTACCACCGCTGCCGGCCTGCTGGTCGCGATCCCTGCGGTTATCGCCTACAACCAGTTCACCGCGCGGCTGCGGGAGTTTGGCGCACGCAACGACGACTTCGCGCGCGAGCTGCTCAACTCGCTTGAAGAGGTGCAGCTTCGCCCCGGTCAGGATCCGCGGCAGGCGACCGGCGAGCTGCAGATGGAACGGGAGTCCACGCGTGGCATTCACAACTAGAGAAGGCCACACCCGCACCTCGCTCGCCGAGATCAACATCGTCCCACTGGTCGACGTGGTGCTGGTGCTGCTCGTGATCTTCATGCTCACGGCCCCCGTGCTGCAGTCGGGCATCGAGGTCGCGGTGCCCAAGACGCACACCGTCAAGGAAGTTACGGAACAGCGCGCCGTGGTGACGATCGACCGGCAGCAGCGCGTATTCTTGGGCGATGCGCCCGTTAACCTGGCCGAGCTGCCTGCCAAGCTCCGCAAGCCCGATACCGACGTGGCGCGGCAGGTGATCTACCTGCGTGCTGATGAAAAGGTACCCTTCGGCGCGTTCGCCTCCGTGATGGACGCGGTGAAACAGGCTGGCATCACGAACATCAGCATCGTGACCCAGCCGATCGAGCAGAAATAAATGGCCGCACGCACCGCAGGGGCAGACTTCTACCCGCGCAATCCCGACCAGGATCCATTCCGCAAGTCAGCGCTGGGTTCACTCGCGCTGCATGCCGGCGTATTCGCAGCGCTGACCATCTCGGCGCTCGTGATCGCGCATATTCACGGCAACGCCTGGGGCAACCACAGCGACACGCAGGGCGCCATCCAGGCGACTATGGTGAGCTCCGCTCCCGCCATCCCGCTGCCGCGCGAAGAAAAGCCGACCGACCAGGTGCTGGCCACGCAGACACCGAGTCCCGCGCCCGCGCCCCCCGCACCCAAAGCCAGAGCAGCCGAGGCGCAGGACTCCATCCCGATTGCCGTGAAGCAGCCGGTGAAGCCAAAGCTCGAGCCCAAGAAGCAGGTGGAGCAGGAAAAGCCACTCAAGGTGCCGGTACAGCATGTGCCAATTACCAAGGCCGCGCCGCACCCCGAGCCTGTACGCCCGGTCAACCGCGCCGAGTACGGCGAGGCCACACCCGCGGCTGTGCCGCGCTCGATGACGCAGGCCACCCCCGCGGCCCAGGTAAACGTGCAGGGCGGCAACTTCGGCGCGATGTTCCCCTGGTACGTGGACAAGATCAAGCGCATGACTGCCCAGAACTGGTACAAGCAGGAGGTAGACCCGGGCACCCAGCAGGGCGCGCGCGTCTTCGTCACCTTCACCGTGCATCGTGACGGCTCGCCGACCGATGTGCACGTGCAGCAATCAAGCGGTTCCTCAACCCTGGACAGCTCGTGTGTGCGCGCGGTGCAACGTACCGATAGTTACGGTCCGCTGCCCGGCGGGTACACCGGTTCCACTCTTCTGGTGCAGTACTATTGTGAGCAGTCGCGCTAGCGGTTGCGAGCGGACGCAGGCTAAAAGAATGAAGAAGATGCGCTTGTTTTCGTGGGGTGGTTCGAGTGCCCTGCTGTTGTCCTTGGTAACCGCGCCCTCCGCGCATGCGCAGGACTGGGTACGCACCGGCACCAACCTCGGAGCGCAGCGGATCCGCATCGCCGCGGCGAACTTCAAGCCGGGCTCCGCCGACTCCGAGACCGGATCGTTGAAGCAGGTATTCGACCAGACACTCTTCACGGATCTGCAGAACGCCGGCATTTTCGACATGGTTTCGAAGAGCATGGCGCCCCCGCTGACGCCGGGTTCGCAGGGCGAAGCACAGCTTGCCACCTGGGCCGCAGCGCCAGCCAATGCGGAGATGCTCGCCTTCGGCACTCTCACGGTTAATGGTGGCCAGCTCGCCGTCACCGGCTTTCTGGACGATACCAAGAACACGCAAAGCCCCCAGGTGTTGGGCAAGCAGTACTCCGAAGCCGCTTCCACCCAGAGCGCGCGCCATATCGCGCACCGGTTCGCTGACGAGATCATCGAGCGGCTGGGCGGACTCCCCGGGATCGCCGAAACCACGATCTACTACGTGTCCGCGCACAGCGGCACCAAGGAGATCATGGCGATGGACTACGACGGCCAGAGCCCCCGTGCGGTAACGCACCTCGGCACCATCTCGCTCTCGCCGCACATCTCGCCGGACAACGCACGCGTGGCGTTTTCCTCGCTGGGCAAGCAAGGCTGGTCGATCCGGATGTACTCGCTGGAGCTGAACCGGCCGGTGAACTTCAACTCGCCCGCCGGCACCACCCTGTCGCCCGCATGGTCGAGCAACGGGGCGCAGGTTGCGTTCTCGTCAGACCGCCCGGCCGGTGACTCCGAAATCTACGTGAGCGACGCGGCCGGCAATGGTGTGCGGCGGCTCACCAGCTTCCACGGGCCCGACGTCTCCCCTTGCTGGAACCCCAAGACCAACGCCCAGATTGCCTGGGTGAGCGGTCGCACCGGGCTGCCGCAGATCTACACCATGGATTCGGACGGCGCCAACGTGATGCGCATGACCGACGGCGGGTATGCCACCTCGCCATCGTGGTCGCCGAATGGCCAGTTCCTGGCCTACGCCTGGAACCGCAAGTATGGTCCCGGCGCGCCCGGCGGCCAGGATATCTACATCATGGATGTGGCCAGCCGCCGCTGGATCCAGCTGACGCATGATGCCGGTCGCAACGACTTCCCCACCTGGTCCCCCGATGGCCGTCATATCGCTTTCCAGCGTGAGGGCGAAGGAGGCCTGCAGATCTGGACGATGCTGGCCGACGGCAGCGAACAGCAGCCATTGACCCACGGAGGCAGCTTCTCGCAGCCAAACTGGAGCCTGAAGTAGATGCGAAGCGCCTTGCGTCCTGGAACCACACTCGGCACCAAACTCGAAGAGCGGAATTATTTCAAGGAGAACTCTGTGACCCAACCTGTACGTACTGCCTCATGGCAAGGGCGCAAACTGTCGCTGATCGGCCTGGCCGCTCTGCTTGCTGTTGCCGGCTGCCACAAAAAGGCTTCTCCGCCGCCGCCGCCGCCCCCGGTTATGTCGGCCCCCGCACCCACGGCTGATATCACCGCGACCCCTGCGGCCATCAACGCGGGTGACAGCACGATCCTGACCTGGCACACCACCGGCGCGACCGACGTGTCCATCGAGGGTATGGGCGCCGTCGCGACCTCGGGCACGCAGACCGTGCGTCCGACCGACTCCACCAACTACCACCTGGTCGCACGCGGCGACGGCGGCACGGCGGATGCCACGGCGCGCGTCACCATCGGCACCGGCAACAACAACAATGCGAACTCGGGCCGCATGAACGAAGGCGACATCGACGATGCGACGTTCCACCAGAACGTCAAGGACATCTTCTTCGACTATGACTCCTATGAAGTGAATGCCCCGTCCGCCTCTGTGGTGTCACAGGACGCCGCTTATCTCAACCAGCATGCGGGCGTAAAGATTGTTCTGGGCGGCTACTGCGATGATCGCGGTTCCACCGAGTACAACCTGGCACTGGGCGAAAATCGCGCCAATGCCGCCAAGCAGGCGCTGGTTGCCGCGGGGGTCCCGGCGGAGCGTATCCGCACGGTCAGCTACGGCAAGGAAAAGCAGTTCTGCTCCGAGCATGACGAAAGCTGCTACCAGCAGAACCGTCGCGCACAGTTCACTGTTGATCGCTAACGCCCGGCTGTGGCACTGGTTGCACGTGTAAGCAAAGGCCCGGATGCTGGGATATCCCCGCAGCCGGGCCTTTGTTGGCAAGCCTGCTCTGCGGCTGTCGCTACGGTACTTCAGCAGGCGCGGCTCCCGAGCTTCGGGGCTGCGCCCACCGGCTTCATCGTTTCAGGCTTTTAAGGAGATTGCCCATGCGGAAGAGTTCGATCCTCGCTCCTGCCCTGCTCAGCCTTGCCCTGTTCCTGCCGGCGTTCCCGGCGCATGCCGTGTCCAAGGAGATGATCCAGCTCCAGACGCAGGTCCAGGCGCTGCAGGACATGCTTGGGCAGTTGCAGCGTTCCAACTCCGAGCAGATGGGCGTGCTGCAGCACCTCGTCGAGCAGTCCAACGACAACCTGAACCGGATGGCCCAGCAGATGACCTCGCTGCAGGCCAAGGTCGAGGCCGAGGGTCAGAACACGCAGCTCTCCGGGCAGATCCAGAGCCTCAATGACTCGGTGGACGAACTCAAGAACCGCCTCGGCAAGATCGACGCGACCCTGGGCAACATCCAGAGCCAGATGCAGAACGTGAACGCAGCCCCGGCAGGCGGCTCCACTGCACCGCAGGACGCAGCTCCCCAGGGAGCACCCGCGGGCGGCACCAGCGTGCCCCTGAGCGCACCGCAGACGAATGGCGGCAACGGTCCCGGCGGCTTGGCCTCGGCGCCTGCCATGGGTCCGGTACGCGGCGGCGGGGCGCAGGCGCCGCCGGTGGAGCAGCTCTACCAGAGTGCAGTGCGTGACTACAACGGGGCCAAGTACGACCTTTCCACCAGCGAGTTCGCCGACGTGGTGAAGTTCTACCCGGACAGCCCCATGGCCGGCAACGCCTCGTACTACCTTGGCGAAATGGCCTACCGGCAAGGCCTCTACCCGGCAGCGATCCGCAACTACGACATCGTGCTGGAACACTTCGCCGGCAGCCCCAAGGCCGCCGCCGCGCAGCTGCGCAAGGGCGAAGCCGAAATCGCCAGTTCGCAACGCGATGCCGGCGTGGCCGACCTCCGGGCGCTGGTCCAGCGCTACCCCACCTCCCCTGAAGGCGCACAGGCCCGCAGCCTGTTGAACGGCATGGGCGTGCGCATCAGCACGGCCGCCAAGCCCAGCCCCTCCCGGCAGTAAGCCTCACTCGCGGTAAGCCGCCCGTGCCCGACAGCGCCAGCCTTACTGGGCGCCTCCGCTGCCAGGCCTGGCGCGCTGCGTGAACAAGGCCTTGGGCAGGATCGCGTGCACGCCGACGTTGGTGTCCACCAGTTGCGTGATAACAAGGTCCACCGCCACGCTCGACAACTGGTAAGCCTGGTCGCGCGTCAGGTGCTTTTCCGTTTCCAGGAACGCCAGCATGTTGTGCAGCGCAATCTGCGTGGCCTTCTCCAGGTCCGGGCTGAAACCCATGGTGATGTACGCGGTAGGCGTCTCCGCGTAGGGCCACAGCAGCTGTGGACCACCCTTGTGCACCACGAACCGGAAGGTCCCCGTTAGCATGGTCTCGAGCGCCGTGATATCGACCTCGCCATTGCCCTGCCCGGCATGCCCATCCCCTACTTCAAACAAGGCGCCCTTGGCATGCACCGGCAGATACAGCGTGGTACCGGCAACCAGCTCCTTGTTATCCATGTTGCCGCCATGCATCCACGGTGGCGCACTGTTGTAGCGCCCTGCAGACTCGGGCGGCGCATCGCCCATCGATCCAAAGAACGGGTGCAGCGGGATCTCGATGCCCGGCGCAAACTCTGCCACCATGCGCTGTCGATCGAGCGGGATGCGCTTCATGATGCCGTACGGGTAGTCATCCGGCAAAAAGCCGCGCCCCGCGCCGAAGCCATTGCAGGCCCACGGCACATCGATGTCGATCTTCTGGATCTGCACCTCGAGGACATCGCCGGGCTCGGCACTCTCGATGGCAATCGGCCCCGTCAGGATATGGCCGCCCGGGCCCTTGTCGATCCCCTTGGCGTCATACAGCGCGGTCACCGAGGCCGGGATGTCTGCAGCGGCGATGCCCATGCCTTTCAAGCGGTCGGGATCGCCGCAGGTTGAGAGCGTATGCACCACCACGGTGTCGCCGCTCTTGACCGTGAGCACCGGCTTCGCATGCGCCGAGTAGTAGCCCCAGGCGACCGTGGTGGGCGTGGCATCCAGCCGCTGCTGGGCAGAGGCAGCGACGGGTGCGACAAAACTGACGAGGCAGGAAGCGAGCGCGCAGAGCAAGCGAGAACGATGCATGCAAGGAGGTATACCAAGCCTCGCACCTAGGCACTAGTTGCAAATTATGGCAACCTGCAGACCTCGCTACACGCGCTACCGCAACTGCCCCTCGCTACTTCTCAGGCGCGAGTCGCGGTGCCGGCTCCACGGCCTCGGCCAGCGCGTAGGCCGTCACCGCCATCACCGCCGCATTCTCGGCAAGATGATGCGGATCCACCTTGTCCAGGGTGTCAGCCGCCGTGTGGTGATAGTTAAAGTAGAATCGCGAGTCCTGCGTGGGCGTAAAACCCGGCACCCCCCTGGTGACGATGGCAGCTATGTCCTCACCCGCATCTTCACCACGCGTCACGAGCGTCGCACCGATTGGCGCGAGCGCGTCGGCGACCGGTTTCAGATACTCCGCCAGCAGCGGCGAGCCGGCAAACGTGATCCCGATCGGGTGATCCGCTCCCAGGTCGCTCTCGAGCGCGGCCACATGGTCGGGCAGCGCATCGGCGTGGTCCGTGGCATAAGTCGCCGCGCCCTCCGAGCCCGACTCCTCGTCCATCCACGCCACAAACCGAATGGTGCGGCGCGCATGCAGTCCCATCGCATGCAGCAGGTGGATCGTCTGCATGGAGACGGCAATGCCCGCGCCGTCGTCGATCGCGCCGGTACCGAGGTCCCATGAGTCCAGGTGGCCCGAAACCAGCACCACCTGCTCCGGATGCTCTTTTCCCTTCCAGTCTGCAATGACGTTGTACGACGGCGTGAGCGGCAGCGTTTGCGGGGTGAGCACGAGGTGCATGGTGACCGGCCCCTGCTTCACCAACGCATCGAGCAGGTCGGCATCTTCCGCCGTTACCGCACCCGCCGGGATGTGCCCCGCCGCGCCCTCGTACGAGGTCGCCCCGGTATGCGGCAGGCGGTACTCGGCCCCACCGACCGAGCGCACCAGCACCGCCACCGCTCCGGCGGCCGCCCCTGCGGAGGGCGCCAGCGCGCGGTACAGCACCGATTGTCCATAGGCAGCTGTGCCCTGCCCATTGGCCGCCATTTCCTTATCGAACGGGTGGTCAAATACCAGGATCCTGCCATGGGTGGCAGCGGGCGGCAGCCGCTTCAGCTCGGCCAGGTCGTGCACCAGCACCACAGGCGCGGTGATTCCCTCCGGGGGCGTGGCGGCACTCCCGCCCAGCGCTGTCACCACAATCTTCTGCGTGGTGCCGGGCGTGGCGCCGGGCCAGCTGGTCAGCGAAGCGGTCTCCTCACCGCGTACCCAGTGGGGCACCATGGTCTTCTCGAGACTCACGGTCGCGCCCTGCTTGCGCATCTCGGCGGCAACCCATTCCACCGCGGCCTGCGCCTGCGGCGATCCACTCAGGCGCGGGCCAATGTTGTTGCACAGGTGTGCCAGCTCGTCATAGGCGTAGGGGTCCTTCATCGCGGCATCGCGCACCTTTGCCATGGTGGCAAGCTGCGACTCCGTCCAGGCTCCGGAAGGTGTCTGCGCAAGCCGCTCCATGCGCTGCGCGCGGCCTGCGGAGCCCGTTGTTGCGGGAGCAGGTTGTTGCGGCCACACCGGCGCAGCAGCCATCAGCAAGGCAGCCGCCAGAAGTGGCGCCTTCGCGAGATAGCCGTGGCGCAACGCGAGAGCGGAAGAAGCAGAACGATCGGGCATGCATTAATGTAGCAAGCCCGATCGGCTTGATCACCTGTGCCGACTAGGGCAGCCGGAACACGATGCCGGTGCTGAGCGTGCGCGGATTGAAGCTGCCATCAAACGCGGACAATCCGCCGTAGGAGAAGTCCACGACCCGCCAGTCCAGCCGCGGAAAAAAGGTGTAATCAATGCCGCCGACGAAGTTGTAGGCGAACTTGGTCGTGCTGGTCTGCGCCGCACCCTCGCCAAACTCCGCATGCCCCACGCCACCCAGCGCCTCCACATACGGCATGATGGGCAGAACATGCGGCTTGAACACCAGGCGCGGGCCCACCAGGCCACTGTCGAACTTGGTCGACCCGGAGCCGACCACGGCCCCGCGCCCGTCGATGCCGAGCGCAAAGAACGGAACCGTCCAGTGGTTGTCGTAGATCCCGAAGGTCGAGCCGTAGTTCCAGCCGGTGTTTGCCACCCGGAAATTGGAAGCGGAGAACGTGCCGTACAGTCCGATCTGCGCAAGGGCGGGCAGCGGAACACACAGGGCAAGCAGCAAAAACAGGCGACGCATGGGGGAAACTCCAGAACAGCGCAACAGCGGCGCAGGATAAGTGACTGTTAAGTCAGACAGCCCTGCACCCCGGGAAGTTGCCAACGAAACAAGAGACGGGCTTTACCCTGTTGAGTCGCTGTGCCGATGCTCACGCACCACGATCCAGCCCGCATGGCCGCACAATGCATACGCCGCAAGCAGTCGCCCCTGCTGCCCTGAGCGCAGCGGTCCGGAGCCCTCTAGTTACGCAGATCCTGCATCACGCGCGCCACCTCGGCCTGCTCCTCGCCGGTAAGTGGCAGCAGCGGCAGCCGTGCCCGTCCACCGTAGTAGCCGTTCAGATCGCAGGCGTACTTGATCGCCGAAATACCAAGCCGGCCAGCCACGACTTTGGACGCTTCCACGATCCGCTCCTGCTTTTCTTCCGCAAGTGGCAGGTCGCCTTCCTTCCAGGCAATGTAGGCTTCGTGACACGCCTGGGGCGCACACGCTGCTAGCCCCAGCACCGCGCCGCTCGCCCCTGCCACCAGCGAGCCCAACAACTTGTCGGCAACGCCGCACAGGATCTGGAAACCGACTTCGCGATTGCGCGTGCGCAGTGTGCTCGCGGGAGGGACAGCGGGCGTGAGCACCGCCGCGCCGGTCTGTCCAACGGCAGCGGCGGCGCTTGCCTGCGCGCCACCGATCGTCACCAGCGCCGGGGCAGCTTCCGCGGGTGGCATCGCGGCCGCGAGCATGCGGCCGGTCACCGGCGCAAACACTGGCGTCACCGTCGCCAACCGCTTCGGGGCGTCTGCCGTGGCAGCCGCAATCGCGGCTATGCGCTCGATGCTTCCGCTCGAGTCCTTGAGTCCGACAATGTTGGGATGGTGCGCAAGCTCGGCAATCAGTGCAACCGGCAGGTCGTAGTGCGTGAACTTGGGAATGCTGTACAGCATCACCGGGATCGGCGAGTGGTCCGCCACCGTGCGGTAATACGTGAGCATGGCCAGCGGCGTCATCTGGGGCGCATAGTAGTTCGGCGTCTTCACCAGTGCTATGTCGTAGCCCACGCTCGCGGCGAACTCTGCCATGCGGATCGTGCCGATCGCCGAACCATGCGCCACACCCGCCAGCAGGACCTTCTCAGGCGCGGCCGCAAGCGCTGCCGTCCGCAGGGCTTCGCGTGCCTCCGCATCGTCGAGCAGCACGGACTCGCCCGTGGAACCGAGCACCGCAATGCCCGCAACCGGGGTGCGCGAGTAGCGTTCCATGTTGTGCTCGAGCTTGCGTAAATACAGGCTGCCGTCCGGGTAAAACGGCGTGGTAGCAGCGGCGAAAATGCCTTCTAGGAGCATCCTCCTATTGTAAGCCGCGTGGTTCCGCGCGGAGCATTCCACGTCTAGGCAGCAGCGTTACCGCGGGGCGACGGGAGCAGTTGCGGCGGGCGCCGGCTCACCGGGGAACGGATCCTTTTGCGCGGCCAGGACCTTGACCACCTGCGACTTGATGTAGTCATAGCCAGGCGCGCCCGAGAAGCTCCGGTAATCCACATGCGGGTAGCTGTCGCCGCTTTCCAGCTGGAACTGGCGCTGGCCTTCCTTGGCCTGCTTCGGATACGCCATCGCCCACGACGACTGGTTGAGCGAATCGCTGTTGGCCTCGATCGTCCACACATGCGCGCCCGCCGCATTGCGCACGATAAAGCGGAAATACGTGTTGTAGCGTCCGAATGGCTTGAAGTAGTCAATCGCTTCGACGCTGTAGCGGCCTTCGCGGAACAGGTCCAGCAGATAGCCGTTGGTGCCGCGCGCATCGGGCAGCGCGGGGTTATTATGCGCGGCCTCAAGGATAGCGCGCTCCGCATCGCGATGCTGCGCGTCGCCGGCCATGCTGTACGCGGTCACCAGCGTGGTGTGCACCTTCCAGTTCGCAGGCTCGAGCGCGTGGGCGCGTTCGGCATAACGCACAGCATCGGCAGGCTGATACAACGCGATCGCTGCCGTGGCCGCAAGCAGGTTAGCCGCGGCATCGCTCGGGTCCGCCGCAATGCGTTGCGTAAAGATCGCAAGCGCTTTTTCCGGCTCGCCAGCGCGCAACGCCGCAAGCCCTTCCTGCAGCTGCGGCGCTCCCGTGGGCTGCGTCAACAGCTGCACGGCAGCGGGCGACGCGGTCTGGCTCTGTGCGCCCGCAGTGCCTGTCGCGATCATTGCCGCGGCACACAGCCCCACGAGGACGATCCCTCGTCCGCGTACGCTGCGGCCACCGCCCGCATGCCTACGCATGGCTTGCAGCTTCCGCCGGACGCGCCGCGTCGGCCAGCTCCTGGTGCAGGTGCTGCATGGCATACACGTGGATGGTCTGCTGCTGCATCGCGGCGATACCTTCCGCGGCCGCGCGTGCAGCCGCCATGGTCGTAATCATCGGGATACGCTGCTGCACGGCCGAGCGGCGGATCGCCTTCTCGTCAAAGAAGGTATCGGCGCCGCGGGGCGTGTTCACGATCAACTGGATGCGCTCGCCCTTGATGAAGTCCACCACGTTGGGCCGGCCTTCCTTGACCTTAAAGACCCGCTCCACCGTGAGACCGGCGGTCTCGAGCACATCGGCCGTTCCTTCCGTGGCCACGATCGCGAAGCCGAGCGCCACGTACTGCTGCGCCAGCGTAAGCAGTTGCGTCTTGTCCCGGTCGTTGACGCTGAAGAACACGGTGCCGCGCATCGGCAGCTTCAGTCCCGCTGCAAGCTGCGCCTTCGCGAAGGCCTCGCCAAAGTTATCGGCAACGCCCATCACTTCGCCGGTCGAGCGCATTTCCGGGCCGAGCACCGCGTCCACGCCCTGGAACTTGCTCCAGGGGAATACGGGCGACTTCACGAAGAAGTGCCGGCCCGTGCTGAGATCTTCGCCGCTCGCTACCGCCGCCGGCAGAAGCTCGCGCAGGGTGCGGCCTGTCATCAGACGCGAAGCGATCTTGGCCAGCGGCACGCCGGTAGCTTTCGAAACATAAGGAACCGTGCGCGATGCGCGCGGGTTCACCTCGATCACGAACACCTTGTCGCGCTGAATGGCGAACTGCAGGTTGCACAGGCCGATCACGTTGAGCGCGAGCGCCAGCTTGCGGGTGTACTCGCGAATGGTCGCCAGCACGGGTGCAGCGAGATCCACCGGCGGCAGCACGCACGACGAGTCGCCCGAGTGCACGCCCGCCTCTTCAATGTGTTGCATAATGCCGGCGATGACCACGTCCTTGCCGTCGCACAGCGCATCCACGTCCACCTCGACCGCGTCCTCCAGGAACCGATCGATCAGGATTGGGCGCTCCTGCGAGTACTCCACTGCTTCGGCCATGTAGCGCGCCACGGCGGCGCGGTCATACGCAATCACCATCGCGCGGCCACCGAGCACGTACGAAGGCCGCACTAGCACGGGGTACCCAATCGAGTCGGCGCCGGCAAGTGCTTCCTCCACGCTGGTTGCGGTCGCCGCATCTGGCTGCGGAATCGCAAGCTCCACCAGCAGCTTGCCGAAGCGTTTGCGGTCTTCCGCAAGATCAATCGACTCGGGCGAGGTACCGATGATCGGCACGCCCGCTGCCTTGAGACGCAGCGCAAGGTTGAGCGGTGTCTGGCCGCCGAACTGCACAATCATGCCGATCTCGGCGCCGGCCGAGGCTTCGTGCTCATACACAGCCAGCACGTCCTCCAGCGTCAGCGGCTCGAAGTACAAACGATCGCTGGTGTCGTAATCGGTCGAGACAGTCTCCGGGTTGCAGTTCACCATCACGGTCTCGTAGTCGTCTTCGCGCAGCGCGAAGGCCGCATGGCAGCAGCAGTAATCGAACTCAATGCCCTGCCCGATGCGATTTGGACCAGAACCAAGAATGATGACCTTGCGCTTGGCGGTTGCCGGCGCTTCGTCCTCCTCGTCATACGACGAGTACAGGTATGGCGTGCTCGACTCGAACTCCGCGGCGCAGGTGTCCACCAGCTTGAAGATCGGCCGGATGCCCGCGGCCTGCCGCTGCATGCGCACCTGCTCGACGCCGGCGGCCCCGGGCAATCCCCACGCATCCGCAAGCCGCTCGTCCGAGATACCCATCCGCTTCGCTTTCCGCAACTGCTGCGGTTGCAGATTGTCCGCGGTCGAGACTGTCAGTGCACCAAGAGTGTCCGTGATTTCCTTGATCTGGTGCAGGAACCAGGGGTCCATCTGCGTAAGCCGCTGCACCTCGCGCACGCTCATGCCGCGCTGGAACGCAAAGCGGATATAGTTCAAACGCTCGGGCTGCGGAGTCACCAGGCGATACGTCAACTGCTTCGGGTCAAGCGTTTCGGCGCCCACGCGCTTGCCGGTTTCAAGCGCGCGCACGGCCTTCATCAGCGCTTCCTTGAAGGTGCGGCCCATCGCCATTACCTCGCCCACTGACTTCATCTGCGGGCTCAGCGTCTGGTCGGCTTCCGGAAACTTCTCGAACTGCCATTTTGGAATCTTCACCACGACGTAATCGATCGACGGCTCGAAACACGCCGGCGTCATGCGCGTGATGTCGTTCGGGATCTCGTCCAGCGTGTAACCAACCGCAAGCTTCGCCGCGATCTTTGCAATCGGAAAACCTGTTGCCTTCGACGCCAGCGCGGACGACCGCGACACGCGCGGGTTCATCTCGATCACCGTCATGCGGCCGTTCGCAGGGTTCACCGCGAACTGCACGTTGGATCCGCCCGTCTCCACGCCGATCTCGCGAATCACCGCGATCGCAGCGGAACGCATCGCCTGGTACTCGCGATCGGTCAGGGTCTGCGCAGGCGCCACGGTGATCGAGTCACCCGTGTGCACGCCCATCGGGTCCATGTTTTCAATGGAGCAGATGATGATGACGTTGTCGGCGAGGTCGCGCACCACCTCCAGCTCGTACTCTTTCCAACCCAGCACCGACTCTTCCAGCAGGCACTCGTGCACCGGCGAGAGATCGAGCCCACGCGCGAGGATTTCCATCAGCTCTTCGCGGTTGTACGCGATGCCGCCACCCGAGCCGCCCAGCGTAAACGAAGGCCGGATTATTACCGGGAAGCCAAGCTTGGTCGCAAATTCGAGCCCGTCGCGCAGGTTGTCCACCAGTGCCGACTTCGGGACGTCGAGGCCGATGCGCGCCATCGCGTCCTTGAACAGTAGGCGGTCTTCCGCCTTCTTGATCGCCTCGAGCTTGGCACCAATCAACTCGATGCCGTACTTGTCGAGAATGCCGCCATCCGCGAGATCCACCGCGAGGTTCAGCGCGGTCTGCCCGCCAACCGTCGGCAGGATGGCGAACTTGCCGGTGCGTCCTTCCTTGACCAGCATCTCGGTTTCGATACGCAGAATTTCTTCCACGTATGGAATGGTGAGCGGCTCGATGTAGGTACGATCCGCCAGCTCCGGATCCGTCATGATGGTGGCCGGGTTGGAGTTCACCAACACCACCTCGTAGCCCTCGGCGCGCAGCGCCTTGCAGGCCTGGGTGCCGGAGTAATCAAACTCCGCGGACTGCCCAATGACGATCGGCCCGGAGCCGATCACAAGTATCTTGGCGATGTCGTTCCTACGTGGCATCTTGTTCCTTCATCCTCTTGGTTCGGCCGCTTGCCGGGGCGGCGCTGCTCCCGGCCGGGAGGGTTGCGCGTGCGCCCTTCGCAGAACTGCCGGCACAGGGCCGGCAGCCTTCCACAACATGGATCGAGCCGGGCTCACTTGCCCTTCCACTCATCCATCATCTTGCGGAAATCATTGAACAGGTAATGCGAGTCATGCGGCCCGGGGCTTGCTTCGGGATGGTACTGCACACTCAGCAACGGCATGGTGCGGTGGCGCAGCCCTTCCAGCGTCTGATCGTTGAGGTTGATGTGTGTCAGGTCCACCTCGTTAGCATTGATCGAGTCCGGATCCACCGCGTAGTTGTGGTTCTGGCTCGTGATCTCCACGCGTCCGGTGGAAAGCTGCTTCACCGGGTGATTGCCGCCGTGGTGGCCAAACTTCAACTTGAACGTCTTGCCGCCCAGTGCCGCACCTACCAGCTGGTGGCCCAGGCAGATGCCGAAAATCGGCGTCTTGCCTGCCAGTGAACGAATCGCATGCGTGGCATATGTCAGTGGTTCCGGGTCGCCCGGACCGTTCGACAGAAACACACCGTCAGGCTTGAGTGCCAGCACATCTTCAGCCGTGGTGCGCGCCGGCACTACCGTGACACGGCAACCCTGCTGACCCAGCATCTGCAGAATGTTCTGCTTGATGCCGTAGTCATAGGCCACCACGTGCAGGTCGCACTCTGGCTGCGCCGGCGCGATGCCGTGCTGAAGCGGGTTTTCGCGCTGCTTCCACTCGTAAGGGTGCTTGGTGCTCACCACGCTCGCAAGATCCGTGCCGTCCATCTTGCGCAGCGCACGGGCCTTGGCCACCAGCACATCGGTGTCAGTCTCGATGGTTGAGATCACGCCACGCATCACGCCGTTGTTGCGCAGGTGCCGTACCAGGGCGCGCGTGTCGATCTCAGAGAGCACCGGCACGCCATAGCGTTCCAGGTACTCATCGGCAACCTGCTCTGACCGCCAGTTGGAACTGACAACCGAAAACTCGCGCACAATCAGCCCTTCGATGTAAGGCCGGGAAGCCTCTGCATCGGCCTGGTTGGTGCCGTAGTTGCCTATCTGAGGATTGGTCAGAACAACAATCTGTCCTGCATAGGAAGGATCGGTAAAGATTTCCTGGTAGCCGGTCAAGGAGGTGTTAAAAACAACCTCTCCGGAGCATTCGCCCTTGGCTCCGTAACCGTCCCCGCGGAAGATGCGCCCGTCTTCGAGCGCAAGTATCGCCTGCATCGCAGCTCCAACACGTAGATTCAATCGATGGTAGCAGGAGTAGGGCCGCAGCGCATCGTTGCCGCGCCGGAAGAGGCAGCCGCGGGACCGTCTGCATCTCACCCAATACCCATCTTTTCAGGAGCGGAACCCTATGAAGGCAGTACTGCTGTACGAATACGGCGACATCAGCAAGCTCGTGTACGAGGACGAAGACCTGCCCGAGCCCGGCACCGGCGAAGTGCGTGTAAAGCTTCACGCCACCAGCATCAACCCGGTCGACTGGAAGCTGCGCACGGGTGCGGAAAAAGAACGCTTCCCGCTGGATCTGCCGGAGATCCTGGGGGTGGATGTCTCGGGCGAAGTGGACAAGGCAGGCGACGGCGTCACCGGCTTTCCCGTGGGCATGCGCGTCATGGCCAAGGCCAACGGCACCTACGCCGAGTACACCGTGTGCAAGGCGGATGTGCTGGCGCCCATTCCCGACGCTCTGACCTACGAGCAGGCGGCCGCGCTGCCACTGGTGCTGCTGACCGGCACCCAGCTGATCGAACGCGCAGCCAAAGTTGAAGCAGGCCAGACCATCCTGATCACGGGGGCGCTGGGCAGCGTCGGCCGCACGGCCGTGCATGTCGCAAAGCAACGTGGCGCCAGGGTCATTGCCGGCGTACGCTCGGCCCAGCTCGAAGCCGCAGCAACGCTCGGCGCGCACCAGGTGGTAGCGCTGGACGATGCAAAGGAGCTGGCGCACCTGCACGATCTCGATGCTGTAGCCGACACGATCGGTGGACTGGTCGGGGAGCACAGCCTGAAAACACTGCGGGATAACGGTGTCTACGCAACCGTGGTGGAGCCGCCAAAGCATCCACCCGCGCGCGGCATCCGCGTGGAAGCCATGATGGCAGCGCCCGATGCTTCGCGCCTGTACGAACTGGCCGACGAAGTAGCACGCGGCGGCCTGGTCATTCCCATCGCGAAGAGCTTTCCGCTCTGCGAGGTACACCAGGCGACGGAACTCGCCGAAAGCGGCAAGGCCGGCGGCAAGGTTGTGCTGACGATCGCATAGCCGCAGCCACACACGTTTTTGCAGAGAGCAGCCACGGCAATGTGGCTGCTCTTTTTGCCTGCTGGAGCACACCGTTCAACTTCGATCCCTTGAGAAAGCAGCCACACAGTGTTGCGAATGCGCGGCCTTATTGAAGCTTCTAAGATCCAGCGCCGCTAGGTATGGAACAACGCTTCGATCGCCCGCACCAAGCCAGCCACATCATGGCTTTCTGCCTCGATCGCAGGCTCGAAGCCGTGGCGACGAAGCGTGTCACTCGTTATCGGTCCGATCGAACAAGCCCGGCTCCGCGCGAGCGCCCGGTGCGCCGCACCCTCTCCAAGCAGCGCGACAAAGTTCTCCACCGTTGAAGAGCTGGTGAACGTCACGGCGTCGATCTCCGCCGCGCCAGGATGCTGATCACCAGAATGCTCATCACCAGCAAACAGCTCCGCAAGCTTCGCAGCAGACTCCCCGGCAAGCACTGTCCGGTAAGCCTCGACCACATCCACCCGCGCGCCCGCTGCACGCAGCGCTTCCGGCAGGAGCTCGCGTGCGACCGCTGCGCGAACCAGCAGCATCCGCTTCCCGGCGGCCGTCGGTGCAAGCGCAGCAATCACCGACTCCGCCACCGACGGCCTCGGCTCCAGGTCCACGCGCAGGCCATACCCGAGCAGTGCATCGCGCGTCGCAGGGCCAATCGCAACTGTGAATGGCTGGTGTGCCCACGGGGTCGCGAGCCTCGACGCGAGCGCTTGGGCGGTGTTCGCACTGGTCACAAGCAGGGTGTCGTACTCCCGCAGCCGCGCAAGCGCAGCATCCAGCGCCGCAAAGCTCTGCGGCGGTTCAATGCGGATCGTGGGGATCTCGATCACCTCGGCGCCGCGCACACGCAGGGCCTCGGCAAGCGTGCTGCTTTGCGCGCGGGTTCGCGTCACCAGGATGCGCCTGCCCCGCAGTGTCGCTGGCGGCAGGCCCGCATCCTCCGAGTCAGCAGCGTCCATAAGTTCCCCAGGCGCCATTGCCAGCCTCCAACCGTCTACTCGGCCGCGAGCAGCGCACCCGCACCCTGCCGGAGCAGCTCTTCCGCCAGCCGCTCGCCCAGCGCGCGCGGATCTTCTTCCGTACGATGCTCGAGCGCAACGCGCACTGCGGCGCGGCCCTCCGGGAGCAGCACGGAGCCGCGTATCTGCCAGTGGGTCTGGCCCTGCTGCTGGTGCTGCTCGCAGTAAATGCCGATCGGCACCTGGCAGCCGCCGCCCAGCGCATGCAGCGCCGCACGCTCCGCGGTAACGGCAAAGCGCGTCTCTGCGTCATCCAGAAAGTGCAGCGCCTCCGCAATCGCGAGATCGCCCCCTCGCACCTCGATGGCCAGCGCGCCCTGCCCCGCCGCAGGACAAACGATCTCCGTGGACAGTCGCTCGCGCAGCAGCCCCGTGCGCTCCAGGCGATCAAGCCCGGCGCACGCCAAGATGCACGCCTCCGCCTCGCCACTCTCGAGCTTGCGCAGGCGCGTGTCCACATTGCCGCGGAACTCGACATACTGGAGGTCATGCCGGTGCGCCCGCAGCTGCGACTGCCGCCGCAGGCTGCTGGTGCCCACGCGCGCGCCCGGCGGCAACGAGGCAAAGGTTGCAAACTCCTTCGACACAAAAGCATCGCGCGGGTCCGCGCGGCGTGGCAGCGCGGCCAGCGCAAAGGCCGGGTGCAGCTCGGTCGGCAGATCCTTGAGGCTGTGCACGGCAAGGTCGACGCGTCCATCCGCGAGCGCCTCTTCGATCTCCTTGGTAAACATGCCCTTGGTGCCGACCTTGTTGAACGCCACGCCCTGCAGGCGGTCGCCCGTGGTGCGAATCACCTCGATCTCGACCGTGTGGCCCGCACCGCGCAGCGCCGCCGCGACATGGTGTGCCTGCCACATTGCCAGCTCTGACCCGCGCGATCCGATCCTGATCCTGCTTCCGCTGCTCATGAACGACCTTCTCCCCTGATCCCCGGCAACTCCAACTCTGCCGCCTCGAGCAACTTGTCTGGCGCTGCTCCAGCCTGATGCTCTCCCGGCTGCAGCTTCAAAACGCTCTCGCCTGCAGTGTGCTTTGCTGCGTAAACAGGCTGCCCTGGTTTACCCTCTGAGTCGCTGTCTTCCCTAACCGTCTCCCGCGCGGCTGCCGTGTCCAGCGCTTGCGCGCCATGCAGTCCGCCACTCGCTCCCGGCGCAGGTACCCCGTCCACAGCTTCGCCACTCTCCGCCAGTTGAAACACCTGCCTGAGCAACAGCAAACGCTCATCGTCGCCGTCCTGTGCCGCGGCGCGCAGCGCCTGCGTCGGCGCATGCAGAAACTTGTTCATCAGCCCGCGGGTCAATGCTTCCACCGTTTCGCGCTGCTCCGCGGTAAAGCTTTCCAGGCGACCCGCGCGCCGCAGCTCCGCCTGCCGCAGAGCCTCGGCATGGCCGCGCAGGGCGCGCAGCGTCGGCACCGCATCCACTACGTGCGCGCGACGCGCAAACTGCTCCACCTCGTTCTGCACCATGCGCTCGGCGCTGGCGGCCTCACGCGAGCGGTCGGCCAGGTTCGCTGCGGCCACATTCTGCAGGTCATCGATGTCGTACAAAAACACGCCATCCACCCGGTTCATCGCGGGGTCCACATCACGGGGCACGGCGATATCGATAAAGCACATGGGGCGTCCGCGCCGCCGTCGCAGCATGCGCACGCCATCTTCCCGGCGAAACACAAACTCGTGCGAGCCGGTCGAGGTAATCAGGATGTCGGCCTGGTCGGCGCGCTCGAGCAGTTGCTCAAACGGCATCACCTGGCCGCCAAACATCTGCGCCAGCCGCTCGGCCCGCGCCAGTGTCCGGTTGCTTACCATGATCGAGCCCGCGCCCTGCGCCAGCAGGTGCCGCGCCGCCAGCTCGCCCATCTTGCCCGCGCCCACCAGCAACACCTTCTTGCCCGCAAGCGAGCCGAAGATCTTCAGCGCAAGGTCCACCGCGATGCTCGCAATCGACACCGAGGTCGAGCCGATCGCCGTGTCGGTGCGCACGCGCTTCGCCACGGAAAACGTGCTTTGCAGCAGCCGCTCCAGTTCGCTGCCCACCACGCCGGCGCTGCGTGCCGCCGCATACGCTTCCTTGACCTGCCCCAGGATCTGCGGCTCACCCACCACCATCGAGTCCAGGCTCGCGCCCACACGGAACAGGTGCCGCACCGCCTCAGCATCGCGGAACTGGTAAAGATGCGCCCGCAGGTCCTGCGCGTTGACCGGGAACCGCTGCGCCAGGAACCCGTGAAGGTCCGGAGGCTGCTCGCCGCACGCGGTAAACAGCTCCACCCTGTTGCACGTCGACAGGATCATGCACTCGCGCACGCCGGGCCACTGCCGCAGGGCAGCCAGCGCGTCCGGCAGATCCTCCGCGGTAATCGCGACCTGCTCCCGCAACTCCACCGGCGCATTGCGATGATTCAGACCTGTGACCAGGAAGTTCATGGGGCGGCGAACCTGTGCACCGACGAGAACAGGTTTGCCGCCCACACGCTCAACACCACCAGAAACGCAATCGTCGAGACGTACATCGCCTGCCGCCCGCGCAGGCCCTTGGACTGCCGCACCAGCAGGATCGAAACATAGATCAGCCACATCGCGAAGGAGAGCACGACCTTGGGATCTTGGAAGTATGTTGCGCCCACCCGCTCCTGCGCAATCAGCGAGCCCGCAAACAGGCCCAGCGTCATGCACAGAAAGCCGAGGACCAGCGTTGACTGCGCTATACGGTCCATCGTATCCAGCGGCGGCAGCCACGCGAAAAAGCCCGGCGCATGCTTGTCCTTGAGGCGGCGCTCCTGCAGCAGGTACAGGAACGAGGCCAGCAGCGAAAACACCAGCGCCGTATCCGCGGCCAGCAGCGAGGCCACGTGGATCGCGATCCAGCCGCCACGCGCCAGCGGCGACGAGAACGTGTAATGGTCAGGCCCCAGCGCGGAAGGCAGCGCCAGCAGAAATGCCATGGGCAGCGCGAACAATCCGAAGGAGATGGTGCGGTAGCGCGCTGCGATCAGCAGAAACGCCGCGGCGATCAGCAGGCCCAAGGCTGCCTGCACCTCGTGCGTGCCGGTCGGGATGAAGCGGTGATGCGCCGCGGCCATTCCCGCAAACACCACGCACTGCAGCACGGCCGCCGAGCATGCCAGCGCCAGCGCTGCCGTGCGAAAGCGCGCCCGGTTCCAAAGCACAGCCGGCAGGGCGCACAGGCTGGCTACCCCGTACATGGCTGTGGCCACGCGTATCCAGAACAGTTCCATAGTTCGAGCTCGGGCCCTCGGGGCGAGTTCCCAGTATACGGCGCTGTGCCCTGCCTCCTGCCACGCCCGTGGAACGAGCCGGCCCAGCTTCTCAGCCCTTCGGGTGTCGCGCCGAGCTCACGGCACCAAAGCAGGAAACAAACAAATTATCGAGAGCGCGGCAACAGAACCCACCAGCCCTTCATCTCTCCTGTTGTCAGCAGATGCAGGGTTCCGGGCAAGCGGCACACCCCACAACGTACATCACCAACCAACACAAGCCATGGAGGCTGAAACATATGTCCGACTATCGCGTGCAAGCTGGAGACATCCATGAAGACCAAGTCACCTCGTTGATGGAGAGCTACAGCGCGAAGCTGCCAAGCTCATTTTTCCTCGGCGCTTCCTTTGCCTCCATCATCGGTTCCCTCATCCTCAAGACCCAGGGCAAGGATGAGAATGCATTGTTTGTCGGTCAGTGGGCTGCGCCGTTCCTGCTGCTGGGCATCTACAACAAGATGGTGAAGCAGCACGGTTCGGACGCCGAAACCCGCGACTAGTGCTTTCGCAGTGAAAAAAAGAGGCCGCCCACGCGGCCTCTTTTTTTGTGCCAGCTCCCGGCACCAGCAATCCGTTCCCTGATTTCCCCAACCCTCTCCCGCCGGCTCCCGGACGCGTGATTTATTCTGGGCAAGCCTGTGAGCGACGCAACCACCCAGAGCCCTGAAGCGGATCACGGCATGCTCGAAGCTGCCGGCAAGGACGCGGCACCGCGTGTGCCCGCTGAGGCTCTCCCGCTCGTCCCCGCCGCTGCGCCCTCCTGGGATGCACCCCAGACGCCCCTGATGCGCCAGTATGCCGCGGCCAAGCAGCAAAACCCCGACGCCCTGCTTTTCTTCCGCCTCGGCGACTTCTACGAACTCTTCTACGAGGACGCACGGGTTGCCGCGCGCGAGCTCGGCATTACTCTCACCTCGCGTGATCGCGAGCGCGGCGTGCCCATGTGCGGGGTTCCATTTCACGCGGCGGACGCGCACATCGCGCGCCTGCTGCGCCGCGGGTTCCGCATCGCCGTCTGCGAACAGATGGCCGACCCCAAGCAGACCAAGGGCATCGTGCCCCGCGAGGTCACCCGCGTCCTGAGCCCGGGCACCGTGCTCGACCACACCCTCGACGCCGGAGAAAACAACTTCCTTGCTGCCATCCATGTATGGCAGCGCGGCGCCGAGCACGCCCGCACTGCCGATGCCGAGCGCAGCCCCGACAAGGTCCTGGAAAAAGCTGCCCGCGCAACAGCTACGGTAGCCGCGCTCGCGCTGCTCGATCTTTCCACCGGCGAGTTCCGCACCAGCGAGTGGTCCGGCCCCGCCGCCATCGCGCAGTGCGCCGACGCACTCGCCAACGCCGGCGCAACCGAGGTGCTGCTCGCCGCGCACAATCCCTTGCTGCTCGGCGAGGAATCGACCATGCGCGCACTCGAGCGCATTCGCACCAAGACCACACTCGACGCGTGGGTGTTCACCGCGGACTACGCTCTACCCTTGCTTGAAAAACAGCTCAGCGCTCGCTCGCTCGAGGGCTTCGGCCTGGCTGGGCACACCGCCGCGGCCATCGCAGCCGGGGCCGTGCTGCACTACGCGCAGTCCACGCAACGCTCCGCGCTCCAGCACATCGACACCCTGCGCTTTGAAGAGCGCAGCCAGCACCTGCAGCTCGACGCCGTGTCGGTGCGCAATCTTGAACTGCTGGAGCCACTATTCCGCGGCGCAAACGAGAGCGCCCACATCGCCACGCTGGCGCACACGCTCGACTGCTGCCAGACTCCCATGGGCAAGCGCCTGCTACGCGCCACGATCCTGCGGCCACTTGCCGATCCGGCAGCCATTCGCGCCCGGTACGCTGCGGTCGCCGAGCTGCGCGCCCACCTGATCCTGCGCGAAGAGCTGCGACGCGCCCTCGGCAATGTGCTCGACCTGGAACGGCTGCTCGCACGTGTCGCGCTTGAGAACGCAGGCCCGCGCGACCTGCTTTCCCTCGGGAGCTCCCTGCGCGCGCTGCCGTCGCTCTGTGCCACGCTGCAGCAGCTTCAGCAGGCACCCTGGTCGCAGGTGTGCGGCCGTATGCACTCGCTCACCAACGAGCTTGCCGCGCTTGAGCAGGCCATCAGCACCACCCTGGTGGCAGAGCCCCCCGTGACAATCGCCGAGGGTGGCGTCATCGCGCCCGGCGTCCACGCGGAGCTCGACACACTCCGCACGAGCTCCGGCGACGGCCGCTCCGCCATCGTTGCGATTGAGGAGCGTGAACGAGCCCGCACCGGCGTCGCCTCGCTCAAGGTGCGCTACACCTCGGTGTTCGGTTACTACCTTGAGCTCACGCGTGCCAACCTGCGCCACGTGCCTGCGGACTACGAACGCAAGCAGACTCTTGTCAACGCGGAGCGCTTCACCACGCCCGAACTCAAGGAGCTCGAGCACCGCATCCTGTCCGCGCACGATCGCTCTGTTGCGATCGAGAAGCAGCTCTTCGCCGACCTGCGCGCCTCCGTGCTCACCAGCGCCGCCGCAATCCGCTCCACCAGCACGCTGCTCGCCGAGATTGATCTGCTCGCGAACTTCGCGCACCTGGCCGCCGAGCGCGACTACTGCCAGCCCGTGCTGGTTGAAGGCGAAGCCTCTCTGCTCGAAGCCGCCGCCGCGCGCCATCCCGTGATCGAAAGCATCATGCAGCGCAACGGGCTCGGGCGCTTTACCCCCAACGACGTGTACCTCGACAGCGAATCAAGCAGCATTCTGCTGATCACCGGCCCCAATATGGGCGGCAAGAGCACCTACCTCCGCCAGGCCGCGCTGCTCGTCATCCTCGCGCAGATGGGCTGCTTTGTGCCCGCAACCAGCTTTCGCTACTCGCTGGTGGATCGGGTGTACACCCGCATCGGCGCCAGCGACAATGTCGCCCAGGGCCGCTCGACCTTCATGGTCGAAATGACCGAGACCGCGACCATCCTGAACACGGCGACCGCGCGCTCCCTCGTCCTGCTCGATGAGATGGGCCGGGGCACCGCGACCTTTGATGGATTGGCGCTCGCCTGGTCCGTGCTCGAGCACATCCACAACACCATCCACGCACGCACGCTCTTCGCCACGCACTATCACGAGCTCACCAACCTCGCCACGCAGCTCCCGCACCTGCGCAACGTGCGCGTGTCGGTCAAGGAGACGCCTGACGGCATCGTGTTCCTGCATGCCATCGAGCCCGGCGCCGCCAACAAGAGCTACGGCATCGACGTCGCACGGCTCGCCGGCGTGCCGCAGCGCGTACTCGCGCGCGCCCGGCAGGTGCTGCGTGCGCACGAGCGCGCCGAGCGGCACGAGCTCGCCGCCGAGCTTGCGCCTGCCACCGAGCCGCTGCAGCTCACCATGTTCACACCACTCTCGCAGCGCATCGTCGATCGCATCGAGTCCACCGAGATCGACAGCCTCACCCCCCTGCAGGCGCTCAACCTCCTGCAGGAGCTGCAGGAAGAACTCCGCATCAGCAAGGCCTCCGCATGAGCACGCCCGCCCAGCCGCGCACACGCATGCCTGCCCGCAACCGCCTGCGTCACCAGGTCGCCCAGCTCTTCCTGGTAGGCCTTGGCGGCACCACGCTCGATGCCACCGAGCGCGCGTGGCTGCGCCTCCTGCAGCCGGGAGGGGTGATCCTGTTCCGGCGAAACATCGAGAACCCCGCGCAAACCACAGCGCTGCTGCGCGAGGCAACCGAAGCTGCCGCCAGCGCGGGCGAACACATCCCTTCGATCCGCGCGGTCGACCTCGAGGGCGGCCTGGTCGACCGTCTGCGGGATGCGCTTGCGCCCATGCCCTCGGCTGCGCTCGTTGCGGCTAGCGGCAGCCTGCACGATGCGCGCCGGCACGGCGAGCTGATCGGCCGCGCCGTGCGCCTGCTTGGCTTCAACACCTGCTTCGCCCCGGTGCTCGATCTCGCACTGCCGGAGTCCGCACCCGTAATGCGCACCCGCGTTTACGGCGCCTCTGCCGAAAAGGTGGTGCGCTATGCAGAGCCATTCCTGCAGGCCATGCGCGGCGAGCGCGTACTGGCCAGCGGCAAACATTTCCCCGGGCTCGGCGGCGGCACGCTTGACTCGCACCACGCCACGCCGCACATCCATCGCACCTGGCAGCAGTTATGGGACGAAGACATGCTCCCCTACCGCGAACTGCTGCGCCTCTTGCCCATCATCATGGTGAGCCACGCCAGTTACCCCCGCATTGTGCAGGCAGGCGATGAGCCCGCATCGGTCTCGCATTTCTGGATCACCGAAACCCTGCGCCGTCGCATCGGCTATGAAGGACTCATCCTCTCAGACGACATGGAGATGGGCGGACTGCTGACGCAGATGACCATCGAGGAAGCCGCGCTGCGCGCAATCCTCGCCGGCTCCGACCTGCTCGAGATCTGCCGCGATCCGGCGCTGGTGCTGCGCGCTTACGAGGCCGTTCTCTCCGAAGCAGAACGCTCCACCGCGTTTCGCGCGATGGTCCGCCGCGCATGGGCGCGCGTCGTCGCACACAAGCACAGGCTGCTCACCCCGCAGCTCCCGCGCAACAGCACCGAGGAACAGCTCACGCGTATGCGCTCCGAAATTCTTGTCTTCACCGCGGAACTCGAAGCCTCGGAGCGCAGCCGCGCGAGGCAGCACGATGCCAACGCACCCGTGGCCGCAGCCTCTGGCCTCACCATTGCCGCACCCGAAGGAGAAGCGTCATGAGCATTGTTCCGCCGCCTGCTCCTGCTTCGCGACGCCGCCGTCCCACTCCACTTACAGTGGCCGGCATCATGAGCGGAACCTCCGCCGACGGCATCGACATCGCCGTGGTGCGCATCACGCCCCGCCCACGCGCTGCCTCACCCCGTATCGAGCTGCTCGCGCATCGCGGCTACCCGTTCCCCGGGGCTTTGCGTGCCGCCGTGCTGGCCGCGCAGGACGCGCAGCGCACCAGCACCGCAGAGCTGGCGCATCTCAACTGGCGACTCGGCGTAGCCTACGCGCAGTGCTACCAGAAAACAGCAGCCGCATATGCAGCACCTATTGACCTGGTCGGCTGCCACGGGCAGACCATCTACCACCAGGGCGCCGTCGAAACCTACGCAGGCGCACGCTTCCGATGCACCTGGCAGATCGGCGAAATGGCCCTGCTGGCCCAGGCCGCGGGTGTGCCGGTGGTTTCAAACTTCCGCCCCGCCGACATGGTCGCCGGGGGTCAGGGTGCGCCGCTCGTGCCCCTGCTCGACCAGGCACTCTACCGCGACGCACGTCGAACCCGCGTGCTGCAGAACATTGGCGGCATCGGCAATCTCACGGTGGTCCCGCCCGCGAGCAGCACCGCTCCCGTGATCGCATTCGATACCGGTCCCGGCAATATGGTCATGGATGCACTCATGCAGCAGCTGTACAGCAAAGCGTTCGATCGCGGTGGGCGCATTGCCGCCAGTGGCAACGTGCTTGAACCCGTGATCACAGCGACGCTGCGCGACCGCTTCTTCCGCGAGCCGCCGCCACGTTCCGCCGGGCGCGAGCAGTTCGGCGAGCGCTTCGCTAAGGAGTTCCTGCGCAGCTGCCGCCAGCACAGCCGCCTGCCTGCCGACGCAGTGGCCACCGCCACCGCGCTGACAGTGCATTCCATCGAACGAGCGCTCCAACAGTTTGCGACTGCACCAGATACAGATACGCCGCTCGACCTACTCGTCTCGGGCGGCGGCGCGCGCAACGGCACCCTCATGCACATGCTGCGAACCCGTCTCACCTCGCGCTCCGTCCGCGTACTCGCCACCTCCGACCCGTCGCTGCCCTCGCCCATGCCGGTGGAAGCAAAGGAGGCCGCCGCCTTCGCGCTGCTGGCCTACAACAGCTGGCACGGTCTGCCCGGCAACATCGCATCTGCAACCGGCGCTGCTACACAAGTGGTCCTGGGCCAGGTCACCTGTGCATAGACCATGGCAACGCGCCCTGGGCGCTTCCCTGCTGCCGCTGCTCGTGCTTGTGCCCGGCTGTGACCGGCACCGCGCATCCAGAAACACCGTCACCGTGCTGATCGAGTCAAGCCCCACCAACCTCGATCCACGCATCGGCACCGACGCCGCATCCGAGCGCATCGATGCATTGCTGTTCGACGCACTGGTGCGCAAAGACGCAAACTACAACATCGCGCCCGAGCTCGCCACAAGCTGGGACACACCCGACCCGCTCACCTACATCTTTCACCTGCGCGCCGGCGTGCGCTTTGCCGACGGCCGCCCACTCACCGCGCGCGACGTGAAGTGGACGATGGACACCATCCTCAACGGCTCCATCAAGACCGTGAAGTCCGCTGCCTACCGAAGCTGGAAGTCGATCGAAACCCCGGACCCGCTTACGGTTGTGGTGCACCTCAGGCAGCCCGATACCGGCCTGCTGCTCAATGTGTGCGACGCCGCGTTCGGGGCGATTCCATACGGCAGCGGCGCCGATCTGTGGCGTCATCCCATCGGCAGCGGACCCTTCACCTTTGTCAGCCAGGAGCAGGACAAGGAAGTCGTCGTCCGCCGCAATCCCCTGTACTGGGGCGGAGCGCCATCCATCGAGAACGTCCGATTCGCAGTGGTGCCCGATGCCATCACCCGCGCGCTCGAGTTACAGAAAGGCTCCGCGGACATCGAGGTCAATGCGCTGCCGACGGATCTGCTGCCCACCCTCGCGCGCAACCCGCACCTAGCGGTGCAAAGCGCACCCGGCACCACTCTGGTCTATGTCGTGTTCAACCTGCGCGATGCGCACCTGCGCGATCTCCGCGTGCGCGAAGCTATTGCCGCTGCCGTGGATCGCAGCCTGGTCGTACGCACGCTGATGGATGGACGCGCCCGCACGGCCGGCAGCGTGCTGCCGCCGGAGCACTGGGCCTTTACTGCCGACGACGAGCAGCATCCATTCAACCCGGCAGCAGCCAACGCACTGCTCGATCAGGCGGGCTACCCCCGCGGCAGGGATGGCGTGCGCTTCCACGTGGTGCTCAAAAGCTCCACCGACGAGCAGCGGCGCCTTATCTGCGCGGTGCTGCAGTCACAGCTTGCCGCGGTCGGCATCGCGCTCGACATCCGCTCCTACGAGTTCGCAACCTTCTACTCCGACATGACCAAGGGTGCGTTCTCCATGGCGCTCTCCAACTGGATCGGCGCCAACGAAGCGCCGGACATCTTCGGCTACGCCTACAGCTCCACGCGCATGCCGCCACACGGGGCCAACCGTGGCTTCTACTCCAATCCGCAGGTGGACGCGCTGATCGCCGACGGCGCAGCCAACGCGGATCACGCCGTGCAGGTGCACGATTACGAGGCAGTGCAGTCACTGCTTGCGCATGACCTGCCGGTGCTGAACCTTTTCTACATGGATACGGTGGCCGTGCAGAACACGCGCCTTACGCCGCTCGCCCTGAGGTCTTCCGGCAATTTCGACTTCCTGCGCACCGCCGCCCTGCGCAAGCCATAACACTGGCGAGTAAGGGTTCAAGCAGGCACGCGACCTACCGCGTGCCCCACTTCAGCTTGGTGCGCAGCACATCGTAAAAGGAGCCCGTGCCCACGCGCAGCAGCTTCACCTTGTGCTCCGAGCGCCAGCAGCGCAGCTCATCGCCGGCTTCAAGCGGCTGCGACTCCTGCCCGTCCACTGTAAAGAACGTTGGGTCATCGCCCGAGATCACGCGAATCTTCAAACGCGCATCGCCGCGCACCACCAGCGGCCGCATCGTCAGCAGGTGCGGGCACACCGGCGTCACGATATGCGCGTCCACCGACGGATCCAGCACCGGCCCGTTGGCAGAAAGTGAGTAAGCCGTCGAGCCGGTCGGTGTCGCCACAATCACGCCGTCCGCGCGGTACTCCGCGGCAAGGTGCCCATCGACGGACACGCTGAAGTAGCCCATGCGCGCAATCGTGCCCTTGGTGATCACCGCGTCGTTCAATGCCTCGTTCTCGCAGATCAGCTTGTTGCCACGCCACAACTCCGTGTGCAGCATGGTGCGCACGTCCAGCGCGCCGCAATCCACGCACCAGGCCTCCAGCGTCGTGTACAGGTCACTCAGCCGCACCTCGGTCAAAAAGCCGAGCGAGCCCAGGTTGACGCTCAGGATCGGCGTGCCCAGGTGCGCAAACACGCGTGACGCCGCCAGCAGTGTTCCATCGCCGCCCAGCACGATCACCAGCACCGGCACGTGCTCACTTAAACTCTCGCGTGCCACCACCGGGGCAGCATCGGTGTACGAGCCGCTGATCGCATCGAGTACCGGGGTAAAGTCGTGGTCGCGCAACCAGCCAATCAGTTCCACGAGAATCTCGCGCAACTCAGGCTTTTCCGGCTTGGAGACGATGGCAATGGTACGCATATCGACAAGTGTACCGGCTGGCCGCTCAGCGCCCCGCGCGCCCGCCAACGTCTCACGCTAGGGGCGGCGCACGGGCAAAAGACGCCCGCTCAAAACGGGCGTACCCTTGCCCGGTGTGGCGGCTCAAGCCCGCAACGCTGCGAGCGCTCGATTTACCTGGCGTTCATCGCCACAGCGCGTGCAGCAGAAACTCGTGGTTCCCCTCGGTCCCGGTAATCGGCGACTCAATCAGCTCAACCGAGTTCGCCCCGGCTGCCACCACGCACAAGCGCACCTTCTCCTGAGCCAGCACATGTGCTTCCGGGTCGCGCACGATACCGCCCTTGCCAACCCACTCGCGCCCCGCTTCAAACTGCGGCTTCACCAGCACCACGGCTTCGCGCACGGTGGGCGCGGCCAGCAACACCGGCGGCAACACCAGTGTTGCCGAGATAAACGACACATCCATCGAAACGAAGCTCAGCGTGCGCTCGGACACGGCCTTGGCAAGCTCGTCCGGCACCAGCTTGCGCGCGTTGCAGCGCTCCATCAACGTCACCCGCACATCGCTGCGCAGCTTCTGCGCAATCTGGCCCCACCCGGTATCCACCGCCAGCACGCTTGCGGCACCATGCTGCAGCATGCAGTCAGAGAAGCCCCCGGTCGAAGCGCCCACATCCAGGCAGTCGCGCCCGCACAGGTCGATGCCCCAGTGCTCCAGCGCGCGCTCCAGCTTCAGCCCGCCACGGCTCACATAGCGAAGGTCGTCCCCCAGCAGTCGCAACGCAACGCCCGGGTCGACGGACAAGCCGGGCTTCGTCTGCTTCTGCTCATCCACCAGCACGCGGCCGGCAAGTAAAAGGGCCTGTGCACGCTCTCGCGTTGGCACAAGCCCCCTTTCCACCAGCAGTTTGTCGAGCCTTGTCTTCACGGGGCTACTGGCTTGTGGTGGTGCATACAAACGGGGTCGTCGGCGCACCCGAACCCGGCGAGTTGCTCATGTTGACGATCGTGTTGGCCGTCACCGCGTTGCCCGCAATCGTGCTCTGCCCCACGTACTGGTAGTTGGTGTGCACGTCTACGCCGCAGCCAGGCAGTGCCAACTGTGCGGAGATCGTGTCGGTGTCAGTGCGCAGAATCGTCAGCGTCTCGCTGTCCGGCGCCACCGTGTACACCTTGCCCTCGGGATTGTTGTAGGTGGAAGCAATCACGCGCGGGTGTCCCGGTACGGCAATCGTGTTCTGCAGGTTAAAGCTGGTTGCATTCACAATCGCGATGGCACCCGAAGCAGTGGCATTGGTCGGATCACCCTGCAACACTACGTACACGCGGCTGCCATCGCCCAGGATCGACAATGCTGCCGGGTAGCTGCCGACGCTCACCGTCTTGAGCACCGTGCCGAAACCAGCCGCATCGTTGCCAAACGCGTCCACCGGCACACTGATGAACGTAATGGTGCCCGAGTCATAGTTTGCCGTTACCAGCAACGAAGTCGCCGGGTAGTACGCCGCGTACACCGGACCGGCGCCCACCTGGATCGTGCCAGGCTGGCCCGAGTTGCTGGTGAACGAGGTGTCCAGCGTATCCTGCTGCGCATTGATCACGGAAACAGTACCCGAACCGCGATTCAGAATAAACGTCCGCAGTCCGTCCGGCGAGGTCAGGCCGAACACCGGGCATGTGCCCACGGGGATCCGGCTCGAGACCGCGTTGGTAGCCGTGTCGATGCCGTCCACCTGGCCATTCGTCGTCACCGAGGTGGGGTCGGCACACTGGCCCCAGGTCACGTTGTTGCCATCCGCGCCCTGGCTGATCGCGTACACCCTCTGCGATGAGGGCGAGCCCGCCAGTGCAACTACCGCGGGCGCAACCGGGATCTCCTGCAACAGAGCTGGAGGAGAGCCTGCGTTGAGCGCCCCGACACTGTTGGGCGAGCGATCCTTGTCCACCGTGTAGATCGCAGCATTCTGCACGAGCAGGTTGCTTTCCACGTAAGCCGCGCCCAGCGTCGTGACCCCACCCGTGGTGGTGGTCGGCGCCGCAAACAGCGTCGTGGTCGAAATATTGTTGGCCTGCAGCGTCGACGTCAGCGGAATGCCTGAGATCGTACCGTCACAGTTGAGGCTGTACACCTCGTTCGTGTCCGGGGAGATTGCCGTCGTCAACGGTCCGTAGCCGGCCGCCGCCTGCGCCAGGATGCTGTCGCCCGAGAAATCGATCACCGTCGCGATGGACGGCTGCGCATACAGGGTCGTGGCGCTGGGGTTCCCCGCGGTTGGCGCGGCCAAGGGGGTGGGGCATGGGTTGGTGGCGGAGGCCGCTGTGCGCAGCGCCGGCTGCGTCAACACCATAGCGTATCCGCCGGCTGCGGTGCCAGCGGGTCCGGTAGGCTGTACGGGATTTACGACCGGACGATACTTGTTGCCGCAACCGATGGTGACTGCTGCCGCTACCAGCACAAACCCGCCAGCAAGCCATGGGCGCGCTGGTCCTGCGATACTTCGCACTCTTATGTACCCTCAATGCGGGATGGCGCGAGCTACTCGCTCGCTCCGAACAGCGGATCCGTCGAACAAGACCCTGCCGCTGGCTGATTGTAAACCACCTGCGCCGAGGCCCGCCCCGCCAGGCTGTGTGTTACCGGGCAACCGCGCCGCGGGGCCGCCTGCACGCCGACCGCCCCCATTCCCACTTTCGCCGCATCGCCTGTCGCTGCCCGGGCAGCGCTGAGCGAAGATACATCCATGAGCGAGACACCCCCGAGCAACGGCGCGCGATTCGGCTCCGAGCCACAGCCTGCAACCACCCGCCTGGCGGCCAGCGACTGGCAGTCCCGCACCGTGCTGCTGCTGGTTGTGCCCGCCGCCGCCGTGTACGCCGCGATCCAGGTGCTGGATGTCCCTTCCAACCGCCTGCTGGCCGCCAGCGCCCTGCTCAGCCTGCTGTTTGCCGCGCTGGTGTACGCTGTGCGCGCTGCCGGCATGGCCGCCGCACTCACGGGCGCTCTGCTCGCCTTCTGCTACGCGCTCACCCCGGCGTACCCGCACTCGCCGCTGTGGCCGCTCGCAGCCATGCTGGTACTTACGCTGGGGGCCTCGCGTATCGGGCGCAGGCGCAAGGCCGCGCAGTACGAGGCGCAGGGCCGGGCCGAGTTACACCATGGTCGATCCGCCGCGCAGGTCGCCGCCAATATCGGCGCCGGCGCTCTGGCAGGCGCGCTCATCAACAGCCAGGGTATGGTGCTGGCGCACGCCGCATTGCTGGCCGCGCTGGGCGAAGCGGCTGCGGACACCCTGGCCTCCGAACTGGGCCAGCTTGCTGCCGCGCCCCCACGCCTGCTGCTCACGGGGCAAAGAGTTCCACCCGGTACCGATGGCGCCGTGTCCATCCCCGGCACGCTCGCGGGTTTCGCGGGCGCTGCAGCCGTGGCCGCCTGCGCGTGCTGGGCCTTTGCCCTGCCGGTATGGGCTACCGCCCTGGGTGCGGGCGGAGCACTGTTCGGCTTCCTGGCCGACACCGTGCTCGGTCAGTTGCTGGAGCGGCGCGGCTGGCTGCGCAATGACGCCGTGAACTTCATCTCGACCCTGTTCGCCATGCTGTTCACCGTCGCGCTCGGGCGCCTGCACCATTAAGACCGGCAACCGCTGCGACGCTAGTGAAGAATGCCCATCACCCACGCGGTGTAACTCAGCACCTCGTGCGCCACGCGCGTGGCACGCTTGCGCCACGGCAGTGCCACCAGCTCCTGCCGCGGCGAGGTGTACACGGCAAGGCCTGCCCGCTCACACAAGGCATGCACGCGGAACAGGTGGGTCCCGTCGCTCACCACGATGATGCGGTGCAGGTTGTTGGCGCGCGCTATGTCGCTCAGGCGCGCCGCCGACTCGCGCGTATCGCGCGAACGCGTTTCGGCGATGATGTGCTGCTCCGGAACGCCGCGCGCCAGCAGGAAGTCCTCGCCCACTCCACCCTCGGAGTGCGCCTCGCCGCCTTCGCCGCCGCCCAGCGTAATCATCATCGGCGCCAGCTTCTCCTGGTACAGCCGCAGCCCATGCATCAGCCGCGCACGCAACACCGGCGAAGGACGTCCGTCATACTCCGCCGCGCCAAACACAGCGATGGCATCCGCCGGCTGCGCCTGGTCATGCGTCGCATAGTAGTGGATGCCCGCTGACACGTACCCCACCCACAACACCGCGAGCGACAACAATCCACCGCACGCTAGCAAGAGCCAGCGCCGCCGTGGCCGCTCTGGCGCAGCACGCAGCACGGGCGCCTGCGTCGCTTCCTGTAGTGTCCGCGGTATTCGCGATGTCTCGGGTACGGCTGGTTCTTGCATAGGGTCGGTAATGGTTACTGATTCCGCGGAGGCACAAAGGCTTCAGGCAAAGTTCACACAGCCCGTCCATTGCACCGCGCTGCCGGCCCGCATACCGGCCGAACGCCTGCCACGGCTCCGGCGCTTACCGCCCGAGGCACAACGCTATGTCGTACGTGGGGATCGCGCCTTCACGCAGAATCTGCCAGTGGTGGTCGCCGTTCGACAGGTCCACGATCGTCGTGGGCAGGCTGCGCCCGGTCGGGCCGCCATCCACAATCAGCGGAATCCGGTCACCGATCTGGTCGCGTACACAGGCCGCGTACGTACACTCCGGCGCGTGCTGCAGGTTGGCGCTGGTTGCGGTAATCGGCAACCCGAACGCCTCCACAATCGCACGTGGAATTGCCGCATCGGGAATACGCAGCGCCACATTGCCCGTGTTCGCCGTCGAGCGCAGCGGCAGTCGCGAGCTTGCCTTGACGATCACCGTCAACGGCCCCGGCCAGAACTTGTCCGCAAGCTTGTCGAAGTTGTTGCCAATGTCGCGCGAAAGCGAGTACGCCTGCTCGGCGCTTGCGATCAGCAGCGACAACGGCTTGTTCTTCATGCGCGACTTGATCTCGTAAATGCTCTCGACCGCACGCAGGTTCACGGGATCCACGGCCAGCCCGTAAAAAGTATCGGTGGGCATACCCACGACCTGGCCACTCTGGAGGCACTGCACCACATACCGCACGCGGTCTGCTTCCGGTTCATCCGGATGCATGCGCAAAATCTCTGCTGACACGTTCACTCCGCAGCCTGGGAAAGTTATGGAACCGCGCAGAACCCGGGCATGGCGGCGCGGGGCGATACAATCCCACCGATGCACCCTGCGCTTACAGCACGTACACGAATTGTACAGAGTCCCGCCAATCGCTGGGTCAAAGCATTGCGCGCCGCGCTCACGCACCCGCCCGTGCTTGCCCGCAAACCATACGAGCCCAGCGAGACGCCACTGCTTGCCCTGGAAGGCTTTCACCTGGTCGCTGAAGCCATGCGCAGCGGCCTCGCCCCGGCTGCGCTGTTCTTCCGGTCCGGCGAAGAAGCCGGTGCGCTTGAGACGCTTGAGCGCATGCTGGCACAACAGGATCCCGCGCCCACCGAACACTCCATCGCGGCCGACCCCGCGGAGCTGCTCGCCCTGCCACCCGCGCTGTTCAGCTCCCTGCTCGAGACCGACGCGCCCCAGCCCATCGCCGCGCTCGTACCCGCACCCTGCTGGACCGCCGCCCAGCTCTTCACGGGTTTAACGCCTGCGCGTGGATCCAGCGAGCGGCCGGCCTCGCCCTTGCTCCTCGTGCTCGCCGCACTGCAGGACCCCGGCAATGTCGGCACACTCCTGCGCTCCGCCGAGGCTTTCGGTGCTACCGGCGCGCTGCTGCTTCAAGGCACCGCCACCCCGTGGAGCAGCAAGAGCCTCCGCGCTGCCGCGGGCTCCTCCCTGCGCCTGCCTCTGCTTGCGATCAGCCACGGTGGCGAAGCCGCTGTGCTTCTGCGGCAGCAGGGCATCCGCTCCTTCGCCGCTGTGCCTGCAGGCGGCATCTACCCGGGCACCGCCGGCCTCCATCATGCCGCGGCCCTCTGGATTGGCAACGAAGGCGCAGGGCTCAGCGAGCGCGATCTCGCCGCCTGCGACGCCCGCATCTCGCTCCCCATGCACGGCCCCACCGAGTCGCTCAACGCCGCTGTCGCCGGCAGCCTCCTGCTCTACGAGGCGGCACGCGTACGCCACGCCGCTCCTCGCGCCAGCACGGCCGCATCTCAACCCGCATGAGCCTGTTCGGCACCACGCCCGACGCCGCCGCACGCTCCGCGCCCCTGGCCGAGCGCATGCGCCCGCGCTCACTCGCCGAGTACGTTGGCCAGCAGCATCTGCTCGCCCCGGGCAAGCCCCTGCGCCTGCAGATCGAGGCCGACGACAGCGCCTCCATGATCTTCTGGGGACCGCCCGGCGTCGGCAAGACCACGCTCGCCAAGATCATCGCCGAAACCACCACCGCCACCTTCATCGAGTTCTCCGCCGTGCTCTCCGGCATCAAGGAGATCAAGTCCGTCATGGTCGACGCCGAAAAAGCCGCCGGCTTCGGCTCGCGCACCATCCTGTTCGTCGACGAGATCCACCGCTTCAACAAGGCGCAGCAGGACGCCTTCCTGCCCTACGTCGAGCGCGGCACCATCCGCCTCATCGGCGCCACCACCGAGAACCCCTCCTTTGAAATCATCGCCGCGCTGCTCTCGCGCTGCCGCGTCTACACCCTGCACGCGCTCTCTGACGACGAGATCGTCGCCCTGCTCGAACGCGCGCTCCATGACCGCGAACGCGGACTCGGCCTGCTCGCCGTCGACGCGGACCGCGACGCGCTGCTCCGCATCGCCGACTACACCGGCGGGGACGCCCGCAACGCGCTCAACGCGCTGCAGGCCGCCGCGCAGATCGCCGCAGTCTCCGCCGCGAAACGCATCAGCGTCGACCTCGTCGCGCAGGCTCTGCAAAAGCGCACCCTGCTCTACGACAAGGGCGGCGAAGAACACTACAACCTCATCTCCGCGCTGCATAAGTCGGTGCGCAACTCCGACGCCGATGCCGCCCTGTACTGGCTCGGCCGCATGCTCGCCTCGGGTGAAGACGCTGGTTACATCGCGCGGCGCATCGTGCGCATGGCCATTGAAGACATCGGCCTCGCCGCACCCGAAGCACTCAACCTCTGCCTCTCCGCCCGCGATGCTATGGACTTCCTCGGCGCACCCGAAGGCGAGCTCGCGTTGGCACAGGCTGTCGTGTACCTCGCGCTCGCGCCCAAGTCCAACGCCGTCTATACCGCCTTCAACGCCGTACAGGCCGACGTCGAAAACACCCGCGCCCAGCCCGTTCCCCTGCACCTGCGCAACGCCCCAACCCGCCTCATGCGCGAGATGGACTACGGCAAAGGCTACAAGTACGCCCACGACCAGGAAGGCCGCGTTGCCGCCATGGAGTGCCTCCCCGAAAACCTTCGCGGCCGCCGCTACTACCAGCCCACCGACCAGGGCCGCGAAAAACTCCTCGCCCAGCGCATGGAAGAAGTCCGCCAGCGCCAGAAAGCCGATCAGAAATAAAAGGCACCCCCCCTGCGCGGGAGGCGGCCACTTCGTGGCGGGTGATCTCGAAGAAAGACAAGTCACGAAGTGATCGCCTCCCGCAGGGGTTTTCGGTCTTCAGTCCCAACGCACAAGCTTCTGCAGTCTCGCCATAACTTCGTGTTAGCGTGTCAGCATCGATGATGTTCGCAAGATTCAGAATCCCTGATCCGCTGTTCCATTCCCCAGGCTCACACCCCACGCGATCGCCGCACGTGCCTGCTGCTGCCATCGCGCTTGCCGCCATGCTTTCCTTTGGCGCCAACGCGCAGCAGTCGGCGCCCGCGATCGTGCAGCCCGGCGCACCCGGCGCGCCCAGCAGGCAACTGCCATCCGGTACCCACGCCATCGGCACTCCGATCAACCAGGCCGACGTCGCGTTCATGCAGGGCATGCTGATGCACCATGCGCAGGCCGTCGAAATGACCGCGATGATCCCCTCGCACACACACAACCCCGAGGTGCGCGCACTCGGCGCACGCATCAGCTCCTCGCAGTCTGACGAAATGCGGTTCATGCAGCGCTGGCTCGCCGCGCGCAACCAGCCGCTGTCGATGGGCATGCCCGGCATGCCCGATATGGATATGCACGGCGATCCCATCGAGCCGATGCCCGGCATGCTGACGCCCGCGCAACTCGCCGCACTCAGCCGGTCAAAAGGCGCGCAGTTCGATCACCTGTTCCTCACCGGTATGATCCAGCACCACAATGGCGCTCTGGTCATGGTTAAGGATCTGTTCGCCAGCGCAGGTGCCGGGCAGGACGCCGACCTCTTCGATTTCGCAACCGACGCAGACAACACGCAGCGCGCCGAGATCCGCATCATGCAGGGTATGTTGGACAACAAGGCTTTGGAGGAGAAACGATGAAGCAAGCGCAGCGCGCAGCACGACGGCTGGCCCACGCAACTGTAACCGCGGCGGTGTTATATGGAGGAGTCACCCTGTTGGGTGCTCAGGCCCAGTCCACACAGACCGCCCCCGCCGCACAGCCCGCGCCTGCCGCCAAGGCCCCGGACGCGCCCGCGAACCCCTTCGCACCGCAGTCCGCGCCGCCGCTGCCCCCCGGCATGACCGGCTCCGACACGTCCGATCCTCGCTACACCCTCAAGCCCGGCCTCTACGACGCAGGCGAAGCCGCCATGGGCCTGCGGCACCTGCAGTTGCTGAAAAAGCCCGACGCCTTCCAGCTCGGCGCCGACCAGCCTGACGATCCAAAGGTAGCCAGGACCCTTGCACAGCTTGGCGTCGGTGAGCCCGGCAAGATGGCGCCGCCCATGAAGATGGAAATCGCGCAGCTCGCCTTTGCAAACTCTGACTTCGCGTTCCAGGGCACCCATCTCTTCCAGGGCAACTTCTACGGCGTCAATATCTTTGACATCTCCCATCCGTCCAACACAACGCTGCTCACCTCGCTCGTGTGCCCCGGCGGCCAGGGCGACGTGTCCGTGTACGGCAACCTCCTCTTCATGTCGGTGGAAATGCCCAACGGCCGTCTCGACTGCACCGCGCAGGGCTTCCCTGCCGCGCCGCCGCCCGCGCCCGGCCATGAGCACGACCACAACCCGCCGCCCGCGCAGAAAGATCGCTTCCGCGGCGTGCGTATCTTCGACATCACTGACATCAGGAATCCCAAGCAGGTAGCCGCCGTGCAGACCTGCCGCGGCTCGCACACGCACACGCTCGTCATTGACCCCAACGACAAGGACAACGTCTACATCTACGTCTCCGGCACGTCGTTCGTGCGCCAGCCGGAAGAACTCGCCGGCTGCTCCGCCGAAACGCCCGACAAGGATCCCAATACCGCGCTGTTCCGCATCGACGTAATCAAGGTTCCCGTCGCCGCGCCGCAGGAGGCAAAGATCGTCTCGAGCCCGCGAGTCTTCATGGACCCGCGCACCGGCGCGCTCAACGGCCTCAACAACGGCGGCACCCACGACAAGGGTCACGAGAAAGCCGCTGACACCAACCAGTGCCACGACATTACCGTCTACTCCGCCATCGGCCTCGCCGCGGGCGCCTGCTCCGGCAATGGACTCCTGCTCGACATCAAGGATCCCGCGCACCCCAGGCGTGTCGACGCCGTCAATGATCCCAACTACGCCTACTGGCACTCCGCGTCGTTCTCCAACGACGGCTCCAAGGTCGTCTTCACCGACGAGTGGGGCGGCGGTCTCGGCGCGCGCTGCCGGCCCAACGATCCCAACAAGTGGGGCTCCGACGCGATCTTCCACCTGTCCAACGACAAGCTGAGCCTCGCCAGCTACTACAAGCTGCCGGCCGCGCAGGGTGACACCGAAAACTGCGTCGCGCACAACGGCTCGCTGATTCCCGTGCCCGGCCGCGACATCGAAGTGCAGGCCTGGTACCAGGGCGGTATCTCGATCATGGATTTCACCGACGCGGCGCATCCGTTCGAGATCGCCTACTTCGATCGCGGTCCCATCGATCCCAAAATGCTCGTGCTCGGCGGCGACTGGTCGGCCTACTGGTACAACGGCAACATCTATGGTTCCGAGATCGCGCGCGGCATGGATGTCTTCGAACTCACCCCGACCAAGTTCCTCACGCAGAACGAGATCGACGCTGCCAAGTCGGTGCGCCTGTCTGAGCTCAACGTGCAGGATCAGCAGAAGATCGAGTGGCCCGCGCAACTCGTCGTGGCCAAGGCGTACCTCGATCAACTCACCCGCTCGAAAGCGCTCCCGCAGGACCGCATCTCCGCACTCGAGAAAGCCATCGCACAGGCCGAAAGCACGCACCTCGGCTCCGCTGAACTCGCAAAGCTCCGCGCCATGGCGGCACCGCTCGAGCAGAACGCAACTGCAGCCACCAACCCTGCCGACGCAACGCGCCTCCACGCGCTCGCCAGCGTGCTGATGCACCCCACCGCGTAACCTGCTCAACGCCACACGCACAAAGGCGAGATGCTTCCTGCATCTCGCCTTTGTGTTTTCGCTTCCCGTCGACGCGCTACTGGTTCACACCACTCGCCAAAAATCCACCGTCGACCACCAGCACCTGCCCGGTCACAAACGAGGCAGCCTCCGAAGCGAGATACACCGCCGCCCCGACTAACTCGTCGGTATGTCCAAACCGCCCCATCGGTGTGCGCATCAGCAACTCCTGCCCGCGCGGCGTACTGTCCAGCAGCTCTGCATTCAGCGCCGTGCGAAATACCCCCGGCGCAATTGCATTCACCAGCACGCCATGCTTTGACCACTCCACCGCCAGCGAGCGCGTCAGCGACGCCACCGCCGCCTTGCTTGCCGCATACGCCGCCACCTCGTTCAACGCCACAAACGTGTTCAGCGAAGCGATGTTGATGATGCGCCCGTACCCTCGCTCCAGCATCGCCTTGCCGAACACCTGGCACGCACGCAGCGTGCCCGTCAGGTTCGTATCCAGGATCTCCTGCCATTCGTCCTCCGGCATCGTCAACGTCGGCGTGCGCTTGATCTTGCCCGCGCAGTTCACCAGGATATCGACCTTGCCGAACGCCGCCAGCGTCTGCGACAGCAGCTCTTCAATCGACGCACGCTCCCGCATGTCCGTGCGCACGCGCAGCGTAAGCCGCCCTATCGCCTCGATCTCCGCAGCAACACTTTCCACGTGCTCAGCCCGACGCGCTGTCGCCACCACATCCGCGCCCGCCTCGGCCAGTCCAAGGCTCAGCGCATGGCCAATCCCGGCCGTGCCGCCAATCACCACCGCTACCTGTCCTTCTAAACTGATCGCTGTCTTCGACACATCTCTCCTCTGCTGCTTGCTACTGCCGCCCAAGAAACACCGGCGCAATGTGACGCCGATACAAATTCTCTGTAACGTTCTTCGCAATCACCTGCCGGTGCGCTTCGAGCAGTTCCAGGTATCGCAACCCCATCTTTGCCGCCACCTTGAAACCCACATGCAGGAGTTGCCGCACGCTGCTGTTGTATGCCGCAGCGCCCGGCACGTGGCGCAGCGCCCCGGTAAACTCCTCGCTGGTCCACTCGTTCACCACCGCTGGCTGCGGCAGCTTCGCCAGGTCAATATCGATCACCGTCGCATATGGCGCACACAACTCTTCGCGATGCGCAAACGCCTCGGCGTAAATCTCCTTGGCCAGCGCGAGTCCATCGCCGCCTGCCTCCGCCAGCCCAATCAGCTCTTCGAGCCAAGTGGTACCGGCGGTTTTCAAATGCACGCCCGCATCTCGCTTCTGCATCGCCGCGTAAATGGCGGGATAGATCGAGAACTTGTCGCTCCCCGAGTGAATGCTCAGCTTCAGGTTTTCCGGCAGTCCAAACTGCCCTACTGCGTACGCAATCGCCGCCATGTCCAGCTCGAGTTCTCGCGCAAACTGCGCCACATCCCCCACGTAATCCACGCCCTTGTTGAACCGCCCGCTGAACTTCGGCGCAATCGTCTGGACCGGAATCTGCTCATCCGCAACCGCCGCCAGGATGATCAGCAACTCCAGCGGTGTCTGCGCGGTATCGGTCTCGTCCATCGATATCTCCGCCACAAACTGCCCCGCACCTTTCGCCGCTTCAATCGCACGGTACACCAGTCCCGCCTGCTGCACAGCCGCAAGAAACTTCTCTGCCACCGTGCGCAACAACTCCGGCGTTACCACGAGCGCTGCATCCACCCCCGGCAGCGAAAGGTCGCCATGCAGCCGCGTCCACCGCGCCACAAACGTATCGATTGCCGCCGCATCCGCCTGCTGCCCGATGAAATCGGCCACGTCAATCGTGTAGAAATCGCACGGCGCGAGGTACCGCTCCACTGTCTTCAACTGGATGTGATCCGCATCGCAGAAGTAGGGCTTCTTCCACCCCAGCATCCGCACCGCCGCATCCGCTGCAGCCCGCGTCATCGCCGGCTCCGAGCCGAGAATCAGGTGCTCGCGGTTCGACTTGTTCCAAACCGGGATCACGTCGACGCCCGCTTGCTCGGCCAGCACGCAGGCCGCAAGCTGCGCCTCCGCCTCGCGTGCAAACCGGTCGCCCACACCAATCGAGTACTTACCCAATCGCACTGCATTGCTCTGCATTTCTTGTCCTCACTCCTGCAAACGATCGCGATGCGCCCACAAGCCAAGCCCGGGGTTCGCGATGTAAAACACTCGCTCGCCTTCGATCTCATTCATGCCATGCTCCAGCCGAGCCGGATCATAGCGCGCGCGCATCGCTTCAAGGTCGCCATACCCGAACCCAACGCTCTCAATCTCCTCACGCGAAAGGCCGCCGGGGCACCACGTGATCCGAAAGCGCCCTTCCGACGATCCGTGGATCAGGTGCGCCGCGGCACTCAGGTCCGCCGCCAGATCCGCATTCTTTTGCACCGCGTCCAGCGTCGCTTGCGTGCCGAAGTAGCCATACTTGCGGATCATCGCGTCGATGCCGGCGTCCTCGCCAAACTCCTTTACCGCCGGCGCCAGGATGATCAACTCCGCATCGTCCGCAAGCGCCATGCGCGTGCGATAGATCGCCTTGTTGCCAAGCCACGTCGACTGGAACTCATGCGGTTCCAGGTAGACCAGCGCCTTGGTAATTGGTTCCGGCACGAGCTCAAAGTTCACTTTGAGGCTCAGCTCTGCGGCCCGCGCAAAACACTCCTCGTCATCGCCGATAAACAACCCGCGCACCACCTGCGCACCGCCCGCATCGCGTCCCACCACTGTCAGCGCATACACAATCGGCAGCAGCGCCAGAAACCTTGATGCCGCTTCGTTCAGCACGCGCCGTACCGGGTTATCGGCGCGCCCCATGATGCGCTCCATCCCGTACACCGCCCCTAGGTAGTGACTGCGATTGATCCCCTCACGGCCGCCCGTCCCGATCAGGATGTTTTTGTTGTAGTTCGCCATGCCGATCACTTCATGCGGCACCACCTGCCCGATCGAGAGAATGAGGTCGTGGCCGCCTTCCGCCACCAGTCGGTTCACCTGCGCGGGCCAGCTGTAGTGCAGCTTCCCTTCTGACTCCTGCTCGATGAACTCCCGCGGCACCTCTCCCAGTGTCTGCACATCCGTGCGCCAGTGGTGCACGCGCACACGATCCTGCGGCATCTCGCCAAACATCCAGCGCAGCTGCGCGGGCGTCATCGGCGCATGCGTTCCCAACGCCGGCAAAATGGCATCGAGACGATCGCCATAGTACTCCGCGGCCCAGCGTGTCAGGTCGCCTGCACGCGAAGCCGCGCGTGTATGGTCCGGCGGCACCAGCAGCACTTTGCGCCGCGTGCCAAGTGCTTCCAGTGTCGTCACCAGCATCGATTGCAGCGCATCCGGCGCAATCGCTGTCTCTTCTCCGCCATGTGCCAGAAACAGACTCATGCGTGAAACTCTGCCTTTCGCAACCCCGGCGCCACCAGTCGCAGCACCAGCAAAGCAAGCAGGTACACGCTGGCCGAGATGCCGAACAGCACACTGTAGCTATGCGTCACCTGCAAAAGCCTGCCCGCACCGACGGAGAACAACACGCCACCCAGTGAGCCCGCCATCCCGCCGATGCCCACCACCGCACCCACCGCGGTCGATGGAAACATGTCCGACGCCGTTGTAAACAGGTTTGCCGACCAGCCTTGGTGCGCCGCCGCCGCAAGGCTCAGCAGCGCTATCGCCGCCCACTCCGAGTGCACCCGGCTCGCATAAAAAATCGGCAGCGCGAGCACCGCGCACAGCGTCATCGTCGCCATACGCGCGCCCACCGCATCCATGCCAAAGCGTCGGAACAACGCCGGCAGCCAGCCCCCGCCGATCGAGCCCACGGCGGAGAAGTTGTACACCAGGATCAGCGGCAGTCCCAGGTGCGTCAGCCCGAGGTGAAAGCGCGCATCGAAAAACGACGGCAGCCAGAAAAGATAAAACCACCAGATCGGGTCCGTCATAAACTTGGCCGCGGCAAACGCCCAGGTCTGCCGGTACGTCAGCAGCTTCAGCCACGGAATCTTCGGGCCCATCTGCGCCGCGGACTGCTGGTAGATATGCCGCAGCTCCTCGCCCGTCAGCGTCGGGTGCTCCGCGGGCTTGCGGTAGTTGCGGTACCACCAGACGATCCACACCGCGGAGAACAGGCCCGTCGCAAGAAACGCAGCACGCCAGCCAAACCGCAGCGTGATCCACGGAATCAGCGCCGGTGCAATGATCGCTCCCACGTTCGCGCCCGAGTTGAAAATTCCCGTCGCGAGCGAGCGCTCACTCTGCGGAAACCAGTCTGCCACCGTCTTGATCGCAGCCGGGAAATTACCCGCTTCCCCCAATCCCAGGAAAAAGCGCGCCACGCCAAATCCGAACGCGGAGCTCGCCAGCGCATGCGCCATCGCCGCGATGCTCCACGTGCCCATAATCAGCGTGTACCCCACGCGCGAGCCCAAAGCATCTACCAGCCTGCCTGCCGCCAGCAGCCCGAACGCATACGCAAACTGAAACGCCGCGATGATATAGCCGAAGTCCGCTTCCGTCAGGCCGATCGAGTGCTCCAGCGTCGGCTTCAGCAGCCCGATCACCTGGCGGTCCATGTAGTTAATTGAGGTCGCCACAAACAGCATCGCGCAGATCTGCCACCGCACGCGCCCTATCCGCACTCTCTGCTTCTTCGCGCCCTGTTCCGCTGCCAGTGGCTGCATCGCTGCCTTTCGACCTACAGGTTGTATGCGGCTCGCGCCAGTCCGTTGGTCAACGCATACGCCACTTCGTGCGCCTCGTCCTCGTCCAGCCGGCGCTCCAGCACCAGCCGCGCCAGGAACGAGCAATCCACGCGGCGCGCCATGTCATGCCGCGCCGGGATCGACAGAAACGCACGCGTGTCATCGTTGAAGCCCACCGTGTTGTAAAAGCCCGCGGTTTCCGTCACCTGCTCGCGAAATCGCATCATGCCTTCCGGGCTGTCGTGAAACCACCAGGGCGGGCCCAGCCGCAGGCACGGGTAGTGCCCGGCGAGCGGCGCCAGCTCCCGGCTGTACGCTGTCTCGTCCAGCGTAAACAAAATCACGCGCAGTCCGGGCTCGTTGCCAAACGCATCCAGCATCGGCTTCAACGCGCGCACATAGTCGGTCTGCGTTGGAATGTCCCCGCCCACATCCCGCCCGTAGCGTCGATACAGCGCCTCGTTGTGGTTGCGCGCGCTGCCCGGGTGGATCTGCATCACAAGCCCATCCTCCAGGCTCATGCGCGCCATCTCGCACAGCATCTGCGCACGAAACAGCTCCTGCTCCGCCGCATCGGCATTGCCCTCGCGCACGCGCCCAAACAACGCAGCAGCCTCATGCAGCGCCAGGTTCGCAGTACGCGCGGTCGGGTGTCCATGGTCGGTCGCCGTGCAGCCCATGGCCTTGAAACGCAGCCGCGCCTTGCGTAACGCCGCAAGATACCCGCTCCACTCCGAGGTGTCCTCGCCGTTCTGTTCTCCCAGCTTTGCAATGTTCTCGCGAAACCCCGCGAACTCCGGGTCCACCACTGCGTCCGGCCGGAACGTCGGCAGCACGCGGCCACTCCATCCCGACGTACGGATCGCAGCATGGTCCGCCAACGTGTCCAGCGCCGAGTCGGTCGTCGCCAGCACCTCGATCCCGAAACGCTCGAACAACGCACGCGGCCGAAACTCCGGGGTGAGCAGCTTCTCCGCGATCACGTCGTAGAAGTGGTCGGCCGTTTCAGCAGAAAGCCTCTCCGTCAATCCGAACAGCGTGCCGAACGTGTGGTCGAGCCACATGCGCGTCGGCGTGCCGCGAAACAGGTAGTAGTGCTCCGCGAACACACGCCACACCCTGCGCGGATCCTTGATCTCCCCCGCACCCAGCTCGAGGTCTTCAAGCGAAACACCCTGGCTGTACAGCATGCGAAATACGTAGTGATCGGGCTGCACCAGCAGCTTCGCCGGGTCGGGAAATGGTTCGTCGTTTGCGAACCACGCCGCCTGCGTATGCCCATGCGGACTCAAAATTGGCAGACCTTTCACGCCCGCATACAGCTGCCGTGCCAGTGCCCGCGCCGCAGGCTCCGCAGGCAATAGCCGATCCTCATCCAGCAAGCTCATCGTCCCGCCATTTCTCTGCTGCATCTCTGTCCGCGCGTCGGCACGGTACACCCGGCGCACCACTCACAAACTGAATGCACAGGTACTACTCGCGCCACTTGTCGCGCATCCGTCACAGCGAGGTTTCGTCCACCGCAGCCATCTTCGCATCCGCCACAAACTGGCTGCCGAACACGCGAAAGTCCTGCACCCGCCGCAGCGAAAACGCAGGCGCGCTCGTCGGCCGTGGCGCCCGCACGCGAAAGCAGTCCGCACCCTCCACATCCACCAGTGCAAACGCTGGCCGCGCATCCGGCTTTGCCGTGGAAATCTCGACGTTGCTCAGCTCCAGGTTGCGCACATGGCGCACATACAACCCCGTCGCCGGCAGATCGCCAAACATCGTCGGCTCGGGATACGCCTGCTCCTGCTCCGCCGGACTCAGCTTTGCCATTGCCGCGTCGCCACCGCCCACCTGGTGCAGGTACACATCGCTGATCTTTATGTCCTCCAGAGGGTAGCCAGGCACACCCGCTAGAATCGACGGCAGCTGCATCCCATCCGAGCTCGTGACATTCGAAATCAGCACCCTGCGCAGCGTGCCTACCTTCGCATCCGCGGGCCCCCGCATCCGCCGGCCCAGGCGCAGAAACAGCGGCGCATTCATCGAGCCGCGCATCGCCACACCCGTAAACGTGATGTCCTCGCACACCGCTCCATCCACCGTCTCAAGCGCAAACCCGCGCGAGTGCTCAAACACGCAGTTCGCAATCGTGATGTTGCGGAAGCCGCCGTTCGACTCCGTGCCGCACTTGATGCGGCCCGTCGCATACTTGTTGAACTCCTCCGGCATGCGTTTCCAGCTGCCGTCCAGCACCGACCCGATCACGTACGAGCCCGTCACAAAACAGTTCGTAATCGTGACGTTCTCGGTCACACGCGCATACCCGAGCGCATACGAACTCTTCGGACAGATCCCGTCATCGATTGGCGAGTTCACCGTGCAGTTCGATACGCGCACATTGCGGCAGCAATCAATATCCATGCCGTCGCGATCGGTATCGATCTTCAGGTTGTCGATCGTGAGATTGTCGACGCCTGTCGCAAGAATGCCGAACCAGCCGCCCTTCAGAATCGAAAAATCACGCAGCACCACGTTGCGGCAGTTCTTCAACGCGATCGCCTTGTTGCCCACGCCGGGCTTCTTGGTATCGGGCAGTTCCTTGTCGAAGTCATGGCCCCGGCTCAACCCTTTGCCCCAGATCAATCCAGGCCCAAGGATCGAAACATCATGAATGTCCTCACCCCACAACAGGCTATTGTGCCAGTGGTTGTGGCCATAATCTTGAAAGGCTTCATATGCCGGGTCCTGCGGCTCGGCAGCATCGTAGCCGCCCGTCGTCGTGCCTTCCATGGGCACCGAGGCTGCAAGAATCGTCGCACCCTGGTCGAGATACAGGCAGATGTGGCTCCACAAATGCAGTGAGTAGCACGCGTACGTTCCAGCCGGGAAAAACACTGTGCCGCCCCCGCGTGCCGCCGCCGCTTCAATCGCGCGATTGATCGCAGGGCTATCCAGCGTGTGGCCATCGCCGGTCGCGCCAAACTGGCGCACACTCACGATGCCGCTCATCACCTCGGGCGACGCCTCGGCATGCAGCGCCCCCGCTGGTATGCCGGCCAGCATCGCTCCACGCGTCGCCATCGAAAGCACCTGCCTGCGATCCAACATGCCGCTCCACAAGGTCGCGCCGCCTGGTCTGCGTGCGGCAAGTAGGACTCGGCGCAACACACACACGCCTGTTTCGCCTCTGCCACTGCGACACGGCAGTTATAGGGTCCACGCGCCAGGGCTGTCAAAGCCACGGCGGCGACCCGGCCGCTACTGCCCGTACTTCACGGCGCAACCGTATGGCTGCGTATACGTCTTGGCAATCGGCTGTCCATCCATCGCCTCGGTCAGTGCTTCGCTCACGTAGTTTTCCGAGCCCTTCAAGCCTGCAGGATCGGTGCTCCGGTCGCTGTCAATCGCGCCCTCGTACACCAGCACGCCCTTGGGATCTATTACGTACATGTGCGGCGTGGTCTTGGCCTCGTACATGTGGCCGAGCGCTCCCGCCGGATCCAGCAGCGCAGCACGCGGCGCAGCCCCCACCTTGTGAAGATAGGCATTCTCATCCGCTGCGGAGCTGTACCCTTCCTGCCCCGGCGCCGACGACAGCACCGACAGCCACACCACGCCCTTGGCTCCCCATTGCTTCTGCAGCCGCTGCATGTTGCCGCTGTCATACTGCTTCTTCGTGTACGGGCAATCGCGATTCGTCCACTCCAGCACCACGAACTTGCCTCTGTACTGCGCAAGCGTCTCGGTCTGTCCTTGTGAGTCCTTGGCCGTGAAGTTCGGCGCCACCGTGCCGACCTTGACCGCATGTGCGCTGCTCACCGCCAGCAACGCAGTACCAAGCAAAACCATCGCTGCACGCTTCATTACGCCTCCTCGGGCTGCCATTAATCCTGCGATTCGTTCGATCTGCGGGTCCTTAAGCGCGGTTGCCAGCCCCTGCCGGCGGCCACACCATGCCGACCCAAGCACCCAATTTGTGCAACGAGCCGCGCTGCACCCACACGCTCGACCAGGCAGCTACTGCCCCGCAGGTGCAGTGCCCGCATGCAACTCATCCAGCGCCGCATACACCACGCCTGTGGTCAGCACCTCGGGCAGCATCTGCGGCGGCGCTGTTGCCGAAGCCGGGTACAGCGCATAGGTCGGAATGCCACTGCGCCCCAGTGTTGCCAGCGCTTCGCCGATGGAGGCATCATGCCGCGTCCAATCTGCCTTCAGCAGCACCACGCCGCTCCGGCGCAAACGATCCTGCACATCCGCGCGATCCAGCACCACGCGCTCGTTCACCTGGCAGCTCAGGCACCAGCTCGCCGTAAAGTCCACCAGCACCGGCTTGCCCTCGGCGCGGTACATCGCCAGCGCCTCCGGCGTAAACGGTTTCCAGTCGTTGCCCGCACCCTTGGCCGTGCTTGCAGCCGCACCCAGCGGCGCGCCAAACTGCTGCACCGCGTACACCGGCAGCGCTGCCGCAAGTGCAACGATCACAATGGCCGATAACGTGGCCCCGCGTTGCGCGGGCCAGCGGCCCAGCACGGCGCCTGCCACCGCCAGCAGCAGAAAGCCCCCCAGCAGCCCCAGCAGCGCATTCACCCCGGCAGCCTGCGTGAACAGCCAGATCAGCCAGATCACCGTCGCCAGGATCGGGATCGCCGTCAACTGCTTTAACACGTCCATCCACGCGCCCGGCCGCGGCAGCAGCCGCGTCCAGCCCGGGTTGTACACCAGCAGCAGGTACGGCGTCGCCAGCCCCAGCCCCAGCGCGGTAAACACCGCAAACGTCACCACGCCTGCACCGCCATGGGCCAGCGCGTAGCCAATCGCCACGCCCATCAGCGGTGCGGTGCACGGCGTCGCCACCACCATCGCCAGCACCCCGGTAAAGAACGAGCCGGCATAGCCCTGCTTTTTTGCCAGTTCTCCGCCCGCGCTCGTCATGGACAGGCCAATCTCGAACTGCCCCGCAAGCGACAGAGACAGGAAAAACAAAAACAACCCCATCAGCGCCAGGAACACCGGCGACTGGAACTGGAAGCCCCACCCAAGGTTGTGCCCAAGCCCGCGCGCCACCAGCAGCACCGCCACCACGATCCAGAACGACACCAGGATGCCCAGCGTGTACACCCAGCCATGCGCCCGCAGCGTGCTCCGCTCCTCGCGCGATGACTGCACCAGCGAAAGCCCTTTGATAAACAGCACCGGGAACACGCATGGCATCAGGTTCAGAATGATGCCGCCGCCAAAGCCCAGCAGCAGCGCCTGGAAGAACCCGCTGTCCGCATGCCCCTGCGCCAGCACCGCCGCCGGGATCACACCCGGCGTTGCCGCCACCGTGTACGACGCGCCGCCCGGCAGCACCAGCACGCCGTTCAGCGTGCTCAGTTTCCCCTGCTGGTTCTCATCTTTGACCAGCTCCAGCCGCACGCCCTTGGCCACCGGCGCTGCCTGTTCCGGCGCAGCCGCCGCAATCACCGTCTGGTCCGTCGGGAAAAACTGCGCCGTGTTTGCCTGCTGGCCGGTCTCGACCGCCAGCGTGAACCCCTTGGCGCTCGCCGCGAAATGCGCTGCCCCGGCAGGCAAGGGCTTGGGCAGCGAAGCCACGCCACGATCCACGATTGCCTTGTGTCCAGCATCCACGCCCGCCGTCGTCCCCGCGGCCGCGATAGTAGTCGCCAGCGACAACGTTGCCTTGCCCGGCAGACAGACCTCGCGACACACGAGCCAGTCCACGTCCGCGCGCAGCGTCGCCGCGCCCAGCGCCGCATCCGCAGCTACCTTAATCGGCACCGGGAACACCACGTCGTGCTCGTACCCGTAATCCATCAACGGTCCAAGCGGCAGCCTTTGCGGCGCGGGATACTGAAACGCCGCAGCCGCAACACCCTTCGGCAGCGTCCAGCGCACACGCGGCGGCTCGCCCGAGTCCCCGGCGTTCAGCCAGTACACGTGCCAGCCTTTTTCCAGCTCGAAGTGCAGCCCGGCCGTTAGCGACGCGCTTCGTACCAACTGCTGCTCCGGCACCACCAGTTCCACCGATAGGTGCTGCGCATCCACACGCGCACCCTGTGCCTGCAACACCGTTCCTGCACACAACGCCAGGAGGCACGCCAGCAGCGAAAGCAGCCACAGGCCCCGCACCTTCGCGGCAGCCTGTCGCAAACGACTCTCCGTACCGAAATCGATCCCGTCGCAACCGCTGCTTTCCTGCGCCATGCGCTTCCTCACTGATCACTCCATCGCGTGGTCGAGCCATGCGTCACACCCGAGCCATCCAGCACGGTCACCACCAGCACGTGGTCCATGCCGGGCTCGCCTCGACCCACGCCGGCAAAGCTCCGGGTGTAATCGTCGGTGCCGCTGCCCAGTTCCAGCTCTTCCAGCGTCATGCCGTCCAGCACAATCGCCACAGACGCGATCGAATCCTTGTCCGAGGCCACCACGTGCACTGTGAGGTCCGTGCCCACGAACGCCCGCGCATGCGTCACCGTGAACGTCACTGGCTCGCTCCCGCACCCTGCTTCCACGCGGCGTGGTCCTGCATAATGCAGCGATCCATCACCGTCAGCACGCCGTCACGCTCGGCCCACTCGGCAGCCTCCTCGTGACACACGCCTAGCTGCAGCCAGATCGCCGGGATCTTCAGCCGCATCACGTCCTTCACAATCTCCGGCACATACGTCGATGCGCGAAACACGTCCACCAGGTCGATCGATATGCCTTCTGCCTTGAGCGCCTTGCATGCATCGTCCAGCGTCGGGTACGCCTTCTCGCCCAGCGCACTTTCAATCTGCGGATTCACCGGGATCACCCGGTACCCCGCCTGCTGCAGGTACCGGCTCACGCCCGCGCTGGCCCGGCCCGGCGACTCGCTCAGGCCAATCACCGCAATCGTTTTCGTCTGCTTCAGGATCCGTTCAATCGTTTCCGGTTCGTTCATCTGCTGCCACCCGCTCTCTTAAAGCTCCAGATCATCGGATGCGCCGGCGCCTTCCACCGGTGCGCCATTCCTGCGCATGCGCAGATACCCCTGCAGAAACGGTTCGATCGACCCGTCCAGCACCCCGTCCACGTCGCCCACTTCCACCTTGGTCCGGTGATCCTTGGCAATCCGGTATGGCTGCAGCACGTACGAGCGAATCTGCGAGCCGAACTTGATATCCAGCTTCGCGTCTTCCACCTTGCGGCTCGCGTCCTTCTGCTTGTCCAGCTCGTACTCGTACAGGCGCGACCGCAACATCTTCATCGCCTTCTCGCGATTCTTATGCTGCGACCGCTCATTCTGGCACTGCACCACGATGTTGGTTGGCAAGTGCGTAATGCGCACCGCCGAGTCCGTGGTGTTCACGTGCTGGCCGCCCTTGCCGCCCGAACGGTACGTGTCGGTGCGCAGCTCGTCCGGCTTGATGTCGATCACGATCGAATCATCGATCTCGGGCGATACGTACACGCTCGCAAACGAGGTATGCCGCCGCTTCGCCTGGTCGAACGGCGAAATCCGCACCAGCCGGTGCACGCCCGTCTCCCCGCTCAAGAGTCCGAACGCGAACTCGCCCGAGATGGTGAACGTGGCCGACTTGATGCCCGCTTCTTCCCCATCCTGGTAGTCGTTCATCTCGGTTTTGAAACCGCTCTTTTCGGCCCAGCGCAGGTACATGCGCATCAGCATCTCGGCCCAGTCCTGCGACTCGGTGCCGCCTGCTCCCGGGTGCACCGTGACGATGGCGTTCAGCCCGTCCGTCTCGGCCGACAGCAGTGTGCGTTCTTCGAGCTTGTCGCCAAAGCTCGAGAGCCCGGCGATCTCCTTGGAAAGCTCGCTTTCCATCTCGCCCGTGCCGTCGTCGCGCGCCAGGTCAAAGTACGCCGCGATATCGCCCGTGCGGCGATCCAGCTCCTCCGCATCGCCCAACAGGGCTTCCAGTCTGCGACGCTCGCGCATCATCGGCTGCGAAGCAGCGGGGTTCGACCACATCGAAGGGTCTGACAACTTGGTCTCGATCGAAGCTAACTGCGCCCGCAGGTGGTCCGGGTCAAAGATACTCCCGCAGGTCGGCAATCTTCTCTCGTACCGGCGTATACGCAAACTCCAGATCACTCAACATCGCGTCGCTCCTGATACCCGGCTGCCAGGGGCAGCCGCAGAAAATCAAACCTGTCTTTTCGCTACAGAATCCTGCCAGTACCGGCGGCCCACAAAGCCCAGGCCACCGAGTGAAAGTATTTCACACAGCCACGCGAACCAGTCGCCCCACCGCGTGTACACGGTCATCCGCGTGCGGTAGCCGTAGTCCGCCGTCAGCGCGGTCAGCTTGTGCCGCCCTACCGACTCGGTCACCCGCCCCAGCGGATCGATCGCCGCCGTCACCCCCGAGTTCGTATCCCGCACGATCCACCGGTTGTTTTCGATTGCCCGCATCCGCGCCATGTTCAGGTGCTGCCACGGCGCGCTGGTGTCGCCATACCAGCCGTCGTCTGAAATATTCACAAATACCTCGGCGCCGTTCTTTGCGAACAGCCGGATCTCCGACGCAAACACCGCCTCGTAGCAGATGAAAATGCTCATCCGGTGTCCATCCGGCAGCGCAAACACTGTCCGCTCCGTGCCCGGGTCAAAGCGCCCCACGTTCTGCGTCAGCGTCCCTGCAAACTTGAAAAACCTCTTGAACGGCACATACTCGCCCCACGGCACCAGGTGGATCTTGGCATACTGCCCCTCGGCCGTTCCATTCGGCCGGGTCACCACCGCGGCGTTGTACAGCTCGCTGCGCACACCCACCGCAGGCGCGCCCACCACCGTGGTTGCCAGCGTCTCGATCCGCAGCTGCTGCAGCAGCAGCGCAAACCGCGGGTCCCACGCGCGAAACGGCGACGGCGACTCCGGCCATGCCACGATCGTGGGCTGCCGCGCCGGTCCCCAGCACTCGCGCCGCACCTCGATCGGTACCGGCTCCGGCATACCCAGCAGGTACGGCGTGCACGGCGTGCCGCTCAGCCGCAGGTACTCCGCCGTATGCCGCGACCACTCGGGATCGCCGGGCCGGTCCACCCAGTCGTTCTCATCCCCTGTGCCCGCGCCCACCCGGAGGTTGGGCTGCAACAGCACCGCCTCGGCCCCGGCCACCTCGGGTGCGCGCACCAGCAACGAGCCCGCCTGCAGGCCGCAGGTAAGCACCAGCGCCCCCGCCGCAAACCGCACCTGCCTCCGCCTGGTGCGCGCATAAAAACTGCCCAGCCACACCGCGTTGACCCCGGCCAGCACCCACGAGAGCCCATACACTCCCGTCCACGGCGCCAGCCGCGTCAGCACAAGATTGTCCACCTGGCTGTACCCAAGCTGGTCCCACGGCACGCAGGTAAAATGCGCCGCCAGGTACTCCACCGCGATCCACAGGCACGGCACCGCGCACGCCGCGAACAGCAGCCGGCCAGTCGCCTTGCGCACAAACGCCGCCAGCAGCGCGAACAACGCAAAGTACAGCCCCAGGATCAGCGAAAACAGCACCACGATCCCCGCCGACACCCACGGCGGCAGCCCGCCATACTGGTGCATCGTGGCGTAAATCCAGTAGCAGTTCATCCCGTACCACAGCGCGCCCGTCGTGTACCCGCACAAGGCAGCCTCGCGCAGCGGCCGTGCAGCCCGTGCAGCGCCCGCGCCGATCACCGCCACCAGCATCGGCAGGAGCGCCACCATGCTCAGCACCGCACGCATCGGTGGCATGGGTCCCGCCACCGGGAAGGCGAAGTTCAGCAGCACCGCCGACAAGGCCGCAAGCGCCAACCGCACGCCCAGCGACGAAACAACCACCGGGCCGGTAGCAGAAACAGGAGCAGTACCGAAAGCAAAGCGCATCGGCGCCAGACTACCATTCCCGCACAGCCCTCCCGCCGCTCTGCCTCTGTCGGTACGCACGATCCCGCCGATTAGCCCGATCCACTCCACGCACAGTCGGGAGACAAGCCCACGTTCCGGGTATAGAGTGATGCCCGCATCCACCTCCCATCCAGGCAGGTGTCCCATGGCCTACAATCAGATCGCCTACGTCGAACTCCCCACCGCCGACCTGCAAACCCTCAAGCGCTTCTACGCGCAGGTATTCGGCTGGACCTTCCTCGAACTCGGTGAAGACTATGCCGTCTTCCAGAACGCGGGCATCGACGGCGGCATCAATCCCAACCAGAACGACCGGACCGGCACACCGCTCGTTATGATCGAGACCAGTCACATCGAAGCCATGCAGCAGATCGTCCGCGACGCCGGCGCGACCATCACAATGCCGCTCTTCGCCTATCCGGGAGGCAGCCGCTTCCATTTTCTCGATCCCAGCGGCAACGAACTGGCAGTCTTTCAGCCGGATCCGTCCACCGCCCCCTGAAGCACGGCTACCACAGTCGGGCCTCCATATCTATTTTCACGATCCAGCCGTACCCAGGAACTGCTATCCCCCGCGCGCCCGGTCTGCGTTAAAATCCGCACATGGACCTGCTCGCTCACTTTTGTGTCCACCTGCTTGAGACGCTGTTCTTTCTCGGGCTCGCAGGCTCCCTGGCAGTCGTTTCCATCACCGCCGTCGCCGACATCCGCGAGCTTTTCGGCAAGCCCAGGGCGGAGTCGCTCTGAGTTCCCTACACCCCCCACCGCTCCCCACTGCCTGCCCGCTCGCGACTCGCCGCGCCCACGCCGCGTGCCCGCGCACTGTGGCCCCGCACTGCTTTTCGACCACCCTGCTTCCGCACCACCCCCTGCGCACGGCGCACCCCTCACGATGAGCGCACCTCCCCCGACCGCAGTCCCTCCACGCCCAGCCGCCACCGCCACCCACGTCGCCCCGGCGCTGCTCGGATCCTCGGCACGTGTCCGCCTGGTCGTCGCCTCCTCCGTGATGCTGACCTTCATTTCGTTCTGGCGCGCTGCCGCGGTGGTGCTCAATGATCTCGGCTCCTCCGCCTTTTACGCCGGCGGCATCGCCGAAGAGTCTGTTGGCAAGTCCGCTCCCTGGTTCATCCTCGGCGTCATGGTCTTCGCCTTTTCCGTGCGCAAGGTCTACATCGAGAGCTGTTCCATGTTCACGCGCGGCGGCGTTTACCGCGTGGTCAAAGAGGCCCTCGGCGGCACCTTCGCCAAGGTCAGCGTTTCGGCGCTGATGTTTGACTACATCCTCACCGGCCCCATTTCCGGCGTCTCCGCCGGCCAGTACATCACCGGGCTCCTCAATGAGCTTCTGCAGGTCGGCGCCATCCACAACTGGCTGCCCCCCGCGCTCCTCCAGTCCGCGCATGCCGCCCGCCAGCTTCCCGTCGACGGCACCTCCGCCGTCTTCTGCGTGCTGGTCACCATCTTCTACTGGTGGGAGAACATCAAGGGCATCAAGGAGTCCACCGGCAAGGCACTCGAAGTTATGAAGATCACCACCGTCATGGTGGTCATCATCATCGTCTGGGGTATCTACACCGCGCTCAGCCGCCACGCCAGCTTCCCGCCGCCGCCCATCCCCTCCAATCTCCACTTCTCGCACGACGCGCTGGGCTTTCTGGCCGGCACCCACCTCGCCACCACCCTCGGCCTCTTCGGCATCATCATGGCCTTCGGACACTCCGTGCTCGCCATGAGCGGCGAAGAAACCCTCGCCCAGGTCAACCGCGAGATCGAGCACCCCAAGCTCAAGAACCTCAAGCGCGCCGCCACCGTCATTGCCATCTACTCCTTCTCCTTCACGGGGCTGGTCTCGCTGCTCGCCGTCATGATCATTCCCGACGCGGTGCGCATCCCCATCTACCGTGACAACATCATCTCCGGCCTCGCCATGTACATGGCCGGTCCCATCACGCTGCGCATCATCTTCCGCGTCTTCGTGGTCGTCGTCGGCTTCCTGATCCTCTCGGGCGCCGTCAACACCTCGCTGCTCGGCTCCACCGGCGTGCTCATGCGCATTGCCGAAGACGGTGTGCTCTCCGACTGGTTCCGCAAGCCGCACCGCCGCTTCGGCACCTCCTACCGCATCGTCAACCTTGTCGCCGTGCTCCAGCTCTTCACCATCATCGTCACCCGCGGCAACGTTATCGTGCTCGGCGAGGCATACGCCTTCGGCGTCATCTGGAGCTTCACCTTCAACGCCCTCGCCATGCTGGTGCTCCGCTGGAAGTACCAGGGCGAACGCGGCTGGAAAGTCCCGATCAACCTTAAGATCAACGGCCGCGAGATTCCCCTCGGCCTCCTGTCCGTCTTCTGTGTGCTGCTCACCACCGCCGTCACCAACCTCTTCACCAAGTCCGTCGCCACCGTTTCCGGCATCGTCTTCTCGCTCGTCTTCTTCATCATCTTCACCATCTCCGAGCGCCAGAACGCCCGCCGCCAGCACGACACGGCCCTGCAGATGAAGGAGCACTTCCAGCTCGAGCACGAAGAAGACATCGGCCGCGAAAACCTCCAGATCAAGCGGGGCGGCGTGCTCGTCACCCTTTCCGACCCCACCCGCGCCTCTGCGCTCAAGTGGGCGCTCGCCCGCTCCAACACCGACGAGCAGGACATCGTCGTGCTCACCGCGCGTATGGTCGGCACCGGCGGCTCCGAGTACCTCGACCCCAGCGAGCAAAGCTTCTCCGAGCACGAACAAATGCTCTTCACCAAGGCCGTCTCGGTCGCTGAAAGCTTCGGCAAGCACATCTCCCTGCTGGTCGTGCCCGCCGCCGAGATCTTCACCGCGCTGGTCCGCACCGCCGTCTCGCTTGAGGTCGCGCTCGTCGTCTCCGGTCTTGCCTCCACCATGACGGCCACCGAGCAGGCCTACCAGATCGGCCACGCCTGGGAGATCCTGCCCGAGCCCAAGCAGCAGTTCACTTATGTCATCGTTACGCCCGACGGCCAGGCCCAGACCTTCCACCTCGGCGCGCACGCCCCCACCCTCAACGCCGACGACGTGCAACTCGTGCACCGTCTCTGGCTCAACATCAGCCGCGACCCCGGCTTTTCCGAGCTCCATCACTCCGACATCGTCACCTACGCCCTGACCCGTCTCGCCTCCGACTACGCCCGCAACAAGCCAGAGATTCTCGACGAGCTGCGCCGCACCGGCTGCGACGGCCGCCGCAGCGTCGCCACCCTGCGCTCGCCCGTACCCACCGCCGCCGCCAACATGCCCATGCGCGCCCTGCGCGAAAACGACCGCGGCGACGAATAGACCGCCTGCTCGGCACGAGCCACCTGCCGTAGGGCCGGTACCAGAAAACGAAAGCCTCCCGCCGGCCAGAATCTCTCGATCCGACCAACGGGAGGCTATCGCCGTTCGAAGTTCACAAGCCACGAAGTGGCCGCCAGCCGCGCAGGCGGTATGGCTTTAGCCTCTACCCAACGCTCTCGCCCGGCTTGAGCTTCAGAACCTTGACCTTGGCATCCCCAAGCTCCTGCTCCAGCTGCTCCGGCGTTCCGGCCAGTTGAGGCATCGTGCCCCAGTGCAGCGGTAGCACCGTATCCAGCCCCAGGAACTTTGTTGCCAGTGCCGCGCCACGCGGATCCATCGTGAAGTGCCCACCGATCGGCAGCATCCCGAACGTCGGCTTCCACAGCTCGCGAATCAGCTGCATATCCGAGAACACCGAGGTATCGCCCGCGTGGTACAGCACCGGGCCATCCTTGATCGTGATCACGAACCCGGCCGGCTCGCCGCCGTACACAAACTTGCCGTCGTCCTCGATACCCGACGAGTGCCGCGCCTCGGTCATCGTCAGCGTCACGTCCTTCAACGTGTACGATCCGCCATAGTTCATACCGACGGTGTCCTTCACGCCCTTGCCCGTGAGCCAGCCCACCAGCTCGTACATGCCCACCACCGGCGCGCCATACTTCTTCGCTGTCGGCACCGCGTCCGCAATGTGGTCCGAGTGCCCATGTGTCGCCAGGATCAGGTCCAGCTTCTCCGGCAGCTTGTAGTCCTTCGGAAACTTGGGGTTCTGCTCCATAAACGGATCGATCAGGATGTTGGTGCCGCCCGCCGTTTGGACCAGCACCGTGGCATGGCCCAGCCACGTAACGCTGGTTCCCTGTAAATCAGACATGCGATGTTCCTCTACTTTCCGGGGTGTATGCATTGCTTCCTGCACTGAGATGCGCAAAGCCCCGCGCCTCGGCGAGCCATTGCCGGAACGCACACCCACCTCCATCGCCCCAACAACAACCTCTCCGCCATGCCCCTCTCTTCTGTCACCCCCGCGATACACTCACCCACACATGAGCACTGCACCCACCCCCGCTGCACCCGTCCCGCACATCCAGCACCTCCCCGGAGCCCGCTTCCCCTCCGGTCCCACCCTTGCTTCGCGCGTGCTCGCAGGCGACCTCTTCCGGCTCAACCCGCTGCCCTTCATGGCGGGCTCTGCTCAGCGCTTCGGCGACCTGCTTCACTACCGCGCCGCCGGGCGCCACATCTTCCAGTGCAACCACCCCGAGCTAGTGCAGGAAATGCTGGTCCAGCACGCCCGCCATCATGATCGCGGCATTGTCATGCAGAAAGCCCAGCTCGTGCTCGGCCAGGGCCTGCTCTCAAGTGAGGATCCGCACCACATGCGCCAGCGCCGCCTCGCGCAGCCAGCCTTCCACCGCGACCGCATCGCCGCGTACGGACGCATCATCGGTGACTATGCAGCGCACACCACCTTCGCCTGGCGCTCCGGCGAAACCCGCGATCTCCACGACGACATGCAACTGCTCTCGCTGCGCATCGTCGGCAAAACCCTCTTCAATTCCGAGCTCGAAGCCGTCAACCTACGCATCGCCCGCGCGATCGAGGCCTTCATGTCCTTCCTGCCGCTCGCTTTTCTCCCTGCCTCCGAACTGCTCTACAAACTCCCGCTGCCCATGATGAATCGCATCCGCCAGTCGCGCCGCGATCTCGACGAGCTCATCTACGGCCTCATCGCCGAGCGCCGCGCCGACAACCAAGACCGCGGCGACCTCCTTTCCATGCTCATAAGTGCGCAGGACACCGAGGAAGGCACCGGCTCCATGTCCGACGAGCAGGTGCGCGACGAGTGCGTCACTGCCCTGCTCGCCGGCAACGAGACCACGGCCAACGGCCTCTCGTTCGCCCTTTGGCTCATTGCCCAGCACCCCGAGGCGCAGCAGCAACTCCAGGCTGAAGCCTCCGCCGCCCTCGCCACAGGCTCCAATGCCCGCAACGCAACAGCCTCCGACTACCCCGCGCTGCCCTTTGCCCACGCCTGCTTCGCCGAGGCCATGCGCCTCTACCCGCCTGTCTGGACCATCGCCCGCACCGCCGCCGAACCCTACCAGTGGCGCGGCTTCGAGATCCCCGAAGGCGCAGTACTTCTGGCCCCGCAATGGGTCGTGCATCGGGATCCGCGTTTCTGGGCCGAGCCCACACTCTTCCGCCCCGAGCGCTTCCTGCAACCCCCTGCAGGCAGCGATCCCGCCACCCGTCCAAAGTTCGCCTACTTCCCCTTCGCTGCCGGCAGCCGCCAGTGCATCGGCGAAGGCCTCGCCTGGATGGAAGGCGTCCTGATCCTCGCCGCCATCGCCCGCGACTGGACCCTCGCGCCCGCGCCCGGCGCCCCCTCCACCCTTCGCCTCGACCCCAAAGTCACCCTCCGCCCGAAAGACGGCATCCCGCTCCAACTCACTCGCCGCGAAGCCTGACAGAAGCCGATCCACCTCCGCCCGCATCGAATCAGGGAAGACCACGCAGGAGGACACACCCATGGCAGCCACAACTGAAACAGCCATACTCGCAGGCGGATGCTTCTGGGGCATGCAGGAGCTGTTGCGCGACTATCCCGGCGTCCTTGCCACCTCCGTCGGCTACTCCGGCGGCGAAGTCGCCAATGCCACCTACCGCAACCACGGCAACCACGCCGAAGCCGTCAAAATACTCTTCGATCCTGAGAAGATCAGCTTCCGCCGCATCCTCGAGTTCTTCTTCCAGATCCACGACCCAACCACGCGCAACCGCCAGGGCAACGACCTCGGCGCCAGCTACCGCTCGGCCATCTTCTACACCAGCGACCAGCAGAAGCAGGTCGCCCTCGAAACCATCGCTGACGTCGACGCCTCGCGGCTATGGCCCGGCAAAGTCGTCACCGAGGTCGCCCCCGCTGGCCCCTTCTGGGACGCTGAACCCGAACACCAGGACTACCTCCAGCGCCTCCCCAACGGCTACACCTGCCACTGGGTGCGCCCCAACTGGCAGCTGCCGAAGCGCGCCGAAGCCGTAAGCGCCTGACAATAAGCTCCCTCTGCGCGGGAAGCGGTCCCTTCGGGACATGTATACCTTGAAGGCCTCTCTGGTACACCCGTCACGAAGTGACCGCCAGCCGCGCAGGCGGTCTTGCCCTCTCCTGGATATTTGATCCAACAAACACTTTCGCTTGATCTTCGCCCTGAACAGGCCTATCGTATCCTCATGGGCGAACAAACGACGAACACGCTCTTCCCGATCCTTCAGTCCGGCCCGCCCGCACTTCAGGGCATCGCGAAGCTGGCTGCTTCTGCTGAGGAGGCCGGTGCCGGCCACCTCGTCCGTTTCCACGCGCTTCCGGTCAAGTCCGCGCTCAATCGGTCTGTCTCGAAACGCAAACTCTGGTTCGCGCGCACCATCAATCCCTATCGCGGCTGCGAGTTCGCCTGCCGTTATTGCTATGCGCGCTACACCCACGAGTTCCTGAACTTCAACGATCCCGCCGCCTTTGAGCGCGAAATCTACATCAAGCAAAACCTCGCCTGGCTGCTCGAGCAGGAACTCCGCGGCTTCGATCCCGCGGAGGAGATCGCAATCGGCACCGCCACCGATCCCTACCAGCCCATCGAGCGCACCGCCCGTGTCACCGAGGCCGTGCTTGAAGTCCTTGCCCGTCAGAGCGGCCTGCGCATCGGCCTGGTCACCAAGTCCACGTTGATTGAGCGCGACATCGCCCTGCTGCAGCGCATTGCCGAGCGCAACACGCTCACCCTGCACATCACCATCACCACCACCGACCGCGCACTCGCCCGCAAGCTTGAGCCGCGCGCGCCGCGGCCCGACCTTCGCTTCCAGACGGTGCGCCGCCTGCGCGAAGCCGGCCTCACCGTGGGTGTGCTCTGCTCGCCGCTGCTGCCTGGCATCACCGACAACGGGCCCGCGCTCAACCTTGTTGCCCGTGCCGCTGCCGAGGCTGGCGCAAGCTTCCTCTCCGCCGAGCCGCTATTTCTCAAGTCCTGCTCGCGCGACACCTTCTTCCAGTTCATCGCCGACGAGTTCCCCAAGCTTGCCGCCTCGTACCGCGAGCGGTACCGCACCGACGCCTTTGTCGGTCCCGCCTACGCCGCGCGCATCCGCGCCATGGTCGCAACCATCACCGCGCGCCATGGCCTCGCGCACCGCACCATGGACGCCATCCTCACACGCGAACCCGCAGGCGCCGTCCCCGCAAAATCGCCCGCGCAGGCCTCGCTCTGGCCCGAGCAGGACCGCACCTGCGCCTGAGTCACGCATCGCGGCAAAACAGAACGCGCCCAAGGAGGGCGCGTTCTGTTTGCAACCAGGTCCATCCCTGGACAGGCGAAGCCGCTAAGCCAGCGCCAGGTTCAGGTTGTCGATCGCTTCGTCGATCTCCCGGGTGTTCTTGTAACCCACCGTGACGCTATCCACCCCGGCATTGCGAAATGCATAGCGCATCGCCTTCTGCCGGTCCTCGTGGTTAAACACGCCCTCGCCGATCAGCTTCATGCTCACCACGCCCATGCCCTGCCGGCGCACCGTTTTCACGTGTTCCACCACCTCGCGCACGTTGCCCAGCTCGTCCGTGTCGTGGTGTTCCGAGTCCATGCGCACGCCATTGTGGTTCATGCGGATCATCGCCACCTGCAGCCACTGGTTGCCCGGCATCTGCCGCAGCGCCGGCAGCCCGTGCACCGACGCGCCCCGGCTCACAATCACCTTGCGATGCTGCGCCTCCACGATCCCGTCCTGCCAGCGCTTGCTGGTCTCCGGCCAGTCTGCCTCGTGCTGCCAGTGCAGCAGCATCACGTCAAAGTACTCACACTTCGCCTGCCGCCGCAGGTCGTCAAACCGCTGCTGCGGGTCCACGGCATCACTCGTCGTGATCTTCGACATGATCCGGTAGCTGTCCCGCGGAAGCCCCTCCAGCGCGATCCCCAGCATGCGATGCATATCGTCGTACGAGTCCGAGGTCTCAAAAAAGCGAATGCCGCGATCGTACGCATAGCGCACCAGCGCGTTAAACCCTTTCTGCCCTAGGTCGCGCTGCACCTGCCCGCTCATCGAGCCCGTGCCGAATGCCAGCCGCGTCACCTCGACGTCCGACTTGCCCAGCGTCACCCAGTCCGTCGCCATGGCCGGCTGCGCCAGCCCCGGCAGAGCCGAGCTCGCCACCGCACCGGCCACCAGGCCGGTGCGCACAAAATCCCGTCGCGTCAACTGCGCCATGTATGCCTCCGCGGAAGGTGCCCCAGACTCCCTGACCTCCCAGGCACGCACAGTCTACGCCTGCTCACCAAGGCTTTCAAAGCGTCTCCTTTCGGCCGCCGGCAAACGCAAAACGGCCGCTCCACAAACAGGAGCGGCCGCGCCCATCGACGCATCAACGCGCGCCTGCTTAGCGCGTAATCAGCACTTCGTACAGGTTGTCCTTGGCCAGGAAGAAGCGCGTGTTGTTGAAGTCAGCAAACAGCTTCTCGATGTTGCGATTCGTATACACGCGTCGCACCGGGAACTTCTGCGTCTCCTGCATCTCCACGGAGTCGGAGTCCGTCAGGTGGTAGCGGTAAAACTCCGTATTCGGCCCCACCAGCTTGGTATGGAAGATCGCCAGCAGCCGTCCGCCGGGGCGCACCGCCTTGCGCAGCTCCGCAATCAGCGGCTGCACCAGGCCCTCCGGAATGTAGTCCAGAGCGGTCCACAGCAGCACCACGTCAAACTCGCGCCCACCGAAGTCCATATTCTGCTGGAAGAAGCCCGCGGTGTCGAAGGTGGACTCCCCGCCAGGCTCTGTCGGCGGCGTTTCCCACGGACCCTTCAAAGCTTCGGTCGCCAGGTCAGCCATCCACACACCGTGGCCCGCCTGTGTCAGGTAATTCACATTGGCCGGCGAGGTCGGCCCGATATCGAGCACACGCAGGTTCGGTTCCGACGCCAGGTGCTTGCGCAGCGCCGCCCACGCACTGGAGTGCCGGGGAATACGCGGACCGGAAAGCAGCGTCGGGCTCTTGCCCTTGCCGTCATCACGCCGTGAAAAGAGACTTCGGAGCACAGCATCGCCTCGCACTACAGGTAAAACGGGGAACCTGTCCTGCAGCCCCCGCATCCGTTCATCCATCGTTAGCAAAGCAAAACAACCGGCAGTGCCTGCGCGCCACCGGCCCTGGCTGCTTCTAGCTGAAGCGCGGCGTTGCTGGTGCTGCCGGCTCCTGCACTGCTGCTTGCCCGGTCGTGCCCGTTGCCGCTGCCGCGCTGCTCTGCACCAGGTCTACCTTGCCGGAGAAACCGGCATTCTCCTCGATCGACAGCCTGGAAGCCTGGATATCTCCAATCAGCGTCGCCCCGGAGCGCAGTTCCACCCGGCCCGTCGCCGTGATGTTGCCGTTCAGCGTTCCCAGCACAATCACATCCCGAGCTGCCACATCGGCCTGCACCTTGGCATGCGCCCCGATCGTCAGGCGGCTTCCGGAAAGAGTAATCATCCCTTCCACGAACCCTTCCACCGTCAGATCTTCGCTGCCACGCACTTCTCCGCGTACCTGCACGCTCTTGCCAATGCTCGCGCTCACATTCTCAACCACTGCCATCGTGCCCTTCTCCTAGGCGCCTGCTTTCGAGCGGGCTTGGTTTCACTCTATATGCTCGCTTGGGGCGCAGCAACAACACCGCCCAGCCGTACCTTCCGCGATACTGCCACACTCCCGATCGGTCCTGTTCCGGACACTCCGAAGGCTCGAGCACAGTGCCCACCCGCCCCCCTCGATGCCGCCCGTCTCCCATGCGCCTGCCGACCCACCCGCGAAAGGTGCATCATGGGTGCAGCATAAGGCCGCGCCCGCGCAACCAGCCGGCCAACACACGGCCGCACCCGAGGACAGATGACCCAACGCCCGCACTGCTTCGCCCTTCGCCCTGCTCGCCTGACCCATCCGTTGCTGCACCTGGGCGCCCTGCTCGTCTGCTCCGCCTCCACGTTGTCCGCGGTCGCACAGTCCGAAGCGCCTGACCCGCTCAAGCTCGTCCGTGCCGCCTCCTACAACGAACTGCGCGCCTCCAACCAGGGCCACACCTTCCGCTACCGCACCCATTCCATCGACGACGGCAAGTCCTCCACCAAGGAGATCATTGAGACCCGCGACGGCGACATGTCCCTGCTGGTTGAGAAGAACGACAAGCCACTCGACGCCGACGCAGAGCAGGCCGAACGCGACCGGCTCACGAAACTCAAGGCAGACCCCGCTGACCAGGCGCGGCGCCACCACAAAAAGTCATCGGAAGACGATCGCGACAACGAGATGATCCGACTCCTGCCGGATGCCTTCCTCTACACGTTTCTCGGCATGGAGCACGGCCCCAATGGTCCCTGCTACCGTCTCGGTTTCAAACCTAATCCCGCCTTCAACCCGCCCGACCGGCAGGCGCAGGTCTACCACGGCATGGCCGGCGAGCTCTGGATCGACCAGTCCGAGCAGCGCATGGTGCGCCTCGACGCCCACCTCATCGAAGACGTCGACTTCGGCTGGGGCGTCGTCGGCCGCCTCTTCAAGGGCGGCACCATCCTGATCGAGCAGAAGGATGTCGGCGAACGCCACTGGGAGAACACCCTGACTCGCCTCGACCTCGAAGGCCGCATCCTGATGCTCAAATCCCTCAAGATCAAGTCCACCGACGAGTCTTCCGACTTCCAGCCCGTCCCCAACGCCGGCTACCAGGCCGCCATCGACCTGCTGCTCAAGGAGCGTCCGAACTCAACCGCCGGCGCGCCCCGGTAGCGCGACCGGACGCGCAGCAGCTATGCCTCGCCACCAGCGCGCCCGGTCAGCATGCGCCTGAGCTCCGCACCCTGCCGGTCGATTAAGTCCGACACGGGTCCCCAGTAGTGGTGATGCCCCTCGCTGTACAGTCTTGCCCAGGGCTGCCGGTCTTGCCGTGCGCCCTGCACGATCAAGGCGCACTCCTCGCGCGCTCTCCTAACCATCCGCCGGATCAGCGCCCCATAGAAGCGCGTCTCCAGCCCGTAGCCATCCAGCAACGCGCGCATGGCCGCGGCAACAACAGCAAGGTCGCACTCGGGTGCAAAGGGCGGAAACGTAATCGACGCCCACGCCAGGTCCCACAGCCGCGTGCCCGGCGCGGCTTCGTCCCAGTCGATAAACACCCAGCGCTCCGGACCACACACCAAATTCCACGGCGCAAGATCGTTATGGCACACAAGGGTATGGCCATCCGGCACCGTGCGCGCCGCCCATCCAGCCCGTGCAGGCGCCTGGAACGAGGCCGCTCCCTCGTGCAATGCTTTGATCAGCGCTCCCACCCGCGCAAGGTCAGCATGAGAACGCGGTGCACCGCCGAGCCACAGCGTTCCGGGCACAAACTCCAGAACCTGGCGTCCCTGTTCGTCCAACCCATAGGCAGCAGGCGCTCCCCGGAAGCCCACCGCGCGAAGATGCTGCAGCAGGCCGTGCACCGCAGGTGTGGCCTGTGTAACCGGCTTGCGCACAGTTTGCCCAAGCCTCACTACTGACTCGGCAGTGTTGCCTCCTGTCAGCGCCTCTTCTTGTTCTTCGGGCAACCGCATGCGCAACTGCTCTCCAGGACTCCACTACTGAGGCTGCGGACGCGCTCATCACCACGCACATGCATGACGAGCCCACCCGCAATCACCTCGCCCCACTTACCCCCGCCAAGCCGATCCGCGAATTACCGCGCAGAAGTTCCCCCGCTTGAACCCCGGATCGAACGCCTCCAGCACATCCGCTTTGACGTTCCCGAACGTCGTCTCCGGCTTGTGCGCAATGCCGTCGTAGAACGCCCGCAGAATATCCTCTTTAAACTGCGGCGTCCGCGGAAACCTTGCTACCACCGCCTCGCGCTCCGCCGCGTCGAACTGCTCGTACTCCAGCCCCAGCACATCCATCTCCACGCCCGCCGTCACCAGCGCCACCAGCGGATGCATATGCTTCGGAATGCCCGGCGTCGTGTGCAATGCAATCGCCGTCCACACCCGCTCCGTCTCCTGCGCATCGATGCCGCGCGCCTCCAGAAAATCGCGCGCCGCGTTCGCACCATCCACCTCGAACCGCTCCGTCGCCGAGCTATACGCGGGCATCAGCCCCACGTCATGAAACATCGCACCTGCATACAGCAGCTCGCGATCGAACCGGAGTCCGCGCCGCGCCCCGGCAAGCGCGCCAAACAGGTACACGCGGTTGGAGTGGTTGAACAACAACTCTGTTTCCGTGTCCCGCACAAACTCCGCGATCTCCCGCGCGAGCTTGCTGTCCGGTACTTCCATTGGGGCAAGAGCAGAATGCGTTTGCTGCAACTGTGTCGACATAGCAAAAACCTCCAAGACAACTTACTTCCCTCAACCTAGTCCCCGCGCACCATTACCGCCATGACACGGTTGCTGCAATTTCGGACCTGCCTCAATCCGCGGCCACACTCCCGGCGCGTCGGAACCGGCTCGCATACTCCGCCGCCGTCACCCCCAGCACCCGCACAAACGCGCGCCGCATCGCCTCCGCCGTGCCAAAGCCGCACGCATCCGCAATCTCCTTCAGCCCCATCGTCGAGCTGTCGACCTGCTGCTGTGCCGCTTCTACCCGCATGTGGTCCACGAATCGGCCCGGGTTCATGCCCGTTTCCCGCACGCACACCCGCGCAAAGTGCCGGGCGCTCACGCCCATGCGCTCCGCCAGCTGCTCCACCGAGAATCCCTCGCCAAGGTGCTCCAGCATCCACACCTGCAGCTCGCGCAGCGGCCGCGAGGCCCCCGCCTGGTGCAGCAACATATGGCTGAACTGCGCCTGGCCACCAGGCCGCACCAGAAACATCACCAGGAACCGCGCAATCTCCAGCGCCGCCCTATGCCCGCAGTCCTCCTCCACCAGAGCCAGCGACAGGTCGATCCCCGCCGTGATCCCGGCCGAGGTCGACACCGCGCCGTCCCGCAGGTAAATCGGGTCGCGCCGCACTCGCACCCGCGGATACTGCGCCGCCAGCTGATCGCAGAACCGCCAGTGCGTCACCGCCTCCCTGCCGTCCAGCAGCCCTGCCTCCGCCAGCACAAACGCCCCCGTGCAGATCGAGGCCACCCTCCGCGCGCGCCCCGCCGCCGCGCGCAGCCAGGCAATCAGTTCCGGGTCAAACGCGCCACTCTCCGCGCCGGGGCCGCCCACCACGATCAGCGTGTCGATCGCGCCGCTGTACTCCGCGAACGGTGTCGCATTCCCAAGCGGAACCCCGCGGTTGGTCGCAAGCCACTGCTCGCCCCGCGGACACAGCAGCACTACCTCGTACCCGTCCCCGTTGGCAAAAACCTCCAGCGGCCCCGTCACATCCAGGATCTGCACCGGCGGCTGCCCGGTAATCACCACTCGCCTCATGCGCCCATCCTGGCCCATGCGTTTGCACCCACAGAACCCTCAATCCGGTCTTGCATTCCCGCCCGCCTTTCCAGTAGAAGGCACGCCCGCCGCAGCCACGCCACGTGGACTCGCCCAACCAGCCCTCAACGCGAAAAAAGGTGGCACGCTCGCAAGCGTGCCACCCGTACCGCAATCAATACAGCCAAACCTAGCTGAAGTTCGTATCGTCGTCGCCGCCGAAGTCACCACCACCATCGGTGTAATCGTCCCCGTAGCTCGCGTCGTTCGAGCCCGAGTCAAACGGTCCCTGCGGCTGCTCATCCGGACCGCTGTTGTAGTTGCCTCCACCACTGCCGCCGCCCGGCGAGTCGTAGTAGTTGTTGATGATCTCCTCGCGCGGCGCTTCCCCGCCACCGAAGCCGCCTCCACCGAAGCCCTCGCCACCAAAGCCGCCTCCACCGCCCATGCCGCCGTGCAGCAGACTTTCCACACCCTGGAACGCCAGCGCGCCCGCCGCCACACCGGCAGCCGTAGTGGCCGCCGAACGCAGAAAGCTTGGCTGTCCGCTCGGAGGCGGCGCAAAGCCGCCCTGCGGCTGCGCATACTGGGGCTGCGCATACTGCGGCTGTCCGTACTGCACCTGCTGGTAGCCGCCCTGCTGCTGCGGCGGCGGGGCCTGGGGCTGCGGGTCGCGATGACCCAGCAGGCTGCCCAGGAAGCTGGTCGCCTTGGCCGGGGCCGCCGGCGCCTGCTGCATCTGCATCAACTGCTGCTTGGCCTGTTCCAGTGCAATGTTCTGCACCAGCACCGTCTGCGCCAGCATGTACAGCGCGTCCTGGTTGCGCCCCAGTCCATCCCGCAGCAGCTGCTCCGCGGCATCGTCCTTCTCCTCAAGGTTGGTGCTGTTGATCTTGTGCACCAGGTCATTCAGCATGGCTTGTTCTTGCGAAGTCATCGGTTCTCCTTTGCTGCCGCCCACCTACGAGGCCACAGCATCCCACACGTTAGACGCAACAGCGCGCCGGGAGTTGGCAGCGCCCCCAAGCTCTTGCCCTTATCGAGCGAGAGTCCCGAAGGGACCGCCAGCCGCGCAGGCGGTTTTGCCCCGACCCTTGTCGTGGTCTTGCTGCTACGCCAGCACAAACGCCCGCACATCCTCGCGCCGCACGCACAGACGCTCCACCAGGTCCTCGCGCACCGCGTATCCGCGCCCGGCCGCGGTCGGCACCGTGATCTCGCCATGCGCCGATACCGTGATCTCCGGCTCCACGATGTCGTCTTTCCAGTACCGGCTCGACGCCGAAACATCCCCCGGCAGCGAAAAGTTCGGCAGCGACGCCAGCGCGATGTTGTGCGACCGTCCGATCCCGGTCTCGAGCATCCCCCCGCACCACACCGGGATCCCGCGCTCCATCGCCGCATTGTGGATCCCGATCGCCTCCGTGAACCCGCCCACGCGCCCCACCTTGATGTTGATCACCCGGCACGAATCCATCTCGATTGCCGCCAGCGCATCCCTTCGGTTGCGAATCGACTCGTCCAGGCAGATCTTCGTCTCGATCTGCTTCTGCAACATCGAGTGGAAGTAAAAGTCATCACTCCACAGCGGCTGCTCCAGCATCGCCAGCTCGTAGTGGTCAAACGACGCCAGCAGATCCATGTCCTTCAACCGGTACGACGCGTTCGCGTCCGCCGTCAGCTGGATCCGCGGCCACCGCATGCGGATCGCCGCAAACACATCCGTATCCCAGCCCGGCCGGCACTTCACCTTGATTCGCTGATAGCCCGCGGCCAAAGCTGTCTCCACTCGCTCCAGTAATTGCTCCAGCGTCGGCGTAATCCCCAAGGAAACCCCGCACGGAATCGTCGCGCGCGTACCGCCCAGCAGCGATGCCAGGCTCACTCCCTCCGCCTGCGCCTGCACGTCCCACAGCGCATTTTCAAACGCCGCCTTGCACATCCGGTTGCCGCGAATCTGCCGGAAGATCTCGTGACACTGCCCGCCATGCTCCGGGTCCGCGTCGAGCAGCAGTCGGGCCAGCTCGTGCCGCCCCACCTGCCACGCCGTGTCAATCGACTCCTCCGAGTACCAGGGATGCTCGCCGGCCACGCACTCGCCCCAGCCCACCAGCCCCTCTGCGCGCACCTCCACCAGCATTACCCGGCGGTGGGTGGTCATGCCAAAGCTGGTTTCAAACGGTGTCACCAGCTCCATCTGTAGTTCACGCAGCACAACCGCATCGATCTTCATGGTTTCTTTCGCTTTCCGGGATATAAGGTGATCGTGGACTTTGCTGGCCGCGATCTCCGCGCGTTCTGCCAACCGTCAGGAGCAATGTACGTTTGCTACTGTCTTGTTCGTGTGCCTGCACCCGCCTCGCGCCTCGCCTCCGCTCAACCTCTTCTCCAAATTGCTCCAAACGTTTGCTGAGTGCTGGTCTCTTGGCTTCCATCTACCTGGGCCGTGCCAGCCCAAGCCGCCACAGTACGTTTCTGGTCGTCCCAGCGACGCGCCAATCAGCCACTCCACCCAGCCACGGCAGCCGCTGGCTCTGCTTACAATCCGGGCGGTTTTGTTCACCCTATGTCCACTACAAGACATTGCTGCGAATACTTCGAAGAATTCCTTCCAAGTGCCTGCTCAAAGCGCTCGGGCACGTAAATAAACGGACACGCGCATGCGCTCCTACCCGCACAACAGCTCCCCAACATCACCAGCCGGATAGACATGGCCGCCCCTTGAAGATTGGCACTGTGGTCGGCTCCGGGGCCGCCGCCAGCAGCAGATATGCCGTCTAGATATTATGCAACGCTCCCTCCGCATACAGCCGGTATCGGCCGCCGCCGCCGGGCGTCGGGGTAAACCCCTCCATCACCAGCCCCCGCGCGAACGCTGCTTCCAGCCGCTCACGCAATGCACGCTGCGCCTCCGCCGCGTCCCTGCCGCCTTCGGCCCGCCACCGCACAATCTCGCCCGGCAGCTCCACTTCCTCCACCGGCGTGACGGCCTGGCTTCGCCCCGCAATCCGCTGCGTCACCCGCTCGCTCGCCAGCGACCACTCCGCCAGCAGACGGTCAGACGGCAGTCCGCCCTGCTGCTCCGAGTCGAGTGGCCCGTAGAAGTTGGCGATGTAGCGGCGCACCGTGACACCCAGCCGCTCGAGATTGAGAAACGCGTTCTTGGCTACCAGCGGATCAAACGTCCAGCGCATCGTCCGGATCCCGAGCCGCAGCGCATCCTCGCGCTGCGCCAGCTTCAGCGCCACGCCGAGCCCGGTATTCCGGTCCGCCGCACGCACCGCCAGCATGTGCGAGTGCAGGTAGCATTCCGGTTGCACCGCGTCCTTGCTGCCCGCACGTTCATCCACGGCTCCAGCGTTCCGGCTATCTCCCCGCATGCGACCCGGCAACATATCCGCAGCAGGGTCTGCCTGCTCCCGGCCCTGCTCAGCCCCCCGCATCCATCGGCCGGCAGCCAGGTCGCTCTGCGGCGCATGCGCAGCCATCGCCATCGCGAAACCCGCCAGAGTCCCCGCAGCGTCCCATGCCCCGAACACATGGCCGCCCAGCGACTGCGCCAGCACATAAATATTGCGCGGCACCACCTCGCGATCGGGGTACCCCCACGTTTCCTGCTGCAGCGCCACGCACGCATCCAGTTCCGCGGCCGTGGCGCACCGGCGAATCAGGAACACCCGCCCGTCTCGGCTGCGATGCTCCCGAACAGGCTCCGGCGCCCACCCGTTCGAAACCTCCGCACGATGCAGCAGCGTCGTCTCCCGCGCGCGTACCCCCGCGCCCAGAAGCTCCTGTTCCACGGGCACGATGCTCAAGCACCCACCCCGGGCAGACCTGCGAGAAGCCGCTCACGCTGCTTGGCCTGCTGCCACAAGGCTTCCAGCTCATCCAGCGAACGCTGCTCCAGCGGCGCACCGCCCTCCCGTTCCGCCTGCTCCATCGAGGCGAACCGGCTGCGAAACTTCGCATTCGCATCCCGCAGCGCCATCTCCGCATTCACATGGAGGTGTCGCGCCAGGTTGCTCACCACGAACAACAAGTCCCCAACCTCGAGCTGCATCTCGCGCGTCGAACTCGCACTGGAGCTCGAAGCCGACAAATCCCCCGTGCCATCGCCCGGCGCCATCGCGATCTCCGCCTCGACCTCGTCCGCCTCTTCGCGGATCTTGGCCAAAAGCCCCGTGGCATCCGGCCAGTCAAACCCAACCTTGGCCGCTGCTGAACCCAGCTTCTGCGCCTCCAGCAATGCCGGCTGCGCGCGCAGCACCGCGGCCATGCGCGACTCAACCCCCGCATCGGCCCCCGGTGTTTGCTTCTGCTGGCGTTCCATCCGCTTGATGGCGTTCCAGTTCGCCAGCACCTGTGTGGGCGCAATGCCCTCGGCGGCGCTTTCCAGCACCGCGGCATTGCCGGCTGCCTCCGCGGCAGCCGCGCCAAACACATGCGGATGCCGGCGCACCAGCTTGCGGTTCAGCCCGCTCAGCACATCCGCAATGCCGAACTCGCCTGCCTCCGACGCCATCTGCGCATAAAACAACACCTGCAACAGCATGTCGCCCAACTCCTCGCACAGGTTGGCCGAGTCCTTGCGCTCAATCGCGTCCAGCACTTCGTAGGTTTCTTCCAGGGTGTACTTGCGAATCGTCTCCGGCGTCTGCTCTCGATCCCACGAGCATCCATCCGGCCCGCGCAGCCGCCGCATAATCGCGACCGACTCCGCAAACAACGCTGCAGGTTCCTCCGCAACCGGGGAGGCTGCAGAGGAGGCGGTTTCCGGCGCGGTACACAGCGACCCTTGGGTCACATCGGGCGGAGCCATGGCTCCACTCTAACCGATGGCCTAAACTCGGACGCAGTGATTTCCGTATTCCTGCTCCCCGCACGACTCCATGCACCGCTACCCGGCAGCGCCTTTGGCGTCTTTACGGGCTCGCTTTCCGCTCCAGTTCTGGAGCTCGCGCCCTCCCCGCTCTGGATCGCCATCGTTGCCATTGCCGGCCTGCTGTTCGGCAGCTTTCTCAACGTCTGCATCGCCCGCCTGCCACACCATCGGTCCATCCTCTGGCCCGGTTCGCACTGCCCGCACTGCCAGGCCGGCATACGCCCATACGACAACATCCCGCTGGTCTCGTTCCTGCTGCTCCGCGGCCGCTGCCGCCACTGCCACACGCGCATCTCGCCGCGCTACCCGCTGGTCGAGGCCGCTACCGCCGCGCTTTTCCTGCTGGCAACCTTCCACTTCGGCCCGGGCTCCGCTGCCCTGCTGGCCGCGGTCTTCTCGTTCCTGCTGCTCGGCCTGCTGGTTATGGACGCCGAATGTTTCCTGCTCCCTGATACCTTCACCCTGCCCGGCATCGCGTTTGGCGTCGCCCAGTCGCTCCTGCCGGTAAGTGGACAGGCCGGCGAGGGCGGCAACTCACTCGGCAGCCCCTTCAGCAACCACGCCGCCGACCCAGCCGGTGGCCTCATCGGCTGTCTCCACCTCGCCGCGACCACCCCGTTCCCCACCCCAGCCTGGCCCGCATGGCAGGGCAGCCTGCTGGGCGCGGCTGGCGCCGCTTCCCTGCTGCTCGCGATCCGCTGGCTCTACTGGGTGGTGCGCCGGCAACAAGGCATGGGCCTCGGCGACGTGAAGCTGGCCGCACTTCTCGGCGCCTGGCTTGGCGTCGCCGGGGCGTCGCTGGCCCTCACACTGGCTGTTCTGCTCGCCGCCTTGTGCGGGCTCATCCTCATGGCAAGACCGAACCAGCCCGGCACCGACCGCCCGGCCCTGCGCCTACCCCTCGGAAGCTTCCTGAGCCTAGGCGGCCTGCTCACCCTTTACTGCGGAGCGCCGCTTCTCACCTGGTACTTTCAGTTTTGGCGTTAAACGCATCTTTTAAATAGCTTTATCCGTAAAGGGGTAGTTCATGATGAAGTTCTCTGCGGTCGCCAACTCAGCCGGTTCGGATGACTAAGTAGAGTAGCCGGCAAGCCCCTACTTCCCCGCCAGCTCACCCAGCGCCTTCTTCGCATCCTTGGACCGCTTTCCCTTTGGCTCGGCATCCAGGTACAGCTTGTAGTTCTCCGCCGCCTCATCCAGGTGCGCCGTTTTGCGTGCAGCCTCCGCCAGGTAGAACACCGCGTCCACGTTGCCCGGTCCTACCTCCGTCGCCTCCTTGAACCGCGAGTACGCCCCCGCGAAGTTGCCCGACCCCATGTACAGCTGGCCGATCCGGATATCTTCCGCCGCCAGCTTCGGGTCGTTCACTACGCCGCCTGCCCCGTTGCTCGCCTCGGAATCGTGATCTCCCAGCAGGTCCACGCCCTTCATCCGCGACCGGCTCGACGAGGAGCCGCCATTCTCACCCGGCGTCGTCGCCGGCCCGTCCGAAGCCGAGGCATCCCCCGCATTCGCTTCCTTCTCCGCCGCCTGCGACTGCTCTTCTGGAAACGCATTGTCGTTCGCCGGAGCCGCAGGCTTGGCCGGTGCCGCCTGTTGCCCCGGCGACTGTTGCCCCGGCGCAGCCGGCTGGGTCGGTGCCGCCTGCTGCCCCTGGCCACCCTGCTGCGCCGGCCACACCGACGCCCATGCAGCCTGGGACCACATGCCACAGCCCGCCAGCCCCATCCACGCCATCCCCGCAGCCTTCGCCATCCGCCCAACGCGTGCCATCTTCACCTTGCGCCTGTCCATCGCAAAGCCTCCCTTCTCCCATACGCAAAACATCGTCTCCTCTATTCTGACGCGCCACACCGCCGATGCGCGCCACAATCGCCCCACGCACCCACATGGGCCGCCAACCCCGCTATACTCGCGGCACCCATGTCTCTCGTGATCCGCTCCTCCGCCATCCACGCCGCCGGCTGCTACACCACCACCCCCATCCGCAAGGGTGCCTACGTGGTCGAGTACACCGGCCCGCGCCTCCGCAAGGACCTCGCCGACATCCGCTACGAGAACCTCCCCATGACCTACCTCTTCGGCGTCGGCGACGGCAACACCGTCATCGACGGTCACGGCACCGCCATGTTCCTTAATCACTCCTGCGACCCCAACTGCGAGACCGAAGAAGAACACGGCCGCGTCTGGATCCAGGCCATCCGCAACATCGCCGCCGGCGAAGAACTCACCTACGACTACCACCTCTACGACGGCGACCCCGCCGACGCCCCCTGCCACTGCGGAGCCAAAGCCTGCCGCGGCTCCATGTTCTCGAGCACACCCGCGTAAAGACAAAGACCCCCCTGCGCGGGGGGCGGTCTTTTCGGGACACGTACTCTCTATAAACGAAAGCCTCAAAACACCCTGGCCTGTTCTTGCCAGGGTGTCTTGAGGCCCTTGCTTTTCAGGTACACCTGCCACGAAGTGGCCGCCAGCCGCGCAGACGGTCTTGCTCTACCCGACTGCCCGGTAAAATAAGAACCAGCAATGGCCTATCAGGTACTCGCCCGCAAATACCGCCCGCAACGCTTTTCCGACGTCGTCGGACAGGACCACGTCACGCGCACGCTCGGCCATGCGCTGGAGCAGAACCGCATCGCGCACGGCTATATCTTTTCCGGCCATCGCGGCATCGGCAAGACCACCATCGCGCGCATTCTGGCCATGGCGCTCAACTGCCGCCGCACCATCGGCTCGCCCGAGCGGCCGACCTACGAGCCCTGCGCCACGTGTGAGAGCTGCGAAGAGGTGCGTGCCGGCAACGCCGTCGACGTGATCGAGATCGACGCCGCCACCAACCGCGGCATCGACGAGATCCGCGAGCTTCGCGACGCGGCCCGCTATCGCCCCGCGCGCGACCGCTACAAGATCTACATCCTCGATGAGGCGCACCAGATCACCGACGCCGCCTTCAACGCGCTGCTCAAGACGCTCGAGGAGCCGCCCGAGCACGTCGTCTTCATGATGGCCACCACCCAGCCCGAAGACATTCTCCAGACCATCCGCTCGAGGTGCCAGCACTTCTCGTTCCACGCCGTAAAGTTCGACGCCATCCTCGAGCAGCTCCGCACCATTGCCGGCGATGAACACGTGCTGGTCGATGACGAGGCGCTCGGCCTGCTCGCCGAGGCCGGCGACGGCTCCATGCGCGACGCGCTCTCCATCATGGACCAGGCCATTGCGTCCGCCCCGCTCGAGGACGGCCACGCCCGCCTCGACGCCGCCGAGATTCGCGAGCTCATGGGCACCATGCCCAACGCGGTGTTCGCGCGCCTGCTCGAGTCGGTCGGTGAAAACAACTCCGCCGCCGTGCTCGGCGAACTCGACCGGCTGCTCGCCAACGGCAACAGCCCTTCGCAGATCGCGCGCCAGCTCGTGCGCTACCTCCGCAACGTGCTCATGGCCCGCATCGGCGGCGAGTCCACCGAGCTGCTCCAGCTTTCGCCCGACGAGCGAGCGCGTGCCGCCGGCTCTGCCCTGCTGTTCGGCGAAGAAGAGCTCACGCGCTTCCTGCAGATCATGCTGCGTACTTTTGACGAGCTCAACTACCGCCAGGAGCAGCGCTTCCACCTCGAGCTCGGCGTGCTCAAGCTCGTACACCTCCAGCGCCTCCTGCCCATTGAAGAGCTGATGTCGCAGCTGGCCAGCTCACCCGCCGGCACGCCCGGCAGCCTGCCCGGCACTTCACGCCCCGCCACCGCGCTGCCCCCCGCGTCCGCGCCGGCGCGGCCGCCCGCTGCTCGGCCCACCCCTGCGCCGGCTGCGCCCCCGGGCCGGCCCGCGCAGACGGCCACTCCCGCCCGCACTTCCGCAGCACCCGTCGTCACCGAGCCCGGCCCGGAACCGGCATTCTCTCCATTCGAGCGCGACGCGCAGCGCAAGACCGCACCGCCCCTCGCCCGCATGCAAACCGCTACCGTCGCACCCGCGGCAGTGCTGCCTCCGCCGTCGTTCGCCATCCCGGAGCTTCCGGAGCAGGCGCCATTGCCTGCGCGCACTGCGTCAACTCCGCTACCACCCGCCCCCCGGCCACAACCGCCGGCAGAGTTCTCCACCCCGGAACCTGACACGGTCCCGGCACCGCCCGTCTCGCCAGACGAGTCCATCGCCAGTGCGCCAGCCACATCCGCAGCACCATCCGCACCTTCAGCTCCAACTCCATCCGCGATTCCGGCCTCCGCTCCATCTGTAGCCTCGGATTCAGCTCCATTCGCGGCGACGGCTTCAGCTCCGATCCAGGCCCCAGCGCCAGCCGCGATCTACCAACCAGCGCCAACAGCCGAGCCTCAAGCCGTCGCGCCACCGCATCCAGCGCCCGCCGCGCCAGCAACCCAGGCGCCCCCCGAACCGCCAGCAACCCAGGCCCCGCCCACGCACCCTGCCGGCACACTCGACCTCGATGGCATGCGCGAGGCTGCGACCTCCGCACTGGAAGGCGCCGGCCACACCACCGCCGCTGTACTGCTCGGCAACGGCAACTGGGTCGAAACCCCGGAGATGGTGCGCATCGAAGTCTCCGCGAAGAAAACCATGCTCGGCCTCACCATGAACCCCGAAGCCGAAAAGGTCGTGCGCGCCGCCATCCGCCCGTTCACCGGCCAGCCGCCGCGCCCCGTCCAATGGTTCCCCGGCGAAGGCGGAGGTACCCGGTCCACCGCAGCCGCCGCTCGCCCCGCAGCCACCGGCAGCGTACAGGCCCTGGCCATGGAAAATCCACTCGTCCAGCAGGCAAAAAAGCTGTTCCAGGCCGAGGTACGCAGCGTCGTCGATCTCCGCGGCAAACGCTGACACCCCCCGCGCCCGCCGCCGTCCCTCATCCCCGCACCCTGTCATCCTGAGCAAAGCGAAGGATCCGCGGTCCCGCCCACCCCGCATCCAAACCACATAAGGAGCCACACACCCAATGGACATGAGCAAAATGGAAGCCATGCTTGCCCAGGCCAAGCAGATGAGCGCCGCCGCCGACCAGCAGCTCGCTGCAGTCAGCGTCGAAGGCTCAGCCGGCGGCGGTGCCGTGCGCATTCGCATGAGCGGCAAAAAAGAAGTCCTCGGCGTCACCCTCGACCCCGCTGTACTTGGCGCCCTCGGCTCCTCGCCCGACGACCTGCAGATGCTTGAAGACCTGCTCCGCGCCGCCTTCAACGACGCCGGCCGCCGCGCCGACGAAGCTGCAGGCGGCAGCATGTCCGGCATGCTCAGCGGCCTCGGCCTGCCCGAGGGCTTGCTCTAACCCTGCCCATACCCTCGAGCGAAAACCCGGGACGCACCCCGATCCAGCCGCGCCCGGAACGAAGCACCCTCCACAGGAGCCACATCCCATGCCGCCCCGTTTCGCCGAACCCATGTCGCGCCTCATCGATGAGCTGCGCAAGCTCCCCGGCGTCGGGGCCAAGAGCGCCCAGCGCTACGCCTTCCACATCCTGCGCTCCTCCGCCGCCGATGCCACCGCGCTCGCCGACGCCGTGCGCGCCCTCAAGCGCGAACTTCGCCTCTGTTCCATCTGCAACAACGTCACCGACGTTGATCCCTGCATCTTCTGCGACAGCCCCGACCGCAACGGCCGCTTGGTCTGCGTCGTCGAAGAGCCCACCTCCATCGATACAGTGGAGCGCTCGCGCGGCTACGACGGTGTCTATCACGTACTCCACGGCACGCTCTCGCCCCTGCACGGCGTCGGCCCCGAGCACCTGCGCACCAGCAACCTCGTGGCGCGCGTCGCGCGCGGCGACATCGACGAGGTCATCCTCGCCACGTCGCCCACCATCGAGGGCGAAGCCACTGCCGGCTATCTCGCCGAACTCCTGCGCGAAGCCCAGCGCGGCCGCTCCCCCGAGACCCGCCAGCCCCTGCGCATCACCCGCATCGCCACTGGCATTCCCGCTGGCAGCGATCTTGAGTATGCCGACGAAGTCTCCATGGCTCGCTCGCTCGAAGGCCGCCGCGACCTGTAGCCGCAGCAGCAGGCCCCCTGCACAATCTGCCCAAACGGAAAAACGCCCTCAAACCAGGTTTGAGAGCGTTTACACGGGTGACTTTCCCGCGAACTCCGCACAGCTTGTCCTTATCAACAATGCAGGTTTGCGAAAGCCTGGAGGGAGCAGGCTTCCAGCAACTGCGCTGCCCGGCGCTTACGAGCGCAAACGGGCGAGCAGGTCCTGCGGGTGTACCGGTTTGGCCAGGATTTCGAACTCGTGCCCCTGCACACGCGCGCGATCCAGCAGGTCGGCCGTTGCGGCCTGGCCTGAGAACAACAGGATCTTGCATGAGGGCAGCATCGTTCTGATCTTGATTGCGGCATCGATGCCGTTCAGGTCCGTCATGATCACGTCGGAAATCACCATGTCCGGCTGCAGTGTGCGCGCCGTCTCCACTGCCTTCTCTCCGCTGTATACCGCGGTCGCTTGAAAGCCGCTCTGGTTGAGGATGATCGCCAACGTGTCCGCGATTACCCGTTCGTCGTCAGCGACCAACACTTTGGGCTTTACCGAATTTTCTTGCATGCGCTCCTTTGTAAACCTTCTTCAACCGGCAGGCAATGCGCGAGTCACCCACGCGCAGCACCACTTCCACAAATTGTTCAACGCTTGTTGGACGCTTCCGGATGGAAAGAAGGGTCTGCTTCCTTCGCAATGATACGCTTGCTTGAACGTGTCCGCTTTACCGCAGTGCAACCTCCATCCTTGAAACTGGCTGCATAGCGCAAGGTGCAGCCGCCCGCTTCGGGTAAGCCCCATTCTTGTCGCCGATGGACTGCCTCGCCATGTCACAAGACGCCATCATTCGCGCCGAGAAAATCGAAAAGTACTACGCGCAGCCCAGCGAAAACCGTATCCAGGTCATCGCGCAAACCGACCTTTCCATCGAGGCCGGCGAGATCGTCGCGCTGCTCGGTCCCTCCGGCTCCGGCAAGTCCACGCTGCTGCGCATGCTCGCCGGGCTTTCCAAGCCCTCCGGAGGCAATGTCTTCTGGCATGGCAAGCCCATCCAGACACAGACCATTAACGTCTCCATCGTCTTCCAGAGCTTCGCGCTCTTCCCCTGGCTCACCGTGCTTGAGAACGTCGAAGCGCCGCTTAAGGCGCGGGGCATGGGCCCGTCTGATCGCCGCGAGCGCGCCCTCGCCATCCTCGATACCGTCGGTCTCGACGGCTTCCAGAGCGCCTATCCCAAGGAGCTTTCGGGCGGCATGCGCCAGCGCGTCGGCTTTGCCCGTGCCCTCGTCGTCGAGCCTGAAGTCCTGTTCATGGACGAGCCTTTCTCCGCGCTCGATGTCCTCACCGCCGAAAACCTCCGCTCCGAACTGCTCGAGCTCTGGGCCAAGAAGACCATCCCCACCCAGGCCGTCTTCATCGTCACCCACAACATCGAGGAAGCCGTCCTGCTCGCCGACCGCATCATCGTGCTCGGCCGCAATCCCGGCCATGTCCGCACCGACTTCAAGGTCACCCTCGCTCACCCGCGCGATCGCAAGAGCGGACCCTTCACTCAGCTCGTCGACTACATCTACAAGGTGCTCACCCGGCCCGACGTCATGCCCGAGGTGCCCCGCATCGAGGACGGCAAAACTGTGCGCGACCAGCGACAGATGCACTACGAGATGCTGCCTCACGCACGCCCCGGCGGCATCGCCGGTCTGCTCGAGATGATCATCGACATGAGCGACAGCTCCGGCCGTGCCGACATCTACAAGGTGGCCGACGAACTCGCCTTCGAGATCGACGACTTGTTGCCCATCGTCGACGCCGCACAGCTCCTGCGCTTTCTCAAGGTCGAAGAAGGTGACGTCACCATCACGCCCGAAGGCCGCACCTTCGCTGAGTCTGAGATCCTGCTCCAGAAAGATCTCTTTCGTAAGGCCGCCACCGAACACGTCCTGCTACTCCGCCAGATCGCCCGCGCTCTCGACAACAAGCGCGACCACACCGTGCCGGAAGAGTTCTTCCTTGACATGCTCGACGAGCAGTTCTCTGACGAGGAAACCCGCCGCCAGCTCGAGACCGCTATCAACTGGGGCCGCTACGCCGAGCTCTTTGACTTCGACGGCTCGCGCCGCCGCTTCATCCTGCCCGAAGAAGAGGAAGAGGAAGAAGAAGAGACCGCGGAAGCAGGTACCGAGTGAGCGAGACGCAGCAGGCGCGTCCGCCCCGTCTCCTTTTCTCCCGCGCTTTCCTGGTCGACCGTTCCTGGCCCATCGTCCTTGACCTCGGCATCGGCGCCGCCCTCATCGCCCTGTTCTACGGCGTGCTGCTGCTGGCCCGCTACTGGTCCGGCACCGTTGTGCCCGAGTCGCAGATCTCGCTCGCCGCCTCGGCCCTGCCGCGCTACGCCTTCTACTCCTGCGCGCGCATCCTGCTCGCCTACCTGCTCTCGCTCGCCTTTGCCATCGGCTACGGCTACCTCGCCGCCTACAACAAGCGCGCGGAAGCCTTCCTGATCGCCACACTCGACATCCTCCAGTCCATCCCGGTCATGTCGTTTCTGCCGCCCGTCATCCTCGCCATGATGACCCTGATCCCGACCCACCAGCTCGGCATCGAGCTCGGCGACATCGTCGTGATCTTCACTGGCATGGTCTGGAACATGGCCTTCTCCTTCTACGCCTCGCTCAAGGCCATCCCCCGCGAGCTGCAGGAGGCCTGCAAGATCAACCGCTTCTCGCCCATTCAGCGCGCCTTCCAGCTCGAGCTTCCCTTCGCTGCCATCGGCCTCGTCTGGAACTCCATGATCTCGGTCGCCAACGGCTGGTTCGCGCTGATGATCTGCGAGATGTTCAACCTGGGCTCGCGCAACTTCCGCCTGCCCGGCCTCGGCTCCTACCTCGCCACCGCCGCTTCCATGGGCGACAACCACGCCATGGCCCGCGGCCTCATCACGGTGGTCGTGCTCATCGTCGCCATTGACCAGCTCATCTGGCGGCCGCTTATCGCCTGGTCCGACAAGTTCAAGTTCGAAAATGTCGAAAATGCCGACCGCTCGCGCTCGCCCATCCTCGACCTGCTGCGCCGCTCCAATATCCTCACCCGGGTCTCCGAGCACACCCTCGAGCCGCTCTCCGAACGCATGTACGCGGCACTGGCCCGCGGCGAGCGTAAGCGCGCCGGTGTGCTGCCCGACGTCGATCGCACCCGCCGCTCCTACCTCGCCACCGCCGTCTTCGGCACCTTTCTGCTGCTCATCGCGGCTCTCACCATCTGGAAAGCTTCGCTGCTCGTCCGCGGCCTCCCGTTGGTGGAGTACCGCCAGCTCCTGATCGGCGCGGGCGCCACCTTCCTGCGCGTCATCGTCGCGCTCGTGCTCGCCGCCGCCTGGACCATCCCCGCCGGCGTGATGATCGGTTTCAACCCTCGCCTGGCTCGCATCGCTCAGCCCTTCGCGCAGATCGCCGCCTCGTTCCCCGCAACCGCGCTGTTCCCCCTGATCCTGGTCGCCCTCTTGCGCACCGGCGCCGGCCTCGGGCTTTCCGCCGTCGTGCTCATGATGCTCTCCACGCAGTGGTACATCTTCTTCAATGTCATCGCGGGCGCCATGGCGATCCCGTCTGATCTCAAGGAAGTTTCCACCCTGTTCGGCTTCTCACGCATCCAGCGCTGGCGCACCCTGATCCTGCCCGGCATCTTCCCCTACCTCATCACCGGGCTCATCACTGCGTCCGGCGGCGCGTGGAACGCCTCCATCCTCACCGAGTACTTCAAGCTTCACGAGCGCACCCTCTCCACCGTCGGGCTCGGCGCGCAGATCGATCACGCCACTGACACAGGCAACTTCGCCGTGCTGCTCATGGCCACCGTCATCATGGCGCTCATCGTTGTGACCATCAACCGCCTCCTCTGGCGGCCGCTCAACCGCCTCGCCGAGACCAAGTACCGACTCGAGTAACCCCGACCGTAACTTATACTGCGACAAATCCCCCTCGGCTCCCCTCTTCACCGGCTACTATGGGGAGCCGCTGCACCCCTCCCCCCATGAGACCCTCCCGCTTCCAGCAATTCCTCTCCGGCCTCTTCCTTGTCGCGGTGCTGCTGATCGCCGCCAACGCCTGGCTCGCCTTCCATGCCGAGGCCATTCTCGAGAACTCCGAGCACTGGGTCACCCACACCCTTGAGGTCATCACCGACCTCGAGCGCGTTCTGCAGAACATTGCCGAGGCGGAGTCCAGCGTGCGTGGCTTCATGCTCACCGGCCGCGAGCCATACCTGGCGCGCTATCTGGCCGCGCAACAGTCCCTGCCCGCCCAGTTCGAACTGCTCGAGCACCTGGTCTCCGACAACCATGCGCAGGTCTCGTCCATGCGCCTCGCCGCCGCGCTGGTCCAGCAGAAGATGGACTATCTCGGTTACGCGGTATCGATTCGCCGCGACCAGAACAAGGGCGCCATCGGGCACGTCCTCGGCAACGGCAAGGGCGAAGCCTACATGCGCGAGGTCGACAAGATCATGCGCGAGGCAGAGCAAAGCGAGCGCACCCTGCTTGTGCAGCGCCTCAGCGACTCAGCCGAGGCTCGTTTCGAAGCCAAGTTCACCGTCGCCCTCGCCAGCACCCTCGACATCCTGTTCGTGATCTTCTCTCTCTACTCCCTTGAGTACGAGCGCAACCTGCGCCAGCGCGCCGCCGAAGGCACGCGCCGTCTCGAGAAGCTCCAGTCCGTCACCGACGTCGGCTTCACCCAGCTCACCGTGCCCGAGCTCACCACGCAACTGCTCGGCCGCCTCCGCGAGGCGACAGACGTCGAAGCCCTGGTGCTCTGCCGCTGGTTCCACGAAGACGCGGGCGACCAGATCGAGCCAACTGCCTCCGAAGGCAATGCCGTGGTCATGCCCGGGCGTCGCCGCGTGGTGCCTGGCGGCGCCTTGTGGCAGGCCGCCCACACTGGCGAACCGATGCACCTCGAGCGCAGCCCCAACGCCGCGCTCGAGCCCGGGACTAACAACCAGCTCGACCCCGGCATACTGCCCGACACCCTGCACTCCCTGTTGATCGTTCCGCTGCGCGCGTCCTCTCGCATCATCGGCATGCTCGTCGCCGGTAGATCCCGCGACTCTACCTTTTCCCCCGCCGACGAGGAACTGCTGCGCCTCGCCGCTGACCGCATCGCCCTGGCGCTCGACCGCGCCGCCGCCTACGACGCGGAACGTGCCGCCCGCCACCTCGCCGAACGGCACGCTCAGGAGAACGCCGACCTCAACGCGGTCCTCGAAGAACGCGTGCTGCTTCGCACCGCCGAGCTTGAAAACACCAACCGTGAGCTTGAAGCCTTCTCCTACTCCGTCTCGCACGATCTCCGCGCGCCGCTGCGCTCCATCGATGGCTTCTCGGTCGCGCTTGAGGAGGACTACGGCCCGCTGCTTCAGGGGGACGGCCTGCACTACCTCGGCCGGGTCCGCGCTGGCGTGCAGCGCATGGGCCAGCTCATCGACGCCCTGCTGCAGCTTTCCCGGATTACCCGCGCTGATCTTTCGCGCGAACAGGTCGACCTGTCTGGCATCGCGTTCAGCGTTGCCCAGGACATCGCACTCAGCCTGCCCAACCGACCACTGGACTTTCACATCGAACCCGGCCTCGAAGTCGAGGGCGACGCTAGGCTTCTGCGCGTCATCTTTGAAAACATGTTCGGCAACGCCGCCAAGTTCACCGCCAACGTGGCCCAGCCCGAGATCCACTTCGGCTGGTCTCCCGAAGAGGCGGCCTACTATATTCGTGACAATGGCGCTGGATTCGACCAGCAATACGCAGGTAAACTTTTCGTTGCCTTTCAGCGTCTCCACGGGGAGAAAGATTTCCAGGGCTCTGGCATCGGCCTTGCCACCGTGGCACGCGTTATCGCCCGGCACCACGGTACCATCCGGGCACAGGGAGTGGTCTCGCAAGGGGCAACCTTCTGGTTTACGCTGGGTTAGGACTCTATGATCGCGACCGGTACCCGTTCAATCCTGCTGGTGGAAGATGACCCAGACCACGAGCTCCTCACCATCCGTGCGCTGCGCAGGTCCAACGTTGCCAACGACGTTCGCGTCGCACGCGACGGCGAAGAAGCCCTCGCGATGCTCTTCGACAAGGACAATGCCGCTGTGTCGTCACTGCCGCAACTCATCCTGCTCGACCTCAAGCTGCCCAAGGTCGATGGCCTCGAGGTGCTGCGGCGCATCCGCGAAAACGAACGCACCCGCATGCTGCCCGTGGTCGTGCTCACCTCGTCGGATGAAGAGCGCGACATCCTCCGCTCCTACAAGCTGGGCGTCAACAGCTACATCCGCAAGCCCGTCAACTTTTCCGACTTCACCGAAACGGCCAATCAGCTTGGCATGTACTGGCTGGTGTTGAACGAATGTCCGCCTCTCGCTCACTAGGTCCGGCTGTTCCTCCGAACGCGCGCGAACGCGTGACGCTTGCAGCTGCCATGCAGGCCCCGCGCCCCCTCCGCGTTCTGCTTGTCGAGGACAACGAGGACGATGCCATGCTGCTCAAGCGCCATCTGAGCAAAGCCGGCTTCGCGCCGGAAATGCATCGCGTCGAAACCTCAGAGAAGATGCTCGCCGCCCTGGCCCAGCCCTGGGACTGCGTGCTTGCCGACTACACCCTGCCGCTGTTTTCCGCTCCGGAAGCCCTGGCCATGCTCAAGATGACCGACCAGGACATCCCCTTCATCATGATGTCCGGGGCGATCAGCGAGGCCACGGCGGTGGCCGCCATGCGGGCCGGTGCGCATGATTACGTCTCCAAGCAGAACCTCACCCGGCTTGGACCGGCCATCGAGCGCGAACTCGCCGAGGCCGCCAGCCGCCAGCACAAGCGCGTCACCGAGCGCGCACTCCGCTCCAGCGAGGAGCGGTTTCACCGCCTCGTTGAAGCCTCTCCGCTCGCACTCCTGATCGCAGATCTCGACGGCCGCATCACCTACTACAACGGTGGCAGTGAACGCCTGCTCGGGCTCTCCCGCAGCAACCCGGATCACGAGGTGTTGCTGCTCGACCGGGTTCTGGAATGTCAGCACAATGGCGATACCTTCAGCCCCGCCACCGAAGGCGTTTCGCCCAATCGCCAAGTCGCCGAGACCCTCTACGCGCGCGTCAGCAAGGAGCCCGGCGTGACCTGGGAGATGCAATGCTCGCATCTCGACGGCACCCCTCTGCCCGTCCTGCTCGGCGGCGCCATCCTGAACCAGGAAGAGACCGCTGACAAGGTGCAGCTTGCCATCTTCCTGATCGACCTCACCAAGCAGAAGCGAAGCGAGGAGCTTCTGCGCCGGACCGAGAAGCTGGCCGCCGCCGGCCGCCTCGCCGCTTCCATTGCGCACGAGATCAACAACCCACTCGAAGCCATCACCAACTGTCTCTACCTGCTGGAGCAGAGCACGCTCGAAAGCCAGCAGCGCACCTTCCTCCAGATGGCCCGGCAGGAGCTCGATCGCGTCACCCACATCACCACCCAGACCCTGCGCTTCTACCGCCAAAGCTCGCGCCCGGCGAAGACCGACATCGGCGACCTCATCGACTCCGTGCTCACTCTCTACGAGGGGCGCATCCGCGACCACAGCATCCAGGTCAACCGCGACTATCGCGACGTTCCATCGATCCTCGCGCTCGACGGCGAGATCCGCCAGGTGCTCGCCAACTTCATCGGCAACGCGGTGGATGCCATGTCGGTCTGCGAAGAGCCGCGCGTCCTGACCCTGCGCGCCCGCCCGCGCCGCCTGCGCGGTATCAAGGCAATCCGTGACGCCCAGCTTGCGCCGCCCGGGGCTTTGCCGGAAGCCTCTCTGCCGCGGAACGGCAACGGCGTGCCGGACGGTTTAGATGGCGTTGTGCTGCTGGTCTCCGACTCCGGCGGCGGCATGAATGCCGAAACGCTGCGGCGACTCTACGAGCCCTTCTTCTCCACCAAGGGCATCACCGGCACCGGCCTCGGCCTCTGGGTCTCGCAGGAGATCATCGCCAAGCATCACGGACGGGTACAGGTCCGCACCCGGCAGGGCCCCACCTCCGGCACCGTGTTCCGCCTCTTCTTCCCACTCGCTGCCGCCATGGATGAATCTGCCAACTCCGGCAATCTCCCGACGCTCAGCTGACCTGCGGGACCGCTGCTTTCTATCTCAGGCAGCAACTCCTACTAACATCTGCTATCTCGCACCTGTGCTGCCCCGTCACCCGCTTACCTGCCCGCGACTCTCCCGGTTTCGCGACCTGCGCCCCACATTCCCTTCATCCCTTAAACCATCGGCTACCCGCCGGCCAGCCCCTCCGACACCCTAGAATTTCCGCCTCACTACGGGCAAGTGCTCCGCTCTCCACAACCCGCCGGCGAGTTTCCGGTGCCAAGTTCCATTTCGGGACACTCGCGACGGACGCGGTTGTTTCCGCCCCGCCAAGTCAACCCCTGCAGAAGTTGCGAAACTCTGTGCACGCGGTACTTTGGTCATCGGCCACTGTATATGTATGCACCATCCTGCATAGATATGTATTTTGAATTTCGCTTCGCACGAAAACCACGCAATTGTCGCTCCAGAATGGCAGCAAAAAACACCCGAAAAGTGCTCAGAGCGCTCCTTAAGCAGCATTGCGCGAGGATCCGAAGGCATTACGCCACTCGTCCTTACCTGCCACTCAGACCCGGCGCCCGACATCTGAGTCGTCTCCACTCATCTTCCCTGCGCATCGTCGTTTTCCTAGCTTGACAGCCGCTCCATGCCCAAGCTACCTTAGCAATCGAAGGCTGACTCTGCTAGCAGCGCTTCACTCGGGCTGCCAGTCGAGACAAAGCCCCTGCTTCAGCATCACCATGTGGCGTTCAGCGCTGCATGTTTCTCAAGGAGAGAAGACCCATGGCAACCAGCACAGTCGCGACCACCTTTACCCCCCTGCATGACCGCATCCTGCTTCGCCGCGTTGAAGAAGGCGAGTCCATCCGTGGCGGCATCATCATCCCCGACACTGCCAAGGAAAAGCCCCAGGAAGGCGAAGTCATCTCCGTCGGCAAGGGTAAGTCCAACGACGAAGGCAAGACCTTCCCCCTCGACGTCAAGGCAGGCGACCGCGTTCTGTTCGGCAAGTACTCCGGCACCGAGATCAAGATCGATGGCGAAGAGTTCCTGATCATGCGTGAAGAAGAAGTTCTGGGCATCCTCAACAAGTAGTTTTTGCGTCGTCAACCGGCGACTGTTTTCTGTCGGCTCAACCGGCAAATGTTTCAAAATAAACCACTTTGATCCACACAGTTTTAGGAGATAAAGCATTATGGCAAAGCAGATTCTGCACGGAGAAGATTCACGCCAGGCGATCCTGCGCGGCGTCAACACCCTGGCTGACGCAGTCAAGGTGACGCTCGGCCCCAAGGGCCGCAACGTTGTGATCGAAAAGAAGTTCGGCTCGCCCACCATCACCAAGGACGGCGTTACCGTCGCCAAGGAAATCGAGCTGTCGAACTCGCTCGAGAACATGGGCGCGCAGATGGTGCGTGAAGTTGCCTCCAAGACCTCGGACGTCGCCGGCGACGGCACCACGACCGCAACCGTCCTGGCCCAGGCCATCTACCGTGAAGGCGTCAAGACCGTTGCCGCCGGCGCGAACCCCATGGCCCTCAAGCGCGGCATCGACAAGGCTGTGGAAGCCATCGTCGGCAAGCGTGACGAGCACGGCGTTGTCACCGGCGGCGCGCTCTCGAAGTTCTCCAAGCCCGTCACCGGCGAGATGATCGCCCAGGTCGGCACGATCTCTGCAAACTCGGATTCGACCATCGGCACGATCATCGCCGAGGCCATGAAGAAGGTTGGCAAGGACGGCGTCATCACCGTGGAAGAGTCCAAGACGCTTGAGACTCAGCTCGAAGTGGTCGAAGGCATGCAGTTCGATCGCGGCTACCTGAGCCCCTACTTCGTCACCGATCCGGACCGTATGGAAGCCGTCGTTGAGGATCCCTACATCCTGATCCACGAGAAGAAGATCTCGTCGATGAAGGACCTCCTGCCGCTGCTCGAGCAGGTCGCCCGCAACTCCAAGCCCCTCCTGATCATCGCGGAAGATGTTGACGGCGAAGCACTTGCGACCCTCGTGGTCAACAAGCTGCGTGGCACGCTCAACGTCGCAGCCGTCAAGGCTCCCGGCTTTGGCGATCGTCGCAAGGCCATGCTCGAGGACATCGCCAAGCTCACCGGCGGTCGCGCCATCACGGAAGATCTCGGCATCAAGCTTGAGAATGTCAAGATCGAAGACCTCGGCCGCGCCAAGCGCGTCACCATCGACAAGGACAACACCACCATCGTCGAAGGCAAGGGCGAAACCTCTGCCATCGAGGGTCGTGTCAAGGAGATTCGCAACCAGATCGAAAAGACCTCCTCTGACTACGATCGCGAGAAGCTTCAGGAGCGTCTGGCGAAGCTGGTTGGCGGCGTCGCCGTCATCAAGGTCGGTGCTGCTACCGAGACCGAGATGAAGGAAAAGAAGGCCCGCGTGGAAGACGCGATGCACGCAACCCGTGCAGCCGTCGAAGAAGGCATCGTCCCGGGCGGTGGTGTTGCCCTGGTTCGCTGCACACCCGACGTCGATGCCCTGATCCAGACCCTGCAGGGTGACGAGAAGATCGGCGCGCAGATCATCCGTCGCGCCATCGAAGAGCCCCTTCGCCAGATCGTCAGCAATGCCGGCGAAGAGGGTGCCGTGGTTGTCGGCAAGATCCACGATTCGAAGGAAGTGCATTTCGGCTACAACGCCGGAACCGGCGCCTTCGAGGACCTGGTTGCTGCCGGCGTCATCGATCCGACCAAGGTGACCCGTACCGCCCTTCAGAACGCTGCCTCGATCGCCGGCCTCATGCTGACGACCGAAGCGATGGTCGCCGACATTCCGGAGCCCAAGGCTGCCCCGGCCGGCGGACACTCGCACGGCGGTGGTATGGAAGGCATGTACTAAGACCCACCCCGCCACCGGGCTCATGGAGCCGCTGGCAACAGAAAGGTCCTGCTTCGGCAGGGCCTTTTCTGTTGTTACGCAATGCCTCTCTTTGGTCCCGCCTGAGCACCCGCTCTCCTCGCCAGATGCCCTATCGGTAACCTTGCATTGACCTGCTAGTTACTAACAATCGAAGTAATTTCGGTATGCTTGGCTTAGGAAATGCGCTGCCTGTGATCTCACTCTTCTCTGCTGCCTCCAGTCCTGTCGCATCCCTGCTCCGTCCAGCAATCGTATCGGCGATGGCGCTGGTAGCGACCTGTTCATACGCAGCAGGCACATCCATACCTGCCGAGCACGAAACATCCGCCCCTGCGACTGCAGTTGCCCCCGGTCAGCCAGTACCGGCCGCCAATCCTGCTACTCCAGCGATCCCGTCCTCGCCTGCCGCTGAGCCCGCGCTCGCCGTTGCCCTGGTTGATCACTCCCTTCCTGTCGATGCTTTGCCTGACGCCCCGCAACCGGTGCAGCAGTCGCAAACGTCACCGGCCCCGGATGCGCAGCCTTTCCACGTGCCGCGCAACTTCCGCATCACGCCCGCTGCCGGCCGCTCCAGGCTCCCCGGCAAGCTCTCGTACTACCTGCACAGCACCTACTCGGTCCGGAACCTGCTCGAAGCGCTCGCAGTCGCCGGGGTGCCGGAGATCCCGGACCCTCCGCTCTATCCTCACCCGGATGGCCTTTCCGGTGGCCAGTACGAGGAGGCGTTGCAGCTGTACAACGATGAAATCACGGACTGGGGCCATGACACCGAGGCGATCCTGCGCTACCGTGGCCGGCGCGCCGCCGTGGGGCTCGGCACTGCTGAAACCCGCGACCTGCTCAGCAACCTGGTGCTACCCGTCGCCCTGCATCAGGAGGCCCGCTACCTGCCTGCGCCGATCAACTCCGATCTCAGCCAGAGGATGTGGAATGCGTTGGAGTCCATTGTGGTCACGCGCAACGACCATGGCGACATGGCGCCCAACTACTCCAAGCTCGGTGGCACAGTCGGCGCCGCCTTTATCGGCAAGAGCGTCTTCGCAGATGCGTTCAGCGCTCCCGAGCTCAACTCCGGCCATTTTGTCATGCATTACGTGGGCTACAGCCTGCTGGGCGATCTCGCCACCAACACCGCGCACGAGTTGATCCGGGCTGCGCGCGAGCCGGATGCGTCCTACTTTGAGCTCCACGGCCGCGCCACCGAGGACTCTTACTACCCGCTCTCGGCCGGCGGCAAGGTTGTCTACTGGGCGCACAGCACCTACGGCCTGCGCAGCATCGTCACGGCCGGGCTGATCGCCGCCATTCCTCCCGTGTACGACCGGCCCAAGGAACCTACCGGCGACCCGTCCACCTGGGGAATCTACCCGACCTACCAAGAGGCCTATGACAACTGGGGCGAGGCCACGCTGCTCTGGAAGGACAACCTCGAAGACACACTCCGCTACCATGGGCGTCGCCTGATCGGCGGCTTCTCCGAGGTGGAAAGTCAGCTCATCCTGCAGAACCTGCTCGTTCCGGAGATCTTCGGCATGGATCCCCGCTACATCCCGCTCGGCTCGGACCACCCGGCGGGTCAGCGGCTGGCGCACGCCTTTACCAGCATCGTGATCGGCCATACCGATGCGGGCACGCGCACGCTCAACCTGCCGGTGCTGGGCGGCACCGTCGGGGCGGCGGTATTGGCGAAAGAGGTCTACTACCCGCAGCTCGGCGCGCCTGCCCTTGCTTCAGGCAGCATGTTCGCCCGCACCCTCAGCCTCAACTTCATCGCGGACGGCATCTACAACCTTGCGAGCGAGTTCCTGAGGCACCACGACTACTGAGGCTCGATAGCTTCAACCAGTGCGGGGGCAAACGGCAGAAGCGGCGCCCGGGCAGCTCCCGCGTCTGGCTGGGAGCCACGCTGAGAGCCGCCCATTGAGGCCGCTTCCCTTCTCAGCCGCTAGTCGCCCTTGACTACACGCCCCAGCGTGATGCGGACGCCGCCACGCGCGGTCATTGGCGTCGACAGGTAGCCAACGGGACTGATGTGCTGCTGGCTTAGCAGGTTATCGAGCTGCGTGTAGATGCCGATGCGCGTGCTCGCCTGGTACGTACCGCTCGCGTTCACGTTGGCATAGCCATAGTCCAGGTCTCGGTTCGGCAGCAGCAGCGAGTTGCCAAAGCTGGCATCCGCGCCACCGAGCGCTGTTGTGTCATCGGCCCGGCTGGCAAAGGTGGTGCTCGCCACGCCGCTCCACTTGCTGCCGCTATAGGTGAGCGACACAAATCCGGTATGCGGCGGCCGCCGGAACGGGCGCGCGCCTACCAGCGGTGAGTAGTTGCCGATTGCGACCGTCGGGAATGCGGGGTTGATCGAGGGCGCCAGCGCATCCGACGAGAACGAATGCTGCACCACTGCATCGAGGTAGGTGTAGCCACCGCGCACAAACAGGTTTTTCTGCGGTGAGTACGAAAGCTCCGACTCCACGCCCTGCGCACGGAACGAGAGCGAGTTCAGGTCGAGGCCATAAGCATTGTTTGCCTCGAGGTATGCCTCGAGTGCGAGCTGCTGGGCCGAGGTGAGGTTCGGGAGCAGCTGCGGCACCGCGGTCGCGCCCACGCTCTCCACCTGGTTGCCAAACTCGTTGTGGAAGTAGGAGACCTTGAGCAGCACCCGCTCGTTGGCCACACTCTGCTCGATGCCACCGTCGTAGGAACGGGTAAGCGCTGCCCCGATCGGCTGCACCTGGTACTGGTTCACCAGCGTGCTGCCGCCATTCTCCTGTAGAAAGGCCAGCAACGAGCCGGTCTGCTGACCCAGCGTCGGCTCCTTGTATCCCTTGCTGAAATTGAAGTTGACCCGCGTGCCATGGAGCAGTCCCGCACCCGGACGCACCAGGTAGTACGAGGCGCCGAGGTGCGGCGCACCCACCGTGCCAAACAGGCCATTTTTCTCCACGCCGCCGCCCAGCGTATAGAAGAGCCGGTTCTTGAAGTCGCCCTGCAGGGCCAGCGTGTAGTCGTAGTTCTGCCGCTCGATCGGCGTCTTCGAGAACGGGTACGCGGAAACATCGTCCGTCATGCCGCGCTCGTCTTCGTAGCGGAAGGCGGCTACACCCGTGAGGTGCGGTGTAAAGGTATAGCTGGTCTGCGCATGGAGGTTGTCGCGGTTCGACGCAAGATCAGTCCGATACTGCTCGGATCCAACGTAGCTGGTGATGGTCTGACCCGCCACCATGTAGCCGTTCGCGCCCGTGACCGAGACATTCTGCCCCAGGTAAATGCCGTCGTCGGCGTCCAGGGTGCCGGTCGCGCTGAACTGCTGAAATCGCTCACGCTTGCGTGCCAGTCCGTACGTGGCCGAGGCCTGCCAGGCGTCGGAGAACGTGTGCGCGAGCGTAGCGCTGATGAACAGGTTCTGGTCGCCCTGCTTCTCATCGGTCGGCGTGCGGGTAAATGCATATTGCCCGGCCGCGCCGGTGTTGGAGTCGCTGTTGCGGACGGTTCCCCGCAGGGTGGTCGCCGTCGTCAGCGCGTAGCCCAGGTTCGTCACCGAGGTGACATCGTGGTACGCGTTGTGCTCGATCGTATTTGCCGTGGCGTAGTCGCTGAATGCCCCGTAGTAGTCGAGCTTGTTGCGCGTGCCGCCGAGCTGCACCTCGTTGCGATACGTGCCGAAGTTGCCGCCATCGCCCTCGTAGAACAGCGACGGAAACGGCGTGGACCCGCGCGGGGTCGTGAACGCAACCACGCCGGCGCCGGCGTCCGTGCCGTAAACAACGCTGTCCGAGCCCCGGTACGCCTCGGCGCTGGCTATGCCGGTCGTCGCGACATTGGCGAAGTCAAACGTGCCGCCCACATCGTTCATCGGGACGCCATCGAGCAGGATCTTGTTGTCGTCGGAGTTGCCGCCGCGGATGAACAGCGAGGTCACGCCGCCCCGTTCTCCGCTGGTCGCTACGCTGAAACCCGGCACCTGCCGCAGGGCATCGGCCACGTTCAGAAAGCTCTGCAGGTCGGTGCGCTTCAGGTCCGTCACCGACGCGCTCAGCTGCGTCTGCGCCACCGGCGTCCCGGTCGCGCTCACCACGACCGACTGGCGCAGGGTGTCCGGCTGCAACGTCACGTTGCGCTCGACGCTCTCAAGGCTCCCGCCGTAAAAGCTCTCGGTCACCAACTGGCGAAAATTGTTCCCCGTCGCCAGCACGTAGAAGCGTCCGGAATTCGAGGTGGACAGCGTATACGTGCCGTCCGTCCGGGTCCGTGCCGAAATCACGATTTTGCCGTTGTCTACCAGCGAGACGACGGCGCCGGCGATAGGCCGGTTCAACAGGTCCACCACCACGCCGTGCACCTGGGCGGCCTGGAGCGGAACACTGCTCAACAAGGCTGTGGAGGCGACAAGCAGTAGGGTTCGACGGGTGCGACGAAGTCCGCACGCACCACCGGGGGCAGCGCGTAGGCTGCGGGTTGAGAGTTCTTCATGCATAGGAGGGCTTTGCTTTCCCTGTTCCCCTCGGAACAGCGGCTGGTGAGGTCATACACGTGCGGGCCGGTCTCCTGACTCGGCGCCTCCGCTTGCAGCCGTCTTCCCGCGATACTGGCTTCGCGGTGACGCAACTGTGCCACAAGGGTGGTGACGCGCCTTACAGTTGCGGGGCAGTGGCGGAGTCGCACCGCCTTCCCTGTTGCTCCCGCACACGCGAGGTGTTCTTCACTTAGTATGCACGCTCCCTGGCGTCAGTTCGTCCGAGGCGCCTCGTCGTGGGCCTGTCGGCGGAAGGCCAGGAACAGGGGCAAACCACACAGGATGACCCCGCTCCCGATCATGGAAGCACGCAGGTTGCTCTTGTACGAGTACACCAGCAACACCGCCGAAGCAGCGATGAACAGCGCTGGCAGCAAGGGATAGCCCCACATGCGAAACGGCCTTGCGCGCCCCGGCTCGCGGCTACGAAACACAAACAGCGTGCTGGTCGTGATCATGTAGAAGAGCCACTCCGAGAAGATCGCCAGCTCGAACAGCTGCTGAAACCGGCCCACCAGGAGGAGCAGCAGGGTGCTGAGCGCAGCCTGCACCACCAGCGAGGTTGCCGGACTCTGAAAACGCGGGTGGATGCGCGCCAGACGCGCCACAAACAGGCCTTCTCGCGCAGCCGCGAACGGCACCCGCGCGCCGGACATGATCGTGCCATTGAGCGTAACCAGGATGCTGAGAGCCATGCCAACTGTGACCAGCACCGCTCCGAGATGCCCGGAGACCCGGGCCATCGCTTCCGCAGCGGGCCGGGGTGCGGAAGCGATGCTCGCGGCAGGCAGCACGTATTGAACCGCGGCATTTACCCCGACATAGAGCACCCCGACGATCACCACCCCAAGCACCAGTGCCACCGGCACGTTGCGGCCAGGCTGCTTTACCTCTTCGGCGACCATGTTCAGGTCGTTCCAGCCGTCGTACGCCCAGAGCGCTGCAATCAACGCCACCATGAAGCCTGCAAACCCACCCTGCGCCCCAGCGAAGATCGTGTGAAAGTTAGCCGCACGGCCAACCGGGCTCACAAAGCATGCCACGACGATCGCCACCACCAGCAGCAACTTCAACCAGGTGAAGAACAGCTGAAAGTCCCCGGCCTTCTTGATGCCGATGTAGTTGAGCCCGGTAATTGCCCAGCACATGGCGATAGCGAACAACTGCGACCAGAGCACGGGCACAGGCGCATGCACAGCATAGCCGTCGAGCCAGCCCATGCTGGGGAAGATGGCGAGAGCGCGGGTAAGCCCGGTCGTGACGCTGGCGATCGACGCCGGCTTGGCCACGGCGAACCAGGTCCACATGTACAGAAAAGCCATTAGGTCGCCGTAGGCCCGGCGCAGGTACACGTACTCGCCGCCGGCAAACGGCATCATGGCTGCCAGCTCGGCATAGCCCATGGCTCCGAACAGGGTAAGCAGCCCGCCCGTGACCCATGCAAGGTAGACCATGGGCGTCGAACCCACCGCGCGCATCATCTCCTCGGGTACCAGGAAGATGCCGCTGCCGATGATGGTGCCGACCACGATGGCAGTGGCATGGGACACGCCCAGCACCCGTGGGAGCCGGTGCGTTTCCGCCGGGCCGACGCCTTCTCCGTGCTCGAGATTGCGCCCCGGAGCGGTGCCGAGGTCCACTCCTCGCTTTGGTTCTAGGCTTTGCGGGTGTTTGCTCAAGGTGCCATGATCTTCGCCCAGAACCCTGCGCGGGGCTACTGCTTTTCACGTGTCTGTTACTGGCAAATGGCAGCGAGGCGCACCTCAGGCTCCCGCTGCATCGGGGCGCTGCGCCCGCAGCACCCGGAGGAGGCGAACCGCGACCGCCACCGTTGCCGCCGCGACCGCCGCCCACACGCCATCCAGCACATGCACCGCCCACATGGGCGCGACCCCCACGTGCCCAAGCAGCGACGGAAGGAAGTTCCAGGTAGTGATGTGCGCAGCGTCCCAGGGGTCCTCAAACATGGCCGGCGTGCGGAGTCCCCACGCCGCTTGCAGGCCCAAGGCCTGCGCGGCGATGTTGCGGATACGCAGCGCGATCACAAACGTGGGGTGGCCGAATTGCTCCATCTGGTAGATCTCGAGCGGCACCCAGAACATCAGCGAAGCGCACTGCACCACGACACTGCCGGCAACAAGCACCGCGCCCAGCGCCCGCACGCCCCGCCCAAGAGAACTCCAGAAACGCACCAGCAGCGGTACGGCAAGCAGCGTGGCGAACTCCACCGCGCTTGCAACATAGCGATCACCCCAGGCAAAATCACCCGCCCACCACCGGTAGCGCGCATAAAACACGATGTACACCACCAGCAGGCTCAACGTTGCCAGCGCACATGCTTTCCAGGCGGCATCGAGCCGCTGCCAGAGCACCGGCAGCAACACCAGGGCAAGCAGCAGCAGTGGATCGAATAGAAACACCGACTTCTCCGGCGCAAACAGCGGACCCAGCAGTCCGGAGCCGAGGCCACCCTGCAGCCAGTGCCCGTCAAACGGGAAGGATGCCGGCAGGGACGAGTCCAGGCGTCGTTGCTCCTGGCCGAACAGCGCAACATAGGTGCTGGTCCATGAGCCGAAGCGCACATACTGGTACAAGCGGTCCAGCAGCGCGAAGACTGCGTAAATTGGCAGAACAGTGCGGAGGTAGACGCGCGCCAGTTCCCTGGGGCGACGCCCGGCCGAGACACGGCCAGAAGCATGCGCCTGCTGGTCTCCTCGCCGGGCCCACACCTCCAGCAGCACCAGGAACCAGGCCGCCGCGCAAAGGTCCAGTATCGTGGTCAGCCGCGTGAGCAGGTTGAGCCCGAGCGCAGCGGCGCCCCAGCCCAGCACACGCTTGTCTCCGCTTTGCCACCAACGAAATTGCAGCGCAAAGCCAGCCAGCGTCAACAGCAGGATGTAGTTATTCTCGGTCATGTTCTGCGCGTAATGCAGGTGGGTTGTCGCGCACAGCAAAGCGATGCTGCCGGCCGCTGCCTCCAATACCGAGAAACCAAGCAGCCCCAGGAACCAGTACGCGACACGCGCCGTCATCACGTTCACAAAAATGTTTGTGGCACACGAAACCAGGATCGAGCGAATGGCCGGGTCAGCCTGCGACGCTACGTAGTCGCGCCACGCCGGCAGGTGGCTCGCGGCCGAGCCAACAAGATCCATTGGCAGCAGCAGCAGAGACTGGCCAATGCCGTACCAGGCGTAGACCTGCCCGCCTCGCCCGTGGAGCCCGAACTCGGGATATTCGGCAGCAGCCACCTGCGGCTCGCCGGTCCATAAGGCATGCGCAACCTGCAGGCGGTGCGTGGTGTCGGATGTTCCGAGTTCCCCCGACTGGATCAGGAACGTGAACAGTGCGGTAAACAGCAGCAGCAGCGGCAGGGGGCGGCGAAGAAAGAAGAGCTTGGGGTGGTCCATTGCTAACCCATGGTGGCACACTGCGGACGCCTGCCGAAGCTGCCGCTCAACGCAGCTTCAGGTAGGTCGGCCGAATGCGCTTCATTGCGGAGCCTGAGTCCGCAATGAACCGCACCACCAGGTTTTCGCCATCCATCGCGACCACCTTGCCGTCTCCAAAGCGCACATGGCGCACCGCAACGCCCGGCTGAAAGGGTGACTCGGTGCGATCAGGCAGCGTCTCCGGCGCGGTCGTCACGATCGCTTCCCCGCTGGAGTCCAGGGTTACAACCTCCGCTACATCCTTGCGGGCGCTCCGCGGCACCTCGCGGACATTCTCCATCTCAGGATTCGCACAGTTGTCGCAGGTGCCGCAGCGCTCACCCTTGGGCTCATCGAAATAGCCGCGCAGATATTGCTTCCGACACTCGGTCGTCTCCGCAAAGTGCATCATGGCATCGAGCCGCTTGCGATCTTCCTGGCCGCACCGCTCGAACTCCGCCAGCACTTCTTCCAGCTTTTCATTGCTCACGACGTCTTTCGCGAGCCGGTAACCGGCTCCCGAGCGCCGCACAAGGCCGGCATCTTTGAGGATGTACAGGATGCCTTGGGTGCGCTTGCGCGACATCTCCACGCGCTCGGCGACCTGCTCGGTGGTGCCCGGCTTACTCAGCACTCCCAGTACTTTGCTCAACTCATCCGGCCGCGGATAGCGCCCCAGCAGGAAGAAGCGCTGAATGCGCCGGTCTTCCAACTGGTAGAGCAGCACCGCCTCGGCAGGCTTACCGTCCCGGCCGGCGCGGCCGGCCTCCTGGTAGTAGCTTTCGACTGAGTCAGGGAATTCGTAGTGGCACACGAAGCGGATATCAGGCTTGTCAATGCCCATCCCGAAGGCCTTGGTAGCGACCAGCACCTTGTACTCGCCCGCCATGAACCGATCCTGCACGGCCTCGCGTTCCCGCGTTGGCATCTTGCCGTGGTAGCGACCCACCGCAACGCCGGCCTCGATCAGCCATTCGCAGAGCGAGACAGCGGTCTTCACGCTCGCGGAATATACGATTCCGGTTCCCTGCGCCTGCTCGATCAGGTTCAGCAGGCGCTGCTGCTTCGCCTCCTGGTTCACCGTCTGGTGCACGGAGAAGTGAAGGTTTTCCCGCTCGATGCCGGTGTTGATCATGACCGGCTTATTCGCCTTGATCTGCTCCAGGATGTCGGCAATGCACTCCTCGCTCGCCGTCGCGGTAAACAGCGCCACCGGCGGGTTTCCCATTTGTTCCCGGGCATAGCCCAGCCCGAGGTAGGCAGGGCGAAAGTCGTGCCCCCATTGCGAGATACAGTGCGCCTCGTCGATCGCGAGCAGGCTCACCCCGACCCGCTTCAGCAGCGCCAGCATGTCGGCATTTTCGAGTCGTTCTGGAGTCAGGTAGAGCAGCCGCGTCTCGCCGGCACCCAGCGCTCTTTCAGCTTCGGCAGTCTCGGCCGCCGTAAGGGTCGAGTCCAGGCGGGCCACTGCTAGGGCGGCAGCCTCGGCCTTCTGCTCCTGGTCCTGCATCAGGGCGATCAAGGGAGAGACAACCACTACCAGCTTCGGCAGAAAGACCGCCGGCAGTTGGTAGCAGAGGCTCTTGCCCGAGCCGGTGGGCATGAGCGCAAGCACGTCCTTGCCCGCGAAGACTGCCTCCAGCACCTCCCGCTGCCCCGGTCGCAGGGCTTCCACGTGGAAGCGCCGGAGCGCTTCCCTGCGGACCCTGTCCCAGGGAATAGCTGCTTCACTGCTGTTCAACGTGGACGCTGCCTTGCGGCGCCTTGCGTGGCTCCCCGCAGCAAGTTTCTCGGCAGCTTCTTCGCTGCTCCCTGACTGGGTCTGCCCGGTCATACCCTCATCACTCTTCTCTGCTTCCTGCAAGCCAGCTCGAACCATTCCGTCTGAGATGCGTGTGTTCTGCAAACTTCGCCCCGAACGGCATGGCGCCCCCCAGCGAATGCTATGACAATGTGAATACATCTTCATCGGATTGCGGATGCCGGGGTGGTCACTTCGAACGCCGCAGCCTTGCGGCACGCAACACGCATCCACCATCACAAGCACGCAGCATAATGCCATGGAGGCCTGCCTCGGATATGCCGGAACAAACACAAGCTGCCGCAACACCCCAGCAGCAGCTACACCGCGCACAGATTGAAGCGCTTGCCCCCTGGTTTCACAACATGTGGCTTGATGGAATTCGCACTGCGCCGGAGCACTTTCTCGGCGACTATCCCCACGTGAAATACATCCGCTTCCGCGACACGCTGCCCGCGGACATGCGCGGCAAAACTGTACTCGACATCGGCTGCAATGCAGGCTTTTACTCCATGGAAATGAAACGGCGCGGGGCTGACCGCGTGCTGGGCATCGACACCGATAATCGCTACCTTGCGCAGGCTCGCCTGGCGGCCGGCATCAATGGTCTCGATATCGAGTTCCGCCGCATGTCGATCTGGGACGTAGGTTCGCTCGGGGAGCGCTTCGATCTTGTAATTTTTATGGGCGTGCTCTACCACCTGCGGCACCCGCTGCTGGCGCTCGACCTGCTGCACGAGCATGTGTGCCGGGACATGTTTCTGTTTCAAAGCCTGCAGCGCGGGCAGGAGGTCATCGAGAAGGTCGAACCGGATTACGGTTTTGACGAGACTGCCGTCTTCGATCGGCCAGGATACCCGAAAATGCACTTCATCGAAGACCGCTACTGCGGCGACCCTACGAATTGGTGGCTGCCAAACCGCGCCTGCACCGAGGCGATGCTGCGCAGTGCAGGCTTCAACATCCTGGCGCATCCGGAGGAGGAGGTGTACCTGTGCGAACGGGCGCAGCTTTCCCCCGGGAGCGAGCACAGTGTGTATCCCTCGGCCGGTATTCGCCCGGGCGCCAGGTGACACAACCGCTGCTGGTTAAGACAGGTCTCGAGCATCACGTCGACAAACGTGAAGCAGCACTGACACGCGCTGAATCGCAGCTTGCCCTGCGTGCTGTGGAGCATGCACTGGAGGCATTCGATGCCGCTGAGCAATTGGGAGCCGACCCGGACCAGTGTGCCGGCGGCCGCTGGTTCTGCCATATGCTGCTGGGTGATTTCCAGAGTGCGTGGCGCGAAAGCGACGCCATCCGGCAGCGGGGCACCCCGGACCCAGCCAGGGTTTGGAACGGTGAGCCGGTGCACGGGCGGAGGGTCCTGATCCGCTCCGTCCATGGCTTCGGCGATGCCGTGCAATTCCTGCGGTACGCTCCGCTGCTGCGCGCCATGGCGACCCATGTCGCGGTGCAGGTCGCGCCTGCCCTTGCGGAGCTCGCACGGGGCGTCGCAGGCATCGACCAAGTTCTAGTGTGGGAGGAGGAAACAGCATTCGATAGGCAGCTTGAAATAACCGAGTTGCCTTACCTGTTTCGATCCACGGCAGACACACTGCCCTCTGCCTTTCCTTATCTTCAAGTGTCCGCGTCACAACGAGCCGCCGCGCGTCGTGTAGTGCCGCCGTCCCACCGGGTGCGCGTCGGCGTGGTGTGGACCGGGGGCACCTGGGACAGCACGCGCTCCCTGCCGCTCAGCGTTATGGAACCAATACTGTTGCATTTTCCCCAGGTAGAGTTCTGGAGCCTGCAGCAGCCGGCAGACAATGCTGACTGGTTTGTTTTGTGTGAGCGCATGGCCTGGGGCAATCGCGCCATCGATGCAGCATCCATCGCGGAGCTTGCTTCCTACGCAGCCGAGATGGACCTGGTGCTGACCATCGACTCTCTTGCCGCACACCTGGCCGGCGCGCTGGCCAGACCGGTGTGGGTTCTGCTCAAGCAGGAGGCGGACTGGCGCTGGATGCTGGACCGCAGTGACTCGCCCTGGTACCCGACGATGCGGCTCTTCCGGCAGCCATCCGCCGGCGACTGGGCCGGAGCGCTCGAGGCGGTGGGCACAGCGCTCTCGAGATGGCTCGAAGACTCTCGTCCCCGCTCTACAACGCCCGGACTGTAGATCGAGCCGGGCCAACCTCGTGCGATGGTTCCGCTTTGCTCCGTGACTCGCCGAGACGCTCCACGATCCGCTCGAACTCTGCCGCGCGATGCGTCGAGGTGTGGCTCGCGAGGATTCGCTCCCTGGCTCTCTGCCCCATGCGGAGCCGATCGGCTTCTGATATGCCATGGAGCGCTGCGAGTACGTCGTCGGCGTCGCCTACGGTGACAATCTCCTCCCCGGGAGTGAGAAAGGTTTCAAGGCCAGACCATGCATCGGAGAGGATCGCGGCCCCGCAGGCCGCGGCCTCGAACAGGCGTACCGAAGGCGAATAGCCGGCTTCGACCATGTCGTATCGCGTGAGATTCAGTGAGAAGCGCGCGCTCGAATAGAACGCCGGGTGCTCCGCCGGGGCAACATGCGACAACAAGCGCACATTGGGAGCCCATGAAACGTCCGTCGGATACATAGGGCCGGCGACCAGGAAAGCACGGTCTGCCAGCCGCTGCGCCGGCGCATCAACGAACTGCATGAGCTTCTCCTGCCGGTCGGCCGCATAGGTGCCGAGGTAGGACAACTCCGCGCGGTAAGCCGCCTGCGGCTCCTGTGGCTGGTACACGTCCGCGTCTACCGAGCAGTGCAGCGGCACCGCGAGAGGCGAGCCGAACCGCTGCTCGATCTCCTGCAGCATCGGACCGCTGGTGAAGCTCATGTACGCGGCATATGAGGGAATCAGCGCTGCATCGAGATAATCGGTGCGACCTTCGGTTCGTAGCTTCGCGATCGTGATCGGCGTGTCGATGTCGTAAAACGTGACCGGGCACCTTGCAGCATCCAGTAACGTACGCGTGGCCTCGATGGCATCCGGAAAGTAGGAGCCGATGACGATCACATCCGCATCGGCGGCGAGCTGCAGAGCCCGCACGCGACCGTCCACGTTCCAATCTTCGTACAAATGAATGCGGCAGTACGATGCTTCGGGCAGGTCGCGATGACTGCGATACCACTCCACATCCTTCTCGATGAAGTCGATGGAGTGGCCGCGAGCATGGACCGCACGGCACAAGGCTCGAAACGTCGTGGCATGCCCGTTGCCCCAGGATGAAGTGATCGTAAGTCCAAGGATGAGGATCTTCATGCGACGGGTTGCTGCTGCCGCTCCAGCAGTGTTCGGAACGTACTGGATGCGTGCGCGGCGCGTTGCGCGTAGGTGTGATCCCGCAGTGCCCGAGCCAGAAAGCGGTCGCCGATCGCCTGCTGCTGCGCAGGCGTGTACGCCGTGATGGCGGCGACTACGTCTTCGGCGGAACGAACCACCAGTATCTCGCTGCCGGGTTCGAACACATCGTCGATCCCTGGCCAGTCATCGCACAGCAACGGCGTACCAGTGCCCGAGACCTCGAAAATTCTCGTTGGCGGCGAGAAGCCCGAGTTCGCCATGGAGCTGCGATTGATATTCATCACGAACGATGCGGAGCAGTTGACACGGTTATGTTCGGCAGTCGGCACGTGACCGATCCAACGTACATTTGCAGGCAACTGCTTGTCGCCCCAGCCCTCTCCGCCCAGCAGAAAGCGCTTTCCAGGTGCCAGCTCGGCAGCCCGCAGAAAGAGTTCTTCCACACGCGCTTCGCGGTCAGGCAGCCGGTTGCCAAGAAACGCCACGTCAGCCGCAAGCGCAGCCACGGCAGTTACAGGGTGGTGCGTCTCAGGGTCAAGACCGTTGTAGATCGAGGTGTAGTTGCGTGCGCCAAACTCTTCGTACTGCCGCTGTGTTTCTGCCCCGCCACCGTAGGTAAGGACCGCGTCGTACCGGGGGATGGCCCGCGCAAACGCGTCCGTGGGGTCGGCGTGCATGCGCGCGATAGTCGCAGGTGCATCCACATCCCAAAAGCACACTATGGCTGCCGGCTGGCACTCCAGCACGCGCAGCTCAAGGACCTCGTCATCCACACCAATGCCCGAGTGCTTCACTACCACATCTGCCTGCGCGGCCAGTGCGAGCACTCGGTCGATGTCGACAGCTGGCTGGTAGACGATCGACTCGACATAGCTGAAGTCGTCGGCGTCGCGATGCTGCTGACGGCTATATGCATCGGGCTCGGCAAACGTGATGCTGTGTCCTTCGCGCGCAAGATACTTGTAGATGCCACGGTAGTACGTAGCGGCTCCATTCCAGTATGACGAGGTGATGGAGGAACCTATGGCGAAAATCTTCATCGGGCAAGAACCTCTTCGAAAATGCTGCTGAGCTGTTGAGCCCGGTGGGCGCAGGTGTGTCGCTTGCGAATGGCCTCCACGCCCCGCTGCGCCTGCTGCTCGGCTGCGGCAGGATTGGCAAGCAGAAACATCATCGCCTCGACCATCTCCCCGATATCTCGCACCAGCAAGAACTCTCCCGGTTCGAACAGCGCTTCACTGTCAATCCATGGCGCTGAGATCAACGGAATGCCGGACGCCAGCGCCTCGAACACGCGAATGGTCGGAATGCCTGTCATCGCTGCCGCGTAGTACTGCCTTGGGATATGCACGGTGAGGCGCGCTGCTGCGTACTGCGCCGGCGCATCGAGGTTGGGCAGGTAGCCTCCGAACGATACTCCCGCTTCGTCCAGTTCGCGCAGGGCATCTTCAGGGTAGCGAACGCCGTAGATACAGAAGCGTCTGTCGGCAAGTGCCGCCGCTGGCTGCACCAGGAAGCTGCGTATCTCGGCCGAGCGCTCGTCATCGCCCCAATTGCCTACCCACACCACATCCTGCTCGGCATTGGCTTTTCGCGGAAAAAAGACTGTTGTGTCCGCCGCCTCGTGCAGCGTCCAAACGTGGGCGATGCCGAAGCGCTCCTGGTAAATCTGGCGCAGGGCCTCACCGAATGCAAGGACGCCATCAAACCGCTCCACCTGCAGCAGGCGGATCTGCTCCGGTGTGGAACTTGCGCGATGGTGCGTATCGTGAAATAACGCGCGGAAGCCGAGCTCGTCGCGAAGCTCCAGCAACTCTGCGATCAACTCCGGGGGGTTCCACTCGTGCACAACCACAACGTCAAACCCTGCAAGCGATGCGCGCAGGGCCGATCCGTTCGCAACACCCGGCGCGTACCGCTCGACGTGGATATCCGGGTACACGGCATGGAACTGTGCGAGGGAGTAAGTACCCTTCGACTCGGTCAGCAGGTTTTCGCTTGACCAGTTCTGCTCCGGCTCAAACACCGTGACGTCATGACCCTGTGGAGCGACGGCTTCCGGGTCCACGACCGATGCGTCCGCAGTATGCCCACTGCCAAGCGCGCGTACAAGGCCGCGCAGGTAGTGAGCGTTGCCGTTGTTCCAGTCCGAGCAGATCGAGTGCACAAAGAAGGCAACGCGCAGTCCACTAATCAAGGACGGCTCCGTCGACCAGGCATGCCCCGTGTAGGCGCAGAGACTCGCAACGTGCGTTCGCCGAAATCAGCACGTCGCCTCCAGCTCCTGCATGGATACGGGCTGTTGTTCCTGGATATCGCTAAAGCCTTTGTCCTCGAACATGCCGAGATAGAACGCGTGTGCACGCTCCCAGGCCTGCTCGTCCGGTTGAGCGCCAAACGTTTCCACGTACTGCGGAGAGCCCGGGAACGGGAACATCGGAACCGGCTCCGAAACCCAGACACCATGCGCCTTGAGCTGCTCCTGGAACTCGCGCACAGCCACCGGATTGTCGTGCTCAGTCTTGATCAGATTGGCCTGCACCCAGGGGATCCGTTGCCGCGCGTAGATCAGGAGTTCCGCTATGCGCTCATTGGCAAAGCGGCAGTTCTTGTTCATCTCGTCGCGACCTTCCTGCGTGATGGACTCGATGCCGCACTCGAAGGAGATGCAGTGCGCGCGGCCGAGAAGATCCAGCGACTCCTCATTCCACAAGTCGATGCGCGACTGAAAGCCGATCGAGATCGGGCGCGCTGCGATCCCTTCCAGCAGCTCACGCACATGCTTGCCTACCCCAAAGATCTCGTCGATGAAGTAGATGTAGGTAACGCCACGCTCGATCAGCGCGTCAATCTCTGCGAGAACGTGGGTGACGTCGCGCTCGCGATACTTGTTGCGAAACAAGGTCTTGTTGCAAAAGGTGCAGGCATACGGACAGCCTCGTGCAAACTCCACTTCAGCACCGAGCCCGGTGACTTCGGTAAACACGTGGTGCTTGTGCCCGTGGCGCTCCACCGGATAGTCAGAGTAGTCCAATGGGCCAAGTGCACGCATATCCGTGACGCCGAGATTTTCAGATGCGGAGCACACGCGGCCGTTGTCCATCCAGACGCAGCCAGGGATGTACTCCCGCGGGTGCGTTGCCAGCATGGCAAGGGTCTGGTCGGGCTCGCCTCGCAGCACCACGTTGGCTCCTGTTTTCCGCAGCGTGGCCGCCGGGGTCGCCGATCCATGAGGGCCGATTACTACCGTTGTGGAGCGGCGATCGAGCGAGCGCAGCCATTGCGCCGGCACCCGCAACTCTGGTTGCGGGCAACGCCAGAACAGGTAGGAGTTCGCAGTCGGAATCACGAGAAAGTCCTCGCCGAAATCATCAAGGCGCTCTATGACGTCAGCCGGCGAGAGCTCCTCGATAAAGGCATCCACCAGCAGGACGTCGTGACCGGCTGCCCGCAGAAACTCACGCGCTGACAGGAGTTCGATGGGCATCACCGGCTGCCGCGAGCCGAAATAGGTGGACCCTTCGAAACTCCAATGCGGATTGACCAGGGCGTACTTCACGACGCCACCTCGTTGGCAAGCACATCTGCAGTGGGCTGGGTCGGTGGCGCGGCCTGTCCAAATGGAGCATGCACGGTGCCGATCAGCTCGCGATTGTGATCCCAGAAGGCTTCGATATCCGACAGAATCTCCGTGAGGTTCTTGCGTGGGGACCAGCCAGTGGCGGCCTTTATCTTCTCGATGTCGGAAATGTAAAGCGGCTGATCGCCAGGCCTGGCCTCGTCATAGTTACAGAGAGGCGCGATGCCCGTCTGCTGCTCAATCGATGCAAGCATCTGCGCTACCGACGCTGCCTGCTGCATACCGCCGCCCAGGTTGTAAATCTCGCCAGCGGTCACGTCGAGGTTGAGCCGCGCCAGGTCAATAGCGTCCACAAGATCGTCGACGTGAAGAATGTCCCGCACCTGTCGGCCATTGCCGTAGATCGTGATGGGCCGGCCGGCAAGCACCGAGTAGAGAAAGTGCGCTACCCAGCCCTGGTCTTCGTTGCCGAATTGCCGGGGTCCGGCAATGCAAGACATGCGGAATACGATCGTTTTTAGCCTGTAGATCCGCGCGTAGTCGCGCACGTACTGGTCTGCAGCGCCCTTGCTGCAGCCATATGGAGAATGGAAGTCGAGCGGCGTATCTTCGCGCGCGCCACGAAACTCCACATCGTCTGCCTGGTAGGCAGAGCCTTCCACGTGCACTGGAACCGTTTCGAGCCCGCCATACACTTTGTTTGTGGACGTAAAGAAAACCAGAGGGTGCCGCTGGCTCAACCGGGCAGCTTCAAGCACGTTGAATGTGCCAAGCGCGTTTACCTCGAAATCGGTGCGCGGTTCCACCACTGAGGAGGTCACCGCGACCTGCGCTGCCAGATGGTAAATCTCCGTGGCATCCGTGGCTGCCTCGGCGACCTGTACTGCATCGCGAATATCGCCCTGCAGGAAGCGGAACGCTTGCCCGGCAGGCAGCGAACGCAGCCAGGCCAGGTTGTGCTCGACGCCTCGCCGCGAGAGGTCGTCGAAGATCGTGACATGTGCATCCGCCTGCTGCATAAACCGCGCAGCCAGATTGGAGCCGATAAACCCCGCCCCGCCCGTGATGAGGACGCGGCGGGGGCTTCCCTGTGTATGTGCTGCCATTCGTATCCTTCTATCGATCAGGCTGTCAGCCCGTAAGTCGTAAGATGCTGCAGCATGGTCTCGGCTTTGTCCTCTGCCTCCTGCGACTGAAGCCAGGTTGCAAGCTCCGCGAACCCTTCTTCGTGCGTCACCTGTGGCTCATAGCCGAGGCAGGCGCGCGCCAGCGTGAGATCGGCATAGCAGTGGCGAATGTCGCCCGCCCTGTACTTATGCGTAATCACAGGTTCGAAGTCGACGCCAAGCGAACGCGCAAGGATGGAGGCTACATCGCGGATGCTGATGGGCCGACCGCTGCCGATATTGATGACCCTGCCGTTCGACTCGGGTCGCTCCAGTGCAAGCATGTTCGCGCGCACGATGTCGTGCACACTTACGAAGTCCCGCATCTGCTCGCCATCTTCAAACACCATCGGCGCCTGCCCGTTCAGCATGCGCGATGCGAAGATGGCAGCCACTCCGGTGTATGGATTCGAGAGCGCCTGCCGAGTGCCGTAGATGTTGAAGAACCGAAGCGCGGTGACCGGCAACCCGTAGGTGCGGCCGTAGATCATGCACAGCTCTTCCTGGTCGCGCTTCGACAAGGCATACATCGAGTTGATCTCCGATGGCTTGTCTTCGCGCGTGGGCGCCGGTTGCAGGGCGGACCCGCAAGGCTCGCAGTGAACCTCCCACCGCGACTCCTTGAGTTGCTGCAAGCCCCGCACAGGGGGATTCATCGCGCACTCGCACTGCGGACAACGGTACTGCCCTTCTCCGTAAATCGACATGGAGGAGGCGACCACGAGTTTTTCCGGAGCGAGTTTCAGGTCCAGGATCGCTTGCAGCAGCTCAGCTGTTCCCTGCGTGTTGACGCTCATGTACCGGCTGATCTCGTACATGGACTGCCCCACACCCACCGTGGCGGCGAAGTGGTAGACCACGTCTACGCCAGGCAGCACCTTGCGCAGGAGCTCGCCGTCACGCACATCGCCAACCACGAGTTCAACGTCGGGCGACAGGTATTCAGGTCGTTTGCCCTCCGGGTGCACCTGCGGGGTCAGGTCATCGAGGATGCGGACCTTGTGCCCGGCGCGAAGCAGGCCGTCGGCAAGATGCGATCCCACAAAGCCGGCCCCTCCTGTAATCAATATCTGTTTACTCATCGGCTCTGCGCTACCTCCAAATGGCTCTGCTCTGTGGTGGTTGCGGCTGGGGCATAGTTACAAACCGCCCACTCTGCAAACTTAGCAAATTCATCGTTATCCGCCGGGGGGCTGGTGTGGTGGGGCTCCAGGCCAAGGTGCTGCGGGGTAAAGCAAAGTGTCAACGACACCTCGAAATCAGCAAGCGCCGTCATCATCGTGTCGAACCAGGCTTTCGCGTTGGGTCGATAGCTATCGGCCCAACTCAGCCCGGTGCGGATACGGCGAATGTTGTGGTCGCGCATCCACTGCACACCCTGCTCCAGGCGCGGGTCTTCAAAGTGGAACCACTGGCACAGGCCCACCTCGCCATCCGAGGGAAAGCTCTCGGCAAAGAGCTTGGGCGTTCCATCATGCCGCAGAAGGCCCATGTAGTAATGCCGGTAGTAAGACGAGCCTTCCGCTTCTTTGTGCCGGGTTTCCGCAGGCCAGGTCGGGGGCAAGTCAAACAGCGAGTACCAGTGAACACGCTCGGCGCAGCCGCGCAGCAGGCTCAGCGTACGCTCCAGTCCAAACGCCGCAACCTCCTCTGCGCCAAATGAAGACGCGCCCACCTCCGTCACCCAGACCGGCAGGCCGGACACTTCGCGCGCTTCCGCGATCCGCATGGGCCACTCGTTGATGGACCAGTGATTCCAGTCGAGTGGGAATCCATGCACCCCGACTGCGTCCACAGCTTCCATCACGCCCTGTCGACGCATCGTTCGCAGGAAGTCGCAATCGCAGGACGAAACACCGCCCAGCACCACAGGAATTTCGGGATTTTGCTTGCGAATCGCAGCTGAAGCCCGCTTCACCATGTCGGCGAATCGCTCCCAATGCGGGTCCAGATGAAAGTTCCAGTGCGAGAGGTTGTTTGGTTCGTTCCAGAGGACAAAAGCCTCAACCATAAATGTGCTGTCCTGACGGCAAGGCATAGCCTGGCACCGTTTTGATGTATGTTGCCTGTCGCCGCAGAAGACCTGTCACTGAGAGCGATCCAGACGGTGGCCGGTCAATCCAGGCCCAGGGTCGCTCTTAGCCGACAATGCCTATTGGCCGTAGCTTAGTAGATGCAGCTTACTACCTGCGTGCTGGATCGAGCAGTCGTGAAATGGGGCGGCGCCGGGAAAAAGGTGGGGACTTGAAGGTTGTTGGTGTGACTATTCCCAAGTTGCGGAGAAAAAGCTCATCGTTGTGCACCGAACAGAATTCTCACCTTGGCCACGGTAAAGTATCCCGCCCTTAGACTGCCGTTCCACTCAGGGCGTACCGACTCGCCGATGTGCTGGTTCGCCAAATGGCCGACGCTGTCGGCCATGCTGCTCAATCACACTACCGGCAGTGCCGAGATCGCTCCACGCAGCCTTGTCGACAATCCTTTGAGCGACAGGTCCGCACGTCTTTCCGGGCGTCCGGAATGCTAACTGACCTGCGAACACGACTTATGTGTGCCTTGATTTTGCGTGTAGCGGACGCTAGTCACCAGCACACTAGCCCAGTCGAAGCACCGCACCCGTTCGATCCGAAACCCGCTCGAACAGCGCTGGATCGGCATGCAGGGATCGTCCGTAGCTCTGCACGATGCCCTGCAGCGTACCCTCCATGCACTCCTGCTCACGCAGCACCGGCATGCCGGCCGAGATCAACTGCAACATGATCGCGACGGCGGTGGAAGCACCAGGCGACGCGCCCAGCAGTGCAGCAAGCGAGCCGTCTGCCGTGCGGATCACCTTGGTGCCGAACTCGAGCACGCCGCCTCTAGCCGGGTCAGGCTTGATAATCTGCACCCGCTGCCCGGCGACCTCGAGCCGCCAGTCCTCGGCCTGCGCCAACGGCACGAAGTCGCGCAGGGCGCCAACCCTGTCGTTCTGTGACTGCATGACCTGCCCGATCAGGTACCGGGTGAGCTCCACATTGTGGATACCCGCACCCAGCATGGCGCGCAGGTTGCCGGCGCCTATCGAGCGGATCAGGTCCGTGTACGAGCCACTCTTCAGGAACTTTGTGGAGAAGCCTGCGAAGGGTCCAAACAGGAGCTCCTTACGGCCGTCGATCATGCGGGTATCTAGGTGGGGTACCGACATCGGCGGCGCACCCAGTGCGGGCTTCCCGTACACCTTGGCCGCGTGGCGCTCGATCAGTTCGCGATTGGTGCAGCGAAGCCACTGCCCGCTCACCGGGAACCCTCCATAGCCGCGACCCTCGGGCACGCCTGATTTCTGCAGCAGCAGCAGCGCTCCCCCGCCCGCTCCCAGAAAGAGAAAGCGTGTCAGGATACGCGATCGCCGCCCGGTGGCGAGGTCCTCCACTTCGATCTGCCAGCGATGATCCGACTGCTGCCGCAGGTCCACTACCTTGTGGCGAAAGTGCACGGTACTTCCCTGCTTCTCCATCGCGAGGAGCAGCAGGCGCGTCAGCCTTCCGAAATCCAGGTCGGTGCCGTCATCCGCGCGGGTCGCGGCAGCGGGAGTCGCCTCGTCGCGCCCCTCCATCATCAGGGGCACCCAGGCTTCCAGCGTCTCCCGATCCTCGGTGAACCGCATCTTTGCGAATAGCGGGCTGGTCTGCATCGCGGCGAAACGGCGGCGCAGGAAGTCCACCGACTCCGTGCCGGAAACAAAACTCAGGTGAGGGAACGCATGGATAAACTCGGAAGGGTCGCCCAGCACACCGCGCTCAACCAGGGTCGCCCAGAACTGGCGTGACTGCTGAAACTGCTCGTTGATGTCGATAGCGCGATCAATCGCGATGGTGCCGTCCGGCCGCTCGGGGGTGTAGTTCAGCTCGCACAGTGCTGCGTGGCCTGTACCCGCATTGTTCCAGGCGTCTGAGCTTTCGCTCGATGCCTCGCCCAGCGTGTCCACCAGCGTGATCTGCAGATGGGGAGCCACAAACTGCAGCAGCGTGCCCAGCGTTGCGGACATGATGCCGGCACCGATCAGCAGCACATCTGTTTCAGACGGGAGCGAACTGCGAACGTGTTCCGTCATCAAGAAAGAAGCCCGCGCCAATGCATGGTCATGAGCTCCCATTCTAGTCGACCAATCCTGCAAATGGCCGCTGGCTCATAGGGGCCAGCCTGATCGCCGCGGCGAATCCCGGACGCACGCCAGGCTTCGCCGAGGTGCACCCGCACCAGGAAGCTAGCGGGTCGCCGCTTCGGCCCTGAGGCGCGTGCGCAATTGTGCCAACGCCTCCGGGGACAAGTAGCGGCCATCCGTGACTACCCCCGCGATCGTGCGCGTGTTTCGAATGTCAAGCAGCGGGTTCTTCCGGAGCAATACCAGATCAGCAACGCGACCAGCCTGCACCGTGCCGAAGTCACCCTCTCGCTCTAGGAACCTCCCCGGGTTGAGGGTCGCGGTCTGCAGCGCCTGGAGCGGCGAAAAGCCGGCAGCCACAAAGCGCTCGAGTTCGCGATGCAGACTCACGCCCGGGATCACATCCACCCCGGCCGGCGTGTCAGTGCCAGCGAGAAACGGCACCCCGGCGTCATGGAGCCGGCGCACCAGCTCCAGTTCGTGCACCACAAAGCGCTCCCGCACCGGCAGCGGGTCCGTGTCGAGGGACTTGAGGATGGCGGTACGCGAAGCCGGCCACTGCTGCGTAACCCAGCGATGCCCGGCGTACGCGAGATCAGGGTCGCGCGTGTAGTCCACCGCGTCGACCAGCCATTGCCCCCGTTCCCAGAAGAGCGTGGGGCACTGCCATACGTGGTGGGCTGCCAGCAGCTTCACCATGGCGGCCTCGCGCGCCGGGTCGTAGGTGTCCAGGAACATACCGACTGTTTTCGTGCCGGTGAGGTAACGGTCCTCGTCAGGGGAGCTCGCCTCGAAGATGCCGATCAGGTGCTCAAAGGTGCGCTGCCCGCTGGCCACAGCCTCACGCGCGCGGATGCTGTCGGGCACATGTCCTTCAAACGCGATCCCGTCTTTTTTTGCCTCATCGACGATGGCGAAGTACGCCGCGCGTGGCACCCCGGACTGGACCTTAATGAAGTCGACGCCGCGGTCGTGCAGCATGCGCACCGCTTTGCGTCCGTCCTCTTCCGTGCGGATCGGGATGGCCGCCGTGTACTGGGACTTTGGCCCGTCCAGCATGGGACCGGAGACCACCATGCGCGGGCCCAGGATGTGGTGCGCCGCGACATCGGCGCGTGCCTTGAGCACGGCATCGAGATTGCTGCCCATGTCGCGCACACCGGTTACACCATTTGCAAGCAGCAGCGGCAGGATCAGCGCGGTGCCATCCGCGGCCGTCTGCCCGAAGTAGACATGAGTGTGCATGTCCCACAATCCCGGGATCAGGAACTGCCCGGTACCGTCCACAACCTGGCCAGCCGTGGGTGCGTGCGAACCGGTTGGGGCAACGCTGACGATGCGATTGCTGCGAATCTGCACCGTCCGGTCGGGCTGGGTAGCCCCGCTAGCCGTGTCGATTACAGTAATGTGCGTGATGGTCAGGAACTGCGCCCGCACCCCTGTTGAAACGAGAAGCGCAGCGAGGACGAAGACTCTACCGAGGATGAACACGCAGCTATGCTACGGCCTTTCTCCGAATCGTAGTGGGTTAGGAGCTGTGCGCAGGGCGGAAGATTGGCATGTGGCGTGGACCTGATTTCCGGGCAAAGAGAAAGGCGGGGAACTGATCCCCCGCCCTGTTCTGTGCGTATGCCTGAGGTTTCAGTCAAGCGCAGTTTCTAGAACTCGAACCGGATCGAACCGCGTCCGTAGAAGGCACGCTGGAATCCGAGTGGCTTCAGGTAGTCCTGGTTCGGCACTCCATACGCCTGAGCACTGTCCTGATCCACAGCGGTCAGTGAGCGCGAGTTGGTCACGTTGAAGGTGTCGAACGTCAGCTTGATCGCGCGATTTTCACCAAGGGCCACGGGATAATCCGTGTGCAGGTCGAGTTGGTAGTTGGAGGCATTGCGACCCAGCGAGCCACGAACTCCAAGAGGAATCTCTCCCGGATCGGTGTAGACGGGGTGAGCGCCAAAGTTGGTGATCGGCTGGCCGGAGCTCGCCCGGAACGCAGCACCTGCAGTCAGCTTCTTCGCAAAGCCACTCGGTACCACGTACGACCCGAACAGGTTACCCACCTGGCGGCGATCCGTGTTCAGGTAGCCGGGCGTGTACTGGTCACCCAGCATACCGAGCGCGCCCTGCGTGAAGTCGAACAGCGAGCTGATGCTGGGATCGGACTGGCCATTGTCGTTCCGATAGGCACCTTCGTAGTTGCCGAACAGCTTGGCCCAGCGATAGTTCACACGCAGCAGGAAGTTGTGGCTGAAGTTCTTGTTCACTTCCAGCTCAACTGCCTGGTAGTGACGGCGTGGGTTAGGCTCGCCGTCAGGCTTGCCATCCGGGGTAGGCAGGGCTACGGTCGCGGGGTTATTGCCGCAAACACCGCCTGGGCCTGCCACCTGGCCAGCGCTGTTCATGAAAGGCTTATTGCCATAGCCGGTGTTGTAGTTTTGTGGGCAGTTCGCCGGCGCCCCATTGTTCGGAAGTGCTGCATTGAACGTGTAGGGCGTCTCCACTTCGTTGACAAAGTAGTCGGAGGTGGCGCTGGGATTGCCAAGGGCAAAGTACTGCGGCACAAAGCCACTCAGAGCCCCTTCCGGGGAGGCACCAGCCTGATCTTCAATCACGCGCAGGAGCCGACGGTCAGTGTAGCGGGCGCTCAACACGAAGCCGTTGAACTGCTTCTCGATGCCACCCACATACTCTTCTTCAAAGTTGAGCTTGGTTCCGGGCTGGATCAGCTCTGGCGTGGCAGCACTGCTGATCGAGATGTTGGAGCCTTCCGCACCTGCAGCAGCGATGCCGCTGATCAGATGCGCGGCATCCACAATGGGATTGGCGGTACCGTTTGCATTGAGCAGGACGTTGCCATTGCCATCTGTCTGGGGCGTGAAGTGTGCGTGGTAGATATCCTCTTCCTGGCCAAGCGCCCGGATTGCCGAGTCCTGTGTCAGAGATTGCGTGTAGCGTCCCCAGTTGAAGAAGACCTTGGACTTGCGGTCACCCTTGGGATCGAAGTTGATGCCGAGCCGGGGCGACCAGTTGTCGTTGAAGATATACGTCTGCGCGATACCGCTGAGCTGCTCCTGCTCCCAGCGGATGCCGGCATTGACAGTCACGCGATGTCCGATGGACCAGTTGTCATTGCCGTAGACGACGTTGTAGTTCATCCCGGAGGGAACGACCGGGTTGCTGAAGAGACCGCGATCCATGTCAAGGTAGACCTGCGTGCCATTCAGAAGCGGGCAGTACTGGACCGGGCAATTGTCTCCCGCAGCAACGGCGTACAGGTCAAAGCCGCCGCTCGCAGTTGAGCCCGCGAGCGGGGCCAGGACTGCACCGCCGGCCGCGTTTGCGGTAGGGAAGGTGAAGCTGCCACCGCTGTAAGCCTTGGTCAGGTCGTAGATGTTGTGGACAAAGTTGTAGCCGACGGACAGGCTATGCTGCTGCCCGAAGAAGCCGACGGTCTTCTCAGAATCAATGCTGAAGCTCAAGGCCCGCGTGTTCGGGTTCTGGGTAAAACCAAGCCCTTGGGCCGTGTAGGTCGAGGTCTGCACAGCCCCTGAGTAATCCGTCACCTGGAACACGTTCTCAAGCCCGGTCTCGGTAAAGTGGCTGTTCTTTCTGGACGCGGCGATATCGAAATCCCACGTCGCAGTAGGCGTTCCCGTGATGTGTACCGATTCGCTGCGGCTTCCATAATTCCACCGGCTGAAGCCAGTGTCGTTGGTAAGGTTCACGTTCGGGTAGTAGGGCGAGGTGTCTTGGTCGACCGGGCCGTATCCTGCGTTGGTACGCGAAGGATCGCCGAAAGCAGAAGCATCGATCGTCAGGTTGTCGCTCGGCCGGAAGGATACCTTGCCCGCCCAGCTGTTCACGGTCGTGTTGTTTGTGTACGGACCGTGTACCGACAGCGTTGGCGGATCACCGGGCACAGCCGTTGGCGCAATCCAGTTGAACTGGTTCAGTGCCGGATTATATGCACCGTAGAAGAACAGCTTGTCATGCAGGTAGTGTCCGGGGACGTACCCGCCGAACTCAGCCGAGGCATCGTACTGGGGCTGCGAGAAGACCCTGCCACGTACATTGACGCGGTTGAAGTAGTTGTCAGCGTAGCGCTGCGTCGCGCTCATGCCCGCGGGCGCAAAGAACGAAGCAACGGCCCCGTGATAGGTCGTTCCGCCGGACTTGGTCACGATCTGAATGACGCCACCATCACCCAGGCCATACCTCGGCTCAAACGCGCCGGTCTTCACCTGTACTTCCTGGATAAAGGTAAGGTTGATGCCGGTGCCGAGCGAGCCGTAGGTCGGGCTGTAGGTGCCGAGTCCACCGTAGCCGGCATCGCCGATGTTCACGCCGTCGGCGAAGTACTCGTTCTCGAGACCGCTGGCGCCACCAATCGAAGGGTTGGACGTACCCGCGCCGCCGCTGTTCACCACGCCGGGAGCCGTTGAAAACAGGCTGCCGACGTTCCGGGCCATGGGCACCTGCTGGTAGAACTGCTCTGTCAGGTTGGTGCTGATGGCAGTCGAGCCGGTGTCGATCTGGGTGCTGGTCGCATCCACCTGCACGGTTTCCGCAACAGCGCCCGGCTTGAGCTGCAGGCTCACATTGGAGGAGCGGTTGATCACTACTTCAAGGTTCTTAGCCTCTTCAGACTGGAACCCTTCCTTCTGCACGCTCACGGTGTAAAGCCCGGGCGTCAGGCTGCCGATAGACCAGTGGCCGGCCCCGTCGGCCGTTACGGTGCGCGAACCTTCGCCACCCTTGATGGTGATGGTTGCGCCGGGAATCGACGCTCCGCTCGAGTCCGTGACCTCACCGGCGAGGCCACCCTTGGTGCTTGAAATCTCCTGCCCGGAGATGGCCGAGGACATAAGTGCGGTAGCGATAGTGACAGCGCAGCAGGAGTACTGGAGAGAACGCTTCATGCAATGGCTCCAGAAAGCTAGGGATAGGTCAGGCGTGTACGGCAAGCAAATCGGTGCAGCAGGGTACGCGGGGGAGGGATACAACTTTGTGCCTTGCACGTGTCGGACCAAAGCCGCGGCTTAGGGGAATCCCCGCGAAAACGCGGCAACGCACAAGCTTTCATGCTGCGCGGGCCCTACCCGCCACCGGCACAATTCCAATTCATGCAGGAAGGTTACGGGAAACTGTATAACTGGGGCAGCACCCAGCCTGCGTTCCGAACTGCTTACAATCAGGCGTACAGGCGCTGGCGGTTTGCTGCCGGTGCCTCCACTTTGCCTGACTAGTCCGCGAGGTCCCTACGCTTAAACGCATTGCTTCATCCTGTCTCCTGGTTTCGATCCTGCTGCTGTGCGGCCTGCGCACCACCACAGGGTACTGCGCGGCCACGTTGCCGCCTGTGTACGCTCACTGGCTGAACGAAGAGGTGAACTACCTCATCACGGATGATGAGCGGCAGCTGTTTCAAGGACTGAAAACAGATGATGACCGGGACAGGTTCATCGAGAACTTCTGGCGGGTGCGCAACCCGGATCCGAACGCGCCGACCAATGAGGCCAAGGATACGCACTACCAGCGCCTTTCCTATGCCAATGTGCATTTCGGGTATGGCAACGTGCAGGAAGGCTGGCGCAGCGACCGCGGCATGGCCTACATCACGCTGGGTCCACCCCAGCAGATCCAGAAGTATCTGGAAACGCGCGAGCTCAAGCCCATTCAAATCTGGTTCTACCAGAACCTCACCGGCGCGGTTCCGGTGCATTTCTACCTGCTTTTCTACAAGCCGAGTCCGGCGGAAGACTACGAACTGTACTCGCCCTACGGCGACCGCCCGCAGAAGCTTATCAACTCCACGAATGCAATCAACAATGATCCGGTCGCAATCAAGCTGATCCAGCGCGATATCGACGACGAGGCAGCGCACGTTGCGCTTTCGCTGATACCCGGCGAGCCGGTCGACCTCAAGAGCCCGTCGCCCTCCCTGCAGTCCGACGTATTGCTCAACAACATTCGCAACTACCGGAACCTGCCGCAGATCCGAGAGATGGTGGTGGCACGACACCAGGCGCTGGAGGGGGTGACGCACCGCATTGTGCTGGGTGAGCAGTTCAGCAGTCTCTCCATCATGGCCACCCGGGACGGGGCAAACCAGGCAAGTATCCACTACCTGCTGCGGCTGCTGCACCCCAAAGACTTCGCCCTCGGTGAACAGACCGGTGGGCGACACTACTACTCGGTCCGGGTAGACAGCAGCCTGTCGGATACCAGCGGCAAGGTCATTGCCCACCATGCCCAGCAATTGACTGACTTTGTGCCGTCGGATCAGTTTGACACGCTCCGCAAGGAATGCTTCGGGGTGGAAGGTCGCATGGACGCGCCTGCAGGCAAATATCAACTCAACCTCACGCTGACCAACCTCGACACCAAGCAGGCCTTTCACCAGGTGCGCGAGGTGCTGGTGCCCGGCGCCGAGGACCGGCTGGGCATGAGCCAGGTCTTTTTTGCCGACACGGCACCCCCCAGCAACAGCACCCATGCGCATGACCCTTTCAGCTTTTCCGGGGCACGCCTCCGTCCCATTGGCTCAGACAACGCGATCGTGATGCAGGGCAAGCCACTGCGAGCGATCTTTCAACTGTGGGAGGCCCCCGGAACGCCGGCTGCGCTCAGAGGCAAGCCGCTACACCTGCACTACCTCATCGGGAAGCTCAACGCACCGGCACGCCAGGAAGAAGATCAGACGGTGGATCGCGGCAGCTTCAGTCCGGACGGCAACCTGCTCATGGGCAAGGATCTGCCTACGCAGGACCTTGCGCCCGGCCTGTACCGGCTCGTCATCAAAGCATCGGACCCCGACACAGGGGCCACTGCGTACCAGTCACTCGCCTTTGAACTGCAGGACCAGGAGCACCCCACAGAAGCCCTGTGGACGGTCGACGCCCCGAACGACTGATCCCCACGGGATGTCAAGCGACGCGTCACCGGTGGCAGGGCGGCGCGTTCCTGATACACAGCAGCAACCTTGCACGTGTAGCGTAAAGACATGTCAACTGCCAAAGCTTACGCCGCTACCAGTGCCACCACGCCGCTTGCCTCCACCACCATCCAGCGCCGCGAACCCGGCGAGCGCGACGTACAGATCGAAATCCTGTTCTGCGGGGTTTGCCACTCCGACCTTCACTACGCCCGCAATGAGTGGAGCGGCATGCCGCCCGTGTTCCCTGCCGTGCCCGGCCACGAGATCGTCGGACGCGTCACCCAGGTCGGTTCGGCCGTGACCAAACACAAGGTTGGCGACACCGTCGGCGTTGGCTGCATGGTCGGCGCGGACCTTTCCTGTCCCATGTGCAAGAAGGATCTTGAGCAGTTTTGCCCCAACATGGTGCTGACTTATGGCTCGCCTGAAAAGGCTACCGGCAAGGTCACCTACGGCGGCTACTCCGACAGTGTCGTGGTGGATGAGCACTTTGTCCTGAAGGTCCCGGCCAATCTCGACCTCGCTGGCACCGCGCCCCTGCTTTGCGCCGGCATCACCACGTACTCGCCGCTTCGCCACTGGGGTGTGACCAAGGGCAAGAAGGTCGGCGTCGTCGGCCTTGGCGGTCTTGGTCACATGGGGGTCAAGTTTGCCCACGCCCTGGGCGCGCACACGGTTGTCTTTACGACCTCGCCCAAGAAGAAGGAAGACGCGTTGCGGCTCGGCGCTGACGGAGTGATCATCTCGACCGACTCTGCGGAGATGAGCAAGCACGCCGGCACCTTTGACTTCATCCTGGACTGCGTCGCCGCCGAGCATGACCTCAACGCTTACGTCCAGTTGCTCGCTGCAGATGGCACCCTTTGCCTGGTAGGTGCGCCCGACACTCCGCTGCCCATCGGTGTCTTCGGATTGATCTTCGGCCGCAAGAGCATTTCCGGCTCGCTCATCGGCGGTATCGCGGAGACCCAGGAGATGCTGGACTTCTGCGGCGAGCACAACATCACTGCCGACGTGGAGATCATCCCGATCCAGAAGATCAACGACGCGTGGGATCGCATGGTGAAGTCGGACGTCAAGTACCGTTTCTCCATCGACATGAGCTCGCTTAAGAGCGAGTAGCACCTCCTAACGCCTGCGACCGTGTGCGGACCACCCGGACCGCACACCCCTGCAGGGCTTCCGGCCACAATGCTCCCCCTCCGCCGCGACGTCATGGTTAGCTGAGGATTGACGCAGGTGCGCCCGGCGCGGATACTTGCTGCGTTCAAAGATCAGCCTCGCTTGTATGCGCGAAGGAGTCCTGCTTTGGCCCCCAGCACGCCGCGTCTCTGTGTTCTGCTTATTCTTTTGCTTGGTTCGCTTCTGCAATTGCCGGCAAGTCAGCCGGGCCTCGCGCAGACCCGCCCGGTTGCCAACTCTGCCCAGCCCTGGGTCGACGTTTCCCTGCCCCTGGAGCAACGCGTCGACGCGCTAATTGGCCAGATGACCCTGGAGGAGAAGGTCGAGCAGATGCGCGATCATGCGCCTGCGATCCCCAGGCTTGGCGTGCCCAGGTATGACTGGTGGAACGAAAGCCTGCATGGCGTGGCTTTCGCAGGCTATGCCACGAACTTTCCGCAGGTGATCGGCATGGCAGCCACATGGGATACGGCCCTGGTGCACCGGATGGGCGAAACGATCTCTACCGAGGCGCGCGCCAAGTACAACCAGGCCATGCGCGACAACGATCATGAGGCGTTTTTCGGCCTTACCTTCTGGGCGCCCAACATCAATATCTTTCGTGATCCCCGCTGGGGTCGCGGGCAGGAGACGTACGGGGAGGATCCGTTCCTCACAGCACGCATGGGCGTTGCTTTTGTGACCGGCATGCAGGGAGACGATCCAAAGTATCTCAAGCTGGTGTCAACGCCCAAGCACTATGCCGTGCACAGTGGTCCTGAGTCGACGCGTCATCGTGCCAACGTGGATGTCTCCGCCCACGACCTCGAGGACACGTACCTGCCGGCGTTCCGGGCCGCCGTCACCGAGGGCCACGCGCAATCTGTGATGTGCGCCTACAACTCCATTGACGGCGCACCGGCATGTGCCAATGCCATGCTGCTGCAGGAGCACCTTCGCAACGATTGGCACTTCGAAGGCTATGTCACCAGCGACTGCGCTGCGGTGGCAGACGTCAACACTGGCCACCACTACGCCCCGGACATGGCACATGCCGCGGCGGCCTCGGTGAAAGCCGGGACGGATCTCGAGTGCGGCTTCGCGAAGGGACAGGCGTTCCCGGCACTGGTCGACGCAGTACACCAGAACCTCATTACGGAAGCGGAGTTGGACATATCGCTGAAGCGCCTGTTCCGCGCACGCTTCCGGTTGGGCATGTTCGACCCGCCGGCAAGCTATGCGTATGGGCGCATCCCGTTTAATGAAAACAACTCGGACGCGCACCGCCAGATCTCGCTCCAGGCGGCGCGCGAAGCCATGACGCTGTTGAAGAACGATGGCGTGCTACCGCTCAAGCAAACGATCGGCAACATCGCCGTCGTGGGTCCCACGGCTGAACTGGTGCAGTCGCTGCAGGGCAACTACAACGGTCCACCGCCCAGCCCGGTGTATCCATTCGATGGCATCAGCAGGCACTTCTCGACAGCCCAGGTCCGCTACGCTATGGGCTCCAGCCTCGCAGAAGGCTTCGCCATGCCGATCGAACACAACGCATTGCACCCAGCGGCGGGCAGCGCGGAGTTCGGGTTGAAAGGCGAGTACTTCAACGCCAAGGATTTCAGCGGTCAGCCTGTGTTGGTGCGCACGGATCGGAATATCAACTTCAACTGGGACAAGGTGGTGCCTGTCGCAGGTCTCCAGCGCAACGATTACTCTGTACGCTGGAGCGGCGTGTTTGTGCCGCCCGCCGCGGGCGATTACAGGCTCGGTGTCCGCATTAACTATTGCTATGCCTGTGAGAACGCGGAGAACTTCCGCCTATATCTCGACGACAAGCTGCTGCTGCAGAGCAGCGCGGGAAAGACAGGCGAACGTGGAGCGGTGCTGGATGCCGCGGTCCACCTCGATGGGGTACAGCCGCACACGATTCGCCTGGAGTACCTGCACGGCAGCGGGAGCGCCGGGATCGATCTAACTTGGCAGGCGCCTGCACAGGTGCTGCGGGAGGAAGCAGTGGCCGCGGCTCGCAAGGCCAATGTCATCGTTGCCTGCCTTGGACTCTCGCCCTCGCTCGAGGGCGAAGAGATGCCCATCAAGCTGAGTGGCTTTGCCGGCGGTGACCGCACCGCCATCGACTTGCCTGACACGCAGGAGGACTTGCTGAAAGCACTGGTCGCTACGGGCAAGCCGGTCGTGGTGGTGCTCGAAAACGGCTCCGCGCTTGCCGTGAACTTCGCTGCGGAGCATGCCGCGGCCATCCTGGAGGCGTGGTACCCCGGGGAAGAAGGCGGCAATGCGATTGCCGAAACCCTGTCTGGAGCCAACAATCCCGCCGGTCGATTGCCGGTGACGTTTTACCATTCGCTTGCTCAACTCCCGGCATTCGAGGATTACTCCATGTCGGGACGAACGTATCGCTATCTCACAAGCAGTCCCCTGTTTCCTTTCGGCTTCGGGCTAAGCTACAGCAGCTTCACCTATAGTGGGCTCAGGATAAAGGCGGAAAAAGTGAGCGCCGGCGAGCCAGTACAGGTGGAGGCGGTGGTGAAGAACACCAGCCGCGTAGATGGGGATGAAGTCGCCGAGCTTTACCTTGCGCAGCCCCGTACCTCGGTATCGCCGCGCCTGGTACTGGCAGGCTTTCGCCGCGTTCACCTCAAGGCCGGCGCCTCGGTTCAGCTTGCATTCACCGTAGACCCTCGCGCGATGAGCGAGGTGGATGCGCAGGGTGTCCGCTCCGTGATGGAAGGGCAGTACACCGTTAGCGTGGGTGGCGCGCTGCCGGGAGCTGGCAGCAACCAGGCAGCGACGTTTGCAGTGCAGGGGCATAAGGACCTGCCTCGGTGAACGAGGCCGCGATTGCACTGGCACGCCTACGCAGCCGGCGGGGTTGAGCATCAGGTCGCACCTGGGGAGTAGCGGCCTCATCCTTGCTGGCCGTGCTCGCGCGGCATCTCGATCTTGCCCAGCAGAAAGACATATCCAGCGATGCCAATGACGAGGTAGATCGCCGATAGTCGAAACGCCCACGCGAAAGAGTGCATCGCGTACACCAGATGACCAGTGATGATGGGGGCCGCGATGCCGGAGACCTGGTTCGAGAAATTCACAATCCCACCCACTTTGCCGACGTCCTCGGGGCGTGCAATGAGCGAGGGGATCGACCAGCCAATTGGCGAGGCCGCTGCCAGGCCACCGATTGAGATCGAGATCCACAGCAATGCGACAGGCGCGCTGTGCGTGTGCACGGCCCCAAGAATGCAGAGGCCGAAGGCGGTTCCACCCACAAGAATGGTTTTGCGTACACGGCTCGCGTTCCATCCACGCTGAATGAGGTGGTCGGCCAGAAGGCCGCCGATTAAAAGGTCCGTCGCAGTGGCAAAGAGCCAAGGCACGCCGGTGTAGAGGAACGAGTGCAGAAGGTCGATGTGCAGCGCGGACGACAGGTAGCTGGGTAGCCATGTCAGCAGCAGGTAGAACACGTAGTTGTAGGCGCCAAAGCCAAGCGCCAGGCCCAGAACCTTGCGTTGTTTCAACAGAGAGCCGAGAGAGTCTCCAGTGGCCGTAAAAGGCTCGGAGATTGCGCGGCTTGAGGCCGTCTCTTCACTGCTGTCATCTGCGTGCGCGTTCCGGACGGCGGCCGAGGGGTCGCGATACCCCTGGGCGAAAAGCCCCAGGAACAGGAGGCTCACCACGCCGGTCAGCGCGAAACTTAAGCGCCAGCCAATTTGCAGCAGCACAAAGCCAATGAGCGGAACGCCAATAGCCGAGGCGAACTTGGCAGCTGCGTCGAAGATCGCCGTTGCGAAGCTTCGCTCTTCCGGCGGAAACCAGAGGCCGATAGCTTTCGCGTAACCAGGGAAAGTAGGCGCCTCTCCGACGCCGAGGAGAAAGCGCGATGCGAAGAAGCCGCCCACACTTGGCGTCAGCGCAGAGGCGAAGGACGCAAGGCTCCAGAGAAACGTGGAGACGATGCCGACGCGGCGCACGCCGAACCGGTCCAGCAGGATACCGACCGGCAGCTGGCACATCGCATATGTCAGGCTGTAGGCGCTGGACAGGTAGCCGAAGATGACATCCGAGATACCAAACGTTGTGACCAGTGCCGCATGCGACACGGAAAGGTTCACGCGGTCGAAGTAATTGACGAGGACGCCGAATCCAAGAAGCAGCGCGATGCGCCATCGGCCTTGTAACGGCGCAGGTTGCAGAGTGTGCTCAGCATTGCTCAATGGCTTCCCCTTCGGTTACGATCCTGCGCGGCACATCGGTGAGTATTGCTGTGCTGACGATCCACTGGATTGAACTTCGCCGCAGAGCGTGGAGCGGTCGAGTGAAGTGTGTTTGCTAAGCAGCAGTCGACGGCGCAAGTGTAAGCTGATGCTCTCGTCAGTCGCCACTTGCTGTCACATGGACGAAGATTGCTGTGCTACCGAAGAGGGAAAGAAATGCGGCTTTGGAAATCAATGGCGCTTGGAGTGTTGGCAACGTTTGCCCTGTGCCTTCTGGCGGGCACTGCTGCAGTCGCGCAGCAACCGGTACTGCTCCTGTGGCCGGGTGGTGCGCCGGGCTCCGAGGGCAAAACGTCTGTCGAAAATGTCCGGCTCAGCCCAGAGGGAGACCACGTTGTCTCCGGGGTGCACCAGCCGTCGATCACCGCGTTTCTGCCAACCAGGGCCGCCGCGACCGGTGCCGGGGTGCTGGTGATTCCAGGCGGTGGCCATAGCGAAATATGGATCGATCACGAAGGCCGCAACGTAGCGGAGTGGCTGAGCGAGCGCGGCATCGCGGCGTTCGTTCTGAAGTATCGGCTTGCTCGTGAGCCCGGGTCCACGTACACGATCGATGGTACGGAGCTTGAGGACACGCGGCGCGCTATACGCCTGATACGCAGCCACGCAGCAAGCTGGGGCATCGACACGCAGCGGGTCGGCGTCATCGGCTTTTCGGCTGGCGGAGAGCTCGCAGCCCTGATCAGCACGCGGCCTGTGGTGGCAGACGTGGGCAGTGTCGATCCCGTCGATCGTGAAAACGCGCTGCCTGCATTCCAAGGCCTGATCTACCCTGGGATCGCTCGCGAACCCACCCTGTCGCTGTCGGCGCACACCCCACCCGCTTTCCTTGCCTGTGGTGCAGACGACCGGGCGGACATCTCCGAACGTCTGCCGGCACTCTACCTGCAGCTCAAACAAGTCGGCGTTCCAGTCGAGTTGCATATCTTCGCCAAGACTGGTCATGGGTTTGGACTGCGCAGCACGACAGTGGGCAACGCGGCACTGTGGCCGTCGCTCTTTCTTGGCTGGCTCAGCACCGAGGGCTTCCTCAAGCCACTGCCCTGACGAACCAAGTTCCTATCCAGCTTTGCCGCCAGGCTTTGTGGTGGTCGCACGCGTTGCACCGGTAGAGATACCGCCATCGATCAACAGCGTCTGCCCGGTTACATAGCGGCTCGATTCGGACGCGAGAAAAACCACCGCGCCATCCAAATCTCGTGGCTCGCCCGGGCGCTTCACCGGGATGCGGTCCACGAGGTAATCAACCCACTCCTGGTTCTCGTACAACACTTTGTTCTGCTCCGTGCGAAACCAGCCCGGCGCCAGGCAGTTCACCGTCACACCGTGCTGTCCCCAATCATCCGCGAGACTCATGGTGAGCTGGCGCACACCGCCGCGGCTTGCTCCATACGGGGCAAGCCCGGCGTAGCCAAACACGCTGGTAACGGAGCCGATGTTGATGATTCGACCATAGCCATGCTCGATCATGCTGCGTGCCATGGCCTGCGCCACGAAAAAGGTCCCGCGCAGATTGGTATCGAGCACCTTGTTCCAGTCATCCCAGGTGACGGCCAGTGCTGGCTTGCGCACATTGCAGCCCGCATTGTTGACGAGGATGTGGATCTGCGGGAAGGCAGCGTGTGCCGCGTGCGCCATGCGCTCGATGCTGCCAAAATCCTGCACATCGAGCTCGAGCGAAACTGCTCGACGACCCATGCTCCGGATTTCGGCTTCAAAGGGTGCAAGGCTGCTGCGATCCCTGCTGGTAAGAACTAGGTCTGCGCCTGCGCGTGCGAGCGCCCGGGCAAAATACTGTCCCAGGCCACGGCTCGTGCCGGTCACAAGTGCTACCTGCCCTGTGAGATCGAACGGTTCCTTTTCACGCATGTGTCGGACTCAGGATCACCTTCATCAGATTTGGTTCACGGGCATGCAGACGCTCAAACCAGCGCGGACCCTCTTCGAGTGCCGCCACCGAGGTGATCAGAGGATCTACCGTGATTTTGCCTTTCTCGATCAACTCAATCGCCTCGGCGTACTCGCCGGCAGACGCACAGGAACCCTGAAGCCGGATCTGGCGTGTCACCACCTTCTGCAGTGGCAACGTCACGGCTTTCGCGATGTTGCCGATCAGCGTGACAGTGCCACCCTTGCGGGTGCAATCGATGGCAGCAGAGACCGTTTCGTCATTGCCCACTGCTTCAAACACAACATCGACGCCCGTACCGCCGGTCAGGCGCAGCACTTCCGCCACCAGCTCCTGCCCCGACGCATGGATCAGGTCGTTGCCACCTACCGCGCGCGCCAGCTCCAGCCGAGTTGCATCCACATCCGCGATGAATACGCGGGAACACCCGGCCACATGCGCTGCCTGGAGGGTCAACAATCCAATCATCCCCGCACCGAGGACCAGCGCTGTTTCTCCTCCGGAAAGCGCTGAAACACGCACAGCATGTAGGGCTACGGAGACGGCCTCCAGCATGGCGGCCTGCGGGAAAGTGATTGCGTCGGGCAGATGGTGAAGAATATGGCGCGGCACAGCGACATATTCCGCGAATGCCCCGTTGCGCCTGTACTCACCGCAGGAAACGCCCACGACCTGCCGTGACTCACACAGGTTCACGTCGCCGTTCGCGCAGTACTCGCACCGTCCACAGAACACGGTCGAATCAAAGGTGACGCGATCGCCCTCCTGCAGGTCATGGACCGCGGCACCGAAAGCGGCCACTGTGCCGGCAGCTTCGTGCCCCATGATGATAGGCGGAATGCGACGGCCAGAAGATCCATCGTAGCCATGCACATCGCTGCCGCAGATGCCGCAGGCTTCCACACGGATCAGCACGTCGGTCGGGCCGACCGGGGGTGTCGGCTGTTCTGCAATTTCCAACTGGTTGTACGCGCTAAGCAGGAGCGATTTCATCGATGGGTGTGCTCCTTCACAAGGAGAAGTCTATCGCTGGCCGCCGTAACAAGCGGGCGATCATTCGAGTGGATGGTACCTGTTCCCGCAGTGAGTTGGGAACTTTCAAACAGCGTACGTTCCGAGCGCAGACGTGCATGTATGCGAGGTGGGACAGCAGATACATTCGTGCTGTTTTTTGCTCGGCTCCTCGACTTTTGTCGGATGTGCGTTGTGGCACTTGTCTTCTAAGCTTCTTGTCTTCGTCACAGCGGTGCTCTTCAAAAGCTCGAGCATCGCAGGGTGCTGGCCCCACGCAACGAACGGATCTCAGGGCGTTACGGGTTTGCGTTAGGTGGCGGCATGTGCGAGGCTGCTGGCAGATATCGACCACGTCCGCTGAACGCCGTAAAGCTGCTACTGCGTGTGCGCGCGACGCTTGACCATACTCTTCCCGGGAGCGCGCATCAGAATCAGAATATGGAAATTCTCAATCATGGCCGCCGTCTTGTAGCCTTTGGCCTGCTCGCCGGAGCACTTGGCGGCGTTGCGGGCGGCGTCAGCAAGCTTGTGGGCGAGCTCATCTATCCTCCGCGCACGCAGGGCCAGAAGCCACCCCCCGCGATCCTGGCCGAGAAGGTTGCAGGTCATTCCTTGAGCAAGCCTCTGCAGACTCTCGCCACCCAAGCGTTTCACTGGACGTTCAGCGTTGGCATCGGTGCCGTGTACGGAGCAGCCGCCGAATTCGCGCCCATTGTTACGGCAGGATACGGCATCGTTTTTGGCGAAGTAGTCCTTTTGAGCACGCACGAATCGATCCTGCCCTTGCTCGGACTCAACGAGCCGCCCTTGCAGCAACCCGCACGCGAGCAGAAGAGCGAGATCCTTACGCATGCGATGTATGGCATGTCGGTTGAGGCGGTTCGACGATTGCTCATGAGGCGATGGAAGAGGCGCTCCGCCATAGCAGCGAGTTAGTTCGGATTCGCACGCCGTAGCTTTGCGATGAGCGGGACACTCAAAGCAGTGCCTTTCTAGGTAAACCTGTCGACAGAGTGCAGCGTTTCATCACGCAGCATGAGAGTGTCAAAGCGAAGGGCAGCTTTGTCTTTAAAAAAGGTGAGCGGCGTTCAGTCTCCCTTCGGGAACATCCACTTCCCGGCTCGCATGCAGAGGAGCCACCGCGAACGCTGTCTTGCTCGCTGCCAAAGCACGCTCAGCACGCAAATCGTGTCTCTCCGGCTGGGTGCCTGCCAAGACGGCTTTCGATCCAGGAGCCGCTTCCGGATCAACAAAGCCAGGCGTCTTCTGGAAGCTTGAGCCCACCAGGTCCGCGTTCCTTGCCACCGTACGGCAGCAATCTCTCGTAGTTACAGGCGCAGCGAGGGGACTTCTTCGAAGGGTATCTTCGTGTTACTTTTCATGCCGTTTGTCTGACGAGAAACAGTTCGTGCCTCTGGAGCTGTGTATACCACTCATACGCATTTAGACAGTTCTTCTTCATACAAAGGAAAAGGATTGAGCTAAGGAGTACAGTGACGAGCTCTCCACGGCGACCGAGCACCTCAGGGATTAAAGTCCGCTCTTCCAGCACTGCGAAGAGAAACTTTACGCTGGTTGCGGCAGCGACCTTCGTTGCTTTGTACATCGGGCGCAACTACGACATATTTCGCAGGACCGACAACTGGCTGGTGCGATCCACTTCGCTTGAAGTGGACGAGTTGTTCGGTGTCATCGCCGTCCTGGTGGTTGGACTTACCTGGGCCATCCAGCGACTGTTGCGCGACAAACTGGAAGCAGGGCTTCGCCAGGCGGCCGAGCGCGAGATACGTTCGCTCGCCTACCAGGACACACTCACTGGACTTTCCAACAGACGCCAGTTTGAAGATGCATTGAAGATGGCCGGCGAGACGGCGCCGCGGCTAGGCGCATGCCATGCCTTGTTTCTGCTGGACCTGAACAGCTTCAAGCATGTGAATGACACGGCCGGCCACGCCGCAGGTGACCAACTCCTAATCCAGGTGGCAGCACGCTTCTCAGCCGCCCTGAGAGAGGGCGATCTTCTCGCCCGCTTAGGCGGCGACGAGTTCGGCGTGCTTGGAACCCACCTGAATGGCCCGGAAGCCGCGACGAGCCTCGGGCTGCGTCTCATCGAGCAACTCGAGCAACCGATTCGTGTGAACGGTCGCGATCACAAGGTGGGTGTCTCTATCGGCATCGCGCTTTGCCCCCTGAATGGCGTGAGTGCCGAGCACCTCCTTCGGAGAGCAGACATAGCCCTCTACCGGGCGAAGGAGGAAGGCCGCTCCACGTTGTGTTTCTTTGAAGCAGAGATGGATGCGCGTATTCGCGAGCGCGACATTCTGGAGCAGGAGCTGCGTGTAGCCGTCGCCACGCATGCCATTCGCCCTATCTATCAGCCGCTCGTGGATCTTGCCACCGGCAGGATTCGCGCGTTCGAGGCCCTGGCCCGTTGGACGAGCCCGACTCTCGGCCCCATCGAACCCGGACGCTTCATACCCATCGCTGAGGCGGTCGACCTGATCGGGCCACTTACCGAATCTCTCCTGCGCTGTGCCTGCATGGACGCGCTTGGATGGCCCGAGGATGTGCGACTGGCGTTCAACCTTTCACCGACCATCCTTAACGACGAACGAGTGGTTGGGCGCATACTCGGCATTCTCGCGGCAGCGGGGTTTCCACCGTCGCGCCTTGAACTTGAGATCACGGAAAGTGCGCTGGTGCGCAACATGGCGTCGGCGCAGAAGATCCTGGGCGCACTTCGGCAGAGTGGCATGCGCATCGCGCTCGACGACTTTGGAACTGGGTACTCCAGCTTGTACCACTTGCGCAACTTCAAGGTGGACACGATCAAGATCGATCGCAGCTTCATCGAGTGGCTCGTCAGCGATCGCGACAGCAAGGAAATAGTGCAGGCGCTAATAGGGCTCGGCGCCGGCCTCGGGCTCGAGGTAACGGCGGAAGGGGTCGAAAGCGAGGAGCAGCGAAAGATTCTGCTCGGCTACGGCTGTGACCAGGCACAAGGCTATCTTTACAGCCGCGGACTTTCAGCTCTTGAGTCTGTGCTTTTCCTGCGGCACGGGCAGGTCGATCGCATAGAAGATACGGCGCAGCTACCTAACCCGCAAGCGCGCCGAGACTGAACAGTGCCGCCCGGGCGACTGCGCGCATAACGGCGTGTTGCGTGACCTCTTCAGGCTTCAGCGATTTCGCGCTGATGCAATGCCTTGCAGAATGAGGTCAATGCCGGCGAGAAAGTCCATGCGATCGTCATGAGTCCGTAAGGGCGCGGCCATGCTGCGCACAAACGGGTAGAGCTCAGCATCAAGCTGCGACCAGGCAGCGGACGTAGCTTCCAGAAACTCGGCCCTGTCTAAACCTTCGACGCGCGCGATGCGCCCGTTGGCCGCGTTGCGTCCGCCGACGCCAAGAATAAAGCTCAGCAGTGCGGATGTCGTCATCCAGTGCTCCTCCTCCGGCACACCGAGAGCCTTGATCTGCCGGCCGAGGCCCTCGACGATACGCACCACAGGCAGTTGCCCGGCAGCCCGTGTCAATGCCGAGCCCACCCAGGGATGCGCGTCCATAGCGTCGAACGTTGCCAATGATAAGCGCCGAATCGCCTCCTGCGGCTCCATGCCCTCTGCCGCGGAGGCTTCGCACGCTTCAACGGTGCGGGCGATGATAGCGTCGCATGCGGCGACGAGCAGATCATCGCCGCTATGAATATGCCAGTAAAGCGCACCCGGGCCAGTAGCGAGCCGCGTGGCCAGGCTGCGAAACGTTAAGCCGTCTGCGCCGCCCTCATCCAGGATTTCAACGGCTGCCTCGACGATGCGCTCCTTTGAAAGCGAATACCCGCGTCGTTTGATGTTCACAGCCTTGCCGCTTCCCTGTGGATGCATATTCCATCTTGACATAAGTGGAACGCCGTTCCATAGTTGTGGAACAGTGTTCCATGGGCTTCTGCTTCTTCTAGGCAGGCTCGGAACCAGGAAGGGTCGACTATGCATGCTCCGATCACGATCATTGGTGCGGGCCTCGGCGGCCTGACACTTGCGCGCGTTCTTCACGTGCACGGCATTGCCGCAACAGTCTACGAAGCGGAAGCCTCCGCGAACGATCGGGCGCAGGGCGGGCTGCTTGACATACACGAACACAACGGTCAACTTGCACTGAAAGCAGCCGGCCTGTTTGAGGAGTTTCGCAAGCTCGTTCAGCCAGAGGCTGAATCGCAGTGCGTTCTCGACAAAGATGGAAATGTCCTCCTCCACCAACCCGACAAGGGCAATGGAGGCCGCCCGGAGGTGCCGCGCGGCGAGTTGCGGCGCATCCTGTTGCAGTCACTGCCTGCCGGTACGGTCTGCTGGGGGTCCAAGGTCAAAGCCGTGTGTGCTCTTGGCGATGGGAAACATGAGGTGCAGTTCGCAAACGGCTCCAATGTGCAAACGAGTCTGCTAATAGGGGCAGACGGAGCGTGGTCTAAAGTGCGTCCGCTCCTCTCCGACGAGGAGCCAGCATATGTGGGTACATCCTTTATCGAGACGTTCCTGTTCGAGTGCGACACGCGTCACCGGGCAAGTGCAGAGGCAGTGGGCAGCGGCACGATGATGGCGCTTGCTCCGGGCAGAGGGATCATGGCCCATCGAGAGGCCCCGGCGACGCTGCACGCGTACGTGGCGCTGAACAAACCGAAAGAATGGATTGGGCAGATCGACTTTTCCGATGCCGCGTCCACCCTCGCGCATGTCGTTGCCGAGTTCAATGGATGGGCTCCGGAACTTACAGCGCTGCTGACTGCAACGGAGACTGTGCCCGTGCTTCGTCCTGTGTATGCGCTCCCGATCAGGCACCGATGGGATCGCGTTTCTGGCGTCACGCTGCTTGGCGACGCGGCGCACCTGATGTCGCCTTTCTCAGGCGAAGGCGCGAACCTCGCGATGCACGATGGCGCGGAACTGGCGAAAGCCATCGTCGCGCATACGGGCGATGCAGAAGCGGCCTTGTCGGCTTATGAACAGGAACTGTTTCCCCGCAGCGCCGCAGCCGCCGCCGAGGCTGATCGCAACTTGAGGCTGTTCTTCAACAACGACACGCCGCATAGTGTGGTTGACCTGTTCACACACCAGTTGCCGGTGACCTAATCAGGAAGCAGGCACAGTCGAGATACTGCGTTCTCTCAGCGACTCACTTGTCGCGCGTGAGTACCACTTGCAGGCCGCCGACCAACGCACGGCCCGGCATCCGTACGCCGATCACTTCGTCATAGCCGGTGTTGGACAGGTTTCGCAGCTGCAGGTAGGGCCGCACGCGGCCGCGCTCGCGCACCAGCGACTCGTCCCAGACGGCGTAGGGAGACTGCTGGTAGCGCTCGACGACGGCCACCCGTGTCTGCAGCACTGCCTGCCTGCTTACATCCCACGTCCATTCCGCGCGACCGTTATTTACCGGGTAGTTGAATACGTACTCTGACTGAAGCCCATGCAACGCGCTTTGCGCGCCGGCAAGGAGTGCCCAGCTAAGCTTAATGGCCTGGGTAGGGCGCGCATGCCAATCGAGGGCAGCCTCTACGCCCGCGAAGTGGAGGCCGGGAAGATTGCTGGCCTGCCACGGATCAGCGCTGGAAACGCGCGTGTAATCGATCGTATTCTTCTGCCGGGAGTAGAAACCGGTAAGCGTTGCAGCAACGCGGGTTGTGGCATACCAGTCAACCCCGCCCTCGTAGTTCCATGCAGACTCCGGCTTTAATCCTGCATTGCCGAGTGTAGTCGGATCGCTGTAGTAGAGATCAAGATACGTGGGGATCCGAAATCCATAACCTATCGACGAGCGCAATTTGACGGAGTGCGGCAACCACAGCGTAGCCGAGGCAGTGGGGCTTGAGACCGCGCGGCCTCCGCTGTAGATCTCCTCACGAAAGCCTGCGGAGATGGATCCACGCCCGGGAACGCGCCACTCGAGGTCGCCATAGCCGGCACCGCGGTTCCTTCCGTGGTCGCCAAGGTTGGTGCTTTTGATCTGGTCAGTAAGCACTTCCAGTCCGGTGAGCAGGGTCACGTCTTTGAACGGTGCGCGCTGGTCGCGCACAGAACCCTCGTAGCCCCAGTCCACATGCTGGTTTTTGTACAACGAGGGATCATCCCGCTCGAGAACGTAGATGTCAGAATGGCGACGGAACGCTGCGGCCGCATCTGTATGCGCGGCAAGCGGCTGTTCAAGCGTGGCGAACCAACCCTTGGTGCGCTCCCAGGATGGATAGTTGCCATAGAACTGTGCCGCGCCGAAGGCACGGTCATCGCCTGCAAGAAGCACATTCGAGGTCCCAAGCTTCGTCGTGAGCCAGGACTCCGCGCTCGCCTGCTCGCTGCGGTAATCGCGATCGCTGATAAAGCCGCTCGAGAAGTCCCGGCTTCCCGCAACGGTCCCTGCCCATTGCCGGCCGAGGGCCGCGATCAGCAGCGCCTGCTCATTCTCGCCAAAGCTTCCGCCCCCTGCACGCGTCCTTACGGTGTCGTGTTGGGGTTTCCATGTATCTACGGCGACCACTCCGCCGATGGCGTCCGACCCGTACAGCGTTGAGCCTGCACCATGCAGGACGTCGATATCGCCGATCGCTTCCAGCGGCACCGGGAGGTCGAGATTGAAGTGCGATGTTTCTGCATCATCCATGCGCATGCCACGCAGAAGCACAAGCGTCTGCTCAAACGAGGCCCCGCGCACAGAGATATCCGACATAACGCCGGGCGCGCGTTGTTCTATGTCAACAGCCGCATCGGTACGCAGGTACTCTTCCACAGTCTGGTAAGCAAGCGGATACTGCTGTGCGTCGAGCGCGGTTACAGTACGGGCGGCTTCGCCCTCACTGACCGGTGCAGGATTTCCGAGTACCACGAGTGACTCGCGCACGGGAGTCGGCGGCGCATCCTGAGCATACATGCGCGCGGTACAGGAAACGCACAGCACAAGCAAGGCGAAACCATGCGATGGACGAGGACTCATCGGGTGGTGTGGCGCCTGCGCAGAAGGCACACGTGCGCCGCTGATGGCAGCCCATCGTCATCAGTACTGCGGATGCCCCACTTCACACTTGCGTCGGCACGCCGCGCATTTACCCTGACCACTGTTGCTGGCTCGCTGCGATGCACTTCGCTTCCACCCACACCTGGTCCAAACTCCAATGCCTCACTTTACCAGTTTGCCGGTATGCCCATCTGCAACAGTCGCATGCAGACTCTTCAGCGGAAAGCGCGAGCGCACTGCCACGGGAAGCAACCATGGAAAAGGGCGCCGATCGAGCCGGCGCCCTTTGCAAAGCATGTACTTTCTGGTGCAATTGTTGACGCCGGCTGCCGGTAAGGATGCCTGCGCTTTGCCCGGGTGTTCCCTGCTCTAGCCCGCTACGTTGCGCACGTACACGGAGTAGCGCTCATCGGTGATGTGGCTCAGCGGCACCAGCGTGTGCGCGATGCCGGGACCGGAGCTGCGGAATCGCAGCGGATATTCGTTCGTTGCTTCCGCCTGCTCCAACCAGACACCGCCCTGTCGGACCTCTGGTAGCGGCATGCCGTGGCCGCCATCGAACGGACCGCTGTCGCCGTAGATCATGGCAGTGCTCAGGCCCTCACGTCCCATCAACACTGCCAGCGCCAGTGGGCCGTACATGGCTCCCTGCACCGCTGGATCGTCTGCCGCAGACGCCATGTGCAGCGACATGGGCAGCGTAAGCTCCACCACGTCTCCCACCTGCCAGGCATGCTCGAGCCGCGCGTAGCTGGTCGGTGTGGCAGGCACGGTCTGCTCCGCACCGTTGATGCGGATCGTCGCGCCCTTAGTCGCCCAGTAAGGGATGCGCAGCTTGAGCGCAGTCGCCTGCTTTGGAGCCGAGGTGACACGCAACGTGATCTTTTCGGCCGCTGGGTACTTGGTTGTCATCTCGATCCCCAGCCCACGGTCGACCCAGCTGAGCCGGGACGGAATGTAGAGGTTCACGAAGACGGAGTCGTCATCGTGAAAGTAAATCGAGTCGTTCAGCTTTGCGTACTCCTCGCTACCGGTCCCGGTGCAGCACCAGAAAGCGTCATACGGCGTGCCGAAGGTTTTGTACTTGCCCGGCTCGAGCGGCACGTAGTACATCAGCATGCCATTGCGATCCTGCGTGCCGTGGCGCACGTTCACCATCATGCGCTCGTAGTAGTCGAAGTGCGCCGCATCGGGTTCTTGTCCAAAGAGGTGGCGCGACAGCTTCATCATGTTGTAAGCGCAACAGCACTCCTGCGCGGCCGCACCCAGTTGCGTGGAGATCTCGTCTGGCTTCTGCCAGAACTCGCCGTTGCTGGTGCCACCGGTGTTGTAGCTGTGGTGCTCCACAATATCGCGATAGAAGTTGCGGCTGATCCGGTTGTACCGCTCGTCGCCGGTCAACTCGTAGCCGCGCGCCGCACCAATCACCTTTGGAATATTGGTGTTGGCATGGTTGCCGCCTAGCTTGTCTTCACCAGCGGCGAGTGGTTCAAAAATCTTCTTATGCTCGAAACGGTAGCCGAGGTCGCGGTACTTCGGCTTGCCGGTGATGGCGTAAAGGTTGAACGCGGCTTCGTTCATGCCGCCCTGCTCAACCAGCAGCACCTTCTGCCACTCGTCCGGAGTAAACGACGCGCTGTACGTGTCAGCCCAGTCGGCCATGCGCACGGCCATCGCCAATGCCTGGGCATTGCCGGTGTGCTCATACATGTCGAGCAAGCCGGCCATGATCTTGTGGTAGGTGTAAAACGGCGCCCACACCTTTTCATGTTTGCGCAGCTTGTCATAGGAGGCGGTCGAGTAGGCACCCAGGTAGCCATCTTTCGCCTGTGTCTCGGCCAGCATGGCCACCAGCGCGTTCGCCTTGTCGCGGAGGTCCGCATCGCCGGTGCTGGCGTGCATCAGGGCACAAGCCGAGAGATAGTGGCCCACATAGTGACCGCGAAGTTCGCAGTCGGGCGCCTCCCAACCACCGAGCGGCGTCGCGTCCGTGGCGATGCCTGCCGTCATGCGGAAGTTATGCGCGAGCCGGTCGTTGGGGATGGAGTAGAGAAAGCCGCGGTTCAGCTCCATCATATCTTTCCACTGGCTCGGCAGAAGGCGCACGTCTGTTAGAGGAAATGGCCTGGCCTTCCACGCTACCTTCTCTACCGAGGACGCGGTGAGGTCTTTGCCTGCTACATCCGCAGCGGGGCTGACTGCTTTTTGCGCACCAGCCAGGCGCGCCAGCAGCGTTGCGCTGCCGGCGGCTGTGGCGCTGGCCAGAAAACCTCTGCGTGTCAACGAACCTTGATGTGCCATAACGCTCTCTCCCGCTCTACTTAGCCTTCTCCGCCACGGTGGCGTTCCAGTTCACCGTGTTCTGGTTTCCAAGCGAGCGCACAAAAAAGTCCAGGAGTCGCCGCTCGCCATATTCGCCGCCGGCTCCATGCTCGCCGCCCGGCACATCCAGAAACTCGAAATCCTTGTTCGCCTTGATCAGCGCATTCGCCACCTGCAGCGTACTCGATGGGTCCACGTTGCTGTCCATCTCACCCATCACGAGCATCAGTCGGCCCTGCAAACGGGAGGCATTCACCACGTTGGAAGAAGCAGCATACTCAGGACCGATTGGCCAACCCATCCATTGTTCGTTCCACCACATCTTGTCCATGCGGTTGTCGTGGCACCCGCTGTTGGCGACCGCCGCCTTGTAAAACTCGGGGTGAAACAGCAGTGCTCCCATGGCATTCTGGCCGCCGGCGGAGGTTCCATAGATACCCACGCGGGTCGCGTCATACCAAGGGTACTTCTGCGCTGCCGCCTTGTGCCACAGGATGCGATCCGCAAAGCCGCCATCCTTGAGGTTTTTCCAGATCACGTCGTGAAAGGCCTTGGACCGGTTGTTAGTGCCCATCCCGTCGATCTGCACCACCACAAAGCCAAGCTCGGTAAGCGGATCGATGCGAGAGGAAAAGCTCTTGGGCACGAACGAACCCTGCGGGCCGGCGTAGATGTTTTCCACCACGGCATAGTGCTTCGCCGGGTCAAAGTGCGCGGGCTTGGAGATGATGCCCCAGATGTCCGTCCTGCCGTCGCGGCCCTTGGCCACGAAAACTTCGGGTGGCGTCCAGCCGGCAGCTTTCAGTGCAGCAAGGTCGCCCTTGGCCAAGGTTGTCACAACGCTGCCATCACTCACCCGGCGCAGGGCAAGCTCCGGTGCAAGGTCGATCCGCGACGCGCGGTCGATGTAGTACGTGCCGTCGGACGAGTAGGCCAGTTCATGATTTGCGGGCATTTCGGTCATCGGCACCATGCCAGTGCCGTCGAAGTTGATGCGGTAGCCCTGGGTGAAATACGGATCAAGCTTTGGATCGACGCCGCTGGCTTCGAAGTAGATCTGCCGCTTCGCGTCATCCACCCGGTCAACGCCACGCACCACCCAGTCGCCATGGGTGACCTGGTTCTTGAGTTGCCCCGTGTGCCCATCGAACAGGTAAAGATGAGCCCAGCCGTCGCGCTCAGACAGCCACAAGATCTCGCCGCCATCGTTCACGTCGTGCCGGTAGAACTTGCCGGTGCCGGTCGGCGTAGGGTCGAGCGGAGTGTACTCAATGTAGGTCCGACTGGTCTCATCGAGGATGCGACGCACAGCGCCCGTGTTTGCATCGACGGCCAACACAGCAAGGCGCTGGTGGCCGCGCTCATTGTCCACAAAGGTGAAAGCCGAGCTGTCCTTGCGCCATTCAAAGTCGCGGACTTCGTAAGGGTTGGGGAAGAGTTCGGTGGACAGGATGGTCTGCTTCTTCGTCGCGGGGTCAAACAGCACCGGCAACTCCCGGTCCACCACGTCCCCGGGCTTGGCGTAGAAGCGCGAGGAAGCAAGGGGCTGTAGCTGGCTTTCGGGCGAGCTCTCCACGTAGTGCACCTCGCGGCGCATGCCCTGTAGCACACGCCGCGCCAGCAGGTGTTTGGAGTCGGGCGACCACGCAAGGTCGCTGCGCTGGTAGTAGTCCCCGGCTGTGCCTTCTGTGCTCAATGCGACGGGCGGCTCGGTGCTTCCATTCGGACGCAGATACACGTTGTAGTTCTGAATGGTGGCGGCCCACTTGCCATCCGGTGAGACAACGGCACGCTGAGCGTCGTTGCCCTCAAAGCCGGGCAGCTCGGGCCATTCGTCCTCGTCGTGGTGGCTGGCCTCGAGTTTGCAATCGTAGGCCGGAAGTGTGCAGTTCCAGTGGCCGCCACCCTGCGCGGCAAAGACGAATCGATTTCCTGCGTCCTCAAACCTCAGGTTGCGTAACACCAGTTCTGCCGCAGCCGTGGGCTTCGCTGCGGGAGCACTCGCAGGTCGGGCATTCACAAAGCTCGCGATCTTTGCCTTGTCGAGAGTGGAGCGCTGCGATGCCTGGGCGTTATAGAGCACGTACTCGTGCGCGGTGCCATCGGTCTCTTCCCACCAGGCAATCGGGGCATTCTCGATCCAATGCGCGGTGGTCGGCAGCATGCCGGCCGCCTTACGGTACGCTGCATTCTTTTCAAGAGCATGCGCGAAATCATCATGCGACACGACCTGCGCCTGGGTAGCAACACAGGCGAGGACACCCAGGATCACAAGGGCAGGAACACGGCGGCGGAGAGAGGTTAGAGGAGGCAAGCTTCTTTCTCGTGATACGTATGGATACAATTTCGTGTGCGAACAGTTTGGAAGATCTCCGTCCGGCTGTCAATCAAATGTTCTCGCCCGATCGTGTCGCCCCACTAAGGGACCAGCTATGCAGCCGAAAACACCCAGACCGCTGCACCCGGATCGACGGGGCCGCAAGATCCTTCCGCCGTACCTCTAGCTTTCACCCGTGCAAATAAACGACTTGAAGAGGGGTTTTCAGCCGCGGCTGCATTCTTTCCAGGACGGGTGGGTGCTTCCACCACTCCTGCCTCCACGTCTAGCCTTGCGAAAACGTTTGACAATCCATTTACAGTGTCGCAACCTTCCTGTACGCAGAAATGTATTTTTGATCTGACTTCAAGCGTATGACCGCTGCGCCCCGCAGCCGTGACAGAACTCCACTCCAGCAAGACACAGTGAGGAAACGATGAGGCGAATGTACAAACGAGCACTCAGGGTGGTTCGCAGCCAGTCCACGCCAAAGTGCGCTGACGTCGGCATCCAGTTGCACCGCGGGAGCAGCGCCATGCCATCCCTGCTCTCGATCGCGCCGCTTGCCGTTTCCTGCCTCTTCGCCAGCGCCTCGGCCGGCCACGCGCAGGACCTCTCCACCGGTTCGATCAACATCACGGTGCAGGACGCAGCAGGGGCCGTGGTTGACGGTGCCCAGGTGGTGATCAAAAACCTCGGCACCAACGACGTGCACACCGTTCCCACCAAGGGCGCGGGCACAGCTACGGTTCCCTTTCTGAACCCGGCGCAATACAGCGTCACCGTGTCCCGGGAGGGTTTCGACACCGCCGTCTATCCGGTCGTCACGGTGCAGACCAACCAGGTCACCAACCTTAACGTCCAGCTAGCCGTGGGGCAATCCACACAAAGTGTGTCGGTTTCTGCGCAGAATAGCCCGCTCCTGCAGACGACTGACAACACCCTCTCCACCACGATCGACCTGAAGCAGGTCGAGGACCTCCCACTGCAGGGCCGTGACGTGTTCTCGCTCGCGTTTCTTGTTCCCGGTGCCCTTGCGCCCCAGGGCGGTCTTGCCGGCAACATCAACAACCTGCCCGGCGGCGCTGTCAACGTCAGCAGCAACGGCTTCTCCACCGTGGCAAACAGGAACAAGAGCGGCGGTTTTGATACAGCCGGCTCCTCCACCGTCAACCGGATCGAGGATGTGCAGGAAATGACGGTGCAGGCGGGCGAGCTCGATGCCAGCAAAGGCGGCACCTCGGTAATGGACATCGCCTTTGTCACCCGCTCCGGCACCAACCAGTTTCATGGGCGGCTGTTCGAGGATTATCGCAACGACGCCTTGAACTCCAACAGCTGGTACAACAACTTCGTCGGGCAGCGCCGCAGCAAAGAGATCATCAATGATTTCGGCGCGAGCATCGGCGGTCCCATCCTTAAGAACAAGGCTTTCTTCTTCGCCTCGCTCGCCAACTTCCGCGAGCCGCTCACCTACACGGGCACAGCCGTGGTGGCTACTCCCGCGGCGCTCGCTGGCAACTATACCTACGTGCCTACGGGCTCGACTGCCACCAAAACTGTGAACGTGCTGCAGGCGGGTGCCAGCGCGGTCGGTTGCGGTAACTGCTCCGGCACGGTCAACCCGATCATCGCCGGCGACCTGGCAAACATCGCCTCGACCTACTCAATGGCGGGGGTGACACAGAGCACGCTTGATCTGAATCACAACACTCTCGAGTTCCCCGTGCACGAGAGCATCGCACAGCGGTATCCCACCCTGCGCCTGGACTACAACGTCACTCCCGACTTTCGCCTGACCGGCTCGGTAAATGAGTCCAACGCCTACTACACCAATGCCGGTGCACCGCCATTTCCCGGCCCCCTCTACTCCAACCAGGCCTACAGCAATGCAGGACGGAACTACCAGGCGGTCGCCGGCTTTGACTGGAACATCCGCCCTACTCTGGTGAATGCTTTCCGCGTCGGGTATCTGTACACCGGCTTCCTCTACAACACGCAGGGTGTGGATACACCCACCGCAGCCATGACGGAACAGGGCCAGCTCGCCTTCGGATTCGGCCTGACCAGCGGCGTCAACGGCTTCAATTCCCTGCGCGGTGGCTCACTGTACCCCGTGCTGAGCGTCAAGGACGACAGCACCTGGGTGCATGGCCGCCACAACATTTCGTTCGGCGTTTCGTCTGCCACCGAGATCGATCATTACTACAACAACCAGTTTGTTCCCTATATCGGAGTGGATGGCATCTCGACCGGTGACCCGGTCACCGACGCACTCACCACACCGGTCGCTGATGGACCGACCTCGGCTGTGAGCGACGTCGAAGGCCTGTATGCCACGCTCACCGGCCGCATGACGTACTACAGCCTTGGCCAGTTCGTGAATGCGCAGACCAAGCAGTTCAGCCCGGGCGTGTCTTTCAACCTGCATGAGCGTTTGAACCAGACCGCGCTGTTTGTGGAGGATGCTTGGCGCGCCACACCTTCGCTCACCATCAACGTCGGCCTGCGGTGGGACTTCACCGGCGCGTCCAAGGATGAGACCGGCTTTTACACCCATCCAACAGTTGCCGCGCTGTGGGGCCCCTCGGGTGTCGGCAACATCTTCAAGCCCGGAACCCTCAGCGGCGAGCAGAACCCTGTCGAGGGCCCCGGCTCTGAAGCCTATGCCCCCACCTACGTTCACCCGGAACCGAACTTCGGCATCGCCTGGAACCCGCACGGCTCCGACGGGCCGCTTGGCCGCATCTTGGGCGACGGCAAGAGCGTGATCCGCGCCAGCTACACGTTCAAGAACTACACGGAAGGCGCGCAGAACTTCTGGAACTTCGGCTCCAACAGCGGTGCCAACTTCAACACCTACTTCTACGCCGACCCCACGGCGCCGGTCGCCGGTGTCACTCCAAGTGCGGGGCTGTTCAACGCGGGTTCCGTCATTCTCGGCGGTCCACTGCCAGCTCTCGCCTCTACGTCGCCTTCGCCTTTCCAAAGCACCATTACCGAGGCTTCGCAGGCTTTCAGCGGCACCTCGTTCCTTACGTTTGATCCGCACATTCAGCAGCCGTATGTCGAGAGCTGGTCCCTGGGTGTGCAGCGCGAGCTCAATGCCAGCGACGTGCTTGAGGTTCGTTACGTCGGCAACGTGGCGCGCAAACAATGGCTGCCGCAGAACTACAACGAGGTGAACATCTTTGAGAATGGCTTCCTTGGTGACTTCAAGAATGCACAGGCCAACCTTGCCGCCTCGGGTGGCACCACGTTCCAGGGCACTTTGCCGACGCCTATCCTGAACCAGGCCTTCGCAAACGCCGGCGGTGCTTCCAACTACACCAACGGCCAGTTCATCACTTACCTGCAGCAGGGGCAGGCGGGCGCGTTTGCCACAGCGCTGGCTGGCAACGCGGCGTACCTGTGCTCGCTGGTGGGCGCCGGCTTTGCCCCGTGCGCCACGGCGGGTTACATCGGCGGCGGCTCCGCCCCGAGCAACTTCTTCCAGGAAAACCCATTCGCCACGGGACAGAGCACTCTGGAGATGACCAATGCTGGCTTCTCCAACTACAACTCACTGCAGCTCGACTTCCGCCAGCGGCCCATGCATGGCGCGCAGTTCGACGCAAACTACACGCTCTCGAAGTCGCTGGGCACCAGCGTGCAGGGCAGCACTGCTCCGGGCCTCTACGGTGGTCGATCGGGCAGCGCCCCTGGTTTCTTCACGCTACGCAACAAGGCATTGAATTACTTCCCCAGCACCTTCGACGTGCGCAACGTGTTCCACCTGAGCGGCACCTATGACCTGCCGTTCGGCCAGGGCCGCACGTTCCTGCACGACAGCAAGCTGGCGAACAGTACGATCGGCGGCTGGACGCTGGGCGCCATCGTGACGTACCAGAGCGGCTATCCGTTCCTGTTCAGCGGCGGCACCTCTACCTTCAACCAGAACGACTCGGGCATCGCGCTTACCGGCGTGACCGTGGCCCAGTTGCAGAAACAGGTACGCGTGCGCCACGTAGCTGGCTCGCCATGGGTCAGCTACTTCGATCCCAAGTACATCGGGGCGAATGGGCAGGCCAATCCCGCATATATCAGCCCCCAGCAGACTCCGGGTCAGATCGGCACGCTGATGTGGCTGCATGCTCCCAAGTGGACCAACACCGATCTCTCCGTCAGCAAGACGGTGCCCATTCATCACGAGATCAACTTGAAGCTCCAGGGCGAATTCCTGAACGCCTTCAACCACACTGCCTGGACGGGCATGACAACAAACGGTACGGCCACAAACAGCGTGCAGGCCACCACCTTCGGCACGACCAACACCACGGCGAACAGCCCGCGCAACGTTGAGCTGCGCGCCAACATCCAGTTCTAACTTCCGGGCCGCCGCAGAGATACACCTTTGCGGCGGCCCGTATTTCCTCCGCATGCATCGCCCAGGAGCCAAGTGCATCCACTCCGCGCTCATCGGCATACCACGCTTCACGCTGCGCAACTCGCCCCGCATGGGAACGCAACGCGTGTGCCTGCGTGCGCCTGCCGGGTGTCGCCTCAACCCTTTGCAAGAGTCTGTGCACACTGGCTCGTTTCTGTATTGTTGCTCTGCGTGGCCTCGAACAGCCGTGCGCAGGGTGCAGCCGCGCCTGCACCGCACGAGATACAGGGCAACTCAAACCCGATCCTGGGAGATGGTTCCTACTACTCGGCCGACCCGGCGCCCATCGTGAGCAATGGCCGGCTGTACATTCTTGCGGGGCGCGATGAGGCTCCGCCCGATCGCAACGACTTCATCATGAACGAGTGGCAGTTATTCGCCACCGACGACGTTGCCTCGCACCGCTGGACCCACTATCCGTCGTTCCTGAAGCCGGAGCAGGTCTTTCACTGGGCAACGCCCGGGCACGCCTATGCCGGGCAGATCGTCGAGGCTAAGAACGGCCGCTACTACCTCTACGCGCCCGTGCAGGAAGCGAACTCAACCAACGAGGACAGCTTTGCGATCGGTGTTGCTGTTGCATCCTCGCCGTTAGGACCCTGGACCGACGCACATCCGTCGGGGCCCATCGTTTCGCAGAGCGTGCCGCTTGCCAACCGCATGCAGAACATTGACCCGACCGCGTTTGTCGACGAGGACGGCCGCGCGTACCTGTACTGGGGCACCTTCGGCCAGTTGCGCGGAGCGGAACTGGCAGGCGACATGGTGACGCTCAGGGGCACGCCGGTAGCGGTGCACACGCTGCCCGGCTTCTTCGAAGCCTCCTGGCTGTTTCGCCGCGGCGCAACCTGGTACATGGTGTACGCCGACAACCAGGCTGGCCCGCACTCGCCCTGCACCCCCACGGTCTATCACGCATGCATTGCATACGGCACCGCGCCTGACGCGCTCGGTCCGTGGACCTACCAGGGCGTGATCCTGCCGCCGGTCAGTTCCACAACGTCGCACCCTGGAGTGATCCAGTTCAAAGGCAAGTGGTACCTCGTGTACCACACCGCGGATGCAAAGGACGGCGGCAACTTCCGCCGCAGCGTTGCCATCGACGAACTCCACTGGGACGATGCCGCTGCGCCGGCGCGCATGCTGCCGGTGGCACCCACACAAGCACCCATGCCGCCGCAGCCGCCTTCGCGGAACCTGGCTCCTGCCGCGTTTGCCACAGCGTCCAATGAGCCGGTGCCGGTGCAATACTGGCTCGCTTCGCTGAACGATGGCAGGACACCAAAGAACCCACTACCCCCCGAAATGTGGGGCACGTGGACGCCGCACAATCCGTCATCGCAGTGGGTGCAGTATGAGTGGTCCCGGCCGGTGTTGTTGAACCAGGCCCGGCTGTGGTTCTGGGGCGATCAGCCACCGGGCGCGTCACAGGGCGTGACAGCACCCGCGTCATGGCTGCTCGAGTACTGGACTGGCCACGCATGGGCTGCCGTGCCGCACCCGGGCAGTTATTCCGCGGAGTTAGGCCGCTTCAACGATGTCGCCTTCCGCACCGTGCGCACCCGCTGCCTGCGTGCCCGCCTGCAAGCGTCGGGTTCCAACGGCCATTACGCAGCTTTCGGCATCGAGGAGTTTGAGGCAGACGCGCCCAGGTCGATGGCAAAGCGTGACCTGCCTCCTGTACCCACTGGCCCTTCAGCGTGTCCGGAGAAGTAGTTCAATCCCCTAAACACCCACGCTTCCCTTGCGACTCAAACCCGCAGCGAAAGAGCTTTGCCGCGACACGCGGCAATAGCTATCGCAGAAGCTCCGCCGGCAGGTTCTGGTAGCAGACCGGCCGCAGGAACCGCTCGATCGCAAGTGTGCCTACCGAGGTAAACCTGCTGTCGGATGTAGCCGGGTAAGGACCACCATGGACCATGCTGGCGGCAACCTCGACCCCGGTCGGAAATCCGTTGGCAAGCACGCGGCCGGCTTTACGTTCGAGGATCGGAAGCAGTTGCGCTGCCAGCGGATAATCTGCCGGATCGATCTGCAGCGTGGCCGTCAGTTGCCCTTCCATCGCCCGCGCTGCCGCGAGCAGTTCCGCTTCATCACCGCAGCGAACAATGATGGAGCAAGGTCCGAAGAGCTCCTCCGAAAGCTGAGGGGTGGACAGAAAATCGCTCGCACCGATCGCGAACAGTGCAGCATGCGAACCGAATCGTATCTCGTGCGGCTCCGAGCCTTCTGCCAGGAGCTCCAGGGATCCAATCACCCGGCGCGCCGCGATTCCACGCTGGTACGCTGCGTGCATGCCAGGGTTGAGCATGGCGGCCGCGGGCTTGGCAGCGAGTCGCGCCGCCGCTGCAGCTTCGAAGCTTCGCAGCTCGGGGCTGTCGAGTGCAAACAGCAGGCCGGGCTGGGTGCAAAACTGCCCGCAACCAAGCACAAGGCTGTCGACGAAATCTGCAGCGATTTGCTCGCCGCGCTGCTCTAATGCCGTGGGCAAAGCGAAGACAGGGTTGATGCTGCTCATCTCCGCAAACACCGGAATCGGCACAGCCCGTTTAGCCGCCAGCGCGCATAGTGCAAGACCGCCGATGCGCGAGCCCGTGAACCCCACTGCGGCGATCGCAGGATGCTGTACCAGGGCCTCGCCCACGCTGTGATCGCTGCCATGCACCAGCGCAAAAATCGCTGCCGGCAACCCGGACTTCGCGACCGCACGCTGCACGGCGAGGCCCACCAGCTGCGAGGTACCCGGGTGACTCGGGTGCGCCTTGGCTACCACGGGGCAGCCGGCCGCAAGCGCCGAAGCTGTATCGCCGCCGGCGACAGAAAAGGCGAGCGGGAAGTTGCTCGCGCCAAACACCGCAACGGGGCCCACGGGGAGACGCCGAAGGCGCAACTCTGGCCGCGGTGCGGGCTTGCGATCCGGCAGCGCGACGTCCACGCTGCGATCTTCAAAGGCTCCGCTGCGCACCACCTCCGCGAACATCCGGAGTTGGCCAACAGTCCGGCCGCGCTCCCCTTCAAGCCTGCCGCGCGGCAGGCCGCTCTCTGCTCCGGCACGGTCCAGCAGCGCATCGCCGAGGGCAACGATCTCCTCTGCAATCAGGTCCAGCAAGGATGCGCGCTGTTCGAGCGGCGCCTGCCGAAACGTATCGAAAGCTTGTTCGGCGTGCTCGCATGCCTCCGCTACCTGTTCTGCGCCGCTATCGGCAAACAGCGGCTCCAGCGACGCACCCGTGGCCGGGTTAACGGCGCGATATTCCGCGCCTGTGCCAGGGTGCCCTTGCCCGTCGATCAGCGTCGCCGTGACCCACTGCTCCATTGTGTTGCCTCCACGTTCCATTCATGATCATACCAAGTACAACCGTGTATACAATCAATCGAACTTTCTCAATCCTCGTACCTAGTGTGATGATCCAGGAAAGGTCTCGGCCAGTGAACAAAGCGTCAAAACTCCTCTTCCATGTGGCCTGCGTCAGTTGCGTTGGCTTGCCGGTGATGGCCGCTCCTGTTTCCCCGAACACCCCGGCAGACGCCAGCTCCCGCCGCATGCCGGACGTAATCACGCGCTACAGCGCGGACCAGCGCAGCCTCGAGCAGACGTATACCCTGCGCGTGTCGCCGGAAAGGTTTGCGCGCTTCGAGACCTTCTACAGCGATGAGCTCACCCTGCTTGCCAGCCTACCGTTCCAGCATCTGGCGCACGAGGACCAGGTGGACTATGCGGTGCTGAAGGCGCACATCCACGATCAGCAGCACGAGCTCGCGCGCAGAAAAAAGGAGATCGGTGACATGGCGTCGCTGCTGCCGTTTCTGCCCGCGATCGACGCGCTGGCTGAGCAGAAGCGACAGATGAAGAAGCCTGACCCGGAAGCCGATGCCGCCGCGTTGCATGCCATGGTTGAAAGCATCGCCGCGCTTGAGAAAGCCCGAAAAGACGCGGGACCAAACGCCCCCAGGATGGATCGTGCTCTCGCGAATCGCGCAGTACAGGTAGTCGCGGAACTGCAGCGCTCGCTGCAAACCTGGTTCGAGATGTACAACGGGTACGACCCGATGTTTACGTGGTGGGTCGCGCTGCCCTACCAGCAAACAGACGAGGCCCTGAAGAGCTATCGCGAGTATCTGCTCAAGGAGCTGGTCGGGATCGCGCCCAATGACAAGCTGACGATCATCGGCAATCCGGTGGGCCGCGATGCACTGCTGGCCGATCTTGCAGACAACATGATTCCGTACACGCCAGAAGAGCTGATTGCGATTGCGCAGACCGAGTACGACTGGTGCATGAAGGAGATGCTGAAAGCATCGCGCGACATGGGCTACGGCGACAACTGGCATGCGGCTGTCGAGAAGATCAAGCAGATGCACGTGCCGCCAGGCGAACAGCCGGAACTCATCCGCGGCTACATGAGCGAGGCGGACCAGTACGTACAGCAGCACAATCTCGTCACGGTGCCACCCCTGGCTACTGAGACGCTGCGCATGATCATGATGACGCCTGAGCGCCAACTTGTGAACCCGTTCTTCACGGGTGGCGATGAGATCAGCGTTTCCTACCCGACCGACACGATGACGTACACACAGCGCATGATGAGCATGCGCGGCAACAGTGGTCCGCTCTCCCATGCGACTGTGTTTCACGAAATGATCCCCGGACACTTTCTGCAGTTCTACATGAGTGCTCGGTATAACCCGTATCGCGGCGAGTTCGAAACGCCCTTCTGGCATGAAGGGAACTCGCTGTGGTGGGAGATGCTGCTCTATGACATGGGGTTCCAACAAACCCCGGAGCAGCGTGTCGGCGCGATGGTCTGGCGCATGCATCGCTCAGCCCGCGTGATCTTCACGATGAACTTCCATCTTGGTCGCTGGACTCCGCAGCAATGCGTGCAGTTCCTGATCGACAACGTCGGCTTCGAACCCGACAATGCAACCGCAGAAGTGCGGCGTTCATTCGACGGCTCAGTGGGCCCGCTGTACCAAAGCGCTTACCTCATGGGCGGCCTGCAGTTCCGCGCGCTGCATCATGAGTTGGTGGATTCAGGCAAGATGACGAATCTGCAGTTTCACGATGCGATCCTTCATGAAAACTCCATGCCGATCGAGCTACTGCGTGCAGATCTGGAGAATCTTGCGCTCACGCCGGAGTACTCATCCCACTGGAAGTTCTACGGCGAGCATCCTACGCATCCCTAGGGCGGCGCATCGATTCGTTCTCACTCGATGCAAGGGGCGGGTGCACAGTGTGCACCCGCCAAGCCTGTCGGCACGCATGTGCTCTTACGACCTGCCGCGTTGCTTCGGACAGTCTCGTATCTCTACCGCTCTACCTCGACCGATGTTTCCTTGCTCGACAGCGGAACCGTCCATGCTCCCGCATCCAGAGCAAAGTTTCCACTCAGTCTAGGGTGCGCACTTGTGTCCGCGGGAACACTCAGGCGCAGGCGTGCTGTGGATACCGTCTGCGTCGCTGGTGACAGCATGAGCGTGACACGCTGCGTCCTGGTGTTGAGACGCACGCGATCCACTGTGCCGCCATCCAGTGTTATCCAGAGACCAAGCGGCGCAAGAAAGATACTGCGTCGCGAGCTGTCCAGTACGCTAACGTCGATCACGTCGTGCGTCTGCGAAAGGTTGCCGCCGAAAGCGAGCCAGCCCATCGCCTTGTCATTCACGATGTAGGTCCCTGTGTTCACAGCATGCCCAAAGAAGTTGGGGCCGTAGTCGCCGGTATATGGATCATCGGCCATGCGGTCAGGAAAGGAATGGAACGCAGCCGACGCGAAGCCCTTGGTGTCGATCGTGGTGAGCGCGCCTGTCATCCCGGCATACCCGGCACGCAGCAGGTATAGGTCATCCGGATGACTGCGGTACTCGGCGAGCAGCGGTATGGCGTTCAGTCCCGAGCCGTAATGATGCAACTGGCGTTCAATTCGAGGGTACTTTCCGCCGTAGAGAAAGTCCCAGTAACGACGCGAGCTCCCGTTGTAGCCCCAGCTGGGGAGCACGGGGGTGTAGCCCAGGATCGCATTGAGCGTTACGTCTGCCTTGTCAGCAAAGCCGAAGTAGCGCGTCCAGTCATACACCTCTTCCTGCCCGGTGGAGTCCCATGGCATCTCGCTGCCGAATGGATACGCTTCGCTTCGCCAGTGCTCGGCACGTTCACGCATCCATGACTCCAGCTTGCCTGCTTCCTCGGTCTTGCCTTCGCGCTTCAGGTCGTCGAGCAGGCGCACAAAGACGGTGCCTTCCATCTGGCCGAACTGCGTGTAGTAAGGCGCCTGGGTCCGCATGGCCATGGTGGTCTCATACGCCTGGTCCAGGTACCACTGCCAGGGGTGGTGCGTGGCAAGGCCGTGCGTGTTGCGGGCGATTGTGTAAAGCGCCCAGTAGGCGGCGACCACGTGCGGGTAGTTGTAAGACCGACCGAGGTCGTCGGAGCTTTCCTTGTTCCAGCTGGTCCAGCTCGTCCAGTTTGTTTTCGGATCGTACTGGAACGCTGGCACGAGGCTTGGCTGGTAGAAAAACAGGCTCTTGTGCACGCCATACCTGTGTTCGCCTTCGGCGACTTGCAGGTGCCCCCACACGGTCTCGTCGACAAAGCGCTCCAGCTTCGCCACTTCTGCCGCATCGGGCTCCAGGAACTCCTTCATGGCCGCAGCCAGCCATGCACCGGCACCCCCTTCATCGCTCAAGCCCGCGATCCACACGCGTGACTCCTGCGTGACCTGTGCATGCACAGAGTCGTCGTAGCTGATCACCGAGGGTGCCCGATAAAATGGATCGTTGGGCTGATCAAACCATTGATCGTTGAAGAGGAAGTGGCCCATGTCGGCGATGGCTTCACGCTCGGGCTTGATCACGCGATACGCGATGCTCTGTGTGGTGCCGTCCGCATACTCGATCACCAGCCGCGCACGACCCCACTGCTTACCTTGAAGCGTGTAGGCAAGCAGCCCGCCTGGCAGCGTGCCGTCATCATGCCACGACAGGGCGCCCGCGGGTTCGCTACGCATCGCACGCACAGGCTGTGTGGAACGCAGGAAGAGGCGCGCCGACTGATCCTGCGGCACCACGTAACCGGGTATGCCGACGGCGACCGGACGGTGATGCGCTGCGAGCGTCGACTCCACCTGCCGTATATCGGGGGCGACGACGAAGCGCAGCGTGTAGTGCGCGCTTGCGCCAGGGGCCAGCGTTTCCGCGGTGGGCGGGTTCCACTCCTGTGCACCCTTCCACTCGGTCTCAGCAAATGCTGCAGAGTGCACCATCCAGTCGAAAGAGCCCTCGAACGTCGTTCCGCGCGGGGTGGGATCATTGCCCGGCTCGCCCAGGTGCGTCGTACGCGATCGTCGATCCAGGATCGGCTTCCACGCCTCAAAGGGCGTGTGCTGATCCGCAAGCACGAGCAATACGGGACCCGTACCTTTCAGCGGAGCCACCTGCACATAGCCGGCATCCTCACCGATGTACGGATCGTAGAAAGAGCACTCGCTGTAAGCCTGCTCAAGCGTTCGATCGTTCATGATGTTGTTGAACACCATCGCCATGCCGACGCCGCCGATCTCGAGCGGACTGTTGGTGGTATTCGTCAGGGCAAAGCTCAGCAACAGGGCGTCGCCATCGTCCTTCCAGCTGCGCACGATGCGCACCGGCGAGTCCGGCGGAAGCGAGTTCGTAATGTCCCCGGTAAGCTCGTGGTCCGTGGCAGTGAGGATCTTCTGCGGTTCGCGATGCGTGGCGCTGGAGAGTGCCTGCCACGCGGTCGCGCCCGCAGCGCGCACACGCAGATCAATATCGCCTAGATGGTAGAACGTGTCCTGCGATCGCTCGGAAAGCTTGTCTGTGGGGGCGTAGTTCCACGGCACCGCCCCGGTAGTGGTCAGGCTCGCCACCGTACCGCTATAACGCAGTACGTCGAGTCCCAGCGCACCTGAATGCAGCGTCATATGCCCGCCGGAAAACATCGGCCCGGGCGGCAGCGGTTCGGGCTTTTGCGCCTGCACAGCAAAGGGCACTGCAAGTGCGCACAGGATTGCCAGACGCACAGGGATGGGCAGGGCGGACTTGTACACGATTCTCTCCATCACGTCAGAGTGGGCGGCAGTGGGTTCCCTGCCGCCTTCAGGCTTAAGCAGCTATGCCTTTGCGAGTGTAGGAAACGGCTTGGTCGCAATGCTTGGGCGCGCCTTCTGCGAAGTCTCGTACTCGAGCTTTGCCTGCGCGAGCTCCGCGCCCTGTAGCTCCAGGCGCGGTGCGCGCACACGCGCCGAGCCGACGCCTTGCTGCTCCTGCACCCACTTGATCAGCTGCACAAACTTCGGCACGGTATCCATGCGAAGCAGCGGAAGAAACCAGCGGTACAGATCAAAGACGCGTTCTTTTTCACCGGCAACAGCAAGGTTGAAAAGTTCAACCGACTCGGCAGGGTAAGCATTCACCTGGCCCGCAATCCATCCCTTGGCGCCTGCGTACACCCCTTCCACCAGTGCGTCGTCCACACCCACAAAGATCACGAGGCGCTCGCCCAGCACTTCGCGAATCGCCGAGACTCGGCGCACATCCGCGCTCGACTCCTTCACGGCAGCGAGGTTTGCGTGCTCCGCTGCGAGTTCCGCAATCTGCGATGGCAGAAAGTCAGTCTTATAAGCCACGGGGTTGTTGTAAAGCATGCAGGAGAGCCCCGTGGCGGCAATCACGCTCGCCACGTGGAACTTCATCTCGCGCCAGTCGGATGTGTAGACATAGGGCGGCAACACCATCAACCCGGAGCAGCCGAGTGCCTCGGCTTTCTTGGCAAGTGCGACAGCACCCGCAGTCGAAAGCGATGAGATGGCCGCAACTACCGGAACGCGCCCCGCAGCAGCCGCCACCGCTGTCTTCAGGATGGCCAGCTTTTCATCATCGGTAAGTGTGGCGCCTTCCCCCAGCGAGCCGAGCATCACAAGTCCGGTGCATCCGTTGTCCAGCATCCAGTTGCAGTGCTGCGCAAGGAACTCGTGGTCGACGGAAAGACCGGGGTGGAAGGGTGTAGTCATTGCAGGCATAACGCCGTACCAGTTCATAGGTTCTCCTCGTGGTGACTTGTGGATGAAATCAGTGCGTGCAGGGGAACAGGCACGAGCGGCGGCCGCACGGACGCGGGCTCCCACCCAAACACCACGCGGGTCGCGGGCCCGCAGATACGGCCCTGGCAAGGACCCATCCCACAGCGCGTCTGCAGCTTGGCCTCGGTCCAGCCTGCGCAGGCCTTCACTTGTGCAAACGACGCATCTTCGCAGCGGCACAAAATGGTATCTTCCGCGGCGAGAGTGCGCAGTGCTTTGCGCAGGCGGAAGGTGCGATCGAGCATCTTGCCAAAAGCACGCTCGGCTGCGGCCCGAGCATGCAGGTGCGTCGAAGGCTGACCCGCGGCAGTAAGGCCGGCGATCTCGCCCTGCAGGAGCGCCGCGTCCAGTCCGGCAATGCCGGTCGGCTCACCCACGCAAAAAACATCCGCACGCGTGGTGCGCTGGTACGTGTCCACAAGCACACGCCGGCCAACAGGGGTGGCAGCAAGGGCGCAACCCAGCAGCTCGGCAAGCTCGCTGTTGGGCACCAGGTGGAAGCCAGTGGCGACAAGGTCGCAGTCGATTGTCCTGGTCTCGCTGCCGTTGGTGATGCGCACACCGGCAAGCACGCCGCGGTCGGCGATTGCTTCCACCGGCCACCAGCCCATGCGCACCGGGGTCCCGCGCAACCTCGCGGCATAGTGCAGACCCTGCCGCAGTTTTGTGAACCGCAACAACATGCTCGCGGCAAGCGGCAGCATCGTGCGCAGCCCGGCCTGCTCCGCCAGCAGCACCACGCGTGCGCCTGCTTCCTGCAGGTGCGCTGCAACAGCGATCAGCAGCGGCCCGGTCCCCACCACCGCCACCCGCTTGCCCGCAACAGAGTACCCCGCCCGCACCAGCGCCTGCAGGCCACCTGCCCCAAGCACGCCCGGCAGTGTCCAGCCGGGAAACGGCAGCATCAACTCGCGCGCACCAGTGGCCACAATCAGCGTGCGGTACGTGTAGCGCAGGCCGTGCTCGTCCTGCTCCAGTACATCCACAACGTTGTTCGCAGGGGCGGCAAAGACGCGCGTCGCACAGTGCAGCGTGGCTCCACTCGCATGCAGCGCTGCAATGGCCTTCTCCCGCGACGACATGGGTTGCGTCGATTGCGTGTTCGCCGCAACGGAAGAAGCGCGCCAGATCTGGCCTCCCGGCGCGAGGTTGTCATCGAGAACGTGCACATCGCAGCCGTGGCGCGCAGCGGCCGTGGCGGCCGCAAGGCCCGCAGGCCCCGCCCCCACAACCAGCACGTCGGCGTGCGTGATGTCGTTTGCAGCACTCATCGCTGTGTCTCCACACGCATCTCGTCCAGGCAGTTGATCTGGCAGGTGCGGCGGTGCGCGACGCCATTGATCACCGCGCGGCATTCAAAACATATGCCCATGCCACAAAGCGCGGCGCGAGGAGTGCCCTTGACGGATTCCCGGCACGGCACCGCGTGCAGCAACAACGCTGCCGCAACACTGGTACCGCGCGCCACCTGCCGCGGCATGCCATTCAGGTAGATCTGCACACATTGAGCTTCCGGCATGGCTTCAGGCATGGAGAGCCTTTCCCGCCGCGCTCCCTTTGAGCCGCGCGGGCAGAAAAGGTTCCAGCTCCATCGCGGACGCGCGCCCGAGCAGCCGATCAGCCAGCAGGCGCGCAGCACCGGGCGCATGCGTGTAGCCAAGGCCTTCAAACCCCACTGCTAGCCACAGCGTCGGATCATCACTCAGCCCTTCCGCCGGTCCTAGCAGTGGCAGCTTGTCCTCGGTCGCCGCGCGAAAGCCGGTCCAGATGCGCAGCGCAGACACAGCGCCCAGCCCCGGCATGTAGTGCTCCGCACGCTGCAGCATCCGCGTGAGTATTTCCTGGTTTATTGCAACCGTATCGCTGCCATACTGGCGGCTTGACCCGATGAGCAGCTGACCGGTCTGCCGCGGTTGCACGTTGAAGGCAACCGAGTCACCTGCCACTTTGTGAGCACTCTTTAGGTATCCAAGCTCGACGAGTTGATGACTGACAAAGCCGGGGTAACGATCCGTGATGACGAGATGCCCCTTGCGCATGCGCAGCGGCATTGCGGGCAGCAGCGCACAGTCCATACCCGTGGCCAGCAGCACAAAGCGCGCGGTGAGCCGGAGCCCTCCATCGAGCGAAACGCTGCCCTCGCCCGCGCGCGCAGCACGGCCCGCGATCATCTCGGCTCCCCACTCTTTCGCCTGGCGTAGAAAGTACGCGGCAGCCGCAGGGGGATACATCACCCCGTCTTCGGGCACCAGCAGCCCACCGGCAAGCCCGGCGCGAAGGTTCGGCTCAAGCGCGGCCAGTGCAGGGGCGCTCAGCACCTGGCTGTGCACACCGGCCCGCGCGTACGTCTCCTTTTTCGTGAAGACTTCCGCCATCTCTTCCTCATCTGCTGCAATCCAGATGGTGCCGGGCGAAGCATATTCCACCGACACGGGAAACGACTCTTCGCGCCACAAGCCTCGCGAAAAAGCAGTCAGCGCAAGCTGCGCCGGCGAGTCGTCCATCACCACCACGTGGCCCATGCCCGCCGCAGTGATGCCGCCGCCCGGCGTACCTGCTTCGACGATGGCGACCCGCAGACCGCTGCGCGCGCATTCGCGTGCCACAGCCGCGCCAATGATGCCCGCACCAACGATGATGAGATCGTAGCGATGCATCCGTTTAGAAATGGAACCCCGCAGTGAAGGGGTCGCTTTCATCAAAGAGCAGCGTGCTGTCCGCCGTAATCCAGGCACGTCCCTGGATGGTCGGGATCACCGAAGGCTGGTCTTCGATCATGGGACCAGGCTCGACATGCCCCTCGAAGAGCGTGCCCAGAATGCCCTCCTGGCGCCAAAGTTGTCCCGGGGCGAGCTTCCCATCGGCGAAGAGACACGCCATCTTCGCGCTCGTGCCGGTGCCGCATGGCGAGCGATCAAATGCCGAGCCGGGGCAGAGCACGAAGTTGCGAGAGTCCGCGTGCGCCATCTCTGGAGCCCCTATCAACTCAATATGGTCGACATCTTCCCCGGCCGGTCCGGTAATCCCTTGTTGGCGCAGTGCGGTGCGGATCGCCATCGATACCCGGAGCAACTCTGCGGTATTGGTGCCGGCAAGCGAATACGGATGCTCTGCCACTAGAAAAAACCAGTTCCCGCCCCATGCTATGTCCCCGGTGATCCGCCCCAGGCCCGGCACATGCACCGGCACCTGCGCACGGTAGCGGTAGCTCGGCACGTTCGACACCGACACGTTGCCGTCGTCCATGAGGCACGCTTCCACGATGCCCACGGGGGTCTCGATGCGGTGGCGCCCGGGCGCAATCGAGCCGAGGTGCGCCAGGGTTGTCACGAGGCCGATCGTGCCATGCCCACACATACCCAGGTAGCCGGCATCGTTGAAGAAAATCACCGCCGCACTCGAGTCCGGTTCCACGGGCTTGGTCAGCAGCGCACCCACCAGCACGTCTGAGCCCCGCGGCTCGCAGATGACGCCCGAGCGAAAGGTGTCCTGCATCCGCAGCCTCGCGAGTCGCTCCTGCAGTGAGCCTGCACCAATCTCCGGTCCGCCCGAGAGGACGACACGGGTAGGCTCACCTGCGGTGTGGGAGTCGATGATGCGGACGGAACGAGAAAAACTCATAGCGAGATAATACGTTGGTAAAAACATTTTTGCATACGTTGAACTTCCACCTGACGTGTGGATCGGGGAGTGATGCAGCCCGGTTGTGCCCGGGTGGCAAAGTGCTTTCCGGGCCAACCTTGGCCGCGTACTCCCCGCTTGAGAACTGTACGCCCAAACAACTAACCCCGGCTCTGAGCGATGGTTGCGCCAGCCATCTGGCCCTTGGACACCTTGCGGTGCATCAGCACCCCGGCGATCAGGAAGTACACACCACCGAAAATAGCGTAGCGCCCGAGGTCGCTGATCTGTTTCGTCCCGTGCAGCCCGCCCAGGACGAAGACCACTCCTGCCAGTGCAGATTGCGCACCGCTCAGGATCATCGCCCACTGCCCGCCCAACTGCCCCCTGCGAGCGATGCCTACGGCAAGCTGCGCTGCTCCAGCAGCGAAGGCCCAGAGCCCAAAGACCACAACTGCCTGGTGCGGAGACCTGAAGGCAGTGCCGGCGATACCCGCGGCCGCAAGGGTGCCCAGAGCCGCGTTGACGTACTGCGCGGTGGGTGTTCCGGAGTTGGAGCGCGAGGCAGATCGCAGGTCATACACCGTACAGGCGACATCCCAAAGGGGATAAAGCACCAGCAGGCCGGCTGCCAGCACCGGATTGCCGGCGGCGGTCGCCATGATCACCCCGGCCCAGACAAGCTGAACAACGGTGCGTGTGTAGTAGAGGTTGCGCAGGGAAAAGGCCTGCGCCTGGGCGTTCGTGATCGTGGCTGACATGAGTGCTCCTTGACTATCTTCTAGTTGGTAGATTTATGAGGCAAAAACGAAGAACCGGTGCCGAGCGGGCGGACCTACGCCTGGATACGTTGCAAAGCGCTGTGCGTTACGGCTTCGAACACGGCGCAGTCTCCGAGGGCACGGGCAGACAGCATGGCGCCGTGCACCGTTGCCATGAACGTTTGCGCCTCGTCCTCGCTGCTTCCTTTGAGTTTCATACTGCGCTTCACAACCCCTTCCTCGAGCGTCTGGCGAATCCACTCGCCCAGGGCTAAGAAGTGTTTGTGCACTTCGGCGCCCACCTCCTCGGGCAGGCTTGGCAGTTCAGCCGCCAGCAGGGCCGCGATGCAGAATGGCTGCGACCGATCCCGGATGCAGCCCTCCCAATGCCGGACGTACGCCTGGAGGCGCGCAAGCGGATCTTCCACCTGGTGCGTCAACGCCTGGGTTGCAGCCAGAAACCGCTCGCGATGCGCCCGGAGCACAGCGACCACCAGTCCGGACTTGGTCGGAAAGTGATGGTGAATACTGGCCTTCCGAATCTGCACTGCTTCCGAAATATCGGCGTAGCTGAACGCCGAGTAGCCACGATCCGAAATCAGGGTCCTGGCCGTTTGAAGAATTCGCTCTGCTGTTTCTCCCTGCATGCTCTATGAGACTACCAACTAGTAGGATGCGATTCAGAAAAGCTGCAACTTTCTAGATCCGCCGGCATGGGAGTGGCTCTGCAGCAAGTATGTTCGAGACCCGAGCTTCAACTTTTACGGCAGGCACAGTCCACCCGCGCTTACACCCTTACACAGAGTGTGCGCTCAAGACTGCGATGGATCAGCTTTTGGCCGTGAAAACCTGGAGCCACTACGTCCACAAGCAAGGGTGCACTCAGAATTCCAGCTAGGACCAAGATTGAAGTGACGACCAGCAATATGGCAAGGATCGCCCCAGCAACCTGCGATGCCTCCTCGTGCCTTTCTTCTGCGCGTAAGCGAGCGTAAACCGGAATAAAGGAGGCTGAAAGCACTCCTTCGCCAAATAGGTTTTGTAGAACATTGGGAATACGGAAGGCGGCACGGAAAGCATCCGCAGCATCGGAATTCCCGAAGTAATGCGCAAAGATTCGGTCCCGGACGAGCCCTACAACACGGATCAGCAAGATCCCCGTAGCTACCGCAAGCGCAGAGGAACGGTTCTGGTCCACCCTCTTTTCGGCCTGGCCGTCGGGTTCTCGTGCGGTCTCACTCACTCTCCACTCATTTACAGCCGCATACCCGCCGGTGCCCCTGAACAACCAACTATAAACGCGATTGTGTTGGCCGGTTCCATGGTCCTCCCGAAAGCTCATCTTCGGCATCTTCAGTTTGAAACGTTCACTGAACGCTGTTTTGCGCGTGCCGGTGAGGGCAGCGCCTTGGGATCCCACCACTAGAGACTACGCGTGCTGATAGGACGAAGTGTACATACTGAACCTGCAATAGTGGATCCACAAACATCTCTCTTGGGGAAGTCAGTAGGCCAATAGACTATTGGGTGCGCACCGGGTGACCGATTCCGCTGGTTGTCTTGCGTTCGAGCGCAGTCGAGTTCTATGCTGATGCCACCATGCAACAGCTGCCTTGGCGATCCCTGCTTTTGATGTGTGCTTGCATCCTGCCGCTCGCTTCAGAGGCACAGAACTCTGCTCCGGGTACAACACCGACGGAGCAGGCAGGTCCCGACATTACCCAGGTCCCGATAGTTCTTAAAGTCACAACGCGTGAAGTGATCGTAGATGTAGTTGCTTCTGATCGCCGCGACGAATCTGTTCCAAACCTGCAAGCCTCGGAGCTCGCAGTCTTTGAAACAGGCCCAGATCATCAACGGAAACAGCAGAGAATCACGTCCATTCGCTACGTTGCACCGTTGTCCGAGATGTCGCAGCCTTCCACACCGGCGACCTTGCATGTCCGGCTGGGTAGCGGCTGTGCGGAAGACACGACCGGTCACTACGAACTCACTTACCACGTCAGCACCGACGAGCTTCGCGATGGGGAACATAGCCTTCTCGTCACGACTCCACTTCCTGGGATCAGGCTGAACTATGGTCTCCACTACCACGTAGCTAGTATTGCGAAACTAACGCCTTCTACTCAGGAGCCTGAGAGTGTTGCTGAGGCGCGCCTCTTACAGGCAGCCTGCTTCCACAGCAACGAGCCGTTGTCGCTTCCACTGCTTGTACATTTCGTTGAAACACAGGATGCAAACGATCTGCGTTTTCAAATAACGATCCCGCCCGCCGCGCTTCCATTGGCTTCGATCGCGGTTGATTCCCGGGATATACACCTGCAATATGCTGCTTGTAGCTTTGACCAGAATGGCCGCGCCTTGCACTTCATGCACTCTTCGGAAAACAGAACACTGCGTTCTAGCGAGTATGTCGAGGCATCGGTTCACGGCTTTCCAAGCTTCGTTGAGCTTCCAGGCACGGAACATCCGCCTGCAGTCCGGTTCGTCGTGAGAGATACGCAGACCGGGAACATCGGAAGTGCTTTAATCAAGACACCATACGCCCTTAAGGCTGGGCAACTGACGCCGGAAGAAGCAGCGGCGGAGCAAAGCTGGAATGAACATCAAACGACTCGCACAGATATTAACTTTCCTCCTTTGGGACCAATCGGTTCCTTTGGGTCGATCGAACCAAGAGCGGGAGCGATGTGCGCAGATGTCTATGAGCTACCTGCAGGCATGTCCAGGCTTCCAAAGTACTGGTCTCTCGATTCCGTGGGCTCGCTCTATGCGTACGTTCTCAATGTGCCGCATCAACAGTTCTGGAAGACAGGCGGCATACCTGGAGTGACCCGCGCCACAGAGTGGTTCGGCATCGACTATCACGGAGCTTTTCAGGTCAAAGAACCGGGGGCCTACGAGTTCACTGTTCTAGCGGATGACGGCGCAAAGCTCTACATCGATGATGAGCTGGTGGTCGACGCCGACAACCTCCACAATTTAGAGACTGCGAGTGGGAAGGTTACCCTCCAGCCTGGCTGGCACACTTTGCATCTTCCTTACTTCCAGGGACCGCCCAACGCTGTAGCGCTCCAGCTCTTCGTCAAGAAGCCAGGCGGTTCTCGGGAGCTCTTCGACATGCGTGAGTTTGGGTCTACACCGGGCGTTGGCCAGGAATAGATGGCGCCCTCTCGGTAGAGACAGAGGGTTGCACTGCTTTCACGCTGCAATTACTCGCTGGCCTTGGAGCCCTGTTCTGCGCTCGCGACCGAGAGCTGGACTGTACCTGTTCTGCCGCTTTCGAGATCAATCACTGAGAGCATCAAATACTTCGCGCCGTGAGCCACACGAAGTTGCTGCAGCGTGGGCACACCTTTGGTGCTTGCCTGCTCCATCTGCGCATCGTCATAGTGGGTTGTCACCTCATCCATGGCAGAGCTCAGCACCTCCCCTTCTGCGTTATAGGCAAGAGCCGCTACCTTGAAATGTGCATCATTCCTGCCGCTTTCATCGCGATTGAACACTAGATCCTTGGCTGCGATTCCGTAGTCAATAACAAGAGGCTCGCCTGCGTTCTTTGCAGGCGCTCCCGCCACCTGTTGAGCAGCCTCCGCTCCCATCTTGATACGCGCCAGAAACACAATCGGTAGAGGAGAAGCAGGCCCACCGTCCGGTACCTGATCTGATTCCATACCCGACACAGAAGCTTCTTCGTCCAGGCCAGCCGGGTCCTTGGCGTAGTAGCCTTGGCGATAACTCACCTGGTAGGGTCCATCCACCGTCACCCTTACCTTATGAAAACGCCCATCCGACGAATATGGCGTCGGATCGTAGGTCACGGCATAGGCATGCCGCCCGTCGGAAACCGCCTGTTGTAGCACCGTACCGAGCGCATTGTTGCTGTAGTACGCGTGACCGCCAGTCGCCGCGGCGATTTCATCCATCGCGTTCCACGAACCACGCTGCGCGGCAGCATCGTTGCTGCCGGTGATGACCGGCGATCCTCCTACTTCGCTTGTATTCTTAGCCTGATTCAGAGGTCCGGCTACGTTGAGCACACCTCGCACATCGACCGGATAGACAGCAACCCGCGCCCCCTCAAGCGCTCGTAATACCATCATCTCTGCTTCGTCCGACTGCATCGATCGTCCCGCTCCGGCGGCACCGCTCTGTTCGTCGCGCAAGGGAAAGGCTGCGGCAAACCACAGGAGCGACTTGCGTCCTTTGTACTGGCGCAGGTAGAGTCCCAATTCGCTTAGCTCTCTGACTGCAACGCTGTAGGATGAAGGGATCGGGCTAGTCAGGGCGGGCGCGCTATTCTCGATCGCACGGCGGATGAGTTCGCGATCTGTTGTCACGGACTGCATCAACACCGCAGGCCCATGGCCGGTAGTCCGGAACACAGCGATCGGCGTGCCGCTCGGCAGTCCTGCAAGCGAGTGCAACACCTGCAGCCGGAAATACATCTGGTCTGCTACATCGACACCCATGTTGTCGATCAAGAGCACATTGATGTTGCGGTCGCCCTGCAACATGGCTACATTGCTGAAGACCCCCGGCGTCGACCGCGTTTCATTGGCATCGGTGACTGACTCTGCGCTTGCCTCGAAGTTGCGGATCACCTGGGGCTTGCCATCATCCTGCACATGAAAAGCGCTTTGCGGAAGCCCAAGAATTGGCTTGCCTTTTGCATCGGTGACCAGCACATCCTCGACAACTCGCCGGACAGAAGCTTGAAGCGTAAAGGGCGGCGGCTGTAGCGCGACGGCATCGTTACCTTGCGCTTGATTCTGCGCCTGTGTCGGTACGACCCAGGTCAGCAAGGCCAGTCCTCCGGTGAGTAAAAGACCATATCGATCAAGCATGCAGTACTTACCTCTCGGCCCCTTCGTCACCCGAAGCACTTGTCTGACATTGTTGCCGCAGCCCTACTTCTACAATACGAAGCTTAGAGCCTGCAAGGCCGTGAATCGGCGAGGCCGATCGCCATTTAGTCCCGCATGCCTGCTCATTGCATCGACATAACGTTGTCATGGTCAGACAGGCACACAAGCAAATGGTGTTCGCAGCGATGGGCATAATCCCGTCGGTAGACGGCTCGCCGTTTTGATCCTCAAAGGTCAGCATTTCGGCAACTGAAAAGATGGGTAATGCTAAACGCGGGTGTTTACTTGCGGACAGGTCCTCTCTCCTCAACGAGAGGGGGGACGGGCGTTGCAGGCGGTTTCTTTAGGTTGAAATACAGCGTGGTTTGCTCATGACCAGTAGGGTCCTGTTCGCGCCACAGCTTTAGCAGCAGACGCCGCCACGCAGTCAGAACCGCCTAAGTCCGGTGCGCCCTGGCATGACAACCAGGGCAGCGCGATCCTCAGCGCCAGAATCGACTCTCCCGGTGCCCCGTGATGCGCGGGCGTCATCCGGTTCGAGCGAGGCTAGGTCCGCCGCCGTCGTGATTCCGAACTTGCGGCCGAGGCTCTGCCGATGCCCCATATCTCTTCGACCGGCACGGCGGGCAGCAGCTCCTCCCGCACCCGGCTGGAACGCAGACCGCAGACCGCAGATCGCAGATCGCAGATCGCGCGATGCTGCGGATGTTTCATGGCGATGAAGTTGGCCACTTTCGCAAGAGTTTTCGTAGGCGCAATGCCAACAAAAATGGGGGTGCCGGCCCAGCGATGGTCACAATCGCGCAGCTCGCGCGCTAGCGGCTCGACTTCCCTGCCGTTGAACTCGCCCAAGTTCAGGAAGCTCTCGTCAATCGAACAGGTCTCGACTGTAGGAACTATCGTGCCATTCCTGACACCAAGGAACGACATAGTCCACAACTTGGCCGTTTCCGGAGTACCTCGGGAGCCGGCGTGCGTGTCGCGAGACCAGCCATAAGGTCCGTTCGCACAGGGCACTGTATGAAGAATGATTCCCGCTGTTGAAGTGGAGCTGAAATGGGCACTTCCCGCGTGTAAAGGATGCATGGTCAAGTCGCAAACTGTGGTTTCGATGTGGGCCAATATGGTTTCTGCAAGAAACTTTAATGCTTCACGAGTTCCTTCTAAGAGAACGAATGTCTCAGGCGAACGATCACATCCTAGGTCGTCCTCTTCATACGTTAGAACCCGCACGGTGAGCTTGTCTTCGCTAGCACCATGAGCCTGAAGAATGTCATTCACCGCGGCATAGTTGTGGCTCATCGTGTTCCTCGCTTGGCTGTCGGTTTGCAGGTCAGCATACTATGCTGACAAGATTAGGCATCCAGACCATGCAAAGGCGCTCTACGCCTGGCGCTAACCCAGATGCCGCCCGGTTCTCAGTTTTTGAAATATGCAGGAACAGGAATTGTGCTGATGGGTCGGTCCACTGATTGCGCAGTGCTGGCTTGAGCCAACGGATCGGACAGGTCGCCGACGGGTCAGAAGTGTGGTCTCGAAAACGGCGTTGTGGGAATTGAGCTTTGGGAACTTCACAAACTGTCATGTGAGCAGCGCTCGCTTACTTCACCGCCAGCACTCGATGAGGTGATGCGCCTTGAAGACGGATTAACCCATCCTCACACCGATATTTCGTCCTTGCGAAACTACGGAATCCCGCACTGAACATCGCTGCCACGCTCGGTCATCAGCCTGAAAGCTGATCTCGCTCGCGTTGGAGTTCCAGCCTCAGTTCCTCCTCGGAGGGTAGAACCAGCTTGTAGCGGCTTGCGAACAGGTGTTCGCTCTCCTGGAGCACGGAGTAGCGCACGACCGACGCGTCCTTCTGCGTGCACAGGATGATGCCGACGGTCGGGTTGTCGTCGGCGCCGCGCCGGAGATCGTCCATCATCCGGACGTACATGTCCATCTGGCCAATGTCCTGATGCGTCAGCTCTCCGGACTTGAGTTCGAAGAGCACGAAGCACTTCAGTAGGAAGTTGTAGAAGACAAGGTCAACGTAGAAGTCCTTCGTCTCGGTGCTAAGCCTGTACTGCCTTGCGACGAAGGCGAAGCCACGGCCAAGCTCGAGGAGAAAGGCCTGCAGGTTGTCGAGCAGGGCGCGCTCAAGATCCGCTTCGAGCAGGCGTCCGACACCGGGGAGGCCAAGGAACTCCAGCATGACTGGATCGCGGACGAAGTCCCGGGGTGTTTGGAGGGGCGCGATTGCGCTCAATGCCTCCCGTTCGACTGCCGGCCGGTCGGAGGTCGCGAGGAGCCGCTCATAGTAGAGCGTGTTGATCTGCCGCTCCAATGCACGGGTGGTCCAACCCTGCTCCGCGGCCTCTGCCATATACCAGAGCCGGGCTGGTTCCTGCTCGACCTTGAGCAGAGTCCGGTAATGCGTCCAGCTCAATTCAGGACGCAGTGCGTCGCGAATCGGAAAAGCCCGGTAGAAGACCCGCATATGACGCAGGTTCGAGACGTCGAAGCCCTTGCCGAACTCCCGGCTCAGCGACTCCGCGAGCAGCGGCAGGAGCCGAGTGCCGTACTCGGCCCGGGAAGACCCGCCCTGCTCAAACTCCACGATGTGCCGGCCGATCTCCCAGCAGGTCTGGATCTGGACCGCGTCGACTGCTCGAAGAGCCTTCTGTCGAGCACTCTGGATGAGCCCGCGGAGACTCTCGAGGAGGCTCGCCGCTCCGTTGTTCATTTTCTCGAGCTCGTTTGGCATCGGCTCCCATTATCTCAAGTATTAGGCAGCTCAGAGCGCGATGCTGTCGTTCACGGCGACGGCGATCTCCGGCTCAGAGCCGATGTAGCGTTCGGTCGTCTGGATTGAGCTATGCCCGAGCAGCAACCTGATTTGTTCGAGTTCTCCGCCGGCCTTGCGGCAGAGCTTCGCGCAGGTGCGACAGAGATCGTGCGCCCCGAAGTGCTCGGTGCCGATCTGTTTCGCCGAATGCTCGACGACCGACCACACGGCCCAGTCGCTCAGGCTCACGCCCAACCTGCCGCCCTTCGCGAGACTCCGCAGCAGCGGACCCTCTTCGATCTGCGCAGCGGCCTTCCAGGTGTCGATTGCGTCCCCAGCAGAGTTCCTGACACTTGATCTGCCCAAGAGGACACCGAGGCATACCTCACCGCCATGCCTTGGGATCGCGCCTTTGACTTCTGTGAGCGCCTGTACGGACAACTTGCCACGGAGTACAGCTACGAGTACGACGGTGATACGTAAACGGTCTCAACAGAAGAAAAAACTAGAGTCTTCTTTGCTGATGATATGCAACGCCTATTCAACGAGGGGAGTTCGCTTACGATTTCTGACATGAAACGGTGGAAAGACGCGGCAAGCGTCATACGGTAAATGCAGCCCCAACAGCTCACACACGATTATGTAGAGCGTACCGTAGAGAGTGCATGGATCAAACAGCAACGCTGCACTGGCAACGTTGGTGGCTTGGCTCGGGGCACGATGCCGTGGTCTACAGACCCGGGGAGTGCGTCCTTGACCCCGTTACCTTGATGAAAGACATACTCCGGTAAGCTCATTTCTGCAACGCATCAACGTCGTCGAACTGCCCTTCCCACGTCTGCTGGTAACCGGCCATGCAGTCTTTCCGAGTCATTCGACCTGGTTCGGGCGGAGAGGCGCGATCTTGCCTGCAGCTACGATCTACATTCTTGGGTAGTCTTTAGCCCTCATAGTCTCAGCTGTTTCAAGCCCTCAGATGGTAGGAGCTGCAAGGAGCGACACAGCGAGTGGTCCCGGCGGCGACCGGATCGCGTTATGGAACTCACATCGCAGGAGCGAGTGCTGGATACACCTTGTACTCGACACCAATGAGACGCAGCTCGGTCGTGCCGACGTTCTCGAGCGTATGCGCGGGCATGGATGGCGACCAGATCGCCGTGCCCTCGATGGGCCGGAGGAGGGTGCGGCTATCCACAAGCACAACGCCGTCGGCATCCCGCCGCACGCAGTCGCTCCAGCTCAGCAACAACAGCGGTCCGGGCCAACGATGGGTATGCAGCGGTGTGGTTTCCCCCGGGACGATCCTGATCTCGAGTACCCTTAATATTTCATTCTCGAAAAGCAGAATGTGATTGCGGGGCGCGGCTACAAGGGCATCGAGTTCTTCAGGCCATTGCTGATCTATAAGCATGAGATCAACTTTCGGTTCGAACACGTCACTAGTGTCTTGACTGGAAGACTCACCAAGGAGCCATAGGGATGCCTATGTGCAGCCAGTCTGTTCCCGCTCCGGTTCCAGCCCCAGCAACCACCAGGATTCCCCGAGGTACTCCAGGGGCGGCTAGGTTGGGGCACAGGGGGCGTGTTCAGCACTCTTCCGGCATGCACCTTGGAGATCGCCCTCGCACTCTACCTGCTGGCCCGCTACCAGGTAAAGCGACTCGGCACCCACGGCAGAAGGGACTAGGAGCATGTTGTTGAAACCCCGTTTTGAGGGAAAGCTCGGCTTGCTGCATGGTGAAAGGCAGATCATCGAGATCATTTCTTTGGAACGAGTTTGATTTCGAAAATCGATGGCCACTGCTTACCCGTCACGAAAAGGCGGTCATGTTGGGCGTCGTAGGCAATCCCGTTCAAGACAGCCTCGCTGTCCAGCTTGAAGATCGGTGAAAGGATGTTAGTGAGATCAACCCAACCTAAGATGTTTCCGTTCTTCGGTGAAATCCGCGCAAGACGGTCGCTGTGCCAAACGTTCGCATATATCTCGCCCTTGACAAATTCAAGCTCGTTTAGTTGGCTAATTTCCGTACCAGCATCTTTCACGACGATGTGATGCGTTTCTTTGAACGTGACAGGATCGCGGAAGATGAGGGTACTCGAACCGTCGCTGGTGACAAGCTCACGATCTGTGTGCGTCATGCCCCAACCTTCGCCGCTATAGGTAAATCGGCGCAACACCTTCAACGTAGTGCGGTCGCGCACAAAGCCTACGTTCGTCTGCCATGTCCATTCATAAAGGTTCGGCCCCCAGTCGACGATGCCTTCGCCGAAGAACTGGGGAGGGATGTCGGCTGACTGCTTCACAGTGCCAGTCTTCGGTTCGTAGACGAGCACCTGAGAATGCCCCTTCAGGCCAGTGCTTTCATAAAAAGACCATCTAAATACAGGAAGCCCTCGGTGTAGCTGGTCGTGGAATGAGGATAGATGGCCACGACCTTGTAGCCGTAGATCGGCGTTGCGGTTCTCTCGACAGTAGGCAATAACATCAGTGTTGCTGCAATCAGAAGCCTGACGAACGTTGGAAAACATTCCTGCATTTCGGCAGTATAGATCCCGCAAAATCGCCATTCCCGGAAACAATGGCTGCCTGCCCGCAAAAAAGCTCCCGGGAGGGTACCCAGAAAGCCAGCACTGCGTCATCCGAGGACCAACGCATGAGCCAAACTTCCATCCTTGCATATTTTCAAAAATGAAAACCAGCCAGAAAACGGGTTAGCGCCAGTCGTAGCGCGCCCTTGCATGGTCTGGCCCCCAATCTGTCTGGGCTGGGAACGTGGTGTCCCTACTTGGCAACCAACCGGGTTCCCAAGGTACTCAGGGGCGGCTAACGGTGGGGCTGGCTACAGGATGCTCGTGGCCCTCGCACCCTGCCTGCTGGACCGCTACCAGGTGAAGCGACTCGGCACCCATGACAGAAGAGACTAGGAGCAGGTTACCGAAAACGCCGTTTTGCGGGCTTAATTCGGTTCGACCATCGGCTCTGCTATTTGGCTATTTGTCTGTGTTCACCCCTAACGATTTGACGGCCTTTAGGATGTTGCCGGCGTCCTGGGTCCCCAGACCGGGAAGGACACGCTCTGACCGGCCTCCTGCTTCGAAGCGAAGGCCATAGACAACGCCTACTTTGGAGGCTGTAGCAACTGTAGCAACAGATCGATACTTCAAGCCTGTAATCCACTCGACTGGATACGATTGAACTCGCCAAGCTTTGTTATGGATGTCTAGCCAGCACACTTTCGAGATTGTCAGCGTTGACCGGTCACAATAAAAGGTCTCATCCGAAGGGAACGCCATCACGACGTAGCGCCAACTGTTGAGTACGAGTAGAGCTGAGCAGCCAACTATTGTGAGCAAAGGGATGATGAAGCCTAAAGAATTGACGGGCTTTGTCGCGAAGTCATCCCACATGCCCGGTTCGCCGTGCTTGCCCTTTGAAAGAACGATTAGGCACACCCCTGCTATCCACAGCGCCAGAAAGAAAGCAGTCCAATAGAATCTCCCTCGCGGAGACTTCACAGATGCGTTCAAACGGACGTTTACTGATTGGTCGTTGATTTCAATCTGGAACTCTCCGTCGCTTGGCCGCGCTACTTTAGTGTCTGACCCCATCCCGAGGACTTCACTCCTGAACACAACTTCTGTATGAGATCCCAGTCTAGTCACTACTCCTTAACTCCCGCCATGTCACGTTCCCGGAAACAATGGCTGCCCAGCTCGCAAAAAGCTCCCCGGGAGGGGTACCCAGAAAAGCCAACACTGAGCCACCAGTGAACCGACGCATTCGGCAAACTTCCATCCCTGCATATTCTCAAAAACGAAAACCAGCCGGAAATCGGGTGAGCGCCAGTCGTAGAGCGCCTTTGCGTGCTCTGGACACTCAATCTGTTTGAGCTGGGAACGTGGCGTCCATCCCGGCAACCACCCGGGTTCCCGAGGTACTCAGGGGCGGCCAGAATTGGGCACAGTGGCGTTTTGGGCAATTGCACGCGCGACGGCTAAAGCTCTGCTGAACTGCAACCTTTATGTGAGTTCTAGTGTCGATAGTGCAGGCATGTAAACAGACCCCAAACCCTGGACCAACCGACGATGCTGCAATTAAGCAAGCTACCTTTTCTTGTTCTGGCGTGTCTCCCGCTCCTTCTTTGTGGGCAGTCCGAGCCGCGCACATCTTCTTCCGAGAATGATCTGTCCACACCAGCAGTCATCCAGGGTCATCCATTTTCAGCGATCAAGTACAGCCGCACAGTCGAGGTTCAGCCAAATGGTCGCCGCATGATCACAAGAGAACTGCATCATCTCCTGCTTGCCCGTGACAAGAGTGGCCGCATTTTTCTCTCAGGATCAGGTCAGGTGGATGAGCAGTGCGACGTGCCGTCACTTGGCAAATTGAAGCCCTGCGATAGCTGGTCTTTGTCCTTGTTCAATCCATCCATAGCGACTATGTGGCACTGGGGCGAGGGGGAGTTTGCAGAGAAGACTCAGATAGTTCAGATGGATCTCACCAGTGATCAGATGGCAGAAGTTGAGCGGCTCACCTCAGTCATCTCCATACCTCTTTCTACTGATTCCCCTGAGCCGGGTGTCAGTTTCCAAAATCTCGGGGAACATGATTTTGAAGGCATTCCGGCTAAGGGTACCCGAATCATTACCATTCACGCAGTCCCTGGTAGTAGCTCATCGACTCAAACCATTCATGAGGTTTGGTTTTCTTCCGAGATGCGACTCGTGCTCCGGGTAGTCGATGGCGATCCAGCAGGAAAAGAGACGGTATCCGGCCTCGCTCACATCTCGTTAACTCCCGACGCTTCTCTCTTCGAGCCGCCTCCCAATCGAATCGCTCGCCACTGGAAAGAGAGCAGTCAATATGCAGCGCCAGATCTCGAGGCGTTGACCCTCTGGGCGGTCAAGTAGTCCTGAGAGGCTCTCAGCAAAGCGCCCAGCACATGAAAACTTACCGGGGTACCCGGAAAAGGCAGCCCGAAATCGTCCGTGAGCCGAAGCACCGGCCAAGTTCCTGCTCCTGCATAGTTTAAGAGCCAGTCGTGGAGCACCTTCGCGTGGTCTGGACACTCAATCTGTTCTGGGTGTGAAGGGGCGTCCGATCCGGCAACCACCCGGGGTTCCTGAGGTGCTCAGGGCGGCCAGGTTAGGGGCGACGCCATCCATCGAGCCTGAGCGCAACTGCGCACAGGTAAAATGGCGCACAAATGGCTATTTTCCTTAGCAGCGAACAAGGTGCGTTTGATTTGCGAGCTATCCGAGACGGAGGCATCACTTTGTATCGGAGGCATGACATCCTTGCCGAGGACACCGCCTGGCTAGGGCAAGTGGGCTATCGGATTGTTCGACTGGACTGCCAAGCATGGAATTCCGAACAGGACATGCACATGAGCCTGTTCTCAGTCTTTCACTTTCCCGACTACTACGGGATGAATCTGGACGCTCTTAGTGACGTGTTTACTGAAATTGAGGTTCCCCTCAACGGCGGAGTAGCACTCATCCTGTCTTCTTACGACCAATTTGCGAATGGTGCAGGCGGGTCGGTTCCTGGCTTACAACGCGGTCCTGCCGAGGCTCTCCTGGTTATCCTATCGAGAGCCTCACATGAGTTTCTGCTGACTGGAAGGCGATTTCTCACGCTTGTGCAATCTGCCGACCCGCTGCTTAGCTTCCAGTGTTTAGGCGGTCATGCAGCATCCTGGAATGCGCGGGAGTTGCCTCTGAGCAACCGTAGTCTTTAACAACTCTAACTGCCCATCCCGGCAACCACCCGGGTTCCCGAGGTACTCCGGGGCGGCCATGTTGGGCGTTCTGGCTGATCCCTAAAGGTCAACAAACGGCCTTCGAGCAGTCTCTTTAGTCCCTGAATGGTCTTCCTCCTGCAAAGCCGGAGCAGCGTTCGTCCAGACGCACCAAATTGCGAAAGAGCGGCTTGCCATCGAGCGAACTACACGACGAAGGCTAAAGCCATACCTAGGATGGCAATTCCAGCCCAGACCTTGGCAAGACAAATGGTGGTGTCGCCATCCATACTTCGACCAGACGCCTTTCCCCGGCCGAGTGAAAAAACAAAACCAACAATTCCGATAGCCACGTCAATAATTAGAGCAGGAGCTTCCTTGTGGATGCTAAGTAGCATGTCTTATCCCTTATGCCCCATGGCTAGCGTGTGCATATTTTAAATCTGAGAGCAACCGTAACAACGGGTCAGCGCCAGTCGTGAGCACCTTTGCGTGCTCTGGACACTCAATCTGTTTGAGCTGGGAACGTGGCGTCCATCCCGGCAACCACCCAGGTTCCTGAGGTACTCAGGGGCGGGCAGGTAGGGGCACAAGGGCGTGTTCAGCAAGCGTCCGGCATGCACCTTGGAGATCGCCCTCGCACTCTGCCTGCTGTACCGCTACCAGGTGAAGCGACTCGGCACCCTTGGCAGAAGGGACTAGCGGCATGTTGCCGAAAACGCCGTTTTGCGGGCGCAAATCCAGTGCAAGCCTACTGGAACGCTGCGCAGACGCTACTGCCGTCTCAAACCTGAAACACGCTCAAGCAGAGCGCGAGCCTCGCCTACAGTCGCACCTATTCGCGTTTCGAATTCATCTCCAAGGCTTATCCCGTTGCAAATCTCATTCAGTGCGTTCTGGACAATGTCGGTTTCTGCCCGCGTGAGGTCCCATCGAGCGTGTGCGGCTGGACCAACAGCCACAAGGCCGCAATTTCCGTCCTGAAATGTGTGCTCTTCGACGGTCACTTCTTGGCCCGATCTGAAGGCCCAATTCTCGTCGTCCGGGTAGAGCGGCTCGCTCCCGATGCGATATGTCGCACTACTTATGGGCTGTGCGATAACGGGTGTCCAAACGGCCGTGCCCTCGTCCAGCATTGGGATATAGATGGTCTTCGTCTGCATGAACGTCAGCGTATCAGCCTGTCCCTCTAAGCGGATCACCGCCCAATTTCTCGGCAAGCGCCCGCAAAGTCGTTGTTCCCGGAACAATGGCTGCCTGCCCGCACAACCCTCCCGGGAGGGTACCCAGAAAAGCCAGCACTGCGCCATCCATGGACCGACGCATTCGCCATACTTCCATCGCTGCATATTTTCAAAAGCTGGGACCTGCCGGAATCTGGTTTAGCGCCGGTCGTGGAGCGCCTTTGCGTGCTCTGGGCACTCAATCTGCTTGAGCTGGGAACGGGGCGTCCATACGGCTCACCCGGGTTCCCGAGGTACCGGAGGTACTCAGGGGCGGCCATTCGGAGCCTTCGCACACTGTGCACCCGCATCAGCGTCCCTCGCTGGAACGTGGTGTTTACCCGGCAACCATCGTGGTTGCAGAGGTACTCCAGGGCGGCCAGGTTGGGGCACAGGGGGTGTTCAGCAAGCTTCCGGCATGCACATTGGTGAGGGAGCTCGCCCTCGCTGCGCGGATCACCGCTCGAGTAGCTTAAGACGACCTAGGCACGTTTGTATTCACTGGAACGTGCGTTTCAGAGACAAACAGCTCCTCTTCTATTGCTGAACCTGCAATGCCACTGGTAACTTCCATCCATACGACGGGGAAACCTGATGCCACACGATGATGAGGAGGCTGAGGATGGCTGGATCTCCGAGCTAGAGGCGGAGCAGCGCAACTTCGCATGGCCCGATACTATGCGGAACAGCCGAGGAGTGGACGTTCTCTTCTTCAAAGGCGATCCCAAAGCTCCGATGGTCCAGAGGGTTGGGTGCTGGGTATTCGGCATATCGATGTTCTTCATCACCGCAACTTCGATAGCTGAACTGCTCGATTCTAAGAGTGCAGAGTGGGCCATCATGGCGCTGGCATCTGGTGGGTTCGGCGGCTGGGTTTTCAGTAGAGGTTTTGTCGGTCTCAAGAATGGACGGAAGTAGCCAGGTTTGTTCCCCCTGAACGGACGGCTCAACCGGTCACCGCCAGCGTTCCGACAGCCGAAAGCGGGGTTTATGAAACCTGACCTTGGATTGCTATAGTTCCACCTTCTGGACCTAGACCGCTGACCATTACCCATGCCTTCGGGGCATTGGGATCTTGCCCGGAGAAACTCAGCGCGGGCTTGGTTAGCTTTCGGCTACGACCCTATCCCGCTGCAACTCCGAGTTGGACAACTCTACCGAGGACCCAGCCGGAAAGCGCGTTAGCACCAGTCGTGGAGCCCCTTTGCATGCTCTGGACACTCAATCTATTTGGGTTGGAACGTGGCATCCATACGGCCCACCCAGGTTCCCGAGGTACTCCGGGGCGGCCAAAGTGGGGCACAGTGGACGTATTTGGCAAGCTTTCCGGCATTCACCCTGTTTGCGGACTCGTGGCCCTCGCACTCTGCCTGCTGTACCGCTACCAGGTGAAGCGACTCGGCACCCTTGGCAGAAGGGACTAGGAGCATGTTGCCGAAACCGCCGTTTGCGCGAACGTCTGCTCTAGATATGTTCACGCCTGCATTTCAGGGATATAGTAGCTTCGTGACCTTAGGAGACGGTGTGACAAGGGTGGACCGATGGTCACCAAGGTTTGGGCTTGTGTCGCTCGCGACGGTTGCCGCATTAGCCGTTATCTGCCAGCTTCCCGGAAAAGTCAGCTTCTATTTGATCCCGATTGCCGCGCTAAGTTTTGCTGCAGGCTCGATCATCATTCTAGGGTTGACTATTTTTCTTGTTGCTAAGAAACGTCCGCGAACGGGTGCCTCTATATCTCTGATTGTCCTGCTTCCTCTCATACTCTGGTCGCCGATGGTCCGAGCCGCGGAGTTCGCACATCTTGGCCTCGCAGCGGAATTTGGGGTCGGTCAGCTTGGCTACTCTTCGTCACACGGGAGCGACTTCATTGTCTATGATTGGTCAGTTGGCCTAGCCGGTGCGAACACTTTTCTCATTCATGACGTAACGGATGAGATTGCACTACCTATGTCTAAGCACACACATCCATCAAGCTCCGAGGATGGCTTCGGCGAAGAATGTGCGGGCAAGGTCAAGCGTCTCGTGAGCCACTACTACGTCTGTTCGTTCTGATCGCAATGCGCTGAGCTGATACCCAACTCTCGAAGTGGCTATTTTCCGGAAAGTCAGGGTTCCCGGAAACAATGGCTGCCCAGCTCGCAAAAAGCTTTCCGAGCCAGGGGTACCCAGAAAAGCCAGCACTGCGCCATCAATGGACCGACGCACTCGCCAAACTCCCATCCCTGCATAATTTCAAAAATGAAAACCGGCCACAAAACGGGTTAGCGCCAGTCGTAGAGCGCCTGTGCGTGCTCTGGACACTCAATCTGTTTGGGTTGGGAACGTGGAGTTCGATCCGGCAACCACCCGGGTTCCCGAGGTACTCCCGAGGCGCCCAGGTCGACGCTGGCTACAGGATGCTCGCCTTTGCGCTCTGACCGTTATACCGCTACCAAGTGAAGCGACTCGGCACCCTTGGCAGAAGGGACTAGCAGCATGTTGCCGAAAATGCCGTTTTCCAGCAGCAAACGCGCGTCGATAGCAATATTCTGTCATCAGTCATGGTTCTATCTAAGATCAAAGGGCATTTGCTGCGTGCTCTCAAGCGGCGCACGTCAACTCCTCCCATTAAGCAAGAGCAAGGGCTTGGCCCTCGCCTGCTTTCTGAAATCGAGAATGACTGGGTAAAAGTGATGCTTAAGGCCAGCGTTGGTTGGGAGAATGCCGACATCAGTAAAACTTCCGTTGCTCGGGTAGAGCCAAACCCAGAAGGCTTTCTCGTCGTTCTTGACGCCCCTGCAGCTGAGAATCCTCATGCGGCTGCAGTTATGAATTCGTACGCGCAGCTCTGGATAGAAACCGCTGATCACTTGATCGTAAACGTACTGCTCCATGAATCGGAAGGGCGGCTTAAAAGCTTCTACGTCATAGTAGTTGATCCGAAGCATCCTCGTCGCAGAGTCAACATCCGTCCGAAAACTTGGATTGAATTAAGTCGCAACGTTGTAGGTTTTGGCTCGTAATGATGCATCGACATAGGCCCGTGCCTCTTGCCAGTTTCCACCAAGTGGGCTAGCGAGTGATCACGGGGGTAGTTGTGATGTATAGCCCCTTGTCCAGCTTAGCGAACGTTTTCTTGTCAGGGCTTGCTATATGCAGAGTGTTCAGCAGGATCTGCTTCTTAGTGGTCAAGGAAATGCCCAACACAAGAGCATCCTTCTCGCCTCCGGCCTGCCAGATGTCACCTTCGATAGAACCTCCTATTCGCGCCCGGTATTGGCCGCCGAAAACTTGACTACTGGAGAAATGAAATTCTGCCCCTCCATTCTCTGCGTCACGGCTGCCACGGCAGATGGGAAGGAGTCCTGCATAAAGAAGCTTGCTTTGGAGGTGGACTGTGACCCTGAGTTTCTGCTTCGTGTCACATTGCGCAGACCACGTCCAGACAATGTCAGGCCCCTGCTGTGCTCCGGATTGCTGCGCGATGAGCGGGGAGACCAAAACGCTCCCCAGTAGCAATATCACTAGCTGGAGACCCATTCGATTTGCGGTTAGCATCGCTAGAACCCCCGGTGGCCCACCAGCGAACATATCAGACCTCGGGGCATTCCTCGAGAAGTCACGTGCCCGGAAGCAATGGCTGCCTGCCCGCACAACCCCTCCCGGGGGTACCCAGAAAAGCCAGCACTAAACCATCCATGGACCGACGCATTAGCCAAACTTCCATCCCTGCATATTTTAAAAAATGAAAACCAACTAGAAAACGGGTTAGCGCCAGTCGTAGAGCGCCTTTGCGTGCTCTGGGCACTCAATCTGTTTGGGGCTGGGAACGTGGTGTCCATCCCGGCAACTATTGGCAACCACCCGGGTTCCCGAGGTACTCACGGGGCGGCCAAGGGCGGGGACAGTGGCGTTCTCCAGTCGATTGCGAGACACAGCCATGAGCTAAGTGGGAGAATGCAGCTGGCTGTACTGATGGCGGGCTTTGCGATGACAACCGTTTTAAGGTCCTTCTTTGCTATGATCCTCCTGATTAGCAGTGCCTCGCCACTTCTTACGATGGGGCAAGACCAGCCGTCACGTGGAACGGTCCAAGACAACAAGCCGGACATAGTTAACCTCCCAATCACACCGCAAGGCTCATCACGAGTATGGATTAACAGGGACAAGAACAAATATCGCTGCAGCTATGAGCGTCAATTTGAGAAGTCCAAGCACGGAGAATATGTAACCGAAAAGCAAGCATGGGACAGTGGAGCCAAGCCATTCAACAAAAGAGGCTGCCCAAGTCGCTAGCGTGCTTAGGCAGTATTGTCGCTGCCTTGCCAGTCATCCTGGCTCTCAGGATGGGGAGATGAGTTTGCAACCACCGCCGAGTACAAGGCTGCCAGCGAGCCGGACGGGGATCGATTCGACATTGACTGGTTTCTTGCATACCCCGGCATCGAGACGATCGTTGCAAGCCCTCAAGCTGCCGAATGGTCAAGGCGCTTACAACGCCCGATGTACTCGGCCAGCGTCGAAACAGATCGTTTTTGGATCTCCATGGTGTTCAGCGGCGTGCATCACCGGAAAACGTCAGACGAAGCTGGATTGATGAACCAAGTCGTAATTCGCAGACCGTAGTCCAAAACGAGTTAAAGCGCCTCAGTTGATCTCCAGAAAGTTCCCATCCCGGGCAGCCACCCGGGTTCCCGAGGTGCTCAGGGGCGGCCAGGTTAGGGGCACAGAGGGCGTTCCGTGCTGATCACCGGCAAGGATGGAAACACCTGAGGGGCAGAACCTAGTTAAGTTGGTAAGGAATCCTGACGAGGTTTTCAACGCGCCAGAAGCTGCGCACCACAGGGCTTGGAGAAGTGGACAAACTGTCCCTGATGAATGAAGCGTCTTCCGTAGGCGTGAGGATGAGCTTTTGACCCGCTGCCGCTGCCTTCTCAAGCTGTTTCGTGGAGGCAGCATCTGGGATTCGTGCCGTGTTCAGCATCTGCTCAAAGATGAACAACCATGCGCCTGGATTCGTCTCCTGCAATGGATTGAACTGGATGAAGTTCACTTCCTCCTGGATGACGGTCCTTGCCGCTTCCCCTGGGGGAGAAGAGTCATCAAGGTCGAGAGTGTCTCCTGCTTGGACAGGAAGCGACACTCCGCACAGCTGTCCTCCTTTTCGTAGTTTGCCTGTGCAATCCCCAGAATGGTTGTTACGTCCTGGCTGTCCGGCTGCGTGAGATCAGGATCGTGTGCTACGTACTGTTTCTGCTGGTTGCTGGCACTGAGTGCGAACAGCTTCTGCATCGGCGCTCTCAGGCGTTCATCGAAAGGGATCTTTCGTGCTGGAGCTGCGTTGGAAGGGCTTCCAAGCAGATCACGCATCTCCAGCGCATGCACCTGTTCGGTGACGGCAGCTTTCTTGCGTAGAGCATCAAACTCCGAAATGATGGCACTCCGATCCAGGGAGAAATCCGAACACTGCTCAGAGCCAAGCCCCCTCGCAAGGAAACCCCGATACGCCTGCAGGAGTTCAACTGCCGATTGCCGCTTGTCCCCCAGCTTGGCTAGGACTTCCGCCAGAGAACTGGACAACTCCCCTCTTCGATCCAGCGCACTCAGCTCGCGATCCGAGGGATGGAGCAGGGCCATGGATTGCTCCACTCTTCCACTCACCAGGCTCCATTCAGAAGATTCCAGATGCACGTCCTTGAGAATGCTGAGGTACCCCGAGATGGCGCTCGGCGAGCTGAGACGGCCGGCAGCATCCACCAGAAGCGCCCGGGGCATTGCGTCGCTGCTACTGCCGGGCAAAGATGCTAAACGCTGGAGGGTGTTGAAGTACGGCGTGTAGTTGGGAGTGGAGCTGTCGCTGCATGATGTAGAGGACTGCGGAAGCTGCATCGAGAGGAACGCCTGCATGGCGCGGTCCCGGTCGAGGGGGATCAGCCTGTCGATGGATTCAGCCTCAATGCTCACACTGTCCACGTGAAGGGCCTTCAGGTAGAGCGCCTCTTCAAGCGCAAACTGAGTACCGGACCTGGGTCCACCATATGAAAGCATGGCAGGATAATGAGCCGCGTGGGCGCCTTGAATCAGATCTAGCAACCAGGCTATACGCTGCTGGCTGGAAACGATGTTCGGCTCGTTATCCAGGACCTCGAAGGTCAGAGAGGCTTGGTACTCCACGGGAAGCGTTCTTGTGGCATCCATGATGGCCGCTGCATCTAGCGATCTCTGGGAGACCCTGCTCTTCGCTGCCGCTGGTGAGGTCTGAGCGAGAGCAGTTGACGTGCCCAGGATAAACAAGCAAATCAAATACAGTCTGAACACTGGCACTCCGTAAGGGTGTCGTGATGAACCAAGCAGAACAACAATGCGTTCTGCTTGCTACCTGGCTGTTCTCGCAAGAGAGCAGATCGCGAGCTGGAATGAATGTCACTCTACATGAGACAGTCTGCACCGCCGATTACCAGCATGCACCAAGCGCCACAGGAATGCATACGTGCAGACCGCCTGTTCCTGATCCGGTTCCCATCCCCCGACAACCACCCGGGGTGCCCGAGGTGCTCAGGGGCGGCCAGGTTGGGGTTGCTGCCATTCGCAATCTGTACTGCTCTCTGTCACATTGTTCTGTACATTGATCCGTGAGGTGACCGGTGGCTTCTCTGGATTCTCGTATTTCTCGCATGTACGGTGTCGATAATGACTTGTGCGCACCACACCGTTCGGTTTCCTACTGGGCAGTTGTTGCCATGTTCATCGCTGTTGTAGTCATGTTCGTTCGCCATGGGCAGGCTCAGTCTATGCAGAGTTTGCTGCTCGGAGCCGTGGCGGTCGGTACTCTGGTCTTCCTGACGCTGATTCGTAGCCGTATTCAGCAGCTCTCGAGCAGGCACCCGGATATCAATGCAGACCTGAGAAGCCTTTCCACATGGTCTGTTCGCCTTGCTGCCGCCGTAATGATTGCCTGCAGTCTCGCCGGAAGCTGGGTCTAGCTCTCAGTTCAGAGCCTGAGGCTGCCAGTGGTCGCTAAAGGGACGCCCTTATACACTGTGCGTTCCTCCAGCCAGCAGTAAGCACCAGTGGTCCAGGTGAACGCATCGGGGTAGACCCCCTGTTTTCCTCTCTGGCGACCACCCGGTCTCCGAGGTACTGAGGGGCGGCTAGGTTGGGGCACAGGAGGCGTATTTGGCAAGCTTTCCGGCGCTCACCTGAAGAGAGGAAACGCGCTCGCACTCTGCCTTCTGTACAGCACTACCAACAATTGCCTATGAAGATCGCTCATCGGCACGAACCCTATGGGCAGCTCGGCCTCACATCCCTTCTGAGCTAGAACAAGGGCTTTATCATGGTCTAGCTGCAAATCATTGCATGTATAGGCCGCTAGGAGGCTGCGAATGCAGAACCCGCTGCCACTTGGGGAAGTAGTCGCCGAACGCCGCTTCACGCTGATTGACTCGCGTGGAGAACCGAGGAAGATTACTGTGCGCATGGGAAAACCGGTACGTGCAGCTTTAACCGGGCTCCCCCTTTACCACTGCCCGCTACAAGTCATCGGGATTGGACGCGACGAAGTCATCGCTGCTCGAGCTGGTACGGACGCGTTCATGGCGCTTCATTGGGCAATGGACCTTGCTGGACTCTTGAGCGATGGGTCGGTAGAAAGAGAAGCTCTTGTAAATCCACACAGAAGTGACCCACCCGAGAAATCATGGATCTCCCGATAAGCCGCAGAGAACATGTGAAAACCGACCGGGCTTGGCAGCACCCCTCGTACACGCCGCGGGTCAACACACCTCATCTGCCCCCCATGACCTATGCATCCAAATGCGTCGCTATCGGAAGACCATTTAGCGAGTCAGAAACAGTTGAGGTGTACGCGTTGAGAAACTACAGCATGATTGCTTTCATGAATATTTGCCTGATTGTGCCAGCCTGTCTCGCACAATCACCTCAATCGGCGGCTTCCCAGGCAGGCTCGATTGTGAGCGGTCACCCATTCTCAGCCACGAAGTATTCGCGCTTGATTCGTATCCTGCCGAACGGGATAAGTCAGTTCCTGCAGAATGAAGCATACCCAATCAAGCTCGCTCGCAGTGATGCCGGGCAGGTATACCTCCAGAGTATTGAGTCGCTCGAGGCCCCGTGCGATCAACTGTCTCAAAAGGTTCCGCCTCCTTGTCCAACTTGGGACGTTATCGTCTTTGATCCTCAGAGCGACATGCTCACTCATTGGACTGAAGGAGAGATAAGTAGCCATGCTGCCGTAATTGTCAAGATGACCACTGAGCAGTCAAGCGAGGTTGAGAGAGCCACTTCAAATATGCCTGAAGAACCTGTGCATGTAGAGGAAGGTGGAGCAATGGTGACAAGGGAAGACCTAGGCAAGAAGGTAATTCAAGGCGTATCGGCTGATGGTTTTCGGATTACGACGACTCACAAGAGCAGTCAGAATGGAAAAGCGGCGACCGAGACGATTCACGAGGTATGGCGATCTGAAGAACTGCGACTCGTTCTCAAGGTGATTGACGGAGATCCGGCAGGTATAGAGAAGATTTCTGGCCTTGAAAAGGTCTCTCTGCATCCGGCATCCACGCTGTTTAGCTTGCCAGAAGGATTTCAAGTCCAAAGTCCGAACGCAGTCGGTATATACGCTAAGGATGATCTCGCCGCGGTTCAGAGCTGGTTCGTGATGCAGGAACCAATATCCCCCGATCCGGCCTTGTAATCACTGCTTCTTCAGAATAGACAGCTTGTTGAAGGAAAGCTTGCTCAGTCCAGGTCCTCCTGTTTTCCTCCCCCGAGGCATTCTTGCGCACTCCATAAAAAGGGACGCTTCAGTGCCTGGCATGCAGGCCAGGAGCGAAACTCATGCTCACAGGCGCATTGAGGCGCACCTGTTCGGCCGCTTGTGCCCCGCAATCGCACGCAGTTGCCCCTTCCAGCTCTTGGGGCACACGCAAGAGTGAATGGCGCGCCTTAGTGGCAAAAGGGGTTGGTGCCTGCGATTGTGGCCTTGGTGACTTGGCGGGTTAAGGACAAGACGATCGTGGCATGAGGTTGCTGTCTCGTCCTCCCCTGATTTAAGAGCCCAAGCTTCCGAGCGTAGGTGCGAAGCAGGTCTACGCTTTGGGCGGAACGACGGCGTCTTTGGCCGCTTTTGCAATCCGGAACTTCACCGTCGTTTTTGCCTTGATCTTGAGCGCCTCGCCGGTTGCCGGGTTTCTGCCCATCCGTGCGGCACGCTGTGCTTTCACAAGCTTGCCCAAGCCCGGGATGGCGAACTCGCCTAGCTTTTTCGTCTGGGTCGTTGTGATCTCGAGCAGCAGGTCGAAGAACGCGTTCACCTGCTTGGGAGTGAGGTCCATCTGCTCGGCCATGAACCGTACCAGCTGAGCCTTGGTCATCTTGGTAGCAGGAACCTTGAGGGTCCTGCTTGCTGAGGTGGGCGCGACCTTCTTCGCCACTGCCTTCTTGCTTGCGGTCTTCTGTACTGCGGTTTTCTTCGTTGCCAATGTGTTTCTCCTTGAAGCTGATTCCCCTACATGTAGGGTTCTCGCTAGTCGAGCATACGTGTAGCTCTGATGTTCGCCTCGCTGCAGAAGAAGCGAGTGCATGGATGAACGCCTCACCGGGCGTCAGGATGGTTTGAATTCTTGAGCCTGTTTCGACCCTCCTGAAGCCTCAAAGAGGCAACTTCCCGTCCTGCGTCGCTGCCGCGACCGCCTTCATCATCTCTGGGCCATTGTTCCGGACATTCCCAACGCTGGGATTGGCCTCGTACATCTCCATCTCTTCGGACTCATAGGGCCGCAGCAGATCGATCGGCAGCTGCTCCGACGTCGCTTCCCTGTCCAGCCAGCGATCGTAGTCTCGCGGGTTGAGGATGACTGGCATGCGGGGATGGATGCGATGCATCAGCTCATTGGCTTCTGTGGTCACGATCGCGAAGGATTGAAGCCACTGCCCGTCCTTGTCCCGCCACGCGTCCCACAAGCCTGCAAACGCCAAAAGCTGGCCGTTTACGAGCTCGAAAGCATAGGGCTGCTTCGGTGGTCTATCTTCTTTCGGCCATTCGTAGAACGCGGACGCAGGGACCAGGCAGCGCCTCTTTTTGAAGGGCTCTCTCCAGGTCGGCGCCTTCATGATCGACTCGGCTCGAGCGTTGATCGTCGATAGCCCTTTCACATCCTTCAGGTCCCTGGTGAAGAACGGGACCAATCCCCATCGGGCCAGTACCATCTCCCGTTCCCCTGTTTCCCTGCTCTGCCGGATGATGGGTTGGTACGTGGTCGGTGCCACATTGAAGTCGGCTTCTGGCATGGGCAGCTCTGCCGGCCGCGGTGTGGCATGGAAGTACTCCGCGATCTTCTGCTTATCACCGCGACGAACATATCGACCGCACATGAGCTTTCTCCTGCTTCCATCACAGATCCACAAGTAGAGGGCGCAGGATGCCCGACATCGCCTGCGCCTACTTGTGCAAATGCGTGGCGGCACTTGCACGAAGGTCGGGGCTCTCTCACCATTGCTTCGCTGCGACTTTTCGGTTCGTCAAGGAAAGACGGGGTACATGCAGCTTCCACACAGCTTCGCCTTCACGGTTCGCAGCGGCTTGCCGCACTGCACGCACGGAGGCCCGTAGTTCGCCAGCCGGTGGTGCCTTGCATCATTCACATAGCGGTCATCGCCACATGTCACTTCGGCGTAGCGCATCCGGACCGGCTCGAACATCTCATGCACGGGAGTTTGAGTGAGGGTGAGACCCTGCTCGGCCCGTAGCTTCTGCACGGCCTGAAACGCACCGTCGTAGAGCCTCGTGAGTTCGCCAAACTCAGCCTCATCGAGCATGGGCACATCCGCTTTGCAGCGCCAGCACCAGAGGGTCTGCATACAGAATAGTTGCGCAAAACCGCGGCCACACACAAGGCCATGCGGCCCGGCGGAACAGGCACTGCGGCTTTACACATTGCGCTGAGCCAGAACAGGGACAGGCCATCTTGAATACCAGCCGAAACGTTAGCACCCAAGAGTAATGCGTCCACGCCCAAAACAAGGCAGCTTCCGGCTAAGCTGGTATTTTGCTCTCAGGCTTCCGATGCTCCGTCTTGGTTCCCATCCCGCATGGCACCCTCTTTTTGAAACACTGGGGTACCTCCTTGGATTCGCAGCGTACAAGAAGGCGCGTTCCTCCGAAGGGGATGTTCTGGATGAGCAACAGCGCTGGAGTGTGACCGCCGCTGCAGCGGTAGGGGCACTGTTTGGCAGCAGATTGTTAGGGTTTTTTGAACAGGCACCCCGTCTGCATTTAGCTCTGCCCCGCTTACTCCTTCCAGGAAGCGGGAAGACCATTGTGGGTGGGTTGCTCGGTGGCTGGGTCAGTGTAGAGCTTGCCAAAAAAAGACTCGGGATCAACCTCCGAACAGGCGACCTGTTCGCCCTGCCACTCTGCCTTGGCATAGGCGCAGGAAGAGTTGGCTGTTTGCTCGCCGGGCTGGCAGATGACACCTACGGAATGCCCACTACGCAGCCTTGGGGGGTCGACTTCGGCGATGGCGTCGCAAGGCACCCCACCCAGGCATACGAGATCGTCTTCCTTTGCTTACTGGCTGTGCCATTGCCCGCGGATCACGCTCGAACGAAGCCCACCGTAGAAGATCAGGCAAGACTCCAGGAGCTTCTTGCTGGCAGCTTCGGACTTAAGTTCCACCAGGAGCGAGTAGTTCGTAAAGCGTGGGTGTTGACTAGGGGCAAAGGTCCGCTCCTGCTTCATCCAGCAGCCGACAGCCAAAGGAATCCAGTGGCCGCCGTGTTTGAGAAGCCTGACAACATCTTCGACGGGTTCACTGGCGGGAAGAACGCAAGTATGAGGCTCTTCGCACATGAGATGAGCCTCGACCTTAACATGCCGGTCGAAGACCATACCGGCCTCCCGGGCAGCTACGACTTCGAAGTGCAGCCGTTTGCCCCACAGAACCATGACATACAGGTTGCGGTCCGGGGCGCAATGGAACGGCTTGGACTCCACATCGAGCTGAAAGATACCCCGGTGAACGAGTTCGTTATAGACACTGCTGTGCGCCCCCCGCTCTCTCCATCTGCTCCGGTCATGCATTCAGTGCAGAGCGGGCCGTTTGACCCGGACCGGGACGCCTTTCAGGATTTAGCGGAGGCAAAGCAGAGAGCCACACTGCAGCACAAGAACATCCTGCTGGACGTAGGAGGGAACTGGTGTGGCTGGTGTCTCTTGTTGGATCGATCGATGCAAGACGATGCCAGTGTACGTGCTCGCCTCGACCATCTCATCGTGCTTCATGTGAGTACGAGCTTCTACAGACCGAACACCAAGTTTCTGTCTCGGTATCCCCCGGCAAACGGATACCCGATGTGGTTTGTACTCTCGCCTAAAGGAAAGCTGCTTGCTGCAAAATCTCCTGAGGCGTTCCAGAAGACAGACAACACCTACGACACCGGCAAAATAGAAGCCTATTTGCGTCAGTGGGCAGGAGAATAAGCGATCTGAGGTACTCACTCCGACAGTGGCCACCCCATGAGTACCTCGAAGACCCGGGTGGCTGCCGGGGATGGGGGCCGGGCTGGAGAGTGCTATCAAATCGCGGTGATTGCCCATCGGTACATGAATTGAACAACAAGGCACATGCGGGGGCGCAGTGCCAGATAGGAGGAGATGTGCGCAGAACAGGTTGCGCAGCAAACATCGGGTATCCGCTAGCAAATCTCCAACGCCCGTGCAGTAATGGACCACGCGTCGTGGCATGATGATGGGACGCCCCAACAGCCAGGCTGCTCGCGATGGGGGATCTAAAGGAGTGCTAGGGTGAAGAGCATATCTACTTTGCTGCTTTTAGGTTTGCTAGCTGGTCCGGGTATAAGCCAAACGACTGATCGGGGTACACCGAGTGCCGATAAGATCCTCAAAGATGCAGAAGCCAGCGCCCGTGACCAGAACAAGAATGTGCTGCTCACAATTAGTGCTTCATGGTGCGGCCCTTGCCATCTGCTGCAGAACTTTCTAGCTGATCCAGCGATCCGTCCGATCTTTGACCGCTACTTTGTGAAAGTAACCATGATCCACGGAGAACACCCCGATGACAGTCGGCATCAGGATACCCCTGGGGCTGGGGATCTGCTTGACTCGCTCCACGACACAGGCACAAGCTTACCGCTCATGATCATGCTCAACAGCAGCGGAAAGGTCATCGCGGACTCGATCCACCCGGTCTACGGTCGCAGAGACGTCCGTGCGAATATCGGATACCCATCCTCTCCAGTAGGGATGGCTTGGTTCATGGTCATGCTGAGTCGAGCTGCTCCCTCGCTCACCTCGAATGAGGAAGCAACAATCCAGAAATGGCTGCACCAACACAGTGGCAACGAGCAGCTGGAGTCATCTTCAACGCAGTAGTCTGCATGTCCGAACGCCATAGTCCCCCACTCTAGCCGCTCCTGAGTACCTCGGGGAACCCGGGTGTTAGCCGAGGATGTTTTCAGAGAGTGCATTTTGTAAGCTTGTCTTTGCGGGGACACAGTGAAACGTTCGAACCAGAGAAGAGGCCGAACACCATTGCGCAGTGGCTTTGCTAGCACCAGCTCTTGGCGTACGTATGACCATTCACTCAGGATGCTAAGTAGCGACGAAGCGGAGGCATTCCGCCTCAACCGTCTTGCCGCACAAGAAGGCATGCACGATGCTGTTCTCGCTATGGGGTGGTTTTACCTGAATGGCGTTGGAGTTGAAGCAGATGAGGATGCCGCGGTTCATTGGTACAAGAAATCTGCTCGCCAAGGAGATGAGAGGGCGATGTTCAGCCTGGGGCAGATTGCATATATGCAGAGGGGATATGGAGAGGCGCTAGTATGGTTCAAACGCGCTGCCGACAAGAAGCATCACCGGTCCCTATTCTGGCTCGGAAAGCTGTATTGGCGCGGGACCGGCGTTGTTCAGAACCGGCAGCTAGCTGGTCAGTATTTTGCGAAGGCAGCTGAAATGAAACTGCCAATTGCTCAACGAACGCTGCGATACCTTTCCAGAAACAACTCGCCAAGCCATTCGTGACACCAATGAACGCCATTGTGCCCAAACTGGCTGCCCCTGAGTACCTCGGAAACCCGAGTAGTCGAGACGGGGAACTCCTGAACAGCTAGGGCCCGCGGCCGTATTAAATTGGCTTCATGGAAATCATCATCTTGCCATTGGCGGGCCTGCTTGCCGGTACATTTCTCGCATTGGTGTCGCTGACGATCCCCAACCTGCGACGCTTCACTGCGGCAGTTTGGATCGCCCCGTTCTTGGCAAGCATGGTCCTTCTTTTTGGCGGCTTCATCCTGGCTGACATGAATCCCGCTCGAGAGTACGGTGCAAGCTACATCCCAGATGGGCATGAGCATGATCCAACAAGGTTGGATGTTGCTCTGGTGCTCCTATGCGTCTTCTTCACGTTCGTTTTCAGTGGGTATAGTGCGTTTCGCATCCAGAAGCATGCGACAAAAGCGATAAGGGCGCGTCGCAGTAATCATTGAACAAGGTCTGCCTCATCTGGCCGCCCCTGAGTACCTCGGGAACCCGGCGGTTGCCCGAGATGGGGCACAGCTCCTAAGAAAGCTTGGCCTTCTTAACCGCTACTTTAACGCCGATATAAGCGCACAGCATCGCAATGCACATCACGAAGGAAAAAACCAAACAACTTGCTGGTGTCCAGCCTAGGGAGACGTACGTACGAAATAGCGGCGGAATCGTTATGACTGACACAACGATTGAGTATCCCAGCGCAATGAGAGCGGCTTTCGCCTGCGGTCGTGTACTAGCCGCCAAGGGGTTGCGCAGGGTGGCAGGAGGAGCCACAAGTTCCCTCACGTAGATATAGTTGAAGAGCACCAGCGGGAGTATGCCGATGTAAGCAGGTACAAAAGAGCGATACCGGGGGAAAGTGCAAGCGAATGCCGTAAGAAGCATCGTGTTGATCCCCGTGAGGATCAAAAAGCTCAGTCCAGTCTGTGAATCTCTGCTGTTGGTAGAACCAGTCTCCATTGACACATTATTCAATTCGTCCAGTCGGTTGATCAACCATCCAGCTCGACATTCCACACCAAAGGTACAGGGACCGAGCGCCACGTCCCAGCCCAAACAGATTGAGCGTCCAGAGCACGCAAAGGCAGCTTGGAAGGACCTAATGTTTAGTGGGCTGGGGAAGCCGAAGGGCTTGGAGCGACAATGCGTGCGAGAGGGTTCCAATTATGATCCCATTGGATCATCCAGGCTCCGAGAATCGCGGTTGCGAGGCATAGTGCCACTAAGACGACGCGCTTCTTAGGGCTTAGGTAAACTCGCGTGTTCCTATCTTCCTCTGTCACGACCCCATCAGTGTTGGCGAAGTCTGATCTGTACAGCTCTTTGCTGGTTCCCACACCGTGAGCGCCTTTAAGGCCGCCGAGAAGAAGAAACCAGCCCGAAGAAATATCCATTGGCACCTACCGACCCGTTCATCTGCTAATGACAACTATAGTGACGCCCTTAAAACGGTGTTGGCAACATGTGCCTAGTCCTTCTCCCAAGGATGCCGAGTCGCTTCACCTGATAGCGGTACAGCAGGCAGAGTGCGAGGGGCCACGAGTCCGCAAACAGGTTTCCTTTCAGGCTGGTTTGCCTTCGAAGTGCTGCTCGATCTCCTCAAGCGTCTTACCTGTGGTTTCTGGCACAAACAGCATCGCAGTGAAGAAATAGCCGATTGTGCAGAACGTCCAGAAAAGGAACATCACCCAATAGCCATAGCGGCCCACTACAGGTAAGAAAAGCCCGGCAATAGCAGTTGAGGCCCCTTGATTTAACAGCAATGCAATCCCCATTCCTGCCGAGCGAATGCGGGTCGGCATCAGTTCCGACAACACGAGCCAAACAACGACTCCAGGACCAACCGCGTAGCTGGCAATGAAAAGCGCGAGACTGCCTGCCATCAGCCAGCCGGTGCTGTCACTAGGAGCCAGCGAGCCGTGTTCGATTGAAAACAGCAATACCGAACCGATCGTAAGCGCGACCACTAAACCACTAGTGCCAAGTTTGAGAAGCCATCGCCTTCCCTTCTTATCTATCAGGGCAACACCGACCAAAGTCATGATGACGTTCAGCAGCTTCACTGCGACATCGCCATGGGTGGCTTGTACGGCGTTCATTCCGGCGCGCTGCAGGATTTTGACCAGAAATGTAAGGACAGAATTAATGCCAGTAGTTTGGTTGCAGGTCAATACAACACAGGCCAGCACAAACGGCACGATGAACTTGCGCTGTAGAAGTGACCCGGGCCTCCTGTGAGCGTCTACTCTGGGTTCAGAGAGTTTCACCTCATTGCGGCTTGTGCTCTCCATCTCTCGCATTTGCAACTGCGCAGCTTCTTCAGAAGAGCTGCGGCGTAAGCTAACGAGCGCCGCATCCCGGCGGCCATGGCGAAAGAGCCAGCGCGGGGTTTCGCTCAGGAAGATTGTGCCGATACACAGGAGCAGCCCAGGATAGATGCATGCTAGGAACATGCCGCGCCACGCATGATTCTGCGCTGAAATAATTAATGGCTGGTTCCCGTGGGCCGTACCAATCACGGCCTCTGCACGGCTCGTGTACAGGACGCCTACGGCCGAAGCGAGCACGATTCCAACCGTTAACATGAACTGAAATACGGCTGTACCGCGGCCTCGCATTTCTGGGCTTAAGCTCTCGGCCAAAAATAATGGAACTACAACTGCGAAGACGCCACCTGCGACCCCCTGCAGCAGACGTCCACCGAGAAGGACATCAAAATTGTGTGCGGAGACGATGATGCCTACACTCACGATAAACAGCAGGCCGCCCAGAATGAGCGTTGATTTCCGGCCCATTACATCGGCCAGAAATCCAGCTACAAGAGACGATATAGTGCTGCCCGCAAAAACTGCCGCCGCAATTGATGAGACTTGCCCATCACTCAAATGAAGACCTGGTCCGAGATAAAGCAATGCTGCCGCGAAGATGCCGATGTCTGCTCCGTAGAGCATTCCGCCGAGACCGGAAATGACAATCAAGAATCGATTGTAGGAAGGGGTGGGCGATGCCGCGCCCGTGAAAGATTGGGCTTTCGGTGCAACGATCGGCGCTGGACTCAAGTAAACTCCGGCATTGCGTGGGTTTGTGGTCAGTATTCGTGCAGTGCGGTTCTGCATCTCGACACACGAATGATTCATCGTACAGCCAGATTCTCTCCTGATCCTCCAACGCAAATCAGATGCCGGAGGGCGCAGCATGTCGGAATCTGCTTTCAGTGTTGGCTCGATAAGGGGCATACCGAGGCAAGATGGTCGAAGCTCTTGAGCTCGTCGTAGCACCATCTGTCCCCCACCCTAGGCCGCCCCTGAGTACCTCGGGAACCTGGATAACCGCCGGATCGAAACGCCACGTTCCCAGCGAGGTCACGGACCGGGGGTGCAGAGTGTGCGAAGGCTCCAACCCTGGCCGCCTTGGAGTACCTCGGGGAACGCGGGCGGTCGCCGGAATGGACGCCACGCTCCCAGCCCAAACAGATTGAGTGCCCAGACCATGCAAAGGCGCTCCACGACTGGCGCTATGCCAGATTCTGGCCGGTTTTCATTTTTGGAAATATGCAGGGATGGAAGTTTGGCGATTGCGTCGGTCCACTGATCGCGCAGTGCTGGGTTTTCTTGGTACCCCCCGGGGAGGGTTGTGCGGGCAGGCAGCCATTGTTTCCGGGAAGGAGGCTACCGCGAAATCAACAGATCTTCAGGTCTTGCTTGATGCGGGCCTGAACCAAAATCTCTTCAGGTTCAAGGGCCAATTGATCGACGAAGATTGCGACGACGGCATCCCAGACTGTTTGCGACGTCCACGGCAAAACCGCAGGTGGAGGAGGCAGGGGTATATGGGTCTCAAGGAAGGACAGTTTCTTAACCTTCTGCGTAATCCTCGGAAGCTTCGCTGAAGTGCCTGGGGACTCTAAAGCGGTTAGGCTCAGCTTCCCGCAGATTAACCTGTAGAAATCTCCGACTGTACGCACATCGTTGGCTTCATCGTCACTGATCGAAACAACAAAGAGTTCTTCTGCTCGAAGGATGATTTCTATAGCGTCAAGCCCCATGATTAGAGGTTATAACGCACTACAAAACGAATGGCGGAGCGTGTGCAGAGTGTGCACTGATGCTGCCCGGCACGCAGCCTGCTACTAGCGGTGAAGCGTGCCGAAGAAGCGAGTCACGCCCTTCAACGAATCCATCCAGTAGAGGAACGCTTCTGGCTTCTTCAGTAGGCGATTGAAGTCTTCCTGTACGTTCCTGGGTGTAGCCCACTTGGTGCAGTACTTGATCAAACGATCAAGTCTGCCCTCGTTCTGCAGGTTGGCGCGTTTGGCCAGAAAGCTACAGTGCGTCCTCGATTGCTTGTTGAGCCGTGCTGAGGATTGAAGGCTGGGATGGCCGACACGGTGCTCCGGGCATGCTTCCTGCCACATCAGGATCCAATCGCGTGAAGAGATGCGGTACGTGCCTGCATCCATGGGCCTGGTCACCATCAGGGTCGCGTAGCACCCTTCAGAACAGACGGCTGGTCATGTACCAGCGTGAAGCCTGCACAGACAAACAGCCATGAACGACTTCCCTCGATCGCTCTGAGCTTTGTATAAAGATCGTGCTCGGAGGTACGCCAATGGATCTGGAACGACGTGTGCGCAGGCTGGAACGGGACAGTATGGGTTGGAGGGGATTGTGCCTTGTTCAGTTTGTAGCTTTAACCGCGCTCGCAGGGAGCTGGATGTTCAGGCCCTCACCTGTCGTTCAAGCCAGTGACGGCGTCCTGCGGGGCCGAGGTCTCGTCATTACCGATGAAGCGGGGCGAGCGCGCGTGTTGGTAGGGGCACCACTACCCGACACCAAGGATCGTAAGCGGCGAGACAACGCATACGAGGCGATGGTCTTTCTTGACGAACAAGGGCACGACAGGATCAGCCTGGGTCAGGAGATGCCGGCTCAGATCAACGGCGTGGTGTCGAGCGAACACCATCGAATCGCTCCGGGATACGGATTCGTCATCGACGATCAGAAAGGGAACGAGCGGGGTGGCTTGGGGTTCTTAAACAATGGTCGAGCACTCATATCCTTGGATCGCCCGAATGGCGATTCGTGGACTGCGTTGGTGGATGACAAGATCGGCTTCGCCGGCACCGTGTCGACCTACGACCGGTCCTTCGGCGAGAACGTGACCGGGGTCCTATCTGGAACGCAGGGAAAGAGAGCGTTTGTAGACGTTAAAGATCTCCATGACAGACCCCGAGCAGAGTTGGGGGTCGACGCGAATGGGAAGCCGGCTCTGCGTGTGCTCGACGAAAACGGAAAGGTTGAGCAGGATCTGCTTGCGAGCACTCAACGGTGAGTGCTTCCGGCATACCTCGGAAGCCAGCTGCTTGTCCGACTGATGGCCGAGGGCTCGCTACACTTCGTTGGCTTGCCCCCAGTCGGCCGAAGCTCACTTCGCATGGAAAACAGAGCTCGATCCGGACGGCTCCAGAAGGCCACCACTCGCCCGGACTTTCATCATGCCCTCGAAAGCAACGTAGACGATGAACATGCCGAGAAAGCAAAGGAGAACGAAGCGGCAGGCGCGCACTTTGGTGAAAGGCTCTTTCATCACGGCTCCTCTTTACGATCTTCGGATGCGCTCGTTGCGGTGCCTTCGCTGAAGTCGCGTTCAGCAGGTACCTCTCGCCCAACGGACAACTTCGATCTTCGCCATCTCTTCGCCTTTGCGGTACACTCCAGCCATGAGCTTCCACGGAGCTGCGGTACGTCTCGCCATCGTTGTGACCTGCAAAGGCTGCCAAAAGGCCATACCGACGGGCGAGCGTTCGATCCCTGACAACCCAATCGCCGTCCGCTGCCCCATTTGCAACGAGCATCGGCAGTACCGACCCACTGAGCTTTACGAGGGACGCCTCTCCTTCGGGCTGATTCAGGGCGGCAAGCGGTGAGAGGGGCCAGAAGCCACTGGCATGCGGGGTGCCAGAATGCCGCCAGCTCGTGTTCGTCGCGGCGGCCAACGGGGAGCAGCCGGTTCTTCCTGCTCAGCCCAGGCATGCCCTGTGCCCGTACTGCCTTCATGCTGGCAGCTACGAGCCTTCGGTTCTTGTGCTGCACTCGGGCTATGGGACGATCTACTACCCGCCAGAGCGCAACCTCACGGACACTACACTGCTCATCGCAGGCTTTCTGGCAGCTATCAAGCTCGCCAGGGTACCCGAGGCTGAAACCGGAGCAAACAGCCCCAGGGTTCTCGCCACAATCTCAGAGAGCACCCGCTTAGCCAGGGTGATCGTAGACAAGCTACCCCAGCACTGAACCCACAGCAGAAGGAGACGACCCATGGATGCAGACGATCTTTGCCTCAAAGACGAAGAGTGCGCAGACTACGAAATCGGGGTGGAAGACCATCTCTCAGGGGTGCCATTCGCAGACGAGAGACCCGACGCCTGGAGGCGTGGGTGGAACGCTGCGAAGCATGACATCGAATTGGAAAATGCAGACGAAGAGATCGACTTCTAACAGTCCAGCACCTGGGCCAATACCCAAGTGTGTTTGCACATCCGCAGCCTGGCCAAGGCGTTGCGCGGGTGCTTGATGCGGCACAGGACTGGCTTGGCTTGCCGGACATTCTTGTCACACGCAACAACGCTGCATGGTACGAGGCTTGGCGACTTGCTTGTACTCACTGAAACCACCGTTTCACCCCGCTTCAGCTTGAGAGTTGCATCCAGCTAATAGCGCACTCAGGGCTCAATAGGCGTTTTACAGTTTGATCGGCGATGTCTTGCGCCTTTTCAATGGATGGCCATATGCCTGCACCAATCTCTTGCGTGCTGCCATAACCTGAGCGCCGCATCATCAAGCCGATGCCCCCAGCCCACTCTCCGAGTTTGAAATCGAACCTCTCGCCTTGCCATTCAGCGTGGCCCGTTAACATCACGGTCGTCATGCCCATCATCCTCTCATGAGATCTGTCAGGCTTATTTAGGTTCGTTTCGACCGTGATGTGGTTTTGTTACTCCTGCAACGGACCTTTCAACTGAGAACACACAAACGTCCAGTCAGGCCAGAGGACTCGTTCTTGCCGAAACGCGACCTCTGGGGAACTTGTAAACTACAGCGGGGCCGTTGGGGCTGGGCCCTCCCGTACACAAGCCGGAAAAGTGTCGTGCGAGTCAGTGGTGGCGTCTTCCGGTATGGCCAATCCAATCACGGGTATCAGCCCCACTTCCTCTTGCCGGCTACGTGCGATGAAGGACGTGATCATATGTATGTCGGCGTGCTCGCAAAGGAGAAGACTTCATCACCTCGAACGAGATCAAGACCGTTGAAATTCCCTGGCGGGAGGGTGCGCGCCTCATAGACGACTGCGCCTACTTGTTCGCCACAGAGGTTCGGGAGCTTGAGGAACTGACCCTCGGCCTGACCATTGTCGAAGCCAAGCTTCAAGCTCCCATCGCATCGGCTGATGTAAATGATCCGCTCGGCTTCTTGAGAATCGCCGCGCGTCCCATCCAGGAGGACAAGAGCTGCCGAGTCTTCCAAGTGGTCTTTGATCGCAATCATCTGATTTCCTACACGGTTATCAACGAGTCGTACGGCAAATATCCGGAACCTCCGGAAGCGTTCACAGGCAAGCTCTTCCGCGTCTTCTCTCAATCGCATCTCCTCGACTTTACCGAACGCACAACCTACGCTTCAGCAGGCCATCCGGCTCCTCTGATGCACTTCGAGATCGCTTGCTTGAACCACGTGATCGACGTGATCTGTACAGCTCCTCCAACCATCTTGCTCGATAAGCAGGCATCGGCATGATCATAATCGAGATATACAACGGCTCTTACCCAGCGCTGATACCTGCTTCCGTGCGTCTCCCGCACCCTTCCAAGCCATGCCTGAGGGAGGTCGACGCTTCTGGGAGTTCTTCACCGTCAACATCCGCAATTCGCATACGCGCCGCGCCTACTTCAAGGCCGTCGAGAGCTTCGCAGTCTGGTGCGCGGAACGAGGTTTGGGTGATCTTGCCCGGGCCACGCCAATGCACGTCGCGGCGTATGTCGAGCAGCTCGGCCGCACGCACGCCAAGCCCACCATCAAGCAGCACCTAGCCGCGATCCGCATCTTGTTCGATTGGCTAGTCACGGGCCACATCATGGAGAGCAACCCCGCCCATGCCGTTCGGGGTCCGAAGCACAGCGTCCGCAAAGGCAAGACCTACGTGCTCTCGGCCGAGGAGTTTCAGGAGCTGCTCGCCGGCATCGACACCACTTCCCTGCTCGGTCTGCGCGACCGAGCTCTCATCGCGCTCATGGGCTACACCTTCGCCCGCGTCGGAGCGGCGACCGGCATGCGGGTCGGGGACTACTACATCCAGAAGTCTCCTGCCACGACGCAACCATTATGTTTCCTCAGTTCGCAGGCGCCAGATGCTGGGATCCTTCGACGGTTCGCTCTTGACGAATCATGCGAACAGCAAATCAGCGATTCTTAGAGGATGATGCTGGGCTACCGGGTTCGGCTGTTGTTTGTGCCGGCAACTCCTGCGTGTTGGAGCATCTTCTTGGCTCTTTTTGTAATCTTGCTAAACAACGCGCGGGTTGATGGACGCCACGCCCGAATCAAGGTTCGAGCACCACTTCGCACACACTGCCGTCGCATTTGAGCGTAGCTTTGGTTGCGAATCGTGCCTCCAACCCTGCAGGAAAGCGCTCCGTCCACTTCGCTGCTGTGATTCGCTCCTTCATTGTGTCGCTTGCCACGCCCACAGGTGAGGCTGTGACGATGCCACTCGAGGAGAGCAAGACCTGAAACTCCGCGGCCCCCGTTAAGCCACGTGCTTCGCCGATGCTGAAGGTGCGCATAGCAACGAGAGCATCATGCGCGTCAGGCGTCTTCGTGATCTTTGCAGCTGTGCTGGCTTGCTGCAGCTTGGTGCGCAATGCTACCGAGCGCGGGGAAGCCGCCTTGAGGCCGGCAGGATCAGCCGGCGGCAGAGTGGCAAGAGCCTCCGCGTAAGCAGACGCGGCGTCTGCGGGTTTGTTCTGGGCCATCATGATATCGCCCAGGTGTTCGCCGACTTCCGCACTTTGGCGTATCGCAAAGGCTGGACGAATCCACGCTTCGGCCTCAGTGTTCTTGCCTTCTTTGAAGAGGATCCAGCCCAGAGTGTCCCAACCGGCTGTCATCAGTGCGCTGTTTTGGCGCAGCGTGGCCTGTGATTCGCCGCCTGTCCATCCACGCGACTCTGCCGCTAATTGCTCCAGCATGGCGCGCTCCGCTTTCTCAGCGAGCGGGAGATCTTGCCCGGCCTTGGCAAGCTCGTAGCTGGCGTCGTTGCGTAGAGACGGGGTTAGGGAGCCGCTTGCGATCGCGGCGAGTAGCGATGCACCGGCATCACTTTCCCCTCCACGCAGGTCGACCTCCCCCAAAATCAAACGAAAACGTTCATCCCCACGAGCCTCGTCACTCAACAATGCCCCAAAAGCTTTTGCCTGCTTGAGCGCCTCTGCATCGTTCTGCCGGCTCAAGAGCAGCTGCATAGCCTGAATCGCGGGCTGCGGATTGGTTGGCGAGCGCTTCTGCCACCGCGTAAGCGTCTCGAGGGCTGCTGCATCATCGCCAGCAAGGCCCTGCAGTCTGGCGAGATTGCGGTACGCGAAGTCTGCCTGGGGGTGCAGCTCCAGTTCTTTTGCGTAAAGCTGCATCGCCTCCTTTTGATTGCCGCGATGCATTGCGACAGCACCCAGGTCTCCCCACAGGTCGCTCGCACTACTATCCAGGGTCTGGGCCTGTTTAAGGTACGCATCCGCTTGGTCGTACCTACCCTCCCGTATGGAGCTGTTGGCCTCGGTGATGAGGCGCTTCGCTTCGTACTGCGACGTGCTGGAGGCCCCGTGGCCTGAAGCGGATGCTCGCACCAATTGCAGATACGGCACGCTCCCGGCGCCGCAGCTCTCATACCAGTCCGCATAGGATTGCAGATTGGTGACTGGGATCTTCGCCTGCAGTACTGTGAACCGTCGTTCCGCCAGGAGTGATCCACCCGACGCTCGGTAGGTCACGTCACAGTCCGCGAAGCTGCTATGCAGATGTATTGGTTCCGGCAACTCCATGTTCCAGCCCGCTGGCAGCTTCATCTCCAGCGTAGATGTGTCGGCGCGGGCGGGACCCAGCTGCAATGCGACATGCGGCAGATCCTTCTTGTCGACGAAGGGCAACAAGCTCGGCCCGAACAGTGCCGTCACACGATCCTCGCCCCAGTCCTTCTCTCGATCGCGGTGGTAGTGGAAGCGGATCAACAGCGGCAACGCTGGATCACCCACATGCTCGATCTCGACCTCGCTCACCTTTCCGCCGAAGCCGTAGTTCCCCATCATGCCCTGCACGAGTTCTTCATACTGCGCCGGTGAAGCCTGACGGAGTGCAGCCCGCAGCAATATTTCCATATCATCATGGTGCGTGATCGTAATCGTTGAGTCGCTGGCCTGTGCGCTATCGAGCGCCCCTGTAGCCACGAAGGTCGAGCTTGGCTTGAATGGTAGGTCCGCAGGCGTGTGCCGGATGCCTGCTGTTCCGCTCGCCGGCACGACCAGTACATCTTTGTCGCGCACCATGGCAAGCAGCACGCGATAGTCGGCAACCTCGCTCGTGGAGTCCAGCCAGGCTTCCTTGCCATCGACTGAAACGCGCGTGATCAGATGGTTGAAGCTGGCAGGCGAAGGTACGTCCTGGTCGAAGCGGATGCCAGGGCCGGCCAGCACAGCGTCTGGCTGCAAACCCAGCGCGAGCAACATCGAGGCCAGCAAAGTGTGCTTGTCCTTGCAATCGCCATACTGATTCTCCAGCACCGTCGCGGCCGTATGGGGCTGATACCGGCCGACGCCCAGCCCCACGCCTACGTAGCGGATCTGGCCCGAAACCCAGGCGTATACCGCGCGGACTTTGTCCTCCTGTGTGGTCTTGCCTGCAGTGATTTCAGCTACTTTGGCGCGTACTGCCTCATCCGGTTTCATCCGGTCACCCTCAAGGCCGCGGTACCACGCGCCCACGGCTTCCCAGCTGGCGAAGGTCGTCCACGCAATATCCGGTAGCGCGCCATCGGCCGCGTCCTGCTCCTGGGTTGGGGTCAGGGGTTTGGCATCCCTGGCCTTCTTGAGTACCTCGGCGGCCGCTCCGACAGTGGGGTCAAGCTGCTTCCAACTCCAGTGGTAGGTGTGACGCCCATCGGCGTCGCTCTGTGAGAACTGAGCATTCGACTCCGGCTTTGTCCTTACGGTGAGCTTCATCCCTGTCGGCACGCGCAGTTCGATGGTCTCGTCCTCAACAACAATGCCCTGAGGGAAACTTTCCGCGCCCCAGAACTGACCAGGAGCTTCCGCAGCAGTGCGCGTGGTCTGAGTCTGCCACTCCAGCGTGTCGCCAGTGCGCAGTCCTTTGACTGGCAGTTGCTTAATCATGACGTCGCTATAGAACGGTGCCTGCTGTGTGACGGGCGCAGCCTGATCCTGCACATCACCAAGCGGTGTGATGACGGTGGTTCCGTCGGGGTGCCGAACGCGCACGTACACAAAATCAGCGTGCTGCGACTGCTTGGCATAGAGCGTGCTCACCACGCTGAACTGCTTGACGGCCGATTCCGATTGCACGGAGATGACCATCGTTTCAGTCTGTTCTCCAGTGCCGTCGGGCCTCATGTCGATGACGGTAGTGGCGTGACGCACAACGAAAGGCTCTTGTGTATACGAAGTGGCGGATGGGCTGGCTGAGGACTGCAGGGTGATCAGCCCGAGAAGTAGTGCGAATGATGCAAGCATGCTGTTGTGAACGTTAGCAAAGGGCGACCGGAGGAGGCGAGGCGATCCGCAACAACATTGACGCGAAAGACACCTCAATGCTGACTTTCGTCACGTGCTGCTCGAAAGCAGCAGGGAAAGATGTACAAAGTCATGGCAAACCTGTTTTGTTTCGAGGCAGAGCCATTGGCACCAACGCACCTGGTAGCGATTCGCTTACAGGTGTGGCGATCATTCCGCTTTCACTCCGGAAGGTCTGCCCTATACGCGGGGCGCTTATAGGTGAGGTCAGGCTTTCAATTGGCAATGGACTGTCGCCAGATTCGCTCTGGCTTGAATACCCGCGTCCTGCGGGCTGCCCCTAAAGCTCATCTGAAGGCTCCTGTTCTTTGCCATTTTCCAATCGAAGTTTGATCACCACTTGTTGCAGATCCTCGACGCTCGGCAGCTCCGAACTGACAGTAGCCGGCAAATCACGTGTGATCTGATAAGTGCTAACGCCGATCGGCTGGTTGATGTTTTCGAGAGCAAACTCCACAACCGGGCCAGTCCTACTCTCGCAAAGCAGTATGCCGATACTCGGAGCCTCAGCAGAGGTTCGCATCGTACCGTTGACCGCGGCCAGGTAGAAAGCCAGCTTGCCCGCCCATTCCGGCTGAAACTTTCCTGTCTTCAGCTCAATGACGACGAAACGGTGGAGGCGGATATGGTAGAAGAGCAAATCCAGATAGAACGTTTCATCCGCAACGTGGAGGGGAACCTGACTGCCCACGAAGGCGAAGCCGCGACCGAGCTCGAGCAGTAGATCGCGTAGGTGCATGAGGAAGCCGCGCTCGATGTCTCGCTCGTACGCCTCTTTAGACACGGTGAGGAAGTCGAAATTGTAGGGGTCTTTGAGAATTCGCTGTGCAAGGTCGGAGTCAATTGGAGGCAGAACTCGCTGAAAGTTGGTTAGGGCTTTCCCTTCCCGTTCATGCAGTCGGCTCTTGATCTGGAGCACTAAAACATTTCGGCTCCAGCCATACTCAATAGCCGCTCGAAGGTACCACTCTCTCAGTACCGGCTCTTTCAGCCGGTCGAGCAAAACCGTTTGGTGCCCCCAGGGCAATAGTGCAACAACCTGTTGCACTATTGCTGCGTCTGGCCATGCCTCCGCCAGCGACCTCATATATTTGAGACTGCGAGGGCTGTACCCTTCTACCCCTGGGAACTCTCTCTGAAGGTCGTGCGCCAAGCGCTCGATCACCTTGGTGCCCCAGCCTTCGACCCTCTGACGGGTCAGAATCTCAGTGCCGATCGACCAGTAAAGCACCACAAGTTCCCTGCTGACCGCAAATGCGGCGCGGACCTGCGCCTCGCGAATGCGAGATTTCAGCTCTTGCAGGAGTTCGGCATAGCCGTTTGGCGAAGATGTGAGCTCAGACATCGGTATCGGGCCCAGAAGTGCAGCAGCTTGTTGCACTTTTGAGCCTAACACCGTTTGTCGACGACAAGCGGCAATGTCGTTTGCAATGAACTACTTACAGACTTAGCCGCCATCTGTTTGTGAGGTATCGAGCTCACAGGCGCAAAACAATCTAGTATGCAGCGTCCGTGTTGTGGCTCACTAAAGTCCCAATTTCCCGGCTGCGGTCTGTCGGAGCTCCTTACCTTCGCGGATGTCGCGTCGGGCCATGGCGAGCGAGCGATGTCCGGTCTGCTGCATGATCTCGAGCTCAGTCGCGCCTTTCAGGTAGGCCTGGGTTGCAAAGCCCGTGGCCTCCGTAATGCCTGGCAGTCAACCCAGCCCGCTTCTCCGACCGATGCACAATCACCTCAATCGAATCCTTATCCAGGGCTTTCCCCACGTTGCCGTGGCGATCGACCCGGCGGAACTCCGCGGCGGCTACATGCATTTGTGAGGGAGAGACCGAGTACATACAGCTTCTACACAGCTGAGGAGCTGACGAGCTGATTCAGAGGCTCCGCCTCTCGCGCGCGCAAGGGGCACCTTCATCTTCCGCGCTGCGCTTGTGCAGACCAGCCGGTGGCTGCCCTTCGGGGAAGGCATCCGCCCCTTGCACTTGCTACCTCCGCAGGCGTGGGCCTGGGCCAAGGCGTGTTTGAGAACAAACAGAGCCAATCCACTCCAAAGCGAGTTCTCACCCATCAAGAAGCCAGCCAGCAGGAAGCCCTCCACCCCAAAGCTCAACATCTACGAGACCGTCACCGCCCGCATCCTCGCCTCCCTCAAGGCCGGCGTCGTTCCATGGTCCAAGCCGTGGCGGGGCAACAGCAAGGGCACGGCATTCCCGTCCAATTACCGCACCGGCGCACCCTACCGCGGCATCAACGTGCTTCTGCTGTGGGGCTCGCCATATGCCTCCAACTACTGGCTGACCTTCAAGCAGGCGCAGGAGCTTGGAGGCACGGTGCGCAAAGGCGAGAAAGGCACGCCGATCGTCTTCTGGAAGAAGCTTGCGGTGTCTGCCCTTGGTGTCATCGTCAACGGCCGATGTGAGGGCGGAGTTATGGTGAATACCCTTGTAGGTGCAGTGCCCTTGGCTGGTCTTCCTCCTCGTGAAGAAGTTGCCATGCAGATTCTGAATCAGGCGAAGCTTTCGCTTACAGCTTAGGAGAACTTCGTTAGGCTACGAGATCCGTTCCGCGCAGAGTATTACCAATACGCTCTCTGCTAAGTCTTGAGCTTTTCGGACGGCAGTCGGCGGACAGTGGCTTATACACTGCCGCCGAGTCCCATTGAGCGCCCTTTACGGGGCAAAGGATGGTGGAGCTTCGCCTGCTTGCTTGTTGGGTGAAGAAGCGAGGTCAAACGCCACTGTGCCTGCGTTCCGCAGGGTTCGCCAGTCGATCCACCAGTTTTGCAATGGTTTGCCGTCGACCGCGACACCACGGACATAGAGTTTGTCCGGAGCGCCGGGAGAAACGATGTTCACGGCATGCCCGTCGAAGTTCAGCTTGATCTTTGAGAAGGCAGGGCTGTTGATTGTGAAGCCTGCGACTCCGGGGATCTCCGGGTATAGGCCGAGATTGGCGAAGACCACCCACGAGGAAGTTGCTCCCAGGTCATCATTCCCTGGCTCTCCGGCAGGATTGGCGGCGAAAAGGTCGCGCAGGGTTTTCCGTACGACCTCCTGCGTGCGCCAGGGTGCCCCGGACCAGTTATAGATCCAGGGATTGCCGAAGCTCGGCTCGTTGGCGATGTAGAAGAAAGGGCCGCGGTTGAGTGCGTAGCTGCCGTTCTGGCTGAAGTAGGCATCCAGCCGTGTGTTCACAGCACCGGGTCCGCCAATGGCCCGGACCACGCCTGCGAGATCATACGGCACCATCCAGGTGTACTGGGCTGCATTGCCCTCAACGAAACCCTCGTAGTTCTCGGGCTTGAAAGCGGGGAGAAAGGCACCGCTTTCATCTCTTGGTCGGATGTAGCGTGTCTCAGGGTCGAAGAGTGCGTGCCACTGCCCGGAGCGGTGAAGAAACTGCTGCGCGACGGACTTCTCACCAAGCTCCTGCGCGAGATGCGCAATGGCGAAATCCGCACTCTCATCTTCCAGAGTTACAGATGCCGAACCGGGATGCTCCGGGGATTCCGAGATAAATCCACGGGAAAGAAACTCGGCGAGTCCGGGCCGTTCGGGATAGAGGCGGCTGTGCACGGAAGGATCCGAAGCGCCGCGTATCATCGCCTGCAACGCAGCTGGTGCGTTGAAGTCGTGACCGCCGAAGGCGTACACGCTGGCGAGGATACCGTCGGATGGGTCGCCGACCATGCAGCTGCTCTCATCGTTCCCCACAGGCCAGATAGGCAATCCGCCGCCTTCTTCAGCATCCGCGACAAGCGATTGCGCGATGTCGCTGCCGACCTTGGGGAAAAACATGGTGATGAGCTGTACCTGGCTTCGGTAGATATCCCACCCTGAGTAGTTCGCGTACTGCTGCCGCCCCTTGGCTACGTGAACCTTCTCGTCGAACCCCAGGTACTCGCCGTTGGTGTCGCTGAAGATAGTGGGGTGAAGCAGGGAGTGGTACATGGCAGTGTAGAAAACCTTGCGTTCATCCGCGCTGCCCCCGGAGACGACCGCGTGCGAAAGCGCGTCGGCCCAGGTGGAACGGGCTGCCTGCCTGACCTTCTCAAGGTCCCAGCCGGGGATCTCCTGCGCCAGGTTGGCTTCGGCATTGGCGGCACTCACAAAAGAGAGGCCGACCTTGAAGTGCACAATGGCGGTGGCCGGAGAGAAGGAAAGATAACCGCCGGCACGGGGTCCTTGCGCTGCTTTTGCAGCCTGGTCGTACCTACGCTCATCGAAGGTGCCTACGTGCGCAGGTGTCTCTTCGGCTCGCAGGGAGAAGTACATGCGGTAGTGATTCTGCAGGCCGCAAAAACCGCCGCTAGCCACCGACCCCGAAACATGCGTTCCGTCGATCTGGATGCTGGCGTCACTCACGTGCGTGAGATTGCGGCTGAGATCGAGCAGCAGTGTGTGCTCGTCGCCGCCAGCAGGGTAGCGCACCTCGCTGATACCCGAGTGAAGGCCAGCGGCCATGCTGATGTCGACTCCCGAGTCGAGCTTTACAGAGTAGTAGCCTGGTTGCGCGACCTCATCTTCATGGCGAAACCTTGCCTGGTACGGTAAGGGCAGTGCTGGAGGAGGCTGCGCGGGCAAGCCGAGCATCGGAAAGATGGGCACGTCACCGTACACGCCACAGCCCGGGCCGCTCAGGTGCATGAGGCTGAAACCCCTTGTCACTGGCTGCTCGTAGCGGTAGATCCCTTCGATCGGGTCGGGGCTCCAGTAGAGCATGCCGAACGGAAGCGTCGCGCCGGGTACGGTGTTGCCATTGTCCTTGAGCGCGCTGGTTTGCGTGCCGATGAAAGGATCCACTTGCGAGACCGGATCCATGGAAGTCTGGGCCAAGACCTGGCCAAGGGCGGAGGTGATCAAAAGAAGACTGGCGCAAAGGATTCGTGGCATGCGTGCTCCGCAGGTATAAGACCAAGGGACGCAATGACTTGTCTATTGCGACGGTGTCGATTCGAAAGAGCCAGGTAGAAGCGTCAGGGCTGTGACGACCCAGTGGCTGCGGCCGCTGTCCTCGAGGTTTGTCGTGGAGGAACTATTTGATCCCGCAGCGCTAGTACCGTGATTCCGGCCTCGAGACTACCGACCCCTGCCAGTAGATGGCCCGTCATGGATTTAGTCGAACTGACCGCCAAAGTCTTTGAAACCGTCCGAAGGTATCCATAATTGCCTGAGCTTCTGCGAAGTCTCCTAGCGGTGTTGAGGTGGCATGCGCATTGAGGTACTGAATACCTTCGGATCGAAGCTCAGCGCGCTTGATGGCAAGCTGCATAACGCGACCCACGCCTCTGCCGTCCTCCGGCGGGGCATTGGTATGGAATGCGTCAGAGTTTGCGGCATATCCGACCAGTTCGGCCAGAATCTTCGCACCCCGGCTTTGCGCATGTTCCAGCAACTCCAAGATCAATATTCCGGCACCTTCACCCACCACAAAACCGTCACGGCTCTTATCCCACGGACGTGAGGCTGTCTGAGGGCGGTCGTTTCGCGTCCAGAGCGCTCGCATAGCGGCGAAACCCGCAACGGAAAGCGGAGTAACTGCCGCTTCGCTGCCGCCGCAGATCATTGCATCAGCATCACCTCGGCGAATTACATGCCACGCTTCACCAATGGCATGTGCACCCGTTGTACAAGCGGTGGAGCACGTCAGGTTTGGTCCGCTGGCCCCATATTGAATCGAGATCTGTCCCGATGCCAGATTGACGATGGACGCATTGATGAAGAACGGCGACACACGTCCGGTCCCCTTGACAGCAGCTTCTCCTGTTCTCGCTCGATTACCTCAAAAGCACCAATCCCGCTACCGACATAAACGCCGACTCGTTCCGCATCCTCCTCAGCCATCTTCAGCCCAGAGTCAGTCATAGCAAACTGGGTCGCGGCGAGCGCGAACTGAATGAAACGGCCCATCTTCTTCACATCCTTGCGTTCGATGAAGACCTCAGGGTCGAAGTCTTTGACTTCACCAGCAAAGCGGCAAGGAAATGCGGAAGCATCAAAAAGCTGGATGGGAGCGATCCCGGATCGACCCTCACGCAGTGCCGTCCATGTCTGCTCTATTCCGATACCCACGGGGCTAACGAGCCCCACGCCTGTAACAACAACACGACCCTCGTTCCTCATCCCTTCAAACTTTTATAATGACTTGCCACCACACGATGGCGAACTTCTAGCTATTGATGACCCGTTGTAGCAGGTCGTCCTGCTACGGAGCAGGAGTTGAACTTCGCGTCTCCAAGTTCGCTTGCAGAGTGATGCTGTACAGCCTTCCACCTCGGTTGCGCCTTATCGAGTACACCCCGACCGGCCGGCCCGGACTCAAACGCCCATGAGCGCGCAGGTCATTCCCTGCACTCACCGGTGAGCAAACCTCTTTCTAAGGTGAGCTGGGTCCACAAAAGCATTTCAGTCAATTCCCTGAAAGTTATTGCACCGACTGTGGCCTCCCTTTAATCAGATGCACAAGAGACCACACGGTCGCTTATTGAAAGGGGTTTATGGCGACTACCACCGGCTTGATGCCTCACGAAGCGGTTCGGCAATCCGGCATCAACCCATGGGTTGTGGCACTCACCGTGACGATCGCAACCTTCATGGAGTTGCTCGACACCTCGATCGCAAACGTCTCCCTACCCTATATCGCGGGTGGCCTCGGCCGTTCATACGACGAAGTGACCTGGATCCTCACCACATATCTTGTTGCCAATGCAGTCGTTCTTCCCATGTCGGCGTGGCTTTCTCGAGTCTTTGGACGCAAGAACTACTACATGTCCTGCGTCGCTCTTTTCACGATTACGTCCTTCTTTTGTGGCATCGCGCCAAGCCTCAACATCATGCTGCTTGCGCGAGTTCTGCAAGGGATTGGCGGTGGCGGTCTGGCTCCAGTAGAGCAGGCTATCCTGGTTGATAGCTTTCCGCCGGCTAAGCGCGCTTCCGCCTTTGCTCTCTACACCATTGCTATTGTCACGGCGCCTGCGATCGGCCCTGTACTGGGTGGATGGATTACGGACAATTACAACTGGCGCTGGATCTTTTTCATCAATATCCCGGTCGGTCTCGTCTCCTTGTTTCTGACAAATCGCTTCGTGCATGACCCACCTTCGTTCGCAGCGGAACGAAGCACTGCGAGAAAAGAAGGGAAGCTGCAGATCGATGGTGTCGGTATCGCCTTGATAGCGCTAGGCTCAGCGGCACTCGAGATCCTGCTCGATCGCGGGCAGATCGACGACTGGTTCGGTTCGGCATTCATCCTTTGGATGTTTGTCATCGGCGTCAGCTGCATTACTGCCGCTATCTTCTGGGAGCTCCATCATCCTGATCCGGTGATCGATTTCAGAATGCTGAAGGTCCGCAACTTCGCCATTGCAAACGTCTTCTACTTCGTTTTCGGTGTTGGCCTCTTTGCTTCGACGACAATGATTCCGCAGATCCTGCAGACCCTCTATGGATATCGCGCCATCGATGCTGGGCTGGTACTTGGCCCGGGTGCTTTCGTCATCACGCTGCTCGCACCTGTGGGAGCCCAGCTCGTGCAGCGTGGCATCATTCATCCACGCATCCTGCTCTTCGGTGCCTTGATCGTCGTCGGCTTGTCATTTCTGCATTACAGCCGCTTTACCCTGCAGACAGACTACAGCCACTACGCATGGGCACGTGCTTTGCAGGGCCTTGGCTACGCCTTCTTCTTCGTTCCCCTGAGTGTAATCGCCTATTCGCAACTCAGCCCTGCACAGAACAACAAAGCGTCATCGCTCACGAACTTCTTTCGCAACTGGGGTGGCAGCTTTGGGATTGCGTTGATCACCACCGTCAGCGAACGCCGGCAGAGCTTTCATCAGGCGCGAGTCGGCAATAATCTGCCCGCATCCTCAGGGATGCTTCAGGACACCATCCAACAAACAGCGGCATACCTGCAGACGCATGGCTTTTCGCATACCGACGCATTGACAGCTGCCTATGCCCGAGTGAATCAACAACTCCACGACCAGACCTTGATGCTTGCGTTTATGGATTGCTTCGTTATTCTCGGAATGGTGACACTGGTCGCTGCGCCTCTTGTGCTGCTGACCAAGCAGTTCAAGGTCGGTGGAAAGGCACCAGCAAACCACTGAGCGGCCGGGTGGTTGGGATTACGGCTACTCTCCCTCAGAGACTGCATAACCGAAGGGAGGAGAGAACAAGCTCAAGCATGTTCTGAACCCGGCGCAAAGGCGCTCGCCCGCGCTCTAATCTGCTGAGGACGAGAGCCCCTTCCAGGCTCGCGACAATGAAGTCCGCGACTTCATCGGCCTGGACATCCGGCTTTAACTCGCCGCTACGTACGCCTGCCTCTACCACTTCGGCTAAGCTGCGGCGCCAATCCGCGAAGGCCCGCTTCGCCAGAAGTCGGAGCGCCGAGTTGCCATTGTCCGAGTCTACGGCAGCATTGAGCAGCGGGCATCCGCCGCGTACCGGCGAAGGGCGCTCGACGAAGTGACCGATGACATGACGCAACTTGCCAATGGCACTTGGAATGTCACTTAGTTCTGTGCTCCGCATAATGGAAGCTTGGCGCACGGAATACTTCAGGACCTCCACGGCGAGGGCTTCTTTCGAATCGAAGTGCCTGTATATGCCGCCCTTTTCAAGCCCAGTGGCTTCCATCACATCGGCCATAGAGCATCCGGCAAAGCCTCGTTCGTTGAAGAGGGGCGCAGCGATCTCCACGATGCGCTGACGTGTGTCCTCACCCTTGCTCATAGACTCCTCCTAAGAGCCAAAACTAGACGCATCTCGCGGCCGTTCATTATCATCAGATGCGAAAGGAACCATTCGGTCTCAGAGAGGTTCAAGGTGCTGTTCTGCTCAACGATCGCTCTGTCAACAGCTTTTAGTGCATCAAGGAAACACAAAGGAACTTGCTTTATTAACCGCCTAGAGATACCGACCGATTGTCTGCGGATTGGTCATGGCTTCTCATCTTTGCTGCCGATATGACGCTGAGTGTCGTACTGCTGACGTTGGGTTTGCTGCGCTGCAAGGTCAGGCACCTCAAGCTGGCGGCGAAGAGCATCTGGGATCAGGACTCGATTGTAAGGGTCTTGCGCTGTGGGTTTCCCATCAGGCGTGATGAATTGAGTGCCATATATTTGGGGCTGTTTAATGGATTGCAAGTAGCGGTCCAGCGTTGCGGATGCGATCCAGGTCGCATCGCTGTATCCTTTCCGAACCGCGACGATTGCCAAGGTGTGCGCTAGCAAGAAGTCGTCCGGGCCGGAACCGTGCTGAAAGATATGGGCAGCCCAGGTGAAGTCCTCTCCGGAATGGAGCGCACCATCCGTAAGAAGCTTCATGGTTTCAGTGCGTCGTATCGCGTCGGACTTGTTGACCGATGGCCAGTCGATATTCGGGTAGGACAGTCGAACTCGCTGGTCTTCATCGAAGATCTTCTTCATTGCCGGATTCGACGGGGCGTCATCGTCCGGGGAATACCTTTGGCCCGAATGCCAATCCTGCGATACAGTCGCATCCCCTTGCGGTCTCACGAATGTGAGCGGAGGCAGGGGAACACCTTCAATTCTTAACTGAACGTCATCTTTGTCCTTAGGAGTCAATCTGTAGATTGTTTTGTCGCTAGCGTCCTTCGGGTTCTGCGTTGTGAAGGACAGCACGTTCCCTTCCCAACGCGAAGCCACGATCCGATCCACCTCCGTCGGGCCTTGAACATCCGAGAACGAAACAGCATCCGCAGTGGTGAAGTGTGCCGGTCGTGACATGCTGCCCGTAATAGGTCCTGCTTGCCCGTTCGAAGGCTCCAAAACTAATACGAAGAGTGTGCGCCTCCCAAGCTGGAGCATCCACTGACCTGTGACGTCTTGCGGAACCTGCGCGGTAGAAGAGCCTTGCGGGGTGACAACCAGAACAGCCAGCACTATGAAGGAGAGAAAACGCGGAAGACGCCTCATGCTTACCCACAATACCGTTCAACATTGACTTTAGGGTAGGGAACGAGAAACGCCGCTGTGAGAAGTCGGGCCAGGGCGGCTGTGGTCCCTCCGCCTATCCACCGCGTAGAACACTTCTCGACAAGCGCGAACCGCCTTGGTTTCCTATGTTGTACAAAAGGAAACACTTACGTCTGACACCGTTGATTCTGTATCGTGGATCACCACCATCGTTATCGACATTTAAGACGCATTCGTCGGTTCCCGGCCCTAGGTTACTTCCCACGGTGCGACTTCGCGGTCCCGACGATAGCCAGCTGGAGGAGCCGACGAGTGTCTTAGATTGTTGGTGCGGTGTGAACCTGACCCGCGAAGCGGTCCTTCAGTCGCAGCAGGGGTTTCTCAAGCAACCTGTAGCTGAGCGTCGCGATGAGCAGAGTCGCCGCAAACGCGATCAGAATTGTTAGCGGATACGCATATTGAACTGAGATCCGATGCGCCCAGTCGGAGTACAGATCGTGCAGAAGGTCATGGTAGACGTAGAAGCCGTAGCTAACGATCCCCAGCGCACGGAGCGGCTTCCAGCTCAGAAGCGTTCCAAGCAGGCTGCCAGGATGAATACATTCGAGGATCATCGCAGCAGCGAAGACATCTATCAACGTGAACCCGAACACACCGATCCAACTTGAAGCCGAACCTTCCAGCGGTAGGGCAAGCACCTTCGTGGATACGAGGTAGAGCGCAACGAACAGTGCGCTTGAGACCGCCAGCAGTGGGCGGCGGAGCCGACGCAAAACAACTTCCTCTTGCCCTCTCAATAGAAGAGCGACGAGCCCACCAATAAGCAAGGCGTCAAGCCGAGTGGGGAGGCTCCGGTAGAACAGCTCCATTCCGAGAAGCTTGCGCGGGAGGGCTACGCTTAGAGCGCCTCTCACGATGGGGCTGAGGATGATCACTGCCATGCAGATCTTGATCAGCGTTTGCCGTCTACGTACCTGGTACACGACAAAGGGCCAGATCAAATAGAACTGTTCTTCAACACACAGCGACCAGAAGTGCCCGATGTATAGATGGAATGGATAACCGAACCAGGAACTGACCGGTGCACCAAAGGTCAGTTTGTCGAAACGGTACGGATCGCCGGGTTGATGAAGAAAGAAGAACCGAGCGTAGTTGCCAAGGTAAGCAGGCCAGAGCGCCCAGCGGATGTTCCATTGCCAATGAGCGAGCGGCGCCAGGAGGAGGACCACAGCCCAAACGAAGTAGTAGAGCGGAAAGATTCGGAGGGTACGCCGGATATAGAAATCTCGGTATCGACGGCTCTTCGCTTGGCTGTCATAGAGAATTCCCGTTATGAGGAAGCCGGACAGCACGAAGAAGATGTCGACCCCAGTCCATCCCCAACCGAAGATGAAAGCGTGACCAGCACCATAGTGCTGGAAGAACACCATGATCACTGCAAGTGCGCGCAGGCCATCTAGCGCCACATAATAGGCCGATTTCGGCACCCCGGGAGAGGTCACGGTCATGTTCACCCAAATATACGGGCCGCAGAGGGATCGTAGCTACCCGTAAACGCCGCTCACACCAGTCAGCGGGCAGCGATCTCGGAAATGGCGTCTGCGCGGCAACCTTCCGCCTGTGCGACCTACATTACCAATCGACGCTTGAACTATCGTGGCCCTTTTCGATAAGTGGTTCACCCTCAGAAGCGAACCATTCGTCGAAGGCGGAGATTGTCTGCGTCATCAGTTCGCCACCTCTCACCCGAACCTTTAACTCCGAATTCCGTATGGATTCCCTCAGATCGCTGCCCTCCGTGATCGCTAGAGCCACGTCCGAAGCGTCGAGCATGGCAAGGTTAACGCCGACACCTAGAGGCGGCATGAGGTGCGCAGCATCTCCGACCAGAGTGATTGAATCCTGTTGCGGCCATCCGAAGCCGAGAGGCAGGTGGTTGATGGATCGAGGTACAAACTTCCGACAGGCGGAGATCAGGCTACGTAAGGGAGCAGCCCAATCCTGAAAGGCCTCTTCCACCACCACATTTGCGCTGTCTCTCTCAAGTCGTCGCCGAAGTAAGTCTTTCGGCTGCTTCAGCGCAGCATAAACACAAATACGGCCCCTGCCGTTCTTCTGGGCGACAAGCACTTGTGAGGGCCCGAATGAAAACATGGATCCATTTCCCACTAATCCAGCTTGCTCAGGTGTAGGGTCTTCAATCCAGCCTTCCATGAAGGTAACCCCGGTGTAGATGGGCTCAGCCGCGGTCAGGTACTGTCGAACGACCGACCAAGCCCCGTCTGCTCCGATCACAACATCGGCGACATGGGACAGCCTATCGCGGAAGTACAACGTGAAAGAACCGTCTTCATTCTGTTCGACGCTTGTGAGCGCACTGTTCCATTCCATAAGCTCCTCGGGCAGTGCCCGCAGAAGCATACCTCGCAGAACCCCACGGTCGATTTCAGGTCGATCAGCACCGGAGTCGTCCCGTGGCACAGCTGGTAGTGTACTGCCCGTCTGCCAGTTGATGGATCGGGTCCCCTGATCCTCATGGCGAGCGATGCTTCGGAACTCATGAAGAAGTCCTGCACGCTCAAGAGCAACTTGACCTGAATCCGCATGCAGATCCAGAGTCCCTCCCTGAGATCGCGCATGTTCTGAGGCGTCGGCCTCAAAGACTCGGACGTTCCATCCGGCTTTATGCAGAATGACAGCGGCAGTCAGACCTCCAGGGCCCCCACCGATAATGGCGATATTTGGGCTAGGTTTCATCCTCGGTCTCCTGCGTTTCAAGATTGGTGATGAACCTCTGAAGCAAAGTCCGTAAGGTATTGGTTTCTATGCTGCTGAAGCCACGCAACGCGCGCTGGACGGTTCCCAGAACAATGGCTTTGCTCTCGGGGACACGCGCCTTTCCCTCATCGGAGAGGTCAACGATTACAGCTCGTCCATCGCGCGGGCTGGGAGAGCGCACGATAAACCCCGCCTTTTCCATTCGGCCCAAGAGTAGCGTCATTGTTGATTGATCGACATGGGCGATCTCCGCAAGTTCTTTTTGGGTGCGAGGCCCTAGATTTGCGATAGCGGCGAGTACCGGTATGTAGGCCACTCCAATCTGGAGCGGACGCAAGCCCTCCTCGTTTCTCTGCGCCAACAGGCGGAAAGCCAGATTGACCTGATATGCAACAGATGAGGACGGATCCCAGCGAATCTTCATACAGACATTGTATACTTGGCATATCAAGTATATCTATAAGCTTCCCACGAGGGCGTGGCCAGACCGGTGCCGAGAAACGTCCTCACCACTTAAGACTCGCTTTTGATATGCCGACTCATCGTTATTTACGAGACGTAGGACGGTGGGGCAATACGTCAAAATTCAATAACGATCTTCCCATCGGTGAGTCTCGAAACATAGTCTTCCCACCCTTGAGCTGCTTCCGAAAATGTATAGGCTCGGCCGATGTACGGTTTGATCTTGCCGGACTCTGCCATCTCCCGAAGGTAGATCAAACTGGAGGTCTGACTTTCCGTCCTCACGAGAACAGCGCGGACTCCACGTTGCAGCGCTTTTTCCTGCGATGGTGGATGTACGAGTGCTACGAGCGTGCCATTCGGTTTCAAGGTAGACATCGTTCTCGTTTCGAATTCGCCGCCGAGAGTATCGAGGGCAGCATCGACTCCCTGTGTCACCGATTCGAATGAAACAGCATCACCATCAATCACTGTGTCTGCGTTCAGACGGCGAACGCGGTCTACGCTCCGGCTACGGCAGACCGCAATTACATTTGCTCCGCGTGCTTTTGCCAGTTGAACGGCGGCACTTCCTACCGATCCCGCCGCACCGAGAACGAGTATGGTTTGTCCCGCCTGAATGGCTGCCGCATCCATCGCTAGGGCTGCAGTCTGTCCTGACACTGCGATTGCTGCTGCTTCGGCATGGGTGAGGTTCGCAGGCTTCTGTCCAATGGCATTTACCTCCACTGCGACGTACTCAGCATAGGCGCCCCCGAGTCCTCGGTAGCCGAAGACTTCATCGCCACTTTTGAAATCCCTTACGCCATCTCCAACCTCGACGACGAGCCCGGATATGGAAGCCCCGGCAATCCAAGGGAACTTAAGTTCTGGCGTGAACGCCCGCATCTGACCCATGGCACGTTTCACGTTGCCGGGGTCTACTGTGGAGGCGCAAAGGCGAATGAGAACCTCGCCAGCGCGGGGTTGTGGTTGATCCAGTTCTTCAAATTGAAAGCCGCCTGGGCCTCCGTAGCTATGCAAAGTGATTGCTCTCATGTCGGTTCCTTTTCGTAACTTCGTCTCATTATGTGCAGAGATCAGTTATTGTGGAAGACGGCAGTTTTTCCCGCCCAAGGCACATGAAGGTAACCGTCAAAACCGCTGAAGACCATCCTTGCCCTGTTCGAGGCATCCTGAGCCAGGTCGGAGATAAATGGTCTGTGCTGGTCATTTTGGAGCTTGCAAAACAGAGCCCTTCGAGATTCTCAGAGTTGAAGCGAGCTGTGCGCAGTATCAGCCAGCGCATGCTGACGGAAACGCTTCGTGACCTGGAGCGTAATGGAGCAGTGACACGGACTCTCTATCCCACGATTCCGCCGAAGGTGGAATATGCGCTGACGAGTCTGGGGGTTTCGCTCGTCAAGCCGATACGAGCGCTAGTGACTTGGGCAGAAGATCATCGAACAGAGATAACGGTCGCGCGAAACGCGTTCGATTCACGTCGGCCTTAATAGGCACCGAGCCGGTAAGTACCGTAAAAGGCCGTTCCGGAAAGTTGGCATAGCTGACGATAATGCGACTTGTCGGGACAAACGCGATTCGGCTTGAACAAATACCGCATTCATGACGTACTCCGTAGGAATGACTTCCGGAGGAGTAGTCCATGTCTTTCCGCCAACTGGCTTTGTTGTTTTGCTTGATCGCGGGTATCGGGCAGCATGCATTTGCCCAGGCTTATGAGGTAGATTTCCACGTGAAGCCCGGGCCGCACGCGGTTGGTTTGAGAATCGTAGAGCAATATGATCGTGAACGCAGCTTCGGCTCCACACGCGCAACGGCGGGATTTCGCCCACTGCAGACGCTGGTTTGGTACCCTGCGAAGCCCAGCAAACAGCCAGCGATGACGATGGGCGACTATCTTGAGCTGATGTCTACAGAGGTGAGCTTCGGCAGGCCTCAGAAGACACGCGATGGTGAGTTGCTCAAGACCTGGCTGCAGTCCTCCCTAAAACAGAGCCTCTCGGCCATACGTGATGCTCAGCCCGAAGGCGGTCGGCTTCCGGTAGTGATTTATGCTCCAAGTTTCAGCTCGACACCTTGGGAGAACGCTGACCTCTGTGAATACCTAGCGAGTTATGGCTACATCGTTCTTGCGAGCCCCGGTATGGGAAGGGATTCGAGTGAGTCCACTCCTGACTTGGCGGGAGTGAAAGCCCAAGCTCAGGATGTGGAATTTCTGGTGAACTATGCAGCCTCGTTGCCGGATACGGATATGACGAAGGTGGCTGCTTTAGGCTTCAGCTGGGGAGGGCTATCAAATCTCTTTGCGGCTTCGGCAGACCCTCGAATCAAAGCGCTAGTGTCTTTGGATGGTAGCGAACGCTACTTCCCAGGTTAGGTCGAAGACGCAGGTACTGTTCACCCGGATCAGATGCGTATTCCGTTCCTCTATTTTGAAGAGGGAGATCAATCCTTGGATGCTCAGGACAGGCTTGATCAACGGTTCCATTCCCAGGGACCGAACGTCCTCAACCGATGGGCTCATGGCGACTTAATCACGGTTCGCATGCTTGGACTTTTCCACCCAGAATTCTGCTCTATCGCTTATCGAAACTCAGAGCTATGGGAGCAGGAACTTTCCAATCTCCAGGTCGCAGACTATGACCGCGAAGATGGGGTTGAGGGGTATGCCTGGATGATGCGTTACACAAAAGCCTTTCTCGACTTCTATTTGAAGCAGGACTCTGAGGCCGGTGCTTTTCTGAAGAGACCGCCAGCCACAAATGGCGTTCCAAAGCACACCATGTCCATCAAGTTCAAGCAGGCCGTCCCCGTCGGAAGCACAGCTTCCTAAGAACAAGGGTCAGCAGGTACGTCCTCATAAAACGCCGTTTTGGGAAGCTGGAAGATTAACGAAACCACCACTAGGTCCGGCTGCCACTAGAGGTTTCGTCTTTGAAGAGCGGGACGAGCTTCTCCGCAGGCTTCTTCGAGCTAAAATCTAGCTGCTTTTGTTCGTGGCCTTCAGGATGCTGCTCACGCCATAGTTGCAGAAGGAGCGGCGGCACAACCGAAAGAACCGCCTTTGTGCGGTGGATTTTGGCGTGACAGCCAGGGCAAAGAGAAAGCATCAGGTTCATGACCGACTTGCCGGGTACCCGGTGGTGAACGATGATCGACCGCTTGTCGCGACCGGAGGCATCACACACGCGGCATCGGTAGCCGTCACGTTCTAAAACAGCTTCACGCAACCCACCAAAATACTCCTCATCCTGCCGCTTCAGCGTGTAGCAGGTTGAGCACAGGCCCAAGGCCAGGACCTTCGGATTCCCACACGGACAATGCATCACCCTTTGAACGAGGCGTGTCACTTCCCCGCCCTTTCAGCTTTTGCCTTTGCCCGTCCGATGTAGCGGTAAACCGTCGTCCGATCTAATTTGAACTCACGTGCCAGAGCGGCTTTGCTTTCTCCCTCGCCCAGGCGACGGGTCAGCTCAGCCGCCCGATCCGGTGTCAGCAGACGCTTGCGGCCTTTGTAGACCCCATCCCGCTTTGCAAGCTCGATTCCCTCTCGCTGGCGTTCCCGGCTCCACGCCACTTCGAACTCCGCGAACGAGCCCATCATATTAAGGAGCAGCGTTGCCATCGGCGAGTCGTCGCCGGTCAGCGTCAGGTTCTCTTTAATGAAGCGGACGCCGATCTTGCGCGAAGTCAGCTCCCCAACCGTCTTTCGGAGATCCACGAGATTGCGGCCGAGGCGATCCATCGAGTGACAAACAACTGTGTCGCCTTCCCGAACGAACTTCATCAGGGCTTCGAGTTGCGGGCGTTGAATGTTCTTGCCCGAGGCTTTATCCAGGAACACGCGATCCAGTGTCAGCCCTTCGAGCTGCCGACTCTCGTTCTGTTCGAAGCTGCTCACCCGCACGTACCCCACCGTCTGTCCCTTCGGCGGGTGATGTGTCGCAATAGGCTTTACTACCTTCGGCATTCCCTGTAGCATAAACCAGAAAATAACCCTATGCCACGGTATTTCCGTGGGGTCCTGCAACGTGGCGATACGGTATACCCAATTGCAATACCTCAGTCGATCCCTCTTCACTGTTCCCTTGGAACCATTACGCTACGGGGCTACGGCGCGTCGAATGTGGCGAGCAACAGGTATCATAAGAACTGAATACCACCAATGGTGGAGGACGACACGCGACAGCGATATCGCTGTCGCTGAGTGAGACAAATGTCTAAGCACCCCGCCGCAGGATTGGGACGAAAACGGCCATTGCTGAACGTTCCGATTGGTCATCTACATCTCGACCCCGACAATCCACGCCTCCCTGAAGAGGTCCAGGGAAAGCCTGAGGATGTTCTGCTTCAGCACCTCTTCAGCCATTTCGACCTCGATGAGATTGCAACTCCGATGGGCCAGAATGGCTACTTTGACGAGGAACCGTTGGTCGCGATCCCGCAAGGTGATCTAGCACGGTTAGCGCCTTCAGCAGGACAGCCCCCGAGCAAGGAATACATAGCCTTTATTCAACATCCGAATACCCGTTTCACTGTTGTTGAAGGAAACAGGAGACTGGCGACGGCGCGTATTCTGAGAGATCAGGTCACTAGGCAAAAACTGCGGATTCGTACCTGGCCAGAGATCAGCGCGAAAGTGCGTGAAGACCTCGACGAACTCCCGGTGATCATCTATCCCACTAGGAAAGAGGTCCTTCCCTATCTTGGTGTTCGCCACATCACTGGCAATAAGAAGTGGGATAGCTACGCCAAGGCTCGATATATATCGGCGATGCTCGACGAGGACTATACGATCGAGGACATCGAGCGCGAGGTGGGAGACCGGTCCCAAGGAGTTCTAAAGAACGCTATTTCTTATAAAGTTCTTGAGCAGGCGCGGCTCGAACTCGACCTCGACATATCTAGAGCTAAAGAAGATTTCTCGTACATGCTGTTGGCCATAGGCCAACGGAATGTGAAGCTGTTCCTCGGTTGGTCAAAGCCAACTCCCCGCTCAGACGATCGCAAGATTCTGCCTCTCAGCGAAGTTCCACTAGATCACCCGATCCCCGACACTCATTTATCAAACCTGCAGGATTTCCTTTCGTGGATTTATGGTGAGGGATCTAAGACCTTACCGGTTATTAAGGAATCTCGTGACATCACCAACTATCTCTCTCATGTAGTGGCCAGTCCCAGCGCAATTGCATACCTGAGGAAGACCCGTGACCTCCGTGAGGCTTATGAATTGACGGATGGCGAAGAGTCGATGATCCGGAGCCTTTTGGGTACTGCAAACACAAAGCTAGAAAAAGCTTTGGGTGTTGCGCATCGCCACAAGACAGCCGATGTGATCGCGGAAGCGGAGAAGTGCGCAGCAACGGCGTCCCAGGTCTACAAAACGGTGAAGGAGTGATCGATGCTGTCATTGGACGATGCAGATGACTCTTCTCGGGTGGCAGATTGGGTCGAATTAGAGCTAAGTCTCGGAGAGGCCTCTTTTTCACGATCGAGAGTGACCTCCATTGTCCGAGATTCAAGCGGGACTGAACCAGGCGAGGCCTTCGTATCGGATGTCTGGAGGCATCTTCGTGCGCGGCACCAGATGTATGTCTTGAAGTTCTTTGAATTTGAAGGTGATCTTGTCGCACGAAACGATCTCGTCACTGACGCTCGACTGGAGTATGAAGTTTGCCTGCTGTTTTCTCTATATGGGGCCTCAAATCAGACTGGCAGCAAGCCCAAGCTTTTCGAGCGAATGACCGCAGAGGCAATCAGCCAGCATATTGGCGGTCCTTTCTTTGTCTTTGGCTGGCCAGTTCTCGATGATGTTGAGACCGCGATTGCAGAACGCGTCAAACAAGTAGCTGATCTGTTGCGGGAACGGTTTGCTGAAGCTCCATCTGCTCGGTACAAGGACCGCGGTGTCGACATCATATGTTGGAAGCCGTTTGCGGAGCCTGATTTCGACGGCCGCCGCTCAGGACAACTAGTCGTCTTGTCTCAGTGTGCAGCCGGCCATGACTGGCGAAAGAAGACAAGGGAGTTGCCTATGAGTTCGTGGAGGCAATACATCCACTGGGCAAACGATCCAGTACCCGCGTTCGCAGTGCCGTGCGTGATCTTAGACGATCTATGGCACGACATCAATCGCGAGGTGGAAGGTCTAGTCTTTGATCGAGTCCGACTGATCAACCATTTATCGGTCGGGGTGCAGGAGGCTGAACTCCGTGAAGCTTTAGAGGAGTGGCGATCTGAACAGGCAGAGGAACACCGAGCCTAGAGAAACGGTTCCACCATGGAAGTTTGTAGACTTCAACCAAGAATCAATACCGTGCCGAGAACGCCGCGAGTTCTGGAGCCTCTTGTATTAAAACATTGAGTTCAGAAGTCAAGGCTTGTGTGAAATCACTCCTAAAGTGAATGTCACTTACTCCCATCGGTGACTCACCACGAATGGCAGGAACGTCAACTGCTTTAAAAAACCGCAAGCTATCGGTTGTCAACTGCACATCGAACTTGGCAGCTAAAGCAGTGTGCAGGGTGGCACCGAGGGTCGCCGCGAGTTGCTCCTGTAGCCTGAAGATCTGTTCCGGCTCGGAGGACAATCGTTCCTCCAAATCCTCGATTAAATCCCCCAGAGAAGTGCCGCTATTTACTTGTTCGACAAAAAGCGACGCAAAGATCCCAATGGTGTCAGCGGGAGGATTGGTCTGCTCAAAAGAGAGAACATGACTTCGGTGGTGACTGGATGTTGTTTTGACATCCAGCCGAAGCCTCTCCCCTACGAAGTCGAACCTGGCCTCCTCTGTCAATCTCCACAAACGGATCGCCGACAACGGATTGACGCTCTGCCAGATAATAAAGATCTCCCCGAAGAGACCATCTAGAGAGCGCTTGGGGGCCCTCAGCAGCTTCTGGAACAAAGAGGCAATGCGGTTGACCGATGCCCAGAGATCATCTGACGTCGGATTGTCACCTAGCAAGCTCACGAGCGTCGCGCAAATCGAGAAGAAGAATCGAATCGTTTCGTCGTCGGAGACGGGACATTGAATGATGCTAAGTCGCGTGGACGTGGGCTCTTGACCGGAAGTCTGTAATGAACAGCGCAAGCCGAAATAAGCCTCCACTGCTTGAAGCTTGATGGCAGGGAGATTGACCTTGTGGGCGCCGGCAACGAGCAACGCACCGCGGCCCCTGCCATCTTTTCCGACCATGAACGAAGTGAAACCCTCAACGGGCGCGACCGAGAAAGTGGCGATCGGCAGGCCCGGTTCATCAGGCGATTCTAACGCTTGAAACAGGGCAAGCAAGTTCATGCTAGCCCCCCGCCTGCACAAGCCAGCCCTTAGCAAGTCTTGCTGGTATCCAGGTCGCGAGAACCCGTACGTCCGATGCAACACGAAGTCTTATGCCATCGTTCTCTTGAAAGAGATCCAGTTGATGAATCTGTACGGTGACAATATCAGGAAAGCAGACGGACTGATCACCTCTGTAGATGCTGCCCCTCACAGCCGGAGGATTCACCGGGTACGCACCTTGATAGAGGTTTGTTACCTCCCCTTCTTCGTTCACGCCACGCGTTCTTCGCTCTCCGGGGCTCATGAGCACCACTCGGCAAAGCTCCTCAGGATTCTCCTCTAGTGCCTTATCGATTTGGAGGAGCATTCCAGTAAACTCCTGTGAGTCTATGGAGTTGACCACGCGATATAGAGTCAACAAATCCTCCAAGACCTGTTTCAGCGAAAATGCTGGACTCACTCTGTGCCTCTGTACAGCGGTCCTTCGTGGATCACCTTCCATATCGGAGAACGTTCCAAGCTTGCTAATGAACGCATCGACAATTTGGCGGTTCTCTTGAAGGACAGTTTCAACCGCGAGCACTACTTCAGGCGCAAACCATTTGTCGGCTAGTTCGCCACGCATGTATGGAAGGGCCAATACACTTTGACGACACGGCCTTAGATCACGATCGAGGATGAACGCGCGCTTCCATTGTCCAAGATCTCGTCCCTGTTCTTGGAACTTCTTCAACTGCTGCCGAATATCTTCCTCATGCTCAACATATGCGTCGAAGGCATCGATGGTGGCCTGCCCCAAGTAGACGCGGCAAAAACCTATGTACGATCGCTTATAGCCAAAAAAACGGGCTCGTTGCTGAACGGTATCTGCATTCCCTACCCCCTTACCTCGGGGCATATACGTGACCGTCAGACCTTCGACCGTGAAGCCCCGGTCCATGGCTTGGCCACCGACAAGGATCCAGCCGTAAGACTGCCCCCAATCAATCCGCGGGGTAGCTCCACCTGAGGCGTTTACCTGCTCATATTGAGTTTGCCGCATGGCTCGCTTAAGGTGCCCCTGAATGGTGTCGAAGCTTCCAAGTGCGTCCCCGGCTGTCGCCTTTAGATCGTCATAGACAGCTCTAAATTCCTCTATGAGTTCGCGTCGCTCAGGATCAGAGTCAGCTAAACCCAGTACCCTTTTCCAGCGTTCAAAGGCATTCTTCACCCAGATAAAGAACTCTTGATGCTGCACGGTCAATTGAGAAGGATGAACCAACATCGATCGATTTCCAGTTCCGCCATTCGTCTCTAGACCGGCCGCCACACCCAACAGGAAGATACGCAAAGCGTCGAGTAGGCTCTCAGGAGGACCGTTCAGCGGGTTATCCCTTGAAGGGATATCTTGAGGGGGTATCAATCTCACATAATGCTTCTCATCGTCGAAAAAGTCCTTTCCTCCAACGTAAGCCGCACCCGGATTTATGACTCGTACAAAAGTTGGCGAGAGGGCGTCGATTAAGCTGATCAAGAGCGGGGCCTGGGGCGTCGCGGTGTATTGCAGGTAGGTGTGGTTCGGCAGAGCGGCTTTGAGCTGCATCAATGACGCGTACGTTGAACTCTCCGATGCTTTCGAAACGTTCGTGTTCAGACTTGCCTGGTCCGCTTCGTCGTCGATAATCAGCGTTGGAACGCCATCGGTCCCAACCTTTCTCAAGAGTGTCGTAAGACTTGCAAGCCGCTGGTGGTGTTTCAAGACAGTAATCAGGACCGTCTTGCGGCTGAATGCCGGGATGTCTCCTTCCTTCCACTCTTCGAGAACGTTTCGAATCTTTTGCCTGTTAGCATCGCTGTCATCCGGGTTTGTGAGTTGAAGCCAGCGTCGAGATCTTGAGGCGTCATCCAAGCCGAGATCGCGCCGCAAGCGATCAGTAGATTGATTGAGCAACGGATTCGAGGTACCAGCAACAACGATCACAACCTGGTATGCATTGTCCCTAGCAAGAGCGGTTACGGCTTCAAATGACATCGTTTTGCCGCTCTGGACATACCCAATCACCAAGCCTGTTTCAGAACCAATGGGTTCTGTAGACGGCACTGCTTTGCGCAAAATTGCTATGCAATCACTCCGCACAGAGTCGCGGCTGTCAGCTGGAACTATCCGGTCGAAGAAGTCCATGGTTTCTGGGCCGATCACAACCGTAGAGCCATTTTCCGAGGGGTCTCCCAAAGTAACAAAGCTGTTGCTCGCCACGCCTTCTCCTTAAATTTCTGACAGCACTTCCGAGAGAATCTCGTTGAGATTCCGTCTCACAGTTCCTGCGCCTTTAACACCCGCCTCGCGCGCGGTGACCTCGGCTAAGGCTAAAGCGGCGCCCATACGCAGAAAGGCCTCCACGTCCTCGCTATCGCCCTGTGCGTAGCGCACCATGAAGGGATGAATGATTGACATCTGAATCTGCAACTCTCGTGGACCGCCTGGGCTTCGAACGCCGTTCCTGACAACGAGCCATTGGCTCTCGGCTGCGTCGTCACTGACCTCAACGACGATGCACCACTCCTCATCGCGAAACTTTAGGTTGAACTTGCGTTGTGCAAGCGGTTTAGCCACTTCGTCGATTACTGGACCCGTTTCGGTAGGTGGTTCGCCTGCCACCTGAGGAAGAACCGATTCGAGCCGCGATTCCATCGCGGCGGCGGTGTTGGTTACTGCATGCTGGGCGCTCCTGAGAAGTTGTTGCTTGGATTCGCGCACTCGATAATTTTCCGCCTGCTTGAGAAGCGGCAGTTCGTCACTATCCAGATGCTCTCTGAGTAAATCGAGGAACGGCTCTTCATTCTCGTCCCATCGGAAACCGTCCTTCGTGTGACTTACGTCAAACCCATGAAGGTTCAGTTCCCCAAAGAGCCTCTGATAGCGATAGCTGTTTGAATTTCCAAACACCTGGTGGGGTCGGTAGCCTTCGTCGCCGCTTCCCTCAATCACTCGATTACGACGAAACAACGCGAAACCGGCTTTCGCGACATTGGCGGTCGCCCTAAGCGCGGCAAATCCGTCCACACGCATGCCGTGGCCGAGATCAAATTGAATCTGTTTTCGCCAAAGAAGGGGCTCCCCATTCTTTTCCTTATAGGAAGGCGCTTGGAGAACTTTCGGCTCCTCGTATCGGAGCGTTTCTCCGTTAAAGCAAAGCTCCAACTCACCATTGCGTAAAAAGACTCTGTAGATGTCGGCCAGGTGTTCTTTGAGCTTTCCAACTGTTCGTCCAACGGGCATCTGGAAGACGTCGTCCAAAACTATTTCCGTATAGTGCCGCTCCGGACGTTCAGGTATTTGTTTGATCGTCAATTCGGAAATATCATCACGCACTATCGTAGCGATGTCGAACGCTACGGTCTTTGCTACGGATTCTCCGAGCGCTGAAGTCCTGACGCTCCATCGTGGTGCAAACCAACACGCAGCGCTCTTCATCCCCATTCCAAACTCAGAGAGGCCACTGCGATCGTCTGGTATGGCAGCCGGTCGGAAAGCTCGACTGTACGCTACGGCTGCAATACCTGCACCGTTGTCCCGTACACGAATTTGGGGGTGATTGGGATGAGGATCTAAATCGATTGAGACTTTGAGTCGAACACTGCTCCCGTCCACCTGCTCAATCGCTGTGCGGTTCGAGAGGAAGCTCTGAACAGAATTGTCGACGAATTCTCCAAGCGCATACCAAGGTTTGTAGTTGAGATATCGAAGGATTCCTAAGACGCTGACCCCGGGCCGTATGTCTACTTTGTCTTCGATCACAGCCCCCTATGCGTGAAGCACTGCCCTTTCAGAGGTCGCCTGCATCAATGCTCCAATCATCTGTTCAACAACGTGGGAATTCACTGCATTGCCGAGCGCCTTATAAGCGCGCCCCTGAGCACTAGGTAGGTGTTTCAAAGATCCTAGACTTTGCAGACGAGCACACTCGCGCGTGGTCATATAACGCTTCTCCCAACCGATCACAGGGACTTGAGTGGTCGTGAAAGCGACTAAAGAAGGCGCGCTCGTTGCCCTCTTGATCCGAACACCGGAAGCGCGAAACTGAATCACATGTTTCCAGAGGTTCCGTACCTCGCCCTTGCAATTCCACTCAAATTTTTGAAGGCTTGGAGAGTACTCGAGGATCTTTGGAAGCCATGGGTCTACCCACTTTTTGTTCGTGCGATAGAACTCACGATTCTGACGAATGAAGTCGACCTTCCATTTTGGAAACACTTGAACTTCTTCAAGTGCATAGGAGGGTAAAGCAGCCAAAATCGCCTCTTCGTTTAGGCCCGACAAGAGTTGGCCATGAGAGCCTTTGAACGACCTCAGCTTCCGCCATGAAGTAGAGAAAGGAGTAGTTTCCTCGAACGGATAGGTAGCTCCAAACTCCATTGTCCAAATTGGAAACGAGGGCAGTTCCCTGTCCTTAGGAGAGGCATCTAGGAACTGCTGCCAGACCTTCAGATTTTCTAAATGATGTAGGGGGACTGGACGCGCTTCCTTTGGAGCCGAATCCAAAATTGACTGTAACGACACCGGCACCGGCGCAGAAGGTCTCGGGGATTGAAAGGCGACGATGGGAGACCGCGAACCTACGATAAAGATTCGCTCACGAATCTGCGGCACTCCAAAGTGGTGTGGAGATAGATAAGCGTAATCAGTTGCATATCCAGCCGCCTCTAGTTCCTTGCGGAGGAATGTAAAGGTAGAGCCGTTCGCATGCTTGCCGAGGTTCGGTACGTTCTCCAAAATGAAGAACTGCGGCTTGCGGTACTTCAAGATCTTGATTACATAATCGAGGAGATCGCCCCACTTCGGGCATTCTCGTCCAGGCTGTGCACCTGCCTTTGAAAAGGGTTGGCATGGTGAACCCGCGCATAGTATGTCGTGTTGGGGAATGGACGAAAGCTTGACGTCGCGGATATCGCCCTTCGGTTGCACTCCGAAGTTCTTCTCATATAAATCCCGCAGTTCTGGGTCGAGTTCGCTCGCAAACACGCATTCGTGGCCTGCGTTGGCCATGGCTACATGAAAGCCCCCTAGCCCCGCGAATAAATCAATAAAGCGCATTATGCGGTCTCATATCCTGATGAAACGTGAAAACTTTCGCACCAAAAGATGTGCGTATCAGAGGATATCGCAGAGGACATCTATGCCGCAGCGGAAAGCCGTTCTTTGGCATAACGTTCAGCACTAGGCCAGTCGGGGGATACATAAAGGCTTGCCGTGTGGCTATCTGCCGTTTCATTCACGATGAAGAACGAACTCACGCGCGGAACTGCACGTGGATCTTCGAGGGCCTGATCGACAAGTTCGTCCCAAAGGAAGGCGCCTGCTTCATCGTTTACATCCTCGGAATCATTGAGCTTTGGCAGCCCTGCCGAGTCATAAGTTTCCTCTGGCCTGAGAGCAGCCCAAAGATGCTCCCGTGCTTCTTCGTTCATATTGTCGAACGCTTCGCGTGCGTACGCTTCATCGTAAGACTTCAGCACTTCGATTCGAGTCCCCGCGACCGTTTCTTCGAAGAAAATGTCCTGCTTCGGCATGATCTTTTCCCTCCGCCTACTTCTTCCCGAGCTCTTCGAGCACCATCTTCACTTGCGCCCATGTCGAAGATTTCTGCCATGAGGCGATCGGACAATCCGTCCCGTTGAAGTAGAACGCCATAGCGGCCTCAGCTGCTGGCTTCCAATTGGGGTTCTTCAACAAGCGTTCGATTCGAGGATCTTCCCGGAGCGTGCTTTCGGTCAGCTTCATGGACGAAAGCTAGCACAGAGGAAGAGAGAGAGCAAGAGAGAGAGAAAGCAAGAGAGAGAGAAAGCAAGAGAGAGGCTATCGCGCCAAGACTTTTGGAACTTCCTCCCATCGCGTAGTCCACCGAGGTGACCTATACTCCGCCCTAAGCTTCCAGAGGGCATCCTTAGGGCCAGCTCCAAGAATCCTGACGGTACCCCGTCCAAGTGTTGCGTTGAGCTTGTCCATGGTTCTCCAGACCCGTTCCCGACGCTCCCGGTCCAGTTCTCCCCACAGTGCCGGCTGCCGGACTGACTCCGGCAGCAGTTCTGTAATCATCACGCCACACTTCGCGTAGCGGAAGCCATCCCGCCAAAGCCGCTGGCCCAGGTGCACGGACAGGGCGACGACCTCCCCGGTGTCGTTTGTCGTTTCTGCAAAGCGAGCCGACGCCCCATTCGAGTAGAACGGATCGTTGTTGAAGGTGTTCGTGTGCATGAAGACGAAGATGTTCTCTGCCGCCACCTTGTAGCGGCGCATCTTCTCCGCCGCTCGCGTGGCGTAGCTTGCGATCGCTTCCCTCATCTGCTGCCAGGATGTCACCGGCGCCCCGAAGCTGCGTGTCACGGCGATTCCCTTCCTTGGGAGGCTTTCCTTCCTTCGGCCACTCGTAGAAAAACGAGGCGGGAATCAGGCAGCGCCGTTTCTTGAAAGGTTCACGCCACGTCGGAGCTTTGGTGATCGTTTCCGATCTCGCGTTGATCGTCGAGAGACCTTTGACGTCGTTCAGATCCTTTGTGAAGAACGGCACTAGGCCCCAGCGGGCCAGAGTCATTTCCCGCTCACCCGTCTCGCGACTCTGCCGAATGATGGGCTGATGAGTTGTCGGCGCGATGTTGTAGTCGGCATCAGGCATTGGCAGCTCAGCCGGTGAAGGCTTCGCGCGAAAGTGTTCCGCGATCTTCTGTTTGTCGCTGCGACGACCGTAACGTCCACACATCAGCTCCACCTTAGCTTCAAGGTACCTAGCGGTGGGTTTCCGTGTATACGGTCCAGCGTTTCAGAGTGTTAGCGTTTTAGTTGTCTAGCGCTTCAAAGCCCTGATCGATCAAGCCGGTTAATAGGAAGCATCTCTGATGCAGGTCGGGCGAGGTATTCGGGTTAGCTGCCCCGCTGGCCTCCGCCACTGGTGTGAGCAGGAGAACGCTCTGCAGGCTGCACATCGATGCGAGCGAACGCTTCCTCTGTATCGGGGTTCCAGAAAACATGCAGTGTACTAGGAGCTACGTCCACACTCTCTCCGGCGGCCCCAGTCTTCGCCACCCCATTCAAGGGTGTAAGCGAGGCATCCCTTCACCACGCGAAACTGTTCGCGGATCTCGGGATGCTAATGCCGCCCGGTCATTCCACCGTTCGGTCGAAGGTACAAGTCCAGCACGAGACGCTTCCCTGCCCTCTCGTCCGTCGCATTCGAATGCACGGACGAGGGCTTCAGCGCGGCGAAGAAGACGCTGAAAGGATTAACGGGATGGCCGGAAAGCAGGCCCTCCTGAAAGCTGAGTAGATGATAAGATTCCGCGCAATATGCGAACTCTCACCGTCAAGAGCATCGTTCTTGCGTCGATACTGCTCTCTCTCCTTCCGGTTTTCTTCTATGCGGCATGGTTTCACCCTTTGCCCGTAGGGCAGACGCCCACGGAATGGGGAGCTTTCGCCAGCTACGTGAGCGGGTTGGCATCGCCCCTGCTGTCCATCGTCAGTCTGGGTTTAGTTGCGCACATCGCCATTAACATCCAGCAAGCGACCCAATCGAAGCAGGAACATTACGAGAAGACGAAGCGCCTGTTCGAGATGCACCGCGAATGGACCGATCCCCTCTACGAGGCCCGGACCGACGCAAACATGTTGTTGCTGAAGTTCCCGTACGAGACCGCGGTAGGCATCGAGATGAGGCATCCGGAAGAGTCCAAATCGCTCTGGCGCGTCGTGGGCTTCTTCCAGGCGATGGAGTTTGCCGTCTCGAAGGAGCTCATTGATGAAAGAGAGGCCGTGGATCTGTTCGGTCAGATATTCATCTGGTGGCAGGTCGTCGGCATCAAGGGCGATTACCCGAGTGAGTGGGACAGTTTTATGCGCATCACGAGTTTCAGGAACCGCGTGAACGGGCTGATGGAGCCCACCACGCTCGCAAATTGGGTCAAGTATGCCGACGACGACCTGAAAGCAAGGCAAGCCGCCGGCGGCTCCAAGGGATAACTGATCAGAACGGTGCGATGCGGACGCTCACCCCTATGGTGCGGCCGTTCATGGTTGAAGATCTGCCGGAAGCGATCAAACTTCTTCTGCTGTAGCCGTAAAGTCAGAGCCGGTGGCTTCGTTGTGTCTTCCTTGAGCGTGCGGTGCATGCGCTCGTGACGACCATTCTGCTGTGGCCTGCCTGGCTGAATGCGCTCGTGCACGATACCCAGCTTCGTCCAGCTGATCGACAGTTTCGATAGGCCCAGAAGCCCATTTCCGGCGAACGGAGCACCGTTGTCAGTACGGATCCTGGCAGGCATTCCGTACTCATTCATAGCGGCTTCGCAGACCGCGGCAACCTGACTTAGGTCCATGCGCAAGACTGTCTGGCAGCGGATGAGATAGCGGCTGTAAGCGTCGGTGATGGTGAAAGGATCGCAGCGTGCGCCGTCGCCCGTACTGAAGTAGCCCTTGAAATCCATACACCACAGCTGGTTCGCTGCCGTGACCGTGGAGAAGGGTTCAGAGTACAGCGTGGTGCGCCGCTTCTTCTGCTTTGGGTTCGTGAGACCGGCCCTGCTGAGTATGTTGCCAAAGGTGCTGGCTGCTGGCCAGATGACTTTTGGCTGCAGCGTTTCCAATCTCGCCTTGAGCTTCCGGGCTCCCCAGCTCGGGTGCTTATTCCGCAGTGCCAGGATCGCGTTCTCAACAACTTCCGACGTCGCATGAGAGCACCCGTGCGGCTTACGACTTAGATCGAGTAGTCCTTCAGGCCCGACCTCCTTGTAGCGGTTGATCCATCGATACCCAGTCGGTCGAGAGACTCCAAACTCACGGCAAAGGTCCGACAGCGACATCTCCTCCTTTTGGTAACTCGACAGGAACTGCAGGCGCTGATCCACGATACGACTCTCTTTCCAAGGCATACCGCATCATCGTGCGCCGACCAAAGCTCAGGAACCATGAGGGTTCGCGCGTGCTGCACCACATGTCTTTGGTCTGTTTTGTAACGCAAGTGCTAAGTACGCTCAGAGGCTCCGCCTCTCGCGCGCGCAAGGGGCACCTTCATCTTCCGCGCTGCGCTTGTGCAGACCAGCCGGTGGCTGCCCTTCGGGGAAGGAATCCGCCCCTTGCACTTGCTACCTCCGCAGGCGTGGGCCTGGGCCAAGGCGTGTTTGAGAACAAACACAGCCAATCCACTCCAGAGCGAGTTCCCACCCATGCAGAAGCCAGCCAGCAAAAAGACCTCCGCCCCCAAGCTCAACATCTACGAGACCGTCACCGCCCGCATCCTCGCCTCTCTCAAGGCCGGCGTCGTTCCATGGTCCAAGCCTTGGCAGGGCAACAGCAAAGGCACAGCATTCCCGTCCAACTACCGCACCGGCGCACCCTACCGCGGCATCAACGTGCTTCTGCTTTGGGGCTCGCCATATGCCTCCAACTCCTGGCTGACCTTCAAGCAGGCGCAGGAGCTGGGAGGCACGGTGCGCAAAGGGGAGAAAGGCACGCCGATCGTCTTCTGGAAGAAGCTTGCGAAGCAAACGACGGAAGGCGCACCTGCGCCAGTGGCCCCCGGCAGCGAAGACGCAGAAGAACGCGACCGCTTCCTGTGCCGCACGTACACCGTGTTCAACGTCGAGCAATGCAACGGACTCGCCCTGGCAGAGCCCCACATCGATCGCCCCGTGATCGACACCGACGATCTGTGCGAAAGCATCGTCACGGGCTGGGAAGGCCGCCCAACCTTGCATCTGGACGATGAGCACGAAGGCCGCGCCTTCTACCGCCCGAGCACCGACGCGGTACACCTGCCAGCACGGAACCGCTTTGTGGACACGCCACACTACTACGCAACCCTGTTCCACGAGCTGATTCACAGCACCGGCCATGAAAGCCGTCTTGCCCGGACCTTTGGCGCGCACTTTGGGGACGATCAGTACAGCAAAGAAGAGCTGATCGCGGAGACTGGAGCCGCGTTCCTGGCGACGATCGCGGGCATCAGCAGCGAAGACACAGAACGGAACACTGCAGCCTACATCCAGAACTGGATCAAAGCTTTGGAAGGAGATAGCCGCCTGATGATTACGGCCGCTGCTGCCGCCCAGAAAGCGGTAGATTGCATCCTTGGAACGCGCTTCGAAGACGAGCAAAGCGAGCGCACCGGGGATATGGCCAAGGATGCAGAAGTTGCTGACTCCCTCGCGGAGGCACGCACGCAGGCAGCGTGATCAGCCATCGTCCGAAACAAAGCATGCATGCATGGCCAGGGCTTTGTCCTGGCCGTTTCTTTTGTGGTCCGCAAAGAGAGGATCACGCGCCAGCGGGCGCGCAGGGCCTGTCTCCTGCCCTGCACCGACCCTTCCCTTCCCTCTGTTCGCATGCCCCACATGCTGGGGCCGATCTGACGATTCGCTTTCTGAAAGGTCGGTACACGTCACACCGGCTCGGCCCAGCCTTGATGCCGAACTAGGCGGCAGCGCGTAACGTCTTCTTCGCAGCCTTCTTCTGAGCAGCCCAACGTTTGCGCTGTGCTTCTGCAATGCGCGCTCGCCCTTCCTCACTCATCGTGCTCTTCTTGCGTGCGGGCTGCGTGCTGGCCTTCTTCGCGACACCCTTGCTCTGGGTCGTTCCGCCTGTCTTCCGTGCTGTTGACGCAAGCGCCTTGCGGGCTTCTTTGAGAGCTGCTATCGCCTGGTCGATTGTAGAAAGTAGATTTGTCTTTGCCATAGGAGCTTAGAGTAACCCATGCCGAGCAGCCAGACGTGCATAGGCCTTAGGCACTCTGGGCCTTTAACAACCACGGAACGGAATTCTTGAAGGAGCGTACACACTCATGGCACGTGGCCGTGACATAGCAGAGGAACGCAGCGTCCTGCGAAGGTTGAAGGACCTCCCCGCAAGAGAAGCTGAAGCTGCAGTCAGGCGTGCCCTGGAGGACCGCTCAGCTTCCATCGTGGAACGGGCCGCGGAGGTGGCTGCGCACCATGACCTGAAGCAGTTGACCCCAGTTGTGGTCGAAGCGTTCGAGCGCCTTCTGGCAGCCGGCAAAGAAAGTGACCCACAGTGCGCCGGGAAGCTCGCCTTGGCACGAGCTTTGGCCGCATTCGAGTATCAGGATCCGGCACCTTTTCTGGCCGGCATACGGCATGTGCAGCTTGAGGGGTGGTACCCCTTGACCGATACAGCCGCGGGGCTGCGAGGTTGCTGCGCACTTGCACTCGTACAGACCGAGCTCAACGATTTCGAAGTACTGAAGCACATGGTTCAGCTTCTACAAGACCGCGAGCCGGTGGTGCGGACTGCTGCGGCACAAGCCATCGCTAAGGTCGGTACCGAGGCGAGCAGCCTGCTGCTGCGTCTTCGCGCGCAATCGGGCTCCCGTGAGCCTGAGGTGGTTGGCGCCTGCTATGAGGGCGTGCTGAAGATCGAGGGAACCTCCGCACTCGAGTGGGTTCAACAGTTCATGCAGGTCGAAGACGAGCTGGGGATGGAAGCCGCGATGGCGATTTCCGCAACACACACAGTCGAGGGGTTCCGCATGCTCAAAGAGCGCTACAAATTCCAGAAGCTTTCAGAATCCGAAGAGCACTCTGAATCACTCGAGGATCCATGGTTCAGGAAAGGACTGCTTTCGGCCATCGCGCTGACTCGTCGGCAGGAGGCGACCACGTGGCTCTTCGAGTTGGTCGAGCAGAGTCCGCGCGAAGCAGCGTTGGCGCAAGCCGCGCTATGCCTTTCAGCACCCTCAGCTGACACCCTCGCTCGACTTGAGCAGCTTGGTCGTCCCTGCTCGCGATGAGTAGACAGGAGGGCAAGTGAATCAGGCAGTGGAGCCGCTGGCAAGACATGGCGCCAGTGGTAAGCCGGCCTTCAGGCACACTCCACAAGCCGCGTGCATTCTCAGCAATCAGGAAACCCCTGACATCATCGCCCAGGGCAAAGGCTGCCATAGACCGTTCATGCGCGCTAACACTACCCAGGTCCAATTCCCACATAGGCCGCCGCAGTACATGCCGATTTGGGTCATGGCCAGAGTATGCGCCTTGTTGAAGTACACCGCTGTAAAACTGTGCATGCCCGCGGCGCCATCGAACTCCTGTGGCGTGGGCGGCGCTTGCATGACGGTGTCTCGGGGTGGCACGAAGCCTGAGACACGCTTTGTGTACCGCTCCTGACCTTTTTCATCAAGCAACCGGACCGGCAGCTTCAAGTGAAACTTCGATGCGTCGAGGCCGTATCGTTCATGACATCTTCTGTCAAAGTCGGCCAGGACTTCCGCGAATTCTGCCTGCTGTGCCTGAGGCGGCTGAATTGCCTCGTGAGGGTTCATCCCGCCGCTGGTCGCACAAGGAGTGTCAAGAGGCTGTGCCTTGGTTGTTTCCTCCAGCAGCCAAAATGATCGCGGAGCATCGCCCCACTCGATCTCACGGCCGGGTAAAAGTTCCGAGTAGATCTCGTAAGAGTCTGCTGCAAGGTCCGGAGGCATCGGTACCGGGTCTGAAGGCAGTGGAGCAGTGGTCTTCTGCTGGGCCGCGCCCGTCGCAAGTAGGAAGGCGAACGCGAAGCCGATGGCCCAACGAGTCAGAACTCCCAGAGCATCCCCAATCCGCATGCCGCGAATAATAGCAGGATGGGTGATCCTTGCTCTACGGTCGCTTGGAAGACCCCAAAGTCGGCTTCTCGGCAGCTTCAGTCCTGACACTTTCGATGATGCCGTCTTTGTGCATGACCAGTCGCGCAGCTTGAATCAAATGCAAGTGAACACTGGGGTAGTCGTGATGTAGAGCCCCTTGTTTAGCTTAGCATCTTGAGTTCTAGTGCAAGAGTCCTGGTGGGACAGAGCTTCGAAGACCGGTTCTGCCTCCGTCGACGGGCTTTACAGCAGTTGCAGCGACAGCGATCAGACGGTTTCTAGAAAAGCGAGAAGATGCTGGAAGTAGAATGCCTGATCATCCCACATGCAAAGATGGCTACCATTCTCACATATTATTGAACTGGCGTTCCCCATCAGGGTCGCCATTTTTTTCATGTCCTCCGGATCCATCTCATCATAGCGTGCCCCTATCGTGAGTGTTCTTACTTTGATCTCAGGAAGCCGATCCCATCGCTCCCAGTTTCTTAGGTTCCCTGTAACGAGAAACTCGCTCTTGCCTTGCATTTGGAGGTAGATCCTCTCGTTCGCATGCCGGAAGGCCCGCGTAACTGGTTCCGGCCACGGCTTGGTGCGACAGATCATTTGAGGATAAAGATCTTCAGTCATGATCTGCTGGTACTCGGGCGAGTCATAAGCACCCTTTGACTCTAGCATCCTCAGTCTTGCAAGTATGTCTGGTGCGAGTCTGAGCTTCCACTGCGCAGTACGCCTCAAGTATGCAGTAATTCCAGCGGTCATATTGGAGATGACGAGACCGCGCAGATGTCTTGGATGATTCAACGCGTATTCCATCGCAAGTATCCCGCCCCAGGAGTGGCCATAAAGCACAAGATCTTCCAGCCCTAAGCCTCGACGGACCTCTTCGACCTCTTCAAGATAGCGCGGAAGGGTCCACAATGAAGGATCGTCAGGTTGATCGGAATTGTTGCAACCTAGTTGGTCGTAGTAGTACATCTCGATGCCAGCCTGTGGAAGGAACGACTCCATGGCTTCTAAGTACTCGTGACTGAAGCCAGGTCCTCCATGCAGTAGCAATACCTTCACACTGCCACTGCCGATTCGTTTCGTCCACACTTTGTACTTTCCGTTCGCCACCGGCACCATGCGAATCCCAGCAGTAAGAATGTGCGGGGGATTAAGATTATCTTGCGAGCGTGTCTCGACCGTCGTTTGGGTAGTGTTGGATATAGCATCTGCGAAGTTGTTGGACGCCGCAGCAATCGATGCGACCCCTGCTCTCAGAAATCTACGACGATCCATCTTGCTCCTTTTACGTTCTAGTGCGGGGCACCCCCGACTATACGTGAGGTATCATTGCCGGCGGCGCAGATGGCGTGGCCGGAGTTATCACTTGCCTATTTGAAACGCGACGGCGCCGTTTGGTTACAAGCTTCGGCTGATTGCGCGGAATAGTGGCATAACTCTTGAGTAACCCGCTTTGAAAATCGATAAACGCGAGGCTGAGAGCAGTCCTCGGACATGAGGAAGCGAGAACTGCTTCTTGCATTCGCTAACGGGTCACTCAGCAGACGGGTTGGGACATAATGTTCAGAATGTCGGCTGTTCTATCGAGAAGGCCGATGATCGGTGTGTAGCTGCTCTGGACGAGGTGAAGCTCGTTGTTGAGGGTAGCGACGCCGATGATCTGCTCGCCTTCCGTCCCGATAAGCGTTGCCGGGCCCCACACAGCCGTAACGCGCAGTTGGTTTCGTTCTGCGGGAAAGGGGACAGCACCAAGGTTAGAAACCATCATGTGGGCGGCGATGACGGATTCGATGAAGCCGCCCACCTGCGCGGGCTCAGCAGGTGGAGCAGTTAGGTCTGCCACTGCCTTAAATACCTGCTCGACGACATGTGGGATCTTGGCTGGTTCCAGATCCCGAACAGCTTGCCGCGCGACGCTCCAGAACCCCTCGACTCCTTCAATCGGGTAGGTTCCGATGGGAAAGATGATCGAGAGCATGCATTCGTCATTGATTTGCAGCATGGGACGAAGGTTTACGGGGGACATAACGCGAGGCGGTGTACGTTTCCACTGTTCTGATAGTTCACTGCCGGCAAGCGTCAAAGCGGCGACAAGTGTCCCGTGCAGTGTTGTTCCTTCAGCGCGACTTCTTGCTCGAAGCGATTCTGTAAGAATGCCAGGGAGCTTCTTAGATTGGACGGAGATGCGATGGATCGCCGTATTCACGACACTTCTCGATGGCCATGATGGCAATGCCGAAGCAGCGGCTTCTCTTGGAATCTCCACAAGTGGCTTTAGCAGTTTTTCTTGGGATGGCAAAAGAGGCAATGGCTCAAGCTCGCCACCTGCTAGCGCCTTCAGCAGATCACCGAGAGCGTAGATTCCGGCGAGCCCGTCCGCGATGGAATGGTGGAACACCAGTACGACCGTAGTTGTCCCCTCCGGCTGACGAAGCAGTCGTGCGCGAACCAAGGGAGCATTCACGAATGAGAATGGTACTGCAAGTTCATCGGCGACATGCTGTTCCCAGTTGCGCTCATCGCGCCTATCAACGACATGTAGCGGGATCTTGGCACAGGCACCTTCTTCGAAGCGAACATCCCCGTTGTCGTCCCGAACTATACGCGTCCTCATCAAGGGATGCCTAGACTGTAACTGGTCAAGCGCGCTCCGCCACTGTTTGATAGTCGTTACACCCTGTATTTCTGCGGCAAGAACGAAATGCTTTGGAACCCACTGGTCTGCAAGGTAAAAGAAACGCTCGCCGGCGCCTAAGGGACGGCCGTTATGATGCTGCATGATGTCTCCTTCTGCCGCCAATGGTTGATCATTCCCCAGTGGCTTTGCATTAGAGACACTGCCGTGCGAAAAGTTACGCGCCAGCACTGTCGGGCGCTTAGACCATACGAAAGGCGAAGGATGAGGACGCACCTCAACCATGATTCAACCCTTCAACGGAAGAAACATCTCAACCTTTCGAAACGAGAAATGCTAACGGCAGCGACTTCGCGCCAGCTCGACATTTCACAAACACGAGGCGAGTGTAAGCTCATATCTATAAATGGTTTAGGTCCTACAATGACACTTCTGTACAGTGGACCTTTCTTGCCGTCGGCGGATCGTTATTGCGTTCCCACTGACGGTAGTTCGTTCCACCGTGTCGTCCACTGGTAGAACGAAACTCTATCTGGAACGTCCATGTAGCGTCCTTTGGGCCAGCGCTCAGGATGCAGTGTTTTCCAAACACGCTCCCTCCGTTCACGGTCTATGTCTCCCCACAGCGCTGGTCGCCGTATAGCCTAGTGCAGAAGCTTCGTGATCATCACTCCCGCCTTTGCGTAGCGGAAGCCAACTCGCCATAACCGCTCTCTTGAGCGAACAGCTAGGGCTACTATTTCTCAAGTGTCATTCGTTGTCTTGGCAGACCGTTCGAACGGGCGACGGCGCAGCCGTCATTCTTGGATAGAACGATGGGCACGCTGACGCGTGCAGATGCCGAAACCAAGCGTCCTTAAGGGTTCTGCCCGATCGCGCGGCGCAATTGGTCTCCCAAGCCTCTTCCGCGCTGCGCTTATGCAGTTGCACCGGGAATCTGACTAGTTGGCGAAACAGGGTACTTCAGCGGTGTAGATGCCTCGTTTAAGCATGGGGGTTCGGAGCAATTCGTGCTCTGCAAGTCACACCCAACCTGCACCATTGACGGCATTCGGCCGTCGCAGGTTTTGCGCGCCGGCAACGATCTGCCGTTTGTAAGTTGCAAAGAAAGATGGAGAGGATCGCCCTCCCCATCTTACCCGGTCGCTTGCCGTAGAACCACTACTCCTTCTCGAGCACCTGGGCGTCGAACTTGCCCTCGCTTACGAGGAAAACAGTGCAAGGCTCCTTGGATACACACTTCGTCCAGTGAGGTTCGCCGCCCTTCTGATACCAGTACGATCCAGGGCCGAGCTTCACAGCATCGGTCTCCCCCACCCGCGGGTTTTGAATCGTGCCCTTGATAACCACCGCATAGTAATCAAACGTGTGAGTGTGCTCGAGGCTTGACCAGTTAGCGGGGAAGTACAAGAACGTTCCGTGATGCCCGTTCTGCACATCTCCATACGCCGGTCCGATAAGGATCTCACCACCGTGTTGCACGATGCCCGTCTTAACGCGTGGAATTTTCTCATCGGGAATCTGTACCGAACTACCGGTGTTAACTCCATCATGCTTCGCGACGTCCTGCGCGTTGGCTTGATGGGAAAAACAGCAAAATCCAGCCAGGAATATGCTGCATAAAACAAAACGTTGCACCTGCATCGCCATGATCTCCTATCCGCAAACAACAATGAATTGCGTTTCCTGTTAGAGGATGGATTCATTATCGGTGCCTTATTCGTAGCGTCAATCAGGCACTTTGAAGGAACTAGCGCGTGACGTCTTGTTCACAAACAGCTCTTCCTCTAGCTTCTTGCGTCATAAGCCGCATTCGATACGAGGACAGCCGAATGATTCGCCTCTACCCACTGCTTCAAGATCAAAAGTGTTGGGATCAGGTTCTTCACCATCTCGGTTAGCTGGTACTCCACGGCGATGGGCTTCTCGCGAACAGTGTGTCGTAAAACCAATCCATCGCGCTCCAAGCGGCGAAGTGTTTGCGTCAGCATTTTCTGCGTGATCCCTTGAATGTCTCGCCGCAGTTGCCCAAAACGCACAGGTCGATCTTTCAAACGAATCAAAACCAGCATGGTCCATCGTTCGCCGAGGCGTTCCAGGAGGCCACGAGAGGGACAGCTGATTCCGAACACATCCGGTGGGGCGGGATTGTTCAGTTTGTTCGCACTGCTTGGAGCATCCGCCATACCATTCATCCTTTTGACTACAACACCCTTGGATGTGGCCACAGCGAGCTTGGATTCTCGTTGCTGGATGACGGGGGGACGTCTCCTACCTGGTTGCGCCGCGTGGTGTCCTTCACTACCCACCTCAGTAGGCCGTCTCCGCCCGCAACGCCCACCCACAAGTTCTGAGCGCGCACTCGCACACTTAAAGAAGCCAAACCTCGCTAATGGGCTCTGTTCCTAGCGCGCGCAAGAGCCACCTTTATCTTCCGCGTCCCTACGTCGCCTGTGCAGACCGCCCCTGCGGAGAAGCCCTTCGGTAAAGGAATCAGGCTCTTGCACTTGCAACCCTGGCTGGCGTGGGCCAGGGCCAAGGCGTGCCTGTGAGAACAGCCACAGCCAAGAACCTGTCAAACCGGAAACTCACCGATGAGCTACATCGCGACCTGTTCCCCTGTCAGTGCACTAGATCCCGACCCGTGAGGTGATCAATCGTACGGGGAGCATTCCAATCCTTAAAGATGCCAGGAACGAGAGTGAGGTACATGTGGTATTTGCCGCGAACTTCAACGATCTCAGGCGCCCAGAATGTTGAGTCTGGCTTTGCGTTTGGGATCTCAGCTATGCCTTTGTAAGTCCAGTGGGCCCCGTCGGAAGACATGGCGATCTCAATATGAGTTCCATGCAGCCACGAAACATCTGTAGGCGATGCAGGCGTTATGTCGGCCCGACGGTTCGTATAGAACAACCACCACTGCTTAGTGCCATGGTCTCCAGATGATGGTGGGATCCGCGGCTCAATCGTAAATAGGACCGCGGTAAAGGGGCTTGGGGCTTCAGAACCTCGAGCATGCACGCAGGCCGCACAAAGAATGAGAAATAGAAGAACTAGCTTGGCGGGACATTGAACTCCTCCCTATATTAAGAAACAGCCCCAGCAACAACGGCAGGAACGATCTCATCCGCGAGCCTTCATGTTGGCAGGTCATGCACATTCAAGGACATCCTTCACGGGAAACAAGTGTCCGATAATCTACCGTTCACGACAGAACGAGGCACCTCCTTGAAATACGAGTGTGAGTTCCCTCTCTGTGTTCCCAAGACCTCGAGCGCGTTAAAGTCCCGCATACCAGTCATATCCGAGTCGGGTCCAGTAGTCATCGGGCTTGTCACGGGTGTAAGCGATTAACCCAATGCGTTTAATTTGCTTGTATCCGTACTTCGTCGGCATATGAAGCCGCAGCGGAGCGCCATGGAGCTGTGTGAGCGGCGCACCCATCATCTCGGTGACGAGTAGCGTTTGCGGGTGGCGACAAACCTCCAGGTCATAACCAGTGTAGTAGTCGCCATCGGGCGTTTCCATGTAGACATAGCGCGTTCCTGGCACAGGGGGGTATAGCTCAAGGAAATCCATCATGCGGAAGCCTGCCCAATGCACAACCTGGCTCCATCCCTCAACACATTTAAACTGAGTCACGAGTTCGTGACGGGGCAGCTTCTGCAGATCTTGAAGTGTAAGCAGAAGCCCACTTGTGCCGGGGCCGAGCGTACTGCGACTCTCCCCTGCTTCTTCAAGACCCCGGCGTGGCCGGCGTTGCTCAGTTCGTCCTTCTCGAGCCATTGCTTGATCGAGAGCACCTGCAGGGGCCATCCTAGGCGCACTCGCGAGCTTGGGATCGATCTTTGTGTCACGTCCGGGATCCTCGTGCGCTTTCGCATCGCTGTAGAGGTATTCCCATCCGGTTACGTCGGCGCTATACGCAGGATCGCCAAGGCCGCGAGTGGAACCCACTACTTGTAGGCGGTAACTTTCGATGATCAAAGGCCTTTTGACTCCCGCAACCCCGTTCACCCGTAAGGCCTCTGCGCGGCTTAGAGGGTAGGTGGGTGCGAGAACTCGATCGCGAAGCAAGAACCTCGAGAGCGCGGCATTGCTATCAAAGGCTTCTCGAAGAGGTTCTGGCTGCATCTCGCTCTCGCGGGCATGCTGAGACCAATAGTAGAAGCCGTAACCGGCTCCCGCTGCGACGCCCGCGACCAGGAAGGAGCGTCGCGTACGTATTCGGGACTCCTCTGAGACTTGATCGTCCGAGGAATGGCTACGCCCTTCTGCTGAAAGTGGGTTCTCGGCCGTGGCATCTTCTGCCCGGCGGGCTAGTTTCTCTTTCGCTCGGCGAGACTCATCTGAATCTGTGTCTTGCAACTCTCCGAAGCCACCGGGAGACCTATTTTGGTTCTCCTCTGCCATCAGAGATCGACCGTCGCAGAGTCTTTCCTCTGCTTGTGAGACAGCAGAGTCTACTTTTCCACTTTCCGCGTCCGGAACGCTCTTCTCAGAAGAAGATGGCTGCTCGACGATTGGACGCTTCGGATCATAGTTCTCCAGTGTCATGCTCCGCCTCTCCGAATGGCTTCTATCGAGACGGCCTCAACTTCTTGCACTTCGTAGCCGCTTACCATAGAGCGAAAGTTGTTCCAGCCTGCAAGCGCCACCTGCGCGACATGGATGAAGAAAAAGACGAGAAACGACATGGTCAGCCAAAAATGTAGCCACCTCGCCATCTCATAGCCTCCCATCAAGCTGGTAAGCCAATGAAGTTGCGTCGGTTTGTAGATCGCCAGTCCTGTCAAAAGCATGCCTGCGCCCATTACGATGACCGATGAATATGCGATACGTTGAGCGCCGTTATACTTTGTCTGCTCCGGCAGACCTTTCCGCACGTGCAAGTCAACGAGTGTGACCTGAATAGCATCCTTTACGCTCTTACGTTCGGGGATCAGGAAGCGCCACTCTCCCGAGAACCATGTGTAGCCTATGTAGGCCGCGCCATTGAGCGCGAAGAGCCAGCCGAAGAAAAAATGGTCGCCGAGCCCTTTTGTCACGTGGTAGGGCACGTTCAGCCAGCGGTAAAGCCACTCTGGGAAGAACCGAAAGAGAGTGACATTACCAATACCGATACGATAGACCTGATGTGCATAATGGTAGGCATTGTCTGAATCATTCCAGTAAATCAGCAACCCGCTCCACATCATGAGAAACAGGACTGGGAAGTTGATCCAGTGCATCCAGCGAATAGCGAGCAGGTGCTTGCGCTCGAGACGGATGGTAGGCCTGGGGGCGGCCGCGGCGGACGGCTCCGCACGCAGTTCATTGGCATAATTTCGATCATTCAACATGGCCTTCCCTCTCCGCTTCCGCCGGGTAAGCACCCACAGCGCCATACATTCGACGCAGAATTCCCTGATGGGTTACAGGTTAATTTGCAAATCAAGCACGTTGTGCGAAGCGTTTTCCGCCGCGACATGCGTGTAACCTTCTCGCTAGTTTCGACTCCAATGCATACCCACAGAGCTGGAGTGACATAAAGCCGCTGATTGCCCTTGCCTGCTGTGGTGAGCCAGTAAAAGGAGAAGTGTGAACTTTACCATTCGATCTATCGCGACCATCGTTGCTGTTACGGGGGTTTTGGCTCCCATCGCGCTCGCCAAAGCTCCAGTAGCTTCACAGCCAGGTGGCGAGACCCTCTTTGTCATGTCAAATGCCGCCAACAAGAACGAAATCGTAGCCTACCATCAGGTGCTCGGCAGTTACATCGAAGTGAAGCGCTTTGCCACAGGTGGCCGAGGTAGTGGCGGCACAATCGATCCCCTTCAATCTCAAGGCTCTCTCGTTGTTACCCACGACGCCGGTTTTCTCTTGGCAGCCAACGCGGGAAGTGGAACCATCTCGGTATTCCGCGTGAACGAAGGCACGCTCACGCTAACCGATCAAGTTCCATCCGGTGGCAGCGAGCCGCTTTCGATAGCAGAGTTGTCGAACCAGGTTTACGTGCTAAATGGGGCCGGCGCGGGCAACGTCACTACCTTCCAATTGACCGCCGGTGGTCATTTAGAACCATCAGGCGGCGCGCCAAAATATTTGAGCGGCGCGGGTGCAGGTGGATCTTCGATCGCGATCAGTCCGGATGGTAAAGAGTTAGCCGTGACGGAGCGCAACACAAACAGTATCGACATCTTTCCCCTTCAAGGGGGTGTACTGCAGACGCTAGTCACTGTTCCCAGCAAGGATCCGGGCGTGTTCTCTGCAAGATTTACTCCTAACCGGCAGCTCGTTGTGTCCGAGACGGGACCCGCCAACACCACCGGCCAAGCTGCTATCTCCTCCTACGCTGTTTCCCCCAGTGGTTCGCTAGCCCCAATAACCCAGGGTCTTCCCACCTATGGAAGTGCAGACTGCTGGAATGCGATTACACCGAATGGTAAGTGGGTTTACGCCTCCAACGCTGCCTCTTCCACAATCTCTGGCTTTTCTCTTCAGCCTAACGGAGTGTTGTTGCCGATCGGGTCTACGATCGTAGGAAATAACCCTCCAGGCAGCGCAAACCTTGACATAACGACAAGCACAGATGGACGGTACCTGTTTTCTTTGAATGCTGGCACGGGAACAATAAGTGTTTTTGTGATCCAAGGTGACGGAACCTTGCAGCTTGCGGGCGAGCTTGATGGACTGCCTTCTTCAGCAGGCCTGAACGGGATCGCAGCTTTGTAAGCTGGGCTTCGCCGGAGCGTCAGTTTATTCTGTCCTCCGGCAACGCTAACGTCACCTGCGAGCGATCAACGCATGTTACAGCGCCTGAAGTGTAGATACGCTTCGACAGCCACCATCCCAGCTTCATTCCATCGAGTGCAGGCTGTAGGGCCTCGGCTTGGCGCTGTTTTCAAGTGAGAAGTAAAACACGCTAACGTGAAGCGGGACGGCTGCGTAACCTTCTTGCCCGCAACAAGAGCGTGCGCGTAGGAAAGCCCGAGAGCGCGTCCAGAAGAAGCCCACTTAGCAGCCAGGTAATTCGGTGAAGGTTTCCCAGCGTGTCACCAAAACCGACCGTTTCACTAGCGACATCGTTTCCACAACCAGTTGCACTCCCACATTTGCGACGGCAACCGTGCAGGCGCTTTGCTTCAGCGCAGAAAGCAGGCTTCAACCCACGATCACGGTATCGTTGTCCACCGACGCTCTAACTTTGGAGCCCGTTACAAGGTGATTAGGGGTTAATTCTCGCAGATGGCAGGGATCCCCTCACTTCCTAATAGACTTTGCTGGTCTCGATCTGCTTCTAAAGCGCGGACACTACTCGGTGAATGTTGCCAGTAGTTGAACGTGGAGTTTTATATTTGTAACCTTGCCGAGGTTTTAGTAGTCATACAGGCAGAGGGAAGCCGCAAAGGTCGGCCCAGATCTTAAAGTTCACGCGTCAGCACAGGAGTAGCTTGTCAGACCTTCACGCCAAAGATGAGCAAGCGTTGATCGTCGCCATATTGGCCGGGGACACCCGCCTCTTTCACGATCTGATTCGTCCACACGAGCGCCGGGTGTTCTTGGTGGCTATGTCATTGGTTAAGTCACAAGCAGAGGCTGAAGACGTCGCCCAAGAGGCGTTCCTGAAAGCCTTTCGCAATCTGGCGACGTTTCGCGCTGAAGCAACGTTTGCCACTTGGCTGACCGCAATTGCGTTGAATGAGGCGCGCTCTCGATTGCGTAGCCACGTAGGGGTGCGCGTCGATTCGCTTGATAGCCCAGAGGAGGAGGGAGGCGTCTCTCCGGCGCTTCTTCGTGATTGGAGGGAGATTCCATCCGAGGCACTGGAGCGCAAACAGATGAGAGATATTCTTCGTAAAGCAATTGAAGGACTTCCACGGAACTACCGAGACGTTTTTATGCTGCGTGATGTCGAGGGCTTAAATGGTGCAGAGGTAGCGCAAATGCTGGGACTGTCCGGTGCAAACGTGAAAGTAAGGCTCCATCGAGCTCGTCTTATGCTTCAGCGAGAGCTTGCACCTCAACTGAAGACACTTGGATTGCGGAAAAGAAGCTGGTGGCCATGGTCATAGACTGCAAACATGTCTGGAACTTCATATCTGACTATCTGGACGACGGTCTCTCTCCGGAGACTCGCGACCTGGTGCAGCGACACCTAGTTCAATGTGAGATTTGCGCTGCAATCCTCGATAGCACGAGAAACATCATTGTCCTGATGGCGGATGATCGAGTATTTGAACTTCCACTGGGGTTTAGCGAACGGCTGCATAATCGTCTACAAGCGGAAATGAGTACGCCTCCAAATGGCTAAGCGTTGTTTGTAAAAAGTCGAAGTGCAGGAGAGAACCATCTTGGCTACTGAGGACGGGTCGGATGCTTCTTGATGACGCAGTTCAGCGGTGGGACAAAAGATTTTGTGACCGACTGTGATTCTCACGCAGAAGCTTTCCGACTCGATCGCGGTATTCCCGAGGACTGACCACGTGAAGCTGCGTGAAAGCGCGCCGGAGCGCTTGCTCATCTCGAAAGCCCGTGAGGCTCGCAATCATCTTGAGAGGTACGCCTCCGGCTTCCAAATGGGTCCGGGCTGCTTCCACACGGAGTGATTGCACCCATCGTGCAGGCGTCATATGGAAGTGATTTGCAAATTGGCGGGCAAAAGTGCGGGGCGCCATTGCAGCAGCTCTTGCCAGGGTGCTGACATCAAGCCGTTGCGTGATACGTGCTTTCGCCCAAGACGGCAGGTCACGCATGCGTGTCCCTCCAACGTCGGCCTGTTGAGCAAGCATCGTGCTGCACTGAGTTTCTGTCCCCGGACGCCTCATGTAGACGATCAGATCTTTCGCTATGGAGATCGCTTGTGCGTGTCCCAGGTCCTCTTCAATCATGGAAAGCGCCATATCGATACCTGCCATGTGACCGGCAGTCGAATACAGATTTCCGTCCTTCACAAAGATAGTATCTTTATCCACCTTGACACTGGGATGCTTGCGTGCCAAAGCTTCGGCGTAACGCCAATGGGTTGTTATACGCTTTCCGTTTAGGACGCCCGCTGAAGCGAGCGCGAAGCTTGCTGAGCCCACGATCGCAATTCGGCGAGTCAGGGCGAGTCGACTTTCGACCCAGTCGACTGCTGAATGAGGCAATTCCATTACTGAAGTCCCGCCCAGTGCAATAAGGGTGTCGAAGGGACCGGTATGTTCGGAAATCGGCGTGCAGTTGATGAACACCGTGTCTTCGGCGCCTCGGATCGTTCGCTCCACGTTCGGCGACAAAATTGTCGTGACGTAGGCTGTACGACCATTCATCTTGGCAGACGAGAAAACAGAAGAGAGCGCCGTCAAATTGAGAAGATCAACCGGCGGGAGGACGAGGAATGCGACGAGGCGAGGTTGGACGAGAGTTCCATGCGGCACGCTGTATGTCCTCCGTGGAATTGAATCTATATAAATTCTTTCTCATGAAGGTTGCCCTTGAACACTCTGCATATTGGGGCCGATTGCCCCCTATTTTTGATAGGTTTAGGGGTTATGCCTGAATCATTGGGTACCGCAGATAAAATGAAGGGAGGCCACCGTAGGGTTTGCCGCTAGAATTCGGCCTACAGCCTAAGCAGTCCACGTTTCAGAGCGATTGTCACCGCGTGCGCACGGTCGTTCGCTTGAAGCTTTCCCGTCAAATTCTTCAGATGAAAGTTCACCGTCGCTTCGCCGATGCCGAGGCGGTCAGCAATGTGTTTTGTCCGTAGACCATGCTGGACGAGGCTGAGCACCTCAAGCTCCCGCGCGGTTAGATCTTCTTCTGCCACACTGTCGGCGAGAAGTGCTGCAACTTCTGGGGAGACATACTTCTTGCCTGCATGCACCTTTCGTATTGCTTCAAGAAGCTCTGACTGTGGCGTGCTTTTCAATACGTATCCAACGGCCCCTGCTTTCAACGCACGTTGTACATCGCTTTCGAACGTCGTCAACATCATGACCCTTGCCCAAGGAAACTCTTTGACAATCGCGGCAGCAGCAGCTACCCCGTCGTCTTCGCCCAGCCGAACGTCCATAAGCGTCACGTCGGGACGATGAACCCGGAACCCTGCGATGGCTTCATCCGAACTTCGTGCGTGAGCCACCACCGCTAAATCCGGCTCTGAGTTGACGATAAACCGTAATCCTTCCCAAAAGACCGGATGATCCTCGACGCACAGAATTCGTATTGGAGCAGACAGGTTCAAAATGGGGGACCCTGGCAGATTCTAAACGAATAACGACAGATATTGCCCCTTTTATGGCGATCGCGCACTGATCTGGCGTCCAAACCCCGAATTTTCAGAGGTAAATCGCCCCTATTTTTCAGGTTTTGTTCCGCAGCGCCAGAAAGGATGCTTTTGGTATGTACGAAAGTCACAATTAGGGAATGTAGATGGATACGAAAGTCGATCAGCCAGGAGAAGTTGTCATCGTTGACAGTGATGTTTCGACTCGTGAGTCTTTGATGGACACCCTGCACGCGGAGGGTTTCTTGGTGAGAGGATTTGGCTCAGCGGAAGAATTCCTCAAATTTGCTGATGAAAAGCGAGTGATCTGCGTCATTCTCGAGGCTTATCTGCCGGGTCTGGATGGCCTTCAGCTGCAACAACTAATCAAGGCTAAGTGGCCAGCGGTGTCAGTCATGTTCGTTGCCGAAGTCGCAAACATCCCAATGTCAGTCCGCGCGATGAAAGGCGGCGCCATAGAATTCCTTACTAAACCATGTCAGAAGGACTGCGTAGTCAGCGCACTGCACTCCGCGGCTGAGCGCTGCAAAAGAACGCGCTTGATCGAAGCTGAGTTATATTTGCTCCGTGATCGTTATGCTCGTCTGACCCCCAGAGAAAGGGTGATTTTTCCTCTCGTTGCGGCAGGGGTGGCAAACTGGAAGGTCGGGCTACAGCTTGGAATCAGTGAGATGACCGTAAAGGTGCATCGAGGCAACGTGATGCGGAAAATGAACGCGGAGTCACTGGCGGCGCTTATTTTGATGGGTTTCAAACTTCAGTTACCGATACGAACACGATCTGTGCCGCAGGCCGCTCAGAGTTCCACCCCAAGTCCGTCTTCGAACCGCTCATGTGCCGCATCCGTTTAAAGTTCTACGGCAAATGCATTTTCATGAAAGTCAGCTCCCGCTAGACTGAAAGCTGCCCGCAATGAACGCCAGCCTGCAAAACTCGTGGTTGACACAGATCAGAGGACTGACCAGGTTCGTTCTCGCTCTCCTACCATTACTGGCGTTTACAAAGCTCGCCGTTGCCGTCGACCCGCGAACCTCAATTGCACAATACGGTCGTACGACCTGGAGGCTTGAAGACGGTCTTCTCAATTCTGCGCCGCTCGCGCTGGCTCAGGGCAGCGACGGGTATATTTGGATCGGAACAGAAACCGGCTTGCTGCGTTTCGACGGCATCCACTTTCAACAATGGACACCGCCGGGCTGGGGAGCAATCGCGGGCCATCAGATCAACGCGCTTTATACGGCTCATGATGGCACGTTGTGGATCGGCACCCCAACAAATCTGGCCTCCTGGAAAAATGGAGTACTCAGCGTTGTCTCCTCCCCAAAACCCCTTTACGTAAACCAGATCGACGAGGACCGAAACCAGCAAATCTGGTTTACGGTATCTCGACGTCCTGATGCGTCTCTCTGCCGTGTGTCTGGAACGCAGGCAAAATGCTTTGGAAAGAGAGACGGAATTCCACTCATGGTCGGCCAGAGGCTCATCGCAAATCCGGATGGGACCTTCACCCTGGGATCGTCTGGCACACTAATCGTTTGGAGCCCATTGAAGGGGCTCGTCTCTTCGCACACTTTCGTCGGTTTGCCAGTGGGATCGGCAGGCCTCTCTTCCGTGGAGCGTCAGCACGATGGCTCGCTCATCGTCGGCTTTGACACGGCGGGTCCAACCTTAGGCTTGCAACGCTTAGTGGGAGACGAACAGACCTTGTTCTCTTTGCCAGCTTTGGACACTAGAGATCTAAAGGTCCAGACCCTCTACTCCGACTCCAAGGGTTCCTTCTGGATCGGCACACGTGGAGACGGGCTTTATAAGGTGTACAACGGGACTGTGTCCCACATGACCCGGAACCTGGGGCTTTCTGGGAACTCTGTTCGTGACATTCGTGAGGATCGAGAAGGTAATGTTTGGGTAGCGACCGATGGTGGCCTCGACTGCCTCCGCGACCACAAAGCAATCTCGTGGTCGACGGATCAAGGGCTTCCAGCGAGCTACGTACGATCGATTTTGGCCACCCGAAATGGCAATGTTCTTGTCGGCATAGACGATACCGTTAGTGTCCTTCGCGATGGAAAAGTCTCAGCGCTCGCGCTGCCCGCTGAAATGCCCAAGGGAAACATACAGGGAATGTTAGAGGATCAGGGCGGTCGCTACTGGATGGGTGTTGGTAGCGAATTGGTCATTCTCGATCACAACCGGCTCAAGGTGGTAAAACGTCCCAATGGCGACCCAACCGGGCAAGTGTTTAGCCTCGCGCTGGCGCAGGACGGCAGCGTTTGGGCAGTCGTTTACAACAGATCGCTACCTCGACAACTTCTTCACGTTCAGAATGACGAAGTGATCGATGCCATAGGAGACAACAGGATGTTTCTCCGAGTAGCCTCCGATCACAAGGAGGGGGCTTGGATCACTGGCTCAACCTCATTAGCGCACTATGTGAACGGCAAACTTGACTGGATCCCGTTCGATGGAACACCTGCGTACCAGGGCCCTGAGAAGTTTTCCGCCCAAGATGATCTTCTCGTTTCCGCCGACGGCACGGTATTTCGCAGCAGCTACTCGGGCATTTGGGTAGTGAAGAACCGCACAGTCCGGTTGCTGGCTTCGGCAGCCGGACTGCCATGCCAAGACGTCAGCGGTCTCGTCCTCTCTCAACGACAGTCTTTATGGATGCGAACTTCCTGTGGTCTAGTTGAGATCGACCTTGCCGCAATAAACCACTGGTGGGCGGACACCAATACGAGGATCGCTTTTCGTCTTATCGACACGTTTGATGGAGCAAGACTCTCTCGATCGCTCTTCTACCCTCAGATGACCCTCGCCTCGGACGGTCACCTTTGGATTGGCAGTGAGAGCGGCGTTGAGGTCGTTAATCCGGACCACTTGAACTACAACTCGCTGCCACCCCCTGTTCACATCGAAGCTCTGATCGCGAACCATCAGGAATTCCAACCAACGGCCAACCTCGTGATCGGTCCGCAAGTCAGCGATGTCGAGCTTCGCTACACCGCCTTAAGTCTCAGTGTTCCGCAGAAGGTAACTTTCAAGTACATGCTCGAAGGACAGCAGTCGAGTTGGCAGGATCCCGGGACGCGTCGCTCGGCATTCTATACTCACTTGAAGCCTGGTCAGTATCGGTTTCGGGTGATCGCCTCCAATAACGATGGGGTTTGGAACGAAATTGGCGACAGCTTGGCATTCGAGGTCAAGCCAGCCTGGTATCAAACAGGTTGGTTTAAGGCCGCCATTCTTGTTCTTACGATCCTCATAGCTTGGGTCGCCTATCGCCTTCGCGTCAACTACATTGCTGCTGCGATGAAAGCAAGGTTTGATGAACGCTTGAATGAGCGCACCCGTGTGGCGCGTGAACTTCACGATACCGTTTTGCAAACGGTCCAAAGCAGCAAGATGATTGCGGATCGAGCCCTCATGCCCGGAGCTGACGAGATCCGAATGCGCACAGCACTCGAACATCTCTCGTCATGGCTTGGCCGCGCAACCACGGAGGGACGGTCGGCTGTGTTTGCGCTAAGGGCATCCACCCTCGATTATGGCGAACTCGCAGACAGCCTCCACAAACAACTACAAGAAGCATGTGAAGGCCACACAATCTCTGCGGCTTTCACCGTGTTAGGCGATCCACGGCCACTTCATTCGGCTATCCGAGAAGAAATTCGCTCGATTGTTCGAGAGGCTATAACTAATACCTGCAGACACGCCGGCGCTACGGAAGTGGCGCTTGAGATTCGATACGGCACGACACTAGGCGTCGTAGTTCGCGACAACGGAAAGGGCATTTCCGCAAATATCGCGGAAAATGGAAGACGCGGTCACTTCGGTCTTCAGGGGATGAAAGAACGAGCGGCACGCATTGGAGGGAATGTCTCTATTTCTAGTCCGCGCAAGGGCGGGACAGAGATCAGCCTTGTCATTTCAGGAGATACTGCGTTCCGGCATGAGCCGGCCGGCCCCCTTGTGCGTGTGATGTCCTTCTTCGGATGGCACCCATCTCGTTGGCCATTGGGCAACTCCGCTGATGACTCTAGTGAAGTGGGCCGCGTCTGAGTTCTTTACTGCGCCCCTCGTCGCTCCTCCTTGGAGTACAGATCTTCGGGCTAACCGGCCCCTAACCGAGAGACCGTTTTCGGATGGTCACGCGCCAAAGAGCGCATACCGCCCATGCCTCGTTTGCGCAACCTTTCGGTGAGCATCGCCCGAGCACGCAACGTCCTTGACTTGGTAACGGCGACACTCACACCATTTCGTCGAGCAGTTTCGTCCATTGATAGATCTCCGTACACCCTGTCCATCAAAACATCGCGCATCGAAGAAGGAAGTCTCCCAATTCCTTCATACAGCCACTTTCGAGCTTCGTTGGAAATGTATTGCTGCTCGGGTCCGGGCGCAGGGTCCGACACCTCGCGTGGACATAAGTCCTCTTCATCCCAAGGGCCATCTAGCGATGAAAGCTTCGAACGTTTCGATTTACGTAGATGCAGCAGGCTTGTATTGATCGCTATGCGTGTCAACCAGGTCGAAAAGGCAGCTTGTGATTGGAATGTGTGGAGTTTGCAGAACACTTTGAGCGATACCTCTTGAACGATGTCGTCGGCATCATCCGCGTTATTCAGGATTGAGAAGGCAGTCCGCCGCACCATTCCGTGATAACGTGCCATGAGCTCTGCGAACGCGTCTGCCTTGCCTGCACGCGCTTCCATAACCAACTGGTCAATGTCCCGCTGCATAGGTGTTGCCTCCGTAGAAACAGCTCTTCATGCCATCAGCATGGACTGGTTCAGTGCTGGGTCCTGTCTCCAGAACCACCTCGAAGTCGAGGATCCAGCATTACGACAGCGCGGTAGGTTGAATCCGAGCAGTCGGCGTTCGAGAGACCGGGCCATGCCGGGCAAGTGGCTATCCTTCTCCTACTGCAGACGCGTAGCCTGCTCGTCGCTGCAAACGCAGGAGTACTCATCGACCTCCCTCCCCGCGCCGTTACGCGAAGTCTGGCGGATCGGCTCATCTACAACGGGCGGCATTCTCACGTCGCCTTCTCATGCCATCATTCCGCGAAATCAAACGAAGTGAAATTGGCTGATGGTATCGGCCACCACGACGTGACCAAGCAGAACCGAGGCAGTGTTCTGTTCTCCCGCACCATGGCGATGTAAGAACGAGCGCCTTAAGCACGGGGCTCTAGCACTCGCTCTGGACTTGTGAGTGTCATCTGCGCGGTAACGGCAGAGAGGGCTTACTGCTCTCCCCCGTTGAAGATCCCACGCCCACAGCACAATCAGCATCGGATAATAGAGTTGGCAAGCAGGCGGTAAATACAACTAGTACGAGTCTAACGGTGCACGGAACGTCCCGCTGAGGTGGTAGCGGAAGACGCAGAAGCGACTGAAAGAGGGAGGATGGTAATTAGATCACACGACTGGATTCAATCAAGTCCAAGTCCGAGTCAAGTACCAGGATCCCGTCGGCGCAACTAAGAACACGCGCATCAGGAGACGACCTTTGGGTCAAAATTCTCGATAAAGTGATCAATGCCGGTGTTGCGACAGGCTTCAACTCGCAGAACGTTTAACCAGTCTCGGCCTAGAGCACGGTAGGCGAGAGGGAGGCTTGAGGAACTGAGTCCTCAAGCACACCTGTCGAAAGCTGGTCCGCGGGCTCCGACGCCGCGTCGTGGCTACCATCCAACTCCCCGAAGCGTTCCCGGTATTGTTTGGGCGTCACTCCAATTTGCTGAACAAATGCTCGGCGCAATGCCTGTTCATCGCGGAACCCCGTAAGGCGCGCTATCTTCCCGATGGATAACGTCCGGTCTTCAAGATGTTGCATAGCAGCTTCCACACGAATCGACTGAATCCAGCGTGCCGGTGTCATGTCGAATTGGGCTTTGAACTGGCGCATGAACGTCCGCAAGCCCATGGCGGCAGCTTTCGCAAGCTGCGCTACATCGAGTTTCTGATGAAGATGAGCCTTGGCCCAAGCCGGAAGATCGCGCATTCTTTCATTGTCGATGTCCTCTTGTTGCGCGAGCAAACTACTGTATTGGGACTGGCCGCCTGGACGCCGCAAGAAAAGCACCAGAATGCGTGCGATCGACGCTGCCGTAGCGTGGCCCAAGTCCTCTTCGACCAACGCCAGAGAGAGATCTATACCTGCAGTCACGCCTGCCGTGGTGTAGAATTTTCCCTCTTTGATGAAGATTGGGTCACGGTCTACCTTCAAATGCTTGTAGCGCGATTGCAGAAGATCACACCACAACCAATGCGTAGCGACGCGACGACCATTCAGTAGGCCTGCACCCGCAAGGATAAATGCACCAGTGCATATGGATGTAATCCGCCGAATGTAAGGGGCACGCTCTCGAAGCCATTGATACACCTCGGGTGGCTGAGGAGCGACAGCGCCATCGCCTCCAATCGCGATGAGGGTATCGATCGGTCCAGCGTGCTCAGAGAATCTGGCAGCATTACCGATGGCCATTCCGCCTGCAGTTTCGACCGTTCCGGTCAACCCGGTTGAGAGGATCTTGATCGAGTAGTGGCGCTCTCCGCCGACCATGGCACGCTCAAAGACAGACGAAGGGCCTGTCAAATCGAGGATCTCGAATGGAGATGCAACGAGGAAAGCAACTACGGGATGTTGGCGCCCCGGCATGTCAAAAGTATCTCATAATTGGCAGATTGCGCACCGCATTGCATATTTCTGCCACCCGGCGAGTTTACAGATACGCTGAGCCCCTTGCTCACACAAGCGTGTTCGGGCAGGTTGATCGAGCCAACCAGAGTGCCCGCAACACAGCCGAGACGAATCGTAAGGTCACCCATTCGAGGCAATTGACGAAATTCAGCTCTGCGGGGGCATTCACTCCGAGCCGAGACTACCCCCATTGACATCCGACTGCTCTGCTCACTTAAGACGTTGTTCCGGCGAACTGCGCATTGCTCCACGAGGAAAATAGTCCCTCGTGAGCCTCCCAGCCGCAGCTGGTGGGCTCTGGTACACGCGTAGCTGTCGTACCAAGCAAGCGCACGTTCGATGTTCTCGAACTCTGCAAGGACGCCACCGAGTATCGGGCAGCCTTCAAGTTGAATGAGAGGCATGTAAGCGGAACGATATGTGATCCCGTAACCCTCTGCGGTGGCCGGAATCTTTCCCAATACGTTCCGAGTTTGTCTCGTGGGTTACTTTTTGGCCGACTTAAACAAATAAGCCGACATAGCTTCTCCCGGATACGATCACTCATAGGACAGAAACAAAGAGCAACGTCTCCCTTTGATAATGAGCCTCACGATGTAGCCTTGCTAGGATAATCCTCGATCCTACTAGGGAAGGACAGCACATTCCGGGCGGTGGCAGCTGCGGCCGCTACCCTCACCATCACCGCCCCGTAGCTCGCATCTTGCGAACGGTTCTTTTTGATCACCTACCATCGCATCGGGCTGTCGGTGCCGGAGAAGGGATCAAGCTTTCTAGAGACGGCGCGCGCGCAACGGAGAATAATGCAGCGCGAAGGTCTTGCCTTTCGACAAACACGCGTCGGCATGCTTCGCTTCGAGCATGTCTTTCAGACTTGGGGAATTATCGGTGGCTTCCCCCTAGACGGCGACTGAAGGTGCGGATGGTGTGGACGCACTGAATCGCTCCCTATACTCTTTTGGAGTCAACGATAGCTGTTGTAGGAAGGCGCGTCGCAACGATTGCTCATCGCGGAATCCGGTGATTTGTGCGATTTTTTTAAAAGGAAGCTCACCCGCCTCAATGTGTTGTCGGGCGGCTTCGACCCGCACGGATTGTACCCATCGGGCGGGAGTGGTACGGAAATAATGCTCGAATTGTCGGGCGAACGTTCGGGGCGTTAAAGCTACCACTTTGGCTAGTTCATGAACATCCAACTTCTTCTCCAGACGGGAAGTTACCCAGGACGGGAGCTCGCGCATGGGAGTTCCACTCACATCCGCCTGCTGTGCGAGCAAAGAACTGTACTGAGCCTGATTCCCAGGACGGCGTAGAAATAAGACCATCTCACGAGCTATACCCGCGGCGACAGAATGTCCGAGGTCTTCCTCGAGCACCGCCAATGCAAGATCGATTCCCGCACTGGTGCCGGCTGTTGTATAGACTTTCCCATCACGAATGAAGATGGGCTCCCGATCAACTCTCAAATGCTTGTGGCGCGCAACCAACTCGTCAACGTGTTGCCAATGCGTAGTCACGCGCTTTCCATCCAAGACCCCGGCTTCCGCCAAGAGAAAAGCTCCAGTGCAGACCGACGCGATGCGGTTGACATGGTTGAAGCGCCTTCTCAGCCACAGCAAGACCTCCGATTCGGGAGCGACCATTGACCCTTCGCCTCCTACCGCGATTAGGGTATCAATGGGGCCGCTATGATCAGCAAAGTAAGTGACGGGACTCAGCCGAAACCCCGACGTACTTTGTGCTTCAGAGGAACGCACGGTAGATAGAAGTTTGATCGTGTAATACTCCTTCCCGTCAAGCCTCGCCTTGGAGAACACCGACATTGGTCCGGTGAGATTTAGCATCTCGAACGGAGGAGCAACCAAGAATGCAATAACGCGAGTGCGGGTTGGCATGCTTCATCATACCTTGGCAAAGAATAAAGGTTTTGTGACACTTGCCAACTCCGAAGCGTCACTCAAGCCTGGCCGGATCTGCCCTTTTTTTGTCAATCCGACTCACGTACCGCTTCATCTAGAACTCAGCGATTGTCGATATTCGGTTGCCGTGACAGTGGTCTCGCTTGCTGTGACACGATGACGCTGCTGAGTCGAGGCCGCTCATTCCCATAGCGTAGCTATGGAGTGGTCTCAGCATAGTTCCATTCAGGAAACGCAAGACAAGTTCAACTAAGGTGAGAGGAGAAATATGGCCAATATCGCAGAAGTCAGAGATGCCACATTTGCAAGCGAGGTTTTGGCATCGCAAGAACCGGTGCTGGTTGATTTTTGGGCATCGTGGTGTGGTCCATGTCGCGCGGTAGCTCCGATTGTCGAGGAGATAGCCGCCACCTACCAGGGCAAACTGAAGGTAATGAAGATGAACGTGGATCAGAACAACCTAACGCCGGCTCAGTACGGGATCCGAGGAATCCCTGCTCTCCTTATTTTTAAGGAGGGCAAGTTGGCCGAACATATCGTTGGAAATGTGCCGAAAAGCACGATTGATCAAACGGTAAATCGGATTTTAGTCTAGCGCCAAAGCTAACGTCATAGCGGCAGCGAGCACTGCGTTATCCCGCTCGGCACTTCAGAGTGCCGAGCGGGATAACGCTAGGCGCGAACGGACGGCCTTTGCGCGGCCACATCTTCTAGAGCGCCTCCAACAAAGGCTGGTTGTTCATTACTATTCTCCCAAGTTTCTTAGGCGGCTGCTGATTCATTGCGGTCGCGTACCTAATCAGTGTCGAACGATTGAGGAGTTTCGCCAAACATCCATCGCGGTTCAGACTCGAAGTGAGATACATATGAATCAAACCCTTAGTTACAAGTGGACAGCCTCGCCGATCGGGAACTTAAAACTCGTGGCAAGCGACGAAGGACTGGTAGCAGTTTTATGGGAGCAGGAACGGCCCGGACGAGTCGTCTTGACCAACCTAAGAGAAACTCCGACCCAGCCGATCCTTCGTCAGGCGGAAAAAGAGCTTGAAGAATATTTCTCAGGTACCCGCGACGTGTTTACTGTCCCGCTAGATATGCGCGGTACTCCTTTCCAGAAGCAGGTGTGGAAGAGGCTGCTCGCAATTCCTTTTGGTGAAACGAGAACTTACGGACAGCTCGCCGAGCAACTCGGCAATACGAGAGCCACACGTGCGGTGGGAGCCGCAAATGGCCGGAACCCCATCGCTATCTTAGTTCCTTGCCACCGTGTCATTGGAGCTTCTGGAAAGTTGACTGGGTTTGCTGGTGGTCTAAGGGCCAAAGAGCGTCTCCTTCAGCTCGAAGGAATTTGGAACTCTCTTTTCTGCGACTCTGTGCGCACCTAATCTTGCTTAATGTTTGGCTTCGCAGGGCGTTATCACGAGTGCCTTTCATCTGGCGGGATCAGTTATGGTGCGGGTCCCCGTCACTGTAGCTGCCGAAACGCGGTCGGTATCAGCGCTATCTTGGCAACTAGTCAGATAGCGGTGGACATCTGAGATGACTACCGAACCTTCTCCAACCGCTGAAGCAATACGTTTCACAGAGTGCGCGCGGACGTCGCCTACAGCAAAGATGCCAGGCGAGCTAGTCGCATAGGGCGTAGGTTCGAAACCATGCTCCCCACCTGTTACTACGAACCCCTTGTCGTCCAGCTGAACGCTGCCAAATAACCAACCGGTATTCGGCTCGGCACCAATCATCACGAATACCGCTCCTATCTCGCACTCAGTAGATTCCCCGGTGACTCGATCCTTCCACGATACGTGACTGAGGGACGGCGCCCCTCCCAAGCGAACAATCTCGGAATTTGTATGCACCGAGATCTTCTTGGATTTGTCGATGCGAGAAATCAAGTACTGCGACATTGTACTTGCCAGAGAAGGCCCGCGAACGACGTGGTGAACATGCCTCGCGATGCCGGAAAGGAACAATGATGCCTGCCCGGCTGAATTGCCGCCTCCTACAACAATCACTTCGTGGTTTCGACAAAGAACCCCTTCCATCGAAGTAGCAGCGTAAAACAGACCGCGATTCTCATAATCGCGAAAGTTTTTTACGTTTAGGGTTCGATACTGAGCTCCAGTGGCAACGACGACGGCCCGGGCACAAAGGGCTTGTCCCCCGAGAAGGGTCAATCGGTGGATCCTGTTCTTTTTGCTGATCGTCACCACTGGACGAGAGATAGCGAAACGTACCCCGAACTTCAGCGCCTGCATTTGTGCTCGGATAGCCAATTGTTGACCTCCGATTCCGGTGGGAAATCCTAGATAATTCTCAATTTTCGAACTTGTCCCCGCCTGGCCACCGGGTGCGATCCCTTCGATGATCACTGTCGAAAGGCCCTCTGAAGCAGCGTAGACCGCAGACGCCAGACCTGCCGGCCCGGCGCCCACGACGATCACGTCAAATATCGCTTTAGAATCAGGAAGTTCAGTAATCCCTAGCTCATCGGCGAGGTCCGGGATCTCCGGTCTTTCCAGCACCTTTCCATTGGGAAGAGTAACGGTCGGATAACGCGTTTTAACGAGCTCTGGTCCAGTCTCTCCGACCTCGATAATCCGATGAGGATAGATATTTCGCAGGAAGAAACGCCTCAGCAAGATCATCTGCGAATCGTCGGAATGCCCAGTGACGATGGCTCCGCTAACGGCGGCCTCGACGATCTTAATTCGACGCCAAATGCAGGCCTGAACGATCAGGTTTGCTATATCGCCTTCAGCTCGCATAAGGTTCTGCAGATTTCCACGACGGATGCGGAGGAGTACGCTTGGCGCGACCGTCCGAGCCTCCACTACAGCCCCCTGAGAATTTAACAGGTTAAATTCTCCCCCGAAGTTGCCGCTCCTAATCTCGTTGTATACCTTAGTGCCGCCTGCAGCGTCGGGCATAGAGACATCAATACCGCCCTCAAGCACGACAAATAAGTCGATATTGCGATCTCCATGACTGTACAAGCAAACATCAGCGGGAACGACTTCTTCTTGCCCATAGGAGTGCAGCCTATCGATCATGTCGTCGGTAAGTTGTGGGTACGCTAGGTCGGGGCGCCACTGTGTGCCGAGCCAACTCAAGTACTCGGTACCCGGTACATCTTTAGGGTTGTTCCTAGCTTGTGTTCCATTCATGATGCCTTGCTCCATCCTCAGATCCGCTCCTGCTAAAGCGCTATCGATCATCCAGGTCTCTGCCGTCCGATAGAGTCATCCGTGACACGTTTGGACTCAGAAGAAGTGGGGCTGCGAAAGCACCCACGGTCGTCCCCTAATGGTCCCGCAGATGGTCGCCCCTTGCTGGTTGTAACGCTCAGAGTGTCGCAATTTGCCTCTTTTGTGTCCGCCTACTTGATGGGTAAAACACATCAAAAAGGACGCTTGTTATTGGAGGAAGAGATGGATAGGCGGCTCCTCGTGTTGGCTCTCGGGATGTTTGCTCTTGGCACGGATAGTTTTGTCGTTGCAGGCGTGTTGCCAGAAATCTCAAACACGTTCCATGTGAACATCGGGGTAGCAGGCCAACTGACTACCGCATACGCCATTACTTACGCCCTGATGGCACCCATTATTGCTGCAGCAGCTGCGCACGTCCCGCGGAGGCGAATGCTCCTGATTGCTCTGGCGCTTTTCAGTTTTGCCAACCTGTTTACCGCGAGCGCACCGACTTTCCCGATCGCCATCGCAAGTCGTATTCTCGCTGGGATCGGTGCTGCCATGTTTGCTCCCACAGCAACCGGAGCCGCTGCATCAATCGTTGTACCGGAACGTCGTGGGCAAGCGCTATCGATCGTTATCGCTGGATTGACATTTGCGACTGCTTTGGGAGCTCCGATCGGAGCAGTAATCGGGGGCTTAGGAGACTGGCGATGGACAATGGTATTCGTCTCAGCTCTGGCTGCAGTCTCGGCGCTAGGCGTGGGCCTACTCCTGGCGGAAGTGCCGATTCCACCTAAAATTTCTCTCAGGGCACGAATCGCACCCGTGGCAGATCCGCGCGTCGCCCTGACTCTCCTCTGCACTTGGCTTTATCAAAGCGGCCACTTTATGATCTATACCTACTTTACGGTCGTTTTTGATCGAGCAATAGATCACAATACGCTACTAACAGGAGCTCTCTTGGTTCTATGGGGCACGAGTGGTAGCCTCAGCAATCTCGTTGCAGGTCGTCTTTCTGACACCATGGGAAGCCGCAAATTAGTTCTCGGGATGTTGGTCCTTCTTGTGGCATTCCTGCTCACAGTGTCTTGGACGGGAGCTAACCTCTGGATGACCATTCCTGCGTTGGTGATTTATGGCGCAACGAGTTGGGGTCTCTTGGCGCCCCAACAACATCGATTGGTTGCTGTGGCCCCGCAGACCGCCCCTGTCGTACTTGGACTGAACACCTCATGTACCTACCTCGGTGTGACCACGGCAGGTATAGTTGGGGCGGTCGGGATTCGTTCTGTTGGAGCTCATAATCTAGGGTATTTAGGCGCGATCGGCGTACTTGTAGCCCTGATCTTCGCTGAATTAGCGACATGGAAGATCAATGCCTCCAACAACGTCCGCCGATCGGAGGACTTGGCGGCCGCCTGATCCACTTCCTGCTATTCACGCAATGATCACCGGCTCAGAAGTCTCGCTGCCAAATGTAGCGGGGCTTTCAACACGTAAGTTCCGACGTCTGACGTCTTCGTAACGGCGCGGAGGTCCTTGACCTCAATACCATCGCTTAGCGGTGGACCCAAACATGGTTCTTGCCAATCAAGATGAGAATCGACTTGCACTCGAGAGCTAAGATCACTTGCAGACGCAATGCACCAGCGTCGTTGCACGGTGCACAGCAAGTCGGGCGGCCGAGCTAGGTTTGCAGCTGACGGACTTTCTGCTCTCGCATCCTTGGGCGAAGCGCCTCCCAACGTCGTGGTATGCGATCTCGATAAGCCGATGACGAGTTGAGACGATTTCTGTGCGTCGTTAGGGGGAGATTACCCCACATCTTTATTGTGGCACGTAGCGCTTCTTGTTTCGTCGATCCGGTTCCCCAAGGTGTCGCCACAGATGCTTTTCATGCTGAAGGTCCTCGAAGCAAGGTCCGTCATCGCACTTTGCCCCGGCGGTTCAAGATGGTTTCCGGTGTGACCGAACCCCCTCGCCCTTCTGAATGGCTGCAGATCTTCACGACGTTCTTAGAGGCACAAGGGTTCCCGTGCCTGGGCCCTGTTGCGTGCGGAAGGTAGATCGGGCGACGCACAAAGATGCCGTTATCGTGCCCGATTCGTTCACATGAAAGCTGTATCGGAACTGTAGCTGTTCGGTGAAGCACATGTTCTGGTTCCTGTGACGCCATGGCTTGTCTCGTACACCCAGAGAACCGAATAAAATGCAGCTTTACTCGTCGAAGCATACCCTGTCCACTACGAGATTGATTGATCCGGCCTTCTTCATTGCTCTGGCGGTGTCCGGAAGAAAATTGTTGATCCGTGAGCTATGACCTCGCAGTGGGCCTGACCGATCTTATAAAGCGGGCACTGATGGCGAAGAATGAAGGCATAATGGCAGCATTCTGCGGTTCAACTCGCGGAGAATGATCTAAAGAAATCGATGGCGATCGATTTCTATTCATACCAACCAGCAAAAGATCCACGATTAAGACGACAACGCCTCCCCTTGAGAGGTCGAACGGCACATCTCTGCCGACCGGATACAGGCGGAAACAAAGAGCACGTGAATGGGGTCATGATCGGCGGCTCGAGGACGTAAACGGATGTTGACACCCAAGGCAGATGTGTTCATAGTTGACGACGACGTTTCGGTCCGCGAAGCCCTTGCGGCAGTTTTGCTTGACGAAGGGTTTGCCGTGGAAACCTTTGACTCGGCAGAAGAAGTATTGGCCGGTGTGCGCAGGCTTTGTCCCTATTCAGTTGTTTTGGATGTAAACCTGCCAGGCTTGAATGGGTTGGAGCTTCAGGGACTTCTTCACGTTGAGTGCCCATCCCTACCGATCATCTTTATCACCGGCATCGGAAACATCCCAATGTCCGTGAGGGCGATGAAAAATGGGGCTGCTGAGTTCCTTGCCAAACCTTTTTCAGACCGCGCGCTGCTCGAGGCTGTTCGGACAGCAGTCGAGACAGGTAAGCGAAGTCAAGTAGCAGTGGAAGACTTGAAGAGCTTGAGGCTGAGGTATTCGCACCTGACTCCGCGTGAACGCGCCGTATTTCTCTTGGTAGTAGCTGGGCTAGCCAACAAAAACGTTGGCTTCGAGCTAGGCATTAGCGAAATTACGGTGAAAGCGCACCGTGGCAGCGTAATGCGCAAACTACAAGCAGACTCATTAGCGGCTTTGATCCAGATGGCGATCAAACTCAGTGTTCTCCAAGATGGTCCAAGTTCAAGCGCGGTGTAAAGGGGTACTATCAAGCGGGCTTGTGGCAAAGGCGAAGCAATGGAACCGATTCATTATCCTTGAGGAGGCAGGATTGTCTAATGTGGAGATGAGGGTGAATGATGAGGAATCACCCGTAACCATGACCTCGACTTCCAGCGCGACTCGAAAGACAGAAGATCACGCACCTGCTTTAAGTTCGACCGCCGCTGATCTGCAATCCCAAAATGCCTTACTCAGAGCTGAGATCGACGATTTGGCCACACAGCTCCGTATGCGGCACGACGAGAAAGCGGCGGCGAGCGAAGAGGAGGTCAAGCGCATTGTCAATTCCATGCCGATGCTCGTATGGTCGGCACACCCAAATGGAATGGTCGATTTCTCGAGCGAGAAGTGGCTAGACTATACCGGCATGACCGCGGAAACCGCGCTAGGAGCCGGCTGGCTCGCCGCATTTCACCCGGATGATGTTGAGCTAAGCCTTAGACGCTGGCTGGGGCTGATGGCTTCGGGTGCCGTCGAATCGGCGGAGGTTGAGGTGCGAGTTCGGCGATATGATGGCCAATACCGGTGGTTCCTCGTAAGTGCATACGCTTTTAAGAATGGCTCGGGAGTGATTCAGAGGTGGTTTGGCTCTAATATCGATATCCATGATCGAAAGCTAGCCGAAGACGAAGTTCGGCGCAGCGAGATGTGCCTCTCATCAGCTCAACGTATTGGCAACGTCGGAAGTTTTTCATGGTCCGGCGGAGAAGACACCCTCAGATGCTCTGAAGAGTTCTATCGCATTCTCGGACTCGAAGTGGGAACATCAGTGACCTTCGGGCGAATCCTGGAGCGCGTGCATCCTGATGGGCGCTTTCAGGTGATGTCACTGAGGAACCAGAGGTTTGCCAAACCCCACGAGCACGAGAACCGACTAATCATGAAAGATGGTTCTGAGAAATGCGTCCTTGTGAAGATTAGCCGAAGAGAAAGCGTCGGAGGGGCTTTCGCATACCACGGCGCAATAGCTGACATCACCGAGAAACGAAAAAGCGAGGATGCTTTAGCCCAAGCGAGAGCAGATCTAGCCGCAGTCGCGCACGCGGCATCCATGGGGGAGATGGCGGCCTCCATAGCACACGAAGTGAGCCAGCCTCTCTTGGGAATCCTCACGAATGCGGAACTTGCGCTTCGAAAGCTAAGCAGCGAGAACCTTCGGATCGACGAAGCAAGCCAAGCGATCAGGCGCGTGATCCGTGACGCAAACAGAGCCTCCGATGTGATTCGCCGGTTGCGAGACCTCTACAGTCGCCGAGGGTCCGCACACGAAGTGGTCGATTTGAACGACGCGCTGCACGAGGTGCTTGACTTGTCGCGCTCTGAACTGAAACGCGAGAGGATCGCGGTGTCCCGAGAGCCGAGTTTGCGAGCGATCCAAGTTAAGGGTGACCGCATTCAGCTGCAACAAGTAATGCTCAACCTCTTGCGCAATGCAATCGAATCCTTGGCTAGCACGCCAGAAGCAAACCGCACGATTTTGATCCGGACCTATGAGACCGCAGGTCAGGTCACACTGTTGTTAGAAGACTCTGGTAAAGGGTTCACTCCTGAAGATTCACGGAAGCTTTTCGATTCATTCTTTTCGACGAAACCGGGTGGTATGGGCATCGGATTGTCGATTAGCAGGTCCATAATCGAGGCTCACCGAGGTGTCCTTTGGGCCCGCAACAACGATCTTGGCGGCGCGACCTTCGGCTTCGATCTCCGAGCAGCGACCCACACCTTAACTGCAGGCTCCGGGTCATAAGGAAGATGTCAGTTCCTCATATCGGCCATCATGTCGCCAGGGAGACACACTCGAAGAACATGTCGAGCGCGATAAAGCCTTGCTTTAACGGCTGACACTGACATGCCTAATTGACTTGCTATTTCCTCCATTGACAATTCGTCGTCCGCGCGGAGATGCAGAACCTGCTTAGAAATCGGGTCAAGAGACTCGGCTACATTTGCGATCTGGCGCAACTTCTCGTCTGCACAATAGAGATCTTCAGCGGACCAGCTCTTATCCGGAATCTCGTGAAGCTGCTCACTGCCGTCCCAATCGTTCTGTTTCTCAATCGATGCTTCACGCAGGTTGTTGCGCTTCCGGACCCTTACTAACGCCGCATTGATCGCAATTCTGCTGAGCCAAGTGTAAACGTGGCATCGTCTCTCGAACAGAGGCAGTGCTATGTAAGCGTTGCAGAGCGCATCTTGAAGCGCATCTTCAGCATCTTCATGGTGTCGGGTGATGGCGATAATCTGCTTGAATAGCCGTCGAGAGTAAATCTTCTCCAACTCTTCGAACACAAATGGACGGTCCGCCTGATCTAGTGGTTGTCGGACCCCGCTTGGCGACCGACCGTCAGGGGTTTGTTCTGGGAGATCATTGACACAGATCGCATCTTGCATGATTACCTCCTACAAACCGCGACGCGAAACTCCTTTCGAGCTCAGAGACCATGCCTCCTTTCATTTCGCTAAGCTGCTACGAAGGGTCGAGGCACCGGCTTGACTCGCTATGTGTTCGCCACGTCACGGCTACGTGTTGCTCAGGAGGATTACAACAAAGCTGAGACTTCAGCGATATTATCTGATGGTATGGGGTGTGGAGTCTTGGGAGTCCGACACGAGGCTAATGACGAGCTTCTCTTCCCCAGGTTGTGTTTAAGCATTTCGTCGCCCAGACATACCGAGGGCTAGCCCAATTGCTTCTAGAAGTTCTCTGTCATGAAATGGCTTCATTAGGCAAGCTACAGCTCCCTCCTCGATCACCGCCTGGCGGATCGCATCGTTCTGAGTTGCGGTTATGAATATGATCGGGGGCGTGAAGTTCACCCGTCGCAGCATGCGCTGCAGTTCCCAGCCGCTCATTCTTGGCATGGCCATGTCAAGGATGAGGCAGCTCGTACCCAGCACATCAGCCGAAGACAGATATTCTTCTGCCGAAGCGTAGGATCTCGATTGATAGCCGCATTCTTGAATGAGCTCCGGCAAAGATTCTCGTACCGACTGATCGTCATCGACGACAATGATCGTTGCTATCTGATCCATTAAGGTCCTTTCCGGGCTGCGCCGGACAGCTCATGTGAGCTACATATAACAGCCCAGTAGTCTTCTCTTGCAAAGGCGGTAGATGTAGCCGCTAACGCTTCGTCGCACATTTGGACCATCTTGGCTTTAGCTGCTAAACCGTTGGCCTCTAAACTTCTTTAGTCGGCTAGGCCCCAGTGGGAATCCGTTGGACTTTAGTGTCGACTGAACAATGGTTTCACCTGGTTACAGGTGATCGCGTGGTTCCAAGTGTTTCGAACGACATTCACCATCTTCTTTAGAGTCGCCGGCGTAGGGCGTAGTGTCTCCATAGTGCCACTGCTGCGTACCCGCGTAACGGTCGGAGCGCTGAAATCTCCAGATCCTTATTTCGCGTGAGCTCTTGCTTCAGGACATAGTCCGTCGAGGGAAACGCGTCATCGTCTCCAAAACCGCGGAGAGCTGCATATTCAGCTGTCCAGACACCAATGCCCCCGATGTTGCGGAGTGCTCGCTTCAAGCCGACGGTGTCAGCGTTCGCCTCTAAGACTAGCGTTCCTTGATCGATCGCCGCGGCTAAGACAGAGAGGGTGGAACGCCGTTTGGCTGAGGTACGAATCCCCGAAAGGTTCGAGTTGGCAATCTCCCTCGCTGAAGGAAAAAGATAGATTCGTTCGGCGGTTTTGGGATGGACGACGCGACGACCTGCCAAAGTCATCAGTTCTTCGATCAGAATCTTGCCGAAGTTGACAGACACCACTTGACCAAGGACGGCCGCAAAAACAGTCTCAAAACCGCTCCATGTACGCGCCAACCGGATACCGGGGTTACGTTTCCATATTACAGATAAAGGCCGGCTCCTTTGCATGTGAACATCCAGATAAGCAGGGCTGACGTCGAGATCGAACATTTGTCGTACACGAGCGATGATAGAGGCTAACTCTACTTCCGTGCCATTCCAGAGGGAGAGTCGGAGGCCATTGTCTTTCGCACTGTGATCGACACGGAACCACCCGAGGCCGTTGGCGGTCTCCAAGACACGTTCGTATCCGAGATCGTCGACTGCTTCGAGACCTGGAAGAGAGTGATGTCTAAAGAAGCTGAGACAGGACTCCCAATCGTAAGGGGGGTATACGGTAACAGTCTTGAGAATACGGCGGCCTGCGGGGTCATCGGCTTACTCAGCGATACGAGCTGGGGCGATGGGCGACCTCGTCTCGGGAGATCGAGCTAGTCTTTTCCGTTTTCCTCGCTGCGAAAACGCGGCAGGAAGTGCACTCGTAGGAGCAAATGGCCATTTTTTGTGACTGGGGGTGCGGAGTCTTACCGCATCCTTAAGATGCAGGTTTACTAACCAGCATATGCGACACCTCGAATAACGGCGAGCTGTCACTCATCGGAGTGGGCTTCCGGCGAGACGGATGCCTTAAACCTGTTTAAGGGGAGCTTACCTATTCAGTGTCAGGCATCCTAAGGCTACCGAAGCGATCACGGTACTCTTTCGGCGTGAGTTTGAGCTGTTGAATGAATGCGCGGCGCAGGGACTGCTCATCCTTGAATCCGGTGAGCCCCGCGATGATCTTCAGGGGCTGTTCTTTGGTTGCTAGAAGGCTACAAGCGGCTTCGATCCTGAGTGATTGAATCCACCGCGCTGGCGTTGTTCGAAAATGCACCTCGAATTGACGCGCGAAGGTGCGAGGTGTCATCGATACCGAGTTGGCTAAGGCGCTGACATCCAGCTTTTCCGTGAGATTCGCTTTCACCCAGGCTGGCAGATCTCTTAGGGGTGTTCCCCGGACATCCGCCTGTTGAGCAAGCAACCTGCTGTATTGGGTCTCCATGCTGGGACGGCGCAAATAGAGCACGAGTGTATGGGCGATAGTCGCCGCGGCATTGCCCCCTAAATCTTCTTCCACGATCTCGAGCGCGAGATCAATCCCCGCGGTAACCCCAGCTGTCGTATAAACGTTGCCATCCTTGATAAAGACCCTATCTCTGTCGACCTTCAGGTGAGGGTAAAGAGCCGCGAGCTTTGGAGCGTGGTGCCAGTGAGTAGTAACGACCTTGTCATCAAGCAGACCAGTGGGTGCAAGAAGAAATACGCCCACACACACACCGACCAGGCGCTGTACATGTGGCGCCCTCCTCCGTATCCAACGAAGAACCTCGGGTCTGGGCTCCGCAAATGCCGACTCACCGCCAAGGATCACCAGAGTGTCGATTGAGCCCGAGTATTCTGAGTACGGGATGCAATGGCTCAAGACGAGCCCGCCGCGCCCGTGAGCCTCGACTTTCGCATCGGCGCATAAGATTCTTGTTTGATACGCGGGTTTACCCTCGATCTTTGGATAGGAGAACACGGAGGCCATCGCCACCAGACTCAAGAGGTCTCCTGGAGAATCTATCAGAAAGACGATGGTGCGAAGGTGTTTGGGCATAGATAAGCGTGACCAGGGAACCTGCCATCCGCACAGGAATGCGATTCCAGGCTGCTGGAGCTCGACCGCTAAACGGGAGAGCTCGCGTGTAGTCGACCTTTCCGTTCGAGATTTCTCATAAACCGCAAGTACCCGCCAAGACTCGCCGAAATCACCCTGTAATAGACCCCTTGACCTTCTCTCCGTGATCCAATGAGACCGGCTTCAGAGAGAACTCTGAGATGATGCGACACGGTCGACGCCTGCACGGGGGTATCAACACCGACATCCCCGCATCTCATTTCGCCCGCATCGATGATGTGCCTGTAAATCACAAAGCGAGTGGGGTCACCCAGCGCTCTTGCGATTCGCAACGCACGTAGGTCGTCAATCGAATCCATCGCCGTCCCAGCAGACCTCACTCGGTGATTGATTCCTCACCTTCGTCTCTCGTTCCTTTGATAACCGAGACGCAAAGATAGTCACATGATTCCGGTTCGCTCGTCGGCTGACCGCTTTTCCTTCCGATACAAAGCTAGCGCCGCGTACATGAAGGCAAGTGAGAACCGCTTTGATCATGCAAGTCTCTGCAAAGGAACGTGTTAATCGGCATTTAGTGCATCGCAAAGGAACCCGCGGATCGTCGGCAGTTCGATCGAAGATGTTGTGGGACCCCTGTGCAATGGAGAAACCTGTCAGTTTTTGCGCTTTTTTTGGCATATCCAGCTGGTTCAGAACATTGTCAAAGGACGCATCGAGGGCGACTTGCAGTCGCTCCCTCGCTAAGGAGCCCTACAGATGCTTTTCACCCATCGCAATCCGGACATGACACTCGACCACAAGCGTACTGCGCTGGTGTTGGTCGACATGCAAAATGAATTCTTTGAAGAGAGGCCCGGTACTTACTACGAGTTGATCGCGGACGCGCTCAAGGAGCGTAGTGTGATCCAACATACCGAGCAACTGCTGAAGGCGGCGCGGGACCTGGGCTACTACATCCTTCACTCTCCACACTGGTATTACCCCACTGATTTTCAGTGGGTGGTTCCAGGCGGAGCAATTGCGCACTATCTTGGCGGAATCGGGTTCTGCGGACGCAAAGATCCAGTTGACCTCGAGGGCTTTGAAGGCTCCCGGGCCGACTACTACGAGCCTTTCAAAAAGTACCTGCTGGATGGGCACACCTGCAATACCTCACCCCATAAACACTTCGGTTGCGAAGCAAACGACATGATCAAGCAGCTCCGCATGCGCAAAGTGGAAAAGGTCATCATGGCCGGTCCGGCTGCGAACATCTGTCTCGAGTCACATATGCGAGACATTATCGAAGCCGGAATGGAAGTAGCGATGATTCGCGACGCGGTCGCGGCTCCAAAGAATGAAGAGGGCGACGGCTACCAGGCGGCAATGGTGAACTATCGCTTCATGGCCAACGCTCTGTGGACAACGCAAGAAGCCATTCACAAGATGAAAGAAGCGGCGACGGCTTAAGTTTGCCGCCTTATCCTCCCTCCTCCCGCAATAAGCAGGGATAGCGTGTAGCGCCGAGGGTCGCGTAACCTTCAGCGCTAGCGTCGTCGAAAGCAAGCCAAGTACAACCATGAAAGGTACAACCCATGTCGAAGACAATCCTCATCACGGGGGCATCTGGCGGATTCGGAGCCGATTCTGCAAAGACTTTAGCTAAAGCAGGACATCGCGTATTTGCAAGCATGCGAGATCTAAACGCGACGGCGGCGGCCACACTTGTCGCCGAATTCCAGTCGGTGGGAATTGAAACGCTCGAGCTTGACGTCACAAGAGAAACGAGCATTGATGCTGCCGTCAACGCCTTGCTTGCTGAGACTGGTGGTGAACTGGACGTCTTGATTAACAACGCTGGCGTGTTCTTTGCGGGCATATCTGAGACATTCTCGCCTGACCAGCTCAAGAACATGTTCGAGGTCAATGTCTTCGGTGTTCAACGTGTAATTCGGGCTGCGCTGCCGCACATGCGGAAGCGTCACAGCGGGCTCATCATCAACATAGGATCGATCCTAGGTAGACTCACAATTCCCTTTGTCGGCCTCTACGGGGCCTCAAAGCACGCACTTGAGGCGCTCACTGACAGCTACCGTTACGAACTATCCCAGCTCGGAATCGACGTCGTCTTAGTCCAGCCAGGACCGTTTGCAACGAATCTATATGCCGCTCCACAGCAGCCAGCAGATCCCGAGCGTGCAAGCGGATATGCAGACGTCGCGGCGCTTCCCGCAAAGATCGGGGAGGTCCTTGGCGGTTTTTTTCATAGCGGCAATGCGCCCGAGCCACACGAAGTGGCGAAGGAACTCGCGAAGCTAGTTGAGACTCCTGCTGGTAACCGACCCGCTCGGGTAACGGTAGGCGCTGCATTCGGGGCCGATACTGCAAATACTGCCCTTGAGCCCATCCAAGCAGCACTAGTTCACGGCTTCGGTTTCGATCAACTGGCGGCCCTAAAGTAATCGCAGGCGGCTTCTATCCTTCTAAAAGCTATGCCTTGTCATGTCATCGTCGGGTGGCAGCAAGATCGGGAGATCATTCAATGAGCACAGAACGCAAAGTTGTTGTCGTCACCGGTTCGTCCTCTGGGTTGGGCAAAGCCTTTGTCGAGGCCTACCTTGCGCGCGGTTGGCGCGCTGTTGGTAATGCACGGGAGATTGCTCCTTCCAACACTCCGGATTACATCACGATCCCCGGTGATATCGGAGACCCTGTTATAGCTCGAAGAGTGGTACAGACTGCGATCGATACATATGGCCGAGTCGACACCCTCATCAACAACGCTGGCATTTGGCGCCCCGGCAAGGTCGAGGAGATTTCGGAAGATCTCTTTCGTGAAGTGATGAGAACAAACCTTGATAGTGTCTTTTTCGCGACTCAGGTAGCCGTGCCTGCCATGAAGAAGCAGGGAGGTGGTCACATCGTGCAGATTTCAACCAGCCTTGTTGAGCACGCGCTGCAGACCGTTCCCGCGGTTCTTGCATCCCTATCTAAGGGTGCTTGCGTCGCTGCAACGCGTGGCCTGGCGATGGAACTTGCATCTAGCAATATCAGGGTCAATACCATCTCTCTCGGTATCGTTGAAACCCCATTGCACAAGAACTCTAACCCAGATGATCTACGTTGGTTCTCGCCGATGAACCGCAACGGCAAGATCGAGGACGTAGTGCGCGCCATGAACTACCTAGAGGATGCGAATTACGTGACAGGCGAAATTCACTATGTCGATGGTGGTCGCACCGCTGGGCATTGAATGCTGTATAGGCTTTCACTGTGACAACTCTTCTCTTCAAGATCGCTGCCCGCAGTCGTCATACGGGCAGCATTGTTGTCGAGAAAAGCGATGAAGACTTTACGACAAGCATTCGACTAACCGCCTAAGGTGACTCGCATCAGGTTGTGAGGCTCGTCGATGTCGCCGAAGTCGGTTCGCCTAATGCAAATAAGATCGTCATCGGAGTCGAAGCGGTCCTAATGGCGCCATCCGCTTTGTATATGGTCGCCGGGTGGCTACGCACATCGCTCTCGACTGGCGCCTGTATTAGGTATTCAAGCGTGGGCCGGGCATCCGCGATGGGTCAGGGTGTTCACCACCTGAAGGAAGGTGATCGGTCGCTCGTGCCCCGTTTTTCACTTCTTGGACAGAGCGCGTGGAAGTCGATCCCGCATGGTTGCGCCCCCTCCCTGATGCACACCTAAACCAACCCACTGCGGGCTCGATTGGAATGTAAGAGGAAGGAGGCTCACTTTGACTGCCAGGACATCATTACGCAACAACTGGCCTGAGTACCTTATCGAAGGATGTCTCATCGGGGCCTTTATGTTTTTGGTGTGTTTACTAATAGTTGTGCTGGAGTCTCCAACTTCCGTTCTGTTCAGGTCCATTCCAGACGATCGGACGCGCCTTGTGATCCTTGCCGCTGCTATCGGTGTCGTAGTGAGTGTAATAATCCAATCGCCTTGGGGAAAACGATCTGGGGCTCATCTGAATCCTGCAGTCACGATCGCGTTTTTGCGCTTGCGGCGCATTCAGCCGTGGAACGCTTTCTTTTACGTCCTATCGCACTTTGTCGGAGCATTTCTGGGAGTCATGGGCATCCTGCTCACAGTCGGGAGTTCGTTCAGGAATCCTCCGGTTCATTATGCGGTCACTGTCCCCGGACCGAGCGGAGACTTTATGGCATTTCTCGCCGAGACGCTTATCTCGGCGCTCCTCATGGCGCTTATCCTGTTCTTTATCCGGTCTTCTCGGCGGATTGCCTTTACAGGTGTGGCTGTCGGCGCCCTCATCGCGATCCTGATTACCGTTGAATCGCCAATTTCAGGAACGAGCATGAATCCTGCGCGAACACTAGCCACTGCGTTTGCAGGCCGCGTATGGCAACACCTATGGATCTATTTGTTCGGACCGCTCCTGGGGATGTTGATAGCCGCGGAGGTCCACCGCCACTTTTGGCCAGAAGCTCCAGCCCGAGATCCTCTCAGTTGCGCGAAGTTGCTGCACCCGGATACCGTCCGATGCATCCATTGCGGTCATCAGCCGCGCCGAGACTCGGAAGGCAGCAGCCCGACATAGAGAGTCACCATCAGGCTTTGCAACATGATCTGTACTCCATACAAGATCCCTACTCTTGGCAGAAATTGCCCTTTAAATGTCAAATCTTCTTGTTTAGATGAGCGTCCTAAGGATGTTCGTCGAGCTTCACATCCGCTCATCTGCTGATCGGGTATGGGACATAGTCAGCGGCTACGGTTGGCCACGGTGCGCGAGGTCGGCTGCAGAGCGTAGGTTCGATGCTGCGGTGGCCTGGCAGCGCATAACAATGAAGGATAGAGGCGCGGCATGGCTACATTTCGGCTGGTAGTGGAAACATTGGGTTTAATGATATTTTTCGGCTTCCTGACGGTGGCCTGCCTTCCCTCGGCGGCGATCCGGCAGCTTGTGAAGCAAATCACGCGTAAGCCCTAGCACACGGGCCTCTTGGATCGTCAGGAGAGCCGGTAGTGTGAGGTCCACAGATGCGGTGCACCCGACAACGTTTAGGAAGGGTCCGCCAAGGCGCTTGTTGCAGCTGACGCCGCGGCATGAGGAAACAGGTGTGGAGACAAGCATGGGTGTAGACAACGATGCGCGGTTCTCGACAAGTTGAAGAACAGCAAGCAGCATACTCACACGAAGGTGCACGCGTAAAAGGCTGACAATGTCGCCAAGCGGCATCGACATCCAAGCGACCACATTCTGTCATGGTGGCACGAACGGAATCGCGCTTGGAAGTGGCAGCCATAGCGAGCTGAGGACCAGGCGAGACATTTATCGCGCATTACAACTCTTGCAAGCGTTAGTGAAAAGGAGATTCAACGTGGCAGGCTTAACAACGAATATCGTCGGAGACGTTCAGGCTTCAAAAGCTGAAGCCTTCTCAAGGCTTCACGTGCCGGGAGATCCGGTCGTGCTATACAACGTCTGGGACGCAGGGAGCGCACAGACAGTTGCTAAAGCCGGAGCAAAGGCGATTGCAACGAGCAGTTGGGCTGTGGCTAAGGCCCACGGTTCCGAAGATGGTGAACGAATCCCTTATGAGGATGCGATCCGAAATCTCCGAGAAATTGCTGCAGCGGTCGACCTTCCGGTTTCATTCGACCTTGAAAGCGGCTATGGCGAAACACCTGAAGCTGTGAGCCGAAGCATTTCCTTGGCGATCGGCGCTGGTGCCATCGGCTGCAATATCGAAGACAGACTTCCCGGCACTGGCTCTATTCGAGACGCATTGCTTCAAGCTGCGCGAATTCGTAGCGCCCGCCGAGCTGCCTCTGAGAGTAAGGTCTCTTTCTTTATCAACGCCAGGACGGACCTCTTTTTCCAAGGGCCTTCGGTGCCTCACGATGAGGCTCTGTTAGCCAGACTAATTGAGCGGTCTCATGCATACGCTGAGGCTGGCGCCAGCGGCCTCTTCGTCCCAGGGCTTGCTGCGGTGGATCTCATTGCCGAACTAACAAAACAATCTTCCCTTCCCATAAACATCCTCACTGATTCACCAGAGACTGTGCGACTGCTCGCAGACATCGGTGTTGCACGCATCAGCTACGGCGCAGGGCCTTACATCGAATCCCTGCGAGCACTCGAACAAGCTGCGCGAGCCGCACTTAACTAGTGCCGGACGTAGGCAGGTGTCGCGGCGACCAGACATGCGACACCTGTTAAGCCCTTTGACTCGCGTTGGCGCTGAGAATTACGACCGCTTGAAGAATCTTCAGACTGTACCAAACGATACGCACACGGAACGTGCAGGGGAAGACATGGAACACACAATCACGCAGACGACCGGGAACACCGGTGAGCAAGAACCGGCCAAACATGGGCACAAGTCATATTTGGGAATTGGCGCCTTAGTCATGATCGTGATCGCTGCCGTCGTTGTTGGTTCACGGCTGTTTCACGGGGAAGCCGCCACTGCCGCTGCTCCGACACCTACAGTTGTCGTCGGTCAACCAGTCCACAAGCAGCTCCACGGCCGACTACAATTTCTTGGGCAGTTTTCCGCTGTCGATCAAGTCGAACTCCGCGCACAAGTTGGTGGCACTCTCACCTTTATAGGTTTCAAAGACGGAGACATCGTCCGTAAGGGTAGCCTGTTATTTACGATTGATCCCACGCCTTATCAAATCAGGCTTGATCAGGGAAATGCCCAAATCGCCAGTGCTAAGGCCCGTCTCGAACTTGCAGGTACTGAGTTGGACCGGGCCCAAACGCTCCAACAGACAGACGCAGGTACCATTGAGAACGTAGAACAACGCAAGGCGGAGCTACGTTCAGCGCAGGCTGCGCTGAACGAAGCTGAGGCTCTGGTTCGCGACGCCAAATTCGATCTAGACCGCACGCATGTCTTTGCACCGTTCTCGGGCCGCATGGGTACGCACCTTGTTTCGGTTGGAAATCTTGTATCCGGAAACCGGATCGGCGGCAGTTCTACTACTCTTTTGGCTACGATTGTCTCCACCAATCCTATCTATCTCAACTTTGATATGAGTGAAGGGGACTATCTCAGTTTCGGACGTGAGCGCGCAATCCACAAAGACGCACTCCGTAACAAGGTAGACATCGCTCTAAGTGACGAAAGCTCCTTCGCTCGCCAGGGAACGCTCAATTTCCTCGATAACACTCTCGATCGTTCCAGCGGCACGATTCATGCTCGTGCCACCGTTCCCAATGAGGACCTTCTTTTAACACCTGGCGAATTTGGAAGGGTTCGTCTCAACCTTCAGTCCTCGCGCGAAGTATTTCTAGTGCCCGATTCGGTTGTAACTGCGGACCAGACTGATCGAATGATCCTTGTGGTCGCTCCCGATGGGATCGTGAGGACCAAGAAAGTACAAACAGGCGCGTTGCGTTACGGGTTGCGGGTTGTATACAGCGGTCTTTCGGCTTCGGATCGAGTAATCATTGGCGGTCCCCCCGTTCGTCCTGATACCAAAGTGTCGACGAAGGATGGCTCTATCACCGTAGGTTCAGATGATGGGAGCAACTAAGAAAAGCCATGACACTTCCTCATTTTTTCATCGAGCATCCTCGTTTTGCGATTGTCTTGAACGTTTTTATCGTTCTGGCCGGCTTTGCCACCATGGTTTCGCTACCGATTGCGCAGTACCCCAACATCGTTCCACCTACCATCAGGGTAACCACACTCTATCCAGGGGCGTCCGCAGATGTAATCGCACGAACGGTGGCAACTCCCCTCGAGCAGGCCATCAACGGTGTGGAAGGTTCGGAGTACATCACTAGCCAGTCGACAGGCAATGGCCAGCTGACCTTGACGGTAATCTTCAAGATTGGTAGCGACGCTAACACAGACCTACTTCTTACTCAGACACGCGTACAGAACACGTTGTCTCGTCTCCCGCAGGAGGTTCAGCTTCAAGGCGTGCAAACCAAGAAAGCGATCGATGATCTCTTGCTGGGTGTTCACGTCTATTCGCCCGACGGCTCTCGATCTCCTGAGTACCTCTCGAACTACATGATTCACATACGAGACGAAATCGCTAGGCTGCCTGGAGTCTCTGATTTCCAGCTCTTTGGTGACCGTCAGTATGCAATGCGTATCTGGGTTGATCCCGACAAGGCCGCGGCTTACAACATCTCTGCCACCGAGATCCTTGCGGCGCTCAGAGCGCAGAATGCCCAGATTTCCGCTGGCGTGTTGAACCAGCCTCCGGTTGCAACAAGGGGCGCTTACCAGATCAATATCGAAGCTTTAGGAAGACTCACTACCCCTCAACAATTTGAAGATGTCATCGTCAAGAACGATCCGCAAGGACGGATCACGAGGATCCGGGACATCGGTCGCGCAGAACTCGGTGCTGCAGACTATAGTTCACTTGGATACGCAGATCGTCATCCGGGCGCGCCATTCTTTGTAGTCCCGACACCCGATGCAAACGTCGTTCAACTCGAGCATGCCATTTGGGCGAAAATGGCGGATGCCGCAAAGACCTTCCCTTCTGGCGTAGGTTATTTGCATATCTACGATCCTACTACCTTTGTGAGTCAGTCAATTCACGAGGTCATCGTTACCGTCTTCATCGCAATCTTGCTTGTAGTTTTCGTGGTGTACGTGTTCTTACAGAGTTGGCGGGCGACCCTCATTCCGGTTGTTGCCATTCCGGTATCTCTCATTGGCACCTTCACGATCCTGACCATCCTCGGCGGTTCCGTAAACAACCTATCATTGTTTGGACTTGTGCTGGCCGTTGGAATTGTTGTCGACGATGCCATCGTCGTAGTTGAAAACGTGGAACGCAACATGGCTCGTGGTCTGAGTCCATTAGAGGCTGCCCATGAGACCATGAACGAAGTGTCAACGGCTCTTGTTGCGATCGCGTTAACCCTATGTGCCGTGTTCGTGCCTGTAGCCTTTATCTCTGGGATACCAGGGCTCTTTTTTAAACAGTTCGCCATAACCATCGCAGGATCAACAATCATCTCCTGTTTCGTTTCGCTTACTCTCAGCCCGGCGTTGTGCGCTGTGCTTCTGAAGACACACCCAACTGGAACGGAACATGGCGAGCGGACCGGAGTATCTCGTATCACTCGCCCGATATTCTCGCGGTTCAATGCTGCTTTTGAGTGGCTGTCAAAGAGGTATGGCAATCTTACGAGCCGCTTTGTACGGGTGACAGGCGTAGTGTTTGTCGTTTATCTGGCTTTCATTGGGCTGACGGGGCTGCAGATGTCGAGGATGGCCACTGGTTTTATTCCGCAGCAGGATATTGGCTATCTGGCTATCGTGTGTCAGCTCCCGCCCGGATCAAGTTTGGCGCGGACTGACGAAGTCGTGCGCGAAGTGAATGACCTTACCCTCAACACTTATGGCAGCAAGCACACCTCCCCAGTGACCGGCCTGGACGTGACAACGAACACCATCGCTCCGAACGTAGGAACTGTTTTCACGTCTCTACCTTCTTTATATGGTGAGCATCTTGATGGTGTAAACGCAGCGTACATGGTGACCGCCCTTCGAAAGAAATTCGCCGGTTTCAAAGGTGCCAACATCTTGGTGGTGAACCCACCAGCCGTCAAGGGACTTGGCTCAGCCGGCGGCTTCAAGATGATGCTCGAAGATCGTGCGGAGCTTGGACCGCAGGCTTTGGCAGAGGCGACCAACAAACTCGTCAACGCAGCGAATCATGATCCCGCGTTTGCAGGCGTCTTCACTCTCTACAACGCTGGTTCCCCAAGCGTCTATGTCGATATTGATCGCGAGAAAGCGGAGAAACTCGGACTGTCAACATCTGATGTCTTTCCGACGCTCGAACTCTACATGGGCTCACAGTACGTAAACGACTTCAACTTTCTCGGTAGAACCTACCCGGTTTTTGTCGAGGGCGATCAGCAATTTCGACAGACAACGGACGAGATCGGTCGTTTAAAGGTACGCAACGCTAATGGTGACATGGTTCCAATCAGCACTGTCGCATCGTTCAAAGAGAAGACGACCCCCTATCGCGTGCCCCGCTATAACCTTTATCCCGCCTCGGAGGTGATGGGTGAACCCGCGGCGGGCGTCTCGTCGGGCGCTGCCCTGAAACGCATTGAAACGTTGGCAAACGAGAACCTACCACCAGGGATCTCTTTCGAGTGGACGGATCTTGCGTATCAGCAGGCAAAGAAGGGCATCCCAACTGTCGCGATCTTTGGTGCGTCAGCCCTGTTCGTCTTCCTTGTGCTCGCAGCTCAGTACGAGAGTTGGAAGATTCCCCTTGCAATCGTTTTGATCGTGCCGATGTGTCTCCTTGCGGCGACGACCGGACTCCATATCAGGGCGATGCCCATCGACATCCTCGCTCAGATCGGTTTTGTGGTCCTGCTTGGGCTCGCCGCCAAGAACGCAATTCTGATTGTCGAGTTTGCGAAACAGAGGCAAGATCACGATGGTGTGGGCGCGCAGGAAGCTGCAGTTCATTCTGCGCAGGTCCGACTGCGCCCCATCCTTATGACCTCGTTTGCGTTTATCGCCGGCGTATTTCCACTCGCCATCGCAGTGGGGGCAGGTTCTGAGATGCGACGGTCCTTAGGAACTACGGTGTTCTCCGGAATGTTAGGCGTGACCATGTTCGGCCTTCTTTTCACTCCTGCGTTCTATGCACTCGTCCGGAAAAAAGGGGGAAAAGCATGAATCGGTCTGGCTCTTTCGTTGCAACTACCATGCTGAGTGGCTTGGTACTCGCGTTATTTCTCCAAGGCTGTTCGGTGGGGCCGAAGTATAGAGCACCAAAGCCTCCAGGAGCGGAGATGGCGCCCTTCCACAACAGGCTGAACGATACAGATGCCAGAGAGACTTCATCGACGACATTAGACGAATGGTGGTCGGGCTTTAGTGATGCGAAGCTGGTAACGATTGTTCGACGGGCCCTTGCTCAAAACCTCGACCTCGCGGCATCACTTGAACGTGTCAACCAGGCGCGTGCAGCAGCCGGCGGCGCGGCTGCACGCCTCTACCCAACGGGGGAGTTCGATGCTTCCGCCACCATCGAACATCAGAGCTTGGATGGCAATCTCGGTACTATCTCTCGCAGCGTCCCCTCGTTTCGCCGAAACATTCGTGAGTACACCGTCGGTCCTGCCGCCAGTTGGGAACTCGACGTTGCAGGTGGTATACGGCATAACGCAGCCGAGGCGAGGGATGAAGTTCAGGTTGCAGAAGCTAACCGCATCGGCACCCGGATTATCGTCACGGCGGACGCGGCGGACGCGTATTTTCAGGTGCGTGGATATCAGGCCCAAATCGCGCTTACCAGAAGTCAGATCGACACTGATGAGCATTTGCTCAAACTGGTTCACAACCGCTATGACGCAGGTGCTGCCACCAAGCGAGAGATCGCGCAGGCACAAGCGCTTCTGCAACAAGCACACGCGACGCTTCCACCCTTACAACTCGCCCTTGAACGGCAGCTGAATCGTTTGGACGTCTTGATGGGAGCTCAACCTGGAACATATGCGCGTGAATTGGAGGATGTCACTCCGGTGCCTTTGATTCCACGGATGACGAACCAACAACCTGTAGATGTACTACGTCGCCGCCCCGACATCATAGCCGCCGAGCGAAAGCTGGCCGCGACGAACGAACGCATCGGCGTCGCCGTTGCCGAGTACTACCCAAAGGTTTCACTCGCGGGTGTTCTTGGCTTCGATAGCTTAAACTCCGGAAGCCTTTTCACCGCAGCTAGTTTTCAACCGGCCGCGACAGCCGGACTGCGGTGGCGACTCTTTGATTTTGGACGGGTCGGGGCGGAAGTAAAACAGGCGCGCGGCGCTAACGCTGAAGCCCTTCTTACGTATCGGCAAACGGTTCTGAAGGCTGCTGAAGACGTAGAGAACGCAATCGCAGGGCTTGCGGAGACCGAGGCTTTCGATACTGAGGTTCAAGCGGAAGTGCAATCCCTCACGCAAGCTCGCGATCTATCACAGCAGGCCTATCGCGCCGGGTCTATCACACTCACCGACGTTCTTGACGCGGATAGACAGTTGCTGGTTGCGCAAGACCAGCTTGTTGCCAACCGTGCGGATACAGCTAGAGCAGCTGTACTCGTCTTCCGTTCGTTTGGCGGAGGGTGGCAGGCCCCCAAATAACATAAATGAATGGGCGACTTGAATCTCCTTCTCTTGCACCCTGCTAATTACAGCGAGCGGTCCGCAGGCCAGCCTCCCTCACAATCGCTGAAATCTGAAAGGCAATGGGTATGCGAACAGCGCCGGAAGTGAACTCGGAAGTCGATCTCATCAGGGCCTTATTCGGAGGTAAATGGAGGTTCGATGTCGTCCGTAATCTTTGCGTCAGCCCTCAAAGGCTCAGTACCCTCGGCCGGTGTATGCCGAACGCACGTAAAAAGGTGCTCATTGATACCCTGCATGCCCTTGAGGATCTCGGATGGATCCGACGCTCCGACCTCAGCCCTAGAAATAGGTCGGTTGAATACTCGCTCTCTGGGCCATGGAAGGAAAGAATCGAGCTCGCAGTGAGAAGAATCACGAATGAAAGCGATACCAGCCACGGAACCATCGCTGATCAGAAGTTCTCTAAGCCAAGTACTTCCTTGATCGAGTGTCAATTTGGCGAGGGCGCCGTCGGCCACACGGCCATTCCTCCTTAACCATCGCTTCCAGAGCTGATGCCGACGCTCCATCGTGGGACTGGATTCCGATGCTCTGAACGATCGCTTTGAACCAGCTCATCCTGGCCGCGCGGATCACTCTGGACACCGACACCGGCGTATCTTCGTCGCTCGTTGCGAGTGTCCCTAAACAGCCGCTTGGGCGAAAGGTTACAGATGTCAGTTCCTTAACGGTAGCCATCAGGAGAGCTTCAGTACCGGCCCGTACACTCCTAGTGTTCTTGAGGTGATTCCAGAGCAAGTACTCGGAGACTTGCATATACCACTTTACTGCTTCTCTGTATCAGACTTCTTTACTCTCAAAAGCCGCATAAAGGCTAGTAACGCCTATCCCCATCTCTGAGCATAAGGCCGAGACCGAGATTGCGTGAAACCCCTTACGCCAAAATAAGAGCATTGCGCTTTGCCGCGCCTTGTCCCGATCGAATTCTCTTGGGCGTCCAGCAGGCATAATGACGTTCCCCTGCACTAGTGTAGCGCTCGTCGCATATTCCCTGAGTCTGAAAGCTAGGGAGTGTATCCCTTCTGTATCGCCGCTACAGATTAGTTGGCTGTAGAGGGTCACAGAACAAACCTTGCTGGCTGCAGCCAGCACCTACAGAAAGGAATGATCATGTCGAAAACTGTCCTCGTCACCGGAACTTCAAGCGGCTTTGGCAAAGATATAGCCCTCACCCTTGCGCACGCTGGCCACCGTGTCTTTGGGACCATGCGCGGGGTAAACAGCAAACATAGTGGTCCCGCAAAGGAACTCCAAGCTGCAGGCATAGAGGTCATTGAACTCGATGTCACGAAGGACGCAAGTGTCGACAATGCCATAGATTCCCTCTTCAGCAATACCGGTGGCAAGCTGGATGTCGTGATCAACAACGCCGGAGCGTTATTCAATGGGATTTCAGAAACAATTACCTCTGAACAAACCCTACAAATGTTTGATGTCAATGTCGTTGGCATTCAACGCGTACTGCGAGCGGTCCTTCCCAACCTTCGTAAGAACAAAGATGGGCTTGTGATAAATGTGGGCTCGATCCTCGGTCGTGTGACCATCCCGTTCATGGGCCTCTACGGCGCCTCAAAGTTCGCTGTCGAAGCGCTGACGGATAGCTACCGGTATGAGCTCTCACAGCTCGGTGTCGACGTCGTGCTTGTTCAGCCGGGTCCGTATCCCACGAATCTCTACTCCGAGGTCGCAGGTGATGATGCTACCCGCGCCAATGAGTATGGTCCAGTCGCCGAGATCCCTAAAGCATTTGGTGAATTCCTGAGCAATCTGTTCAGCAGCCACGGCGCCCCGGATCCACACGATGTTTCCACAGGTATATTGAGGCTGATCGAAACACCCGCAGGTCACCGTCCTGCTCGCCTCGTTGTGGGGCTTCCATTTGGAGCGGACGCCGCAAATGCGGCAATTGAACCCATTCAAAATCAGTTGATCGAAGGAGTACAGATGGAAGGCCTGAAGGTGCTGAAGACTGCGTAAACGTGAACCAGTGACCGCAGAAGAGGGTGATCGTCAGGTCACCTTCTTCTTCTGGTATTTGCGGCGCTTACCTGCGGTAGAGCGTACCCGCACTTCATCTTGGCAGAGCGGCAAATACTGCCACAATCAACTAGTTCGACACCTTTGGATAATGGCTGCGCAAAGTGGTTTTTGATGTAATGAGCTGTCTGCGGACGGAGGCTATCGATGATGACAACGGATCGGCTCACAATCACAAAAGCTACTCCTGCGTACTGGGCTGTCTCTATCACCAACCCACCAATTAACATCTATGATCCCGAGATGTTTGCGGAGCTCAATGCGCTATTAGACACGCTGGATGCTGACAAGAACGTCAAAGTGATCGTGTTCGAAAGCACGAACCCTGATTTCTTCGTCGCCCACTACGACTTCCTTCGGGCAGACGTGATGCCCAATCAACCAGGGGCCGCTGAGTTCAATGCATGGTCGAGAATGGTGGTTAGGTTTGCACAATCCCGTGTGATAAGTATTGCGAAGATTCGTGGACGTGCACGGGGACAAGGTTCGGAATTGGCACTCGCATGCGACATTCGCTTCGCCTCAAGAGAGAAGGCCATCCTCGGGCAGCCCGAGGTCGGTGTCGGATGCGTGCCTGGAGGCGGAGGTACGGAATGGCTTGCGCAGTTGTGCGGCCGGTCCAGAGCCCTCGAAATTCTCTGTGGAGCTGACGATTTCGATGCGGACACTGCCGAGCGCTATGGATGGATTAACCGCTCAGTTCCTGACGAGGAACTAGATGTCTTTGTGGATCGATTTGCGCGCCGTGTAGCGAGCTTCCTGAAACAGCCACTGGAGCTCGCCAAGAAACTTGTGAATGTAAAAACGGGATTCCCTACAGAGGCTCAACTCTGGAACTCGAACCACGCCTTTCTTGGAACCCAGGTGTGGCCCGAAACTCGGGAGAGATTTGATCGCCTCTTAGCGCTGGGCTTCATGCAGCCCGGTGACATGGAACTGAATATGGGCGAACGGATTGGGCGAGAAGAAGACTTCCGCTAGCTTGCCAAGCTATTCGATTACGATGACGGCGCTTCTAGCGCCGTCATTTTTCTCGTTTCGCTGAGGAGTTGGGAGATGACGTGAATCTGAGCGGGAAGGTTGTGCTCATCGCAGACTGTACTTCGAAGCTTGGCGAAGAGCTTGTGACACAATTATTGGATTCGAGAGCCTGCGTGCTTACTATAGGCAAATCTGACTACGACGAGAGCAAGCGAATTGGTCCTTGCGAGCGTCTGATAGAAACGGGCGTCGACGAACTCACCGTTCGTACCGTGCCGACAGTCGTTGCGTTCGTCGGGGAAGGCGTTGGCAAGCTTGACTCGATTGTCTTCAACAACTACATGGGGCCTACACCTGAAGCCCTTTCTTCTGTTAATGACGCATACTCGTCGTCAATCTTGGATACGCTAAGTTTTCTGCATCCCCTCATAAGGAACGGTGGATCTATCGTCTTCTGTGGCCCACTCGACGCCCACGTCGAAGTGAGGCCCGCTTTTCACACTAAGCTGGCCCTTGCCGTACTTGCAGCTGTAGCCGACCACTGGGCTGCAGTGTTGGGGCCACGCGGGATCCGCGTAAACGTTGTAACGCCCTACCAAGCCGACGATCAACGTCCCCGGGAGGGCTTTCCCCTCCGTGTTCCGCCGAGTCTCAACGAAGAAGATAGCAGTGAGCACGACCGGCTTACCTCTCAGGTAGTTGCTAGAACTGCCGAAAACGTCCTATTTATGGCGTCTGACACGAGCCGGCCTTGGAGCGCGACGCAACTTTTCTCGGATGGTGAACTGCGCGTGATCACGCGAAGGCCTCTTTGAACACCGATCTACCCCTCTTCCATCGGGCCGGAGCAGCCACGGGATTGATGGCATACGAATACAAGCCAAGCGAAACGCTTCGATCGGCGGCTTCTGCGGCGATCACTGAGGACACTTGACAGTCTCCCCGATGCGAATTAGGTTTCGCATCTCTCGTTTTGTGTTTTTATGTCTCCACATCGAGGCCATCCCTGCAAGCACGCCGCGGTCTCGCAATCACAAGGATGGCGCCCACATGATCTCTGGATCCTGGTACCTTAGCGGGTTAAAACACGCAACAATGCCATCACACATGGAAGCATTTGATGCATCATCGCAAGCGACCACAGAGTTATACGGTTTCGCATAGGTCTATGATCCTTCTTTTAGACTGAGGTTGGCATTGCCCGATGGTATGGGGCTATACCATCGAGGATTCGTGATCGCCAGCGTGCTGACACGAGTTCTTCAGTAGGGCAGCAGTGGCACTCACACTGTGCTTAGCCTTGTCACACAACTGCCAAAAGTTAGGCAGACAGTGCCAAGAGTGTTGGCTCATACCAATGGACAATATGCTTTGCCACTCTTTCTTGCTGTAATTGCGCCGGGCCACCCTTCGTTAACGATGCACGAAGGAGAGAGATCTTCCTACCTGACTGTCGTCTCATTCTGGCGGTGAGCGCTGCCTGGCCCAGAGTTGAAAGAGGAAAGGATCCAACAGCATGTCGGCTCTACTCGGGCGAGATAGCAGCCTGCCAACAGCGAATCCATGGCTAATCGCAACTGCTGTAATGCTCGCAACCTTTATGGAAATCCTTGATACGGCGATCGCTTCCGTCGCTTTACCGTACATCGCAGGATCTCTATCAGCCTCAAACGACGAAGCCACTTGGGTATTGACGAGCTATCTAGTCGCAAACGCTGTGATTCTGCCGGCAAGCAACTGGTTTGCGCGCCGCTTCGGGCGGAAACGCTTCCTTGTGACGTGCGTCGCAGTCTTTACGCTCGCCTCGTTCTTATGTGGTTCTGCTCCGACGTTAGCTTTTTTGCTGCTTGCTCGAATTACACAAGGTGCGTCTGGTGGAGCTTTGCAGCCTTTGTCTCAGGCCATTCTTCTTGAGAGCTTTCCGCCTGCGAAGCGTGGGCTCGCAATGGCGTTGTTCGGACTGGGAGTGGTAGTCGCACCGGTCGTTGGCCCCACTCTGGGTGGCTGGCTTACCGACACCTACAGTTGGCGCTACGCGTTCTATATAAACCTGCCAGTGGGGGCACTCGCACTCTTCATGATCGCGCGCTACGTACAAGACCCGCCGCATATCAAGAACGCGATCGCGGGCAGATTCGATGGGCTAGGGTTCGGTCTCCTTACCGTGTGGACCGGTTGCCTTCAAGTCGTTCTTGACAAGGGGCAAGAGGATGGTTGGTTTGGGGCGGTCTGGCTGCGGTGGGCATTGTTGGCATTGACCGTAGCTTTGATCTTGTTTATCGTTCACTGCTTGCATAACCGAAACGCTCTCGTCGATCTGCGGATACTCCAGAATCGGAACTTCGTCGTCGGGTCTCTGTTGATCTTCTCCTTCGGGATAGCACTTTATTCGCTTATCACGACTCTCCCTTTGTTCTTTCAGGAACTGCTCGGCTATACGGCGTTCGACGCTGGAGTAGCTGTTTTCCCACGAGGATTGGGTGCTATTATCGCACTTCCCATCATCACCTATCTGGGAGCGAGGCTTGATACACGTTACCTGTTGACCTTCGGCCTTCTGCTCTTTGGAACGTTAGCTCTTTACTTCGGAAACATTACACTGGACGTTGGCCCGACGACACTGCTGATCCCCATCATTGCGACAGGCTTTGCTTTCTCATTCTGCTTCGTACCCATCAACACTGCTTCGTACGGAACACTCCGTCCGGAGGAGATCGGCAACGCCAGTGGTCTCTACAACCTCATTCGGAACATTGGCGGATCTATTGGTATCTCTCTAGCCCAGACACTACTCATTCGGCGTAGTGCCCTCCATCAAAATGAAATTGTAAATTCTGTCCCCCAAACATCGGACCCGTTTCAGCAGAGGCTGATCGCGCTCGAACAGTATCTCGCGCTGCATGTCAGATCTGAAAACTCATCACAAGCAGCATTGGGACAGTTGTACCTGCAGTTAGGGCACCAAGCCCTTCTATGGTCATTTATCGATTTCTTCCGGTACCTAGCAATTCTTCTATTCGCTTGTATTGCGCTGGTTTGGTGTTTCCAAAAGGTCAAAGGTAATCCGCCTTCCGGAGCACATTGAATGTGCCGGCACTCCGTTAGGTGGATGGGACCACTTCTGGATGACCGCGGGCAATCAGAACAGAAAGCTCAGGATATATAGATGATCACCGAAATTAAGCCCGCTAGCAGTTTCATAGCTCTTCAGGCGGAACAGTTTGTTCGATCGGTTTCGAGCACGATGCTATTCAACCATGTGATGCGATGCTATTGGTTCTCAGAACTGTTCGCGCAGCGTGATGGGAGCGCGGTAGACCAAGAGTTGTTGTTTTTATCTGCAGCTCTGCATGACTTAGGCCTCACCGACTACGTGAGCGGATCAAATCGATTCGAAATCGAAGGCGCGAACGCCGCAAGACTGTTTCTGCTAGGCCGGGGCGTCGCGGATGACCGGGCGTGGCGCGTCTGGGATAATATCGCTCTCCACCAGTGGGACATCAATCTCTACCGCGATGACACCAGTCGACTGCTACAGAAAGGAATCTATTTCGACGTACGCGGAGATGCGGATTCAGGCCTAGATTCGAATGGCGTGCGAGAAATTCTCCGTCGATTTCCGCGCATGGGATTCAAAAACGGGTTCTATTCTCTTCTGGAGAAGGAGATCGCAACCAAGCAGCCCTACAAGCACTCATATGGCCTGTGCACCTGCTTGGCCCACCATCAATCATGGATAACGATGCCAGACCCGAAACGCGTCATTGACGGAGCCCCGTTCGCCGACTGAAACGGAAAATGACCGTGCATCCGAGCGTCAGTTGCGGGGCCGTTTGCAAGAGTTGGTCATAGTGCTTCACTGGCCCGTCAGGAGCTAGCCGAGGTCGCTTCATTCTTTGAACGCTGAGATATTAAATGGGACTTCTTACCTTGCCGTCGCGTGTGAACACGGCGATTTCGGAATCTGTAGACTTCTCCACGGGTGAAAGTCCCAGTGGCTTCTATCGCGTTTCATATACATGGAATCACGAGCATGGAAAGTAGGAGTATGATATGGCCATGAATTTCGCCAATATTTGTGGTCACTATATACACCTCGACGCCATCGCTTATTACGTCGCCCGTGAAGGTGGCGGTGTAAACATTCACTTCGCAGGCGGCATCAAAGAACTCCTTCTGCCAAACGCAAATGTCGGCGATGTATGCGCTGCGATCCAGAAGGCAAAACTCGAGCCGGATTGTGCTGCTGTTCAGAGTTTTCCCGATAGCGGGCGTTACTCGAAGCAATAGGTCCAGCGCGTAGTCTTCGTCGTTTACCTGCACGACGCCATCTACTTTGTGTCCGCTGCAGGCTGGCCAAGGAAGATCGCCTAGGCCGTTGCGCTACACTGGCAACTTCCTTGATGTGCAGTTTACCGAATTATTGGAAAAATGAACTGGATGATCAGAGTTGATTGGCGTGGCGGTCCGATCTCTAACAGAGACAAACCATGTCGAAGTAGGTTCCCTGCCTCGCATAATGCGTCCAACACGCAACTGGCCATCCAAATGCTCCTCCTTTTGAGCTAACCCTCAAACCGGGACTTAGCGGCTAGCGTTGAGGTGCCATGCAGATACGCAACCTTTAGTGGGCTTCTCTGCCGCCGGAGTTGGCCGAACAGACCACATGGCTCAAGGATTTAAACCCTCTAGAGATGCGTTTAGTACAGAGTCCCCGCATTTCTTATTGGGCTAAGTACATCTAGATGATGTAAGTTCGAGAGGCTTCGCCCGCAGTGTGGAGCATGACGCAGTCATTTGGGTGATAAATGCGTCTGTAAAGTCACGACTTTGGAATGCTCGGAGCGCGCGCGAAGACGGCGGAGTGCCCGGTTTTGGACGGCTGTATGAGGCTGCCCCTCGGCCACGAGGATGGGGTTAGCCACTACAAGTCTGCGCAACTGGGTCCGCGCATGGGTGAACGACGTGGAGTCGGAAGGACCAGGCTCAGTTGCGGCCCCCGCAGATTGCAGTCGGGAGTGTGAAGCCGGCCACTTCAGGGTTGAGGTACAACAAACATCCCTAAGTGCCTGAAGCTGCCCTATGCGAAGTGGTCCGCGCTGTTGATGGATGGCGGGCTATTCAGAAGTGACCCCTTCAGATCGGTACTGCTTCCGAGTGGCCAACCAAAGGCCTAGATCCAGTCGACGACTGCATGGGCCTGTTACTGGTTGCTCAATCGCCGGAGAAGAGCTGAGAATTGAAGTGGGCAGTGAGCTCGCGCTCTGCTTCAGCTCCGCGTCCCCGCGCCGTCATGCCCTCGGCCAGCTGACAGGTGGCTCCGTAGATCGCTGGCAGCTCATCGCCCCTTTTGGTGCTTTATGGGATACAGCACTCCAACAATTTGGCAATAGGCTATTGCCAAATTCTCTTGCGGCCAAAATCGCTCGGTCCAGACCGACGTTAGTCCGCATCGGCAGTCCCCGTTTTGTTTTCGGTCTCCGCTCGGAGCTTAAGCACTACCTCCTGTAGGTCCTCCACACTGGGTAGTTCCTCTCGTACGGGAGCAGGCAGTTCCCGTGTCAAACGGTACGTCGACACGCCAATCGGCTGAAGAAGGTTTTGCAGTGAGTACTCGACGATCGGTCCGCTACGGCTCTCACATAGCAGCAGTCCGATAGTTGGAGCATCACCTGCTGTTTTCAATGTTCCGTCGATCGCCGCGATGTAGAAGCTTAGCTTCCCGGCGTACTCTGGCTGAAACTCTCCACTCTTCAACTCGATCGCAAAATAGCAATGAAGCCGGACGTGGTAGAACAGCAGGTCCACATAGAAGGACCGGCCGTCTACCAGCAAAGGAACCTGGCTTCCGACAAATGCAAATCCGCGGCCGAGTTCAAGAAGCAGATCACGCAGGTGCGAAAGCAGCCCCTTTTCCAACTCTCGTTCGGCAAACGGCTTCGTGAGCGTCAGGAAGTCGAAGTTGTAGGGGTCACGCAGAAGCTGATTCGCCATGTCTGATCCAGGCGGCGGGAGGGTTCTCTGAAAGTTCGAGAGGGCCTTCCCTTCCCTTTCGTGAAGTTGGCCAGAGATCATATGCACCAGAATATTCTGGCTCCAACCATTTTCCAGGGCAGCGCGGAGGTACCACTCCCTCGTGGGCCGGTCCTTGACCCGGTCCAGAACGCGCAGATTGTGGCCCCAAGGCAATTTGGCAATAAGCTGTTGCAAGATTGTCGGCTCGGGCCAAGCCTCGGCAAACGTACGCATGTACCGGAGATTCCGCGGACTGAATCCTTCCACACCTGGAAACGCCGCCTGCAAATCCTTGGCTAGGCGCTCGGTGATCTTTGTTCCCCAGCCCTCATCCTCGAACCGTTGGCTCAGGTCCCGGCCGATCGACCAATAGAGCAGCACGAGCTCCTGATTCACTGCTAGAGCAGCCCGGACCTGCGCATTCTGAATCCGGGCCTTGAGCTGTTCCAGGAGCGCGGCATAGCCAAGTGGGAGAGAGGAGAGCTCTGACATAGTAGGTAGGTCCTGGAATTTGCAGCAGCGGCTGCAAAGCTGACGTTATCACGATTACGGATGACAAACGCTACTGTTGTCGTTTGCTACAACGTTCAATACAAACGACTTGGAGTACCAGGCTTGAAGCTGAATAGCTCCGCTGGCGATTGAAGAACGATCCGCGTGCGAGGAAGCCAGTCTCTTCCTGGAACTTCCGCTAAGCCGCAGCGAGAGGCTCTTTCCCGTCTTCGCTTCTGCCATCGGGTACGATCCAGGCGCCATGATCCCGATTGCTTAGTTGTGCCGCCCGGACGCACGAGAAAAACCTCATGGCTTTCCCATGTTTTGCGGAACATCAGAGGTCCCACGCTTTGCTTGGGCCGTTTGTTCATACCCGTTCGGATGCCGGCCTAGAGCCCCAGCTTTCCGGCCGCGGTCTGGCGCAGTTTCTTGCCTTCGCGGATGTAGCGCCGGACCATGGCGAGGGAGCGATGGCCGGTCTGTTGCATGATCTCGAGCTCGGTCGCGCCCTTGAGGTAAGCCTGGGTTGCGAAGCCGGCCCGCAGAGAGTGGCCGCCGTAGTGCTTCGCGGTCAACCCGGCCCGTTTGACCGAGCGCTGCACAATGACCCCGATCGAATCCTTATCAAGCGCTGCACCGACATTGCCGTGGCGGTCGACCCGGCGGAAGACCCGGCCTTCGGTGAGGTTGGCCCGCTCGAGCCAGCTCTTGAGCGCGCGGACCGGGCAGGTCTCCGGATGGAGGCCGAGTGGGATCTCCACTTCCCTGCCCTCGCCCTCCTGATCGGTCTTGGAGCGCTCGAGCCGGATCGTGATGCCGGTTTTGTGCCACTCGAGCTTCTCTATAGATAAGGTTGCCAGTTCGGACCGGCGGAGCCCGCCTGAAAACCCGACCAGTAGCAGCGCCCGGTCGCGCGCGGCAAGCAGTCCGCCCTCGAGATGGTCGAGGACCCGGATCAACTGGGTGACCGACAGTGGCTCTTTTGCTTTCTGCGAGGTCCCGAGCGTCCGGCGGATCCCGTGCAACGTGTCGGCGACCAGGCGATGCGAGAGGTTGGCTGGCGACGGGTAGTCGGCTTCCCCGTGGACGGCCGAGATCGCGGTCAATCGCCGGGTGATGGTGGCAGGTTTGTGGGTGGCTCCGAGCGCGGCCAGGTAGAGGGCGACCGTCGCGGGTTCGGCCGGCAGCGACTGGAGGCCGTGCTCCCCGCACCATGCCGTGAAGTGGCGCCAGTCCGCGGCATAGGCGCGGCGGGTGGCCGGGGATTTGGCGGCCCGCACATACTGGTTGGCCGCCTCGGCCGTGCGCCAGAGGGGATCGTCCGGAGCCAGCTGCGGGAGAGTTGGCTTCGTGCTGACGAGGGCGGACGGTGAAGCACGCTGCGGCGAGGGTCGATCCAGGTCCACTTCGTCCATCCGGCACTCCCTTGCGGTAGGCTCTTTTTGGCCTTCAGAGCGACGATAGCACGCTGACCCCTGAGAAGCATCTCTTATCGTGGGTCAGAGAGGAGCGTCCTTGCATTGCATTACTGGCAGGTCGGCCAACAATAGAGTACCCTCGGTGAGTGCTGTTTAGAGGTAGAAGACATGGCTAGGACCGTGTCCTAGCGGCATCGCGCCGGCGCGATCGCCGAGCGGGTGCGGCATTTTGTGACCGAAAGCTGGACCCGGCGCGATCTCGAGCGGTCTTCGCGGTCCAGCGCGTCACCGCGCAATCGGTCATGCGCGCGATTGGCGAGGTCCAGAACATCGGCGGCACCTACCTGGTCTCCCGCTCTGCCCTGCTCCGCTACCTGGAGGCAGTCGACTCTGCGGACGACCTCACGGCTGCCCACCGCGAACGGCTCCTGTTCGCCGAACCTGTGCCTCGGCCGCGGTCGCTCAAGGTTGACCTCCCCGAGGACCTACACGCAGTGATGCTCCGTGACCTGCCGCCTGAGATCCTCGTTGCAGGGCGTGACAGAAAGCCGTTGCGCAGAAGCAGAGCTCAGAGAGTTTTCCACTGGCCGCGGTCGAACCAAGATCCATGCTGGGTCTTTGCAGTACCTGCTATACACTCCGCCCGAAAGTGGACGCTGGCTAAGCTTCCCAGGGATTGCCAAACCGGAGGGCGCCGATCCCCGCACGACGCCATGCGGTATCTTCGTCCGAGCGTAAATGCCGTTCCCGTCACCTACGATTAATGAAGAGAACGCGTTAACGGGGCTTGGCAAGCAGCATGCCGCGCGTAGGCGCTATTAAGGCCGCCGCGCCAGGCGCGGCCGACGGAAGCCACGCAATCATTTCAGCTGTGACATTCATAGTGTTGTGCATGAGCAGCGGACCCGGCAAACTCCCTGTTCGGACGCGGACCGTCGCGAGCAGGAGCCCCATGCCTAGCGTGTAGGTAAGGGGCAGCACTGCGAAGTGGAACGAGCCGTGATCAAGGGTGACCCGTGTGCAAAGCCAAAGAGCAAAGAAGTGAGGGCGGCTGCCCAGATCCTTCCTGAGGTCTGGCCAAAACAGCAGAGCAAACATCCGCATTCCACCCCTCGAAACGCAAGCTCTTCATCCAGTCCGGGCAGTGTGGCTTGGTACAGCAACGTCTCCCACCCGGGGAACTTCCCCGCGCAGAAAGAACGCGACGTTAAGACGTCTATGCCTCAATGAGGTTCTGACGGTCCGGACGAGACAGCTGAGGTCAAGGGGACGCTCATGGCGTCAGACGAGTTCCCTTCGACCATGAAGATACTGTGGTTTACAGGGGTTCGAACCGAGGATTACACAAAGGTTCGGCTGCTAAACGTTACGGTTGCGTACACCGCCAACAACTCAACTGGAGCAGAGCTTCCTTACACGTTTGTGTGCCTCACCGACTACACCAGGACCATTCAGGAGCATCATCGGATGGGTCGATAGCGCTTGTTCGATGTGGATGTCCCGCTGCAAGACATCGTCAGCGTTGCAAGACAAACGGCATGCAGGTAGGCACATGAGAGCGCACCATACGCGGTGTAAGCGCGGTGCGCGTCCATCTAACTCATTCATTTTAAGCGGATTATAGCGATTGGCGTAACTTCACGCACACGTATGGCGGAGAGAGAGGGATTTGAACCCCCGATACCCGTAAAGGTATGGCTGATTTCGAGTCAGCTGCATTCGACCGGACTCTGCCATCTCTCCGCTAACACAGCAAAGCACTTGCTGCTTCCTCCCTACTGTACCAAAAAGCCCCTGCGTCTCAAAGTGCTCGACCCGCAGCCCTGCCATGCACCCGCTCGCAACGCCAGTCGTCTCTTGCCCGGCCATTCCTGTCAATTCTTGAAAGAGTGTCGCGTCAAGAACAGGCACATTTGGTTTCGGTTGTTACACTTACCGTATGGCCTTACCGGTAGGATGGAATCCCAAGCAGTACCAGAAACAACAGGAGTTTCTCACCCGTCTGCTGTCGGAGCGGCAGGCCTTTGAGGGCAAGGTGAAGGGTTCGCTTTCTGAACATGCCCGCCTTGAGCTGATGGGACTGGATAAGAAGATCCTGTGCATCCGCTCGCTCATCACCGACTACGAGGCCACACACAAGGAAGCAGTTCTCTGACACGGGCCCGCCCAGCCCTGCGTACAAGTCTCGCAGTAAGACCAGCATCCTCGCCATCTTCCTTACAGGTGGGCGATCGTGGCAGATTTGGCGATTGCCGGGTGGAGCAGTTCCGGCCGACCCGGCCACTCCTCCTTTGACAGGATTGAGTGCAGGTCCACGGCGAAGCTGGGATGACTGGACGTTCCACCGACCCGCACCGGAACCCCATTACGCAACACCGCACCCAGCAGCCCGGAGAGTGATCCCGACTTTCCACCCCCGAACAAGGCAGCAAGCCCACCCGCAAGCGGGTTGTTCGCCGGGGCGCCGCTTGTTTCAAGCTTCAACAGCAGATCATAATCAAGCGCTCCCCCGGCATGGACGGTGCCCTGCCCGGTGGCGGTGCCTACCCCTGCGATGTTCAGCGCAAGGTTGTCCGTGCGCAGCGAACCGTTAGCCGCATCGATCACAGCGGTGAGCGACTGGATTGCCGTGCCCTGCCGGGTCGCCGTGCCCAGCTTGCCTCCTGTGAACCGCGCCAATACCTGCAGCTGCGCGCCCAGATCAAAACCAGCAAGCTCCGTGTTTCGCAGCCCGATCGAGCCACGCACGTGCGGGCTCGCCGGGGCGCCGGTGATCGTCAGCTCGGTGGATAACGTACCGCCCCGCAACTGCGAGCCATGGGGCAGTTCAATGCCGAGCGATGGCAGAAACGCCTCCATCGGATCGATGGGCATGGACTGGCCATTTACGCGCAGATCAAGCTCAGTGTCATGTCCTGCAACGGCGTAGGTGCCGTCGATGTGTGCCGTGGCTGCTCCAATCGACACGTCCGCACGATCAATCCGGCCCATCCTTTTTGACCCATCCCTGCTATCGGCAGGGGGCGTCGCACGACTCTCCGCATCCTGGCTGATGGCAAAGCTCAATGTCACGGGCACTGCCGAAGGGGTTCCGTTTCTGGCAAGCCGCAGGGCTGCGATCCTGGCTGTGCCGCTGCAGCGCAGCATGCTTCCTGCCGTCTGCACGTGCACCTCAGCATTCGCCGTGCCTGCAAGGTTCGCACCAGCGCCGGCTCCCGTGGCCGCCAGGTCGAGTTGCTGCACTGCAACCTGCGCGTCCAGCGTGCCGTCGCTCATCGGTGAAGGTACAGCGTCAGGGCTCAGCTGTCCCGACGCAGCCGGCGGTTGGGCAAAATGCCCCCGAATGTTGACGTGGCCGCCGTGTGCCGTGTCGCCGGCGGCAGAAAAATCAGCGACGGCACCACGCGCGAGGTTGGCAATCACAGCCTGAACATGTGCAAACTCCGTGGCATGGCCATCTCGCCCGTTGAAGCGAAGGGAGCTATCCTGGAGCGTCGCCTTGTCGAGCGTCACACTTGAAAACGCAGTACGTGAGCTCGGAACCGGTGAAGTCGCACGAAGCGCATGCGCGGGAAGCGTGGCCACGCTGAGCTGAGCTCCTTGCGCTACAAGTTCGCTGAAACGAAGCTGGTTCCGGACAGACACGGCACGGAAGTGGAGCGCTGCCACGTCTCCGCCCACCCGCCAGGAGCCCTCGTTGAAGCCATCCAGCTCAGGCTTGAAATGCTGCACCTGCACGGCAATCGAAAACGGCGGAATCGCCTGACCGCCCCGGGAACCCGGTTGAACGGCACCCTGCACCTGCACACGCCCGCCGCCGGGAAGCTGCATGGTGGCGCTCAAGGGCGACGCGCCTTGACCATCCAGGTCATCGATCTTGACTGCAAGCCCACGGTACACCCGGCTCGTCGCCGAGGCTCCCGCCCCAGTCATCACGGTGACCTGTCCATCCCGCACTAGGCACTGACGGATCGCCAGGATCGCTCGACCCTCGGCCGTGTGGCCGGGAGTCTGAACACTGCCGGACCCAACCACGAAGCTGGCGTAGTTCCATCGGCCCTGGCCGTCGCGCACCAGCTGTACCTGCGGCGACTCGAGCACAAGCCCCTCCACCTTGACGATGCGCCGCAACAACAGGGGCAGTGACAGACGCAGTCGCAACTCTCTTGCCGTCAGGAAGGGACGCGCGCCCTGCGCTGGCTCATCAGCCACCGAGATGCCCTGAGCAGCGAGACTGCCCTGCCACAAAGAAACAGACAGTTTGTCGATCGAGACGTTGCGTCCGAGCGCATGGGTCAACCGCGCTTCCGCTTCGCGGCGCGCGCTTTCTGTGTTGAGAAACCACGGAATCACCGTCACGGCAACGACCAGCAGCACGGTCAGGGTACCGACAAAAACGGCTGTCACTCGCATCGGTTTGGTCACAGCTTCAAAGGCTCCTGCTCTGGCGATCTACGCGGCGCCGCGGCGGCCACCTGCGCGATGCACGCGGCGGCCCGGTCAGTCACGCATCGGGCGAACACCGCGACCCAGGGCTTCCAGGTCCCGCTCAGCATGGCATTGTCTAAGATACAGGTCCAGCTCCTGGCAGCGGCGACTCATGCCGGCGTCCATGGCCAAGGGGTACGGCCCATAGGCCCGCGGCAAGCGCCGCAGCATATCGGTTGCCGCCTGCTCGACCAAGTGGCGCACCGTCAACGCGCGCACACAGCCGCCAGCATAGTCGCCGGGCATCGCATCGATCTCCTCTCCTGCTCGCTGCAGAAAAGCGCTCAGCGCCCATGCATCGGCATGCATGGCTCCCAGGTGCGCGAGGGTGTGCGCATCTGCCCGACTGTTCCGCAGGGCATAGTCGAGCAGACCGGCCGCGCCGCCGGCCCAGCACGAGGCCGGCCCACACGCACCATGCCAGAAACCCGGCCGGTGAACGTACCAGCCATCATCCCCGAGGACAGCATCTGCCTCGACGCGTACACCGTGAAACTGCACGCGCGCTGTCTGGGTTTCGGCAAAGGCTCCGGTCTTCCAGTCCCCCGTGTTCCACTCCCATTGCCCAGCATTGCTGCGCAGGTCGACCTCTACCAGCAACGAAGCGGGCGAACCTACCGTGACCAGCGCGCGATCCACCAGACCTGCGCCGGTGCAAAAGAGCTTCTGGCCCGTCACGCTGTAGCCGTTTCCCGCACGCTCCAGTCGCAGAGCCATATCCGGCTTTTCCGACGCCCACACTCCGCAAATTGCTCCGGGGGCCGGCTCGCGTCCTGCTTCGGCCAGGATGGCAACCGCGTCCCAATGCGCTTCAGCAAGACGCGCCAGAGACAGGTTCTGGCGTCCCAGCTCCATCAGGCGCTGGTGGCGGAGGGGTGTCTGGCCGCCTGCGGGCAAAGGCAGTGGGTCAGAGAAGCTTGCTCGCAGGCTTTGGCACAACTCGTGCGCGGTCAAGCGATGGACCCGTTATGCGCAGCCAGCGCCTGGGCAAAACCATTCGGAGCTCGCCCGGTAAAGCGGCCGCTGGTGAGGATCCGGGTGCGGCTGGTGGACACGCGCGCACGGCCGGCAAGGGCAAGTCGTTCCCAGAGGTCTTTGTCCTCTGCAGTGGCCAGGCTTCGCCAGCCCCCGGTGGACAGGTAAGCATCGGCGCGCACACCAAGGTTCGCACCATGAATGTGCGGGTGCGAGCCATCTGCCTCGACAAGGTATGTCTCAAGAAAACGCTGCGGCACGCCCGCGTCGTGCTCCGCGAACGAATCCACGCCCACTGTTCCTGCGATTGCATCCATGTGCTCCCCTGCTATCAGCAACTGCCGTTGCAGCCATGTCTCGGGCACATCGCAGTCGGCGTCTGTGTTCGCCAGCCAACACCGATGAAGCGGCCCACTGTAGCGAGACAGGGCGACCCCCGCGGCAATTGCCCGTGCATGGCCAACCACGCCGCAGTCTGTACTGACCACCGCACCCGCGCTGCCAAGGATCTGCTGCGCTATTTGCAGCGTGGCATCGGTAGAGCTGTCAACGACCACAACCACGTCAAACGTTGTGCCGGGTGGAAGAGCTGCGGCCGACCTCAGTACCGAGCGAAGACAGCGAGGCAGCAGCGTCTCCTCGTTGCGTGCGGGAATCAGCACGCTTACATGCCAGGGCTGCAGGCTCATGCGCGCACCCACAGGTCCAGCCGGAACCCGGGACGACGTTCCGAATGCGCGAGGGCAATGCCGGGAACAGCAGCGATCACGTTTGCCAGCACTGCATGCACCGCGTCGCCACTCAGAATGTGGTCGGGAGAGTTGCCGAGCCAGTGCGAGGCGAGCAGTGTGCCACCAGGCTCGAGCCGTTCGAGCACTGTGCTTGCGAGTTCTCGCAAGTGATCTTCGTCGAAGTAGTACCCGATCTCACTCAGGATCAGCAGGTCGAAGGTGCCAGCGGGCAGAGAGTTAGCAACCGTGCCGCAGCGGATTGCTGCCGCCGGCAGATGCCTGCAGCGTTGCTGCGCCTGCGCCACGGCGGTCGGCGAAATATCCATCGCCTCCACCTGCTCACACATCTCTGCAAGACGCCGCGTCAGCATACCGATCGAACAGCCAGGCTCAAAAGCCCTGCGATGGCGCTTTTCGCCCAGGGCAGCCATGATCGCGTCGTAGCGCGCGGTTTCATACGCGCTCGAAGCGAACTGCCAGGGGTCCGGGTATGACGGTATTTCTGCTCGAAAAATTCCTGACTCGTGGGATCCATGACTCTTGTCCTAGGTTCTTCAGGCCATTACAAAAACTTCAAACGGACGCATCGCCGGCTGCAGCAGATACGAAGGAAGAATCGGCGGCTCTCCTGCGTGCGCCAGTTGCGACTGGTGGCAGTGAAGCGCCTTGAGTTTCAACGCAACAAGTTCCGGGGTAAGCGGAAAACGCACAAGCTTCTGTCCGGTCAGCGTTGCCGGTGTGCCGCGATGCCACGTCCAGAAAAGATAGGAGGTAAGCGTCGCACCCTTCTCTTGCACCACTGCAGCCGCGGCTGCGCCGCAAGCTTCGTGGTCGGGATGGAAATCACCGTGCCAGGGCGCGATCACATGGCTGCCAAAAGAAACCAGCGGGCGAAGTGCCTCGACGAGTAAGTGTTTCTGCTCCATAAGTCCGCTGTCCGTGAGTCGCAACCTGTGGATGTGGTCCGATGCCACGCCAAGGCAGTCGAGCGCCCGGCTCTGCTCCTGCTCCCGCACTGCTCCTAAACCGTCATTCTGCTGGTATGCATTCTCTCCATCTGTCACTGCGATGACCGTGACCGGTATCCCTGCACCCCGGCAGGCGGCGAGCAGCCCACCGGCGCCCAGCGTCTCGTCATCCGGATGGGGAGACACCAGGACGATCGGCATGTCTGGAACATGCCAGTCCTCCAGGTCTCTCAGGAAATCAGTCCAGGTATCTTCATGGCAGATCGGGATAATCAAGATTCGGCCTTCGTACTTCGTGACAGATATGCGCTTGGTAGGATGCCCCAATCCACAAAGGGCATGGTCCAACGCACGCCACGGGTAGAAGCAGGCTTCATCTCACAACAAACCGTGCAACACCACGGAGCTTTGTTCTCATGTGTGCCCGGGCAATCTCTCGCAACATGGCAACCAGCGGCAGCAGTGTGGGCAAAAAAACGCGCTCACCATACAACCTTGCACTACGGTTACCCAGGCAACCGCATTCCTTACCTTGAGTCGGCAGATATGTGCTCAACCGGGTAGACTTAATCAGGGTGTTTTACTTAGGAGTTCCCTCCTTCCCTGCTGTTCATCCAGCCGCAACGGCCTTCAGCAGTCATTCAGGACACTTCGCGCCAGCTGGCGCCCCATTTGCATGTTGCTGCCTGCGGCATGCTTCACACGATGGCAATCCCCTTCGCTGCGTGCCCGTGTAGCGGCTGTCCTTACCTGCTGTATTGAAGGATGTGCCTTATGCTCCACCCGGCATCGAACACCCTGCTGAAAGCCCTGTCAGACGACGCGAGAAATGAACTCAGCACCAGTCTTGTTCCTGTCGCGCTGCCACGAAGCATGGTGCTTTACGAAGCCAACCAGATCCCGCACTACGCTTACTTCCCGACCAGTGGCATGGCCTCGGTCGTTGCGAATACGCCAGCGGGGCAATGCGCAGAGGTCGGCCTGATCGGCCGAGAGGGTGTAACCGCCGCGCTGCACCTGCTGGGCTCTGCCCCGGTCGTGAGCCAGTGCTTCGTGCAGGTAGAGGGCTCGGCGCTCCGTGTCCCGTTCACAGCTCTGCGGAAAGCGTTTGATCACTCTGCTTCCGTGCGCGGTGCGGTGCTTGCGTTTGTGCAGGGGCAAAGTGTCGTGCTCGAGCAACTGGGAGCCTGCAACCTGTTCCACCCTGCGGATGCTCGCTTGGCCCGCTGGCTGTTGATGGTGCAGGACCGCGTCAGCACAGACATGGTCGACCTTACGCAGGAGTTTCTTTCGGTGATGCTTGGCTCAGGCCGGCCTACCGTGACCCTGGCCTGCGGAGCCCTGCAAAAAGCAGGAGCCATTGATTATCGCCGCGGCCACATCCAGATCCTGAGTCGGGAAAAGCTTCAGGAGTCGGCATGCGATTGCTATGGGGTAGCCGCAGCGAGCTTTCTCGCAGTCGGCCACTCGATCACGCGAGGCGGCAACATCCGCTACCAGGCCGAGGCTGCAGCGACTTGATGCTGCCCGGCAAACTCTGATGTCCAGTGGCGTGGCCTCGCAGTAGACTCCTTGCAACTATGTGCTGAAGATCCTGCCGCAAAGGAGCGCTGCGTGAACCGATCCGTCCGTCTGCTGCTCAGCCTTGCTTTCTCCGTTGCCTTGCTCCCCGCACTACACGCGCAACAAACGCAGCCTGCAGCAAGCGTCACAGCCGCCATTACAGCCGACCCGGTACGCGATGCCCAGCACCCGGCACAGCTCGTTGAGCTGACGGTGCCCAGCCACGGCGCGGCCATGAATGCAGTCTTTTACCTCGCGGCTGGCCGGGGGCCTCATCCAGTGGTGTTGCTGCTGCATGGCTTCCCGGGCAACGAGCAAAATCTCGATCTGGCCCAGGCTATGCGGCGAGCCGGCTGGAGCGTGCTCACCTTCCACTATCGTGGTGCCTGGGGCTCGCCCGGCGCGTTCTCGTTCACCCATGCGGACGAAGACACCTCAGCCGCCATCGCCTTCCTCCGTGACCCTGCCATCGCCGCAAAGTACGCGCTCGACCCCAGCAGGATCGTGGTCATCGGGCACAGCATGGGCGGCTTCCTGGCCCTGCATGCCGCGGCGAACCGCACGGGTGTCGCAGGCGTCGCTGCACTCAGCGCATGGAACATCGGCGCAGAAGCATCGCATCCGGCGACCGTTGCCAGCGACCGCTCCGGCATCGCCGGTATGCGCGCGGAGAGTGCGCCGCTGCAGGGCTGCACGCCCGAGGGCTTGTGGTCCGAGATCAAGGCCAACGCCGGGCACTGGAACTACATCGCCTACGCGCCGGCGTTGAAGCAGCTCCCGGTGCTCATGGTGGAGTCGGACGATGACAATGCACCAGCCAATCACGCACTCGCCGCTGCGCTGCGAGCGGCTGGCGATACGCGCGTGATGGAGAAGCACTTTGTGACAGATCACAGCTACAGCGATCGCCGCATCGCCCTGGAAACAACAGTATTGCAGTGGCTGGCAACGTTGGCACGTGCGACCACAAACTAGACAGGCAGGAAACGCGCTCGCACAATAGTCAACGCAGCCGCTGTAAGCGTTGCGCCATACAGCAGACGTGGGCCGCTCGAGCCGAGCCTTGCTGCCTAGACTCGTTCCGCCCCGGTTCCATCGACCACAGCCGGCGCGACGTAGTGGCGGACGTCAGCGCCTCGAATCCAAAACACCACATCCTCCGCGATGTTTGTCGCATGGTCGGCAACACGCTCCAGCGAGCGTGCAATCACCAGGGTGTTCAATGCCTGCAGGGTCTGGTGCGGCTGCTCACGCATCACGTTCAACAGCGAGAAGTAGGCGCTGCGATTCAGCTTGTCGACTGCATCGTCCAGTGCCAGGACTTTCTGCGCAGCTTCGGCGTCCCCTTCGATAAACGCCTGGATAGCCCGCCGGACCATGTCCGTGGCGAGCGACGCCATGCGCGGTATATCCACGGGCATATCTACGGGCGCAAAAGCCTGCAGCTCACGCACCCGCTCGATGATGTTGACGGCGGAGTCGCCGACCCGCTCAACATCGGAGTTGATCTTGATCACCGACAGGATGAAGCGAAGATCGATCGCCATGGGTTGTTCCATCGCGAGCAGGTCAAGCGCCATCTGGTCGATCTCGCGCTCATACCGGTTGATCTCTGCTTCGGAGGCATCGATCTGTGCGCAGAGCGAAAGGTCCCGCGTTCGGAACGCTTCCACTGCCCGCTCAATTGACTGCTCGGCCAGCCCGGCCATGACCAACAGCTTCTCTTTCAGATCACCCAAGCTTTGATGAAAACGAACCCGCATATCAGCCAAACCTGCCAGTGATGTAATCCTCGGTGCGTTTGTCACCGGGATTGGTAAAAATCTTGTGCGTTGCGTCGATTTCAACCAGTTTGCCGGAGAGAAAGAAACCCGTACGTTCCGCGACGCGTGCAGCCTGCTGCATATTATGCGTCACGATCACGATTGTGTACTGGCTCTTGAGCTCGAAGATAAGATCTTCGATTTTGGCTGTGGAAACAGGATCGAGCGCAGACGCAGGTTCGTCCATAAGGAGGACTTCCGGGTCCACCGCAAGGGCACGCGCGATGCACAGACGCTGCTGCTGACCGCCGGAAAGGCTCGCGCCTGACTTCTTGCGCAGGTCGTCCTTGACCTCGTCCCACAGTGCGGCGTGCCGCAAAGACTTCTCAACGATTTCGTCCAGCATGCGCCGGTTGCGGAAGCCGTTCAGCTTCAGCCCAGACGCTACGTTGTCATAGATCGACATCGTTGGAAACGGGTTAGGCCGCTGGAACACCATACCTACTCTGCGACGGATCTCCACCGGCGCTGCGTCCCTGTAGATATCCAGGTTGCCGATGCGCACGGTGCCTGCAACGCGACCTGCGGCCGCAGTCTCATGCATGCGGTTGAGGCAGCGCACAAAGGTCGACTTGCCGCAGCCAGAAGGCCCGATCAGCGCGGTCGCCTGGTTGGCGGGCACGTTCAGGTTGATCTTGAACAGAGTCTGGTGCGTGCCATACCACGCATCCAGCTCAGTGACCTCAATACCGACGCCCACTTAGTTTGCCCCTTTCAAAATGCCGCGCGAGGTCACAAAACGCACCAGCGCAACGGCAACCACAATCAGCACAATCAGCACGAGCGAGCCGGCCCACGCCAGCCGGTGCCAGTCATCATAGGGCGAAATCGCGTAGACATAGATCTGCAACGGGAGGGCCGCAATTGGCTGGGTCAGATTGCTGCTCCAGAAGTTGTTACCGAACGCGGTAAACAGCAGCGGCGCTGTTTCGCCCGCGACGCGCGCAAACGCGAGCATGCAGCCGGTGATCACACCTGGAGACGCCGTCTTGAGCGTGATCGACAGCACCGACCGCCAGTTCGGCACACCCAAGCCGAGCGCAGCTTCGCGCACCGAATTGGGCACCATCAGCAACATCTCCTCGGTGGTGCGAGTGATTGTGGGGATCATCATGATCCCGAGAGCAACTCCGCCCGAAAGCGCCGAGAAGTGCTTCTGCGGCAGCACGATCAACGAGTAGACCGAGATGCCCATCACGATCGACGGAACCCCGTTCAGCACGTCGGCAGTGAATCGCACCAGGTTCGCGAAACGGCCACCCCGTCCAAATTCCGCCAGAAAGATGCCGCTGGCAATGCCGACCGGCACACCGACCAGGCTGCCGATGCCGAGCAGGATGGCCGAGCCGTAAATCGCGTTGGCCATGCCGCCGCCCACTTCGCCCACAGGCTTGGGGATCTGTGTGAAGAACGCGAAATTGAGGGAGCTGGCGCCTTTGTAGATCAGGTACACAAAGATGGCCACCAGCGGCGCAACCACCAGCAGCGTGCTGATAATGGCCAGCGCCGTCGCCATGTGGTTCGCCACCGCGCGGCGCATCCGGTTGCCGTTGGACCCGGCATATGGGCTGATTGCAACTTGTTCTGCCATGGATTTTTCCTACACCGCCCGCGCTGGCGCGCCGCGGGTTACCGCCCATACCAGCACCCGCGCCAACGCATTGACCACGATGGTGACAAGGAACAGGGCAAGCCCGATTTCGATCAGCGCGCTCAGGTACAGGTCATCCGAGGCTTCGCTGAACTCGTTCGCAATAACCGACGCCATGCTGTAGCCAGGAGCAAACAGCGACTTCGCAATCTCGGGCCGGTTGCCGATCACCATCGTGACCGCCATGGTCTCGCCCAGCGCGCGGCCAAGGCCAAGGATGATCGAGCCGACGATCCCAATGCGCGCATTGCGCAGCACACCCATCCGGATCATCTCCCAGCGGGTTGCGCCAAGCGCCAGCACCGCTTCGCGCTGCATGTGCGGCACGGCGGACATGACCTCGCGCGTCAGAGACGAGATGATCGGCAGAATCATGATGGCCAGGATCACCCCGGCGGCCAGCATGCCGATGCCGTAGTTGGGGCCTGAGAAGAGAGTGGTCCAGCCAAGTGCCTTGGCCAGCACCGGGTTGACATGCTCGCGCAGCAGCGGAACCAGCACAAACACCGCCCAGAGCCCATACACCACGCTGGGGATGGCCGCCAGCAGCTCGGTAAGAAACGCCAGCGGCGAACGCAGCCAGCGCGGGCACATCTCGGTAAGGAAGATGGCAAGCCCCACGGCCAGCGGTACGGCGATCACGAGGGCAACCAGCGAGGACACCAGCGTGCCGTAGATAAAGGGCCACGCGCCGTAGTTGCCTGCGACCGGATCCCAACCGGAGTGAAAAAAGAAACCGACGCCGAACTTCTTCAGGCTGAGCTCGGAGCGCAGGACCAGTTCCGTGGCGATCAGTCCGACAATGGCGAAAATGCTGAGGGCGCAGGCGACCATGAGGCCGCGGAACCACCGGTCGGCAAAGGCGGAGCTGCCACGCCCGGCCAGGAACTCACGGATCGGCGAAGCCACCACGGGGTCCCGGTTTTCCGGCGCGGTCGCGGAATCGGGGGCCTGCACTGCAGTCTGGGACAAGGATTCAGAAAAGCTGGGTATGCGAGATTGCTGTGTTTTACTATCCACCAGCTTCCACCCTATCGAGCTTTGTTAAATGGCATGTTAAAGTTCGCCGCACCCCACCTGTACTCGCGGCGAACCATAAGCGCCTCATGGTGCAGACGGGGAATACAGACAAGGAGAGGGTAGCACTCCTGCCTGCCCCTCCCATCGCCGGCGATGGCCGAAAGCTCCCGGCAGAGTAACGCGCGGGCGGCGTTCGCGGGACCCCGAAGACCCCGGATGGCCGCCCGCGCCGCATGGGCACTACTTCATCTGCGCGACGGTGGTCCGCACCTTGGCGGCCACGGACGCTGGCAGCGGCGCGTAGTACAGCGACGACGCCTCGGACTCGCCATGCTCCAGCATCCACCCGAGGAAGTCCTTCAGGACCTTTTCCTTGGCAGGATCAAGACCCTGGGTCGGCACCAGCAGCCAGGTAAAGCTCGAGATCGGGTACACGTCCCCGCCCACCTGGTTGGTGATCGACACGCGGTAGTCCGCCGGCATCATCTTCACGGCAGCGGCCGAAGCTGCCACGCCCTCAATGCTGGCCTTGACGAACTTGCCCGACGCATTCTTCACGGCGCCGTAGGGAATCTTGTTCTGCAGGGCGTAAATCAACTCCACATAGCCGATGGAACCCGGCATCTGGCGCACCAGTCCGGCGATCGCCTCGTTGCCCTTGCCGCCCAGTCCCTTTGGCCACGACACAGCCGTGTTGGCGCCCGGCCCGGTCTTCCAGTCGTTGCTCACCTTGCTCAGGTAATCCGTAAAGATAAAGGTCGTACCGCTGCCATCGGAGCGGTGCGTCACGATGATCTCGGTGTTGGGAAGCTTCACGCCGGGATTGTCCTTCTCGATGCGCCCGTCGCTCCAGTTGGTGATCTTGCCCAGGTAGATATCCGCCAGGACCTCGGGCGAAAACTTAAGCTCCTGGTTGATGCCCGGGAGGTTGTAGATCGGAACCACGGCGCCCAAAACAGTGGGGATGTGCTGCACCTTGACCTTGGCGGAAGCCAGCTGCTCGTTGCTCATGGGCCCATCTGTGGCACCGAAGTCGACCGTGCCGGCCGTGACCTGGCGGATCCCACCACCGGAACCGATCGGCTGGTAGTTGATCTCGACGCCCGGGTGCTGTGCGCTGTACTCGCTGAACCACTTGGAATAAATAGGGTTCGGGAAGGTCGCGCCGGCGCCATTCAGCTTCTGCGCATACCCAGCAGAGGCTGTGCACACCAGGAGGGCAGCCGTAAGAATAGATTTCGCTTTCACAAGAGCCTCGCTTTCTACTTCGAGGATTATGGTGGTCGCCTGTTACAAGGGGTTTACATGCAAGCCCAAACTGCACAGGTGGTAACGCTTTTGCAGCTTTTTGGTACCTAAAGTGGTAGGGACGGTGAAACTTGCTGCCGCCTTGCGCCGTCATGACCTGTCGCCGCGGGAGCGGCTGCGAGAGGCAGTGTGAACAGGAACCTGGAACCCGAGCCAAGTTCGCTCTCTGCCCGAATGGTCCCATGGTGGGCGAGGATGATGTGTTTCACGATGGCAAGGCCAAGGCCTGTGCCGCCGGAGTCGCGCGAGCGAGCCTTGTCCACGCGGTAAAAGCGCTCAAAGATCCGTTCAAGATGCTCGGAGGCAATCCCCGGCCCGAAGTCCTGCACGGAAAACTCCACCGCATCCTCGACATTGCGCGCGCTTACACGCACCCGCTTGCCTGCCCGCCCATACTTCATCGCGTTTTCAATCAGGTTGCCGAACACCTGGTTCAACGCATCCAGGTCCGCGAGCACCAGGGTCGGAGGAGCCGCCAGTCGCTCGAGTTCCACGCCCGAATCAATTGCGATGCCGGCCAGCGCGTCCAGCGCGTCGTCGAGCAGTTCATCCGCCGCGATGGGCTGGGGGTGAATGCGATAGTCCCGGGCCTCCACGTTGGCCAGCGTCAACAGGTCGGCAGTCAGCCGGTTCATCCGCGTTGCGTTGCGCAGCACGATGCCGAGAAACTCACGTCCCTGCAACGACAAGCGCTCTTCGCTGTCCAGCACTGTGTCCACATACCCGGAGATGGAGGTCAGCGGGGTGCGCAGCTCATGCGACACGTTGGCGACGAAGTCCCGCCGCATGCGCTCGGTGCGTTCGATCTCGGTCACGTCGTACAACACCACCACCGCGCCGCCGCCGGGCATCGGCGCCGCACTCACCGCGAACGATCGGCTCGGCACAAATGACGTCGCCCGGCCGTAGCCGATCTCCTTGTCCTGCAGTGCGATCGCAACACATCGCAGAACATCCGGGTCGCGCACGCACTCCACCAGCGAGCGCCCCTCGCGCACTGCTGAAGGCGAGATCAACTTCATCTTGCTGTTCGACCAAGTAACCTGCGAGCTGGGCGAGATGCCGATCACCGCTTCCTGCATGCTGTCGAGAAGCACCGCCAGTTCGCGGCGCGAGCCGTCCAGCTCCTTGAAGCTCTCCTCAAGCCGGGCCGCGGTACTATCCAGTGCGTGCGCCACTTCCGAGATCTCGTCCAGCCGACCTTCTTCCACGCGCGCCGACAGCTCGCCGGACGCGATGCGGTTGGCGAAGCGAACGATGCGGGACAGCCTTTGCGCGACCCTGCGCGCCAGAAAGGCAGCCAGAAACGTAGCCAGGCCGAGAGCCAGCAGCGAGGCGATGGTGAAGTCGTGCCAGAGCAGGTGCAGGGTCGAGTCCACACCGGCAAGCGAAAAAGCGAAGTGCACGGTGTACTGACCAGCCGGAACGGACAGGTCGAGCAGGTCGCCGTCGATCGTGCTGCTCACCGGGCCGGCCACAGCAGGTTCGGTGCTGCGCAGGCTCAACGTTTCAGGGGGTGCCTGGGGAGTGATCTCGCCGGATGGTGAGGTGAACCCCTTTGTCGGCGCCTCAGGCTGTAGTCCATTGCCGTCGGCAGCAGACGCGGACGCCACCAGGTGACCGATCGAATCAAACACCGCGACGTTGGCACGGGCACCGAGAGCCTGGGCGCGCACAACGGTCGGCAGGTCGGCAGCGGGAGTCGCCGCGAGCTGCGCGGCCATCCGCGCACCCTTCGCGTTGTAGTACTCCGTGGAGCTCGCATACAGCGAGTGCTGCACGAAGTGGCTCAGCGAGAAGTCCAGGATCACGGTGCCGATGCAAAGAACCAGCATGAAGGAGAGCAGAAGCTTGGTGAATACGCGGCCGGTCACTGTGCCTGCCCTCCTTTGCCATTGCTGCCCCGGCAGCGTGGCAGCTGCCTTTGGCGGCCTTACTTGGTCGCGTGTGCGCGGTTACGCCGGCTTGGGCACTTCAAAGCGATATCCGGCGCCGCGAACGGTCTTGAGATAGCGCGGATTTTCAGGATCCACTTCGATCTTCTCGCGGATTCTGCGCACATACACGTCGACTGAGCGCGGCGTCACGAAGCGTGCATCGCCCCAAACGGCATCCAGCAGGTGATCCCTCGAAAACACGCGTCCAGGGTGCCTGGCCAGGTAGTCGAGAAGCCGGAACTCCGTTGCGGTTGTGGTGGTCATCTCGCCGCGCACACGCAACTGCATGGCGCCTGCATCGATGATCACGTCTTCAAACTGGATGGTCTGGGGGCCGGTTGGACGCTCGAAGCGCCGCAGCACTGCCTTGACGCGCGCCACCAGCTCGCGCGGCGCAAAGGGCTTGGTGACGTAGTCGTCGGCGCCGAGTTCCAGGCCAAGCACCCGGTCGTTCTCCGAAGCCTTGGCAGTCATGAAGATGATGGGAATGCTGGATAGCTGCGGGTTGGCGCGAAGCTTGCGACAGACGTCCAGGCCGTCCCCGCCTGGAACCATGATGTCCAGCAGGAACAACGCGGGGCTTTGCTTCTCAGCCTCCGAGAGGAGGTTCAGCGGCGTGGGGAAAAGGCGTGGGGTATACCCCGCTGCCTGAAGATGATGCTCGACCAATCTGGCGATATCCGTATCGTCTTCCAGAACAAACACAGTGGTGCTCAAGCGGGCCTGCCCTCCTCCGCGCTGCGCGCGGCTCGCCTTAGGCTACTCCCCGGGGCGGCAACGAAGCGAACATCGCATGAATTCCATGGCAAACCGGGCCAAGCATCGCGGAACAGGGGATCTGAGTCCAATAGCTGAAACGCTACAAGGGGATACATGAAACAGGAACAGGCAAAGCGCCGTTTGGGATCGCAAGGGCTCGTCGTGTCGGAGCAGGGACTCGGCTGCATGGGGATGTCCGCTTTCTACGGCGGGCGCGATGACGAGGAATCCGTGCGGACGCTGCAACGCGCCATCGAGCTCGGGATCACCTTTCTGGACACATCGGACATGTACGGTCCGCACACCAACGAGGAGTTGCTTGGCCGCGTCTTCCAAGGACGCCGCAGCGAGGTCACACTGGCAACCAAGTTCGGTATTCAACGAGACAAGGACGATCCGTCGAAGACGAGCGTGAACGGGCGTCCCGCGTATGTGAAGCAGGCCTGCGAGGCCAGCCTGAAGCGGCTCGGGACCGACCATATCGACCTGTACTACCAGCACCGCGTGGACCCGGATGTGCCGATCGAGGAGACGGTGGGCGCCATGGCTGAGCTGGTACAAGCCGGCAAGGTCAAGTACCTCGGGCTCTCCGAGGCAGCACCGGAGACTATCCGCCGCGCGCACAAAACGCATCCGATCAGCGCGCTGCAGACCGAGTACTCGCTGTGGTCGCGCGACCCAGAGGAGGAACTGCTGGAGCTGACGCGCTCTCTCGGTATCGGCTTCGTCGCCTACTCGCCGCTGGGCCGGGGCTTCCTGACCGGGCAGATCAAGAGCGAGAGCGACCTGGAGCCGGGCGACTGGCGACGCAGCAATCCGCGCTTCCAGGGTGAAAACTTCAGGAAAAACCTCGAACTCGTGGGCAAACTCGAAGAGCTCGCCCGGAGCAAGGGCGTGAAAGCGTCCCAGCTTGCGCTCGCCTGGACGCTGCAGCAGGGCGAGCACATTGTGCCCATCCCAGGCACCAAGCGTGTGCAGTATCTGGAGGAGAACGCGGACGCCTCCGCAATCACATTGTCAGCGAGTGAACTTCGTGAGATAGACGAAATAGCCCCGGCCAACGCTGCTGTGGGCAGTCGCTATACCGAGGCGATGATGCACGCATTAAACCGCTGACACTGCGGTTTGCATACCGGTGAGGCCGGGATCGCCACGCACACTGTTACGGCTAGTGCGCGTGGCGATCCTCAGGCAGCCGCATGCGGCAGCACGGTTTTGCCAGCGTCGTGCCGCGCTACCTTGGCGCCTCCGTTCATGAGTGGCCGCTCGACCAGCAGGTAGAAAACCAGCCCCACCCCGAACACAGCCACCGCCAAACTCGGCAGCCAGATACCCCAGATCAGCCAGCGGTTCTCAAGGTGCAGCCGGCTCAGCACGATGTCGGAAACCCCCTGCACCACAGCGATGTGCGTGAGGTAGATCGAGTAGCACATGGTGCCGATCAGCGCGATCCAAGGCAAGCCCAGAACTGCTCGGCTCACGTGCCCATACAGCGCACCCAGGTAGATCATGGACACGATCACCAGACCGGCCAACGGAGAGATGACATTGAGCCAGAAGCCCTGTGGGTGCGCATCGTTGCCGCAAAGCCAGAGCCCGAAGCCTGTAAATGCGACCAGTGCGACGACCATCACCGCGTCGTAGGCGGCGCCGGGTTTGATCCTGTTCAACAGGCAGCCAGGCTTGGAAAGGTCGGCCGTGGCGATGCCGGCCAGAAAGTAGGGTGCATAGGCAAGCAGCCCGATCCGGAAGCGGTGATCCATCGGACCATGCAGATGAAAGCTGGCTACCACGAGAATGGCCGCGGCGCTCACAGCGGCCAGCACAGCCATGCGGGCAGCCTGTCGCTTGAGGCGCAGGTAAGCCAGCATCAAGAACGGCACGATCAGGTAGAACTGGATCTCGATCTCGAGCGACCACATGGGCGGGTTCAGCCGCGACGGTGCGTTGAACCAGAGACTGTGGACATACACCGCCGACGCGGCAAAGCTATGCAGCAGCGGGATGTTCGAGGCAAATGAACCGCCTCCCTCCGGCACGTGATGCGTAAGCCCCAGCACCGCGAAGCAGCCGAGCAGGCTCAGGATGTACGGCGGGTAGATACGCATGAAGCGCTTGGTGTAGAAGTCGCGAAAGCTCCACTTGCTCTTGCGATACAGAAAAGACTGCGCGATGACGAGGCCGCTGATGAAGAAGAACAGGTCTACGCCAATTTCTCCATGCGGAAACCAGCGGTACAGCGTTCCTGAATCGATGCCCTGCTTCTGCAGCCTGTCCGCATAACGGCTGGCCCGCAGCGACGAGTGCCAGACGAACACAACGAAAATCGCCAGGAACCGCAACCCGTCGATCTGTGGGATATACGCCACGCGGCCAACGGGACGCCCCAGTTCGTGGGGCAAACGAGCCAGGGTATGGAACAGGCCCGAAGATTTCAAATCACTCACAGCACTCTCCTGCGGGAAACCTACCATGCACCGCGCCGCGCTCCAAGGGATTCAGCCCTGGAGAGCACCGGCTGCACGGTACCGTCGCGTGCACCGGCACAGGACCTGGGGTGACATCGCTAGATCGATTGCACCGGCACTTGCAGCAGGTCCGCCACCAGCCCAACCTCTTTCTGCACAAACGGCTCGCCAAAACGCACGCCACCCAACAGGCCATAGTGCCTCGCCTCGGCAAAGCAGCGCTCGCGAATCTCCTGCTCCGGCACGAAAAGACCAGAGCCTTCCGGCTGGTCGCCATACTGTGACTGATATGCCATCAGGGCCGCGTGACGCTGCTCGATATGCGGGGTAATGTCAACCACGAATGTGGGACGGACATCGGCATAGAGGCTGGCGTACAGGATTTTAAACGGACGGTGTGGAGCCTGCTCTTTCCCGTCCGCGCCATGCGTCACGACCTTGCGCAGACCGGACACAAAGCATGCTTCGTAGCCCAGCACCGAGCAGGTGCTGTGATCGGGATGACGCGCCGTCCAGTAAGGCAGGATCACCACGCGCGGTCGAAGGGTGCGCACCACAGCGGCCACCTTGAGCCTATTTGGGTACGTGTTTTCCACAGCACCGTCGGGCAGGTCGAGAGCTTCGCGATGCACCACCCCGAGCAACTCCGCCGCCTTCGCCGCCTCGGCAGCACGCTCCTGCGCAGAGCCACGGGTGCCGGCCTCGCCGGCGGTCAGGTCCAGGATGGCGGTTCGCTGCCCCAGTGCCCTGGCGCGCAGCAAGGTTCCACCGCAGGTCTGCTCCACATCATCACGATGGGCCGCGACGGCCAGGATGTCGCATGGTTCCACGTTGCTCTCCTTTATGCAGCAGCAGCACTCGCCCTCTGGCTATGCGCCCGCAAGGAAAAGGCGCGCCGTGTGGGCGCGCCTTATCTGTGTGCTGGTCTGGCTTAGTACCAGGTGTTGTCCGAGTCATCCGGAGCATCCATGTAGGCCACATCGACCACGGTGCCGGCTACCGTCACGTTGGTGTTGTCGAGCGCCGCTCCGGCCGTTGTGCCGTAGATGTACACCTGGCCACCCTCGGCCGTATACACCTTGTGCAGCCCCGTGACCGCGGCAATCCCTGTGCCATCGCCCTTGTACGACTCGATCGTGGTTACAGTGTTGGTATCAGTGTTCACCATGGTCATGCAGCCGTAGGAGTTGGTGCTCCCATTCTGGGCCATCCGGTAGCGCTCCCCGCCCTGGCAGCTCGATGAGCCGATCCAGAGGGTGTCGTCATCGGCCAGCACCATCCGGCTGTGCGTGCCATCCGAGATCGGAATGGGCGCACTCACCGAGTTGTTGGTGATGTTGACCACGGAAAGCATGCCGGTGAACAACTGGTCGGCAGGCACAAGTTGCTGCCCGGCCACGTAGAGCGTGTTGCCGTTGAAGAGCGCATCCGTCGCGCCGCCCGGGACCGGGATAAAGGTTGAGGTTTTAAGCGCGATCCCCGCAGGTCCGGTCGTGCCAGGGTTCAGCGCGGTGCCGGTCAGCGGAATCTGGGTGAGACCCGCAGTCTGGCCGCCACACTCCGGTCCGCAATCGATCACGTACGCGGAGGAGCCATCAGGCGAAAACACGGTGCGGATCGGGCGATCCACCGGTGCGGCCGAGGTGTCCACCGCGAATACGCAGTATTGCGGCAGGTTCTGGGGCTCGCAATCCTCGGCGCCATCATAGAACCGGCCGCCATTCTGCGAGGGTGGCAGTGCGGCAGCAGCCTGCTGCTGCGCGCTGGTCAGGTGGACCACGCTATATACCGTGTCGGAGTTCTGCACAAAGGCGAGCGCAATCGTACCAGCCGGGTTGACCGAGACGCGGTACACACCGGGCAGGTTCAGCAGGAACGTCGTGGGCGCCGTGCTGGCGTCGTACATCTCGATCTCGTGCAATTGTTGCTGCGCGGCCACGATGTACTGTCGGTTGCTGGAAGTAAACACAGAAGAGGCCACCACGTTGGTCGCAGGCGGTGCTAGCAGCGTCGTCGCTGTCTCGGTGGCATAGTTCACGGTAGACAGTGAACCGTCGGAGATGGAGAACACCACACCAACCTGCTCCGCAGGAAGGTTCTGCACCGTGATCGGGAGCGACGTGGCGGTGTAGCCGCTGATCGGGAACGACGCCACCGTGTTGTTGTAGTTGTGGCGCACGTCGTACAGGCCGTCCACCAGGAAGAGCTGACCACGACCGCTGATCTGGCAGGCTAGCAGGACCCTGTTCAGGATGCCGCTTGGCGGCAGGGCGCGACCTGCGAAGTAGTAGTTCTTCCCGCAGGCGGATAGGCCAAGCGAGACCAGCAGGAGGGCGGCGAGGACGGAGCAAAGACGCATGCAGCGCGACGCACGGCTGCTGTGAGGCTGAAGCAGGTTCAACAAACGCAAATGAAAACCCCAGTCCCTCCAAGCAAGACACCCGCGCTTGCGAGGGAAGCCCAAGTATAACAAAGCACCTGCCCTTGCTGGCACCGGCGCGGCCTGTGCCTTAGCATGAGGAATCACTGAGCAGACCATGTCGAATCGATTGCAACAACTTTTTGGGGACCGACCCGTGCTGTGCGATGGCGCCATGGGCACGATCCTGTATGACCGCGGCATCTTCATTAACCGCTGCTATGACGAGCTCAACCTTTCGGATCCAGACCTTGTGCGCTCCATTCACGAGGAGTACCTGCAGGCCGGCGCGGAGCTGATCGAGACTAATACCTTTGGCGCTTCGCGGTTTCGGCTGCAGCGCTTCGGCCTTGAAGACAAGGTCGAAGCCATCAACCAGGCCGGCGTCCGGCTGGCGCGCGATGCCGTGCGGCAGCTCAAGGAAAAGCAGGCCAATGACGCCTGGGTCGCCGGGTCTGTAGGCCCGCTTGGGATCAAGATGGAGCCGCTCGGCAAGATCTCCCGCGAGGAAGCGCGGGCCGCGTACGCGGAACAGATCCGGGCGCTTGCTTCCGGGGGGCCAGGCGTCGGCGTCGACCTGTTGATCGTGGAAACCGTGCTTTCGCTTGCGGAAGCCGAGCAAGCCCTGCTGGCGGCACGCGAAGCCGCACCGGATCTTCCGGTGGTGGTGATGGTCACAGTCGATGAAGAAAGCCTCTGCCTGGACGGTACACAGCCCGAGCTTGCGGCGGCCCGACTTGCCAACTGGGGCGCGGACGGCATCGGGGTGAACTGCTCCACCGGCCCCGCTGCTGTGCTGAGTGCGATCGAGAGCATGGCTGGCGGCACGCACCTGCCCTTGTTCGCGATGCCGAATGCAGGGGTTCCCCGGGCGATCGACGGGCGCAACATCTACCTGTGCTCGCCGGAGTATATGGCGAGCTTCGCGCGCAAGTTTCTCAAGGCGGGCGTGCAGTTTGTGGGCGGCTGCTGCGGCACCACTCCGGCGCATATCCGCGCGATGCGCGCCAATCTTCGAGCCCAGAGCGCGATGAAGGCAGGTGCCCGCGAGGTAGAAGCGACGGAAGCACGTGGCGGGCCCCGGGTCGAGGTGCTGCCCGACGATGCCGTCGAAACGGCGCCACTCGCACAGCGCTCCACCATCGGTCGGCTGATCGCCGAGCGCCAGTTTGTCACCCTGGTCGAGATCGTGCCGCCGCGCGGCATCGACACGCGCAAGGAGCTTGCCGGGGCGCGCCTGCTCGCCGAGCATGGCGTCGACGCGATCAACGTTCCGGACTCCCCCCGCGCGTCTGCCCGCATGAGCGCACAAAGCCTCTGCATCCAGATCCAGCAGAACGCCCCCAAAAACGCGCCCATCGAGACGGTGCTGCATTACACCTGCCGCGACCGCAACGTGCTTTCCATCCAGAGCGACCTGCTAGGCGCCTCGTCGATCGGGCTCAAGAACATTCTCTGCCTCACCGGCGACCCACCCAAGCTCGGCAACTATCCCGACGCAACGGCGGTGTTCGACGTGGACGCGATCGGCCTAGTCAACATCGTGCGGCGGCTGAACCATGGGCTGGACATTGGTGGCAACTCCATCGGCGAGTCGACCGGCTTCACGGTCGCGGTGGCAGCCAATCCGGGCGTGCCGGATATCGAGAACGAGATCCGCCGCTTTGCCTACAAGGTCGAGGCGGGGGCGGAGTACGCCATTACCCAGCCGGTGTTTGATCTGCGCCTGCTCGAAAGCTTCCTGCGCCGGGTCGAACAGTTCCGCATCCCGGTGATCGCGGGCATCTGGCCGCTGACCAGCCTGCGCAACGCCGAGTTCATGAAGAACGATCTGCGCGTTGCTGTCCCGGACGAGATCATGGTCCGCATGGGCGCGGCAGAAGGCCCGGAAGCCTCGCGCGACGAGGGCGTGCGGATTGCGCAGGAGATGCTTGCGACGGCCCGGCCCATGGTGCAAGGTGTTGCCGCCAGCGCTCCATTCGGCCGCTACAACACAGCGATCGAGACGCTTTCGAGCGTGCTGCCCAGCCGTAAATGAGTCCAGCCGCGTACCCTGAAGCATCTTGTACCTGAAGCACCAAACACAGCCTCAGGAGCGACACCATGACCAACCCTGTTTCACTCAAGCCGCCTTTTGACCCGCAGAGTGCCCCGCTGAAAGCGCGGGCGGCTGAAAATGCCTGGAACAGCCGCAACCCGGAGAAGGTGTCGCTGGCGTACACCGAGGATTCGCATTGGCGCAACCGCACGGAGTTCATCACGGGCCGCGCCGAGATCGTCGCCTTTCTCCGGCGCAAGTGGGAGAACGAGCACGAGTACCGGCTGATCAAGGAGCTATGGGGCTTTCGCGAGAACCGCATGGCTGTACGCTTCGCCTACGAGTGGCACGACATGGCCGGACAGTGGTTCCGCTCCTACGGCAACGAGTTGTGGGAGTTTGACGAGGCCGGGCTCATGCGCCGGCGGGTCGCTTCCATCAACGACCTGGCGATCCGGGATGAAGATCGCCTTTTCCACTGGGAACAGGGACCGCGTCCAGACGACCACCCCGGGCTCAGCGAGTTAGGCTTGTAATCACAACCATGGCTACCTTTGAAGAGAACGTGAAACAGCTTGAAACCATCGTGGGGCAACTGGAGCGGGGCGACCTGCCACTTGATGATTCGATCAAGCTGTTTGAAGAAGGCATGCGACTTTCGAGCGCCTGCAAGGAACAGCTGGAAGCAGCCGAGGGTAAGGTGCAGATCCTGATGAAGCAGCGGGATGGGTCGCTTAAGGCCGAGACGTTTCCGCCGCAGAAGTAGCGGCCGGCTAAACTCGACGGGAGCTGTCCCGGCGCTCAGCTAAGCGGCCGCGACGCGCTCCCGGACAAATGCGATCAACTCCGGCGACAGATACGTGGGCGCCTGGACCTTGAAAAGCGGCTTTCCCTTGATCAGCTTCGCCGAGACGCCCTTCCAGTGCGGCTCGAGTGGGCGCTCCACAGTGATCAGCGCATCGGCGCGATCCAGGAACAACCGGGCCGACTCCTTGAAGTCCGCCGTGGCGGCATCGAGCACGCTGAGGTACACGTCGGGCTTCATAAACTGCAGGATTGAATTGGACTCGAGGATGGCGTTGCCCGATACAGCCAGTTCCTTGCGGATGCGTGGCATCGCTGTGGCCAGCATGCCGATGCGCGTGCGTACCCAAAGCGAGCGCTGCGCGCCTGCACGCAGGTAGCGGCCGCTGTCAGTCGAGGCGTCGCCGTCCGGCCGCTCCGCCGTGACAGCGATGGTGTGCTCGTCGGTCTGGCAGTCGCAGGGCGCGCCGTCGGCGGTGCAAAAACCGTGGCCATACTGCGTGATCTTGAAGGCCGTCCAGTGGCACTCGGGCAGAGCCGCGATCAGGCCAGCCACCACCGAGGTCTTGCCGATATTGCGGGAGTGCCCGCCAATCACAACCACTGCCATACCTACTCCCCTGCTTCCCTGCCTGTGGGCTGCTTCGTACGAGTACGCCGCGTGAGCCGGGCGAGCGTCGCGAGCTCTTTCAGGTACTGCTGGATAGGCCGGGCAGGCGTTCCCCAGAACAGCATGCCCGGGCCATTCAGCTGCTTGTTGGAAGGGATGCCGCACTGGGCACCGAGGATGGCGCCTTCGCCGATCGTGACGTGATCGGCGATCCCGACCTGCCCAGCGACGACCGCCCCTTTGCCAAGGGTGCTGGAGCCCGATATGCCGGTTTGCGCGGCGATCACCACGTCCTCGCCTACCTCGACGTTGTGCCCCACGTGCACCAGGTTATCGAGCTTGACGCCTCGACGGATGCGGGTCTGCTCGAGCGCTCCACGGTCGATGGTGGTGTTGGCCCCGATCTCCACGTCATCCTCGATCAGCAGGGTGCCTTGCTGCGGAAACTGCTCGTAGGCGCCGGTTGCGCGGTCGCGCACGTAGCCAAAGCCGTCGGAACCCAGCACTGCGCCGGCATGCACCACCACCCGCCTGCCAAGCGTGACCCCGGGATAAAGCACCACGCGCGGGTAGACCACGCACCCCGCACCCAGATCGCACCCCCTCCCGATCACGGCACCGGCGCCGATCTGTACGCCAGGACCCAGCACCACGCCGTCTTCCACCACTGCGAAGGGTCCAATCGAGACGATGTCGCCGATCGTGGTCCCGGGCGCAACCGACGCCAGCGGGTGAATGTCCGGCTGCGAAAGTGCGGGCCGCAACACGCGGGCTGCCCGGGCGAAGGCGAGCTTGGGCTGGTCGGTGAGCAGGACGGGGCGGTTTTCAGGCACCGTTTCGGCCAAGGCGGCCGTCGTGAGGATGGCGCCGGCAGAGCTCAGGAGGGCTGACTGCAGGGTACGCGCATCCTCGGCGAATACCACAGTGGTCAGGTCGGCGCCGCCATGGCTTGCCACCCCGCGCACTGGCTGCTCACCTGCGCTGACCGGCCGCAGGGTGCAGCTAAGAGACCTGGCCAGTAAACGCAGCGGCATGTTCGGAGGCTGAGGGGTCACGTTGATCCTGTTGGCGGAGCGGAGCGGTCTCGGCTCCTGTGTACGGCTTTGTTCAATGCCTGCGGACAGTGGAAGCAGCCCGGGCACGCCTAGTATATGGGTGCTTCGCCCGCCGGGCGGGTCTTCCAGCGTCGGTGCACCCAGAGCCATTGCTCCGGGTAGGCACGAATCGCTGCTTCGATCGCGGCGGTGCAGCGGGCCGTGTTGCACAGTGCATCCGCCTCGGCGTTTCCGGTGTCGGCCATTTCAATCTCCGGGTAGAAGTGCAACACGTACTTGGACTCGTCCTCATGCCAGAGCAGAAAGCCTGGCAGTACGGCGGCCCCGGTCTTGAGCGCGATGCGCGCCAGGCCTGCCGGGGTACAGGCCAGGTGACCGAAGAACGGCACAAAGACCCCTTGCGGCGGCGTCATGTTGGTGTCCATCAGGATGCCGATTGACCGGCCGGCGCGCGTGGCTGCCAGCAGCCCACGGGCGAAATCATCCTTGTGCAGCACCGAGTTGCCGTGCATGCAGCGGACCCTGTTTACAAAGTGGTCGACGTAGGGGTTATCGAGTCGACGAATCACCATGCTCATGGGGTGGCCCATCAGCGAGTGAAAAAAGCTGGAAAGTTCCCAGGCGCCCAGATGGCCGGTCACGATCAGCACGCCCTTGCCGCGCGCCTCTGCTTGCGCAAAGTGCTCGAACCCCTCATACCGAATAAAGGCGCTGGCCTGCTCCGCAGAGTAGCTCGCCATCTGGCAGAACTCGGCCAGTTGCCAGCCGAGGCTGCGATACACCTTGCGCAGCACCCCCGCGCGCCAGGCAGCGCCGCATTCAGGGTAGGCAAGAACAAGATTCTGCTCGCCCGTGCGCCGCAGCCTTGGGAGCGTTCGCAGCGCGACCCCGCCCAGCACTGCACCACACGTGCGGGCCAGACGGCGCGGCAGAGCTCCCATGGCACCGATCAGGCACCGTACAAACCAGTATTCAAGCCGCTGCCGCAGTACGATCCCTCGCGCCCAGATGATTCTTTTCAAGTGTAACCGTGTTTCCAGCGATGCAAAAAGGGCCGGCCCGCGAGGGCCGGCCCCTGGGTGCAGGGTTTAACTAGGAACGGGCCTTGGCGGTATGGAAGTACTTTGCCACGGTCTTGACGAACGGCATGGCATCATCCGGCGGAAGCACGTTGCCCTTCAGGATCTGCTGGAAGGTGTGCGGCTGGCCATAGAACAGGGTCGTGTCATCCGTGTTCTCGAACACGGCGACACCGTTCAGATCGATGCCGGCGAACAGGCCCTTGGAACGCGACCAGGTGAGAAGCTCGGACTGCAGCTTCCAGTTGGTGGCGGCCTGGGTGTCACGGCCGACTGGGCCGGCGGCGGCAGCAGCGTCGCCGCCAATCTTGAACTTGCTCTTCAGCAGGTCCTGGAAGCCCTTGTCATTCACAGCGACGAGGACCAGGTCCGTGCCCGAACCACCGATCTGGAAGCCGAACGAGCCGCCAGTCATCTTGATGAACGCAGGCGCGCTCCAGCCGTGGCCGGTGCGGCAGCTCACAACACCCTGTCCGTACTCCGCGCCAAACACGAAGGCACCCTTGATGAGACCAGGGATCACGCCTACGCAGGTGGCCTGCGTCAGGATCGAATCCGGAATCGCCTTGTCAGGTACCGCCATGATTTCATTCAGCGTCGCGGTGGCGCTTACCAGCCGTTTGTCCAACGCCGCTTTGTCGCTGGCCATTGCCGGAAGGGTCATACCGACCATGCACAGCATTGCAAGGAACTTCTTCATTTGTTTTCTCCCCGTCCTGATGAATCGCACCAAATACCATGGCTGGCACGTATGTCACGATGGCCTACACCAAGTGCTTTCGACCCAATGAGATGCAGCCGGATCACAGGGAGTGGTACGAGACAGCATCTATTTCGATGGGGACGCGCGGAAAGCACAAGCAGGCAGACCGGAGTCGCAGCAAAAAAAAAGAGGGGCTGGTTTCCCAGCCCCGTTCCCCAGATCTGCGTTGTTACTGATTACTTTGTATGCCGGATCGCGGGCCGATGCAAGTTACTTATGTCACCATTCATGCTTTTTTAAATATGCATGCTGGTCACAGTTTCGGGAGGACGATTCCCTGCTGCGCCTGGTATTTGCCTTTTCGATCCGCGTAGGAAACCTCGCAGGGCTCGTCTGACTGGAAGAACAGGATCTGGCAAAGGCCTTCGTCGGCATAGACCTTGGCCGGCAGCGGCGTGGTATTTGAGATTTCCAGGGTGACGTAGCCTTCCCACTCCGGCTCGAAGGGGGTGACGTTGACGATGATGCCGCAGCGGGCATAGGTGGACTTGCCGACGCATATGGTGAGCACATCGCGCGGGATCTTGAAGTATTCGATGGAGCGCGCCAGGGCGAAGGAGTTGGGCGGGATGATCACAGACGGTGCGTGCACCGTCACAAACGAACGCTCGTCGAAGTGTTTCGGATCGATGATGGCCGAGTTGACGTTGGTGAAGATCTTGAACTCGTCGGCGACCCTCAGGTCGTAGCCATAGGAGGAGAGGCCGTAGGAGATCACGCCTTCCTTGACCTGTTTTTCGCTGAAAGGTGAAATCATGCCGTGCTCGGTGGCCTGTGCACGGATCCAACGATCGCTTTTGATGGACATGGAACTCCGGCCGCGGCATGGTCCGGCCGCTCTGCGCGAGCGGGGAGCGGATTTTCAACACGCCGACTGTTTGTTTCTACTGGATGGTTGGTATACCAGTTTGAATCTGCATCTTACGGGACAGGCATTGCATTCGCAACGACGGGGCACAACGCCTCGCAGATAGGCAAGCATGATCAAGCAGGACATCATCCAGCACGTGGTAGAGCGAACTGGCCTGCCGCGTTCCAAGTCGGAGGCGGCGGTCGACGCTATCTTCGAAAGGCTGAAGCAGGCTTTAGCTTCCGGTGACCGTATCGAACTTCGAGGGTTCGGGGTGTTTAACGTGCGTCCACGCAAGACCGGGATTGGGCGCAATCCGCGCACCGGGACCGAGGTGACGATTACCCCTGGGCGCGCTGTGCGGTTCAAGCCGGGGAAGGAACTGCAGTTGCTCGACTAGTCGGAGTCGGATGCCCCAGCGTCGGCCTCTGAGCGGCCACGTCTCAGAAGCGGCACATGGGGCACCCGGCTTGTTTGTAGTTTCGCTGCGATGGCCGGACCGCAGATCCTTCACTTCGCTCAGGATGACACTGTTTTCTATGTGCCGTTTTCCTGCCGGAGCTATTTTCCTGCCGGCGCTGATTTCCTGCCTACGGCATCTTCCTTCTTTGCCATGTTCCATGCGCTGTCACCGCTCGCGCGGCGGTCCTCTGCCTGTCCCACTCCCGGCAGGCTGAGGCTACATCAGGCTGATAGCATCGACGTCCACGATCAGGTTGCGGCGAGGGATGGCGGAGCGCTCGGCGAAGTCGAGCATGCCGCGCAGGGCGCGGTGCAGCGAGGCACGGTTTTCGGCCTTGACCACGAGGTGGAAGCGGTAGATGCGCTTGACCCGAGAGAGCGGCGCAGAAGCCGGCCCGAGCATGCGGATGCCGGGTAGAGGCGTGTCGCGGAACCACTGCCCCAGCTTCCCTGCCCAGTCGGCCGCCTCCTCGAGGCGGTCGCTTTGCAGCACCAGGTTGGCCAGTACTGCAAAGGGCGGGTAGTGCATATAGCGGCGGAGCTTGAGCTCCTGCGCGACAAAGCCCGCGTAGTCGTGGTGCGAGGCGGTGGCAATGGCGTAGTGCTCGGCGTGGTAGGTCTGCACGATGACCTTGCCGGGCAGGTTGCCGCGCCCGGCGCGGCCTGAGACCTGTGTCAGCAACTGGAAGACACGCTCGGCGGCGCGGAAGTCGGGCAGGCCCAACGCGTGGTCACAGCCGACAACGCCGACCAGCGTGACACCGTGGATGTCGTGGCCTTTGGCGATCATCTGCGTGCCGACCAGCAGGTTGATTTCACCGGAGTGAAGGCGCATGAGCAGGCGCTCCATGTCGAAGCGCCCGCGCACGGTGTCGCGGTCCATGCGGCCGATGCGCGCACCCGGGAAAAGCTCGAGCAGGCGCTCCTCGCCCTGCTGCGAGCCTGCGCCGAGATAGTAGAGGTGCTCGGACTCGCAGTGTGGGCAACGCGAGGGGACGCGGGTGCGGAAGCCGCAGTAGTGGCACTCGAGCCGGTCGCCAACGGTGGCGTGCTCGGACTCGCCGCCGCCGACCACGGCCTTGTGGAGGGTCAGCGCGATGGCGCAGTTGTCGCACTGTAGCTTTTCGCCGCAGGCACGGCACATGGCCACGTAGGAGTAGCCCCGGCGGTTGAGCAGGATGATGCACTGCTCGCCGCGATCGAGCGCAGCCTGGGTCTCCTCGATGAGCTTTCGGGCGAAGAGCTGCTCCTGCCCGGTCTCCTTGAACTCGTTGCGCATGTCCAGGAGCTCGACCTCGGGCAGGGGCCGATTGTTGACGCGCTCGGCCATGGTGAGCAGGGTGTAGCGGCCGCGCTGGGCGTTGTGCCAGCTCTCGAGGGATGGCGTTGCGGAGCCGAGGACCACGGTGGCGCCGAGCAGCTTGGCCCGCATTACGGCGACGTCGCGCGCGTGGTAGCGGGGCATTTCCTCCTGCTTGTAGGAGCCGTCGTGCTCTTCATCGACGATCAGCAGGCCAAGTCCGGCCACGGGCGCGAAGACGGCGGAGCGAGTGCCGACGATGATGCGGGCCTCGCCGCGACGGATGCGGTGCCACTGCTCGGCCCGCTCCTCGGCGGTGAGCGCGGAGTGGAGCAGGGCAACTTCGGTACCGAATGCGGCATGCATCTGCCCGGCCATGGCGGGGGTCAGGCCAATTTCGGGTACGAGCAAAAGGGCGCCCTTGCCGGCGGCGAGCGCACGCTGCATGGCCTGGAGGTAGACGGCGGTTTTGCCTGAGCCGGTAACGCCATGAAGTAACAGCGGCGCAAACTCGGAGCACTCCATGGCGGTGGTGATGGAGGCGAGAGCTTCGAGCTGGCCGGGATTGAGGCGGTGCTCATGAGCGGCGGTTGAGCCCTGCAGCATGCCGGAAACGTGAAAGGTGAGCGGCCGCTCTTCGATCGTGACGAGGCCGCGCTTGACCAGGGTAGCGAGGGTGGAAGTGGAAGGTTTGGCGAGCCCGGCCGGCTGGGCGGTCAAAGCTGGCGGCGCGTCTGCTTCGACGTCGAGGCCACCGCCCGAATCGGGAGCATGCACGGGGCCTGGATCGAGGACGCTGTCGGCAGCGTCGGCCGGTCGGCTGAGTAGCATGCGCAGCTCAGGCACGGGCAAAGCGCCGCCGGCCCCGGCAAGCTCTGCGAGGATGCGCTGCTGGTTGGGGTTGAGTTTGGGCAGGCGGGCGTCGGCCTGCAGCACGGCCCAGCGAACGGTGCGCTCGGCGCGTCTGCCCTCAGCCTCGGTTTCTCGGGCGAGCCACTTCTTACGGAGCATGCCGTCGAGCAGCTCGCGGGTTGCGCCGGTGGCGGAGCGCAGGGTCGCGAGCTTCGCGGGGTCGCCATTTTCGAGGTAGTTGAGCACGGAGTACTCAATGTCCTGCTCAGCGGGGGTGCGGCGGGAGCGGCGCGAGGAGCCCTGGGCGGCGCCGGCGAAGAGGACGGCACGGCCCGCGTCGGTGATGCGCAGAAGCACGCGGTGGCGCACCTCGGCGACGAGCGGGAGCATGGTGCGCAGGACCTCGCCGAGCGGCGACAGGTAGTAGCCAGCGATCCACTCGGCAAGTTGCATGAGGTCAGGGCCGATGGTGGCCTCGGCGTCGAGCACGGCCAGCACGGGCTTGGCGGCTACCGGCGGCGGGTCGTCGTGGAGGCGCACCACGATGCCAGCCATCTTCTCGTTGCGGAAGGGCACAAGCACGCGGGCGCCCACGACCGGAGCGGCGGCCTCGGCGGGCGCGGGGCAGCTGTAGGTCCAGAGGCGGTCGAGCGGGACGGGCAGGGCGACATCGCAGAACAAGGGCACTGGGGCGAGGGTATCAGGTTGGCGCGATGGAATTGGAGCGGGAGCGATGCTGGCGGGTGGCACGTGGTAAGGCACGGGTGGGCATGCAGCGCAGGCAGAGGCGATCTCCACGTCTCAGGGGCGAGACATGGGGCACCCGGCGTTTCCTCTTCCCGAGCGAAGGCAAGTGCGGTGAGGCAGAAACAGGCCGGGGTTCCATCACGCTTGGGAGCGTGGTGGAACCCCGCGGTTGGTGTGGATTGGCTTCTACTTGGCGAAGATGGCCGGGAAGTTCAGGGTGCCCCAGCCGGTGACCGGATCCCAGCCCGAGGTCACGGGCAGGGTGGAGTCCGTCCCGAAGGACAGGGCGAAGTAGGAGCCGCTATTGGGGCTGTGGTACAGGCCCGCAAAGAACGGCGAGGTGCTGGCCGAGTCGATCAGCGAGGCGGTGGAGTAGAAGGTGACTCCCTTGCTGTCGGCTACGCCGCCCTGCACCGAGTACGTGGTGGAGACGGGAAGCACGTCCTTGATATAGGACGTCTTCGCGTAGGCAGCGATGTAGGGAGCGGCCTGGCCAAGGGTTGCGCCGAGCTTCTGCTGGATCAACGCCCACTCGGCCGAAAATACCGGCGCGGCGAGGCTGGTGCCGCCGATGGACTCGTAGTACTGCACCCCATCGACCGTCTCGATGATCTCGACACCGGTGTAAGGATCGGCGATGGCCGACACGTCGGGCACCTGGCGACCAGTACCTCCGATAGCGGATTGGTAGGAAGGCAGCGCGAAGTACTGGCTGGTACCACCGCCGGCGCCGTACAGGAAGCCTTCGACGAGTGGTGGGTCATCGACCGTGGAGGTGGTGGAAAGGCGGGTGATATTGGTACCCCAGCCGGTCTCGACCAGCGAACCGTCGAGCGGCGAGGTGCCGGCGGAGGTGCCGCCGACGCCAGTGGCGTAGGGCGAGTTAGCGGGTGAGCTTACGTCAGCCACGCCTTCGTCGGCGATCAGATCGCCTTCATCGCCGGAGGAGAAGTGGACGCTGATGCCTTCAAACGCAGCGAGTTCGCAGATCTCGTCCCAGGTAGTGACGTCTTCTGTGTCTTCGAAGAGCTCGCCCTGGCCGTAGGAGTTGGAGACGATGTTGGCCAGCTTGTTCTCGATGACGTAGAGCAGGCTGGTTTGTAGGTCGGAGTCCATGGCGCTGGGCGCAGCAATCAGGCGGATGGCGGCGTCGGGAGCAATGGCGTGCGCCCATTCGACGTCAAGGGTGGTTTCGCCAGCCCAGCCGGCATCGGTGCCGGTAACGGCCACAGGGGTGAGGAGCTTGAAGTCAGGTGCGGGCAGGTTGTAGATGCTGTCAAAGGTCTTGAGGTCGGCGGCAATGGTGGGCGAACCATAGGCATCGATGATGGCGATGGTCTGGCCCTTGCCGGTGTAGCCCTGGCTGTAGGCGGCGTTGAGGCCGAAGAGGCTGGTGATGTCCTTGGGCGAGTAGCCGCAGGGTGCCACGGTGCCGGAGGCGGTGTTGGTGACAGGCGCGCCGTAGACAAAGCCGGTGTACTGCGCGGTGGGCAGGCTGCCGGAGTTGAAGGTCACATTGGTGGGGGCATAGAAGCACTGCGACGCGAAGTATGCTCCATCAGGGCTGGCGGTCTTGGGAGCCGCGGTTGCGGCAGACATCGCGACCTTGCCGACCTGGACACCGGTACTGGGATCGACCGGGTGCCGCATGAAGGAATGCATGGGCGCCCCGGTGGCGCCGGAGACCGAGCGCGTGAGGCCGACGGCAACGCCGGCGAGCGCGGGTGCGGTGGACACGGCCGCCATGGAGGTGCCGTTCTTCATGCGCAGGGTGTGCAGGGTGGTGTGGAAGGCTGCTTCGAAGTCAGAGGACTTGCCCTGGAAGTGCACCGCGAAGTTGTTGGTGTCGACCCCGGTAACGGTGAGGTTGTGCGCCGCGAGCTCCTGCTTAACCTTGGCGACGTCGGCTGCGGAAGGCGCGTACTGCTTGAGATCTTCGATGGCGGCGAACTTCTGATAGGTGGGCGCGCCGGGGGTGTACATAGCCTTGACGGCGGCGTCGAGGGCGGCCTTGTTGTGGAGCTGGAGCCAGACGGTGGCGGCAATGGGCGTGGCAGCAGCCTGCGGCTCAACCGAGACGGTGGCGCGGGTCACGGCCTTGGACATCTGCGCCGAAGCTGAGACGGCGAACAAGGCAGATGTGATGGAAGCGATAGCCAGGGAACGGAAACCAGAGCGTATGGGAGCGGCAAAAACTTGCATGCGGCACTTCTCCTCGAAGGGACCTTGGGTTGTTCTGAACAGACTGCACGGCCTGCGATGAGCGGGGCAGGATCGAAGGGAGCTTCACTGGGAAGGATGGAAGAATGCAGTGGCAGAAGGTCCACAACGCGGGATCGCGGCGTTCTGTCTCGCGACAGGTATAGCACAAACGGGGGAGAGAACAAGTAGATTTTGCCCTGTTTCCAGGAATGGGAAAGCCGGGCCGGGGCTAGCGGGAGGGGGTGGTGAGCTCCCGCATCGCGATCTGGAGATCGGCCCAGGCTTCTTTCTTCTGGCGCGGATCGCGCAGCAGGTAGGCCGGGTGGTACGTCACGATAAGGCGCGTGCCAAGGGCCGGATGCACGCGTCCGCGCAGAGCCGAGAGCGGGCTCTTGGCGCCGAGCAGGTAGGTGGCGGCGGTGGACCCGAGCGCGACGATGACGTCGGGGCGGATCACACCGATCTGCTCGAGCAGGAAGGGCGAGCAGGTATTCGCTTCCTCGGGCTCGGGCACGCGGTTGGCCGGGGGGCGACACTTGACGATGTTGGCGATGTAGACGTCTTCGCGGCGCAGGCCCATGGCGGTGATCATGTTGTTGAGCAACTGGCCGGCCTTGCCGATGAACGGGATGCCGGAGGCATCCTCGTCGGCGCCAGGGCCTTCACCCACAAAGAGCAGGCGGGCATTGGGGTCGCCGTCGCCGAAGACGATGGTGTTGCGACCGGCAAACGCGAGGGGGCAGCGGGTGCAATCGCCGATGATGTCGCGGATGTTCTGGAGGGCGGCAGGGCGGCCGGCAGACGGGATCTCGATGCCCGGGAAGACGGCTGGGAGCGGGTTGGGCAGGGCGCGTTTACGGGCGGCGATCTCGTGGTCCTCCGGGGACGGGTCTGGTTCGGGCGTGTGAGGGGTGGGCTGCGGGCGGGGCTCGTTGACTTCCCTGCCCTGGTTGCCGGGGGCTTCGTCGCGAGGGGCCGACGATGGTGTCGTTGCGGGCACCTGGTGCGGAGGTTCCGGCAGGACAGTGACGGCGGGAACGGAGTGGGACGTGGCTGTTGCTGCTGGCTCTGTATTTACAACTACGTGAGTGGCAGATGCGGAGGATGCGGAGGATGCGTATCCGGTCGCGTCGACGGGATGACGATAAAAGTCGTAGATGCCGAGGTCGCGGAGGAAGGCGACCTGGGCGCGGAGAGCGGCGGCGGCTTGTGGCGAGAGGATGCGCGGCATGTCAGCGGGTGTTGCTCGTTTGAGGAGCTTGGTTCTTCGTCGGCTCGGCGAGCGAACTCGTCGCCATGGCTGGGAAAGCTGCGGGAACCATACTGTGAGTTTAAGCCGCTTTGCAGGCGGCGTTGTTGGTGACCCTCGAACAGCAGCGTGGACCGCGGAGAGGCATAGGGTTTGTGGCTCGAGCGACGCGCAACCGGAGGGAGTTCTGGGCTGCGCGGATTCGTCTCTGCCTGCGCTTCAGTGATCAATCCGTGCCGCACGGGAAATATGGGTAGGGGAAGCACAGGGTGTTCGATTCCACGGTTGTGGATTGCGGCGGGTGGAAGGAGGGCTTCTCCTCAGCCCACGTCTCAGAAGCGAGACATGGGGCACCCGTAAGTTGCTGGGGTGAGTCCGCGGTCGCAAGGGTGGCGACGCTTTTACCTTCGCGGCGCGCATGTCGAGAAGTGAAAGCAGCCTTCCGAGACTCGCAAGGCTGAGGCTATGGTCGAGTAGGCAGGATCGAGGGAGTGTGGCTGCCGGTTTCGGCCATAAGACGCTGGGGGCGGCGGAGCTGCATGACCTCACCGAGGATGCGGTCGGCAAGGGCACGTTTGGACATCTCGGGGAGGTCGGCGGCGGTGGAGGCGGTGAGGAAGGTCGCCGCGTTTGAGTCGGAGTCGAAGCCGATACCTTCGCGGGAGACGTCGTTGAGCACGATGGCATCGACGCCCTTGCGCATGAGCTTGGCGCGCCCCGAGGCGAAAACGTCCTGCGTTTCGGCGGCAAAGCCGATCACGAGCATGCCAGGCTCGCGGCGCTGCACGATGGCGGCGAGGATGTCCTCGGTAGGCTCGAGCTCGAGGGTGAGCGGGCCGGAGCGGCGAAGCTTCTGTTCGGCAATGGCGCGCGGCTTGTAGTCGGCAACGGCGGCCGACATGATCACCATGGTGGTGCCGGGCAGGCGGGCAAATACGGCGTCGCGCATCTGGTCTGCCGTGATGACCGGCACGACCTCGCAACCTATGGGCGCTCGTAACGCAGTGGGCGCGGAAACGAGAATGACGCGTGCGCCGCGGCGGCGTGCGGCCTCGGCCAGAGAGTAGCCCATCTTGCCGGAGGAGCGATTACCGAGGAAGCGGACGGGGTCAACTGCCTCGCGGGTGCCGCCCGCAGTGATCAGCACCGTTTCGCCGGCGAGGTCTTCCGAGTGATGGAGCACACCAAGCACGGCTTCCACGATGGCGGAGGGCTCGGCGAGGCGGCCGGTGCCCTGCATGCCGCAGGCAAGCGCGCCGTTGTTGGGGGCGACGATGGTCGCGCCGCGGGCTTCAAGCAGAGCGATGTTTGCCTGCGTTGCCGGGTGCTCCCACATGCGGACGTTCATGGCCGGCGCGATGATGACGGGCGCCAGAGTGGCGAGATAGAGCGAGCCGAGGAAGTCGTCAACGCGGCCCTGCGCGAGGCGGGCCAGCGAGTCAGCGGAGGCGGGCGCGATCACCAGGGCCTCGGTGGACTGGGCCAGCGCAATGTGCTCCATGGCGGGCGTAGCGCCGGAGGCTTCGTCGAGGATTTGTTCATCCCAGAGGCCGGTGATGACGCGGTGGCCGGAAAGCGCGGCAAAGGTGAGGGGCTGCACGAAGCGTTGTGCGCCCTCGGTCATGACCACCTGCACGTCGAGCGCCTTGGTCTGCAGTGCGCGAAGCAGTTCCACTGCCTTGTATGCAGCGATGCCGCCGGTGACTGCCAGGGTGATCTTCATGCGAGGGGGCCTCCGCGATCAGGTTCACCTTATTGTAACGGGCAGGTGGCAGCGGAGTGCGCGTGGAAAAACGGGGTGAGACCCATTGAAGATGCCGCCTGGGCGTGGAGTGGCACGCATAGCGCGCGGACTCCCTTCGAAAGGTGAAGAAATCCGCCGCTTCCCTTTCGCGGGTGGTGGTAGCTCAACGATGATATTGGGGTTCAGCCAAGTCGCACCATTGCGACGCCGGGCGGACACAGGAGGAACAGGAACGATGGCGAACACAGAGAGCTTGCTTCGTGAAGCGTACGCGGCCTTTAACGGGCGGGACGTGGATGCGGCCCTAGCGTTGATGACAGAGGACGTGAGCTGGCCCAAGGCTTCGGAGGGCGGCAAGGTGGTGGGAAAAGCCGAGATTCGCGCGTACTGGACCCGGCAGTGGAGCGAGTTCGATCCGCGGGTTGAGCCTCTGGCGATTACGGAACAGGACGGCGGACGGTGGCAGGTCCGGGTGCACCAGGTGGTTCGGAGCCTGGGCGGTGAACTGCTGGCCGATGCCGAGGTCGCGCACGTATTCACGGTGCAGGATGGCAGGATCGCCGCAATGGACCTTGGAGACGAGACCGGTGCGGCAGATGCTCCGTCAGCAGCGTTTTCTCATCGGTCGTAAGCAGGGCTGAGAAAGCCGGGAAGCGTGCAGCCGCAGGCGCGGTTGGCGCCCGGTTGTGCCGGGTGTTCTAAGGGCCAAGTGTGGGGCGTGAGCCGGCGATGAGGATGTCGACGATACGGCGGGCGCTTGCCTCCCAGCCGGGTACCGCCGTGGTGTGGAAGACGCCGATAAAGGCACGGATGAAGTCGTCGGGGTCGACGTCTCGGCGCAGTGCGCCGGCTTCAACGGCGCGCTCGAACAGGGTGTGGAACACGAGCAGCGTGATGCTGCGGGCGCCCTCGATCAGGCGTGCAGAGCCACCCGGCACAGTGTCCATGGCCGCCAGGATCAGTTTCTTCCCAGCCACGTGGTCGATGAACAGCAGCATCCAGGCGCGCAGGGCATCGAGCGGGGCGCGGGTTGCGGCGAAGCGCTCGCCAGCGGCCGCCAATCTTTCGACCTCGTCCCGATAGACGGCTTCGACCAGGGCGTCACGGGTGGGAAAGTGCCGGTAAAGCGTGCCTGGGCCGAGCTTTGACTCGCGAGCGATGTCGTCGAGTGTGGCGTCGGCACCGTCCCGGGTGAACACGTGCCGGGCGACCTCGAGGATGCGTGCACGGTTGCGTTCAGCGTCGGCACGAGGCTTGCGGGCTGGCGGCGGCAACGGCATATGCCAGTTTCGCAGAATTTTGTGCAACCGGAGACTCTCTCCTGTTCTCCAATAAGCGGAGATTGCCTCCGTTTATGCGGAGGCTGGTCGATCACTTCCGGACTGGCGCGTGTGCGCGGCAAGCCGGCAAACAGCAGGAGGAGAGTCGATGCGAGTATTTGTAACCGGGGCGACAGGGTTTATCGGAACGGAACTGATCAAGGGCCTTCTGGCGGCTGGGCACCAGGTCCGTGGGCTGACGCGAAGCGAGCAGGGTGCCGAACAGCTGCGGGCGGCAGGCGCGGAGGCGCACCACGGAGACCTGACAAACCTGGACAGCCTGCGTACCGGAGCAACCGGGATGGACGCCGTGGTGAACCTTGCGTTTAACCATGACTGGTCGCGCTTTGCGCAAAGCGCCCAGGAGGAGATCGAGGCTATCGGCGTGCTTGGCGGGGCGCTCGAGCCTGGCAAGCTGCTGGTGGTGACCTCGGGGATTGGCATCACGGCAGCCGCTCCAGGCCAGGTGCGCGTGGAGACCGACCCTGCGATCGATCTGCCGTCAATTCCCCGCAAGCCGGAGCATGCGGCGCGCGCAGTGGCAGAGCGGGGCGTGCACGTAGGCATCGTGCGGCTGCCGCAGGTGCACGACACGTGGAAGCAGGGGCTGGTGACGTACCTTATCCAGATTGCCCGCAACAAGGGCGTTGCCGCGTATGTGGGAGACGGCGCGAATCGCTGGGCTGCCGCTCCGCTTGGAGCCGTGGCACGGCTGTACCAGCTTGCGGTGGAGAAGACAGGTGCAGGCGTCGCGACGTATCACGCGGTAGGCGAAGAAGGTGTGTCGCTGCGCGCGATTGCGGAGGCTACCGGCGCAGGGCTGAAGCTGCCGGTTGTGTCGATCGCGCCGGAGAAGGCCGGAGAACATTTCGGGCCGTTCGGGCACTTCGCGACACTGGACATGCCGGCATCCAGTGCGTGGACCCAGCAGGCGCTTGGGTGGGACCCGGCCGGACCGGGCCTGATCGAGGATCTGCGAAACATGCAGTACTGACAGGCAAGTCAGGCTGACGGCTCGCCCCGCGAACGAGGCAGGGGCGAGCACGTCTACCAGTGGAGAGTGCCGGGATCGCCTTTGAAGGGTCCGCGGAGATTGCTGGTGATCCAGCCGCCGTAGAAGTCGCCAGGCTGGGGAACGACGCGCTCGTCGTCGACCCAGCACTGGTCGACGCGGGAGGCGTAGAAGGCGAGGTGGCCGCGCAGGGCGGAGTAGGCGGCGGTGGGAGCCTCGTAGGACCAGGCCAGGTCTGGCGAAGCGTAGCCGGGGATGGTGAGTGACCAATAGGTCGCCAGGCCCTTGAATTCGCAGAAACTCTGCCGGGCACCGGAAGCGGTCAGCAACGACAGGTCGACTGCGGCACGGGGCAGGTAGTAAACGGGCGGGTGGCTGGTTTCAAGGATGCGCAGGGCGGGCTGGACGCTGGTCGCGGTATCAGCGATAGTATGCCCGGCGTGCAGAACGCGGATGCGTTGCGGCGTTGTTTCAAGGCGTGGGGGACGGGGGTAGTCCCATACGGACTCAATGGGTGGCTGGGCCATGGGGGTACCTCGCAATCAAGCTGCAGAGGAAAACCGCCTGCGCGGCTGGCGGCCACTTCATGGCGGTTTCTCGTTCAGAAGCTTTGAAGACATTATTCGCCACGAAGTGGGCGCCAGCCGCGCAGGCGCTTTTGCGTTGCCCTTTGCTAATTGACGTGCGCAGCAGCCTGGTGGTTGAACTTCTCGAAGAAGGCATCGTAGCCTTCGTTCTGGCCGTCGGAGAAGCGCAGCGGCTTGACGCGTTCGACCAGGATCTCGTGGGCGGCGGGCTGGGTCTTGAGCAGCTCGATCGTCTCGGAGATGTAGTCGTTGAGCGGCATGGCATTTGGGTCGGAGGCCTGGTGGGCCCCCATAAGCTCGGTCTGAACGTAGGGCGGCACGAGTTCGATGACCTGGATGGCGGTGTCTTTGAGCTGGTAGCGCAGCGACTGCGAGTAGGAGTGGATGGCGGCCTTGGTGGCGCAGTAGGTCGGCGTGGGCGCCATGGGAAGGAACGCGAGGCCGGAGGAGACGGTAAGGATGGCGGCTCGTGGCTGCTGCAGCAGGTGGGGCAGCAGTGCGGTATTGAGCCGGATAGGGCCGAGCAGGTTGGTGGTGATGATGGACTCGGCGGTGGCGAGATTGCCTGGGCCGGCGGTGAGCTTCTCGGGCTTCATGATGCCGGCGTTGTGGATCACGGCATTAAGGGTTGGGAACTTCCCGGTAAGCGCAGTGGCGAACTGCTGGATCGCCTCGGGGCTCTCGATGTCGAGGGTGAGGGACTGGATGCCGGGGTTTGCGGCGGTGACCTCGTCCAGAACATTTTGACGCCGGCCGGCAATGATGACCTGGTTGCCAAGGGCGTGGAAAGACTCAGCGAGCGCGCGGCCGATGCCGGAGCCGCCGCCGGTGATGAGAATGGTGTTGCCTGTGGTCTGCATGGAGCATGTCTCCTGGGTCTTGAGGTAATTGGATTCTCTACGCAGCCGATGGTTGCTGGACTGTGCCGCACGCGGTGGCTTTTAAGGGATGCGTTTCGGGCGGGTTGCTGGTCCGTGCGAAGCGTGGCTCTGTCTATGCGGCGGCTATTGACGACATCCTTTCTGACGCTCCGGAGACACGTTGTCACCCATGCTCCCTGCGCAAAGCTCCCTGTCTGCATGCAGCTTTGTGATACCCACCATGCGCACGAGGGCGAGCGCATTCGCCTGGCTTGCGACGCCAGGGCGAAGCCTGTAATCGAACTCAAGTGGTCGATCAGCATCCTGATTACCCATGTGTACGAGACCCGCATTGGTTTCCGGGTTTGCGGCGAGCTCGGTCAGGGACAGGTCATGCGTGGACAGAGCCCCGATAGCGCCGGCTGCCAGCAAAGCCTGGATGATGATTTCGGCTGCGGCTCTTCGGTCTTGAGAGTTTGTGCCGCTCACGATTTCATCTATGAGGAAGAGAACAGGCTTGCCATTCGACATTATTTCTACCGTGATCACTGCTTTGGCGAGCTGGTTGGCATTGCGCAAATCGGCATCCTGACCGTCTTAAGACCTGACCATTCATCAAGACTCGCAGAGCGGCCCATTTTGCGAACGCACGCATTGAGACACGATCACTATCGATGATGGGCATTCCCATCCGCCCTGCTTCCGAGATGCGCGCTATAACGAACAGGGTCGTGTTGTAGCCACAAGCCCAACCGATAATGATCGTGTGAGATCCCACACGGACGTTCAAAATTCTGGCTCTTTTCCGGTTGCCCTCGTGACCGGCTCCACTTCTGGCATTGGTGCTGCCATAGCCCGCCGGTTGTCCAACGAAGGGTACGCCATCGTGCTGCACTCGCGCAGTTCTGCAAAAGCAGGGCACGCACTGGCCACCCAGCTTGGAAACGCTATTTACCTTCAGGCCGATCTCGCCGAAGATACTGATCGGATCAGACTGGTAGGGGAGGCGGTTTCTCGTTGGGGCCGCCTTGATGTGCTTGTGAACAACGCAGGCATGAGTCGTGTGATTCCGCATACCAATCTCATGGCAGCTTCGCCCGATCTCTGGCGCGAGCTCTACGAAGTCAACGTGGTCGCCCCGTTTCGCCTTGTGGCGGAAGCTGAAGGTGCTCTGCGCGCCGCAGTCGGCCTCGGTCGAGCGGGATGTGTGGTCAATATCAGCTCCCACGCTGGCGTCCGTCCCAGGGGCGCGTCCATTCCTTACGCCGCGTCCAAAGCAGCGTTGAATCATGTCACCCGCCTACTGGCCCTATCGCTCGCTCCTGACATTCGGGTGAACGCGGTCGCCCCTGGACTGGTGAACACGCCGCTGACCGCCGATTGGACCGCTGCCCAGCAACTTTGGAGAGAGCGTTCACCCATGCGTCGACCAGCCAGTCCGAACGATATCGCGCAGATCGTCATGATGCTGATCGCTTCCGATTATCTAACGGGTGAAATCGTGGTCTCCGACGGAGGTCTGAGCCTGACATAGCGGCTTACAGGGAGCAATCCCTCGAACATCCCTGACTGGTAAGGACAGGCGATGTACTTATCAAGGCAGGCATTGAACGCCCGCAGAGATGAGTCCCGTCAATTGCACCTCTATCAACTGATCCCCTTCTTGGTTTTTTCCTCGAGTCCAGATCTCGGCAACTTGACCAGCCCAGTAAGTCCAATTGAGCCCAGGTTTTGGCAAGCCGGTTAGTAGTTATCGCCAGTGCTGACACCTCGGCTTAGAATGCGGAGACATGGCGCAAGAAGCCTTCGTTGCGGCAGTGTTTACAGGCCAGCCCAGGCTGCTCACTGATGCGCGTGGAACATGGACGTCGTCCATCTTTCGCGAACGCACGGACGAGCCGGTTGCGGTTTCTTTCAGCGGCCTTGCCGGTGACAAGGTGACACAGCCCTACCACGGCGGCGCGGGCGCGGCGCTCTGTGTGCACATGGCTGACCACTACCAGTTCTGGAATGCGCGCTTCCACATGGGCCTCAAAGCTGGCGCCGTTGGCGAAAACATCACGCTTGCGGGCATAACCGAGGACCAGGTGCATGTGGGAGATCACGTACGTCTTGGAACGGCACTCGTACAGGTAAGTGGCCCGCGCGTGCCGTGCGCCAACCTAGCTCGGCGAATCGGGCGGCCTGACTGGGTGAAACAGACTATCCGCGAGAACAGGACAGGGTTTTACCTGCGAGTGCTGCAGCCGGGCACTCTGCAGTGCGGCGACCAATGGTTGCTCGAGAAAAGACTCAACCGGAGTGGCTCCATCCCATCGATCAATCGGTGCATGTACCTGGATTTCGACCCCGACTTTGCCCGGAGCATGCTTGAGATGCCGGGGCTTGAAACCTGGTGGAAGCACCAGGCACGGCAGAAGCTTGAGGCCCGGGACACACATTGGACTGCCACGATGAAGGAGCAGGTTGACGAAGAACAGGATTGAACCCGCTCGTCGCATCGCAACGCCTTGTCAAGCCAGGGAAAGCCGGGTGAGGCAGTTTCAGCCTCGATGGGCTAGCCGGGTATCGGCCAGTTCAGTTGGGTGCGCCAGTGGGAGGGATCGGGGTCGTCGTTGGGATTGAGGCTGTAGACCTCCCAGAACTCGCTGCCGCCGCCGAGACTCTCCGCGTTGATCCATTGCTCGAACTTGCCCCAGGCGTGCGGAAGCCCGGAGTAGTCGCCGTGGTAGATGGTGCGGGCGACGCGCTGTGCGGGCCAGATGCCGGGGTACACGGCCTCATCCCCCGCGCCTGTGGGGACGATGGGCTGCGCCACGGGGAAGCACACCTCGAAATCGAAGTGGTCCACCGGACGGACCAGGTGGTGGGTGAACCAGGGACCGGAGGGTTGGAGCCCCTGCGCCTGCATGGCAGTACTCACCACGGTCAAAGCGGGACCCATGACTGCGGCGATGGCATGGAGCGGAACGATGCGCCGGGTGCATGCGTAGTGAAGGGGCTCGGTCTGGTGGAGCTGCGGTGTGTCGATCATGGTGCGTTCCCAACATGTGCGCGGGCCTGGCCAGCCGAGGGCCGGACCCTCAACTACCTTGGCGGCAAGGGGAGCGATATACCGGCTCCGCTCCTGCTCGATCGTGCCAGCCGCCCACCAAGTGCCCAAGGCGCCGGCCTGGGTAGCCGTCACGCGCACGAGCGGCACCCTGGATTATCCGCGCATCGTGACAATGCGCTACATGCCGCGCGGTCAGACGAAGCGCGGGATTTCGGGAGCGTCGAAGCCAGGCTTGATCACCGGGGTTTCGTGGCGGACATGGGCCACCAGACCGGCCTTGATTTCGTGCTGGGCGATCTTGGATGCCTTGGAGGACGGGGACAGCAGCAGGGGCGTGGAGCCGTTCTGCAACTGACGGGCGCGGCGCGCGGCCACGATGACGTAGCGGAAATTGCTGTCGAAATCCTGCTCAAGCTTCATGAACTGCCTCCGGGAGGTGCGGCTCTGCATGCTTTGATCTAACTGGCTTTTGTCTGGTCTGCTCCCCTACCGGATCGGCTTCGCCGTATCGAATGGTGTTGCGGTGGGCTCTGCCTGTTGCGGTGTTGCGATGCTGCGATCGGGCTGGATCCCGAATGCGGCAAGGACTGGAGCGAGTCGGGAACGAATGCCCTGCTGCCGGCAGCCTGCTGCAAGTGTTTCAAGCCGTGCCAGATCTGAATTTAGTTGCTGCTCGTGGTCGGAGTGGACGGCCGGGGTAGCGCGAACTCGTTCCACCGCCACAATAGCTGAAAGTTCGTCCACCGCGATATCTAAAACGTCATTGAGCAGCACATATCGATAACGATCGTAGTTGCCGATCTCGGAGCGGGCCTTGGCGAGGCGGCGGGCGATCACGGCGTCGTCAAGCAGCCCCTCGGCGCGGGAGCGGTTGCGAAGGCGGGCTTCCAGGATCTCCGGGGTGGGCGGCAGCACAAAGATGGTGACCGCTTCGGGCATGCGCATGCGCACCTGCTCGGCCCCCTGCACGTCGATGTCGAGCAGCAGGTCCTTGCCGTGGGCGGTGGCGTCGGTGAGCGATTTGCGGGCGGTGCCGTAGTAGTTGCCGAAGACGTCGGCGTACTCCATAAATGCGTCTTCGGCAATCATTCGCTCGAACTCGGCAACAGAGATGAAGTGGTATTCGCGGCCGCTCTCTTCAGAACCGCGGGGCGCGCGGGTGGTGTAGGAAACGGAGAACTCGAGGTCGGCGACAAGGGAACGGATCTGCGCGACCAGGGTGGATTTACCGGAGCCGGAGGGGGCCGAGATGATGTAGAGAATGCCTGCCACGTATGTCCTTGCTTTGATGGGATGGGTGGGGATGCGCGGATGGGTTGAGGGCGCCGGATTATTCGAGGTTCTGGACCTGCTCGCGGAGCTTTTCGATCTCGGCCTTCATAGCGAGACCGCACTCCGTGATCCGGGCCGAGCCACCGGTGACGCCGGCGGTTTTGGACAGAAGGGTATTGGCTTCGCGGTTCATCTCCTGCAGGAGAAAGTCGAGCTTCTTGCCGGCTTCGCCGCCGCCCTGGAGCAGCGCGCGGAAGTGGGCGACGTGGGTGCGCATGCGAGCGAGTTCTTCTTCCACATCGCCGCGTTCCGCCAGCAGCGCGGCCTCGGCAAGCACGCGGTCACGGTCAAAGGCGCGGCCGACCAGCGCATCGAGGCGTTCGGAGATGCGGTCGAAGTGCGCCTGCTGGACGGTGTTGCGGAGGCCGGCCACCTCGGTGACATGACCTTCGAGCCGGTCCAGCGCCTCGGACAGGATGGCGGCCAGTGCGGCGCCCTCGCGCAGGCGCATGGTGCGGAGTTGGGCGATGGCCTCGGCGAGCAGCGCAGGGACCTCACGGGCGAGCAGGGCGTCGAGCGTGGCCTGCTCCTCGGCGGCGGTCTCCTCCCTGGGGTCGGGCGCGGAAAGGAGCATGCCAGGCAGGCGCGCGGCCAGGTTGAGATCGGGCTCGGAGGTGAGCTGGAACAGGGCGGCGGCAGCGCGGAAGTTGGCGACGTAGGTGCCGAGCGCGTTGAGGTCGAAGTGCGTGGGAACAGCGCGGCGGTCGCCCTGCTCGCGCCGGGTGGTGCGATCGAGGGTGAGGGTGCACTCGATGTGCCCACGGGCAAGCTGCTGTTTGAGCTCGGCGCGGATGTGGGACTCGGCAGATTCTGCGCCGGTGGGCAGGCGGAGTTGGAGGTCGAGAAAGCGGTGGTTGATGCTCTTGAGCGTGAGTGTGAGTGCGGGGGCGTCGCCGTTGCGGGCCGAGACGCGAGCGTACCCGGTCATGGAAGCGATAGAGGTCGCGCTGGGTGCGGCGATGGGCGTGCGTGGCTGCAAAATATCTGCCGCCGTGGCAGTTTCCGGCACCGGTGCGGAAACTGGCTCGAGATGCATTTCGGGCGCGGCCCCGTGGATTGGCACGGCAGTGGTTTTCGAGTCCGGGTGGGCTGCTTCGGTTGCCTTCACGCGCGCGTCTCCTCGTTAGCGATGGAGCCAGCAGGGGCGCTGGCGAGAGGTGCCGCGAGGTCGCCGAACTGGAGCTCATGCAGGCGCTGGTAGGTGGCGGACTGGTGCATGAGTTCTTCGTGGGTGCCGATAGCGGTGAGCCGTCCCGCTTCCATGACGCCAATGCGGGTGGCGCGGCGCACGGTGGACAGGCGGTGGGCGATGACGATCACGGTGCGGCCGCTCATGAGGTTGCCGAGCGCGGGCTGCACCAGCGACTCGCTTTCGGCGTCGAGCGAGGAGGTGGCTTCGTCGAGGATAAGAATGGGGGCGTCCTTGAGCAGGGCGCGGGCGATCGCGATACGCTGGCGTTCACCGCCGGAAAGCCGGAAGCCTTTTTCGCCGATATGGGTGTTGTAGCCGTCGGGCAGGCGCTCGATGAAGTCATGCGCCAGGGCGCAGCGGGCAGCCTCCCGGACGCGGGCCATGGGTACGTCGGGCAGGCCGTAGGCGATGTTGTTGCGGATCGTGTCGTTGAACAGGATGGTCTCCTGCGTGACGGTGCCGATCTGCTCGCGCAGCGAGCGCAGGGCCACATCGCGAAGGTCGTGTCCGTCGATGAGGATCCGGCCGGAGGTGACGTCGAAGAAGCGCGGGATCAGGTTGGCCAGGGTGGACTTGCCGGCGCCGGACGGGCCCACAAGCGCGATGACCTCGCCCTCGTGGATGGTGAGATTGATGGAGGCGAGGGTGGCCGGGGCCCGGAGGCGGTCGACGTCGGGGCTGGCTTCATCGGATCGATCCAGGTCTGCAACGGCAGCAGGGGCTTCCACAGCAACATGATCGGCAGCGGGTGCCTGGTCGTACTGGAAACCGACATCTTCCAGCTGGATGGCGTGCCGGAAGCCTTTGAGCCGCAGCGCACCGGGCCGCTCGGGCAGCTCGTCCTGATCGTCCATGAAGCGGAAGATCTCGCTGGACGCGCCCAGGGCCTGCTGGAAGTTGTTGTAGTAAAGCGCGAACTTTCGAACCGGGTCGTAGAGCTTGAACAGCGCGACCAGAAAGGCGAAGAACTGGCCGGTAGTCATGCCGGTGTGCTGGATCTGGCCGCGGCCCACCAGCAGCAGCAGCGCGATGGCGACCGCGCCGATCGCGTCCATCAGCGGCGAAGACAGGGCCTGGGCGCGCACCGAACGCAGGTTGGCGCGGAACAGGCGGCGAGCAGCTTCACGAAACCGGCCGAGCTCCCACCGCTCCATGTTGAACGCTTTGACGATGCGGTTGCCGGTGATGGTTTCGTGCAGGATGTTCTGGATCTCGGCGAGCTTATCCTGGCCGCCGCGAGTGGTGGTACGGACGTTGCGGCCGATACGGCGGACCGAGAGGGCCACAACAGGAACGAAGATCAGCAGCAGCCAGGCGAGCTTGCCGCCCAGCATGATGACCACACACAAAGTGAAGATCAGGGTGAACAGTTGCTGCAGGAAGTCCGATAAGACCGAAGACATCGCGAACTGCACCCGCTCGATGTCGTTGATGAGCGTGGAGAGCAGCGTGCCGGTGCTGTGGCGCTGGAAGAAGGAGATGGACCGGCGGAGCATGCTTTCGTACAGGTCGTCGCGCAGGGCGGTGATCATGCCGAAACCGGCGTAGTTGACGAGGTACGTGCCGAAGTAGTCGCAGAGACTCTTGAGCAGGGTCGCGGCGACCAGGGTGAAGGCCACCACGTCCCACTCGTTATGGAGGAAGGGTGGGACCAGTGCATGGAGGTCGAGCTGGATGCGGGAGCCGAAGCGAGCGTTGAAGCCGCCGAGCAGCGGCAGTGCCTGCTGCTGCGCCTGGGTCGCGCCGGGGTGCAGCACGTTGTCAAAGATGGGCTTGATGAGCAGGAGGCGGAACGCTTCGAGCAGGCCGACCATGGCCATGAGCAGCACAGCAGCCAACGTGTGCGGAATGAAGTGCCGGAGGTAGCCGAGCAGGCGGAGAATGCGCTTCATCGGCCTGGCTCCGGGCGGCGGGCCTGTGCGGCTGCCCTGCCCTGCTGGGCGCGGCCGGGGGTGAAGCAGGTACGGTTCGCGGATGGGCGAAGGGACTTTGGCATGCCGGGACTAAACACCCAGTGTAGCGGGCCGGGCGACGCAGCTGCCCGGGATTTGAGGGTCACGGGCACGGCGGAAAGGCGGGGCGAGGCGGACGGGGAGTCGCGACGTGGACGACGCATGCTCAGCGAGGCATGTCGCGATGCGCGATCTTGACGCGGTAATCGTGGGCCGCGAGGCGGCGACTGACCTCTTCGGCGATCATGACGGAGCGATGCTGCCCGCCGGTGCAGCCAAAGGAGATGGTCAGGTAGCTCTTTCCCTCGTGCACGTAGTGCGGCAGCAGGAAGAGCAGCAGGTCGACCGTCTTGTCGAGGAACTCCCGGGTTTGCGGGAAGCCGCCAACATAGTCGATGACCTCGCGATCCTGCCCGGTGAGGGGGCGGAACTCTGGGATGAAGTGGGGATTGGGCAGGAAGCGTACGTCGAGGACGAGGTCGGCGCCAAGCGGGACGCCATTTTTATAACCGAAGCTGTTGACCGAGACCAGGAGGCTCTTGCCCGCGGCAACTCCGGCGTCTGGGCCAAAGCGGGTCTGCAGGTAGGCGCGCAGCTCATGCACGTTGAAGTTGGTGGTTTCAAGCACCACGTCAGCCACGTTGCGCACGGGATCGAGCAGTTCGCGCTCTGCGTCGAGCGACGATTCCACGCTTTCGTCAGCACCAAGCGGGTGTGGGCGACGGGTTTCCGAGTAGCGGCGCAGCAGTGCGGAGCGGGCGGCCTCGAGGTAGACGATGGTGACGGGCAGTGTCTTGCGCATGCGCAGCAGTGTTGCGGGCAGGTCTTCGAGCGCGCGGCCTTCGCGAATATCCACAACAATGGCAGCCTTGCGGAAGGCGGGGCTGTTGGCGATGAGCTCAGCAAACGGCGGTAATAGCTCGATCGGTAGGTTGTCGACGGAATAGTAGCCGAGATCCTCAAAGGCTTTGAGGGCAGAGCCCTTGCCTGATCCGGAAAGCCCGGTGAGAACCACAAGTTCGCGGATTGGGGTCGATTCGCTCACGATAGCTGCTTGGCGCCGCGACCCTCGATCAGGATCAAGGGAACGCGGCGCGTTGCAGCTAGTCTATGACACTTGTGGACACCGTGACCGGGAACGGCTCACCCGGGGTACCTGCTGGGCAGCCTGGTCAGGGCGTGACCAGCCGCTCTTGAAGCGCTTCGGCGTACTTCGACTGCGTGGGAGAGGCGTGAAGGGCGACCATCCTGTCGCCCCCACTGCCATCAGGACCTGCCAATCAGGGCAGTTCGACGAGCTCCAGCGTGCCATCGCGCTTGCAGTGCAGCACGCAGATGTGCCCGGCCTTGTCACGGAAAACGAAGAGCTCGCGATTGCGGGTTTCGAGTTCCTTGATAGCTTCCTCCAGGCTCATGGGGCTAAGGGCCACAGCCTCGATGGTGCGTGTGACGTGGGGCTCGGTTGCGAACTCCGCATGATTCCCATTGCCGTTGGCCGCATGGCCGGACTTTGTGGAGATGGGCTGCACAAGCGTGGGACCCACGCCGTCCGGCGCAAGGCCGAGCACAGCGTCAAGCGGTGAGTCGGCAGAGTTCAGCAGGCTGGTGCGCTTGGCGCGGCCGGGTCGCTCCAGCGACGTTTCGACGACGGACTTCTCATCCTTGGGGAGGCGGCGTTGCGTGTCTCGCTTTTCCTTGAAGCGGATGGCCTGGGCTTCGGCCTTGCCGAGGGCCTGCTGCAGCGTCTGGCGCAGGGCGGCTTCGGAGAGGACGCCGGACTCGCAGAGACCGACGAGATCAGTGGCGCGGGTCTTGATGGTAACTTCCGCGATCTGCCGGTGTTTTTCGGTGGTCAGCACGACGTGTGCGCTGCCCCCACTACCGAGCATTTTCTCCATGCGATCGAGGTAAGGCTCGGTGAGCGAGCGAATTTCTTCAGTGACGACTGCCTGTCTGCCTGTGTACTCAACGTCCATCGGTGCTCCTTCCCCAGCGAGCGCGGGTGCGGGGCGATGGTCAGCCGCGTACGCGCCGTTGGTGTGTACTTGGGATGCGCATATCCTCGCGATACTTTGCCACCGTCCGCCGAGTAACGTCGATCCCTTCTTTCTGCAGCAGCTGGGTGATGTGGTCGTCGGTGAGCGGCTTGCGCGGATCTTCGTCTTCGATCAGCTTTTTGACGCGGCGCTTGAGCAGCAGCAGCGGCGTGCCGGAGCCCTCGGGACCGTTAACACCCTCGGAAAAGAAGAAGCGCAGCTCGAAGACGCCTTGCGGGGTGTGGGCGTACTTGTTGGACACGGCGCGGGAGACGGTGGAAGGGTGCACGCCGATCTCCTCCGCGACGTCCTTGATCATCATGGGCTTAAGAGCCTGTACGCCATGCTCGAGAAACTCCTGCTGGCGGCGCACGATGACCTCGCAAGTGCGCAGGATGGTGTTCTTGCGCTGTTCGATGTTGCGCATGAGCTGCAGCGCGGAGCGGTAGCGCTCCTTGACGTAGTCCTTGACGTCCTTGCCGGCTTCGCCGTTGTGGAGCAGCTTGCGGTAGTCGCGGTTGAGGCGCAGGGTGGGCAGCGACTCGTCTTCCATGACGGCAATGAACACGTCGTCTCGCTTCACAAAGGAGACGTCAGGCTCGATGAGGCGGGCCTCGCTCTGCTGGAACCGCTGTCCGGGGTGTGGATCGAGGGTGCGGATGAACTCGAGCGCCCCGGCAATCTGCTGCGGGGTGGCCTGAGCTGCCTTGCCCAGCTCCCGCAGGTCGCGCTTGTGCAGCAGCGGCAGGCAGGTGTCCACGATGCGGTGGGCGACCGCGAAGGTGTTCATACGCTCCTGCACGCCGGCGGCACCACCTGCCTTTTTCCAGGAGGAATCCTGAAACACGCGCTCGCAGTGAGCAATCTGGAGCAGCAGGCAGTCGCGCAGGTCACTGGCGCCAACGCCGATGGGGTCAAGCGAACGGACGATCTGGAGGGCGCGGGCGAACAGGGCTTCGGCGTCGGGGACGCGGGGGGTGGCCGGGTCTTCTTCCCTGCCGTCGTTCAGGGCTGCGTTCAGGCTCGCGGCGCGGGCGTTGGCGGAGACAGCGGAGGCCACGGCGTCGAACGGGGCCGTGCGTTGGGAAGGGTCGAGCGCCCCGGTAACTGACGGCATACCCGCATGGCCGGGACGGGCGGGGGCCAATGCCGGCTGCAGGTTGGAGCAGAGCTCACGCAACCAGCCCGAGTGCAGATCGTCTTCGCTGGTGATGCAGCGGCCATCCTCATCCAGGTTGCCGAGGATGTAATCGACGGCGGCGCGCAGCAGAGGGTCGAGCGAAAGGGAGCCAACCTGCCATTCGAGATGGTCGATGAGCGAGCCTGGGGTCGAGAGGAAGTTCTCGATGGAGGGCTTTTCGGTCATCTCGAAGCTTTGCGGGGAGCGGAAGCCGGGGTCGAGGTAATCCTGAAAATAGGAGCCGAAGTCGATTTCTTCGAAGGGATCGACCGGGTCGGGGCGCTCGACGTCTTCGGTCGCCGTGACAGGGGCGACCTCGCGGTCGGCTTCGCGGCCTGCGACGTGATCGAGGAGGGGAACGGCTTCTTCGAGCTCCTCGAGGACCGGGTTTTCCACGATTTCGGTCTGGATCATGTCCTTGAGCTCAATCTTGTTGAGCGCCAGGACGCTGACCATCTGCATCAGCCCAGGGGTAAGAATCTGGCGCTGCGAGACACGCAGGTTGAGTTTTGGCTGGAGTGAAACCATGCCCTAGGGAAAGTCCTCAAACGGTACTTTGATTTTGCTTGCGGAGTAGTGGCCTGAGTTTAGCAATGCCGCGCCACCGCACCCAAGCCCCGCTACTCTTCCGTAATGGTGGCTGTTCCGGGACTCCATCCGCAAGGGGCTGCCTGCGTCTGAGACGCGGCAGCTCCGTATTTAGACCAGCAGAAAATTTTCTCCCAGGTAGACGCGGCGGACCTCGGGGTTGGAACCCAGTTCCTGCGGAGTGCCGGTGAAGAAGATACGGCCCTCGTTGATGATGTAGGCACGGTCGGTGACCGAGAGGGTTTCGCGCACGTTGTGATCAGTGATGAGCACGCCGATGCCGCTCTGTTTAAGGCCGAAGATGATCTCCTGCAGGTCGTCGACGGCAAGCGGATCGATGCCGGAGAAGGGCTCGTCGAGCAGGATAAAGGATGGCTTGATGCAGAGGCATCGGGCGATCTCGACCCGGCGACGCTCGCCGCCCGAGAGCGCGTAGCCCTGGGTTTTGCGGATGTGGCCGAGGTTGAGCTGCTCGATCAGAGTCTCGGTGCGGTGGCGACGCTCGGTGCCGGTGATGGACTGTGCCTCGAGCACGGCCAGGATGTTGTCTTCAACAGAGAGCTTGCGGAAGACGGATGGCTCCTGCGGGAGATAGGAGATGCCGTAGTTGCGGGCGCGCAGGTACATGGGGACGCGGGTGATGTCGGCGTCATCGGCGAGGATGCGTCCCGAATCAGGAACGACCAGGCCAACCATCATGTAGAAGGAGGTGGTCTTGCCAGCGCCGTTGGGGCCCAGCAGCCCGACGACCTCACCCTGGCTGACAGTGATGGAGACGCCCCGTACAACCTGACGATTCTTGTAACTCTTGCCGATGTTTTCGGTGGAAAGCGTTTGCATTTACTTCGGGGTCCGGGTGTCCGTCACGGTGCGACGGTTGTTTCCTTCCGCATCAGCATTGAGCACGTCCACACTATTATCGCCGCTACGGAAGAGCAGGGTTGCGCCGGTAACCGCACCTTTTTCGGAATCCGTGGCATGCGGCGGATCCTGCGGGGTGCCGGTGAGGACGTAATTGCCGTCGGCAGCGGTGTAGACCAGTCGCTGGCCCGTGCCCCGGCGGCCGGGCTGCTGGAGCATCGTGTGGCCCGTCGCGACGATGTGGTCGAGCTGCGAAGCCTGCCCTGCGGGCGCCTCGGCAAGGAAGACCTCGGCGTCGTCAGAGTGGAGGGTGCCGCTGGGCTGCTGCGCCACCACGTTGCCATGGAAGTCGCCGCGCCGCGTGGTGTCGGAATAGAAAAGGGTGTCGGCGGTGACGCGGGTGACCGCGGAGCCGGGGTTGCCCGGGGTAGTGCTGCCGGGTCTGCCAGCAAAGGCAGCGCGGACGACCGGGGCATGCGCAGCGGTGCTGCCAGTGGCGTTGTCGGCGGCATGGGCGTTGAGCGAGCCCTGCTGCTTGCCAAGCTCAAGCACCGGCGCCTCGACCGAGTTGGAGCCCTGCCACATGCGGGCCGGGGCGTGGTCCGACCCGTAGAACACGGCGGAGGATGAGGTACGCGTCATGCGGGCGGAGTCGCCAATGACGTGCACGACTCCGGAGCCGCCGAGCCCGGGAGCGGGGTGGTCGGCAGGGCCGGCACTCGCCATGTGCTGTGTCCCGGAACCGGAGCCAGGCGACGCCGGCTTTTGCGTGCCACGGACGGGCTGCTGAAGGTAGGTTGAGCGTACGTCGCCGTGGGCAGTGGCGTCGCCGGTATCGCGCTTGTAGTCGACCGTGGTGGCAGTCAGGGCCAAGGTGTCGTTGTGGACACGTGGCGGCGTTTTGCCGTCGCCGGTGAGGTGGAGGGTCTGCGAGGACGCGAGATAGGTGCTGGTGATGGCCTCAGCGTACAGCGGCTGCTGCGGGGTGCCATCGCTTTGTTTCGCGTCGCGCGCGGGCTGGGTACTCATGGTGACATGGCCCTGCTGCAGAGCGGTTTCGATTTGAGCGCTTTCGCGGGCGGCACTGTTGCCGGGCTTCCCGGCGGCCTTGCCGTACGTCTGGGGCGCGTCCACAAAGGTAGCGTGGAGAGTGTCTCCCTTGCTGGTATCAGTGGCGCCGGTGGGGTCGAAGTTGATGATCGTGGTGCCGCCAGAGCCGTCGAGTTCGTGGATCTCGTGGCCATCAGTGAGCTGGGTGACGAGTTGTTGACCCTGCAGCCGGGAGTGCCTGGCGGGCGCACCGTAGGGCAGGTCATGCAGGTCCACCGTGGCACCGCCCCTGGCGACGGCGGTGCGGGCGAGACTCTTGCCGTCTGGCCCGGGGGTGAAGTCGATATCGAGCAGGGTGGAGGTCATCTCGCGGGTCGCGGAGCCGCGCGGGTCTCCGCCGAGAGACTTCTCCTGCAGCACGAACGAAACGGCATTGTGGAAGTTGGCGTGCTTCAGGATGGCCTTGCCGTCGGGGCCGGTCATGAACTGCATGGTGCCTTCCACAGCATTGCCGTGCATGGACGAATCGGCGTTGCTGGAGAGGAAATTGACGCCGCCGCCGGCTCGGCCGACAAGCGGTTGGCTGTGCTCGTCGAAGTCCGCTGCAGCGGTGGTGGAGTAGAGCTCGGCGCCATCAGCGGTGACCATATGCACGTGGTTTTCCGCGTCAAGATGCTGAATGGAGCCGTCTGGCCGGAAATGCAGGATGGCTTGGTCGGCCGAATTGTGACCGCCCTGGTACTCGGAGCGCGCGTTGAGCAGGTAGGTGACGTGCGAGTCGCGCAGCATCTGCGCGTGCGAGGCGTAGACGACCGAGGGGCTGCCGTTCTGGTCCGCGTGCAGCTCCACTGCCTGGTCAAGCACCAGCACGCCTGTCTTGGCGTTGTAGTCGCCACCGACGGCCTTGCCGCTGGCGCGCGGCAGGATAAAGGACAGAGGCGCGGAGGTCTGCGCGTCGCCGCTCTTCTGGTCAAAGCGCAGGTCGCTCGTCTGCACGTGGATATTGTCGGGCGGGACCACCGCGGAGTCACTGGCAGCAGGCCGAGGGGAGCCGGGTGCCGCGTTCTGCGCGGGCGAGGCCATGTCGATCTCGACGGCGCCCTTGGCGGTGACGACGCCGCTGTTCTTGTCGTACAGAAACTCCTTGCCGGAGATGCGGTCCTGGCGGTGCGAGCCTTCCGGGCCATAAAGGGTAATGGAGACGTCGTGGAGCTCGGACTGTTCCTGCTTGAAGTTGGTGATGCTGGAGGCGTGCAGGGTGAAAAAGGTGTGGCCGCCCTTGGACTGCGAGTAGGTGAAGCCGTCTGCTGTTTGCGTGATGTTGGCACCGAGCTGGCCGGGCAGGTCGAAATGAAGGCCGTGCATCCTGAGCTTTTTGAGGCCCAGGAAACCGAGCAGCACGCAGGCGAGCGCAGCAAAGCAAGCGATGAGAATGGTGCGGATGGTCTGGTTGCGGGTGCCGTCGATTGTGATGCGGGCCATGCGCTTAGTTCACCTGCTGCAGGCGCGCGATCAGCTTCTCGGCCAAGCTCTCGCCGGACTCGGACCAGAGCAGACGCGTTGAGATGCCGCAGTTCTTTTCGATAGAGTGGACCAGGAGTACAAGCTGGGCGACATTTTCCCGAACATGGGCCGAGGCCTGTGCATCAAGGTCTACCTCTTCCTGGAGGAAAGGTGTGTCGATGCCGAAGCCAATACGAATCTGGCCGTTGGTTTCATAGGCCTGCTCGTCGAACTCCGGGCCGAGCCCTACCACTGAGAAACGGGCCGGCGCACGGCGCCAGACCGGATCGAGACCGCCCTGGAGCTGGGGCTGCCAGAGGAGCCACTCCGCTTCGAATTCGTAGGCGAAGTCGTCGTGCTGCGGCTCCATCGCAGCGGGCACGGCCACATGCGGCTGGGCCTGCTCCGTTTCGATGTCGCCGAGCCCCGGCTTGTCGATGTCGTAAATGCGGGTGTAGACGGGGGTTTCCGACCAGGCAAGCGGGTACACGGTGACGGCCCGGATCAGGGGAGTGTCGCCGGTCACCGAGCCAATGAGCGCGAACTGGCGCAGCACGCCGAGCAAGGCGGGCGCGAGGGCGGCAGAGCGGAAGTCGGGATACCAGAGGCTCAGAAAGAGTTGATCGGCCATGTGATTCGTAGATGCTACTGCGCAGAAATCGGCTCGAAGCTTCATTTAGACGACCCGCTGGCCCATAGGTAACATTTCCCGCTTGCATTCTGAAATAGTTCGGGGTAGATTTGATCAAGCTCGTTACTGAGTGGGTTCGTTCTGCACGGTTCTATGAAGTTGCCATGCGTTGCGCCTTGCTCCGATATCAGCGAAATTCGATCTACTAAGGAATACCAGTCACATGGAACAAGGCACAGTTAAGTGGTTTAACGACGCAAAGGGTTTCGGCTTCATCACCCGTGAGAGCAACAACGAAGATGTTTTCGTGCACTTCACCGCGATCTCCGCGAACGGCTTCCGTTCGTTGCAGGAAGGCCAGCGCGTTCAGTTCAACGTCGTGCGTGGTCCCAAGGGCTTCCAGGCCGAGAACGTTCAGGCCGTCTAGTCAAGGCCCCGCATCCGCGGGTAGATGTAAAAAGAGCGGCAGCCTCCGGGCTGCCGCTCTTTTGTTTGTGCCGAGGAGCCCGCGCGTCTGGGGCGGCTTGAGGCAGCTTCGGGTAGCCCGGCCCCTCCCTGCTGATCGTGAGACTTCGCGGGAGCCTTCTACGCAGCACAAGCAGACCGAGGCGTGCCATATCACCGGTGGACAGGTACAGCGCGTACTCCGAATGGACCTCATCCCTGGGCGGCGGCACTTTCACCTGACGTGCCGGTCGAAAATCTGAGAACACAGCCCATAGGGTCCATAGGCTACGGGAAATAGATTTCCTGGAAAGCAATGAAAAAGGATCGCGCTGGGCGACCCTTCATTCGCTGGAGCTGGTTCTGAGCTGTGTGCTACTCGGGCATGGCGGTCGTGTTTTCAGCTCCGCCTTCTTCCAGGGCCTGCGCCTGATCCTCGTTGCGGGCCTCCTGCAGGCGGCGCTCCATGGTGTGAAGGTTGGTGCGAGGGCCCGGAGGAGTGGATAGCGCAGGTGTGGGCTTGCGGTTTTCCGGGTGGAACTGCGAGGGGATGGAGCGTGCCGGGACAAACGAGATGGGGCGCGATTCGAAACCGCCCTTGATCAGGTTGCGCTGACGGAAGGGAGCGAGCATGTCCACCGGCTCGCTCTGCGGCTGCGCAGGCCGGGCCACACCATTGCCCTGCGGCACGAGCATGGGCGTGGGCGGCCTTGGTGGCAGGGTCGGCGACGGGTTAGAGGCGGCCGTCGGGCCGGTCAAAGTTGGGCCGGTAAGCATCGGTCCATTCAGGCTGGCGGCAGCCTGGAGCGGCTCAGGCAAGGCAGAACCGCTGGCCGAGGGACCTGCACCGGACTCGGTAAGGTGCGCGCCGGTGGGATCGAGCGCGTCCATGAGGCTGCCGGGCAGCGTGCCAAGTGAGCCTGGCAAGGCTTCGGCGGTGCTGCTGGAGGAGGTGGCTGCGAGCGCGCCCTGCTGGGTGCCCTGGAGCAGATCGCTTCCCTGCTGGCCACCTCCGCCATTGCCGGAATGATTGGAGCCATTACCCGACCCACCGGCATTGCGCGGCTTGGACGGGATCAGGATGGGCTGGCCATCGGGACCGACGATCTGCATCAGGAAGAGGTAGCGAACCGTGTCTTCCTGGAAGCGAGTCATCATCTGCTCAAACATGTCGAAAGACTCGCGCTTATAGGCGACGAGTGGGTCCTGCTGACCGTAGCCGCGCAGACCGATGCCTTCTTTCAGGTGGTCCATGTTCAGCAGGTGGTCTTTCCACAAGCCGTCGAGCACGGAGAGCATGATGACGCGCTCGTGGTAGCGCATGCCCTGAGAGCCAATGACTTCTTCCTTCGCGGCGTAGCGGTCCCTCAGGTTCTCGAAGATGGTTTCGCCGAGCTGGTTGCGCGAAAGCTCTTCGGGCCGGATGGACTCGGCGTCGAGGTCGAGGCCGAAGTTCTCCTTGAGCTTGGCGCGCAGCGTGGCAGTGTCCCACTGGTCCGGATGGACCTTTTCGGGGGCGGTCTCATCGAGGATGGCAGAGAGAATGTTGGGCACGTAGTCTTCGACGACGAGCTCGCGCTGGTCGAGGGCCTCGGCACCAGCAGCAGCGCCGCCGAGCAGGCCGTGGCGCAGGCCATAGACAGCTTCGCGCTGCTTGTTCATGACATCGTCGTACTCGAGCAGGTGCTTGCGAGACTCAAAGTTCTGCGCTTCCACGGCCTTCTGCGCGGCCTCGATGCGGCGGGAGATCATGCCGGACTCGATGGGTACGCCTTCTTCCATGCCCATGCGCTGCAGCAGGGTGGAGACCCATTCGCGCGCGAAGATGCGCATGAGGTCGTCTTCAAGCGAGAGATAGAAGCGCGAGGCGCCGGGATCGCCCTGACGGCCGGCGCGGCCACGCAGCTGGTTGTCAATGCGGCGGGACTCGTGGCGCTCGGTGCCCAGGATGTGGAGGCCGCCGGCTTCCTTGACGGCAGCCTGCTCGCGCTTGACGTCCTCGGTGTGGTGCTCGATGGCCTCGTGCCAGGCGGCCTCGGTGCACTCGAACTCCTGCCCCTGATAGTAGAAGCGGAACATGCCGTGGTCGGCGATGGCCTGGATAGCGCCCTCGGCAACGGCGACGGGTTTCGCTTTCTTGGTGCGCGCGAGCTGCTGCTTGGCGATGAACTCGGCGTTGCCGCCAAGCAGGATGTCGGTGCCGCGGCCAGCCATGTTGGTGGCAATGGTGACCATGCCGAGACGGCCGGCCTGGGCGACGATCTCGGCTTCGCGCTCATGGAACTTTGCATTGAGCACGACGTGCTCGACACCCTTATGCTGCAGGATCTGCGAGAGCAGCTCGGACTTCTCAATCGACGTGGTGCCGACGAGGCAGGGCTGGCCCTTCTTGTGGAGCTCAGCGATCTCATCCGCGACCGCGTTGTACTTTTCCTTGGCGGTGCGGAAGACGACGTCGGGATTCTCGATGCGCAGCATCTGCCGGTTGGTGGGGATGACGACGATTTCAAGCTTGTAGATCTTGTCGAACTCGACGGCCTCGGTCTCGGCGGTACCGGTCATGCCGGAGAGTTTTTTGTAGAGGCGGAAGTAGTTCTGGAAGGTGATGGTCGCAAGCGTCTGGTCTTCGCGACGGATGTTGACGCCTTCCTTGGCTTCGACGGCCTGGTGCAGCCCGTCGGACCAGCGGCGGCCGGGCATGAGGCGCCCCGTGAACTCGTCGACGATGATGACCTCGCCGTCCTTGACGACGTAGGCGACATCCCGGCGGTAGAGCGAGTGCGCCTTGATGGCGACTTCGACGTGGTGCTTGAGGTCCCAGTTTTCCGGGTCGGCGATGTTGCCGATCTCGAGCAGCCCCTCGATCTTTTCCCAGCCCTCGTCGGTGACGGTGATGGACTTATGCTTTTCATCCACAACATAGTCGCCGGTGAGGATCTTCTCTTCGCCCTTTTCGATCTCCTCGCCTTTTTCAAGCGCGGGGATGATGCGGTTGACGCGGGCGTACTTGTCGGTGGTCTGGTCGGTCGGGCCGGAGATGATCAGCGGGGTGCGGGCTTCGTCGATGAGGATGGAGTCGACTTCATCAACGATGGAGAAGTAGTTGCCGCGCTGCACGCACTCGGAGAGCTCGAACTTCATGTTGTCGCGCAGGTAGTCGAAGCCGAACTCGTTGTTGGTGCCGTAGGTGATATCGGATGCGTAGGCTTCGCGGCGCTGAGCGTCGTCAAGGTCATGGACGATGACGCCGACGGTCAGGCCGAGGAACTCGTAGATCTTGCCCATCCACTCGGCATCGCGCTTGGCGAGGTAGTCGTTGACGGTGATGACGTGGACGCCCTTGCCCGCGAGCGCATTGAGGTAGCAGGGTGCGGTGGCGACGAGCGTCTTGCCTTCACCGGTGCGCATTTCGGCGATCTTGCCCTGGTGCAGCACCATGCCGCCGATCATCTGCACGTCGAAGTGGCGCATGCCGACGATGCGCTTGCCGGCTTCGCGGACGACCGCAAAGGCCTCGGGCAGCAACTCGTCGAGGGCGCGCTTTTCCGCGGCTGCGATGGCGTCTTCCCCATCGTTCTCGACTGCCTTGACGGCGGCGGCAATGCGGGCTTTGAACTCGGTTGTTTTGGCGCGGAGTTCTTCGTCCGAGAGCGGCAGGAGCGAAGGCTCGAAGCCGGCGATTTCGTCCACGACGGGCAGCAGGCGCTTGACGGCGCGCTCGTTGCTGGTCCCGAAAATCTTGGTTAATGTGCCACCGATCAAAGCGAAAAATCCTCGCCTACGAGTGTAAATGGTTTGCCCGGCAGAGGAAGCCCGGGCGTGTGAGCGCTGCAGGTTTCGAGCGACTAGGGCGCGAGCTGCTCCAGGAAGAAGCGCGCCATGGTGGCGTAGGCTTCGCGAGATTCGGAGAGGCTGACATCGTTCCAGAAGGCATGGGGCAGGCCGTCGAACACCACGAGCTTGTTGGGAACCGAGTCGCGGTCCCAGGCGCGCTGCATGTCGGCGGTGCCCGAAAGCAGGACATCGCGGGAGCTGGTGACGAACAGGGTGGGCGCGACGCCGTGGAGGTCGGAGTAGTTGGGCGAGAGCACGGGGTCGTGGGGGTCGTGGGTGGTGGTGTATTCAGGGCTGATGGTCCGGCGGTCGGGGTTGGCGGCGGGGGCGTCGAGATGACCCGAGTAGCCCTCGAGGGTGAACAGCGAGGCCGAATCGCCGACGGCGGTAAGGTCGCCCATGCCGGAGAAGATGCCCAGAGCACCCGGCTGGGGCAGGTGCAACTGCTTGAGGCGCACCGCGACCTCGCCGGTAAGCAGGGCGCCTGCGGAGGTGCCGTAGATGGCGATGTGCGCAGGCTTGTAGCTCTTGAGCAGCGCCTGGTAGACGGCGATGGCGTCTTCAAGGGCGGCCGGGTACGGGTGCTCGGGGGCGAGGCGGTAGAGCACCGAGACGACGCGGGTGCGGGTGAGATTGGCAATGGGGACCGACTCGGTGTAGGAGCCGGAGTCGGAGTTGAAGCCGCCGCCGTGGAGGCAGATGAGGACGCGGTCGGGGCGGTCAGGTGTGCTGTTCGCCGGAACCGGCGCAGCGGCCGGGCCTTGCAGCGTTGAGTAGTGCCATGGGTCGCGGGATGAGGAGCCGGGTCCTGAGGCGGGACCGGGCGTGGTGTCGGGCAGCGGATCGATGATACGAACAGGAACGCCGCCTACCATCTGTCCCTCGGTGATCCTGACCGGGTAGATCGCAGCGGACTGCTTGCCTGCCCGGGTCTGCCAGGTGTCGGTGCCAGCGCGGCGCTCAGCCAGGGTCTGCGGCCTGGCGGCGTCGGAGACCTGTTTCGACCAGCGGGCGCGGGACTCGGTGCTGAGCGTGGCGGGTAACGGAGCGACGCGGGTGATGTGCGCGGTGCCGTCAGCGTCGATGACGCTGGTGTCGGCGGTGGGGCCGGTGGGTGGCGTACCGGCTGTCTGAGCGTGGGCGCCGGCGACGCAGCAAAGGGCGAGGGCGAGGAAACCGATGGATGGTGCGGACCGCTGCTTCTGCATGCGCAGATCACTTCCCTTGCTTCGAAAGATGGGATCACTGTAAAGGCAGAACAGAGCGGGCGGCAAAGGCGCAAGCCGCCTGCGCGGCTGGCGGCCACTTCGCGGCGGGTTTCTGCCTGCGGCGCTCACTGGCAAGCCAGGAAGATGATGGCGAGATATGCAGCCGCACCGCAGGTGCCGCAAGCCGCGCAGGCGGTTTTTTATGCCTAGCGGGCGCGAGGGTGCGTCTGGTCGTACACGGCGGCGACCTGAGTGTTGGTGAGCTGGGTGTAGCGCTGGGTAGTGGCCAGGCGCTCGTGGCCGAGCAGCTCCTGGATGGCGCGGAGGTCGGCACCCTGCTCGAGCAGGTGGGTGCCGAAGGCGTGGCGAAGGGTATGGGGGTGGGTCTCGGCAGGCAGGCCGGCGGCCACCGCAAGCGCCTTGAGGATACGACCAATGGAGCGGGTGGTGAGCCGCGGGATGCCGCGGGCTGTGCGGGCATGGCGCTGCACGGAGACTGGCAGCAGCAGGGGGCCGTGGCTTTGCTGGACTATGGATGGCAACGTCTGTGCGTCTGTGTTCTGCTGCGGCGTCTGCCGTGGAGAGGGGATGTCTGCGGGGGTTGAAGCGGCGGGGCGGGACTCGGGACGGGACTTCGGGCGAGTGGCGCGACGCGGTGCGCTTTCGATGGAAGCCTTCTCCAGGGCGGCGGCGCGGGTAGGCAGGTACAGCGTGAGAGCGAGGGCTGCGGAGCTGCCGAGCGGCACCAGTCGCTCCTTGCGGCCCTTGCCGCGGATGCGCAGCAGGGCGGCAGGGGCGTCGATGGAGGCGAGGTCCAGCGCGGCGAGCTCGGCATTGCGGAGGCCGCAGCCGTAGAGCAGCTCGAGGATCAGGGCGTCGCGGGAGGGCCACGCGGCGACCTCCGCGGCGGAGGCCTGGGCGGCGCTGTTGGCGAGACTGGCGACAGTGCTGGTTGCGGGGGCTCGGCCCGCGCCGGAAGTTGCGCCGGGGGCGGCGTCTTGGCTCTTCACGGAACGTGCGCTGGCTGCCCTGCTGCGGCTGCTTGCACTGGCATTCGCGCTGATTGCGCTGATCACATCCATGGCGTCGTTAAGCTCGCCTGCGGAAGGAACCCGCGGGAGTCGCCGGGGAAGCTTGGGGGTGCCGACGAGCGAGGCGGGGTTCTGCTCAAGTACGCCTTCGCGCGCGAGCCATTTGCACCAGGAGCGCAGGGCGGCCAGGGAGCGGGCGACGGAGGGTTTCGCGAGGCCGCGGTCGTAGAGCACCAGCAGGAAGTCCTGCACGTGTGCGTGGGTGATCAGGGAGGGTGTGGCGAGCCCAGCCGAGAGCGTGCTGTACCGGATGAAATCATGAAGCTCGCGGCGGTAAGCGCGCAGGGTGTGGGTGGAAGCAGCGCGCTGATGCTGGAGCTGGTGCAGGAACCCTGCAAAGGCGGCCTGCCAGGCTTCGGGAAACGCTGGCGGCGAGGCTGCTTCTTCGGCGGTCCTCGCGGGCGGCTGGGCGGGGGCGGCTGAGGTCATGGCTCTCCGGGCCCGGTTGCGAGGAGCCCGGTAAGAGCGACTACCTCCCCGCGACTGGTGTCGCTGGTGGCGGAGCCCCCAACGAGCGGTGTCGCAAGCGGTTGTCGGGCGGCATGGCGCTGTTCGCGGGGGTGGTGGGCGTGATGCACGGCCTGAAGGCGACCCAGGGCCACGTGCGTGTAGATCTGCGTGGTGGTGATGTCAGCGTGGCCGAGCACGGTTTGCACGGAGCGGAGATCGGCGCCGTGGTCGACCATGTGGGTAGCGCAGCTGTGGCGCAGCATGTGGGGGCTGGCTGCGGGGCCGACGCGGTCCTTCACAATCTGCCACACCAGCTGGCGGGTGACCGGCAGACCGCGAGCCGTGAGGAACAGCGCGTTCGATGGGTCGCCGGTGACTTGTTTCTGCAAAGCGGAGCCAAGCCGGGGCCTGTTGAGGACGTTCGGGGCGGCCGGCGAAACGAGTCCGGGACGGGCGGGCGCCTCTGCGCGGGGCCGGGCCCTGCTTTGCGCCCGGGATGACACTGCCTTTTTGCCGGAGTGCGCCTGCTCGCCCCCCGGCTGCGCGAGCACGCGCCGGCCGGCCTGGAGGTAGCGCTCCAGCATCTGGGTGGCCGGGACGCCAATTGGTACCACGCGTTCACGATCGCCCTTTCCGAGTACGCGCAGGCGGCTGCCCTCAAGATCGAGGCTGGCCACGGAGAGCGTGGCAATCTCGGAAGCACGCAGGCCGCCCGCGTAGAGGACCTCGAGCATGGCCGCGTCGCGCAGCGCGAGCGCCTCGGCCAGGTGGGCGTCCGCCGCGAGGGCGGTGGCAGCCGAGAGTGCCGCGCGCGCGGCACGGGGCGACACATGAGCCGGTGCCTCGCCCGGTACGCTGCTCCGTGCGCTGCCTGACGCGCTGTCTGGCGCTCGAAGCGGCGCCTCGTCCCGGCCTGCACTGTTTCGGCCCGCCTGCTTTCCGCCAGCGCCGCTACGGCCAGGGTTACGGCGGGTGGGCTGAACTGCCTGCCGAGCTACGTCCTGATCCATGTCCATGGCTTCAGCCAGATGGTGGGCGGAGTCGATGCGCGCGGAGGCGGCATCCATGGCAGCTGCGAGAGTCGGCTCGGCGATGGCCTTGGGCAGAACCAGCCAGGCGGCCGGCGAGGAGATGTGCAGGGTGGGGTCGGTGGTGATGCGGCCGGAGCGCAGCAGCCAGCGATAGAAACCGCGCAGCGAGGAAAGCTTGCGCGCGGCGGCGCGGCCCGAAATGCCGCGTGCACCCAGCTCCTCGAGAAAGCGGGCAATATCGTGGCGGGTGGCCGCGGCGAGGCTGCTCATGGCGTCTTCGCGGTCTGACCGGAGCATGGTGTGAAACTGCACGAGGTCGCCTTGATAGGCGTCGACAGAGAGCGGCTGCAGCCCACGCTCGACCCGGAGATAGGCAGCATAGCCGCGCAGGAGCGGGTCGGGCGGCGCGGTGGATGCTACAGGGGCCGAGGCCGGGATCTCCATACCGGTAGTATCGGCGCGGTCGGCGAGGATGGGCACCGCGATCTTGGCGTGGATACGGTGACACAAAAGGCACCCCGGAGCGACCCGGGGCGCGGTTTGCCGCAACGGGCCTTGGCTACACTGGAGAAAGATTGCCCGGGCACCGGCTGGTTGGAACGCAGAGCGCGATGCGAGCAGCGCAGGCGGCAGCAACTTGGTGGCGGGCATACGGGTTCAAGGAAAGTGGAGACGCAGATGGCGGTTTTGTACACCACGAGGGTGCGCGCCGAGGGCGGGCGCGAGGGTTCGGTGAGTTCGACCGATGCACTGCTGTCGTTGCGGCTGGCTGCGCCGAGGGCCCTGGGCGGCCGCGAAGACGCGACTAACCCGGAGCAGTTGTTCGGGGCCGGGTACGCGGCATGCTTTGAGAGTTCACTGCTGCACGTGGCGCAGGAGGCAGGCGCATACCTGCAGGGGACGGCTGTGGAGGCGATGGTCAGCATCCACGCGCGCGAGAACGGCGTTTACGGTTTATCGGTGGTGCTGACGGTGGAGGTTGGCGGCCTGTCGCAGAACGACGCCGAGCAGATGGTGATGCAGGCGGATGCGATCTGCCCGTACTCCAACGCGGTACGCGGCAACATCGATGTGCAACTGCACACGATCGTGAGGTAGGGCTATGGCAGCAGCAGGCAGCACATGGAGTACCGAAGAGTGGACCGCGGCGGTGCTTGCCGCAAAGCCGCGCGTCGCGGTGTTTGACTGCGACGGAACGCTGTGGGAGAAGGACTCGGGCTTCGAGTTTATGCGGTGGTCGCTGGAGCAGGGACTGGTGTCGCGGCATGCTTCGGAGTGGCTCTCGGCGCGCTACCGCGAGTACCGTGCGGGCACGGTGGACGAGGCCACGATCTGCGGCGAGATGGTGCAGGTGTACGCAGGGTTGCGGGAAGCCGAACTGCAACAGGCCGCGGCACAGTTCTTTGCGTCGGTGGTGGAGCCGACGATCTTTCCGGCGATGCAGCAGCTGGTCAGCGCGCTGCAGCAGGATGGGTGCGAGATCTGGGCAGTGTCGTCCACGGCGGACTGGGTGGTAGAGGCCGGGGTGGGAGAGCGGTTCAGCATCGGGGCGGAGCGGGTGCTCGCGGCCAGGGTCAAGGCAGTGGATGGCGTGGCGACGGGCACGCTGCTGGCTGTGCCCACGGACGAGGCCAAGGCCGTGGCGCTGCGCGCGGCCGGGATCGCGGAGCCGGATGCGGTGTTTGGCAACTCGGTGCATGACCTGGCGATGCTTGAAATGGCGCGCCGGGCCTACCCGGTGAATCCTTCCGAGGCGCTGCTCGCGGAAGCTGAACAACGCGGGTGGCCGGTGTTTCGCCCGGACCGGGCGCTGGCGGCGGCGCGCCGGTAAGGGAGCATCGACCATGCTGGTGGTTGGCGCTGTTTGTTGTTGCGGTTGCGGGCGGGCAGGCGGGACGAGCCTGTGCGAATTACGGGCTGGACTCAGCGGATCATCGATACGGGTCGGGCGCTTGGGTATCGCCGGGTCTGACATCGCACGCGTAGGCAAGAGCAACAAACGGCGGCCCCGGACAGGCGCGGGAACGTTCCGTTAAAAAGGGTGTGTGAACAAAGCTGACCTTCTCAGCGGATTATGAATCCAACCGAATTATGGATGTGGGACGGGCAGGAAGTACGGGCGCAAACGGCAATGTAGAGGATGAGCGGCAGCCTCCCTCGGCCGGCCAGGAAGCCTTTGCGGCGGGCCGGCCGTTTGCTGCGTCCGGGATCGAGCTGCACGCGGAGTCGAAGACCGAACCCAGCGGCGGGGGCAAGAGTGTGCGGTTCGTGGTGGCGGCGCTGATCCTGCGCGGCGACACGGTGCTGATCTGCCAGCGCCGGGCAGACCAGCCAATGGCGCACAAATGGGAGTTCCCGGGCGGAAAAATGGAGCCGGGCGAGACGGCGGAGCAGGCGCTGGTCCGCGAGCTGCACGAGGAGCTGGACATCCACGCGGAGATTGGAAGCCGCGTGATCCGACTGCGGCATACGTACCGGTCAGGCGGAGCGGTGGACCTGCAGTTCTTCGTGGTGCACCGGTTCCAGGGTGAGCTGCGCAACAACATCTTCCAGGCGATGCGGTGGTGCGAGCTGCGGAACCTGCCGGCCTATGACTTCCTGGCGGCGGACCGATCACTCATTCGTGACCTGGCGGCGGGAAAACTCCTGTGACGCCACGGGTGGTTTGACGTAGACTCGGCTGGACGAGCGCGGACGGGCGCAGCGCTGGCAGGAGAGTGCTTTTGTTCGGATCCAGGGAACACAGCGAGCGCGGCGAGCACAGGATCACGCTCACTCTGGCATCTTCGCTGGCCAGCGTGGACCAGGTGGAGCAGACTGCGGAGCACCTGGCCGCCGAGGCCGGCATCGACGAAGACGCGCGCTTCGGGATCACGATGGCGGTTCGCGAGGCAGCGGCCAACGCGGTGTTTCACGGAAACAAGGGCAACAGCGCGAAACACATCACAGCCAGTTTTGAGAACACAGGCACTTCGCTTATCTTCTGTATTGCGGATGAGGGCGAGGGTCTGGACCCCGATACACTGCCCGACCCCCTGGCGCCTGAAAACCTGATGCGAGGTTCGGGCAGAGGTATCTTTCTGATTCGGTCGTTCATGGATGAGGTGCACTTTCGGCGCCTCGAACCGGGAACGGAAATGACGTTGATCAAGCGTTTCACCCCAGAAGCGAACACAGGCACCAACACAGGAAACCAGGAGACGAAACGATGAGCATGACGCTGCAGACACGCCAGGTGGACGGCATTACCATTCTCGATCTGAGTGGCCGGATTGTTCTCGGCGAAGGATCGGTTCAGCTGCGCGACGCGATCAAGGAGCTGGTCAGCAAGGGACAGAAGCACATTCTGCTGAACCTTGGCGATGTGAACTACATCGACAGCTCTGGTCTGGGCGAACTGGTCAGTGCGTACACGACGGTGAAGAACGCGGGCGGCGAGCTGAAGCTGTTGAACCTGACCAAAAAAGTCCACGACCTCCTGCAGATCACCAAGCTGTACACCGTGTTTGACGTGAAGGATGACGAAGCCACCGCGGTTTCCGCGTTCTCGGCAAAGTAGTGTAGCTGCAGTAAAAAGAAGCGGCCATGTTCCCTGCCGGGAGCGTGGCCGCTTTTTTGCGCTCCGCGGGTCAGTCCTGGAGCAGCAGCGCGGCTACGATGCTGCAGCGCTCCTGCTCGAGCGGAACCGAGGCCACTGGCTGGCCGGCGCGACGGTACCAGTAGGCGGCGTTGGCTGCGTCGCCTTCGCTGCGATGCAGAAAGGCGTGGACCCAGGCGGCATTGCGGGCTTGTGGCCCGGTCTCGATCTCCTGGGCAATCTCGTGTGCCCTGTGCCAATCGCCGTGCGCTTCCCACCAGAGCGCCTCGACCAGGGGTGCAAGGCCGGCGGGTGGGGCTGGCTGCTGGAGCGAGTGGCTGAAGGCGGCGAGGTCCCTGATGGATTCCATGCTCTATGCGATGCGGTGGGGTTGTGACGGGATTGCAGTGCGGGCGGAATACGACCGATCACGTCGCACATTGCGCTATGATGCAGCAAGGAGTCTGCCACGTGTTTGCGCTCAACCTACTACCGGTTGGAACGGCTGCTGTGATCCAGGAGCTGGAGCTCCCGGAGCCCGTGGAGCACCACCTGATGCACATGGGGTTTTCACCCGAAGCACGAGTGGTTGCGGTGCGGCGCGCGCCGGCGGGCGACCCAACGGTGTACGCGATTGACGGCATGGAGATTGCGCTGCGGCGGGAAACGGCGCGCGGCATCCTGGTGAAGTCGCTCGAAGAGCACACCGGAGAGCAGAAGAGTGCGCTACCTGCCGAGGCGAACAGCCGCGCTGAACGCAAGGCAAGGCAACTCGCATGAGCTGTCACGCGACCGCACTGGTCGATCTCCCCACAGGACCCCGGGTTGTTGGACAGATCCGCACGGTAGCGCTGGTGGGGCCGCCAAACTCCGGCAAATCGACATTGTTTAACCGGCTGACGGGCATGCGGCAAAAGGTCGCGAACTACCCGGGCGTGACGGTGGAGCAGCACTACGGCAAGCTTTCGGGCATTCGCCGGCCCGACTTGACACTGATTGACCTTCCCGGAATCTACTCGCTGGACAGCTACTCCGAAGACGCACGCGTGGCGGTGGATGTGCTGCAGGGCACCATGGCGGGCTCGCCTCCCGTGGACGCGATCCTGCTGGTGCTCGATTCGCTGCACCTGCAGAGACAACTGATGCTGGCCGCGCCGATCCTGGCGTTGAAGCTGCCGACCCTGGTGCTGCTGAACATGAGCGACCTGATGGAGGTACGCGGCGGCGCGGTGGACACGCTTGCGCTGGCGCAGGAGCTGGGCGTTCCGGTGGCCAAGATCTCGGGTGCGCGTGGCGTTGGGTTGGAAGCAATTCCAAGATTTCTGAACCAGCGTGACGCACAGGTCGATCCGTTGGCGGGCGTGGCGGCGACCCAGCGGCTGGAGCTACCAGTGGTGGGCAATGCGCGCTCGTACCGGCAGTGGGCAACCGGCGTAAGCACCCGCACACGGTACAAGGCACCGCTGTCGCCGGAGTGGACACGCAAGCTGGATGGCGTGTTGCTGGGCCGCGTCACCGGTCCAATTATTTTTCTGCTGGTTGTGCTGGGCGTATTCCAGGTGGTCTTTTCGGTGGGGCTGCCGTTCAGCGACTGGTCACAGAACCTCCTGAACAATGCGGGGGACGGGCTGGGTCGGCACATCCACCCGGCCTGGCTCGATTCCCTGCTCATCGACGGCATCTGGAAAGGTGTGGCGTCGGTGTTGATTTTTCTGCCACAAATCCTGCTGCTGTTCCTGTTCATCGGCGTGCTGGAGGATACGGGCTACCTGGCACGGGCGGCGCTGATCGCGGACCGGGTCATGCGGCTGATCGGGCTGAATGGCAAGGCGTTTATCCCTCTGCTGTCCGCGTACGCCTGCGCGGTACCGGCGATCATGGCGACACGCACGATCGAGAACAAGCGGGACCGCTTCGCGACGATCCTGGTGGCGCCGTTCATGACCTGCTCGGCGCGATTACCGATCTACCTGCTGGTGATCGCGGCGTTTGTGCCGAACCGGCGGCTCCTGGGCTCGTTGCTTGGCCTGCAGGCTGCGGTGATGCTGGGGCTGTACGTGCTGGGCTTCCTGGCGGCGCTGTTTACGGCACGACTGCTGAAGTCATCAGTGCTGAAGGCTTCGCCGGCACCGTTCATCCTGGAGTTGCCCCAGTACCGGCTGCCCACGCTGCGCGGGCTGGGGATGCGCCTGGTGGATCGCGGCGGCGTGTTTTTGAAGCAGGCCGGCACGATCATCCTGGCGGTGACGATCGGGCTCTGGATGCTGAGCCATGTGCCGCTGCATGGTGGACACTTCCCGGAGCTGGCGAACTCGTTCGTGGGCAAGGTGGGCCGGTGGATCGAGCCGTTGATTCATCCCCTTGGTTTCAACTGGAAGATTGGCATCGGGCTCCTGTCGTCGGTGATTGCGCGGGAAGTGATCGTGGGCACGCTGGGCACGCTGTACGGCATGGATCCGCAGACGCAGGCGCTGGGACTGCAGCAGGCGCTGCACCACGACCTCACGCTGGGCGGTGCAATGGCGCTGGTAGTCTTCTTCGCATTCGCCATGCAGTGCACGTCGACACTGGCGGTAGTGAAGCGAGAAACCAACAGCTGGCGATGGCCGATTGTGCAGTTCGTATACATGAGTGTGCTGGCATACGTGGCCGCGTTTGTGACGAACCAGGTTGTTTCCCGGTTCTTTTAAGCGCCGAGCGAAACCGCCTCCGCGTCTGGCTGCCACTTCGTGGCTGGTCTTCTGTAAAGGCACAGGAGCTTTGGGCTTGATGTGGGGGTGGTAGACTCCCGTCACCTATGCCGAAGCTCGCGAGCTCCCTCCTGCTGTTCCCTGTTGGAATGATTTTCCTCTCTGCCGCGCACGCTGCATTGGGGGCAGACTGTGCTTCGCTGGCGAAGGCCGCGTTGCCCGGGACGACGATCCAATCCGCGGAAATGGTCACTGCCGGGACGCTGAAGACGCCGGATGGCGAGGATCTGACGGGGCTGCCGGCATTTTGCCGGGTGCGTGGGATGCTGCGGCCGAGCGAGGATTCAGCGATCCGCTTTGAAGTGTGGATGCCGGCCAACGATTGGAACCATCGCCTGCTGGGCACGGGCAACGGCGGATTCGCGGGCTCGATTTATTACGGGCAGATGGCGGGCGTGCTGAAGCGCGGATTCGCCACGGCCGGCACCGACACGGGGCATCAGGCCGAAGCGGAAGACGCGAGCTGGGCGTACCGGCACCCGGAGAAGGTCAAGGACTTCGGGTACCGCGGGCTGCACCTGACAACCGAGACGGCGAAGGCGATGGTGAACCGGTTCTACGGGCAGAGCGAGCAGAAGGCGTACTTTGACGGCTGCTCGGATGGCGGACGCGAGGCGCTGATGGAGGCGCAGCGGTATCCCGCAGATTATGACGGGATCCTGGCCGGCGCTCCGGCGAACGACTGGTCGCACATGCTGTCGGCGGGGCTGGACGTGAGCCGGACGGTGAACTCGGACCCGGCCGGGTATATCTCGTCGTTGAAGCTGCCGGCGATCACGCGGGCGGTGCTGGCGCACTGCGACGCGCAGGACGGGTTGAAGGATGGAATCCTGAACGACCCGCGCACGTGCGCGTTCAAGCCGGAGACGCTGTTGTGCACCGGAGAGGACTCGCTGGAGTGCCTGACGGCTCCGCAGGTGCGATCGCTCAAGAAACTGTATGCGGGCGGCTCGGACAGCAAGGGCAGGCTGTTGTTCCCCGGGCAGATGCCGGGGGATGAAGCGGGTGCGTGGAAGGACTGGATCACGGGTTCAGGCCCGGGCGTGAGCAATTATGTGCAGGGCTATTTCCGTTACATGGTCGAGAGCGACCCGAGCTGGAACGCGCTGACGGCAGACCTGGACACCGCGGCCGCAAAGGCCGAGACCGAGACAGCCGAGGCGCTGGACGCGACCAATCCTGACCTGGCAGCGTTTGTGAAGCGCGGGGGCAAGCTGATCCTTTACCACGGCTGGAACGACCCGGCGATTTCGCCGCTCAACACCATCCACTACTACGGGCAGGTACAGCAGGCGACGGCCGGGGTCGATGCGGCGGTGCGGCTGTACATGGCGCCGGGCATGACGCACTGCGTGGGCGGACCGGGTCCGAGCGCACTGGGGCAGTTGGGAATCCAGACAACCGGGAGTGAGCCGTGGGGGCTGTTTGCGGCGCTCGAGGGCTGGGTCGAAAGCGGCACCAGACCCGGAGCGGTGATCGCGACCAAGTACGGACCGGAGAAGAAGCCGGTTATGACGCGACCGGTTTGCCCGTTCCCGCAGGAAGCGCGATACCAGGGTTCGGGCGATCCTGACAGTGCGGGCAGCTTTGCGTGTGGAGCGGCGGAGGCGGGGCGCTAGTTTGCGCGGGCGCGCCCGCGCAGGGGGGGCGTTGGCTCACTCGATCCGCTGACCACGCAGTTGCAGGAGGAGTGCTTCCCTCCTGGCACGACCGGCTTCCGGAACCGAGCGCAGCGCTGGGCGTGCCCGGTGGTGTAAAGCGAGTCACCTCTTTTCATTTGCAACCTTTGCTGTAACGTTTTCTGTGGGCTGCGGTGCCCGTGGGGTACCCGTACAATAGACCCCAGTCCTTGGCACCGTTGCACGCGAACAATCAACGGCCGAGCCTACCTGGCGTAATAGACCACGGCACCTGGCCCCATTCCGAATGTTCTTCGGCCACGACGCTCTTCTGGATGGATCTTTCGGCGTCAGCATAAACTCCGCGCTGTACGCCCAGGTTCAGGACTTCGCGCGTGCCATGGTGTCTGGCAACTTCGCAGTTCAAGGTAAGATTCGGCCAGCCTGCTGGCATAGTTGGCCCACTTGGCGGCCGGCTTCTTATGGTGCTTGTTTTCCGTGCTCACTCCAGCGCGAAAAACAGGTGAAGTAAGCAGCAGGAATACTTCGCAATGCGAAGTATTCCTGCTGCTGCCAGCTCTTATGCCCTGCCGCGCGCAGAGCCGCTCGTTGCATCGATTTGCATCACGTACTCACCCCCACAGATGAAGGTTGACACTTCATTCACCTGCATAGGATTATGCTCCCGCATCCCGATGGACGCCGAGTCCGTCGAGAACTGTCAGCAGCCCCTGATCAAAGATCTCTGCTGCAGTCCATACAAACGAGCTGATGGCTCACTCGCAAACAAAGCGAGGGGTACATACGGCCACAACCCTGTTCAATCCCAGTGCGCAGGGAAACATCACCACCCTTCTTGAGAGAGGTCCGACATCATGTTCTTCAGCAGAAAGCGCGTCACTTTCAGTATTCCTGGTGCTGGGCTCGCAACTGCCAGCCTGTTTGTGCTGGGAGCAGCTACAGTTTCGTGTGTTCCCTCAACAGCGTGGGCACAGGTCGATCAAGGCAGCATCAGCGGCACCGTACGTGATCCAAGCGGCGCGGGCGTCCCGGGCGCCAAGATTACGGTCATCAATCCCGCCACCGGATTCACCATCACGCTTGCCACCGACAGCAGCGGCAACTACACGGTGAGCCCGCTTAAACTGGGCGGCTACAACGTCAAGGTCGAGGCGCAGGGCTTCGGTCCCACCACGCAGGAGAACGTTGTCGTCAACGTGGCATCCACTACCACGGCAGACCTGACGGTCGGCGTGGCCGGCAGCCAGCAGAATGTTGTGGTCACCTCGGCGCCCCCGGCGCTGCAGACAGAAGAGGCCTCGACGGGCCAGGTAGTCTCGGCGCAAACCATCAACAACACGCCGCTCAATGGCCGCAACTTCACCTTTATCGCGCAGCTTTCGGCAGGCGTCACGCCTTCCGAGCAGGGTTCGCGTGGCGCACAAAAGGGCGACTTTTCAGCGAACGGACAGCGTTCCGAGCAGAACAACTTCATCCTGGACGGCGTGGACAACAACGCCAGCCTGGTGGACTTCCTCAACGGCGCAAGCTTCGTGATCAAGCCGCCACCGGACGCCCTGCAGGAGTTCAAGGTGCAGACCGGGGACTACACGGCGGAGTTGGGCCACTCGGCCGGCGCGGTGCTCAACGTGGCCACCAAGAGCGGCACCAACCAGATCCACGGCGATCTGTGGGAGTACTTCCGCAACGACGTGCTGAACGACCGCGACTTCTTCCAGGCAGCCAAGCCCAAGTACCGGCAGAACCAGTTCGGCGCCACACTCGGCGGCCCCATCCTGAAGGACAAGCTGTTCTTCTTCGGCGACGCGGAAGCGAACCGCATCATCTTCGGGCAGACCCAGGTGTACACGGTACCGACACTTGCCGAGCGCACCGGCGACTTCTCGGACCTGCTCGATGCGGCCAACAACGGGCGCGGCCAGGCCATCACGCTGTACCAGCCCGGCGGCCCGACCCGCGCCACCCAGTCCGCCTCGAGCCCCATCCTTGCCAACAACTACCTGGCGTACAACGGCCGGCAGAACGTCATCAATCCCGCGGCGATCAACCCCGTCGCGCAGGCACTGCTGAACCAGGAACCCGCGCCCAACCGCGGGACGGCAGCCAACACCATCAACAACTACACCTTCCAGGGCAATGCCAGCGATAACACCACGCAGTACGATGGTCGCCTGGACTACAACCGCAGCGCGAAGGATCAGCTCTTCGCCCGTTACAGTTACAGCAACGAGCCGGTCACGCTCACGCCGCCCTTCGGCATCCTCGATGGCGGCGGCTTTGGCGGCTCGGGCAACACGGTTGTAGAAGGACGCAACTTCACCTTCTCGGAGACCCACGTTTTCAGTCCCTCGCTCGTGAACGAGTTCCGCGTGGGTTATAACTGGATCGCCGCGGCGTATATCCCTCCAAACGCGGGTACCAACCTCTCGGCTCAGTTTGGGCTGGGTGGAATCCCGTTTGAAGAGGGCAATGGCGGACTGCCCAACATCAACTTCGGCACGAGTGGCGTCTCCACAATCGGTTCCTCGCAGTACGAACCGACGCACGAATACGAGAATGTGATCCAGATCCTGGACAATGTATCCAAGCAGATCGGCAATCATTCCATCCGCTTCGGCGTGAACATCGAGCGCATCCGCGTGCAGACGCAGCAGCCGGTGGATCCCAAGGGAACGTTCAACTTCACCGCGAAATTCACCCAGGACCCGCTCAACACGAGCAACACGGGATACGGGGCAGCGGACTTCCTGCAGAACTACATGGATACCGCTTCGGTTGCCAACATCTTCACCGCGCACAACCAGCGGTTCTACGAGGGCTACTACTTCCAGGACAACTGGAAGGCCACGCCGAACCTGACCTTGAATCTTGGTTTGCGCTATGAGTACGTTGAGCCGATCAAGGATCTCAACGGAGCCCAAGCGAACTTTGTGCCGAACTATGCAAACGGCACGGGCGTTTACCTGATTCCGACCAAGTCGCAAGCCAACTTCCCACTGACGCCCGCGTTCCTGAATGGCATCGCGACCAACAATGTGAGCGTGCAGTACACCAACAACGAGTACCTGGTTACCCCGGCACACCTCAACTTCTCACCACGCATCGGCATCACGTACCAGGTGAATCCAAAGACGGTGCTGCGTTCCGGCTTCGGCATCTTCTTCGGCGGTCTTGAGAGCGTCGGGTACTCACCGAGCCTGTCGCAGAACTTCCCCTTCCAGTTCGACAGCAACTTCACCTCCGGCACCACGTGCGTGCCCGGCAACTGCGCCACCAACGGGCTGTCGCTGCAGACAGGCTTCGCCCAAGCGCTCAACGTAGGCCTAGCCAACTTTGTCACGCTGCCCTCACCCCACGGCTACCAGACCGACACCCAAACCCCGTACAGCGAGCAATTCAACCTCACCGTACAGCGTTCCCTGTCGGACACCACCACCGTAACGGCGGCTTATGTCGGAGCCCTGTCGCGCCACCTGCAGGTCAATCCCGACGTCAACATGCCTGCGGGCGCCGTACCGGCCGGGCAGAACGAGCAACAGTACCGCCCCTTCCCCACGGCTTTTGGCGGCGGCAGCGTGGTCATCGACAAGGGCACGTCCAACTACAACTCGGCGCAGGTCACGGTAGAGCGCCAGTTGCGTAACGGGCTTTCGTTCCTGACTGCCTATACCTGGTCGCATTCGCTCGATGACGCCCCGATCCTGCTGGGCGGCACCGGGGGCGGTGGCTATCGCAACTGGCGCGCTCTAGGCCTGGGCTTTGACTATGGCAACTCCCTGATCGATACGCGCCAGCGCCTCGTGCTGAACGGCCAGTATGAGCTGCCCTTCGGCCACGGCAAGAAGTACCTGAACAAGAGTGGCCTGCTGAACGAGGTTGCCGGCGGCTGGTCCACGGCGCTGGTATTCCGCGTCCAGACCGGGCAGCCGGTCAACATCTACGCCAACAACAACGCCGGCGGCACGGGAACAGCCGAGCCTTACCTGCTGTTTAATCCCTTCCACACGGGGGGCACGCCCACCTCGTCCAACGCGGTCTGCGCAACCGCTACCCACACGCTGGCCACCTGGTTTAACCCCTGCGCCTTCGCCAACCCGGCGCAGGCTACCTCCACCGGCGACCTTGCGTCCTACGGACCTCCTGGCCGCCTCACGGTTGCGGGCCCCGGCTACAATCGCACCGATCTCTCGATCTTCAAGAGCTTCGGGATCTTCCGCGAAACCAACGTGCAGTTCCGCACGGATGTCTTCAACCTGTGGAACACGCCTGCGTACGGCCAGCCCGGAAACACCACGGGTGGCGGCTTTGGGCAGATCGTGAGCGAGCGGTTTGGCTCCACCGGCGGGCAGTACTCGGCAACCGCCGGGGAAAGCCCGGATGCGCGCGTAATCCAGTTCGCACTCAAGTACGTGTTCTAGAACACAGCCGGGTGGTGAGGCGCCCTGCCTTCGCCACCCGGGTCTCACCTGGCCAGACCACCGTTGAAGCTACCTGGCTTCTTCCGGATCCACGATGCGGGCCTCCGCACGGAACAGGTGATACCGCGTGAAAACCACATCATTCAAATAGCTCTGCACTGGAATCACAGCGCCGAGCCCTATATCCACGGGGTACCGGGTCAAGGCCACGGTATGCAGCGGAACGATGTAGGCGCGGCTGCCCAGAATCACAGACCCGTATTCCACGGCAATGCCGACCGACGGCTCCGTGAACTTGAGCGGCTCAGTAACGAGCGAGATGCGCAGGATGCTGCCGGTGCGGGCGTCCACGGCGATCTCACCGTGATACCCGGGATAGCTCTGGCGCCTGAAGTCGCCATCCTGCACCGCGACCAGGTAGTGGGCTTTGCCACGAGGCACCTGGTAGCGAAAGACGGCGACGTCGGCATCGCCTGATCTCTGCCAGGAGTCCAGCAGGATGGAGCCCTGCGTGGCATCGCCGACAACCGTGGTGAGCAGCGGGCCGAATTCGCCGCTGGTGGTGTAGCCGGAGGAGCCGGGTGGGCTGGGCTCATCCGTGGGCACCTCTTCGCCATCCTGGTAGGCGACGGCGGCGTGGGACTGGCCCGTGAAGTTCTGCGGGAGCACGTCGAGTCCGAGGAAGCCACTGGCCGAGGCATTGAGGGCTGCGGCGCGGGCCTGCTTGGCAAGGGCGTCGAAGGGTGTCTGGTAGTGCAGGGTCCGGCGCACCGCGAGAAGGTTGGGAAGGTTGTGGCTGGCCTGGCTGGCGTAACTGAAGGCGGCGGCCAGCAGCTTTGCGCTGTCGGTAAAGCCGAACGGCGCGGCCGCGCGCTCGGACGCAGGCAGTGGTTGAAACGCGGATGCGTCGGCAAGAAGCATGAGCAGTTGCCGGGTGCGCGGACCGGGCGAGGACGTCTGCCAGGAGGCGAGGTGCCCGGGGGCGACACGCTCGGAGAGGGTGAGGTTGGCGAGCTGCGCGGAAAGCTTGTCATCAGAAAGTCGGTGGTCGGCCACAAGCCGCTGATCGAGCTGGGCGACAGTGACAGACTCGGCCGCCTGCGCGAGTGAGGGCAGGCACACACTACACAAAGCCAAGACCAGGTGTGAGCGCATGCCCGCGATTATAGGAGGAATTCTTGTTGGGCGGGGTCGGTTTAGATCGCTGGCGGCGATGCCGGGGCTGATCGGGTCGCGGCCTGGGCGGGGTGTGTTTGGTAACGGTTGCGGTTGCATACGTGCGCGGTTGCACTCGACCCTTGCTGTGATTCTAAGTACACAGTGTCGCTGCCGTATCGTGTGGGTGCTTTTGCCGCGCTATTCGCGGATGTGGAGTTACCGCTTTCCTGAGGCCAGGCCAGGCGGCAAGGGTGCTTCGAGCTGGATGGTTTCGCCCGTGATGGGATGGGGAAATTTCAAGAACTGGGCGTGCAGGTAATAGCCTCCGTCGCCCGGGAGGCCGGGAAGATGGGCAAGCGGCTGGCCGGTAGGGTCGTACAACGGATCGCCTACCAGCGGATGGCCGATGGATGCCAGATGGATCCTGATTTGATGCGGCCGTCCCGAACCGAGGCTTACCTTGAAGGTCGTGGTGCTTGTGTCGCGCGCGATCACTTTGGCTAAGGACCTGGAGGGCTTGCCACCCGGGCTTGCCGCCCATACGGAGCCGATACGAGGGTGCGGCACAAGGCCGATGGGCGTGAGGATCTCGTAGGCGTCCTGCTGTGCCGTGCCCTGCGCCAGCGCGCGGTAGGTTTTTTCAATGCTGGGGGTGTTCCAGTTCGCGGTCAGGTAGGCGGCCGCCTGCGAGGTCCGTGCGAAAAGCACGATGCCGGTGGTAGCTCGGCCCAGGCGATGGAGCGGGTTTGCGCCTGGGAACTGCGTTTGTACCAGCCGCAGGAGGGTGTTCTCCATGAAGCCGCCGCCGGGAAGCGTGGGCAGCCCGCTGGGTTTGCTGACGGCCAGCAGGTGGGCATCCTCGAACAGCACTTCGAACTGCCGAGGAGCGTCCGGTTCAATCCAGGGTGGGCGGTTCCAGACAAGAGACTGGCCAAGTGTGACCGACTCGCGTCCCGTGGCGATGACGCCGTCGAGGGTAACTTCGCGATTCTCGAGGTTGCGTTGCCAGGCCTGCTCGGTAGAGTGGGAATAAAGGCTCGCCAAGTGGGAGAGCAGGACCTGCCCATGGTTCTTGCTGCTGATGGTTGAGGTATAGGCATAGCCCTGGTTGAGCATGTGGTTCGAGTGTAAGCGATGCAGTTTGCGGCAGGAGTTTCGGGCAATTACCGGGTTCTCGGGTTCGATGGAGGTGTTGTTCAGTCTCTCTGCGCGGAGGGCGATGCGAACGCCGCACCGCGCTGTGAACGTGCGGGCAAGCCGGCCACGCGGGAGCGCTGCGTCCCGCGTGGCCGAAAATTGACGAGTTACAGAACCGGGTGAAGGCCACTCACAGGACTTGCCTGCTCCAGAAGCGAAGCGACGTGGAGAATGGTGGACTCAGCGTACCAACTCCCAACGATCTGCACGTTGATCGGCATGCCGTCCTTGCTGGTGCCGAAGCGCATGGACACCCCCGGAAGCCCCGTTACATTCAGGGGCACGGTCGCTGCCTGCATGCGCGTGGCGCTCACCGTCTGGCCGTTGATCACGAATTCGGCCTGGCCGTGCGGATAGGCCGGCAGCGGCAGCACCGGGGTGAGCAACGCGTCGTACTGCTGGAAGTACTCGGCATAGCCATCCTTCAAGCGTTCAGCCGCCTGCTCGGCCTCGACGTAGTCCTCGATCGACGTGTCAGGGAGTGAGAGCATGTATCTCGCCATTTTGTAGATCTCGTCGTCGCTCCGGCCGGCGATGGCCTCTTCAAAGGCTGGCTTCATCTCCATGACATGCAGGCGATTGAACACATCGAGGGCGAAGTCGCGCTCGAGCGCGGGGATGCGCACCGGCTCGACAACATGGCCCAGGCCCTTGAGTGCCTCGGCTGCCGCGGCAACTGTGTTGGCAACCTCGGAGTCGATGGGACCGAATCCCGGCTCGACCAGCCAACCGATGCGGAGCGGCCGTGCTGGTACGGCCGCTGCACGGACATCGAACGGGATCGCGCTGGAGGCGTAGCCATCCAGGCCATCCAGCCCAGCCAGTTGCGAGAAGGCGAGCGCAAGGTCGCGTATGCTGCGCGCCATGGGACCGACGTGCCAGAAACGGCGTGGTACCCGCGGCCAGATGCCGGTCATCGGCACGCGGCCGTGGGTCGCCTTGAGAGACACGATCCCGGTCTGCGCGGCTGGCCCGCGCACCGAGATAGCAAGGTCTGTACCAAGACCGAGGGGAGACATACCCGCGGCGATGGCCGCGGACTCACCGCCGCTGGAGCCCCCCGGGGTGCGGGCCAGGTTCCATGGGTTGTTGGTGCGGCCGGTGAGCAGGTTGTCGCTTTCGATCCAGTAGGAAAACTCGGGAAGGTTGGTCTTGCCCAGCAGGATTCCTCCCGCCTTCTTCATGCGGGCGACGCTGGTCGCGTCCGCGTCAGGCATGCGTCCTTTGAAGACAGGCGAACCACGCTGCGTCAGCACGTTCGCCGTGTCGATCGAATCCTTGACCGTGAACGGCACACCGTGCAGCGGGCCAAGCACATCGCCTCGCAGTACCGCTGCCTCGGCTGCCCTGGCAGAGGCGAGTGTGTGGTCGGCGAGTGTGACGATGGCATTGACCTGCGGGTTCACAGCCTCGATGCGGTCGAGGTGCGCCTGCATGACTTCGACTGGAGAAACCTCGCGGTTGCGGACCAGCTCCGCGAGACCGATTGCGTCGGTGTAGATCAATTCAGTGTTCATGATTTTCGCTGTCCCTACCTGCCATTAGGCAGGCTACATATGTAGGACGCTACCTGCCACATGGTAGATTCATAATTGTTGAAGATCTTGGACGTAGTTCATCCGCCCCCAGGAGGTTGCGAACGCCCCGTTGAGCCAGAATGCAAAAGAAGAAATTATGGTTGCGGCAAGAACGGTCGCGCAGGCTCACGGCTATGCGGGGCTGAACTTTCGCGACCTTGCGGAGATGGTCGGGATCAAAGCGGCCAGCATCTACTATCACTTCCCCAGCAAGGCCGTGCTGGCTGCGGCGGTAGCGCAACGCTACTGGCAGGACGCCGAGGCTTTTCTCGACGGGCTGTTGAAGAACACGCCGGATCCCGTGGATGCCCTTCGCCGCTACCCCGAGACGTTTCGCTGGGCGCTTGAAAACGGCAACCGCATGTGTCTCTGCAGTTTCATGGGCGCAGAGTCCGATGATCTCCCCGAGGCGGTTCGCAAGGAAGTGCAAATGTTCGCGGAGGTGAATGTCGCCTGGTTGAGCAAGGCCCTGCGCGCCGCTAAAGTGGTGAGCGCAAGAGAAAGCCCACGACGGGCGCGTGCCATTTATGCCGCGGTTACAGGAGCGCAACTGATGGCAAGGACGCGTGCGGACATCCATCTCTATGACGAACTGATCGACAACTACCGTGCGGCTGGTCTGCTTCCGAAGTAACCGTCCGGCCGATGCGCACTGCTTTGTGTGCTGCGTGGTGTCCCTGCAAGCCCAAGCAGCGCAACTACGAGGAAGCAGGGTTCGCAAAGCCGCGAAGCGGGAGTGAAACAGCAGCGAACGAAACCTCGCTTCACCTCATCGTCGGCCTAGTTGGGTGTGGGCCGGTCCAGCGCGTCGATGACCAGCACACGCGCGTTGCCGCGGGTCGCCGTGAGCCGAAGACCTGCCTGCTCGTGAAGCGCTGTGCGGAGATCGGGGAGTGCCGCAGCATTGTCCGATGCGGTCTGCATCGTGTTGCTCCAGTGGAGCGTGAAATCAAAGCGCTGCTCCCCGAGATGGGTGTCGTCGACCACCGGGCGCTCCAACAGGAAGCCCAGCGTTTTTGAGAAGTTTGCCATGGTGACGTTTGTCTCCTGGAGATTGCCATAGCCAGTCATGGTGTCATCCGGAAGATCGTCTTTCATTGGGATACTGGGCTTGATACGAAGACCTCCCTTGTCAACCGTGAGGGAGTAGACAGGCAGCTCGCGCGTCTCGTCATGCGCCTTGAGGTGAAAGCGTTCCGCAAGAATAGCGCGAGTCAACTGTTTCCACTGCGCCAACGTGGGAGTCGCGCCACCAGCGATCACGATATGGATGTCGAATCGGTCGGTCTGCGCCCACTTAGGAACGGCGATGACTTGATCGTTTTGCAGGTCGTACACGATGGTGAGCAGTCGTGCGACCGGCAGGTTTTCGATGAAGGCGCGGTGCCCATTATCCTCTGTGTGGAAGCCACTGTTGATGGCATCGGGCGCGGTCGGGTTGATCGTGGCAGCTTCAACCTCGGGCAGCGGCGCGGACGCCGGCGTTTGAGCGGAGGCTGCCATGCTTGAAGCTGCTAACAGGACCACAAGGGGCAAGCGTTTCATTTCTGTCGTCCAGGATGGGAGAAGTGTGTGAGTTGGCCCCAGCCGCATCAAGCGCCAGAGCTACGGCTGGCTCGCTCCCCTGCAACCGCTGCACCCGGCCTGCACAATCGTTTGATCCTGCACTGCCTTGAGGTAGTTGCCGAAGCCGACCACCAGTGTTGAGCCGATCAGCAGTGCCAGTCCGCAGGCCACGAGGCTCTTGGTGCGCAGGCTCGTGCCCACCCACTCCTTCAAAAAGATTCCCCAGAGCGTGGCAAAGATGATGATCGAGGCCATGTGCAATGTCCAGGAAGAAAAGTCGTACCTGCCCATCTTGGTCTGGCCAAGCGAGTAGAAGAAGAACTGCAGGTACCAGATCAACCCGGCAAGGCTCGCAAAGCCATAGTTCTGCAGCAGGACCTTGGGAGCGATGCGCTGGGCAAGCTCGCGTGGATCTACATTCATCAGGGTGTAACCCGTCAGCTGGGCAGCGCGCATGGGGTTGCGGCCGGGCTGGCCGGCAAACTGGGCGAACGATCGGTTTCGCAGGATCAGGATCACGGACCAGACCAGGTTCGTTGCAAAGCCACCCCAGAGCACAACCACGAGCACCGGCAGGTTCTGCCACAGGTCCATGCGGCCCTCGGCCACAAGGCGCTGTCTGGCAACGGCGGCAATGGGGGCGCCGGCCTGCAGGGCGAACGCGAAGAAAGCACTCATGATGCCTGCGAATACGGCGACGCTCAGCCCACGCACCAGCGAGAAATCCAGCTCCCCGCTCTCGAGCCGCTCCTCCGGCGAGACCTCGCGCTCCTTGACCCAGCCGGCTACCCCGTTGACTACCACGGCCAGCAGGCAGATGGCGATGCCTGCAAGGATGACCTGGCCGGAGCGCTCGTGAGCGATCACGCTGATCTGTCCCGAGTACACGGGCGGAATAAGCGTGCCGAACGCGGTGCAGAGACCGAGGGAGATGGAGTAGCCGAGCGCGATGCCCAGATAACGAACCGAGAGCCCGAACGTCAGGCCGCCCACACCCCACATGGCGCCGAACAACATCGCGTAGCGAATAGATGCGGGGGGAGAGGCACGCAGCACATCGAACAGGTGGGGAACGAAAATCGCGGCGATCACAAGGGGCGCTACGACCCAGGCAGCCACGCCCTGCACCAGCCAGTAGATCTCCCAGGACCAGCGCTTGATTCCCCTGAAGGGAATGAAGTTTGTTGCAGAAGCAAAGCCACCCATCCAGTGGTAAAGAATACCTATCAACGGATTCGGTCCCACAAACCCTCTGCGATCAGCGAAGTCATTTAACAGTGGTGATCACTGTACCGGAAGCATGCAGCGTCTGGGAACAAAGCCCCGGCGGACGGCGCTTCGAGAGGCGGCGTTGGTGTTTGCTTCGGCTGCATTGGTCTGCGGCTGCGGCCGGTGGAGCCGCGGGCAATGCGCCCAGGTGTGGTGTTGCAGGAGCGGACAAGAAAGTCGTAGCACCATCCGTGTACCATTGCACGTCTGAGGCATGGCACTCGAGACGAACCTGTTTCGCCGGGCCACGCCGCAGATAAGCCGGGAAGATATTCCCTATTGAAACGCTGTGCCACGGCACGCTCTTCGACTTGGAGGCATTCTGCAGGTTGCACTGTTCATCACCTGTTACAACGACACATTGTTTCCGGAATGTGGCAAGTCGGTGGTGCGTGTGCTGGAGCGGCTTGGACACACTGTGGAGTTCCCTGCCGGGCAGACGTGTTGTGGTCAGATGCACGCGAACACCGGCTACCGGGATGAGGCGCTGCCGCTGGTGGCGCGGTTTGTGGAGCAGTTCGCACACGCCGAAGCGGTGGTGATTCCTTCTTCAAGCTGCGTCACCACGATTCGCGAACAGTACCCGTCGATGGCGACGGAACTGGAAGAGAGGGGTGGGCATGCGGGGCTGAGCAGGGCGGTCCACGACCTGCTGCCACGGGTGTTCGAGTTCTCCGAGTTCCTGACTAAACGGCTGGGCCTGGCTGATGTCGGGGCATACTACCCGCATCGCGTGACGTACCACGCAAGCTGCCACGGCCTGCGGGCGCTTGGGCTTGGCGACGGGCCGGTCGACCTGCTGCGGGCCGTGGGCGGAATCGAGCTTGTGACGCTGCCCAACGTGGAGCGCTGCTGCGGATTCGGAGGCACCTTCGCCGTGAAGAATGCGGCGGTCTCGGGCGCGATGCTCGCCGAAAAAGTGCGCGATGTGCAGAACACGGGCGCCGAGATCTGCTGCGCATGCGACAACAGTTGCCTGATGCATATCGGGGGTGCGCTGCACCGGCAAAGCACCGGCATCCGCACCGTGCACCTTGCCGAGATCCTGGCAGCCGAGGAAGGCGACCCGGTATGAGCGGTGGCAGAATGCTGGACCCACGCACGGCAAGACCGTTCCCGATCGTGGCTGCCGAGGCGGTGCGCGATACACAGATGCGCGGGAACGTGCGTCATGCCACGGAGGTGATCCAGAACAAGCGCGCCAGGGTCGTGGCGGAGCGCGGCGACTGGCAGGCCTTGCGTGAAGCTGGGAAGCGCCTGCGCGAGCACGCGATCCGAAACATGGACGCGTACCTGCTCGAGTTTGAGCGCAACTGCACGCGGGCGGGCGGTACGGTGCACTGGGCCCGCGATGCTGCCGAGGCACAAGCGATCGTGGTGAAGCTGGCCAGCGAAGCCGTGGGTGCGTCTGCCGGGACACCAACCGCCGGCCGACCCGCGCCGGGTGAAGTCATCAAGATCAAATCGATGACGACCGAAGAAATCCACTTGAACGGCGCGCTCGAAGCTGCGGGCATTCGCCCGTACGAGACCGATCTGGCCGAACTGATCATCCAACTCGGACAGGACCAGCCATCGCACATCGTGGTGCCGGCGTTGCACAAGAACCGCCAGCAGATCCGCGAGATTTTTCGCCGCGAGATGCAGCTGCCGGAACTGGGTGAGACGCCGCAGGAGCTTGCCGAAGCAGCGCGGCAGTTTCTGCGGGAGAAGTTTCTGCGGGTTGAGACAGCCATCAGCGGCGCGAATTTCCTGATCGCCGAGACCGGTGGCGTGTGCGTGGTCGAGAGCGAAGGCAATGGACGCATGTGCCTGACGCTGCCCAAAACATTGATCACGATCGCCGGCATAGACAAGGTCGTGGCACGCTTTCGCGATCTCGAAGTGCTGGTGCAGACGCTGCCGCGCAGTGCCACCGGCGAGCGCATGAATCCTTACAACTCGATCTGGACCGGGGTGCGACCCGGCGATGGTCCGCAGAACTTTCACGTAGTGCTGCTCGACAATGGAAGAACCGACGTGCTGGCTGACGAGCCAGCACGCCAGACGCTTCACTGCATCCGATGCGGGGCATGCCAGAATGCGTGCCCGGTGTATCGCGAGACAGGTGGGCACGCGTACGGCAGCGTCTATGCCGGTCCCATTGGCGCCATTCTCACGCCGCAGTTGCTTGGTATGCAGCATGCGCAGAGCCTGCCTTACGCAAGCTCGCTGTGTGGCGCGTGCTACGAGGTTTGCCCGGTCAAGATCAACATCCCGGAAGTGCTGATTCATCTTCGCAGCCGGGTGGTGAAAGAGCAGGCTGCCAGCATCAGCGGCCGGTTGCACCCGGAGGCGCTGGCAATGCGCGCTGCGGCGAGTGTCTTTCGCAGCGAGCGGCGGTTTCGCGCGGCACAGCGCGCGGGGCGCATGGCCATGAAGACGATGGCACGCGATGATGGCGCGGGACAGCCGTGGATTCGTTCCCTGCCCGGCTACCTGGGTGGATGGACCAGCGTGCGCGATCTCAAGGCGATGCCGAAGCAGACGTTTCGTGAGTGGTGGGAACAGCGCCCGCATCGCACGGCGGACGGGCAGGATCGCAACAAGCCAGGCGTCCCGGATCATCCGACGGGTACGACGAAGCAGCCACCCGCAAGCGTGGAGTCAGCATGAACGCGGATGCCCGCAGCGTTGTGCTTGGTCGCATCCGCGCTGCCCTCAACGATCACCCGCAGGCGGACGCGGCACAGCTCAACGCTGAATGGCTGGCGCTGCCGCGGGACTATAACCAGCAAGGTCACCTGACTGAAGCAGAGAGGCTCGACCTCCTTGAGGATCGCCTGCACGACTATGGAGCCGAGGTAACGCGCGTCGCCGGGCACGAAGTAGCGGCGGCAATCGCCGCGGTGCTCGCGATGCGTGGCAACAGACCCACGCTCATGCCGCAGGGATTTCCTGCAGAGTGGACGCCTGAAAATGCTGCTTTGACGATGGACGACACATTCTCGACGCGCGAGCTGGATCGATTCCAAGGCGTGGTCACGGGAGCGACTGCAGCGATTGCGGAGACGGGCTCGCTGGTTCTGCAGGATGTGGCTGGGCAGGGCCGGCGCGCCGGCACGCTCATCCCCGACTTTCACCTTTGCGTGGTGCGCGCGGAGGACGTGGTAGAGAACGTGCCGCAGGCATTCGCCCGGCTGGCCGCAACGCCAACACTGCCTACCACCTTCGTCTCCGGCCCATCGGCCACCGCGGACATTGAGATGACCAGGATCAAGGGCGTGCATGGTCCGCGCTTTCTGCACGTGCTGCTTGTTGATGGATAGCCCTGAGCGATTTGGGCAATGAATCGTTACAGATGCTGTTTTCGTTCGTCGATGCTAAGTGGAAAGGGTGAGAAGAATGACCGCCAACAATGGAGCAAGCGCTGGTACCCGCGAGCAGGTGTGGGCGGCGCTGGATACGTTTCGCATCGAGATACCCTCCTGGGGTTTCGCGAACACCGGAACACGCTTCGGCAAGTTCATCCAGCTGGGAGCCGCGACCAGTATCGCGGACAAGTTTGCAGATGCCGGCGAGGTGCACCGTTTGACGGGTGCAAGCCCCACGGTCGCATTGCACGTGCTCTGGGATCTGCCAAACGGTGCCAGCGATGTGCAGTCGATCCGCGAATTGGAAGCTCGCCACGGGGTGCGTGCCGGCTCCATCAATCCAAACCTCTTCCAGTCGCAAGAGTATAAGTTCGGCTCGCTGGCGAACCCGAGCGCAGAGATCCGACGCAAGGCGACCGATCACCTGGTGGAGTCGGTGGAGATCAGCCGCGCACTCGGCTCACGCGATGTCTCCATCTGGGTGGCCGATGGCTCCAACTATCCAGGTTCGCAGTCGATGCGCAAGCGCATTGCGTGGATCGAAGAAGCGCTGCAGGCGGCGCACGAAGCTACCAACGCAGAGCAGCGCCTGCTGATCGAGTACAAACCGTTCGAGCCTGCTGCTTATCATATGGACATTGCAGACTGGGGCATGGCGTATCACTTTGCCCGCTCCGCAGGTCCGCGCGCAGCGGTGCTGGTCGACACGGGTCATCACTACCAGGGCACCAACATTGAACAGATCGTTGCATGGCTTCTGCATCTGAATGCGCTTGGCGGCTTCCACTTCAACGATCGCAAGTATGCCGACGATGACCTGACGCTCGGCTCGATCGATCCTTACCAGGTGTTTCGCATCTTTCACGAGATGTTGAGCGCGCCTCCCAAAGCGAGCCGCGACGTGGCCTACATGATCGACCAGAGCCACAACCTGAAGGGCAAGATGGAGGCCATGGTGCAGAGCATCCTCGCCGCGCAGGAGCTTTATGCGAAGGCAGTGCTGGTGGACAGGGCCATGCTGGATCGACTGCAGGATCAAGGACGCATCGTCGAGGCGGAGGAGTGTTTTCGCGCTGCTTTCTGGACGGATGTGCGCCCGCTTGTGCGGGAGTGGCGCGCGGCGAGAAACCTTCCCGCGGACCCGCTTCGAACGCTTGCGGAAAGCGGGTATGTGCAGCGGACGGAACAGCAGCGAGGCGCTGCGAACCAGCGCTCGGTTACCTCCTATGCCTAAGGGGAGAACACTTCTCCTCGCAGGCGCAGAAGTCCGCTTCAAGCCATATCGTTGCCGCCATGGAACGCTGGTGCAGGCAGAGGCTGCGTTGTCATGGCATCGCGATGCTGCCGCTTTCAGCTCCTCGTGATGCGTGGCGCAGCTTGCTACATACACACACAAGCACGCTTGCTCGATGAGCCGGGCGTGTGGAAGGATGAACCGGGATTGCCTGGAAAGGAACAAAACGCACCATGGCAGAGTTACAGAGCAAAGAGAAGTTGAGCTTTCTTGAAGACAGGTGGGACGAAGCCGTCGCATCCAAACTGGACGAGCCTGAGTTGCTGCGCTACCGGTCGAACCTCCTTGGGTCCGACCTGCGCATTACCAACTTCGGCGGTGGCAATACCAGTTCAAAACTTGAGCAGAAGGATCCGGTGGGCGGCAAACCGGTGACGGTGCTTTGGGTTAAGGGATCGGGTGGCGATATCGGATCCATCAAGCGTTCGGGTTTCGCGACGCTTTACCTCGATCGCCTGCTCTCGCTTGAAGCCCAGTACCAGGGCGTCGCGGAAGAAGATGCGATGGTGGCGCTGTACCCGCTGGTGACGTTCAACAACAATCCCACCGCAGCCTCGATCGACACGCCCCTGCATGGTTTTCTGCCCTTCCCGCATGTGGATCACCTGCACCCAGACTGGGGCATCGCGCTTGCCGCCTCGGCCAACGGCAAGCAGAAGATGGAAGAGTTCAACACGGAGTTCGGACACAAGCTCGCATGGCTGCCTTGGCAGCGGCCCGGCTTCGAGCTGGGCATGATGCTGCGCAGGATTGTGCAGGAGACCCCAGGCTGCGACGGCGTGGTGCTTGGCGGCCATGGACTGTTTACGTGGGGCGAGACCCAGCGCGAGTGCTACCTGAACACCATCACGATCATCGATCAGATCGGCCAGTTCATCAGCCGGCACGGGAAGCGCGACGCGCACAAAGCCTTTGGAGGTTCGCGCGCGGAGAGCCGCGCGGATCGCAGGCAGGTGGCAACTGACGTGATGCCCTCGCTGCGCGGCGCAGTCTCGCGCAAACAGCGCTGGATCGGCAGTTTCACAGACACACCGGCGGTGCTTGAGTTTGTAAACTCCGAACATGCCGAGCGGTTGGCGCACCTGGGCACCAGCTGCCCTGACCACTTCATTCGCACCAAGATCCGCCCCATGTTTTTGAAGTGGGACCCGAGCGGCGATGCGAAGGAAATTCCTGCACTGATCGAGATCGCACTCGAAACGTACCGTGCCCAGTATGCGGAGTACTACACGAAGCACGCGCTGCCGGATTCGCCGAAGCAGCGGGATGCAAGTCCCACGGTGGTGCTGCTTCCCGGCGTCGGTATGTTCACCTTCGGCAAGAACAAGACGGAAGCCCGCTTAACGGGTGAGTTCTATACCAACGCGATTGGTGTGATGGGTGGCGCGGGCGCGCTTGGCGGTGGGGTGCCATGCGCAGAGATTCCGCAGGCCGGCCCTGCCGCGAGCCCGGACCAGTTCACCGTGTATGAGAATTATGTCGCACTGCCGCCGAGCGAAGCGTTCCGCATCGAGTACTGGGCGCTGGAGGAAGCGAAGATCCGCCGGCAGCCTGCCGAGAAACAACTGAGCCGGCAGGTGGCGCTGATTGTGGGCGGTGGCTCGGGCATTGGCCGCGAAACAGCGTTGCTCGCAGCCGAGCGGGGCGCACATGTGATGGTCGCTGATCGTGATGTGGCCGGTGCACAAGCGGTGGCGGAAGAGTGCGCTGCCATCGTCGGCAAGGAAGCGGTGAGCTTTACCTCCATCGATATTCGCGACCGCGCCGCTATCCAGCAGGCGCTTGCGGCCACGATCCAGGCTTTCGGTGGCGTGGACATCGTGATCAACACCGCGGCAGTGTTCCCGTCTTCGCCAGACGGAATTATCTCCGACGAGCAGTGGGCGATGACGCTGGATATCAACGTCACCAGCAACTTCAAGCTGGCCGAGGAGACAGGCAGGCTGCTGAAGAAGCAGGCGCTGCCGGCGTCGATGGTGTTGACCAGCTCAGCGAACGCGGTTGTGGCCAAGCGTGGCAGCGAGGCATACGACGTGTCCAAGGCGGCATTGAGCCACCTGGTGCGCGAGCTTGCCGTGGGCATGGCTCCGCTGGTACGCGTCAACGGTATCAGCCCTGCAACGGTGGTGAAAGGCTCGACGATGTTTCCGCGCGATCGCGTGAAAGCGTCGTTGTCCAAATACAACATTCCATTTGCCGAGTCGGACGATGATGAGCAGCTGCGCGACGCACTGGCGATGTTCTATGCGCAGCGCACCCTGACGCACGTGCCCATTGATCCCAGGGATAACGCGGAGGCAATCCTGTTCCTCGCGGGACCCCTGGCGCGTGTCACCACGGGCCACATTATCCCCGTGGATGGTGGACTGATCGAGGCGCAGCTTCGGTGAGCGCACACGCCGCGAGCCAAGCAACCGCAGACCGGCGGGGATTGATCGCGGTTGACCTGGGAGCAGAGAGTTGCCGCGTCTCCCTGCTTCAATGGGTCGATGGAGAGCCGCACATGCGGCTCGTCCATCGCTTCGCGAACGGCCCTGTACCCGCGCTCGATGGCTCTTTACGCTGGCCTCTCGAGAGAATCCTTGAGGGTGTCGACGCTGGTGTGCGCATCGCGGCAGCGCTTGCGCCCGTAGGGATCCGTTCCATTGCGGTGGATGGCTGGGCGGTCGACTATGTGCGGCTCGAAGAAGACGGGCGATTGCCCGAGGATCCCTACTGCTACCGCGATCTGCGCAATGTCGCTGCGGCGACTGCACTGCATGCCCAGATTGCGCCGGGCCGGATTCGCGAGATTACGGGAACTGAACAGCAGCCGATCAACACGCTCTACCAGCTCTATGCAGACAGGCTGAGTGGCAGGGCCCCGGCGCGCTGGCTCAACCTGCCCGAGTACCTTCTGCATCGCTGGGGTGCCGAGCCGGTTGCGGAGTACACCAATGCTTCCCATACCCAGTTGATCGATCTATCAAGCCGGCGCTGGAGCGAGGAACTTTTCGACGCTGCTGGACTGGACGAAACCAAAGCAGCAAGGATCGTTCCGGCCGGCACGCTGCTGGGCAAACTTTCCGGCGCGCTGGCAAGCGTTCCGGAACTGAGCGATACCGACCTGGTCGCACCGGCCTGCCATGACACCGCCTCTGCCATTGCCGGGATCTCGGAGGCCGGTGAGGACTGGGCTTACATCAGTTGCGGCACCTGGTCGCTGGTCGGCGCAGTGATTGCTGCGCCATTGAATTCTGCCGCGGTGCGTGCGGACAACTTCACCAATCTAGGCGCGGTTGGTGGCCGGTGCTGCTTCCACAAAGGGATCAATGGCATGTGGGTGTTGAAGCAGTGCATGGACCACTGGGCGCAGGAAGGCGAACCCTGGGACATCGGTGCGCTGGTTGAAGCCGCGGCATGCGAGCACCCTCCCGAAGGCCTGCTGTCCATTGATGATCCGGAGTTGATGCGCATGGGCCGGATGCCCGAGCGCATCGCCGCGCAATGCATCGCGCACGGACTCCCGCTGTTATCGCAGCAAAGCAAGGACGCGCCGAAGATGGTCTCGCTCATCCTCCACAGTCTCGCGGCGCAATACGCACACGTGATCGAACGGGTCCGTATCCACACCGGGAAAAAGCTCGAGCGGGTAGTGATGGTGGGCGGTGGTGCGCAGAATGCTTTGCTGCGACAGTTAACATCTGAGACCACCCGGGCCGAGATCATTACTGGCCCGCAGGAAAGCTCCACGGTGGGCAACTTGGCGGTGCAGTGTGCACTCCGCGATGGAGCCACACCGGCAAGCCCGGATGAGTTTGCGCGCGCCGTCCGCTTCTGGGCGAGCCGCATCGCCCATGTTGAACCCCGCGCTGCTGCACATCGCATGTCTCACGCGTAATTGTCTTGCTCGCGGCACCGCGCGGCATCACCGGTGGAGAAGACGGCGCTTCCCTGCTGTCACGCTTACAACTGGCTGGGAGTCTTTGCGTGCCAGCGATACGCTGCTTTTGAGTTGCGGAAGAAGAACTTCTCCTGTGCGTCGCCGTGCTGCGTGGACACGTACTGTTTCACCAGTCCGAGCGTCGCGTCAAAGCTCGCGACATGATCGCTATTGGGCCAGTCGCTGCCGAACATCAGCTTGTCCGGCCCGAACGCACTCCACAGCCGATCCAGGCGCTTGCGGTACACAGCGGGGTCGAGCACGGGTTGTCCCTTGGCCTGCTCAGGAATTTCCGACAGCTTGGCGAACGTATGCGGGGCTTTTCCCAGCTGTGCGACGAGGTCTGCGGCTCGTCTTTGTTCCTGCGCGGTGCTGGGCTGCTCCAAATGGGGCAGGTGGTCGATCACGACGGTAAGGGTAGGTTCTTTCTCCACTACTTTGAGCAGGGCTGCAAGCAGCGGCAGGTCGGGGTTTGCGCTCTCAAGAACCAGCTTCGCCTCAGAAAGTTGCCGCATGGCTGTCCAGAACAGCGGCGAGTCGGTGTCTGCGCTGAGGCTCCGATTCCACAGGTTGCCGTGCCGTACACCGAGGAAGAGTGGGTTCATACGCAGACGATCAAGCTGCGCATCGAAGTCCGGCGCAGTGGGCACGATGTCGCCGATCATGCCGACCATGATTGGCGACGAGGCAACGACCCCGAGCAGCCAATCATTGTCGCTCACCAGTGGACTGGCCTCGATTGCGATGGCACCGACTACGCCCAAGGACTGCGCCATTGCCTCGTAGCGTGCCGGGAGCGTGGGCTCGTCGATCAGGTCCCCGGGGAGCGGCCAGGGGATCCCGCCGGGCCGTGTGGGATCGAAAAGGTGCACGTGGGTGTCAACGATGCGCCCGGAGTAGGTACCCGAAGTTGCCGCATGCAGGGGCCTGCTCGCGAGCGTGCCGAGTGCTGCACACGACGCGAACAAGCCTCGCTCTACAAAACGCCTGCGATTCAACATGCCTCCCTTCTCTTCCGCACGGTTGACGATCAGCTACCTGGTTTGTTGCAGTACGGTAACCGGCCCAAGAAGGCCGGACGGGAGCAGCGGCGAGTCGGCGTGGTAGGGCTTCACATCGGCGAACGTGTACTTCGTCGCAGCGTCCGGCTGTTGATCGCCGATCAGCCGGTTGACCCACAGGTTGGTCACCCTGATCTCGATCGTGTTGGCGCCGGGCTTGAGTGCGCCGGTTACATCCGCACGGAACGGCGCATGCCACAACACGCCGAGCGACTTCCCGTTAACGGTAACCTCGGCGAGGTTCTTCACATCGCCAAGGTCGAGCCAAAGAGTTGTGCCGGGCTTGAACCACGCAGGCGCGGCCTGAATAGTCCTGGTGTAATGCACGGTACCCGAGAAGTACTTGATGCCCTTGTCCGCATTGTCACTCCACGATGCAAGGCTGGGCAGTACCGCGCTGGCCGGAGCGCCTCGGCCTGCTTCAAACGCGATGTTCCATGGGCCATCCACGGACTGCAACGGTTTCTCCGTGCTGGGCGGCAGCGTACGCGCCATCGCGGTCGCGGGTTTGCGGAACACCACAAACGTAGTACCCCAGGGCTCGAGGTGCAGCGGAACCGAGGTATGCCCGTCGGCGATAGAGTAGCCCGCGGCGCGCATGGTTCCGGTCTCCGCATACCAAAGCTCCGGTTCCTTGCCGGTGACGCGGAAGTCCGCGCGGATGTCGACTGCTTGCGTGCTGCGGTTGTCGACGAAGTAGATGTCGCCATCCGCGATCCTGCGATGCACGAAGAACAGGGAGTGGTCGGGCGACGAAGCTGGCTGCGTGAAGTCAGGATCGATGTTGAGCTCTTTCAGCACGGCACCCGCGTCCTGCCCTGCATACACCTTGCCGCTGCCGACAGAGTGCACGCCGCTGCCATCCCCGAAGAGTTGATCCGAAAGACGGCTGAACTCCTGCGCATCGTCGGCGAGGCTGGGCGTCCCGACCGGCTTGGGTCCGGCTACAATCGCGCCGTGCTGCACGAGACCGTAGATCGCACGCAACACCGGGAGCGACATGTGGCGGCTGTACGGATCAAGCGCGAGCACTCGATAACTCATGCCGCTTTGTGCGGTTAGCTTTCCGTCCGCCGTGTGGAAGGCGTGGATGAGAGCGTCTGCATTGACATAGTCGAAGTTGTAGCCCGGGGGTGTATCCGGCGCGGAGGCGTGGAAGATCGCGGTGACGTTGGAATCCTCTCCGTAGAAGTAAAGGATGTCCGCGACCGCCTGTCCCTGCTGCAGCAGGTACGAGGTGCGGGCAAGATAGTCGATCCACACATGGGCATCTTCGGCCCAGGTTTCGTTGCGGTTGAACCACTGCCCGTACGGCCCCAGCGTAAGCCCGGGCTTCTTGTCGACGAATGGCTGGTGCGCCGACTCATGGATCACGAAACGATTGATGCCGTTGAGAAACTCCTGGTCAGCCGTGGGCTTGAGCGTCTCCGGCGACCATCCCCACGGAGCCTCGGCTGCCGTCATCGACTCCGCTGCTGCCAGGTTCTGTCCATAGATATGCGCGACCGACGCAGACTCGCGATCGTCGGCGTTGAAGCCATAGCGAATCTCGTTCACGCCGGGGGTCTGCGTCCACATGGCGCTCATCGGGATGTCGTCAAGTTTCTTGACCTCCATGCCATCCGCGATCAAGGCGCGACCGGCCTCGTGTGACTCGCCGTAGTGTCCCATGCCGCGCGCCTTGAGCGATGCTTCAACCTGTCCATAATGCTCGTCGGAGGTCAGGTCCGCGATGGTTTTGCGCAGGTCCCACAGGAACTGGTCGCTGGCTTCCGCACTCCCGACGATGCGCCCGGTAAGCACAGGCAGCCATGGATGGGGATCGTAGCCGCGCCGCCTGGTGAACTCGGCCACCATGTTGTCAGTCCAGTTCTGCGCGCCGGCTTCCCAGCTATCCGTAATGACATACCGGATGCCCTGGCGCCCCATCATCTCCGGCCCGACCGTTTCTTTGTAACTGTCCAGGTAGCGATCCATGTAGTTCTTCACGTAGGCCGCGTTGAGCTTGTCGACCTCGAGGCCAGTGGCCTCCTTCGTCGCGGGGTGGTTCGTGATGCCCAGCAGCGAGTAGCCCACGCGCAGCACGGTCCACTGTCCCGGTGGCGGGGTCCAGTCGAGCGTGCCATCGGGTCGCATTTTGCCGGTGAGATCGACAACAGCGTTTTTATCGATGACGTCGGACGCGATAGCCGGTGGTGTCGCAAACGCATACAGGTCACGCGTCGGCACAAATGCTGCCTTCTCTTCGAAGCGGTTCACCCGCGCATCAGGGTGCAGGGCAAATTCAGCAACCGCAACCGTTGTTGGGAGGCTCGTGATGGTGATCCCCGCTGCCTTCAGCTCCTGCTCGGAAGGCAGCTTGTCCGGCATGGCAGGTGTGGTGATGGTAAGGCGGAAGAAGCGCGCGGTCACCGGGGCGAAGGTAAGGGTGTGCTCCGCTGTGCCGCCCATGGGGATTGCAAGCACCAGGTGGAAGTTCTGGCCATCGTCGCTTGCCTCCAGCGCGCGATCACCGTCGGCGTGGATGTGCAGGAAATCGGTAAGCTGGTTGCGACTGCTTGCGATCACCACCGTGAGCGCGCGGATTGTTTGAGGCTGGGGATACGCGAACTGGATCCAGGTCTTCTCACCCAACCTGGCGGCCCTTGGGACCTGCAATGGCTTGACCAGATCTCCGTCCCCGAGCAGGCCGGCATCGCTGGGGCTGATGGCACCGCCGCTGCTGCTGATCACAGGCTTGATGGTTGCAGCCATTGTTTCCGTCGCAGGCACTTTGTAGGCGACCACCGCCGAGTCCGCGTAGAACTCCGGCATAGGCACATCCCCATCCGATCCATCCTCCGACGGGAGATTTTGAAACGCGCCGGTGTTTATGGGAGGGTGCGTGAGCTTTCCAGTGAAGGGCTTGCCTCCATCCACGTGCGTCTCGCTCCAGACGTACTTCTTCATGGCCTGCGAGGCGGGCACCCATGGCCCCCCTGTCTCACTCCAGCCTGGGGAGCCGGCAATCGCTTCTTCCATGCCGAATCCGTTGGCAAGGCTGGTCGCGTAGCGGAAGGCATCCTTCCACTCGGGCGTCATGTACGCGAGTCGTTTCTCAACCAGTTGGGGCGTAAACAGGGCGGCGTCGAAGTTCTGGAAGCCCGCGATGTGCGACCGGTGCATCCACTCCAGGTCGAGCTTGATGCCTTCCTTGGTGACGTTTCCATTCATCCAGTGCCACCAGACCCGCGGTTCGGCAGAGGCAGGCGGCGACTCGAAACCCTGCACGAGTGCGTCACCGCCCACTGCCAGCAACGGCTGCTGCGCGAGCGCGGGTACAGCAAGGCACGCCGCCAGCGACAGAGCGAGCGTCGGCCTCGCTGCCAGGCGCACCGCATGCCGCTTCCACCTGCTTCCCGGCTCAGCGTCGAGCGGTTTTGCGTGGGCGTGGAAGGTTGCGTCGCCCGCACTCTGTGCAGGTTGGTTCAAGCTGAAGGGATGCGTCACGCTTCTGTTCCTCCTGAAGACTCTTTACCCGGTTCGCTGGAACGGAAGATCAAGCTTCTGCTCCCGAAGCATCCTGCTGCGCACTGTGTTTCGAATCTTCAATCAAAGGGTGCTCACGACGCAACCGGGCAACGCCGGATGTAAAACGCTTCTCAGCGGATCCAACAACCCGTCGCGGTCGCAGGCAGACACGGCAAACTTGAGACGATCCGGTGCAGGCAAAGTGACAGATAGAGCGCGCCAAGTGTGGCTTGGTGGCAGGCTGCGCCGGAAGAGCGAACAGTCCGAATGGCTGTTCTTAATGGAGCGTTGCAAGAAATTTGTTCATCTCAGCGACGACCTCCGCCTGGTTGCTGAGAAACAGGTAGTGATCGGCGTTGGGGATGAGCACAACACGGGCGGTGGGCACGCCGCGGCGGAAGGCATCGGCCCAGGCCGTGCAGCGTACCTTGTCGTCGGCGACCAGGGCGGCCTTGCGATCCGGCTGGCCCGCCGGGAACCGGTCCCAGTTATGCGGGCAGGCGTAGAGGGCGAGCGTGGGAACCGGAATGCTGGTGTACTTTCTGCCGCCGAAGGTGATCGCCGCATCGATGGGCGAACGCGGTGGCAGAGGTGGCATGTTGGCGACCTCCCGGTTGTTCTGCCGGAGCACGGGTTGCAGCCGTGTGATGGCTGTTTCCAGTTCTCGCAGCTTCTGCTGTTCGTCGACACCGCCGGCTTCGATCTCGTCGATCCGCCTCCTGAGCTCGTGCAACTCGATCTCAATGCGCGGGTGCGCCGAGTCGTAGAAGGCGAAGCTGGTGGCGGCGTCGAGGTAAACAAGCCCGGCCACCTTGCGCGGAAAGCGGCTGCCGATGGAACTCAGTTCCTGTCCAGCGACCGAATGGCCCACCAGCACCGGGCGCTCGATATGAAGCTGCGCCATCACGGCCATGACGTCGTCGCCGAGATAGTCGGCTGCGTAGTTCCCGTTTGCCGGCGCCGGGTGGCTGGAGCGGCCAAAGCCTCGCCGGGTGATGCCGTACACGTGGTGCCGGCTGGCGAACCGGGGTGCGAAGTCATCGAAACGATGCGCTGTATCCCCACCCCCAGCCAGAAAGATGATCGGGCTGCCCGCTCCACCCCAGTCGAGAACCTCCAGCTGAACGCCTTGTTCTACGGTGACCGATTGGGCCTTGCGAGGTGGGGAGTCGGCCTGCGCGCCTGCGAACACTGCCAGCCAGGCGGCGCAGGCGGAGACCGTCAGCGCACGGCACAGCTTTCCACTTGGGGGCATGATACGACTCCTGGAAACACGCCGGACCACTATGCCACAGATCCGCCATGGCGGTTTGAAGCGGCCTTTCGGAGAAAACACCCGCGTGCCGCCCGTTCAGCCTCAGGCGGGTTGGCCGGTCCCACGCAGGGTCGATCGGTTGACAGTGATGGCGCAACCGAGGCCTTGTATGGATGGCAGCGAAGCAGGGCGGCCGAGCAGGGACGCCGGCACCGGTCGTGTTCGCGCGGCTCACCTATGCGGGGACGGGCATGGAGCGAGGCGCAGCCAGCAGCGGCCAGCACTGAGCCCAGCACACCCGGCGACGCCAGAGAGTCCCCGAGTCGCCGTTTCGCCCGCTATTTGCTGGACAAGTCTAGTAGCATAGCTTTATGGAGCGACGGCGGGGTGCCGGCAGCTTCAACCTTCTTTTGAAACGTTTCTAAATAGAGGCCGCGCTTGGGCGAACGGGTGAACAGAGCCCTGGGCACCCCGGCGTGTGCGCGCGAGAGTCGACCAAATGATTTCTGTAAGCAACGTAAGCATGCGCTACGGCGCCAAGGTTCTGTTTGAGGACGTGTCAATCACGTTTGTGTCGGGACGGCGCTATGGCCTGACGGGGCCGAACGGCGCGGGCAAATCGACGTTTATGAAGGTGTTGACCGGCGAGCTGGACGCGCAAAAGGGAAACGTGGTGCGCCCGCGCAAGTTCGGTGTGCTGCGCCAGGACCAGTACGCGTTTGACGCGTACCGCGTCATCGACACGGTGATCATGGGCAACAAGCCGCTCTGGGCAGCGCTGGAAGAGCGCGACCGGATTTACGAGAAGGCCGAGCTGACGGACGAAGACGGCATGCGCCTGGGCGAGCTCGAAGGCGTGGTGGGCGAGGAAGATGGCTACACCGCGGAGAGCGACGCGGCCGTGCTGCTGCAGGGCCTGGACATCGCGGACGAATTGCACGAGCGCAAGATGAGCGAGTTGCAGGGCGGCGAAAAGGTGCGCGTGCTGCTGGCGCAGGCGCTGTTCGGCAATCCGCAGGCGCTGCTGCTGGACGAGCCGACGAACTACCTGGATCTCGAGTCGATTCAATGGCTGCAGGAGTTCTTGCTGAAGTTTGAAGGCACGCTGATCACGATCTCGCATGACCGGCACTTTTTGAATGCCGTGTGCACCCATATCGCGGACATCGACTACCAGACCATCATCATCTACACCGGCGGCTACGACGAGATGGTCGAGGCCAAGACGCAGATCCGTTCGCGGCTGGAAAGCCAGAACGAGCAGCGTGAGAAGAAGGTCGCACAGCTGAACGAATTCATCGCGCGGTTCGCAGCGGGCACGCGGTCAAGCCAGGTGACGAGCCGCAAGAAGGAAGTGGAGCGGCTGCAGTCGAGCGAACTGGCGCGGTCCAACATTCAGCGTCCGTTCATCAAGTTCGAGCAGATCCGTCCGTCGGGCAAGCAGACGATCGAGGTCGAGGGCGTCAGCAAGAAGTATGGCAGCGACACGGCATTGAAGCCGTTTTCGGCGACGGTGATGCGCGGCGAAAAGGTGATCCTGATCGGGCGCAACGGCCAGGGCAAGACCACAATGCTCAAATCTTTGCTGGCGGGGATGTCGGATCTGGAACCTGACTTCACGACCGATGGCGGCGTGGTGAAGTGGGGCCATGAAGCGCAAGTAGGGTACTTTCCGCAGGACCATACCGGCGCGATCGACCACGATACGACCGTGTTCGAGTGGCTGTATCGCTGGGATACCAAGAAGACCAAGGAAGAGATTCGCGGGCTGCTGGGACAGATGCTGTTCTCCGGCGATGAAGGCCTGAAGAAGACCAGTGCGCTGTCGGGTGGCGAGGCGGCGCGGCTGCTGTTCTGCAAGCTGATGCTGCAGAAACCGAATGTGCTGATCCTGGACGAGCCGACGAACCACCTGGACCTGGAAGCGATCAACGCGATGAACACGGCGCTGCAGCGGTATGAGGGCACGGTGCTGCTGGTGACGCACGACCGCGATCTGATCGACGACGTGGGTACGCGCATCTGGCGGTTTGATGGCGGCGCGGTGGATGACCACAAGGGTCCGTACTCGGAGATCACAGAAGCGCAGAGTATCGCGGCGCGGTAGGCAGCTGCCTGTTTTAACGGAGACACATGGCACTTGTTGGAAGGCTTGAGCAACAGACTCTTGAGAGAGACGGCCACCACTCTGAAGTGGACTGCACATACTCCATCGTGCATGACTCGGATGGAAAGAAATGCCTTCAGATTGACACCTACGGATCAAAAACAAGGCAAATCCCTGGAAAGAAGAGTCAGTCGATCAGATTCACTCCTGAAGCATTACAGGAACTGAAAGCGATTCTTGAATCGCACTTTTAGACCTCCAGGTCACTAGCCGTGCCCATGGGAGAGCAGTTGTAAGCTCTCCCCTTCAACAGCGGAGACCTCTATTCCTCTCATATTGAATGCACAAAGCATCACCAAGCGCTTCGGCGCGCAGCCCCTGTTTCGCGATATCTCGCTGACCATCAATGACGGCGACCGGCTGGCGCTGATTGGCCCAAACGGGGCGGGCAAGTCGACGTTTCTGAAGATCCTGTCGGGCGAGATCGAGCCCGACTCGGGCGAGGTAAGCACGCGCAAGCGGGCGCGCATCACCTACATCGCACAGGAGTCGGCCTTCCCTGCCGGCGCGACGGTTCGCTCGGTGCTGGAAGCCGCGCTGGCGCGGGCCGGGGTGAGCGAGGGCGAGCGCGAGGGCCGGGTGCGCGAGGCGTTCGGGCGCGCGGGGTTCGGGTCACTGGACGATGAGGCGGCGGCGTTTTCGGGTGGATGGCGCAAGCGGTTGGCGATCGTGGAGGCCTCGGTGCAGCAGCCGGACATCCTCCTGCTCGATGAGCCGACCAACCACCTGGACCTTGCCGGGATCTCGTGGCTGGAAGAGATGCTGCGCACGGCGAGCTTCGCCAGCGTCGTGGTCTCGCACGATCGCTACTTCCTGGAAGGCATTGCGAACGAGACCGCAGAGTTGAGCAAGGCGTATCCGGACGGCATGCTCCGGTTCTCGGGCGCGTACAGCACGTTCCTGGAGAAGAAAGCGGAGTACCTGGACGCGGAAGGCCGGCGGCAGGAGGCCTTGGAGAACCGGGTCAAGATCGAGACGGAGTGGCTGCGGCGCGGTCCCAAGGCGCGCACAACCAAGAGCAAGGCACGCATCGACAATGCCAATGAGCTGATCGGCGAGCTGACGGGGATGCGGCAGCGGTCCGCGACCAGCTCCGCCGGGATCGACTTTTCGTCGAGCGATCGCAAGACCAAGCGGCTCGCGATCATCGACGGGATCACCTACGGCTTTGAAGGCAAGACGCTGTTCAACGACCTCAGCTTTGCCGTAACGGCAGGCATGCGCGTCGGCGTAGTCGGCCCGAATGGCTCGGGCAAAACAACGCTGCTGCGGCTGGTCAATGGCGAGCTCACGCCGCAATCCGGCAAGATCGAGCGCGCGAACGCATTGCGCGTGGTGTATTTCGAGCAGAACCGCGAGATCGAAGGCACGCAGACGCTGCGGCGTGCGCTGGCGCCAGACTCGGACTCAGTGGTCTACAACGGCAAGGTGCTGCACGTGGCGAGCTGGGCGGCGCGGTTCCTGTTTACGGGCGAGCAGCTGAACCAGCCGGTAGAGCGACTGTCGGGGGGCGAGCGGGCCCGGGTTCTGATTGCGCGACTGATGCTGGAGCCGGCGGACCTGCTGCTGCTGGACGAGCCGACCAACGACCTGGACATTCCAACGCTGGAGATCCTGGAAGAGGCGCTGCTGGAGTACCCGGGCGCCCTGATGCTGGTGACCCACGATCGCTACATGCTGGACCGCGTATCGAACGTGGTGCTGGGGCTGGATGGTGCGGGAAGCTTCGGATCATTTGCCGACTACGGGCAGTGGGAAGACTGGGAACGCGCAAACCGGTCGGGCAAGTCTGCTGCAGCGAACGGCGCCGCGGGTGCGGCTGGCAATGGCGCGGGTGCGGCGGCCGCTGGTGGCGGTGGCAGCAAGAAGAAAAAGCTCTCGTACATGGAACAGCGGGAGTGGGAAACGATCGAGGCGCGGATCGAGGAGGCAGAGGCGCTGGTGGCTGACAAGGAAGCGCGGCTGCATGACCCGGTGGTTGCGACCGATGCTGCAAAGCTGCATGCAGCAATGGAGGAAAGCGCCGCGGCGCAGGAAGCGGTCCACGCGTTGTACGAGCGCTGGGGCGAGTTGGGCGCGAAGCAGGCGTAAAGCATGCGGGCGCCCGGCGATGAGGCCTGCACTGCTGTTTGTTCGTCGCCTCGAGGTAGGCCGGCTACGTGCATTGATTGTGCAGCGCGCGACGGGCGTCGCGGTCCCTGGCGAGCATCGATCTGCCGGCGCGTTGCGCGGAGAAGTGGACTGGTGTTTCCCGTCGCTCCAGCCGGCTGAACTCTGTTACACTTTGAAAAGTCGCGGCGCCCACAAGCGTAGCGATCCAACCTGCGGCGCCATGGTGTAACTGGTTAACACGTCGCCCTCTCAAGGCGAAGAGTACGGGTTCGATCCCCGTTGGCGCTACCAGAAAAGACTCAAAGCTGACTCAAAGCCCGCCAGTCCTTCCAATCGCAAGACACCTCTAAAGACATCGATTGCACGCTCTGTCATTCAGCGTGCTTCAGCCATTCCCTGTCGCTGTTTGCGTCGCACTTACTCGTTGCGGCATGGAACAATGCGGCCGCAGCAACGTACCCTCCTCATCCGCGAACACTTTGCGCGAAACACTTTGAGGAGCGATGCGACACTGCCGATTTATTCCGCTGGCTTTTTTCCTGGTTCTGGTTGCGGCGACTGTGTTCGGGCAGCAAGTGGCAGCGCCGCCTCCACTTGCCGTTGAACACGTGACGGTGCTCCCCATGACTGCGGACGGGGCCGTGCTTGTCGACCAGACGGTGCTGATCCGGAATGGACGTATTGCAAGCATTGCGCCCTCCGCAGGAACCAGGATCGACGCTGCTGTCATGCGGGTGGACGGAACGGGAAAGTTCCTGATGCCGGGCCTCGCGGACGCGCATGTGCACCTGGAGAACGATCGCCTGCTGCGCCTGTTCCTGCAGAACCCGGCCATCGCGACCGGAACGATACACACCGAAGACGTGCTTCTGCCATACGTGGCGAACGGCGTGCTCCAGGTCATCGACCTGTCCGCAACCTCGGAAACCGTGGGACAGCGGGATGAGGTAGAAAGCGGCCGCGTTGTGGGTCCGCATATCGCCATGGCCGCGATGATCGATGGGCCCGATCCTGTCTGGCCAGTTGGCATCACCCGCGTCGCGGCCACGCCGAGTGATGGGCGACAGGCAGTGCGTGACGCGTCCGCCGAAGGGTACGAGGTCATCAAGGTGTACAGCAGGCTCGACCTCCCCACCTTCACCGCGATCGTGGACGAGGCGCGCAGGCTGCGCATGCCGGTCGTTGGGCACATCCCTCAACGCGGCAAGCACCTCACTGCGCAGTTCTTTCAACCGGGTTTCGGGATGGTGGCGCACGCCGAGGAGTTCGCGCAGCAAACGGCAGTTCCTGCAGAAGCCGATATTCCGCGCTATGTCGAGATGGCCAAAAGCAACGGTACCTGGCTGACGGGTACACTCTCGCTGGATGAGCGACTGCTGGAAGAAACGGCCCACCCGGAGACCTTGAAGACCCGGCCTGAGCTGCACTTCCTGACACCCCCGCTCTACGCGATGGTCACGGAGCAGAACCCGTATGTACAGCAGGCCAGTCCTCAGCGACTGGCGTACCTCCGTGCGATTGTGGAATTCAATCGCAAGCTGGTTCCGGCGTTTGCGGCGGCGCATATCCCGGTACTTGCCGGGACGGACACGCCGGTTCCGGGCATGGTCGCGGGCTTTGCCTTGCACGATGAACTGGAGGCGATGGCGCGATACGGGTTGAGCAACAGGCAGGTGCTGGAGGGAGCGACGCGGCTCCCCGCGGAGTGGCTGGGTGTTGCGGAAGACCGCGGTGTTGTCGCCGTTGGCAAGCGCGCCGACCTGTTGCTGCTCGATGCAAACCCGATGGAGAATGTGGCCAACACGCGCAGGATCGCGGCGGTGATCGTGGGAGGCCGCTTACGGAAGCGGCACGAACTCGATGAGCAGATGCGCGAGCTTGCGCAGCGATATCGACAATCACGACCCGGCACAGTGACTTCCCTGCATGATGGGACGCCGGGCCCCTAGCGCGACCGTCCTGCAGGATCGATAACAGCGGGCCAACCCCGGTTGCCGGGAGCGGCTTCTTATTACAGGAACGTGGAGATGCGCTATGAATGATGACAAGGTCAAAGGCGTTCTGCAGAAGATCGGCGGCCGGGTGGAAGAAGCTGCCGGGACGCTGGTTGGAGATCACAACCTGAAAGAGGCAGGCCAGGAGGACCAGATCAAGGGTTCAGCCCGGGAGGCCTGGGGCAACGTCAAGGACGCTGGCAATGCGCTGATCGACAAGGCCAAGGCGGCCAAGTACGATGCCGAGGCGAAGTCCGAGCGGGCCGAAGCGTTTGACCGTGAGCACGAGGTCAAGGTCATCGATCGCGGCTGATCGGCGTTGGCCGGCTGACATCCGGACCGTGCACAAGATCTGAAATTCGGACACAAACAGAAAGAGGGGAACGCATGCGCGTTCCCCTCTTTCCTGCCTCGAGCAAGGAGTGTTCCGGCTGCCGCCTACGCGAGCGCGCGGAGGGGTGGCAGTTCGGAGCGGTAGCGGAGCATCAGCCAGACCAGCTTGCGGGCGGCCCAGTAGCGGGGCACGTAGGCGCTCGGCGCGGAGATGCAGCGGAACAGCCAACCAAGGCCGGTCTTGTCAGCCCAGGTGGGGATAAATACCTGGTCGCCGGACAAAAAGGCAATGGCGGCGCCGATGCAGTGGATGGCCGGCAGGTAGTCGAGGTGGCGCTTCATGTAGAGGCCGAGCCGCTCCTGCGTGCCGCCACCCACGGTCACTACAACGTGCTTGTAGTGGTGCTCCCGCATCTTCTCGAGCAGTGCCGGGTCATCGATCTCGCCCTTGTAAAGGGGCGCCATGTAGATGTCCTGCTCGCGAATCTGGAAGCCATTGTTCTGGAGCCAGTCGAGGTTGGTCTTGGCACTCTTGGGGCTGGCCATGATCCACAATGTGCTGCCGGGTTCGCGGACCTCGGGATCCTGAAGCAATTCCTTGAGGTACTCGAGGCCAGAAACGCGCGGGACGCGGTCGCGGCTAATGAAGTTCCAGATCAGCACCATGAAGGCACTGTCAGTAATGGCGAGGTCAGCGTGCAGCAATGCCTCGCGGTAGGCCAGGTTCGTGGGAAGGTCTTTCAAGGCGGGTGCTGCCGGAACCACAAGCAGTCCCCCCTGCTTCATGCGCGCAACGGTCTCTAAGGCGGTGCCGCAAAAGAATTCAACCCCAAGTATGCGCTGGAATCGTATGTTCGGTTCCATGCCAACCTTTCATGCTGTGCAGTAGCGGCTGATCGCACCAGGCTGGCCACCGCAAGCCCGCGATGGTCAAGCCGATCTCCTGTTTTCCCCGGTTTCATGCGGATTGCACGCGTCTTTATCGCGGAATCTGGATGCATCGGTTGGTTGCAGGTAGACTCGATTGTACACATGGCTTGACAACAGTCGAGCGCACGCAGTACCGCGGTGTAGTAAAGGGAGCCAGTTTGGGAGCGGAGAAGTATGCAATGCCTTTTTTCAGCAAGGCAGCAGTGAAGCAGGGCAACAGCCGGGCGCACCTGCAGATGATGTGCATGGGAGCGGCGCTGTTGTGCGTGGGCACCATGCCCGCACGAGCCTTGGAAGAGCTGCCCAACGCCCCCGATGCCCGGGCGTTGCAGGATGCAGCCAACAAGCCGGCGCCGGGTACACCGGCAGCCCAGGGGAGCAATCCTCAGCAGGCGGCACAGCCAAAAGCACAACAGGGATCGGCGGGGGATACAAACTACGATCTCAAGGGTGCCGAGCACCAGCGCATCCTGGGGATCATTCCCGAGTTCCAAGCGGTGAACCACAGCGGCGCGTACGCACCACTGACCGTAAAGCAGAAGTTTGGCCTGTTCTGGAAGAGTTCGACCGATCCGTACATCTTCACCCTGGATGCGATCGTGGCCGGCATCGGGCAGGCGAAGGATAGCAACCCTGGCTATGGACAGGGCACGGAAGGCTACTTCAAACGATTCGGCGCGTCCTACGCGGACACATTTGACGGCAACTTCTGGGGCAATGCGGTACTGACCTCGGCGCTCCACGAAGACCCGCGCTACTTCCGCAAAGGGGAGGACTTCTCGCCAATGCACCGCGCGTTATACTCCGCATCGACTGCGGTGTGGGCTCGCCGAGACTCAGGCAACTGGGGCCCGAACTATGCCAATATCCTGGGTAATATCATCGCGGGTGGCATCTCCAATGCTTACTACCCCTCGTCGGACCGGGGTGTCGGGAAGACCTTTACAGGCGCGCTCACAGTGACAGCCGAGGGAACGATTGGCTCAGAGCTCGAAGAGTTCTGGCCGGACATTGCGGCTCACTTTCAGAAGAAGCATCGGGAAAAGCTGATGCGTCAACAGGCGGCAGCAGCCTCACAGGCAGCCGCACCGAAGCAGCCGTAGGAGCGTCCGGAGATGGCAGAACAGAACTTCAAGAACCACGCGCGCACGGATCCGATGTACCACTATGTGCTTGCGCCATTGTTCCTGGTGAACCTGGTGGTGGCAATGGTGCGATGCGTGCACCATCCTTCTGCGTGGCACGGCTGGGCTTTGGTGGTCGCGCTGGGGCTGCTGTTGCTGGTCGCAATGGTGCGTCAGTATTCACTGCGCGTCCAGGACCGGGTGATCCGGCTGGAAGAGCGTATCCGCATGGCAGCGCTGTTGCCGATGGAGTCGCGGGCGCTGCAGGGTGAGCTGACGCAGAAGCAGATCGTCGCGCTGCGCTTCGCCTCCGATGCCGAACTGTCGGACCTGGCGCATCGCGCCGTACGGGAACGGATGACACCCAAGGCAATCAAGCAGGCCGTGCAGAGCTGGCGGCCGGACTATCACCGGGTTTAACCGCGGGGCCGACCTGCTTTGTTCAAGTGATAGATGAAGGAATCAGGGTCGGCAACAGCGAGGTTCCCGCGGCGAGCTCGAGATTCTGGAAGCGTCAGCACGTGCATAATGAGGCTGCGTGCACTGGAATGGGCTCAGGGGCGAGCCCAATCCAGACGCGGCAGAGCACGGGACAAAGCAACAGGCGAGCCGAATGGCTCGCCTGTTGCTTGTTGCGAGAGCGTACTCCCCGGTTGACTCCGCGTTGCGGGCACTGCTAAATACCCAGGCGCTTCACCTCATCGTTGTAGTACTTACGGTAGAGGATGTTCCACTCCTGCGTACCTTCCATGATGATCTTGCGCTGGGAACTGATCTTTGCGCGGGCAGCCGCGTCGATCCGCATCTCGTCCGCAAGCAGAACCTGCAGGTAGTTGCGCGCTTCCTTGCGGATGGTGTCGCGGTCTTCCGCGAAGTCGACCTCATCAATGGACGCGAGAGTATCGGCGATCGCGTGGGCGAGCTTGTTGACCTTGTCGGGCGAGACTCTCACAGCACCGCCTTGTATTTGCGTACGAGCTGCTGCTTAACCTTTTTGAACATCTCGCCATACTCAGCGCCATTGCGGCGCATTTCTTCCTGGATGGCGTCGAGGATGACCCGCACTTCTTCGTTGATCTTGTCTTCGAGCAGGAGTTCATCCAGAATGGCGGCGGTAACCCGCTCCTCGGCCAGCTTGAAGTGGCCGGTGCTGATCATCTTGGCATCCACCAGGTGCTGCACGGTCTTGCGACCGAGATAGCCAACGTACTCGCGTGAAAAAATCATCTGTCTGGGGGCGAGTCTAGCACAGCGAGACCGGATGTTTGCCGCCGCGCGGCACGCGTCGCTCCCGGCGCCACAGCCGCGAACGAGCGAGTTGCAGCTTGCTCGCGTACGAGTCGCGCCCGAGTCGTATCCGAGTCACAGCCCAGGTGCGCTGGGACACCGCTTGTGCGAACGCTCGCGCGCGAGCAAAGAACCTGCGAAAATACAGGGGCTATGGCACAAGAAAACCTCGTTGCTTTGAAAGATGACATGGTCGCGTTTTTGACTGGCCATGAATTGTTGCAGTTCCCTGGACACGTGGGGGACGACGTTCCCTCCATTTTGTGGGAAGACCAGGGTCACCCGGACGGCTGGAAGCGGCTGGTGGAGACGGCCAAGACTGCCGGCGCCTCGTTTTTGACGATCAGTGATGTGGTGCTCGAGGAGGACGACCTGGAGATGCTGCTGGAGAAGCTGCGCGAGCAGAACTTTCCGGATGAAGAAGCACCCGAGTTCGAAGAGATTGAAGCACTGCGCGAGCAGGTCGGCAAGGTTGGATTTCTGCAACTGGGCTTTGTGCACCAGGGCGTGGCATTCTTGCATGAGACTGCCTGTGACTGGTACGAGCGGTACGAGGAACTGATCGACGCGATCGAGGAGTTCTCGATCGGCAACGTCGTCTTCGACGAGGACGACGAAGAGGAAGCATAAGGACCATGGCGACCTCCTCCTCGCCTGCTTCTCCCGAACAGATGGCTGGAGGTTTGCTGCCAGACCAGCACAGCCCCGAGCGAATGGGCCGCCCGGCCCGGCGCTGGGTTCTGCCTGTGCCCATGCCGGAGCAGGCCATTGTGCTGGCGCAGGAGCTGATAGTGCCGGTCGCGGTGGCGGAGTTGCTGCTGGCGCGAGGGATCAGCACTACCGCAGAAGCTGCCGCGTTTCTGCACCCCACCATTGAACAACTGCACGATCCCCTCTCGATGCTGGGGATGGCTACCGCAGTGACGCGGATCGCGGAGGCCGTGGCTAGGGCCGAGCCGATCCTGATCTACGGCGACTATGACGTGGATGGCACCACGGCCGTGGTGCTGCTCAAGACGGCGATCGAGCGGCTGGGCGGCACGGTGCGCTTCCACGTGCCACACCGGCTGCGCGAAGGCTACGGCATGCAGCGCGAAGTGCTGGAGCGCGCAGCGGCCGAGGGCGTGCGGCTCGTAGTGAGCGTGGATACAGGTATTCGCGCGTTTGCGGCGGCAGACGCCGCGGAAGCACTGGGCCTGGACCTGATCGTCACGGACCACCACCTGCCGGAGGCAGGCTCTGCCCTGCCCCACGCGCTGGCGGTGCTGAACCCGAACCAGCCCGGCTGCGGTTATGGATGCAAGGGGCTGTGTGGGGCCGGAGTTGCGTTCAAGCTTTCGCAGGCGCTGCTGGAGCATGCGGCCGTGGGCGACCCGGCAGCGCTGGTGCGTGTGCGAACCAAGGTGCTTCCCTCCTTTTTGAAAATGCTTGCGATTGCGACGGTGGCCGATGCGGTGCCGCTGCTCGGAGAGAATCGCGCGATTGTGGCGCTGGGGCTGCAAGGCCTGCGCGAGCCGGCAAGCCCGGGGTTGCGTGCGCTGATGGAAGTGGCGCAGCTGGACCCTGCGCGAAAGAAGCTTTCGGCGATGGATGTGGGCTTCCGGCTGGGGCCGCGGATCAACGCGGCGGGCCGGATGGATATCGCAGGGGATGTGGTGGAGCTGTTTACCACGCGTTTGCCTGCGCGTGCACAGGAGCTGGCGGCCAAGCTGGACCAGCTGAATACCGAGCGCCGCAACACCGAGGCGGAGGCGCTGGCGCAGGTCATGGAACGGCTGGCCGAGGCACGATTCAGCGAGGCGCGCTGCCTGGTGCTCGATGGCGACGGGTGGCATCGTGGGGTGATCGGCATCCTGGCATCGCGCGTGGTTGACACAACAGGCAAACCGGCGCTGGTGATTGCCCATGAAAACGGCGAAGCGTACGGATCGGGCCGATCGATCGACAGCTTTCACCTTCTGGAGGCACTGGAGAGTTGCGCGGAGCTGTTTACGCGATTCGGCGGGCATGCACATGCGGTGGGGTTCTCGCTACCGTCGGACCGCGTGCCGCTGCTGCGCGAACGCCTGGAGCGCTATGCGGCTGAGCGCTTGACCGAGGCGGACCTGATGGCGCCGGTGCACTGCGATGCGGAGCTGCCTCTGGATCATGTGACTCCTGCGCTGTGGAAGGCTGTGGGGCGGCTGGAGCCGTTCGGCATGGAGAATCGCGAACCTGCGTTTGTGGCGCGGGATGTGGGCGTGGCCGCGCCGCCGCGCTATATGAAGGAGAAGCACTGCAAGCTGTTCCTGGTGCAGGGCGCGGCGCAGTTCGCGGCGCTAGGCTGGAACTGGGGCGAGCGCGTGCGCGGCCTGGCGCTGGAAGTCGGCGAGCGCGTAGACCTGGTCTACCGACTGCGGGAGAATGAGCATCCGGAGTTTGGCGGGCTGGAGCTGGAGATTGTGGATCTTCGGCGCGGGGTAGCGGAAGCTTAGGTACGAGAGTGGGCCCTGGACCTGGTAAAGCATGCCGGGCCGTGCTACATCTACATCCCGCCGTTGATGGCGGGGAGCATGCGCGGGCCGTGGGGGAACCGGCGGAGGGCGAGCTGATGCTGTCTCGACAAGGAAATGTCCCGCGGATTTACCCGTGTTGGCGATGATTGCGGGGACCACTCCTACGAAGTAACAGTGCGGCTGGAACCGCGGGGCGGGGCGGAGCGCAGGGCGGGCTGCTGCTGTTTTACAACCAGCACCTGTTCTGCGGCCTGAGCTTCATGTGAAGAGCCTGCACAACTGGAAGCTGGGCCAGGAGCTGCTGTATAGAGGAAGCCTGGCGAGTAGCAGCACGGCGTTGTGCCAGTGCCGAAAATATGGCGACGTGGTGAGTTTCTTCTGGAGCAAGGACGGGCAGAGCTAGCTCAAAGCGAACTCATACGAGGTGGCAGGATACAACCACCACGTTGGGGATGGTTTATGGGCTGCGACCCGCTGCTTGCCGCGGATGAGGGCGCAGTGCTCATCAGAGAACTGCGATACAGTGCGCTGGCTGGCGCCTATTTGTGGCTGTCGCGATTGCGATCAGAAAAGTAATCGCATGATGTCTGCCGTGCGAGACGTCGGGCAGCCGCTCCCTGAGCTACCGAAGCACCAAGACAAGTACACGCCACGAAGTGGCCGCGAGCCGCGCAGGCTGTCTTGCCTTGCCTGCGGTGGCTCGCGTCGCTCTTCCCTACTTCCTGTGTGCTGGCTTGTCTCCGTCACCGGTGAGTGGCAGGAGGATGGTGTCAAGGCGGCCCGGGGTTGAGGGCACGCGCTCAAGGTGAGGGTACCGAAGGCCGCCGTGGTAGTCGAGGTGCAGCACCTTGTAGTAGCCGGTATTGACCACGATAAGCTCCATGGGCGTGCTGGTGGATTTCGCGTCGGTGATGGCTGCATTGAGGACTGCGGGGGAGAACTGCCGGCCATTGATGGCGATGATCTGCATGGTTGGACCGAGGCCGGACTGGAAGGCCGGAGAGTTCCAGAGCACGTCCGCGATGTGTCCGTCTGCGGAGGCCTTGAAACCGAGGGACCACCAGGCGGAGACGCCGCCGCCTACGTTTGAGAGTGCGTCAATGTAGGGGCCAGTCTGGTCAGAGTAGACGAGCTTGTAGCCAGCTGCCTCGATGCCGCCGAGCGGCGCGTGCGCGGAGAGCGAGGTAAGCCGCTCGGCAAGAAACGCCGCCCAGTCATAGGGGGTGACGGCGTTAAGGTTGGCGACGATATCGTCAAAGGTGTAGGGCACGACGCGTGGCGGGGTATTGCCGCCAAGGCCATGGAAGCGCGCACAGAAGTCGTTGAGCGATTTGCGATCATTCGTCTGTTTGCGGATCAGGGTGTCGATCTCGAGCCAGAGCAGTTCGCCCTCGGGGTAGTAGTCGACGGAGCGGCGCCAGTTATCCCACTGGCTGCTGGTGTCGTAGAGGATCTGCGCGGCGGTGGCGGTGTCCTGCAGGTCGCGCCAGGTGCGGCCGGGGCGCGCGTCGAGCGAGGCGGCGGAGTAGGCGAGCGCATCGCGGTACTGGGCTGCGGTCTCGATGCCGGAACGGGCGGCGAGCACATCGCCGAGGTACTGGGTGAGGCCTTCGTAGACCCAGAGCAGGTCGCCCCGCATGGGGTCCTGGTAGTTGCCGGTGGCAAGGCCGGCGGGGCGGCGGTACTTGCCATTCCAGGAGTGGGTGAACTCGTGCGGGAGCAGGTCGGCCTGGAGCAGGGCTTCATCGCCCGAGAGGAACGTGTCGGAGGGAACGCGGTCGTCGCTCGACTGGTGATGCTCGAGGCCGAAGTGGGCGACCTCGTCGGAGAGTGTGACAAGGAAGTGATAGCTGCCGTAGTGGCGCGACTGGTAGAGGGCGCCGGTTTCGCGCACCAGCTTGTCAAAGGCAGCCTGGGCCTGGGGGCGAAGCTGGAGCTCTTCAGGGCCGTCAGCGGCGAGGTCGAGGAAGTGCTTCGGGCTGAGCTCGGGGGCGAGCAGGATCTCGCGGAAGTAGCGGCCGGCGAGCAGGGGCGAGTCGATGAGCTGCTCCATAGAGACGGGAGCGAACTGCGGTTGGTTGTCGCTGCCGCCCGCGCGGGTGAGCGCGGTACCGTAGTGCCAGCCAGCGGGCAGGGTGACGGACGCGGCGACCTCGAGGTCGGCAGCGTTGCTGCCCTCGGGATAGAACAGCACTTCATTCCAGGAGAGCATGGCGAGGTTCGCGGTGGTGCTGGCACCCGCGGAGAACCCGGCAGCGGCTGAGGTAGCGAGGAAGTCGCACTTGACGTGCAGGCTGGTAACGCCCTGCGGCACGGCGAGGTGGAAAGCGAACATGTTTACACTGTCGCGCTGCCACGGAATGGATTTGCCGTCGGCCGAGATAAGCAGGCCGGCCAGGTTATCGATGGGGCCGGTGGGCGTGTGCTCGCCGGGGATCCACTTGGGATAGAGCAGGGTGAGTGGGCCGGGCTGCGCGGGTATGTCCATCTCGGCGTGGATCAGCTTGCGCGGGGCGTCGGTTTCGTCGACGTGGAGGCGGATGGACTGACCGGGCGCCTGCGCCATCGAAGGCGCATTCTGGGCTGAGATGGACAAGGCAGGGATCGAGGAGAGGAGCAACACAGGAGACAGGAGCGCGGAAGCCAGCTTCAAGGGAGGTGGTGCCTTTCCACGAGGGAGAGATGTGCCAGGAGTGCTCTGCAGGGCGACCGGCGTGGGATTAGTGTAGCGGAGCGCCTGATAGGATTCGGGAACGATGAAGCGCGGTTTCTTTCTGACGTTTGAAGGGCTGGATGGCTCGGGCAAGTCGACCCAGCTACGCAGGCTTGCGGCGCACCTGCGGAACAGCGGACGCCCCGTGCGCGAGATGCGGCAGCCGGGTGGTACGGGCTTTGGGGACAAGGTGCGCGCGCTGCTGCTGGCTGAAAAGGGACAAACCGCAATTGCGCCGAGAGCGGAGCTGGCAATGATGTTCGCGGACCGCGCACAGGCGATTGCGGAGGTGATTGAACCGGCGCTGGAAGCAGGCGAACTGTTGCTGTGTGACCGATGGACGGACTCGACCGAAGCGTACCAGGGCGGCGGCCGGGCGCTCGGTGCCGAGGTCGTGCACAGGCTACATGCCGAGGTTTGCGGGGGTTTGCAGCCGAACCTGACAGTGCTGCTGCTGCCGCCGCTCGAGGTTTCGCTGCAGCGCGCACGGCGGCGAAACGAGCGAGTGCAGGCGCAAACGGGCCGGGATGAAAGCCGCTTCGAAGCCGAGTCTGAGGCGTTTTTTCGTCGGAGCTACGCGCAGTACGAAGCCATTGCGGCGCGCGAGGCTGTGCGTGTGGTGGTAATGAAAGAGGACGAGCCGGTGGAGCTAATCCACGCGCGTATCGTAAGAGTTGTAGAGGACCGACTTGCCGGATGGACTCGGCCGGAGCTCCAGTGAATGCCCATGGCCACCCTCAGTTCTCCTCCCTCTGCTGAAACGACCGCACCGCCCCTGGTGGTGATCAAGCGAGGTAAGTACCGCTTTCCTCCGGGCTTGCGGCGCAACCTGCCCTTTTACATCTTCAGCCGGTTTTTTCGCGCAAGCAATCCGATCCTGCTGTTTGAGTATCTGCAGAAGACATATGGGCCCGTTTCGCACTACAAGCTGGGGCCCAGCCACATCGTATTTCTGAATGACCCCGAGCTGATTCGGGAGGTGCTGATCAACCAGGCGCCGGTGATGATCAAGGAGCGCACGCAGCGCAGGATGAAAATTCTGCTGGGCGAAGGCCTGATTACGAGTGATGGCGCGACGCACATGCGGCAGCGGCGGATTGCCGCGCCTGCGTTTCATCGCCAGCGCATTGCCGCGTATGGCGACATGATGACGGCGCGCGCGGCGACGATGCGCGAGGAGTGGCAGCCAGGCGTCGAGATTGATGCGGTGAGCGAAATGATGCGGCTCGCGCTGCAGGTGGTGGCGCGCACGATCTTCGACACGGATGTCACCGAGGACGTGCAGACGATCAACACCGAAGTGAACGCGATCATGGACCTGTATAACTTCCTAGTCGCACTGCCCAGGGCCGAGGCGTTGATGCACCTGCCCATTCCAGGGCTGATGCGTTTTAAACGCGCGCGCAAGCGGCTCGACGCAGTGGTGCACCGGATGATCGATCAGCGGCGACAATCAGGTACGGACCATGGTGATCTGCTGTCGATGCTGCTGGCCTCGCGCGATGAAGAGCAGGACCAGAGCCAGCTTACCGATGAGCAGGTGCGTGATGAAGTAACCACGATCTTTCTTGCAGGCTACGAGACGGTGGCAAATGCGCTCTCGTGGACGTGGCTGCTGCTGGCGCAGAACCCGGAAGCGGAAGCGAAGCTGCATGCGGAGCTGGACGAAGTGTTGCAGGGGCGCATGCCGACGCTGGCTGACCTGCCGCAGCTTCGCTATACGGAGATGGTGTTGTCGGAGTCGATGCGTTTGTACCCGCCTGCGTGGGCCATGGGCCGGCAGGCGACCGCGGATGTGGAGATTGGACCGTACCGGCTGCCGGCCGGGACGTATCTGTTCTTCAGCCAGTACATTATGCAGCGCACGCCGGAGTACTTCCCGGACCCGCTGCGGTTCGAGCCGGAACGCTTTACGCCGGAAGCGAAAGCAGCACGTCCGAAATTTACCTACTTCCCTTTCGGCGGCGGCAATCGCCAGTGCATCGGCGAGTCCTTCGCATGGATGGAGGCGATCCTGCTCACAGCAACGATCGCGCAGAAGTGGCAACTGCGGCTGGTGGAAGGACAGCGCGTTGAAGTGCAGCCCAAGATCACGCTGCGTTCGAAGTATCCGATTCGCATGATTCCGGAGTTGCGAGACTGAGCCTGACGCCCCAACCCAGCAGGCGGCGCACGATGCCCGGCGGGCGCGTGAAACCGAGACTGCTGCCACAGGGTGCAAACGGCCGCACGCTTTGCCGGTGGTGCTCGCTCGAAGTGCCGAGCAGGCGACGCACCTTCTGCTCGGACGACTGCGTGCACCAGTGGCGTCTGCGAAGCAGCCCCGCTTATCTGCGGGCGGCGGTGCTGGAGCGGGACAAGGGCATCTGCGCGCGGTGTACTGTGGACACTTTGGCGGCGTACCGATTGATCAAGCGGGCGCGCGGCACACGTCAGCAAGAGCTGCTGGCAACGTGGGGACTGCGCGGGTTGGAGCGCAAAAGCCTGTGGGACGCAGATCACGTGCTGCCTGTTGCCGAGGGTGGCGGCGAGTGCGACTTAAGCAATCTGCGCACACTATGCGTACACTGCCACCGGGTCGTGACGGCTGCGTTGAGGCTGCGTCTGGCGGAGGCGCGCGCTGCAGTTCGCAGGGTGTCCCGGTCCGTGGCGCAGGAGCCGAAGTGTGCGGAAGAAACAACGGGAGACGGGGTTTAAGCCGAGCCCCGTTGAGCATTTTGGGGAGCAGCCGGGTGCATGCGCTGCTAGCATAGTCGGAGTGCCCGGATGGCGAAATCGGCAGACGCAGCGGACTTAAAATCCGCGGACCGCAAGGTTGTGGGGGTTCAAGTCCCCCTCTGGGCACCACCGTAAAGATTGAACAAAATGCATGTGTGGCCTCCTAGAAATGGGAGGTCGTTTTCGTTTGGGGGTGGTCCCAGAGGCTGTTCATTTTTCGACCTTGTCGATAATCTGGCTGCTTCGCAATAAAGTCCGTTAAGGGACTGTACCCCACAGCCCCCGAGCAGCCCCCGGAGAATTGCATGGGTGTGTACGAGAAGGTCCAGGGTTCGGGCAAGTCTTACGCCGTGTACTACGTTGACGGCAAGCGCATCCGTGAGATGGTCGGGTCGAAGGTGGCAGCCGCGAAGGTATGCGGGATGCGCTTGGGTGAGCCGTACCGGTGCGAGTGGTCTTGGTCAACGAGGAGACCAAGATTATCCGACTCGGGGGCGAAATCACGAAGAACGGCAGACCACTGAACGTGTTTCTTAACGTCACAGCGTTCGATGCTGTCATGTCCGTGAAGCCCGAAGGGAAAAGCCGAAGGGTCGCGTCTTCCCCCGCGAAACGTAAAATCACTTCAACAACGCGAGCTGGTTCCAGCCCTGCCTCAAGGAGGCAGGCATCGAGAACTACGTGTGGCACTCGAACCGTCACACGTTCTGCTCATGGCTTGCGATGGCGGGAGCGACCGAGCTGCAAATCATGAACGCAGCGGGCCACCTAGGACCAGCCATGGCAGCACGGTACAGCCATCTGCGTCCAGAGAGCGTCCAGAATGTTGTTGCGTTGATCGAGCGCGCTCGGAGCTAATCCGTGCGATCCGTCCGGCACAAGCGGATCAGCTCGGCGTGGGGGATGCGGACATACCTGGAGCCGGAGCGGCGAACCCTGATCCGCTTCATGGCAATGTGATCGTCGAGCTGGCGGAGGCTCATGGCAAGAAGCTCAGCTGCTTCGGGGCGGGTGTACAGCATGCGGGCGGGAAGCTCGGGTAGAGCGGGGGCGGGAACCAATGATCTCTTCACCCGGGCTAATACCCACGCGCTCTGAAACACCCGGGATACGCTCCGCAAGAAAGTTTCCCACAGGCAGTTCCCCCCTTGGCCTATGATCATCCGGTTAAATCCGGTCTGGCACCTCGGCTTCCAAGAGAGCCAAGCAAGTCACGACCATCGCTTCGAAGCTGCGGGTACGTCTGTGAGGATGCAGCAACGCTAACGCGATCCAAAGAGCCGCATCGATGTCCGGCGACTCGCTGCTAGAACAGTAAGTCTGCACCCGAGAACATCCCCTCCCTGCCTTCCGTGTACTCCACCGGATTATGGATCGCGTCGTAGTTCTTGTCCCAGCGTGGTCCATTGTGCCGAGACCAGAGCTGCGCATAATCATCGAGATCGAGGGGACTGTTGCAAGCTTGGTAGTTCCGCCCGATCTCGATCTCACGCGCTTGCTGCTTGGCTGCCTCATACGGAGACAGCACCGGTGCTGGTGCTATGGACGCTGCGCGGAGACGATCCCGCTGCTGCTTTGCACGCTTGTCTACCTGCTCCTGCGCGCAATCCGCTGCGATGGCCGATGCCTCGGCGTCTGAGTCCGCGTCGCACCCTGCGTAGGCTTCGTCGTATGCCTGCCCCCATACTTCGAAGTTGTTCGGACCCCACCGCCTTGGTAGTACCCGTAGTAGGTGAGATCGCGACCATACTCGGAGTAACCCCGTTTCACAGCCCGGCCCCGAGCGGCGTCCTTGAGTTCCTCGTATGATGAGTGGCCCTGCTCCTCGTCCTCTTCCGGGGTCTCATCCTCTTCCTGCTCGGGTTCCTGATCCTCGTCCTCTTCCGGCTCCTGTTCCTCTTCGAGGATCGCTGCCCAATGGTGGGCGATCGCCTCCTCGGATTGCTGCTCAGTTGCTTCGGTCGGGGTCCCATCCAACGTGTAGAGTGTCTTCGACTCTTCAATTAGGGCAGGAAGCGCTGCGCTGAGGGCAGCCGCCCGATTAGCCGCCTTGTCCAGAATAAAGCGGACCTGCTTGTTGTCGGGGTGTTCCCAGAACATGCGCAAAGCCACGCACACCTCCCAGGGATGGTACTGGCTCACTCTGGCTGGGAGAGTCCCAAACTTCACTGCCTTATCCTCGGTGGACAGGACCATGGAGGCCAGTTCACACGGGGATACGGAGAGCAGCACGCACGGAACATTCTTGTTAGTGCTGCACCCATACACGACGATCGAGGGATCGATCTGGGAGATGTACTGGGCCACGGGGGCGTGCAGCCGGGTTGGCATGAAGGCATAGTAGCTGGCTTCCGCAAGAGCGGAGTGCATGGTCTTGATGCCGTGGACCCAGTACTCCTCGTCGTATACCGGGCACTCGATCGGAGCCGATACTTTGGGCTCGGCCTTAGGAGCTACGGGAGTGACCAGCGCTACCGTAGTGGCGGCAACCTCGACGGGTGTGGGTGCGACCGGAGCGGCTGGCTTGCTCTCCTTTATCTTGGTTGGCTTGGCCACCGGCTCTGATGCGGTGCGGTCGGCTGCTACCTTATCCTTGGCCCCGCGCTTCGGGGCGACCATCACCTCGATCGTCTCCGCTACCTCGAACTCCTCGAAGTCCAGAGCTTGCCGCTTGCGCTTCGCTTCGGCAGCCTCAGCCTTGAGGACCAGGCGTGCGAGTTGTCCCTGCGCCATGATGTGCCGATAGTTGACCACAAAGCGGTTGCTCTGCTTGCCCCGAAAGATGCGACGCACGAGCTTCTTGCTCTCCAGACCCCTGACGGCCAACCGGCAGGTGGCTTCGGACAGGCCGGTGTAGCGGGCGATGGTGGCGTAGCTGGGGTAGCAGCTGAACCCCTCGCTGGCGTTGGCTGAGTGAGCGAGTTCGAGCAGAACGGAACGCTCAGGCCCCACGCACAAGGAAGCCCGGGTGATGGACTCGTAGAGGAAGAAGAAGCCTGCGCCCTTCTTGCCTGCGTCCGGGAACAGGTTCTCGATGGTCTCTGGTGCTGCAGCTGTGGTTGCCGGTGCTGTGTTCTTGGACATTGCTGTGATCTCCCGTGGTCGAACTGAGGGCTAATACGCGTGCGCCCTCATACCAAGGGGTATGGAAGTCTACTTTTTGATGAACGGCTTATACCAAGGTAGAGGTGAAACACATACCCTGGTACCTATTTGGCTTATACCTTGGTATCGGTGATCCTCAGACCTTGGTATCGGTGGGAATGGTACCTAGGTGTCGGTGCGCGGGGTACCAGAATCATGGACCTTAATCATGCCACTCATGCTTGTAGCCTAGCCTTGTAACTCATTCATGCACTAGTGGTCCCGGCGCTACGCTAGGGACACGAGGCTGCGCTCGGGAGCAAGGTCAAAGGCCGAAGGCATGAGCAAATATGGTAAACCGGAGGCAAAGTACATAAGGGACGACATGACAAGGCAACGTCAAAGTCAAAACCGGGACTACGGATGCTTACGCATCCTCCCGGCCCCTTCCCTGTCCCCACGAAGTAAAGAGAGCCATCTTCCGGTTTGCTACCGCAGACCTCCGTCCCGGCCCCTTCATACGTTGCCCGGCTACGCCAGAGACACACCAGAGTTCACCTGTAGATTGAACCTCGCCGGGACCCTCCGTCCGGCTCACGCCGAACTCCAGCCACCTGTATGTATGCTCGCCAGTAAAACAGAGCAAACCCATTCAGATGGTTCCGCCGCTGGCCGCCGCGGTCCACTTCCTCCATTCGTCGAGCGAAGGCCAAGAAACCTCATCCTTTTGTTCCGCGCGGCCTCTCCCCTACGCTTGCTCCAAGATGGAGAACGATAGAAGGTGTGGGCACAAGCCGTCTCTCGGACGGAGGCTTAGTTGGTGAAGTGGCGACAGATTAGACGGCCCGCACTGCCCTTGCATTCCGGTCAAACTGTGCAGCAGATGTAAGCGCGATTTCAGGACTGCCGCACTGCTCATGTAGATGGTCGTGAGACTGCTCATCCGGGAGCCCCCTTGTGACCAATAACACCTTGAGATCCTCACGTCTCTGCTTCCAGTGCACCACTGAAAAGCTTGATGTCCTGCGAGCTCGACGCTGACGCGACCCGCATTGAAGATCAAGTATTGAGATCGATGTTGGAGCAGATGCACAACCTTGCCCGCAGTACCGCTGCGCAGCTCATGGTTCGCAGAGAGGCTCACTGATGCGGTAGCCGCGTTGCCCACCGCCATGTTTCTCGCTGCTCTGTCCTTGGTCGTGCTTGTCTACTATGCAGCAATCCCCTTGAAGCGCATTGAAGAGTATCTCTACTCGGATTAACAAGAGCTGCAGAGCTTCCTCACCAGAAGCGCCCGCCACTTCGACCATCGTGTCGTATCGCTGTCAGGAGTGAGAACAGGTAGATTGTTGCCTAGTTCCTGATGCTACGGGCAAATGGGTGAGGCTTGTCGCTTGCCTCTTTGAGGATCAGCAGCGCAATACTGCCATTCATTGAACGTCGGTATGTAGCTTACGATCTGCTGGCCAGAACAGCTATGCCCAGGCAGATCACAAGGGCAGAAGCTGCTCGGCGCCACGTGAAGCCTTCTCCCAGGAAAAGCCGTCCGATGACTATAGCCCAGAGCACACTTGTCTCTCGCAGGGCGGAAACGATCCCGACATCAACGTAGTGTGTTGCCCACAACACGAGCGTGTAGGCAGCAAGAGAAAAGGCGCCCGCGGCGGCAGCGCGCGTCAGGCCCGAACCCTTGACTGCGCTCACAGGCATGCGCAACACCCGGAGCATAACAGGCATCAGCAAGTAGCTGGCGAAAATCCACGCTGTGTAAGCGAGGGTGCTCTGAGAGCGCTCGATTCCCATGCCGTCCGTAACGGTGTACGCCGCGATAATCGCTCCCGTGGCTAAGGCCGATACGGTGGCACGTGAACCAGCCTTCGCTCTGCCGGTTGAGAGCACCACGATTCCAAAGGAGATCATTGCAACAGCGCAAATGGCCAGGTATCCAGGCCGCTGCCCCATGAAAAGGAAACCGCCTACGGTCACAAGCATCGGCGAGATGCCGCGGGCGATTGGATAGGCGATGCTGAAGTCGCTCATTCGGTAGTTCTGCAGCAGTAGTAGGTTGTAGGCAAGGTGCAAGATGGCCGAGATTGCAATGCACATCCAGGCTCTGCCAGCAGGCAGCGGAACGAAGGGGATGCATAAGCAGGCCAACAAGCCCATTGAACCGGACATGTTCGCCATGAACTGCGAGCGGTCGCTGCTGCCTTTCAGCTGGGCATTCCATGCGGCATGAAGGATGGCAGAAAGGAGAACCAAAGATATTGCGTATTTGTGCATGAATGAGCCTCGGGATCGAGGGATAAGGCAGACCTACGGCCCTACAACCATCCCCGCTGGCCTTCTATGCCTTGGGTGCGAGCCGCTCCGCGGCTGCTGTAGCGCTCTGTCCAGCGCGCTTGGCGTGGCGGACTCCTAGCCACCTCAGCTTGATCCATTCATCGTAGAAGGCTTCCGCTAGATGCACAACAGAAGCAGAGACAGCTCACGGGAACGCGTCCGTATCGACGCACTCGGACCCGCCTTCAAGATCCATAATCGGCAACAACCATGGTTGCAACACGCGGCCGTCGCGCAGCCGCTGCACCCGAGACACGCCTCTATGAAGTTTGTTGCAGTATCACATCCCCTTGGCTGGTACACCCTGCGATGCTTGCGCTGGGCGAGGTGAGCGCCGCAGGACGAGGCCTCCTGAGCAGGTAGGACTACTCGGAAGCTGACCGATACCCAATCCCGCTAATCAGGATGGGAATTAAAGTTCGACGCGGTAGATATGGCACGCGGCGCCTGTCTGCCTGTGCTCGCGGCCGTGGCAACGGCTGCGCACTTCACAATCATACTGATCTTTCCACACCTGCTGATGAAGACCCCCAAGCGAGGAGTTCCACGCGAATCCATCGTGACAATGCCCGAGGGAGAGTAAGGTACAAAGCTGGCCGCGGTCGTTCAGGCACACAGGGAACGAGTTCACGATAGGAGTGACCTCTGGAAAGGGCGCTGGCTGGTGGATGCTGATTGTTCTTGATAACCAGTGGGCTTGTCCAAAGGACGCGACCATGCTTGTGTACATGGCTCCTGGACGCCCTCCTGAAGCACCACGTCCCTTCGATGACTCGAGCGCCTGGAACCTGAGCGCTCGATCCTTCTTCGTTGAGAATTCGGGTCTAGCGGGATGCTTCGTGCCGTGATAGTCGAACCGAGGGCGTCGATCGTATACCTTAGGCTTGGGCACAGATCAGCCACCGAGAAGATCCATCGGTGATTAGGGCATCTCGGCTTCACAACATGGCACATGTAGTAGAGAGCATCGGGGTCGAGATATGGTTGACTCATGAACCAGAGACCACGCTTCGTCGCGCGCATCCATCGAGCTTCCAGCATCGCATGTCTCGCACTTGCCTCCGCCTTGTGTGTCAGAGCCCAGTCGTTGCAGCCACCGACGGTGGCGACCTTACAAGATCTGCGCGGGCTTGCAGCTGTTAGCGCCTTGTCCAATACGCCTGAGGGACGGAACACTCTGGTGGCAAACCTCCGCGTGACGGGCGGCATAGAAACAGGCAAGATTCGGCAGCCGACCCTTCTGCCTTTTTCCGGGCAGGAACAATTGGCCCTCAGCGATGCGTACGCACCAGGACACAACCTCGCCCAGCCATCGGATGGGCTGGGAACAAGCTTGGCCGCTGCTTACCTTTCTCATTTCCACGCTATAGATCGCGAGCACGCTACACCGCTGTCTCCTGCACTGGAGCGCCTGGTTCGATATGCGTTGGCCACGACCGGTGGCCACTCAAATGCAGCCAAGTTTTTCTTCGGCAATGGAACTCTAGACGGTAGAACGCCTGTCTCCGCCGAAGCTCGTGCCATTTACACGGACGTGCATGGGAGCCCCGACCCGTTTGGGAGGGCTTATAGCTTCCCTGCAGGTTCTGTGGGGGCTGATCCCAACGGGGACTCTCGCCCCTTTCAGACAGAGCCTGACTTCAAGCACTATGCCGGCATCGACTATCTTGGCACCCCCGCCACCAACGACGAGTATGACCATGGGAAGCTGATGGATCTTACGGGTAACCCGTCTTATCCAAGTGGACACACTACGAATGGATACACGGGCGCGCTGCTACTCGCGCTGCTCGTTCCCTCACGTTACCAGCAGATGATCACACGCGGCGCAGAGTACGGGAATGATCGCATTATCGTTGGCGCGCACTACGCTATGGATGTCCTTGGCGGTCGCACACTTGCCCTCCACGACATGGCTCACCTGCTGGCGAATGATCCAGCATACGTTCAACAGCAACCCAACGAGACTACAGCGGCCATCGGAGACTTCCAAGCTGCACTTGGGGCTGCACGCGTTGAACTGAATACATTGCTGCAAGCTAGCTGCGGTCAGAAAGTGGAGATCTGCGCGACCCGAGATACTGGCCGCTTCAGACACGCGCACGCCAATGAGCGCTTCTATGCCGCAACTCAGGACTACGGCCTGGGCATCGCCCATTCAGAGACTGCCGGCATCAAGGAAGACGTCGCTCAGATTGCACCGGAGGCGGGGTATCTATTAACGACGGCCTTCCCAAACCTCTCACTTCAGATGGCGGATCGCATCCTGACTGAGACCGAAGGACCAGGCGGAGGTTTCCTCGATGATGGTTCAAGTTTCGGCTTGTATTCTCGCATCGATCTCTACACTGCTGCTGGCGTTGCGGCGGCACTTGCACGCACGCAGTGACCCGGGCATGAAGACCTAACCGGGGAGAAGGGCCTTGAGGGTCTGGAGGGATCAGGGCATGAGACCTTCATTCGCTAGACAAATCCCCTTTTGGGCACGGCGCGAGAAGAGGGTGACTCTACAACAATGTGGCTTGCTGCCATCGGGCCCCTCAGGACCGTTCGTACGCACGCGAAGACAGTTGTTCGACGCAGCGCCTGACGCCGCCTCGCCAAGGTCACGCATCTTCGCCTCCTTGTATGCAGCCGCCACAGGATGATAACCGATGTTTCAAAACGTTCTTGACCGCAGCTAAAGCAGGGATCGAGGGCCGGCTGGTGGTACTTGGATTTTACAGGTACCAAGTCACAGGGAAAGTATCCCGAGCCACAGAAATCGCGATCCTTTCGATTTACCCTTTTGTTAACAGAGGTGCTTAGTTCTGATGAGCAGATGGCCGCCTCTGGTGTGGCGTCAACGAAAGAGGACAGCAGCATGGAAGAGCAGAACAGCAACGACGGTCTGAGCCGGCGTCGATTCCTGGAGCGTAGCTCCGCTTTGTTGGCCGCTGCAGCAAGCCTGCCGTTGGTGGCAGCCGCACAGCAGTCTGCGGACAAAAACGGCGACACGCATACCGGCGTGAACGAGCGCCAGCCCGGGCCTGACACCAAGGCACTGGACGCGATGGAGATGGACTCCGCATATCCGCCGATGACGGACTCGGGCGGTCAGCCTCCGTTCAAGTACCCGTTCTCGTTTGCGCACAAGCGCATTGAAGAAGGCGGGTGGACGCGCCAGGTCACGGTGCGCGATCTGCCGATCTCGAAGAAGATGGCCGGCGTAGAGATGCGCCTGGTCTCGGGCGGTATACGCGAGCTGCACTGGCACGTAGGTGCGGAATGGGCCTTTATGACGGCCGGCAGCGCACGCATCACCGCTGTGGACCAGCAGGGCCGCGCGTTTGTGGAAGACGTGAACGAGGGCGATCTGTGGATCTTCCCCGGCGGCATCCCGCACTCGATCCAGGGTCTCGGCCCCGATGGCTGCCAGTTCCTGCTGGCGTTCGACGATGGCAACTTCAACGAGTTCGAAACCTTCCTGCTCACCGACTGGCTGCACCACACGCCCAAGAGCGTGCTGGCGAAGAACTTCGCAACCACGGAAGAAACCTTCGCCAATGTGCCGAAGCGTGAACTCTTCATCTTCCAGCGCGACCTGCCCCGGCCGCTCGCTGAGGAAAAGAAGCAGGTCTATGCACAGACCGGGCCCGTGCCGAACAGTTTCGCGTTCTTCACCGGCAAGATGCAGCCCACCAAGGTCACGGCAGGCGGCAGCGTCAAGATCGTCGACCGCAAGAACTTCCCGGCCAGCAATATCGCGGCTGCCATCGTGACGCTCAAGCCCGGCGGCCTGCGTGAGCTGCACTGGCACCCCAACGAGGACGAGTGGCAGTACTACGTCAAGGGCACGGGCCGCATGACGGTGTTTGCCGCCGGTGGTCACGCACGCACCATGGACTTCCACGCGGGCGACGTCGGCTACATCGACAAGTCGGCTCCGCACTACATCGAGAACACCGGTGATACCGACCTGGTCTTCCTGGAGATCTTCCCGACGCCCGAGTACCAGGACATCTCGCTTGGCGAGTGGCTCGCGCACACGCCTTCGCGGCTGGTGAATGAGCACCTCGGCACAGGCGAAGAGTTCCTCGGCAAGATCAACAAGAAGGAAGCCGTGATCACGCCCGAGTAAGTGCTGCCGCAACACGCTGTGAAGAAAGGAGTCTGCCGCAGGCCGGCTCCTTTCACTTTTCCTGATTCCGAAAGGTTCCCCCATGCCCTCGATGTTGCGTTGTGCGACTGCCATGCTTGCCTTGCTTGCCGCCCTGCCGGCGCTTGCGCAGCGCGAGATGTACCCAAAGAAAGAAGGCGTGCCGCAGCCGCTGCAATGGCACACGCTGCCCAGCTGGATGTCGATCGACATGGAGCTGCGGGGCCGTCTCGAAGACCAGACCGCGTTGAACTACGTCAACGACAAAGAACGCATGTATGTGCTGACCCGCGCACGCGGCGGCCTCACGGTGCGGCCGCTTTCCTGGCTTACCGGCTACCTGCAGTTCCAGGACACGCATGCACTTGGCTTGCCCCTGCGCGACGTTGCGGCCAACCAGCGCGATGTGTTTGATCTGCGCCAGGGCTATCTCAACTTCCACTACAAGCCTTTGCAGTTCATCGCCGGGCGGCAGGAGTTGAAGTTCGGCGACGAGCGCGTGGTGGGTATCAGCGACTGGACCAACAACAGCCGCACCTGGGATGGCTTCAACCTGCGCGTCGGCGACAAGAACCGCGTCGACATCTTCAGCACCTCGGTCGTGACTGTGCACCCAACCAGCCTCGACACGCATGGTGCAGGGCTCACCTTCCACGGAGTGGAAGCAAACCTCACCACGGTGGTCCCCAAGACCACGATCGCCCCCTTCGTGCTGGTGCGTGCCGTGCCCCGTGTGACCAGCCAGCAGAAGATCGCCGGCACCGAGACCGAGGTGACCTTTGGCAGCTACTACGAGACCAAGCTGCCTTTCGGCTTTGACTCCTCCGGCACCGGCGACCTGCAGCGCGGCAGCTACAGCAACGACTCGATCCATGCCGGAGCCGCGATCATCCGCGGCGGCTACGCGATCGGTACCGTGCCGCTCAAGCCGCACATCGAGGGCGAGTACGACTACGCCACCGGCAATCCCCATACCAATGCCCAGCGCATCGGCACCTACGACCAGCAGTACCCTTCCAATCACAATGCCTTCGGCCTGGTTGACTTGTTCGGCTTTCAGAACATCAAGCAGGACCGGCTCAACTTTTCGCTCGCGCCCTCGACCAACTTCCTGCTGCTCTTCCAGGGCAGTTCGCTGCACGTGGCCTCCACGCGCGACGGCGTGTACAGCAGCAGCGCCGCCAGCGTTGTAACGGCACCCACCGCCGGCTTCGCGCACGACGGCATCGGCAGCGAGTTCGACGCCTCGGCGAAGTACATCTTCCATAAGTCGCTCGTCACCAACGTCGGCCTGGGTCACTTCTTCCCCGGCTACGTGATGACCAGCACCAGCCACCGCGCGCCGCTGACGCTTGCCTACTTCCAGCTGACTTACCGCTTCAAGGTCGACAAGGATGCGGCCGCCGCTAAGTAGGACTGAGGACACCGAACAAATACCCAGCTGGATGCTGTGCAAAGTATCAAGGGTGTCTTGTTACGAACGTCCAGTTCGCTCTTCGACAGTGCCGGCAGGGTCTGCTTTGCGGAGCATGTATCCCTCGCCTCGGCAAGTCACGATCAGCCTCGGATTTGAGGGGTTAAGCTCTATCTTTTCCCGAATTCGGCGCATGTAAACATCAACAACCCTCACTGTCTCCGCCTTCTTTTCTAGCGGCCTTAATTCTGAGAGGAGAGCGTGCCGACTCACTATACGGCCAGCATGCTTCATGAGGAACGCAAGCATGTCGAACTCAGTCGTAGTAACCTCAACAGGTCTGTCTTCGAGCCATACCCTTCTAGCGTCCAGATCAAGCAAGAGGGTGCCACACCTCAGGGTGGGCGTCACTTCAGTATTGAAGGCTCGCAATACAGCGCGGACACGAGCGACTACTTCCTTGGGACTGAATGGGGTGGTAAGGTAATCGTCCGCACCAGCATCCAGGGCGAGAATGCGTGCATGCGATGTGCTGCGAATTGAAAGCATGATCTTCCGAAGAGCCTGCAATGAAGGTTCGGAAATGAGCGCCCGCAGAAGCTCCATGCTGCCCGGCGTCTGAGTGGAATCGGATGGGGTCTTGCTCATGGAGTCATTAAGCAGAATGACCGCAGGGCGCTGCTCGATAGCAGAGCGTAAGACAGACGTGCTGCTTGAGAATGACCGGACAGTGAAGCCCGCCCGTGCCAAAGTGATGGCGAGAAGACGTGCAATCTCGTCGTCATCCTCGACAACATAGACCAGCGCGCCTGGTGAATTCACGATGTTAAGGCTCATCAGACACCTGTTTCCTCCCTGCATCTTAATTGCGAAAGTGGTCGCGGCTTCAAGGGCTCCGAGACCTTCCTGACGGATTAATCTTGCCTGCTAGCAAGTGCACCCTAGAACCGGGTTAGCGCCAAGTGTATGTGCTGGCAGTCAACTTGCGTGTGCTGGATCCTCCTGACGGCTAGCGTAGAACAGGTAGAATCCGGCGGGAACAAGAAAGATTGTTAGCAGGACAGACAACGAGAGGCCGCCAATCAGCGCCTGCGCGAGAGGAGCATACTGCTCACTACCTTCACCCATCTTCAATGCCATGGGTAGCAAGCCGATCAGTGTAGCAAGCGAGGTCATCAGGATCGGACGCAGCCGTACACGGCAAGAAGTGGTGATGGCCTCCTGCACAGAGTGCCCCTCGGCAAGCAGATGATGGGCGAATTCAACAATAAGAATGGAATTGGAAAGAGCGATGCCGGCGAGCATCACAACACCCATCAGCGACATGACATTGAGCGTGGTGCCCCAAAGCAGCAGCGCCACGAGCACGCCAGTGATACCTGGGGGTAGCGCGAGCATGATGATGAGTGGGTCCACAAAGGAGCGGAACTGCGCCACAAGGATGAGGTAAAGCAGCGCCACGGAGAGCGTCAACCCGATCGCAAAGCTTTGGAAAGATGCGAACATTGAATCGACACTGCCGGCCAGAGTGGTTGATACGCCATGCGGTGCCTGTGTATTCGCGATGATCTTCTGAATCTGGCGGGTGATGCGAGCAAGATCTTCACCGCCTGGCCGCACGTAGATGTCAACGTTGCGGCGAATCTGCATGTGGTCTACCTCAGTCGGCGCACGGAATGGAGTAATGTCCGCGACCATATCCAGGCGCGTAGGCTGCTTGAGCGAACCCGCATGCAGCGGGATAGCTTTCAGATCTTCGATGGTCTTGATCTGGTTGTCTGGATACTGCATGGCCAGGAAGTAGTTGTTCCCGGTCTTTGGGTCAATCCAGACGCTGGGCGCGATCATGGCATTTGAAGAGAGCGCTGTGATGAGGTTGGAGACGACCTCATTCTCCGAGAGCCCGAGTTCTTCAGCGCGCATACGGTTGACATTGACGCGAAGCGAAGGGTAATCGATGTCCTGCGGGATGTAGACGTCAGCGACGCCGGGTAGATTGCGCACTTGGGCGGAGATCTTCTGGGCCAGGTCGTAGTCGGCGGTCAGATTTGTTCCCGCAACGCGAATATCGATCGGTGCGGGCGCGCCCATGTTGAGCACGGCATCGACGAGGCTACCCGACGAGAAGAATGTCTGCAGCTCAGGCATTTCGCGAGCGACCCGTGTTTTGACGCGCGCGATATCGACGAATGAGCTGATGGCGTGTTCCGGCTTGAGCGCTACCTGCATAAATCCAGTGTGCATGGCAGAGTTGGGCGTAAACAGCGCAGAAAAGCTTGGATCGAGGCCGACGTTGGTGAGCGTCATGTCGAGGTCGGATCTGGGTACGGTGCTCCTGATGATGCTCTCCAGGCGTGTGGACTCAACAAGCGTATCGGCAAGCTTGGTTCCAGATGGAGCCTTGAAGTTAATCACGAACTGCCCTGCATCGGTCCGTGGAAAGAACGAGAGCCCAAGCAGCGGGAACAGGAACAAAGACGCGAGGAAGGCGACGCCCGTCCAAAGTAGCGTAGCCCGCGGGTGCCGGAGGACGCGTGCGACCGTACGATCATACGCATCCAGGAGAGAGTCAAAGCCGCGGTTGAATGCGGTGTTGAAGCGCTGTCCCCAGCTCGGAGACCTCACGACATGGGCACTTGCACCAACCTGCTCGTCAGCGTGGACCTGAGACCCATGCGGGTTCTTAATAAACATGGCGCAGAACAACGGCACCACCGTCATGGCGACAAAGTAAGACGCGAACAGTGAGATGACCACGGCCAGTGCAAGCGCCGAGAAGAGGAACTTGCTGACGCCGAATAGCAAGGTAACTGGGAAGAAAACAACAACTGTCGTAAGAGTTCCGGCAAGTACGGGCAGAGCCACTTCGCTCCCACCCTTTTCTGCGGCGACCAGTGGCGCTTCGCCGTGCTCCATGTGGCGGAAGATGTTCTCGAGAACAACGACGGAGTTATCAATTAGTCGAGAGAGTGCGAGCGCAAGGCCTCCGAGCACCATCGTGTTGACGGAGGAGCCCAGCATGTTAAGGACCAGGAACGTGGTGAGCACGGAAAGAGGAATGGAGAAAAAGACGGCCAGCGTTGCACGCATGCTACCCAGAAATACCAGGATCATGATGCAGGTGAGGAAGAGGCCGACACCACCCTCATGCAGAAGCGTCTCAATGGCCGTGCGCACAAAGCGTGACTGGTCAAATACCGCACGCGTGACGAGGCTTGCTGGTATGTCGAACAGCTTCTTGAGCGTAGCGCGGACCCCATCGACAATGGAGATGGTGTTCGCGCTACTGCCTCCTTTGAAGATCGGCAGATAAACGGCGTCCTTACCGTTCACGCGTACGACGTTGTAGAGACGCGTCTGCGAGTCTTTCGTGGTTGCAACGTCACCAACCCGGACCGGGTTGACACCCTCCATTTTGACTGGGACCTGGTCGATATCTTCCGGGCCCTTGAGCATGGAGTTGGTATAGATGTCGTAGTCGTAGCGGCCGATAGGCACGTCACCTGCCGGAAGCACCACGTTGGCCTTGTTGACGGCGCGGACCACATCCATGGGGCTGAGTTGATGGGCTTCGAGCTTGTATGGGTCGGCATACATCTGGATCTGCCGCCAGCTTCCACCGAAAGGCTGCGGAACCGATGCGCCCGGTACTGCGGCTAGCTGGTTGCGTACAAAGTTCTGCGCCACGTCTTTCAGCCTGGTCTCATCGAGCCCTTCGCCCTCAAGCGTAACGAGTGTGACCGGCAGGTTAGAAGCATCCTGCTTAAGTACGACCGGCGGATAAGTCCCCGGAGGCATGTCGTGCAGATCGGCCATCGCGAGCGTAGAGATCTGCGCGGCTGCTGCGTCCGGGTCGACACCGGGATGGAAGTACACTTTGATCAAAGAGACGCCGGAAAGCGAGCGTGATTCGATGTGGTCTATACCACTGGCGAGCGTGAACTGGCGCTCAAGGTGAAACGTGATGTTGGTTTCAATCTGCTGCGGCGGCATGCCGGCATAGAAAGTAGCGACGGCAACCACCGGGATATTGACCGGCGGAAACATGTCGATAGGCATGCGGCCGATGCTGACGATTCCAAGCAGCGAGAAAATCAGGCAGAGAACCAGAAGAAAGTACGGGTTCCGGATTGCGAATCCAGACATAGAGCGGGGCTCCTGAAGAAGATGCCGGGAAGAATGTGCCGGGCGTCACGGTAAAGGAGGAGCAGGGGCGTGCTTATTCGTAACCGGCGGTTTGTGCCTGAACTTTTTCGCCCGCAGTAAGGTTGCTGCGGCGACCCACGATGACCGGGTCGTCAGCATGAAGACCCGAAAGGATCTGCACGCGCGTTGCGGTCTGCACGCCGGTCGTCACGGAAACTGGCTGCACCTCGCCATCCCGAACAGTGAAGACGCTGGTAGCTGAAGAGCCCAGCCCATCGACGGCATCGACGGGAACACTGAGCGCATGCGCAGCCACTGCCATGTTGAGGCGCACCTCGGCATACATTCCGGGAATGAGCTCACCTTTTGGGTTTGGAACGTCGACCTCAGTCTGCATAGTGCGTGTAGCCAGGTTGACGGAATCAGCGTAGCGGATGATCTTGCCCGGGAACGTCTTGTTCAGCGTCGTAACGCGCACCTCGACGGCCTGTCCATCTCGGATCGTGGCGGCATTGCTCACCGGCACGGGAAAACGTAGCCGCAGCAAACTGTTCTGCGCGAGCTGGATAATGGGCATGGCCTGCGTTTGAGACGCAGTGCCGGCTTGGATCATCGAGCCCGTGTTCGCATAACGTTGCGTCACCACGCCACTGAAAGGAGCACGGATCGTGGCATAGGCGAGCATGGCCTCTGCGCGCTGCTTTTCAGAGCGAGCACCTTGCTGTGCCTGCTGGGCTGCCTCCAGACTAGATTGTGCGCTTGCGAGCTGTGCCTTGGCCTCAAGATCGCGCGACTCGGCCACATCCACTTCCTGCCTCGGGACGAGGCCAGGGTTTTTATCCAGAACAGACTGAATGCGCGTGTAGGAAAGATGTGCGATGTTCGCGCCAGCCTTGGCGCGCTCCAGCGCTCCCTGTGCTGTGGCAATACCCGCCTCCGCGGCAGCTAATCCCGCATTGGTATGCGCCAGTTCATCCTGCAACTCGGGCACATCCAGGGTGGCAAGAACTTCCCCGTCGCTGACATGGTCACCGATGTCGACGTGGATAGCCTTGACGTAGCCCGCCACCTTGGCCATGACATCCACTGTCTGGTAGGGCGTGAACTCAGCAGAAAGCGTGACTTCGTTGGATAGGCTCCCGCTCGAGGCGTGCACCACCGGCACGACCGGGGCGGCCGTGGTCGTGGCCGCCATGGCGGCGTCGCCCCCGGACTTGCAACCCGAGATGAATGCACCAAGCGGCAGAAGGGCCACGGTGAAGAAGAAAGAAGGCAGACCGGCCCTCGGCCATTGATGGGTGGTTGTAGAAAGTCGAATCAATTGAGTTGTCCTGTGGCGTAGTCGAGCAATGCGCGGCGGGAGAGATAGGTAAAGGTGGCGTCAGCCACGGAGATCTCTGCGGAAGTTTGATTGAGCTGTGCTTCGTTGAGCTCGACGATGCTGCCGAGGCCTGCGTCATAGCGTGCCTTGGCCAGCCGGAACGCTTCGCGGCTTTGCTCCACGAGGCGCCGGGTCACCGCGATGCTCTGAAATGCTTCCTGCGCCGCAATCCATGTGGTCTGAACCTGCTGAGACACTTCCAGTTGCTGCTCACGGGTATCCCGCTCACGTGCACTGGCATTCAAAGCCGCCTCGGCTTGCTGCGCGTGGAAAAGGCCACCGTTGAAGATTGGTACCCGCAGGTTGAAGCCAGCTGCCGCGTAGTTGCCCTGCAATGTGTGATCGTGGAACGGGATCTGACCGGCACTGCCCAGTGCATCCAGCGTGGGATAGTTAAGGCGAGTCTGGGCCTTCGAAAATTCCTTGGCCGCCATCTGCTCGGCGCGTGCGGCCTGCAGGTCAGCCCGTTGCGTATCTGCCTCTGCCAGGAGCATGGTCACAGTCGCAGGCAGGTCCGACGGAAGCGCCTCGGCGACAAGTGGAGCCGTCACAGCCTGCTGATTACCCATCGCCGTTCCCAGCCGGGCGCGCTGCTGCTCCACAAGAGAGCGTGCCTGGACGACGGCAAGTTCCGCCTGGCTCTCGAGTACGCCCGCAAAGTTCACATCGAGTGTGGAACGGAGTTGACTCGCCGCAAGTTCGGAGACCTGGTGGTAGATGAGGGCGCGGTTGCGCCGGGCTTCTTCCGCTGCGTGGAGCACGGCTTCCGCCCCGAGAACCTGGAAGTACGCGTCGCGCACGGACAGCCGGATGGCTGCCTGCGTAAGGATAGTTCGATCGTTCGCTGCCTGTGTTTCCGAGCGCTCAGAGCTGATGAGTGAGCTGGTACGGCCAAAATCGGTGACGAGCTGCACCAGGGTGCCACCATAAGCAAATCGGTCTGACAACGAGGACGTGGTAAGTGCCCCCGCGGCGGTTGAGGTACCGGTATCTGCGACGAGCGAGCCGGTAGCGTTCATGACGATCGTCGGCAGACGCGCTGCAGACTGTTCGCGTATGCGCTCGCGTTGGGCTCGTGCGCGAAACTGAGCCGCCTGCAGCATTGGCTGCTTGCGGAGAGCCATCGCTTCGGCCTGCGGGAGTGTCAGCGGTTCGCCGACAGGCGCGGGCGTCGCGGAGAGAGGACCAGTGTTCGCGGCACGTGGAGTCGCCGCTGTTCCGGTGATTGATGCGGCAAGAGTAGTGGAGATGGCAGCAGAAGGTGCAGGCGGTAGTGTTCGCGCCGTTTCCACACCGCCCTGTTCAGCGGACTGGGCGTGAGCCACGGCAGCTATTGCGGCTGTCACCGAAAGGGTCGTGACGAGAAGAGCGCGAGTGAGTATCAACGTCCGTCTACTCTCCCGTCGCGAAAAGTATGCTGGATGATTTCGACAGGGTGCATCTCTATCAAGCCATCGGTGACCAGCGTCTTGAGTTCAGGCAGGATTGCGCGGACGCGTTCTTCGACATCGATGAAAACGAGCAGGATCGGAAGATGCTCTCCGTTTACTGGCCCATCGCCTTGGCGGTGCAACTGTTGATGCGGACCGAATCCAGCAAAGGGCAGATAGGTAGTGAGACCCGCGATTGAGCGCTCCTGCAGGAGCGCTCGGACGGCTTCATGCAGGAAGTTGGTCTCTGCGCTTGAATCTTTATTCAGGTAGACACTTACCTTGTACGCACGACCGGGTGACAGCATGCGGGATTCCTCCGAATGTAGGGTGCGCAGGAAGCTCGATCCATGCGGTCGGAACGTGCGCTGGTTTTAGCGAGCGTCAGCCTGAAGCGTCGCCGCAGATTCCTCAAGGAGCGCCTGGGCGTTCGCATGAATCTCTACATTGCGTTTCGTGGAGTGGAGGACCACAGTCACGCCGCTTGCAGAAGGCTTGCTCTCGACCGACTCCTGGGGCATACCGTAAAGCCCGCAGGCGGATGCCGAGAAGATCCCCATGGCTTGTTCTGTGTCACTTGCATCGCAAGTCCCGCTGCCAAGTAGGTGCGCGTAAACGAAGCCATTATGGTGATAGCCGACAATGTCTCCGTCAGAGGAGGTCACTTCCTTGATCCAGGGCGTGTTCTGGTCTCCGCCCACCTGCGTGGTGGTGCCGGAGTGGTCAACATCCGATGGCAGCGGCCGATCGGCGTCCCAGCTGGACAGCGGATCTGCCATGGCACGCAGCGCCACGTGCAGGGGAATGGCAACCCCTCGATCGTCCACTGAGTCGAACTGGACCGCGAGCACGGCAGCTTTCTGCTTCGCATAGGGAGTGCTGTCCCAGACGAACGGAGTCGCTTCCACCACATGCCCGCTCACCTTGGCCCCCTTAGGGATGACTTCGCCCGAAGCAAGACGTACAGGTGCCGTTGTTTTTGCCTCCACAGACTTACCCACCTGCGCGTCCTTCGCGGAAACCGTGTGCGGGAAGATCACGGGAAGCGTGGTTTGCGCCGGCAGCGCGGACGGTGCAGTGAGGGCAGCGAGCAGAAGAAAACTGATCATGGAGGCGGCTCCGGACCCAAATATGGGCTGTCTGAACACGATCAGACCACCGAATCACCTCACATAATCCTTACATTTCCCTTACATTTTCGCGCTGGCCTTTCGCCACCATTACGAGATGAGCCATGATCGTCAGGAAGGTCGAGGGGCCAAAACCATTACTACTCGCCACATCCTGCTGGTAGATGACGAAGCCAGGCTGCTTGAGACCGTCGCGCGTGCGCTGCATCCGGAAGAGTTCAGTACGGCGATAGCCGGTTCAGCTGAGGAAGCCTTCTCGCTGCTGCAAGCGCGACCGCCTGACCTGATCGTCCTGGACATTGGCCTTCCGCAAAGTAGCGGATTGGACCTTCTTGCACGCTTGCGCTCGGCAGGTGTTGTGACACCCGTGCTGCTGCTCACTGCGCAGAACGAACCGGAGGATCGGGTTCGAGGCTTGGAGGCTGGCGCGGACGATTACCTCGGAAAGCCGTTTTCACTCCCCGAGCTCATCGCGCGGGTGCGCGCCCTTCTGCGACGGGCCGGCGGACACGCGCCGCCCCAGACTGAGATGACGGTCGGGGATCTGCGGCTCGATCCGGTGCAGCACGTGGCTACGCGGGGGGACATTCGCCTGGACCTCACATCAAGGGAGTTCGCGTTGTTGGTCTATCTTGCCGAGCAGAAGGGTGGCGTAGTGTCCCGCGAGATGCTTGCTAAGAACGTCTGGCATGAAACATCACGATTCACCCCGCTGAACAACGTCATCGATGTGCAGATCGCTCGATTGCGACAGAAGCTGGACGAGCCTTTCCCCACCCGGCTCCTCCATACAGTGCGCGGGCTTGGATTCAGACTCAAGGAGCAGGCATGAGGCTACGCGTTCGTACCCGACTCACTCTGCGGTACACCGGCGTGTTCGTGGCTGTGCTGGCCGTCTACGTGGCTGCCGTTTTTCTATTCCAGTATGCGCAGCTTAGAGAACAGATCTATCGCGCGGAGGTCCAGGAGACGGAGGCCGTGGAGGGATTGCTGTACTTCGGCAACGATGGACAGCTGCATCTCCACGATGAGTACTACTCGCACCCTCAATCCCGTCTTCTGGTGAACCGCCTCTTGGAAGTACACAATGCCAAGGGCGATCTGTTGCTTCGCAGCCAGTCTCTTTTCGGGCATGAACTGGGGCATCCGACGTATCCCCGCGAAGGCGTAGGTTGGTTCGAACGTCGGGATGCAGAGCTCAGCGACGGACGGAAAGTGCTGTTTGCCAGCCACCTCCACCCGCTGAACGGTCAGCCGATTCTGATCCGGCTCGGGTATGACCTGGGTCCGCTGCATGCGACGATGTTGCGGTTCTCCTACTTGCTGCTGCTCGCTCTCCCGCCAAGCGTGCTGCTTGCAGCCGGAGCCGGGTACCGCTTATCGCGAGCTGCCTTTGCGCCGCTGCAGGACATGGCCGCGCGTGCCGAGCAGATTACCGCAGAGAACCTCGGAGAGCGCCTTGCGATTCCGCCGCCTGGGGATGATGAACTGGGACGTATGGCCGGGGTAGTGAACCAATTGCTGGAGCGGCTCGACCAGTCCTTCCAGCGAATGCGACGGTTCACGGCAGATGTCGCGCACGAACTTCGCACGCCGCTCGCCTCGCTACGAGCTAGTGGCGAAGAAGCGCTGATGGTTGCTCCTGACGCCCAGCATGCGGATCTCTCTGCAGTGATCAGCACCATGCTCGAAGAATCCGAGCGACTGACGCAAACGATCAACGGGCTGCTGCTGCTCTCTCGCGCCGACAACGAATCGGCGCCTCTGGAACTGACAACGTTTGATCTACCGGAGCTGGTGCAGGAAGTCGCCCTGCTGCTGGATGTACTGCTGGAAGAACGCAGCCTGCGCGTGGATATCGAAGTGTTAAATGACGGGTCAAAGCTCGTCCGAGCCGATCGCATGCTTCTGCGCAGTGCATTGTTGAACGTATTGCATAATGCGGTGAAGTACTCGCCCGAGGGCACACGCATTCATGTGCAACATGCGCATGTCCACAAGCATGGACTGCCGATGCAGCAGGTGTGTATAGAAGATCAGGGTCCCGGGATCGCAGCTGGAGAACACACCCGCATCTTCGAACGCTTCTATCGTGGGACGATACAAGCCAGCGGGCCCAGCATCGGACTGGGGCTTGCAATCGCAAAGATGGCTGTAGAGCACAGCGGCGGCCACATCTTTGCAGACGAGACGCATGTTGGCGGACTCCGTTGCTGCCTGCTTCTACCTGTTGCTGGCGACAACGCGCCGTCGATGGAGCATCCCTAGACCGGGACGAGCCTCTTTGCAAGAGGCCAAACAGATGTCTCGTCGCAAAAAGGAACGCGGTGGGCGCACACTGCGCGCGCCCACCGCGTCGATACTGCATGCGAGTGGCTAGTTCGCGGTGTAGGTCCAGGTGAGGATGTTTGCCGTGACGCTCTCCCCTCCTGTACCAGCCGTAAACCCGGCATAGGCTGTGTTGCCGCCCACGATTGCCGGGATGCTCCCGCTCACAGTGCCGGACACACTTTTGCCCGTGACAGTGTCGGTAAGCGTGAGTTGCAGCGAGGCTCCGTCATACACCATGTGCATGCGGAAGACATCTCCACTGTGCAGATTCAAGCCAGTTGACGTGAGATCAATGCTGCCGATATTCGCTGGCGCAGAACCGTTGTTGTAGATGCCGAACGAGTCGTTGCCCTCTCCCGAGTTGTCGTAGAGATCAAACTTGAAGCCTACGCTTTTGGCGATGCTTCCTGTCTGGCCCACACATGCTCCATAGCCCAGTCCGCAACCGTTTGAACCAAGGGCCTGTGTCCCTACCCCCTGGAGCGTAAACGTCATGCCATCGGCCTGCGCATTTACCAGCTGGAAGGTGAAGTCATTGGTGAACCGCTGAACGTTCACTGGAGTGCCGAGCCATGCAGAAGCAGCTTCGTACGTGCCTCCATCTGTCAGTTGCAGCGCGTTGCCATTGATCTTCGCCGAACCATTAAGAACCATGGACGTGTTGCCTGCGAAGCCGTTCCCGGTGCCGGATGCCACAAGAACCTGATAGGACGCTGTGGCTACGGCACTGGGAGCCAGTGCTTGACCTACGGCAAGCGCCTGCACCGTGACGCTGCTGTTGATGGCGATGGGCGTGTTGTAAACAGGCGAACTGACCGTGGGCAGCGTGCCGTCGACCGTGTAGTGAATCACGGCTCCAGCCTGGCTATCCCCGATGGCGACTGTCTGGCCGGCCGGGTAGGATCCGGAAGCCAGCGAGAAGGTGGGTGCTGCTGTTGCGCCGGTTGAGCTTGTGATGCTGAAGGTGGTCGTTGCAGCACTCCCAGTGTGCACCGAGTCCCCACTATAAGTTGCCACCACTGGGTACGAGCCGACCGGCAACGTACCGGTCAATGCCGCAGTCACCGGCAGCGTCGCGACACCATTGGTGACCGTGGCTTGCCCGAGAGCGGAGCCGCCGTAGGAGAACGTTACAGTGCCTGAAGGCACGGCGGCCTGCGCCTGGTTCGTCACCTGCGCTTGCAGAACAAAGCTGCTTCCTTGCAGGTAGCTGGTAGCTGGCGCGGTAAGCACCGTGCTGGTTGCCACCAACGCAGCCGTTGCGGTCAGTGCCTCGGCGTTGGACTGCGACAGGCCGAACGACGAGTCACCGTTGTACACGGCAACAGCGCTGAAACTGCCAGGAGCCGTCGCCACACCCGTGATGGTGGCGTGCCCGCTTCCGTCCAGCTGGGCTGTTCCCAATACGCCGTTTGAAAGCAGCAAGGTCACAGCGCCGGTCGGGGTGCCACCTGTTCCCGTTACCTGCACGCTGTAGGTCAGCGTATCGCCAACATGCGCAGTCGTCGGTCCACTTACGATGGCCGCGGTGCTGGTCGCTTTGTGGTTGAACTGCGAATCAAGGTAGGCGATACGCGTGTTCAACCAGTTGGTGAGGTAAGCAACCTCTCCGGCGTAGGAACCAAGCGCCACCTTGTTCGGCCACACCGTTTCGCCCAGGATCGGCCAGCGGTTGAAGTTGTTCTGTCCCGACTGCGCCAGTGCACTCCCCTGCTGCTGGATCGAAGACAGCCACTGTGTAAACACGCCGTTGTTCTTCAGCGCGTTCCACTGCGTCGTCACGTCCGCTGCAAACCCTGGATCGGTGAACCACTGCTTGTACCAGAGGGCCTGGGTCTGCACCCATGGTACGGTGGGGTTCACGATCGCTTCATAGTTCACGTTGCCGGAGCTGATGTCGAAATCCCAGATCGGTCCCATGTACAGCAGAGGATTGTCCTGTGCCTTGTACAAGTAAACGCTTGAGTAGAAATCTCCGCCATCCACGTTACCCATCACATCGTTCACGATGTAGTAGTTCACGGCCGCGGCTTCGTCAAAATAGGCGCGCCATCCCAGCGTCGTACTGGTGAAGTTTGACCCGAACAGTGCGTTCTCCGCGGTGTCCACGTAGCTGGAGATGTAGCTGGTTTGCTGGCTCACCTCGGGGTCAGGGGTAAAGTCCGGATCGATCAGGCCGATCGGCAGCCCGTGCGGCGTGTGAAAGACGAAAGCCTCGTCCTGATGCTGATCAATCTCCATCAGGTACCCACCCGTGATGTCGTCGGTGGTGTCAGTCTCGCTCAGTTCCGTGATGTTGACCCGGTGGCTATCTACCTTCACGCTCTCGATCAGTTGATAGTTCCCCATGTACGCGCCATCAACATAAACTTCGACGAAGATGGAGTGGGGAGCCCACGGCAGCAGCTGTGTTCCACCGCTCGGCGTCGGCGACCCAGCAGCTGAGTTCAGGTATCCATTGCCGAGTGGAATGGCATTGGCAAGCGCGGAGGCAGACCAGTCGCGCAGCAGCGACTTGTCGTCATAGTTCGCCAGCAGCACGTAGGACTTGCTCTTGTCGCAGATCGCTTTACCAGAGCTCGTCACGTAGGGACAGCTCACCCCCAGCAGGCCCAGCAGATCAACGCTTGTGCCTAGCTTCATTGTGTAAGGCTTTTTCGGCATCTGCGCCGTAGTGTTGCCATGGATGTGGAATGTCGCGGTGTTGTCGGTGTCGCTGCTACCCGGCAGGTAGGTGGTGCTCCCGTCCGCGGACGTGATCGTGATGGTCGCGGCTGTATCTACATCCGTGCTCGTGATCCCCACATTGTTGGTGTTGATACGCAGGATCGGAATGTTGAGCTGGTTCTGCGCCGGAGCGAAGGAGGCATTCGACAGTGACACCGTGAGATTCAGTGTGCTGGTTGCCGTATAGGGACCAGCCACACCCGACACGGTGATCGCCGTGGTATGCGTATTCGCGTCCGCAGGGCCCTGCGCCGGGAAGGACGATGCATCGGCATTGAGCGCGGCGGTGAGAGTGATGCTGCCACTGGCTCCGGGCGCCAGTATGAGGGGCGGGTTACTGACGGTTACGCCTGTGGGCAGTCCCGACACGATGACCTGGATCGGAGACACACTGGTCCCGGAGGCTTGCACCTGAATCGTCTGTGAGGTGCCGGGATAAAGCGTGACCGAGGTAGTGCTGGAAGAAAGATTGAATGGGGCGGTCTGTGCATGGACAGTTACGCTGGACAGCGCAGAAAACAGGCATACGGCCAGGGGGAAGGGTTTTGCAGAAAGTGTCACAGTTGATCCTTGGGAAATTATAGGCATCGCTTCTGGCGCCTGCGTCGGTGGGCGACCCGCGAGAAGTCGCCCCATTGTGCAACAACAGAGACCTCAAGGGAAATGCTTTTATGAACGCACGTTGAATGTCCCGGGAGGCTACCAGAAGGTAAGGCAAGGCACGAAGACATCCGTAACCGTCAGTCATACACCCATGGGAAGAGAATGACAACACGTCCGGGATGCCGCGAGCCCGCAGCTGAGCATGGCTGCCACAATCCAAGCCTTGCAAACTCCGCCAGATGCCTAACCAGATAAAGAACGCAGAACGATTATCGTTGAGTGTGCTTCTGTGCCGTATGAGCGCTCAGCAGCCCTGCATTTTCCCCTGCTCGGCCGTGACTGTAGGCGGGCAGGTGGCTGCCGAACCTGGACGAACGATCCAGTGGTCTCATCGCCGACATCGGCCGACCAAGGCTTGAAGTTCGTGATCTGGAGTTCTCACCCCGCCGTTCATCAATCGGCAATTCTGTGTGACCGACATCGAGTGCGCGGGTCTTCTCATTTTTAAGGAACCGCGGCATGACCTCTGCTGCATTGCCGATCTGCGAAGAACCTACTGTGGCTCTGGTCGGACTTCATGCAGGAAGCCGGCGCCAGACTGGTTGTGCGGGATGAGGAAACTTCCTCACGTTGTGTTAAAACGCACGTCAAGGACTCGTTTCCGGCTAGTGATCTCAGACGAGCCCCTATCGGCGCATTCTTCTCAGACAGGTGGTGCATGGTTCAACGGTTCAGCTCTCTTTCGGCGGCAGCGTTCGTTTGTGCTGCAGCGGCGACCGCGACAGGCTGCGGAGGTGCTGGGAGCACTGCTCCTGCCCCGGTGCTTGTTGACAGCTTCACGGTCATGCCCGCACAAAGCAACCTCACAATTTATCCGGGCAGCGCCCAGACGCTCGCGGTGACCGTGCCGGGAACGGGGCCGACGCCCGTCACCATTGGGCTTTCCGGTCTGCCCAGCGGTATCACTGTCACCTCAGAGCCTGCAACCGTGCTGCCCGGAGCTTCGGCAGTGCTGACCCTCACGGCAGCCACCAATGCGGATGCCGAGGCTTTTCCCAGTACCGTGCTCCCGGGGCCCGGTAGTGCCACCACAAATGTGACCGTGAATGCGACGGCCGGCAGCGTCACTGCCACTGCAACAGTTGCCCTCGTAGTGTCTCTGTCGAATGCGGCATTCTCTCCAGCGGCGGGGCAGACGGACCTGCCAGTCCTTCGCATCGATACCGGCAATGTGCCTGTCACAAGCACGGAAACGGATGTGAGCGGAACCGTAACGATTACGTCTGCGGACGGAAGCACGAGCCTGCTGCCTGGAAGCGGTGATTCTGACAACACCGCCACGTTTCACGTGCATGGCAATACAACGTCGGTGATGCCCAAGCTTCCGTACACTATGAAGCTGGGGACGAGTGTGGATCTGCTGGGGCTTCTGGGTGTGCAGTGCCCATACGTCACGAGCTCCGGCAAAGCAATTTGCGACAAGAGCAAGAGCTACGTGCTGCTCGCCAACTACGACGATAAGTCGCTGCTTCGGGACTGGGCGGCGTCCTATCTCGCCAATGCGATTCCCTACGGCGATGGATCAAACGGGTACCTTGCCGAAGCTGCCGGCTCCCCCACGCCAAGCGGAACCTCCACCCTGATGCCGTGGGCGCCCCACTCGGCGTTCGTGGAGCTCTACCTGAACGGCCAGTACGAGGGGAACTATCAACTGATCGAAAAGGTAAACGTCGACTCGCACCGGGTAAATATCCCGGAGCTGACCGAGCAGGACACCACTGGAGATCTGACCGGTGGCTACCTAATGGAGATTGACGCGCACGAGGATGAAGCCTTCGTGTTCGTCACACCCCACAACCTGCCGATCGGACTGATCGATCCTGACTTCACGCCCGATCCAGAAGTGGCCGCGCAAACAGCATATATCAGCCAATATGTGGATACCGCAGAGAATGCGATGTTCAGCTCCAGCTACACCGACCCGACGCAGGGGTGGCGAGCCTACTTCGATGAGGCCGCACTTGTGAACTACTACATCGTGACGGACGTGATGGGCAACGTCGACGGTGGCGCTTTCTACTCCAGCGTTTATCTTTATAAGTCCGTTGACAACCCGCTCTTGTACATGGGCCCGGCGTGGGACTTTGATATTTCGGCCGGTAACGTGAACTATCAACCAATCGTTAATCCAACGGTGCCCTGGACGCAGACAGAGTCTCCCTGGTACCGCCAGCTCTTTACTGATCCGGGCTTCGTCGCAGACGTGCGCCAGCAATGGAACACCATGAAGAGCAACGGAATCCTCAGCGACTGGGTCACATCCATTGATCAGCAGGGCACCATGCTCACTCAGTCGGCGCAGAACAACTTCGCGCGTTGGCCGATGCTCGGCGAGACAGTGTGGCCGAATGCATCCGCCCAGACGACGTATGCTGATTCGGTAGCGGCATTGACCGATTGGATCAATCTGCGCATCGGCTACTTGGACTCGGAGCTGAATCAGCAGCCACAAAGCGCAATCAAGCTGACGGCTCAACCCGCTGAAGCCGCCAAGGGTGGGGCGATCACGTACAGCATCGCCGTCAGCAGCCACGCCGAGGTACCGACCGGCAAAGTGACTCTGTACCTTTCGGGCCACGCGGCAGGCACCGCTGAGCTGGACGCGGCAGGACAGGCGCGCATCACCGTCACTGCGCCGTCTTCCGGAAAGCTGCACCCGATGGTGGTTTACGGCGGGGACACGCATCACGCGATCGCGCAGCTTTTTGCGCGATGATCCATGTAGCTTGCCTCGGATGGTCTCCCGGGCCGGCTTGGTCCGGGACATAACCTCCTCGTTTGAAGCTCTTGCCAGCCTCGCAGAGGTCCCGGATGGTAGCCAGCGCCACCGTCCGAATGGAGGCTCATCCCGATTGCTCTGCCGTGGATGGAGCTGGAGCGAGGTCACATGGTAGCTTGCAACGTGGAACCAGGATGGGCACTTCACCTTGGACCGGCTTGGGAGTGCCCCGAGGTAGTTTTTGGCACGCGAATAGACGCGAAGACGAGGCAGCGACAGCATTAGCGGGTCGCCCACAACGTTTGTAGGGTGACCTGTCCTCTATGTGGAGTGCCGTAAGCACGAACTTAGCCGGCGAAGGAAAAACGAAGAAAAAGGGCGCTCCCAATAGACCAAGAATCCGTATTTTAGAAAACCCACCGTCGATATGGCGGCTGCAGCCCCCGGTTTGGGGCTGTTTTGGGGGCTGTTCACTTTGCAACTATGTGCATCTACGTGCATCTGTACGCAAGATGAGCAGCGAGCTTATAGTGTTCTTTTCACGGGTCTTGTCTAGCTTTATCCCCACTCTGCTTGATGCTCATACGTGCTTGGGAATCGGACTTAAAATCCGCGGACCGCAAGGTTGTGGGGGTTCAAGTCCCCCTCTGGGCACCAGCGTAAAGACTGAACAAAATGCATGTGTGGCCTCCTAGAAATGGGAGGTCATTGATGAACGAGGCGTGCTAAAGGACCCTCAAGTAGAGATGAAGCCACGGTATAGCGTGTGCGGGAACTCGGGTCCTCGCGGAAGAAGATGCTTGCCCTTTGTTGACGGGCCAAGCAAGCAGATCCAGCAGCTTCGCTCGCAACGTGGGAGCGACCAATGCGGCAAGTTTCCTGCCTCGAACACCTGAGTGGCTGGCCACCGCCGCCCTTCTTCCTCGCGCAGTCATCGCGCGTGCCTTCCATCACTTGTGAGTAATTTAACTATTGAGCATGTCTGCGGACCATGAGCAGAAAGCGCCATGCCATCATTGGCAGCACTTTCCGAGACGCGTCCGGTTTTAGCGCAGGTCTTGCATTCCTGCGTTTGCGGAGACGGCGGACCCATCAACGGGCTCCAGCCAGATCGCCACCCCCCAGCAAGACGCATATGCAACCGGAGTGAGTCCCTCGCAGTAACACGCTTCGTACTTTGCGCGAGCGCCTCGTAGTTTGCCGAAGTATCCTGCGGGTCGGCATAGATATGGGCGCTGTATGTACCCGGAGCCAGAAAGTCAAGTGGCAGCACCATGTCGTAAGGCTTGTCTCCGGCCATGCCGCCCACAAACCAGCTTCGTCCTTGCCGGCGCGCCATCACAATGTGCTCACCAACGGCGCCGTCCAACACCTTTGTTTCGTCCCATACGGTGGGCACCACTCTTAAGAACTCGAGTCCAGGTTGATCGGTTCCGTCGCTGCGACGGTAGTTCACCGGGTCGTCCGTTACACAGGTCAAGGGGCTCCAGTACACCACGAAGAGTGCCAGCTCCTGCGCGCGGCTGCCCATCACCTCGGTGGGCGTGGTTTGCTTCCACTCTGCAGGGCTGCGGTTCAAAAAACCGCCTGGCGTGTAATCCATGGGGCCGGCAAGCATGCGGGTAAATGGGATTGTGAGCTTATGCGTCGGCGTAACCCGCGTGCTGAACTTGTTGTATTCGTTACCGAGCACACCCTCCCGGGTCAGAAGATTCGGCCAGGTGACGCGGAGTCCTGTCGGCTCAAAAGCTCCGTGAAAATCGACCATCAGGTGGTGTTTCGCGGCGAGCGCCACAACATCCTCATACCAATTCACCATGGCCTGGTCATTGCTATCCATGAAGTCAATCTTGACGCCCGCGATACCCCACTGTTCATAAGTGGCAAATGCGCTGTCCAGGGTGCCGGCTTCCTTAGCGCGATTTACATCGCCTGAGTGAATCCAGATCCACTCGCGCACATGGTGTTCCGAAGCGAAGCGTAGCTGCGCGGGCATATCAATAGCAGTCGCAGGCTCGGTGATCTTCGCGTCCGGTTTGTCGTATGGCCCATACCACTGCCAGTCGATTAATTGATAAGGGAAGCCCATATACGAGGCGAAACGGATGAACTGCTGATTGGTCGCACTGTTCATCTGGACGTCGCCACTCCACCAGTGGTCCCAGGCCATCTTGCCCGGCTTGATCCAGGAGGTGTCTGCAATCTTTGAAGGCGGGTTAAGGTTCTCGATGAGGTTCGACTCGATCAGCGATCCCGGGGTCCTGCCCAGCATCAGCACACGCCACGGGCTCGCATGGGGCGCGTCTGCCCGCACCAGGCCATCTCCATCGAGACGGGGCGAAAGGTCTGCCGTCATGGTCGCGGAGCCGGCCGGCGTCAGATACATGCCCGCCCAGTCATGAAGGTCTGCTTCTGTCACCGCCGCATAGATGCCAGAACTTATCTGCGCCAGCATAGGCAAAATGACGTGTGCACCCGGAGGAAGACTGGAGAGCTGGCTGCGCGGGAACTCATGTTCAAAGGAGTTGTGATACTTTTCCGTAATGCCGGCCCACGCGGTCACATCGCTCGCGAAGTGGAATGAAGTCAGTTCTTTAGTGACGACAAAGTGATCCACTCCAGGCTGCTTCGGCAGCACATACCGGAAAGCGACACCATCCGGGTACGCCCGAACGATGAGGTCCATGCGGCGGTGTTGCCCGGCACTCTCCTCCAGTGCCAGTTGCAGCTCGCTGTACTGATCACGGATGTTGGCGCTCTTGCCCCAGACTGGTGTCCAGATACGATCAACGCTTCGCCGTTCTTCGTGCACCACTCTCCAGCCCTGCATGTCGGGCTGGCCTTTCAGCACGAGCCCAAGCTGCGAGTCCAGCAGCACCGCAGTGCCCAGCATCCTTACGGAGTAGCGTAAGGGATCTAGCTGCACCTGCACTTCAATGCTTTTGTCCGGGGAAAGCAGCGGAGCGACGGGCGACTGCGCACTCGCAACTGCCGCCACCAGGCTCAGCACCAAAGCGGCGGTGCCCGCAATCGAGCGACCGTGAAACATACTGCGCTGGAACAGCTCAAGCTGAGCGGCCCTTCTGCAAGCTTGCGTCCACGTGTTTCGGAACATGTTGCACCCCTGGCTCAAGCGAACAACGCGGCTTTCTGCTACCGCAAACCACGTCAGGGCCTTCCTGGTAAGCGCGGCGCACAAGATGCAAGACATTCGCTTCGCACACGTGGTAGGACTACCGGCGTTGATCCTACGCACTCTCGCACAGGAAGGTATCCATGGTCCACAGAAAGACTGCGTTCGCCGCAAAAGCATGCCTGGCTCTTCTGGCCGTTGCCACCGCCCTCGTTTCCGGCGTGGTCACTGGAGATCTCTTCGGCGCATCTGTGCCGGCTCTAGCACCCACTCCGCCGATGGGCTGGAACAGCTGGGACGCGTATGGCACAACGATCCGCGAGAGCGAGGTAAAGCAGAATGCCGATGTCATGGCTTCGAAGTTGAAACAGTTTGGCTGGCAGTACATCGTCGTCGATATCCAGTGGTACGAACCAAACGCGCAGGCACATGGGTACAGAGCCAATGCGAAACTTTCGCTGGATGCGAACGGTCGCACCGTTCCCGCGGTCAATCGGTTTCCTTCCGCAGCCAATGGCCAGGGCTTCAAGCCGCTGGCCGACTACGTGCACAGCAAGGGACTCAGCTTCGGCATACACATTCTTCGCGGGATTCCGCGGCAGGCGGTTGCAGCCAATGCGCCGATTGCTGGCACCGCGTTGCATGCAGGGGATGTTGCGGACAAGAGCAGCCTGTGCCGCTGGAACACCGACATGTACGGCGTGGACATGACCAAGCCGGGCGCGCAGGCGTACTACGATTCCATCGTGGCCCAGTACGCAAAGTGGGGCGTGGACTTTATTAAGGCAGACGACATGTCGTCGCCCTACCACCAGGCGGAGATAGAGGGATTACATAAGGCGATCGTCCACTCTGGGAGACCGATCGTGCTCAGCCTTTCACCCGGGCCGGCTCCGCTGGACAAAGTGGCGAGCCTTCGCGCCAATGCGCAGATGTGGCGTATTGAAGATGATTTATGGGACAACTGGGCCTCGGTGAAGAGCATGTACACGCGCATGGAAAGCTGGCTGCCCCTTGTGACCCCGGGGCACTGGCCCGACGCCGACATGTTGCCGTTGGGCCACATCGGTCTGCGCGCCGAGCGCGGCAATCCCCGGCTTTCCCTTCTTTCTCACGACGAGCAGCAAACACTCATGACTGCATGGGCGATGTTTCGGTCTCCCTTGATGTTTGGCGGTGACCTGCCGACGCTTGACCCTTTCACCACGACATTGTTGACCAACGCGGACATGCTGGCTGTGAATCAGCACAGCACTGGGAATCATGTCGCCCTGCAGCACGGCGACCTGCGCGTCTGGACAGCGACGAGTAAGGCGAAGGCTGAGCCAGGCAAGTACATCGCGGTCTTTAACCTGGGCGACCAGGCCATGAACAGCAAGATCACGCTGGCTCAACTTGGCATTGTGCACCGCAACGGCACAGTCAAAGACCTGTGGGCTGGTAAGACATTCGCGACTGCAGGCGAGCTCCCGGTGCATCTCGCGCCGCATGCTTCCGCACTGTACAGCCTGCGCCAGTGATCGCACGGCCTGTCAGGGGCGCAGTCGGGCGGGCAGGGCGCGGTACGACATCTGGTCCACGATCCTGCCGCCGTACGCCACGGTGATGATCGCGCCGCCTGCGACATCTTGAAGAGTGTCGACGTGTCCGTCGGGCCAGCGGATCTCGACACGGTCCGCCCTGGTCGCGGCGCCAAGGCCGAAGCGCAGCCGCATGTCGCCTTGCGAAATATAGCTGCCGCCGCTGCGCACCTCCTGAACCATGCTGTGCGTTTGCGAGGTGACCGTAACGCGCGCACCAATGGCAAGTGCATTGGGGTTTTTGCCGACAAGATGCAGCGTCAGTGCATGGTTCTTCGCCGGCATCTGGTTGCACAAGAGCGTAGGGGCATCTGCCAGGTTGTTGACGACAAGATCGACCTGACCGGTGTTGAAGAGGTCGCCAGACGCCACACCGCGGGACACTCGCTGCAGCAGGAGACTAGGGCCGGCGCGCAACGATACATCCTCGAACGTGCCGTCTCCCTTGTTGTGGTACAGGATCTTTCTCTGGTGATACGACGTATCGTGAAGCGCATCCACCTCCTCATAGATATGCCCATTGGCCATGAAAATATCGGGCCAGCCATCATTGTCGAAGTCAATAAACGTAGTGCCCCAACCGACAAAACTGGTATTCACGCCCAGGCCACTCGAGAAAGTCACATCGTCAAAGCTGCCATCGGCGCGGCCGCGGTACAGCGTACTGGTGTCCTGCTCGAAGTTGGTCTTGACGATGTCCAGGCGCAGGTCTCCGTTGACGTCGCCCGCATCTGCGCCCATTCCACTCTGCTCCCGCCCGTCTTCGTTAAAGGCTGTGCCTGAGAGTGTGCCGGCTTCGGTGAAGGTTCCATCGTGATTATTCATGTACAGGCGGGACGGGGTGGAGTCGTCCGCGACATAAATATCCGGCCAACCGTCATTGTTGAAGTCAGCGACCAGCGGAGTGAAGCCGTAATCGAGCGCACCGGATATGCCCGCCCTGACCGACACGTCCTGGAACGTGCCGTCGCCGCGATTGCGATAGAGCGTGCCTGTTGCACCCCGAAGGCCGCGCGGACCACACAGCACCGTCAGGCCGCGCCATGCGCAGTGATCCCCATGATCCGCATCGTGCGTTGTGGCCTCGCTGTACGCCACGTAGTGCGCCACAAACAAATCCAGATGGCCGTCGCGGTCATAATCCACAAAGGCTGAGCCGGTGCTGTACAGATCCGTGGCTGAAACAAGGCCGGCAGCAGCCGTAACGTCGGTAAAGGTCCCGTCATGCTGGTTGCGGTACAGCACGTTGCGCCCATAGTAGGTGACAAACAGATCAGGCCAGCCATCTCCGTCGAAGTCGCCTACCGAAACACCCTGCGCCCAGCCGTGACGCACCAGCCCTGCACGCTCGGTTACATCCGAGAACGTTCCATCATGATTATTGCGGTACAGGTGGTTCGTCGCTGCTGCGCCTGTATCCGGATCTGTCGGTCCAGTGCTCGTGAGAAAGATGTCAAGCCAGCCATCCCCATCAAAGTCAAACAAGGCAACACCTCCGCCTGTCATTTCGCGGATGTGGTGCTTACCCGGCGACCCGCCCAGAGTGCTGCGCGCGAAGAGGCCCGCTCGGTTTGCGACATCCACGTAGTTCGCCACCGCCGCGCCTGTGGGTGGCTCTACCTGGGGACGAGGATGACTGGCGGCCATCTGCCCATGCACCGGCGCAACAGCGCAATGCACCAGCAGGAGGAACAGCATCCGTTGGAGCGTCCCGGACATCACGGGCCACCCGCATCATCAGCAGGCAACGCGCCGCCTCCAAGCAGGGCCGCGGCGTGCACGGGGTCGGCGCTGTTCTTCTTCTGCTGCGCAAATTCAGCAGCGTGCTTCTGCTTCAATGCTGCCAGTTTCTCGCTCCAGGCAACAGCCTGCGCGTGATCGCCCGTTGCCTGGTACACGCGCGCCAACTGGTACACGGCAGCGTCCAAGTCAGGATCGATCGCAACCGCACGCTGCAGCTCCGGGAGTGCCTGCCGCGGCTGGTTCGCAGACGCATACAGCTTGCCCAGCAGCGCGTGCGCGGCGGCATCCTCGGGCGTGAGCGTCGTCACACGCTGCGCGAAGCGGATCGCCTGCGCGGTGTCGCTAGCCCGGCTGGATGCGAGGGCCGCATCGCGGGCGTACACAGCGCGCCGAGGCTCCAGCTCTGACGCCTCCTGGTAAGCCTCCGCAGCCTGGACGTACTGCCCCTGTTGTGTCTGGCAGAAACCCAGTACATTTTGCGCGATGGCGAGTCTTGGATCGAGCGATAACGCCGTTTGCAGTTGCGCGGTAGCCCCGCGCGGATCGTGTGTGGCGGCCATGGCAATGCCGATGAGTGTGTGGAACTGGGCCACCTCCTCGTTGCCGGCGCCAGCCGGAGTACTGTTTGAAAGCAGCGTCAGCGCAGCCTGCGCCTGGTCGGCTGCAAGCAGCGAGCGAGCCAGAAGCAGCGCTGTCTCGAAGTTCGGCTCACGATTGTAGGCGGCCATCAGGAGTGGGTTTGCCTCCGCGGCGCGTCCTGCTCCCAGAAGCGCCGCGCCCGCATCGCGCTGCAGCGCCGAAGGTGTCGACTCGGCGGAAAGCTCTGCGATCAATGACGCAACCTCGGCGTGCGTGTCAAGGTGAAGCAGGTCGGCAAGAAAGTGCACCGCAATGCCCGGGTCTTCAGGAGCGACCCGATGAGCCACCCGCAGGCGCTCGGCTGCTTCGGCATACGCGCCTTTTGCTTCAAGCAGTACAGCAAGGTTGTAGAGCGGCTGCAGCGCTTCAGGCTGAGCGTTGAGTACCATGCGCAGCTGCGCGATCGCAGCATCCTCCTGGTGCAGGCGGATCAAGGTAAGTGCGTAGTTGTAATGCGCCGACACGGATGCGGGATCCAGATGCAAAGCAGCCTTGAAGTCGAGAGCAGCTGCCGCGTACTGCTGTAGCTGGTTCTCGCAGACGCCGCGGCCAATGAGCGCGTATGCAGAATGGGGATTGCTTTTCAGGACGACATCGAATTGCTGCAGAGCCTGGTGCACCTCGCCGGCTCGCAGCAGTTGCATGGCTCCCTCCACCTGACCCGTTGCGTTTCCTGCCTGTGCACGCGCCATTGACGCTGCGAGCAGGAACAACCACCCCAGCGATGAGAGACACCACGGGTGCTGGCCGGACTTCCTCATTCCTTGGCCCTGCTGGTCGACGTTGCGGCGGCACGGGTGCTTCCCTCTGCAACGTGGAGAAACTGGTTGGCACGCACATGCTCCATCCGGTCGACAACGCCACTCGGCCAATGAATCTCAAGCAGGTCAATCACAGACTGGTCGCGTAGTCCGAAATGCAAGCGCAGGTCACTTTGCGAAAGGTAGCTGCCGCCACTGCGTACTTCGTCGATCTGCGAGAGCGTGCCAGCCACGCAGCGAACCCGTGCGCCAATCGCACTCCGATTGGAGGTGACCCCTCGAAGCTTGATGCTGATCCAATGGTGGGCGTTCTGCTGCTTGAACTGCAGAAGAGACGGGGCGCCGCCCTGGTTGTTGATCACCACTCCAACCGAACCGTCGTTGTTGAAGTCACCGAAGGCGCATCCGCGGCCCGTGCCTAGGCTTGTGAGCGCGTCGCCCGCCTGCGCAGTCACATCTTCAAACAAACCGGCGCCCAGGTTGCGGTACAGTACTCGAGGTTGCCGGTATGCGGTGTCGGCATGGATGCGGTCCAGCTCGGGATAGACATGCCCGTTGCAGTACAGGATGTCCAGAAGACCGTCGTTGTCCGGATCGAAGAAGCCGCATCCCCAACCCACGAAGTGTGTTTGGCGATTCACCCCGGCCTGCGCGGCCACGTCCGTAAACAAGGCTTTTCCGTCGTTGTGAAAAAGGTTCGGCGACTCGTCCGAGAAGTTCGTCTTGAGCAGGTCAAGCCAGCCGTCTCCGTCATAGTCGCCAACAGCAACGCCCATGCCCGCCTCTTCCCTGCCCTCACGGCTGTAGGCGACGCCGCGCAGCAGGCCCTCTTCGCGAAAGGTGCCATCCTGGTTGTTCATGAACAGCACGCTTGGTGTGGAGTCGCTTGCAATGTAAATGTCGGGCCAGCCATCGTTGTCGAAATCCGCGACCACGACACCCATGCCAAACGTGCCCTCCTTCGCGCCGATGCCTGACTGTCTGGACACGTCCGTGAATGTGCCGTCGCGGTTATTGCGATACAGCATGGTGCGTTCGCTTTTGAGTCCCCGGGGGCCGCACATCACGGGTAATCCACGGTAGGTGCAGTAAGGATTGCTTCCGGGATCTTTTGCGTCGCTCAGCGAGAAGTCGACATAGTGCGTCACAACCAGATCAAGCCAGCCATCCCGGTCATAGTCCACAAAGGCACAGCCGGTGCTCCAGCGTTGAGGCGAGCCCGCGACGTGCGCCTGCCGCCCTACCTCGGTAAAGGTGCCGTCTCCATTGTTGCGGTAGAGCAGGTTCTCACCCCAGTACGTCACATACAGATCGTCGAACCCATCGTTGTTGAAGTCCCCGACACACACCCCCTGCCCCCATCCGGTGTGTGCCAGCCTGGCTTGTTCCGTAACGTCGGTGAAGGTGCCATCCCGATTGTTGTGAAACAGCTTGTTGCCCGGTGCCGTGCCAACCGGGGGTGCATCGAGCGTCGCGCTGTTCAGGAGGAAGATGTCGAGCCAGCCATCCTGGTCATAATCAAAGAAAGCGACACCGGCACCCGTTGTTTCCACGATGTACTTTTTCGCCTTGTTCCCACCGGACACCTGCAGGAAGTCAAGCCCTGCTTGCTCCGCAATCTCGTGGATTGAGTAGCCTAGTGGTGCTGGGCCGGTTCCGGGCGCACCTTTTGTTGCGGGCTGCTGCCCGGCAAGCAATGCGCGAGGCTTCGCGAGCAGAAGAGTACTCGAGACAAAGGCCGCCTCTGCGATCGTCTTCAGAAAGCTGCGGCGACCCATGCGACCATGTACGCCATGGAACGTGGCGCGCTGGATCATGGACGGGCGACGTCTGCTGGCGCCGCATTGCTGCTGCCGGTCAACAGCGCGTGAAGGCGATCCTGAAACATGGTCGCGGTGTTTCTCTGCAGGCGCTCGAACTCAGCCATCTCCCTGGACGCTTCCGGTAGTTTTGCTTCGGCACGGTAGCAAAGCATCATCGCATAGTGGGCGCGCGCGTTTTCAGGGTGGTCCGTGATGATCTTCTGCAACTGTGCCTGCGCATCATCCACCTTGTGCTGAGCAAGCAGCGTCTCTGCCATGCCTGTTTGCGCCTCGACCAGGCCCGGCTCCAACCTTTGCGCAAGCGCGTACCCGGAGGCCGCTTCTGCGAGCCGCCCGTTGTGTCGGTCGATCTCCGCCATGGCGAGCGCCGCCACTGAGCTTTGCGGATTGTCGCCGAGCTCCGCGCGAAACTCGGTCATGGCTTTTTCGTCAGCGTCCGGCGCGCCTTCCTTCAATAAAAGCTGGCCGACCCGGTAGTGCAGCTGTGGTAGCTTCGGGTTTTCAATCAACGCCAGTCGGTACTCGCGAATGGCCTGGCCGATGTTTCCCTGCGCCTCATTCACCTCGCCAGCTAACTCGTGCACACGGTAGGACTCGGGATGCTTCGTCATCAAGGTGTTGGCCGCATCGCTCCACATGCGGGTATACAGCTCGGCCGACTCATACAAGACATCGGCGTCGTCAGGGTAGCGCTGCTGCAGGGTCGCGGCCGCCTGCAGCGCTGCACTCGCATCCTTGATTTGCAGCGAGCACTGCAGCAACGTCAGACCAGTAAGCCGCTGCAGCTTGCCCGCAGGCAGCGCTTGAAAATTACTTGAGAGGGCCGGAAGCGCCAGGTCGCATTCCCGCAACTGCGCCTCGCTGAGGCTCAGGAAAAGAGCCGCATGCGGGGCGGCGGGGTCGAGCTCCAACGCGTGGTGCAGCGCCGCGACCGCTTCAGCTGCCTGACCGGAGCCATAGAGCAGAACACCCAGCCCAGTCCATGCCTCACTGTCGCGAGGGTCCGCAGCAAGGATGGCGCGATACTCCCTCATGGCAGCGGGTGTGTCCTGCGCACGCATCGCCGCCTCCGCGCGCGACCTTGCGCTTGCCTGTGCAGAAAGTGAGGGGAGCGGTTGTTGGGCTCCAGCCGTGGCTATCAGCACGCTCGCAAGAGCAGAGGCACAGACCACAAGCCGCTTGACCTTGCGCTCGATGTGGGCGCCCGCGCATAACAACTGATCGTTGGCGCTGGTGCGCCCGGGGGGAGATTTCTTATACCAAGTCATGCAAACGCCTCGCACCATCCAGGCTACGGCCGGCCTGGAACAGGCAAGGCTGCTCATACACCTGGAGCAGCCCTGTTTTTCACGCACCAGTCTAGAACAAGTATTTAAGTGCGAACTGCGTGATTCGAGGATCGCGCGCGGAGAGTATCTGTCCGAACGTTCCATCCCCTACCGTGTTATCCGGATTTGCAAAGTTAGGGTGATTGAACAGATTAAAGAACTCACCACGGAACTGGATTCTCCCATACTCCCGCACCTTGAACTCTTTAAAGAGCGAGAAGTCTACGTTGACCAGGCTCGGCCCATACAGAAGATTACGGCCCGTCGCGCCGATGGTTCCCGCAGCCGCGTTCGTGAAGGCCGCGGTGTTGAAGTAGGACTGCACGCCACGGTGGGCCGGACTGAAGCTCTGCCCGGGAACTGGATCGGCGAAGTTTCTGCCAATGCCCTGCGCCGAAGTGTCCACGCTGGAGTTGATGGAATAGGGAGTTCCCGTTTGTACCGTGATGATGCCCTGATTCTGCCATCCATTAGCCACACCACCCACAAGGCCGTGAGCGCCTTTGAGGGAGGGCAACTGGTAGATGTAGGACGCGGCAAAGCGATTGCGCACGTCGTTGTCGGAGGGGCCGTAGTCGAGAGCGAAGTTGTCCCCATCCCGCGGTCCATTGCCACCTTCGGCGGTGTAGGAAAAGATGTCAAGGTACTTGGCGTAGACATACGAGGCCAGCACGCTGAAACCCTGGCTGAAGCGATGATTCAGTTCCACCTGCACAGAGTTGAAATTCGAGTAGGCAGTCGGCTCGAGCATCTCGGTCGCGCCGTAGCAGGGGCCAGTCGCTATGCTTCCAGCCGCAAGCGGGCATTGTGACAAGGAACTGAGGCGACGACGAGCAAGCAGCACGGCATTGCTGTTGTTGTACGTGATCGGATCCGGGATCTGGCCCGTGATCGGATCCGGAGGGGGGTTGCGCACAAAGCTCGACAGGGGTGCGTAGTTGTACTCGCGCGACATAAATAGATGTGTGCCCTTGTTTCCGATGTAAGACAGCGTCAAGGTGTAGGTGCGGGCTAGTTGTTGTTGCACGGAGAGGTTGAACTGCTGCGTGTAGCCTTCGTTGAAGTTGGGTGCGAAGACCGTCTCCGCCGCGTTCGTCGGCCATACAAAGGCGGCGCGCTGGGCTGCCGTGCGCGGAATCACAAACGGGAACGGATTCACAAGCCCATTGTTGGTGAAAACGTTGTTGCCGCTGAGGCTTGGAGCCAAGTTGGCGACGCCTGTCACGGTCGAGTTCGAGTCGAACGGTTGCGCGGTCGAAAAGCGATTCCACGCAATCAGGCGAGCCTGGTCGTAGAAGATGCCGTAACCGGCGCGGATCGACGTCTTTCCATTGCGGAATGGATCGACGTTGAAGCCGATGCGTGGCGCAAAGTTCTTGTACCGGTTGGGGATGCCTGCGCGTGGGCATCCTGCATCGCCGCCGCCCAGGTTGCTACCCACTGGCGATCCAGGAAAGGTCAGCCCATTCGGCGCGGTTGGATAGTAAGACGATCTGGACGTGAGCGACTCGTCAAAGCACAGCTGATCGTTCAGGTTATCGACCGGCGGTAGAAACGGCTCCCACCTGATCCCCGCATCCACCGTCACGGAGCGATTGACCTTCCAGTTATCCTGCGCGTACACGTCGACGGCGTTATGACGCAGGCGGCTGAAGACCTCCGTCTGCTGGTTGAAGTTGTTCGGGAGCCCGAGCATAAGGTCGACCAGGGCATTGCCGGAGTACTGTCCATTGAAGTTAAAGCTGGGATCCGTCTGGTAGTCCTCCACACGGTTGGAGGCCTCGCGGCGATAGTCCACACCATAGGTCATGGTGTGGTTGTCCTTGATGATGACGGCACTGTCACTGTACTGCCACGTTTGCCGGTTCTGCACAAATGCGCCATCACCGCTCGCGCTGATGGAACCATTGACGGAGGTGAAAAGGTCACTCAGCACCCCGGGAGCTGATCCTGTCGCCGGGCCTCCGTAGGCTTCCCAGCCCACAGACTCCGTGGGTCCGCGGTGGTGCGCAACACGGGTGAAGCCGAAGACCGCGTTGTTGATGAAGTTGGGATTGAAGGTATGGGTGTACGCCAGAGCCACGTTTTGATTCCGGAAGTACTTCAGGTGAGGGCGACCCGGCAGATTGCCGCCGCCGATGCCGTTTGATTCGTCCTGGTTGAAAAAGTAGCGACCGAAGGCCGTGTCGTGCGGGCCGAAGCTGCGGTCGATACGCCCCAGATACTGGTTCTCGTTAAGATCGTCCTCATTGTTGGCGACGGGGCTGATAAAGGTGTAGCCACCCGATGCGTTGTTCGGCAGCGGCACCAATGCCTTGATCAGGTTCAGTGCCGTGGGGTCGATACGGTTCGCGGGAATAAAATTGTTGGGGAACGGCAGCTGTGTCAACGGGTCGATCACCGGTCCGCCATTTGCCCCCACCAACCCACTTACGTTGGAGCCTCCACCATTGAGGTCGGGGCGTTGCGCCTGCGTCAGCACCTGCCCGATGGTCAGCGTCTCGTCCTTGCGCTGGCGCGTGCCCTGGTAATAGCCGAAGAAGAACATCTTGTCTTTCTGGATCGGGCCGCCCAGAAACCCGCCGAACTGGTTCAGTTTGAAGGATGGCTTATCCTGTCCCGGCGTGTCGAAGTAGTTGTGTGCATCAAGCACCGTGTTGCGGAAGAACTCAAACGCTCCTCCGTGGAAGTTATTGGTGCCCGCGCGGCTCACGGTATTGACCAGGCCGCCCGAACTGCGGCCGTATTGCGCGGTAAAGTTCGATGTCTGGATGTCGAACTCCTGCAACGCATCTGGAGCAGGAAAGACCGGTGCGGTCGACAGGTAGGCATCCGTCATATCGACGCCGTCCAGGAGGTAGTAGTTGGAACCAGGCCGGTTCCCGTTGACGACGATGCCCTCGTGCTGTCCCTGACCATGAGAGACGTTGTTGGTGTCATAGGTGACTCCGGGCATGATGTTTTGCAACTGCAGCGGGTCTCGTCCATTCAGCGGAAGGTCCACAATGCGCTGCTCATCCACCACATGGCTGACGGTCGCATCCACCAGGTTTACGCCTTGCGCCGTAGAGCTTACCTGCACAGTCTCCGCGATCGATCCAACCGTCAGCGATGCCCGGATCGAGACGCTCTGGTCTACTTCCAGGATGATTCCATGCTGCACATACCCCTCGAAACCTGCAGCCTCCACACGCACCGAATAGTTACCGGTCGCGGTAAACGGGAACGAAAAGTTGCCATCGGCGTCGGAGGTGTCCGTGCGCGCCTCGTTGGTCGCATCATTTGTCAGCGTGATCTTGGCTCCAGGAAGCGGAGCTCCGCCAGGGTCGACGACGGAGCCAAGAATCTTGCCCGTAGCGGCCCCACCGTAGGCTCGGTGAGGAACGAGCGACAAGCTGAGCAGCATGATGAACAGGAGAGCGAGCAGATGCAGGAAGCGTTGTGCCATACGTCCCCTCAAGTACCAGGCGTCTCGTTCTGCTGGAACGAGGTATCACTCCGCAGCCCTGAGAGGGCACACGAAGCATTGCGCGCGGAGGCGGGGGTGGCATCTCGCGCCTTTATTTCAAGGCTGCCCGCGAAGCTATGTCTCACCCCTGTTCCCTGTCAAGTGATTTGTGACGGTCATGCGTGTGTGAAAAAATGCGGAGTCTGCGACGCAGGAGTAAGGCACGCTCGTCGTCGGCGCGAACATTTTAAGTCTCGAAAAGTGGCCCCCCGGCTACTTTCGCTGTTACCGACAACACGGGCAGACGAGTTACCTGGCAGAAACAGGGCAGCACATACGCTGCCACGCGTTCCTCCGGAACCGTGCATGCAAGGGACTGAACCTTCCAGAACTACTCACCTTGTCGCGAGAGGAGTCAAGGCGCAGATCGCCCGCGCGCGCAAGAGGAACTGCGGAGAAGGTGGGTTGCGGTGCTGAGCATCGAGCTTCATTGCCTCGGCCGGACCTGGCCGGGAGGGGCTTCCCTCCTGCCGAGCCGCGCGGGGGGCCTCGTTTCTAGGCCACTCCACTGCCTGCGCTGCGCAAAGCGGCGGAGCGTGGGAGACAGCAAGGCTTCTTCATCACGATCAGCGCGGGACGTTGTGCGCGTTTGCCTGCTTGTCTGCGCCGGGTAGCACGACCTCCTCCGTGGATGTTGTGGTGGTGCCGAACTTTGGATTGAGGTAGTGATCGAGAAACGCCAGCTCCTTCTGCCAGGCGTCGAGACGATGCGCTGGCTGCGAAAAGCCATGCAGCTCGCCGGGATACGTGAAGTAGAAGTAGGTCTTGCCATGGGCGCGAAGTGCCTTGGCGAACTCAGCGGACTCGGCTGGCGGCACCTGGGGGTCGTCCTCGCCGTGCATCACCAGCAACGGCGTCTTGATCTTATCGATCGAGAGAAGCACGTTGGCGCGCTTGTAGCTGTCAGGCTTTTCCGAAGGCGTGCCGCCCATCTTCATCATCCAACGCACGGCCGAGGGGTAGTTGGTCCGATACACAAACAGTTCGCGATCAACCACGCCGTAGAGCTCGATGGCCGCAGCAAACAGGTCCGGGTAGCGCGTCACCGCGTACGCCACCATGGTGCCCCCGTGGCTGCCGCCGCCGATCGCGATGCGTGCAGGGTCGGCCAGGCCGCGTGAGACGAGATACTGTGCGCCGGCAGCTACATCGTCCACCTCGCCGCCATTGCTATCTCCAACGTTGAGGTTGCGGAACGCTTCACCATAGCCGGTGCTGCCGCGATAGTTCGGCTCCAGCACCACGTAACCCTGCTGCGCGAGAAACTGCGCCCACCCATCTGCGCGAAACACATCCTGCCCTTCGGGGCCGCCGTGGATCCACAGCACAGCAGGCGATCGAGCGCCAGGCTTTGCGGCACGCGCCGGATAGAGCAGCCCCGCGATCTCCCTTCCGTCTGCGCTCTTCCATGTCACCCGCTCCGGCATCTCGGCAGAAGTCGCGAAGGTCTGCAACGTGGTGTTGGTCAAAGCACGCGGCGCAGTTCCGGGGACGAGATCCTGCACATAGATGTCCGAGGTCTGCACCGGCGACTGGTGATTGAAGTAGAGCTGCTTGCCGTTCGGTGACCATCGCGGCTCTGTAGTGAAGCCGGCTACGCTGAACTTTGCTGCCGCTTGCGCTTCGCCGCCACGCGCAGGCACGAGCCAGAGATTTGTGGCTTCGGCTGTGCCCCGGTTCGACAGAAAGGCAATGCTCTTCCCGTCGGGCGAGAACATCGGCTCTTGATCGTCGAAGCTTCCTTCGGTGATCTGCTTCGGCTCGCCGCCCGTTGCAGGCAGCAGGTAGATGTGGTCCCACCCGGAGTTCTGCAGCACAGTCGCGAGTGTCTTGCCATCGGGCGACCAGGTTGCGCCCCGTATGGACCAGCCACCGCCGCGATCGACAGGCGCGGTATACAGGGTCTTCGCTGTGCCGAGCGACTGGCCGGAGTGGCCATCGAAGGGGAGCAGGTCCAGGCGTCCACTGAAGTAAGCTTTCTCGCGGGATACGTACACGATCTCCGAACCGCTCGGGGACCAGCGAGCCTCTCCTGCCTCCTGCCCCGCCGGAGTCAGGAAGCTGGTGGTATTTCCGTCAGCGCTGACAACGAGAAGACTGTTGACGCCTCTTCGACCGCTCTGAAACAGAATCCATCGGCTATCCGGCGACCATTGCGGCTCACGATCCGCGGCCTGCCGAGGATCGCCTGCGCCGGCAGGTGCGTTTGTCAGGCGCGTGGGTGCGCCGCCGCCCGTGCTAACGACCCAGATGCTGCCCTGGTTGGCGAAAGCGATTCTTGTGCCATCGCTGGACCACGCAAGATCCGTTTTGCCTCCCTGCATGCTGGTGAGCGTAACGGGCCAACCGCCCTCGGAGGGCATCAGCACAATTTGCCCTGCACGCGTGAAGGCGATCGTTTTCCCATCTGGAGACAACGCAAACTCCCCGGTGGGCTGTTCCGCGAGAAGATCCTGCAGGGTGAGCTGTGCGGAATGTGGGGTTTGCGCATGGCTGGCGAAGTACGGCAGAACGTAGAGCACTGCGAAAGCCAGGCTGCAATGAAGGGCTCGCTGCATCAGGGTGTCCTCATCGAGAAGGGTTGGCGGCGGATCAAAGCCATGCTTTAGAAGTGATAGCGCACGCTGATCTGTGCGGAACGTGGAAGCTGAACGTTTTGCAAGGCGCCAAAGGTTGTGGAGGAGGCGTTGTTGCCATTGACAAACTGCTGCGCCGCGCCCTGGTTCGTGATGTTGTAGATGTTGACGTCAGCTTCCACAGACTGCCGGTCGGTCAGTCGAAACTCACGGCCAGCCAAGGCGTTCCACTGCACAAGCCACGGGCACCAAATCTGCCCTTCGCCCCGATTTGCGTACTTGAAGCGGTACGCGGTCGCAAGCGGGTTGGACACAGTGCGGCCGCCGATGCTCCGTGTGGCAGGACCGAACTGCCCGGCATAGGGTGTTCCCAGAGCGGTGAGCGTTGTAATGACGGGACCTCCAGGCGTGCCGGACTGTGCTGTGAGCGTGCTCGACACGCGCAGGTTCCACGGGGCCTTGTAGGTTGCGCTGGAGCGGAATTGGTTACGCTGCCACATGCGATCGCGGGTGTCTCCCGTGTAGTCGTTCGTGACATAACCACGCACCGAACCGATGCCGGCATTGTCGGCGAACTTGGTGGGTTCGAGGATGGCGGATGGATCATACGGCTGCCAGGTGCCGGCGATGTGATCAGGCGAATAGGTGTAGGTGCCGAAGAGCTGCACGGCCCGAGTCTGCTTGCTGACGGTGATCTCGTATCCCTGGTACACGAAGTAGTTCCAGCGGTTGTTTGTGATGAAGTAGGTGTTGTTCAGTGCTGGATTCACCAGGCCACTCCACACGGTACCTGTGCCCGTGTTGGTGTAGACCTGGTTGGTGTCGTAGGCAGCCGGCCGGTCCTTGTAGTTGCGATCGATGTAGCTGACGTCCAGGGTGAGTGCGCCGGGGAGCTGGGCGCGATAGCCGAAGATCCACTCTTCCACAAACCCCTGGTGACGGTGGGGATCGAAGGTGCGCCCCGAAGCGCTTGCGCTTGTTCCGGGTGTCACGATGGTGCTGAGTACAGAGCCATCCGGGTTGTAGTAAGTGTTCGTGGTGGTCGGCGTGTTGGTTCCACCGATGGCATTTGCCCCGAGATAGCTGGCGTTTGTGATGTCAGTAATCTTTGTCCAGCTGGCACGAACGACATTGCGTTCGTTCTTCGTGAGCACATAGGTTGCGCCTACGCGCGGAGCCCAGTTCCACGAGTGCTGAATGGTCTGTTTTGCGATCTCGTCCCGGGACGAGATCCAGTCCGGACGCAACCCTGCTGTGACAGCTAGCCGTTGCAGAGGATGCCAGCGATCCTGGACGTACCAGGCGTAATCGTTTGCGCCAATGTAGCTGGTAAGCAGGCTGCTTTGACTTACGGACTCCGTGTTGAAGACGGTGTAGCCCTGAGCGGGATTCGCCGCGTTGTTCAGTACAGCGTTCTCCTGGATCAGTGAGCCGTTGTTGGCGTAAAACGTCGTGGTCTTGCTCAGCTCGTGCGGTTCGAGATAGTAGCCGGCCTCGAGCTCGTGCGTTCCAAGACCCTTTGGTATCGAGTACGCCAGGTCTCCAGTGATGGTTGGCTTGCTTGCAGGATTGGTCGTTACCGAGTTGAGATTGTTGAGCGTGGCGAGCGAGGCGCCTTGTCCGACCAGCGTTCCTCCGGAGAGAGTATCGGTGGTGTAGATATCGATCTCTGGCTTGCCGCCGACGCCATCGATGGCGCCAAGGCTGGTGTTGACACCCTTGTTGTTAAAGGAGATGAGAAAGCGGGTGCTGAGCCGCGAGGTCCACTGCGAAAGCAAACGCAGACCAACCGCGGAGCCGCCATCCTGACCATGCGCGATGTTGGTGGCGTACCACTGATAGTTGCCGTCCTGCTTGCGGCTGTCGAACTGAAACAGCCCCATGAGGCGGTGCTTGTCTGACAATTGCACCGAAGCATTGCCAAGAAACACAAAGCCGCGTGACTGGTTCGCAAACGTCTGGAATCCTGGAGCGATCTCGCGCAGGAACGCATCCTGCGTGCTGGTCTGGCTGATGCCATCATCCCGATGGATGTAACGGCCAGAGGCGAAGAACCAGGCGCGCTGCTTCACAATGGGGCCCCCAATCGCGAAATCTGGTTGCTCGGTCGCGGATGCGGCTGCATTTCCATTCGGCACATTGTTCCCGTTCAGCCCTGCTGGACCGGTGAGCCAGAGTACGGAGCCATGATAAAGATCGCTGCCGGAAGGGCTGGCGAGATTGATCACCATCCCCATGGCAGCCGGTGAGGAGGCATCATTGCCGCCCGTCTTGATCTGGATATCGCCGAGCGATTCATTCGCGATGCTGATGGTGTTGGAGGGCCAGTTCTGCTCGAAGCTGCCTACGTCCATGCCATCAAGCAGGGTGGCATGGTTCTCGTTCTCGGAGCCGCGCAGGAAGTATGTCTGTCCACCCTCGGCATCACTGGAAGCACTGATGATGCCGGGAGTGATTTGCAGCGAATCAGACCAGTCGTGCCGCCCGGTGATGGGAACATTGCGTAGCAGTTCTCCGCTGAGATTCACTGTCTGTTCGGCGTTCTGTGTGTCAATCAATGGAGGGTCGCCCGACACCTGCACTGCCTGCGCCTGCGATCCAATTACCAGCGGCACGTCCACTGTGACGTCGAGCCCGGCTCTCACGATCAAACCGACACGGACGAACTTCTCAAAGCCGCTGCCCACTGCTTCCAGGCTGTACTCAGTGCCTTGCGGCAGATCGTTCAGGCGGAAGTTGCCTTCCGTGTCGCTCATTGCAGTAAAGGTGCCACCTACCGTGGCGCTGCGCGCAATGATGCTTACGTTGGGGATGATTGCGCCGGAAGCGTCCGTTACCTTGCCATGGATCGTGCCGTTCGAGGTTTGAGCGTCCCCTGTGCTGCTATGCAATGTGGGGATGGCAGCGATCAGCAGCAGTGCTGAAAGTGCCTTCCCTTTCGCGCCGAAGTGCCTGGTTCGCTCGGGTGAGTAGGGATGTTTCGGGGTGCTGCGCACACGTACCTCCTGGAGTCCATGGGTCGGCCAGTGCGCATCTAGGCGCACCGCCGCTGAGAGCACAACTACGGAAGCTGTCTCGCCGTCTTACCTGATTTTGAATACGAGGGGTGGGGTCAACAGCGATGGTGCCGCAAGACGCTCATGCTTCTCATGGAGCCTCCTCCTGGTGCGAAGCTTTTGCCTTCTGCTTGCTCGACCCGGCAGACGCGCCGTCAAGCGATACCTGCCGGGACGCGGAGTAAAGCAGCGCGTTGAAGAAGAAGCGGTAGGTGACCTCAGACTGTGCGCGATACTGGGGGCGAAATCCGAACAGGATGACGCGGCCCTTGCCTATTGGCTCTTCCGCAAGGGCCGAGGTTCCCCTCAGATACTGGCCGCCCAGAATCCACCCGCTCAACAACGGCTTGTCGCTCGTGTAGGAGGCAACCGACACGGCATCTCCCGTGACCTTGAAACTGGGGCTTTGCTCAAAGAAGACCGGAACCCTGGGAGCAGAACCGAAGGCAAGCGGGTTCGACGTATCCACCGAAACCTCGAGGATAGAACCGGGAATGTAGAACTCCGTGTTCTTGACGCCTTCCAGCGCATCCGCTACCGGGCTGTCCTTTTTCGCGTAAACGTCGGACGCTTTATTGAGCGCAACGATTGTGCCGCCATCGGTCGCAAATGTCCTGAGACTTGCGAGACCAGCCTCGCCCAGACCGCCTCTGAATTCGGGTGGCGTCTGTGGACCATCGATGCCTTCCCCGCCGTACTCCTGCGCCCCCGAGGTGACAGCGCGCGGAGAACTGTCGGGCAGGATCACCACGTCGAAGCGTCTGCGTAGGTCGCCCCGGCGTACGTCGGCGTCCACGACCCTGGTGTACTGGATGTTGTTCTGGTCGAAGATCCAGCGCGTCCAGCCTTCATCCATGGAAGGCACCCAGCTCTGATACAGCGCGATGCGCGGAAGTCGCACTTCGAATGCGGGACCTTCCGGCGCTGCCGGAAGCGCGTGTATCTCGACCGGGAGGTTGCTGGCGATCGTGGCAAGCCGTGCGCTAATGCCACTCTGCTGCGGGATGTAGATCGTGTCGGCCTCGATCCCGGCGCCTGCTATCCGGTACGCACGCACACCCTGCTTCAGCAGGGCGAGCAGTGCGTACAGGCTACTGTTGCTTTTGTCCCGCATGGCGTAGCCCGCGGCGCGCTCGTCTGCCTGAAACGTGCCCTGTCCCGGCGTCGCATGCGTGACAGGCATTGCTGCCACGTTGAATGCATGCTCTACCGCAACAGCCTTGATCCCGAACAGAAGCGGCAGAGTTTGCGCTGTGACATCGTAGGGGCGCTGCAGAGGGCCGCCCGGGTATTCGGGGATGTTGGGATACTTCTGGACCTCGAGCACAGACTTGGCGAACGCTCCATAGGGCTGCGCCAGGCGCACCACGTAACTTCCGCGCTTGTATTGTCTGCCGTCTGCTTCGAAGTCATCGCTTGCCTGCTCGACCTCGTTGGCGCCGATCAGGAGGGTGTTGACCAGCCGGGCGGTGTTTGCCGAATCTGCCTGGTTGGCGGGGATGACATAGGCGTACGGACCCGACTTGGGGTGCACCGCGTGCTCGCCGATAGTGTAGAAATTTCGAAGGTAGCGCTCACGATAGGTGGCCGCATTGGCGGCAATCGAAAAGAACGCGTCCTGCTGGTAGGCCACGATGTCACCCAAAGTCCAGTGGCCGCCCTTCCACGGGTCGGGAAAGTTCCATGCCGCGACCTTGGCGTCGTAGCCGATTCCACGATCCAGCTTGTCGAAGGGTATGTCAATCGGCGACGCAATGTTGACGCTCGCGGACTCGGTCAGCACACGCAGGCCGTTGTGCAACGCGATGTAATCGCGAAGCGGCGACCAGAAGTCGTAGACGCCGTGCACCAGGACGCCCTGCTTACCGGTTTGCGCTATTTCGAGAGCCGTGTTGGTTCCGAGTGCATTCATTGAAGAAACCAGCAGCGGATCGACGTTCGGGTCGATCGGGTCAACCCAAGGGGGCAGATAGATACGCGGTCCGTTTGAACCCATCTGGTGCAGGTCGTACAGAATCTGTGGATGCCAAGGATTGATGATCTTTTCAACCGCCAAGCGCGTTTCTACCTGAGTGAACGAGCTCCAGTCGCGATTGTCATCGTGGCCTGTGTAGTGGGCCCACAAGGTCACGGGGCTCGTGCCCTCATAGGGTGTGCCGAGGTACTTCTTGTACCAGTCCACCACCAGTTGCTGCCCATCAGGGTTGAGCGAAGGAACCAGCACGATGATGACGTTGTTAAGAATGTTCTCGATTTCGGGCGTGTTTCCGGTCGAGAGGCGATACGCGAACTCGGTGGCACTTTGGGAGCTGGCGATCTCTGTGGAGTGCACGTTGCACGTCACGACCAGTACGGTCTTACCGCGTGCGATGAGGGCTTTTGCCTGCTCCTCGGTGGTCACCCGCGGATCTGCAAGTTGTGCCTGGATTTTCCGGTACTCGTCCAGGTGCGCGATGTTCTCCGCAGAGGAGATCGTCACCGCGATGAAGGGTCTTCCTTCTGTCGTCTTGCCGACTTCCTCATAACGGATGCGGTCAGACTGCGTGCCGAGAGTTTTGAAGTATGCAGTGAGCTGCGTCCAGTCAGCCAGCTTGCGATCGGTTCCGGGCTTGAAGCCGAAGGCTTGCTCAGGCGAAGTAACGGCTTGCTGGGCGGGAGCAGAGGCAGCAGCAATCGGCAGGATCAGCGTAAGAATGATGGTGAATAGCTTCATCGAGTCCTCAGCCAGACAGCACACGGAGGTGAGTGCCTGCGCTATATTGCCTTCAGTTGAAGGGACAACTCTGGTTTGCCTGGATTCAGAAGACATCGACTTCCATGCCTGCCGGGACTTTCCTGCGAAAGTGACAGTTGGAAGCTCCGCGTTGTTACCGGGACATTAACAACAACACAGGGAAGTGACGCGACAACAAGGCATCTGCTTTGGGAAAGCGGCCGTCATTGGGTACGAGCTCGTCACAATGTCTGGATCATACATGCAAGTTCCGCTCGCACCAACAGAATGGTGTGGCACGTTCCGCTCTAACGCTGATCCGCTCTGAATCCACTCCGGTGGAAAGTCGTTGTTGCCGTCTGGCGCAGCTGAGACGATGCGTGTAGCCGCGCTCGCCAAGACGGCAAGCCGCGCAACGTACACCGTGACCCGCGGCCGTTCAAGCAGTGATGTCTGTGAAGCCCAAGGCAAGATCCCCGAGGGACGCATTTCGCTCGTCATGCTGACAGGCACTTCGACAACGCGAGCTGCTTTCGCCCGTGCTCAAAGGGCTGTGCTCCCAATCCCACGCGGGAAGGCGACGCTCACACCTCTTCGCCACGGACGGAAGGCCAAGAGCTTCTCTACTTGTTTCCGGTTCGCTGGCCGCCCGGCTTGGCTTGAGCTAGACACTTGGCAGCACGTGCCAGGCTTGCCGCTTTGCTGAAGCCCCGATAACTGGAGATTGCGATTACGGCATCGATCAAGGGCCACATCCTTGTACCTCCCTCCAAGCGCGAAACAAGTGCGAGGGGCTGCTTTACGCATATGTCTCCGAGGACGCGGCGTATTGTGGCTTTCAAAAGCGCCCGCAATACTTTCCCCCCTGTCGGCCATCCCAGGAGAGCGGGATGCTTTCGAGACAGGTCAAAGTTGTGTTTGCCATACTTTACCTTGTGCCGATAGAGCTCGACTATGCCTATCGGGTTCCGATGATAGACGGTAGCAGCGTCTGTGTACCGGATCTGGAACCCGGCAGCGCCAAGCCGTATACCAAGGTCCGCGTCGTCAAACCCCAGCGTTCCGTCATACGCTCCAACGCTCTTTAAACAAGATGACCGGAACGCGGCGTTCGGCGTCGCAGCATAGCGAGGCGCATCTTCTCGCGAAGCATCGGGTTGTTGTACCCAGCTTTTCGCGTACCTCTCAACAGCCGTCTTGGTCGACATCGGCAAAATTCTTCCGCCAACCGCCGCCACATCCGCGGGAAGCGTTTGAAACAGCGTGACAAGCCGCTCAATCCAATCCGGCGCAACAACGCAGTCCGCATCCGTGCTCAGGATGAGGCTACCGATCGCCTCTTCGACCCCTGCGTTCCTCGCATGGCCGGATCCTCTTCGGGCACAGCAGATAAGTCGGGCCCACGGAAACGCAGTGAGCACGTACTGGCAGGTACCATCGCCCGATCTGTTATCCACCAGAAGCACTTCAAACAGGTGCTTTGGGTACGTTTGAACGTGCAGGCTCGTCAGACACGCACCGATCGTGCCATGTTGTTAAAGCATGGAATCACCACGGAGACGTACGGCTCTTTTTCATTCCACATGCACCTGCACCCGTTTTCCTATGCTCAACCTCGATCAGGTAAGCGGATCTTCAGCATCGCGAATACTTGAACCATCGAAGGGCATGATGGGAGCGGCACAAGAAGCACGATGCCCTTTCGCACCACGGAGATCGCCCCGCACCTCCCGTGCAGGATTCTCAAAGAACTCTGATCACCCTTACTGTGAAATGATGCGGTCACCTAGCGGGCCCGCCTGAAAGCAGACACATCGCTTGCACGAAGCATCATGCTGGGTATTTTCATTCCCAGCCGAAGTGGATAGCTGCCGATCACAAAGCTGAACCGACAGGCGGTCGCCAACAGCAGCGCGTATGCAGCACCTTGCAACCCGTATCTCGGAATCAGCCAGTACATCAACGGCACAGCCGTGAAGAGACCACAGCCCTCCAGAAGCGTCACCGTCCCAGGCAGACCCCTGGCCATGAAGGCCTGTGCGAGCACAGACGTCACGCCGTCAAGAATAGCCTCGCCCAGCAAGATCCGGAGGATCCCGGCGGCCCCGTCGTATTTGTTTCCGTACACCACGGCAAGCAATGCCCCGCCAAAGAAAAACAGGGGCGTTGCAATCAGCAGCAGCCCTGCCAATGTGGCCCGTACAGCTCTGCCCGTAAGCTCTGCTACCTCGGTCAGAGGCCGTCCCGCGGCGCTCGGCAGGAGGATCGTATTTACCGCGCTCGGCAGAACGTTCAACAAGCCGGCCACACTCTGGGATACGACATACATCCCCATGGCGTGCGCTGGAAGCATGCTGACGACGAGCAATCGATCTACCTGGTTTGCCACAGTTCCCAGCAGATCGGCGCCCCACGCCCGCAGCCCGTAGCTGAACAAGGGGCGCATCACCTCCATGCTGCCGGAACTCAGGCGGGGTCGAAAGTGGCGATAGACCCAGACACCATTCCACACGGTGATCGGGATGCCCGCCAGAAGATAGGTCAGCGCCGCCGAGGACACGGTGACCCCGTGGGCTATCCACCCTATACAGAGCACACAAACAATGGAGAGCGGCTGGGCGACGCGGAAGAAGTTATACCACCTGAAGGCGCCTGCGGACTGCACCATTGTGGCGAGCGTCACCCCCAGCAGCGACAACGGAGAGATCAGCATTGCCCATTGCGCGAAGCGGATGAGCCCGGGAGAGTAGCTATGAAGCGAGTGCGGAATGACAAGGAACCCGATGATCGAGGCCACGCTACCCATGAGTGCACTTACCAGGAGGGCCGCTGCAGCTACGCTGGATGCTTGTTCTGGATGCTTCCTGATCTGATACACGGAGGCAATGGGGATGCCGAGGGTGACTGAGTAGGCGAGGAACTGCGGCCACATGATGGTGGCCGCTAAAGCGCCTCTGCCGCTCGGACCGCCCGGCGCGGGGCTTCACCGCATCCGATGATCCGTGCTTCCTGGTATGCCACCGCTTGTGTGCTGGTGCAGAAAGCGGCCGTGACCTTTCCGCTGCAGTGCAGCGGCGCATCGCGAGCGGCTGTGCTTGCCCATATTGCGCGCGGGTCGCATCTCACCTGCGACGTCCGTACATGGACGCAAGCGAGGAGATCGCGATGAAACTGATTGGCGTTGAAGAACATTTCGTCACCCCGACAATTCGCGCTGCATGGGCCGCCTCTGCGATTGGACAAGAGGGTACTGGATCGTTTGACCAGGGAGACGTGGAAGCGCGGCTTGAGGATCTTGGCGCGCAGAGGCTGGCGCTGATGGACGAAGGCGGGGTCGACGTTCAGGTTCTCTCGGTCACGACGCCTGCCCTTCACAATCTGGAAGCCGATGAGAGCACGCGTCTGGCGCGGGAAACCAACGACCTGGTCGCCGCTGTAGTTGCCAAACACCCCACACGCTTTCAGGGTTTTGCAACGCTGCCGACAGCATCGCCGGCCGTGGCGGCAGCCGAGCTTGAGCGCGGAGTTACGCACCTCGGCCTGGTGGGCTCGATGCTATGCGGCCGCACCCGCGACAAGCACCTGGATCATCCGGACTTTTTACCGCTGTTTGAAACCGCCGCAAGGCTGCGGGTCCCGCTTACCATTCATCCCCAGATTCCGCAGCGCGCTGTCAAAGAGGCTCTTTACTCCGGCTTCAGCGAGCAGATCGACACAGCATTCGCCGCATTCGGGCTGGGGTGGCATTACGAAGCTGGCATCGAGTTTGTTCGTTTGATCCTCGCGGGTGTTTTTGATAAGTATCCCGGGTTGCAGATCATCTTGGGGCACTGGGGCGAAATCGTCCTGTTCTACCTGGAGCGACTGGGTTCCCTGGCACGCGTGGTAAAGCTGGACCGACCGGTAGCGGACTATTTCAAGCACAACCTGTACGTGACCCCGAGCGGTATGTGGAGTTCTGCTTACATGCAGCGCGCTCTCGAGATCGTCGGACCCGAACGCATCCTGTTCTCCACGGACTATCCATACCAGTACAGGCCTGGCAAACCGGGCAGAACCTTCGTCGAAGAATGCTCGCTCAGCCCGGAACAAAAAGAACTTTTCGCTCATGGGAACTGGGAGAAGCTGGTGGGTAAGGCAGGACAGAACGCTTGAATGGGGTTCCACAAGCGCGCAACTGCGGTCCAGTGGTCCCGACACTCCCCGCCCTTCACGACTGCTTTCGGGGTGGGCTCCCGAGAAGTTCAGGCAAGGGCTAAGGCGAGCATCCGCTCAGCGTCGGGCAGCCTGCTGCTATTCTCGATGGGCGGATCGTGCAGAATGAGCGTTCGAACAGGCACCGACGCATCTTTACTTTGCTGACCGCAACAGATTCAATCGGTTTCACCCAGAATGGAGCGACAATGCGCAAACGTACGCTAGCTTTTGGTTTTGCCCTGGCACTTGGTTCCATCACAACTCTCTTCGCAGCCCCGGCACCTGTCTATCAGTACAAATTGAAGACGATCGACGGCCAGCCCGCTACGCTCAGCCAGTACAAAGGAAAAGTACTGCTGCTGGTCAACGTTGCCAGCAGTTGCGGGTTTACGCCGCAGTACAAGGCGCTTGAAGCGGTGTACGAGAAGTACAAGGATCGTGGGCTGGTGATCGTCGGCATCCCGGCGAACAACTTCGCGAACCAGGAGTCCGGCAGCGACCAGGAAATCAAGACATTCTGCACCCGCAAATACCAGGTCACCTTCCCGATGATGTCCAAGGTGTCGGTGCTGGGTGCGGATAAGACGCCGCTCTACCAGTACCTGACCGACAAGTCTTCGGACCCTTCGTTTGCCGGCGACATCAAGTGGAACTTCACCAAGTTCCTGCTGAACCGCGAGGGGAAACCAGTAGCCCGTTTCGAACCTGCGACCACCCCTGACTCACCCCAAGTGATCGCAGCAATTGAAGCCGCACTCGGCAAGTAAGCTTCTGGCCCGCTGACTGACATGCAGAGCAGGTATTCCGGAGTCGGGGTGCCTGCGAGCTGCGGAGCGAGTCGCAGTTCTGGCAGAAACAGAGCTGCCAAGGTACACCCCTGCCGGCGTGCACTGGCTTCGGCTCAATCCGCAGCGCTGTTCCCCCTTCCGGATCTCTATTGGCCTGCCCTCCGGCGCTTCGTTAACACGGGCCTTGCTTTACTCCTTAAAAAGACTGCACATCGCATATCTCGCATGGAGCAAAACGCACGAGGACGTTTCCCGTATCACGACGGGGAGTGCTCCCGAAGCGCTTGCCGAGTGTGGGATTCTGTGCGTGGCTCCAGCCCGTGCACATAACCGGGACCTGTTTCTTGACATTGGTCCGACGCGCCCGCAGGCACGCAAGCACCTCCTTCGCTCCACCTGTTTGAGCTAAGCGACGCGGAGCAATCGGCCGCTGGCCCCCTTGACAAGCGCTCACGTGCTTCATTAACTTTGCTCCTCGTTGGCCTTGGTAACGTTTCCAAGCCGATCGATGGAGACGGAGAACTCCCCCGATGCTCGATCCATATCGCTGGTGAACGCTCCTCTCTGCCAGAGGGCTGGCTGTCGCTGGCCACGCCATCACTGTTGTGGAGGTCAATCGCATGTTTAAGCGTCTCTCGGTTCCCGTTCTTGCTTCGCAAGCCTTGCTGCCCTTCCTTTGTGCCGGAATAGCCGCAGCGCAAGCTGACCGTGCTTCCATCTCCGGGCACGTGGTGGATCCATCGGGTGCAGCGCTGCCTGGTGTTTCCGTCACAGCCCGCGAGAACGCCACGGGCGCCAACTTTACCGCGCAGACCAACACGGCAGGGGTATACAGCATCGGCCAGCTGCCGATCGGCGACTACACCGTGCACATGAGCCACGATGGATTCAGCGAGTCACAGTCCAACGTGCACCTGGTGGCTACCCAGGTGCAGGCGCTGGATGTCACGATGCAGGTTGGTTCCAAGGGAGAGGTGGTGTCGGTAACCGCGGCGCCACAATTGCTTGATTCAGAAACTTCCACGATTACGAATACTCTGGAAGAAGAAGCACTGCGCGACCTGCCGCTCAACGCCACCAACGGCCGCGATGCCGTGCAACTGCTGGTGCAAAGCACGCCAAGCGCGGCCAAGTCCGGCATTTCCGGCAACCAGGTGTACAGCACGCTCTATCTTGGTGGCGCCAACTCATGGACAAACACCGCATACGTCGACGGCGTGGAAGCCGATGCCGGCCCGCAAGGCGCAATTGCCACTCCTGGACTGGAGGCTATCGCCGAGACCCAGGTGATCACCGGCAACGCCAGCGCCGAGCTTGGCAACACCGGCGGCGGCGTGCTTCTGTTCGAACTCAAGTCCGGCACCAACAAGATTCACGGCAGTGCTTTTGAGTTTCTCCAGAACGAGGCGCTTAACGCAAACTCCTGGCAGAACGACTACTTCCTCGCCACCTGCGCACCGGGCGATGAGACGTGCATCCGCAACAACTCACGCCCGCGCGACCGCTTCAACGACTACGGCGGAAGCCTTGGCGGCCCCATCTGGAAGAACCGCACGTTTGTCTTCGGCGACTACGAATACTACAGCCAGACCAATGACGCACTGAACCCGAACGCGACAACCGTACCCACCGCACGCATGCTCTCCGGCGACTTTGGCGAACTGCTCACCGGGGGTACGCAGCAGGGCAACATCACGAACGCCACAACCGGTGCGGTCGCGATCAATCCCTGCACCGGACAGCCCTACCAGTATGGGCAGATCTTCGATCCGCTGACCCAGCAGGTCGTGAACGGCGTAACGTGCGCAACGCCATTCGCGAACAACGTCATCCCGGCCAGTCGCATCAGCAGCATGCAGTCGCAACAGATCGTGTCGCTCTACCAGCAGTATTACAAGCCCACCCTCACCACCCGTATCTACAACAACTTTCCGACCGTGGTCAGCAACACACCGAGCGAAACCAAGCGCTCCTACGACATCAAGGTCGACCACAACTTCTCTGCCGGCCATCACCTCAGCGCTTCGTTCGACTATGTAAAGTGGATCAGCATCACGGGCGGCGGCTTGGTGAGCACCATCACAAATCCCGGGCCGCTGAGCGCAGAATGGGGCAACAACACCCCGAACTTCATCGCACGCATCGTGGATAACTACACCATCACGCCCAACCTGCTCAACACCATCGGCTTCGGCTACTCCTCGACGCAGTACACGCAGGTGCCGGTCAACCAGGTGTCGAGCGCCGCCGTGTACGGCTTCAACTCCGACGGCGCGGCATTCCCCACCATCGGCTTCAACAGCACCAACGGTGTGGGCGAGCAGAACCTCGGCACCTCGGTGGACTCCTACCAGAACTACTACGGCTACCACTACCAGGACACGCTGGCCTGGCAGCGCGGCAATCACTCCTTGAAGTTCGGCGGCCAGGTCTTCCTGCAGGGACTCAACTCGAGCTACGGCGGCAACATTCAGAATTACAACTTCAGCAGCGAAACCGGCGGCCCTACCGACACCACCCTCACCCCCTTTGTGGGCAGCGCCTTCGCGAACCTGCTGCTCGGCAACGTGCAGTCGGCCTCGCAGAACATTCCCTACCCGACCTACCCGCGGCAGAAGTACATTGACGCTTTCGCGCAGGACGACTGGAAGGTCAACAAGCGCTTCACGCTCAACATGGGCCTGACGTGGATCTTTACCTTCGCCGGCCACCAGGCCGATGGACACTGGACCAACTTCGACCTGACCCAGCAGAACCCTAACTGGGGCAGCTACAAGGGAGCATGGGCCTTTGCAAAGGACTCAGGCTCGACCTTCCAGACTGATAACTCCCTGCACCAGTTCGCGCCACATCTCGGGGGCGCTTACCAGATCAACGACAAGCTGGTGGCGCGCGCGAACTATGGCCTCTACTACGTGCCACTCGGCGAGTTCAATGCGGGCTACGGCTACGGGTTCCCTTCGCAGCAGGCGGAGTTCTGGACCGGCACCAACATCGTGCCCAACAGCGTCCCGGGCTCAACCGCATTCAACTGGGGCGGCGGCTATCCCGGGCAGACCGTGACCTTGCCGCGCACCGCCTCGCAGACCAGCTTCGGGTACGATGACCCGCTCTCTATCAGTCCCAAGACCCTGCATCTCGGGCGCGCGCAGAACTTCTACGCCGGCATCCAGTACGAGCTTGCCAAGAACATCATCCTCGACACGCGTTACATGGGCAGCCGCGGGGCGGACCTGCACGACAATCCCGAGTCAGTCGGCATCAACTATCCCGACTTCAACACCTACAGCCGACTGCTCACCTCCGGCCATGTCAACGACACGGTGAGCAGCGCCGGGCAGGCTGCCGCTGCGGGCGTGCCCTACCCCTACGCGGGGTTCAGCGGGCCTGCATACGCAGCCATCGCGCCCATACCGCAGGCTGCGTCCTACAACAACACCGTCGTCCTGATCACCGACCAGCAGCTTGGTTCAAGCGCGTACAACGCGTTTGTCGCCGAGATCAAGGCGCGCAGCGCGCACAACCTCAATGCCGATATGAGTTACACCATCTCGCACCTGAGCGGCAGCAACCTGGCCCGACGTTCCGCCGCCGGCGGCAATGGTTTGTACGGATACCAGAGCGCTGCGGATATCCCGGCATCGCACGGGTACGTGCAGGGGACGGACCAGTTGCAGCTCGTCACCGGCTACATCACCTACCAGCTTCCCTTCGGCCACAACCAGACGTTCCTGGCGAACGGCAAGTTGCTCAACGAAGCGGTAGGTGGCTGGACGATCGGTTCGTTCCTGAGTTATGGCTCCGGCAGCCCCATGGGTACGGTGAACTCGCCGGTGCAGTACCCGTTCTTCTTTCAGAACCAGCGCGACAACTTTGCCCCGGGCGTCACGGCCGACAATATTAAGAACCACTTTCATGGCCACAACGTGGACCTTGGCAACACACTCGACCCCAAAAACCAGGACTTCAGCCCGAGTCTCTTTACCACGCCTGCGTTCGGCACCCTGGGCAACACGCCCTATAACTACGACCACTGGCGCTTCAACGGCGGCTCCGCGAACGAGAGTGTCTCGCTCAGCAAGGCCTTTGCTTTCGGTCCCGAGGATCGCTTCCGCGCGACCATCCGGGGTGAGTTCTACGACGTCTTCAATCGGCACTACGTGAACTCGCCAGACACCAACCCGAACGACACCACGTTCGGCCAGGTCACTGGCGTCTCCGGCACGGCGCGCACAGGCCAATTAGGCGCACGCGTGCAGTGGTAAGCGACCCACGCTGAACCGCGACAACGCACGTTGAAACGCACCCGCACGCAGGAGGGTTTGCCTTTGTCACATCGCTTCGGCCTCTTCGTCACTGCCGCAACAACCATGCTGGGACTTATCGCCTGCCACGCTTCGGCTCAATCCACAGGCAAGCGCCCCATCGATTACGCTAATCCGCTGGTCGGCACCGCTCCCCTCACAGACCAGAAGGTGATCGGCAACGCGCCTCCCGCGGGTGAGCAGCTTTACTCCGGCTTCACTTCTCCCGGGGCATCACTGCCGCATAGCTCCACTGACATCGGCCCGATCAACGCCAACCTGCCGCTCAACTACCAGGCCGGCGTGCCCGCGCCGTACTACTATCCCAATCCCACCATGGTCGGCTTCTCGAGCGGACAGGGCAACAGCCCGATCCTAATGCCTGTCGTCGGCGATTGGAACGTGCCGCCGCAACGCAGCGCCGCCTACTACGACAAGGCCCGCGAGCACGCCAGCCCCGGCTACTACTCGGTGTATCTCGACACTTTCAAAACCACGGTGGAGCTGACGGCGACTACCTGGACCGGGCTGTATCGCCTCACCTACCCGGCCAGTACGCAGGCACATCTTTTGCTCGACCTCGGATGGGCAGGCGGCACGGTCGAGGTCGTGGGCGATCACACGATTCGTGGTCACTCCACGCGCGGCCGCCATGGCGGTGGCACGTACTTCGTCGCCGAGTTCTCAAAACCTTTCACCTCGTTTGGCACCTTTGTGCAGCACCCGCCACGCGCCGGCGAGCGAGGCGAAGAAGGCTCCATCCTTGGCGGCAAAGAGGTCGACCCGGACCAGCCCACGATCTCCGGCCCATTTGCCGGCGCGTATCTCAACTTCGCCACAAACGCGGGTGAGCAGGTGCTCGTCAAGGTCGCGCACGGCACCAGCTACGAGCAGGCGGAGCAGCGGCTGCACGCTGAGAATCCCGGCTGGGACTTTGATCGCGTTCATCACGCGGCGCAGGACACGTGGGCCTCCAAACTGGACCAGGTCGAGGTGGAGGGCGGCTCGGAGAAGGAGCGCACGCTTTTCTACTCCTGCCTGCTGCACTCCTTCGCCAGCCCGCGGCTGGTTGCGAAAAAGGGGGAGCCACTCGCGCTGCGCGATGGCACCATCACGACCGCGACTTACGATCGCTACAACGAGGTACCCTTTTGGGATACGGGCCGCAACCAGATCGTGCTGCTCACCCTGCTTGAACCAAAGGTCAAAGAGGATATCCTGCGCTCGCAACTCGACATGGCTCGTGAGTCGGGCTACATGGGCACCTCGTTCCACGGCGACAATGCCGTCTTTATGTACCTGGGCGACTGGGAGCGCGGCCTGGACTTCGACTGGGCCAACACCTATGAGTTCCTACGCAAGAACGCGACCGACCCGAATGGCCCACGGCACTATCTCGCGGAGTACATGCGGCAAGGCTGGATCGCCGACATCATCCCGCCGGGTAACCCAAGCCCGCCCTATGCCGATGGCACAGCCGGTGCGGCCACCACACTTGAATACAGCTGGGACGACTACGCGATGGCGCAGTATGCAAAGCGCCTAGGCAGGCAGGCCGATGCGGACATGTTCCTGAAGCGCGCGGCGAATTACCGCAACGTGTTCGATCCCTCCGTGGGCTTCGTGCGCGGACGCACAGCAGACGGCAAATGGATCTCGCCGTTCGACCCTGGTGAGCCTTACTACAACTTCATGATGAAGGAAGCTTCCGGCTGGTCGACCCTGTGGCTTACGCCGTACGACGTACAGGGGCTTGCGAACGAACTCGGAGGCCGCGAGAACTTTGCCGCCAAGCTGGACCAGTTCTTCTCCACACCCTACGCGCCTAAAGGTGTGTGCCGTGACTGCACCGGCCTTATTGGCCAGTATGTGCAAGGCAACCAGCCGGATCAGCAGGCTGCCTACTACTATGACTGGGCAGGTCAGCCGTGGAAGACGCAGGCGCTCGTTCGCCGTATCCTCCACGAGATGTACGGCAGCGACCCGTCCGGCTATGCGTTCCCCGGTATGGATGACCAGGGCAGCACCTCGTCCTGGTACGTGATGAGCGCTATGGGTTTTTACACGGTGGACCCTTCGAGTCCCAACTACATTTTGGGCAGCCCGTTGTTCCGCCACGTCGCCCTGCACATGGGCAATGGCAAGACGTTTGAGATCATCGCGAACAACAACTCCGAAGCAAACATCTATATCCAGTCCGCAACCCTGAACGGCAAGCCGTGGAACAAGCCGTGGTTCGCACATGCCGATATTGCCAGCGGGGGCAAGCTTGTCCTGATGATGGGGCCAACTCCAAACAAACAATGGGGCACCGCGCCGGAGGACGCGCCGCCATCCATGTCGGCGCCCGTTATCAGCCAACGCTAGCCCCCCGCGTGGGACCGCACGTTGGACCGGTCGGCCAGCACGAACACAGCATGCAAGTCGTTGCATGCTGTGTTCGTAGTCGGCTACTTGGCGACTCGGGTCCCATGTACGAGGGCCCTAGCCCCCCATTCCTAATCTGCCGTTGGTGAAGCACCGCCCAAACGGTGCTGAAGCGCGCTCCACCAAGCGCCGTACTTCGTTCACGAGACAGCGCGAGCGAACCGCAGCCCCGTTCCTTGCGCCTTAGCCTCGACCGCGGCTTGGCCTCGTGAGCGCCGGTCAGTGTGTTTAGCAAGCCAACAAGGTTTAATGGCGCACGCTGTCTCGTTGCGGGGATAATGCTTTGCAGTGGAACAAGCGCTTATAGCGTAGAACAGGAATGCAAGGCGGACATGGCTTCTCAGACGCAGCACATCCGAACTATGCACGAATCAATCCGCCAACGCCCCGAGACGCAACGCAAAGCCCACGCCATCGCTCTGCTGCTCGTGCTGGTGTTCCTTGGCGAACTGGTATTCACAGTGCACCGTCAATCCCTGACCTGGGATGAGGGCGACCACATCTACGCAGGGTACGAGAGCTGGCGGGCCGGCGATTTTGGCATCAATCCCGAGCATCCGCCGTTGCTCAAAGAACTAGCGACTCTTCCTCTGCTGGCCATGCACCTTACAGCCCCGCAGCGGACCAGTCCCGTATTTTCTAAAAACGAAGCGTACTTTAATGGTCGCAGCCTGATCTATAACAACGGCGGTCTCGAAGCGGCGAACAGGATCATCTTTCGCGCTCGCATGATGGCGGCCATCTTTTCGATAGCGCTGGCCACCGTGGTTTACCTTGCGGCTCTAGAACTATTCGGCTCGACGGCGGCTTTGTTCAGTCTTGCCTTGGTGGTCTTCGAGCCCAATCTCATAGCCCACGGTGCGTACGTCACCACCGACATGGCCGTGACCTTTGGGATCTTCTCCACCGTGTACGCGCTGTATCGTTTTCGTGTGCGGCCCTCGCTTGCCAGGCTTGTCACAGTCGGAGCGGCCGCCGGCATTGCCCTGGCGCTCAAGCACTCGGCTGTGCTGCTGCTCCCAATTACCCTGGGGCTGCTGGTTGTTGATCTCATCCGCCCACGTGCCACCGAGCAAAGGATGCAGGTCCTACGAATCTATGCAGCAGCTGTTGCTGCGGCCGTTGTCATAGGGCTACCGATCCTGTGGGCTACCTACCGTTTCCGCTTCTCTGCACACCCCGATGGAGGCATGCAGCCTGGCCTGGGCGCGTACATGAGCACGCTGCACGGACTCGAACCCAGCGTGTACGCATTGCTTGCACGGTGGCATATTCTTCCCGAGTCGTATCTCTACGGGATGGTCGACATCCGGGTACAGTCTGTGGCCGGGCAATCGTTCCCGACCTTTCTCTTCGGACAGGTACATGCGCACGGTGTGCCGTACTACTTCCCTGCCGCCTTCGTGATCAAGTCCACGCTTGGCTTCATGCTTCTCCTGCTGGTTGCTGCCTATGCAGTGGTGTGCCGGCGGCTCGCAGGATGGCAGCGGCTAAGCTTCCTCGCCGTGCCGCCGCTGGTATATCTGTTGATCGCGATCAACACGGGTCTCAATATCGGCGCACGCCATATTCTGCCCATGTATCCGTTTCTGGCCGTGCTCATAGGAGGCGCAGCGGTGTCTCTCTGGCGGGTGCGGCGCGCGTGGATCTTTGTGACACTCCTGCTGCTCGGCTGGCATGTTGTATCCGCAACGAGAAGCGCGCCAAATTACCTGGCGTATTCCAATGAGCTGTTCGGCGGCCCGGCGAACACGCACAAGTACCTGACCGACTCCAACACCGACTGGGGGCAGCAACTGATCTCGGTCAGGAAGTACCTCGACCAGCACGATATTCATGACTGCTGGTTCGGGTACTTCGTGCAGCCATCCATTGACTACCACGCCTACGGAATTCCCTGCCGGCCACTGCCCACCGCTAACAGCATGTGGACTGACCAGCAGGTCGATGTGCCGGCCAGTATCTCGGGCACCGTGCTGGTGAGCGCCGCTACACTCACAGGTTACGAGTTCGGCTCCAGCATCCTGAGTCCATTTCAGCCCTTCATGAACGTACGACCGGTTGACACGATCGACGACGGCGTCTTTGTGTATCGCGGCACATTCAACACGTCGTTATCTTCTGCGTTTGGATACTTTACGCGTGCTACCAGGGCTCTTGCTGCCAACCAGCCTGAAGCTGCGCTGCACGCAGCCGAACAGGCCGTTGCAATCAACCCTGATCTCATGCAGGGGCAGGTCATCCTGGGAGACACGCTCGCTGCCCTACACCGCGACCGGGAAAGTGCGGTCGCATACAACAAGGCTCTTGTCATCGCGCAGCGCATGGAACCCAGTGCAAAAGCTGACTGGATCTCAACGCTGCACACGAAGCTGTCCGCACTTCACCTGTGAGCTAGGGCAGGCCTGCTCTGGCAGCAACCGGCGCAGCGCCTTATTAAAGGGCGCTTGTGCCTGGCGCTATTTTCCCTTTGCTGGCAAGAAGATGGCGCGGTCATGGCTGAGGAGCTTCACCTTTCCTCGGTGGTGCAAACGAGGCCCTGTGTAAGATGGCACTGCCATGATCAAGCCTCGTTTGTGCGCGCTGTATTTGGGGTTCTTGCCGTACTTGTCAGGGATGATTGCGGGAGGGCAGATTTCTGCCACCAGGGCCGAATGGATTGGACCGGCCGGGGCAAGTGAAACGACTCCTGCGCTGGGCGTGTACGAGTTCCGCAAAGTGCTGTCGCTGGCGGCGGTGCCCAAACAACTACGCGTGCAGGTGAGCGCGGACAACCGGTTCGAACTGTTCGTAAATGGAACCCGCGTCGGCGAAGGTCCTGCGCGCGGCGATCTGCAGCACTGGCGGTACGAAAGCTATGACCTTGCCCCGCTGCTGCACGCGGGCACAAACGTAGTCGCGGCCCGGGTGTGGAACTTCGGGGATCAATCGCCGGAGGCACAGCTCTCGTTGAAGACAGGGCTTGTGGTGTGGACGAAGGAGCCCGCTGCCCGCGCGCTCGATACCAACGCGAGCTGGCAGGTACGCGCGGAGACAGCGTGGCGCTTTGTGCCCACGGGCCCCCCAACCAACTCAAACACTGGCCCGGATGAGGTGGTGGATGGCGTGCGCTACGACTGGCACTGGGCTGAAGAGAAGGATGCTTCCGCAGGCTGGTCGGCCGCGCAGGTGATTGCACCGGCCGAGTTTGCGACCTCGGCTGCTCCAGCAACCAGGACATCAACGTGGAAGCTTCTGCAGGATGCGCTGCCGCCAATGGAGAACGCACCAGAAGGAGCAGGACAGGCAGTGCGTGGGAGCGGCGACGGATTCCCGGAGAAGGAGTGGACGGTCCCGCCGCATTCGAGGGTGCAGCTGCTGCTGGATCACAAAGTGCTGATGACGGCGTTTCCGGAGCTTGCGGTGCGTGGAGGAGCAGGATCCCGCGTGCGGTTGCGGTATGCCGAGGCACTCCTTGACGAGCATGGCCTGAAGGGCAACCGCAACGAGATTGCCGGAAAGCACATGAGCGAGCACGGGATCCAGGATGAGTTCTTTCCAGGCGGTGGACCCGAGGAGGAACGCTTCGCGCCTTTGTGGTGGCGGACCTGGCGCTTCCTGGAGGTAGACGTGGAGACCGGGGATCAACCTCTCCAAATGGAACGGCTTGCGGCGCGGCAGACCTGGTATCCACTGCATGCGGTGGCGTCGTTCCAGAGCAGCGATCCGGAACTGGGCAAGATCTGGGACGTGGGTTGGCGCACGCTGCGTGTGGATGCTCACGAGACCTACATGGATTGCCCGTACTATGAGCAAACGCAATACATCGGCGACAGTCGCATCGAGGCACTCGTGACGTATGCAGTGAGCGGCGACGACCGGCTTGGCCGGCAGGCGCTGCGCGCATTTGCCGATACAGTGCAGCCGAGTGGTCTGACGGAGAGCCGCGGCCCGGCACACGACCCACAGGTCATTCCGCCGTTCTCGCTGCTGTGGGTCGGGATGCTGCATGACTTCTGGATGTACCGGCCGGATGCCGCGGATGAAGTACGCGAACTGTTACCGATTGCACGCGGAGTGCTCAGCTACTTCGCGGAGAAGCAGCGCGCAGATGGATTGCTGGGAAAGCTCCCGCAGAAAGGCGACAGCCTGTGGAACTTTGTGGACTGGACGGAACCCTTCCCGGGAGGGACGCCGCCGCAGGATGCGGATGGAGGATCGGTGCCGCTTTCGCTGCAGTGGGCGGCTGCGCTTCGGGACGCGGCGGACCTCGAAGCAGCGCTGGGTGACCAGGCGAGGAGCGACGCGGACCGGGCAGGTGCGCAGACGATCATAGATGCGGTGCGGCGCGAAGCTTGGAACGCGAAGGCAGGGCTGCTCGCGGATACGCCAGGAGGTGCCACGTTCAGCGAGCATGCGAACATTCTGGGCGTGCTGCTTGACGCGGTGCCCGGCGGCCGTGAAAAGGCGGTAGTGCAGCGCGTACTGGACGGCGAAAAACAACAGGAGACTCCGTCGCTCGCCCCCGCAAGCTACTATTTCCGCTTCTACCTGGCGCGCGCGCTCAACCACGCAGGCATGGGCGCGCAGTACCTCGATACGCTAAGACCATGGCGCACGATGTTGCAGCTGGGCCTGACCACGTGGGCCGAGCAGCCAGAGCCGACGCGGTCCGACGCGCACGCCTGGTCGTCGCACCCTAACTATGACCTGCTCACAACCGTGGCGGGCATCCAGACAGATGCCCCGGGCTTTGCGAAGGTGCGGATCGCTCCACAGCCAGGAGATCTCGCATGGTTGAATGCCCGCATGCCACACCCCAAGGGGATGATCGAGGTGAAGTATCGGCGTGTGGGCAACAAGGCTAAGTTCACGGTGCAACTGCCGGAGGGGATAGACGGACGCTTCGTGTGGGGCGGCACGTCGAGGCCGTTGCATGGAGGAAAGCAGTCGCTGGAGGTTCCGCTGCCCTGATGCTTGGGCGGAGCAGGGGACGCAGTCGGCGAGTCCGCCCGCGGCGGGATTCGCTGTCAGGCAGGTCGCTGGAAACGCGCTTGCAAATTTGCCCAGACAGACAAGCGCGACGCCTTCGTGTCGTCCGCTTGGCCCTCGATCATCCAGAGTCACAAGCAAGAGCCCTCGCGCAGGCGACGCCCTTTGGCTCGTCCAGTCGAGATGCGCCAGGCGGACAAGCAAGGTCTATGCGTTTCCGGGTCTCTCCGGAATCGCCTGCAGCAACTCTGCCAGTTGCGTTTTTAAAGCAGCCTGCACCGTCGCGTGCTTCGCGTCACCGTACAGGTTTTGCGTCTCGCCGGGGTCCTGCTCCAAATCGTAAAGTTCGAACTCCTGCGGCGACTGCGTATACCAGTGGATTAGTTTGTGCCTATCCGTGCGCACGCCACGGTGTGGCGCCACGTTCTCGCTGCCAGGGAACTCGTAGTAGTCATAAAGCCAGGCATGGCGCCACTCGGGGCCACGCTTGTCGAGCATCTCGAGCATCGATCGACCCTGGTGCTGCTTCTGCGGAGGCAGGCCCGCAAGATCAAGCACGGTGGGCGCGATGTCAACATCCAGCACCATCTCCTTACGCACAGTGCCTGCAGGCACGCGGCGAGGATAGCGGATCTGCATCGGCACACGAATGGATGGCTCATGCATGAGGCGCTTATCGAAAAGTCGCCACTCACCGAGCAAATAGCCATGGTCGGAGCTGTGAACGATCATGGTGTCGTCGGTGAGTTTCTGCTCATCAAGGTGTTTCAGGACGCGGCCGACATTCTCGTCGATTGCAACCAGGCCTGCATAGTAGTCCTTGCAGAGCTCTTCGACAGAGCGCACCGCGTCACTTGTGTCCGTGGTGCCGATCTTGTTATCGGCGGCCCGGAACGGCGTCGGTTTGCCGGGGTAGCCCTTTAGGTCGTCGTCGAAGGTCGCGGGCTTGGGAATCGGCACGCCGTTGTAAAGATCAAGGTGGCGGCGCGCCCGGAAGTACGGTGCGTGCGGCGTCTGGTACCAGAGCAGCAGCGCAAACGGCTTTTCGCGCGGTTGCTGCAACCATGCGAGAGCGCGGTCAGTGACGAAGTCATCGCAGTAGCCCTCGTTCCAAACCTTGGGCGGATCAATCTTTCCATTGCGCCCCTCGGCCATCCTGGGCGTGTAGTAGTTGGTGACAGGCGCATTGACCCCGAGGTAGTAGTCCCAGTAGCGCTCCTGCAGCCCATTCCGCAGGTGCGTCTTGCCAACGATGGCCGTTTCGTAACCGGCTTCGCGCAGCTGGTCAGTGAACACTGAAAACTCTGTCGGTAAAGGGGTGTGTACGGTCTTGTTGTCGAGGGCACCGGTGGACCGCGACCACATGCCCGTCATTACGCTAGCGCGCGCAGGGGCGCACAGTGCGTTGGTGCAAAAGGCATTCTCGAAGCGAACGCCTTCTGCGCCGATGCGGTCCATGTGCGGGGTCTTGAGGAGAGGATGCCCGGCGATGCTTGTGCAATCCCAGCGCTGCCCCTCGGTCAGCAGGAACAACAGATTCGGACGTGGCTCCGGCGTGGTTGCTGCCTGTGCGATCGATGGCGACATGGCCACTCCCAATGCAGAGGCTGCGCCCATCTGCAGAAATTCTCGCCTGTCTATCTGCGTGTCCCTGTCGCTCACTTGTCACCTTTCGCTTGCGCCAACTATGCCTGTGCCTGCCCCTATTATCGAATGCTTCTTCCGCCGCGAGTGACTCACCGATCCCGGATCTGCAAATCACCAATCTGCAAGCACACGGCAAACTACCAGGAGGATCGCAACAGCCTACAGGGTAGCCAAGGAGTGCCTGCACGCTTCACGAGGGTGCGTGTCGCTCGATGAGTGCGGCTTCGCAATCCGTAGTCTTGCATGAGGCTCGCCGCAGGCTGAGACGGCTTCGGTGCCGGGCACGTTTCCATTCGGTATCCTGTACGCATGCCCGCCTCGATCTCACGCAAGTCTGTACACGCCTGCAGCCTCCTGATCACATCCTGTGGTTCCCTTCTGGCGCAGACGCCCATGTTTCACTCGCAAAAGTATGACGTGTATCCAGACCGCGTAGTAGAAGGTGCGTACACGGCGAGCGTGACCCCGGGCGGCGGGCTGCAGTCCAACTACCCGGTCTCCGAGAATGCTACCGGAGACCGCACGTGGTCGCCTGCAGCAGAACCCAACGCCTTCCCCCGGCTCACATCAGACATACCGCTGGGAGACGCGCTCTACAACCTGTCACTGAGTGAACTGCAGAAAGATAAAAGGTCCGACGGCGCGCTCAGTGCGGGAGCGCAGTGGCCCGGCGTCTGGACCAGGGACGTCAGCTACAGCATCTTTCTTTCGCTGGCGATCATCGATCCGGATGCGGCGAGAAAGAGCCTCCTGACCAAGGTTCGTCGCGACCGTATCGTGCAGGACACGGGCACTGGCGGCAGCTGGCCGGTTTCGAGCGATCGCGAATGCTGGGCGCTGGCTGCATGGGAGATCTATCTCGCGACGGGCGACCGCGGCTGGCTTGCCCAAAGTTACTCCATCATCCGCAACTCCATCGCGGATGATGAAGCGGTCGCGCTCGATCCCAATGACGGACTCATGCGAGGAGAAACATCATTCCTTGACTGGCGGGATCAAAACCATCCCCGCTGGATGCAGCCTGTCGATATCTACGAGTCCAAGAGCCTGAGCACAAACACGATCTTTTACGCCGTCTACCGCGTGCTCGCCGCGATGGCCAAAGAACAAAACCTCGCAGACACATCGTGGGAGCAGAAGGCAGACCATCTCGGCAAGGCTGTCAACGAGAACTTCTGGATGCCGAGCAAGGGCTTTTATGGCGAGTACCTGTATGGTCCCGCCTGGCAGACGCTGTCTCCTCGTTCCGACGCCCTTGGACAGGCGCTTACCATGCTCACCGGCCTTGCGCCGAAAACGCGGCAGGCATCCCTGCTGTCGTCCGTGCCGGTCATGGAGTATGGCATCCCCACCGTGTATCCACAGATTCCCGACATGCGCCCCTATCACAATCGCGCAGTGTGGCCCTTTGTGCAGGCATTGTGGAGCATGGCTGCGGCGGATCACCAGGACGAGGCTGCTGTCGCGCAGGGCCTTGCGTCTGTCTATCGTGCCAGCGCGCTGTTTCTCACCAATAAGGAGAACTTCGTTGTTGAGACGGGCAGCCCCGTCGGCACTGCGATCAACTCCGATCGTCAGCTCTGGAGTGTCGCGGGCAATCTCGCCATGACCTATCGCGTCCTCTTCGGCATGAGGCTTGAACCGCTTGGCCTACGCTTCGCCCCGGTAGTACCCGCAGGCTGGGGACAGCATCGATCGCTGAGCGGCTTCCACTACCGCGATGCTGTGCTCTCCATAGAGATCAAGGGACATGGCTCCCATGTAAAGAGCACGACACTTGACGGAAAGCCGGCTGAGCCGTTTCTTGCCGCAGACCTCAAAGGTGCGCACAGCCTCGTGATTGAGCTGGAGGAACAGGGCACTCGCATGCCACAACCACGGCAGGTGGAAGGTGCGATTGCACCAGCGACACCGACGCTGCAGTTATCGGATGGAACGCTTCGCTGGGCGCCGGTGGAAGGCGCTGAACATTATCAGGTCTACCAAAATGGGCGTCCGTGGCAGCGGGTCGCAGCCGGTTCTCTTAGTCTTCCTGTCGCCTCGGGCTCGAACGAGCCGGCCATAAAGACGCGCACCGACTACCAGGTCACCGCCGTCGGCAGCGATGGTTTTGCATCGTTTCTCAGCGCTCCGGTTCAACCGATTCCAAGCCGCAAGGTAAAACTCGGATCTTCGGAGTTGGGATATATCTCCACCGACCAGGGAGCGACACAAGATGTGCCTCTCAGCTTTGACGTGGATGATTCCGGCAAATACCTCGTCGCGTTTGAGTATGCCAACGGTAGCGACTCGATTGAAGACAACAGCCGGTGCGCCCTTCGCACGCTTTACATCGACGCCGCAAGAGTTGGGCCGATTGTAATGCCGCAGCGAGGCAAAGATGCATGGACAGACTTTGGGCGCTCCAGCGGACAACTCGTGCAACTGGGCCCGGGGCATCACACCGGCGTGCTGAGGTTTGAGCCGGAAGATCTGAACATGGATGGCAAGACCAACGCCGCACGGCTGCGAGCCATCCTCCTGGACCGGCTTCCTTAATAACGCGTCTTGAGCGGAGCGCACCAGCGCCAGCTGCTCGCACATGCGCGGTGCGCTTCCCTGAGAGGCGCACCGTCGATAGTCACCCTTAACAGCCTGGTGACACCCTTTCCATGCTCAGGCAAATGGCTCGCCCATATGCCGCACCGTTAGTTGTGTCAGACGCGCATTGATCGGCTGCCTGCATACGAACAGGATTGTTTCGGCCACGGCAGATGCGTCCATCATGCGCGAGGACTCCACCTGCTCGGTCGTTCTGCCTCGGCCAATGGCGAACTCTGTCTTCATGCCTCCGGGACAGAGTGCGGTGACCTTGACTCCATAACCTCTTAACTCCTCCGCCAGAGATTGCGCAAAACCAACCTGCGCGAATTTGGTCGCGGCATATACGGATTCGTTGGCTGCTCCCGCAAGTCCGGCGACCGACGAGACAAAGATCATCGTTCCGGATCGTTGTTGGATGAACTCCGGCGCGGTATGACGAGCGAACAGGAACGAGCTCCTGAGATTCGAGCGCAACAGTTCGTCATACTCGTCCGCGGTGGTATGGACCAGGCTCTTGTACAGACCAGCCCCTGCGTTATTGATGAGCACGTCGATGCGTCCAAACGCTGTCAGCGCCGCATTTACGGCGGCGACGGCCGTTGCTTCTTGCGCGGCATCCCCGGCCACAACAACTGCCTCGCCGCCCGCTTTGCGTATCTCCTGCTGCAGCGCAAGGAGGCGCTGCTCGCGCCGGGCCGTGAGCACCAGCCGCATCCCCACGGCTGCCAGCGCAAGGGCCGTGGCACGGCCCAGTCCTGCACTTGCGCCTGTGACAATAGCTACCTGCCCCTGAAGCTCACGGCTGTTGTGTTCCGAATGCATGGTGGTCCTCGTGAGTGGGAATGTAGCACGACAGCCGCGTGTGGCCTTCGATGCTTCCTTCACGCGGGGCTTGCACCAGCAAGGCAGTGGCGGCATGCTGCAGCGACGGATCAACTCTAGCGCGGACAGTGCGGCAGGTGGACAGGGATTCGTTACACATGAACCTGGGTAAGAGAGTTCCCACCCTGTCGCCCATGCACCCTTGCGGGTCGAGTCGCCCTGCTGGAAAGCTCGACAGTGACCGATGGGCCACCACAGCTAAGGTGCAGGCGCCTGCTGCCGGCGCACCGCGCGCGTGGCGTATACTGGGCTGCCAGTGGCGACCCGGCACAAAGTTGCGCAGGCTTTTCTGATCGCCTCGTTGTGTGCCGCAGCCTTGCAGGTGCAAGCGGCATGCACGGTTCCCGCAGACCTCGCCAGGCAGCTGCGCGCCACGCCCGATGCCAGAACCCATGCTGCACTTGGCACCTGGTATGCCGATCACCAGCAGTTTGGCTGCGCCGTTGATAGCTTCCGCAAGGTCACCACGCTTGAGCCGAACTCCGCCCACTACGAGTACCTGCTGGGCCTGAGCCTGTCTGCCGACGGGCAGTTCGCAGCGGCCGTTGAGCCGCTCAGGCTTTCGCTTCGCCTCGACCCTGACGCAACCCAGACGCACCTGCTGCTCGGCACTGCGCTCGACCACGGCAATGACCGCAATGCAGCGGAGTTAGAGTGGCGGCTGGCGCTTGCCAGGGAGCCAACGTCGGCGCTGGCGCTTGAAAGCCTGAGCCGCGACCTGCTCGCGGATCGGAACTACAGCGGCGTCATGGCGTTGCTCGGTCCCCCCGACGCCTCGGGCAGGCTGACAGACACTCTGGCTTTGGACCTGGCCGCGGCAATGAGCCACTCCGGACTGCCCGAGGACGCGGCGAGGCTGTTGCAAAAGAAGCTCGCGGCCAACCCTGCATCGCTCCAGCTGGCAGAGGCGCTCTCGGGCGTGCTGATGCTGGAGAGCCGTTTTCAGGACGCCGTCGCAGCCCTGTCCGCAGCAGCCAGCCAGCACCCGCAGGATGTGCAGGCACAGTTATTGCTCCTGCAGACCCTTGTACTTGCGCGCGACCCCGGTGCAGAGGCGCTGGGGCAAAAGCTGCTGCTCTCTGCGCCCGCACAGTGGGAGCTGCTCTACTTCATGGGGCTGCTGCACCAGCAGCAGGATGACTATGCCGCTGCGCGCGATTACTTGCGGCGTTCCATTGCGGCGAAGCCCGGGAACGCCGAAGCTCACTACCGGCTGGGCATGGTGTACGGATCTCTCAAGGACGAGAGTGCCGCGCGGCAGGAGCTTGAGCAATCAATCGCACTGGGGCTCGACACCCCGGAAGTTCACTTCGCGCTGGCGAAAGCCCTGCGCACAATGGGCGACATGCCGGCGGCGCAGCAGCAAATCACCCTCTATCAGGAGAAGCTGAAAGCACAGGCAGCCCGCGCGCAGGCTGCCGACAAGGCCCAACAGGGCGACCAGGCCGCGGCTGCCGGCAACCTGCAGCAGTGCATTGCGGACTACCGCGAAGCGCTGGCGCTCGACCCGCACGAACCCGTGCTGGCCTACAAGCTGGCCATGGCCCTCGACAAGGCAGGCGACCCGGCCGGAGAACGGGCAGCATTGCAACAGGCTGTTGCACTCGATGCGCACATGGCCGTGGCCCTTAACCAGCTCGGATACCTGGATGCCAGCGATGGGGATGCCGCGGATGCGGCGCGATACTTCGAGCTTGCGGTTGCGGCAGATCCCGGGTTCGGCAAGGCGTGGATGAATCTTGCGGCTTCGCTCTGCCTTCAGTCAAAATGGGCCGACGCGCGTGAAGCCCTCCACCACGTGACAGCGCTGGGCGGTAACGATGCCGGGGCACGGGCCCTGCTGCAGCAAATTGACGCCATGGAGCAGCCCGCCCGGCCTTGATGGCACCTTGGGCTCCCTGCTGCCGCACAGCGTGAGCTAAGCTTGGTGCTGCATACGCTGGTCGATGCCTGGCGAGCACAACTGCACGCATGCTTCCCTTTGCCCCCTGCCTATGACGATCCCAATCACTCGCCGCCGCCTGCTGAAGACTGCGTCCGCGGTGTGCGGGGACTCGCTGCTCCGTTCCCGCGCATTCGGCTTTGCGCCCGGACCGACGCTGCCGCCATTTTCGAAGTTTGTCGATGTGGCCCAGGCAGCAGGACTCACGCAATCGATCCCCTATGGCGACCCTGCCCAGGCCACGTACATCATCGAGGTGATGGGTGGCGGATGCGCTTTTTTCGACTATGACAACGACGGCTGGATGGATGTACTGATCGTTGGAGGGATAGGCGGGGACCGCCACGAAGCCACGGTAGCCGCGGGCGGCGGAACCAGGCTTTACCACAACAATCGCGACGGCACCTTCAAGGACATCACCACTGCAGCCGGGCTCAGCAGCACTGGCTGGGCAACGGGCGTATGCGTGGGCGACTACAACAATGACGGATTTGAGGATCTGTTCCTGACCGCGTACGGACAGAATCGCCTGCTACACAACAACGGCAACGGCACCTTCACGGATGTCACAGCCAGGGCCGGGCTGCTGAACGCACAGCCCCGATTTGCTACCGGCTGCACCTTTGTGGACTACGATCGCGACGGCTGGCTGGACCTGTTTGTGACCAACTATGCCGACGTCAGCTTTGCAACGCTGCCCCGCCCCAACCTGCAGATGCCTAACTGCAGCTTCGAAGGCGTGCCGGTCAACTGCGGCCCCAGCGGGCTGCCGTTTCCGACGCATTCCCTGTTTCGCAACAACCGCGATGGCACATTCTCTGACGTTTCCCGGCAATCCGGCATCGCAGCGATGCGTAGTTCGTACGGCCTCACGGCAGTCGCCTTTGACGTGGATGAGGACGGTTGGCCCGATATCTTCGTCGCGTGTGATTCCACCCCGAGCCTGTTGCTGATGAACAACCGAGACGGCACGTTCCGCGAAGAGGGCCTGACCCGGGGCGTTGCGCTCAGCGGCGAGGGACACGAGATGGCAGGCATGGGCATCGGGGTCGGCGACATCGATCTCGACGGGCACCTCGACCTCGTCAAGACCCATTTTCTCCACCAGGCGTCGGGGCTGTACCGCAATAGCGGCAAAGGTGAGTTTGAAGATGTCACAGTCGAGGCAGGACTCGGCGGCGAACAGCGTTTTATTACCTGGGGTGCCGGCATTGTGGACCTTGACAATGATGGCCTGCCGGATGTTTTCGAGGTGACGGGCACCGTCTATCCCGAGCTCGAGAGCCGCTACCCCACACGCTATCCGAGCCGCAGCCCGCGGTTGCTCTTCCGCAACCTTGGCGACAATCCAGGCGGGCGGCGCTTTCTCCAGATGGGCGCAGAGGCAGGCCCCGGTGTCTCTGCAGCCCACCAGAGCCGCGGCTGCGCGTTCGGCGACTTCGACAACGATGGTGACCTGGACATCCTCATCATGAATCAGAACGAGCCACCCTCGTTGTTGCGCAATGATGCGCCCGCTGAGAACAACTGGCTCAAGGTGCGGCTCGAAGGAACCAAGAGCAACCGCAGCGCGATCGGCACACGCATCGTAGCCCGGTATGGCACCCGACAGCAGGCGCAGACACTGCTCAGCCAGACCAGCTACCTCTCAGCCAACGACCCGCGGTTGCATTTCGGCCTCGGCGCAGAGAAGTCCGCTTCGCTCCAGATTCACTGGCCCTCCGGGGCCACGGAGACGATCGCCCATGTGGAGGCCAACCGCCTCGTGCTGATCCGCGAAGGGGCGGGCGTGGTCAAGAGCGAACACTGGTAAACCCGTCGTCGTCACGACCGTGCTCTCACCGGCTCAGAACAGCGATTTCGTGACACCTTTCCGCGGCTTTAACCGCTCACGCCTTGGAAGCCACAGGCGATCCTCCAGCATGCGGCATCAATCCAGTTTTTTGAGCGCGATCCGACTTAAGGCGGATTCGCATCGTTGATTTCTGCGCATAGAGTCTTCCCCGGACCCCCAAACACGGATGGCACTGTTTCCACGAGGGGTCTGTTCGGCCGCGATCGCTGCAGGAGTGGCGATCACGTTTTGATGGAGGAGACGCTACATGTTTCGCATGCTTCGCGGACACACGTTTTATCTTGCCTTGTCCCTGGCCGTTCCCGGTTCCATGGCTCCCCTTGCGTTTGCGCAATCGGTAGGAGCAAGCCTGACCGGGCAGGTGACCGACCCGTCGGGTGCCGCTATCCCGGGCGCCACTGTGACGGCAACCAACCTCGGCACAGGCCTCAAGGTCACAGCGACTTCCTCCGACCAGGGATCCTACCGGATCGCTCCCCTGCCGCCTGGAGCCTACTCGTTGTCGGTACAGGTATCCGGCTTTGAAACCTACCTGCAGCAGGGCATCACCATCAATGTCGACACGCCCGCTACCCAGAACGTCAGCCTGAAGACAGGCAATGTGCAGGAGACGGTGACGGTTACCGCGGATGCCGAACTGCTCAACACCACCAACGGCTCGCTCGGCCAGACCATCGACGCTACGGCCGTGACACAGCTGCCCCTGAATGGCCGCTCCCCTGCCTCCCTGGTGTTGCTGGCCCCCGGCATGACCCCCGGCGGAAACACCTACAGCCAGACTGGCTTCTCGTTTCCTTCCAGCTCCGAGCCATCGGTCTCGGCCAATGGCGGCACCCAGGGAAGCACCTACTTCCTGCTCGATGGCGTGCCCAACATGGACACCTACCTCGGCCTGCCCGCGCCTTTTCCGAATGCCGACGCGACACAGGAATTCCGCGTCATCACCAATAACTTCAACGCGGTGTATGGCTTCGCACCCGGCGCCGTGGTGACGATCCAGACCCGTTCCGGCACCAACGACATCCACGGCGGAGCGTTCGACTTTTACCGTGACCAGGTTTTCAACGCCAAGAACTACTTCTCGCACGGGGTAGACCCGCTGCACCAGAACCAGTTCGGCGGATTTGCCGGCGGCCCGATCCTGAAGAACCGGGCCTTCATCTTCGCCAACTACCAGGGCACGCGCAACGCCACCGCCTCGACCGAGTTGAACTCCTACGTGCCTACCGCGGCCATGCTTGGGGGCGATCTCAGCGGCATCTCCACGCCGCTCTGTACCAATGGCGCACCGTCGGCCACTTGCCCCTTCGGCACGTTGAACGGCAAGCCCAACCAGCTCCTGCCGGGCTACTCGCTGAACGCCACTGCCGTCGCGGTGGACAAGGCAACGCTGCCGGTCGGCCAGCAGGCAAATGGCCTGACCTACTACAACTCACCGGCGTTTATCAACCAGATCGACGAGGGCACGGCCAAGCTCGACCTGGACATCACGCCCAAGCAGCGGGTTTCCCTGCGCTCCTTCATCACCAGCTTTGTGCAGCCATCGGCCAACGTGGACGGCAACCTGCTGGCGCTCAACAACAACTACAACTACGACGTCGCGATCCAGGAACGGTATTACAACGAGACCCTGGGAGATGTCTGGACGCTCAACGATAAGATGGTGAACTCGCTCTCGGTCTTCTGGAGCGAGTACGACGCGGGCAACGGTTCGCAGGCGAACCAGGCAGACGGCACTCCGTTCTGCTGGTCGAAATACATCAACGTGACCGAGCTTCCAGGGCAATGCTACGTGGAAGGCTTCTCGGTAGGCGGCAACGGCTTCAACGTCGGATACTACGAGCCTTCTACTGAGGCTCGCAGCACCTACGGCATCTACGATCAGCTGACGATTGCCCTGGGCAAGCAGACCCTCACCTTCGGCACCAACGTGCAGCACCAGTACGCGCGGGAGCAGACCCAGTACCCGACCTCGCCTATCCTCAGCTTCGGCGGCCAGTACACCGGCTCCGGGCTTGCCGACTTCCTCGCCGGCGACCTGACCTCGATGACGCAGGGCGCTGGCGAAATCGCCAACGTTGCTGGATGGCAGCCCGGCTTCTTCGGGCAGGAAGAGTTCCGCGCCCAGCCGAACCTCACCCTTTCGGCGGGCCTGCGCTGGGACCCGAACCTGCCCCCCACCATCGCGGGTGGGCGTGCTTCGACTTTTATCCCCGGGCAGCAAAGTATCGTGTATCCCAATGCGCCACTGGGCGTCGTGTTTCCTGGCGACCCCAACGTGGGCGCTGGCCTGATGCGTACTACGTACGGCTACTGGGAGCCGCGTCTCGGCGTGGCATGGCAGCCCAAGAACATGCCGCACACCGCAATCCACGCAGGCTTCGGCCTGTTTACCTCGCCGATGATCTACTCGGACTACAACCACACGGCCGACAATGCTCCGTTTGCTCCCACCTTTGATCTGCAGGGTACGAACACCGCGCCCCTGAGCCTCGATAATCCGTGGGCTTCGTCACCGGGTACGGGCGGCGTCAGTCCCTTCCCGCCGTTTGCCGCAACCGGTCTCAAGCCGGCTTCTACTGCCCTCTTCCCCGTGGGCGTCAGCATCCCGGCTACCATCGATCCAGCCTTCAAGCTTGCGACGACGGCAAGCTGGAACCTGACGGTTGAGCAACAGTTCGGGCAGAACACCGTCGCGCGGGTCGCCTATGTCGGCACACAGACCTACCACGCACCGTTCATCATCGACCGCAACCCTGGCATCTATGTCCCGGCCACCGCTGCCACCCCGACAACACCAGCCGCCGCAGCGTCAGGCGCTCGCAGCACCTACCCGGCGCTGAGCGAGATCCTCGACATGGAAAGCCATGGCACGGCCAGCTACCACGCGTTGCAGGTCAGCGTGGAGCGCCGGCTGAACCATAACCTCCAGTTCCAGGGCAACTTCACCTATGCCAAGACAATGGACCTGGCATCGTCCGCCAACGTCAGCTTCGGAACCAACCAGCTGACCAACCCCTTCAACCTTGCTTACAACTACGGCGCTTCCAGCGAGAACGTGCCGCTGCGCGCTGTGGGCAACATCACCTACACCGTGCCGACTCCCCTGCGCATGAACCCCGCATTGCGCCAAGTGCTCGGTGGCTGGGAGATCAGCGTCATTACCACTGCGCAGTCCGGCTTCCCGTTCACCGTCGGCGGCGGCCTGGGCAACAACAACTCCTACTCGCAGCAGTATGAGGACCGGGCCGATGTTGTGCCGGGGGTACCCCGTGATGTGCGGCAGGGTGGCAAGGCCAACTGGCTGAGCCATTACTTCAACACAGCCGCATTCACCCAGAATGCGATCGGCACCTTCGGTTCAAGCGGCAAGAACATCATGCATGCCCCGTCCCTCGATTACAGCGATGCCGGTCTGTTCAAGAACTTCAAGTATCGCGAACGGTACGACCTACAGTTCCGCTGGGAGATGTTCAACGTCCTGAACCAGCCAAGCTTCGCGGCTCCTGACTCAGGCAATGGGGACAGCAACGAAGGCGCTATCACGGCGACGGGCGCGGAACCATCACGCGTTGGTCAGATGGCACTCAAGCTCACCTTCTAAATCGCGTAACGCTCACCGCATGCCCGGACCGCCTCTGGTCCGGGCATACCCTTTTTGCAGCTGCTTCTGAGTTGCACGCTGCCGCGCATGCAAGCTGTTGTGGCAACCCCCTACAATGCTCGCTCGTGAACCAAGAACAATGGCAGAGCAGAATGCGAGCAGTGATGAAGAGTATCTGCAGTTGGAGCTGTCACCTCCTGCTGCTGTTCCCCCTGGCCTTCCTGCTGCCAGTACCGGCAGCGCAGGCACTTCCCGATGCAAGCCTTCAGTACACCCGTCGCGTCTGGCACGTGCAGGACGGCCTGCCGGAGGAGACGGTTCAGGCCATCCAGCAGACGGACGACGGTTCCCTGTGGATCGGAACCACGGGCGGGCTTACCCGCTTCGATGGCAATCGATTTGTCTCATTCGGTCGTAGCAACACCCCGGCTTTTACCGACAACAGCGTCTTTTGCCTGCTTGCCGCGCATGACCGTACGTTGTGGGTCGGCACCGAGGGCGGTGGCCTGCTCCACTTTGAGAATGGCGTATTTCACCGCTACAGCGCGGCCGAGGGCCTGACCGACGGGTTCGTACGCAGCCTGGTGGAAGATGAGCGGGGTCAGTTGTGGATCGGCACCGACAATGGTCTGTTCCGCATGACACGGGGCGTGATCGAGCGGGTGGAAACCTCGCAGTTCACAACATCGCTGGCAGTGCACTCGATCTACCAGGATCGCGAGCACCGGATCTGGGTAGGCGGGCTGCGACTCCTGATGTTCGACGGCGCGAACGTGCGGCAGTTCAGGTTGCGCGGGGCGTACAGCCAGAATCGTGTCAAGACCATTCTGCAAACCAGTGACGGCACCATCTGGGTGGGTACCGTCGGAGGGGTGCAACGGCTTGGCACGCATGGCTTCACCTTGCTGGCGGGGATCTCGGCTACCGTGCGCAGCCTCCGGCAAACCGCCGACGGTACCCTCTGGATCGGCACGATCGGCCACGGGCTGTACACATACGCGGGCGGCAAATTACACAAGGCAAGCGGTGCGGGTCTGCTGCCCAGTAACACCGTGCTCAGCATGGTCGGAGACCACTCCGGGCAGACTTGGATCGGCACGCAGGATGGCCTGGTTCGACTGAGCAAAACGCCGGTCGGGGTGGTGCCCCTTCCCGGCGGGTTCGACCCGGACTTCGAGACGATCTCCTACGACGAACAGGGTCCAGGCAGTGGTGACAGGAACGGCACGGTTTGGGCTGTTTCTTCCCGCGTGTATGCCATTCGCCACGACCATGCACTGCCTTACACCTTCAAGGCCATCGCGGGCATCGCGGTGCGCAATGTCTACCGCGATCACCAGGGAACGTTGTGGATCGGCACCGATGGCAGCGGCGCATTTCACCTCGCGCAGGGCAAGGCTGTGCACTATTCCGCACCAGGTGGCTTGGCAAATAACTTCGTGCGCGGCTTTCTGGAAGCGCGTGACCATTCCATGTGGGTCGCCACTGACGAAGGGGTGAGCCGCATCGCGGGCGGCCGGGTACGCAACTTCGGCATGCGCGACGGCCTCGCCTATTTCAGTACCCGGTCGCTCCTGCAGGATCGCGAAGGTAACGTCTGGATCGGAACCGACCAGGGGCTCAGCACATGGAATGGTACGCGGCTGGTGACAAACGCCGCAACCCGCGCGCTGCGCGAGGAGAAGGTCTGGTCCATCCTGGAAGACGACGAAGGATCGCTCTGGTTCGGCACGCGCGATCATGGCATCTTTCGCTATCGCGATGGAGCACTGCTGCAGTTCACCACTGCGCAGGGGCTGGTCAGCAACAGCATCTACCAACTGCTCGAAGATCGCTTTCACCAGCTCTGGGTAAGCAGCCCCAACAGCATCTTCTCCATCCCGCTGGATGCGCTCAATGCGGGCACCCCGGGCAATGTGCAGCCGGTGACGATCTACAGCATGCCCTACGACGCAGATGATGCCCAGATGTATGGCGGCCGTCAGCCCTCCGGCTGCATCGGCGCAGACGGCAGCCTTTGGTTTCCCAGTGATCGTGGCGCAGTCCACATCGTGCCCGAGCCGGCACCGCGGCTCCAGGCACCCCGGTTGCTTGTGACCCGCGTGGCCGTGGATGGCAGTGAGGTAAAGCCCTCGGACCTCCACCTGCTGACCGCCGACGTTTCCCGGCTTGAGATTGCATTTGCACCGGGTTCCCTGCAATCGCAGGAAGAGACCCGCTTCCGCTACCGTCTCAAGCCGTTTGATCGCAACTGGACCTATGCCGGCTCTACGCGGAGCGCCACTTACACCAACCTGCCGGCTGGCCGCTATCACTTCGAGGTGGTGGCATTTCCTCTCGACAATCCCTCGTCCACCTCCGAGGCCGTGCTGGACTTTCGCAAGCAGCCGCATCTCTACCTCACCTGGTGGTTTCTCTCGCTTGTCGCGGCCCTGCTGAGCTTGTGCAGCCTGGCGTCGTATCGCTGGCGCATGCGCCTGCTGCAGCTTCGGTTCGGAGCCGTGCTCGAGGAGCGGAGCCGCCTGGCCCGCGAAATGCACGACACCGTGATCCAGGGCTGCACCAGTGTGTCGGCCCTGCTTGAGGCAGTCTCGAGCCTGGAGCGCGAAAACCACTCGCTGCGTGGAGAGCTGATCCAGTATGCGCGCACCCAGATGCGTTCCACCATCAACGAGGCGCGGGATGCAGTGTGGAACCTTCGCCACCGCGATCGACATGGGGATGAGCCGCAGCAGGATCTGTTCGAATCGACCTGCTTGATGGCCGAGCACTTTGCCCGCGACTTCAACACGCCTGTAGACTGCACCACGGACGGTGGCTCTTTCCCGTTGCCCTCCTCGATCGCCCATGAACTCCTGATGGTAATTCGGGAGGCGCTGCATAACGCCGTGCTGCATGGGATGCCGACCTCGATCGTGATCCACTTCGATTTCAGGGCGGAGGAGCTTGAAGTCAGGATCCGCGATGATGGCACCGGCTTCTGCCCGGGCGCTGCACCCAGCGACGGCCAGTCCCATTACGGCATTGCCGGCATGGAAGAGCGCATTGCGCGTTTGGATGGACACATCGAATGGATGAGTGTGATGAACCAGGGCACGACCGTGCGCTTTCGCCTCAAGCGGTCCTCCCTGTTTCCGCCCCGGGAGAAAGCAGAGCTATGAACGAGACCCGAGTGACCGCGCCGATTCGCGTGCTGATCGTAGACGACCATCCCATCATGCGCTTTGGCGTGGCTGCCATCATTTCGGCAGTGCCAGGCATGACAGTGGTGGCACAAGCCGGTACGGCTGCGGACGCGGTGGAGTTGTTTCGCGAGCACACACCCGATATCACGCTGATGGACCTGCGATTGCCCGACGGCAGCGGGGCAGCTGCGATTCGCTCGATCCGCTGCTTCGCGCCCCAGGCAAAGTTCATCGTGTTGACAACCTATGATGGGGATGAAGACATTCACCAGGCGCTCGAAGCCGGCGCACGCGGCTACCTCATCAAGGGCATGCCCCACGAGATGCTCACCAGCGCAATTCGCAAGGTGCATGCCGGCGGGCGCTTTGTGCCTGCGCCCGTGGCCCGCGCTCTCGCTTCACGGCCGCGCGACGGCGAGCTCAGCTTGCGCGAGCGCGAGGTGCTGTCGCTGCTGGTTCGCGGCAGAAGCAATCGCGACATCGCCACGGAACTCTCGATCAAGGAGGCCACGGTGAAGTCGCACGTGAGCGTGATCCTCATGCGCCTGAACGTGACGGATCGAACACAGGCGGTGATCACCGCACTGCAACGAGGCCTGGCGCACCTGTAAGCTGAACCGCCAAGCAAGCAACCAAGGCTTACCTCAAGGTCGCAGGTGCCGTTCGAGCTCGAGGTAAAAGTGGCCATCGGAGTCAACGGCCTCAGGCGGGCGATTGCGGAAGCGCTGGTGGCGGAAGACCACAGCATTCGCCCTACTCGATCGCTACTCGCGCAACATCGATGCGGAGATGCAGGTCACGGCGACGCAGCAAAGTCGCAGCGTGGGCTGTTGCGGCTCGCATTCACGCGAAAGAAGCGGTGTATCGGTAGCGTTCACGCATTCGGCCGTCACCGGGTGACGCTCACCTCGTACCACGTGGTGGCAGTGTCGCCCAGGTGCAGGCGCCAGTTCACCCCGTCTTTGGTCGCCGCAACAGCTGGCCCCTTTGGTCGACCTGCTCCGTCGAGCGGCTGCAGCATTACCGCGCCTGCAGGATCCAGCGAGCTCAGGCTCAGGTTCCCCGCGACCTGTTCGATCAGGGTTGGCGAGACGCCCCAGTCGGTAAGGTCGGTGCCGGCAATGTTCCACGTCTGCCCTGTGTTCTCTACCCGGCCGCCTGCCACCAGCAGCATGCGTGCCGACTGCGCAATGGGCTTCCCGTCGAGCGAACTGAGCAGCACCGTGCAGAAGCTGTTGCGGAGCTCGGTTGACAGATGCCGTACGGACTTGCCGTTTGCTGTCACGAATCCGATGAGCCCCTCCGTGCGCGGAGTATCAATCGTGACCAGTCCGGTTTCGCGCGGCGAGCTGTACCAGGCAAGCTGCTGCGTGTCAGAGACGATCGGGCTGGTGCTGGCGAAACTGGATGCATCCACAAACGGCCGCGTCGGCGCTCCATCGAGCGACTGGACCCTCACCTCGTGCTCGAGCGGAAGCGCCAGCGGAAAGCCCGGGGTAAAGTAAGGCCGCTCCGAGGCAGCCGGCAACAGCATGCTGTCGAAAACCTCCGCCCGCGTGTACGAGCGCTCGGCTACTGTACGGGCCGCGGCGACATCTCCGCGCAGAAACATCAACGCTCCTTGCGCCAGCTCCGGCATCTTGACCGGGTCGTGCGAGATGTCGAAGGGGTCGCCCACGACGGGTTTCCACGCGGGTTCGGCCTTCGGCTCGAAGGTGTACCACAAGATCGCGTCCCAGTCCTGCAGCAGCGCGTATGCGGCAAGGATGGGAATGCCTTCGCCACCGTAGTCGTTCGGAAACGGGTTATTTACCTCGCTTGCGGTGTACGGCTTGCCGGCGATTGCGGAGCGCGACAGCTCGACCACGGTGGAGTGCAACGGGTCATTCACCATGGGCGCTTTGCGCACGTACATCTCGGGGTGTTGCCAGTAATCATGGCCATCCATCACGTCCATGCCGGCGGTCGCCAGCAGTGTGGGATAGCCGCTGTTTGCATGGCTGTGATCTGCCGTCGCCATCACCAGCGACTTCGACCCCAGGGTTGATTTCACATACCGCTCCATATTCTCGAAGTACGTGCGCTGGAGCTCGTCGTAAAACTCTGCTTCCGCGTAGAAGCGAAGCGGCTGGGCAGTGGCCGCATCACCTTTGGAAGCAAGCAATGGCAGTGCACGCAGCGAGGCGGTATGCGCCGTTGCTCCCGGCTCGGCGTCTACCGCGGTCACCGAGCTCACAATCTGGCGGAGCTTATCGATCTGTTCAGGAGTGCGGTGTGTGGCAAGCCACTGGTTGTACATGCCCGTCAGCTCGACCAGGTAGAAGGGCGACGGCGCCCGGTAGCCGATGTTGAGTGCATTCTCGTTGTTGATCTCGATCACCGCCACCGCCGGATCCTCGGTGTAGGGGTGGCCGGTGTATGGGTTGCGGTGCGTCAGGAGCTCGCGCGCATACTCCTTCTGCAACTCGATCATGCGTGCATCGAACAGCGACGTGCCCTTGGCTCCTTCATGCAGCGCCGCCGCATCGTGCACGCCATCGGCGGTGTTGAACGGCCTGCCGACGAGAAGGTTGAAGTCGATGTAAATGCCGCGCTTTTCAAGCTCCGCGATGAAGTAGTCCTCACGGTCCAGCTGCCGGGGATCGAGCGCGCGTGTATCAGCCCGCGTGGTATCGAGCAGCCCACGTGGCTCCTTCAAATCGAGAAACTGGAAGCGCACGCAGTTCACCCCGAACCGGGCCAGCGTTGAAGCCCACAACGCGGCGTCCACCTTCTCGGGGATCTGTCGCGAACCTGCGCTCCAGTCCGTGATATTGACGCCCCAAAGACGCACGCGCTGCGCATCGCTCGTGGCCAGATGCCCATTCTTCACCACCAGAAACCCGTGCTTCCCTGCCGGCGCGTCCAGCAGGAAGGACACGTCCACGGGCGAGTGCGAGGCGAGACCCGCACGGTGGTCCATGGTAAACGGAACCATGCCAGCCGTGGTCTGCGCGCGAGTTCCCGCGCTGCCGGCACCCACAGCAAGCAACAGGGCAACAGTGGCGATTTGTTTTCGCATCCAGCGTGATCCTTTCCGGACTTGCATTCGACCAGGGAGTACAGACGGAAGCCGCTCCGAACGGGCCACAAGGCCTTGCGAACTCCACTCTTCGGACAGCAACACGGGCTGGCTAAGCGGAGCGCAGGGCCTGCTCTGCTTCTTTTCTTGCCCGCGTGAGTGAGGCCACCGGTTCTGTTGTGGGGTAGTACTCCATCGCGATGAACTTATCGTAGTGAGCTGCGGCCAGCGCCTTGTAAATCTGCGCGTAGGCGACCTCGCCGGTGCCTGGCTCGTGGCGTCCAGGCACGTCGGCAATGTGCACCAGGCCGACCATGTCGATGTTCTTCTGAAGCTTTTCGATCAGGTTTCCGAACGCTCTCTGCTCATGGTAGAAGTCGTACAACACCTTCACGTTGTCACGGCCCACCGCACGCGTTATCTCAAAACCGTCCGAAACCGTTTGCAGAAAAATTGTCGGGTTTTCCAGCGGATCAATGGGCTCGATGACGATTTGCACGTGATGCTTTGCAGCCATGTCCGCCGCCTCTTTCAGGGTATCGATAGCCACCTGCCGCTGCTTCGCAAGCTCCAGTTCCGCGACCCGCCTGCCGGACAACAGGATGATCTGCGGGCACTCCAGCTTTCGCGCGTCATCAATCTGCACCTGCAGCTGTTGCAGAAACGATGTCGATTCCTCGGGCACGGCGAAGCCTGCCTTGACGCCGCTCATGGCGTCTACGACCAGCCCGAGTCCGCGCATCCTAGTCATAATTCTCTGCGTCTCCTGGGGCGACCACTTCTGGAACTCGCCGGTCAGCTCGACCCCGTTGTAGCCTGCCTCGGCTACCATCTCTACGCAGCGATCGAACGACGCCTGCTTCGCAAGCGCCCACAGCATGAACGAGAAGCGTACCTGCTTTGACGAGGCAGCGGGCTGCGCCGTGGCCGGGCGTCCAAAGGTCTGGCTCACCGCGGTGGCAAGCGCTAATTGTGCAAAACAACGACGATTCATGCTGTACCTTTTCTTTCCCCGGAATTCCTATTGCAGTGCTTCACTTCAGGCGAACGGATGCAAAGCATGCAGGTAAGCGTAGTCCGCGGCGGCTGCCTCGATCGCCGGCATATCCGGGAAAGGTGGCTCCTGCTCGACGAAGTAGTGCTCAATATGGATGTTCACCGCGGCGGCGAGGATAGGCTTGTAGTCGATGTACCCGCGTCCCAGCTCGGTGCCTTGCGGGCGCAGTGCGCCGGCAAGCGAGGTGCTCGCTGCGCTGCCGCGGAGGAAGTCCTTGATATGCAGCATGCGAATCCGCTGCGGATACCGACGGAAGTACTCCTCGGGTCTGTGGCCTGCCGCAATCATCCAGCCGCAATCGATCTCGAAGCACACCAGGTGCTTGTCAGTCTCCGCGAGCAGAATGTCGTAGCCCATGGCTCCGCCATCAAGCGGGGCGAACTCCATGTTGTGATTGTGGTAGGCGTACTGCAGGCCTGCCTGCTTCGCCATCCCGCCGATTACGTTCAGGCGCGCCGCCATCTTCTTGTAATCATTCACCGTGGCGCGCGCTGCACCGGATGGAAGCAGGGCCGAGCAGACCACCGAGTGCGCGCCCACAACCTTCGCGTCGTCCAGCAGGGAGGCGAGAGCGCCGCTGTTGAGCTGCAGATGCACGCTGGGGCACACGAGCCCTGCATCGTCCAACTGCTGGCGGAACTGTTTCGCGCCAAGGCCCGCAAAGCCCGCGGTTTCCACTTCGCGGTAGCCGATCCTGCGGAGCTGTCGCAAAGTGCCGGGCACGTCCTTCTGCAGCTCCGCTCCCACGGTATACAGCTGGATTCCGGCCGGCTGTCTGGTAGTCCCGGCTCCGGCGGTGCGAGCGAGCAGCGCAGACGCGGCGGTCGCTCCTCCTTGCAGCAAAAAGCGGCGACGCGCAACATTCTGGATCTCCATGATTCCTGCCTCGGGTTCTTTACTAGGTTTCCAATTCTGGGGTGTTCTGCCGCGACACATGTCGTTGCGAAATCAATCGCACCCACTATAGGGGAACGGCACGACAACGTGAATCCTACGGAAGTCGGATCTGGAACACTGCGCGGGACCGTACCCGGCTATTTACCGGCAGTCCAACTTTGGTCTGATTCGCAACGAGCCTCCACAGGCATACCTTGGTGAACGCGAACAGGTGTAGCGGAAGCGTAAGGGGAGGCGCAATGGGTCGATGCGCGATGTGGAACCGCAGGCATGGCAAGCCTCGCGGTAAAGGTTTGGGATCTCGAAAGCTCGCAGCCAGGTACGTCCTTGTAATTGTGCTCGTATGGCTGCTGCCTGCGCTATGGACGCCGGCCGCGGGCGCGCAGACGTCGCCGCGCCGCCCCGCCATCACCGGCATCTCGCACCTGACGCTCTACGCCGATGACCTCGCTCGCTCAGAGCGCTTCTACACACAGCGACTCGGATGGGAGCAGGTACCGGCAGCGGGTGCTGGCTCCGGCGTTCGCTTCTACGCGAACCATCAGCAATACATCGAGCTGCTTTCGCCCCCGCAGCCAAATCTCTCAGACCGGCTGGCGGGCTTTGGCTTCGTCACAGCCGACGCCGATGGGTTGCGCCACTTCCTGGGAGCTCACGGCGTCGCCGTTCCCTCGCATGTCACCACGGAGCGGGACGGCAGCCGTACCTTTCTCGTGCACGACCCCGCGGGGAACCGGGTTGCCTTCACGCAGCTTGGCAGCCATCCCGTGCCTGCGCCTGCGGATCTTTCGCGGCGTCTCAGCACGCACATCATGCACCTCGGCTTCGTGGCCAGAGACCGCGCCGCGCTGGACGGCTTCTACAAAAACCTGCTTGGTTTTTCCTTGTACTGGCAGGGCTCTGCCAAGCCGGGCAAGGCTGACTGGGTGATGATGCAGGTTCCCGATGGCACGGACTGGATCGAGTACATGCTGTACCTACCGGCTGCACCCGGGCGCGCACAGCTTGCGAGCGCCAATCATTTCGCTCCGGGCGTGGACAGCATCGATGCCCTGCAGAAGCAGCTGCGAGCACAAGGCTGGAAGCCTTCCGCCGAGGAGAAGCCGCCACTGCTTGCGCTCGATGGTAAGTGGCAGCTCGACCTCTTTGACCCGGACGGTACCCGCGTGGAGTTCATGGAGTTCAAGCCGGTTGGCAAAGTCTGCTGCTCCCCGTTTACAGGCCGTACGCCGGGCGCGTATCCCCACTGGTAGCAGGGCCCCAGCACCAACAGCAAGGCCACCTGCGACCAGCCAACTTCGCTTCTTCCCTGTCGTCCACCGCAGGCTGCTCGCCGCTAACAACCCCTGGTGCACCCAGGGCACATGTTCGAAGGGAACCACCATGCTTTTCTCGCGTCGCGACTTTTTGGAACTGAGCACGCTTTCCGCTGCCGGACTTGCCCTGGACTCCTCGTTGCACCCTCTGCACGCGCTCGCGCAGTCGAGCGCCCATTCTGCGTCCGCATTTACGGCGACCTCTGCGGAATGGCCGCTGGCTCCTGCGTTTCGACAGGTGCGACCGCTCGACCAGGAGTGGCGTTTTACGCGCATTGATCACACCCCGGGCGAAAACAGCGCGGCCATGGCAACGAATGCGCCTGCTTCCGATGCAGCCTGGACAATGGTGAATGTGCCACACACAGTTCGGCTTGAGCCGTTCAACGCCAGCGGCATGCGCAATTTTCAAGGCACCTGCTGGTACGAGAAGCATCTCGAGATCCAGCCGCAGTGGCACGGCCGCACGCTGCACCTGGTCTTCCAGGGAGCCATGGGCGTCACCGACATCTGGCTCAATGACACCCACCTCACCACCCACTACGGCGGCTACCTGCCTTTTGTGGTCGACATCTCCGACCACCTGAACGCCACGGGCGCGAACCTGCTGCGGCTGCGCCTCGACAACACCGACAACCAGCAGGTTCCACCTGGCAAGCCGCAGGACCAGCTTGACTTTGTCTATTTCGGCGGGCTGTATCGCAGCGTGGAGCTTCGCGTTCTCCACCCGTTGCACATCAGCGACCCGGTCGTTGCAGACAAGCCGGCCGGCGGAGGCATCTTCGTCACCTTTCCGGCGGTCAGCAACGATGCCGCCACCGTGCAGGTCCAGTGCGAGGTCGCGAACACGTCGTCCTCGTTGCGCCGAGCCCGGGTCAGCCACGAGCTCCGCGCTCCGGACGGCAGCATCGTGGCCAGCTCCGAGGCTCCCGTCGAGGTCCCTGCATCCTCCTCGAAAACATTGACGCAAATGCTGCATGTACGCGCGCCGCTGCTCTGGCATCCTTACCACCCGCATCTGTACCGGTTGCACACCGTGATCCTTGAAGATGGCAAGCCGGCCGACGACCAGTACACCCGCATCGGTATCCGCCGCTTCCGCATCGACAAGGAGGAGGGACTTTTCATCAACGGCGAAAAGTTCTTTTCGCTCGGAGCGAATCGTCACCAGGACCATCCATATGTCGGCTACGCGCTGCCGGCCTCGGCGCATTACCGCGACGCCCTGAAGCTGCGCGACGCGGGCTTTACCTCCTACCGCTGCCACTATCCCCAGCATCCGGCCTTTATGGATGCATGCGACGAGCTTGGCATCCTGGCCATCATCTCCAACCCGGGCTGGCAGTTCATGGGAGACGAAGTGTTCCGCAAGCGCGTTTACCAAAATGCGCGGGAGATGGTCCGTCGCGACCGCAACCGCCCCTCTGTGCTGCTGTGGGAGGCGCAGATGAACGAGACCGACAATGATCTGGTCGCGGCTGAACTGTTCCGCATCATCCACGAGGAGTACCCGGTCGCAGACTGCTATACGGCAGGCGATCGCCTCACCCGCCCCGTCGCAGACTTCAACGGGTGGGACGTGGAGTACTCGCGCAACGACGGCAGCAAGCCGCTGTGGATACGCGAGTGGGGCGACCAGGTGGATAACTGGACCGATCAGCAGGGCAGCGTGCGGGTGCCGAGAGACTGGGGCGAAACGCCCATGCTGGTGCAGTCCTCCAGGCACCTGCAGGCGCTCAACGAGATCTACGCAGAACAGTCTGAGCCGCTCAAGCCGGGCACAGCGCGCGCAGCGGGCGCCGACCTGTGGGCGGGCATTGACTACTACCGGGGCTACCATCATCAGCCGTTCTACGGCTCCCCGCTCGACCTGTTCCGGCTGCCGAAGTTCGACTACTACCTGTTCCAGAGCCAGCGGCCTGTGGACCCCAAAACATCGCATGCCGGCAGCGGGCCGATGATCTTTGTGGCCAATTTCGCGTCCTTTCAATCGCCCACCAACGTCACGGTGTTCAGCAACTGCGAACAGGTGCGCCTCACGCAGAACGGCAAGGAAGTGGCCGTGCAGACACCGGACGCAGGCTACCACCTGCCGCATCCCCCGTTTACCTTCCGTCTCGAACAGTTCAGCGCCCTGCACTCGATGCTGTTTGCAAGCGGCGTGGCGCAGCCCGGCACCGCCATCGGCAACGTCAAGGCAGAAGGCCTGGTCGGCGGCAGGGTCGTAGCGGTGCACGAGATCAGCGCGCCCGGTGTGCCGACACAACTCAAGCTGGTGCTGGATGATTGTGGACGGCCTCTGGTCGCCGACGGGGCTGACTGGATCCGCGTCTACGCGCATATCTGCGATGCACGTGGGACCACCTATTCTTTCGGTGAGGACGCGGTGACCTTCCGGGTCAGCGGCGAAGGCGCAGTGATCGGCACCGCGGAGCTGGGGGCAAACCCGATGCGCGCCCAGGCGGGCATTGCGACGGCCCTGGTGCAGGCCACCAGCCGCCCCGGCACGATCACCGTGGAAGCAGAGGCATTCGGGCTTACCAGCGCTACGCTTCACTTCGCATCAGAGGCGGCTGCCATCGCGGCGACGCGCTGAACTAGGTTGAACACCATGCGGCCGCTCGGCGCGCGCTAGAGCGGCCGGGGCCGCCTGGCCCGAATGAGAGCGCTCATTGTCGACGCCGCAGGGGTCTCGAGGCTTTCCAGCCCTCCTATCACTGCCGCGGCATCACGGTCGTTGCGATTCTGGCTGGCTTTCCACTTGCCTTCGATGCGGGTGATGGCTAACTCCAACCCGACGATGCCGCGGCTTAAGTTCGCAATGAACTCAGGGGGTGCATCGGCCAGCTTCCACGGCACCCGCGCAACCACTTCATTCTGATCCGTGAGCGCGCGGAGGTGTTCCAGCAGCCACGCAGGCTCCTCGATGACGCGCAGCACCCCATAGGCATGCACAGCCACATAGTTCCACGTGGGCACTTCTTTCCCATGCGTCTGTTTGTCCGGGTACCACGATGCGGAGATGTAGTGCTGCGGGCCGGTGAAGATGGCAAGGGCTTCGCTCTGCGGCAGGTGATCTTTCCACTGCGCGTTGGCACGGGCTACGTGGCCGCGCAGCACTCCCAGGCCTGCCGCATCCTCGTGCAGCACGACCGGGATGTGCGAGGCGACCATGCCCTGCTGTGTCTCCGTGACCAGCGCACACAGAGGAAAGGCACGCATGAACTCCCGCAGGGTCGGGATGTCGTTTTCAGCATTGCAGTGCGGTGTATGCATAACGTTGCGTGTCACCCGGGAGACGCGTGTGGATCACCTCTCTTGATGATCGCGGACCGGGCAGGAAGTGGCAAGTCAGCCTTGTCTTGCAGGGCTGGGTCATCACGCGCGGGAGTCTTCCGAGGCGCGATTCAAGCTGCGCTGTGATAAACACTTCTTCAAGCTCCATCTTTTGCGCAGCGTGGATGCAGGAGACCAGCCGCGTTGCGCCAGGAGTTGTGCTGTGCTCACTCGAGAGCATGGCGGTCGCACTCTCCATGTGCGAGTGGAGCCGTTTGGATTGGAGTGAGCCATGCCAGGTGAGGAGTCGTCGATCAGCACGACGAAGCCACGACCGCCGCAGAACGGCAGCGCCGCGGTGGAGGACTCACGCGAAGCATTGATGCGGCAGGTGCTGGCGTCGCGCACCTTTGCCAAGTCGGCGCGGCTGTCGCAGTTCTTCGAGTACGTGTGCCGCAAAGCGATCGAAGGCCACAGCGACCAGATCAACGAGCAACAGATCGGCGTGCATGTGTTTGGGCGGTCGCCCGCCTACAGTGCAACCGACGACAGCATTGTGCGCACGCAGGCCCGGCTCCTGCGGCAGCGGCTCGAAGAGTACTTCGAGCATGAGTGCCCGGGCTGCCCGGTGGTGGTGCTGATTCCCAAGGGCGGGTATGTGCCGGTGTTTGAACCTCGGACCCATGGCCGCCCTGGGATGGTACTGGCGGTGGAACCGCTGGCGAGGGCCACGCCTTTGCCAGAAGCAATTGGCAGCCCGGACCTGCCGACCGCGCACAGCAACCCTGCGCCAGTGGTACCGGTGCAGCCAGCAGGGCAGGCGGCCGCCGGCGTGGTTGAAACAGTGCGGAGCCGGAGCCACGCGAACGTTCCACCCGCTGCAGCCCTGCTTTTGCCGTCAGCAGAGCCCCGCAAACGTGCACGGCAGCTTTGGACCGGGGGCGCCGGGGGCGCCGTGTGTGCGGTGTTGCTGCTGATGGCCGTGATCGTGGCGCAGCCGTTGCACCTGTGGCCGCAGCACCCCGCAACATTGTGGAGCAGCCTCTTCGCCACCGGCAGGCCTGTGGTGATCGTTCCGTCGGACGATGGTTTGGTATTGTCGGAGGAGCTGCGCCGGGCGCCGGTGACGCTGGACGAGTACCTCAGCGGAACCTACCTCCGTGGAGCGTCCGCGGTGAAAGCAGCCCCGGGCGGCACGGATGGCAACGCCGACCAGCTGGTAACCGCAGCATGGCTCGCCTCGCACCAGTACACCAGTACCGCCGACCTGGCCCTCGCGATGCGATTGAACCGTTTGCCCGAGGCCGAGGCCGCCCAGGTGGAGACGCGGTATGCGCGGAGGCTGCATCTGCAGGACCTGAAGAGCCGCAACGTGATCCTGATCGGCGGGATCGGGGCCAACCCGTGGGTGGGGCTTTTTTCACCCCTGCTGAACTTCGACGTGAACTATGACTGGAAGAGCCAGCAGGGCTACGTGATCAACAAGAACCCGCAGGCAGGCGAGCAGCAGCGCTACAGCGAGCGCAAGGACACCACCGGGGCGACCAGTTATGGAGTGCTGGCTTACCTCCCCGGGATCAGCGGCGAAGGCAGTGCCTTGCTGTTTGAAGGCTCGGGCATGGCCGGTACCGAGGCCGCCGCGGACTTCCCGTTTAGTGGCGAGGCTTTTGCCAGCTTCCTGCGCCGGATCGTCCCCTCCGGCGGCACCATCCCCTACTTCGAGGTACTGCTTGAGACCCGGAGCGTGGGCGGCGATGCACCCGGGCCCAAGATCGTGGCGTGGCGGCATATCCCCGGCTAGCTCGCCCTGCATGAGATAAGCTCTTTCGGTGCAACACATTTCACAGTTAAAACCTCTCTCCTCTTCCCCCGTTTCAGGCAGGAACGGTGAAATACCTTGCCGCGTCCGCCCGGTGCCGCAATACTCCGGGCAGCTTTCCAGAACGCGTCTGCCGGGGTTGAGCAGGGGTTCCGGCAAGCGAACCAGGAGGCAGCAGGCTTGAGGTGGACACGGCGACAGTTTGTGGGCACGACCTGCTCCGGGGCGGCAGTGACGGCGCTCGGGCTGATCGGTAGTTCTGCGCATGGGGCCGTGTCCGGTTCTGAAGCGATGACCGCGGCAACTAAATCGGTAGCAGGCCCCGCAAAGCACCCGGCTGTAGGCGCACCCATGACTCCAGTTGAGGCAGCGCGCGGGGTGCTCACGCGTCAGCTCGGCCAGCATGCCGCCTCGTTCCAGCTGGAACTGCTGCAGGGTCAGAACGACGAGCAGGTGTACGAGATCGAAGCTGCCGGCGGAGTGGTGCGCATCCAGGGCACCACCGCGGTGGCGATCTGCCGTGCGGCCTACGCTTACCTGCGTGCACAGTGCGGCGCGATGATCACGTGGAGTGGCCGGCACCTCGATCTGCCCGAAACCCTGCCACCTGCTCCGAGGGAGAGGGTCGCCTGCCCGTACCGCTACGTGCAGTACCTGAACCCGTGCACCTATGGCTACACCATGGCTTTCTGGGACTGGGCGCGCTGGGAGCGCGAACTCGACTGGATGGCCCTGCACGGCATCAACATGCCGCTGGCGATGGAGGGCCAGGAGTGGGTGTGGCAGAAGGTGTGGCTGAGCTTCGGGGTGTCGCAGGCAGAGATCGATGCCTTCTCGACCGGACCGGGCCACCTGCCGTGGCACCGCATGGGCAACATCAACAACTTCGCCGGGCCGCTGCCGCGGCACTGGATCGAGGAGCAGCGGGCGCTGCAGCGGCAGATCTTGGACCGGATGCGCGCTCTGGGCATGAAGCCCGTGGCGCCTGCATTTGCCGGGTTTGTGCCGCAGGGCTTTCTGCGGGTTAAGCCTGAGGCGGAAACGTTCACGCTGTTATGGCTGCCCAAGGAGTTCCTGGCAATCCCGCGGAACACGCGGACCTTTATCCTGCACCCCAGGCAGGAAGAGTTGTACCGCGAGATCGGCAAGCGATTTATCGAGGCGTACAAGGCCGAGTACGGAGAGGTGTCGTACTACCTGGCCGACACCTTCAACGAGCTCGCCGTACCGGTGAGCGAGGGCCGGCGGTACGAGGATCTAGAGCAGTTTGGCCGCACGGTCTTCGCCGGGATTGAAGCCGGCGACCCGCAGGGCACCTGGGTGATGCAGGGCTGGCTGTTTGTGTACGACGCAGCGTTCTGGGATTCGCGCTCTGTAGAGGCCCTGCTGAAAAGCGTGCCAAACGAGCGCATGCTGATCCTCGATTACTCGAACGACTTGGTGCCGGGGCTGGCGGACAAGTATGCGCCGGGGCCGTGGAAGCGCGATCACGCGTTCTTCGGCAAACAGTGGGTCAACGGGATGGCTCACACGTTCGGCGGCAACAACAACGTCAAGGGCAATCTTGCGCTGATGGCTGCCGAGCCGGCGGCAGTGCTTGCAAACCCTGACAAGGGAAACCTGGTGGGTTGGGGCATGTGCCCGGAGGGCATCGAGACCAACGAGGTGGTGTACGAGTTGATGACTGACGCCGGCTGGCTCGCGGGCTCGATCGATCTCAACACCTGGGTGCCACAGTACTGCCAGGCGCGGTACGGGGCCTGTCCGCCGGCGATGGCGCAGGCATGGGCGCTGCTGCTTGAAAGCGCGTACAGCGCGCACATATGGATGACCAAGCAGGCGTGGCAGGGCGAGCCGAGTTTTGAACCGGCAGCGGCATCGATCGATGCAGGACCGGTTTTTGCGAGGGCCACGGAGCTGTTCGTATCGTGCTCGGATGTGCTTGGCAAACAGGAGTTGTACCGCAATGACCTCATCGAGTTTGTGGTGCAGGCCGCAGGAGGGTATGTGGACGAGCAGCTGGCGCTTGCCGTGCAGTCAATCCGCAGCAAGGAGCTGAAGACGGCGCGTTCGCACGCGGACCACGCGCTCGCGATGCTGGGGAAGATGGATGCCCTGATGCACCTGCGCCCCGATCGCCGGCTGGAAACGTGGGTCGGGGCGGCACGCGCCAAGGCATCGACCGACGATGAAGCGGCGTTCTACGACGAGAACGCGCGGCAGCTGATTACGACGTGGGGCTGGCCAGGCTTATCGGACTATGCGTCGCGGGTGTGGTCTGGCCTGATCCGGGATTACTACGCGGCGCGCTGGGCCGCGTGGCTCGATGCCGAGATTCGGGGCACGGAGTTCTCGCTTGACATGTGGCAGCAGACCTGGCTCTCGAGGCCATATCGCGCGAGCACGCCGATGCCAGTGAACGACCTGTTCGGGACGGCGCGTGCCATGCTGAGCACTGCGGGAGGATCGCGATGAGCACAATAACGGTACCGGCGACCACTGGACAGAGACTGCTTTCGATCGACGTGCTGCGCGGCGTTACGGTTGGCTTCATGATCCTGGTCAACAACAACGGCAACAATGACCTGGCCTATCGCGCGCTGAACCACTCGCCGTGGAACGGCTTCACGCCGACGGACCTGGTGTTCCCAACATTTTTGTTCATCATGGGGATCTCGCTGGTGTTGTCTTCGGGGGCGCGGATCGAGCGCTCCGGGGGCCGCGACCGCACCGGCATCACGGTGTCGCACACGTTGCGCCGGTTCGCACTGCTCGTGTTTTTCGGGCTGGTGGTAAACGGCTTTCCGTACTTCCACCTCTCGACGCTGCGCGTGTACGGCGTGCTGCAGCGGATCGCCGTGTGCTACCTGCTGGCAAGCCTGCTGCTGGTGCTGACGCGTCGCGCCTCTGCATTTGTGGTAGTTACAGTAGCACTGCTCGTGGGCTACTGGGTGCTGCTGCGCTGGATGCCGGTGCCGGGGCATGGCCTGCCGGTACGCGACTTCCCTTTGCTGGATCGTGACATCAACCTGTGTGCCTGGATCGATCGACACGTGTTTCCGCATCGCCTTTTCGAAGGCACGCGCGACCCCGAAGGGTTGTTGAGTGACCTTCCATCGCTGGCCTCCACCTTGCTGGGCGTGCTCACGGGTTTGTGGCTGCGCGTAGCACGATCCCAGCAGGCCAAGGCGCTCGGCATGGCAGCCGTATCGATCGTGCTCTTGCTTGCCGGGCAGGCGTGGAACCTCTCCTTCCCGATCAACAAGAAGCTGTGGACCAGCTCGTACGCGCTGTATGCGGGCGGATGGAGCCTCCTGCTGCTGGCCATCACCTACTACCTGGTGGAGGTACGCGGTGTCGGCAAAAGCAACGAACGCAGTTCACTCTGGCCGGCGCTGGCGCTTGGCACCAACGCGATCACCGCATACGTACTGTCGGAACTGCTGTCGTCGGCAGTGTCGGTGTTCCACGTGAATGCGCAGCAATCGTTCCAGCAGTGGATCTACGGACGAGTATTCGAGCCGATAGTGAATCCTGCCTTCGGATCGATGGCGTACTCGATCGTGTTCGTGCTGGTGTGCTGGGTGCCCGTATGGGTGCTCTATCGCAGGAAGATTTTCCTGAAGCTGTAGCCGGGCCAAATGCGTCGTTGGGAGGAGTGAAGGTGATGGAGTTTGAACCATTCAAGATCAGCAGCGGAGAGAAGGGACCTGTAATTGTTTCGCGCACGCGCGCCCGTATCCTGACGTTCGCAGGCGCGGACCGCAGCCCCGAGGAAGAGGCTGTGCGCTCTTCGGGGTTCTGCTTCGCCGACACCGCGAGCACGCACGCTCCGCTTGCGAAACTGAAAGCCACTTACTGCTTTACCCCCGGTGGCAAAGCGGCCGTGCTGCCGCAACAGTGGGGCCGGCGCACGTTTCCTCCGAAGTAAGCAGCCACCTGCTGCGTTCTGTTCCCTGCGCTTCCCGCCCTGTTGTAAACGCGGCCCGGAGACACCGGCCGCGAGAAGGAGTTGCTGATGCATCGCACATCCCGCATTCACCGCATCGTCTCGTTCTCTGCGTGTGCCCTGGCCACAACCGTTGCAGCCTCGGCCCAGGTCACCAGCGCCCGACTGGGCGGCACGGTAGCTGACAGCAGTGGTGCCGTCATTGGCCATGCGCAGATCAAGGCGAACAACACCGCAACCAACCTGACCCAGATGGCCACCGCAAACGACAGCGGCGAATACCAGTTTGCGTCGCTGCCCCCCGGCCCTTACACGCTGACGATCACGGCGCCCGGCTTTGCACAGAAGGTGGAGAACGGCGTTGTGCTGACCGTCGGCCAGTCGGCCACGCTGCCGGTGGTGCTCGCCATCGGCGCCGACACGCAGAGTACGACAGTCAATGCGAGCGAAGCGATGATTAACTCCACCTCGGCGGAGATCAGCACGGTCATTGACGAGCACTCCGTGAAAGAGCTGCCCTTGAACGGTCGCGATCCGTCGAGCCTGGTGTTCCTGTCTGCGGGTGTCACAAACGAGCTGCAGTCGCAGGCCTCAACGCTGCCCACCAGCAACTCTTTTCCAACAGAGAGCGGCGCATCCGCAGGCGGCGGACGCCAGGGAAGCACGTGGTACCTGCTCGACGGCGTATCCAACATGGACACCTTCGCGCTACTGGCCGCACCATTTCCGAATGCCGATGCTACCCAGGAATTTCGCGTCATCACGAACAACTTCGATGCGCGGTATGGTTTTGCTCCGAGCGCGGTCGTTAGCATCCAGACCAAGAGCGGCACCAACGAGTTTCACGGCGGCCTCTTCGAGTTCATCCGCAACAATGATCTGAACGCCGGCAACTACTTCTCGGGCGCTGTCGACCAGTTGAAGCGCAACCAGTTCGGCGGCTATATCGGCGGACCGATCCTGCATGACAAGCTGTTCTTCTTCACGAACTACCAGGGCACGCGCAACACGTACAACTCATCGACCAACCCGACCTATACGCCTACAGCGGCGATGCTCGCGGGCGACTTCAGCGCGGTACCGGCGAGTAACCTTGATGGTCCGCTTGCTTCAACCGTCTTCAACCCCGGCACGCAGCAGGTAAACACCGCGAAGTTCAGCCCCGGAGCGGTTGCGCTGGCCGCTTCCCTGCCACTGGGCCAGGCTGCCGCCACGGGCCTCACCAACTTTGCCAGCCCTGGCGTCAAGGCGAGTTACGACGAGAACACGTCACGCATCGACTACAACATCAATGATTCGCAGCGCGTGTTCCTGCGCAGCTTTCTGTACAACTACAACCAGCCGGGCGCAACCACGCCGGGCAATATCCTGGCAGGCATCACCGGGCAAAACGGCACGTACCTGAACCTTGTTGCCGGGCATACATGGACGGCGTCGCCTTCCCTGCTGAACAGCGCCACGCTGTCGTGGGCACAATTGAACTATGCCACGGGCACGGTCGAGAAAGATGCCAGCGGAAACCCTGTCTGCCTGTCGCGCTACCTGGCTGTCAGCGATCCGGCGGGCTCCTGCTATATCTCGGGGCTGACGGCATTCTCCGGCAACGTACTATACGGCGGCGGGCTCGGCTTCAACGCCTTCAACGGCAGCCCGAATGATACGCATCGACGCTACTGGTGGTTTACCGATACGGTCACCAAGACCATCGGCAAGCACACAATCACGGCCGGGACCGACATCATGCATCGCTATGGTTCGGAGTTCTACGGCGGCTCCACCAATCCCAACGTGAACGTCAATGGTCAGTACACGGGCTTTCCGCTGCTCGACTTCCTGCTGGGCGATGTGGCGACCTTCAGCCAGGGTGCGGGTGAAAGCGGCAGCGAGAACGGCTGGATGTTCGGCGTGTATGGGCAGGACCAGTGGAAGGTGGCGCAGAACGTGACGGTCACCGCCGGCCTGCGCTGGGATCCGAACATCGCACTGACCATCAAGAATGGCCGTGCCGCGGCCTATCGTCCTGGCCAGCAGAGCACGCGGTACCCGGGTGCGCCGGTGGGGCTCGTGTTCCCGGGCGACGCCGGCGTGGGCGAAGGGCTGATGCCAACCACCTACGGATACTTCGAGCCGCGCATCGGCATCGCATGGCAACCGCGCGGCTCGACATCGATCCGCGCAGGCTTCGGCATGTTCACCACGCCATTGGAAGACGCTTTCTACAACAAGATGTGGGACGCTGCTCCGTTTGCGCCGTCGTACACGCTCAATGGTTTGTTCGACATCACCAAACCCGGCGACACCACCGCGAACCGGCCTCTTTCGCTCGATACTCCCTGGTCGACACTGGCTGCAACCGGTGGCAAGAGCCCGTTCCCGCCCTTCGCCAGCCCTTCAAACCTGCCTGCGGCAAACGTGTCGTTCGCGCAGTTTTCACCCGTAGCGATCCCCGGCACGTTTGCCAGCAACTTTCACCTGGGAATGACGCAAAGCTGGAACCTGTCACTCGAGCAGCAACTTACTCCGTCGCTGGCTGCTCATTTCGCGTATGTCGCCAGCGAGAGCTACCACCAGGCGACCACGGTGGAGCAGAACCCGGGCATCTTTGCCAATGGCGGCGTGCGCACGCTCACCACGTTCAGCTCAATCATCCAGGTGCAGGATGGAGCAACGGCTTCCTACGAATCGCTGCAGGCAGGGTTCGAGCAGCGCATGAAGCACGGCCTGCAGGTACAGTCGAACTTTACCTTCTCGCACACCACGGACGTGGGCGGGTCGGGCGATCCTTCGTTCGAGTCGAGCGTCAGCGATCCGTTCGACATCGGCCACGACAAGGGCGATTCGAGCCTGAATTATCCCATCGTGTGGGTCACGAACGGGATCTACCAGGCGCCCGAGCTGCGGCACCACGGTGCGTTGCTGCGCAACACGCTGGGCGGCTGGGAAGTGAGCGCGCTATACACACTACAGTCGGGTCCGCCGTTCACGATCAACGGCGGCAACGGCAACAACAACTCGGGCTTCCAGGTTGGGCAGGATCGCGCCGATCTCACGGGACGTCCGATCCTGGTGCGGCAAGGCAGCAAGCAGAACTGGCTGAACCAGTACTTCAGCACGGACTCTTTCACCCAGAACGCGCCGGGAACGCCAGGCAACTCGGAGAAGTTCATGCTGCAGGAAGCACCGATCAGCACGATGGATGCGGCGGTGATGAAGAACTGGGAGTATCGCGAGCGGTACCGGCTGCAGTTCCGCTGGGAGGCGTTCAACGCGCTGAATCACCCGAGCTTCGGCCAGCCGGATTCCAACCCGACCGACTCGAACTTCGGCCAGATCACCAACATCGGCGTGATCGCCCCACGCGTGATGCAGGGAGCGTTGAAGCTGACGTTCTAAGTGTCCGGCAAGAAGATAAGGGCAAGGCGGCATGTGGTCTACGCTTCAACGGCGTGGGCCCATGCTGTTTTTTGTTCCCTGCCCGCGCAGCATGCCTGACGAGTATCTGAGGCGGGAGGCGCCTTTTCCGCCGGCAAGGATGAAGGACGAAGGATGCACGGGTGTCGGCGCCTCACTCCCTTGCTTCCGGACGCAAAGCAAATCCTCTGGGGTGCCGACGGCGTTTGTCAATTCGACGTCTTATCCAGCATGGACTCACGCGAAGCTGCATCGCACGTCAGGATCGTCGTCAAACCCTACGCAAGCGCTCTGCCGCTTGGCTGCTTCTCGTTCGCGATCGGCAATGCGTTGTACAGCGCGTTCCTGCTGCATTGGCTCCCCGCGTCCGAACACAAGCTTCTGGCGGTCACGCTGCTCTCCTTTGTGGCGCCGCTTGAGTCGATTGCGTGCTGGATGGCGTTTCTCTCGCGCGACACCGGTGCTGCTACCGCCATGGGGATCTTTGCAGCTTCATGGGTGGCGCAGGGGGTGGTCTTGCTGGAGTTCGGCGCAGCGCCAAGCCCCACGATCGGCGTGCTGCTGATCAACCTTGCCGTGTGCCTTGCGATCATCCTGTTCATCACGTATCGAGGGAAGCCGCTGTTGGCGGTGGTGATCGCCTTTGCGCTGCTGCGCACCGGTGCGGCAGCAGCCGTGGAACTCGGTGCGAAAGGTCCGTTCCCGGCGATAGCAGCAGGGCTTGGTTTCTGTGTGTGCCTATCGGCTTTTTACGCCGGGTTGGCCCTGCTGGTGGAGGACGTGAAGGGCAAGATCATGCCATTCACGCTGCGCAGTGCGGATGCCGAGAACGCCATGGCCGGCAGCTTTGAAGACCAGATGAGCCACGTGGTGAACGAGGCAGGCGTGCGTCACCAGTTGTAAGCGGCGCGACGTATCCGTAGGGTGAGCAGAAAAAGTGCAGCGGCGCCAAGGCGCCGCTGCACTGCAAGTACCGCAAGTGATGGTGCTGGGGAAAACTAGTTGGAAAGATTCAGGTTGAGGCTGTTGGGAGCCGCGATCGAGATCGGTGTGCCGCTGGTGGCGAAGTAACCGTTCCCCTTGACAGTGATGCTGGCCGGATCGTTGAAGCCCGGGTTGGGGATCACGAGGCCGCCGGCAACCTGGTTGCCGAGGATTGCGTTGCCCTGGATCATGACCGGCGCTGGCGCGCTGTTGGGGCTTTCGTCAGGGATCACGGCCAGACCCCAGGCTCCGGGAGCGTTCACGATGTAGATCGTGTTGTTCAACACGTTGCCCGAGGTAGCCGAGATGACCGGGATGCTGCCGGAACCGCCGTAGTAGATTCCATTGCCAGAGATCGTGGCCGTGGTGTAGTTGCCGATGCGGAGCGCAGACGGGGGAGCAAAGCTGGCATCCTCAAGAAACAGGTTGGAGGTAATGGTGGCGTTGCTCTGCGAAGCGAAGGAGTCGAAGGAAGCATCCCGGTTCGCACCGGAGTTAAGCCCTGCCATTCCGTAGGCGATGCCCACCTCGGCCATTCCATCGTTGAACTGGTTGTTGCTGAGCACGTCGTCGGTGGTCTGGTCGCTGACAAAGGAAACGTTGTTGAGAGTGTTGCCCGTGAGCTTGAACTGCGAGCTGCCTTCGGTGGCGTAGATGCGTGCACTCATCATCGTGCTTTCGCCGCCGGCGGATGCGTAACCGGTGATCGTGTTATTGGCCAGCGTGACGTCGGTGAACTGGTCGTACTCTTCCGTCTCCGAGTAGGTCGCGTCGCCGCTGCCGATGCCCCACGAAGAGTTCTGTACGACCAGGCCGCGCTTGAAGCCGCCGCCGAATGCGCCGTGGTTCACCATCCCATTGACCGTGACGGAATCGACGAGCGTGTCATAGGCCATGCCCGTGTTGAAGATGGGATCGTTGGTGTTGATCTGCATATTGGTGAGGGACACGTGATGCGGCGTGACCGGCAGGGTGGTCATACCGAAGGAGCTCGTGCCATCGTTGTAGAACTTCTTCGAGGTCGGGTAGACCAGCGTTACAGTGGTGCCGTTTACGGCCGCGATCGTGTTGAGTTCCGAGAAGTGGCAGTCACCGCCCGCGGTGCCGTTCAAGTCCACACACGCTACGCCGGTGGTGCTGTACGAGCCAGAGTAAAGATAGATGTCCTGGCCGGCGTGGAGCGAAGCAGCAGCGCTGGCGCTGTTGAGCACGATCTGCGTGGCGCCCTTGGCAACCGGTGCCATCTTCATAACGTTCGCGGTGGTGGTGGGACGCGCGAACTCGCCGAGGCCCAGGAGATGTGCCGCGCTGCCGCGATCGGGCGGCGTGATCAAAACCGTACTGTTGCCTGCGCCCTGCAGCGTGATGTTGCCCGGCGAGCCATTGGGGATGTACAGGTAGCGATAGGGCGACGTGATCGGCTCACCATAGATGCTGGTGGAGAACGTCGGGTACTGCGAGCTGCCGTCCGCGATGAACTGGGGCTGCTGCACGTTGTAGCTGCCCGCCCCGATCTGCACGGTGCCGCCACCGGCTGCGACGGCAGCGTTGATTGCTGCCTGGATCGCCTGCGTGTCATCGTGCATCACTACTGCGTTCGACACGGCGGACGGCAGTGCGCTGCTCAGCGTGACGGAGTTGGCGCTGACCTTGACGACCGTCGCGAAGAAGTCTTCGTTCTTGGTCATGGTTGCATTGCCGGCAGGCAGCGTGGTGGGCCATCCGTTGCGCGAGGTGGGGCGCTCACCCGCGTCCTGCGCGACGCTGTAGAAAGGCTCCACTTCCATCAACTGGAAGGGGCCATTGTCCTGCGAAACGTACCAGAGGTAGGAGACCGAGTAGCCAGGGATGAACGACTGCGTGCCGACCCAATTAAACACACCACCGGCGGTGAGTGCGGGCTCGTTGCCGATGCAGGCCTGCGGGCTCGGCGTGCTGATACCACCGAACGGGTCCACGGCACTGACCACGTAGCAATACGTGTGATTGCCCGTGCCGTTGCCCTGCTTGAGCACCTGCGGCTGCGTGGAGAAGGGGTAGGCAAGAACCGGGCCGCCGGCGCCGACGATGTGCACGCCCTGACCCACCTTGAACGCGCCAGAGCTGGGCAGCACGCAACCGGTCAGCGTTGCCGAGCCTGCAGCGCCGGAGCAGGTGCCGGAAGCGCTCGTTGCGGAAGCGCCGAAGCTGGCCACGTTAAAGGTCGGCAGGGCGGCGGGGGTGGATGCCAGGGCGGCGGGCCCGGCGAGCAGGAGAGCGGTGTTGAAGAAAGCAATTTTTGGCAGGGATGCAAACATGTCAGTGTCCTTTTGGTGCACCGGAGGCCGGTAAATTTTTAGCGCGCGGTTTTCCCGTAGCGAAGCAGGGTCGCTTTGGACCGCACTTCACTTGCTTACTTAGCAAGTTCATTTCTCAGCAGCAGGTGTTGGTTTCAGCTTCTGGACCAGACACCGACATAAGTGCATTCTTATTACTTTGTGGTGCAGCATGAGTCATCTTCGACTTACTGTCTCGATGCCTTTGATACTGCTTCGGGCTCGACCGGTGTAGCTCGCCGCGCCCCACTCACAAGTGTGTTTATAGAGAGATGGAGAGGCTATATCCACGTGCCATCGGTAACAATCAGAGGCCGCAATGATGAACTGCAACTTGTGTGGGACCGGTTTTGCTGTTTGCGCACCCACCTAAGTGGTGCTTTCAACACCTAAGCATCATTACTCAAGATATGGCATGTTACTTACTCAACCCGCCGCCTGCGCCTGTGACGGCTTGCGCACCTACTAACACGAAGGGCGCAATAAAGACCCGCACACCGCGTACGCGGAGGTGCACTAACCAGCCTTATTACAGGTTTCCTCAATGTTTAAAGGGGTTTCGCGGTATACCACCTGCGAGGTACCGGTTCCATGCGAAGACCATGAGCCTCCAGGAGCTATCCGCACACTGCGAGCCACAACGACCCGGGAGGCACATCCGCACTCATTGTGAGCACGTGCTTACCTTGTGTGCGTACCGGGCGAGCCTGGCGTGCGCACAGGCACTACGCGGGCGCGCACGCTTTGCTCAGCCTGAGACCTAACATCCTTAGCCTAGGCGACACTTGCGAGAGAATTACTTGCGAGCCTTACAGGTCATTGCTAGTTACATTTCGATGAATCGCATCCACGGCAACACCAGCACCGCGCGTTGAAAGCACGCTGGGTTGCAGCGCGTCTCGTCGTTGAAGATACGCCAGCGCTGCGCATGCGCGCGCCGTGGAACGCAGTGCTTGATTGGGGACGCAGATCTCCCCTCGCGCCCTACCCCACCCTGAAAACCGGGACATCGCAAGGCTTGGGCGTGATGCCTTCTGATGAACCTTGGGAGCCGCGCACGACCAGGCAAATGCCATCAAGACGGTAGCATTTTGGCGGCGATACCGGTGCTGGGATGGACACTGCGGGAGCAGTGCACAGGGAGGATTGTTCCCGGGGAAACACAGGCTCGGCATCGCCGGCAGCCATCGCAAATCTGGATACGTAAGGCGTCAGTGACGTTGCCGCTGACGCCTTACGTAGTTGCTAGCGGATGGTCAGCTTCAGCCCGGCGCGCTCTGCGGCCACAATGACTGTGGCGATATCACCCGACGTGTCGATGGCAACTGGCTTGCCATTCACCTCGGCCTGCGTGCCTGCAGGCTTGAACCCAAACAGCTGGATGCGGTACTGCTGCCACCACGGCGTGAAAGCCCCCTGCTGCGGCGCGACCGTGAAGGCGATGCCGCCACCCGGGGTGCGCGCGCAGGTGAAGTGGATGCGTGCGTACTGATCATGGCGGAACGCAAAACTCTTGCCGTCATCGGCGTAGACGTCACCGGTGCACGGCGCGGCAGGATCGCTGGCCGGGTACACGCGCAGCGTGAGCGGGCCCTGCGGCCGCTCCTCGGTGCTTTGCACCAGGGGAGACATGGGCACGATGCTGCCGCCGCGCACAAACACAGGCAGCGTTGCAAGCTCCGGCGTGACCATCACGGGTTTTGCCTGCGTCAGCTTATCGCGCTGTTCCTTGTCGAGCGTCTGCTGCTGGCCTGCGCGCTCGTACTGCTCACCGGTCCAGTAGTTGTACCAGGTGCCCGGCGGCAGATGTACCTCGTAGGGCGCCACCTCTTCAGGCGACGGGTTGGGCGCGACAAGCAGACTGCTGCCAAAGAGAAATTCACTGCCAGCATCCGTGTCGAAGGCGCTTCCGTCGGCATTGGCAGCTGGAAACTCCAGAAAGAGCGGCCGCATGATGGGGAGCCCATCGCGCGAGGTTTCTTCGGCCGCCGTGTACAGGTAGGGCATAAGGCGGTAGCGCTCTTCGATGTAGCGCCGACGGATCTGCTCCTGCTCGGGTCCGTCCACCCAGACCTCGTGCGCACGCGTGCCCTTGGCGGCGTGGTCGCGGTCGATCGGCTGGAAGGCAGCGAGTTCGATCCACTTGGTCAGAAGGTCAGGCGGAGGTGAACCGGCAAAGCCGCCCACATCCGCACCCGTCAGCGAAAAGCCGCTCAGCCCAAGGTTGAGGATCTGCGGCACGGTCATGCGCAGGTGGTTCCAGGTCGAGCTGTTGTCACCAGTCCAGGTGGCGGCATATCGCTGCCCCCGGCGTAGCTGGCGCGCGTCAACACAAACGGGCGCGTATCCGGGTGCAGCTTCAGCAGCCCCTCGTAGGTACCGCGCGAATTCTCCATGCCATACACGTTGTGGATCTCGAGGTGCGTAGCCGTGCGCTTCTGGAAGCCCGGCTCATCGACGCGGTGCACCACGTTGTCGGGCATCGTCTTGGACGGAACGCCGAACACGGCCGGCTCGTTCATGTCGTTCCAGAAACCCGCCACGCCTTCGTCCGAGAACTCCTTGTAGAGCGTGCCCCACCAGGCGCGTGTCTGCTCCCGGGTAAAGTCAGGAAACACCGCAGGCCCCGGCCACACCTTGCCGACGTAGGTGGAACCGTCCGGGTTCTTCACGAACTGGTCCTGGGCAGTGCCCGTGTCATAGGGGGCATAGTGGCTGTTGGGCAGGTCCGCGATATGGAGGTCAGTAATGACTACCAGGTGGAACTGGTCGGCGGCGAGCGTGTGCACCATGTCGGCGAAGTTGGGGAACTTGTCGGCGTCGACGGTGAATGGTCGATTGTTCTTCTGGAAGTCGATATCCAGGTACAGCGCGTCGGAGGGAATTTTATCGGCACGCAGGCGCTGGGCGATCCCCATCAGCTGCGACTCGGGCTCATAGGTATAGCGCGACTGCTGAAAGCCGAGCGACCAGAGAGGCGGCAAAGGCGTCGGGCCGGTCAGCCATGCATAGCTGCTGACGACCTGCTTCGGGTCAGGTCCGTAGAGCAGGTAGTAGTCGATCGGGCCGTTCTCTGAGCCGAATGCGACCTGGTTCGGGTTGGCGCGCCCGAAGTCGAAGAATGAGCGCCAGGTGTTGTCGACGAGCACGCCCAGCGTGCGGCCGTGATTGAAGTCGATAAAAAACGGGATGCTCTTGTAAATCGGGTCCGTGGATTCCTGCCAGCCGAAATGGTCCGTGTTCCACATGGTGAAGGCTTCGCCGCTGCGATCCAGTGGTCCGGGCTTGTCGCCCAGGCCGAAGAAGCTTTCCTCCGGGACACGCTGCTTGTAGAGGCGGAAGCGGTCGCCACTCCACTCGGCCGGTTTGGCGTCCTGCTGGAGCACGTGTCCCTCAAGATCCGAGACGGTCAGAGCGAGGTCATTGCCGACGGCGACACGCAGGCGCCCGGTGTGGAAGCCCGCAGCTTCCGGCGTGGTACGGACTGCGCTGGTCCGGGCGGCAGGCAGCACCGCCCACGAGGCATCTTCCGGCTGGTTGGCGCCGCGCCACATCCGTACGCGGAGCACGTCGTCGCGCAGGGCGGAAACCTCAAGCGTGACGCCATGCGCCCTGGCAATGCAGCCGTGCGGCGTGGGCTGCACGGGTTGCTGTGCCAGTGCAGGAGAAAGAGAAATGGCCGCCATATAAAGAGCCGCGCCTGCGGAGTGAACTGCACCCTTGCACATGCACACAGAAAACAGGCTCGCCCTACCTAAACACAAGGCCGGGGCGGTTAATTCTGCATCTATTCTGCTTTGCCTGTTAAGTGATTTGTTTAGAAACACTTACAGGCAGCATTAACCTGTCTATCGAGCGTCCATATCAAGCGAGTAGAGGTTAGCGGTGGCGCGCCTGGCGCGTACGACGGGCAGATTGTCGGCGGTCAGACCACAGAAGAACGAGTCAATGACATCGCCAGAGTGGAAATTTGAAAGCGTGGCGACCTCGTCGACTTGCCCGTCCGGCAGGCTGATGCGGAGGATCGGCTGGTGAGCCTTCATGAAGCCCTGCGCGTAGATCGACCGGCTATCCGAGGACCAGACCGGGTCCGCAAAGGAGCCGGAAGCCAGCTGCCGCCACTGCTGGGTGGCAACGTCGAACAGCAGGAGCCGCTTTTGGTCGATCGAGAGAGCAGCGATAAAGCGGCCATCCGGCGACCAACGCGGGCTGAACAGCTCCTCCGAGCCGGGGAGGGTTCGCACCGCTGCCGTCTGGAGGTCCACGACCTCGAGGGTGCGCGCCCCGCTTTCCTTGCCCATCAGGTCCGGCACCCTGCCGAAGGCCAAGGATCTCCCGTCCGCTGACCAGGTGGGGTCGCCTGCGTTGCGCGCCTCATGCAGGACGCGCTTGAGCGCGCTGCCGTCAGCCTGCACCAGGTAAATCTGCCAGGCCTGCCCCTGTTCCCGACCCATAAACGCAAGGCGCGTGCCGTCTGGCGACCAGCGGACCAGGAACGCCTGCACCGCATCGGGCGTGAGTTGCAACTTTTCGGTTCCATCGGGCCGAGAGCGCCAAAGACGTCCGTCGAGATCTGTCCATGCAAGCCACTGCCCATTGCGCGAGTATTCGAGCCGGTTAGCATTGTTGATCAGGGCCGCGGCCGGGGCAAACTCCCGGGTACCGGGACGATACAGGTCTACCTCCGACTCGGTGTCTACGCCGGTGAAGAAGATGCGGTGCCCGGTCGAAGCCGCGAGCGGACTCTGGAACATCATGGGGCCATCGGTCAGGCGCTCGGGAGAGCCATCGGAGTTGCCGGAAAGCCGCCACAGGTCAGACTGCATACCGTGGCTCGCCTGGAAAACAAACGAGGAGCCGTCTGCCGTCCAGACGCCACAGCACACGTTTGCGCTTTCTTTCCAGTGCTGCAGGAGCGGGCTGGGCGCGCTGCTGCCTGCGGCAAGCTGCCAGAGTGAGCGCTCGTGGGTGATGGGATCAAAGATGGTGAAGCGCAGCAGCGTGCCGTCAGCCGACCAGCGCAGCCAGAAGGCACGGCCCGGTACCCTGGCGAGGAGTTTAGTGGTGCCACTTTGGCGCTGGTCCACCAGCAGCTGGTTGCCGGCAGCAAAAAGGATATCCGAGCCATTGGGCATCCAGGTCGCATCGTGTGCGAGAACATTGGGAACCCTCTGTGCCGAGCCACCCGCCACCGGCACGATCCAAAGCGGCTGCTCGGACTCGTTGGAAAGGTGGCTGCGCAGCAGCAGCCGCGAACCATCAGGAGAAATACCCCCGATTGAAGGACCTGCAATTTCCCCAGGAATCGTGAGCTGTTCCATGCGGCCGTCGATCGCCGAGGCCTCTACCAGGCTGGGTCGGCCGTCTTCGATGGCAGCAGCGAACAGGTGCACGCCATCGGTGACGCTGGCAGGGAAGCTCTCCATATCGGAAAGCGCGGGCAGAATACGGCCACTCTGCGTGATCTGGCGCAAGGCAGGGACATGCATTGTGCGGCCCTGCCGGCCCAGCAAAAAGCCACTGCCTGCCAGGACAAGGGCGGCAACCAGCCAGGCCCAAACAGGCCAGGTGTCGGGGGTGCGCGTTCGAACCGGTTCGGCCGAAGGCGCCGTGACCAGAGTTTCGGGGGTGGCAGGCGGTGCAAGCAGCAGGTCAGAAGTGGGGAAAACGTCGACAGCCTCAGGCGTGGCTGCCTCGAGCAGCTGCTCTTGCTCCGTGCCGGGCGCAAGCAGCGGGGCCTGCTGCACCGGGAAGGTTACGGGGGCGATGAAGCGGTACCCCCGGCGCGCCAGGGTCTCTACGAAACGTGGATTGTCGGCGGAGTCGCCCAGTGCCTCCCGCAGCTTGTTGATGGCTGTACCAAGAGAATGGTCGAAGTCAACCGTGGTGTCCTTGCTCCAGAGTCGCTGCTGTAGCTCTTCGCGCCCGATCACCTCGCCGGGCCGCTCCAGCAGGACGACCAGGAGGCGGAACGGCTGGCTCTGCAGCTTGATGCGGAAGCCTGCCTTGTAGAGCTCCCCGGAAGCCAGGTCGGCCTCAAACGTCCCAAACGCAACGCGAGCCTGTGTGCTGAACATGAAAAACACTCCTCAACGAACGCCGATCGGGCCGCCCGGCTCATCCACGGACCTTGCCTCAATCAGCTTCCTGCGGCGGCACAGCCTGGGCAGGCCGCGTGGTCAAAACTCCTCCAAGCTGATGACCGGTCAGGTCTTACCGGCTGGGACACTCTCCATATGCATTGGAAGCACTTCCATGATGGCGCGACGGGAGTGCAAGTGCAAGCATGCGCCCCATCTCCTGTTTTGATAATGCCGCTAAATTACTCACCAGTCGTAACTTACCAGTTGACTATCAGTTGATGTTCAATTGAGCAAGGAAAGGTAGCGAAGGACCGTGCAATCTTGTTCTGGTTCAAGAGCACCTGAGGGGTCGGGGACAGTAACGCCACCTCATGCAAGTGATTTTTGGAGGACCACCGTAATGACGAAACACATTCAACTCAGGCACTGGGCGAGTCTGGTACTGCTGGCAGCAGTAAGCGGCGTAAGCGCAGGTGTCGCAATGGCACAGACTGACACGGGTACCGTGACGGGCATGATCGAAGATGCTTCCGGGGCCGTGTTGCCGGGCAGCATCGTAAAGCTCACAAATACCGAGACGGGCGCCGTGGTCACGGTCACAGCGACCGCGGACGGCAATTTTAACTTCCCCGGCCAGCCACGCGGCAGCTACCGGATCGAAGCCAGCCATGACGGCTTCCAGACCACTGCGCAGAACTTCACTCTGCAGGTCTCCCAGACCCAGAGCGTGGAGCTGCACCTAGCCGCCGGAAGCGTAGCCACGGTTGTGGAAGTCACGGACGCGGCACCGCTGGTCGACACCTCGACCTCCGCGGTCGGCGAAGTCATCGCCGGACGCCAGGTCACCGAGCTGCCCCTGAACGGCCGCAACTTTACCCAGCTTGCACTGCTCACCCCCGGGGTCACGCGCGGCAACTATGGCAACGGAGCCTCCGGCGTGAACGGCGATGCCGAGACCTTCCGGAACAACGAATCGGGCGGCGGCTCGCTCTCGACCAATGGTCTCCGTCCCCAGGCAAACAACTTCATTCTGGACGGCATCGATAACAACGAGTCCCTGGTCAATACCCTGGACTTCTTCCCGAACATCGAAGGCACGGAAGAGTTCCGCGTGAACACGAGCACAGCTCCCGCCGAGTTCGGCCGGGCCGGCGGTTCGATCGTGCAGAGCTCGATCAAGTCCGGCACCAACAGTATCCATGGTTCGGCGTTCGAGTTTGGCCGTTCCAGCCTGTTCGATGCCAATCCCAACCATGGCTTCATCGGCGTGAATCCCACGGCGGCGCTGCCGTTCAAGCGCAACACCTTTGGTGGCTCGCTGGGTGGCCCGTTGCTCAAGGACAAGATCTTTGCCTTTGGCGACTACCAGGGTGTGCGCGAGAACCAGCCGTTGAATGCAGAAGCGGATACCGTGCCGACCGCGCGGATGCGCACCGGTGACTTCGGCCAGTTGCTGGGCACCGCGGGTGTGACCTCGCAGCCCAGCACGACCTTCTGCCCCAACCTCACGGCGGCCCAGTACGTGTCAGGCGCCGTGTACGACCCGCTGACCTGCGCACCCTTCCCGAACAACCAGATCCCGCTGGCCCGGTTGAACGCGGCCGCTGTGAACTATCTGAATGCTTACCCGCAGCCGAACACAACGGGCACCGTCAACGGTACGGAGAACAACTACGTCACCTCGCGTATTAACACGACAAAGAACAACACCATTGACGCGCGCGTGGATGCCAACCTCGACCAGGCAGATCGCCTGTTCGCCCGCTTCACCTACGACAACAGCAACTTCACCCGCACCTCGTCGTTGCCCAACCTGCCGGCCGGCTTCGCTTCCGGACAAAACTTCGTGCACGGCCGTGGCTACGCGATCGGTGAGACACACACGTTCTCACCCAACATCTTGAACGAGTTCCGCGCCGGCTACAACCGTTACACCTTCGCAAATGTGCCGGTATTCTCGGGGACCCCGATCGCATCGGACCTCGGCATCGTGAATGCCAATCGCAACGTCAACCTTGGCGGCGGCGCACTGATCGGCGGCAATGGCAACGAGATCGACTACACCGGCGACTATGGTACCTACAAGGTTCCGGAAAACACGTACGAGCTCAATGATGCGGTGACGATCGCGCGCGGCCGCCACAATATCAAGTTCGGCGGTTCCGGCATCCGCCGGGATGTGGCCTACTTCCGCCCGATCTCGGGCAAGGGCTACTTCAACTATGGCTCTGGTGACTCCACCGGCTACGTGCCCGCGGAAATGCTGGTGGGCTTCACGGATTACTACAGCATCGGCGCGCAGAGCGGCTTCTACGGCACCAAGAACTACGAAGTTGGCGCTTTCGTGCAGGACGACTGGAAGGTCACCCAGCGCCTGACCCTGAACCTGGGCTACCGGTACCAGATCATCACCTTCCCGACCGAGATGTACAACCGAGAGTCGGCGATCAACCCTGCCAACGGCACCATCGAGTTGGCCGGCGTGAATGGTGTTCCCAAGTCGATCATCAACAACAACTTCAACAATCACGGACCGCGTTTCGGCTTTGCCTATGACGCGCTGGGCACGGGCAAGACGGTGCTGCGCGGCGGGTACGGCCTCTACTACTTCCTGGATCGTGGCGGCATCGATAACCAGCTGGGTCAGCAGGTTCCGTACGGCGGCAGCGTCAACTACACCGCGGCACAGGGGTACCGCGTTACCTTCACGGGCCAGGCGCCCAAGGGACAGAGCAGCAATGCCAATGCGACGGCTGCCCTTCCCCTGCCTGGATTCCCCAACTTCGACGCAAACAATCCGCCGACCGGCGTCAACGGCTTTGCCGTGGAAAGCACGGAGAAGCTGCCAAGCGTTCAGCAGTACGACCTGCAGGTGCAGCAGCAACTCGGCGCCAAGACGGTCATCACGGTCGGCTACGTCGGCAACAAGGGGACGCACCTCTCCACTGGCTATATCCAGAACACCAACCCGCTCGGTACGCCGGCCGGTACGCCAAACCCGTTCCCGAACCTTGGTGAGGAGTATCTCAACAAGACCGACGGCGTGTCGCACTACAACAGCTTCCAGACCCAGCTGAACTACACGGCCGCAAAAGGCCTCGTATTCACAAGCTCCTATACCTGGTCGCACAACATCGACAATACGGATGGCTTCCTCGGGCTGTATGCGGGCAGCGATCTGTACACCTTCAATCACGCGCTGAACAAGGGCAATTCGACCCTGGACCAGCGGAACGTCTTTGTGGCGAGTGCGCTGTACGATCTGCCGTTCGGTCACGGACACGAGTTTGGCCAGCACTGGGGCCGTGGACTGGAGCTGGCCGCAGGTGGCTGGCAGCTGAACACGATCGTGAGTGCGCAGACCGGCTCACCTTTCACCGTGACGGGCACGCTCGGCAATGGCAGCACCTACGATCTGCGTGCGAACGAGACCGGTGGCTACCCCATCACCCACAGCGTGTTGAGCCAGCCCTACCTGGTAAAGGCGGATTTCAGCTCGCCAGCAGCAGGGACGGAAGGCAACACGGGCCGCAACCAGTTCTACGGTCCGGGTCTTGCTGAAGGCGATGTTTCGCTCTTTAAGACACTGCAGCTTACGGAGCGATTCGGCGCGGAGCTTCGCGCCGAGGTCTACAACGTGACGAACACGCCGCAGTTTACGAATCCCGACTCGACCGTGACGGACGGCACCTTCGGCCAGATCACCGGCACGCGGGAATACTCAGAACGGCAGATGCAGATGGCAGTCCGCTTCAAGTTCTAAACACTGCATCGTTGTTGATCACCCGGGGGCGTCGAATGGTCTTGTACCATGCGACGCCCTTCTTTTCGCGCTGCGCTTTTCTGCGCGCAGGCTCCAGGAGTTTTCGTATGCGTTCCTTGTTTTCTCTACGTCCGTCGGTATTTTCCTGTTCACGGCAAAGCGTGCTGGCCCTGTTTTTCGCGTCGATCGCTGCCCTGCCAGGGCTGGCAGCCACGCCCCAGGCGAGCACGCCCGATGCGCCGGTGATCGTGCGCATCGATCCCCCGCAGTGGTGGGTCAACATGCCGGCGGCGCTGCTGCTGGTCAATGGAGACCACCTGGAAGGCGCTACATTCACAGTGAGTGACCCATCGCTCGCTGTAAGGGCGACGCATGTTTCTGCCAACGGACACTGGGCCACACTGCAGCTGGCGGCGTCGCCTGCTGAAGCAGAGACCGTGCGCATTGAAGCAGCAACCGCCCACGGCAAGACAACGGCGACCTTCGCCTTCGACAAGAGGCGCGCGGCCAACGATGGTATGGCTGGGTTCTCCTCGAAAGACGTGATGTACCTGATCATGACGGACCGCTTCGCCGACGGAGATCCGGACAATGACGGAGCAAACCACCAGGAAGAGCGGGCAAACGCGCGCGGCTGGCATGGTGGCGATCTGCGCGGCGTGCGCGAACACCTCGACTATCTCCAGGGCCTCGGCATCACCACGGTGTGGATCACGCCGGTGTACCAGAACCATGGGCGGTCCAGCTATCACGGCTACGGGGCTACAGACCTGTACGCGGTGGACGAGCACTTCGGCAGCCTTGCCGACCTGCGCGCGCTCGCCGACGCCCTGCACAAGCGCCACATGAAGCTGGTGCTGGACACAGTGCCGAACCACATTGGTCCGGCGCACCCCTGGGTGGAAGACGAGCCGGAGCCGGACTGGTTCCACGGCACCAAGGCCGACCACCACAAAGCAGTGGGCGAGTTCGCACCGCTGGTCGATCCGCATGCGGCCTGGCGCGATCAGAGAGACATTCTTGAGGGCTGGTTCGCCAACACACTCCCCGACATGAACCAGGAGAACCCGGACGCTGCGAAGTACCTGACGCAGAACGCGATCTGGTGGGTGGAACAGACGGGCGCGGACGGATTGCGGATCGACACCTTTCCCTATGTCGGCAGGCCTTTCTGGCATGACTTCCACGCCAGCCTGCATGCGCTTTACCCCAACTTCACCTCGGTGGGCGAGGTGTTCAACAGCGATCCGGTGGTGACCTCGTCGTATGCCACTGGTGTTGCGCGTCACGACCTGAATGGCTCGGTGGATACCGGTCTGACAACTCCGTTCGACTTTCCGACGTACTTCGCCATGCGCGATGTGCTGCTGCACGGCAAGCCCATGACGCAGCTGGCCGGCGTGCTCGGGGAGGACTCGTTGTATCCGCACCCGGAGCAGCTTGTTCCCTTCTTCAGCAATCACGATGTGAAACGCTTTTTAAGCGAAGACGGGGCGACGCCGGACAAACTGAAGCTGGCGTTCGCGATCGTGTTGACCATGCGTGGCATGCCGGAACTCTACTCCGGTGATGAGATCGCGATGACCGGCGGGGATGATCCGGACAACAGGCATGACTTTCCCGGCGGGTTTGCGGGGGACGCGCAGAGCGCGTTTTCCCCGGCGACGCGCACCGCGCAGCAGGCGGACATGTACAACTGGGTGAAGCAACTGCTGGCGCTGCGTGCGCGATATCCGGAGCTGAACGCGGGCGATGAGCAGGTGCTGCATGCAGACCAGAGCGTGCTGCTCCAGGTGCGCGGGGCGCGCCTGGCACAGGGCTGCGAAGGCACAATGGGCCGCATGCTGGTCGCGGTGAACGATTCGGATGCGCCTCAGACTGTGTCGCTCGAAACCGCGAACACGGCACTCGCCGGTTGCAAGGCAGGTCCCCCGATTCTCGGTACGGGTTCGCTGCAGGCTGGCGCCAACGACGTGCAGCAAATCACGGTGCCTCCGGGCACTACGTTGATGCACTGGCAGTAAAAAGCCTTGTTCCACGCATGAAAGCCGAGGCCTGGGGATCCTGATTCCCGGGCCTCGATACGTTGCGCTCTGCCAATATTTCGCACAGGCGGCAGACGTGCCGGCACGCCGCAGCAGTTCGGAACGCGCTGCATAGGATGGGTGGGCGATCGATTTCTGCTTGCACTTTCCTCGCACCTATGGGAAGTTGGGACCACATCATTTCACTGAACATTCAATGTCATCGTGCTCACGACGGAGGCATTCGAGGCTCCGAACGCTTGCCTGCAGGAGCGTGTGCCTCGACCTTTTCGAGAGAACAGCGTAGCCACATTCAGCAGCTTGTTTCTCACTTCCCTGTTCACGCAACGGAAAGCAGAGTGACGCATGGCGCCTGGCAGATCCGGAGTAAGTCGTGGAGCGCTGGCTCCATTGCTTGCGGTGAGTGTTTGCGCGGCAGCGCCGCTGCTGGCACAGCAAACGCTCGGCACCATCGCCGGGCAAGCGGTTGATAGCGCCGGCGGCGCGCTTTCGAATACACAGGTAACAGCGACAGGTCTCCAGACCGGCCTGCGGCGCACTGCGCAGACAAGCAGCGACGGCACATACACGCTGGTCAATCTGCCGATCGGCACCTACACATTAACCTTTGTGCATGCGGGTTTCGACACGCAGCAGAACCCGTCGATCGTGGTGCAGGCAGAGCGCACCGCGACCGTCAATGCGCAACTACAGGTGGGGCAGGTCAGCACGTCGGTGCAGGTGCAGGCAACGCCCCTGCTGAACGCTTCGGACACCACCAACGGGTATGTGCTCGACAAGGCACAGATCGACGCAATCCCGCTGCCTACGGGCAGCTTCACAGGCCTGGCGATCCTGTCTCCCGGCGTAAATGCCGAGCTGCCGACCGGCACCGGCGCCAACGCGGGGCTGGGCAACCAGCCTATCTGGGCAAACGGGCAGCGTGACACCTCCAACAGCTTTCTCTTGAATGGCGTTGACGCGAGCAATCTCTTCAATGGCAAGAGCACCAGCTCGGTTGCTTCCGGCAGAGTGGTGAACAACACCGGTGTGGGTAACCCCACTGGCGGTGGTGTGGAACAAAGCAGTGCATCGGTGTACCTGGCGATTGGACAGGCGTTGCCGACACCCGCGCCTGAAACGCTGCAGGAGGTGCGCGTCAACGCTTCCATGTATGACGCGCAACAGGGATCCAACAGTGGCGCGCATATCGACCTCAGCACTTCGTCCGGAACAAACGACATCCATGGAAGCCTGTACGGCCACCGCGCAACCGACTGGTTGAATGCAGCGCCCTTCTTCTTCAAACAGGATGGAGATATCCCGGAAAACGAGAAGGTGCCGCAGTTGCATCGCTACATTGCGGGCGGCACCGTGGGCGGCCCGCTGCTGCACGACAGGCTGTTCGGCTTTCTTGGCTATCAGCATGTGCACGTCGCCGACCAGGAAATCGGCATCTCGCGCTTCACCGTGCCCGTGGGTCTCACCGACGATCGAAGCGCGCAGGGACTCGCCGATGTCGCGAACGAAAACTTCAACTTCAACTATGCCGGGGGCGCTGGCACGACGCCGGCGCCTATCACAGCCGCGCAGATCAGCCCTGTTGCCTTGTACCTGATGCAGGCCAAGACCGCGAGCGGTCAATATCTTGTTCCATCCTGGGGCGGTACCACGCCCACGTACAACACGCCGGACGACGTCTCGATCCCTGGCACTTCTTACTTCACGTCGGACCAGGCCGTGGCCAATCTCGATTGGAACGCCAATGCCCGCAACACGGTGTCGGCCAAATACTATTACCAGCACGACCCGACCGTAGCGCCGTATGCCTACTCCAATGTGTCGGGCTTTACGCAGCATCTCGACACCGGCAGCCAGGTGTTCTCCATCAACGACAATGTGCTGGTGCGCCCCAATCTCAGCGTAAACGGCGTGTTCGGCTTCCTGCGCGAAAAGGCGTACGGCGTCAACGATCAGCCGCTTACGCCACAGGACGCCGGCATCAACACGTTCGGCTCGACTTATTTTCCCGGAATCTCCATCGTCGACGACCTTGGCAACAGTTCGCCGAACAATCCAGGCGGCGTATACAACGCGTCCATGAACATCGGCCCCGGCGCTTTTACACAGTCCCCGTTCACAGGCCTGTTTCAAAACCGGTGGATGCCATCGGGCAACGCGATCCTGACGCTGGGTCGGCACACCATTACGGCCGGCACCAGCTACAGCTATACGCAACTGAACATACGCGATGAGCGCACCAACAAGGGATCCATCGCGACCACAGACTTCTCGAATTTTCTGCAGGGCAACATCGCCTACCAGAACGACGACTTTACAACGACATCTTTTCTGATAGGCAACGCGAACCGCTACTATCGTGCCAATCAGGTGGGCTCGTACGTACAGGACAAGTTCCAGGCACGACCCAACCTGAGCCTGACCGCAGGGCTGCGCTACGACTGGGATGGGGGTCTCACCGAGAAAAACGGAAATCTCTTTAACTTCGACCCGTCGCAGTACAGCTACAGTGAAACAAGCGGGCAGATCACCAGCAATGGCTTCATTGTCGCCGGCAACAACAAGCTGTTTCCCTCTGCGGGCGTGAGCAAGACGACGCTGACCGGCAGGCAGTGGGGCTTTGGACCGCGCTTCGGGGCTGCCTGGTCCCCTGCGCGTTTTCAGAACCGCATGGTAGTGCGGGCCGGCACTGGCTTTTACTACGATCGCGGAGAACTGTTCAGCTACCTGTCGCCCGGCTATGCCGCAGGCGAGGTAACCGGTGGACCCTTTGGTGTAGCGCAGACGCCGCCGTTTGTGAACGCGGTGCAGTGCCCCAACTCGCCAGCCGTGGTGGGCGGATGCGAGGGCACCATCTCCCTGTCTAACCCGTGGGGCACCGGGACCGTCGCCGGCAACACACCGAGCGGTAATCCTGCTGACATCACAAAATATCTGCCGAACGCGGCGGCCATCCTTGAAGGAACACCGCTGTTCTCGTTCGCGACGTACAACCGCGCGAACAAGCTTCCTTACACCATCAACTACACGCTGGATGTACAGTGGCAGCCACGCAATGACCTTGCCATCGAGATCGGCTACGTGGGCAACGTCGGCCGGCACGAGGTGGTACCTGTGCCTTCAAACCAGGCCGGGATTGCCAGCCCATCGCATCCGATCCATGGAGAGACCTACACCTACGGCTACGCGGTGCAGGCTCCGGATGCATGCAATGGCAGCTACTCGAACTGTGCGCCTGCTGCTCTGCCGAACGGACGACCCTACGAGTCGACCTATGAAGGCGGCAACATCGATCTGCGCGTGCCATACGTAGGCTACTCGGCCGAGTCGGAAACCTACCTAGCCGAGGGTGTGTCCGCCTACAACGCGCTCACGGCGCACCTTGAGAAGCGCCTGTCTCACCACGTGCAGGCCGGTGTCTCCTATACCTACTCGCACGCGCTTGACGAGCAGAGTGGGCTTGGGCTGTTCTACAACGGCAACAATCCGCTGGACCTGCGCGGGGGCTACGGCTCGTCCGACTTCGACCGCACGCATAACCTCACCTTCAACTACCTGTTCCAGGTGCCCTCGCTGGCTGCCGAGCATACAGCGTTCGGGCGACTCGTGGACGGATGGGCGTTACAGGGGATCACGGTGCTGCAGAGCGGCCAGCCCTACAGCGTGATCGACTATTCGGGCGCAGTGGGAAGCATCTACTACGGAACATCGGATGGGATCACCAACCCGATCGTGCCGCTGGCGCCCGGATGCAACCGGCACAATGCGCTCACAGGCCACTCCGGTGCATTTGGCGCACCGGCGCTGAATGCTTCGTGCTTCACCATCCCTCTGCTGAACCCGGGCGACCTGGGCGGCGCGGTGCCCACCGGGGATACGTTTGAAACCAACTTCACCAACGGGCAGCGCAATATCTTCCGACAGGCCGCGCAGAAGCGGGCGGACATGTCGCTGGTGAAGAGCATCCGGGTGTCCGAAGGCGTTTCGGCGCGCTACACATTTGACGTCTTCAACGTTACAAATACGAGTTCGTTTGATATCCCGAACGACAACGTGGCGCAGAACGAGGGGTACAACGACTTCCCGGTACTCGGTACGCCCTCCGCGCCCAGCGCGGCTACCTGCCAGGCAAGCCAGAATCCTACGACCGGCACCTTCTTCAACTGCCCAGCAGGGCTTGGCTACGTGACCCGAACCATCAGCAGCCCGCGGCAAATCCAGATGTCGCTGCATCTGCTCTTTTGAAGAATCGCGACGAAGGCTCATCGCATCCTGGCACGCGCACCTGGTTGCAGCGGCTCGAACGGCGCTTTGCTTTCATGGAACGCGACACAGACTGGCGCACCGAGATCGTTGCCGGATGCACGACATTCGCGGCAATGGCCTACATCATCTTTGTAAACCCGGCGCTGCTTGCAGAAACCGGCATGCCGATCGATGCCGTCACAATCGCTACCTGCGTGTGCGCCGCACTCGGATCAATCCTCATGGGCCTCGTGGCAAACCTTCCGCTGGCACTTGCTCCCGGCATGGGGCTCAACGCGTACTTCACCTACTCGGTGGTAAAGGGGATGGGTGTGCCCTGGCAGGTTGCGCTGGGCGCCGTGTTCCTGTCAGGCGTGGTCTTTCTCGGACTGACACTGGCAGGCATCCGTCAGTTGCTGGTCGCTGCGATCCCACGCGAGCTGCATGCCGCCGTCTCCGCGGGTATCGGGTTGTTCATAGCGTTTGTGGGCCTGCGCAATGCGGGCATTATCGTGTCGAACAAGGCGACCACTGTTGCTCTCGGCAATCTGCGTGCGCCTTCTGCCGCGCTGGCACTTTTCGGCATTTTGCTGATCACAACGCTGCAGGTGTTCCGGGTACGCGCGGCAATCCTGGCGGGGGTGTTAGGCACACTGCTCATTGGAGTGCTGCTCCACCAGGTTGCGTGGCACCCCCGGGAATTGCACACGGGAGCCCTGGGCCAAACTGCCCTGCAGCTGAACATCCGCGGCGCACTGCACCTGGGTGGCTTCGAGATTCTCTTCGTGTTCCTGTTCGTCGACCTCTTTGACAACATCGGCACGTTGCTCGCAGTGGCAGAACCAGCGGGGCTGGTGCAAGCGGATGGCACGATCCAACACCTGCGCAGAATCTTCCTGGTGGATGCAGTAAGTACAGTCGCGGGCGCATTGATTGGCACCAGCACGGTGACGAGTTACGTGGAGTCGGGCGCGGGGGTCGCGGCGGGCGGCAGGACTGGTGTCGCGGCAGTGACGACAGGGCTCCTGTTCCTGGTGTCGCTAGCGGTGGCGCCGCTCACCGGCCCACTCCCTGGCTTTGCTACCGCGCCGGCGCTGGTCATGGTAGGTGTGTTGATGATGGCAAGCGTGGTGCGCGTCGATTGGACCGAACCCCGGGTCGCGCTTCCTGCATTTCTCACGTTGCTCGCGATCCCACTGACCTACTCGATCGCAACCGGTGTGAGCCTGGGCCTGCTTGCTTTTGCAGTGCTCGAGCTCGTGACCGGTAGAGCGCGCCGCGACCACTCACTGCTGTATGCGCTGGCAGCGCTCTTGCTGATGCGGTTCCTGTATCTTTCCCATGCTTGACGGATGGGACGCCCTGTGCTGCACGGCCGCGCGCAGCGGAGAGGCACGCGTAGGAGCGACGCGACGGCCCCGCGGCCGGTTTTATCGCCTACATTTTGAATCGGGTGCTGCCGAGAGCGCGTCTCAAGTCGTACATATTTGCGCCGGTCTCGCCTCGAATTAGGAGGCGCCTGGTGCGTAAAGGGTTGGCAGATTTGCGGAGAAAAGGTATGAAGCAGATGGAGCAGGGCCAAACAGCGAAGACGAGAGGCATACGACTCGCGTCCACTGCCGGGATGCTGCTCGCAACGAGTGCGGTGATGGCGGGCTGTGGCGGCAAGGCCGTCGCGCCCACGGGTTCCATGCCCGCGATGCCCGTGAGTGTCTACGAAGTCAAGGCGACTGACGTGCCAGTTTCGGGCGAATGGGTTGGAACGCTCGATGGCTACGTCAACGCCCAGATCCAGCCGCAGGCAAGCGGCTACCTGCTGAAGCAGGACTACCGCGAAGGCACCGAGGTACAAAAGGGCCAGGTCCTGTTCGAGATCGACCGGCGCCCGTTTGAAGCTGCCCTGGCGCAAGCAGAGGGAAGCCTGGCCCAGGCCAAGGGCCAAGTCGTGCAGGCACAGGCGCAGTTGGGCCTCGCCGACATCAATGTGAAACGCGACACGCCGCTCGCACAGGCGAGAGCCATCGCGCAAAGCCAGCTGGACAACGACACCCAGCAAAGAGCGCAGTATGCCGCGACGGTGGAGTCTGCCCAAGCCTCGGTTGCAGCCGCGGATGCCGCAGTGGCCAATGCCAAGCTGAACCTCGGCTTTACCAGTGTGCGTTCGCTGATCAGCGGTGTGGCCGGCCAGGCCACGGTGCAGGTCGGCAACCTCGTCAACGGCCAGTCAGTACTCACCTCGGTGTCACAGCTCGACCCCATCAAGGTGTACTTCTCCATTGGCGACTCAGAGTATCTCGCGCTGACACAGCGCGTTCGCGAAGGCGGAGGCGACCTGTTGAAAAAGGCGGGCACCGTGCCGCTGACGCTCACGCTGGCGAATGGCGATGCCTATCCCCGTAAGGGACATATCCAGTTCGTTGACCGGCAGATGAACGCGCAGACCGGCGCGATCCGCATCGCGGCCGTCTTCCCGAACCCTGGCAATGTGCTGCGTCCCGGTCAATTCGGCAGGATCAAGGCAGACACGGAGATCCACCACAATGCCCTGCTCGTGCCGCAGGTAGCCATCCAGGAACTGCAGGGAACGCAGCAGGTGTTTGTGGCCGGCGCGGACGGCAAGGCACATCTGTCCAACCTCAAGCTGGGCCCGCAGATCGGTGCGTACTGGCTGGTAGAAAACGGGCTGAAGGCCGGCGACAAGGTCATCACGGACAATGTGCAGAAGCTTCGTGAAGGCTCGCCTGTGTCCCCGCATGCGGGGCCTGCCACTGCTCCGACAATGGGAACGAATAGCTCTGTGGGCGGTCTTTAATGTCAAAGTTTTTTATACGCCGCCCTATCGTTGCGATTGTGGTGGCGATCGCCACAGTCATTCTGGGCGTGATCTCGCTGTTCACTCTGCCGACGGCCCAGTACCCCGACATCGTTCCACCAGAGATCCTGGTGACGGCGACCTATGCCGGTGCTGACGCAAAGACAGTAACGCAGTCTGTCTCCACGCCGATCGAGCAGCAGATCAGCGGTGTCGACAACATGATCTACATGAGCTCTGTAAGCGCCAACAATGGCGTGGTGCAGATCTTTGTGGACTTCGACACCAAGTCCAACCCCAACATCGACCAGGTGCTGACGCAGTTACGCGTCGATCAGGCGCAGTCACAGCTGCCTGCACAGGTAAGCACCGCCGGCCTCACGGTACAGAAAGCGCTGACCTCACCGCTGATGCTTGTGGCGTTGACGTCGCCGGGCGGCAAGCTCAACCAGGACTTCCTCACCAACTACGGCATCATCAATCTCCAGGATCAACTGTCACGCGTCAAGGGTGTGTCGCGCGTGCAGATCTTCGGAGGCCAGTATGCGCTGCGTGTCTGGGTCGATCCGGACAAGCTGGCGAAGCTGGGCGTGACGGCGCCGGAAGTAATCGCCGCGATGCAGACACAGAACAACGTGAATCCTGCCGGGCAGATCGGCGCGGAGCCCATTCCCAAGGGGCAGCAGTTTACCTACACCGTACGTACGCAGGGCCGCCTCGTGACGCCGGAAGATTTCGGCAAGATCATCCTGCGGGCCAATGCGGATGGCTCGATCCTGCACCTGAGCGACGTAGCGAGGGTGGAGCTGGGTGACGCAGCATACGGCATCTCGGCACGTTACAACCAGGCGCCTTCGGGTGTGATGGCGATCTACCAGCTTCCGGGTTCGAACGCCGTGCAGACCGCACTGGCAGTTCGGGCGCGCATGAAGGAGCTAGCAACCAACTTCCCGTCCGGTATCAGCTATGAAGTTCCGCTGGATACGACCAAGGCTGTTACCGCTGGCATCCACGAGATCCTGTTCACGCTGCTCGAGGCGCTGGCACTGGTTGTGCTTGTGGTCTTTATCTTCCTGCAGGGCTGGCGCGCCACGCTGATCCCACTGGTGGCGGTACCGGTTTCGCTTATCGGCACATTCATCATCTTCCCGGCACTCGGCTTCTCGATCAACACGCTCTCGCTCTTCGGGCTGGTGCTGGCCATCGGCCTTGTCGTCGACGATGCCATCATCGTGGTCGAAGCCGTGGAACACCACATCGAAGAGGGCATGGAGCCACGCGCTGCCACAGAGCGCGCCATGGAGGAGGTGGGTGGACCCGTGGTAGCGATCGCGCTGATCCTGGCCGCGGTCTTCATCCCTACAGCATTCATCCCCGGCATCACCGGCCGGCTCTATCAACAGTTCGCGGTCACCATCGCCATCTCGGTGCTGATCTCCGCGTTCAATGCTCTTACCCTGTCCCCCGCCCTGGCTTCCCTGCTGCTCAAGCCGGTGGACAAGAATGCGCGTCCTGGTCTGCTGGGGCGGTTCTTCGCCGGGTTCAACAAGATATTCCGCCGCACCACGAATGGCTTCGTCAACACCTCGAGCGTGCTGATCCACAAGTCAGCATTCGCGATGCTGGGCATTGTGGTCATCGCCGTGATCGCGATCTTCCTTGGAAGCAGCCTGCCCAGTGGCTTCATCCCGACCGAGGACCAGGGCTACATGTTCCTGGCGCTGCAGCTTCCGGACGGTGCCTCGGCACAACGCACCGATGCGGCAGAACAGAAGATTACCGATGCCCTGCTGAAGACTCCCGGCATCGAGGGCGTGATCGCGGTCAACAACTTCTCCTTGTTGACGCAGGTGCAAAGCACCAATGCCGGCTTCTTCTTTGTTTCGCTGAAGCCGTGGGACACGCGCAAGACCAAGGATCAACAGATCGCCTATATCCAGGGCAAGCTGCAAAAGCAGCTTGGTTCGGATCCGGACGGCATTGCGTTTGCTTTCCCACCACCTTCCATCCCGGGCATCGGTACCTCCGGCGGCGTGACCATGATCCTTGAAGATCGGTCCGGCTCGGATGATCCCGATCTGCTGACCAAGAACGTGTTTGGGTTTCTTGCCGCCGCTTCCAAGCGGCCCGAGATCGGCGCTGCCGTGCCGTCGTACGAGCCTGCCGTACCGCAGCTCTACGCCAACGTCGATCGGGAGAAAGCCCTGCAACAACAGGTGCAACTCTCGGATGTCTACTCGACGATGTCGACGTTCATGGGCGGCTACCTTGTGAACTACTTCAACCGCTTCGGCCGCCAATGGCAGACCTACGTGGAAGCAGAAGGCACATCGCGCACCGACATCGCCAACATCAACCAGTTCTACGTGCGCAGCGCCAACGGCAGCCAGGTACCGCTCTCTTCCCTGGTCTCGGTCAAGAGGATCACCGGGCCTGAATTCATCTACCGATTCAACGAGTACAACGCGGCGCAGCTGAATATCACCGGCGCGCCCGGTTACAGCTCCGGACAGGTGCGGGCTGCGCTGGAGGAAACCTTCCGCCAGACCATGCCCAAGACTGCGGGCTTTGACTACTCCGGCATGTCGTACCAGGAGCAACAGGCGGCAGAAGGGATTCCGTCGTGGGCGGTCTTCGGACTCTCCCTGATGTTTGTCTTCCTGATCCTGGCGGCACTTTACGAAAGCTGGACACTTCCCTTCAGCGTCCTGCTCAGCACCCCTGTCGCCATCCTGGGCGGGTACCTGGCGCTGCATGCCAGGCTGCTCGAGAACGACATCTTCGCAACGATCGGGCTCGTCATGCTGATCGGGCTTTCCGCAAAGAATGCCATTCTGATCGTAGAGTTTGCCAAGGTGAACTATGACAACGGCCAGACCATTGCGGAGGCCGCGCTCGGCGCAGCTCGACTGCGCTTCCGGCCAATCGTCATGACCGCGCTTGCCTTTGTGTTCGGCTGCCTGCCCCTGTGGACTGCGACGGGAGCCGGTGGGGCATCTCGCCGTATTCTCGGCACGGTCGTTGTGGGCGGCATGTCGCTTTCCACTGTACTTGGCCTCATCTTTATTCCCTCTACCTTTGCAGTGGTGGAGTTCCTGTCCCACCGCTTCAGCAAGGGCGGCAAAGGCACGACGATGGATTCGAAGCATAATGGCGTGCCGCATAAAGCAGATACCGCGGTTGCGCACGCCGGCGCAGATGGAGGCCACGCATGAGTGGCTCTCCCCAGACGAACAGGATGTACGCAACGCAGATCGGAGCAAAGAACGTAAAGCGTTCCCTGCTCCGGCGACTCCCAGCAGTGATCGGCAGTCTCGCGCTGATTGCCGTCACCGGCTGCAACGTCGGCCCCAACTACAAGCGACCCACGTATCCCACGCCACCGGCATTTCATGGTGCGGACAATGCGGCGGTCGCAACAGACAGCAGCGCGTCGATCGGCGACCAGCAGTGGTCGCAGGTCTTCCACGACCCCGACCTGAAGCAACTCATCGCAAGAGCGCTGTCGAACAACTACGACATCCGCATCGCGGCAGAACGCGTGGCGGAGCAGCGGGCACAGGTGCAAATCACCCGTTCCCAGCAGTTCCCGCAGTTGACGGGCGGCGGCAGTGGCGTTGGGGCCAGCATCCCTTCCACTTCGGGTGTCAACATCGACAGCCCGCTCTCTTTCGGCAGCTTTGACCTGTCGGCAAGCTGGACTCCTGACTTCTGGGGCCTTTACCGACGGCAGACCGAGGCCGCGCGCGCTACGCTGCTTGCGCAGGTCTGGGCGCAGCGGGCTGTGCGCCTGAGTCTTGTGCAGCAGGTCGTCACGGACTATTTGCAGCTACGCGCCTATGACCAGCAACTGGTGGTCGCGAAGCAAACGCTGAAAGTACGGCAGGACTCTGTGCAGTTGACGGAGACGCTTGAGCGTGGAGGGTCGTCTCCACTGTCAGACGTCCGCCAGGCCGAGCAGCTTTTGTACACGGCGACCTCGCAGATTCCGCAACTGGAACAAGGCGTGCAGCAGGAAGAGAATGCCATCAACCTGCTGCTGGGGCAAAACCCCGGCGTACCTGTCCCGCGGGCAGGCGATCCGATCGCACCTCCACCGGAGAATTTGCCGGTCGGTCTTCCCTCGCAACTGCTTGAGCGCCGGCCGGATATCGAGCAGGCAGAGCAGACGCTGGTTGCGGCCAATGCGCAGATTGGCGTAGCACGAGCCCAGTTCTTTCCGCAGCTCACGTTGACGGCCTCGGCCGGGCTCGGCGGCAATGAGTGGTCAAATCTGTTCGACCCGGCAGGCAAGACGATCTACGGGATCGGCCAGCTTGCGCAGCCCATCTTTGAAGGCGGCAAGCTGACAGGCCAACTGCGCCAGGCCCAGGCGACCGAGCGGGCCATGCTGCTGACGTACCAGCAGACAATCGCTGGGGCGTTCCGCGATGTGTCCAACGCACTGGTTGCTTACAACAAGCAGCGCGCGTATCGCGAAGAGCAGGAAAAGCTTGTCGCGGCGGCAAAGGATGCAACGCGCCTGGCGCGCCTTCGCTACCAGGGTGGCGCGACCGGCTACCTGGAAGTGCTCACCACCGACTCCTCGCTCTTCGCCGCGCAGCTCAACCTGGTAAGTGCGCAGCAGGGCGAAGCGCTTACGCTGGTGCAGCTGTACACCACGCTCGGCGGCGGCTGGCAGTAAACGTCAGGGGTTATACGCCCAACAAAAAGCGCGGGCTCTCGGAGCTCGCGCTTTTTCGTGCATGCAATCGCGACTGCAAATTACCAGTGCATCGACACAAACGCATTGCGATAAAGAAACTGCGCGCCGATGATAAACAGCCAGACCCAGAGCGCAAATCGCAGGGGCCGCCTCGGAATATAGCGCGCCGAGATCGTCCCCACAACCACACCACCCAGCCCACCGATAATCAGGTGGCGCAGCAACGCCTGGCGAACGCCGCCGCCTTGCAGAAGATGCGCTCCGCTGCCGAAGAGCGACAGCAGAAATCCAAAGAGGATATCCGTACCGACAACCACCGAGGGCGCAAGGCTCGTCAGTGACAGCAACGCCGCGCTTCCAAGAGCACCCGCACCTGCGGAAGAAAACCCGACCTCGGCCCCGACCGGAAACATAAGCAGGGCGAGCCATCGAACACGATCGGGTGGATCCTGCACCGTGGAGACAGTGCGGAATGAGAACGCGATCTGGTACATCGCGGTCAGCACAAGAATGGCGCCGAGCAGGCCGTTCATGATCTTGGTAGAACCAGCAGTGGCAAGATGCGAAAGCACGAGCGATCCGAGAAGCACACCCGGCAGGCCGCCCAGAACCATGAAGCCCAGCACGCGCCAGTTCACCTGCCGCCGCGCAATCTGGGACGGCACAAGAACCAGCTTGACGGCGGCGGAAAACACCAGGCCCGTTGAGACTGCCATCGAGGTGGGCACGCCGAGGAAGAGGATCAGCAAAGGTGTGGTGATGGTGCCTGCTCCAACGCCCGTGAGGGCGATGAACATGGCGATGATGAAGCCGATCAGGTATTCCATTGGTGCGTTTGTCTCTTCTCTCGGACGTTCTTTTCAGCGGCGCTGTTTACCGGGGCGCGGCCTGGATGTGAATGCCGCACTCGACCTTTTTGCCTGCCCACCGCCCAGACCTGGGATCATTGGGATCGGTCGGCAGGGTGGTACATGGCTCGCACCCGATCGAGGTGTAACCCTTGTCGTACAGCGACAGCAGCGGGATGCCGTAGTGCTGACACGCCTGCCACACGTCGCGCGTCGTCCAGTCAGCGAACGGACTGAGCTTGCGCACGGTGACGCCACTCGGCAGCGTGAAGTCGGCTGCTTCTTCAAGAGCCGTGCGGCTGCGCGCCTGCTCGCGTCGCAGCCCGGTGAGCCACATCTTGTAGTTCGCCACGGCTGCGAACAGTGGCTGCACCTTGCGGAGCGCGCAGCAGCGGTCAGGCGCATCCTGGTGGAGCATGCCGTACTCGGCTTCCTGCTGCGCGGTGGTTGCTGCCGGTACAAGGTTGTGCAGATCCAGGTTCCAGGCAGCCGCAATCTCGTCGCGGTACGCGTACGTTTCTGCGAAGTGGTAGCCCGTATCCAGAAACAGCACCGGGATCTCAGGGCGCAGCTCACGCGCGAGATACAACAGCAGCACATCTTCAGCCTGAAAGCTGCAGGTGAGACAGGCGTCGCTAATCGCGGGCACACTGCTGAACTCGCGCGCGAGCAGCGCCCGCACATGCGCCAGCTGCGCAACCAGCTCAGGACGAAGCGGCAACGGCACTGCCTCGGAGGCGACGTGTTCGCTCATGGTAGACGTATTCATGAAAGCTCCTCCTGGGCAAGAATGTTCGCCTGGGTAAGCAGCGCCAGGGCCTGCGCAAGCGCGCGTTGAGGATCCGGTGCGAGTGTCTGCGACAGTGCGGTCTCGCCGCGCTGCACGTGCAGCTGTATGCGCGCTTCTGCCTGCACGTCTCCAACAGCCTGCTCGCGTACCGTGAGAGCAAGCGCCCCGGCAGCGGCCACCTCCGACAACGCGCTGCGAACGATAAACGCCCCTCGTTCAAAAAGTGTGCGCTCCACGAGATTAGCGATGCTGTTTGCCACTGCTTTAGTAGCAAAGGTTCCACTCGCAGTGATGGTGAGGAGGGCGCCCACGTGACCCCAGCGTTGGCTGCGCTCCTCCAGTGTGACGGCTCCGTCGTTTGTCTCCGCACCACTCAGATCAGTAGGCGCCTGCGTGGTCGACTCCGCAGGGCTCCCGGCGCCTGGCTCATCCGCAATCCTGCGTACCATGCCGGCTGCGACGGTTGCATTGCTTTGCGCATCGATCAGGATGAAACTGCCCATGTGGCGATTCGCCGCATAGGAATCAAGACTGATCGGCAGCAGGGTTTCGATCGCGACCATGCCAATGCTGTTGATCGCGAGCGAACGTGCCACGGGCGCACTCTCGGCGACTGCAGCACTGTCCGGGTTCTCCAGATCGACGGTGCGAAGCAGCGAGCGGACATAGGCCTGCACCGTTCTGCTGGTCTGCTTCAACAGGTAACGTCGCGACACGTCGAGCGGCGCCTGGTCCATCCACACGAGCGACGCCTCGAAGTGCGTGGTGGTGTGAGGTGCCTGTTCCGGCGCAACGAGCAGGTCGCCACGGCTGATATCGATTTCGTCTTCAAGCGTCAGAGTCACGGAAAGCGGCGCGGTTGCCTCTACAAGGTCACCACCATACGTAACGATGCGTGCAATGCGGCTTGACTGGCCGGATGGCAGCGCCCGCACCTTGTCGCCGGGACGCACCGTACCGGCCGAGATCTGCCCGGCAAAGCCGCGGAAATCCAGGTTCGGGCGGGTGATCCGCTGCACCGCGAAGCGGAACGGTGCGTCCGCATCACTGTGCGACGAAGACGGCAGCGACTCCAGCAACGCGAGCAAGGTAGGACCGTCATACCAGGGCATGGCCTGCGATTCGGACACGACGTTGTCACCAGCCAGCGCGCTGACAGGAATAAAGTGCAGCCTGGCGGTAAGCTCCTCGCCGATGTCGAGGCTCGTGAAGAAGAGCCGGAACTGCTCGCAGATCTCGCGAAAGACCTCCTCACTCCAGTCCACGAGGTCCATCTTGTTCACTGCGACGATGACGTTGCGCACGCCGAGTAGAGCCGTAATGTACGCATGACGACGGGACTGGCGCAGAACGCCCTTGCGCGCATCGACCAGCACGATGGCCACGTCGGCCGTGCTCGCGCCGGTCGCCATGTTGCGCGTGTACTGCTCGTGGCCGGGCGTGTCGGCGATGATGAACTTGCGGTGAGGCGTGGCGAAATAACGGTAGGCCACGTCGATGGTGATGCCCTGCTCACGCTCAGCGCGCAGTCCATCCGTCAACAGGGCGAGATCGAGCACGCCGGGGGCCGTGGTGCCCTTGCCTTCAATCGAGCGGACCTGGTCGTCGTAAACACTCTGCGTGTCATAGAGCAGGCGACCGATCAGTGTGGATTTCCCGTCATCCACCGAGCCCGCCGTGGAGAAACGCAGGAGATCTTTCCCGCGCTCCTCAGCAAGGTACGCCTCGACGCTGAACGTAGACGGCGCGGCATCGGGGTACACGTGTTCGGGCGCAGGCGTATGGCCCAGAAGCGGGCTGTCTTCCACCACCGAGGGATCCCACGTCTGCGGGTCATGACGCGGCGCGCCATTGGGGGCTGTGGCGGTGTCGTTGCCTGCGGAGTGGATCGTGATCAGTTCAGAACGGTCGGACATTCTAGAAGTAGCCCTCCCGCTTCTTCAATTCCATGGAGCCATCCTGGTCATGATCGATCACGCGGTTCGCACGCTCGGAGGAGCGGAAGCCGAGAATCTCTTCAATGATCTTCGGGATGGTATCGGCCTCGGAGCGGATCGCGCCGGTGCATGGGCTGCACCCGAGCGACCGCAGACGCGACTTCACCAGCACCGGCTCCTCGCCGGGAAACGCCACAAAGTCCTGCTCGGTCGGCAGCAGGGCGTCGCCTCGCAGGTACATCGGGCGCGGGCGCGCAAAGTAAAGATCGACGACCGGGATGTCCTCTTCGTAGATGTACTGCCATACATCCATCTCGGTCCAGTTCGACAGCGGAAACACGCGGATAGATTCGCCCGGATGGATGCGCGCGTTGTAGAGGTTCCAGAGCTCGGGCCGCTGGTTCTTCGGGTCCCACTGCCCTGCCTTGTCGCGGAACGAGTAGATGCGTTCTTTGGCACGCGACTTTTCTTCGTCGCGCCGCGCGCCTCCAAAGGCCGCGGTAAAACCGTAGTGGTTCAGGCCGTCGAGCAGCGCCTGCGTCTTGAGCAGTCCACAGCAGCGCTTGGTATCAAGCGCGATGGGGTTCGTCCCGGCGGCAAGCGCGGCTTCGTTGCGCCACACCAGCAGCTCCGCGCCTACGGAGCGTGCCATCGCATCCCGGAACTCGATCATCTCCCGGAACTTATAACCGGTGTCGATGTGCAGCAGCGGAAATGGGATGGGACCCGGGTAGAAGGCTTTCTGCGCAAGCCGCAGCATGACAGACGAATCCTTGCCGATCGAATAAAGCATGACCGGCTTCTCAAACTCTGCCGCAACCTCGCGCAGGATGTGGATGCTCTCCGCCTCGAGCAAAGCAAGGTGGCTGAGGCGCGCGGACGAGGGTGCAGGCGGCGAAGAAGGTACCTCTGTAGCAAGTTCTGGCATGATGAAGCAAAACTCCGAAACGTCTTCGAGACTCAATCCAAGGCTACCGGATTGCTGCTTGTTGCGGTGGCCGCCTCGCTGCCATCAGCTTCTCTAGACGCCCCAAAGTGGACCGTCGATTCATAAATGGAGCGGCGGCCGGAGGCGTTGCCAGGGCTAAAACAGCAGCTTCAGCCCGAACTGGATCTGCCGGGAGGGCGATGCCGCGGTAACAACCCCGGCCGTGGGGCTGTTGACCACCGCGGCGGTCTGGCTGGCCGCCGGGCCCTGCGTGGGTCCCGAGCTGAACACCACCTCGTTGGGTGTCTGCAGGTTGGTGTGGTTCAACAGGTTGAAGAACTCGGAGCGGAACTGCAGCCGCACCCGTTCGCTGAAGGCAAAGTTCTTCAGCAGCGAAAGGTCCCAATCCGCATAGCCCGGGCTGGTCAGCGTGTCGCGACCAAGATTGCCCACGGTGCCGTAGGCCGGAGCCAGAAATGCATCGGGGTTGAAGAAGTGCGCTGCCCGCGCTGCCGTACCGCCGGTGCTGTAGAGCGCGCCATGGAAAGCAGGATTGCGGTTGGGGCGGACCGGGTTGCGTGTATCGCCCGAGCCGGTGGGGTTGTAGCCGAGCTGCGGCGAGAAGGGGAAGCCGGTCTGCAGGTTGGCGATTGTGGCCAGCGTCCAGCCGGAAACGATGCGATCCGTGGTTCGACCCGGCTTCCCGTGCCACTGTCTACCCTTGCCGAAGGGCAGGTCATAGCTGCCGTTTACAGCGAATAGGTGACGAACATCCATTGCCGCCGGCCCGTAGTCGAGAGCCGCGTTGTTGGGGTACGAGACGAAGGCAGGTGTGTTCGCCGAGACCGACGTGTTCCATGCCGAGCCGTTATCGAGATTCTTGGAGAATGTGTAGGTTGCGCGAAGCTGCAGCCCCTTGTGGAAGCTGTGGCGCAGGTCCAGCTCAAGCGCGTTGTAGTTCGCAGATCCGCCTGACACCCAGGAAGTGGTGTTGGCGACTGCCGGGTTGGCCTTGACGATGCTGGGGTAGTAAATGGTGCCGGTGGCAACGCCGACCGGGCAGGTGACGCCCGCGGAGCAGGTAATGGAGGCCGGTTCATTCTGATCTTCAGAGAGGATCTGGTGGTACGAGTGCGAGCCCACATAGCCGATCGTGAACGAGGTGGAGGGAGCAAACTGCTGCTCGATGCGCAGCGTCCAGGCAAGCACCGTCGGAGTCGCAAGGTCAGGCTGCACGTTGGAGGGCGACTGCAGGCCTGCCGCGCCGCCGGTCGGCGCGCTCACCGGCACACCGCTGTAGCTCAGCGTGGTGTTGTACGGGGCGGACTGGTCCAGCCGGTAATCGAGGTTGTCGAGTAGCGAGTGGTGCAGCCCGAACGATGCCCGCACTGCTGTCTTGCCATTGCCGAACGCATTGTACGCAAGCCCGAGACGCGGCTCCGGCAGGAACTTTGCGCGATTTGTGGTGAGCGCGGCCATGCCCACCGTCGGGCTCGTGTTGATAACTCCATTGGTAAAACCGTAGATGCCGGCGCGCCCCTGTGCTTCGTTGAAGCCGTTGGTGGATTCGGTACGTACGCCCGCCGTCAGTTCAAGGCGCGGCGTGGCTTTCCAGGTGTCCTGCACGTACCCGGCGCCAAATAGCGCGCGCCATGCCAGCTCGGTGGGCTGGGGAACCACTGTAAACGTCTTGACCGTGCCCGCGAGGAAGGTCGCCAGCGAAGCAAAGCTTGCCTGCCCGTACTGGTTCTGCGCCAGCGCATCGTTGGACTGCAGCCGTTGGATCCACGCACCGGCTTCGATCTGGTGGCGGCCCACGGAGTAGAAAATGTGGTCGTCGGCGGTGAACAGGTTGCGCACTGTTTTGTTGTTGGAGCCGACGTTGGCTCCCGCGCCGGTGACCTGCGAAGAACCGTTCGAGGCAGTGCTGCCGGCGATCACGATCGCGCCCGTCGGCTTGCCGTCCACAAAGCTTGGGGTTTCAGCCTGCACCGCTGCGGGCACGGAGCCGTCAAAGAAAAAGCCGGCGCGCGAGTAGCCGAACCGAACAGTGTTGAGCAGGCGCGGTGAAAACACGTGCTGCTCCTGCACACTGGCCACCTGCTCGCGCAGTGTTTCGTCGATGAGCGAAAGCGGGTTCTGCGTGGGGGTATTCGCGGAAGAGTCGTCCACGGTATACACGCCGAACAACAGGTCGTTCGCGGAGAGGTTCGCGTCGAAGCGAACGGTGCCGAACTCTTCGCGGATGTGCTGCGTAGGCGAGGAGAAAGCCTCGGCAATGCCCGTCTGCAGCCCCGTGCTGCCTAGCAGTTCGGGGCCATTCTGCACCGGCCAGAGGTTGAGCAGCGCAGCAACGTTCTTGCCGAACGTTACCGGCTTTTCCACCCCGGCAGAATTGGGCAGCAGGCCCTGCCGCGCGTTGTTGTCAGGCACCAGCGTCACGTCGGTGATGCCGAGGTTCTGCCGGTAGCCTTCGTAGTTGCCGAACAGAAAGAACTTGTCATGCTTGAGGGGGCCACCGAGCGAGCCGCCAAAGTCGTTCCGCTGGAACTCCGGAATCTTTGCCTGATCGAAGTAGTTCCTGGCATCCAGCGCAGAGTTGCGCAGGAACTCGTATGCCGAACCGTGCAGAGTATTTGTGCCTGACTCAGTCACGATTGAGATCTGGCCGCCCTCCCGCTTGCCGTAGGTGGCGCCATAGGTGTCATACACCACGTTGAACTCACGCACTGCGTCGACGCCGAGCAACTGCCCGCTGGTGCCGCCGGGGGTCAGGTTGATCAGGGACGCTCCGGTGTACTCGATGCCATTCAGCAGAAAAAGATTGTCCTGCGGGCGTCGCCCTGACACGGAGAACATGTTGCCGACCGAAGAGTTGGACGTACCGACCGAGCCGGAACGCTGCGCCGTGTAGTTGACGCTGCCCGGGTTGAGCGTCAGCAGTTGGTCATAGCTGCGGCCGTTCAGCGGCAACTGCTTGACCTGGCGCTCATCCACGAGGCCGTCCGTCTGCTGGGTCGAGAGGTTCAGAATGGACGCGGTGGCAGCGACCGTGACCTGCGCACTTACCTGGTTCACACTCAGCACGAGTGGCAGATGCAGGGCTTGCCCGACCGCAAGCGCGATGCCGTTCTGCTGCATCGGGGCGAAACCCTGCTGCTGCACCGTTACCGTGTAGGTGCCAACCGGGATCGATGGCGCGGAGAAATCGCCCGATCCGTTGGTGGTGAGCACGCGCTGCGTGCCGGTGTTTTCGTTGTGCACCGTGACGGACGCTCCGGCAAGCAGCGCGCCGCTTGCGTCCGTGACCGTGCCGCCGATAGTGCCGCCCACTACCTGCGCGTGCATCGCCGGGTGAAGCAGCAGTGCGGCGACTGCAAGCGTGGAAGGGGCAGCCAATCGGCGCATTCGCGAACGGACGCTCAGCGCAGGGGCAAAGGTAACGGGAGCGGAATGCATGGACTCTCCAGCAGAAAGGTGGGACGGGATGGAAGGTCAAACGAGCCTTGGTTGCAACAGCGCCTTACCGGTGCGCGCAACAACAACAGCCGCAGCGCGAGGCCGCGCTGTTCGACATCCAGGTGCGAAGAGTTGCTAGGGTCATACGGTTCTCTCTTGATCGCCGGGGTGCTGCGGAAAGTCGGCGAAGCCGAAAGGGGAGAAGCAAGCGCCGGTGGAGGACCGGTTCAGCGCGAGGCTGCGGCAGGCACGGGGCGGCGACAACAACAACCGCGGTTCGTGTTTACGAGGTACCCTGCCATGATCGGTAGCCTACCATGCAGAGGGCCGGGCAGCAAACCCGCTCCCGGTCCTGCTTGAAGCCTTTGAACGCACTGCCCGGGCGAACCAGGCACCGTCAGTAGCGCCAGCTGGTGAGGTCCGCCCCGGCAGGCGCCGTCTTTTCGATGCGCTCCACGATCTTCGGCAGGTACATCTGGTTGTAGTGCAGGCGTGAGTACCAGTTAGGCTTGTCGGGGTCGCCGTTCCAGCAGTGCTCGGCACGAGGGCCGTAGCGCACATCGCCGTTATAGGCAACACCATGTCCCGGCGTGCCGGTCTCCTTCAGAAAATCTTCCATGAGGTACACCGCATTGTTCAGGAAGTACGTGTCATCGGAGCCCACGTACAGGTGGAGCTTGCCCTGCAGTTTCGGGCCCAGGGTGGCCCAGTCGCGCGCAAGGATGGCGTCGAGGTCATAGTGGTCGTGCCAGTACGCGGCTGTCTGGTGATCGATCGCGCCGGTGGCCTTGTCGAAGATCGGCTGCGGGTACCCGTCCGGGCCGACCGGTGAGTACACCGCCTGCCAGATATCGAGTTGCTCACCGGAACGCCCGCGATCGCCAAGCGCAGCCTCATACGCTACGTTGTCGCGGACGGTGATCAGCGTATGTCCCAGGTAGTCACGCATTGCGGGCTGATCCACCTGCTTGTTCGCGCCCTGGCGGTAGAACATGTTGTCCTGCCCATACAGGTCGATGGTCATGTAGGCATGAAAGTCGACTGGATCCGGGCACGCCACGAACGCGCCGTTGTAGTGGTCGGGATAGAACATCTGCACGGCAAGCGACTCCCAGCCGCCCGTCGAGCCGCCATACACAAAGCGTGACCAGCCCTGGCCCAGCCCGCGGAACTGCTGCTCGATGGCCGGCACAAGCTCGGTCTCGATCGCGTCGCCATACGGGCCCAGGTTGGCAGAGTTTACGGCGTAGGAGTCGTCATAAAAGGGGTTCGCATGCTGCAGCTTCACAATCAGCACGCGGGGTGTGCCGGGCGCGATCCATGCCTGGTAGTTCTTGTAAGCCTCCTGCTGCTCGATCCGGTTGTAGCCGGCGAGATGGAATCGTTCCGAGTAGTCGGGCTTGAGGCCGGGGTCAGGCGGTGTCTCGCGGAAGTCACTGAATCCGGACACAAAATGATCGTGAAAGATGATCAGCGGGTAGTGCGCCTGCGGGTGCGTGTCGAAGCCCTCCGGCACCAACACCACCGCGGAAAGAAACACGGGCCGCCCCCAGAACTTCGTGAGTAGCTGCGACTGCACGCGAATGTGGCGGATGTACCGGGTATCCGGTTCGGGCGCGATCGGCCCGATTTTCTGGTCGAGCGATACGGAAAGCTGCGTGCTGCCGGGGCCGACATGGATCTTCTGTGGCCGCGAATAGAGGTTGCCCGGTGCGAGGTTCCAGTGCTGGCCTTCGCCGCGATCCGGCGCGAGCTTGATGGTCTTGCCATCCGCGCGGTGGAACGTCTCGTAGACATTGAGCACGGCCTGCACGGTGTAGTCGCCGGCGGGCACGTCCCGCAGGTGGGCACGCGGGTAGCCTGCGGCATTGTCTCCAATCACGATCGGCTCACCCGGCCGCCACCCGTCTACCGTTACCCCGAAGACCATCTGCGAGGCAGGCGTGTCGTTGATCTGCATGCGCGGCTCATCGGATGAATCGTTGGAAAGCAGCAGCAACAGGCGCCCGTCGAGCGGACTGGAAGATTGCGTCGCGGGAAAACTGACCTGGATGGTCTGCGCCAGGGCGACGGCGCCGAGACGCACCAGAGCGAAAAGTACAAGCAGCAGGCGCAGAGACCAGCAAAGGCGGGGCATGCTCGGCAGTATAGGGGCAGAGCTGTCGCACCGCGACTGCTTTCGCAAACGCGCCCGGCATCGCGCTAGATACGGTGCGCCGCACGCAGCGCGGCAATCTCCGCGTCCGTAAACACCCGCGACCGGATATGGAATCGCACACCCTCCGAACCCTCGAGCGAGAACATGCCGCCCCGGCCCGGCACCACGTCGAGCGTAAGCTCCGTGTGCTTCCAGTACTCGAACTGCGAGCGGCTCATATAGAAAGGTGTGCCATCCGGCTCGCCGAGCAACACGTCCTGGTCCCCCGTCAGGAACTCTCCGCGCGGGTAGCACATGGGCGAACTCCCGTCGCAGCAGCCGCCAGACTGGTGAAACATGAGCTCTCCATGTCGGGCGGAGAGCCGGCGCATCAGTTCGACGGCTGCCGGGGTGCAAAGCACCTGTTCCGGGTAGTTGTTGGTTTCAGCAGTCACGGTCTAGAAGAATCCCATGGCGTTCTGGCTGTAGCTCACCAGCTGGTTCTTGGTCTGCTGGTAGTGGTCGAGCATCATCTTGTGGTTCTCGCGCCCAATGCCCGACTGCTTGTACCCGCCGAAAGCCGCGTGCGCCGGATACAGGTGGTAACAGTTGGTCCAGACGCGTCCCGCCTCGATGCCGCGACCCATGCGGTAGGCGCGGTTACCATCGCGTGTCCATACACCCGCACCCAGGCCGTAGAGGGTGTCATTGGCAAGCGCGAGCGCTTCTTCTTCATCGTGGAAGGTCGTGACCGAAACCACGGGTCCGAAGATCTCCTCCTGGAACACGCGCATCTTGTTGTGGCCTTTCAGGATCGTAGGCTCGACGTAGTAGCCGCCTGCGAGGTCACCATCCATGGCCGCGCGCTTGCCACCGGTGAGCACTTCAGCGCCCTCCTGCTTGCCAATGTCGATGTACGACAGGATCTTCTCAAGCTGCTCGCTCGAGGCCTGCGCACCGATCATTGTGGTCTTGTCGAGTGGGTTCGCCTGCCGGATGGCCTTGACGCGTTGAATCGCCCGCTCCATGAACTGGTCATACACGCTCTCCTGCACCAGCGCACGCGACGGGCAGGTGCACACCTCGCCCTGGTTCAGCGCGAACATCGCAAAGCCCTCGAGGGATTTGTCGAAGAACGCGTCATCGGCCTGTGCCACATCAGAGAAGAAGATATTGGGCGACTTGCCGCCGAGCTCGAGCGTCACCGGGATGATGTTCTGCGAGGCGTACTGCATGATCAGCCGACCGGTTGTGGTTTCGCCGGTAAACGCGATCTTCTGAATGCGCGGGCTCGAAGCCAGCGGCTTGCCCGCCTCGAGACCGAAGCCGTTCACCACGTTGAGCACGCCGGCCGGCAGGATGTCCTCGATCAACTCCATCAGCACCAGGATTGAAAGCGGCGTCTGCTCGGCGGGCTTCAGCACCACCGCGTTGCCCGCAGCCAGCGCGGGAGCCAGCTTCCAGGCTGCCATCAGCAAGGGGAAATTCCAGGGGATGATGAGGCCGATCACGCCGAGCGGCTCATGGTAGTGGTACGCCACGGTGTTCTCGTCGATCTCGGAGATGCCGCCCTCCTGTGCGCGGATCACGCCCGCGAAGTACCGAAAGTGATCGATCGCTAGCGGCAGGTCAGCGAGCGTGGTCTCGCGCAGAGGCTTGCCGTTGTCCCAGGTCTCAACCGTGGCCAGCAGCTCAAGGTTTTCCTCCATGCGCTGCGCGATGCGCTCCAGTGCGCGTCCGCGCTCGGCCACCGAGGTCTTGCCCCAGGCCTTCTTCGCCGCGTGCGCCGCATCCAGCGCCAGGTTTACGTCCGCCGCGTTGGAGCGCGCGATCGAGCAAAGGCGCTGCCCGGTCACCGGGGTGACATTGTCAAAGTATTCGCCGGAAGAGGGTGCGACCCACTTGCCGCCGATGTAGTTCTGGTATTGGTCGCGGATGGTCACGGGGAAGCCGTAGGTTCCGGGCCGCAGCGCTGTCATAGTTGCCATACGAGTGCTCCTTTGTGCGGGATTCCGACCGGACAACGCCGCGGAACCCTGTCGGCCGCGATTCTAAGCCGATGACGGCTCATTTGTCCGCTACGGCCGCAAGCGTTTTCGCCCTCCTGTGGCGTAGCCGCGTTCGCGGGGCATGGTTCAATAGAGAAGAGAAGGAACCAGCCAGAATGCCCCTGAACTGTGGAATTGTCGGTCTGCCGAACGTCGGCAAAAGCACCATCTTCAACGCCCTCACCTCGGCCAAGGCCCAGGCTGCAAACTACCCGTTTTGCACCATCGATCCGAACACCGGCGTCGTGACTGTGCCCGATACACGACTCGCCAGGATTTCGGACCTGATCAAGCCCAAGAGCCTTGTGCCGACCACGATGGAGTTCATCGACATCGCGGGCCTGGTCGAAGGCGCGTCCAAGGGGGAAGGGCTGGGCAACCAGTTCCTGGGTCACATTCGCGCCACCGATGCCGTGTGCCACGTGGTGCGCTGCTTTGACGACCCGGAGGTGATCCATGTGGCAGGCGGCGTGAACCCGCTGCACGACATCGACATCATCAGCACCGAGCTGCTGCTGGCCGACCTCGACACCGTGGAGAAGCGGTTCGCCAAGGTGGAGCGCTCCGCCAAGAACACCACCGACAGCCGCATCAAGACCGAGTTCGCCATGCTGCAAAAGCTGCTGGCGGTGCTCAATGCCGGCAAGCCGGCCCGCGCGGCCGACCTGGCCGAGGACGAAAAGCTGATTGCGCGCGAACTCTTCCTGATCACGGCCAAGCCACAGTTGTACGTGGCGAACGTCGATGAAGCAGGGCTCGCGACCGGCAACGCCTATACCGAAGCCGTGGAGCAGAGGGCCAGGGAAGAAGGCAGCCAGGTGGTGCGCATCTGCGGCGCGCTTGAGAGCGAGATCGCGCAGCTGGAACCGGAGGAGCGCAAGGAGTTTCTTGCCGACCTCGGACTGGAAGAGCCAGGGCTCGACCGACTGATTCACTCCGCTTACCGGCTACTCGACCTGATCACGTACTTCACCGCCGGCGTGCAGGAAGTACGCGCCTGGACGATCCGCCGCGGCACCAAGGCGCCCGGCGCGGCCGGCGTCATCCACTCGGATTTCGAGAAGGGCTTCATCAAGGCGGACTGCTACTTCTGCGAAGACCTGTTTACGCTGGGCAGCGAGCAGGCCGTGAAGGAAAAGGGACTGCTGCGTTCGGAAGGTAAAGAGTACGTCGTGAAAGATGGCGACATTCTTTTCTTCAAGTTCAATGTCTAGCCTCTGTTGGCGGAGGGGAGCGCGCCGCCCTCTACGGCGCGCTGCCACTCGCCTGCTGCTTACGCTGGGCCTCGGCTGCGTGACCCTGGCGTGGGCTGCACCGGCTGCCCGCGCCTACTCCGTACTGACCCACGAAGAGCTGATCGATCTGGCCTGGGAGGGCTCGATAGCGCCGCTGCTGCGCAGCCGCTACCCGGGCCTCTCGGCTGCCGAACTCGAGAACGCACGCGCCTACGCCTATGGCGGCTGCGTCATCCAGGACATCGGCTACTACCCCTTCGGCGATCCATTCTTCTCCGACCTGACGCACTACGTGCGCTCGGGCGACTTCGTAGTGAACCTGTTTCGCGACGCCCACAACGCGAACGAACTGGCGTTCGCGATCGGGGCTCTATCGCACTATATCGGCGATACCGTGGGCCACGCCCAGGCCACCAACCTCGCGGTGCCGGTCGAGTTTCCCGGGCTCGCGCGGCGTTACGGGCCCAGCGTGAATTACGCCGAAGCGCCTCACGCTCACGTGCAGACCGAGTTCGCCTTCGACATCAACGAGATTGCGCACCATCGGTTCGCGCCCCTGCACTACCTGCGCCATGTGGGTCTCCACGTGCCAGTGCGGCAGCTTGAGAGTGCGTTTTACGAAACCTACGGGCTCCACGAGGGATTGTCGAGCTCGCACTCGCGGCGTATCAACGTGCGCGGCTACCGGTTCGCCGTCCACTCCTTTCTGCCGCGCATTGCCTACGCGGTCACGGTGCTGCACCGCAGCCACATGCCTGCCGACACCAGCGACCCAGTGTTTCAAAGGTTTGCAGCGGCCACAGCACAGGTCGCTGCCGTCAATAACTGGGGCCAGTATCGCAAGACGGCCGGCATCGGCACCTACGCGCTGGCCGGCGTGCTTTTCGTTCTGCCCAAGGTAGGGCCGCTCAAGCTGGTCGCAATTAAGGGTCCCAGTCCCGCCACGGAGCGGGACTATGTCGGAAGCGTGATGGCATCGTCGGATGCGCTCAACGCCGGGCTTTCGCGCTTTGGCGCACCGCACCAGACGCTGCCCAATCGTGACCTGGACACTGGCGCGAAGGTAAAGCCGGGCGGCTACCCGCTGACGGACTCCACCTACGCCTCGCTGCTCCACCGGATCACTGCCGAGCCGACCATTGCTGTGCCTGCCGGCCTCAAGGCCGATGTGGAGCAATACTACGCCGACCCGGCCAGCCCAATTACGACCAAGCAGCACCCGGAGCAGTGGGCCCGCGTGCAGGCCGATCTGCACACACTCGCCACCATGCCGGTGCGGGATGAGCCGCTCGCCGCAGAGACCGAGTGATGGGCCGCGCAGCAAACGACGGACGCGGCCCCCACGGTCATCGAGCATGATCGAGAGCGTGCAGGACCAGGTGCGGACACGCGCGATAGCACATGGCTTTGCCATCGCCGGCATCGCCCCGCTGCCTCGCCTCGGCTCCGCCGATGCGTCGACCCGGGAGGACTACTTCCGCGACTGGATCGCGCAGGGCCACGCCGGGGAGATGGAGTACCTGAAGCGACAGGACGCCCTGGGCCGCTACCTTCGCAGCGCGGTCGAGGTTGCCGTGCCCTGGGCGCGATCGATCGTGGTCTGCGCCGCGCCCTATGGCGGTGGTCCCGAGCATCCACTTTCGACCGACCCGGCGCCTGCAGGCACGGGCTGGATCGGTCGCTATGCGTGGTCCGGGCGGCAGGCCGCAGACGGACAGCTAGCGCCTTCGGATTACCACAAGGTCCTGCTGCGCAGGCTCAAAGCACTCGAAGCAGACCTGAAGGAATCGCTTGGCAGCCTAGACGATGCAGGCGCGGAGGGCTTCCAATCGTGGGCCTACGTCGACACGGGCCCCATGATCGAGCGGGCTTTCAGCGCAATGGCAGGGGTGGGCTGGACGGGCAAGAACGTCTGCACGCTCAACCAGGAGCTGGGTTCGTTCTTCTTCCTGGGAGTGATCCTGCTCAGCACGGAACTCGCGCCGGAGCAGCGTGCCGAGCTGCCGGCGGATCGGTGCGGCTCGTGTACGCGCTGCCTTGACGCCTGCCCGACCGACGCGCTGGTCGCGCCGCACCAGATGAACGCCAGCCGCTGCATCGCATATCTGACGATCGAGAAACGCGGCTCGATCGACCCCGCACTGCGGGCAGGCATGGGGCGCCAGATCTTTGGCTGCGATATCTGCCAGGACGTGTGCCCGTGGAACCACCGGGCACGCCGGGGTGCACAGCCGCTGACCCTGGTGAAGGACACAGAGCTGGTGCCACGCGCACTGCTGATCAATCCTTCCCTCGCGGCGATGGCAGCGCTCTCCGAACCTGAGTGGGAGAAGCTCTTCTTCGGCTCGCCCGTCAAGCGGGCGCGGTACAGCGGCTTTCGCCGCAACGTGGCAATCGCCATGGGCAACAGCGGCGACCCCGCGTTGTTGCCGCAGCTGGAGCTCTTGGCAGCCCAGGAGCAGGACGAAACGCTGCGCGAAACTGCACTCTGGGCCATAGATCGGCTTCACACGTTGCAAGGCGAGCCCAGCTCCGGCCGCCGTCTCAGCCTTCCGCACGACCATACCGCAAAGTGACCAAAGTGAAACACAAGCTCCGAAATGACCCGCGTTGCCAGCATCCAGCCGGCAGAGGCCGCATCCTACGCAGTTGATACGCCGCACCAGCCCTCGCCTGTATTCGCACCCGCTCGAAATTGTCTGCTCGTCACCGCCTGAAATCATGTTTCCTTCGAAAGGGCTTCTCCCTTGATCGCTCGCTTCCTCCTGCAACACGCAACCGCAGCCTCGGCTACCCGTCGCAGCACCGCGCTCTCCGCCGCCTCCCTTGCCGTGCTGCTCGCGCTCGCAGGGTGCCACACGCACACCGCCGGAAGCGGCACCACCAGCTCCACCGCAAGTGCACCGGCAACCGACCACGCGAAGAACGACGCAATGGAGCAGGCGCTGCATGCGGATGTGGCAGCAGCACAGCTTGCCTCGCTGCACTGGCCAAACTTCTCTGACTACAAAACACTGGTCCAGAGCTTCTATGACCAGCGCGGATGGGACCCGGCATGGGTGGACGACCACAAGCCGACCAAGCAGGCCCTGGCGCTCACCAGGCTGTTCGCCATGAGCGCGAGCAAGGGATTGAACCCGGATGACTACGACGCCTCCCTCTGGCAGGATCGCCTCGCAAAGCTGGCAGGGGCAAGCGACCAGCAGGTCGCCGACTTCGATACGGCGATGACAGTCAGCGCGATGCGCTACGTATCCGATCTCCACATTGGCCGCGTGAACCCGCAGCACTTTTCGTTCGGGGTGAGCGTGCAGACCAAGAAGTACGATCTGCCGAACTTCATGGTGCAGCAGGTGGTTGCCGCCGGCGACATGGATGACGCCATGAAGGGCGTGGAGCCTGACTCAGACGGCTACCGGGACACGGTCAAGGCTTTGAACCACTACCAGGACCTGGCCAAGCAGGTCGGTGACGCAGCGCCTCTCCCGGTGCCAACGAAGCCACTGACCCCCGGCGCCCCTTACGCCGGCGCGGATGCCCTGAGCAAGCAGCTTGCCATGCTGGGTGACATGGACGGTGGAAGCACCGCACCTGCAAACAGTGCCAGCGGCGGCTACACCCAGGCCATCTCCGAAGGTGTGAAGAGCTTCCAGTCGCGCAACAATCTGGCTCCCGATGGCCGACTCACACCCCAGACGGTAGCCGCCCTGAACGTTCCTCTTACCGTCCGGGTGCACCAGCTCCAAGACACGCTTGAGCGTCTGCGCTGGCTCGCGCCGGAGTACCTGAACGCGCCCATTGCCGTGAACATTCCGGAGTTTGTGCTGCGCGCTTACGGCGACGATCACAAGGAAGAGTTCCACATGAAGGTCGTCGTGGGCCAGGCGATCCAGGACGACCACAAGACGCCTGTGCTGGTGCAGGAGATGAAGTACGTGGTGCTGCGCCCGTACTGGAACGTCACGCCGACGATCGTGAAGAAGGAGATCGTTCCCCATGTGAACGCCAACAAAGGCTACCTCGAGGCGAAGAACTTCGAGGTGGTGGATCGCACGGGCAAGCTGGTCGAGAACTGGAGCGCGAGCGGCCTTGAGCATGGCGAGTACATGGTGCGGGAAAAGCCCGGCCCGAAGAACTCACTGGGCCTCGTGAAATTCATGTTCCCGAACAAGCTCAACATCTACCTGCATTCCACCCCGGCAACCCAGCTGTTTGACCAGTCCAAGCGGGACTTTTCGCATGGTTGCGTGCGCCTGCAGGAACCGGAAAAGCTTGCGGACTGGGTGCTGCGGGATAAGTCGGACTGGGATCCCGACAAGATCCACGACGCGATGGAGAACGGGGAGGACAACAAGATCGTGTCCCTGTCCCACCCAATCCCGGTGCTGATCTTTTACGAGACCGCGCGCGTTGGCGACGACGGTAAGGTGTACTTCTTCAACGACATCTACGGCTATGACAAGGACATGGAAGATGTACTGGCAAAGGGCGATCCCTTCCCCACCGCGCCGGAGCCGAAGAAGGTGACGGGCGACACCGCCTGAGCGCTGCCTCGGTATGAGGCGCGAACCAACAAAGAGGCCGGTGCATGCGCACCGGCCTCTTTGTATCTCGCGCTGCAAGCTGCTTACATCAGGGTCCACTTGCGTACCGGGCCCACATCCACATGCACAAACTGCGAGTGCGGATAGTAGCCGACGCCGCCGTCGCCCAGCGAAAGGGCAGCCAGATCGAGCGTCCGCGTCGGCACACCGGGTACGCGGATATCGATGGCCTTGGACAGCATGTGCTGCGAGTGCTCCGCGACACCCTTGGTATGCGTACGCAGGTAGTTGTTGCTCCAGGGCGAGCGGTAGCCACAGACGATGTCGATCACGCCATTGGGGCGGTGCAGCTTGTCCATGACCGCATGCAGCACGTCGAACTCATGCGGGTCGTAGTTGGCAGTTTCCCCGGTTCGATGGTCACGCAGGAAGTGGTTCAACATGGCGAGCGCCGAAGGCACGTACTGGTTGCCAACGCGGTAGGTTACGTCCAGCGACTCACCCGTGTGCAGGTGATGCATGTGCAGGTGGTACTGCTGCTGTGGAGAAGGTGCCGTGCCGAGCGGGGAGGGCATCATCTCAGCTGAAAGCCCCGGTGCCGCCACCGGAGCAGCGGCGATAGCCGTGCCTGCGGATAGCGTCCCTCCAACCAGCAAGGCAGCGAGCGTAAGGACTTTAGGCATTGCAAATGGCATAGCGAAGAGCCTCCTCATATCAACTTGTTGTGGCGAATGCGGCAAAGGTGTGTGCTGCAGCGGCTCAGCAGGATTCATGAGCGTGCGTTATTCCTCTAGTTTATCCCTGTTTGCGGAATGCGTCGCATGAATCGACGAAACCAGACGCGATTTGAGATGCCGAAAGATACTTGACACGCTTCATAGCTTGGAGGCGGATCTTTTCCAGAGGGATGTTGGTCCAGGATGAATAAGCAGTACCTTTGGTGGCTTCCCTGGTCCGCTGCCGGTGTTCGTCATTTGCACGCCGCTGCGAGTGGTGGAATCATGAGAGGGATAACCCAAAGCTTTTGCACGCGGGGACGGTGAAAGTCCTCGCCTTGTTCTGAAAGGAAGCTTCATGGAGCAGATTGTGTCGGATGCACTGGTTTTCTTTGGTGCCACGGGTGATCTTGCGTATAAGCAGATCTTCCCGTCCCTTCAGAGGCTTGCCAAGCGTGGCAAGCTGAAAGGGCCAGTGGTCGGGGTTGCCAAGGCCGGCTGGACGCTGGACGACTTGAAAAATCGCTGCCGCGACAGCATCGCCAAGCATGGCGGCATCGATCCCGAAGGTTTGGAAAAGCTGCTGAACTGCCTGCGCTATGTGGATGGCGACTACAACGATCCAGCCACCTTTAGCCAGGTTCGCCATGAGCTCGGGGGCGCCAAGCACCCGCTGCATTACCTTGCCATCCCGCCTTCCCTGTTCGTGCGCGTGGTGCAGCAGCTGAAGCAGTCCGGCAATGCAGATGGCGCCAGGATTGTGGTGGAAAAGCCCTTTGGGCACAGCGTCGAGACAGCAGCGGCTTTGAACCACGCCATCCACGAAGTGTTTCCGGAAGAAGCCATCTTCCGCATCGACCACTATCTGGGCAAGAACCCCGTCCAGAACCTGATCTTCTTCCGCTTCGCCAACTCCTTTCTTGAGCCCATCTGGAACCGCCAGTACGTCGAGAGCGTGCAGATCACCATGGCGGAGAGCTTCGATATCCAGGGGCGTGGCAGCTTCTACGACAGTGTCGGCGCGATCCGCGACGTCGTGCAGAACCACATGATGCAGCTGGTCAGCAACATTGCCATGGAACCCCCGCCATGCCCTGACGTGGAAACTCTGCGTGACGAGCGCGTCAAGGTCCTTAAGAGCATCAAGCCGATCACCGCCGACGATGTGGTGCTGGGTCAATTCGATGGCTACCTCGACGAACCGGGCGTGCGTCCGAACTCGGGCATCGAAACGTACGCAGCGATGCGGTTGAACATCAACTCCTGGCGCTGGCGCGATGTGCCGTTCTTTATCCGGACGGGCAAGTCGCTCAACAAGACCGCCACGGAGATCATCGCCAAGCTGCGGCAGACGCCTGCTGTGTTCTCCGACAAGCTGACCCCGCAAAACTACGTGCGTTTTCGCCTGAGCCCGGAACCCGTGGTGGCGATCGGCGGCTCCGTCAAGGAAGCCGGCGATGCCCTGCGTGGCTGCATGGTCGAGCTGAAAGCCTCGCAGCAGTGCGGCACCAGCGACCTGCTGCCATATGAGGAGCTGCTGGAAGATGCCATGCGCGGCAACCCGGTATGGTTTGCGCGTGAGGATTACGTGGAGGAGAGCTGGCGGTTGCTCGATCCCCTGCTCAAGGACCTGCCCAAGGTGCACACCTATAAAAAGGGCTCGTGGGGCCCTGAAGCAGCGAACGAACTGGTGCGCGACGTTGGCGGCTGGTTGAACCCGGTCTAAGGCCCGATACACGAGAAAGCCCCGTCATCCGGCGGGGCTTTCTCGTGTACGCTCTTGCCTTAAATCTGCGTGGATGTTCTAGGCGCCGCTCACGCGCCACGCCGAGAGCACGGCCGGGTACCGGTCGCGCCCGCGATCGGGATCGATCCAGAGGGTGAGCCCGGACACCTGGTGCAGGTCAAACGTATACTCTTCCACCTGTTGCGTGGAGCCTCCAGGGCTGAAGTTCCACCCCTGCCGAAGCAGTTCGCGCCTGGTTCCATCCGCGAAGCTCGCCGTGATCGCCCATTCCTGTGAGCGCTCGTGCCCGGCGTCCTCGACCTGCAGGAGGACGCGCCGCACGGACTGCGGCGCGTCAAAACGCAGGGTGATGGTCGCCGCGCCCGTGCTGGCGGCTTGCCAGTACCCTGCGGCGCCAGGCACCAGGGCATTTTCCACCGGGTAGCCGGCTGCCTCGGAGCTGACTTCGGCCGTGGCGAGTGTCTCAAGCGGGAGCCAGTTCTCCTGGGCATTCCCGGGGGACTCTGCAGTTGCGTCGTGCCCGGTGACCTGTTTTCTCATTCGATCTCCTCTTGCTCCGTCCAGTCTTCAGGCGGAAATCTGGCGCGGCAGTAGGCCTGCCTGTGCCACCTTGCTGCACGCGCCAAGCACAAAACGCTGTGCTTCTGTTCTGCTATAACAGGGTGACTCGCAGGCGGGTTCGCGTGGTGCACGCAGTGCGAACCCTCACATGAGACCTTACTCTAGTCTTTCAAGAGACAATTGAGCAGACTCAACCACGGTACGAGCAACCAGGCAGCATCCTGGTCGAATGGAGTTATGGCGAAAAACACTTTGCAACAAGCGCAGCCGATTCCCGCAAAACCCGAGCACGGCACCAGCGTGACCACCGCTTTCTACCAGATCCGCGAGCTGATTGTGCATGGCCGGCTTTCGCCGGGAACTTGGGTGGTGGAAGGCGACCTGGCGGAACGCCTCAACATCAGCCGGACACCGGTACGAGCTGCCCTGCACTGGCTGCAGCGCGACGGCTACGTACACGAGCACCGCACCGCGAACAAGTGCCGGATCGTGGTGGCGCCCCTGACCAAGGAAGACGCCGGGGAGCTTTACAGCATCATTGGCCACACGGAAGGGCTGGCGGGCCGCATGGTGGCGGTCGAGCCGAAAGGAGTGCGCCAGGCGCTTGCTTCCAAGCTGACGGCCGTCAACAAGAAGCTTGCGGGCGTAACGCAGAACTCCACCGGCAAAGGCTCCATTTTTGACCTCGACCGGGAGTTCCACTGCCTGATTGTGGAAGCCGGCGCCGGCCCGCGCCTGTTGTCGCTGCACCAGTCCGTAGAGCCGCAGGCGGAACGCTACTGGCGGCTCTATGCATCCTCCATCATGCATGACCTGCAGTTGTCCATCGCGGAGCATGATTCGATCATTGAGGCACTCGTCGCCGGGGATGCGGACGCACTCGAGAAAGCGCTGCAACTGAACTGGACCCGCGGCTGGGAGCGACTGAGCAAGGTCATTGATGTATTTGGTGAGCGCGGCAGCTGGTGAACTGACCGCTACGACACGACGCACAGCGGGACCCGAGCGGCTGTACCTGAGCAGGTACAGTGTTGACATGCACACTGGCACCGATTCGCAGCCGCATGCGATCCAAGAGATCAATGGCAGCGCCCTCTACCGCAAGATTTCCCTGCGGCTGATCCCGTACATGTTTCTTCTTTATATCCTGGCTTACCTGGATCGCGTGAACGTCGGCTACGCCGCGATCCAGATGAAAGCGGATCTGCACCTCAGCGACACGGTATATGGCACAGGCGCGGGTGTGTTTTTTCTGGGATCTGCCTTGTTCGACATCCCCAGCAACCTGATCCTTGCGCGTGTCGGTCCCCGCAAGTGGATGGCGCGCATCATGATCACGTGGGGCATCGTTGCGGCCTGTATGTCGCTGGTGCATTCCCCCACGTCGTTCTATGCGCTGCGCTTCATGCTCGGCCTCAGCGAGGCAGGCTTCTTTCCGGGGATGATTCTCTATCTCACCTACTGGTTTCCTTCGCGCCAGCGTGCCAAGGCCGTTGCCCGCTTCATGACCGCCACGGCAATCGCAGGCGTGGTGGGCGGTCCAATCTCGAGCACCCTGCTTGGCTTGACCGGGGTCGGTGGCCTTCGCGGCTGGCAGTGGCTCTTCATCGCGGAAGGGATTCCAACGATGCTGTTCGGCATCTCGGTCCTGTTCCTGTTGAACGACCATCCTTCCGAAGCCAAGTGGTTGTCGCCACCGGAGCGGGAATGGCTTGAGAACGAGGTACAGCAGGATCGCAAGCAGCTCGGCTCGAACAAGCACCACAACTTCATGGACGCCTTGAAGCTGCCTGCCCTGTACCTGCTGGCGATCGTGTTTTTCGGCGACCAGGTCTGCGTGTATGTGATCAACCTCTGGCTTCCGCTTTTCCTGAACAGCATGCGTGGCGTGAGCCACCTGAGCGGCGCCGCGATGGATCGCTGGGCGGTGCTGCCCTACCTCGTCACCGCACTTGCCATGGTGGTCGTCGGCTGGAGTTCTGATCGCTCCAACGATCGCCGCTTCCATGTGGCGCTGTGCCTCCTGTGCTCCGCGTTCGGGTTCGCCATGGCCACGCGGGCGCACTCGCTGGCAGAGGTCCTGGTTGCGTTTTCCCTTGCGACGATCGGGGTGTTCAGCCTGCAGGGGCCTTTCTGGACCTGGCTCACCAGCATGCTCGAAGGCACCGCCGCAGCCGGAGGCATCGCCATCATCACCTGCCTTGGAGGCTTTGGGGCTTTCCTGGGCCAGGTCACGGTGGGCCATCTCAGCGATCGCTCGCACAACTACACCAGCGGCTTGTTCACCGTAGCGGGCGTGGCGCTGGTCGCAGCAGCCGCGGCAATCTGTCTTCGCAACGGCTCAGGCACGAGCCAGGCAGGCCCTACAGCCAAAACGCTTTGACGGTAGCGCCCGGAGCCAAGCAGAATGGGGTGCCATGCATTCTGCTTCCGGGTCACGCGTCTTCTCCCCTCCAGCCCGTTCCACCAACATCAGGATTCGCCTTGCCGCCATGCTGTTTGGGGAGTACTTCATCTGGGGCGCGTGGTATGTCACGGTCGGTACCTGGTTGGGCTCCACGCTTCATTTTTCCGGTACCGAGATCGCGCTGGTAGCTGGTTCCACGGCGATCGGTGCGCTGGTGGCGCCGCTGATTGCCGGCAGCCTGGCAGACCGCCTGTTTGCCACGGAAAGATTGCTCGCAGTGTTGCACTTGTTAGGCGCCGTGCTCCTGTGGTTCGCCTCCGCCGCGCACGGCTTTATGCCGGTGTATGCCCTGGTGCTGCTGTATGCCTGTTGCTACATGCCGACCCTCGCGCTGACCAACACGCTGGCCTTTCGGCAGATGCGTGACCCCGGCGTGGAGTTCGCCCCGCTCCGTGTCTTCGGCACCGTTGGCTGGATCGTGGCAGGACTGCTGGTAGGCAGGCTGGCGCTGGAAGCGACGGCGGCTCCTTTGCGCATCGCTGCCGGCGCCTCGATTGTCATGGCCGTGTACTGCCTGACGCTGCCCCACACCCCGCCACTCGGCACCGGCGAAGCGGGCCTGCGCCGGATGTTTGCGCCCGAGGTGCTCGCATTGTTCCGCGACCGCTCGTTCGTGGTGTTCACCGCGGCCTCCCTGCTGATCTGCATTCCCCTGCAGTTTTATTACGCGTTCACCAACCTCTTCCTGCATGAAGCAGGCGTGCACAATGCCGCCGGCAAAATGACAGGCGGGCAGTTTTCCGAGCTTGGCTGCATGCTGCTCATCCCCTGGTTCTTTCGCCGATTCGGCGTCAAGGGCATGCTGCTGAGCGGTATGGCAGCGTGGGCACTTCGATACGTGCTGTTTGCGTTTGGAAACAACGGCAGCGGGATGAGCCTGTTGTGGATCGGCATCCTGCTGCACGGCATCTGCTATGACTTTTTCTTTGTGACCGGGCAGATTTACATCGACCGCAAGGCGCCGCTCGTGGTGCGCACAGCAGCCCAGGGCCTGATGACGCAGATTACCTACGGAGCCGGAATGCTGATCGGCTCGTACCTGTCGGGAGCCGTAGTCGATCACTATGCAATGTCGGGCGGCGTGCATGCGTGGCGCAGCATCTGGCTGGTCGCCGCAGGCTGCTCGGCGACGGTGCTGGCGCTGTTCTGGGCAACCTTCCATGATCGCGCCACCGAAACAGGCGTGGCCACCACGATTGCAGAGGCCTCTGCCGACGCACCCGCAACGCTTGCGTGAGCGGCGTCGCCGGGCGGTGCGAGCAGCGCGCCGCTACTGCCCGTCCTGCTTGAAGATCAGGAAGTAATCCTGGCCATCCGCCTTGGTGAAATCGTAGCGGCCGACGCGGTGAAAACCGGCTGCGCGCATCTCCTTCACAACAATGTCCTCGTTGAGGCCGTGGTCGCTGCCGTCGCCATTGCGGTCAATGATGCCGATGCGCGCGCCGGGCCGCAGCGCAGGCTTGAGATGCTGCAGCAGCAACTCCGTGTGCGCGATCTCGTGATAGACCTTGAGCATCACGACCACGTCCACGCTTTTCGGGGGCAGCATCGGGTCGTCTGCTGCGCCAAGCACAGCCGTGATGTTCGGGAGCTTTTCGCGGGAAGCCCTGTCGGTGATCGCGTGAATGGCTACCGGGTTGATGTCTTCAGCAAAGACAGTGCCGCCGGGCGCGACACGCGCTGCAGCACGTACCGTGAGCCACCCGGAACCCGCGCCGATGTCGGCAATGGACGTACCGGGATGCATGCCAAGCAGGTCAAAGACATGTTGGATCTGTAGCTTCTGGTCGCGGTCCTTGTACTCAAAGATAGACAGATCGCCGGAGTAAGGGGTGCTGGTCGCGTGCCCCGGGGGCTCTGCACTTTGTGCGTGCAGCCTGGCTGCGCAAGCACCTGCTGTGAGCGCAGCGAACAGCAACAAGGTCGAGGTTGCGACAGTTTGGCGGCGTCTGTGGAAACGTGCAAGCATGCCTGACATGTCTCCAGAATGCGCCATCCGGGTCTATGCTGTCTAAGCATTGAGCGCGGGCGCATTCGACGAGATGGCAAGGCAGGCTGGTGTGTCAGAGTTGCCGCGCCAGCACCAGGGTGATGTCATCTGGCTGCTCTGCCGTACCAATCCAACTGTGCAGCGCCCGCATGGTCTGGCTGGAGATCGTGCCCAGTGGCTGATTCTGGTGCTGCCGAATGATGGCCAGCAGGCGATCCTCGCCGAACTCACCGAACTCGTTTTCCGGCTCAGTGACTCCATCGGAGTAAGCCACGAGCAGGTCTCCTGGGTCGAGCGTGATGGTGGCTTCTTCGTAACTCATGCCGTCAAGCAGCCCAACCACAGAGCCGCCGCAGTCCAGCCGTTTCACCGAACCATCGGCGCAGAGCACCAGCGGTGGCAGCTGCCCCCCATTCGAGTACACCAGCCTTCGCGTGCTGCTGTCATACACCGCAACGAAAAGCGTCGCGTACTTCTCCGGCTGGGTGCTCGAGTACAGATGCCGGTTCAGCAGGGCCAGCAGTTTGCCCGGCGACGCAAAGGTAGATGCGGAGTCAGAGGCGGCTTGCGGGTCGGGGACCGCGTCCTCGCACGGCTGCAGCGTGTCGTCCAGGGTTTCGCCGGCGAAGCGGTACGCACGCACCGCCGAATGCAGCGAGGCCATCAGAAGCGCGGCCGAGATTCCCTTGCCGCTGATGTCGCCCAGTGCAAGGCACAACACACCTTCTTCGCCCACGATGAAGTCGTAGTAGTCCCCACTGACACTGCGTGCGGGTTTGCACACGCCATGCACCTCAAAACCGTGCAACGCGATGGGCGCATGCGGAAACAGGTTGTTCTGTACCTCCTGCGCAATCGCAAGTTCGCTTTGGATGCGCTCTTTTTCACGCTGTTGGCCAAGCAGGTGTTCGATAGAGCCGGCCATAGTGTTGAACGAGGTAGAAAGCGCGGCAAGCTGGTCACGGCGTTCCACGTGGATGCGGTGCGCAAGATTGCCGCGATCGATCTGCATCGTGGCGCCGTAGAGTCCAGCGATGGAACTGGTGATGGAGCGACTCAGGCGCACAGCCATCAGAAAAGCCAGCATCTCCATCAGCAGGAAGAAGAGCGCGATGCCAATCAGTGCATCGCGCACAATCACGCCGAGCCGCACAGAGCTGGCGAAGAGTCGCTGATAGAGCAGAGTGGGCCGCGAGATGACGCCGATCAGCGCTGGAACCTGCGCGCCATCGCGCCAGTTCACAAAGTGCGTGGGAGCGGTGAAAAAGACGCGGGTGTCAAAAAAGCGTGATGCCGGCACCAGCGTGCCGCCCTGCAGGCTGTTGAAGCTCATTTCTGACTTTGCATGTGCCGCCGGCCGCTGCGCGGAACGCGACGGCTCCGGCTCGTCTATCTGCGTATTGAAGCTAGGCGAAACCTTCACGGTTCCCAAGCCGGTCGCCACGTCGTTCAGCGTCGACTGATCGACCGGCAGGCTTGCCACGACTATGACGTCATTTCCGTCCGCCTCCATTTCTGTCACGGTGCGGAGAAAAAGCCGATCGTCATCCTTGACCACGCCTTTGAACCCTGCATGCAGCCATGCAGGCAGGGCGCTGTGTCCGAGTGGTGCATTAAACCAGGCCTGCTGTTGCTTCTGCTGCCGCAGGTTAGCGCCCGCCTCCTCGGTGCGCAGCAGCAAGGGATGGCCGTTGCACCAGGCGCTCAGGGCGAAGCCCTTCTGCTCGGCGACGGAAAGTGAGGATTCTTCAAACAGCGGAATGGTAATGGCATGTGCCTGCGGATTCTGCTTGAGAGTATGCGTGATCGGTACCGCAAAGGCATCGCCTGTGTTTCTGACCCGTACCAGGCTCTGGTCAAGCGCGACGATGGCCAGGCTGGTCGCAAACTGGCCGGAGAACAAGTAGGCGGCTATGGCGGCCAGCGTTCCGAACATCACCACCGGGGCGAGGCCCATCAGCAGGCACGTCACAATCAACCGGTTTCGCACGGTCCACAGGAGTCGATGTACCAGCCAGCGATAGCCAAGGATGGCGAACAGGATCACGAGCAGCACAAGGGAAAGCTGCTCCAGACCGGAGCAGAAGCCGCCGAACGCACCGGGCAACAGGCTGCCCGCGAACAGGATGGCTGCCAAAAGCAACAGCCAGAAGCTACCTCGCTCTACCCGGCCTACGAGTCGCGGACGGTGCAGTCGCTCAAACAGAGCGCTCTCGAATCGCCCCAGCCGATTCCACATCGTGAACATCCCTCACTGCCTGCAAGGCTGCAAGCACCCAGTCAGCGGTGAGTGTACAGCAGGGGTGGGCTCGCCCATGCCGCAAAGTCCTGCGCCTCCTGCTGCCGAGCACATTTGCAGGATGCAGCGGCTCCCGGCGCACGCCGCCGCCGCGCGGGACATCTCGCCGGTGCACATGCGGCACAGCAAACCAGTGTGCTCTGAAGCGAAAGTTGCGGGATCGCAGCCAGGTCGGACCTTGGACGATGCGCTTTGCTTTTCACAGGACCCCCAGGAAGGCGATCGTGCATCGGTTCTGGATTTCTGCGGATTGTGCACTGACCCATCCTGTTCCTTGTCGCGCAACATCGAAACGTACGCAGCATGCCATCAATGCTCGCCTCTGCGTCGAGCCAACAGCAGCGGTTTCCAACACGTCCTATTCAGTGCAACTAATATCGCTTCCCCGAGGTTTCACATGGGCTTGATTACACCGAACGATTACGACAATTTGCGAGCGCTCTACACCGGACAGCTTCGCTATCTGCTATCGACCGAGAACCAGACTGTTGCGGGGCTTGAGAGCATGATCAAGCATGCGCAGGACGAGCAATTGAAGCAGGCGTTTCAGTCCCACAAGCAGGAGACCCAAGTGCAGGCAGAACGGCTTGAGCGCCTGATTGCAGACCTCAATGGCGATGCGGATGACCTGAAGGATCCAATCATTACGGCCCTGATCGGGTCGGGCGTTAATATTACGCGGGAATCAAGCGAGGGCCCGGTACGTGACGCTGGCCTGCTTGCAACCGCCCAGAAGATCGAGCATTACGAGATCGCATCGTATGGTGCGGCCACGGCATGGGCCACAACGCTCGGCCTGACTGAGCATGCGGCAGCCCTCCAGAAGACCCTGGAAGAAGAGAAGCACTCCAACGAGTTGCTGAACAAGATTGCGCAGCGGACGAATTCCGAAGCTGTAGTTGCCTAGCAGAATCAAGGGCGTCGCCATCAAAGCGACGCCCTCCTTTACGGAGATTGTTTCCTGATGGTGCATCAGGAATGCTTCCACTCCTACTGTCAACTTCTCGCAGGAAGGCAAGACTCCGCTGCCTGGCGTGATCGCTCCCCCTGAGAATCCTGACAGCCTAAAGGCCGCTCGACTTGCGATCTCTTCAACGCTGTTGATTCGATACTCAACCTGGTCATCTTCGGGTGGGTGAGCCGAAAGTGCCCCTTCAGCAGCTTCCAAACGCTCCATGAAGCTGTGCCGCGAAGACATGGGTTACATGTTCGAATCCCGACCACGTGCAAGGTGTGCACGGGCGCTCTTACTCGTAACAGCTGCGCCACTTATCGACCCGCACGGCATAGATAACGCTCTAGGCTTTTGTTACCAGCGCGTCGCCAAGGCGGCATTGCGTGTCAGGCTGCCAGTCTCCGCTGTACAGTAACGTGCATCGTGTAAGCACCGCGGCGAGGCTTCTCTGTATCACGTATTCAGGCTTGCGCAGCATCTTTATCAGCACTATTCCAAGGCAGAACTCAGCAGGGACATGCTCGACTGAGTTCCGCTTTGTGTAATTCGTATTCATTTTGTTAGATCAAGGTGGCTTGTTGCATGAAACCTTGCATCCAACACCCGAGGCTGTGTACCGTCAAGAAGCCAGAGAGACTTAGAAAGAGTATGGAAGGTCGCACAAAGATTCGTCCCACAATTCTTTGCTTTTCCCATCTACGCTGGAACTTCGTATATCAACGTCCGCAACATCTTCTGAGTCGAGCAGCTGCTCACGCCGACATTTTTTACGTAGAAGAACCCATCCTGGTGGATGAAGGCGAAGCCTCGTTGCGCCGCGAATGCCCCGCCGACGGTGTGGAGGTGATCACGCCCCTCCTGCCATCGAGCTACAGTGCAGCACAACAGATGGACGCGCAGAGAGCGCTGCTGGATGCCTGGCTGAGCAGCCGCTCAACAGAGCACCTCATCCTCTGGTACTACACGCCGATGGCGCTGCTTTTCACCGACCATCTGCAAGCCCGCGTTCGGGTGTATGACTGCATGGACCAGCTCGCCGCGTTTCAAGGGGCTCCTCCACAACTGCTTGAGCAGGAGGAACGACTTTTCAAGGCTGCGGATGTGGTGTTCACGGGTGGCAGGAGCCTGTTCGATGAGAAGCGCAACCGCCATCGCAACGTACACCTGTTCCCCAGCAGTGTGGACGTTCCACATTTTGCAGCGGCCCGCTCCGACCTTGCGGATGCCGTGGATCAACAGGAGATCCCTCATCCTCGCATCGGGTTCTTCGGTGTGCTCGATGAAAGGCTTGATTGCGAGTTGCTGCAAAGCATCGCCGCTTGCAACAGCGCGTGGCATTTCGTTCTGATCGGGCCGGTTGTCAAAATACGACACGACTCTTTGCCACAGGCGTCCAACATTCACTACCTCGGCCAGAAATCATACAAAGAGTTACCCACGTATCTGGCACACTGGGACGTCGCCATGTTGCCCTTCGCGCAGAATGCCTCGACGCGTTTTATCAGCCCCACCAAAACGCCCGAGTATCTTGCAGCGGGAAAGCCCGTCATCTCCACCCCGATCCGCGATGTGGTGGAGCCATACGGAAGACTGGGGCTATCGCACATCGCGGGCACGGCAGAAGAGTTCTGCACCGCGATCCAGCATGCACTCGACCGGCCACGCGAAGGCTGGCTGTCAGACGTGGATGATTTCCTAAGCCACACTTCATGGGATCGCACGTTCGCCGAGATGTGGAATGAAGTCTCGAACATAGCAGCAAAGAACAACTAAGAAATTACAACAGGAGGCTGGCCGATGTTTGACTTCGCAATAGTAGGGGCGGGATTTGCCGGGAGCGTTCTCGCTGAGCGGCTTGCTACACAGCTGGATGCTCGCGTTCTTATCCTTGAGAAGCGTCCGCATATCGCTGGCAATGCTTACGACTACTACAACGAGGATGGCCTCCTGGTTCACAAGTACGGACCCCATATCTTCCATACCAACGCAGCAAAGGTGTTCGACTATCTCTCCAGGTTCACCGCGTGGCGGCCCTACGAGCACCGCGTGCAGGCAAGTGTCGACGGAAAGCTTGTGCCGATGCCTATCAACGTAGACACGCTGAACCAGCTCTACGGCATGAACCTCACGTGCAATGACGTCGAGGCATTTCTTGCGTCGGTCGCCGAGCCACGCGGGGCAATCGTGACCTCGGAAGATGTCGTGGTCAGCCGCGTGGGCCGGGAACTTTACACCAAGTTCTTTCGCAACTACACGAGAAAGCAATGGGGCCTCGACCCGTCCGAGTTGGACGCCTCAGTCACAGCACGTGTGCCGATCCGCAGCAATCGGGATGATCGTTACTTCACAGATCAGTATCAGTCAATGCCCCTGCACGGCTACACGCGCATGTTTGAGCGCATGCTGGATCACCCAAACATCCACGTAATGCTCAACACTAACTACTCCGACATCCAGGAAGAGATCTCATTCCGAACCCTCATCTTCACCGGCCCTATCGACGAGTATTTTGATTATTGTTACGGCCGTCTTCCCTACCGGTCATTGCGCTTCGAACACCAGACACACGACTGCAAAACCTTTCAGCCGGCGGCCGTCGTGAACTATCCGAATGAGCATGCCTACACCCGGGTTACGGAGTTCAAGTACCTCACCGGCCAGGAACACAATAAAACCAGCATCGTGTATGAATACCCGACCAGCGAAGGGGATCCGTACTATCCAGTGCCTCAACCACAAAATGCGCACATGTACGCGCAGTACAAAGCACTCGCCGAGGCACTCCCAAACGTGCACTTCGCCGGAAGGCTGGCGACCTACAAGTACTACAACATGGACCAGGTCGTCGCGCAGGCACTCGCGTTGTTTGCCAAGATTCAGGATCGGTTTGACGAGGTAGGGTCCTTCGCGATGTCGCGCAATGTGACCTCGGTTGGGACCGAATCAGCGATCGCGGAGAGCGATCTGCCGTCGCCTCCGGGCGCGGGCAGAGCGGCCTAGCGGGGTGCCGAGCGCGCTGGCAGGTACACCGACCCTCAAGCCCCTGGAAGTATGGGGCGGTGCAGAGTACACGTTGAACCGGGTCGGCGATCATTACTTTGATCAAGCGGCGTTGTCCGGGCATCGCGGGCGCGAGCAGGACCTCGCATTGTTTGCAGAGCTCGGTATCCGTTCCCTTCGTTGCGGTGTGCTCTGGGATCGATACGAAAGCGAGGCGAGTCTGCAGGAGATGGACGGGTATCTCGACTGCGTACGCGCACTCGGCATGCGCCCGATCGCCGGCCTGCTTCATCATGGCAGCGGGCCGCCGGGCACCAGCTTTCTTGATCCCGAGTTTCCGGAGAAGCTTGCCAGCTACGCCGGAAAAGTGGCCGCCCGCTATCCATGGATGTCGGCATACACGCCGGTCAACGAACCGAATACCACTGCTCGGTTCTCTTGCCTATACGGCTTGTGGTATCCGCATCTGCAGTCTACATCCGGCTACCTGCGAGCGCTGATCTGCCAGACCAAGGCTGTCGTGCTGAGCATGCAGGCCATCCGTGCGGTACGATCGGACGCGGAATTGATCCAGACAGAAGATTTGGGCCGTATATGGTCGACGGCGCCGCTTGCCAGCACTGCCGAGTTGATGAACCAGCGGCGGTGGCTCCCGTTCGACCTGCTCTGCGGTACGGTCGATACCCTGCACCCGTTGTTCTCTTACCTGCGGGTCAATGGCATCAGCGAGCACGAGATTCTCTGGTTCCGCGATCACCCGTGCCCTCCGCAGGTCGCAGGCATCAACTACTACGTCACCAGTGACCGCTTCCTGGACCACCGGTTGGAGATGTATCCAGATCACTGCAGATCGGCCGAAGGCAACTTTGCCGATGTGGAAGCGGTGCGGGCACGCGCCGAAGGTATCCAGGGGTATGAGGCCATCCTGATGGAAGCGGCCAGCCGTTACAACGTTCCGGTTGCGATCACGGAAGTGCATCTCGGCGACCGGGTGGAAGAACAGATTCGCTGGTCGCAGGGAGCATGGCAGGCAGCGCAGCAGGTAAGGAAGGCCGGCGTCGCGTGCGAAGCCATCACTTTCTGGGCCCTGCTCGGGTCCTACTACTGGGATGCGCTGGTCACGAGGGCGAATGGTCACTACGAGGCGGGCGCCTTCGACATACGTAGCGGTTCGCCTCAACCGAGTGCACTGGCCGAGTTCATTCGCCAGTGCGCGTCCGGAGAACTGCCGCCACGCAGCGGCAGCCAATCGCAACCAGGATGGTGGCATATGCCGGGACGGCTCCAGTATGACGCTGAGGCCGAGGCTGTTGCGTAGCGCTCCACTCGTTCAGTAGTCCTGCTGCATAAGGTGATCACGCCACCGCATGTCCAGTGCCGGATCGTGGTCAGGCTTCATCCCACTGGTAGCCTGAGCAACAGCCTCGAGTGGAAGCTTGGGCGTGCGGTCTGCATACAGAAGCCCGTTGACCTCCTGGTATGTATCGGTGAGTTGCGTGTAGCAGAAGCCCGCAAGGGCCGGCAGGCTTCGCACACATTCCAGCAGGGCCTGGTAGCGATCCAGCAGCTGCTGGTGCGTCCGTGAACGTGAGTATCCCCAACTCTCATCCGGCTCTCCACCGAAGGCGATGCCTCCGAATTCCGTCAGCACAATGGGCTGCTTGCATGCAGAGGTTTCGCCACCCAGGGTAAGGATGCGACCACCAGGCCGCTCGCGCTGCAGCAGCCTCGACTCCACGTCGTTGATCCCGTAGCGAAGGCCGATGCGTTCCGGATTGTCATCGTAGTCGTGGATCCCGATGATGTCAGTCGCTACGTTCTCCCATCCATCATTGCCGATAACAGGTCGGCTGGGATCGAGCGCCTTGGTCATGTGGTAAAGCGATTGCACGTAGTGCCGCTGAGCCGGGCTCTCTGGCAGATTGGGAACGCCCCAGCTCTCGTTAAACGGAACCCACGCCACAATGCAAGGATGACTTCGATCGCGCTCGATGACCGCGAGCCATTCTCGCGTAAGCCGATGGATTGATTTGTTCGTATACCGGTAAGCGCTGGGCATCTCCTCCCAGACCAGCAGTCCCATGCGATCGGCCCAGTAGAGGAAGCGGGCACTCTCGATTTTCTGGTGCTTGCGGACGCCGTTGAATCCCATCTGCTTCACCAGTTCGATATCCCTGCGGAGGGCTTCATCATCCGGAGCAGTGAGGCCGGTATCTATCCAGTAGCCTTGGTCCAGCACAAGTCGCAGCAGCAATGGTCGCCCGTTCAGGATGAAGCGATCTCCCTGGATCGCGACCGAGCGCAGTGAAGCATAGCTATGAACGGCATCCAACAAGCGACCACGCGCGTCGCGCAGTTCCACTTCCGCGTCCAGCAGTGTAGGTGAGGCTGGCGACCAAAGCAGTGTATTGCGGAAGTCATCGATGCCTGGATCGGAAAGAGCGATGCGCCGATGCACTTCACCGGCGACCACCACGTAGCTATCTTCGGCGACCAGTTCCCCGGCGAGGGTGAGGCGTACCGACAGCCGCAACGGGCAAAGAGGAGCGCCCGAGTCGTCCGACTCGTCAGCCTTTTCTGCTGCTCCATCTTCGAAGATCATCGATTCCAGGCAGATCTCCCAGCGTTCCAGATTGGAAGACCACTGCAATGTGCCGATACGCGTAGAGCTTACCGTCTCAAGCCACACGGTTTGCCATATGCCCGTGGTGCGCGGGTACCAGATCGAGTGTGGCTCCTCGCGCCAGTCCTGCTTCCCGCGAGGCTTCGCCAAGTCTGCGGGGTCATCTTCCGCGCATACCACTACTTCCTGCAAGGGTTGATCCAACAACGCATGCGTGATGTCCGCCAGAAAGGGAGTGTATCCCCCCTCGTGAGTACAGACTGCCTGTCCGTTCACCCATACGGTCGCTCGCCAATCCACTGCCTCGAAGTGCAACAGCACCCGTTCGTGGCTGCTCACTGGCTTTTGCTCCCAGCTGCGGCGATACCACACGGCCTTGTAGAAACCGGTGTCGGCTATGCCGCTTGCCTCGGTCTCGGGGCTGAATGGCACCTGTATCTTGCGATCCCAGTGAGCATGCGCTGGCAGGGCAATGGCTGCGGCGCGACCATCATAGAAATCCCACTCTCCGTTCAGTGACTGCCAGCTGTCTCGCTGCATTAAGGGGCGAGGATGGGGACCGCTACTGTGATGGTCAACTGCAGGTACCTGGAGGCGACTGTCCATGAAGCTCCTTGGGGGAACAGAATTGCATGTTGCTGTAGCTGCGCTGTACTTACAATGCGCAGAGAACTTATCTTGCTGTAGTTCAGCCATTGCTTGCTGGCTGAAAGCACACAACAAGCCGCTTCCGCTTGAGAGCGCCTTCCGCACTTCGACGCGCGTACCTTGGCAGAGCTCATCCCGCAGTGTATTTCGTGAAGTGCTCATCCTTACAGCGGATCAGCCTCAGCGCTGAAAAGAATGCCTACTGCGACACCGTGGTTGCGTCTACCCCGCCTTGCCCGTGAGGTCCTGCCCAAGCCACTTGGGATTCTGTGCCGTTCCATCAAAGTGACTGGAGGTCTTGAAGAGCTCGTACTTGCCCTCGGCAGCCGCCATCTCGGTGCGTGCAAGCAGCGCTGCCATGGCATCCTGCGTCATTGGCTTGAACGTGCGCGCCGCTTCTGCCGCCTGCTCCAGGATCGCCATACTGTCGATGCCGGTGATGAGGACGGAGACAGGCTGCGTCAATCCATAGTGCAGCGCTTCGATCGGCTGTACGGTCTTGCTATCAAGGATGAAGTGGTCACCAAAGGTCTTCATGGCGAGCACGCCAATGCCCTGCTCGATGGCTACCGGCATCACCTGGCGGGTAAACGAGCGGAAGTGCGCGTCCATCACGTTGATCGGCATCTGCACTGTGTCGAAGTGGAAGTTGTTCTTCTTCGCCACCTCAAGCATGCGCAGATGCACCGCGGGATCCTTGTGCCCGGTGAAGCCGATGTAGCGGATCTTTCCAGCCTCGCGCGCAGCCACTGCCGCTTCGATCGCACCGCCCTTGGCAAAGATCCGGTCAGGATCCTCCATGCGAATGACCTCGTGAAACTGCACAAGGTCGATCATGTCCGTCTGCAGGCGTCCGAGCGATTGCTCCAGTTGCTTGTTGTACTCCTCCCGGGTCCGGCCATCGATCTTGGTCATCAGGAAGACCTTCTCGCGGAAGCCGTTCCTGAGAGCCTGTCCCACGCGCACCTCGGAGATGCCGTCGTTGTAGTCCCAGCAGTTGTCGAAGAAACTGATGCCGCGTTCGATCCCCGCGTGCACGAGACGGATGCTTTCTGCGGGATCGTCCTGCTTGCCGAGGTGGTACCCGCCCATCCCGATGGCAGAAACGAGTTCGCCGGTGGTTCCAAGCTGGCGATAGATCATGTCCGCGGAGTGTGCGCGCCTCGAGGGGTCACTGCCCTTGGGAATCGCCTGTGCAGTCGCGGGTAGATGCGTAACGGCCACTCCGGTCGCCGCAACAGATTTCAAGAAGTCCCTGCGTTCCATACTCACCTTTTCCAAAGGAGATATCGAGTTATCTAGCAGCTCAATGAGATGCCTTGCGAAAGAACCGGGATCGCGCATGCTGGCTGTTCCGTTCGAAGCAAAGGCTACCCACATACGATCGGCTCCGCGACTACTCGGGTCGCAGGTATGCCGCGAGGGCAGCCTGCTGCACCTGCTTCAGCGCAACCCGGTGCTGCAGGGCGGCTGCACGACAGTCTTCAAACTCAGGCGCTACGTTGAGCTCGCGCTCTCCAAGGGAACCAACCTTGATGCGGACTGGACCATACGGCGTCTCTACCGAAACATGCTTGCGCTCGAGACAGGACCGTCGATCCTCGCGCATGCGCACTCCGAGGGTGCTTGTTTCCCGCAGCAGCAGGTGTTCAAGGGCGTGACGGTCGGCCGGATTGCAAAGGATGGTCAGCAACGTACCGGGGCGCCCCTTCTTCATCACCACTGGTGTGAGCATGACGTCGAGCGCGCCCTGGGCAAGCGCCTGCTCGGCGACATAGGCGAGCACCTGCGGCGAAAGATCATCGAGCGCAGTTTCAAGCACGGCGACCGTTGCAGAGGTGTGCGCGTGGCCGTGGTTTGCCACATGCGGCGAAGCGTGGGGATCTGTGGGCCTTTTGGAGTGGGACTCTCCGTTTCCGTGAAGACTTTCGAGAGTTCCAGCGGCTTTCCCCTTAGCTGGCTCTCGTGTTATCTCGCTGCCATCTTCTGTTGCCTCACCGACAAAAAGACGAAGCACGTTCGGAAAACCCTTGGGGTTGCGTGTTCCGGCTCCATAGCCGATACCCGAGACACGCATCGCCGGTTGTGCGCCGAAGGTGGCCTGCAGCGCGCGCAACAACGTGGCCCCGGTCGGCGTGACCAGTTCCTTTTCCACGTGCGCGGCATATGTGGGAATGCTTCGCAAAAGATCGGCGGTCGCGGGAGCAGGCACCGGGAAGGTCCCATGCGCGCACTGCACCATCCCGCTGCCGACATTGACCGGGGAACAATACCAGGCGTCCACCTGCAGGTGGTGGAGCCCTGCACAGACTGCGACGATGTCGACGATCGCGTCGGTGGCACCAACCTCGTGGAAGTGGATCTGCTCCACGTCGACGTTGTGAATTCTTGCCTCGGAGTGCCCTAATGTCTCAAACGCGTTGATGGCCAGGCTCTTCACCTTCTCATCCAAAGCAGCGGCCTGAATCAAGCTCCGTATAGCGGTCAGCGACCGGCCATGCACATGCGGATGCTCGTTCTGGCTTCCGGGCTCATGCGGATGTTCATGTTTGTGGGCGTGCGGATGCTTGTGCGTATGTGCATCTGCATGCGAATGCTCATGCGGGTGTTCATGCCCGGGAGCAACTGCATGCTCGTCAGCTTCATGAAGACGCCTGCCGTGGTCCAACACATGGGCCTTGGTGCACGCAATGCCACTTCGATCGACGCGCTCGAATTTCACGCTGGCACCCAAGTCAAGCGCAGCAACTGCATCGTGGAACACCTGCGCCGGCACCCCGGCATCCAGCAGTGCTGCGAGGAACATGTCACCGGCAATGCCGGCAAAGCAATCAAGATACGCAATGCGCATGAACAGCCTTCACCTGGAGCGACGATGGTTTACGTGCAGTGACGATAAATGCGGTTTGAGGCGATCCGTTCCCGCGTGAACTGCTCGCTTGCAACAACACAAGAGCTCCTACCTTGCTGCGAGCAGCGCGGCAACAGGAAGCACGGCATTCATGGACCCTGAGCGGTACCCCTGCAGATCGAGCGTGACATAGGTGAAACCAAGCCCGCGCAGGGCTGCGGTGACGGCGTCAAATGTCGTCAACGTCAATGCACGCTCAAGGTCCTCGCGGGCAATCTCGATCCGTGCCAACTCGCCGTGGTGACGCACCCTGACCCTGGGGAAGCCCATCGCGTGGAGAGCTGCTTCTGCCTTTTCGACCTGCAGCAGATTCTCCGCGGTAACGGGCCGACCATACTCGATCCGCGAGGCCAGGCACGCACTCGCCGGCTTGTCCGCGAGCGCAAGCCCCGCTGCTCGCGCGAGCCTGCGAATCTCTTCCTTGCGCAGCTCCGCAGTTACCAGGGGAGCCACCGCATGGTGCAGCTTCGCTGCCTGTTGCCCCGGTCGGAACTCGCCCCCGTCATCCACGTTCATGCCGTAGGCAAGATACCGAAAGCCAAGCGCTGCGCGCTGTGCTTCCATCCGGGTGAACAGTTCGTCCTTGCAGTGAAAGCAGCGTTGGGCATCGTTGCGGATGTAGTCGGGCCGCTGTAGTTCAGCTGTGCGAAGAATCTCAGTCGGGATCGCATGCAGCGTAGTGAACGCCAGCGCATCAGCCAGTTCTTTCCTGGGGAGCGATTCCGAGTCCGCAATGACCGCCAGCATACGGTCACCCAGCGCCTGGTGCGCAGCATATGCCAGAAACGCAGAGTCTGTGCCACCGGAGTACGCAACCAGCACCGACTCAAGCGAACACAGGGTTTCATGGAGCAGAGCGCGCTTTCGCTGGAGTTCCATGCCCCTGATTGTAGGCCACATTCGGGATGAGACGGCAACAACGGTAGCGGCATGCATTGGCCGGGCTAACGTTGCGCTATCGCGCTAATGCCGGCAGTTTGTCGCTCACCCCGAACAGGAAAATGAGACCGACAACCAGGCTGTACGCGGCCGTGAGCGAAGAAATAGCGCACTGCACGCAGGGCCGGTGGCGACTGCCTGCGAATACCCCCGATGCGCTCGCGCACATTAGGGTATTCATTGCGAGCAGCCCCGCAATAAAGGCCAGGAGTCCTACAAACCCGCGACTGGTTCCCCCAAGACGCGCAGCCAGCAGAAACAGCATGAGCTGCGAAGGGGTTTCCGCACCCAATCCGTGAATGATGCCGACGCCAAACACGGAGGATCGATCGTAACGAAATGCGAACGGTTCGGGGCGCTCCAGGGATGGCCGGAAACGGCGGCGGGCTCGCCACTGCAGGTAGCGCGCCCCGGAGAGCACGAGGGCGATCCGGCTTTGCGATACGTGGTGGTGCGCTCCTCCAGGTGTACTGGAACCAAGCGCCGGCAGTCGCCGCAGCGTAGTGAACAGCACGTATGCGGCAAGCACGATCAAGGTTGCGCCCACCAGTCGCTCCCCCAGAGCGTCAAGGTGTGCCGGCAATGGTATGTGCAGGAGGATCACCGCCGCTCCCAGCAACGCCACGGTAAAGGCGTGGCCGAGTGCATACAGCAGGCCAAGCCCCATGCCCTGCCGCCACCCGCGTTGCACACTCGTGATGTCCGTAATTGCGGCGAGGTGGTCATAGTCAAACCCGTGCCGAAACCCCAGCAACATGCAGGACACAAGCGCCAGTTCAAGAGCGGAGGACATGCTCGCTAGGGTATGTGGGCCGAGCGCACGATGCAAACGATCTCACACCGGCGCGCCGGCCGGCCTTGTGGAACGATCAAATGCCCGCAAAATCGCCTACCCTACTGCCCATTCCGAAGGGCGCCCCGGCCAAGCAGCAGGTACAGGACCAGGGAAAGCGAAACGCATGCGGCCATTGACAGCGTCGCCGCAACGGCGGCGTTGACCCGAGGCAGTGCGCACACCAGCGCAAGCAAGCTGCTCCCCGCTGAACCAACCAGCATCTGCAGGGAACGCATAGCGCCGGAACCTGATCCGGCCAGCTCCGGCAAGGTCTCCAGCGCTTCCAATGTCAGCGCCGGCGAGGTCAACCCGAAGCAGAACAGCACCACCGCGATGCACGGCAGCAGCGCCACAGGCCGGTGGAACCCAGCCACCTGCAGTGCTGCTGCTACGAAGCAGCCCAGGGTCATCAGCACAAGGCCAGAACGCAGCAGGCGCGTCGTAGGGTAGGCGCGGCGGTTTAGGGTGGTGCTGGCGAGCGACCCGGTAATGGTCCCAGTCACCGTCAATGCAAACAGCCAGGTATACAGGCTCCGGCTGACGTGCATTTGCTGCATCAGGATCAAGGGCGAAGCGGAGATGAAAGAGAAGATGCACGCGAAGTTTAGGGCGTATACAAGGGCATGCGCGATAAAACCCCGGTCTGAAAAGATGCGGAGGTAGTTGCGCGCCAGGTGCGCGGGGTGCAGCCCCTGCCGATACTCCGCCGGCAACGACTCGCCGAACCCTAGGGCCACAGTGAGCATCACCGCCACGGCAAATACACCCTGCGACAGAAAGATCCACCGCCAGTTGCCGAGCAGCATCACCCAGCTACCCAGGATGGGCGCAACCAGGGGCATGATGCCATTGATCGTAGTGACCTGGGCCAGCTGCTCACGCGCCTCCGCCCCGGTGAAAAGATCGCGCACAATGGCCAGCGGGAGCGCCACCGCCACACCAGAGGCACACCCCTGCAGCACGCGAAAAACCAGCAGCCAACCAAAGGCCGAGGCGCCCGCGCAGCCCAGGGAGCAGAGCGCAAAACACGCCAGGCTCGCGAGCAACACCGCGCGCCGTCCAAAGCGGTCGGCGAGCGGGCCGCCGGCGAGCGGTGTCACCGCGTACCCCGCCAGAAAGAGGCTGAGAGTGAGGCCGCCATGCCCGGCCGGCACACCGAACTCATGCTCCAGGGAAGGCACCGCCGGTAGGCTCATGTCGATCGAGAGCGAGGTGAGGGCTGTGATCGACGCCAGGAACAGGGGGAACCAGCGAGAACCACGCTTCATCACGACTCCTGCTTTTGAAAGATCGGAGAGGCTGTGCAACGGTCACAGGCAAGCGCGGGCTGGTTGGCCGCGAGCACGGGCCGGCGATGCGGCCGGCTCGACAGCTCAGGCAACAGCCTTGCGGTGGGGCCTGTCGGTGAGCACAGCGCCCCTGGACCCAGGCGCGCCCTGCTACCTGGCTCGCTCATCCTTGTCCACGACTCCGCCCTTCATCACAAATGCCACGTGCTCCAGAGCTTCCACATGCTCCAGCGGGTCCGACGCAACGGCGATGATGTCGGCGTAGTGCCCCGGGGTCAACTCGCCCACGTCCGCCGAGCGGCCCAGCAGTTCCGCGGCGTGCACGGTCGCGGCCTGCACCGCCTCGGCCGGGGTCATGCCGTACTGCACCATATAGTGGAACTGCTTCGCATTGTCTCCATGCGGGTAGACGCCGGCGTCGGTGCCGAAAGCCATCTTGACGCCTGCCTTCCAGGCGCGCCGAAAGGTGTCGCGCTGCGCCTGTCCAACGCTGCGCTCCTTCACAATCTGCTCCTGCGGCAACCCTACCTTGGGGGCCTCGTTCAGGATGTAGTCGTCGTCGTAGATATCCATGACGAAGAACGTTCCGTGCTCTTTGGCGAGGCGGATATCTTCGTCATCCGCAAGCGAGGCGTGCTCGACCGAGTCGATGCCGGCCTCGATCGCCCACTTGATGCTCAGGGCACCATGCGCATGCGCCGCAATCTTGCGGCCAGCCTGGTGCGCCGTGTCGGCTGCCATCGTCAGTTCAGCCAGGGTGTACTGCGGCGCGCCGGGCTGGTCGCCCTTGCTGAGCACCCCGCCGCTGGCCATGATCTTGATCACATCCACCCCGTACTTCACCTGTGCGCGCACGGTCTGCTGCACCTGGTCCACCCCATCGGCAATCTGGAAGTTGCGATCGGCCGGGTAAAGCATGGGTCGCACCTCCGGCGAGAAGTCGTTCAGATCGCCGTGGCCGCCCGTGATCGAAATGCCAGGGCCCGAAGCCACGATGCGCGGTCCGGGAATGAAGCCGCTCCGGATGCTGTCCCGCAGGTCAACCGCTGCGAACGGCGGGGAGCTCACATCGCGCACCGTGGTAAACCCTGCATCGAGGGTCCGCTTTGCGTTCACCACGCCATTGATGGCATCGGTGAACGGCGTTTCCTTGAAATACTTGATCTCCTCGTACTGGTCCGCGCGGTGCATCAGGTGGACGTGGCAGTCGATCAGGCCTGGGAAGACGTAGCTTCCGCGCAGGTCTACCGTGCGCGCCCCTGCCGGGATGGCAAAGCCGGCCGGCTCCACGCTCTGGATGCGTTCGCCCGCAATCACCAGCACCGCGCCGTCTGTGTACGTGCCTGTTTTGCTGTCGAACATCTTGCCCGTGCGGATGTACGCGTTGGGCGGTGCCGCAGGTTGCATGGCTTTGGGAGAGACAGACTGGGCAAGGCATGCGGCGGGCAGGTTCCCCACGAACAGGGCGGCGAGTGCAAGGGTCAGTAGGCGCATGGCGCATCCTCTCATGGGGACGTGCGCACACAAAGCTCACAGGCACCAGGCTATGCGGATGGAGTTGTGACGGTCGCCACAGCCTTCGGGGGAAACACCAGCAGGGTCACACCCAGAGCGACCACGATACCCAGCCCCACTTCCAGAAAGCGCGAGATGGCTGCCTGTCCGGGCCCCGCATCCAGGTGCACCAGCACCACGATCGTGAGCGCCACTGCGGCGAGCCGCCCCGCCTTGTCGAACTGCAGCGCACTGCAGATGAAGATACAAACGCCTACAGCGAGGCCGTAAAACCACAGGTGGCCATGCCAATGGTAAAAGGTGATCCACCCAAGCAGCGCGCCGACCGCGGTGCCGATCAAGCGGTCGCGGCAGGATGTGAACGTCACGGCGTTGTCGGCACCCATGACCACGATGGCCGAGATAGCCGCCCAGTAGCTGTGCCCCAGCCCGAGGATGTCGCCCAGCCATAGACAGAGTGTTGCGGCAAGTCCTGCCTTGAAAGCGCCGATGGCCTGCTGGCTGAAGTTCTTCCTGCGCAGCCACGCGGCGAACTGTTTGCCTGCCAGTCTCATGGATCGAGCGCCCTCCTGCCCTGCAACCTGTTCTCGATCAGATGCAGACAGGTTGACGTACTGGCAGCAGCATCGCCCAGCGGGACACATCTGGCTGTCTTCACCGGAGGGCGGCCAGTCTGCTTGCCGGCAACACCTAATATAACTATCTAGTAACCCCTGGATTCCATTTGTTTGCCTAAATTGCAACCAACACCAGTGCTCTTCGTGCGCTCACGGAGCGCGGGCTGCACCGTTGTTGTATTGCAAACAAATTGTGCTTTGGTAACCTTCCCAATCGATTTATCAGCATGCTAACTTTGCCGCGTATTTCTTTGGAGGTATTTCCGAAGCCGTAATCCTACCTTCCCCACCCCTCCCCACAGGGCTTGCCGTATCCCGCAGCCGCTCTCGCTGAAGGAGCGTACGGGCAAGTCTCCCGATCAGGCACGATGCACCGCCCAAGGATGCCGCAGCCATTCGCTCTCGCCTTCGGTCGGCTGACACCACAGCCACTTGTTTCACAGCATCACCACTCCTAGGAGGCCGCTCCATGGCTTATGTACAGCCAAGTTCATTGCATTCACGAAGCAGACGCTCGCGCCAGGCGAGACGTACTGCCATGCTTTCCGCATCCCTGCTGCTGGCTCCCTGCGCCTTGTTTGGGCAGGGCACCACGGCAACCCTGAACGGCACCGTTACCGACGCCTCTGGCGCGGTCATTCCAAATGCGGATGTCACTCTCATCAATCAGGCCTCCGGTGACAAGCGCCTCGGCAAGAGCAACGGCGCAGGCGATTTCTCCTTTTCTGCGGTTCCCGTAGGCGACTACGAAGTAGACGTAAAGTCTGCCGGCTTCCAGCAACTCAAACAGGGCGGCATCCACCTCGATCCAGGCGACCAGCGCTCCTTGCGCGAGCTCAAGCTGGCTGCCGGCTCCGACGCGACCCAGGTCAACGTCCAGGAAGCGACCCAGTCCATCACGCTCGACTCCGGCGAGCAGAGCTCGCTGATCTCGGCGCAGGACATTGCGCACCTTTCGGTTGAAGGCCGCGACGTTACCGAACTCCTGAAGATCCTTCCCGGCTTCGCCATCACCGGACAGAGCGGCAACGGCCAGCTCAATGGCTCCTATGACCCCTCGCAGGTCAGCGTGACCGGCTCCCTCGGCAGCTACGCCGGGGCAGGCAACAATATCAATGGCACCTCGCTCCTGTCGGATGGCACGGACATCACCGATCCCGGCAACTTCGGCTCGGCGATCCAGAACATCAATTACGAGCAGGTTGCCGAGGTCAAGGTGCAGACGGCCAGCTTCACGGCGGATGAGGCACGTGGACCGATTGTCATCAACGCTGTCGGTAAGTCCGGCGGGGACCACTTCCACGGATCGCTCTACACCTATGGCCGTACCAACCAGATTGACTCAGCCGACTGGCTTGCGAACTACACCGGCACGGCCAAACCACCAGATCGTCAGGTGTACCCCGGCTTCACCCTGGGCGGCCCGATCTACGTTCCACATGTGGACTTCAACAAGAACAAGCGCCTGACCTTCTTTGTGGGTGCAGAAGACTACGCACAGCGCAGCGCCTATGCTTATGGCAGCGCTGGCAGTGCGATCCTGAGTGCACTGGTACCCACCGCTGCCATGCGGACGGGCGACTTTAGCCAGGGTCAGATCATGCAGTACCTTGGCAACGAGTACACCAACTCTGCCTACGCCAACCTGCAAGCGGTTCCAGTCACCGGCAAAGCAGGTGGCCCACTCGCGGGCGGCAACATTGCAAGCCAGTTGGATCCCACAACCACGGCACTCGTAAATACTCTGCCGCTGCCAAACATCACGAGCAACAACGGCTACAACTACACGACCACGAACCTGATCGACAACAACCTTTGGCAGGCTCGCGGGCGCGTCGATTACGCGATCAACGACAAGAACAAACTCTTCGCGGTGTACAGCAAAGAGGCCGGCAAGAACGGCGTTCCACAGGTTGAGTACTACTCCCCCCGTGGCAATCTCGGCGGCGTAAACGTACCCGGCGGCGGCTTGCTCAGCACCATCAACTCTGAGATCGGCTCGCTCAACTACACCTCCATCATTTCGCCGACCACAACAAACGAACTCTATGTTGCAGGCTCGTGGCTGATTCAGAACTTTGTGCCGAAGAACTTCGGCGCAACCACTCTGAATGGCGCTTACAACTACGGCGGCCTGTTCAACAATGGTTCCAAGGTCATTCCTGAGTTCCAGGACTATGGCAACGATGGCCTGCCCCTATCGCTTCTGCCAGATGCTACCTATGGCGGCATCTACGCCAAGAAATGGGTGCGGACCGGCGGTGACAACCTGACACGGACCATTGGCAAGCACACCTTCCGCATCGGCGTCTTCGGGCAGCTCGACACCAACCACGAAGTCACCCCATTCGTGAACACCAACGGCGCTATCCAGCTCTACTACTTCCCGGAAACCATTGCTGATCCGGTTGCAGGCACCGTTCACTATACCGGCGCGGTGGGCAGCGGCAACGGCGGAAACTACCTGGCCAACTTCATGGAAGGTGGCGTGGAGTCGTATAACCAGACCAACATCCAGGCAATCGCCAATCTGTACTTCTGGAACATCGACGGATATGCGCAGGATCATTGGCGCATCACGCCGCACCTCACTGTCGACTACGGTGTGCGCTTTGATCACCTCGGCCCCTGGAACGATGCGCATGGTCAAGGTATTCCCGTGTGGAATGCTGCGGCTTATGCGTCGAGGAGCAATCCCCTGCTTCCGGGTATCGAGTGGCACGCCGTCGATCCAAGTGTGCCGCTCAGCGGTGTGCCATCCAAGTGGGCATACACGGAGCCACGTGTCGGCTTTGCGTGGGATGCCATCGGCAATGGCCAGACCGTGGTCCGCGGCGGGTTCGGCATCTACCGCGCACATGACTCCTACAATGACGTAACGCAGGGTATCTCGACGGTTCTTGGTCAGCGCACCGCGACGGCCAATAACCTTCTGCTTTCCTCCGTTGCTTCGCAGGCCGCGACTGCCACCAATGCAAGCGGGTTTGTGCCGAGCACCAGCGCAAGCGCCTTGTTGGCCGGTGATGACCAGGTACCGCAGGTCTTTACGTATAACGTGGCCGTCGATCAGAAGACGATCTTCAACTCCTTCTTCGAGATCGCCTATATTGGCAACCGGCAGGAGCACCTGTTCAACAATGGCTCGAGCAATACGGTCGAGCTGAACAACATCAATGCCCTGCCCATCGGTGCATTGTTCCGTCCTAACCCGGTTACGGGTGTCACACTCCCACTGCTTCCAGGAACCGGCACGCTGAACAGCACCAACACCGCCAACAGTGTCACCAACCTGAGCTCCAACGAGATCGACCAGTATAGGCCATATCCGCTTTACCACACGCTGAGTGTGTCGCAGCACAACGCCTATGCGAACTACAACTCGCTGCAGACACAGTGGAACAAGCAGCAGGGCAAGCTGAGCTATGGCGTTAACTACACCTTCTCCAAGGTGCTGGGCGTCGAGGGCGGCGGTCCGTCGGGCGAAGGCAATGGTTTGCCGGTCGATCCGTTCAACTACCGTGACAGCTACGGTCCGTTGAGCTTCGATCGCACCCACATCTTCAACGCGACGTACTCGTATGACTTCGGCAAGCTCGTCAAGAGCAAGCTGATTGGCATCGCTGCAAACGGCTGGCTGCTCACGGGCATTACCAACATCCAGAGTGGCGGCGATGCTGCCGCGCAGGTCAACCCGGACTTTGGTTTGACTGGGAACCTGGCGGTGACGAACCAAACCGGACAGCCGGCAACCCTGGGAGTGAACGCTACCAACTTCCTGGGAACACCAGACGTCCTGCTGCAGCCCAACCTCACCTGCGACCCTGGCATTCACACCCAGTCGAAGCAGTACATCAACAGTGCCTGCTTCTCGCTGCCGCAAATTGGTCAGCAGGGCGTAACACGGATGCCCTACATCCACATGCCAGCCTTTACGGACACGGACCTCACTGCGGCCAAGGACTTTGCTGTGCGTGAAGGATCGGACATCCAGTTCCGGTTTGCCGCGTTCAACTTTATCAATCATGCCAACACCACGTTTGCCACCTCCGTGCAGCCGAATGCGTTGATCCTGAACTACAACAACGGATCCTCCTCGGCAGCAAATGCGGTGCCGGTGGCCTCAGCCATCGCCAACGCGCCGCAGGTTAACACCTTCGGTTCGGCTCCACTGCGAACTGGTCGACGGATCGTGGAAATGTCACTGAAGTACAGCTTCTAGTGCCTGGTCGAGGCGATGTCCGCGCGTACCCCGCGCGGACATTCTTCGACAAGCGAGCAAGACTGGAACCGCTTCGCTTGTCTGCTACGCACAGAGTGATTCTTAGGAGATTTGAGCGTGCCTAAAATGCTATTTACCTCGCTTCTCGCTCCGCACACCAAGGTGTCCGGCGACGAACTCGCAACAGAAGAAGGCATCCTGAACCTCGGCAGGACCCTGCAGGCCCTGAACCGCCGTCGCTTTCTTTCCACCCTCGCAGCGGTAAGCGGCATGGCCGCGGCCGGTGCCCTCACCACCTCCACCGCGCAGGCGCAGACCACCACGCCGGCCATCACGGACGTGCTGAACTTCGCCCTGAATTTCGAATACCTGGAAGCCGAGTTCTACTCGTACGGCGGCTACGGCACGTCCCTTGCGCAGTCCGTTGCCAACGGCACTGTGACGGCGAACGCGCCTACCGTGGCAGCCAGCCACGTACTTGCACCGCCTGCGGTTACGCTTGCCGGCAACCAGCTTGCGGTAGCGCAGGCCCTGTTCATGGACGAAGCGCACCACATCACGTTACTGCAGCAGACGATCACCAGCCTCGGCGGCACCTACATCACCGAGCCCACAATCGACTTCAGTGCAAGCGGCACCATGCCGGCTGTGACCACCAACGTCGCGTTCTTTGCTGCGGCCCGCCAGTTTACGGCACTGGGCAACAGCGCCTACGCAGGCGCGGCAGCGGATCTTATCTCCAACACCAGCGTGCTCATGGCGGCTGGCCAGATCCTGGGAGCGGAAGCACAGCACCTGGGCGTAGTCAACTATCTCTGCGCAACCCTTGGCATCCTGCCTGTTTCGGCTGGCGGCCCTGACAAGCAGATCGACGCGCAGGACGTGCCGCCGAATGGTACGGCCGCACTGTTCACGATCACACCTACCAATGCGACAGTGCCCGCCGTGGGCATTTCGCGCACCCCGCAGCAGGTGCTCGGCGTTGCCTACGGAGTGTCGACCCCAGCCACGACCACGCCCCCCGCGGGTACGACCAAGGGCGGCTTCTTCCCTGCCGGTGTGCTCGGCAACATCGTTTCCACCTAGAGCGCAGCTTTGGCAACCCTGCGCTTCTGCTACGGCAGAGCCGCCGCACTCTTCTTTTGGCCATTTACGGAGAAATCCTATGTCGAAGTTTCGCAATAGCTCGCTGCTCCAACCAGGCGAGAACGTCACAGATGATGCACTGCTCACAGAAATGAACATCCTTGCTTCGGAACGCAGGATCAACCAGATCAGCCGCCGCAACTTCCTCGCGACCACCAGCTTGGCTGCCGGCGCCGCTGGAACGCTTGCCCTGACCGGCTGCTCCACCGGCAGCAACACCGGGCTTCTCACCCCACCCACGACCACGACGGCGCCCACCGTTTCCGACATCCTAAACTTCGCCTTGAACCTTGAGTACCTCGAGGCGACGTTCTACCTGACGCTTACCACCGGCACCGGCCTTCCCGCGGCGCTGCAGGGCACGAGCCCAGGCGCTGTGACCGGTAGCCTCGCGCAGGTCACGTTCGTGGACCCCGGCGTGCAGGACCTGGCAAACCAGCTAGCTGCTGACGAACTGGCCCACGTGACGTTTCTGCGTGCGACCATGCAGTCACTCAGCCTGACTCCGGTCGACATGCCGGCGCTCAATCTTGCCGCGCTGGGTGCCATCACCACCGACGCCCAGTTCCTGGCGATTGCGCGCCAACTGGAAGCGACAGGTGTCAGCGCCTACGAGGGAGCGATCGGTGGCCTGGTCTCCAACGTTGCTGCCCTGAACTATGCGGCAGTGATCCACGACACAGAGGGCCAGCACGAAGGCGCTCTGCGCCAGTACTGCATTGCGAACGGCGTCACGTCGGGCGCGATCGACTCGGCCGACGTTCCTCCTACGGCGACCACGATCTTCAACACCAACGGCACGACCGGCCTCAACACGGCGCGCTCGACGTCCCAGGTGCTGATGATCGCCTACGCCAACACGGCTGCCGGCATCACCTCGGGCGGTTTCTACCCGAACGGCGTCAACGGCAACATCAAGAGCACCTAAACCGTCGCAGGCTCCACAGCAAAAAGGCCACCCTATTGGGTGGCCTTTTCGCATGCACGGATGACAAATGCCGGAGCATCCGTCGAGGCACTTCGAAGCTAAGCAGTGCTTTACTCTGTTTTCAAGATTTGGCTCCTCAGGTAGGACTCGAACCTACAACCCTTCGGTTAACAGCCGAATGCTCTGCCATTGAGCTACTGAGGAGTATTGGGAAGGGCGCCGGATGTTTCCGCGTTACGCCGCTGAAGTCTTTTTACCAAAGGCGGTGCCCCTGAGTCAAAGAGGCGGCCGCCTGGCCTCAATCCAGCAGCCATCCTCGCTGCGCCAGGATGGCCTCAGCCGCCCTGCGTCCCGAGGCAAGCGCGCCCTGCAACGAGGGCGTTTCCTGAGCGTCCGAGCAGGTGTACACATTGTCGGTCACGCGGGTCGCGCTGGCCTCCCACTGCGAGGTGCGCGCGAGAGGCAGCGCCATGTCGATGGGATACGCCCCCACGAAGCGCCACGTCTGTACAACAGCCTCTCCGAACCAGCGTTCGGCATGCTCTCGAACTTTGCCTTCCAGCACTTGCATCTCGGCGTCATTTGCGGGCGAGTAACCGACGACGCTGACAGCGATCAGTTCTTGCCCGCGCGGGGCATACCGGCGCGACACCTGGCTCATGACGACGAGGTTGTTGATCGGGCCGCCATCCGGGCCTTCGCCGTTCAAGGCAAGGATAGGCCCCTTGATCGGCGATGTAGCCGCCGCGTAATAGAAGGTGGTGGTGCAGTTCCAGTTGCGCTGCTCACGGCCCTGGGCGCGGGTGTGCGGCAGCAGGTCGGCCAGCAATGGCCGCAGGGCATGCTCGGCCACGGCAAACACCATCTGCTTGGCCTCGATCTCGTCACCGTGGGCAGTCGTGACCAGGAAGCGCTGCTGGCGCTTCACTACCTTGACCACCTCGGTATTCAGTTCCAGCGTGCCGGGTTCCAGCTTGCCTGCAAGCTGGCGCGAGATGCCTTCCATGCCTTCGGCGGGCACGGCCGTTGCGCCGCCTGCGAACATGCGGAACAGGAACTCGAAGTAGCGTGACGAGGTCTGCAGTTCGCTTTCCAGGAAGACTCCGCCAAAGAACGGGGCGAAGAACCGGTCGATCATCTTCGCGGAAAAGCCGAAGCGCCGCAGAAACTGGTGTGTGGACTGGTCCGGGCGCTGGAACAGGGCGTCAGGCTCACCGCGGCTCACGCGGGCACGCAGCAGGGCTATCCGCCACTTGTCCCCGAAGGTCACCACGTCGTCGAACAGAAACTTGGCCGCGTTGATGGGCTCACGCCATGGGTCTGAGAAACGGTGGAACCGGCCCTCGTACCAGACCATTGCACCGGGAGTGAACTTGCGCAGCTTCAGTGCCCGGTAGTTCAGCGCGGCGCGCGTCTCGGGGTAAGCCGTGAGCAGCACCTGGAAGCCGCGATCCAGATGAAAGCCGTCCACCACATCGGTGCGAACGCGACCACCCGGCGCATCGGCTGCTTCCAGAATCAAGGTGTCAAAACCGGCTCGCTGCAGCAGCTCTGCGCAACGCATACCCGCCAGCCCCGCACCCACGATGACGATGTCCTTCTCCACTTCGCCCTTCCCCAGCGTTATGCCCGCAAGCCTTCTTATGGCTGCAAAGCTGCTTACGGTTTCCCGGATCGCCCGATGTGCTGTGTAGGATGCTGTGCTTGCCGCTTCAGCAATGACTTGCGTACAGAAGCAAGCGCATCCCGATGCTAACTCGTTGGCGGTGTGTACTGCGCCCGCGCCAGCATCTGCACGCAGGCCTCGGCCTGTTCCCGCAAAGCCTTTCGCTCGACTGCGTCTTTCCTGCGCAGCGTGGTGTAGGGCATGCTCATGCGGGGATTGCGGCTCAGCAGGGCTTCATGCTTCTCAAGAAAGCTCCAGTACAGCGCAGTATAGGGACAGGCGTTCTCCCGAGGGCAATCTTCGGATTGTACTGGCAGCGGCCGCAGTAGTCGCTCATGCGATTGATGTAGGCTGCCCCGCTCACGTAGGGCTTAGTCGCGGTGATGCCCCCGTCGCCGAAGGTCGACATTCCGAGCACGTTGGGCTCGACCACCCAGTCGTATGCGTCCACGTAGCCGATCCAGAACCAGTCACACAGCTCGCGTGGCGAGTATCCGCACAGCGTCGCGAAGTTGCTCAGCACCATGAGCCGAGTGATGTGGTGCGACCAGCCCTCGTCGATCACCTGGCGCACCACGGTATCGAGGCAGTTGAGCCCCGAAGGCACACCCCAGTACGCTGCGGGAAGCGGCAATGCTGCGCCGAGTGCGGAGGGTCGGGCGCCCGTGTCGTCCTGCGGAGCAAGCGATGCCGCTGTCGCGCCTCGCGGTGGCGCCTCGGCATGCTGCGTGATGCCCTGCACCAGCACTGTGGCGGCTTCCCCGCTCACCGCAGTGCGTGGCGGTTCCTGCTCCACGTCGATGTTGCGATATCCGTCGGTGACCCGGTGGATGTGGCGCATGAACTCACGCCAGCCCAGGATCTGCCGCACAAAGCCTTCCGCACTGGCAAGCGGGATCAAGCCCTTGGCTGCCGCATCCAGAACATCTCCCACGACCCCGGCCGGCAGCAGGCGGCTGATGTTCAGAAAGGCGGACATGCGGCTATGAAACATGTCCGGTTCCGGCGTATACATCGCGTCTTCAAACGGTCCAAAGACCGGCAGAAGGTGCTCCACGGTCCAGGCCCACGCGGCATCAATGTCCGGCTTGCGCATCGGCAACTGCCAGTTCCCCACGTTGCCGAAGTGATCCGGAAAGGCACGTTCCACCTGCTCGATCGCTTCCAGCGTAATGTCATCCGGCGCATATGTCGGACGAATGGGCACACGCGGCGTTCCACGGTACGACTTGCGGTTTTCCGTGTCGAAGGAAAACTGTCCGCCCAGGGGCTGACCGCCGCGCATCAACGTGTTGGTCTTCTCGCGCATGAAGCGATAGAAGCGGTCCATCACGTAGTGCCTGCTCACGGGCCCGGGCGCAGGCTTTCCGTAAACACGCTCAAAGTCTGCTGCGGTAGACAGCCACGTCGTGTCAGGCACCTGGTTGATCCGGATGCCGCGCTGCGCTGCCTCCGCAACATCGGCCCGCATCTCCCGCTCGGCCGGCTCCATCATTTCAAGGCGCTCGAAGCCGTACTGTTGCTGCGCCTGTTGCAGACCATCAGCAAAGATTCCGGGCGTGAACAGGTAGGCGACCTTGACGCCACGCGCTGCCTGCTCCAGGGCGAACTGCCGCTGGCTTGCGAGGATCAGTACGAGCTTTCGCTTATGGTATGGACGCCGGTGCGCCTTGGCCAGCGCCTCCATCATCACAATGCCGGCGTCGCCTGGTGTGGTCTCTGCCAGCGGCCCGGTGCCATCGCACAGGCGGTCATAGGGCACATAGATCCAGCGCCGGTGCCGGACATCTCCCGCACCCGGTGCCGCGTCGCGTATCAGTTCCTGGAACTCTGGCATCGGAAATCACAACCTTGGTGAAGAGCTGGAGTACGCCGCTGCCTTGCGCACAGCGACTCTCCGAGACTACCGGTTTGGCGCGCTCCAACCGGGGGAGGACTGCATGGCTTTCCAGCACACAAAAGCAGCGGGGCTAAAACAGGAGAACTGCCACCCGGTACGTGGTGAATGCCTGGTTGCGAGCATTCAGAGGCGGGCATGCACCCACCGCCGCCCGCGTGTACTGGCCGCTGCCCACTGCATCGGTGAGTGGATTGGGCCAGTGTTCGAGGTCCGCACCCTCCCACCGCAACACCAGCCGTGCGTGCGCCCCGGCGATACCCTCGTTCTCTCGGCATGCCGCGCGCGCAGCCTGCTTCCCTGCACTCTCGACCGGCTCGATCGCCAGGCCAGCCCGGGCCAGCTGCGCTTCCACCGTCTGTTCGGCTGCTACAGGCGCAAGGTCCGGAGCCGCCTGAGCGAAGTCCTCCACCGCGTAGACATAGCCGCCCCGTTCCACGACCCCTACGCCAATCGCGGTCATTGCCGGGTCAAGAATGTTGGCACGGTGCGGAACAGAGTGCATCCACTGCCGCTCGATTGAGCGCGGGTCAGGACCATAAGCAATATTTTCGGCGATCGCTCTGAAATGCGCGCCGGCAGCGCCGGCCCGGGTCGCTACGTCCGGCTCTCCGGGGTACTGATGCGAGAGCGTCTGCGAGGAAGCCATGCTCGTGGCATGCGCGGAGGCTGCGGCGGCGAGCTCGGCATTCCAAAGCAGAGGCGACAAGCCCTGCACTACACGGTCCTGGTTGGTTGCGTCGAAGATCGTCTGCTGTGCCGGGCTGAGTGTTGCGGGCACACCAGCCTGCTGCGCCGTAGCTATGCTGGCAGCCAGCACGAGTGCGGCTACCGACCAAGGCAGCGCTCTACCTGCCGGCACTCTTCGCGGATGGGCCGGGGTGCGCCCCCTGCTCAGGCACGGATGCAGGCGACGTGGCTTGCTCCGGGTCCGCCGCCTTGTCTTCCAGGCGGTAGATCACCTCGCCCGAGCGGGTGTAGTGGAGACGCTGTCTTGCTTCCATCTCGATCGCATCCGGGTCACTCGCGAGATGGTCCACGTGGTTCTTGAGCTTGCTGTTTTCCTGCTGCAGCTTCTCGATCTCGGCGCGCAGCACGCGGTCTTCACTCCGCTTCTGCGCGTAAGCCGTGATGCCGTTCTGCCCGAAAAACGCGTGCCAGCCGCATACAACGGCCAGCACGATGGCACAGGTGGTGGCGACACGGCGGCGAACCCGGTATGCGGCACCAGCTACCTGCGCTACCGGATTGTTTCGCTGTATCGCCATCCTGCCTCTTATTCCATGACCCAGGCTTTCGCTGCTTCGCTGAGCCGGGCGCTGTCTTCCTGCTTGCGGACCTCGGTGTACACACGCACAACCGGCTCGGTGCCGGAAAGTCGGTAGCAGACCCAGGATCCATCATCGAGAACGAGCTTCAATCCGTCGATGCGCACAATGCTCGACACCTTGCGGCCGCCCAGCTCTGTCGGATCGCCCTTAACCTTCTCAGTGAACTTGGTCTTCACCTCGGGCGTCAAGCGGAAGTTCTCGCGATTGGGGTAGAAGGAACCTACTTTGTTAAACAGTTCCTTTAACTGGGTACCAAGGTCCTTGCCGCGGCGCGCCACCATTTCGGTTACGAGCAGGCCGGCGAGTACGCCGTCCTTCTCAGGCACGTGCCCGCGGATCGTCAGTCCCGCGCTTTCTTCCCCGCCGATGACGATCTTGTCCGCGTTGATCAGCTCGCCGATGTACTTGAAACCGACCGGGGTTTCATACAGGGGAACGCCGTGCTTCTCCGCGAGGGCATTGATCAGGTTGGTGGTCGCGACAGACTTCGCCACGCCGTTGTTCCAGCCACGGGTTTCCATCAGGTAATCGAACAGCAGCGCGATGATGTAGTTGGGCTGTATATAGGTGCCGTCTGCGTCGACGATGCCGAAGCGATCTGCATCCCCATCCGTGGCGATGCCGATGCCCGCGCCCGTCTCCTTCATTTTGGCGCGGCACTCGTCCAGCAGTTCGCCGTCGGGCTCCGGGGCGTGCCCGCCAAACAGCACATCGCGGTAGTCGTGCACCGTCTCGACCGGAACACCGTGCTCGCGAAGAATATGGCAGCTGTAGCCGCGAGCCGCACCCCAGAACGGGTCAAATACTACCTTGAGCCCGGACTTCTGAATCACGCTGAAATCCACCAGCTCGCCGATGCGCTTGAGGTAGTCCGGCTTCACGTCGACCTGGTCGTACTTGCCTTCGGGAGCGGCCGGCACGGCGCTCTCCCCGAGCGCTTCGATCGCGGCTTCGATCTGCCTGGTCGTCTCAGGCAGCGCGGGCGCGCCATCGGCGGTGGAGAACTTGATGCCGTTGTACTCCGGCGGATTGTGCGAGGCCGTGAAGTTGATGGCGCCGGCGACCTTTTGCTGCCGCACCGCGTAGGAGATGGCAGGGGTAGGTGCGGCATCGGGAATGATGCGAGGCGTTACACCATTGGCAGCAAGCACGCTGGCAGCTTCCGCCACAAAGGTTTCGCCAAGGAAACGCGGGTCGCGCCCGACCAGGATAGTGTGCTGCGTCCCGGGCTGGCTGGCGACGAACTTGGCGATGCCGGTAACGGCGCGCCGAATATTGGCAATCGTAAACTCCTCGGCTACGATTGCTCGCCAGCCGGAGGTTCCAAACTTGATGGGTGTGGCCATTGAACGTCACTTTCCTCGCAGCGGGTATAGGGCAGGTCTCGGCGAGACTACCATGCTGATCAGGCCGCTGGTCGACTCCTATGATGCGCCTCGGAAACGATTGGGGCCACCGCGGGCATGAAAGTTCACCACCACAGTCAGGCGGCAAATGGCGTTTGGTATTCTGAACACTCCTCAGCCTATGCATGTTTTGATCCTGCTACTTGTTGTCTCGCTTCTGGTGCTGCTCGGTGCAGGTTGGGCGATGGTTCGGGCAGTCCGGCGGCATGAACAGCACGGCCGGTCCGTGGCTGGAAGCAGCCTCAACCTCAATGCGCGCCGCGAAACAGGCGACGATGCACAGCGCGATACGCACGAAATGTAGCACCTGGCGGGAAGACCTATAGTCCGGACCTGGGCAGCGCGAGTGAAGACAATGCCTGCCATCGGCCCGAATCCCGCAGGCGTCCTGAAGCTTCACGATATTGTTGTGTTTTGAAGGAGCTGTTTTCAATTATGAACAAGCCTGCAACGCTCCCCGCCTACGCTCATCCCACTGCCCGCTCCACGGGCACAAGCCTGCTTGCGCCTGCAACCATGGCTGGCCGCGTCGGCGCAGCCCTGCTGGGTTCCCTCTTTGTGGCCGTCTGCGCGCAGATCGCCGTGCCCCTGCCATGGACGCCCGTACCCATGACGATGCAGCCATTCGCGGTGCTGCTGGTTGCCCTGCTGCTCGGGCCTGGACTGGGCTTCGCTGCCATGGCTGCCTACCTGCTTGAAGGCGCTGCGGGGCTGCCGGTGTTCGTGCCCGGGTTTGGCGGGCTGATGCCCCTGGGAGCAAGCGCCGGGTACCTGTTGTCGTACCCCTTTGTGGCAATGCTGGTGGGCGCCCTTGCCAGGCATCGTGTCGGCTTTCTGGCTGCTGCCGGAGCCGCTGCTGCCGGAGACTGCCTGATCCTGCTGTCCGGCGCCTGCTGGCTCTCCCTCTTCACGCACGGCTCCCTGCTCACCGCGGCACGCCTCGGCATCCTGCCCTTCGTGGGCGGAGACGCGATCAAGGTTGCGCTGGCCGCAGCCGCTGCCACCGGCGCTGCGGAGCTGGTCAAGGCCCGTCGGATTTCACGACGTCCATAGCAACGCCTGCCGGAACCAGGCCAAGCGCGTATTCTTAGGCAGGAGCCACGCGCAGCGAGCCTGCGCCCTGCAGGCTCGAATGGGTCGCGCACTAGGCGCGACTGTTATCAAGACGATGCAAGCGCACACCGCCTTGCCTCGCAAGGAAAGGACCACCATCCAGTGAGCGCCACCCCAGCCATGCCCCGCGTTGATACCCCACAAGGCATCCGCGAAATCTCCATCGCGCACAGCCCCGACTCCGACGATGCCTTCATGTTCTACGGTCTCGCCACCAACAAGGTGCGGGTGCCGGGCTACAAGTTCACCCACGTGCTTTGTGACATCGAGACGCTGAACCACCGTGCCATGCACGAGGCCTTCTTCGATGTCACGGCGATCTCGTTCCACGCCTACCCCTACCTGCAGGACAAGTACGCGTTGATGGCCTGCGGCGGCTCGGTCGGTGAGAACTACGGTCCGATGATTGTCGCCCCACAGCGGCACACCCTGGACGAGATCAAGAAGCTCAAGATCGCGGTGCCTGGCACGCTTACCACTGCTTACCTCACGCTGAAGCTGTTTGCGCCGGATATCGAGACGGAGGTCGTTCCGTTCGACCAGATCATTCCGCAGGTGCTCGCCGGCAAGTACCAGGCAGGACTCATCATCCACGAGGGGCAGCTCACGTACGGCAACAATGGCCTGCACAAGATCATCGACCTGGGGGTGTGGTGGCGCGAGCAGACAGGCATGCCGTTGCCACTCGGCGGCAATGCGATTAAGCGGTCGCTTGGCGAAGAAGCGATGCGCATCACCACCAAAGCTTTGCGTGATTCCATCCAGCACGGGCTGGATCATCGCGAGTCGGCGCTGGCTTATGCCATGCAGTTCGCGCGCGATCTCGATCCGAGCCTCGCTGACAAGTTCGTCGGGATGTACGTGAATGAGCGCACGCTCGACTACGGCAAGGACGGACGTCTCGCCATCCAGAAGCTGCTCGAAATGGGGCATGAACGCGGCATTATTCCGCAGGTCGCCAAGCTCGACTTCATCGACTAGGCTCGTCAGTCCGCGCCTGGCAATCCAGCGACAAAGAGACAGGGCTCCGCCAGGCGGAGCCCTTTTCCCATGCTGCGAGCCGCGTCGCGTAGCGTCACACGCGCGAGGGTGGCATGCACTCCTGCTCACGAATTGAGCGCTCCCCTCGAAAAACGTGGTTCTGCCCGGGCCTTGTCGCATAATAGAGTGCACATGTCTGCGGCCTCCCCTTTGCCTTTTGTTCCGGAAACACCTGCTCAGCCGGCAGTTGCCGTACAACGTGGGCGCAGTGTGTGGCGGAGCCTTAAGCGGCAGCCGCTCGCCGTGATCGGCCTGTTCCTTGTGGCTCTGTTCTGTGTGCTTGCCCTGTTCGCGCCCTGGATAGCCCCGCATGCACCGGCCGCGCTCGATCTCGATCACCGGCTTGCGGCACCCAGTGCGGCGCACTGGTTCGGCACCGACGAACTCGGCCGCGACACCTGCTCGCGCATTGTGTACGGTGCACGCATATCACTCATCGTGGCGGTTTCGGTGGTGGCCTGTTCCCTGTCGCTGGGACTGCTGCTGGGTGGCCTGGCCGGTTTCTACGGCGGACTGCTGGACACGGTGCTAAATATCTTCGTGATGAATGCCTTCCTGTCGCTGCCCGGCATCCTGCTGGCCATTGCGTTCGTGGCTTTTCTCGGGCCCGGCCTGCCCAACCTGATCCTCGCTCTCTCGGTCGGTGGATGGGTGGGCTACGCGCGGCTGGTGCGGGCGCAGGTGCTGGCCGTGCGCGAAAGCGAGTTCGTCGAAGCGGCGCGTGCGCTGGGTGCCAGCGACCTGCGTCTTTTCTGGCGCCACATCCTGCCGAATATCCTGCAGCCGCTCATTGTGCAGTCGGCCATCGGCATGGCAGGCGCGGTGCTTGCCGAAGCAACGCTCAGCTTTCTCGGGCTTGGCGTTCCGCCGCCCGCGGCAAGCTGGGGCAGCATGCTCAACGATGCTCGCTCACACCTGTTTGACTCGCCCCACCTCGTACTCTTTCCCGCACTCGCCGTGATGCTTTGTGTGCTGAGCTTCAACTTTCTGGGAGATGCCTTGCGCGACTTTCTGGACCCACGTACGCGCATAGAGATCGGCCTCTAAATGGCGCGTCACTTGCCAGCGCATGCACACGTAGTTCCCTGCTTAGGCGAAGCAAGTCGTTCAACACTCAGGAAAGGTGTGCAGTGAACATCGGCGTGCTGTCGGACACCCATGGACTGCTGCGACCGGAAGTGCGTGCCGCTTTCGCCGGGGTAGATCACATTCTGCATGCGGGCGACGTCGGGGACCCGGCGATTCTCGAGGCGTTGCGCACGCTCGCGCCGGTCACCGCCATCCGCGGCAATATCGACAAGACAGGACCCTGCGCCGCGCTGCCTGCGGAGGAGTACATTCCCCTTGCCGGCCTGAACCTCTACATGCTCCACGACGTGCAGACCCTGTCGATTGCACCGGCCGCGGCAGGGATCGCAGCGGTGATCTTCGGGCACACCCACAAGCCACTGATCGAGGAGCGAAAGGGCGTGCTGTTCTTCAATCCGGGCGCATCGGGCCAGCGCCGATTTCGGCTGCCCATCTCTGTCGGCTTTCTGCGCATCGAGCATGGCCGCATCACACCCGAACTGCTCACGCTCTCCGCACCCTCTGACCCGGCCTGAGACGGATACAAGATCGGACGCTTGCAGGAGCGCGCGTCAACCCCTGATCCGTGGATTCACCAGCAGGTACAACACATCGGTGAGCAGGTTGACCAGCACATACGTGAGACCAACGGCCAGCAGGCAGCCCTGCACCAGTGCATAGTCCCGGTTGGAGATCGCGGACACGGTGAGCCGGCCGATGCCCGGCCAGGAGAAAATCATTTCTGTCACGATTGCGCCGGCCAGCAGCGCTCCGAACTGCAGCCCCAGCAAGGTGATAATCGGGATCATGGCATTGCGCAGCGCGTGGCCATACACCACGTTGCGCTCAGGCAGTCCCTTGGCGCGGGCTGTGCGGATGTAGTCCTGACCCAGCTCTTCAAGCATGGCGGTGCGCACCATGCGCGTCAGGATCGCGGCCAGCGCAGCACCCATCGTGACTGCGGGAAGCACCAGGTACGCGGGACCGGCCGCGCCGGAAACTGGCAGCCATCCGAGCCGGATGGACACAAACAGAATCAGGATTGGCCCCAACGCAAACGCAGGAAAGGACAAGCCGAAGAGGCTCACCACGCCCAGTACCTGGTCCTGCCAGCGATTGCGATGCAATGCCGCCGTAATGCCTGCAGGCAAAGCCAGGGCGAGACCGAACACCAGCGCGGCGATGGTCAGCACAAAGGTGTAGGGGTAGCGCAACAGCAACTGATGGGTGACGGTATCGTTGAGCCGAATGGAGTGGCCAAGATCGCCGTGCAGGACGCCTCGCCAGTACTCGATGTACTGAGTAGCAAGTGGCTGGTCGAGTCCATACTGGTGACGCAACGCCGCGATGTCACCCGCGCGGGCACCCTCGCCCAGCATGGCCTGGATCGGATCACCGGGCACGAGATGGATCAACAGGAACACCAGCGAAACAACAAGCCATACCACCGGAATGGTGTACAGAAGGCGCCACACCAGCGCACGAAGAGCGCGCTTCATGCCTGGCTCCAAGTGGAGGCGTGAGCCTGCCGAACAATGGCTGAAGACAGCAGCAACAGCCGCGACTGGAATCGTCCCGCTGCTACTGCGAGGGTAGGACGATGCATCCGCGGCGTGGCTGATGCGCAATGCAGGTTCAGCGCTCCGCAAGGCTGAAAAATCGACAGGGCAGGCATGTGCCCTTCATCTTTACACGGCGGCTGCTGCGTCAGGAGCGAGCGCCTGTTTCCCGTGGATTGCCGGCCTTCGCCTCCGCCGGGGCATTTTCGACGCGCACCTTGCTGATGCGGCGGCCCTGCATCTCCACCACGGTGAGCCGGTGGCCATCGAAGTCCACTCGCTCGCCCTGCACAGGGATATGCCCGAGACGGCTCAATACGAATCCGGCCAGGGTCTCGATGCCTCCATCCCGCGGCAGACTCCAGCGCATCTGTGTCTGCAGGTCGCGCAGGCTCACACTGCCTTCGAGCAGAAGGGTTTCGCTGGCGGCGGGAAGCAATGGAACCGCGCCCGCAGTGTCGTCAAACTCGTCATCGAGTTCGCCGATCAACTGCTCGATGGCGTCCTCTACCGTGACCAGCCCGACAGTCGACCCGAACTCATCCACCACGATCGCAAGGTGACGGCGCCGTTGTTGCAGTTCCACCAGCAGGTCAAACACCGGCTTGGTTTCCGGGACCACCAGCACGTCGCGCATGATGGATCGCACCTGCAGCCGGGCAAGCGGCGCGGCTACTCCCTGTGGAGCCCGCGGTGCGACGGCAAGGAAATGCATCAGGCGGGCCACGTCTTTCGCATACACCACGCCGATGATGGCCTCGGGCCCACGCAGCGGGTCGAACACCGGCAGACGCGAGTGCATCTCCTCGACGATGCGCGCGCTTGCCTCTTCCACGGGCATCGCGGCAGAGAGCGCCACGATACGCTGGCGCGGCGTCATGATCTCGCGTGTGGGAATCTCTCCGCCCTCGACCGCGCGGTGGATCAGCGCCTCCTGAAAAGCCGGCAGCGTGCCACCCTCGCGTGCCGCGGTGGCGATCAACTTCAGCTCGTCCGGCGAGTGCACGGCTCCATGGTGCGAGGCAGTCATGCGGAAAAGGCGCAACACCACTGCGGCCGAGCGGTTCAGCAGAAGCACTGCCGGCCTCGTCAGGCTCATGAACGCGAGCATGGGCGCAGCAACGGCGATGGCGAGCTGCTCACCCCGCCGCAGCGCGAACGACTTCGGCACCAGCTCACCCAGCAGCACATGGAAGTAGGTAATCGACACAAACGCCAGGAACGCGCTGAGCAGGTGTGCGTAGAGCGAGGCATGCGCCATGCGCAGGAACAGCGGGTTCAGCGCAGCGGCCACGGTGGGCTCGCCAATCCAGCCGAGAGCAAGTGAGCACAGCGTCACGCCAAGCTGCACGGCAGGGAGGAAGTCGTCGAGTCGGCCCTGCAGGTGTTTGGCGGTGCTCGCTCCCGGTACGCCTTCGGCGATCAGCTCTTCCAGGCGGCTGCGCCGCAGCGAGACCAAGGCGAACTCCGCGGCGACAAAAAAGCCATTGGCCAGGATCAAGGCGGCGATTGCCGCCAGGCGAAATAGGAGCAAGCCCAGCATTGTGCTGAGTGTACGTGATCGCCTCCCTGCCGCCGCCGCTCTCTCCTCCTGCTTCACTGCTTCTGCTGTGCAGCTTGTTCCTGCAGCGAATCCGGCAGCCGGAGCTTTCTACTCCTGCCAGGGAACTTCCAGAGCACCCGGGGCGTACCCTATCGCAGAGCGCAGGCCGGCCATGAGCCGATCCATGCGCGGGAGGCACTCCTTGATGAAGCTGGCATGCTCTTCCATCCTGCTTGCGGGCACACTTTCGCTCCTCACGCCATCCGCCTTCGCTGCCGATGGCACGTTTGAACGCACGCTCAAGGTCAATGGCCCGGTGCTGCTCGGCATCGACACGGATTCCGGCAACATCCACGTGTCACCCGGTGCAACGGACTCGGTCCATATCGTGGCGCATGTGCACAGCGGCGGCGGCTGGTTTGGCGGTGCAAGTGAGGACCGCATCAAGCAGATCGTGGCGAATCCGCCGATCAACCAGGCGGGCAACATCATCAGCTTGGGGCACAATTTCCATGCCAACAACATCAGCATCGACTACGAGGTCACGACACCTCGCGGCACTGACCTGCGCGCCAACAGCGGCTCGGGCGATGTGCGCGTCGCAGATAACGGCGGCCCCGTGCAGCTCAAGACCGGCTCCGGCAACGTGGAGGCGACCGGCCTGAGCGACCATGTGCAGCTTGAAACCGGCTCGGGCGACGTCAAGGCGACGATGCTTTCCGCACGCGATGTCAAGGCGACCACCGGCTCCGGCAATATCCACCTGGCCAACGTGCAATGCGGACTGTGGGCTCACACCGGCTCCGGCAACCTTGACGTGTCGGGCAAGCCGCTCGCGGCCTGGAAGCTCGAGACGGGCTCCGGCGATATCACGGCGGACACGGGTGGTGCGCCTCTTTCGCTCAATGCCACGACTGGGTCCGGGGATATCGCCTACGCTGGTGGCAACTTCAAGCAGAACGGCACGGGCAAGGACCACGTAATTGGCGACGCCGGCGGCGGCGGTCCCATGGTGCGCGCGATCACAGGCTCCGGCAATATTCACCTGAAATAAACCCCGATGGCGACGGCCGTCCTACGGGTCGGGGTGGGACGGAGGCGGGCGACTAAAATGAGGGGATGGTACGAACACTTCGATCCATCCCCTGCGCCCGGCTTCGTCTTCTCGTGTTCGACCTGGATGGCACCTTAATCGACTCCCGCAAGGACCTGGTGGAGTCCGTCAATGCTGCTCTGTCGCAGTTCGGCCTCGCCCCGCAGGACGAGGACCGGATCGCCTCCTACATCGGCGATGGCGCCGGCATGCTGGTGAAGCGGGCACTCGAGGCGGATGGCGCGGACCTCGCGCTCGCGCCTGCCGCGCTGGATGCCTTCCTCGCGCATTATCGTGAACACAAGCTCGACCACACCACCGTGTACCCCGGCGTGCTCGCGCAGCTTTCTGCCCTGCAGGCCGGCCTGCCTGTACAGATGGCCGTGCTGACAAATAAGCCGGTGCGCCCCTCGCAGGAGATCTGCGAAGCGCTGCAGCTTGCGCCTTTCTTTTTCTCCATCTACGGCGGCAACAGCTTCGCCACCAAGAAGCCCGGCCCGGAAGGGCTGCTGAAGCTCATGGCGGAAGCAGGCGCGACGCCCGAAGAGACAGTGATGATCGGCGATTCCGAGGTGGACATCCGCACGGCGAAGGCTGCGGGCACCTGGAGCCTTGGCTGCCGGTTCGGCCTGTCACCACACACTATCGCAGACATGGAGCAGCAGCAGCTCGTGGACGTCGTGGTGGACCATGCCAGCGAGTGGACCGAGGCACTGGGTGTGACAACAGCAACAGCGGAGAGATCGCGTGGACTTTGAGCTTGTAAGTGACTACCAGCCTCGCGGCGACCAGGGCCGCGCCATTGGTGAACTGGTCGACGGGATCCGCGCCGGCGACCAGCACCAGGTGCTGCTTGGCGTAACCGGCTCCGGCAAGACCTTCACCATGGCAAAGGTGATCGAAACACTCGATCGCCCTGCCCTGATCCTCGCGCACAACAAGACCCTGGCAGCGCAGCTCTTTCACGAGTTCAAGCAGTTCTTCCCGAACAACGCAGTGGAGTACTTCGTTTCCTATTACGACTACTACCAGCCTGAGGCCTACATCCCGGCGGGCGACCTGTTCATCGAGAAGGAAGCGACGATCAACGAGGAGCTCGATAAGCTGCGCCTCGCCGCAACGCGGTCCCTCTTTGAGCGCCGCGACGTAATCATCGTCTCGTCTGTCTCGTGTATCTATGGCCTCGGTTCGCCCGAGGCTTACTACGGCATGCTGCTGTTCCTTGAGCAGGGACAGAAGATCCGCCGCGATGACATCACCAGGAAGCTGGTCGAGATCCTGTATGACCGCACCGACGGCGACTTTCGTCGCGGAACGTTTCGCGTTCGCGGCGATGTCATCGAAGTATTTCCAACGTACGACGAAAGCGCCTATCGCATCGAGCTTTTCGGCGACGAGGTGGATTCGCTCAGCCAGATTGATCCACTCTTCGGCACCGTAAAGCAGAAGTATGCGCGGCTGCCGATCTACCCGAAGAGCCACTACGTGGTGCAGCCGGAGCGCAAGAAGACGGCGGTTGAGTCGATTCTCACCGAGCTGGAGTGGTGGGAAAAAGAGCTCGAACAGCAGGGGCGCATGGTGGAAGCACAACGCATCCATCAACGCACCCGCTTTGATCTCGAGATGATTAAGTCGATGGGCTTCTGCCACGGCATCGAGAACTATTCGCGTCACTTCTCCGGGCGCCTGCCGGGTGAGCCGCCGCCAACTCTTTTCGATTACTTTCCGAAAGACTTCCTGATGTTTATCGATGAGTCGCATGTCACGGTGCCGCAGTTACACGGCATGTGGCATGGCGATCGTTCGCGCAAACAGAATCTTGTCGACTACGGTTTTCGTCTTCCATCCGCGCGGGACAACCGGCCGCTGAAGTTCGAAGAGTTTCAGAACCGCGTGCACCAGATCGTGTACGTGTCCGCAACGCCAGGGCCGTACGAGCTTGCCAAGGCTGAAGGCGTTGTTGTGGAGCAGGTAATCCGGCCCACGGGTTTGATTGATCCCGAGGTGGAGATTCGTCCGATTCGCGGGCAGATCGATGACCTGCTCGCAGAGATTCGCCTGCGTGTGGAGCGCGACGAGCGTGTGCTCGTCACCACGCTGACCAAGCGCATGGCCGAGGATCTTTCCGGCTACTACACCGAGGTAGGCGTTCGTTGCCGCTACATGCACTCCGAGATCGAAACGCTGGAGCGAGTGAAGCTGCTGCGCGACCTACGCAAAGGTGAATACGACGTGCTGGTCGGCATCAACCTCCTACGCGAAGGGCTCGATTTGCCCGAGGTTTCGCTTGTGGCCATCCTCGATGCGGACAAGGAAGGCTTTCTGCGTTCGCAGGGCTCGCTGATCCAGACGATCGGCCGGGCTGCTCGTCACGTGGAGGGTCGCGCTATCCTGTACGCCGACAAGATGACTGATTCGATGAGCAAGGCTCTCGATGAAACCACGCGCCGGCGAGAGGTACAGCGTGCCTACAACGTGGAACACGGCATCACGCCGACCTCGGTCATTCGACCGACCGATATGTCCCTGGCACAGGTACTCAAGGCAGACTACGCCGATCTCACGGAAGAGTCCGCCGAGATGCCGGAGTTCGCAACCCAGCAGGAGCTCGACGTGCATATCTCCAAGCTCGAGAGCGATATGCGCGAAGCTGCCAAGAAGTTCGAGTTTGAGAAGGCTGCGAGGTTGCGCGACACAATCGCCGGGCTGCGCACCAAGGAGTTCCTGTTCCTGTAAGACCATTCACTGTGCGTAGCAAACAGAAGAGGCGGCCCGCAAGGGCCGCCTCTTCTGTTTGCAGCAACTCTCCCTTAGAACTGGAAACGCGCGGTGAGCTGGATCTGCCGTGGGGAAGCATCGCCGCCGAGGAACGAGCCGAAGATGCTTGTGGGCGAGCTGACCGTGCTCTGCGTGGTGCCGAATGCAGAGCCCTGCGCCACGTCGTTCAAAGGCTGATCGAAGTTGGCATGGTTGAAGAGGTTTACGAACTGTGCGCCCAACTGCAGCTTCGCGCTCTCATACCGCTGGATCGAAAAGCTCTTGTACACGCTCATGTCCGTATCGAAGTAGTTCGGTCCAACGAAGCTGTTGCGACGCTGGCCCAGGAACGACTGTCCGAAGGTGAACTGCGAGCCCGGCGTCACCACCGTGGTTCCGTCGGCTGCCGTGGTGTACGAAGGTGCTGCGCCGAAGCAGGGTGTGTCCACGGATGCCTTGGCATCGCAGGACTTGTTGAGCGTGCGACCGGTTGGGGTAGCAAGCACAGTGCCGTAGTAGCTGTCCGACGAGAGATCGCCGGTGGTCTGGCTGTCGGTGATGGAGTAGGGCGAGCCGCTGTGCGCGAACACCGTACCCGAGATCAACCAGCCATCGGAAAGCACCCGTGGTCCGTAGAACTTCGGCACCGTGAAGACGTAGGCAAGCGTGAAGTTGTTGCGGATGTCGTAATCCGAGCTTCCGTACTGGGCACGAAGATTCGTGGGGTCGATCGGCGCGGAGATCGAGACATTCGTCAGATCCGTAAACGGCAGGAAGCCACCGTTGGAGATCTCATCCATGGAGTGCTGCCAGCTGTAGTTCGCCTGCACAGTCAGGTACTTCGACGTGTGCTGCAGCGAAACCGCCAGCGTGTTGTCGTTCGAGTCTGCCTGATTGCGCACCTCGGTGACCTGCGAGAACGATCCATCGGGCACGGTGTTGCGCAGGGTGCTGTTGAATCCGCTGGCTGCCGTGAACGAATCCGGCGTGAAGAAGGAGTTCGCGCTGGGATCCACAACAGCCTCATGGATACCGTGGTTCCCTACATAGTTGAACGTCAGCGTTGTGTTGCGAGCGATCAACTGCTGCACTGCGAGGTTGTACTCGTAGTAGGTCGGATAGTGGATGTTCGGATGCGTCGTGGTGAAGGAAGGCGCTGAGAAGCCTGCAACGTAAGTCGGGGAACCGGGAGTGGTCAGGCTCGAGTACGAAGCGCCGGCCGCGTAGTTGTTCAGGAAAGCCTGGTTGGAGGCTGCGGCGGTCGCGGTTGCACTACCAGCCACCCCGGGAGCCAGCCCGGCACCATTGATGGTGAAGGTGTTGATGTTGGGCGCATTCTCAAACAGGTTTTCTGCAACCGTGCCAGGGAACACATCAGCGAAGACGCCGAAGCCACCACGCACCACGGTGTTGCCATGCATGCTTGCTGGCGCATAGTTGAACCCGACGCGCGGCTGGTAGGAAACCTGGTCATAGCTCGGGAACAGCGTGTGTAGACCGCTTGCGATCTTGGCGTTGTAAGCCTGTGTCGTATCCCCGTCCAGGGAGGCCACGCCGTTCTGCAGGTTCGCAAAGCAGTTTGTCTGGCACACGGGGTTGGAGTTGTGCTCCACACGGAGCGATGCGGTCAGAGTAAGCGCAGGGGTCGCTTTCCACTCATCCTGCACGTAACCCGCGAGGCCGTAGAGAGCGATCGGCTCGGTCTGACGCTGCGGGAAGTTCTGCTGGAACACAGTGGCGTTACCCGCGGCAAAATCCTGCAGAGATTCGTCCGAGATGCTTGGGGCCACGTACTGCTGTGGACCGTAGTCCGTCACATCGTTGCGTTTGTAACTCACGCCAAACTTCACGGTGTGGTTACGAATTACCTTGGTGACATCGTCGATGAACTGGTACTGCGAGACCTTGCGTCCCTGCGGGAAGTCATACACGTCATGGCCCACAGGAGAGAAGTAGCCGCTGGCAAAGGCGACGGCTTCCGGAAGAAGCGCAAGTGCGGCGGCCCGGTTCGGCTCGTTAAAGGTGGCGCTGTACCAGCTGCCGGCCGCGATGAACTGGTTGGTCAGGTTCGGGCTGAAAGCATGGGTCTCATTGAGCTGACCTTCGTACTGGGGCTGCACACTGGTCGCGTTGAAAGCCGAGTTGATCGGATCCGTCAGCGTTGCCTGCACACCATGATCCGTACGGAAGTGGATGAACATGTGATCTTTTTCGCCGAACTGCTGGTCAAAGCGCGCCGAGATCAGGTACTCGTTGGTCTGGTTGCTCACGTTGCTGCGGAACGAGTTGCGATTCGCATCGCCGTTGTACTCGGTCGCGCGCTCGATACCCGGGGCGGTGTTGTACAGGTTGAACATCTGCTGATAGAAGGGGATGCTGGTCGTTGGAATCGACGCCAGCACAGCCGCCTGGTACGCAGCGCTCGGCACAAACACGGTCTGGCTGGTTGGAATCACCAGGCGCAGTCCTTCGGTGTTAACGAAGAAGAAGCTCTTGTCCTTCACGATGGGTCCACCGATGTCAGCCGCCCACTGGTTGGCGTTGTCAAAAGGACGCGGCGTTCCGTCGTGATTGTTGAGCCAGTCGTTGGCATTCATCGTGGAACCGTTCCAGTAGTACTTCAAGTCCCCGTGGAACTTGTTCGAGCCGGAGCGGGTCACGTAGTTGACGTTGGCGCCGCCCAGGCCACCGTACTGTCCCTGGTACCCGTTGCTGGTTACGGTCGCCTGCTCAATATCATTCGAACCCAGCAGGATGTTGGTCGCGCCCGAGTTGTTGATGTTGAGGAATGGATCGTTCTCGTTGGCACCATCGACCGTGAAGAGGTTGGACGTGGCGGGCAGGCCGAAGCTCGAGAAGTTGCCGTAGCCGCCGCCGTTGTTCATCACGGAGCCGGGCGCAACCTGCGCGATGTAGGTGAGATCGCCGCCCGGGTTGGGCACATTCTGGATCTGCTGCATGGAGAAGGAAGTCGACACTTCTGCCTGTTCGGTCTGCATCAGACCGCCCGATGCATTGACCTGCACGTTGGTAGCAGCCGCGCCGACGCCGAGCGTCACATTCGCTGTGGCCAGCTGCCCGACGGAAACCTGGGCGGTCGTTGTGGTCGCTGAGAAGCCCTCAGCCTCAACCGCGACGCTGTAGGCGCCAGGCTGCAGCAAGGATGCACGGAAGTTGCCGCTTGCGTTCGTCCGCAGCTTCTGGGTGCTCCCAGTGGCGGTGTTCTTGATCGTCACCTGTGCATTCGGCACAATCGCGCCGGAGTTATCGGTCACTACGCCCGAAATATCACCCGAGATCGTGCTTTGAGCATGAAGCATCGTTGCAAACGGGGAAGAAAACGGCGCTATCCCGGTCAGAACCAGGGAAGCAAGAAGCGCAGAAGCATACTGTGTCAGCTTGGGGGAGGTTCGTTGCATACTTGCACTTAAGCAATCACCTCGCCAAATAGACCTCTCCGGCGTTACTCAGTAGTTATTGCTTGCATCTAGTTCTATTTACACAACTTATACGGAACTGGCCGACGCACAGCCCCTCTTGATTTTACTTATGCTCCCGATTTTCACATCATCATGCGCTTGATATATGAGAATACATATGGCGACGGGGAAAGTTTAGGCTTGTAACGAAGGAGTTCCTCTTGGCGACCCTGTTGCGCGTGCTGATTTCCCTGTTGATCGTTCTCTGGCTTGGTGCGGTCATGTTTTTTCCCGCGGTTGCGGGCATCGCCTTCCACGTGCTGCCCGATCCACGTACCGCGGGCATCTTTGTGAGGACTGCGCTGTCGACGCTGCATAGCGAAGGGCTTGTCGCAGGCACGGTGCTGCTTGCTCTTCTGCTGGCTGCGGCCGCGGTGCGGGCGTATGGACGGACCCTGATCGGCCCAATTCTGTGCACGGTAGCGATGCTGGCGCTCACTGCCTTTTCCCAGCACGGCATCATGCCGCGCATGGAGGCGGACCGCCTCGCCGTGGGTGGCGACATCGACAAGGCCCCACCGGCCGAGCCTCATCGGCTCGAGTTTAACCGGCTGCACTCTGTCAGTGAAGAGCTCGAAGAAGGAGTGCTCGTCGCAGGCGTGGCGATGGTGGTCCTGCTGGCGAGGCCGCCCCGCTCGCGGCAAAGCTGACCCGGCGCGCGAGCGGACCGGGTCAGCTTGCGGGCACACCCTGGGGCCGCAGTTCTCCCATGCCACCGGCGGTCCAGTCATAAGTGACGTGGGTGAGCGCCTCCGAAGCGCTCCAAAGCTGTTGCCCGCTTGTTGCGTCCGCCGCCTGCGGAGCCACGTCCGCGAGCGCAGGACTACCCTTGAACTCCTGGAAACCATCCGGACCGTAGTAGGCGCCGGGCTCTATCTCCACAGCTGTTGCTGCGTAAAGCTGCGGCAGGGCACCCTCCGCATCGCTTTGTCCCAGGAGCCCGAACAGGATCGGGATTGCGATTTTGGCCGGGCCCGACACGTCGCGATTGATGGCCGTCTTGGAAAGCCCCGGGTGGGCCGCGAGGCTCACCAGGCGCGTCCCGTGCGCATCGCTCTGCCGCTGCAGTTCCCGGGCATACACCAGCATGGCGAGCTTTGTCTGCGAGTAGCTTTTCCACGGGGTGTAGCCAGCTTCCAGTTGCAGATCCTCGAAGTGGAGCTTGCCGCGCTTGTGCGCATTGCTGGACAAACTCACAACCCGGGGCGCCGCAGCGTTCAGCAACAGCGGCAGCAGGAGACCGGTGAGGGCGTAGTGTCCCAGGTAGTTGGTGGCCAGCTGCAACTCGAAACCGTCCGGGCTGGTTTCTCGCTTCGGCAGCGCCATGATGCCGGCATTGTTCACCAGGATGTCGAGTGCGCCGCCCGCCTCCAGTGCCATGGCCGCGAAGGATCGCACCGAGGCCAGCGATGAGAGATCCAGGTGTGCCACAAACACCTGCGCACCGGAGACTTCAGCGCGAATGCGCTCCGCCGCAGCATTGCCCCGGTCGATTGACCGGCAGGCAAGCACCACCTGCGCACCTGCCCGCGCAAGTTCACGCGCGGTTTGAAAGCCCAGCCCGATATTGGCGCCCGTCACGATTGCCCGCCGGCCCTGCAGGTTCGGTATATCCGCTGCCGTCCACTCTCCACTGGTCGTTGCTGCCATTTACAGCCTTCCTTTCGCCTGCGCCTGCTGCCATACCTTGTAAAGTCCCCAGGCCGCGATGGTGCAGGCATCCTTGATGCGGCCGGAGAGCAGCATGTGCTCAAACTCGGCGACAGAGACGGTGTGCAGCGACAGGTCATGCTCTTCGGGATCGAAGTCAGTTTCGCCCTGCGTGAGATCGGTCGCAAGAAAAGCATGCTGCTGCTGGTTGCAGAAGCCGTAGGCAATCCACATGGGGCCGAGGTAGTCGAGCGAGCCTGCGCGCAGCCCGGTCTCCTCGCGCAGCTCCCCGGCAGCCAGCTCGCGGATGTCCACATCCGGCGCTTCCCAGCCTCCCTGAGGAAACTCGAGGCAGACCTCCTGCACGGTGTAGCGGTACTGCTGCACCAGGTACAGCGTGTCCCCGGCGAGCGGAATGATCACGGCGCAGGGGTCTTTCTCCACCACGCCGTATATGCCGCGCTTACCGTTGGACCGCTCAATGTCGTCCTCGCGCACACGCATCCACGCGTTGCGGTACACTTCGCGACTCGCAAGTGTCTTGATGCTCATGGCTTGAGTGTACCTTTGCTGCTCGAAACACCGCGGCTAACTCGGATCTCGCGCAACTCAAACCGTCACAGTCGCCTGCTCGCTCCGGCAGGACCGCTCACTCCACCGGCAGCTTTGCCCGGTAGCCGTCGCGAGCGATCACGTCGTACTTCAGCGGCTTGTTCTTCTCGTCCTGCATTCGCAGTGGATTGCCCTCGTTGTCCACCAACTCCACCTGGATCCTCCGATATGAGCCGTCCTGCTTTGTGTTCGTCGGCCGGTAGCTCAAGGCGTACTGGTTCCGGATGGAGTTATTGATCTCGTGGAAGATGTCTGGCATCTCGCCTTCAAAGCGTGGAAAGAACGCCTGTCCGCCGGTCATACGGGCAAAGGTCGAAAGCTGGTTGTCGGCCTGCAGGTAGCCGATCTCGCGTGCGCCACCCATGCCGCGGCCTTCCGCCATGATCCGGGCGAACTGCCCGGTGCCGATGGCGTAAATCGTCACATTCGGCGTGGCCTTGATCTTGGCCAGTGTCTTGTCCAATGTGAGCTTCGAGAACGTATCCACGCCCGAGGAAACAAGGATGACGTACTTGCGCCCTTCCACGCGGCTCAGCCGGTCCAGCGTTTCGTACACGGCGTCAAATAGATTCGTCTCGCGCCATGTCGGGATCATCAGTGAGCTAAGCGCCTGCTCCACCAGGCGCTTGTCCTGCGTGAAGTCCGTCAGGACCTCGGTGTGCATGTCGTAGGTCACAACGGCGATGTAATCATCCGGCTTCAACTGCTGCGCAAAGGCGTAGGCCGCGTTGCGCATGTCGTAGATGAAGTGGTAGTTGGTCGCGGCGAACTCGGTGAGCAACACGGCGGTGATCGGCGCTTCAATCCGGCTGAAGTGCGTCACCTGCTGCAGCTTGCCATCCTCGTATACGCGAAAGTTGGCCTCCTGCAGGTTGGGTACGAACTGGTGCGTCTTCTCGAGGATGACGCCCACATCCACGTTGACGACCGGCACGTCCACGCGCAGCGAATAGTTCGATAGCTGTGGCGGATTCTTCACCACCGGTTCCGGGGGCGGCGGTGGTGGAGGCGCTTCCACCTTCTTCCTGGGGATTGCGATGGCGCCATTGTCGCCGGCCGGTCCGCCCTGCTCAGGGGTGGTCTGGTCCGGGGTCTGCTGGGAGGGCGTGGTCTGCGGGCTGGTCGGCGTCGTCTGGGTTGGCTGCTGCGCACACACGAGCGGCGACGGCGCAAGCGCGGTTGCGAGCAGGAGGCTTGCAAACAAGGCAGGTTTCTTCGGAACGATCAAGGCGAGGCTCCACTCCGCGGTTTCCATCTGCGCACCTCGCGACAGAGGGAGCCGTGGTCCGATGGCAATGTTGTCTATTCTCCCGCCCGGCATCCCATTGCTGCAAGCGGAGCAGCCAGCTACTCTGGACGGGTGTTTACTCCGCGCAAGCCATGGCTGCTCACTGCTCCTCTTCTGCTCGGAACCATCGCAGCCCTGGCCCAGTCGCCAGCCCCCGTCGGATCGCCCGCCGCAGCCACACCGCCTCCCTCAAGCGCCGGCATCTATCCGCTGGCCAGCGTACACGCGGGTCAGCACGGTACGGCGTACACCGTTTTCGAGGGCACGGTCCCGGTGCCGTTCGGGGTAGACATCCTGGGCGTGTTGCACAATGCACAGGGCCCGGGGGAAGACCTGATCCTGGCACGGCTGACCGGGGCGAAAGCCGAGTACACCGGGGTAGTGGCCGGCATGAGCGGCAGCCCGGTCTACATCGATGGCAAGCTGGTGGGCGCAGTGGCCTTCCGTATTGGCGAGTTCGCCAAGGAGCCGATTGCGGGCATCACGCCGATCGAGCAAATGCTGCCGGTTCGCGACCTCGACGCTGCCAACTCGCAGACGACCACCGGCAACGCCGCTGCAGGGGCCGAGCCCGGTTCGAGCGCAGCGGACGCCCCAGACTCTGGCCGGAACAACGTCGCCAGCGAATCGGACGCGACGGAGCACTCTGACCAGCAGTCCAGCGCTCCAGACGCATCCCAGATCCATCCCATTGAAACGCCGCTGGTGTTTACTGGCTTTTCCGCCGAGGCGGTGGACCTCTGGCGGCAGCACGCATCCGGGCTCGGCATGCAGCCGGTTGCGGGGCTTGGCGGTGGCTCCGGGGCGTCCCCAGTGGATGCTCCACCACTGGAGCCAGGCTCAGCCGTAAGCGCTCTGCTGGTTTCGGGCGACATGGAGATCGCGGCAACCTGCACCGTGACCTACCTGGATGCCGCACACCTGCTCGCCTGCGGACACCCCCTGACGCAGTTCGGTGCGGTGAGCCTGCCCATGACCAGTGCAGAAGTCATCACAACGCTGGCTTCGCCGGCAGGGTCGTTCAAAATCGTCAACACCGGGCAGATCGTAGGCGCGTTCACGCAGGATCGCCAGACCGCGATCGGCGGACTGCTGGGAGCCACGGCCCGCATGATCCCGGTCACCATCGCGCTGGCGGACGCGCAGGGTGGGAAGCGCACGCTGCGCGTGCGCGTGCTTGACCAGGCGCAGGTCACGCCGACGGCGATCCTGGTATCGCTCTTCCAGGCGCTGCAGCAGACCCCCGGCTACGCAGAAGAAGCAAGCTACCACGTGCACGCCACCGTTCGACTTGCGGGCTACCAGCCAGTCGAGATCGACACCCTCGCTGCCCCCGGCGGCCTTGGGCCTGCCGCGCTGGTTGCGGCGCTCACGGTAGGCACGCGGTTCAACGCGCTGTACAGCAGCAGCGCTCGCCACACGCCGGTCTCCAGCGTCGACATCTCGGTCGAAACACTCGGCGGCCGACGCTCCACCGCGCTGAGCCGCGCAATGCTGGAGCAGGCTTCAGGGCAGGCGACGAACCACGCACCCAACACAGCCCACGCCGGCGATCGCCTCGCGGTTGCGGCCACCCTGGCGCCGTATCGCAGCAATGCGCAGACGGTACGCATCCCCTTTACGCTTCCCGCTTCTCTATCGGCTGGCGACGTGCGGGTGCTGGTATCGGATGGTCCCACGCTTGATCGCCTTATGGCCGCAGGACGCACCGCGGGCGCCACTCCGCTGGCCAGCACCGTTGCGCAGTTGAACGCAATGCACGCTGACAACCGGCTCTATGTAACGCTGCTCCGGCCCGATGCGGAGGCCAGCATCGATGGACAGGTCCTGTCCTCGGTGCCGCCGTCCGTGCTCAACCTGGTGGGTCCTTCGCATGAGCGGGAACGTGGTGCCCTGCACAGCGAATCGCTCGAGCCACTGGGAAGTGTGTCGGTCGAAGCCAGCTTCACGGGCGAGCAAATTCTCACGATCCGCGTAGAATAGGCTTCGCTCTACCGAAATCCAACCGTTGCCAGTGAGAGTCAGGAACCATGATTCAGGGTTTTGCCGTCCATGCCGCAGGCGCCGAGCTACACACATTCAAGTACGATCCGGGCGCCCTGCGACCCTCCGATGTGGAGATCACGATCTCGCATTGCGGGGTCTGCCATAGCGATGTCAGCCTGATCGACAATGAGTGGGGCTTCAGCAAATATCCATTCATCCCTGGTCACGAGGTCGTCGGTACCGTCGCTGCCGTGGGCGAAAACGTTAAGCATCTCAAGGCAGGCGACCAGGTCGGCGTGGGCTGGCAGGCCGATAGCTGCGGCTACTGCGAATGGTGCCGCCGCGGAGAAGAAAACCTGTGCGCGCAGGCGACCCCCACATGTGTAGGCCGCCACGGCGGCTTTGCCGAGCGCATTCGCGTGGATGCCCGCTTCGCCATCCTGATCCCTGAAGGCATGGACGCTGCCGCGACCGCACCCCTGCTGTGTGGCGGCATCACCGTCTATTCCCCGATGCGCCTGCACAACGTCAACGCCTCGTCGCGTGTCGGAATCATCGGCATCGGCGGCCTGGGCCACATGGCGCTCCAGTTCGCGCGTGCCTGCGGAGCCGACGTGACGGCTTTTTCCTCCTCCGCCGACAAGGAAAAGGAAGCACTCGATCTGGGAGCGCATCACTTCGTCAACACGCGCGAAACCAAGTCGCTCAAGGCTCTCGGCAGCAAGTTCGACTTCATCCTTTCCACCATTAATGTGGACCAGGACTGGAGCGCGTACGTCACAGCCTTGCGACCACACGGTTCACTTGTCTTCGTCGGCATCCCGCCGAAGCCCGCGACCTTCCCGGTGTTTCCGCTGATCTCCGGCGTCAAGAGCATCTCCGGCTGCAACATCGGCTCCCCCATGCAGATCGCCGAGATGCTGGACGTGGCTTCCCGGCACAACATCCGCGCGGTGGTCGAGAATTTTGCCATGCGCGATGCCAATGCCGCGGTGGAGCGCGCGCGTAAGAGCGCCGTGCGTTACCGGGCCGTGCTCGCCAACTAGCGGTCTGCCTCTCCCACTCTGGCCAGAGCGCTTGTGCGGAGTGGAAGCGCATCCAGCGTCACCCGGGCACCGCCGCACCGGCTGGTAGACTCCTGAGGTGACGATGCGCCTCCGCTCTCTCCCTGCCCTGCTTTCCGCCGCCGCACTGTCCACTGCCCTGCTCCCCGTGACACTGCTGGCGCAGGGCACCCACCAGTGGACCGAAAGCAGCGCCTCGGACTGGGAAAAGGGCTCCCCGCGAGGACTCGCCATCGGCGATGACGGCACGCTGTCACCCGGCTTCGACATCGACACGGTCGCGCAGCTGGAAGCGGCGGATGTGTGGGCCGCGGCAAACGACAGCCATGGCAACGCGTATGTGGCCACGGGCTCACCCGCGCAGGTGGTGAGGATCGCACCCGACGGCAAGAAAACCGTGCTGTTCACGACCAAGGATGTGAGCGTGCAGTCGCTCTCACTCGGCCCCGATGGAGCCCTCTACGTCGCGACGCTGCCATCGGCCAAGGTGTTTCGCCTCGACCTTGCCCCTGCCAGCGCGGCCAGGCCTCTCGACGAGAGCACGGCGACCGTAGTGTTCGACGCGGCTACGACCGAGGCAAGGCCCAAGTACATCTGGTCCATGCAGTGGGACGCCACCGGCCGGCTCTACCTGGCTACCGGCGCGCCCGCTGTGATCTATCGCATCACCGGCCCGGCGCTGCACGGCACTGCCGGCACGAGGCCCGAGGTGTTTTTCACCAGCGACGAGCCACACCTGCGCTCCATGCTCTTTGTGCCGGGCGGCGACCTACTGGCAGGCTCGGATGGAACGGGGCTGGTCTACCGAATTCAGCCGGACGGCAAAGGCACCGTGCTGTTCGAAGCGCAGAAGCGTGAGATCACGGCGCTGGCGCTGGGTCCGCAGGCGCAACTGTATGTAGCAGCCGTTGGCGAAAAAGGTCGCCTCGCGGGCTTGCCGCCCTTGCCTGCCGGCGGGGGCGCCGCGCCCAGCGCCAGCATCACCGTCACGGTGGTGCAGCCCGGTTCGACCCAGTCAGTGAACAACAACACGACCGTGCCGGACGGGTCGGAGTTGTACCTGATCCCGCATGACTCGGCGCAGGCGCCACGCAGGCTCTGGGCTGCGCACGATGACGTTATTTACGGCTTGCGTCCCACGCCCGACGGGCTGCTGGTCGCCACCGGGAATCGCGGCAGGGTCTACCGGCTGCAGGATAACGGCACCTTCCAGGATGTGGCACACGCCGGCGCGGGCGAGGTGATTGGCTTTGTGGACGCGCCGGATCACTCGGTCTACCTGCCTGCCGCCAACAATGGCAAGCTGCTCCGCATGCACCTGACAGCCGCGCCCAGCCCATTCCTGCTGAGCGACGTCTTTGATGCCACGATGCCATCGATGTGGGGACGCGCGGAGATCACAGCGCAGGGCGGCCCGGAGACGTATACGTTCGAGACGCGCACCGGCAACATCGATAACCCCGCGCGTGGCTGGACGGAGTGGCAGCCGTTTCACCCGGCGGACGCCACGCTCGGGCAGCCCACCGGCCGCTTTGCGCAATGGCGGCTGACGCTCAAGCCAGGCGCCCGCATTCAGCAGGTCGTGCTGAACTATCTGCCTGCTAATGCCTCGCCGGAGATCGACGAGATCCTGGTCGCGCCGGGTACACGCGTGAATGCCGCGGCCATGCAGCCCGGTTTTCCGCCGCAGACCACCCTGACTTTCGCCTCGCAGGGCGGCAATGCGGTAAATCTCGACAACAACAGCGTGGCCACCCCACTCAGCGCCTTCAAGGACAAGAGCTCCATCACTGTGCGCTGGGCCGCGCATGATGACAACGGAGACGACCTCCGCTTTTCGGTCTACTACCAGGGCGCCGAGGACACCACCTGGCACCTGCTCAAGGACAAGCTCACCGACCGCTACCTCAGCTTCGACGCCGCACTGCTGCCGGATGGCCCCTATCGCCTGCGCGTGGTCGCCACCGATGCTCCCTCCCACCCGGCCGGCGCTTCGCTCGAGGCCGAGCGCGTCAGCGAGCTTTTCCTGGTAGATACAGCCACGCCGCAGGTGACCGCGCTGGCAGCACAGCGGGCGGGTGCAATGCTGCACGTGACTGCCGCGGCAACAGACGGACGGGTTCCCATCGCCCGTGCCGAGTACTCGCTCGACGCCGGCGCCTGGCAGTACATTGAGCCGGTGGGGCGGGTCTCGGATGCTCCGCGTGAGCAGTACGACTTCCTCATCCCGCTGCCAGCCGCAGGCGCCAGCGGTCCGCACTCACTTACACTTCGGGCCTTCGACAGGAATGACAATGTCGGCTCGGCCAAGGTGACGGCGCCATGATCCGCCTCGGTGATCGCGCCGGCGCCGGCCTACGCGAGGCCCTGCGTGCGCTTTGAACTGTTCATCGCGTTTCGCTACCTGCGCGCCAGGCGACGGCAGGCAGTCATCGGCGTGGTCACAGCCATCTCGGTGGCGGGCGTTGCGGTGGGTGTCGCGTCGCTGATCATCGCGCTTGCGATTACCACCGGGATGCGCCGCGATCTGCAGGATCGTTTACTCTCCTCGACCGCACACGTCTCGCTCATGCGGGTACAGAATGACGGCATCCGCGACTGGCGTCCGCTCACAGCCCGGCTGCGCACGCTGCCGCATGTCACCGCCGACGCGCCCGCGTTGTACGAGCCGGTCCTGGTTTCGCGCGGCGCTCACTCCGGCGGAGCATTGCTCAAGGGCATCCTTCCGGCAGAGGAGCAGCAGGTCAGCGACATGCTGCGGCAGATGACCGCCGGCAGCGCTCTCGCACTCTCCACGCCTGCAGCACCGCTCGAAGCGGGCACGGCCGAGCCGACGCCGCCCATCGTGCTGGGCTACGATCTGGCCGACTCGCTGGACGCACACGTAGGCGACACGGTGGTCGTCACCAGCCCGCAGGGTGAGCTCACGCCATACGGACTGGTGCCCAAGTACCAGCGGTTCCAGATCGCCGGCGTATTCCACTCCGGGTTCTACCAGTACGACTCGGGCTTTGGTTTTGTTCGTCTCGCCGACGCGCAGGCGCTGTTCGGCGAGCCGGATCTTGTGTCAATCGTCTCGTTCAAGGTCGATGACCTCTACCATGCCGACCGTATCGGCAGAGAGATCGAGCAGGCTGCCGGTCCGGGCTTCGAAACCACCAACTGGATGGAGCAGAACCGTGAACTGTTTCGCGCGCTCAAGCTCGAGCAGCTCGTTTCTTTTATCATCATCGGCCTGATCGTGGGCGTGGCTGCGCTCAACATCCTGATTGCCCTCACCATGATGGTGATGGAAAAGACCCGGGATATTGCGGTGCTGCTTTCGATGGGCGTCGCTCCGGTGCAGATACGGCGCATCTTCCTGCTGCAAGGCGTGCTGATCAGCGTTATTGGGACCGCTATTGGACTGGTGGGCGGCTATGGTGCGGCCTGGGTCTGTGGACACTACCACCTCATCCATCTTTCCGCTGACGTGTACTCGATCGACACCCTTCCCTTTGCACCCCGTTTCGTGGACGGGCTGCTGGTCAGCGCGGTCTCGATCGTGGTGGCTTTGCTGGCGACGCTTTACCCATCCGGGGCGGCCGCGCGCGTTCTGCCGGCGGAGGCACTGCGCTATGAATAAGCAGGCAGGTGGTTCGCAGGCGGGGCTGCGACCTTCAGAGAGTGAACGTCATCTACTACTCAGAGTAGAAAATCTGAGCAAGACCTACTCACTGGAAGGTTCATCGAAGGGCCGGAGTCTGAGGCTTTTCGAGAACCTCGCATTCGGCGTAGCAGCAGGCCAGATGGTCGCGATCGTGGGCCAGTCAGGTGTCGGTAAAAGCACCCTGCTCCATCTGCTCGGTGCGCTGGACCGTCCGACTTCGGGACAGATCTGGTGCGATGGGCTGGAGTTGGGTGGATTGTCCAGCATCCAGGCGGCACGGTTTCGCAACCAGGATGTCGGCTATGTCTGGCAGTTTCACTACCTGCTGCCGGAGTTTACCGCGCTGGAGAACGTGGCCATGCCCCTGATGGCGCGCGGTATGAAAGCCAACGCGGCAGCAGCGAAAGCCGCGGTGTGGATGAAGAGAGTCGGACTTGCGGATCGGCGAAACCACCGGTCCGGCGAGTTATCCGGGGAGAACAACAAAGGGTGTCTCTGGCCCGGGCCCTGATCACAGAACCCAAGCTGTTGCTGGCCGATGAACCTACCGGAGACCTGGACGGCGCAACAGCAGACAACATCTTCCAGCTGCTGAAGCAGCTACACCAGGAGGCCGCGCTTACCTCCGTTTTGGTGACGCATAATATGGCGCTGGCCGAGCGGTGCGATCGTGTGTTACGGCTTAGCAATGACGGCATGAACGAGCAAGCCAAAGCCGCGACCGCGCCGTATGTAGAGTAGAGGTACGCAAAACTGGCAGAGCGATCTGCTTTGGCCGTAACCCGCCCCTGTTGCCGGTCTTCAGCGATGGCCGCAGAGGCAAGGAAGTAAGGGGGAACATGTTCGAACGGTATACAGAAAAAGCTCGTCGCGTCATTTTCTTCGCGCGGTATGAGGCCAGCCAGTTTGGCTCGCCCTATATCGAGACCGAGCACCTGTTGCTTGGGCTCTTGCGAGAAGACAAGGCTCTGACCAACAAGTTTCTACGCTCGCATGCATCCGTCGAATCGATCCGCAAGCAGATCGAAGGGCACACCACAATTCGCGAAAAGGTATCCACCTCGGTCGACCTGCCCCTGTCGAACGAGTGCAAGCGTGTGCTGGCCTACGCGGCGGAAGAAGCCGAGCGCCTGTCCCACAAGCACATCGGTACCGAGCACCTGTTGCTCGGGCTGCTGCGCGAAGAAAAGTGCTTTGCCGCCGAGATCCTGCACGAGCGCGGGCTGAAGCTGCTGGCGATTCGTGAGGAGCTGTCACGCGCGACGCAGGAGAAGGCGCCTTCCGGCACGACACAAGGCCGATCCCGCGAGGGCTCCGGCAGCGCGAACCGTGAGTCGAGCCTGCTGGCCGAGTTCTCGCGCGACCTGACCCAGGTCGCCATGGACAACCAGCTGGATCCGCTCGTGGGGCGCGATGGCGAGCTTGAGCGCGTTATCCAGATCCTGTGCCGCCGCACCAAGAACAATCCCGTCCTGATCGGTGAGCCGGGCGTAGGCAAAACCGCGATCGTTGAAGGTCTGGCTCAGCGCATTTCCGACGGAGAAGTGCCAAGCTTCCTTGCCGACAAGCGCGTGCTTGCGCTCGACCTGTCGCTGATCGTCGCTGGCACCAAGTACCGCGGCCAGTTTGAAGAGCGGCTCAAGACCATCATGAAAGAACTGATGGAGAACCAGAACTGCATCATCTTCATCGATGAGCTGCATACCCTGGTGGGAGCCGGCTCGGCCGAGGGTTCCCTCGACGCCGCCAACATCCTCAAGCCGGCTCTTTCGCGCGGCGAGATCCAGTGCATTGGCGCAACCACGCCCGCTGAGTTCCGCAAGTCGATCGAGAAGGATCGTTCGCTTGAGCGGCGTTTCCAGGCCGTCAAGGTGCCACCGCCGAACGAGGAAGATGCCATCAAGATCATCATGGGCATCAAGGATCGCTACGAGAAGTTCCATGCGGTCTCGTACACCGACGACTCGATCCAGTTCGCGGTTTCGCATTCGAACCGCTACATCCCGGACCGCTTCCTGCCGGATAAGGCGATCGACCTCATCGACGAGGCCGGAGCCCGCGTCAAGCTGCGCCAAACCTCGCTGCCCGAGGAGATCACCGAGGTCCAGAAGCGGATCAAGTTCATCGTGCACCGCATGGAAAACGCCATCGCGAACCACGAGTTCGAGAAGGCGCGTTTCTACTCGGACGAGGAGCGGAAAGAGCGCGAGAATCTGCGTGCCCTGCGCGACAAGTACCACCTCGATGATTCCACGGCCGGCATCGTAGGCCGGGAGGACATTGAGGACGTCGTCAGCCGCTGGACTGGTGTGCCGGTGTTCTCGATCAAGGAAGAGGAGACGCAGAAGCTGCTTCGCGTGGAGGGCGAGCTGCACAAGCGCGTCATCTCGCAGGAGAAGGCGATCTCTGCCTTGTCACGCGCGATTCGTCGCTCACGTGCCGGCCTCAAGTCTCCGAATCGCCCGATCGGCTCGTTCCTGTTCCTGGGACCGACCGGCGTTGGCAAGACGGAGATGGCGCGGACACTCGCGCAGTTCCTGTTTGGTTCGGAGAAATCGCTGATCCGCTTCGACATGTCGGAGTTCATGGAGAAGCACTCGGTCTCGAAGCTGATTGGTTCGCCTCCGGGTTACGTAGGCTATGAGGAAGGCGGCCAGCTGACGGAACGCGTCAAGCGTTCGCCCTACTCGGTCGTGCTGCTTGACGAAATCGAGAAGGCGCACCCGGATGTGTTCAACATCCTGCTGCAGGTCTTTGAAGACGGACACCTGACAGACGGCCTCGGCAACACGGTCGACTTCAAGAACGTGATCCTGATCATGACCTCCAACATCGGCGCACGGCACTTGCAGCGCAAGCAGGGCCTCGGGTTCCAGTCGGAACGCGAAGACCTGGTGATGGACAAGGTCGAAGAACTGGTGAAGCAGGAGGTCAAGCGGACCTTCAATCCCGAATTCCTGAACCGCGTGGACGAGATCATCCTGTTCCACTCGCTGACGGATGCGGACCTGATCCAGATCCTGGAACTGCTGGTGCAGTCCTTGAACGCAAACCTGGTGCAGAAGGCGATCACGATTTCCGTGACCGATGATGCCAAGAAGTGGATTCTCGAGAAGACGCTGGTCGATCGCTCGTACGGGGCTCGTCCCCTGCGCCGCGCTCTGCAGCGCTACGTCGAAGATCCACTCTCGGAAGCACTCATCGCCGGCCACATCAACGAGCGGCCTGCCTTCCTCGAGGTCTACCTCGAGAACAACCAGCTGTACTACCGGCCGGTTGCGCAGGAAGCCGAAGAAGGTGCCCTGCCGCTCGAAGGTGTCCTGCTGTACAGCGCCTGATAGTACATGCAACCGACCAACAGAAAGCCCCGTCCTTTCGGACGGGGCTTTCTGTTGGTGCCTGCAGAACAGCTGAAGAACTCGATTAAGAGATCGCGCTCTTGGCCTTGCCTACCACTGTCTGCACATTGCCGGACAGTGACTCCGAGGCGTCCGCGGCTGCTTCCTTGGCACTCTTGTACACCTTGGCAGCTTTGCCGCCAAGCTCGTCTGCCTGATCCTTCAGGTACTCGCCCGCGTCGTCAAGCTGATCCTTGAGGTAGTCCCCGGCGTTGTCCAGCTTGCGCTTTAGCTGCTTGCGTGTCTTCTTGCCATCCTGCGGGGCGTAAATCAACGAAACCGTGGCGCCTGCGGCGACGCCGACCGAAAAGACCAGCCAGAACTTGAGCGTATTCATGAAAACTCCCTTTGGGGTGGTTGGCCCACACGCTTGCTTAAGAAGCAAAGCTCAACCCCAGGGTTGCTGAGGGAGCTCACATTCGTGCTGAGTCTAAGGGATTTGCAGTGAATTGGAGCGGGAGACCGGGATCGAACCGGCGACATTCAGCTTGGGAAGCTGACGTTCTGCCACTGAACTACTCCCGCACATTCACAGCGGTCTTGCAGGCGTCGACCAGGACTGAACCGTACAAGCTTCAATCCAGTGGGTGCTGTGCACAGACTTTCGCTACGCAAGGCACCTTCAATCTGGGCTACGATCTACATCCCTGGCGCCAAGGATGCAGCGAAGATCAACTGCAAGCTTCAACTCGAAAAGTATACCAAGGTCAGCAGGAAATGGCGCTTCACCCTCAAGTCATTCGGCAGGCGGAACGTCGTTGAAGCCCGTCTGGGATTAGCAACCGAGCGTTATGAAGGTATCGGAAATGCTGTGCACGCTGATGTGCCGGGAGAACGGAGAGCACGCCGCACGATTGTGGCGATCGGAGCAATGTCCTTTTGTATGCGCCACCTGAACGAAAAGCCTGAAGCCCGCGTTGCAAACCATCCTGCAAGCGACAGGCCCGGCCGTAAGTGAAGAATGGATCGAGACCCGAGTAGCTGCTTCAGCCACGCTCAGAACCTATAGTTGGCCGAGAACTGCAGCCGCCGCTCCTGCGACCGGATCTGCTCCTGACTGGCAATCTGGCCGAAGGTGGTATCGGTGATGCTCGTGTCAGGATTTCCGTAGCTGACGATGTTCAATGCGTTGAAGGCATCGAAGCGGAAGCCCACGGAATGCTCATGGTAGATTCGAAAGTCTTTGAAAGCGGACATATCCACATTCAGATAACCGGGCCCGCGCACGCTCCCGTTTCTTGAGTCCCCGAACACGTTGTTGGCGGCCGCGCCGAAGGCGCACACGCCATTGTCAACGCCGGCCGTGAGACACGGGATCGCCGACGCATCTGTGCCGAACCAATGATTGATGTTGCGGTTTTGGATTTTCAACCGTCGGTACTGGTTGACCCGGGCAGCCCCGAAGCTGTTGGAGTTGTTGGATGACCCAGTGACCTCCGCCCCGTTGACCTGGCCGGTGGTGACCGTCTCCGGAAACCCTGAATAGGAGACGCCTGCGAAACCGACCTTCCAGCCGCCGACTGCCGCATCCAGCAGGTGTCCGGCGCCCATCAGGTAGGTCTTGCCGGTGCCGATGGGGAGAGCGTACACGCCAGTGAAGGAGACGTTGTGCTTGACGTCATATCCGGCGGGACCGTAATCGGCACTGCTGTCGTAGTAGTTCTGGAAGGCGCCGCTGTATCCGTTTACGTTCAGGCCATAGTTACCCAGGCTGTTCGTCATGGCCTTGCCATAAGTGTAATTAAGAGTGAACTCCAGGCCCTGGGTTGCACGCTGGCGCAGCACGGCCTGAAGCGCGTTGTAGTTCATCATCGCGCGTGATTCGGTAATCAGAAGGGAGTTCGAGCCAACGCCGAGTGCGCCGGCAGATCCGTTGATGCCGATGTAAGAGTTGTTGTAGTAAGGAGCCGAAGTGGGATCGCCATTGACCCTGTACTGGTTCAGGTTGCCGTAGTCCTCGATGTGCTGGCCCTGCTCGCCGATAAAGCCCACCTGCATCGAGGTACTACGCGTCAGCGCATACTCGGTCGTCAGGCTCCACTCCTGGATGTAAGCAGGCTGGATGTCCTGGGGGTAGACGTCGTAGGTTCCGGAGCCGGAAGTGGTGCCGCCGATAAAGCCCTGCTCGGCGGTGCGCGCCGTCGTTGCGGCGCCTACTTTCGGAGAGTTGACAGAGACGTTGACCGCGGAAAGGAAGGGCGTGACCGAGGTGAGCCGCTGGTTAGAGGAGTTGCCTTCGTAAAAGCTGGTGGCGCCATAGCCGCCACGCACAACAAAGCGACTGCTCGGCTGGTAAGCGAAGCCGAGCCGGGGCATGATCTGGCGGTAGTTGGGTTTGTAACAGCCGCGAGTCGGGCACAGTCCGGAGCCGGCTGGCGCTCCCGCCGGCACATGCCCGGCATATTGCACCTGCCCGCTGGCAACATCGATGTTGCCCTGGCGATCGTTCGACTCAATCCAGGGTTGATCGAACTCGTAACGAACGCCGATGTTCAGCGTCAGGTTAGGGCGGATGCGGAAGTCGTCATTGATGTACCCGGCGGCGCGCCACTGCCGCTGCCCCACGTTGCTGCTGGTGAGCGTCGCCTCTGCAGACTGGACGCGGTCGAGAACAAAGTCAGCGGCCCCGTAACCGCCGCTGCCTGCGCCGTCGCTGGTAAAGGCACCGGTGTAATTCAGGTTGCCAAGATAGCCGCTGTTATTGCTGGTGGGGTAGTTCTGCTGATAACGAAGTGCCTGCACACCCATGCTGAGGTAGTGCAGTCCACGCTGCCAGGTCAGGTTGTCGATATAGCTGTAGGTATTATCGATGATCGTGCCATTGTTGAGCGCCTGGTTGCCAATGCTGGTCGGTCCACCGCTGACTACCTGCGCGGTGAAGCCGTTGTAGGCCTGCCCCGTAAAACCCACGCCAACGATGGAGTTGCCGGAGGTGCCGAAGACGCCTGTGGAATCCGTAGGCAGGCCCACGTTCCAGTCAGTTCGGGTGAAGCCCACGCGTGCCGAGTTGACCAGCGTGGGTGAGAAGATGTGCACCCAGTTGCCACCCATGATCTTGGTGGGATAGAGGTTCGTGCCGGGAAAGGTGATGCCCAGCACTGCCACCGATCCATCGTAGGCGGTAGACATGGAGTAGAAGGCAGTCAGCTTGTCCTTGCCATTGGGGTCATACTCCACCTTGATATCGCCCTGGTTGTTGGCCTTGAAGCTGCGGACGCTGCCCTGGTAATTGTTGGCGAGCAGTCCATCGGTCGGCGCAACGTTGGGCAGCGGATACACGTCTGGGTGGGCGAAGAGGTACCTGGCAACCGGATTATTGATGGGCACCCCGGTATTTCGAACGAATGGCGCGAAGTTGTTCTGCGCGTCGTAAAGCTGGATCCCGCTTGGATCCTGGTTCTTGTCGCAGAGGCCGTTCGCATCGAACGCTGAGCAGAGCGCAGAGAAATCTCCATTGCGCATGGCTGCCGAAAGAACGCTTGCCGTCGCGGTTCCGCCCGTGTGATAGCGCGAACCGAGATAGTCGACGAAGAAGAAGAGCTTGTCGCGCAGGATCGGGCCGCCAAAGGTGCCGCCGAACTGCGACTGGGAGAAGGGATTGATCGCGATGCCCTGGTTGTTGTTGGCCCAGGAGTTAGCGTTCAGCCGGTAGTCCTGCACATATCCGTAAGCCGAGCCGTGGAACCGGTTGGTCCCGCTCTTCAGAACGCTGACGATGCCGCCGCCGTTTACATTGCCGTAGTCCGCGGGCGAGTTCGCCGTCAGAACCTTGATCTCCTGCAGCGCTTCGGGCGCGGGACTGTAGGAGATCACATTGTTAAAGGTCTCGTTCATGTCGATGCCATCGAGCGTGTAGTTGTTCGACTGGGCACGGTTTCCATTGATGTTGGGCGTGTCGGTGTACGAGGTGCTTCGCTCGATGACCGTGGTCCCCGATGTGCCCGCAGTGTTGACCGCACCAGGCAGATACAAGGTAAGTGCCGAAAAGTCCAGGCCGTTCAAGGGAACGTTCGCGATGGCGTTCGCTGTGAAGGTCGTGCCCAGGGTGGCGTCATTCGTGTTCAGGATGGGCGGCGCCGCTTCGGAAACATCCACCGTAGTCGACGATCCTGCGACGGCCAGCTTCAAGTTGAACGTTGCGGTCTGGAGCACTTCAAGATCGAACGCGGGAACCGACCTCTGGCCAAACCCGGTTGCTTCGGTCGTAAGGGTGTAGCGGCCAATCGGAAGAAACTCGATGCGGTAGAAACCGCTACCATTGCTGGTGGTGACCGTGTCCACGCCGGTTGCGACGTTATGCGCGGTGATGTGAGCGCCGGGAAGGATCGCGCCGGAGGAGTCGGTGATCGTACCAGTGATGGCTCCGGTGACCGTCTGTGACTGCACGGTATGGACGCAAGCCAGAGCTGAAATCGCAACGCCTGAAAGCCCTTGGAACAGGATTCTCTTCATTTCGTCTTTCCCCAGCTCGTCAGGTCGGTATGTCTACATTCATTGCAAAAGCAGGCGATTTTCCTGTGAAACCGAGGCGACAGGCCGCACAGGTGCGGACACACAGGCTCACAGCCCTAAGCCGCGCCATGAGGGGTGATTGCCTTGAGAAGCAAAATAGCATGGAAAAGAATCAAACCTAAGCACATACGTGCTCAGTGCAGCCGTTTTCCAGCACGCGTGCAAGCCCCGTTCATAGAGCCGATCCCCGTGACGAAACCTCCACTTCGATCAAGTGTCGCGTTGGTGTTGCTCCCTGCGGAGCTATGGTTCGTGCACTTTTGGCCTGGACCACATACGCAGGTAGCGCGTTGGTGCGTCATGGGCTTTGCGATGTTCGTCCTGTATTTGCTTGTATCTGCCCACTGGATCAACCGCTCTCGTCGAGCTGCCGGGCAAGGAACTCGCCTGCAGTAGGGCATCGTTTCGCGCGTTGCCCCTGACCTGCTCCGGCGTTGGTTAGGTATCTGCACGGTGATCGTCGCCGAGATCGCACCTGCAGGCAAGGATCTGGCCGGTGCCGGCTAGCGTGCGCGTACCAGGAGTAGTTGTGCGCTGAATGGGGCACCGTGCAGGCTTGAGGTCTTCAGCAGTGCTTCAAAGTAGCCGAGGTGCGGGGTGCGCAGGCGTTGCTTCACTTCGTTGAGCCCATCCTCCGACGTCACAAACTGCGCGGCGGCCGCCGTCGCATCCGACTCGGTTCCAGCCAGAAGCAGAACCTTGCCAGCCCGCCCCAGGTTAGGAAGAAACGCAACCACGCTGTACCCCGTGATGTGGTTCTCTCCAATCACCGGGCAGTACGTGGCAGCCTCGCCGGCAGCAGGATGGCGGTTGCCGATGCAGAGCGACCGGTGGTCCTCCCGATCGTCAAGGCTGAAGTTAAGCTGCTCATCGAAGAGCGCGGTCCATGGATTTGCCTGTCTGCCACCAATCAGGATCACATTGGCATGATCAATCGCTTCCGCCTCGAAAAAACGCGCCGAGGTCACGTGCAGCGATGGCGCGACCGGCGTCAGGGTCAGGAGCTGCTGCGCGGCCTGGAAATCTCCAAGCATGACCACGCTATGCGCGTAGATCGTGTCCAGGTCGCTCTGCCGGTCCATGCTCAGGTTGTCGCCATGCGCACGCCCTGGGAAGTTCCGGTGGATGTAGTCCCACAGGGAGAGTGGCCGGTTGGTGATCTCCTCGCTCAGCGTCACCGAGGCATCCGGAAGAACCACATCCGTCTCGGCCGCGGACCTCGTAAAGCTGGTCCAGAAGTCCACGAGCACCGGCCTGCGATCCCACGCATCATCGGGGGCCGACAACCTGCGGTTCTGCCACCACTGCAGGCAGCACACCACTACCAGTGCAGCGGTCAAGGCGATCCAGATCCATGGCATGCTCCGCTTTTCCGGCGGCGCAACGGGCAGCACCCCCTGCATTGCAGAACCCGGATCAGGCGGAGCGGCCGGAAGTTCCGCTGCTTCCACCGCCGGGAGCTCCCTCCAGAAGAAGACCGGTGTGTAGCCTCCCCGCGGAATGGAAAACAGGAGAGATTCGTGCGCACCCTCGGTTTCGAAGTAGCGGTCAATACGCCTGCGGAGCTCCGTCGCATTGACCCGGACTATATTGTCCTGGCTGCGGTCGTAGTCGCGCGACCGCCCGAACACGTTCACGCCAATGGCGTGTTCGTGAATGTCCGAGGTATGCGGCTCGAGCGAACCGTAGCCGACGTACTGGAGAAAGTCCCGCAGCCGCGCAGAGCGGGCAAATTGCACGCTGCCTGCAACACGGTCAATCAGTGCCCGGCGCTGCGCGACGGACGCGTCAGAGAGAGCCTCATCTTCGGCCTTCATCATGGAGGACACGGCAGGTACCCGAGTGGAGGAAGTGTAGCATTGCCAGCGGCTGACTCGCAGACGCCGAACCTGGCGTGACCCTGCTGCCGACGCGAAGACCCAGCCCTGGCAATCGCCCTCAGCCAGGGCGATCTCTGAAGGCCTGGCAATGTTTTTGCATGGCGGTTGTTATCCGGTGCCATTCCGGGAAACAAGTTCCCTGCTGCGTGTAAGCCGTTTAGGGTCAATGGCTTTACGCCCTCTTAACAGTTAAGAGCACCTGTCGGTTTCCGGTAAATTCACTTGCTCCGTCTCCTCCCGCTCCCGCAGCATGGCCTCCGTTTGCCGCAGCACTTTCTTTTTGCGGCGTTCCTTTTTGGAGGCTGGCCTTGGTTGAAAAGATCCATCCTGTTCTGGTCTCGTTGGTCTGCGCGATGGCGATTCCATTTGCCGCGACCGCCGCCTATGCGCAAAGCTACCTGGGCTCGATCCAGGGCACCGTCACCGATGCAAGCGGCGCTGTCATTCCCGGCGTCGTCGTGGTTGCAGAAGAGACAACAACCCACTTCAAGACGGCTGGCAAGTCGAACGGCTCAGGCGCTTATACGTTCGCCTCGCTCAATCCCGGCAGCTATACCGTAACCATCACCGCACCCGGCTTTCACACGGCCACCCGCACCGGCATCGTGCTCACCGCCGGCGAGTTGCAGCAGGCCGACTTCAAGCTCGAACCCGGCACGCAGACCGAAACAATCAACGTGCAGTCCGAATCAAATACCCTGCTCGATACGGCGTCGCCCAACATCGCCACAACCCTCAGCCAGAAAGAGGTGACCAACCTTCCGAACAATGGCCGCAACCCCTTCGTGCTCGCCACCCTCACTGCGGGTGTGCCCACCACCGAGTACACGCAGGCCAAGGCCAGCCAGTTCACCAACCCCTTCAGCGGCGTCGCCATCCAGATCGAGAGCCAGGGCAACTCAGGTCACAACCGTCTCACCCTGGACGGCATTCCGGATGACCCGGCCGAACGTCTCTCCGGCGCGTCCTACACCGGTTTCGTCCCCTCGCCTGAGGCCGTGCAGGAGGTCAAGGTACAAACCTCGATCTTCGACGCCGAGGTAGGCCATGGCAATGGCACCGTGACCAACACCATCATCCGTGGCGGCGGCAACCAGTTCCACGGCGCGCTCTATTACGCCTTTCAGAACACCTACCTCAACGCCAATACTTACGAGAAAGTACCGGAACAGAACGCGGCGAACCCTGCCATTCGCACGCCGCGCAACAACGACCAGCTCAGCCAGACTGGCCTGGTAGTCGATGGTCCCGTGCGCATTCCCCACGTCTACGATGGCCGGGACAAGACCTTCTTCATGTTCGCGTTCGAGCGCTACGCCTCGCACACCGCCATCAACTACAGCGCCCGGGTGCCCACCGCCGCCGAGCGGGCCGGCGACTTCTCGGCCCTGTGTACAGGCGGCTTCGACGCCACCGGACTCTGCCAGTCCGGCGTCCAGCTCTACCAGCCTAATTCGCCAGTTGACGCCAACGGCAACCGCACCGCCTTCTATGCAGGCAACAACATCGCCTCAGCCATCAACCCGTCGGGCGCAGCCATGGCCAACTATTTTCCGCTGCCCAACGTGCCCGGCTCGAACGCGCTTTCCACGCCCAACTACATTTCCAACCAGACGTCCTACCCCAGCACCTACCCCTCGTTCATCGGCCGCGTGGACCAGGCCATCGGCTCCAGGAACAAGCTTTCGGCCATCCTCTTCCGCTCAGGCCTTACCCAGACCTATCCGCTGCAGGGCTTTCCCAAGGAGGTCGGCCCCACCGGTTACGGTTACACGGTCTACCGCAATAACCGCGGCGGCAGCATCGACGATGTGCACCAGTTCTCCGATTCTCTCGTCCTCGACTCCCGCCTGGGCATCCTGTGGCACCCTTTCGGCCTGGTCTACCCCGACAGTGAGAACTACGATTTGTCGCAGTTGCAGATTGCGTCGCCCGGTCTTCCGTACACAAGCTTTCCTGGTGTCACCTTTAACTCGGATAACTACGCGGGCCTCGCTGGCGGCTCGGGCGGCCAGGTAAGCACCAACATGACGGGCGATCTCGCAGAAATCCTCACCAAGACCCTGGGTCGCCACACCTTCCGCTTCGGCTTCGACGGCAACCTGATTCGCTACAACGTACAGAATCCTGAAAGCGGTCTTGGAGCCTACGAGTTCGACCGCCGCTTCACCCAGAAAAACTCGGTCACCGTCAACGTAGGCGCAGACGCAGGCTCGGGCGATCCATTCGCCTCGTTCCTGCTCGGCTATGACTCCTCAATGTCCTACAACATCGAAGCTGCCTACGCGCTGCAGCAGATCTACGTCGCGCCATACGCGCAGGATGACTGGCGTGTGACCGACAAGCTTACCCTCAATCTCGGCGCACGCTGGGACTACGAGTCGCCATTTACCGAGCGCTACAACAAGCAGGTAACCGGCTTCTGCTCGACCTGCTCCAATCCCCTGCAGGCTTCGGTCCCGGGCCTCGCGCTCAATGGCGGCCTGCAGTTCACCAGCCCCTCCGACCGTTATCCTTATTCGTCAGACTGGAACAACATCCAGCCCAGGGTCGGGTTCGCCTACGCGGTGTCGCCCCGCACGGTGGTGCGCGCCGGCTTTGGCACCATCTATCTCAATACGCTTGAGTCCCCGATCGGCACCGGCTTCAGCCAGACCACCGGCTACAACAACTACGTGACCAGTGCGCCGATCAATACCGTCAGCAATCCCTTCCCGTCGGGCGTTCAACTACCCACCGGCAGCTCACTTGGTCTCGCTACCGCGCTTGGCCAGAACATCAGCTTTGTGGACCAGCATCATGTTCAGCCTAAGAGCGCCCAGTGGTCCGCCAGCGTCCAGCAACGGCTACCTGGCGACTTCGTCCTGCAGGTCGCCTACGTTGGTACCCGCGCAACACGGATCGAGGTCAACCACAACATCAACGTCCTGCCGCAGCAGTACTACGACCTCGGCGCGTCTGAGGTCACCTATCTCAATGCCCAGGTCGCCAACCCGCTCGCCGGGGTCTTCACCGGCACCACCAACCTCAACAACGCCCAGATCCAACGCAACCTGTTGCTGCTGCCCTACCCCGAGTTCGGTACCGTCACTGAGGATTACTCCTCGATCGGCAGCGCACCCTACAACGCGCTGCAGATCCAGGTACAGCGCTCCATGAAGAACCACTTCACACTGCAGGGCAACTTCACCTGGTCCAAGGCAATGGATCACCTGCAGTACCTGAATCCGTTCGACACCAGGCTTGCTTCGGTCGAAGACAGCAGCCCCTCGCTCGTCGGCAACATCTTCGCCACTCTTGAGCTGCCGCGGTTCAGCAGCAGCAACCTGCTCGAGCGCATGGTGCTCGGCGGCTGGGACTTCAACACCGTGGCACGCTTTGAGAATGGCCCGCTCATCGCCGCGCCAGCCAACGTTGCCATCATCGGCAACCCCCAGCAGGCAAATCCCACGTATGGGCGGTACCTCAACACCTGCTACGAAAACACCGCAGGGGAGATGGTCGCATCGACCGCAAGCGCACCTGCCTGTGACAGCCTCTCGCCAGTGCCTGCCTATCGCGAGCGCCTCGCCTACACCACCCAGTACAACAGCCTTGAACTCGCCGCCAGGATCCGCGTGTTTCCCGTAGTCGACGCCTCGCTCTTTAAACAGTTCCAGATCAAAGAGGGCGCCACCTTCGAGCTTCGTGGTGAGTTCTTCAACGCCCTCAACACCCCCGACTTCGGCGGACCCGGCACCACCCTTGGCAGCTCCACGTGGGGCGTTGTGACCAAGACGCAGGCCAACGATCCGCGCATCGGTCAACTCACCGCGCGCGTCAACTTTTAACCCCTGGCGTAGCGCGCTGTATCGTTAGCTCCATGAAAGGCTCGGCATGCAGCTTCGTCTGGCGGTGAGTGCGATTGTGCTGCTCGGCTCATCACTGCCCAGCTACGCACAAACCGGCGCAGTGGGTCCACGGCATGCCTCGGTGGAACAGCTCCGGCAAGGCTGGCGGAACCCGCCCCCGGAGGCCCGGCTTCGGTGCTACTGGTGGTGGCTGAATGGCCATACCGACAAGCCCACCATCACGCACGATCTCGAGGAAATGAAAGCCAAGGGTTTCGGCGGGGCGCTGCTGGTCGACGCAGGCGGAGCGACGCAGGGCGGCAACCATCCCGTGCCGGCCGGCCCGCAGTTCGGCTCGCCCGCGTGGACCGCTCTTTACCTGCACGCTCTTAAAGAAGCCGACCGCCTCGGGCTGGAAATCACCCTGAACATTCAAAGCGGCTGGAACCTGGGCGGCCCCGACGTGACCCCGCAGGATGCCTCGAAACTGCTCACCTTCAACCACCTGGATCTCAACGTCGAAGATGGCCACGCACAGGATCTGCGGCTGCCCCAGCCGCCAACCGTCAACGCCTTCTACCGCGATGTCGCGGTGCTGGCCTACCCGCTACACCATGGCACGGCCCTGGCATGGCCCTCCGGACCCTCGCGGGCACACGCGGCAGGGCAGACATCCTTGGCAACGCCCCAGGCTGCCTACCCGCCGGGCACGCGTGCGCGCGCCGCAGCGGTCGAGGACGGCATGAGCATGGAGAATGCCGACGCCCTGCTCGACAGTGGCGATGGCACCGTCTTCAAGACCGACCCCGCCTATGCCGATGCCCTGCCCAATGAAGTGCGCATCCTGCCCATGCAGCCCGACGGCTCGGTACACGTGGCGCTCCCTCCGGGCACATGGGAGCTCCTGCGCGTCGGCTACACCGACTCGGGCGCCATGGTTTCTACCTCCAGCGACACCTGGAAGGGACTCGCCATTGACTACATGAGCTCCCAGGCCTTCAACAATTACTGGGACCGCCATGTGCAGCCACTCCTGGTCGCGGCTAAACTTCATCGCAGTCTCAAGTACCTCGCGACGGATAGCTGGGAACTCGGCGGCACCAACTGGACCGACAACTTCCGCGAGGAGTTTCGCCGGCGCCGCGGCTACGACCCCGTGCCGTACCTTCCCGTCATCGCCGGACGTATCCTGGGCAGCCCTGCGGACTCGTCGAAGTTTCTCGCGGACCTGCGCCGCACCGTAGCCGACCTGGTGGTGCAGAACCACTATGACCTGTTCGCCGCACGCGCCGCTGCGTACGGCCTGGGCGTACAGTCCGAGAGTGGTGGGCCACACGTGGCCCCCCTCGATGCCCTGGAGACCTTCCGCCGCTCCGCCGTTCCGCAAACCGAGTTCTGGTCTCAGAACGATCACCGCCCCGCCGACAGCGAGCGATTTTTCGTGAAAGAAGCTGCGAGCGCAGCCGACATCTACGGCCAGCCCTACGCTGCTGCCGAAGGCGAAACGTCCATCGGGCCGCAATGGTCCGAGTCGCTTGCCTCCGACCTGAAACCCGCTTTCGACATGGCGATCACCGAAGGCATGAACCGCCTCGTCTGGCACGAGTTCACCTCCAGCCCCGCCTCTGCCGGCATCCCCGGGCAGGAGTACTTCGCAGGCACGCACCTCAATCCCAACAGCACCTGGTGGAACGCCGGCGTGCCGTTCTTCCAGTACCTTAACCGCGTCCAGTACGTCATGCAGCAGGGCCACGCCGTACGCGACATCCTGTACTTCTATGGCGGGCAGGCGCCCAACTTCGTCCGGCTTAAAGCTGACGACCCGGCCCACGTGCTGCCTACCTATGACTACGACGTCACCAACGAAGACGCTTTGCTTCATTCCATCCACATGGAAGGCTCCGATCTCGTAGGACCAAGCGGCGTGCACTGGAAAATGCTGGTCCTGCCCGGCGCGGGCCAGCTCTCCGCACCCGTGCTTGCCCTGGTTGCTCGCTATCTCAAAGCAGGAGGCGCCGTGGTTGCGCTGTCGCCAGGCGTCGCAACCGGGGTGGTTCTACCCGCCGGCAAAACGCTCTACGCGAATCCACGGGCCGCGCTGCAGCAAAGCAACATCGCACCCGACGTGGAGCTTGCCTCGGGCAATGTGCGCCTGGCCCCGGCAAGCAGTGACGCGATCGACTGGGTGCATCGCGAGGTCGGCGGTAGAAACTTCTACTATGTGCGCAGCGCCTACGCAACGGAACGCCGGTTTTCCCTCTCGCTTCGTGCGAAGGGCCCGGCGGAGCTGTGGGACCCAGTCACCGGCAGCATCTACCGAGGCGAGGCTTCTCCCGCAGCCGACCGCACCCGGGTCGACCTCGTGCTGCCGCCCTTCGGCTCGGTGTTCGTCGTCTTCCCCGGCAAAAGCACGGCACCGTCCGCGCCTGCGAAAGTCCGGGAAGAGCCGGCGCAAGGCACATGGCAGCTGCAGGTGCCCGGCAGCGCGGCAGTGCCGCTCCCAACCCTGCAGCCTTGGAACGAACTCAGCGGATCCCGCTACTTCTCGGGCACTGCTGCCTACTCAACGACCCTGCGCATGCCTCGCCTCGCCGCGGATGAGACTGCCTGCCTGCACTTCACGCGGGTCGACGTGATCGCAACCCTCACCCTCGCAAGCCGCTCGGCCGACACGGCTAACGGTCATGATCCTGCACAGGGATCTCCTGCCGTCTGGGCTTATCCTTACCAGTTCTGCCTTGGCCCTCAGCCAGGCGGCACTCTTCACGCCACGCTCCAGGTCACAAACCTCTGGCACAATCGCCTGGTTGGCGACACGCTGCAGCCCGCCAAGCGCACTACCCAGACCAACATCGTCCTGAAACCGGCTGACCTCACACTGCTTCCCTCGGGACTTACGGGACCCGTTCAGTGGTGGATCTACCGCAAGTAGCAAGACGCATTGCCTCGGAAACTCAACACCTCGCAGACAACAGCGCGCATGCCTGCGCAAGCCCGGAGAGCTCGCCCCCGAGGGTCCTCGCGATCTTCCAGTCCGGCGATCATACCAGCGCGCCGGCGATCTGGGTCGGCGAGTTATAAGTGGGTTGGTCAGTCGTTAGAAGCGTCCGGAGAAAACATTGATTTAGGAGTTTGGCGCTTCGGGAATCCAACAGCCTTGCCACCGTAATTTCCGAAGACGGATAAGTCGAGCGCAGCAACGACGCGCATGCTGTTGGAAGCTGGGAAGGTTCCTGCCCGGCGAAGCAGCCTGCGCCTGTTTGCAGCCTGATCCCAAGGCTAAGCCAACACATCCTTATACCCCTTCATGAACAACTCGATCGATCGCTTCACGGCTGCCTGTTCTGTTGATTTCCTGCGCGAACGCACCCCGGCGGCTTCCTGCCTGAGCAACTTGCCCGTGACCAGGCTAAAAAAGTCCTCCGCCATGGCCTCGGCCACTTGGGGATCCCTGTGCTCGCTCTGGAGATGCGCCGCAAGGTAGGCCGCGAGGTGCCGGATGCCCCGCTTGGGGCCCCGCGCATAGTAAGCCGCACCCACGTGTGGAAACCTGCGCGATTCCTCGCACACCATTCGGTACAGAAGCAGGTGATCTTTGGAACTGACAAGCTCGTAGAGCCCGGAGCCATAGCGGAACAGCGCTTCCTCGAGGGGCAGGTCTTCTTTCAAAAGCAGGTCTGTTGTAAGAAAGATCCTCGTCATCTCTTCAGCAAGCACAGCCTCAAACAGCTGTTCCTTGGAGGCATAGCGCACATACATCGTGGCTTTCGACACCCCCGCCTGGCGGGCGACGGCGTCGGTGCTGACGTTTGCGTAGCCATCTTTGAGAAAAAGCTCTCGCGCAGCTGCGACGATCTGTTCTGTCTTTCGGGTACCCCTGTCCATCATTTGTTCACCCGCGTGCTTTCTGGAGGTCCGTGGTGTGGCTGCTGCCTTGCCTGCATCGCTGGATAGCGCCGAGTTAGTGCTTGCTGGGCTGTAGCCACTTATTTCGAGTAACAGTTACTACATAGTCATTTACTAAACTGAACTGTACCGTACTATCTGAATACGGCGCATCGCAAAAAGCTGCCCACCGCGATCTTACGCGCTACCTCGGCATCTGCTCCCCGCTCCCGCTCCATCATCACCGGGTGACCGCTCGACTTTCATATCCGAGCGGCACCTACTCCAACGTGTTATTGAGGCCTGAATGAAAGCACTTCGTACATCTGCGTTTTTCGCGCTCTGCGCGACCACCGTTTTTAGCTCAGGATTTGCAAACGCTAGCCGCCAGCCCAAGCGTCACTCCCGGCCTGAGCAAACAGTGGTTTCCCAGCCCAACCTGCGCAATGTCACCGTCGATGCTTCCAACCGCATCGGGACCCTCCGCTCCCTGCAGGGCTTTGACGGTTCGACCAAGCCCATCTTTCCGGGTTACGCAGACCTGCACAAGCAGTTCGATGAAGTAGGCGTTGACTTTGTGCGCATGCACGACTTCTTTGGCGTGGGAGAGATCGACTCGGATTACGAGAGCGGTGGCGGCGACCTGTACAACGCTCAATGCCTTGGGCACAACGACGATACCGAAGCGCAGGCCGCCGTGGTTGTGCAGGCCTTTGCCGCAGCACGCGTGATCTTCCCCGACCCCAGTGCTGACCCGAACAAGGCTTCGTCGTACAACTTTGCCGCGACGGACGCGTATGTGAAGGACATCGTCAGCGCAAATCGCAAGATCCTCTTCCGCTTCGGACGCAGCCAGGGAGTCGGCGGGCTGATCCCGGCCGATTTCGCCAAGTACGCTGCGATTGCACAGCACATCGCCATGCATTATGAGCTTGGCTGGGACAATGGCATGATCGGCGCCGTCGGCTACTACGAAGTCTGGAACGAGCCGGATCTTGGTGCAACCCAATGGACCGGAACTGCTGCCCAGTATTACAACTTCTATACCCAGATCGCACGCGCCGTGAAGACCGCCGTGCCTCAGGCCGAAATCGGTGGCCCCGTTGCCGACTTTCCTGATGCTCCGGCCGGCGACTTTGTCACCGGGTTTATCAAGTACATCGCTGCCAATCGCGTGCCGCTCGACTTCTTTGCCTGGCACTACTATGCCGAGTCCTACGATCCGTATGACTACTACCGCATCGGCACCTCGATCCGTTCGCTGCTCGACCAGAACGGCCTGAAAAGCACGCAGCAGTTTGTGACCGAATGGAACAATGATCCGTCCTCCTCGACGGACACAGCCCTGACGCAGACGACCTTCCAGGCAGCCTTTGTGGCAAGCTCCATGGCCTACATGCAGGATGCGTCGATCGACCGCGCGTTCTACTACCGTGGCGACTCACTTTACCTCGGCATGTTCTCAGGCGGAGGCGCCTACACGCCCACGGCACGTGCATTCCAGGCGCTAGGACAGTTGAACCTAACGCCGATACGCCTGGAAGCTACAGGTGGCGACACGCTGGGCTACACGGTTCTTGCCGGACGTTCCGCCGATGCCAGGGAAGTGCAGGTGCTGATCAGCAACTACCAGTACGATGGCAACTACCAGACCGAGACGCATCCAACCCCGGTTGAGGACGGTCTCTCGCTTACGGTACCTGCGGATTCGGACGCGGCGCGTACCTTCTTCGGGGGCAAGTCTCCGGACACGGTGACCAACACCAACCAGCCTGAAGATAGCTCCGGCACCGTCATTCCGGATGGACTGACACCGCAGACCTTCGACTACATGGACAACCAGGGCTACAACCTGACCATCAAGAACCTGCCCTGGGGTAATGGTGCCTACACCGTCAGCCGCTATCGGATCGATGCCAGCCACAGCCTGTCCTTGATTGATACCGTGGCAGGCAAGGGTGGCTCGGCGACCGTGTCGGCACAGCTGCCGCCCCCTTCCGTGGAGTTGATCGTCCTGCGCAGGAAGTAAGCAGCGCATCGCAGTACAGCGGATGGCAGCCCTGCTGGTGCCGTCCGGGCGACGCAGGCACCCGGAGACTGGCTTCTTCCAGCTGATGATGCGGGTGAAAGAAAACCTTTCGCCCGCGATCAGCGTCTTCCTAGGGGCCTAGTCTATGGCAGAGGGAAGTTTATGAAATTGCGCGCCGCAGTAATGGTTGTTCTGGGTGTGGTTCTTCTGGCAGGCGCTGCAATGCCTGCCGGTGCAGCAGTCCATCATCACCGTGTCCATCACCACAAACGCTAAAAACGATGTAGCGGCAAAAGCCCGGCTTATGCCGGGCTTTTGCTTTTTACAAGACCAACCATTTCCAGACGAGCGAGTCGATGACGAGCCGGGCCTTGCGCGCCCGCTCACCCCTGCCGGATAGCGGATAGGTCTCGCGACAAGACCTGATGATCCTCGGCTACGTACTGCGAAGACCAGATGTGCAATTTCATCGTGTCAACGCGCGAAGGGATGGCACCCTGTTCTTCTTTCCTTCGAGTCGATGCATGCGGGCGACACGCAGAAACGAACAGAAGCCGGGATGCTGGGCAGGTAGCCACCCAGTCGGGGTCGCGGCTATAGATCGCTGACAAGCTCCGACAGGTTCATGGCAAAGCCCAAAGCAAACACTTCCAGGGTGGCAAGTGACACGCCCTTGGCTCCTCGTTCGACATCACTGATGTAACTGCGATCGATGCCGAAAGCATCCGCCATCTGCGACTGGGTGAGGCTTCTCTCTTTTCTTAGCATCCGCAGCCTCCGGCCGAACCGCATGCCTACGTCATCGTTCGCGCGGGAGTTTGCTCCCTGACTTGTTACGTTGCCCTGATCGTTTCCTTTCACAAGTACAGCAGTTGCGGCCGATGCTTTCTTCAATGTCCCTGCACTCTCTGCCTCTTGGGCTCGCATTCTCTCTCGGGAAAGTGACATTACCGCAGCCTGCGCCGCGGTCCTGCTTAAACCAGAATGTCTAAAACTTACATCCGAAGTTGCCATTCTCTGCCTCCTGCGATGTTTGCGGTCGCCGGTCTCCCGGAAGCACTTACAACATTGCTCCCCTGCAACAACCATGTCTCGGACGTGAGACATTTCTGTCGCTTATACCGAATCGGACACAGACATTTGTAGCTAAACTTTGTTCTTTTTATTGGTAACCAGAAGCCAAGCTTACTTGCGTTCCAGACAAGTAACTGTTGTCTATCCCCTTGTTGGCTTCGGGCTGCAATGCTGCTGTTACTAGAGGACATTCCTGCCGCTATGAGACCCCTTCCATCGCGCTCGGATCCGTTCGCGTCTGGTTTTCAGCCACCGGATTGACTTAAGCAAATGTATGTCGCCTCGGGCCGGAATGACGGCGAAAGCCTACGTTCTTTCTTACGCCATTGTGTAAATACTGACAGTGAGTTCAAAGAGCAGCTAACTTCCCTCGCTTCGGTGTCCGTACCAACATGAGCGATATCTGCAAAACTTTGTTTCTTCGAAAGGCAGTGGTATGCGCACTTTTGCTCGCGCTGGTTTCGCAAGTTCCTGGCTCCAGGTTCTAGTACGCAGACGTGCCTTAGCGGCTGCACTTTTTGGCGGTTCCATGCTCGTGGTCCTGCTCACCGCGCTGGTACTCCCCAGCCGGTACACCTCGCACCTCAAGCTGCTGGTCAAGAACGAGCGAGAGAGTCCTTTGCTGAGCATCGGCGACCAGACGCAGGCTCCGCGGGCGTCCAGCGAAGTCAGTGATGCGCGGATCAGCACCGAAATGGAGCTGCTCACAAGCGGCGAGTTGCTGCGCAGGGTCGTGACGCAGACGCGGCTCGACACTCTCAGCAAGTACAGCCACTACCCGCCCGATGAGCGCCAGGAAGCAGCCACGCGCGACCTGCGCAAGGCGCTCACTGTCGCCCCCGCGCACCGATCGAATGTCATAGAAGTGACGTATGTGGCGCCTGACCCGAACCGCGCTGCGCAGGTGCTCTCGACACTGAACCAGCTCTACCAGCAGTCGCAACAAACCCTGCATGGCACGCCTGGTTCGTACGACTTTTTCAAGGCTCTCCAGCGGAGCACGGAGTCGGCACTGAATACTGCCGAGAGCCAGATGGCGGAGTTCCGCAGCACTCATCACCTTGTGGCCCTGCCGGAGCAGAAGAAGAGCCTGCTGGAACATATCGCCCTGTTGCAACAGAGCGTGGCGATCAGCCAGGCCGAAGCGGACAAGGAGAACCACGAGACACAGAGCTACTCGCAGGACGCAAGCTCGCTGCCGCCGACAGTGGAGACTGCCCGCCGCTCCATCCCCAACCAGTCCTCCACACAGGCGCTTGCCTCGACCCTGGTGGGGCTGCAGAACCGTCGCGAAGAAGCCGCTACACGCTACCAGCCGGGGGACCGCATCCTTACCGACCTGGATGCGCAGATCCGTGTGACGCAGGCAGCGATTGCGAAGGCGGAAAGCACCCCCGCGCTCGAAGTCTCAAACGGGCAGAACCCGGCGTTGATAGCTTCGCAGACCGAACTGGTGCGTTCGCGCGCAGGTTTCGCGGGCGTGACGGCGCAGACTGCGAGGCTTACGGCTGAACTGAAAGGCAGCCAGCAGGCGCTCACCGCTCTGGATGCTTCGTCCAGCGGCTATGACGAGCTCAATCGCCGTGTGGAATCGCTCTCTTCCCTGCTTGTGCTCTACCAGCACAAGACAGATGAAGCCTATGTCGGACAGATGCTGGATCAGGGCCACTTCTCTGACATTGCAGTGGTGGAAGCCCCGGTCGTTGAGCATCTGGCGACCTTTCCAAAGCGGGGTCTCATCCTGCTGCTGGGACTTGTGTGGTCGCTTGCGCTCTCCCTGAGCATAGTCGCCATGCTGGAGCACTCGGAACCACGCATCCTGACACAGCTTGATCTGGAACTGGCACTCGGCATACCCATTCTGCTGGCGCTGCCGCGCACGCTCCAGGCCTCCGCGATGAACGACGAGTCGCGCGGACTTTACCTTGCCATGCAACGCAACGCACCCCTTGCCGACCTGGAGCTTCTATGAGTGTGCAAGTCATTCCCGAGCCGGCGTTTGCCGAGTCCGCCTCCTACGAGGCATCCGCCAGGCCGCGGGCACGCAACCGCTTCAGCGAGTTAGTGCGCGAGCTCTTCAGCACGCATGCGCTGCTTCCCACGCGCATCCTGCTCACTGCGGCTGAGCGCGGGGCTGGTGTCTCGTTCCTGTGCAGTCACCTGGCTGCGGAAGTCGCTCACCAGGGTGGCCGCGTGCTGCTCGTGGACGCTCGCGCGCTGCTCTCAATTGCAGCCCTCACGCCTGGCGCTGCCTTGTCCCTTTGCCGCCGCGCGGCGCAGCCGGGTCTCGTCACACTTGGCATGCAGGAGGTAGAGCAGGAGAAAGCATGGGATGACGAAACAACACCGGCAGGTCTCCCGGCATTGTTGCGCGCGTTTGAAGGCGAGTACGGCCACCTCCTGATCGATGCGCCGGCACTCTCCGTCCACCAGGACGCTCTTCGCCTTGCCTCGCTTGTGTCGGGCACGGTGCTGGTGGCAAGGCGGCAACAAAGTCGCGAAACCGATCTGAAGCGCGCCCAGGCGCTGCTGAAACTGCATGGCGGACGCCTGTCTGGAGCTATCTTCAATGCCTACTAACTTGCCGCTCACCCCTGCGGGGATTCGGTCCAGAACACATCGCGCAGGTCGCCTGCTGCGAGTCTCCTTCCTCTCTGCGACCGCCTTGTGCAGCTATCTGCCCTGCGTGCAAGCCCACGCGCAGGCCATCGCGCAACGCCATCCCGAGTACATCCTGCAAAGCGGCGATGAACTCGACATTCGCTTCCGCTACACCCCCGAGTTCGACCAGTTGGTCAAGGTGCGTCCCGATCAGCGCGTAACGCTGCTCAACCTCGGCACTCTTTCCGCGGCCGACCTCACGGTGAGTGAGTTCCAGCAGAAGGTCGTCGATCTCGCAACCACGCGCCTGGTCAAGCCCGAGGTCACCATCCTGCTCAAGACCTTCGACCAGCCACACGTGCTTGTGGAGGGTGAAGTGGCGACGCCGGGTCGCGTCGATCTGCGGGGCGATCTTTCGGTACTCGACGCGATCGCGGTCGCAGGCGGCTTCAAGAGTTCCGGCGCGAAGAACCAGGTACTGCTGCTGCGACGCACCGGCGACGGCAACCAGTTCCAGACCACGCGGCTCGATCTTGCCAAGCTCATCAAGGAGCAGAAGCTTGAGGAGGTAGGCCCGGTGCGTCCGGGCGACGTGATCTACGTGACGCAAAACAATCTCAGCAAGGTCGAGCGGCTCGCCCACCTCGGGCAGTTCGGCGCTATCTACTCGCCGGTCCGCTAACCATGGCCACGCCCGTTCGCATCGCCGCCATCGCACCTCCTGCTGCCGAGCAACCCGTCGGGTTGCGGGCCCGCCAGCGCGTGCGGCGCGTCACCATCAACGGCTTCACGTCGATCTTCGCCAAGCTGATCGTGCTGGCGACCACCATCATCTCCGTGCCGCTCACCTATCACTACCTCGGGGCCGAGCGTTACGGGCTCTGGATGACGGTGACTTCGCTGATCCTGTTTCTCGGCTTCGCCGACTTCGGTGTCGGCAATGGCCTGACCGCGGCCATCTCGGCGGCCGATGGCCGCGATGATCACGCCGAGGCGCAGCGGCAAGTCACGTGCGGCTTCCTGCTGCTCACCGGTGTCTGCTGCTGCCTTCTGCTTGCCGGCGCATGCGCCTACCACTTCATCCCGTGGGCGTCGCTGTACGGCACGCGCGGCGCGCTGGCATGCAGCGAGGCCGGTCCGGTCTCGGCGATCCTGATTGTGTGCACCGCGCTTTCCATGCCGGTCGGCACAGTGCTGCGCGTACAGCTTGGTTATCAGCAGGGCTTTGTGGCGGACCTTTGGAATGCCGCAGGCAATCTGCTCGCGCTCGGCGGCATCCTGCTCGCGACGCACTTACGCGGCGGACTGCCGGCTCTGGTGTGTGCGGTCGCAGGCGCACCGTTGCTGGCCACAACCTGCAACTGCGCCTGGCAGTTCTTCCGTGTGCGGCCCTGGCTGCGCCCGCGACTGGCACTGTTTGATCTCCACTCGGCACTCCGGCTGGCGTCTGTCGGGGGCCTGTTCTTTCTGCAGCAGTGCTTCGGTCTTATCTACTACGTCAGCGACAATGTGGTGATCTCACGCACACTGGGCGCTCGCGAGGTGGCACAGTATGCCGTGCTGCAGCGAATCTTCTCGATGGGCCTGGTCGCGCAGTACTTCATGCTGCCGCTGTGGCCAGCCATCGGCGAGGCACTCACGCGACATGATTACGCGTGGGCGCGCCAGATTGCGCGTCGCGCCATACTTTTCAGCCTTGGGCTTGGCCTCGCCTGCGGCAGTATCCTGCTGCTGATCAGCCGCACCTTGATGCTTCACTGGTCTGGCATCGATCTTGGCAGCGTCGACATGCTGCGCCTCGGCTTTGCGGTGTGGGTGGTGCTTGTCGGCTACATCGCTGCCATGAATGCCCTGCTGAATCAGCCGCGCACCATGCGACGCCACCTTGTGCTTTTTGGCAGCGCAGCCATCCTCAGCCTCGTGTTCAAGATCGTTGCAGCGCGCCATGGGTCGCTCGCGGGCGTGGTCTGGGCGACTGATCTCACCTTCGGGATTCTCTACGCAGCACCGGCAGCCTTGCTCGTGCTGCGTTCGCTCACCATCCAAGAGACCGAAGCGCGACCCAGGCAGTCAGTGGCTGTGGGGAGGTATGCATGAGCACGCATGCACCCACCGCCACGATGCCAGATCGCCGGCTGATCATTGCACTCTCGATGATCCCCACGATGGACTGCTTCACCAACCAACTCAACAACGCACTGGATCTTCGGTTCGGTCCAGTCAGTTTCCTGCAGCTGCTGCGCGGCCCGCTCCTCCTTGTGTTTCTTTTTCTGATCGCAAGACACCTGAAGCGTCAGGTCGGCACACGCACAGCGGTCCCCTTCGCAGCTCTTGGTGCTGTGGCACTGGTGGCCATTGCCACCAGCAAGGAGATACTGCTGACCGGCACGCTCTCACTGGAAAGCGTCGCGTCCTACGGCCAGCTGGTCTACTGGCTCGTGCTGTGGACACTGGTGTCCCTGCTGATCCGCAGCCGCGCCCAGGCCGAGCTCCTGCTGAAGGGGGTCGCCGCCGGAGGGGTACTCACCGCGTTGTCCGTTTTCGCCGGGCTGGTCGCTGGCGCAGGCAACTATTACTCGAGCGATGCGGTAGATGCTTCGGCCGGCTGGTTCGACACGGCGAAGATGATCACCGGCATCCTGGTCGTGAGCGGCATCGTGATCCTCTACCTGGGTCGCGCACGGCGCAGCTGGCTGCATCCGCTTGCGGCCATGCTTTGTTTCGCAGCCTGTGTGCTTACCTATGCGCGTGCCGGCATGGCGGCGCTCGGTGCCGCGCTGCTGTGGCTCACTTTCTGGCGATTCTTCCTTGCCCCTGCAGGCACTGGTCGCTGGCTCACGCGCCTTCTCGCGCTCATGCTCGGTGCGCTCCTGCTTGTACCCGCCGTTGTGGACACGCACCAACTGCTTGCGCGCTGGAGCGATCTTGGGGACTCGGACAAGGCAGGCTCCGGGCGCGCCACTTTCTGGAAGCTTGCCGTGAATGCTTACGAAGACGACGACCTGGCGGGGCAGGCACTCGGCAATGGCTACCACGCCATGTCCACCATGCTGTTCCACGAGTATGGCGACGACATCAAGCACACCCACAATGACCTGTTCGACATGCTGCTCGTGGGCGGCCTCGTCGGGGCAATGTGGCTGCTCACACTGGTTGGCAGCTTTGTGCGACAGAGCCTGCTTGCCCCTGTGCGCACGGCAACTGCGGCCGCCAGCATCGCGATCCTGCTCGCCTATCTCTGCCACGGGCAGCTTACGGGTCAGATCTGGGGCACCGACGCGATGACCTGCTACACCTTTGCGCTGCTTGGCATCACGCGGCCTGCCGAGCGGCGCCAGGCGCGCCGTGCGGCAGGAGGGGCGCTGACAGCAAGGGCTACCCCAGCCATGGAGACGCACCCTGGAGAACCCGATGAACAATTCGCTTGATCGTCGCACCGGCACCATTCTCACGACCGCGGTCGACGTGACCTCACACGAGTCCACCAGCCGCTACATCCTTTCGCTCGTGCAGCGTGAAGAGCCTGCCTTCGTCTGCTTTGCCACCGCGCACCAGCTCGTCGTCGCTACGCGTCGCGAGGATATTCGCAAGGCCTATGAGACGGCGGCGCTCGTTAACCCGGACGGCATGCCGCTCGCCTGGTGCCTGCGCGTCCTGGGCTTTCATGAAGCACAGTGTGTCAGCGGCCCCATGCAGACGCCGGTGCTGCTCCGCATCGCCGCGGCGCAGGGCCTGCGGGTGGGGTTCTATGGCGGCACCCAGCAGACATTGCAGAAGCTGGAGGCGGCGCTTGCGTCGCAGTACCCCGACCTCGAGATCGCCTACCTCTACTCGCCACCCTTTCGCGAACTCACCGAGGACGAGCGTTCCGCGGTTCACGCGTCCATCAATGCCGCCAATGTGCAGCTTCTCTTTGTCGGGCTGGGCTCCGTCAAGCAGGAGCTTTGGATGCTTCGCAATGCGCCGGACCTGCGATGTGTGTGTCTCGGCGTCGGTGCTGTTTTCGAGTTTCTGTCGGGAGAAAAGAAGCTGCCGTCGGCCACCATGCAAGGGCTCGGTCTGGCCTGGTTGGCTCGCCTCTGCCAGGAGCCTCGACGGCTGGCACGTAGAAATTTGTACTCCCCCGTATTCGCAGCCATGTTCTTTACCCAAGTAGCACTGTCGGCGCTGCGCCATGGCGCAGCCCTGTTCAGCCGCGGCTCTTTGGACGTGGGTAGAGACGCAAAATGACACGCAGTTTTCAACAGCATCTGGAAGACCTGCCATGAATGCTTCTCTCGTGCTCGCCTTGTTGATCCTCCTCGCGCTCTTCTCCTATCTGGCGATTGAGCATTACCTGTCCTTTGCCATTCGCAAGCAGATCATCGACATCCCCAATCACCGGTCGTCGCATACCCTGCCGGTGCCTCGCGGTGGAGGCGTGGCATTCTCCGCTGCCTTCATCGCCGGCATTGTGGTGCTGGCCGCTGCGCATGTGCTCTCGCCGCTCGAAGCGATTGCAACATTGTCCGGGCTGGCAATTGCACTGGTTGGCTACTGGGACGATCTTGGCGGCGTTCCTATTCGTGTGCGCCTCGCGATGCAGCTTGTGGTTGTCACCACCGCCGTGCTGTGCGTCTTCTCGCTTGGCTCCCGCACACACACGCCCGCGCTGGAGGCCGGCTCCATGCTGCTCCTCGGACTGGCCGTGCTGGCATTGACCTGGCTGCTCAACCTCACAAACTTCATGGACGGGATCGACGGCATCGTCACCATTCAGATCGTGAGCGTGGGTGCACTGTGCGCTGGACTCATCGTTCTGCGCCACGGCTTCACTCCCTGCGCTTTGCTGTTCGTCATGCTTGTCGCTGCGGTCGCTCCCTTTCTGCTGTTTAACTGGTCACCTGCGCGTTTGTTCATGGGCGATGCAGGCAGCTGCTTTCTTGGCTTCACCATGGGGGTGCTCGTACTGATTGCTGCCCGGCATCAACAGCTCTCGCTGGCTGCGCCCATCATCCTCTTTGGAGTGTTTCTCAGCGACGCCACCCTGACCCTGCTGACGCGCATGCTGCGCGGCGAGCGCTGGTATCTCGCACATCGCACTCACGCCTTTCAGATCCTTGCCCTGCGCTTTGGTCACCGCAGGGTTTCAGGATCGATCGGCCTGGTCAACCTGGTCTGGCTTGCGCCACTCGCACTGCTGGCCGAGGTAGACAGTGTGCACGCGCTGCTCTATGCCGCCCTGGCGTTTTTGCCCCTGCTCGCGGTGGCACACCTGCTGGGTGCCGGCGGTACAGAGCCTGTGCTGCTGCGCGCCAGCGCAACGCTGCCAGTGCGAGGTGCGCGCTCCGGCTTTGGCATCCGCTCACGCCGCGTATACTCCGGCCTGCAACTCGCGCTGATCGCCGTACTTGCCTTTGGTTGCAGCTTGCTGGCCATGCTGCTGCACTACGACGGCCAACTGCCTGTGAATACACACTTCCCATTGGTGTCCATACTTGGGACGTGGGCTGCGGTCCAGTGCGGCGTGCTTGCGCTGATGCGCATCCATCGTATGCATTGGCGGTTTGTTTCAATTGACGAGGTGCCCACGCTTGCCGTCGCAGGCTTTGTCTCCTCGCTGACAGGTGCTCTTGCCGCCTCGCTGCTTGCGCATCACGACGCGGTCTCGATCGCTCGTCCGATTTACTTTCTCGATGCCGTACTCTCCGTGCTCGTGTTCAGTGGTTACCACCTGTTGACCAACCAGCTGATCGGTCGCGCGCTGCGATTCCTGCGCGGTCCGGCCCGGCAGAACGTACTGATCGGCAGCGCGGATGCTTCCGGCATCAGCATTCTTTCGGAGCTCCGGCTCAACTACCCCAACCTCCACGCCATTGGATTCATTGATGATCGCGCAGAGATCCAAGGCTTCACGGTGTGCGGCCTGCGCGTCCTGAAACCCACCCGTGAGCTCGCACGCCTGATCAAGAAGCATTCCGTGCAGCACATCTTTGTGCGCGCTGGCAGCGCCTCCGCGACCTTGCAACCCATGGTTGAGCAGCTCTGCCGCGACGCAAACATCCCGTTGAGTGTGCTCTCGTCCTTCCGTCCAATCGCTCCGCACCCTGCGCGCGCGTACCCCGGCAACTTCTTCGACGACCTGATCGACACGAGCGCCGTTCGCTTCGAAACCACAAGCGCCCGAGGCTGACATGCAAAACACTCTGCACCCTGATGAGCCACTGCTTGGCCGACGAGCAAGCAGCGATGTGCCAACGGTTCTTGTGATCGCTCCAGGTCACGGCGGTCGCGGCGGCATCGACTCGGTGGTGCGCATGCACCAGACTACCGAGACGTGGCGGCGCATGCGCTGCCGGCTCTTTCCTACCTACGACGATCGCAACGCAGTCCGCAAGGTACGTGCCGCGATCAATGCCTATCTACGCGCGCCTCGCGCCCTTAGCAGCGCGACTCTCGTGCACTTGCATCTCGCCGGCGAGATCAGCCTCCTGCGCAAGCTTCCCTTGATCCTGATGGCGAAGCTCATGCGCAAGCCGCTGATCCTGCACGTACACGCGGGTAGCGAGGAATCTCTCTTTCAGAAGACCCCAGCGTGGGCATGGAAGTGCGCGTTCAACGCTGCGGATCGCGTCATTGCGCTCTCCCCGGCCTGGGCTGCTATTCTGCGCCGCCACCTCCCGCGCACGGAGATCGTGGTGATTCCCAACCCGGTGCGGATTGCGCCCGAGCCACCCCCGCAGGGCGCGGAACACTGCCGCGTACTGTTTGCCGGCAAACTCGAGGCCCGCAAAGGCTTTCTGACCCTGCTCGACGCAGCGGCCGTCGTACTGGCCGAGCATCCATCCGTCGAGTTCTGGTTCGCTGGCCATGGTGCACTCCCGGAAGCACGAGCGCATGCTGCGAAGCTCGGCATTGCAAGCCAGGTCCATCTGCTTGGATGGGTGGACCATACTCACCTTGCAGAGCTCTACGCGCAGGCCAGCATCTTTTGCCTCCCCAGCCATAACGAGGGAGTGCCGATGGCGCTGCTCGAGGCCATGAGCCACAGCCTTCCCGTCATCACTACGCCTGTTGGCGGCATCCCCGATGTAGTTACCAGCGAATACAACGGCTTGTTAGTACCGCCAGGCGATGCTGAGGCGCTTGCCACCGCGCTCATTCGCTTGCTGCGGAGCCCTGTTTTCGCGTACTCTCTCGCTGAAAACGGCCGCCGCACTGTAGAGGCACAGTGCAGCATCGCGGAGACTGACCACGCACTTGGAGCCCTTTACGCCTCACTGGATGTCCGCCGTCAGACCGCGACCGCCGCCGGCGGCCAGCGCGTTTCACTGGAGATCGAAGATGCGTCTTGAGACACCGCTGCCGCGCTTGTTCATGCGGATCCCCCCTCGCCTGGCGCGTCGCTGCGCCTTCAGTGTCGCTCTCGTTGGCACCCTGCTGCTTTCGGCATGCTTTGGGTTCCGAGCCAACATCGTGTTTGCCCAGCTAAGCTGCGAAGAAGCCGCTGTGGCGCATCCGAGTGCGAGCGGCGCCTCGTCCCTGCAGATACTGGGACTCGTCAGCCCTGCTACGGTCTCTGGCGGGGTCACGCTTTCGATTGCCGGCGCCCCTGCAGGAGCCACTACGTACCTGTGCTTGGATGGAGCGGCGTTCGAGCGGGCAGGCAGCGAGGTGCAGCACCTGTCGTCGCGGGTCGTCGCGCCAGGCGCGCACCAGTTACAGGCTGTCTCTTACGTGGGAGGCTCGCTATCTGCCAGTTCCAGCATGATCGACCTTATCGTCGTACCCACCGCGGACGCTGACTTCAGCGCGGCACTGACCGCGCCTTTGCAATCGAGCTCACAGCCGAAGGAGCTCTCCACAATCCTTTCTCAAACCGCCACGCCCGGCGATGGGCTGACGCCGGCTGAGTCCGCGACCCGGCAGCAGGTTGCCGCGATGTATCTCAACTTCGGGTATGACGTCGCCGCTGATCCGTTGAACGATATCTCGACGCTCCTGCCTTCGCTCATCCCTGGGCAATGGGGGCCCACCCTAGCATCCGCCGGCGCTCCCTTTAGCATGCAGTTTTCCGGCGACGCACCGTACTACCATAAGATTCCCGCAGCGTGGCCACGGGTGCCGTTGCCGCGCGGCTATATCCAGTCGATCCAGGTCAACACGAACCAGGGAGGGGATGGCATTGGCTTCGGCATAGCGCCGGCACAGGCTGACTCGCTGCCCGCTGTGATCACCAGCGACTGGCCCGGCCAGCCCGGCACTTACCGAACCATCCCATTCCGCATTCCCGGGAACTGGGCATCGTACCTGCCTTCGCTCCCCGCCGGGGATGAACACGTCGTCTTTGTCGATCCACAGCTGCGCTCCTTTGTAAGCGCTTACAAAACAACCGTCGACCCCGCAACCAAATTTCCAGACGCCCTCTACGCCGGCGATCCCGCCTCGCTCGACTCCCTTGGGGACTACGGAGGCTCCGTTGCTGCGCGCGTTGCAGAGCTCCCACTGCTGACGATGCCTGGCGAATCCACGTCCGATAGCGGCCCCATCCTGCATGCTATCGGCGGCTCTATCAGCCGACCCTGGGCGGGACGCGTCTATCCGGCAACTGCTCGGGACTACGGCATCCTCACCAGCGTGAAGCCGTGCACAGGCTCAGGGGTCATGAACACGGGACTCGTTCCTTACGGCGGCGTCATTCAGCTCGACCCAGCCCTGGATCTATCGAGCCTCGGGCTCAGCCGCCCCGCCCTGCGCATCCTCACCGCGATGCAGACCTACGGCTACTACGTCATGGACTACGGATGCACTGACCTCGATATCTATACCGCGACGCCTGAAAGTGAATTACTCCCCTACGGCGGGCTCTACGGAAATGCCAACGGCAGCGGCATACAGAACGAGATCACCACGGTCCTTGCCAACAACATCCTCTATGTCGTTCCTCCGGTAACGAAACGGCCCTAGACCGTTCCTGATCAGCTTTCCGGTGATCGCTCCACATATTCATTTTGCTGCGCCAAGTCGATCTTGCTGCGCTGCCCTGCCGCAGCCACATCCTTTCTGAGGTCCTCGCGATGCGTTCTGCCTTCACTCTTATCCAAGCTCTTGGTCTCCTGGCAGCGACACCTGCCCTAGCCACCACATACTACGTCAGCCCGAGCGGCAACGACAGCGCGCCCGGCACCACGCAGTCCACTCCCTGGAAGACCGTTGCGCACGTCAATGCGCACTCCTTCCAGTCCGGCGACACCATTGCTTTTCTCGCCGGTGGCACCTGGCGGGAGCAACTGTTGCCCAAAGTAAACAACCTCACGTTCACCAGCTATGGTTCTGGTGCACGCCCCATCATCAGTGGCGCCAACGTGTACACCACTGGCTGGGCAGCAGGCGGGAGTACCAATGTATGGAAGGTGCTTGTGGGCAGCTATGCTCCGGAGCAGGTGTGGTTCAACACCGTTCTCGGACGGCAGGTAGCCACGCAGAGTGCGGTACTCGCACCTACGCAGTGGTACTTCGATGGCACCTATCTTTTTGTCTATTCCACCGGCAATCCCGGCACAGCATATAAGGCCCCCGGCATTGAAGCAGCGCAGCGCGACTCCGCCGTCATGATCGCCAGCGTCTCCGGCACCACGCTGAGCGGGCTGGCCTTCGTCAATCCCAACTACACCGCCATCGACATCGAGTCCTCTGCCTCCGGCACGCAGACCATCACCAACGTGCTCTTCCAGGGCGCGCAGTACGAGGGGCTGCGCGCGGAGGGTGGGACCCAGGTTGTCAGCAGCAGCAAGGGTCTTTACAACGAAACCGGCATTGGCATAGGCGGCGGCAGCGGCATGGTGGTGTCCAATTCCATCCTCAGCGGGAACTACGACGGAGCGTTCGAGGTATACGGCACCACGGCAGCCAGCACAATCACAGGCTCCACCATCACCGGGAATTCCACGGGAAATGCCCAGGAGGCGGTGATTCGCAACTACAGCTCGTACCCACTCACTGTCTCGCACTCGATCCTCCTGCCCAATCCTGAAGCTTCGCTCGTCAGCACGTACATTGACGTGACCGACGACGGCACCAATGTGAACACCAGCCCTGCCTTCACGCAGCGAGCAGCTCCCCTCATCATCGTTCCCTTCATCGACGACTACATCAACCTGGGCGTCGCGCAATCCGTCGCGACCCTTGCCCAGCAGTACGGATGCAAGCTCAGCTATGCTCTCAACACGAAGCTGGTGACCCCGACGGATTGGCAGACAATCATCGGCATGCAGAAGGCGGGCACCGAGATCGTTGCGCATACTCGCAGCCACGGCGACCTGGCCAATCCCATGGTTGTCACCATCCAGTACACGGGCACCGCCAGCACGGCAACCATGAACGTCAACCAGCCTGTGGGACGCCTCCAGACATTTCTTAATGGTTCGACCACGCCTGATCTCGACGTCGACATATCCAACACATACAACGGCATGATCGATGTCTGCTCGGTGGTCCAGCAAAACACGCACTACTCATGCGTTCCCTTGCTGAATCAGAACTACTTCACCCCTGCTGAGCTTGCCGCTGTCACGGGAGTCAACATTCTGCAGCCATATGTTGCGGCAGCAACCAGCGATTACCTGACCTACGAGGTAGAAGGATCGCTTGCCGATATCGAGGCGAACATGCCGGGATACACCCCGACTTCCTTCGCGACACCCTTCAGTTCGTCCAGCGAAACAGTGGAAAACCACGTACGCGATGCGGGCTTTGCAGCAAACCGCAACAGCATCCTGGATGCGAACGAAAATCCAAATGGCAGCTGGCTGCTATCCAACCTGGACATCTACGACCTGGCTTCTATCTGGATTCCGTCCGGCTTCGACGCCACCAAGCCAACCTCCTCGGCGGCCGCGATCGTGGAGGGAATGGGCGCGGTCGGCGGCGTGATGGGGATCTACTCACACGGCGTCGATGAGTTCAGCCTCGCCTCCTGGCAAACACTCTTTCAAAATCTGCAGTCGTTCGGTGCTACCTGCATGACGATGTCCCAGGCCACACAATACATAGAAAGCCACGGCACCCTGGTGCCTGATGGCACCAAGAAGAACTGGATCGAGGCTGTACCGTTCAACCCCAACTATGCCAATACCGCACAGTCGCCCACACAGGGGGCGCACGGCGTGCTTTAGGCCCGATTTGCCTAAGTAGTTCGCCACGGGGCGGCGCGCGTACGCCTTGTCACGAGCCAGTGCTGCAGTGACCAGGCTCACCCAGGTCTGCTAGCCCGCAGTATGGCTCGGCGGTCACAGGTCCCACTTTGCTTTGCTGTCAATGCTTGCGCCCGTGGCTTCTCGCTCTTAGCACGGGGAAGCGCGTGGCATGCCAGGCGATTCTCGCAAATCGCCTGTCTTACTTTGCCCCACCATCCAGGTCGATTCGTTCGCGCACGATCGCGAGGTGGTCGCCCCTGTCGCTGACTTCAAAGATCTTTCCACGCGCGTTGCGGAACGGATGATGCAACACCAGCATGAGGCGACCGTCGAAGGTATGAAACAGCATGCCATGGCCGCTGTCTCCTCGGACCAATGGCTCGAGTTGCTCCCACGGTCCCTGGATCTCTCCTGACCGTGACCGGGCGACCGTTTCTACATAGCTGCTGCCGGCGTCGGTCACGTCATGCGCATGTTCGTAGCTCGACCACAGCATGAGCAGGTGGTTGTCCTTCGTTCGGAAGAGTTCAGGACCATCCGTGATGTAGACCGAGCTGCGCGCGCTTGGAACGATCTCTGCATTCAACCATGGAGCGTCAGAACCCTTGAAGAGATGGATCGGCGGCCCGGAAGCTCCACTCAGATCAGGCGTAAGGGGAACTGCCTCCATCGTTCCATCGCCCTTCTGCAGCCACTCGTGCGCATACACCATCCACGGTTTTTGGGTATGGTCGATGTAGAGCGTTCCATCCAGCGTCATGAAGTCGGCCGGCGGCACGGGTCCGTCCTGCTTGAGCGGAAGAAACGGTCCGGCAGGGCTTTGTGCCACCGCGATGATGGTGCCGCGCATGTACGTCGCATGGCCGACTGGCGCCGCCTGCGGGATCGGGTTCGCCTCGTTGTGCAGGGTGGTGAAGAGATACCAGCGCCCATGATACGCATGAACCTCGGGAGCCCACGCGCCATCGTGCGCCCAGAAGGTATCAGGTGGTGTAAAGACAACCACAGGCTTTGACCAGTGCTGCAGGTCTTTGCTTTCGTACGCCATCGTGCCGCGTCGCTTCTCGCCTGTAAGTGCGGGAACATTCGAGGTGTAGAGAAAGTACGTTTTCGATGCCTGGTCAGCAAGAATGAACGGGTCGTGGAGCGGCATCACGGGAAACGTCAGGGAATACTCCTGCGCCTTCGCATCAATGCTCATAAACAGGATTACAGCGAACAGGAACCATTTGGTCATAGGCAAACACTGTAGCGCGTTAAAGCAGCCTGCGCCTAGCGGCGGTGCCGGCTTTCTCAACAGTGCCAGCCCATCAGCAACGAACGATTCCCTAAGGACTTACAACCCCCTGCGCATTACAGAAAATCAGCGAGGTCGTACAGGGGCCGTATCTCGATCTCGCTCGGCCCGGTCATGGGATTCGGACAACGTTTTACCCACGCAACGGCTTCATCCATGTCCCTGACTTCCCAAAGCCAGTACCCGGCAACCAGCTCGCGGGTCACATCGAAAGGCCCATCAATGACTGCCCGCTCTGCACCATCGAAGGCGATGCGCTTCCCCTGCGATGTCGGCTTGAGGCCGTCAGCTGCGCGCAGTATGCCGGCGGCTTGCAGCTCCTCGTTGTAAGCGCCCATTGCCTCGAGCAGCGCTGCGGAAGGCAGAGTTCCGCGTTCGCTCTCCTCAGTCGCTTTCACCAGCACCATCACACGCATCGTTTGCCTCCTTGCCTGACGCACTTGGAGTCCTTCTCGAGGAATCACCCCGGCTTCATTCCGGAACATCGCAGTCAACGAAGCTCGCAGCCGCGACCGAACTCATGCCAAACCATAAGCGCTCGGCGCTCTCGCTCGGCTGCAGGTGCTGCCTGCGCAGCCCTGGAGATCATGCATCCCGCCGAACCGTACGGAGAACAGAACTGCTGCGCGGCTATGCACAGCGGCATTACAACTCAAGCGTAGGAAAACTATGCCTGAGGCGAGCAAGGCGAGCGCCGAGGGTTCAGCCTTAGCCCAGCACTTCCTCCCGCATGTAGCTATTCACGAACTTCCCCTGTGGATCGTACTGCTTTCTCATCTGCTTGAACTCGCTCATCTTCGGGTAGACACCGTCGATCTGCGCGGCACGGAGCGTGTTGACCTTGGCCCAGTGCGGGCGTGGAGAAAACGGCTTCAGCTTTGCTTCAATCTGCGGCAGCAGCAGCGTGACCGCATCCCACTCTGGTTTCCAGGTGAAGTGGATCGCAAGCGAGCGCCTCTGGTATGCCATGCTGAGCCATAAGTCGTCTGCAGCAATCGAGCGCAGTTCCGTGACAAAAAGGTGCGGAGTGATCTGGTCGCGCAAACTTTCCACGGCCAGTACGGCCTGGTAAGCGGATTCAAATGGAACGAAGTATTCAGTCTGGATCTCGCGGCCAGTGGAGGGGGTGAACTCCATCTTAAAGTGCGGCAGCCGTTCATACCACTTGCCCACCATGTTCAGCTGCTCTGTTGTTTTTGCCGGGTCCTGTCCCAGCACAGGGTGCAGCTTCTGCGTTGCCAATGTAGCGCCATAGAAGTTTGCAGGCGGCGGCGCACTGCCATCCTGATCGACCCGGCGCTTGATCCAGACCTGCCAGGCCTGGTGGTGCTGCCAGTTCGTAAACAAGGACGTGCTGTAGCCCGTGTTCATGATCGCTTCGAAGTTGTGCTCCAGCTGCGCGAAATCCAGGTCCCGGTACACGATCTGTGTCATGTTGTAAGTGGGCTCGATAGCAAGTGTGACGTGTGTGACAATACCGAACGATCCAAGCCCGACCACCGCACCCTGGAACGCATCGCCGTCGCGATCGCTGCGCAAGGTGTGCACTTTGCCGTCTGCCGCGACGAACTCAAGGCCTCGTACCGAGGTCGCCAGGTTGCCGTTGCGCAGCCCGGAACCGTGCGTTCCTGTTGCGATGGACCCGCCGACTGAGATATGTGGCAGGGAGGCCATGTTGGCGAGCGCGAACCCGGCCTTGTCCAACGCCTTCGCGAGGTCGCCATACTTCATCCCGCTGCCCACCGTAACCGTCTTTGCCACCGGGTCGATCTGAAAATCTGTAAGTCCGAGAGTACTGATCTGCGCAGAGGTCGAGTCGGCGATGCCGTTGAAGCTATGCCGGGTGCCGAGGGCGCGCACGCTGGACACACTTTTCACAGCCTGGCACACCTCATCCACCGACCGAGGCTGCAGCACGCGATCGGTATGGTAATGAAACGTGCCTGCCCAATTATCGCGTGGCACGGTCACTTCCGCACCGGCTCGCTGGCGATGCAAGGCAGCCACCGCCGACAAGGCAAGACTCCCCTTCAAAAACTGTCGCTTGTTCATTGATTCCAGTCCTTCCTGCGCTTGTGGAGCGAGAGCCATGCTCCCCGTCATTTCACACGCTGGCGCTTACACAAGGGAACAAAAATCTCGACCAAAAAGGCGAACAGGTGTTGTGCCTCTGCAAGGGCGCCCATTGGGCCGACAATTGGCGTATCTTGGCTACTCGATGCTCACACCGACCGCCTGACACCTGACATCATGCCTGACACTCGCCTCGCTCTTGCCTTCTTCGTGCTGTGCACGCTTGCCTCCGCGCAGCAGCCTGACCCTCCCACGCGCGACGCTCACAGCCCCGGCTATGTGCATACCAGCACCCTCGGCGACACCAGCGTCCCACCGCCAGACAGGGATGGCAACTTCCTGCTCGGGCCCACACACCCCGCGTCGCTTGACACGCTGGCGCATGCAGCCACGCCTCGCGGCCAGGTTATTGTGTTTACACTTTCCTCCGCAGATAGCCATGCCTATCCCGGCATCGCGCGAACGCCAGGTACCTTCGGCACTCCCGATCCACATGATCCTGCCCGCCTCATTGTCACTACCAGCCACCCGGCTCCCTACGCCCGCACCATCACGGTCTATGTCCCGGCAGGGTATGATCCGGGCTCCGCATCGCCATTCATCATCGACGAGGACGGGCCCGATCCGATGCTATTCGCCACCCTGGACAATCTCATCGCGGCGCATCGTGTTCCGTCCATGATCGCGATCTCCATCGCGAATGGCGGCGGAGACGCCCAGGGCTCGGAGCGCGGGCTTGAGTACGACACGATGTCCGGTCGATACGCCGAGTTCGTGGAACATGAGATTCTCCCCGAAGTGGAGGCCCGCTGCCATGTTCGCCTCACCCGCGACCCCGATCTTCGCGCTACCATGGGCGGATCTTCAGGCGGAGCGGCCGCCCTCATCATGGCCTGGTACCATCCTGAGCTTTACCACCGCGTGCTTGCTTACTCCGGCACCTGGATCAACCAGCAGTGGCCATCAAGCTCCGCGACTCCGCATGGTGCGTGGGAGTTTCCCGAGCACCTCGTCGCCGATGTCCCCCGCAAGCCCTTGCGCCTGTGGCTCGAGGTTGGGGACCGCGACCTTCTCAACCCGAATGTCATGCGCGACGGCATGCATGACTGGGTACTGGCGAACGAGAAGATGGCGTCGGCCCTCGCCCGCAAGCACTACCACTACCAGTTTGTGTTCGCGCAAAACGCCGCACATGTGGACCGCGCCGTGAAGCAACAAACACTGCCGGAAGCACTTGAGTACGTGTGGCGAGGCAGTGTCGTCTCACCACACTAGGAGCATGCGCGCAGCGATGCAGCGGCTGTGCCCATCAACGCTGAGCCAGCTACGCGACGGGACACATAGTCAGCAGGGCCAAGAAAAGCCCGCCCTTCTGCAGGGCGGGCTCTCAGCCGCAGGGCCTATACCGAACCCTGCGCACAGCAATCCCGGGAACTGTTAACGAGCGTTGTGGGTATACGTCACCTTGAGCGACAGGATTTCGTACGGGTGAATGGAGACGGTGGCCACGTCGCCCGTGACCGGCACACTTGCTCCGTCCTTGTTCTCCATCAGGTTGGTGATGGTTGCGCTGGATGCGCCAGGCGGCAACTTGACCTTGACTGCTTCCTCTTTGCCAGCTGACTCATACATGCGTAGCACCAGGGCATCAGAATCTTCCGCCTTCTTCATGGCGGTCAGCACGACGTGGTCCGAATCAACAGCCGCATAGCTATGCATCGCCGGCAGCGCACCCGCGTGGGCCTCCACCTGCATCGCCTGCATGGGGTAGTTGAACTCGTACCCATGCTCGACTGTGCCGGCCTTCTTCCAATCCGCGGCGTGCGGGTACAGCGCGTAGGTAAAGTGCTGAGCGCCCTGGTCGGCTTCCGCGTCCGGGCTTGTGGGCGAACGCAACAGCGAGAGGCGCAACACGTTTCCTACGGCGTCATAGCCGTACTTGGAGTTGTTCAGGAGGCTGAAGCCATGTTGCGCGTCGCCTTCATCGGCCCAGCGCAGTGCCGGCACCTCGAACCTGCCTTTCTCAAAGCTGTTGTTGCGCGTGGTGGGGCGTTCGATCGAGCCATAAGGAATCTCGTAGGTGGCATTCTTGCTGGTCGCCGCCAACGGGAACGCGGCCTTCAGAAGGATGTGGCGCTCACGCCAGTCCACATCGGTCGTGACCACCACGTGATCGCTACCCGCAGACAATGCAACATCCTGCGTGAATGTCGAGCTCTGCCACTTGCGCTGGATCCGGATGACCGAACGCAGCGGGGTGTTCTCGACCAGCTTTACCGACTCCACCGTATTGAGCTTGGTCGGCGGCACGTCGAGCGTGCCCGGATCGATGTTCCACGCGTCATAGTCCTTGGGCGTGTCCTTGAAGGCCTGCAATTCGTTCCCACAGCCGCCTGCTGCCAGCGTTTCAAAGCTGGTGCCCTTGTCATACAGGCTGGTAATGCACCCCGTAGCTGGATCAACCTTGACCCGCAGCATGCCGTTCTCAAGCGTCAGACCGTCCGCCTTCACGTCGCTCGTGAAACTCTTCTTGCCCGGCACCACGTGCAGCACGGCATAGCCAAGCGAAGGCACCTTCTCGGCACGCACCAGCAGCTTGAAGCTGCTCGTTCCGGCGTTGCTCGAGATGATCTCCGACGGCAGCACCTTGCCTTCCGCATCAATCACCGACACATCGTTCGTTGTCTCGGGCAGTTGCACGTCTACCGTGACCAGCCCCGAGCGCTCCCAGGCCAGCGGATTCCACACAAGCACCGGCACACCCTGCTTGCCGCTCGTGTTGATCGAGGCAGCAAGCTGCTTCAGCGAGCCATCGCTGATCTCGCTGGTCTCGCGCCGCACCGTGTCGAACTCCTTCTGCGCATCGCGGTAGATCACGGCAATGCCTGAGCCCGCCGCGAGGTCGTGGAAGTCGTTGAACGTGATGTTCTTCCAGGCGTCAGTGAACGTATCCGCCGGGTATGGAGTGCCGCCCAGCCACGCGAGCGAGGCAAGCTTCTCGGCATCCAGCGTTTCGATCTCGCTGTTCCGCATACCGAGCTTGTGCTTGGCCTGCGTGGTGTACACGCCGCGGTGGTACTCGAGATACAACTCGTCGTTCCAGGTCGGGATACTCACCTGGTCTGCCGCCGTTGCGGGGTACGTGTAACCGTCACCCATGGAGGCGTAGTTCCAGGTCTTGGAGGCATCCGCAATCTTGGGCCGCACTTCCTTGAAGTAAGAGTCGGCAGTGCCGAACTGCACGTTCGGTGTCACCTTGCCGGGTTTTGCCCACTCCATTCCCTCGTCCAGCATCGCGCGAGTGGGGCCGCCGCCATGGTCGCCCACACCGTACAGGTCCATCACGCTCGGCAGACCGGGCGCCTGCTTCCGCGCCGTGGCGAGGTCAGTAGACAGACGGATCGGTTCTATCGACTGGTTGCCATAGCCATGCGGGAAGTACGTCAACACCTTGCTGCCATCCGGTGATTGCCACCAGAAAAGCTTGAAGGGCAACTGGTTGGTGTCGTTCCACTCCATCTTCTGGGTGACAAATGTGTCGATACCCGACTTCAGGTAAATCTGCGGCAGCTGCCAGTTATAGCCGAACGAGTCGGGGTTCCAGCCGATGTGCACATCGACGCCGTACTCTTTCTGATAGAAGCGCTTGCCGATCAGGATCGAACGCACCAGCGACTCTCCATCCGGCAGGTTGAGGTCCGGCTCAACCCACATCCCGCCGACGATCTCCCAGCGACCAGCCTGGATGTCCTGCTTGATCTGGTCGTTCAACTCGGGATACTTGTTCGCCATCCACTCGTTGTACTGCGCCGCAGACTGCGTGTAGGTGTACTTCGGGTACTCGTTGAGCAGCTGGGCCGCGGTGCCGAACGTGCGCCGCACCACGTCCACGGTCTCGGTCGCAGGCCACAGCCACGCTGCGTCGATGTGCGAGTTCCCCGTCTCGTGAAATGAAACCTGCTGCAGCATCGGCCGCAGTACTTCAAGCTGTGTTTGTGCGGCGTGAAGCGAGGTGTCGAACTGTTGCCGGGCAGTGGCGCCGGGCATGTCCAGGGCCTTGAGGTTGATCGCAGCCAACGCCTTCTCCACCGTTGCTTTATCGGCATTCACATCCTTCGACAGGGACGGAATCAGCGCCATGGCGGAGAGTGCTTCCGCTCGCACTTCGGATGGGTTGGGCCGGTCCGCAGGGTAGTCCACATGCAGCATCGCGCCGCGGAAAGTCTTCGGACCCGCGGTCTGCAGCAGCTTCACTGCAATAAGTATCCGCTCGCCGGGCTTGGCGCTCTCTGTCAACACAATCGGTTCCAGGTCGGCGCCGAGGGCTACGCGTCGTCCATTGAAGTACACGATCTCCGGAACGTCTCCATGCGCTGACGCACGAAAGCGAAACGTGATGCGTGTGCCCGTCGCGTCGTACCCATGGAATGCTTTTGGAATCTCGATGGTGCGCCGGTACCAGACTGCTTCCTTGGGCGCTTCACTCTTGGGCTGCACTGTCTGCCAGCTTGCGTCGTCCAACGTGATTGACTCGCCGTGCGGGATGTCCCCCACGTGATAGCGCCAGTCGGACGCCTCGAACTTGTCCAGCATGTCAAGCCGGTCCACGACCGTGCGGGCTGCCGGCGGGAGCGCATCGATCAGGGCCTGCTCCGCTTCATGGTGCTCCTGGGCATGCGCCGTAAGGGACGGCACTGCCACCCCCGAGATACAAAGAGCTGCCATGGCCAGGCGGTGTGTGTACTGCCTGCGAAATCGATGGTGTGGCTTCATGCTGAATTCCTTTCGTGCTGGGTACGCTTGCGCATTCGTTGAATAGGACAGGGTGATTGGCAACCTGCCCGCAAACACCACAGTGGGAGCAGCGGAGACTCCGCTGCTCCCACTGTAGTTGTTTGCTGTGTTTAGAACTGGTAGCGCAGGCTGAACTGCAGCTGCCGGTCCGAAGCATAGGAGTTGCCCTTCTGTGTCACCTGGCCGAAGTTGCCATCGGTCGGGTTGGAGTCAGGCCCATCCCAGTTAGGGTGGTTGGTGAAGTTGAAGGCCTCGGCGCGGAACGTGACCTGGTGGTTCTCGTGATTTGGAATCACGCTGAAAGCCTTGACCAGTGCGATGTTCCAGCTTTGGAAGCCCGGGTTGTAGATCTGGTTGCGGCTTTCGGCACCGGCAAAGGTCCCCGGAGCCGGTGCGGCAAAGGTGCTTGGGTCAAAGTAATTGCCACCACCTGCCGCGCCGGTGAACTGCTTGTTCAGCACAGGCTGCCGCGTGAGGTTCCAGAGCTGCGTACCAGAGCCCTGCCCGACACCGGCATAGTCATTGCCTGTGCCAACACTGAACGGTTCGCCGGTCTGCGCCTGGGTCGTTCCGGATACCTGCCAGTTGCCAAGCGCACCCTTCATGAGCCGGTTGCCACCCTGCCCCGCGTAGGGAATGTTCCACACGTAATTCACGACAAGAATGTGACGAATATCAAAGTCGCTCGGACCGTAGTTGATCCGCTCGTTGTAAACGTTGGGCAGAACATAGCCCTGGTTCGAGCCGTAGTCCATGCTCTTCGAGAAGGTATAGGCCACGCCAAACGACACGCCCTTGGACAAACGACGACGCAGGTTCAGCTGCAGGCCGTTGTACATGGAGCTGCCCGCATTCGTGTCCTGCAGAATGCTGGCAAAGCCCTTGTACGGGCGGAGGGCATCTGCCTGTCCAATGGCGGCGCCGCTTTGCAGCGAGCCTGGCTGAAGCTGGTTCACGTTATCGAGCTGGGTTAGGTGGATGCCCTTACGTCCGACGTACGCAGCGGTAAAGGTTCCGAAGCTCGGGATCTCCTGCTCGACCGCCACGTTCCAGCTCCAGGCGTTCGGGTTCGGGAAGTTCTTGGCCTGCGAGGACAACGCAAGCGGATACTGCCCGGCTGCCGTGCCACCCGGGTCATCCACGCTGCCACCGGTAATGCTGGTGGTCGGCTGGAACGGCGCATTGCCGCCAAGCTGCACCGAATCGCTGATGCCAATGCGCTGCACGAAGCGACCACCACCGGCGCGGATCACCGTGCCCGGCTGCACCTGGTAGGTGAAGCCAAGACGCGGCTGGAAGTCGGTAAAGATCGTGTTCGAATAGCCTCGCGGCGTGTTATGGAACAGGTTGCCGTACGTGCTCAAGATATTGGCAGGTACATGCCCCTGCGCCGAGCTCGGGAAGCCGCTGCCGGGGATCGTGACGCCGTTGTATGGATCACCCCCGGTGATCGTATCGGTCGTGGGGTTCACGGTCACAGCGTTCGACGGATTGTAGAAAGTCGGATCGAACACCGACTGGTTCCGCCAGAGCGCGTAGAACGGCTCCATGACGCTGTAGCGTAAGCCGTACTCGATCACTGTCTTGGAGTTCGCGCGCCACTGGTCCTGGGCAAAGCCGGCGAAGAAGTTGTTGCGGAAGAGCGTGTAGGATTTTTGCCCGATCTCACCGTAGCTGTCGAACAGGCCCAGTGCCGCGTTGCCCACCGCTGCTCCTGAAGAAGCCAGGTTGGCGCGTGTATCGGTGAAAACGAACTGGCCATTCTGGTTGTTGGTGGCTCCTGGCGTGGTGCTGCTCACGTCGATCTGGTCGAAGTTGTTCTCACCGGTGCGCTCCCAGAGGCCGCCAAACGTAAGCGTGTGTGTGCCAATCACCTTGGTGAGATTGTCGGCAAGGTTGGTGATCACGCCGCCCGAGTGCGAGGGGTAGGGCCCGCCATCAAGAATGGTGAAGTTCTGGATGTTGATCGTCGGAATCTTGTCCTGGATCAGCTTGTCGGCCGCGGGAAAGACATACGGGAAGTTGATCCCGTAGTTGGTACGGTTATAGAGGCCACTGGAAGTATCCGTCGTGATCGTGACGTGATCAGCCGACACGGAGAAGGTCGCGTCGTTGACCATGGACGGGCTGATCGTCCAGGTGTAGTGCAGCACACCCACCTGGTTGGGCCAGTCCCAAGCCTGCGGCGTGCGGTTGAAGTTACCCGCGAATGGAACCAGCTGGTCGTAGTGCTGGCTCAGAACACTGAATCGTATGTGGTGCGCTTCGGCAGGCACATAGTCGATCACCAGCGTGTCCTTGCGCTGGTTCTGTGGATACGGTGCGGACGCGATCCAGTTGTTGGTGCCACTGAGGCCGGTCGGCGTCGGGAATGCATTGAGCAGTCCGATGCCGTTTGGACTGAGTTGGGCCGCCGGGATCACGTTGCCCGCGTACGGCTGCCCGGTCACCGGGTTCTTCAGCTGCACAGGCGCGCCGTAGAAGATGTTGCCCGGCGCAAGCAGTTCGCTGAAATCGCCGGTCCGCATCAGCGCGGTGGGCACGCGGCCCTGCTGCGTCGCGTTTTGCCGGTAGCGCAGGAACTCTTCGCCGGCCAGGAAGAACAGCTTGGTCTTCAGCTTGTTGAAGTGCCCCGGGATGTACACCGGGCCATTCAGGTTCCAGCCGAACTGGTTGAAGCGGAACGGCGCGGGATGATCGGCAATCGTTGGATCCGTCGACTGGTTGCGCAGCCAGGTGTTGGCGTCGAAGAAGGAGTTGCGCAGGTAATCGTAAGCCGAGCCATGGTAGGTGCTGGTTCCGCTCTTTGGAACGAGTTGCACCAGGCCGCCGGAGGTTTCACCGAACTCCGCGGGATAGCTGGTGGTCAGGATCTGCACCTGCGAGATGGTGTCCACATCCGAGACGCCGATCTGAGTGCCGTTGCCACGGGTACGCACCATCGGCGAGCCGTCCAGCGTGATCAGCGATTCATTGGAGCGGGCGCCGTTGATCACCGGGCCACTGAAATCCGGAGCGAAGTTGAACGACGACATGGGCGAGTTGCGCGCGACACCCGGTTCCAGCTGCGAGAGGTAGATCGGGTTGCGGCCGTTCAGCTGGATGGACTTGACCTGGTCGGAGGTGACCAGCTGCCCGACCGATGACGACTCGGTCTGCAGGGTGTTGGCGTTGGCCTGCACGGTCACCGATGTGCTGGCGTTGCCTGTCTTGAGCGAAGCGTCGTAGCGGGAGCCAATGTTTGGATCGAGGTGCGTGCCCTGCTGCACGGTGGACTCAAAGCCGTTCGCCGTGACCGTTACGGTGTAAAGCCCGATCGCCAGGTTCGGGAAGGTATATGCCCCGGCCCCATTGGTGGTGATGGTGTGCTCTTCGTTGGTCGCTTCATTCTTGACAGTCACCTTGGCGTTGGTGATGACCGCACCACTCGCATCCGTGACCGTACCTGATAGCGACGAAGAGCTGGATTGCGCACCAGCCCCTGATGTCGAAACAAGCAACATGGACAGGAGCGGCAGAGCGATGGCTGCCGGTCGCATTCTGAAGAGAAAAATAGCGGAGATCGGCAGCGTCTTTGCGCCCCTGGTCCCAGTGCCTGCCTGTGCCTTACGAGCTGCCGTGGCCATCGTGCCTCCAAAAAGAAAACTTCATACGTCGCCGTTTGCTGGAAACGTTTCCAACGGCGGCCATCGTATGAGGACTTTTCCATGACTGTCAAGACAGAATGTGTTTTTATCAAGAAAGCGAGGAAGCAAGATGTCCGTGAGAAGCAGACACGAGTGCAGCGGATGTGTGCCGACAGCTCCGGCTCAGCGTCGTGGCAGCAGGCAAACATGCCCCGTCTAAAATCCGGCGGCGTGCCCACCCTCGCGGACGTTGCCCGGGCATCCGGCGTCGGCATCGCCACCGTTTCGCGGGTCGTCAACGGCGGCGTCAACGTCAGCCCGGAGACCCTCAAAAAGGTGCAGCGCGCCGTACGGCGGCTCGGCTACCTCCCCAACCATGCGGCGCGCATCCTCAAAGGAGGGCGCACCAAGACCATCGGCCTGCTGATCCCCAGCATCGCCGATTCCTTCTTCTCCAGCTGTGCCGGCACGGCCGGCGAGGTGGCCCAGGCGCACGACTCCCTGCTGCTTTTTGCGGAGTCCAACAATGACCCGGCTCTTGAGCTGAGCAATCTGGCCGTGCTGATGCAACACCGCCCGGATGGCCTGCTGCTGGTGCCATCGAGCGCTAGCAACCGGGCTTTGCGGCTTTTTGTGCAGCAGAGCCCGGTTCCGATCGTCACCCTCGACCGACCGTTTCCGGGTTGCGCTGCCGTGCTCACCAACAGCTTCGAGGCAGCCCGCGAGGCGACCCTGCACCTGGTCGGGCACGGTCGCAAACGGATCCTGTGCCTGGCCGCCGAACCGAGCCTCTACACCATTCGCGAACGCCTCCGTGGCTACTCCGACGCCATGCTTGCTGCCGGGCTTCCCTCGCTGATTGACACGTCCCTCGCCATCGGCGCCCACAATGCCGAAACGCTGATCCAGGGCCACCTCGGGTCCAGGACTCCGCCGGACGCCATCTTCACCCTCAAAAACAGCGCCACCACCGCCGCCTATCAGGCTCTGCAGCGGCTCAAGCTCAACATACCGCGAGAAATTGCCCTGATCGGTTTCGATGATTTCGAGCTTGCCGGCATGCTGCGCCCCGCGCTCACCGTGGTGCAACAGCCCATTGAAGACGTGGGCCGTCGGGCCGCCGAACTGCTGTTTGCGCAACTGGGCAGCGACGATGGATCCACCCCGCCGGCCAGCCTGCGGCGCACGCGTCTGGTGCTGCCGAACCGCCTCCTGTTGCGCAGTTCCTGCGGCTGCCGCCACTCAGCACGCGGTCCCGAAGAGTAGGCGCGCCAGGCCGTCAGCCGCGTGTGTCTATCCGGAGAGACGAGCGACGAAGCGCGCACCCGCGCGACATGACGCTCAGGCACCGTACCCGTGCAGGAAGCATTCCACGGCTTCCTGCACGCGCTGCGCGATCTCGTCCGAGGACGGCTTTTCGCCCATGCGCATGACGCGCATCATCATTTCAGCGGCGCACAGGTCAAAGAACTGGCGGGCCGCTGTCTGCGGGTTCATGGCGCGCAGCTTGCCCCGGGCCACCTGCTCCGCGAGGTACGCCGCCAGCGCACCATGCACGCGTGCCGGCCCCTGATCATGGAAGATTGCGCGCAGTTCGGGAAATCTCTCGCGCTCCATCGCAAGGATGCGCAGCAGGCCCATTGCCTCCGCCGCGAGGATGCGTCCCAGCACGAATTTGCCAAAGGCCGTCAATGCCTCGACCGGGGCTTCATACGACACCAGCAACGCGCTCATCTCGACAGCAAACTCATGGGCGCGCCGCAGGATCACGGCCCGGAACAGGTCGCTTTTGGTCGGAAAGTAGCGGTAGAACGTCTCCTTGGAAGCATGGGCAGCTCGAGCGATCTCGACCATGCTCGTCGCATCGAAACCCTTCTCCATAAACAGCTGGGTAGCCGCGTCCACAAGGCGGTTGGTCAGCCTTTCGGTGCGCGCACTCGGTTGGACAGGCTCAGCATGGGGAGCGGCAGACGCCGGATCGGGCATAGAAGTTGATGGATTCCACGAAACTTGGAGAAACATCCTGAGTCTACCAGCTCGACGAACCGAACGGTTCGGTTCGTGGCATAATAAGCCAGCCTGACCCAAAGAGAGCATGCAATGAGCGAGAGCGATGAGCAGCAAGCAACACCAGGTCTTGTAGGCAGTGCAGGCCCTCGACGTCGTAAATACACATGGGTTCGCTGGGCTCTGCCGCTGTTGCTTCTGGTCATCATCGTCGCGGCCGTGGTCAATGGCATTCGCAAGAGCAAGGCCGATTCGGCCAACCAGATTCCAACACCTGAAGTCGCCACCGTGCGCACCGCGGTCGCGCATACCGGGCCGATCGGCTATTACGTCGAAGCCATCGGCACGGTTACGCCGCTTGCGACAGTTAACCTGTACAGCCAGGTCACTGGCCGTGTCATGCAGGTGCATTATGTGGAAGGACAGATGGTGCGCCGCGGCGACCCGCTTCTCGATGTGGATCCCCGCCCGTACGAGGCGCAGCTCAAGGAGGCACAGGGCGCTTTGCAGCGCGACCGCGGCACTCTGGCCCAGGCCGAGATGGACCTGGCCCGCTACAAGGATGCCTCTGACCAGCAGGCCATCTCGCGCCAGACATACGAAGACCAGGTCCAGATTGTGGAGCAGGACCGCGGCACGGTGCAGAATGACGTCGGCGCGGTCGAGTACGCGCAGGTACAGCTCAGTTACTGTCACCTCACGTCTCCGATTTCGGGCCGGGTCGGTCTTCGCCTGGTCGACCCCGGCAACGTGATCTTCTCGGGCAGCACCAATCCCCTTGTTGTGGTCACGCAGCTTCAACCGATCACCGTCGTCTTCAACGTTGCGGAAGACGACCTTGGCCAGGTACGCCGCGAAATCACGCATCGCAGCAGTCTTGCCGTCGACGCGTTCGATCGCGCCCTGCAGACAAAACTCGCCACCGGCCGCCTTCTCTCCCTTGACAACCAGATTGACACCACCACCGGCACAGTCCGGTTTCGCGGCCAGTTCGACAACAAGGACCTGCTGCTCTATCCGAACCAGTTTGTGAATGCGCGCCTGCTCGTCAAGACGCTTCCGGACGCCGTGCTTGTACCCACCGCGGCCGTGCAGAGAGATGGCACGCAGGCATTTGTCTACGTGGTCACTGGAAACAAGGTCAAGCTGCGCAACATCACCGAGTTGACGAGCGAAAACCAGGTGGCTGCCGTAACCGGGATCATGCCAGGCGAGGTTGTCCCGACCACGGGCTTTGACAAGTTGCAGGACGGCGCCACGATCCGGCAGCAGCAGCAAACGCCCGAAGCCCAGCATGCCGAGAGCAGCCTGTGAATCCATCCAGGATCTTTATCCTCAGGCCTATCGCCACCATCCTGCTGATGGTCGCGATCCTGCTCGTGGGCATCGTGGCGTACACAACGCTGCCGATCTCCGCGTTGCCCGAGGCTGACTATCCTACGATCCAGGTCCTGACGTTCTATCCGGGTGCCAGCCCGCAGGTCATGAGCTCTGCCGTCACCGCCCCGCTCGAGCGGCAGTTCGGCCAGGTCGCCGGGCTCGCGCAGATGACTTCCACCAGTTCAGATGGAAGCTCCGTCATCGTGCTGCAGTTCTCGCTTGACCTCAACATCGACGTCGCGGAGCAGGAAGTGCAGGCAGCCATCAACGCCGCGCAGGGATACCTGCCCACAGACCTTCCCGTTCCGCCCGTGTACAGCAAGTCCAACCCCGCAGATGCCCCGGTACTGACGCTCGCGCTCACCTCCAGGACGATGCCGCTTTCCCGGGTGGAAGATCTGGTGGACTCGCGGCTGGCGCCCAAAATCTCGCAGCTAAGCGGCGTCGGGCTGGTCACCATCAGCGGTGGCCAGAAACCTGCCGTACGCATCCAGGCTAATCCGGTTGCCCTTGCCTCCTACGGCGTCAACCTGGAAGACCTGCGAACCGCGCTGACCAGCACCACGGTAAACACCGCAAAAGGCAGCTTTGACGGCCCCGCGCAGAACTACCAGATCAACGCCAACGATCAGCTGCTCTCAAGCGACGGGTACAAGAACGTGGTCGTGGCCTACAAGAACGGCGCCCCCGTCATGCTCACCGATGTGGCCCGGATCACCGACGGGATCGAGAACACGAAACTCGCGGCATGGATGAACCAGACACCCGCAGTCATCGTCAACATCCAGCGGCAACCCGGCGCCAACACCATCGCGGTGGTGGAGGAGGTACAGAAACTGCTGCCGAAGTTGCGGGCCGGTCTGCCTGCTTCGATCCAGTTGCAGATCCTCACCGACCGCAGCAACACCATTCGAGCGTCGATCGCCGACGTCGAATTCGAGCTGCTGCTCACCATCGCACTCGTGGTGCTGGTGATCTTTGTTTTTCTACGCAGCCTCACCGCGACCCTTATTCCAGCGGTCGCTGTGCCGCTCTCGTTGATTGGCAGCTTTACCGTGATGCACCTTCTCGGGTACAGCCTCAACAACCTGACCCTGATGGCCTTTACGATCTCCACGGGCTTCGTAGTCGACGATGCAATCGTCATGATCGAAAACATCTCGCGCTACCTGGAGGAGGGTTTATCGCCAGTGGACGCCGCGCTGAAAGGCGCTGCGCAGATTGGCTTCACGATCATCTCTCTGACGGTTTCGCTGATCGCGGTACTGATCCCCCTGCTTTTCATGGGCGAGATCGTTGGACGCCTCTTCCGCGAGTTCGCCGTCACGCTGAGCGTCACCATCCTGATCTCCGCAGTGGTCTCGCTCACACTCACCCCGATGATGAGCGCGCGCCTTTTGCGACACACGCCCACTGCGGAGCAGAATCGTTTCTACCGTTGGACTGAGAGCTTCTTCACTCGCGTCATCGCGGCATACGGACGCTCCCTGAAGTGGGTCCTGCAGTTTGAAAAAGTCACGTTGCTGGTCGCACTGGCGTTGCTGGTTCTCACCATCTTCCAGTACGTGGAAATTCCGAAGGGCTTCTTTCCCACCCAGGACACCGGGGTGCTGCAGGGCATCACCCAGGCGCCGGACGCTATCTCGTTCCCATCCATGGCGCACAAACAGCAGCAACTCGCCGGGGTGTTGCTGAAAGACCCCGCGGTCGCGAGCCTGTCTTCGTTCATCGGGGCGGATGGCACCAACAGCACGCTCAACAGCGGACGCATCCAGATCAACCTGAAGCCGATTGCGGAACGCCACCTGGATGCCACCGCGGTGATCGCCCGTCTGCAGACGCAGGCCGACCAGATCCCCGGCATCCACCTCTACCTGCAGCCCGTGCAGGACCTCACCGTGGATGACCGCGTCAGTCGCACCGAGTATCAGTACACCCTTGAGGATGCGGGTGCTGAAGAACTCAACACCTACACCGCGCAACTCGTAGCAGAACTGCGCAAGCTCCCAGAGATTGCCGATGTTGCTACCGACCAGCAGAACAACGGCGTCAGTGTTCAGCTCAACTACGATCGCGCCACGGCCTCACGCCTGAACATCTCGCCCGATCAGATCGACTCGACCCTCTATGACGCCTACGGGCAGCGACAGATCAGCACCCTCTACACCCAGTCCAATCAGTACCACGTCATCCTCGAGGCTTTGCCCTCCTTCCAGCAGACCCCGCAAAGTCTCAAGAACATTTACATCCAGGGGTCCAACAGCTCCACTGCTTCTTCTGCCGCGCAAAGCACCTCGGGGCGCACCTCTTCTGCATCAAGCGGCACAGTCAGCACGCTCAATCCGTCTTCAAGCGTGGGCCTCAGCTCCTCATCGCCAACCAGCACACTCACCAACACCAGCGGCAACTCCAGCACGGTTGCGGCCGGCACGAGCAGCAGCATCACCGCCGCCAGCGCAACGACGCTCTCGTCCTCGACCCCTTCGAACGCGCTGACCACCACCGGTGCTTCCGCAGGGTCCAACACCACCACATCGACCACACAAGCTACGCCAGTTCCGCTTTCTGCGATCAGCCACTACACCACGATCGCCTCGCCCCTCACCATCAACCACCAGGGGCAGTTCCCTGTGGTCACCATTTCATTCAACGTGGCTCCCGGCCGCTCGCTGAGCCAGGCAGTAGCAGCCGTGCAGCGCGCAAAGGACCGGCTGCATATGCCAGCCAGTGTCGATGGCAGCTTCCAAGGCACGGCCGCGGCCTACAACACCATCGGCAGCAATGAAGCGTTCCTGATCCTGGCCGCGCTGCTTGCCGTGTATATCGTTCTCGGCATCCTCTACGAGAGCTTCATCCATCCAGTCACGATCCTGTCCACCCTGCCTTCAGCCGGCGTCGGTGCGCTCTTCGCGCTGCAGCTCTTCCACCAGGACCTCGATGTAATCGCCATCATCGGGATCATCCTGCTGATCGGCATCGTCAAGAAGAACGGCATCATGATCGTCGACTTTGCCCTCGACGCAGAACGGAACCAGGGCATGACTGCGTCCGAGGCGATTTACCAGGCGTCGCTGCTTCGCTTTCGACCCATCCTCATGACCACGCTGTGCGCTCTGTTTGCAGGGCTGCCGCTTGCCTTCGGCTCCGGCATCGGCTCTGAGCTGCGCCGTCCCTTGGGCATCGCAATGGTGGGCGGCCTGCTCGTGAGCCAGGTTCTGACCCTGTACACCACCCCGGTGATCTATGTGTTCTTTGGCCGCATGGCCGCACGCTTTGCGCCGCAGCCGCGAGGTGTGCTCCTGCCGTATCGGCCGTCGGAGCAGCCATGAACATCTCCGCCTTCTTCATCAGGCGGCCCGTCGCCACGACTCTGATGGTCCTCGCGATCATCATCGCCGGCGCCATGGCGTTTCAGGCACTCCCCGTCGCGTCCCTGCCGCAGGTAGACTTCGCGACCATCACCGTTGCGGCGACGCTGCCGGGCGCGAGCCCAGAGATCATGGCGTCTTCTGTGGCCACTCCGCTCGAGCGTCAATTCGGGCACATCGCGGGCGTCACGCAGATGACATCTGCCAGCACGCTCAGCACCACATCGATCACGCTGCAGTTCGACTACAGCCGCGACGTGGACGGAGCCGCGCGCGACGTGCAGGCCGCCATCAACGCGGCGCGAACCTATCTGCCGTCGAACCTGCCTTCTAACCCGACTTACCGCAAAGTGAACTCGTCTGTGTTTCCGGTCATGGTGCTGTACATGACGTCGTCGATTCACACGCAGGGCGAGATGTACGACACGGCCTCGTCGATCGTGCAGCAGAAACTATCCCAGCTTCACGGAGTAGGCCAGGTGCAGGTGGTCGGCGGTTCCCTGCCAGCCGTGCGGGTTGACCTTTATCCGCAACAACTCAACAGCTACGGCCTTGGGACCACTGATGTTGCGAACGTGCTCTCGCATCAGAATTCCAATCGTCCCAAGGGGCAGATCAGCGACGAGTTTCAGACCGCGGATATCAATGCCAACGATCAGATCTCGAAGGCAAAAGACTACGCGCCGCTTGTCATCGCCACCAACGCGAGCACCGGCGCGGTCATTCACCTGAGCGATGTCGCCAGCGTGACGGACTCGGTGCAGACCACGCGTGCCGCGGGCTTCGCAAACGGAAAGCCCTGCGTGGTGCTGCTCGTCTACCGCTTGCCCAACGCCAACATCATCAACGTGGTGGACCGGATCAAGGAAGCGCTTCCCGGCGTTCGTGCCTCGATCCCCAGCGCCGACCGGCTTGACCTTGCCATCGACACCACTACGACCATCCGTGCCTCGGTGAAAGATGTCGAGAACACGATGGTGCTCTCGATCCTGCTTGTTGTCGCTGTGGTGTTCGTTTTTCTACGCAGCCCGCAGGCCACGCTGATCCCAGGGGTAGCTGTGACCGCCTCGCTTGTCGGTACCTTCGCGGGCATGTATGTACTGGGTTACAGCGTCAACAACCTTTCGCTGATGGCGCTCACCGTGTCGACCGGCTTCGTAGTAGACGATGCGATTGTGGTCATGGAAAACATCACCCGCCTGATTGAAGAAGGCGTTACGCCGTGGGAGGCTGCGCTCAAGGGCGCGCAGGAGGTCAGCTTTACCGTACTCTCCATGAGCCTGTCGCTGGTTGCTGTTTTCGTGCCGCTCCTGTTCATGGGTGGCCTCATCGGGCGACTCTTTCACGAGTTCGCGATGACGCTCTGTATCTCCATCCTCGTCTCCATGGTCGTCTCGCTGAGCGTCACTCCCATGATGTGCGTGTACCTGCTGAAGCCCGCCGGCCGCGAACAGCACGGACGCTTTTACCGGCTCAGCGAAGGCGCCTTCAATGCCCTTCTCAGCAGTTATCGCTACACGCTGACCTGGACGCTCAAGCACCCGGTGCTCGTCATCCTGAGCCTGTTTGCCACGCTCGCGCTCAACGTCGTGCTGCTGGTTTTCGTACCGAAAGGCCTCTTCCCCACGCAGGACACCGGCCTCGTCTTCGGTGGCTTGCAGGGCTCTCAGGATGCTTCATTCTCCTCCATGCGCGACTCTCTTCTCGAGACGCAACGAGTGATTGCCGCTGATCCAGCGGTGCAAACGGTGGCTGGCTTTACTGGTGGCGGTGGCGGTGCCAGCAACAGCGGATTCGTCTTCCTCTCGTTGAAGCCGCGCAATCAGCGGGACGCCACGGCCTCGCAGGTCGTCGATCGCCTGCGGCCAAAGCTCGGCTCGCTCACCGGCGCTTCGACCTTCCTGCAGGCAGCGCAGGACCTGGGTGTGGGCGGCCGCCAAAGCAACGCCCAGTACCAGTACCAGCTCTCTGCCGATACCGTGGAAGATCTTGGCCTGTGGGGGCCAAAACTTTACAAGGAAATGCTGAAGATGCCGCAGCTCAAGGACGTCACGACGGACCAGCAGAACAGCGGTTTGCAGATGCTGCTGAGCTACGATCGTCCTTCGGCTGCCCGCTTCGGCGTTACACCGCAGCTCATTGACCAGTCGCTCTACTACGAGTTTGGCGAAGCGCAGGTCTCTACCATTTACACCGCGCTCAACCAGTACTACGTTGTGATGGAAGCGGCGCCGCAGTTTTACCGCGACCCGGGCACGCTTGCCTCAACCTATGTACACGTGTCCGGCGCACACTCTGTTCCCCTGCAGGCAGTTGCGCAGGGGCACCCCGCAACCTCTCCGCTGGCGGTGAATCATTCCTCCTTCTTCCCTTCTGTGACCATCTCCTTCAATCTCGCGCCCGGTGTCTCGCTGGGGCAGGCGACCATTGCCATCAACCAGATGCAGCAGCGTATACAGACACCTGAGTCGGTGCGGGGCCAGTTTGCCGGAACTGCGGAAGCCTTCCTGGCTTCGCTCTCAACGGAGCCGCTACTGGTCGCGGCAGCACTGCTTTCTATTTACATCGTGCTCGGCGTGCTCTACGAAAGCTTTGTGCACCCCATCACGATTCTTACCACGCTCCCCTCGGCTGGTGTGGGCGCCATTCTCTCGTTGCTTGTGTTTCATAGCGAGTTCGACGTTATCTCGGTGATCGGCGTGTTCCTGCTCATTGGCATCGTGAAGAAGAACGCCATCCTGATGATCGACTTTGCGCTGCTTGCTGAGCGTGACCGCGGCATGAGCACCGAGGACTCTATCTTTGCGGCGGCCATGCTGCGTTTCCGCCCGATCCTTATGACGACCCTTGCCGCATTCTTCGGCGCACTGCCACTTGCCATCGGCACGGGCACCGGTTCGGAGCTGCGGCGACCACTCGGGATTGCGATCTGCGGCGGTCTTGTGTTCAGCCAGATCCTGACGCTCTACACCACGCCTGTGATCTATCTCTACTTCGATCACTTCAGCCAGTGGTTCCAACGCCGCATGGGTTTCAAACATCCCGGTACGCCCGATCCACTGGTGGCCGGCAACACCGCGCTTTAGGAACAACGTATGCAAGGTATTCATACTTTCTCGCGGTCAACATCGATCCGCACCCTCGCGATCACAGCGCTCCTGCTTTCACTGCAGGCCTGTACGGTCGGTCCCCGCTACGTTGCCCCCACCACGCAGGCACCTCCTGCTTTCAAAGAGACGGCTCCGCAGCAATCCTCGGACGGAACTACCTGGGTGCCGGCCACGCCGCAGGATGCAACGCTGCGCGGCAAGTGGTGGGAGCTATATCACGAGCCGGAACTGAACGATCTCGAAGAAAGACTCAACTCTGCGAATCAGAACATCGCGCAGGCATTCCAGAACTTCATGGCTGCGCGCGCGCAGGTCAAGCAGGCGCGTGCCGCGTACTTTCCAAGCGTGACGGCCGGCCCTGCATATACGCGCGCACGCACTTCCGGCAACGAGACTAACCAGGTGCTTGCCGGAGCTACCAATCTCAACAGCAATGAGTTTTCCCTGCCGTTCGACGTCTCGTGGGAACCCGACGTCTGGGGGCGCATTCGCAACAGCGTGCGGGAGTCTGCCAACGCCGCGCAGGTAAGCGCTGCCGATCTGGCGAATGAACGGCTCAGTGAGCAGGCTAGCCTTGCCGAGTTCTACTTCGAACTGCGCGGGCAGGACGCCCTCATCGAGCTGTACCGGCAAACCGTGCACGCGTACGAGGAAAACCTGAGGCTCACCCAGGTGCGCAGCCGCACAGGCGTCGACACCGAGCAGGCAGTGGCCGAGGCAGACCTGAGCCTCAAGACCGCCATCGCCGCCGCCACCAACCTTCGCATCGCACGAGCACAGTACGAGCACGCGATTGCACTGCTTACGGGCCAGGCAGCCTCGTCCTTCGCTTTGCCGGTCCGCAATCTCGCCACGTCGGTTCCAGCGGTCCCCATCGGTGTGCCTTCCCAGCTTCTGCAGCGCCGGCCCGATATTGCCGCCGCCGAGCGCACAATGTCTGAGGCCAATGCGCTGATCGGCGTTGAGACAGCTGCCTACTACCCGACCTTCAACCTGGGCGGTGAGGTGGGGCTGCAAAGCCTCCGGATCAATGATTTGTTTACCTGGCCCAGCCGCTTCTTTTCTGTGGGCCCCACGGCTTCAGACACCCTGTACGACGGCGGCCTGCGACGGGGTCTTCTCAACCAGTACAAAGCGCAGTACGAGGCAGACGCAGCGGCTTATCGACAGACAGTGTTGACAGCTTTTCAGCAGACCGAAGACTATCTCGCGTCGGAACACATCCTAGGCCAGCAAAGACGCGAGCAGCAGGACGCGGTGCTCGCCGCCAGGCGCTACTACGACCTGTCTGCGGTCCGCTACAAGACCGGCGTTGATACTTATCTCAACGTGTTCACTGCGGAGGCCAGCCTGCTCAGCAATCAGCAAAACGCCATCACGCTGTACGTGCAGCAGCTCACCAGCAGTGTGCAGTTGATTGAGGCTCTTGGCGGAGGGTGGGATAGCTCGCAGCTCCCGTCAGAGAAAGCAGTCGCCCGCAACTAACCCGGGAACAACTCCTCCAACGCATCCGCTGCGCTGACCGTGAGCGCGCATCAGGCATGCGAGACCACACCGCGCTGGCCGCCGGCAGGACCATGATAGTTTCTGCCTGCAGCCTCCTGCTCATCCATCTGCCGCAGGTTTACAACCTCGATCGCAAGCGCATCCACCCGCAAAGCCCGGGGACCAAGAGCCGCGTCCTGCGCAAAATAAAAGATCTTGGCGCTGGGCGCCTGGGTGTCACGTGGACGTAGATAACGAAAAAGCTGCAGGGCACGTCGACGCAGCAATGCACGCAGCGAGGGATCGCCCGTCGATAACTCGGTCACAGTGGCCAAGTCGTTGCTGCACACATCGAAACGCGAATGACGCAGGAAGGCACTCTCCGCATCCCACTCCACAGCCTGCGGGTAGAAAGCTACGGCCGTACCCAGTTCACGGCCGCCAGGAACAGCATTGTCCAGCCCCGTCCACTGCTTCCAAAGCATGCCCGCGAGGTCGAGCTTGCTGGCCATCGCGACATGGCCGAGCTGTGTGCAGCGCGGATTGACCTCGATGAGATAGGGCACACCGGTGCCCTCTTCGATAATGAAGTCCAGTCCGAAAAAGCCCGACAGCTTCAGCGCGCCGGCTAGCAGGACACCTGCCTGGTGCATCCGCTCGTCTTCGATTAACTCGATCATGAGCGCAGCTCCCGTCTTACCCTTGGCCGCGATCACCTTTGCCTGTACAGAGCCAAGCAGCTTACCTTCATGGCATGCAAACATCGCGTTGGCGGCAACGCCTTCAATGTGTGCCTGCGCGCTGATCTCTGCGGGTCCAACACACCGCAGCCGGGCGAACGCAGTATGATCGCGCTGTTTCAGGAGTTGCCGCAGTTTGTCGCCGAGCGACTGCTCCGCCAGTAGTTTGGTATAGCCCTCTCGCGCTGACTCTCTGTCGTTCGCAACGTGCACGCCCCCGCCGCCCCATGTGCCGTCCTTCTTGATAAAGAAAGGATGCGGCATCGAGTCGGCGCAGGATTCAAGGTCTTCAGCAGTGCGAATGCGCAGAGTGCCAGGCACAGCTACGCCAAGCTTCGCCGCCAGCGCAAGCGCAAGTGTCCGACTACGCACTACGGCATAGGAACTCGCAGGGCCCAGGGAACGCTCGATAAGCGGAGCAAACTCGGGATGACTTGTGGAAAGTTCGTGTAAAAACCACACGGCGCGATCGTCAGCCGGCATGATGTAGTCAGGCTTGCAGCGCAGAATCGCCGCGCGCAGGGATGCCAGCGGGTTCAAAGTACGGAAGCGATAGGTCGCGCGCAAAGCCTGCGAGTAAGCCATCTGGCTGCCCGCCGGACAGACTGCATACACCTGCGCACCGTATGTCGCGAATCTCAGGGCGAGCCGACCAACCTGCAACCACGTCTGAGTCGTTACAATGAGAACAGCGGGAATCTTCATAGTAGTTGTCGTTCGCGGCGTCCCTCCCGCGTTACAACAATCCTAGAGCAAGCAAGCTTCACACTCCCGGAGTTTTTAGTAACTATTACGATCGGGCCATATAGAAAAGGCACGTAATAAGTGCAGCCCTCTTCCAAGGCGAGGTTGATATGAAAGCGCCAACGACACAAATACATCGGGCACATACGACGGATGTTGCCATCATTGGAGCCGGTCCATACGGCTTGTCTCTCGCTGCACACCTGCGCAAGGCCGGTGTGCGTCACCGCATCTTTGGTCGTCCTATGCAGGTCTGGCAAGAGCAAATGCCCAAGGGCATGTGCCTCAAGTCGGATGGCTTCGCATCCAGCCTTTTCGACCCGGAAGACTCCTTCACGCTTGAACACTATTGCCGCGAGGAAAACCTGCCTTACCAGCACTCTGGCCTGCCGGTTCCGCTCGAGACCTTTGTCAACTACGGCCTTGAGTTCCAGAAGCGAATGGTTCCACAGCTTGAGATGACCGATATCGCGACACTGGAACAAACCCGCGATGGATTTGTGCTGTGCTCCGCTGACGGCGAAACCATCTATGCCAATCGCGTAGTGCTTGCAGTAGGCATCGCCCACTTCAGCTACACGCCGCCATTGCTCCAGGGTCTGCCGCAGACATCTGTAACGCACAGCTCGCAGTATGGCGATGTGAGCTGTTTCAGGGACCGCACCGTGGTGGTCGTTGGAGCCGGCGCATCCGCAATTGATCTTGCTTCTGCGCTCGCCGATGAAGGAGCGCACGTGCAGTTGATTGGCCGCCGCGAGAAGCTTGCCTTCTACACTCCGGACCTCGAGCCACGCCCGCTCAAGCAGCGCGTGCTGCGACCGCGCACCGGCCTTGGCCTTGGTTGGAAATACGTGCTCTGCATGGAGGCGCCTGTACTCTTCCACGCCATGCCTCGTAAGTTCCGGCACCGCGTCGTGCGTCGCCATCTAGGTCCTGTCCCAGCCTGGTTTATGCGTGACAAGATCGAGAACCGTATCCCGCTTCATCTGTCGGCGCACATGACGGATGTACAGATCACCGACAACAAGGTGCATATCGCCTATAAGCAGAAAGATGGCGAGGCTCGGGAGCTTGTTGCCGATCACGTCATTGCTGCAACCGGTTATCGCCCGTCTGTAAGTTCGCTGCGCTTTGTCGCCGCGCCGCTGCGCGACGCGATCGCAACGGCCGAGGACACCCCCGTGCTGAACCGCCACTTCGAGACCTCCGTGCCAGGCCTCCACATGATTGGGCTTGCCTCGGCAAACAGCTTCGGTCCCGCCAGTCGTTTCGCCGTAGGGGCTCGGTTCACGGCGCGCCACCTGTGCCGCCACTTCAAAATGCGCCCTCGCTGATGGCGCGGCTGTCACGATCCTCAGGCGCGCACCGCCCACTCCGATGCGCGTCCCGCCATGCGCAGGAGTGGCCGGGTCAATAGCGCAGCTTCAACGCGAACTCGATCTGCCGTGAGGTTCCGAAGCCAATCGTCCTGCCAAACGTGCTGAAGATCTGGCCGAACGTTGCATCGCCGTACGTGCTGTCGGGCTGGCCGAAGTTCGGATGGTTGAACATGTTGAAGAACTCCGATCGGAACTCCACGCTGCGACCTTCGCCAAGTGGCGTTTCCTTTACCAGCGCGGAATCGATCTGCGCCAGGCCAGGACCGTACACACTGTTGCGTGGCGAGTTCCCGAAGGTGCCGGTTGCCGGCGCAGTCCAGGCTGCAGGGTTGAAGAACTGCCGGTAGCTCCTGTTCGGGGCGTACTCCGGCTGTCCAAAGACCTGGTCCGGCCGCTGATTGGTAAAGTCGCCATTGCCATAGCTGTTTCCGCCATACGCCACGTTGTCGGCAATGCCGCTGTGGATCAGGCCAAGTGCGTTGACCTGCCATCCACTGACCAGCGTCGATGCCACTCCCAAAGGCGTGCTAAGGAACCTGTGGCCCGAGCCCATCGGAAGGTCATACAACAGGTTGAAAGAAAAGTTGTGGCGAATGTCTCCTGAGCCGTTGCCGCGCTCCGCGGCAATGTCGTTGTTGTTCTGCGGCTCGCTGGCAAACAGCCCCTGGTCCTGCACGTTGTCGATCACGTGGCCATACGTATAAGCGCCTTCGACGTGCAGACCCTGCGTAACCCGCCGAATGATCGAGAGCTGCAGACCGCTGTAACTACTGAACCCGCTGTTAGTCTCCAAATAAATATCGCTGAACGCAGCATTGGGTCGAACACCGGTCACGTTGCTGGCGTAGTTAACGTCTTCTTCGCGCCAGAGGTTAACGCCGTGGTTGCCCACATACGCGACCTCGACGCCGGTATTCGCGGCCAGTTGGTAAGCGACGCTGAAGTTCCATTGCTCGGAGTAGATGTCCGGCTTGTGCGTAGGAAACCCATACACAGTGGGCGCAGCGGCCGTGTTGTCGCTCAGGTAAGGCGTGTACGGGTAGCCCAGCGTCGGTACTGTGGCGGAGTTCAGCGAAACGTTGCCGGCAATGTTATTGAGGGGCACGTTGTAGCTGCCGAAGCCGACGGGGTACGCCTGGAAGAAGAGACCGACTGCCGTACGCACCACCGTCTTTGGCGTGGGCTGCCAGGCAAAACCGAGCCTGGGCTGAAAGTTCTTGTTGTTGATGTGGAAGTACGACCCTCCGGGATGGTCCAGCATTCCGGTGGATGGATCATACGTTTGCGTCGCATAGTGCGAATCGTGAGGGACTGTTTCGATGTCGTACCGCAGCCCGTAATCCATGGTCAGGTTGCTGCGAAGCTGCCAGGTATCCTGGCCGAAGAAGCCGAGCTGCGTGGCACGCGTGCCATGCCCCGGGTCGCCGACCGTAATACTGGCTGTCGCGAGCCTGTCATGGATGAAGTCATCGATCGATGCAAACAGGATCGAATCATAGTCAGAGCTGCTGCGGTTCACCTGGATGCGGTAGACAGAACCGCCCGTCTTGATCGTGTGCTGCCCGTGCACATACGTGAGGGTGTCTCCATACTGGAAGCTGGTGCCGGCTTGAAAGTACAGTCCCTGGTTGCCAGGACTGATCGTGAGCCCGGTGATCGTGGTATTGGGCACGTCTTCGTAGGAGTTGATGGTACTTACCCAGCGCTGCATGCCCACCAGCGTGTCGTTGACCATGTGCGGGTTGAAGACATGGCTTTCGTGTAACGCGAAGTTCGTGGTGCGAATGGGAACGATCTGGTGATCGTTCACGCCGAACGCCGACGAGGTCACGCCGAACAAGGGACCAAACGTGTTCGTGTCGTTGATGTTCAATCGACCAAAGGCAGCGTCCTTCTCCGAGAAGATCTGGTCCACGCGGACGCTGCCGGTGTCTTCACGCACATTGGACACGGCATTGGTAGTGTAGTTATCCACCAGGTCGTTTGCGGTCGGAGCCGTTCCCGCAGGCATCTGCGCGAGGATAGGCGCCAGTTGCGGAGACGTTGCCTGCACCTCGCTGATCAACTTCGCACTGGGAACCGTGCCATTCGCCGTGATGCCGACAAGCTGGCGCGAGCCCTCATAGTTCACAAAGTAGAAAGTCTTATCATGCCGGATCGGTCCGGAGATGTTTGCGCCGAAATCGTTGAAGCGAAACTCGGGTTTGGTCAATGCGAAGAAGTTCGATGCGTCCAGCGCATCGTTGCGAAAGTAGTCGTAGAGCTCTCCGTGAACGTGGTTGCCCCCGGACTTCGTCACGATGTTTACTTCCGAGCCGGCGGCGCGGCCATACTGCGCCTGGTAGCCGCTGGTCTGCACCTTGAACTCTGCGACAGTCTCGAGGCTGCCGGTCAGCAGACGCGCCCCGCGTTCGTAACCATTCGCCATGTACGGCTGGTCAACGCGCGAAGCGTCTATACCGTCAATCGAGAATTGGTTGTGTACGGTGTGCAGTCCGTCGAAGCTCAGGTCGGCAATGTAGCTGGAGCGTGCCACGGCGCCCGGCGTCAGCAGCGAGAGACGGGCATAATCGCGGCCGTTCATCGGTAGCTCGTCGATTTGCCTCGTGTCCATGGTGTGGCCCAGCGCTGCGGAGGTGGTGTCGATCGCCAGCGCCTGCGAACTTACCTGGACGCTCTGCGCCACCTCGCCCGGCGCGAGCGTGAAGTCGAGCGTGACAGCCGAAGCGACGTTGATGTGCACGCCCTGCTGCACCTGGGTCGAGAAGCCAGTGTTGGAAGCAGCGATGCTGTAAGTGCCGACGGAAAGGTTGGGAAAGGTGTAGAAGCCCTCGCGGCTCGACACCGCCGTGACCACTGCGTTGGTGCTGAGGTTGGTCGCGGCGACCTTGGCTCCCTCTACCACTGCGTGGCTCGCATCGCGCACCGTGCCCGAAACCCCGCCGTACGTCTGGGCGTGTGCACTGGAACAGGCAAGAGCAGCGCCTAGAGCGGCTGGAATCAACAATTCTCTGGTAGCTAGCATGCGCATGGACGACACCTCACAGTTGAGTCAGGAACCTTCCGGGTAGTGGGCGCCACCACGCCGTGCCGCGCTTCACAATCGCTGCCGTAGCGAAGCGCCTGCGCTCGAAGCGTGCGGCATGTTTGCTGCTGGCAGAAGCGCGGTAAATACAGCCCGTATCAAGAGAAAGGATCAGGAAACAGCTCTCCCCACTCCGCTCACAGCGGAGAGAAAAGCAGTACGTTCAGCAGAGTTCGGCAGCGGGTTGTAAAGAAGTTAATCGCGGTGCCGCATTTTGCAAAGAGTTTTTTATATGCAAGCGCATGCGCGCTATGGACCCTCGATGCAACAGGGCCCGTACGCCCTCGCGTGCAGAGAAAACAACCTCGCTCTGAGCGGGCCGCTGATTAAAGGCAGCAGCCTCATCCGTATGAACTCCGTACTTCCCGCTCGTGAGTCGACCCTTCCCTTGCATGAGACAAGCAAACCTTTTTCAAACTCTTGTTGCGGAGCATGCAGTGCAACCATTTCGCTTCCGCCCGCTCTGATCTGCCCTGCGCTCTTCCGCGATGCACAGCGCGTTATGATCCGGAGAATGGCACCAGCAGGCAGAACAATGCGGAAAACCAGCCCGCCCATCCGCGCTGAACGAAACCCAGGGCCCGTCAGCAGCCACGTCGCCGCCGGAGACCTGGGGGCGCTGCCGCCGACGCTCGCTTCCCTCAACGCCAGGGTCGTAGCCTGCGAACGCTGCACCCGCCTTCGCGTGTACTGCGAAACCATCGCACGGGAAAAGCGACGCGCCTATCGACACGAGGAGTACTGGGGCAAACCTGTTCCGAGCTTTGGTGATCCCGATGCACGCGTGCTGCTGCTCGGGCTTGCGCCCGGCGCGCATGGCTCCAATCGCACCGGCCGTCCATTCACCGGCGACGGCTCGGGAGCCTTTCTTTACCCGTTGTTGTGGGAGGCCGGCTTTGCTTCCCAGTCACAGGCAAGCTCCCGTTCGGACGGCATGCAATTGTTCAACACGGTCATCACTTCGGTCGTGCGCTGCGCCCCGCCGGACAACAAGCCCACAACGGAGGAGCTGCGAAACTGCAGGCCCTACCTGGATGAAGAGCTCGCCCTGTTGCGCGAGCTGAGAGTCGTGGTGGCGCTCGGCAAAATCGCGTTCGATGGCTTTACGGAATACCTGCAGCGCACCGGACGCATCGCAAAAAGAAGCGCCTACACCTTCTCGCACGGAGTCGAGTACCGGCTTCCTGCGGATGGAGGCTGGCTCCTCGCGACGTACCACCCCTCGCTGCAAAACACCAACACAGGCAGGCTCACCGCACCGATGCTGCTCAAGGTCCTGACCCGCGCCCGCACGCTGGCAGGGCTTGGTGAGGATGCCTGAGTGATCTCCTGTCGCGCGGGCTGACTTGCCACGTGCGAACACCGATCGAACGGGCGCAAGATAACCGGAACCGCAAATCAAACCCACTCGCCCGATGCGTTCCGAGCATCATGGCACCGCCCGGGCCAGGCAACTGCGCGCACGTTGTGCCTGCGCCCGAGCAGCCGTCTTCGCCCGCTCCGCATCCGTGGAGGAGATCCTGACTGTGGTCAGGCAGGACGATGATTACCGTCGCTTCCCATCTTTCCTAGGAGATGCCTATGCTCGTGGATGTTCTGATCGTCGTCTTGCTGCTCATGCTCGTCGGGGCTCTGCCGGCGTGGCCTTACAGCCGCAACTGGGGCTACTACGGGGCCGGGGGCATTGGAACCCTGCTCCTTCTGGTCGTTCTTCTCCTGTTGCTGAACGTTTTCTAGAACGCTCACTGTCCGGGCACTGCGAGCGGACTGAAAGAAAGTAGAAAAAAATACAGGCACTGCGTCCTCTCGCCGTATTGCTGCGTCTTTCAGGTGTCCTCCCCCAGGGCAGCGATTCGCCCGGGCCATAGCCGCAAGCCGGAACACCTTGCCCTGCGCAGCGGACCGCAATGTGTTCCGGCCGAAGCCACAAAGCCCGGGCGTATGCCTTCCTTAATCCCGCGCGCAAGCCCGCCATCCGCTTGGCCCCAGGCAAGCCCGCGACGCTTCCCTCGGGCTGCCCGCGAAAGCAGCGCGGCGGTTTGCCAGGCTGCACCCGGTTCGTCGTAGAATTGGCACGCTGCCCGATCGCCTGCTGTGAAGCATGCAGTACCAGCAAGCGGTCTGCGCTCCCATTCTGCTCCGCGAAGGACCACCTCTTTGCCCACACGAGACCACAGCTCTGCCCACAAGGTCGCCCTGGCCCTGCTCGCCACCATGCTGCTGCCAATCGCCGGGTGCCGCAGCCATGCGCCCGCTGCTGCGCCCAGCAGTGACAAGCCCCTGCTGACAGACTCGTCCCTGCAGGTCGGTGGAGAAGACGTGGTTATGCTGCACCGCGATACCCCCGGCACCGCCGACACCTCCACGCCGCAGTTCACCTCGGTGACCATCTTTCCCGGCCGCGGCTTCAATACTTTCCAGATCACCGCCAACCTGCCCGGCAGGGGCGAGGTTCCGTTGATGGCCTCACCCAGCGTGCAGGAGGCGGCAGGCAAGCTCAATGGAGGCCCGGGCGACCCGGGTGGCACAGCCAGCACCTCCTTTGGCGGCGGGTTCCTGGTTCCCTACCCCAACCGCATCCTCGGCAAGCTGTCGGCCGACGGAAACAACATCACCACCAGCTGGCAGGGGCACACCCTCACGCTCCCGGCAGACTTCGCGGGCAAGAAGCCGGGCGCACAGAAGCATTCGATCCATGGCCTGATCCTCGCGAGCAAAATAGGCGATATCCAGAAGACCACCACCGCCGACGGCCAAAGGGTGACAGGCTTCCTCCATGCCGGCGATTTCGGTGGCCGCTGGGTCTCGCAGACAGATCTGAAGTTCGCTATTGACCTTGCCGCGGATGCAGTGACGGCAACGATCACGGCCAAGAACGTCGGCAGTGTGGCCGAACCCATGGCCATCGGCTGGCACCCATACTTCGCCATTCCCAGCGGCAACCGGGCGCAGGCCCGGCTGCACGTTCCGGGGGCCAAGCTCGCCGCCGTCAATAACTATGACGATGTGTTCCCCACCGGGGAGTTGAAGCCGGTTGCCGGCACCCCGTACGACTTCAACGCGCCGGGTGGCAAGCCGCTGGGTCAGCAGTTCCTGGACGACAACTTCTCTACCCTGACCCGTACTAACGGCGCGGTCGAGGTGCAACTGATTGATCCCGCGGCCGGGTACGGCCTTTCGATCCAGGGCCTGTCGCCCGAGATCAAGACTGTCCAGGTGTATGCGCCGCCTGCTAAAAACTTCGTCGCGGTGGAAGAACAGTTCAACTTCGGCGATCCCTTCGGCGCCGAGTGGCACGGCGCCGACACGGGCATGGTGACACTGCAGCCGGGGCAGAGCGTGACCTGGCAGGTGCGCCTCAAGCTGTTTGTCCCACCGCCCGCCCCGGACGGTCCTGCCCGCGCCCAGTAAACGCGACCTCCCCTGCCCCGCTCCTGGAAGCTCACCTGCGTGCCGGGTCATCGCGATACGCGAGCCCGGCATGCACTGCTCCAAACCACCGTTTCGACGACTTCTGGGACCCTCCCCGGGGTATCAGCAGTGAACCCTCACCCCGTCTGTTACGGCGGTTTGACCCACCCTCGAAAGCTCCGTAGCATAGACACTACAAGCCGTCCCTGATACGCGACTGCTTCCGCGCCACGCGCGAAGCGATTCAGCAGTCCCCGCGGGACGAGCACATCGGAAGGCACACGTTGAGCTCAGCAGACACCCTCACAAGCACCCCCGCAAGCACCCCTCTGGATACCCCGGAGGAGACTGCCATTCTGGCCGCCGCTCACGATCATGAGCATGACCACGCGCACCACCATGCTCAGGCCGAAGCAGCGCCAGCGCTGAACCCGGAGGTCACGCGGGACGTTGAGGTCGAAATCCCCGCGGATGAAGTCTCGGCAGCGTTCCGTCGGATCATCAAGAACTACACGCGCCAGGCGCGTATTCCCGGTTTCCGCAACGGCAAGGTACCTCCTTCGCTGATCCGCTCGCGCTTTGACGAGCAGATCCGCCAGGATGTGGTGGAGCAGCTTCTGCCCCAGCACTTCCGCGCCGCCATCGAGGCCAAGGGCGTGCAGCCGATCTCGCAGCCTCAGGTCACCGAGTTGGTGCTTGAGGACGGCCAACCCTTGCGCTTCAAGGCCCTGTTTGAAGTCATGCCGGAGATCGACCTCAGCGGCTACCAGGACATCAAGGTAGAGCGTGAAGCCGGCGAGTTGACCGACGAAGAGTTTGACGCCGAGATGGACCGTGTCCGCGACTCCCGCTCCACCATGGAGCCTGTCACCGAGGAACGCGAACTGCGCGACGGCGACTTCGCCTCCATCACCTTCAAGGGTGAGGTAACCGGCGGCGAGGGCGACAACGCCCCGGCCATCGACGAGCCCATTGCTGCCGAAGACGTGCAGTTGGAGATCGGTGGCAAGAACACGCTGCCCGCCTTCAATGACGCGCTTCGCGGCGCCAAGGTCGGCCAGGAGCTCAAGTTCGAAGTCACCTATCCCTCTGACTTCGGCGAGCCACGCCTTGCCAACAAGACCATCGCCTACGATGTCGCGGTCAAGGGCATCAAGCATCGCAACTCGCCTGAAATGAACGACGAGTTCGCCAAAACCCTCGGCGAGTACGACACCATGGACGATTTCCGCGCCAAGCTGCGCGAGCACCTTGCGGGCGACAAGAAGCGCCAGGCCGAGGCCACGACCAAGGACAAGATGCTGGAAGCGCTGGCTGAGAAGTACCAGTTCGCCATCCCGGAAAGCCTCGTCCAGGCGCAGATTGACGCGCGTCTCGACCGGGGCCTCCGCGCTTTGGCCCAGCAGGGCATGCCGCAGGAGCAGATGCGCAACCTCGACTTCCCCCGCCTGCGCGCCGCACAGCGCGACGCAGCCATCGGCGAAGTGCAGGGTACGCTGCTGCTCGACAAGATTGCCCAGCTTGAGAACGTGGAAGTGAGCGATTCTGAGCTGGACCGCGAACTCGAGATGCTGTCGGTGCAGATGCAGGAGCCTCTCGAAACCCTCCGCGACCGCCTCACCAAGGACGGCTCGGTGCAGAAGATCCGCGAGCAGATCCGGCGCGAAAAGACCGGCGCTTTGCTGTACGAGCGTGCCGGCGCCCAGGGCTGATCCTGGTTCCCGGCCTCCGTTCGCGGAGGTCAGGGCACCAAAGTCGATACACTGGTAACAGCAGACAGGTAGCGGGGCGGGCTTAGCCCGCCCCGCTTCAACAAGAACCCGCAAGACGCTCGGAAAGATAAGGCAGGATATGGCACTGGTACCTATGGTGGTTGAGCAGACGAGCCGGGGCGAACGCGCCTACGACATCTATTCCCGTCTGCTTCGCGACAACATCATCTTCCTCGGCACTCCTATCGATGACCAGATCGCAAACCTCATCATCGCGCAGATGCTTTTCCTTTCCGGGGAAGACCCAGAGAAGGACATCCAGCTCTACATCAACTCGCCGGGCGGCTCCATCACGGCTGGTCTCGCTATCTACGACACCATGCAGTTCATCAAGAACGACGTGGTGACCTACTGCATCGGGCAGGCTGCCAGCATGGGCGCTTTCCTGCTGCAGGCTGGCACCAAGGGCAAGCGCTTTGCGCTTCCCAACTCGCGCATCCTGATCCACCAGCCGTCCATGGGCGGGCTGAGCGGCCAGGCCACCGATATCGACATCCACGCCCGCGAAATCCTGCGTATCCGCGAGATTACCAACGGGTTGATGTCTAAGCACACCGGCCAGTCCCTCGATAGAATTGAGCGGGATGTGGAGCGCGACTTCATCATGAACGCGCCCCAGGCCAAGGAATACGGCATCATCGACGAGATCATCGATCGGCCACGCACCTAAGAGGTCTACACGAACGAGGGTCCCGCAAGGGACCCTGCTGCACATCAGGAGCAACACATGAAAACGCGCACCGGATCAGACGACACACTCCGCTGTTCGTTCTGCCATAAATCGCAGGACGCGGTGGCCAAGCTCATCTCTTCTCCGAGCGACTATCCGCGCGCCTACATCTGCGACGAGTGCGTGGCGGTCTGCAACTCCATTCTTGAGGACGACCGCAGCGAAACTCCCGCGGGCGCACCGCCTGCGCATCTGCCCAAGCCCCTCGAGGTCAAGGCATTCCTCGATGAGTACGTCATCGGCCAGGACCAGACCAAGAAGAAGCTCGCCGTGGCCGTGTACAACCACTACAAGCGCATCCAGATGAACCGGGTTCGTGGCAATGACGTCGAACTGGCCAAGTCCAACATCCTGCTGGTCGGCCCGACCGGCTCGGGCAAGACTCTGCTGGCCCACACCCTGGCAAAGATGCTCGATGTGCCCTTCGCCATCGTCGACGCGACCACGCTGACCGAGGCCGGCTATGTCGGCGAAGACGTGGAGAACATCATCCTGAAGCTGCTGCAGGCAGCCGATGGCGACGTGGCCCGCGCCCAGAGCGGCATCATCTACATCGACGAGATCGACAAGATCGGCCGCAAGGACGAGAACCCTTCCATTACCCGCGATGTCTCGGGTGAAGGCGTACAGCAGGCCCTGCTCAAGATTCTGGAAGGTACCGTGGCGAATGTTCCTCCGCAGGGTGGCCGCAAGCATCCGCACCAGGAGTTCACCCCGGTCGACACGACCAACATCCTCTTCATCTGCGGTGGCGCATTCGTGGGCCTCGAGCGGGTCGTGGGTCGCCGGGTCGGCAAAAAGGCGCTCGGCTTCAAGGCGCTGACCGAGAAGCAGCAGGCAGAGGGTCTGGTCGATGTGCGCCAGCAGCGCGATACCGAATTGCTGCGCCAGGCGGAGCCCCAGGATCTGATCAAGTTCGGCCTGATTCCGGAGTTTGTCGGTCGTCTGCCTGTGATGGGCATCCTCGACGAACTGGACGAGGTCGCTTTGGTCGAGATCCTGACCAAGCCCCGCAACGCCATTCTGAAGCAATACCAGAAGCTGTTCGAGTTCGAGGGCGTGCACCTGCGCTTCACCGAAGAGGCAGCCCGTGCCGTCGCCCAGGAAGCTTTGCAGCGCAAGGTGGGCGCACGAGGCCTGCGCATGATTCTGGAAGAGCTCATGCTTGATCTCATGTACCACCTTCCGGGCAACAAGAAGATCAAGGAACTGGAAATCACGGCAGAGATGGTCAAGAAGCGTGATTTGTCCTTCTCGCTGCTTGAGAAGGCCGGCTGATCCCGTATCACAGTCACACCAGAGCCCGCGAGTCTTCGCGGGCTTTTGTGTCGGTACCCTCGTGACGCCGATCAGGGGGCCACGTCAAGGCCACGGCAGGGCCGGCGTTACAATCGAATCAACACCGCCGGGGCCGCCCGCAGCGGAATGGCGCATCCGAATCGCCGCATGGACGTCTAACGCATGAAGAGGACAGAATGAGCGAATCCAAAGCAAACAAGGGCGACCTTCGCAAACTGCCCATGATGCCCATCCGGGACATGGTGATCTTTCCTCACATGATGACCCCGTTTGTAGTGGGTCGTGAGTCGAGCGTGCGCGCCCTCGAAGAGGCGCTCACCGGTGATCGCAAGATCTTTCTGGCGACGCAGCATGACGCGCGGGTAGACGAGCCCACCGCCAACGACATTTACATGGTCGGCACCATCGGCAACATCGTGCAGAGCGTCAAAATGCCGGATGGCAACATCAAGGTCCTCGTGGAAGGCCTAGAACGCGGCCAGGCCGTTGAGATGACCGACAGCGATGGCTTCTTTGTCGCCACCGTGCGCACTGGCAAGCAGCAGCTTGAGCTGACCCCGCAGATTGAGCAGCTCGCGCAAAAAGTGACGACGCTTTTCGAGCAGTACGTGAAGCTCCAGCAGTCGCTAAATCTTGAGTCCACCATGGCTGCCCTGCGCGTCGATGAGCCGGCCAAGCTGGCCGATACCATCGCCGCCAACCTGCAGCTTGAGATCGCCGAGAAGCAGGAGATTCTGGACGTTTTCGACCCGGTCGATCGCCTCACGCGCATCGCGGGTGTGCTCGACGTCGAGATCGAAAAGCTCAACATGGAACGGTCCATCCAGTCGCGCGTGAAGCGGCAGATGGAGCGTGCGCAGAAAGAGTACTACCTCAACGAAAAGATCAAGGCTATCCAGAAGGAACTGGGCCGCGGCGAAAAGAGCGAATGGGACGAGCTCAAGAAGAAGATTGAAGTTGCCGGCATGCCCAAGGAAGTCTTCGACAAGGCCATTCAGGAGCTCAAGAAGCTCGAGGCCATGCCGCCGATGTCCGCCGAATCCACGGTCTCCCGCAACTACCTCGACTGGCTTCTCGCCGTGCCGTGGAAGAAGAAGTCCAAGGAAACCCGGTCCATCGAGCACGCGGAAAAGGTTCTGAACGAGGACCACTACGGCCTCGAGAAGATCAAGGACCGCATCCTCGAGTTCCTCGCCGTGCGCCAGCTCGTCAAGAACCCCAAGGGCTCGATCCTCTGCTTCGTCGGACCTCCCGGTGTGGGCAAGACCTCGCTCGGCATGTCGATCGCCAAGGCGACCGGCCGCAAGTTCGTGCGCATGTCGGTTGGCGGAGTGCGGGATGAAGCCGAGATTCGCGGCCACCGCCGGACCTATATCGGTGCACTCCCGGGCCAGATCATCCAGTCCATGAAGAAGGCCGGCACCAAGAACCCCGTCTTCCTGCTGGACGAAGTCGACAAGATGGCCTCGGACTTCCGCGGCGATCCGTCCTCTGCCCTGCTCGAGGTGCTCGATCCGGAGCAGAACACCAGCTTCCAGGATCACTATCTCGACGTCGAGTACGACCTTTCGCAGGTCCTGTTCGTCGCCACCGCGAACGTGCTGCACACCATCCCGGGCCCGCTGCAGGACCGCATGGAAGTGCTGCGCCTCCACGGTTACACCGAGGTCGAAAAGCTCGAGATTGCCCGCCAGTACCTGGTCAAGAAGGGTCTCGAGAACACCGGCCTGACCGATGCCAACATCACCTTCGATGACGGAGCGCTCAAGGAGATCATCCGCTCCTACACGCGCGAAGCCGGCGTCCGCAACCTGGAACGCGAGATCGGCAACGTCTGCCGCAAGGTAGCGCGGCGCGTCGTCAAGAACGGTCCCAAGCACAAGGAAGCCATCACTGGCGAGTCGGTGCACGAGTTCCTGGGTGTCGCCAAGTTCCGCGACTCGCAGGTCCACGAGAAGAGCGAAGTCGGCCTGGTCACTGGCCTTGCCTGGACCGAGGTCGGGGGCTCCATCCTGCAGACCGAGGTACAGGTACTCGACGGCAAGGGCAAGCTCACCCTCACCGGTCAGCTCGGCGACGTGATGCAGGAGTCCGCGCAGGCGGCTCTCTCCTACATCCGCTCGCGCTCGGCGCACCTCGGCCTGCCGCGCGACTTCTATCGCAACATCGACATCCACCTCCACGTGCCCGAAGGCGCCATCCCCAAGGACGGTCCTTCTGCCGGCATCACCATGGCGACCGGGCTGGCCAGCGCACTCACCAAAATCCCCGTGCGTCGCGACATCGCCATGACCGGCGAAGTCACGCTCCGCGGCAAGGTCCTGCCAATCGGCGGCCTCAAGGAAAAGCTGCTTGCGGCTCACCGCGCAGGCGTCTTTGAAGCCATCATGCCCAAGGAGAACGAGAAGGATGCTGCTGACCTTCCCGAGCTGCTGAAAACCACGATGAAGCTTCATTTCGTCGAGTCGATGGATGAAGTACTGGGCATCGCACTCGAAGGCCCTCTGCCGGAACTCAAGGAAGAAACGCCGGAAGTACTGCTCGACGTCACCCCCGTGACCCCGCAACCCAGGGCGCATCAGTAGTCACAAGGTGCGTTCTGCGAACCAAGGCAGCCCGCGAGGGCTGCCTTCTTCGTTTGCTGCCCACAACTACGCACCAACCCCGACTTTCATCGAGCGCAGGCAGGCAGCCGCGCGGCCCTGGATGCACCAGTCGCTATACTTGAACCTCGATGCCAGCCTTCCCACGCTTTCTGCTTTCCGCCATGTCCCCCGACCACTTTCCCAAAGCAGGGCCACCTGAGATCGCGTTTCTCGGACGTTCCAACGTAGGCAAGTCCAGCCTCCTGAACGCGCTGATCGGCTCCAAGCAGGCGCACGTTTCCTCAACGCCGGGCCGCACCCGCTCGATCAACTTCTTCGCGATCAGTGAACGCGCAGAGCAGGCGCCGCGGGTGTACTTCGCCGATCTGCCTGGCTACGGCTACGCCAAGATCTCCCGCTCCATCTCCGCGGAGTGGCCCAGCTTTATCGACCCCTACCTGCGCGAGCGCCCCACGCTCGCCCTGTGTCTGTGTCTGGTCGACGCCAACATTCCTGCGCAGGAGAGCGACGCCGTACTGCTTGAGTTCCTGCGGGATGCCGGACGCCCCTTCCTGCTGATCGGCACCAAGTCGGATCGGTTGTCGGGCAATGGCCGGACCAAGGCGCTGCAGGCCCTGCGAAAAGGCCTGGGGCTCGGCACGCCCGAAGAGGAGCCACTGCTCATGTGCTCGTCCAAGACCGGCGCTGGTCTCAAAGAGTTGTGGAGCACGATCTTTGCCGCGGCGGATAGCTGGCGAGACCGCCAAGCGTAACACCGGTCGTCTCGCAGCGCCCCCCGCAGGGATGCAGTACCCTGCTCATGCCTGCAGCAGGATCTCTACCCCATCCACCAGGACCTGCAGTCCACCCTCTTCGGCCAGGGATGCCTGGTCCCGCGCCAACGCTACAAAACGGCTCACTTCCACCGGCCGCATCGGCAGCAACCGCTCGCGCTGCCAGCCGCGCCCGAGTGTTGCCGGAGCCTGTGTGAGCCAGCGCAGCCGCTCTGCCCCTCGCGCCTGTTCCTCGACTGCCCGCCTGGCCAGCGCATCCACCAGTGCCAGCAGCGCGAGCGGCCCGTGTGGCACGTTCCAGGCCACAGCCTGCTCCTCGACGTTCCAGGACGACTCCCAGGCAATCGGGCGCGCACCCCGGGCCACTAGCTCTCCGCAAGCCCCATCAGCATGGCTTGCAAGAGATACGAGGTCCAAGAGATCCGGCTGGATTCCACGCCCGACGCAAAGGGCGAGCGAGTGCGACGGCTCACCCAGCAGACACACCGCGGTCGCCGCCTGCCGCCGTACTTCATTCTTCAGAATCCGCACAGCTTCATCCAGGCTGGTGACCAGGTAGTCACAGTACCCGGCACGCACCACCTCCTTGGCCTGCCGCTCATCCGCAATCAGCAGCAGGCAGGCCGCACCGGCGATGCGCGCGGCAGCGGCCGCAGCGGCCGCGGCACTCCTTCGCTGTCCCGGGTGCGACAGCAGCACAAGCCGGCCTCCCAGCGGGGCGTCCCCGGCAGCGCGCAACATGCTGCGATAGGCAAGGTAGAAGTCCGCCAGCGTCGAGCTCTCAAAATCAAGGTCCATTCTGTCACTCTAGAGCCTCGAGCAATTGCCCACCGCTTTTCCCGTCGTGGGCGCGCAAAGCCGCCTCCCTGGCAGGCAGCCGCGATACGGCAATCACTCGGCCGGACAAGGTCCGCTCCGCAAGCGACGTCCGGCGCACCGCTGCTGTTGTTTGTCGATGTGAGCAGTGTGTTCTCCCCTCCCGGCACAACTCGGCGCGCACACAGCAGTCCCCTGTTCGTCGTGTTCTTGGCGCTCGCAAACCTGCTCGTCGCAGGTCGCAAACGTACCACCAAAGTTGCAGGCTCTGCGGCATGCAGCACCATAGGCGTTGCAGTTGGTTCCACTTACCCATCGCCCGCCTACTAACTAACTCAAAAGTTGTATTTACATTCGTCAGCTTTGGAACCCAAAGCTCCGCAATGCCTCCCTGCGTGCGCAAAGTGACGGCCTGCTTGCTTTCGAGCCCTGCCGCGGCGCGGCATATGGAACAGGCTGCATAACACATGACCTATGTAAATGTTACTTAAGATAGCCGTTCTTACATATCTCCAAGCCTGAATCACAAGCCGGCTGCGTATAAGTTTCAGTAGCACGCAGGAGTCCGGCACAGGGTGCGCGGGTCTGCAGGCGAGTCCTGATCTTTCAATCAATGCCTGCGCACGACAGCGCTCCGCTCAAAGAAGCGAAGCGCTGTTGGACGGGGGAAGCTGCACCGGGCAGAGCCACATTTCATCTTCATTCGCGAAAGCAGGTTTGTATGTTTGTTTCATTTCCCAAGTTCGCAGGGCTCTCCCTAGCTGCCACCCTTAGCCTGGCCTTCGACGCTTCCCCACCTGCGCAGGCCGCCACCTTCAACGTTGCCGCTTACGGCGCGTCGGGGCTTACGCTCACCACGATCTGCTCTGGCAGCGCCGGCACCACGCAATTCAATGGTTGTGTTCTGCCCGCCGCGGGCGGCTTCAGCGTGGGCCAGGGCCTGATCGTGATCGGGGGCGGTCCTGCATCCCAGGCCGCGGCCATCACCACGCCGCCCATTGTCGTGAAGGGTGGCACAGGCGCTACCGGCGTGCACACCTACTGCTACGTCGTCAGCGCCGTAGACCCGCTCCAGGGCGTCAGCGCACCGAGCCCACGCACCTGCGTCTCCAATGAGCCCGACCTCTCCTATACAACGGTCTTCAACGCCCTCGGCACGCCAAACTCCAACGTCGGCCCCTCTCCAAGCTTTCTCTGGTACGTGTCCGAAGATGGCGGCCCATTCCAGTTGCTCCAGGTCGCCGGCTTTTCCGCCGACTCGATGGATGTCGGTCAGCGCCCGGGATCGCGGGGCGGCTGGCCCAGCGTGCTGCCTGCCAGCAACCCGAGCCTTGCGAAGAACGAAGACTTCTTCACCACCATCACGGGGATGACGCTCACCTCGATGACCACGGCCGATCCCCTCCCCACGTCGTTTACCAACGCGCTGGTCATGCATGACGACACGGCTGCGATCCAGGCCGCTATCAATGCAGCGGTCGCCGCGGGCGGTGGAACCGTTCAGTTCAACGCAGGTACGTATCTTGTCGAGCGCCCCAGCTTTATCGCCGATGCCGCTTCGCTCTACCCTGCTTTCACCACCAACCTGCAGTTCGATCCCTGGTACGCAGCGTTCCACTACCTGCAGATTCCGAATGGTTCCGCGGGCAACATTCAGCTGGTCGGTGTCGGGCCGGCGACCGTGCTGCTCTCGGCACCTGACCATGGCTCCGTCTCCCACGTGCTGGCGCTTGGCGAATACAGGCGTCCATCGCAGGTGTTGAACGTGATGAAGATGGCTCCCGTGGCGAAAGGCGCCACCCAGGTGGTCCTGAACAATGCAAGCGATGCAGCCACCCTCGCCCCGGGCAACGATGTATATCTGTATTCCGGCTCCTACTCGACCAACGGGCAGCCCTGCGTCGATAGCGGCACCAACGCCGGCGGGGATTGCCATTACTCAGAGCTCAACACCGTGACCGCGGTAAGCGGCACCACCTTGACGCTTCAGTACCCTACCTCGAAAAAGTATTGGGATGACGGCAGCAGCTCATTCGGCATCACCAAGATGCCCGTGACCCCGCACAACGTTTCCCTGCAGAACATGACGATCCAGACCGACAACTCCGTGCTGGGAACAGGCATGGCGTTTAACACGCTGATTGACTCCGTCATCGTCGCAGGCAACAGCAGCCACGGCGCGTTCGGCGGCGGCTTCAAACGCGGCCTTACCATCCAGAACTCCACCTGGGGGATCGGCGTGGGCGATGCCTCCTACGGCGCCACCGAGGAGTATGACCAGTTCACCGATGTCACCCTGACGAACAACATCATCAACGGGTACGCAGCGCCGGGCAGCGAGGGCGTGTCCCTGATGGCTCGCATGTATGCCACCGAGGGGTCGTCTCACTTCACGGTGACCGGCAACCACTTCGTCAATGCGTCGTTCCTGTCCGACCAGACCACGGATGATGTGTTCACAAACAACGTGTTTCAGAATGGCGTCCTGCAGGTAGGCAACGCGTACGGCATGGTGCCCTACTACGCCGGCCCGTACCAGGACCAGTCCTTTAACTCGTTCGCGTCCCAGGACAATGCCACGATCAGCAACAACACCTTCACCACGCTGCTCGGCTTCTCGCCCGCCTTTGTGCTGCGTCTCGGGCACTACACCTCCGCCACAGTGGCCGGCAATACTTTCCTCTACGGCGGCTCGCGTGACCTGCCGATCCTGTGGGCCTATTCAGGCTCCATCACCAACAACACGATCGTCTCGTCGAATGGACTGGGCTCGGTCGGAATCGCCGCCGTGGGTGACCAGTCCAGCACAATCGGACCCGCCCCCTTCCAGATCTCCGGTAACTCGATGACGGGCTTGAGTGCTGCCGCCGGCGTCTTCATTCCCGATCCCGGCTTCACCGACACCGCCGCCGACTGCCTTCAGAACAATATCTACCTGGTTCCTGACGGCACAGCAGTCCTGATCCAGAACCCGCAGGCTGTCAACATCTCCTGCCAGTAACCACCGCCTCCACCACCGATCGCAGGAAAAGAGCAGGGCTTATGCCCTGCTCTTTTCTTTGTTGCAGCGCTTGACCAGGCTTGCCCGAATTCGCCGGGGCTCGAGCTCCCAGGCCAGCCTCTTTGCACAGCCGCCAGCGCCCCCGGGCCATCCGGGCGGTATAAAGAAAGCAACAGACGCCGCGGAAGGATGTACACGGATGGCTCGCCCTCAACCAGCAAGGCGCGCAGCAATAGCCAATGTGCCACGCCATGATCCGGGAGAGTTCCGAGCACTCGTGCGGAGTTTTCCCATCATTCCCGCACTGCGGGCCGCCGACGACCTCGCGCGTGCGGCAGCTTCCCCCTCGCGCGTGATCTACCTGCTCGCAGCAGGTCTTTCCACCCTGGACGTCTATCTTCAGCAGCTTCGTGCCACTGACAAGGAGGTCATGGTCAACCTTGATCTGTGTGCCGGGCTCGCGCGGGACGCCGAAGCCGTTGCGTACCTTGCGGCAAGTGGTTGCGCCGGTGTGATCTCCACCCATACCGACGTGCTCAGCGCAGCCGCAGGCCGAGGTCTCTACGCGATCCAGCGAACCTTTATGATCGACTCCGAATCGGTCGGCAGCAGCATGCGCTCGTTGCGCAACTTTGTGCCGGACGCACTGGAGCTCCTGCCCGCGCCCGTCGCTCCGCGCATCCTCCCGCGACTGCGCGAAAAGTATCCACTCGTGGCCACGGTCGGCGGCGGCCTCATCGGAAGCCTGCAGGAGGCGGACTCGCTCGTCCGGCAGGGACTCGATGCCGTCTCCATTGGTAATCCCGATCTTTGGTCGCTGCAGTAAGTCGCTTGTTATTTCGCCTTCGGCCGCTTATTCTAGAGATAACGCGGTAGAGCAAAGAAAGCCGCCCACCAGCCTTCTCTTTAGAGGGTTTGTGGGCGGCTTTTTTTGTTGACCGCCAAGAGGAACTCCCATGCCGATGACACGCGCAGAAAAGCTCACACTGGTAGCCAGCAACTCCTTCGATGTCCTGGTGATTGGAGGCGGAGCCACTGGGTTGGGCATCGCCCTCGATGCCGCCACGCGCGGCTATCGCACGGCCCTCGTCGATGCCGGTGACTTCGCCCAGGCGACGTCCAGCCGGGCCACCAAGCTCGTTCACGGGGGCGTGCGCTACCTTGCCAGCGGGCAGATCCACCTCGTCTACGAAGCGCTGCATGAGCGCAAGGTGATGCTCGAAAACGCGCCTCATCTTGTGCAGGCCCTGCCCTTTCTCACTCCCGCCTATAGCTGGAAAGACCTGCCTTACTACGGCATCGGCCTCAAGCTCTATGACCTGCTCTCGGGCGGGTCATCCATGGGCCCCACCCGGATCCTCGGCGCTGCCGCAGCCAGGCAGCGCATCCCCGGTATTGCAACCAACGGGCTCAAGGGTGGAGTGCTTTACCACGACGGCCAGTTTGACGATGCGCGCCTGGCACTGGCGCTTGCCCGCACTGCCGAAGATCACGGAGCGATCGTACTCAACTACGTACGCTGCCTCCGGCTGCACAAAACAAACGGTATGGTCACCGGCGCGGAGCTTGCCGATGTGGAAACAGGCAGGACCTTCCCGGTAGCCGCCAGCGTCGTCATCAACGCCACCGGTATCTTCGTGGATTCCATCCGGCAGCAGGACAAGGCCGACATCCCGCCGTTGCTGTCCGTCAGCCGTGGAACCCACATCGTGGTGGATCCGGACGTGCTGGGCAGTGACAACGCGATCATGGTACCCAAGACCGCGGACGGACGCGTCATCTTCGCCATTCCTTGGCTGGGCAAAGTTGTTATTGGCACCACGGATGTGCCAGTGACGGATGTCGAGATGGAGCCGGGCCACCAGGAGTCCGAAGTCACCTACCTGCTCGAGCACATCAATCCATACCTCGCACGCCCGCTCACCAGGACGGACATTCGGTCGGTCTTCTCCGGGCTGCGTCCTCTGGTCACGGGCAAGGAGGCGACCACGTCCAAGCTGTCGCGTGAACACCACATCGATGCTTCCGCAAGTGGGCTCATCACAGTCGCCGGTGGTAAGTGGACCACGTATCGCCGCATGGCGGAGGACACGCTCGATTTCGCCATCGGCAAGAAAATGCTGCCCGCGAAGCCATGCGTCACCAGGAAAACACGGCTGCATGGTGCTGCCTTGGCCCAGGGGCCGAGGACGCATCTGAGCCGCTATGGTACTGACGTCGGCAGGATCGCGACGCTGATCGTTGCAAACCCCGGGCTTGCGCAACCTCTCGACGCTGCCCTGCCCTTTGTGCAGGCAGAGGTCGTGTTCGCGGTGCACGAGGAGATGGCGCGTACCGTCGAAGATGTGCTCTCGCGCAGGACCCGCGCCCTGATGCTTGACGCCCAGGCTGCCGTTCGCTCCGCGGCTGCCGTTGCCTCCATCATGGCCCAGGAGCTTGGCTTGGATGCAGCGTGGGAAGAGCGGCAGGTCCAAAGCTTCGGTGAGCTCGCCCGGCATTTCTATCAACTGCCTTCGGACGCCGCGGCGCCAGCGTCGGACCGCGTGCCCGTGCGGGCGCACTAATCCGTACCTTTCCCGGAACCATGCTTGCATTGCAACCTTGTCCAGGCAGGCGTTTTGTGTCGTAAAGCAAAACGCCATTGTTTCTTGACGATCTACGGCGGGGCGTCGGTTCTACCTTACGCATCCTCTTCTTTTCTTCAGCCCAACTGCCTACAGTAAAGGCAGGCAGAACGGAAGCAGGAGGACGCGCCATGGCCGCACAGATCAGGGCAGCAGCATTTACCCACCAGACGGCAGAGCGCCTCGATGCACTCAGTCACCTGGTCGGCGATACGCCGCTCATGGCCATTGACTACACGTGGCACGGCGCGCCCCGTACCATCTACGTCAAGTGCGAGAACCTCAACTTCACCGGCTCGATCAAAGACCGCATGGCGCTCAACATCCTGCGTGAAGCCTATGCTTCGGGCTGCCTGCACGAGGGCGACACCATCGCCGAGGCAACAAGCGGCAATACCGGTATCTCGTTCGCCGCCCTCGGCCGCGCGCTTGGGCATCCTGTGTCGATCTTCATGCCGGACTGGATGAGCCAGGAACGCCACAAGCTGATCCAGGGTTTCGGCGCTGAGATCAAACCCATCTCTCGCGCACAGGGCGGCTTTCTTGGCAGCATCGACTGCTGCGAGCAGCTCGCGGCAAGCCGCAGCGATGTGTTTCTTCCGCAGCAGTTTTCCAATGCAGCCAACTGTCGCGCGCACCGGCTCGGCACCGGGCCCGAGCTGCTCAAGCAGCTCCACTCCGCCGGTCTGCGACCGGATGCCTTTGTTGCGGGCGTCGGCACAGGCGGCACCGTGATGGGCACTGGCTCGTACCTGCAGGAGCAGGAGCCGGGCATCAAGGTGTACGCGGTCGAACCGGCCGAGTCGCCCACGCTTTCCACCGGACACAAGATCGGCTCGCACCGCATCCAGGGCATCTCCGACGACTTCATCCCGGCCATCATGGATCTCACGCGCATCCACGAGATTCTCGGCATCTCCGACGGAGACTCCATCCTGATGGCGCAGCGGCTTGCCAATGAACTCGGGCTAGGCGTTGGCATTTCCTCCGGCTGCAACTTTCTCGCCGCCGTTGCCGTGCAGAACCGCCTTGGCGGTGCGGCGGTTGTCGCCACGGTCTTCTGCGACGACAACAAGAAATACCTGAGCACCATGCTGCTCAACGAAGAGCCGGTGCTTGACCACTACCTCTCACCCGCTGTGCAGCTCACCACCATCCGCTCGTTCTGCCGCGCCTCGCAATTGCACTAGCAACAGCGTGCAGTTCAACTCTTCTTCGCCGCGCGTGCTTTGGCTTTGCGGCGCGGCAGGTCCTGCGCGGGCGTCACGCTGTTCCACGCAACCGGCGACGCCAGCACCAGCGATGTGTTGGTCGAAACATACGGCATCATGGAGTCGATGACTTCTTCCAGGTGCTGCGTGTCACGCACGGCAACGTGCACAATGTAAGACTCGGAGCCGGTCACGCGGTGACATTCCAGCACCTCCGGAATGGTACGCACCAGAGCGTTGAACTGCTGCAGATGATTGCCGGCGATCGTGATGCGTACCAGCGCGGCAACCGGCAACCCCACGGCGAGCGGATCCACCTGCGCGTGATAGCCCAGGATCACCTCGGCCTCTTCCAGTTGGCGCACCCGCTCGATCACAGCCGGGGTCGATAACCCCACCTGCCGGCCAAGCTCGGCAAACGTAATGCGCGCGTTCGCTTGCAGCCGCGCCAGAATTGCACAATCCTTCGCATCCAGGGCGCTCATTTTGGTCCTCTCTCCGGCAGCCGCTCACGCCAGCTCAAGCACGACAGCGGCTCACACCGACGATAGGTGCCCATGCGAGCCAAACGCGTCGCACAGCCGGGCCGCTCTGCTCGCTATACTAAGCTTTCGCGCACAGGACCCGGCACACGGCTGTGACGCCGGAGGCGCACTGTGATCGGAAAAAATACTCGTGGCAGACGTGAGCTCTTGCAGGGGCTGCGTGGTGTGGGTCTCTGCTCCTCGCTCGCGATGCTTGCATGCCACACCGCGGCCGCGCAGACACCGCAGGATCTCAGCGCTCCCGCACTTCATCTGCAACAGCCGTTCACACCGTTAGCCCAGTACGGCCCGTACAACGGGCATCTTCTTGTGGGCGGCCGTGGACTCACTGAGTCACTGCCGGCGCGTGATCCCATCCTCGCGCCATCCGCTTCTTGGACGCTCTCCGCATGGGTCGAGCTTTCACCCGTCTCGCCGCTGTCCGTGCTGATCGCCGGGGCGGGCGACCCGTTCAGCGGCGACTCGCGCTTCTTCGCACTGGTTGATGGCAAGGCTGCCCTGCGCTTCGGCGCGGGGCAGCAGGTCGTCGCCCGCTCGCCATTGCCTGTGCACGGCTGGCACTTCTTAGCGGCAACCTTTGACGGGGCGTCCGCCCGCTTCTATGTCGATGGCACAGAGCAGGCGCACGCCGAGCCACGCGCCGGTGCCATCGCTCCCGAGCTGCATCTCGGCCCGGTTGACACCTGCGCGCAGCTTCCCTGTGCCCATTTCGGCGGACGCATCGCCGCGTTTACCCTCACGCGCATTGCCGCCTCTGCCGCGGAGATCGCAGTGCTCGCACACCAGCAGCCCGACCCCGACCTGATCGAGTTTGAGGAAGGCTCCAAGCCGTGGCCGCTGCAGTCCGTGCAGTACATCGGCAATCGCGCGCCGCAGCCACCGTGGAGCATGCCGAAGCGCAATGCCGCGTTCAGCAAGCCGGTAGCCGCCCCGCCGCCACCTGCGCAAACCACCCTTGTGCCCAACACGCCCGGAGACTGGACGCTTTCCAACGGCTGGAAGCTCGCGGAAGCTCCCAGGACATCGGCAACTCCCGAGGCAATCTCGACCCCGGGCTTCGACACCTCTACATGGATGGCAGCCACCGTTCCCGGCACCGTGCTGACCACCATGATCGATCGCGGGCTCTACCCTGATCCTGACTACGGTCTCGACAATCTCGACATCCCCGAGAAACTAAGCCGTCAGGATTACTGGTACCGCGCGGAGTTCCCCGCGGACGCTGTCGCTCAATTCGAAAACGTTTCACTTCTGCTCAACGGGATCAACTACCAGGCCGACGTCTGGTTGAACGGACATTCGCTCGGGCAGGTGACCGGCGCGTTCATGCGCGGCAACTTCTCCATAAGCACCCTGCTCAACCGGCATGGCAGCAACGCGCTCGCGATTCGCATCTCGCCTCCGCCGCATCCTGGCATCCCCAACGTGCAGTCCATCGTGCTTGGCTCGGGGCTCAACGGCGGCGCGATGGAACTCGACGGGCCCACCTTTCTTGCCTCCGAAGGCTGGGACTGGAACCCGCCCATGCATGACCGCGACACCGGTTTGTGGCAGGATGTCCACCTGGTCGCAACGGGAGCAGTTTCGATCGGCGATCAGCAGGTCATCACCCACCTGGCGCTGCCCGACACGACGCAGGCAGACATCACGCTCAACATTCCACTCCGCAACGCCTCGTCGTCTCGGGTCGAGGGCACGCTCTCCGCGAGCTTTGAAGGTGTTGAGGTCCACCGGCAGGTCACCGTGCCGCCCGGCGGCGCAACCTTTCAGCTCGCGCCCACAGCGTCGGGCGGATTCAAAGCGTTGCACCTCGATCACCCGCGTCTCTGGTGGCCGAATGGCTACGGCAGCCCCGAGCTCTATCACCTCACCACCACCTTCACCACCGCAAGCGCCGCACCCGCAATCAAGAAACTCCGCTTCGGTGTGCGCGAAGTTTCCTACGAGCTGAGCCTGCTTGATAACGAGGGCGCACTGCAGCGCGTGGACTACGACCCCTCCAATGGACGCGATGATGCGATGCCGCAGGTCGACGTCACGCACGCTGGCATGCGCCAGGTACCGGGCGGCTGGGCTGCCTCGATCACTGCGGGGCAGGATGCCTCGCCTGCCTTCCATCCAGTCGCCGATACCCGCGCAACCCCCTATCTCACGCTCAAGGTCAACGGCGTACGCATCGCTGCGCGCGGCGGCAGCTGGGGTCTGGATGACTCACGCAAGCGCGTCGCCCGCGAACGTCTCGAGCCTTTCTTTCGTTACAACCGCGATGCCAACCTCAACATCATCCGCAACTGGCAGGGCCAGAACTCTGAAGAAGACTTCTACGATCTCGCCGACGAATACGGCATGCTCGTCTGGAACGACTTCTGGGAAGTCACCACCGACTCCAACGCCGAGGCGGAAGATCCACAGCTTTTCCTCGCCAATGCAAAAGACACCATCGAGCGCTTTCGCAATCACCCGTCCATCATCATGTGGTGCGGCCGCAACGAGGGCGTGCCGCAGCCCATCATCAACAAGGGCCTGATCGCATTGACGCACACACTCGACGGCACGCGCTACTACTCGCCTTCCTCCAACCAGGTGAACCTGCTACCCAGCGGACCGTACTCCTACGAGGAACCTGCCGATTACTACTCCACGATCGACCGCGGCTTTGCCGTCGAGATCGGCACCTCGTCGCTGCCGACGCTGGAGTGGTTCAGCCGCTGGCTTCCCGCAGCCGACCGCTGGCCTATCAGCGATGACTGGGCGTATCACAACTGGCACCCGAATGACCGGATGAACCAGCACATGCAGGCGCAGTTCGGCATGGCTACCAGCCTTGAGCAGTACGAGTCGCAGGCGCAGATGATGAACTACGTCGACTACCGCGCCATCTTCGAAGGCTTCAACGCGCATCTCTGGCAGCCCAATACCGGCCGCCTTCTGTGGATGACGCAGCCCTCGTGGCCGAGCATGTTGTGGGGCATTCTCAGCTCTGACTACGACGCGCAGGCTTCGTACTACGCGACCCGCAAAGCCTGCGAGCCGCTCCACGTGCAGCTCGATCTCGCCACCAATGATGTGCAGATCATCGACACCACGCAGCAGCCGCTGCAGCAGGCCCGTGTGGATGCCGACGTGTACGCGCTTGACGGCAAGCTCCTGCTTCACCACACCGCAGCGATCAATGCGGCAAGCGACGATGCCACCCAGGCATTCCACCTCGATCTCGCTCCCCTGCTCGGCGACACCACCGTACTGGTACACCTCGCGTTGCATGCGTCCGACGGTAAGCTGCTCTCGGAGAACCTGTACTGGCGCGCCGCCTCCGACCAGGGGTATCGTGCGCTCGACGCGCTTGCTCCTGCACGCGTCACGCTCACCGCACGCGACCTGCCGCACAGTGACGCGCCCGGCACACGACGGCTTGAAGTGCTGCTCCACAACACCAGCACCGTGGCCGCGCTCAACACCAAGCTCGTCACCCTGCGTACGCACGATGGCGCCGAGGTATTGCCGGCGTTCTACAGCGATAACTACATCTCGCTGCTGCCGGGCGAGCAGCGCACCGTCACCATCGACATACCCGCCAATAATGCAGCCGAGGCAGTGCTGCTCAAGCTGCGCGGCTGGAATGTCACGGCGGCGAGCGCCAGCGTGGCTCGCCGCTAGCATCAACGCAGAAGCGTGGTCACTTGCTTCACGCTTCTGCATCGCAAGCGCCGCGTACCCTCAACTGCTGCACGAACCCAGCACTTCGCAGCGCTGCAATGCGGGGGCGAGCCTCAGCTCTTCGCCTGCGTGCGCAGGCGCACCAGCTCCTGTCGCAGCCGCGCCGCTCTCTCTGGGTGCACTCCGGCCAAATTCCTGGTCTCGTGCGGGTCGACGCTCAGGTCGTATAACTCAAGCGCAGCCGTGGGATAGCCCTCGTCCGTGACCTTGGTCTCCATCGCGCCTGCCGTGGGTTTCGGCAACGGCCGCGGATGCAGCCCGGGCCGTTGCGAGCGGTCGATCAGCTTCCAGTGTCCATCCACAATCGCCAGCACCTGCGCCTCTTCCACCAGTGACTGCCGACCGGTGCGCGACCTGCCCAGCAAGGCCGGCAAGACGTTGACGCTGTCTTCCGCCTGTCCTTTCGGAACAGTCTCGCCGCACAGCGCCGCGAGGCTCGCCAGCAGATCCAGTTGGCTCACCAGTGCGTCCGACGTCCCGGGATTGATGTGTCCTTTCCAACTCGTGATCAGCGGAATACGCGTTCCACCTTCCGTGATCATGTACTTGCCACCGCGGTAGGGCCCGGCAGGTGTGTGTCCGTGCAGTGCGCGGTCCGCTCCATCGTCATACCCGTCATTGACTACGGGGCCGTTGTCGGAAGTGAAAACGATGAGCGTGTTCTCCTCGAGGTGCAATCGCTGCAACGTTTCCGTAATGCGCCCGACACACCAGTCCAATTGGTCAATCACGTCGCACCGCACGCCGCACTCACTCCTTCCAGCGAACTGCTCCGCCGGAGCGCGTGGCACATGGATGTCGCTCGGTGTGTAGTACAGCAGGAACGGCTGATGCTGATTCTTCTCGATGAACTCCACAGCCTTGTTCGCGAAGGTAGCCGCCATCTCCTCGTCCTTCCATAGTGCGGCTTTGCCGCCCGTCATGAAACCGATCCGGCTGATCCCGTCCACGATCGTGCCGTCATGGCCTTCGCTCAGCTTCATTTTCAAAAGCTCGGGATCTTCCCTGCCCGTAGGCTCGTTGCCGATCTTCTGGTCATACCGCACGTGGATAGGATCCGCGGGATCGAGGTTCACCACGCGATGGTTGTGAATGTAAACACTCGGCACGCGGTCCGCGGTCGCCGCGAAAAAGAACGCCTCGTCGAACCCCACCTCGCACGGGCCCGGCTTGATCTCGCCGTTCCAGTCGATCCTGCCGTCGCCCAGCCCGACGTGCCACTTGCCGACCAGCCCCGTCGTGTAGCCTGCACCCTTCAGCATCGAGGCAATCGTCCACTGGTCCTGCCCGATCAGCAGCTTCGCATCACCCGGCAGAATCTGCACGCCGTCGTGCCGCCATGCGTAGCTGCCCGTCAGCATCGCGTACCGCGAGGGCGTGCACGTTGCCGCATCCGAGTGCGCGTTGGTGAACCGCACGCCGTGCGCTGCCAGCGAATCGATCGCTGGAGTATGGACGTGGGTTGCGCCATAGCTCGAAAGGTAGCCGAATCCCAGGTCGTCCGCAAGGATCACCACGATATTCGGTTTCGATTGCGCATGCGGCAGCAACGCAGCGCTCGCGCTCCGGGTCACCAGCGTTGCGGCCGCCGCGGCAGCTGCCTGTTGCAGAAAGACTCGACGTTTCATTGCTCTCCATTCTCCAGCATGCCGGGTGGACGGAGAAGTTGAGCGGCCTCAGCTTGCACCAGGCGATACAAGGCGACGTACTGGATTTCGGAGACACGTGCGTTGAAGCTCCAGCAGGCGGCACCCCATCGCCGTTCTCGGCGGCGCGTGGCGCGAATGGGAAATGCTTCGGGGCAAGTCACAGGCCGCGGCGCCCGCTCGCATGTCGCATCCGGAAGGCCTCGGGATATGGAGAAACAGGTGTACGACTCTTTCGGTCGCATTTTTTTGTCCGATTCGTTGAGGTTGCCTTTATAGTAGGAACCGAGAACGCCGGATAGCTCCGCGTGACTCTTTGGCGGGGCTTCGATCAATGCAGACGGTCCTTCGCGACCCAAACGGGCGGAACTGCGCCCACATATGCGACCAATGCAGTCGGATATTGCAAATGATCGAGCATGCCACCAACCAGCGGAGCTACTGAAGGCGTGAGGGAGAACGCACGTGCAACGAACAGACACACCCAGACCAGCTCACAAGGAGCCCACGGCCGACCAGGCTTCTGCCCCCACCACGGAGCAGCGCTTTTCGGCAGAAGGTTCCCGTACACCACGGCTACAGAAGCACTCGAACACACCGTTCGACGCTGCGTCGTCCAGCCGTGGCAGGCTCGGCACCCAGCTCGCGATGGCGGTAATGACCCTTGCCGGTCTGGCTGCCCAGAGCGCAGTGGCCGCGTCGCCTGTGAACGATGGCAGCGGCACCCCGGATGCCAAGAAGTCCGCCGCTCCCGAGATCGCCGATGCGCAGGCCACCCCGGCGCAGACGGTGCATAACTTCAACATTCCGGCCGGCACCCTGGCCGAAGCGCTCACCGCGCTTGAGAAGGAAACAGGAATCTCGGTCAGCCTCGCCTCTGAAAAGATCGGCGGCCTGCAGTCCCCCGGTGTCACGGGTGTGCTCACGGAGCGCGAGGCACTGACACACCTGCTGGAAAATACGGGCGTCTCCGCGCGCTTCGAAGACGAAGGCCGGGTCGTTCTTTCGGTCGCCGGCGATAGCTCATCCGTGACCGTTACGGCGCAGGGGCCCTCCTCGCCCAAGTACACCGCGCCACTGGTGGACCTGCCGCAGACCATCACCGTGGTCTCCGCCGAGACGATGCAGAACACAGCCTCGACCACGCTGATGGAAGCACTGCGCACTGTTCCCGGCATCACCTTCGGCGCAGGCGAGGGCGGCAATCCGCTCGGCGACCGCCCGTTCATCCGTGGTCTCGACTCGCAGGCCAGCACCTACATCGACGGCATGCGCGACATCGCCGCGCAGTCCCGCGAAGTGTTCGACGTGGAAAGCATCGAGGTGCAGGAAGGCCCGGGCGGCGCATACGGCGGCCGCGGCACCGGCGGCGGCAGCATCAACATGAACAGCAAGCTGGCCCGGCATAGCAACTTTGTCGCAGGCAGCTTCATGCCGGGCACCTCCAACTACAAGCGCGCCACGGTGGATGCCAACACCGAACTGAATCACCTGGTCGCGGGCCGCTTGACGGGCATGTGGCACGACGCGGATGTAGCAGGCCGTGATGCGGTCCACAACTCGCGCTGGGGTGCCGCGCCCAGCCTCGCGATCGGGCTTGGCGGTCCAACCCGCGCCTTCCTCGACTACTATCACCTGATCACGAACGATCTGCCGGACTCGGGTACCCCTTACAACAATCCGAGCAAGATACCCACCAACGATCCCGGTCCCCAGATCCTCCAGCCTGGCGACGGTGAGCCGCTCACTCTGCCACACCGCAGCCTCTTCTGGGGGCTGAGCGATCGCGACCAGGATCGCGATACCGCCAAGATCGCCACGGGTCGCGTCGAGCATGACCTCTGGAACGCACGCAGCTTGCTCCGCAACACGTTCCGCTACGAGCGTACCGAGCAGAACTACCTGTGGACCCTGCCCGATGACAGCCAGGGCAACCTCTACTACGGCCTGCTCTTCCGCCGCATCAACAGTCGCGTCAGCGCCGTCTTCACGGACGACAACCAGACCGATCTTTCCGGCCAGTTCCAGACAAGCAAGGTCAAGCACTCCTACGCCACCGGCGCGGAGTTCTCGAAGGAACGCGGCAACAACGACCAGTACACCAATAACTCCACAAGCTTCAGCGGCGCCACCGAGACCTGTCCGCAGGGAGCTGGCGCGCCCTCCGGATATAACTGCACACTGTTGTTCTCGCCGGACTACCACGATCCGTGGAAGGCAACGGGCACCCTGACGCTGAACCACAATCCGACCCACTCCACGGCTGTGACCCAGTCCGTGTATGGCTTCGATACGATCCAGTTCAACCAGCACTTCCAGAGCACGGTGGGCGGACGCTACGACCATTTCAATTCCACCTTCAGGACTGCGATCACTGCCGGCGTAAGCACGCCATACAGCGTGACCAACAACATCGGCACCTATCTCGCGAGTCTCATCTACAAGCCCGATCACGCCTCAAGCATCTACGGCACGGTAAGTACGGCAGCCATCCCCACTGGCGATGCGCTGGCGCAGGGTGTCGATACGTCCGCACTCAACAGCCAGATCAACGCCGACCTGCAGCCCGAGACCATCCGGGAAGAAGAGATCGGCGCCAAGCGTGAGCTGTCGGGTGGCAGAACACTGGCGCGCATCGACTTCTATCGTGAGGACATCAAGAACGTCCGCATCACGCAGGCCGATGGCACCGTGGCTGCTGCTGGCAACGACCGCACGCTCGGCGCAGAAGCCGGCATCAGCGGCCAGCTGACAAACAAGTGGCAGTTCACCGGTGGCTACACTTACATCGATGCCATCCTGCTGGACGCAGGCGGCACCGGCACCGCCAACGGTCAGGCCCTGCCCAACACGGCCAAGCATGCGGTCGCCATCACCAGCAGCTACAAGCTCACGCACAGGCTCAACGCCGGCGGCGGCATCTACGGCATGACCCGCGTGTGGGGCAGCCAGGTCAACAACAAGTGGGTGCCCGGGTATGTGCGCGAAGATCTCTTCGGCAACTACGAGTTCAACGAGCACTGGAACCTGCAGGCCAACGTACTGAACCTGAGCGACCGGCTCTACTACCAGCAGGCCTATGCCACGCACTACGCGATCGAGGCGCCCGGGCGCTCCGCGGTATTCGGCCTGAACGTAAGGTTCTGACACGGCATGGTCGACCAACTGACAGACACATCACTGGATCTGGTGCGCGCCGCGGCTCTCCGCGGCGTGCACCAGGCGCAGCTTCTTTACGGGCAAATGCTGCTTGACGGCACATGTGTCGAACGCAACCAGACCGCGGCGCTGCACTGGTTTGAGCGTGCCGCGCGCGGTGGCAACCTTATGGCCATCAACATGGTGGGCCGTTGTCTCGATCAGGGCTGGGGTATTCAGCCCAGCGCCCTGCTCGCGGAACCATGGTTCCGGAAAGCCGCGGAGCGCGGGCTCGACTGGGGCATGTATAACCTGGCGACGCTGCTCACACTCGGAGAAGGCGGCATCGTGCAGGACAAGACAGAGGCGTTTCTGTGGCTGCGCAAGGCGGCCGACCTCGGGCATGCCAAGTCCATGAACGTACTCGGTGGCTTTTACGAAGATGGTTGGGTTGCGCAGGCCAGTCGCTCGAAGGCGCGCGATCTGTATCGCAAGGCCGCGCTTGGTGGAGACTTCCGTGGCCAGTTCAACTACGCACGACTCCTCATGCAGGAAGGAGACCTGCTCGGGGCGTTGCACTGGCTTCAACAGGTCCCGGCCACAGCCACGCCGGCCTTCCTGTCCAAGATGCGCGCGTTTCTGGCCACGCAGCCGCACGCAGAAATCAGAGCGCTCAGCCGCACACCTGATCCTTCACCGCACGATTCACCGCTCCTGTACCAAGCACACGCAGCGCTCGAGGCACCGCCATGCTGATTCAGATTCCAGACGTACTTACCCAGGCTGAGGTGCTGCAGTTCCGCAAGGAACTTGACCAGACAAACTGGGTGGACGGACGCATCACTGCCGGCCATCAGTCCGCTCAGGTCAAAGACAATATGCAGCTGCCTGAGACAAGCCCGGTCGCCATCGAACTGGGTCGCACCATCGTCCACGCGCTGTATCGCAATCCCCTGTTCATCTCGGCGGCGCTGCCGGCAAAGATCTTTCCACCCCTGTTCAACCGCTACGATGGTGGGCACTCGTTCGGCAACCACATCGATAACTCGATTCGCCGTATCCCGGCTACCGGCGAACAGGTGCGCACTGACCTGTCTGTCACTCTTTTTCTCAGCAGCCCTGAGGAATACGATGGGGGCGAACTCGTCATCGAGGACACCTACGGGCAGCAATCCGTGAAGCTGCCGGCCGGCCACATGGTGCTCTACCCGTCCACCAGTCTGCATCGGGTGCTGCCGATTACGCGAGGCAGCCGGGTGAGTTCTTTCTTCTGGCTGCAAAGCATGGTGCGCCGCGACGCGCAACGCAGCCTTCTGTTCAACCTCGACGGAGCCATCCAGAAAGTCGGCGCCAGCATGCCCGGGCACGCTTCGCTCGTTGAGTTCACCGGCGTTTATCACAACCTCCTGCGCGAATGGGCGGAAGTCTAAGCAGCATTTGTTCATGGAGTACGCACAGTCCCGTTGCACGATCACAGCTACCTGAAGGGGTTTACGTGTCCCAGTTCGTTGGTTTCAATCGCAAGTCGCTTGTCGCCGTTCTCGCTCTCAGCGCCTGCACCGCCGCCCTCGCGCAAAGGCAGCAGGGCCGCCCCCGCCTCGTGCTTGAGGCACTCGACCTCGATCATGACGGCAGCCTCTCCAAGCAGGAGATCCAGGCAGCGCCTGCGTCTCTTCACGCGCTTGACCGCGACCAGGACGGACAGCTAAGTCTCGAAGAGCTCACGCCCCGTCGAGACGACGCGGGCGCGAATCCGGCGCAGCTCGTAACGCAACTCATGCAGTTCGACAAGAACGCAGACGGCGTCCTCACGCCCGATGAACTGCCCGAGCGCATGCAGTCCCTGTTTGCGCGTGCCGACACCAACAAGGACGGCAAGCTTACTCCCGACGAGATTCGCCAGAGCGCGGCCAGGACGAGTGCCCCGCGTGGACGCCCTTCCGACCCGGCCGAGACCATCGATCTCTTGCATCTTGATCCCGTCGTCGACGCACTCGACATTGACCATAATGGCGTGATCTCCGCCGAAGAAATCCGCACGGCGAGCCTTCACCTGCTTGTGCTTGATAAGAACCACGACGGCATACTCAGCGCCGACGAAATGATCGTTCGCCAGCAGAGCCCCGCCCAGCGCGTTGCTCACATCCTTCGTGAATTCGACACCAATGAAGACGGCAAGCTGAGCCTCGAAGAAGTACCGGACGGCATGCGCGGCCGTTTCGCCGATGCTGACAAAAACAAGGACGGATTCCTCGACGCGAGTGAACTGCAACAGATGTTCGCCAGCATGCCGGCCAATGGGCCGCGCCACGATCGCGATAACAATGTCGCACCGGCTACTCAGCCATCGAAAGGACAGCCCGACTAATGACCCACTCCCCCTTCTGGAAGATTGCGGCCTGCGTTCCTCTTGCCGCCGCAGCGTCGGGCAGCTTCGCGCAGCCCGCTCACGCGCCTGACACGCTCGACGAGCAAGCCTCAGGCTACTGGAACACGCACCACGAACACGTTCTCGGAACTTCGCTCGAGATCACCGTGCGCGCAGCAACGCCTGCAGCCGCCGCGCATGCTGAAGCCGCAATGCTCGCGCTCTTTGATCACGATGAAGCGATTCTCAGTACCTGGCGCTCCGACAGCGAAGTCTCCCGCTGGGCGCAGACCCGCTTTCGGCCAGTCCCCGTCTCCGCTGAGTTGATGGAGGTTTTGCAGTCTTTCGATTACTGGCGCGCAAACACCGGCGGTGCCCTTGACCCTTCCGTCGAAGCAGCAACGCGGCTCTGGCGCAGCGCGACCGCGGAGGGCCGCACACCCACAGACGAAGAGATCGCTGTCGCTGTTGAGGCCATGCAGCAGGCACACTGGTCGCTCGATAAAGCGCAGCACACCGCCACGCGTCTCAGCGATGTGCCGCTCGCCTTCGCCTCGTTCGCGAAAAGTTACATCAGCGCACGCGCAGCCGATGCCGCGCTGCGTGCCGGGGCCACCGGTGTGATGTTGAACGTCGGTGGAGACGTAATCGTTCGCGGCAACCTTACGCAGATGGTGGCAATCGCCGACCCATCAGCCCCTGCGGAGAATGCCGTGGCGCTCGATCATGTGATCGTGCACAATCGCGCGGTGGCCACCAGCGGCTCCTATCGGCGCGGCTTTGAGCTGGCCCAGGCGGTCAAGAGCGCGCAGCCACAGTTCTCACACCTGATCGATCCGCGCACCGCCACGCCCACCAGCCACATCCTTTCCTCTACCGTGATCGCGCAGGACGCCGTCACCGCGGGCGCACTCGCAACCGCCTTCTCCATCCTCCCTGTTGACCAGGGCCAGGCTCTCGCGGCTGCGTACCCAGGCGTGCAGTACACGCTCGTCCTCGCGAGCGGCGAGCAGCTCAGCAGCGCAGGCTGGCCGCGCTCGCCCGGTGTACGGCCGGCTTCCCTCGCGCTCCCGCCTGCACCCGCCTCACCATCCTCCTCCGGCAGCGCGGCATGGGACCCGGCATATGAGCTGCGCATCAACCTCGACCTCCCACGCATCCAGGACGCGCGCTACCGCCGTCCCTATGTCGCGGTGTGGGTCGAAGATGCCGATCACTACCCGGTACGCACCCTGGCGCTCTGGACACAGAACTCCCGCTGGCTGCCTGACCTCAAGACATGGTATCGAGATGACCAGATCCGCAGCCTCACCGAAGGCACCGATGTGTCCAGGACCATCTCCTCCGCGACGCGTCCACCGGGCCAGTACACCCTCACCTGGGATGGCAAGGACAACGAAGGCAAGCTCGTCAAGGCAGGCACTTACACGCTGTGCGTCGAGGCGGCGCGCGAACACGGCGGCTACGATCTTCAGCGGCATCCGCTGGACTTCAACGGCAAGCCCCAGCAGGCCACGCTGCCAGAAGCCACAGAACTAGGAGCCACCACGCTTGACTACCGCAAGCGCTAAGCCTGCACCTTCACCGCGCGCGATGCTCCGGCAGCGGACCGCTAGGCTCGCGCGCTGGTTACATATCTACCTGTCGATGGTGAGCTTCGCCATCATCTTTTTCTTTGCCCTTACGGGCCTCACACTGAACCACCAGGAATGGTTCGAGCGCGCGCAGAAAACCACTTTGGCCAGGGGCAGCATGCCCCTCGACCTGTTACAAAAACCAGAAACGCCCCAGCTTGTGGAGCACTTTCGCAGCGCCAATCACGTGCGTGGCGCACTCAGCGATGTGCGTACCGAGAGCGACGAGATCACCGTGTCTTTCAAGGGACCCGGCTACTCCGCCGACGCCACCATTGAGCGAGCCTCCGGCCACTATCAACTGGTCGAAACGCGCAGCGGCTTCTGGGCCGTGATGAACGATCTGCATAAAGGTCGCGACACGGGCACCGCCTGGAAGTGGCTCATCGATGTGTCCGCTGTGCTGCTCACCCTTGTGTCGGTCACAGGGCTCATGCTGATCTTCTTCCTCTACAAGAAGCGCACCGTGGGCTTGTCGGTGGCTGCCGTTGGGCTTCTGCTCAGCGCGTTTCTCTACATGCTTTTTGTTCCGTAGTCGCCATACGCCGTGAAACACCTGCATACGCGTCGCCGGCTGTGCTCAAAACAGGATCAGGTCCCTGGGCGGTTTTTGTTTCAAGCTCTCGATGCGGCTCGCAAGGTCCGAATCATGGATCTCCAACTTATGTCCATCCGGGTCCAGAAAGTAAAACGATGAACCGTGGCTATGGTTCTGCTGCCAGGCAATCACCGCGGCTCTCTCCAGTTGCGTCTGCATAGCCACGAACTCTGCCCGGGTCACGCTGAACGCCACGTGCGTGTACTCCGGCAAAGGACCGGAACGCGTCGCATCATCGAGCGTCAGGCAAATCCAGGCGGTTCCCGCCAGCAGGTACGCGCCCTTGTACCAGCGCGCCACGGGTCGCAGTCCAAGCACATCCGTGTAGAAGCGGAAGGAGCGATCCAGGTCCCGCACAGCAAGCGTGGTGTGATTCAGTCCGGTGATCATGTGGGTCTTCAGTGTCTCAAGCAGTCCGCATAGTGACCAGCCCTGCGCAGGGCTTGCCAGTACCTGCACTACGGCGCAAACATCACGCCACGGACAACACGCACAGCCGCAACACTCTAGGCCGCGCGACGCACGGCTGCCCAGGTGCACACTTTCTTGAAGAAAGAATTTGTCAGAATTTTGGTGGACGCGGAAGGAATCGAACCTTCAACCTGTCGATTAAGAGTCGAATGCTCTGCCAGTTGAGCTACGCGTCCAGGTGGGTAAAACAGGAGCAGCGAGAACGCTGCAGGTCGGCGGCGGGTGCGCACCAACAAATTGAATATACCATACGCTCCGTCGCCCTGAAACCGTCGCGCTCCATCTTCGCGCCGTGCTTCGGCGACTCACGGCGACACCCCGCTGTCACTCGCCATGAAGCACAAACGCAGCGCGCGCGAGCTAACCACGCCTGCGCATGCAGCTGCACACTGTGCCGCCTGCCCGGCGACGCATTCGTCGCTGCGCGCTTTCTAGTGAGAAACGGCCGCACCAAACGCCGAGGGCACCGCCGATGCAAGCTCACCCATATGCCGCAGCACCCGCTCCGCTCCCGCGGCCAGCAGCCGCTCGCCGTGGTCTGCACCGCAGTGGCTGCCGCCCGTAAAGCCCACGACGCGCATGCCTGCCGCGCGCGCAGCACGCACGCCGGGCTCGCTGTCTTCAATCACCAGGCACTGGTTCACCGGCACGCGCATCCATCCCGCCGCGAACACAAAAACATCGGGAGCCGGTTTGCCATGGCGCACCATCTGGGTGCTCACAATGTGTGGCGCCAGCAGGTCATACAACCCCACGAAGCGCAGGCCCTGCTCAAGCTTTGCCGGTGCGCTGCTTGAGGCCACAATCCGCGGCAACCGCAGCTGCGCCAGCATTTCCGCGACCCCGGCAATGGCCTGCAACTCGGTTGAGAACGCTGCATTGATCCGCTGCTTGGTATGCACAAAGTAGGCTTCGGGCACGGGCTGGCCCCAGTCCTCTTTCACCTCAGCCAGAATCTCGCGCTCAGGCCGCCCCGCGAAGCGCCGCACTACGTCTTCCGGAGTAATCGGGTAGCCGAGTTTGGTCAGCTCTTCCGCCACGGCGGTGCACACCAGGATCTCGCTGTCGACAAGCACGCCATCACAATCAAAAATAAGCAAGGCCGGTTCGGCGGTGGTGCGCTCTGGCAAAGTGTTCATACTCGTAATATTGTCTCGCAAGAACGAGGACTTGAGGATTGTGAAGCGCCTAAAAGCTGCTGCTCTGTCGCTCCACTGCCTGCTCCTGACCGGCTGCACCACCAAACCCTACCAGCCCAGTGCCTGGCTCACCACCGTGCCCGCCGCCCAGCGCACCCTCGCCGATCCTCTCCCCCGCACGCCCCAAAACCTGTCAGAAGGGCAGCAGCAGTACGCACTGTACTGCTCCTCCTGTCATGCCGACGACGGCGGCGGCCGCCGCAGCAAGCCTTCCCTGCGCAACAGCCGGGTGCGGGCTGAAACCGACGGGGAACTCCACTGGATCCTCCTTAACGGCAGCAAGAATCACGGCATGCCCGCCTGGCGTTCGCTCGGCGACGCCTCGCTCTGGCAACTGGTCCAGTACATCCGCTCCATGCCGCCGCACCCGTAAGGGGCAGCCCGTTCGTGGCTCGCCACCGGCGCAGTACACTGGCTGTCACCAAAGTGGAGGCACCCACAGCATGTCTGAACACCTCAAAGCCCTCGAGCAAGCCAGCGGCGGCGCCGCTGCTCGCCAGTCCGAGTTGCAGCACAAGCTCACCCGCCTCGAGCAGTGGCTCCAGGCCTCCGGCTATGACGCCGTGTTGCTCCGTCGCCATGAGAACCTCGCCTGGATCAGCGCCGGCGAGATCCAGGCGCGCGTCGGCATCCTCAGCGAAACCGGTGTGCTTGCCCTCTTGTTGCTGCGCGATGGCCGCCGCTTTGCACTCGCTCCCAGCAACGAAGCACCGCGCATGCAGGCAGAAGAACTGGTCGGTCTCGGCTACGAGCTCATCACCGGCCCATGGCACGCGTTCAACGTTGCCGACGAGGCTACCCGGCTTGGTGGCGCCAGGGTCGCCACCGACGCCCCCGCGGCCAGTCTGCCCGTGGTGAGCCTCGCCGCGCTGCGCGCACCGCTGCTCCCTGCGGAAATCGCCCGCTTCCGCGAACTTGGCCGTCACACCGCCGATGCCGTCGCCCACACCCTGCTCGCCCTGCAACCCGGTGTCTCCGAGTACGAGATGGAGGCCTGGCTGGCCGAGCGCCTGCTGCGCGAAGGCATCTTCCCTTCCGTGCTGCTCATGGCCGTGGATGACCGCATCCTCAGCTACAAGCACGCTGTGGCCCGCGGCGCCACGCTCCAGCGCTTCGGCATGCTCAACCTGTGCACCCGCCGCTGGGGCCTCGTCGTGTCCATCACGCGCTTTGTGCACTTTGGCAAGCTCCCCACGGAACTCGCGCGCGGCTTCCAGACTGCTGCCCTGGTCAATGCGGCACTGCAGCACGCCACCCGCAACGGCGCCACCGCCGCCTCTCTCTTTGAGACCGCCGCCGCGGCCTACGCACAGGCTGGCTTTCCCGGCGAAGAGCAGCTTCATCACCAGGGCGGAGCCTGCGGCTACCTTGAGCGCGAATGGGTCGCCACCCCCGGCGGCACCCAGCAGGTGCGCACCCCCGAGGCCTATGCCTGGAACCCAAGCAGTCGCGGCGGCAAGGTCGAAGACACAACCCTCGCCATCGCCGACGGAACACACGGTCATATCGAGCTGCTCACCCCTACCCCCACCCTGCCCCGGGTTCACACCGAGTGCGAAGGCTCGTCCTATGTTTCGGCCGGGGTGCTCGTGCACAGCTAGCCGCCGGCTCATGCGGCGGCTTGCTGTCCACAGCTCCGGGATGGCATGGTGTGTCCGCCGGTGCTTTGCATGGTCATGTCGCTCCGACACCGGCCGCCGCGCGCGACGCTTGCTCTCTACACGATTCGCCACCACCGAGGTCACACTTGCGAAAACCACTTGCCGCCCTTGTCTGCTCCGCCCTTGCCTCCACCCTGCTCTGCTCCACCGCACGCGCCCAGGCCACGCAGTACCCGGGCGCGCCGCCTGTCCTGCTGGGCGCCGCCTGGTACCCCGAGCAGTGGCCTGAGTCGCAGTGGGAGCCCGACCTCGCCCGCATGGAAGCCGCCCACATCCACCTGGTGCGCGTCGGCGAATTCGCCTGGAGCACCATGGAGCCCACGGAGGGCAACTGGCAGTGGCAGTGGCTTGACCGCGCCATCGCCGCCGCCGCGAAGCACCACATCGTGGTCGTGCTCGGCACCCCCACCGCCGCACCGCCCGCGTGGCTCACCGAGAAGTATCCGCAAACCCTCCGCATCGACAACCAGGGCCGCCGCGACGAGCACGGCAACCGCCAGCAGTTCTCCTTTTCCGACGCGAAATACCGCGAACTCGCACGCGATGTCGCCGCCCGCATGGCCGAGCGATACGGCAACAACCCCGACGTTGTCGGCTGGCAGATCGACAACGAGCTCGCCGCTTCCTCGTTCGATGACGAGGCGAAGCAGCAGTTCCACGCGTGGCTCAAGGCCAAGTACGGCACCATCGACGCGCTCAACCAGCGCTGGTGGACCTCCTACTGGTCGCAGAGCTACAACGACTTCAACCAGGTTCCCGTGCACGACAAGGAAGAAAACCCCGCGCTGCTGCTGGACTGGGATCGCTTCGTCACTGACACGTGGGTCGCCTACACCCAGAACCAGGTCACCGCGATCCGGGCGCACGCAGACAAGCGCCAGTTCATCACCACCAACACCATGGGCTGGTTCGACGGCTTCAACGCCTACAAGGAGCACGAAGGCCTCGACATCGCAGCCTGGGACGACTACATCAGCACGGACCACTTCGACTGGGCCGACAACGCCGCCCGCCACGACCTAACCCGCGGCTACAAGCAGCGCAACTTCTGGGTCATGGAGACCGAGCCCGCCTTCGTGAACTGGCGCAAAACCAACACGCCGCTTGAGAAGGGGCAGACCCGCGAGCTCGCCTGGCAGGCCATCGCACACGGTGCCGATGCCGTCGAGTACTGGCAGTGGCGCGCCGCGCTCAACGGCCAGGAGGAGTACCACGGTGTACTCGTCGGCGCCAACGGCATGCCGGCTCCTGTTTATGAGGAAATCGCCCAGGTCGGTAAGGAGTTCGAACAGGCTGGCGCCGCGCTATCTGGCACCACGCCGGTGGCACAAGTCGCCCTCATCAACGACTTCGACTCCCGCTGGGCCATCGACTTCCAGCGCCACAACCAGCAGTTCAGCCCCGTCGCCGAGATGGTCGACTTCTACCGCCCGCTCCACCAGGGCGCGCAGGGCGTTGACGTCATCGGCACCGACGCCCCGCTTGCAAAGTACAAGCTCGTCGTAGCGCCCGGCCCCAACGTGCTGCCGCAGGCGGAGGCCGACAAGCTGCTCGCCTGGGTCCGCGCGGGCGGCAACCTCCTGCTCGGCCCCCGCTCCGGCATGAAGAACTTCGACGACGGCCTCGACCCTCACCAGCAGCCAGGCCCGCTCGCCGAAGCACTCGGCGCGCACGTCTCGCAGTTCTACGCCCTCGACCAGCCAGTGCCCGTCACGATGGCAAACAGCCCAGCCGTCTCCTACAGATCCACAGCAAACATCTGGGCCGAGACTCTGGCTACCACTGCGCCTGACACACAAACACTTGCCACCTACGGCCCCAGCAACGGCTGGCTCGATGCACAGCCGGCAGTGGTCGCCCGCAAGGTTGGTAAAGGCTCCATTACCTATGTCGGCGCGTGGCTCGATGAGGCTTCCCTCAAGCACATCACTAACCTGCTGCTTCAACAGAGTGGCGTGACGTCCATCGTGCCCGACGTCCCCGCCGATGTGGAAGTCAACCTCCGCTCCGGGCCGAAGGGCTCCGTGCTCGTGCTCATCAACCACGGCACCGCACCCGCAACCGTCACACTCCCACCGTCTTTTGCAGCGCACGACCTGCTCGCACCCTCCGCCAGCACCAGCGGCTCCGTCACGCTACCCAAGTACGGCGTAGCCGTCCTCCAGGTCCAGGCCGCCCACTAGCCCCGCAACACCGTCACTAAAACAAAGGTGTCATCCTGAACGAAGTGAAGGATCTGCGCTAGCTCTATCAAGAGCCAGCCGCAGATCCTTCGCGCCCCCTGGAAACGCCATCTAAACCCGGATGCCCCATATCGCGCGTTTGCGACGTGGGCTCACCAAAGCCAGCCCCACCTACCTGAAAACCCTCACCCGGTCTTCCGCCGCTTCGCCGCCGGCGCAGCCTTCTTCGCCGCCGCGGTCTTCGCAGCCGGCACCTCCGCAGCAGGCGCACTCGCGCCGGAAGCTTCCTTCTTCGCTAGGCTCGCCCTTAACGCATCCATCAGGTTGATCACCGGCGCCATCGGCTTTTTCTTCTTCTCCGGTTCCGGCCCCTCTTCCCCGGCACCCTTGCTCTCGATCAACTGCTCCACCTTCTCCTGGTACGTGTTGTGGAACGCGTCCGGGTGAAACGGCGCGCGCAGCGAGCCCATAAACTGCTCCGCCAGCTTGATCTCCGCCTCCTGCAGCTCCAGCGGCGCCTGGTCGCCAAACTCTGGGATCTCCCGAACCTCCTCCGGGTAGTACAGCGTGTGCAGGATCAAACCATGCTCATACGGGCGGATGATTACCACCTGCTCCCTCTGGTGCAGCGTCAGCTTCGCAATCGCGCCCAGCTTCAGCTTGCCCATCGCCTGCAGCATCAGCGCATACGCTCGCCGCCCCGGCTCTTCGGCCACCGTGTAATACGAGGTCTCGTAGTAAATCGGGTCCACCTCGTCCAGCTCCACAAACTGCTGGATCGCCATGGTCTCCGACGACTCCGCCTCGAGCGACTTCAGCTCGTTCTGCGAGATCAGCACATACCCGCCATCGCCCGTCGGGTAGCCCTTCTCGATCTCGTTGCGCTCCACCACCCGCTCATCCGTCGGGCAGTACAACTGCTGCTTGATCCGCGTGCCGCAGCTCTTGTGAATCTGGTTGAAGCCGATATGCTCTTCACGCGCCGCCACGTACATGCGGATCGGCACCGAGATGAGCCCGAACGAGATGTATCCCTTCCAAACTGTCGACGCCATCGCTGCTCCCTGCCGCTCCGCTGCACGGCCCGTCCAAATGCCGTTAGGATGCGCCGCGAGCGTCCGCAGTCGCCGCCCGCGGCGCTGCTCCAAAGCGCACGCATTACGCATGGAGCTCGGGCGCGGCGGTTTAGGAAACATGCCGCCCCTGGGCCGCGTTTAAAGTAAAAGGAGGCGGGAATCCAAGTGCTGCAGCAACAACCAAGACTCTCTCCTCTGGAACGACGCGAGAAGCACAAGCTGCTTCTTCATGACAGCGCTGCTCTGTGCACACTGTTTGGCATCGTGGTCGCTCTTTCGTTTGTCACCTACGGCCTGTTTCACTCCTTCATGGCCCACCGCGGAACACTGGAAACCCGCTGGCGCATCCGCGGCGAGGCAGCCATGTCCGCCAACCGGCCTGACGTCGCCGTGAACGACCTCCGCTCTGCGCTGGCCTACTCCCCCGACGACCGCACCCTGCAGATCGACCTCGCCACAGCGCTTGCCGCCTCCGGCCGCACCCAGGAAGCCCAGTCCTACTTCACCACCCTGCTCGAGCAGGAGCCCGGCAGCGGCGCCATCAATCTCCAGCTCGCACGGCTCGCCATCCGCCAGAACAACGCCCAGGCAGCGGTGGACCACTACCAGCTCGCCATCGATGGCACCTGGAACGGCGATGCCTTTATCCGCCGCCGCGAGCTGCGCATGGAGCTCGCCCGCTATCTCATCGCGCTCAATCGCTTTGCCGAAGCCCGCAGCCTGCTGCTGATCACCTCCGGCAATGGCCCCGACAACCTGCCCCTGCAATTACAGATCGGGCAGCTTCTGGAGCAGGCCGACGACCCGGCCGATGCGCTCGACGTGTATCGCAAGGCTGCTTCGCACAAGGCGACCCGCCTGCAATCGCTCGAGGGCCAGGCGCATGCGGCGGCAGCACTCGGCCGCTTCAGCGATGCGCGCACCCTGTTGCAGCAAGCCGTCGGCGAGCCGAGCTTCGCCCATCAGCCCGCACCCGCACGGGCTGCCGTTCAGTCTGAGTTGCAGGTCGCCACCCAGATCGCCGAACTCTACCCCTCGCTCAACCTGCCCATGGCGGAACGGGCCCGGCGCATCGCCCGGGCAGCCACCACCGCGCAGGCACGGCTCCTGGCCTGCGAGCCGCAGCCTCTGATCCAGCCCGGCGGCCAGGCGGCAGCCCAGCCGGACGCGCAGGGTGGCAACCCTGCCGCCAGACAGTCCCGCACCCAACTGCTCACCTCCCTCGGCGAGCACATCAGCAGCCTCAATCCGCTGGCCCGCAAGCCTCCGCAGCCACCTGCAGGCGTCCCGCCCACGGCGCCACCTTCCATCACGCCGCCCGATCCACTGTCGGCGCTCGCCGACCGCTGGAGCGCCCTGGCTACCGGTACCCCACTGCAGCGCCAGCTTGCCGCCGACCCCGTGTTCGCGCAAAAAACACTCGAGCTCGTCCTCGACACCGAGCGGGCCACGGCTGACCCCTCCGGAACCTGCGGCGCGCCCACCGGCGACAACGCACTGTGGACCCGCATCGCCGAAGCCCCGCCGCAGACTGAAGGCTCCCAGCCATGACGCCCCTGAACTTTGTGAAGGACGCACCCACGACCATCCCCATCAGCCCGGGCGACCAGGAGCGGATTCAAAACAGCCCCACCGGCTCGCAGGATGTAGACCTGCAGCGCATCGCCCCCAAGCGTGAGGAACGCCTCTTCCTCGTGCTCTCGATCTTTATCGGCGTGCTCTCCGGGCTCCTCGTGGTCTCGTTCCGCGTCGCCATCGAGTGGGTCCAGACCATCCTGCTCGGCTCCGCGCCCCACGCGCACGAGCCTCGCCTCATCATCGTGCCCGCCTGTGCCGGTCTCTTCGTCGCGGCACTCGTGCGCTGGGTCTTCCCCGGTGCGCGTGGCTCCGGCGTCAACCAGACCAAGGCCGCGCTCTACATCTACAACGGCTTCATCTCGTTCAAGACCGTGATCGGCAAGTTCATCACTTCCGCCATTGCCATCGGCTCCGGCCACTCGCTCGGGCCCGAGGACCCTTCCCTCCAGATTGGCGCCGGCGTCGCTTCCATCGTCGCCCGCAAGCTCCGCCTTTCCCGCCAGTCCCTTCGCCTGTTTGCGCCCATCGGTGCCGCCGCCGGCCTGGCCGCCGCGTTCAACGCGCCCATCTCCGCCATCCTGTTCGTCATTGAAGAGGTCATCGGCTACTGGTCGGCCGCCGTGCTCGGCTCGGTCGTGCTCGCAGCCATCGCCAGCGTCTCCGTTGCCCGCATCTTCTGGGGTTCGGCCCCCATGTTCCGCATTCCCACCGTCACGCTGCGCGACCCGCGCGAGCTCACGGCCTATGCCGCGCTGGGCGTCATCGGCGGCCTGTCCGCCTTTGTGTTTGCCAAGGCGCTCTCCACCCTGCGGCCCCGCCTCCGCGCCATGTCGCCCAACGCCCAGCTCTTTCAGCCCGCCATCGCCGGGCTGCTGGTTGGCTGCATCGGCTACTTCGGCTTCCCGCAGGTCATGGGCCCCGGCTACGAGGTTATGGACCAGGCACTGCACGGTCAGTTCACCTGGCAGGTCCTGGCCGCGCTGGTCGCCTTCAAGATGATCGCGACCACGCTGTCCTTTTCAAGCGGCACCCCGGGCGGCATGTTCGCGCCCGCTCTCTTCATCGGCACCATGCTCGGCGCGGCGGTCGGCACGGTCGAACACATGCTCCTGCCCCACGCTTCCGGCGCCGTCGGTTCCTACGCGCTGGTCGGCATGGGCGTGTTTTTCGCCGCGTTTCTGCGCGCACCACTCACCTCGGTATTCATGGTGCTCGAGACCAGCGGCAACTACTCCATCATCCTGCCCGTGATTCTCGCCAACACCATCGCCTACCTCATCGCGCGCTCGCTGCAGCCCACCGCCATCTTCGAGCTCTTCACCCACCAGGACGGCCTCGACCTGCCCTCCATGGAAGAGCAGCGCGAAGAAGTCGGGCTGCACCTTGAAGACGCGCTCACCCCCCTGCGCGTGCCGCTGCTGCGCAGCACCGAGTCGCTCACGGCCGCCGTCAACCAGCTCTCGCTCAATCCCGAGGAGCGCGCCATGGTGGTGCAGATGCAGGACGGCAGCTGCTATGTCCTGCAGGCGTTTGAGCTTGCCATGCTGGTGCAGATCACCCCGGAAAGCACCACGCTGCAAAAGGCCTTACCCGCCGAGCGCACGCCGCTGCTCTTCCCGGATCTGCCGCTCGACTCGGCACTGCGCCACCTCTCCCGCTGGCCCTTGCTCCCCATCAGCAACCGGGCCAGCAAGGGCACCCTCGAAGGCATGGTGACGCTTGAGGATGTGCTGGCTCGTTACCAGCGCGGCTAGCGAATCCGCCGCCAATCCCTCATGCTTTCTGCCGCGCGGCAACGGCATTCCACTCCGGCTAGGTGCCTGCTCCGGATCCGCGATGGTGGTTTCAACCGGCAAACCACCTCGCAGGCGCGCGCCGCTGCGCCGCTCCTCCTGCCTGCATGACCGAAGGACCCTCTTTTTTGAAGCCCCAAGTTCGCACCCTCTGCTCTGTCGTCTCGGTCACACTGTTCGCATTTGTGCTGCAGGGCTATCACCCCGGCGCGGAAGATGACGCCATCTATCTCAGCGCCATCAAGCGCCGGCTCCAACCCTCGCTCTATCCCGTCAACGCGCCGTTCATTACGCTGCAACTGCAAGCATCGGTGTTTGACAAGTTCGTCGCCGCTTTCATCCATACCACCCATCTGCCCGTGGCGTATGCCTGCCTGGCTCTCCAGCTCGGCTTCCTGGCCCTGCTGTTTGCGGCCTGCTGGCAGATCGTCGCTTTCTGCTTCGAGAGCTGGCGCGCACGCTTTGCCGGCATCCTGTCTATTGCCTGCATCCTGACGATCTCGGTGGCAGGCACCGCGATCTATCTCGCGGACGAGCACCTGCATCCTCGCCTCATCGCCACCGACGGCATCCTGTTCGCGGTCGCTGCGCTGCAGCGCAGAAGGTACCGCACGGCCACGCTGCTGCTGCTGTGCGCGATCCTGTTTCACCCCATCATGGGGGCGTTCGGACTGTCCTTCTGCGTGCTCTTCCTGCTGGTGCGCCAATGCACTCCTTCCGCGCAGCCCATGCCTTCGCCAATGGCCAGCAGTCGCTTTGTGGCCTTGCCTGGCAGCTGGCTCTTTACCCCGGCAAGCCCCGCCTGGCGTACAGCCCTCGCACAACACTCCTACTACATGCTGGGCCGCTGGCAGTGGTATGAGTGGCTGGGCGCGGTGGCTCCGCCCTTCCTGCTCTTCGTGCTGGCTCGCCTTGGCCGCGCGCGCAGCAATCCTGCCTTCTATCAGCTGGCAGCCACGGCGACACTCTTCAGCATCGTGCAGCTGGCGATCGCCCTCGCCATGGTCGGTCCCCCGCGGTTCCTGCGGTTGTGGCCCCTGCAGCCCATGCGCTATCTGCACCTCACCTTTCTCTTCATGGCGCTGCTGGCCGGCTCGGCCCTCGGCCAGTACTTCCTGCGCGCGCATGTGGCTCGCTGGCTGCTTGTGTTTCTGCCGCTGGCCGCTGCCAACGGGGCGGCACAACGCATGCGCTATCCCGCCACCACCAACCTCGAGCTTCCCTGGGCCGCGCCGGCCAACCCGTGGCTCCAGGCTTTTGCCTGGGTAAAGCGCAACACCCCCGAGAACGCCGTGTTCGCCCTGGACCCCCACTACCTCTCACAACCCGGTGAGGACAACCACTCCTTCCGCGCGCTGGCCGAGCGCTCCTCGCTCGCCGATGACCAGAAAGACGCGGCCGTGGTCACCCAGGTGCCACAGCTCGCGGCCACCTGGCTCGACCAGCACAACCACCAGCTCGGCTGGACCACCTGGACCACGCAACAGTTTCTCCGCCTCGCGCAAACCACTCCCGCCCGCTGGGCGCTGGTCGATCCGCGCCAGGCTCCCGGCCTTCACTGTCCCTTTCACAACCAGTCCGTAGCCGTCTGCCACCTCGACTAGGTCGCAGCTCTTGTTAGCCGCCGCCTTGCATCCTGGCCCGGCAGCCTCTACCCTCAAGGCACACACGACGCATGCTGAGTCTCTTTCAACGATTGCTCCTGGGAGGGCTTCTTCTTCTGGCTCTGGTCACAGGGCTCAGCTTCCTCGTGCGCGGCACCTTTGTCTCGCTCAGTGCTCTTGCACAGGAGCAGAAGGCCATCGACCACGCTGTATCCGGTCTCGCCGCCGCCCAGGCTTCGCTGGCCCGCGAGCAGATCCTGGTGGAACGCTCGCTGCTGCACCTGGCCGACCCGCAGGGCATCACCAGTCACTCCACCAATCCCGCAGCCACGCCGCAGGAAAGCGAGATCCGCGACCAGGGCGAACGCGCTGAAGATCGCCTGCTCAACGCGCGCATCGCGCTCGCCGACCTCCGCAGCACCCCGGGCGCCGATAGCGGCGCCCCGATCGAAATTGATCGCGAGATCGCGCAACACCATCGCGTGCTGCTGCGTCTGCATCACACCCCGCCGACGGCAGAAGCGCGCACCCTGTCCGCACGCGAACTGGAGCCGATCGACGAGGCGCTCTCCTCGCATCTGCGCACCATGCTCGATCGCCGCGCCGCCCTGCTCAACGACCTCGCCCTGCGCCGCGAGACACTTTCCGCACGCCTGATCGGCGCCTGCGCCGCGTCCATCCTCACCGCGCTGTGCATTCTGGTGGGCATGCTCTTCTTCACCATGCAGCCGCTGCGGGCCGCCGCACGCACCGCGCGCCGTATGGGCCAGGGCGACCTCCAGCAGCGCATCGTCTGGTCTCGCTCCGATGAGCTCGGCACCCTCGCTACCGAGTTCAACCGGCTCGCCATCCGCCTGCGCGACCTGCGCGAAACCGAGAGCGGTCGCCGCGAAATGGAGCTGCAGCTTTCCGATGCCGTGGTGCAGTCCATCTTCGAGCCCGTGATCGTCACCGACGGTCGTGGCCAGCTGCTCCGCGTTAACAACGCCGCGCGCGAACTGCTTGGTGCCGCCGCCTCGGACCGCATGGCCCTCACCTCCACGCCCGGCGGCGCACAGATCCTCGGCGCCATCCAGACCGCCATCACCCTGCAGCGCACCGTCAACAGCGAGGCTGACTCGGCCATGGCCCCCATGCGCATCGGCGAGGCGCAAAAGAATTTCCGCCTCCGCACCACACCCATGCGCGACAACGAGGGCCACCTGCTCGGCGCCGTCACCGTGCTTGAGGACGTCACAGAACTGCAGGCGCTCGACCGCTTCAAAAGCGGTTTCCTCGCCGTGGCCTCGCAGAAGCTGCGCGACCCGCTCGAGAAACTCCGCCTTGCCATCCACGCCCTGGGCCGCGGCTACGCGGGCGATCTGCGTCCCCTGCAGGCCGACGTGCTGGAAGGCGCGCGCACCGAGGCCGAGCACCTCGACGACCTCATGGCCGACCTTTTCGCAGTCGCCGAACTCGACAGCGGCCGCCGCTCTCTGCGCCTTGAACCCTTGCGCCCCATCGATGTCCTTCGCGAAGCACAAAGCAACGTGCGCGCTGCCGCCGCCGACCGCGGCATCTCCATCGAGGTCGAGGCCTACGCCGACCTGCAGCGCGTTGAAGCCGACCGACGCGCCCTGCGCTCCATCTTTGAAAACCTCCTTTCCAACGCCATTCGCAACACCCCCAGTGGCGGTTACATCCGGCTCGCTGCCACCGAGTCCAAGCGGGTCGTCCACTTCCGCATCGAAGACACCGGCCGCGGCATCGAACCCGAGCGCCTCAACATGATCTTCGGCCGCTTCACCTCGGGCTCGTCCGAAGGCACCGGCCTCGGCCTGGCGCTGGTGCGTCGCCTGGTCGAGTCGCAGGGCGGCCAGATCTCCGTTGTAAGCCAGCTGGGGACGGGCACCACCTTCACCTTCACGCTGCCGGTCGCCACCAACATTGCCCTTCGCCACCCCGTCGAGGCCGGCTGACCGTGCCTGACTCTCCCAATCCGCTTCAGCCCCCGCCGCCAACAACGCCACTCCCTGAGCCCCAGCCCCTCGCGCTGCCGCCACGGGCCGCCCGCCTGCGCGTCTACATCGGTGCCGCGCCCGGCGTCGGCAAGACCTACACCATGCTTGAGCACGCGCATCAGCTCAAGGCGTCCGGCACCGACATCGTCATCGGCTTCATCGAGGCCCACGGCCGCCGCGACACCCTGGCGCTCATCCACGACCTCGAGATCATCCCCCTCCGGCAAATCCATTACCGCTCCGTCACGCTTGAGGAGATGGATCTCGACGCCATTCTGGCGCGTCGGCCGCACACCGTGCTGATTGACGAGCTGCCGCACACCAACGTGCCCGGCTCGCGCAACCGCAAGCGCTACGAAGACGTGCTCGAACTGCTCGACGCCGGCATCAACGTCCAGACCGCCGTCAACGTGCAGCACGTGGAAACCCTCAACGACGCCGTCGCCCGCTCGGCCCGCACCACCATCCGCGAAACTATCCCTGACTCGTTCCTGCGCCGCGCCGACGAGCTCGTCAATGTCGACGTCTCCATCGACGAACTCCGCACCCGCCTGCGCGAAGGCAAGATCTACAAGGCCGACCGCGTCGATCAGGCGCTGGCCAACTTCTTCCGCAAGGGCAACCTCACCATGCTGCGCGAGCTCGCGCTGCGCACCACCGCCGAGCAGGTGTCCGTCGCCGCCTCCGAGTACCGCCGCGCTCAGGGCCTCGAACAGGCACCCGTGCCTGAAAAGGTCATGGTCTGCCTCTCGCACCGCCCCGGCACCGAACGCCTCGTCCGCACCGGCGCACGCATCGCCGGCCGCCTCGCCACCAACTGGTACGCCGTCTACGTCGAGGGCGCACGCGGCCACAAGCCCGACAGTGACCCCGCCGGCGTGCTGCGCCTTGAGGAGTACCGCCGCCTCGCCAAGAGCCTCGGCGCGCAGGTCATCACGCTCGAGGACAAGCACGTCGGCGACGCCCTCATCGCCTTCGCCAAGCGCGAATCCATCTCCCACGTCGTCTTCGGACAGGCCGCCCGCTCGCGCCTCGACCTCCTGCTCCGCGGCTCCGTCATCAACGACTTCCTCAATGAAATGCGCGACACCACCGTCCAGGTCGTCCCTATGAACAAACCCCGCCGCAACGCCGAGCGCTAGGCCGCCAGCCTCGGCAGTACGTCCACAGCAAACCAGCAGCACCGCGCAGCCAGCATGCCCGCCACGCCTTTCGTCCACCACAAGCCGGCCGACGCCCACCTGCATCAGGTCATGGTATTTTTGAAACTGGCCCTGAGGATGTGAGCTCGTAGCTCAGTTGGTAGAGCAATGCACTTTTAATGCATGGGTCCTGGGTTCGAGCCCCAGCGAGCTCACCACATAAGCCAAATAAAAACAGCGATTTAACAACAGAAGGCTACCTTAGCGGGTGGCCCTTGATACTCAGATGGCTGTTTTGATGGCTGTTGATTGCGCGCCAGTAAGGGCAAAGATCTACTCACAAGAGGGAAGGTCAGAGGCTGATTGTAGACTGACCCCTAATTGGAGGCTTTATGATTCGGGTGTTTGCTGCGAGCTTGTTCGTCATCTGTTCCGCGTCTGCTCTTGCCCAAAAACTAGAAGTGAAAATCATTGACCGTCAAGACAAAGACGACTCCTACAACTACTCAGCCGTGTACAACAATGTGGCTGTGGGCAAATCATTCACCGTTCATGGGGCCACATTCACGCTAGAACTCCCAGATGGACGCCTAGCGATTGTGAATTGCGAAAGCAAATTCGCCGAACGTGACGCAGGACCAGTCGGCAATCGCAGAAGCTGCCGAACGCCGGTCATAGACACAATCGAGACGGACTTCCATGGTGATAACGCCAAGTTGATCTGGCCAGTGAGCTTGGACGGGAAGAAGATGCAGTCTGAGACCTACAAGATCCTTGGCATATTGCCCAAGCCCACCAGTAATTGACGCCTGAAGGTGTGTGGCATCACCTCGGAAGAGACAGCCTCTCGACTACGGACAGAGTATGCTCTGGGCTCAAGTGGCTGTAGCGGGCTGCCATGGCTGTTGTCTTGTGTCCTGCTAGAGCCATGATGTCCGATATGGACGCACCGACCATGGCCAGCCACGAGCAGAAGGTATGTCGGTTGCAGTGCCACGTATAGCCCGTGATCTTGGCTTCTTTAAGGCAGGACACGAACCACTTGCGGGGACGATAATAGGTGGTGTCATACCCCCACACCTTCTCCGTCCCCTTCTGTCCCTGGACCTGCAGAGCCTTGAAGGCAGCTATGGCGTCCGAGTCCAAGCGAACTGTCCTGTTCGATCCGTTCTTGGTGTCCGTCAGCCTGACTGTTTTTCGCTCAAGGTCTACCTGCCCCCAAGTCACTGAGAATTGCTCCGACAGTCGCATCCCGGTATGCACGCTGATGATGAACTCAGGGGCATGGTCTGGGTGTAGTTCCTGGATGACCTGGAGCAGGCGGTTATATTCCTCCCGGGACAGGAACCGCTCCCGCCCTGTAGACGGCTTCCTCTGCCGGGTTAGTCTCGCCGGGTTTGACGTGACTTTCCCGTTGGCTAGTCCCTCTCTGTAGCAGAGGCTCAGGAACGCCCTGTACTTGTTTTGGGTGCCGTTCGAGACCTTCCGCGCTTCCTTGCGGGCCTTGTCCTTGCCACGGACTCTCATCTGCAGACCGTTCAGCCACGTGTCCAGCTTCTGAGGGGTCATTTCCTCTGCCACCTCTGCCCCTAGCTCCTCACGGACGATGGCAGACCGATTGATGTAGCCCTGGGCGTCCTTGTGGCTCGCGGTCGCAGCCAGTGCAAGGTCTATGAGGTCGCTTATCGTTACGCGGGCAGAACGTCTCAGTTCGGGCATCTTGCGCCCTACAGCAGCGTCAGCCTTCCGGGATTGATAGATCCTGATGGCGTCGGACTTCTTGCCAATCTTCTCCCGGTGCCTCTTGCCCTGGGCGTCGTAGTAGTGGATGTGCCATATACCAGTCCCTGCAGGATGCTCGTACACGCCCCGTGGTGCCTTAACGGCTGTTCTCATGCACTGACCATATCATCGAGTGCATGGCTCCTTTGCAGACTCTGCATTCCCATCGGACCTTCCGTAACGGGCCAGCAAGAACTCGCCTGCCCTATCCCCTGCTCTACCTGTCCATGGAGCAGGACGGCCCCTTTGCGCCCGATTACGCTCACAGCACGATATCGCTCTCCCTGTTCTGATCCGCGACATCGTGTGCGTGGTGAACCAACTCGTAATCCTCATGCATGCACTCGACGTGCTTGTTAATGGAAGCCAACGACTTGGCGCATGAGGCAGCGGAGAATGCGATCACGACGGCAAACAAGCCTGCCACTGAATTAAGTCCGTGAAGTAGCCAGCCAGCGGCGTGCAGGGTCGAAGTCATGGGCCATGTTCTCAGGGCCTTCAACTCCTGACAATCTCCCGAGCAGTCCCTCCGAAAAGCTGCCTCATTACGTCCGTGCTGGGTGTCTCCCAGATGGTATAGGCACTCTCACTTTTTCGATGTTATTCTGGTCGAAACGTCGAAAAAGTGAGACAGGGCCAAATGCCATCTGTTGATTCTAAAGCTAGTTACATAGTGCATATACGTTAAGGGGTTAGTAGGCACTTGTTCTTGCCTTTGACTTGGCTTTTGACTTGGCTTTTGAACTTGTCTTGTACTGCCTTTGACTTGGCCTTTCCAAGCAGAGGGAACCACCTCCAATCCGCCGCGCAATACCCCAGACATACCCCAAGAAATCAACACGGGCGAAACTGCCCGAACTATGAACAGGAACCAACAATGAGCGAAGTATCCAGAAAGAACATGTGGGGCGACTTGCCCAAGCTTGCGATGCCGGTAGCCATCGGGCAGGAGAAGCGTCTTGAGTTAAAACCCGCTGCTCTGGCAGTCCTCATGGCAGTTCTTCAAGAGCAGCAAAAAGGAAACCATCGAGAAGACGGCCCCGTACTCGTGAGGATGAGTCACCTGGAGATCATGGCGACTACTGGACTGACCACCAACCCAGTCGCCAAAGGAGTGAAGGAGCTACAGGGCAGATACCTAAACAGGATCAAGGAACCATCGGGCAAGGGGTTCGACAACCAAGCCTTCCAAATCCTCCACCCTGAGAACGGCTCCGCACTGGATGGCACCGGGACAGGGAGCCTGCTCTTCCGGCATGACATCCGATACTTTCAAGTCCCCAGCGAGTTCGTGACCAAGGATGAACCATGGTGTCTGCGGCGTATCGGTAGCTCAGAACTCATGGTCTACGTGGCAGCGTGCTTCATGGCGAACCAAACGAGGGAGAACTTGTTCGACGTGCAGGCGAGAGACCTGCGGGAGCTAGCAGGAGTCAAAAGCACGGAGACTTTCGCCAAGGCACTGGAAGCCTTGGTAAACCTGGGATTGTTGTCAGTGGAGCAGCATGGACGGTCACTCAGCATAGCCTTGTGCGATCCATGGACCCGCACCCCCATCCACGAACAACTGGACGAAGATCCCGCAGACGACCTCTCCAGCTTTCGTGAGCCAGATGGTAGAGGCAGAACGAAGGCAACTTCCTTCAATCTTGCCCGCCCCGTCTTGGAGCAGCTACTCAAGCAGTCCCTGCGACCCGGGATGGATGAGATCGTCATGCAGGGTAACGGCGGGTGGAAAGTGGTCTGTCCGTATCATGCCGACCGCAATCCTAGCTGCTCAGTGGACTTCGACAAGCAGCGGTTCAACTGCTTTGGATGTGAAGCAAAAGGAACTCTCAAGACCCTCGTCCTGAAGCTGGGCGACTACGACACCGTAGAGTATGCAAAACGAGTAGGCGGGCTGACGGGAAAAACGATCGTTCCCCGCGTGGCAGACTCCCGGGCGACTGGGGAGCACGTCTACATGGACAGGAAGGGCTACCCAAAGAAGCGCATCCTCCGCATGCCCAACGACCTCAAGACCGGGGACAAGGTGTTCAAGCAGCAATCCAGAATGAGCAAGAGGTGGGTGGACGGCGGCGGACCCAAGATGCTCTATGGTCTGGAGCGGTTCGACTTTGCCAGCTACGTGGTGTGCGTCGAAGGCGAGAAGGATGCCGACACGGTGAACCATTTGGAACTCTCCATCAATGGGCAGATGGCTTGCGCCACAACATCAGGCGGCGCTCAGTCCTGGGAAGACCACTTCGCGGCGGAGCTTCAGGGCAAGACAGTAGTCCTCATGCCCGACGCAGACGAAGCAGGGGCAAACTACCGGGATGAGATCGCGGCCAGCTTGGACACTCGCTCCATTCCCTACAAGGTGGTGGACTTCGCCCCGCATGGTGTGAAGGACGTGACTGAGTACCTCGAAAGTGGTAGGAGCAAGGATGACCTCCTGGGATTGATCACGGCGGCGCTGGGGATTGAGGCAGAGACGGCGGAGCCGGAAGCGGTGCAGGCGATCTAGTTGCATACTCTGCAGTTACAAATAACGGGCACGCAGTTTGCAGACGACCTATCCCCTGTCCCTATGCGTTGGTGGAGCAGGACGGGGCTATAGCTCGCCATTCTGTACAGGTGTAGGTGTTAGAGCATCAGCGATAACAAGTAGCGAACAAGACCGCCGACTGAGCAGCCAAAGATAATTCCAACTATTTTCAAGGTCATGACGGATTTTGGCGCTGTAATTGACCTATGAAAGTAGAGGGATGTAAACATTGCTCGCACCGTCAAGCAAGCCTCAGCAAAAGACTTCAATTATTTTCAAGGCCATGACGGATTTAGGGTCAAAAAAATCGTCTCTGAAATTAGAGGGGTACTTTACTGCAAGCAGCGTCGCGCAATCCTCCGCAAACTTATTTGCACTTTCTTTACACGCGATAGGGTTTTTGGCCGTTTGAAAGTGTCTCTGAATATAGAGGGATATAAACACTCTCACGGTTCAGCGATCCCGCCTAAGTAGCGACCGCACAATCCGACATCAGCACCACCAAGGCTACCCACAACGGGTGGCCTTTTTCATTTCCAAAGGAGAACCCACCATGGAACCGCACCTGTATACCAAGAAGCTCGCCGCCGCCGCGCTGAGCGTATCCGTCCGCGCCATTGACAATCTGCTCACTGGCAACCACATCAGCTATGTCAAAGTTGGCCAGCGTCGGCTTATCCCGCGCTCGGAGATCGTAAGGGTCGCTCAGTACGGAGTCGCCGCGAACTTCAACAAAGGCGAGATCAATGTCTAGCCTGGATCGCCTCCTGTACGACCGCAAAGAGGCAGCCCGCGTCCTCTCGATCTCTGTCCGCTCCCTGGATTACCTCGTGAGCAACTTGGAGATCCGCACCAAGCGCATAGGTCGCCGCTTGTTGATTCCACAAACCGAACTCCTGCGATTCATCAAAGCCGACCACCCAAACACCTTGAGGACTACATGAGAACGATGCGTATCAGCATGGACAACCTGCCCGCACTGCAACGCTGCCTTACCACGGTCCTGTCTACGGCAGAGACTGAGGATGAGCGCAACGCGACCACGGGGATGTTGATAGCAATGACGGCGGTACTCGATCAAAGGAAACGTATCGAGACAGGCGCGGAACTGGATGCAGAAGTTCTCAGGGAACTCAAGATCGGCACCGATGCCGCCGTGGAATGCTTCCGCACCCTGGAGCAGCATCCCGCCGTGGACCTCGCCAACTGGCTGCCTACGGATGCAGCGACGAACAATGAGCAAGCGTTGCACAAGCTCACGCTGGGTTTGATTCAGGAACTGGCTTTGCATATCTGGGTCATCGAGAACGAACTGGAAGAGCAAGCACCTGGGGCAAAGCACCGATTCGACATGGAACGAGCAGCCCGCCACGCACTACAGCACGCGGTGCTAGGAATGGAGAACTGATGGGCAGCGCAAACGTGAAGATAACTGGCCTGGAGCAGATGGTAGCCAGCTTGCAAACCCTGTCGGACCCCAAGATGATTACGGACGCGCTCGCCAAGTCCACGGAAGTGACGGCAAAGATTTTCTACGACAAACTGCAGCCGCTCATACCTGTGAGAACTGAAGGCGGCGGACCCAAGTCCACCCAGTTGAAACCTGGGCAGCTTCGAGACGGCTTGGTCATGTACACGGACAAGGGCGACAAGTCGGCAGTGAGCACGGTGACGTTTCGCAAAGACGTGAAACACGTCGCTTTGTTCGTGGAGTACGGCCACATGAACGTGAAGAAGACCAAGCCGCTCACCAAGCGTGGCAAGTCGCGCAAGACGTACCAAGGCGACACCCCTGCTCATCCCTTCATGCGCCCTGCCTTCGATCAAACAGAAGCGAAACTGCGAGAGACGCTGAAGGCGGAAGTAATCAAGAACTTGACTGAGGCAGCCAAGCGGTAGCGGTTTTGCAGAGTCTGCAACGACATTAACCACAAGCTTCACCACGAGCTTCACCACAAGATGCCCCGGGGATGGGACCCCTGGGCGGTTGGTGTTGTAGCCACCAACCCTGTGGCCAGCGGAGTTTTTGAGGGATTACTCCGCTGAGCCCGAACTCAGAAGAAAAGGACGACTCATGATCCGAACGAAGAAGCACCAAAGCTTTCCCATCCCGCTAGCCATTGCATCGGATGCCAACGGCACCACTAACCTGTCCATCCACGGACCCGCACTCAAGGTGGTTCTGTGCCTGCTCCACCAAGTAAACCTGAAGCACACCAAGTCTCGCATCCCGGGCCAGCCCGTGATCCTCAAGCTGCCTCTCGATGTGCTGCTTGAGAGAACAGGCTTGAGCGACTATGACACGGCGGTTGGACTGGAGCTAGCCAAAAACTACGTCCAGCGGGAAGACCACAACCACTTTTCTTTTGTGAACCCTGAGACAGGCGAACAGCTTCACTGGGGAGCATCGCGGAAGAACGTCTACTACGGCGGAGCACGTCACTTCTTTCTACCGGCTCGCGTAGTAGTGGACCAAGACGAAGAAGCACCGCACTCAATCCGCAACCTCACAGATGAAGAAGTCGCGATCATCGTGCTTCTCACGTTTGAGTCCAAGGTGCAGAAGGCTTGCCACTTCGACATCCCGGCAGAAACATTACAGACCCGCGCCCACATAGCCGACGCTGCGACATTCGAAGATGCCCTGAGCAGATTGATAGCAGTCGGACTCATCCAAGCGCGACCACTCGGTGGATTGTTGCGTATCGTCGTCAGCCCATGGACAGAAGACTACATGAACGCCAGACCATAAAGGATCAACCATGAAAGAACCAAACGAACAAACACCAGACATCACGATCATCGTTGCACCCCACGCCAAGACGGACAGGTGGTCCTTCTCCATGGACTCCAAGACAGGTCACTTCCGGCGCTACGGTTGCGGTTATCTGAACTCAGCAACCAGCCATAGTCTGTGTGTGTTCGGTGCCGTGTCGGCTTTGAAAATAGTGACACCAGTCCTTGAGCAGCGTTACCTGATGTTCAACAAGGAGCCAGAACGGCGACTGGTCATTGAAGTAGGCAGCATGTACAACGAACTTGCCTTTGCGTTCAACGGGCGCACCACGCGCAACGCACGCCACAAGGCTGCAGAGCACTTGGTGGCTGAACTTGCGAAGGAGTCAGAGCGGTTTGACGTGACCTGGAGGAAGGCGACAGAGCGTGAGACATCTGACCCATTCCACTGGATGAACCGTCAGCTACGCGAGCACCGAAGAGACGGTTGGCCTCAGCCTGAAGCACTCTCAGGACCACACAACGCTTTCTAGAACCAACGAGATTGATACTTGCCACTGGAGTTGACTACGTTATCCAGTGGTAACAGCACGCTCAAGGAGTTCAATTGTCCGAACCCTTGCTCAGTGCCGTGGCGGACCTGTGACTAACCCAGGTCCAGTCATGCTCGCTTAGTTTTCATACAAATACGACTCGCGAACCGACGCTCACCACCTCCGCAGGGACTGCCCAACGAGGGAATGGGGTATAGCCCCTCTAATCCCTTCATTCAAAAGGAGTTAGGGACCGACGGGGTAAGCGAAAAAACACACTTTCCAAAATGAAGAAAATGAAGGGTCCATGGGTTAAATTCAGCCCGTCGGTCTTCCATTTTCTGTATACGAGGTGGCACCTAGTCTGCCTCAAGGAACTCGCTGCGAACCGCAGCCGCTCTACCTGATTCCTTAAGTCTACTCTCCGCACCCTGCCAACAAAGGAAATTATGCCTGGACGCAAAAGAAAACCCGTGCCTACTGCTACACCCAGCACCCCATCCTGCCCATCCTGGTTGACCAAGGACGCGAAGAAGGAATGGCGTCGTATTACCCCTCAACTCGCCTCTAGAGGTGTCCTAGAACTATGCGATCTTGCCCAACTTGCTGCCTATTGTGAGTGCTTTTCAAGATGGCAGGACGCAGAAAAGCTCGTGGACCTTCACGGAATCGTCATGGAGGTCAAACAGTTCTCCCGCACAGGCGAACTCCTGGGAACGGTTCTCAAGCGCAATCCCGCAAGCATCGCTGCCTCAGGTGCCCTGAAGGATATGTCACGGCTGGCGGGTTCGTTCGGCTTTGATCCCGCGTCCCGTACCAAACTCGCGCAAGAGGCACCTGCTCCTGAGGATGACGTATCGCGCTTTTTAACTCCCCCGGACGATGACGAAGAAGAGACAGAGGATGACGATTAAAGCCGATGGCAGAGCAGATGAATACATCAGGAAAGCAGTAAGCGGCGAGATCGTTGTCTCGCGGTGGGTGAAGATGACCTGCGAACGGCACCTGAGAGACCTGGAGGACGGCCATCTCCGCAACCTCCGCTTCAGTCCAGCCAGAGCACAGCACGTAATCAACTTCATCGAAGGTCTTTGCAAGCACTCAGACGGAGCCTATGCGGGGCGCGCATTCATTTTGCAGGACTGGCAAGTGGCTTGCCTGTCCATTTTGTTTGGATGGCTCAAGGCAGACACCAAGTATCGACGCTTCAGGTACGCGTTTCTTGAGTTAGCTCGCGGGTCAGGCAAGTCAACGCTCGCTTCCGCTATCGCGCTGTATCTTTTGATTGCAGACGGGGAGCCATCGGCCCATGTCTTCTGCGTCGCAACCAAAATGGACCAAGCGAAGGTGACCTTCGGCCAAGCCGAAAAGATGGTCAGCCAGAGTCCTACGCTTCGCAAGCGTCTCAAGAGTCAGAGAAACCTTCTCAGCTACCCGGCGAATGGTAGCAAGTTCCAGCCTCTGTCTTCCGACGCTTCATCTTTGGACGGACTCTCGCCATCAGGTTGCATTATCGATGAACTCCACGCCCACAAGGACCGACGCGTTTATGACAAGCTCGTTACTGCCTTAGGAAAAAGGCGTCAACCCCTCTTGGCGATTACGACTACTAGTGGCTTTGATCGGCTCAGTCTCTGCTACGAACTTCACACCTACTCAGAGCGGGTTCTGACATCCGTGATAACGGGCGATGACGCTTGGTTCTCCTGGATCGCAGGACTCTCGGAGGACGACGACCCTTTTGACGAGGCAAACTGGCCCAAGGCGAACCCCGGGCTGGGGCAGACGGTTCAATGGGATGAGCTAAGGAGTGAAGCCAACAAAGCCCGCGAGTCTCCGTCTTATTTGAACGCGTTCCTTACCCTCCGCCTTAATTTTTGGACAAAAACACATTCCGTGTGGATGCCTCTCGATAAATGGGACGCTTGTGACACTCCCGTAGACATCGAAAAGCTGAAGGGCAGAAAGTGTTTCGCTGGACTGGATCTCAGCACACTCTTCGACCTGTCCGCGTTCGTCTTGGTATTCCCGCCGATTCCAGAAGACCCGCACTACTACGTTCTGCCCTACTTCTGGGTACCAAAGGACAACATCCGCAAGCGGTCACTAGAAGACAAGGTTCCTTATGAGGTATGGCATAGGCAAGGCTTGCTGTTTGCCACGGACGGCGACGTGATCGATTACGATGCCATCCGCTTGAAGATTCAGGAACTCGGCAAGGTCTTCAACATCGCAGAGATCGCCTTCGATAGATGGAACGCCACACAGATCACCACCCAGCTAGCAGGCGACAACTTCGAGATGTGCAAGTTCGGGCAGGGGTTCGCCAGTATGGGAGCACCAACCAAGCGACTCCTGGAGATTGTTGTCTCCGGGCAGCTTGCTCACGGCGGTAACCCTATCTTGCGCTGGATGGCAGGCAATGCCGTTGCGAAGACAGACCCCTCCGCAAATATGAAGCTCGATAAAAGTAAAAGCGCAGAGAAGATCGACGGCTTGGTAGCGGCGATCATGGCCCTCGATAGAGCAGAAGTCCACCAACCCAAACCCACAATAACTCCCAGCATTCACGTCTGGTAGAGATCGGCTACGAATGAGTTTCTTTTCTCGATTTAAAGATGCCTTCCTGGAGAAGCGTTCAAACTCTCTGGAGAATGCGGCAGTATCCCTCGCATCCCCTGGTGCATGGGCATGGCTCTCAGGCGGCGATTCTACCGCGTCCGGGGAGATCGTCAACGAACTGGTAGCCCTGCAGCAAACGACGGTTTTCGCCGCCGTCTCGCTCATCGCTCAGAGCGTGGCTTCCCTGCCCCTCATCACGTATGAGAAGACGGAGAAGGGCAAGCGCGAAGCTACAGACTCACCTTTGTACTCGCTCCTTCGCTACAGTCCTTCGCCCGAGACGAATTCTCAGAACTTCTGGGAAGCTTTTGTTGGATCGGTAGCTTTAAACGGAAATGGCTATGCTGAGATCCAGCGCGACGGTGCGGGCGACCCCATCGCCTTGTGGAATCTAAACGCCAGTCTCACTGCTCCAGTCCGCAAGAACGGCTTGCTCGCATACGAAACTTCGGACGGCATGCCCAATGGTGAAAAGCGGATGATAAGCGCAGCGAACATGCTGCATGTTCCCTACTTCACTTTGGACGGCATCCTGGGCCTTAACCCCGTGTCACACAATCGGCAGATGCTGGGGCTTGCGGCGGCGACAACCAAGTTCGGCGCTAGGTTCTTCGGCAGCGGTGCACGGCCTGGGGGTGTGCTGTCCGTAGAGACTCCTTTGACGGATGAGCAGATGGCCAGTTCTCGTGACAGTTGGCAATCTGCTCAGGGTGGGGCTAACTCTGGGAAGGTAGCGATCCTTCAAGGCGGCTGGAAGTATGAACCCCTGAGCTTGTCGCCAGACGATTCGCAATTTTTGCAGACGCAGCAGTACACCCGAGAGCAGATTGCGGCGCTCTGGCACGTTCCCGTCCATCTTTTAGGCGACACGTCACGGCTCAGTAATGCGACCGCATCCCAGCAGAATCTTTCCTTCGTGACAGGCTGCCTGCGTCACTTCATGCAGAAGATCGAGAGTGCGATTCAGCACAAGCTACTCAATTCCCATGGGCAGGCTAGCGACATTTTCTGCAAGTTCGATGTAACGGAACTGTTGAGAGGCGACCCCGCAGAAACGAACGCTGCTCTAAGCACGGCCCGGCAGTGGGGATATATGACCGCTAACGAAAGCCGCGCTGTCATTGGCCTTGATCCCGTACCAGAGGGGAACGTGCTTCTCTACCCATTAAACATGGGTAACAGCATTCATCTGCTCAAGGAACCGACAGAGGACGAACCAACAGCAGCCAGCCTGGGCAGCCTACGGACTTCCTTCCATCGGTTGTTCGCAGATGGCGTCCGCAAGACTTGCCATCGTCAGCAGAGAGACCTGAAGGCAGTGACAAGCAACTTCCGCGTGCTACTTGAGGGAATTGCAGAGTGTGCGGTGGACTCGACTCGCTCCAAGCTCGACGCAGACCTACAGCATGATTCCACCAAGGTCATCGAAGCCTTCCTCACCAAGCTCACTGAGCGTTCTGCCAAGTGGACCACTGAGGAAGCCGACGCCATTACGGCAGCGGAACTAGACAAGGCAGTTCGCGCCTTCGCATACGACGCCCACAAAGGCGCAACCACACACCTGATACAGAAAGAGCTAAATGACCAAGCATCGTAAACCTGGACACACCATTGAAGTACGTTCTGCCGTAGAAGAAGTTCGCGTGGCAGGAGACGGCAAGACCATCGAAGGGTATGCAGTTGTGTTTGGTAAACCCTCCTGCGACATGGGCTTTATCGAGTACATCGCCCCTAATTGCTTCCGTGATTCCATCGCAGCGAACGATGTTCGTTTGCTTCGTGAACACGATGCCAAGCTTCTGCTAGCCCGTACATCCTCAAAGACACTCACCTTGTCAGAAGACTCCCACGGCCTGAAGTTCCATGCCACTCTGCCCAATAGCCCCATCGGAGCAGACACGGCAGAACTACTCACTCGGGGCGACCTGTCCGGTATGTCCTTCGGCTTTAATCCCATCCAGCAAGCCTGGAGCAAAGAGGGAAATAAAGCGAAGCGAACAATCACAAGGGCCTCTTTGGCAGAGGTAAGCATAGTTTCGAACCCAGCGTATGAATCCAGCACAGTGAATCTCCGCTCATGCCCTGATGAGCTTCGAAGCCTGCTCACACGCGACTTGGACGATGACGCAGACTGCGATTGCGACTGCTCCGAATGCCTGGGCGGCAATTGCGCGGACTGCTCGAACGCGGACTGTGACGATTCCAATTGCATCGGCTGCCCTGAGCAGTCGGAAGCTCGCGCCCTAACCCCTGAACCTGAAGATGTCGCCCGCTACATGCGCCTTCAGCTTGCCCTCCGCTCCTAAGTAATCCACCCACAACCCTGGCAGACAGAACGGGCCTTCACAGGCTTGCGTTAAATCGCGCCCATTTTGCCTGCCTGCAGGATCTCCCGGCCCGGGTCGGTGGACGCCCTGCGCCCAAATTCAAAACGAAAAGAGAACACAATGGAAACTCTCAAGGCACTCAAAGACAAGCGTAACAAGCTGATGACCGACGCACAGAAGCTCATCCTTACCAACCCCAGCACCGAGCAGCGGAGCCAGTTCGACACGATGATGGCGGACGTGGACACCCTGGAGCAGGACATCGCCCGCGTGGAACGCGTCTCGAAGTTCGAAGAAGAACAGCGTGCAGCGGGTCGCCCGCCTCGTGCTGGCTTCGAGACTGCGAACACAGAGAAGACGGCAGAGCGCCGTGCTTTCGAGCAGTACCTGAAGTTCGGCGTGATCGACGCTGAGAACCTGCGTGAGCAGCGTGACCTTACGACTGGCAACACGGGTCAGCTTATCTCTCAGGACATGCTGCCTCAGTTGATCGAAGCGCAGAAGGCTTGGGGCATGCTCACCACGGCGGTCGGTCAGAAGAAGACCGCCAACGGTGAACCGATGAAGGTTGCCCTGGTCAATGACGTGGCAAACGTCTCGACGGTGATTGGCGAAGCGGTTCAGGTGAGTGAAGTTGACCCTGCGTTTTCGGGCTTCATCAACAACGTGGACTTCATGACCACGGGTGTTATTAAAGTGAGCTTGGCAGAACTGCAGGACAGTGCGTTCGATCTCGATAGCTGGATTCGTTCGGCGTTCGGCAAGCGCATTGCGCGTGGTCTGGCAAAGGCAATTGTTACTGGCACGTCCAGCGGCAACTTCCAGTCCATCATCACCACGGCAGAGACAGGCGCGACTTCGGCTGCTCCTGCGTCGGTCGGCTATGCGGACTTCGCGGCGCTGTACTCTGCCTTGGACCCGGCCTACATGGGCGGCGCTTCGTGGGTCATGAACTCCACGGTTCGTGGTGGTCTGCTCGGCGTGCTGGATGGTTTTGGCCGTCCGCTGTTCGTTCCCTCGGTCAACACTGATTCGCTCGATACCATCCTGGGCAAGTCGGTTGTGATCTCCCAGTACCACCCGAACGCTACGGCGGGCGCGGTAGGTGCTGTGCAGTTCGGCAGCCTTACCGATGGCTACATCCTGAGAAGCGCGGGTGATGTCTCCATCCTGCGCCTGAACGAACGCTATGCGGACACGGGCGAAGTGGGCTTCATCGGCTATCACCGCAACTCTGGCTTTGCCACGGTTGCTGATACCGGCATCGCTCCCATCCTGAACCTCGTGCAGCACTCTGCTTAATCGATTGGGGCAGCTTAACGGCTGCCCCTCTCCTGGAGACCCATGCTCAATTACCAGCTAGTGACACCACCGACTGTAGAGCCGGTGACCCTTGAACTCGCCAAGGCTCATCTGCGAGTAGACATCACGGACGATGACACGCTCATCACTGCCTACATCTCGGCAGCGCGGCAGTATGCCGAACGGCTCACGAACCGCGCCTTCTTTAATCAAACTTGGCGGTTGTCCCTGGACCACTTCCCTGTCTACCGATGCGGCGGAACTCTGCCCACTCGCGGACGGGATGACTTCTACTCAGGTGCCTACTACAACGAGCTTGCTATTCGGCTGCCCATTCCAAGGTGCCAGAGCGTCGCGAGCATCACCTACCTGGACGTGGCAGGAGTTCAGCAAACCCTGAGCCCTTCTGCCTACTACGTGGACACCACGAGTCAACCCGCTCGCATAGTGCCCCTTCCTGGTGCGTTCTGGCCCTACACGCAGGACTACCTGCCTGGGTCGGTGCAGGTCACCTACGTGGCAGGAAGCTACGGCGACGGTGCGACGGTGAACACCTGTCCGCAGTCGGTTGTGCTGGCAATCCTGATGCTCGTGGGACACTTCTACGACAACAGGAACGCCACAAGCGAAGTGATCCTTAGGGAGCCGCCGTTCGCGGTGCAGGCTTTGCTGAACTCGGAGAAGTTCGTTTCGTTCAGCTTCGGTAATAACTAAGAAACCCCGCCTTCCTTTTCGGATGAGCGGGGTCTTTTTTTGTCTCTGGGCTAGAGGCCAGTCATATCCTTTTCTATCGCAGCTTGCTCCTCTGGGGTGGTGTAGCTTTCGGCCCTCACCTCGTTCAGCTTTGTTTGAATGGCATACTTCGAAGGATTTTTGATGTCTCGTTGTAAGAAGTGCAGAAGAGTTTTCATGATAGGCACGATCTCGTTGTCTTGAAGTCTGGCCCGCTTAATGGCATCTAGTATTTGCGTATTTGACATCGTTCACACCTCCAAACACTTGTGGTTCATGCCTATCCCCTTCTGTACGGCGCATTGCGCTCCTTATCGTCGCGTATCTGCGCCGTGCGGAGCCTCGCGAACAAAATGTAGGCATCCTGCATATCAGAATCCTCATAAGGAACGTCAGCATTCGGCCCCATCATCTTCCGTTCGTAAGCCCTGATGCTGGAGTCGCATATTTCAAGGTTGTGGCCTTCGGAGAATCCTGTAAGGTCCGCAAGATGCTCGCCTATGGGCAGAGTGTGGTGGATGTTGTCAGAGAAGGGGTTCATGGCGGGCATTAGTGTCTCCAAGTGGTTCAGATTTGCTTGCAAGCCAAATCTACATGCCCCGTGTAAGAAGGTGGAGCACTATCTACATCGCAAGCACACTTTAGTGCAAAAAGTCAACAAACCTAGAGTGTTACCGTTTCATCCCCGACTCACCCGATAGAAGATCGTCCTGGCCAGACTGATGCAATCCCCAATGGCGTACGCAAGACGGGGCGAGGACTTGCCAATGTCCGGCTCACAAGCAAGGCGCACGGCGGCAATGATGCAGGCTCCGATAACGATGGTGGACACGAAACGATCTTGCACCCGTGTTTCGGGCTCGGGGCTGGGGTGGCTGGCCATGAAGTGCAGAATACCCGATAGGCGAACATAAAGCGAAGGTGTATATTCTGGCCATGGCCTTCCATGGTGCCCCTTGTCGCAGCCTGCTCATCGTCCACTGCAAAGGATGCCAAAGACCCATTGCGGCTGGTGTCGCCTCTGTCCCTGACAATGCCGTAGTGGTCGCCTGCACCTTGTGCGGGGAGCGTCGGCAGTACCGACCTTCTGAGGTCTACGAGGGCAGGGTGGCTTTTGAGTTGATTCAGGGTGGCAAGCGGTGATCCGCCCATAACAGTACCTTGGGGTGGAATGCAACTAGCATGTGCCGATGGTCATGTAGCGCCACCACACCATAGTTTGTAGGCTGCTCTCAGACACTCCATGGACGCATCGCGCCGAGTGTCTTACAAGGAGCAGCCATGTCCGATTCGAAGGCTCACAAACGACCAAGGGAGAACAGTACCGCCGAGATCCTGGGTGGAGTGGCGCTCTGCCTTGGAGCAGGCGTCCCTTACCTACACGCCTTGGGCAAGCTCGTGCACTCGATCTGGCCACACATGCACTAGTGGCAGCCCGCAACATATAAGGATGATGGTGCCGGGACTAAATGGCTGTTTTGATGGCTGTTGGTTCCTGCTTCTGGTGCAGCGCGGTGCAACTCAGAACAACGCAGATTCCCACAACTTCTTTGTTTTCATCGGTGCTTAGAGAGGATTGCGCACCATTGCGCATCCTTGCGCAGTACTTGAACGCACTTTTAATGCATGGGTCCTGGGTTCGAGCCCCAGCGAGCTCACCACACATCCCCGCCCCACCCAAACATCTCCACCCTCCGCGACGGCCTGCCAACCCAGGTGCTGCACTGCCCAGGCGCGCACTCAGTCCTCGTGCGACCCGCGCTCGTGCCTGCCCTTGACGAACCGCTTCCCCTGCTTCTTCATCTTGACCCGCCCACATCCCGGGCAGCGAAACTTCCGCTTCCCGTGGTAGATATGCCCCTTCAACTCCGCCATCGCAACACGGCACCGCTTACACGTCACACGCCCTCTGCTCGCTTCGCCTAACCATCCCTACCACGCACTCTACGCCGACCAGCACCCACCTGCAGCAACCCGGCCGCACCTCACGTTTCACATACCGCTTGAATCCATGGACGCCCACCCTCATCTCTTTCGATGAACGTCAAACTATCGACACCATCTGAAGGGGTAACATCGGTATGGCAAAGTTGACAGGCAAGGTAGCAGTGGTCACGGGCGCGTCCAAGGGTATCGGCGCGGCCATCGCAAAACGTCTCGCAAGCGACGGCGCTTCCGTCGTAGTGAACTACGCGAGCGACAAGGCAGGCGCGGACAAGGTAGCCAGCGAGATCCAGGCATCGGGCGGCACCGCTCTCGTAGTCGGCGGCAGCGTAGCCGATAAAAGCGCGGTCGACGCTCTCTTCCAGGCGACAAAGGACAAATTCGGCAAGGTCGACATCCTGGTCAACAACGCCGGTGTCTTCGCCATGGCCCCGCTCGGGCCATCGATGAAAAGAGTATCGACTGGATGTTCGGCGTCAACGTCAAGGGCCTGCTCTTCGCCTCGCAGGCGGCCCTGCCCCTGTTCCCGGCCGAGGGTGGCAGCATCATCAACGTCGGCTCGGTCGTCAGCGAGCTCGCCCCTGCCGCCTCGGCGGTCTACAGCGGCACCAAGGGCGCAGTCGACACCATCACCAAGGTGCTGGCCAGCGAGCTCGGTCCTCGCAGGATCCGCGTCAACGCGGTCAACCCGGGCATGGTCGAAACCGAAGGCGCCATCGCCGGCGGCTTCATCGGTTCAGAGTTCGAAAAGGCCGCTATCCAGCGCACCCCGCTCGGACGCACCGGCCTGCCAACTGACATCGCTGACGTCGTCAGCCTCCTGGCCTCGGACGATGCCGGCTGGCTCAGCGGTTCCCTGCTGCAGGCCGCCGGCGGCTACCGCTAAAACGGACCCAAGCGCCCAGGCACACCCGTAGCAAAGAGGCGGCAGCCACGCTCAGTCGGCGCGGAGCCGCCTCGTGTCGTTCATGCAGGGCTGAAGACCGCGCCCGGACTCCGAACCTCGCGCCTAGGCCCAGGCACACCGACTCGAACCAGGCCGATCCCCCAGGCGGATCACCGGGCCAATTACCAGGAGCCACCCTGGCCCGGCAAAAGCCCATCACAACCCCGCCGGCAGGTCTGCGTTGCACGTCCGCTCCGCAGCGAAGCTTCCAGCCGCATCGGGTGAATCCACCCCGCGCACACAACGCACCGCCGGCTCTCGAACAACGCCAGGTCCACCGGCCGGATGCGCGGCCACTCCGCAGCCAGCATGTTCCATCGCAGCATCTCCGCAAGCCCCGGCAGTGCGTGCCCCTTGCGCTGGTTGCACCCCGCGCACGCCAGCACCCAGTTTCGATGGTGGTCTGCGCCACCCAGTGCCCGCGGCACAAAGTGGTCCACCGTGGCGTCGCCCGGCAGCGCCGCAGCCCCGGGCCTGCGCAGCCGCACCGGCGCAACGCAGTAAAAGCAGCACCCACCCTGCACCGCATGCAGCTCGGCCCGGCGCTCGGCAGCGCTCGGGCCCATGCGTGACAGCGTAGACAAGCCCTACCGCGCCTCGGCTGCCGGGCCCTGGCTCTTGTGCTTGGTAAAGTGCACCCCGGACACAGCCCGCAACCGCTCCGCCGCACCCTCCGCCGTGATGTCCCGTTGCGGCATGCCCAGCATCTCGAAGCCCACCATGAACTTCTTCACCGTTGCCGAGCGCAGCAGCGGCGGATAAAAATGCGCATGCCACTGGAACCCCGGGTGCTCCGCCCCATCGCACGGCGCTCCATGAAAGCCCATCGTGTACGGAAAGCTCGTCTCGAACAGGTTGTCGTACCGGATTGCGATCTGCTGGAGGATGTCCGCCAGTCCCGCCTTTTGCGCTGGCGAAAACGCCTGGAGGCTTGCCACTTCGGTCCGCGGCAGCACCAGCGTCTCAAACGGCCACACCGCCCACCAGGGCACCACGCACAAAAACGCGTCGTTCTCGCAAACGATGCGCGCCTTCTGTTCCGCTTCCAGCGCCACGTAGTCCAGCAGCAGCGAGCGCCCATGCTCCGCAAAGTACTCGGCCTGCGCCACCGCCTCCTTCGCCGGCTCATCTGGCACATGTGCCGTCGCCCAGATCTGCCCATGCGGGTGCGGATTGCTCGCCCCCATCATTGCGCCGCGATTTTCAAAGATCTGCACATACCGGATGTTTGGATCAGCGCTCAGCTCCAGGTCCTGTCCCACCCACGCATCTACGACCCGTTCCACGTCCCCGCGCTCCATGCGCGCCAGTGTCAGTGAGTGGTCCGGATGAAAGCACAGCACCCGGCAGCGTCCGCTCTCCGGCTCACCGCGCAGCAGCGGCGAGGGCGTAGGCATCGCCGCTGGCGCCTCCGGCAGGATCGCCGCATAGTCGTTGTCAAACACGTACACGTGCTCATAGTTCGGCGTCTGCGCGCCGCCCGCCCGCGGGTTGCCGGGGCACAGGTAGCAGGCTGGGTCATGGTGCACCGTGCCGAACGCCGCCACGGTGCCCACCTCCCCCTGCCACGGCCGCTGCGTGCGCTGCGGCGACACCAGCACCCATTGCTGGGCAAGCGGGTTGTAGCGACGATGCGGGGAGGTCAACGGGGTAAACCCGCCGGGCGTGATTGCTGCGGAAGTGGTTGCTGCTGCGGAAGAAGCTGCTGCTGAATCGGACACTTTCTCTCCTCACAAACCGTTCGCGACCCGCACGGGCGATGCCGACCCCGCCATTTCCGGCGAGAGCTGCCGAGCGATCCCGCCTGTTCTACAACGCCGAACCCACCACGCCTGTCCGGATCCACAATCCAGTCGCGATCCAGCCGTCGGCACCCGATCCACCCAGGGCGTGCTGGCCTCACGCTGGCCCCATGCTGATCCATGTTGGCCCATGGAAACGAGCTCGATTTTGCTCCGGGCGCAAGCCAGCCTTATTCTAACCATTGCGCCCTGACCATCGGTCCCTTTCCTCCCGCATGCCCCTGCCGCTTCTGCCCTCCATTCCGGCGCTTCACGACCAGGCCACGCTGCTCTGGCATCAGGACGCCCACGCCCAGCCCCCGGCCGCCTCACCGGTCGAGCAGGCCATCCTTGCGCAGCACCGCGCCAACTACGAGCTCTGGCACATCGAAGACGCGGCGCGCACCCCCGGCATAGACGACGCCACCCTGGCTCGCACCAAGCGCCACATCGACCGTGTCAACCAGCAGCGCAACGACCTCGCCGAGCAGTGCGACGCTCTGCTGTTGGCCCTGCTGGCTCCGCACGCCCTGCCCCATGCCGGAGCCGAGCTCCACTCCGAAAGCCCCGGTCTCATGATCGATCGCCTCTCCATCCTGGCGCTGAAGCTTTTCCACACCCGCGAAGAAGTCGAGCGTGTGGTAGCGCCGTCCGGGCACGCCGCACGCAACAGCGAGCGGCTCGGCATCCTGCTGGAGCAGCGCGCCGACCTCGACGCGGCCCTGCAGCGGCTATGGCGCCGCGTGCTCGCCTCGGAGCGCAGCTTCAAACACTACCGGCAGCTCAAGATGTACAACGACCCCACCCTGAATCCAGCGGTTTATCGCGCCCCGGGGCCGATCGGGACGTAGCGCGGTTCCGGGTACCGGGTTCCGGAAATCGTGCTCGGCGCACGCCACTTCAGCCGCCCCGGAATGCTCTGACAGGTCTGTTTCAGGACCCACGGCATCCCCCAAAAGTTGACTGTGCGCTCGCGGCTGCGTATAAAACGAGGCAACCGGATCGTGTTGAGGGGTGCATCCCTGGCTACCTTGTTGATTGCGGCACTCTCCCCTGTGCGTCGCATCCGGAACTGCAAGGAGACACAAGGCCGCCCGCATGGCAAAATCGCAAGCTACCCCGAAGACGCTGGCTGCTAAAGTTCGCCCCATCACCAACAACGCCCAGAAGGAAGCCCTCGGCATCTACACCGCTGCGCTTCAGTCCATGCAGTCCGGCCACTTCGAGAAAGCGCTCGAAGCCTTCGAATCGCTCGATGCCAGCTGCCCCCGGAGATCCTCGAGCGGGTCCGCGTCTACCAGAAAGCCTGCGAGCGCGAGCTGGAGCGCCAGAAAACCCAGCTTCAGTTCGAATCCACCTCCGAGCAGTACGACTACGCCATCGCCTGCATCAACAACGGCGACTTTGAAGAAGCCCGCGAACAGTTCGAAGCCATCCTGGAACGCGACGACACAGCCGACTACGTGCATTACGGACTGGCCATGCTGCACAGCATGACCAACCAGGCCGAGGGCTCGCTGCACCACCTCCAGCGCGCCATCGAGCTCAACCCGCACAACCGCATCCTGGCCCGCTCCGACGTGGACTTCCGCCAGATGGCCGACGACCCCCGCTTCACCGAGCTCCTCTACCCGGAAGCGATGTAGTCTCGCTTCCGCCGCCGCATCTGCCGCTATCCCGGCACCCGTTTCTCGCAAGCATCGCCCATGGCTGAGCTTCTTCTTCCCGAGTCCGCGACGTCGCTTCCGTCCCACCACGCGCCTGCATTGCTGCGTGTCGTCGCCATGGGTGGCGGCACCGGGCTGTCCACCCTGCTCCGCGGCTTCAAGCACTTTGCGGCCTCGGCCACCACGGGCGCCGCCGGCCATGGCGACTGCGACCCGGCGACCTGCCTGATCTCGGACCTCGCCGCCGTAGTCACCGTCACCGATGATGGAGGCTCCTCCGGCCGCCTCCGCAAGGACTTCAAAATGCTCCCGCCCGGCGACCTGCGCAACTGCATGGTCGCCCTCTCCGAGGATGAGCAGCTGCTCTCCCGCCTCTTCCGGCATCGCTTCCGCTCCGGTGGCGAGCTCGAGGGTCACGCCTTCGGCAACCTCTTCGTCGCCGCCCTGCTCGAAATCACCGGCGACTTCGCCCAGGCCATCAAGCTCGCCGCCGAGGTACTTGCCACCCGCGGCCGCATCTACCCGGCCACCAACGTCAACGTCAATCTCGCTGCCCGCATGAACACCGGCGAGATCATCCGCGGCGAAACCCTGATCACCAGCTCCAAGTCACGCATCGTCGAGCTCATGCTGGAGCCCGCGCACGCAGCGCCGCTGCCGGAGACCCTGGAAGCCATTGCCGCTGCCGACCTCATCACCCTCGGCCCCGGCTCGCTCTTCACCAGCGTCATCACCAACCTGCTGGTCGCCGGCATCCCCGAGGCGCTGGCCACCGCGCACGCCACTCGCGTGTATGTCTGCAACCTCATGACGCAGGGCAACGAAAGCCTCTATCTCTCCGCCTCGCAGCACATCGAGCGCATGTACGAGCACGTCAAGGCCCCGTTTATCGACTACGCTCTGGTCAACATCGCCCCCGTCTCGCCCGCCATCCGCGAGCGCTACGTGGCCGAGGGCGCCGACGTGATCCACGCGGACATCGAACGCATCGAGGCCATGGGCATCCGCTGCATCACCGGTGCTTTCGCCGCTGAGGGCGACGTGCTCCGCCACGACGCCGACCTGGTTGCCCGCACTGCGCTGCGCCTCGCCCTCGCTGACCGCGCCGCCGCCCATCGCGGCTCCGTGCAAACGCAATAATCCCGAGGCGGTCCGCAACCCGCTCGTTCTTTCCCTGCACGCCCCCCCTGATGTTGACTGACTAGACGGTTATCTACTACGATCCTGCTATGCCCAGGGCCAGGAGCGACGACAAGCGCAGCGCCATCCTCGCCGCCGCAACCCACCTGATCGTGGCCCAGGGGCTCGGCGCGCCCACCATGGGCATTGCCCGGCAAGCCGGCATCCCCAACGGCTCGCTGTTTACGTACTTCCCCACCAAGGCGGCGCTCTTCAACCAGCTTTACCTCGAGCTCAAGCAGGAAATGGCCGCCGCCGCCACCGCCAACGTAGAGCAAAGCGACTTCTCCCGCGAACACTTCTTCCAGATCTGGCACAACTGGATGCACTGGGCGGTCGCCTTTCCTGAAAAGCGCAAAGCTCTGACCCAGCTCGACGTCTCCGACGCGATCACGCCCGAGACCCGTGCTGCCGCGCACAGGGCTATGCGTCCGCTTGGCGCGTTGATCGAACACTGTCGCGCAGCGGGCCCCATGAGCAAGGTGCCGGCCGGCTTCGTTGCAATGCTGCTCAACGCTGCGGCGGACGCGACCATGGTCTTTATGACGCAGGACCCGAAGCACGCCCGCAGGCACTGCAAAGACGGCTTCGATGCCGCGTGGCGCATGCTGTCCTGATTTTTTTGAACGCTTCCATAACTGTCTAGCCAGTCACTAAAAACAAGAACACACGAGGCCTCAATGCAAAGCAATATGGAAAACAAAGCCTACATTCTCACCGGCCCCACCTCCGGCGCTGGCCGCGCGACCGCTCTCTCCCTGGCCACCGCCGGCACCCTGGTCCTGGTCGGCCGCAACCGCGACAAGCTTGCCGAAACGGCAGGAGCAGTGGAGCGCCTGGGAGGCAAGGCAGTGCCCATCCTCTGCGACATGTCCGACCTCGGCAGCGTGCGACGCGCCGCTGACGCGATCGTTGCCCTCGATCTCCGGCTCATAGGCCTGCTCAACAACGCCGGCATCCAGAACCCGCACAACGCCGCCACTGCCGACGGTTGGGACAACACCTTTGTGACCAATCATCTCGGGCCCTTCGCGTTCACGCAGGCCTTGCTGCCGCACCTCGACGACGGTGCGTGTGTACTCTTTGTCGGCTCCGCCACGGAAGACCCCGAGCGCAAGCCTGCCGTGCGTGCCGGCTTCCGCGGGAGCCGCTATCTCTCGGCTGCCGCCAGCCTGCGCGGCGAGTGGGTACCCGGCGGTTCCAGCAAACCCGGGATGGATGCGTATGCCACCTCGAAGCAGTGCAACATCGTCACGGCCATGGCGCTTGCGCGAGAAAACCCCCGGCTGCATATCCATGCCATCGAGCCCGGCATCATGATCGCGACCGGCCTCCACGCCCACATGAGCGCGTCCCGCAGGATCCTTGCGTCGGTGCTGGTCCCACTCTTGATGCCCTTCGTAAAAGTGCTCAGCACCCCCGGGCGAGCCGCTCGCGTCTTCACCAGGATCCTGACCGATGCCTCCGCGACGACGGCGTGCTACTACGATCAGGACGGCAACCCGATGCAGGGTTCTACGTTCGTACGCGACCGCGCCTTCCAGGACCGCGTCGTCGCTGAGACCCGTGCCCTGCTGGCGGAGCTTGACGCCGGAGCGAGGTGAACCATGCGCAGATCCGCCAGGAGGCATGCACAGCGACCACCGCCTCTTGCACCCGGCAGCACTCCTGCAAAACAGAAAGCGGGTGATCCGATCAGTCCGTTAAGACTGATCGAATCACCCGCTTCTGCACCACGTTATCCGTCTGGAGCAAACCTCACAACGACTTACCGAGAACTAAGTCGTTTTGCGGCCTTCCTGCGCTGAGGCGCCGGGGCTGTCCGGCGTGCTGCCCTGGAACCGCGAGTGCAATCCGTCCCCAGGCTGCAGGGGCGAAATGCCACCCTTCTTCATCAACTGCGCCGCAATCTCGTACAGCTCCTCCGGCGCGTAATCCGGCGAGAACAACGAGGCCGATCCCGAGATCACCGGGCCTTCCGCCGCGTAGTCCGGAGTCCCCTTGATCACTTCAAGCTCTTCGCCATCCGCCCAGTCTGCGGGTCCCGACCACACACCCGAAACGTCCGCATAGTCTTCTTCCGACCACGTGTACAGCTTGCGGTGGCTGCCGATCTCCATCCATTTACGCGCTTCCGGGATCTTCGCGTCATCCAGGTTCGGTGTCGGCAACATCTTCGTCACTTCCACACCCGTCGCCTTGCGCAGAGCCAGCGCATACGCCGCCTGGTGCACGCCACCGCGCACCATCAGGTAGCCGATCACGTCACGCGCCGCCTGATTGGTTGTCATCTGGTAGCAGCGATGCTTGTGCATGCGCGCGCCGGTCTCGAGAAAGAAGTTGTGCAGCAGGTCGGCCACGAGATTGCCGCTCGAGAACACGTGCTCGCCGCTCCAGAAATGGCCCATCGAGTCCATCACCTGGTGTCCGCCGCCGCCCACGATCGTGTGGTGCGTATTGCGCAGATCGGCCGCGGCCTTCAGCGGCGCGTCTACCGGCTCGCCTTCCGGCACCGAGCCTTCCAGCATCAGGTTGATCGCCGTCGTCACCAACTCAACGTGGCCAAGCTCTTCCGCCGTGATGCTCGCTACCAGGTCATAAAAAGGCTTGAGCTTCTTCTTTTCCTTAAAGCCGAACGACTGGTGCAGGTAGTTGTTCAGCGTCGACATCTCGCCGAACTTGCCGCCCAACAGTTCCTGGATAGCAGCGGCGCCGTTCGGGTCTGGATTGGTCGGCTTCTTGAGCGGAATGAGCAGCTTTTCTGAGCGCAGGAACATGGATTCTCTTTTCTGTGTCTGGAGCAGTTTCGGAGAAGCTGCCCAGCGCGCGGCAGCTCAAATGCTTGAGGTCGACCCTCGCAGACGATATTTCGACTGGATTCGTATCGACCTGGTGTCTACGGGGGTGTGATGCGGGTGAGTTGGCGCTGAGGGAGCAATCTCGAAGCAATTGTCCCCATGTTTGCGCAATCAAAAATGGCTCGTAACAGGCTGGTAAATAGATCGGGCAAGTGGCCGCTTCGTTAGGTGCCGCACAGACCTGCAGGTAGACCGGGGCGCACGAAGGAGACGGCGCCGGCGGCTCACAGGTCGCAGCTAAGTCGTTGTGCGCTTCAACTGTCCACACGCCGCGTAGATGTCGCGGCCTCTGGGCCGGCGAATGTACGCCGTCACGCCACGCGCGATCAACCGCTTCTGGAATGCATCCACCGCGGTCTGCTCAGGCTGCGCATACGGCACATCGGGTCCCGGGTTCCACACGATCAGGTTCACGTACGCCGGAAAGCCCGCACCACGCACCAGCGCGATTACCTCATCGGCGTGCTGAAGCTGGTCGTTCACTCCGCCCAGCAGCACGTATTCAAACGTGATCTTCTCCCGCGGCCCCAGCGGCACCGCGCGCACCGCGTCGATCACAGCCTCGGTGTTCCACTTGCGCGTGATCGGCATCACCGCTTCGCGCACCGTGTCGTTTGAAGCATTCAGGGAGATCGCCAGCCTCGGCCGCACCGGCTCCTGCGCAAAGCGCACGATCCCCGGCACGATGCCCGAGGTCGAGACCGTCATTCGCGAAGGCTGCAGCTGCACCGGCCCGGTCAGCAGCCGGAACGCCGCGATCCACGCGTCGTAGTTCAGGAACGGCTCGCCCATCCCCATGAACACCAGGTTGATGCGGTCACGCCCCAGGTGCACACCCTGCCGCTTCAGCACCGCCACCACCTGCCCGGCGATCTCGCCTGCCGAGAGGTTGCGCACAATGCCCATCTTGGCCGTGAGACAAAACTGGCAGTTCACCGCGCAGCCAATCTGCGACGACACGCAGATCGTCGCCCTTCGCTGCGGCGCACTTGTCCCTCGCGAGTCAGCCCCGCGTGTATCGCTCCCGCGCGCACCGGCCACGCGCGTGTCCGCCGGCCCTGTATCTCCAGCGTCGCTCGTACCTTCCGCGCCTTCAATCGTCGTCTCGGCCCCATCGCCGCCCGGCATCCACACGGTTTCCACCGTCTGCCCGTCCAGCCCCGCGATCAGGTACCGCTCGGTCCCATCTACAGACCGGTACGTCTCCTTGATCTCCGGCAATCCAACCGAATAGCCAGCCTCGGCAAGCTGCTCGCGGAACCGCAGCGGCAGCGTTGCAATCTCGTCCAACGAGCCGACCCACTGCCGATACAGCGCGTGCTCAAGCTGCTGCGCCCGGTAACGCGCGCCGCCAAACTCCGCTGCCACCTCGGCCAGCGCCGCGGCCTCCATGCCAAACAGTGGCTTCCGTTCCGCCGCAGGCACGGCACGAGCGGCGCTCTGGGGCGCGGCGTCTACAATGGGGAAGGCCCCGTTCTGGAGTGTGGGCTGCATCTTCGGTATCTCTCAGGATAGCGCAAGATCCCCCTCGGAACCGGCCCCTGAACCGATCCGGAAGCGAACCTAGGAGCGCATGACAGAAAACACGCAAGCCATCTCCATCGCGCCTGAGCGCGATATCCGCCGCACCACCCTGCCCAACGGCATGGTCATCCTCACGGAACAGATGCCTCACCTGCGCTCCGTCGCCATGGGCGCCTGGATCTCCGCCGGCTCGCGCCACGAAGCGCCCGAACACAACGGCATCTCGCACTTTACCGAGCACATGGTCTTCAAGGGCACAAAGCATCGCAACGCCCTGCAGATCGCCCGCGAAGTCGATGCCATCGGGGGCAATCTCGACGCATTCACCGGCAAGGAAACCGTCTGCTTCAACATGAAGGTCCTTGACGAGCACACCCCGCGCGCGCTCGACATCCTTTCCGATCTCGTCATGAACCCGACCTTCGCCGAAGAAGAAGTGCGCCGCGAACGTGGTGTCATCCTCGAAGAGATCAAGATGGACGAGGACAATCCCGACTACCTCGTCCACGAGATCTTTACGCAAAGCTTCTGGCAGGGTCACGGTCTCGGCAAGCCCATCCTCGGCACCGAAAAGACCGTCAGCTCGTTTGAGCGCTCCACCCTGCTCGACTTCTACAACGACCGGTTCCACGGCGGCAACATCGTGTTCTCCGCTGCCGGCCACATCGATCACGACCGGTTCGTCGCCATGGTGACCGATCGCTTTGCCGCCCTGCCGGCCGGCAAATCCCTGCAGGTCGAAGCCCCGCCCAAGACCGCCGCCAAGATCATCCTGCGCAATAAGAAGTCTCTCGAGCAGGTCCAGCTCTGCCTCGGCGTGCCCGCCCCGCCGCTGGCCGACGAGTCTCGCTACGACACCCTGCTGCTCAACACCATCCTCGGCGGCGGCATGAGCTCACGCCTCTTCCAGACGGTGCGCGAAGAGCATGGCCTCGCCTACTCCATCTACTCCGACCTCAGCCCCTACCGCGACACCGGCTCGCTCTGCGTCTTTGCCGGCACCTCTGCCGACAAGGCCTTGCGCCTCATCGAGCTGGTGATGCACGAGCTGCGTCGCATCAAGGAGCACCCCGTCGAGGCCGACGAGCTCCGCCGCGCCAAGGACCAGCTCAAGGGCAACCTCCTGCTTTCGCTCGAAAGCTCCGGCTCCCGCATGTCCAACCTCGCCCGTCAGCAGATGTACTTCGACCACTTCTCCGGCCCGCAGGAGATTCTCGACCGCGTGGAATCCGTCAAGGTCGAGAGCATGCAGGCAATGGCCCAGAAGCTCTTCCACACCGAGCGCTTCGCCCTCACCATGCTCGGCCCGCTGGCCGGCCTCAAGGTCGAACGCGAACACCTCGCCTGTTAGCGACAGTCCTCACACCTACCTAAAAGCTGAGCCGCGATCCGGGAGCCATCCCCACACGCGGCTCAGTGTCGTCCGCGATGAGCAGCAGGGTCGCGTCCCGCCATTAACCAGCCGCCGGAGGCCGGGGCGTCACTGCGCCAGAGTTACCTGCTCTGCGGCCGCATCGGCATGCCCGCCCCGCGCACACTTTCGCGCGCTGCACGGTCTCCCGCCATCATGCCCACCGCCGAATCCTCCGTCATGCTCGCCGTCAGGCTCAAGCCCATCTGCGAGCCCAGGCTTGGGCCACGCCCGGCCTGCAGCAGCACCGCCCGCAACGCCTCGTAGCACTCCCCGTCCAGCCGCCCTGGCACATCCCGCTCCATGATCATCGCGATCTCGCGCGGCTCCATCGCTGCGCGGTATGGCCGGTGTTCCGCCAGTGCTCCGTATACATCCGCAACCGCTACCAGGCGCGAATCCAGCGACAACTCGCTTGCGCTCAGCCCGAACGGGTACCCCGAGCCGTCCAGCCGCTCATGGTGCTCCCCGGCAATCGTCGCCATGCACCCAAACATTCCTACGCGGCTCAAAATGTCTCGGCCCATCTGCGGATGCGCCTTGACCACCTCGAACTCTTCCGCAGACAGCCGCCCGGGCTTATCCAGGATCGAGTTCGGCACGCACAGCTTGCCAATGTCATGCAGCAACGCCGCTCGCCGCAGCATCTCGATCCTCGGCTCCGGCAGACGCATCATCCGGGCCATCACGGTCGCCACGTCGGCCACTCCCTGCGAGTGGTAAAAGGTAAACGGCGACTTCGCATCCACCACCTCGGCAAACGCCTCGCAGATCACGTCCACCTCGCGCGCCTGCAAAGGCACCTGGTTGTCCGGTTCCAGGTCCAGCACCACCCGATGCGCCTCGTCCAGGTCGTCGCTCGGCATGCACTGGCCCCACAGAGTCCGCGCATTGTGCAGGCTCAGCGCCACCTTCACGATCGTCGGGTCAAACCAGTTGCCGGAGCGTGCCACCATCACGTCGATCGCTGCCTGCGGTCCGCGGCACATGCAGAACGCGTCCAGATGCTGCGCTACGCCCATCAGCCGTGCCACCAGCGGGATCGCCTCACCCTTGAGCCCGTCCGGGTAGCCACCGCCGTCCCAGTGCTCGTCCAGGCAGCGCACCGCCCGGGCGATCCGCTCGGGCATGCCGATCTTGCGCACAATGCTGGCGCCCCGGTCGCAGCGCAGCCGGATCAGTTCACGGTTGTTCTTGTGTTGGTCCGCCGCCATACGCAGAATGCGGCTGGTCCTGCGGAACGGTCCTGCATCCGGCAGCACGTGCCGCCACAGCATCTGCACCGCCGCCAGGTCCGGCTTCAGCGGCTGCCGCCAGTTCGCCAGCTTCGCGCCCGCCTTGACCGCGCGGTCGTCCCCTCCGATGATCTGGCACATCCGCGCCGCATTGCTTGAGCAGCCCACATCCTTCAGCAACACCGCGAAATACAGGTCGCCCAGCAGCGCCGCATGTAGCTGCATGGCTTCGGCAATGCGCCGCGCCAGGATGCAGCTCCGGATCGCGTGCCCGGGCACCGCGCCTTCTGTTAGGTCCAGCGCAAACGACAAGGCCGAGATGATTTCGTGCAGAAGCGACGCCCTGTGCGTCCCCCTCCCGGCAGTTGGACCCTGATCCATGCTTGACTCCTTCAACCATCACGCACCGGTCCGTAGTGAAGACTAAACGTAAAACCCCGGCGCGCTCGCCGTCCGTTTGAGCGCAGACACGGCATGGTCACGGAAGTTCCACATGGCCGTTACCTTTAGGGGATCCGCACCGGGCCGCCGGGTGGGGTCCCCCGCTGACATTCCCGGGCGCGCAAGGTAGCATTCCTTCAAGCACAATGTTCAACGGGGCTGCTTCCCAAACAAGCGCCCGCGGAGTCGCATGCACATGAAGTTCTTTTCTGCTCTATCGTCTGCACGTCGCATCCGGGCGAGTCGACGCCACGAAGCCGGCTTCACCCTCATGGAACTGCTGATCGTCATCTCGATCATGCTCATCCTCATGCTGATCGCCATCCCCAACTTCTCCGGCATGAAGATGCAGGCGAACGAGACCTCGGCCATCCAGTCCCTGCGCGCCATCTACCAGGCGCAGATTCAGTACCAGACGAACTATCCCGCCAATGGCTTCGCCGCCAACCTCGTCGCGCTCGGCGGCTCCTCCAGCGCGGGCGCGCCCTCGCCCACCCAGGCGCAGGTCCTGCAGGCCGACCTCACCTCCGGCCAGAAGAGCGGCTACACCTTCTCGATCATCAACCCGACCAAGGTCACGGTGAACAACCAGGACCAGTACACCGGCTACGAAGCCGTCGCCGTTCCCCAGGCCGTCGGCAAGACCGGCCATCGCGGCTTCTGTATCGACCAGCAGGGCGAGATCAAGGCCGACCCGGCCGGCGGCACCAACTGCACCCAGAACCTGCAGTAAACCCGGCCTAACCCAGAACCACAAAAGCCTCACGCCTCCAACCGGGACGTGGGGCTTTCTCATTCACCCCGCGCACCATGGAGAAGCGCGGCGTCGGAGCGGCCCTCGGAGACTATCCGGGTGACCCATGTCTCGCCCCTGAGACGTGGAACCCACTACCCTTCCTGGCTCAGACCGAAACCAGACCACCGCATCCCTGCCGCGCCCCAAGCATCCCAGGTGACAACCCATGAAGCCCTTCCGCACCGTTCGCGCCCTGCTGCTCGCCCCTGCACTCCTGCTCACACCCCAGGCATGCCCCGCCAGCACCCCCACTCCCGACGCCGCATCGTTTGCGGCCAGCGTGGACGCACACTACAACACGCTCCGTGCGCTGGCTGTGCAGTTTACCCAGAGCTACGACGGTATGGGGCTCCATCGCGTTGAGCGCGGCACCCTCCTGCTCAGCAAGGGCGGCCGCACCCACGCCGGCAGGATGCGCTGGACCTACACCGAACCCGCGGGCAAGCTCTTCGTGCTCGACGGCAGCAACGGTTACTTCTACACGCCTGGACAGAGCGAGGTGCAGCGCGTGCCCGCCAGGACGCTGGTCGCCTCGGGCGATGACCTGCGCTCTCCGCTGGCCCTGCTGCTCGGCCACTCTGCGCTCGCGAAACAGCTCAACGGCCTCACCCTCACCCCGGGCCCCGGCGGCGACAGCACGCTGCGCGGCGTCCCGAAGGGTCTCGAAAAACGCGTCGCCAGCCTCCAGGTCATCGCCGACGCCACCGGCACCATCCACGCTCTGGTCGTTGAAGACCTCGATGGGGCCCGCAACCGCTTCGAGTTCTCCGGCGAGCAGCCCAACCCAGTCACACCAGCCGGCGCCTTCACCTTTGTGCCGCTGCCGGGCACGCACATCGTCGACGGCATGCCCCCGATCTGATCCGCTGCGCCCAGTCTGGCGGTCCAGGCCGACGGTCCAGCCCGGCCGCTCCATTCTCCCCGCCAGGCGCTAAGTGGACCTGCGGATCAGACAATCACCTGGCGCTATCTCTTCTAACTTCCTCCCACCAAGCCGCAGTCAGCCGCCGTTCCCTTTCGGGAACAGTGCGAGCCCTGCGCACCAGGGAACACCCGGCCCGCCGGGCGCTCCACTCCCCGATCACCCGCCACAAAGTGGCCACGCCCGCAGAAACATGGTGCGACGGCAGCAATTGCACCCCTCCGTGCGCGCCCGCGCCGGGCATCATACCAGCCCAGGCCGGAATGCTGCGACATGCATACATATGCACGCTCCGAAATTGTGTTTCGCAACTGGCGCGTTCTTTTCTGCATATCTATGCATCATCTCCAGAAAAACTGCATATTTATAAATTTGGCTTTTCGCAGGCGGCCAAAGTGCACGCAAAAACACCCTGTTTTGACCCGAAACGCAACCCCTGCGCACACACACCGGCAAGCCCCCGCGGCGCCCTCGACCCATCGCGGTATGCTGTGCCCATGCGCCTCCTGCTTGCCGCGTTCCTGCTCGCTTCGCCCTCCCTGCTCGCCGCGCAGGCCCCCATCTGGCAGCTTGAACCCAGCGAGACCACCGCCGATCTTCGCGGGATCCACGCCGTGGGCAACGGCATCGTCTGGGCCTCCGGCTCAAGCGGCACCGTGCTGCGCTCGCAGGACTCGGGCTTCGAGTGGCAGCAGTGCGCCACCCCTCCGGACGCCGAGAAGCTCGATTTTCGCGGCATCTGGGCCTTTGACGACGAGACTGCCATCGTGATGTCCTCCGGCCCCGGCGCGCTGTCCCGCCTGTACCGGACCACCGACGGCTGCGCCCACTGGACCCTGCTCTACACCAACCCCGATAAAGAAGGCTTCTTCGACGCCATCCAATTCACCGACCCCGCGCACGGCACGTTGCTGGGGGATCCGGTCCACGGCGCGTTCACCCTGCTCCGCACTGGGGACGGCGGCAGCCACTGGACCCGCGTCACCTCCGCCTCGCAGCCCGGCCTGGCCGCCGACCCCGCGACCCAGGGCGCCTTTGCCGCCAGCAACTCCTCGCTGGTGTCCGTCACGCCGGGCGCCCACCCGGCCACATTCTGGTTCGTCACCGGCGGCACAGCGGGCCCGTTCCTCTACCGGGCACACGATGCGTGCCCGGCCACCGCCGGAGCGCTGCAGATGGAACGCTGCGCAACGCAGTGGACTGTCTCCCGCGAAGCGCTCCCGCTTGCCTCGGGTACCAGTGCCGCGGGCGCTTTTTCGCTGGCTGTGCAGCCGGTCGGCGGCATCGCCAGGTTTGCCGTGGCCGTCGGCGGCGACTACCAGAAGCCAGCGGAGCGCTCCGGCACCGTGGCTTTCTGGAGCGCGCGCAGCCGGCGATGGACGGCCGCCGCCGTACCGCCCGGTGGCTACCGCTCAGCCGTCGGCTTCCTGCCCGACAGCGCGACGCTGATCACCGTCGGTCCCAACGGTTCCGACGCCTCGGCGGACTATGGACGGACCTGGGTCCCCCTGGAAAGCGCCCCCACCGACGCACCCAAAGGCAGCGAATGGAACGCCCTCAGCCTCCCCTGGGCCGTCGGCCCGCACGGCCGCATCGGCAAACTCAACACGGAGGCCGTCGAGCACCTCCTCCACGCAAACCCATCCGGCCAGCGGCCCCGTTGATACCTCGGTAATCCGACCTGCACCTTCTGCCCACCGAATCGATTGCGCAACGTCTATAGGTGAGACAGGGCCTTCACGCGAGGAGAGGCGGGGCCTCCGGATGGACCTGTTACCCTAGCGAAAAACGGACAGGAGATCGACCCGCAGCCTTGCAAGGTGCGGCACACGCGGCATGGCTGAGTTTCTGGTCAAACTCACGGACGAGCGGGGACGGACGCAGGAGCAGGTACAGGCTGCCGCGTCTGCGGATGAGCTGCGCCTGCGCTACACCCAGGCCGGCTACCACGTGCTGTCGGTGAAGCCGCGCGGCTTTGCCGGCCGGCAGAAGAAAGCCAAGCTCGAAACCTTCCTGGTCTTCAACCAGCAGTTCCTGACGCTGGTGCGTGCCGGCCTTCCCATCCTCGGCTCGCTCGACATGCTGGCCAAGAGCCAGAAAAACCCGGCCTTCGCTGCGCAGCTCCAGAATGTCGCCGAGCGCGTCAAGCAGGGCGAGTCCATCTCGGCCGCATTTGAGGCGCAGGGCGGCTTCCCCCTTATCTATACGGTGACGCTGCTGGCTGGCGAGCGCTCCGGCAACCTCGAAGAGGTGCTGGGCCGCTACCTGTCCTTCCAGCGCATCTCGCTGACCTTCCGCAAAAAGCTGCAGGCCTCGCTGATCTACCCGGCCCTCTTGATCTCCCTGGTTTTCGGCCTGTTCGTCTTCCTGATCACCTTCGTGGTGCCGCAGTTCGCCACGCTTTACGACCAGGTCGGCACCAAGCTGCCCGCGCTCACCCTCGGCCTGCTGGCCTTCGGCAAGGCTGCCCAGCATTACTTTTTCTACGTGCTGCCGGTGCTCGTGCTGGTCGGTTACGGGCTGTTCCGCTGGAGCAAGAGCCCCAAGGGCGCGGATACGATCGACCTGATCCGCATCAAGCTCCCGGTGTTTGGGTCGATCTGGCTCAAATATCAGGTGGCGCTGTTTGCCCGTACGCTCTCGACCCTGCTCACCGGCGGCCTGCCACTCGTGCCGTCGCTTGAAACAGCCGCCCGGTCGATCTCGTCGTCGCGCATCTCGAGGTCGGTGTTCCAGTCGGTCACCAGCGTCCGCGAGGGCAAGGGACTTTCGACCAGCCTCAACAAGACCGGCGTCTTCCCCGCTCTTTCGACCGAAATGATCGAGGTCGGTGAGTCCACCGGCGCACTGCCCCAGATGCTCAACTCCGTCGCCGAGTTCTTTGAAGAGGACGTGCAGACCGCCCTCACCGCCTCGCTCGCCCTGATCGAACCCGCCATCCTGATCGTCATGGGCATCGTCGTCGTCATCATCCTCATCGCGCTTTACCTGCCGATCTTCTCGCTCGGGAACGCCAGTAACTTCCAGCAGCAACACTAGCCTCGCTCCTCGTACGTGTGGCGAGCTAAAGTAGCCCAGGTCCCCGGAAATCCGTTATGGCTGAAGCCCCCATCCTCACCGTTCCCATCCTTCCCGTGCCGCCCATCGAGCTCGACGAGACAGCGCACGCGCAGATGCTTGCGCGACGCTACCGCTGCGAGTTTGTGGATCTGAAGAACTTCCGCATCCAGCACGACCTGTTCCGATCCGTGCCCGTCGACATGATGTTCCGCTACAACTTCGTGCCGATCGAGCAGCTCGAAGATCGCCTGGTGATCGCGGTTTCGGACCCGAGCCGGCTGATGGTGCTCGACGAAATCTCGAGCCTGCTGGGCCAGCGCCTGCTCACCCGCGTGGCCACGCTCTCGCAGATCAACGACCTGCTCAAGAAGACCGAGCAGTCGCAGCGCGTGCTTGACGAAGCCACTGAGGGCCTCACCTTCGACGTGGTCGCGATCAACGACCAGGACGACGAGTCCATCACAATCGAGAAGCTGACCTCGGAAGAAGACATCAGCCCGATCATCCGGCTGGTCGACACCACCATCTTCACCGCGCTCGAGCGCCGCGCCTCCGACGTCCACATCGAGACCTACGACGACCAGTTGATCGTGAAGTACCGCATCGATGGCGTGCTGCACCCCGCCATGGCGCCGATTGCCCGCGAGCACCACCAGACCATCCTGTCGCGTATCAAGGTCATGAGCGAGCTCGACATCGCCGAGCGCCGCGTTCCGCAGGATGGCCGTTTCCGTGTCCGCTACAAGGGCCGCCTCATCGACTTCCGCGTCTCCATCATGCCGACTGTGCACGGCGAAAATGCCGTGCTTCGTGTGCTCGACAAGGAGTCGATGTCGGAGAAGTTCAAGTCGCTCACGCTGGACGTGGTCGGCTTCGGCGAAGACGATCTCCGCCGCTTCCGCCGGTACATTCGGGAGCCGTACGGCATGGTGCTGGTCACCGGTCCGACGGGTTCCGGCAAGACCACGACACTGTATGCCGCGCTCAACGAGATCAAGTCCGACGAAGACAAGATCATCACCATCGAGGACCCGGTCGAGTACCAGATCCGCGGCATCACGCAGATCCCAGTCAACGAGAAAAAGGGACTCACCTTCGCGCGCGGTCTCCGCTCCATCCTGCGCCACGATCCCGACAAGATCCTGGTCGGCGAGATCCGTGACCAGGAGACCGCGCAGATCGCGATCAACTCCGCGCTGACTGGTCACCTCGTCTTCACCACCGTGCACGCCAACAACGTCGTCGACGTGCTGGGCCGCTTCCTCAACATGGGCGTCGAGGCCTACAACTTCGTCTCCGCGCTCAACTGCATCCTGGCGCAGCGGCTGGTGCGCATGATCTGCGAACACTGCGTGTACACCACCACTTACACCGACGCGGAGCTCGACCTCTCGGGGCTCGACCCGAACGAGTGGCGCGGGTTCCCCTTCAAGGAAGGGCGAGGCTGCGTGGAGTGCGGGGGCACCGGCTACCGCGGGCGAACTGCGATCCACGAACTGCTTGACCTCACCGACCCGATCCGCGAGATGATTCTCGAGAAGAAGCCCGCCTCCGAGGTGCGCAAGCTGGCCCAGGCAGAGGGTATGCAGTTCCTGCGGGAGTCGGCGCTGGACCGCGTGCGGCGCGGCCTGACCACATTGAAGGAAATCAACAAGGTGACATTTATCGAGGCCGGACGCTAGTGCAGTCTTCAAACGCCTCACAACCCGCGCCTGCTCGTTCAAGGTGGAGCCTAGCCCATGCTTGAGAAGCTGCCGCTGCTGTTCCCCGGCATCTCGCTGCGCCCGGCCATGGCCTGCGAGATCTCGCCGTATGGCGTGCTTGCCGCGCGCCAGGACTCGTCGAGTGGACTGGCCACGCAGTTCGCGCCGTTGGCCGCCACGGCCCTCCAGCCGGGCTGGAAGTCACCCAACGTGCTGGATCGCCCGGCGGTGGTCGCTGCGCTGCGCTCCGCCATCACCTCTGTTGCGGAGCGGGGCAGGCCGCTACCCGGCGGTCGCAGCCTCCCGGCGAATCGCGCCCTCACGCTGATCGTGCCGGATGCCACGGTGCGCGTGCTGCTGCTCGACTTCGACGCCCTGCCGTCCAAGCGCGCGGAAGCGCTTGCCATCCTGCGCTTCCGCCTGCGCAAGCTGGTCCCTTTTGAATCGGACGATGCCGCCGTCACCTGGCAGGTGATGGGCACAAGCGCCGAGGGAGTTCGGGTCCTGGTCGTGGTGATCCCGCGCGACGTGCTGCTGGAGTACGAAAGCGTGGTGCGCGAGGCAGGCTTTATCCCGGGGGTGGTGCTGCCCAGCACTCTCGCCGCGACGCCGCTGCTGGGCGCAGAGCCCGCGCTGCTGGTCAACCACAATGGCACGACGCTGACCACGACCATCCTGCGTGGGCAGGAACTGCTGCTGCATCGCGCGCTCGACTTCAGCGGACTGGACAGCCTGGAAAACCCGGACGAGCAGCCCGGCGCGCCGCTGCGCCTGCCGCGCAGCCCCGAGATCCGCGAGCGCGAAGAGGCCGAGGACATCCGGCGCGGCGTCTCGGTCGCCCTAGCCTACTTTGAAGACACCCTGGCTACCGCCGCCTCGGAGCTGTTTTACATCGGGCCCGGCACTGCCGAAGCGTTCCATGCCATGCTGGGTGAGCCGACCATCGCGGTGCGCGAGCTCGGGCCGACGCCTGAACTGCCTTCCAGGACCGTGCCGCGCTCCATGCTTGCCCCTGTGACCGGAGCCCTTCTCAACGCATGAATATCAACCTCAATCTCGCGACACGGCCCTACATCGAGCTTCGCCCGGTCTACGCGCGGCTGCGGGTGCTTGCCGTCGGCCTGGCGGTGCTTGCCCTGCCCATGCTGCTGGTGGTGCACACCGAGGAGACCAAGGCGCGGCTGGCCGAGGCCCGGGTCAACCAGCTCGAGAGCAACATCGCGCTGCTGCGCCGGCAGCAGACTGCTGCTCAGGCGCTGGCGCTGCAGGGTCCCAATGCCAACGTGCTGAATGCTTCCGCCTTTCTGAACGACCTGTTCCGCCGCAAGGCTTTTTCGTGGACTGCCACCATGATCGACCTGGAAAGCGTGCTGCCCGCAGGGGTGCAGGTGCAGGCGATCGACCCGGTCGTTTCCCCTGACGGACACGTGGTGATCCGGATGCGGGTGACCGGAGGTCGCGACCGCGCGGTCGACGTGATCCATAATCTTGAGCACTCTCGCCACTTCGTGGCCCCCCGGCTGGTTACGGAAGCCCTTGCCAACCAGAATGGCGGCGGCAATGCCCGGCAGGTCTCGGTCAGCACTGCCCCCGGCGCACTGCCCGCAGGTGCCAACGATGTGAACTTCGACATTCTCGCGGACTATCGCCCGCTGCCCAACTCGCACTCCGCGGCCGGGAAGACGTCGGCTGCCGCGGCCGCGACAGCAAGCCCGGAAGCCCAGTTGACCAACCCTGACCCCGCCGGCGCGTCCAGAACCCTGCGTTCGCGGCGGCACCCTGCCGCGACCCGCAGCCTGCCGGGCACACCCGTGGGAGGCCGCTGATGGCACGTCGCACCCTCGTTTCGCAGGCCATTACCCAGCTCAACGTGCACCTGGCCATTGTGGGTGCGCTGCTGCTGTTTGACCTTGTGCTGGCCACGCGCCTGATCGTCGCATGGGAGCGCTCTCACAGCGACCAGTCCGCCCAGTACAGCGCCGACATGGCCACGTACGGACACTTGCAGGCACAGGCGGAGCACATCCAGGCGCTGCCAGCGCAGCTCAGCACCTCGCGTCGTGCCGCCGATGCCTTTGTCGCTAACCGCATTCCAGTCTCGGACAGCGAGATGCTGGCAGAGCTTGGTACGCTGACCAGCCGCAACCACGTGCGTCTCAGTCGCGCGAGCTACACTCCGGCGCCTGCAATCCCCGGCTTGCTGGAGTTGCGCGTCGAAGCGAATGTTTCGGGTGAGTACGGGCAGATCATGCACTTCATCAATGACGTGGAGCGCGACAAGAACCACTCCTTCTTCATCATCCGCTCCATTACGCTGACCGGGCAGCAGGGTGGACTGGTCAATCTGCGTGTGCGCCTGACCACCTACATGCGCCAGGATGCGGCCACCGCCGCCGTGCTGCAGTCCGCGAGCCGCGCCGGAGAAGCCGGCGGCGGCAGCACCGGCTCGGGAGAGGAAGAGTAATGGCTCAGCTCAAAGGGGTAGGCACCGACGACAAGAAAAAAGTAGCGATTGCTGCGTCGCTGGGGCTCGTAGTGCTCGTGCTTGCTTTCAAGACCATCTTCGGCGGCACGCCCACGCCACCGCCGCCTGCCGTGCCGGTTCGCCCGGCGGCCCTGGCAAGTGCGCCTGCTCCGGCTCGTTCGGCTCCTGCCGCCGGAATGTCTCCCACGACCAGCAGCAGCAACCTGGACCCGGCACTGCACCCGGAGTTGATGGCGGAGAACGAGAACTATCTTTACGCGGGCAGCGGCCGCAACATCTTCGCGCAGAACTCCGCCGCACCCACCGCTGCTATCGCGATCGAGAAGGTCAAGGCGCCGGTTCGCCCTTCCATGGTAATGGCTGCTGCCGTCAACACCGGGCCGCCCCCGCCACCCGCGATCGACCTGCGCTTTTTCGGCTACTCCGCACGCAGGAACGGCACGCGCAAGGCTTTCTTTCTCCATGGGGATGACGTGTTTGTCGCCTCCGAGGGTGACGTGGTGAGCCATCGCTATCGCGTGGTCCGGATCGGGCCCTTTTCCGTCGACGTGGAAGACCTGCCGTACCACGACACCCAGTCGCTGCCCCTGGTCCAGAACTAAAATCCTGGTCCCGGCTCATCAACGCAGCCACCACACGGATCGATCGCACACGAGTTTCAGACTTGAAGCCAAGCAGCCACAGCATCGCGACCGCCCGACGCCCCGGCCTCCGCCCGGCAGCGGGGCAGCGCGACGAAGATGGCTACATCCTGCTGGCGGTGATCTTTTTTGTGGCGCTTGTGACGCTTTCGCTGGCGGTCGCCGCGCCGCGCATCGCGGCTGCCATCCAGCATGACCGGGAACTTGAGGCAGTGCAGCGCGGCCTGCAGTACAAGCGCGCCATCCGGCTTTACTACAAGAAGTTCAGCACCTATCCCACCTCGATTGACCAGCTGGTCAAGACCAACGACATCCGCTTTCTGCGCCGACAGTATCTCGACCCGATGACCGGCAAAGCCGACTGGAAGCTGATCCACATGGGCGAAGCCACCGTGTGCCCGCTGGGCTTCTTCGGGCAGCCCTTCTCCGCGGTGGGGGGTGCCAGCTCAATCGCAGGCGCGACCTCGGTGGCGAGCGCTGCATCCTCGAGCGGCGGGTTCGGCAGCAGCGGTTCCAGTTTCGGCGGTTCGAGTTCCAGTTCCGGTTTCGGTGGCTCCAGCTTCGGCAGCAACAGCAGCAGCAGCTCAGGATTTGGCGGCAGCAGCTTTGGCAACTCCACCGGCACGAGCGGCAGCACCAGTGGCACCACGGGCTCCAGCTCCACCAGCGGGGCACCCTGTGCGGGCACCGCGGGGCTGTACGCCATCGCAGGCGCCAGCAACGTGGGTACCTCGATCGCTTCCGCTGCCACCAGCAGCAGTGGCGGGTCGGCGTTCGGTGGCAGTGGCGGCAGCAGTTCGGGGTTCGGGAGCAGCAGCGGGTTCGGCGGCGGCAGTTCCGGCTTCGGGGGCAGCTCGTCCTCCACGAACTCAGGGAGCTCAGGGTTCGGCAGCTCCTCAACCGACAGCACGGCCACAGGCACCACCAGTGCAAGCGGCCTCACCGGCCTGGGCACGACGGGCACCAGCGGCACCAGCGCGATGGGCCTCAGCACAAGTGGCAGCGGTGCGGCGGGAGCGCCGGTGATCGGGGTCACACTCCCGGCAAAAACAACCTCCATGGTCGCGTTCCGGCTGCAGGACCACTACAACAAGTGGGAGTTTGTGTACGACCCCGTGGAAGAACAGGCGCTGGCCGGGGCGGGTACCAGTGGCGCAAGTGTCAGCGGTACCTCCAGCGGGGCCAGTGGGCTCAGCGGCTCCAGTTCCGGGACATCGGGCTTTGGCAGCACGACCAGCGGCTCTTCAACGGGCTTCGGGAGCTCCAGCGGAAGTTCAGGCTCGGCGTTTGGCGGCGGGTTCGGCTCGGCTGGCGCGCCTACCGGCTCATCTTCGGGCTCCAACGGCTCATCCGGGTCTTCGGGCTCATCCGGCGGCAGCAGTGATCCGTTCGCGGGCGGCTTCGGCAATCCCAACTAGCCGGGGCGGACGAAGCCTGGTCCCCCTGGAACGAGAATGAGAAAAGCCCGCCCTGGTCCAAGACGGACCGGGAGCGGGCTTTCTCGTGAGCCTGCCGACGACACAGGTCTTGCATGGATCGGTGCTGCTAGACGCTGAACGAAGAACCGCAACCGCAGGTGCTCTTCACGGTCGGGTTTTCGAACTTGAAACCGGCCGCTTCCAGGGTTTCGACATAGTCCACAACGCAGCCGTTCAGGTACATCATCGAGGTGGCATCGACAAAGACCTTAAGGTCTTCGAAGCTCAGGACCTTATCCATCATGCCTGCCTGATTTTCAAACGACATCGAGTACTGGAAGCCGGAGCATCCGCCGCCAACCACGCCCATGCGCAGACCGGCCGGGATCGGATCCTGCGTTGCCATGATCTCGCGTACCTTGGCGATTGCCGCGGGCGTCAGCGTGACCGCCGTAGGTGCAGGCGTCTTGAATTCATTGGAAAGCGGCGCCCCGGGGGCCGCCGTTGTGGCTGTCGCTGCTGTTGCCATCGTATTTATCTCCCTCAGGGATTGCCGAGGCGTCAAAAGCGGCCATCGGCAGACCACAGTCTATCGATTCAGTGTAGCGCACCTGTAACAATGCAGTGCGGTGCATCCCGGGCCAGAGTGCCCCGCATACCCTACATCCGATGCCTGCAGGCGCGGGCGGGACGCAGAATAATCAGGCGGGCGCATCGCGCGAAACATACCGGCGCGGCCCACCGCGCGGCGGCATTGCCGACGGCGCTTCCCTGCCCGCCTCTAGTCCACGGACAGGCGGCCTGCGACCCGTGCGTACTGCGTCTCGGTGAGCACGCCGCGCTTCACCAGGTCGTGCCGGGTGCGGAAAGGGCGAGCTGCCACGATGGCCCGGGCGCGGTTCGCGTCGATACCGGGCAGCCGTGCGAGCATCTCCGCGGGTGCGTGATTGATATTGACCGGGGCATGGTTCTGGTCGGCTGCACTGCCGGCGTCGCCCTGCTGCCAGCCCTCGCGCACCCCGGCTACAATCGCGCGGGTTCCGGAAGCAGCCTGCCGCAGGGCCTGTCCAGCTTCGCGGCCGGCATCGTGCAGGTCGTGGTGCATCTCGCGGGCGTCCCGCGCGGCTTCCTGCTGGAGCCGCTCCTGCGGTGTCTGCACGGGCGCGTTCCGGCAGCCGGTGGCCCCTGCGGCCATCAGCAGTCCGCAACACACGGCTGCGCGTCTGCTGCTACGAACCCTTGGGTTCAAGGCCTTCCACTGTGCCATGGCTCTCCACCGTGATCTGGATAACTTTGTCGCGCATCAGCAGCGTGCCTGCGTCCTTCATGCCCCACTGGACGTAGGGCACGGAAAACCGGCTCTTCAGCAGCACCGTGTCGCCCTGGCGCGTGGCGTCCACATCTACCAACAGAGGGTGGTCGGCTCCATGGATATTGAAAGACCCTTCGAGCTTGAGCTGCGAGGTTCCATCCTTGGCTGGCAGCGAACCGGTGACCTTCTCGGCATGGAAGAAGATGCCGGGATACTTGGCCGTTTCAAGAGTCTGGGTGTGCAGCTTCTGGTCCAGCTTGCTGTCGTTGCTTTTCTCGGAATCCGCGTCCACCAGGATCTCGCCCTGGGCCACGCCGCTCTTGCTGTCCAGCGCAAACACGCCTGTCTTGAGCTGAAAGGTGCCATGCACATGGTGGATACTGCCCGCGTTGAAGCTCACGGTGGTGCGCTGCGGGTCCAGGTGCACGGAAACTGTGCTGGGCGAACTACCGGCGGCGCCCTGCTGTGCCAGCGCTGGCAGCGCCACGCATGTGGCTGCGGCGACGAGCCCTTGCACAACGAAGTTCCTGGCGATCATGTGTTTTCTGCGAAGCGGATTCAATGGACCTTGCCTTCTTGCCTGCGGTAGAGGCAGCGCGCTGCGTTGGGGTTTGCCGGGCTCCGTGGAAGCGCATGGAGCCATCCGGGAGCGACTGGGAAGCATTCCGTACGATGCCGGGATCATAAGCGTGCGAAGGCTTCTCCGGCGAGGTGGAACCCAAGGGTGCACGTGTCCCTTACCGGAACGGAACAAGTCTGGGAGCGAACCTGCCTGCGCACCGGCGCGCACCACTAGCCGCGCACGAGGGCAGGCTCCAGCATCGCCACCTGCTCCGCTGATTCCACCGTCTGCGCAATCAGGGTTGCAATGGTCATGGGGCCGACGCCTCCGGGCACCGGGGTATACGCCGCGGCCCGCGCCAGCAGCGAGGCGGAAAGCTCCACGTCGCCCGCAGCCGGGGCTCCATCGATCGGAGGGTGGTAGCCGGCGTCCACGATCACGACCTGGTCCTGCAACCAGCCGGCGCGGATAAACTCGCGGCGTCCCAGCGCGGCCACCACGATATCGGCATCGACGAGGTGCCGCGGCAGGTCCGCAGTGAACCGGTGACACAGGGTCACAGTGCAGTCCGCGTGATCCAGCATCGTGGCCATGGGCCGGCCGAGAATGGCGCTTCGCCCGATCACCGTGGCCCGCTTGCCGCGCAGGGGGATCTGGTGGTGACGCAGCAGGCGCATGATGCCCGCCGGCGTTGCCGAGCCGAACGCCGGCTCCTTCATCGACATGCGTCCGAACCCGAGGCTGGTGACCCCGTCCACATCCTTCTCCGGCGCGATGCGGTCGAAGCAGGCGCGCTCATTGATATGGGCTGAGACAGGGTGCTGCAGCAGGATGCCGCGCACATGAGGATCGTCGTTCAGCGAGTCGATCACGGCCAGCAGTTCTTCGGTGGTGGTCTCGGCAGGCAGGGCGATGGGGAGCGATTCCATCCCCACGCGCCGGCAGGCATTGCCCTTCATGCGGACGTAGGTGGCAGATGCCGGGTCCGCGCCGACCAGGATTGTTGCGAGTACGGGCGGAGGTCCTGCCAGGTGAGCGCGCAGGCGCGCAACGCGCTCCCGCAGTTCTGCTTCCAGTTCAACCGCGAGCGCCTTGCCATCAAGAGTGATTGCTGCCATGCGACCAGTGTAAAGCCAGCTTTGCGTCCCGGCAGCGATACGGGATGCGCGCGCCGTCAGCTCGTGGCCAGCATCGGCAGGTTGGCATGCCGGATGTCAGCGCCTTCGATCCAGAAGATGACGTCGCTCGCAATATTGGCGGCGTAGTCGGCGATGCGCTCCAGGTTGCGCGAGATGATGATGGTGTGCAGCGCCTGCTCGGCCACCCCGGCGTTGTTGCCGATCAGCTCGATCAACTGCTCATGGGCCAGCCGGTTCAGCCGGTCTATGTCGTCGTCCATCTCGATCACAGAAGCAGCCAGGCGCGCATCGCCCTCGAGCAGTGCCTGTAGCGCACCGCGGATCATGGTGCGGGCAATCTCGCGCATCCCGGCGATGTCCGCGGGGGCATCGATTGCCGGCGTCGCGCACAGCTCCAGCGTGCGCTCGGCAATACTCATCGCCTGGTCGCCGATGCGCTCCAGGTTGCCGTTGATCTTGATCACCGCCAGGATGAAACGGAGGTCGATCGCCATCGGCTGCTCCTGCGCAAGCAGCTCGTAGCTCATCTCGTCCACTTCGCGCTGCGCCATGTTGATGGCGGTCTCGTTCTCGCGGACGTATTGGCAGATCGCAGGATCCCGCTCGAGGTAAGCCTCAACCGAGGACTCAAGGGCCTGCTGCGAAAGAGCCGCCATGGCCAGCAGCTTATCTTTCAGCTGCGCCAGCTGCTGATGGAAATGCACACGCGGCATGGGTAATCCTCCATGGCTGAGATGTAGAACAGGATGCGGTCACACGAACTCGCATTCCATTGTGCATGAAACAGCTACAACTGGCTGCAAACCAGCAGACCCGGGCTGCACGTAGGTGTGCTAGGCCACCAACTTCTTTCCCCGGGACTCGCGCCCCAGCGAGCAAACCACTGCCAGGAAGATGCCCACGATGAGTACGGTGCCGGCCAGAACTGGCCCATACGCACCCACACGCGCCGCGGCCCATCCCTGCAGCACGATGTTGCGCGAGGTAAGCAGGTTGCCGAGCTGGTAGGCGACGCCGGGGAAGGTCGCACGGGTTTCCGCCGGCGACAACTCGCTCAGGTAGGCCGGCACCACACCCCAGGCGCCCTGCACCATGAACTGCATCAGGAACGCGCCCAGCGCCAGCAGCGGCAGCGAGTGGGCCAACGCGAACAGGGGCACACAGGGCAAGGCAAGCAGCGCCGCGGTGATGATGGCCCGCTTGCGCCCCCAGCGCTCGGAGAGCGCGCCGAACAGGATGCCGCCACCGATCGCACCGATGTTGTAGATCACCCCAATCAGGCCTACTTCGTGCGCACTGGCGTGATGATCCTTGATCAGAAAGGTCGGGTACAGGTCCTGCGTGCCATGCGAAAACGCATTGAACCCGGCCATCAGCAGCACCAGGAACAGGAACGTGCCGAGGTGCGCGCGCATACCGGTCCAGAGCGCGGCCCTGCGCTGCCCGGGCAGTGCCGCCTGTGCCCGGCCCTGCGTCCACGTGGGCGACTCTTCCACCTTGCGGTTGATGTAAAGGCACAGCAGGCCAGGCAGCGCGCCCACCACGAACAGGCCGCGCCACCCCACCACGTGGCCAGCCACATGGAGGTGAGCCAGTGGGTCGAAGAGCACCCCGAAGACCAGGGCAGCCAGCAGGTAGCCGACGGCGTAACCCTCCTGCAGCACACCCGAGAAGAACCCGCGCCCTTCCACCGGGAGGGTCTCAAAGACCAGGGCGGCGCCCACGCCCCACTCGCCGCCCATGGCGATACCGAACAGAGCGCGCAGGACCAGCAGCACGGGCAGCGAGGGGGCAAAGGCGCAGGCCAGCTCCAGCAGCGAGTAGCAGGCAATGTTGAAGATCAGCGTGGGGCGGCGGCCGAAACGCTCGGCCAGTGTCCCAAAAAGCAACGCTCCCACGGGCCGGAAGAGCAGGGTCAGTGATACTGCTTCGAGTACCGCCTTGGTCCCGGTGTGAAACTCCGTGGCTATGGCCGGGATACAGAGCACCAGCAGAAAGTAGTCAAAGGCGTCCAGCGCCCAGCCCAGAAAGCAGGCGAGAAATGCATGGCGCTGCGTGGGCTTAAGTCGCTGCCAGTGTGCGCCCAGCGCGCGTACTTCATCAAACAAGTCAGCCTCCATGGTGCCGCCGGCCGGAGCCTTTTGGTTGCAGACCCTGAGTGTGCATGGGTCAGCAATAAGTGCGCAACTTAGTTCCAGCATGAAATCCATACCCGCGCGGGATGCGTTTCCTTACTAAAGGCACCCGTAAGGCGACGCGCGCCTACATTTTGGTGTTCCGAAGCCAGGATAAGTGCGGTGTAGAATGTGCTGAATCATGGCAGCAGCCGCAGAGTCACGCTAGAGCGCGGCCAGAACCGCGCTGCACCGCAACTGCTCGAAGCGAGCCCGCCATGAGTATCCTGCAATTCTTTCCGGTGAAGGCGAGTCGAGCGATGGTGTGGGAAGAGCTAAGAAGTGCCGTGCGGTTTCCGATGCACCTGCCAGTCGTTCTGGTAGTCGAAGGCGAGCAGATTCACGCTGTAACAGTAAACATGTCCCATAACGGGGTATTGCTGGAGGCACCACACCCGATCCCCGCCGAGACGGGTCTCGAGTTCCTGATGGAAGTGCCCCGCGAGGTCACACTGAACGATTCGACCGCCGCTATTCATTGCGTAGGTCATGTCATCCGCAGCTACCAGGAAAATGGAAAGTGTTATATCGCTGCGGTTATCGATGACTACCGGTTCCAATAGGCTCTGAAAGGATAAGGCGCGCCCTTCTTCCATGAACCAGATGAACGATAAACCACGTGTAGGAACTGCTCCACTGGGTTCAAATGGACACTCGCCATACCCAAGGCCTCAGCCTCCGGTACCTGCCGGCGCCCCGGGTAACACTACCGTGGCGCACCGGGAGAACCCGACGCGCGTCATCCTGGCTGACAGTCAAGCCATCTTCCGCGTCGGCATGAGCAAGGTGTTTGCCGCCGAGCCGGATATTCACGTCATAGCCCAGGCCGACAGCCTTCCCAATCTCCGCGCCACCCTCAAGCAGAACCATGCCGACGTGCTGCTGCTCGACTGGAACATCCTGGGCGGCCACACCGAGTTTGTGCCGGAGTTGATCAAAAGTGGTCCCTCGCCGATCAAGATGATTGTGCAGGGAGCAATTGCGGATGAGACCCGCATGATCGAGCTGTATCGCAATGGCGTACGCGGCACAATCTCGCGAGCCATCTCTCCCGACCTGCTGCTGCGGTGCGTCCGCAAGGTGGCGGCAGGGGAAACCTGGATCGACAACCAATCGCTGACGTTGCTGATCGACGCGTACCGCCTGCAGGCGACCCAGGGCCTCAGCACCAAGGTCGCGCCCCGGCTCTCTCCCAAGGAGATCTCGATCATTACCTACATCAGCCAGGGCAAGCGGAACAAGGAGATCGCTCACCACATCGGCACGAGCGAGCAGGTGGTCAAAAACTACCTGCGCAAGATCTACGACAAGCTCGGGGTGTCGGATCGACTCGAACTCGCGCTTTACTCCCTGCACCATGACCTGCAAAAGAATGTTGTGCCGGGACCGGGCCGCACCACCGTTGCTGTGCCGGCAGCATTGCCGAGGGCACCCGAGGCGTAAGCCCGCTCGGCGTGAACTGCGCGGCGGTTCGGTGCAGGGGCCGAAGCCCGCGCCGTGTTCGCAGGTGAGGATCACTGATGCATCGAGATCGCTGAAGAATCCGGGACCAGGCCGAATCAGCGCCCGGTCTGGCGACCTTATTCCTCCTACCCTCCCGCTCCACCCCTCGTGGACGCAATCTGCCCTGAAGCTTTACTTCAATCCTTATTCGAGAATGGCAAGGATTGCTGCATGGTGGCGCTCCGGCAGCCTTCGCTGCTGCAGGGCTCCGTCCACAACCACGTGTTTGGTCTCTCCCTCCGCAAGGAGCACCTCGCCGACGTACAGCTTGTAGGTGAACACCACGATCGACCCGCGCAGTGCCTTGACCGAGGTTGCGAGCGTCAGAAGGTCGTCATAGCGGGCGGGGCGGCGATACCGGCAGGACGCCTCGACGACAGGCAGGATGCAGTCATCCTGGGCTTCCAGCTCCTGATAGGAGAAGCCAAGTGATCTGAGCAACTCCACTCGTCCTACTTCGAACCATGCGAAGTAGTTCCCGTGGTACACCACCCCCATCTGGTCAGTTTCGGAGTAGCGCACTCTGAGGGTCGTCGTAAACTTCATGGAACCCAGTGTACGTGCGCAGCCTGCAAGCCACGGTCCAAGCACAGGGCATCCCAGAACCATCGGGATGTCGCTGGCCTGATCCCCACCCTGGAGCACCCTGCGCCACGGAGAACCCGGAACCATGCTCGAAGAGATCTCCGACATCAGCATGCTGGCAGCGGCGCCCGGCAGCACTGCGCACATTGCCGTGTCTGCGGCGAGGGCCCGGCACGCGCAGCTCGCAGTGGCCGTGCTGTTCCTGGTCAACGGAGCGGCGGTTGGCTCATGGGTCCCACACATTCCAGAGCGCGCCGTGGCGCTGCACCTCAATGCGGCCCAGCTCGGCTCGACGCTGCTGGCGGCCGGCATCGGGGCATTGTGCGCGATGCCACTCTCGGGCACGTTGCTGAACCGCGCGGGTTCGCGACGGCTGTGCATTGTCACCGGCCTGTTGTTCCCTGCCCTGCTGACCATCGCGATCCTGATGCCATCGCTTCCACTGCTGGTCGCGGTGCTGTTTGTGACCGGGCTGACCGCCGCCGGGATGGATGTCGCCATGAACTCGCACGGGGTGCTGGTCGAGTCGCTGCTGGGACGCCGCACCGTGTCGTTGTTTCACGCCATTTTCAGCGTCGGCTGCTTTGCCGGGGCGGGCACGCACAGCTTCCTGATGGCTGAGGGCGTGCGCGATTCCCGGCTGGTGCCGAGCTTCGGTGTCGTGCTGCTGCTGCTTGTGCTTGGGGCCGCATCCTTCCTGCTGCCCAAGCCGGTGGAGGACGCGCAACACGCTGCCGAGCGGCAGGCAGCCCCGGCGGCGACGGGTGGGCCGAAAAGCCTGCGTGCGCACCTGCCGCACCCGCGACTGTTGCTGATCGGGGTGCTGTGCTTTTCCACCATGGTCAGCGAGGGAGCCATGGGCGACTGGAGCGCCCTGTTCCTGCGAGTCGTGTACAAGGTTGCGGACGGCGCGGCTGGCTACGGCTACACCTGCTTTGCCGCCCTGATGGTGCTGGGCCGGTTCACGGGGGACGCAGTGGTGTCGCGCATCGGCGAGCTGCGCGCACTGCGACTGGGTGGGCTGATCAGTGTTGCGGGCCTGCTGTTGCTGCTGCTGAGCCATTCGCTTCCGGTGATTCTTGTCGGGTTTGCCCTGGCTGGTGCGGGCCTGGCGAACGCGTCGCCCGTGCTGTATCGCACGGCCGGGACCCTGCCGGGTTTCGCCCCGGGTGAGGGCATCGCCACGGCAGTGGGCGTGGGCTATGCCGGGCTGCTGATCGGGCCGCCGCTGCTGGGGTTCCTGGCGCACCGGGCTGGGATGGCGAGCATCTTCTGGGTGCTGGTGGCACTGAGCGCAACCCTGTTTGTCGCGGCACCGCTGGTGCGGAGTGCGCATGGGGCTCGCTCCCGCCGCTGCTAGCAGCGATGCGGTCTCCGAGGCTCGGCCTCGCCGGCTGCGGCGCTGTCAACGCGGACCGGTTCAAAGCACTCCGGGTCCGGCGTAGATTAAACAAATGGCCTCTGTCATTGCTGCTTCTCCGACCGCTTCCTCCACACTTGCTGACCGCATCGACCTGCTTGCCCAGGTCACGGTTCACTCCGGCCTCGGCCTGCGGGCCGGGCAGGAACTGCTGATCACGGCACCCATCGACGCGCTGCCACTGGTGCGCCGCGTTACCGAGCATGCCTACAAGGCCGGCGCTTCACTGGTCACGACCATGTATGTCGACGATGAAGCGACGCTGGCACGCTACCGGTTTGCCGAGGACGCGAGCTTCGACCATGCCGCCACCTGGCTGCACGACGGCATCGCCACAGCTTACCGGTCGGGCGCGGCCCGCCTCGGCATCACGGGCGCCGACCCGTCGCTGCTGGGTCAGCAGGACCCTGTGAAGGTTTCACGTGCGAACGTCGCTGCCTCCAAGGCGAGCCGGCCCGCGCTCGAGCTCATAACCCGGCACGAGATCAACTGGTGCATCGTGGCCTCGGCGACCCCGGCATGGGCGCGGGTGGTGTTTCCCGGCGAGCCCGAGGAGATTGCGGTCCAGAAGCTGTGGGACGCGATCCTGGCTTCGTCCCGCCTGGACAACCCTGACCCGGTGGCCGCGTGGAAGCAGCACTCGGCCAACCTGCAGCAGCGCGCTGCCCTGCTGAACGAAAAGCGCTATGCCGCGCTGCGCTACACGGGTCCCGGCACTGACCTCGAGATCGGCCTGGCGGACGGGCATCTCTGGATGGGCGGCGGCACCGTGGCGCTCAACGGCATCCCCTGCCTGCCCAATATCCCGACCGAGGAGGTTTTCACCACGCCGCACCGGGAACGGGCGAGCGGCACCGTGCGGTCGACCAAGCCGCTTTCATACCAGGGCACGCTGATCGAGGAGATCACGGTGCGCTTCGAGGGCGGCAGGATCGTGGAAGCCCGCGCCAGGACGGGGCAGGAAGTGCTGGAGCGGATGCTGGCGACGGACGAGGGCGCCGGGCGCCTGGGCGAGGTGGCGCTGGTGCCGCACTCGTCGCCGATCTCGGCAAGCGGACTGCTCTTTTCCAACACGCTGTTCGATGAGAATGCGGCCTGCCACATCGCGATGGGCCAGGCGTACTCGACCTGCGTTCAGGATGGCGACACGCTCAGCCCCGAGGAGCTGGCGGCACGCGGCGCCAACGAAAGCCTGATCCACGTGGACTGGATGATCGGTTCCGGCACGCTCGATATCGATGGCGTGACTGCCTCCGGGGAGCGCGAGCCGGTGATGCGTGCTGGGGAGTGGGCCTAGGCGGGAACAGCGATACCGCAAGAAAGGCCGCTCGCGAGAGCGGCCTTTTCGTGGCTGCGAAGCAGTTACGACTTCGAGAAGCCCGCGATGCGGGAGACATCGTTGAAGGTGACGAACACGAAGAACAGGATCAGCACCACGAACGCAACCTGGTAGATCCGCTCCTTGACCTCGACGTTGAGGTCCTGGCGCATCACCGTTTCGATCAGCAGGAGGAGGATCATGCCGCCGTCGAGCAGGGGAAACGGAAGGAGGTTGAAGATGCCAAGGTTCAGGCTGATCATGGCCATCAGGTTGATGATGGGCTGCCAGCCGGGCATCAGGGTGGCCTCGCCGGTGGCGCGGGCAATGCCGACCGGGCCGCTCAACTGCTTCACGTTGGAGTGGCGCGAGAACAGACGCCGCATAACCTCGACGATCTGGCCGGAGCTTTGCACGTTGTAGTGGAAGGAGCGGCGGGCTGCCTGCGAAAAGGGCTGCTGCTCCACCACGAACGGCGGCGGCTGCGGGCGAAAGCCGATCCGATAGCCTTTTTCGCCGGCGCCGTTGTCACCGATCACCGGCTGAATGTTGAAGTGCAGCGTCTGTGTACCCCGCTTTACCTCGACGTCGACGGGATGGTCGCCGTTCTCCTTGAGATAGGCGGCCACGGAGCTGACGGAGTGAAGCACCTGCCCATTGAGCGAGGCCAACACATCGCCTGCCTTGACGCCGGCCCTGGCGAGCGGATAACCCGGCTCGACCTCACGGACGGTGAGCGGCTGGGCCTGGATGCTGGGTTCGAAGCCGAGCGCCGTGGGATCGAGGCCGTCCTTGCTGATGACGCCTGCCACGGGGAGCTGGACGGTGGTTTCGCCGGAGGGGCGCGCAACGGTCATCGGCACGGTGCCGTTGCCATTGATGCCCATGCGAATGGCCACCTGCTGCCAGGTGGGGTTGTGTTCCCGGTCGAATTGCACGATGTGGTCGCCGGCTTTGAGCCCTGCCTTCGCGGCCGCGGAGCCCTGGGCCACGAAGTCGATCACGGCCGGCTCGTTGAGGTAGGCGTCCACCTCGTTGTGCATCATGTAGAGCCCGGTCATCAGGCCGAAGGCCAGGATGAAGTTGGACACGGGGCCTGCGAGGCCGATGCAGATGCGCTGCCAGCGTGGCTTGGAGTTGAAGTCGCCCGGGTCGCCGGGGTGCACCTCGCCGGTGCCTTCCGCGCGGGTTTCCGGGGTGGTTTCGCCCGTCATCTTGACGTAGCCGCCCAGCGGCAGCAGGCTCACCCGGTAGTCGGTATCGCCCCGGCGAAAGCCGAACAGGCGTGTGCCGAACCCGATCGAAAAGACCTCAACCCGCACCCCGAACAGCTTGGCCGCGAGAAAGTGACCGGTCTCGTGCACGAGCACCATGATCCCGAGCACGACCAGCATGGAGAGAATGGAAACAAGCGCGAACGGCATATAGGCGGGTATCAGCTCCGGTGGTGCGTCTTGGGGGGACTGCGTTTTTGCCGAGGGTAGCTATGGATCCGGATCAAGCGCTCCCGATCCATGCCCAGCCCGGCGGACCCAATCTATGGACCGTGCAAGCCAGTCCAGGTTAGCGAGCCAGGATGTGCCGAGCCCGCCTGCGCGCTGCGTCATCCTGCTCGAGGACCTCGGCGATCGAGGCCGGGGTAAAGGACGGCGTCTCCGCAAGCACCTTCTCGATTGTACCCGCGATGTCCTGGAAGCCAATGCGGCGCGCCAGAAAGGCTTCCACGGCGATTTCATCGGCCGCATTCAGGGCGATCGGGTGCGCGCCGCCAACCTCGGCAGCTTCGTACGCGAGACGAAGGCAGGGGAAACGCTCGAGGTCAGGCTGCTCGAAGTGCAGGTCGGCCAGCATGCTCATATCGAAGGTGAGGTCGGACTCGACCCGCTCCGGATAGGAGAGTGCGTACAGGATGGGCAGGCGCATGTCGGTGACCGAGATCTGCGCCAGGATGGAGCCGTCGATGTACTCCACCAGCGAGTGCACCGTGGACTGGGGGTGCACCGTGACTTTGATCTGGCTGGGTGGCAGGTCAAACAGGCGGCAGGCCTCGATGATCTCGAGCCCCTTGTTCAACATGGTGGCCGAGTCGATGGTGATGCGCTGGCCCATGACCCACGTGGGGTGCTTCAGGGCTTGCTCCACGGTGATGGAGGCGAAACGGCCGAGCGGCAGCGTGCGAAATGGACCGCCCGAGGCGGTCAGCCAGACGTTTTTGACCTCGTTGAGACGCCCGGCGCGCATGCACTGGTGCACAGCATTGTGCTCGGAGTCGATCGGGATCAAAGGGACGTTGTGCTTGCGGGCTGCTGCGTTGAGCAGGTCGCCGGCAGCAACCATGGCTTCCTTGTTGGCGAGGCCGATCGGCTTGCCCGCGAGCACCGCGGCGTAGGTGGCTTCAAGGCCGGCCACGCCGACGATGGCGGAGACAACGAAGTCGACCTCTGGCAGGGTCGCGGCCAGCACGGTACCGGCGGTGCCGTAGACAACATCTGTCCCCGTCACACCAAGCGCCAGGAGGCGGGCCTTGAGCTCTGACGCGAGCTCTTCGGTCGCCATGGAGAGGACGCGGGGCCGCCAGGTAAGGCACTGCTGCGCAGCGGACTCAACGTTGCGACCGGCTGCCAGCGATACAACAGCAAAGCGGTGCGGGTACTTTGCAAGGATGGAGAGGGTGCTTTCGCCGATGGACCCGGTGGAGCCCAGGATGCAAATCTGTTTCAAAACACGAGCCTTACCGCGGGCGTATTCAAGGTGGCGGAGTCTGTATTTCCGCCTACAGCGCCTGCTGAGCTAGAAGAGCGTACCACAGCACCGGCGCGGCCAGGAGCAGCGCATCGATGCGGTCCAGCACGCCGCCATGCCCTGGTAACAGGGTACCCGAATCCTTGACGCCCGCACCGCGCTTGATGGCTGACTCCAGCAGATCGCCTAGCTGCGCGGCGATGTTGAGCAGGGTGGCCAGCAGCAGGGTCCGCAGGGCCGGGCCGGGGTAGGAGAGCACCTCGATGCCGCGGCGGTTCAGCTCATTAGCGAGCAGCAGCAGCAGGGAGATCACCATTACGGTCGCAACGAGCGAGGCTACGGCTCCCTCCCAGGTCTTGTTGGGGCTGAGCCGCGACAGCTTGTGTTTGCCAAGGTTGCGCCCGACATACAAAGCGGCGACGTCGCCTGTCCAGACCGACAGGAACAGGAGCACCAGCAGGGAGGGCCCGTTACCCTGGGCGGAGATCAACGGCAGCGTGGTGAGCGACCAGCCGGTGTAGACCAGCGCAAACACCGAGAAAGCCGTGGCAGGCAGAACCTGCGGCGGCGGCAGGCGGAATGCGCAGATCGCGAGCAGGATAAAGGCCAGCGCGCCAAAGGCGGCCGAGGTGTATTCCGGACGAAAGTACGCGCAGGCGAACAGCACGGCGACGCCGCACAGAACGGGCACGCGCGGAATGGCGGGTGCAGCGTGTTTGGCGGCGATGGCCAGAAACTCCCAGGTCGCGAGACCGGCGACGACCGCCGCGGCAATCGTCAGGGCAGGCAGTGAGTTCCAGAAAACGATGGCAAGCACAAGCGGCACCAGCACTGCCGCGGTCAATACTCTTTGCATGTCTTCAAAGAGCATAGCCCACCGGCCCGGCGGGAGGTGCTCTCCTGCCGGGCTTGCGCTGGGTGCCAGCGCCGAGAGCGCGGGCGGGAGTGCCGCCGGGCAGAGGCGCGATCGCCCCGTTGTTTATGACGCAAACGATTGCGCCCGGCCCGGCGTTGCTGCCGGCGTCTTCGCGGAACCTTCGCTCCAAATCCCGCGTCTAACTGTGCAGATACGAAGGCAGCCCCGCCATGAGCGGCGGCAGGCCTCCGAAAGGAAGACCCATGTCCCCCTTATGCAGTTTTCGAGCAGGCATTGCCGCCTGCTCTCTCGCCCTGGCTGCCACGTTGAGCTTGCCTGCTGCCTTCGCGCAAGGCGAAGGCGCGGCTGCTGTTGCCACCACCATCGTGACTGCGCTGCCGAAGGGCGGTGAAGCCGCCCCGCCGGTGCCCCAGAGCAGCTTCACCCTCAAGGTCGACGGCAAGGCGGTGCAGCCGACCATCTGGCAGCCGTATGGCCAGGGCGAGGTGCAGCTGGTGCTGCTGATCGACAACTCGCTGCGTACGTCCTTCGCCAGGAACCTGGAAGATCTCGCAAACTTCATCAACGCGCTGCCCCCGAATATCTCGATCGGCATCGCCTACATGCAGAATGGCGCAGCGCTGTTCAATCAGCCCTTCACCAAGGACCACGCCGCGGCGGCCAAGACCCTGCACATCCCCGCAGGCACTGCCGGCTCCAATGCCAGCCCCTACTTCTGCCTGCAGGACCTGGCGCGTCGCTGGCCGGCGGCGCAGTCCGGCGCCCGGCGCGAGGTCATGATGATCACGGACGGCGTGGACGAGTACAACCTCCGCTACGACCCCGAAGACCCGTACGTGCGTGCGGCAGTGGATGACTCGAACCGTTCAGGCATGGTGGTGTTCCCGGTGTATTTCCGCGACCAGGGACGTTTGGGCAACTCGCGCTACGAGACTGACGCCGGCCAGAACTACCTTTTCCAGGTGGCCGATGCGACGGGCGGCAACATGTACTACGAAGGGCTGAGCAACCCGGTGTCGTTGACTCCGTTTCTGCAGGACCTGACCCGCCGCCTGCAGAACCAGTACGAACTGGGTGTGCCGGTCAAGCCCGAGAAGAAGGTGACGTTCGCGGACCTGAAGCTGAAGACCGAGAATGGCGCCATGAAGCTCAAGGCAGCGAACCGCGTGGTGGTGCCAGCGGCAAGCACTGGCCCCATGTAAGAGATTGTGCAGCGCGCAAGACACAAAGAAGCCCGGCATTGTCCGGGCTTCTTTGTGTGCGCTGCAGTCTCGGCAGCGTTGACAACGACCTTCAGGCAACCGCAGACGTTGCGGGACGAGCCGACCTGCGGGCCTTCCACCAGGCTAGAAAGGGCCGCAGCAGCAGCAGCACACCCAGCGTCACGGTGACGGTCAGCGGCGAAAGCACGCCGGCCTTGACGATCCACCAGTAGTGCACCACCGCGGCGATTGCCGAGACATATACGAGGCGATGCAGCAGGTTCCAGCGTTTGCCGCCCAGCGCGCGGATCGACCAGGTGGTGGAGGTCAACGCCAGCGGCACCATCAGGCCCCAGGCCGTAAGACCCGCCCAGATGTAGCGGCGGCGGCTCAGGTCGTCCAGCAGCGCGGGCCAGCTCCAGCCTACATAGAGCCACAGGTAAGCGAGTACGTGGAGCGTTGCCCAGGCAAAAGCGTAGAGCCCCAGCATGCGCCGGAAGCGGATGAGCCAGCCCAGGCGCGGCAGCAGCTTGCGCACGGGCGAGATCACGAGGGAGATCACGATGAGGCGCAGGGCGCCAAAGCCGGTAAACAGGCTGACTTTGGAGGTCGGGTCAGGCCCCAGTGCGGACGGGTCTACCGTGGCGCTGCGATAGAACAGCCACACCAGGTAAGCCAGCGGAAGCAGGCAGGCGGCATGCACCAGGACCTTGAGTACAACTATCCAGCGATTCGACACGCCTTTGCGTCTCCCTTGCAGCCTGCGGCTAGTAGTTCTTCCGCAGGTCCATTCCCTTGTACAGGCTGGCCACCTGGTCGGCATAGCCGTTGAACATCAGGGTTGGCTGACGCTGCTTCCAGATCGGAGCGCCGATCACCCGCTCGGTCTTCTGCGACCAGCGCGGGTGGTCTACCTCGGGGTTAACGTTTGAGTAGAAGCCATACTCATTGGCAGCCAGGTCGTTCCAGGTGGTGTGCGGCATCTTGTCCAGAAACTTTACCTGGGCAATCGACTTGGCCGATTTGAAGCCGTACTTCCACGGCACGATGAGGCGCACCGGCGCGCCGTCCTGGTTGGGCAGCGTTTCCCCGTAGATGCCAAAGGTGAGCAGTGTCAGGGGATGCATCGCCTCGTCCATGCGCAGGCCTTCCGAGTACGGCCAGCCGATGTTGGCTTCGCGCATCCCAGGCATCTGCGACGGGTCGTTCAGCGTCAGGAACTGCACGAACTTCGCCGATGGCAGCGGGTCGCATTCCTTGATGAACTCAGACAGTGAATAGCCCGCCCAGGGAACCACCATGCTCCAGCCTTCCACGCAGCGGAACCGGTAGATCCGCTCCTCCTGCGGACGCAGCTTCAGCAACTGGTCGATGGAGAAGGTCTTGGGCTGTTTTACCAGGCCGGAGACCTTGACGTTCCACGGGTACGTCTTGAAGTGCTGCGCGTTTTCTGACGGGTCGCTCTTGGCGGTGCCAAACTCGTAGAAGTTGTTGTAGCTGGTGATGTCCTTGTACGCGGTGGGTTCGACGCCCTGGAGCGACAACTGGCTCTTCGCCGTGGTGAGCTTGGTGGCGGCTTCCACGGCCTGCTCGGGGCGTAGGAATCGCTCGCCCGCGAAGGCGGCGACCCCGGCGGTGGCGGCTGCAGCCGCCATGAACTGTCGCCGATTCTGGTAGGCGCTCTTGGGGGTGATCTCCGCGATCTCACTGGGTGTACGCATGTGTGTCGGTACTCCGTTCTGTTCGTGTGGGGTGGCTGCGGACCACGATGGGTATCCTTGCCTGCCAACCCCTACCTATTGGACTAACGGCGGCCGCAACGGGTTCAGATGCCGGCGAGACGCTGTGGAGCGGGTAGCATCCAAGCAGAACACGGTACGGCACCGCAGGGCCGGCCGGAAGAAAGCAGGAGATGGGCATGGGACCAGGTTGGACAACGCAGGCTTTTCAGACACTATGCGACAGCGAACGCACGCAACAAACGGCACAACTGCTTCTTGAAGCGCGGCATGGACTTCGGCCTATCCACGACCTCGACCCGGCGCTGCTTCCGGCGAGTCTTGAAGAGGCATACGCCATCCAGAACGCGATGGCCTCGCACCTGGGACCGGTGGGCGGCTGGAAAATCGGAGCGCCGCGCCCGGACGCCACCCCCATGTTCGGCCCGATGCCGCTTGGGTTCGGCTTTCTGCGCAGCGGCGAAGAGCTTCCAGCGAAGTTCAGTCGTTTCCGCGGCGTGGAAGCCGAGATTGGTTTCCTACTGCGCAAGGATCTGCCAGTGCGCGCTGAGCGTTATACCCGTCAGGACATCCTCGAAGCGATCGCCAGCGTGCACCCGGTGATCGAGGTGCTCGAGTCCGCGTTTATTGCACCGGATGAGGCGTCGCACCTTGCCATGGTCGCCGACCTGCAGATGAACGGCGGCTTTGTGCATGGGCCGGCGGTGGAGAACTGGCAGCAGATCGATATCGCCAGCGAGACGCTGGAGGTGGTAGTGGATGGCGTGATTCGCTGGGAGGGCGTGGGCAGGAACACCAACGGCCCGGACCTGCTGCGCCTGCTCGAGTACCTGGCCAACGAAGGGCAGTTCCGGACCGGGGGTCTCCAGGTAGGCCAGTGGATCACCACCGGGAGTTGGATGGGCAAGCTCCTGGCGCATGAGCGGTCGGCTGTGGAGGTTCGCTTTGCGCACTTTGGGGCAGTGGCGATGTCGTTCGCTAAGTAGGAACGCGATTCGCCGTGGGTAGGCTGCTGCGGTTCAGGCGGTATTGCGCTGCCGTTCGCGCCATGCGAACAGCAGCGCGCCAGACAGCCCCAGAACCAGGGCGAACAGCAGTTCGCGGCCTGCGCCACGCCGCGAAAACAGCAGGAACGCAAAGCCCGCGAGCGCCAGCAGGGGTGGCAGCGGGTAAAGCCATAGCCGGAAAGGCCGCGCCAGCCTGGGCTGGCGCACCCGCAACACAATCACCCCGACCTGCTGCAACGTGTACTGCAGCACGATGCGCACGGCCACTAGCGCCGCGATCACGGTGCGCAGGTCAAAGAAGCAGAACAGGGTCGCCAGCGCGCCGAGCGCGAGCAGGGCCACGTGCGGAAAGCCGTGCCGCGGGTGGAGCCGGGCGAACGGGGCAAAGAAGTTGCCCTCCTGGGCGGCGGCAAATGGCGCGCGCGCGTAGCCGAGCAACAGCGCCACCACGGAAGAAAAAGCGGTCCAGATAATCAGCACCGCGATGGCGACAGACGCCGCACGGCCCACGCTGCCGGGGAACACGGTGCGCATCAGCACGGCCGCCATGGGCGTGGTCGGTTGCGACCCGGCGGGGGAGCCGGCCTGGTGCAGCAGCCCCGCAGTCGGCAGTGCGCCCACCACGGCGAAGTTCATGAGCAGGTAGAGCGTGGCCACCAGCGCGATCGAAACAAGCACGGCGCGCGGGATGGTGCGGCCCGGGTCACGCACCTCGCCACCCAGGAAGCAGACGTTGTAGTAGCCCCAGTAGTCGTAGGTAGTGATGAGGCTGGCGGCACCCAGCGCCGGCAGCAGGCCGGCCCGCGCGGGCCAGTGCAGTTGCGCCGCCACCAGCGGCGCCTGCAGGTGCGTCAGGCCCACGACAATCACCACCAGCAGGGTTGAAAGCACGCCCACCGAAAGCACGCCGGCTGTGCGCACCACCGCACCCAGGCCACGGTACAGCAGCGCGACCACCAGCAGGCACGCGCCGGCCGCCAGCAGGTTGGTGCCACGCACCGTCAACGCACCGAACGCGAAGCCGTGTCGCAGCGGCGGCAGCAGAAAAGCAGCGTACTGCGACAGGCCCAATGCCCCGGACGCGACCGACAGCGGGGCGGTGAACAGCAGTTGCCACACGTACAAAAAGCTCAGGAACCGGCCGGCATCGAAGCTGCCTGGTTTGCCGGCGGATTGGCTGTCGGCAGCGGGGCGATAGATCTCGCGCAGAAACGCGTAGGAGCCGCCCGCGCGCGGCAGGGCCGCACCCAGCTCTGCCCAGACCAGCCCATCGCAGACGGCGATCAACGCGCCCAGCAGCCAGCCGAGCCATGCACCGGGGCCGAGCGCAGCTACCACCAGGGGCAGCGTGATGAAGGGGCCGACCCCGATCATGTTCATCAGGTTCAGCGACACAGCGCTCGGCAGGGTGACTTTGCGCTCCAGCAGTTGCTGCCCCGTGGAGCCGGGGATGGAGGCGCCGGCGGTGGACAATGCGGAGCCTCGATCGGCCTCGCGGGAAGCGGCAGTGCCGGGCAGCTTTGGTGCCGGCTTGGGTGGGGGCATCGTCAGCGGATTGTACACTTCAGGGGTGTCTTTGCCTGCTTCCGCCTCGCCCGCTCGCCGTCGCTCCTCACGCCAGGCCGCCGCACTTACCCTGCTGCTCGTCGCCACGCAATCGCTGATCCCGGCCGGGGCCCAGTCCGTTCCATGGGCCACCTCGCTCGCGCCCGCGGTGCAGGCGCAGCCGCTGCCCGAGGACCGGGGCGCCGACGGGCTGGCGCAATCCCTTGCCAAGCTGCGCACCTGGGCAAGCCTCCTGATGATCGTGGCGCACCCCGATGACGAGGACGGCGGCATGATGGCCTACGAGTCGCGCGGCGCCGGCGCGCGCACGGCGCTGCTTACCCTGACGCGGGGCGAGGGCGGTCAGAACGCCATGTCGGGCGAGAGCTACGATGCGCTGGGCCTCGTGCGGACGCAGGAACTGCTGGCCGCCGACCGCTACTCCGGCACCGAGCAGATCTGGGGCACCGAGGCGGATTACGGCTTCTCCAAGACCAAGGACGAAGCGTTTGCACAGTGGGGACACGACCGGGTGCTGCGCGACGTGGTGCGAGCCGTGCGTGAGCAGAGGCCGCTGGTGCTGTGCTCGGTGTTTCTCGGCGCGGTCACCGACGGGCATGGGCATCACCAGGTCGCGGGGCAGATGGCGCAGGAGGCGTTCAATGCCGCCGGCGACCCGGATGTCTTTCCGGACCAGATTGCCGCCGGGCTGCGGCCCTGGAAGCCGCTCGCGGTGTTTGGCCGCGTGCCGTTTGCCCCGGTGACGGGCAAAGGCATGTACGACTACGCCACGGACACGTGGGCGCCGACGAGCTTCACCAACTACGTCACCGGCGAACACTTTGCCACAGCGCCGACGGCAGATGTATCGATCCCCGAGGGGATGTTCGACCCGGTGCTCGGAAGGTCGTACCTGCAGATGGCCCGCGAAGGCTGGGGGCTGCAGAAGTCGCAGTACGGTGGGGGCAATCCGCCGCTGGCAGGGCCTGACTCGGTGGAGTATCACCGGTTCGGCTCGCGCGTCGTACCTGCCGACGCGAAGGCGAGCGACCCGGGGAGCACGGGCTTCTTCACTGGCATCGACACTTCCCTGCCCGGCATGGCGCTGCTGGCACATCCTGTAACGGGCGATGCCTCGTTCGTGCGTGCCGGTCTCGAGCGTATCGACCATGCCGCAACGCATGCATTTCTTGCCTATACCCCGGCCATGCCGGCGCGGATCGCACCCGATCTGCGCGAGGGTTACCTGGCGACGCAAGCGCTGCTGGCGGAGGTGGCATCCAGCAACCTCACCACCGACAGCAAGGCCGATCTCACGCACGAGCTGCGCATCAAGCTTGTGCAATTCAACACGGCGCTGGTGGAGGCGCTCGGGCTCCATCTCGACGCGCTGTTGACGCCGGCGCCCGAACGCGATCTCCGCGGGGCAAAGCCGCGCGCGTTCGGCCTTTACCCTGAGCTCACACGCACGCATGTCACGCCCGGCGAGCCGTTCGACGTGCGGTTGCACGTCACGGCCGCGGAGCCATGGAGCGCGACTGGAGAGCTTGCGCTTGAGCGCACCGGGCTCGCAACGCCGTCCGGCGAGCACTGGGAGGTCACCCGCACCGAGGCTCCCGGGCTGAACCGCGCGCAATCCGGGGTAGGCGAGGCGATCTTCGCCGTCACGGTGCCGCGCAACGCCGCGCCGACCGCACCCTACTTCAGCCGGCCTTCGATCGCACAGCCCTTCTACGACGTCGCGGATCCGTCCCTGCTGGGACAAAGCACCGCGCCCTACCCGGTGTCGGGCTTTGCTGACTTCCGCTACCAGGGCGTCCCGCTGCACGTCGCAGAGGTGGCGCAGGGGGTGGAGCGCCAGCATGGGCCCGGGACGTTGATGACGCCGCTGGTGGTGACCCCGGGACTCTCGGTGACCCTGCCGGAAGCGGTGGCCATTCTGCCATCGGGACGCCAGGAGCTGCGTGTCGAAGTGGGGGTGGCAAACGAAGCCGCCGCCGAGCCGGCCGACGCCACGCTCGCACTGCATGCCCCGGCCGGGTGGCTCGTGGAGCCCGCGGTGGCCACGCGGACCCTGCAACCGGGCGAGCAGGCGAGCCAGCAGTTCACGGTGCGTGCGCCTGCCGGGAAACCCGGGCAGGCAACGCTGCAGGCGACGGCGCGCACCGGCAACACGGAGTACACGAGCGGCTTCGCCACGGCGGGCTACAGCGGGCTCGTGCCGACCAACCTGTACCGCCCCGCGACACTGGTGGTTCGGCCCGTGGAGGTAGCAGTCTCGCCCGGGACGCGCATTGGCTACGTGATGGGTACCGGCGACGAGGTACCGGCGGCGCTGCGGGCGCTGGGCTGCACGGTGGACCTGCTGACGGCAGCGGACCTCCAGCATTGGGACCTGGCCGGGTACGGGACCATTGTGCTGGGCGTGCGCACCTACACGGCGGTGCCGGCGCTGGGCGCGGCGAGCCCGGCGCTGCAGCGGTTTGCAGCCGCAGGCGGAACCGTGGTGGTGCAGTACCAGAGCGGCGACTTCCCGGGTGCGCCACTGCCCCTGCAACTGGGCAGCAGCCCGGCTCGCGTGGTGGATGAGCATGCGCCGGTGGCGCTGCTCAACAGCCACGACCCGCTGCTCACCACGCCGAACCGGATCAGCCCGGCGGACTTTGACGGCTGGGTGGAGGAGCGGGGCCACGGCTTCGCTGCCTCGTGGGCAGCGGGCTGGACGCCGCTGCTGGCCACCGCCGACCCGGGTCAGGACGTGCAGCAGGGCGGGCTGCTCGTTACCTCGGTCGGACGCGGCCGGTATGTGTACGTAGCACTGGCACTGTACCGGCAGCTCACTGAGGGCGTACCCGGCGCTTACCGCCTGCTGGCCAACCTGGTCAGCCAGGGTAACCCGCGTCCGCAGTGACGCCTGCCCGCACTGAATAGATAACGCCTGGGGAGAAAGGCCCGATCACCGGGTCTTTCTCGCGCGGGCGGGCCGCTTTTCTCAAAGCTGTAACAAGAGTCTGGGACGATAAGGGCGTTTGGGCAACAGCAAAGACCGTACCGCGCATGGCGGAATGCCCAAAACTAGACCTGCTTTTGTTCTTCCATTTGAGAGGCCCCATGAAGATGAATTTGAAAGCGCTGGCCAGCCTGGTTCTGGCGTCGGCAGTAGCCGGACAAGCGCATGCGGCGTTTGCTGCTGAGCCAGCACCCGCTCCCAAGACGACCAAGCACGTGCGCGTCAAGCGCAGTGCGAAGCCGACCGTGCAGTCGCAGATCGAGCAGCTCCGCAGTGACATGGCCGCGCAGCGTTCGCAGATCGACAACCTGCAGCAGCAGCTGAGCGCACGCGATGCCCAGCTCCAGCAGGTGCAGCAGCAGTCGCAGATGGCCGCACAGCAGGCGACGCAGCAGGCCATGGACGCGGTGAACGCGCAGCAGGCGGCTACCGCCCAGAATGCCACCGCCGTGGCCAGCCTCCAGGGTTCGGTCAGCGATCTGCAGGCCAACAATGCCTCGCTCGCGACCACGATCCAGACCGACCAGGCCGCGACCAAGAAGGCCATCGAAACGCCTGACCTGATCCACTTCAAGGGCGTCGGGCTCTCGTTCACGAACTCCTTCATCGAATTCGCCACCGTGGACCGCACCCGCGCGACCGGTTCCGACATCAACACCCCGTTCCTGTCCGTCCCGTTCTCGGGCGCAGATGCCGGGCAGATGAGCGAGTTCTTCGCCTCGGGCCGCCAGTCGCGCCTCGCGCTGAGTGCGATTGGCAGGCTCAACTCGGCCACGCTGCAGGCGTACTACGAAATGGACTGGCTCGGCGCCGGCATCACCTCCAACGACAACCAGTCCAACAGCTACGTGGTGCGTGAGCGCCAGCTGTGGGCGCAGGCAGCCTTGAACAGCGGCCTGACGTTCACCGGTGGTCAGCAGTGGACGCTGGCGACTGAAACCCGCCAGGGTCTCGACAACAAGAGCGAGATCCTGCCGGACACGATCGATCCCCAGTACAACGTCGGCTTTGTGTGGGCGCGTCAGCCCGGCTTCCGCGTGACGCAGAACTTCGGCAACAAGCTGTGGGTCGGCGCCTCGGTCGAGCAGTCGCAGTTGATCACGCCCAGCTGTATCGCGACCGGCAACGTGACCCCAGCCGCCGGCACCACGGCAGCCGTGGCCGCTGCCTGCCCCACCAACTACGTTGCGGGCGCCGCCGGCACCAACGGCGGACTGTTCAACGCGTCGACCACCTACAGCTACAACCTTGCCCCGGACCTGATCGGCAAGATCGCCTACCAGAACAAGTACGGGCATGCTGAGCTGTTCGCCATCGGCTCCTTCCTGCGCAACCGCGTGTACCCGGTGCAGACGGCAGCAGGCGCAGCGGCTTCGGCGGCGGGCGCCTACAACAACACCACGTTTGCCGGCGGGATCGGCGGCGGCGTGCGTGGCTACGCCATGCAGAAGAAGGTTGAGATCGCGCTGCACGGCCTGTACGGCGACGGGATCGGTCGCTACGCTTCGGCGCAGCTGCCGGACACCACCGTTCGCCAGAACGGCGTGTTCGCTCCGCTGCATAACTATGCAGCCCTGGGCGAGATCTTCCTCCACGCGACACCGCGTATCGATGTCTACTCCGACTGGGGTGTGGAAGGTGCACAGCGCCGGATCTTCGCCGACGGCGGCGGCTTTGTGGGCTATGGTCTGAAGACGGCAAACAACACCGGCTGCTACACCGCGGTTGCTCCTACGGCGACGGCAACCTCCGGCACCAATCCGGTACAGACTGTCGGCTACCTGCCAGGCAGCCCGGCCAACTGCGCCGGCTCCAACAAGGATGTGACCGAAGGCACGATCGGCACCGACTACTACTTCTACAAGGGACCGATGGGCCGCTTCCGTTCGGGCCTGCAGTACTCGTGGATTGAGCGCGCGCTCTGGTCCGGTTCGACCGGCACCTCACCCAAGGCGATCGACAACGTGATCGAGACCAACATCCGCTACTACCTGCCGTAAACCTGCTGCACGTGCAAGGCAGAAGAGGCGTCCCGCGAGGGACGCCTCTTCTGCCTTGCATGACACAACGTACGGCCTGCACGGCCTGCGCACGCAGCTAGTGTGCCGGGGCGACTTCCGCAGCGGTTGGCTTTGCTTCCACCTGCTTCGGCGTGGGCAGCTCACTTGCATCCCAGCCGCCGCCCAGCGCCTGTACCAGTTGCACCGCAGCGGTCATCTGCTGGATCTGCGTGGTGTAGAGCGTCTGCTGGTCGCCCAGCAGCGTGTTCTGCGCGGTGATCACGTCGAGGTACGGATCGAGACCGGTCTTATAACGATCGAGCGCGAGACTTGCATACTTCTGCGAAGAAGCCACGGCTTCCTTCTGCTTGGCAATCTGCTGTGAGTAGATCCGCGTCTCGGCGAGGTAGTCTTCCACCTGCTGGAAGGCCGTCAGCACGGTCTCTTGGTAGGCAGCCACATCGGCGTTGTAGGTAGCGGCGTACTGGTGCAGCGCATCGCGGATGCCGGCCTGGTAGATGGGCTGCGAGAACGTGGGTCCGATGGACCAGAAGCGACTCGGCCAGTCGAACCAGTGCTTGAATGTCGAGCTCTCAAAGCCGCCCGAGGCAGACAGCGTAAGCTGCGGGAAGAAAGCAGCGGTGGCAACGCCGATCTGCGCATTGGCCGCGGCCATGGTGCGTTCCGCTGCCGCCACATCGGGCCTGCGCTCGATCAACTGCGACGGTACGCCGATCGGGATTGGTGGTGGCGAAGCCATGACGCCACGCACCGGCATGCGAAAGTCGGTGGCTGGCTTACCAATCAAAAGCGCGATGGCGTGCTCATACTGGGCACGTGGCGCGGCCACCGCGATCGCCAGCGCTTCGGCGCTTTGCAGCGTGGTCTGCGCTTCGATCACGGAGATCTGGTCATCGACGCCGGTCTCGTAAAGACCCTGGGTGATGCGCAGGCTTTCACGGTCCGCGTCGACGGTGCTGTTCAACACGGCCTGCAGGGCGTCTTCGCCGTGCAGTTCGAAGAAGGCTTCTGCAAGCGCCGCCTCTTCGGTCAGCCGCTCGTTCTCAAGGTCAGCCGCGCTTACCTGCGCTGTGTACTGGTCTTCGCGAATCGTGTTGCGGATGCGGCCCCAGAGATCCGGCTCCCAGCTGATGTCGAGCGGAGCTTCCCACAGGGTGCTCTGCTTGCCTGTACTGGTCACGACAGTGCCGGTGGTGCCGGTGGTTCCCGAGGTGGTGCCGGTGGTCGCGCCGGTGCCGGTCGAAGTGGACGAGTTGGTGAGGTTCGACGAGGCGCGGGAACGGTTGAATGCAGGGCCGATGCTGGCAGTGGGAAACAGTTCGGCGCGGGCCTCGCGCACCAGTGCGCGTGCTTCCATGAACTGCTCAAACGACTGGCGAATGTTCTGGTTATTTTGCTCGAGCTGCTCTTCGAGTCCGTTCAGCTCGGGGTCGCCGAAGACCTCCCACCACTTGCCACGCAGCATGGTGTCGCTCGGCGCTGCGGGCTTCCAGGTGCTGCCATCGTCGGCGACCACGGGGTTCTGCGCAGTGGCGCTGGGGTACGTGGTGGCCACCGGCGCGATCGCCTTGGGTGGCGCGTACTTGGGACCTACGTTGCAGCCGCTCAGGGCCAGGGTAGCGCTCGCGAGAAGGATCGCGGTGTGCGAGCGCATGCGGGCGCTGCGATGGCGACCGGGTTGAACAGGTTGGGAGTTCATACGGGAGATCCTCAATGGGCACGCTCGGCCTGCACTGCAGCCTCAGCCGGGTGGAAGGAGTCGTGGCTGCCTTTGCGGGTGAAGCGCAGACGCAGGCGATCCAGGTACAGATAGATGACAGGTGTGGTGTACAGCGTCAGCGCCTGCGAAACCAGCAGGCCGCCCACGATCGAAATACCCAGCGGCCTGCGCAGTTCGGAGCCGGTGCCGGTGCCGAAAGCCAGGGGTAGCGCGCCGAATAGCGCAGCCATCGTGGTCATCATGATGGGGCGGAAGCGCAGCATGCACGCCTCGAAGATCGCGTCGGAAGTGGACATGCCCCGCTCGCGCTCGGCAGCCAGCGCGAAGTCGATCATCATGATCGCGTTCTTTTTCACGATGCCGATCAGCAGCACAATGCCAATGATCGCAATGACGCTCAGATCGGTATTGGTGAACTCAAGCGCGATCAGCGCGCCGACGCTGGCCGACGGCAGCGTCGAGATGATCGTGATGGGGTGCACCAGGCTTTCGTACAGAATGCCGAGAACGATATACACCGCCAGCAACGCCGTGAGGATGAGCAGGGGCTCCGTCTTGAGCGAGGCTTGGAAGGCCTGCAGGGTGCCGGAGGCCGAGCCGCGCACTGTCGCCGGTGTGCCGAGTTTGTCCTGCATCTGCTGGATCGCGGCCGTGGCGTCAGACAGAGCGACGTTGGGCGCGAGGTTGAACGACACCGTGGTCGATGGGAACAGACCCGTATGGTTCAGCGTCAGCGAGGTGGTCGTCACATGGGTCTTGGTGAACGAGTTGAGCGGTACCGCCCCGTTTGCACCAGTGCCCTGCAGGTAGATCGTCTTGAGGCCCTCGGGTGACTGCCAGTACTTCGGCGCTACTTCAAGCACGACGTAGTACTGGTTCAGCTGCGTGCGGATCAACGACACTTCCGACTGTCCGAAGGCCGCGTACAGGCCCGCATCGATGGCGGTGGGTGTGAGTCCGAGCCGGGCAGCGGTGACACGGTCATAGTCCACGTACGCGGAAAGACCGCCCTGCTCGGCGTCGGAGTTGACGTCCGCTAGCTGGGGCAGCTTCTTCATGTTTTCAAGCAGCAGCGGCGACCAGTAGTTGAGCAGCGGGAGCGAGTCGCCCACGATCGTGTACTGGTACAGCGCGTTGCCGGAGCGGCCGCCGACACGAATGTCCTGCGCGGGCTGCAGAAAGACCGAAGCAATCGGCAGGCGATCGAACTTGGGCCGCAGGCGCGCGATCACCTGCATCGCGCTGGCCTGGCGCACGCTCTTGTCGTTCTTGTCATTGCCGAGCGGCTTGAGCGCGAGAAACACGAAACCGCCATTGGTGCCGCCGTTGCCGCCTGTGTAGGCGTTGACATTGGCAACTGCCGGGTCGGCCTTGATGATCTTGACGATCTGCTGCACCGACTTGTTCATCGCGGTGAACGAAGCGTCGTATGGACCCTGCAGCCCGCCGAAGATGACGCCAGTATCCTGCTCCGGGAAGAAGCCCTTGGGTACGCGGATGAACAGCATCACGTTCATTGCCACGGTGAGCAGCAGCACAACGATGGTGATGCCGGGGTTATCCAGCACCCAGGTGAGCGAGACGCGATAGATCTTGAGGATGAAGTCGAAACCGCGCTCACTGAGGCGGTACATCCAGTTATGCTTCTCGTCCTTGGGGTGGTACTTGAGCAGGTACGCGCACATCATCGGCGTGGTGGTAAGAGAGACCACCATCGACACGAGGATCGCGGTCGAGAGCACCACGGCAAACTCGCGGAATAGGCGGCCCACGATGCCGCCCATCAACAGGATGGGGATGAACACGGCGATCAGCGAAATAGAGATCGTGAGCACGGTGTAGCCAATTTCGCTTGCGCCCTTGAGGGCAGCCTCCCTCGGCGGGTAGCCGTCCTCGATGAAGCGCGAGATATTCTCCATCACCACGATCGCGTCATCGACCACGAAACCGGTTGCGATGGTGAGCGCCATTAGCGACAGGTTGTCGAGCGAGTAGTTGAGCAGGTACATCACCGCGAAGGTGCCGATCAGCGAAACCGGCACGGCAACCGCGGGAATCAGCGTGGCGCGCGGGTTGCGAAGGAACACGAACACTACGCCGATTACCAGCACGATCGAGAAGATGAGTGTTTCTTCCACGTTCTCAACCGAGGCGCGGATGGTGGTGGTTCGATCAAGCACGATGGTGGCGTTGATGCCCTGCGGGATCGACGCCTGGATCGATGGCAGCGCCGAGCGGATCTGGTTCACCGTCTGGATGATGTTGGCGCCGGGCGAGCGCGTGATGATCACGGTGACGGACTGCACGCCGTTGAGATAGCCGGCGGCGCGCACGTTCTGCGTGGCGTCCAGCACCTCGGCGACATCCTGCAGACGCACCGCGGCTCCATTGTGGTAGCCGACGATGAGGGGGCGGTACTGCTCGGCCTTGGAGATCTGCCCGTTGGTGACGAGATCGACGCGCTGCGTTCCATCCTCGAAGCGGCCGCGGGCCACATCGGTGTTCTGCGTGGAGAGCGTCGAGTCGATGTCGGCAAGGGTCAGCCCGTAGCTTTCGAGCTGCATCGGGTTGGCCTCGACGCGAACCGATGGCAGCGCGCCGCCGCCCACGTTGACGAGACCGACGCCGGGGAGCTGCGAAAGGCGCTGCTGGATGACGGTGGACGCAATGTCGTACAGCTTGGCCGTGTCGTACTTGTTGGAGGTCAGGCCGATGATCACGATCGGCGAGTCAGCAGGATTGACCTTGCGATAGGTAGGGTTGCCGGGCAGGTTGGTCGGCAGGTAAGTGCGGGCGGAGTTGATCGCCGCTTCCACGTCGCGCGCCGCGCCGTCGATGTCGCGGTTCAGATCGAACTGCAAAGTGATGTTGGTCGAGCCGAGCGAACTGGACGACGACATCTCGGTGACGGCCGCGATGTGCGAGAACTGCCGCTCGAGGGGCGTGGCGATCGAAGACGCCATGATCTCGGCGCTCGCACCCGGCAGCGATGCCTGCACCTGGATCGTCGGGAAGTCGACCTGGGGCAGGGGCGAGACCGGCAGCACCGTGTAGCCGATGATGCCGGCGATCGCAATGGCAACGGTCAGCAACGTTGTGGCGACGGGCCGGTCGATAAATGGGCGGGAAAGACTCATGCGCGGCCAGCGACCTGTGGATCGGGTGAGCTGTTCTGCGGCTCATTGCCGGTATGCTGCTTGTTCGGCTCGGTGCGGAAGCCAGTTGCGAGCCGGTCGAAGAAGATGTAGATCACGGGCGTGGTGTAGAGCGTCAGCAACTGCGAGATGAGCAGGCCGCCGACCATCACGATGCCGAGCGGGCGGCGCAGCTCCGAACCGATGCCATGCCCGAAAGCAAGCGGCAGCGCACCGAGCAATGCAGCCATGGTCGTCATCATGATCGGGCGGAAACGCAAGAGGCTCGCTTCGTAGATCGCTTCGGTCGAGCTTTTGCCGTGGACGCGCTCCGCCTCGAGTGCAAAGTCCACGATCATGATGCCGTTCTTCTTGACGATGCCGATCAGCAGGATGATGCCGATGATCGCGACCACCGAGAGCGACTCGCCGAAGAGCATGAGTGCGAGCAAGGCGCCGACGCCGGCGGACGGCAGCGTGGAGAGAATCGTGATGGGGTGGATGAAGCTCTCGTAGAGCACACCCAGCACGATGTACACGACCACGATCGCGGCCAGGATCAACAGGCCTTCATTCGCACTCGAGTTGCGGAAGGAGGCCGCGGTGCCCTGGAAGTCCGCCTGCATGCTGGCTGGGAAGTGCATCTGCTGCACGACCTTGTCGATCTCGTCGATGGCACTGCCAAGTGCGGCATTAGGGCCCAGGTTGAACGAGACGGTCACGGCCGGGAACTGCCCCTGGTGCTCGATCGAGAGCGACTCCGTCATCGGCGTCATGGTTGCGAACGCGCTCAGCGGGATCTGATTCTGCGGCGCGGTGGTGACTGCAGTATTGGCCGTACTGGTGCTGGTCGTGCTGCCGGAAACGGCGTTGGTGGGCGAGGTGAAGACGCTGCTGTTCGGCGTGTACAGAACGCTGGTGGTGGTAGCCGCCGAGCCTGCAGACGACGAACTCGAGGACGAGAACGACGAGGTGGCGCCGGCGCCGGTGGTGGAGGCATCGCCCGCCTGCAGGTAGATGTCGTTGAGCTTATCCGGATGCTGCTGGAACTCGGGCTGCGTTTCCAGGATGACGTGGTACTGGTTCAGCTGCGTGTACAGCGTGGAGATCTGCCGCTGCCCGAATGCGTCGTACAGGGTGTTGTCGACCGTTGTGGGCGCGATGCCGAGCCGCGAGGCCGTGACACGATCGATCTGGATCGATTCGGCAAGGCCGCCGTTCTGCTGATCAGTCGCCACATCTTCAAGGTCGGGAATCTGCTGCAGCTTGGCCACGAAGCGGCTGGTCCAGTCATTCAGTTCGGTCTGGCTTGGATCCTCCAGGGTGAACTGGTACTGGGTGCGGCTTACGCGGTCATCCACCGAGATGTTCTGCACCGGCTGCATGAACAGGTGCACCCCATTCACCTGCGCGAGCTTGCCCTGCAGGCGGCGAATCACGTCGGACGCACTCAGGTCACGCTGGTTGAGCGGCTTGAGGTTGATCGAGAAGCGGCCGCTGTTGAGTGTTGTGTTCGTGCCGTCAGCCCCGATAAATGAGCTGAGGCTGGCAACCGCTGGGTCCGCAAGAATCACGCGCGCAAGCTGTTGCTGCTTGATAGCCATCGCCTGGAACGAGATCGTCTGCGAGGCCTGCGAGATGCCCTGGATCACGCCGGTATCCTGCACCGGGAAGAAGCCCTTGGGAATGATGATGTACAGGAACACCGTCAGCGCAAGGGTGGCCACGGCGACCAGCAGGGCAACGGGCTGGTAGCGCAGCACGAAGCGCAGGGTGCGTCCGTAGAACGCGATGAGGTTTTCGAAACCGCGCTCCGAGATCCGGTACAGCCTTCCCTGCTCAGACGCCGGCTTGTGCTTGAGGATGCGTGCGCACATCATCGGCGTGAGCGTGAGCGAGACCACGGCGGAAAGAATGATGGTCACGGCAAGCGTCACGGCGAACTCGCGGAACAGGCGCCCGACCACGTCCCCCATGAACAGCAGGGGGATCAGCACGGCGATCAGCGAGACCGTAAGAGACAGAATCGTGAAGCCGATCTGGCCTGCGCCTTTGAGCGCGGCTTCCATCGGCGTATCGCCCTCTTCCAGGTAACGGGAGATGTTCTCGATCATCACGATCGCGTCATCCACCACGAAGCCGGTCGAGATGGTGAGCGCCATCAGCGAAAGGTTGTCGAGCGAGTAGCCCAGCGCGTACATCGCGCCGAAGGTGCCCACCAGCGAAAGCGGCACCGCGATGCTCGGGATGATTGTCGCTGCCAGCGAGCGCAGGAACAGGAAGATCACGAGCACCACCAGCGCGATGGTCAGCATCAGCTCGAACTCAACGTCATCGACCGAGGCCTGGATGCTCTCCGTGAGATCGGTAAGGATGGTGACCTTGAGGCCCGCTGGCAGGGTGGCCTGCAGTTGTGGCAGCAGCGCCTTGATGCTTTTGACCACGGAGATGGTGTTGGCGCCGGGCTGGCGCTGCACGTTGAGAATCACGGCCGGCGTCATGTTCATCCAGGCGGCCTGGTCGGTGTTCTCAATTCCGTTGATCACATCGGCAACGTCGTGCACATATACCGGCGCGCCATTGCGGTAGGCCAGCACGACATTCTTGTATTGCTCACCGGTTTCCAACTGGTCATTGGCGTCGATCTGCCAGTCCTGCGTGGGGCCGTCAAACGAACCCTTGGCCGAGTTCACGCTGGTGGCGGTGAGCGCTGTGCGTACGTCCTCGAGCGTGAGCCCGAGCGAGGTGAGCTTGGTCGGATTGGCCTGGATGCGTACCGCCGGCTTCTGGCCGCCGGAGATTGCGACGAGTCCAACGCCGGAAAGCTGCGAGACCTTGGGCGCCATCCGGGTGTCGATCAGGTCTTCCACTTCGGACAACGCGATTGTGTCCGAGGTGATGGCCATCGTGATCACCGGCGCATCAGCGGGGTTGGTCTTGGAGTAGACCGGGGGCAGCGGCAGGTCGGACGGCAGAAGACTCTGCGACGCATTGATACCCGACTGCACCTCCTGCTCGGCCACGTCGATGTCGAGCGCGAGGGTGAACTGCAGCACGATCACCGACACGCCGCTCGAGGAGGTCGAGGTCATCTGCGAGAGACCCTGCAGCTGCCCGAACTGGCGCTCGAGCGGGGCCGTGACGGTCGTAGACATCACGTCCGGCGCGGCGCCGGGGTACGAGGTGACGACCTGGATCGTCGGATAGTCGACCTGCGGGAGCGCCGAAACAGGAAGCTGAAAATAGGCGACGATTCCGCTCAGCAGAATCGCTATCATCAGCAACGCTGTAGCGACCGGTCGGAGGATGAACGGCCGGGAAATACTCACGGAGTCTGGCTCTCCACGCTGTCGGAGGCAGCGAGCTTCTGCTGCACGATGCGTACCTTGCTCTTATCCTGCAGCTTCTCAAACGAGGTTGTGGCGACCTGGTCCCCAGCCTGCAGGCCAGTTACCGCCGAGTTGTTCGCGTCCGCCGCAGCAATGGTGATGTTGGTGATCTTGGCGCCGCCATTCTGCAGCAGGTACACAAATGCCTGGGTGCCCTTGCGCTGGATCGCCGCGTTGGGAACCAGCACCTGGCCATGCAGCACGTTGACCAGAAGCTGCGTGTTCACGAATTGGTTGGGGAACAGCGACAGGCGGGCATTGTCAAAGGTGGCACGCAGTTTCACCGTGCCGGTGGTGGTGTCGATCTGGTTGTCGATGGTCTGGAGGTGGCCCTCCGCAAGGGTACGTACCTGCGTCCGGTCAAGCGCGGTCACCTGCAGCGTGCGCTGGCGCATGGCGTCCTGCACCTGCGGCAGGCTGTCTTCTGGGATGGTGAAGACCACGGTGATGGGCTGGACCTCGGCGATCACCACCAGCGTCGTCGTGCCGGCTGCCTGCACGATGTTGCCCGGGTCGACCAGGCGAAGGCCTACCCGTCCATTGATCGGGGACACAATGTGGCAGTAGGCAAGGTTGACCTGGTCGGTCTCCACGGTGCCATTGTCGCTCTGCACCAGTCCCTGGTCCTGCTCGACGAGCTTGGCCTGGTCATCCAGCGTCTGCTTGGCGATGGCATTGCGCGCCCACGCCGCCTGATAGCGCTCCAGGTCCATCTGCGCCTGGGCCAGCAGGCCCTTGTCGCGCTGCAGCAAACCAAGCGCGGTGTCCAGCGCGGCCTTGTAGGGCCGGGGGTCGATATCGATCAGAGGCTGGCCCTTGCGAACCGACTGCCCTTCCTTGTAATGCACCGCGATGATCTGGCCGGTGACCTGGCTGGTGATCGAGGCCGTATACGTGGGCGTCACGGTACCGATTGCCATCAGCTTCACGGCCATGTCGCCGGGGTGCGCGGTGGCTGCGTTCAGCGTCACAGGCGCGTCGCCGCGATGCCGTCCATGGACCTCGGTGCTGGCTGCGGGCTTGTGCCGCAGAATCAGGAAGAAGGCCAGCGCAAACAGCACCAGCAGCACGATCCAGATCCAGCGGCGCTTTTTGCGTACAGGCTGATCAACAGGGTGAGACGGCTGCTTCTCGGCTGGTTCGGCGATGCGATGGGTGCCGGCAAAGAGTGGTGACGCAGGTGGTTGCTGTTCCATTGAAGTTGGCTTGCCCCAAGCTCTCGAGGTGTGCTCCGGCGGGTCTACCCGGTTCAGGGGCCAGCCGTGCAGGGTGAAACGGAGCGCAACTACATCGCCCCGACAGGGTTGAGGTCTTTGAGGAAGTCTCACTGCTGTGTGAGCGGCGGACCCATCCCCGGTGTTCTAACTTCCACCAATCCTACTGTAGGCACACGCATCCTGACCCTTTAGAGGCAGCCAAATTCCAAGCATTTGCCGGGGGAGTAATGCGGGCTGTGCTGGCGATCCGTATCTCTTAAGTACGGGCGGTGTCGGCAATTTGTTGCATAGCCTGGCAGATCAGACGAAGCAAGCAACCTGTTTGGCGCGCTCATGCACCCAACACCCTATGTTTCTTTCCGGCTACGGCTCGATTCCGCTTTTTCTCGACACTATCCCCGGGATCGATCCCGGGCCGCTCGATCCGGGTACTTTTCCCGGAGACGAACCAGGCGCAGACCCCTACCCTGATCCAGATCCAGACCCTGCGCCGGAAAGCCCGGGGATCTCGCCCGGCGTGGATCCCGGCTACCCCGTGCCCAGTATTCCCGGTGGGCCCTCCCCGATATTCACCTAGCTTCTGGCGGAAGCCCACAGCATTCTTAAAGCGATCGGGCAGGCGGATTGTTACAATCCTATGAATGGGCGCGCATTGCCGCGCCCCAAAGGATCCGTCTTTACCATGAATATCTACATCCTGCGTCACGCCAGTGCCGGCACCCGGCGTGCCAATCCTATTACCGACGCCAAGCGTCCGATCGATAAGGAAGGCAAGCTCCAATGCATGTTGATTGGGAGCTACCTGAATGCCCTCAAGATCCACTTCGACCTCGTAGCCTCCAGTCCGCTGAAGCGTGCCCTGCAAACCGCTTCTCTCGTGGGCACTGAGGTCGGCTTCGACAGCCAGATCCAGGTCACACCGGCACTCGCTCCGGACGCCACACTCGCTGCATTCCTTGCCTTCATCAACGAACTCCAGGGAAACGAGAATGTGCTGCTGGTCGGACACAATCCCAACCTTCCGCAGTTTCTTGGCTCTCTCATCATGAATGGGAGCGCCGTGCCGGGACGTGCCGCGATCCGGCTGCGCAAAGGCGCCCTGGCTCGCATCGACCTTACCCGGCGTCCGGGCATGCTCCACTGGCTGGTCGACCCGCGCATCCTGCAGGGCGTGTACGGCAATGCCACCAAGACGGTCCGCCGCCGCGCGCTCAAGGCGCCCCTCAAGAAAATCTAGCTGGCAGACGCCGTGCAGGCTTATGCCGGGCCGCTGCGCATCGGCGGTTCAGCGCTGGTGTGGCCCTGCTATGCTGGCCCACAGGCCACTTCCAAGCGTCCGCCCAGGGCCTGTGGCCGCACTCCTCGGATGTTTCTCGGATAGATACCTTGTCAACGCCCACCCTGCACGACCGGAACACACCACCTCTTCTTCGCACCGCACGCAATGCCTGGACCCTGCTGCTGCTCGTGTTCATGGCTGTTTATGTCGCGGCCCTTTTTACCCCCGCACTGATTGACGATGCGGACGCGACCCATGCCAATGCCGCGCAGCACATGGCGCGGAGCGGTGACTGGGTCACGCTGTACGTCAACGGCATCCGGTACCTGGAAAAGCCGCCGCTCCCGTACTGGCTCGCCGCGCTGGATTACCACGTCTTCGGCTACAACGCCTTTGCCACGCACCTGCCGCTGATCCTGGCGGTGCTGGGCAATGCCATTCTCGGCTGGGTATGGGCGCGGCGGGCGTTCAACGAGCGGGCTGCTTTCTACACCGCACTCGGACTGTTCACCACGGTGGGCGTGTTCCTGTTCACGCGTACGTTCATCCCGGAGTCCATTCTCTGCTTCTTCCTAGCGCTGGCCTTGTGGTCGTTCCTGACCGCGCTTGAAGACCGCAAGCCGAACCGCTTCTACATTACGTATGCCTCGATCGCGGTGGCGCTGCTCGCCAAGGGCCTGATTGCGCCGGTCTTTTTCGGGGCAGCCGTGGTGCCGTACCTGCTGATCACCGGCGACTGGCGGCGGTGGCGTGAGTTCCGCCTGCCTACCGGCATCCTGCTGTTCCTCGCAATCGGCGCGCCCTGGCACGTGATGGCTGCCCTGCGCAATCCTGACCATGGCCACCCGATCGGCAACGTGCCCAACGCGCACGACGAGCATGGCTTCCTTTACTTCTACTTTGTGAACGAGCACGTCCTGCGCTTTCTGGGAAAGCGCTACCCGCATGACTACAACAAGCAGCCGGGCTGGGTTTTCTGGGTAGGTCACCTGGCGTGGCTGTTCCCGTGGTGCCTGTTTTTCCCCGCGGCGGTAGCGCGGCTGTGGGCGCGGCGTGGCGAGTTCCGGGACGCGCTGTTCCCTGACCGCGCCAATACCATCACCTTCTTGGACCGGCATGAAACAGCGTTTCACGCGGCGTTTGCCGTACGGCAGGAGCGGTTCCGGGCCCGCACGACCCTGCTGCTCGGCATCTACGCCGGCTTTATCCTGCTGTTCTTTTCGCTTTCGACCAACCAGGAGTACTACACCTGGCCCTCGTATTTCGCGCTGCTGCTGCTGGTTTCAGGCTCCCTGTCGCTGCAGGAGATGGCACCGGGCCCACGGCGCGAGCGCTGGCTGCTGGCGGCGCACTGGCTACTGGCGGTGGTTGGCACCCTGTGCTCAGTGGCGCTGCTTGCGGCTCTCTGGTCTTCACGACACCTGCCCTATGTGCCGGATGTCGGGACTTTGCTGGCACATCGGGGCGTGGGCGACTACTCGCTGGCCATGTCGCACTTCTTCGACCTGACAGGGCCATCGTTTGCCGCGCTGCGGCTGCCGGCCCTGCTCGCGGCAGTGACGCTGCTCGTGGGACCCAGCCTGGCGCTGTGGCTCCGGCGCAGGGGGCATGGCTTTGAAGCAACCACCTCGGTCGGGCTCACCATGGCTCTGTTCCTGGTGGCGGCGCATATCGGGTACGTGCGCTTTGAGCCGCTGCTGGGTTCGAAGGCCATGGCCGACTTGATCAACGCGACCGCGCAGCCCGAGGCGCAGCTCGTGATCTATGGCGACCAGGCGAGTGCGTCATCGGTGATCTTTTACACCCACCGGCAGGCGCTGCTGGTGAACGGGCGTTCCTCGTCCATGATCTGGGGATCGTTCTACCCGGATGCCCCGCATATCTTCCTGGAGGACGCGGACCTGGTATCCCTATGGACACAGGCCAGCGCCGCCAACCGGCAAATCTTCCTGGTGGTGCCGCCGGAGTTCGATGCGCATGTGCGTTCGCTGCTGGGAGCGCAGCGCCTCGTCGACATCAAGGAAGTATCGGATCGCACCCTGTACACCAACTGCCGGTCGCTGCCGTAATTGATGGGGAGCACCGCACGAAGAGAAAAGGCCGGCAGATGCCGGCCTTTTCTCTTGATGGGTCTGTGCCGTGCGGCTCCCGGCTGGTCAGTCCCGGGCGCTCTGCATCAGGCCATTCTCGCCCAGACGGTACAGCTCGCCGCGCCACAGGATCTTGCCACTGGTGTAGCTGAGCACCCAGTAAATGAAGCCCATCAGGTCGCGCAACGGGTAGAGCAGCACCGTGCGCAGCAGGGCGCTCTCCTTGACCACGGATAGGCCGAGCAGCAGGGCCAGCGCCATGCGGCTCCCGACGCCGTAAGCCAGCAATGCCACGCCGAGCCAGGCATGGTGCAGGGCGGCTGCCGAGGCAAAGGCAAGCAGTCCGAAGGGCACGCTGAAGGTCAGACCGGTGCCGAAGTGGCCCTTGGGTCGCGAGAAGCGCGTGGACTTCATCCAGCGGATCTGGTGCTTCATGCTGGTCAGAAAGGTGAGGTTGAGCACGATGTGGTCGATCACGTGGGGAGACAGCATGACCTTGTAGCCGAGCGCCGCCACCCAGTTGCCCAGCAGGTAATCGTCGGAGCAGTAGGGCCCCAGCTTTGCGAAGCCGCCCATGCGCTCCACCGCCGCGCGGCGCACCGCCATGGTGGGCCCGAGCAGGAACTGCATGTCCTCCACCAGGTTCGCGGCAAGCACGCCGGCCGTCATTTCGATGGACATGCCGGCAGCCTCGAGCTTGGACCAGATGCCGCGGTCGGCGATGCCGCGATACAGGCAGGTGACCGCTCCTATTTCCGGATCGGCGAAGTCGGAAACGACTTCCCGGATGTATGCGGGGGTTACGCGCACATCGCTGTCACTGATGAGGAAGATGTCGTGGCTGGCAAGGGCGCCCATGCGCTCCAGGGAGCTGACCTTGGCATTCACAAAGGGTGTTCCCTCAACGGCCAGGAACTGCACGGGGATGTGCGGGTACTGCGCGGCGACCTGTCGAGCGATCTCCATCCCGGCGTCATGCGTGTGGCGGGCGCAGAACAGGATCTCATATGGCCCCGGGTAATCCTGGGCAAAAAAGGTCGCGAGGTGCTCGTGGAGGTTGGGCTCTGCGCCATGCAGGGGTTTGAACAACGAAACAGCGGACGCAAACGAGCGAACCCGCGGCCCTTCCGCGCGACGTCGCTCCCGGGCGAAGCGCCGCACACCTACAGCCACCATGGCGGCAAAGATCGTGGAACTGAACAGCCCCACAACGCCCACCAGAAACAAGCTACGTAGCATCACCACGGGGAATCCTGGATCGCCGATCACCGCTACTTCCGGCTGCGCGCGGGCGGCACAATCGTGGGGCGCGGCATGGGAACGATTGCCGACGGTCCGGCAGCAACGTCCTGCATCCGGGACAGCATCTCGGTGCGCACGTAGTCCACGAAGCCCTGCATCTGCCGGTTCATCTCTTCCATGCGCTCCCGCATCTGGAGAATGATTGCAATCCCGGAGATGTTCACGCCGAGTTCCCTCGCCAGGTTCAGGATGAATTCCAGACGTTCGAGGTCCTCGTCGGTGTACAGGCGGGTGTTGCCCTCGGTCCGGGACGGCTTCAACAAACCTTCCCGTTCATATAGACGGAGGGTCTGCGGATGAATCTCGTACATCTCCGCCACGGAGGAGATCATGTACGCACCTTTGGTCTTGCGCTTTGTCGGCATGAGGTCTCCTTCCCGGTTACGCGCGGATCATACAGCAACTACCTGCATCCTTAGCTTAAGGCAATTCACGCCGTCACACGTGACTTCCATGAAGTGTGCTGAACAGCGGATGAAAAGTCGGCAGAAGCTCCGTCAGCCTTCTGCCTTTTCCAGTAGCGCCTGCCGCGGATCTTCAGGGTTAAGCTTGGCCAGCTCACGCAGAATCTCTTTGGAGCGCTCGTCGCGCATCTGCGGCACTACGATCTCGATGGTAACGATCTGGTCGCCGCGCTTGCCTTCCACCGAGGCCGAGGCCACGCCGCGCTCGCGCATGCGCAATTTCTGACCGCCCTGCGTACCCGGCGGAATCTTGAGCTGCGTGCGGCCGTCGATCGTGGGCACCTCAATCTTTGAGCCCAGCGCTGCTTCTGTCATGGTGACCGGTACGCGCAGGGCGATATCGTCGCCCTGGCGCGTAAACACGGGGTGCGTTCCCACCTTCATGACCAGGTAGAGGTCGCCGGCGGGTGCGCCACCCTGCCCGGCATTGCCCTTGCCGCCAAGCCGGATCCGCTGTCCGTCGCGCGTGCCGGCCTTGATCCGGAACTCCACACTTTCCGCCCGACGAACACGTCCTTCTCCGTGGCAGGTCGGGCAGTCGTTCTCGACCCGGCCGGTGCCGCCGCAGGTGCGGCACTGCACGTTGAACTTCATCTGGCCATGCATCTGCGTGACCTGGCCGGTTCCCTGGCACTCGGGACAGGTGTGCGCTCCACCGGAGTGCGCCGCACCCTTGCAGGTGGGACAAATGTCGAGCCGGTTGATCTCGAGTCGCATCGTGCCGCCGCGGATCGCGGTCCAGAAGTCGACCTGCACCTGGTACTCAAGATCGGTTCCGGGTTCCGGTTCGCGCTGCTGGCGCGCATTGCCCGAGAACATGCCGGAGAAGATATCGCGCCAGCCACCGCCGGCTGCTCCGGGGCCGGGTGCAGCGGCACGCCGCCCCTGCTGGCTTTCGAAGTCCGAAAAGTCAAAGCCGCCGAAGTCGAACGGCACGCCATTCGCCTGCGCGCCACGAGCGCCGCCGCCGCCACCTCCCTGCTGGCCGTACCGTGCCGCCGCCTCGGCCTGCGCCGGGTCAATCTGGTCCGAGTAAAAGCCGACCTGGTCGAAGATCTTGCGCTTTTTCTCGTCGCTCAGCACGTCGTTGGCTTCGGAGATCTCCTTGAACTTCTCCTCGGCCTTCTTATCGTTGGGATTAACGTCGGGGTGATACTTGCGAGCGAGCTTCCGGAACGCCTTGCGGATCTCGTCCGGGCTGGCCGTCTTCTTCACGCCGAGCGTGCCGTAGTAGTCCTTCTGCTGTGGTCCTGCTGGCATTGTTCAGTCTTTCTGGCAGGTTGGGCACCAGTACACAGTCCTGCCCGCCATCGCCTTGCTCTCAATTTCGGTCCCGCATACCCGGCACGGCTTGCCTTGCCTGCGGTACACGTAGTGCACTTCTTCATCCAACGCCACCCCGCGCGGGTGTGGCCTGTGCTTAGCGCGTGTCGTCACCATGCGCCGGTCATCCATACCGTCCCGCATCAGCGTGACGGCATCCTTCCATACACCCTTGAGCTCCAGAAGCGACACATCCCTGCCAGGCCGGTCCGGGTGGATGCGTGCCCGGTACAGGAACTCGGCGCGGTAGATGTTGCCAATACCGCTGACCACTTTCTGATCCATCAACAAGACGCCTATCGGCGTTTTCTTGCTGCGGACCAGTGCAAACATCGCTGCCGGGTCGGTTCCGTCCACCAATGGATCCGGCCCGATGCGCTGTTCCAGGGCAGTCCACTCCTGGTCCGAGAAGATCCGGCAGTTGGTCGGTCCGCGCAGCTCCAGCCAGTCCGTGCGTGTCCACATCCGGAACCGCAGCGCGCCCTTGGGCTCAGGCATCGGCTGCTGCCCTTCCCAGAAGTCGCCGAACTGGCCGAGGTGCACATGCACGGTGAGGTCCTTGCCGAAGTGGTAGCCCAGGTGCTTGCCCAGCGCCCGGACCTCGAGCAGCTTGCGACCGTCAAGAACCCCGGCATCCGGAAACCCGCCGTTGGGCGAATCGACGTGCACCTTTTTGCCAGCAAATGCCTCGGCCTGCCGCAGGGCGAACCGGTGAATCTCGTGCCCTTCAGGCATCCGCTCTCTCTGTTTCTGTGCGCTGCTTCAAAGCGACACCCCTTCATTGTGCACGATCACTGCCCAGTCCCATCCGTCACTGGTAATGTTACGAGCGATAGTTGCCGACGCTTCCGCCGCAACCATGCGTTTCTGACTCGATATACTTCGGCCATCTTGCAACCCCAGGAACTGCCTAGCCCTAGCTCCAGCGAGACCCCTGTGCCCAGAGCTGCGCGGTATTACCGGCCTGAGCTGGATGTGGTGCGGTTCTTCGCACTCCTCATGGTGTTCAACCTCCATGTCTTCCAGGTGCAGGCGCTGGGACGTTTCCCATTTCTGACCGGCATCCAGCAGGCGGGCGCGGCCGGCGTCTGCATGTTCTTCACCCTTAGTTCGTTCCTGATCACCGAATTGCTGATGCGTGAGCGGGAAGCCTCGGGTACGATTTCTATCCCGTCGTTCTACGCGCGCCGGGCGCTTCGTATCTGGCCCCTTTACCTGCTGGCCATGGCGCTGGCCTTGCTGGGCTCCGTCCTGATCGGCCACGTGTTTGCACCGGTCGGGTTCATGCTGCTGCCCTTCCTGGTGGCCATGGGCAACTGGGCGGTGGTGGCGCATGGCTGGTTTCTCAACCCCATGCTTACCCCTATGTGGAGCATCTCGGTCGAGGAGCAGTTCTATCTGATCTGGCCGTATCTCTCGCTGCGGGTTCGGCCGCGCACGCTGTTCGGCATCTCTGCCTCGCTGCTGCCGCTGGCGTGGCTCGTGGACTGGCTGCTTCCGTTGCTGCACTTTCATAAGAGTCCCCAGCTGTGGTGCAACAGCCTGAACCAGTTCCAGTTCTTCGCGATCGGCTGCATGGCGGCCATCCTGTTTCATCGTCGGCCGGTGCATCTCTCTACCGCGGCTCGCCTCGCCACCTTTGGACTGGCCCTGTGCCTGTTCTATCTCGCGGCCCGGCCATTTCAGTTCCTGAACGACGACATACCCACCGGTCCCGGCGCAATCCTTGCCGGGTACCTCTGCATCGATGCTGGCTGCTTCCTGGTGCTGCTTGCTTTTCTCAATGCGCGCATGCCGAGGCTGGCACGTCCTTTGATCTACCTCGGCAAAATCTCCTACGGGCTGTACGTGTTTCACTTTGCGGTCCGTACCGTGGTGTGGGCCGTGGTAGCGCGCCCGCTCCGCCACCTGCTGCCGACGCCCGTGCGGCAGCTTGTCGCAACCTATCTCATCACTGCGGCCGTGACGGCGGCATTGGCTTCGTTGTCGTACCGCTTCTACGAGCGACCGTTTCTGCGCATGAAGAAGCGTTTCACTCTGGTGCGCTCCCGGGCTGCCTGATGCGCCTGCACCCCGGCCGATAGCACGCGGGCTTCCCTACACCTTTGGCTCACTTTCCGCAAAGGCATTGGTAACCGGCGCCGAGATTCACGTCGAAAGCCAGCTACACTCGAATTTGCAACACACATAAAGCATTGCCGCGGGCAGCAGCCCAGCAGGCGGAGCAAAGATACGCATGGTTCGTGCTTTCACTTCACCTGTCGCGGAAGCGAGGGGTTTTGCCGCGGAGACACACTCCCTTCCGGAACCAACCCCACGTGCACGACGCTTCTACCGTCCGGAGCTGGACGTCATCCGGTCACTTGCCTTTCTGCTGGTCCTGACCCATCATCTGCTCGGCATGCTGCAGTGGCACGCACCCCTGGATCACTTCAGCGTTGCCGGTGCCCTGGAAGAGTCCGGAGCCGCCGGGGTCTGCCTCTTCTTCACGCTCAGCGCGTTCCTCATCACGGAACTGCTGCTCCGCGAAAAGGAAGCCACGGGAACAATCGCGCTTCCCGCTTTCTATCTCCGCCGCATCCTGCGTATCTGGCCGCTCTACTTTCTTGGCATCGGACTGGGCGTGGCACTGCCGCATGTCGCCAAGGCCTTCGCCGGGCACATGCCTCCAATGGTGCACGCCTTCTCCTATGTCGGCGGCTTTGTGTTGCCGTACCTGCTACTGGTTGGCAACTGGGCTATCGTGGCAAAGGGCTGGTCGCTCAACCCCATGCTGATGCCGCTATGGAGCATCTCGGTGGAAGAGCAGTTCTACCTGCTTTGGCCTTCCATGGTGCGGCGCGCAGGGATCCGGGGTATTGCCATCTGCAGCTCCGCGGTGCTGCTGCTGGCCTGGGCGACCGACTTCCTGCTGCCGCTGTTTCACTACTCCAAGTACCCGGACCTCTGGTACAACAGCGTTTCCCATTTCCAGTTCTTTGCGCTCGGTACCCTGCTCGCGCTGTGCCTGCATCGCCGCGAACTCACCTACGCCCTACCCTGGAGAGCGCTTGCCCTGGCAGGGGCAGTGGGCTTCTTTGTGCTTGCGGCTTATCCGTTCCACTACCGCGAAGACCTGGTACTCACAGCGCCGGCCGCTACCTTTGCCGGATACCTTTGCCTCGATCTCGCCTGCCTGCTGGTCTTCGGTGCGTTTGTAGGGCTCAAGCTGCCACGTGCCGCCAAGCCTCTGGTGTACATGGGCAAGATTTCATTCGGGCTGTACGTCTTCCACGACACGATCCTGTCTGCGGTAGCGCCCATCATGCTCAAGAAGCTCCACGTGGCTCCCAGTGTGCTTTTCGCCCTGGCGTGGCTTACGACTCTGGGACTTTCGGTTGCGGTGGCGTCGCTTTCGTACTCCTTCTTTGAGAAACCGTTTCTCCGGTTGAAGGACCGCTTCACCCTGGTTCCATCCCGCGCTGCCTAGCTTTTCGAGCGTGCCCCAGGCAGGAACCCGGAGTGCCAGGACGGCGTTCCAGGTTTCTACCCGCATACCAAACACCAGGCGCGTTTAGTTCCAGACCTGCGCCGCGGCCACGGCTTCCATCCGCCAGAAGATGTCCGGTTCGACCCGTCGCATCTGCTGCATGAAGTGCTCGGCCTCCCCGCGAGAGTGGAACAGCACCTTGTTCCAAACCTGTCCTGCCCGCAACTGCTCACACTGCCACAAAGTGCTCGTCATCTCTTCCACCTTCCCGGCCGTTTTCGCGCCGCTGATTCCTGTGAACTTCCTGCCGGTTCGATCACTGCTGCACTTACATGAACCCGGTCGTGCTTAAGAAGCTGCGGGGGCACTCCCACACTGATCTGTTTGAGTGCCCCGCCATGGTTTCGGCTCAGGCATACCCTGCCCCGGCTTTGTTTCGTTTTCATGCCGCAGCGACTCTCCGGGGAGAACGCCGCCGCGGCATGCGCTGCTTAGTGCTTCGGCTCGACGTCGACGTACTCGGCATCGATCACGCCTTCGTCCTGCTTCGCGTCCGCGGTGCCGGCGCCTGCTGCCGCGCCGTCGGTCGGGACGGGGCCGTCGCCAGCCGGTGCCGCCTTGTACATCGCTTCCGCCAGCTTGTGCGAGGCGGCCGTGAGCTTCTCGTGCTCGCTCTTCAACTCGGCCGTGCTCGGGCTACCCGCCAGGACTGCCTTGGCGGACTCAAGCGTCGACTCGACCTCGGTCTTCTCGCTCGCCGGCACCTTGTCCGCCGAGTCCTTCAACATCTTCTCGATGTTGTAGACCAGCGAATCCAGGCCATTGCGGGCTTCGATCGCGTCGCGGGCTTCCTTGTCTTCCGAAGCATGCGCCTCGGCTTCCTTGGCCATCCGCTCCACCTCTTCCTTGCTCAGACCGGAGCTCGAAGTGATGGTGATCTTCTGGTCCTTGCCCGTGGCATTGTCCTTGGCCGTCACGTTGAGGATGCCATTCGCATCGATGTCAAAGGTGACCTCGATCTGCGGCACACCGCGTGGAGCCGGTGGGATGCCCGACAGCTTGAACTTGCCCAGCGTGCGATTCTGCGAGGCCATCGGACGCTCGCCCTGCAGCACATGCACCTCAACCTCGGTCTGCGAGTCAGAAGCGGTCGAGAAGGTCTCGGTCTTCTTGGTCGGGATCGTGGTGTTGCGCGGGATCATCGGCGTTGCCACCGAGCCCATGGTTTCGATCGCCAGCGTCAGCGGGGTCACATCGAGCAGCAGCAGGTCCTTCACATCGCCAGACAGAACACCGGCCTGTACCGCGGCACCGATCGCCACAACCTCGTCCGGGTTCACGCCCTTGTGGGGCTCCTTGCCGAACAGCTGCTTCACCAGCTCCTGGATCTTGGGCATGCGGGTCTGTCCACCGACCAGCACGACTTCGTCGATCTGCGCAGCGGTGACACCGGCATCGGCCATCGCCTTCTTGCAGGGTTCAAGCGAACGCTGCAGGATGTCGTCGACCAGGCGTTCGAGCTGCGCACGGGTCATCTTCTCGACCAGGTGCTTCGGACCCGAGGCATCCGCCGTCACGAACGGCAGGTTGATCTCGGTTTCCATCGCGGTCGACAGCTCGATCTTGGCGCGCTCGGCCGCATCCTTCAGGCGCTGCAGGGCCATTTCATTGCCCTTGGCGCGAAGGTCCAGGCCTTCCTTCTTCTTGAACTCGTCGATCAGCCAATCCACGATCTTCTGGTCGATGTTGTCGCCGCCCAGGTGCGTGTCGCCGTTGGTCGCCTTGACCTCGATGACGCCGTCACCTACTTCCAGAATCGAGACGTCGAACGTACCGCCACCGAAGTCATAGACCGCGATGGTCTCATCCTTCTTCTTGTCGAGACCATAGGCCAGCGCGGCTGCCGTGGGCTCGTTGACAATGCGTTTCACGTCCAAACCGGCGATACGGCCGGCATCCTTGGTGGCCTGGCGCTGCGCGTCGTTGAAGTACGCGGGGACCGTGATGACCGCCTCGGTGACCGAGGTGCCGAGATAGTCTTCCGCCGCCTTCTTGAGCTTCTGCAGGATCATCGCCGAGACCTCGGGCGGGGTGTAGTCCTTGCCCTGCGCTTCGATCGTGAGGTGGTCGCCCGCCTGCTTGACCTTGTACGGCACCATCTTCATCTCGTCATTCACTTCGTTGGCGCGACGGCCCATGAAGCGCTTAACCGAGTACACGGTGTTTTCAGGGTTGGTGATCGCCTGGCGCTTGGCCACCTGGCCAACAAGGCGCTCGCCGCTCTTGGTGAAACCCACAACCGAAGGAGTCGTGCGGCCACCCTCTTCATTCGCGATGACCTTGGGTTCGCCACCCTCCATCACGGCCACGCAGGAATTCGTGGTTCCCAGATCGATTCCGATAATCTTTGCCATCCGTTGCTTCTCCCTCGCCTGTCGGCACTTGATTGCTATACCAGAATCGCATGTGAGTGAGTTGTTGTCAACTAACCTGATGGATCAGCAAGCGTGCGTGCAGAACTTGGATGCGGCAGGTCGTTTAGAGGGTTCAAAGAGCTAGATGCCCGTCAGGCGAGTCCGCCTGCGCCGCTTCCGGTCACGTCGTGACGGTTTACCAGGGCTTTTGCTCCCGGACTGCTGGACGGGCACTCTGTAGGATTGAAGAGTGCGGCGCCTCCGAAAGCCATCCTGGCGCACACCCCCACCCACCTGCATCCTGCCGCGCGCTGCGGCATCTTCTTCTACAAGGGACCGGCGCTGTGAGCGGCCTCGTATCTGCCGGCTGGACCAGGCACGGCCACACGCACACACACCGACACACATACAAGGATCTGAATGCCAGCCACAGAAGCCCAGCCGATCGCTGTCAACCCGTGGCTGATCGCGTTCTCCGTCATGCTCGCTACCTTTATGGAGGTGCTGGATACCGCAATCGCGGCAGTGGCGCTTCCCTATATTGCGGGTTCGCTTTCGGCCTCAAACGACGAGGCCACCTGGGTCCTGACCAGCTACCTGGTGGCGAACGCCGTGATTCTCCCGGCCAGCAACTGGTTCTCGCTGCGGTTTGGCCGCAAGCGCTTCCTGCTGACCTGCGTCACGATTTTTACGATCTCGTCCTTCTTCTGCGGTGCGGCGCCGTCTCTCTGGCTCATGCTGCTGGCGCGGGTTGTGCAGGGCGCGGGCGGAGGGGCTTTGCAGCCGCTGTCGCAGTCCATTCTGCTGGAGAGCTTTCCGCCGGCAAAGCGCGGCGTGGCCATGGCCGTGTTCGCGCTGGGCATCGTGGTGGCGCCGGTGATCGGGCCAAGCCTTGGCGGCTACCTCACGGACAGCTTCTCCTGGCGCTATGCCTTTTACATCAACATACCGGTCGGGATCCTGGCCTTCGTGATGATCAGCCGGTTCGTGCACGACCCGCCCTACATCAAGAACGCCAAACCGGGCCCGTTCGACAACCTCGGCTTTGGCCTGCTGGCGGTCTGGACCGGCTGCCTGCAGGTGATCCTCGATCGCGGGCAGGAGGACGACTGGTTCGGCGCCCTGTGGCTGCGCTGGGCCGTGTTCTTCGGAGTGGCTGCGTTTCTCTGGTTCATCCTGCACTGCCTGCGCGCCCGGCATCCGCTGGTGCAGCTGCGCACGCTCAAGGACCGCAACTTCGCCGTGGGCTGCGTACTGGTAGCGATGTTTGGCGTCACCCTGTACTCGCTGGTAACCGTGCTGCCGCTGTTCTTTCAGGAGCTGCTGGGGTACACGGCCTTCACTGCGGGCATGGCGGTGTTTCCGCGCGGCTTCGGCTCCATAGCCGGCATGCCGGTCATCGCTTTTCTGGGCAGTCGCGTGGACCCTCGCTACCTGCTGACGTTTGGCTTCCTGGTCTACGGCTTCACGGCGCTCTACTTTGGCAACGTGACGCTGGGGGTCGGTCCGCTTACCCTGCTCGTGCCGATCGTGATCACCGGCTTCGCGCTCTCCTTCGTCTTTGTACCGATCACCACCGTCTCTTATGGCACGCTCAAAAACAACGAGATCGGCAATGCCAGCGGCATCTTCAACCTGCTGCGGAATATCGGCGGCTCCATTGGCATCTCACTCGCCTCTACCCTGCTGACGCGGAGACAGGACGTGCACCAGAACGACATCACCAACAATCTGTCACAGTCAGGATCCATGCTCCAGGAACGCACCCACCAGGTGCAGGCCTTCCTGTCGCACCAGACCAATCCCGCCAATGCCCTGGGCGCGGCCAACGAAGAGCTGTACAGCCAGCTCAGCCTGCAGGCGCATCTCTGGGCGTTTGTGGATGTGTTTCGCTGGCTCGCGGTGATCTGCTTCGCCAGTGTGGTGGTGGTCTGGGGGTTTCGCAAGGTGAAACCGGGCAAACCCGCAGCGGCCGCGCATTGATGCAGGATTTTTGTCAGACGGCGAACGATCAATTCCACCGAGCTTCAGCGACTCTGCTAGCGGGCAGGCCCCATGCACCTACGAAATGCATCTCCCTAGATAATGGAACGCAGAGTGGCGCGTGGCTGCTCCCGCTAGTTGTGCCTGCTGGTCTGTCCGGCGGTTCGACCAATGCAAAGCATCAGCCAGATCACCAATGAACAAAAAAAACGCTTGTCGATCGGGAAGCGTAGAGGTGCTCCTTGGAACACACAAATCAAACGGCAGTGATCATCGGCGCGGGGCCTGCTGGGTTAACAGCGGCACTCGAGTTCTGTCGCCGTTCTGAGATTCGCCCCATCGTGCTCGAGGCGAGCGACCGCATCGGTGGCATCTCCTGCACGATTCGCTACAACGGCAATCGCATTGACATCGGCGGACACCGCTTTTTTTCGAAGTCTGACCGCGTGATGGATTGGTGGACTGCACTGATGCCTGTGGAAGGCAACGGTGCGCAGGGCGACTTCGCCATTCGCTACCAGAACCAGCAGCGCACCATGCGTGCTGCGCCGCAGGGCGCTGCGGGGGCGGAGCCGGTCGATCCCGACTGCGTGATGCTGGTGCGTCCGCGCAAGAGCCGCATTTACTTTCTGCGCTCGTTCTTCGATTATCCCCTCGCGCTGAATGGCGCGACCCTCGGGCGACTCGGTGCGCTGCGTACCGCGCGCATCGGCTTCAGCTATATCAAGGCCCGGCTGTTTCCGCGAAAGCAGGAAAAAACGCTGGAAGACTTCCTGATTAATCGCTTCGGCTCCGAGCTGTACCTGACCTTCTTCAAGAGCTACACCGAGAAGGTATGGGGCGTGCCGTGCGAGCAGATCTCTGCCGAGTGGGGTGCGCAGCGCATCAAGGGGTTGTCGCTGCGCAGCGCGGTAGCGCACTTCCTGAAAAAGACATTCTCGCGCCGCAGCAAGGCGGCGCGCGAGCCCGCGGACATTGCTCAGAAAGATACCGAAACCTCGCTGATCGAGCAGTTCCTGTACCCGAAGTTTGGCCCCGGACAGCTATGGGAGCACGTCGCAGGACTGGTGGAGCAACAGGGCGGCGAAGTGCGCATGGGCTGGAAGGTGCAGAGTCTGCAGGTAGATACCGGCCAGGACGGAGTGGATCGCATTACCTCGATCGAGGCGCGCACGCCCGCGGGTGAAGTGGTCAAGGTCGAAGGAGATTACTTCTTCTCCACCATGCCGATTCGCGAGCTTCTGCGGGTGATTGAAACGCCGATTCCGCCAGACGTGCAGGCGATTGCCGACGGCCTGATCTATCGCGACTTCATCACAGTAGGACTGCTGGTCGACAAGCTGCTGGTGACGGAGAAGGATGGCTCGCTGCTGAAAGACACCTGGATCTATATCCAGGAGCCGGATGTGCTGGTGGGCCGCCTGCAGATCTTCAATAACTGGAGCCCTTATCTTGTCGCCGATCCGACCAAGGTGTGGATCGGCCTTGAGTACTTCTGCTATGACTCGGATCCGCTGTGGGCAAAGCCCGATGCGGACATCGCCGCATTTGCCATCGGCGAAGTGGCAAAAATCGGCATCCTTGATCCTGCCGATGTGCGCGACTCCTGCGTCTTCCGGGTACCCAAGACTTACCCTGCTTACTTCGGCACCTATGACCGGTTCGACGAGATCATCCGCTACATGGATCGCTTCGAGAATCTGTTCCTGGTTGGCCGCAACGGTATGCATAAGTACAACAACCAGGACCACTCGATGCTGACCGCCATGTGCTCAGTGGACAACATCATCGCGGGTGTGACCGACAAGGCCAGCCTGTGGGAGATCAACACCGAGCAGGAGTATCACGAGAAGAAGGGTGACGAGGCTGCCGGCGTGGATGCAGAAACAGCTAGGGAAGCCATTGCCACCATCAACGCGCGACGCGCCAAGGTGATGCAGGAAGAAGAACTGGCCGCGCGCAAGTAGTCGCCGATTGCTATCCATGAACCGCAAAAACAAAAGCTGATCTGGAAACGAGGCTGCATCTCGCAGCCACGTTTCAGGATCAGCTTTTTTGTTTCATGTAGGCGCAGTGCAGTGGAACATTGCCAGGACGCGTTTACACGGGCAGCACGTTGAAGCCGCCGACCATGATCTTTGGCTTTTCTCCGCGCGTGTCCGCGTGGTGCAGTTCGGTCGAGATGGTCTGGCGCTCGCCCGGCATCAGCGACACGTAGTTATCGCTGTAGAAGGCGGGCAGGATGCGATCGCCGCTGGCTTCGCGCACTGCCTTGAGACGCACCATCAACGCAGGCTGCGCGCTGGTGTTTTCAAGCTCTGTCGTGAGCATCCAGGTATCTCCCTGTTGCACAGCGTTGGTGGTGGCTTTCACCTGTACCTTAGGCAGCTGGCGGATCGCTCGGTAGTTTCCTTCCGCGTTGCTGCGCAGGTAGAAGTTGGTCGAGACAACCTCGTTGCCGCGCTTGAGGCTAAGCCGCAGAAAATGCAGCGAGGAAAGGCCCGCCACGTTGGTGATGGTGATGGGTCGTTCAGTGCTGTCCTCGGCGCTGTCGAGCTGCGCCGTTTTCAACCACATCGACTTGCCGTCGAGATTCACCAACTCTGCCGCCGCAGTGAGGCCCATGGCATTGCCGCCGCTGTAGTTCACCACCTCAATCTGTTCGGTGGTCCGGTTCCATTGGATATGCAGCGGCTCCGAGGCCTTGCGACAGCCGAAGTACGCCGCAGTCGGCTCGAGGTAGTAGTCATAGGTCTGCCACACGAACGAGGGCCAGCACGGGTGGCTCATCCACAGCAGCACGCCCATGCGGTACTTGCTTTGTGCTTCGAACATGGCGCGGTAGCCTTCGTAGTTCACAAACTGCGCAAGGTTGATCCACTCTTCGCCGCTGTGCGCGCCGCCGTAGCCGTCGTCGACGATGCCGTTGAAGGACCGGCCGGCCATGGCGCCTTCCAGGCAGTAGTCATGAATGCCCCAGTCGAGCGCCTTGGGCCAGACCGACTGCTGCGGCATCATGGCCTGCACGCTTTCGTAGGTGGGAATGTTGGGCATGCCGATCTCGCTGTGCAACCGCTCGTCCACGATCTCGAAGTAAGTGCTGTACGGCAGCGCGCGGTAGGGGCCGTGGCCGCTGACCACGACGTCTGCCGAGCTCCCGATGTAATGGATGTCCGGCTGCAGTTCGCCCAGCAGCTTGCGGATGCCGGCCTCGAGCGCAGGCGGTGGAAAGCCCTCGTTTCTGCCGCAGTACAAGCCGATGGACGCATGGCTGCGGATGCGCAGGATGAAGTCGCGTGCGTTGGCAAGAAACAGTTCGTTGTTGTCCGGAATCGGGCCGTCGAACGGGTTGGCCAGCCAGAAGTCCTGCCACACCACGACGCCGTGCCGGTCGCAGGCTTCGTAAAAAGCATCGTCGCCGATCTGCCCGACCCAGTTGCGCACCATGGTGAAGTTCATCTCGCGGTGGTAGCGTACGGCGGCATCGTACTCGCGCGCGCGGTAGCGCAGCATGGACTCGCCAAAGCCCCAGTTACCGCCGCGTGCCACGAAGCGCCGCCCGTTGATGAAGAGCTTAAGGATGTCGTTGTCTTCGGAGGAGGTCATCTGCCGGATGCCAGCCTTGAACGCCTTGCGGTGCGATGGCTTGCCGCCGAGCTCGAACTCCATGGAAACGTCGTACAGGTGGGGCGCGCCATAACCCACCGGCCACCAAAGCTCCGGCTTGCTGACGCGCAGGCCCGGCGTCGTGGCCGGGGTCAACACCACGGTGTGGCGGGCACCGGCGGCCAGCGGCACCTTCTGCTCGAAGGCGATCTCGCCGAACTTGCCGCGCAGGGTCCCGGTCACCGCCTTGCGGGAGTGGTTCACCACTTCCACGGCGACGGCAAGCTCTGCTTCCGAACCATCTTTGGCAAGCTTTGTCGTCGTGACCATCGGGTTGTGAAGTGTCACCGGCCCGGTGACAGATAGTCCGACATCCGACCAGATACCCGTGTTGCGTCCGCGAATCGTCGAGATCCAGTCCCACCCGATCGAGGCATGGTAGGTCGGGTTGTCGGCTCCGAGCGCGCCGCCGTTTTTGGAGCACACCTCGTAGGTCTTCTGCTTGCAGCTGCCCGGCGTGTGGTTCTTCTCAACGCGCACGGCGAGTGCATTGGGCTTGCCTGCGTGCAGCTTGCCGGTCACGTCGAACTGCCCGCGCGTGAAGCCGCCTTCCAAGCGGCCAATCTTCTCGCCGTTGAGGAACACATCGGCTTTCCAGTTGATGCCGTCGAAGTTCAGCCACGTGATCTCGCCCGCGGTGGTCTGCGGCGCCGCAAACTCGGTGCGGTACCAGAAGTCCGCGTAGAAGTACGAATCCGAAATGTAGAGCTGGTCTTTGCCGTAGTCAGGATTGGTGATGGCGCCGGCATTCAGATACGAGGTAAGCACCGTGCCCGGCACCGTGGCGACCAGCCAGGTGTCGTCCTGGAAGCCCGGCTTCGAGAGCGCTTCGCCACCCGCGGAAACGAGGCTGTCGCGCTCAACCCGCCATGCACCGCCCGCCAGATTGAGCTTGCCATCGGCAAAAGTCTGCGCGGCTTTGGGGCGGACCGTGTAGCCGCCGCGTCCGTACACTTCAAACTCGCTCAGGATGTAACCGACCGCCGAGGCAGGCCGCGTCATCAGCACGCGCACATACCGACCCTGCGCGGGCTGCGCGAGCCGGATGTCGTCGCTCGCATCAGTACCGACGGGCAGCGGCTGCAGGGTTCGCCAGTTTTCCGCGTCGTCCGAAATCTGCAGTGAGCCTTCGGCCGCGCGCGCGATCCAGTGCAGCGCCACCCGGTCAAACTCCGAGCGAGTGCCGAGGTCCACGTAGACCCACTCCTCGCCCATGCCTTCTGACATCCATGCGCTGGTGAACTGGTAGGGGCCACCGACCTCGACCCGCTCCGCGCCCTGGTAGAACTCGATCTGCCCCATGCGCCAGGAGATGCCACGTGTCTCGGCAGTGGCGCCCTCCACCAGGCATTCCACCTGGTAGAAGCGGCTCTGGCTTGGCTGCTTCAGGGCGATGGAAGGAAAGAACAGCTTGGCGCCACGCCGCAGGTCGGGTGGATAGTTGTCGGGCGCCACGGGAGCGCCAGCGTCGGAGCGTCCCGCCTCCGCGTATGCGCGCCCATCTTCTGAGGTACTGACCACAAAGCGCATCGGCATCGAGGCCATGTGCTCGGGGACCACGACAAATACCGCCAGACGATCCACCGTGGGCGCCGCGGCGCCGCCACCCAGCTCGATCTGCACCACCGCGCGCGCGCCTTCGATCGGGAGCACGTTGATCGGAAAATGATCGAAGAAGACCTCGCGATCCTGCCGGGGGAGCATGCCTACGCCGTTCACCGAAACCGCGACCCAGGTGGGCATCTGCGTGTCCTTGATGCCGTCGGTGACGAGCTGCGCGGTGAGGTTGTAATCGTAGCTGGACGAGTGGTACGCGGGACGACGCAGCGCGAGGTTGCGATAGGTTGCGGTATCCGGCACGAGGGCGGGGCTGAAGTTTTCGGCAGGGGCGCCGGGGTACAGTCCGATGCCGCGCGTGAAGCCGCTTTCAGCACCCGCCATGGCTCCCGGAGGAAGCCCGGGAGAGGCCGGCAGCATTTCGGCACGCGCAGGTACAGCGGCAGTTGGCAGCGCGATGCTCGCGCCCGCCAGGATCGTGCTCTTCACAAAGTCCCGTCGCGTGGTGGCCATCAACATCCTTTCAAGTTGCGGTACAGAGCCGGCACAGTTCTGATCGCGCGCGCACCGCGTCCAGGGAGGCCCGTGGCGCCGGCGGCGATGCTGGTTGCGTGGTCCGGGGTCATTTCGGTTGGTCGCGCCATGGCGGCGCGCAAGGTATCCATACCAAGGCTCGCACTATCCTTGCGCATTGTGCTCTCGTTCGGCAACTTGCTCCGGCTCGGCCGCGCACGAGGTACGAGCCATCTACGCGCCGCGCGTAGCGAAAACGAAGCGTCAAGGCGCGGAACCTTCTACTGGTTCCAGTGATCGCGGTGCACGCTCACCCACCAGCAGGGCGACATTCGCTGGTGAGGCAGCAGGGCCGATACGCACGGGACATCCATGTCTCCAAGGTAGTCATACTCATAGCGCCCGTTCTTGAGAGGCGCCGCGACAAACTCGCGCACCGTCACGAACGACAGCGGCGAGCCCTGCCTCTGGTGGTACAGGAACACGATGTAGTCCGCCGCGCTGAGCCCGATCAACAGGATCACCGACAGGGACAGCCAGGAGGTCAAGCCTCGCATACGCATTCAGCGAGTCTCTCCCGTTGCGCCGGCCACAGCCGCTTCCAGCATGGCTCCCAGCTTTTCCGCGTCGAAGCCGATCATGACTTCCCCATCGACCGTGAGAGTCGGGGTCGACCGGCTGCCCAGGTCCATCAGTTCGCGAAAGGCCTGTGGGTCTGCCTGCACGTCCTTGTACTCGAAGGCCACCTTGCGGCGCGTCAAAAAGCTGCGGGCGGCGAAACAGGGCGCACAGCCCGGCTGGCTGTAGAGAACCACGTGCGGTGCCGTTTGCGCGGCAGTGGGGACCGTGTCGTTCATGCCCCAAGCATAGCAAGCCGGGGCACCCGGACGGCGCGCGGAGATTACGGAAGAGGTGCGGGAAAGCTTTCGCCGGGATGCTGCGCGTCGACGACCCGCATGAAGGCCATCCAGAGTGGCAGCGCGGTGCGGCCGCCAGTCTCACCGTCTCCAAGCGGCGTGCGGTTGTCGTAGCCCACCCACACCCCGCACGTGATCGAGGGAGAAAAGCCCAGGAACCACGCATCGGTGTAGCTGCTGGTCGTGCCGGTCTTGCCTGCGACCGCGTGGTCGAGGGACGAGGCGTCGGCTGCGGTGCCGCCCGGCGCAGTCACTGCCCGCAAAAAGCGGACCATGGTGCGGGCGGTGCGCGGGGTGGTCACGGCGATGGCTCCTCCGGCCGCACTTCCCGCTGCTACGCCTGCTGGGCTTTGAGCGCTGCCGCCGTCGCCCCCGCGCGTTGCCGTTCCCACCGGCAGGCCGTCCGCATCGGTCACCTTGCGGATCAGGCGCGGCGTGACGCGCATACCGTCGTTGGGGAACACGGAGTAGGCGGCCACCTGCTCTTTCAAGGTGATCTCCACGGCACCGAGCGCAATCGGCAGGTACTCCGGGATTTTGCTGCTCACGCCGAAGCGGTGCGCGGTGGCCGCCACCTTCGGCATGCCCACCGCGGCTGCGAGCTTTACCGCGGGGATATTGCGTGAGTCCGCAAAGGCTTTCTCGAGGGTGATCTCGCCGAGCGTATTGCCTTCATAGTCGCGGGGCGTGTAGCTGCCGAACGAGGTCGGCGCGTCCAGGATGGTCTGTTCCGGAGTGGCTCCGGCTTCCACGGCAGCGGTGTACACGTAGGGCTTAAAGGACGAGCCGACCTGCCGCTCAGCGTCGATGGCGCGGTTGTACTGCGAGAGCGCGAAGTCCCGGCCGCCCACCATGGCCAGCACATCGCCCGTGACGTTATCCATGGCCAGCAGGGACCCCTGCGCGCCCGTATCTTCTTCGAGGTCGGCCTGCCATACACCGCCTGTTGCGCTGCGGAGCCTCAGGTAGATCACGTCGCCCACGTGCAGAAACTCGTTTGCCCCGCGGAAGCCGGTCCATTGCCAGTCGCCGGCGGCGAGCGCAGCAATGGCACTGCCGATGCGGGCGTGCACACCGGCGGCGCTCACGTCGGTGACCAAGGCATGCACGTACGCGCCGTCCACCGGCTGCACTGCCCAGTCCGGGTGGCGAAAGCTCTCGAGGTCAGCATGCTCGGCCCGCAGGTTGACGAGGTGTCCGCGCCAGCCCTGCCGTCGCTCATAGGCCGCGAGTCCATCGAGCACGGCGCGGTTGGCGGTGCGCTGCAGCGCCATGTCGAGGGTGGTGTAGACACGCAGGCCGGCGGCATGCACGATCTCGACACCCAGTTGCCGCTCCAGCTGCTGCCGCACTGTCTCCACAAACCAGGGGGCCTCGGTGTTGGGCGGCGTCTGCAGGTGCAGACCCAGCGGCGCGGCCGCCGCGGCTTCGGCCTCCCCAGCCGAGATCCGGCGATCCGCAAGCAGCGCCGAGAGGACCTGGTTGCGGCGGCGAAGCGCACGCTCCGGGTGCATGGTCGGCGAAAACTCTTCGGGCCCCTTGGGCAGCCCGGCCAGCAGGGCGGCTTCAGCCAGCGCGAGCTCGCGGGCATGCTTGCTGAAGTAGAACTCGGCGCCGGCTTCGAAGCCGTAGACGCCATGACCCAGGTAGATCTGGTTGCCGTACATGGTGAAGATCTGCTGCTTGGTAAAGGTGCGCTCGATCTGGATCGACAGCAAAGTCTCCTGCAGTTTGCGGCCGGCGGTGCGCTCGTCCGACAGGAAAAGATTGCGCGCTAGCTGCATCGTCAGCGTCGAGGCGCCCTGCGCCCGGCCCTTGGAACGCAGGTCGTGGTATGCCGCACCCATCACGCGGAAGACGTTCACGCCGAAATGGCTTTCAAAGCCCTTGTCCTCGATCGCAATCACCGCGTCCCGCAGGATGGGGGCAAAGTCGTCGTAGCCGACAGCGATGCGGCGCTCCAGCGCGAACGAACCGATGCGCTCGCCATGCACGTCGTAAAGGTCGGTAATGGTGGAGGGTTTGTAGTGCTCGAGCTCGGCGACCTCGGGCAGATCGACCGAGTCGATCAGCACCTGGCCGCCCAGCGAGCCGAACAAGGCAGCCAGGACGCAAAGCATGATCAGCACGGCCCGCCGCAGCCGCCGCTGTTGCTCGTGGCTGCGACGGTTGGTGGCCGGGCGGGGCGATTGCACGGATGGAGTCATGCGGATGGCCCTGCTTTACCCAGAGTGCGTCGCGGCAGCAACAGCCCTAGCTCTGCTTCGCCTTCAGCACATCAAGAGCCTTGTTGAGCTGGTCGTCGACGGCAGGATGCGAGGGCTGCGCCGCGGTTTCATCCTGCTCCGCGAGGAACTGGTCGATGCTGAGGTTGACCTGCACGGTCGGCTTGACCGGGTTTTCCTGGATCGGCTTGCCGTCAGGACCGTTGTACTTCGCCACGGTCAGCAGCAGCGCCGCGCCACCCGGCATGTCCATGGTGTGCTGCACGGTGCCTTCGCCAAAGGTGCGGTCGCCGACCAGGTCGCCCCGTTTCGCGCCCAGGATAGCCGCCGCAACGATCTCGGCCGCGCCCGCGGTGCCACGGTTGGTAAGCACCACCAGTGGTGCGCTGGTGACGAACTTGTCCGCCTCGGCGGTGTAGGTTTCGGTCGGGAACTTCTGGCCGCTCAGGCTGGCGATGGTGCCGCTCTGCACAAAGGCATTGGCGAGGCGAACGCCTTGCAGTTCGTCGCCGGAAGAAACGTCGCGCAGGTCCAGCAGCACCTTCTTGTTGCCCTGCCTGCCCATGCCGCGCAGCTGCGCTTCAATCTCGGTGACACGTTCTTTGGTCAGCACCACGGGCTTCAGGTACAGGATCGTTGTGCCGTCGTACTGCTGGGTCGCCAGGGCCGGTACCGGCACCGCGCCGCGCTGCAGCTTCTTATTCACCGGATCGTCTTTGCCTGGCACGATCACATCCAGCGAGACGCTGGTGCCCGCCTTGCCCTCGAGCAGCAGGCGGATCATGGCCAGCGGCAGGTCGTGCGTGGACTTGCCGTCCACGGCTTCAATCACGTCGCCATCCTGCAGACCCTGCTTGTCAGCCTGGCTGCCCGGCATCACCGACACAACCGTGGCATACCCGTAGCGCTTGCTCACGTGCAGGCCGACCTGCTCGGCATTGCCCGCCGTTGCAGCCGTAGCGACCGCGGCCTTGTACGCCTTGTACTCCCCGGCTGTCAGGTAGCTCGAGTCAGAATCAAGCGACTCCAGCAGACCATGCAGCGCGCCATCGGTCACTGCCGGAAGGCTGGGCTGCACCACGTAGAAGTTCTGGATCTTGCGCAAAACCTCCTCGTACACGCCCATCTGCTTGTACGCGCCGTCGGTTGTGGCAAAGCCGCCCGCACGGACACTCGGCGGCAGCGAGCCACCCAGGAGCACAACCAGCGCGAGCGTCACAGACACGCCGAAGATGCCGCGTTGCAGCTTTTTCGAAAAGAAGGGAGTGGCAGCGGGGGGGGGGCGGAACCGGAAGCGCGCCCGGGGTTCGGGCCTGAAGCGGACTGTGACATGGATTCTCTCGACATAGACTCTTCGACTACGGCTCAGGCAATGCACGCAGGATACGACCCGCCAGTCTGTGGTCGATCATACTCCCTGCCCGTAGGCTGATCGATTGTGGCGGTCGCACGCGGGTCACGCCCCGTCAGGTTGCGCCACGCGGAAGCATCCGAGAAGCAGGACCACAAAGCAAGATCAGGAAGCAAGATCAGGACGCAAGGGGAAGCAAGTGCGCAAAGGTGCTGCGGGAGCCGATGAAGTGGTTGCAAAGGTGCACAGCCTCTGGCGCTACCCCGTCAAGAGCATGGGCGGGGAGCGGGTTCCGCAGCTGCTGCTCGACGCGTCGGGCGTGTATGCCGACCGGTACCTGGGGTTTGAAAGCTCGGGCGCGGCGAAAGGCAAGCCCCTGCTCACCGGGGCGGAGCGGGCCCGCATGCTGCTGTGCCAGGCTCGTTTCCGAGCAGAGCCTGCGGAACAGCCAGGGTTTCAGCAACAGCAGGGCGCACCCGGTGAGCTTGCCTCGCTCGTCGAGGTGCTCACGCCAGAGGGCAGCGTGCTGCGCGCCGACGACCCGGCGCTGCCTGGTTTGCTGCAGCAGGGTCTGCCGGTGAAGCACCCCATGTGGCTTCGTACCAGCGAGCGCCCCATGACAGACTGCCGCCCGATTGCGCTGCTTTCGATGCAGACGCTGCGGCAGATCAGCAGCGAACTTGGGCAGCCGGTCGAAGCCGAGCGCTTCCGCGCCAATCTCCTGCTCGACGTGGTCTCCACAAACGACACGGAGAAGCCCGATGGGGGCTTTGCGGAGGACAGGTTTGTGGGCTGCCGCCTCCGGATTGGTGCGCAGGCCGAGATCCTGATCAAGGAGCGCGACCCGCGTTGCCGCATCATCACGCTCGATCCCCGGACCGGGGCGCCGCTGCCGGCGCTGATGCGCCTGCTCGCGGATCGGCACCAGGGGCGCGCCGGCGTCTATGCGACGACACTTGTGCCCGGGCCGGTGTGCGAGGGGGACGTGGTCCGGCTGATTCGCTGAACGCTGCTCCTCACGGTTCGGCCTGGAAGCCGGATCGAGGGGCCAGACGCAAGTCGAGAGGTTGCTGCCGGGCGGACTGGTACCGGTGTGCCGTGAGCGCGCCCTGGTTTCGGACGCGCCGCTGATGTCCGTGGTATCTCTGGGCGATGCACCTTTCCGGCTCCTGGATCCTGCTGCTCTTCGCCGCGCTCACCACTGCGGTGATCCTGCTCGTGCTGCACCGGACGCGACTTGGCGGCCTGATCCACCAGCAAATCCCTGATCGGCCCCGCCGCCGACTGTTTCTTGCGTCGATCAGCTTCTTCATCACGTTCCTGGCGGTGCGCCTGCTGGTCGCCTGCATTACGCACCACATCGGCCCTTTCAACTACGTTGAGATGGGGGCCGCCACATCCATCACCTGGTGTGGGGCATCCTGCTGCTGCTGCTCACCGGCTATGCCGAGCTGGCCGACGTCGGCACGGGCAGCACCGCGCAGTCGATCCTGCTGGGCCGCCTGCTTTCGCTTTCCTATGGAGTCGGCGCCGCGCTCACGCTGGATGAGTTCGCGTTGTGGCTCAACCTCGATGCCGCCGCATACTGGTCGCGGCAGGGACGCGAAAGCATCGATGCGGTGGTGCTGTTTGGCGCGGCGCTGGCGATGGGCACGTGGGGCGCGCCGCTGTTCCGCAGAAAGCACTGAGCGAGCGCGCAGCAGACCAGGCGGGTCTGTCCCGGTTATGGAAGCTGCGTGACGGTGATCAGCGGCGGGTCGGTCCAGCGCGCGGGCGCCGTGCCGGTGTTGCAGACGCGCACGGTCATGGAGGTGCCATCGCCCTCGACGGCTGCGCTCGCCATGACCTGCGCACCGGGGTTGGGAACGATGTTCACGACCAGGGCTGCATCCGCGGCCGTGCTCAGGCGCACCGCGCCGGTGTTCTGCTGGCGTGCCTGGCAGTCGCCGCTGGTGCCGCGCGGCGCCAGCTGGTTGACCTGCCAGTCGCGCACCACAAACCGGGCCGGCGCGTCGAGGGCATGCGTTCTGCCCAGCTCGACGGGGGCGGACTGCCCGCCGGCATCGGCGCAGGTGCGCTTGTCGGGTGAGGCCGTTGCCTGGGCGGTGTTGTACCAGCACTGTGAGCCGAGGTACTGGTGGGCAAGCGTGCCGTCGTGCATCACCTCGGCCGAGTAGAAGTGCTCCTGGGGCGAAAACCGGAAGCCGGCGGAGGCGTCCTCGACATAGGCAAGCGCCGAGCCGGTACGAGTGCCTGCGCCGGTGCCTGCAGGCCAGTTCACCACCTGCACCCGCGTCGTTCCGTTGCTGTAGGTGCGCAGGGCCGTGGCCGCATCCACAAAGGTGCGCAGCGGCAGGTTGCCCTGGTTGATGCGCACCGTGGCATTGCCGGCGATCTTGATCCACCCGGCCCCGTCCTGCTCGGAACCGCCGGTGAAGATCGAGTTATCGACCACGTCGATCGTGAAGTTGTTGTGCACGTAGTCCTGCGTGGGGAACGGCACCATGTAGCCGTCCGGCACCAGGCCCGCGATGATCTCCCCACACATCTCCGACGGGGAGCTGGTCCAGCTTGTGCGCTGCTCCGTGTCATTGCAGCCGGAGGGGTACCGCGCAGAGAAGAACGGGTCCATGGAGTTGATGTGGTTCTCCTCGATGCGCAGTACGCCGTACCCGTTGGGAGCGGCCTGTTCAATCACGGAGCCCGCGGGCCACGCCACCGCATTGGCTCCGCGCTTGTAGAGGTGCGCCTGCCCGTCGCCCGAGAATGCGCCGACCTGCACCATTTCCATGGTGCCGCGCGTGATGCCCGGCACCGCCCGGCTGGGCTCGGCGCTGTGCCACACGTAGTCCGACGGGAAGATGCCGTAGGCGTTCACATAGCTGTGCGTGCCGTTCATCCGGGCCTGGGTCGGGTCGTTCACAAACAAAGGCTGCCAGTTGGCGTCGTCCACTGGGAAATCAAGGTCGCTCGCGCTGATGGCGCGCGTGAGGTGGCCAAGCTCTTCGGCACCGGGCGCAGCGATGGAGTGGTTGACCCGCGGCTGGCCGCCCCACGGAAAGCCTTCAAAGTAGGTGTGGCTGACCGACGAGGTCGTGGTGGCCATGCGCATGCCGCCAATCGACTCCGTACTCTTGATGGAGGAGTCAGTCCAGTGCACGTTGTCGCCATCAAGAAACACGGCGGAGTGCGGGTCGGAGCGCCACGCGCCCTGCGTCAGCAGCTTGCCGCCCGGGCAGTTGAGCCCGTAGCAGTAGTCGCCCGCGTTGCCGGGCTGCAGCACGTTGACGCGCTGGAAGTAGTCCTCGTTGGTGTCGCCTTCGAGCACCACCGGCCAGCGTGACTTCTGGATCTCCATGTCCGAGAAGTACCAGCGCTCGCTCGAGCCCTGCAGGTTGAGGGCGATGCCCCCGGTCTGCGACAGCACCACGTTGCGCATAGAGCCGGTGTCGCTGCTGTCGATCTCGACCAGTCCGCCGGTGGTGGTGCTGCCCTGCCCGGCCAGCGTGATGCCCTGCACGGTAATCGGGCATGGGCCGGGCTTGTCGCCGCAGCCGTCTGTTTTCAGGTAGGTGAGCAGCGCGCCGTGCGGGCTGGTGTTCTGGACAACCGTGCTGGAGGCGCCGTCGCCCTGGATGCTGATGGCATGCGCAAGCGTCAGCGCGGAAGCATAGCCCTCACCGGCGACGTGGTAGACGCCATGCGGAAAGTACAACACGGGGTAGCCTGCGCCGGGCACGCGTGCGCCCTCGGCAAAGCGGATGGCGGCCCGGATCTGGCAGGTGGAGTCGCGATGGCCCAGAGGGTCCGCGGCGCCGCCACAGTTCGCGCCAAAGCGTGGATCGGTCACGTTGACCAGTGAAGCTATGGGCGAGGTGCCAGGCTGGGCCTCTGCCGAGGAACCGGCCCTCTGCGCGTCCGCGGTCGCTGCGCCCACACACACCATGCAAAGCAAAAGAACTGAACGCATCCGCAATCTCCCCACCTTGCAAAGCTTGCCCGGTTTTGCGGGTGCCGCTCTGTACGCCGTCTCTTAAATCATGATGAGCAAGGCTTTGGGCCCAGACTACCACTGCCGCTGCCGGCCGCAGCACGCGAGCGACTGGCCGGCCGCGCCAAGGCTGCAGGGTGCCGGCGACTTGTGGAAGTGAGGTAAGAGGTTGGTGCCTGGTGGCGGCGGATGGAATCGAACCATCGACCTACGGGTTATGAGTCCGTCGCTCTAACCATCTGAGCTACGCCGCCGTGCCGGAGTATGTTCCGCGGGCAGTGCCAGATGTGATGGTACAAGGCCGAACCTGATCCTGCAACGGCAGGGGCCCGGCAGCGTGGGCTTCGGCATGCGGCACAGGCTTTCGGCACTGCCTGCTCTCGACCGACATGATGGAGATGAGACTGGATCTGCAGTCGCTAGAGGGGGGAGTTCTGGCTGGAGATGACTCTGCCAGATCGCTCCGGTAAAAGGCTCCGGTAAGCAGGCTCCGGGCGCTTCGCCGGCCGCCGCAGCCGCAGGCGGCGCACTTTGCATACGATAGACAGAGCGCGCAGGCACCCCGGCTCGGCTGCATCGTTCCGGGACGCACTGCGAGGTCAGGCTGCGCGCATCTTCAGGCTTTTGAAGGAGTCCTGCTCGTGTTGAACTCTCCGGCTCATCCTCCGCGCGTGCTCGGTGTTATTCCCGCGCGGCTTGCCTCGACCCGCCTGCCCCGCAAGATGCTGCTCGATATCGCAGGCGAACCCATGCTGGCCTGGGTCTACCGGGCGGCGCGGGCGTGCACGGTTCTGGACAGCGTCCTGATCGCGACCGACTCGGCCGAGATCATGGCGCTGGCGCAGCGCTACGGCTTCCCTGCCGTGTTCACCCCGGAAGACTGTGCCAGCGGCACGGACCGGGTGCGCGCCGTGGCCCAGGCGATCCCGTCCGACATCTACGTCAATATCCAGGGCGACGAGCCGCTGCTGCGCCCCGAGCATCTCCAGGCGCTGCTTGAGCCGATGCTCACCCCTCGCGAGGATGGCCAGGTTGTGGAAGTCTCGACGCTCGCGACCCCGTGCCCACCGGAGCAGTTCGACTCTCCCAGTGCCGTCAAGGTCGTGTGCGCCCGTGACGGCCGCGCACTCTACTTTTCGCGCTCCCCGGTTCCGTATGACCGGGATGGGCTTGGGCAGGGCGTGCCGCCGCTCAAGCACCTGGGGCTTTACGCCTTTCGTCGCGACATGCTGGAACGCTTCACCACGCTACCGCCCAGCCGCCTGGAGGCGACTGAAAAGCTGGAGCAGTTGCGCCTGCTGGAGCATGGCATCGATATTTGGGTTGCGCAGACGCCGTTCGACTCGCGCGGGGTGGATACCGAGGAGGATCGCCAGGCGGTGGAAGCGATCCTGTACGCCAAGGCAGCCGCCGCGGCAGGGGTCGCGCAGCCGTGAAATCCTGCGCGAACTACGCCTGATCTGCACAGAAGCGTCTACACTTGTGCTGTTTCCATCAACGCAGGTTATGACGGACATCAGCAGAAGGAGCAGAGCCAGTGGACTTCGAACAACTGCGGACCTTCCTTGAAGTGAGCCGTCTCCGGTCCTTTTCCCGCGCGGCAGAGAAGCTCAGCGTGACGCAGCCGGCGATCTCCGCACAAATCCGATCGCTCGAAACCGAGATCGGCGCGCGCCTGTTCGATCGCGATGGCGGCAAGGTCACCTTCACCGCGGCCGGACGGGTCTTTGAACCCTTCGCGGAGCACGTGCTTTCCTGCCATGCCCATATCGGGATTACCATTGCGGAGCTGCACCGGTCGCCGCGCGGCGAGGTGTCGATCAGCGCGAACGAGGCCACCAGCCTGTACATTCTCCCCGCGGTGTTCGCCGCTTTCAAAAAGCAGTACACGCGTGTCGCGCTCAAGATCGAACGCGCCGACCGGGCCTCCATTCTTGAAGGTGTGCTGAACCGCGAGGTGGATTTCGGCGTGGTGAGCCTGCCGGTCAAGGATGCTCGGCTCACCGTCGAAAAGATCCACAAGGACGAGGTAGTACTGGTCACGGGCATTGCCCACCCGCTTGCCATGCGGGAGTCGGTAACTCTGCATGAACTGCTGGAGCACCCGCTGCTGCTGACCAAGACCGGCCGCCAGCGCGAACAGCTGGACGACTTCTTTCGCGCCGAGGACGTGCATCCCCGCATTGCCATGGAAGTCGAGTCCAGCGAGCTGCTGAAGCGACTGATTGCGGCCGGGCTGGGGATGGGTTTTCTGCCCCGCGCGGTAGTCGAGCCAGAGCTCGCGCTGGGTTCCCTGCGCACCATCAAGGTAGAGGGACTGCGCATTTCCCGAGAGCTGGCGCTGGTGTTTCGCCGGGAGAAGACGCTGTCGCGAGCGGCCCACGCCTTCCTGGAAATTGCTACGGGCCAGAACCGGGTCGCGGCCCCGATTCCAGGTAAGGCAATCCGGGAGACAGCCCGCTCCGCCAGTTAGTTCCGGCTGGGGCGGGGCCACCCGGCTGCCGCGCCTGCTACTTGGCGTTGATCGCGCCGATATGCCGCTTCACAATCTTGTCCGTTTCGCCGGCGAATACCTTAAAGGCTCCTGAGCCGTCGATTGCTTCCTGCGCGAACAGCTTCTGATCCTTCTCGTGGATCGAGCTCATGTCGCTCAGGTAGGCTCCGTCAAACTGCGCGGCGGGCACGCTCTTCAACTTGTCGAGACGCTGCTGGAACTCGGTGTTCAACGTGGCGGCCACGGGGATGCCACCTTCCGCGGAGATCCGCTTCAGCTTGTCGCCCACCAGGGTGTGGTCGTGCACCTCGGTATTGGCCAGATCCTTCACATCCTGGGCCTGCGCCTTCTGGACCGCAACCTTGCTCGCGGCTACCTCGTACATCCCACCCTGCGACACCTTGCCTACGAACGTCTTGTCCGTGTCAGAAGCCGGGGCAGCCGCATGCAGTGCGGCGGCAGAAGCCAGCAGCAGGGCGACAGTTCCACCGGCGAAGCGTTTTCCAAACATGTCCATCTTTTTCGTTCCTCCTGAAGCGCGTCTCTTGTTGCACAAGAAAGTGCGGTCCCGAGGTGAGATGCGCGGCCTTGCAGGCAGCGCCCCCTGCCCGCAGCTTTTTGCTCCCTTGACCCCGGGCCCGCTGCCCGGTAGCGTCGAGCAGGAAAGGTTTACTCAAGCCTGAAGGAGTCGCCAGCATGCTCGAACGCCTGAAAGAAGAAGTACTTGCAGCCAACCTGGACCTGGTGAAACACGGACTCGTCATCCATACCTGGGGCAACTGCAGCGGCATCGATCGCGAGCAGGGCCTGGTGGTGATCAAGCCGAGCGGAGTGCCGTACAGCGAGATGCGTGCGGAAGACATGGTTGTGACCGATATGGACGGCGAGATCGTGGAAGGCTCCAAGAAGCCGAGTTCCGATCTGGGAACGCACCTGCTGCTCTACACCGCGTTTGAGAACGTGGGCGGCGTGGTGCATACGCACTCCGAGTACGCCACGGCCTGGTCCCAGGCGGCACGGCCGATCCCACCCTTCGGCACTACCCACGCCGACTACTTCTACGGCGCCATCCCGGTCACGGAAGAACTCAGCACCTTTGAGATCAAGGGCGACTACGTGCACAACACGGGGCTCGCGATCACGCGTCGCTTCCGCACGCTGGATCCGGATGCGATCCCCGGCGTTCTGGTCGCAGGCCACGCCCCGTTTGCCTGGGGCACCGACGCGCATGATGCCGTGCACAATGCCGTGGTGCTTGAAGCCGTGGCCAAGATGGCCTGGGTCACGCTGCAGATCAACCCCAACGCAAAGCAGGTTTCGCAGAGCCTGCTGGACCGACACTACTTCCGCAAACATGGGGAAAACGCCACTTACGGCCAGTAGCCGCGGGCGTGGTTACCGCGGCCGCAGGGCCCGATCCGGTGGATGGTCCGAGGATGGACGATCCACCGTACAATCCTGTAGAACTGACCGCGGCAGCGCTCGATAGCGTCGATTGCCAGGCTCCCCGGTTTTGTTCGAATCCCCAATCATTGGCTGGAACGAACCCCATCACCCCTGCTCCCGCAGGCTCACTCTTGAGGACTCATGAAGAAGCAGCTCACATTCGGCGTCATTGTCGGTTCGCGCGGGTTTTTCCCGCATCATCTGGCCAAGGAAGGCCGCGAGGACATGATCGCGGTGCTCTCCAAGCTCGGCTACAACTCTGTTGTGCTCTCGCCCGAGCAGACCCAGCATGGCGCAGTGCAGACCCCCGATGATGCCCGCCACTGCGCCGAACTGTTCAAGCGCAATGCCGACATGATCGACGGCATCATCGTGACGCTGCCGAACTTTGGCGAAGAGCGCGCCATCGTGGACGCGATCCGCCTGTCGGGCCTCAAGGTGCCGGTGCTGGTGCAGGCGACGCCTGACCGCACGGACATCATGAAGATCGCGAATCGCCGCGACTCGTTCTGCGGCAAGATGTCAGCCTGCAACAACCTGATGCAGTACAACATTCCCTATTCGCTGACCAAGAAGCACTGCGTGGCCCCGCAGAGCGAGCTGTTTGCAAAGGACCTGGCTGACTTTGCGGCGACCTGCCGCGTGGTCAACGGGTTCAAGAACCTGCGCATCGGCGCGATCGGCGCCCGTCCTGCGGCGTTCAACACCGTTCGCTACTCCGAAAAGATTCTCGAGCACAACGGCATCTCGGTCGAAACGCTGGACCTGTCGGAAGTGATCGGCCGCATCAACCGCATGAAGGACATGGACGACGCGGCGCAGGCGAAGCTCGCGGCGATCAAGCAGTATGTGCCCACGACCGACATCCCGGCAGAAGCACTGCTGAAGATGGCCAAGCTCGGCGCGGTGATCGACGGCTGGATGACCGAGACCTACTGTACGATCTCGGCGATCCAGTGCTGGACCGCCATGGAGGAGTTTTTCGGCGTGGTGCCCTGCACCGTGATGAGCATGATGAGCGAGAACCTGTTCTCGTCTGCCTGCGAGACCGATGTCGCCGGCGTGCTCAGCATGTACGGCCTGGCGCTCGCGAGCGAGACCCCCAGCGCCCTTCTCGACTGGAACAACAACTACGGCGACGAGGATGACAAGGCAGTCTGCTTCCACTGCTCCAACCTGCCTAAGCACTTTTTCGAGTCGGTCGTGATGGACTTCCAGGCGATCATTGCTGGCACGGTCGGCAAGGAGAACACCTTCGGCACCTGCGTGGGTCGCGTCAAGGCTGGTGCGATGAGCTACCTGCGCTTCTCGACCGACGACCTGACGGGCAAGATGCGCGGCTATGTCGGCGAGGGCGAATTCACCAACGATCCACTCGAGACGTTCGGTGGCGCCGGCGTGTGCCGCATTCCCAAGATGCAGAAGCTGCTCCGCTTCATCTGCGAGAACGCTTACGAGCACCATGTTGCCGCCAACTTCTCCAACGTGGCAGCGCCGGTGTACGAAGCGGCAACGCGGTACCTGGGCTGGCAGATGCACCACCACGGCGCCATCGAAGAGTAAGATTGGCGCAGCGACAGGCACAAACAGGACCGCCCGGAGATGCGGCGGTCCTGTTCTTGTTTAGAAAGCAAAAGAAAACGTTTACGGACAATTCCAGGGAGTGACAAAGGCATGGCAGGAACCATCGTTGCTGGGGTTGACTTCGGTACGCTCAGCGTCCGGGTGACGCTGCTTGATAGTGAGCGAGGCCGTCTCGGTACCGCCTCAGCAGAGTATCCACTGCATCGCAAGCGGGAAGACCCGGACTTTGCCACGCAGTCGCATTCGGACCAGATGACCGCTCTGGTAGAAGCCACGCGCAAGGTGTTGGAAGAGACCGGCGTGGATGACCAGCAGGTCGCCGCCATTGCGCTTGATACCACCGGCTCGAGCGTCGTGATGGTCGGGCACGACATGCAGCCGCTCGGCGAGTACTACCTGTGGTGCGACCACCGCGCCAAGAGCGAAGCGCAGGAGATCACCGCGCTCGCGCACGCCGAGGGGCTCGAAGCGATCGAGTGGTGCGGCGGCGTGTACTCGCACGAGTGGGGCTTCGCCAAGCTGCTGCACTGGTTCCGGCACAACCCGGAGCAGCGGGCGGCATTTGCCACCGCGTTTGAACACTGCGACATGGTCGCGGCCACACTCGCCGGGATCACGGAACCGAAGCAGGTGATCCGCAGCGTCTGTGCCATGGGGCACAAGTGGCTGTGGAACCCGCGCTGGGGCGGGTTGCCGCCGCAGGAGTTCTTTACGAAACTCGACCCGGTGTTCGAGGGTATACGCGCGAAGTTCGACGGCGCCTACCAGACCTCGGATCACATTGCCGGGAAGCTTGCGCCGGCGTGGGCGGACAAGATGGGTCTCCGGGCCGGCATCCCGATCCCGGTCGGCGCATTTGACGCGCACTGGGACGCGATTGGCGCAGGCTGCCGTGAGGGCGATGTTGTCAACGTGGTCGGAACCTCGACCTGCATCATCGCGATGGAGCGGCGCACCACGCTGGTTCCGGGTGTGTGCGGCGTCGTGCCCGGCAGCGTGCATCCCGAGTTCACGGGGGTCGAGGCAGGGCTGTCTGCAACGGGCGACATCTTCGAAGCCATTGCGCGCCGCGCGGGGACCAGGGTCCGCGAGCTCGCCGCTGGCCTGGAGCAGTATCGCGCCGGCCAGACCGGCCTACTGCGCCTGAGCTGGGACAATGGCGATCGCACCGTGCTCGTCAATGCGGAACTGGGCGGCGTGACGCTGGGCTGGCACCTGGTGCACACTGCGCAGGACGAACTTTTTGCCGCGATTGAAGGCACGGCGTTCCACACCCGCATCATCCTGGAGCGCATGGCCGAGCACGGCGTCCCGGTCGAGCGCGTCATCAATGCCGGCGGCATTCCGCAGAACAACGTCGTGCTCAACCAGGTCTACGCCGATGTGCTGGGCAAGCCTGTGCTGGTGCCCGACGGCATCCCGACCAGCCTCGGCTCGGGCATCTTTGCGCTGGTCGCTGCCGGCGCGTTTCCCACGATCGAGGCAGCGCAGGACAAGCTGTGTCTCGCCTTCAGGACCTACACGCCGCAGCCCGGGGCGCAGACGATCTACAACCGGCTGTTTGCGCTGTACCGCAAGCTGTACTTCGGCCTCGGCACGCGCTCGGCCGAGCCGGTGGCGCTCGGCGAGGTGCTGCCGGAGCTGCGAAAGATCGCTGCGGAGCAGCGCGGGTAAACCGCCTGCGCGGCTCGCGGTCCCTTCGGGACGGGTGATCGATGGGAACCTCTACGTCCAATAGAGGATCTTCGCTGCCGGCAGCAGGGCAGCGATGTTCTGCTGGAAGAATGAGCGGAGCTCGGTCATCTCGTCCTTTGGGTAGACGTACTTGAAGCCGCCGAACTTGGTGCGCTTCTCGGAGCGCATCTCCTCGCGCAGGTCGAGCGGGGTCTTCGGGTACCAGCTCAATAACACCTCCTTGGAGCCAGGGGTGAACCGGTGCGTGATGAGCTCAATGGTCAGGTCAGGCGAAGGCACCTCGTGCAGCGCAGTGGCGACTGCGGCAAGGAGCGCGGTGTACTCGGTTTGCCAGTTGGGCACGGGCATGATCGGCGCGATGGTCAGGCCGACGGGGTAGCCGGCTAAGGCCATGGAACGAAGCGCAGCGATGCGCTGGGGAACCGTGGCGGTGCCGCCTTCCAGGTCGCGGCTTACGCTGGCGGCATTGAGCGAGAAGCGCACGCGTGTGCGCCCGTGGTGCTGGAGTGGCAGGAGTGGTTGCACCCCGTTGAACTTGGTGGTCCAGCGCAGCTGCACCGGCGCATCCCAGTCGCCGAAGAAGCGGATCGAAGACTCGAGCGCCCCGGTGAGGTGCTCGATGCCGAGCGGGTCGGTGTAGCAGGAAGCTTCAAAGGTCGTGCCCTCGGCGGCGCGGCTCTCGGATCGCGAGGTGATCTGCCCTTGGCCTGCGTAGGGCCGCAGCGCTTCAAGGATCTCGGGCAGGTTGGCGTAGGCGCGCGTGACCGGCGCTCCACTCAAAGATCCGGCTAGGTAACAGTACTGGCAGTGCGCCGGACAGCCCTGCGCGACATGGAACTGCCAGTCGGCCGATGGCGGAATGGGCTGCAGCTTGCGTTGCCCGGGCGGCGACACCACGATGGCGAAGGTGCTCTTGGCAAGCGCATAGCTTTTGCCGGGCGTGTCCGCGGCAAAGCTGGGCAGGCGATTCGCGGTGAGGCGCACCACGTCCCCTCCAAAGCTGGCAGCGCGGTCCAGCATCGCGCGCCCATGTGGGAGGGCCAGCGCGTCCGGGGTAATCAGCACTCGGCGAGGTCGCCACAGCTTGCCGGGAGGGGCAGCCGCCAGTTCCACGGGAGAGACTGGGGTCGCGTTCTCGACGAGTGCTTCGGCGGAAGGCAGGAGGTGCGGCGCACTCGCAGGAGAAATCAGCGGCATATCGATTTGAGCCGGGAACAAGCATCCGGGATGTGCCCGGGGCTCCGCATCAGCTGTGACGACATCACCGTCGGGAGAGTGACCCGTACCGGGCCGCCGCTTCCTATCAGCGATGAGCCCGGACTGACCGCAAGGCGCTTAGTGCGCCTTGTGGTCGATGCCCTTGCTGAGTGCCAGGTCGATCAGTGTGCGCTGCTCCAGCTCATGTGCCTTGGCCGAACCGGTCGCAGGGCTGGCCGCGGCAGAGCGCTTGATCGAGAGCACCTGGCGGCCGTCACGAATGAGCCGGCGGAGTCGCGGCATCACGAATGAGATTGCGCCCATGTTCTCCGGCTCTTCTTGCACCCAGATCACCTCATGGGCGTCCGGGTGCGCGTCAATGGCTGCAATCAGTTCCTCTTCCGGCCAGGGGTAGAGTTGCTCCACGAAGACGATGGCCACGTTGGTGATGCCGCGCTTCTCGCGCTCCACGCGGAGATCGTGACCGATCTTGCCGGTGCACAGCAGCAGGCGGTTGGCGTTCTCGGCCGTGGTGTCGGGCAGCACGTTCAGGAAGCATGGACGGCTGAAGTCCTCGATCGGCGAGATGGCGTCAGGATGGCGAAGCATGCTCTTGGGCGTAAAGACCACGAGCGGCTTGCGCCACGGCCGCAGCATCTGCCGGCGCAGCAAGTGGAAGTACTGCGCGGCCGTGGAGGGCTGGCAGACCTGCATATTGTGGTGAGCGGCGAGCTGCAGGTAGCGTTCGACGCGCGCGCTCGAGTGCTCCGGCCCCTGCCCTTCGTAGCCATGCGGCAGCAGAAGCACGACGTGCGCCAGCAGGCCCCACTTGTCTTCGCCGGAGGAGATGAACTGGTCGATGATGATCTGCGCGCCGTTGGCAAAGTCGCCGAACTGCGCTTCCCAGAGCACCAGCGTCTCCGGGTAGTCACGGCTGTAGCCGTACTCGAAGCCAAGGACGCCGGCTTCGCTCAAGGCAGAGTTGTAGACCTCGAACCGTGCCTGCCCTTGGCTCACGTGCTCGAGTGGGATCCAGTGCTTTTCCGTCTCTGTGTCGATCAGGACCGAGTGGCGCTGATTGAAGGTGCCACGCTCCGAGTCCTGGCCGCTGAGTCGGACGGGCGTGCCATTCTCGAGCAGCGACGCGAGCGCCACAGCCTCAGCCATTCCATAGTCGAACGGGCGATGACCGTCGGCCATTTCCATGCGCTGCTCGAGCAGCTTGCGCAGCTTGGCATGGATGTGGAACTCCGCCGGAAACTCGCCCAGGCGATGACCCAGGCGCGTCACCTCGTCGCGGGTGAGCCCGGTCTCGCGCTCGTACTCGGGCTTGTACAGGCCGCCGCGATAGGGCGACCAGTAGTCAGGGAGCGTGGCCAGCACAGCTGTCTGCTGAATCTCGGTGGCGCTGCGCTGTGCCTCGATAAACTCCTGCTGCACCGCGTGGTGCTCTTCAGCCGTGTCGACGCCGAGACGCTTGGCATACAGCTCGCTGAGCGGCGGGTGGTTCTTGATCCGTGCATAGCGGATCGGCTGGGTGATCGTTGGGTCGTCCACCTCGGAGTGCCCATGGCGACGGTAGCCGATCAGGTCGATCACGACGTCGGACTGGAAGGTGTAGCGGTACTCGAGCGCGAGCGCGGCAACCCGGAGCACCGCATCCGGGTCTTCCGCGTTCACGTGGAACACGGGCACGGGTAGCCGCTTGGCGGCATCCGAAGCGAAGCGCGAGGAGGTTGCTTCGGCAGTTTCGGCCGTAAAGCCAATCAGGTTGTTGACCAGCACGTGCACCGTGCCGCCAACCGAGTAGCCCGGGATGCCGCTGAGGTTCAGGACCTCGGCGGTGATGCCCTGCCCTGCAAACGCTGCGTCGCCGTGGATCACGATCGGCAGCACTTGGCGCATACCGGCTGCGCTGCCTTCCACGCCACCGGCGCGGGTCTGCTTGGCGCGGGCGCGTCCCATGGCGACGGGATCGACCGCCTCCAGGTGGCTCGGGTTGGAGACGAGGTGCAGCGACAGCTCTTTGCCGGTGCGCGTCTGGTATTTGCCCGTGGCGCCCACGTGGTACTTGACGTCGCCGCCGCCCAGGAACGAGCGCGGGTTCACATCTTCAAACTTGGAGAAGATGTCCGCTGCGGCCTTGCGGAAGGTGTTCACCATCACGCTGAGCCGGCCACGGTGGCTCATGCCGATCACAACCGTGCAGGCGCCGAGGTCGGCTGCGCGCTGGAAGGTTTCGTCGAGCAGCGGGATCAGCGCGGTGACGCCCTCGAGCGAGAAGCGCTTGGTACCGAGATAGCGCGACTGGATCACCTGCTCGAAAAGATCGGCACGGATCAGCTGCGAGAGCACGTGGCGCTGCTCAGCAGCGGCCAGTTTGCGGGGTGTCTGCTCGAGCTTCTCGATGATCCACTCGCGGCGCTCGCGGCTGGCGATGTGCATGAACTCTGCGCCGATGGTGCCGCAATACACCTTGCGGGCGGCAGCGATGTCTTCCTCGCGCGCGCCGGCGGGCAGGTCTTCCGGCAGCGGCAGGGCGGCGAGTTCATGTCCAAGTGGGTCGAGTTGCGCCTGGAGGTATCCCCAGCGCCGAAAACTGTTGAAGACGAGGTCGCGCGTTGTGGCGACTGCGAGTTGCGCGGGTTCCAGATGGGTTGCGCTCATGATTTTGAGAAGGGGCTGCCTCACTTGCGTGTTCCGACCGCAAAGGGCCGGTGGGCCCACACCACATTCTACGCGTCCGACGGTGCGCAGTGGTGCGGAAGGTGCGATTGCTGGCGGGTACCGCCGGGAGCACTCCCAGGATCGTTCCCGGGAACAAAGCCCCTGCCAGCGGGCAGGGCCGGGATCGCTCCACGGCCCGCGCGCCGGCGGGTACCCGGTGCAGCCGCTAGGGATTGCTGCGGAGCAGCACTGCTCCATGCGCCGGCACGGTCACCGTGTACTGGCCGCCGTCGGTGCTCACGTCCTGGTCAGCCCAGACATCGTGGAGCTTTGTCCCCGCGGCAAGGCTGGCGGAGGCGAGTGGCAGCGTCACCGGGCGGGCATCGGCCGAGCGGTTGAACAGGGCGAACGCCATGCCGCCGCCCGAGAGCGAACGCGACCAGATCTCCTGCTGGCCCTCCTGCGAAAGCCGGTCGCCCTGCTTGCCCAGCGCGTCCTGGTCGATGGCGATGACGCCCTTGTTGGTCAGCATTGCCAGCGTCTCCGGGGTCATCTTGCTCAGGTCGTTGCCAGCCAGCAGCGGGGCAGCCAGCATTGCCCAAAGCGTCATGTGCGTGCGGTACTCGTCCTGCGACATGCCGCCGTTGCCCACCTCCAGCATGTCCGGGTCGTTCCAGTGGCCTGGCCCGGCGTACTTGGCCAGCCCGGCCTGGCCGAAGCCGATTTCAGACATGCGGGCGTAGGTGTCAGTGATATCGCCGGTGGTGCGCCACAGGTTGCCGCCCACGCTATCGCCCCACTTCCAGACGTCATCCCAGCCGTACTGGCACATCGAAAGCACGATGGGGCGGCCGGTCGCGGCGATGGCGTCATGCATCTTCTGGTACACGGCCTCGTCCATCTTCAGGCGCACCGCGGCATTGGCCGCATTGGGCTTGCCGACCTTCTTGTCCATGATGTTGCCGTACGAGCACATGTCGTACTTCAGGTAGTCGATGCCCCACTTCGCGTAAATCGCCGCGTCCTTCTTCTCGTGCTTGTAGCTGCCTTCATAGTTGGCGCAGGTCTTGGGGCCGGGCGAGGAGTAGATCCCAAGCTTCAGCCCCTTGCCGTGTACGTAGTCGGCAAGCGCTTTCATGTCGGGAAACTTGCTGTTGGTCTGAATGTTGCCGTGCTTGTCGCGCCCTGCTTCCCAGGTGTCGTCGATGTTGACGTAGATATACCCTGCGTCGCGCATGCCGCTCGACACCAGCGCGTCGGCCGCCGCGCGTACGTCCGCATCGGTGACCTTTTCGGCGAAGTGGTTCCAGCTGTTCCAGCCCATCGGCGGAGTCGCCGCCGTGGCGGATGCCTGGCCGGGCGCCTGCGCGAGACAGGGCAGAGCGAGGGTCGAGAGCAAAACAGCAGCAAGCGGTGACATGCATTTCAGAAGCAAGGCAGACTCCAGTCTGTTGGAGAGATCATCTCTCCTTCGGAGGCAACGATAAGCCGTCCCTACCGGACGCGCAACTTTGGGGTGATAGGCCCGAATTCACAGGCACGGGATGCGCGGCTGTCCCATCGAATAGCCCGGCACGCCGCATCCAAGCAGCCATGCACAACAACAGGCAAAAGGTTTGGGGAGCACTCGTGGTCGCCGCAGCGACCGTTGCGGCAGCGAAGCTGGCACGGCGCGCGTGGCCGCGCTTCCCGGTCGCAGGCAGGGTCGCGCTGATCACCGGCTCGTCCCGCGGGTTCGGTCTCGCGCTCGCCGAGCGGTTTGCCCGCGCAGGCGCCCGGGTGGTGCTGACAGCGCGCGACCCCGAGGCCCTGGAGCGCGCACGCACGCTGCTGCTGGAGCGCGGCGCGGCGCGTGAGCAGGACCTGCTGGTGTGGCCCTGCGACCTGCGCGAAAACGAGCAGGTCGTGGAACTGGTGCGTCACGTGGAACAGCAGTGGGGGCAGATCGACATCCTGGTCAACAATGCCGGCGTGATCTCCGTCGGCCCGGTCGAGTCCCAGCCGTTGGAGGCTTTCGAAGACGCTATCCGGTCGAACTACTTCAGCATGGTGCATGCGTCGCTGGCGGTGCTGCCAGGCATGCTCGGACGCGGCGAGGGCGCCATCGTCAACATCGCGTCGATCGGCGGCAAGGTCGCGGTGCCGCACCTTCTCCCCTACTCCGGCAGCAAGTTTGCAGCGGTGGGCTTCTCACAGGGGCTGCATGCCGAGGTGCGCGCCAGGGGCGTGCGCGTCACCACCGTGACGCCGGGGCTGCTGCGCACCGGCTCACCGCGCAACGCGCCGGTGGTGGGCAAGCGCGAGGAGGAGTTTCGCTGGTTCAACCTGGGCGACTCGGTCCCGGGCAGCTCGCGTGACGCGTATGCCGCTGCCGGCCGAGTGCTGCGCGCGGTGGAGTCAGCAGAAACCGAGCTGAGCATCACTCCGCAGGCTGCCGTCGCAGCCCGACTGGCGCAGGCGTTGCCAGAGGTCACCGCGCTGGTGTGCTCCCTGGTGAACCGCGCTTTGCCTGCGCCGGATCTTTCGCAGAAAACACCCATGCCCGGCCGGACCGCCGATGGCAAGGACCTTAGTTCGCTCACCGGGCTGGGCCGCCGCGCCGAGCAGCAGTGGAACGAGGAGTAGTGTGTGCCTGAAGCGGGCAGCAGAAAGGGAGTGCCCGTGGGCACTCCCCTTCTGCTGGCCTTTGTGACGTTCCCGCTCGCTTACGACGCTAGTGGTGACAGGTTCTTGGTCGTGCCCTGGGGACTGCCCTTGGGCACCAGGTCGCCGGTCCGTCCGCCTTCTGCCCACGGGTCGATGACAACCTTGGTGCAGCCAAACTCCTTGTCGCGGAACACACGGAACGCATCCGGAATCTCTTCCATGCCGATGCGATGCGAGATGATGAAGCTCGGATCGAGCTGGCCGTCCTCGATGCGCTTGAGCAGCGGCTGCAGGTAGCGCTGCATATGCGTCTGCCCCATCTTCATCGTGATGCCCTTGCCGAAGGCAGCACCGAACGGGAACTTGTCGAGCAGCCCGCCATAGACGCCAGGCACCGAGACCGTCCCACCCTTGCGTACGGCCATGATCGCCTCACGCAGTGCTGTGGGCCGATCAAACGACAGCTTCAGCACCTGCTGGGTCTTGTCGTAGACGCCGCCAAGGCCGCTGCCATGCGCTTCCAGTCCAACCGCATCGATTGTGGCGTCAGGCCCATTGCCACCGGTCAGCTCGCGCAGGGTCGAGAGCGTATCGAACTTGGAATAGTCCAGAGTTTCCGCACCGACCTTGGCCGCCAGAGCGAGCCGCTCCGGAAAGCGATCGATCGAGATGACGCGCTTGGCGCCGAACATGAAGGCGCTCGCAGCCGCAAAGATACCGACCGGGCCCGCCCCCCAGACGGCGACCGTATCGCCTTCCTTGATATTGGCGTTCTCCGCGCCCATGTAGCCGGTCGGGAAGATATCGGTCAGGAACAGCAGCTTCTCATCGGGAATGTCGTTCTCGATCTTGAGCGGGCCAACATCGGCGAACGGAACACGGGCATACTGTGCCTGGCCGCCGGCGTAGCCGCCGTAAATGTGCGAGTAGCCATACAGCGAGGCGCCCGAGTAGCCGTACATTTTCTCTGCCAGCGCCGCATTGGGGTTGGTGTTGTCGCAGGCACTGTACAGCTGGTCAGAACAGAAGGCGCAGGAGCCGCACGCAATGGTAAACGGCACCACCACGCGGTCGCCGCGCTTGAGCTTCTTGACTGCCGGGCCTACCTCTTCCACGATGCCCATAAACTCGTGGCCGAGGATGTCACCGGGCTGCATCGTGGGGATGTAGCCGTCGTAAAGGTGCAGGTCCGAGCCGCAGATAGCGGTGCGCGTGATCTTGATGATGGCGTCGCCCGGGTTCAGAATCTTGGGGTCGGCGACATCCTGTACTTCGAGCTTTTCCTTACCCATCCAGCAAAGTGCCTTCACTGTGCCACCCCTTCGTGTGCGATGCCGCCGGTTTGCGGCACGGTCGGCTGTTGTTCCCTGTCCCCGGTAAAGGCCTGCTGCACGCGTGCGCCCGCAGAGCGGGTGCCGTGGGACTGGCCACGCGTCGTGGGGATCTCGCCGGTCTCGGCAAGCTGCTTGAAGTGGCGCAGGTTCTCCTTGACGAAGCCGCCCGGCGTGCGCGAGACCAAACCACCCAGCGCAGCGGCGAGCTTGCCGCCTGGCAGCAGGAACTCCTGGTTGACGCGGACCACGGTGCCACGCCCGCTTACTGCGGGCTCAAACGAAACCTGTCCGGCAGAGGGCACGGGCGTGTCGCCGATCGAGCGCCAGGCGAGGCGCTTGCCCGGTTCTTTCGCAGTCCACTCCGCGTCCCACTCAAGCGTCTGGCCGCCCGGCAGATCCATCACCCAGTGCGACGTATCTTCACCGGTCACAGTCACACTGTGGATCGACTCCTGGTAGCTGGGCGCGGTGGCGATATCGAGCCACTTTGCGTAGAGCTCGTCCGCAGGCTTGGCGATCGTGAACGTTGCCTGCTCCTGCACGAGACCTCTTGACGCCTGCTGCAGGGTGCCGGCCAGCTTCTGGGTTTTGGCACTGCGCGCAACGTAAACACCGGCTGCGAACAACAGGCCACCCGGGCTGAAGATCTGCTTGCGGAACAGGTACACCGCGGAAACCAGGGCGGCATACACCAGCGGGCTCTGGACAGCCTTCTGCGTAGGGCTTTGCGCGGTTGCGCGCTCAAAACCCGGAGCGGCGCTCAGACGCGTGCGCGGGTCCAGTGGCGTTTTCACATCGGTCTGTATCATGCGTTTCCTATCCTCTTCGCTACGGTGTATCGGGGTAAAAGGGCAGCTGCATGCTGTGATGCGCGAAGCGTGTGGGCAGCCATCCGGCACATTCCAAGAAGACTGTGTTTTGCGTACGACGCAGTCGCCAGTTGCGGCGTCAAAGCGCATTATGTCCAATTCATCGCGCATCCTTCGGTATGTGCTGCCTTCGGCTTCAGCCCTGCTGCTGCTCCTCGCACCCGCCCGGTCGCTGGCCCAGATGGTTACGGCACCCCTACCGCAGTTCACCGCGATTGAGCATGTGCGCCTCATCGACGGCACCGGACGGCCACCCCAGAGCAATGTAACGGTCGTGGTGGAAGGGCAGCATATTCAGGCTATCCGCGCGTCAACACCGGACGCGCGGTCGCTGCCGCCGGGCACCCGGGCGATCGACGCGTCGGGCCAGACCATGATCCCGGGGCTGATCAACGCGCACGGCCACCTCGCCCTGGTAAATGGCGCAGCCAATGACGCGAGCTACTACACCGAACCGCACGTGCTCGCCGAGCTGCGCCAGTACGAGCACTACGGCGTGCTGGACATGCTGTCCCTCGGGCTGAACCGGGACCTGATCTATCTCATCCGCGCGCAGCAGACTGCGGGCAATCTGGATGGAGCCACCGTGTTTGTTGCGGATCGCGGCATCGGCGTACCCGGCGGGGCGCCACCGATCCCGCATGCGGATGACCAGTTGTACGCGCCGAAAAATGCGGACGAAGCCCGCAGGGACGTGGATGAAGCAGCATCTCGCCACACCAACTTCATCAAGGTCTGGGTCGATGACCTACACGGCAAGCTGCCCAAGATGCAGCCGGAGATCTATGCCGCGGTGATTGATGAGGCGCACAAACAGCATGTACCGGTAGCCGCCCATGTGTACGCGCTGGCGGATGCGAAGCTGCTGGTTGCTGCCGGCGTCGATGTGCTCGGCCACTCGGTGCGCGACCAGCGCGTGGACCCGGAGCTGATCCAGGCGATGAAGAAGCACGGGACGTTCTACATCCCGACGTTGGAACTGGATGCCACTTTCTTCCTGTTTGCTGACCACCCTGAGCTGCTGAACGACCCGTTCTTGATCCGTGCCACGCCGGCGGCGGAGCTTGCCAAGCTGCGCAGCCCCGGCTACAAGGCCAGCGTGGATTCGGACCCTACGATTGCCCAGCACCGCAAGGATCTTGAGATGGCCAAGACCAACCTGCGCCTCATGTACCGGGCCGGCGTCCGGGTCGGCTTTGGCACCGACTCAGGCGCGACCCCTTTGCGCCTGCCCGGCTATGCGGAGCACCTGGAGTTGCAGTTGATGGTGGAGGCGGGTCTTACGCCGCTGGAAGCGTTGCACTGCGCGACACAAAACAACGCCAAACTGCTCGGCATCGATATGCAGACCGGCACGGTAGCTCCAGGGTTGCGCGCCAACTTCCTGCTGCTCGATGGCAGCCCGGCAGCGGACATCGCCAACACCCGACGCATCGTGAGCATCTGGCACAACGGTCATGCTGGTTCGCCATGGACCACGGTTGCCCAGCAGGATGCCTACAAAGCTTCGGCTGCCAACACGCACGCACCAGACGTCGCGGGTGCAACGGCGATGCAAACGAAGCGCAGGCCAGGCACATCGGCAGCAGCGCCAAAGCCCTGACGCGGCAGAACTCCCGCGGAGACGCAGCTACCTGCGCACCGCCAGCACCTGCCCGGCGGCGCGCAGCCCCGAACGCAGTGCACCATGCACAGTCCCGGGGTGCCCGGTGGTGTCGGTGTGTTCGCCCGCGAAGAACAGCGTGTTCTCGACCGGCGTCGCCAGGATCCCCGGCGCGCCCGCCGCGCCCGCCGGGGCGTAGCTGTAAGCGCCGAGGGTGTAGGGCTCGCTGTTCCAGTGCACGGAATGCACGGCCTTGAGCATTCCATCGAGGGACCCGGGCGCCCGTTCAAACACCTGCTCCAGCGTGCGCAGGGCCTCCTGGACGAGCGCTGCCGCATCCACCTTCGCCTGCGGCCCACCGACCCATCCGGTCAACAGAGCACTGGCGCGCGGCGACGTGGTCCACCACGTAGGCGGCCGCTGCCCGCGGACAAACAGGAAGTGCATGTCCGGGTGGCTTGCTGCCCACCAGCGCTCCGTCCACTCAAACACTATCCGCTGCACGATTCCGGGTGCGAGGCTGTGCACTGCCGCGAGCGCTGCCGCAGGCGCAGGGTCGAAGCACATCGCGCCCTGCTGCTGCAGTACGCCCAGTGGAAGCGCGCAGATCACCGTGGCGGCGGTCCATTGCCTGCCGTCGGCCGCGCGCACCGTGCAGGTGCCCTGCTGCCATGTGATTGCCTGTGCGGCGGTGTTGAACAGGAACGTGGCGCCGGCTGCTTGCGCGCGGGAAAGGACGTACTCGGCCAGGGCCTGGTAGCCGCGCTCGAGGCGCGCAGCGCGGTGTCCTTCGATCGCGTCCTCGGCCTGCTGTTGTTTCGCCAGGGAAGCGATGCCGATCTCACGCGCGTCCGCGGCGTTGAACCCCTCCACGTAGCCACGCGCCCGTGCCTTGTCTTCTGCCGAGGCATTGCCACGCGCCAGGTACGCGTCGAAACACATGTCTGGTTCCGTTGCAGCCGTGGCCGCCATCGCATCGAGCAGCGACCACGTGGCATCATCTTCCGGACATGGCTGCACGCTTCCGCCGAGAAAGCAGAGCTGTTGCCCTTCTGCTTCCTGCAGTGCGAAACCCGCTTCTTCAATCAGTGCCAGCAGCTCCGGTGGACGCCCGTGGACAAACTCCGCGCCCAGTTCAACGGGGCCCTGCGCGGTCGCAACGGTGCGCATGCGACCGCCAGGCGTGGCGCGCGCTTCGAGCACGAGTACTCTTTTGCCAGCCTCGGCGAGGCATCGCGCTGCGGAAAGCCCGGCGATGCCTGCGCCCAGAATGATTGTGTCGAGAGCTTCGATCGTTTCGGTTGTGTCGTCCTGCATCCCGGCTTGGATGCCGGCCGATCGCTCAGGCAGTGGCGACCTGCACCAGCGATGCATACAGCGCCTCGTGGTGTTTCACCATTTGCTCGGCGGAGTAGTGGGTGCGTGCCCGGGCCAGCGCACGCGCGCCCAGTTCTTCGATTTCGTCCCAGCTTCCGGCCAGCCGCACGAGGATCGCCGACAGGGCTTCCGCATCGCGCACCGGGTAGTACAGTGCCGCATCGCCCCAGATCTCGCGCAGCGTGGGCAGATCACTCAGCACCAGGGCGCAGCCGCTCAGCGCAGCCTCGAGCGGCGCCAGGCCAAAGGGCTCGTAGCAGGAGGTGGCGATATAGATCGCTGTGCGGCTGTACAACTCGCGCAGCTCCGCCGCGGTCTGCTTGCCCAGGTACGTCACGCCTTCGCTCTCAATGCCGGGCAGCGCAACAGGCACATGCACCGGTGAGGCCGGCGAGATACCTTCGCCCGCGATGATCAGCGGCATGGGCACGTCGAGCTGCTCAAGCAGCGTCACGTGCTTGCCGGGGTCCCAGGTGCGGCCCACTGTCAGCGCCTGCAATACGCGGCCCTCGCGCTGGGGTTGTCCTGCGGGAACGCCCGGCGCAAACAGCTCGGGCGAGCGACCATTAGCCACGACTTCAATCCGCCGGTTGATGCCGTATTGCTGGCGCAGCTCCCGGGCCATCCATGCGGTGGGCGCGGCCAGACGCGTCGCCGACTGCAGGCCGGCGCGCACCAACGAAGTGTACGCGCGCAACCGTCCGGTGTCGGGCGCACTCTCGCCGTGCACTGCTTCCCACCAGCCCAGCACGTCGCTGTGCCCGGTCAACAGCACCGGCAGCGTGTCAGCGAGCTCACCATACGCAAACTGGTTGCTGTGCAGCACGTCGGGCTGCACCTGGTGCACCACTTTGCGCAGCATCTCCACGGAGCTCACCAGATCTGCCCCAACGTCCGTCATCCACTCCAGCGCATACTCGGTCTCGATCCAGTCAAAGGAAGGAGAATCCATGCTCAACAACCAGGCGCGCTGTCCATCATCGAGCAAGCGGCCAAAGCTCACGAGCGTTACCCTGTGACCGTTACGCACCAGGCCCGCACTCAGTTCTTCGGTGTAGGTCCAGACACCGCCGACCGAGTCCGTGGTCAGAAGAACGTGCATGCATTTCCCTCCAGCTTTCTTTCCGTTCTTGAAGGCTCAGCCGGCGCACACCAGCAGGGGCGTCTGAGTGGCGTTTGGCGTTGAAGCCTCAATGCATTATGGCGCACGCCTTCGCCTAGCCAGCACACCCGGCTTCATTTTCATCGTGGCACAGTCATCGCCGCGTGGTGCTGGGCCAAAGCGAAGTCGCTGCCGAGCACAACCCCGGCGGGCAGCGCAGGCTCTGTATTAGCACGCCTCCCTTCGACTTCGCACACCCTGCGTGGGCAGCGAACATGCGGCATGCACGGAGCGGCAACAAATTGATCGGCAGCACGCAGGAGACCTCATGGCACGCAATCCCCTCACCTTCGGCCCCAAGCCTCCTTTTCCCACACAGCAGCAGCAGCCGGCCCCGGGGTCAGAAGCAGCCATGGAGCCGGCGCCGGATCATGGCCTGGAGAGCTACACCGGGCGCGACCGGCTCACGGGACGCGCGGCATTGATCACCGGCGCCGATAGCGGCATCGGCAGGGCTGTGGCCATCCTGTTCGCCAAGGAAGGCGCGGACATCGTCTTCACCCACCTGCCCGAGGAAGCCGATGACGCCCGTGTCACGATCGCGGCTGTGGAAAAGCAGGGACGGAAAGCACACGCCATCGCACTGGACCTATCGCAGCAACAGAGCGCGGCGATCGCGGTGGAGGAGACCGTAAAGCTGCTGGGCAAGCTCGATATCGTGGTCAACAATGCCGCGTTCCAGCGCACCCACCAGGAGCTTAGCGAGATTCCGTACGACGAGTTCGCGGAAACATTCCGCGTCAATGTGTTTGCCACGTTTGCCGTGGCCCAGGCCGCGGAAAAGCACCTCAAGGCAGGCGGCGTCATTCTGAATACCACTTCGATCCAGGCGTTTAACCCCAGTCCAAATCTCATTGCCTACGCGGCTACCAAGGCTGCCATCGCCAACCTGACCAAGAGTCTCGCCAAGGCGCTGGCGTCCAAGGGCATCCGTGTGAATGGCGTCGCTCCCGGCCCGGTCTGGACACCGCTGATCCCCGCGACAATGGAAGCAGACAAGGTCAAGGAGTTCGGCAAGACCACGGTGTTTCAGCGGCCGGCGCAGCCCGTGGAACTTGGCTCGCTGTATGTCTTTCTGGCCTCGGACGATGCCAGCTTTGTGACGGGTGAAATTTACGGCGCCACGGGTGGACTGACACCGCTTTAGACCGCGGATCGCTCCACTGCCTGCTCTCGCGCTCTGGCCGCCTTCGGCAGCCGGCCAGAGCGCGAGAGTGTAAACACCCCGGCGAGGGTTAGGGCTCCGCCCAGCACGCTGCCGAGGCTTACCTGCTCACCCAGCCACACGAACGACACCAGCAGCGTGACCGGCGGGATGAGGTACAGCACGCTGGCCGCCCTTGCCAGCGGTAACCGCTCCAGCACCTGTGCCCACGTCAGGTATCCAAGTGCTGCCGGGAAGACCCCGAGATACACCGCCGTTGCCACCGGCAGCATTGCATCTCCTGATGCGTGAAAAGCCTGCACAGCCCCGGGAAGAAAAGGCGCGAGCAACAGCGCGCCGGTCCACATCATGCAGGCCGTAACGGCGACCGGCGTGTACGTGCGAAGCAGGGGCTTCTGCAGAAAACCCATCAGCGCCGCGCATACCGCCGCCCCCAGCACCAGCAGCGAGGCTGCCCCGGTGTGCAAACCGCCCGGCGTGCTGGCGGCGATCAGGGCTACGCCCCGAACGACATGGCGACACCGAGCCATCCCATCGGTCGCAGCCTTTCCCCGAGCAGCACCGCCAGCAACGCGGCAAACACCGGCATGGAGTTGATCAGGAATGAGGCTGAGCCGGCCGACACGTGCTGCTCGCCCGTATTCAGAAGCAGGTTGTACGCGGCGATGCCGAGTGCCCCGGCCAGCACTGTCCTCGCGAGTGCCGAGCCCCGCGGCAATCTCATGGGCCGGAGCAGGTGCAGCAGTGCGAAGCAGAGCCCGGCTACCAGGAAGCGCACCGCAGCCAGCTGCCCGGGCGTAAACAGGCGCAGGCCCACCCGGATGGCCGGGTATGCCGAGGCCCAGAAAAGAATGGACCCCGCGATGGCGAGCGGGAGCGGCAGCAAATGACGGCCAAGGCCCGCCTGCCCCGGTAGCGGCACGGTTGAAGCTGTTGTTCCAGACACAGCGCCTGTCATGCTCGGCTTTGGCTTCACGGCCGCAGTGTACCCTTAGACGCAAGAAGCGCTCCCCTCCCGACAATCCTGCTCACAACTCCGGGAGAAGACCGAGCATCCACGAAACCAGCTTTTGCGGCATCCCTGGGACGCAAGTAGGTGCGGCCGCGGCAGAACGCTCGCAGGCGGAAAGCAAACAAGAATGGCCGATCCAGTGAAAAAAACCAAGGGAGCCTGGACCGAGCGCATCCAGGCACTCCGCAACGTACCCTCTGTGCTCGCCATTCTCTGGGAGTCCGGGCCTTCGGTCGTGACCTGGGGCCTGATCCTGCGGGTGTTTGTCGCCGGGCTGCCTGTGCTTGGCCTCAAGGTCGCCGGCGCCATCATCAATGGCGTGCAGGACGGCATCAGCGGCAAGGGCATTCCGCCGCGTTTCTGGGCCATCGTCGGAACCGAGATCGCCATCATCGTGGCCGTCGGCATCATCTCGCGCATTATCGAGTACTGCGACGCACTGCTCGCCGACCGCTATACGCACTACGTGTCGATCCGCGTGATGCGGCAGGCGGCGCAGCTTGACCTCACCACCTACGAAGACCCCAGCTACTACGACCGCCTCGAGCGTGCCCGGGTGCAGGCGACCGACCGCCTCGCCATGATCCAGGCCATGGGCCGGCTCGTGCAGCAGGTGTTGACGGTGATCTTCTTCTCGGCACAGGTCATCTCCAAGGCGCCGGTGCTGATCATCTTCCTGCTGATCGCGGTGATTCCGTCGTTTCTCGGCGAAACGCACTTCGCTTTCCTGGGCTACGCGAAGAACTTCCGCCAGACCCCGGCCAAGCGCGAGATGGATTACATCCGCCAGGTGGGCGGCAGCAAGGAAGCAGCCAAAGAGCTCAAGCTGTTCAACCTGAGCAACTACTTCACCGATCGCTTTGCGCGCCTGTCGCAGACGATCTATGAAGAGAACATCGCGCTGTCGAAGTCGCGCCTGATCTGGGGCGGGCTGTTCTCGATCATCGGGATAGCCGGCTACTACTCCTCCTATATCTATGTAATCTGGCGCGCGATTCACGGCGGCTACAACATCGGCACCTTTACGGTGATCGTGGGCGCCGTGCAACAGGCGCAAAGCTACCTGCAGCAGGTGTTCTCGACCGCATCCGGCATCGCGGACCAGGCGCTGTTCCTCACCGATCTGATCGGCTTCTTTGAGATGAAGCCGACCGTCGTCTCGAAGCCGGATGGCCTCAAGATGCCTCGCCCCATCCAACGTGGCTTCGAGTTCCGCAATGTTTCGTTCGCCTATCCTGGCACCGAGCGGCGGGTACTCAAGAACTTCAACTTCTTCCTGCGTCCCGGCGAGCGCATCGCGCTGATTGGCGAAAACGGCCAGGGCAAAACGACCGTTGTGAAGCTCATCACCCGCCTGTACGACCCGACCGAAGGCCAGATCCTGCTCGACGGCATCGACCTGCGCGAGTATGCGCTGGACGACCTGCACCAGGAGATGGGTGTGATCTTCCAGGACTTTATGCGCTATGACATGACGGTGCGCGACAACATCGCCGTGGGTCGCGTGGAGCTGCCGCATACCGATGCAGATATCGCCGGTGCTGCTGACAAGTCACTCGCTGCCAGCGTTGTGCGCAAGCTACCTAACGGGTACGACCAGATGCTGGGCCGCCGCTTCGACAACGGCACGGACCTGTCCGGCGGCGAATGGCAAAGGATCGCACTGGCTCGCGCATATCTGCGCGATGCGCAGCTGCTGATCCTCGATGAACCAACAGCGGCGCTTGATGCCAAGTCAGAGCTTGAAGTGTTTGAGCGCTTTGCCGAACTCACCACCGGCAAAATGGCCCTGCTCATCTCGCATCGCTTTTCGACCGTACGCATGGCAGACCGCATTGTGGTTCTCGCCGGTGGACAGCTGGTGGAAGAAGGCGATCACACCCGCCTGATGGCGCTCGGCGGCCAGTACGCGGAGATGTTCGAGATGCAGGCGGCCAGCTATCGCTAACCTTTCGCTGAGAAGTTCTTGGAGCAACGCGTGACAGATAGAGACACCAGCCTTTCCGAGGCCGCAGCACTACCCACGGATCACACGATGGACCAGTCGGAAACTGCTGCCCCTGCAGCGCCGACATGGGAGCACGATGCGTTGATTGCGCAGGCACGCAAAGACGCAGCAAGCTGGAATGCTACGCGCCGCCCACGCGGTGCGAGTGGATTGAAGAGCCGCGCCGAGGCAGCGCGCGCCGCGCTGGACGCGCTGGTGCGCAAGCTCGATGCCCTGCCCGAGCCTGACTACAAGAATGCTGTTGCCGACCCACTGCTCGTGCTGCGCGAGAATCCGCGACTGCTGCGCTCGGCGCTGAATGAAGTCACCACTGGCCACCGCATTCTGAACCAGCTGCCCCGTCTCGCGGCAGAGAATAACTCCGATGCATCGGCGCAGGGCGAAGGGTTGCCGCGCATCGCCGCGGTCGCGGCCGGCTACTTCGCTGCCACCACCAACGCGTGGGACGCCAAGGCACTACCTCTCTATGTCGAGGAAGCGCAGCAGCACGAACCACTGGAACTGCAGGAGCTCTGGTCACTCTCCTCGCTCATGAAGTTCCACCTGATGGAGCAGGCCGTGAGCGAGGGCCACGCGGTACTTGCCGCGGGCATTCCGCCGGGGCGCAACGCCGTGATCGAGCGCTCCATCAAGAGCCTGCGCGAGCTTGGCTATGCTGACTGGACCGTGGTCGCCGAGCCGCTGGTCGTGTTCGACCGCGTGCTTCGCGAAGACCCTGCCGGCGCCTACGCGGGCATGGACTTCGACAGCCGCGAAGCCTATCGCAAGCGCGTGGCGCTGCTGGCCCGCTACTCCGATCTGAACGAGCTGGAAGTAGCGCAGGAGGCACTCCGGTTTGCGCGCCAGGCCGCTACCCGCACGGATGTGAGCGATCCGCGTGTGTTCCTCCGCGAGTCGCACATCGGCTACTACCTCGTCGATGGCGGCGTTGCCGACCTGTCGCACCAGATCAGTTACCAGCCACCACTTCCGGAGCGCATCCGCGTCGCGGCACGCGGCGATGCGGATCTCTTCTACATCGCGCCGATTGAGATACTTTCTGTACTGCTGATTGTCGCGCTGCTGCTCCCGCTGGTGCCTGCTTCGCATACCTTTGGCGCACTGGTGCTGGCAGCATTTCTGCTGTTCCTGCCCGCGACGCAGGGCGTCGTCGACCTGGTCAACAACACCATCACCCTGCTCTTTGAAGCGCGCGGTTTGCCCAAGCTCGACTTCAGCAAGATAGGGATCCCTGCAAGCTTTGCCACCCTGGTGGCCGTGCCGACGCTGCTTACGAGCGAGCGCTCTTTGCGCGAGTTAGTGGCTGAGCTTGAAGTACGTTATTTAGCGAACCAGGATCGCCAGCTTCATTTCGCGCTGATCACGGATCTGCCGGATGCAGTCACCAAGCCGCGCGAGAACGACGACGACCCGCTGGTGGCGCTTGCCGTCAAGCTGATCACGGACCTCAACGAGCAGTACCGCGGACAGCCGGGCGGTTGCTTCATCCTGTTTCATCGCCACCGCATCTTCAACGCGCGCCAGGGCGTATGGATGGGCTGGGAGCGCAAGCGCGGCAAGTTGCTCGATCTGAACAAGTATCTGGAAGGCACGTACGACGCCTTCCCCGTCAAGGCGGGCGGAGTCGAGCAGATGCGCAGCGTGCGTTACATCATCACGCTTGACTCGGACACGCAGCTGCCGCGTGGTACGGCTGCCGCAATGATCGGCGCCATGGCGCACCCATTGAACCGGGCAGTGATCGATCCCGAGCGGCGCATCGTCACCGCCGGCTATGGCATCCTGCAGCCCAGGGTTGGGGTCAGCGTTCAGTCGGCGTCGCGCTCGCGGCTGGCCTCGCTGTTCTCCGGGCAGACAGGGTTCGACATCTACACGCGCGCCGTCTCTGACGTGTACCAGGATCTTTACGGCGAAGGTATCTTCACCGGCAAGGGAATCTATGAAGTATCGACGCTGCACGCTGTGCTCGATCGCCGCTTCCCGCGCAATTCCCTGCTCTCGCACGATCTCATCGAAGGCGCATACGCGCGCGCCGGTCTCGTCACCGACATCGAGGTCGTCGATGACTACCCGTCGCACTATTCCGCATATACACGCCGCAAGCATCGCTGGGTACGCGGCGACTGGCAGATCGCGCAGTGGCTGTTCAAGTCCGTACCAGATGAAACACGCAACAGCGTGCGCAATCCTATCTCCACCATCTCGCGCTGGAAAATCTTCGACAACCTCCGTCGTTCGCTCGTGGAACCGTTCACGATGCTGCTGTTCATCGCGGGCTGGTTCGGCCTTGAAGGCGGCCCACTCTACTGGACGCTGATTACGCTGCTGTTGATGTTCCTGCCCAGCTTTGTGCAGCTGCTGTTTTCACTTGGCCGGGCTCTGGTTTCTGACCAGGCCGGGGCCGTTGGTGAAGCGCTGGCAGGCGCGGCACAGGCTACCTTCATCACGCTGCTCAACGTGGTCTTTCTGCCGCACTCAACCTTTCTCTCGATCGACGCTATTGGCCGTGCACTGGTGCGGCGGTTCATCACCGGGCAGCGTCTGCTCGAGTGGGAGACGGCAGCCGAAGCAGAGGCGGGCAAGCGCATCACGCCGGTCGACCGCTATCTTACCGCCTCACCTTTGTTCGCCATCGTCGTTGCGTTGCTGGTCCTGTGGAGGGAGCCGCATGCACTGCCCTACGCAGCGCCGGTGCTGCTGTTGTGGGCCTGCGCGCCGGCCATCACTGCATGGCTCAACAAGCCGCCGCGCGAAACCACGCTGGCGCTTGCACCCAAAGACACACTCTTTCTACGAGAGCACGCACTGCGCATCTGGCGGTACTTTTACAAGTTTGGCGGTGCGCAACATCACTTCCTCATTCCTGACAACGTGGAAGAGCAAGACCTTTTCGAAGCGGCGCGCGTCTCGCCGACCAACCTTGGTCTCCTGCTCAATGCACGGCAGGCTGCGGTTGAATTCGGCTGGCTGACCATCCCCGAGTTTGTGCAACTCACACTTGCCACACTCAACACCTTCGAGGCGCTGCCGAAGCATCGCGGGCATCTGTACAACTGGTACAACACGCACACGCTCGAGGCGCTGCGTCCCATTACCGTTTCGTCTGTGGACAGCGGCAACTTCGCAGCGTCTCTGTACACGCTGCGCATGGGTGCGCGCGAGTTGCTGCAGCGGCCCTTGCTGGAGGCACGTCTTTTTGATGGCTTGCGCACGCAGCTTGCGGTGGCACAGACCGGCGAAGCACTGCCATCCTCCGCCGATCTGGACGTTCTGATTCGTTGGGCCGTGGAACATGCAGCGCTCCAGCAGCCTGTTCCATACGCCCACGATGAGCAGCCATCGCAGCAGGTGACGACTGCCAGCGAAGCGGCCTGGTGGCAGGACGAGCAGCACACGCGCATACGCGCCATTGCTGCCTTGGTCAACGACTACGAACCATGGCTGCTGCCCCGGTTTGCACCGCTGCGCTCTATTGCAGAACTTGTCCTGGACGGCCACGCAGCGCATCCGTCGCTCGGGAGCGCTGCGGAGTTCGCCCGGTTGCTCGCATCGCGCCTTGAGTCGCACACGGGAGAAAACAGCGGGCACCCGGTGCTGGCGCGACAACTTCTGGAGCTTCTGCCACAAGCCGCCGCGTATCTGCAGAGCCTCTCGGATGCCGTGGCCAAGTGCGCGCACGAAGCCTTCCGCCTCGCTTCCGAGATGGACTTCGGCTTCCTGGTGCAACATGATCGCGAGATGCTCTCGATCGGGTACGAGGTGGAGACAGGCGAGCTGCACTCTGCCTGCTACGACATGCTTGCATCCGAAGCACGCATCGCGGCGTTCATCTCCGTGGCCAAGGGCGACCTGCTGCAGCAGAGCTGGTTCAAGATGGGCCGCACCCACACGCTGGCTTTTGGACACGCCGTGCTGCTTTCTTGGACGGGCACCATGTTCGAGTACCTGATGCCTTCGCTGTGGATGCGGTCGTACCCTGACACGCTGATGGCGCGCACGCTCTCGGGCGTCGTGGCAGTGCAGCGTGCATACGGCCGCAAGCTGGGTACCCCGTGGGGCATCTCGGAGTCCGGCTACGCCGAGACCGATGACGGCGGCCACTACCACTACAAGGCATTTGGCATCCCGCAGATCGCGCTCAAGTGGGACGCGACTGCCGGGCCGGTCGTCGCCCCGTATGCCAGCTTCCTGGCGCTCGGCATCGACCGCGATGAAGCGCTGCGCAACCTGCACGCGATGGCGAAATCCGGATGGGTGGGCGCCTACGGCTTGTACGAAGCGGTGGATTATGTGCAGGGCCGCGAGCGGCCACGCATCGTGCGTGAGTGGATGGCGCACCACCAGGGCATGTCCCTGATGGCGCTGCTGAACCTGCTGCACGATGACGCATGCAAGCGCTGGTTCCACGCCAACCCACACCTGCAGGCAACCGAGCTGCTGCTACATGAGAAGCCGATTCGCGAGGCTGCCCTGCGCCAGGAGGTCAAGCAACAACCGGTGAAAAAGATGGAGCCGCAGCCCGAGTAAGTCGCTCGAGGTGATTTGCTACAACTACGGTCTCGTTTAGGCGAGACGCTGCTGTGGCGCGCCCTGTGCAAAGTGTCTCTGGTACACACTCAGCACTTTGCCGGCGCGCTGCGGGTCTGTCGACCAGCTTGCCGAAACCTCCCGGACGAACTGCTCGCCACTGCTTGCGGCCAGTGCTGCTCCGTAGTGCGGGTAGGCCCGGGCAAGCTCATGCAGCAGGGCCATGCGTTCGCGAAAGCAGTGCGTCCAGTCGTCGAACATCATCCAGGCCGCTGGCACCATCACCCACTGCCCATGCAAAAACTCGCGTGTTTCCAGCTGGAGCGAGGGGCCGGCAGGAGGGTGCGCCTGCTTTTGCCCGAAGAGATTGTTGGCGCGGACGGCAAGCGTCGAGCCGCCCCATGCGGATTCAAGAGCAGCTTCGCAGGCCGCATACTCGGGAAAGATGTGTGCTGCCGCACGCGCAGCGGCCGTGGCTTTGGCGAGGAACTCCGTCGAGGTGATCGATGATTGATCTGGCATGCTGTCCTTTCACTGAAAACAAAAAAGGCGCGCCCGGAGAGGCTCCGGGCGCGCGCCTGTCTTTCAGTGTTTCAGTTCAGCCGATATAGAGTGCCATTTACACCACGAAGTACTTGGCCTGCGGGTGATGCACGATCAACGCGTTCGTACTCTGCTCCGGCTCCAGGTGAAAGCCCTCAGTCAGGCGTACGCCGATGTTCTCTTCCGGCTTGAGCAGCTCAAAGATCTTGGTTTGATCTTCAAGGTTGGGGCAGGCAGGGTAACCGAACGAGTAGCGGGAACCGCGATACTTCTGGTGAAACAGGTCGCGCACCTCGGTCGCATCCTCCTCCGCAATGCCCATCTCTTCACGAATCAGCTTGTGGGCGTACTCCGCCAGCGCCTCGGCGGTTTCCACCCCAAGCCCGTGCACGTAGAGATACCGCGTGAAGTCTCCGGCATCGAAGAGCTTCTTGGTTTCTTCGCTTGCCCGATCGCCGATTGTCACGACTGAGAAGCCGATCACATCCATGCGCCCCGAATCTTTCGGATGGAAGAAGTCAGCGATCGAAAGCTTTCGGCCTTCTCTCTGTCGAGGGAAGTTGATCCGCAGCTGCTCACGCGGCGTCGCAGAGTCAGCATCCTCAGGCTCATACACCACCACGTCATTGCCGTCGGACTGCGCGGGATAAAAGCCGTACACCAGCTTCGGCCAGAACCAGCCCTTCTCTTTGATCTCAGCCTTGAGCTCGCGCAGAATCGGCTTGTACTTTTCTTCCACGAGACGCAGGTAGTCCGTGGCAGAAGCGGTTTTAAGCTGCCACTGGTTCTTGAACAGCGCTGTTTCGTTGATGTACGAAAAGATGAAGTCGAGATCGAAATCCTTGCGTACGCGGTTGCCGAAAAAAGCCGGAACAGGGGTCTGCTCCTGCGGCGTCACCCAGGGCGAGCGCACGATCGGCGCGTCCACCGGCAAAGGCTCCTGCGCGGCAAGCATGTGCGGCGCGATAGGGAAGATCTTGACGGTGCTGCCTTCCTCCATCCTGCGCACGCGCGCACCCTCTTCGCTCGTCAGATCGCTCATCACGTGCAGTCCCGCAAACGCGTCCTCGGCGTAGAACACCGCGGAGGAATACTCCTGGCGCAGATCCTGCTCGACATACTTGCGTGTCAACGCGGCACCGCCGCAGATCACCGGTGTGCGCATGTCGAGCCGCTGCAGATCCTGGATCACGTACTTCATCTCGAGCGTCGACTTCACCAGCAGGCCACTTAGGCCAATCGCGTCGGCCTTGTGCTCCTGCGCGGCCTTGATGATGGCGTCGGCCGGCTGCTTGATGCCGAGGTTCACCACCTTGTACCCGTTGTTGGAGAGGATGATATCGACGAGGTTCTTGCCAATATCGTGCACGTCTCCCTTGACGGTAGCCAGCACGATGGTGCCCTTCTGCGTGCCTTCGATCTTCTCCATCTTGGGCTCGAGATGCGCCACGGCTGCTTTCATGACCGCTGCCGAATCGAGCACAGAAGGCAGCTGCATCTTGCGTGCGCCAAACAGTTCGCCGACCGTCTTCATGCCATCCAGCAGAACGGTATTGATCAGCTCCAGTGGCGTATACGTCAGCAGCGCGGTCTCGAGCACATCCTCCAGGCTCTGCTTCTCCGCACCCTGGCCAAGCGAGCGCTCTCCGCGAATGATCAACTGCTTGAGCTGGTCTTCGAGCGAAAGGCTCTCCACTGCCACTTCGTCTTCCTTGGCAGAGGGGTCGATCTCGGCAAAGTGCGCCATGTATGCCTGCAGCGGATCGCCGTTCGAGGTGTCGTGGAAAATCAGCCTGCGGGCAAGCTCCACCTCGCGCTCGGGTATCTTGTACAACGGGTAAATCTTTGAGTAGTTGACGATGGCCGCATCGAGTCCGCGATCCACTGCCTCCTTGAGGAACACGCTGTTTAACACGCGCCGCGCGTAAGCATTCAACCCGAAGGAAATATTGCTGACACCGAGGATCGTCTTCGCCTTGGGCAGCTCTTCCTTGATGCGGCGGACAGCCTCGAGCGTCTGGATGCCGGCATCGCGGTAGTCTTCCTGCCCGGTCGAGATCGGCAGCGTCAGCGGGTCGAACAGGATATCCTCGCCACGCAGCCCGTAACGCTCGGTCGCCATCTCGTAGATACGCTTCGCCACCGCGACTTTTCTGTCGGCGGTCAACGCCATGCCTTCTTCGTCGATGGTCAGCGCGATCACGCCGGCGCCGTAGCGTGCGGCCATCGGCAGCACCTTGCTCGTGCGCTTCTCGCCGTCTTCAAGGTTGATGGAGTTGATCAGTGGCTTGCCCGGCACGCGCTTCAACGCTTCTTCGATCACGTCTGCTTCGGTCGAGTCAATCATGATCGGCGCGGTGACGCGCGTCGCGATCTTTTCAAGCACCGCGTTCATGTACGCCTTCTCGTCCTCGCCGACGATCGCGCAGCAAATGTCCAGCATCTGCGAGCCTTCTGTGGCAAGCCGCTTGGCCATGGCAAGAATGCCGTCGTAGTCGCCGGCCCGCACCATATCGCGGAAGTGTGCCACGCGCGTGGTGGTGTTCATCTCCTCAGCCACGATCACGGGCTGTCCATCCACCTCGAGCGGCACCGAGGAAAACGCACTCGCCGCGACCCCCTGCGGCTTGACGTCGCGCTTCGCCGGCACGGCGTCCTTGACTGCTTCCACCACTGCCCGCAGATGCTCAGGCGTCGTACCGCAGCAGCCGCCTACCACCTGCACGCCATACTCCGTCACAAAGCGACGATGGTAGGCCGCGAGCTCGGCCGGTGTCAGCTTGTACACCGCGACGCCGCCCTCGTTCTGGGGTAGCCCTGCATTGGGCAAAACGCTGATGGCCCGCTGCGAATTCTGGCACAGGAAGCGCACCGCATCGTTCATCTCGGCGGGACCGGTCGCGCAGTTCAGCCCGATCACATCCGGGTTAAAGCACTCCAGCACAGCGAGCGCCGCGCCAATCTCTGACCCGAGCAGCATTGTGCCCGTGGCTTCGAGCGTCACCTGCATTTGCACCGGCAGGTGCTTGCCTGCGGCGCGCATGGCGTCGGTGCAGGCTGCCAGCGCAATCTTGGCCTGCAGCAGATCCTGGCTGGTTTCAATCAGCAGGATGTCCACACCACCCTCGATCAGCGCACCGGCCTGCTCTCGATACATCTCGGCCATGGCGTCATAGCCGATGTGCGCAAGCGACGGCAGCTTGGTCGTGGGGCCGATTGAGCCGGCCACGAAGCGCGGCTTGGCCGCGGTCGAATACTGCGCAGCGACCTCTTTAGCGAGGCGCGCCGACTCGATGTTCAGCTCGCGCGTGCGGTCTTCCAGTTCGTACTCGGCGAGCACCACGCGGGTTGAGCCGAAGCTGTTTGTCTCCACCACGTCGCAGCCAGCCTCAAAAAAGCTTGCATGGATGCTGCGGATAATGTCGGGCCGGGACAAGACCAGGAGTTCGTTGCAGCCTTCTTTCCCCCAGTAATCGTCCACTGTGGGTGCGTGCATCTGGATGTTGGTACCCATCGCCCCGTCGTAAACCAGGACGCGCTGCGAAAGAAGCTCAAGAAATGAAGCCATAGGTGTCGTTGGGCGCGAGCACACAGCGCCATCCTTCATTTTAGCTGTACTTTTACGGCGCCTCGCCGGGCAGAGGTTACCCGTGCAAGCACAGGGGGTCGGCGCGCATCTAACAAGAGACCACGGGAGAGGGAGATGCACAGCATACTACAGGACAAAGAAAACACCATTGAACACCGCTCCTTCTTCGCCGACGCGATTCAGCTCGAGCTGGACGAGCTATCCGAATTGCTTTCGCACCTCGAAGCCGGCGAGATCAAGGCCGCTACAGACCTTATTTTTGCAGGCCGGCAGGTGTTTTGCTTTGGCGCGGGCCGCAGCGGGCTGGCCCTGCAAATGGCTGCCATGCGGCTGATGCACCTGGGGCTCACGGTGTTCGTCGCGGGCGAAACCACTACCCCCGCCATCGCCACGGGTGACCTCCTCATCGTCGCATCTGCCTCCGGCACCAGCAGCAGCGTGGTGCACGCGGCAGAAGTCGCACGCAGCAACGGCGCGGCTGTTCTTGCCATTACGGCCCAGCCCGACAGCAAACTCGCAACGCTTGCCACCGCGCGCATCACGCTCAAGGCCTCTACCAAGAATGAGTACGAGCAACGCGCTTCGCAGCAGTACGCAGGTTCGCTCTTTGAACAGGCTGTTCTGCTGGTGATGGACGCTGTTTTTGGCGGCGCATGGAAGGCGGGAGGCAGACCTGCCGAGGAGCTCATGCGGCGACACGCTAACCTTGAGTAGTCCCTCTCATTTCCCACGCCCTTGCACCACACTGCGAGCTTTCATCGCAACAAACGTATCAATCACCCAGGAGAATCAACTGTGAAGCTTCAAGTAGCCATGGACCTGTTGTCTGTCGACGACGCCCTTTCCCTCCTCAGCCGCGTCGCTGAGTACGTCGATGTCATCGAACTGGGCACACCGCTCATCAAGCAGGAGGGTCTTTCCGCTGTCACCAAGATCAAGCACGCTTATCCGGACAAGATCGTCTTCGCCGATATGAAGACAATGGATGCAGGCGAGCTCGAGGCAGAGATGGCGTTCAAGGCCGGTGCCGATTACATGACGGTCCTGGGCGTTGCGGGCGACAGCACCATTGCCGGCGCCGTAAAGGCTGCCAAGAAGCACGGCAAGACCGTGGTTGCCGACATTATCGGCGTCAAGGACAAGGCGGCACGCGTCAAGGAACTCAAGGCGCTCGGCGTCGGCCTGGTGGAACTGCATGCCGGCCTCGATGAGCAGGCCGAGAGCGGCTACACCATCGATTCGCTGCTGGCGGCAGGCAAGGGCGCGGATATCCCCTTCTCCATCGCCGGTGGCATCAACGTGGACCGCATCGGGCAGGTTGAAGACGCGGGCGCGGCCATCGCCGTGGCCGGCGCCGCCATCTACGGAGCGAAGGACCCGGCAGCTGCCGCCAAGGCACTGCGGGACAAGATCCGGAACCACGGCTAGTCAGCCTGGCGCCGTCACAAACAGCAAGGCCCGGCATTTTGCCGGGCCTTTTTACGTCAATCTACTGCTATAGAACAGGCTCAACCGGGTCGACTACCCAGATCACGAGTTCGCCATCCAGCAAAGATTCCGCGGCTTCGCCCGCCGCCTTGAAGTGGTCGGAGCTCTTATGTGCCTCGAACTCCTCCTGCGACGCATACTGCTCGCTAAACAGGAACTCGCCTCCGTCTGTGGTCTCGAACAGCTCGTAGAAATCCGTTCCATCTTCCACACGGCTCTTCTTCACCAGCTCCAGCAGGACCTCGCGTAATTGCTGTTCCTTGCCTGCCTTTGCCTTTGCCTTTGCAAATACCCGGACCTCAGCCATTCTGTGTTCCTCCGCAGGTTTAGATGCAGCCGGCGTTGCAGTTCCAACAAATGAAAAAAGCGGCCACCCATCGGGGTTGCCGCCTCTTCCGTCCGCGCTGGTGGCGGCTGGTGCTACTTCGTTTCCATGCTCACGGCGGCCGTGCCAGCCAGGCCGATGTTCGCAACCAGCATGTCTTCCTTGCGCATCACCAGCGTGCCTGCATTCAGGCTCGCCAGCTCGAAACCATGCCCATGGGTGATCGCGTCCGTGGGGCATGCTTCGACGCAGTAGCCGCAGAAGATGCAGCGGTTGTAATCAATGTTGTAGACCTTGGCATAGCGCTCGGCGCTGGAGATACGCGTCTCCGCGGTGTTCTCGGCAGCCTCGATGTAGATGCAGTTCGCCGGACAGGCCGCCGCGCACAAAAAGCAGGCAACGCACTTTTCCAGGCCATTCTCGTCGCGCTGCAACACGTGCGCTCCACGGAACCGCTCCTGCAACACGGCGCCCCGTGTCGGTCCCGGACCATCTGGGTAGTTCTCGACCTCGGTCGGCTCGAACATTTCCCGGAAGGTGATGCTCATGCCCTTGGCCACGCCTGCTATGTTGCGAACGATCGACATGGCGCTATTATACCGATGCAGCCGGCATGCAGAGCAGTACCCCACCCGGCAGCGCAGGAGAACTCCGTGCCCTGGAAAACAGCCGTTCCCTATCGCGCTTCAGCACTCGCAGTGTTCCTCATGCTGGGCAGCGCCCACCTTCCAGCGCAAACTCCCACGGCCATGCCGCCATCTGCAGCACCCACCAGCCCCACTGACGGCCTTGCACTCAGCGGCCCCGCGCAGACCATCACCCTGTCTCTCGATGTCCTGAATGCCCTGCCGCATGTGACGCTCACGGTCACGAACGGCCATACCCATGAGCAGGAAGTCTATTCCGGAGTGCCTCTCCACACCCTGCTTGAAAAAGTCGGTGCGCCCGCCGAAGCGTCGATCCGCGGCAAGGTACTGTCCGACTACATCGTTGCTACTGGCAGCGACAACTACCACGCCGTGCTCTCACTCGCAGAGATCGAGCCCTCGTTTCATCCCGGCCAGGTGATCGTGGCGGACCAGGTAAACGGCAAACTCCTCGACACCAAGCTGGGACCACTGCAACTCGTCGTTGAAGAGGACAAGAAGCCAGCCCGCTCGGTGCACAACCTGGTGAAGATTGAGCTGAAGCAGGTCGAGTAAAACAAGACCGCCTGCGCGGCTGGCGCTCCCCTCGGGACGTTTGCTCTTTAAGCACTCAAGCCACGAAGTGGCCGCCAGGCGCGCAGGCAGTCTGGCTCTACTTGATCCCCAGCTTGCCCCAGATCGAATCCACACGCGCCTTGGTTGCCGCATCCATCTCGATCATCGGTGGCCAGACGCGGTTGAACCCTTCCGCCGGCCACTTCTGCGTCGCGTCGATCCCCATCTTGGAGCCGAAGTTCGGCAGCCGCGATGCGTGATCGAGAGAATCCACCGGCCCCAGCGTGAACTGGATATCCCGCTCCGGGTCGATGTTGTTCGCAGTGCGCAGCACCACCTCGCCAAGGTCCTGCACGTCGCAGTCCTCGTCGACCACCACGATGCACTTGGTAAACATCGCCTGCCCCAGCGCCCAGATCCCGTTCATCACCTTGCGCGCGTGCCCGGCGTAGCTTTTGCGGATCGAGACCACCATGATGTTGTGGAATACGCCCTCGACCGGCAGGTTAATGTCCACAATTTCGGGCAGGGTCAGGCGCATCAGCGGCAGAAAAATCCGCTCCACGGCCTTGCCCATCCACGCGTCTTCCATCGGCGGCTTGCCCACGATGGTGGCCGCGTAGATAGGGTTCTTGCGGTGCGTGATGGCCGTGATGTGGAACACGGGATACTCGTCTTCCATGGTGTAGAAGCCAGTGTGGTCGCCGAACGGGCCTTCTGAACGGAGCTCGTCCAGCTTGACGAACCCTTCCAGGATGATCTCGGCATGCGCCGGCACCTGCAGGTCCACCGTTTCGCACTGCACCAACTCCAAGGGCTTCTGCCGCAGAAAACCGGCGACAATGTACTCCTCTACCTCGGGCGGCGCCGGCACGATAGCCGAGAAAGTCGTCGCCGGATCGGTGCCGATCGCGACCGCGACTTCAAGCCGGTTCGCCAACTGCTTCGTGTAGGTCACCGATGGCGTGGCACCGCCTCGTGCCTCTGAAGTTGCTGCCGTCCCCGCAGCCACCGTGCCCCCGGCAGTCTGCGCCATCTGCGCCACGCGCGCTGCGGCATCCCCGGCCTGTGCCCGCATCCGGTCCCGCAGGTGCTCCGCCGCATTCTTCTGCCGCTGCCAGTGCATGCCGGTGGTCTGCCCGTCGTACACCTGGATCCGGTACATGCCGACATTGCGTTTGCCCGTCTTCGGATCACGGGTGACCACGCAGGGCAGCGTGATGTAGCGGCCGCCATCCATCGGCCAGCACTGCAGCACCGGGAACTCCAGCACATCGATCCGGTCGCCACGCTTGCCGATCTTGATCACTTCCTTGCAGGCCGCCTGCTTTGCCGCGATGGTCTTGGGGAAGAACTTGCCCACATCGGCCAGCATGGGCAACAGCTTGAGCTTGCCCAGCAGCCCGTCCGGCGACTTCATCTCGAGCAGCGCGCGGATGCGGCCGGCCACTTCATCCAGCGAGTCCACGTCGACCGCGAGCTTCATGCGCGCTTCCGAGCCGAACTGGTTCATCAGCACACGGGCACCGGGATAGCCTTTGACCTTCTCAAACAGCAGCGCCGGGCCACCGGCCTTGGCACCGCGCTTGCCCGCCTTGGAGGCTCGATCCGTAATCTCCGCGATCTCCAGGATCGGGTCCACTTCCTCGCGCACCCGCACCAGTTCGCCAGCCCGGTCCAACGCCTTGATCCACTCCCGCAGGTCCTGATACGGCAATCGCTTCTCCTTGGGCGCTGGCGCCTCGACTCATTCTAAGTGGCCGCCCTCTTGCCGCTGCCTGGGCTCAAGGCTTCAACTCCAGCCCATCCACAAATGGGCAGGCGATCGCTTCAATCCCACAGGCGTTATCCCGGCAGCAAGACCACCACCCGGCGGCGCACACGCAAAAGCCGCCCGGCAGGCGGCTTTTGGATCATGGTGATCGTGCATCCCGGTCGACGGGCGAGCAACGATCCGCCGAGCAAGGCAGGCGCGCGCCCACCCTGTCGCAGCCGCGTCGGCGCCTAGCTGCCGCTCACGCTCATCCAGCGATCCATCAGCGTCTGCGCGCAGCGCGCTCCGCACAGGTGGCGCACCTCCGCAGCATGCGACAACGTCTGGTTCCAGCCGGTCATCTTCAGCATCGGCTCACCCTCGGAGCCGGGCTCGCCCGCGGTTGTGCCCATCCAGGCGAGCCACCAGTCACCGGTCGCGTCGCCCTGCGCTTTGCCACATACATCACAGTGATAAGTCTCGGTCCAGCTCATGCCATATCTCTTCGGGGAAGGTGTGGGGCGGCGACGACTCCGTCGCTGCAGGTCGGTTCACGTCAGGCGCAATCGCAGCACGGCTTGGCGCTGCTCGGTACACTCGCTGCTGCGTTTCCAAGCTTAAAACTTAAACTGCTTCCGCATCGGCACGCAGCCCCGCGCTTTCAGGAATCGGCACCAGGGGGTACCCAAGGTTTTTCCAGCCATCGAACCCGCCCAGCAGGGGCCGCACGCGAGAGACCCCCATCTTGCGAATCGCCAGAGCCATGCGCACCGCAGTTTCTTCGTTCGGACACGTGCAGAACAACACCACGTCGCGGTCCCGGGGAATGGTATTGCTCAGCTCCACCAGCCGGTCCGGGGTCATCACCGCTGCGCCCGGCAGCGTGCGCGGGTCGGGCAGGTAGTCGAGCGGGTGTCGCAGGTCCACCAGGTACAGCGGTTCGTTCGCTTCCAGCATGGTGTGCAGCTCTGAAGGCGTCACGCGATCCGTGCGGATCTCGGCCAGCGACCGGCGGCGACGGCGGGTCCGGTTGTACAGGAAGCCGACGAACAGCAGCACAAACAGGCCCACGGCAAAGTGCGCCACCCACGCCAGCGCATGGGGATGCATCTTGAGCAGGTCGCCGAAAAAGCGGCCGCCCACCACGAACGACAAGGCCCACAGCAGTACGCCGCCTGCGTCGTACAGCAGGAACAGCCGGAAACTCATCCCGGTCTGCCCAGCAATTGCGCCTGCCATCGTGTTCAGCGCCGGCAGAAATTTGCTGATCAGCAGGGTGCCGGAACCATGCCGGGTGAAGTAGCCCTCCATGCGATCCACGCACGTGTCGCGGTGCGGGGCGAAATGGCAGAGCATCCGCACCACCGCGTGCCCGTAGCGCTTGCCCAGGAAGTACCAGAGAACGTCACTCAGCATGGACCCGCTCAGGATGGAGGCGAGCACTGGAAGCAGCTGGAGCCGGTGCGTGGCAGTCAACGTGCCCGCCATCAGCAGCAGAGGCGCGGACGGCAGCGGCAGGCCAACCTGTTCGGCAAACACCCACACGAACAGGACGACATAGGCGTGCACTAAAAAGAGATGTGTAAACGGGAGGATGCTGCCACCTCTTCTTCCAAGCGGGCTGCCCGGCCTCGGAGCTTTATGCGTATGCCATCACAATGGGAGGGAACGGGGAAGGCGCCGCGCTGCTGTGCTGAAGTATAGACGCATCCGCACACCGACCAGAACTCAAATGGTGCGCTACAGCAAGCAGAGAAGGCGGCTTCGCCAATGCGAAGCCGCCTTCTTTGCCGTGCGCTCCCGACGGTTGCTAGTCTTTGATGCGGACCTTCGGCTCGACCGAAAGACCCGGGCGCAGCAGGTGATCACTATCCTCGTCCCGATTGCTCAGATCGATGCGGACCGGCACACGCTGCACGACCTTGACGTAGTTGCCCGTGGCGTTCTCCGGCGGGAACAGGCTCAGAACCGATCCGGTTGCGCCGCCGATCTGGGTGATCACCCCGTCATAGGCCCGGCCACCGTACGCGTCCACCGTGACCTTGACGGACTGGCCCGCGCGCATGTGGTTCAACTGCGTTTCCTTGAAGTTCGCCGTGATCCATACATCGTTGAGCGAAACCAGGGTGGTCATGTTCTGGCCGGTGGAAACATTCTGCCCGACCTCGACACTCTTGCGGGTGATGATCCCGTCCACAGGCGCCACGATCCGGCAGTAGCTCAGGTTCAGCTTGGCCTGGGCCAGTTCGGCGCGTGCCTGCTCAACCTGTGCCTCGGCCTGCGCGGTCTTGGCCTTCTGGATCTTGATCTGATCCGGAGCGGTCTTGGCATTGGTCAGCTGCGCTTTGCGCTGGACCACGGTGTCCTCGGTCATGCGCAGCGACGCCTCGGAAGCAGCCACGTTCGCCTTGGCCTGGTTCAGCGCGGCTTCGTCTGCCTTGGCTGTTGCCACCGCCTGGTCAAACTGCTGCTTGGAGATCACATCGCGCTGGACCAGCGGGGTGTAGCGCTCCACGTCGAGCTTGGCCTTGATGAAGTTTGCGTCCGCCTGGGCGACTGCCTGGCGGTTAGCCTCTACCTGCTGCTCGGCCTGCGTTACAGAGCTCTTGACCTGCGCCAGTGTCGCTGCGATCGCCTCGACGTTGGTGTTGGCGCTCACGGCCGTGACCGGCACATTGACGTTGTTCGACTCGTAGTTCGACTGCGCCGCCGCGAGGTTTGCTTCGTCCTGCTGCACGGTGGTCTGGTAGTCCTTCGGGTCCAGTTCCACGATCACGTCGCCAGCCTTGACGCGCTGGTTCTCGGTCACCGGCACGCTCAGCACGTTGCCGTTGATGCGCGACGAAACCTGGATCAGGTGGCCGTTGACCTGCGCGTCGTCCGTATCTTCATAGAAGGTCGACCGCCAGTAAAACAACAGGGCGCCCGCGATCAGCAGGGCGACCACGAGAATAATGATGAAGCGGCGGCGTGACTTCTGACGCGGATTGTCTCCGGCCTTGCCATCTCCCCCGTTTTCCTCGCGAGCGGCCGGCTTCCGGCCTGCATCTACATCGGGTGTCTGCTCTGCCACTTACTTCCCTCCCACGTATTGCTTCAAGTTCGTGCTTGCAACGCCCAGCGCCCGAGCCAGCGATAGCTTGGCCACGTTGTGCTGGTACAAACTCGCGATGTACTGGTCATCTGCCTGCGCCACCGACTGCTGTGCCTGCGAGACCGACAGGTTGTCGGAAACGCCCGCCGCATACCGCTGCTGCGCTTCGCTCAGCGCCTCGGCTGCCAGCTTGGTGTTGCTTTCCGCGACGCTGACCTGTTTCTGCGCCGCCTGAATATCAAGAATGGCATCGCGCACATCCTGGGCGATCTGCCCGCGCAGGTTGTTCAACTGCGCACGCTTCTGCTCAAGCTGCTGCTCGGCCATGGCTTCATCGCCGCGAATCTTTGCTTCCTCAAACACCGGGAAGTCAATCGTACCGGTGGCATCGCCAGTGCCATGTGAGGTCCGCACATTGGGCCCGATGTCGCCGTAGTCGCCGCTGAACGCAACGGTCGGGTAACGCTCGGCTTTGGCCGCACCCTTTGCCAGGTCGGCCCCCTTCAACTGCTCGCCAAAGTTCTGCAGGTCCTTGCGGTTGCCCAGCGCCTGCTGCACGGCCTGGTCCGGGTCAAGCCCGTCCAACTGCCGATAGGGTTCATCCTCCACCAGGTTGAACACCTGCGCCACGTTCAGGCCAATGGCGCGCGCCAGTGCCAGCTTGTCTTTCTCGAGCGTCGCCTGCGCCTGGATCAGGTTTTGTTGCTGCGTCTGGTAGTCCACCTGCGCACGCAACTCGTCCAGCAGGGGCGAGGTGCCGGCCACGTGCTGCTGGTGCGCCTGGTCAAACGAAATCTTGGAGGTATTCACCTGGACCTGCGTCGAGGCAACGCGCGACTGATCTGCAATCACGGTCAGGTAGGCATTGCCCACACTCAGCACCACTTCATCCCGAGCGTCCGCCACCGCCAGCTTCGAGCCTTCGAAGTTGTGCTTGGCAGCCAGGTAGTTCCGCAGCGAGGCGACATTGATAAGGCTCCAGTTCAACGAAGCGCGAAAATCCTGGTAGGCGTACGGCCCGATAATCGCCGGAAACCCCGTAATGCGCAGACCCTCGGCCTGCAGGTTGGTTTCCATCTCCGACTGCTTGATGGTGCCGCCGATGGTTGGCAGCAGGCTTTGGAGCTGGTTGAGCTCCGTCGATCGCGCGGCAGTCTGATTGGTCGAAGTCAGTACGAGTCCGAGATTGTGCCGCAGACCACGCTGGATCGCATCATCAAGCGACAGCGGCAGGGTTCCGGGCACCAGCGCATCTTCCGTTGCACTGCCCTGGTAGCTGCCCGACTGCACCTGCTGCTGCGAAAGCGTCACCGGCGTCGGCAGGTCCTGCACTGCGCCCGTGGTCACCGTGCCAAGCTGCGCCATGGCCAGCCCCGGTGTCAGCACCACTCCTGTGGCAAAGATTCCGCGCGCCCAAAAAGCTGCTGCCGTCCTGCCGCTCCTGCTTCCGTACTGCACACACACTCCTGCTGTCTTGTTTCGCGTCGCTTAGCGGTTTGAGGCTTTTTAGATGCGGCACGGGGGAGAAGGATGAAAGATTGTTGGAGCGGTAGCAGGAGCGCGCTCCCCGGGCTATTCCGGCGCCCGTACCCAGACCTCTTCCTAGGCCCGCTAGGCTGAGAGGACCGCAGAGGAAACGGACGCGGCCGACGCCGAGCCCGGGGCATGTGCGAGTGCATTGGCCAGTGAGCAGAGCGCCTGGCGGAAGGTGCCGCTGACGGTTTCAGCCGTCCAGCCTGAAGCATCCGGCCCTGCTGCTTCTCGCAGCAATTGCGCTGCCGCATCATTGCTTTGTCCCAGCACCGCACGCTGCACAAACACAGCGCGCTGGGCTATGGGCAGCTGTTCCAGCTGCACCCGGAGGCCGTGCCGCAGCTCCGGCCGTCCATGCTCATCCAGCAGGTTGCGCAACTGCTCCGGGGTAACACCCGCAGCCTGCAGGTCGTCATCCTGCACGCATGGGCCGGCCGCTGCCGTCGCTGCCGAAGCCTGGAATGCACCCGGCGATTGCTGGGCCAGGGTCCGGATCGCGCCTTCGACCACCACCTTGCGTGCCTGCGCGCGCGCAGCAGTGGGCTCCGCGCATGGGTCGGCATCCATCGTTGCCAGGGAATCCTCGATCAGCAACATTGCTTTGCTTTCCTCGCCGATCAGCAGGGAGGCCAACTGGAAAAGCTCCAGCGCCATGCCCTGTATAACCCGTCCGTCGCCGCAACCTTCAGTAGCCATGCCGTCTCCAGAAAGCAGCAATCTGCCGCCTGCCTTTATCTTCGGGCCTTCATCCCCGGGGGTCAACCTCGCAATCCCGGCCAATTTGGGCGGGCGGTCCCCGGCGGAGCCCAGGGATGCGGATTCATCGTTCGTTCGCCGCAGAACACGCGGGCGCATTTAGCATGTGAACGTTGCGACGCTGCCTCAGGACGGCAGCCATTCATGGAAGAAAAACAGCGAAAACTCTTTATCTCGCGAGACAGCTCCTGGCTCAATTTCAACCGGCGCGTGCTGGAAGAAGCGCAGGATGCGACCAATCCTTTGTTGGAACGAGTCAAGTTTCTTGCGATTACCGCCTCCAACCTCGACGAGTTCGTCGAAGTACGCATTGCCGGCATGCTGCAGCGTATCGAGGAGGGCCTGGGCGAACCCGGCCCCGATGGCATGACCGCGCAGGACCTGCTGGACGAAATCACCGCGGACATGCACGACCTCGTCGCCGAGCAGTACAGCTGCTGGAACAACATGCTCCACCCCGCACTCTGCAAGGAGAACATCCGCATCCTCCAGTGGGACGAGCTCACCGACGAGGCCAGACGCGCCGCGACCGAGCTTTACCAGCGCGACGTCGACCCCCTGCTCACGCCGATCACCATCGACCCGCGCCATCCCTTTCCGCGTGTGCTCAACAAGGCCCTTTGCGTTGCGCTGCTGCTTCGCCGCAAGCGCAAGGGCGCCAATGCCGCCGTGCTCGGGGTGGTCACCGTGCCGCGGGCGCTGCCCCGCTTCATCCGGCTCCCAAAGATCGAGGGCAGCAGCAGCGAAGACTTCCTCTTCCTGCATGACCTGATCGAGCACCAGGCTGCCGGCATGTACCGCGGCTACGAGATCGTTTCCACCGCCGCCTTCCGGGTCACGCGTAACTCCAACCTCTACTTCGAAGAGGAAGAGTCCCGCTCTCTGCTCGAGGCGGTGCGCTCCGAGCTGCACAACCGCCGCAAAGGCGACGCCGTGCGTCTCGAGATCGAACAGGATGCTCACCCCGAGATCATCGATCGGCTGCGCTCCAACTTCGAGCTGGACGAGTCCCAGGTGTTCCGCACCGACGGCCCGGTAAACCTGTCGCGCATGTTCAACCTGTACGGCGACATCAACCGGCCCGATTTGAAGTACGCACCCTTCGCAGGTCGCGAGCTTCGGCTGCATCGCAAGTCCGTCGACATCTTCGATGAGCTGCGCCACCACGACGTGCTGCTGCACCACCCGTATGACTCCTACGACGCGGTGGTCTCCTTCATCGAGGCCGCGGCCGAAGATCCAAGCGTTGTTTCGATGAAGCAAACGCTCTACCGGACCTCGGCGGATTCACCGATCTTCCGCGCGCTCACCGAGGCGGCGCAGTCCAAGGAAGTCACCGTCGTGGTCGAGCTCACCGCCCGCTTCGACGAGGCCTCCAACATTCGCTGGGCCCGCAACCTCGAGGACGCCGGCGTCCAGGTGTTCCACGGCATCGTCGGCCTCAAGACGCACTGCAAGCTCGCGCTGGTGGTGCGCCGCGAAGCCGACGGCGTCATGCGCCGCTATGCGCATCTCGGCACCGGCAACTACAACCCAGTCACCTCGCGCTTCTACACCGATGTGAGCCTGCTCACCTCGGACCCGGCGATCACGGCCAGCGTCCACTCGGTGTTCAACTACCTCACCGCGCACTCGGAGTCCGACGATTACGCGCCCTTGCTGGTCGCGCCACTCACCATGGCTGAAAGCATGATCCGCCTGATCCAGCGGGAAACCGAGCACGCTCTTGCCGGGCGCACCGCGCGCATCGTCGCCAAGATGAACTCGCTGCTGGAGGAGAGCATCATCGAGGCGCTGTATGCCGCGTCGCAGGCCGGCGTCGAGATCGACCTGATCATCCGCGGTATTTGTTCCCTGCGCCCCGGCATGCCCGGCGTCTCGGAGCGCATCCGCGTCCGCTCCATCGTGGGCCGGTTCCTTGAGCACTCCCGCATCTTCTACTTCGCCAACGGCCACGGCAGCGATGGAGGCACACAGGAGGAGTTCTACTGCGGCTCGGTCGACTGGATGCCGCGCAACCTGTTCGAGCGCTGCGAAGTCGCCTTTCCCATCAAGGACCCGGCGCTTTGCAACCGTCTTCGCAACGAAATCCTCAGCGCCTACCTTGCGGACACAGCCAAGACGAGACTGCTGCGGCCGGATGGTGTCTACACCCGGCTCACTGACACCGCGGAGGGCAAAACGACGCCGGCCTTCAGCGCACAGCAGTTCCTGATGGAGGTGGCGGAGGGTCGCGCCGCGGCAGACGCCATCCCGCGCTCAACGGCCGCACTGTTCGCCCCCGTGCTGCGAACCACTGCCCTGCCGGAAACGGTGGAGGAAGAACTGCGCACAGCCGACCTGCCCGAGGCCGTGAAGCGGGTCCGGAAGCAGAGGGTGCGCAAGCCTGGAGCGTAAGTACTGCGAGCTCGCGTGGCCAAGACGGGGCGCTGGAAACGAAGCAGCAGGGAGGAAGCCGCAGAGCCTGGCTGCTTCTTCCCGGCATGCTACCGTCTAAGCAACATTGGAACTACAGGAACAGGAAGTGGAACAGGCAGAACGTGTTGCTTTCAGGGCGGCGCGTCCTGCTCGTTCTCCAATCCATTCCGCATCCAATCGTGCTCGCATGCGAATACTTGTCACCGGCGCGGCCGGCTTTCTTGGCTCTCATCTCACCGACCGCCTTCTGGCGGAAGGACACTCTGTCGTTGGCGTCGATAACCTTTCGACGGGCTCCCTCGCGAACCTCGCCCACCTGCAGAACGAACCCAGGTTCCAGCTGGAAGAACATGACATCTGCGCACCCTTTGATTTCGGGCGCGTCGAGTACGTCTACAACTTCGCGTCTCCCGCGAGCCCCGTCAACTATCACCGGCTCGGTCTGGAAACGCTGGAGGTCGGCTCCTCCGGCACGCGCAACGCGCTGGAAGTAGCCAGGCGCCACGGCGCGGGCTTTCTCCATGCCTCCACCTCCGAGTGCTACGGCGATCCGCTGGTGCACCCGCAAAGCGAAGATTACTGGGGCAACGTCAACCCGGTCGGTCCGCGCTCCGTCTACGACGAAGCCAAACGCTTTTCCGAGGCACTGGTCACCGGCTACCATCGCTATCACGCGCTCAACACGCACCTCGTCCGCATCTTCAACACCTATGGGCCGAGGCTCGGGCGAGACGACGGTCGGGTCATCTCCAACTTCGTCGTGCAGGCCCTCCGGGGCGAGCCGCTTACCGTCTACGGCGACGGCCAGCAGACGCGCTCCTTCTGCTACGTGTCTGACGAGATCGATGGCATCGTGCGTCTCGCGGCCTCGAGCGAACACACGCCCGTCAACATCGGCAACCCGGTCGAGTGGACGATCCTGGAGTGCGCCGAGACCGTGCAGCGCGTCACCGGGTCAAGCTCACCGATCGTCTTCGAGCCGCTGCCGGTCGACGACCCCATGCAACGCAAGCCCGACATCTCCAAGGCGCGGGAGCTGCTTGGCTGGGAGCCCGGCATCGCGCTCGAGCAGGGGCTCCTGCTGTCCCTTGACTACTTTCGCGCCACGCTGCTGGCTGGCCAGCCGACTACCCTTGTGGGTCAAACAGCCACTGCCGGCGCAAGCTAGCAACAAGCGCATGTTCCGGAACAAAAGAAAGGGCGAGCCTGGGCTCGCCCTTTCTTCTTTCATAAGCGTACTAGCGATTGGAACGCCCGATTCGCCATCGCATGCTGCCGTCGAACCAACCCACACTTACACCGGTTCGAAGCGAATTGTGAGAGCACCCGCCGTCCCGGTAACGCGAACATGCTCCAGCGTGTGCACGCGATAATCGGCACAGGCCAATTGCTCATCAGTGTGCGAAAACAACGTGGCGATCACGGTGCAGCCGGCCGCCTTGCCCGCCTCGCAGCCCGCCGGCGCATCTTCAAACACTACGCACCGAGCGGCATCGAACCCCAGCAGGGCAGCCCCGCGCAGGTACGGTTCTGGGTGCGGCTTGCCGTGCTCCACCATGTCGGCCGAGATGAACTGCTCCGGCACCAGTAGTCCCGAGTGCTCCAGGCGTACCTTGGCGAGCCGCTTGGTGGCCGAGGTGCAGATCGTCCAGCTCCCCTTGGGCAGGCTCCGCAGCAGCTCCGGGATTCCCGGCAGCACCTGGATGTCGTCCTTGTCATCAATCTCGATCTGCTCGATCAGGTCCAGCTCTTCCCGGTCGTTCAGGTCCGGCCTGAGCATGCGGATCGTGTCGATTGCACGCTTGCCGTGCGCGGTCGCAATCGCCTTGGCGCCATCCACCCCGCGCATGTCGCCCCACTTCGCCCACGAACGCTCAACCGACCCGAGGGACGAGACCAGAATTCCGTCCATGTCGAACAAAATCCCCTGTGCTGCCAGTTCCATGCTGTTTCCTTCCTGATCCAGTGTGGATCCCCACAGCTCCCGAAAGCCTGCAAGCGAGAAGGCGCGGCGCTGTTCCGCTGCCGCGCCCGGTTCTGGCTGTTGTTGCATCTCCGCTTTAAGCGAGCGTTGCAAACCACTCGCGCATCCGCTTGGTGCCTTCTTCCACCGCGTCGTGAGACACAGCGTACGAAAGCCGGATGTGTTCATTGGTCCCGAAAGCCTCGCCCGGAACCGCGACCACGCGCGCCTCGGTCAGCAGGCGCTTAGCCAGCTCGATCGTGGTCGCCGGTCCGCCGGGCCTGCCCAGGTACTTCGCCACGTTGGGGTACACGTAAAACGCTCCCTCAGGCTTAGTGCAGGTGATCCCCGGGATCTCCGCGAGCCGCGCCAGGATGCGGTCGCGCAGCTTCTGGTAGTCCGCGCGCATCTCGGCCACGCAGGCCTGCGAGCTGGTGAGCGCTGCCACCGAGGCCTTCTGCACAAACGTCGCCGTGTTCGAGGTGGACTGCGACTGCAGCTTGCTCATCGCCGCGATGATTGGCTTCGGCCCCAGCGCGTAGCCGGCGCGCCAGCCGGTCATGGCGTAGGTCTTCGACAGCGAACCCATCACGATCACGTGCTCTTTCGCCTCCAGGATCGACGCGCCCGAAACCATCTCCCCTTCGAACTGGAGATACACGTAGCACTCATCGATATACAGGTAAATGCCTCGCTCATGCGCCATCCGCACAATCGCGAACAGGTCGTCCTTTGCAATCACCGACCCCGACGGGTTCGACGGCGTGTTCAGGATGATGGCCTTGGTGCGCGGCGTGATCAGCGATTCAATCGCCTTGGCCGTGACGCGGAAGTTCTCGCTCTCCGCAGTCTCCAGGAACACCGGCACACCGCCCGCGTACTGCACGATGTCCTTGTACGACACCCAGTACGGCACAGGGATGATCACCTCGTCGCCATGCTCGATCAGCGCCTGCGTGAGGTTGAAGATCGCGAGCTTGCCGCCGGTCGTGAACACGGCTTCATCCGGCGCATAGTTCGTGCCGAAGTCCTCCGCATGCCGCTCCACGATGGCCTTGCGCACATCGGGCAGGCCCTGCACCGCGGTGTAGCGGGTGAAGTTTTTCTCGATCGCGTCGATCGCGGCATCCTTGATATGGCGCGGCGTGGCGAAGTGCGGTTCGCCGGCGCCAAAGTCCACCAGCTCGACCCCCTCGGCCTTGAGGCGACCGGCTTCGGCCGTAATGGCCATCGTGGCCGACACTTCGATGCGATTGATGCGGTCGGTGAACAACTTGCGGGCAGTGGCTACGGCAGAAGCACTCATACCGCCTAGTTTTTCAGATTTCACCCGTCGCGTGTAGTCCTTGCGAGATTTCGCTGCCGGGTCGCCGGCGGAAATCAACCGAGGTAAGTTCCTCAATACCGCCACGCACCCTGTAGACGCGCGATCTCGACTGCTTCTGAACGCCTGCCGCGCGCCTCGTCACTCGCAGGCATCCCGCTACGCGCGAAACACCGGCTTCTTCTCCTTGACCAGTGCAGCCAAAGCCGCGTCACCCAGGTGCAGGTGCGCCTGCACCAGTTCGGGCGGCGTCAGCGCCATCCACTGCTTCAGTGACACATCGGCATAGCGAGCCGAGCGAAACAGTTCCAGGAAGCGCACCGGGGTGTCGCCGATGTTCTGGATGTAGTGGCCCATCGCGAACGGCACATAACCCACGTCCCCGGCCTGGTAGTTGAAGGTGCGGGCCTTGCCGCCCGCCGCGAAGACCGTCATCCGCGCTTGGCCCTGGATATAGTACTGCCACTCGTCGTTGGTAGGGTGCCAGTGCATCTCCCGGATCGCACCCGGCTCGAGCTCCACCAGCGCCGCCGCAACTGTGGTCGCTACGGGAAAGTTCTGCGAATCGGTTACCCGCACGGTGCCACCCGGCGTCCTGATCGGTGCCTGCGCGAGCATCCTGTGGCTGAACTGCATCGGCGAAGGCCCCTGCGGAGACTCCACCTGCTGCGTCGCAAGCGCACCCGGCACTTTGCCTGGAAAGATATACAGCTCCTTCGCCGGAATCTTCTCGAATTCGCTCGCGGCCACCCCGAAGTTGGCCGCGAGCACCTCTTTCGGCGTGTGTGCGAACCAGTCCGTGATCAGAAAGGTGCTGTTCTCCGAGAACTCCCCATCATCGAAAACCAGCAGAAACTCGCAGCCATCCCCCAGCGCCTGGATTGAGTGCGGAATGCCCGAAGGGAAAAACCACAGGTCGCCGACTGCCACGTCATCGGCAAAGTTCTGTCCATTCTGGTCAACCGTGGTGATGCGCGCCGAGCCGACCAGCATATAGGCCCACTCTGCTTCCTTGTGCCAGTGCATCTCGCGGATGGCTCCGGGCTCGAGCCGCATGTTTACCCCTGCCAGCGTCTTGGCCACCGGCAGCTCGCGCACCGTAACCTCGCGCGCCCACCCGCCCTTTTCCAGCCGGTTGTGCGCGTCCGAGAACGAGAAGCGCAGGTTCGGAATCGTGCCGTGATCAGTCGATGGCGGCCGCAGCACGTCCGGGTTCTGGCGATCGCGCTCCACGTTGCGCGGCCCCGGATCGTCAGCGCCTTTACCGTCCTGGTGTGGTTGGGGAGTCTGGGTGAGCAGATCGTGCAGCGACATAAACGTGTGCTTCCTTTCCCTGCCTAGGATGCCGGTATTTCGATCTCGTTTTTGCACTTCTTCAAAGTGCGCACAGCATCCCTCCCCTGCTGCCAGCAGCGGGAGACGACGCCACGCCCATGTTGCCGGCAGCAGCAGAAGCCGGCGCGCCGGCGCTGCACGCTACACTAAAGCCTTGCCAGACGACACCAATCCGACTCCTTCTGACCCCCAGCCCCTGGACACCCGGTCGCTCGACCGCCTCTCGGTCGTACTCGTCTCGCCCCGCAACACCCTCAACATTGGGGCAGTGGCCCGAGCCATGAGCAACTTCGGAGCCATGGACCTCCGGGTGGCTCACATCTTCTACAAGGACTTCCGCTCGGCGTCATCGGCGGTCGGGCCCTCCGCGGCCCTGCTGCGCAATGCCCGCGAGTTCGCCACCACCGCCGAGTCGGTGGAAGACGCCCAGTTCGTCGTCGGAACCAGCGGCGCTGCCTCCGACAAGCCCTGGCTGCAGCCGCTGGAACGGCTCGAGGTCGGCGCCGCCCGCATGCGTGCTGCGCTCGACAGCGGTCAGAAAGTCGCCCTGCTGTTCGGCTCTGAGAAGTTCGGCCTGTCCAACGACGACATGAGCCACTGCCACCTGCTGGTCCGCATTCCTACCCGGGACGAGCACCCCTCCATGAACCTCGGCCAGGCCGCCGCGCTGTGCCTCTACGAGCTGGCCCGCCTCGATCCGCCGCAGGCCACGCCGCTCGAACCCGTGCACAAGCCACAGCCACCCTGGGAGCTGCCGCAGAACTTTCCCCGCGACAGCAACCCCGGTGCGCCGGCCGCGGCGGAGTCGGTGGAGCGGCTGACTACCCTGCTGGAGCAGGCACTCGTGCTCAGCCAGTACCCCGGCATGGGCTCACCCGCACGCACCCGCCAATTGCGCACCCTGCTGCGCCGGCTCCGCCTGGCCGACCGCGATGCCGGGCTGTTTACCGGCTTCTTGCGCCAGATGCTCTGGAAATTACGCGGCGGCGAGACACAAACCACTGCCCCGATTCCTCCGGAATCGCCGCTGAATAAGCTTCCCGGGCGCGACCGGCTCCCACCTCCGTGGTACATAAGAAGGAACGCGAAATCCCACATCCGCCCGTTGCGAGACCCGATTGAACCTGCTGCTGCTGCAAATCCCGGTTGTGATTCTTGTCACGCTGGTCTGCGCCTGGATCGCGCGCCGGCTGGGGCAGGCGCGGGTCATCGGCGAGATCGTGGGCGGCATCCTGCTGGGCCCATCGGTGCTGGGGCGCTTTGCACCCACCTTCAGCCAGCACCTTTTTCCAAAAGCCTCCCTTGGCGCCATGGAAGAGCTTTCCACCGTCGGACTCATCCTGTTCCTGTTCATCGTCGGCATGGAGCTCGATGATCGCCAGCTGCGCCAACAGCGGTTCACGGCCCTGGCCGCCAGCGGCACCAGCATCGTGGTACCTTTCCTGGCCGCGATCCTGCTGGCTCACTCGCTGCGGGAGCGGTTTGCGCCGCACGGCATCGGCTCTGTTCCGTTCGTGATGTTCCTGGGCATCAGCATGAGCATTACGGCATTCCCGGTGCTGGCGCGCATTCTTGAAGAGCGCAACCTGATGGGCTCGCCCCTGGGCACCACCGCCATTCTCTGCGCCGCGGTCGATGACGTGGTGGCGTGGCTGCTGCTGGCCGTAGCCCTGACCCTGGTCGACGTCCATGGCACTCCGGGTGTGCTCGCCCTGCACTTCGGTATGCTCATCGCTTATCTGGTCTTCATGCTCGGGGTAATGCGCCCGCTGGCCACCCGCATCGTGAAGCGCCGCAACAACCCCGAGCTCTCGATCGACCTGCTCGGCATGGCCCTGGTCTTCCTGTTCGCCTCGGCCGCGGTCACTGACTGGGCCGGCGTCCATCCCCTGTTCGGCGCGTTCATCGCTGGTGTCTGCTTTCCGCGGGTGGAACAGTGGCAGCAGGCCATCCGCGCACGCGTGGACATGCTCACCTCGGTGCTGCTGTTGCCCCTGTTCTTCGCGCTGACCGGCCTGCGTACGCGGCTTGACCTGCTCAACGACAGCACCACGTGGCTGTGGGCGGGCGTTGTGCTGCTGGCTGCGATCTTCGGCAAGGTGGGTGGCGCGGTGCTGGCCGCCCGTTGGTCCGGGCAGAACTGGCGCGCGGCCCTGGCGCTTGGCGCCCTGCTCAACACCCGCGGCCTGGTGGAACTGGTGGTGCTCAACATCGCCTACAACGTCGGCGCATTCACCCCCACGCTGTTCACCATGCTGGTCGTCATGGCGCTTGTGACCACCATGTGCACCACGCCGGCGCTGAACTTCCTCAAGGTGCGTGGCACCGAGATCAAAGAGCCGGCATAAGCGGCGCTTTGACGCGTCAGGTTGCTCGCGCCTGGCCCCGAGAACATCCAACCACGTCGCTGGCTCTGCAACAAACGGATCCCATCCCTTGCTAGGGTTCGTAAATCCCGCCGTCAATTTTCACCTTGGCACACCAGAAGCAGTGAGCGATATCCCTGCCAGGCGCAAGTGCAGCAAGGTCGAGCCGGCGCCAGCGATGAAGTCCCATGCGGCAAAGCAGACCACAGGGTCCGGCGGCCTCGTGCTCGCGATGCGGCCAGAGCCGGGCTGCCTGGGCCAGAAGTTCACGTTCGATTCCATCTGTATTGTGGCCAGGCACGAACCCTCCGGCTTCCACCATTCCGGGCCAGGAACTAGGCCGGCGAGTCGCCCAGCTCGGCCCGGCGCTGCAAACGTTCGATCACCATCTGCGGCACCAGCCCTGCAACCGACCCGCCGGCGCGAAACACTTCCTTCACCAGCCGCGAACTCACATACGAGTACTGCGCATCCGGCATCAGGAAGATCGTCTCCACGTCCGGGTTGAGCCGCCGGTTCATGTGCGCCATCTGCAGTTCGTACTCGTAGTCCGAGATCGCCCGGATCCCGCGCAGTACCGCGTGCGCGCCCCGCTCCCGTGCAAAATCCACCAGCAGCCCCTCAAAGGTGGCCACCTCGACATTGCCGAGGCCGCCCGTGCCTTCCCGCAGCATCTCCACCCGCTCCGCGACGGAAAACAGCGGGTTCTTGGCCGAATTGCGCAGCACCGCTACGATCAGGTGATCAAACAGCTTCGCTCCCCGGGTGACCAGGTCCAGGTGCCCATTTGTGACCGGGTCGAAGGACCCGGGATAGATCGCGGTGACTGTATGCACGGCGTTGAGTGTAGCAGGCACCGGTGGACATGAACCTCAAGCCGGCGGCCACGTGGCGGCCAGCTCCTGGTACAGGTAGCGCGCACGGCCGGGCATCGCAATCTGCTGCACGTCTTTGTCTTTGGGCGAGGCGAGCAGCCACCAAGCCACGGGCGCTTCGGTGGCGTCGAACCCGGCATCACGCATTAGGGCAAGGCTCACACGGCCCCGCTGCTCCTCCGCGTGACGGACTGCGGCAGCAGAGATGCCGTGGTCCGCGGAAGCAGCCAGACCGATAAGGGGAATGAAAACGCCAGCGGCCGTGAGTGTCGCCCGCGAAGCTACGATCCCAGGTGCGGCTGGGATCTGCCGCAAAGTCTGCTTCTCGAGTGCGCCGGCGATATTGTCGGCGAGCACCGCTGCCAGCTGCGCGTCGCTCCTGAGCCGGGCCACCACCTGGTACGGCACAAGGATGATCCCGTTCGGCAGTGTCATGGCATCCCGGACATCCCGCTCATCCACCACCTGGAAGAGGAAGTGGATCTTGGTCGGATCGCTTTCGGGCAGCGCCTGCTGGTACGCGGGGATGAGCCTGGCGCCCAAGGCCGCGACCCGCGCCTGCATTGCTGCGTCCCCATAGGCGGGGATGCGTTTTGCATTCAGTCCGACCAGTGACTTGCTCAGGTAGTTCTGTCGATTCTCCTCGGTCGTGGCAGCTGGATCAAAAGTCCACTTGGCCCGGATCTTCGCTTCGAGCGGCTCCACGGTGTTCGGCACGAAGTCGGCTGTATCCGCGACGACGGTCCCATCCCGCTCCTGCCGGCCGGAGTACTCAACCCAGACGTTGGTGCGCATGCCGTCCGGGCCGGCAAGTGGCCCGTCGAAGCTGCACCGCGTGGCGGGGGTCACCCGAATACGGTAGCCATCAGCGCGAAAGGTCCAGTTGCTGTGCGCATCCGCCGGCAGTGCGTCGATAATAGCCAGCCCGGACACCCTTTGTTGCCGCGCGTAATCGACTTCAATCGCGGCTGCCTCGATCTCCTGCCCGTGTTTGCGAGACTTTCCAAAGATCTTGACGTCCTGCCCGAGCAGCATCTGGGTGCAGCCGGCTACCGGTTGCAGCAGATGCTCGCCCACCCGCACCGTGGTCGTCCGCGCGCCGCACAGAACATCCTTTCCCTCCACCTGGAAATGCTCCGGCGTGCCGGCGAGGGTCACCACGCCCAGCGTGGCAGGCGGGGTGTCGGGGATCCACTGCGCACGCAGTGACGGTGCCGAAGCAAGGCACAGGAGCACTGCTGCCGGGAACGAAAAGGCATTGCAAGAAGTGGGAAACATGTCTCGGGAAGACTATCGAATGGCCGGTGCGCCGCCCACTTTCTTCCTCATTCCTCCGGTGACCAAAGAGTGCCATCCCTCGGAACCAGACTCGCCGCCCCACGCTCAGTGCACGGACGACTCCCCGCCAACCGGTACGGGCGCGGGGCGCACCAGCGGGGAGTGCGCCGCCTCCATGCACATGCGCAGCATCTGCACGAAGGCCTCGGGCGCCAGCCGCAGGGTCACCGCGCCCAGCGTCATCTGCAGCACGCCGCAGGTGCAGATCGAGATCTCCCCGAGACCCTGTTCCCGTGCCAGCACCAGGTTTCCATCGCGCTCGTTTTCGCATGCCATCGTCACACCCCTCGCTTGGCGTAGTACTCCGCCACCTGGTTCGCGTTGAACTCGAACGGAACATCGCCAACGCCCGGCATACCCACCAGCTGGCCTTGGGTGTTGACGCCCTCGTCCACAAACCGTAGGAAGTGCGGCAGGTTTAGACGGGGCCGGCTACGGGCATTCTCAGTCATCTCGCCCGCGGCAAACGCCGTCAATGCCACCACATCGCCCGGCCGTACCACCACGCTGCCGATGTTGACTAGCCGGCCGTTGAGCGTCACGTGGCGGTGCGAGACCAGCTGCTTCGCCGCAGCCATGCTCCGCGCGAAGCCCAGCCGGAACACCACATTGTCGAGCCGGCGTTCCAGCGAACTGAGCAGGGCCTGGATCCAGCTGCCGGCATCGCTGCCCGTCTTGGCCATGCGCACAAACCGGCGCAACTGCTCCTCGCGCAGGCCATAGTGAAACAGCAGCTTCTGCTTCTCGCGCAGCTGCACGCCGAACTCCGACAGCTTTTTGCGGCTGCTGCGGCCATGCTGACCGGGTGGATAGTTCCGCTTCTCCAGTGCGCCTTCCTTGCCCAACCCGGGCAGCTCCATGCCCAGCGCACGCTGCATCTTGAACTTGGTACGATTCGCCACGATTCCTCCGCCTTGTTGCTGTGTCCGCACGGCAGCACCCTTGATCAGGCGCCGCAACAAACACAGACTAGAATGGTCGCTGTTTAGAAGAAGCTCAAAAACAGTGGCCGGCAAGATTGCGACTTGAATGGTCGCAATTTGCTGCTGAACGGGAAGGAGGCGTTCTCCGGAGAGAGGCACCAGCAAGCTATGGCGTGTGGACTTACCGGCCATGGCCGCGTGACGGCCGCGGATCACGGGTCCAGACGCACGTATACACCGAAGCTGCTTACCCTTGGCCCGGAAAGCGATGCGAGTGACTTCGAGGTCCCGCCGCATTTTGTATGCTCGAGCACATGCCAGTCCAGACGCGCTGCCTCGGTTTACCGCACCACCTCATGCTTGCCGCATCGACGCTTCTTGCCCTTCCCGCCCTCGCAGCCGTGCCAACGGCGCACAAGGCTGCGATGACGCCGCCCCTCAAACCACTGCCCATGCTCATCGGGGGCCGTGTTCTCACCACGCAGCAGGCAGCCCCGGGGAGCAAAGCAGCGAGCGACTACAGCGCGCAGTGGCCGGGAGCCTACTACCGCGCGGCGTTCAAGGGCAGCGCGGTCTTTTTTGGCGTCGGCACAAACAACGAGATTCTCCACATCCTGGTGGATGGGCAGCCGACTCCGCCGCTGAGCAAGCCGGAGCCAGGCGAGTACGCCATCGATGGACTCTCTGAAGGCCCACATACCATCAGTGTTCTGGTGGCCACAGAAAGCCAGTCAGCGCCAAACCACTTCGGCGGGTTCGCGATTCCATTGCGAGAAAAGGCGTTGGCCGTCCCACAACGGCCTCGCCAGATCGAGTTCATCGGCGACTCGCACACGGTCGGCTACGGCAACACCTCTCCCCGGCATCAGTGCACCCAGGAGGAGATCTGGGCCTTGACCGACGACACCCAGGCCTTCGGGGCGATGACCGCGGCGCACTACAACGCTGACTACCAGGTCAATGCGATCTCGGGGCGGGGCGTCGTGCGCAACTACAACGGCTTCAAGGGGGACACGCTGCTCGAGGCTTACCCGTACACGCTGCTGGACCACAAGCAGCCCTACCAGGACGCGGCCTGGAAGCCGGGGGTCATCGTGATCGCGCTCGGCACCAACGACTTTTCCACGGCACTCAATCCCGGCGAACCATGGAAGACCCGGGACGAACTGCACGCCGACTACGAAGCACACTACGAGCGCTTTCTCGCGCAATTGCGGGCGCGCAATCACGACGCGCGAATCATCGTGTGGGCGACGGATGTAGCAAATGGGGAGGTGGAGGCCGAGGCGCAGAAGGTAGTTGACCACCAGCGCAGCGCGGGCGACCAGCATGTTACGTTTCTTCCGATCAACGGACTGAGTTTCAGCGCCTGCGATGGCCACCCGTCCCTCAGTGACGATGCGGCGATCTCGGACAAGTTGATCCACCGGATCGATGCCGAGGAGCCACTCTGGCCGTGAGCGCGGCCTCCTGGCCAAGCGAAACCGAAAGACTCAGGCTTCGGTAGGCTGCGGACCGTGCCGGTACCGGCGGAATACCCGGGGCTACATGGCTTGCAACTCTGCAGCCTGACAATCGGCCGAAAAAAGGCAGGTGAGACATTGCGTCTCACCTGCCTTTTCTTTTCGCCTGTGACTCGCTACTGCCGCCGGGAGGGCCGCACGACTTCCTGTGCAAGCAAGGGACCATCCACCGGCACTTCCGGAATCTCGGCCGCTGCCGCAGCCCCGGCGATGCCGAGTTTCTGCCGCACCGCGCTGTCGATCCGTCCAAACACTTCCTTGTTGTCCTTTAGGAACTGCCGCACATTCTCGCGACCCTGGCCAATGCGCTCGCCCGAGTAGCTGTACCAGGCGCCCGATTTGTCCACCACGTTGTGCGTGACGGCCAGGTCCAGCACGTCGCCTTCGCGCGAAATGCCTTCGCCGTACAGGATGTCGAACTCGGCCTCGCGGAATGGCGCCGCGACCTTGTTCTTTACGATCTTGACCTTGGTCCGCGATCCCACAACCTGGTCGCCTTCCTTGACCGCCGCGATCCTGCGGATATCCACGCGTACCGACGAGTAGAACTTCAATGCGCGGCCACCGGTGGTGGTCTCCGGATTGCCGAACATCACGCCGATCTTTTCGCGGATCTGGTTGATGAAAATCAGGCACGTGCGCGACTTCGACACCGTACCGGTGAGCTTCCGCAGCGCCTGCGACATCAGGCGGGCCTGCAGACCCATGTGAGAGTCGCCCATCTCGCCGTCCAGTTCAGCCTTGGGCACCAGCGCCGCCACCGAGTCGACCACGAGCACGTCCACCGCATTCGAGCGCACCAGTGCTTCCACAATCTCAAGCGCCTGCTCGCCGTAGTCCGGCTGCGATACCAGCAGGTTGTCGATGTCCACACCCAGCTTCTTCGCGTAGGTCGGATCCAGCGCATGCTCCGCGTCGACGAACGCCGCCAGACCACCCAGCTTCTGCGCCTCGGCGATGATCTGCAACGTGATCGTGGTCTTACCGGAAGATTCTGGCCCGAAGATCTCGATGACCCGGCCGCGCGGCACACCGCCCACGCCGAGCGCCGCGTCAAAGGAGATGGAGCCGGTAGAGATCGCGGCGATCGGCAGCGTGTCCTTGCTGCCAAGCCGCATCACCGAACCCTTGCCAAACTGTTTGTCCAACTGTGCAAGTGCCGCTTCAATTGCCCGGGACCGATCTTCAGCCACGCTGTTTCCCCCAAATAGTTGACGCATGTATCAAGCCTTGACGCACTCCCAGGAGCGAGAGCACAGCGCAAGAGAACCTGTCCTGAATCGATACAGAGGCTGTCCCAAGATTACCACCCGCACCCTGAAAAAGGCGAAGAAAACACAAACATCGCCGCAGGTCGATTCACCATGGTCATAGCGCTCCCATTTCAGGAAAACGCTGCGCCCGGGCTACTCACAGCCGTCTCAGCGCTTCAACAGGTCAGCCGCGGTTTCTACCGGGCTGACGCGGAAATGCCGCGCAAGTCCGGGATGCTTGCGCGCTACCGCCTGGTACATCTCCCATGCCACGCGGCGGTAGGACAGGTGCCCCTGCGGGGCCGATCGCAGCTCGGCGATATAGAGGGCCTCGGCAAAGTCCATGCGAAACAATGCGCGCGTCCGCGTCGCCAGGGGCAACAGGTACTGCCGGGCTTCCGCATGCGGCCCCACTGTCCAGGCAGGCTGGTCCCCTGCCACTCGATCCCCGGCCAAGTCTGCAGCCCGGTCTGCGTCAAACCCGGCAACCGCTTCGGCCGAGGCGGCCATCGCGCGGGCAAATACCGGCGCAAGGCTGCCCAGCCCGTCAGGCGTTTCCCAGCCATGCTCCCCGGTGAAACCCTGCAGCAGCTGCACACAGCGACGGTGCCGGTGCATATCGCGAAAGCCGCCAATATCCATCAGGATGTCGAAGCGCATGCGCTGCCCTGCCGTGAATTCACGCAGCAGTTCGTCGTGGCGGCCACGCTCCCGCAGGCCCAGGTCGATGATCTCGTCCCGCTTCGTCTCGCTCAACGCTGCCACGTGGTCGCGCAGCTGCCGGTAGGGGTAGCGGCTGGCGGGGTACAACAGGCTCGCCGCCAGGTCGACCTCGAGCGCGTCCGCGTCATCCACCAGGTCCACCAGCGGCGCGCTCGCAACCGGGGTGTCGCCCATCAGCGCTGCCGCTGCCTCGGCCATCAGTGCGCGTGTCTCGATGGCATACCGGTTCGGCACCGCGTACTTCACCAGCGTTGGCGCAACACGCACCTCGCGCCGTGCTTCAGCCCCGGCGGACTCATCCGCATGCAGGGGATTCCACGCCACGCCGCCGGCCGCCTCCCGCAACTGTTCCCCCAGGGCACGAATCTCGGCAAGCGGGCTCGACAGCAACCGCGACACCTGCGTTTCCAGCGTGCGCGCATTCACAATCTGCCCCAGCGAGGTGTTTGCCGCCAGCGGCAACAGGTAGCGCGCCACGTCAAAGGCGCGCGCCCGCAGCGTCCGCTCAAATGACTCCTGCTTCATCTCTGCGGGACGCTCCGTGTTTTCTCGCAGCTCGGCAAACACACCGTCGGAGACCTCGCGATAGCTCCCAAACTGCGACCGCACCGCGTCGTCATACCGCGTAGTGTCGGCCGCTTCGAGGAACCGCGGCGTGTACCAGCCGCTGCGCTCGAAATCCTGGTAACGGGTCGAGCGCTCCTGCCCATCCCAGCGCTGCTCGTCGACCAGCACAATCGCAGCCAGCAGGGAAAGCTGCTCCACCGCGAATGCCAGGTGCGCCAGGTCCGCAATGGAGCGGTGTCCATATTGAAAGTAGAAGGTGTTGAGAAACTGCTCGGCACGCTGCGCGCTGATCTCGCGCAGCGATTCCTTGAGCGAAAGCGCCGAGCGGGAGTACTTCGCCATGGCGTAAGCCAGCACTTCCGGGTCGGCGCCATGCACCGCGTAGACCTGGGTGCCGGTGCGCTTTTGTTGTGAGTCCATCGGCATCCAGCATACCTTTCGAGGTGCGGCAGGTTCCATCGCCATTTGCGACACCGACGCTTCGCCCCGCCATAGCGCCCCTGGGTAGGAGAGAATAGAGCCGTATGCCGGACCAACGCAAACCCAGGCCGGTCGCGGTCCCCGACTCGGCCGGCAACTACCCGTGGCGCCCCGAGGCATCCGACCCTGCATCGCTGCACGCAGCGGGCGCCGGAGTGGTTGCTGCGCCCGGTGCTTCCTTCAGCACCATCGCGGATCCGGCGAAAGCCTCGCCAGCAGCCAACGAGCCGTCCTTGCCGGATGTGCTCCGGACCACCGACCATCGTCCGGGCCCGCTGCCCGACCGCCCCTGGGCCATGCAGCAGCGGTGGAACGACCTGCTCTTCGCGCACTGGCCCATGCCGGCTGCCGCCATCGCCCCCACGCTCCCACCCGACCTTGTGGTCGATACCTTTGACGGCTCCGCGTGGCTCGGCGTCGTGCCCTTCGGCATGGACCGCATCCGCATCCACGGTCTGCCCTCGGTGCCCGGCGCCCGCTCGTTCCCGGAACTGAACCTGCGCACCTATGTCCGTGAACGCGGCACCAACCGCGCCGGCGTGTACTTCTACTCGCTCGATGCCAGCAATCCCCTGGCCGTGGCGGTAGCTCGCGCGGTATTCCACCTGCCGTACTTCTGGGCGAAGATGCAGATGCAGTACGGCCCGGAAACCGGGCGATCCCGGCAGATCATCTACCGGAGCGAGCGCCTGCTTGGCACTTCGCGGGCAGGCTTCTCCGCGCAATACCGCGGGCTTGGGCTGATGGCCCAGGGGCCGCTTGAGCACTTTCTTACCGCGCGCTATGCCCTCTACACCGCGGACCGTCGAGGCACCCTGCTTCGCGGCGACATCCATCACCTTCCCTGGCCGCTCGAACGCGCGGAAGCCGAGTTCGAGCGCAACGACCTGCCTGCCGCGCACGGGTTCACGCTGCCGCACTGCGCACCGGTCCTGCACTACTCACGTGAGCTCATGGTGTACGTATGGACGCTGCAGCACGCACGTCCCGGCCGCTCCTTCGCGCAGATCCTGCCCCAGGCCAAGGCGCAGCCTTCGCCCGTGGGCAGCCCCATCGCCGGCTCCGTTTCTGTGCAACACCCCTGAGGGTTTTCGTGGCAGCCGGGCAGCCGGTCGCCGCGTGGTCCGCGTCCCGTGGCACCCGTGATCGGGCGGCCCGGCCTCTATACTGGGGCGATCCATCCTGCCCTTAAGAAAGCGAGCACCTTCGTTGCCTGATTCCGTTGCCTCCGCCTCCGCTCTCCCGCTCCACGGCAAAATCGCCCTCGTTACCGGCGCCTCCCAGGGCATCGGTCGCAGCATCGCCCTGGCGCTTGCTGCCCAGGGCGCACGCGTCGCCCTGGCCGCTCGCAATGTCGAAAAGCTGGAAGCAGTGGCGGCCGAGATCCAGGCAGCAGGCGGCGAAGCCCACCCCTATGCCATCGACGTCAGCAGCGAGGCGTCCATCAAGGACGTCGCAAAGACCTTGGTGTCGACTTACGGACAGGTCGACATCCTGATCAACAATGCCGGGATCACCCGCGACGGCCTGATGATGCGCATGAAGCGTGCGGACTGGGACGCGGTGCTTGAGACCAATCTCACCGGCACCTTTTTGATCACCCAGGCGCTGCTGCCCGCCATGATCAAGGCACGATGGGGCCGTATCGTTTCCATCACCAGCATTGTCGGGCAGACCGGGCAGGCAGGCCAGGTGAACTATGCAGCCAGCAAGGCAGCGCTACTGGGTTTTACCCGCTCACTCGCGCGCGAGGTAGCTTCGCGCTCCATCACGGTCAACGCGGTCGCGCCTGGCTATATCGAGACGGCCATGACCGAGGTGCTTACCGACGCGCAGAAAAACGCCATGCTGCAGAATGTGCCTTTGGGCCGCGCGGGTACTGAGCAGGAAGTGGCTCATGCCGTTGCCTTCCTGTGCTCGCCGGAAGCCGGCTACATCACGGGTCACACGCTGGACATCAATGGCGGACTGCACATGCAGTAGCCGCCACGGTTTCAGGCCGTGCCGGGTGTGCGCGCGGAGATCGTGGCGCGCTCGGCCGCGCGGGCTGGAGCGGCCACGCTGACCGCTCCAGCCAGTGCCCTCTTCTCAAGTTCTGCATTGAGCTCAGCACCGACCAGCAGCGATACCGAGATGAGATACAGCCAGAGCATCAGCACGATGATCGCGCCAAGCGATCCGTAGGTGGCGCTGTAGTTGGCGAAGTGGCCAAGGTAAAAGCCCAGGCCCAGGGATCCAACCACCCAGAACCCCACGGCGAGCGCGGCGCCCGGCCACGCCGAGCGGAAGGTGATCTTGCGGTTCGGCCCGAAGTAGTACAGCAGCATCACGTTGGTGACAAAGGCCGTGAACAGCAGGGCGTACCGGATCGGCGGCCACACCACGGCGAACACCTTGGGCACCGGCAGGATGTACGACAGGAAGTGGATAAATGGCGGCCCGGCGATCAGCACCATCAGCGAGAAGACGCTCAGTCCACCGCACGTAAAAGTCAGCAGCAGTGCCTGTAGCTTGTCGCGCCACCAGGAACGCGCGTGCTCCACGTCGACGTCATAGGCGATGTTGAGCGCCTCGATGATCGCCGAGAACGAACCGGCCGCCGCCCAGATGTAACTCAGGATGCCGATCGACAGGATGCGGGCCGGGTGTGCCGTCAGGATGGAAGTCAGCACGCTCCGTACCAGCACCATGGCCTCCGGCGGCACCAGCATCGCCATAAGTTCGAGCAATTGCTCCCAAAGGTTCGGGATCGGCAAAGCACTGATCATCGCCGAAGCTACGATCAGCAGGGGCACGAGCGATAGCAGCAGAAAGAAAGCAACCGCGGCCCCGATGGTAAGCACCCGTGTCCGCATCACCTCGTTGAACACGACGGTCGCGAGGTGAGGGAACTTCTCAACTTCGTTCGTGACCTTGCCAGTGACCCGCTTCAACCGGACTGTTGTGCTCTCACCCATATTCATCTCGTCCACTTGGTTGCAAAGTAATCGCTGGCGGCCCGGCTGCCTGGCGCGTGCATCGCAGCAAGGCAGCTCTCCTCCTGCTCTCGCCGAAAGGATTTCTCGGGGTCGAACTGCGGGAGCGCACAGGAACACAAGGATAGATGCAGTCCGCGCGCACAAAACGCAGTGCTCTTAGACGAACCGGCCCGCTGTTGGTTGTTTTTCATTGAATCAAGCAGCGGGATGCGCCCTTGCCTCGGAAAATGCCTCAGGAGGGAAGCCGCGCTGGAGCGGGCAGACTGCACGTCCTGCCTCGATGCAGGGCCGCAAGCTGCTTCAGAGCAGCTCCCTCTGCCCATTTCAGGATTGTTCAACCAGCACGCACAGAACTCTTCTCGGACGTTCCGGAAGTATGTTAGCGTTCCCTCAGTTAACTGCGAAGTAACCGCTGGGCCTGGCGGTCAGTCGATGAAAACACTACCCGATGCAAGAGGACAGCATGATGAAGATTGGGGCAACAATCCGGGGTTTTCGTTTACAGCGTGGCTTATCGCAGGGTGACATTGAGAAGCGGACCGGGCTGCTCCGCTGTTACTTGTCACGCGTCGAGAACGGCCACACGATTCCATCGCTTGAAACGCTTTCCAAGATCGCGCAGGCCATGGAGATCCCGCTGGCCCAGTTCTTCCACGATGACGCAGCGACGCACGAACTGCCGACGCAAAAGGTGTCGGATGACGAACTTCGCTTCCTGACGCAGATCCGCCGCTACTCGTCCAGCCTCAACGATGGAGACAAAAAGCTGCTGCTCGCCATGGTCAAGAAGTTCGCAACTGCCCCGGCACCTGTTTCCGCCTGAGCACCCCCCACTCTTTCCGGCATGCTGTTGAGGTAGAAGCCGCGCACCCCCGCGCACAACAACGCCAGCAGCAACGCCTCCGCAATCACAGCCAGGTTTCGCCGGCGCACAAACAGCGCCGCCGGCGAGCCCACGCGTGGCACCATGGGCAGCGCCAGCAACAGCCCGGCCACAAAGCCTCCAAGGTGCGCGGAGTTGTCGATGCGCATGGAAAAGTGCCCCAGCCCTGATCCAAAACCCAGCACAAAGTTGAGCGCGGCGAACAGGATCACGTTGGAACGCAGCGCCTTGCGATCGGCCGGAGGCAGCGGCAGCAGGCGCGAGCTCAGCAGCACGATCTGCACGCCTGCCAGCCCGAAGATCGCGCCCGAGGCCCCGGCGCCGATCGCGGCGCTGGCGCCCATATCCGCCAGGCCCGGGTGCATGGCGACGCTCAGCAGGTTACCGGCAAATCCCGTCAGCAGGTATGCGGCGATGAGCCCGCCCGCGCCGAGCAGCGGCTCACCCAGCAGGCCGAGGTTCCACAGGCACCACATATTGAGTCCGAGGTGCACCACGCCGATGTGAAGGAACATGGCCGTGATCAGGCGCCACCACTCGCCGCCAAGCAGCACATACGGGCTGTAGTTTGCTCCCCAGGCCACCAGCTGTTCCGGCTGGGGTGAGATGGGTGAGACGCCCCGCAGCAGCATGGCCACAAATACGGCGCAGTTGATGCCGAGCAGCAGGTAGGTTGCCGGTGCGCTGGCCCAGCCCTGCCGTCCGCGCCGTTTGCGCTGCGGCTTGGGCGGCAGCTCCGTGGTGGTGTCCTGCTGCCACGAGGAGCCCGCTGAAACCGTGTAGGGCGAAACCGTCGAGCCTGCCTGTGATTCGATGGTCCGGTCCAACCAACCGGCAGCCGTTCCGTCGGCCGACTGGCTGCCCTGCGTCGGCTCTGGAGGCAGCACGGTCCACTCACCCTCGGGCTTCATGCCCTTACGGTAGTCCCACCACCAGCCGCCTGCAAATGACCATCGATTCCTGCTCCCCTCGCATGCATTGTGGCTCGGCCATCACGGCGCGACAAGCAGCAGGCCGGTTCGTACAATCAAAAGCGTCTGCTCGATTGCTGCTCACCTTGTTCCCTTTTCAACCACCCCATTGCACCTGCTTCCGGAGGATTTCTTGAACGGCTTGAAACCTGTACGTCGCGCGCTCCTCAGCGTTACTGATAAAGAAGGGCTGGTACCGTTTGCCCGCGGCCTTGCGGCCCATGGAGTGGAACTGGTCTCCACCGGCGGCACCGCCCGCACCCTGCGCGAGGCGGGCCTCGCGGTGCGCGACATCGACGACCTCACCGGCTTTCCGGAGATGCTCGACGGCCGCGTCAAGACCCTGCACCCCAAGGTGCATGGGGGAATCCTGCACATCCGCTCCAAACCCGAGCATGCTGCCGCGGTTGCGGCCCACGGCATCGAGCCCATCGACATGGTGGTGGTGAATCTGTACGCGTTCGAGAAGACCGCGGCACGCGCCGGTGTCGCTTTCGGCGAGCTGATCGAAAACATCGATATCGGCGGCCCCTCCATGCTGCGCTCCGCCGCTAAGAACTTCGAGGACGTGGCCGTGGTCACCCGCCCGTCCGACTACGAGTCACTCATCCGCGAGCTTGAGCAGAACCAGGCGCAGCTCACCCGGGGCACCCGCTGGCGGCTCGCGCGCCTCGCCTTCAGCACCACCGCTGCCTACGATGTCGCGATCGCCAATGCTCTGGACAAGATCCCGGCAGCTCTCACAGCGCCGGCCACTGCCGAGCCCGCCGGCCCGGAGCAGACAACGCTCGCAGACGCCGAGCCCCCCGCGCCGGAAGCCCCCGTGCACCCTGCCGAGGCCGCACAGCCGGACCTGCCCGCCACCCTGCGCCTGATCCTGCCGCGCTCCGCCGCCCTGCGCTATGGGGAGAACCCGCACCAGCGCGCGGCTCTCTACGCCGACGGCAGCAAGCGAGGCATCGCCGGCGCCCTGCAACTGCAGGGCAAAGAGTTGTCCTATAACAACCTTGTCGACCTGGATGCCTGCTGGGACCTGACGCAGGAGTTTGCCCCGGCAAACCTGCAGAGCGCGGCCGGCCACAGTGCGGCGCACGCCATGGTCGCCATCATCAAGCACACCAATCCCTGCGGCGCGGCGACCGGCGCCACCGTGCTCGAGGCGTATACCCGCGCCTTGGCCGCTGACCCGGTTTCCGCATTTGGCGGCGTCATTGGCGTCAGCACCGAGATCGACGAGGCCGCCGCTGAGGAGATTGCCAAGCTCTTTGTGGAGGCGATCGTCGCGCCCTCCTACACGCCCGGCGCCCGCGCCCGGTTCGCGGGGAAGAAGAACCTGCGCCTGCTGGAGATCGAGCACGCCGGCGGCGCACAGGTGATCAAGCACATCTCCGGCGGCCTGCTGGTGCAGGATGCCGACCACGCCCCGGTCACCGCTGCCGACCTCCAGGTGGTGACCGCCCGCAAGCCCACGCCTGAAGAGGAGCGCGCGCTGCTGTTCGCATGGCGCGTGTGCAAGCACGTCAAGTCCAACGCGATCGTCTACGCCCGCGATGGCCAGACAGTCGGCATTGGCGCCGGGCAGATGAGCCGCGTCGATGCCGCACGCTTTGGCGCGCAGAAGGCGACCCTGCCGCTCACCGGCTGCGTTGCCGCGTCCGACGCCTTTTTCCCGTTCGCCGATGGGCTGGAAGTAGTCGCAGCCGCCGGAGCGACGGCAGTGGTCCAGCCCGGAGGCTCGGTGCGCGACGCAGAGGTGATCGCAGCCGCCGACCGGCTCGGCGTCGCGATGGTCTTCACCGGCAAACGGCACTTCCGCCACTAAACCACACCACGCTCAGGCGGAGCCCACCACAACGGTGGGCTCTGCCCGGGACCCGGAATATGCCGGGCTAGCAGACCCGACGGGACAGCTCGCCTGCTCAGGCCATAGTGACCGGCATCGCAGGCCGGGGGCAGCAGCCGGGACCTGCGCCGATGCTGTCGCCGTTCCGCCGTGTTACCTCGCGCAAATCGCCCCTAGCACGATCCGCCGCTCTGCGTCCCCGGGCCATTTACAATCGTCTGATTGAGCAAGCCGCCGTAGCTGGGCGGCTGAAAGGCCGCATGCGCTGCACGCCTATGAATCCGACGAGATCATCCGCTCCACACCCTTCTGCCGCAGCGCCTTCCCACCTCCTCGCGTTTGCCTCATCCGTCCTGATCGGCGCCCTGCTCTGTGCTGGCGCTGCCTCCGCGCAGACCAGGCACACCCCTGCCACACCGGCCAGGGCCGCGGCCGCCACCCCTGTCGCGAGCACCCCGGCAAAGACCCCTGCCTCGAGTTCCACGGCCGACGCCTACTACCACTCCATGTTGGCGCATGGCTACGAGGAACAGGCGCTTTCCGGTGGCCAGCCTGAGTTTGCCGGCAAGGCCATCGAGGAGTACCAGGCAGCGCTCGCGGCGGACCCGGAGTCACCCACGCTCGGCAACCAGCTGGCCGAGCTCTACTTCCGCACCGGCCGCGTCAAGGATGCAATCGAGGCGGCGCAAGCGCATATTGCCCGCGATCCCAACTCTCTCGACGCGCACAAGCTGCTTGGCCGCATCTACCTGCGCTCGCTTGGCGACGGTTCCTCCACCGGCAACAGCCAGATGCTGCAACTGGCAATCGCCGAGTACACCAAGATCGTTGCGCTCGAACCCGGCAGCATTGAAGACCACCTGCTGCTCGGCCAGCTCTACTCCTTCGCCAAGGACGCACCGCATGCACAGGAGCAGTTCGCCGCGGCGCAGAAGATCGACCCCCACTCGGAAGAAGTGGTGCTGAACATGGCACGCATCGACACCGAGCAGAACAACATCCGTGGCGCCATCCAGGTGCTCAGCAGCCTGCCCGAGGCCGACCAGACCGCCAAGACCGAGTACGCGCTGGGCGCGAGCTACGACCAGGTCAAGGAAACCAAGCACGCCATCACCGCGTATCAAAAATCGCTCAGCCTCGAGGAAGACAACCTTGACGTGGAGCGCGCGCTGGCCGATGCCCTGCACCGCGACGGTCAGGACAAGGCCGCGCTGGCTGCATACAACGATGTGATCGACGGCGACCCAACCGACGCCTCCGCATACCTCCATGCCGCCGAGATCGAGCGCACCGAGGGCCGCCTCGACGAGGCCCTCGCGAACCTGAAAAAGGCCGCGCCCCTCGCGTCTGACTCGCTCGAGATCCGCTACAACGAAGCGCTCGTCTACGACCAGCTTGGCTCGTACGGTGAAGCAGAGCGGCTGCTGACCAAGATGGTTGCCGACGCGGAGCACTCCACCGGCGACTACTCCCCGGCAGAGAAGAACAACTACGCCCTGTTTGTGGAACACCTGGCCGGCGTGTACCAGGAAGAAGGCAAGACCGATGACGCCATCGCGAACTACAACAAGCTGATCGCGCTGGGCGGCGACTTCGCATTGGGAGCGTACGCGGCCGAGGTCGACACCTACCGCGAAGCGCACCAGTACGACAAGGCGACGGGCACCCTGCAGCAGGCGGTCGCCAAGAACCCCAAGAACCGCAGCCTGAAGCTGGCCTTGGCCCTGCAGCTTTCCTCTACCGGCAAGTACGACGACGGGATCAATCTCGCCAAAACGCTGTTGAATAACTCACCGCAGGATCGTGAAGTCTATCTCACGTTGTCGCAGATCCAGATGCACGCCAGGAAATGGAAGGACGCCGGCGAATCGCTCGACAAGGCTGACCAGCAGTCCACCAGCAACGAGCAGAAAGTCGCCGTGCTGCTGCAGCGCGCCGTGATTGAAGATCGCCAGAAGCACAACGACGCTGCCGACGCCGACTACAACAAGGCTCTTGCGATTGATCCCAACAACAGCCTGGTACTGAACAATTACGGCTACATGCTAGCGGATCGCGGCGCGCGCCTGAACGACGCGCTCGCGATGATCCAGAAGGCCGTCAAGCTCGACCCGCAGAACTACGCCAATCTCGACTCGCTGGGCTGGGCGTACTTCAAGCTGGGGCAGTATGCGCTGGCAGAGAACAACCTGCTGCGCGCCTCGCAGCGATCCACGCAGGACCCCACCGTGCACGAGCACCTCGGCGACCTGTACGAGAAAACCAATCGCCTGAAACAGGCCGCTTCCCAGTGGGAAGAATCGCTTCGCCTTTACAGCAAGACCGATCCAGGGGACGCCGAGCCGGGCGAAGGCCCGCGGTTGCAGAAGAAGCTCGACACCGCCCGCGTGAAGCTGGCGAAAGAAATGCCGCCACCTGCGCAAACGGACAAGCAGCACCCCTGAACCCAGGCCACCGAGGTCCTGAGGAGTCGAGTACACGCGTATGCATTCAACCCATGATTGATGCACCGTAGGATTCGCCAGGTCAAATCCATGCTTCGTTGACAGACTGATCCAACGGGTACCGTCCCGAAGGGACAGCGAGCCGCGCAGCCGGTTTCGCCTTTGCATTACCCTTGAAGCATATGCACCCGCTCGAACACTGCGCCGTCTCGAACGAACCGGCCGACCTGCTCGCCCGGCGGGCCTACCCGGAGCCTGAGCACGCGTATCGCTCACCCTTTGAACGCGACCGCGCTCGCATCATTCACTCCCGCGCCTTTCGCCGCCTCGCCGGCAAAACCCAGGTGTTCTCCTCGGGTGGCACCGCGGGCAGCCTCATCGCCGGTGAGCCTTCAGACCACTTTCGTTCCCGTCTCACGCACACCATGGAGGTCGCGCAGATCGCGCGCACCATGGCCACCACCCTCGGCCTCAACCACAACCTGACCGAAGCGCTGGCGTTAGTGCATGACATCGGCCACCCCCCGTTTGGACACGCCGGTGAGCGCGCGCTGGATGCGGCGCTGCGGGAACATGATCTGCGCTTCGATCACAACCTGCATGCCCTGCGCATCGTGGAGTCGTTCGAGGTGCGCTACGCCGGCTTCCCCGGTCTTAACCTCACCCTGGCCGTACGCGAAGGCATCATCAAGCACTCGCACGATTACACAACGGCTGAGCAGCCGCAGCTTGCCGAGTATCTGCTGGACGAACCGCCGCCACTCGAAGCACAGATCATCGACCTCGCCGACGAGATCGCCTACCTGACCGCCGACCTGGACGACGGCATGGAAGCAGGCCTGCTCGACCTCGCGCATGTGCGCGCACACCTGGACCTGTTCGAGCGCTTCTACGAGCCCCTCGCCCAGGCGCATGCGGGTGTTAGCGAAAAGCTCGTCTTCAACGAAGCATTGAAGCGCATGCTCAACGCGCTCGTGGGCGATCTGCTCGACGAAACCGTATGCCACGTGCAAGCCACCGGCGCTCGCTCCCTGGCAGATATTCGCTCCGCCGGTCGTCGCCTGGTTGCGTTCTCTCCATCGATGGAAGCCGATCGCATGGAAGCCAAGCGCTACCTGTACGCGCACCTGTACGGCTCTGCCGCACTCAAGCGCGACCACGCCATGGCCGAGACGGTGGTACGCGACCTGTTCCGCGCCTGGATGGCAGACCCTGCACTGCTGCCTGCGAGCTATGCGGCGCGCATGCAGAACGCGCACGAGAAACCGGCTCGCGTCGTGGCTGACTACATCGCCGGCATGACCGATCACTTCATCCTGCAGCAGCACGCCGCCTGGAAGAACGCGCGCTAGCCGCGAAGAGGCGCGTGCTCCGTTCTGCCGACCGCTGACTGCTCGGGGCTCTACGGTGTCTCGCGCATCCACCGGAAGCTGTGCGCGGCGAACCAGCACTCGATCGCTGCCACCATGGGAAACAACACACACACGGCGAACACCGACAGCCAGTGCGAGGCCGCACCACCATGTGCCCAGCCCGCCGCGCCGTAGAAGCAGAACACCACAAACGCTGTGAAGAAGGCCATGATGCAGCGCCTTGCCTTGGAGCCGCGAAACAGCCGTCGCTGCGCCGCGGGCTCGAACAGAAAGAAGAAGTGCAGCAGCACCAGCGCCGTGGGAAGCCCCAGCACCAGCAGCACCCACCAGGGCGAACAGGCAAAGCCCTGCGCCACGGTGTGCATATCTTCACGATAGGAGAAGGTGCGGACCGGCACGTAATCCAGGAGATTGCCGACACTGGCCACCACCAGCCAGTAGGCAAACAGGGCTGCTGTGCGACGGCCCTGTCGTGCTGCCGCATGGTGCCACCAGCGCGCCAGCGGATAGGTGACCAGTGCATTGCCGATAAACGCTCCGGCGGCGGCAATCAGGCCAGCCTGCCAGCCGTGGTGCGTTCCGAAGATGGGTCCGTAATCGACATTCTCGTCGATCTCGGACATGATCAGCAGGTTCGCCGCATCCAGGTGCCCGTAAGTGAGTGCCCACGGGTTTTGCTTCCAGCCCAGTGCCCACGCCAGGAACGAATGTGCGAACTCATGTGCAAAGAATGCCAAAGCATGCGCGAAGTAAAGCTGCACCAGAACCGAGAGTGCAAAAATGGCCCAACCCTGCGCGCGTCTCCACAATTTTCGGGATCGCTGCATGGGCGGATGATATCAGCGACCGGACACAAAAGGCACTGGATTGAGAGGCTTTAACGCTCCATGGTGCTCCAGCGGTGGTAACTTTCGGGGCCCCAGTCCCGGAATGCAACAGGCAAGCCGCGCCCCGTGTTCTTTCCATGCAGGGGCGGCTTTCGGGTACAAGCGTGGTTACAGTAACCGCCTACTGTACCTTGCCCTGTGGCCGCAGCTTCTTGAGTTCGCCGGCACACGCGATCGCGTTCAGGCTCGCGAGCTTCAGGTTGTCGAAAGCAGCCCAGATCCAGAAGCGCGTCGACAGCCCTTCGTTCGCATCTGCCTGCCGGATCCGCAGCAGCATGTCTTCCTGCCCGGCCGAGCTCAAATTGCTGGGCGGGTCGCCGTCGCCGATGATCACGTCCGCGTGCTCGCCCGCAAGGGTGGCCTCGAGGTGTTCCAGGGCAACGGGCTTGTCCAGCTCCACACCCAGCGAAATACCGTAGCCATGGAACGCCGGCACCTGCAGCAACTGGATGCTTACCCGGGGTAGCCTGCCGCCGGAAAGCAGTGCGTAGTGCCGCCGGATGCGTGCTTCGGTAGCCACCAGGTCGATCTTCGCGGCCTCACCCAGCACGGGCGTCAGGTTGAACGCCACCTGCATGTCAAACACATCCTTGGGCATGTTCTGGAAGTTCAGCAGGGTCACCGTCTGCTGGTGCAGTTCATCCACCGCCGCGCGCCCGTGTTCCGAGGCCGGTTCATGCACCGTGGCCCACGCGCTCTGCACCGCGCCCACGTCCTGCAGGCGCGCCAGGATCATTCCCAGCGCGGTCGCGGCGATGTGCGCCGGCACCAGCGCCGGGGTATGCAGATCGGGCAACGGAGTCGTGGGATGCTCGATCGAGTCCCGCACCCACGGCGAAGCCACCAGCACGCCGGGCTCGCTCTCGAGCACGCCGGACAGATCGATAATGCTCGCATGCGCCGCCACCGCGGCCTGCCAGTGCGTGCTCGCCTGCGCCTGCGGTCCGCTGAAGAACACATAGTCCACGTGGCGGAACGAGTCCTGGTCCACGCCCTGGATCACCGTGACTTCATCGCCGATGGTCTCGATCTGCCCTTGACTTTCGTTCTCATCCATCAGCACGATCTCGGCAGCCGCAAACGCGCTGTCTTCCAGCGCTTCGGCCAGTTCCTTGCCGATCAGCGAGGCTGCTCCAACGATCGCGATCTTTTGCTTCACCAACGTACCTTCCTTCTTTGCTGCTTAAGCGCTGCCAAGCGGGGCAGACTTGCGCTGCCACGAGTACAACAGCCGCGCCAGAATGCCGGAGAACATGTACACCAGCGCAATCGCTGCCAGCACATATTGCGAAAAGAACACCAGGGCGTACAGGAATACGCCGAGCAGCACGATCCAGCGGAATGGATGCGTGTGCGCGAGGTTGATCTCCTTGCCGCTCCAGAACCGCCAGGTACTCACCATGAGGAAGCCGATAAAGCCCACAAACGCGCCCCACAGCATGGCCACCCAGTACACCGCCACCGGGATGCCGGAGAAGAAGTGCACCACCGCGGCAATAGCCCCGGCCGCAGCCGGGATCGGCATACCCACAAAATACTTGCGCCCCGGCCTGCCGGGGTTTTTCGGCATCGGCGTGCCTGTGCTATTGAACCGGGCAAGGCGTGCCGCGCCGCACAGCAGGAACAGGAAGCACAGCAGCGCGCCAAACTGGATCAACTTGTGCCGCAGGCCGCCACCCATCGAGGGCGGCAGCATCTGGAAGCCCCAGCAGTAGGCCAGCAGCGAAGGCGCCACGCCAAAGGTGATCACGTCCGCCAGCGAGTCCAGCTCCTTGCCGAACTCGCTGGTCGTGTTGGTCATGCGCGCGATGCGCCCGTCGATCGTGTCGAACGGAATCGCGAAGCCGATCGCCAGCGCCGCATAATCGAAGTGCTGCGGCTCCAGCACCGAGCCTTCAAGGCTCTGCGTGATGGCAAAGTAGCCGGCAGCGATGTTGCCCGCCGTGAACAGCGAGGGCAGGATGTAGGCGCCGCGCCGAGGACGGCGGGGTCCCCGACGGGGCGGCTCTGCTACGGGGGTCGCATCTGCCGGACTGTACTCCGCCTGGTTCAACGTCCCGACTCCCGTGCCTCGGCAGCAAGCGCATCGCGCGACGTGATCTGATCCCGCATCGTGGCGCCATCCAGGTCTCCGCGGGGTGGCACGGTGGCAAGCACAGTGCTGCCGCCCTTCACAATCGCGCTCACGGCCACGTGCATTTCGGCGTCTGCCGGGAGAATGATGTCAGTGCGTGAACCGAACTTGATCAGGCCCACGCGCTGCCCGCGCGCCAGGCGGTCACCCACTACCTGCCGGAACACGATGCGGCGGGCCAGCAGCCCGGCAATCTGCTTGAACACCACCTGGTAGCCGTCATCGGCTTCCATCACGCAGATGTTCTGCTCGTTGCGATCCGCCGAAGCAGCGTCCATCGCGTTGACGAACTTGCCCTTCTGGTAGCGCACCTCGCGCACCACGCCGGCAACCGGCGCGCGGTTCACATGCACGTTGAACACGTTGAGGAAAATCGAAATGCGGGTGCGCGGCCCTTCGGGGGTCGCAATGGTCTCGATGCTCGTGACCTTGCCGTCGGCAGGCGAAACCACCAGCCCCTGGCCCTGCGGAATGGTGCGTTCGGGGTCGCGAAAGAACCACAAAAAGAACGCGGCAAACCCAAGCGGCAGCACCGCCCAAACCAGGGAGTGCGTCAGCGCAACCACCACAAGCGCTACCAGAACCAAAGAAATGCCGTAGAAATACCCGTCGCGAACCATCGGTCTGATTATAGGGCCGTCTTCTGCTTCGGCCATTTTGCAAATGCACCCCGGGCGTGGCGGCGAGGCCTGTCAACATTGCGCGCGATCCCGGCAAAGGGCACACGTTACTCAACCAGCGGTGGCAAGCAAAACACGAGGGTTCCCTTTTGACTCCGCCCGCCTTCTCCGCCCTGCCCTGGGGTGCAATCCCGGCCAGCCGCTACGGGTTCCGTTCCATCGGCAGCGCACAGCTCAGCAGCACGGCATCCTCTACCGGGTTGTTGTAGTATCCCGGCCGTACCCCGTCGTCCTGGAATCCCATGCGCCGGTAGAGCCGCAGTGCGTCCTGGTTCGATGCCCGCGCCTCGAGCAGCAGCCGCTCGGCGCCCTGCGCCACGGCCCAGCCAGCCGTAGCTGCCAGCAACGCCGCGCCCACGCCCCGGCGGCGAAACCCGGGCGCCGTGACCACGGCCTCCAGCTCGGCAATGCCAGCGACCTGCGAAGCCATGGCGAAACCCCAGACCACGCCCATGCCCTCAGGGTCGGCACCGGGCGGCCCGATGCGGCCCGAAGGGTTCACGGCCGCCGGCTGCTGTTTTCGCCGGACCATCGGCACAACCAGGCCCGGCACTTCCGCCCCGGCGCTCCGCGGTTCTCCATAGCCAACCCATGCGCCCCGCCGCCCAGGCTGGGCCTGGATCACGTCCAGCATGCGCAGAAATTCGCTCGGCGGCCAGTGCGGAGCAGTCGGCACCACCGCCGCGATCGCCACCACGTCGGCGAGGTCCGAGGCCAGCATGGGACGCACCCGCACCTCCTGCGAGGTCCGGCCCAGGGTTTCCATCAGGGCTGCGACACCGCGGCTACCGGGGAAACGGTCGTGGGTGCGCCCAGCATCTGTTCGGCCTGCCACAGGTACAGGGCATCGAGCGTAGCCGCGTCGTCCGCGCGCCCGCTTCCGATCCGCCCGCTCGCGTATCGCAGGGCGTCTGCCGCGGTAGGCTCGGCAACCCTGCGCGCCCCGGCGAACATTGTTTCCACCTTTTCCTCGCAGACCACGAGCCCCGTCGTGGGCCCGGCTTCGCCAGCAGCAAGCAGGCACTCCGTTGCCGCATCCTCATGGCCCCGCGCGGCCCGCAGGTACACATTGCCGCGCCCGGCATACAGTGCCACGCGCGGGGCGTGCTCGCGTGCGGCGAGCACCGCGAGTCGCGAGACGCCGAACAGCGGCACATTCAGCGCTTCCGACAGGGCCTTGGCCGCGCTCAGGCCGATGCGCATGCCGGTAAAGCTTCCCGGTCCCCGCACCACCACGATCGCCGCCAGCGACTGCAGCGGCGAGCCTGCTGCATGCTCACCTGCGCGACTTCCCAGCGCATCGTCGAGCGCCTGCGTAATCTGCGCCCCCGCGGTGCGCGCGCCCAGGCGCACTTCGCGCAGGATCAACACGTTCGCGGCAACCCCAGTTCCAGCAACGCGCCCCAGTGCCAGCGTCGTTTCTGTTCCACACGCGTCAAGGCTCAACACCAGGCCCGGCATCAGGCCCGACCCCGTCCCGTCTGACGAGTCGGGCGCCGGCACTGCATCCGCGCGCGGCTCCATCCGCGCCGCTGCTCGCAACGACGGCACCTTGCCGGGTCCATCCTCAACCGCTGATTTCACCTGCTTCACCTCGTGACCGCTCCCCGGCGGGACCGGCGGTCCCGGAACATCTACGTTGCTTCATCCAGACGCCCCAGCACCTTGGCAAGTTGCGCGTCATTGCTGTACCCGGAGCGCACAGCCCGCGCGCGCCCTGCCGCGGCGATACGTTCACGCTCCTCCGGGTGTTCCAGGTAGTAGCGCGCCTTGTCCGCGCACTCCTCCTGCGACTCGTAAAACACGGCTTCACGGTCTTCTTCAAACGCTTCCAGGTGCCCGGGCGATCGCTCGGCCAGCAGGAACTGCGCGCACGCCGTGATCTCGAACGACTTATGCGCGACGTCTTCCTCGTTCTTGCGCGTCACAAACGCCATGTTGATGCGCGAGCGCCACATCGACTCGCGATACGCGCCGCCTTTCATCATGCCGCCAAACACAAACCGCTTCTGCAGCTCTTCCGGCCATGCCTTGTCCCAGCGAGGCCCTGCCACTGAGAGCGGCAGCCCGTACGTGTCGCCGAGCCCGCGCAAAAACTCCGGGCGGTCTTCAAGCGGCGAGCCGGTGTAAGCCAGCCCTCGGTCCCGGTCGGCATCCGACCAGCCGGCCGGCGGTGGAAAATGCTGCAGCGGATCGTACGACAGCGCGATCTTGATCGCCGGCAGGCCCCACTCGCGGTAGCGCTCCACATCCACCGTGCGAAACAGGCAGTGCAGGTCGAACAGCCGGTACACCTTGTAAAACTGCATCCAGCAGCCATCGTTGCGCGGGCCGAACGGATTGTCCTGGTTGTAGCAGACGGTGGTCGCGCCTGTGCTCTTCACCATCTCGATGGTGCCCGCATGAAAGTGCACCGGCTTGTCGAACCACACCACGTCCGGCTTGTGCTCGCGCACGGCCTTCTGCAGCGCCCGGTTCGCCCGGCTGATCAGCGGGCCGACCGGGTAGCGATAGCGCAGCGCGGCCACGTACCGGGACTTCGGCTCAAAGGCATCCGCCGCGAAAGGGATCATCTCCTGCCCGAGTCGCCGAAACGCCTCCAGCCGGTACAGCGAGGTGTTGCCGGCGTCCAGCGGCGCCACGTACAGAATCTTCCGCCGCCTCGGCGTTTGCCCGCCTGACGACCCCAGCGCGTCCTGCTCGTTCATCTTTGCTTCTCCGACGTTGCTTCTCCAGAACTCGCGCTACAGGCTGTTGAGCGCCTGCTGCAGGTCTGCTTCCAGGTCCGCAAGGTCTTCAATCCCGACCGAGATGCGCACCATGCCGTCCGTGATCCCGAGCCGCGTGCGCGCCTCCTGACCTATCGCCGCGTGCGTCATCGTGGCCGGGTGCGAGATCAGCGTCTCCACGCCACCCAGCGACTCGGCCAGCGTGCACACCGTCAGCTTTGTCAGGAACCGGTTTGCCCGTTCCAGCGAGCCCATCTCGAACGCGATCATCCCGCCAAAGCCGCTCATCTGGCTCTTGGCCAGCGCATACTGCGGGTGCGTCGGCAGCCCCGGGTACCACACCCGCTCCACCGCCGGGTGCGCTTCCAGCAGCGCCGCAATCGCGCGGCCGTTGCGGTCATGCTCGCGCATCCGCACCGCCAGCGTCTTGATACCGCGCATCACCAGCCACGCCTCGAACGGCGAAAGAATGCCGCCCGTGCACTTCTGGATAAATGCGAACTGCTCCTTGTGCCGGGGCTTCGTCCCGACCAGCACCCCGCCCAGCCCGTCCGAGTGGCCGTTCAGATACTTGGTGGTCGAGTGCATTACCAGGTCCGCACCCAGCGCAATGGGCTGCTGAAAGTACGGCGACATAAAAGTGTTGTCGACAGCGAGATCAAGATCCGGGTTGTGCGCATGGCAGATCTCGGCGGCCTGCCGGATGTCCGTCAGCGTCATCAGCGGATTGGTCGGTGTTTCGATATGCACGAGCTTCGTATTGGGCCGGAGCGCGGCCCGTAGCGCCACCGGGTCCGAGGTATCCACGTACGAGAACTCGATGCCGTAGCCCGCGACGATCTGGTCAAACAGGCGCGGCGTGCCCCCGTAGACATTCTCGCCGCACACCACGTGGTCGCCCGTCTTCAGCAGCGTCACCATCGCCGAGATCGCGGCCATGCCGCTCGCAAACACATGCGCGCTGGTGCCACCCTCAAGCGAGGCCAGGTTGGCCTCAAGCGCGTCCCGCGTCGGGTTCGATACCCGCGAGTACTCCCAGCCTTTATGCTTGCCGATCTCCTCCTGCGCATACGTCGAAGAAAGATAAATCGGTACGTTCACAGCGCCGGTCGTTGCGTCCGGCTCCTGCCCATCATGAATTGCACGCGTGGAAAATCCAGCCATGGCTTCAAGGTATCAGGCCAAAACCGCCTGCGCGGCTCGCGGTCCCTTCGGGACGGGTCCTCGTGCAGTACCAAAGCCTCAAGGTACACACGCCACGAAGTGGCCGCCTCCCGCGCAGGGGTTCTTACTCGCCGCCCTCGAAGATATGCTTCGACAGGTAGCGCTCTGCTGAGTCCGGCACGATGGTCACGACGCGCTTGCCCGGCCCAAGCCGCTCCGCCAGCTGCAGTGCCGCAAACACGGCAGCGCCTGCGCTCGAGCCCGCCAGCACGCCCTCTTCCGCCGCCAGTCGCTGCACCATGCGGAACGCGTCCCCGTCCATCACGCGCACGATCTCGTCTGCTGCGGTGCCGTCAAAGGTCCCCGGCACAAACGACACGCCGATGCCTTCCACGCGGTGCCGCCCCGGTTCGCCACCCTGCAGCACGGACCCCTCGGTCTCGACCGCCATCGTGAGGATGCGCGGATCCTGCTCTTTCAAGAACCTCGCGACCCCGGTAAAGGTGCCCCCGGTGCCGACTCCGGCCACAAACGCATCCACGCGGCGGTCCATCTGCTCCCACAGTTCACGGGCGGTGGTCTCGTAGTGAAATACCGGGTTGGCCTGGTTCTCAAACTGCCCGGCCAGGAAGCACTGAGGGTCGCTTGCCGCCAGCTCCCGCGCCATCCGGATCGCCCCGCGAATGCCGTCCGCCTCCGGAGTGCGGATCACCTCCGCGCCAAACGCGCGCATCAGCGTGCACTTCTCCTCGGCAAAACCTTCCGGAACATAAAGGATGACCTTGAAGCCGCGGTTGATGCCAGCCAGCGCCAGGCCCACGCCCGTGTTGCCGGCAGTGGCCTCGACGATGGTCATGCCCGGGCGCAGCGCGCCGCGCCGCTCCCCGTCCAGCACGATGCCGAGCGCTGCGCGGTCCTTGACGCTCCCGCCAGGGTTCAGAAATTCAAGTTTGGCAAACAGCGCGGCGCGCCCCGGCGATCCAGTATTGTCCTGCGGCGTGGGCGTGAGCCGGCGCATCTCGAGCATCGGTGTTTCCCCGATCAGCTCCAGGATGCTGCTGGCCACGCGCAGTCTGCTTGCTTCCGCGGCAGCATCCGCCACGCGCTACGCCTTCTGCTCGGGCGCCGAGACCACTCCGAGCCCGGGCGCACTCGCCAGCACCGACTGCACCGCGTCCCGGATCTTGCCGTTGATCAGCGAGCAGGGCAGCAGCATCGGCGATTGCACGCACTGCACTGAAAGCGTCTGCGATGCCTCCACGTAGCTCCAGCGAATGGTCACACCCATGTGCGATGCCTCGCCTGTATACCCCGTGCCATTCAGCCCGGGCAATCCCAGCTGCTGTCCCTTTTTCAGGAACAGGGCGAAATGCTCGCTGGTTACCCCGGAAAAGCCCTGCTCTTCACATTGCGCCATCTGCAAAACCCTCTTTCTGTCTGAGGCCACGATCGCGCCTGTTATTTGCTGCCCTGCGCAGCGGTTTCCGGTGCACCTGCAGCCGCGGTCTTCGGGTAATACCCGCTGCGCGTCCGCACGTTCAGGCTTTTCTTGCCCCCATTGGGATGCGCCATCACCTTGACCTGTCGAAATCCGCCCAGTGCCGCCGGCTTGGTGGAGTGGTACCCCAGCGTGTACTGCGAGCGAATATCCTTGGCCACCTCGTCCGCGATCGCGTCCACATCGCCCAGTGCCCGTGGGAAATACGCAATCCCGCCGGTTTCCTGCGCCAGCAACTGCAGCGCGCGCTTGGCCTGCTTGGCCTCGTGCCCGCCTCCGTCATCGCCGAACAGTAGCCCGATGCAGTACACGATCGGACCCTGCAGGTCCTGCACGCGGCGAATCGTCTGCTCCAGCGTCAGCCCGGATGCATTGTCCTCGCCATCCGTGATGATCAGGATCACCTGCTTGGGCCGCTTGGCGCCCTTGCTCAGCTCGTCAGCCGACGCCACCGCGGCGTCGTACAGAGCGGTGCCGCCCTTGGAGTCGTAGTGGGCCAGCCCGTCGCGCAGCTTGTTCAGGTCGCTCGTAAAATCCTGGTCGATAAACGCCTCATCGGAGAAGTTCACGATAAAGGCCTCATCCTGCGGGTTGGAAGCGCGCACCAGGTCCAGCGCCGCCGCATTCACCGCGCCGCGCTTGGCCCGCATCGAACCCGAGTTGTCCACCAGGATGCCCATCGACACCGGCGTATCCGTGTGCTGGAACGAGGCCAGCGTCTGCGGCACGCCATCTTCGAACACGTGAAAGTCATCCTTGGCGAGGTCGTTCACCAGGTGTCCCTGGTCGTCCAGCACCGTGGCGTTGAGCACCACTTCCTGCACGTCGCGACGCAGCGTGTAGCGGCCATCCGACTTGCTGATGTCGGCGCTTTGCGAGGCGGCAGCGCCTGCGTCGACCCCGGCCCCGGGCTTCACGGCCGCATTGTCGGCCTCGTCGGGCGAGCGTACAGGGTCCCGCTCCACGTCGAGCGGCTGCTGCACCTCGGCGGGCATGACCGGCGCCGAAGCAGATGTCTGGCTTTGCGCCGGCGCGGCAGCAGGCGGCGGTGCGGCCTGGGAAGCAACCTGCGCACCTTGCGCAGGCACAGCCATCGGCAACACGAGCAGCAACAGAAGGGCGAGATGTCTATTGGGCAGGGGCATAGTAGCCGGATCGGGCATGCACCGTAAGCAGCGGAAGCCCCGGTGGCGGCTCCAGCCGCACCTTCACTTTACGCCACTTGCCATCCCGTTTGGTATCGGTGGACCGGTAACCCAGTACATACTCGTCGCGGATCTCGTCGCTGATCTTGGACGCCACATCCGCCATATCGCTCAGGTCATTCACCCGGAAAAGCCTGCCCCCGGTCTCTTCGCACAGATCGTTCAGCAGCAGCGGGCCGAGGCGTTCCTCGGTAGTCGGCGCAAACTCGTCAAAGATCCCGATCGAGTACATCTGCACATCGCTCTCACGCACGATCGACTTCACCTCGCCCTCGGTGTAGCGCGACCGGTTGTCGCCGCCGTCGGAAACCACCAGCAGCGCCTTGCGCGCATACTTCGCGTCCTTCATCTTGTTCACGCCGAAATAGATCGCGTCCAGCAGCGCAGTGCGCTTGCCGGGCTTGGTCATCGCCAGCCGCGCATCCACGTCATCCACCGACGAGGTGAAGTCCTCGATCAGCTCCGGCCTGTCATTGAACGCCACCACGAAAAACTCGTCCTGCGGATTGGCTGTTTTCAGGAACGCGCGGATCGACTGGCGCGACCGGTTGAACTTGCTGGTCATCGAGCCGCTCAGGTCCAGGATGATCCCCAGCGAGACCGGTGCATCCTCGGTCGAAAAGGTCTTGATCGTCTGGTACTGTTCGGAGCCGGTGCCCTTCTCCGAGATAAAGAAGTTTTCCTTCTCGAGCCCGGTCACAAGACGGTTCATCGGATCTGTCACCGTCACGGGAATCAATGTAAGGTCCACATCCACCCGGATCCGCTCGTTCGCGCGCGCCTTCAACGCGGCGGCCCCCTCAAGCGGCGCGGGCTGCTGCACCGGCTTTTCGTCCTTGCTTCCGGGCGCGGCGCCCGGAGCCGCGCCGGGAGGAGGAGGCGGCGGCACATGCACCTGGTCGAGCGGGGCGGGGTTCTGCGCCAGCAACACGGGGCCGCCTGCAAAAACCCCGAGGTACGCCACCACCACCAGGGCAATCAGCAGCCCGGACCGGGTGGGCCGCTTTCTGTTCCGGGAACCCGCAACTTGAGGCGTTCTCTGCATCTGTGTGTCCCTTGCTTTGTTCTACCGCGCAACCCATGGCAGGCGCCAGAGCATTCCCGCATCTGCTTGCGGCTGCTCGATCCCGCAAAGGCCCGAGAGCAGCGCCCGGGGCGAGACCAGGCCGCGATGAGCCACCGGCCATGCACTGCCGGCCACTCTCTCAGAGCCTGCCAGGAACATCTGCGCCATGGACCCGCCGCCCCCGGCCGCACGCGACCCGCTAGAATCGTGCAACGCGCCGCGCCTGCTCACCCGCCGGCTCAGCCTTCGACCGCAAAGGACACGACTCCCCGCATGGCTCGCATCTTTCCCTTCCGCGCCCTCCGCTACAACCCCTCGCTCGTCCGCGTGGAAGACTGCGTTACGCAGCCTTATGACAAGATCACCCCGTCGATGCAGCAGAGTTACTACAGCCGCAGCCCCTACAACCTCGTGCGCATCATCCTCGGGCTGCCCGAGCTTTTCGACGAGACTGGCGTAAACGATGTGTACACCCGCGCGGCCCGCGACTTCGCCGACTGGCGAGAGGCCGGCGTCCTGGCCGAAGAGCCGGAACCCTGCGTCTTTGCCTATGCCCAGCGCTTCCAGGTTCCCGGCACGGGCGAAACCGCCGAACGACGCGGACTGATCGCGCTCGGTGCCGTGTCGCCCTACAGCGAGGGCGTGGTGTTTCGCCATGAGCAGACGCACACGCGCGCCCGCGTCGACCGGCTCAACCTGCTGCGCGCCACCCGCGCGCACTTCGGGCAGATCTTCATGCTCTACTCCGATCCCGCGCACACGGTGGAGTCCCTGGTCTTCCCCGCCGCGGGCAAACCGGCAGCCGTGCCCGAGATCGAATTGACCGACGAGTTCGGAACACTGCACCGGGTCTGGCGCATCAGCGACCCGGCCACCATCAACATGGTCCAGGGCGCCCTTGGCGACAAGAAGCTCATCATCGCCGACGGCCATCACCGGTACGAAACCGCGCTGGCGTACGCGGCGGAACAGGCCCCGGCGACAGCCTTGACTGCCCAGGCACAGCACGGCACACCAGGCAGCGAGAGCCGCGCAGCCAACAGCCGGACCCCTGCGCCCGCCCAGCACCCCAGCCTTGGCAATCCCGCGCTTGCCGCACTCGCCGAGCCCGCCTACCCGGAAGCCGCGGTGTTGATGTGCTTTCACAACATGGACAGTGTCGGCCTCCACATCCTGCCGACCCATCGCATCGTGAGCGGTCTCCGCTCCTTCGATCCGCAGGCATTCCTCCAGGCGGCGGAAGCTTTGTGCACCCGGGTCGAGCTGCTCGCCGTGGATCCGCGCCAGCCGGACGCCCTGTTCGCCGCGCTGGCAGAGCACACGGCAGCAGCCGGCCCTAACACCTCCACAATACTGGCCGTTCTGCGCGACCAGGTTCTGATGCTCTCGCTTGATGCCGAAGCGCGCGAGCGAGCGCTGCCGCAGGTACCCGCGCGCAAGCGACAGCTCGACCTGGTGGTGCTGCACGACGCCATTCTGCACGGGCTGCTCGGGATCAGTCCCGAAGCAGTCAAGGCCGGGGAGTACGTGCAGTACGCGCGCGAGGCCGCCGATGCCGTTGCCGCGGTGCTTCGCGGTGACGCCGAACTGGCGTTCCTGGTCAATCCGGTAACGCTTGAACAGCTGCGGGAAAACAGCTTTGCCGGCGAGGTCATGCCGCAGAAGTCCACTGACTTCTATCCCAAGCTGCTGAGCGGCCTGGCTATCTACGCCCTCGATGAACAGCCGGCCGGCTCGCCGGGCAGCCGCGAAGCCTGAGCGGACAGGGTCGCACAGTAGGGTCGGCGGGAGCGCAGAAGCTTCCGCATCGGGCTCGGGCGGAGTCGAGCCCGGGCGGAAAGGAAGGAAGCTTTGCCGGGCAAGCCATGCATTGATGCTGCACAGCGAGGATGGGGAACGAGGCAGGCGCGCGCTCCAAGTGTGTATTCGCAAAGTGCCCGCCGATACCGCGCTCTGCTCGCCTTCGCCGGCCTCGCGGTGCTGCCGGCATCCGCTGCCATGGCGCAGGCTCCGGCCGGGGCCGCTGCTACGGTCGTGCTCGATGCGGCGCACGGCGGCTCGGAGACCGGCACACTGCTGAGCTCGCAGCTGCTCGAAAAGAACCTCGTGCTCGATCTGTCTATTCGGCTCCGGTCCGCGCTGACCGCGCGGGGCATGCACGTCGTTACCACCCGCGAAGCCGACACCAACCCTTCTGCCGATGCCCGCGCAGGCGAGGCCAACCACGCGCGCCCCACCGCCTGCGTGGTGCTGCACGCCACGGCCAGCGGTTCCGGCGTTCACATCTACACTTCTTCGCTTGAGCAGGCGGCCCCCGTGACGCAGGGGCTGGTGCCGTGGAGCACCGCCGGCGCGCCGTTCGCTACCGACAGCCTCAAGCTCGCGTCCGACATCAGCGCCGCGCTCGGCGCAGCCGCGCTTCCCTTCACGCTGGGCCGGGTCCGGCTCGCGCCGCTTGACGCTCTCCGGTGCCCCGCGGTCGCGGTTGAAGTCGCGCCGCTCCGCGCCACCACGCACGGCAACCGGCCCGCAGCGATCGACGATGCCGCCTACCAGGGCCGCATCGTGGACGCGCTTGCCGCCGCGCTGCTGCAGTGGACCGGCGAGCACCCCTCGGTGGCTGCGCAATGAGCCCCCGCAACGAACCGCCCTTTGACGAAGCGCCCGATCGCCGGGCTCCGGATGGTCCGGAGCCCGGCGCGGGACGCAAACCGCCCGCGGGACGCGACGATCGCGCCGGCCTGCCGCCCCGGCGCGGAAGCTGGCAGGCACCTGCTGGGGAGCCCGGCACGCCTGCGCCCCCGGCACAGCCGACGGCACGGCCACCGGCTCGGCCACCATCCGGGCCACCCGCCCCGCGCGCACCCAGAGTCCCGGGCAGCGGCAATCCCGCGCCCTCGGGCAAGTTCCCCGGCCCGTCCCCATCCGGATCGTTCGTCCCACCCCGCGGAACGGGTCCGACGGCAACTCCAGGCAAAAGCCCGGGCACGGCGCAGGCCCCAACCCCGGGGGCAAAAAGCACCACTCCACCCGCGAAGCCCTCCACACCTGGGCAGTCTTCGGACGCGGCGTGGCGAGCGCCCCAGGGAACCCGGCGGCCGGCTGCTTCTGATGCAATCGCGACCCGCGATCCGGGAGCGAGCGTTCCCGGGCAACCTCCAGCCGCACAGGGCACCGCCCGCGCACGCTCCATGCCTACGCAGCCTGCAGGCTCGTTCCGCGCACCCGGCGCGGCGACGGCACCCACGGCCAGACGCCCCTCGTTCATCTCGCGGGGCGAGCGCACGCTGTTCTGGACGCTGCTGGCCGCGGTGCTCGCCATGTGCATCTTCCTGGTCCGGTATCGTGAACGGGCCGATGCGCACTTCGCCTCCCGGGCGCTGCCGATCCCGCTCGCGACCGCGACCGCCGGCTCCGGACCGGCGTCGCTGCTGCTGTATCTCGCGAGCGACGACTCGGGCGCTCTGGCCGAGCGGCCGCTGTCTTTTCCGCTCCCCGAAGACCCCAACACCCGCGCGCGCGTCGTGCTGTCCAAGCTCCTCTCCGAGTACACGGCCACCGGCTCGCTACACCCGCTGCCGCCCGCGGCGCCCGGCGTAGACGCCGTAGACGAGGTCTACCTCACCCCACTGCCTGGCACCGGGGCGGGTTCTGCCGCGGGCGCCGGCGGCCGCCGGCCCTTGCTCGCGGTCGTCGACCTCGCGCCCACCTTCGTCCACACCCATCCCTCCGGGATCGAGCCCGAGACCCTGACCTTGCTCTCCATGATTGCGACCCTGCACGCCAACCTGCCCGATGTTGCCGAGGTGCGCTTCCTCGTCGATGGCCAGCCGCGCCCCACCCTGGCCGGCCACGCAGACCTGCTCCACACCTATCTCGCCGGCGGGGCGCAGCTCACCCCCGGTGAGGCCTTCACCACACGCGGGAGCCAGCCATGACCGCGCCCGGCAGCACCCTCCGCATTGGCGTCTTCGACTCCGGCGTCGGTGGACTCACCGTACTGCGCGCGCTGCGTGCGCGCCTGCCGCACGCCCACTACCTTTACCTCGGCGACACGGCCCGGCTGCCCTACGGTTCCAAGTCCCAGGCGACCATCGCCCGCTACGCCGTGGAAAGTGTTCGCTTCCTGCTCGAGCAGGGCGCCGAATACCTGGTCATCGCCTGCAACACCGCGTCCGCGCTGGCTCTTCCCGAGATCCGTGCCGCCAGCCCTGTGCCCGTGCTGGGCGTGATCGAGACGGGCGCCGATGCAGCCCTCGCAGCCTCCCGCTCGGGCGACGTGTCAATCCTGGCGACCGCCGCGACCGTGGCAAGCCTCGCCTACTCTGCCGCCTGCGCGGAGCGCGGTCTCCGGGCCAGCGAGATGGCCTGCCCGCTGCTCGTGCCCCTGGTCGAAGAAGGCTGGGTTGCCCACCCCGTGACCCGCGACGTGCTGCGCATTTACCTCGCGCAGTCCACCGCGGCAGCCCGGGGCGACGCGCTCCACCCGGACGCGCTCGTGCTCGGCTGCACCCACTACCCACTGCTGCGCTCAGAAATCGAAGCCCTGGTGCCGCGCGGTATGGCGGTGATCGACTCGGCCGCCGTCACTGCGGAAGCCGTCACCCGCGCACTTGGGCTCGTTGCGGACCGCGAACCTGTTTCCACCGGCACGCTCGCGAAGCCCCCGATCCGCTTCTTCGCGACGGATGGCGCCGAACGCTTCAAAGCATTAGGCAGCCGCTTCCTGGATGAACCCATCGAAGCCGTCACCCTGATCGACCTGGGCGGCTGAACGGGAGCCGTTCTGCTTTAACGATTGGCTTTCAACCCAGCCGCCGCCCAACGGAAGGCCCACTCCAGCCCGCGCATTCGCCCCGGGTACACGTGCCACGAAGTGGCCGCCAGCCGCGCAGGCGGTCCACCAGCCAGCAGTGAATTTCCCGGGGCTGCTATCCTTTCGTTGCCCCGCTGCACGCCGGCGGGTCGAAAGGATCCAAGTTCATGCTTAACCTGCAGGGCCGCGTCGCGGTCGTCTTCGGCGTCGCCAACAAGCGATCGATCGCCTATGCCATCGCCCAGAAGCTCGCCGAAGCCGGCTGTACCCTCGCCATCGGCTACCAGAGCGAACGACTCAAGGGCGAAGCCGACGCACTGATCCAGGGTCTCGAAAACGCCAGCACCTTCCAGTGCGATGTATCGAGCGACGAAGAGATCGAGCGCTCCTTCGCCGCACTCAAGCAGCGTTACGGCACGATCCACACCCTGGTCCACTCGATCGCCTTTGCGCCCGCGCACGAGATCCACAACGACTTCCTGGAGACCACGCGCGAAGGCTTCCGCATCGCGCACGACGTCAGCGTGTACTCGCTGATCGCGCTGGCCCGTGCCGCCGCACCGCTCATGTCCGAGGGCGGCTCCATCATGACGCTCTCCTACTACGGCTCGGAAAAAGTCTTCCCCAACTACAACGTCATGGGCGTCGCCAAGGCTGCGCTCGAGTCCACCGTGCGCTATCTCGCTGCATCGCTCGGCGCGCGCAAAATCCGCGTCAACGCCATCTCCGCCGGCCCCATCAAGACCCTGGCTGCACGCGGCATCGGCGACCTCTCCATCATGCTCAAGGGCCATGCCGACCGCTCACCGCTGGGCCGCAACGTCGAGCAGGCCGAGGTCGCAGGTGCAGCCGTGTACCTCGCGTCCGATCTCTCCACCGGCGTCACCGGCGAGGTCACCTACGTCGACTGCGGCTACAACGTCATGGGGCTCTAACACGAGGGCGATAGAGTACAGCGCATGCCGATCAACCAGTACAGCGTGCTCAAGGGCACACCTCTCTCCGGCTCCATTTCGAAAGACTCGCGCCCCCACTACCTCATCGAGCTCTCTGCCGGCAGCGTGAGCTGGCAGATAGCGGTCAACGTGGAGTCCGACACCGGCTCTGGCTCCAGCGCCGAGGTGCTCTACGCGCTCGATGAAGACTGGACCCCACCGGACGCGGCTGCCTTGGCTGCCCTGCCGATGGGCGCAACCAGCCTCGCCGGCAAGGACGCTAACCCGGCCATCGACTACCTGCGCAGCCGCACACCCGCAAACCAGCCGCTGATCACCCGCGCCGCCATGACGGACCTGCCGCTGCCAGGCAAAACCGCCGCGCAGAACCTGCAGAACGCGGTGATCCAGTACCTGAACCAGGCCATCGCGGACAAAGACGGCACCATCTACGCCTTCGGCGCGCTCTACACCTCGGGCAATGGCATCCACGATATCCACATGAACCAGGGCAATCCCGCCAATGACCACGCCAGCGACAACGGCATCTGGCAGGACGGACTGCTGGTTTTCTCCATGCCCAATGCCCCGGCCGGCGCCTCGCAGTGGACCGCCATCTTCATCGCGTTCCAGGAACAGGTCTGGTCTACGGACAACAGCGGCAACGTGACTTCGTAAGTACAGAGCTTTGACTATGCAGCAAAGAAACGCGGCAACCTTCAGGGAAGGTGTATTCCCCACGAGGTTGCCGCGTTTCTTTTTGGCTTTTCAGCCCGCACTGCATCATGGCGGTCGCGGGTGGTGCCGTTCAGGCCGCTCGCCGCGGCTTCTCGCGCCTAAGCCGACTGCTGCAGTTCCTGGCGAAGCTTGACGCTGATCTTGCGCCCATCGCCACCTTCCGACTCCATCACGATCTCCCCGGCCGCGCGACGCTGGATTGAAGCGAACTTCTCGCCCCACTCCACCAGCACAATCGCGTCATCCTCCAGCAGCTCGTCAATGCCGAGCTGCTCCACCTGCCGCTCGCTTTCGAGGCGGTACAGGTCGAGGTGATACAGCGAGACGGGCTTGCCGTTGAGCGAGCCTTCGTACTCGTGCATCAGCGTAAACGTCGGGCTCGTCACCTCGTCCGGCTCAGCCGCGCCCAGCGCATCGGCAATGCCTTTCACCAGCGTGGTCTTGCCGGCGCCCAGCGTGCCGGTCAGGATCATCAGCACGGGCGGCTGCAGCGTCTTCAGCAGCTCCGCCCCGGCGCGGATCGTTTCCGCTGCATTCTCCGTGTGGAACTCCATCGTGCGCGTCGCCAGCTCTTCCGTCATTTAGGTAGGCCCTCCCACCAAACATACCCGCCTTTTGCTTCAGTCCGGTAACGAAATGCCTTCCACAGGTTTTGCAATACATCCGTGACCAGCAGAGTATGTTCATCCTGCGCACGTACCGCGATGTCCGCCGCCAGCCCGTGCATAAACACCGCTGCTTCCACCGCCAGCTCCAGCTTGTCCGGATACTGCGCGACAAACGCCGCCACGATCCCGGTGAGCATGTCGCCCGACCCGCCCTTGGCCAGCCCCGGGTTGCCGGTCGTGTTTACCGCGACCATGCCGTCGGGGTGCGCCACCAGCGTGCGCCAGCCTTTCAACACCAGCGTCACGCCATACTCCATCGCAAACCTCCGCGCCAGCCCGATGCGATCCTTCTGCACCTCGGCAATCGACATCCCCGCCAGCCGCGCCATTTCGCCTGGGTGCGGCGTCATCACCACACGTTGCCCATCCCGGTTAGCGCGTTCGCGGAACCGCGGCATATCCTTCGCCACCAGGTTCAACGCATCCGCGTCCAACACCAGCGGCACCTCGGCTCGCTCCACCAAGGCCCACACCAGCCCTGCTGCCTGCTCGCTCTCCCCCAGCCCGGGGCCGACTGCAATCACCGACTTCTTCTTCAGCAACGCGGCAAGCGCGTCCTGCCCCGGCGCGTTGAAAAAGCTGGTGTCGAGCTGCGCCTGCGCATCTTCGGGTAATGGCTCGGTCATCAGCTCCGGGGCCACCAGCGCCACCGTGTTCAGAACAGACGCAGGCACCGCCGCCGTCACCAGCCCCGCCCCTGCTCGCAGCCCGGCCAGCGAGGCCATCGAGGGCGCGCCCGCCTTGCCGTGGCTCCCGGCAAACAGCACCACGTGCCCATGCCTGCCCTTGTTGTCGTCTGCCTTGCGCGGCCTTTCGGTAATCCACTTGGCCGAGCCCGTCCAGCGCAGCTGCTGCCCGGACACAATCGCTTCGTCCGGCGATCCGATGTTGGCGATCACAATCGGCCGGGTGGCCGAGCCCGTAAGGTTGCCGAACGCATGCGCCAGCTTGGGCGCCGTAAACGTGACCACCGCGTCCGCCCGCACCACGCCCTGCTCCTCGTACGCCAGCGAGTCCGCATCCCAGCCCGACGGCAGGTCCACCGCCACGATCGGCGTCGGCAGCATCGGGTTTACCAGGTCGCGCACCGCCGAGAGCACCCCGCGCATGGGCGGCTTGAACCCCGTCCCCACCATCGCGTCAAGGATCAGGTCCGCTCCGGCAAACAGCCTCGCCACCGCCTCGGTATGCAGCTCCGCCTCCGTCGGGATCTCGGTGACCGGCACCAGCGGCTGCGAGCGATCGAACATGGCCTCAGGATCACCCTTCAACTCTTCCTTGCGACCAAGCAGCAGCACATGCGGCTTCAGCCCCGCTTCCGCCAGGGCCGCCGACGCCATCAGCCCGTCGCCGCCGTTATTGCCCTTGCCGCACAGCACCACGATGTTGCGTGCCTCCGGAAACTCCGCCGCGACGAAGCGCGCCACCGCCTCGCCTGCATGCACCATCAGCCGCGTCAGGCTCACCCCGTACTGCTCCGCCGTCGCGCGGTCGCACGCGCGCATCTCTTCCGCCGTCAAGATCTTCATCCGGTTCCTCACTCAACACAGATGCAGAAACGAAACCCAGGACCCCCTGCGCGGGAGGCGGCCACTTCGTGGCGGGTACACCAGAAAAGCAGAAGCCCTGGAACACCCGGATCGATCTTGCCGGGGTGTCTCAGGGCTTCTGTTTCTAGAAAGTACATGTCCCGAAGGGACCGCCAGCCGCGCAGGCGGCTTGGCTCTTACCGGGAAGAGTTCCCCGGCAGCGCCACGGTGGCTTCCCGCGAGGCGAAGTAGCTGTGATCCCACATGTTCTTGTAGAACAGCCCGGTCAGCTCTGCCGCCTTGGGTCCAAATGTAGCGCGGCCGCCTTCCAGGAAGATCACCGTGACGATGCGCCCGTACTGCTGCGTATCGGCAAAGCTGGCAAACCAGCCGAACCGGGTGCCGTCGTTGGAGCACGTGCCCGTCTTGCCCATCACCGGGAACTGGTTGAACGAGGCACGCAGCGAACGCGCCGTGCCCCAGCCGACTGCGCCTGCCATGCCGGGTTCAATTTCGGGAATCAGGTTCTTGATGTTGAGCGTCCGCTTGATGCGGGGCTGGTAGGTGGCGATCGCCTGCGCGGTGGTCGGGTGCTGCAGGTAGTACAGCGTGCCCCCGTTGGCGATGGCCGAAACCAGCGCACCCAGCTGCAGCGGCGTCATCGAAACGCCCTCACCGAAGGAGCACATGCGGCCGACGCCACCCTTGGAGTCAGGCAGCGGCTGCGAAGGGTACACGCCGAGCTGCTCGTTGGGGATGTTGTAGCCGGCAAGCTCGCCCAGCCCGAACTGGTTGGCGTAGTGCCGCACCCGCTCGAAGCCAAGCCGGCGGCCCAGCACTTCAAAGTACGGGTTGACCGACTTGGCCAGCGCCGTGGTCAGGTCCAGCGAGTAGTGCCCACCCAGGTTAACCGGCGTGTCCTTGGTGATGATGCCCTCGGACAGGGCAGCCAGCGCGACCGAAACCTTGATGGTCGAGCAGGGCTCAGCACCGCTGGACAATGCCAGCTTCTGGTTCACCATGGCCAGGATGCGGCCATTGTCGGGGTTGATCGCGACCACCGTGCCGTACATGTTGCCCAGCGCGTCGATGGCGGCCTGGCGCACCACCGGGTCTTCGCCCGTGGTGATGTCGTTCTGGCCTACGTTTTCGTTGGTGAATGAGTCCGCGGTGAACCGCTCGCCGTAAACATGGCGGCGGACCGCGACCCGGCGCATGCGACCATTGCGCCCCCGCACCAGCCGCGTGGTGGAAGCTACCGCCACGGCGCGTCCGTGCCGTCTACCTGCCGCAACTACGCGATGGCTGCTCTGGAGCGAGGCCAGGTGGCGTCGGGCACGCGGACTTTCCTGGACGCGCGCCGTGGCCCGGGCATGGTGCCTGCGCGTGCTTGCGGTCGCGAAACTGCTCAACGGCAGAAACAGCAAAGCCAGTACTGCAAATAAGGGCAGAATACGTCTCATGCAAAAGCTCTCGAGTCTGCTGCGGAGCAAGCCCCACCGCTGAAAGTTCAAGTCATTCATGTACTTGTCATGCAGAGCTTTACCAGGCTGCCTCGCCCGGGTGTCCGCGAATGGCGATACTTGAATGCAAATCGCCATTCAAGCGGTGGTTTATGCATTCGGTGCAATCACTCTAGCAAAGCTTTGGCTCAAATCTGCCAAAAGTCGCCCTGCTAGTTACCTCCGCGCCGCAAATACGCCGGGATCTCCAGGTCATCCTCTTCCGACTGCTGGCTTTCGGCCATGGAAAGCTGCTGCGGCTGCTGCTCCCAGCTATGCTCCGCGCGATCGCTCGCCTCGCTTTCCCACGCGCCACGCGGTCGATTTTCCGCCGGACGCTCCTCGCGGAAGTCATCGGTAAAGAACGAGTCCACCGGCTCGGGAGCCGGCCGGGCGGCAGCGCCGGTGTTTTCCCGTGCGAAGTCACGCGGCAGAAAGATCTCCTGCTCCGCGAGTTCCTGCGCCGTGGGCGCGGCCTGCACCAGGGCACTCTCACGCCGTGGGAGCCGCTGCGAAGGCGTCGGCTCGTCTTCAAGCTCGCTGGCGAACCGCGGCTTCTCGGCCGGCGCGCTCGGCTTGGCTGCTGCCTTTGCAAGGCTGGGCTGGGCGGCTACCGCCGCCCGCTCCTGCGGACTTGGCTGGCCCTGGCGAAAGCCGGTAGCAATCACAGTGATCTTGACGTCGTCGCCCATGGTTTCATCCAGCACCGCGCCGAAGATAATGTTGGCATCCTCATGCGCCGCGCTCTGGATCAGCGTCGAGGCCGCATTGACCTCGCTCAGCTTCAGCGACGACGAACCCGAAATGTTGATCAGGATGCCGCGTGCCCCGTCGATAGCGCCGTCCTCGAGCAGGGGCGAGGCCATCGCGGCCTGCGCGGCGGCAATCGCCCGGTTGTCGCCCGAACGCTGCGCCGTGCCCATCACCGCGTAGCCCATGCCCGCCATCGTGGTCTTCACGTCGGCGAAGTCGCGGTTGATGATGCCCGGGATCGTGATGATGTCCGAGATGCCCTGCACCCCCTGCCGCAGCACGTCGTCCGCCACGCGGAACGACTCGAAGAACCCGGCGTCCTGCGCCACAGCGAGCAGCTTCTCATTGGGAATCACGATCATCGTGTCCACGGAGTCCAGCAGCTCCTGCATGCCGCGCTCGGCCTGCGCCATGCGGCGCTTGCCCTCGAAGCCGAAGGGCCGCGTTACGACCGCGACGGTCAGCGCCCCCATCTCACTGGCCAGCGAGGCAATCACCGGTGCCGCACCCGTGCCGGTGCCGCCGCCCATGCCCGCCGTCACAAACACCATGTCCGCGCCTTCCAGCGCTTCAATAATCTTTTCCGAGTCTTCCAGCGCCGCCCGCCGGCCCACATCGGGGTTCGCACCGGCGCCAAGCCCGCTCGTCAGCTTCACCCCGAGCTGCAGCTTCACCGACGCCGAAGAGAGCTGCAGCGCCTGCACATCGGTGTTGGCGACGATAAACTCCACGCCCTCAACCCGTGCCGCGATCATGCGGTTTACCGCGTTGCCACCGCCGCCGCCCACGCCGATCACCTTGATCTTCGCCCCACGTGGGATCTCGTCGTGATACTGGATCCGCATCTCTTCTGCTTCGCTCATCGCACCCTCACCTTTTACTTCCATCTCGCCCTACTTCTAACCGCCTGCCAGCGCACCGCCGCTCGGCCTGCACAAACTGAAACCCGCATCGGGCCAGAACGTTCCTGGCCAGAATCCTAGATACTTCCCGCAAACATCGACCGCAGCTTGGCCCGCAGCGACCCTTCCTGCTCCGCGCGAATCGTGCTGGTGCGATGCGCATACAGCATCAGTCCTACCAGTGTCGCGTACTCCGGCTGCTGCAGTTCGGCCGGCATCCTGGACAGCGGCACCGGCGTACCGATGCGCGCCGGCACCCGCAGAATGCTTTCCGCGGTATCCAGCAGGCCGGCCAGCTTCGCGCCGCCACCAACCAGCACGCACCCCGCGCCCAGTGCTTCCAGCACCGCGCCATTCCGCAGCGAATCGCGAATCAGCGTGAACAGTTCCCGCGCCCGCGGCTCAAGAATTTCCGCCAGCGCTCTCTGCCGGATCGATCCCCGCGGCATCACGCCCTGGTCTTCCGGCTGCCACTCGATCTCGCTAGTCTGCGAGACCGAGGTCACAACCGCGTGGCCGTACTCGCATTTCAGGTACTCCGCCTCGGGCAGACCCAGGTGCTGGCCTACCGCCAAGTCGTTGGTAAAGTGGCTGCCCCCGATCGGGATCGCCGCCGTGTACACCACCGCGCCTTCAAAGTAGACGATCAGCTCCGTCGATCCCGCGCCGATATCGATCAGGCAGCAGCCCAGCTCGCGCTCATCCGGGGAAAGCGAGCTTTCCGCCGCCGCTAGCGCCTCGTACACCGTCTCCGTTGCTGCCAGCCCCGCCTTGTTGCAGCAGGTCACCAGGCTCTGGTGCGCGCTGGCCGAGCAGGTCGCCAAATGCAGCGAAACTTCCAGCTGGTGCCCCACCATGCCCACCGGGTCATGGATCCCCGGCACCTCGTCCAGCAGAAAATGCCGCGGCAGCAGGTGCAGGATCTCGCGATCGCTCGGCAGCGAGATCGCCCGGGCCCGGTCGGCGGCCGCCCGCACATCCTCCCGCGTAATCTCGCGCATCTTCGAGCCCAGCGCGATGCCGCCCTGCGAGTTCACCCCGCGCACATGGTTGCCGCCAATCCCGGCCACGCACTGCTCGATCACGGCCTGCGAGGACGCCTCCGCCAGCACCGACGCCTGGTTGATCGACTCGGTCGCCGGCTTCAGGTCCGCAATCACGCCCCGGCGAATGCCCGCGCTTGCCGCCACCCCGTGCCCGCGATACCGCAGCGAGCCTTCGTGCAGCTCCGCCACCAGCATCCGTGTCTTGTGGCTGCCCACATCCAGAACCGCCAGCACCGGCTCACCTTTCGGCGTCATTGCGACCTCCCGGCATGTGCCCTTCCTGCGTGATCTACGTAGTGCGGCACCCACTGCACCGAATGGTGCGGCCCGCGACGTTCCGAGTACCAGGCCGGGTGTTTGCCGGGGTGTTGTGCCGCATGGGCTGCCGGATGGCTGACCACAGCATGCGGGTCATGCGACCCGTGGGAACTGCCTGCCCTGGCACCGCTATGCCCGCTGTTGCCTGCCGCTTCACCTGACCCTGGGTTCGATGCAGCCACAGCCTGCGCCGCGGCCGCCTTCTGCTCCGCGGCCTCATCCGCCTGCGCGGCATCAGCCATCTTCAGCACCACCTGCTTGTCGTAGCGCAGGTCCACGGCGCTCAGGTTGGGATACTGCTGGCGCCACTCGGCCAGGTGTTGCTGATACGAGTGGTACCGCTCCAGGAAGTCGCCATTGCCGAAGTGCAGCAGGATATCCGTACCCTGCGCCGGCACCACGGCACGCACGTCATCCAGGTCGCTCAGGTCGACCTCGCTCAGCAGCGGCGTCACCTTGGTCGGCCCTGCATCCAGCGCAGCCGAGAAGCGCGCAAACAACTGCATCCGCTCCGCCCTCGCGGCCAGCGGTCCGTTCGCATCCAGTCCCGTCACTACCGGGAACGAGTAATGCCGGGCCGCCAGGGTCGCCGGGGCCATGCTCAGCAGCACGCCCTCGGCATCCACCAGTCCGATCTGCCGGCCCACGCGCACAAAGGCAACCGGCACCCGCTCCTGAATCTCGACCCGCAAGGTATGCGGCAGCAGGCGCATTACGGTGGCATGCCTGACCCATGGCTCTGCTTCCAGCGCTGCCTCGCGCTTTGCCAGCGGAACGAAGAAGATGTTGCGGCCAATGTCGGACCCGAAAGCATTCACCAGCTCGGTGCGACTTAGTTCGGTGTTGCCCGTGGCCTCGATGGCGGCCGAGGAGTCGATGCGGAAATGCGCGTCATGGGCGAGAAATGAATGCACCTCCCAGGCTGCGGCAGCGAAGCAGCCGAGCACCACCAGCACTGCCAGTGCCACAAGGACGCGGCCCACACGGGTCTGCAGCAGCAGGCGCCACCACGCGCCCTTGCGCCGCTGCCGGCCACTGGCATCCCGCTGGCCGTTGGGGCCGACCCGACGGCTGCCGCGCAGGAAAGGCGCAGCCCCGCGATCGTCCGCTGTGTCGCGGTCGAGCGCGGGGTCATAGTTGGGCACCAGCTCGCCATCGGCCCCGCGCCGTGCCGGCTTGCGCCGGCGGCTGCCAGGTGCCGCAGGCACGTCCGGGCGCAGGAACGAGTCATCCTCGTCCTCGGCGACCGCCGCACGCTGCCGGCTGGTCCATCCATCTTGGTTCAGTTTTGCCACGCCCGAGCCAGGTCGTGGAGAATCGCCACCCTGACTATAGCCCGCCACAATCGCTCCACCGCCCGGTTCCCGGGCGAATTCCTCGGCAATGATCCATATCGGTAACGCAGCGCGCTGTCACGTGCCGCGACGCCTCGTCAATCCACTGCAGGCACAGCAGCCGCCAGCGATGCCTTGTCCAGAGCACTGCGCCGCCGGATCGCCCGGTTCATGGGTTCTGCATACAGAATGGCCACGCCCCATCCAAGCACGGCCGCCGTCACCAGCACCGCGACGAACAACACGGGGACACCCGCCATCGGCTTGCCCACCGCAACGAACACCGCAAACAAGGCCACCACGGCAAACATGTGCGTCAGGTAGATCTCGTAGCTTCGCTGTCCAACAAGCAACAGGGGCGCGAGTACGCGTGGGGCTCGCCATCCCGACTGCGTCGCAGCGGCGATCACGAGCGCGACCCCGCCGCCCAGCATCGTGAAGTCCAACCCGCTGCGGCCCAGGCCCAGCTTCAAGGCCTCGACCGAAAACCCCAGGTTGAAGACCAGCACGGCCGCCCCGATTGCCCCGCAAACATAGATCCACGGGCGCGAGAGGTGCTTGTTCGCAAGGAACATGGCGGTGAGGCACCCAAGGGCGATCCCGTCCATGCCGCCCAGGTACGAGTACTCGCGCCAGACCGGGTTCGGGTTAAACCCCTTCATCCGTGCAAACGGCCCGGCAACCACAAAGCAGATCAGCAGCGGCACCAGCAGCCACTGCCTGCGCAATACGCGGGCCACCACGGGGAAAAACAGGTAAAACATCTCTTCAACGGAAAGCGACCAGAGGATGTCCCAGTTCCCCGGAAGGTAGCCCCGCGTCGCTTCCAGGTACCCGATGTGCAACGTGGCTGCCGCGAGAAGCGCCCGTGGCAGTCCGCCCGTTTTTGGCGAAACGACGTACCCCGGTACATGCACCAGGTGCAGCACACTCAGCAGCAGCAACACCAGGATCATCAGCGGGGCGATCCGTGCAAAGCGCAGCAGGTAAAAGGCTCGGACCTCGAGCGTCTCCGGTCCCTTCCACCGCCGCATGCTTGTCGACGTGATCAGGTATCCCGAAATCACGAAAAACATTTGCACCGCAAACTGGCCATTCCACACCAGTGTGTCGGTGAGCTGCGTCGGCAGCCCATGGGTATACGGCACCCGGGCTCCCAGCAGGCGCATGTTCACGTGGTTCATCAGGACGAAGAAGATAGATAGCCCACGCAACAGGTCAATGCCATCGACCCGATCCCAACTCCTGGCAGTCGCCCCGGAGAAATCACCGAGCATGGTGCCGCTTGTGGAGCCCGTCTCTTCCTGCACAGCATCTCTCCAGCGCAAACCCAGCGACACGTTTCGATCGGGAAACAAACGCCCGGCGGGCTATCGGCCTGCGGGCACTCCTGCCTTCAAGGCTTCAAGCACCAGCGGCGCAATCTGCGACACGCTCCCCGCGCCCAGCGTCAGGATCACATCCCCGTCCTCGGCAGCCATGATAGCCCGCTCGACCGCTTCGATCGCGCTCCCGGCATACCGCATGCCGGTCTGCGCCGCCGCGGCCACCAGTGCCTCGGCGGTGATCCCGGCGATCGGCTGCTCGCTCGCCGGGTAGATCTCCAGCACCTGCACCGTAGCCGCGCCCTGGAACGCCCCGGCGAACTCCGGCATCAGGTCGCGCGTGCGCGTGTACCGGTGCGGCTGAAAGATCACGTGCACCTGCCCAAACCCGCACTGCTCCGCCGCCCGCAGCGTCGCCACAATCTCGGTCGGATGGTGCCCGTAGTCATCGACCACGGTGACGCCGCGCACGCAGCCCTTGTTCTGAAAGCGCCGGTCGACCCCGCGAAACTGCCGCAGCCCCGCAATCATCTCCGCAGGCTGCACCTCGAGCTGATGCGCAATCGCAATGGCTGCCGTCGCATTCAGGACGTTGTGCGCGCCCGGCACCAGGAGGTCGAATGGACCAAGCACCGTGCCATCGGCCACAATCTCGAACCGCGAGCGCACCGGCATGCCGTCCGCACCCTCGTGTTCGGTCGCCTGCGGCGCCAGTCCGCTGGTCGTTGGGAGTGAGCGCACCACGTAGTCGGCATGCGGGCTGGTGCCGTAGGTAAACACGCGCCGTCGCACCCGCGGCAGCAGCGCGTTCAGCGCGGCATTGTCACAGCAGGCCACCACGGCGCCATAGAACGGCACCCGGTCCATGAACTCCACAAACGCCGCTTCCACGTCGGCCATGTCCCGGTAGCAGTCCATGTGCTCACGGTCCAGGTTGGTCACGACTGCCAGGATCGGCGAAAGCTTCAGGAACGACCGGTCGCTCTCATCCGCCTCCGCCACCAGGTACTGCGATTTGCCCAGGCGCGCATTCGAGTCCAGCGCATCGACCCGTCCGCCCACCACCAGCGTCGGGTCGAGCCCACCGGCGCCCAGCACGCTGGCAATCATCGACGTGGTAGTCGTCTTGCCGTGCATGCCAGCCACGGCGATGCCGTACTTCAGGCGCATCAGCTCCGCCAGCATCTCGGCCCGCTGGATCACCGGGATCTTTCTCCGGCGCGACTCGACGACCTCCGGGTTGGCGGGATCGATCGCTGAGCTCGCAACCACGACGCCCGCGCCCACCACGTTGGCGGCCGCATGCCCCAGGAACACGCTCGCGCCCAGTCGCTGCAGGCGCTCGGTGACGGAGCTGTGCCGCTGGTCAGAACCGGAGACTGAGTACCCCAGGGTAAGCAGGATCTCGGCAATACCGCTCATGCCGATCCCGCCGATGCCGATAAAGTGAACGCGCTGTGCCTTGGCAAACATGCTGTGCTAGCAGACTATCGCAGGGCGCTGGCGCCAGTTCCGGCGCGCGCCTTCTCCCCGAGGCCTCTGGCGCCCACAAGCCGTTCTTCGGGAGTGCAGACGAGGCCGAGGGGGTTGCCTGGACTACGCCCGTGCATTGGTCACCACGCAGCATGCCCCTTCCGCCGCACCCCGGGCGCAACGCGCATCCAATCGTAGGTCTGGGTTGGAAAACAAGTGTCTGCCCGCGCAACTACTGCCAATGATGCGTGTTTCCACAGACAGTCCGGCCGAACGCAGCAACGCCGGCCAAGCGGTCATACCCGCCGCGAGAAGCACGTGGCTCAGCGCGGGATGAGGAGAAATCAAATCATGAAGAACATCGTTCGCGCTCTCGCACTTTCTGCTCTGCTGGCTACTCCCTTCCTGGCAACGCCGCGTGCCGCAGAAGCACAGGTTGCGGTGGGCATTGGCATCGGCCCTGCAGTGGACTACCCCGGGTACGGCTACGGTTATGCCGATGTGGCGCCGGCCTGCTCCTACGGCTACTACAGCTACTACCCCTACTCCTGCGCGCCCTACGGCTATTACGGCGCTGACTGGTTCCTGGGCGGCGTCTTCATCGGCGCGGGCCCCTGGTACCACGGCTTTTACGGACGCGGCTGGGGCTACGGCTATGGCCGCATCGGCTACGGTTACGGCGGCTTTGGTTATGGCCGCGGCGGCTACGGTGGCTACGGCCGTGGTGGATACGGCGGCTACGGTCGCGGTGGATACGGCGGCGGCGGTTACCGCGGTGGCTATGCCGGCGGCAATGGCTATCGTGGGGGCGGCTACACGGGCGGCGTAGCCCGTGGCGGCAACTTCGCAGGCGGCGGCTACGCGGGCGCTCGCTCCGGCGGTTTCGCTGGTGGTGGCTACTCCGGCGCGCGCTCCGGCGGCTTCGCGGGCGGCGGTGGTGGCTTCCATGGCGGCGGCGCTGGCGGCGGCTTCTCCGGTGCTCACGCCGGCGGTGGCGGTGGCGGCTTCCATGGCGGCGGTGGTGGCGGCGGACACCGCTAAAGCAGGCCGAACCTGCAGCTACCCCAAACCCGGGGCGGCAGTACCAACAACAAGAGCGGAGCCCGCATGGGACTCCGCTCTTTGTTTTGTTCGCTGCTCTTCAGTGACAGCGAGCTGCCCGCCTGCTATCTCTTCAATCGTTTCTGCTCACCCTCCGCGAGACCACGCAGGGTGAGCACGCCCGCGTTGCAAGATGCCTGGCCGCTCTACTTCCGGCGCAGCTCCCGCACCATGGTCGCAATCTCCTCCGCCGCATGCGGCCGCGCTAACGCGCGCGCCGCGCCGGCCATGCGTGCAAGGCGCGGCTCGTCGCCCAGCAGCCCCACCAGCTCCTGCAGCAACCGGTCCGCCGTCAGCTCCGGCTCGAGCACCACTACCGCGGCCCCGCGTGCCGCCAGCTCCTCGGCATTGCGCCTCTGGTGATCGTCCGCGGCCAGCGGAAACGGCACCAGCAGCGATGGCTTCCCTGCCGCGCACAGCTCCGCCACCGTGCTCGCCCCCGAGCGGGCCAGCACCAGGTCAGCCGCACCGAACCGGGCCGGCATGTCGTCCACAAACGCGCTGACCTGCCACCGCCCCGGGTCAGCCCCGGTTGCGGCAAAAGCCCGCCGGGTTTCCTCCGCAGCACGCGCCCCTGCCTGGTGCAGCACCCGCAGCCCTGGCACGGCGGCCAGCAGGCGCACCAGCACCTCGGGCATCACCCGGTTCAGCGCCCGCGCCCCCTGGCTGCCGCCAAACACCAGCAGCTCCGGCGCCTGGTCCGCATTGGCATCCCGCGTCGGCAGCGAGAAGAACGCCCCCCGCACCGGGATCCCCGTCACCCGCGCATTGCGAAAGAAGCGTGCCGCCGGCGCAAAATTCACCGCAGCCGCGGACACCCGCTTACCCACCAGCCGGTTCGCCAGCCCGGGAGCCGCATTTGGCTCGAACGCCAGCGTGGGCACCCCGCCCAACACGGCCGCGGCCATCGCCGGGCCTGAAGCATACCCGCCCACGCCGACCACAACATCCGGCTTGAAACTCCGCAGCAGCGCCCGCGCCCGCAGCACGGCACGCGGCAAGTCCAGCAGCGTCCGCGCCCGGGTTGCGAGGCTCACGCCCTTTAACTGCCCTACCTCGATCAGCTCCAGGCGATACCCCGCCTGCGGCACCAGCCTCGACTCAAGACCCCGCGAGGTTCCCAGGAACAGCAGCTCCGCCCCACCCGGTCCCGTCTCCAGCGCAGTCGCAATCGCCAGCGCCGGGATGATATGCCCGCCCGTGCCGCCGCCCGCGATCAACACCCGGATGGGCCGTCCCTGCTCCACTCCAGCAACACCCGCTGCCGTCACTCGATCTCCCGCGTAATATTCAGCAGCACCCCAACCGAGGCAAGCGTAATAAACAGAGACGTTCCGCCGTAAGAAACAAACGGCAATGTGATGCCCTTGGTCGGCAGCAGCGCGATCACCACGCTGATGTTGAAGAACGCCTGGATCAGCACCGTCGACGTAATCCCGAACGCGAGGAACCGCGCAAATGGGTCCGTCGACAGGATCGCCGCGCGGATTCCGCGATAGCCGAACCCCACAAACAGGAGCAGAATGCAGATCGCCCCGATCAGTCCAAGCTCCTCCGCGACATTCGCAAAGATGTAATCGGTGTGCGGCTCAGGCAGGTAGAACAGCTTCTGCCGCCCCTCCATGTAGCCCACGCCGTGGAACCCGCCCGTGCCCACGGCGATCAGCGACTGGATGATGTGAAACCCCTTACCCAGCGGGTCCGCTTCCGGATTCAGAAACGCGAAAATCCGGTCCCGGCGAAACTTCACCCGGAACAGCAGCACGTACAAAAACGGCAGTGATCCCAGCGCCGCCCACCACAGGTACTTGAAGTTCATCCCCGCCAGGTACAGCAGCAGCGCCGTCACCGCAGCGCACACCATCGCGGTGCCCAGGTCGGGCTCCTTTACGATCAACAGCACAAACAGCAGCGACGGGATCACCGCCGGCAGGATCGTCTGCTTGACCTCTTCAATCCGGCTCATGCGGTCCTGCAGCCACCATGCCAGGAACAGTACCAGCGCCGGCTTCGCCAGCTCCGACGGTTGAAACTGCATCGGTCCCAGCTTGATCCAGCGATGCGCGCCATGCGAGTCATGCCCGAAGAACGCGCCCACCAGCAGGATGATTGTGATCGCCACCCCCGGAAACACCACGGTCGGGTTGTTCAGCTTGCGATAGTCCACGTGCATCAGCGCCCACATGGCCAGCAGCCCGGCCACCGCCCAGATCGCCTGCCGCTTTACAAAATAGTAGGCCGAGTTGAACTTCGCGCTCGCCATCACCGCTGACGAAGAAAAAATCATCAGCAGCCCCGCCACCACCAGCAGCAGCGTAATGCAGAAGATCCACTTATCCACGCCGACGCGTTTGGCCACCGGCTAGCTTCCCTGCCGCGTTGCTTCAAGGTCAGAGGTTTCGACGGGTGCCTGGGCAGTCGCCAGGGGCAAAGCCCGCACCAGGTCCTTGAATCGCTCGCCTCGCTGCTCGTAGTCGCGAAACTGATCGAAGCTTGAGCAGGCCGGCGCCAGCAGCACCGTCTCGCCCGGCGTCGCCGACTCCGAAGCGAGCGCAACCGCGCGCTCCAGCGTGTCGGCACGCACCACCGGGATCGCGCCGGCCTGTTCCCGGAGCACGTCCAGGTGCGACTCGATCTTGGCCGCAGCCGCGCCGATCGTGTACACCGCACGCACCCGCTCGCGGATCAGCGGCAGCAGCGCCCGGTAATCCGAGTCCTTGTCCTTGCCACCCAGGATCAGGTGTACGCCTGCCGGGAACGAACTCACAGCCTTGGCCGCCGCGTCCACGTTGGTCGCCTTGGAATCGTTGTAGTACGCAACCCCGCGCACATCCGCCACAAACTCCAGCCGGTGCTCCACCGCCTGGAAGCTGCTGACCGTCGCATGGATCACCTCGGCCGGCACCCCGGCGAGCCGGGTCGCCACCACGGCTGCCAGCACGTTCTCAAGGTTGTGCACACCCTTGAGCGGGATTGCCGCCACCGGCAGCACCGGCTCCGCAGGACCACTCTCCGTGGCGCGGAACATCACCACGCCCTCGTGCACAAACGCGCCCTGCCGCACCACCCGCTTGCGCGAAAACCAGAACACCTGCGACTGAGCGCGCGCCGCTGCCCGGTGGGTCACGTCATCATCCGCGTTCAGCACCAGGAAGTCCGCAGCCGTCTGGTTCGCGAAGATCCGCTCCTTGGCCTCGCGGTACTTTTCAAACGACCCATGCCGGTCCAGGTGATCGGGGGTTATGTTTAACAGCACCGCGATCTCCGGGCGGAACGTATCGATCGTCTCCAGCTGGAACGACGAGATCTCCAGCACATTCCAGCCCTCGTCCCGCGACGCGTCCGTCAGCGCCACCACGGGCACCCCGATATTGCCGCCCACCACCGTCGGCACCCCGCTCGCCGCGAGGATCGCCCCGCACAGGGTTGTCGTCGTTGTCTTACCGTTCGACCCGGTAATCGCCAGTGTCCTGCCCTTCAGGAAGCGCGACGCCAGCTCCACCTCGCCCACGATCTGCTGCCCGAACGCCCGCACCTGCCGGATCTCCGGCGTATCCAGAGGCACGCCGGGACTCAGTACCAGCAGGTCCTGCCTGCGGAACGTCAGCAGGCCATGGCCGCCGGCTTCGACCGCGATGCCTTCTTCCAGCAGCATCGGGATCTCCAGCTCCAGCGCCTTGGCGCTGCGCATATCCGAGACCGTAACCTGCGCTCCCTGCCGCCGCAGAAACAAGGCCGCAGCCAGTCCCGACCGGCCCAATCCCACTACCAGCACGCGTTTGCCCTTCAGCTCCATCCAGCCGCCTCTGCCCTCTGCAAAATCTTCAGCCCAATTGAAACACGCGGGCCCGACCGGACGATAGACGGGCGAGACAAGCAAGACCGCCTGCGCGGCGTGCGGTCCCTTCGGGACATGTGTTCTTTAAGTACACACGCCACGAAGTGGCCGCCAGCCGCGAAGGCGGTTTACCTCAGCTTCAACGTCGTCAACGCAAACAGCGCAAACACCAGCGAGCCGATCCAGAACCGGGCGATCACCTTGGACTCCGACCAGCCCATCAGCTCGAAGTGATGGTGCAGCGGCGCCATCTTGAAAATGCGCTTCTTGCGGAGCTTGTACGAGCCCACCTGCAGAATCACCGAGGCTGCCTCCAGCACGAAGATGCCACCGATAAACGGCAGCAGCAGCTCCTGCTTGATTGCCACCGCCACGGTGCCAATCGCGCCGCCCAGCGCCAGCGATCCCACGTCACCCATGAACACCTCGGCGGGGTGCGCGTTGTACCAGAGGAACCCGATGCTTGCGCCCACCATCGATCCACAGAAGATCGTCAACTCGCTCACCATCGGCATGCGCGAAAGCTCGAGGTAGTCCGCAAACACCACGTGCCCGCTCACATAGGTCAGCACCGTCAGTGCCGCTGCCGCGACGATCGTGCAGCCGATGGCGAGACCATCCAGCCCGTCCGTGAGGTTCACGGCGTTGCTTGAGCCCACCACCACCAGCACCACGAACGCGATAAACGGTAGAAATGCCAGCAGGTGCAGGTGCGGCAGGTGCGCCAGCACCGGGATCGACAGCGCCGGATGAAACCGCTTCAGAAACGGCACCACCAGCTCGGTCGAGTAGTTCCCCTGCGTCTGCATCGATACCAGCGCCACGGCTACACCCGTGCTCACCAGGATCTGGTAGCCCATCTTCGCGCGCGAGGTCAGCCCCAGGTTCCGCCGGTGCACGACCTTGATGTAGTCATCGGCAAAGCCGATCGCACCGAAGCCCAGCGTCGACAGCATCACCAGCCAGATGAAAGGGTTCGACAGGTCGGCCCAGAGCAGCGTGGGCAGCAGAATCGAGATGCAGATCAGCACGCCACCCATCGTCGGTGTGCCTGCCTTCTTCTGGTGCGCCTGCGGCCCGTCCTCGCGGATGTACTGGCCGATCTGGAACTCGCGCAGCTTCTCGATCACGTACGGGCCGATAAACAGGCCGATCAGCAGCGCGGTGAGCGAGGCAAAGGCTGTGCGAAAGGTGAGGTAGCGAAAGATGCGAAACGGCGAAACGTAGGGAAACAACTTTTGATAAAGCAGCCAGTAAAGCAACGGGCCTCCAGGCGCAAGCAGATGCGGGTCCCACACAGCAACTCGTGCAGCGCTTACACAACGCCCCGCGCCACCACTGCGGCTCTATCTTACAGTCGCTGCCGTCAGCCGCTGCGTGTATTCCCCGGGGGTACCGTCTCCAACCGGGTTCCCCTTGTGCGCCCATGTGTTTCGTCCCCGCACCTGCCCGGGCTGCAACCAGGCGCTCCCCGGCAGAGCGCTGCCGTGCGCATGCTCGACCGCGGTCAAAGCCGCTTGCCGCGCCGCTTGGCTGCCTGCTTCGGCCAGTACTGAAAGGCATCGGCATACAGTTCGCCGCTCAGGTCCAGCACCCTCTGCTGCAGGCGCGCCTGCGCTTCGGCGATCGCGCCGTTGTAAATCACGGGACCCACTTCCTCGATGAAAAAGTCCAGCAGCAGCCCCGCCGGCAACTCACCGAGCGGCTCCGGCAAATTCTCTTCAAAGTAGCGACGGATCGAAGCAATCGCCTCCGCCCGCACCTGCTTGGATATCTCCACCGGCATCGCATGCTCCTCTTGGCGCAAGCCTATCGCAGCGCCGTCGAAGGTGTGCATCGCAACCCGCAACACCATGGCGTTCGCCTTGAGGGAACCAATAGCCCCCAACCTGCGTACCTTCCTGCACGACGAGTTTGACTGAACCATGGCAGCAGATCCCGTCGCACTGCACCGGCCGCTGTTGCGACCAAGAGGGATATCCCATGTCGATTCGCTTTGTGTCTACTGCTGCTTCCAGGTTTGTCGCCGTCACCGCTCTCACCCTCGCCGCAGCATCCGGCGCCCACGCACTGCCGCTTCCCGGCCTGTTTCACCTGCACACCGGCGCGTCCATCAAGGCGTCCGGGGATACCCGGCTCCTCGTCAAGGTTGAGAACCCGAACACTTTTTCTCGCGATGTCGCGATCGACAACCACGTGTACACCATCCCGTCCGGAGAAGGGGTGTTCGTGAAAGCTCCGGCCGGCACACCCATTTATGCAGCGAGCAACACGTTCGCGCGCCACGCCAGGGGCTCTGTCATCGCACAGCTCACGCGCGGCCGCAACGTCATCCTGCTTCCCTAGCGGCAGTTCCCTGACCATGCGCGCGCACAAAAAAGGGCCGTCTGTAAGACCCGGGGGTGGGTTCTACAGACGGCTCTGGTTGTATGTCTCTCTGATCGAACCTGCGCCAGTCGATGCAGGACGGTGAACCCTGACGACCTCGCCGGCGGTGCGCCCGAACTTTGAACTACAGGTTGAGATTAAGTCCGATGTGAAGCCCAAGCAGAATAAGACTGATGACCATAACTTATCTCCCTTCTACGCATCTGGAGTGCGTATTACTAAGTAGATAAGAAACGATCCGCCCACTTAAAGCTAGATAGCTGCGCAATATTTACATTACTCACGTACTAAGTCGACGCGCTCTACCCCTAAACTTACCCACTTACCCGGCACGCTCAGGCCGTGAGCCGCATGGGCTGCCGCTTCCAGTAGGTCAGCGAACGCCACAGCCACTCCACCGGCCCGAAGCGGAAGTGGCGCAGCCATACCGGACTGACCGTAAGATTGATCAACCACATACCCAGCACCACCAGGTAAAGCTGGTAGTACTCCAGCATGCCGTACCAGTGCAGCGGTCCCCACACAAACAACCATTGCATCAGGATGCTGGTCAGCAGGTAATTGCTCAGCGCGGTTTGCCCGATGGCCGCCATGCGCCCGAGCAGTGGACGGAAGATGCCGCGCTTCACCAGCAGGATCACCAGCGCCGCATTGCCAATGGCTCCAAACAGTCGGCTTACCTGGAAAGTAAGCTGCTGCGGCAGGGTATGCAGCAGTTCAAAATGCCCGTGCCACTCGTACCACGTCGACCCCGCAGCCAGCGGCCACGCCACACCAAGCCCCACGAGCGCACAAACCAAGTACGTGCGGGCGCGCAGCCGTCCCACCAGGAAACCGTTCCGGAAAAGTCCCATCCCGATCAGCATCATGCTCAACACATCCATGGTGTCGCGCGGCATCTGCGTGGTCTGCCAGCCAAACACAATGGGTGCGTTTGTCTTCTGCGCGGCGAGGTAGCCGTGATGCGCAGCGATGTCCTGGTACAGCGACGCGCGCGTCGGGATCTGCGCGGCCTCGCGTGCTTCCCAGGTCGCGATCGCACCCTGCTGCGGGGCAGACAGCGACTGATGTGCATCGCGCGCCGCATACGCACTTACGGCAGCTGCGTGGTCGTGCAGAACCTTGCGCACATGCAGCGGCTCAAGCACCAGCGGTTGAATGGAGAGCAGCACCACGCCGGCCCATAGCAGTGTCTTCGCTTTCAGGTGGCGCAGCGGGAACAGGAACAGCAGCGCAAAAATCCCGTACGGATACAGGATGTCGCCGAACCAGATGAGATAGCTGTGCACGAGGCCAAACACCACCAGCCACATGTTGCGCCGGGTAAAGATGTCTGCCGTACGTACGCCGGCGCCACGGCTTTCTGCGCGGCTCGTCAGCAGGATCACGCCTGCGCCGAACAGCATCGAGAACAGTGCGCGCATACGCCCTTCCGCGAAGATCCAGCGCGCGAACCAGATCGCCGTGTTGACGTGCCAGTGCGGACCGGAGAATACCGGCTTGATCATCGTGATGGGGTTTACGTTGTCGAACTCCGGCAGGGAAAAACCAGGGATAGTCATCAGCAGGATGCCCATCAAGGCGAACCCGCGCAGCACATCCAGGGTGCCGATGCGTTCACTCCGGCTGACCGGACCTTCTGCGATCGGGGCTGGCCCCGCCAGCTCTTCGGGCGCACCCGCTCTAACTGGCGATTGATCCAGCACGTACGTCTCCGACCTCATGAAACCTCCGGGGTGTAACAGGGCTTGTTGCGAGTGAGTCTAGGGGGTACGGGGCGCTACAGCAAGTACATTCGCGTCCCGCGACGCATGCGCAGTTGCTTCCGTCTTCAATGCGTCATTGTTGTTACGCTAGGAGTCACACCCAGCCTTGGTAACACTGCACAGGTAATACTTTGTGTTGTTACTAAAATAGACAGCGTGACTGATCTACCTGCCGCAGCACACAGGTATGTGCACCGACTGCACGCACGCATACGGCTGATTCACACAAGTTCTCTCTAAGTGCAGGAGGAAGTCAGCCACTAACTCGCACGCACGGGTTCACAGTTGCCGGTCGCGTGCGCCGGGCATGCTAGGCCCGGCGCATCGTGCCAGCGGCTGCGTCTATCCCTCGCGTCGCTCCGCCTGCAACAGCAGCAGCGCCCGCTCCAGCCGCACACCGCGGGAGCCCTTCAACAGCACGGCATCCCCGGGGCGCAGTTCGCGGCGCATCCACGCTCCCGCCTCGTCGGCGTTCTGCAGAAACAGCGCAGGTGTTCCACGCAGGGCAGCGGCCTCGGCCAGTGCGAGCGCAGCACCCTGTACCCCGATCACCCAGGCCGCACCCGCCTCTGCTGCGGCTGCGCCGCAGGCTGCATGCAGCGCGCCCGTGTCAGGGCCCAGCTCCAGCATCTCGCCCGCGACCACGATATGCCGCTCCGCCGGCACCTGCATCAGCGCGGCGATCATCGCATGCAGCGCGGCGGGGTTGGAGTTGTAGGAATCGTTGATGATGCGCGCCCCGGCAAACCACACCGTCTCGCCGCGCTTCTCGCCCGGCGCCATCCTGGCCAGCGCCGCGGCACCGTCTGCAAGCGGCACGCCAGCTTCCAGCCCCACGGCGAGCGCCAGCAGCGCATTCCCAACGTTGTGGCCGCCCAGGAATTGCAACCGCAACTGTGTCTTTTGCGGAAGCCCCGCATGCACCGCCTCTACCTCCATGTCGAGGCCGCTCGCACCCAGCTCGTGCACCGCTGCCGCGCGTACTTCGGCTTCCGGTCCGCGCCCTACCAGCACCGAGCGCCCGGCGAACGAAGCCGCAAAGTGCGCAACGCGCGTGTCATCGCCGTTCAAAAACGCAACGCCCGTCTCCGGCTGCAGGGCATCCACAAGCTCCCGCTTGGCGAGGGCAATGCCTTCGATCCCATCCGCGAAGTTCTGCGCGTGCGCCATGCCCACGTTGCAGACAACGGCCCAGTCCGGCGCAGCCAGTCGTGCGAGCAGTGCGATCTCGCCCGCGGCCGACATGCCCATCTCGATCACTGCGTACTGGTGGTCCTGCTCCAATCGCAACAACTGCAGTGGCAAACCAAAGTGGTTGTTCAGGTTGCCCGCTGAGCGGAGCACCTTGTACTTCGCGCCCAACACCTCGGCCACCATCTCCTTGGTCGTGGTCTTGCCCGCGGAGCCGGTTACGCCGATCAGCGTGCCGCCCCAGTGTCGCCGCATCGCGGCCGCCAGGCGCTGCAGGGCCAGTAGCGGATCATCCACCACGACCAGCACCGCACGGCGCGCCTCATCGCTGAGCAGCGCCACGTGGTCTTGCGCGACCACCGCCGCAGCGGCCCCGCGCTCCATTGCATCGGCCACAAACGCATGCCCATCGAAGCGTTCGCCCGAGACCGCAAAAAAGAGCTCGTCGCGCTGTACCGTGCGCGAGTCAATGGAGTACCCGGCAATCACCAGCAGTGCGGGCTGCTGGAGCAACATCGTGTCAGAGCTTGCGCCGGCCAGCAGCCCCGGTTCCTGTTCTTGCTCCTGTTCCGGGCTCGCGGTCGCGGCGCTTAGCCCGCCAGCTTCGGGCACCAGCAACGTGCCGCCCATCCACTCCACGCATATCTGCAGCGGCAGCTTCATCGCGCCTCTCCGTGGCCCAAATAGCCCAGCGCGGCCAATGCCTCGGCCGCCACGCTGGCATCATCAAACGGCAGCAGCTCGGCGCCAACCTGCTGCGTCTTCTCATGACCCTTGCCCGCGATCAGCACGATGTCCCCAGCCTGCGCCTCGCGCAGCAGCCGCCGAATCGCAGTGGCCCTGTCCACTTCCACCAGGAAGCGCACCCCGCTTTCACGCAAACCGGGCAGCACATCGTCCAGGATGGCCTCGGGCTGCTCGGAGCGCGGGTTGTCGCTGGTCAGCATGCACAGGTCGCTCCCGGCGCCCGCGGCCTTGCCCATGCGCGGCCGCTTCGCTCGATCCCGGTCACCACCACAGCCAAACAGCGTGAGCACGCGACCCGGCTTCGGTTGCGCATCCGCAAACTCGCGCGCCACCGCGATCAGGTTGCGCAGCGCGTCGTCGGTGTGCGCGTAGTCCACCACCACCGTGAACGGCTGCCCACTCTGCACCGTCTGGAACCGTCCCGGCACATGCCTGAGCGCAGTCGCGCCATCCACCACCTGCTGCAACGACAAGCCGCGCCCCAGTGCCGCGGCAGCCGCGGCAAGCATGTTCTGCACGTTGACACGGCCTGTCAGCTCCGAATGAATCTCGGCCGAGCCCCACGGCGTCTCCAGCGCAAACTGCATGCCTTCGGGTCGTAGCTGGATGCTGCTCGCGCGGAACTCGCCAACCCCGAGCCCGTACGAGAACAGCTCCGCCCCGGCTTCGCGTGAGCGCAACGCCAGCTCCAGTCCATGATCGTCTTCCACGTTGATCACCGCGATCCGCGGCGGCGCGCCCAGGCGGCCATCGAACAGCCGCTGCTTCGCCTTGAAGTACTGCTGCATGGTCTGGTGATAGTCCAGGTGGTCCTGGGTGAGGTTGGTGAAGATGGCCACATCAAACGGCAAGCCATGCACCCTGCCCTGCTCCAGCGCGTGCGAGCTCACCTCCATCACCGCCTCGGTCGCACCCAGCTGCGTGCCTTCGGCGAATAGCTGCAGGAGGTCGCGGCTTTCCGGCGTCGTATGTGGAGAAGCGCGCACATCGCCTGCCACGTGGTACTCAATCGTGCCCACCAGCACCGTCTTGCGACCGGCCTCGCGCAACATGGCGTCGAGCAGAAACGCTGTCGTGGTCTTTCCGTTTGTGCCGGTCACGCCCGATAAGCCCAGCAGCTCCTCGGGGTGGTTGTAGAGATTGGACGCCAGCCGTGCCAGCGCCTCGCGCCCGTGCGGCACCAGCAACAGTGGCAGCCGGGGATGCCGCTCCACCAGCGAGGCAAACTTCTCCGCGGCATCCGTCGCCACTGCCGCGGCCCCGGCAGCTACCGCCGCATCCACAAACTGTGAGCCATCCACCGTGCCGCCGCGCATCGCCATGAACAGCGAGCCTTTGCCCACAGCCCGCGAGTCGAACTCCACCGAGCGAATCTCGGCCGTCGCAGGGCCCGAGCGGCTCAGAACGTTTACTTCGTGCAGCACCTGTTCCAAACGCATATGTGCCTCTGATGCTATCCGCTGCCGTCCCACCTTCGCGCGCCTGCATGCGAAGTGCGGGCTCGTGCGAGGGCGAAACCGCCTGCGCGGCTGGCGGCCACTTCGTGGCGGGTCGATGTGTGGGCTGCTTTGGAACGGGGTCGGGAGATACGGCTGGGGCGGATGCTGCTGCTGGCCTCGCGAGAAACTGCTGATCGAGCCATTCAAACTTCCCATCGTTTCGCGGCAGTCACGCAGCACAATCAACCGCAAGAATGGCACACGTCATACTTCATCAAGTACGCGAGGTGTGCCACTGCTGCTCCTCCGCGCACCGCCAGCCGCGGCTCCGGAGCGTTTGTCCGCAGTGCTCACTGACGCGTAAAGCGCACCACGATCTCGGTCCCGTCGGGTACCTTGGTCCCCGGCGCAGGCGCCTGCGCCCGTGCCAGCCCGCTCCCGATCACCTGCACACCAAGTCCGATCGCTCCAGCCTTCTCCGTGGCGCCGCGCACGGTGGAGCCCACGAGGTCGGGCACGGCCACGGTGTGGCCCCCGGCTACACGCACGGTGCCATGCGCATCGGGCTTTGGCTCCTCCGCAGCAGCAAAGGCCGCGGAGTCATCCACCGGGGGCACCGGAGCCGGAGCTTCGGGAGTGCGGCCCTGGCGTGCCGTGCCTTCTGCGCGATCCTGCGTGGGGGCCGGCGCACCGGCACGCAGATCCGCCGGCGTTCCAGCCGCGGCAGCAGCCGCCGCGCTGTCTTCTGCCGGTGCGCTCGAGAGCAGCACCGCGGGCTTCCGCAGCGGGTCATCCGCTGGCAGGTCGTTGATATCGCCAAACAGCGCATTCAGGTCACCCACGGGACCCGACAAGTCCTCGGGCGCACTCGGCCTGCTGTTGGCTTTCTCTTTCGCCATCTCCGGCGCGGTCTTCAGCGATTCATCGTGGGGCACGCCCAGGTACTCGAGCACTTCTTGTGCCAGCTCCTGGAACACCGGCGCGCTCACCAGCCGTCCAAAGTGGCCGCCCACCGTCGGCGAGTCGATAATCACCGCGATTGTCACCGCCGGGTCGTTCACCGGGGCAAAGCCCACAAACGAAGCCACGTACGCAGTCCTGGAGTACGTATGCGTGCGCACATCGATCTTCTGCGCGGTTCCCGTCTTGCCGGCGGCGCTGTAGCCGTTCAGGTTCGCCATGCCCTTGCCCGTGCCGTACAGCACCACGCCTTCCATCATCTTGCGCATCTGCGCCGAGGTCACCGTCGTGATCACGCGATGTGCCTCCGCTGGCAGCGGGTTTGGTAGTTCGGTTCCCGGGTGAAACACCGCCGGCTGCAGCCCGGGGTTTCCTCGCACCTTGTCGGTTGCCTGCAACACGATGTGCGGAGCAAGGTACGTCCCACCATTCGCAATCGTCGAGGCCATCGTCACCAGCTGGATCGGCGTCACCGCCACCTCGTGTCCCATCGGCACGGAACCAATCGTGGTCGGCTGCCACCGCTGCGGTGGCTTCAGCAGCCCGCGTGTCTCGCCCGGCAGCTCCAGGCCCGTCCGCTGCCCGAACCCGTACGCGTGAATGTACGAGTAGAACGTGTCCTTGCCCATGCGCTCGGCCAGCTTGATCGCCGCCACGTCGCTCGACTCCCACAGCGCCTGGCTCGTGGTCAGCACGCCGTTGTACTGGTCGTCATGCACCGTGCGCCCCGCCACCACGATCTTGCCGCCCTGGCAGTCGATCTTCTGGTCCGGCGTCGTCACGTGCTGGTCCAGCGCCGCCGAGTACGTTACCAGCTTGAACGTCGAGCCCGGCTCATACACGTCGCTCACCGCGTGGTCCCGCAGCAGTTGCGGCGAGGTATGTTTCACATCGTTCGGGTTAAACGTCGGCCGGATCGCCAGAGCCAGGATCTGCCCCGTGTGCGGATCCTGCACCACCACCGTGCCGTTCAGCGGCTTCACCCGCTCCATCGCGTGGTCCAGCGCCTGCTCCGCCATAAACTGGATATTCGCGTCCAGCGTCAGCACCAGGTTCTGCCCCGGCGCCGGGTCGCGCTCCACCGAGTCCAGCACATGCCGCCTGGCATCGAGCGCCGTCAGCTCATGCCCCGGCTGCCCGTGCAGGTCCTTGTCGAAGCGCTGCTCCACCCCGCCCAGCCCGTTCTCGTCCACGCCCACATACCCCAGCACCTGCGCGGCGATATCGTTCTCCGGGTAAAACCGCTTGAACTCTTTCTGGAAGTACACGCCCTTCAGCTTCAGCGCGCGCACCGCCTCCACCACCCGCGGATCCTGCTTGCGCGCAATCCACGTGAAATACCGCGAGCTGTTGATGCGCTTCAGGATCTCCGCCGTCTCCGTAAACCGGTCCTGCGGATCGGTATGCAGCACGCCCGAAAGCGCCTCCGCCAGTGCCGGCCTCCGGTCCGCCGGGATCTCCCCCGGCACCGCGTAGATCGAGTCCACCGACACCGTCATCGCCAGCTCATGGAGGTTGCGGTCGTACAGCACCCCCCGCCGCGGCGCCACCTGGAACGTCCTCTGCTGCTGCTGCGCCGCGCGCGCCACCCACTCCGGGTTCTTCACCACCTGCAGCCACACCAGGCGCAGCCCGATCAGCAGCGCCCAGCTCAGAAACAGCGCCGCAATCGCAAACACGCGCACGCGCTGCATCGGCGTCGCGATCTTGGTCCGGTGCTTCGACCCCGGCAGGTGCGCAAACGAGAACGGCTTCATCGCGCCCACGCAGCAAGGCAGCAGGAGCTCAGGCACCGCACCGTGCCGGCAGCAACGCCGAGGCCGCAGCAGCAAGGCACGCAGAACAACAGCGACGCAGCAACAGGATTTCGCATGATGGGCATGATTCGCTTGGTTCGAATGATTGGCTTGATTCGCATGATTCGCTTGGCTGGCTCACAGCTTCCGGCCGCCTCATTCCCATGCGTATGGTCGTCAGCCTCGCGCATGCAACAAAGCTTCAACCAAAGCATACTGCCCGCCCCCGGCCTGCCCGTGCCGTCCCGCGCCGATCCTGCACAGGAGGAACCACGGCCGCCATCTTACCCGCGCCGCGCCGCCACTACGCCAAAATACCTTTTCGACAAAACCCGCCAAAACCCGAAGAAAGGGTCACCGAAGTACCGTAGCGGTCCGCCGTTTATGCACCATCCTCAAAAACACTGCATAAATATGCATCGGTGTTTTTGCAAACGCGCACAAAACGCGTCCAAAAACACGCATTTTGCGCAAACTGCAAACGATCAGTTTTTTTGATCGTTTTGCAGATGTCAGGGCTGAGCCGCGGCACACTGCAGGAGTGTTTGGCACTTGGCGGCCGTAGCAGCTCCAGGGTTACATTCCACTGAGGTAAGACTTCTAGATTTACTGGCGTTAGGCCCACATCATTGCACTAGCAATGAATTCCTTGCATTCCGTTGAGGAATCGTCAACATCCCCGCAGCATCCTGACCGGATGGTAGAGGCGCATGCCGCCTAAAGATCCTCAGAAATGCTCTTCTCGCCAGTCGAGGATTGCAAACGATCCTCCAGCATACCGGTACTTAATCACGGCCTACTTTTTGGAAAGATAATCGTAAGCGACAGTGCCGTCTTCACGAAGAAACTGAAGGTAGTGATTTTGAAAATCATTTTTCAATGTTCTTCTTACAGCGCAACGCAAGAACGGCAACCATCTGGTGATTTCACGAGTAGATGTCAAATCATCGAAATGCAAGTAGCTGCCTGTATCCAAAATCCCGTGAGCAATTTTGTCCCTTACCCGCCGGAGTGGACCGTCAAACACCGCTGTCAATTTCTTCCCTCGTACTTCCAAGGGAAATATCTGGTCAAGCGTGATTTCCTCCCACTTGCGTGGCCCGACAAAAATTGCTTTAAGCCATGCAATCTGTTCAGCATGAGTTGTAGGAATTACTTCGCCTATTCGAACAGGGCGATGTTCCCTCTTTAGATTCCGAATAAGGCGCTCGCGCCGTTTCCGGCTCGCCTCCAATATCTTGTAAAGGCACAAAAAGCGGTAAGCGGGCGTATTAGAGTTAAGTGCCTCGCGATATAGCGCAGCTACATTTGCAAACTCGGGATCGTAAGCTTCAATCGGCGCCGAAGTGCCACCACTTTGGAACGGGGTCATCAAAGCGAGGCTCTTATTTGATGTCGCTACTTCTGTGACTTCTATGAGATTGATCCGGAGAGGGATATCGAGATTTGCTGAATACTCGCTCAGCACGCTCTGCGCAGCCTTGGTTGCTCGCGTTTCCGCATCGTTGCGATCTTGAGCTTGGAACGGTTTGCTGTGCAGTTTGGCGAGGAAGCCCCCCTTATCAGGTGATCCTTCAAAAACAAACGAGTCAGTCTCGCCTTCTACGGCTATGACAATTCTCATGGCATCAGCAGGAGCAGGAAATGCAGGGGAGAGGATCGCGAGATGAGAACTCCCTTCCATAAAATCCGCAAACTTCACTTCGTTCTCTGGGAAGGTGCGTACTCCCGGCTTTCCCAGCACAAGGGTCACTTCATAGAGCCCGGGGAGACCCCATGGAGGAACGGCATTTAGGTGAGCGCTTGGCTCTTTGAAAATATTGGTCAACACTAGGGAATAAGGCTCACCCGGAAATCCAATCCCGCCTATGTTGATCTTCCTCTGCTCAGGGTCTTCGTTCTGGAACTCTGTAGTGTGATCCATGTCGACATTCGCAAGACGTACTTATGATTTCAACGGCCCATTAGTCCTGAGAAACACTCTTCTCGCGACCAAGTCGTGTGCTCCCGTGTCTCGCCTCTGAGACGGGGGATCCAACACCCACGACCCAGTCTTTAACCTAACCTATCGCCCCGCCCCAACTTCGGCGGCTTTGCCATCGTCGCTCGTAAACGTCCCAGCCGGCCGCAACACCTGCCCCGCTGCTGCCTATCGCTAGGGCGTCCACGCTCGCTTTGGAGACATGGAACACCACCAAACTCCGCCCAGCCTTCGCCCGCTTACCGCCCCAGCGGCAACTCCCGCGCCATCGCCATCGTTGCCCCATCCGCACCGGTCAACAATCCATCCGGACGCACCACCTGGCCGGGCGCCGGCTGCTGCAGGCCCATCTGCCGGGCCATGCGATCGATCCGCGCCGGGTCGCTCAACTGCGCCTCGCTCAAACGCAGCTGGCGGTTCTGCTCCTGCAACTGTGCCAGTTGCTGTTTCTGCGTCTCCACGTGGTACCCCGCCTGAATCGACGAGTAGTGCTGCCAGCCGTAAAACATCACCAGCGCAAACAGCATCACCATCGCGCTCGCAAACGAGCGCATCTCGCGCTTGCGCTCCGGGCACTGCGCCTTGACCAGCCGCGAATTATCCATCCGCTTGGTGAAAAAGATTTCAGGGGTCGGTCCGCGGCGCACCCGCTGCTCCGCCATCAGGCGCGAACCATGCCGGTTGTCACCAGGCTCGGGGCTCGCAACTTCCCGTGCCATGCTGAAGATCTCCGATAGTACCTGTGTCGCCATGCTGCACCCTCTTGGTCTGTGTGGTCGTGTTCGGGGTCTTGCGCCGCTTCCTTCGACCGGGCCAGGTCGCTGTTGCTTTGGAAGTGGGTGGTGCGCGGTTTGTTCGTGCGTGGGTTTGTCTTTCGCCATTTGGTGCGGCTGGACGACCCGGCCCGATCTGCTCTAGCGCTGCCTTGCCTGCTGCCGCGCCTTCATCTTTTCGGCTCCCCGCAGTGGCGTTCTGTCCACCCCGGTGAGCTCAATCCGTTCCGCTGCCCGCAGCTTCGCGCTGCGGCTGCGCGGGTTTCTCTGCACTTCATCCTCGCCCGCCGTCACCGGCTTGCGGGTCAACACTTCCAAGGTTCCGGCTTCCTTGCCATCGCGCATGGCATCCTTCGCCAGCCGGTCTTCCAGCGAGTGAAACGAGATCAGCACCAACCGCCCCCCGGGCTTCAACAGTGCCGGCGCGTTCTCGAGCAGCGCCTTGATCTCGTCCAACTCTCCATTCACGTGAATTCGGAGTGCCTGAAAAGTTCTGGTCGCCGGATGAATCTTGTCGCCTTTCATTGCTGGGGCCGAACTCCTTACCACTCCGGCTAACTGCGCCGTGGTGGTAATCGGTCGGGCCCTCACAATGGCTCTGGCGATTCTCCGCGACCTCCTTTCCTCTCCGAGTTCGTAAATCAGGTTGGCGAGATCGTTTTCGTCCACCTGATTTACCACTTGTTCGGCAGTCAGCTCCTGCGCGGTATTCATCCGCATGTCCAGGGGTCCGTCTGCCTGAAAACTAAATCCGCGATGCGCCTGGTCCAGGTGCATGGAACTGGTGCCGAAATCCGCCAGCATGCCGTCCAGCTCGCCCGGCTTCACAAACTCTGCCACCCGGCTGAACTCGCCGTGGATCAGCGTGAGCTTCGGCATCGCCTCGCCCAACTCACCGGCCAGCGTCGCCAGCCTTGCCCGCGCCAGCTCCAGTGCCTCCGGGTCCCGGTCAAAACCGATCAGGTGCCCGGCACCGCCCAGTGCCTTCGCAATCGCGCTCGCATGTCCGGCAAAGCCCAAGGTGCAATCCACGTAGGTGCCGCCCCGCCGTACCGCGAGATACTCCATCACTTCCATCCAAAGAACTGGCACATGCCGTTCACCGCTCATATGCCCCGGCCCCTCAGAGCCTTTTGCTGCCACTTTCACTTGCCGTCCCTACAATCCGTATGCCGCCAGCGACTGCTCATCCTGCTCGGTCAGCGGGTTGGCTTCCATGTTCTGCCGGAAGCTTTCGTGGTTGGCGACCTCGAGATAGTTCTGCATCCCGAACACCACCACGTCCCCCATCACCTTGGCCTGCTCCCGCAGAATCTGCGGCACCAGCACCCGGCCCTGCTCGTCCATCTTTGCCATCTGCCCGTAGTAGTTCAGGCGGTCCAGCAGCTTCTTCTTCGCCGGGTTAAAGCTCGGAATCGCTGCCAGCTTGGCTTCAAACTTTTCCCACTCCGGCAACGCATGAATCTCAGCTACCTTGCCGTCCCTGCTGGTGATGTAAAACCACACATCCTTCTGGTCTGCATACAGCTCGTCAATCTGGCGCTTGAACTCCGCGGGGAGCTTCAGCCGGCCTTTTTCATCAACCCGGGCTGGATGGTTTCCGCGGTACATCGTCTGGCGCCTCGTTCATGGGGTCAAAAGCAAACCCGGGAGTGATTTTGCTCCCGCGCCGGAGAACTCTGCAACTTTTTCTCCACTTTCAACCACTTTTGACCACAGCTTAGAACAGAATTTGCCAATCCCCCACCCAAATCGAATGTGGAATTACCGATATGGGGTTACTAATGGGGGCTGCCGGTGGAAGTCCTGTGCAAAACCGAGGCCGGAATGCCTATGGCGCTACTTTGATCTCTTATCGACTCAGGTCTTATGAACGTGAACCGGCATGCTGGAGGGGGTATGGGCCCGGAGCCGCTTCTGCAGGTAGGCGGCAAGATAGAGGACCACACCAATATTGAGCAGTGTGAAGATGCACTTTGGCCAGTTGGGTTTGTGGATGATCTCGAAGAACTCCCACGGCAGAAACGAGGCGGTCACAATCAGCGTCAGGTACTCGGCCCAGCGTTTGCCCAGCACAAGGCCGGTACCCTCCAGGACATCCAGCGCTGCGTAGCAGAAGATGGCCGTGGAGATCAGCCGCAGCTTGTGCGGGCTGATCAGCGCGATCTTTTCGAGGATGAGATTGACCATGCGGCCTTCCGGATCGAAGCGCATGTCCACAATCCAATGCGTGACCAGGCTGACCAGGTCGCGATGAACCAGGCGCAGCGCGCCGAAACCGAGCGCCACGAACAGCACCGCCTTCAGCAGCTTGGCGACTCCGATTAAGACCAGCCATCGGTTGGTCTCTTCTTTTGGACGATTTGAGGTAGGCAGGGTCTGCTGCATGGCAAAAGGGAAAAGCGAGGCGTTCTCTGTAGCATACGCAAGTCTCGGCCGCATCGTTGTATCGGGCGGCATCCCAGTACCGGACGACATGCAGGGGCTTGCGCGTCGAGTATTCATCCGGTACCTGGCAGAGCCGAAAACCGCAGCCGGGCAGGAATCTGATCCGGCAGGGCTCGCGTTTTACCATCAGACCGGCGAGTGGCAACTCTTTGCTTCTGGTCTGGGTTGACGTTTGTTTCACTTGTGCAGCAGAACTCCTCGGTTAGAGGAAATGAAAGGCAATACATCTCATGTTGAAGCAAAGAGCAGTCCTCGCAGCAACGCTGGCCTTGGCCATGGGTTTCTCCGCAGTCGCAGTGCACGCCGAGAAGGATCCGATGGTTGGTGGGGCCGCCATGTACCCGACCAAGAACATCGTTGAGAACGCCATGAACTCCAAGGACCACACCACCCTGGTTGCCGCAGTCAAGGCAGCGGGCCTCGTGGATACCCTGGAAGGTACGGGACCGTTCACAGTGTTTGCACCGACCAACGAAGCGTTCGACAAGCTGCCAGCTGGGACCGTGGACACGCTCGTGAAGCCGGAGAACAAGGACCAGCTCACCAAGATCCTGACCTACCACGTGGTTCCGGGCAAGATCACGTCCAAGGACCTGATGAAGATGATCAAGAAGGGCGACGGCAAGGCCGAGCTGAAGACCGTGCAGGGCGAGACGCTGACGGCCGCCGTGCAGGACGGCAAGATCGTGCTGACCGACCAGAAGGGCGGCACCGCCACCGTGACGATCCCCAACGTCATCCAGTCCAACGGCGTGATCCACGTTGTAGACTCCGTGTTGATGCCCAACTAATCGCGATTTCGCAAACAAAGGCGCCCCGTGCTGGGGCGCCTTTTTACGTGCCCTCACCACCGCCACCTGCCCTCCGAACGCGCGGGCAAGCGGGCGCGCATCCAAGCCGCATGCGCCATCGTCTCCAGATGCACCAGTGGGTTCCGTATGCAGTGCCCGCAGTGTTCGACTTCTTCGCCAATCCTGCCAACCTGCCGCCGCTGATGCCGCGCTGGCAGGCAGCCCGCATCGACACCGCGGAGCTGGTAGATCCCGTGCCTGCTCCCGCAGATCGTCCTGCAGCGAAAACGCCGGCAGCCGGCCAGGGCTCCCGCATGCTGATCAGCTTTCGACTCGTGCCGTTGCTGCCGATACGGATGCAGTGGGACGCGCGCATCGTGGAGTTTGCGTGGGACGATCACTTCTGCGATGCCCAGGTGACTGGCCCCTTTGCCTACTGGCGGCACTGTCATCGGCTGCACGCGGAAACGCGCCAGGGTGCCGAGGGAACAGTGGTCACGGACGACGTGACCTACGCCTTTCCGCTGGGGCCGCTGGGCGACCTGGCATGGCTGGCGGGAGGCGCGCTGCAGGTGCAGTCGCTGTTCCGCTACCGGCAGCGTCAGTTGCTCAAGCTGCTGCCAGCAGCGCGCTAACCGACCGCCACCACCTGTGGACGGCGGCGCGGCATCTTCTCGAGGATCGGCTGCAGGCGGGCCCAGGCGGCTTCCACCGTGATGCCGTAGCGGGTGCGCAGTGCATCCACCGTGCCGTGTTCGATGAACTGGTCGGGCCAGCCGATCCGGACGACCGGAACGAAGATCCCGGCCAGTTCCAGCTCTTCCAGCACGGCACTGCCGAAGCCACCGGCGAGCACGTGGTCTTCAAACGTGACCACGGCTGTCGAGCGCTCGGCGTACTGCAGCAGCAGTGCACGGTCGAGCGGCTTCACAAAGCGGGGGTTGATCACCGCGGCCGAGTAGCCGTGGTCGCTGAGCTTCACAGCGAGCTCCTGTGCCATGGGCAGCAGGGCTCCCAGGCCGAAGATCACGATCTCCTCGCCTTCGCGGATGACCTTGGCCCGGCCGATCTCGATGGGTTGCGGATTGGCTTTCAACGCTATCCCGGGGCCGACGCCACGCGGGTACCGGATTGCACTGGGGCCGGGGTGCTGGTGCGCGGTGACCAGCATGTCCGCCAGTTCGTCCTCGTCCGCCGGCACCATGTGCACGATGTTGGGCACGGGGCGCAGATAGCTGATGTCGAACAGGCCATGATGCGTAGCGCCGTCGTCGCCGCTGAGCGAACCGCGATCCATGCAGAAAACCACGGGCAGGTTCTGCAGGCACACGTCATGCACGATCGGGTCAAACGCCCGCTGCAGGAACGTGGAGTAGATCGCCACGAATGGCTTGAAGCCGCGCGTGGCCATGCCTGCCGCGAAGATCACGGCATGCTCTTCCGCGATGCCGACGTCGAAGTAGCGCTGCGGGTGGTGCGGGCGGAACAGGTCAAGCGCAGTGCCGTTGGGCATCGCCGCGGTGATCGCGACGATCTTCTCGTCGCCGTCCGCGAGCTTCACCAGTGTGTTCGCAAACACCTCGGAATAGGTCTGCCGGCCGGGGGAGTGGGTATGCCCGGTTTCGGGATCGTACGGGCCGAGGCCGTGAAACTTCTTCTGGCCGTTCAGTGCAGGCTCGAATCCCCTGCCCTTCTGCGTGATGACATGCAGCAACACGGGCCGCTCCTGCTCTTTCAGGAACTCAAAGGTCTCGATGAGCAGGCCGACGTTGTGTCCATCAAGCGGGCCGTAGTAGGTCAGGCCGAAGTCCTCGAAGAACGAGGACGGAAACACCATGCCCTTGGCGGCTTCTTCCGCACGGCGCACTGCCTTCTTCGCGGCCTTGCCACCGATGCGCTCAACCAGGCGCGTGGCCCCGGAGTGGAGCGACGTGACGTGGTGGTTGGTCACGATCTTGTGCAGGTACTTGGCAATGGCCCCGACATTGCGGTCGATCGACCACTCGTTGTCATTGAGCACCACGATCAGGCGCCTGGTCTGGTCTGCGATGTTGTTGAGCGCTTCAAAGGAGATGCCGTTGGTGAATGCGGCGTCGCCGGCCAGGGCCACCACGTGCTCCTTGCCCCCCGCGAGGTCGCGTGCCACAGCCATGCCCAGCGCGGCGGACAGTGCCGTGCCGGCATGCCCCGCACCGTAGCTGTCGTGTTCACTCTCGGTACGCAGCATGAAGCCGTTCAGGCCGCCGCCCTGCCGGATCGTGTCGAACCGATCTTCACGGCCGGTGAGCAGCTTATGGATGTAGGACTGGTGGCTCACGTCGAAGACAAACTTGTCCGCAGGCGTGGAGAAGACGTAGTGCATGGCCAGCGTGAGTTCCACCACGCCGAGATTGGGTCCCAGGTGTCCGCCGGTTTTGGAAAGCGAAACGATCAGACGCTCGCGGATCTCCTGCGCCAGTGCTTCCAGCTCGGGGATGCTGAGCTTCTTGATGTCGGCTGGAGACTGAATGGTGCCAAGTCGAGTGGTCATGCTGCTCCTGCGCTGCTGCGGCACTGCCCTGGCGAAGCAGCCGCCTGATGCAAGGCGACTGTGCATGCAGCGCCCTGGCGTGCGCAGACCGGCCTTCCCATAACCTCGAAGTATACCAGCCGGGGATTCGCTGCCCGGCTTCGCACGGCCAGGGGAGATGCGCCCGGCGGAATCAGAAACCGGGTGCTCTAGGCCAGTTCGGCGACTTCCGGCGCGGGCGCCTCAGTGCGGAACACACCCTCCCAGCGGGCGATCACCGCGGCAGCCAGGCAGTTGCCCGTGACGTTCACCACGGTGCGACCCATGTCCATCAGCGCGTCGATCCCCAGGATCAGGAAGATAGGCGCCTCCGGCAGGTGAAACGCGCCGGCCGTGGCGAGCAGCACCACCAGCACTGCGCGCGGCACCCCTGCCACACCTTTGCTGGTGAGCATCAGCACCAGCAGCATACTCACCTGTTCCCGCAGGGACATGTGCACACCCGCTGCCTGGGCAACAAATACCGAGGCAAGCGCCAGGTAGAGTGCCGAGCCGGCGAGGTTGAAACTGTAGCCGGCGGGGATCACGAAGCTCGTGACGTAGCGTGGCACACCGAAGGCCTCCATCGCCTCCATTGCACGCGGCAAGGCAGCCTCGCTGGTGCTGGTGGCAAACGCGATGGTCGCAGGCTCCGCAACGGCCCGCAGAAAGCCTCGCACCGGCACGCGCGCGATCAGGGCGGCTGGCAGCATAGCCAACAGTCCGAAGGTGAACAACGCCGCATACAGCGTGGCCAGCAGGCGCGCGAGGTGCGCCATGACACCCATGCCTGCGCTTGCCACCGTGTAAGCCAGGGCCGCGCCTACACCGATCGGCGCAAAGTACATCACGAGATTGGTGAAGGCGAACATCGTCTCGGTAAGCGACTCCACCAGCGCAAGCATCGGCAGCCTTCGGGCGAGCGGCACGTTGCGCAGCGCCAGCGCGAACAACAGCGCGAACACCGCAACTTCCAGGATCTGCCCGTCGGCGACCGCCTTGGCAATGTTGTCCGGGAAGACGCGCAGCAGAAATGCCTGCCAGCTTCCCATCTCCGCTGATGCCGGTGCGAGGCTGCTGGCGCCGGAACCCGACTGCTGCAGGGCTACACCTACCCCAGCGCGGGAAAGGTTGATCGCCACGAGGCCGATGGCCAGGGCAGCCGTGGTGAGCACTTCGAAATACACCAGGGACTTCCAGCCGAGGCGTCCTACACTGCTGTTCTGCCCAGCTTGAGTGTGTCCGGCGATCCCGGTGACCAGGGTGCCAAAGATCAGCGGGGCCACGATGCACTTGATGAGCCGAAGAAAGATGTCGGAGAACACGCGCGATGCGAGCGCGGCATGCGGCAGGTCCAGGCCATACTCCACGCCGGCCAGCATGCTCCAGAAGATCCACGGCGTAAGCGACCGACGGCGCAAGGCCCAGCCCGCAAGAAGCGCAAGCGCGAGGCAGCGCAGCCCAAGGGTGCCTGCCACGTGCGCGGGCGTCCGGAGCCAAAGGCCAAGTCCCCAGAGCAGGAGGCTCGCTCCCACAACGGAGGTCTGCGTTGAAGATTCGGGATGCCGGATGCGCTGCAGGTAAGGAACGGCCACGCACCCAGCATAGTGCCAACGCCCTGCCTCGCCTGCCTGGCAAGACGCGCTGCCTCTTTAAAACCAGGACAACCGCCTGCGCGGCTGGCGGTCCCTTCGGGACAGGTACTCGCTAAAAACAGTAGCTTCAACGCGCCAAAAAGCTTCCGGCGCCTTGAGGCGTTCGACTTTCCGGTACACACGCCACGAAGTGGCCGCAAGCCGCGCAGGAGGTTTTCGAGAACTAGAAAAGATGCTCCTGGAGCTACTCCGAAAGCTCACCCGAGAGTTCATCGGTGGACGAGTTCCACTCGTGTTCGAGCGATTCCCTGATGCGATCCAGCACTTCTTCCCGGTCCAGCCCTGCGCCCTGCTCATAGGAGTTGGCGATATGGCCCGCGAGGTCGGCGAGCATCATGCCCCAGGCAGCCGGATCCTCCCAGATGCCGGCGCGCAGGCTCACGTGCTGTGCGCCATCCGCGACCCAGACCCGGAGCAACTCAAACGCTTTGGGGTCCTGCCGGGCGTCCTCCGGGATCAGCAACTGCTTTGCGTCTGCCATGCTTTTCTCCTCGATCCCGTGTGTGTGACGCGGAGCCTTGTGGGTTAATCGTCTTCTTCGTGTGCCTTGGCCAGACCGCCAAAGTCTTCCAGCGTGGTGATGTCGCCACGGATTTCGCCATGCTCCGCGAGCTCGCGCAAAAGCCTGCGCATGATCTTGCCGGAGCGCGTCTTGGGCAACTGCTCCAGGAAGCGCACCTCGTCCGGCCGCGCCAGCGAGCCGATCTCCTTGGCCACCCAGGTGCGCAGTTCTTCCATCAGTTCAGCGGAGGGAGCGTGCCCGCTTTCGAGTGTCACAAAGACCGCGATGGCTTGCCCTTTGAGCTCGTGCGGCTTGCCTACCGCCGCTGCCTCGGAAACCTTGCGGTGCGCTATCAGGGCTGATTCGATCTCCATGGTGCCCAGGCGGTGGCCGCTGACGTTGATCACATCGTCCACTCGCCCCATCAGCCAGTAGTAGCCGTCCTCGTCGCGCCGCGCGCCATCGCCCGAGAAGTAGCAGCCCGGAATCTCGCTCCAGTATGTCTTGACGTACCGGTCATGGTCGCCCCAGATCGTGCGTGCCATGGACGGCCATGGCTTGCGGATCACCAGCAACCCACCCTGCCCGTCGGGTACCGGTTCGCCCTGTTTCGTGACAATCTCCGGCAGCACGCCGAAAAACGGCACGGTGGCCGAGCCGGGCTTGGTCGCGATAGCGCCAGGCAGGGGCGTCAGCATGTGCGCGCCGGTCTCGGTTTGCCACCAGGTATCGGCGATTGGGCAGCGTCCACGACCGATCTCAGTGTGGTACCACATCCAGGCTTCCGGATTGATGGGCTCGCCCACCGTTCCCAGCACCCGCAGGGAATCGAGCTTCGCTGCCCTGGGAAAGCTGTCGCCCCACTTCATGAACGCGCGGATCGCGGTCGGCGCCGTGTAGAACGCGGTGACCCGGTGCCGATCGATCACCTGCCAGAAGCGGCCTGGGTCCGGAAAGTTGGGCGCCCCCTCGTACAGCAGGGTCGTGACGCCATTCAGCAGCGCGCCGTACAACACGTAGGAATGCCCGGTGATCCAGCCCACGTCCGCCGTGCACCAGAACACATCGTCATCGCGTGTTTCGGGGTGCAGGTCGAACACCAGCTTCGTGGTCAGGTAGGAACCCACCGCGTAACCGCCATTGGTGTGCACCAGGCCCTTGGGCTTGCCGGTGGTTCCGGAGGTATAGAGGATGAACAACGGGTCTTCCGCTGCAAGCTGCTCGGGCGCGCAGTGCGGCTCGGCGGCTGCCATGGCGTCGTGCCACCACAGGTCGCGATCCGGGTGCATCGCAAGCGGCGAACCGGTGCGCGCATAGACCACCACGTGCTGCACGTCGGGGCACTGTTTCAGCGCTTCATCGACGGACTGCTTGAGCTTGATTTCGCCGCCACGACGGTAGGTTCCGTCCTGGGTGAGCACGACGCGGCAATCAGCATCCAGGATCCGGTCGGCAATGGCCTGCGGGGCAAACCCGCCAAAGATGACCGAGTGCACAGCGCCGATCCGCGTGCAGGCGAGCATGGCGATCGCCACTTCAAGCGACATGCCCATGTAAATGGCGACCCGATCGCCCTTGCCAACGCCCAGCATCCGCAGCATGCTGGCACACCGCTCCACCTCGGCTAGAAGAGCAGAGAAGGTCAGGGTGCGAGTTTCGCCGAGTTCCCCTTCCCAGATCAGCGCGGTGCGATCACCGCGTCCGGCGGCCACATGCCGATCCACGCAGTTGTCGCTCATGTTGAGCGTGCCATCGGCAAACCAGCGGGCGGCTGTCTCCGGTTTCAGGGCGTTCCAGTCCACCACTTCGCTCGGTTCGCGAAACCAGCGCAGGGCCTTGGCCTGCTCCATCCAGAACTCCTCTGGAGACTCGATGGAGCGCCGGTACGTTGCCTGGTACTGAGCCACGCTTTGTACATGGGCATGCGCTGCAAACTCCGCCGGGGGTGCAAACAGGCGGGTCTCACGGAGGGTAGACGTCAGGTTCTCGGAAGCGTTGTGCGGAGTTGCAGCCATGCGAGCCAGGTAGCCCTTTCACGTACGCGCCCCCTGCCTGCAAAAACCACAAACAGGACACACCGTACGAGACCACAGTAAAGGTGCCACGCGTCCCAAGCAAGCCATGCACGCGTTGCGGAGCCGTCGGTACGCTGCCGCCTTGTTCGTCATGCAGGGGATCGGATAGAGCTTTGTACGTTCCTGCGGCAGCGCGCGGTGCTTCGGTGCCGCAACAGGGTGCAAGAATGGAAGCAGATACGAAAGAGGCATTCACCCATGAGCACCTTTTCCTTTCTAGACCGGGAGCGCACCATTGCCCGGCCCGGCTACAGCCGCTGGCTTGTGCCCCCGGCTGCCCTTGCCATTCATCTTGCCATCGGCCAGGTGTACTCATTTTCTGTTTTCGTTAAACCGCTCCTGGGTCTGCATGACAGTGCAGGGGCGGCCTGGAGCCAGAAGGAGATCGGCTATATCTTCTCGATCGCCATCGCTTTCCTGGGGATCTCGGCGGCCTTGTTCAGCAAGTGGCTGGAGCGTGCGGGGCCGCGCAAGGTGCTGTTCGTGGCTGCGATCTGCTTTGGAGTAGGCTTCATCGTTTCGGCAATCGGGGTGCAGATCCACTCGCTGGCGCTGGTGTACCTGGGGTACGGGGCCATTGGCGGCATCGGGCTCGGCCTGGGCTATATCTCACCGGTAGCCACCCTGCTGCGCTGGTTCCCTGACCGCCCGGGACTGGCCACGGGCATGGCCATCATGGGCTTCGGGGGCGGCGCCATGATCGGCTCCCCACTCGGCACCCAGCTCATGGGCTTCTTTCACACGCACTCGCACTACCAGCCCATTGCCGCAACCTGGGTCACCATGGGCGTGGTGTACTTCCTGTTCATGATGTTCGGCGTGTTCATGATCCGTATTCCGAGGCCTGACTGGAAGCCCGCCGGATGGACGCCCAAGGCCAGCACCTCGGCCCTGATCAGCACTCACAACGTGTCTGCCAATTCCGCCATGAAGACACCGCAGTTCTGGCTGCTGTGGGTAATGCTTTGCCTCAATACGACGGCCGGCATCGGCATTCTCGAATCGGCTTCGCCCATGATCCAGAACCTGTTTCTCGGCAAGGTCACCGCGGCAGCAGCCGGCGGTTTCGTGGGCGTGCTTTCGCTGTTCAACATGGGAGGACGTTTCATCTGGTCGTCCATGTCTGACTATGTGGGCCGCAAAACGACCTTCACCCTCTTCTTCGTGCTGGGCACTGTGTTGTTCTACCTGCTGCCGGGATTCAGCTCGATCGGCCTGTTTGTGCTCACAGCCGGGGTGCTGATCAGCATGTATGGCGGCGGCTTCTCCACTGCCCCCGCCTTTCTCAAGGACCTGTACGGCTCGGCCGAGGTAAGCGCCATCTATGGGCGCCTGCTGACCGCCTGGTCGACCGCGGGCATCGTGGGGCCGCTGATCGTCAACGGCATCCTGGACCACACCGTGGCCTCAGGCCAGCCGCTGCGTAGCGCGTACCCGCTGGTGCTGCACATCATGGCTGCGCTGCTGCTGGTCGGGTTCCTCGCCAGTCTGCTGGTCCGCCCTGTTGCGGAGCGCTTCTGGATGCGCGAAGGCGACAAGGTCGCCCCGAGCTACGGAGCGCACTAACAGCGCGAGAACGGAAACAGGAACAAGACCCGGAATGGAGAACACGGAATGAACACAGCAATCTCGGACGAGAAAGTGACCAGCTCATCGCTGAGCGTCGCGCTGGCGTGGGCAGTGGTGGTACTGCCCGCGGCATGGGGCGTCTACAACACGGTGCTACGCGCGATCAACCTCTTCACCAAGTAAGCGGCACACCCACAGGCTCAAAACGCAGAACGCCAGCCCTTTGGCTGGCGTTTCTGCGTTTTGAAGCAAAGTCGCGGTTAGAAGCCTGTGCGTTGATAACGCTGCTGGTGCCACTCCCACGCGCTCTTGATGATGCCGTCGATTTGGGTGTATTCCGGACGCCAGCCGAGTTCTGCCGCAATCTTTTCAGAGCTCGCGATCAACACGGCTGGGTCGCCCGCGCGCCGGGGCTCTTCCACGACTGCGATGGGGCGGCCGGTGACCCGGCGCACCGCCTCAATGATCTCGCGGACGCTGAACCCAACACCATTGCCCAGGTTGTAGATCAGGCGAACGGGCTGCTCACTCTTGAGCAGCGCCGCGAACGCCATCTGGTGTGCCCGGGAAAGATCGCTGGTGTGGATGTAATCCCGAACCGCAGTGCCGTCGGGCGTCGGATAGTCCTGCCCAAAGATCTTGATGGAAGCCCGGCGGCCGATCGCGACATCGAGCACCAGGGGGATCAGGTGCGACTCCGGCTCGTGCGCTTCGCCCCTGCCCGGCACAGCGCCGGCCACGTTGAAGTAGCGAAGGCTGGCATAGGAGAAGCCATGGCTCTGGTAGAACCAGCGCAACATCTGCTCCACCAGCAGCTTGGACTCGCCGTACGCATTGGTGGGGCGCAGGGGTGCGTCCTCCAGGATGGGCGTGCTTTCGGGCTCGCCGTACAAGGCCGCGGTGGACGAAAACACCAGGCGGCGCACGTTGGCGGCGAGCATGGCTTCAAGCAGCGTCAGCGTGCTGGCGCTGTTGTTGCGGAAGTAGGTCTCGGGCGTTTTCATGCTTTCGCCTGCTTCGATCAGCGCCGCAAAATGCATGACGCCGTCGAAGCTCCCGGTGCGCAGCGTCTTCTCGATCAGCGCACGGTCGCCGAGTTCGCCTTCGACAAAGGTGGCGCCGGGTGGAAGCATCGATCGATGCCCGTGGCATAGGTTGTCAAAGATCACAACCTCGTGCCCGGCCTTGAGCAGGTCTTCCGCTACCGTGCCACCAACATAGCCTGCCCCACCTGTAACCAAGATCCTCATGCATCACGTCCTTCCAGAGACATCTAATAACTAGAGCCGAAACTCAGCGACCACCTTTGCAGAGCAGCGGGTTGGCGCCAAGTTCCCAATGGTAATCGAAAGGTTTCAGTTCTTCGCGAAAAGAACAGCAGCGTCGCTAGAATGGGTGTGACTTCCCCGTGACAGGTAATACAGGTTTAACGGGGACAAAGCTCATGAGGGGGCCGGGGAAGCTGGCAATGCGAAGTGAAAGTGCTTGTCTCAAGGCTCTTTCGCACGATTCGCCCTGCTGCCTTCCGTGCACGCGATGACCAAAGAGACTGCTATCTCGACGACCCAGGTAACAGACGCCCCGAGGCCCCCTGAAACGGGGCCATGGCCGCATGCGTCTAATTCGTACAGCCGCACCAGTACACAGGAGGCAGCAATCGCCACCCCGACCCTCGAGCGTGGGACACAACGCGACGTGCTTAACCACGCGAATTTTGGCCTTCTCAAGGAAGACAAGGGAAGGTTCGGTTCTTTTGGCGTGTCCGTCGGCATCAACCTTGCCATCGTGGCGGCGATCCTGGCGTTCACCATCAACCAGGTGCATGAAGAGCATGTGCGGCGGCAGGAGCAGTTGGTCTACCTGGCTCCAGAGCCCAAGCCGTATGTGCCACCCGTTCCCAAGGTGAAGCTGCCGCCCATTCCACCGCTTCCACGCGACCAGCCCAAGATCCAGCCGCCGGTGCCTACGCCGGTAGTGGAACCGCCCAAGCCGGAGCCGATCAAGGTAGCAGTGAAGCAGCCCACACTCCCGAACCCGGCACCCCGGCCCGTGGTTGCTCCACCGAAGCCGGTCGTGGGCGTGTTCAAGTCGCCTGCGGCACCGGCGGCCCAGGCGCCCAAGGTAGCCGCGGCGCAGGCCGCGGGTTTTGGAGCGCCCACGGGCGTACAGGCAAATCCCAATGCGAACCGGCCTTCGCAGCTCGCCACGGTAGGAGCATTTGGCGCCGCCGCAAACAGCAACCAGGGCGCCGCAGCGCGCCAGGGTGCGGTGACCAGCAGCGGCTTCGGTTCCGGCGCACCCTCCGGCTCGCCTAACGGCAGCGCACGTGGGGTCGTCTCCACGAGCGGCTTCGGTTCAGGCACGCAGGCATCCGGCGCACCCGGCGGCCGGGGCACTGTTGCATCAACGGGTTTCGGCCAGGGCAGTGCTCCGGCCGGGGCCTCGGCGGCAGCCCGCGCGCAGCAGCCCGTGGTGACCAGTATTGTGTTGTTATCAAAGCCGGTTCCCCAGTACACCGAAGAAGCGCGGGAAGCGCATGTGCAGGGGGATGTCACGCTGGAAGTCAGGTTCACGGCGGATGGCCAGGTGCAGGTCTTGCGGGTTGTGAGTGGTCTCGGGCATGGTCTGGATGAACAGGCGCAGCTGGCTGCTTCCAGGATCCGCTTCAAGCCGGCTACGCGCGACGGCAAACCTGTGGATCAGGTCGTAAACATCCACATCAGCTTCCAACAGGCTTAAGGCAGCACCGCCTATAGCGGGCGGCGTTGCCCGTTCAATCAATGCTCGTCAACGGGCATACCAATGAGCACACCACCGGGGTACCCGGTAGATGAGGACGTTTTCATGATCGCTCGAAAGCTCGGGCTGTTTGCACTCGGCACAGCACTGGCAGCCGCGCCAGCTTTTGCCAAGAAGGAAAAGCCGCTGCAACTGGCTCCTTTGACCGCCGAACAGAAGGAACTCGTTACCAAGGCGATGGACCGGGAGAAAAATACGGTCAAGCAGATTGCCAAGCACACGCCCGTAGTGCAGACCTACATCCAGAACATGCGTCCGGATGCGATCGAGTACCAAGTTCCTGTTTCGGACCAGTACATCATCGGGCGCGTGGATTTCGGCAAGACGTTCTCCAACGACCAGTACGACAGCAAGGCGACCAAGAAGGGTCTGCTGCACGGATCACTCGGGTACATCACGGGCCTCAGCAAGGCATTCGAGCTGAGCTACTCGGCCACCGGCTTCATGGACATGATGTTTATCGATCCGGCCGGCTTCGACTTCCAGCACTATGACTTCACCTTCGTGCGCCGCGAGTTCATCGGCAATATCCGGACTTCGGTGTTTGACGTAAAGCCCAACAAGAAGGCAGGCGCAGGGCGTTTCTTCGGACGCCTCTGGGTGGAGAACCGGGATGGCAACATCGTGCGCTTCAATGGCACGTACACCAGCAATCCCAACGACGAGGACACGCACTACTACCACTTCGACAGCTGGCGCTCCAACCTGCAGGAGGGCCTGTGGCTGCCCTCCGTGATCTACACGGAGGAGTCGGACCACTCGGCCGCTGCGCACGCCAAGGGTTTCAAGGCGCAGACCTCTTTCTGGGGCTACTCGTTGAAGCTGCCGCAGGGTGACTCGGAAAACACCTCGGTCGAGGTCGAAGGTGCGCAGGACCAGAGCCAGAACTCGCAGGATGTCAGCCCCCTGCAGGCACAGCGGCTGTTTGTGACGCAGGCGGAAAACAACGTCCTGGATCGGCTGGTGCAGGCCGGGCTACTCGCTCCGCCGAGCCCGTTCGACAAGGTGCTTGAGACTGTTACAAACAACATCATCATCGGCAACAACCTTGCCCTGCCGAGCGATATCCACTGCCGCGTTATGCTGACGCAGCCACTCGAGGCGCTGGCGGTCGGCAACACGATCCTGCTCTCCAAGGGCCTCGTCGACGCCCTGCCCAACGAAGAAGACCTGGCAGCGGTGCTTTCCTTCGAGCTGGCGCACATCACCCTGGGGCATCACATCGACACGCGCTACGCGTTCAATGACCGGCTGCTCTTCCCCGATGAGGCGGCATTCCAACGCATCAACATGAACCACACGGATAAAGACAATGCGGCGGCGGCCAAGCGTGCGGTCGACCTGTTCAACAACTCCGTGTACAAGGACAAGGCCGGCAGCGTAGGCCTGTTCTTCGCAGAGCTGCAGAGCCGCGAGAAGGAACTCACAGCCCTGCTCTCGCCGCGGCTCGGCGATTCGCTGATCCAGCCGAGTGGCGTGCCGTGGCTCGATGCCCTGGGCAAGAACCAGGTGAAGCTGGACGTGGCCGACATCAAGCAGCAGGCTGCCCTGCCCCTTGGAAGCCATCTCCGCATCGACTCCTGGGATGACAAGGTCATCGCTCTGAATGCGCCGGCCCCGTTGATCACCAATGCCAGCGACAAGCTGCCGCTTGAGATCACGCCCGTCTACCAGCGGCTGACGTACTACCAGCCCCAGCAGGATGCGGCCCCCGCAGCCACCGGGCAGGCTGTTGCACCCGCACCGGCCTCGCCGGATGCCCAGCAGCCTGCCAACGCACCCGACGCGGCTCCTGCGCCCGGTGCTGCCACGTCGCCGGCGCCTGCCGGCGCACCGCAACGATAGAATCAAGGCTGAGGGCGCATCCCCTGCGCCCTCAGCGATGGAATGCCTTCCGGCTATCGCAATTCTGGAGATCCATCATGCGTATGCCGCAGGCCTGTGCCTGTTTTATTGCAGTAATCCTGCTTGCTTCTACCGCTATCGCCCACGCCCAGGTACACGAATCAGCCACTGGCGCCGCGCGCCATTTGTGGGCCGGTGCGGAGTTTTCTAGCTTCGATCCTGACTACGGTCCAGACCGCCTTGAAGGCGTCGGGCTCTATGCCGACTACTTCATCACGCGCACCTTCGCCATGGAAGGCGAGGTTCGCCTGCTCGACTTCAACAAGCCCAATGGCCTGACCGAGAAGACGTTCTTGGGCGGCCCGCTGTACACCTTCTACCGGCACGCTCGATTTTCCGCCTACGGCAAGGGGTTGCTGGGGGGCGCAACTGTCAACTACCCATTCGACATCGGGTATGGCAGTTACTTCGCCGCGGAGGCCGGCGGGGGCATCGAGTACCGCCTGCTTCCCAGGGTCAAACTGCGGGGCGAGTACACGTACCAGTTTCTGCCTGGCGCGCCCGGCTTTTCTTTGCCCGGCTACCCGGATGACGGGTTGACTCCTTCCGGGATCAATATCGGGCTGTCGTATCGCATCTTCTAAACCCAGCTCAAACCATGCTGCAAAAGCAAAAGCCCCGCATCCGCGGGGCTTTTGCTGGTCGGAGAGAAAAGAAGCTTAGAAGTGGTACGCCACGCCGACAATTGGGTTCGAGATGTTCTCGTACCGGCCGGTGTTGGTGGAGTTCCCGGTCGCGCCATAGTTCGGCGCCTTGACCACAATGCCACGATACTGCACGCGGATATCAAAGCTCGGGCTCAGCTCATACGCCACGCCGCCGCCGTAAGGAACACCGATCTGCGTGCTGCTCTTAAGCGGGTTGTAGTTCGTCTTGTTGTCGTTGATGATGCCGAAGAAGTAGCCGCCGATACCGCCTTCAACAAACGGGAAGAAGTTCTTGTACGAGAAGGCGCTGTACACGTACTCGGCGGAGAACTCCTGGAACTGGGTGTGTGCCCGGATCGATGCTGCGTTGGTCGCGAAGTCAGCAATGTACCGGTTGTAGCCGTAGTTCACCTCGGCTGCGCCCCTGGGGGTCAGCAGGTAGCGGTAGCTGGCGACGAGCCCAATGTCGGCGACCGTCCCGGTCTGGTGAACGCCGTTGCCCACTACCTCCGGAGAAAAGAGCCCGGAGTAGCTGACACTTGCGTCCTGCCGGCTTTCCTGTGCGTGCGCCACGGTGGCGGCGACCAGAGGCAGGCTCGCCAGAAACAAGATCCATTTGTTCATTCGCTGTGTTGACCTCTCGCCCGGCGCAAACCTAGCTCTTCCTAAGCGCGGAGCGTGCCCTGTGGGCTTCACCAAGTTCCGGATGCATCCAAAAGTACGACGCCACTCCCGGTCAATCGCAATTGTACCTGTGCGAGGGCTGGGTTGTGCGACGCCGCTGAGGAATGTGGCTCTGCGAAGGCGAAGCTCCCGTCGTGGATGCACGGGTTCATGATCCGCAGCGTACGCTCGTCGTCGGTCACCCCGCCGGGGTCGGCGCCGGCTACGACTCCGGCTCTTCCGCAAAGGCATGGGGAGCGCCCCGTTGCTCCGCCAGGGTTTGCAGGCTCCGCAGGAATGCGCTTGCGGCATGGGAAAGCGTGCCATGCCGCCGCCGAATGAGCCACATGCGACGCTTCCAGTCGAATTCCGGCACCGGCACCCGGACGAGCATGCCCTGCTCTACCTCCTGCGCAACGGCTAGCGCGGGCAGGATTGCCACGCCTGCGCCCAAGGCCACAAACCGCTTGATCGCCTCGAGGCTGGGCAACTGCACCCCCATATGCAATGGCGTCTTCAAGCGGGCGAACAAGGCGGTGATTTCCCGCCGCAGCGGCGAGGCGACGGCATGGCCGATGAAGTTCTGCGTGCCGAGGTCGCGCACCGATACCTGGGGCGCCGAGGCCAACGGGTGCTGCGGGTCCACCACCAGCGCCACCTCGTCGTCGTATATCGCGGTCGCAAGCAGCCCTTCCTGCTCCGGCTGAAAGCTCAGGACACCCAGTTCCACCGAGCGCTCGAGGACCTGCTCTGGGATGCGGCTGGCCAGAGACCGCTGCACCACGATGTTGATCTGCGGACTCACCTGACGGTAGGCAGCCAGGACCGGGATTAGAAGGTGCGAGGTGTACTCGTTCGCGGCAACCAGAAGCCGGCCGCGCTCGAGCGAGCGCAACTCTTCCACCGCACTGGCCGCCTCGACCCGGAGACGCAACAGTCGCTCGGCATAGTCGCGCAGGACTTCTCCGGCTGCGGTGAGCGTGCCGTCCCGAGTGCCCCGTTCAAACAGCCGCTCGCCGAGTTCTTCTTCGAGCTTGCGGATCGTCTGGCTGACCGCGGGCTGGGTGCGCCGGAGACGTACGGCTGCCCTCGAGAAGCCCTGTTCTTCCGCAATGGCCAAAAATGTCTCGAGATGCGCCAGCTCCATAATGTTGACCCTTTGCAGTTGACCTTGAGGCAAGCATGTATTCGCTCAACTAATCATAAAGCGAATAATTTCGAATTGGAATTATGCAAGCTCCTCTGACACACTGTTGATGGAATCGTAAAAGCAGGGGCGGACTTATGGCAGGCGCACCAAACAACGTTGTTTTCTTCGACACCACGCTTCGCGACGGCGAGCAGTCGCCCGGGTGCAGCATGACCGAGGCCGAGAAGCTGAGGATGGCCCATGCCCTTGAGGATCTCGGGGTCGACATCATGGAGGCCGGCTTCGCCATCTCCTCCGAGGGCGACTTTCAGGCGATCCAGCGCATTGCCCGGGAGATCCGCCGGCCCGTGATCGCGTCCCTCGCGCGCGCCCGACGCGAGGATATCGAGCGCGCCGCGGCGTCCATCGAGGGTGCGGCCAAGGCCCGCATTCACACGTTCCTGGCCAGCTCCGACATTCACCTCGAGTTCAAGCTCAAGATGAGCCGAGAGAAAGCGCTCGCGCAGGTGGGCGAGATGGTCGCGCTGGCCCGGACCTACGTTGAGGACATCGAGTTTTCCGCTGAAGACGCCACGCGCACGGACATGGACTATCTCTGCGCGATGACGCAGATCGCCATCGAAGCCGGGGCAACCACGATCAACCTGCCGGACACGACCGGCTACTCGACGCCCGAGGATTACGCGGCGATGTACCGCGTCGTGTACCAGCGCGTACTTGCCGGAACGCCGTACGCGGATACCGTGATCCTGTCGACGCACTGCCATGACGATCTTGGTCTGGCGGTGGCAAATACGCTGGCGGGTATCGAAGGCGGGGCGCGGCAGGTGGAGTGCACGATCAATGGAATCGGCGAACGCGCCGGCAATGCCGCGCTCGAAGAGATAGCAGCGGCCCTGCGCGTGCGTGCGGACCGCTACAAGGTGGAGAGCAACATCGTGCTCGAAAAGCTTTACCCCACGAGCCAGTTGCTGGGCGAGACCATCTCGTTCCGCCCGGCGCCCAACAAGGCAATTGTGGGAGAGAACGCGTTTGCGCATGAAGCCGGCATTCATCAGCATGGCATGCTGGCCAACCCGCTGACATACGAGATCATGACGCCGGCCTCGGTCGGGCAGCCTGCCAACAAGCTGGTGCTGGGCAAGCACTCGGGTCGCGCGGCCTTGCGGTCGCGACTGGCGGAGCTGGGATTCGTTCTGCCGGCCGAGCAGCTCGACGCGGCCTATGCGGCGTTTACCACCTTGGCGGACAAGAAGAAGTCGATCTATGACCAGGACCTGGTGAAGCTGGCGAACCAGGCCAGCGGCGTCGAAGCCGCAGACGACGCGGCGCAGGCAGCACAGGTCTAGTCTGAAGAGACAGGAGCAAGCAATGCAGTTGAAAGTTCTGGTACTGGCCGGCGATGGCATCGGCCCCGAAGTGACGGAGCAGGCGATCCGCGTCCTGCGCACGGTCGCCGCGCATGGCGATCACGCGTTTACGTTCGAAGATGGCCTGATCGGCGGCGCGGCGATCGATGCCGCGGGCACACCGTTCCCCCCGGCCACGCGCGAAGCAGCGCTGGCGAGCGACGCGGTGTTTCTGGGTGCGGTGGGGCACAACAAGTTCAACGCACTGCCGCCCAGCGAGCGCCCTGAGGCGGGCCTGCTGGCGCTGCGCGCCGCGCTTGGCGGCTTCGCCAACCTGCGTCCGGCGTTTGCGCACCCGGCGCTTGCCGATAACTCGCCGTTGCGCCCCGCCGTGATCGAGGAAGTCGACATCCTGTTTGTGCGCGAGCTGCTGGGCGGCCTGTACTTTGGCCAGCCGCGCGAGTGGAACCGCGCCACCAACGAGGCCTGGAACACCATGCGCTATACCCGCGCCGAGATCGAGCGCGTGGCCCGCGTGGCGTTTGAGCTTGCCGGCAAGCGCCGCAAAAAGCTCACCTCGGTAGACAAAGCCAACGTGCTCGAGGTTTCGCAGCTTTGGCGCGCCACTGTGAACGAGGTTGCGAAGGATTATCCGGAAATCACCGTGGAGCACGAGTTCGTGGATGCCTGCTCCATGCACCTGATGAACAACCCGCGCCGCTTCGACGTGATCCTTACCGAGAACCTTTTCGGGGACATCCTGTCGGATGAAGCCGGCGTGATCACCGGCTCACTCGGCGTGCTGCCTTCCGCCACGATCGGGGGACAGGTGGACCTGTTCGAGCCCGTGCATGGCTCGGCGCCCGACATCGCAGGCCAGGGCATTGCGAATCCCGTGGGCGCGATCCTGACGGCGGCGATGCTGCTGCGCCACTCGGCAAAGCTTGAAGCCGAAGCCCTGGCAGTGGAGCAGGCGGTGCGCACCGTGCTTGAGTCCGGAGCGCGTACCAAGGATCTTGCACGCGGCCAGCAGGGCACCATCCTCAGCACGCAGGAGATGGGGACCAGGGTCAACGATGCGCTGATCGACGTGCTGCGCGGGCAGGCCGAGAGTGCCCGTCTTACAGGCGTCACCCGCTAAGCGCTTTGCAACAGTTGCAGTAGTCAAGTGTCGTAAGCCGCGCAGGCGGCGAACAGAGGTCACATGAGCCAAGCAAAAACACTTTTCGAAAAAGTCTGGGAGCAGCACATCGTCGCCGAGCCTGCGGGCGAGCCGACGATCCTCTACATCGATCTGCAGCTCGTTCACGAAGTCACGTCTCCCCAGGCATTCGAGGGGCTTCGCCTGGCCGGTCGCCGGGTGGCCCGTGCCGACCGGACGCTCGCGACTGTGGACCACAATGTGCCAACCGACAAGGATCGGATCCATATCAAGGACCCGATCGCGGCCAAGCAGATCGAGGCACTGCGGAAGAACTGCGCGGAGTTCGGCGTGGAACTGTTCGATGTGAACTCCGTCGACCAGGGCATTGTGCACATGATCGGACCGGAGCTTGGCGCAACCAAGCCGGGCATGACCATCGTCTGCGGGGACTCGCATACCTCCACGCACGGAGCCTTCGGCGCACTTGCATTCGGCATCGGCACGAGCGAGGTCGAGCATGTGCTGGCCACGCAGACCCTGCCCCAGTCGCGTCCGAAGACCTTCCGCATTGCCGTGGAAGGCGAACTGCCGCACGGTGTCACCGCGAAGGATATTGTGCTCGGCATTATCGGCCGGATCGGCACCGACGGAGCGACCGGCTATGCCATCGAGTTCGCGGGTTCCGCTATCCGCGCGCTGTCGATGGAAGGCCGCATGACCATCTGCAACATGAGCATCGAGGCCGGTGCACGTGCCGGCATGATCGCTCCGGACGAGACCACCTTTGCGTACCTGGAAGGCCGCCGCTTCGCGCCCAAGGACGCGGACTGGGAGCGCGCCAAGCAGGAGTGGCGCAAGCTGCCGACTGATGAGGGCGCCGCCTTTGATCGCGAACTGCTGATCCCCGCGCACGAGCTCACTCCCTACGTCACCTGGGGCACCAGCCCGGGCATGGTGGTCGGCGTCACCGACGTGGTGCCGGACCCTTCGCTGGGCGAAACAGAAGCCGATCGCAATGGCCTTGCGCGCGCGCTCGAATACATGGACCTGCGCGCCGGGACCCCGATTGAGGAGATCACGATCGACCGCGTGTTTATCGGCTCATGCACCAATGCGCGCATCGAGGACCTGCGCGCTGCCGCCAAGGTGCTTGCGGGTTACCAGGTGCATGCCAACGTACGCGGCATGGTCGTTCCCGGGTCGCAGCAGGTCAAGGCGCAGGCAGAGCGCGAGGGGCTGGACCATGTTTTCAGGGAAGCAGGTTTCGACTGGCGGGAGCCGGGCTGCTCCATGTGCCTCGGCATGAACCCGGACATTCTGCAGCCAGGCGAGCGGTGCGCTTCAACCTCGAACCGCAATTTTGAAGGACGCCAGGGCAAGGGCGGCCGCACCCACCTGGTGAGCCCTGCCATGGCCGCAGCCGCGGCCGTGATGGGTCGCTTCACCGACATTCGAACCTGGCAGTACCGAACCGCCAGCCGCGAAGCCGAGGTACTCGCATAATGCAGGCCTTTACGACTCTCACCTCCATCGTCACGCCGCTCGAGCTGTCCAATGTCGACACGGACCAGATCATCCCGAAACAGTTCCTGAAGCGCATCGAGCGCACGGGCTACGAAGATTATTTGTTCTTTGACTGGCGGCAGGACCCGGGCTTTGTTCTGAATAACCCGGCGTACGGGGGCTCGCACATCCTGGTGGCCGGCAAGAATTTTGGCTGCGGCTCGTCGCGCGAGCACGCTGCCTGGGCGCTGGAGCAGTATGGCTTCCGCTGCGTGATCGCACCCAGCTTCGCCGACATCTTCTACTCCAATGCCGGCAAGAACGGCATCCTGGCGATCACGCTGAGCGAGGCCGAGGTGGAACGGCTGCTGCTGCAGGCAAAGACCGCCGATGGCTACCGGCTGACGGTTTCACTCGAGAGCAACACCATCGAGGATGAGAGCGGCTTTGCCACCAGCTTCCAGATCGATCCCTTCCGGCGCGATTGCCTGCTGCAGGGACTCGACGACATCGGGCTCACACTTCGCCATGCCGCCTTGCTTTCGGCCTATGAGCAGAAACACGATACGGAAAACTGGCTGCTCGCCCGCGCGTAAACGAACCGCGGCGCAGCGCGACCTGTAGTGCACCACAAGAAAAGAGAAAACAGTTGAGCACGAACGACAAGCTTCACCAGATCGACCCGGCAAAGCGCAACAGCGCAGTCGTGACTGAAGGACCGAGCCGCGCCGCGGCGCGCTCCTACCTGCGGGGCGTTGGTTTCTCCAAGGAAGACCTGCACAAGCCGATCATCGGCATCGCCAACACCTGGACCGAGATCGGCCCCTGCAACTTTCACCTGCGACAGGTGGCCGAGGCCGTGAAGCAGGGCGTGCGCGACGCCGGCGGCACCCCGATGGAGTTCAACACCGTCACGATTTCGGACGGCATCACCATGGGTACCGAGGGTATGAAGGCGTCGCTGATTTCACGCGAGGTCATCGCCGACTCGATCGAGCTGGTGACGCGTGGCAACTCGTTTGATGGATTGGTCTGCATTGCAGGCTGCGACAAGAACATGCCTGCGGCCATCATGGCGCTGGCTCGGCTTAATATCCCTGGCCTGATGCTGTACGGCGGTTCCATTGCGCCCGGCCTGCTGCCGCAGCCTGACGGCAGCACCAAGGAAATAACAATCCTGAACGTGTTTGAGGCCATTGGCTCGCACGCTGCCGGCAAGATCGACGATGCGCAGCTCGAGGCGGTGGAAGCAGCCGCCTGCCCTGGCGCCGGCGCCTGCGGTGGACAGTTCACGGCGAACACCATGGCCATGGCCGGTGAGTTCCTCGGCATCTCGCCCATGCAGATCACCGGGGTACCGGCGATGAGCAAGGACAAGCACGAGGCTTCGCGCGAGGCGGGACGCCTGGTGATGGAACTCACGCGCAAGCAGATCAAGCCGCGGGACCTGCTCAACCGCCAGGCCATTGAGAATGCAATCACCGCGGTAGCAGCATCGGGCGGCAGCACCAATGCCGTGCTCCACCTGATCGCAATTGCCGATGAGCTGGACATCCCGCTCTCGATGGAGGATTTCGACACCATCAGCGAGAACACGCCCTTCATCTGCGACCTGTCGCCCGGCGGCAAGTACGCGGCCAAGGATTATCAGGAAGCTGGCGGCTCTCGCGTACTGGCTGCACGGCTGGTGGAACGTGGCCTGCTGCACAATCAGCCCACCGTGACTGGCAAAACGCTGCACGAAGAGGCCGCGCTTGTGGAAGAGACAGCTGGCCAGCAGGTGATTCGCCCCTGGGACAACCCGCTCAAGGCGACAGGCGGCCTCGTGATCCTGCGTGGCAACCTTGCGCCCGAGGGCTGCGTGGTCAAGGTGGCGGGCCACGAGCGCGTCTTCCATAAGGGACCGGCGCGCGTGTTTGACTCCGAAGACGCCTGCTTTGAAGCAGTCGAGAACGGGCAGATCAAGCCGGACGATGTGTGCGTGATTCGCTATGAAGGTCCCAAGGGTGGGCCTGGGATGCGTGAGATGCTGGCAGTGACTGCAGCGATCAAGGGCATTCCGGAACTGAGCGAGACCGTAGCGCTGCTGACCGACGGGCGATTCTCAGGCGCGACACGCGGGCTGATGGCCGGCCATGTCGCACCCGAGGCGCAGGTGGGCGGCCCCATTGCTGCAATCCGCGAAGGGGACACGATCCTCTTCGATATCAAGAACCGCACGCTCTCGGTCGATGTGCCGCAGCACGAGATCGACGAGCGGCTCAAGGCATGGAGAGCGCCCGAACCGCGCTACAAGCGCGGCGTCTTCCGCAAGTACGCGGACTCGGTTTCCTCCGCATCCCTTGGAGCGGTCACCAGGTAAGCAGCAGCCAACGCGATACAGGAGCGCACCATGAGCGATCCCAGGCACGACAAGACCGTAGAGAACCAGAAGGCCGAAGCCAGCAAGGCCGAGGCCACCGACAGGGCCGGCGACCAGTTGCCCAACCCGTATCAGGACCCACAGATGGGCCTCAGCACGCACGGCGACGCGCTCGCGGACTACCAGCCATCCACACACCCGGCGGCAGAGGTCGAGCACGCCGTGGAAGCACACCAGCCGATCAGCCTCACGGGAGCCGAGATCGTGTGGGCGACGCTGGAAGGCGAAGGCGTACGCGAGGTGTTCGGCTACCCGGGTGGTGCGATCCTGCCGGTGTACGACGCCCTGCGCAAATTCCCGATCAAGCACATCCTGGTGCGGCACGAGCAGGGCGCCACGCACATGGCCGACGGCTACGCGCGTGCTTCGGGCCGCGTCGGTGTGGCGATTGCCACCAGCGGCCCCGGCGCGACCAACATGGTGACCGGGCTTGCGACCGCGATGCTCGACTCCATCCCGATCGTCTGCATCACGGGCCAGGTTTCAAGCAAGGTGCTTGGCTCGGACGCGTTCCAGGAGGTCGACATCACGGGCGTGACCCTGCCGATCACCAAGCACAACTACCTGGTGACCAAGGCCGAGGACATCGCGCCGGTGCTGCGCGAAGCCTTTGCCGTGGCCCAGGCAGGCCGCCCTGGTCCGGTGCTGGTCGATATCACCAAGGACGCGCAACAGGCGACCGCCTCGTTCGACTTTGCCGCGGCGGCTCCGGCCGCACGCCGTCCCCACCCCATGCTCTCGGCAAGCTATGACTCCATCACTGATGCCGCGACGCTGATCCGCGCGGCCAAACGCCCGGTGATTCTCTCGGGCCACGGCGTGATCAAGGCCAAGGCGACCGAGCAGGTACTCACGCTGAGTGAACGGCTGCAGATCCCGGTCGCGACCACGTTGCTGGGCCTTGGCGGATACCCTGCCTCACACCCGCTCGCGCTGGGCATGATGGGTATGCACGGCGAGTCGTGGGTCAATGACGCCATCCAGAAGTCGGACCTGCTGATCGCGTGCGGCATGCGCTTCGACGACCGCGTGACCGGCACCCTGGCCACCTACGCGCCGCACGCCAAGAAGATCCACATCGAGATCGACCCGGCGGAGATCAACAAGAACGTCAAGGCAGATGTGGCCCTGATCGGCGACCTGCGCGAAGTGCTCGAGCTGCTGCTGCCGCATATTTACCAGAGCAATGCCCCGGCGGAAAGCGCGTGGCTACGGGAGATCAACGAGAGCAAGGGCGAGAGTGCGGTGCGCGACATTCGCAACCTGCCTGACCTCGGCCACCTGTATGCCGCGCACGTGATGCACGATCTGTGGCGCGTGACCGAGGGAAATGCGATCGTCGCGACGGACGTGGGCCAGCACCAGATGTGGGAAGCGCAGTACTACCGGCACGAGCACCCGCGCACGCTGATCACCTCCGGCGGTCTTGGCACCATGGGCTTTGCGCTGCCTGCAGGCATTGGCGCAAAGGTAGCGTGTCCGGATCGCGAAGTGTGGGTCATCGCCGGCGACGGCGGCTTCCAGATGACCGCCTGCGAGCTTTCGACCATCGCGCAGGAGCAGCTCGATATCAACATCGCCGTGATCAACAACGGCTATCTTGGCATGGTGCGCCAGTGGCAGGAGTTCTTCTACGAGAAGAACTATGCCTCTTCCCCGATCCTCAGCCCCGACTTCGTAAAGCTGGCGGAAGCGCACGGCATCGCGGGAGCAACGGTGCGCTCGCGCAGCGAGGTCGATGCGGCCATGACGCAGGCACGCACAACCAGGGGGCCGTTCCTGATCAATTTTCTGGTGGAGAAGGAAGAGTCGGTGTACCCGATGATTCCGGCGGGTGCGGCACTGCACGAGATGATTCGGCGGCCCGCTGCCGGGCCTGATCCGATGCTTGAGAGTTCTGAAGATCTGTAACCGCTGCTGCGCAGAAGAAACGAGAAGCAATGCTGCACACTTTTGTGGCCCTGGTGGAAGACAAGCCGGGCGTACTGAGCCGGGTTTCCCTGCTGTTTCGCAGGCTCAACGTCAACATCTATTCCCTGTCCGTGGGTCGATCGGAGCGCGTCGGCACCTCGCGCATGACGATCATCGCCGAGGCCTCGGCAACGGCGAGCCACCGCATTGCGGCCAGCCTGTACAAGCTCGAGAATGTGATCAGCGTGGAAGATGTAGGAGAGCAGGCGACTGTGAACCGCGAACTCGCGCTGATCAAGGTTGCGGCCACACCGCAAACACGCTCGCACATTTTCGAACTGGTCGAGGTTTTCCGTGCCCGCATCGTGGACCTCGCCAAAGAATCGCTCATGATCGAACTGACCGGGGTGGAGAGCAAGATTGAAGGACTCATCCAGGTGCTTGAAGAGAGTGGCGATGAGGTGCTGGAAGTCGCGCGCACCGGTCGCATGGTGATGCGTCGCGGCAAGCATGGCTCGCGCGTGCTGGGTGCCATGCGACTGGCCGATGCGGGCGATGCGCCGCGCGAACCCGGTACGCTGGACGAGGGCGAACCCACGGAACACCGCTTCAACGATTAACCAAAACCGCAGCCGTTTCATCCACCGAAGGGACACAGAAGAACGATGGCAAAGACATACCATGACAGCGACGCAGACCTCTCGATCATCCAGGGCAAAAAGGTAGCGATTATCGGCTACGGCTCGCAGGGTCATGCCCACGCGCTCAATCTCAAGGACTCGGGTGTGGACGTGCGCATCGGTCTGCGTGAAGGTTCCAAGTCGGCCGACAAGGCACGCAAGAGCGGTCTCGAGGTCGCCTCCGTTGCCGATGCTGCGAAATGGGCCGACGTTGTGATGATCCTGGCGCCGGACGAACTTCAGCGGACCATTTACGCGGAGCACGTCAAGGACAACCTCGAGCCCGGCAACGCGCTGGCTTTTGCTCACGGCTTCAACGTGCGCTTCGGCACCATTGCACCGCCCGCAGGCGTGGACGTGTTCCTGGCAGCGCCGAAGTCCCCGGGGCACCGCGTGCGCGAGGTCTTTACCGAGGGCGGCGGCGTTCCCGGGCTGATCGCTGTCGAGCAGGATGCCACCGGCAATGCGCACGCGCTTGCCCTGAGCTACTCCAAGGGCATCGGCTGCACGCGCGCCGGCGTGCTCGAGACCACGTTCAAGGAAGAAACCGAGACTGACCTCTTCGGTGAGCAGGCAGTGCTCTGCGGCGGCACAGCGGAACTGGTCAAGGCCGGGTTTGAAACGCTGGTCGATGCCGGTTACCAGCCTGAAATCGCTTACTTCGAGTGCCTGCACGAGCTCAAGCTCATCGTCGACCTGATGTATCGCGGCGGACTTGCGTACATGCGCCACTCCATCTCGAACACAGCCGAGTGGGGCGACTACGAGTCGGGCAAGCGCGTGGTGACGCCCGCGGTGCGTGCCGCCATGAAGGACATCCTCACGGACATCCAGAACGGTGAGTTCGCAAGAAAGTTCATCGCGGAGAACGAGGCCGGCAACAAGACGTTCAACGAGATCCGGGCGCGGGAAGCCGTGCACCCGATCGAAACAGTGGGCGCGGAACTGCGCGCGGCCATGCCATTCCTTGATCCGGTCGTGGTCAAGGACGGTACGCCGCAGCCGGCCGCGCACGTGTCCTCACGCGCCGAGACCGCCAAGGCGTAAGCCAGGCGCCGGCAGGCTGCGGAGCGCGTCTCTGCAGCCTGCCTGTGTTGCTCCCGCCGGCGCTGGCTCCCCCAGGACCGCTGCATCCACAACTGCTGCTTGTGCCGTCTCCCTCCTCTATGCGTTTCTGCCTCGTCTCATTGCTGCTCATTTTGCCGCTCGGTGCTGCCCGGGCCCAGGCGCATGCCGGCTGCCCGGAGCATCCGCACAGCCTCGCAGCCATGCAGGGCTGCTACCGTCCGCTGCTCGTGTTCAGCCCTTCTGCCACGGACCCGCGATGGCTCCAACAGGAACGCCTGCTGGACCATGACGCCGACGACATGATGGATCGGGATGTTGTGCTGCTGCCCGTACTTACGAATGCCCGCGGGTACAAACCTCCACTGGACGCGCCGTCTATCACCCTGCCACCACAGGAGCTTGCCATGGTTCGCAAGCGCTTCGGCGTCGCCGCCAGTCGCTTCGTGGTGGTGCTGCTGGGCGAGGATGGCTCCGCGAAACTGCGGGAGAGCAAGCCTGTCTCGACAGACACTTTAAATGGATTGATCGACACCATGCCGACGCGCCGGCAGGAGATGCAGCAGCCACACAGCAACTAGCTGCTTCGTCCGTTCCCTCACCGCCCTCGCACGCTGGCACCAGGAGTACGATGAGCACACGCCTATGAGTACCGCGCCCTACACTCTGGAAGCTTCTCCTGGTTCTGAACCCCTGGTACCGGGCCCACGCGAAGACGTCATCGCTGCGCTGGAGCGGATCACGGCCCTGCAGGGTCTCACCGCGGCCGAGCTTGCATGGTTCGCCGAGCATGGCGTGCAGCGCGTCGCCACGTCGGGGGAAACGCTCTTCCAGGAGGGGCAGGCCGCCGTAGCGATGGTGATGCTGCTGCGTGGCGAGATTCACGTGCGCCGCGAGTATGGCGGGGTGCTTCCGCTGTTTATCGGCCGCTCCGGGCAGCTCACCGGCCTGATTCCTTTTTCGCGCATGAAGACCTATGGCGGCATCGGCTTCGCCGTCGGGGATGTGTGGGCGCTGGTTATTCACAAATCGCTCTTCGACGACATGTTGCGTGCCATCCCGTCCATGGCGCAGCGCTCCGTCAGCGTGCTGCTGGATCGCGTGCGCGAGGTGACCCGGATTGAGCAACAGGCAGAGAAGCTCAACGCGCTTGGCAAACTTGCCGGCAACCTGGCGCACGAGCTGAACAACCCTGCCTCGGCGGCGCAGCGGGCAGCTTCGGGCCTGCTGTCCGAGCTGAGAACCTACGGGCAGCAGAAGTTTGAACTGGGCGCGATCTGTTTGCAGGACTCCGAATTGTCAGCGGTGCGGGCGTGGCAGGACGAGATACGTCATCGGGCCGTACCGGCTGACTCCCTGGCCGTGGCGGAACGGGAAGATACGCTGTCGCGGTGGTTCAGCCAGCACCAGCTTGCCCAGAGCTGGCAGGCCACACCGGACCTGAGCGAGCTTGGAGTGGAGGCGCCGGACCTGGACCGCCTCGACAGCCTGCTGAAGGGCCGCGGCGTGGACGTCGTGCTGCGGCAGTTTGCCTCCGCGCTCCGCGCCGAGCGCATGACCGAGGCCATGGTCGATGCCACGGCACGCATCTTTGACCTGATCCGCGCGGTCAAAGACTACTCCTACATGGACCAGGCGCCGATCCAGGAGATCAGCATTCCGCTGGGGATCGAGAGCACCCTGGCCATGCTGCAGTCACGCCTCAACGGCATCGAAGTCGACCAGCACTATGCCGCCGATCTGCCTACAATCTCGGCCTACGGGTCCGAACTCAACCAGGTATGGATGGCGCTTCTTGAGAATGCGATTGACTCAATCGCCACGCAGAAACAGAAGCAAGGCAGGATCACGGTGCGCGTCACCACTGCGGGACCGCTCTTGCTGACCGAGATCTGGGATAACGGGCCGGGCATCCCCGCCGAGCTGCGGGACCGGGTTTTCGAGCCCTTTTTCACCACGCGACCGCCCGGCGTGAACCTGGGGCTTGGCCTGGACATGGTGCAGCGCGTGGTGCGGAAGCATCGCGGCTACGTACGGGTGCAAAGTGTTCCAGGCGAGACGTGCTTCCAGGTCCGGCTGCCAATCGATCAGCTACAGGCTTACTGAGGCCTACTGAACGACCCGAAAGGGGGAGTTGTCGCTCCCCTTCGTGATGGCTTACTGGTCGACTTCCACGCCCCGCCAGAAGGCGACGTGGTTCTTGATATTGTGTGCTGCGGGCTTGGGATCCGGGTAATACCAAGCGGCATCCTGGTTTTCCTGACCATCAATCAGGAGGGAGTAATAGCGAGCTTGTCCCTTCCAGGGGCAGGTTGAGGTGGTGGTGCTGGGACGGAAGAACTCACGCTTCAGCGCACTCTCGTGGAAATACACATTGCCTTCGACCATCTCGAACTGATCGCCTTCTGCAACTACCTTGCCATTCCAAACTGCACGCGCCATGCTCTTTTGCCTTTCGCCTTGCTTTATCAAATTAGCAGATCAGCAGGGTTTTGCCTGCTGATCTGTCAGACCGCGATCCGCTCCCGTTTTGCCCCGGGCCTTGGTTTGGCGCTCTTCTTTGCCGGGGCTTTTTTTGCAGCAGCCTTGGCCGGCATCACCGTTTTAACCGCGACCGTGGCGGTCGCCGCAACAGCGCCGTCGGCAGAAGGAGCATCGCCGATGCGTTCGGTGAACGAACAGACGATCGGCTCCATTGGCTCATCTGCCACGAGGGAACCCTTTTTGCCTTTGGCCTTCTTCCTGGGAGCTTCCACAACAGCGACCGGGCCGCCTTTCTTGTTGTTGGGGCAGACCAGGTACACGCCTGACTTCAACGTCTTCTCCATCAGGTACGGGCTGTCGCACTCGGGGCAGTGCTGATCAATCGGTTTGTGGTTCGCCGTGAAGTCGCACTTGGGATAGTTGGTGCAGGAGTAGAACATGGTCCCGAAGCGTGACTTCTTCTGCGCGATCTCGCCGTCGGCGCATTTCGGGCAGTGCATCCCGATGGTGTCCTGCTTGATGTACTTGCACTTGGGGTAGGCGGAGCAGGAGACGAACTCGCCGTACTGTCCGCTGCGCAACACCAGCTGCGAGTCGCACTTGGGGCAGTTTTCATCGAGCGGCACGGCCGGCTTCTGCTGCTGCTTCGAGGTGAGACGGCGCACCGTTTTGCAGGCAGGGTCTTCGTTGTAGCCGGTGCAGGCCATGAAGGGGCCGAAGCGGCCATTGCGCAGCACCATCGGGCGGCCACAGGCTTCGCAGAACTCTTCCTTGTCCTCGGCATCGCCTTCGGGCAGGTTGAGGTTGGGCTTGGTGTCGTAGTTCTCCTTGGTGAACGAGCAGGAGCCCTTCACCTTCTTGTCGTAGGCGCTGCAGGCGTAGAAGGTCCCGAACTTGCCCCACTTCATGACCAGGGGCGAGCCGCACAGGTCGCATTTCTGGTCCGTCGGGACCTCCATGCGCTTCAGGTCCTCCATGTGCTCACTGGCGTGCACCAGTTCCTTCTTCAGGTGGCCATAGAAACCCTGCAGCAGCGACGTCCAGGGTTCCTTGCCGGCTTCCACATCATCCAGTTCGGTCTCGAGCCGGGCGGTGTACTGCGTGTCGAAGATGTAAGGGAAGTTCTTCACCAGCAACTCGGCGACCACGGTGCCGATCTCGGTGGGAATAAAGCCGCCGTTCTTCTTGCCGCCGACCTTCTGGACGTATTCGCGCTCCTGGATGGTGTTGATGATCGCCGCATAGGTCGATGGGCGACCGATGCCCCGCTCTTCAAGCACCTTGACCAGCGAGGCTTCGGAGTAGCGTGCGGGTGGCTCGGTGAACTTCTGCACCGTGTCCACGGCGGAGCGCACCTTGAGCGGATCGGTGCTCTCACGCGGGGCCTCGCCGAGCTCGGCCAGCATCGCGCCGAGAGTCGAGTCCTCCAGATCCTGGTCTTCAGCACGCGCCTCGATCTTGGCTTTGCGCATCTCGTACTGCCGCCGCGCATCTGCAAGCCGCGTTTCCCGTTGTTTCAGCGCGGCCGCCTCAAGGGCCTCGGCCGGGGCGAGCACGAGTTCCTGCTTCTCGTTAAGCGCGGGCAGCTTCTGCTCCTCGTCGCCATCTTCCGTGTCCTCGTAGACCTTGAGGAAGCCGTCGAACTTGAGCACAGAGCCGCTGAGGCGATAGTTATACACGTGGCTGGACGGCTTGACCGCGTGGGCATCGATCTCCACCGTGGTCACGTCGAACACTGCCGGCATCATCTGCGAAGCAATGAAACGCTGCCAGATCAACCGATACAGGCGGTACTCGGCATCGCTGAGGTACTTTCGCAGCGAGTCCGGGTTCATTTCCGGGTGGGTGGGGCGGATGGCCTCATGGGCATCCTGCGCATCCTTCTTGCTCTTGAAGCTGTTGGGCTTCTCCGGCAGGTACTGCTCGCCGAGCTCCTGGCCGATCCATGCACGGGTTTCCGTGATGGCGTCAGGCGAGACGCGCGTCGAGTCGGTACGCATGTAGGTGATAAGGCCGATCGTGTCAGGCTGACCGTCCTTGTCCTTGCCAAGCTCTACACCCTCATAGAGGCGCTGGGCCAGGCCCATGGTCTGCTTGACCCCGAAGCCGAGCTTGCCGGCGGCATCCTGCTGCAGCTTGCTGGTCGTGAAAGGGGCAGGCGCGTTGCGCTTGCGCTCCTTCTTCTCGACCGTACGCACGGTCCAGCGAGCAGTGGTTGCACCTGCAACCGCCGCCCGGGCGGCATCGCCATTCGGCAGGGCCGGCTGGCTGACCGTGTCGACGGAGATGCGCTCCCCATCAATGCCGACCAGGCGTGCGGTGAACAGCTCGGAGGCCTTGGCTGGCGATTGCAACACGGCATCAACGGTCCAGTGTTCCACGGGCTTGAAAGCCTTGATCTCGCTTTCGCGTTCCACGATGAGGCGTACGGCGACGGTCTGCACGCGCCCCGCAGAGAGTCCACGACGCACCTTGTCCCACAGGAGCGGTGAGATCTGATACCCCACAATGCGGTCCAGCACGCGGCGGGTCTGCTGCGCGTCCACGAGGTTCACGTTGACCTTGCGCGCGTTGTCAAATGCAGCCAGCACGGCCTTGGGGGTGATCTCGTTGAAGGTGACGCGCTGAATATCGGCGGTGCCGATACCGCGCAGCTCTTCCTCAAGGTGCGCGGCAATGGCTTCGCCTTCGCGGTCAGGGTCAGGCGCCAGATAGATGTGATCCATCTTGCGGGCGAGCTTCTTGAGGTGGTCGACCACCTTTTCCTTGCCCGGGATCACGATGAGGTCTGGCCGGAACGAGCCGCCGTCCAGGTCCACGCCGATCTTGGACTTCGGCAGGTCCTTGATGTGACCGAGAGAGGCTTCGACGATAAAGTCGCTGCCCAAATACTTGTTGATTGTCTTGGCCTTTGCGGGCGATTCGACAATCACGAGAGATTTACCCATTGTTTCCTTCTTTACCTGCCGCGGCGAATGGGCGGCCATACCGAAATCTAATGGAAGCTACCACGCGGCTCACCTTTGGGGCCAGCAGCGGCAGCAACGCGGATGGGGAAAAGAGTTCCCGAAAGTCGCAGGCAATCGTGAAAAGACCGTTGGAACGATCCTGATTGCCTGTCTGGATAGCTAAAGATGCAGGCACACGTGGAAAAGTCGCACGGCCGCCCTATTCTGCAATGAATTCAAGATGACCTTGTGGTTAAAAGGCCCGGACGTAGTGCTTGCCGGGCAGCGCTTTGACCTTGCCCGCCAGTTCAAGCTCGAACAGCGCGGTGAACACCTCGGAGGAGGAGAACTCGCCTTCGAGCTTCTCCATGATCTCGTCCAACTGGAGCGATTCATCATGATGTAGGACGGAGATTACCCGGGATTCGGTAGGCGGCAGCCCGTGATCTTCAAACAGGGTGGCGGCGGTACCGGCCGGCTCGGGGGCGTAGCCGGGCAGCGTTGCTTCCAGCTCGACGCGCACCTGGGTCGGCAGATCCTCCCATACATCCTCCCAGGTAGCCACCAGCTTGGCGCCCTGCTTGATCAGCGTATTAGGACCCCAGGAGTTCTTGTTGGTGACGTTGCCGGGCACAGCGTACACGTCGCGGTTCTGCTCCAGGGCACAGCGCGCGGTCACTCGCGAGCCCGAGTATTCGGCGGCCTCGATCACCAGAACCCCGATGCTCAAGGCACTGAGAATGCGGTTGCGCTTGGGGAAGTTGGGCGGAGCCGGGTAGGTGCCGAGGGGCTGCTCGGTAGCGATGCAGCCGCCGGTAGCGAGGATCTGCTCGGCCAGTGCCTTGTTTTCCTTGGGATAAATGACGTCGATGCCGGTACCCCAGATCGCAACCGTGGGCTTGTTGCTGGCAATGGCGCCGCGGTGCGCAAAGGCATCGATGCCGCGCGCCATGCCGCTCATGATGATGAGGTTGCGACTGGCCAGATCGCGCGAGAGCAGCTCGGCCATGCCAGAGCCGTACGGGCTGGGTTGCCGCGTGCCCACGACCGCGATGCCGTGGCCGGAGAGCAGTTCGGCGTTGCCGCGAATCCAGAGCACAGGCGGCGGGTCGTAGATCTCGCGCAGACGCTCGGGTAATGCTCGTCGCCGAAGCAAAGGAAGCCGGCACCCATGGCGCGCAGGCGCTCGGCCTCCTCGTTCGCGGCCCGCCAGGCGTGGCCATCGGCGATGTGCTGCACGGCGGGCGCGGGGAAGCGCTGCGCTTCCAGCGCGGTCAGCGGCAGCCGAGCCACCTGCAGCGCCGAACCGACCCGCTCCACGGCCTGCAGGATGCGACGCGGGCCGAGCTGCGGGGTGAGCACCAGTGCGAGCCAGGCAAGCCGTTCCGGATCTTCCGCGGCTGGCGTGCCGGCGGGGAGGACGACCTGGGGCGGGGGCAGCGGGGCGAACGACTTTGTTGCCGGCACGGGAACCTCGCAGGGGCAGCCGCGCGCAGACCGGTGGTTGCGTCCGGGGGCGATGCCAAGCAGGAATGGTGGAGAGACTTGCCCGGAGCGTACGTGGCCGCAGGCGGGTGGGCAAGGTGCCAAAGGTACCGGCTGAAGGCAGGCGGTGGACGGACTGGAGGCGAGCGGGTGCCGGGATGGGTTATGAGCGGAGACGCTATGGGCGGGCTGGATGCGAAGGGGCGCCTTGACTGGAGGAGACGCAGTCGACAGGGCGTGGGCGTGAGCCAGGACGCGGGTGCGCGGAGAAGCGGTTCGATGGGGCGCACAGTTCTGGATGGGCCAGGCGGGGTGCTTGAGCAGCGGCGGGCGCTGCTCAAAGTGGACTTAGCGATGCGCCAGCGCGATATCAGCCCTGGACCATCTCGCGGTCCAGGGCGTACTGCAGCAGCACCTCGAGCGGCACGGACTGCAGGGCGGCTTCGTGGGTCGCGGCGAGCACGATCGGCGGGGCCACACCACCGCGCTGTGCCTCGACCCAGCGGCTGACGCAAAGGCACCAGGGGTCGCCCGGCTGCAGCCCGGGGAAGCCAGGGCGGGGGGTGGAAAGGTCATTGCCCCGGCTCTTCGAGAACAGCAGAAATTCCTGCGTCACGACCGCGCATACCACGTGGGAGCCGGCGTCATCGGGCCCCGTATCGCAGCAGCCATTGCGGTAAAAGCCGGTGACCGGATCGCGGCCGCAGGTTTCCAGCCGTCCCCCTAATACGTTGCGTGCCTCTTCATTGGTTCCCATCGCACTCACCTCTCTGCTGGTCGGCTCGGCTACAGTGTCTCAAGGGACACTCCAATGCCTGCCATCTTTTCTTTGCCACCCACCAAAACGCTTGACCAGATGAACCGCCTTGGTGATATGGGCCGGTTCCCTGCCATTGTGCATGCGGGCGCGACGTTGAACGTGCTGTTGACGATCGCCTTCACACTGGTTGTGTTTGCCCACTACGGCGCCCTGCCCTGGGCGCTGCCTTTGTGGGTTGCACTGGTGCTTGCTCTTAATCTGATGCCGGTCCTGGCCCTGCGTGCTGTGGGCTGGCGCGCGGGCGAGGCGTATCCCGCAATCGAGCAGATGCAGTTCGTGGGCGACCAGCATCGTTTCCCGGACTGGGTGTACCTGGCGGCCTCGGCGGACATGGCGTTCTGGATCGCGCTGGCCTGGGCCGCGTACGCGGTGGCGCCGCCGCTGTGGGCGCTGCTGGGCGTGCAGCTGCTGGCGCTGGTGTGTACGTTTGCGCCGGTCTGGCTGCGCCTGCTGGGACGCGGCGGCGGCGCGCAGTGACGCCACTGTTGCGCATGGCGGCGATTGACTTTTTGAACCCGGCCCCGCTGATGTGGAACTTTGAACATGCCCCCGAAGCCGAAGAGCTGGCGGAGCGGTACGCGGTGGAGAAGATGACCCCGGCGGCCTGTGCCGCAGCGCTGGCGCAAGGCGAAGCGGACCTGGGGTTGATCCCCGTGGGGGCCTACGCCACGCTGCCGGGGCTGCTGGTGGTGCCGGGCTGTGCGATTGCCTCGCGCGGCGCGATCCGCTCGCTGCTGCTGGTGATTCGCGGCGATAGCGAGGCACTGACGGGGCAGGCAACAGGGCAGGAGGCTGATCTCGAAGGGCCTTCAGCGCGGGAGCTGGCGCGCATCCGGACGGTGGCGCTGGACACCTCGTCCCGGACCTCGGCGCTGTACACGCAGGTCCTGTTCCGGCGCTTCTGGGGGCATGCTCCCATGTTTGTGAGCCGGGCACCGCAACTGGACGCGATGCTGGCGGGCGCGGACGCGGCGCTGCTGATCGGCGACCCGGCGCTACACGCCCTGCGGGACCGCCAGGCGCGCATGGAGCGGACCGGCGAGCACCTGCGCTACCTGGACCTGGGTCACTTGTGGCAGGTGGCGACCGGGACGCGCTGGGTGTCGGCGTTCTGGGCCGTTCGGGACGCGGGCCTGCGGGGTATGCGGGCCGGGGAACGAGCGCAGATCCAGATCGACCTGGAGCGCTCGCGCGACGCGGGGCTGGCGCATGTGCCGGAGCTGGTGGAGGAGTGGGCGCCGCGGCTGGGGCTTGATCGCGCCATCGTCGGAACCTACCTGCGGCACAACATTCATTACCACCTGGATGCCGAGGCGATTGCCGGGGTGGAGCGATTTCTGCACGAGGCGCACGCACTGCGGCTGATCCCGGCACCGCCGAAGCTTGCATTTCTGGGCTGAAAACAGGTGCACAAAGCGGTGCGAAACGCGTGCGTTGCGCAAAAAGCGAATTTATATTTATGCAGCGATTTCGAGAATGACGCATAACTATGCACGAAATAACGCGCTATTTGCAAAATCCAATTCCGCGGAATGCATATTTATGCGTGTCACATCGTTTACGGTGCATGTGAGAGGATGTCGCCTGCGCACAGTGGTGGTGGGCTGATCCCTGCCAGGTGCCCGGTTTGCAGCAGAAGTGCTGTGACCGTCCTGAACGGCACGGCTGCAAGCTGGCGGATGCTGACGCAACGTACGGGCCGATGAGGCACCCGGGCGGGTTGCGACACCTGGACATTTGCAGCAGGGTCGAGGGCGGAGTAAGTGGCGGCCGAGAGTAGCCAGAGCGGCGGGTGCCTGGGCCGGACAGGCGCTGGGCGGGCGAGTCACTCAACGGAAGCAGGCGACTGGGCCGGGCGGGTCGCTAGACGAAGCAGCGTCAAAGCGAGGCCGGTATCTCGGCGCGGGCCATTTCGGGAGCCATGTATGCGAGTGGGGATCGCGGAGCATGAAAAGGAATTTGGCCGCGGTGCATACGCGTGGGGGGATGTTTGCTTCCTATCATCGTCCATGCCAGTTCCCCATCTTCCCTCTCTCTTGTTGTTGCTGCTGAAAACCGCCCCTGCTGCCGCCGTGCACCACGGTAAAGGCGGCCACATGCCGCGCTGGCTCATCCACCTGGGCATGCCGGGCCTGTTTGTGGTGTCTCTACTGGATGCGGCAATCATTCCGCTGCCGCTGCCGGGCAGCACAGATGTGCTGCTGCTGCTGCTGTGCGCGCAGCATGGGTCGCACCCAGCGCTGCTGGCGGCCATCGCCATCGTGGCCAGCGTGATCGGCGGGTACACGACGTGGGCCGCGGGACACAAGGGCGGCGAGTCGATGCTGGCGCACTTTGCGCCGAAGCGGATGGTGGAGCCGGTGACGCGCTGGATGAAGGGGCATGGGTTTGCCACGATCGCAGTGAGCGGCGTGCTGCCGCCGCCAGTTCCGCTGATGCCACTGCTGCTGGGCGCGGGTGCGCTGGGTGCCTCGCGGCGGCATTTTCTGCTGGCGTTTTCGCTGGCGCGGGCTGCACGCTACGGGCTGATCGCGTGGGTCGGGGCAACGTATGGGCGGCGGGTGCTGCGTACGTGGAACCAGTACCTAGCGGAGTGGTCGGAGCCGATCCTTTGGACGTTTTTCGGGTTGCTGGTGGCGGCGATCTGCTTCGGGTTCTGGCAGTACAGGCGGCAAAAGCGATCGTGGGAAGCAGAGCAGGGGCGGCGGATGCCAGCGGCTGCGAAGGCTTGAAAGTGTGGGCAAGGGTGGTTCCCACGTCTCAGAAGCGACATGGGACATCCGGCGTATTGGATGAGGCTTAAACCGCCTGCGCGGCTCGCGGCCACTTCGTGGCGGGTCTACCCGAAAGGCAAAAGCCCGAGGCTATGTAAGAGAGATGTACCTCTCCTGTATAGCCTTGGGCCTTTGTTCTTAGCGAGAACATGTCCCGGAGGGACCGCGAGCCGCGCAGGCGGTTTGCGCTAGTCCATTTCCCAGCGGAGAAGAGTTGCGCCTGCGGTGAAGCCGGCCCCTACGCTGGCCAGGACGACCAGGTCACCGCGCTTGATCCGGGCTTCGTCGCGGGCGGTGCCCATGGCGAGTGGCACGGTGGCCGCGGTGGTGTTGCCGAAGCGGTCGATGTTGATGATGACGCGGTCGAGCGGCAGCCCAAGGCGCTGGGCGGTGGACTCGATGATGCGGCGGTTGGCCTGGTGGGGGATGAGGCAGGCGAGGTCCTGGCCGGTGAGCCCGTTGCGGTCGAGAACCTTTTCGGCGATCTCGGCCATCTTGCGCACGGCGAACTTGTAGACGGTCTGGCCGTCCTGATGCACGTAATGCTGCTTGTTGGCGACCGTTTCAGCAGACGCGGGCAGGAGACTGCCGCCGGCAGGCAGGCGCAGCGCGGAGGCACCGGAGCCGTCGATCTCGTGGGCGTAGTCGATGATGCCGAGCTCGCCTTCAGCAGCAGCCTCGAGCAGCACGGCGCCTGCGCCGTCGCCAAACAGGATGCAGGTGGAGCGATCGGAGTAGTCGATGAACGAGCTCATGGTGTCGGCGCCGATGACCATGACGGTCTTCTGGGCGCCGCTCTCGATGAGCTTGGCGCCGACCTGCAGGGCATACAGGAAGCCGGAGCAGGCCGCGCCCAAATCGAAGCCCCAAGCCTGGTGAGCCCCGATCTTGCCCTGCACGAGGCAGGCGGTAGCGGGAAAAGGCATGTCGGGGCTGACGGTGGCGACGATGATGACCTCGACCTCATCGGGAGCCATGCCGCGCAACTCAAGGCAGCGGCGTGCGGCTTCGGCGGCGAGGTCGCTCGTGGCCTGGCCCTGTGCGGCGATGTGACGCTCGCGGATGCCGGTGCGCTCGAGGATCCACTCGTTGGAGGTGTCGACCATGCGTTCGAAGTCAGCATTGGTGAGCACGCGGTCGGGCACATAGGTGCCGATGGAACTGATTTTGGCGCGTTGCAGAAGTCGTTGCGATGTGAGCTTGGTGTTCAGTGCACTCGCTGCGTCCCGCGGTTGATTCGGGGTCAAGAAAACTCTCCAGGCAAAGCAGGGAATCAAGGACAGCAGCCCGGAAGAGTCGCCGGGCAACTGATCTGCTCTGATTGTCGCCGAGGATCGTCTTCGCGGGGGCCTGCCTTGTGGCAAACCACGCAAGCTTTATGTACCGGGGGACCTGCTGCGCACGCACTGGCCCGTTGCCGTTGCTTCCTTCCGGACCTGGCGGGGTTGGCGGGATTGCGCCGCGCAGGACCCGGCACTCCGTGATTCTAGCACTGCGGACGTGGCAGGGAAAACCACCTGGGGCTAATGACCCGCCCGGTTGGCTTCCCTGCCGGCGCGCAGACTACGCAGACCTACCGGGCGGGCGGGGTAGCGCTGCCGGCCACGGGGGTGGCACGGCCCTTGGTAATGGAGTAGAGCAGGGCGTGGTCGACCACGGCGTAGAGCAGCTGGTCGGGGTCCTTGAGCGCCTGGGTACGGATCCACTGGCCGGCGCGGGCACCGGCTTCCTTGTCGTCGGGCAGGGTGACGCCGCGGTTCTGGGCAGAAAGCTCGGCAAGCTGCTTGACGATGGCGAAGAAGCCTTCCTGGTCGCGCCCGCCTGCCTGCCAGGCCTGGCGGCAGGTCATAATGACGAGTTTGTCAATGGAGGGGAGGGAGGCCGGCGCGTGCGCGGACTGGCCGGCAGAGGAGCCGGCGGTTTGTGCCTGGGTGGCGGGGCCGGCGTACAGGGCTGCCGCGGCGAGGGTGAGCGAGAGCGCGAGGGCGCTGGAACGGCTCGGCTTCTTCATGGGGTTGTCTCCTGGATCATTGCGTGCATAAGTGGCGTGGAGCGGCTGGGTAGCAGGTGCGGAGCTTAGCGGCGGTGGCCGTGATGGTCGTTGCCCTGGGCAAGCTTGCCGCCGAGTGCGCCGAGACCGGCACCGGCTGCGCCGCCGATCAGGGTTCCCTTGACGCCGCCACCGAAGGCCGCACCGAGCACCGCGCCGCCGCCGGCGCCGATGAGCGCGCCATAGCCGGGGCCGATGCCGCCGCCACCGCGATGATCGCGACGGTGATCGTCGCGCCCGTAGCGTTGGTTGTAGTTGCCGCGCACGTTGTTGTGCATGCCGCCGTAGTAATTATCGTGGCCGCGCTGGGCGAGGCCCGCGGGGGCAAAGGGTGCCGCGGTACCAAGCAGCAGCACCCCGCTGGCGAGCCATGCTGTGCCTTGATTGAGCTTCATGCCGCTCCTTTTCGCTGAGCAGCGCCCGGGGCAGGCGCTGTCAGCCATTGAATGCGATGCACAGAGCGGGGCAGCAGGATAGATGGAGCGCGCAGAAAGACCACGCCCGGCCTTTGATGCTGCGGAATCGGCTAGAATACTACAGTGCAGCCCTCCCTTCTCTCACCTGAATTGCTCCCCGTGTCTCGCCCCGAAATGCTCGCTGGAGCGCCGCCGTCCGCGCCCGTGGCGCAGGAGCCTCCGACTGCTGCGGGGGCCGAGCCCCGCGCGCTCAAGATCGGCTTTGTGTCGCTGGGCTGCCCCAAGAATCTGGTGGACAGCGAAGTGATGATGGGCATGCTGCAGCAGGCGGGCGCGGAGCTGACGACCGACACTGAGCAGGCGGACGTGCTGGTGGTGAATACGTGCTCGTTTATCGACTCGGCCAAGCAGGAGTCAGTGGACACAATTTTGGAAATGGCTGGGCACAAGGTGGCGGCGGGGGGACGGGCGCAGAAGCTGATCGTGGCCGGGTGCCTGGTGGAGCGGTACCGGGACGAGATCCGGAAGAACATACCCGAGGTGGACGCAGTGGTCGGAACCGGCGAGCTGGAGGGCATTCTCCTGGCGGCCGGGTTGAGGAAGCCGGTGATGCAGACGGCGGCGGTGGCCAGTTCGCCGTTCCAGATCCTGGGGAGCACGAGTGCAGCGGCTGTGGCTTCCCTTCCGACGGCGGTGGTGATTCCCGCGGCGGAGAGCACGGTATCGAGCCCGGCTTACGAGAACGCACCAGCCGTAGTGGCTTCGCGGCCGGAGGGTGACCTGCGCGAGCAGCAGGGCCGGTTCGATCGCGGAGCGTGGGATGGCGCGGAGACCTCGGCGCTGCCGACCTACCTGTACACGGACGAGACGCCAAGGCTGCTGGCGACCGGGCGGACGTCTGCGTATATCAAGATTGCGGAGGGTTGCGATCACCCGTGCACGTTCTGCGTGATCCCCAATCTCAGGGGCAAGTTCCGTTCGCGCCGGCTGGAGTCGATCGTGGTGGAAGCGGAGCGGCTGATTGCAAGCGGCGTGCGGGAGCTGACACTGATCGGGCAGGACACGACCTGTTATGGCGAGGACCTGGGGCTGCGGGACGGGCTGGCGATGCTGCTGGACCGCCTGGCGGGGCTAGAGGGGCTGGTGTGGCTGCGCTTTCTGTACACGTACCCGAACCGCATCACGACGCGGCTGCTGGAGACGATGGCCAAGCATGCCAAGATCTGCCCGTACCTGGATGTGCCGCTGCAGCATGCATCGCCGGCGGTGCTGAAAAACATGCGCCGCGGTGGCGGGGCGGAGATCTTCCTCAGGACGCTCGAAAAGGCGCGGTCGATCGTGCCGGACCTCGCGGTGCGGACAGGCTTTATCGTGGGGTTCCCGGGGGAGACGGACGAGGACTTCCAGGTACTGAAGCAGTTTGTGCGCGAGGCGCGGTTCGACTGGATGGGCGTGTTTTCGTACTCGGATGAAGAGGGCGCGAAGGCGTTCGATTTCGGCGAGAAGGTGCCACGGCGCACGATCGAGGCACGGCGACGGTCGCTGATGAAGCTGCAGCAGGGCGTGTCGAAGGCGGGCAAGCAGGGCTGGGTCGGGCGGCAGGTCGAGGTGTTGGTGGAGGGTGAGTCCGAAGAGACCCCCCTGCTATGGGAAGGGCGATCGGCCTTCCATGCACCAGAAATCGATGGCAAGCTGTATCTGAATGACTTCGGCGACCACAGCATGCTGGTGCCGGGCACTTTCTATACTTGCGAGATCACCGAGGCGCACGACTATGATGTGGTCGCCCGGGTGCTGTAGGGCGCTGCACAAAGGCTAAGAGGATGGCGACGAAGAAGACAACAGCACTGCGCTGCCCGACCTGCGGGACGCTGGTCACGGCCGGGGATGCGGAGTTTCCCTTCTGCACGGACCGCTGCCGGGTGATCGACCTGGGCAAGTGGGCCAGCGGCGCGTACCGGATTTCTTCGCCGATCCACGACCCGGAGCTGCTGGACGAGCTGGACGGATTGCGTGGAGCCGGCAGGGCCACGAGCCAACACCTTGATCACGACCTGGACGAGAATGGCTGAGCCACTGGTTCCGCAGGCGAGATCGGCGATGGAGACCCAGGCTGCGCTGGAAGCATCGGCGGCAGAGGGCGCAGGACGCGGAGTGAGCGCGCAGTCGGACCCCGATCGCCATGTAGAGGTGCCGCTGCTGCCGGATGAACCGGTGGTGCGCAGGCCGGATCGGACGCCCTGGGCGTGGGCGGTGGGTACCTTCTTCGGCGCAGGTTTTCTGAAGCCGGGGCCGGGAACCTGGGGCTCGGTGGCGGCGATGCTGCTGTGGCTGGTGTTCCAGTGGGCGGTGAATCCTTCGCCGCCGGCGCTGCGAGCGGCGACCCTGCTGGCGGCGCTGCTGGCGCTGGTGTGCGGGATCCCGGCGGCGTCGCTGGTGGAGCAGGAGTCGCCGCGCGAAGACCCGGGACACGTGGTAATCGACGAGGTGGCGGGTCAGTGGATCGCGCTGCTTCCCTTCTGCGGGTACCTGCGCTCGGACCTGCCGCACGCGCTGCTGGCGCTGGGACTGTTCCGGCTGTTCGACATTACCAAGCCGCCGCCGGCGCGGCAGCTGGAGCGGCTGCATGGCGGAGTCGGCATCATGCTGGACGATGTAGCGGCCGGCGTGTACGCGCTGATTGTGGGCGCGATCATCGGTCACTGGTGGTAGCAGCAACCGCCGGATGGTAGCGGAGGGGTCAGCTTCGCTACAGTAGAAGCAGTATGCTATCCGACGTTCTTGCCTCCCCTACTCCTGAGCCGCGCATCACGCGGGTGCACCCCATTGCCGCTCTGCCCGGAGGCGAAATCCACGTGCATGGTTCCGCACTCCAGCCGGTGGCTGGCCGACTGCCCGTGGCCATGCTGGGTGAGCTGGCAGCGGGCGTGCTGCTGAGCCGCGAAGATCGCCTGGTGCTGCGGATCCCGGATGAAGGCGAGTCGGCGCTGCTGCGGGTGCTGCGCAACGGAGCCCAGAGTAACTCGGTGCCGATCGACGTAGCACAGCTGCTGACGGCGGGTGTGCACCAGGTGTCGAACCCGGCGGTGGATGCCGAGGGCAACGTGTACGGCACGTTCTCGGGCCAGCGCGGGCAGGAGACGCCGGTTTCGGTGTTCAAGGTGAGCCCCGCGGGCGAGATGACGCCGTTTGTGACCGGGATTGTGAATGCGACCGGCCTGGCAATGGGCGCGGACGGCTACCTGTATGTTTCCTCACGCAATGACGGGACGATCTACCGGGTATCGCCGGACGGGGCGGTTTCGACGTTCTCGGAAGGCATGGGCGTGGCGACCGGGATCGCGTTTGACGCGGCCGGCAACCTGTACGTGGGCGATCGCTCGGGAACCATCTTCAAGATTGCGCCGGACCGGCAGATTTTTGTGTTTGCGACGCTGGAGCCCTCGATCGCGGCGTATCACCTGGCGTTCGGGATGGACGGAACGCTGTTTGTGGCGGGGCCGACGACCTCGTCGTATGACACGCTGTATGCGATCGGCGCGGATGGCACGCCGAGTGTGCACTACCGCGGACTGGGTCGGCCGCAGGGGCTGATGCTGGATATTGCGGGCAACGTGTACGTAGGGGCGTCGCTCTCCGGGCGCCGCGGCATCGTACAAATTTCGCTCGATGGCACGGCGGAGCTGGTGGCCTCGGGTGCGGGCATTGCGGGGATGGCATTTATTCCGGGTGGAGACGCGGTGATTGCCACGGCGAATGCCTTGTTTACGCTGCCGCTCGGGGTTGAGGGATTGCGGCTGGTGTAGCGTGTGCAGGGCAAGACCGCCTGCGCGGCTTGCGGCCACTTCGTGGCGGGTGATCGTTTGTGGTTGCTTGTGGTTTGGTGGGTCCCACGTCTCTGCGAGACACGGGGCACCCGCTTTCGCTTGCAATGCGAGATATTTGTAACTTCTTTAGTGTCGATTTATCCGCGTACGGCGAGTATGGTTTTTTCGAGCTTCGGGGTAAGGAAAGAGCGCACATGAACTGTGACATTATCGCGGTCGGGTCAGAGCTGCTGACGCCCTACCGGCAGGACACCAACTCGCTGTACCTGACGGCCCAGCTGAACGAGCTGGGTGTGCGTATTTCGGCAAAGACGATTGTGGGCGACCGGCGCGAGCACCTGGTGGCGGCGGTGCGCAACGCGCTGGAGCGTGCGGATATCGTGATCACCATGGGCGGGCTGGGGCCGACCGAGGACGACCTGACGCGCGAGGCGGTGGCCGAGGCGCTGGGCGTGCGGTTGCGGCGCAACCAGGAGATCGTGGCGGCCTTGTATGCGCGGTTCGCAGCGCGGCGCATCCAGATCACGGACAACAACACCAAGCAGGGCGATGTGCTCGAAGGGGCAGAGGCACTGGCCAATGCGTCGGGCACCGCACCGGGGCAGTGGCTGGACACGGTGCACAACGGGCATCGCAAGCTGGTGGTGCTGCTGCCGGGGCCGCCCTCGGAGCTGAAGCCGATGTTTGAGGGCGAGGTGCTGCCGCGGCTGGTGGCGACGATCCCGCGGCGTTACTTCGCAACGCGGACGCTCAAGGTGGCGATGATGGGCGAGTCGGCGTGCGATGCGCGCATTGCGCCGATTTACCGCTCCTACGCGGACGTGGAGACGACGATCCTGGCGCACCTGGGCGATATCCAGCTGAACCTGATCGCGACCAAGCCGACGCGGGCGGAGGCGCAGCAGCGGGTGGACGCGCTGGCCAGCGCGATCGAAGAGGAGCTGGACGACGTGCTGTATTCGTCGAATGGCGAAACGCTGGAGCGGATCGTGCTGTACCACCTGGAGCTGGCGGGCGCGACGCTGGCCACGGCGGAGAGCTGCACGGGCGGGCTGATTGCGCAGCGGCTGACCAGCATCAGCGGGTCGTCGCGGTCGTTCCTGGGCGGCGCGGTGGTGTATTCGAACGAGCTGAAGACGCTGTTTGCGGATGTGCCGACGGAGATGATCGCGGAGCATGGCGCGGTGAGCCGGGACGTGGCGGTGGCGCTGGCGACCGGCATCCGGGCACGGGTCGGGAGCACATTTGGCGTGGGCGTAACGGGGATTGCGGGACCGGGTGGCGGCTCGGATGAGAAGCCGGTCGGGCTCGTCTATATCGCAGTGTCGGATGGCACGACCACCGAGGTAGTGGAGAAGCAGTTCTCGGGGGATCGCGACCGGATCCGGCAGTACTCAGCGCAGCAGGCGCTGGACATGGTGCGACGGCGGTTGCTGGTGGCGCGAGGCTAGGGCCGGCACAGCTGTTGGTCCTGAGCGAGGGCTCGCAGCAATCTCGGTTGCTCGTCGCTCTACCCCGGTGATATCAGGGAGGCATGGCAATCAAGCATGCGTTCCTGCGCCCATGGCTGCGGCATTTCCTCGTCTGTTTCCCGGCGTATTGCGCGTGCCAAGGTGTGTGGGACTGGACCAGGTTTCGGCATGCGGAGCTGGCGCATTTCAGCCTGGCGAGCTTCTTTGTGGATGGCGCGGTTTTCGCCCTGTTTCTGAGTCTGACGCTGGCAGCTACGGACCAGCGCTTCAGGTCTCGGTAGACTTCCCCACTGCGCTCAGCAGATGGGTGGGGAGCGCCTCGTTTAGTGAAGGTCGGGCGAAACGCTGCCGATGCTGTAGAAGGTGTACAGCGCGGAGTACGAGACGGCGGTCGTCTTGTTTTCGTTGCTGGGGTTGCAGGCTTCCGGCGGCGGCATGGCGCCACCATGGGTCTCGGACCGACGCACAAAGACGATAGGCGTGAGCTTACCCGCTTTCGTGCCGGGTACAGGATGGGAGCGCAGCAGCAGCCATGGCACGCTGCCTGCCTCGGTAGAAGCCTGGGTGCGCAGCACCGTCCCGGTGAGTGCGCTGCCGTCGTTCCAGACCCACATAGGCCCGGCGCCGTGCAGCCCCAGGATGGCGTGGCTGGCGGGGTCAAGCAGCTTTGCGTTGGGCGACTGGAAGGTCCAGGCGTGGACGCCGCCCTTAACGCCGCACCCGTAGAGCTGTGTGCCCTGGCCAATCACCTGCAGTTCAAGGCGCGCGCCGACCGGGACCGTGGTGTCGGAGGGCGGCACGGGGCGGGGCGCGATCTGCGCATAGCCGTGGAGGTTGCAGGCGAGAGCGCAGGCCAGGGCGATGGTGCGGGTACGGGAAAAAATGTGCATGACGCACTCAAGATATACGGTTCCGGGCTTTGTCCCGCGGTTCTTTGTGTCGGCGCATGTAAGTGCAGTGAGTCGGAGGCGTCGCGTGGCTCAGCCAAACTCCTGCGAGTGGGCCCATACCTCCGCCCACGGACGGCGGAGATGGTGGCAGACCAGGATGTCGGGGTGGCGCACGGCTTCTTCGTTGCGAACGCCGTAGGGCGCGTGGATGGTGGCGGCCACGGAGCACTGGTCGAAGTTGTAGAGCTGGTCTTCGAGGGTGCCGCCGGTGACGATCACGGTTTCCGGATCGAAGGCGCCCCAGCCGCGCGCGTGGAAGCTGTTGGTGCTGCTGATCGGCGTGGGCAGGTGATAGGCGGGGCCATAGAGTGCGAGCGCTCCGGCTTCTCCGTAGTTGTTGGCGAGCACGCCGAGACGGGCGCGGTCGGCCGCAGGGAGGGTGTCGCGCACGGCGGCTACCTGGGCGACGAACTCGGGCCAGCCGACTTCATCGGCCATGTCCTGGTTGTGGTCCATCTGCCAGGTCCAGCCGGAGGAGCCGGGCGGCCAGATAGGGAGGTAGGTCCACGCGATGGCGACGGAGTTGGCGAGCATGGCTGCGGCAACCACGGTACGGATGATGTTGCGTGGCAGCTTGCCGCGGTGGGCCAGAACGCGCTCAAGCGCGATGGCCCCGGCGGCGTACAGGACGGGGTAGGCCGGCAGCAGGTAGTAGCCACGCCCTTTTGCCGCGGCGATGAGCAGGAACGGGCCGAGGAAGAACGCGCTGAGCAGGCGGAAGCGCGGGCTGCGCAGGAGCGAAACGAGACCGGCGACCGCGAGTGGGAAGGCCAGGAACGTGTAGCGGAGCTGGTCGGAGTAGTAGCCCTCGGCGCGGCCGAGGCGGATGTCGCGGAGATGGATGAAGTGCTCCATCTGGAGGGTGATGAAGTGGTGCGTGGCAAGCCACAGGAGATTGGGCGCGGCAAGGATCGTGGCGGTGGCGGCGCCGTACCAGAACCACCGGGAGCGGACGTGGTGCCGCTGCGCGGGCAGCAGCAGCAGTCCGACGACGAGGGAAACGGCGGGAAAGGCGATGGAGTACTTGGAAAGCACGCCAAGGCCGATGCCGGCGCCGGCGCCGATCCAGTTGCGGGGGTCGCCGGAGCGCAGCACGCGCGCGGTCGACAGGATGGTGAGCGACCAGGCGAACAGGTCGGTGGTGTTGTACTGCAGCACCGAGGAGAAGGCGAGCGCGATAGGAAAGGTCGCGAGCAAGGCGAGGCACTGGGCTGCGCGGCCGCCGCCGAGCGTGCGGGTGAGCAGGCCGACGAGCACGAGGCTGGCGCCGTTGACCAGGGCGGCGGGAAGACGGAGGTGTGCGGGCGAGATGCCCAGAAGCTCGATGGCAATACGGCCCAAAAACGAGGTCAGCGGGGGTAGGCGACGAAGCCCCACTGGAGGTGGCGCGCGTCGTCGAGGAACTGGAGCTCGTCGCGATGGAAGCCATAGCCATTGCCCATGGCGAAGTGCAGCAGCAGGAGCAGCGCGGCGAAGGCGCCGGGAACAGCGAGACGGGAGCGCAGCGACTGGTTGGGTATGGCGGTCGTCATAGGCGTCGCGAGCAAGGGTGTGCAGGGCGAGACCAGCTTAGTGCCGTCGGGGAACTTTGCGGTGGAGTTTCTTTTCGACCCGCGCCGGCTACGGGTGGGGAGATGCGTTGGCGGTCGGGCGGGTATGGGGGCCGCGCAGGGCAGCACCATGACGACGGCCCGGGTGAGCCAGACGGGAGCCGTGGAGCCGAACCGGTGTGCGGCGGCCACACTGGAGAAGGGCTAATTGCCAGAGGCATGTCGGGCAAGAGCAGAAGGCCGGGTACGGGCGTCGACATGGGGTGGCAGTTCACCCTAACTGTGGGTGCGGGCACAGGTAATCGGGAGTGCTCCGTGGGGAGGCGAGCGCCGGGAGACGGACTGGTAGACTCAGAGCGCGATGAATGCTATTCCCTTTCTCCTGATCGCCCTGGTGGCGTACTTGCTGGGCTCTATTCCGTGGGGTTATTTGCTGGTGCGCATGTTCCGCAAGGAAGATATACGCGCGATCGGCTCGGGCAATATCGGTGCGACCAACGTGGTGCGTTCCGGGGCGAAGGGGCTGGGTGCGGCGACGTTTGTGCTGGATGCGGCGAAGGGCTGGGCGGCGGTGGTTTTTGCGACCGGCGTGCTGCCGATGCTGCCGGCCCGCTGGGTGCAGCATGATGCCGCCTACACGTACCACGTGGCGGTCGCGGCGGCACTGGCGGGCATGTGCGCGCTGCTGGGGCACATTTTCCCGGTGTGGCTCGGGTTTCGCGGGGGCAAGGGCGTGGCCACGGCATTTGGCGTGACGCTGGCGCTGGCCTGGCCGGTGGCGCTGCTGTCGCTGGCGTCGTTCATCGTAGCGATGCTGATCTGGCGGATCGTGTCGCTGGCCTCAATCGTGGGCGCGTTCGTGATCCCGATAATGGCATTCGCACTGCCGCCGCACCTGGGGCGTGGCTGGGCTATCTTGACCGTGCTAATTGCGGGGCCGGCGCTGGTGGTGGTGAAGCACCATGCCAACATCGGGCGGCTGCTGCGTGGGACGGAGTATCGCTTTGGCAACGGCCCGAAAGGCACTCCCGGGGAACAGGGCACGGCGCAGGCATGAGCAGGATCGCGGTACTGGGCGCGGGCGCCTGGGGTACGGCGCTGGCGATCTGCCTGAGCCGCCGATGGGACCACGCGGTGATGCTGTGGTCGCACCGGCCTGAGCATGCGGCGCGGCTCGCGGAGGCGCGTGAGAACGCGCGGTATCTTGCTGGGTATGCGTTTCCGGAAGCGCTTGGGGTGACGGGCTCGCTCGAAGAGGCTGTCCGCGGGGCGGATGCGGTGCTGTTCGTAATGCCCTCACAGCATGTGCGGGCGGCTGCCGAGGCAGTGCGGCCGCTGCTTGCGCCAGGTGCGCTGCTGGTGAGTGCGGCCAAGGGAATTGAGGAAAACACGTTGCTGCGTATGAGCCAGGTGCTTGCGGCGGCGCTGGGCGCGGACGCGGCGCGGCACCCGATCGGGGTACTGAGCGGGCCCTCGTTTGCGCAGGAGGTGGCGGCGGGTGCGCCGGCGGCGGTCACCGTGGCGTTTGCCGAGGCAGCCGACGGAGAGCGCGCGCAGGCGATGCTGAGCACCGATACGCTGCGGCTGTATCGCAGCTCCGACGTGGTGGGCGTGGAGCTGGGCGGCGCGCTGAAAAACGTGATTGCCATCGCGGCGGGTGCGGTGGTGGGGCTGGAGCTTGGGCACAACAGTGGCGCGGCGCTGATTACGCGCGGGATCGCCGAGCTCACGCGGCTGTGCCTGGCGTGCGGCGGGCGGCGGGAGACGCTGGCCGGGCTGGCCGGGGTGGGCGACCTGATCCTGACCTGTACCGGGGCGCTTTCGCGCAACCGCTTTGTGGGCGTGGAGCTGGGGCGCGGGCGGAGCCTCGCGGAGATCGTGGCAAGCCTGGACGGCAAGGTGGCCGAGGGCGTGCGAACGACAGACGCGGCGCTGCGGCTGGCGGAGCGGGTCGGGGTGGATATGCCGATCGCGACGCAGGTGCGCGCGGTACTGCGTGGGGAGTGCTCGGCGGGCGAGGCGGTGCGGTTGTTGATGGCGCGGCCTGGGCGTGAGGAGTAGGACAAACCGCCTGCGCGGCTGGCGGCCACTTCGTGGCGGGTACCTAAAAAGCCAAAAGCCTCAAGCTATCCGGGAGGGCGGCATCCGGGATAGCTCGAGGGTTTCGTTCTTGGGAGTCACATGTCCCGAAGGGACCGCCAGCCGCGCAGGCGGTCTGGTGGTGGCTTATAGACTGGTAGAACCATGATTCAGACCCTGTTCGGCTCCCTGGACGAACCAAAAAAGAGTGGCGTATTCGACCGCATGCGCGAGGCGGTCTCGCGTACCCGTGAGTCCCTTTCGGACAAGATCGAGGGCGTGGTTGCGCTGACACGCGAGGTGGACGAGGCGGCGTTCGAAGAGCTTGAGGGCGTGCTGCTGGCCTCGGACTTGGGGATGACGACGACCACGGTGGTGCTGGGTGCTTTGCGCGAGCGGGCGCGGCGCGAGGCGATTCGCGATGGCGCGGAGCTGAAGGCGCTGTTGAAAGCGGAACTGCTGCGCATATTGAACAAGAAGAGCGGGCTGCCGCCGCGCCGGATCACGCCGCCGGAGGTGGTGTTCCTGGTGGGTGTGAACGGGACGGGCAAGACCACGACCTCGGGCAAGCTGGCGGCGTGGTATCGCGCGCAGGGCAAGACCGTGCTGTTGTGCGCGGCGGACACATTTCGCGCGGCGGCGATCGAGCAACTGGAGGTGTGGGGCCAGCGCGCGGGCGTGGAGATTATCAAGACCCGGCAGGGTGGCGACCCGTCAGCGGTTTTGTTTGACGCGGTCACAGCGGCGAACGCGCGGCGCACGGACCTGCTGCTGGTAGATACGGCAGGCCGGCTGCATACAAAAACCGGGCTGATGGCTGAGCTGGAGAAGATGCGCCGAACGGCGCAGCGCATTATCTGGGACGCGCCGCACGAGGTGTTGTTGGTACTGGACGCAACGACCGGTCAAAACGGTATGCAGCAGGCCAAGCTTTTTACCGAGTCGGCGGGAGTTACAGGCATCGTACTTACCAAGCTGGATGGAACAGCCAAGGGCGGCATTGTTGTAGCCATTGCGCAGGAGCTCGAGTTACCGGTGCGGTTTGTCGGGGTCGGCGAAAAGATGGGCGACCTGCTTGCCTTTGACAGCGAAGCTTTTGTGGACGCATTGCTGGGAGAGTAAGGATGGCGGAGCAGCAGCTACAGGCGCGCGAGCGATTGGAACCCCGCCTCTTGGGGGATCGCCACGCGATCGATGCACAAAGAATGTCACAGGCACTGTTGCTGGCACACGAGTCGATCGGGCAGGCCTCGCCGAATCCGCGTGTGGGCTGCGTGCTGGTGCGGGATGGGTTGATTGTAGGCGCGGGTGCGCACTACTACGACCGCAAGGACCACGCAGAGATTGTGGCACTGCGGGAAGCGGGCGACAAGGCACGCGGCGCCACGGCGTACGTGACGCTGGAGCCGTGCTCGCATACCGGGCGGACGGGGCCATGCGCCGAGGCGCTGGCACGGGCCGGGGTGGAGCGCGTGGTGATTGCGACAGGCGACCCGAACCCGCTGGTGAACGGCAAAGGGGTGGAGCTGCTGCGGGCGGCCGGGGTGCAGATCACGACCGGGATTCTGACAGACAAGGCGCGGGCGATCAACGACGGCTTTGCGCGTTGGATTCGCAAGCAGCTGCCCTTTGTGACGCTCAAGGCCGGGCTGTCGCTGGACGGGCGGATTGCGCCGCCGCCGGCGACCAAGGCCGCGGGCAGCGTTGCCTACCTGACGGGCGCGCACTCGCTGCTGGCAGTGCAGAAGATGCGGCTCGGTTCGGATGCGGTGTTGACCGGCATCGGCACGGTGCTCGAGGATAATCCCCTGCTGACGGATCGCTCGGGCTCGAAACGTCGAAGGCCGTTGCTGCGCGTGGTGCTGGACTCGGAGCTGCGCCTGCCGCTGGGCTGCCAGCTGGTGGAGACCGCGGCCGAGGATGTGCTGGTGTGCACAACGGATGGCCCGATCGACAGTGAAAAACGGGCGCGATGGATGGCGCTCGAGGCAAAGGGCGTGCAGGTGCGCGCGGTGCGAAGCATGCGGGACAAAGCCGCAGCCGAGGATGTGTCGCTGGAAGGCATGGCCGGCGGCACGCAGCAGGCGACCAGCCAGCCGGGAGCAGACGCCGGGCAGTCTGCGCCTCCGCAGCAGTCGCAGCAACGCCATGGACTCGATCTACGCGGCGTGCTGCACCTGCTGGCCGAGCAGTACAGGGTGCTGAACCTGCTCGTGGAAGGCGGGTCGCGGCTGAACCGCGCGCTGCTGGACAACGGCGAGGGCACGCAGCTGGCGGACAAGCTGTGCCTGTTTTACGCGCCGATGTTCCTGGGGGAACAAGGGGTGCCGCTGCTGGCCGGGGGGATGCCGTTGCCGGTGGAGATCCGGCAGGTGGCGGTGTCGGACTCGGGCTCGGACCTGCGGCTGGATGCGTACCTGCGCGATCCGTGGCGGGATGGATAGCGGCTGCCGGGCCTGAGCCCGTTGTGCGCGGCTGCGGCATTGTGCGAGATTGCTTGCTCGAGGAGAACGGCGTGTTTACAGGACTGGTACAGAGCATGGGAACGATCGAGTCGGTGACACCGGCTGCGGGGACTTTGCGCCTCGCGGTGCTGGCGCCGAAGCTGGCGGCGAGCCTCAAGGTCGGCGACAGCGTGGCGGTAAGCGGGGTGTGCCTGACGGCGCTGGAGCCGGGCGCGGATCGCTTCTACGCGGAGCTGGCGCAGGAGACGGTGGATCGGACGTCGCTGGCGGCGTTGGCGGTGGGCTCGGCGGTAAACCTGGAGCTGCCAACGCCGGCGGGAACGCCGCTGGGCGGGCATATTGTGCAGGGACACGTGGACGCGACAGGGGAGCTGCTGGGGCTGGAGCGGATCGGCGAGGGTGAGCGCACAGACTGGCGGCTGCGCGTGGCGGTGCCGCCGGCGGTGGGACGATTCGTGGTGGAGAAGGGCTCGGTCACGATCGAAGGAATCAGCCTGACGGTTGCGCGGTGGTTCCCGGAGAAGGATGCCCAGGACGACACGCTGACGGGCGCGGGCGAACTGCATGTGGCGGTGATTCCGCACACGTACGAGGCGACCAACCTCCATACGCTTCAGGTGGGCTCGCGCGTGAACCTGGAAGCGGACGTGTTGATGAAGCTGGCGGTGCAGAATGGCCTGCTGGGACCGGGCCGGAACGACGACCAGTGGACGCGGTTGGCGGAGCGGGACACAACCGGAGACGTGGGATTTGCGGTGAGCCTGGAGTACCTGATGGCGAATGGGTATTAGCTCGGCAAAACACGTTTGAACCGCCTGCGCGGCGGCCGGCCACTTCGTGGCGGGTGATCGTTAAAGACCAAGGCGTTGAGCAACAGCTTCGGAATCCCCCATCGAGACAGAGCGAGCAGCACACACAAGGGGCAATGTATGGCGAAGCGATACGGCAACATTCTCGAAACAGTGGGTAAGACGCCGGTGGTGCGGATCAACCGGCTGGCTCCCGAGCATGTGGACCTGTACGTGAAGGTCGAGGCGTTCAACCCGCTGGGCTCGGTCAAGGACCGGTTGGCGCTGGGCGTGATTGAAGAGGCGGAGCGCACCGGCCAGTTGAAGCCGGGGCAGACAGTGGTAGAGGCAACGAGCGGCAACACCGGCATCGGGCTGGCCATGGTGTGCGCGCAGAAGGGGTATCCGCTGGTGCTGGTGATGGCGGAGACCTTCTCGGTGGAGCGGCGCAAGCTGATGCGATTCCTGGGAGCCAAGGTGGTGCTGACACCGGCGGCGGGACGGGGCACGGGCATGGTGGCCAAGGCGCGCGAGCTGGCGGCTGCGCATGGCTGGTTCTGGACGCGGCAGTTCGAGAACGAGGCGAACGCGGATATGCATTCGCGGACTACGGCGCGCGAGATCGTGGACGACTTTGCGGGCGAGCGGCTGGACTACTGGGTGACGGGGTTTGGCACGGGCGGGACGCTCAAGGGTGTGTCGCGGGTGCTGGCGAAAGAGCGGCCGGAATGCCGGATCGTGGTGTGCGAGCCGGACGATGCGCCGATGCTGGCGAGCGGGATCGCGCAGGCGCGCAACCCGGATGGATCGGGCGCGGGCAGCCACCCGGCTTGGCATCCGCACCCGCAGCAGGGCTGGAGCCCGGACTTTATTCCCAAGCTGACGGAGGACGCGATGGAGCTTGCGGGGGTGAACTTCTGGAGCCCAATTCTGCGAATTCCAAATGCGGAGGCGTACCGGTGCAGCCGGGAGCTGGCGCAGCGGGAAGGGATTTTTGTGGGGATCAGCTCGGGCGCGACGTTTGCCGCGGCGCTGATGGTGGCTAAGGAGGCACCGGCCGGGTCGACGATCTTGTGCATGCTGCCGGATACGGGGGAGCGGTATTTGAGTACGCCGCTGTTTGGGGAGGTGGGCGTGGAGATGAACGCGGCGGAGCAGGAGATTTCGCAGTCGACGCCGTCGGGGCAGATGCAGCCTGTTTCGGTTTGAGTGTGCGGGCGGTCGTAGGGGGCTGTCGGACGACCGCGGAGGGCGACCGCGGATCCTTCGCTTCGCTCAGGATGACAGTTGGGTGTGGGGTGGGGCGAGGCTGCCTGCTGGGGCAGCGCTGTTGTTGGCGCTCGAAGTTGGCGACTTGCTTGAAGTTAGCGACTTGCTGAGGCTGGCGGCTTGCTGAGGCTGGCGGCTTAGTGAGGCTGGCGGCTGGCGGCTTACCGCGACTTACTGGCGGGTGTTGCGAGATTGGGTCGCTGGTGATCTGGGGGTACGCGGAGCCCACGTCTAAAACGCGAGACATGGGGCACCCGCTGTGTTGTAGGCTCCGGGATTTGTTGTCTGCTCTGTCCCGTGTAAAGACATGTTGCGGCGTGTGCGCTTCCCGCGCAGGACATCTTGCGTTTACTGCGGGGTGATGATGCCGCCTACGGGCATGCGGGCGGGCAGGTCCGCCTCGGTGACGGGGCGTTTGAGGCCCATCTGCTGGGCGGTGAGGTCGGTGTACTTGAGGCCGGCGCCGGTGTTGAACAGGACCACGCGATCGGTTTTGCTCAGGAAGCCGGTGGCGAGCAGGTGGTCGTAAGCAGCGGTGGCGGCGGCGCCTTCGGGTGAGAGCAGCAGACCCTCGTGCCGGGACCAGTCGAGCAGCGAGCGCAGAATGTCTTCGTCGGGGAAGTCGAGCACAAGGCCGCCGGATTGCTCGGCTATGTCGAGCACGATGTAGTCGCCGTAAGGCTTGGGCACGCGCAGGCCGGAGGCGAAGGTGGCGGCGTTCTGCCACATGGTGGAGGCGTGCTCGTGCTCGCGGAAAGCGCGGGCGACGGGAGCGCAGCCGGAGCTTTGGATAGCGATCATCTTGGGGCGCTTGCCGGTGACCCAGCCGAGCTGTTCCATCTCTTCGAACGCCTTCCACATGCCGATGAGGCCGACGCCGCCGCCGGTGGGGTAGAAGACAGCGTCGGGGTACTCCCAGCCAAGCTGCTCGACGAGCTCGTAGCCCATGGTCTTTTTGCCCTCGACGCGGTAGGGCTCCTTGACGGTGGAGATGTCGAACCAGCCCTCGGCCTCCTTGCGCTCGTTGACGATGCGCGCGCAGTCGGAGATGAGGCCGTCGACCAGGGTGGTATGTGCGCCGTAGGCGATGCATTCGAGGTAGTTGGCAAACGGCACGTCGCGCGGCATGAAGATGTGCGCCTCGATGCCGGCGGCCGCGGCATAAGCGGCGAGCGCACCGGCGGCGTTGCCGGCCGAGGGTACGGCGAGCTTTTTGAGGCCGTAGTGGCGGGCCAGCGTGACGGCCATGGACAGGCCGCGCGCCTTGAAAGTGCCGGTGGGGTTAGTGGCTTCTTCCTTGAGCCAGGCGTTCTCGTAGCGGCGGCTCTGGAGCATGGGGGTCCAGCCCTCGCCGAGCGTGACGGGCTCGACCGCGGGCAGCACATCGCGATAGCGCCACATGCTGTGGTCGAGCTGGCGCTCACGGGGGTTGCCGCGGGTGCCGTCTCAGGCTTGCGGGCGGTCTGGCGCAAGGCGTTCATGTCGTAGCGCACGTAGAGCACGCCGGCGCAGTGCGGGCAGACGGTTTGCGGGGTGGCGGCCGAGGTGTGCTTGTGGCAGCGCGAGCATTGGAGCGAGTCGATCCGGGGCATGCGTTCAAGGGTATAGCGGCGGCGGATGAAGGCAAAACCGCCTGCGCGGCTTGCGGTCCCTTCGGGACATGTGCACCTGAAAAGCAGGAGGCCTCAAGGCGCCCCGGATAGCTTCACCCGGGCACCTGAGACCTTTGTTCTTAACGAGTACTCGCCACGAAGTGGCCGCGAGCCGCGCAGGCGGTTTTGCCGTCCAGGCCCGGAATGGGAAGCGGTGCCGGTTGCGGGACGGGGCGTTACCGGATGCAAGGCTTTGTTGGCGCTGTTACCCGGGCAGGGAGTGTGGCCCGGTAGACTTGGCCCATGACTCCGCGCCCTGCCCACCTGCCCCCGGTTGCCCTTGTTGCGTTCGATATTGATGGAACCCTGCTGCCTACGCGTGGGGAGCAGATGAGCGCGCGCACGATTGCGGCGCTGCGTGCGGCGGTGGCGGCGGGGGTCGAGGTGGTGGTGGCGACGGGGCGTCGTGCGGCGTATGCACTGCCGCTGCTTGAGCCGGCGGGGCTTGCGCCGGAGACGGTGCTGATCTCGTCAAACGGGGCGTCGACGCGCGAGTTTGGCGGGGCGGAGATGCACCGGTTCTTTCTTGATCTCGCAACCTCGCGTGCTTTGTGTGCGGAACTGCGGCCGTTTGGCGGGACGATGGTGTTTACCTTCGACAAGGTGGGGCGCGGCGAGCTGGTGCTGGAGTCGCTGGAGCGGCTGCATGACCGGATAGCTCTGTGGGTGGATGCGAACCTGCCGTTTATCGAGCAGGTGGATCCGCTGGAGCGGGTGTTCGACCGGGGCGATGCGCCGATGCAGGGGATGATCTGCGGAACAGTGGCGCAGATGCATGCGGCGGAGACGCACCTGCTCACGACGCCGTTTGCAGCAAGGGTCGAGATGCACCGGACCGAGTATGTGGACAAGGACCTGAGCATCCTGGATATTTTGCCACTGGGCTGCAACAAGGGCGTGGCGCTGGCGCGGCTGGCCGAGCAGCGCGGGATTGCGCGGGAGAACGTGATGGCGGTGGGCGACAACTGGAACGACCTGGAGATGCTGCGCTGGGCCGGGCAGCCCGTGTTGATGGGCAACGCGGCGGAACTGCTGCATGCCGAGGCGGAGCGCGGCGGGTGGCAGGTGTGCGCGACCAATGATGAGGACGGCGCGGCGCAGGCGCTGGAACAGGCGCTGGAAGCGCTGGTGGAAGCGGGCAACGTGGCGGCCGAGGCGCAGACTGCTTAGCTGCTGGGCTTGAGGCCGTTGTCGAGAACGACTGCGAGTAAGTCAGCGCTGAGCATGGGTGTGCTTGAAGCTGGTCTTCGAAAAGGACTAGGCGGGTAACTCGCCTCAGGTCAAGAGTGCTGCACTTGAGGCGGGTCTGGAGCTGGACGATCGCGCCTCACTCAGCTTTGTTCAGCGTTGCTACGCTTGCGGCGGGTTCTTGAGAGGCCTGATTTGAGTGAGTCAGCGCTGCTTAGCGTGGGCGTGCTTGAGGCGGGTTCCGGGACCGTGTATTACGACTCATTGCCCGTGTTCAGCGTGGCTGAGTTCAAGGCGGCCTTTCGAGAAGGACGATCGTGAGCAAGTCACTCCGCTCAGCGTTGTGGCGCTCAAGGCAAGCCGCGGAGAAGGTCGGGCGCGGATCACTCACTTCCCTGCCTCCCTTTTGACTCTCCTCCCTGGTGTGGCAGCCACTCCCCTCCCGTTCAGGCCCTGAGATCTTTCAAGCCCACCCGCCACGAAGTGGCCGCGAGCCGCGCAGGCGGTTTTGTGCTGCTCGCGCCTGGACCGGCGCGCCTGCTTTACGTTGCAGGTGTGGTGGGCTTATGGGGGAAGCCCTGGCTTGCCGGGGGGCTCAGGCGTTGGTGCCTCCGTCGACCGTGAGGTTGGCGCCGGTGATGTAGGAGGCTTCGGGGCTGGCCACGAAGGCGACGAGCGAAGCGACCTCTTCCACGTGGCCGTAGCGGTGCAGCGCGGTGTTGGCGAGTTGCGGCGCGGCCCACTCCGCGGCTGCGGGGTTGAGGTCTGTGTCGATGGGGCCGGGCTGGACATTGTTGACGGTGATGCCGCGGGAGCCGACCTCGCGGGCGAGGCCCTGCGTGAACATCCTGAACGCGCCCTTGGTGGCTGCGTATGCGGTCATGCCGGGGGTCATGTCGCGCTCGCCGAGGCAGGAGCCAATGGAGATGATGCGGCCGTTGTCGGGCATGTGTTTGAGCGCGGCCTGCGCGGCGACCAGGACGCCGTGAAAGTTGATGTCGATCACGCGATCCATCTCCTCGAGCGTTGCTTCTTCAAACAGCCTGGGAAAGGCTGTGCCCGCATTGTTGACCAGCACGTCGATGTGTCCGAAGGTTGCGGCAGTTTTGTTCACCGCGGCAGCGACCGCTTCGGTGTCGGCTGCGTCGGCCTGGACGGCCAGGGCGCGCTGCCCGGTGGACTCGATTGCCGTGACCACGGCGGCGGCGGCCTGCGCGTCCCGGGCATAGGTGATGGCGACGTCTGCACCGTTAGCTGCGAGTCGCTGTGCGATGGCGGCGCCGATGCCGCGGGAACCACCGGTGATGAGTGCCACTTTGTTTGTGAGGGTGGGCATGGAAGCTGCTCCTTGAACGGTGCGGTTAGGCTGCGCGGCGCAGATGGACTCGCCGGCAGGGTGTGGTTGTGCATGCCAGTCGCCGGTGCGTGGCCCCCGCGTGTGTTTGCGGCTGCGCGAAGTTGCAGCTTTGCAGGCAGCAACGCTGCCCCCATGGGACGCCGCGCGGCGTGCGCGGGCCAGCCTGAACCGGGGAGTGCGGGGCTCCTCAGAGGCAGGGGATGGAGGCTCCCTCGAAAGAGTGAGCGGGTGTGAGCGGGAAGCACGTAGTCTGGGCGGGGCGGTGGAGCGGCTGGAGTAGACTGTGGGCGATTCCTGGGGCAGGTGCTGTGGGGCACTGGCGCGGTTGCACTTGCCTGCGATGGAGCGGCTGCACTGGTGTCTGGCCGCAAAGGAGATGGGCCAAAAGGGGCATGCGTGTGGGCTGGACGCCGGGGTTGCTGTGTGGAGAAAGGGCTAGCGCGATGGCCAGGATTGCCGGGAACCTCGCGTGCTGGGGCCTTCTGGCCTGTGCCTGTTTCTGCACGTGGGGCTGCCATGCGGGGCGCGCCCGCAGCGAACCGGTGCTGGTGTTTGACCAGGTGCCGTTGCCGGGGCCAAGCGGCGCGGGAGCCACGGGTGTGCTGCGCGGCCACGTGCGCGGCGCGCGTGCAGGGCAGCACGTGGTGCTGTATGCGCTGAGCGGGACGACGTGGTGGATCCAGCCGCTGACGATCCGGCCGCTGACCGAGATTGCCGCGGATGGAAGCTGGAGCAACGCGACCCATCTGGGCACACGCTATGCGGCGCTGCTGGTAAATCCAGGCTTTGTGCCCGCGCACCAGATGGAAACGCTGCCGGCGGAGAACCAGGAATATGCGGCGGTGGCGACCGTGGCGCCAAGCGGCGGGCCGGCGCCGGTGCAGCATCTCCGCTTCAGCAACTATGACTGGGACATACGAGAGATCGGGAGCGACCGCAACGGCTCACCCCATAACTACGACCTGGCGAATGCGAGCGTGGATGCGCGCGGCGCGCTGCACCTGCACATCACGCGCACGCCCAGCGGCTGGGCGTGTGCCGAGGTGGCGCTGGGGCGGAGCCTTGGGTATGGCACCTACGTGTTCTCAGTAGGGGACGTGGCGAGGATGGACCCGGCGGCGGTGTTGAGTTTCTTTACATGGGACGCGATGGGAACGGACCAGGACCGGCGCGAGATGGCCGCGGTGGTGAGCCAGTGGGGGAGCCCCAGGGGGAGCAACGCGCAGTACATTGTGCAGCCGTTCTATCGGCCTGCAAACACTTACCGGTACGTGGCGCCCGCGGGCGCGCTGACATTCATGCTGCGTTGGGACCCGTCGAAAACCACCTTCACCACGGTGCGCGGATCGGGCCCGGCCGGCAGGAGGACGACCATTGCCGAGCACGCGTTTACGTCGGATGTGCCGACGCCGAGGACCGAGTCGGTACACATCAACCTTTGCACCTTTGACTACACCCCGGCCCCGCAGCAGCAGGCCACCGAGGTGGTGGTGCAGCGGTTCCAGTTTCTGCCCTGAGCCATGCTGACCCTGCGCTCATGGCTGGTACTCGGCGTGGTGCTGCTTGGGTGGTGGGGCCGTGCCGCGTCGGCACTGGACCCGCACCGGGCGACGGTGCAGTACCTGCGCAGCACCTGGACCGAGGAGGACGGGTTCCCTGCCGGACAGGTGACCGCCTTTGCGCAGACGCCGGATGGCTGCCTGTGGATCGGAGGCGCGCGCGGGCTGGTGCGCTTCGACGGCCTGGGCTTTCACACGGTGCAGGAGTCAAGCCGGGGCGTGCCGATCACGCATGTGCTGGGCCTGGCGACTGATGCCGAGGGTGGGCTGTGGGTGTGGATGCAGGGCGCCAACATCCTGCGCTACTCGAACGGCCGGTTTGAGAACTTCGCTTCGAGGGCGATGCTGCCGGACGGGTATGTCACGGCGATGTCGGCAAGCCCGGACGGCGGCGTGCTGCTGGCCACGGTGGGGCAGGAGGTGTTCGCGTACCGCAGGGGACGCGTCGAGAAAGCGGGGTCGATCGCGGTGCCCGGAACGCTGATCCTGGCCACGGCAAAGACCACGGACGGCAGGCTATGGGTAGGTACCAGCGATAACGGATTGTTCTCGATGGAGCAAGGCCGCGCCGTGCAGCGCAGCGGGGGCTCTGGGCCGAAGAAGATCAACGTGCTGATGGCTGCGCCGGGAAACCGGCTTTGGGTTGGCACGGACGACGGGCTTTTTGCTTGGGACGGCGCACGGATCGGCAATGCCGGGGTGCCGCTCGCGCTGCGCAGCGGCCAGGTGTTTACGCTGGCTGCTGACCGCGACGGCAATGTGTGGGCGGGCACGACACGGGGACTGTTTCGGTTTGCGGCCGCGGCAGGCGGTGAGGCTGCACCGCCGCCGGAGGCCGAACGCACCGCGGTGGTGTGCACCGCGATGCTGGAAGACCGTGAGGGGGACCTGTGGATCGGCAGTGCCGCAGGGCTGCAACGCTGGCGGGACGGGGTGTTTGTGTCGTATGCAGGCACGGCGGGGATGCCGCGCGGCGATGGTGGGCCGATCTTTGCGGCGCCGGATGGACGCGTGTGGTTTGCGCCGGCGAGCGGCGGCCTGCGCTGGATGGAGCATGGCAGGGTGGAGCGCGCCCGGGTGGCTGCGCTCCAGGGCGACACGGTGTACTCAATCGCCGGCGTGGGCGACGCGGTGTGGGTGGGCGGGCAGCAGAGCGGGCTGACGCGCCTGAAGCGCGTCGGCGACGCGCTCACGAGCAGGACGTATACCCGGGCAGACGGACTGGCGCAGAACAGTGTGTATGCGGTGCACGCGAGCCAGGATGGGACCGTGTGGGCCGGGACGCTGAGTGCGGGCCTGAGCCGCTGGAAGGATGGGGAGTTTCGCACGTACACCACCGCCGACGGGCTGGCGGCGAACACCGTCACCGCGATTGCCGAGGACGATGGGGGCGCTGTGTGGGTCGCTACGCCGAACGGGGTGAGCGTGCTGCGCGGGGGCACGTGGCGGACGTTGCGGGTGGAGGATGGGCTGCCCTCGAACGAGGTGACAGCGCTGCTGCGGGAGCGGTCGGGGCCTGGGAACGCGGGGCGCGGCATGTGGATCGGCACCGCGGATGGGCCGGTTTTGTTTGCGGCGGGCGTGCTGCACCGGCTGCCGCATGTGCCTGCGCCGCTGCAGCAGCCGGTGCTGGGCATGGCAGAGGACAGCGCGGGCTCGGTGTGGTTCGCGATGCCGGACCAGGTGCTGCGGGTCGACGCTGCGAAGCTGACGGCGGGCACGCTGGACGCGGCAGAGGTGCGCCGGTACAGCCGCGCGGATGGGCTGCTTTCGACCGAGGGCGTGCGGCGCTCCCGTTCGATGCTGGAGGACAGGGATGGACGGGTCTGGATCTCTACGCGCAGCGGGCTTGCCGCGGCCAGCCCGGTGGATTTTGCGCGGCCTGCAGCGGCGGCGGTGGTGCAGATCAAGGCGCTGCTGGCGGACGGGCGCACGGTGCCGATAGGGGACGCGCGGGTGCCTGCCTCGCAGCAGCGGCTGCTGTTGCAGTTCGCAGGGGTAAGCCTGGCGATGCCGGAGCGGGTGCGCTACCGCTATCGGTTGGACGCGTTTGACAAGGGGTGGAGCGAGGCCACGGACGCGCGCGAGGCGGACTACACCCATCTCGATCCGGGCACGTACCGCTTCCACTTGATCGCGTCGAACGGCGAAGGGGTGTGGAACTCCGCAGATACTTCGCTACCTTTTGTGATCGAGCCAGCGCTGTGGCAGACATGGTGGTTCCGGCTATGCGCGGCGGGGCTGGTGGTGCTTGCGATGTGGTGGGCGCACAGGCTGCGCACTCTGCAGCTGGCGAGCCAGTTACACATCCGCTTTGAAGAGCGACTGGCCGAGCGCATGCGCATTGCGCAGGACCTGCATGACACGTTGCTGCAGGGATTCCTGAGCGCGTCGCTGCAGCTCGACGTGGCGGCGGAGTACGTGCCGCGCGAGTCGCCGGCAGCGCCCATGCTCCGGCGGGTGCTGGCGCTGATGCGCCAGGTCTCAGAAGACTGCCGCAGTGCGCTGATGACGCTACGCACGGGGGTGCGCTTCAGCCACGACCTGGAGAGTGGCCTGGCCGCCGTGCCGCAGGAGCTGGGACTGGAAGGGACGGCGGCCTATCGCATCGTGGTGAATGGCTCGCCGGAGGCACTGGAGCCGCTGTGCAGCGACGAGGTGTTCCTGATCGGCCGCGAGGCGGTGTTGAACGCGTACCGCCATGCGCAGGCTTCGCTGATCGAGGTGGAGTTGGTGTACAAGAGTGCGGGCCTGCACCTGTTCGTGCGCGATGACGGGATCGGCATTGCGGAAGCGATCGTGCAGTCGGGCAAAGAGAAACACTGGGGCCTGACGGGCATGCGCGAGCGCGCCGCCAAGACAGGCGCACAGCTCAGGATCTGGACGCGTCCCGCAGAAGGCACAGAGATTGAACTGATTGTGCCGGGGCACATGGCGTATGTGCGCAGTGGGCGGCGGGGATGGTGGGCACGGGTGCGGGCGCGGTTCGCCCCTGCGCTGCGAGCGCAGGGGCAGAAGTCTTTGGAAAAGGAACAGGTGCGTGATGAACCAGCCGATCAGAATACTTATCGTTGACGATCATCCCTTGCTGCAGGAAGGGATCGTGATGGTGGTGGAACATGAGCCGGACATGCAGGTGGTGGGCTCGGCCGCGACCGGGCGCGAGTCGATTGCTTTGTGCGAGCGCCTGCAGCCCAACCTGGTGTTGATGGACCTGCGCCTGCCGGATATCAGCGGCATCGATGCGATGATCGCGATTCGCGCGAAGTGGCCAACTGTGAAGGTCATCCTGCTGACGACGTTTGCCGGGGATGCGGAGGTGAACCGCGCGCTCAAGGCGGGTGCGGCGGGTTACCTGCTGAAAACGATGCCGCGCAAGCAGATCGTGGAGTCCATACGGCAGATCCACGCGGGACGGCGGCGCATCGATCCGGGTGTCGCAGCGAACCTGGCGGAACACATGGGGCTGGAAACGCTGAGTCAGCGCGAAGTCGAGATCCTGAAGCAGGTGGCGGAGGGCAATCGCAACAAGGAGATTGCGCACCAGTTCGCGTTGTCTGAGGAGACGATCAAGAGCCACATGAAGAACATCCTGGAGAAGCTGGGCGCGAGTGACCGGACGCAGGCGGTTTCGATCGCGGTGCGCCGGGGCATTATGCAGCTTTGAATTTTGCGTGGGCTGCGTTGTGTGGGCTGGTGGCACGCGTGCTGGCCGCGGGCTTTGTCGCGCGATTCTAGAGTGTGTGGAATGGTTGCGGGTGCGTTGCATCGCAAGCTCCACGTTGCCGTGGTGCCGGTCACTCACTTGAGGGATGCCGTGGTCCGCCTTGCTGGCTAAGCTTGGAGGGGATGTGGCTTGTCGGTGGGAGGCTGTTGGTGCAGCGATTATTTTTTGCGTTTCCCGCTGGACTGCCTGGAGCCGGACTGTTGCTGCTGCGCGTGGCCGTGGCGATGCAGAGTGTGCAGGACGCACAGGTGTTTCTGTTGTGGATGGCCATGCCGCTCTCCGTGCTCGTGGTGCTGCGCGTTGTTTCGTTCCTGGCGGTGCTCTGCGTTCTGATCGGCGTGGCTACACCGATCGCGTCGCTGACGCTGAGCCTTGAAGCCGCACTGGCGCTGCTGCTGTGTTCGCTGCGCGGTGCCGCGCCCGCGTTGCATGCGTCGCTACTGTTGCAGCTGTCGGTGATCACCATGGTGCTGGCCGCGGTGGGCCCGGGTGCGTTCTCGCTGGATGCGCGCCTGTTCGGGCGGCGCGAGATCATGCTGCACGATTGACGCCGGCGTTGCCGCGCGGCTCTCGCTCGATCTCTCTCAACGTGTCGCAAATGGTGCAATGCCTGCGCTCGATGGCAGGCCATTGCACTCACTCGATGCAGTGACGGTTTGCTCGCTTCACAGGGGCTGAGCAGATTGGTCGCAAGCGGCGAGCATGGCTTCAACAGGGTGCTGCCATGACGGCTTCAGCGAATGCTTCCGCGACTGCATCAGCAACTACTTCAGCACACTTCTCGCAAGGGGTTTGCTCGCTACCGATGGGTCACCTTGCCGCGGTGAGTTCCTGGACGCGGGCATGGTTGCAGAGCGGCTTGCAGATGATCGCATCCCCGCGAGGGGTAAGCGACGGGGTGGCAGCCGCGCTGCTGCTGGTTGCGTGTCGTGCGCGATGTGGGCGCCACCTGAGTGGTTCCCTCGGTACAGAGCTGTTGCCGGCGGTGCCGGCAACAGAGGAAAACACCCGCGCGGATCCAGAGTGATCCCCGCGGTCCGTCCCGCAGGTTGTGGCTCGCCAACACGCACGCAGGACGCTGCCCTTCCACGCTTCGCAACCAGAAAGGAACACTATGCCGCTCCGCTCCGTGTTGTTCGTCCTCAGCCGCGCGATCGTGCTCTTCCCGTTCGCTGTGCCATCGTTTGCTCCAGCACGCGCCTGGGCAGCGACTCCCATCAAGAACGTCGTGCTGGTGCACGGCGCATGGGCCGATGGATCGAGCTGGTCAAAGCTTGTGCCGTTGCTGGAGGCGAAAGGGCTGCACGTGGTGTGCGTGCAGAACCCGTTGACCTCGTTTGCGGACGATGTGGCGGCGACCCGGCGCATCATCGACGCGCAGGATGGCCCGGTGCTGCTGGTGGGCCACTCGTATGGCGGAGCGGTGATCACGGAAGCCGGCAACAATGCCAAGGTGGCAGGGCTGGTGTACGTGGCGGCGTTTGCGCCGGACGCCGGCGAGTCGTCGGGCAGCCTGGGCAAGTCGTACGGGCCGACGCCTGGCGTGAGCGAGCTGCGCCCGATTGAAGACGGCTTCCTGGTGTTGACGCCCACGGGAGTGCTTGAGGATTTCGCCCAGGACCTGCCGGAGGCGGAGAAGGCCATCCTGCTGGCGACGGAGACGCCGACGCAGGGAGCGGTGCTGGGCGCGTCGATCACCACGGCTGCGTGGCACGAAAAGCCGAGCTGGTTTGTGGTGGCAACGCACGATCGCATGATCTCGCCGGACCAGGAACAGGCCACGGCCAAGCGCATGCATGCCACGGTGTTGACGCTGCCGACGAGCCACGTGCCCATGCTTTCCAAGCCGAACGACGTGGCCGACTTTATCGGGCAGGCCGCCGGCGGCCGGGGCACAGCCCCAACAGCCACCGGGAACTAGTGGGCGGCGTGCTCGTTGTTAGCAACCCGCAGGCAGGGGCTGCCATGGAACAAGGGATCTCCACAACAACGCAATGGAGGAAGTGTGAGCAAAGCAAACATCCTGTTGGTACACGGAGCCTGGGCCGATGGCTCGTGCTGGAGCAAGGTCATTCTGTTGCTGCAAGCCAAGGGCTACACGGTGACGGCGGCGCAGATTCCGCTTGTGTCGCTGGCGGAGGACATAGCAGTGACGCAGCGGCTGCTGGCTGAGCAGGCAGAACCAACCGTGCTGGTTGGGCACTCGTACGGAGGCGCGGTGATTACCGGGGCGGCCACGGCGACGCCGCAGGTGAAGGCCCTGGTGTACGTCACCGCCTTCGGGCTGGCCGAAGGGGAAAGCCTGGCGTCGCTTGCGAGCCAGGGACCGCCGCCGCCCGGTGCCGCGGCTGTGAAACCGGATGCCCATGGCTTCCTGTGGATTGAGCGGGAGCAACTTCACAAGGTGTTTGCGGGCGATGCCACCGACGACGAGGCGGCGGTGCTGGCCGCGGTGCAGAAACCGCTCAGCGTGGCTGCCTTTGAAGAAAAACAGGGTACCCCGGCGTGGGCGACGATTCCCTCCTGGTACCTGGTCTGCACGGAGGACCAGATGATTCCGCCGCCCGCGCAGCAGTTCCTGGCCGAGCGCATGCAGGCGACGGTGCACTCGGTTCCGTCGAGCCATTGCCCGTTCCTGTCCCATCCGCAGGCCGTGGCGGACATCATCGCGCTTGCAGCCGAGTCGGTGGGCTAGCCGGGACGAACAGCCGAGAGTGGGCCGGGCCACGGTGATGCAAGCGGGGGGAGACTCGGCCTGGTTGCAGTGGGTGCGCCGGGTGGTGCGCGCGGTGTGACCGCCGGGTTGGGGATGGGCGCGCCTCCCCGAAATACTACCCGGCACCGTGGTAGGCTTTGCCCAATGCTCTCCCTGTTCCATGCCCCGTACCGGGTCGCCCTGCTGGCGACGGCGCTGCCCGCCCTGATTGCCCCGGCGGCGCTGGCGGCCGAACACATTACGCTGCGGAACGGGTATGACCTGGTCTGCGATCACCGCGTGGTGGAGGGTGAGCGCACTCGCTTGTACCTTGACCAGGTGGCGGCGGACTACGTGGAAGTGCGTACCGACGATATCGTTGCCGCCGAAGCCTTTACCCCGATGGTGCCGGCGCAAGCGGCGAGCACGACGCCGCTGGTTGTTGCGGCGCAGCAGGCGGGCGGGACACCCCCAAAAACACCCGAAAACCTGACCGGCGCGGAACTGCACGAGGTACTGGCAGGAGCAGGCGCTGCGCATGACCTCGACGTAGACCTGCTGGCCAGCGTGGTGCATGCCGAGAGCAATGGCCGGGTGCATGCGCGGTCGCACGCCGGCGCCGAAGGGCTGATGCAGCTGATGCCGGGTACCGCCGCGGCGCTTGGCGTGCATGACAGCTTTGCGCCCGCCGAGAACGTAGGCGGAGGCGCGGCGTACCTAGGCTCGCTGCTGCAGCGATACCACGAGAACCTGGCCTACGCGCTGGCAGCTTACAACGCCGGACCGGGTGCGGTGGACCGCTGGCACGGGGTGCCACCTTATCGCGAGACACGGGCCTATGTTGCCCGGATCATTCATGAATTTAACCAGCGCTACGCCGCTCGCCAGGCGATGACGCTTGCGGCTGCCGTGCGCGTCACCAAGCCTTGACCTCGCGCCGCCGGGAGCTTTGAGGATCAGCTTCGAGCCAGGACTTTGCGCCGGTTCGCGAGTCCGGTCTGCAAGCGCCGCTCCGAGTCCGGGCGTCCACTACAGCTTGAGCCAAGGCAGAGCACCATGCGCCACAATGTTTCGCAGGAGAACCAGCGTTGAAAGAGAAAAGCAAGGGACCCAACCGCACCACACTCGGCATTGCGGTGCTGGTGATTCTGGCAGTGGGCGTTTTCCTGCTGCGGGGCCGCATTCATTTTGACTGGGGCACCTTTGTGAACCAGCTACGGCTGGCGGACTGGAAGCTGTTCGGGGTGGGAGTGCTGCTGATCTGGGGCGGCTACGTGATCCGTGCGGTTCGCTGGGCGGCGCTGCTGCGGCCGACCAAGCGGGTGAGTGGCGTGTCGCTGCTGGGCACGCAGGTGATCGGCTTTACGGCGGTGGCGCTGTTCGGGCGGCTGGCCGACCTGGTGCGGCCATACCTGGTGGCTCGCAGGACCAACATTCCGTTGACCGCGCAGGTGGCGGTGTACACGGTGGAGCGCATGTTCGACATGGGCTCGGTGGCGCTGATTTTCGCGCTGGTGCTGCTGTTCGCGCCGGATCGTCACACGCTGCCGCATGCGGACCGGATCAACCACACGGCGCTGCTGGCGCTGGCGGTGGTGATCGTGTTTGTGGGCTTTGCAGTGTTTGTGCGGGCTGCGGGCAAGCAGGTGGCGGAGCTCATGGGACGCAGCGTGGGTTCGCTTTCCCCGAAGCTGGGTGCGAGTGTGCGCGAGAAGATCCTGGTGTTCCGGGAAGGTCTGAACGCGATCAACTCGTTTGGCGGCTTTGTGCAGGCGCTGGTGCTGTCGCTGGTGATGTGGATGATGATTGCGTACTCGTACCTGGAGACGCTGCGGGCGTTTACGGCGTCGGCGGAGCTGGCGCACATGACGCTGTCGCGCTGCATGCTGCTGATGGCGACCAGCACCGCGGGGTCGCTGATCCAGTTGCCGATCATCGGGTGGTTTACGCAGATCGGCATCGTGGCCAAGGCGATGCAGAGCTTCTTCAACGTGGCGCCGGAACCGGCGCTGGGTGCGGCGGCGATGCTGCTGGTGGTGACGTTTATGAGCATCATCCCGGTAGGGCTGGTGTGGTCGCGGTTTGAGCACGTGTCGCTGAAGAAGCTGACCGAGGAGAGCGAGACAGCGGCAGAGACGCTGGACCAGCCGGTGAAGCCGGAGTTTGTGCCTGAGGCGTAAGTGCCGGTGTGGGTGCAGCAACAGAAAAGCGACCCTGCAGGGTCGCTTTTCTGTTGCTGAGAAGTCTTGTGGGTGGGTCGGCGGGGCCGGAACAAGCGTCGCCAGTAAGACACGTGGTGCGCACGCATCGAAGTACCGGGTCGGCCATAGGGTCCTTGCCCCGCGACTTGATAGATAGGATTCGGGTGGGCGGTGTGGCGTTGCCAGCGGGTTGGAGTGGATACCGGGCGAGCTTTTCTGTGGAGCAACAAGCCGCATCAGACAGAGCATGAGCAAGACACCCTCGCAACACGTGCCTCCTTCGTTTCATAAAGCGCTGCTTGCCGGGCTGGCGGGCGGGCTGGTTGGGTCAGCCACCAAGACGCTGGCCGAGAAGCTGGTGCCGCCGCGCACCCAAGGGCAGGAGCCTCCGCCGAAGCTGGTGGTGGAGCGCGCCGCCAGCGCTGCCGATGTGCCGCTTGAAGGCACGGCCAAGAAGGTTGCGACGGAGAGCCTGCACTGGGGCTTCGGGACGCTGACCGGCGGGCTGTATGGGCTGGCGGCGGAGTACCAGCCGCGCACCACGGCTTGGCGCGGCGCGGCGTTTGGGCTGGCGGTGAACCGGATGATGCATGAGGGACTGCTGCCGCGTACCGGGCTGGTGGAACCGGTGGCGGAGCAGCCGGCGCAGGAGCGGGTGAGTGAGTGGTTTACGCACCTGGTGTATGGGGTATCGGTGGAGCTGGTGCGGCGTGCGGTGCGGAAGCGGTTGTAGGCGGGTCGAGGGTGCGGATGCCGGGTCTGGTGGTACCCACGTCTCGAATTCGAGACGTGGTGCGCCAGTGTTGTTGCGGACGGTGGCAACAACGTCCTGGTGTCGCGTGCGGTAAGATAAGCGGCACTGACTATGAAGTGCCCTTTCTGCGGTTTCGCACAGGATCGTGTCGTGGATTCGCGAGAGATCGAAGAGTCCGCCGCGGTGCGCAGACGCCGGGAGTGCGACCGATGCAACAAGCGTTTCACCACGTATGAGCGGATCGACGAGATCCCGTACATGGTGGTTAAGAAAGATGGACGCCGCGAAAAGTTTGACCGGCAGAAGATGCTGACCGGGCTGCAGCATGCGTGCGAGAAGCGGCCCATTGCGATGCGCCAACTGGAGCAGGTTGCCGATGCCGCCGAGGCGTACCTGAGCGAAGCGCCGGACCGCGAGCGCTCCACCGCAGAGCTGGGCGAGCTGATCATGGATGGGCTCAAGAAGCTCGACACGATTGCCTATATCCGCTTTGCGAGTGTGTATCGCGAGTTCAAGGACGCTGCCGAGTTTCGCGATGAGCTGGAGCAACTGGTACAGGCCGCGACCGCGGATGCGGTGAAAGATGCGATCTCAAAGGCGGTGAAAGAAGCTGGGGGCGGGGATGCTGCGCTTGCGAAGCCGCCGGGTTCTGCGCTGCCCCGGCCGGGCGCGACGCCTGCGTCCGCTTCTTCGCTTCCGTCTTCACAGTCGGCCCAGTCCTCTCAGCCATCCCCTGAAACAGAGTCGCCAGCGAATCCTGCGGCGACCGCCGCCACGCCGGCGTAGGAGCCGCAGCCAAACACTTATGAGCCAACACACAATCACCCTGATCCCCGGCGATGGCATTGGTCCTGAAGTGACCGACGCTACCGTACGCATTGTTGAGACCGCAGCCAAGCAGCACGGCACCACGTTCAGCTGGGAGCGGCATGATGCCGGGGCCGATGCGTTCGCCAAGACCGGCGAGTATATCCCGAAGGCGCTGTATGACTCGGTGAGCACCACCAAGGTTGCGCTGAAGGGACCGGTGACAACGCCGATTGGTTCGGGGTTCAAGTCCATCAACGTGACGCTGCGCAAGCAGTTTGACCTGTATGCGAACTTTCGCCCGATCAAGAATCTGCCAGGACTCAAGACGAAGTACCCGGATGTGGATTTGATCATTGTGCGCGAGAACACCGAGGGGCTGTACGTGGGGCTCGAGCAGGAGATTGTGCCGGGGGTGTGCACGTCGCTCAAGGTGACGACCGAGAAGGGCTCGACGCGGATCGCAAAGTTTGCGTTTGAGTACGCGGCAAAGCATGGCCGCAAGAAGGTGCACTCGATCCACAAGGCCAACATCATGAAGCTCACCGATGGCCTGTTTCTGAAGTGCGCGCAGGCGGTGGCGAAGGATCATCCGGAAATCCAGTATGCGGAGCACATTGTGGACAATGCCTGCATGCAGCTGGTGACCAACCCGTACCAGTACGACGTGATGGTGATGGAGAACCTGTACGGCGACATCTTGAGCGACCTGTGCTCGGGGTTCGTGGGCGGCCTGGGGCTGGTACCAGGCGCAAACCTGGGCGAGCATGCGGCGATCTTTGAAGCGGTGCACGGCTCGGCACCGGACATCGCGGGGCAGGACAAGGCCAACCCGACGGCGCTGCTGCAGTCGGCGGTGTTGATGCTGCGGCACCTGGATGAGACGGCCACGGCGGACAGCATCCAGGGGGCGATCGATGCAGTGTATGCGGAGGGCAAAACGCTGACACGCGATGTCGGGGGTACTTCGGGCACGAGCGCGTTCGCGGATGCCATTGTTGCCGCGCTGTGATCGGTAACAACACGTGCTACAAACGGTGAGTCGGAGGACCAACACAAGCCATGCATTTTCTGCCGCTCTGGTTCCTGGTGCTGAGCCTCTTTCTCCCGCGTGTGGCGCTGTTTCTGGGCTGGATGTCGCACTGGCGGTTCCCGGTGGCGCCGGCGCCGGTGGGCGACTTGCTGAGCCCCGTGCTTTGGCTGGTGCTGCCGCGGCTGCTGGTGCTGATCATGATCTTCTTCAGCCAGGGCATCTCGCTGTGGTTTGTGCTGCACCTGCTGGCGGCGTTCGGGGTGTTCGGGTTCGGCACGCACCGGACGGTGTACCGCGACCGGTACCGGGACCGCTAGTCGCCGGGTGAAACCGGCCCGGGTCGTTGCCCGGGGGATGGCCGCCGGCGCGGGCGTAGCATAACTGTATGTCTCCTGTTTCGAACCGGCTCCATACATGGCAGCGCGGCTGGCTTGCGGCAGCGCTTGCCGCCGCGGCGGTGCTGCCTCTCGCGGCGTGCAAGCCCGGCACGCTCGGGCCTTCTAAGGACTTTACCCAGATCGACTATGCGCACGGCGGAGTTGTGACCGGAGTGGTGCAGTACGCGGAGACGCCACCCAAGCCGGTCGAGATCGACATGGCGCAGGACCCGGTGTGCGCGATGAGCCCCACCAGCATGTTCGACGACTACGTGGTGCATGATGGCGGACTCGCGAACGTGATGGTGTACATCGAGAGTGGGCTGGGCAACAAGGCGTACCCGATCCCGCGGCAGCCCGCGGTGATGGACCAGACGGGATGCCGGTTTGAGCCGCACGTGATCGGCGCAATGGTGGGGCAGGGTGTGCACTTTCTGAACTCCGACAACACGGTGCACAACGTGCACATGTCGCCGACCCACCCGGGCAACAATGCGTTTGACGTGTCGCAGCAGGCGCATGCGGACCCGGTGACGCGCTATTTCACGTCGCCGGAGACAATGATCCCGGTCCGGTGCAACAGCCACCCGTGGATGCATGCATACGTGAACATCCTGCCGAACCCCTTCTTCGCGGTAACGGATGCGCAGGGCCGGTTCACGATCAAGGGACTGCCGCCGGGGACGTATACGCTGGTGGCCGTGCATGAGAAGGCCGGGAAGCAGACGGCGACGATCACGGTGAAGGCGGATGGGACTGTGCAGCAGGGGTTCAAGTTTTAGGTTTTGCTGTGCCGGGGCGAAGTTTGCTGGGTCCGGTTCGGCGCGTGTCCTTGTAGACTAAGTTAGTCCACCGAGGAGCGCGCTATGGAATACACGGTGCATGAGGCGAAGACCCAGTTCTCCAAGCTGCTGGCAAAGGTCGCGGCGGGGGAAGAGGTGACGATTACGTCCGGCAAGGAGCGGAAGCCGGTGGCGCGGCTGGTGAAGCCGGCGAAGGCTGCGCCGCGGCGGCTGGGCTGGCTTGCAGGTAAGGCTCCGATTATTGGTCCCGAATTTTGGGAATCATTGCCAGATGAGGAACTCAAAGCCTGGGAGGGCGGCGAGTGAGGTACCTGCTGGATACCCACACGCTGCTCTGGACAGTGCTTGACCCTTCTCACCTTTCGGAGACCGTGCGCTCGCTGGTCGAGGCGCCGCAAAACCAGGTCTACGTGTCGGCAGCGTCCAGTTGGGAGATTGCGACGAAGTACCGGCTCGGCAAGCTCCCGGTGGCGGAGCCGCTGCTGCAGGGCTTTGAGGAGCAGCTTGAGCATGCGGGATTTTCGCTGCTGTCGATCACCAGCGAGCAGGCTCGGCTGGCCGGGAGCTTTGACGCGAAGCACCGTGACCCCTTTGACCGCGTGCTTGCAGCGCAGGCGATCCTGGAGGAACTTGTGCTGCTGAGCCTGGACCAGCAACTCGACCAGTTCGGGGTGCGCCGCATCTGGTAACAGCGCTGCGCGGCAAAGCACAAGGCCGCGGTCTCGATGGGAGTAAAAGCCGGTACACTTACCGGAAAGCCAGCGCTTCAGTCCTCTTCCCTCAAAAGCGGCGAAGCATCGAGCTTCCGGCGAGGTGCGCGTGTGCGCCGCTGGAAAATTGCTGGGTTCAGGGAGACACACACAGCAGCATGCAACAGGTTGATATTGGCATACTGGGCGCCACCGGCATGGTGGGGCAGCGTTTTCTGGAACTCCTCGCAAACCATCCCTGGTTCAACGTGACGTGGCTGGCGGCGAGCGACCGCTCGAGCGGCAAACCCTACGGCGAGGCCGTGCGCTGGAAGCTGTCGACGCCGCTGCCGGAGCGCTATGCGGCCATGCCGCTTTCGCCGGCCGTGCCGGACGAGCATACGCCGCGCGTGATTTTTGCCGCGCTCGATACGGACATTGCGCTGGAACTGGAGCCGCGGTTTGCCAATGCGGGCTGCGCGGTGATCTCGAACTCGGCCGCGTTTCGCATGGAAGCGCACACGCCGCTGGTAATCCCGGAAGTGAACGAGGGGCACCTCAGCATGGTGCGCCACCAGAGCTGGGCGGATGGCGGGTATGTTGTCACGAACCCCAACTGCTCGGCAATTGGACTGGTGCTGGCGTTGAAGCCGCTGGAGGCGACGTTCGGCATCGAGAGCCTGTTTGTGACGACGATGCAGGCGATCTCGGGCGCGGGCTACCCGGGCGTGGCGTCGCTGGACATCCTGGGCAACGTGGTGCCGTTTATCCGCAATGAAGAAGAGAAGATGGTGGCCGAGACGGCGAAGCTGCTGGGCGGCGTGTCGGACGCGGGTGAGTCGCTGCCGCTGGCGCTGCGCATGACGGCGCACTGCAACCGGGTCGCGGTGGAAGACGGGCATACGGAGTCGGTGTCGATCAAGCTGCGCAAGCCGGCGACGGCGGAGCAGATCCTGGAATGCTGGCAGCAGTTCCGGCCGTTGAGCGGGCGCGGGTTGCCCTCGGCGCCGGAGCAGCCGGTGGAGTACCTGCACGCGGAAGACCGGCCGCAACCGCGCCTGGATCGGATGCGTGGCGGCGGCATGGCCTCGGTGGTGGGTCGTTTGCGGCCCTGCACGCTGCTGGACTGGAAGTTCACGGTGTTGTCGCACAACACGATTCGCGGGGCCGCGGGTGCGGCGCTGTTGAACGCAGAACTGCTGCACCAGCAGGGTCGTTTAGTGCCGGATAGAGCTGCGCGGGGTGCCCGATGAAGTACGTGGTGATGAAGTTTGGCGGGACCTCCGTGGAGGATGCGGCGGCGATGCAGCGCACGACCGCGATTGTGGCCGGGCGGCGCACGTTGGAGCAGCAGCCGATCGTGGTGGTATCTGCCATGGCCAAGGTTACAGATCAACTGTTGCTGGCAGCGGCGACTGCGGCGCGTGGTGAGCGCGAGTCGGCGCTGGCGATCTCGGAGCGCTTGCTGGTGCGCCACCAGGCGGTGGCAATCGAACTTGGGGTAGACGGCGGCTGGCTGGCGCAGGAATTTGCGGCGCTGGACGAGATCTTGCGCGGGCTGGCGGCGGTGGGCGAACTGACGCCGCGCATCAACGACATGATCGTGTCGTATGGCGAGCGGTTGTCGAGCCGGATCATCGCGGCGGCGTTTGCCCAGCAGGGGCTCGACGGCGTGCACGTGGATGCGCGCACGTGCATCATCACCGACGCGCAGCATATGAAAGCGGTGCCGAACGATGCGCGCATCGAGGAGCAACTGCGCAAGTTTGTGCTGCCGCATGCGGATGCGCGGCGGACCGTGGTGATGGGCGGGTTTATCGGTTCGACCGAGCAGGGTGTGACGACGACGCTGGGACGTGGCGGCTCGGATTACACGGGCGCGCTGGTGGGCGCGGGCGTGAACGCGGAAGCAATCGAAATCTGGACGGATGTGAATGGGATCATGACGACGGATCCGCGCGTGGTGCCGACGGCACTGCGGGTGCGGTCGATCTCGTTTGAAGAGGCGGCGGAGCTCGCGTACTTCGGCGCGAAGGTGCTGCACCCGGCAACGATTCTGCCGGCGGTGAAAAAGAACATCCCAGTGCTGGTGTTGAACTCGCGCAATGCCGCGAACGAGGGCACGCGCATCCAGGCGCTGGCGCCGCCGTGCCGCAATCCTGTAAAGTCGATTGCCGCGAAGAAGCGGCTGACGATCGTGGACGTGGTGGCGAGCCGCATGCTGATGACGCACGGCTACATGAAGGCGATCTTCGACATCTTCGACAAGCACAAATGCGTGGTGGACATGGTCTCGACCTCGGAGGTTTCGGTGTCGCTGACTGTGGATTCGAACGAGGCGCTGCCTGCGATTACGGCGGACCTGTCGATGCTGGCGGATGTGAAGTACGAGGGGCGCAAGGCGCTGGTGTGCCTGGTGGGCGAGGACATTCGCGGCCACTCGGGCACGGCGGCGCGGCTGTTCAACGCGATCAAGCACATCAATGTCCGGATGATTTCGCAGGGCGCGAGCGAGATCAACATGAGCTTCATGATCGACGAGGACGACGTGGAAGAAGCGATTCGGTCGCTGCATGCGGAGTTCTTTTCAGACCCGGATCCAACGATCTTCGACGTCGAAGGCCTGGCTTAGTCTTTCAAGAGTACCCGCCACGAAGTGGCCGCAAGCCGCGCAGGCGGTCTTAGCTTGTTGAGGATGCATGTCGAATTTCCTGGTTCTAGGTCGCGGTAAGACCGGCTCGGCTGTCGCGCAGGTGGTGCGGCAGCGCGGGCATGATCTGCAGGTGGTGACGTCGGAAGACAACCATGGCGGACGGGCACTGACGCCGGGTTTTCTCGCGTCGATTGACGTGGTGGTGGACTTTACGACGCCGGAAGCGGTGGTGGACAACCTCCGCATGCTGTTGCCGCAGGGTGCGAAGGTAGTGGTCGGCACGACCGGCTGGTATGCCGCGCTGCCGGAGCTTGCGGCGCTGGCCGAGGCGCATGGCGCTTCCCTGCTGCATGGCACGAACTACTCGCTGGGCGTGCAGGCGTTTTTTCGTGCGGCGAAGCAGCTGGCGGCAGCGCTGCCGGGGTATGCGCTGGAGATTGAAGAGACGCACCACGTGACCAAGAAGGATGTGCCCTCGGGCACCGCGTTGACGCTGCAGCGCATCGTGCAACAGGCCGCGGGGCTGGCGCGGGAGCAGACCGCTTGGCAGTTTGCGCCGGAGTCGGAGGCGCCGATTACTTCGCATCGCGAGGCCGATGCCGCCGGACTGCATGTGCTAACGCTGTCGTCGCCGGAAGAGGTACTAACGCTTCGACACGAGGCGTTCTCGCGGATGGGATTTGCGAATGGTGCGGTGCGGGCGGCGGAGTGGCTGGTGGCGCGGGAAGCGCCGGGCGTGTGGGACTTTGCTGACGTTGCGACGGAGCTGAGCTAAGGCAAGCCCCCCTTCAAACCAAGTTGCCCAGCGCGGCTTGCGGCCAGTGCGTAGCGGATCTTGTTTGAACAAGAAGCAAACGGGCGACGACCAACTCGTCCCACCTATTTTCCCGTTGCGTGTCTCACAAGGAAGGGCATCGGTGACTCTTGGCGTCTACACCCATCGTGTTTCAGCATGGCCAGGATCCGACTGCAGCGCTGCGGTACAGCAGGTCGAGAGGCGAACGCTTCGTTCAGGAATTAAGTCGATTCCAACCCGTACCGCCATGCATCTAGTACGGCGAGGAGGGACCATGAAAATCTCAGGCAATACCATCCTAGTCACAGGAGCCACCAGCGGTATCGGCCGCGCCCTTGCCGAGGCACTGCACGGCAAGGGAAACAAGGTCATTATCGCCGGGCGGCGACAGGCACTGCTGGACGAGGTCACCGGGCGCAATCCCGGGATGACCGGTATCGCTGTGGACTTAAGTGACACTGCGGCCATTGCGAAGTTCGCGGAGTCGGTGAAGGCACAGTTCCCTCAATTAAATGTATTAATCAACAACGCGGGGATCGCCGGGCACGAGGACTACACGGCAGATGCGGTCGATCTTGAGCGCGCTTACAGCACGATCCAAACCAACATCACCGGCGTTGTGCAACTGTCGGCGGCACTGCTGCCCGTGCTGCGGGCACAGCCGCACTCGACGCTGATGGTGACCACTTCCGGGCTTGCGTTTGTTCCCTACCCGCCGGGTCCGGTGTACAGCGCGACCAAGGCCTTTATGCATAACTGGCTCGATGCGCTGCGCGTGCAACTGCAGAAGACCAGCGTTGAAGTGCTGGAGCTCGCGCCGCCGTATGTGCAGACAGAGCTGGGCGGTCCGCAGCAAGCCAGCGATCCGCGTGCCATGCCTCTTGAGGCATACACCAGCGAGGTGATGCAGATCCTGGAGCAGAACACTCTCGAGAAGGGCGAAATCCTGGTCGAGCGAGTGAAGCCTTTGCGTACCGCAGAGAAGGATGGCAAGTACCAGGAGTTTCTCGACATGTTCGCAGCGATGCACGTTTAGGCACCCGCACGAGCCGCCGCGCTTCAGTGAGCCAGTTGCGGCTCACCCCAAGCAAAATCCTCGCACGGGAGGCGCTCACTTCGTGGGGAGTACCCCGCAGACACAAAGGCCGCTCTCGGAACCACGAGGGCGGCCTTTGTATCTGATCCCTGGGCTCATCTCGAAGTGAGCATGAGCGGCAACAGCGCTGGGCCAGCAGGTTTAGCTATTCAGCGACATTCGGCAGGCACGGCTGTGCGTTCGCGTTCGCGGATTTTCTTTGCGGGGACGCCGGCGTAGACGCCAAAGGGTTCGAGGTCGCGGGTGGCGATGGAGCCGAGACCCAGGATCGCGCCGTTGCCGAGGTTGACGCCGGGCGACACGATGGCACGGGCGCAGACCCAGGAGTAGGCGCCGAACCGCATTGGAGCCGAGGTGAGTGGGAAGGTGGGGTCGTTGTAAGTGTGGGTGGCGCCGCAGACGTACGCTCCCTGCGAAACGATGGCGTGCGAGCCGAAGTAGAAGGGCGAAGGGTTGTAGAGCTCGGCATCGTCGGCGAGCGAGACGCGGTCTTCGCAGACCAGGTTCCACGGGGCCCAGATGCGGCCCTTGGCGTAGAAGTGGCACTTGTCGCCGAGCTTGGCGCCGAAGAGGCGCAGGAGCATGGCGCGCCAGGCATGCATCGGGCGCGGCGTGGGGCGGTAGAGCAGAGCGTAGGTGATGCCCCAGACCAGGCGCATGATCCGGTTGCGGCGGGAAAAAGCCGCACGCAGGGTTGGGTCGGCGACTTGTGCGGCAGATGGGTCGGGGGATGTGGCTGGCTCGATCATCGTTGCTTTTTCGATCCTTTGGCTTCCTGCAGTTCGCGGGTCTTGAGCACAATCAGCCACTCGTAGAAGGCCTGCAGCGTGGAGTAGACGAAGCCGGCGCGGCCGTCGAGGATGCCGCGTCGATAGAACATGAGGTAGGCCCAGCGCATGAGCGGGCGGCCGGGCAGCGAGTAGAAGATGGCCTTCCGTGCGGCGTGCTTGTCGTTGAAGTCTTTCGCAAAGAAGGCTTTTTTCCAGGAGACTTCCCCGGCGTAGGCGCTGGCAGCAACGATTTTGGCTTCGCCGGAGGAGTAGCTGTTGTGCTTGGCGACCCAGTGGGTAAGGCCCTTAGAGAACGGGTAGTGGTCGAAGTAGGCGTCTTCGATGTCCACGATGGAGCCATCGACCTCGACAACCTCGTTGACCTCGCGGCGGAAGCGTGTGCGGCCGAGACGCAGCACGCGGATGTAGAAGGGCGTGGTTTGCGCGTGCTTGAGCCACTGGCCGAGGAAGTGATCGCGGCGACGCAGGCGGAAGGCGTCGACCTCGGCTGGAGCGGCAGCGGTGCGGGCGGCAAGCACGCGCTGCATCTCGGGGTTGGCGCGTTCGTCGGCGTCGAGGATTAGCAGCCAGGGGTAGCGATAGGCGACGGTGAGCAGCCCGGCGTTGCGCTGCGCGGCGTAGGAGTCAAATGCGCGCTGGTGCACGTGCGCGCCGTGCTCGCGGGCTATCTCGACGGTGCGGTCGGTGGAGAAGGAGTCGAAGACGTGCACGTCGTCGGACCAGGCGACGGAGGCGAGACAGCCGGGCAGGTCAAGCTCTTCATTTTTGGTGATGATCAGGACGGAGAGCATGGGCTCGGGGTTGGCTCGCTTTCACCGGGGGCTGTGCCCGGAAGCCAGTGAACTGGTTCCGGTCAACTGCAGTGTACCGGGAGCACTGCCTCAAGCGCGGTCGCATGCTAAAGCTTCCTCGCGGTACAGGTGACCTTGGCTACCGGCTGCCGTGGCTACGGCGGCAGCCGGCGCGGGCGGCAGCGTGGGATGCGTGGCGACCAGATGCGTGGGCATGGAGGCGGCGAGCCGCTCGCGTGTTTTGAGCACGATCTGCCACTCGTAAAAGGCCTGCAGCGTGGCGTAGGCGATGCCGGCGGTGCCGTCGAGCAGGCCGCCGCGCGCGACCAGGATGTAGAGCCAGCGCACCAATGGTCGCGCAGGCAGCAGGTAAAAGATGGCCTTGCGGGCGCGATGGCGGGTGTGGAAGTCGGGGTGGAGCAAGGCGGTGTGAAGGCTGGCTTCGCCGCGAAAAGCGCGGTCGGCGACGATCTCGGCTTCCATCGACGAGTACTGGTTGTGCTTCTCAAACCAGCGGGCGAGGCCCTTGGAAAACGGGTAGTGCTGGAAGCTGCCGCGCAGGGTGCGGGTCTCGCCGTCGGTCTCCAGGAACTCGTTGATGGCACGGGTGTAGCGCACGCGGCCGAGGCGGACGAGACGGGGATAGAGCGACAGGATCTGGGCGTGGCGCAGCGGGCGGTTGAAGAAGTGGTCGTGCCGCCGGATCCGGAAGGCAGCCACGGGGGGCTCGTCGGAAAGCGGAAGCGCGGCCACGGCGGCCGTGGCTTCCGTCCAGAGCTCGGGGTTGATGCGTTCGTCAGCATCAAGCACCAGCACCCATGGGTGGCGGAACGGGACGGTATCGAGGGCGGCGTTGCGCTGGGCGGCGTAGGAGTCAAACGCGCGCTGGTGCACGTGCGCACCGAACGCCCGGGCAATTGCGCATGTGTTGTCGGTGGAGCAGGAGTCGAACACATGCACGTCGTCGCAGCACGCGACAGACTGGAGGCACGCCGGTAGGTCCTGCTCTTCGTTCCGGGTCAGGATCAGGGTGGAGATCAGATTGGAAGTCATGGACGCCCTCGCGGTGGGTTGCGGGCAGGCGGGCCCGCATGGTGCTGCCGGGCTTATCGGCAGCGGGTGCGTCGGCTGCAGCATGCCGGCGACGCGGGGGCTCGCGCGATGCAGGATCGGGAAACGCGCGGTGCGGGCTCCGCATTTTGGGCGCGGGAATGCGCGGTATAGACTCGGGAAGGTATGAAACTGGTTGGATGTGGAACAGCGCTGGTGACCCCGTTTCGCGCCGATGGCGCGGTAGACGAACCGGCATTGCGGGCTTTGGTGGACTGGCAGATCGGTCAGCCGCAGGAGGCGGGCAGCACGGAAAAGCTGCCGGCCGGCGTGGACTGGCTGGTGGCCTGCGGCACCACGGGAGAAACACCGACGCTCTCGCACGCGGAGTGGGCACAGGTGATCCGGGTGGTTGCGGCGCAGGCGGCATTGCGCGTGCCGGTGTGGGCGGGCTGTTCGAGCAACTCAACGCGCGAGGCTGTGGAGCGCGCGCAGGAAGCAGCGGCGATCCCCGGTGTTTCGGCGATTTTGACGGCAAACCCGTTCTACAACAAGCCTGGACAGGAAGGGCAGTTTCAACATTTCCAGGCAGTGGCGCAGGCGGTCGCGCCGTTTCCAGTGGTGCTGTACAACATCCCGGGACGCACCGGGGTGAACCTGGAGCCTGCAACGGTAGTGCGGCTCGCGGAGAGCTGCGACAACATCGTGGCGGTCAAGGAGTCGAGCGGCAACATGGCGCAGATCGCCGAGCTGCTGTGCCTGCTGCCGCGCACGTTCCAGGTGTATGCCGGGGACGATGCGATGTGCCTTGGCGTGCTGGGAGCCGGCGGCGCCGGGCTGATCTCTGTGACCTCAAACGTGCTGCCCCGAGAGATTGCCGGGTTGGTGCAGGCGGCGCTGCGCAATGACTGGGCGACCGCGCGCAGCCTGAATCACACGTGCTTTCCCCTGATGGTGGCAAGCTTCCTGGAGCCGAGCCCCGGACCGGTGAAAGCGCTGCTGGCGATGATGGGCAAACTGCACGAGACGTATCGCCTGCCGATGATGCCGGTAACCGCGGCGACGCGAGAGCGGTTGCATGCGCTGGCCAGTGGGCTTGGACTCCTGGACCAGGTCGAGTCCGCGGCCGCGGCGCGCTAGGCAGCCGACCGCGGTGGTGCTGCGTTACGACGCCGCGCTTGTTTTCATCAGGGGGTGCGGCCGCCGGCATGCACCGAGGCGCGCACAACCGGGCGCTGCGTGCCCCTGCTGATCGTTGTGGTGCCTGTAGAACGGGTGCAGCAATCAGCGCGACAAAGCGTAGCGTGTTGAGCGGCTTGCCCCGGGTTACAGGACTTGGGCGGCCGCTACTGTTTTCATTACAACGAAAAGAACCTTTGCCTCAGCCTTACCCCCGACTGGAAGGAACTACGGAACACCATGCCTGAATCAGTGTCTGAAACCCTGCAACAATCGTTGACCAACGTGGAACATGCCGAGCTGGAAACACGGATCGAGACGGCCTTTGCGGCGGGCGCTGCCGCCGTGCAGGATGCGAGCGCGATGGCAGCCTTTGTGGAATTGCGCGATGCCCTGGAAGCAGGCACCCTGCGCTCCGCTGAGCCGGACACGAGCACAGCCCTGGGCTGGCGCGTAAACGCGTGGGTGAAGCGCGGGATCCTGCTGGGCTTCCGGCTGGGGCAGTTGCAGGGTCTCGGGCCGAATGTGGGTGGCGAACACTTCCCTTTCGTGGACAAGCACACGTACCCTGCGCGGGATTGGGCCGTGGCCGATGGTGTGCGCGTGGTGCCGGGCGGCTCGTCGGTGCGGGCCGGTGCCTACCTGGCGCCGGGCGTGGTGTGCATGCCGCCGATGTACGTGAACGTGGGAGCGTATGTGGACGCGGGCACGATGGTGGACTCGCATGCGCTGGTGGGCTCGTGCGCGCAGGTGGGCAAGCGCGTGCACCTGAGCGCCGCGGCGCAGATCGGCGGGGTGCTCGAGCCGGTGAATGCGAGCCCCGTGATTCTTGAAGATGATGTGCTGGTGGGCGGCAACTGCGGTGTGTACGAAGGCACCATCGTGCGCAAGGGCGCGGTGCTGGCTGCCGGGACCGTGCTGACCCGCGGGACTCCCGTGTATGACGTGGTCACGGGCGAGGTACTAAGGGCGACGGCAGGCATGCCGTTGATCATCCCGGAGAATGCAGTGGTGGTGCCGGGCGCGCGTGCTGTGCAGAAGGGCAAGGCTGCCGAGTGGGGCCTGAGCGTGTACACGCCGGTGATTGTGAAGTATCGCGATGCCAAGACGGAGCTGTCGCTGGCGCTGGAAGACCTGCTGCGGTAAGGGCCGAACCGCCTGCGCGGCTGGCGGCCACTTCGTGGCGTGTGTACCTGAAAAGCAGAGGCCTCAAGCGGTCCCGGGTGAACCATCCCGGGCCTGCTTGAGGCTTCTGTACTTCGAGAAGACATGTCCTGAAGGGACAGCCTCCCGCGATAGCGCTATGCGCCAGTAGTGGGTCTTACGGAAGCAGGCCAGGGCGGCCGGAGCGGAACTGCAGGCGGGCGAAGCCGCTCATGAGAAGGCTGATGCCGACGATGGTGCCGAGGGCCCAGACGGAGCTATAGGGCCACTGGGCCCAGATCATGATGCCGAGGATGAGCGTGATGAGGCCGTCCCAGAGGAACCAGCTGGCGCGATGACCAGCGCGCAGACGGAAGTAGAGCACCAGTTCGAAAGCGCCTTCGATGACGAAGTAGGCGGCGAGCAGGATGGTGAGCTGGGGCAGGGCGCGTGCGGGGTGCACCACGAGGAAGAAGCCCACCACGACATAGACAAGACCGATGAGGCATTGCCAGACCACGGCGCCGGTGGTGCGTGCGTGATAGCCAAAGTAGAAGTGTGCGGCGCCGGCGAGGACGAGAACCCAGCCCACGACGGCGGTAATGGCGACGCCGGCCACAAGGGGCAGGAACAGGGCGAGCAGGCCCAGGATGATCAGCACGATGCCTGCGGTCTTGTTGGTGCTTCCTGTGGAGTGCGGCAGGATCTCTGGGGTCATGGTGCTCATGGTTCACCTCTCGCTTGCTTGCTGGTCCGGCGCGGCACGCACGGGCGATTAGACGCTTGAATGATCGGCTAAAGCGTTTGTGTCGTAGAGCTTAGCACCAAGGGATGCATTGTGTTGCCTGCAGTGTGCGCGGCCAACCCTGCTGCGAAGAACCTGGGGGCGCCTGACGCCAGTGTGCGCCGAAGCACGATGCGGGGCGCTGTACGGGCGGAAATCGGCAGGCGGAGACTGCTTTCCAGCAAGCTGCGCCGCGCTCGCGGAGCCTGGGCAACTTGTAGACTCATGCAAAGGTGCGGATGAATCCCTCAGAGAAAAACGAGCTTTCGGGCGCGGAGCCGGCGATTGCCGACACGGTGGACCGATTGCCGAACCAGCAACCGTCGTCGTCCATCGCAGACGGGCTGAGCACGGCCGGTACGGCATCAGAGCAAAGCGGTCCACGCAGGGCCGCGGCGCTGTTTATCTTCTTCACGGTGGCGCTGGACATGATCGCGCTGGGCATGATCGCGCCGGTGCTGCCGCGGCTGGTGGAGACGCTGATGCATGGCACCACCTCGCAGGCCTCGGTGATGCTGGGCGTATTCGGGACGGTGTTTGCGGGGATGCAGTTTGTGTGTTCGCCGATTATCGGGTCGCTGTCGGACCGGTGGGGACGGCAGCCGGTGGTGCTGCTGTCGAACCTCGGGCTGGGGCTCGATTACGTGCTGATGGCCTGGGCGCCCTCGATCGAGTGGCTGCTGGTGGGACGCATTGTTTCAGGGCTGGCGTCGTCAAGCATTCCCACGGCGCAGGCGTACATTGCCGATGTGACGCCGCCGGAGAAGCGCGCCAGCGCATTCGGGCTGCTGGGCGGCGCGTTCGCAATGGGCTTCGTGCTGGGGCCGGCGGTGGGTGGTTTGCTGGGCACGGTGAACCCGCGGCTGCCGTTCTGGGTGTCGGCCGGGCTGAGCCTGCTCAATGCCTTGTACGGGCTGTTTGTGCTGCCAGAGTCGCTGGCACGCGCGAACCGTGCGCCGTTCTCCTGGCGACGCGCTAACCCAGTGGGCTCGGTGCGGATGCTGGCGCGCTCGCAGCTGGTGCTGGTGCTTGCGGGCATCCTGCTGCTGGCGTATTTGGCGCAGCAGGCGCTGATGAATGTGTACATCCTGTATGCGGACTACCGGTTCCACTGGACCGACCGGACTGCCGGACTTTCGCTGGCGCTGGTGGGTATCTGTTCGGGGATTTACGGCGGCGCGCTGGTGAAGCATGCGATTCGCTTCGCGGGCGAACGCGGCTCGATGATCTTCGGGCTGCTACTGGGGATCGCTGGCTTCTCCATGATCGGCGCATCGCGGACGGGCCTGCTGGTCTGGTTCGCGATCCCGGTGATGAACGGCATGAGCTTTGTGTGGCCGGCCGCGCAGAGCATGATGACGCGCGGTGCGGCGGCCAACGAGCAGGGCCAGATGCAGGGCGCGATCCACAGCCTGCGCGGCATTTCGGGGCTGGTGGGGCCAGGCATCTTTGCGTGGATTTTCGCGCGTGCCATTCGCCCGGGTGCTGCCATGCAGGTGCCGGGTTCGCCGTTCTTTCTGGCCTCGGCGCTCCTGCTGCTGGCGCTGCTTGCCACGCTGGCGACACGGATGCCGCGCGCGGTTCGAGCCTAGCGCGCGGGCGGAACCGGCAGCCGCTCAGGCAGGGGCCTGCCGTGCAGCAGCGCTGCGACGCGCAGGCGGAACAGCCGGAAGCTGGTTGGTTTGCGCACGGTAAACCAGAGCACGATCAGTATCAGGAAGACGATGTGGGCGCTGGCCATGAGCAGCCCTGCGACTTCCACCAGGTGGTCCGCGGATTTTGGCCAGGTGTCGACCTGCATGTTTCTAGGTGTACCAGACGGGCCAAGGCGGGTGCTTTGCAGGATGAAAACAGGACCGCCTGCGCGGCTGGCGGTCCCTTCGTGACTCATGTTCTTTAAGGGCAGAGATCTCTTGAGGGCTTTGCTTTCAAGGGACACCTGTCCCGAAGGGACGGCCAGCCGCGCAGGCGGTTTTCAAGGGTAGCTCTGCGCATCTGCTAGCATTAAAGATTCAGATGGCAGAAGAGAACGTAAAACTAATTCCCCTTGGCGGCTTGGGCGAGTTCGGCATGAACTGCATGGCCGTTCGCTATGGAAACGACATCCTGGTCATTGACGCTGGGCTGATGTTTCCTGAGTCGGAGCTCCTTGGCGTCGATATCGTCGTCCCCGATATCTCCTATCTTGTCGAGAACAGGGCGCATGTGCGCGGCATCCTGTTGACGCATGGGCATGAGGATCATATCGGCGGCTTGCCGTGGATTCTCTCCGAGATCAATGTGCCCGTGTACGGCACCGAGTTCACCCTCGCTTATGTCGAGGGCAAGCTCGACGAGCACAAGATGCTCGACAACACCGAACTGATCGAGATTGCGCCGAATCACAAATTCCAGATCGGAGCGTTCACGATCGAGCCGATCCGTGTGACGCACTCGATGGTGGACTGCGTGGCGCTGGCAATCGAGACACCGGTGGGTGTGATCGTGCACACGGGCGATTTCAAGATCGACCTGTCGCCGCCAGACGGCAAGGCATTCGACCTGCACAAGTTCGCGGAGTACGGCCAGAAGGGCGTGCTGGCGCTGCTGCAGGACTCCACGAACGTGGATCGTCCGGGCTACACGCCGAGCGAGTGGGCGGTGAAGCCGCGCCTCGACGAGGTGTTCCAGCGGACCAAGAAGAAGCTGTTCTTCTCGTGCTTCTCGTCTTCGATCTACCGCATCCAGATCGCGCTGGACCTGGCGCACAAGCATGGCCGCAAGGTGGCCGTGGTTGGCCGCTCCATGATGGAGTCGAGCGAGATTGCGCAGGACCTGGGCTACCTGAACCTGCCGCCGGGCCTGATGATTCATCCGGGGCAGATCGGCGACCACTCCCCTGAGAACGTGATGGTGCTGATCTCCGGCACGCAGGGCGAGCCGATGTCGGCGTTGTCCCGCGCGGCCGTGGATAACCACAAGCACGCGCGCATCTCCAAGGGCGATACCGTGCTGCTTTCGTCGCGCGTGATCCCGGGCAACGAGAAATCGATCTATCGCGTGATCGATCACCTGTATCGCCGCGAAGCCGAGATCCTGTACGACGACGGCACCATGGGCCTGATCCACGTGTCGGGGCATGCCTCGCAGGAAGAGCAGCGCCTGCTAATCAACCTGTTGCGGCCGAAGTTCTTTATCCCGGTGCATGGTGACTTCCGCCACCTGAAGAAGCACTGCGAGCTGGCGCTTTCGACCGGTGTGGTGGGCGAAGCGATCCTGATTGAAGACGGCGATGTTCTGGAGCTGTCGGCGACCAAGGCACGCAAGGCGGGCAAGGTCACGGCAGGCCGTGTGTGCATCGACTCCGGCTCGACCGCGGACGTGGTGGGCGACATGGTCATTCGTGACCGGCGCAACCTGTCGGAGGACGGCATCATTCTGCCGATCCTGACGATCAACAAGCTTACCGGCAAGGTAGAGCGGCAGCCCGAGGTGGTGACGCGCGGATTCATCGGTGCGGATGCGGCGGTGCTTCGCGAGGCAGCGAACATCATCACGCAGACGTTGGACAGCTCGTCGGCAGAGGAAAAGGCTGACCCGGGCGTGATGAAGGAGAAGATCCGCATCGACCTGAAGCGGTATATCCAGAAGCACACCAGCCGTCGTCCTTTGATCATGCCGGTGATTCTCGAGGTGTAAGTGAGTTTTGCTGGAAACGGAAAGGGCGGCCATTGGCCGCCCTTTTTTGTTGTGGGTGCAGACGCGAACTAGCGAAGCAGCACTGGCTTCGCGTCGACCTGGATGCGGAACATGGAGTAGGGCTTGACGCGCTCGTCCTTGCCGTTGTGCATGGTGGGCTGGCGGTGGAGCTGGTTGGCGTTGACGTAGAGATAGCCGTCGCTGGCGAGGCTCAGCGTGTCGGGCCAGAGCAGGCGCGGGTCGTGCACGATGGTCTCGGTGAGGCCGGTCTTTGGATCGAAGCGGTGAATGGAATTTGTCACCGGGTCGGTTTCATAGATACGGCCTTCGGCATCGGACTCAAGACCGTCGGAAGGCATTTTGCCGGTAACGATGTGTACCGTGCTGGCGACATCGGCGTCGGACTTCGAGCGGTCACGAAGCGCAGCAGTGCTGACGCCGTAGAGCTTGGTGGAACTGATGGGGCAGTAGTAGAGCTCCGCGCCGTCGGCCGAGATGGCGATTCCGTCGGCAGCGAAGAGCACGGGCTCAGCGGGCTTGCCCGGCAGCGTCTGGTACACGGGGCGGCCTTCGGCAAACATCAGGAAGCCCGGCTCACCCTGCGTGCTGATGTGCTGATTGAGGCGGCGGAAGCTCTTGCCGGTCGCGAGGTCGACCACGATGATGGCGTTGGGTCCTTCGCTGGATGAGTCGGTGATATAGGCAGTGCCGTGCATGTTGACGGCGGGCGTGTTGTCGGAGGAGCCTTCGCGATGCGCGGCGGGGTGGGCCGGATCTTCAGGCGGCGTGTTGGGATCGGGCGCGGGCTTGCTGCCGATCATGGTGCCCGGGTCCTGTGCGCCGATGTTGCCGACGCGCAGGTCGAAGCGCACATCGTTCATGTAGCTGTTGGTGCCGGCGACGTCGGGCGGCAGCAGAATGGTGCGGATGACCTGGTTGGTGCGCAGATCAATGCAGACGAGCTTGGGGCCGCCAGGCACGGTGTTCTTGAGCAGCGGCGCGCCGGTGTCGAGCACCCAGAGGCGATCAAGTGGATCCACCACGACGGATTGCACACTGACGAAGTGGGCCTGGTTGGCGGCGGCATCCATGAAGGCGTTGGGGTTGGGGAGCTTGCGGCCGGGCCAGTCGTTGATCTCGGCGTTGGGGTAAGCCACGGCCTTGCTGCCGTGCATTTCAGCGACGGTGGCGGGTGCGTCGTCGCCCCAGCGCGGAAAGTTCACGAAGATGCGGCCGGTGTGCGAGACGGTGACGCCGGTGGGCATGGGGCCGTTGAAGGTCGCGACAGTTTCGAGCGTGCCGGTGGGCTGGTCGGTGGCGACCTGCTGCGCGGGCAGTGCCACGGCGCAGCAGAGCACGGCGGCGGCGAACAAGGGGAGCGGAGAGACTTTCATATGGCAACTGTGATGCGGATCGCGCGCGTGGCCGGGAAAGGTGCGGCTGGTGCGATCAACGCGGACCGCAAGCGCGTGCCACTTAGAATGGAGCCCATGACAGAACCTTCCACTCCCCTGCACCTTGTTTCCCTTGCTGAGCTTCACCAGGCGCAACAGCGCATCCAGGGCACAGCCGTGAGAACGCCGCTGGTTGCTTTCGCGGCGGAGGGGGTGCCGGCGCAGGTGTGGCTCAAGGACGAGGGCGCGCAGCCGATCGGGTCGTTCAAGCTGCGGGGCGCGGCGAACAAGATCCTGTCGATGACGCCGGAAGCGCGCGCGGCCGGAGTGATTACGTACTCGAGCGGCAACCATGCGCAGGGTGTGGCGTATGCGGCATGGGTCGCGGGCATCAAGGCGGTGATCGTGATGCCGCGCAATGCGCCGGCGGTGAAGCGCGCGGCGACCGAAGCGCTCGGCGCGGAGATCGTGTTTGTGGAGACGGCGAGCAGTGCCGTACGCAAGCTGCGCGCGGAGGAGCTGGCGGCCGAGCATGGCTACGTGATGGTGCCGCCGTACGACGACCCGGCGATCATCGCCGGGCAGGGCACCTGCGGGCTCGAAATCCTGGAGGAGCTGCCGGATGTGGACCTGGTGCTGGTGCCGGTCTCGGGCGGAGGGCTGCTGTCGGGGATCGCGGCGGCCATCAAGCAGCAGCGGCCGGAGGTTTCGGTGATCGGCGTAGAGCCGGAGCTGGCGGGCGATGCGCGGGAAAGTTTTTTGTCCGGCAGGCTGACGGAATGGCCCGCCGAGCTGACGACGCGGACGCTGGCCGATGGCCTGCGCACGCAGTCGCTGGGCGAGCGGAACTGGCAGCATATTCACGCGTACGTGGACAACATCGTCACGGTCACGGAGGATGAGATCCGGGCCGCGGTGCGCGCGATTTACCGGGGTGCGCCCGGGCGTGCCGACAGCGATGCGGCGGGGCTGGTGGCCGAGCCGAGCGGTGCGGTGACGATGGCGGCGCTGCTGTTCCACACCACGGCATTGCTTCCCTTTCGCAGGGCGGTGGCGGTGTTGAGCGGGCGCAACGTGGAGCCCGCGCTGCTGGAGGAACTGGTCGGCGGGGCTGCCGCGGGCTAATGCGGCAACACGCGGCGGCCCGAGAAAGACGCGATGCGCCGGGCGAGCACGCGGGGCAGGCGACATGGCCGCACGGCGAGAAAGCGCTGCCGCACGCATGACTGCCGCGGACCCTCGGAGTGTGCTCTCACCGGGCGCTTGACGCGGTGGGAGCTTCGTTCTCGGCGAGAGCGGTGTCGGCAGCGTCTGCCTTGAAGGCATGCAGCCAGGATGCCAAGTACTCAAGGCACGGAGCCCAGATGGCGAGCAGCGCGAAAAGCATCACGGTGAGAAAGCTGGCGAAGATGGATTGCGACATGGATGCCTCCAGGGATGCGGCGGTGCTGGGTCCTTGTCAGCAATAGCGCAGGGCGCAGCAAAAAGGGGACACGCAATCGGCGCTGTGGTCTGAGCGCGCAACCAGCAGCGCGGGGGCACAGTTCAGCGGGGCGCGCGGCTGGGCCGGGGCGAGACTGCTGTGGCGAGCCGCCGGATGACCGGCGGTGCGAACGAGCCGGCGTGCAGCAGGCTGCTGCCGCTGCGTTGAGGATGGCCGAGTTTTCCAGCGTGCATGGCAGCCGCTATACTGCCTCCGGTCAAGAAAGAGAGATCCCCGTTGGCTCATCCTGTTTCCCGTCGTACCTTTGCCCGACTCCTTGGTGCTGGTGCTGCCGCCGTTGCTGCCCCTGCCATGCCTGCGCTCGCCCAGGCGCAAACAAGCGCACCCGGCTCCATGCCGAGCGGTGAGAAGTTTCCAGAAGGCTTTTTGTGGGGCTCGGCCACGGCTTCGTACCAGGTGGAAGGCGCGGTTAAGGAAGATGGCCGCGGCACCACGATCTGGGACACCTTTGCGCACACGCCGGGCAAAACGCATGACGGCGACACGGGCGACGTGGCGGACGACGATTACCACCGCTACAAGGAAGACATCGGCGTGATGAAAGAGCTGGGGCTCAAGAGCTGCCGGTTCTCGGTGGCGTGGTCGCGCATTTTTCCAAGCGGCACCGGCACGCCCAACCCCAAGGGGCTGGACCACTACCACCGGTTCGTGGACGCGCTGCTCGAAGCCGGGATTGCGCCGTACTGCACGCTGTATCACTGGGACCTGCCGCAGGCCCTCGAGGACAAGGGCGGCTGGCAGTCCAAGGACACGAGCAAGGCGTATGCGGACTACGCCGGGTACACCGCGGGCAAGCTCTCGGACAAGGTCAAGAACTTTATGACAATGAACGAGATTCGCTCGTTCACGGAGCTGGGCTACGGCAATGGGCGGCATGCGCCGGGGCTGCAGATCGGCAAGAAGGGCCTGGCGCAGGTGAACCACAACGCAGTGCTCGGGCACGGACTTGGCGTCAAGGCGATCCGCGCGCAGGCAAAGGCCGGCACGCTGGTGGGGCTGGCCGATAATGCCACGGTGACATGCCCAGTGATCGCAAATGCCGAGCATATCGAGGCCGCGCGCCATGCCTACCGCGAAGAAAACGCGATGTACCTGAACGTGATCATGACGGGCAAGTACACGGACGCGTACCTGAAGATGCTGGGTGCGGATGCGCCGCAGACCACGCCGGATGAGTTGCAGACCATTGCCAGCCCGCTGGACTTTGTGGGACTCAACGTGTACCAGCCGACGTGGGTGATGGCGGACAAGTCGAAGGAAACAGGCTACTCCGTTGTGCCCAAGCCTTCGTCGTACCCGCACATGTTTTCGGACTGGCTGGATATCGGGCCGGAAGCGCTGTACTGGTCGCCCAAGCTGGCGCATGAGCTGTACGGGATCAAGACGCTGTACATCACGGAGAATGGCGCGTCGTCAGACGACAAGCTGACGGCGGATGGGCAGATCCTGGATACGGATCGCACGATGTACCTGCGGAACTACATCCGCAACCTGCAGAAGGCGGTGGCGGAGGGGGTGCCGGTCAAGGGCTACTTCCTGTGGAGCCTGCTGGACAACTATGAGTGGGCGGACGGGTACCAGAAGCGGTTCGGGATCACGTATGTGGATTTTGAAACGCAGAAGCGGACGCCCAAGCTTTCATCGCGGTTCTACAAGTCGGTGATCGAGGCGAACGCGGTGTAAGTATGGCGCGAGTGCGCGGGAATGGCACGAGCAAGTCAAAGGGCTGCCTGAAAAGGGCAGCCCTTTGACTTGCGTTGCTGAAGCTGCGGCATCGCGCTTCGCGAGCGCCGCAGGGCTAGTGCGAAGCTGGCGCCTCAGCCAGCTTACGTTCCAGGTAGGTGTAGATCTGGGCCTCGGTGGTGGCCTGCTGCTTCAGGTCCGCACCCGTGTTGTGGCCGCCTTCAATAACTTCCTCGAACAGAAACGGCTCGTGGAAGCTGTCCATCTTGGCGGCGAACTTGCGGGCATGCTGCGGGCCCACGCGGTCGTCCTTGGTGGTGGTGAAGAGGAAGGGTTCGGGGTAGTGCACGTCGGGCTTGAGCTGGTTGTACGGCGAGATGGAGGCGAGGAACGCGCGCTCCTCCGGGTTGCTGACCGAGCCGTACTCCCCGACCCACGAGGCGCCGGCGGCGATGTGCTCGTAGCCGAGCATGTCGAGCAGCGGCACGCCGATGACGACCGCCTGCCACAGGTCGGGGTGCTGCTCCATCTCGACGCCCACGAGCAGGCCGCCATTGGAGCCGCCCTCGATGCCGAGGTGGCGGGGCGTGGTGATGCGGCGCGTGATGAGGTCCTGGGCGACGGCGGCGAAGTCGTCGTAGATGCGCTGGCGGTGCGTTTTGAGGCCGGCCTCGTGCCACGCGGGACCGAACTCGCCGCCGCCGCGAATGTTGGCGAGCACGTACACGCCGCCGTTCTCAAGCCAGAGCTTGCCGGTCACGCCCGAATAGGACGGCGTGTTTGAAACCTGGAAGCCACCGTAGGCGGACAACAGGGTGGGGTGGGTACCGTCGAGCGCCATGCCGGTGGGGTGAACGACGAAGTAGGGCACGCGGGTGCCGTCCCTGGAGGTCGCGAAGAACTGCTCGACGGTGTCGTGCGAGGCGTCGAACAGCGCGGGCTGGGTCTTGCTTTCGGCAATCGTGGCAGCGGCTGCGTCGCCAAGCCAGATGGAGGGCGGGGTGAGGAAGCCGTCGATGTGAAGAAAGAAGTGGTCGTCGGTCTTGCTGGTGGTGCTGATGGAGACGGCGACGTTCGCGGGCACGGGGAGCGGCTTCCGGGTCCAGCCGCCATTGCTCCAGGTGTATACCGACGCACGGCCCTGCACGTCTTCGAGCGTGGTCAGGATGAGGTGGTTCTTCGTGGTCGCGGCGGTCTCGAGGAACTCGTGCGCGGAGGGGGTGAAGACGCTGGTGGGTTTGAGGTGCGCGGGATCGCGCACCACCTCGGCGAGTTCGAGCGAGACCAGCGAACCCTGTGGGTAGGACTGCGTGGCACCCGTAGGGGCCCAGTCTTCGTTAAGTTCGACCAATAGTTGCCCGTCAAGCAGGCCGTCGACCTCGGACTTGGCGGGAATGCCAAGTGCCTCGAGGCCGCGCGTGGTGCGCACAGACACAGGGCGCGAGAAGAAGGTGAGGCCCCGGCGCACGATTGTGAGGCTATGGCCCTGGGAGTCGTGCAGGGTTTCCGCAGAGGCTCCGAGCTGATCGGTGGCGGCACCGCGGAAGATCTCCTGCGCGGAGGCCAGCGGCGTGCCGCGCTTCCACTCCTTGATGATGAAGGGATAGCCGGACTGGGTCATGGTGCCTGCACCCCAGTCGCTCGCAATCAGCAACGTGTCCTTGTCTGCCCAGTCGAGCGTCTGCTTGCTATGCGGAATGGTGAAGCCGCCCGCGACGAATCGCCCGGTGCGGAGATCGAACTCACGCGTGGTGGCAGCGTCTTCGCCGCCCGCAGAGAGACCGACCATGCACAGGCCGCCGCCGGGATACAGGCACTCACGCGCATGCGGCACCCAGCCCACGTGCTCGGCGCGGCCGAGAGCGTCGTAGTCGAGCACGGGCTGCCAATGCGGCTCGGCGGTGAGATAGTCAGCAAGGGTGGTCTTGCGCAGCAGGCCGCGTGGGTTGGTGGCGTCGCGCCAGTTGTTGAACACGGCGTCGCCTTCAAGGTCGGGCAGCGGCAGGCGGCGCGGATCCTGTGCTACCGCGAGCGCGTCGGCAAAGTAGGTGGCGTAGTGCGGGTCGCCGCCGAGCACCTGCTCGGTGCGCGCGTTCTGCGCCTTGACCCAGGTCATGGAGCGGTCGCCGGACACGTCCTCAAGCCACTGGAAGGGGTCGCTCGCTGCAGCCGGGGCTGTGGTGGGTTGCTGCGCGCGCATGGCCGCGCCGGATGCCAGAAGGGCTGTGAGCGCGAGTGCAGCAAGGGCTCTGCCGGAAAAACTATGCATCGATGGCTCCAGGGTGCTTTGGGTGTTCGTTCGGTTTTGTTCCGGGTGTTTCGGTCTGGCGGAGAACGTCTGCCGAGTGTTTCAGCGACCTTATCACCGAGCGCCACCTGCCGGATGGAGGAAACCGGGCACACCGCGCGGGTCGTGACGCTGCTGCCGCAGGGGGCCTCGGAGCGGGCGGGCACTCACCCGGGCCGGGCATTCCCAGACGGCGGCTAGCGTGTGTTGACCAGCGCCGAGGCATTGCCGCTGATGAACGTGCAGGTATGGCGCAGGCAAACGTTCTCCTGCATCTTGATGCGCTGCAGTTCGATGAACTGCTCGGGGCTGAGGCCGAGCGAGTTGCGGTAAGCATTGTCGGCCTCGGCGCGGCTGGTTTCGGCTGCCTTGCGCGCGTCTTCGGCGATCTTGGTCTGGGCCTCGGTGAGGGCGCGCTGCTCCTGTTGCGCGGTCTCGATGCGTTGCGACTTCACGGCGTCGGGCGGGTTGGCCTTGCCCGCGGTGACGCCGATGAGACGCACCGGCAGACCGGCTTCCCTGAGGTACCGGCTCATGCCTTCGCCGACCTTCTGGTCGATGGAGTCGAGCGCGGTGGAGGCGATGGCGGTCTCGTTCATGCCGTGGGTCTTGACCTGGTCGCGCATCAGGATGGCGAACTCGCGCTCGACGTTGTTGTGGTACCAGTCGGTGCCGAAATGGGCGATCAGCGCGACCGGGTCCGTGACCTGCAGCAGGATGATGGCGTCGAAGTCGAGGGGTACGCCGTCGCTGGTCATGAGGTCGTTGAGGCGCAAATCGTGCCGCTCGGGCACCATAGACACATCGATGGTCTGGGTGGTGGGCGCGATCCACACGCTGCCGGTTTGGACCGGCACGGAGTCAACGCCGCCATGGCCGAAGAACAGCGGCTTTTCGACGAGCACGATGGCGTGGCCGGCGTCAGGCGTGGCACGTCCGCAGGCGGTGAGGCTCAGCAGCACGGCCAGCGTTGTTGCTGCGGCAGGGATCCAGAGCCGCTTCCTTCGTGGTGAGGCTCCGCTGCTCTGCTGCATATCGACATACTTCTCGAACATGGAACGGCTCCTGGGGTGGGTGCATGGCGGCCGGGCGACCAGTCGAGTCGCAACGGCGCCGGGAATCGCTGGAGCAGTTCTACACGAAGAGGCGTGCGCCGACTGCAGGCAAAGCGCGCGTGCGCCAAGGAGGCTGTTCCGAAGCGGGAGGGGCCGCTCGGCCCGGCCGCAATTGGTACGCTGCTGCGCACGGCGCATAGCGCACTTGCCAGTGGGGGCTTCTTGCTCGCTACACTGGTGGCCGGACGTTGTGTCTATCCACAACTCTTCCCAGGAGTGACCCTGTGCCTTTGCGGCTTCGATTCTGCCTGTCCCTGTTGCTGATGCTGCCGGTCGCGTTCGCCCAGAAGGCGCCGGACCCGCGCACCTCGCCCAAAGCCACGGTGATTCGCCCGACTGCCCTGTACCTGCAGGGGGACACGGGGTCGGACAAGCTGTCGACCGTGCAGCCGGGACGCGAGATGGCGATCCTGGAGCGCTCGGGCCACTGGATCAAGGTGTATGCGAACACCGACCAGGAGACCGTGCAGCAGGCAGACCAGCCGGTGTTTACCGAGCACGAGCCGGAACACCCGATCTCGGGCTGGGTGCAGGACCCCGGGGTGATCGCGGCAGACACACCCAACGGCGCCGCGGTGCTGTTCGGCGTCGCGATCACGGCGGAGCAGGCGGCCAGCGAGCCGCATGCCGCGGCTGGCTCAGCGCTCGACGCGCGGCGGCTGTACCGGATGGTGGCGGTGCTGTTCCCGGATGACGCACGCACCCCGGAGGCGATGTGGCGCACTGCGGATATTCGCTGGCAGCTGCAGAAAGAAGACGCCTCTACCCTGCCCTCGGCACATGAAAAGGAAAGCTACCTGCGCCAGCAGCCGGACGAGACGGAGATGAAGCGACTGGAGCGGCAGTTCCCGGGTACCAAGTGGGCGAGCTTTGCCGCGTATGCGCTGATCGACAACAAGCTGTGCGGCGACTGGCAGGGCGCCGAGAAGTGCCCTGAAAAAGAAGCGAGCTACTACGCCGAATTCGCGGATAAGTACCCGGACTCACCCAAGGCGGCGCAGGCGCTGTACGAGGCGGCATGGCGGCTGGCGTGCGCCGGGGACATGTGGAGCGCGGACAACGACGACAAGCGCGCAGCGGAGGATCGTCGTCGCTCGGTGGAGACGGCGGCGCATCTTGGAACCAGGTACACCACCACCGATTACGCCGCGCGTGGAGCGGGTCTGATATACAAGGTGCAGCAGTCTATCCCTGTATACGGCAGCGATCGCCAGTAAATATGCATCGCCCGCGGCAAAGGAACTCCGCTTGAACGATTATGTAGTCTCTGTGCTGCTTGGCATTGTGGAAGGCCTCACGGAGTTTCTGCCCGTAAGCTCCACTGCGCATCTTCGTATTACCGAAGCGCTGCTGCACGTGTCTCTGACCGATCCTTACTGGAAGATGTACACGATCGTGATTCAGCTGGGCGCCATCCTGGCGCTCATGCTGCTGTTTATCGGCAGGATCGTTGCGTTTCTGCGTACGTTCCCCAAGGGCGAGCAGGGCGACCGCACTGTGCTGACGCACCCGCTTTCGCTGGTGATGGTCGCGTTTGTGTGCACGGCGGCCCCGGCGTTCCTGCTGCAGAAGGTAATCGGCAAGCACCTTGAAAGTCTCGTGGTGATCGAGATGTCGCTGCTGATCGGCGGCATCGTGATGTGGGCGGTGGATGCATGGAGTTCGCGGCAGGAGTCTTCCACGAAAGACGTGGACCACATGGGACTGGGACAGGCGATCTGGATCGGTCTGTGCCAGGTATTGTCCGCAGTGTTTCCGGGTACGTCCCGCTCGATGTCGACGATCTCTGCCGGGCAGCTGGCCGGCATGACGCGCAACGCGGCGCTGGAGTTCTCGTTCCTGGTCTCGATCCCGGTAATGGTGGCGAGCACGGGTTTCGAGTTTTTGAAAACAGTGCACCCGAGCAAGAAGGCGCTGGCACAGGCCGCGGCGCAGGGTGACCCGATTGCGCCGCTGGTGATGACCGGCCATGGCTGGGTGGTGCTGCTGATCGGCTTCGTGGTGTCGTTTATCGTCGCGTTCTTCGTGGTGGAGTGGTTTCTGCAGTATGTGCGCAAGCATGGGTTCACGATTTTCGCGATATACCGCATTGTGCTGGCGGTCGTGTTGATTGCGTTTGGCGCTCACCTGTTCCACGCATAGTTCACGCGGAGTTCCCCGCGCATTCACGTTCCTGCAAGGTCATGCCGATAATCTCAGCACAATCTTGCAGGAGCCGAACATGTACGAGTCACCATCCGGGAACGACCCGGCGAACGCACCCGGGAACGAACTCGAAGCAGGTGGAGCAGCCCTGCTCCTGCTGCGCCAACCAGGTCGAGAGCCTGAAGGGATTCGCCGCATCGCTTCCCTGGCATCAAACCTTGCGTGGGGCACGATTGCCTTCGCCACGGCCCACCTGCTCTGCCTGCTGTTTGAACCTCGCCCGCTGCACCCGGGCACTCCCGATAGGGATGCCGGGCACCCTGATCTCGAAGAGGCTTCGCCCGTCGGCACCATCGTTACTCCTGCTGTACGCCCGGTGCACATCCCGTTGAACGCCCGCAAACCCAGTCCCTCAAGTCTGCAATACTGAAGTGGCTCTGGTTCAGAAGGTGATTGGTTGCCGTCCGCGCGCTGCTGTGTGAGCGCCGCAGCCACTCCGCGCCTGCCAAATGAGATCCCTAGCCCTGGTTGTGACGCCTACCCGGAACCGCCGCCTGAACGAACTGGTGGGCCTTGTGCTGCTGCTGGTAGCTGCCCTTCTGGTGCTGGCCCTGCTCTCCTACCGATCCGGCGACCCTTCGCTCGACACGGCCGGCGCCCGCGCGGTTCATAACTGGACCGGGCGGGTGGGTGCGTCGATCAGCGACCTGCTGTTCCAGATCGAAGGCGCTGCCGCGTTTGCACTGCCGCTGCTGCTGTCGATGCTGGGTTGGAGCTGGATGCGTTCGCGCGCGACCTCGGCCCCGTGGATCAAACTCGCTGGTGTAGCACTGGCGGTGGTGGTGCTGCCGGCCGTGTTTGCTCTGCTGCCCTGGAACCTGCACCTGTTTGGAGCGCTGCCGATCGGCGGCGTGGTGGGCACGCTGCTGCTGGACGCCCTGACGGCATGGATCAACTATCCCGGCGCGTGCGTGCTGCTGCTGTTCCTGGCTGCGATCTGCGTGTACCTGCTGACCGCGTTCACCTTTACCTCGGCGCGGCAGTGGCTGCTGGTGCACAGCGCGCCGCTGGCGGCGATGCGCGATCGCTGGCACCACTGGCGTCGCGGGCGGGCGCGGCGAAAGGCTGAGCGTCGTGCGGCCAAGGTCATGGCGCGGGAAGCCCGGGCGACGGAGACTGCGCAGGCTGAGCCAGAACAGGCACCGTATGCCGCGCCGGACGAGGCAGAGTACGCGGTGGAACCAGCGCCTGCGCGCAGCATGATGGCGCCCGCGCCCGACGGCCCCGCACCGGGGCGGCGGGGCAGCTTTGCCGAGATGCATGAGCCGTACACAACCGTAGCCGACGGCTGGGACGATGAAGCGTTTGCCGCGGAGGTAGGCTCGCCAATCGCTGCTGCTGAATCGTTTGAAGAGCTGGAAGACGAGATCGAGGAAGCGCCCCTGCGGCCCCAACTGGTCGCGCTGCCGCCGCGCCGACCCGTAGCGATGGTGGAAGAGGCGGCGCCGCTGCAGGCCGCCGACGGCGCCGTGGAGACTGCTGAGTTCGCCGTGTTGCCGGCCACACCGTTTGATCGCGTGCCCGCCTTGGCTGCTCCTGCCCAGGCAGCGGAGTCCGGTTCCGGCATCCGCTTCGCGCAGCGCGCGGATGCGAACGAGCGCCACATCACCATGACGGCAAAGACGGTGAACGGCTTTGAAAGCGCCTTTAAACTGCCGCCGACCACACTGCTGACACGCTCGGAGGAACACACACTGGTGCGGGAAGAAGCGCTGCGCGCCGAGGCACAGGTGCTGGTGGAGAAGTGCGGCGAGTTCGATGTAGGCGGGCAGGTGGTGCAGATCAACCCGGGACCGGTGGTGACGACGTTCGAGTTTCGGCCGGAAGCCGGCGTGAAGTACTCGCGCGTCACCGGCCTGGCCGAGGACCTGTGCCTTGCGATGGCAGCCGAGTCGATCCTGATCGAGCGCATGGCGGGCAAGTCCACCGTGGGTATCCAGGTGCCGAACTCCGAGCGCGAAACCATCTGGCTGCGCGACATCATCGAGGCCGAAGGGTTCGCGACGTCGAAGTCCAAGATCACGATGGCGATGGGCAAGGACATCAACGGCAAGGTCGTGGTGGCCGACCTGGCGACGATGCCGCACGTGCTGATCGCGGGTTCCACTGGTTCGGGTAAGTCGGTGGCGATCAACGCGATGATCATGTCGGTGCTGTTCAAGGCGACGCCGGAGCAGGTGCGCCTGATCCTGGTGGATCCGAAGCGGGTGGAACTGGGAATGTACGAGGGCATTCCGCACCTGTTCACGCCGATCATTACGGAACCCAAGCTGGCCGCGAACGCGCTCAAGAATGCGGTGCGCGAAATGGAGCGGCGGTTGAAGCTGCTGGCTTCGCGCTCGGTGCGCAACATCGACCAGTACAACCGGCTGTTCGACACGCAGCCGACGTTGTGGGACGAGCAGGGAGTGGAAGAGAAGCCGCTTCCCTACATCATGATCATCATCGACGAGCTGGCCGACCTGATGATCCTGGACAAGTCCAACGTGGAAGAGGCGATCACGCGGCTCGCGCAGATGGCGCGCGCGGTGGGCATTCACCTGATTCTTGCGACGCAAAGGCCGTCAGTGGACGTGATCACCGGCCTGATCAAGGCCAATGTGCCGACACGCATGAGCTTCCGGCTGGCCACCAAGATCGACTCGCGCACGATCCTCGACACCAATGGTGCCGAGTCGCTGCTGGGCCGCGGCGACATGCTGTTTCTGCCGCCGGGCACCTCGCGATTGGTGCGGGTGCATGCGCCGTTTGTGACCGAGAAGGAGACGGCGGCGGTGGTGTCGTTCTGGAAGGCGCAGGCGGACGTGCAGTATGCCGAAGGCTTTCTGGACGCGCCCAAGGATGCGAATGGACGCGAGATCGACGGAGATGGAGCGGGTGGAGGCGCTGATGAGAACGATCCGCTGTTTGACGATGCAGTGCGGCTGGTGTTCGAGTTCGGCAAAGCCAGCACGTCGCTGCTGCAGCGGCGCATGCGGATCGGCTATGGCCGGGCTGCCGCGCTGATCGACATGATGGAGCGGGATGGGCTGGTGGGGCCGCCGGAAGGCTCGAAACCGCGTGAACTGCTGAAGCCGGCCAGCTGGTTGAACGAGTCGGATGAGGCGTTGCGCTAGTAGCGGATGAAAGCTCGTGGTGAAACAAAGCCCTGCTCCTGGAGCGGGGCTTTTTTTTGGGCAGAGCAGGACCGCCTGCGCGGCTGGCGCCCACTTCGTGGGGAGTTTTCTTTGGGCCGGTGCAGGGCATGCACTGTGCATCCAAGCTAGGGCGTAACAAGGAAGGAAACAACACGATCATGGCGGACAACGTAGAACACGGACCGAGCAGCGAGCACGAGATCAACCCCAAAGTCGCTTCGGATATTCACTACTGGGCGGAGCACTTCAAGGTGTCGGGCGAGGCCCTGCACGAGGCGATCCGGGTGCATGGCACGTCGGTGGAAAAGGTAAAGGCTGCTCTGGCTGCGGGGCACGTCGATGCGCAGCATCAGAAGCAGGGCCGTTAATTTCAGCAGCTTAAGGTGGTCGGCGCTGTGACTGGCTGTTGACTGCCGGATTCAAGCGGAAAAGGCGCGGGGTGCTTGCCTGGTGGCGAGCGCCCTGCGCCTTTTCTCATGTGTGGTGGGTTAGCCGCCGTGCTCTTCCCCGCGCAGGTTGAGCAGGTCGCGCTGGTAGATGAACGACACGGCGAGCAGCAGAACGCCGAGACCCAGGAAGCTGAGAATGCGAAAGCCCTGGGAGAGGGCACGCGTGTCGAACAGGAAGACCTTGGCGATGGCCAGGGTGAGCAGGGCAAGCGCCTGCCAGCGCAGAAACGACCAACGCACGCGGAAGCCGCAAACCAGCAGGAGCACGCCGAGAATGGCAGCCCAGGCCGAGTCCCAGAAGTGCCCGGCCACTCCAGCGTCCAAGCCCGCAGGGCCCTGGTAGAGGGTGTGGATCTCGAAGATGCCCGCGAGCAGCAGCAGCGTGGTTGCCAGCACGGAACACAGCGCACCCATGGACGGCCACAGGGTGTCGGGGTGCTGGCGATGCTGCGCGTGGTGGAGCGCCGCGGCCCGCACGGCGAACAGCGACACGGCCACGACCAGCAGGTAGAGCGCAAACCGGAGGTTGAGCACGGCGTAGTCCATGGCGCGGAGTTCGCCGACCAGCGACTCGCCAACCAGCAACAGGGCGGAGGCTGCGAGCAGCAACGCCGATGGAACGGGCGAACTTACCAGCGAGCGGGTCGGAGAAGCGGCGCCGGACTCTGGCGCATTGAGTGCAGTGGGCACGCGGCGCAGGGAGAGCGCGAGCAGGGTTGCTGCTTCGAGCGTCCAGCCGGCGATGGCGCCGGGCGCGTTGCAGACGGACCAGAGTCCAAGCGCGACAAAGGTGATCACCAGCGCGGCAAGCAGGGGACGCAAGCTTTCAGATGCGGTGGGGATGGGTAGATTCGCAGCCGCTGGGCTGTTCGTGCCTGAGGATGTGGGGAGCAGGAACCGGCCGGAGAACAGCAGCAGTCCACACCAGGCGGCCACGGCCATGGGCAGCCAGCGCGCGGCCAAGGACGTATCTGGGAGGAAGCGCCACAGCTCCCAGCTGCCCAGCAGGATGTTGACCAGGAGGACCAGGCCTGCGATGTCGCGGGCGGTCGAGGGACTGCGCGCAGCTATACGCAGAGGCGCGACGGAAAAGGCAACGAAGCTCAGCAGGACGAGCCACAGGGCCGCGGTGCCGTCGCTGGTGGCCGTTACCTGCGCGGGATGCAGCGCATACGCGGCAAGGTAGCTGGTGGTGCCGACGAAGGCGGCGGGCAGGAGCCGTGGCCAGTTACGAAAGGCGATGAGCGTGAACAGTCCGGCGTTGAGCAGTGCGAGGTAGCAGCCCAGCACTGCGACCGAGTTGTGCTCCCCGGCGAGCAGAGCCGGCGTAAGGAAACCGCCGATCGCAACGTAGGCGGCGAGCACCTCGGACCGCTGGCCCCAGCAGAGCCACGCGTTGGCGACGGTGATCAGCACCATGCCGGCGAAGGCCATGGGGTAGCCGACCAGGTGGAACAAGGCGAATGCCGCCCAGAACGCCAAATAGAGCATGCCGGTGCCGGCAGCCTTGAGCGACAGCGAGAATACCGGATAGCCGCGCGTGCGAAAACGCTCGGACCAGCCGATGAGGCCGGCTCCGGCGCAGACACCCACCAGCACGCGGGCCAGGGGGCCGAGCCATTGCTGGTCCACCGCGTACTTGAGAAACCAGGCTGCCCCGATGAGCACGGCGACGATGCCGACCCGGTTGAACACCTGCGACCCGATGCGGGCTTCAAGCGAAGGTTTTGCGGGAGGGATGAAGCGCTGGGGCGGATCAGACGGGCGCGTGCCAGCCCGGGGTGGGACGGCTGCCGTGTCGAAGGGCCTGGGTGCGGAGTGCGCGGAGGGAGACTGCGCGAGGTGTGCGAGCTGCGACTCCAGCGTTTCCACGCGGGTGCGCAGGGCCGCGACTTCAGCGCGCAGGTCGTCTGGCTGCGTTGGATCCATGCCGAAGCGTACAGCGTTTCGGCACGGAGCGGGAGCAGGGGGCAGCGGGTCCTGCGTGGCTCACAAGATGGATGCACCCATCATGCGAACACCGATGACAGCGGATGCCAGGCAGGCGAAGTCCTGCGGCTTGCCTGACCGGGTGCAACGCTGCCGGGTTGAACCGACCGAATGGAGGCATCGCGGGCGGGACGTCCGCGAGCAGGGTGCACCGGAGCGGGCAATTCCGGGCGGATGCCGATGCGATCCACTGCTACTTTGGTGTGAGAATCTGCCGCGTTGAAGTACAAGAGTAACTTTCCTCCGCTTACGCATGGGGTATCGTCCGGGTATGCGGGATTTAAGAACAGGCTCCACTGGTAACCGCGAGGTGCGCGGGCAAAGGGCCACGCCGCCCCAGGTGCCTGCTCGGAGTGTCCCGCGGAAGAGTTACGAACCCAGCTTCCCAGCCCTGGATCCTTCCACGTTTGGAACGCTGCGCAGGCTGCTGGATGAAACGGTACTCGCCGACACCTATCGCGAGTTCCTCCGGCAGACACGGCGAAGGCTCGAGGCGGCGTTGAACGCCCCGGCTGAGCAGGACGTAGCGCACGTACTGGGTCACACCCTGCGCGGAACCGCCGGCATGCTTGGAGCCGCGGGCCTGGCCAGGGTAGCAGCAGAGTTCGAAGCAGAGTCGCTGCCTGAAACGCGCTTTCGGGCACTTGTCCAGGAAACGCTTCGCGGGTGCACATTGCTGGAAGCAGCACTGAGAGAGGCACACGTCGCTTTATGACACAAACTACAAACCTGCAACGTCCACCTGCTATTCGTGTGGTTCTTGCCGACGATCACCCTGTGGTGAGGATCGGTGTGCGCAACCTTTTAACCGCGCACGGAAATTTCCAAGTCATTGGCGAAGCTGAAAACGGCACGCAGGCAGTGGCCGCAACGGTGGAGCAGCGCCCGGACGTGCTTTTGCTGGACGTGCAGATGCCGCAGACCACCGGCTTCGACATTGTGCGGCAGGTCATGACCGCGGTGCCGCAGACCAAGATCCTGCTGCTGACCGGGTCGATCCAGGCGGAGCAGCTCGCGGAGGCCTTCACGGCCGGCGCGCGCGGCATCGTGCTGAAAAGTGCGCTGGCCGAGCAGATTGCCACGGCGCTGATCGCGGTGATGAACGGCTTTTACTGGGCGGACGGCAAACGCATCGAGCACCTGGCCGGGGTATTGGCCGAGCTGCGCACGCAGGTGCAACAGGAAAGCACGGAACGCTTCCACCTGACGCGCAGGGAGCTTGAGGTGGTTGGTCTGATCGTCAAGGGGCTGTCGAACCGCGAGATCGCCAAGCAGTTCAAGCTGAGCGAGGAGACGGTGAAGCGTCACCTTTCCAACACGTTCGAGAAGCTGAAGTTGTCGACACGGCTGGAACTTGCAATCTTCGCGATCGCGCACAAGCTGGTACCACCGAGCGAAGCGCAGTAGGGGCAAGAGGACGGGAGAGCGTTGTCTGTTCGATGGAAGACCTCCCGCCCTCCCTTTCGAGCATCTTTACTACTTGAATAACATCACTGGTCACCCAGCCTGGTCTTCCTCATCAAAGGGAGTGGCTGAGAATGGAAACCGCTTCATGCTGAAGTTCCAAAAGATCACCCCTGTCGTGCTGCTGGCTGGCGCCTTTTATGCCGCCGGAGCGCAGGCCCAGGAAATGAACCCGACCGCCACCGATCGCTTTCCGCAGCAGCAGGAGCAGGGCCCGTCGGCCGTGCGCAACGGGATTCCGCTGTACAAGATCCAGGTGGTCGCCCGCGATATCCCGGCGATTAACTACTTCCATCGCAGCGGCTCGACCAAGATCGGGTTTGAAGGAACACCACTGCTGGCGCGCGCCAAGGGCTCGGCCACGGTGCAGAGCAACAAGGGCGGCATCTCGATCGACCTCCACCTCGAAGGCCTGCCGCCGGCCAATGGCTTCGGCGTGGAGTACCTGACCTACGTGCTGTGGGCGATCTCGGCCGACGGGCATCCGCAGGCGCTGGGTGAAGTGCTGCCGACGGGCGGCGGCAACAAGGTCGACATGAAGGTGACGACCAACCTGCAGGCGTTCGCGCTGATCGTAACGGCCGAGCCGTATTTCTACGTGAGCGCGCCCAGTGACGTGGTGGTGTTGCAGAACGTGGTGTTGAACGACAAGACGCAGGGCATTATCGAGCCAGTGGTAGCGCACGCTTCCCTGCTGCCGCGCGGAGCCTACTCGACCACTAGCGGTTCGGACACGGTGCTGCACCCGATTACCCGCAATGACGAGTCGCCGCTGGAGCTGTACGAAGCGATCAATGCGATCCAGATCGCCAAGGCCGCGGGCGCGGACCGGTATGCGACGGATACGTTCCAGAGCGCGGTGCAGAACCTGCAGAACGCGCAGGCGATGGACGCGCACAAGAGCGAGCGCAAGCAGGAGATCACCTATGCGCGCGCAGCCGTGCAGAGTGCGGAGGACTCGCGCGTGATCGCGATCCGCAAGCACCAGGCGATGGATGCGGCAGCGCAGCAGCGGGCGAGCGAGCAGGCACAGCAGCAGGCGCAGCAGTCAGCGCTGGATGCGCAGCAGGCAAAACTGCAGGCCGAGCAGGCCTCAGCCGAGCGCGCCAAGGCAGAGCTGCAGGCGGCGCAGGCCCAGGCACAGGCTGCCCAGGCACAACAGGCGCAGCAGCAGGCTGCCCAGCAGACCCAGCAGATCCGCCAGCGTTTGCGCGACCAGTTGAACTCTGTGCTGAACACGCAGGAGTCGGCACGCGGCCTGATCGTGAACATGTCGGACGTGCTGTTTGACACGGGCAAGTACACGCTGAAGTCGGACGCGCAGGTGAAGCTGGCCAAGGTATCAGGCATCCTGCAGGCGTATCCGAGCCTGAAGGTGCAGGTTGAGGGCTACACCGACAATGTGGGCGGCGAACAGTACAACCAGAAGCTCTCGGAAAACCGCGCACAGGCAGTGGGTGACTTCCTGGTAGCGCAGGGTGTGCCACTGGCCAATGTGACGGCAACGGGCTTTGGCCTGACCAATCCGGTGGCGGATAATGGCAGCGCCGAGGGTCGGGCGCAGAACCGGCGCGTGGAGCTGGTGGTCTCAGGCGACGCGATTGGTGTGCAGCAGCAGGCCGAGCCTGCGGGCGGCACCACGGCGACACCGAACCAGGCTCAACCCCAGTAGCTGGTTGCAGCACAACGAAAAGGCCACCCGCGAGGGTGGTCTTTTGTTGTGCGACGGAGCGTGCGCGGGGAGTGGCGGGGTTGAAGCCGGCGTGGTTCGTGCATCCAACCGGGAAACAAGGAGAGTCTGGATGCGGATTGCGTTTCTAGGTTTGGGCCAGATGGGCAGCGGGATTGCGCGTCTCCTGGTCGCGAAGGGCTACGACACAGTGGTGTGGAACCGCACGGCCACGGCTGCCGCGCCCCTGCAGCAGGAGGCCGCCCAGGTAGCGGCGACCGCGGCCGAGGCGGTGCGGGACGCGAAGCTGATCTTCACGATGCTGAACGACGATGCAGCGGTGGAGGGCGTGCTGTTTGAACAAGGGGCGCTGGCCGCGATTCCCAAGGACGCTACGCACGTTTCACTTTCAACGATCAGCGTGGACCTCGCGCAGCGGCTGGAGCGGGAACATGCAGCGCACGGGCAGGGCTACGTGGGCTCACCGGTGTTTGGCCGCCCCAACATCGCGGCCGAAGGCAAGCTATGGCTGGCGGTAGCCGGCCCGGACACGTTGCTGCAGGAGATTACGCCGATCTTGGAGTGCTTCTCCCGTGGCATCACGGTGGTGGGTGAGAAGCCAAGCGTCGCCCACGCGTTGAAGCTGGGGGGCAACTTCCTGATCACGGCGATGATCGCGTCGCTGAGCGAGAGCTTTACGTTTGCCGAAGCGCACGGGATCGATCCCCAGGTGTTTCTGGAGACGGTGAACAGCGCGCTGTTTCAGTCTGCGTTTTACGCCAACTATGGCAAGGTGATGCTCGACCCGCCGGAGAAGCCGGGCGCTACGATGAAGCTGGGCGCCAAGGACATGACGCTGTATCGCGAGGCAGCCAAGGAAACGGCAACGCGCACACCGCTGGGCGACATTTTCCAACAGAACCTGAATGCTGCCATTCGCCGGGGCAACGGCGACAAGGACTGGGCCGCCGGCTACCTGGATGCGGTGCGCGCCGAAGCGAAAGGACTACAGGAGTGAGCGGATTGCAGGGCAAGGTGGTTTTGATCACGGGCGCGAGCTCAGGTATTGGCGAGGCGTGCGCGCGGGCGTTTGCCGCGGAAGGCGCGCGGCTGATCCTGGCGGCGCGGCGCACCGAGAAGCTGGACGCGCTGGCCCGTGAGTTGAGCGATCAGGGTGGAACGGCAGCCCACGTGGTGTCACTGGACGTGCAGCAGGCCGGGGCGGTGGAAGCGGCGATAGCGGCGCTGCCGGCGGAGTGGGCTGCGATCGACGTGCTGGTGAACAACGCCGGGCTTTCGCGCGGACTCGACAAGGTGCACGAGGGCAAGCCCTCGGACTGGGACGAGATGCTTGACACCAATGTAAAGGGCCTGCTGTTTGTGACCCGGTTCGTGGTGCCGGGCATGGTGGAGCGGGGGCGGGGCCACGTGATCAGCCTTGGCTCCACCGCCGGCGACATGACATACCCGGGAGGCGCGGTGTACTGCGCGACCAAGGCGGCGGAGCACGCCATCAACGATGGGCTTCGGCAGGACCTGCTCGGCACCCCGGTGCGGGTGACGTCGGTCGATCCGGGAATGGTGGAGACGGACTTTTCCAAGATTCGGTTCCGCGGCGACGAGGAACGCGCAGCAAAGGTGTACGCGAACCTCACGCCGTTGAAGCCGGAGGATGTGGCAGATGCAATCGTGTGGGCGGCGTGCCGGCCGGTGCACGTGAATATCGCGCGCATTTCGCTCACGTCGATTGACCAGGCCAACTCGCTGCTGTTCAACCGCAAAAGCTGACAAACAACGAACGAGGCGAGCTGCGCTCCGCGAAGAGCGGATCGCCGCTCGCCCGGGTTAAACGATCGGGCCGATCGCGGCGAGCTGCTCTTCCACATGCGCGAGCGCGGCCACCAGGGCGGCTCGTCGGTGCGGGTTGCTGGTGCGCTGGTTCAGAATCTGCTCTTTCTGCAGCTCCAGTGATTGCCGGTTGCGCAGAAGGTCGCCGCGCTCCCGGGTACTTGTGAACTGCGCAAGTCTGCGCGCCTCGACTGCGTTTTCCTGATCCGCAACCTGCTCTTCAACACTTTTACTTTCCCATCCCTTAGCCATGCAGGATTCGATGCCTGGAATCCCCTTCCGCACCACCCGCATCTTGTAGTTGCAATTTGTTGTGCTGATCAGCTTGACGCGCACCGGAGGCGCACACCATGAAGCTTTGGACCATTCCAGCATTCGGCATCGATCAGCTTGCTCTCGGTGAGGGCGCCATACCTGCACCAGCCGCCAACCAGGTGGTGGTGGAGGTGCATGCCGTTTCGCTGAACTATCGCGACCTGATGACGGTGACGGGCAAGTACAACCCCAAGCTGAAGCTGCCGCGCATTCCTCTTTCTGACGGCGCCGGGGTGGTGCACGCGGTGGGCGACGCGGTGCGGGGCTTCAAGGTGGGCGATCGGGTGGCGGGCATCTTCATGCAGAACTGGCAGGATGGCGCGCCCAGCAATGAGAAATACCGCGGAGCGCTGGGCGGCGACATCGATGGCATGGCAGCCCAGTACGTGACGCTCCATCAGGACGGCGTGGTGCTTATCCCGGATGGGCTAAGTTTTGCCGAAGCGGCGACGCTTCCCTGCGCGGGGGTCACGGCGTGGAGCGCGCTGCAAAAAGCGGGCGGCATTGCCCCCGGGAGCACGGTGCTGATCCAGGGTACGGGCGGCGTCTCGATTGCGGCGCTGCAGCTGGCGAAGGCGATGGGAGCGCGGGTGCTCGGCACTTCGTCAAGCGACGAAAAGCTCGAGCGGGCCAGGGCGCTTGGTCTCGATGCGGGGTTCAACTACAAGAGCGGTGGCAGCTGGGCCGACTGGGCGGTGGAGCAGACGGACGGCCGCGGTGTGGACCTGGTGATCGAAGTGGGTGGCTCGGGAACGTTCCTGGAGTCGCTCAAGGCGTGCGCGGTGGGCGGAGCCATGGCGCAGATCGGCGTGCTGACCGAGAGTGCGGAGCCGGTGGATGTGCGCGTGATCCTGCGCAAGCAGTTGCGGGTGCAGGGGATCTACGTGGGCTCGCGGACGGACTTCGAGGCGCTGAACCGGGCGCTGATCGCGACCGGGATCAAGCCGGTGATCGACAAGGAATTCGCGCTGGAAGAGCTACCCGAGGCCTTTCGGCAGATGGAGGCGGGGTCGCACTTCGGCAAACTGGTGGTGCGCCTGCGCTAGGGACCCGGCTGGCGATCCGCGGCACAAGCAACCCGGGGAGACGCGGAGCATCCCAGCTATGTCTGCCCGCTCACCTTTCCGATGGTGCGTCCCGGAGCAGCATGCGTCTCCGGGCTTCTGCACGGCACCGTTGACAGGCGCATTTCAAAGAAGAGGGCATATGAAGGTTCTCCAGGGTGCGATGCGCGCGGTTTCGTCGGTGTTTGGCTGTCAGCATGGCCGGCTGAGCCGGCCCTTCACGATCCAACAGCAGAGTTACATGGTCTGCCTGGACTGCGGGCACAAGCAGTTTTATTCCATGCAGGAGATGCGCCGTCTGTCGCGCAAGGAGATCAAGCGGTTGCTGGCGATCGAGGCGGGTGCCCTGCACCTGTCCGCTGCCGCGGCGGAAGCTTCGCTGCGCTCCGATGGCCCGTCCCTTGCGGCCTAGGAGCTGCAGCGCTCCGTCGCTGTGCGGAGTGCGACACCCATGATCGTGGAAGTTGCTTCGCTGCATAAGACTTACCAGACGAAAACCGGGGCGGTAGCGGCAGTAGCCGGCATCGACCTGGAGGTGCCGGCAGGCGAGATCTTCGGACTGCTCGGTCCGAATGGTGCGGGCAAGACCACTACTATCAGCATTTGCACAACGCGGGCATTGCCCACGTCGGGAAGCGTGCGGATTGCAGGCGTGGACGTGGTGCGGGAGCCGGCGCGTGCACGCGTGCACATGGGCGTGGTGCCGCAGTACAACACCCTGGATCGTTCGCTGACTGTTTTCGAAAACGTGTACTTTCACTGCCGCTACTTCGGCATGAACGGCGCAGCCGCGCGGGCACGATCGGAAGCGCTGCTGCAGCAGTTCCATCTGCAGGAACGGGGCAAGGCTCTCCCGACGCAGCTTTCGGGCGGCATGCAGCAGAGGGTGCAGATCGCGCGCGCCATTGCACACCATCCCGAGGTGCTTTTCCTCGATGAGCCGAGCGCGGGGCTGGACCCACAGAGTCGCATCGCCATGTGGGAGGCCGTGACCTCGCTGCGCAAGGAAGGCATCACCGTGGTGCTGACGACGCACTACATGGAAGAGGCCGATGCCCTGTGCGACCGGGTTGCGGTGGTGGACCAGGGCCGGGTGCTTGCGCTGGATACGCCGGCGGCGCTGAAGCAGCAGCATGGCGTGTACACGGTGCTGGAGTTGAAGCTGCGCGATCAAGTAAGTGCTCCCGCGCTGCTGCGCGAGATCGCCGCGTTGAGCGGCGTGGCCAGGGCGGAGTTGACCGGGGAAGGCATTCGCGTGTTTGCCGACCAGCTGGACGGCTTGCTGCCGCTGGTCGTAGCTGCGGCACGAGCCGCGGGACTGCGAGACCTGCGCGTGCAGGAGCCGAGCCTTGAAACGGTGTTTCTGCAACTGACCGGGAGAGAACTCCGTGACTGACGCCACCGCCCGGCCTGTGCGCTCTTCACCGCGCCCCACGGGCACACCGCTGCGTGCCTTTGGCGCGCTGATGCTGCGCGATACGCGCGTGCTGAGCCGCGAGCTGCTGCCATTTATCGTGCGCGTCATTATGCAACCGCTGCTGTTTCTCTTTGTGTTCACGTACCTGTTTCCGCGGATGGGTGGCGGCAACGGCATGATGATGGGTGGCGGCAGCTTTGCCACTGTGCTGCTGCCGGGGCTGATGGCGGTGGCCATCATGTTTACCGGGATTGCCGCAGTGGCGCTGCCGCTGTCGACCGAGTTCGGCGTGACGCGCGAGATTGATGATCGCGTGATGTGCCCGTTGCCGGTATACGCGGTGGCGCTTGAAAAGATCTGCTTCTCCGCACTGCAGTGCATCTTTGCGGCGCTGCTGGTGCTGCCGCTGGCCTACTACATCCCCAGCACGCCGGTGCTGCTGCACGTATCGAGCTGGCCAGTGTTTGTGGCGGTCATGATCCTGGCGAGTCTTGTGTCCGGAGCGCTGGGGCTGACGATCGGCGCGAGCGTGCAGCCGCGGCAGATCGGGCTGGTGTTTTCCATCGTGGTGATCCCGATCACGTTCCTGGGCTGCGTGTACTACCCATGGGCGCTGTTGTCGCACGTGCGCTGGTTGCAGATCGTGGTGCTGGCAAACCCGATCGTGTACATGAGCGAAGGGCTGCGCACGGCACTCACGCCGGGCATGCCGCACATGCCGGTACTGGCAGTGCTGGCGGGGCTGGTGGGCTCGCTGGCGGTGCTGGGCACGATCGGGGTGCGGAACTTTCTGCGCCGCGTGATCTCGTAGAGGCAGCAACTCTCGAATTGGCCTACAGCGCCGGGCGGCAAGTGTGTGCGTTGCCGTCACACTCTTCTCACACTTCGGTGGTAGGTTCAGCTTCCGAGGGCAGGATGTCGCCAGGCGGCAGAGGCCCCTGGAGATTGATCCCTGATGACCGCATACTTTCGCCTTCGTTCGCTTCCCGCTGCACTGGGTCTTGCTGTAGCCGGGCTCGCCGGCATTGCCGCCCCCTGTGTATACGCGCAGAGCACGCCCGCCGCTGCGCCCCTGTACCCCAACAACCTGGTGGTGAGCCGCGCGGTGTATGACAACAAGGCCGGCAACGTCACGGTAGGCCAGGCGCTGCCTCCGAACTGCAGTGCCGCATCAGGAGCGTGCCCCACGGGCGGCGCGACTGCGAACGGAACCTACCCGTACGTGTTCAACAACGTGCTGTATGACCCGGCGTTCGGCATCACCTCGCAGATTTACCTGGACCAGGTGACGGTGTTCGGGCAGCCGATCAACTCGATCCCGGTGCCGAGCAGTGCGCTCCCCGGTGCGGGCGGCGACCAGATGGTGACCAGCTTCAGCTCGAAGTCCGAGATCGCCCTGCAGCTCTCGACCGATGGCAATGTTTTGAGCTTCATGGGGTACGTGGCGCCGATCGATGCCATCGACGTCTCCAACTCCAGCACGCCGATGGCACCCGACCCGACCAACCCGGATGGGCAGACACCCGCGTACCGCGCGGTGGCGTCGATCGGGCTGGATAACCAGTTCCACTTCACCGAGACCAATGCCTACAGCGGCAACAACGGGCGCGCGGTGATCCTGAACAACAGCTACGGCAACCCTTTCTTTTACACCGCGGGCAATGCCGGCAACGGCTCCAACCCGCAGCCAAACGGGGTCGTGCTGGGCGCGGGCGCGCAGAGCGTGGTGCCGTCGCTGCTGTCGGAAGCGGCGCAGGCACCGGGGCTGCCGACGCCGGTGGCCAGCTTCTCCGTGGCCGAGCTTGGCCAGAAGGCTGACAAGGTCGGCAAGGATGATAATTTCCGCGGCGAAACCATCTTCAACAATGTGCTGTATTACTCCAAGGACAGTGGCAGCAACGGCGTGAACACCGTGTACTTCGTGGACACGGTTGGCACCGCGTGCCCGTCTGGCACGGGACTGCCCGTAGCCGGCGCAAAGCTGCCGACCGCGCCGCTCAGCTACGACCCATCGACGCTTCAGAGCAATGGATTGCCGAGCAACATGTGCATCCTTGCGGGCTTCCCCACCACGCTGGCCAAAAACTCCACCGGCTCCTACCCGGCTAGCCTGTGGTTTGCCAATGCGACCACGCTGTACGTAGCGGATGAAGGCGATGCGTATACCGGCGGATCGGACCTGTACACGCACGCGGCAGCGCAGACCACGGCCGGGCTGCAGAAGTGGGTGCTGAGCGCCTCCACCCACACGTGGCAGCACGTGTACACGCTGCAGAACGGGCTCGGCCTGGGCACGCCGTACACGGTTGCGGGGTACCCCACCGGCAACAACACGGCCACCGGGCTGCCCTGGGCACCGGCGACCGATGGGCTGCGCAACATCACGGGCCTGGTTGGACCGGATGGCGTGGCCGTGATCTGGGCGATTACCGCGACGGTGAGCGGCGGCGGCGACCTCGGTGCTGATCCTAACAAGCTGGTGGTGCTGTATGACCTGATCGGCAACACGGACGCATCGGTGGCTGCCGGTGAGCCGGGCTTTGACTTCAAGGATGCGAAGTTCGGCGAGGTACTGCGGGGGGTGTCGTTCACGCCGGGTTCGGACCTGGGTTTCTTTCAGAACCAGTAATGCGCTGGCCATTGTGGCAGTTGGAAAGCCGGCCCGCAAGGGCCGGCTTTTTTGTGTTGTGCCTCTTATTGAGAGGATGGTTCCCGCTTGCTCACCAAAGCGCTCAGCCCCGCCTGCTTGTCATAAGGGATGGGCGCGCGCCAGGAAGCTGGCGCTGATTGAAGAGAGCAATCACACGTGGCAGGATCTGAGTGAAGGCTGGGGGACGGCGGTGGCGCAGGAGGAAAAGGCTGTGCTGAGCGGGGCGGCCGGCCCGAATAAGCCGGCCGCAGATCCTTCGCTTCGCTCAGGATGACAGTGCTTGTAGGAAGCGGCCGGGGCGCGGGAGCGTGGCTTCGTTGCGGCGCGCAGCCAAGCCTTACAGCGTAGCCAGTTCCTGCTCCGGCGCGTGCAGTTTGCGTGACAGGTCGGCGGCGATTTCCTTGCCGTGGAAGCGGCCATTCTCGATGAAGATCTCGTTGGTGCGGTTGCCGGCGACGATGACGCCTGCGAGATACAGCCCGGGAACATTGCTTTCGCGGGTGTGGGGATCGCATACGGGCATCTGGTCTTCGCCGTGCATCTCGACGCCGAGGGCGCGCAGGAACGGGAAGTCGGGGTGGTAGCCGGTGAGCGCAAACACGAACTGGTTCTCGATCGTGAGCTCACCTTCCGGCGTGCGCAGCGTGACGGAATCGGGCTCGATGTGGGCGATCTCGGAGTGGAAAAAGACCTTGATCTCGCCGTTCTTGACGCGATTGTTGAAGTCCGGCAGGATCCAGTACTTGACGTGCCGGTGCATCTCGGGCCCGCGATGCACGAGGGTGACGCGTACGCCGTGACGCCACAGGTCGAGCGCGGCAATAGCAGCGGAGTTTTTGCCGCCGACCACCAGCACGTCCATGCCGTAGTAGGGGTGCGGGTCGTCGTAGTAGTGCATGACCTTGCTGAGGTCTTCGCCGGGCACGTTGAGGTAGTTGGGCAGGTCGTAGTAGCCGGTAGCGACGATGAGCTTGCGGGCGTAAATCGTCTGCCTGCGCTCGAAGCTGTCGGTGGTGTGGACGCGGAAGCTGCCGTCTTCGCCCTCGACCGACTGCACGGTGCGGTACTGGCGCACGTCGAGTTCGAACCGCTCGGCAACCTTGCGGTAGTACTCGAGCGCTTCGTTGCGGTTGGGCTTCTGGTTCTGCGAGGGAAACGGCACCTCGCCGATCTCGAGCAGCTCGGGCGTGGTGAAGAAGGTCATGTGCGCCGGATAGTGATAGATCGAGTTGCACAGGCAGCCCTTGTCGACCAGAGCGACCCGCAGACCGAGGCGCTTGGCCTCGAGCGCGCAGGCGAGGCCGGTGGGGCCCGCGCCGATGACCAATACGTCTAAATGCTCAGAACCTGCCTCGATGCTCATAAATACAGGGTAAACCGCCTGCGCGGCTGGCGGGCATTTCGTGCCGGGTTCTTGTTTCACCGGTGTCCGTGCCTGGGGTCCTCCTGTTTGCCGGGCGCGGCTGGTTTCGTGCTGCGGGTGCGAGACGCTAGAATCCGTGAGGACAAAGCGACACATAAGGAGTGGCAGTGGCAGAGACACGGCAGGAAAAGGATTCGCTCGGCTTGGTGGAGGTTCCGGCACACAGCCTGTACGGGGCGCAGACGGCGCGAGCGGTGGAGAACTTCCCGATCAGCGGGCTGCGGGCGCATCCTTTGCTGATTCGCGCCTTTGGACTGGTCAAAGCCGCCGCGGCCGAGGCGAACAAGTCACTGGGGCTGATCGACGAAAGAAGGGCGGACGCCATCATCACGGCGGCCACCGAGGTCGCCGAAGGCAAGTGGAACAGCGAGTTCGTGGTGGACGTGTTCCAGGCGGGCGCCGGTGTTTCCTTCCACATGAACACGAATGAGGTGGTTGCGAACCGGGCCAACCAGCTGCTGGGCGGCGCGCTGGGCGAGTACGCCGAGGTGCACCCCAACGACCATGTGAACTATGGCCAGTCCACCAACGATGTGTTCCCGACCGGGATGCGCGTGGCGACGCTGCTGGCGCTGGAAACGCTGTACCCGGTGCTGGAGGCGTTTGCCGCTACCTTTGCCGCCAAGGCGCGGGAGTTCGACGGGGTGATGAAGTCCGGACGAACGCATATGCAGGACGCTGTGCCGATCCGCCTGGGGCAGGAGTTTGCCGCATATGGACTGGCCATCGAGAAAGGGTGCCGCTTCCTGCGGTTCGCGGCGGGGTCGCTGCGCGAGCTGGGGCTGGGCGGCTCGGCGGTGGGCACCGGGATCAACACGCACCCGGACTATCGCGAAAAAGCGGTAGCCAACCTCGCGCGGCTGAGCGGGCAGGCGCTTGAGCCGGCGGCGGACATGCGCTGGGCGATGCAGTCGAATGCGGGCATGGCGGACGTGAGCGCAGCGCTGCGGGGCATTGCGCTTGAGGTGATCCGGATCTCGAATGACATCCGGCTGCTGTCCTCGGGGCCGAACACCGGGTTTGCGGAGATCTACCTGCCAAGCCTGCAACCGGGTTCGTCGATCATGCCGGGCAAGATCAACCCGGTGCTGCCGGAGCTGGTGGCGATGGTGGGCTTCCAGGTAGTGGGCAACGACACGGCCACGGCCATGGCGGTACAAGCGGGCCAACTGGAGCTGAACGTGATGATGCCGACCATGGCGCTGAACACTTTGCAGAGCATCACGATTCTGGCGAACACACTGCGGGAGTTCGATACCCGGTGCGTGGCAGGCATTACCGCGAACGTTTCCCGCTGCGTGGAATACAGTGAAAAAACTGTCTCGCTAGCCACTGCATTGAACCCGTATATTGGCTACGCGAAGGCAGCGGAGATCGTGAAGGAGTCGGTGGCGACCGGTGAAACGATCATCGCCCTGGCTCGCAAGCGAAAGCTGCTCAGCGAAGAGGAGATCGCCGAGATTCTTGCGCCCGAACGCATGACAGAGCCGCAGTATCCACTGGATGCGGCAAAGCGGCGCGACAGCTCCAGCTAGCAGCAACGGCTGGCCACCAGGAACGACGGCGGCAACGCCATGCACCTGTCATCAAACCTTTCGCATTGGATCTGTCTGCTCGCGGGGCTGTACCTCATCCTGACCGGAGTGATGCTGCGGGACCTTGTGGGTGAGCGCGCCGCGCTCACCTCGCCGCCCGCTCACCAGTCCACCGTGCGTGTTGCACGCACCAGCCGCATTACTGGCATCGGCCGCAGAGCCGGGCTGATCGTGGTCGGCATTGCCGCCGCCGCGTACGGTTTGCTGCGCATCCTGCCGTAGAGACTTCAGGCGGCCAGACTCAAGGCCCGCAAGCCCGGCCGCGGTTGCCGCCTTACTGGCGGCCCCAGCGATAGACGGCCCCGACGGTGAAGCCGAGGTTGTGTTGTGCTTCGCTTCCGTAATCGGAAAACAGGTAGTTCGGCATCAGCCGCAGCGCCAGGCCGGGGCCCAGGTTGTAGTCGATCGGCACGCCGGCGCTCACGGCCAGGCGGTTGCCGTCCGGGTAGAGCCCTACCAGCGTGCCCGGGAAGCCGCCGGTGCCGGTGCTGAAGTTGCCGTGCGTCACGCCGGCAAGCACCTGCGCGCTCCAGGCCCAGTGCTGGCTTTCATAGACGCGGTACTGCGGCCCTGCCATGAAGGTGTACTGGCTGATGGACGGCTTGAAGACCTGGAACTCAAAGTTGTCGGTAATCGCCGTACCGTAGTAGCCGCGGGCATCGGCGGTGATGCCCAGCTTGGGACGGATGTACTTGGTAACGCCAACGTTCCAGCCAGCCTCGGTGTTGTGCTGGAGATTGGGACCCGGATGGAAGCGCAGGTACTGGCCACCGAAGTACACCTCGTACTTGTGCGAATAGGTGTCCTGCACGATGGCCTGCTCGCGCAACCGGCGCCGTGCGTTGACGCGGGCCTGCGCATCGCGCAGGATGCGGGCGCGCTCCTGTTGGGTCTGGGGCTGGACCTGGTCGGTGGCGAGACCCTGCTGGGCCTGCTGGTCAGAGGACGGCTGGGCCTGCGCGGCGGCGGGGGCAGGGGTGGCATCCTGCGCCCTGGAAGCGATCGGAAGCAGTGCTGCACTCAAAAGAGCAAGCATGGGAGCGAGACGACTGTGGCGGTGCTGAAACAAGCTTGGTGCCTCCAAGGGCGGCCGGAGCAAACGGCCGAGAACGCGAGCAGGATTGCGCCCGGCAGACAGGGTACGCCGTTGTCTGCTGATGGAGCGCCACCCCCTATTTAATCATCGATAGGGCACTCCCTTCGGCGCGGCAGGCTATGCGGGGGAAACAAGCCCGGGTCCGGGCGGGGAGAGACGGGGCATTTTGCTTGCGCACGGGGCCTCCGTGGGATACATAGCTCAAAGTGCCGTGTAGCAAAGAGCGGAAACGAAAGGCCTGAACCGATGCGCGGATTTCTGCTGGGCTTGATTGTAGGTGTGCTTCTTGTCCCTGCCGCGGTGGCAGGGTGGCTCCACTATGGGCACCTGCCGGTGGCGGTTGCCGACCCGCGTATGCCGTTCGAGCAGGCGATCGTCAGTGTGCCTTTGCACGGGCGCATTGATCGGGAGATGCCCGCGCATGCAGCCATGGAGGCCAGCCCCGCCAACCTGCTGCTGGGCGCGGAGCTGTACCGGGAGCAGTGCGCCGGCTGCCATGGGCAGTATGGACGGCCTTCGGCCATTGCGCCGCACATGTTCCCTGCCGCGCCGCAGCTCTGGGCGCCGCACGGGCACGGGGTGGTGGGGGTCAGCGACGACCCGGCCGGGGAAACCTACTGGAAGATCAAGAACGGCATCCGCCTGTCGGCCATGCCGAGCTACCAGGCGATCCTGAACGAGGCGCAGATGTGGCAGATCTCGGTGCTGCTGGCCAGCGCAGACAAGCCGCTGCCGCCGGCGGTGTTAGCAGTGCTGAAGCAGCCGGTACCCGCCGATGCTCCAGCGGCGCGCCCCATGGCACCGGAAGCACCAGTGGTGATCCCGGTGCAGCCGGTGCCGACCGAGTAGCTGCTCCACGGCTAGTACTTCGATTTAAGGGTGTAGGTCACGCCGGTGGTGAACTGGAACGAGTTGCGCGTGGTGGGCGGTTCGGTCGGTACGGGGTCATTGAGGTAGCTGTCGATGGAGCCCACGGTGAAGGCGATGTTCTTGTACAGCGGGAAGGTCAGCGTGTCGCTCTCGTTTGCGGAGTAGGCACGCGCGTTGTTGTAGGCCGGGATGTAGGCGAGCTGCTGGTTGAAGACGATGCCCTTCTTTGACTTGAGCAGGTAGGTGACGGCAAAGGTGGAGCCGACCAGCTCCTGGTTGGTGCCGGAAGCGCTGGTGATAAAGACCTGGCGCTCGTACTGCAGGGTCGCCTTGAGGTCGAGCTGCTGCAGCGGCCGTTTCACCACGGTGTAGCCCATGCCTGCGCCGTAGATCTGCTGCAGATCGAGCCCCTGTGAGTAATTGTGGTCGAACGCGGTCTGGGTCAGCGCATAGAAGCGCTCGGACACGTACTGGTCGCGCTCGGCATCGGCATGGAAGATGGAGCTCTTGGTGTAGGTAGCCGGCACAAACGTTCCCGCGCTTGTATAGGCAGGCTGCGTGATCTTGCCGTAGGAGCTTGCGAAGTCGGCGGTGGTGCGGTTGCGCGTGGTGAGCCAGCTCACCGTGGGCACGGTACGCACAAGCGCGATGGCACTCGAGTAGGTGTACTGGTTCTGGGTTCCCTGCACGAGCGTCACGCCCGCGGTGGCGCTGCCGTTCCAACCCTCGAAGAAGTTGGGCTCGGCCTGCACCTGGCGGTTAAACGTCGCTTCGTCCAGGATGAACTGGACGTTCTTGACCGGGATGGGTTGCGGCGGGGCTGCGGCCGCAGGCTGCTGGCGAGCCACCGTGCCTTCTTTAAGCGGCGGCGGCACGTTGCCGGGGTCGAGCGTGATCGTGTCGTTTCTGAGTGTCAGCGCGCCGCGTGCCGCGTCGGCCGCATAGTGGCGAAGGTGCACACCCGGCTTGTTCTCGAGCACGACGAAGCCTGCGGCGGTGTGGAGGCTGCGCAGCTTGGTCCACGGTACGGAAACCTCGCCAAGCTCAGTGGAGTTGAAGTAGACGGTTCCCGAGACCTCGCGTTCGAGCCTTCCGGTGAGCGTGTCGCCGTTTTCAAAAACCAGCGTGTCGGACGGAGCGTTTGCCGCGGGCTTCGGTGCGGGGTTTGCGTCTGCGAAAGACCAGCCGGAAGGTACAGCGACTGCGAACAACACGAACCACAAGGGCGCCGGGCAAAGGCAGCGCCATGACTGGGCGAGGCGATGTTTCGACATGAGAAATCCCATGGTATCGCGCCACCGGCGCAGGAGCGATGGAGCGCGACCAGGTTACTGGCCCGCCCATTCGTTACCTACTGCACACTCCGCCGAAACCGCGATCAGGCACGAATACGGTTACTTACCGACACACTCCGCCATTATTTCTCGTTTCGCGCTGCGCACTGTGGATCCGGTACATCTCCGCATTGACGGTGTGCACCCTAGGGTGGTCATTTGCCTTCGTCCGACGTTACGAGACGCTCTAGCGCGCGGGCGGATGGCGAAGGCACACCAGTCCATTTGCAACAGTTGATTTTGTAGTCAGCCGTCTTCGGAGCATGGAGGGTTTCATGTTGGGCAAGACACGATTCTGGCAGTCCGTTGTGTGTGGTACGGCTCTTCTTTTCTCCGCGGCGAACCTGTTCGCCGCTTCTGACCCGGACCACCCGTCCTCTTCCTTCCGGGTTGCGGAACCAACCGCCATCCCGGGTCGCACGCTCGCTCCCGGCACCTACACGATCCACGTGGTGGACCACCTGACTGACCGCTACATCCTGCGGGTGGACAATGCCGCGGGTGGCGATCCGACACTGTTCCTGGGCGTGGTGGAAAAATCGGGCGGCCATGGAAGTGGTATGCAGAAGTGGGGAGCTCAGGTAAATGACGCGACCTACCTGCGTGGCTGGAGTTTCACGTCCATGCCGACCCCGCTTGAGTTCGCCTATCCCAAGAACGAAGCAGTGGCGGTGGCAAAGGCCAACAACGCACAGGTTCCGGCGATCGATCCCGAGTCGGAAGGGATTGTTTCCAAGGTCAACCTGTCCAGCAGCGAAATGCAGATCATCACGCTGTGGCTCCTGTCGCCCACCAGCGTAGGCCCCAAGTCCCCGGGTGGGATCAAGGCGGTGCGTTACGAGCAGTTGGCAAGCAATGCACACAAGCCGGTAGTGGCACGTCTGCCGCATACGGCGAGCATGCTGCCGTGGTTCTGGCTGGTAGGCACGCTGTCGCTGTGCGGGGCAGCGGGGACGCGCAGGATGCGGTTAGCTCCAGCGCGCCGGAGCTAACGGGGTGCAGCGCATGCGATGGCTTGAGTGGTCATTATGGGCCGTAGCATGCGTGTGCCTGCTGGTGTGCAGCTTTGCCTACGCGCAGCAACGCAGGGCAGCCAGCTTCGCAGTGAAGGCAAGTGCACCTGCTTCTACCGGAAACGACACGAATGTTGAGAGCGGCATCGTTCAGTCAGGCACCGTGTTTGGACTACTCCGCATTCCCGCGATCGACCTGCGTGTGCCGGTGGTCGAGGATGACGATACGACCAGCCTGTTGCGGGGCGTCGGGCATATTCGCGGCACGGCGCTGCCGGGCGGGCTGGGCACTGTAGGGCTTGCGGGGCACCGCGATACGTACCTGCGACCGCTTGAGAAGATCCGCCCGCAGATGCAGGTGGAGATCTCCCGTGGGCGCGCCATGTACAGGTACGTGGTGGACTCGACCGAGATTGTGACACCAGAGGCGGTGCGTGTGCTCGATACCGAGGACACGCCCGCCCTGGTGCTGGTGACCTGCTACCCGTTTCACTACATCGGGGCGGCGCCAATGCGATTCATCGTGCATGCGCATCTGGTCTCGCTGGTGCCGGAGACCGCTACGGGCAGTTAGTACTTCGACTTGATGCTGTAGGTTGCGCCGATGGTGAACTGGAACGAGTTGCGCTTGGTTTCGGGCAGGGTAACGGGCGCATCGTTGAGGTAGCTGTCGAGTGTGCCCACGGTGAAGCCGAAGTTCTTGTAGGCGGGGAACGTGAGGGTGTCGTTTTCCGTGGCGGAGTAGGCGCGCGTGTTGTTGAAGGCGGGAATGTAGGACACCTGCTGGTTAAACAGAATGCCGTGCGTCAGCGTGAGGTTGTAGTTCGCCGCGACGGTGGCGGCGATCAGGTTCTGGTTCGCACTCGCCGAGTTGAAAAACGCCTGCTTTTCGTACTGGGCAACGACCTTGACGTCCAGCTCCTGCTTGGGGGTTTTGAGCAAAGTGCGCCCGACGCCCGCACCGTAGATCTGCTGCAGCTGCAGCGACTGCGAGTAGTTGTGATCGAAGGACAGGTCTCCAAGATAGTAGAAGTTTTTGGAGAGGTACTCGTCACGCTCGGCGTCGGTGTGGAAGATGTTGCTCTTGGTGAAGGTGGCCGGCACCAGCGTGGCCGCGGTGGTGGTCGTGGCGGGAACCGTGTAGGCCGGCTCCGAGATGCGCCCGAAGCTCTCGTTGAGATTGAGCGTGGTGCGGTTGCGCGGGTCGAGCCAGCTGACAGTGGGCACTGTGCGCTGCAGGGCAGCGGCGGCGGTCACGGTGTACTGGTTCTGCGTGGCGCTCACGATTGTGACGCCGCCTGTGGCCGATCCATTCCAGGCTTCGAAGAAGCCCGGGTGACCCAGAAGCTGCTTGTCGAGTGTCGCCTTGTCGATGATGTAGTCGGCCTGCGCCACCGGCACGGTCTGTAGTTTGGTATCGACCGCGGAGGCTTGCAGTTCGATGTTGCCGCCCGTCACATTGACGGCGCCGATCGGGATCTGCGACTCGCCGAGTTTGCGGCTGGTGACCACGCCTTTTTGCAGCACAGCAAAGGGTTCGGAGGCATGCAGTGCCTTGATCTTGTCCCAGGAGACGGTGAGGTCGCCTGCGATGTCGCTGTGAAAGACCACGGAGCCGCCGGCCTCGCGCACAAGCTTGCCGGTGAGGTGATCACCATTGGTGAAGTCGATGGTGTCGGGCTCGGCCTTGGTCTGGGCGCCGGCGGTGAGGGTGCCGAGCAGGCACGCGGCCAACACGGCGCGTTGGAGTACGTTTGGCATGTGAAAGCCTCCCGCCCCAAGGTAGAGGAAGTTTGCCGCAGGGAGAAGCGAAGAATTGCCGGGCGGCCGTCGCGTTGGCCGTGCCATCTGGCTGGTTGTATACGTGGGACGCCTTGCGAGGGATGAAATACAACGCACCGCACCCGCTGTGTACGCGTCTGGAAGGAATAAACTGGAAGCATGTCGATCACCCGTGAACAGGCTCTTGACTACTTCCACTCAGACGATCTGCTGGGCCTGGGCATGGATGCCGATGCCATGCGCCGCAAGCTGCACCCGGAAGGCGTGGTGACGTACATCATCGACCGCAACATCAACTACACCAACTTCTGCACGGAGTATTGCACCTTTTGCGCCTTTTACCGGCCGCTCAAGGGCAAGCTCGCGAGCGAAGGGTACATTCTCGAGTTCGACACAATTCACCAGAAGATCGCCGAGACGTTGGAGATGGGCGGCACCGGCGTGCTGATGCAGGGCGGGATCCATCCTGACCTTAAGATCGACTGGTTCGAGCGGCTGCTGTCGGGCATCAAGCAGCGGTTCCCTTCGATCTGGCTCCATTGCTTCTCGGCTTCGGAGATCCTGGCAATTGCCGAGTACAGCGAGATCTCGCTGCGAGACACGATCATGCGGCTGCGTGATGCTGGGCTTGACTCAATCCCGGGCGGTGGCGCGGAGATCCTGGACGACGATGTGCGCAAGAAGATCGCCCGCCTGAAGTGCCGGACGGAAGACTGGATTGCCGTGCATCGCACCGCGCACGAGCTTGGCATGCGGACCACCGCGACCATGATGTTCGGGGTGGGTGAGTCGGTCGAGCAGCGCGTGAACCACTTCGAGGCGGTGCACCGTTTGCAGGAAGAGACCGGCGGGTTCACGGCGTTCATCCCGTGGAGCTTCCAGCCGAACAATACGGCGCTGGGCGGCCGTGGCTGGGAGGAAGCGACCGCGGTCGACTACCTCAAGGTGCTGGCGATCTCGCGGCTGTACCTGTCGAATATCGAGAACGTGCAGTCAAGCTGGGTGACGCAGGGGCTCAAGGTGCTGCAGATGGGGCTGCGCTTCGGCGGCAATGACGTGGGCTCGGTGATGCTCGAGGAGAACGTGGTGCGCGCGGCGGGCACGGCGAACTGCACCACCGAGGAAGAGCTGCGGCGCGTGATTCGCGATGCCGGCTTTAACCCCAAGCAGCGGGACACGCTGTACACGACGCTGTTCCTGAACTAGCCGGTGTCGCGACCCCACGCGGACCAGGGCGCGGTAGGCCCGGTGCGTTCTCCCCGGTTCAGGTGGCTGCCCGGTGGGGGCCGCTGTTCCCATACAATCGCGGAGTACCTAACGCGGAGGCCGCTTCCTGCTCGCACCTCTCTTGCATTTTGAACCGGCCACGCTCGCGCTGTTTGTCTCACGCGGGCTGAGCCACTACATGCGCTCGCACTATACCGACCCGACTTTTCAGCACCTGTACCAGTGGAACCTGTTCGACACGCTGCTGCTGATTCCCTACTTCCTGGTGATGATCGTGCTCGCGTTCTATGGCGTGCATCGCTACCAGTTGGTGTGGCTGTACTACCGCCATCGCAAAAACGCGACGCACGCGCCGGCGCAGCTGTTCCGGGAACTGCCGCGCGTCACGATCCAGCTGCCTATCTTCAACGAGCAGTACGTGATCGACCGGCTGATCGAGGCCTGCTGCAAACTCGATTACCCGCAGGACAGGCTGGAGATCCAGCTGCTCGACGACTCGACGGATGAGACGCAGCAGGTGGCTGCCGGGATCGTGGAGCGGTATCGCGCGGCCGGGCACCCGATCGTACACATGCACCGCACCAACCGGTATGGCTACAAGGCGGGCGCGCTCGACGCCGGGCTCAACACCGCGACGGGCGAGTTTGTGGCCATCTTCGACGCGGACTTTGTGCCGCCGACCGACTGGCTGATGGATGTGATTCACCACTTTGCCGATCCCAGGGTTGGCATGGTGCAGACGCGCTGGACGCACCTGAACCGTGACTACAGCTTTCTGACGCAGGTGGAAGCGATCCTGCTGGATGGCCACTTTGTGCTGGAGCATGGCGGGCGTTCGCGCGCGGGTGTGTTTTTCAACTTCAACGGCACGGCCGGCATGTGGCGTCGCGTGGCTATTGAAGAAGCAGGCGGCTGGCAGCACGACACCCTCACCGAAGACACGGACCTGAGTTATCGCGCACAGCTCAAGGGCTGGCAATTCCGCTACCTGCAGCACGTGGAGTGCCCGGCCGAGCTGCCGATCGAGATGACCGCCTTCAAAACGCAGCAGGCGCGCTGGGCCAAGGGACTGATCCAGACTTCGAAGAAGATCCTGCCGGTGGTGTGGCGATCCGATGCGCCGCTGCGCACCAAGATCGAAGCGGTGTACCACCTGACGGCTAACCTCAGCTATCCGCTGATGGTGGTGCTCTCGGTGCTGCTGATGCCGGCGATGATCATCCGCTTTTACCAGGGCTGGTTGCAGATGCTGCTGATCGATTTCCCGTTGATGATGATGTCGACGTTCTCGATATCGTCGTTCTACCTGGTCTCGCAGAAAGAGCTGTACCCGCGCACCTGGTACAAGACGGTGATCTACCTGCCGTTCCTGATGGCACTGGGGATCGGTCTGACGATCACCAACACGCGGGCCGTGCTGGAGGCGTTATTCGGCATCCAGAGCGCCTTCAAGCGCACCCCCAAGTACCGCGTGGAGAAGCGCGGGGAAACCTCGAAGGCAGCATTGAAGTATCGCAAGCGCCTGGGGATTGTGCCTTGGGTTGAGCTCATCATCGGCTGCTACTTTGCGCTCACCGTGTACTACGCGATCGTGAACGAGAACTACTTCACGATCCCGTTCCTGCTGTTGTTCGTGCTGGGCTACTGGTACACCGGGTTGCTGTCGCTGCTGCAGGGTCGACTCGATCGCTGGCGCGGCGGGGCGAACCTGGATGAGTCCTCACCCAAGCCGTTCCCTGTGGGCGTGTAGCGCTGCTTCGCAGGAACAGGAAAGGGCAGGCCACTGGCCTGCCCTTTCTGCTGCCCGCGATGCGCTGTTAGAAGCGGATGCCGAAGGTGATCGGGATGAGTTCTTCCGATCCGGTGTGGTAGTTGGTTTCGTTGGTGTTGGCGATGTCCGCAGGGGACTCGCCGGGCGTGTTGACGAAAACGTAGCGCGCTTCCGCGAAGAGCTTGGCGCGCGAGCCCTCGCCGAATGGCTTGAACGAGACGCCCGTGCCGAAGTTCAGGCCGAGGGCATTGTCGCTGTAGGTGTTGAACGTCTGGTTCGAGATGTACTCACCGTAGTACGTCTCCTCAAGCACAGGAGCTGTGAAGTTGGTGCTCTTGTGGTAAAAGCCGACGCCGCCGATCACATAGCCGGAGTACTTGTGCTTGTCGCTGTTGAGGTAATAGAACATCGGCTCCGCGGTGACGCTGAGCGTGTGCACGTTGCCGCCGATCGAGTCGATACCGGCCGAGGTGAACTCTCCACCCGGCGTACTGATCGTGTTGGTCGCGGCATTGGTGGCGTTGTAGATAGCCGAGAGCGTGCGACCGGGGATCTTGCTGGTGTTCCACTGTACTTCGCCCATCAGGGTAAAGCGCTTGGAGAACGCCCAGCCGGCGCCGCCCAGGATGTTGCCGCCCCAGCCATTGGTGCCGTAGTTGTTGCCGTCGCCCAGGTAGGTGGTGAAACCGCCATTGACATCGTTACCGATCGGCGCTGTGAACCCGCCGCCTACTTCGAATGCCAGGTGGCTCCAGCGGCTGTTGTCGTCGTACCGGTGATACCGGCCGCCGCCGTACCCGCCACCGTACTGGGGCTCAACGATCTTGACCGCTCCATCGGGAGCAGAAGTAAGCGACTGGCCATCGATGTCGTCGCCGCCAAAGGGATTCTGCCCGGTGTTGGAGGTGGAGAAGGCGACCGTCTGCAGGTGCGGAGCGGCGGAAGCAGACTGGGGAGCCGCCTGTGCGTTGGAACGAGGTGAAAGAGCCATGAGGGAGACTGCTGCGATCGCCAGAGCGACAGGCTTGCCTGCGAAAAGCGATGACCGGGAGAGATATGTCATGAAGTGATTCCTCATCTACTGAACTCAAGCGCGCGGGCTGAAATGGCCCGAAAAAGGAGCGACGCCCGCACCATAGCGGTAAGAACCCGTGCTTCCGCAAATAGATGCGGGCTCATTGCAGATATCTTTGCGAGCTCTTGCTGATAAGACGGGAAGAAGCGGGCCCGGGACGCCTCGTTCCGTGCGCATTCGTCTGCGGGAGCATCCGGATGTTCACCCTGCACCACGAAAGCTGTTGAGCAGCCATACGATATAGACGCACAAAGGGCCGGCTGAGCCGACCCTCTGTGTGGTGTTGCCCGAACAAACAGCCCGGGTTTAGTGGATGTCGAACTGCTCCGGGTGCAGGCTGGGATCGCTCTTGATGATGATGGTCTTGCCGACCATCTCCTCGTACTCGTTGATCCAGCGGCCATTGCCGCTCTTGAGCTGCTTGACCACCTCGGGGTTGACGCGCAGCATCACGTCCTTGCCGTCGAGGTGCTTCTGCATCTTGCGGAGCTCGATGAAGATCTCGTTGCACACGGTGATCGGGCTCTTGACCATGCCCGTGCCGGCGCAGGTTTCACAGGTGACCGAGAGCGTGCGCTCGAGCGACTGCTTGACGCGCTTGCGGGTGATGGCAACCAGTCCGAAATCGTTGAACTGCAGCACCTTGGAGGGTGCGCGGTCCACCTTCATCGCTTCTTCGAGCGCGGCCAGAACCTTGTGCCGGTTCTTGCGCTCGTCCATGTCGATGAAGTCGATGACGATGATGCCGCCAAGGTCGCGCAGGCGGATCTGCCGCACGATCTCGGGAATGGCATCGAGGTTGGTCTTGACGATGGTGTCTTCAAGCCGCGCCGTCTTGCCGACATATTTGCCGGTGTTGATGTCGATCGCGACCAGCGCTTCGGTCTGATTGATGACGATGGAGCCGCCGGACTTGAGCCACACCTTGGACTTGAGCGCCTTGGAGATTTCCTCCTGGATGCCGAAGTGCTCGAACAGCGGCGTTTCCTTGGTGTAGAGCTTGACGCGGCGCACCAGCGACGGCTGGAAGCGGTTCAGGAAGCGAACGATCCGCTCGTACTCCTGCTCCGTATCGACCCAGATGGTGGAGAAGTTGGAAGAGACTTGGTCGCGCAGGATCCGCTCAACCAGGTTGAGGTCGTGGTAGATCAGCGCGGGGGCCTTGGCTGTTTCCGAGCGGGTCTTGATCTCGGACCAGAGGTTGATCAGGAAGCGAAGATCGGCGCGAAGCTCTTCTTCGCTGGCGCCATCGGCTGCGGTGCGCACGATGAAACCACCCTGGAAATCGCCCTTTTCGCTGATCAGGATGCGCTTGAGACGCTGACGCTCCTCATCCGACGAGATCTTGCGGGAGACGCCGACATGCGAGACCGTCGGCATGAACACCAGGAAGCGGCCCGGAAGGGCGATGTGCGAGGTGATGCGCGCACCCTTCTTGGCAATCGGCTCCTTGGCGATCTGCACCAGGATTTCCTGGCCCTGCTTGAGCAGGTCCGAGATGATGGGCAGGTCCTGCGTCTGGGCGGACTGGCGACGACCACCGCCACCGCCGCTGCCCGGGCCGCCACGACGACGACCGGCGTTGCGGCCGGAACGGCGTGCGCGCTCTTCCCCGCCGCGTTCGGTGCGCTCGCGGTTAGGCGAGCCATCGGTGGCGAGGGGTGCGGCTTCTTCTTCCTCGTCGCCCTCTTCGAGCTCTTCCAGGGAGAAAGCCGAGGCTTCGTCCTCTTCAAACTCGGCGCGCTGGGCGTGGCCTGTGTTGTGGCGCGACTCCGCAGCATGGCGCGTTGCGGGCTCCTGCTCCTCGGCATCGTGCTCGCTGTCGGGCTCGCCGTGGTGCTCGTCGTGTGCGTGCCCGTCGAGGGTTTCTTCTTCCAGGTCTTCCAGATCGTGCTCGTCCGAGGTTGCGTCCAGCATCTCGAAGTCGTACTCGTCTTCGTCGATGACTTCTTCTTCCAGCAGTCCCATACCCGGCGCGAATCCCTGCAACTGGTCCACGAGTTCGGTGAACCCGTCGCTGCGGCGAGTGTGATCCGAGGAGTGGGTGCTCTCTTCATGCAGGGCCGGCGAAAGCTCGTGCGCTTCCGACAACTCGGTCGCTTCGGCTTCGGAATGATCCTCGAAACGGCCGGCAAAGCTGGGCGACAGGGCGCCTTCGATGCGGGCAAGCTCTGCGTCGTGGCTGGAGTGATCCACCGAAGCGTATGCCGGGTCGATCGTATGCGCGGGCTCGAAGCTGGGCTCCGCACCGCCGTATGCGCCCGGCTCGCCGTTGAGATCCAGGGTCATCTCTGGAATGCCTTCGTTGCCGGCCTCAAGGGTGGAGCGGGTTGCGTCTTCTTCGTGGCGGAAGGAATGCTCGGGCTCATGCACGACTGCGTGCGCAGGCTCGTGTGTGCCGGCAGCCAGGTGCGACTCTTCGGCGAGCGGTGCGTTCCACTGCTCGGTGGCTCCGCGCTCCTGCTCCGGTTCTGCAAGCGCCACGGGCGGGATTGTCTCCGGTGCTTCTTTCTCCGAAGCCTCTTCAGGAGCGGGCTTTTCGCCTCCGCCGAACAGGCGCGACAGGCGCAGTTCGTTGGTGGAGGGCGGCGCGAGGCGGGCGGCCGCATCGCCTTCCTGGGGCTCGTACTCGTCGTTCTCTGCAAGGGAGGCAGCGGTGGCCGCCGGATCGGCCATGGGGTGCTCGGCGAGCGGGTGCTCCACCAGGGGATGTTCGGTCACCGGGTGCGCCGAAACGGGCTCCACGGCGCTCTCGCTCTCGGCGATGGCGCTTTCGGCAACCGCGCTTGCGGTCTGCGCAGGCTCGTCGATGGGCTGAGCCGTGGTCACGTAGTCTTCAGCATGCGTGGCGGCGGGCAGGGCCTCGGCCACAATCTCAGGGGGTGCCGTGGTGGCTTCAGCAATCGCCGCGTCGATCTGCTGATCGCGCTGGGTTGTGTGGATGTCCGACTCGAGCACGGAAGCGGCAGCCGACTCCGAGGCGACCTGGTTCAGGCCGTCCGGGAGCGACTCCTGCGAGGAGGCTTCAGCCGTGTGGTTCTCCTGCGCAGCCGACGCTTCGATGCTGGCTGGCGCGTGGGCTGCCTGCTCCGTGACAAAGGACGAAGTGGAGCGCGAGGGCGCGGCTGCAGCCTGATACCGGGACAGCGACTCGCCCGGCAGCACGGAGCCACCATCCCAGCCTTCGCCCAGTTCCACCAGGGTGGAGGGCTTGGGCGGCGTGTAGTTTACGGGCCGCTGGGGCAGGGCGAGCTTGGCCTGCGGTGCTGGCGTCGCAGTGTCTGCGGGAGCGCCGCCGTACTTGGACAGGGACTCGCCGGGCAGAACCGGACCGGCAAGCGCGCTGGAGGCTACGCGTACCGGGGGCTCGGCGATGGTCTGCTCGGAAGTGACAAAAGGGACAGCAGGGGTGAAGTCGCGCTCGGCGGCTCCTTCACGGCCGCGCCGGCCACCACGCCGATCGCGATCCCGGGTGCGCTCGGGCCGGTCAGACGGTGTGGGTGCGGTGTCCTGTGCCATGGCGATGGCAGCGGATGCCTGCAGGTCCAGCGTTGTGTCTTCTTCGTCGGTGCCAAGCGAGGTGGCAATGCCGCCGGGGGCGCCACGCTCGGGCAGGGAAAAGGGTACGGCATCCAGCGAGACGGTCGGGGTTTCAGGGCTTTGTTCCGCGCCTGCGGCGGGGCGGCGTGCCGGTTCGGCACCGAGGACCCCTGCGCGCATGCCGCCACGACGGCGGCCGCGACGACCACGCCAGCGACGGGTGCCCTCGGGGCTGTCGTCGTCGCCCTTGCTGTCGCGATCATCTTCGGTTGGCTGGGCGGCGCGGAGAGCTGCGGCGGCCTGGGCGCGCTCTTCGCTGGCACGCATACGCGGCGCGGGTTCCGCCGCACGCTCCGGCACGGCCTCGATGGAGACTGCCTCCGCCGGCTTGCGTTCGTTGCGGCGGGCTTCGCCACGACCACCTTCGCGGCGACCATCGCGGCGGCCGCGACGCTCCTCACCTGCGGCTGCGGGTTCCTGCGCAGCACGCGGCTCTTCACGATCCGGGGTGCGCTCTGCATTGCGCTCGGGGGCACGCTCGCCGCCACGTTCTCCACCGCGACGGGGCGCGCCGCCAGTGCTGGAGGTTTCATACTCGTCGGAGTCTTCGCTGTCTTCGAGGAAGTCAGTGACGTACAGGAAAGCGTCGCGCTCGAGGCCGAGGTCGACAAAGGAGCTTTGCATGCCGGGGAGCACGCGGGTGACCTTGCCCTTGTAGATCGAGCCGGCCAGGGTGTATTCGTTTTCGCGCTCGTAGTAGATCTCAGCGAGCTGATCGTCTTCTAAAATGGCCAGCCGTGTTTCGTGCGGCGTGACAGAGATGCAGATTTCTTTTGCCATGGTGCCTCTTTCAGGCGAGGCAGGCGGGTGGAGCGGCAGCACGGGCACAAACGATGGAATGGTCTGGAGCGAAGAAGCTTACCGGCAGAGTGGATTGCACCGCGCATACGCTCAGGGGCTTCCGCGCCATGCGCGCAGGAAGGGGCGCCACGCAGCAAGGAATGCTGCCGAGCGGCTGAGGATGCGGGGTGTCGACTGCAGAGGAGCTTTGTTTCCAAAGGGGGCGTGAGAGGATGGTGACCGCGTCGACCTGCCATGCGGGTGGGGCCGTTTCCCATCCTCTTGCGCTCATTCCCAAAGTCCTGCCCGGCTGCAGTCCAACAGCGCTGCCTGACCGGTTCTTGTTTCTTCTTGATACTGCGCTACCTGTGGCTCACGGAACGGGCGAACACACCACCCAAGGAACCCGTGACATACCTTGCTACACAAGCTTTTTGAACCCGATCGATCAAGCTGCCGTAATGCCGCCAGCCCATCAATCCGTCCCACAATTTCCAATGCCTTGTGTCAGTTCACAAAGCGGTTCATGCGCACATTCATGACCATGCCGAGCGCCAGGAACGTGAACAGAACGGATGACCCACCATAGCTCATCAATGGAAGCGGAATCCCTGTCACCGGCATAAAACCGATGACCATTCCCACATTGACAGCGATCTGGAAGATCAGGACTGCCACCACCCCCATCACCAACAGGGTTCCGGAGAGGTCAGCAGCGGTTTGAGCGTTCTGAATCAAACGCATCAATATGAGGAAGTATAGCAGCAGCACCGCGACCGCGCCGATGAAGCCGTGCTCCTCGCTCCATGCCGCAAAGATGAAGTCAGTATAGGGAATGGGCAGGAAATCACCCTGTGTCTGCGTGCCCTTGGCGACGCCCCGGCCAAGCATGCCACCATCGCCCACCGCGATCAGGGACTGGCGGATCTGGTAGCCGGAGCCCTTGGGATCGTTGTCAGGATTGAGAAAGGACGTGAGGCGCGCCTTCTGGTACGGCTTGAGTACTTTGCCGCTGGACCAGATGCCGCCCACGAGCGTCAAGCCCACCACGGCCAGGATGGCCGCCTTTTTCCAGGGGATGCCACCCAGGAAAAGCCCCACGAGCAGGATGGGAGAATAGGTAAGCGCCGTGCCGAGATCAGGCTGCTTCAACACAAGCAGCATCGGCACAGCCACCAGCGCGATTCCCTTGCCGATGTCGCCCCAGGTCATGTTCTTGCCGATAAGCCGGGCGAAGTAGCGGGCGACGGCGATGATCAGCACGATCTTGACCCACTCGGACGGCTGAAAGTGGATGCCTCCCGGCAGCTTGATCCAGCGGCGGGCGCCCAGAACCTTGCTGCCGACGGCCAGCACCGCGACGAGCGAGACCAGGCAAAAGCCGTAGATCCACGGAATGGCGTCGAGCAGCACGTGGTAGTCGATGCGGCTGACCACGAACATCACGACCATGCCACCCAGCAGCCAGAGTGTCTGAGTCTTCTCAAAGCCGACGAACTTGGTATGCATGGTGGCCGAGTAGATCTCGAGCACCGAAAGCATGGATAGGATCAGGACAAAACCCAGCAGCGTCCAGTCGAAGTCGCGGAAGGAGAACAGGCGGCCTTTCATCGTGCGGGCACCCCGATCACCGGAGCGTGCAGGCTGGCTGCCATCGCCAGACCCTCCTGCGGGGCGCTTTGCCGTGAAGAGGGCTTGCGCGTCGGGACTGTGGCCGCTACGCTAGCGGCCCTGGCCGCGTTCCACGGATGCACCGGCACGAAGAAGTGGCCTCCGTGCATGCCGGCCGTGGGGCTGCCGGCGGGTGGGGCGGGCTTCTCAGCCGGGCCAACCGGGGTCGAGAGCGACTTGGCCGATGGCTTGTTGTTGGCGGCTCCATCCTGCTCGCCGGGTGCGGAGTAAATGGCGCCTACTTCAACCAGGGGTGCGGCCTTTGGAGGGGCCTGAAGGTTATGTTCCAGGCGGCGCTGCTTGTCCACGAAGGTCTCGATCACCTGGGCAGCGAGGTGCGCCGAACCGGCTCCCCAGCCGCCATGCTCCCAGAGCACGACCACGACAATATCGGGATTGCGGCGGGGCGCCACGCCTACGAACCACGCGTTGGCGCGGCCCGCAATGTTGGAGGAGACGCTCTTGGCGCCAAAGGAGTGGTTGAGCACCTGCGCGGTGCCGGTTTTGCCGGCGAAGTCGATGCCCTCTAGATGCGAGGCGTGCGCCGTGCCGCTTCCCGTGGTGGTGTCGGCCATGCCATCGGTGATGGTCTGCCAGGCGGCGGGATCGAGGCGGACCTCGGTGGCCCCGGAGCCGGGGAAGCTTTCGAGCATGGCCTGCTCATACTGGGCGGGCAGCTGGTTCGACATCACGACGTGCGGCCGCTGGAAGTCGCCGCCCGAGGTGATGCCGCCAATGGCGCGCGCAAGCTGGATCGGAGTGAGCGCAACAGCGCCCTGGCCGATACCGACCGAGATGGTTTCACCGGCATACCACTTGCGGTGGTAGTTGCGCATGGCCCACTCTTCGCTCGGCATGGTGCCGGCGACTTCGTTGGGCAGGTCAATGCCGGTCTTCTTGCCGATCCCCATCTTGTGGGCCCAGTCGGCGATCTTGGTGATGCCGAGGCGCTGCGCCAGCGTGTAGTAGTAGGTGTCGCAGGAGAAGGGCAGGGCGTTGCGGATGTCGACGTTGCCGTGATGCGCATCGCAGGCAAAGAAGCGGCCGTAGAAGCTGGCGCCGCCCTGGCAGTTGACCTTGAGCGTCTGCGCGACGTTCTCTTCAAGCCCCGCGACCGACATGATGACCTTGAAGGTGGACCCGGGGGCGAGCTGCGCCTGGATGGCCTTGTTGAGCAGCGGGTGATTCGGGTCGGTCATCAGCTTGTTCCAGTCGTCGCGGCCGATGCGGACCGCGAAACGATTGGGATCGAAGACCGGGCGCGAAACCATGGCGAGGATCTCGCCGGTGTGGGGGTCCATGGCGATCATGGCGCCATTGCGGTCGCCCATGGCGTTTTCAGCGGCGCGCTGGATGTCGAGGTCCACGGAGAGCTTGAGGTCCTTGCCGGGAACGGCAGGCTCGTTGCCGAGCACGCCGACTTCACGCCCGTGCGAGTCCACCAGCACGTCATGCGAGCCATCGGTGCCGCGCAGCAGCTGGTCATAGGTCTCCTCCACACCAGAGCGGCCGACCACGTCACCGGGCTCGTAGTAGGCGTACTGCGACTGCTGCAGCATGTCTTCCGAAACTTCGCCAACATAGCCGATCAGGTGAGCGGCAAAGCCATCGCGCGGGTAAAGGCGACGCTGTTCGTTGATGAGCTCGAGCTCGGGCAGCGCGTCGCGGTGAGCCTCGATGAACTCCTGTTCATCGGGCGTGATGTCCTGCTTGAGCGGGATCGGCTGGTACTTCGCCGAGATGCCGTACTTCTTGATCGCTGCCTGGATCTGGTCGATGCCCATGTTGAGACCGCGGGCGATCACGGGCAGGTCCGCATCGAGGTCACGGCCCTGCTCGTGCACCAGGAAGGCGGAAACCGAAGGATAGTTGTCGACGATCAGGCGGCCTTCGCGATCGAGCAGGCGTCCGCGCGGGGCGAGGATCGGCACCTTGCGGACGCGGTTCGCCTGCGCCAGCGCCCGGTAATTGTCCTTGCCGACGATCTGCAGGCGCCAGAGGCCTGCGATCAGGACCAGCAGGACGGCGAGCACAACATACTGCACAACGGAGAGTTTAGCGGCGGGGATCTCTTGTTCGCGGTTCAGCATTCCGGTGCACCTGGGGTATCGCGGTATCAATTAACGGGCACAAACGCCCAATGCCGAGGAGCTTTTCCAATTCCGATCCCGGCATTGCTTTCGTGCTACGGAAGCAGTTTTGGCTGTTCGTCTTTGCTTCAGAATATCTGGTTTCTGCCGGCGGTTGTAGCCGCCACCCGCCCGCATCTGCGGGCGGGCGTCTCTTTGGTAAAGGCCGGAATAGCCGTTGATCGGCGCAGCGGTCCGGTAGATGAAAGGCCTGCGCCCGCCCCACGATACGCGCTAGCTGGCCTCGCCCTGGGTGAGGTCGAGCACGGCAAACAGCAGCACGCCCACGATCGCGTTGATGCCGGCCCGCAGTACCTCGTGGAGCCAATCCCAGCCAACCGGCTGCGCCATCAGGCGCCCCACCAAGACCCAGTAAAGGCCGCTGTGCAGAAGCGACAGGGCAAACACGAACAGCACCCGCGCGCCATGGTTTTCCGTATCGATCCGGTTGCCGAGCAGACCCGCAATGTAGCCGATCACCGTCTTGGTGACGCCCATGACCCGAGCGGTTCGCGGGTAAGCGCGTCCTGCAGGATGCCGATGACGGCGCCCGAAATCGCGCCTACGACCGGGCTACGCTTGGCGATGGCGAAGTAGATCACCAGCAGCAGCGGCAGGTCGAGAAAAGCAGCCGGCGAAAAGTGGATCGGCAGGAACGAGTCGATGCCGATTGCGAGCACGGGAGCAATCAGCACCAGCCACACAGGCAGGGTAGGGGCTTCGGTTTCGCGGCGTGAGGCCGCAAGCAGCGCCATTATTGCTGTCCTTGGGGAGCGGGTTGCGTTGCCGCGGGCTGGGGCGCGCGTGCCGGTGGACGGCTTCCGTCATCGGGAACCAGCACGGGCGTGCGGCGACGCGGCGTTGCCGTTTGCGGCGCAGCACCAGGTTTTGCCGGGGCGGTGGTGGCAGATGGCCGCGGGGTACGTCCCGCGATCGGCCCATCCTGGATGACCTGCGTGGCGACGCTTCCCTGCCCGGCCGGACGGGTGGTGGATGCTCCGGCGGCCGGCGTCGTGCGAGGAGCAGCCTGGACGCCAGTTGCGGGAGTGGACGGCGCAGTGCGATGAATCACCGGCGTGCCGTCTGCGTTCACAGCCGGTGCGGTGCGATGGACCACCGGGGTGCCATCGGCGTTCAGTGCCGGTGCGGTGCGATGGACCACCGGGGTGCCATCGGCGTTCAGTGCCGGTGCGGTGCGATGGACCACCGGGGTGCCATCAGCGTTCAGTGCCGGCGCGGTGCGATGGATTGCCGGGGTGCCATCGGCGTTCAGTGCCGGTGCCGCGCGATGCGCGACCGGCGCACCTGTCGCGGGCGCAACGGTTGTGGTTGCATGCGGAACCGGAGACCCGGCTGCATTCACGGCAGGTGGGGTAACGGGTACGCGGTGCATGACCGGGGTGCCGTCCGGGTTGAGCACGGGCACCCGGCGTACGGAGGGCGTGCCATCCGCGTTGAGCATGGGTGTGCCATCAGCGTTCAGGATCGGAACACGCCGGATCACGGGTCGCATGACCGTACCGTCGGCGCTGGCAACCGTTGCCGCGCCAGGGGTGCCAGTCGCGGGCTTGGCGCCAGCGGCCGCCGGCGATGCTGTCGCGGTCGCGGGGGCAATGGTGGCGGGCGCACTGGCGACAGGCGCCGGCTTCGGATGGGGGCGCGCAGCCATCGCCGCATCGTGCGCGGCACGGAACGCGGGCGAGACCGAGGGGTTGGGCAACGCAGCAGCCGGGTCATCCGGCGACTTCACAGCCCGCTCGGTGTTGGGCACACCTTCCGCATAGGGCGCAAGGCGCTGGCCAGGGGTCAGGTTGGCAGCGGCCGGGGCGGTGCCTGGCGAATAGTGATCGGAGTGCAGGGCGGTCGGCGGGTGCAGCGGGGCGGCGTCCGAGTCGGCGGTTGCGGGCGACGATCCCGGAGTGGCATCGGGAGCATCCGGGTTCTCAACGTTGGAAGCACTGGGGAGCCGCTGCGCCAGGATGTCGGACGCGCGCTGTGCTTCCAGCGCCGCCTCGGCCTTGGCTGCGGCTTCTGCCTTGGCGACGGCCGCGGCCTTGACGGCAGAGGCGGTGCCTTCGCTCCGGGCAAGGTCGCGCCGCATCTGGCCGGAAGGAACGCTGCCCGTACCTGTGACAACCAGGACTTCTTCAAGCCGGCCCAGGTTCGCCGCGGGCTTCAGCACCACGTTCACCAGCGGCTGATTCTCCACGTCGGGTACGACCTTGTCGACCACGCCGACCGGCAGTCCGCGGGGAAAGATCTGGTCGCCGCCCGAGGTCAGCACCAGCTGCCCGGGCTTGATGCGGTCGTCCGGCATCAGGTTCACGATCTCGGGATGGCCCACGGTGTCGCCGCGCAGGATACCGCGGGTGCGGGTTTCTTCGAGCAGGACGCCGGCGGCGCTGGTGGGGTCCGAGATCTCAAGGACCTGGCTCGTGTGCGGGGTCACGTCCGTGACCTTGCCGACGATGCCGTCCGGGGTAATCACCGGCATCTCCGCCGCGATGCCGTCGTCGGAACCCTTGTCGATGTACACGACGCGGTTGTGGTCGGAACCGCCGGTGCCTACCACCTGGGCAGGCACGGTGGAGTCCACGTAGTGCTGCTTGAAGGCGAGCAGCTCCTGCAGGCGCTGCCCTTGGCGCGCATCTTCGGCAAGCGCGGCCTGCTCCAGCTGGAGCCGCTGGTTTTCGGCGAGCAACTGCTCGTTCTGCTGCTTGACGTTGATGAGACTGATGTAACTGGACCAGATCCCGCGTACGCCCAAACCGCTCTGGTGGAGGACTTTTTCAGGAGGAGCGACCACGGTGGTGACGCCCATCCGCAGCACCTTCACGCCGGTCTGGTCAGCAAGGGCGGCGCCCGGGAGGCGCGGCTTGATCTGCACCGCGAGCAGCGCAAACTGCGCCACCAGGATGAGCGCAAGTACCAGGGGATTCTTGTACCGGCCGAAGAAGGATTCCATAGCGGGGTTGGAGGCAGCGGGTTACGCCGCCTCCTGGCACTCCTCGGTTCTAGTCGATCTTGATCTTGCGCAGCAAACGAAAATCAGACAGCATTTTTCCAGTACCCAGCACCACAGACGCAAGCGGATCGTCGGCAACCGAAACAGGCAGACCCGTTTCTTCGCGAATGCGCTTGTCGAGGTTCTTGATCAGCGCGCCGCCACCGGTCAGCACGATGCCACGGTCGCTGATGTCGGCAGAGAGTTCGGGAGGCGTCCGTTCGAGTGCGACGCGGATCGCATTCATGATGGTCGAGATGGACTCGGCCAGTGCTTCGCGGATCTCCGAATCTTCAATCGTGATGGTCTTGGGCACGCCTTCAATGAGATTGCGTCCCTTGATCTCCATCATCAGCGGCTTGTCGAGCGGATAGGCCGAGCCGATCTCGATCTTGATCTGCTCGGCGGTGCGCTCGCCGATGAGCAGGTTATATTTCCGCTTCAGGTAGTTCATGATGGACTCGTCCATCTGGTTCCCTGCCATGCGAACGGAGCGCGAATACACGATGCCCGACAGCGAGATGACGGCAATGTCGGTGGTGCCGCCGCCAATGTCAACGACCATGTTGCCCTGCGGCTCGGTGATTGGCAGGCCGGCGCCGATCGCAGCGACCATGGCCTGTTCCACCAGGAACACTTCGCTCGCCTTGGCACGGTAGGCCGAGTCTTCCACGGCGCGCTTTTCTACCTGCGTGATCTCGGAAGGCACGCCGATAACGATGCGCGGGTGCACCATCATTTTGCGGTTGTGCGCCTTCTGGATGAAGTAGTTGAGCATCTTCTCGGTGATCTTGAAGTCGGCGATGACGCCGTCCTTCATGGGCCGAATAGCGACGATATTGCCCGGCGTGCGGCCAAGCATCTCCTTGGCCTCTTTGCCGACTGCTTCGACTTCGCCCGTGTTCTTGTTAATTGCAACGATCGAGGGCTCATTGACGACGATGCCCTTGCCCCGGGCATAGACCAGGGTGTTGGCTGTGCCTAAGTCAATCGCGAGATCGCTTGAGAAGACACTGAACAGCGACCGCATACCGTGCGATCGCGACGAACGCGAGTGGAAACCGTTGGCTGGCATGGAGCGGGTAAGTTTTTCCCCTTGAAGTCACCTCAATTGTAGCGCCTATGCTGTGCCCAACCGGCGAAGAGCCGCCACCGGCGCTGCAGTTGAGCCACGATAGTCACCTCGAGACCCGGCGGGCGCGCTCCGGTCCGTTCGCAGGAACGAGGCAGAGCGGCACGCTATGATTTTCAGAGAGGACCTCTGACTGATGATTATCGGCGTACCCAAAGAAGTGAAAGACCATGAAACACGCGTTGCGCTCACCCCGGCCGGCGCAAAGGAACTGAAAGCCGCAGGCCACTCGGTGCTGATCGAGCAGCATGCCGGCGAGCTTTCCGCCTTCTCGGATGATGATTACCAGGCAGCAGGCGCCGAGATCGTCGGCGAGGCCGGCCACGTCTGGGCGCACGCCGACATGGTGGTCAAGGTCAAGGAGCCGGTCGAGAAGGAGTACGTGCACTTCCGCCCTGGTCTTACGCTGTTCACCTATCTGCACCTCGCCCCGCTGCCGGCACTGACCGAGAAGCTGATGGAGCGCCAGGTCACCGGCATCGCCTACGAGACCATCACGGACTCACTCGGCACGCTGCCGCTGCTGACACCGATGTCCGAGGTCGCAGGACGCCTGAGCGTGCAGGTCGGCGCTGCTTATCTTGAAAAGAGCAACGGTGGACGCGGCCTGCTGCTGGGCGGCATCCCCGGCGTACCGCCGGCGGACGTGTGCATTATCGGCGGCGGCATCGTCGGCACCAACGCTGCCAAGATTGCGCTGGGCATGGGCGCCAAGGTCACGATCGTGGATCGCAACCTGCACCGCCTGCGCGAGCTCGACGACATCTTCGGCGGCCGCGTGTTTACGCTGGCCTCGAACCTGCACAACGTGACCGAAGCCGTGCGCGCCGCGGACCTCGTGATCGGCGGCGTGCTGATTCCGGGCGCGGCTGCTCCCAAGATTGTGACGGCCGAGATGGTGCGCGGCATGAAGCGGGGCGCGGTGATGGTCGACGTTGCCATCGATCAGGGCGGCTGCTTTGAAACGGCACGGCCCACCACGCACAGCGATCCCTCCTACGAGGTGGACGGCGTGGTGCACTACTGCGTCACCAACATGCCGGCTTCGGTACCGAACACCTCGACGCTGGGCCTGACCAACGCGACCTTCCCCTACGTACAGCGCCTGGCGCAGGGCGTGAAGGCAGCACTGCTGGCCGACAGTGGGCTGGCCGAAGGCGTCAACACGCACGAGGGTGTGCTGTGTTGCGAGCCGGTGGCCGTGTCGCAGGGCAAGCAGTGGAAGCCGATTCACTCGCTGCTGCAGTAGCGGTTCGCTCACGCGGGGTGAGCACGCAAAGAGGGGAGTGCCCTGGGCACTCCCCTCTTTGCGTGCGTTGTTATGGATCAACAGTGTGCGTTGAATCCCGGGCTCCCGGACCCACGCAGGTTCAGCGAGACACAGTGATCGAGCGACGCAGGCTGAACGAAACGCGCGACTCCGCGGGAATGTCGAGGTCCTTGTTGCCGGTAAAGGCAGCGCCGGCCGTGCCGCCGCCCGCGCCCACCAGTCCGCCGATCAGGGCGCCCTTGCCGCCGCCGGCGAGGCCACCGATGAGTGCGCCGACACCGGTACCACCACCTGCCATCACGGCCGTCCGCTTGCCCTTGCCCTTGACCGACTGCACGTAAGCGCTGGTCGAGACGGGGTAGCTGCGACCGCCGATCCGAAGGCTATCCAGGCGAATCGCAAGCGTGCCCGCACCCTTGAAGCGGCCGGGTGACTTCGAGTCGATCACGGTGCCGCTCGCCTCGGAACCGCTGCGCACCAGCGTTGCGCCACGCACCGTGATCGGCAGCGCCACGGTTGCGGAGAAGCTCTGGCCCGGCTGCGCGGTCTTGGTGTCGATGGTTTCATGCGTCGTCACCACGATCCGCGTGCCGGCCGGGATGGTATAGGAGACGGGCTGCGGCGGTGCGCTGGCAACCGGAGCAGCCGGCCCGGAGGCGGCACTTCCTGTTTCCGGGGGCGGTGCGGGCGGCATGGCCTGCGTCGTCGCTGCGGAGTTTCCGGGATTGATCGCCTGCTGCGCCGGCGCATTGGGGGCCACTTGGGCGGGTTGGCCCTGCTGCGGATACTGTTGCGGGTTGGACTGAGTCGCCTGCTGCGGAGCCTGTTTACTGCATCCGGCCAGCAACAGGGCTGCGAAGGCGAGGGGAACGGTTGCGTGAGCGAAGCGAGAGTTTTTCATGGCACCGTTGTGATGCGGCACCGGCAGGTCAAGTTTCCCTAAGACGCAGCAAAATGAGCGAGATATAACGAGCGCCCACACGGATCTCATCGCGGATCATGCGTAGTCACCACGCCGGGCCGCTGCTACTCTGGATACGCAAAGCACACCCGGGAGGCGTGCGTCGCGATGACGCCAGAGACGCAGAGGCAAGCGCGATCCAAACGACAGCTCAGCCTTTCGCTGCTGGGTGGCGCGCTGCTTGTTTTACTGCTGGCGATGAGTGGCTTCAATGCGTTCAACCTGGTGCCCCCGTCGCACGGCAGCCCGCTGGCACTGTTCCTGTTCACCGGCATCACGGTGGTGTTGTTTCTGTTGCTGCTGCTGCTGATTGTTCTGCTGGCGCGCAACATCCTCAAGATGTATGGCGATGGCCGGTCCAGGGTGCTGGGCTCACGACTGCGCTCGCGCATGCTGCTCGGCGCCCTGCTGCTCTCGTTCGCACCCATCGTCTTCATGGCGCTTTTTTCGTTCCTGCTGATGAACCGCTCGCTGGACCGGTGGTTTTCGCAACCGGTTTCGCACCTGCGAGACCAGTCGCTGCAGCTCGCACTGCAGCTTGCCCATTACGTGAGCGGCAACGCGCGCGCCGAGGCGGAATCGATTGCACGCGCCCCGGGCTTTCTCAAGGGATATGACACGGCAGACCGCGATGAACTCGCAACCGAGATGCGCAGGCATCGCATCACGCTCGAGGGCGGCTTTGTGCTGGTGTACCGGGATGGTGTGGCCGTGGCGAGCTACCAGGTGCCGACCGCCGTGGCCCATGCCGCGCTGCATACCTGGCCCGACGTTGCATTGAGCAGTGCGGACAATGCCACGGGCAGCAGCCCCACCCCCACGGTAGGCCGGGCACTGCCTGCGCGGCGTGCTCTGCAGAGCGCGCACCCGGGCAGCGCAGAACCGGCAGCAGCCAAGTTCGACCTCTCGACACTTTCGCCCGCGCAGCAGGCGTTCAGCAGCATGGCGCTGCGCGGCGCGGAAAGCCCTGACGGTCCGATCCTGTCGCTGGAGGAGGCGGACGCCTTTGCGCTGGGTGCAGCCTCGTTCGACGATGGCGGCGTGATTGTCGTGGCGCTCCCGCTGCCTACCGGCCTGGGCGCGACCGTGGACAATATCGCGGCCGGAGCACAGGAGTACTGGGCGGTGTACCGGCAGCGGCGCGCGGTACGCAGCACTTTTCTGCTGCTGCTTACGCTGGTGACCACGCTCACCTTTTTCGCGTCGAGCTGGCTTGCGCTGTTCCTGTCCAAGCAGATCACGCGGCCGGTTGAAGCGCTGGCCGATGCCATGGATGCGATCGCGGATGGCGACTACCGACAGCGCATCGACTCGCGCGCGACCGAGGAGTTGAGCGAGCTGATCGCCTCGTTCAACCAGATGGCGACCGATCTTGAAGAAAGCAGGATGATCGCCGATAGCTCGGCGGCCCGCATCGAGGAGGCGAATCGCAACCTCAAGGCGCGCCAGCACGAACTGGAGCTGATCCTCGAAACCATCCCCAGCGGCGTGGTGGTGCTGGACGGTGAGCGGTCGGTGCTGCAGGTGAACCGCGCCTTCCTGGACCTGCTGACCGCGTCCCTGCCAGCGGGCGCCACGCTGCTGGCACGCGAGCCGGACCAGCCTGTGCCGGCCGGCATCCGGCTCGAAGACCTGCTGCCGGCCGCCATCCTGGACGAGGTGCTGCGGCTGGAGCGGCGCGCGCAGCGCATGGGCGTCGCAGGTGTGGAGCTGGAGCTACCCGCCAGCAGCGCTGCCGCGCATGGAGGCCCGAGCAACCTGAAAGCGGGCGAAGCGCTCAGCCTGTCCGTCACTATTGCGGTGCTCAATCTCGGGCGCGACCAGACAGGCCAGCAACGCCGCGGCTCCATCGTGGTGGTCGATGATGTTTCCGACGTCCTGCAGGCGCAGCGGCAGGTGGCGTGGAAAGAAGTAGCGCAGCGGGTAGCGCACGAGATCAAGAACCCGCTGACGCCCATCGCACTCTCGGCAGAACGGATCCAGCGACACATTGACAGGAAGCAGCCGGAGTCGTGGACGATCATTCGCAAGTGCAGCGAGGTGATCCTGTCGTCGGTGGAGAGTATGCGGCTGCTGGTCGACCAGTTCGGCTCGCTGGCCGAGTTTCCCGTGGCGCAGCCCTGCGCGGCCTCATTGAACGAGATTGCCGAAAATGCGCTGCTGCTGTTCCATGGGCGGCTGGACGGAATCGAGATCCAGACGAAGTTCGCGCCCGCGCTGCCGCTAGTGATGGCAGACGCGGAAGCGCTGAAGCGCGCACTCGCCAACCTGATCGACAACGCCGCCGAGGCGATGAACGGAAGCTTCCATCGCATGCTGCGCATCGAGACCTCGCTGAGCGAGCGCACGGGCATGGCGGAGCTGATCGTCGCCGATACAGGCCCGGGCCTGAGCCGCGAGGTGCGCGAGCGGCTGTTTCTTCCCTACTTCTCCACCAAGCAGCGTGGCACCGGGCTGGGACTCTCCATCGCCGCCAAGATTGTGCAGGACCACCACGGCAACATACGCGCGGAGCAGCGCGGCTCTGCCGGTGCCTGTTTTGTGATTGAACTGCCGCTGGCGCGCGTGGCCGAACCGGAAGCAGAGAACATACCCGCATGACCCACATCCTCATCGCCGACGACGAGACCACGATCCGAACCTCGCTGTCTGAAATTCTCGAGGAAGAGGGCTACGCGGTCGCCTCCACGGGCACGGTGGCCGAAGCGATGGTGCTGCTGCGCGACGCACACTACGACGTGCTGCTGCTGGACGTATGGATGCCCGACCGCGACGGGCTCGATGCCCTGGACGAGATCAGCACCTTTCCCTCGGAAGGCAAGCCCGAGGTGATCATGATCTCGGGGCACGGCACGATCGAAACCGCGGTGCGCGCGACCAAGCTTGGCGCCTTCGACTTCCTGGAAAAGCCGCTCTCGATTGAACGCACGCTGATCACGATCAAGAACGCGGTGGACAAGCGCCAGCTGCGCGCGGACAACCGCGAACTCAAGCAGCAACTCGCCGGGGGCACATCGGTGAGCGGCAACAGCATCTCGGCGAAGGCGTTGCGCCAGCAGATCCGCCTGATGGCGCCAACCAATGGACGCGTGCTGATCTATGGCGAGTCGGGCGTGGGTAAGGAGCTGATCGCGCGCGCCATGCACGCCGAAAGCCTGCGCTCGGAGCGAATCTTCCTGGAGCTGAAATGCGCCGCGATTCCCGAGGACTTTATCGAGAGTGAGCTGTTCGGGCACCGCAATGGTGCAGTGGCCGGCGCGCCGCCGGAGAAGCGCGGCACGTTTGAACGCGCCGACGGCGGCACCCTGCTGCTTGACGAAGTGGGCGACATGAGCCTGAAAACACAGGCCAAGGTGCTGCGCGCGCTCGATGAGCAGAGCTTTACGCCGCTGGGCGGCCGCGAGCCGCTGCATGTGGATGTGCGCGTGATCGCGACCACCAATAAGAACCTCGAAGAAGAGATTGCGCACGGCAACTTTCGCGAGGACCTGTTCTATCGGCTGAACGTGATCCCGTTCTTCGTGCCGCCGCTGCGCGAGCGACGCGAGGACATTCCACCCCTGGTGAGCGGCTTTCTGCAGGAGCTGGGGCGCGAGTACGGAAGGCCCCACGTGGAAATCGCCGGGGACGCGCTGGAAGTAATGAAGGGCTACAACTGGCCCGGGAACGTGCGCGAGTTGAAGAACATCGTGGAGCGCATGCTGATCCTGAACCCGCAGGCGCAGCGGATCGAGCGCAAGCACCTGCCGGCGCTGATGCTGCGCACCCCGGCGCGGCCGGCCGGCGCCACCGAGGAGTTTGCCTCGCTGCAGCAGGCGCGCGAAGCCTACGAGCGCGACTTTATCCTGAAGAAGATCGACGAGTGCCTGGGCAACATGAGCCGGGCAGCGGAAGCCCTGGGACTGGAGCGCAGCCACCTGTATCGCAAGATGCGCGCGCTGGGCATTCCTGTGCGCGAGGTCTAGGTTCCCTCCACAGTCCGACCCTGTGCCGCCGAGCGATAGGATTCTCCAGGCTACGCCTTATGGCGGGGGGCCTTCTGCTCTGTCGGTGCTGCAGATTGTCCACGGTGCCGTCGCCTTGTACTCGGCAGCTGGCGACGCAGCACGTGAGTCTCCAAACGTGGAGAGGGCCCGCTTTCCAGCGGGCCCATGGAGGCGGACGGTATGTGGGGGAGCCAGTGCGGATTGGGTGACAGGCCACGAGTTATAGCTCGAGACCATTGTTTGATGGTGAAGCTATGGAAGAGTGCTGACGTCGCCTCCGTCGTTGGGCCTAGTATAAGCACTTCCGCCACGCACAGTCACCAGTTCCGGCGAGATGTGGCCTAAAACCGTCGTAACTGATGTATTTGGCTGATAGTAAGTAAAATTTAAGTGACTCCGGTAACCCCGACTGGCAAGCGCGGGCCCATTTCTGGGCGCCGGACAGCCGACGGACGTGGTCTGCACTGCGCCACCTGCAATCACTCGATCCGGAAGAACGCGGAACCGTGCGCGGGCAGGCTGCCCTGGATCTGAGTAGCGCGGCCGACATCCTGGGACATCCACAGGTCGCGCACCCGATGCTCTCCACCCCCATAGCTGAGCTGCTTCCACGTGTACTGGAAGGTGGCCGGGGTGTTGCCGAGGTTGAAGACAGCGTAGTAGCGGCCTTTTTTGGCTTCCGCTGACTTCGGCGCGTCGGCAGACCATACGACCAGGTTGCCGTCTACCAGCAACTCCTTGTTGTTGCTGGAATGCTGATCGGCCTCGATCATGTCGCGGTTGGTGAGCAGGTTTTCCGTGAAGGAGTCGAGCTGCAGCAGGTTGGCGCCCAGGATCATGGGGGAGCGCGCAATCGACCACAGCGTCAGGAGCGTGCGCGTTTCGTCGTAACTCAGGCGGGAATTACGTGGGAGGCCCCAGCCGGGGCGGGGCCCGAGGTAACCGATGGGTAGCATGTCCGCGTCGGGCCACCGGCCCGGCTGCTGGTACTGCATCCAGTTGGCAAGGTTGGTGAACTGGCGACGCACGGTCTGCGGAAAGCCGCCTTCGGGGATCGCCGGATCGCTCCAGATATCCCACACGTCGTCGGAGATGCGCCACATCTGCGCGTACTTCTGCGCATCGGCCGCGTTGGCCAGGGGGGTAGGACCAGGGGAAAGGCTCAGCACGATGGGGCGGCCGGTCTTGGCGATGGCTGCGCTGATCATGTGAATCTCGTGCGCGTCGTAGGGCTTGGCGATGCAGTCGACCTTGAGGAAGTCGATGCCCCAGCCAGCGTACAGGGCGAGCAGCGAGTCGTAGTAGGCCTGGCCGGCGGCGCTCTCCTTGATGCCGTAGTTGTCGGGGTTCCAGCGGCAGGTGTCAGTGGTGTCGGCCGCATCGGCAGCATGCGTAGTGCTGTCGGCGATCGGCAGGTTGCGGGTCACGGCGTCCTTGGGGATGCCGCGGATGATGTGGATGCCGAACTGCAACCCGAGCGAGTGCGCATAGGAGGCGAGGGCGGAGAGGCCATCCGGAAAGCGGGAGTCGGCGGGAATATAGCGACCGTTCGCATCCATGGTGTAGCCCTGGTCGAGCTTGCCGCCCGCGTTCTCAGGGTGCTGCAGGTACCAGCCTTCGTCGACCACGACGTACGTCCAGCCCGCGGGCTGCAGGTGGTCGTGGAACCAGTCGACGTTGCGCTTCCACTCATCCGCGTTGATGGTGAGCCCGTACGAGTCCCAACTGTTCCAGCCAAGCGGGGGCGTGGCAGCCAGTGTTGCCGCAGGCTTCGGCGCAGCCAGTGCACCGAGTGTGCTGCCGAGCAGGCAGGCGGCAATGCCAGGAATGATGGGCCATGGGAGCTTCGATCGACTGCGTCGCATGTAGGTAGGGACTCTCCGACTCGGGATGATGGCTGGGCAAGCCCAGTGTATCGCCGCTGCTTTCTCCCCTACGCGGACTGACCCGCTCCAACATGCGGCCGGACCAACCTTTGCAGGTGCACGATATACTTGGTCGTTGATGAGAGCCGTGTACGCAATTATTCCCGCAGCGGGATTAGGAACTCGGATGCAGGGAGCGGCGGGCGCTGCTCCCAAGCAGTTCCTGCTGCTCGGCGGCAACCCCATTCTGATCCAGACACTGCTTGCCTTTGCCGCAACCCCGGCGCTTCACTCGATATGGATCGCCGTGCGCGCGGGCGAGCGGGAACGCCTCACGGCGATGCTCGCGAGTTACGCGGCGTTGCTGCCCGCAGAGCTGCCGATCCACATCGTCGAAGGCGGCGACTCGCGCCAGGAGAGTGTGGCGCGGGCGCTTGCCGCGATTCCATGCGAGCCGGACGATGTCGTGCTGGTGCATGACGCGGTGCGTCCGCTGGTGGAACCCGGCGCAATCGTGCGGACCATCGCAGCCATTGAGAAGTACGGTGCTGCGATCGTGGCGCTGCCGGCAACCGACACCATCAAGCAGGTGGAGCGCACGGCTGATGGCGCGCTGATCACGGCGACGATTCCACGCGAGAATATTGTGCAGGCGCAGACACCCCAGGGCGCGCGTGCGGCCCTGCTCCGGCGAGCGATGCTGGAAGCAGAGGCTGACGGGTTCATGGGCACCGACGAGGCAAGCCTGCTGGAACGCGCGGGCATCGCAGTTGCGGTGGTGCCGGGCGCTGCAAGCAACCTCAAGATCACACAGGCAGGCGACCTGCCATTGGCCGAGTGGTACCTGGCCGAGCGCAAGCGCAAGGGAGAGAATCGATGAGCATGCGTATAGGCCAGGGCTATGATTCACATTCGTTCAAGGCGGGTGTGCCGCTGCGGATCGGCGGCCTCGCCATCGATCATCCGGAAGGCCTTGCCGGCCACTCGGATGGCGATGTGCTGCTGCATGCCGTCACCGATGCGCTGCTCGGCGCGGTTGCGGCGGGTGACATCGGCACGTTCTTTCCGCCCAGCGATCCGCGCTGGAAGGATGCCGAGTCCTCGATCTTTCTGAACCTTGCGCTGGAGGAGATTCAGCACGCGGGCTACCAGATCATGAACGTGGATGTGACGCTGGTGCTGTCGCAGCCCAAGATCTCGCCGATTGCGGGCGAGATGCGTGAACGCCTCGCGATCCTGCTCGACATTCTGCCGAACGTGGTCTCGATCAAGGCCAAGACGCCGGAAGGCCTGGGCCTCGACCACGTTGCGCAGGCGCACGCGGTGGTGCTGTTGGAGCGGGTGGAAGATCCGTCGGCGTTGAAGAGCATGACAGCAGTGATCGAGTCGCAGCGCCAGCTTGAAGACGTGGTCAAGGACCTAGTGAACGAGGTGCATCGCGGCGACCAGAAACGGCGCACAGTGGTGCCGGTGTTCGACACGGAAGACATCACCTAGCTGCCGCTACAGGACCTCCGCAAGCGCCTGCCCACGGCAGGCGTTTTGCTTTGCCCGCCACGGCGTGAAAGCGCAGCGAAGAAAGTCCTCCTGCCGCGCGGAACGCGCGCGATACACTCGCGCCATGTTTCGAATCACGCCCCGCTTGTTCCTGCAACCGACACTTGCTGTTGCCGCTCTCTGCTCCCTGCCCGTTGCCGCGACCGCGCAGACTGCGTCTGACTGGGCAACGCCCGCCGAGGCCGCCGAATACCGCACCACGCCCGACTACGACGCCACCATGGCGTACCTGCATCGCGTGCAGAGCGCAGCACCTGGACAGGTGCTGGTGCAGCCGTTCGGCGAAACAGCGGAAGGCCGCGAGCTCGACATCGTGGTGGCCTCGCGGGATGGCGTGTTCGACCCGGCCAGGCTGCACGAGCAGAAGCGGCCCATCGTGCTCGTACAGAACGCCATCCACGCAGGCGAAATGGACGGCAAGGACGCTTCGATGGCGCTGCTGCGGGACATGGTCATCACCAAGACGCAGGCCCATCTGCTGGACCGCGCGGTGTTCGTGTTCATCCCGGTCTACAACGCGGATGGGTTTGCCAACCTGTCGAAGTACAACCGCATTAACCAGAACGGGCCCGAGCTGATGGGGTGGCGCGGCAACGGCACCAACCTCAACCTGAATCGCGATTACATGAAGGCGCAGACGCCGGAAGCGCGCGCGTTCTGGCGTTTGTTCGAACGGTGGCTGCCCGACTTCTACGTCGACAACCACGTGACGGACGGCGCGGACTACCAGTACGACGTGACCTTCGCAATCGACCACGGACCCGACGTGGACCCGGGCATCGCGCAGTATGTGAGCGGCACGGTGACGCCGGAGCTGGTGGACAGCGTGGATCGCGTGAAGGGCCACCTGGCTGCGCCGAGCTACCTGGAACTGGTGGACGAGAATGATCCGGGCAAGGGGCTGGCTTACTTCCCGGACCCGCCACGGTACTCGTGCGGCGCCATGGTTCTTGAGAACCGGCCGGGCATGCTGGTGGAGATGCACATGCTCAAGGACTACAAGACGCGGGTGACCGGCAACTATGAAGTGATGGCTGCGCTGTTCCGGATCGTGAACCGGGACGCCGACAAGTTGATCGCGCTGAATGCCGCGGCCGATGCCGCCGCGGCGCAGGTCGGGACGAAGCAGGTGCAGATGCCGCTTGCCCTGGCATGGGACGGCTTTACGACCACGCCGTTTCTGTTCAAGGGGTACAAGTACACGCTGGCCAAGAGCGAAATCTCCGGCGGCCCGATGGTGACGTACTCGCATGACCCGGCTACCTTCCAGGTCACAGCCCAGAGCGCACCCAAGGCGATCGTATCGACCACGGCGCCGGCGGGGTATGTGATTCCCCGGCAGTGGCGCGAGGTGATCGATGTGCTCGCGGCGCACGGTGTGACGATGACGCGCCTCAGCAGCGCATGGACCGGCACGGTGGAGCAGTACCAGTGCGGCGGGATGCAATGGCAGCAGCCGCCGTTTGAAGGCAAACACCCGTTGTTCCCCGGAGAAGCCGGGCCACCGCTGGCCGGGCATTTCGGCACCTGCACGAGCTCCAATGAAACCGTCACCTACCCCGCCGGCTCCGTGGTGGTGCCGCTCAACCAGCGACTCAGCAAGGTAGCGATCGGCTGGCTCGAGCCAACGGCTCCTGACTCCGCGATGGCGTGGGGGTTCTTTGACGCGATCTTTGAACAGAAGGAGTATGGCGAACCGTACGTGCTCGAGCCGCTCGCGCGCAGGATGCTGGCAAATGATCCGCTCTTGAAGGCGGAGTTCGAGAGCAAGCTGCAGCTGGACCCCAAGTTCGCCGCAAGCCCGGAGGCGCGGTTGAAGTTCTTCTACGAACACTCGCCGTGGTTCAAAGCCAACCATGTGGGGCTGTACCCGGTGGGTCGCCTGCAGAGCCTGTCTGGCGTGCCGGTGCAACCATAGACCGCCTGCGCGGCTTGCGGTCCCTTCGGGACGTGCCTGCCAAAGAACGCCCGCCACGAAGGGGCCGCGAGCCGCGCAGGTGGTTTTGCTAGCATCAGGTTAGCCATGCCTGAAACACCTTTGACCTCTCCTCGTGTTCGCTTTGCTCCTTCCCCGACCGGCTACCTGCATGTCGGGGGCGCCCGTACCGCGCTGTTTAACTGGTTGTTTGCGCGGCACTGGGGCGGAACCCTGATCCTGCGGATCGAGGACACCGACTTCGAGCGCTCGTCTGAAGCGATGGTTGCAGGCATTCTTGAAGGCATGCAGTGGCTGGGTATGGACTGGGATGAGGGGCCGTTCTTCCAGTCGCAGCGCCTGCCACTGTACCGCGCCACGGCCGACAAACTGCTCGCTGCCGGGGCCGCCTACCCGTGTTTCTGCACCAAGGAAGAGCTGGAAGCACGCCGCGCCGAGGCAACCGCTGCCGGCCGGCCGCCCATGTACGATCGCCGCTGCCGGGCGCTTGCGCCGGCAGCAGCAGCAGCGCGGCAGGCTGCCGGGGAGGCTGCCGCAATCCGGTTCGCGGTGCCCGAGGGCGGCGCGACCAGCTTCGACGACGCGGTGTTCGGCACGGTGTCTTTCAACAACGCCGAGCTGGAAGACTTTGTCCTGCTGCGGTCGGACGGAATACCGACGTACCACCTGAGCGTGGTGGCCGATGACGTGGACATGCGGCTAACCCACATCATCCGAGGCGCCGATCACCTTTCCAACACGCCCAAGCAGGTGCTGCAGTACCAGGCACTGGGCGCGCCGCTGCCGGTGTTTGCGCATGTGCCACTGATCCTCGGACCCGACAAGACGCGGCTGTCCAAGCGGCATGGAGCCACCAGCGTGATCTCGTACAAGGACCTCGGCATTGTGCCGGAGGCATTCCGTAACTTTCTGGCACTGCTGGGGTGGACGCCGGGCACCGACGCAGCTGCTGGCGCCGATGGCAAGACGCGCGAGGTCTTTCTGTCCGACGAACTGATTCGCCTGTTTTCGCTCGCGGGCATCAGCAAGTCCAATTCGGTGTTCGACAACGACAAGCTGGCCTGGTTCAACACGGAGTACATCCGCGCCTACTCGCCGGAGCAGTTGCTGCCGCTGGTGCAGGCGGAGTGGGCCGCGGCGGGATTTTTGCCGACGCTGGCGCCGGACTCGATCCTCGCGACCATTGCCCTCTTGCAGACGCGGGCGCGCTCACTCAAGGATTTCGCCGGGGTGTTCCGCGCGTACTTCAGTGATGCGTTTGAGTTCGAACCAGCCGCGGTTGCTAAGTTTCTCAAGGACCCGGCGACACCACTGCTGCTGGTCGCGCTGGGCGAGCGTTTGCAGGCGGAGCCCGCGTTTACCGAGGCATCAACGGAGGCCACATTGCGCGCGCTGGCAGAGGAGCGCGGCATCAAGGCGGGCATCCTGATCAACGGGGCACGCGTGGCGCTGACCGGACAGGGCGTGGCGCCGAGCCTGTTTGCCGTGATGGTCGCGCTGGGGCGCGAGCGTACGGTAGACCGGCTGCTGGCGGCGCCGTCGATCCCTGTCGCTATGAGCTAGGCCACGGGGGCGCGCTTAACGTGCCACGATGTCCAGGGCGACCGGTGCGGTCTTCGGCGGAAGGCAGGCATCGGCGTCGCATGCCTGGTAGCGCAGTGCCGCCGCGAGCATCTGCTCGCCGGGGCGGGAAGCCTTGAGGCGGGCGTGGAGCACCACCTCACCCGTGTACACGCTGAGCTTTTCTCCGGGAAACGCCTTGGAGCTGAACTCCGCACCTTCTGGAAATATCACGGCCTGAACCACGACGCCGGGCCGCTCCACAACGATCAGCTCTGTGCGGATGAAACCCTTGTCGCGCGGAACATGCGAGTTGATGTGCAGCCCCTCGCGAATGCGGAAGTGCAGATCGACCTCGTGCGGCTCGCCGACTATCAACTGTGCCTGCTCGGGAAAGACGTACTGCACCGGCTCGCCCTGAGCGGCGGCCGGTTTGTGGGTCTGCCAGGGCATATCCTGCGCGCCCAAGGAGCACGCGAGCAGCAGGGCGGCCACCGCCAGCCCGGTCGTCAGGCGCAGGCTAGGCACCACTGGCGATCGCCTTCTTGATGTCGGCTTCTGCTTCCTGCTTGGAGCCGGCCCCGGTGATTACCGCGACAATCTTGCCGTTGCGATCCACGTAGAACGACTGCGGCAGCAGGTCGATGCCGCCATAACGCTGCGTGATGGTGTCGCCGCCGATCAGCACAGGGTAGTTGATGTGCAGCCGGTCGGCAGCTTTCGCAATCTCGGCCTTCTCTTCACCGGCCTTGCTCTGCTCTTCCTGGTCGAGCGAGTCGGAAGAGACGCCAAGGATCTCGAAGCCCTGCGGAGCATACTGCGTGTGCAACGCTGCCAGCCACGGGATCTCGTACTTGCAGGGTCCGCACCAGGTCGCCCAGAAGTTGATCAGCACCGGACGCCCCTTGTAGGAGGCGAGCGAGACCTTTTTGCCGCCTAAGTCCATCAGTTCAAAGTTGGGTGCGGGTTTGCCCAGCAGGGGGCTTGGTGGCAGCGCTGCGTCCGCACTGTCGGGCGGCACCGTCGCCGTGCCGGCGGCGTCGCCGGGGCCGGCCGGCGTCAGCACCATCTCTGGCCCGTGCCCTTGCAGGCCGTTCGTGCCCGCTTTCTGTGCCTGCCCGGTGTGGAAGTTGCTGACTCCTGCCCAGACAATCAAGCCAAGCGCTACCAGAACCATCAGAATGACCAACGTTTTACGGGCCAAGAGTGCTCCTTCTGCATGCGCCAGGACTGGAGACGCGGTGGCCATCAGCTGCATGCACAACAAAATGCTTTGTTTAGTGTAGAAGATGCCAGTGAACGCTGCGGGGCTGTCACACGACTCTGCATGGTGAGCCTTTGCGGCAGGCCGAGTGGCGCGCGAGGTTGCGTTGGCGGCGGAACCAGTGCTTTGATGGGGCTTGTCATGCCACCCAGCACCCCCTCCATGCTCGTCCGGACCGAAGCAGCTGCGCTGTCTGCCCTTGCCGACCGGCTGGATGGTGCCATGGCTGCGCCTTTTGAACAGGCAGTCGCCCTGCTGCTGCGCTGCGTGCAGGGGCGCGTCGTCGTGACCGGCATGGGCAAAAGCGGGATCATCGCGCAGAAGATTGCGGCGACGCTCTCCTCGACCGGCAGCCCGGCCCTGTTTCTGCACCCGGCTGAAGCCGTGCACGGGGATATCGGCATGCTGGCCCCGGGCGACGTGGTGGTGGCGCTCTCGGCCAGCGGCGAAACCGAGGAGCTGCTGCGCCTGCTGGCAACGATCAAGCGGGTGGGCGATGCCCTGATCACTTTTTGCTGCAATCTTGAATCGACCCTGGCACGAGCAAGTGACGTCGCCCTGGACTGCAGCGTGGCCGGGGAGGCCTGCGGACTCGGGCTGGCGCCGACGGCCTCGACGACGACCATGCTGGCGCTGGGCGACGCGCTGGCCATCGCTGTGTCCCTGCGCAAGGGGTTTCGCGTGGAAGATTTTGCCCGGCTGCACCCCGGGGGGCGCCTGGGTAAGCAGCTGGCGTCGGTGCGCGCACTGATGCACACGGGCGAGCGCATTCCCAGTGTCAGTTTACGTACGCCGATGAGCGAGGTGCTCGACGAGATGACCCGCAAGGGACTGGGCATGTGCGTGGTGCTGGATGCGAGCGGGAACGTTGCTGGCGTGGTGAGTGACGGTGACCTGCGGCGGCTGCTGGTGGGCCATGGCGGCGATGCTCTGGCACTGCGGGCCGAAGACGTGATGCACCGCGCTCCCCACATGATCGGCGCGGATGAGCTCGCGGCCAGTGCCCTGGCCGTGATGGAACAGCACCGCATCACCTCTCTGGTGGTCCAGGAGGCGGATGGCTCGCTCGCCGGCGTCGTGCACCTGCATGCGTTGTGGGGTCTGGGGCTGGTTTAAGGGCTTTTCGGCCCGGGTGGGTATGCCGTTGTGGGCTCCAGCATATTTTTTCAAGAAATCGGAGATCCAGCCCTGAACTTTTGGGACAAAGTGCCGATAGGGGAGCAGACAGTTTAGGTTTCCCGAGGTGTGACATGTCCGTTTCAGGAATCTCTGCTCTTCAGTCACTGACCAGCTTTGGCGACTCGCCCGCTGAGGCGCTGCCCCGCCCGACCTTGACCGAACAAATGCGCCAGATGCTGACCCAGGGTCAGAGCCTGCAGCAGATTGCCGCCAACCTTGGGCTTCCCGAGAGCCAGGTTGTGTCGAATCTCGGGCTGGGCACGAGCCAGGATGATAGCGGGACGGACACTGTGTCCATCGGCAAGTTGTCGGTGAACGCTTAAGCCAAAGCTGGCTGTTCCACTCTGCCCCAGCCACCGCTTCCGGCTGGCCGCGCGATGGCCGGCGGTCGAGCCCACGCGGGGTGCGCGGGGGCAGCGTCGTCGTCTGGGTTGCGCCCGGGAGGCAACGCTGCTGCCAGCAGGCTTGGCTGCGGTTTTGAAATCGCGACTACGGCCTGTGTGTTGGTGGCCTCGTTGGCGAAAGCGCACGCCGCTGCATGGTTCCGGCGGCAATCGGAGAGTTCGCGGGTCGCAGGTACGTGCGGGGTGCGTGGAGGCTACATGGATCGGCGCAGTCCCGCGAGTGGGCCTTTGCTTGGGCCTGTTGCCGGGGCGTATGCCGCCGAAGACGGTTAGAATCGTCCAGACTGCCCGTTTCTGCCGAGTGCATCCAGGCTCCGCGAACGGGAAGAAAGGCGTCTTTCCTTCATGCATCGCTGGTCCAAGCTTTTCATCCCCACCCTGCGCGAGGCGCCATCCGACGCTGAAGTCGCGAGCCACAAGTTCCTGCTGCGCGCCGGGTATGTGCGCCAGTTAGGCGCCGGCATTTATTCGTACCTCTTTCTTGGCCAGCGCTCCATTCAGAAGATCACCGCGATCGTGCGGGAGGAGATGGACCGGATCGGCCAGGAGTTCCTGCTGCCGGCGCTGCTGCCCGCCGATCTCTGGCAGCAGAGCGGACGCTGGACCACCATGGGCCAGAACATGTTCCGGCTGCAGGATCGCAAGGGTGCCGACCTTTGCCTGGGCATGACGCACGAAGAGGTGATGACCGATATCGCGCGCAAGGAACTGCGCTCCTACAAGCAGCTGCCGCAGATCTGGTACCAGATCCAGACCAAGTTCCGCGACGAACCGCGCCCCAAGGCCGGGCTGTTGCGGGTGCGCCAGTTCCTGATGAAGGACTCCTACTCCTTCGATATTGACCAGGACGGACTGGACCGGTCCTATAACCTGCATGATGCGGCATATTGCGCAATTTTCACCCGCTGCGGGCTGGAGTTTGTGGCCGTGGAAGCGGACTCGGGCGCGATGGGCGGTTCGCAGTCGCAGGAGTTCATGGTTTACACCGAGGCGGGCGAAGACCTGATCGCGAGCAATGTCGAGACGGGCTACGCCGCCAACATCGAAAAGGCGACCTCGCGCCTCGCGCCTATTGACGACCTCCAGCCGACCGGTGATGGCCAGCCCGAGCTTGTGCATACGCCGGGAGTGGCTGCGATCGCGGATGTGGCTGCCTTCTTCGGCATCCTGCCGGCGCAGGACATCAAGTGCGTGGCCTACATGGCCGAGGTGCGCGATGCCGCGGGTAAGTCTGCCTGGAAGCCGGTGGCGGCTTTTCTGCGCGGCGACCACTCGGTGAACGAAACCAAGCTGCTGGGCACGGTGCAGGGTGTGGAGTTGCGCACCATGAACGGCGACGAGCTGGCGCAGTGGCTCCAGGGGCCGGCAGGCTACCTTGGCCCGGTGGGCCTTGCTGCCGCCAAGACAATCACGGATGCCGGGCTGCTGGTCGTGGTCGACAGCGCGCTCGAGGGTCGACGCAACCTGGTATGCGGCGCCAACAAGCTGGATTACCACTTCCGCAATGTGTGCCCGGGCCGTGATTTCGACTGGACCGCGCTTGCCGATATTCGCAATGCAAACGAAGGCGAAGATGCGCCCAACGCTCCCGAGGGAGTTGCAGCACCACTGAGGATTGGCAAGGCGGTCGAGATCGGCCACATCTTCAAGCTGGGCTACCGCTACGCCGAGGCGCTCGGGGCCCGCGTGCTCGACCAGAACGGCAAGGAAAAGATGCCGATCATGGGCTGCTACGGCATCGGGATCGAACGTATTCTCACAGCGGCAATCGAGCAGTCGGCTACCCGCGGCACCGATCCGAATGGCCCATGGCTGCCCCGCTCCATCGCGCCTTTTGAGGTCGTGGTGACCATCACCAATGTGCGGGATGAGGCGCTGCTGGCTGCCGGCGAACACCTGGCGAACCAGCTCGAGGCAGCCGGCTTCGATGTGCTGCTGGACGATCGCGACGAGCGTGCCGGGGTGAAGTTCAAGGACGCGGACCTTGTGGGCATCCCGCTGCGTATCAATGTAGGCAAGAAGGTTGCGGACGGGTTTGTGGAAGTGGTGGACCGCGCAACCGGCACGACCCAGGACGTGGCGCTCGACGCTGTCGCCGCACACGTGTCTGCCCTGTAGTTTTTCTTTGGCGCGGCGTTATCTCCCGGGTTCGGCAAGGCGTCCAACAGCTGTCCTGCCGAATCGGGACATAACGGATTTCTGCGACTCCCTGCTCCGCCTTCCCCCGGGCGTGGGCCGCAAGCCACACTCGTTAGAGGACAAGGCGGTACGCTGCTTGGCAATTCGAATTGCACTTCCGCGCACGGGCGCTTCGCGCCCTGGGCTTCACCGGCTGCTGGCCGTCGTGCTGGTGGCCGTGGTAACCATTGCTCTCGCTGGCGCCGCCGTCTTCGGCTACTACTTCCACAAGTACGGCCAGATCGTCGACCAGCGACTTGAGAAGCCCTTATTTGTGAGCACGGCGCAGATCTACGCTGCGGCGCGGCAGGTGCGCACCGGTCAGCGGCTCACCGCTGCGGTGGTAGCGCAACAGTTGCGCACGGCGGGGTACACGGACGACTCGGACAGCGCGAAGTCAGAGCGGGGCACGTTCTCGGCCAATCAGGAAAGCATCACGATCCGGCCCGGGCCGCAGAGCTTCCATGCGCCCGAGGCTGCCACCATTACGTTTGATGGCGGCAAGGTCCAGCAGATTACGGCGACCAATGGCGAACAGCTTGCCAGCTACGCGCTGGAGCCGCTGCTGATCACCGGGCTCTCCGACGAAACCCGGACCAAGCGCCATCTTGTTACCTACCAGGAGCTGCCACAGTACCTTGTGCCAGCGGTCACGGCGATCGAGGACCGGCGCTTCTTTGCCCACGGCGGCGTGGATTACATTCGCATGGTCGGCGCCGCGCGTGCTGATCTACTGCATCACGGGTACCACGGCTCGACCGAAGGCGGCTCCACGCTCACGATGCAGCTCGCGCGCGGGTTCTTCCTGAGCCCCGCCAAGCACATCAAGCGCAAGCTGCTCGAGATCATGATTACCTGGCACCTGGAAAGCCGCTTCAACAAGCAGCAGATCTTTCAGATGTACGCCAACGAGATTCCGCTGGGGCAGGCTGGGTCGTTTGCGATCAACGGCTTTGGCGAGGCCGCGCAGACTTACTTCGGCAAGGATGTGAGCAAGCTCAACCTGCCGGAGTGCGCGCTGCTTGCGGGCATGATCCAAAGCCCCAGCCGCCTGAACCCGATGCGCCACCCGGTGCGCGCGGTGGAGCGTCGCAACGTGGTGCTGGACGCGATGGTCGAGGCGGGAGCCATCTCAAAGGAACAGGCCGAAGAAGCGAAGGCGTCGCCGCTGCGCCTTGCCTCGCAGAGCGTGCAGCAGAACCAGGCACCGTATTTTGTAGACCTGGTGCGTGACCAGGTGGCCGCGAAGCTGGGGGACAGCAACTGGAACCAGGAAGGGTTGCGCATCTACACCTCGCTCGACCCGCAGCTGCAGGAAGCCGCAAGCGCTGCGGTGGAAGCCGGCATGAAGCACGTGGACGAGCTGGTCGATCACCTACATGCCAAGGATGCTGCTGCGGGCACCCCCATCACTTACCCGCAGGTGGCGCTGATCGCGCTCGATCCGCATACCGGCCAGGTGCTGGCGCTGGTGGGCGGTCGCAACTATGGGCAGTCGCAGTTGAACCATGCGACGTCGCACCGGCCGACCGGCTCTATCTTTAAACCATTTGTGTATGCCTCGGCGTTTAACTCGTCACTTGCCGGCACTGAGCTTGCGAATACGGATGGTACGACCGGCGTGTTTACACAAGTGATGATGCTGCCGAACGAGCAGCAGACCTTTAACTACGGCAACGGGCAGACCTATACGCCACGCAATTTCCACGGCGAGTATACGGATGAGGTCACGGCACAGTTCGCGTTGAAGCGCTCAATGAACAATGCGACTATCGCGCTGGGACAGATGGTCGGCTTTGGTAACGTGGCAGCGCTGGCGCGAGATGCAGGCATTATAAGTGCACGCGCAACGCCTGCAGTTGCACTTGGCTCGTATGACGCAACGCCGCTCGAAATGGCTGGTGCGTACACGGTCTTTGCGAACAATGGCACGGCCATCAAGCCATGGATGCTGGCTTCGATTCGTTCGGCGAATGGCGACCCGCTGCAGGACTTTACCGCGCAGACCCACCCCGTACTCGACCCGCGCGTTGCCTACCTAACAACCAACATGATGCAAGCTGTACTGAGCGGCAATGGTACCGGTGCAGGCGTGCGCGCGATGGGCTTTTCCGCGCCGGCCGCAGGCAAGACCGGCACCTCGCGGGATGCGTGGTTCGCTGGCTACACCAGCAACCTGCTTTGCATCATCTGGGTCGGCAACGATGACTACTCCGATATCAAGCTGCAGGGTGCGGATGCGGCCGGGCCGATCTGGGGTGAGTTCATGAAGCGGGCCGTGGCGCTGCCGCAGTACAGCGACACGCACGACTTCGCGCCGCCCTCCGGAGTCTCACTGGTGCGGCTCGACAAGGCCACCAACCTGCTGGCCGATGCAAGCTGCCCGGACAACAACTACACGGCCGCATTCCTCGACGGGACACAGCCGACCGGGACCTGTGACGCGCCAGGAAACGACCAGCGCAACATCTTCCAGAAGCTGTTTGGCATCGGGCACGAGCCGCAGAATCCGCAACAGCAGCAGCCAGTAACCGCGAACCCGCAGGGTCCACAGGCAGCGCAGCCGCAACAGCAGCCACCTGTGCCGGGAGCCCCCGCGACGACCGAGCCTGCACTGCAGCCGGCGGAGCCTACGCAGGAAAAGAAGCCGGGCTTCTTCGGCAAGCTCTTCGGGCACAAACCCAAGGATGCCCAGCCGCAACCACAGCCACAACCGCAGGAGTAAGCTTAGCTGCTGATTGCCCGCGCTTTCGCGCGATCAGCAGCCCACGCGCTTACGCCCGCTGGTCATGGCCCAGCCCTGGACGAGGGCATCGCCCGGCTGGCACTGCGGGCACCAGTAGGTGGAGCGCGCATCAGGTCCCTGCTTGCGCATCAGCACAGCTGTCCCGCAGCGGCGGCAGGGCTGCCCTTGCCGTCCGTACACCCACAGCCGCGCAGCCTGGCTTGATGAGTTGGTGGTGCGGCGAGCGCCGGTGTAGGTCAGGATCTTGTCTTCTGATTCTTCCTGCACGTTGAGCCCGATGAGTCGACGCGACTGGTAGAGCAGGTCGTCGAGTTCTTTCTCCGTGATCGAGGAGACTTTGCGAAACGGGTGCACCCCACACAGAAACGGCACCTCGCACTTGTACACATTGCCGAGGCCGGCAATCACCTGCTGGTTGAGCAGCACGCTCGCGATCTCTTCGTCGGGCCGCGCCAGGATGCGCTTGCGTGCTTCCTGCTCGTCGTAGTCGGCGCGGAGCAGGTCGGGTCCGAGCCTGGGGATCATGCTGTTGCGCTCAAGGGTGCGCGCGGTGAAGAACTTCGCCACCGGCACGTTAAATGCTACGGCTTCGAAGTCTTCAACACGGATGACGCAGCGCATGCCGCGACGTGGGACGCGCCATCGCTCGCCGACGCGATAGATGTGCCACGAGCCGCTCATGAGCATGTGCGTGACGAGGATGAGGTCGCCGGAGAAATAAATCAGCAGCCACTTGCCGTTAGCCTCGATGTTTTCTACCGTGCGGCCATGGACTGGTGTGTTGTCGTCGACGCTGGCGAGTGGCGCGAGCGCTGTCTCAAACGCGGTGACGACCTTGCCGGTGAGCGCCCGGCTGAGTGCACGGGCCGAGCGGTAGATGGTATCGCCCTCTGGCATTAGTGCACCCCTCCGGAGATGTTTCCCCTGCCGCTTGCCGGGCTGCTGGCGACCGACGGCAGAACACGCCGCACGTTGAAGCCCATCGGCGCAGCCTGGAAGCCGGTGTCCTGCAGGATGCGGGCCATCCAGTGCAGGTGTGTGGGCTGGCCATTGATCGTGGCAAGCAATAGCCCGCCGCGCTGTTGCGCCTCGGAGCCGCTGCGCATCTCCTGCTGCGTTGAGCTTGCCAGGTGCGCAGCGAGATCGCGCGCGGCCTGCGAGCGCTCCGGCTCGTCCGCCGGCAGAAAGAACTGCACGTGCGGATTGCCGCGGCGCATGTAGGCGAGCAGCTCTCCATTGCGCATGACTACACTAGCGCCTGCGCTGCGCGTGAGGGTGCGCCCCGCGCTTGCGTCCTGCTCCTCTGTCTCCTCGGGCGCGGGCCAGCGCAGCACTGACCCATACGGGTTTGCAGGATCTGTCGCAGCGATGGTTACGAATTCGGCTTCGTCGTTCTGCGCTCCTGATCGCAAAGAACGCAGCAGGTCCACCGCAGCCGGGAGCGCGAACTGCGTTGCGCCCAGGCCCGCGACGAAGTAGCCGCGGCGGATCTTGCCACTCTCCTCCATGGCTTTGAGCACGTCGTACACAGCAGAGAAGCCGCCGGGCACATTCTCGCTGGCGACACTTTCGCGCGTGAGCACGCCGTAGCGGTTCAGCAGTTGCTGTGTGAGCGCGTGGCTCCACTCGGTGCCGTGTGCCTGCAGGTCAGGCGGCGGCAGCAGGGTCCAACGGCCCTGCGCGCTGGCCGGCGTGGTGCGCCGCGAGCGGAAGCTGCTTGGCTGGTTGTGCTGTCGCTTGGGGTTGCGCGTCGTGGCCGCGGTCTTCTGCACGTAAGCTCGCAATGCGTGAAAGGTATCGTTGCTCACGATGCCGCGCCACACCAGCGACCACAGGGCATCGAGCGTTTCGCCTGGATAACCGCCGCCTACCGCGTCGTGCAGCTGCGAGAAGAACATGGCGCCGCTGCGACCGAGCTGCGCGACCAGCTGCTCTTCCCTTTCGGAAAGCGGCGCTGCGTCGGCAGGGCGCGGAGCGCGCAGGGTGGGCAACATCTCGGCGAGATACAGGGCGACACGCCCATCGTGCTCGCCCAGCGCGTCCAGGCCGCACCAGGCTACTTCGCCCGCGGCGATGAGCGTATCGAGATCGCCCGGCATGTAGCGAACCACGCGTGCCGGGAGGATCGAGGTTTCGAGCAGCGAAGCCACCAGCGGCGCGCCCTGGAGCTGCTCGATCGTATCGAGCAGCGCGTCGAGGCCGTAGCGCTTTTGCAGGATGCCCTGCCAGTGCGTGCCGAGCCGCGCCAGCATCTGCTGCTCGACCGGTTCCACCTCCTTGCGCAGGCGGGCCAGCGACTTGCGACGGATCAGCCGCAGCACCTCGGCATCGCACCACTCGCGGTGGATGCCGCCCGGTCGGAAGCCGCCTTCGACGATGCGGCCATCGAGCAGTAACTGGCGCAGTGTCGCCTCGGTGATCTGCGCATCGAGAGCGAAGCGGGTTTGTGCTTCGGCAAGCGTGAAGGGGCCGTGGGTGCGCGCATAACGTCGCAGCAACTCGAGCACAGGCGCGGCCACGGCAGCGAGCAGCGCAGTGGGCAGCCCGGGTGGCAGCGGAATGCCGAGCGCGTCGCGATAGCGCGCCGCGTCTTCCACCGCGATCAGTCGCTTCTCGCCGGCGACGCGTACCTCCAGCACGCGTCGTGCGCGCAGCAGCCGGTCGAGCGTGTCGAACACTTCGGCCGACGTGGTGCGCCGGCGCAGCTCTTCGCGCGTCAGATCGCCGAGCCGCAGCAGCAGGTCGTGCATGGCGTCCATGGAGCGCGCGTGGCCCATCTCGCCGAGCGACTGCAGCGTTTCTTCCACTTCGGCGATCGCTTCCGGATCGAGCAGCTCGCGCAGGTCGGCGTCGCCCATCAGCTCGCGCAGCTGCTCCTGGTCAATGGAGAGTGCCTGCGCGCGCCGCTCGGCGAGTGGCGCATCGCCGTCGTAGATGTAGTTGGCCACGTAGGAGAACAGCAGTGACGAAGCGAACGGGGACGGCGTACGCGTGTCGGCAACATGCACGCGGATCTGCCGCTTCTCGACGGCACGCAGTGTTTCAAGAAATGCGGGCATGTCGAACACGTCGCGCATGCACTCGCGATAGGCCTCAAGCAGCATGGGAAACGAAGCATAGCGCGATGCGACGGCGAGCAGGTCGTACGCGCGCTTGCGCTGCTGCCACAAGGGAGCGCGGCCGGTGGCGCGCTTGCGGGGCAGCAGCAATGCACGCGCGGCGCTCTCGCGGAACTTTGCGGCAAACAGAGCGGTTGCTCCGAGCTGCCGCAGCACATGCGCGGTGGCTTCCTCCGCATCGAGCAGCAGCATGTCCGCGTCCGGCGCGACATCCGACTCCGGAAAGCGCAGCACGAAACCATCATCGGCCCACATGACCTCAACATCGGGGCCGCCGCTGGCACGGATGCGGCCCGTGACCGCCATCGCCCAGGGCGCGTGCACGCGCGAGCCGAACGGGGTCAGCACGCACACCCGCCAGTCGCCGAGCTCGTCGCGCACGCGCTCGATCACGATGGTGCGGTCATCTGGCACCACGCTGGTTGCCATTTCCTGGTCGGCGAGGTAACGCAGCAGGTTTTCGGCTGCCTTGGGTTCGAGGTCATGCTCGCGCACCAGACGCGTGAGTGCGACATTGTGCGGCTGCGCGCGTAACTCGCGCACCAGCGCACCGATGCGGCGGCCAAACTCCAGCGGGCGTCCCGCATTGTCGCCATGCCAGAACGGCATCTTGCCGGGCTCGCCGGGTGCGGGTGAAACCAGCACCTTGTCGTGCGTGATCTCGTCGATGCGCCACGTGCTGGCACCCAGAATGAAGGTGTCGCCGGTGCGTGACTCAAAGACCATCTCCTCGTCGAGCTCACCGACGCGGATCGGCTTCTTCTCGGAGCCGGAGAGAAACACGCCATATAGACCGCGATCCGGGATGGTGCCGCCGTTGAGAATGGCAAGCCCCTTGGCGCCCTGCCGCGGCGTCACGATGCCCGAGACGCGATCCCAGGTGACGCGTGGACGGAGCTCCGCGAACTCGTCCGAGGGGTAGCGGCCGGCGAGCAGGTCAAGCACGCCTTCAAATGCGCCGCGGCTCAGGTCTGCATAGGGTGCGCAGGCGCGCACGATGGCGTACAGCTCTTCCACGTGCAGACCAGGCGAGCGATCCTCGTCGAACTCGGCCTTGAGCTTGCGCGTGCGCTTTGATTCCTCATCGCGAAGAGCGAGTGAAGGCGGCTGGGCCACAATCGCGACCATCTGCTGCGCGAGCACGTCCAGCGGATTGCGCAGGAAGCGCGTGGACTCCACCAGCCCGTCGTGCATGGCGCGTGTGACGGCGGCGCAGGCAACAAGGTCGGCGCGGTACTTGGGAAAGATGATGCCTTCGCTTGCCGCGCCAACCGAGTGCCCGGCGCGCCCGATGCGCTGCATGCCGCTCGCGACGGATGGCGGCGCTTCGATCTGGATCACGAGGTCGACCGCGCCCATGTCGATGCCGAGCTCAAGCGACGAGGTTGCGACCAGCGCCTTGATCTTGCCGGCCTTGAGCAGCTCTTCGATCTCGGAGCGCTGCGGTGCGGCCAGCGAACCATGATGCGCGCGGGCGATGTTCTCTTCGGCAAGCTCGTTGAGCGCGCCGGCAAGCCGTTCGGCGATGCGCCGGCTGTTGACGAAGATCAGCGTGGAGGTGCGCTGACGCACGATCTCGAGCAAACGCGGATGGATCGCGCTCCAGATGGAGGTGCGCTTCGGCCCCTGCGAGGCGGCACCGCTTGGCAGCTCCTGCACCTCGCCGAGCTTGGCCATGTCTTCGACCGGTACTTCGATCTTGAGCTCGAGCCGCTTGGGCTCGCTCGCGTTGATGATGGTGACCGGGCGATAGCGGGCCGCAGTCTCCGCAATCTCTGCCGGTGTTGTTTCGCGCGACGGCTGCCGCGCAGCCTGGGGGGCTGCCAACTCATCGGCAACTACCTCTGCCTCGCTGGTCCACTCGCGCTCGCTTTCCTGGCGCAGGTCTTCGGCGGCTTCAGCCGGGGGCAAGGGGAGCTCGGCCAGAACCTCGCGCGGCTGCGTGCCGGCGAGAAAGTGCGCCACTTCTTCCAGCGGACGCTGCGTTGCGGAGAGACCGATGCGCTGCAGCGGCTTGCCCGTGGCCTCCCGAGTGATCGCTTCGAGGCGCTCGAGCGAAAGCGCCATATGCGCCCCGCGCTTGGTCGGCACCAGCGCGTGAATTTCGTCGATGATGACGGTTTCGACCGTCTTGAGCGAGGCAGCGGAGTCGGAGGTGAGCAGCAGGTAGAGCGATTCGGGCGTGGTGATCAGGATTTCGCCGGGGTGACGGCGAAAGCGTGCGCGATCCTTCTGCGAGGTGTCGCCTGTGCGGATGGAGATCTCGGGCAGGTGCACCGGGACGCCGCGCTGACGCGCCATGTTGGCGATGCCGGCAAGTGGAGAGCGAAGGTTGCGCTCAACGTCCACGGCCAGCGCCTTGAGCGGGCTGATGTAGATGACGCGGCAGCCGCCACTCTCGCGCGGCTTGCGCTTCGGCTTGGCGGCCGGTGGCGCCGTCTCCGCGGGCGGCACGCTCGACAGCATGATGCGGTCCAGGCACCACAGGAACGCGGTCAGCGTTTTGCCGGTACCGGTCGGCGCCAGGATCAGCGTGCTTTCGCCGCGGGCAATAGCCGGCCAGCCGAGCCGCTGGGGCGAGGTGGGCCGCTCGAACACGGCACGGAACCAGTCTGCGGTGACGGGATGAAAAAGGCGCAGAGCGGCCTCGGCTTCCTCGGCAGGCGTGGGCGCGGCAACTGGAGCATCGGCAATGGTGATCGTGTTCGGTAAGGCGTCTTTAGGCTTTGTCGTCTTCATGAATGCGCAAACAAGCTCTTATTCGATGCGCGAAGCCGGGCGACGCATGCCCGGAGGAGGAAAGCGCGCAGCATCTGGTTTAACCAGTGTGGAGCAGCTGTTGGCGCAGCACTGGATCGCCGGCGAGTGGCGCCCCGGCCGGGTGAGGTGGAGGTGCTGCCGCGCCGCGCAGATTCACGCAGGCGGCTTGCAGCGGTCCGGCCGGTGCAGGTAGCCTCCAGACACATCCTCGAAGACACAAGAGCGCCAGCATGCACCCAGACGACGCCGCACAACTTGCCCAACTGTATGCCCAGGCCCAGGCGGCCGCACTGCTCGCCTACGCCCCGTACTCGCGTTTCCGCGTGGGTGCTGCCCTGCTGTTCGACGATGGCGCCGTGGTCACCGGCTGCAACGTGGAGAATGCTTCGTTTGGACTGACGAGCTGCGCCGAGCGCAATGCCCTGTTCCGGTCGGTGAGCGAGCGGGGTGCCTCGCCGCGGATCGTGGCGATCGCGGTGGCCAACGCTAACCATGCATCGAGTCCGCCGTGTGGGGCCTGTCGCCAGGTACTGAGCGAGTTTGTCACGCCGGATGCGCTGGTGGTTTTTCCAGGCCAGACCGGCCTCGCGCTTGCGACCGTGTCGTTCCGCAGCCTGCTGCCGCACTCTTTCCAGTTCGAGGCGGCACTCTGATGCAGCCCTCGCTGCATGCTGTGGACCTGATCCGGAAGACGCGAGACGGTGAGCCGCTCGACGCGGCGGAAATCCACTTCCTCGTCGCGGGTGCGGCCGCGGAGAGCATTCCGGAGGCGCAACTCGCCGCGTGGCTCATGGCGGTGTTCCACAAGGGTCTGACCCTCGCGGAGCTGGGTGAACTGTGCGAGGCGATGCGCTGGTCAGGCGAAACGTTTGACGCGCGGGACCTGGGACGCGCGGTGGTGGACAAGCACTCCACCGGCGGGGTGGGCGATAAGACTTCGTTGATCGTGGCGCCGATTGCGGCGGCGGCAGGGCTGCTGGACCCGATGATCAGCGGCCGCGCGCTGGGCCACACCGGCGGCACGCTCGACAAGCTGGAGACGATTCCCGGCTTTCGGACCAGCTTGTCGCTCGCCGAGATGCGCACCGTGCTGGCAGCAACCGGGGCCTGCATGGCCGGGCAGAGCGCCAGGCTGGTACCCGCGGATCGCACGCTCTACTCACTGCGGGATCGTACCGCTACCGTAGAGAGCCCTTACCTGATCTGCGCGTCGATCATGAGCAAGAAGCTGGCCGCCGGGCTCGATGGCCTGATCCTGGACGTGAAGACCGGTTCGGGCGCTTTTCTGCGCGACCCGGAAGCGGCTCGCTTTCTTGCCCGGCTGATGGTGGAGACCGGCGAGCGGGCAGGCACCAAGACGGTCGCGGTGCTGTCGGACATGAGCCAGCCGCTGGGCGAGAGCGCCGGCAACTGGATCGAGGTGGCCGAGTGCTGCGCGCTGCTGCAGGGCGAGCGCTCCCCGATGACGCAGGACCTGCGCAACCTTTCACTGGTGCTGGCGGGCTGGATGCTGTTTCTTGGAGGCGGAGCGCCGGATGCCGAGCAGGGTTATCGGCAGGCCGAACGCCTGCTCGAGAGTGGCGCGGCGTGGCAGAGTTTTCGAGCGATTGTGTCCGCCCAGGGTGGCGATCTCAGCGTGCTTGACGCTGCAGCGAGCTACCACGCACCCGGCGCGCGCCTCGTGATCGCGGCGAAAGAAACAGGGTTCCTGAACGGGCTGGACACCACGGCGTTTGGCTGGGCGGTACAGCGCCTGGGCGCAGGCCGGGTTGAAGTTGGCGACGCGGTGGATGCGCATGCCGGGCTCACCATGCATGTGAAGCTGGGACAGCGCGTGGAACAGGGCAAGCCGGTATGCACGCTGTTTGCGGCGGAAGAACGGCTGTTTGCCGAGCCGACGCGTTTGCTTGAGGGCGCCGTCACCATCGAGGCAGAACGGCGCGAACCACCGCCGCTCATTGCAGAAGTCATCACAGCATTGCGTTAGGACCTACGCAGCGCGGCGGGGACAATGCCTGGTAGCTGCAACGTAGTGCCCAGTCCCCGCCCGCCGGTTGCTGCCCGAACGGCAGACGGTATGCTGGGTTTGCTCGTTACATGAAGGGGCTCGCGTTGGGACGATTCACCGGGATACTTGGCCTGCTCACCATGCTGCTGCTGGCGTGGTTGTTTTCGACGGATCGTCGCGCCATTCGCTGGCGCACCGTGTTTTGGGGAATCGGGCTGCAGTTCTGTTTCGCCTTCGTGGTGCTGCGCTCGACGTGGGGCCAGCGCGGGATCGCCGCGGCCGGCTCCGCGATCAACACGCTGCTGAGTTACGCATTTGCCGGCTCCTCAATTGTGTTCGGGGAGCTGGGCAAGCAGCACTCCACGTTCGGCTCCATCTTTGCCTTCCAAGTGTTGCCGACCATTATCTTCATCTCGGCCCTGTTTTCGGCGTTGTATGCGCTGGGCGTGATGCAGGTCGTCATCCGGATCTTTGCGCGGCTGATGCAGGTCACCCTGCGCGTGTCCGGCGCGGAGAGCCTCAATGTCGCGGCTTCCGTCTTCATGGGGCAGACCGAGGCGCCGCTCACCATCCGGCCTTTTCTGCCTGGCGCGACACGCTCCGAGTTGATGACCGTGATGACCAGCGGCATGGCGCATGTCTCCGGCGGCATTATGGCGGCGTACATCCTGTACGGCATCGAGGCCAAGCACCTGTTGGCTGCCGTGATCATGACGGCGCCGGGCACCATCCTGATCTCGAAGATGCTGGTGCCTGAAACGGAAACGCCGGCGACCGAGGGCACCGTGCACATGCCCAAGGACGAAGCCCACGCGGGCGAAAACCTGCTCGCTGCGATTGCGCGGGGCACCATCGATGGCGGTCAGCTCGCGTTCAACGTGGCCATCATGCTGATCTCGTTCCTGGCGCTGATCGCCATGGTGAATGGCTGCTTTGGCTGGGCGCACAACCACGCGCACTGGTTTCCGCATTCGCTCGATGCCGTGATCGGCTTTGTGTTCGCGCCGATCGCATGGCTGATCGGCATCCCGTGGCACTCGGCCACGCTGGTGGGCAACCTGCTGGGCACCCGCATGGTGATCAACGAACTGGTAGCGTACTCGCTGTTGGGCGCGCAGAAGAGCATGCTCGATCCACGTTCGTTCACCATCGCAACGTTTGCGCTGTGCGGCTTTGCCAACCTCAGCTCCATCGGCATTCAGATCGGCGGCATCGGGGCGCTTGCGCCGACGCGCCGCAACGAGCTGGCGCGGCTGGGGCTGCGCGCGATGCTGGCCGGCACCATGGCGAACCTTATGTCGGCTTCGATTGTGGGCATGCTCTTTCGCTAACGGAAACAGCGGGTAGACTGGGGCTACCGATGAACCAGCCAGCAGACTCCCCGGCCAGTGTGGCCGACGCAGATTGTCTTGATCAAGCCGCAGCGTACTTAGCTCAACGACTGGGCGGCTTCACCGCCCGCATCGCCATTGTTCTGGGCTCGGGCCTGGGCGCCTTTGCCGAACGGCTGCGCAACACAACCATCCTCCCTTACGCGGAGATTCCGCACTTCCCTGTTTCCGGCGTAGTGGGCCATGCCGGGCGTCTGGTAGCAGGCGAGCTCAACGGGGTGCCGGTGCTGGTGATGCAGGGCCGCGTGCACGCGTACGAAGGCCACTCGGCCGATGCAGTGGTGTTTGCCGTGCGGGTACTGGCAGCAATCGGTGTCAAGGTCATGATCCTGACCAATGCGGCGGGCGGAATCCGGCTCGATCTGCGCCAGGGCCAGCTTGTGCTGATCTCGGACCACATCAACCTGTCGGGGCTGAACCCGGCGGTGGGCCCGCTCCGGGGCGAGCGCCCGCGCTTCTTCGACATGAGCGAGGCGTACTCGCGCCCGTTGCGCCAGCTGGCGCATGCGGCTGCCGCGGCAAATGGCTCCTACATCTCCGAGGGCGTGTACATCAGCGTCCTGGGGCCCTCCTTCGAGACGCCGGCGGAGATTCGTGCGTTTCGCATGTGGGGTGCGGACCTGGTGGGGATGTCAACCACGCTGGAGACGATCGCGGCGCGGCAGGCAGGGGTTGAGGTGCTTGGCATCTCCTGCGTGACCAACATGGCTGCCGGGGTGGACGCCCATCCGCTGAGCCATGAAGAAGTGATGGAGACTGGTCGCGGCGTCGAGCAGCAGCTTACTGCCCTGCTGAACGGCATTGTGCCGCGTGCCGCCGCCTACCTGGAGCGGCCGCCCGAAACCAACCTGCTGGCGCAGTTTGAACCATCGCCGGGAAGCGACGAGGAAGCTCTCGACACGCTCGACCGCTTCGATAACGGGGATGAAGATTGAGCCGGGCGTATCCGGAGACCAGGGAAACGCAACGCCCGCTGCTGATCGCGATCGCCGGGGCTTCCGGCTCGGGCAAAACGACGCTCGCAGAGGAGATTGCGCGAGAGCTGGAAGGCACGCACTTTCACCTGGACCACTACTATCGCGACCTGAGCCACCTGGATGCGAAGGAGCGCCAGTGGCAGAACTTCGACCACCCGGACCAGCTGGAGCACGAGCTGCTGATTGAGCACCTGCGGGAGCTCGCCGAAGGCCGCTCCATTGATCGCCCCACGTATGACTTCGCAACCCACACGCGCGTAGGTGGCCGGACGGAGCGGGTCTGCGAACCGCACGTTTTGCTGATTGACGGCATCTTTGCGCTGCACTGGCCGGAGGTACGCGCACTGGCGGCGCTCACGGTCTACGTGGATACGCCGGACGAGATCTGCTACGAACGACGACTGCGGCGCGATGTGCGCGAACGCGGCCGTGCCCCGGAGCAGGTGGCCGAACATTACCGTGCCACGGTGCGCCCGATGGCCGAGCAGTTTGTGCGCCCGTCGGCCCGCTGGGCGGACCTGGTGGCGGATGGAACCTCTTCACTGGACTGGTCGGTGGAACAGGTGCTGAGCACCCTGCGCACGCGCGGACTGCTCTCACTGACGGCCGAGGAAGAGCCGCTCGGCTTCTCCTGAGTGCTGGCTGCCGCACGCAGCCAGCGCTTCGGTGGTGTTTACGCCACGAAGGTACGCGGCCGGGGCGACCGGCACGCAGGTGCCGCTTCCCGTCATCCAACCCGCCGTGATCCCGAAGAAACCGACGACTGAAGGAGCAAGGCTGTGGCAAATTTTGTAATTCTTGGCGGCTACGGTGGAGTGGGCACGGCGCTTTGCCGCACCCTGATCGCCCGCGGCGACCGGGTGCTGATCGCCGGACGCGACCCTGAAAAGCTACGCCAGCTTGCCGGCGAGCTTGGCGCGGCACAGGCCGTTGCCGATGCAACGAACAGTGCCTCGATTGAAGCAGCGATCGCAGAAGGGGCGCGCCAGTTCGGTGAACTGCACGGCGTAGCGAACTGCTTCGGCTCCCTGTTGTTGAAGCCCGGGCATGTGACCACGGATGACGAGTTTGACTCGGTGCTGACGCACAATCTCAAGAGCTCGTTCGCGGCGATGCGTGGTGCGGTGAAGGCGATCCCCGGCACGGGCTCGGTGGTGCTGGTGTCCAGCGCCGCGGCACGCATTGGGCTGGTGAACCATGAGGCGATTGCCGCAGCCAAGGCGGGCGTGCAGGGCCTTGCGCTCTCTGCGGCTGCCACCTACGCCCGGCGAGGGCTGCGGTTCAACTGCGTCGCGCCCGGGCTGACCGACACCCCACTGACCGCGCGGCTGATGAGCAACGAAGCCTCGATGAAGGCCTCGCTCAACATGCATGCGCTGGGTCGCCTGGGGAAGCCCGAAGACATCGCTTCGGCGATCGCGTTCCTGCTCGACCCGGCGCAAAGCTGGATCACGGGGCAGGTGCTCGGCGTGGACGGCGGGCTGGGTTCGCTCTGGAGCCGGGGCGGCAACTAGCAGCACGGAACGTTTCGCGGCAACACACCCGGCCAGGAACAGCGCTGCCGCAACGCTGTGCGCGGCAGCTCCTGTCCTCCCGTGTTGTGTTGCCCTGGCGATCCAGTGTCCGGGCAGCCCAGCGGATCAGTTGCCGCCGGCAGGAGACTTCGCGCCGGACGGGCCGGACGGGGCATCGTGGTGGTACTCGGGTACGGGTTCGGCGCTCTTCTGCCAAGCCGCGTAGATCAGGTCCCGCAGCATGCCGGCACCGGCTGCCAGCCTCTGCGCGGTAAAAGCCTTGCCCTCCGGCGTGCCCATGCCGTTGAAGCCGCCTGCTTTCTCAAGCGCGTAGGTCTGCTCGGTGAGCGAGGCTGAGTGCCGCAGGTAAGCCAGGTAGTCGGTCCATTCGTCGCCAATCGGCTGCAGCGGCTGCACCAGGGATGCCACGTCCGCCGGCTTGATCACCGAAGCTACAAACGTGGTTTCGAAGTCGGCGTGGATGTGGTGGTCGGTGGTGTAGCCATGCGGGTTCTCCTTCTCGACCCACCCGTTATAGTCGCGGGTGACATGGAGGGGCTGCGAGCCATCGCCCACGTAGTGCCCGAGCCAGCCTGCGTAAAACAGCACCGCGGCCTCCTGCGGCCGGGTGTCCTCGTGCTTTGCCAGGGCTGCCCGGTACTCTCGGAAACCGGACTTGAGCCGCTCCCAGACTTCCTCGGTCTGCCACGGCTGCATCCCTACCTTTTCGGGCGTCTCAACCGCGGCCTCGCCCGGGTGCGCAGCGCGATACCGGCTGAGCTGCTCGATGAAGTCATAGCGGCGAGGCGGCAGGGGGCCGAGCACATCCGCATATTCAAGATCGATGAAGTGGTCGGGTGCCTGCTCTGCGCTCAGCTCCGGCTCCGCCGGGGAGCGCCACCGGTCCGGCTCCGGCCCCAGGTACTCGATTTCCGCCAAGGCGGTGGGCGTGGTCAGAAATGCTGGCACGTCCCCGGGCAGCGATACCACGGCCAGGCGGTTGATGATGCGATGCCCGTCGGAGCCCCAGCCGAAGCAGTTTGGCGCTGCAGCGCCGGCGAAAAGCAGGAGAGCAACAACTGTGCGCACGCGTGCGGAGGAAGGGCAGAGACGGTTGGTTGGCATGCCCGAAAAGTATAGCCTCGGGCAGTTTGCCACATGGTGAACTTTGCAGGCGGATAACGCGTCCAACAGAGCGATGCGTCGCGACCTGCTTTCCCTTTGCTGCCTGCTGCTCTCTTCGCCTGTGCTGCTTGCCCAGGCGCCCGCGCCGAAAACGCCCGCCCCTGCCTCCAGTGCACCCGTCGAGACCGGCCCGCCCACCACCCTCTCCGTCAATGCACGACTGGTCACGCTGCCGGTGGTGGTGCGCGACAAGAAGGGCAAGATCGTCTCCGGGCTGACCAAGGAGGACTTTACCCTCACCGAGGACAGCCGGCCTGAAACGATCCGCTACTTCTCGCTCGATACCAACCTGCCGCTCACCCTGGCGCTCAACGTGGACACCAGCGGCAGCATGCGCGACGCGCTGGACACCGAGCGAACCGCGAGCCAGAGTTTTCTGGATGACATGATCACGCGACCCACCGACAAGGCGGCGGTGCTGCACTTTGACCGCGAGGTGGAACTGCTCGAAGACCTCACCTCGTCAAAGCCCAAGCTGAACGAGGCCCTGAACACGATGGGGCCGACGCCGGCGGAGAACAGTGACAGCGGCGGCAGCAGTGGAAGCAGTGGCGGTGGAAACCGTCGCGGTGGCACGCAGCTTTACGACGCCATCTACCTTTCCGCGCACGAACTGCTGCAGAAACAGACTGGGCGCAAGGCCATCATCGTGCTGAGCGATGGCGAAGACCGTGGCAGCAAGGAAACACTGCACGGCGCCATGGAAGCAGCGGAAAAAGCCGAAGCCGGGGTGTACACGATCTACTTCAAGGGCGATGACCACAACAACAGCGGCGGCAGCGGTCCGGGGCAGGGTGGCGGCCGGCGTGGTGGTGGCATCGGGTTCCCGGGTGGTGGCATGGGCTATCCCGGCGGTGGCGGCATGGGGTATCCGGGTGGCCGTGGCGGGGGTGGCCAGCGGCCCAGCGGCGGCGGCGGAGAGCCGCATGTCGATGGCAAGAAGATCATGCAGCAGATCGCCGATGAGACCGGCGGCCGCTTCTTCGAGGCCAAGAAGAAGGAGAACTTCGACGAGATCTACAAGCAGATCGCCGAAGAACTGCGCCAGCAGTACATGCTGGGCTACACGCCCGATGCCGCCAGCGAAGGCGACGGGTTCCATCGCATCAGCCTGGTCACCAGGAAGAAGGACCTGTTTGTGCAGACACGGGTCGGCTACTACGGAAGCAGCTCCAGCAGCGCGGGGGCCAAGGGCAACTAGCCCCGGCCCATGGTGGCCGGCAGCGGTGCCGGTGCAGGAGCGGCTTCGATAGGCCGGCGCACCAGCGTCGCGTAGGCAGCCGCACCCACCAGCGTGACGGCCGAGCAGAGAGACAGCGCCAGGGCAAAGGCGTGGGTGCGGTCCAGCAGCCAGCCCGTTAGCCACGGCGCCACCGAGGCCACCATAAACGAACCGAAATTCTGGATGGAGGCGATGGTGGCGACGCGCCCTGCGGGTGCGGCAAATTGCACGATGCCCCACGCCGCCGTGCCGGCAAAGTGCACGCAGAACAACGCGGCTGCGATGAGCAGCACGGCCGAACGGGTGGACCCGGCACCAGCCACGAAAAAGGTGAAGGCGGCGGACAAGACCATGCCCGAGACCACGATCCAACGCCGGCAGCGCAGAGGGTCCTGGCCCCGCCGGACCAGGGCGTCGGCAAGCAGGCCGCTCAGGAACATGCCACAGGCCCCCAGCAGGAAAGGCACGACTGAGAGTGCCCCGGTGCGGGCGACGGAGACGTGGCGGGCCTCTTCAAGGTAGCCGGGCAGCCATGCCATGTAGAGCCATGCCGTGTAGTTGATGCCGGAGAAACCGAGCAGCATGCCCCACATGGTGGCGCTGCGAAAGAACCCGATCCACTGCCGCACCGACAGGGTCGACGCCGTGGAATGTTGAGGGAGTCGAGTTTGCCTCGGACCTGGAAGAGCGGGCGCCGGCGGATCGCGGTAGAGCGGGAACCAGCACAACGCCAGCAGAACACCCAGGGCCCCGATTACGGCGAACATGGAGCGCCAGCCGCCATGCAGCATCAGCACGGTGAGCACCGGCGGCGCGATGGCCTGGCCCAGCATGGTGGAGGCGTTCATGAGCCCGGTCGGCCAGCCGCGCTCGCCCGGCGCGAACCAGCCCTCGATTGACTGGACACCCGCGGCAAAGAAAGGGGCCTCGCCAACGCCGAGCAGCAGGCGCAGCGGCACAAACTGGGCAAAGCTCCGGACCAGGGCAGTGGCTGCCTGTGCGGCCGACCAGAGCAGCAGGCCGCCGCCCAGCAGAAGGCGCGCCCGGAACCGGTCCAGCAACGCACCCACCGGCAGTTGTGCCAGCCCATACGCAAGGGAAAAGAACGAGAGCAGGGCTCCCATGTGCGAGCCGGAAAGGTGAAGCTCGCTTCGGATCGGCCCGTTGGCAATGGAAAGCGAACCACGATCGAGGAAGTTGATGGAGCCGGCGGCAAACAGCAGCGCCAGCACAATCCGCTGCATGGGGCGTCGGGAATCGGAACCACTGGGTTGGATAGGCAGCACGTGCCTGCGATGGTACTGCACCGGGCGGGTTGGGGCGCACCGGGAGCCAGGGCAGCGCTCGCACCGGCGCCCTGCGGCTACACCAAATGTTCAAGAAACACCGCAGCCCACGCTGTTAAACTACGACTTGCCATGCCTACAAAATCGGAACTCCTGACCACTCCTATCCAGCACATCGACATCAAGCAGCACGATGTGGTGGCGCTTGTCGATGCCATGCAGCACATGGCGTTCACCTCCCGTGACCTCGCCCGGGCGGCGTCGATTTACGAGCGCATGCTGCTCGATACGGAATGCGGCGTCATCCTGTGCCTCGCCGGCTCCCTGATCTCGTCCGGACTCAAGCAGGTATTTGTTGACCTGATCCGGAACAAGATGGTGGACGCAATTGTTTCGACGGGCGCCAACATCGTCGACCAGGACTTCTTTGAAGCACTGGGCTTCAAGCACTGGATCGCGGATGAACTGTATAAGCAGGGCACCGAGGATGCGACCCTGCGCGAACTGATGATCGACCGCATCTACGACACGCTGATCGACGAAGAAGAGCTGCGGATCTGCGACGACATTACCGGCCAGATCGCCGATTCGCTTGAGCCGCGCCCCCACTCTTCGCGTGAGTTTATCCGCGAGATGGGCGCCTACCTGGAGCGCGAGGGCAAGACCCTGGCCAAGGGTGGCGTGGACTCGATCGTGCATGCGGCCTACGAGTGCGACGTGCCGATCTTCTGCCCGGCGTTTTCGGACTGCTCGGCCGGCTTCGGACTGGTGGCGCACCAGCACGCACGCCAGGGCAAGCCGATGGTTTCCCTGGACTCGGCCAAGGATTTTTATGAGCTGACCCAGCTGAAGATTGCCAATCCGACGACCGGCCTGCTGATGATCGGGGGCGGCGTTCCAAAGAACTTCGCACAGGACATCGTGGTTGCCGCCGACATCCTGGGCATGGACGCCCCGATGCACAAGTATGCGATCCAGGTCACGGTCGCCGATGTGCGCGATGGCGCGCTCTCGTCGAGCACGCTGAAGGAAGCCAGCTCGTGGGGCAAGGTGGATACAACTTTCGAGCAGATGGTTTTCTCGGAGGCCACACTCGCCGTGCCGCTGATCGCGGGCTACGCTTTCCACAAGAAAGCGCACGCGGCCCGGGCGGGCAAGCACTTCGCGCGGGTGTTTGATCCAGTCACCGCCTAGTGCAAGTCCATTGCAATCAACGGGGCCCCCTCAAAAGGGAGGCCTTGTTGTTGCATCGAACTTTGTTAAAAAAAAGCTAAGAATAGGGGCGTTTTCTTGTAGCCAATCGTATTCATTTCGGCTTATCGTCTGGGCATCAAACATACGCGGAAGTTGTACTTCTTACCTGCCAGGCAGAGGGAGCGCAGCAACTGCGGGGGAGCCAAGTCGTGTCACTCTTTCTACAGGTCTATGGTGGTTGTGGCGTCGCCACCCTTGTCGGCTTCCTTGCACTTTGCCAGAACTCCGCACAGCGGACGCGGCTTACACACTCCCACCATGCCACGGCTCAGATGACCGGGGAGCACTCGATTTCGCACTAATTCTGCAGGATCAGCATGCGATGCATGCCACTCAGAAGCCGTCCCCCAGCGGGGCGGCTTCTTTTTTGTGGACGAGGAATGACGGCCGGCCCGCACCCGCAATCCGGAAAGCGCTCCCGGGAGGGCGCTGCTGGCTTAGAAGATGTGATGTTCCTCTTCGTGCTCTGGCTGTGGCGACGTGGGTCCGCTGGCGGAGGCGACCTGCGTCGCGTGCAGCACCTGGGCCACGGTCTGCCAATTGTCTCGACGCGGTCGCTGCGGCACAAAAGGAGGCACGTCCATGGAGAGGTACCGGCACAGGCACTCGACGTACGGCTCATAGAGCGCCCGCATTTCGGCCAGGCGCGCCTTTGAACCGGGGTCACGCGCGACCCGGGTTCCTGCCTGGCAGAGCAGGTCGTGGAGCTGCTCAAACGCACCGGGCGAGAGCCGGTCGTGTTCCGGCTGAACCGGCTCCAGCTCAAACACCTGCGATAGATCGACCACGGCGTGGCGCGCCATGGCAAAGGTCAACTGGGCCTGGCGGCCGGGCATATCCTGCACGGTCGCAACCATCAGCGCACAGGTGTCCAGCACCGCGCACAATGCGCTGAGCCAGCTCTGGTTTGTGTGCTGGGAGCGGAAATAGCACAGCAACGGGTAGGAGATGTGGCTCTCCAGCAGCTCCGCCGCCCATCGCTCCCACTCTTCCAGCAAGGTAACGAGAGCTGTGCTGCCGCCGGTGAACGCATGACGTCGCAGCAGCTCTGCTGCGGACGGCGGCGACCCGGCCCGCGCATCGAGCAGGGAGATGCTGACTTCGCGGCGGGAAAACGCGCCATAAAGCACGGGAAAGTAGCCGATCACGACGGCTACAAAGCCGAGGCCGAGCCCTGCCTCCACCACGAGCAACTCGCGCGTAAAACGGTTGTGCGGCAGCACGTCGCCGAGGCCGAGCGTGAACAGCGTGGTGCCACTGATGTAGATATCCGAGCGAAAGTCAGCGTGCGCGACCAGGGGATCGGTGACCGGGGAGCCTTCAGCGTAGAAACAAAGGCCGAAACCAAGCACCAGGCCAAGAGCCCACATCACGATCAGGAAGACGAGGGACGAAGGACCGTAGATGGAAAGCCAGGTTTCGCGGCTGCGCGGCTTGCGGACGAAGCGGCCCAGCCAGCACCAGGGGGCCCACGTGGCCATGTACACGAGCCGCGTGAGGCGAAACCGCCCGATTGCCCGCCGCGGCAGGATCACTGTCTGGAAAGCGTCCAGCAACACCAGCAGAATCGCAAGAACTCCGGCAACCGCAGCAATCGCACGCATCCTCACAAGAGAAGCAGCCGCAGTGCTATCCGTCAAGCAGGGAGTGCGGCCCGGGGTGCGGCAGCGGCGGCCGAATGAGCGCCATGCGGCGGCCGGAAACACAGTTGTAGAATCATGCAGTGAGCGCGACCTCCAGAGGTTCGGAATCCCCGGACGACCGCCAGCCGCTGGGCGGCAGCGACCTGGAAACGACGCAGCTGGGATTCTTCTTTGAAGAGCCGAAGAAGCAGTCGCCAGACCCTGCACCTGCAGCCAGCGCTAAAGCGCCCGAGACTCGGGCAGGCTCACCCCCCAGAAAGAAAGCCCGCCCCGACACTTTGCCTGCCTGGGCACGCGCCGCGATGCCGACTATGAGCAAACCGGTTGCGGAGCCGCCCGCGGTTGCAGAGCCCACGGCCCGCATCGAGCAGGCTGAACGGAGGCCGGCGCGACAGGTGTGGCGCGTGGCCGACCTGGTGGGCGAAGTGCGCAACCATATCGAACAGGCGTATGCGGACCTGTGGGTACGAGGAGAGATTTCCAACCTTCGCGCCGCGCCTTCCGGCCACATGTACTTCACCCTAAAGGACGGCGACGCGCAGCTACCGGCCGTGCTGTTTCGACGGCAGGCGCAGCTGTTGCGCTTCCGCCCGGAGGACGGGCTGGAAGTGCTGCTGCGCGGGCGAGTTTCGGTTTATGAGCAGCGCGGCCAGATGCAGTTGATTGCGGAGTACCTGGAGCCGGTCGGCGCCGGCTCGCTGCAGATTGCCTTTGAACAGCTCAAGCGCAAGCTCGAGGCAGAAGGCCTGTTTGCCATGGATCGCAAGCAGCCGCTGCCTGCGTACCCGCGCTGCGTCGGCATCGTCACGTCTCCTACCGGTGCGGTGATCCGCGACTTCCTCAACGTTGCCGGGCGGCGCCATGCCGCGCTCGATGTGCTGCTCTTCCCTGCCGCGGTGCAGGGAGACCAGTCCGCCGCGGAGGTTGCTGCCGGAATCGCGTACTTCAACCGGGTCCGGGACAAAGCGCATCCGCACTGCGTCGACGTCATCGTGATCGCGCGTGGCGGAGGCTCACTCGAGGACCTGGCCCCGTTCAACAGCGAGCTGGTGGCCCGCGCAATCGCCACATCCACGGTGCCAGTTGTGTCGGCGGTAGGGCACGAAACAGATTTTACGATCGCCGACTTTGTTGCCGACCTGCGCGCGCCCACGCCTTCCGCGGCCGCGGAACTGATTACCGCCGCGCAACACCGCGTGGAGGAACACGTCGCGGCGCTTGAGCAGCGGCTGGCGCGTGCGATGCGCTACGGCGTCGCGCTCTCCCATCAGCGCCTCGCCCGCGCGTCTATCGAAGCAGGTTTTGCAAGGTTGCGCGACAGCCTGGGTCGTCGCGAGCAGCGTCTGGATGAGCAACGGTTTCGGCTGGAAAGAGCGCAGTCTTCGCGACTGCGCTCTGTTGCGGAGAACCTGCAGCGCACCACGGCGCGGCTCCTGCACCAGGATGCGACACAGCGCCTGCACCTGATGCGCGAGCGACTCGCCGCGCTGCAGCAGCGGCTTGCGCGAGCCGGCGAGCAGCGTGTGTTGGTGGCAACCCAGCGGCAGATGCGCGCCGCCGATGCACTTGCGCGGTACGACGCGATGCAGCCGTTACGCACGCTCAAGGAGGCGCAGACTTCTCTCGGGGATCGCCTTGTGCGGGCTGTGGGTATGCGGGTCACCGCTGCGACGCAGCAACGGGAAACAGCTTCGCGCGCGTTGGGAGCGCTGTCGCCGCTGGCGGTGCTGGGGCGAGGGTATGCTCTGGTGTTCGCAGCAGATGGCTCGCTGATCACGACACCATCGGCGCCACAAAATGGCGACGCCATCCAGGTACGCATGGCAGCGGGTGTGCTCGATGCCACCGTGACAAAGTAGGATCACAAACGCAGTTGCAGAGTGCCGACAGGAGACAATGAGAAAGCTTTTTGGAACCGATGGAATCCGTGCCGTTGCTGGTGAGGCGCCGCTCGACGCCCGTACCATCTTTGCCGTGGGTGAGGCCCTGGCGCACACACTCAAGCAGCAGCACCCGATACCCCGCGTCCTGCTCGGCATGGACACGCGCGAAAGTGGGCCGTGGATCAGCCGGCTGCTGCATGCCGGGTTGATCGCAGGCGGCGCGACGCTTCACAATGCCGGGATTATCACGACGCCCGCCATTGCGTATCTCGCTCGCAAGTTCGGCTTCTCCGCCGGCGTGGTGATCTCTGCGTCGCACAATCCATGGCAGGACAACGGCATCAAGATCTTCGGAGGCAACGGCTACAAACTGCCGGACGCGCAGGAACTTGCTATCGAGGCAGAGATCTTCGCGCGCCTTGCCGCCGGAAGCAGCATGGAAAACGCGCCGGACGGTCGCGACCTGCCGCCCACCGATGTTGTCTACCGGCACGACTACGAGGCATTTCTGCGCTCCGTGGTTCCGGGGCTCACGCTCGATGGTATGCACATCGTGCTGGATTGCGCGAATGGAGCTGCCTCGGCGATTGCCCCCGAGCTATTTGCCACCATGGGTGGCACAGTTTCGCTGACACACGCCGACCCTTCTGGCCGCAACATCAACGAGCAGTGCGGTGCGCTGCACCCGGCCGTGGTGGCGCGCGAGGCGCACGAGCGGCAGGCAACGCTGGGCATCACGCTCGATGGCGATGCGGATCGCTCGCTCTTCTCCGATGGCAGCGGCAATGTGTTAAATGGCGACGCGGTGCTGCTGGTCGCGGCGCGGGCCCTACAGGCGGAGGGCCGACTGGCCGGAAACGTGGTGGTCGCCACCACGATGTCGAACATGGGACTGGAGGCCGCGCTGGCACGCAGCGGCATTCGCATGCTGCGGGCACCGGTTGGGGATAAGTACGTTCTCGAGATGATGCAGCAGCACCAGGCGGCACTCGGCGGTGAGCAGTCGGGGCATATTCTCTTCCCGCACCTCGCGACCACGGGAGACGGTCTGCTCACGTCACTCGTGCTGCTCGATACCATCCAGCGCAGCGGCAAGACGATCGAGGCACTGGTGGCGGACCTGAAGACGTTTCCGCAGGTGATTGTGAATGTGCGCGTGCGCGAGAAGAAGCCACTTGACGGGATCCAGAGCGTGGCCGCAGCCATTCGCGAGGCAGAAGAGGCTTTGGCTGCCAACGGTCGCGTCGTGATTCGCTACTCCGGCACGGAAGCGCTGGCGCGCGTGATGATCGAGGCGGAGTCCGAAACGCTGATGCGCACGCATGCGGAAGCGATTGCGTCCGCGATCCGCACGGAGCTCGGCGTATAGCGGGTGTACTGAGCACAAGCGCTGCGTGTGCTCAGTACAAAAGTGCGACCACGCAACACCTACAGGTCGCGCCAGTTCGTTCCCAACTCCGCGTCGGCGACGAGGGGCACGCTCAATTCGATGACGTTCTCCATCTCGTGCTTGACCATGGCCCGGAGTTCTTGGGCTTCGTCCTCGGGCACATCGAAGAGCAGTTCGTCGTGGACCTGCAGGGTCATGCGCGCCTTGCGGTGCTCTGCGGCGAGTCGCTGATCGATGCGGATCATGGCGATCTTGATCAGGTCGGCGGCGGTGCCCTGCAACGGCGTGTTCACCGCAGTGCGTTCGGCAAAGCCTCGCAGGTTCGCGTTGCGACTTTGGATATCGGGAATCGGCCGTGAGCGCCCGAACAAAGTACGTACCAGCTGCTCTGCGCGCGTTTCCTCAAGTACCCGATCGATGTAGGCGCGTACGCCGGCGTATCGCTCAAAGTAGCGATCGATGTAGGTGCGCGCTTCCTTCTGATCGATGTTGAGGTTGGCGGCGAGACCGAACGGCGAGATGCCGTACACAATGCCGAAGTTCACGGCCTTGGCACGGTTGCGCGTTTCCTTGCTCATGGCTTCCGCCGGCACGCCAAAGACTTCGCTCGCGGTGAGCGTGTGGATGTCCTGATCGTTGCGGTAGGCATGCAGCAGCAAAGGGTCCTGCGAGAAGTGCGCCATGAGCCGCAGTTCGATCTGCGAGTAGTCCGCCGACAGGAGCAGGTTGCCGGGCGCCGCGATGAAGGCAGCGCGAATCTCGCGGCCCAGCTCCGTCTTAATCGGGATGTTCTGCAGGTTCGGGTTGGTGGAGGAAAGCCGCCCGGTTGCCGTGCCCACCTGGTTAAAGGTGGTGTGCACGCGGCCTTCGCTGTCGGCAAGCAGCGGCAGTGAGTCCACGTAGTTTGACTTGAGCTTGGCAAGCTGCCGGTACTCGAGCACGAGGCGCGGCACGGCATTGTGCTCTGCCAGCTCTTCGAGCACATCCTGCGCGGTCGAGATGACCTTGCCCTTGCCGTACTTCAGCGGCTTGGGCAGCTCCATCTTGTTGAACAACACATCGCCAAGCTGCTTGGGAGAGTTGATGTTGAAGCGATGGCCGGACTGCGCGAAGATCTCTTCGCCGACACGGTGCATCTCGCTCGAAAGCTTGCTGTCCATCGTGCGCAGTACATCGAGATCGATGCGCACACCGGCATGTTCCATCCTGAGCAGTACCGGCACGAGTGGACGATCGATGGTCTCGTAGATGTTCCTGAGGTTGGCCTGCTCCACGCCTTCTCGCAGCGTTGCCGCCAGTGTGTGGATCGCATGTGCTTGTTCCGGAAGTGCGGCGTCGCCTTGCTCCTGCAGCGGTCGCGGGCTGAACCGCGCTGCGACATCGGCCATGCGATGCGTGGAGTGCGTCGGATTGACCAGATAAGAGAACAGCATCAGGTCATCATCCGCACCGCGCAGCGTGATGCCGTGTTGCTCAAGAGTGCGCAAAGCGCCCTTAAGGTCATGCACTTGCTTCGGCACAGAAGGGTCTTCAAGCAGCGGGCGCACCGCATCGAGTGGAAGCAGCAGCCCCTGGTTTGCACCGGCCGATACCCCGACCCTGACTACCTTCGCCGCTACTGCGGGAGCCTGCTCGTCTTTCTCGGTGACCGCGTCAGGCGCTGCGGAAAAGTCGAACATCATGGTGCGCAGTTCGGGTTCGCGTTCCTCGGCGGCTTCTGTCTCGGCTTCGCTTACCTGCTCCGAGACCTGCTCCAGTTCACTGGCTTGCACAGCGAAGGCGAAACCGTGGGCGCGTGCCTCCGCGTCAAACGCGGCGATTTGCCCGGCGGTCGGCTCGAGCACGTACGCAACCGGGACGAGCGGCGCTTCCGGCGCGAGTTCCTTCAACAGCGTGGTGAACTCAAGCTCCGAAAACAGAGCTCTGCAGGCGGCCAGGTCGGGCGTTGTTGTGCGCATGCGATCGAGCTCGAGCTCCACCGGGACCTCGGTGTGAATCGTGACCAGTTCCTTCGAGAGCAGCACGGCTTCGCGGTTGTTCTCGAGCGACTCGCGGTAGGTCTTGCGCTTCACTTCACCTGCGCGATCGAGCGCAGCCTCGACGGTGCCGAACTGCAGGATGAGGTCAACCGAACCCTTGTCGCCAATGCCGGGAGCGCCAGGGATGTTATCGATCGCGTCGCCGCGCAGTGCCATCACATCGATCACGCGCTCGGGCGGAACACCAAGTGTCTCCTCCACCTTGGCCCGGTCCAGGATGAGGTTCTCCTTCATCGGGTTCAGCATTTTCACGTGGTCGTTGACGAGCTGCATCATGTCCTTGTCGCTCGACACGATGAACGCGGGAATGCCTGCTGCCGCCGCCTTGGAAGAGAGCGTGCCGATCACGTCGTCGGCTTCAAAGCCCTCGTACTGCAGGATAGGGATATGAAACGCCTCGAGTGCGCGGCGAATATAAGGCAACTGCTGCGCAAGGTCAGCGGGCATGGCTTCACGGTTTGCCTTGTAGCCGCCGTAATCGACCTCGTCGAACTGCTGCGTCTTGATGTTCCATTTGCGGATGGTCTTCATGGTGCTCGCGCGCTCATCGCGGAACACGGGCGCGCTCACGTCGAAGACCGCTGCGAAGTACTCCGGCGCGAAGTCCCGGCGCAGTTTGTTGATCATGTTCACAAACACGTAGGTCGCTGCCGTGGGCACGCCGTTGCGCGTCGACATGGGGCGTTGCCGCTGCATGACGTGGTAGGCGCGAAAAATGAAGGACATCGTGTCCAGCAGGTAGATCGGCGGCTTCGAGGCTGCGTCAGAGGGGCTCACAGTGCCAAGTCTACCGCTTTGCCGGGCCGGTTTTCGCGCGCGGCTTAGCTGAGGAACATGCAGTCGCCGTAGGAGAAGAAGCGGTATCGCTCGGCAACGGCGTGCCGGTATGCGGCCAGCACCGGCTTGCGCCCGGCGAAGGCGCACACCAGCATCAGCAGGGTGCTTGCGGGCAGGTGAAAGTTGGTAAGCAGCGCATCCACAATCTGAAACCGGTGCCCGGGCGAGAGGAAGATGTCGGTGGCGCCGGCGTGCGCGGCGAGCGGCGCGCCGTCGGCAACGCGAGCGCAGTGTTCCAGGGTGCGCACGGTGGTGGTTCCGGCTGCCACCACGCGCCGCCCGTCCTGCTTTGTGCGGTTGATGGCCTGCGCGGTTGGTGCGGGCAGCGTGTAGCGCTCAGAGTGCAGTTTGATTGCATCCAGTCGATCCACGCGCACCGGCTGAAAGGTTCCCAGCCCGACATGCAGCGTTACGTACACAATCTCGACCCCGCGCGCGCGGATCTGCTCCAGCACTTCGGGAGTGAAGTGCAGCCCTGCGGTAGGCGCAGCCACGGAGCCGCGCTCGGCCGCGTATACCGTCTGGTAACGCTCCCGGTCGGCCGCGGTCGTGACGCTCTGCTCGCGATGGATGTAGGGCGGCAGGGGCATCTGCCCGAGCGTGTCCAGCGCCGCGTAGAAGTCTGAGCCGGCGCCCGGCGAGACAGCAAAGCGCAGCACGCGCTCGCCGAACTCGCCATGCTCGAGCACCTCGGCCTCGAGCACCGGCGCGCCTTCAAACGGAAACACGAGGCGCTCCCCCCGCAGCACCTTGCGCCCGGGCCGGACCAAGGCTGTCCACTCGCCGGGGCCCTGCTCCGCGATGAGCAGGACCTCGATGCGCGCGGGCTGCTGGCCGGACTGCGCATGGCCTTTGAGCCTGCGGCCAAACAGGCGTGCCGGCAGTACGCGGCTGTTGTTCAGCACCAGCAGGTCGCCGGGCGCCAGTTGCTGCGGCAGATCGGTAAACTGCCGGTCGGCCACGCTGCCGGTCATGCGATCCAGCGTGAGCATGCGTGCCCCGGATCGCTCGGCCGGCGGCGCCTGCGCGATCAACTCCGGGGGCAGCGCAAAGTCATAGTCGCTGACCAGTGCCGGTTGCTCTGTATCGAGGCGCATGCTGCTCATCGTGCCCCCGCCGGGCCCAGGTTACCTGCGACCTCTGCCGGGTTCGCCAGCCAGAGCAAGGCCTGGGCACGTGCACGCTCCAGGGCTGCATCGAGCGAGGCGCGTGTTGCTTCGAGCGCAGCCACATCGGCTGTTTGTGCAGGCGCGGGTACGCTGCGCGCCCAGCTTACCGCCACCCGGCTGAAGGGCCGAGGGATTGCAAATCGGTCCCAGGAGCGCAGTCGCCAGGCGTACTCCGGCTCGAGATGGAAGCAGCCGATGGGGACGCCCGTGCGCTGGGCGAGCTTTACGGGGCCAAGTTTCGATGTGTGGATCGGCCCACGCGGACCGTCCGCGGTGAAGATGGCGAGGCCACCCTGCACCACCTCCTGCCGCAATGCCAGCAAGCCGGCCACCGCGCCGCGCGAACTCGAACCGCGCACGCTGCGAAAGCCAAGCCGGCCAAGGGTGCGCGCAATCAGTTCGCCGTCGAACGAGCGGCTGATCAGGATGCACGCGTTGTAACGGCGGAAGTACCAGCCGGCGCTGAAGGTGCACTGGTGCCAGAAGCAGTAAATGCCCTGCGCGGGGCATGGCGCGGGGCTGGCGCCTTCTTCGGCGATCACGTGAAAGCGCAGTGTCACGCCGATGAGCGCGATCCACCCGGCGACGAGGCGCGAAACCACGGCGAGCGCCAGGCGGTCGCGCAGCGAGAAGAACCGGGTATCGGCTTTGGGCGAGGGGCTCACCGGTTCATTCTAATTTCCAACGCGGGGAGGTTTGTGGAGGGCCTGCGTTCGGGCAGTCCCTTTTGGGAAACCGTCGCCCCGGTGGTTAAGTGCGAGCGCCGCTGGGCCACAATCGCCGGGGCGCAGTGCGATACGATCAAGCAGCAATGCCTCCTACCCCAGCCCTTTCCCTCGAAACACACGTGCAGTACGTCAAGGGCATTGGGCCGCGTATCGCCGAGTCCCTCAAGACCAAGAGCATTCTGACCGTAGAAGACCTGCTGCACCGCATGCCCTTTCGCTACGAGGATCGGCTGCACCCGGTGCTGTTTTCGGAGCTGCGAGTCGGCGAGATGGCGAGCGTCATTGGCCAGGTGCGCGGCAGCGTGCTGCTGCAGACCGCGCGCATGCCCATCTTTGAGCTGACCGTCGGGCAGAACCTGCAGACATTGAAGTGCATCTGGTTCCACGGAGCGTACCTGAGGGACAAGTACCAGCCGGGCCAATGGGTGGTGGTGTACGGCAAGGTAGAGGCCTCTCGCTCAGGCAATGGCCACAAGATGACGCAGCCGCAGGTGGAACTGCTGCCGGAGAAGGACGCCGAGAACCCCGAGGGTGAGCTGCTCGAGGTCGGGCGGATCACACCCATTTACGAGACGCTCGGCGGCAATCGGCTGCATACCAGGTGGCTGCGCAAGGTGATGCACGGCGTACTCCAGGAGCTCGGCGACCAGGTACCGGAGACGCTGCCGAAGGCGCTGCTCGAGCGGCTTGGCCTGCCGGAGAGAGCGCGGGCGTTGCGCGAGGTGCACTTCCCCCCACCGGGTACGCCCATGTCAATGCTCAGCGGCGCGCGCACCCCGGCGCAGCAGCGACTCATCTTTGAAGAATTGTTCTTCCTGGAGCTCGGCCTCGAGTTGAAGCGGCGCAAGGCTCGGGAACAGACCGGCATCGCGTTTGCAACCGATGAAAAGGTGCGCAAGGCCCTGCGCAACGTGCTGCCGTTTCATCCCACGGCGGCGCAGAAGAAGTCGCTGGCCGAGATTGCCGACGACATGCGCAAACCTGGCCCCATGCGGCGCCTGCTGCAGGGTGACGTCGGGTCGGGCAAGACGATCGTGGCAGTACAAGCCATGCTGATCGCCATCGAGAACGGCTACCAGTCCGCGCTGATGGCGCCGACCGAGATCCTGGCCACGCAGCACTACCTTGCCGCACGCAAGCTGCTGGACCGGGCTGCCGAACAGGGTGGCCGCACCTACCGCGTGGTGCTGCTGACCGGTTCGCTTGAGCCTGCGCAGAAACGGTGGAACCGGCAGCGCATTGCAAATGGTGACGCGGAGCTGATCATCGGCACGCATGCCCTGATCGAAGACAAGGTGGAGTTCGCCAACCTAGGACTGGTGGTGGTGGACGAGCAGCACCGGTTCGGCGTGATGCAGCGGTTCCGGCTGATGAAGAAGCCGGGTGCGGCTGAGCCGGACCTGCTCGCGATGACGGCTACGCCCATCCCCCGCACGCTGGCGCTCACCCTGTATGGAGACCTCGAGGTCAGCATCCTGGATGAGCTGCCTCCGGGACGTACCCCGATCCTTACCCGCCAGGTTCCGGATGAGCGCGCGGACGAGGTCTGGGAGTTTCTGCGTGAGGAAGTGGCCAAGGGCCACCAGGCGTACATCGTGTACCCGGTCATCGAAGGACCCAAGGACGACCAGCCCGAACTCGACTTTTCGCCGGAGGGTGCGGCTGCCGGCACAAAGGCTGCTCCCGCGAAAGCTGCAAAGCGCGCGCCTGCCAAAGCACCGGCGAAGAGCGCCGCGAAAGCCAAGAGCAAGGCCGCGACGTTGTTTACCGGGCTGGCGCCAGCCCCGGAGCACGGCGGCACAGCAACGAAGCAGGCGCAGGCACTTGGTGGGAGCGAGGGCAAGAGCAACCTCAAGTCGGCAACCGAGATGTACGAGGAGCTCCGCCATGGCCCGCTGCATGGACTGCGGATGGGGTTGCTGCATGGGCGACTCAGCGCCGATGACAAGGAAGTGATCATGCGGCGTTTCGCGCGTGGCGAGATCGACGTGCTGGTCGCAACCACCGTGATCGAGGTGGGCGTCGATGTGCCGAATGCGACCACGATGGTGATCGAGCATGCGGAGCGGTTCGGCCTTGCGCAGATGCACCAGTTGCGTGGCCGGGTGGGTCGCGGCAGTGCGCGCTCTTCGTGCATTTTGATGACCGGCGGCCGCGTCTCCGAGACCTCGGCGGAGCGGCTGGCGGCCATGGTGCGCACGCAGGATGGGTTCGAGCTGGCGGAACTGGACCTGGAGCTGCGCGGGCCGGGTGAGTTCTTCGGTACGCGCCAGTCCGGGCTGCCTGACTTCCGGGTGGCCTCGCTGGTGCGGGATCGCTCGGTGCTGGAGCAGGCCAAGCGGGAAGCGCGGGCCTTTGTGAGCAATGCCGACGCAGAAGCCACGCCCGCGGAGAAGGCAGCGGTATGGACCTCGCTGCGGGACACCTGGCAGCGCCGCTACGGTCTGGTCAACGCCGGCTAGGCTGGACTAGGGGATGACGGTCACCAGCGGGACACGATGTGAACCGAAGCAGCCGGATAGATGGGTCGACGCTTGCCGAGGCGCAGGGAGAAAGCGGAGGTTCGCGGGTTGATCAGGCGGCCTCCGAGAGCTTGCCCGCGGGAGCACCCAGAAAGCTTTCACCCTCCGCGCGGGCATACACGGACACGTTGATCCGTACCAGCGTGCCTTCGGCTTCCCCGCCCAGCTCCTGGGTGCAGTGGCAAAGGTCGGCAAGCTGCTGGTGTGCTTCCTGGCTTAGCTCGATTCCATTGGCGACCAAGAGACAGTAGACGTCCATGGCGTGCACCCGGGGGAACTCGAAGTCGATCTCGGCGCAGTGTTCGCTCACGGCTCCTTGGCGCAGCACAAATGCCCCGAGAGCAGCCAGGGCGTTACTCAAATGCTCCAGAAAGGATGAGGGTGCCGCTTCACAGGTAGCGGCCAGCATAAGGTTCCAATCCTGTGACGTCTCGATCCTTTGTTCTTGTTTCATGCAAGACACATCGGCGGTTTCCTGCGCAGCACGAGGGCCGTTTTGATTCCGCGCAAGCGCCTTGTAAGCGTTCTCACCCGGACGGGCAGGATGAGCTCTGGTTTATGTTCATAGGCGGCCGCAAGCCGGCGTTGCTGCCGCGCAGGCGGCAGCAGGTTCCCAAGCTTTCTGCTCAAAGAAGCCTGCCGGCATAGCGGGTGCGTTTACGCGATCTTCCCTTGCATCCGCTGCCGCTTCGTTTCAGAATGATCTCCGTTTCGTGCTTGCCGATGCAGCAACAATGGAGAGTAGCCATGACCGATCAGAACCCGGCCCCTGCCGGCTACCACAGCGTGCAGCCCTACCTCATTTTTGCCGACGCCCGCGCGGCGATCGACTTCTACACCCGCGCGCTCAATGCGACTGAGCGGCTTGTGATGAAAGAGCCTGGCGGCAGGATCGCCCACGCTGAAATTGTCCTGGGCGACTCCTGCGTCATGCTGGCAGACGAACGACCGGCCATCAGCGCCTACAGTCCGAAGCATTATGGCGGCTCCGCCGTCTCCCTGATGCTCTACGCTGCGGACTGCGACGCCCTGTACCACCAGGCGATCGCCGCCGGGGCCAACAGCGTGCGCGAGCCTGCGGATCAACCCTACGGCGAGCGCATGGCTTCCATCGTCGACCCTTTTGGATACCAGTGGCACATTGGGACCCACATCAAGGCGATGAGCAAGGCCGAGCTGGAACAACTGCAGTCCTAGGCATCCAGGCAGATGTACGGGCGTACGGCCCGGGGATCTGGTCGCTGCCTCCGCTGTTTTCCCCTGCTGTTTTCGCCTGTCGGCACATTGCCAGCCATCTCACCGGCCCGCATCCCCCTGCCCGTGATTGCACTGGACGTGCTGATCATTGCCGGCGCCACAGAGTGCCGAGGGGTATCCGCCCGCAGGCCCGAGACGCGCACCCTCTATGCTCAGGGTGGAGGATGCGCTGTGATTGTTGGACTGGGGATTGACCTGGCCGAGGTGCCGCGGATCCGGGCTTCGATGGAGCGCTACGGAGAGCGCTTCCTGGCGCGGATCTACACCGAGGCCGAGCGCCGCTACTGCGCCACCAAGCGATACCCCGAGCAGAACCTGGCTGCCCGCTTTGCCGCCAAGGAAGCTGCGGCCAAGGCACTCGGCACCGGCATCAGCCGGGGGGTCGGATGGCAGGACCTGGAGGTACAACGCACCCCGGGCCGGCCGCCGCAGATGGTGCTGCACGGACGCGCCCGGGTGCTGGCGGATGCGCTGGGAGTGGCGCGCATCTCACTCTCCGTAACGCACACCGATGCCTACGCGACGGCCGTCGTGATCTTCGAAGGCATGGCGCCCTGAAGCAAGACGAAACCCTGCAACGCGCAAGCCCGCATGGGCATCCTATGCGGAGTCTTGCAAGCGCCATTCCGGTTGCAGCGAGCACCCTGCGATTACCAAAAGCCAAGCAGCACACGTCATAGAAGCTGTGAGCAGGTATAACAGCGTTAGGGTCCCACGAGAGGTGCTGTGCCGAGTCAGCAAGAAGTTCATTGGTCGCAATTAAAGGTCGGAGTGCTGGTGTTTGCCGCGCTGGTGGCACTCACGGTGCTTATATTCCTCATGTCCGGCTCGAACGGTGGTGTGTTCAGTCATAAGCTCACCGTCCGGTCGTACTTTGAGAACTCTGCCGGCCTCAAGAATGGAGCAGCGGTCAACCTCGAGGGCGTGTCGATCGGCACCGTCAAGTCCATCCGCATCGCCCCGGAACGCAAGCTGACCCCGGTCGAAGTAGTGATGAAGATCTCGAGCAAGTACGCCGCGAACGTACGACAGGACTCCACCGCGAGCCTGGAGACGATCGGCGTGCTTGGCGACACCGTGGTCAATATCAGCAGCAAGGCAGCGCAAAAGCCTGAGATTGCCGAGAACGGCGAACTGCCGACCAACGAAACTCCCTCGCTCAGCGATGTCATCAAGTCCTCCCAGGGCACGATCGAGCAGGTCAACACCATTCTCGCGAAGCTCGACAGCCTGGTGGACTCGCTGAACACCGGCCGCGGTTCCATCGGCCAGCTGATCAACAACCCTGACCTGTACAACAAGGCGGTGGCCACAGTCGACCAGTTACAGGGACTCGTGAACTCCATCTCCAGCGGCAAGGGTTCGATCGGCAAGCTGGTAGCGGACCCCACGCTGTACAACCGCGCCAACGATGCGATTGCCCATCTGGACTCGGTGAGCGCGCAGATTGACTCGGGCCAGGGCTCGATCGGCAAATTAATCAAGGACCCCTCGCTCTACAACAACCTGCAGCAGTCCACCGCCAGCCTCAACCAGTTGCTGGCCGATGTGAATGCAGGGCGTGGCGGACTAGGGCTGATTGCCAAGGACCCGCAGTTTGCGAGCAAGCTCAGCGATACGGTGAACCGCCTGGACTCGATCCTGTCGCGTGCGGATAACGGCGAAGGCACGCTGGGTCAGCTGGTGCGCAACCCTGCACTGTATGACAACGCGAACGATATGCTGGGCAACGCAAACCACCTTGTCACGGCTATCCGCGAGAACCCGAAGCAGTACCTGACCTTCCACGTCAAGATTTTCTAGAAGTCGCTGCACAAGGGAGCGGGCGTCGCGTTCTCGACGACGACGCCCACTCGCCGGCGCTTCTGCTCAACGCCTCGCGACAACCTGCTCGACCTCCGGCCAACCGCCATGGTGAAGCGAGATACAGTCTCTGCTCAACCTGGCTCCTGCTGCAGTGCCGACTCGCCCTGTGAAGGTCGCGCTCCCCGCGTGCCGCGCGGTTGAGGACCAGTGTTTGTCGCGTATTCGACGATGTATCCCAAACTGTGGAATCAGGCAGCAACATGGTATTTTGCTAGGCAAGCTTTGCCTGTAATCAAGGAGCCTATGCGAAAGATCCTCTTCTCCCCCGCAGCTATTGCCCTCGTGGCTGGCTCGCTCTCCGCTCCTGCACAACAATCCACGTTTCTGCCCGCGGCAGATGCCGGCGCGGCACCCGCAGCCCCCAAGGCTCTTCGCTCCTTTGACACCACGGCGATCGACAAGACGGTGGATCCGTGTACTGACTTCTACCAGTACGCCTGCGGCAACTGGCGCCGCAACAATCCCATCCCGGCTGACTCGGCCCGATGGGGTACGTTCAACCAGCTTTCCGAGCGCAACAACTACCTGCTGTACACCGAATTGAAGCAGGCTGGGGATGCACCCAAGTCGCCCCTGCAGAAGCAGTACGGCACGTTCTTCGCAGCCTGCATGGATGTGGACCAGGCCAACCGGCTGGGCGCAAAGCCGATCGAGCCAAGCCTGATGGCCATTGATGCCATCAGCGACAAGCGGCAGATTGCTGCGTTCCTGGGCAGCAAGCAGTATTTCAGCGACGGCTTTTTCGGCTTCAACGACCAGCAGGACCAGAAGGACTCCACCAAGCAGATCGCGTCGTTGCGGCAGGGTGGATTGCTGCTACCTGACCGCGACTACTACCTGCAGACGGATGAGCGGCAGGTCAAGATCCGGACGCAGTACCAGGCGTTCCTGGTCAACATGTTCAAGCTGATCGGCGATGACCAGACCAAGGCCGAGGCCGAGGCCAAGAACGTGCTCGAGATCGAGACGGCCCTGGCCAAGGGAGCCATGCCGCGCGTGGAAATGCGCGATCCGGACAAGATCTATCACCCAATGGCAGTAGGCGACCTGAAGACGCTGACACCGGACTTCGACTGGACCGCATTCTTCGCGGGCGTGCAGCCCCCGGCATTCACCACCGTGAACGTGTTGCAGCCGGATTACTTCAAGACGATGGCCACCGTAATTGCCGACCAGCCGTTGCCGGCGTTGAAGAGCTACCTGCGCATTCATGCGGTAGCAGAGATCGCGCCGTGGCTCTCGAGCCAGTTTGACGAAGCCTACTTCGATTTCTTTTCAAAGACGCTGAACGGCCAGGCCGAGCAGCGGGCCCGCTGGAAACGCTGCACCGCGCTGACCGACCGGCAGTTTGGCGAGGCCGTCGGGCAGGACTGGGTGAAGCAGAATTTTCCGCCAGAGAACAAGGCCAGCATGGAGCAGCTGGTTGCAAACCTGAAGGAGTCACTCGGGGAAGACATCAAGCAGCTGCCCTGGATGTCGGACGCCACCAAGCAGGAGGCGCTCACCAAGCTTGGCACCTTCCGCGACAAGGTGGGCTACCCGGACCAGTGGCGCGACTACTCCGCGGTCGTGGTGACGCGCGGGGACTTCGCGACGGACCTTCGCGACGCCGAGAACTTCAACACCGCTTACGAGTTGAACCACATTGGCAAGCCGGTGAACGAGAAGGAATGGGGGATGACGCCGCCGACGGTAAACGCGTACTACAACCCGCCGATGAACGACATCAACTTCCCGGCCGGCATCCTGCAGCCCCCGTTCTACTCGCAGACGATCGATCCCGCGGTGAACTATGGAGCAATCGGCGTCGTGATCGGGCATGAGATGACGCATGGCTTCGACGACCAGGGCTCCCGCTATGACGGGCAGGGCAATGTGCGGAACTGGTTCACGCCGGACGACAAGGCCAAGTTCGACGCGCGTACCGACTGCGAGGTCAAGGAGTACGGGAACTTCGAGCCGGTACCGGGGCAGAAGCTGAACGGCAAGCTGACCCTGGGCGAGAACACGGCGGACAATGGCGGGATTCGCATCTCCTACCAGGCGCTGCAGAAGGTTCTGGCGGCCGAGCCCGAGGGGGAGCGCACGAAGAAGATTGATGGGTACACCCCCGATCAGCGCTTCTTTATTGCGTTCGCCCAGGTCTGGTGCTCCAACACCACGGACGCCTCGGCGCGTGTGCTGGCCAAGACCGATCCTCACTCGCCGGGCGAGTTCCGCACGAATGGCACCGTGCAGAACTTCGAGCAGTTTGGGAAGGCCTTTGGATGCCACTCTGGGCAGCCGATGATGCCAGCGAACTCCTGTCACGTCTGGTAAGCTCACTGGTAGCCGAAAGAACGCCGAAAGGGGCCGGCATAGCCGGCCCCTTTCATTTCTGGCGCCTCGCGTTCGCCGGAGCACAAGTGTTGATCCGTGCGGTTACAATGGGCTGGGACTCCAGTCCCCACCACCGTTTCCTGCGCCGTTTGGCCAGCAGGGATGAAGGAATCGCATGACGTTCCAGAAATTGAGCCGTGCCCTGCTGTGTGTAACGGGGGCCGTCGGCATGACTCTTGGCCTTACTTCTTGCTCCAACGATCGCACGGTCGGCTACGTATATGTGTTGGGCACCAGCGTCAGCGGCCAGACCGGCGTAGGCGCAATCGGCGCGTTCAAGGAAGATAACAATAACGGAAACCTGACGGCCATCGCCGGCGCGGCTGCCTCGATCTCCTCGGGTGGCGCGAACCCGATCCGCGCAGTCGTGCCGACGGGCAACCGCTTCATGTACGTCCTGAACCAGGGCACGGCCACGCAGGACACCTCCACCTCGAGCTCCACCTACCTGAGCCAGCTGTATACCAGCGCGAACATCTCGCTGTTCTCCATCGGCGGCTACGGGCAGCTCTCGCAGCAGCTGCAGTATGCCAGCCAGGGATACGGCAGCACGCGCATGGCGCTCAGTTCGGGTGGCAACTACCTCCTGGTTCTGGATCAGTTCGCCCCGGTCGGCATCTCCGGCGGTGGAGCGACTTCGCCCAACGCTTCGACTACGGCATCGACCAACTTCCCGTGCCTGGGCTCCGACAACCTGTACCACCCGGTGGGCGACATCTCGGTGTACTCGATTGATGCCTCCACGGGTCGCCTGCAGGTACAGCCGAACAATGTCAACACTGCCCTCACGTACTTCCCCGTGGGCTGCTTCCCGGTGGACTTCCGCGTGACGGCTTCCTACGTGTACGTGGTGGATGCCGGTTCGGTGACCACGCCGTTCCACACCAATGATGTGCAGACGGTGTTCGTGCAGGCGATCTCCGCCACTGGCCAGCTCACCAACACGCAGACCAACGTGCAGCAGATCTCAACCAACATGACTCCCAGCATCTCGGCGATCACCGGGGACAGCAGCAGCTATATCTACCTGCTGGATACGTTGAACAACCTGATCTACGACTACTCGATCGGCTCGAGCGGAACGCTGGTGGCGGTGAATGGTTCGCCCTTCCCGAACAACACCACCGTATCCGGCGGCGGCCCTGTGCAGTCTGTTGTGGACTCCACCGGCAAGTACCTGTTCCTGGCCAACGGCCAGAACGTGGCCGGTAATGCGAGTTCCACCACGACCTCCGCGGATGTCACCGGCTACAACATCAATGCAACCACAGGCGACCTGGACGTGGCCGTACAGAATGGCGGGTTCACGCTGGGCACGGTGTCCAGCCCGGTCTGCATCTTTGAAGACCCGACCAACCAGTACCTCTATGTTGCCGGCGCTGCGGACAACAGCATCACGGGCCGCATCATCGATCCGAACACCGGTACCCTCAAGGCTTTGAACAAGAACGCCACCGTGGGTACAGTGGGCACGCCTTCCTGGTGCCTCGGCATCTCGAGCGCACTTTAGCCCGTGCAGGGGCCGGGATTGGCAGCAATCCCGCCCCTGCCCTGCACCAGAGTGTGGCAGAACCCGCCACGCGCTTCTACAATCGGGGGCAAGCCCCTTTACCCAAACAGTTCCGCTGCATCGTACGGCGGCGCGGAGCGAAGGAAATACATGAAGTTGAAGCGATGGAGCCAGAGCATCCTGGCCGCAACGGCCTCGATCTGTGCTGGCACTGGCCTGGTTTCCTGTGGAACAAGCAACACGGTCGATTACCTGTATGCGACCTCTTCCAAGAGCGATCCGGGCGTCATCAATGTGTTCCGCGTGGACTCACAGTCTGGCGCACTCACGGCCATTCCTGAGAACTCGTACCCTGCCGGCCGGACTCCGGTGTCGCTGGCTGCGGACGCTGTCGGCAAGAACCTGTACGTCGTGAACTTCGACGACAATACGCTGGTGCAGTACGGAATCGGTACGGACGCCAAGCTGTATCCGCAGACCACCGTGAACCCCAGTGGTTCTGACCCGGTGGCTGTCACGGTGCACTCTGTTACGGACTCGAGCGGCAACCTGCTCTACAACCTGGTGTACGTGGTGGAAACGTACCAACCTGACTTCACGGCGCAGAGCACTGGTCCCGGCGCGCTTTATGTGTACAAGACAGATGCCAATGGAGTGATGTCGACCCCCGTGACGCAGACCGTAAACGGAGTTTCCAGCAGCTACGTGCCGCTTGGTAATGCTCCGACGGCTGTGAACGTGACAACCGACGGTCTGCAGGTTTTCGCCACGGACCTGCTGACCTCCACGCAAACCACCAACCCCGCCTGCCCCACTGCAGGATTGGGTGGTCTGCAGGCTTACAACCAGGTCGTGGACTCCAGCGGCAACCCGACTGGCGTGTTGACTGCCGTTACGGGCAGCCCCTTCTGCGCAGGCACGGCGCCTTCCGCCCTTGCCAGCCACCCCTACAGCACCTTCCTGTACGTGACGGACAGCGCACAGAACCAGGTCATCACCTACGGCATCAACAAGTCGGCAGCGCCGGGCGTGTTGACCAACCTGCCCAGTGGGCCGGTTGCAACGGGCACAACGCCTGACGGCATCGTGGTGGATCCTCGCGGTCTGTACGTCTACGTCACCAACAAGATCGGTGGAACGGTGCAGGGCTATGGCGTCAACCTGTCCACGGGTGGCCTGTCTTCACTGGCCACCAACGGCACAGGAACGACCGGCGCTTACCCGGGCTGCGTGATCGTCGAACCGGCACTGGGACGCTTTGTCTACACTGCGAACTTCGCCGGCAATTCGATCAGCGGCTTTATCCTCGACCCCAACACGGGTGGACTCTCCGCCACGCAAAACACCTTCTACGACACCTCTGGCCTGACCCAGTGCGTCGCGGCTGTTTCGCACGGCAACCATCCCATCATCCACGTGCAGAACGTTGCCGGATCCGGGTCCTAACCGGGAACTGCGACCAAGAGCAAAGAGGCCCGCGCACATGCGCGGGCCTCTTTGTTTCTGCGGATCATGGCTGGCTGAGCGCGAGACCTCGGCTGCTCTGGATATCACTGGCTGTCAAAGTCCCTGCTCAGTCATGAGCATCTGAGGTCAGGCAGCTGCAGGCTCTAAGCAGGAGGCAAAACGCGGGGCTGGCTTTCAGTGCACGTGTCAGAGAGTGGCTAAGCCATGCGCTTCCGGATAAATCGCTGCATCGGGCGTTCTATTAGCAGCAGCGCCGTGCCGGCCCCGGCAGCAAGCAGGCAGTAGCTCAGCCAGGGATCGAAGCGGATCAGCCCGGTCTTCTCGAGAAGCCCGGAGTCGTGGATCAGCGTCCACAGGTTGAAATGCAGGATGTACAGGCAGTAGCTGGCCTGCCCCAGCGCAACAAAGGGCGCAAAGCCGAAGATGCGGGAGAGCGGGTTGTGTCCAGCGAGCCCCAGGATGCCGCAGGCGAAGAGAGGCATCAGCAGCCCGTCATGCAGGAGCGGATACGGGATTGCCGTGCCGAACCGGAGCACGGCGTAGACGCCCCCGACCCCGCACAGCCCCAGCACGAAACGACGCCAGCCCTTGCGGCCCATGCGGCCATCGAGGTCAGCCAGCACCATCCCGAAGAGAAACGACGGCAGGTGCGGCGGCGGGCTGAACTTCAGGGCGCGGATCCAGTATCCATCCGTGTACCGACCGGCATGCAGCACCCCGTCCGGATGGAAGTGCAGGTACAGCGCGGGTAGCGACATGCCGGCGAACCAGAGAAGCATCAGCAGGAGCAGCGTGCCGCCCATGCTCTGGGGTCGCTTCCATCGGACAGCGAACGGAAATACCAAGTAAAAGAACGCCTCGGTCGACATCGTCCAGGCGGGCGTGTTCCAGAAGGTGGCGAGCGACGGCACCCAGCCCTGCAGCAGCAGGGGTGTGAGTGCAAGCCCTTCGAAGAACTCGGGGTGCGAACGGGCCGGCCACTCGGAGTGGAGCATGCCCAAGGAAAGGATCAGCGCGAAGGCGTAGACGGGGTACAGGCGCGACAGGCGCGCGACCCAGAACCGCCAGATATGAAGCTCTCCACGCTGCGCCCGGCCACTGTAGTTGTAGGAGAGGATGAAACCCGAGAGCAGCAGGAAGAACGAAACGGCGGTGTACCCGTTGTCCACGATGGGCGCAAAGGGGCCGAACCATTTTGGATTGGAGAAATGGAAGAAAACGATGTTGCAGGCGGCGAAAGCGCGCAGCCCGGTGAGCGCCGGCAGCCGATCCTGACTGACCCTCGGCTTCTCGCCGGGTGCGCTCGCGATCTGTTCTCTGGGGGCGGGGGAGGCCGTGGAGTCATCACCGCTGCTCAGCAGCGATGGCTTGGGAGGATGCTCTGTGGGATCTGCAGCCAATGCTTGCTCGCTCGCGTGGTGGGCGGACCTGGGGGAATTTACCGGCGACGCGCGCGGAAACCATGAGGCCGGAGCTGCGGAAACGATCCTGCCGCAGCCCGGCCTTAATCATGTTTTGGAATCAGCTGGTGACCAGGGAACCGATCTTTTCGCCCTGAACCACGCGACGGATGTTGCCGGATTGCCCCATGTTGAAGATGATCATTGGCATCTTGTTGTCTTTGCAGAGGCTGACCGCGGTCATGTCCATGACCTTCAGGCCGCGCTGCATGATCTCGGCGTAGGTGATCTCGTCAAACTTGGTCGCGGTCTTGTCGAGCATGGGATCGGCACTGTAGATGCCATCGACCTTGGTCGCCTTCATCAGGACGTCTGCCTTGATCTCCATGGCGCGCAGTGAAGCAGCCGTGTCGGTGGAGAAGTAGGGATTGCCGGTGCCGGCCGCGAAGATCACAATGCGTCCTTTTTCCAGGTGACGCACGGCGCGCCGGCGGATGTATGGTTCGCACACCTGGTGCATCTGGATAGCGGACATCACCCGGCAATGGGTGCCGGTCTTCTCGATGGCATCCTGCACGGCCAGCGAGTTGATCACGGTGGCCAGCATCCCCATGTTGTCGGCGGAGACGCGGTCCATTTCCTTGGCCTGCTCGGCAACGCCGCGGAAGAAGTTGCCGCCGCCCACTACGATGGCGACTTCGACGCCGCTTGCGTTCACTTCGGCGATCTCGCGGGCAATGGAGTGGACGAGCGTTACATCTACACCAAAACCGCGGCCTGCGGCCAACGCCTCGCCTGATAGCTTGAGCACTACACGCTTGTACATTAGCTTCGAGTATCGCATGACCCTCGCCGGCGTTACACCAAGCTTGTGGCGGCAAGGTGACTTCAGTTGCCTGCTCGAGCAGAGCGAACGAACAACCAACGTGGAGAAGATTTGAAGTTCGCACGCAAAAGCGCCGACGAATGGCTGGACGAGGATCACGGCAGCGCCCGCGAGGTAGCCAGCGCGCTTCGCTCGCTGCGCTTTGTGAATCGCTGGTTTGGGGGCGACAGGGTCCATCACCTGCTCCTGCGCGAGGCAGTCCGGGCCATGCCCTACTCTCCCGGACCCAGGCAGGAGGTGCACGTGCTGGAGGTCGCTGCCGGGCGGGCCACGGCCCTCGAGGCAGCATCGCGCCTGCTCGCCGCCGACGGCATCACGGTTCGGGCTACCCTGCTCGACCGGCAGGCGAGTCACCTGCCGGAGCACTGGCCGCGGAACCTGCCCAGCCCCATACCTCTGCAGGGAGATGCGCTCGCCATACCGCTGCCGGCGCGCAGCGTGGATATCGTGAGCTGCTGCCTCTTCCTGCATCACCTGGAGCCAGCCGAGGTTCTGGTTCTTCTCGGTGAGGCGCTGCGCGTCGCTCGTGTCGCCGTGGTGATCAACGACCTGGAGCGAACCCCCGCCCATTTTGTACTCGCCAAACTGTTTTCACTGGTCGATCCCAGCCGGCTGTCCCGCCACGACGGACCGGTGTCGGTGCGACGCGCCTACACGGCCGGCGAACTCGGGGCGATGCTTGCGCAGGTCGACGGTGCCAGGGTTCGCGTTCGGCGGCATTTTCTCTACCGCCTCGCCGGGATCATTTGGACCTCGCAGGAGTGATGTGGGGTCTGCGCTTGCCCCGCCGTACCCGGACACGTACCGTGGAGGCTGGTCGTAAGGAGTTCCCTTGAGTCGAATTGCTGCTGTCGCATCTGCCCTGCCTCCCCGCTATCACACCCAGCAAGAGGTATTTGAGGAACTCTCCCGCCACTGGAGCGCAGAGCTGGAGAACCCCGCGCTGCTGCAGCGTTTCCACCAGCGCGTCGGTGTGGACGGCCGCTATTTCGCGCTGCCCCTGCATGAGTACGCGGAGATGACGCGGTTCGGGCAATTCAACGCGGCATGGCTGCGCGTAGCCGAGGAGCTGGGCGAGCAGGCGATCAACACCGCCCTAGAGCGGGCGGGCCTGCAGAAGGAACAGATTGGCGCGTTGCTGACCGTTACGGTGACCGGGGTGGTGAGTCCCTCGCTCGACGCGCATCTCTGCAACCGCATGGGGCTTCCGGGCGATGTGCGGCGGACCCCCATCTTCGGCCTGGGTTGTGTTGCCGGTGCCGCGGGTATCGCCCAGGCGGACGACTACGTCAAGGCCTACCCGGACCGGGTTGCCGTTCTTCTCTCGGTGGAGCTGTGCTCGCTGACCTGGCAGCGGCATGATCTATCCGTTGCAAACCTGATCGCGAGCGGACTGTTCGGAGATGGCGCAGCCGCGGTGATCGTGGCTGGCGACGAGGTTGTGTTGAACAAGCCGGCAGGTCCGGCGGTGCTTGCCACCGCCTCCAGCTTCTACCCAGACACCGAAGAGGCAATGGGCTGGGACATTGGCGAGGAGGGTTTCCGGATCGTGCTGTCGCCCGAGGTGCCGGCGATCGTCCGCAAGCACCTTCCGCAGGACCTGGAGAGATTTCTCGCAGCGAACGGCCTTGAACGCGGGCAGATCACGTCCTGGGTGCTGCACACGGGTGGCCCCAAGGTGCTCGAAGCCATGGCAGAGGCGGCTGGCGTTACCCGGGAGGAGTGCCACCTGTCCTGGGAGTCGCTGCGCAAGGTCGGCAACCTGTCGTCGGCGTCAGTGCTGTTCGTGCTCGAGGACACCCTGCGCGAGCGCCGACCGCCTGCGGGAAGCTACGGCATCCTGGCGGCCATGGGGCCGGGCTTCTGCTCACAGCTGGTGCTGCTGGGCTGGTAACTCCGCGGCACGCGTCGGGCGGAGCTACCTGCTTTGCAGCGGCTTGGAAATGGCCTCAAGCGATTGGCCTGCGGCCTCCACCCCGATCAACAGCTCGCAGATAGCCCCGGCGATCATCAGCGTTGCACCCAGGGCGTACCCCCACGCTACGTTCCCGCGGGATCCGGAAGCGATCAGGAACCCGAAAAACACGGGCGCGGCGACCCCGCCGGCAAGCGTACCAAGCGCATAGAAAATGGCGATGGCGAACGCCCGTATTTCCAGTGGGAAGATCTCGCTGACCGTGAGGTATGCAGCACTTGCAGCAGACGATGCCACGAAGAAGATGACGCTGAAGCAGATGTCGAGTCCTCGCGCGGAGAGCATGCCGTGCACAAAGGGATAGATGGTAGCGAGGAGCAACAGCCCGGAGATGCCGTAGGTCGCAGCGATCATTGGCTTGCGACCGACCCTGTCAAATAGTGGGCCCAGCAGCATTGGCCCGAAGAAGCTGCCGATGGCGAATGGCAGCAGGTGCAGTGGCATACGGGCGTCTGTCACTCCGAAAAACTTCTTCACGATCAAGCCATACGTGAAGAACACCGAGTTGAAGAAGAAAGACTGCCCCACCATCAACACAAGTGCGAGCAGCGAGCGTTGCAGGTTCGCGCCAAGCATGTTGCGAAACACGTCGCCCCAGGGCGTGTAGTCGCGCACGGCAAGCTTCAGGGGAGCACCTTGCGGCTCCGAAAGCGTTGCGTGTCTGGCTACAGACTTTTCGATTAAGGAGACAACTTTTTCGGCCTCTTCGTCATGCCCGCGCAGCATGAGCCAGCGCGGACTTTCCGGCACGGCGAGCCGGAGAAACAAGACGCCGAAACCCAGTACAGCGGCGGTGGCAAAAGCCACGCGCCACCCGATGTGAGGCGGAAGCAGGTGCCCGCGCAACAGCTCAAAAGATGCGACAGATCCGAAGATAGCGCCCAGCCAGAATGTGGCGTTGACGATCAGGTCGACCGTGCCCCGCACTTTCCCCGGGATCAACTCATCCACTGCCGAGTTGATCGCCGCGTACTCGCCACCGATGCCGAAGCCGGTGAGTGCGCGGAACAATGCGAAGCTGAGGAAGTTCCACGACAGGGCCGTGGCAAGCGTCGCCAGCGAATAAGTGGCGAGTGTCACCAGGAAGAGCTTGCGGCGGCCTAACCGATCCGTCAGATATCCGAAGAACAGCGCGCCGAGGACGGCACCAGCAAGGTACGTGGTTGCGCCCGCCGTCACCTGGGGTGCCGTGAGGGCGAGACCGTTGCGGTCTTCAAGGATGCCGGCAAGCGACCCGGCAAGCGTGACCTGCAGCCCATCGAGCAACCAAGAGGTGCCGAGGGCGATGACGATTCTCAGGTGCCAGCGACTCCAGGGCAGGCGATCAAGCCTGGCAGGCACCATGCTTTCCACGGTTCGTTCGGAAGACTGTCCCTGATTACTCGCTGTGCTTGGACCCTGCATCGTTGCCCGCCGTTTCGATCTCTTCTTGACGCACCTTGGAATCAGACTCGGATAAGATGCTGATCGTGCCGACCCGCTCCAGCACTGCGTAGCGAATTTCGCTCATGTCGCGCATACCCCGGGTACGTGCCGCGGCCATGACATCGTCGTCCTTAAGACGCATGCCATCCATCGCCTGCGTGTGCCAGCGCCCACGATTCAGAAGCACGATTGGAACTCCATCCATGAAATGGCTGAGCCCGCTGAATCGTGCGCGCACCTGCGCAGTCAAGCGATGCATGAGGCCGATCGTGATAATCGCGAGGATGCAGTTGGTTGCGGATTTGTCATCGCCGACCGTTGCCGTAATGATGAGGCCACCGATCAGGAAGACGATCACAAACTCGAAAGGCGTGAGTTGGCCCCCGGGGCGACGTGATAGTACGCGCACAACGAGCAGCAGGAAGAAGTAGCCGAAGATGGCGTGCGTGATGGTGTACATGGTTAGGGCATCACAAAAATATCGAGGTTGAGATAGTCCTGCGCCGGCAGCGGCTTGTTGTCGGCATCGAGCAGGCGAATGGTAAGGTGCGACAGCCCGATGTCGGCAGGCTGAAGTGCGAAAGCAATTTCGCTCGGCACATCGTCTGCGGGAAATGTGTAGATCACGCCATCCTTCACCACTTCCGACTGTGACGGCGCCGGAATGACGCGCTGGTTGCCCAACCGGTCTACGACTGAAGAACTGACCCACACGTGCACTGTGCCCTTCCGCACCGATGCGGGCCCGAGTTGAATGGTCAGTATGGATGGAGTGGAGAAGCGCTCAATGCGCTCGTACTTAATGTGCATTGCACCGTCGGGAGTATGCTTTTGCGCTTTGGCAAGGGGGCCGCGACCGAACAGACCCGCTATATCGGCGAGAACAAGCAGGGCAAAAAATCGCCAGATCCACTTCTCAAAGCGCCACCAGCGCCGTTGAAAATCGAGGTCTTCGCCAACGGCAAGCTCGTTGTCAACCTTGGCAATCGAGTCTTCTACTGCGCGCGTTTCGGTATTCACGGTCAGGACCTTTCGCTGGGAAGCGCTACTTTGTGACAGCCGCGATCGTGATTTCGCCGTTTCGTTCCAGCACGGCGTAGTCAATCTCGCTGAGGGAGTACAGACCCTTGTCGCGCGCGGCGGTCATGACATCATCCGCCTGAATGAGCATGCCCTCCATGGCTTCCGTCTGCCACCGTCCCTTACGCAACAGTAGGATAGGGGAGCCATCCAGGAGCAGCGCGATACGCGGATAACGCTCCCTGAGCATGATCAGAAAGTAGTGCGAGATGCCAATTGTGAGGATCTGCGTAAACGCATTGGTGAGCGACCGGTCATCAGCAACAGTGAATGTAAGAGCCAGCCCGCCGATAAAGAAGATCAGGACGAACTCGAACGGGTTCATCTGCTTGCCGGGTCGGCGGCCAACGATTCGGACCATGAAGACAAGGAAGAAGTAGCCGAAAGCGGCCCGCAGGACAGCTGCCACGTGGTGCTCCTGTTTCTGCTCTATGGGCGTGATGCAAAGTGCACGCGTAAGCAGTGAGATGGATGTGGCACGCGGCGGGGTGCTTGGCACAAACAAAAGGCCCGGCATAAGCCGGGCCTTTTGATGATGCGATGAAGCAGGGACTACTCTGCGGAAGCGGTCGGCATGTCTTCCGCCTTGACCTGGGCCACGGTCCAGACCGGGTCGCCTACCTTGAAGCGTGCGAAGCGGCGCACGGTGATGTTCTCACCAAGCTTGCCAACCTTCTGCGCGATCATTTCCTTAATCGTGAGCGACTGCTCCTTGATGAAGGGCTGATCCAGAAGGCAGACCTCCTCGTAGAACTTCGACATCTTGCCTTCGACGATCTTCTCCACAACAGGCGCGGGCTTGCCCGTTGCGGCTGCCTGCGAACGGTAGATGTCCTTCTCGCGGGCCATGTCTTCTTCCGTAACATCTTCGCGACGAACGTAGCGCGGATCGGTCGCGGCGATGTGCATCGCGATGTCCTTCATCAGTTCCTGAAAGTCTTCCGTACGGGCCACGAAATCGCTCTCGCAGTTGATCTCGACCAGCACGCCGATCTTGCCGCCTGCGTGGATGTAGGTGCCCACGGCACCTTCGTTGGTGCCGCGCGAAGCCTTCTTCGCTGCGGAGGCCATGCCGCGCTTGCGCAGGATCACGAAGGCTTCTTCCATGTCGCCCTTCGACTCCTGGAGGCTCTTCAGGCAATCGCCCATCGGAGCGCCTGACTTTTCACGGAGCTCCTTGACCAGCTTTGCATCGATTTTCTCAGTCACTGCTGCCACCTTGGTTTCCTCTTCGTGCCGGGCCGTGGGCCTCGAGCGGTTGGAACTACCTGTTACCTGCTTTGATCCTTACGCGGCGAAAGCGTGGCGCCGGAAACCGGACCACGCCCTCGCTGTGCTTGCACTGTGCGCCTGGTTAGACGGTGCCTTCGGCAATGTCGGGCTCGGTGATCGCTCCAACGCCTGCCGGGGCCTTTCGGATACCGCCACCAAGGGCCGACTCGAGATCCACCACTTCGTTCTCGGCTTCTGCCTCGACCGGGCTCGACTCAGCAACGGGCTGGTCTGCGCCTGCTTCCAGGCTGCCGTCCTCAAACGTGGCCGCGGTAAACTGCGCCTCGGGCGATACGCCGGCAACATCCATAAACTGCTTGTCGTTCGCCATCTGCACGCCTTCGATCACGGAATCCGAGACCTTGGAGGTGAACAGGCGAATAGCACGCAGCGCGTCATCGTTGCCGGGAATCACGTAGTCGACCACGGTGGGGTCGCAGTTCGTGTCCACCACAGCAACCACCGGGATGCCGAGCTTGCGGGCTTCCTTGACAGCAATTGCCTCGGCGTTCGAGTCAACGATGAACAGGGCGTCAGGCAGACGCTTCATGTTCTTGATGCCGGCCAGATTCGCCTGCAGGTGCTTGCGCTCGCGCTCAAGCTTGATGACTTCCTTTTTGGTGAGCAGTTCGTAGCGGCCATCGGTCGCCATCTCGTCCAGTTCCTGGAGCCGCTTCACCGACTTCTGCACCGTGACCCAGTTGGTAAGGAGGCCACCCAGCCAGCGCTGGTTGATGTAGAACATACCGCAGCGCGTCGCCTCTTCCGCGATCGCATCCTGTGCCTGCCGCTTGGTGCCGACAAACAGGATGACCTTGCCCGTGGATGTCAGGTCGGTCACATACTTCGACGCTTCCTTGAACATCTTGAGGGTCTTCTGCAGGTCAATGATGTAGATCCCGTTGCGCTCGCCGAAGATGTACTCCTTCATGCGCGGATCCCAACGCTTGGTCTGGTGTCCAAAGTGAACGCCAGCCTCAAGCAACTCCTTCATGGTGATGGTTGCCAAACAGCCTCCTTTGTAAATTGCATCTCCGCGGAAAAGCCGGAGATTGATTCCCTAGTTTGCCGGGAGAATCACGTCCGAGATACCGGCTATGCCGGGTGAACACGTTACGGAGAATCCGGGCCGGACCGAGAACAACTCGACCAGGCCCGAGATATTTAGCGCTTCGAGAACTGGAAGCGGGCGCGGGCGCCCTTCTGACCGTACTTCTTGCGTTCCTTGATCCGCGCATCGCGGGTCAGGAGACCTTCCGTCTTGAGGGTCTTGCGCAACTCGACATTGAAGGCGAGCAGTGCGCGGGAGATACCCATCTTGACCGCATCTGCCTGGGCGCTTACGCCGCCGCCACGCACAGTCGTGATCACGTCGAAGTTGGCGATCAGCTCGGTCAGAACCAGGGGACGCTTGGCAGCGATCCGCTGCTGTTCCGTCACGAAGTACACTTCGTGCGCCTTCTTGTTGACTGAAAATTTGCCCGAACCGGGACGGAGAAATACACGCGCGATCGCCGATTTGCGGCGGCCTGTTCCGTAGTACTGCACCAAATCTGCCATGGGTATCCTTATGCCTTCTTGCCGAGCTGGGTATCGATTTCGAGGACCACCGGCTTCTGCGCCTGGTGGGGATGCTTGTCGTCGCGATAGACCTGAAGCTTGGTCGCCATCTGGCGGCCCATCTTGGTCTTCGGCAGCATGCCCTGCACGGCTTCTTCGATGATCTTTTCCGGGCGGCGCTTCAGGAGCCGCAGGAAGGACTCTTCGCGCAGACCACCGGGGAACCCGGTGTACCGGCGATAGACCTTCTTTTCGGACTTCAGACCGGTCAGGCGAACCTTTTCGGCATTGATCACGATGACATGGTCGCCCATGTCAATGTAGGGGGTGTACTTAGGGCTGCGCTTGCCGGCAAGGATGCTGGCAACCTCGGTGGCAAGGCGGCCCAGCGTTTTACCGGTGGCATCGGTCACGAACCACTTGCGATCGATTTCAAGCGCGCTTGGAATAAACGTCGACATCTCGTGCTTCTCCTCAAATCAAAACCTGCAGTGGATGTTCCCGCAGAAAACTGGGGAGTGCATCCACCGAGAACTCATGCTTGGGCTGTCCATCCTGAACCCGGCAAGCAACAAAGCGCCCTCCGATCCGTTTCCGGCATGAGGGGAGCACTGAACGGGCGAGCAGGCGCATGACCAGAATCCCTGGGCCCTGTAACCGGACCGTGCGTCGATCAGCGGACGCGGGGATAGCGCAAGAACATCAGATTAGGCGATTTCCACCTGTAAGTCAATCGGCACCGGCTTGTGCGAAGCCTAGCTTTGCCCGGCAAGGTGGCAGGCACTCGGCAACACTGCAGGGCCCTCGGGGAAAGGCCCCTGGGAGCAGCGCGTTTAGCCAACCGGGCTGAGCAGCGGCTCGATCGGGATCTGGGGCTTCAACTCTGGCATGGTGACATCGAGTGCCCGGCCTGCGGCCAACTCAGAGAAGACGTGGTTGGCAGTGTCCTCGGTGCGGGTGGAAACGATGTGGAGTTTGCGAACGGCAAGCATGGTCACGGTCGAAAGCAGATACCGATTTTCCATCTTGAGACCAGCAGCGTAGACCAACTCTGAGCGCATGTTTCCTCTTCTGGGGGCCAGAGCTGCGGCAGGACAAGCCCCGCCGGAGCTTATCCCCAACCTTTATCCTACCCCGCGGTTCGGCATTCCCAGGCTCGGACTTCGATTTCTTGGGGGCTTGTTTCCATTTCGAGCCAACAGTGGTTCCAAATCAGAACATGTGAGGAAAGCCTCGAAACACGTGCGCCTGGTCGCAGTGGACAGATGTCGGCTTGTCTGGGGGTCACCGACCCTGGTGCCGCTCGGCGGCTTTGCTTTGGAAAGCGGCAGGCTAGCCGCGTACCGGGAGAATCGGCGACCACCCCACTCTGCGGGCGGCCAGGTACGGGATAATAGGGCAGGTGTGGCGTTAAAGCAGGAGTGACAGCAATGGAAGAGCGCGATTTTTTCGATGAAAGACCGGAGCAGAAGAAGCACCTGCTCACGTGCCCGCACTGCGGCAAAGCGGATGAGTATGAACTGAGCTGGCTGGTACGCAGGAAAAAGGCGCAGCTGGGTCGGGGTGCGGATGAGCGGGATCGGGCAAGATTCGCCAAAGCCCAGTCCTACATGGTGCGACGCGACGACGTGACCGCGTGCAAGAACATACGCTGCCGAAAGCGGTTTGATGTGGCAGGGGTGCAGTCCGTGGCTTTTCTGTAAGCCCGTACTGCCGGCCCGCAGTCGCTTAGAACCGGACAGGGGAAGCGCGTTAAGCGCTTCCCCTTTCTGTCTCCGACCTGCACCAGTTCCTGGCCTACATACATTCCCTCCATGCGACCCGTCATGCCCGAGCCGCTTAGTTCGACTTACCCGAACCATGGCAAGCCTGCTTCGCTGCTGTCGCAAACGGACCGAGTGGCTAAGCGCCACGGCTACCCTTCTGGCCCCTGCAGCAGGCCTATGCGATACTGTGGGAACCGCACGCCGGGATGGCGGAACTGGCAGACGCAGCGGACTCAAAATCCGCCGAGGGCAACCTCGTGGGGGTTCGACCCCCCCTCCCGGCACCAACGTAGATATAGTTCGACGCACAGAATGACCTTCTCCTGGAGAGATGGTCTTTTTTTGTGGCCACTGGCTTCTGTGCGTGCAGGAGCGGTTGTGCGGGAGCTGTTCTCACTCGGAGCATCCCTGGACATTTTGCCAAATTAGGCCGTCAACCTGATGGCACTTGTGGGTGCTGTTCAACTCAGAGTCAGGGAAGGGCTGCGCAGGTTGACTCAAGCGGTCACCGCCGCTGCGGATGGGCATACGTCGTTTGCGCGGACGCATTCGGGCACAGCGTCTCGCCGAGCATCGGTCAACGCGCGAAGGGGTTCTGCACCGGTACGGCGCGCATGGTCCCTACTGATTGATGGATTTGGCCCAGTTGCTGCGGACCGTCGTTGATCTTCAAGGTTGCCTTCGCGGTATTTGCAGCAGTGCCGACTCTCCCTCTGCTTTCCGCTACAGCGCGCATACGGATTGAGCAGGCAGCGTCGTCGGCGGTTGTGATGCTGTGAAATGCGCATCCTTCCCTAACTGCCGCGTTGCTCATCGCAGCAGTTTAAATGGGCAGTACCCATGATGAGGACAACGCAGCCGGGTTCACGCAGTGCCGTCGCCACCACGGCGAGTCAAGATCGGACCGCGGAGACGGCGCGCACACTGCGCCTCGGTGGGCCGCTTGCCCTGGGCGAGCTGGGCTGGATGTCGACCTACATCGTTGACTCTGCCATGATCGGGCACATGCCGCACTCGGCTCTTGGGCTGGCGGCTTCCTCGCTGGGTAACACCATTTTCTATGCCATAGTGTTCTGCGCAATACGCTTTATGACGGGGCTGGAGACACTGGCCGCTCAGAGCTTCGGGCGGGGCACGCAGGAGGGTCGTGAAGAAAGCGTGCACCTCTTGGCACAGACGCTGTTGCTCGTCGGCGTCAGCACACCCATCGTGATGCTGCTTACGCTTGCAGCCATCCCGCTGCTCAGGCACCTCGGTATTTCGCCCGAGATTGTTGGCTCCACCAGTGCTTACCTGCATTCGCTCGTGTGGTCCACGGCACCGCTGCTGCTCTACATGGCCACTCGACGATACCTGCAGTCGGTCAATCACGTGGTGTTGATCGCGGTCTCCCTGCTTACAGCCAACCTGGTGAACGCTGTGGGTGATTACGCATTTCTGTTCGGGCATTTCGGCGTGCATGCGATGGGGCTGGCCGGCTCCGGGTGGGCCACATGCGTGGTGCGGGTGTACATGCTGGGACTGCTTGCCGTGGGCTTCCTGCTCACCTCGCGCAAGCTCCACACGCGACTGAGCCTGCGCCAGTTACGCCCCAGTCCATGGCGCCTTGGCCTGCTGTGGCGCATCGGCTGGCCCGATGCACTGGAGAACATAACAGACCTCGGCTTTTCCACGTATATGTCGATCGTATGTGCGCGCCTCGGTTCGACCCTGCTGGCCGCCCATAACATCGTGCTCGAGATCGATGCCTTCGTTTACATGGTGCCTCTTGGACTCTCGTACGCAACCATTGTGCGCGTAGGGCAGGCAGCGGGCGGCGGCAGCCTGGTCCGTGTGCAACGGGCAGCGAATGTCTCCTTCGCGCTGGGCTTGGGGTACATTCTGGTGGCTTCCCTGCTCTTCGCCGGCTTTCCTCACTACTGGACTTCGCGTTACACCAACGACGCGGCGGTGATTGCAGCGGCCGCGCCCATCTTCCTGATCTGCGGCTTTCTGCAACTGGGCGACACGGCCAACGTGCTTTTCTCAGCGGCGCTGACGGGGCTTGGTGATACGCGCACCCCGTTCCTTGCAAACACCGTTTTGTACTGGGTGGTCGGCATGCCGCTTTCCTACTTTCTGGCTTTTCATACTTCGTTCGCGTTGAAGGGCCTTTGGCTCGGCCGTGGAGTCGCAGCCGTACTGACTGGTGCCGTGATGGCCCTGGTCTGGCAGCAACGCATTCGCCACGCCACCGGCGACCGCCAGGCTTCTGGGTTGACGCTGCTACGCCCGATGCACGCTGAGTAGGGCTCTGTACCTGCGCGTCGGCTCAGTTGCAGGGCGCGGTTGAGCCGGCATTTCCTTTCCACTTCGCTTTGCCGCATCTTTACGCGCCGCATGTTAACTCGGCGCACCTTGACCAGTCTCATTTTGACTCCCCGTACCTTGTTCCTGCCGCACCTGAGGATTTCCCATGACGACGATTCGTTCCCGCAACCTGCTTCTGCTGCTGTTCCTCTTCGGAGCCGGTGTACTCTCCGGCACGGCGCAATCCACCCTTGGCAGTGTGAGTGGTCGCGTGGAGGACACAACCCGTGCGGCGCTGCCTGCGGCAACGATCCGGCTGCACCGGATCGAGACCAACAGCGACCGCACGCTCTTGTCTGCGGCGGACGGCTCCTTCAACGCACTCAACGTCGATCCAGGCACTTACGACATTGCTGTGTCACTCGCCGGCTTTGCGACCGACATCGAGCGTGGAGTCGTGGTGGACGCGCGCCAGCAGCTTCGCCTTGATCTCACCCTGAGGCCGGGGCCGTAAGCGAGACCATTCGGGTGGATGCATCGAATTCCGGCACACTCAACACGGCGGATGCGCAGATCTCCGCCGCGCTCACACCGCAGGCCGTGCTGGACCTCCCAGCGAATTACCGGGGTGCCGGTTCCACTTCCCCGCTGAACGTGATCCAGACACTGCCCGGCGTGCAACCTGACTCCGGGGCGTATCCACCGTCCCCGTCCGCATCTCCCGCGCCGGGTATTAAGTTCTCCCTGCAGGGTGGGCTGCCATCGCAGTCTGAGACCACGATCGACGGAATTTCAGCGCAGAACCAGACCACCAACAACATCCTTGGTGACGCATTCCCTTCTGCGGAATCCATTGCCGAGATCCGCGTGGACGGGGTGAACAACAATGCCGAGTATGCGCAGCCCGGCGAGATCACCACGGTGACCAAGGCAGGCACGGACGCGCTGCATGGATCTGCATTCTGGTACTTTCAGAACTCCGCGTTTGATGCCATCCCGTTCGGCACTGATCGCGCGAACAAGCCGAAGAAAGTGGCGAACGATTTCGGTGGCTTCGTTGGCGGACCCGTTCTGCTGCCGCATCTCTACAACGGGCGCGATCGTACGTTCTTTTTCGCGACCTATGAGGGACTACGCTTTCCGCAATCCACTGTTCTGCAGGCGCTTGTGCCTACTGTGCTGATGAAGCAGGGCAACTTCTCACAGGAGACCGCAGCGCTCGTAAATCCTTTCACCGGCGGCCTGTATGCGAACCAGGTGCTGCCGTCGATCAATAAAAGTTCCTCGGCCTTTCTGCAGTTTTATCCAGACCCAAATGTTGGCAGTGGCGGCAGTCTTCAGAACGCGATTGCCACCACGGGCTACAACTACCTGAGCACACGCCGCCGCGACATCGACTCGAACCAATACGACCTGCGCCTCGACCAGGCAATCGGCAGCAAAGGCAGCGTGTTTGCCCGGTTTACGTCTAAGAACATCGCACAGGTGCAGCCGGTTGATCTCACATTGCCGAACTCTTCGGCAATCGGCCAGTACCGCATCTTTGCCGCCGTTGCGAACTATGCCTTTTCTCCAAGGCTTGCGAATGAGTTTCGCTTCGGATTCACACTTGAACAGGATGGCTCCACGAGCCCTTACAACGGGGCAGCCGTGGTCAATGCGGCAGCGCTGAGTGGTGTTGGCCCCAACTTCCCATTCAACGGCATCAGCCATATCGGTTTCGATTCGCAACTGGCATCCATCGGCGAGCGGCTCGATTCGACCGAGCAGTCGAGGATCTTCCAGTACGTCGACAATGTCACGATGGTGCGTGCTGCGCACACGGTGCGACTGGGCGTGGATGTGCGCCACCTGGCCGCCATCACCCCCCTGGACTTTTCATCCTCCGATAACTACGGCAACTTCTACTTCACGCAGGCAAGCAGCTTTACCGGGCAGGAGTTTGCTGACTTCCTGCTGGGCGCGCCCTACCAGACGCAGATTGACAATGTCACCGCCAACAACAACGGCAACTCCGATGCGTACGCCGTGTATGCACAGGACAACTGGAAGGCCACGCCCAGGCTCAACATCACCTTCGGGCTGCGCTACGAACTGCATCCTGCTTTCTCCGACAAGGGCGGCAATATCGGCAACTTCGAACCATCCGCAGCGAAGTCCGGCACGTTGCTATACCCTGCGGGCTTTGCCGGAAACCTGGCCCCGGCGGAGCTTGCCAACCTCAACGCCTGCGCCACCGCGGGTGTCACCAACCCGTACGCAACGAATGGTGTCGAAAACGGGGCGCCATGCACACCCGTACTCTCCAACAAACAGGCGGGTTTGCCGCAAGGGCTGCGCACTTATCCCAAGCTGCGCTTTGAGCCGCGATTCGGTTTTGCTTACCGGCCATTCGGCAATGACCGCACCGCGATCCGCGGCGGCGCGGGCTATTACAACATCACGACTTCAGGCGCACTGTTCTACGCGTTAACAGGAACCCTGCAGGCAAATGTGCAGACGTTCAACAACGTTGAAACCGCAACCGGGCCGGCGTTCAGTTTTCCGGCGATCTCGACTGCTGGCACCAACAGTTTCGCCGGAGGCAACTTCGCGCCGGCGTATGGCTCCGTCAGCTTCAACTCGGCCGTCGACATCCATTGGCACGATCCATATTCGCTGCAGACAAATCTTTCGGTGGATCATGACTTCGGCCATGGCTTCGGTTTGCGCGTCAGCTACGTGGGGCTGCATACCTGGCATCTTGTGTGGCAGCCGGAGCTGAACATGCTGCCGCTCTCCACGAGCACACCCGCACAGAATCAACCACGCACAGCGTTTGCTTATCCCAACTTCTACTCCATCGCAGAACGTTCCACCGCAGCCCAGGCGGATTACCACTCCGGGCAGGTTGAGCTCTCGCACCGATTCAGCAAGGGCATGTCGCTGGACAGCGCCTACACCCTGGCGAAAAACCTTTCTGATAATCAGGGCACTGCCGGCGCCTTTGCGCAGCCGGGCAGCTTTGTCGATGAACAGGGCGGATACTACGCGACCTACACCGGGGACCGGCATCTCGATTACGGCAATGTAACCGGAACACGGCGCAATCGGTGGCTGACGACCAGCGTGTATGAACTGCCCTTTGGGCGCGGCAAGCACTTCCTCGGTGCGAGCGGGCACACGATGGACCTCCTCGTGGGCGGCTGGCAGGTCTCCAATATCTTTGTCTGGCAGAGTGGTCCATTCCTGACGGCATATCTCCCGGCCGGCGGTGCGGATCCGTCGGGCACCGGGGCAGGCTCGCTCTTTGGCAGGAATCAAAGGCCGGATCGCATTGCCAAAGGCAATTTGCCGCGTGGCGTGCGGACGCGCAACCAATGGTTCAACGCCGCCGCGTTCACGTGCCCAGGCGGAACCGGCCTGGGTGGAACCACCGGGGCCGCGTCTCTACAGAACGGCAACTGTGTGGTGGGCAGCGTGGTCAAAAACGCTCAGGGCAGCGTGGTTGCGCAGGTGGCACCGATCGGCCGCTTCGGTACCGAGGGCGTGGGCGACCTGACGGGGCCCGGCACCATCACGCTTTCCTCTGGCGCGAGTAAGTCGTTCCGCCTGACAGAGGCCTTGAGGCTGCGTGCCGAGGGGACCTTCACCAACATCCTGAATCACACCAACCTGGCAGACCCGCAACTGGATGTAACGCAAGCGAACTTCGGCCAGATCACGCAGGCGCGTGGATCTGATTTTGGTGGCAACCGCACAGGCCAGGTCACGATGCGGCTGGAGTTCTAACGCCGCGCAGGATAGACGCAGCGGGCTGCAACCACGTAGTCATGGAGCGCTCCGCTGCGCTACTGCGTGCGCGACAAGACGGCCGGACTACTGCAGCCTGCTACTTCACAAGAACGACAGCGAGGCCGTGCGGTGGCACGGCTATCTCCAGCACTCCACCGGCTAGGTGCCGCTGCTCCGGAGGCGCCATGGCCCCGGCTGCACGCAACTTGGCGAGCTGTGCAGCTGTTGGGTTCCCCTCGGGGCGCCCCATCGCATCATATGCGGCGAGTACGTTTCCATGCGTGTCATCCACCCGGAAGATCGTCACCGCGGCGGTAGGCGGAACATGCTGAAACTGCACGTGGAAGGTCTTTGGCGTGCCAGCGGATGTTGGCGGCGGGGTGTACGCCGCGCCCGTGCCCGTGGGTGGCGCGTAGTTCCAGAGTGCTGCGACTACGGAGCCATCATGACTTCTTGTTGCCAGCGCTGACTCCGACGAAAGGCCGTAGCGTGCATCACCCAGCTTGTGAAGCGCAGCAAAGGCATTGAGCGCCGGCTTGGGAATCGAGCCCGCCGCAATTAACCCGAAGCCGCCATAGAATGGCGTGTGCACCACACCCTGCTCTTCAAACACGTCCGAGAAGTCCCAGTAGGCCATCGTGTCGGTGAGTCCGTCGCAGAGGCGGATGGTGTTTGCAAGCCAGGGCCCTACAAACGTCGTGTCGCTCACGTTCGGCTCATTGGCGTAGCTGGGGCCGTACTCGGAGAAGATCAGCGGCATCTTTGGATACGCTGATTTCAGAATCTCCTCGTGCACCATCTTCACAGCGCGGTAGACCATCCTGTCCCGCGGCACATCCTCGTTGGTGTGCAGCACGTTATCGGCAGTGTCATTGCCGTACACGTGCGTCGAAACAAAATCGACGGGCACCTCCGCTGACTTTGTGTGCGCAAGGAAGTCACTCACCCATGCTGCCTGTGCGGTAGAAGGGCCACCGACCTGGAGGCGTGGCGAGACTGCTTTGAGCGCACGCGCCGTGTGGTCGTAGAGCTCGAAGTAGGTAGACTGCCTGGGATCGCCGCCCCAGAAATCAAGATTGGGCTCGTTCCATACTTCGAACTTCCAGCTTGCGACTTCATCAATCCCGTAGCGCCCCACAAGGTGCGCGGCGAATGCACTGAGCATTGCATCCCAGTCCGCGTAGTTCTTGGGAGGCGACACGATTGGGCGGTAGAAGAAAGACTGCGTCTTGTTGGGATCAGCAGCCATCTTCTTCGGCATGAAGCTCAACTCGATGAAGGGCTTGACGCCTTTTGCCAGCAGCCCGTCGTAGATTTCGTCGACGTAGAAGAAGTTGTAGGGAGAGCTCTTCTGCACCTTCTCCGCTGCGAGCCCGGGGTTCTGCACCACGCGATCCGGATCGTACACACCGACCTCATCCATCAGGATGCCGTGAAAGCGGATGGACTCGAAGTTGGTCGCAGCCTTGACGGTGCCTAGGTCATCCCGGTAACTCTCACGCAGTGAAAGTACCGCGCGACCGGACCCGAACGTCTTTTCCCAGAAGTGCAGAAACGGTGTCGTCGGCGCGCTGGCATCGATGGTGATCTGCTCCTGCGCAAGAGCAGCGAACCCGCCGGACACAACGGCGAATGCCACAAGCGGCAGAATCAGGCGGGCGAAGCGCTGGCGGGTGCGGATCATGCGGTGGGTTCCTTCTTCAAAGAAAGTGCGAGGCGCCGGGCGCGGGCAAATGGGGGATGCGCGAGCCGGTGCATCCCTCCTATGGTTATACCTCGGCGTCTAGAAGGAGAACCGCGCCTGCAGGTTGACGATGCGCGCGGAGAGACCTTTCTGCGCCTGCCCGAACGTGGACAGGAGGTAGTTGGTCACCATCGAGCTTGAGTCAAGATTGATCTGGTTGAAGAGATTGAAAGCATCCGCGCGAATTTCGATGTTCGCATTCTCGCCGATCACGCGCGCGCTTGGCAGCCCGAACGACTTGGTCACAGTTCCATCGAAATCCTCGTAGCCGGGTCCGGTGAAGGAGTTGCGGCTCACACCTGGCAACGTGGGCAGACCGGTGGCAAAGCCGTTCGCCTGCGCGACCGGAGCCACAGGATTGGCAAAGTACGCGGACGTGGTTCCCCCTGTGCCAAGCGAAGCGTTGAGCGGGAAGTTCGCGTTGAGCTTGCCGTCCTCAAAGGCGTCGTTGCCGGTGTGGTGCCCAGCACCGCCCAGAAAAGCCGCCGGGCGCAGGCTGCTGTAACCGCTGGCGGCATAGTACAGGTTGCCGCCAGGCACACTGTACGTCGGCGTATACGGGAAACCGGTGTGCAGGTTGTAGATACCGCTGATGCCGATACCACCCAGTGTCTTGTTGAGCAGCGTGTTGCCGTGGAACAGCACCGGCTGCCATAGGCCATACAGCTTCAATGCCTTGCCATAGTTGAAATCAGAGCGCCCCCACGCCAGTCCCGGCTGGTAGGGGTACGGGTCTTCGTAGTACGGACTCGACCCAGTGTCCATTGTCTTCGCGTAGTTGAACTCGGCATCGAACATGATGCCGTGTGACATCTGGTGCTTGAGCCCGAGCAGGAGAGAGTTATTGCTGGAGTGCCCGGTGTTGCCGTAGTAGTCGATGTTCTGCACCAACGGATTCTGCGCCTGCCCATACGCGAACGCATTCACATACGCGAAGTTCTGCACAATCAGGTGGCGCGACATGCTGCCCTGATAGCCGGCGGTCGCGACAAACTGGTGCCCGAGGTCGAACTGGGTATCGAGCGAAAAGTGCTCCGTGTAAACGGTTGGCTGCGTCGCCTGGTAGGCGGTAATGAACGCACCCCCGGCAGTCGGGAGATTGGCTGTGTTGAAACCGCCGATAGCATTCGGATTCGCCGGATAGCCAAAGAGTGAGTTCGAGTCGCTGGCAATGCCGTACACAATGCGCGGGTTAATTGCCGTGGGCGAACCGCTGTTGTAGGCAACAGCAAGCACGTTGGGCGGATTGCTGCCCGCATTGCCCGTGATCGCGACTTCGGTCTGGTTGAAGTTCAGGCCGAATCCGCCGCGTACCACGGCCTTTCCGTTGAACTTCGCAGGGCTGAAAGAGAAACCGAACTGCGGGCCGAAGTTGCCTTTCTGCGCCTGCGTAAGGTTGCCGCCCTGGTGCACATACAGGTTGGTGTACGCCGTTGCTCCCTCGCCGAGGACCACCCGGTTGAGGTTGTTTTCCTTGGACGATAGCGGGCCGAAGTATGCGTAGCGCAGGCCCAGGTTCAGCGTAAGATTGGGCCGCGCTTTCCAGTCGTCCTGCACAAAGAAACCGTACAGATCTTCGCGATCATCCTGCCGGTTGGTGGTCGGGGTTCCAGTTGCTGGATCAAAGCTGCCGCTCTCCGCATTGGGAGCGTCGTTCAGGAAGTCCCAGATGTTGTAGAAGGTGTAGCTCGGGCGCGCAGAGTAGGTCGGGTTGTTGAGGTAGTACAGCCGCGTCACATCGCCGCCAAACTTCACAGAGTGATTGCCGGCAATCTTTGTGGCGATGTCTTTGTAGGTGTACGTGTGCTGGTTGAAGTTGCTGGGCCCGGGCGCGCCGAAGAAGGCAAGCTGGTTGGTGCCTGTGATGTTGGCGAGTCCCCCGACCTGGGACTGCGGCAGGCCGAACGGCTCCTGCGGATTGGTCAGAATTTCGTTCCAGCGCCAGCCGGCATCGTTCGCGCGTGCCTCGTTCAAAAACGTGGGCGAGAACACGTGATTCCAGATCAGCGAGTACGCATCGTTTGTCTGCTCATGGTGGTAAAGGTTGTACGCGCGTACGGTACCGTCATAGTTCGTGGTAGTCAGTGGCACCCAGTAGATAGCAAATGCAACATGATCCTTCTTCGTCACGTCCGCATCCAGCCGGCCATTGAACTGGCTTGCAACAGTGGAGCTGGGATTGACCGTGTTGTAGAGCGCGACATCTGCCGTGTCGCCCAGCCCGGCGCCCACACCGGGATCCGTAACACTTTGCCAGGTAAGATCCTGTGTGCCGAGCGGCTGGTTCAGCGGCGTACCCAGGTTCAGGCCTTGCCCCTGTATGGTTCGACAGTTGATCCCCTCGGAGAACCCGGCCTGTGCGCAGGTCTGGTTCACGATCGAAGAGGCAGCCACTGCCGCCCCGGGAAAGGTGAGGTACTTGGACGCGATGCTGCCAGCAGGCGCCAGCGCACGGAAGGCGGCAGTCTCGTACCAGCCGGTGCTCGTGGTAGAGGCATTGTTGCGCTGCGTCTCGTAAGCGAAGAAGGCAAATAGCCGATCGCGCAAAATCGGGCCGCCCACACTTCCGCCGAGCTGGTTGGCACGCGTGGTGTCGCGCAGCAGACCGCGAGCCGCGGGCGTCCCGGGATTGAAGCTGCCCGGCCCGTTGTAGCGTTGATAGGCGTTGAGGCCGGGCCGGTTTGCGCGGAAGAAAAGGCTGCCGTGGTACTGGTTGGTGCCGGTCTTGGATGTGATCTGGATCCCCGCTCCACTGAAGCGACCATTCTCCGCGTCGTACGTGTTGGAGATGACTTTGACATTGCCGACCGAGTCTTCCGTCGGCGTGATGATGGAGGTTCCGCCCCAGACCGCGCTGACGGTGCTGATGCCATCGATCTGGATGCCGTTGGTCTCGGATTGACCGCCATTGGCATTTGCCTGTGGCCCGTTCTCCGTGGCAAAGATGCCGCTGCTGCTGGTGGTTCCGCCTGGGCTTGAGTTTCCGGGAAGGTTGGAGGTTCCGCCACCCGCCGCCTGTGCGCCATCACCGAAGACGCCGGGGGCCAGCTGCACCAGCTGAAACACATCGCGTCCCGCGGACGGAAGATGCTGGATTTGGTTGGCATCGATCGAGCCGCCGATTGCGGCCGTCTCTGTATCCAGTGCAGCAACCTGGTCGCCACGCACCGTAACACTGCTCGATGCAGCGCCGACCACCATCTGCACATTGACGGAGTTGGCCTGCTCTGGAATGAGTTGAAGATTGTTGATCACCTGCTGTTGAAAGCCGGGAGCGGAGGCTGAAAGCGTGTAGTGATCCGGGGCGAGCGCGTTGAAGTTATAGGTGCCGCTGCCGTTGGATACGGCGGTGAGCACCCTCGCTGTATCCGCGTCGGTGAGGGTCACGGTGGCGCCGCTGATCACGTTGCCCTTGGGATCACTGACCGTACCCTGAATGGAAGCGCGAAACTGTGCGTTGGCCGTGGTGGCCAGGGCCGCGCTTGCCACCGTGAGCAGCGTGACGCGCAGGGCGCACTGTTGAAGACGCTTTTTTGACTCGCTCAGTGTGAGATCACAAGGTACCGACATAACGCCTCCTGATCAGCGTTTGTGGCAGCAGCCCAGCACAGGCGTGTTCGGGCGCACTCCCGGCAAACGTCCGGTCGGATGGAAGCCTGCGCTCCCGAAGAAACGACTGTCAAATAGCCCGAGTAGCCTGGTCTTTGAACAACGCTGTGGGTCCCTGAGTCTGACCGGTTCGAACACGTTGCATGCTCGTCCACTTCGGCCGGCCGGCTGCGCACGGGCACATGCCTCGCGGCAACAGCAACATGCACGTTATGGCTCACTCGCATCGAGCTGCGGCTTTGGGGTGCGGACGAATCTGTCTCGCTCTTCTGCCTGTGTCCGCGCAGCACATTGCGCCACAGTGCCAACTACCTTGAAAGCCTGTTCAAGTCTGGATCCTCTACAGTAAAACTCTGTTTGGAAGGTGCGCCATGATCGAGCAGGCAAGAGTTTCGTGTTTGCTGCTTGCAGCAGCGTTTGCAGCCGCGCAGCCATGCTGGGCCGACCAGCATTATTCGCAAGAAGTATTCTTCGAGAACAGTCTCGCCGCGCATGCTTACCCCTACAGCAAGGGAACGGTGACAGCGCCCAGCATGTTGGCGCTCGTGGACGGCAAGCTGCCGGTCGAGAACCGCGAGTACATCAGCGGGCCGAATGCGCTGGCTCTCCAGTGGCTCTCGCGCGAAAACGGCGGCTGGGATACGCAGCTCGACGTGTACCAGTGGCGCAACCGCGTCATCGACTGGGCCGGCGATACCCTGTACGTGTGGCTGTGGAGCGAGCAAGGCATCCACAACAATCAGCTGCCGCAGATCGCGCTGGCAGATGTGGATGATGGCCACACGCTGCCAGTCTCCCTCGGTGCGTTTACCGCAAACCTCAAGGCCAGGCACTGGACACGTGTAGCAGTTCCGCTGGCGCGTTTCACAAGCGCTTCGCACAAGCCTTTCAGGGCACGCCGGCTCGGAAGCGTGATCCTGAGCCAGGGTGCAGCCGACGGGGTCTCCCACGTGCTGTATATGGATGACATACGGATCGAAGGCGCGCAGCACGCAGAACGGCCGAAACCGCCTACACGGCTCAGGGCTACCGGGTATGAACGGCACGTGCAGCTCTCGTGGAATGGATCGGAGCAGCGATCGGAGCACGACACGGAGGACCCCGCCGTTGCGCAGTACGTGATCTATCGCTCCATCGGGGGCGCGCCGTACAAAGCGATCGGAGTACAGCGCCCCGGCGTCAACCTGTACTCCGATTATGTCGGAGACCCGCACCTCTCCGCGACTTACAAGGTGTCGGCCCGAACGTCTACACTTGCGGAGTCGCCGATGAGCGCTGCCGCAGGGGCAAGCACACACCCGATGAGCGATGACGAACTCCTCACCATGGTGCAGGAGGCAAGCTTCCGCTACTACTGGCAGGCCGCCGAACCAGTCTCAGGGATGGCGCGGGAGTCGCAGCCGGGCGCGGACGACCTGATCGCACTCGGAGCGAGCGGCTTCGGCATCATGGCAATGTGCGTGGCTGTGGACCGTGGCTTCATCACGCGCACACAGGCGACGGATCGCCTGTTGCAGATCTCGCAATTTCTGTCACGCGCGGATCGCTTCCACGGCGTATGGCCCCACTTTCTCAGCGGAAGTACCGGGCATGCGGTGTCGCTGTTCGGGATCTACGACGATGGTGCCGATCTTGTTGAAACCTCTTTCCTAATGGAAGGGCTGTTAACTGCGCGGCAGTATTTTTCCGCAGATACTCCACAGGAGCGCGAGCTGCGCGCATTGATCACCAGCCTCTGGGATGGCGTGGAGTGGGACTGGTTCCGCGCGACCCCGAAGCGGGATGCGCTTTACTGGCACTGGTCGCCACGGTACGCCTTCCACATCGCCAACCGGCTGGAAGGCTGGAACGAGGTGATGATCACGTATCTTCTTGCGATCGCTTCACCCACACACGCAGTGCCCGCCAGCCTTTACTCGACCGGGTACACCCGGGAAGGAGGCAGCGAGCCGTACGGCATGCGCCACACTTATTTCAACATACCGCTGACCCAGGGTTATGGAGAAGGAACACCGGGCCCGCTGTTCTTTACACAGTACTCATTCATGGGCTACGACCCTCGTGGCGTGCATGATAAGTACTCCGAGTACTTCCAGAACAATCGCAACGAGTCCCTGATGAGCCAGGCGTATTCCGTAGCAAACCCTAACCACTTCAAGGGCTATGGCGCGGATAGCTGGGGGCTGACCGCGGTCGACGGACCGAAAGACCATTACGAGGAGTACAAACCATTTGTAACCGATGATGGTACCATTGCGCCCACCGGGGCCGTGAGCGCATACGCCTACACACCCGAGGCATCGCTTGCCGCGATCAAGCACTGGTATCGCGACCTTGGAGCCGAGACCTGGGACATCTATGGTTTTCGCGACGCGTTCAACCAGACCGCCGACTGGTACTCCGGCATCACGATGGGGCTCAACCAGGCTCCGCAGACAGTGATGATCGAGAACGGGCGAAGCGGGCTCATCTGGAAAAGCTTCATGGCGAATCCGGAGATGCGCCCGATGCAGCGCAAAGTCGGTCTGCAGCCCGATACCGGGGCATTCAAGTAAGCAGGGCCTACCTTGCCTTCCCGCCAGGTGCGCAGCTGGATGCTTTCGGGACGACCGCGTACCATGCGGCCTTGCCTTCCAAGATGCTGGAAGGTTACGCGCCTGGAGGTCACGGCGTGCATCCGGACCGCGAGCTGCTGCGCTGCGAGGGCGTCGCTCCTGTAGCTTGAGCCGGTGTGCGTCTCACCCCGAAGTGGCCCGGCACCGTCCATCCGGCAAGGCAGGCACGCCACCGGCCACTGCTCCGGTTTCATACAGACATCACCAAAGTGTGTTGCTGGATCAAGCGCACTCTGATAGCAATGGAGCGTCCTGACGGCGCGCTGGAGGTGCCGACATCATGCCTGTTCCATTTCTGCTCCGCACCAGTGCTGCGATCCTGAGCCTTTCTGCACTTCCTCTGTTGCCGATGGCACATGCCTCGAGCCTGCCGATGCCGACACCGCAGGAACTCAACATGCAGGCTCCCGCGGAGGATCCAGGAGCAAACGCCGTCTACCTGTCGTATGACGAGTCCGACAGTGACCAGACCAATGTCCATATCATCTCCGTGCGCCTCAAGGTGCTGACACAGGCAGGCGTTGAGCGATACTCCGACGTCCAGGTGGGCATGCTGGAACGGCGGTTCGGGGTGGAGGATGTGGAAGCACAGACGGTACACACCGATGGGCGCGTCATCCCCTTTACCGGCAAGCCATTTCAGAAAACAATGCATCGGCGCGGAGAGACCTACAAAGCCGTGGTGTTCAGCATGCCGGACGTGCAGGTGGGCAGCATCCTTGAGTATCGCTACCGCCTATCGTATGCCGATAACATCCTGTTACCGGCCCACTGGTACGTGCAGCAGGACGCCTTTGTGCTGCATGCGCACTACATCTTCCGGCCTTTTCAGATGAACGGTTCGAAGTACGTGACGGTGGATCATGATCAGATCGGTGCCGGGCTCTTCTATGTCAGTTCGCTGCCAAAGGGTGCGAAGTTCATTCCGAGTAATGGTGTGGGCCATGCTTACTACGAGCTCACCGCAGAGAACATCCCGGCGCTGCCCGATGAAGATGCCCTGCCGCCTACCCGGTCCTTCAGCTACCGCATGCTCTTCTACTACGCCGCACAAACCGAGGTGGATAGTTACTGGGCGAAAGAGGGCAAGTTTCTCAGCAAGGATATGAACACCTTTGCCGTTGCCGGGCCGAAGATGCGCGCCGACATCCCCGGCCTTTTCGCACCCGGCGATAGCGCGGAGGTGAAAACACGCAAGCTGTACCTGGCCGCGATGAAGATGGAGAATACGAACTTTACGCGGCAGCACACGCAGGAGGAGAACCAGGCACAGGGGCTGCACGCCGTCAGGACCGCGGAAGACATCTGGGTGCGGCAGCGCGGATCCGGCGACGAGATTGCCCTGACGTTCCTGGCCATGCTGCGAACCGCAGGCCTGCGTGCCTACGGCATGAAGGTGACCAACCGCGACCAAAACATCTTCGAGCCGCTGTTTATCGACACGTCGCAACTGGATGACACCATTGTGATCGCCAGCATCGACGGCAAGGAGGTATTTCTCGATCCGGGGCAACGGTTCTGTCCCTACGGACAGCTTGCCTGGAAACACAGCTGGGCGCGCGGCGTCCGGCAGACAGAGGATGGAACAGCGATCGCCTCGGCCGGAACACTCAGCTACAAAGACACGGTAATTGCGCGAACCGCGATCCTGGGGCTGCGAGATGACGGCGAAGCGTCGGGCACCCTGACACTGCTCTTCTCCGGGCAGGAGGCTCTTCGCATCCGGCAGCGGGAGACAGGCGAGGCGGTAGCCGACACCAAGCAGCGCTTCGAGGAAGAAGCACGCGCCATGCTGCCCGGGGGCATGCAACTGCATGTCATCACAATGGACGACCTCGACGATGGGGAAAAGCCGCTCAAGATCGTGTTTGGCATACGCGGACCGATTGGCACTGGGCATGGGCGTCGACTGATCCTGCCGCAGGCCTTGCTGCGCCAGAACGAGCAAGAGAGCTTCACCAGCCCGAGCCGGAAGAATGATGTGTATTTTCATTATCCGTATGTGTCAACCGACGTAGTGCAGCTAAGCCTGCCGGACGGCATCAAGCCGGAGGGAGTGCCGCCAGAGAAAAAAGCGCAGGCGCTTGACCTGCTGGCTTACAACGTCCATACCACCGTCACCGGCAGCAAGGTCCAGATGGTGCGCACCGTCGCGATGGGAGCCGTGCTGGTGCCGGTGGCACAGTACCCGAAACTGCGGGAGTTCCTGGGCGGCCTGCGCTCGGCAGACGAAGAACAGTTGTTGCTGGTGCAGCAGGCCACACCCACGGCAGCAGGCGGCGAGGCAAATGCTGCGGGCAGGTAAGCACTTCTGCCTGCTGGCAGGCTTTGCGCTGTCGCTGACTGCGCCTGCCCACGCGGCCAAGACGGTGCATGTGCCCGACTGGGTGCGCGAAGCGGCGCGGACGCCTCTGCCCACCCTGCGGCAGCACGATGCCGCCGTCGTGTTGCTCGATCAGAGCGACATCACTGTGGATGCGCACGGCCGCGCCACCGTTCATGAGCGCAAGGTCATCAAGCTGCTCACTGCTGCAGGAAGCGAATGGGCCACCTACCCGCTGTACTATGACGCGGCAGGCAAAGTCCGCGCGCTGCACAGCTGGACGATTGGCGCGGACGACCATGAGTATCAACTGGACGACAAGAACATGACCGACGCTTCGGCGGTCCCGAACTTCGCGGTGTTCGACTCTTCGCGCGTGCGGCTGGCGCAGGCCATCGATGCCGAACCCGGCGCGATCGTAGCGTTCGAGAGCGAGTTGGAGGAACCTCCATACATCACCGCTTGGCGGTACACGCTGGACGCATCCATTCCAAGCGTGGGGCACTCGGTCACACTGGCGCTCCCGGCGGGCTATCACTACTCCGATGGCTGGGCGCATATGGCGGCGGTGCAGCCCGAGCAGGTCGCACCCTCCACATGGCGCTGGCAGACGGGCCCGCGCGCCTCCCTTGATGAGGAACCCGGCGCGCCGCAGATGGGCGAGCTCTCGGCACGCATGATGGTTGCGTTTGCGGGGGGAGGGATTGCACCGTCCGATGGAAGCTGGGACGCGGTGGGGACCTGGTATGCCGCCCTTGCTGCCGGCCGCGATGGCTCCTCGCCAGCGATTGCGGCAAAAGTGGCGGAACTCACCGCGGGTAAACCCGGTTTTGCGAACAAGGTTCTCGCCCTCACCGGCTTTATGCAGGATGAGATCCGCTACGTAGCCGTCGAGATGGGCATCGGTGGATGGCAACCGCACCCGGCCGTGGATGTATTCCGCAATCGCTTTGGTGATTGCAAGGACAAGGCGACGCTGCTGACCGCGATGCTTGCCGATGCCGGCATCCGGGCCTATCCAGTGCTGGTGGACTTTGATCACCGCCTTGACCTGGCGATGCCGTCCCACTACGCCAACCACATGATCGTCGCCATCGAAGTGCCGGATGGCCTGCACGATCCTGCCTTGCAGACCGTGGCGGAGTGGGCGGGCAAACGCCTGCTGATCTTCGACCCCACCAATCCCGTCGCCCCTGCCGGGTCCCTGGAGCCGGAGCTGCAGGGCACCTACGGGCTGGTTCTGGCCGGCAAGGCCACTGCCCCGCTGCAGTTGCCCACGGTGCCCCCTGAGGACAACACGCTGTTGCGCACAGGCACGTTTGTGCTCGCCCCGGACGGAACACTGAGCGGCGACATACACGAGGTGCGACGAGGCAACACGGGTGACATTCTTCGGCACCTTTCGCTCGAAGGCGACGCGCGCAAGTTGCAGCAGCGAGCCGAGCAGGGGCTGCGGGAATCGTTCTCGCACTTCACTCTTGCCGACTTCACGATCGAACACGCCAGGGAAAGAAGCACGCCGCTCGAGGTCGATTTCCACGTAATGGCCGCGAGCTACGTGAAGCATGCCGGCGACCTGCTCCTGGTGCGTCCCGCGGTCACGGACAGCTACGCACCGCCCGGCATGAACGAGCAAAAGCCGCGTCTGTATCCGGTGGCGCTCGGCAAGGAAGAGGAAGTGCGTGAGGACTACACGATCCAGCTGCCTGGAAAGCTGCAGCCGGAGGATCTCCCGGACCCGGTGCATCTTGCCACCGACTTCGCGACCTTCGACAACTCCATGACGCTCTCCGACGGAGTGCTCCGCTATCGCAGCACTCTGCGCATTCGCAAGCTGGAGATTCCTGCGAGTGACTACGCAAAGTACCGGGACTTCTTCAGCAGGGTCACAGCGGCCGAACGGGATGAGGCACTGCTGAAGCCTGTGCCCTGACCCATGGCAAGCGCCCGTCTGCGCGGACCGGCAGGTTGGAGTAGCTCTTTCAGGACAACGTTGCAACCGCGGCGCACCGGCCAATGGCCGCGCCGGACTCTCTTCCCTCCCGGTCCTTAGCGTTGATCTTGAGCGTTGATCTTGCGGAATGCGGAAACAAAAGCAGCTGGCACACATCTCATCGGTATGAGCTTTCGTGAGACCAGCGCACCATCTTCTACGGAGAACCTCCACCCGGTCGCGGGGCCAGTCCGTTTTCACTTTCAGAACACGTATGCGCGCCTGCCTGAACGCTTCTATGCACGGTGCACCCCGACCGTGGTCGCGTCCCCCGCACTGATCAAAGTCAACTCCGGGCTCGCGCTCAGGCTCGGGCTTGACCAGCATGCGCTGGGCAGCGCTGAAGGCATTGAGATCCTGGCGGGGAACCGGCAAGCCGAAGGGGCAGAGCCCCTGGCGCAGGCGTACGCCGGGCACCAGTTTGGCTACTTTGTGCCCCAGTTGGGCGATGGTCGCGCCAACCTGCTGGGCGAGGTCATAGGAACCGACGGCGCCCGTTATGATCTGCAACTCAAAGGCTCGGGGCCCACGCCATTCTCGCGTCGTGGTGATGGCAGGGCAGCGCTCGGGCCCGTGCTGCGCGAGTACATCGTGAGCGAGGCCATGTCGGCCCTGGGCGTGCCCACCACCCGCGCGCTTGCAGCGGTCACCACCGGCCAGGGGGTGTACCGCGAAACCGTGCAGCCGGGCGCGGTGTTGTGCCGCGTCGCGGCCAGCCACCTGCGCGTGGGCACCTTTCAGTACTTCGCCGCGCAGGACGACGTGGAGGGAGTACGGCTGCTCACACAGTACGCAATCGCGCGCCACTACCCCGACGCGGCGCAGGCCAGCCGACCCACCAGCGCATTCCTCAAGGGCGTGATCGCACGGCAGGCGAAGCTGGTCGCGCAGTGGATGCTGCTTGGATTTATCCACGGCGTGATGAACACGGACAACACCTCGATCTCGGGCGAGACGATCGATTATGGCCCATGCGCCTTCATGGAAGGCTACGACCCGGCACAGGTATTTAGTTCTATCGATCAGCAGGGGCGGTACGCGTACAGCAACCAGCCTTTCGCGATGCAGTGGAACCTGACTCGCCTTGCCGAATGCCTCCTGCCGTTGCTTGCCGAGGAACATGGCAGCCAAGACGCAGCGCTCGCCTGGGCGCAGGGTGCGCTCTCGGCGTTCATGCCTCAGTTCGAAGCTGCGCGCAGGGAAGGATTCCGGCGTAAGCTTGGCCTTTTCTCTGAGCAGCCCGGGGATGCTGCGCTCGCCGAGGACCTGCTGACGCGTATGGCTGAAGCGCGGGTGGATTTTACCGCGCTGTTTCGCTTGCTGTGCGCAGCCGCTTCTGATCCCTACGCTGACAGCAGCGCCGCGGCCCTGTTTGCGGACCCGTCCAGCTATGACGCGTGGGCCGCAGTCTGGCGTCACCGGTTGGCTCAGGAGGACGTGCAGCCTGAAGCGCGTGCTGCGTCGATGCGGCTGGCGAACCCGGTGTTCATTCCTCGCAACCACCTGGTGCAAGAGGTTATCGAGGCAGCCGTGGATAAGGAGGACTACCAGCCCTTTGAACAACTGCTGGCACTGGTTTGCTGCCCGTACGAGGACAATGAGGCGATGGCTAAATTCGCAACACCCGCGCTGCCAGAGCAGCGCGTTCACGCCACCTTCTGTGGAACCTAGCGCACGATACTGAATGCGCTGAGGCATCGCGCTCAGCCACTGCAGGCATTGCAGTTGTTCTTGGTCGCGATCGCCCTTACCCGCCACCACAAGCGCGTGGTGCAGCGCGATTCAACGAGCCAAACGTCACAGGAAAGGGAGAGAGCCATGACGAGACACCAGCGCACCGTGGATCCCACGATGCTGTCTTTCAAGTCCAAGCGGCGCCTTTTGCAGCAGGGTGCTGCCGCGAACGAAGTACGCGATGTGTCGTTTCGCCGCATCATCCTGGCCATTCCTGCGGGTAGCGTCAGCACGTACGGAAAAGTCGCGGCAGCTGCGGGCTACCCTCTGTACCATCGCGCGGTCGCACGCCTGCTGCGCACCGATCCACCCGACCTTCTGCCCTGGCATCGCGTGGTGGGCGCGGGCGGCCAGATCAAAGTGCGCGGCGATGGCACGCGGGAGCAGCGCATGCGCCTCGAAATGGAAGGCGTCTCTTTTCGCGGAAACCTAGTAGCCATGGACCTGCACGAACACCACTTCCGCACCTGGGAGCTTTAACGGCTTCGTTGCGGTGGCCGTAGCGTCTTTACGACTTCTTTACAGATTCCTTGCAGGCTTCCTACACATGGAGGGGCTCTACTTGGAACTGTTGAGGTCGCTTGATGTTCCGCATGCTCGCTGTCGCTACGCTCTCCTTCTTTGTGCCACTTGCACACGCTGCAACATTGCCCGGTACTCCGTCTGCGCTGGATCAGCAGCAGCAACAGACCGAGACTCCTGCGCCGCCCGTCCCGCAAACAGGCGACTTCTTCAAACGTTGGCTTGCCGCTTATCGCGAAGACTGGCGCCCCACACAACCGTCGGCGCCGGCCCCTGCGCGCCGCGGCTATGCTGGCCCGCTTGATTCCACCCCATTCCCCAGCAGCGATTACTCGGTCGGAGGGACGCCTACCATCGGCGCCCCAGACACGCAATCCTACATGCTCATGCAAGCCGTCAACGGCAATCACAGCCGCACTAAGATCTATGGGTGGGCCAATGGTGGCTTCGATGTCAGCACGTCCAACAAGGGCGACGGAGCCAACTCCCCAGCAGCTTACTACTACAACCCGAACCGCATTATCCCCGACCAGGAAGTGCTCTATATCGAGCGCCTGCCGGACACCGTCCAGACGGATCACGTCGACTGGGGCTTCCGTGTAGCGCAACTGTGGGGCCAGGATTACCGCTACACCACGTCCAAAGGCATCTTCTCGCAGCAACTCCTCGCCGAGAACCGCGAGTACGGGTATGACCCGATCATGTTCTACGTGGACCTGTACATCCCTCACGTGGCGAAAGGCATGAACATTCGCGTGGGGCGGTACGTGTCACTGCCGGACATCGAGGCGCAGCTCGCTCCGAATAACTACACCTACTCGCATTCACTGCTCTACACAATCGACCCCTACACGCAGACTGGAGTGGTTGCCACCATCAAGCTCAGTGACCACTGGCTTGTGCAGGGTGGTCTCTCCGCCGGCAACGATGTGGCTCCCTGGGCGAAGGATGCAAAGCCAACGGCTACCGCGTGCGTGGATTACACCTTCGCCAAAGGCGGCGACGCACTCTACACCTGTGCCAACTCGATCAACAACGGCAAGTACGCTTACAACAATGTGCAGAGCTACTACGAGACCTGGTACCACAAGATCAATGCGAAGTGGCACACCGACACCGAAGCCTGGTACATGTACGAGCGCGACGTTCCCAACATCGCTGGCAACGTAGCGAATCCGATAGCTACCGAGACAGGAGCAAACGGCGCGTTCTGCTCTGCAGGCGAACAACGCTGCTTTGCGCCGGAAGCCGCGGTTGTGAACTATCTCGAACACGAGATCGATACGCACAACTACCTGTCCTTTCGCAACGAGTTCGTCAACGACATCAAGGGTCAGCGCACCGGATACGCGACGAAGTACTCCGAGCATCTCCTGAGCTATGGCCACTGGATAGGCTCCACGGTGTTGTTCCGCCCGGAGCTTCGTATCGAGCACTCCTACGACAAGGCCGCGTTCGATCTCGGCACCAAGACCACCCAGTTCATCGTCGCTGGCGATGTCACCTACCACTTCTAGTTCCACCCGGGGGCAGCCATGGCCGACCTAGCATTCATTGTTCTTTCCGCACTTTGTTTCGCAACCGCTTACGCCTACATTGCGGCCTGTGCACGCCTGAAAGGGACCTCGCCCCATGCTTGAGAACGTTCTGCTGCTGGCCATTGCTTTGGCTCTTCTTATCTATCTGGTCTACGCCATGCTGCGTCCGGAGCGCTTTTGATGACAACGAACGGGTTGCTCCAGATCGTTGTGTTCTTTGCGATCCTGCTGGTAAGTGCCAAGCCGCTGGGCGTCTATATCGCCAGGGTTTTCGAGCGCAAGCGCACCTGGCTTGACTTCGCTCTGGCTCCAATGGAACGCCTGCTCTACAAGGCCACCGGGATCGATCCTGAAAAGGAGATGCGCTGGACAGAGTACCTTGCAGCAATGCTGGTATTCAGCGCCGCGACGTTCGCGCTGACCTACATGGTGGAGCGGATGCAGCACATGCTTCCCTTCAACCCGCAGCACCTGGCAGGTGTCGCCCCGGCACTTGCCTGGAACACCGCGGTCTCTTTCACAACCAACACCAACTGGCAGTCGTACAGTCCTGAAGGCACGATGAGTTATCTGACCGAGATGCTGGGGCTTGCCTCCCACAACTTCTGGTCGGCTGCAGCAGGCCTTGCCCTTGCCATTGCCTTCATCCGCGGCATCGCACGGCGCGAGATGAGAACGCTTGGCAATTTCTGGGCGGATCTCACGCGAGGCACGCTCTGGGTGCTTGTTCCGTTGTCCTCAGTGCTTGCGATAGCGCTGGTTTCGCAGGGAGTCGTGCAGAACCTGAGGTCCTACGACACGGCTCATCTTGTAGAAACACAGAGCCAGACCGGGGCAGATGGCAAGATTGCAACAGTCACCACGCAGTCCATCGCACAGGGCCCGGTGGCTTCGCAGGAAGCCATCAAGATGCTCGGCACCAACGGTGGCGGCTTCTTCAACGCCAACAGCGCTCACCCGTTCGAAAATCCGACTCCCCTTACCAACCTCCTGCAGATGCTTGCCATCTTTCTCATCCCTGCAGCGCTCACAGTGACGCTGGGCCAAATGACCGGCTCGCCCAAACATGGCTGGGCTGTGTTCGCAACCATGTCCATGTTGTGGCTGGCAGGCACACTGCTCTGCTACCACGCGGAGTCGCAGGCAAACCCGCTCATGCATGGCGTGGCGCAGCAGCTCACAAGCATGCAGAGCGGCGGCAACATGGAAGGCAAGGAGGTCCGGTTCGGCATCGCCAACTCTGCCCTGTTTGCGACCGTGACCACGGATGCCAGCTGCGGTGCGGTGAATGCAATGCATGATTCGTTCACGCCCCTGGGCGGTCTTGTACCACTGGTCAACATCCTGCTGGGCGAGGTGATCTTTGGCGGCGTCGGCGCCGGCATGTACGGCATGCTGATCTTTGTGATTCTTGCTGTCTTTATCGCAGGACTGATGGTCGGTCGCACGCCTGAATACTTCGGCAAAAAGATCGAAGCCTACGACGTGCAGATGGCCATGCTTTACCTGCTGATCTTTCCTCTCGTCATCCTTGGCTTCTCTGCCGTGTCCGTGCTGGCGCCGGGCTTTGGCTTGTCGAGCCTCGCGAACCATGGGCCGCATGGGCTCTCCGAGATCCTCTACGCCTACACCTCGGCCACCGGCAACAATGGTTCCGCTTTCGCCGGCCTTAATGCGAATACTCCCTGGTACAACACGAGCCTTGGTATCGCCATGTTTGCCGGCCGCTTCCTGATGCTGATCCCGATGCTTGCTGTTGCCGGCAATCTCGCGGCGAAAAAGCGGGTTCCTCCCACGGCCGGCACGTTTCCGGTAACTACTCCGCTGTTCACAGTGCTTCTTACCGGTGTGATTGTGATCGTCGGCGCGCTTACCTTCTTTCCCGTGCTCGCACTTGGGCCGGTGCTCGAACACTTACTGCTGCATGCCGGCCGCAGCTTCTAGGCAGAAGGGAAAGAACCATGTCCGAAAGCAATCATCGCAACCAACGGTCCATATTTGACGCCCATATCGTGCGTCGCGCCAGCGTAGACGCACTGCGCAAGCTCAAGCCCACTGCCATGATGCGCAATCCTGTCATGTTTGTGGTGGAGGCAGGCAGCGCACTCACCACTGTGCTCTTCGTGCGCGATGCACTGGTGCACCGGGGCAACTTCTCGTTCGATCTACAGATCACTCTGTGGCTCTGGTTCACCGTGCTGTTCGCCAACTTTGCCGAGGCAATGGCAGAAGGACGAGGCAAAGCGCAGGCCGACGCGCTGCGACGCGCCAAGGCCGAAACAACCGCGTACCGCGTCACCAGGAGCGGACTTGAAGAGGTCGCGAGTTCCGCCCTGCGGCTCGGCGACCTGGTGCGCGTCGAGGCTTCCCAGATGATCCCGGGCGACGGCGAAGTAGTGGAAGGCGTCGCCTCTGTCGATGAGTCGGCGATCACCGGCGAGTCGGCCCCGGTCATTCGCGAGGCGGGCGGCGATCGTTCTGCGGTCACCGGAGGCACGCGTGTTCTGTCTGATTTCCTCACCGTGCGCATCACGTCCAACCCGGGCGAAACATTTCTCGACCGCATGATTGCACTGGTAGAAGGGGCGAAGCGGCAGAAGACACCAAACGAGATCGCACTCAACATTCTGCTCTCGGGGCTGACCATTATCTTTCTCCTCGCGGTTGTGACGCTGGAGCCTTTCGCCAGCTATGCGGGTGCGCCGCAAACCGTGTTCGTCCTGATATCGCTGCTGGTGTGTCTCATTCCCACCACGATCGGCGGACTGCTCTCCGCGATCGGCATCGCCGGCATGGACCGCCTGGTTCAGCACAACGTGCTCGCTACTTCGGGCCGCGCGGTGGAAGCAGCAGGAGATGTGAACACGCTGCTGCTGGACAAGACCGGCACAATCACGATCGGCAATCGACAGGCGTCGGAGTTCGTGCCTGCACCGGGCATCACCAACGAGCAACTCGCGGACGCAGCACAGCTCTCTTCGCTGCCCGATGAAACGCCCGAGGGGCGCTCTGTGGTGGTGCTGGCAAAGACGCGCTATGGCCTGCGCGGGCGAGAGCTTGCACAGCTTCATGCCGAGTTTGTTCCATTCAGCGCGAGCACACGCATGTCGGGCATTGATGTGGAAGGACGCAGCATTCGCAAGGGCGCCGTGGATGCGATGTCACGCTATCTCGAACAATGCGGCTCGTCCATGCCAGTGCAGGTGCGGGCATCCGTTGAGGAGATCGCGCGCAGTGGCGGCACACCGCTCGTGGTGGTGGAGAACGGCCGCGCGCTCGGCGTCATCCATCTCAAGGATGTCGTGAAAGGCGGCATGCGCGAACGATTCACACAGCTCCGCGCCATGGGCATTCGCACCATCATGATCACCGGCGACAATCCGCTTACGGCTGCCGCCATCGCGCGTGAAGCCGGCGTGGATGACTTTCTTGCAGAGGCGAAGCCCAAGGACAAGATGGACCTGATCCGCCGGGAACAGGCGGAAGGAAAACTCGTCGCGATGACCGGGGACGGCACCAACGACGCACCTGCACTTGCCCAGGCGGATGTGGGCGTGGCCATGAACTCCGGAACGCAGGCCGCGAAGGAAGCCGGCAACATGGTTGATCTCGATTCAGACCCAACCAAGCTCATCGAGATTGTCGGTATCGGCAAACAGTTGCTGATGACGCGCGGCGCGCTTACCACCTTCTCCATCGCCAACGACGTAGCGAAGTACTTCGCGATCATTCCGGCGATGTTTGCCGGGGCCTTCCCGGTGCTCAACACGCTCAACATCATGCGACTGCACTCGCCAGAGTCTGCCATTCTTTCAGCCGTGATCTTCAACGCGCTGATCATCATCGGGCTGATCCCGCTCGCGCTGCGCGGCGTCGGGTATCGCGCGCTCTCTGCTGCCGCATTGCTGCAGCGCAACCTGCTGATCTATGGTCTCGGCGGCCTCATCGTTCCATTTCTCGGCATCAAGCTCGTCGACATCGTAATCACCGCGATCCACCTGGCCTAGGAAAATCCATGCAGAAACTTGTGCGCACCGCCGTCTTGTACACCGCAATCACCTCCGTTTTTCTTGGCCTCGTCTATCCGCTTGCAATCACAGCCGTGGCACACCTTGTGTTTCCAAGCCAGGCTGCGGGGCAGTTGCTTCATAACAGCCAGGGTGAGCTTGTCGGCTCAGCCCTGATCGGCCAGCCGTTCAGTGGCCCGCGCTACTTTCACAGTCGTCCTTCGGCAGCAGGCGCCGGCTACGATGCCGCAGCCTCTTCCGGATCGAACCTGGCGCCTACAAACAAGGCGTTGATTGACCGCGTACAAAGCAGCGTCGCGGCCGAACAGGCAATGAACCACTCCGCAGCCGCCGTGCCCGTTGACCTTGTCACCGCATCCGGGTCGGGTCTGGATCCGGACATCACACCTGCGGCAGCGGAGTACCAAGTGTTGCGTGTGGCTGCCGCCCGCGCGATCGACCCAGCGAGGCTGCGGCTGCTTGTGCAGCAGCACACGACGCAGAGGCAATTTGGTTTGCTGGGCGAGCCGCGTGTGGCAGTGCTGCCGCTGAACCTGGCGCTCGATGCACTATTGGTGAGCAGGTAGCGAAAGAGCCTGCGTCGAGGCAGCGGTGAGGACTTGGCCGAGTCGCAAGCACGGGCATCCGCTTTGCCGCTGGGTATCGGGCTACGCCTGTGAGACGACGATCTGCGTGCGCGGATCGCTTGATGGTTCCACGGTGACCACACCTTCCGGCAGCCCTGCGTAGCGCAGAGCGCTGCTCCACGACCACTCGGTCGGCGCTTCCACCAGCCCCGCTTTGACCGGGGCCTGGTGCATGGTGCTCAGGAATCCCACAATCTGGTCCGGGGTGACCACGTGGAGGTCGCTGTAGCTTTTTTCCCACGCAGGTTCGTCCGAGCGCACCGAGGTGTTGTAGCGACGCTGGTAGCGCTGCCGCAGCGTCTGGATGATCTCGTCGACGGAATCCTTCTCCGGCTCCGTGAGCAGCATGTGGAACACAGACGGAAGCACCACGTACCCCACGATCGAGAACCGGAACTTCACACGGAGCTCTTCCAGGAGTTGGCAAAGCAGATCCCGATGCTTATCGACAGCGAGCTTGTGGAGATGGCGGTAGGACGCACAGGAGACAAAATGCAGCTCTCCCCTGCCGAGCACTGACTTGCGAGCCTTGGGCATGTCTCGATTGTATCGAGCCGCCAGACAAGTGAACGCGACGCTGGAGCGACCCGGGCACGACTCTCGCCTTGCCGAATCCCGGCAAATCCGGTTCAATCAAGCTGCTTGCGCAAACTTTTTTCCATGCTGCTCCTGCTGGTGTTTGGTCTCTCGTCCGCAGCGCCGCTGCTGGCGCTTGTGACCGCGCAGGAGGTGTCGGTTCCGGCATGCTGCCGCCGCGCAGGCGCTCACCACTGCCTCGAGAGCATGACGATGCGCCGCTCTCTGGACCCCGCGCAGGCACGCTTCAGCGCGCCCCCGATGCATTGCCCGTTCTTTCCGCAGGCTCTCAGCGCCAGCCACGCGCCAGTCCTGGCTGCCCCAGCGGCAGCCCTGCACGGTTCCATGCCGGCCATGGCGCCTGCCGGCGTCCAGCAGGCAGAGTGCCGCTGGCGGATCGCACGCGACCGCTCTCGGCAGAAGCGCGGCCCTCCTTCGCACAGGCTTTCCTGATCCTTTGAAGTAGCCACAGGCGCACGCCGCGCAGTGGCTTGTGCTTACGCACTGAATGGGTCTCTTCGAGACCGGGATAGATTGCGATGCGAAGTTTTGCCTCTCCATGCCTTGCGGCCACTTTTTTGGCCGTGTCGTTTATCGCGGTGCCAGGGGCGCATGCGGCCACGCTGTTTGCGCAGGTTTCCGGCCACGTGCAGGATCCGCAACATCACCCGGTGCGCGGGGCAGTAGTTGTGTTGCAGGCAGCGGATTCTGCTCTGATATTCCGCACGACCACCAACGCGGACGGCATGTTCGACGTGCCCTCTGTTCCCCTTGGCGAGTACACCGCCACCATTTCGCAGGCGGGCTTCCGCAGTGTGCAGGAGCAGTTCCACCTCACCTCGCAGACAGTCGCGACATTGCAGTTTGCGCTTACGCCCGGCCAGGTCACGCAGAGTGCCGAAGTGCATGAGCAGGCGGAGCACGCTGATACCGCAACGCCCACCACGCTGATCAGCCGCGCCGAGATTGCCGGCACGCCGGGAGCTGACCGCACCAACAGCATGGCCATGATCACCGACTACGTGCCCGGTGCCTACATGACCCACGACATGCTGCACATGCGTGGCGGCCACCAGGTAAGCTGGCTGATCGACGGAGTCAACATCCCCAACACCGATATCGCCAGCAACGTCGGTGCGCAGATGGATCCCAAGGACGTCGAGTACATCGAGGTGCAGCGCGGCAGTTACACGGCCGGCATCGGCGATCGCACGTACGGCGCATTCAACGTGGTGCCGCGCAGCGGCTTCGAGCGCAATGGCGAAGCCGAGCTCGTGCTGCAGGCTGGCAGCTTTCTGCAGACCAACGACCAGGTCAACTACGGCGACCACACCGGCCGCGCGGCCTACTACTTGAGCCTCAACGGCAACCGCAGCGATTACGGGCTGTCCACCCCGGTCTCCCAGGTTCTGCACGACGCGGCCAATGGTTACGGGGGCTTCGTTTCCCTGCTGTTCGACCAGACCCCGCGCGATCAGTTGCGCTTTGTGGGGCAGGCCCGCAGCGACTTTTTCGAGATACCGTACGATCCCGATCCGGACAGCTTCGGCAATCAGCAGTTCGACTCCAGCGGTTTACGCGATACGCAACGCGAGACCGATGCGCTGGCCGCTTTCACCTGGGTGCACACCAGCTCTCCGGCCACCGTGCTGCAGGTCTCGCCCTTTTTCCATTTCAATCGAGCAGCGTATGACTCCAGTCCGACCGACACGCCGGTCGCCACCACCTCCGGCCGTGCGTCGACCTACGGCGGCCTGCAGGCATCGATCGACAAGGTCGTGGCGAAGCACACGCTGCAGGCCGGCTTCTACTCCTTCGGCGAGCACGAGACCTACACGTTCGGCGCTATCTTCAACGACGGCAGCGGCGCGCTCCCGTTTCGAACGCCGGCACAAACCAACGGCGGCGTTGTGGAGGAGTACCTCTCCGACAGCTATCGGCCCGCGCCGTGGCTCACGCTCTCCGCCGGCCTGCGCCAGACGCATTTCGAGGCGGATGTCACTGAGGATGCCACGGCGCCGCGCATTGGCGCTGCCATCGAGATACCGAAACTTCACTGGGTCTTGCGCGGCTTCTACGGGCGCTTCTACCAGCCGCCGCCGCTGCTCACCGCCACCGGACCCCTGTTACAGTACGCGCAGAGCAACAACACGACCTTCGAGCCGCTGCACGGCGAGCATGACGAAGAGCACCAGTTCGGCGTGAAGATTCCTCTGCGCGGATGGAGTCTCGACATCGACACCTTCAAGACAAGGGTGAACAACTTCCTCGACCATTCCAACCTGGGCGGCTCGAGCATCTACTTCCCGGTCACCATTGACGGGGCGCTGGTTCGTGCCTGGGAGCTTTCGCTGCGCTCACCGCAGTTGTGGAAAGCCGCGCACGTCCATCTTGCCTACTCCAACCAGATCGCAGAACAGCGAGGCGCCATCACCGGGGGCCTGGTGTGCGCGCCGATTACCTCACCCGAGTGCGACGTCGAGCCGGGTTACACCCCAGTCGACCACGACCAGCGCAACACCCTCAACGTCGGTTTCGAGACGGCACTTCCGTGGAGCACCACGGTATCGACCAACGTCTACTACGGGTCAGGCTTCACGAATGGCGACCCGGACCCGGCCACTCCCTACCCTGACGCGTACCTGCCGCAGCACACCACCTTTGATCTCCGCCTAGGCAAAGCGCTGGGCGAGCAGGCGAGCCTTTCGGTCAGCGCCCTCAACGTGGCCAATCGCAGGGTGCTGCTCGACAACAGCGTTACGTTTGGCGGCTTCCACTACAACGATCCGCGTGAGATCTTCGCCGAGCTGCGTTACCGGTTTCACTCTCGTTAGCCGCTGGGTCGAAGAGCTTTCCAGTTGCCGCCCGATGTGCCATCCTAATTGAATGCGCATTCGCAACAAGCACACGCCGGGCAGCCTCGAGGGCCGTCTCGGCACCCACACTCAGCACGACCAGGATGTTGTTTTCCCGTGCTGATGCTCGGCACGGTTCTTGCCGTCCAGGTGGTTGCGGTCGCGGCCGCGTGGCTCCTGCGTTCGCGGGAGCAGCAGCTGCAGCGCCAGCTGCCCTACCTGCTGTCGCTGGCAGTCGGAGTGCTGCTTGCCACGGCGATCCTGCATCTTCTGCCCGAAGCAGTGGATGCGCTGGGCAATGGCCGTGGAACCTGGCTTGCGGTGGGTTTGACCCTGCTCGTGCTCTTTGCCGTGGAGCGCGTCTTCCACAGCTACGCAGAAGCCCCGGCAACGATACCTGCGCAGCAAGACCCGGCGCACGCCCCCGGCGCCGACTGCGCCCACCAGCCATGTGCCCACCTTGCGGGCGCCAAGCAGGGCATGCGCCCGCTCAACCTGATGCTGGGCAGCTGCCTCCATAGCTTCGTGGATGGCACGGCGATCGCGACTGCCTTTGCCATTCGCCCGAACCTGGGGCTGCTTACCGCGTTCGCCGTGGCCCTGCACGAGGTGCCGCACCGCCTGGGCGACGTAGCCGTGCTGCTGCACCTGGGCGTACCTGCGCCGCGCGCCATGCGCTTCGCCGTGGTTGCCGCCCTGCCCGCCGTTGCCGGGGCACTGGCTGTGCTGGCCCTGGGAGCAGGCGGAGCTTCAGTGTTTCGCTGGCTTCTGCCGGTGAGCGCAGGCAGCTTCCTCTATATCGCCGGGGTCAACCTGCTGCCCGAACTGGCCGAGGCCGCCACTCCACGCGCGGTGTACCTGCAACTGGTGTGTCTCTGCGCCGGCAGCCTTATCGTGATGCTGATTACCGGCTTGCACGCCGGCTAAAGAAAACCTGCCGTCAGGCTGGCGACTGGTTGCACGCCGCGCACAGGCCATAGAGAAATAGCTCATGGCCCGTCAGCGCGAAGCCACCTGGCAGCCCGGGAATCGGTTGCAGCGTGCAGCCTGGAAGGTCATAGATCCGGTCACAGCGCTCGCACTGAAAGTGATGATGGTGGCCCTTGCCAGCAACCTCGTAGCGCGCCGGCTCGCCGGGTATCTCAACAGGCGAAAGCCATGACTCCGCAATCAGTGCGTGGATGTTGCGGTAAATTGTAGCGACGCTGATGCCGCGCACATGCGCGGCTGCTTCCTGCAAGGCCTCTTCCGGAGAAAGCGGCCGGGCCGCACTCGAGAAAGCCGCACGGATTGCCTTTTTCTGCCGGGTGTCGCGTACCTGTATTGCCATACCGTTCTTATCTTATAAGCGCTGCGGCCTCCGCAATCCTTACTGCTATACTTTTCTCAATAAGCTTCCTCTCTGCCTCCGAACCCATGCGGCCCTATTCAAAACTCGTGAGGCTCCTGGTGCTCGGGCTGTGCTGCCTGCTGCTGGTGTTCCTGTCGGCAGAGGTGGTGCACAGCCACGCGACCGGCATGCCGGATGCAACGCACTGCCAGTGGTGTGTGGCTGCGCACTTGGCGTTGCAGGTGTTTGTGCTCCTCGCCGCAAGTCTCCGGGTGGTCGCGTTCGGCAGGGTTCGCCATGCAGGCGCTGTTCAAGGAGCGTGCGCCCCGCGCGATACGCCATGCATCCGGCCGCCACCCGCAGCGCCTGCTCGCATCGCCTGGTCTGCCGCTTAGCGCCGCACCCTTCCTGAAGCACGACCCGGGAACGTTGCAGTGGCCTCAAGCTTCACCCCCCGCTGTGTTCTCGCTGTTCCGGAGGAGTGCCCATGTTGTTTTCCAGGCGATTCGTGTCGCCACGTTTCCACAGCACCGCCATCGCTTTCGCGTTCGCTCTTGCAGCCCAAACAACCACGATGCTCGCGCAGAGTGCAAGCCACACAGGCAGCCTCAACGGCACCGTGTCCGACACCACGGGCGCCATTGTGCCGGGCGCATCCATTACGGTGACCAACCCGGTCAGCGGCTTCACCCGCACAACCACAGCGGATGCGAGCGGCGCTTTCAGCTTCAATAATCTGCCGTACAACAACTACCACGTGGTGATCACGGCACAGGGCTTCGGTGCGGTCACCCGGGATGCCTCGATCACCTCCGGCATTCCCGCCTCGCTCACGGCGCAGTTGCAGGTCGGGGTCGCCGCGCAAAGCATCACGGTGGAAAGCTCCGACCTGGTGGACACCGGTACCGGCATGCAGACCAATGTGGACCGGAACACGCTGGCCAAGCTGCCGCTTGAAAGTGCAACCTCCGGGCTTTCTTCGCTGGTGACGCTCACCACGCCTGGCGTTTCCGCGGACTCAAACGGCCTGCTGCATGGGCTCGGCGACCACGCCTCCAACACGTTCGCAATTGACGGGCAGTCCATCAGCGATCAGCAGAGCAAGGCATTCTCCAACCAGCTGCCTTCAAACGTGGTGCAGTCGGTGCAGGTGATTGATGGCGCGCCGCCCGCCGAGTACGGCGACAAGACCTCGCTCGTGATCCAGGTCACCACGCGCTCGGGCCTCGGGCTCACCAGGCCGACCGGCAGCATCACCACTTCGTACGGCTCGTTCGGCACCGCCACCGCGGGCATCGATCTTGGTTACGGCACGAGCACCTTCGGCAACTTCTTCGAAACAGACGGGCTCAACACCGGGCGATTTCTCGATGCGCCGGAGTTCTCGGTCATGCATGACCGAGGCAACGAGCAGAACATCTTCGACCGCATCGATCGCCAGTTCACCGCGGCCGACTCGATTCATCTCGACCTGACGTACAGCCGCTCGTGGTTCCAGACGCCCGACACGTTCGACAACCTGAACGCAGGCAAGCTCGATCCGCTGACCGGCGCGGCGCTTGCTCCCACCGATCAGCACTCCAAGATCGAAACGTTCAACATCGCGCCCACCTACACGCGTGTGCTTGGCAGCGACGCCGTGTTCAACTTCGCACCGTTCGTACGCAAGGACGCGTACAACTACTATCCGAGCCACGACGCCTTCGCCGACCTCGGCCCCGTAAACCTGCAGCGTGAAAGCATCGCGCAGCAGCGCACGCTGTTGAACACCGGTGTGCACTCGGATATCTCGGTCGCGCGCGGAGTCAATACCATCAAGGCCGGCGCGGTCTATGAGCAGACGTTCCTGCGTGAACACGACGCGCTCGGTGTTGTGGACCCGACGCTCAACGCACCCTGCCTCGACGCGGCCGGCGACCCGGTCAGCGGCTTTACCGATCCCGCGCAGTGTGCCGCGGCTGGCCTCCTGCCCAACACCGTGGCCAACCCGAACAGTGTCACCCCGTTCAACCCGGTGCTCGCGCCCTATGATCTGACCCGTGGCGGCACCAACTATCTCTTCAACGGGCACACCGATGTGAAGGAGCTGGCGCTTTACATCGAAGACCAGATCAAGGCCGGGAACTGGAACCTGAACCTCGGCATCCGCGGAGATCTTTACAACGGGCTTGCGGTGGCGCGGCAGGCCGAGCCGCGGCTTGGCGTGTCGTACAACGTGAAGCGGACGAACACGGTGCTGCGCGTCTCCTATGCGCGCACGCTGGAAACGCCGTTCAACGAAAACCTTGTGCTCTCGAGCGTGGGCTGCGGCGATGCCGTGCTGAACCCTTTGCTCGCATGTGCTCCCGGGGTCACCAACACAGTGGAGCAGCCGGGCTTCCGCAACGAGTTTCATGCGGGCCTGACGCAGGCCCTGGGCCGCCACTTTGTGTTCACCGGCGACTACATCTGGAAGTACACGCACAACGCGTTCGACTTCAGCGTGCTCGGCAACACGCCCATTACCTTTCCGATCGACTGGCATAACTCCAAGATTCCCGGCTATGCGATCCGCGCCGACTTACTCGACCTGCATAACCTCACCGCGTATGTATCCCTCTCGTCGGTGGCTGCGCGCTTCTTCAATCCGCAGCAGGCAGGGGCTGGCGCAACACCCGGCACCGCCGGCAGCAACCTGCCCTTCCGCATCGATCACGATGAAAAGTTCAACCAAACTACGCACCTTCAATACCAGATACCCGGCAAGTTTTCCCCGTGGTTCGGGTTTAACTGGCGCTACGACAGCGGCGAAGTGGCGGGAGCCGCACCCTGCTTCAACGACATCCCGGGCGCAAACACAGGCTGCGGCGCCACCAGCGTTGTAGGCCCCGGGGGACAGCAGTACGTGGTGCTGAGCGGTCTTACCGCGGACCAGCAGTTTGAAGCCGGGCTTAGCTGCAACGGGGTGCGCGCTACCCCATCGCAGGCTTTGCCTTCGCAGTGCCTCGCCACGCAACTGGCCTCTTCCCTGATCAGTATTCCCGCACCCAACACCGAGGATGACGACAAGAACCCTCCGCGCATCGCCGCACGCAACCTGTTCGACCTTTCTATTGGAGAGGATGACCTGTTTCACGGCGATCGCTACAAGTGGAGCGCCCAGCTTACCGGCATCAACATCGCGAATAACTACGCGCTGTACAATTTCCTGTCCACGTTCAGCGGCACGCACTACGTCACGCCGCGCGCGCTTACAGCGCAGGTCGGCTTGCACTTCTAACCTAGGCGGAACGAGAAACGGGGTGCGCCTGGTCAGCGCACCCCATTTCACTTGCACATCATGGTTATCGCGAAGTTACCGCAGTCCGTAGGGCCATTCGTTCACAACCACGTCCAGGTCATTCAACATCGCCATTACGGCTTCCACGTTGCGGCGCACCTGCGGCCGCTCGCGCTTCCCGGTCGCCGGGTCCTCGTCAACCGCCACGACGCGCCCATACTGCCAGCTGCTTTCAGGCAGAGCGGCAAGCGCCTCGGGTAGATCGATGAGCCGCAGCGTCAGTTCCCGCCGGCTGCCGTTCACCACCCGCAGCTTGCCGGTGAAGACGCTCTTGGGCTGTTTGGAAACGCTCTCGGCATCCGCATCGCTCAACAGAACGCGTAGCGTCAGGGTCTTGCGGCCCACGATCACGAACGGGTTGCCCCAGTTTTCCGAGGTATGCACCTGCAGGTAGCGGCCCTTGGAAGGCGGCGGCAACTGCGCGAGCTGACCCTCGGCTGCGCTGATGCCCTTGCGGGCCGCGATGGCATCGTCCGCCTGCTGCTGACGGACCGCGGCACGCTCCGCCGCGTCTGCCTTGTCCTGCTCGCTGGCATGCTGGGTGCAGCCGCCAAGCGTCAGCAGGGCTCCCATGGTGCATGCTGCCAGCACCTGCCTGTACATGGGGAGCATCGTTCGCCCGCGCCCGCTATCTACCTTACTCATCCTGCCTGCTTCGCCTGGTTGCCATGCCATGTCGGTTACGTGCGCTGCCGCTCTGTGGGTTGCCACGGTTCGCGGCGCGAGCGGGCCACGGCGTCCAGAACGCCATTCAGGAAATTGATGGACTCGGGCGCTGAGAAGCGGCGCGCGATCTCCAATGCCTCGTTGATCACGATGGGCGGCGGTGTCGCTGAGAAACCGAGCATCTCGGCGATGGCCATGCGGAGCACGCTGCGATCCACCGCAGGCATCCGTTCCAGCCTCCAGTTCTGCGCGTGCTTCGTGATCAGGTCCGAGATCTCCTCTTCCTTGACCGTGGCCACCCGGTATAGGTCCTCGGCAAAGCCACGCACGTCCGGCTCAACCGCATCGCGTGCTTCCCAGAAGCTCTTCCGCACCTGCTCCGGCGTCTGCTTGCCCACATCTGCCTGGAACAGCATCTGCATGGCGAGTTCGCGGCTCTTGCGTCGTTTGCCAGTGGGCGCGCTCACAGCGCGCTCCCTTGCACAGGCGCGGCCTTGATCTTGCGCTTCAACGAAACCATTTCAATCGCCGCCGAAGCAGCTTCAAACCCCTTGTTGCCGGCTTTCAGGCCAGCCCGGTCCAACGCCTGCTCAAGGGTTTCGCAGGTCAGCACGCCAAACGCATGCGGAATCCCCGTCTCCTGCTGGGACTGCCCGATGCCCCGGGAGACTTCGTTGTAGATCGCTTCGTAATGCGCGGTTTCGCCGCGTAGCAACACACCGAGCGTGATGATGCCGTCGATGCGGCCGGTCTCGGCCAGGGTGCGCGCCGCGTCCGGAATCTCCCATGCGCCGGGAACACGCACGATCTCGATATCCTCACGCCTGGCGCCGGAGCGGAGCAGTGCATCCAGCGAACCCTGCAGGAGCCGGTCCGTGATCACGGCATTCCAGCGCGCTACCACGATGGCAAAGCGCATGCCCGTCACAACCAGATCGCCTTCCATGGCGGCCGGTTTGCCCTTAAGCGGCTCGGCCCACTCCCAGAACGCTATCCGGATTCCGGGCACGGGCTCCGCAGTAAACAGTTCCGTTTTCCAAACGGTGGGCTCGATCCTGCTGAGCGTTGCCTGCAGGCTCTGGAGGGTCTCCGCTTCGGTCGCTCCCTCTGCCGCATGGGCGCGCAGCCATGCTTCCGCCGCGTCGCGTACGGCGCCAAGCGATGTCACCTCAATCAGCAGGTCGGCGGGGGTGTCCGCCGCGCCGTCGATCCACTCGATTGTTGCGAGTGGTGCGCGAAAGCTGGAGCCGCGGTTTGCACCATTGACCCAGCCTGGTCCAGGCTCAAAGCCAAGCGCCGCAAAAAAGCTGCCAAGCCGGTCGAATGCTGCGGGCGTGCTCGCCGAACGCAGGAGAGTAAGCCCCTTGATCATCCCTAAAGAATACCAGCAAGCCAGAAGCTAAACGAACGCCACGGCTGCCCGCGCTCCCAGCAACAGCAGGGCAAGAGCACCATGGTGCTCCTGCGAGGGCGGCATCCACTCGCTCGCGTCTCTTATTCACGGTAAGCTCTGTCATATGCTTGGAGTGATTCTCCAGGATCTTCGACGCGCTCTTTGGAAAGCCTTTGGCCACAATGCATTCACCATTGCCAAAGCAGCCGCGTATTCCCAGCTTTTAAGCCTGTTTCCTGCGCTGCTCGTAGCCGCCAAGCTCCTGTCCGCGACACCCACCAGTTCCGCGGTGCGGGATGATGTGCGCGCCCTGCTCTTCGACGTTCTGCCGTCGGACACGATGAGCCTGGCTGACACCTACTTCAAGCCGAACTCGCAGAACTCGCACCGCGTGGTGATCTCGGCCGGCATCGTGGCCGTGGCCGCGTCCATGGGCGTAATGCTCTCGCTGATGGAAGGCTTCCGCCGCGCGTATCGCCTGCCCCGCGGCCAGTTCGGCTTCTGGAAGGAGCGGATGGTGGCCTTGCTGCTGATCCCCTCCACCCTGCTGCCCATGTTGTTCGCTACCACCTTCGTGGTCTTCGGACACCAGATCGAACTCTGGATGATTGAGCACAGCGATCACGCCCTGCGCGACTGGGTTTTGCTGGCGTGGCGATTCGTGCGGTGGCTCATCGCGCTGGCCACCAGCGTGGCGGTGCTGCAGGTGATCTTTCACTTCAGCACGGCGGTGCGACCGCCCTGGCTCCGCACGATTCCGGGGGCGCTGCTTGCCACCACAACATGGTTTGGCTCTACCATGGCTTACGGCTGGTATGTCACCCGCTTCGCCGACTACTCGCGGGTCTATGGTTCGCTGGGCGCCGGCATCGCCACCATGGTCTGGCTGTATTTCGTTTCCATTGCGACCCTGGTGGGCGCAGAATTCAACGCACAGGTGTATCCCATGTGGGATGAACAGGGTGCCTCTACCATGGCCGAGGATGATGTGCTGGAGTATCCGGATAGTACTCCGGCTTTCCACCACCCGGACACCGGGCTTGCTGGAAGTTAGAACGACGTGAAGCACTTTGGAAAGCTAGACAGGATGGGACCGAGAGTATGACAGCAGCACAGATCCACAATCCGTTTTCCGCAACTGGCGAACTGCGCCGCGCCAAGATCGTTGCCACCCTGGGACCGGCCTCCAACACCGAAGCCACCTTTCGCACCCTGGTACGGGCAGGCCTCGATGTCGCCCGGCTCAACTTCTCGCACGGCACGCAGGCGGACAAGCAGATCCTGATCGACATGATCCGCAAGGTTTCGGAAGAAGAGGGCAAGCACATCTGCATCCTCGCCGACCTGCAGGGTCCCAAGATCCGCACCGGCAAGCTTGAGAACCGCACCCCTGTGCTTCTTGAGGCCGGGCAGATGCTGCGCATCACACCGCGTGAGATTGCGGGCACCAAGGACCTGATCGCCACCACGTTTTTGACCCTGGCCGAGAACCTCGAGTCCGGCGATCGCATCCTGCTGTCGGACGGCTTAATCGAGCTGCACGTGCTGCGCATCGATGGCGAAGACGTGGAGTGTACGGTGATCAACGGCGGCCTCCTGGGCGAAAACAAGGGCATTAACCTGCCCGGCATCGCAGCCAAGGTCCCGTCGCTGACCGACAAGGACGCCGAGGATCTCGAGTTCGTTATGGGCGCCGGGGTCGACGCGATTGCGCTCTCCTTCGTGCGCAACGCTGAAGATGTACGCCTCGTGAAGGACCGCATTACCGCATTCGGCGCAGACATCTGGATCATCGCCAAGCTCGAAAAGCCACAGGCCATCGACAATGTGGACGAGATCCTGGAGATTGCGGACGGCGTCATGGTGGCGCGTGGCGATCTGGGTGTGGAAGTGCCGCCTGAGAAGGTGCCGGCGATGCAGAAGCTGATCATCCGCCGAGCGGCGGAGTACCGCAAGCCGGTGATCACCGCCACGCAGATGCTCGAGTCGATGATCGACAACCCGCGCCCGACTCGCGCCGAGGCCTCCGACGTTGCCAACGCCGTCTACGACGGCACCGATGCCGTGATGCTTTCGGCCGAAAGCGCCGCCGGCAAGTACCCGGTGGAAGCGGTCAAGATGATGAGCAAGATCGTGCTCGAGACGGAAGCGCAGATGCGCGACCTGCCGCTCCAGTACCCGCTGCGCACCATGCATCATGCCTCCACGGTACCCGAGTCCATCTGCGAGTCCATGGCACACGCTGCCAATGACTTGGACATTCGCGCCATCGCGGTTTTTACCGAAACCGGCGGCACCGCGCGGCTCCTATCCAAGCGCATGCCCAAGCCTCCCATCTGCGCCCTGTCGTCGCAGCCCTCTGTGCTGCGCCGCATGAGCCTTCTGCGCGGCGTTTTCCCAATCGCCTGCGGCAAGGCAGCGACCACGGAACGCATGATCGAAACCGTGGAAAGCGCGCTCGAAGCCAGCCAGTTTGCGCGGCGGGGCGACATTGTCGGCATCGTTGCCGGGACGCGCACCAACTCCGGCTCCACCAACTTCATGCGGATGCATGTGCTCGGCGATCTGGTCGAGACTGCCCCCGCGGCGAAGAAGGAAGAAACGCACGCCTGAGTCACACGAGATTGCAGTCCCGAAATGCAGCGCCGATGGCGCTGCATTTTTGCTGCGGTTTACCCGGTTTGTTGATGGAGCGGGAAAGCCTCTTGGGTGCGGGGCTGTTACCTGCCTCGGCGCACGGAGAGTGGTCGTATGATCCCGCCATGACCATCGCTACCCTTCCGCGCACCCGCAACAACTCGCCCCTTCCGGGCTGGGCATGGCCGCTCGTCGGGCTTGTGGCCGGTTCTCTCCTGGTGGTCGTGATTCACGGCACCTGCTTCATCAAGCCGGACTGCTGATCGCAGGCGCGAAACGGCACCGCGGAACACGATCCGTCATGGCCGAGGCGGCACCACCGAACGCGAGACAACCACGCTGAGTGCGGCGCAGCGCCCCGGCGCCATCCGTTAAGCTGGAGCCATGGGCCGCATCCGCATCCTGTCTGACCAGGTCGCCAACCAGATCGCCGCGGGCGAAGTGGTGGACCGGCCCGCCTCGGTGGTCAAAGAGCTGCTCGAAAACGCGATCGATGCTGGAGCCACGCGCATCCGCATCGAGATTGAAGGCGGGGGCCGCAAGCTCATCCGCATGACCGACAACGGTCATGGCATGGGCAGCGACGATGCCATGCTCGCCTTTGAGCGGCATGCCACCTCGAAGCTTCGTACCTCCGACGACCTCCTGCAGATCGCAACCCTGGGCTTTCGTGGCGAGGCACTGGCCTCGATCGCCTCGATCAGCCGTTTGGAACTGCTGACGCGCGCCGACGATGAACCCAGCGGCACGCGCATCGAGATCGTGGGCGGCAAGCTCACGCGGGTCGAGGACGCGGGTGGGCCCGCCGGCACCACCTTTACGATCCAGGACCTGTTCTTCAACACCCCGGCTCGGCGCAAGTTCCTCAAGTCCGAGCAGACCGAGACCTCGCACGTCACCGCACTCGTCACCCACTATGCGCTGGCGCATCCTGACCGGCACTTCGAGCTGCTCTCGAGCACGCATACCCTGCTCAACGCGCCACCCGTGGCGAAGCCCGAAGAGCGGATCTACCAGATCTTCGGCCGCGACACGCTGGATCAGTTGCTGCCCATGGCTGCAGAGCGCCCTTTTGACCATGGCGGGCTCCCGGAGCCGCCGCCGTGGAAGCGCGACGAGCACTACGAGCCGCCCACGCCGGGCCACCTGCGCCTGTCGGGCTTTACCGCCAAGCCGGAGCTGCAGAAGCTCAACCGCAACTCCATCTATGTGTTTGTGAACCAGCGGCTGATTCGCGACCGCCTCATCCTCCATGCGATCTCGGAGGCTTACCGCAATGTCATGCCGCCGACCTCTTACCCGGTGATGCTCCTGTTTCTGGAGATGCCGCCGGCCGAGGTCGACGTCAATGTGCACCCAGCCAAGACCGAGGTCAGGTTCCGGCAGCCGTCGCTGATCCACGATTTCGTGCGGGACTCGATTCGCTACACGCTGATGAAAGCGCGCCCGGCGGCCTCGTTCTTGTCCGCGCTTGGCGCCAGTCCCACGGCAAGCCAGGCGTTGATGCCGGGGCAAAGCGAGCACGAGCACCTGACCGAGATCACGCCGCCGTCCGAGTACCTGGACTCCGAACCTCCATCGGCCCAGGCGGAAGCCGGATCTGCCGGGGCCCGTTCGTTCAGCGCGGGCGCGGAGCCATTCACGCTGGCCGCGCCCATTTTGCCGGCCGAAGCTGTGCACCTGCCGTTCGCAGCGGCGGCTGCCGCGCTGTCCGCGTTCGCGGCAGGAGCCGTGGGCCACACAGGGCCAAACGGGCAGCCAGTGCTGCCGCAGCAGGCCGAAGCCGAGCCCCAGGAGAACCTGAACGCGCTTGCCTCGCTCAAGCCGCTCGGACAGCTGCGAGAAAGCTTCATCCTCGCGACAAATGACGAGGGACTCTGGATCATCGACCAGCACGTTGCCCACGAGCGGGTTCTGTTTGAGAAGATCCTGCGCGAGCGTGCTGTCGAGAAGGTGCAGCGCCAGCGCCTCCTGATGCCCCTGCTGATCGATTTGCAGCCGCATCAGATGGTGCTGTTTGCGGGGATTGCCCGCGAACTGGAGCGCAACGGGTTCGAAGCGGAGCCATTTGGCCCGCGCACCATCGCGATCAAGGCAGCCCCGATCGGCCTCGAAGGTCGCTCGCTCGAGCGCATGGTGGCCGAGGTGCTCGAGCAGGCCGAGCACGAGCAGACAGAAAACCTCGAAGCGGCACGCACGCGCATCGCCGCATCGATCGCCTGCCATGCCGCAATCAAGGTCAATATGCCGCTTGATCCCGAGCGAATGCGGTGGCTTTTGTCTGAGTTAGGTAAAACCGAGCATCCAACGAGCTGTCCGCATGGACGTCCGATCGCATTGCGGTATTCTTGGAAAGACATCCAGCGGGCGTTTCAGCGCATTTAGCTCGCTCTTTCCGTTGCATTCGACGCTGCCCAGGCAGAAACAAAGAGCTCGCTGCCCGTATTGGAGCAAGGACCTTCTTTTGACAGCACAACAGCTCCAAGACGCGCGCGCTTCGGCATGGCGCCAGCAGGGCAATGCCCTGCTCACAGCCGAGGACGCCGCAGCATGGCTCCGCGAAGCCGGCTTCACGCTTTTTCTTCCTCGTACTGCGCAGATCAAAGCTCCTGCCGCCTCGTTTGTTGAAGCCACGCTCGGCGAAAACAATGCCACGCCCAAGCCTACTGCCATTGAAAGCGCGACGCACCTGTTGCGGCGGCTCCTGGCGTCAGGCGACGTACTTGCCCTGAACCTGCTCGGCATCCCCGGCGATCAGCCGGATTTCCTGGCTACCGAGGACACCCTGCCCTTCCTGTTTGCCCTGCGTGGCGACCGGGAGTGGAAGCGCGGACCGCGCGGCAAGAGCTCTCCCCTGGTTGTGGAGGTCTGGAAGATCCTGGACCGCGACGGCGCTGTGACCTCGGAAGAGATCACCACTAAGCTTGGACGGCACCTTACCGAGTCGGCGACATTGCGCGCCATCTCCGAGCTGTGGACCGCGCTGCGCGTCGAGCCGGTGTACTCCGAGGCCGAAGGCACCCGCTGGCAGCTGCTCGAAGGCAACCACGAGAAGGCCATGACCGCAGGGTCGGCGATGGCGCAGGGCATGGCTCTGTCCGCGCTGGTTTCGCTCTACCTGCAGACGGCGGTGGCTGCAACCGGCGACGAGATCGAGGCATATCTCTCGCCCGTGGCGTCGCGTTCCCGCATTCGCGAGGCAGTGCGCGGGCTGACGGCGACACGCCAGATCAGCATTCGCAACCTGGGTGCGCATGAGCACTTCTACGTGGAAGGAACGCTGCCTGCGTTCGCAGAACCCGCGACCGCGAGCTTTGCAGAGGATCGCGAGCAGGCCCCGGCCGCTTTCACCAATGCACCTGCTCCCAGAAGCTCTCCCCTTGCCGACATGCTGCCGGAGACCGAGGCGCCTGCAGCAGTTGTCGTGCATGGCGAAGAAGGCAGCTTCCGGATCGAGGCACTTTCCGACACAGAAACCGAGCAGGAGCGCACCATCGGCGAAGGGCGCAAGCGCTTCGTGGCACAGCGCAGTGGCAGCGCCGGCGACCGGCGCGGTTTTGGCGCGCGGCCCGGAAGCGAGCGTGGTGCGGATCGAGGCGGCGAGCGCAAGAGCTACGGTGCCGGTCGATCGAGCTTTGGCGATCGTAAGCAGTCCACAAGCCGTCCGTATGGCCCCGGCAAAACCTTCGGCGGCGAGCGCAAGCCATTCACGCGCACAGCCAGTGCGGGCGGCGATGCTGCTCCGGGTGAGCAGAAGCCGTTCCATGCGCAGGAGCCGTGGAAGGAAGATCATAAGCCGTTCACCCCGCGTGAAGGTGGCCGTCCCAGCTTCACAGGTGGAGGAGATCGCAAGCCGTTCACCCCGCGTGAAGGTGGCCGTCCCAGCTTTGGTGCTGGCGACCGCAAGCCCTTTACCCCGCGTGAAGGTGGTCGTCCCAGCTTCACAGGTGGAGGGGATCGCAAGCCGTTCACCCCGCGTGAAGGTGGTCGCCCCAGCTTCGGCGGTGGGGATCGCAAACCCTTCACCCCGCGTGAAGGTGGTCGCCCGGCGTTCGGTGGTGGCGATCGCAAGCCGTTCACCCCGCGTGAAGGTGGCCGTCCCAGCCTCGGTGGTGGCGATCGCAAGCCGTTCACCCCGCGTGAAGGCGGCCGCCCCAGCTTCGGTGGTGGGGATCGCGAGCCCTTTACCCCGCGTGAAGGTGGCCGTCCCAGCTTCGGTGGTGGCGATCGCAAGCCCTTCACCCCGCGTGAAGGCGGCCGTCCCAGCTTCGGTGGTGGAGATCGCAAGCCTTTCACCCCGCGTGAAGGCGGCCGCCCCAGCTTCGGTGGTGGAGATCGCAAGCCCTTTACCCCGCGTGAAGGTGGTCGCCCCAGCTTCGGTGGTGGCGATCGCAAGCCCTTTACCCCGCGTGAAGGTGGTCGTCCCAGCTTCACAGGTGGAGGGGATCGCAAGCCCTTTACCCCCCGTGAAGGTGGTCGCCCCAGCTTCGGTGGTGGGGATCGCAAGCCCTTTACCCCGCGCGAAGGTGGCCGACCCAGCTTCGGTGGTGGCGATCGCAAGCCGTTTACCCCACGTGAAGGTGGTCGCCCGGCGTTGGGTGGTGGAGATCGCAAGCCGTTTACCCCGCGTGAAGGTGGCCGCCCCAGCTTCGGTGGTGGTGATCGCAAGCCCTTTACCCCGCGTGAAGGTGGTCGTCCCAGCTTCGGCGGTGGGGATCGCAAGCCGTTCACTCCGCGTGAAGGTGGCCGTCCGGCATTCGGTGGTGGAGATCGCAAACCCTTTACCCCGCGTGAAGGTGGTCGCCCCAGCTTCATAGGTGGAGCCAGCACTCCGCGTCGCACCGGTGCACCGGGCACGGCGCCCAAGCGCTTCTCCCCGGAAGATGGTCGCCCGGCTCGGCCCGGCGCACCCGCGGGTGCCGGCAAGCCTGGCAAGCGCCCCCGCAGCACGCCGTTTACGTCCTCCGGCAAGCCACGCGCCGGCGTTGGCGCCACCGGACGGCCCGGCCCGCGCGCAGGTCGCCCCGGCAAGCCCGCGAGCGGCCGTAAACCAGGCGCGCCGCCTCGCAAGCCAGGAGGCAAAGGTCCAAGGAAGGACGGATGACGCAGCCTTCACAAAGCTCATCATCCGCCCCCTCGGCGGATCACGCGGTTACACAAACGTCGGGAGGCACGCCTCCCGACAACCGCATCCTGGCCATTGATGGGCCGGCCGGCGCAGGAAAAAGCACGGTAGCCGCCCGGATGGCGCAACGGTTCGGGCTGCTCAAGATCGAAACCGGCGCCATGTACCGCGCATTCGCCCTCAAGGCCTTGCAGAACCACGTGGACCTGGAGGACGAGCCGGCGCTCACCCGCCTGAGTCAGCACACCCGCATCGAGCTGCTTCCAGCCGAGACCGGCAACCGCGTGCTGCTTGATGGCTCAGATGTCACTGCGCAGCTCCGCACCACGGAGATTTCAGAAGCCGCATCGCGAGTCAGCGTGCACGGCCCGATCCGGGCGTGGATGGTCGACTTACAGCAGCAGCTTGGCGCGCGCATCCCGCAGGGCATCGTCATGGAAGGCCGGGATATCGGCACCGTGGTGTTTCCGCAGGCCAGCCTCAAGATCTATCTTTCCGCAACACCAGAGGCCCGTACCGAGCGTCGTTTAGCCCAGGAGCATGCCGGGGTCCAGGGCAGCGCGGCCGATGCAGCTAACCTGCTTGAAGCCATGCGCGCGCGCGACCTGCGAGACAGCTCCCGCGCGGAGAGCCCATTGCGACCAGCGGCGGATGCGGTGGAGATCGACTCCACCCGCTTGTCGCTCGACGAGGTGATCGAGCGTGCCAGCGCCCTGGTATGCGAGCGCTGGCAGATTACTCCACAGTTGCGCTAAGCCAGCGACTACTGAGCCACCGGCACCGGCGGCTCACCCTTGGTCTCGAGGTGCCGGATGTGGCCGGACCTCTTCTCCGTGCCGGGGAGATTGCCGGTATCCGGAGGCGTCGGCGGGGTGGGTGGAGTTGGAACTGCAATCCCCTCCCCGCTGGAGCGTTGGATCCGCAGGTCGCCGTGCAGCGTTGACAACTCGATGTGCGGTCCTCCCGCTCCGACCTGGCCGGCGATCTGCTTCCTGCCGCCTTCCACGCTTTGCGTCAGCGGGAACTCTGAGGACAGTTCATCGTCTTGTCCCGTCTGCCCATGGATCGAGAAACCGACGGCTGCAGGCACCGCAAGCGTGACATCCCCTGTATTGTTCTCGATGGTGACTGTACCCAGGGGCTTCCGCCCGGTCACCGACACATCGCTGTTGCTGTCGACGATCGTCGCATCCCCACTCAGTCCGGTGACCTCGACATCCTTGGAGCGCGTCTTGAGCTTGACGCCGCCACTCGCACCATCAATCTTCAGATTGTCTGAGTCCAGCGAGAAGTGGCCGTCCATATGAGCCAGGTCCAGATCCGTGCGGTGGGAGTGAAAGCCGACCGAGCCCTTGACCGTGTCGAGCTCGGTGTCGCCCATGAAATCACCATTCAGCGTCACCCTGCCGCCGATATCGGACGCGGTCACGTCATCTGCCCAGCCCTCGATGGCAAGGTCGCTGGTGAGCGCCCGGGCATGCACATCTCCGTGATCCATCTTCAGGCGCACGGGGCCGCCGAGGCTGTCCAGTGCAACGCTGCCATGGTCCTGGTTGACGGTAAGCGCCTTGCGCAAGCCAGAGACCGACAGGTCGCCGTGATGCGTGCTGACCGTGCACGCCGCGCTGTCCGGCACCAGGACCACGAGCTTCACCTCCACGCCTGACCGCTCGGGCACGGTCACGGTTGCCGATGAACCATGCACAGCCAGTACGGGGCGGGTGTTCTGGAACGCCTTGTCCTTGTCACGATCGGCGACGTGCGCCAGTTGGTGCGCCGTGACGTGGATCCTGTCATCCGTGGATGGCGAGATCTCCACATCTCCGCGTCCATTGTCGATCGTGATTGTGCCGTTAGCCACAAACGGCTCCTCCAAGGCAACATCGTTCTCGTGGGTCTCGCCCGTGAGAGACCAGTTCCAGTTCCAGTCGGGATCCCAGTGAAAGTCATTCGATGGAACAAACGAGGCCCAGCGCCCCAGCGCGCCGGTCGCGATCAGGATCAGCACCAGGATCACCAGTCCGCCGGAACGCCGCCGACGGGGGATATAGAAGCCGCCAGGGCCGAAGCGCTCGGCAGCCCGGCGGTTGAGCGATGTGTCCAGCGTGCGTTCCAGCAGGAGCAGCACACCGATGACGATCAGCAGCAGCGGCCACCACCGGGCGTACGCCTGCCAGAAGGTCGCAAACGGCAGCGAGTTCGCCATGATCAGCAGCAGCAGGATGCCGATCAGAATCTCCGACACGGCCAGTGTGATCGAGGGGCGCCGCACCAGCGGGGCGCCGGGCACGGCGTTGTATCCCTGCAACAGAACACTGCCAAAAACGGCTTCGCAGAACCGCAGCAGGCCCGCAACGATGAGATAGAGCGGCCAGCTCTGAGCGAAGTTGAGGATGCCCCACTGCGCCAGGATGGCGGTTACAGCGAAGCAAAGCAGGAACACTGGTCCACGAATACGACGGAACAAAAAGGGGTTCATCGCGCGTCCTCCTCACCACCGTTGTTGCCGGTGCGTTGATCGCTGCTTTGATCGGTACCCCGAAGCGGCTCCGGGGCGATGCTGAGCGAACTCCTGGTAAGCGAGGTAGTGGTATGAGGAGCTGGAGGCATGGGCGGCGAGGCGGGGTGGTGCAAAGCCGGGGTCTTGGCTCTGCGGATCAGGAGCCAAACCCCGAGCAGCAGCAGCAGCACGGGCCAGCCGCGGGTAATCCACTCCACCTGCAGCACACCCAGCGTACTGAGCAGAAAGAGCAGCCCCACGATGATGAGCACGATCGCCCCGATGGGCTCACCCCGGCGAGCGGGTGGTGCCGGCTCGCCGTACGGTGTAGGCATGGGTGTGCGCGACTGCGCACCAAACGTCGGCTCGAAAGGCTGGCTGGCCGGGGCACTCACCGGGGGCACATTCCAGCCGGCTGGCCGGTCGTAAGCAGCCCCCGGAGGAGCAGCACCCGGCGCAGTCCAGGCAGCCTGGCTGAAGCCCCCCTGCGCAGCCTGTCCGGACACATTGGCGTATGGATCCGACGATGCCGTACGCGGCGCGGAAGGGTCCTCGTCCGCTGCGAGCGGACGAGTGGGGGGCGCCGTGCTGGGTCGATAGCCGCCGGCCATGGGTCCACGGTAGCCGCCCGGCGCTCCGTGGAAGCCCTGCGGACCCAGACGCTGGCTCATGTCGAGAATGCCGAAAGGGTCCGGAAGCGGGCGGCCATCCCGGCGCGCCGCGGCTGTCTGTGCTGCGTCGAAGACCTGGTAGAAGATCCACGCGGGGATCAGGATGCCGATCAGGTCAAAGTGCTCGGTGGCGCCGATCAGGACGATAAAGATCACGACGTGCAGCAGGGCTTTCACAAACTGCCCGTTGTACATGGCGCCCACGCCCGGAATGAACCCCAGCAGTGCAGCCACCACCGGCTTGGGGCGACCCGAAGCATAGGGTGGCATGGGGGCGCCGGGCTGCGCCGCATACCGTGGGGCAGCCGAAGGCGGGATGGGCGTCCAGCCCTGCGCGCTGGAGGGCGTAGCGGCGGTTTGCCCGGCAGCGGCGTTGCGTGCTTCGAGGCACGGCTCACACAGGATCAGGTTGCCCGCATGGCGGGTGCATTCAGAACAAAGAGGCTTGCCGCAGTTCTGGCAAAAGGCGGTGGCCGTGCGCTCAGGGTGATTTGCGCAATTCATAGGGTGGTCCTTTCCTCGGCCTGGGAAACAAAGTCGCTATGGGCCAGGAGCGGAGTATCCGCCGCATCGCCTTGCGCGGTTGGCGTGCCTTTGCGCACGCCCTTGTTCTTTTGGATCTGGTCCAGCTGTTGATCAGCACTCTGGCGGAGGTCCTGCACTGTGGACTCCATCTCCCGCACCAGGCGCAGATTGTCGTAAAACGCCACTACCTGCTTCTTGGTATCGAAGAAGTGCCGTGACGCAATCGCGCCAATGGAGGACGGCGCGTGGATGGCACTGCCAAGGTCGGCTGGCCGGAATCCTGAAAATGAAAGCGTCAGCCCAATCGAGAAGAAGGCCATTGCCGCGGTCATCAGCACGCGCGCTTCCCTCTGCCCGCGCACGTGCCAGCCCGGCGCCGGCATCGCCATCACGTTCCCGCCCGGCATGGCCGATCCATCGACCACGAGGGGCAGAGCGTGTTCACCGCTCAGCGAGACAGGACCGGCGGCGGGGCCGGTGCGCGCCAGGATCTTGCCCAGCAGCGCCTCCGGCACGACTGGCGGCTCCTCGTGGAGCAGCTTGGCCCAGTCCCGACCCCGGGTGGTCTCTTCAAGCAACACCCGGCACGGTTCGCAGCTCTCCGCGTGGCGGGTAAACGCCGCGGCTTCCTCCGGCGAAAGCGTGCCGTCCAGCAGGTCAACCAGTGCTGCTTCCCAGCGCATGCAATCGAGGTCTTCCGCATGTTGCGGCTCTCCCTCTTTGCCGAATACGTCCGGTTTCCGGTTCGGGTCCATCAGCTCACCTGCTTTCCCTTGCGGCTCAACACGCGCGCAAGTTCGGCTCGTCCACGGCTGATGCGCGACTTCACGGTTCCTTCCGGAACCCGCAGCACCGTAGCGATCTCTTTGTAATCCAGATCCTGCAAGTCCCGGAGGATGACAGCCTCGCGCAGCTCCGGCGAAACCTGAGCAAGGGCAGCCTGCACCTCCTGCGCCAGCTCCCGCTGCAGCACATTCTCATGCGGGCCGGGCCGCGTATCTTCCAGCCGCACGCCGCCACGTTGCTCTTCGCCTGTTTCGTCCCACCCCGCATCGAGTGAGTCCGAGGCACGCTCAAGGCGCGAGCGCCGATAGTGGTCAACCAGGTGGTTGCGGGTCATGGTGGTGACCCAGACGGTGAGTGAACCGCGCCCCGGGTCGAAGCTCTTGAGGCTGCCGTACACCTTGAGGAAGATGTCCTGGCAAAGGTCTTCCGCGTCGTGCGAGGAGTTGGTGAAGCGGTAACAGAGGCTGTAGACCCGTCCATGATGGGCGCGCACAAGCTCCGTCCAGGCGAGTGAATCGCCCTGCAGGCAGCGCCCAACCACAACGATCCAATCCTGTTCCACCTGCCCCCTCGTACCAGATGCCCCGATCACGGCTCCCACGGGAAGGTGCGCGCCCGCAGCCTGCGCCTCATGCCCGCCCATCGAGCGGCGCACCGGTACCATCGCAGGCCAAAGTTTCGCACGGATGCGCTCGCTTCTGTTCTGGGCGGACACGGAAACCGGGGGGATCGTCTCGGAGTGCACCCGGGAGACCCGGTCCGCGCCCGGAAGTACACGGGCCAGACCCAGATCCCAGTTGCCGAATGGTGAAAGTGTACCGATTGCCGCGCTCATATGCAGCTATACGCAACCGCGAGGCAAATGGTTCCCGCAACAGGAGATGGCCACCGCGGAGGGCGGTGTACCAAACGCGAGCTGCAGCATCGCGCGGGCCGCAGCATTGGCTGCTGCCGATTCTCTACTGGATGGCTGCGGGTTGCCGGGTCACAGACACGGGCGTGGCCTGCTGGCAATCCTTGCAGATTCCCAGAACATCGACCGCCAGCCGCTCCACCACAAACCCGCCCGGCAGCTCTGTCGGTGTCGCCGACAGACCCAGAAGCTCGGGGTCGATGTCGTGAATGGTTTTGCAATGCGTGCACAACAGGTGGTAATGGCGGCTGTGGTTGGTCTCGACACGCATGGAGCCGTGATGCAGGGAGACCTGCTTGAAGATGCCGGAGTCAATGAACAGATGCAGGTTCTTGTACACCGTTGCCAGTGAGATGGAAGGAATTCGCCGCTTTACGCGCGCATACACTTCCTCGGGACTGGGGTGTCCCTCGACCGAGCAAAGCACGTCGTAGATCACCTGCCGCTGGTGGGTCACTGCCAGGCCAGCCTGCTCACAGACCTTCCTGAACTGGTTTGCCTCGCTGTGTGCCATCAACTCATTAGGCTAACGGCAGCAGCAGGCAGCGTCAATCCGAAACGGGCCGCCTCGGCTCTCTGCCGATGGAGTCGAAAGGGATACACCCGCCTGTACCGCAAAGGGGCCCGCAACAGCAAACGCGCCCCCGGGGAGCGCGTCTGCCGCAATCGATGACCAATGCTGTACGAATCCTTCGCTACACCTTGACGTCCAGCATGCGGTCGAGCGCCACCTTGGCCCAGTGCTTCACATCATCCCGCACGCTGATCTGGTTGACCACGCGGCCTTCGATGAGGTTCTCCAGCACCCAGCAGAGGTGCTGCGGGCTGATCCGGAACATCGTGGTGCACAGGCAGCCGGTGTCATCGAGCGTGATGATCTTCTTGCCCTGCTCCGCGAAGCGTCGAGCCAGCCGGTTGACCAGGTGGATCTCGGTGCCGATGGCGAAGGTGGAGCCGACGGGAGCCTGCTCGACCAGCTGGATGATGCGCTCGGTGGAGCCCAGGGCATCCGCTTTCTGGCAGACCTCCCAGCGACACTCGGGATGCACCACCACCTGGATGCCGGGGTACTTGGCGCGGACCTGATCGACATGGTCGGGCAGAAAGCGCTGGTGCACGGAGCAATGCCCCTTCCAGAGGATGACCTTGGCCGCCTTCAGCCGGGCCGGGGTGAGGCCACCATTTATCTGATATGGGTCGTAGACCACCATGTCGCTCAGCGGAATGCCCATGGCATGGGCGGTGTTGCGACCCAGGTGCTGGTCTGGCAGGAACAGGATCTTCTCTGCCCGCTGGAATGCCCACTCAAAAGCCGACCGGGCATTTGATGAAGTGCAGACCAGGCCGCCGCGCTCTCCGCAGAAAGCCTTGATGGCTGCCGTGGAGTTCATATAGGTGAGCGGGAGGATGCTGCCCGGGATGACAGCCCCTGCAGGAGCACTGCCGGCAGCGAGCGACGCATCCGCCGCGCTGGACGCGGTGAGGCCGGAGGCAAGCAGCGCATCCCAGCAGTCTTCGACCTGGCCGATCTCGGCCATGTCGGCCATGGAGCAGCCTGCATTGATGTCAGGCAAAATCACCTGCTGGTCCGGACGACCCAGCACATCGGCGCTCTCTGCCATGAAATGGACGCCGCAGAAGACCAGGTACTTCGCAGCGGTTTCGGCAGCAATCTTGGACAACTTGTAGCTGTCGCCGGTGTAGTCGGCGAAGCGGATCACCTCATCGCGCTGGTAGTGGTGTCCGAGCAGAATGGCGGTTGAGCCAAGCTTTCGTCGGGCCGCGGCGATGCGGTCGTCCATCGAATGATCCGGGAGGACGAGATAGTTGTCGAGAGAGCAGGCCTCAGCCGATGTATTTTGCACAGGGGCGAGGTCGAGGACTTCTGGTACGTCTTCAATCAGTGCACTCACAGGTGGTTCCGCCTTCAGCTCGCGAGGGCGAGCGGGGATGTTGAAAGCATTTCCGGCTGCAGAGGCTTCGCGTGGATCCAAGCCCCGGGGATGTTGCCGCCTTACGTAACAGATGCAGCAGCGGGCAAGACGATACTTTGCGACGTACGCAAACTTGCGGCTGGCTCCTGTTACGAGGAGTTTAATACAGGGTCGATACCATGTGGGGCTGCCTCTCGGGCGCCTGCCGCTATCGGGTATGATCGTAGGGCGATGAACCTTGGCGAACCAATCTTCATCTTCATACTCGCGTTCATCCTGCTGGGACCCAAGAGGACGTCTGACCTGGCACGCCAGGTCGGCAAGTTAATGGCCGAGTTCCGCAAAGCCTCCAACGACTTCAAGTACCAGTTCAACGAAGAAATGCGCGTTGCCGAGCAGTTGGAGCAGCAGAAGAAGCAGGAAGCGGAGCGCGCGGCGCTGGCTGCATCCGCCGCCCCGGCCGCCCTGCCGGCAGGCTCCGACGAGAACACGATCCTGCCCCCGTTGGCCGCCGAGGTACCCGGCAGCCCTGCGGCAGCCGATGAAGCATCGGTCACGGTGCCGTACGCTATCTCGGCGATCTCGGCTACCACGGGCGAAGAGCATTCGATTGAAGACCATCCGCTCCTGCGCGTGGACGTGATTCCACCCATGGACGGCTCGCCCACAGACCAGACCTCCACCACGAGCGAAACGCCTACGGAAAACAAGCAGGAACTCCAGCAGGGCGCGCACCATGGCTGATGCCGCCGAGGCCGTAGACCGAGCCCGTACCGCCGTGACCGAGCGGGTGGAACTGCCGGGCATGAGTCTGCTCGAGCACCTGAACGAGCTGCGCAAGCGTTTCGTCCACAGCATCGTCGCCCTGGTGCTTGGCTTTTTTGTCGCCTACGGCTTTCACGAGCGCATTTTCGTCTTCATGCAGCAGCCCATTACGGTCGCGCTGAAGCGGCACCACCTCGATACGCAACTGGTGTACCACAACCCAGTCGACGGCTTTAACCTCTACCTCAAGCTGTCGTTCATGGTCGGGGCGATCCTGGCAGCGCCGTACATCCTGTTCCAGATCTGGCTGTTTATCTCGCCGGGGCTCTACAAGCATGAGCGCCGCTACGTCTGGCCGTTCATGCTGGCCACGGTTTCGCTGTTTTTTGGCGGCGCGTTCTTCGGGTACCGGTTTGTGTTTCCCGGCTCGCTCGATTTCCTGCTCTCCTACAGCGACAAGTTCCGGCCACTGATCGAGATCAACGAGTACACAGGGCTGTTTCTCACGGTGATCCTGGGCCTGGGCGCCACCTTTGAGCTGCCCATCCTGGTGATGTTTCTTTCGCTGTTCGGCATCGTGAGTCCGCGATTCCTCTGGACCAACATCCGCTACGCGATCCTGATCATCTTTGTGATCGCGGCGATCATCACCCCGACACCGGACATTATCATGATGTGCCTGTTCGCTTCGCCCATGCTGGTGCTCTACCTGGTCAGTATCGGCGTGTCGTACATGGTGCACCCGGGACGTCGCCGTCGCGCGCTGGACTCGGCCGCCAAGTAGTACCCGGTTCTCAGGAGGATCGTTCGCATGCTGTGTGTCAATGGGAAAGTGCTGAAGCGGGTGCGTTCGAGCGCGTTGGCGTTGCTGGTTGGGCTGGGCGCGGGCTGCATCGCTCTGCCGGCACAAACGACCACGCCGCACGCAACGTTTGACGGAGCCAAGGCACTGGCCTACACCCACAGCTTTGTGACCGAGACGGGCCCGCGCTTCAACGGGAGCCCGGGGCTGGCAAAGGCGCAGAGCTTTCTCAAAAGCTACTTCGCCAAGGACCAGCTGCAGGACGACACCTTTACCTCCACCACGCCGGCCGGCCCGCAGCTGATGCATAACTTCATCGTGCGATTTCCTGGCAAGCGTGACGGGGTGATCGTGCTGGCTACGCACTACGAGACCAACTACTGGCTCAGGGACATTCCGTTTGTGGGCGCCAACGACGGCGGCGCCACGACCGGTCTGCTGATGCAGATCGCAAGCGACCTCCGCGCACACCCGCCCCAGGGCATGAGCGTCTGGCTGGTGTTCTTCGATGGCGAGGAGTCGGTGGGCTCGCAGTGGACCGACGCTGACTCGCTCTATGGCTCGCGGCATCTCGCGGCCAAGTGGCAGGCGGATGGCACGCTGAGCAAGGTCAAGGCATTCCTGCTGACTGACATGATCGGCGACAAGAGCCTCGACATCCAGCGCGATACCAACTCCACCCCATGGCTCGTCGACACGGTGCAGAAAGCCGCGGGCCAGACCGGCAATGGCGCGTACTTCTTCAAGGAAACCAACACCGTCAGCGATGATCACATGCCGTTTGTGAAGCGCGGCGTGCCCTGCGTCGACATCATCGACATCGACTATGGCCCGAATGACAGCTATCACCACACCGCCCAGGACACCCTGGACAAGCTCAGCGCGCACAGCCTCACAATCTCAGGCACGGTGATCGAGCAGACCATCCGGCTGCTCGACAATGGCGCGTCATCCGGCAGTCCTGCTGGCACACGCTAGTGGAACGCTGGACGCATCTGCAATTTGCCGGGGCGTCTCTCGGCTTCTGGCTGAGCTTCCACGCGGTAGTGGCCGTATTGTTGCTGGTCGATCTCCTGATCCTGGGCCGCGCCAAGGAGGCGAGCCGGCAGTCAGGCGTGCGGCGTGCCTGGGCCTGGACGGCGGTGCTTGCGGCGGTAGCTTTCCTGTTCGCCATCTCCGTTTCCAAGCAGCAGGGACACCAGAGAGCCATCGAGTTCGTTTCGGGATACCTCGTCGAGGGGTCTCTCTCGATCGACAACCTGTTCGTGTTTCTGCTGTTGTTTCGGTCGCTGCGGCTTACGGTTGAAGACCAGCGGCGCGTGCTGCTGTGGGGCGTGCTGGGCGCGATCGTGTTGCGGGCGATGTGCATCTTCGCCGGCGTGGCGCTGCTGGAGCGCTTCACTTGGGTTGAGTATGTTTTCGGCGCGATCCTGCTGTACGCCGGAATCCGGTTGCTTAAGGCAAAGCATGGAGACCAGGGAGATCACCAGCAGCCAGGCCCGATCAAGTGGCTGCGGCGCCGGATTGACCAGAGCGACAGCGGGGTTTTGGAAGGCTCGGCGTTTCTGCTGCTGGTCATCGCGGTCGAGGCGACCGACCTGCTGTTCGCGCTCGATTCGATCCCGGCGGTGCTGGCCATCACGCGCGACACCTTCATCGTGTACACGTCCAACATCTTCGCGATCCTGGGATTGCGTTCGCTGTACTTTGGCCTGGCAGGCATGCTGGACCGGCTCCGCCTCCTGCATTACGGCCTGGCCGTGATCCTGATTTTTGTGGCGGCCAAGATGCTACTGGTGCGCTGGATTGAAGTGCCGGCGTCGATCTCGCTGCTGGTGATCCTGGTGATCCTGGGCGTCTTCGCCGCGGCATCCTTCCGACCTGTGGCGCACCCGCCGCGCGGCTGAACAGCTACACGCCGGTCTTGAGACGGCAGGCACGCGCGGATATGGGAACAGCAGCAACCGGCTTGCGGCCCTTGCATACTTAACTCAACAACCGGAAGCGACGCTGCTAGCGCCAGGCTTGACTGCTCTGCACAATGTCGCGCGCCTTCAGAAGCGGGATGCCGGTGGCCTGCGACAGAACGCGCATAGAGTCGATCTTGCTCAGGCCGCCGTTTCGCAGAAAGCGCAGCACGCTTTCATGATCATCGCCGATCTGCAACATGGCTTCCGCCTGTTGGGCGAGCGCCTGCTGCTCAGGGAACTTCCATCCGCTTTCCAACTCAGAACCTCCGGCGCTCAAGCGCCCTACCTGCAGTCGTTCGTTTACAGCACTCGCTCCGCAAAGCGCACGGGCTCGTCACCCACACACACGGAGTGCTTCGAGAAGTTCTGATCGTCCCGCTGCGGAAAATCGTTGCGGAAGTGCGCGCCCCGGCTTTCTTCCCTGGCAAGAGCGGCACGGGTAATCAGCCGGGCAAGCACGAGCAGGTTGGCCAGCTCGGTCGCTTCGCGGCTCGACGAGGCGTCAATCGGGCGCGCACGCAGGGCGAGTTCATCGATACAGGTGAGCGCGCGGTTGAGTCCGGCGGCATCGCGCAGCAACCCGGCGTCCCGCCACATCTCGGCCTGCAGGGTGCGCCGAATGGAGGCGATGGAGGCAGCGTCCGGGCGCAGCGGGTCAGCACTGGCCTGGACTCCGCCGCTGGCCTGGACTCCGCCGCTGGCCGGCGCAACGTGCGTTAGGTCGAGAGGCGGCTCGGCCAGCATGGCTTCCGCCGCGCGCGCCCCGAATACCAGCCCTTCGAGCAGCGAGTTGCTGGCCAGGCGATTCGCACCATGGACCCCGGTGCAGGCCACCTCGCCGGCGGCAAACAGCCCGGGCAGCGTGGTGCGTCCGTGCCGATCCGTTTCCACGCCGCCCATCAGGTAGTGCGCGGCTGGTCGGACCGGAATCAGGTCGCGGCTGAGCAGAAGCCCGTAGCGGGCGAGGAACGCCGAGATGCCGGGAAACCGGGCCGCGAGTTCAAGCTCAGGCTGCGCCTGGGCGAGATGCCGCAGGTCCAGATAAACGGGCCGACCAACTCCCGGGGGTCCGCCCGCGGGGGATGGAAGCGGCATGCCTTCGCGCGTGATCGCCCTCGCCACCACATCCCGCGGAGCGAGCTCCAGGAGGGGGTGGTAGCGCTCCATGAAGCGCTCGCCCTGATCGTTGCGGAGCCAGGCACCTTCGCCGCGCAGCGCCTCGGACAACAGGAAGCGGGGCGCGCCCGCGAGCGAAAAGGCGGTGGGGTGGAACTGATAGAACTCCATGTCGGCGATGGCGGCCCCGGCACGCCAGGCCGCCGCAATGCCGTCGCCGGTCGCGACCGATGGGTTGGTGGTGTCGCTGTACACCTCGCCTGCGCCACCGCTCGCGAGCAGAACGGCCCGGGCCAGAACGGTGAGGCGGGCTCCATCGCGATGCAGCAGGCGAACGCCGATGACCCGGCCATGATCGTTCTGTACAAGGTCGGTGCAGGTACACCAGTCCATCAGTTCGATGGCCGGCTCGGTTTGTGCACGGGCCAGCAGCGCCCGGCCGATCTCGGCGCCGGTGGCATCGCCATTGGCATGCAGGATGCGGTGACGGCTGTGCGCCCCTTCGCGTGTTCGCTGGAGCTCGCCCGTGGCCGCGCTGCGGTCGAAACTGGTTCCCCACTGCAACAACTCCCCGACGCGGGGTGGGCCTTCGGCGACCAGGATCTCCGCGGCTTCGCGATCCACCAGGCCATCTCCGGCAGAGCGGGTGTCGGCCCAGTGCTCGGCGATGTCGTCGGCACCGCTCATCGCGACGGCGATGCCGCCCTGCGCGTAGCTGGTGTTGGATTCCCCGAGCTGCTCCTTGGTGATGGCGAGCACGCGGCCATGCCCGGCCAGAGTAATGGCCGCGCGCAGACCGGCGATGCCGGCACCGATGACAAGAAAGTCGACTTCTTTGGTCTCAACCATAGAGAAAGGGATACGGCTCAGCGAGGCAGCTTCGGGGGTCACGCCAGCCGGGTTTGCATCGGAGGATCGGCCCATAGCTTTTAGAGCTCCGAGAGTGTGCGCAGGGTGCAGGGTACGATGAAAGCAGCATGCGCACGATACCGGTAGACACCCCTTCCGCCCACTACAAAGTGTATGTGGGCCCGGCCTTGTTGCCTACTCTGGCACGGCGCGTCGCCCCGTACACCCGAGGCCGCGTCTTTGTACTGACCTCGCCGCCTGTCTGGGCGCTTTGGGGAGAGCGGTTTCTCGCGTCGTTCCGCCAGACACACAAGCCCGAGCAACAGCCTACGATCCTGTTCCTGCCGCCCGGTGAGCAGGCGAAACGACTTTCCGAAGTGGAACGGCTGCTGGAAGAGCTCGCGCGCGCGGGGGCCGACCGGTCTGCGCTGCTGATTGCGTTTGGCGGCGGCATCGTGGGCGATGTTGGCGGCTTTCTGGCGGCGATCTACATGCGCGGGCTCCCCTACGTGCAGGTGCCGACGACGCTGCTCGCGCAGGTGGACTCGTCGGTTGGCGGCAAGACCGGCGCAAACCTGGCTGCCGGCAAGAACCTGGTGGGTGCGTTTCACCATCCGCAGGCCGTGTTTGCCGATGTGGACCTGCTGCAGACGCTGCCGTCCAACGAGCTGCGCGCGGGGTTGATGGAGAGCGTCAAGGCCGGCATCATCCGTGATCCGAAACTGTTCCGGTTGCTGGAGCGGCGTGTTGGCGACCTGCTCGCCGCCGCGCCGGACCCTGCGCTATTGACCGAGGTGGTCGCGCGCTCGGTTGCCATGAAGGCCGGGGTCGTGGGCGCTGATGAGCGCGAAGGCGGCCTGCGCATGATCCTGAACCTCGGCCACACCATCGGCCATGCCATCGAGGCGGTCACGCGCTACCGCGTCCTGCTGCATGGAGAAGCCGTGGGCTGGGGCATGCTGGTGGCCATCCGGATCGCCGCCGCACGCGGACTGATGCGGGTTGACGAGCAGAACCGCGCGACGGCGCTGATCCACGCGTGTGGTCCACTGCCCGGCTTTAAGGCAAAAGCAGCCCAGTTGCTGGAAGCCGCTGGTCGGGACAAGAAGAACGCTGGCAGCACGCGCCGATTTGTTCTGCCGACGGGTATCGGCGGGGCCGTGATCGTGGAAGACGTGGGCGACCAGGAACTGCTGGAAGCCGTGGAAGCGGTGCTGGCGCTCGTTGCGGACGCGCTTCGCGGCGGTCCAGCGCGGGGCGGCTCCGATGCTTCCGCTGTGAGCGCACCGACGAAGCCGAAGAAGCCTGCCGCCGCACCAGTCCCGGGCAAACCCCACGTGCGCAGCAGCCGTGTCGGGGTCCGTCCATGAGCCGGGCTTTGAGCGGGGCAAAGTCGAACACGGGCGCACGGCCACAGGGGGCCGCGAGCGAGCAGGATGCCGCGGCGGCGGTGCAGGCGATGTTTGACGCGATCGCTCCCCGCTACGACCTGCTGAACCACGTGCTCTCACTTAACATTGACCGGCTTTGGTGGTGGCGCACGGCGCGGCGGTTCCGCACGGTGCTGCGGCGCGGTGACGCGCGGGTCCTGGACCTGTGCTGCGGCACCGGCGATATGACCATGGCACTGCTGCGGCATCGCCCGAAGGGAGCAGTGCCGGTGCTGGCGGCCGATTTCTCGCACGGCATGCTGGTGCGCGGAGCCCGCAAGTTCACCCGCCATGGCGCCGTCGCGATCGAGGCAGATGCGATGCAACTGCCCCTTGCGGATGGCTCGCTCGACCTGCTCACCACGGCATTCGGCTTCCGCAACCTCCGCAACTACCAGGCAGGGCTGGCCGAGTTCTATCGCGTGCTTGCGCCCGGCGGCCAGCTCGGCATCCTGGACTTCGCGGAGCCCGGAGGCTTGCTTGGCGCGCTCTATCGCTTCTACTTCCGGCATGTGCTGCCCAGGATCGGAACCCGCATTTCGGGTGCGAGCGGTCCGTATGCCTACCTGCCGGCCTCGGTAGGCGGGTTCCCCGCGCCTCCCGCGCTGATGCAGCAGATGCGCGAGATCGGCTTCGGCGAGGTCACCTGGACACGCTACAGCTTTGGGATCGCCGGGCTGTACGTGGCGCGCAAGCCGCGCGCATAAGCGCTCGGCAGCGCAGGTTCCAAATCTCTCTCATGCACCTGGCAGCCGCGCCGGGGCAACGCCAGTGCTTGACGCCGTTCGTGCGACGCGGCGTGGTCCGCACCTCCAACGGGAACGACCCGGGTATACCTTAGGGAGATGAGTGCGCAGCTGACAGCACCGGGTGCGGCGGAAAAAGCCAGGCAACTTGCCAGCCGGCAGGCCAGCCACGACAAGGCTGCGGTCGCCATGCTGTCGGCGCTTGCCGCCCTGGTGGTGACGCTGCTGAAGCTCACCACGGGCCTGCTCAGCGGTTCGCTCGGCGTGCTTTCCGATGCGGCGCATTCCGGCCTGGATCTTGTCGGGGCCGGGCTCACCTATATGTCGGTGCAGATCGCCGACAAGCCTGCCGACGAAGACCACCCGTATGGGCACGCCAAGGTCGAAAACCTTTCCGCATTCGTGGAAGTGTTCCTGATGCTTGCGTCCTCGGTCTGGATCGGGGCGGAAGCGATCGAGCGCATGCTGCGCCACAAGACCGGGGTACGCGACGTGGGCTGGCCCATGGCCGTCCTGTTGCTTTCAATTGGCGTAGACCTGTGGCGGTCCCGCTCGTTGAAAGCGGTGGCACTCCGCACCAAGAGCGCAGCGCTTGAGGCCGACGCGGCACACTTTTCCTCCGACATTTGGGCCAGCGCGGCCGTTCTGCTGGGTCTTGCGCTTTCGTGGGGCGGCATCCGCTTCCACGTGCCGTCGCTGCGCTATGCCGACTCCGTCACCGCGTTGCTGGTCTCGCTGATGATCCTGCTGTTTGCGTGGAACGTGGGTCGCCGCACGGTGAGCACGCTGGTGGACGCGACCCCCCGCGATACACGCAGGCATGTGCTGCACGAAGTGCGGCAGGTGGATGGCGTGCTTGCCGTGGATCAGGCGCGGATGCGCAGCGCGGGCGGCTCGCACTTTGCCGACCTGACGCTGTCGATGTCTCGCCAGCTCACCTTTCAACGCACGGAGCAGCTGGTAAAGGAGGCCACCGCAGCGGTACAGCGTGTGCTTCCGGATGCCGACGTGGTGATCCGCACGGTACCCCGCGAGACACAGACCGAGAGCATCTTCGACCGGGTGCGCGCCGTGGCGCTGCGCAACAACGTGGTGTTGCACGATGTGTCGGTGCAGACGTATGGCGAGGGCTTCCGGATCGAGCAGCACATCGAGGTGGACGAGGATCTGCCACTGCTGCAGGCACACAGCTTTGTGCGGCGGATCGAGGACGAGATCTGCACCGAACTGCCCCGCGTGCTGAGTGTTCTGACACATATTGAGAGCGAGCCGGCAACGATCGAAAAGCCGGAGATGCGTGCCCAGGACGTCGCCATGGAAGAGCAGTTGCGCCATGCCGCGGCGCTGCTACCTGAAATACTCGACGTGCACGAGGTGGTGGTTCGCCGGATGGGCGATCGCTTCCAGCTTTCGTGCCACTGCACCATGCCGGACAATCTCGCGATGCACCGGGTGCACCAGGTCATGACCGTGCTCGAGGATCGTTTCAAGAGTGACTGTCCCGAGGTCGATCGGGTGCTGATTCACCCCGAGCCGGTGACCGATAACCACCATCACTAAACAAGGACAGGAACCGACAGGCAATGAAAGCAAGTGCGGAGTGGCTGGGCGATACGCAGTACAAAGGCCGGAGCGAAAGCAATCACACCCTGCTGTTTGACACCGATGCAGCCCACACCCAGGGGCCCTCGCCGATGGAGGCAGTGCTGACCGCGCTGTGTGCCTGCACCTCGGTCGATGTGGTGGGTATTCTTGCGAAGAAGCGGCAGCCGCTCGGCTCGCTGCTGGTAAGTGCGGAGGCAGAGCAGGCCAGCGAAGCGCCACGCGTTTTCACCAGGATTCACGTGACCTACACGGTGGGTGCTCCGCAGCATGGCGTGATGCCCAGCCGCAAGGCCGTGGAGGATGCGGTGGCGCTCTCGAAGGAGAAGTACTGCTCCGTTTCGATCATGCTTCAGGAGGCGGTTGAGATCACCTCGTCGATCGCGTATCTCGATCCACCCGAAGATGAGCTGGCTGACGAAGCAAGCGCCGACGAGGGTGGCGGCGGCGATTGATCGCTTACTTCCGCTTCGCGCTGATCGCCATGCTGCTGGCCGTGATCGCGGGCGTCTCGGCGATTGTGACGATGCAGTTTGCGGTGCATCGCGCCGAGGTGGCGGTGCCCGACCTGAAAGGCCTGTCGCTGGACGCTGCCATCAGCAAGGCTGCGGAGCGCGGTCTGGACGTATCAGTGACGGAGCGGTTCTACTCGACGGCACTGCCGGCCGGGCGCGTGCTGCTGCAAACACCCGGCGCCGGTGCGAGTGTTCGCCGCGGCTGGAACCTTGCGGTCGCGGAGAGCCTGGGTGCGCAGAAGATCGCCATTCCTGACGTGGTGGGCAAGAGCGAGCGCGATGCGCTGCTGTTGATCCGGCAGCAGGGGTTGGAGCTGGGCGCGGTGGCCCACCTGCCCGATGCACGCGTGCCGCCCGGCAGCGTGCTGGCCCAGGACCCCGCCCCGGAGGCAAAAGGCGCGGAACGGCCAAGCATGAGCCTGCTGGTCGCAGCGCCGCAACCGGCAGATGCGCCCGCCTGGGTCATGCCGGACGAGCAGGGGAAGCCCTACGCTGAGGCAGCCGAGGCGCTGAGCAAAGCCGGTCTGCAGGTGGAAAGCGCTGCGGGCGCGCCACCCGGTGCGCAGATCACGCTGAGCCCGGCGACTGCCGCGGGCACAGTGGTGGTGCAGGCTCCGCCTGCCGGCGCGCGGATCGATGCGAGCACGCACGTGGTGTTGTGGGTAGCCGGCGGCAGTGCGCCGGGCAGTTCGCCCGGGACTGCCGCGGCCGTCGTCACGGCTGGCACGCCCGGGCGCTGAGCCCTGGGGTTCCGGGCTTCGCTTACAACTGAAGAACCAACCTAGGCGATGGTGAGCAGCGCAGCAAAGAAGCCGTCACAGGGGTGCACGCCCGGGATGGTGCGCAGGTAATTTCCGCTCAGGGCTGTCTCCAGCAGGCGGGCATGACCGGCTTCGTGCAATCTGCCGAGTTGAAGCAGCTCATCCAGTGCTGCGGAGATGGGCAGGACCTCTGCGCCGGGCACACTGGCCAGCACAGCCGCGACGACCTGCTCGTTCTCCTCCGCTTCAAGCGAACAGGTGGAGTACACAAGGCGGCCACCCGGGCGCAGTGCCCGCAGGGCAGCCGAGAGGATCGAGCGCTGGCGCTCAGCCTGCCGGCCCAGCGCCTCCTCGTCGAGCCGGTGGCGGATCTCGGGATTGCGCGCGAGCGTGCCGGTGCCGGAGCACGGCACATCGCAGAGAATCGTATCGAAGTTCTTGTCCGGCACCACCATGGAAGCGTCGCCCGCGACGAAGCGCACCTGCTCGCGGCCATCCGCGTTCCACGGCAAACGGCGCTGCATGATGCGGAGGCGTGGCGCGCTGACATCCATGGCCGTGATCGTGGCGTCGGCGTTGCGCTCGGCGAGGATCGCGGTTTTGCCGCCGGGAGCGGCGCAGGCATCGAGAATGTTGGATCCACCCTGCAGCGCGGCGAGTTCGCCTACGAGTTGGGAAGCTTCGTCCTGTATCCGCGTGCCGGCTATGGCGGCGGGGTCACCCCGGAGCACGTGGCGCACCATGGTCAGAAAAGCTCCCGGCTCGGTGGAGGTGTGGCTGCTCGGCTCCGTACCTGCTGGTAGCAACGAGGCAGCCGGCGACTCGGCACGTTCTGACGAGGTGTCGCTCTCTGTCTCGGCCGGCAGAGCATGGCCCGGTTCGGGAGTAGCATCCGATATCAGCGAAAGATCCGCTGGCGTCGGCAGCACGGCTTCACTCTGCACCGGAGTGCCTGCCGCGCCTGCCTGGAGCATGCGGATGGAGGCCGGCGGCGGCTGCTGCCCGAAAGCGCAGACGGCCTGGGCTGCGCTCGGGCCGAAGCGCTGCGTCCAGCGGCTCACCAGCCACCTGGGGTAAGCGGCCGCGGGATCAGTTCTTAGGCTGCGCAGGGTAAGCTGCTCTCGCTGGATGCGCCGCAGCACGGCGTTGGTGAGGCTCGCCATCTGTGTCCCATCGGCCTGCTTGGCGAGCTCCACGCTCTCGTTGATGGCGGCATGCGGCGGGATGCGATCCAGGAATAACAGCTGGTAGACGCCCAGGCGCAAGGCGATGATCACGCCGAAATGCATGTCGGACTCGGGATAGCGAAGGCGCGCCGCGATCTCGCGGTCCAGCACGAGCTGCCAGCGCAGCACTCCACGCACCAGTTCGGTTGCGAGGTCCCGATCCTGGCGCGAAAGAGCCTCTACGCGCGGGGAGCGAAGCTGGTCATCGGAGTGCGCGGTGCCCCGCTCCACGGCGAGCAGCACGTGCGCTGCGGCGATACGGGCGGGCGCGATCAGCGACGGCTTGGCAGGGCCGGGCGCGGAGGAAGACAAAGGAGACTGTTCAGGCATGGGCGTCATTTCACTTCTTGGTATGGGCAGGAACTACGTGTAAGGGATCCGCGTGCGGTGGAGGGGACGCACACTCGCAGGGGAGAAAACGAGAGCAATCAGGCGAGACGCATGCCGAGGAGCTGCGGGTGTCCCCGGAAAAAGTCAGCCGCCGCAGTGCTCCGCTTGCCTTCAAGCTGCACCTCCGCAAGGACCACGGCTGTTCCCTGAGCACAGACCAGGAGCACCTGGTCGCGCTGCGCAAGGATTTCGCCCGGCGCTGCATCCTGCAGAGCGAAGCCATAAGCGTCCTCTGCAGGCAGCATACGGGTGATGCTGAACTTCTTGCTATCGAGCATGGCCCATGCGCCCGGCCACGGGTAAAAGCCGCGCCACCGGTTGTACACCTCGGCCGCAGGCAGGCTGCAGTCGACGCGGCCGTCTTCACGGGTAAGGATCGGAGCGTGCGTTGCGTGGGTATGGTCCTGTGGCTGTGGGTGGAGGGTGCTTTCGGCCAGTCCAGCCAGGGTGGAAAGCACAAGAGGCGCACCAAGCGTCGCCAGCTCCGGGAACAGTTCGGCAGCCGTTGCGTTGTTCGGGATCGGCAGCTCTGCGCGCTCAAGCATCGGGCCGGTATCGAGCCCTTCCTCAAGCAGCATGGTGGTCACGCCGGTGCACGGCTCGCCACGGGCGACGGCCCACTGAATTGGTGCAGCGCCACGGTATTTCGGCAGCAGCGAACCGTGGAGGTTGATGCAGCCGAGCCGCGGCAGCTCCAGCATCCACAGGGGCAGGATGCGCCCGTAGGCCACCACCACGATGGCGTCAGGAGCAAGCACTTCGAGGTGGGCGCGCAGCTCCGTGTTGTTGCGGATCTTGGACGGCTGATCCACGGGAATCCCATGCGCGAGCGCCCATTGCTTCACAGGCGAGGCGAGCAACTGCATGCCGCGGCCGCTGGGGCGATCGGGCTGCGTCAATACAAGCTGCACCTCATGCCCGGCGGTGCTGAGAGCCTCCAGCGTAGGCACGGCAAACTCGGGCGTGCCGCATAAGACCAGTCGCAATGGCGCGCTGCTCGCGCGCGCCATTGTGTCGCTGGCTTCTGGAGTGTGTAAGGGCTCTACCAATCGCCGTCTCGCTGCAGCTTGCGAATGCGGCGCAGCAGGAGGTCGCGCTTCAAGGCAGAGACGCGCGCGAAAAACAGGATGCCGTGCAGGTGGTCGATCTCGTGCTGGAACGCACGGGCCAGCAACTCTTCCCCGTCCAGCTCAAACCACTCGCCGCTGGCATTCTGCGCGCGCACGCGCACCAGCGCGGAGCGAGAGACCTTCTCGCGGATGTCGGGCAGCGAAAGGCAGCCCTCTTCCTCGTACTGGCGGCCTTCGCGCGAGATGATCTCGGGATTGATCAGGACGATGCGATCGTCCGGGTTCTTGTTGAAGGACAGGTCAATAATGGTGATCTGCCGGGACACGCCGATCTGCGGCGCGGCAAGACCGATGCCTTTGGCCGCGTACATCGACTCGAACATGTCATCGACCAGGCGCTGCAGCTCGCTATCGAACTCGGTCACCTTGTCGGCGACACGCTGCAGCACCGGGTCAGGGTACTTTACGATTTCTCGAATCATTTTCTTTTCAGCTCTTGCTAGCGCCCTCGAAAAAGAAGGGGGAGGATGCAGTGCGTTCAGTACGCGCGGATCTGGTCGATGTACCCGTTGTAGTTGCGTTTCAGCTCGCGCAGGGAGTCGCCGCCAAACTTCTCCAGCAGCAGCCGTGCGAAGGCCAGGGCCACCATCGCCTCTGCCGCGACCCCAGCCGCCGGGACCACGCAGACATCGGACCGCTCGTACGCTGCCTTGGTCTCTTCCCTGCCCGCGTAGGTCACGGATGCGAGAGGCCGCCGCAGGGTGGAGATCGGTTTGAGATACCCGCGCACCACGATGTCTTCTCCGTTTGAGATGCCGCCTTCCACGCCGCCGGCGTTGTTGCGCTCGCGGGTGAAGCGTGTGTGGCGTGCCGGGTCCTCGGCTTCGCTGCTGTCGAGTCCCGCATAGCTGATGGCGTCGTGCACCTCGGAACCGAGCGACTCGGCAGCGGTGACGCCCCGGCCAAGCTCGACTGCCTTGACTGCCTGCAGGCTCATCACTGCCTGCGCGAGGATGCCGTCAAGCCGTTCATCCCAGTTCGCGTAGGTGCCGATACCTGCTGGCGCCCCATGGATAACCACCTCGAAGACGCCGCCGATGGAATCACCGGTACGCAGTGCCAGATCGACCTCGGCCTTCATGCGCGCTTCGGCTTCCTCATCGACGCAGCCGAGCACGACCTCCTGCTTGCGGGCAAGCGCGGCGATCTCCGGCCAGGTGGCATCGCGCTCAAGCTCGGCGCGGCCTACACGCACCACGTGGGAAAGGACCTCGATGCCGAGCTCTGCCAGCAGGAGCTTGGCAATAGCGCCGGCAGCGACCCGCGACGTGCTTTCGCGCGCCGAGGCCCGTTCGAGTACGTAGCGGGCGTCGGCGAAGTCGTACTTGAGCGAACCGGCAAGGTCCGCATGTCCGGGCCGCGGAGAAGCGACCGCCTTGTGCTTGGAAACGTCTCCGGCTTCGACCGGCAGGATCTCGCGCCAGTTTTCCCAGTCGCGGTTGGCAATGACCATCGAGATAGGCGCCCCGATGGTGGCGCCGTGGCGAACACCCGAAAGGATGTGGGCGGTATCGGTCTCGATCTTCATGCGGCCGCCGCGGCCGTAGCCCTGCTGGCGACGCCATAGTTCCCGATTGATCAACGCTGCATCGACCGGCACACCCGCGGGCATGCCGGAGACCAGCGCAACGAGGCTTTCGCCGTGCGACTCTCCTGCAGTTGCAAACCGTAACATATCGTCTTTGATTGTACCGGCGATGGCCGAGGGGCAAGCGTCTTGCCCGGTTCCGGGTGGCGTCGCATACTGCGGTATGCATCTGGAGCAGGCACGCGCGTTTCTGAAGCGACTCCCCTATGCAACTGAAACCATGCAGTGGGGCGCAAACCTTGTGTACTGGGCGGCGGACAAGGCCATCGGCGGCAAGATGTTCGCGCTGATCAACCTGGATACGCAGAGTCGCGCGGGAGCGGAGCGCTCACAGCAGCTGGCTGTTCATGGCCTGGTGCTCTCGTTCTACGCGGGGCCCGAGCGCTACAACGAGCTGCTGGAGAACGAAGGCACGGTGCCCGCCCCGTATCTTGCCCGGGCCTACTGGGTCGCGTTGGAGCGGTGGAATGTTTTCTCCACTGCGGAGCTTGAAGACTTGCTGCGGGCGGCCCATGCCGGAGTCGCCGCGAAGCTTCCTGCCCGTACAGGGCGCGTGCTGGCCATGCCGGCGGCTGAGCGCAAGAAGGCAATCATGGAAGCGCGGCGTCTGCGGGAGTCGAAAAGCAAACAGGCGTGATGGCGCGCGGCAGGAACGCTGTGGTCCAGAGCAGGGTCAGCCCTGCTTGTTCTCGCCTGCAAGGAAAGCGCGCGAATCCAGCAGCGGCCGTTCCATGGAGCGGATGTAATCCGTTGGCTCCCCGGCGCGTGCTCCATTTGCCACGGCCCGCTTGAATTCGCTTCGAAAGGTCTGCATCTTGGCTTCAAGGTCGTCGAGGTAGTGCAGGAGCAAGGCTTCGGCGGTCATCGGCAGCTTGGGAGAGCCGAACTCGAGCCGTCCATGGTGCGACAGCACCAGGTGAAGCAGCAAGGTCCGGAGACGCGGAGGAAAGTCGGGCAACTGTGCGAGCTTCTGGTCGATCATGCTGGCGCCGATCGAGATATGCCCAAGCAGCTGGCCTTCCACCGTGTAGGCGAAGTTGGTGCCCCAGCTCAACTCGTGCAGTTTGCCGATGTCGTGCAGCATGGCGCCGGCGAGCAGGAGGTCGCGGTTCACTTCCGGGTAGTGCCTGGCAGTGCTGTCGCATACGTCGAGCAGCGACACGATGTGCTCCAGCAGTCCACCAATCCACGCGTGGTGCAGGGCTTTTGCAGCCGGGGCCTCGCGCATGGCCGTGGCGATCGTGGGGTCGCCGAGGAACAGTTCGAGCAGTGCCCGCAGGTGCGGATCGACAAAACTGGCGACGTAGGCTGTGAGCCTGGACCACAGGTCGTCGATGTCAAACGAAGTCTTGGGAACGAAGTCGCCGAGGTCGTACTCCCCCGCGTCGGCCACAGGGTCCGCGCGTCGTACCCGATCCAGCTTGATCTGCAGCTTTTCCTGGTAGCGGGAGACAAGGCCGCGCACCTTGAGGATGTCGCCGGCTTCGAACTCACCGGCGTCGTCCTTGATCTCCCACATGCGGCCTTCGAGCTGGCCGGTGCAGTCCGCGAGCGTTATGCAAAGGTAGCCCGAGCCATCGGCCTTGGTGCGAAGCTGACGGCTGGCTGCTGCGAAGAACGCGGTCACAGTCTGGTTTTCGAAACGCGCCAGGTCGGTTGCGAAAAGCTCCTTCATGCTAGCGTTGCGGCTGCGTCGGGGGCTGCGTCGACGAGGGCGCCGGGGTCACCGGGTTGATCGGGTCGCCGCTGCCGGTTGGCGTGGTCTGCGTGCTGTGCGGAGCGTCGGAGCCCGGAGGGTTCTGGGGCGAGGGTTCCTTGTACGGCACGGCGGAAACCGGTGCCTGGGCATCGGACGTGCCGGCGTTCCTGGAGTTGTCGCCCGTGCTGAGCGTACCGCCACCCTGCGAGTCCGCGGGTACCTGGTTTTTCTTGGCGGCCTCGTCGGAGTAGCGGGTCTTGGTGGTCGGCTTGGGCTTGGGCGCGGGCTTGGTGGTGCCGGCCAGCCCAAGCGGCTTGCTCTGGACTGACTTGTCCGCGATCTCCTGGGAGTCAGGCGCAGGCGCGGGATAGGGATCAGCCTTGGCCAGGCGCTTCTTCTCCGCCTTCTGCTTCCGGGTCTCCACGCGGGACGAGAAGCGGGTCTTCTGCTTCTTCGCCTCGGGTGCCTGTTCCTCGGCTGCGCTCTCACCCGTGCCGTAACGCACGTTCTGACCCACAGCACCGGCAGGGGCGCCGGGCTGGCTCACTGCTGCTGTTTCCGCGTTAGAAGCATTGCCGTTTGCAGTGGAGGCGCCGGCGTCCTGCGCGCGCGTGTCAGCGGCTGGCAGCGTTTCGCGTGGCGCCTGGCCGAAGCGAACCTTTTCCCGCTTGCCGGGCTTCGCCGTCTTGGCGCTGGCTGTCTGCGTGGTTGTTGTCGGGGTGGTAGTCGTGGCAGGAGCAGCGGCCGTATTGCCTGGGGTCGCTGCCGCGCCGTTGGTGCCACTGGCCATCGCGGCGCCGGGCGTCGCTCCGACTGCCGGAGTCGCGGCATTCTGGCTGTTTACATCCGCCAGGGAAGGCACGCCGACCGGGGGCGCAGGCTGCGCCGCGGGAGCCGGTGCGGACTTGGCGCGCAATACGGAGTTGCGGGTGCGACCGCGACCGGCAAAGCGGGTGCGCTCCTGCTTCTTCTTCTTTTTAGGCACCGGCGGCTGGTATGCGCTGAAAATCGGCCGCGTTTCGTTGCCACTGGAAGAGGCATCCACAAAGCCGGGCTTGATGTCGATATAGGCTTCTTCGCGCAAACGGGTGAGGTAGGAGCGCAGGGCGGGCTGCATCTTCTGCATGCCGATCGCGTCCTCCACCTGCGGCTGCACCGCCGAGAAAGGCTGCTGGCCCGCATCGGTGTGCGCGTTCACCTTGAGAATCACGAACCCCTGCTTGGTGCGGATAGGCGCGGTGTACTCACCGGTTTTGAGCGAGAAGGTGTCGTCCTCGAGCACCTTGGGGAGCTGCCCGCGCTTATAGTCGCCAAGCTCGCCACCCTGCGCAGCGGTCGACCCTCCCGAGCTGGCCTTGGCCAGCTCGGCAAAGTCCTTGCCGCCCTTGAGCTGGGTTTCGAGGTCGTCGGCTTTGCTCTGTGCCTTGGCTACGTCCGCTGCGTTGTCGGCATCGGCGGTCGGCACGAGGATCTCGCTGAGCTTGACCTGCTCAGGCGTCATGAACTGGTCTTTGTGCGCGTCGTAATACTGCTGCTCATCACCCTGGGTGATGGAAATACGGCGGCCCACCTCGTCGCGGATCACCTGCGAGGTAATGACGCGATTCTGGATGCTGGCCTTGAAATCGGCGAAGGACACACCCTGCTGTTCGGCAGCCTTTTCCAGCGCTTCCATCGAGTCGAGGTTGTTCTGCTTGCGCAGGTCATCAAGCTGGCGGATCGTTTCGGCTTCGCCGGTGATGCCGAGCTGTTTTCCCTTGGAGAGCAGCAGCTGGTTATCGATCAGGTCGCGCAGCAGCTGCTTCTTCTGGTCTTCAAGCTCAGAAGGAGACATGTTGCGCTGGCGGGCCTGCGACTCAAGCTCCTGCTCGGCACGCGCAAAGTCGGCAGAGCTGATGACCTGGTCGTTGACGCGCGCGACGATATCCGCCACGACGGTGCCATGGTAGGGAGACTCAGGGGCGGCAGCAGCAGCATTCTTGCTGACGGGCGAAACAGACTGCGCAAGGGCAGGCCGGCTTGGAACCACAACAGCAGCAAGCGCGATGGTGGCAGCGGCGAGCAGCGAGGCCTGAAACAGAGGAATCCGAGAAATCATCAATATAAGGTCTCAACGAGCCTCTGGCGGCCGGCACAGAGAAGTTGCGAGCACAAGCGGCACACAGGCGTAGTGATGATTGTACTCGTGGAATCGACGGAATGTCAGACCCGGGATGTGGCGGCAGGGAAAGGGGTTGTGCCAGAGGCCGAAGCGCGGTCGACGAGCGCTTTCCTGGCAAGCCCCACAGATCTGCCCGGATGCCCCTGCCTGGGCGGGCGGTCGCAGACACAGGGTACAACTGCCCGGCTGGGCATCGCATCAGGTGCAATACGAGCCGAGTCTTACCGGCACGGGAGGACCCGCATGTCTGCTGATGCACCTGCTTATCTCCGCTACAGCGCTGACGTTGAGACGATCGATCCCCATGAGCCGGTGATTTTCGACGAGCTCTCTCGCACCATGCAGCACATCACCCGCACCATGGCCAGCCGTTATCGCCACGCCTACCGCCCGGTGCATGCCAAGTCGCACGGCGTTGTGGTGGGTACACTCGAGGTGCTCGCGGACCTGCCTGAGCACCTTCGCCAGGGGCTGTTTGCCGAGCACCGCAGCTTTCCAGCGATCCTGCGCTTCTCGACCAATCCCGGCGACCTGCTGGCCGACAATGTGTCCAGCCCACGCGCAGTCGCGATCAAGATTTTGAATGTGGAAGGCGAGAAGGTCGCCAACCATGCCGGCAAAACGACCCAAGACTTCGTGGCGATCAACGGCGAGGCCTTTACCGCGCCCGACCCTGCGGGTTTTCTTGAGCAGATCAAGCTGTTCGACAAGACGCTGGAGACGCCCGAAGGCCTGAAGCACGCCGCGTCGGTCGCCGCGCGGGCTACCAATGCCGTGCTCAAGGCGGTGCATCTCTCGTCGGCAACGCTGGAAGGCATCGGCGCACCGGCCACCCACATCCTGGGCGAGACGTTTTCGATCCTGACCCCGGTGCGCTTTGGCGATTACGTGGCCAAGGTGAGTTTTGCACCCGGCTCTGAGAACCTGCGCAAGCTGACCGGCACCTCGGTGGATCTGGAGTCGGACTACAACGCACTGCAGGAGCTGATCAAGAAGTTCTTCCGGCATGAGGACGCTGTCTGGGATGTGCGCGTGCAGCTCGCGCTTGCCGAGGACCCGACGCTTTCAGACAAGAAGAAAAAGTTCCCGATCGAGAAAGCCGACACCGCCTGGGACGCGGAGCAAAGTCCGTGGCAAACCGTGGCGCGCATCCATGTGCCGGCGCAGAACTCCTATTCGGATGCGCGGCAGCTTTTTGTAGATGAACAGCTTTCCTTCAGCCCGTGGCATGCCCTGCTCGCTCACCAGCCGCTGGGCGGAATCATGCGCGCCAGGCTCAAGGCGTACGAGGAGGCTGCAAAGTTCCGGGCACAGCGCAATGCGCGTGCCACCGTGGAGCCTGCTTCCATCGACGAGGTGCCGAGCTAGCAGCGCAGGGGTGACACAAGCCGGCTGGACAAGGCGCATTCCCGGTCCGCGTCTGACCCCAACGTTTCACTGCATCGCGGCTGGACAGGCGGCACAGACCGCTGCTTGATATACTGCAGTGACGTAGAAGAGGCCTCGTCGATACATCTATGTCTCTACAAATGACCCCGGGCACCCGCCGTACCGCGTTTTCTCTCGTTCTTTTCTTCACGGCGTGCGGCTTCGGCGGCATCGTCGCCAGCCGCAGCATGCACGCACAGGGTGGCAACGGCGACGGGGACTTCCGCGATTCGCTCAAGCAGTTTGCCGCGGTGTACAGCACGGTCAGCGAAAACTACGCAGATCCGTTTACGGGCGACAAGCCGAGCGATGCAATCTATGACGGCGCCATCCCCGCGATGCTGCGCACGCTTGATCCGCACTCCAACTTCTTCGATCCCAAGTCGTACAGCAAGCTCCTTGAGGAGCAGCGCGGCCGGTATTACGGCGTCGGCATGATGATCCAGCCGCAGCTGATCGGGGACAAGCAGCGGACTGTGGTGCTCAAACCCTTCGCCGGCACTCCCTCCTATAAAGCGGGCATCCACCCGGGCGACATCATCACGGCTGTGGATGACAAGACCACGGACGGGTTGAACTCGGATGACGTTGTCGGGCTGCTCAAGGGCGACAAGGGCACCCATGTCAAGGTGACGGTGGCGCGCGCCGGCGCTACGCCCGGCAATGCAGAGACCCTGAGCTTCGACCTGGTTCGCGCCGAGATCCCGAACAACTCGGTCGATCTGGCCTACCAGATCCAGCCCGGCCTGGGCTATATCCACATCAAGGCTGTCCAGGAGACCACCGGCAAAGAGGTTTCCGATGCGCTCGACAGCTTTGGTGACGTCAAGGGACTGGTGCTCGACCTGCGAGACAACCCGGGCGGCCTGCTGAACCAGGCCGTGGCGGTATGCGACCAGTTCCTGCAGCGCGGGCAGACGATCGTCTCGCAGCGGGGCCGTGCTTACCCGGAGCAGCTTTACCGGGCAAACCACGGCAATGGCGGCAAGAACTATCCGATTGTCGTGTTGACCAACCATGGAACGGCTTCAGCGGCTGAGATCATTTCAGGCGCGCTGCAGGACCATGATCGTGGACTGATCCTGGGTACGACCACCTTCGGCAAGGGCCTGGTGCAGACCGTGTACCAGTTAAGCGAGAACACCGGCCTTACGCTGACGACCTACCACTACTACACGCCCAGCGGCCGGTTGATTCAGCGCAACTACGAAGGCGTTTCGCTGTACGACTACTACTCCAACCACGGCAAGCCGCAGGATCAAAAGGATCGCGAGGTCAAGCAGACCGACTCGGGACGAACCGAGTACGGCGGCGATGGCATCGCACCGGATGTTCCATTTGAAGAGCCGAAGCCGGTGCATGTCCAGCGCGTCTTGCTGGCGCACTATACCTTCTTCGACTTCGCGCAGCGCTACCTGGCTAAGCACCAGGTAGCCAAGGATGCGCAGGTCACGCCGGCGATGGTGGATGAGTTCAAGCAGTTCCTGCACGAGCGGAACGTGGCGTACACGGATGCGGAACTGAACCCGGTACTGGACTGGGTCAAGGCCAGCATCCTTGCCGAACTGCTGAACACCGCTTACACCGAGGAAGATGGCGCCCGGGCACGCGCCCAGTACGACCCGGAGATCAAGAAAGCGGTTTCCGTGATGAACCAGGCAGCGCAACTGGAGCAGGCAGCCGAGCAGGCGGCGGCAGCCAAGCAGGCGGCGCACAGCAACCTACCCTCCACAATGTAGGTCGGACAGATTGCAGGCAGAAGGGTCGGGCTATGCCCGGCCTTTCTGTTTTCCTGCGGGAGTGCAGCAGATGGAATCAGAGTTTCGTTTCGCCATGGAGTCTGACGTCGCCGCCATCACGTCTCTGGTCAACGTCGCCTACCAGGTGGAGAAGTTTTTCAAGATCGGCGAGCGCACCCACGAGGGGGAGATCCGCGGCCTGCTTGCGCGTGGCCGCTTCCTGCTGTTTGAAAACGCCACCGACCTGGTGGCCTGTGTCTACCTCGAAGTGCGTGGCGAACGAGGGTATGTGGGCATGCTGTCTGTGTCGCCGGCACACCAGCGACAAGGCATTGCCGCGCGCATCATGGCCGCGGGAGAAGAGTTCTGCCGCGAGATGGGATGCCACTTCATGGATCTATCCGTGGTCAACCTGCGCACAGAACTGCCGCCCATTTATGCCAAATTCGGCTACCAGGTCACGGGCTCGGCGCCATTCCCCGCGGACGAGATGCCAGTGAAGCTTCCCTGCTCGTTTGTGCTGATGTCCAAGCCGCTCATGGAACAGGTATCCGCCGGCACGGATGCACCAGTTGGCCGGGAGGGTGAAGCACCCTCCGGCATGGTGACGCGCAGGTAAGTAAGTGGCATAAACGGCCGTGGCTGAGAAGCCCACAGCCGCCCTCGCCCACGCCTAATGGTTGCTGGCCGTTCCCTTGCCACCGTGCTGGTGCCCGCTCTCATCCTTGGTCGAGCTGTTGGCGATACTGATCACGCCGCACGCCTCGCGGGCGCCTGCGTTTCCTGCCGGGTCTGACTTCATATCGTCCGCGCCCATGTGAACCATCAGCGAGGTGCCGCCATTGGCAAACACCGAGTTTGCGGCATGCGGATCAAGCGTGATGTCTTTGGTGGTGAAGTCCTTCTTGACCATGCCATCGTCCCCGACGTTCAGGTTGAGGGGCAGGTCACCCGCGTGGTGGCCCATGGCATTGTCAATGCCGTGCTGCTTGCCGGTCGGGTTGAAGTGCGGACCAGCCGACTTGAAGTCGGGCGTGTCGCACTTGGCGAATTGGTGAATATGGATGGCATGCACGCCGGGGTTGAGGTTCTTGAAGTCCACCTGGACCTTGACCTCGTTCTTGCTGCCGATCAGGGTCGCTTTACCGGCATCCCTGCCATCGGTTGTTTCCATCTGTACCGTGACGCTTTTAGGCGTCTGCTGTGCGTGTGCGATCCCTGTGCCGACCAGCACCAGCAGCCCTGCCATCGCAATTTTCATGTCATTCTCCTCGGCGAGCATCTGTGCTCCCGCTTTCCCGAGCTGAGATGCACAGACAAGCCGACCGGAGCAGATTGCTGCCCCGGCGGCTGATCGATAGGCTCGCTCCCCCGGATTGCTGGGGCGCTTATTCCCGGCCAGCCTCGATGCTGATCGAGATTTTCACGTCATCACCCAGGGCGGCATCGCCGGACTTGAGGGTGCCGTTCCAGTTCAAGCCAAAGTCCTTGCGGTTGAGCGTGGCGGTCGCTTCAAAGCCGCGTGCATGCGTCTTTCCGTCCATGCCGAGCTGCTCCTTGCTGGGTGCATCGACCTTGAGTGTGACCATCTTGGTGACGCCGTGGAGAGTCAGGTTGCCATCCACGTCAAACCCATCACCATCCTTCTTCACCGATGTGCTCTTGAAGGTCATGGAGGGGTACTTGGCCACGTCGAAAAAATCAGCAGACTTGAGGTGCGTATCGCGCTGCGCGACACCCGTGTCTACGGTGCTGATATCGATCTTGGCTTCCACTGTGGACTTGGTCACATCCGAGGGGTCATAGACGATGGCGCCTTCGATGTTGCCGAAGCGTCCATGCACGTTCGAGATCGCCATGTGGCGGATCGAGAAATCGGCTTCGGAGTGTGCCTTGTCGATCTTGTAGGCAGCAGACTGGGCGTGAGCCCCCATGGCGATCATGGCGATTGGAGCCAGGAGCAGGGTGGCGGTGTGGCGAAGGGTCATGTGGATCTCCTGCAGATTTAGGTTTGTTCCAAGCAGCGACGCCTCTGCGCAGCAGAAAGCAAGGGCTGACTGCATGTTATAACGCGCTTTTGATGCTGCCGAACACACGCAGGATTCTAAGCAGAGGCGCACAGCATCGTCATTGAGGAAAAGCGGCGACAGCATCGGGTCACCGCTTGGCGGCGGGGCAGTGCGCGGAGGTACGAGCGACCTCAAGCAGGCGGATCAACGTCTGGACATCTGCATCAGGCATGTGGGCCAGTCGCTCATCCGCCACGAGATAAGACGGAGTATCCAGTTCGGCAAGGATGGCCATGCCACGCTCGGTGATCGTTGCAGTCACCATGCGGCGGTCCACCGTGTCGCGCACTCGCAGCACCAGGCCGGAGCGGACCATGCGTTCAAGGAGTCGGGAAACATCCGGAACCTGTGTTACCAGCCGGTCGGCCACGTCGTTCCGGGACAGACCCGTATTGCCTGCGCCTCGGAGAATACGCAGCACGTTGTACTGGGTGAGGGTAATGCCGTACAGGCGGAGGGACTGCTCCCAGGCGTGCATTAACACAGCAGACGTCCGGGCAATCTGGAGCACAAGCTCCTGACGCAGGCTTTGAAAGGGCTTGCTCTGCCTGAGCTCGTCTTGGAGGCTGCCCATATGGATGTGCCTTGTCCGGGGAAGGTGATGATGGTGGAGCTGAGCGGGATCGAACCGCTGACCTCCTCGTTGCGAACGAGGCGCTCTCCCAACTGAGCTACAGCCCCATCAACCACGCGGGTGCGGGTGCACCGATGGGAACGAATTTGATAGTAGCAGGAGGTTGCGCTGAAGCCAAATTGCCCTGCGCCCGGTGCAGATTCATACGGCGATGCGGGTACGTTATGCGGCACATTTCTTCTTTTCCATAGAGCGGCGGCCAAAATCTATGAAAAAAGGTGTTGACCTGCCATTTCGATAGCGCTACCTTGGCGATGCAGCTTGTGGTTTTGCTCGCGCGCCACTGTTCCTACCCTTCTTTCAGGCTCTTCTTCTAGTTTTATGAAGCGGCGGGGAGGGCAGTACACCAGGGTCATACCACCAGCTCAAAACGGTGACACAAGCGCGCGTCGGCTTTGCTAAATTCGCGTCTAACAAGCAGTAGTCCAGTTATCGCGCAAAGTAGAGCAGCTCGCACTGTAGTCGCCAACATTCGCGCTTCTGCGTTGCCGTGCATGTGGATAGGCAGGCGCCGGTCCGGATGAATTTATCGAGGAGTTTTTGAGCATGCGCTCTGATCTGATTTTTGGGGCATTGGCCCACCTTGAAAACCGCTATCAGCTCTGTCAGCTAGCCTCCAAGGCCACCCGCAAGCTGCACAAGCCGAACACCCGTTTGCAGGACACAACCAACGAAGTCCTGTTACGCTTCCATGAAGAGAACCCCGCGTCGGAGAAGTTGACCTCTCTGGCGGAACAAGACGACCAGCAGCGCCGCGCAGCTTAAGCGCGGCCTGTACCACCTCTCCTCTCCCTTCCTGCACTGCCCCCTTCCTGCGATAGCCTGTGTTTTCTTCCGGCGCGCCCCGTTTACCCCCTTCCCAGTACTGCCCAGGTGACAATGACCATCCTTGAACTGAAAGAAAAGAACATCACGGAGTTGAGCCGCATTGCGCGCTCGCTCGACATTCCCGGTGCCAGCGGTCTTCGCAAGCAGGACCTGATCTTCAAGATTCTGCAGGCGCAGAGCGAAAAAGAAGGCAATATTTTTGCCGAAGGGGTCCTCGAAATTCTGCCGGACGGCTATGGATTTCTGCGTTCGCCTGACTACAACTACCTGCCCGGCCCGGATGATATTTACGTTTCGCCTTCGCAGATCCGCAAGTTCGACCTGAAGACCGGCGACACGATCTCGGGCAACGTACGCCCCCCGCATGAGGGCGAGAAGTATTTTGCACTGGTCAAGATCGAGGCGATCAACTTCGAGTCGCCGGAAGAGACACGCAACAAGATCCTGTTCGACAACCTGACTCCCTTGTATCCGCAGGAGCGGATCAAGATGGAGACGGTGCGCGAGTCAATTTCGGGCCGCGTGATGGACATGCTGACGCCGATCGGCAAGGGGCAGCGCGGGCTGATCGTGGCGCCGCCACGCACCGGCAAGACGATGCTGCTGCAGGCGATTGCGAACTCCGTGACGTCGAACCACCCGGAAGTTGCGCTGATCGTGCTGCTGATCGATGAGCGGCCGGAAGAAGTCACGGACATGCAGCGGTCGGTGAAGGGCGAAGTCATCTCGTCCACGTTTGACGAGCCCGCGGCGCGCCACGTGCAGGTTGCCGAGATGGTGATCGAAAAGGCGAAGCGGCTGGTGGAGCACAAGCGCGACGTGGTGATCCTGCTGGACTCGATCACGCGACTGGCGCGCGCCTACAACACGATCGTCCCGCCGTCGGGCAAGGTGCTGTCGGGTGGTGTGGACTCGAATGCGCTGCAGCGCCCGAAGCGGTTCTTCGGCGCGGCCCGCAACATCGAGGAAGGCGGCTCGCTGACGATCATTGCGACGGCGCTCGTGGATACCGGCTCGCGCATGGACGAAGTGATCTTTGAAGAGTTCAAGGGCACGGGCAACATGGAAGTGATCCTGGACCGCAAGCTGATCGACAAGCGGGTGTTCCCAGCCATCGATATTCAGCGCTCGGGCACGCGCAAGGAAGAGCTGCTGATCACCAAGGAAGACCTGAGCCGGGTGTGGGTGCTGCGCAAGGTGCTGAACCCGCTGTCGCCGACCGAGGCGATGGAACTGCTGGTGGACAAGCTCGGGAAGACGCGTAACAACGCCGAGTTTTTGCATAACATGAGCTCGTTGTAGCGGTCAGGTGAAGTTACAGGACGGGGGCAGAGCGCCAGGCGCTCTGCCCCTTTTTGCTGCCCGGAAAAGGGGCGCTGGAGGGTCAACGACGTGGGTGCCGCGGAACGCGATCAGAGACGCGTTCGGAGACGGTTTCAGGGTTTTTTTGGCGTGCATTTTGCGTGCATGGTGAAAATGCGAATTTATAAATATGCAGTGATTTTGCGATCGGTGCATAAGTATGCACGGAATAACGCGCAGATAGTGAAGTAGTGATTTTGCGGTATGCATATTTATACCTGGCGCAGAATTAGCGCCTGGACTGGTATCGTGTGCGCTGCCGGTACCGGAGAGCCTTTTCGGGCTTCGGCAGGGCCCTGTGGCGCTTCAGAGTGGGTACTGGGGAGATTGTCGATCGGCTGGACTTTTTGATGGCATGGATTTCCGGTTCGGGAAAGTGACCTGGAAGTGGCCGGCGGTGGCGTTGGAATAGCTGAGATCTGAGCGGGCAGCAGGACGGCAAGACCGCCTGCGCGGCTGGCGGTCTCTTCGGGACAAGTGCCCGTTTGGAGAAGTGGGTAGGTTGGGATGATTTCCACGTTCCAGGTGCGAGACACAGGGCACCCGGTTTTGTTGGGAAGGCGGGTGAGGGGCTGGATGGGGCGGGTTGGACGGCAGTGAGGTGGATTGTGGCGGGGCAACGAAGTAACACAAATGGGTAACCTTTTCGGCCGCACCATGATAGTGTCCCTTTTGTAAGTTGCATGGGCTTGCGGCATCGGCTCGGAATGCGCGGGCAGATGCGATGGCGTCAGGCTTTCCGGATCGAGCTGTACCCGACCTCACGTTCAGCAAGGTGTGCCGATGTTTTCTGCTCCAGCCTCCCTCTTAAAGACCCTCGTGAAACCCGCAAGCCTGGCGCTGCTGCTTGGCGGGGCCGCTTGCGCCTTCGCGCAGGGCAACCCCGGCGACAACCAGTATGTTGTGTTTTCGCCTGCAACGGTGGTGAGCACGGAACCGTTCACGCTGTCAGAGCGCTCGCCCAACGTGCCGAACGGGCAGGCTGTGCTTGTGCAGTTGACCACGTATAACCCGGCGCAGCCCCTGGCCGCCACCACGCTGGTGGGGCAGTGCAAGCTGTTGCAGAGCAATGGCGGTGCCAGTTGCGTGCTGGGCCGCGCGCCGGCCGGGACATACCTGCTTTACGTGAGCGCCGCCAATGGCGGCACACAGTACCTGAACGTGCAGGAAGCCCTCACGATCGCGGCGCCGGGAGCGAACCGCAACGCGGCGCTGCAGGGACAGTATGCGTTCCTGCTCACCACGCCGACGGTGGGCGACCCTTCGCAGGCCTCGGCCTCCGCAATGGCGGGAAGCTTTACCGCGGATGGGCAAGGCCACATCACAGCGGGCGTGATGGATCAGAACGGCGCTGCCGGGACGGAGACTGCGGCGCCCCTGACGGGCAGCTACCAGCTGGGGGCCGATGGCACAGGTAGTGTGACGCTGCAAGGGCCGAGGGGAAACATGAGCTTCACCCTATATGTGCCGGTGCCGCAGGCCGCGGGCAACGTGGCGGTGGCGACGCTGGTTTCGGCCAAGGGCAGCGCGTTTGCGGGGAGCGGCACACTGGTGAACCAGAGCGGCACGCTGCAGAGTGCCACAGCGGTGAACCCCGGCTTTGGGCCCAGCCTTGGAGCGTCGTACCAGTTCACCGCGGATGGAGAGGCGTTTCCGCAGTGGTTTCCGCTGTCGACGGCGGGGCAGTTTCGCTTCAGCGCGAACGGCACGCTCCAGAGCGCGGGCAAGCTGCTCGTGAATGGGACCGCGGCGGACTATGCGGGGGTTGCGGGCACGTATACGCCGGTGGACGCGACCACGGGACGCGCCACCATGACGCTGGCCTCGCCCGGCCAGCCGGTGATCGAGTATGCGATCTACGAGACGGCGCAGCAGGGTTTCCTGTTCCTGTCGCTGTCGCCACACACGGCCAACCCGCTGATTGAAGGCACGGCCACGGCGAACCAGTAATGGGCCCGCGCGTGCGGGCATCGAGCAACAGGGCAAGTGGAACGCCAACAATCGGCAGAGTGGACGCGAGGGTGGGTGGCATGATCAGCAGGAAATGTGGTGTGTACGGGTTGGCGGCAGGTGGGATTGTGGTGCTGCTTTGCGGGCCGGGCGCGCGGGTCGAGGCGCAGTCCTCGACGTATTCGGTTGCGGCCTCGCCGCTGCCGGCGGTGGTGGGGCAGCCACTGACGGTGACGGCCATGGTGCCGCTCACCGTTGCGGATGGCACGCACTTTGTGGTGACGGCGAGTGGGCCGCGGGTCAGCGTTTCGCAGCCGCCGGTGGACCTGTTTACGGCAGAGGGCGTGTCGCTGAATCACAGGGTTTCGATCGCGATCCCGGCGCCGACGATAGCCGAGGTGCTGGCGATCCAGCTGACGCAGGCGGTGGATGCCACGTTCGAGTCGGTGGAGCTGCCGGCACTGAACTTTTACCACCCGCTGCCGCTGGCCGCGCTCGGGACCGGGCAGCTCAACCTGCTGGTCGCGGCTGCGGGGCAGAGTGTGAGCCCGAACAGCGCGTTCACGGGAGAGTACTCGTTCCTGTTTCGCGGACAGACGCCGGGCGCGGCAGGCGTCCCGACGGGTGCGGCAGCGATTGGCACCTTTTTCGCGGATGGCAAGGGCGGGATCAGCAACGGGCAGCTGTTTTTGAAGAGCGTGTCGGGGTACAACCTGCCGGGCAACGGGCTGCAGGGGACGTACCAGATCGATGCGACCGGCCGGGGCTCGATGCAACTGGCGAGCCTGGACGCCGAGAACCAGCCGGTGAAGCTGGGGTTCGACTTTTTTGTGCCGCCGGGGCAAGCGGGGGTGGTGCTGCAGAACAGCAGCCTGATCCCGACAGGCGGGGTGACGGGCAGCGGGGAGATCTCGATGGCGGGCAGCTTCTTCCAGGCGTCGGCACCGAGCGCGGAGGCTTACCCGGTGCTGTCGGCGAGCACGCAGTTTTTCGACGAGGTGGCGGGCGAGGACCGGTTCACGCCGGGGGCCGGGTCGATGGCGTTCAACGTGACGGGGATGACGGGCACGGCCACGGTGCACACGGGAGCGCTGGCGACGGGTGAGCCGGATGGATTTTCAGGGACGCCCTACCTGTGTATCGGCTGCACGGGCCTGGGCGGGACGAACGTGTTTCTGTACTCGCAGGGCACGGGCACGGCGGCAGGCGCAGTGACGGAGCTGGTGGGCGTGTTTGGCTCGAAGCCTTCGGGAGGCGTGCTGTACTTCCTGTCGATCGACCCGGAGCCGGCGGCGAACCTGGTGGTGGGCACGGCGCAGTACTAGCGGGAGCGAGCTCCCTCACCCGCGACTAGCGGCGGGTGGGGAACTCGATCTTGAGGGTGTCGAGCGAGGGCAGGATCGCGGGCAGGATCTGGGCGTTGACGCGACCCGCGAGGACGGCCGGGTCCTGGTTGGCGAGAGCGAGGGCGGCCGCGGCATCAGCGGCTTCGAGGATGGAGAACCCGACGATGTCGCCTGCGGCGGTGACTGGACCGGCGAGCTTGTAGCGGCGCCACTCGATCTGGTCGCGCAGGAAGGCGAGCTGGGCGGGCATGAGGGTTTCGGCGCCTTCGGGCTCATCCCATTTGGGGCCCTTGACGAGGAAGCAAAGGAAGTAGGGCTTGAGGTTGCGCGGGATATTGGCGGGCCTGGAGTCCGGCGTGGGGCCGGTCTGGTCGGTTGGGAGAATCTCTTCTGGCACGGGCACCCCTTCCCTGCCGAGGATACCTCAGTCACCGGGACGCGGGTGCGGAGGCGTGCAAACGTCGGGACGAAGTCAGTACACTGGCGAGACCATGCCGATTGCAACACGCCTTTACCTAGAGGATTCCGGGCTGCTTGAGTTTCGCGCCCGCGTAACGGATATACGCGAGTACGCCCGCAAGGACGGCGTGCAGGTGTGGCAGATCGCGCTGGACCGGACGGCGTTTTACCCGATGGGTGGAGGGCAGCCAAGCGACCGCGGGACGCTGCGGGCCCGGGCCCGCTCAGGTGCGGAGCTGGCGCTCACGGTGGAAGACGTGAGCGAGGACGACGCGGGCGAGGTGTGGCACACCACAAGCAAGCCGGTGCTGACGGGCACCGAAGTCGAGGGGTCAGTGGACTGGCCGCGCCGGCTGGACCATATGCAGCAGCACTCGGGGCAGCATTTGTTGTCGGCAGTGCTGTGGGAGGGCTGGGGACTGCAGACGGTGAGCTTCCACCTGGGTGAGCAGGACGCGACGATCGACGTGGCGAGCGAGACGCCGGAAGCGCTCGCAGGCGAGCTGGCAGCGGTGGAAGAGCGGGTGAACCGGCTGATTGCAAGCGACCTGCCCGTGAGCAACCGGGTGGTGAGCCAGGGTGAGGCACAGCATTTGCTGGAGAGCGGCGCGGTGCGCAAGCTGCCGCCGCGCGAGGGGGAGATTCGCCTGATAGAGATGGCCGGGGTGGACCTGAACGCCTGCGGTGGAACCCATGTACGCGCCCTGGGCGAGATCGGTGGGCTGCTGCTGCGCGGGGTGGAGCGCGTGAAGAAGGCGGTGCGGCTGCACTTTGTGTGCGGGCTGCGCGCGGTGCGCGCGGCGCGGGCGGACCAGCAGGAGCTGGAGGCCGCGGCCGGGGCGCTGTCGGTGGGGAGCCTGGGCGTCAAGGAAGCGGTACGGCGGCTGCAGGCAGAGAACAAGGCGCTGTCGAAAGAACGGCAGAGGCTGCGCGAGGATGTGACGACGCGGCACGCGGTGCAGCTCGCGGTGGAAGAGCGGATCGAGGACGGTTTAAGGCTGGTGTGCCGGAGCTTTGCGGATCGCGATGCGGAGTATGTAAAGCTGCTCGCGATGCGGCTGATGCAGGCGGTGCCACACACGGTGGCGGTGCTGGTGTCGACGGCGGAGGAGCCTGCGACGCTGGTGGTGGCGTCGAACCTTGTGTCCGGTGCGGTGGCGGGTCGAGCGGGACTGGGTGCAGGAGCGGATGCGGCTGCGTCGGGCCGGAGGGCTGGGAGCGCGCGCGTGCCTGAGCAGGAAGAGGCGTTGGCCTGGCACTGTGGCGAGTTGTTGCGCGCGGTGCTGACACCGCTGGGGTTGCGTGGCGGCGGCACGGCGGAGCTTGCGCAGACGCAGGTTTCCGGCGAGATGGTGGCAGATGTGGCCGAGGCTTTGCGGATGCGGCTGGTGGGTGGGTAAAGATTGGCCTCAGAGCATTGGGCGCAGGACTTGTGGGGTACGGTCCTGCAGGTACTGAGTCCAGCGGTCTGCTTCTGCGGGGCCGCCTCGCTGCCAGACCTCGTCCAGGAGGAACGCATGGAACTCGGAGCGGACTTGAAGCGGCGTTAGCCTCGTCCAAGGATATCGATCGAGCAGGAGCATGGCTTCCGAGATGGAGCGCGTCATGCCCTCGGTGAGGTCTCGCTTGTCAAGATGGGCGAGCGAGGGAGTTGCGGCGGCCTTGCTGAAGCGTGTCGTGACCTTCTCGGGAAGATCTTCAAGCAGGGCCGTCTCATCGATGCTCAGCCAGAAGAGCCACCAACCTCCGGCTTTGTCCCGGTTTCCAAGCAGCGAAATGGTGCCGCCTTCCCCGCCGACCTCGAGGATAGTCGCACCTCTTAACCGGTCGAGCAGGGCGGTGGACTTAGCAATCCCGGCCTTGAAGAAGGACCAGTGCACGCTGCTGTACACGTTTGAGGCGGTGCTGCAGTGATACTGAGCGTATCCCCACGGGTTTTGTTCCTGAAGTTCAACGAGGTAATAGTTCAGTTCCCGAAGAACCTCTTGAACGATCGCATCTCGATCCGGGTGGTCATGGGCCAGCACCACCTGCACGTTGACTATGCCTCGCACAGGAGCACCTACAAGCACGACTACAGGATTGTTCTCCGATGCGATGTCCGGGGAATTGTGACGCAGCTTGAAGTGCTCCCCTGTGCAGTCGACCGGACCTTCGACCCACTTTCTAAACTTGGCTGGTCTACCCATACGCTCCCTGTAGGCCTGTCCGACTACGCAAGACTAATGGATCATCCGTCCAGCTAAGAGTGCCGCTATATCCTGGCGCGATCACGCAAGTAACACTTTATGGGTACCATCTAGCCTACTCACTCCTAACTTCAATTTATGCTCAGCACTATGTCAAATCAATCGCAGTACGGGCAGACTTTTCTCATCGACGCACTCGGTTCGCCGGCTGTTGGGCTCACCCGGGTCCCATTCGAAAGGGGTGCTGGAGAGAATGCCGCGTATAACGAAGCGTGGCTTCAACGGTTGATCATGCAACAGCCCAGCCTATTGCCGGCTGGGCAGATCGAAGAGGGGTTTGCGGACCTGGTGCCAATCTGCATGGAACTTCCTGTGAAGGGAGGATCACTGGACAACGTGCTCGTGACACCCGGTGGCGACATAGTGCTGGTGGAATGCAAGTTATGGCGGAATTACGAGGCGCGCCGCAAAGTTGTCGCGCAGATCATTGACTACGCCACACAGGTTTCCAAGTGGTCATACATCGACCTGGAAGAAGCGATTAGCCGCTCAACTTATGTCGGGGCCCTGCAGGAGAGTGGTCGAAACAGTCTCTACGAGCGCGTTTCGGCTGTAGGTGAGATAGAAGAAGCAGAATTTGTAGATCGCGTTTCGCGCAACCTTCGGCTAGGGCGATTTCTGCTGCTGATTGTGGGCGACGGCATCCAGGAGGGGGTTCGCGGCATGAGCGAGTTTCTGCAGCAGCACGCCGGGCTGCACTTCACGCTTGGCCTTGTAGAGATCGCGTTGTTCCGACTCACGACAGGAGGTTACGTGGTGCAACCGCGTGTGTTCGCCAGAACTACGAACATCGATCGCGGCATTGTCACGATTCATGATGCCCGCATCGAGATAAGTTCACCGAGCGCGCTAAGTACGTCGACGGCAACCTCTACGCGGAAGATGCCGATCACGAAGCAGCATTACCTTGAGGGTGTCGAGCATGTGTTCCCGGGTATAGGAACAAACCTGAACGCGATGATCGACAAACTCCCCGCAGCGGATGTGGATCCTGAGTTTGGAGCGAAGTCGATTATTCTCCGCTGGTATGGAGATGACATCAGGGGTTGGAATCTTGGCACCATCGTGAGTTCTGGCGAGGTGTGGTTCGATTACCTGTCGGTACGCGCAAGAGAAAAGGGATTGGTCGAGCAGGCCCGCCAATACTTAGCGGAGGTCGCAGCGCTTATTCCGGGAGCGTCTGTGAGAATCCCACCGGCCGGCAATGCGCAGGTTGTCAATATCGATGGGAAGACGATCAAGGTTGATGCGCTGGTCGCCGATACCAGGCGGCTGGAGGGATGGCTGCGGGCGATTGCGCGCTTTCAGCAGGCGGTGGCGCAGGCAGCTTGAGCGTGGCCCGAGTTGCCGGCCGGTTGGCGTGCGCGAGTTACGAGCAGATTACCGGTGTGCGGCTTGTTCGGTCTGGGCGATGCCGGGCAAGCAGGCAAAGCCGTCGCCGCTGAGGGCGGCGGTGCGCTTAGGGAGCTCGAGCAGGGATTTGACCAGAATGGAGAGGCGATTGAAGTCGGTTTCGAGGCGAAGGGCGAGTGAGCGCTCGTCGCCGATGCCGCTCGCCTGGCGGGCCAGGAAGAGAACATTGGTAAGGCACTGAAGGGGATTGTTGATCTGGTGAGCCAGGTCGTTGGCCATGGCGGCGGCGGCGCTGGCGCGCGCGTGAGCGATGAGCTTCTGCTGCTGGCGCTGCTGCCGAATGCCCATGGAGGCAAAGTTCGCGAGGATCTGCATGAGGCGAAGGTCCTCGCTGTCGAAGGCTTCCGCGTGGCTATGGGAAATGATGAAGATGGTGCCGCGCATCTCCTCTGCCTGCCAGGGCAGAAGGATGCCGTCGGTGACGGGCGCGGCTTCGACGCCGAGGATGTCGAAGAAGCGGTGGTCGACGCGGAACAGTTGCGGGCGGTTGCGCTCGAGACACACGGTGCAGGCGCTGGGAGACCGGGGAAGCATCGCGTCAAGGAACCGGCTGTACTCACCTGCGGTGGCAACCCACTGGTAGTGGTGCTGTTGGGTTCCGTCTTCGCGCTCGATGGAGATGCCGGCACTGTCGGCGCCACAGAGATAGACGGCGGCGTTGACGAGTTCCTGGAGGATGGTTTCCGGCTGCTCGACGAAGGTGGTGGCGAGCTTTTGGAGGCGCTGCAACTGAGTGGAGCCATTGCGCGCATGCAGTTTTCTGCCGGCAATCAGGGACTCGTCCGCGAGATCCACAACTTCTAAACCGACTGCGTCGAGTTCTGCTACCGAATGGTCCATGCCGTACATAGTTTACGTGTCCCGGGTCGCTGCCAGACCACTCTAAAGCAATTTAGGGGCGGCGACATTCCCGAAGGAGTGAACTTTTGGGGTAGGTTTGACGGGGTAGTGACGGCGGGGTGCCCGTGTTTTCGCCGTGACTGTATCGACCTGAATGTTCTGCATCCTACTGACCCAGACCCGTAAAAGTGTAGCAAGCTGGAATTCAGGTGTGTGACCGTGCTTCCCTCTTTCTCCGTTCCGCAAGCCGAGAACTCCCCGTTGCCCAGCCCGATCATGGGCACCGGCCTGATGCCGGAGATGGTGCGCCAGTTTCGCTGGGAGCAGACGCCCCTCGGGGCGATTGAGCACTGGTCCCCGACGCTGGTGGCCAGTGTGAACCAGATGCTGTTTTCGCCCACGCCTGCGATTCTCGCGTGGGGCGACGCCCTGGTGATGCTTTACAACGAGGCTGCGATTGCCGCGCTGCAGGGCATGCACCCGCAGGCACTGGGTGCGCCATACCGCGAGGTCTACAAGGAGGTCTGGCACCTGGTAGGTCCGGATATGGAGGCCTGCTTTTACCGGGGTGCGACGGTGGTGCGCGAGAACATGCTGATCCCGCTGAGCCGGAACGGGGTGCCGGAGGATTGCTGGTTTACGTATTACCTGATTCCCGTGTTCGAGGATGGCAGGGTTGCGGGCATTTACGACCCGTACCAGAACAACACGGAAAAGGTGCGGGCGCAGCAGGAGTTGCACGATACGCAGCGGCAACTGCAGCAGGTGCTGGATGCGACCACGGACGCTGTGTTCAGCCTGGACCGGCAGTGGACGTTTACGTACCTGAACAGCAATGCAAGGCGGCTGCTGTCGCCGTATGGCGAGCTGATCGGGCGCAACCTTTGGGAGACGTTTCCGGATGCGCAGTATGAGGGTTCGCCGTTTGTGCTGGAGTACACGCGTTCGATGGAGCAGGGAGTTGCTGGCGAGTTTGAAACCTACTACCCGAAACCGGAGGGCTGGTTCCAGGTGCTGAGCCGGCCTGCGCCGGACGGGATCACGGTGTTCTTCCGGGACATTACGGCGAGCAAGAAGTCGGCCGATGCGCTGATCGAGAGTGAGAAGCTGGCGGCGGTGGGACGTTTGGCGTCGTCGATTGCGCACGAGATCAACAATCCGCTGGAGGCGGTGACCAACCTGATCTACCTGGCGACGATCAGCGACTCGTTCGAGGAAACGCGCGGGCTGCTTGTATCGGCGGATCGGGAGTTGCAGAGGGTGGCGCAGATTGCGAGCCAGACGCTGCGATTCCACAAGCAGGCGACCAAGCCGACGGCGAACGTGCCGGCCGACCTGCTGGGCGGCGTGGTGGCGATTTACCAGGGGCGCGTAGCGGAGGCAGGGATTGCAGTGGCCTGGCGCCAACGGGAGAGTCGCACGATCCTGTGCTTTGAAGGGGAGGTCCGCCAGGTACTGAGCAACCTGGTGGGCAATGCCATCGATGCGATGGGCGGCGACGGCGAGGGGCACCTGCACCTGCGCGCGCGGGAGGGACATGACTGGCGCACCGGACGGAAGGGCGTGGTGTTCACGGTGGCGGACTCCGGGCTGGGCATGTCGGCGGGAACGCTGGCGCGCATCTTCGAGGCGTTTTACACGACCAAGGGACTGACGGGAACGGGGCTGGGTTTGTGGGTGAGCCAGGAGATCGTACACCGGCACGCGGGACGGCTGCGGGTGCGCTCTTCGCAGCGGCGGGCGGGTGGTGTTGCAAGCGGTACGGTATTTACGCTGTTTCTGCCGTTCGAGGCGGTGAGCCGGTCGTGAGCCTCGGGTATCGGCTGCAGGGCGGTTAGTTCCAGTAGGAGCGGTCGAGGGTGCGGTACTGGATGGCCTCGGCGATATGCGGGACGGCGAGCTGGTCGGCTCCTTCGAGGTCGGCGATGGTGCGGGCGGTTTTGAGGATGCGGTCGTGGGCGCGGGCGGTAAGGCCCTGCTGCTGCATGGCGCGCTCAAGCAGACGCTCGGCCTCGGGCGGCAGCGCGCAGAAGGCACGGATCTGGCGGGAACCCATGTGCGCATTGCTGTAGGTTTTCTGCTTTGCCTCGGTGAAGCGGGCGCGCTGGCGCTCGCGCGCGGCGAGCACGCGGGTGCGGATGGCGAGGGAGCTTTCGGCCGGGGTGGTGGAGCGGAGCTCGCGGTACTGCACGGCAGGGACTTCGATGTGAATGTCGATGCGGTCGAGCAGCGGGCCGGAGACCTTGGCGACGTAGCGCTGGATGATGGGCGGGGTGCAGTGGCACTCGCGGGACTTGTCGTTGAAATAGCCGCAGGGGCACGGGTTCATGGCGGCGGCGAGCATGAAGCGCGCGGGGAATGAGAGCGACATGGCAGCGCGGGAGATGACGACATTGCCGTCTTCAAGCGGCTGGCGCATGACCTCGAGCACGTTGCGGGGGAACTCCGGAAGCTCGTCGAGGAAGAGCACGCCATTGTGCGCAAGGGAGACTTCGCCGGGGCGCGGCACGGCGCCGCCGCCGATGAGGCCGGCGTCGGAGATGGTGTGGTGCGGGGAGCGGAACGGGCGCTCGGTGACCAGGCCTGCGCCCTCTGCGAGGACGCTCGCGACGGAGTGAATTTTGGTGGTCTCAAGGGCTTCGTCGAGGGTGAGCGGCGCGAGGATGGTGGGCAGGCGCTTGGCCAGCATGGTCTTGCCGGAACCGGGCGGGCCGATCATGAGGATGTTGTGGCCGCCGGCGGCGGCGACCTCGAGTGCGCGCTTGGAGCCTGTCTGGCCACGGACATCGGCGAAGTCGACGTGGAACTGCTGCTCTTCGCTGAGCAGCTGCCTGGCTTCGACCTGCAGAGGGGCTGCCTGGATGGCGCCACTGGCGTGCTCATTGAGTAACTGGCGCACGCAGTTGAGCGACTCGGCGGGGTAGACGGAGACGCCGGCGACAACAGCGGCTTCCTGCGCGTTGGCGCGGGGCACGATCAGCGTGCGGATACCGCGGTCACGCGCCAGGATCGCGATGGGCAGCATGCCGGGCACGGGGCGCAGCATGCCGTCCAGACCGAGCTCGCCGATCAGAAGAACATCCTGCATGTTTTTGAGCTGCATCGCGCCGGACGCGTGGAGGATGCTGATCGCGATCGCGAGGTCAAAGCCGGAGCCTTCCTTCTTGAGGTCAGCCGGTGCGAGATTGATGGTGATGGATGTGGGCGGGATCTGGAAACCGGAGTTCTTGATGGCGGCGCGCACCCGCTCGCGTGACTCGCGCACGGCGGAGTCGGGCAGGCCGACCATGTAGAAGCGGTCTTCCATCAGCTTGATGCCGGAGAAGTCGACCTCGACGTCGATGAGGTGCGCGTCGATGCCGTAGACGGCAGCGCTGAGGGTTTTCGCGAGCATAGGTTTTCAGGATTTGCGAGCTGAGTTTAGCACCGGGGTTGTGGCGGATTGTGCGGGAAAGCTGGCGGGCTGGTGACCTTGGGCATCGCGGGGCTTAGGCGCGGCAAGACTCCCTGCGCGGTTTGAGCACGGCAAGACCCCCTGCGCGGGAGGCGGTCACTTCGTGACGGGTGGGGCCGTCGGGTGGGCCTCCCGTTGGTCGGCTTGTGGGGATCTGGATAGATAGAGATAAGGCTGCATGCAACTGCGGCGATTGCTTATCAGGAAAACAGGCGCGCACTGAACTGTGCGCGCTGCTTTGCGGATGGGTTGCTTGTTACTTTGCCTTGCTGCCCAGCCACGCTTCGCGGAACTGTTGCTGTTGCGGGGTGAGTGGGGTACCGGTGCGTTCGACCGGGACAAACTCGAGGTCGGTTGGGTCAGCAAGGATGGCAGTGGTGTGCACGTCCTGGCCGCGGCGCCGGAGGTGGATCGCGACGGAGTCGCCGGCCTTGTGCGCGCCGAGGGCTTTCTGGAGGTCTTCCGGTGTGGCCAGCGGGGTGTTGGCGAGGGCGAGCAGTTCGTCGTCGCGATCGATGCCTGCGTTGTAGGCCGGGGTGCCGATGAGGGTGGAGTCGGCGACGAGCAGGGCGTGGTCGGCTGCCTTGAGGCGCATGCGCCCGAGGGTGGGCGGCCCGTCTTGTTTGCGCAGCACAAAGCCTGCGCGCAGCAGAAGGGGCGCGTAGTCGACCTTTTCGGTGCCGGCCATGTAGCGGCGGACGAAGTCGGCAGCAAAGGCGGGATCGTGGCTGACGGTGGCGAGTTGTGTCTCAACGTCGGCGATGGTGTAAGGGTGGCCGACGAGGCCGGGCGCAGGACCACCGGGCTTGCCGTAGGCGTGCCACATGGCGCGCATAAAGTCATCGAGCGTGATGGCGGAGTTGGAGCGGGCGCGCAGGGTGAGGTCGAGGCCGAGCGCGGTGACATCGCCGTAGGAGTAGTAGGAGACGAAGTCGTTGGTCCAGTACTTGGGAAAGTCATCGGAGCTGCCGTCGACCAGCGGGGCGAGGCGGCTCATGTCCATGGCGGAGCGGTACGAACTGCCGGGCGTGCCGAGGACATAGGTGAGGTCGTCGGCGAAGGCACCTAAATCGTTAGCAGAGGTGATGCCGCTGCGCAGCAGGGCGAGGTTGCCGTAGTACTGCGTAAAGCCCTCGGCGAGAAACATTTCTCCGGACATGTTGGTGTCGCGGAAGGAGAAGGGTTCTAGGCCTTCGGGACGGATGCGTTCGACGTTCCAGTTGTGGAAGTACTCATGCGCAACGGTGGAGAGGGAGAGCTGGTGGCCGGTCATGACGGTGCTGTTGCGATGCTCCATCCCGTCGCCCGAATCCCAAGGCAGCGCGTCGGCAAGAAAGGTGTAGTAGCCGGGCTCGTAGGCGGGGAGCTCGCCAAAGATGGCCTGCTCTTCGCGCACGAGTTTCTGCACGCTGGCGAAGTAGGCGTCGAACTCGGAGTCAGAAGCCTGGGAGTGTGCCACGACACGGATGGTTTCGGTTTTGCCGGAGGGCACGAGCGGGGGCACGGTAAAGGTGCGCATGCGGAAGTTGCTGAGCTCGACGGGCGAGTCCATGAGGTATTGCAGGTTAGGCGCGGTGAAGGTGTGGGCGTCGGCAGAGGGATAGAGCTGTGTGGCGATCTTCCAGTCGGAGCCCTGCGGCAGCGCGAAGGTGAGGCGGGTTGGGTCGTCGTCGAGAGCGGGGGCGTACATAAGGACCGCGGGAAAATTGAGATGGGCGTGGGTGGTGTCGACGGCGAAGAAGGTGCCATCGACACGGTCGCCGAAGAGCTTGTAGGAGACGTGCACGGTGCCATCGGGATTGGGCACGGACCAGTTGCGCGGATCGGTCTTTGTGGCTGCGAGGGGATGGCCGCTGCCGTCGGTGAAGTGCTCTTCAAAGATGTTGGAGGCGAACTCAAAGGCGGCGTAGCGACCAGGCGAGGCGCGGCTCACGGTGAGCGTCAGCGGTTTGATGGGCACGTTGTGGAAGGTGGCTTCGACCTGCATGACGTGGTGCACGGCATCGGGAAAGGAGAAGCGGTACTCGGTGGAGGACTGTGACTGTGCGGTGGCGGAAGCGGCCACGAACAGTGCGGCGGCGAGAAGCGCCAGGCGCGGGGCGGGAAAGGTTCCGAAGCGGTCGGTCACGGTGTGGTGATGATAAGTGGTGTGGGCGCGATTCGAAAAGAGATGTTGCGTGGTTTGAGTGCGCAGGGCCGCTTGCATAGATGGCTGGGCGTTGCGCAACGGCGAGCGTGCCAAGGTGCACTTTGGAGTTGCGCGCGCGCAGTACGAATACAGGACACCGCGTACAAACACGCCGCCGCGGCGATACACTGCCACACACGAGACGTGGCGCCGGGCTGACGGTGGTGGATCGAACCAGGTCCAATCACGGCGCCGATGCCTCCGTGCCCTGCATGGACTTTACTGAAAGATCTCGCTGAGAGCGTATGCCTGTATCTGTTGCTGTGCGTGTTGCTGTGCTGAGGGATTCACTGGCCGTGATTCGGCGACTGTGGCTCGTATCGCTGCTGCTGTTGCTGGCGGGCTGTGGCGTGGTGCGCATTCCGCGTGTCGACAACAGTGCGCCGGACTTTGCGATCGCGGTGACACCGACGGCGTCGACCGTGGTTGCCGGGACGGCTGCGCCGGCGGAGAGCTTTGTGCTTACGCGCGTGAACGGGTTCACTGGTGCTGTGACGGTGACAGGCGCGGCGCCCGATGGCATCACCTGCGCGCCGGCCGCGTGCAGCGTTGTGATCGCGGGCAACGCGGCTGCGAATGCGCTGCAGTTTGCAGTGCCGGCGGGGACGGCGGCCGGCCAGGTGACGGTGCAATTTACGGCGACGTCGGGGAGCCTGAGCCACGTGGTGACCACAAAGCTGTTGATCACGGCGAGCGGTTCTGCGCCCATGCCGCCGCCCGTGTCGACGCCACCGCCCGGGACGACGCCGCCGCCCACGGTGGCCAATGCCTGTGCTGCTCCACTTCCCCAGAAGCAGCCGGCGAACAGCGCCTCGGGCTTTGTGGCGACGGGGAGCCCGGCAAACCCGACCGTGGTCTTCGATGCGCTGCACAACCAGATCCTGGCAACGGACTTTCCGCGCAATGGGATCGACGTGTTGTCGCCGGAGACGATGACAGTGGTGGCGCGGCTCCCGCTGCCGCAGCCAATGGGACTGAGTCTCAGCGCGGATGGCGCCTCGGTGGTGGTGGGGACGCGCACGCATTCCTTCTACGTGGTGTCGACGGCGAACCTTTGCGTGACGGGGCGGGAATATCTCGCGCCCAGCGTTGTGCCGTATGCAAACCTGAGCCCAATGCTGCCGGCGGCGCTGGCGGATGGGTCCATTCTTTTTGTTGCGCAGGACGCGGAGAGCACGGCCTCGAGCGTGGTGCGGTGGATCCCGGGAACAGGCTTTGTGCAGCCGGCGGGGCTGAGTTCTCTTGCGTACTCTGCGCGGGTGGTGGTGCCTTCCGGCGACCGGGAACATGCGTATGTCGCGGGTGCGGACAGTAATGGCTACTACGGCCGCTTCGATGTGAGCAGTGGAGCATTTACGACGCAGGAGGTGGCGTATGGTTCAGAGCCCAATGTGCTGGCGGTGAACCAGGATGGAAGCCGCGTGCTGATCAAGAACAGTTGCTGCCTGCTGGAGATCCTGGACGGCAACTTCAGCGTGGTGGCTTCGCAGAATGGCCTGATGGATGTGGCGGCGTATGCGTCGCCGGACTTCTCGCACTTTTATGCCACCGCTTCTGAACAGAATTTTGTGAGCGTGCTGGATGCCACGCTGCAGGCGGTGAACATCGTGCCGTTTTCGCTTGCGCAGGACTTCGGCGACGTTGCGTTCGCGGGTGCGGACGCGATGCAGCGGCTGATGCTGACGACCCCGCTGGGCTTGTTCCTTGTCAACACGGGCACAACGCAGCCGGCGCCTGCCGGCTCAACACAGTTGCCGGCAGTGCGCGTGGGACCGACCGGAAACGGAGCGATGGTGCCGGACACGCCCGAGGATGGGTTGAGCACGACGCTGAACGGTGCAGGCTTCACGGCATCGCCAGCGATCTCGTTCCTAGAAGGCGCGAGCGCCGTGGCTGTGCCGGGCGCGATGACCACGTCGGTGAACACGATCAGCCTCGCGGCACCAACGCTTTCCGGTGGATGCCATGACGTCGAGGCAGTCTTCGCCACGGGCGCGGTGATAATTGCGCCCGTGGCTTACTGTTATGCGCCGGCAGTGGATGTTGTGGATGGAGATGCGGGGCCGACAACCGGCGGCGCGACGCTACGGCTGTATGGGCGTGGCTTCGGGAGCAGGCCGACGGTATCGGTCGGCGGGGCGCAGGCCACAAATGTCACCGTGACGGATCAGTATGGCTTGGCGGCCCCTTACGATACGGCGGAGGTGACGGTGGTGGTGCCGCCCGGCGTGCTGGGCGCGGCAGACGTGGTGGTCAGCTCGGCCACCGGATCGCTGGCGCTGAAGGGTGCCTACACGTACGCGCAGCGCGACGATGTTGCGCTGCCTGCCGGCGCGCAGCCGGGGCAGATGATCTTTGATGCCGCGCGGCAAAGGGTGCTGGTGACGGATGCGGCGCACAACCAGCTGCTGGTGTATGGGCCGGGCTCGGCGGGATTGCAGCAGAGTATCGCGACGGGGCCCGGGCCACAGGCGCTGGCACTGACGCCGGATGGCGCGCGGCTGCTGCTGACAACACTGGGCGACCGCAAGGTCTCGGTGCTGGATGCGGGGAGCTTTGCCACGTTGCAGCAGTACGTCGTCCCGACCAGCGGGCCGGGATCGCTTGGCGTGGCCGCACCGCTGGGTCCGCCGAATGAGGTGGTAGCAACGGCCAGCAACCTCGCGATGTTCAAGACAGAAGCTGGGTACCTGCAGGGTCCTGCGGGGCCTTTCAGCGAAGCCAGGGTGGGCACCTTCGACATGGGTGCGAATGGCCGTTTGAGTTATCCCGCGGCCCCGGGATTTAACCCGGGGGGCGAGGATTTTTCACTGACGGCGAGCGCGGATGGCGCGTGGGTGCTGTTCGCCAACCAGCTGCTGCAGGTGGCCACCGGGACGTACGCGACTCCGGACCTGACCACGGGCACGATAGGCGACGTGGCGCTCTCGTCCGATGGGTCGGTGGCGGCGATCGATGCGGTGATGCTGAACAGCCAGGCGGAGTGGCAGACGATGCTCTCGGCACCGGCGCCGATCGCGAGCGGCGTGTTCACCGAGAGCTTCTTCGGGGGCATGCAGTTCAATGCGTCGGGCTCGCTGCTGTATCGAGCCGCGGCCGACCATGTGCGCGTGTATGACACGGCGCACGGCATCCTGGCGCGCACCGTGGAGGTACCGGGCGGTGGGGTGACAGGCTCCTACACGCAGCGACTGCTGGCGGTGGACCCGGCGGGGCAGCGGATGTTTGTGGGCACAGCTGCCGGGATTTCGACGTTCACGTTTGCGTCGGATCCACTGACGGTGAACCGGGCCGTAGTGACAGGCGCGCAGCTGGCGATCGCGGGCAGCGGGTTCCAGGCGGGGGCGACACTCGCGATCGACCTGGAGCCGATCGCCTGCAGGGTAGCGAGCTCGCTCAGCCTTACGGCCGCGTTGCCGGCGCTGGCGGCAGGCGTGCACAGCGTCACGGTTACAAATCCTGACGGGCACAGCTACACGTTGACGCTGGCGTTCCGTTTGCCCTGAGCGCGGCGCCTGAACATTCATCGGCGTGCGGGTGGTTTCGCGGTAGGCTCATCGGCAGCAGCGATGAGGAGCGCGGGATGATGAAGAGTACAGGGTGGGCGCGGGTGTGGTCATGGGTAGTGGGTGCGGCTTGCTGGGCGGTGGTGATAACCACGGGCACAGCGCAGGCCCAGGCTGCAGCGCACGCTCAAGGTGCAGCGCATGCACCGGCGCGCAACGTGGTGCTGGTGATGACGGATGGGCTGCGCTGGCAGGAGCTGGTGCGAGGCGCGGACAGTGCGCTACTCACGCCATCGCGCTACTACGATGGCCGCAACGTGGATGCATTGCAGCGGGAGTTCCTGGCGCCGACGCCCGAGGCAAGGCGCAGGCAGTTGATGCCGTTTGTGTGGGGCACGCTGGTGCCCGGAGGCGTGTTGTGGGGCGACCGCGATGCGGGATCGGAAGCGGCAGTAACGAACGGTTTCAACTTCTCGTACCCGGGTTACTCGGAGACATTGACGGGCCATGGGGATCCGCGCATCGATTCGAATGACAACAAGCCCAACCCGAATGTGACGGTGCTGGAGTGGCTGAACCAGCAGCCGGGGCTGGAGCACCAGGCGGCAGCGTTCGGAGCGTGGGCGGTGATCAACGGGATCGTGAACAAGGAGCGCTGCGGGTTCCCGGTGAACGCGGGATGGGATGCGCTTGCAATGGAGCCGATGACGCCCGAGCTTTCGCTCGTCAACGACTGGAAGCGCGACTCGCCGCGCATCTGGGATGACGAACCCTTTGACGCGCCGGTGATTGAGACAGCGCTGCAGTATGTGAAGCAGAAGCATCCGCGCGTGCTGTTTGTGTCGCTGGGCGAGACGGACGACTGGGCGCATGGCGGCAATTACGGAGAGTATCTCCTGTCGGCACATCGCGTGGACCAGTATCTCGAACGCTTGTGGAACGCGCTGCAGGCGATGCCCCAGTATCGCAACAACACCACGCTGATTTTTACGACGGACCATGGGCGCGGCGCGGAGGGCGATGGCTGGCGGTCGCATGGGCAGAAGCTGCCTGAGTCAAAGGAGATGTTTATCGCGATGATGGGTGCGGGGGTTGCGCGCGTGGGCGTGGCAACGCACGTGGCGCCGGTGACACAGAGCCAGGTGGCGGCGACGATGGCAAAGCTGCTGGGCAGGGACTGGAACGCGGCAGAGCCAAAAGCGGGGCTGCCGCTGCCGCCTGTTACGAGCGATGCGGTGGTGCACGCGGACGTGCACTAGGAATGAGAAGCGAGCTCTCGTGAGCGCGCCATCAAAAACGCCAGCAATCGCCTGGGCAAGACTAGAATCGAGGAAGTGAAAACAAGCTTCTTTGACCTGTTCAAACCTGGCATCGGTCCTTCGAGTTCGCACACGATGGGACCGATGCGTGCCGCGCGTACGTTTGCGCTTGAGCTTGAGCATGCAGGCATGCTGCCGCGTGTGCGCCGCATTGCCGCGGAGTTGTATGGCTCGCTGGCACTGACAGGCAAGGGCCATGGTACGGATCGCGCGGTGCTGCTTGGGCTGCTGGGCGAAGAAGCCGCAACGACCGACCCGGACGGCGTGGACACAAAGCTTGCCGAGATTGCCGGGAGCGGGACGCTGCGACTGCTGGGCAAATGCGCTGTGCCGTTTGTGATGGCGACGGACCTGCGCTTCTTTATGGACACGATGCTGCCGCCGAACGCGACGTCACAACACCCGAACGGCATGCGGTTTGTTGCCGAGGATGATGCGGGCGCGGTGCTGCTGGCGGCAACGTACTTTTCGATTGGCGGCGGGTTCATCGTGCACGATGGAGAAGACCTCAACGCGACGCCGATGATGACCACAGCGACACTTCCCTTTCCGTTTGCGAGCGCGGAGGAACTGCTGGCGATGGCGGAGACAGAGGGTCTCACGATTGCAGAACTGATGTTTGCGAACGAGTGCTCGCTGCGCCCGGCGGAGGAGGTGCGTGCGGGTGTGCTGCACGTGTGGGCGACGATGCGCGCGTGCATGGATCGGGGCATGGCGATTGAAGGAATTTTGCCTGGAGGATTGAACGTGCGGCGCAGGGCGGCGCGGCTGCAGACACGTTTGCGCGAGCGCGTGGAGCAGGGATTGAAGGCAGACCCGCTGGCCCCGCTGGACTGGGTGACGGTGTATGCGATGGCGGTGAACGAGGAGAATGCGGCGGGCGGTCGCGTGGTGACAGCGCCGACAAATGGCGCGGCGGGCGTGGTGCCCGCGGTGGGTCGCTACTATCTCGACTTCATTGAAGACGCGGGCGAAGACGGCATTGTGCGCTACCTGTTGACGGCCGCGGCGATCGGCGTGCTGTACAAGGAGAATGCTTCGATCAGCGGCGCGGAGGTTGGGTGCCAGGGCGAAGTAGGCGTGGCGTGTTCGATGGCGGCAGGTGGATTGGTTGCGGCGCTGGGCGGAACCAACAACCAGGTGGAGCATGCCGCGGAGATAGGCATGGAGCACAACCTTGGCATGACGTGCGATCCGATTGGCGGGCTGGTGCAGATTCCGTGTATCGAGCGCAATGCGATGGGCGCGGTAAAGGCGGTGCAGGCGTGCCGCATCTCGATGCACGAAGCGGACGGGCACAAGGTATCGCTGGACCAGGTGATTCGCACGATGTATCTGACGGGACTCGATATGCAATCGCGCTACAAGGAGACGTCGCTTGCGGGGCTTGCGTTGAACATCATCGAGTGTTGATGGAGGATGTGCAGCGTGGGTGCGCGGTGAGAAACGAGCGTGTTCTTCACAGCGGTGCAAATATTTTTCGCTTTTCGCTTGACAGTGTTTTTCGCTCTCTCTATATCTTGCGTTAACTGCAGCGTGAAGTTGCGGGAGCAGACGCACCAGGGAGAATACAACCAGAGGCAGCCACCAAGAGCAGTCCGCAACAGGCAACACCGAGGGGAGACGCCAAGCGCGTTTCCCTTTTGTGTTTGTGGCGCGATGCGGAGTGAGCTGCGTGTGGCGTGTTGCTGCGAGAATACGAAGTATGGCGCGTCGACGATGGATAGCGGACCAATGGAGTGAAGGCAGAGCAGAGCTTGTGGGCGCGCAGGCGCGGCACCTTGCCAAGGTGCTGCGTGCGGAGCCGGGCATGCGTTGCGACGTGGTGGCGGACGGCCGCGTGTGGTCGGCGGTGTTGGACACAGTGAGCGAAGAGCGCGCGGCATTTGTGCTGGAGCAGGAGCTTGCGGGGGATGCGGCGCTTCCACTTACGCTGCTGCTTGCGGTGTTCAAGTTTGACCGGCTGGAGTGGGCGATTGAGAAAGCGACGGAGCTGGGTGTGCAACGCATAGTGCCGGTGGTTGCACGGCGCACGGAGAAACACCTGGCGCAGGCAGCGGCCGCGCGCGTGGAACGATGGCGCAGGATTGCGCATGAAGCCGCGAAGCAGTCGCGGCGCGCGGACCTGCCGGAAGTGCACGAGCCGGAGTCGTTGAAGGCAGCGCTTGCGCGCACGTGGACGGGCACAAGGCTGCTGCTTGCAGAGAGCGAGCGCACCATGATGCTGAGCGATGCGCTGCTCGCGCTTACATCCGGGAACACAGAGGCGGGCGTGGTGATGGCCGTCGGGCCAGAGGGTGGATGGACCGCGGATGAGGAGTTGCTGTTTGCGAAGCACGCGTGGCAGCCGGTGAGTCTTGGTCCGCGGATTTTGCGCGCCGAGACCGCGGCGATTGCAGCGACGGCGGTGGTGGCTTCTGCGTTGTTGTAAGTGCTTCAGGCCAAGACCCCCTGCGCGAGAGGCGGCCACTTCGTGGCGTTTTGCGCTTTACTTTCGGGGCGCGTAATACTGGCCTGCGGCTGACGGGAGCAGAGAATGATTGAGTACAGAAGGCGAGCATAGACAACAACGGTGCGGCTCGTGAGAGCTGCACCGTTGTTGTTTGTGGAGTTGTTGGTGGGGGCTTCGTCTCGGCGGCTTAGGAGAGGATTTCCTTGAGCTTGGTAAAGAGTGAGCGCGAGGTGGGGGCGTTCTCGATGGCGACACCTTCGCCAAACTGGCGGAGTAGTTCGCGTTGTTCGCGGGTGAGCTTCTTGGGTGTTTGCACCGCGACTTCCACGATGAGATCGCCACGGCCGTGCTCGTTGAGATAGGGAACGCCCTTGCCACGCATGCGGAACTCCTTGCCGCTCTGCGTGCCTTCGGGAACCTTCATGCGCGTGTCGCCTTCAAGCGTGGGGATGGTGATCTCGTCGCCGAGTGCGGCCTGCGTGAAGGAGATGGGCACGATGCAGTGCACGTCGTTGCCGTCGCGCTCGAAGAAGGAGTGCGGCTTGACGGTGAGCACGATGTAGAGGTCGCCCGCGGGGCCGCCGAAGCGACCGGCATCGCCACCGCCCTGGTAGCGGATGCGTGTGCCTTCTTCAACGCCGGCGGGGATGGAGACGCGCACGGTGTGCAGCTTCTCGGCGCGGCCGTCACCGTGACAGTTGGGGCATGGGTCGGAGATGACCTGGCCGGTGCCGCCGCAGTGGGTGCAGGTGCGCGCGACGGAGAAGAAGCCCTGCTGGAAGCGCACCTGTCCACGGCCGCCGCACTGGCGGCAGGTAGTGGGGCCCTTGCTGGACTTGGTGCCGGTGCCGACGCACTCTTCGCATGGCTCCATGCGCTTGACGGAGACTTCGATCTCCTTGCCGAAGATGGCCTCGGTGAAGTCGATGGTCTGGTCATAGCGGAGATCGCGGCCGCGCTGCTGGCGTGAGCCACGTCCACCGCGTCCGCCCTGCTGGCCAAACATTTCGCCGAAGATGTCGCCGAAGATGTCGCCGATGTCCTGCGCGTTGGTGAAGGGGCTGCCGCCGCCAGGGCCTGCGGCGCCGACGCCTGCGTGACCGTAGCGATCGTAGGCAGCGCGCTTGTCGGGGTCGCTCAGGACCTGGTAGGCCTCGGAGCACTCCTTGAACTTTTCTTCGGCGGACGGATCGCCCTGGTTGCGGTCGGGGTGGTACTGCATGGCAAGCCGGCGATAAGCGGTCTTCAGCTCAGCATCGCTGGCAGTCCGAGAGACGGTGAGTACTTCGTAGTAGTCGAGTTTGGTCACAGTAGCGATCGTTATGCCTGCGTCTGCTGCGGGTTGCTTACGATGCGGACAAGAGCGGGCCGCAGCAAACGCTCCTTGATGCGGTAACCGCGTCGTACTTCTTCATAGACCTGGCCATCGGGCAGCTCGGTGCTTTCGACCGAACCAAGGGCTTCGTGCACGCGTGGATCGAAAGCGACGCCGGCGGTGGCGACCGGAAGAACGTTGAGGGTGCGGAAGGCTTCTTCCATCTGCTTGGCGATGAGTTCGACGCCGGAGCGAAGCTGCTCCGCGGTGCCGTTGGACTTGAGGGCGAGCTGGAAGTTGTCGAGCACGGGCAGAAACTGCTCCACGGCGTTGCCGGTGGCGTACTCGCGGAACTCGGAGCGCTCCTTGTCGGCGCGGCGACGGGCGTTTTCGAACTCGGCCTGCAGGCGGGCGAGTCGGTCCACCAGGGCATCGCGCTCGGCACGGAGGCGCTCGACTTCTTCGTCCGAGGCGTCGAGCGTAGTGGCGGGATGCGCGGCGGTGCCGGCCGTGTGCTCGTGGCCCTCGATGCCTGTGGTGAGGTCGTCGGCGGGGTCGGAGACAGGATCGGTGTTCTGGATGGTTTCGAGCAGTTCTTCAGAGGTGTCGGGGCGGGTCTGGCTCATGAATGATTCCTCAGATTCAGCTGGGCCCACGTTGCCGCGAAGCCGGTCGATTTGTTCGCGGAGGCGGCTCTGCAGAGTGGGGCGCATGCCTTATTTTCCCATAGCTGGTGGTACGGGGCTGCTTGCGAGGTGGAACCCGGGTGGTGCCTGGAACACTTTGGGATCAGTTTGGGACTCGCTCTGGGATCTATTCTGGGGCGCGCGAGGCGGCCGGGATGGTGGTTGCGGCGACGCCTAGGGCTGCGGAAGCTGCAGGATGCGGTCGGAGAGTTGCGCGATAAAGGCCACGGCATCGATGGTTTTGCCGTACTCCACGCGGGTAGGAGCGATCACCGCGAGGGTGCCGGAGTGGTCGCTGCCGAGGCGGGTGGGCGCGCCGATGAGGACGAAGTTGGAGAGTTCGGGCAGGTCGGGCATGTCGGCTTCGAGGCCGACCACGACCTGCACGGTCTGCTGGCGGGCATCGACGTAGGCGCGCAGGAGAGTGGCGAGGCGCTGCTTTTCTTCAAGCGCGGAGAGCATTTGCCGGAGCATGGAGCGGTCCATTTCGCTGGAAAGCAGGTTGGCGACGCCGCCGATGAACAGGGTGCTGTCGCCGGTGTGCTGCAGGGCGCCGCCAGAGCAGAGCTCTTCGACGGAGCGGAGCAGGCGGTCGTACTCGCTTTGCTCGGCGGTGAGGCGTGCGTCGAGTTCGGCCCGGATGCGATCGACGGACCAATCGCGGAAGTTGTGATTGAGGTAGCGGGCAGCGGCATCGAGCTCGGCCATCTCCATCTCGCGGGGCAGATGCAGGACGCGGTTGAGCACGACACCGGCGGTGGTGACGAGCACGGCGAGGACGCGGCCGCCGCCGAGGCGCGAGAAGTGGATGTGCTCGAGCGCGTGCGACTCGGAGGCGGCGAGCAGGGCGATGCCGAGGCCGCTGGAGATGGAGGCGAGCACCTGCGAGGTGCGTTCCAGGAACTGGTGGGCGGAGGAAACGCCGGAAAAGGAGTCCTCGATCTCGGCGCGGTGCGCGGAGGAAAGGCCGCGGGGCGCGGCGCCGGGCTGGGAGCCGAGCTGCTCGACGTAGAAGCGAAAGGCGAGCGGCGTGGGGATGCGGCCGGCGGAGGAGTGCGCCTGATCGAGCAGGCCGGCGTCGCCGAGCGAAGCCATGACGTTGCGGATGGTCGCGGCGCTCATGCCGTCGCGGTCGACCCAGAGGCGGGCGAGAGCCTGCGAGGCAACCGGCTCGCCGGTGACGATGTAGGCCTCGATGATGGCCAGGAGGACGAGACGTTCCCGCGGGCTGATACGCAAGGTGCTGAGCATAGGTTGGGCGACTCGGAACCGCTCGCTTTGCGGTGTATCTTTGCGGCCGGGTGGCGTGCTCCGGGCCGGAAAGGTGGGGGCGCGGGCGAGTGCGGTTCCTGATTGTCTATGGATGCCGGCGTGGGGTCAAGGGTGCAGGGGTGTTTCGGGGCATGAAATATGGCGTTGGTCATGGTTCGCGTGGTTGGCTGGGTGGCGACGGGTGGCGTAATGGAAGTTGTAGGCGGCGGTGTTCTGGCTGCAATGTGCCTAGGCTGGTCAGCTTAGGTAGTGGCTTTGGGGGGCGCTGTCGGAGCCTGGCCTGCTGGCAAGGTGGCCGGGGGTCGGGCTCTCGTCCCTTGCTTGCTGCGCTCCAAGGTGGTGAAGGCGGAGGGCTCTTTTGCGAGAGGGGTGCTGTCGCGTGCTAGTCGGCATTGGGAAGCCTGGCATCAACGATGAAAATGTCATTTACAGGAGCCCTGGTTTTTTCAAGGCGCAATCCTAATTCCTCCTTCAGGGCAGACCAGATAGACAAGGAAGAGCTGCCGCTACTCTGGCCATCTTGTGCATCGCTTCTACCGCCTGGTTGTTCGACGGCACTCCCGGGAGCTTCATCAACAGACCATTGCAAGTGGATGTCGTACTTGCCGTTCAAATGCGTATTGTCCTGCACTTCACGACCGAATCGTTCTGCGAGTTCTGTCGCCAACACGCCCAAGGTCTGCCCTTTGAGATCGATCATGTTGGGCTCGACTCTGACGGTTCCTCCATCAGCAGCGGTCAGAGGATCGCTCGGTGCCAACCTGGGCCCACCCTGTGCTATCAACAGGCTATAGACCGGAAGCACTCTCCACTCGCTCTTGACTGCAACACCGAATCGATCCGCCAATAGCGAGCGTGCCATTTCATGGAGTTCCTGAACCCTCTTAGGGGGAGTAAGAAGATGTATATGTGCAACGCTTTCTCGGCTTTCCCTGGCCATGATGTCGTAGAGATTTGTGGTCACCCAAGAAGGTCCACCCTGTACTTGATCAGGCCTTACGCCATACGCATAGGCCAGTAGGTCTTTCACCGTGACTCCCGTCATTGAGAAAGTGCCGGGCTCGATACGAAATGAGCGATAACCTCCGGGTCTGCCCGGCTTGACAGATGCAACCTCAAACTTGGCGTAAGTGGCAGGGTTGATCGCTTCCGACTGCTGAGCGCGTCCTGTGGGAAGAGAGACCCACATCAACATCAAACTCGAGATTAGAGCCAAGCTGCGAATCACTTTCGATGGAGTGTACATAGACGGCTCTAGTGCCTCCTCACGGATCTGGATCCTGAGCGTACTTCATACGACGCTGCACCGACGGTCCCCGTGATCAAGGAAGCGCTTAGGACGTCAGTATTGCGTGCGTCTGTTACAAAGAGGCGCAGCAAAAAGGCTTACTGGAAGGACGTCCCGCGTTGAGCATGCTGTCGGGCAGGTTGCTCCGTTCTCTTAATTGCAGGCAACTGCAACTGCGTCAGGTGCGCTTGGCGGGCAGGCCCCAGCCGGCGACGAGCAGGAGCACGATGTAGGCGGCCTGCATGGAGGTGCGCAGCGGGACCTCGGGCATGGTGAGGCCTCCGACGGTTTTGCCGGCGACGTACACGTTGGCGGGGAAGATCGCGATCATGAAAACGGCGAGCGACAGGGCGGCGGCGCGGCGGGTGGAGGGGAGGAACAGGCCGGCGGCACCGAGGAGCTCGGGCAGGCCGGTGACCACAATGAGCCAGGGTTGCTGCGGCAAGGGCGGCGGCAGGAGGCTGGTGAACACCGAGGGGCGCGCCAGGTGCACGATGCCGGAGGCGACGAGCGGAGCTGCGGCGATGCAGCGCACGACGAGGCCGATACGCGGGGAGAGTGGGCGAAAGCGGCGCGTGAGAAAGAACGCGGCGGTGACCGCGGCGAGCGTGAGTACGGGTGGGATGGAGCGGAAGGGTGGGAACATCGCTGGGCTCTCCTGCGGGTGAGATGCCGGCGGAGTGCGGGCGTGTGCGGGCTGGTTCTGTCGCGGAGTGATTGGCGCCTAGAGACAAAGCGTTGGGGAAGCGCGCGAGCGTGGGTGCGGGGCTTGGGCGTGTGGTACTTGGGCGCGTGGTGCTGGCCGGATGGGCTGTGCCGCGCGGTGGCGATCGTGCCGAGCGCTGTTCCCTGCCCTGCTTCCCTGCCCTGCTTCGTTGCCGGCGGGCGGCCTGCATGGGCTTGCGGCGGCGGCGCTCTCTCCGGCTACTTGGAGGATGCGGTGACGGCGGGTGGCGGGGCGGCGCTGGGGAGCGGGTAGAGCTCGATGGCGCCCTCGCGGAGGATGGCAAGGGTGTTGCCGTCGGGGGACAGCGAGAAGTTTTCGCCGGCAGTGAGGATCGGCGTAGCGTCGAGCACGGTGTCGAGCTTGCCGGAGGCGATGGAGAAGACGCCCACCGGTTCGCCGAGGATGGAGCCATCTTCTACGGGGTCCAGGGTGGCGAGATCGTGGTTGACCTCGATGGAGCCGTAGGCGAAGCGGTTGCCGGCATCGCTGTAGGCAAAGGTGCCCCAGACGAAGCGCGACTGCCAGACCTGCTCCCAGAGCTTGTGGCCGTGGAGATCAAAGGCCTGCACCAGGTGGTCGGAGGAATAGGGCAGGCAGCTTTGCGCAAGGAACACGCCGGGGCTGACCGAAAGCAGCAGCGGCTGACAGGTGCTGGTGACGCTGTTGAGGTGTTCGGGCTCCTGGCCGAAGCGGGCAAACTTGACGTCCCACAGCTTGCCATTGCCCTGCGCGACGCCGAGGTAGCCGTCCTGTACGAGCGTGAACGCGAGCGGGCGATGCACCACGCCGAGGCGCGTGGCAGAGTGACGGGCCACGTCGATGCTGAGCAGGGTGTACTCCTTGCGTCGCTGCGGAAAGCGAGTTTCGGCATCGTTGGGGTCGGGGTTGCCGGTGCTGCCGGTGCCGGCGCTGGAAGAAGCACTAGGGGAGGGACCCAGTGTCGGACCGGGACCGAGAGTAGGCCTGCTGTGGGGCGGCGTATCGCCGAGGGCGTTCTGCTCGTCGTCCTTGACCTCGTTGGCGTACTGGACGATCAGGGTGGAGTTATCGGGCGAGAGCTGCACGGAAGCGAGCTTGCCTTCGGGGTGCAGGTAGGTGGAGAGCACGAGCGAGCTGTCGCCGATGTAGAGGGTGTCGCGCTGACGCATGAGGAAGTGGCCATTGCCCAGCACCCAGAGGTAGCGCTCGCGGTCGTGGAGGCGCCAGGTGCCCTCGGCGGTAACCTTGCCGGTGGGCAGGGAGAGCACGAGTGCGTGCACGGTCTGGTCCTGGTCTTCGAGCGGCTCGTCGGGCTCGCGGCGCATGAGTTTGGCGCTGTGGAAGGTGAAGAGCAGGTGGTCGGCGTCGAGGTAGTCGAGGGTGGCGGAGGGGATGCGATAGGGCATGAAGAGCTTGCCCGGGGGGACGAAACCGAGCGGCTCGACGGGGATGCGGACGGAGGGGTGGACGCTGGAGGGGGCGGGTTTCTCCGAGACCTTGGCGGGCGTCTTCTCCGGTGCGGGCGGCTGGGCCGCCTGCACCGGATTGCCGGCGAGGCAGAGGGCAAGGCCCGCTAATGCGGCGCAGAGGAGCCGCGAGACGCGGCGGCGGCGAGCGGACGCGTGTGGGGCGCGCGGCGTGAACGTGGAGCATAGCCCGGACGCGGCCGGCGAGAGCTCCGAGGAATCTGAGCGGGATTGCAGAGACTTTTCGCCTCGTGGCTCCGGCAGCGCCGCTGGTTGCACCATGCTTGCTATTGTGCAGCAAGGGGCTGGCAGGTGAATATCCATGGGTACGCCCTGTTCGACCCCATCGAGCAGATTCCTGGAGTCGCCCCGGCTTTGCTCCGTCCTGAGAGCAAATCGGACGCACCCTGCTGACATGTCGCGAAGCGCAAAGGCCTGATCATTCCATGAAGCATTCTTTGAAAACACACAGCGGGATTTCGTTGACACAAACAGCCATGGCTGCCGAGAAGGGCCATGCAGCGCCCCGCTCGAGACGTACGGGAGCACAGCGACTCCTGCTGGGTGCGGGACTGCTGGGCATCGCTGCGATGGGATTGCCGGCGGGTGCCGGCGGGTGGGGCGTGGTACGGGCGCAGAGTGCCGTGCAGACGGCCGGCGTCAAGGGGACGGGGGATCAGAACGGTTCGCCGAAGCCTGCGCCAGCCGCACCGGCGCTGCATGACTTTGACCCGGCGCTGCGGGATACCACGGCGGACCCCTGCACCGACTTTTACCAGTATGCGTGTGGAGGGTGGCTCAAGGCGCACCCGATTCCCGCGGACCGTGCGGCGTATGGGCGCGACACGGAAACGACGGACCAGAACGAGCAGGTGCTGCGAACGATCCTGGAAAAGGCGGCGAGCGGGGGTGCCGCGCGTACGGCGAACCAGCAGAGGATCGGCGATGCGTACGCGGCGTGCATGGACACGGACGCGATCAATGCGCTGGGCACAAAGCCGCTGGCGGAGCTGCTGGCCGCGGTCGACGCGGTGAAGCAAAGGGACCAACTGCCGGCGCTGCTGGCACAGTTGCACACGAAGGGAGTCTCAGGGTTCTTCCAGTTTGGATCGCAGCAGGATTTTCGCAACGCCACGCAGCAGATTGCCACGATTGCGCAACCGGCGCTTGGGCTGCCGGAAAAAGGCTACTACGACCGCACCGATGGCAAGAGCGCGGAGCTGCGCACGCAGTATGTGGAGCACGTGCGGCGGACATTTGTGCTGATGGGCGAGCCGGAGTCGCAGGCCACGGTGGATGCCGGCGTGGTGCTACGCATGGAGACCAAGCTGGCGGCGGCCTCGCTGTCGCGGCTCGAGATGCGGGACCCGACCAAGCTGTACCACCGCACGCCGCTGGTGCAGTTTGACGCGAACTCGCCCGAGCTGCGGATGGGCACGTTCCTGGAGGCGATGCATGCACCCGCGGTGCAGTCGTTGAACGTGCAGGAGCCGGTGTACTTCCTGGAACTGCATGACTCGCTGGAGGCGGCGAGCCTGGAGGATATCAAGACGTTTTTGCGGTGGGTGGTGGTGCGCTCGGTGCCGGGCACGGCGCTGCCGCAGCCGCTGGATGATGAGGCGTTCGCGTTTTACGGCAAGGTGCTGTCGGGCGTGCCCGAGCAGGAGCCGCGCTGGAAACGCTGTGCGGAGCGGGTGGACAGCGAGGTGGGCGAGGCGCTGGGCGAGGAGTATGTCAAAGCCAAGTTCAGCCCGGAGGACAAAGCGCGCACCGGCGAGCTGACGCGCGCGATCGAAACGGCCGCAGAGCATGACATCGACGCGCTGGCATGGATGAGCGCCGCGACCAAGACCGAGGCGAAGCGCAAGCTGCACCTGGTGACGAACCATATCGGCTACCCGGATACGTGGCGGGATTACTCCTCGCTGGCGATGGTGCGCACGGATGCATTTGGCAACGCCCTGCGCGCGAATGCGTTTGACGTGGCGCGGGATGTGCGCAAGATCGGGCGGCCGGTGGACCGCGGCGAGTGGGAGATGACGCCGCCGACGGTGAATGCGTATTACAACCCGCAGATGAACAGCATCAACTTCCCTGCCGGGATTTTGCAGCCGCCGCAGTTTGACCCAAGCCAGGACGACGCGGTGAACTATGGCGCGGCAGGCGGCACGATCGGGCATGAGCTGACGCATGGCTTCGATGATGAGGGGCGGCAGTTTGACGGGCAGGGCAACCTGCGCGACTGGTGGCGCAAGGATGATGCCAAGCAGTTTGCCGAGCGCGCGGAATGCGTGGTGAACGAGTATGACGGCTTTGTGGCGGTGGCGGAGCCGGGCACGCCTGAACTGCATGTGAATGGCAAGCTGACGCTGGGCGAGAACCTGGCGGACCTGGCCGGGCTGCGGCTGGCGTATCTCGCATACATGGACAAGGCGAAGGAGGCGGGCGTGTCGCTGTTGACGCCGGGGGATGCGAGCTATGGCGGACTGACGCCGGTGCAGCAGTTTTTCGCGGCGTATGGGCAGAGCTGGTGCGAGAGTACGCGGCCGGAAAGCATGCGTGAGCGCACGGAGGTGGATCCGCATGCGCCGGAGAAGTACAGGGTGAATGGTGTGGTGGAGAACATGCCGGCGTTTGCGGAGGCGTTTCAGTGCAAAGCCGGGGCGGCGATGGTGCCGGTGAAGCGATGTGCGATCTGGTAGGTGGGGTGGGTGCGGGCTCGGCGCGTCCGGCGTGGAGAACAGCTTTTTCCGATGATTGCTGCCGTTCATCCGACACGCAGTGCAGCAAGACCTTGACCTCCTGAACGACGAAAGCGAAAGCCGGAGCCAGGTAGCTCCGGCTTTGCTTTGTTCGGCTGCAGGGTGGTTCTACTGGGTAGCAGCTCCACTCAGCAGGATGGTGCTGACATGGGGATCAAGAGACATCATGAAGAAGTGAGCGGCGTCCACGCGGTAGAAGGCGTAGCTGGTGGCAGCGCCTGAGGTCACAGAGGAGGCGTTGAGCGTGAGAATAGCGCGTCCATTCGCGTCCGCACTGCCGTAAGAATCGCTTGTGGAGCGGATCGCTCCGGAAAATCCAGTGCTTGGGATCACAGCTGTATCAAACGTTTCTGCAGGTTCGAAGTTGAATGTGCCTGTGGGTGTGCCCATTCCGTTTTGGTCGATAGTGAAAGACCCTGTCGCCGATACCGGAAACGCGTTGCCTGCAGCGGAAACACAGGAGCTTGCACATGGAGACTCTCCGGTGAGCGCAAGCTCATAGCTTAGATTTTGCAGGTCGTTGAAAATACTAAAGGACGTGGGGTCTTGCTTTGCAATCACGCCTGTTCCATAGACGGGCCCACGCGGCAGGATGGTGAAGACGGCGTTTTGCAAGGGATTTGTTCTTGGGTTGCCCGTGAACTGAAACGCGATCTTGCCGATACTGCTTTCGAGCACGATTGAACCTTGCCCGGGATAGTTCGCGTAATGCCCGGTGACTGCGAGTTGCTGGAAGTTGCCGGTGGCCGCGTTCAGATCTACGACACCAGAGCTGATGTTTCCTTTGCCGTCAAGGGTCATGCTGCCAGCGATTGCTGCCTTGCTTGCTGCGCCGCCGGATGAGGTAGCGGTGTTGCCCTGCACCAGAAACGCATACTGCCCGGTCAGAGAGGCTTCGTCCCCAGTTGGCCCCACTGTTAAGTACAGGGGGTACGGAGGGAAACCAGCAGCGTTGAAAGTGATGACGTAGCTTCCTGCGGCCAGCCCGTTGGAAGTGAAAACCGCCTGACCACTGCTGTTGGTCGTGGTGCTGCCGGATAAGAGTATCTGGCCGGTTGCATTTGCGAGTGAGTAGGCAACCTGAACCACACAGGACGCTGATGGTGCCCGCGAGAAGCCGAACTGAAACGTGAATGGCTGATCTGTAGCTATAACGCCCGGGGCGAAGCTTCCGCCGTACCTGCTCGAGGCACACGTGCTTTGCGCCCCAGCGTGCCGGGGAGAAAGAAACACGCTGAAGCAGGCTAAGCTGAGCAGGCCTGCAACAAGGACGAAACGAGAGTTCTTTAACGACATTGCTGGCTTCCTTTGGAATGCCCTGTTAAGTTGTCCGGCGAAGTCGCCTGCCATGCGGACGGCTTTCACGGAGCAGGTGAATAAAGAACGCTAAGCGCCTCGTCAACATGCATCCAGAGAGGCTCTTCATTATCCATGACATTTCTACATAGTCCCGCGAAATCGAGGTAGTTTTTACAGGCTTACTCGACAACCCAGCCAAAATCGCGGTCGGCGGGTGCGGACGGGTTGGACGAGGCGGCGCTGCCCTGCGCGTCAAGAGCATCGGGGTGGGATGTGGGTGTGGCCTGCCGGGAGTATCGGAGCTACGCAACCGGAGGCGACTATCGTCGCGTGCGAGAGTAAAGACAGCATGGCAGCTGGCACGAGCAACCTACGGCAACAGCAGTACGGGCAGAAACGCAGCATGGCGGCGCTGGGGTATGCGGCGTGTGCGCTGGCCGGGGCGCTTTGGAGCACGGGTTTTTTGTTTGGCAAGATCGCGCTGGGCGCGATGAACTCGACGCACATGGTGCTGTACCGGTTTTTGTTTGCGTCGCTGGCGCTGCTGCCGGTGTTGCGGCGTCCGCAGTTTACGCGGCCCGAGTGGGCGCAGCTGCTGGCGGCCTCGCTGCTGGGCGTGCCGGTGCAGTTCCTGACGCAGTTTTACGGGTTGTCGCTGACGACCGTTTCGCACGCGGCGCTGATGGTGGGGACGATGCCGGGGATCCTGGCGCTGGGTGCGACGATCTTTGCCGGGGAACGGCTGCCGCTGCCTGGATGGCTGGCGCTGGCGGGCTCGAGCGCGGGCATCGTGCTGATTGTGCTGAGCGGCGGGCATGCGGCCGGCGGGCATGGAACGGGTGCAGGCCCGACGCTGGAAGGTGACCTGCTGGTGGTGGTGTCGCTGCTGCTTTCGCTGGGGTGGCTGCTGTGGAACAAGGCGCTGGTGCGGCGGCACTCGGCGCTGCAGGTGACGGCGTGGGGCCTGCTTGCCGGGACCGCGATGCTGGTGGTGTGGGTGCTGGGTCGGGACGTGCTCGGCGGCAGGCCGCTGCCGCCGGTGCGCGGGGTTTCGGCGGCGGCCTGGTGGTCGCTGGTAGCGAGCGGCGTGCTTTGTACGGCGGCCACCAGCGTGCTTTGGAACTGGGGCATGCGGCATGTGCCGGCGTCGAGGGCGGCGGTGTTTTTGAACATCGAACCGGCGCTTGGTTCGGCGCTGGGGATCTGGCTGCTGGGCGATCACCTGGGGGCAATGGCGTGGGTGGGCGGCGGGCTGATCCTGGTGGCCGCGGTGGTGCTGACGCGGCTGGAGCCGGGGGATGTTTCGCTGGTGCTGGAGTAAATAGGAGGCAGGGCGGGCAGACCGCCTGCGCGACTGGCGGCCACTTCGTGGCGGGTGTACCTGAAAGGCATAAGAGCCTGGCCGCGGGCCACCTGCCGGGTGAGGTTAGTGCGGCCTGGGGCGCAGGAAGTTGGTGTTGACATCCTGCTCGTTGGGCTTGGTGTCAGGCTCGGCATGGACGCGCTTGCCAAAAACCAGGCCGACGGTGGTGCCGATGGAGGCGGAGTGGTTGCTGACGCCGAAGCGCAGGCCGCCATCGAGTCCGAAGTTCTGGGCGTACTGGTGGTAGAAACCGCCAAAGATGTAGGTACCGGGCGGGGTGTTGGAGGCGGCGACGTTTTGCGCAAAGGCCTCGGCGTAGAGGCGGGTGCTTTTCTGCTCGTGGAAAGAGAGCGCGAGGGACTGCTGGCCGCCGTAGACGCAGCCTGTACTGGATTGGCAGCCGGACTGGACGATGGACGCGTTGAGGATCACGTCGATGTCGCCGTTGGGGCCGTAGTGGTGGTTGGTGAGGAAGATCGCCTGCTGGCCGTAGCTTTGCAGTGCGTCCTGGTTTGCGGTGGGCAGTTCAGCCTCGTACTGCACGGCGAAGCCCGGCATGGGGCGGTGGTAGTGCTCCTGCCGGAGGACGACCTTGCCGCCGAGGGAAATATCGCCGGTGCCGTTGGTGGAGTCGGCTCCCTGCTGCTGGTGCTGGAAGGATGACCAGCCGAAGTCGAGGCGCAGGCGCGGCAGGACCGAGTAGAAGAAGTTGGTGGCGACGGTCTGCTGGTTGCCGGGGGTGCTTTGCGGGTAGGCGTCGTAGCCGGTCTCGACCTGGAGCACGCCGGGGCTCTGGATGGTGACGGCGTTGGCGATGGTGGGCCGGGTGGGGTTGAGGTTGTAGTCCTGCGCGTAGGCAGAGGGCGGCAACAGTGCCGCAAGGGCACCGGCAGCAACAAGGGTCAGGGCGGCTACGGTTTGGAGTGAGGCTTTACTCAAGGGAGAGGCTTTCGGTTGCAGGGGCTGGCTGCTCAGTTTTCTACCTGCGGATGGTGGAGGTTGGGGGCGGCGAGCTCGAGCACGAGGCGCTCGAGGACAAGCTTCTTGTCGACGGGAGAGGAGCGCACGGCGGCATCGGCGCGGGCCACGGCCTGGATGGAGCGCATGAGCTCTTCGCGGGTTTTGTAGCGGCGGGCCTGCCGGATGATGTCGTCGACCGCGAACGGGGGCGGGCGGAAGCCCTGCCAGAGCGCGCTCCAGATGGAGCGGGAGTCGCGGACGTTTTTCTCGACGATGACGAGCATTTGCCGGAAGGTGCGGGCGAGCATGTAGAGGTGGCCGATGGCCGCGTCTTCGCCGCCGTCGGAGGCGTTGAGCAGTCCGTCGAGCAGGGCCAAGGCGCGGGTGGTTTCACGGCGCGAGATGGCGTCGGTGAGCTCGTAGAGCGAGCGCTGCTTGGCGGAGTCGACCATGAGCTCGACGTCGGAGTGGGTGATGGCGGCGAGGCCGGTGGTGTAGAGCAGGAGTTTTTCCCACTCGTTGGCGATGGCGAGCATGTCGGCGCCGAGCGCATCGGCAAGGGCGCGGGCGGCCTCGGGCGCGAGCTGTTTGCCGGCGGCTTTAGCCTGGGCGAGGAGCCAGCGGGTGGCGTCGTCTTCGTCGGCACGTGCAAGCTCGACGATGCCGCACCACTCGCCCAGGGTTTCGCGGATGCGTTCGTAGCGGGTCTTGTCTTCGTAGTCCATGCGGCGCACGTCGGCGGCGATGCGGATGTGGTCGGCGACGAAGAGCACGACGGCGGAAGGGTTGGGGCTGCGGAAGTAGCGGTCGATGGCGGCGAACTCGTCTTTTTTGGCGCCGCGGCCGTAGAGGCTCTTGAGATTGCGCACGAACAGGAGCTGGAACGGTGCCATGAGCGACGGGCTCTGAGCGCGGTCGAGGATGTCGAAGATCGAGGTCTCGGCGAGATCAAGGTCGTGCAGGCAGAAGTCGCGAAGCTCGGGCGGAACGAAGCGGGTGATCAGGGCCTGGCGGCAGCGCTCGTAGTGGAAGGCCTCATCGCCGACGAAGACGTAGCCGGGACGCAGGGTGTCGCCGGCAACCTCGGCAAGGAAGCGGTCGGTGGAGGCGAAGCCGGCGCCGGGCTTGCCGCTGGGGGCCAGAGCGGATGCGGCGGACACAGATGGGCCGGGGGGCATGGGCTAGAAGCTCTCCGTGACGTCGGCGACGAGGGCATCGGCGAAGTCGCGCGACAGTCGCTGCATGGCGGCCGAGTCTTCCTGGATAAAGGACGCGAGGTCCTGGGAGGATTCGTACTGCTGGCGGAAGAGGTAGCTGTTGTTCTGGTAGAGGACTTTGCCGTTGCGGTCCACCAGGGTGACGCGGGCGGTCACTGTGATTTCGTAGGACGAGGACTGGTTGGTGGTGGAGTCGTAGGTGAGCGGGTAGACGGTGAAGGCGAGGATGTCGCCGCGCAGGATGGCGTCGGCGTTGCCGGGGTCGTCGGTGGTGATGGTTTTGAAGGCGGTGCGGCTTTGCAGCTCGCGCAGGACCGCGCGGGTCATGGTGATCTCGGCGTGGTAGACCTGCGTGTGATTGTGAAAGATGGGGACGTCGATGAGGTGGGCTGTCGCGGGGAGGTGCGTCGCGGGGCCGGCGGCGTGGTAGCCGCAGCCGGCGAGGGGCAGCAGGGCTGCGAGCAGGAGAAGGATTCGCTGGGAGATGGGCGCGGGAGCCATGCCTCGCTATTGTCGCAGAGGGGTAAGACCGCCTGCGCGGCTTGCGGCCACTTCGTGGCGGGTGGACTTGAACGGCATGCGCCGAGGGGGTTCCGACCGGGCACTGGCTGGTACACTGTGGGCATTGTGACTGCCTTCCCTGTGGAACTGGTGCCCTCGATTCTTTCCGCTGATTTTGCCCGGCTGGCCGACGAGGTCCATGCGGCGGAGCGTGGCGGCGGGACTGCGATCCACGTCGACGTGATGGACGGGCATTTCGTCCCCAACATAACGCTGGGGCCGCCGGTGGTGCAGTCGCTGCGCAAGCACACGAAGCTGCCGCTGGACTGCCACCTGATGATCGAGAACCCCGACAACTTCATTCCGGCGTTTGCCGAGGCGGGGGCGAACTGGATCAGCGTGCATTACGAGGCATGCCGGCACCTGCACCGCACGATCCAGCTGATTGGCCAGCACGGCATGGAGCCGGGCGTGGTGCTGAACCCTGCGACGCCGATCGACCTGCTGATCCCGGTGCTGCCGATGCTGCACCACGTGCTGATCATGAGCGTGAACCCGGGGTTCGGCGGGCAAGAGTTTATTCCGTACTCGCTGCAGAAGCTGCGCGACCTGCGGGCGCTGCGGAACCAGATGGGACTGCGGTTCCGGATTGAAGTGGACGGCGGCGTAGGGCACGACACCATTGCCGAAGTCGTAGCGGCGGGAGGCGAACTGCTGGTGGCGGGCTCGGCCGTGTTTGCACAGGGCAACGCGGAGCAGGATGCGCGCAGGTTGCTGGACGCGGCGCGCACGGCGGAGCACTCCGCACGCGAGCTGCACGCCTGAGCAGGTCGGACCGGGAGTGAGGGGCTGGGCCTGCAATGAGCGAGGCGTCGGCCGGCGGGACGGATTTAGAGTGACTGTGCCGGGGTGGAAGGCTGCTGCATACGCCTCGCCGGGGCGCAGCAGCAAGAAGCCGAGCACACAGCGCGACAAGTGCGCATGCCGCGCAGTAGCATAACGAAAGATCAGGACGAGCGCGCCCGTTTGCTGTTCGGGATTGTGATGCAAAGGGTGCGGCTCCCATCGAGGGTTTGGATGTCATTTTTTACGCGTACCGCGCCGGTTCTGGCACTCGGGCTCTGCTTTGTGCTGGCCCCCGCGAGCCATGCCGCCAAGAAGAAGAAAAAGAAGCAGGTTGACCTGAGCGCCAACCCGATTGCCGATGTGAACTCGAAGCAGCCCGATAAGGAGCTGTACGACAAGGCGATGGTGGCGATGAAGAAGGGCAAGTACGACATTGCCCGGCTTGACCTGCAAACCCTGATGAACACGTACCTGGACTCTGAGTACCTGATGCGCGCCAAGCTTTCGGTCGCTGACACCTGGTACAAGGAGGGCGGCACGGCGGCGATGGCGCAGGCCGAGCAGGAGTACAAGGATTTCGAGACGTTCTTCCCGAACGTGCCGGAAGCGGCCGAAGCGCAGATGCGCATTGGCGACATTTACTACTCGCAGATGGACAAGCCGGACCGCGACCCGCAGAACGCGGAGCATGCCGAGACCGAGTACCGGCAGATGATTCAGCAGTACCCGGACTCGTCACTGGTGCCGCGGGCGAAGCAGCGCCTGCGTGAAGTGCAGGAAGTGCTGGCGCAGCGGCAGTTCGAGATTGGCACGTTCTACACGGGCCGCGAAAACTGGGCGGCCTCGATTGCGCGCCTGCAGACGGTGGCGGATAACTACCCGTTGTTTTCGCACTCGGACCAGACGCTGATCACGATGGGCGATGCCTATGCGCAGCAGGCGGCGATGGTGCAGAACCTGAAGCTGCCCCAGGCAGCCAAGACGGCGCTTGAGAAGGCCTATAACGATCGCGCGGCCCAGGCGTGGAACCGCGTGGTGACGCGCTACCCGATGGCGCCGCACGTGGAAGACGCCAAGGATCGCCTGATCGCTGCCGGACGGCCGGTGCCTGAGCCGAACGCGGCGGAGATGGCCGAGAGCGAGGCGGAGGAAGGCAGTCGCAACCCGGTGAAGCTCAAGGACCGCGCACTGCTGCTGATCTCGCATGGCCCTTCGACGATCGAGAGCGTACGCGTGGGCGAGCCGAGCATGGCGGATGCGCCGGCGACGCTGGCCCCGGATATCCAGAAGCAGAACGTGGACAACTTTGCGCTCGCGATGAAGGGGCAGCCGATCCCGGCGCCTGCACCGCTGGGCACCCCGCGCACGCAGCTTGCGGCAAACACCGCGGCCCCGGCAGGCGCCAACGATGCCGGCAGTGTTTCGGCCGCACCGATCACGATGAACAATGTGCCGGAAACCGGGGGCACGGGCGTGACGGCCGAGGTGGTTTCGGCACCCAACAGCGCACCTGCCCCAGGGCCGAGCGATGCGGCACCCTCCAGCAACGACGCGGCCCCGGCCGCAGCCGGCAGCGCAGCGCCGGGAGCGAGCGGTACGCCTGAGAGCACGCGCAACCTGACACCCACGCCGCCGGATGGCACGGCAACCGGAGCGGCAGCCGTACGTGGCAACACGCCGGCTGGCAGCAACCCGGACGCGGTGTACGGCCTGACGCAGCCGGTGGGTGGATCGAGCGCTCCGGCGCCGCTGCCGCCGATCGACAAGCCCGCGACGGCCCCGGACCAGATCAACGATGTGAAGTCTTCCGGACAGCCACAGGTAACGACCGGTACGACCAGCGGCAAGCCGACCAAGAAGAACCCGAAGCCGGCATTCGACAAGGGTGACGAGTCGTCGAGCAAGCACAAGAAGAAGAAGGGCCTGGACAAGCTGAACCCGCTCTAAACGAACGGGCAAGGCTGTGGGACCGGGTGGGCCGCGCTTGAACAAAGCGCGGCCCACCTTCGTTTGGGGATGAAAGGGCGTGTGGGGATGATGGAGCGGTTTCGCGAGATCGCGGCGCGGGAGCGAGGGGCGATTCTGCTGGAGGCGGCGCGTGAAGCGGATGTGGTGACCGCCGGGTCGGCGGCCGCAGCCGGTGGGCTACGGGAGAGCCTGTTCTTTCGGGAACCGGTGGAGTGGCTGGAGGTGTGGCGGCTGGAGGAGTTGCCGGCGCTGTTTGCAAGGTTGGAAGCGGCGAACGCGGACGGACTCTGGGCGGCCGGGTACCTGGCGTACGAGTGCGGGTACCACTGGGAGCCGACAGCGACGGTTGCCAGTGGGAGCGAACCCGTGGGCGATGGGCTGCCGCTGGCGGCGTTCGGACTGTATCGCCAGCCCGCGCGGTTTGTCGGGGAGGCGCTGCCGGCCGGCGATGGCGGGGAGCACGCGCGTTTGCAACGGTTTGTGCCGTTCTCCATGGACGAGGCGGCGTTCGCCGGCAAGGTGGAGCAGGTGCAGCGCTGGATCGCGGCGGGGGACACCTACCAGGTGAACCTGACGGGACAGGCGGAAGCGGAATGGCACGGCGGCGTGACGCCGCTGTTTCGGCACATGATGGAGGCGCAGCCGGTGCGGTTTGGCGCGCTGCTGCATGGGGGCACCCATCAACGCCCGTGGTGGGTGCTTTCAGCATCGCCGGAGCTGTTTTTCGAGCTGCGCAAGCGAAGGATCCGGGTGCGTCCGATGAAAGGGACGGCGCGACGCGGCGCGGATGCCGCTGAGGACCAGGCGCTTGCGGCGGAACTGGCTGCGGACCCGAAGAACCGGGCGGAAAACATCATGATCGTGGACCTCCTGCGATCGGACCTGGGACGGGTCGCGGAGACGGGAAGCGTGCGGGTGGAGCGACTGTTCGAGGTGGAGCAGTTCGCTTCCCTGCTGCAGATGAGCTCGGAGGTTTCCGCCACGTTGCGGCCGGAGGTGGACAAGTACGGGTTGTTTCGCGCGCTGTTTCCTTCGGGGTCGATCGTGGGCGCGCCCAAGGTGCGGACGATGCAGCTGATCCAGGAGCTGGAGCAGGCGTCGCGCGGGGTGTACACGGGGGCGATCGGCTTTTTTGCGCCGGATGGGGACGCGGTGTTCAGCGTTGCGATCCGCACGGCGGTGGTGCGGGACGGGGCGTTTCGGATGGGGCTGGGCGCAGGGATCACGTGGGACTCGGAGGCCGGGGCGGAGTACCGGGAGTGCCTATTGAAGGGGGCATTTCTGCGCGGGGTAAGTGAGAGTGGCGTGGGCGGGAGCGTGGAACCGGGACGCGGGCTGGCGCGGGCGGTGACAGCCGGCCGGATGGCTGAGGACGCGGGTTGGATCGAGGGCCTGATCGAGACGATGCGCTGGGAGGCAGGAGCGTGCGCGTTGTGGCCGTTGCACCTAGCGCGGCTGGAGCGGTCGGCACGGAGGCTCGGGCTGCGCTTCGACCAGGAACGGGTGGAGCAGGCGGTGCTCGCGGAGGCAGCGGCGCTTTCCTGCGATGTTGCATGGCGGTTGCGGCTGGTGCTTGCGGCCGATGGCGGGCTGCGCTTGTCCCACGCGGCGCTTGAGGCGGGCGAGGAGGGCCAGTTGCGGCTGATGCTGTGGCCGCAACGGGTGGACTCGGCCGACCCACTGCTGCGGCACAAGACAACGCGGCGGGGCCTGTATGACGCGGCACTGGCGGGCGCGCGGGAGGCGGGGTGTGTGGACGCGGTGCTGGTGAATGAGCGCGGCGAGGTGTGCGAGGGCGCGATCCACAACGTGTTTGTGCGGCATGGCTCGCTTTGGCGTACGCCGCCGGTGGAGGCGGGGGTACTGCCGGGAGTGTTTCGGGAGCACCTGCTGCGCACGATGCCGGGGATTCGCGAGGAGCGGTTCGGGGTGGAGGCGCTGCGGGCTGCGGACGAGATCTGGATCACCAACGCGGTGCGCGGGGTGCGGGTGGCCGTGTTTGCCGGGTGAGGGTGGTCGAGGACTGGACGCGCGGGCTGCTCTTGATTGCCTTGCCGGATTGCCGGGATCGATGGTTTGCCCGGTGACGGGCAGCGGCGGCGTGGCGCCGGGCGTCAAGCCAGAGGCGGGGGGCCGCATGCTATCGTCAGGAGTTAGCTGCCCGGCTGCTGTGCACCGGACCGCACACCCTTAAAAATCATGCCTCAAGAACTTGCCAAGACATACGACCCTGCTGCCATAGAAGAACGCTGGGCCAAGCGCTGGGTTGACGACGACCTGTGGCGCCAGCCGAGCCCTGCTGATGCTGACACAGCCCGCGATGCATTCACCATGCTGCTGCCGCCGCCCAATGTAACGGGACGCCTGCACATGGGGCACATGCTGAACCAGACCGAGATGGACATCCTGGCGCGGTGGAACCGCATGCGCGGCAGAACCACCTTGTGGGTGCCGGGCACCGACCACGCGGGCATCGCCACGCAGATGATGGTGGAGCGCCAGCTGGTGAGCGAGAAAACCTCGCGGCAGGAGCTGGGCCGCGAGCGCTTTGTCGAGCGTGTGTGGCAGTGGCGCGAGGAGTATGGCGGCGCCATCCTGGACCAGATGAAGCGGCTGGGCGCGAGCGTGGACTGGTCGCGCGAATACTTCACGATGGATGCGGGGCTTTCCACTGCCGTGCGCGAGGCGTTTGTGCGCCTGCATGAGCAGGGGCTTATCTATCGCGGCAAGTACATCGTGAACTGGGACCCGGTGCAGCAGACGGCTGTTTCGGACCTGGAAGTGGTGCACGAAGACCGCTTGGGCAAGCTGTATCACGTGCGGTATCCGCTGGCCGACGGAACGGGCTCGGTAGTGATTGCGACGACGCGGCCGGAGACGATGCTGGGCGATACGGCGGTTGCGGTGAACCCGCAGGACGCGCGGTACGCGGCGTTAATCGGCAAGATGTTGAAGCTGCCGTTGACGGATCGCGAGATCGCGATCGTGGCGGATGACTGGGCCAACCCGGAGTTTGGCACGGGCGCGGTGAAGGTGACGCCCGCGCATGACCCGAATGACTTTGCAATCGGCGAACGGCACGGGCTGCAGCAGCTCACGATCATGGATGCCGAGGCGCACATCGACCTGCCGGGTTCGCCGTACCACGGGCTGGACCGGTACGTGGCGCGCACGCGCATCGTGGAAGACCTCGAAGCGGCGGGGCTGCTGGTCGAGATCAAGGACCACGCGATGTCGATCGGGCTGTCGCAGCGCACGGGCGCGGTGATTGAGCCGCGGCTTTCGACGCAGTGGTTTCTGAAAGTGGAGAAGCTGGCAGAGAAGGCGATTGCTGCGGTGGAGACGGGGCTCAACGGCGAGCCGCCCGCGATCAAGTTCACGCCGGAGCAGTACCGCAAGACGTACATGGAGTGGATGCGTAACATTCACGACTGGTGCATCTCGCGGCAGTTGTGGTGGGGTCACCGTATTCCGGCGTGGCACTGCGGCGCATGTGCGCAGATCACGGTCGCGCGCGAAACGCCGGGCGCGTGCGCGCACTGCGGAAGCGACCGGCTGGAGCAGGAAACCGACGTGCTCGACACGTGGTTTTCTTCGGGACTGTTGCCGTTTACGGTATTCGGCTGGCCGGAGAAGACGGCGGATCTCGCGGCGTTTTACCCGACGCAGCTGCTGGTCACCGGCTTCGACATCCTGTTCTTCTGGGTTGCGCGGATGGTGATGTTCGGCTGCTGGTTCATGGGGCAGGAGCCGATCGTCGAGGGCGGCATTTCGCATGAGCGCACGCTGGCCGAGTCGGTGCCGTTTCGCGAGGTGTACATCCACGCGCTGGTGCGCGACGCCGAGCGGCAGAAGATGTCCAAGACCAAGGGCAACGTGCTGGATCCGATCGAAGTGGTGAAGCAGTACGGCACCGATGCCGTGCGGTTTACGCTGGCGGCGATGGCTTCGCCGGGCACCGACATTGCGTTCTCCGAGGCGCGGACTGAGGGGTATCGCGCGTTTGCCAACAAGATCTGGAACGCGGCGCGGTTCATCTTCATGAACGTGGAGCGGGCGGCGGAAGCCGGCGTGACAGTGGACCTGACAGCATTGGCCACTGCACCGGTTGCAGATGCGGACCCTGGTTTCTTGGAAACGCAGTGGATCACGGCGCGGCTGGCACAGACCGCCGCCGCGGTGGATGCGGCTCTGGGGCAGTATCGCTACGACGATGCGGCCAACCTGGTGTACCAGTTCTTCTGGGGCGAGCTCTGCGACTGGTACCTGGAGATCGTGAAGCTGCGCTTGCAGTGGACGGTGGACGCGGATGCAGTGGCGGCGCGCGCTGCGCTGCAGACGCTGGTGGCTACGTTTGAAGCGTCGCTGCGGTTGCTGTCGCCGTTTATGCCGTTTTTGACAGAAGAGCTTTGGCACGCGGTGTATGACGGCGCGCCGCCGGCGAAGTCGATCGCGCTGTGCGCGTATCCGTCCGGCAGTGCCGATGGTGCCGAGGTATGCGCGCAGATGAGCGACGTGCAGGAGCTGATCACCTCGGTGCGCGCGTTACGCAAGGAGCTGGGCGTACCTGAGAAAGAAACGGTGCCGGTGCAGGTACGGGCAAGCGAGCATGCTGCCGAGTCGCTGCGTGCGGCGCGGGCCATTGTGGAGCGGATGGCACGCGTATCCGCGATTGCGTTTGTGGCGGCGCCGTTGTTGGGAACAGGCGTGCGCTCGACCACCGCGTTTGATGTGCAGGTGGTGTACGAGAAGCAGATCGACGTGGCGGCGGAGCGGGAGCGGCTGGAGCGAGAGCTCGCGAAGCTTGAGAAGGAACAGAGCGGCGCCGAAGCGAAGCTGGGCAACGAGAGCTTTCTTGCGAAGGCCCCGGCGCCGGTAATCGACGGCATCCGGCGACGCGCGGCGGAAGTGTCGGAACTGCTGGCGAAAACCCGCAGCGGTCTCGAGGCGCTCGCATCGAAACAGCAGTAGCGGGAGTGGAACGAATGGACTGGAAATCGAGACGCATCGACGCGATTGTGGAACAGGCGCTGGTGGAAGACAAGGCGACTGATGATGCCACGACCCTGATCACGATTGATGCCGGGTTGCGGGGCACGGGCACGGTGATGGCGAAGCAGGACTGCGTCATTGCCGGGCTGGGCGTGATTCCGCGGGTGCTCGCCGTGTTTGCCCGCCTTGAGGGGCGGAGCGAAGCGAGCTTCGAGGTGGTGAGCCACCCGGAGATCTTCGACAGCGTGCGCGTGCGCAAGGGGCAGTCGCTGGCGGTGATCCGCACCACGGCGCGGACGCTGCTCTCGACCGAGCGCGTGATCCTGAACCTGCTGCAGCGCATGAGCGGCATTGCCACGTTGACGCGGCGCTACGCGGATGCGGTGCAGGCTACGGGCACCACGGTGATCGATACGCGCAAGACCGTACCGGGGCTGCGCGTGCTCGATAAGTACGCGGTGACCTGCGGCGGCGGCGAGAACCACCGGCTGGACCTGTCGGACGGCATCCTGATCAAGAACAACCACATTGCGCTGGGCGGCGGCGTGGCCCGGGTGCTGGCGAATGCGCACAGGCTGCGCAAGGCCGGGCAGGTGATCGATATTGAAGTGCGCTCGTTTGCGGAACTGGACGAAGCGCTGGAGCATGGAGCCGAGTCGCTGCTGCTCGACAACATGACGCCGGATGAAGTGAAGCGGGCGATCGGCGTGGTGCGGGAGCGTGGCTTGAAGATCCCGATCGAAGCGTCGGGCGGGATGACGCTCGAGACGATCGGCGCGTATGCGCAGGCAGGGCCGGACTACATCTCGGTGGGCGCGCTGACGCACTCGGCAGTGGCGGTGGACCTGAACATGCGGATCACAGCGGAGCTTGGCTGAAGTGGGCGTGGCGACAGAAAAAGGTGTGACGGTGAGCGGCGTTCCGGCGGACGCTTTCGATCTGCAGGCATTGCGACTGGACCTTGCGGACACCTGCTGGACGGCTATCGAGCACTTCAACGAAATCGCCTCCACCAACACGCACGCGATGCGCGCGGGGGTGGATGGCGCCGAGCATGGCACCGTGTATATCGCGGACGCGCAAACAGGCGGCCGCGGGCGTGGCGCGCATGCCTGGGCATCGCCTGCGGGCAGCGGGCTGTATGTGAGCATGCTGCTGCGGCCTGCGCTGGCGCCCGGCGATGCGTTGTGGCTTTCGCTCGCGGCGGGCGTGGCGGCGCAGGCGGCGGTGCGATCCGTCGCCGCAGACAGCAAGCGGGGCTTAAAAGTGGGCCCGGACCTGAGGGTGGACCTGCGCTGGCCGAACGACCTGCTGGTAGGCACGCGCAAACTGGGCGGGGTGCTCACCGAGATGCAGGCCGAGGCAACGCGGGTGCGCTTCGTGGTGGTCGGCATCGGCATCAACGTGCACCAGCAAAGCTTTCCGGCTGAGCTGGCGACCGGCGCGACCTCCCTTGCAATTGAACAGATAGCGACCACTCGGCAGCGACTGCTGCTCGCGTTGCTGCGCGCGGTGCACCACGAAGTGCAGGCACTCACCGCGGTGACCGCGGAAGCGCGCACCCTGGCACAGCAGCAGTTACGCATACGACTCGAACAAGGCTCGAGCTGGATGCGGGGCAAGCGTGTGCATGTGGGCGAGGAGAACGCGTACGTGGGAACGACCGAGGGGCTGGATGCGCGCGGGTTCTTGCTGGTGCGCACCGATGCGGGCGAACTGCGGACCGTGCTGTCGGGCGGCGTGCGCGCGGCGGAGTAACGGATGCTGCTGACACTCGATGTAGGCAACACAAACACGGTGCTGGGCGTGTTTCGCGGGGCGGAACTGCTGGCGCACTGGCGCGTGACCACGCACAAGACGCAGACGGTGGACGAGTATGGCGTGCTGTTTCGCAACCTGTTTGCGATGCGCGGCATTGCGGCGGACGAGGTCAGCAACATCGTGATTTCGTCGGTGGTGCCGCCGCTTGATTCCACACTGCGCCTGGTGGCGGAGCAGTACTTTCGCTGTACGCCGCTGCTGGTGGAGCCGGGTGTGCGCACCGGGATGCCGCTGCTGGTGGACAACCCGACGGAGGTCGGCGCGGACCGCGTGGTGAATGGCGTGGCGGCGTTTGCGCGGTTTGGCGGCGCGTGCATCGTGGTGGATTTCGGCACGGCGACGACATTTGACGTGGTGTCGCCGCGGGGCGAGTTTCTTGGCGGGGCGATTGCGCCGGGCCTTGGCATCTCGGCCGATGCCCTGTTTGCACGGGCGGCGCGGCTGGGCCGGGTGGAGCTGCGCAAGCCGGCAAAAGCAATTGGCACGAACACGGTGACAAATCTGCAGAGCGGCATGTTTTTCGGATACCTGGGCCTGGTGGACGGGATTCTCGAGCGGATGGTCGCGGAGCTTGCAGCGGATGGAGTGACACCCGTGATTGTGGCGACGGGTGGGCTGGCGCACCTGATTGCGCCGGAGTCGCGCTTCATCAAGGAAGTGGACGAGATGATGACGCTCGAGGGGCTGCGACTGATCTTTGAACGCAACGAGCGTAGGCAGGATCGCGAAGGCGGCAGCCGTGTACGCGTGGCGGACAGCGACCGGCGCACAGGGCAGAAGCCGGCGCTATCGCCGGGGCGGCAGCGCACTGACGGGGCGGAGTAGCGTTTGCAGAACTACTACAACTACTTCACCGAGGTGGAGGAGCGGTTTCAGCAGAGGCGTGGTTCGCTCTTGTTGCTCTCCACCCTGGACTGGGCGCTGATCGAAACGTGGCGCGATGCCGGGGTGCCGCTCGAAGCAGTGCTGCGCGGCATCGATGCGGCGTTCGACAAGCATGAAACCAAGCAGGCCAAGGGACGAGTGCGGCGCGTCAACGGCCTGGCATGGTGCGCGCAGGCGGTGATGGAAGCCGCGGAGCAGATGCGCGAGGCGTCGATGGGCGCGGCCAAGGTCGAGCCTGCGGAGAGCACCGGGTTTGAGGGTGAGCCGGTGGCGCGGCACCTTGCGGGTTGCGTGGAGGAGCTGACGGCAGCGGCAGCGGTGGCGCACGAGCGGGCACTGCCGGAAGCGGCGGGGAAGCTGGTGCTGGAGACAGCGGAACGGCTGCAAACGCTGGAGCAGCAGGCGCGCGCCGGGGCAATGGACGTGGAGGCGCTGGAGCAGACGCTGCGGACGCTGGAAGAAAAGCTGCTGGCGATGCTGCTGGCGACGCTACCGGAAGAAGAGTTGAGCGGGCTGCGGGCGCAGGCGTCTCGAGAGATCGCGCCGTACCGGAGCCGCATGCAGGCGTTGCAGATCCGGCAGATTGAGCAGCAGTTTCTCGAGAAGCGGCTGCTGGAGCGGTACGCGCTGCCGCGGCTGAGCCTGTTCTACATGCGGAGCGATGGATGAAGCTCCGGATTGAAAAAGCGATCTATGGGGGCGCGGGGCTGGGGCGCGTGGACGGCAAGGCCGTGTTTGTGCCGATGACGCTGCCGGGCGAGGTGGTCGAGGCCGAGATCCAGCCGGGCCGGGACAAGGGTTCATTTGCCGAGGCTGCGCTCCTGCACGTGCTGGAGCCGGCCGCGGAACGGGTGGTGGCGCCGTGCCCGTACTTCGGGGCGTGTGGAGGCTGCCAGTACCAGCACGCGGAGTATGCGACGCAGCTGGAGATGAAGCGGTCGATCCTGCTCGAGACACTGGGGCGTGCGGGGTTGCGGGATGTGCCGGAGGTGCGGTTGCACAGCGCCGAACCGTGGGGCTATCGCAACCGGATCCGCCTGCACGTGGACGCGGCGACGCATGCGCTGGGATACCGGAGACGGGCGTCGCGGGTGCTGCTGGTGGTGGACCGCTGCCCGATTGCCGCGCCGCTGCTGGAGCGTTCACTGGCGGCGTTGCAGGCGCTGTTTGCGGAGCAGCAGGCGGGCACGTGGTGCGCCGAGGTGGAGCTTTTTTGCGATGGCGCGGGCGAGGCGATGGTAATGACCCTGCGGCTGCGAGCCGGTGCGCGCGCGGGCGAGGCAGAACTGCAGCGGCTGGCCGGTGGGCTTGGCGAGCAGGTGCCAGCGCTGGTGGGCGCCGGGTTGTTGCAGGCGGCCGCGGAGCGCGCGGGTCGGGAACCGGTAGCGGCGCGCGGGCAGCGCACGCGCGCGAAGGCACAAGGCCGCATGGCGCCTGCACGCGAGAACCGTGCGGAGCCAGCGGAGGACGTGGATGGTGAAAGCCCGGAGGGTGCGCTCGTGCGGAGCTGGGGTGAGCGCGGCTTGCGCTATCAGGCGGCCGGGCATGCGTACGAGGTGAGCCTAGGAGCGTTTTTCCAGGGAAACCGTTTCCTGGTGGACCGGCTGGTTTCGCTCGCGACCGACGGCGTGGCCGACGAGCTGGTGTGGGACCTGTTCGCGGGTGTGGGATTGTTTTCGGTGGCGCTGGCGGAGCGGTGCGAGCGGGTGGTCGCGGTGGAGGGTGCGCCGGTTTCGTCGGCGGACCTTAGGCGGAACCTTGGACCGGGCCCGACCGGCCAGGACGTCCGGCAGGCGCGGCATCGTGCGGTGGAGTCGAGCACGCTCGGGTTCCTGGCGCGCGAAGGCGCGGGCGGCGCGGCGAAGCGGCCCGGGCATATCGTGCTGGACCCGCCGCGCGCCGGGCTTGGGATGGAGGCGGCGCGACTGCTGGCCGGGGTGCGTTCCCAGGGCGTTACCTACGTTTCGTGCGACCCGTCGACGCTGGCGCGGGATCTGCGGGTGCTGGTGGATGCTGGGTACACCATCTCCCAGTTGCACCTGGCCGACATGTTCCCGCAGACGTTTCACCTGGAAACGGTGGTGAAGCTGCAGCTGCGTTAGGTGTGCCTGGGCCTTGCTTATGGCCACACCTGCGATCAGCCCGGCCTGGCACCCGACGGCGCGCGAACCGGCGCGCGACCACGCTGGCCCCACGCGCGTGCAGGCCGGGGTTCCCTTTTCGACGGCACCGGCATTGATGCCGGCTTGCGCACTGGCGCTCGGCGTCCTGCTGGCCGCAATGCGCTGGATCACCCCTGTCTGGCTCCTGCTGGCGCTTGCGCCGCTGGCTGCGCTGGTGCTGCTGGCAGCCTGGCGGGCGCCGCGCGTTCTGCTGCCGGCTATGGGGGCGCTGTTCCTGGTGCTGGGCTGCCTAGCAGCGGAGCTGCAGCGGCCGGTGGATCCGCAGCAGCAGCTTGCGACGCTCGCGGCCAGCGCGGAGCCCCGGTTGATCACGGGCGAGGTGGTGCGGGTGGAGACGCCGCGCCACGCCACGTATGAAGCCTTTTTTCAGCACACGACCCGCGAAGAAACTACCCGTCGCGTGGACCTGCGGGTGCGCAGCGTGGTGGACGCGCTGGGGCGAAGCGTGCCGCTCGCGGGCGGCGTGCGGGTGACGCTGTACACGGACGCGAAGCTGCCGCTGCCGGCGCTGCGGTGCGGCACACAGGTGCAGGCGCCGATCGTGCTTCGCGCGGAGAGCCACTATGGCGACCCGGGCGTGTGGGACGCGGGCGCCTATCTCCATGAGCAAGGCATCGGTGCGTTTGGCACGGTGGACGCCGCCAGAGTGCGCCTTTTGACGGTGGGCCGGGCCAGCGTGGCCTGCCGGCTGCACAGCTGGCAAAGCGGGGCGAGCGAGCGCGTGATGCAGCTGGCCGCGCTGCCGGCGGCCCGGAAGCTGCCGGATTTCCTGCGGGTTTCTTCCGAGGACGCCAGCATGCTGACGGCGATGCTGACGGGCGACCGCGCCTATCTTCAGCAGAGCACGCGGGTGGGATTTGAGCGGACGGGCTCGTTTCACCTGCTGGTGGTGTCGGGGATGCACCTGGCGATCTTTTCGTCTGTGGTGATGCTGGCTGCGCGGCGGCTGCGCCTGCACCGGGTGGCAGCGACCACGGTGACGCTGGGTTTGTCGCTGGGCTACGCGGTGTTTACGGGGTTCGGGCAGCCGGTGCAGCGCTCGCTCGGGATGGTGGCACTGTACCTGGTGGGGCGGCTCGTGTTTCGCGAGCGGCATGCGCTGCAGGCGCTCGGATTGGCAGCGCTGCTGCTGATCGCGGTGAACCCGCGTGCCCTGGGCGGCTCCTCGCTGCAGATGACGCTGCTGACAGTGGTGGCGATCGGAGGGGTGTGTGCGCCGCTGGCGGAGCGCACGTTTGGGCCATATCTGCACGGAGTGCGCGAGCTGTGGCTGGTGCCGCTGGACGCGGCGATGCCGCCCAGGGTGGCGCAGCTCAGGGTGTCGCTCCGGATGCTGGCGGGTCACCTGGCACCAGTCGCAGGCGGCAGGCTGGCGCGGCGGGGCATGCCCTGGTTGGTGGGAGTGCTGCTGCGCATGCTGGAACTGCTGCTGGTTTCGGCGGTGATCGAGCTGGTGATGGCGCTGCCGATGGCGATGTATTTTCACCGGGTCACGGTGCTGGGGCTGCCGGTGAACTTCCTGATTGTGCCATTCTTGGGGCTGCTGCTGCCGGCGGCGATGGTGTGTTTCGCGGTGCTGTGGGTCGCGCCGGGGCTGGCGGTAGCGCCGGCTGCGGTGGCGGCGGCGCTGTTGCACACGGTGCTGGGCATTGTGCACATGTTTGCCAGCATCCCGTTCGGCGACTACCGGTTACCTGGCCCGCCGGCGCCACGGGTGGTCGTGTGGGTGCTGCTGCTTGCCTGCTCGGTGTGGCTGCTGCGAGGTCGCAGGGGGTGGACGCTGCCGGCTGGCGCGGCGCTGTTGGCCTCGGCGGCGGTGCTGGCGGTAGCCCCGCAAGCGGTGCGGCATCCCGCAGGCGTGCTCCAGGTTTCCGCCATTGACGTGGGACAGGGCGATTCCCTGCTGGTGATCACGCCGGACGGCAAAACGATGCTGGTGGATGCCGGGGGGCTGGTGGGTGCGGCGCCGGACTCGCGCTTCGACATGGGCGAGGAAGTGGTGTCGCCGGCGCTGTGGGCGCGCGGGATCCGGCGGCTGGACGCGGTGGCGATCTCCCACGCGCACGAGGACCATATCGGCGGCATGGAGGCAGTTCTGCGCAACTTTCAACCCCGCGTGTTGCTGGTGGGCAACAATCCTGTGTCGGCGCACTACGCGGCGCTGCTCGCGCTGGCGCGGGACGAAGGAATCCCGGTGGAGCAGCACCGGCAGGGTGACCGGTGGGGCCTTGGCGATGCAGTGGAAGTAAGCACGCTGTGGCCTTCGCGGGCCTACCAGCCAAAGGCTGCCCCGGGCAACAATGATTCGCTGGTGCTGCGGCTGCGCTATGGGGGAACCTCGGCGCTGCTCGAAGGGGATGCGGAGGCACCGGCGGAGGTCGGGATGGTGGAGGCGGGGCTGGGGCACGCCGACCTGCTCAAGGTGGGCCATCATGGGAGCACGTCGTCGAGCACGCCTGCATTTTTAAAGGCGGTCTCGCCGGAGTATGGGGTGATCTCGTGCGGGCGCCGGAACTTCTACGGGCACCCCAAGGAAAAGACGCTGGAGAAGCTCGAGGAGGACCATGTGCGGACCTACCGGACGGACCTGCTGGGCGAGGAGGATTTCATGCTCGATGGCAGGGCAGTGCATGCAAAGCCCTGGGTCACGGCAGACACAGCGGCGCGGTGGTGAGCGGCGCGGTGGAGTGGATGTTTGTTGCAACAGGGGCGGGTTGGCAGGGCTCTCCCCGCGCTCGGGAGGTCGTTTGCCAGGATGGAAGCTGGTCGGCATATGCGAGTTTTAGCCCGAAAGCCTCTGGGCATGCAGAAGCGTGTGGGCGTACCATCACCGCACATGCGGCAACCGGCAGAGGAGCAAACGGCATGGGGGCAGAGCCAGGGAGCGACCCAGCGGCAGGCAGAACACAGACAGACGCGCGGCGGGCAAGGGTGCAGGAGGAGTGGCAGGAGCAGCAGAACCTGAGGCGACTGCAGGTGATGATGCAGTTTCTGCTGGCCAGCATTGCCCAGGATCGGACCATGACCGTGGACGAAGCAGCCCAGCTTGTGGCGCACACGCGCAACGCAGCCCTGCGGATGTTTCCCGGGCGGGAGATGGCCTATAACCTGTTGTGCCGGCCGAAGATTCAGCGGGCAATGCGGGAGCGGTTCCAGATCCAGTAGGGCGGATTCGCAGGGGCGGCTGGGTCCGCTGGCTACCGGCTGGCTACCGGTTGTCGAGGCTGGTGAGCCGGAAGGTGATGGTGCCCCAGAAAAGGCGCGCGCGCATCTGCACCGGGATGTGGCGCTGGTCGTCGGAGTACCAGATCCACAGCTTGCCGCGGTTGCGGATCGCGCCGGTGTCAGCAGTGACCTGCACGCGCACCGTGTGATACGTGGTGGTGGGCGTGCGCACGGTTTCGCGTGCCTCGGTGTGCAGGGTGGTGAGCGTGAAGTGATTGCCGGCCACGACCGGGAGGTGCACAGTGCTGCCGGGGTCGAGAGACTGCGAGCCCGTGTAGTAGATGCCGGAGAGCATGTCAGTCACGCAGGGGGGCAGGTCGGCGGTCTGCTGCAGGTGCACGCGGGAGACGAGGTTGCGCTCGTCGTAGGTGGTGACGTGGTGCGCCGGGTCGATGTGCTGCTCGGAGTCGATTTGGCGGCGGCCTTCCATGAGCTGGCGGGTGAAGCTCTGCGAGCAGCCGGTGGTGCGGTCGAAGCTTGACTGGAAACGGTCAGAGACGCGGAACAACAGGTTGATGGCGCCCTGCGAGTCGCCGGTCACGGAGATGCGCTCAAGCGGGCCATCTGTCTCAAGGTGCACGGTGGCGGTGCCGGCAGGGAACACGCGCCAGTCGACCGCGTAGGTCAGGGTCTGGCGCTGGGGAAAACTCCAGCCGGCGGATGGTGCGGGAAAGCTCGCGGATGCCACCGTAACGGGCGGGATGGCTGGCCGGGGCGTGGCCGGGCCGGGTACAGCCGCAGGCCGGATCGCGTAGGCCGAGCCAAAGGCTGCGCAGAGGATAAGAGCGGCAACGGCGAGCCGGGCAGCGCCCGGGCCGGACTGGGGTACGGGTCCGGAAACAGCTGTGTGCTGAACCCAGGCACGAGAAAACCACGATGGCATGCGCATCCTGTCTGTGTCGTCTCCCGAAAAGCTAGCGCCCGTGCTGGAACGAGAGGCGGAGGATGAGTGCGAGATAGAGTGCGGCGACGCCCATGCTGGCATTGTACTCGCGGTGCTTGCGGTAGAGCGCCGGCGCGAACCGGCCACGCTCGGCAGCGGAACGCAGGGGTGCACGCCAGGGAACGAGGCGCGGGACGCGAGCGGCGTAGTGGTCAAAGCCCGGGAACTGCGCGCGCAGGAAGCTTTCCTCACCGCGGATGACGGGCACGTAGATGATGGCGAACAGCAGTGCCAGCAGGGCCGCCAGCAGGACGGAGCGGGCGCCGAGCGCGAAGCCGAAGGCGATCAGCATGGAGCCGAGATAGAGCGGGTTGCGCGTCCAGGCATAGGGGCCGGTGGTGGTGAGCTCCTGGTTCTTTTTGACATAGCCGGAGGCGTAGCCGCGCAACAGGAGGCCGGGCAGCACCAGGAGCAGGCTCCACGCGAGCGAGTGCCAGGCCGGGGTGGCGAGCAGCAGGAAAACCACGGCGAAGGCGAAGCCGAGGGGGACGCGGATGCGCTTGGCGATGCGCTGCCAGTGGATGGGGCTGGTTGCTGCCTGGGTGGTCATGGGGCCAATCCGACGGTGTTGCGGGTGAGTGGGTCCAGGTGGTCTGTGGTGTTTGCAGACGCGTTCGTGGCGGGTTGCGGGGGTATGCCGGCATTGCCCTGTGCCCCGTGCGCACCGGATGCTGTTCCGGAGCCGAATAGGAGTTCGAGCGCGGCTTCGGCGACGGGCTCGGGCTGGATGCGGAGCAGGCCGGCCTCCGGATCGCGGTGCCGGGTGTGATCGCGGCGGCTCCCCGGGTCGCGCAGCACGCGGAAGTGGGCGTGAAAGGGCCCATTGCGCGCCGGATCTGTGGGTCCGAAGATGCCGACGGTAGGCTTGCCGAGCGCCGCAGCGAGGTGCAGCGGACCGGTATCGCCGCCGATGGCGAGGGTGACGCGCCGCGTGAGCTCGATGAGCTGGCCGACGGTGGGCGCGAGCAGCAGCGGCTCGACGCCAAGGGTGTGGAGCTCGCGGGCAAGCGCCTCCGCTAGGCCGAGCTCGCCGGGCGCGGCGTTGATCACGACCCGTGCGCCACTGTGCTCGGCAACCAGGGCGGCAGCGCGGGCGTAGCGGTCCGCCGGCCAGCGCTTGGCGCCCCAGCCGGCACCGGGGTGCAGCAGGATGGAGAGCGGGAAGTCGGCGGGGACGCCCTGCTCGGAGCACCAGCGCGCTGCAATGGCGTCGTGCGGCAGCAGGGGCAAAGCGAGCGGCAGTGGGTCGCCGAACAGGGCGCGGACGACGTCGGCGGACTGCTCGATGACGTGGATGCCGCGGGAGGGGATGCGCTCCTTGAACAGGTAGCGGGCAAAGGGCTCGCGGGGCTCGGCCTCACCGAGCAGGCGGGGGGCGTGGGCCCAGCAGGCGATCACGGCGGAGCGGATGGCGCCCTGGAGGTCGAGCGTGGCGTCGTAGTGGCCGGCGCGCATGGCCGAGCGGGTGCGCAGGATGGACAGCGCGGTGGCCGGGTGCAGGGGCCGGCGGGACCACTCCTTGGCCGGGACGAGATGGATGTGGTCGACCAGGGGCTGGGCGGGGCTGAGCGCGACATCAGGACCAGCGGAGTCGGCGGCGAGCAGGGCGCGCCAGCGGGGCTCGACGGCCCAGTCAATCGAGAGGCCGGGGTGCGCGGCACGCAGCGCGGTAACAGCCGGCAGGGCATGGAGAATGTCACCCATGGCGCCAAGGCGGACGATCAGAATGCGCGGCTGGGTATCTTGTCGCAAAAGTTAGTTTCGCATACGCGGAGCCGGTGGAATGGTTGCGGCGGGGACGGCAAGGTTGCGGGCAGGGCTTACGGGCAGGCCTGCGGCGGCCCGAGCAGGCGCAGCAGCGTGGTGGCGGCAGCGGACGGGTCGAGGATCTCGGCGCGCAGCGGCACGGCCAGCAGTGGCGGCACGGGGGATCCGGTGCGTGGGTCAAGCCGTTCGAGGATGGCGCGGGCGCCGGTGCTGAGCCGGACCAGGTCCTTCTCGGTGGTGAGCAGCGCAGCATGACCGGAGGATGCCCGGGCGAGCCGCGCCAGCTCCGAGGGTCGGAAGCGGTGATGGTCGCGGAAGCGGAAGGTGCGGGCGAGGACGATGCCCTGCGCGCGGAGGGAGCGGAAGAACTCCTCAGGATGGGCGATGCCGCAGAAGGCGGTGACGGGCCGGCTGCGATCGAGGCTTGCGGGAATGGTGAGGCTGCGGCGGACGCGCCAGATGGGCTGGTTGAAGCCGGCGGAGCGCAGCAGGTGCTCGCTGTGCTGGTCCTCTTCGCGCAGCACCAGGATGTGTGCGCGATGGAGGGAGCGGACGGGTTCGCGCAGGCGGCCAATGGGGAGCAGGCGGCTGTACAGGTCGGACGGGTGGATCACGATGATGTCGACGGCGCGCTGAAGCCGGCGGTGCTGGAAGCCGTCGTCGAGCAGGTGGATGGCGGCCGGGTGTGAAGCCGGTTGGGCTGGTGGACGGGCGGCCTGTTCCTGCTCGGCGAGCAGGCCAGCGGCGTAGCGGGAGGCGCCTACGTACACGGGCGCGCCGGTGGCCTGCGCGATCAGCAGAGGCTCATCGCCGAAGCGGGCGGCGGAGCCGGAGAGCTGGACCCGCTCGACAGCGGCGGAGGAGCGACGACCGTACCCGCGCGAAAGCACGTCCACCGCGATGCCTTGCTGGTGCAGGAGCTCGGCGAGAGCAATCACGATGGGGGTTTTGCCGGCGCCGCCTATGGAAAGATTGCCGATGCTGACCACGGGTCGCGTGAGCGCCTTGGGCTGGAGCCAGCCGCGAGCATAGGCGTGGTTCTTCGCGGAAATGGCCAGGGCATAGGGCAGCTGCAGGGGCAGCATCCACGGCGACCAGGGTGACGCCATGGGGCGCGTCATGCGCCGGTTCCGAGGGCTGGTTGTGGCTGCAGGAGGGGCAGCAGCGCAGACAGGACGCGGCTGGTAGCGCCGGAGGACGCGGCGCACACGGCGCGGGCGCGCTCGCCAAGGGCGGCGGCCTGCGCGGGGTCGGCGAGCAGGTGCGCGATGGTCTGTTGGATCTCCGGCAGGCCGGCGATGCGGATGGCGTCGGCGGCGCGCAGGGTCGTGACGATCTCGAGGAAGTTGGCGTAGCCGGTGCCGATGACGACCGGCTTGCCCAGGGACGCGGGCTCGAGCGGGTTGTGGCCGCCCGCGTGGAGAAAGCCGCCGCCGACGATGGCGACCTGGGCCAGGGCGTAGAGCGGGGCGAGTTCACCGACGGAGTCGAGCAGCAGGAGGGTGCCGGGAGCGATGGGCTGCGGGTCGCGGCGCCAGAGGGAGAGTGGCGACCAAGGCCGGCCAGAAGCTTGGAGCAGGGCGGCGACTTCGTCGAAGCGCTCCGGGTGGCGTGGGGCAAGCAGGGTCACGGTGTGTTCAGGGAGCAGGGGCAGCAGCAGGGCTTCTTCGCCGGCGAGCGTGGAGCCGCAGACCAGCACCGGCGCGCCGGCCTGGATGGCCTGGCGGAGCTGATCGAGCAGCGGCGTGGGAAGTGGCGGCGGCAGGTCGTACTTGAGGTTCCCGATAGCGGAGGCCGCCGGGGCTCCGAGTGCGCGCAGGCGCTGGGCGTCCCGGTCAGACTGGGCAAGTACCAGGGACAGGGTGCCGAGCAGCGGGCGCCACAGGGCCGCAAGGCGCTGGTAGCGCGGCCAGGAGCGGTCGGAGATGCGGGCGTTGATCACGGCGACGGGGACGCCGGTGCGCGCGGCTTCGATGAGGAAGCGTGGCCAGAACTCGCTCTCGACCAGCACCACGAGCGAGGGGCGCAGGAAGCGGAGCCAGGCGCGGACGGCAAACGCGAAGTCCGCAGGGTAGTAAAAGACGGAGTCGGCGCCGAAGCGGGCGCGGGCGATCTGCTGGCCGGTGCGGGTGGTGGTGGAGACGTAGCAGCGGGCGTGGGGCAGCGCGGAGCGCAGGGCGGCGACGAGAGGGACGGCGGCGAGCACTTCCCCGACGGACACAGCGTGGATCCAGAGCGTGACTTCACCGGCCGCGGGCGCATGGAGGCGGCGGCGCGGGATGCGGCCCAAGCGTTCGGCAAAGCCCTCGCGGTACTTGCCGGCGGGGCGCAGCTCGCGGAGCCACCAGGGCGCCGTGGCTGCGAGCGCAAGCACGAGCGCCGCGCTGTAAAGCGTGAGCAGCGGGGTAGTTACCGATGGTAAAAGGCGCGGTGGGGGAGTTCTGTTCACGCTGGAGTCTCGTCCGATCATAATGGTCAGGACTACGGTCAGGACTCATCCCCAAACTGCCGGGACTGCGGCTCTTCCCTGCCGTGCTTTGCTGCGTTCACTCTTTTTGCTTCGAGGTCGCCCTGCCATGCTTCGCCGATTTGCTACCTGTGCCCTGCTCGCCGCCACGCTGCCCGCGCTCGCCGAGAAGAAGATCGATCCCGCCACGAGTGCCGGGCAGTACGCCGCGCATGCCACGCAGGAAGGCATCACGATTGCCGCGGATCCGTACGACCGGCTGCCCAAAGAGGACGTGTTCCGGGTGGACTACCTGAAGTACAACTTCATCCCGATCCGCATCGTGGTGACCAACGACACGGCGCTGCCGATCTCGCTCAACGATGTGCGCATCCTGCTGCTGCCCGCGGAGAGTGGCAAGATCAACGCGGCGGAGCCGGAGGATGTCGAGCGCCGGGTAGAGGGCGCCGCGCGGCGGGGCACGACGATCCCGATCGGGCCGTTGAAGATACACAAGCAGGGCAAGGCTGCCGATTCCAAGGTGGAAGCGGATTTTTCGGAGCATGAGTACTCGGCACTGGCGGTGGAACCGCACACAACGCGGGCTGGTTTTCTGTTTTATGACGTGCAGGGGCTGGGGCAGCATCCGCTAAACGGGGCGAAGCTGGTGTTCCGGCAGGTGCGGGACAGCAGTGGCAAGGAGATGTACGCGTTTGAGGTGCCGCTGGATGCTTACCTTGCCAAGGCGCCGCAGTAAGAGCGAACGGCTTAGGACGGGGTAAGAGCCAGACCGCCTGCGCGGCTGGCGGCCACTTCGTGGCGGGTGGTTCGTGGGGTTCGAGGTGCGGGCCTGGGTGGTTCCCACGTCTCGGAAGCGAGACATGGGGCACCCGGTTTTCGTCGGTGTTGAGCCGGCAGGAGCTAGACGCCCTTTTTCTGCGGTTCCCAGATGTACTTGTGGATCTGAAGGCTGAGGCGAGCGGGCACGGCGTCGGCGAGCATCCAGTCGACGAGCTGGCGCGGGTCCAGGGCGCAGTTGGCGGTGGAGCGCTCGAGGCTCGGAGCTTTCTTGAAGGCGGGGGAAAACAGCACGTGGCCGGCGCGGGTGTGGAGGCTGTGCTCCAGCGTGAAGTCGCGGGCGAACTCGTAGTCGGCGCGGTCGCTGATCACGAACTTCGCCTCGTCGCGCGCGGTAAGCGTGTCGAGGTTGTCGAGGCGGAAGCGACCGCACTCGCCGGAGGCCGGGCACTTGACGTCGACGATCTTGTGGACGGCCGGGGGCACGTCGGACAGGGGGCGTTCGCCGCTGGTCTCGATCATGAGCTGGTAGCCGTCGGCCAGCAGGCGTTCCATAACGGGGATGAGTTCGCGCGCCTGCAGCAGCGGCTCGCCGCCGGTGAACTCGACGAGGCGCACGGGCGCGAGGGCCTCGACGGCGGCGATCACTTCGTCGGCAGACTGCTTGTAGCCGCCGGTGAAGGTGTACTCGGAGTCGCACCAGGAGCAGCGCAGGTTGCAGCCGGCGAGCCGCACAAAGATGCAGGGGACGCCGGCGAAGCTCGATTCGCCCTGGACGGACTTGTAGGTTTCGATCAGGAACATGGTTTTTGCTCAGGGTGCTACGGCATGGCGGCTGAACCGCTTGGCACGCGGCTACGCGTAGTAGGTCGCGGCGGAGGTGTCGGTTTCGTAGATGGTGCAGTCCTTGACCTGGACACGGCCGCCGGTGAGCCCGCTGATGTGCTTGCTGGTCTCGTCGAAGAAGTACTTGGCGAGATTTTCGGCCGAGGGATTAATGGTGTCGAAGGGCACGAGCTCGTTGATCATGCGGTGATCGAGGTACTCGACGACAGGGCGCAGCACGTTCTTGAGCTCTTTGAAATCGAGCAGAAGGCCGGAGTGGTCAAGCTCTTTGCCGTGCAGGGTGACGCGCACCTTGTAGTTGTGGCCGTGGGGATTTTCGCACTTGCCGTGGTAGTTGCGCAGGTAGTGGCCGGAGGAGAATCCCGCGTCGACGGTGACTTCAAACATAAAGGTCGTGCCCTTTCGATGATGCATCGGAGGGCAGCAACGCCCAACTCCCGTCCATTATAGGTGGGCAGGGGTCGGGCATCGCGGGTTGCGTCGCGGTGGGCTTACTGCGCGGCGCCGCAGCTCAGCGAGCGGGTGGCCACGCCGGTGCCGGCGGCGAGGCGGGTGACGGTTGTGCCTTCAAGCCCGTACTGGCCCGCGAGCTGCACCTCGTCGCCAAAGTAGCCCAGGAACTGGCAGGCGGTGGGCTGGCTGGTGGACTGCTGGGTTTCGGCGACGTAGAGCGGGTAGCCCAGGGCGGCGGTGGCGTAGGCGGGCAGGTCGAGCCCGAGGACGGCGAGGCCGAGCTGCTCGATGGGATCGGGCTGCGTGTACTGACCGACGCCAGTTTTGAAGGACATGTAGAAGGTGGGGATGAGGTGCTGGCCGGTGGGGCAGCCGGCATCGAGCGTGACCTGCGAGGTGTTGCCGGTGAGGTCGGTGCACACGTCGAACTGCGCGCCGGAGGCGTTCTGGGTGACGCTGAAGTCGTTGTCGGTGCCGAGGATCACGGCGTAGGTACCGTCGTTCAGCTTCGGGCCGATGGTGAGGCCTTCGATCTTCTCGGGCACCTTGATGCCGGCGGAGACCAGCGTTGCGGCCACGTCGAGGTAGAGGGACTTGCTGACGGGCTGCACGCCCGCAGGCGGGGTGTTGGTGCCGGCAAGCGAGATGCCCGAGATGTCAGTGGCGCCGTCGAGGTCGATGAGGTACACGCGCTTGGTCGAGACGGTGGCGGCGCCGAGCGGGTCGCCCACGCCGAGGCCGCGGTTGTCGCGCTCGTCGACCGCGATGCGGTGGTTGTCGAGCATGGTCATGGAACTGACGCCGATGCTAGCGCCCTGCTGCGCGGCGGTGAATGGCGAGTTGGGCACGCGCTCATTGATGGTGCTGATGGACTCGAGCGGATAGAGAAATTGCGCGTTGCTGGTGCCGGAGGGGACGTCGAAGCGGACGATGCGGAGGTTGCGGCTGTACAGGCCGGGCTGCGTGCAGCCGTTGGGGCAGCTGCCCTCCTGCGCCATGGGGTCCTGCAGCATGGCGTAGAGGGTGTTGCCGTCGGGGCTGATGGCCAGGGCTTCATAGCCACGGTTGGCGACACGGCCGGCGGTGACGAGGTCGATGGCGGAGTAATCGGGCTGGCCGTTGAGCGTGGGCAGCACGTTCTTGGGCTGCGTGAACGCGCGAACAAAGGTGCCGTCGGCGCGGAACTCGAAGATGGACGGGCCGTACTCGTCAGACACGTAGAAGTGGCCGGAGGGCGCGACGACAAAGCCTTCGGGATCGTGGGAGCGGCCGAGATTGGTGCGGGTGCCGTTGAGCGGGTCAGTGGTGGGATCGATGCCGTTGAAGTGCGCGGGACCCGTGATGCCGTTGAAGGTGACGCCAGCCGGAATGGTGAACTGGATGGTGTCGAGGAGCTGGAAGTTGCCGGCCGCGCCGGTGTTGGGGTCGATGGTCAGCTTGAACTTCTGCACGCGCGTGTCATATGCGATGGTGCCGCCGCCCGGGCCGCGGTCGGCAACGCCGTAGAACACATCTTCAAAGCGGTCGTAGTAGAGATCGGAAAAGAAGCCGCCGAGGCGGTTGGTGTTGGCGCCGGCCGTGGCGCCGTTGAGCGGGGAAAGATCGGGCGTTTCGCCGGGGATGGTGGCAAAAGAGGCGAGGGTCTGGGCGTGGAGTGGCATTGCGGCGCAGGTGGTGAGGCAGGCGGCGACAAGGGTGCGGCGTACGGCGGACACGTTCATGGCGGGCTCCGGGGCGACTCGTGAGGACTTGTGCAAACGTCCCCGAGCATAGGTGTGCCCGGTGCTGTTGCCGATGAACGCGCGGTGAAAAGAGTGGGGATTCGAGCGGGTGTGTGGGTCGCTCAAAGAGGCGCGCCTGCGCTTGCCAGATCGAGAGGCACTGCTTGTACCCGTGGTGGCTGAGCAGGAGCGGCGCCTCTGTGCGGAGGAGCAGGCGGCCGAGCCGCGAACTGCGAACATCAGCTTCCATTTGCGCGGCCGCAGTGCAGCTCTAGGTCAGGTGTTGAGCCAGAAAACCCAGCATCGCGCCGGCGATCTCTTCGAGGTGCGTTTCGAGTGCGAAGTGTCCGGTGGGGAGGAAGGTGACGGTCGCCTCGGGGAGGTCGCGCTGGAAAGCTCTGGCGCCGGCGGGGATGAAGTACGGGTCGTGCTCGCCCCAGATGGCCAGCAGCGGTGGCTGCGCGCTGCGGAAGTACTGCTGGAACTCCGGGTAGCGCCTGACGTTGTCGGCGTAGTCGAGGAAGAGGTCGAGCTGGATGTCGACGTTGCCGGGACGGGCGAGCAGGGCAGCGTCGAGCGTGTAGCCTTCGGGCTTGATCAGCTCCGGGTGCTGGATGCCGACGGCGTACTCGCGGCGAATGCCTTCGGCGGTGAGCGCGCCGCGGATGGCGTTGCGGTGCTCGAGCGTGGGTTCGCGCCAGTAGCGCTGGATCGGCTGCCATGCGTCGCCGAGTCCTTCTTCGTACGCGTTGCCGTTCTGCGAGACGATGGCGGCCACGCGCTCGGGGGCCATCAGGGCGAGTCGCCAGCCGGTGGGGGCGCCGTAGTCGAAGACATACAGGGCATAGCGGGCAAGGCCGAGCGCCTCGGTGAATGCGTGGATCGTCATTGCCAGGGCGTTGAACGTGTAGTGGTAGTCACGCTCGGCAGGAACCTCGGTGAAGCCGAAACCGGGCAGGTCGGGAGCGATGACGCGGTAGCGATGGGCGAGACGAGGGATGAGTTCCCGGTACTGGAAGGACGACGCAGGAAAGCCGTGCAGCAGGAGCACCACGGGGGCGTCGGCCGGGCCTGATTCGCGGTAGAAGACGCGTACGCCGTCTGCCTCAACGAAATGGTGCGCGGTGAAAGGAATTGCCGGAGTTTCGGTCATAGATGTTGCCTCGCGATTCTGCTGTCTGATTCGGGCGGACTGCCGCCGGTCGCAGGAATTGCCAGGCCGCGGCCGCGGGATCGCTGATGTGCGCACACGCAGGTGCCGGGAAGCTTGCTACTTCGCGGGTGCCGGGGTGGCGAAGAAGCTTTCGACCTCGGCGATGTCGGCGGTGATGCGGTAGGCAGGGAGGCTCTCGAGGAAGGCGGCGCCGTACTGCTTGCGGCGGATGCGCGGGTCGAGCAGAACCAGCACGCCGCGGTCATCGAGCGAGCGGATGAGGCGGCCAAAGCCCTGCTTGAGCGTGATCACGGCGGAGGGGATCTGGTAGTCGAAGAAGGGCTTGCCGCCCGCGGCCTCGATGGCGCGGGTGCGGGCCTGCACGACGGGATCGGACGGCACGGCGAAGGGCAGCCGGTCGATGATGACGCAACTCAGTGCTTCGCCCTGCACGTCGATGCCCTGCCAGAAGCTCGAGGTGCCGAACAGCACGGCGTTGGGGGTCTGGCGAAACTCCTCGATGAGCGCCTTGCGCGGCGCGGTGCCCTGCAGCAGCAGCGGCCAGCCGACCTCGGCGAGCAGGCGGTCGTAGACGGAGCGCATTTGCGCGTAGCTCGTGAAGAGACAGAAGGCGCGGCCCTGGGTGGCCTCGAGCACGCGCTTGATGGTGCGCACGGCCTCGTCGGTAAAGCCGGGGTCACGCGGGTCAGGCATGGTGGGCGGCAGGTAGAGCAGCGCCTGCTCGGCGTAGCGGAAGTGCGAAGGGACGATCAACTCCTTCGCGTGCTCGAGGCCGAGGCGGGTGCGCAGATGCTCGAACTTGCCCTGCACCGTGAGCGTGGCGGAGGCGAGCACTACGGTGGGGAAGGCTTCAAAGAGCACGGAGCCGAGCAGGCCGGAGACATCGATGGGCGTGGCCTGAAGAAAGGTGTTGTAGCTTGCTTCCCTGCCCCGGCCCCCGCCGCGCCGTTCGAGCCAGAAGACGGTGTTCTTGTCTTCGGCTTCCATGAGGAACTTGAGGCGGTCGTGCAGCTCGTTGGTGCGGCGCTTGAGGCCCGGGGCTTCCTCGACGTTGCGCATGCGTTCGAGTTCGCCTTCAAGCAGGTTGAGCGCGTTGAGCATGCCGAGGTAGAGCTCGCCGTGTTCTTCCAGGAACTCTTCGCGGTCGGAGAACTGCGCGCGGCCTTCGCCGCCGATGGGCAGCGCGGCGAAGAACATGCGGGAGCGCTCGCGCAAGACCTCGGCGGCGACCTTGGGGCCGTGCGAGATGGCATGCTTGGCGCGCAGCATCAGGTCGAGATCGCGGGCGAGCTCTTCAAAGCGGATATTGGAAAGCTGCAGACCGAAGTAGGCGGAGGCGACGTCCTCGAGTTCGTGCGCCTCGTCGAAGATCACCACGTCTGCCTCGGGAAGGATGCCGGCGTCGGGCGCGTTGGCGACCTGCTGCTTAATGGCGAGGTCGGCGAAGAAGAGGTGGTGATTGACGATGATGAGGTCGCTCTCGGAGGCTTTGCGACGCATTTCCGTGATGAAGCAGCGTTCGAAGTCCGGGCAGGTCTGGCCGAGGCAGGTTTCGGAGCGGGCGTCGAGCTTGGTCCAGAGCGGGCTTTGTTCAGGCAGGGCGTCGACCTCGGCGCGGTCGCCGGTCTCGGTGGTCTTCTCCCACTGCCGGATGGCGTGGAACTGCTGGATCTCCTGCAGACCGCTAAGGATGGGCTCGTGCTCAAGCGCGTACAGCTTGCGGCGGCAGAGATAGTTGGCGCGGCCCTTCATGTAGCAGGTCTTGAGCGGGCCGAGAAGAGACTCGAGGAACGGAATGTCTTTGAAGAAGAGCTGTTCCTGGAGGTTCTTGGTGCCGGTGGAGACGATGACGCGCTTGCCAGAGCGCAGCGCCGGCAGGAGGTAGGCGAGGGTTTTGCCGGTGCCGGTACCTGCCTCCGCGATGAGGTGGCGCTTCTGCTCGATAGCTTCTTCGACCGCGTGCGCGAGCTCGAGCTGGCCGCGGCGGAACTCGTAGGGGAGCGCGGACTGCGCCAGAACGCCGCCGGGCGAGAAGAAGCTGTGCAGGGTCGGCAGCTTTTTAGTGGGAGTTTCAGGCACGATAGGTTGTTTTGGGCAGACTCTTCCTATAATAGAGCTTTGCCCGTTCTTCGCCTCCACTGCGCACGGGCCGGAGGCACCAGAGTCACGCGTGAGAGTCCAGCAGCGAGCGATTCGCAGCGGGCCGCCGTGAAGCACACATCATGAGTCCAAAAAAACAGCACCGCCGCCCCAATCCGCTGCCCCACACCGACGAAGCCCTGGGCATGCCCCTGATCGTGATCTGCGGCCGCCCCAACGTGGGCAAGTCCACCCTGTTTAACCGCCTTACGGGCACACGCCGCTCGATTGTGGGCGATGAGCCGGGCATTACACGCGACCGCATTTACGGCGAGGTGCACTGGGCCGGGCGTGTGGCGCGGCTGGTCGACACGGGCGGCATTGTGCCGGACGACGAGGCGCTGATCCCGAGCGAGATCTTTACGCAGGCGCGAACCGCCTTTGAAGAAGCATCGGCGATCATCATGGTGGTGGACGGCCGCACCGAGCTGGCCTCGCCGGACATGGACCTGGCGCAGTTGCTGCGGCGGCTGAATAAGCCGATGTTCCTGGCGGTGAACAAGATCGACTCGCAGCAGCAGGATGCGGCGGCCGAGAACATGCGGCAGCTGGGCATTCCGAACCTGACGGCGGTCTCGTCGGAGCATGGCCACGGCATCGGCGACCTGCTGGAAGAAGTGTTCAAGGTGTTGCCGCATGCGCCGCTCGCGCCTGAGCCGGAGTTCCCGGTTGTGGACGAGGACGAGGAAGAAGGCGCGGAAGATGACGCCGGGATCCCCAAGCTGCAGCGTACGCATGGCGAGTACGAGCAGCGCGAGACGCGGGTGGCGATTATCGGGCGGCCCAACGTGGGCAAGTCCACCATGCTGAATGCGCTGACCGGCGAAGAGCGCGCGATTGTGTCGCCGATCGCCGGGACGACGCGCGACGCGGTCGATGAGGTGATCGAGCACAACGGCAAAAAGATCCGCATCATCGACACCGCGGGGATTCGGCGCAAGGGCAAGACCAACTTGCTGGCCGAGAAGCTCTCGGTGATCATGGCGCGGCGCCACCTCGAGGCGGCCGATGTGTCGCTGCTGGTGATTGACGCGGAGCAGGGCGTGACGGCCGCGGACGCGACGATCGGCGGCTACGCGCACGAGTCCGGGCGATCGGTGATCATCGTGGTGAACAAGTGGGACCTGCTGACCACGGCGCGCACCGACGGCAAGCCGCATGCGGACCGCAAGGTATACGAGCAGCAGGTGCGCGACACGCTGAAGTACCTGGAGTATGCGCCGCTGGTGTTTATCTCGGCGTCTGAAGGCAAGGGCATGCAGCGGGTGCTGGAGACGATCGAGCGCGTGGCCTCGGAGCGGCGCAAGCGCGTTACCACCGGGCAGATGAATCGCTTCCTCGACAAGGTGGACTTTGAGCGTGCCACCGTGCCGATGAACAAGCGGCTGCGGATCTTCTACATGACGCAGGCCGGCGTGGCGCCGCCGACGTTCATCCTGTTCACCAACCGGGACGTTGAATTGCACTTTTCGTACCAGCGGTTCTTGACCAACCAGATTCGCGAGGCGTTCGGCTTTGAGGGTTCGCCGATCTGGTTCAAGGTAAAGGCGCGCAATGCGGAAGAGAAGGACAAGTAGATGGCAGACGAGCCAGAGCGCACGCGTCCTGCGAACACACTCGACGAGAAACAGATGTTGCTGATCGCGCGTGCCCTGGCTGACCCTCGCCGCTACTCCATTTTGAAACAGATGGCCTGCCAGACTGGGCCGTGCACCCCGTGTGCTTCCATGCGCGATTGCCTGGAGATCAGCCCGGCGACGCTCTCGCACCACATGCGGGAGCTGCGCCTGGCAGGGCTGGTGTCGGAGTCGCGCGAAGGCCGTTCCGTGAGCTACGAACTGTGCCGCGACGTGGTGGAGTCGTACACGGGCACGCTGCACCGCGACTTGCTTTGAGTTCTTCTGCTGTGCCGCACTTGCCGAACTAACCTGTGTTCGCTGCTCACGAAGTGAATCCTCGGCCACTCTTCGCGTATCTATTCGATGGTTGTCAAAGCATTGAAGAAACGCAGCAGGACGAGGAGAAACACAATGGGCAAGCTTACGGGCAAGGTAGCAGTGGTTACGGGTGCTTCCAAGGGTATCGGCGCAGGCATTGCCGAGGGATTTGCAGCCGAGGGTGCGTCGGTTGTGGTGAATTATGCCTCGAGCCGCGAGGGCGCCGACAAGGTCGTCAAGGCGATCACCGACAAGGGTGGCAAGGCAATCGCGGTCCAGGGCAGTGTCGACAAGCTGGGGGACGTGGAGCGCTTGTTTGCGGAGACGGAGAAGGCATTCGGACCGGCAAACATCCTGGTGAACAATGCCGGCGTGTACGCGTTCTCGCCGCTTGAGGGAATTACCGAAGCGGAGTTCCACCGCCACTTCAACATCAACGTGCTGGGATTGCTGCTGGCTTCGCAGGCGGCGGCAAAGCATTTTGGTGAGAACGGCGGCTCGATCATCAACGTGGGCTCGATCATCAGCGACACGACCCCAGCAAACTCCTCGATCTACACGGCCACCAAGGGCGCGGTGGATGCGATCACGGCTGTGCTCGCCAAGGAGCTCGGCCCGAAGAAGATTCGCGTGAACTCGCTGAACCCGGGGCTGGTGGTCACGGAGGGCACGCAGACCGGCGGCGTGATCGGCAGCGACTTTGAGGGCGAGATCGTGAAGAACACGCCGCTTGGCCGCGTGGGCCTGCCGGACGACATTACGCCGGCCGCGGTGTTTCTTGCCTCGGACGATTCGAAGTGGATCACGGGCGACCTGCTCAAGGTCGGCGGCGGCGCTTACTAAGATCTGCCGAACGAGACGCGTCGCGCCCTGATAAAAGGCGAGTCCATCGGCCCGTCTTTTGTCTGCTCGTTGTGCTGTTGCCTAGAGCTTTTCTGAGTGTTAAAACTTCGTCGCGAAGTGAGTCGTCTCCCCTGCTTCGCGTATCTGTTTTCGAAGCTAAGCAGGCAGTGAAACCAGGCAGCAAGGAGGAGAGCAGAATGGGCAAGCTAACGGGCAAGGTAGCCGTGGTGACGGGCGCTTCCAAGGGCATTGGCGCAGGCATTGCAGTGGGCCTGGCCGCGGAAGGCGCGGCGGTGGTGGTGAACTACGCCTCGAGCCGCGAGGGCGCGGACAAGGTGGTCAGGATCATCACCGAAAAAGGTGGCAAGGCGGTGGCGGTGCAGGGCAATGTGGAGAAGGCTGCGGACGTGGAGCGGGTGTTTGCGGAGACCGAGAAGACGTTCGGCCCGGCCAATATCCTGGTCAACAATGCCGGCGTGTATGCGTTCTCGCCGCTCGAGACGATCACGGAAGACAGCTTTCACCGGCACTTCAACATCAACGTGCTTGGATTGCTGCTGGCGTCGCAGGCGGCAGCGAAGCACTTCGGCGAGAACGGCGGATCGATTATTAACATCGGCTCCGTGGTGAGCGACATTAAGCCGCCGAACTCCGCGGTGTACACGGGCACCAAGGGCGCGGTGGATGCAATCACCGGCGTGCTGGCCAAGGAACTCGGACCGAAGAAGATCCGCGTGAACGCTCTGAACCCGGGGCTGGTGATCACGGAAGGCACACAGGCAAGCGGGATTGCCGGCACGGAGTTCGAGGAAAGCACCATCAAGACGACGCCGCTCGGGCGCGTTGGGCAACCGGACGACATTACGCCGGTAGCCGTGTTCCTGGCCTCGGATGACTCGAAGTGGGTCACCGGCGAACTGCTCAAAGTAGGCGGCGGTCTCTACTAGGCCCTGGCCGGGCTGGCAAAGGCGCTACGCGCCACGCGGTGGTGCGGGCGCTGGCGGCCCTCTCGTTGGTCATGGGGTGGTTTTTTGAAGATATTGGAGTCGTGGGGGATTTGTGTCGCCTGTTCAGAACACAAGCCGCTGCGACTCCTTTCGTTTCTGAGGTGAGCCGCCACGGAGTGGCCGCCAGCCGCGTGGGCGGTTTTGTTCTCTTTATACTGAGAGTGTGCCTACGTCCATTGTGATTCGAGCGGCTGTGCCTGCGGATGCGCCGTTGATCCACGCCATGATTGTGGAGCTTGCGGTGTACGAGCGCGAGCCCGAGGCTGTTGCCATCAGCGAAGCCGACCTCCTGCGGGATGGCTGGGGGGAGCATCCGCGCTTTACCTGCCTGGTAGCCGAGGACGAGGCCGGCGTTGTGTGCGGCTTTGCGCTGTACCATCCGACTTACAGCACGTGGCAGGGCCACTCTCTGTACCTGGAAGACCTGTATGTGCGGGCAACGCATCGCGGACGCGGCGTAGGGACGGCGCTGCTGGCCGAGGTGGCGTCGGTCGCGGTGGCGCAGGGGTGCGCGCGACTGGACTGGCAGGTGCTGACGTGGAACGAGCCGGCGATTCGCGTGTATGAGCGGATCGGCGCGGTGCGCATGGAAGAGTGGCGCAGGATGCGACTCTCCGAGGACGGACTGGCCGTGCTGGCGGCGCAGGCGATGCCCAGGGCTGCGGGTTCGCAGACGGGTACGCCGGAAGAAAACGACAGCGAACGTTCAAGGCAACAGGCAGTGATACACGCACGTGGGACAGGCGGCACATTGTGAGCGGCATCGGAAGCGGTGCGCGTATCCGGAGCGAACGTTCAAGGCAACAGGCAGTGATACACGCACGTGGAACAGGCGGCACATTGTGAACGGCATCGGAAGCGGTGCGCGTATCCGGGTGATTGGTGGTGGACTGGCTGGACCAGAGGCTGCGCTGACGGCGGCACGGCTGGGCGTCGCGGTGGACCTGTACGAGATGCGCCCGGTGCGGCAGACGCCCGCGCACCAGACAGCAGAGTTTGGTGAACTGGTGTGTTCAAACTCGCTCAAGAGCGAGAGTCCGGGCACGGCGCCGTGGGTGCTGAAGCAGGAGATGCGGCGGGCCGGGTCGGCGCTGCTGCGCTCGGCCGACGCGACGGCCGTGCCGGCTGGGCATGCGCTGGCGGTAGACCGGGTGGAGTTTTCTCGGCACATTGCCGAGGCGATTGCGGCGGAGCCCCTGATCACGGTGCATCGCGAAGAGGTGACAACGCTGGATCCGGAAGACGGGATCACGGTGGTAGCGAGCGGGCCGCTGTGCTCGGATGCGCTGTCGGGCGAGGTGGCGCGGCTGACGGGCAAGGATCACCTGGCGTTTTACGACTCGATCTCGCCGATTGTGGATGCCGAGACGATCGACATGGACCGCGTGTACATGAAGGCGCGCTGGGACAAGGGGTCGGCCGACTACATCAACTGCCCGATGAACCGCGAGGAGTATGACCGATTCCTGGATGCGCTGCTGGCGGCCGAGCCGGCCGAGACGAAGGAGTGGGAGAAGCTGCCGTACTTCGAGAGCTGCCTCCCGATCGAGGAACTGGCGCGGCGCGGGCGGGATACGCTGCGCTTCGGGCCGATGAAGCCGGTGGGCCTGCGCGACCCGCGCACGGATACGAACCCGTGGGCCGTGGTGCAGCTGCGCAAGGAGAATGTGCGGGCGGACTCGTACAACCTGGTGGGGTTCCAGAACCACTTGAAGTATGCCGACCAGGGGCGGGTGCTGCGGCTGATTCCCGGGCTCGAAAATGCGAAGTTCCTGCGCTGGGGGCAGATCCATCGCAACACGTATATCCACTCGCCAAGCGTGTTGACGGAGAACCTCAACCTGCGCGCGTACCCGAACGTGTTTTTCGCGGGGCAGATTTCGGGAGTCGAGGGGTATACGGAGTCGATCGCGACCGGGCTGCTGGCGGGGATTTATGCGGCGGCGGCGGCAAAGGGACAAATGGCCGAGCCCGCGCCACGGGGAACCGCGCTGGGCTCGCTGGTGCACTACATCACGCATGCCGAGGCGAAGACGTTTCAACCCGCGAATATCACGTTTGACCTCCTGCTTCCGCTTGATGAAGCGGTGCGCAAGCAGGTGCGCGACAAGAAGGTGCGGCACCAGATGCAGTGCGACCTGGCACTGGAGCAGTTCGACGGGTGGTGGCAGAGGCTTGGCGCGCCCGCGGAGAGCGAGCGGGCAATGGCGGAAGGGGTGCCGGCATGAGCGAAGAGAAACCGCGGGCAATTGTTTCACTGTCGGGTGGCATGGACTCATGCGTGTGCGCGGCACTGGCGGCGCGTGACTACGAGGCCTGCGCGCTGCATTTTTCGTATGGGCAGCGGACGGAGGCGCGGGAGCTTGAAAGTGCGCGCGCGGTGGCAGAGGCTGTCGGCATCACGCGTTTTCTGCACCTGCGGCTGGACCTGTTCCGCGCAATCGGCGGCTCGGCGCTGACGGACGCTTCGATCGCGGTGCCCGATGCGCCGACAGAGACGGACATTGGCGCCGATGCGATCCCGGTGACGTATGTGCCATTTCGTAACGCGCACTTTTTGAGCGCCGCGGTGAGCTGGGCGGAAACCATCGATGCGCGCACCGTGTTTATCGGTGCGGTGGAGCAGGACAGTTCGGGTTACCCGGACTGCCGGCCGGCGTATTACGAGGCGTTTCAGCAACTGATCCGCACCGGAACGAAAGAAGGAAACATCCAGATTGCGACGCCGCTCATCCACCTGAGGAAGCGCGAGATCATCCGGCTCGGAGTTGAACTAGGCGCTCCGCTGCATGTAACGTGGTCCTGCTACCAGGGGAATCGGCAGCCTGTGGCGTGTGCGACAGCTGCGTGCTTCGTCTGCGTGCGTTTGCCGAGGCAGGTGTGCCGGACCCGATCCCCTACATCACGCGCGAGCGCGCAACAATTCGGTAGATGGGCTATGGCGCGCAACGAGGCGCGCAGGGTAAGGGGGCGGTTGCCGCGCCCCGGAAAGAGGAAACAATGAACCGTCGTTCCACACTCCCGGCAATGGCTCTTTTCGCCAGCCTTGCCACGCTTCCGTTCACCGCGGCATTTGCGCAGGGCGACACGGCCAATGGCAGCATCCACGGCCACATTCAAGACCCGGTGGGTGCCGCAATCGGCGGCGCGCAGGTGCTGGTGACGACTGACGGCAAAACGCCGAAGTACACCTTTACTGCCGACGCCAATGGCGATTACAAGGGCACGGGCATCGCGCCGGGCACCTACATCCTGGACCTGCAGCAGGGCGGCAAGCCGATCGACCAGATGATGAACATCAAGATCGATGCCGGTACCGACCAGGCTGAGAACTTCGATCTGAGCCGCGCCGACTATATCGCCAAGATGACGCCGGAACAGCGCAAGCAGATGGAAGAGGTCAAGAAGCAGAATGCCGAGGCACTCAAGAACAACTCGGTGGTGAAGACCCTGAATGCCGATCTGCAGAAGGCCCGCGAAGACATCAAGGCCAAGAACTATGCCGAGGCGGACGAGCTGATGACCAAGGACGCCGCGGCGAAGCCGGATGCCGGCGTGATCTGGCTGGAGCTGGGCAATGCGCAGCTGGGCGAAAAGAAGTACCCGGATGCGACGACCTCACTGCAAAAGGTGATCTCGCTCGAGAGCGCAGCGCCCAAGCCGAACGTCGACCTGATTGGCGCGGCCAACAACGGGCTGGGTGAGGCGCTGGCCTCGCAGAGCAAGATTCCGGATGCGACGGCAGCATACGACGCGGCAGCCAAGGTGGACCCGGCCAAGGCCGGGATGTACTACACCAACGAGACGATCGTTTTGTCACGCTCGGGGCAGAATGGCGACGCGGTGGCGGCGGCAGCGGACAAGGCGATTGCCGCAGACCCGACCAAGCCGATCCCGTACTACCTGAAGGGGCAGGCGCTGATCGCCAAGGCAACGGTGGACCCGAAGACGCAGAAGATCGTGGCGCCCCCGGGCTGCTCGGATGCGTATCAGAAGTACCTGGAGCTTGCGCCGGATGGGCAGTTCGCGGCTGACGCCAAGAACATCCTGACGAGTATGGGTGAAACGGTAAAGACGAGCTACAAGGCCAAGAAGTAGCTGGCTGTTGTAGGCCGAACGAGGGGCGTGCCGCTGCGGCGGTCGCCCCTTTTTCTATGCACTGTGGAGGCACAGAGTGAGTGTTGCTGCAAAACCATTGCCGTACCAGGAGGCAGCCGCCATCGTGCGGGAGCAGGCCGGGCGGCTTGCCGCACAAGGCAGTCGCGGGCGGGAGGAACTGTCCCTGCTGGAGGCGCAGGGTCGGGTGCTGGCACAGGACCTGGTCGCCGACCGGGATCAGCCACCGTTTGCGCGCTCGACGCGGGATGGCTTCGCGGGCCGGGCGGCGGAGTTTGCGCAGGCCGGCCCGCTCGAAGTGGTGGGGCTGCTGCGCGCGGGTGAATGCTGGACCGGCGGCGCCGTGCCGGAGCGTGGCTGCGTGGAGATCATGACCGGGGCGCCGGTGCCGGCCTTCGCAGACTGCGTCGTAATGGTCGAGCACGTGGAGCGCCGGGGGACGGAAATTGCGCTGGAGGCCGGTCGCGTGATCAAGGCGGGCGAGAACGTGGTGCCCGCGGGAGCGGAGGCGAGCGCCGGGGCGGTGGTGCTGCCGGAAGGCACACGGCTTACTGCGCACGGTGTGGCTGTGGCTGCCTCGTGCGGCTATGCGCAGGTTGCGGTGTGGCGGAGGCCGAGGGTGGCGATTCTCTCGACCGGGGACGAACTGGTGGAGCTGGGCGAGCAGCCGCTGGCGCACCAGATCCGCAACTCCAATTCGTGGACGCTGGCTGCGCAGGTGCGTGCCTTGGGCGGCGAGCCGGTGCTGGCGCCCCCGGTGCGGGACGATGCCGCGGCTCTGGAAGCGGCGATCCGGACGGCGGCAGCTACGTGCGACCTCGTGGTGCTTTCGGGCGGCGTGTCCATGGGCAAGTACGACCTGGTGGAACCGGCACTGGAAGCGCTGGGCGGGCGCTTCCTGTTTACGGGGGCGCGCATTCAGCCGGGCAAGCCGGTGGTGTTCGGCCTGCTGGAGGGCAGCGGGCAGGCGGCGCTTCCCTTCTTTGGGCTGCCGGGAAACCCGGTGTCGACAATTGTGTGCTTCGCCTTGTTTGTGGCGCCGGTGCTGGCGGCGCTTGCGGGGGAGCGTGGCTACGCGCCGCGGTTTGTGCAGGCGCGGCTGCGGGGGCGGCTGGAGTGCAAGCCGGGGCTCACGCGTTTTTTGCCGGCGCAGCTCACGCATGCCATCGAGGGTGGCAGCGTTGAGGTAGTGGCATGGCAGGGCTCGGGCGACCTGGCGGCGACGGCGCAGGCGAACTGCTTCGCCGTGGCGCCGGAACCCGAGGGGCAGCAGGGTGGCGTGCTCGTGGAGGGCGCAATTGTCTCGGTGCTGCTCGCCTGAACAAAGTGGTTGCCGGGCGCTGGGATAGGCTGGTGCCATGGCGGATTCGACAAAAATGACGGACGGCAGCGAACGGCTGTCGCACTACGATGCCGAAGGCACGGCACGCATGGTGGATGTAAGCGCGAAGGTGGCCACGCGGCGTGAGGCAGAGGCCGAGGCGTTTGTGGTGCTCTCGCCCGCGGTGCTGGCTGCGCTGCCGAGTAATCCCAAGGGCAATCCGCTGGAGGTCGCCCGGTTTGCCGGGATCCAGGCGGGCAAACGCACCAGCGAGCTGATCCCGATGTGCCACCCGCTCCCGCTTTCGTTTCTGGACGTGGAGGCGCGCATCACGGATGCGGGTGTGCTGATTCGCGCGACCGCCGCGACAACTGCTAACACCGGGGTCGAGATGGAAGCGCTCACGGCCGCTGGGGTGGCGGCGCTGACCGTGTATGACATGTGCAAGGCGCTCGACAAGGGCATCACCATCCAGAACCTGCAGCTGGTGCGCAAGACCGGCGGCAAGAGCGGCGACTACCAGCGCGCGACCGGCACGGTTGCGCGCGCGGAGCCCTCGCAGTGAGGGAAGCCCCGCATGCGGCACCGGCTGTTTCCAATGTCGCCTCGCTGACGCCGCACCATGTGCAGTTGATCGTGGCGACGGTGGTGATCTGTTTCGCGATCACGCTGGTGATGGCGCTGCATGCGATCATCTTCAGGCTGCTGGGGCGCTTTCGACATAAAGAAGTGGAAGCCTCGCCGCTGCTGCGCATCGTGACGCAGCGCATCCGCAGGCCTGCCCTGTGGGTGACGCTGCTTGCCGTGATGCAGGCAGTGCTGCCGCTGTTTCCGATCGAAGACCCGCTGCTGGGCACGCTGCGCACGGTGCTGTGGGTCATCTTCTTCCTGGTGATCGGCTGGGTGATGGTGTCCGGCGTGTACCTGTTTGAAGAAGTGTTTCTGCTGCGCTACGACGTGGGCGTTGCGGACAACCTCAAGGCGCGCCGGGTGCGTACGCAGTTGCAATTGCTTCGCAGGATGGCGATCATTCTGCTGCTGGTGATCGACGTTGGGTTGATCCTGTCGCTGTTCCAGAACTCGCGCCTGTGGCATTACGGCGCGGGGCTGCTGGCCTCGGCCGGGCTGGCCAGCCTGGTGCTGGCGACGGCAGCGAAGTCCACCGCGTCGAACCTGCTGGCAGGGCTGCAGATTGCACTGACGGAGCCGATCCGACTGGATGACGTGGTGATTGTGGAAGGTGAGTGGGGCAAGATCGAAGAGATCACGACGACGTACGTGGTGGTGGCGATCTGGGATTATCGGCGGCTGGTGGTGCCACTCACGTACTTCATCGAGAAGCCTTTTCAGAACTGGACGCGTGAGCATGCGGACCTGATGGGCACGGCGTTTCTGTACGTGGATTACTCGGTACCGGTGGACGCGCTGCGCGAGGAGTTCTTTCGCGTGCTGGAGGAGCAGCCGCTGTGGGATCGCAAGATCAAGGCGCTGCAAGTGACAAATCTTTCGGAGCAGACGATGGAGATCCGCTGCCTGCTGAGTTCGCGCAATGCGAGTGACCAGTTCGACCTGCGCTGCATTGTGCGCGAGGCGATGATCGGGTTTATTCAGCGGGAGTTTCCCGAGGCGTTTCCCCGGACGCGGTTCAGTGCAGTGGGTGGAAAGATGCCAGCGCTGCCGGGGGAGTCTGCGCGCGGGGGTTAGGGCTGTTGTGAGCTTTGCGGGTGGGGCGTTCGCGGTGAGCGAAGCTCTACCGACATCTCAGACGCGCGATATGGGGCACCCGGCCTAGTCGGGGTGCCCGAATGGAGCGGGCGAACGTCCAGCTAGATGGCTTCGGCGAGGTAGACGCCGAACCAGCCCTGGGCGTCCTTCCATTCCTGGCGCAAGGCGAAGCCTGCTTCGTGCAGGATGGAAAGCACCTGCTGATCAGTGAATTTGTAACTGCTTTCGGTGTGAATGGTTTCGCCGGCGGCAAAGTGCACGGAGATGCCGAGGGACGGGATCTGGACGGTTTGCGCGCGCGTGCTGCACAGGTGCATTTCGATGCGGGACTTCGGCGCGTTCCAGCGGGCTTCGTGCCGGAAGGCATCCACGTCGAAGTTGGCGCCAAGCTCACGATTGATGCGGTGCAGCACGTTGCTGTTGAAGGCTGCGGTGATGCCCTGCGCGTCGTTGTAGGCAGCGAGCAACAGCGGTTCGGCCTTGTGCTGGTCGGCGCCCAGCAGCAGCTGGTCGCCCGGGGAAAGCTCGGCGCGCACGGCACGCAGCAGGGTGGTGGCGTCGGCAGGTTCGAAGTTGCCGATGGACGAACCGATGTAGAGCACGAGCCTGCGCATGCCGGGTGCATCGATGCGGCCAAGCCCGTCGGTGTAGTCGCCCACGCGGGTGTGCACGTGCACGTCAGCCAGGGTGCGTTCGAGATGACGCTTGGCTTCGACGAGTGCGCTTTCGGAGACGTCGATCGGGTAGTACTCGACGCTGCCCTGCTGCGCGGCGGTAGCAGAGAGGAGCAAACCGGTTTTGGACGCCGTGCCCGCGCCGAGCTCGATCACGGCCAGCCGCTCGCCACTGGCGGCACGGGCCACTATTTCGGGGGCGTGCTGGGCGAAGATGCTGCGCTCAGTGCGTGTGACGTAGTACTCGGGCAGGTCGGTGATCTGCTCAAACAGCGCGGAGCCCCGCTCGTCGTAGAAGAGCCAGGGGCTGAGCGTCTTTGGGTCGTGCGTCAGGCCCGCCAGTACCTCGGAGCCCAGAACCGTGTTGCGTTGTGTTGCCTGCGTAGCCGGGGATAGATCGAAGAGCGATGTCTCAACAGAGGCCATGTAGGAGAACTTTCACTGGTGCCGCGCCAGACGCACGCCGGAGAACTGCCAGCGTGTGTGCGGGGGAAAGAAGTTTCGGTAGCTGGCGCGGATATGCGAGAGCGGTGTTGCCACCGATCCGCCGCGCAGCACCATCTGGTTGCTCATGAACTTGCCGTTGTACTCGCCGAGGGCGCCGGGCAGGGCGGCGTAGCCGGGATAGCCCAGGTAGGCGCTGCCGGTCCACTCCCAGACATTGCCGAGCATTTCGCGCAGGGCGCCTTCGCTGCCGTCTTCGGGCAGCGAAGCCAGGGGATGCAGTGAGTCGCCTTCGAGCAGCAGCGACTTTTCGGGCGTGGCGGCAAGGTGGCTTTCGGCCGCCGCTACTTCCCATTCCGCCTCGGTGGGGAGCTGCATGCCGGCCCAGCGGGCAAAGGCATTGGCCTCGAAGTAGGAGATGTGGCAGACGGGCGCGGCCAGCAGGTTGCGGAGCGGCTGCTCGCCGCGCAGGGTAAAGACAGTCCACTCGGCCTCGCCGGACTCGCGGTGCCAGTATAGCGGCGCTTCCCACTGCTCGCGCTGCACGGTGTCCCAGCCTTCGGAGAGCCAGAGCTCGGAGCGGGTATAGCCGCCGTCTTCCATGAACTGGAGGTACTCGGCGGAAGAGACAGGGCGCGAGGCCAGGTCGAAGGCATCGAGCCAGACACGGTGGCGCGGCTCCTCGTTGTCAAAGCAAAAGCCATCGCCGGTGTGGCCGATGGCGCGGAGGCCCTCGGCAAAAGGCACCCAGTTCTGGCTGCCCAGCTGCCGGAGGATGGAGCGGTGCGCTTCCGGCAGGGCGCCGTCGCGGTAGGCGGGCCGCAGCGGATTGCTCCAGAAAGCGTTTTTGATATCGGTCAGCATCAGCTCGCCATGCTGCTGCTCGTGGTGCAGGCCGAGCACGAGGCGGCGTTGCGCCTCCTCGGGCGCGTCACTTGAGAACAAAGCCTGCAGGCCGGCATCGACGTGGGCGCGGTACTCCAGGATGGAGGCGATGCCGGGCCGCGAAAAAGAGGCGCGCAGCTTCTTCTGCGGCTGGGCCGAGACGGCGTTGTAGTAGCTGTTGAAAAGCCAGAGGAAATCCGGATGAAACGGCTTGTAGCCGGGCAGGAACTCGCGCAGCAGGAAGGTTTCGAAGAACCAGGACGTGTGCGCGAGATGCCACTTGGCGGGACTGGCCTCGGGGCAGCTCTGCACCATCATGTCTTCCGGAGTAAGCGGCTCGCAGAGCGCCAGGCTCTGCTGCCGCACGGTACAAAGCTGGGCCAGCAACTGAGCTGGCCGGGAAGCGAAAGCGGCGGCGGAGGAGGCCGAACCACTGGTGACGAGTGCCATCGTTGCTTCTCCTCGCACGGCCGATGTGTGAGATCACAGGGGCTTGCGGCGTTTGGTGCGGCCGGCGCTGGTGCTCCTTACTTAGCAGCATGGATCGGGCCCGGCGTTGCCTTGTGAGTATGGCTAATTTGAGACCGGGTGTACAGGTCCGGCGCTGCTGCCTCCTCCCAGGAGGCACTGCGGGATTTGATTCCCGGCAGGGTCGCGGGATCCATTCTCTGGCGCGGTTTGCCTGGGTTGCCGGGCTGCGGCATGCGCGATTACGCGCCGTGGGTTTGTTGATGCCTTGCGATGGTTTGGAAAGCGAGTCTTTTCAGCACTCGCCCCGTCTCAACACACGAGTAGTTTGGAGGGATGCGCAATCTGTTGAGGAGCTGTGGGCGGTGGACATGGGCACCAGGGGCGTTTTGCCGGGGCGTGGCTGCGCTGCTTGTGGTGGTCACCGGCGCGTGTATCGCGCGGGCGCAGGAGGATTCAAACTTCGATATTGCCGGGCTGCAGGCGATCCGGGGCACCGTGGCCCGTACCAGCGGGTCCTCGGTGTTTGTGAAGGTGCATGACGGCACGGTGTACCAGGTGGAGACCGGCGCCAACACGCACTTCGTGAAAAACGGCGCCGGGGTGTCGGGCAACATGGCGCATGCCGGAGACACGGTGCTGGCGGGTGGCGAGCTGGACAGCAAGAAGCACACGCTGGGCGCGGTGTTTGTGGCGGTAGTGGACGCGGCGGAGCTGGCCGAGCTGGACCAGCGGCGCGCGGAATGGGGCAAGACCTGGCTGGCCGGCACGGTCACCGCCAAACATGGAACGGAGCTGGTGATCAAGAGGCCGGATGGAGTGGTGAACACGGTGGTGGTGGATGAGGACACGTCGTTTCGCAAGCGCCACCAGAGCATCACGCTGCCTGACATCCAGGTGGGTGACGGCATGACAGCGACGGGCACTTCCACGAAGACCGCGTTTACGGCCAAGGTGTTGACGGTGGTGGATGCTGCGGAGATCCGGGAGTGGTCGCGGTTGAAGGACCAGTAGTGCTCGCACCAGCAGTGCTCGCACGAGCAGGTTTAAGCAGGAAAGCTGTACCCGAATGGGCAGGAGCGTGGGGTTGAGGCGAGTGTGGAAGCGGCGAGTTGGCGGGGTAAGGCGGCGCACCACGGTCGCGGCAGTGCTGTCTGGATTGGCATGGCACGCGGCGTGCGCGCAGCCCTGGAAGCATGCGCTGCCGCAGGCGACGGGCGGGTCGCAGGCTGGCAGCGCACCCGCGCAGCCAACCGGGGGTGCCCCGGTGAAACCGGAGGCCCCGACGCCGGGCGCGGCCGGTGCGACAGGAAACGGCCAAAGTACGGTTCCGGGGTCCGCGTCGGGATCGGCTCAGAGCATGGCGGCGGGGCCAGCAGCAGGGGGCGGGAGCATCCACGGCACTGTCACCTCCGGGGCGACGGCGCTGCCAGGGGTGGCCATCACCGCAACCAACACGCTCACGGGCACGCGGTATGCCACGGCTTCGGCAGCGGATGGCTCGTTCCGGCTGGCGGTGCCTGAAAACGGGCGCTACGTGCTGCGTACCGACTTTGCGGCGTTCGCGGAAACCACGGCCGAGATCCGCTTTGGCAGCGGCGCGGACAGCAAGCGCGACGTGTCGCAGAATTTTGCGCTGCAGTTGCTGTCGCGGGTGCCCGCGCAGGCAGAGGACCGAGGTGCGCTGGGTGCGCGGCCCGGCCCGGGTGGCGCAGGCGGCGCAGGGCGACGTGCTTATGGTGGCGGCGGGGCGGGCGGAGGATCGCAGTTGCTGGGACTGCTGGGTGCGGCGGCTTCGCTCGATGCGGGCGGGTCCGGTGGAACCACTTCCCTGCCCTCTCTGACGGGCAACAGCGACTTCTCGTCCGACTCGGTAGCCGTGCAGGGGCAGGGCAACAATGGCGGCAACAGCTTCGCCGGGATCGACCTCGATGCGGTCCGGCAGCGCGCGGAGAATGATCCTTCGCTGGGCGGCGGAGCGGGTGCGGGGGGCGGATTTGGTGGAGGCGGTGGCGGGTTTGGCGGGGGTGGGGGTGGTTTTGGAGGAGGAGGCGGTGGCGGTGGATTTCGCGGCTCGTTCCGGCACTTCAACCCGAACCAGCCGCATGGAGCTTTCTTCTGGAATGGGTCCAACTCTGCTTTAAACGCGAAGGACTTCGCGCTCAATGGCCAGGAGATCGGCCAGCCGGACTACGGCGCCAACAACTTCGGGCTGACGTTCGCGGGGACGCCGTATATTCCGCACCTGATCGAGCACGACAAAAAGGACTTCCTGTTTTTCACGCTGAGCGGTCAGCGATCGTCCACCCCGTTTGACCAGTACGGCACGGTGCCGACCGCGGCTGAGCGCGCGGGTGACTTTTCTGCGCTGACCACCACGAGCGGCGTGCCGATCACGATCTATGACCCCACAACCGGGCTGCCATTTGCGAACAACACGATCCCCACAACCCGGGTCGCGCCGCAGGCAACAGCGCTGCTGAACTACCTGCCATTGCCCAACCTGCCGGGCAACTCGCGCAACTATCAACGACTCACCAGCGCTGAAAGCAACACTACGCAGATCGGCCTGCGATTTATCCACTCGTTCGGTTCCGCAAGCGGAGGCTCGCCGCTGGGTGGGCTGGTGCGGCAGTACATGGGCATGTCACAGGGGCTGCAGCAGAACATTAATGTGAACTTCAACTACGCGCACAGCACTTCCGACAACCTCGACCTGTATCCGGACCTGGGTGGCAAGACCGCGAGCAACAGCCGGTCGGTGCAGGTGGGTTACACGTTGAGCCAGGGCCGGCTGTCCAACAACCTCGCGCTGACGTGGAACCGGGCTTCCACCAACGTGAGCAACTACTTCACCAACGTGAATGATGTTGCGGGCGCGGCGGGGATCCAGATCTTTGGCGGGGAGCCGGTGAACCCGCTGTCGTTCGGGCTGCCGGATGTGACGCTGAACCAATTCACGGGTTTTACTGAGCAGCAGCCTTCGTTCCAGATCAACCAGACGCTTGGGCTGGCCGAGAGCAGCACGTGGACGCACAAGAAGCACAATGTGCGCTGGGGTGCGGACATCAAGCGTGTGCACCTGGATCTGCTGGGCAGCAGCGGCGTACTCTCGACCGGCAGCTTTACCTTTACGGGCCTGTTTACCGAGCAGCCCGGCAGCAGCGCGGTGACCGGCGTGGGCAATACGGCGCAGGACGGGATTCCGCAGAGCGGCTCGTCGCTGGCCGACCTGCTGCTGAGTGCGCCGCAGCAGACCAGCCTGCAGGCGCCCTACGAGAAAAGCTATCTGCGCGAGAACGTGTATGACGCGTATCTGCAGGATGACTGGCGCGCGCTGCCCTCGCTGACGCTGCTGGCCGGGGTTCGCTGGGAGTACTTTTCGCCCTATGCGGAGAAGAACGACCGGCTGGCAACTCTGGACCCGGGAAACAACTTTGCATCGGTAGCGACGGTTACGCCGAACTCAATCGGGCCGTATACCGGCGCGTATGGCCGCACACTGATTAACCCGAAGCGCACCGACTTTTCGCCGCGGCTCGGCTTTGCATGGCGTGCCGCGAAGAACACCGTGGTGCGCGGCGGCTACGGCATTAACTATGCCAACGGGCAGTACAACAAGTTTGTGCAGCAGTTTGCATTTCAGCCGCCGTTTGCGGATGTGCAGGTGAACGAAACAACGAGCCTGGGCAGCCTGACGCTTGCCGATGGTTTTCCAACGCCGCAGACCGAAGGCAATTATTCCGTGAACAAGAACTACCGGCTGCCGTACATCCAGGTGTGGAACCTGAGTGTGCAGCGGACGCTGCCTGACAATATCCAGTTGAACGTGGGCTATAGCGGGTCCAAGGGTACGCGGCTTTCGATCGTGGATGCGCCGGGACGTACGGCCACGGCTTCGCTCAGCGGCGTGCTGTATGACTACGAGGACTCAGTTGCGTTTTCAAACTTCAACTCACTCGCGGTGAGCCTGCGCAAGCGCCTGCAGAAGGGTTTGAGCCTGCAGGCGACGTATACGTACTCGCACTCGATCGACAACGCGACCTCGGTGGGCGGGGTGGGCAACGCGGTGGCGCAGAACTGGCAGAACCTGTTGGCGGAGGAGTCGAACTCGAGCTTCGACATCCGCAACAAGGTGGCGGGCAACTTTGTGTACGAGCTACCGTTCGGCGCGGACAAGACGTACTTTACCGTTGGGCGGCTGGCGAAGCTGACAGAAGGCATCTCGGTTTCGGGCACGTACTCGATCAGCAGCGGCTCGCCACTTACCCCGAGTTACGAAGCCTCGGTGTCGGACGTGGCGCGCGGCAGCACGGGCTCGCAGCGACCCGACCGGGTGCCGGGTGTCTCGCTCACGCGAGGCGCAGGCAATGTTGATGAGTGGTTTAACACGGCCGCGTTTACACAGCCTGCCGGTACGTATGGAAATGCGAGTCGCTACTCGATCGAAGGACCGGGCACGATCTCGGTCAACAGTTCACTCGCGAAAACCGTGTCGTTTGGCGAGACGCGCTCCTTCGAGATGCGTGCGACGGCGAACAATGTGTTCAATACGGTGCAGTACTCCGGGGTGGACACACAGCTTGGCTCCGGCTCATACGGGCAGGTGACCAGCACGGCGGCGATGCGGCAGTTCACGTTCCTGGCGCGGTTTCGATACTAAGTGGACAGACGAGGCCAGCGAGCATGACGACGCCTGAGGAGAAGCAAGGAATGAGCGGGATGCTGCGTTTCAGCAGAGTATGCGGCACACGATCCCACTGGCTGGCTGCGCTGCTGCTGGGCGTATCACTAATGCCTGCGCCATTGCTTGCGCAGGGTGACACCACTGCCGCGGCGCCCGGCTTTACGCTGCGAGTGCAGACCGACCTTGTGCTGACCGACGTGGTGGTGCGCGACCGCAAAACAGGCGCGCCGGTGCGCGGGTTGACGCGCGATGATTTCACGATCCTGGAAGGCGGCAAGCCGCAGCGGCTGGTCTCCTTTGACGCGCAGGATGTGGACCAGGCGCTGCGGCTGCCTGGTACCTCGACCCTGAGCGGGCGCGCGGGTGCGCCCGCTGCGACCGCGCTGGGCGCGAGCGCAACGCAGCAGGCCGCGGCGTTACGCGACCATCGGCTGATTGTGCTGTTCTTTGACACGACCTCGCTGCAGCCGGATGACCTGGAGCGCGTGCAGCAGGCAGCGCGCGACTATGTGAACAAGTCCATGCAGAATGCGGATCTGGTGTCGGTGGTTTCGCTTGGCAACACGCTTTCGCTGGACCAGGACTTTACCGCGGACAAGCAGCTATTGCTCCGCGCGATCAACAGCTACTCCGGCGGTGGCAACCAGGGGTTTGGAGCCGGCGCGACCAGCACCACCAACCAGGTGGAAGACACCACGGCGTTTACCGCCGACGAGAGTGAGTACAACGACATCAACACGGACCGCGAGCTGTTCGCGATTGCCGCGATTGCGCGTGCGCTTGGGCCGATCAACCAGAAGAAGTCGCTGCTGTACTTCTCAGGCGGACTGCAGAGAGACGGCGTGGAGAATCAGGCTTCGCTGCGCTCGACCATCAATGCCGCGGTGCGCAACAACCTGTCCATCTACAGCGTGGATGCGCGCGGGCTGCAGGCGATCTCGCCACTCGGCGATGCGAGCACCGGCTCGCTGCGGGGCAATGCTGCTTACACCGGTGGTGCACTGCAGAACAACCTCGATGCGAACTTCAACTCGCAGGAGGTGCTGGCGACGCTGTCGAGCGACACGGGCGGCAAGGCTTTCTTCGACAACAATGATTTTGCGCCGGCGTTTGAGCAGGTGCAGAACGATACGGCGAGTTATTACGTGCTGGGCTTCCGCTCGACGAACACGGCCCGCGACGGCGCATATCGCAAGCTCGAGATCCGCGTGAACAGGCCGGATGTGAAGATCTCGTATCGGCCGGGTTACTACGCGCCTGCGGACTTTCGCCACTCCAATGGCGAGCAGCGGGAGCGCGACCTGGAAGCAGCGTTGAACAGCGATCTGCCGGAGAGCGACATGCCGGTGTACCTGGAGCCGTTCTTCTTCCGCGATGCAACCGGGCGTTACAACATGCCGGTGTCGCTACTGGTGCCAGGCTCGCAGATTCCGTTCAACAAGGGCGGCGATCGCGACAAGGCCACGCTGGATGTGATCGGCAACGTAAAGGACGCGAAGGGGCACGTGCTGCAGCAGGTGCGCGACACGGTGAAGCTCGCCATCTCGCAAACGGAACAGGTGACGCGCAAGAACATCGAGTACTCGACGGGCTTTACGCTGCCTGCGGGCACGTACCACCTGAAGTTTGTGGTGCGCGAGAACGAAGGCGGCAAGCTTGGTTCATTTGAGACAGACGTGCGCGTGCCGGACCTGAGCAAAGCGCCGCTGCGCATGAGCTCGGTGGTGCTGGCCTCGCAGCGTGTTGCGCAGACCGGCAAGGAACACCGTATCGACAACCCGCTGGTGTACGAAGGGCAGCAGTACATTCCGAACCTGCCGCATGTGTTTACGCGCGACCAGTCGGTGTACTTCTTTTACGAAGTATATGACCCGGGCAAGTATGCAAAAGTGCTGGCGACCGATGCGGCGGCAAGCAGCCCGGCGGCCAAGGAAGCAGGCAGCATGCACGTGCTGACCAGCATTGAGTTGCTGCGCGGCAACCAAAAGGTGTTTGAATCACCGCTGGTGGAAGCACGCACCGTCAACATCGCGGGCCGCAATGCCGTTGCGTTTGCGTTCACCGTGCCGCTGGCGTCACTCAGCGATGGCACGTATACCTGCCAGGTGAATGTGATCGACGATGCGGGCGGAACGTTTGCGTTCCCACGCACGGCCCTGCTGGTCAAAGGCGGCAAGTAGAAGTTTGCATGGCCGATGCACAGGATGCAATTTATGCTGAGGCGACCGCGAGGACGCCTCAGCGCCGTCTCGGTCACATGCTCATAGACTGCTTCGCACCGGGAGCTCTCACATGCCATGGCCGCTTGTACGCGCAGCTCTTGTGGCTGCATTGTGTTTGCCTCCTGTGACAGGAGCGCAGGTCGATCACCAGCAGACGCACACTTCGCTGAAGTTTGAAGTGGCCACGGTCAAGCCGGTCGATCGAAGTTCCGGACCCGTACAAGTGGGAGCCGAAGTCGACGCGAACGGGGTCGTTCGGCTTAACGGATACAACCTGAAGGGGTTGATCACAGCAGCCTACGGGGTGAGCTTCTGGCAGATCGCCGGCACCCATGGCTGGATGGACTCTGCCGAGTACAACGTGGTGGGTAAACCACCCGAAGCTTTGCAGCGGACAGGGCTCGACACGCGGCATACGTTGTTCGACCTGGCGGACCCGCGCATGCGTGAGATGGTGCGGGCGCTTCTGGCCGATAGATTTCAGCTCAAGCTCCACGAGACAACGGAGATCGGCAAGGTCTACTTCCTGAAGCGCAATGGCAAGCAGCTGGCGCTGCATCCATACAAGGCACCCGGGTCGGGTGATTCGTCCGGACGCAACGGGGTTGGTGGTATCGGCTTCACGGATGCCTGGACACTATCGAACATGACGATGCAGGATCTCGCCGATTACGCAAGCACGTACGTGGTACAGAGTGCCGTGATCGATCAGACCGGCCTTTCCGGAGCCTTTGACTTCCATGCCGAACCGGAGAGCTGGGAGGCGCACGCAGCGGACAGACATGGCTCCTTTCTCAGGTTGTTAAACACGCTGGGCCTCAAACTCGAACCTGGCCAGGGTGAGATCAAGAGGCTGGTCGTCGACCACGCAGATGTACCGTCTCCCGATTAGTGCGGGCTTATAGAGAGATAGCAGCTGGCACCTTGCGAGAGCTGTGCGTTGCCTCGTGTGTTTTGGAGAGCAGCGACTCAGGCCGCGGCGCCTTAGTCCCCGTCGCGCTGTGGAGAGGCCTCGGGAAGCGGCTGCCCCTCTTCATCGTAGGGGCAGTGCCGGCAGCCGGAGCCGCAGCAGAAACCGCGCTTGAGGTGGAAGGTTGCCGTGAACACGCAGAACGGACCGTCCATGTAGTAGTCGGGATCCTGCTCGCCTGCTTCGTTGTCGCTCATGGCTGGGGCCTGTGCTCGGGCGTGGCCGGCGCAAAGAAGGCTGCCTGCTCGTTCTTGAGGTCGTGCGAAGCCTGGGCGCTGATGGCGGCTGGGGGCGCCGCGCTGAGGCTGGTGAGCGTTGCATGCGACCAGCAGAGCGTTTTACCTGCCACGGCCGCAACGCGCTCGCCGGGTATGACAATGCCGAGCAGGTTCAGCGGATCTGCTGCAGCTACTGTGACAGATAGGTCGAGCCGCACGCCCTGCTGCCGCACCTCGCGGAGACTCTGCAGTGCCTCGGGCAGGGCAAACTGTTCGCCGGAGAAACCAGAAAGAAAGCGGCCGCCACGGACTTCGCCGCGTGCTTCCATCCGCCGCAGCATGGGAAGAAGCTCGCGCCACTTCGGTATGTTGGCTTCGCGCTCCAGCACGTCGCGGAACACCACGCCATAGCGTTGCAGCAACATGCAGCAGGCAGAGGCGAGCTGCGCCTCGTGACGCTCGGCGGCGGCGCCCCGGGCGCGTGCAGGATCGACGGCAGCGACAGTGCCGGTGGTTGCAATCCATGGCTGCTCCGGCTCGCCACACAGCAGGCTCCAGCGGCCGGCGGCATGACGGGCCGCGCGCTTGGCCCCAGGCGGTGGCGCATGCAGTTGCTTGCGGCGCGGATCGATCAACAGGCGAAGGCTGTCGAAGCCGTCGGCCGTGACTAACCCCGCTGCCACTAACTCCCACAGTGCACGGTCGAGGTCTACGGAAGGAACCGCAAAAGCGCGCAGAAGGTCCGAAGCGAACATGGCGCCGCGCTGTGCAATGCAGGCGCGCACTGCCAGGGCAAGCTCGCTCAGGCAGCAGGCAAGGTTCTCGTCGGGCACACGCGCGGTAGTGAGTGCTGCGTCGAGCCACAGCGCTTCTTCGCGCAGGAAGAACGTGATGGGCGCCATGCTGGTCGGGATCACCCGGCGCGGACCGCCACTCTCAGCAGCGAAGAATGCGGGATGCGGCGACAGGCGGCCCCAGCCGACGACGCCCGCGCCGCACAGGGCATCGAGCCAACGGGGATCGTAGTTCGCCACGCGCATGGGCAGCAGGGTTCGCTCCCACTCGACTGCAGGCGCCTCGAAGCCTTCGAGTCCGCGGAGTGCTTCGACAAGGCCCGCCTCCCCGGCAAGCTGGGTTTGCGGCGCAACGTGCTGCCAGCCGAGCAGCCACTGCATGTACACCGCGGGCGTTGCGGGTTCGACCTGCTTGCGCAGGGCACCGAGTGTGCGCTTGTGGATGCGCTGCAGCAGGCGGCGATCGCACCACTCCACCGCGTGGTCGGCAATGAGCTCACCGGGCGCAGGCGGGTACTCGAAGACGCCGCGCATCAGGGTGCCGGCTACTTCAAGCCGAAGCAGTTGCTTCCAGAGCTCGGCAGCAGGCACATGGAGCATTGCTGCCAGCGCGTGCGCCGAGGCGGGTCCAAGCAGCGTCAACCAGCCCTGCGCGGAGCGCCGCAGGACTTCTTCCGCGGGCTCTTCCGCAGCGGCCACCACCGGCAGGGCGCGCTCAAGCATCAGGCTGGGAAACAGGGTACGCACCCAGGGGAGGCGTTCTGCGGTGACCCAGAAGCGCGTGCCCTCGACCACGGCAACGGCAGCGCGCGCACTGGCAACGAGGCGTGCAAAGAGCGTGGGCCACAGGTCGGATGAGGCCTGGATCGCGCTGCGCGTGTATTCGGCTGCGCGGTCAAGCACAAGCTCTTCCGGCACCAGGATCAGCAGCTGCAACTGGTCGTGCAGTTCGTGCTCGTCGCGAATGTCGGGCCACTGCTGCGCTCGCACTTCTGCGATGGCATCAGGGGACAGACGCCCCGCCTCGCCCAAGACGCTGTCGGGCACAGTGCGGCGCAGCGACACGGCGCGCGTGCGGCGCTCTTCAAGGTCTGCGTCGTCGAGGAAGGCATAAGGGTTGGCGTTGATCAGTTCATGCGCGAACTGCGAGGGAGTGGTGGTATCCACGGCAAGACAAGTGATCTCGCCGGTGCGGATTTGTGCGAGCACCCGCGTGAGACCTTCAAGATCCATCGCCTCCTGCAGCGTGTCTTTCATGACCTCGCGCACAAGCGGATGGTTGGGGATATCGATGTCGCCTTCAATGTTCTCCTGGCAGGCGGCGACCTGGGGAAAGACGTTGGCGAGCAGGTCTTCGCCACGGGTGCGCATCACTTGCGGCGCAACCTTCTTGCCTTTCTGAAACCGCAACAGTTGCAGAGAACGGCAAGCGTCCCAGCGCCACCGCGCCTTGAAGATCGGCGAGGTCAGGCAGGCCTGTTGCAGCAGCTCCTGCACCGTCTGCTCGGTGAGGAACTGGAAGACGTCGCTCAGCGGGAACGAGTGCTGCTCAGCGAGCGAGATGTTGAGGCCATTGTCAGTGGCGGCTGCCTGCAGTTCGAAGTTGAAGCCACGGCAGAAGCGCTTGCGCAGGGCGAGGCCCCAGGCCTTGTTGATGCGGCCCCCGAACGGCGCATGCAGGATCAACTGCATGCCGCCGCCTTCGTCGAAGAAGCGTTCGGCCACGATGGTCTGCATGGTAGGCACCGCGCCAAGGATGGCACGGCCCGCGACGATGTAGCCGATCAGTTGTGCGGCTGCGCTCTCGTTGAGGCAGCACTGTTCCATGAGCCACGCGGTGGTGGCGGCGACCTCTGCATCTGTCTGCGAGATGTACCCGGGCTGAACGCCGCGTGTGCCGGTGTCGATCGCTTCGCGCAGCGCGCAGACGAAGGTGGAAAGCTCGAGCGTGCGCTGCGGGGCTTCGCCGGTCCAGAAAGGCACGTTGGGCGGCTGGCCGTGCGCGTCTTCAACCAGCACACGCCCCGCTGCTTCCACCAGCGTGATGCGCCAGCTGGTGTTGCCGAGCAGGATCACGTCGCCGGGCGAGGAGTCGATGGCGAAGTGCTCATCGAGTGTTGCGATGGGAATGCCCTCGGGCTGGGCGATGACCTGGAAGATCGCGGTGTCGGGGATGGTGCCGCCGTTGGACACAGCAGCAATGCGCGCGCCGCGACGCGCCTGCAGGTGGCCATGCACACGGTCGCGCAGCACGTACGCGCCCCAGATGCCGCGACTGCTGGCAATGCCTTCACTGACGAGGCAGAGAAGTTCCTCGAAGGTTTCGCGGGAAAGCTCGCGATACGGGTACGCACGCCGGGCGAGTGCGAAGAGCGCTTCTTCTTCCCACGGTTCAGCGGCACAGCAGGCGACGATCTGCTGCATCAGCACATCGAGCGGCTCGTGTGGAATCTCGAGGCGGTCGAGCACCCCGGAGCGCATGGCCTGCACCAGTGCCGCAGTCTCGAGCAGATCATCGCGCGTGGTGACAAAGAAGCGGCCTTTCGGCGTGGCGCCCCGCCAGTGGCCAGCGCGGCCGACGCGCTGCATGGCGGGGGCAATAGCGCGTGGTGAATTGATCTGGCACACCAGGTCGATGGCGCCTATGTCGATGCCCAACTCGAGCGATGCGGTGGCGACGAGCAGCTTCACTTCGCCGGCCTTGAGCTTGCGCTCGGCCTCGAGGCGCAGCGCACGCGAGAGCGAACCGTGGTGGGCCGCGACATGCTCCGTGCCGATGCGCTCGCTGAGCTGGAACGACAGGCGCTCGACCATGGTGCGCGTGTTGACGAAGACCAGGGTGGAGCGGTGCTCGAGCGCAAGCTCGGCAAGCCGGTTGTAGATGGACTCCCAGATCCCGCGCGATGCAACGGAGCTGAGTTCTTCATCCGGGATCTCGATGCCGAGATCGAGCACGCGCCTTTGCCCCACGCTGACGATCGAGACCTCGTCGCCGCGACCGGAACCTGCGAGAAAGTCTGCTACGAGCGAGAGCGGGTTCTGCGTGGCGGAGAGGCCGATGCGCTGCGGCGGCGTGGAGCGGCCACACACCATGTCCCCGGGTGACAGGCGGTTAAGCCCGCATACCAGCGCGTCGAGACGCTCCAGTGTGAGCACGAGGTGTGCGCCCCGTTTGTCATCGGCGATGGCGTGGATCTCGTCGACGATGATGGTGCGGACACCGCGCAGGTTGTTGCGGCTCTTCTCCGAGGTCATCAGGATGTAGAGCGACTCGGGCGTGGTGACGAGGATATGCGGCGGACGGCGCAGCATCTGCTGCCGGTGTTTGGGCAGGGTGTCGCCGGTGCGCACGGCGGTGCGGATCTCGCCGCACAAGTAGCCACGCTCGATGGCAAGAGCCTGGATCTCACGCAGGGGGCCGTCCAGGTTCTTCTGTACGTCGTTGGAGAGCGCCTTGAGCGGCGAAACGTAGAGGACCTCGGTGGTTTCGCCGAGGCGACCCTCGATCGCCTTGCGCAGGAGCTGGTCGATGGCAACCAGAAAGGCAGCGAGCGTTTTGCCGGAGCCGGTCGGCGCGGAGATCAGGGTGGTTCTGCCGGCGACGATGGACGGCCAGCCCTCGATCTGCGGCTCCGTTGCGGAACCGAAGCGGGCGAGGAACCACTCGGCCACCACGGGGTGCGCCCAGCGCAGGGACTCTGCCACTTCGCTTGCGACCGCGGGCAGCGTGGCATCAGGAAAGAGCGGCAGCATGGGCTGATTTTACCCCTCTCTTCCCCACTTGTTCGCCTGTGCGCCCGCGGCTTCTGTTGAGCGGGCCGCGCTGGCTACAATCGGGGCATGTGTGAAGTCCTGCCCCAAGCACTCTCCGCGGAAGACCGTGCGCGCCGTATCCGTTTGATCGTGTTCGACGTGGACGGCGTGCTCACCGATGGCGGCATCTGGCTATTCCCCGCCCCTGCCGGCGCGGTACGCACCACCACGGAGCACGCGGAGGCGATGGAAGCCAAAGGCGGTTACGCCATGCACTCGGTCAACATGCTGGAGGCCAAGGGCTTTCACGCGCATGATGGCTCGGGCGTATCGCTGGCGCGGCTTGCAGGCATTGAGTGCGCGATCATCACCAAGCGCATTTCGGAGGCGGTGGCCCTGCGCGCGCGCGACATGCGCCTGAAGCATGTGTACCAGGGCACGGCCAACAAGATCGCGGCGGTGGAGGAGATCCTGGCGCTTGAGGGCTGCACGATGGAGCAGGTGGCCTACCTGGGCGACGACGTGATCGATCTGCCCGTGATGCGCGTGTGCGGACTGGCCATGGCGGTCGCCGACGGGCGCCCGCAGGTGCGTGCCGCTGCGCACTGGGTTGCGCCATCGAAGGGCGGACGAGGCGCGGGGCGCGACGCGATCGACTTCATCCTGGAGGCGCAGGGCGTGCTGGATACAGTCATTGAGCAGTACATCGCGGAGCGAAATCGCCCGCAGTGAACGGGGTTGTTTCGCGGCTTGAGGGATGCGAGACGGGCGCCGCTGGCGGGGTGGAGTTGACGAAGCGGCGCTACACGGGCAGAATAACTCTTGTACCCCTTCGCAAGAGTGGGCCTGTGGCGCAGCTGGGAGCGCGCTTCCATGGCATGGAAGAGGTCATCGGTTCGATCCCGATCAGGTCCACCAAAATCACCCAGGAAATTAAAGTCGCTCAAGGAAGCAGTCTTCTTCCCGCAGCGGCTTTTGTTGTTTGTGCCATGCAGGGTTAACTTCTAGCCGTGTCACAGGCAGCTTGCGTCTGCTGTTGTCCGCCAGCGCGTTTTCCCTCGGCTTCTGCGACTTCGTGCCGATTGCGGCACGCAAACAGTGACGACCTCGGAACCATGCTTTCTGTAGCAGAGGCCGGAGCAGAACAGCGCCTGCGTACTCTGTGGAAAGGTCCGCAGGCGACGCGTGATTGCTGTTTGCCCAGCCGGCTTCTTCGCTTCCTTCGCAATCAAGAATAGCGGCCCGGCGGGGCATCGAGTGGACGGCTCACTGTGAACACGTGCCCGCACCCCATCGCGTGTGCGTCCCCGCCCTATCGAAGCGGCGGCGGATACACCGGGTAGACCGTGCGAAACATTAGCCCGTTGCGCAGGATTACAACCGGTGGTGGCGGCGCCAGGTAAACCGGCGGTGGCGGGGCGGGCCGGTAGTAGATGGGCTGCGGTGGAGGTGGCACGAGGGGCTGCGGCGGCGGCTCATACGTGGCCGGAGCCCGGTGCATCAATCCCGAAGGGTCGCGCTCGGGCTCTGGGGTTGCCGGCACCTGGATGTCGTCCATGACTTTCAGAGTCAAACGCGTTTCGCCCTTCAACACGGGGCGCGGACCACGCCGAGGCAGGTTGATCAGGTCGATCGGCCAAAGCACGGGGATCAGCCACTCGACCGTGTCTTTCACGGGGTGGCCCTTGCCGTGAATGCGACCATCCCGATCCACCGGGTAGCCGGGCACATAGACGACCTTGGCATCGATCGGCACAACGGTGTCCGGCTGGATCACCATGCGATCAAAGCGCAGCTCCATCCATCCCTTGCCGACCAGGTGGCCCGGGTCCTTGTAGTCCTCGAAGCGGCCTTCCAGGTAGCTGTCGTACGGCATCATGGAGCGGCCGTAGCGCTCCATTGGGCTGACCTGGCAGAGCACCGGGTCGCCAATGGCGGTGGTCTTGGACGAGAGTCGCGGCTCGGAGACGGTGCACTGGATCAGCGAGCCGGCTGGGATCAGGTGTTCGGCGGCCTGTGCGGTAAGCGAGGCAGCACACAGCAACAGCGTCAGGGCATGCGGAATGCACTTCATGAGATACCTCCCAGCGAGACAAGCCCACCCGGGAACCAACGGCGCCCGCCGGCTGCCTCCGAAAGAGCAGCAAGAACAAAAGGGAAGACTAGCCTGCAGGCCAAAGACGTGCTGACCCTGGGTGCCCATCATGCAACGTTCCGGGCAGGACGTCAAAGAAAAATAATGGTCGTTTTTTCGTACACCTCAAACGTCAGACGGCACGCCCGAATGGAACGATGGCCGACGCGCCAACCGGCTCGCAGCGCCCACGCCGACTAAGTCAGGCCGGCTTGATTGAGAGCGTACTGATGGAATCTGGCGGAAGCTCGGCGGTGAGGGTCTGCGCGTTGCACTGCACCTGCACAACCTGCGACGTGGAAAGCTCGTTGCGCATCATCGCGATGGCCGAACCATCCGGGTTGAGATAGAGCAGCGCGTCGTCCAGGGTGCCGGTCGCTTCGAGCCTGCGTGCGCCTCGGTCGACAAAGTGGGCCAGGTGCTTCAACAGGTAGTAGTCAGGGTTGTAGTGAAAGGTGCGGGCTGCGCGGTCAACCGTGACAAGCGCATTCTGCGACCAGCCCCACGTGCTGAGGCCGCCTTTTTCCAGCGCGATGTTCCAGTACATGTAGGCACTGGCGCCCGAGCGCAGGTAGTGCTTCATCAACCGCCAGCAGTAGCCGGTGTAACTCCAACTGTTGGAGCCATCGCCGCACTCCTGCTCGGACTGGTAGACGAGCAGCGTAGGGAACCGGTGATGGATCGCGGGCAGGGCGTTCTTGCCTGCCCACTGCACCCCAACCCCTTTGAGAAAAGGCGCTGCCTTCGGGTTGGCCATCGCGGTTTCGAGCAGCGCCGGGTTGCCGCGCTCAAGGGTGCCGAAGAAGATGTCAACGCCACGCTTCTGCATCTCGGGCCCGAGATACCCGATGAAGCGAGCTAGTCCTTCAGCGGTCCAGGTGCAGCTGGGAAAGTTCTGCGCGGAGTTGAACTCGTTCTGCGGCATCACCATTCCGACCGTGATCTTCTCTGCGCGGTAGGCATCGATGAAGCGGCCGAAGTAGCGCGCGTATGCCTCCAAGTAACGCGGCTCCTGAAAGAACATGTCCTCGCCCTCGCGACCCACCTGGTCGGTGCGAATGCCGTTGTCTTTCATGCCCGGGCGCGCCTGGGCTTCGGCGTAGAAGTGGTTGCGCTTCATCCAGCTCGGTGGCGTCCAGGGAGAAGCCCAGAGACGCAGCCCCGGCTGGTAGCGTTGCGCGGCGTGAATGAAAGGCAGCAGCGTCTTTCGATCGTGCTCGATCGAGAAATGTCGCAGCTCGAAGTCGCCGTCTGTTTCGTCGTAGCTGTATGCTTCGGTCGCGAAGTCGTTGGCCGCGATGGGCATGCGGCAGTAGTTGAAGCGCGCCCCGGCGTGGGGGTCGAAGAGCTCGCGCATGACGCTGGCGCGGTCCTGTTCACTGAGCGCGTTCAGTGCTGTCCAGCCGAGCTCGTTGAAGCAGGCTCCGAAGCCCTGTATCGGCGGGCTGGTCTTGTCGACGCTTGCCGGATCGATGTTGAGGTTGAGCATGTCCCAGCGAAACGTGGGCTTGTAGAGCTGGCCTGTTTGCCAGGCGCTTTGCGCCGTGGTCGTGCGGAAGCCAAGCCGGTCGTCGTGGAGCGGCTCCAGCGCGGGAAACTGCGCACGGGCTGCGGGCCAGGGTGCGAGCGCGGCCAATGCCGCCCCGCTACCGATGTGCGCGGCGCTGCCGATCAGTTGCCGTCGACTCCAGTGGGTTGGCGCCATGCTCACCGTTTGTTCCGTGTGGCGATCAGCGGCGAGCATACCACCGTGCCCATGCGTCGCGCACACGATGCACGATGCGGGCCAGGTATACGTGTTGGAGCAGCCCGTGTAGTTGGAGCGGCGCAATTACAACGCATCGCAGGGCGCGAGGTCTGCCTCCTGATGTATGCTGCTGCACCATGGAAGTTCCACGGGAAGCTACAGGGGCACACTTCGCAGGAAGCAGTCTGCGCTCTGCCTCGCGCTGGGCATGCCGGCTCGGCGGCTGTGGTGCCTTGCTCGCGATGGCAGCGACTTTCGCCGGGGCACAGGGCGCCGCTGCACCCGCACAGCTTCACGTCAATGTCGCTCACAATGTGTCGTCCGTTAGCCCCACGCTGTATGGACTGATGACCGAGGAGATCAACCACTCCTATGAGGGCGGACTCTACGGGGAGATGGTGCAGAATCGCTCCTTCCACGCTGACTGGGAAGGCGAGCCGCCGTGGGACCTCGTGCGGCATGGCGACGCAGTAGCCACGCGCTCGCTGGATTCTTCGACGGGGCCGAGCACGGCCCTGAGCTTCAGCATGAAACTTGCTGTGTCGTCGGCCTCCCCCGGCAACGAGGCGGGCCTCACCAATCCCGGGTTCTGGGGCTACGGGGTGAAGCCCGGCACCACGTACTCGGGTTCGCTCTATGCGCGGGTGGACGACGCAGGCATTGGCCCGATCACCGTACGCATGGTGAACAACGCCACAGGCGAAACAGCCGCAGAGGCACAGGTGAACCTGCTGGCCGGGCCGTGGCAGCGCTACGCATACAAGCTGGTGACTAGCCGCACGGTGAAGCCATCGATCGCAAACCATCTCGAGTTCACGGTAAGTCACGCGGGCACGGTGTGGCTGCAATCGGTCTCGCTGATGCAGCCGACGTTTCACAATCGCCCGAACGGAAATCGGATCGACCTGATGGAGCGCATGGCAGCGATGCACCCTGCGTTTCTGCGACTCCCGGGCGGCAACTACCTGGAGGGTGCCCGGCAGAAGGACTGGTACGACTGGAAGAAGACGATTGGCCCTCTGATTGACCGGCCTGGACACCCCAGCCCCTGGTTCTATTGGTCGACGGATGGGTTCGGACTGCTGGAGTTCCTGGAGTGGTGTGAGGATCTCAAGGTTGAGCCTGTGCTTGCCGTGTATGCCGGGTTTTCACTCGACGGCAGCCATGTGGCGACCGGCAAGGACATGGAGCCCTATGTGCAGTCGGCGCTGGACGAGATCGAGTATGTGACGGGGAACATCAGCACGAAGTGGGGCGCGGAGCGTGCGCGCGACGGCCACCCCGCGCCCTTTCCCCTGCACTATATCGAGATTGGCAACGAGGACTACCTCGACCATTCAGGCAGCTACACGGCACGCTTTGCACAGTTCGCAGAAGCAATCCGCAGGCGCTACCCGCAGTACAAGCTGATTTCGACGGACGGCAACAGCGAGTATGCAACCCGGGTCAACGCAGATGTCTCGGACGAACACTACTATAAGTCGCCCTCGGACATGATGGACCTGGCCCACCACTATGACGCCGCTCCGAGGAACGGCCCGAAGATCTTCGTCGGCGAGTGGGCGACGCGCTCCGGCTCACCTACCCCCAACTTTGGCGACGCACTGGGTGACGCGGCCTGGATGACGTCAATGGAGCGCAACAGCGACCTGATCGTGATGGCAAGCTATGCGCCATTGCTCACCAATGTAAGCCCGGGCGGCATGGAGTGGCCAACGGACCTGATCGGCTTCGATGCCGGAACCACGTATGGCTCGCCCAGCTACTGGGCGCAGTGCCTGTTCGCCGCGCACCTGGGCGAGCACACCGTGGAAAGCTCGGTCGCCGGAGTGGGACCTCGTTTCTTTTATTCTGCGACGGTCAGCGCCCAGGCGAAGGTGCTGCACCTGAAACTGGTCAATGCGTCGACGGTGAAGCAGCCACTTGCCTTGCGCCTGGAAGGGGTGCAGGGTGCACACATTGCCCGGATCACCTCGCTGCACGCGGCAACCATGGAAGCGACGAACTCGCTGAGCGATCCGCTGGCGATTCACCCGGTGGAGTCGGTCGCCACGATCGCAGGCAGCGCGTGGGAGCACACGGTACCAGCGCTTACGATCGAAGTGGTCGATATTCGCTACTAGCGCGCAGTACTTAGCTTTCCTGGTGGTGCCAGGAGCGATCCTGACTTGCAGCGACGCGACGAGCAGGCTGTTGGTACGCATGCGTGCGCGAGCCTGGACGTACGGAACTGCGCGACTTCCCGTTCGATTCCGGAGCATTGCCGCCGGCGTATACACCGTCTCCTTCACCGGCCGCAACGACCTAAAGTTCTACTTGACAGTTTTTCTGAACTGTCACTATAAGCTTGGTCGACTCAAAACGGCCGCCTTGTCGAATTCAGAATTGCTGCCTTGCAGTATCCGATAACGCCTTTACTGGTTGGTACGACGCAGACGACGGGAAAGCGTTTTCTCGAACACAAAGCAGAGCGAATGAGACGGGAGATGAGCAGCGCACACAAGAGCGCTCGCCGGCGTTGCCTCACCTGAAGCGCAAGTTATGGAGGCTCCACATGCGTCGCATCCAGCTCTTCTCTCTGAAACTCCTGTTGGCGTTCTGCTGTGCTTTTGCACTAGGCGCGTTCGCGCAGGAAAACGCTACGGTTACGGGAACCATTAGTGACTCCACGGGAGCGGTCGTTCCAAACGTAGCCGTCACACTTACCAATCCTGCCACCAACCAGACACGCGAAACACAGTCCAGTTCCTCCGGATCGTACGTGTTTGACAACCTGGCGATCGGCAACTACACGCTGTCTGCGACGGCACCGGGATTTCAACGTTTTTCCGAGACCAATATCGTGGTCAACGTGGCGCAGACCCTCAAGGAGGACGTGTTGCTCGTGGTGGGCAGCGCGGGCCAGACCGTGACGGTGCAGGCGAACGCGCTGCAGGTGCAGACGGAAACGAATGAACTGAGCAACCTGATCACCGGGCAGCAGGTGGTGCAGCTCGCAACTAACGGGCGCAACGTGACAGCGCTGGCCGCGCTCGGCCTGGGCGTCTCGAATACCCTGCCGGCATTTGCGGGCGTCAACGCACTTACTTCTGCCAATGGGCTTAGCTTTAACGGTACCCGCACCAGCCACAACATTTACCTGCTCGATGGAGGCGAACTGAACGATCGCGGCTGCGGCGGCTGCTTCAGTTCCCTGCCGTCCATGGATGCGCTGGCCGAGTTCCGCACACTCTCTTCGAACTACGGTCCGGATTACGGTCTTGGCTCGGGGGGCACCATCACGATGGTGCTCAAGTCGGGCAGCCATGACTTCCATGGTGAGTTGTGGGAGTTCAATCGCAACGAGGACTACGACGCGAATAACTACTTCAGCAACCTGGCCGGCCAGCAGCGGCCGGAGTTTCGCCTGAACGAGCCCGGCGGCAACATCGGCGGCCCCGTGTGGATTCCAGGCGTTTACAACAAGTCGCGCGATCGGACCTTCTTTTTCGTGAACGAGGAGTGGCGCCGGCTGATCCAGGGCACCACGCCCACGACTGCCAATACCATCGCTGCCAGCAACTTCGCCGTAGCCGGACAGAACCTGACGTACACGGTTCCCGGCGGGGGCACGACGCCGATCGTTCCTGTAACTACCGACCCCGCCAAGCTGGCACTGTATGCCGCCGACGGACTCACAGCGGGACAGCCCTTTCCCGCTGCCGGCACCGGCCAGGTGGTGATCCCATCCAACCTCTTCGACCCCAATGCTGTGCTCGAGTTAAACGCCGGGACGTTTCCACGACCGAACTTCGGCACCAGCCAGTTTGTCTCATCGGTGCCAGCACCAACCAACGTGCATGAAGACGTGATCCGCATCGATCACAAGATCAACGAAAAACTCCAGCTCATGGGGCATTACCTCCATGACTCTGTAACGCAGAACATCTTCCCGCCGCTGTGGGGCGACAGCAGTTATCCCACGGTGGGCACGCTGCTGCAAAACCCATCCTGGTCGTCGACCATCAAGCTGACGCAGGTGCTGTCACCGACGCTCTTGAACGAAACAGCGTTTCTGTACAGCGGCAACACCATTCACCTGAGTCCGCTGACCACTCCCGGCAACTCGTTTACCCAACCTTCGGGCTGGTCGGCCACGACGTTCTTCCCTTCCTCCAACAACGCCGGCCTTCGCCTGCCCGAGATCGACCTGGGAGCGCCCTACGGCACCAACTGGAGTTCCAACTACTTCCCGTGGAAGAACTCCTACGAGGGCTACCAGACGCGCGACGATCTCTCCTGGAACAAGGGCAAGCACCAGATGAAGTTCGGCTTCACGTGGCTGCATGATCCGAAGAACCAGCAACTGCAGGCGAACACCCAGGGCACGGCTGTGTTCAGCCCGAGCACGTTCTCCCAGGACTCGTATATCAACTTCATCCTTGGCGACGCGGCAAGCTTTACGCAGTTGAACTACCTTGCAGGCAAGCATTGGGTCAACGACAACTACGGCTTTTACGCCAACGATAACTGGCACATCATCCCCAAGCTGACGCTCAACCTTGGCATCCGCTTCGATGCGCTGCCGCATGCGTTTGAGCGCTTCAATCAGTTCGGCAACTTCAACCCGAACAACTACAACTTTGGCCTGGGCGACCCGGTCAATGCAGATGGCACCCTGAACCCGGCGTCGCTGCAGTCTGTGAATGGTGGGCTGTTCTACCTGAACGGTATCCAGGAAGCCGGTGTCAACGGATTCCCACGTGGCGTGGTGCAGAACAACTACGGCACCTGGCAGCCGCGCATCGGGTATGCCTATGACATCAACGGCGACGGCAAGACCGTGTGGAGGGGTGGCTTTGGCCTGTTTTTCGAACGTGTGCAGGGCAACGATGTGTACAACGCCGCGCTGAACCCGCCGTTCGCCTACCAGCCTTCGGCGACCAACGTGTACTTTTCCAATCCAAACACCAGCGCGCTTACGGGAGCCACAACGTCCCAGGCGTTTCCATCGACGCTGACCAATCTTTCCTACATCTATCCAAATCCGGCAACGGCAATGTTCAGCATGGGCGTGCAGCGGCAGTTGGCTCCGTCCATTGTGGGCGTGGTGCAATATGCCGGCTCGCTGGGCTGGCACCAGAGCGATGATCGCTCGATCAACACGCTGCCGCTGGCCAATCTCACGGCCCGGCAGGGCGTCGCGAACGGCACGCTCAATGCGAACCTGTACCGCAACTACCCGGGCTACAGCACGATCACGCAGGAGGAGACCACGACCAACTTCAGCTACCACTCGCTGCAGGTTGGCCTGAACATGGTGAACAAGCACGGGTTCACGGTGAACCTGGCGTATACCTACTCGCACGAGATCGATGACGTCAGCACCGATCTGACGCAGGTCTCCAACCCGTACAACATCGGCTATGACCGCGGCTCCGGTTCCTTTGATCGTCGCCACGACTTCAATGCCAACTACATCTACGACTTCCCCTTCTTCCTGCACAGCTCGAACGCGGTGGAACGCATGGCACTGGGCGGCTGGTCTATCTCGGGCATTACGACCGCCGAGACGGGTACGCCGGCACCGATCACTTACAACGGACCCGACGTGCTTGGACTTGGCGGCGGCACGACCAACCGTCCAAACCTGGTCGCACCGGTGCAATATCCGCATACCCGGCTCGCCTGGTTCAATAAGGCCTCGTTCGCGAGCCCCGTGGCGCCTTGGGTCAGCGCGGCAAACGGCAACGAAGGCTTTGGCAGTGCAGGCAAGGACGCCGTGGTAGGACCGGGCCTGTACAACACCAACCTCTCCCTGTTCAAGTCAATCAACTTCCGAGAGCGCGGTCCTTCGCTGCAGATACGCTTTGAAACCTTCAACACCTTCAACCACACGGAGCCAAACGCGATCGACCAGGGGACCAACGACGGGAACTTTGGACAGGTGACCTCGACCTACGATCCGCGTACCGTGCAACTCGGCGCAAAGTTTAGCTTCTAAGCTGGCACGCCGTCCACCGGCAAGGGCGCTGCGGCAAGTTCCGCGCAGCGCCCTTGCTGTTTTGCTATGCGAGGCTGCTGCGCTTTGCGGGCGTAAGCGTGGTGTTCACGATGCCGTGTGCTTCGGTTGCGGTGATCAACTGGTTTGCCTCGAGGTTGGTGTAGTGCTCCACCAGTCCATTGGTCCAGCGGATCTCGAGATCGGCATGCGCATTGGTTCCCAGCCCGAAGTGAAGGCGGCGGTCGTTCGCGGAGTAAAAGCTGGATTGCGCCATCACGGCCTGCGCCTGCACCTTGCCGCCGTACTTAACAATCACGGTGGAACCAATCGCGCTTCGATTGGTCCGGGTGCCGACAAGCAGAACCTTGAGCCACCTGCCTTCGCCGGCAACATCGTTTCGCAGCAGCGAAGGGGCTTCGTTGAGATTCACAATGACCATGTCGACATCACCGTCGTTGTCGAAGTCGCCAAGTGCAAGCCCGCGGCTGCAGTGCGGCGCAGCGATGCCGGGGCCGGCCTCTTCAAACAGTTCTTCAAACCTGCCGTCGCCGAGGTTGCGAAAGATCAACCGCGGCGTGCGTAGAGGGTACTCGGCAAACTCCATTTCCACTTCCGGATACACCGAGCCCGTGGCGACCACCAGGTCGGGCCAGCCGTTATTGTCGAAGTCGGCGAAGCCGGTGCCCCACGAGGTGTAGCGCGTTTCCACGCCGAAACCCGCGGGGAGAGTCACATCGGTGAAGTTGAGCGAACCTTCGTTGCGGTACAACACATTGGTGTCATCAGCGAAATGCGTTTTGAAGATATCTAGATTGCCGTCGAGATTGTAGTCGCCGACAGCAACGCCCATGCCGGCCTGCTCTGCTCCGTCTGCACTGAAAGCCACCCCAAGCTCCGCGCCCTCCTCGGTGAACCTGCCGTCACCCTTGTTGTGGAAGAACAGGCTCGGCGTGGAATCGGAAGCGACGTACAGGTCGGTCCAGCCGCTTCTGCCGAAGTCCGCGGCAACTGCAGTCATCGCGTAGGTTCTTGACGCAGCGGCGATCCCGGTGGGGGTCGAAACATCGCGAAAGGTGCCATCGCCATTGTTGCGGTACAGGTAGTTGCGCGGCATCGGCAGACCTCGCGGGCCGCAGTTCACAGCAACGCCCTTGAAGTTGCAGTAAGGATTGGCGCCAGGTTTGGGCAGCGCATCCAGGTGCAGGTCAACGTAGTTGGCGACGAAGAGATCGAGATGCCCGTCGCGATCATAGTCAAGAAAGGTGCAGCCGGAACCCCAGCGCGTTGCCCCTTGGTAAAGCAGGCCAGCCTGTTGCGTCACATCGGTAAAGGTGCCGTCGCCATTGTTGCGGTACAGCACATTTTGCCCGTAGTACGTGATGAAGATGTCTTCAAAACCGTCGTTGTTGTAGTCGCCGATCGTGACACCGCTCGACCAGCCGGTGCGTCGCAGACCAGCCTTTTCAGTCACATCGGTAAAGGTGCCGTCTCGATTGTTCTTGTAGAGGCGATTGGTGGCGTCGGGTGGCGCCAGGTCCATGCGCGTGCCGCCCAGCACAAAGATGTCCAGCCATCCATCGTTGTCATAGTCCAGGAAAGCCACGCCGCACCCGACCGTTTCAACGATGTACTTTTTCTGCTTGAGTCCGCCATACACAACGATCGCGGTAAGCCCCGCCTGTTCGGCCACATCTGTAAAGTGAGCTTGAAAAGGCAGCCCGCTCGCCTTGCCGCGTGGCAACGGTTTGAGGTTGCGGGAAGCGACGCCCTGTGCTGCTGCGGCTGTGGAAACGGCACACCCGGCGGCCATCCACAACATCTCCCGGCGAGACACCTGCGCTCGATTGTGCTTCATCGCACCTCGGGTTCGTGGGATCCGGGCGCCCCGGCACCGGAGATCTTCTGGATCAGGGAATCATCGGTCCTGGTGTGCAACTCCTTAGTCCGTGCGAACTCGGCGGATGCCTTTTGCTTGTCGCCCTGCTGCATGTAGATACGCGCCAGCCGGTAATGCGCATCCGCCTGCGCCGGGTCCAGCTTCACCGCGTGCTCAAAGGCAGCCACGGCCTCCGCGTTGTTCTTTCGATCGGCCGAGATACACCCCAGATCGAAGTAGGCCAGTCGAAGCTGATCATCCAGGGCAAGAGCTTTTCGGAGCAAGGGCTCGGCGGCGTCTGGGTCATTGGTGCGGAACAGTATGTCACCGAGGTACGCATAGGTCTGCGCGAAGCCGGCGTTGTTGGTCATCTCGGCTTTGAACTCGGGTACGGCTTTCTCGTAGTCAGCTTTTTTGTAGTACAGGTAGCCCAGCTCAAAATGCAGCACGGGCTCCGTGGGCGCGAGGCGTCCCGCAGCGTCGAGTTCTGCGATGGCGTCTTCCGTCTTGCCCATTCCGTCGAGTGCCTCAGCTAGCAGCATGTGCGCCTGCACCGCATCCGGGTTAACAGTCAACATATGCCGGTACTGCTGCATGGCGCAGTCGTACTGCCTGCTCCACAAGCAGCTTTGCGCCAGCACACCCTGCAGTTCCATGTTTGTCGGGTCAGCCAGGCTAGCGGTCTGCAGGTACCCTGCCGCTTTGGCGTACTGTCGCAGGCCGAAGTAACTCATGCCGAGCAGGAGGCCGCTGCGGTTGTCAGAAGGATTCTCAAGCGCCGCCGAAGTGAACGCCGGAATTGCCTGCGCAAAGTGCCCTTGCTTGAACTCGGCCACGCCCAGATTGAACGAGGCGTCGGACTGTTGGGGCCGCAGCTTCAAGGAGGTGCGGTATTCAATGGATGCCTCGGCTAACCTGCCCTGCTGTGCCAGTGCGATTCCCAGCGCCTTGTGTGCGGAAGCATCGGCAGGCTCGAGCCGCGTTATCTCGCGCCAGGCGAGTTCCGCATCGTGAAACTGGCCCGCCTGCAGGAGGGCGGCCGCGCGCTGGGTGCGTTGATCCTGCGCATGCAATGGGTGAGCCGCGCAAAAGAGCAGTGGCAACAACAGGAGCGCCCCGACCGTGTGCTGTCGCCGTGGTGCCTGAGCAAGCCGGGTTTTGCGTGGCCAGATCACGTCGAGTGATTATCCACGAAAGCCTTGTACAAGTGCTACAGCCACGTATTAGGTTGAGTTTCCAGCAGCGCTGCTGCGGGTAAGCGCACGCACACCAAAGAAGCAGCACGCGTTTAGACGGCGGCCAAGGAGAACCGGCGATGCGCAGAGTACGGGTAGCGGCCTTGTGGCTGTGGATCCTCACCCTGCCTTGCCTTGTGACAGCACAAAACACGGTGGAGCATTTACAAGGAGTGCTGGCCGCGCAGGGTAGCAAGTCCGACGCGGACATCGCGAAAATGCTGGCGGCTGTAGCCCTTTCCGAACGCCTGAGCCCTGCAGCGCTCGCGCATGTGCAGGCGCAGGCGCCGGGCCCAAGGAGCCGACAGGCGCTGGAAGTGCTTGCGGACACGTCGGCGTTTCTGCCACTGCCTGGTGCAGAAACGCCGGCCATTGCCTCGCCTGATCTTGCGACGCAGCGGCAGATCCTTGCGTTGACCGTGAACTATGTTTTGAAAACAGTGCACCAGTTACCGAACTTTTCGGCACAGCGCGTAACCACAAGCTTCAACAGCGCTCCCTGGGAGCCGGGCACAGGCGGTGCAGACCTACCCGGAGCACGGCAGCTGACCCTGCTTGGCACGCGCCGGGCAGAGGTTTCATACCGTGACGGAGGCGAGCTGGTGCATACCGGCGCGAACGACTCGGCAGAGGCGGAGCAGGGTCTCACCACCGCGGGCGAGTTCGGACCGATCCTCAACACTGCGTTGCTGGATGCGGGGCGAAGCAAGCTTGCCTGGAGCCACTGGGAGCGGAGCGCCCTGGGCATCCAGGCGGTGTTTCGTTACGCGGTGCCCGCCGCGCAGTCGCATTACGACGTCAAGTACTGTTGCACCTGGCGCCAGAATGGCGATCGCGTTTACTTTGACCGCTTCACCGGCTACCAGGGCGAGATGGCGGTCGATCCTGCGAGCGGCGCGGTGCTGCGGCTCACCCTCGTGGCCGACCTGAAGCCTACCGATCCCATTCGGCGCGCGGCCATCCTGGTCGAGTATGGGCCCGTGGTGATCGGCGGGACGACCTATATCTGCCCGACGAAAAGTGTCGCCCTATCGGTCGGGTTGGAGATCCGCAATCTGCAGCAAGGCTCTGCCAACAGCCTGGGACTGCTGCAGACTTCGCTCAATGACGTGGTGTTTGAGCAGTACCATGTGTTCCGCGCGGAGGTTCGCGTGCTCGCGGCCGGCGACGCGAGCGCGCATGGCCCTCCTTCCAGCTCCACTGCGCCGGCTGACTTACCCACGGCATCGGCGGGGCCTTCGGGCGAGAGTGCACCGGCGGCGAATAGCAGCGCTTCAACCGGCCTCCCGGTGACCAGTGCAGCGGGGCTGCCCACGCTTTCCGCTGTGAGCTCTCCAGGGGCGAGCACCCCAGAGGTGAGCGTGACAGGCACAGCCGTGATGCCGGCTGAAGCACCCTTGCAGCCAACTTCCGACTTGTCCTCACGCAACCGGGTGGAGACGCGTTCGCAAGGGAGCGCGCCGGTGATCGCGATCGCGGTGATGGCTTCCGACAGGAAGGGACGGCCGGTCACAGATCTCACCGCGAACGATGTGGAAGTCTACGACCAGGGGCGCAGGCAGCAGGCGCAGACGATTGCTGCAGAAACGATCCCGGCGGCACTTGCGACGGGTACCGCGGCAGCTCGGGTCGCCCCCGGGAACACGGGCGTTGCGCGCGCGCCCGCAGCGTACTCAAACAGCAACAGCGCCCCGCAGGGTACAGCCTTTCGGGCGGCGAACAGCGACCTCACTGCGTTGTTGTTCGACGTAGCGGGCCTGCGGTGGGCAGAGCTCGAGTCTTTGCGCGCGCAGATCCTGCGGGCACTCCCGGCCCTGCCCGCCGATGAGGCGGTGGCGCTTTACGAGGTGCGTGGGCAAACGTTCCAGGTTGTGCAGGAGGGCACACGAGACAGGGCGCTGCTGGCGTCGCGCCTGCAGCAGTGGCTACCACGGATGCAGGATCTGCTCCGCACGCAGCAGGCAGAAGAGCCTGATCAATTGGGCGCCGACGAGCATAGCGTGGGCACAGGAGCGACTGCACAGGCACTGAGCCGCGAAGTGCACGCACTGACCGCCGTGTGCTACCTGGCACATACGCTTGCGAGAACGCCAGGGCGCAAGAACCTGGTCTGGATGACGCACCCGCATGAGGTCGCGACGAGCCAGGGCAGCAGTGAGCTTGTGAACAACCTTGTGCCCCTCGCGGAGCAGGCACTGCATGATGCCGAGGTGACGCTCTATCCTCTCGATGCTGCGGCGTTAATGGCGGAGCCTGGCACAGGCAGCGTACTCGCGGGGATGCAGGCTGATGCGGGGCCGCGCACCGCGCAAGTCACGGAACCACAACAAGGGTCCGGCAATACCGCACAAAGCACGGGGAGAACGCAGGCTGCAGCGGCGGCGCCGGCAAGCGAAATGGAACAGGCAGCAGGGCGAGCAGCAATGCATGCTGTGCTGGAGCGGCTCGCGCGTGCCACCGGTGGCCGCGCACTTCGCAAGGGAGCACTGCTCTCCGGAGAACTGCCGGCGATCATCGCGGAAGGCCGGGCCGTGTGCTGGTTCAGCTTCACTCCCGATCTCGCTGCAGACAACGCGGCGCACGAACTCGCAGTGAAGCTCTCGAGCCGCCATGGTGTGACGCTGCGCTACCCTACGGGTTACCGAGCGGTGCCCCTGCCACAGACACGGCGACAGCGCTTTGACGAAGCGGTGTGGCAGCCTGGCGACACCGCGGGCATCCTGCTGCGTGCGGTGCCTGCTCCCGATGCTGGAGGCGGCAAGCTCGTGCTGTCGATCGCAACCGCAAGCGTGTCGTTCCGCATGCAGGACGAGCGCTGGACAGACAAGCTCGATATCTTCCTGGTGGAGCGGGATGAGGCAGGGTGGCAGGCCAGGATCACCGGGCAGACGCTGCAGCTTGCATTGAAAACAGAAACATTGCAATCGCTGGCTGCGAGCGGGATCCGGTTTGACCAGGCGTTGGGCATGCACCACGACTCGGCATCCGTGCGGGTGGTGGTTGTGGATGAGAACTCCGGCAACGTGGGCACTGTGACGGTGCCGGCGTACTCGCTCACGGCGGAGCCCTAGCAGGCACGCGGCCCGACATATATCTGCCGTGCAGGCTTGTGTGCTACGGGAGCCGGGGTTTAGAGTCGGGTGGCTCAACAGCAGCCGTGTCTCTGGCCTGGTGGCAAGGGCTTGCCACGTGCTCGCAAGAAGAGCCTGCGGCCTGCGAGCGCTGGCCGTCCACCTCTGATACGAACGGAAGTGATCTGTGATGAGACGTTTCCCTGTTGCTGGATTTTGCGGCATCTGCCTGGCGCTGCCCCTTGCTGCCGTCGCGCAGTCGAATCAGCCTATGTATCTCGACTCCTCGCAACCGGCAGCGGTGCGGGCGCACGACCTTGTCTCCCGCATGACCCTGGACGAGAAGGCCGCGCAGCTTGAAGACTGGGCCACGGCGATACCGCGACTCCACGTGCCCGATTATCAAACGTGGAGCGAGGCACTGCACGGCGTCGCCAACTCTGGCTATGCCACGGTGTTTCCACAGGCCATTGGCATGGGGGCAACGTGGGACCCGGCATTGGTGAAACAGATGGGCGACATTATCTCGACAGAAGGCCGCGCAAAGTTTAACCAGGCCCAGCGAGAGAACAACCATCGCATCTTCTACGGCCTTACCTTCTGGTCACCCAACATCAACATCTTTCGGGACCCCCGCTGGGGACGCGGGCAGGAGACCTACGGCGAGGACCCTTACCTGACGGGCCGCATGGGTGTGGCGTTTGTGCAGGGCGTGCAGGGCGATGACCCGGAGCACCCCAAGGCTGTGGCGACGAGCAAGCACTTTGCCGTGCACAGCGGTCCCGAGTCCACCCGTCACATCGCCAACGTGGATGTAGCCCCGCGCGACCTCGAGGAAACGTACCTTCCGGCTTTCCGCTCCACCGTGGTCGATGGCCATGTGAAGTCGGTGATGTGTGCGTACAACGCGATCGACAACACGGCGGCCTGCGCCAACACCATGCTGCTCAAGGATCACCTGCGGGATGCGTGGGGATTCAAAGGCTTCGTCGTGTCGGACTGCGCCGCGATTGTGGATGTAACGAACGGCCACCACAACGCACCGGACATACTGCATGCTGCGGCGATCTCGATTGAAGCCGGCACGGATCTCTCCTGCAGCATCTGGGCGCCGGGTTTCAACACACTCGCCGATGCTGTACGCAAGGGAGTGGTCAAGGAGGAGTTACTCACGCGCTCCGCCGAGCGGCTGTACACCGCGCGCTTCGAGCTAGGTTTGCTGGACAAGCCGGGCACCAGCGCCTTTGACAGGATTCCATACAGCGACGACGCGTCGGATGCGCATCGAGCAGTGGCGCTCAGGGCCGCGAAAGAGTCGATGGTGCTGCTCAAGAACACCGGTGCGCTGCCGCTCCGGCCCGCGGTGCGGAGCATCGCGGTGGTGGGTCCCACGGCCGCGCTGCTTACCTCGCTTGAAGGCAACTACAACGGCACATCGCTCAACGCGGTGTATCCACTGGATGGCATCGCAAGGCAGTTCCCGGGTGCAAAGATCCACTACGAGCAGGGCGCGACACTGGCCGACGGCTTCAGCGTGCCTGTACCCCGCACCGTGTTCGGCACCGGCTTGCACACCGAGTTCTTTGCCACGCCCGACTGGAGCGGCCAGCCCGTCGCCAGCCGCACAGAGCTGGATATCCAGCATGACTGGCGCGACGCGATGCCGGTGCCGCAGTTGCAGACGCATGACTACTCGGTCCGCTGGACCGGCACGATCACCCCGCCGGCTCCTGGCAAGTACACCTTTCTTGTCGAAGGCGGCTCGAACTTTCCTTACTCGCCGAAGGAGCGGTACCAGTTCAAGCTCGATGGCAAGGAACTGTCCAGCGGCGACTTCGCAGCGGGCAAGCTCGACATGGGCGGGATAAGCAGCACCGCTTCCGGCGCTTCGCCCACGGCGCCGCCTGTGATGACGGCAACCAAGCCGGCCCGGATCGAGGTGAGCTTTGCCGACACCAGGCCGCACGCGTTCAGCCTGGAGTACAGCCACTCCGGAGACCGCGCCGGCGGTGGCGCGACGCTGCGCTGGGAAGCACCTGCGGAGGCGCAGCTTGCCGAGGCTGTGACCGCGGCGAAGGAGTCCGACGTGGTGCTCGCCTTTGTGGGGCTCTCGCCGCAGCTTGAGGGCGAAGAGATGCCCATCAAGATCGACGGGTTCAATGGTGGCGACCGCACCAGCATCGCGCTGCCGGCGGCCCAGCAGAAGCTGCTCGAAGCCGTGGCTGCAACGGGCAAGCCGGTCGTGGTGGTGTCGCTCAGCGGCAGCGCCATCGCGCATACCTGGGCAAAGGAGCATGCCGCGGCGGTCCTTCAGGCGTGGTATCCCGGTGTCGAGGGCGGCACGGCCATTGCGCAAACACTCGCCGGCGTGAACAACCCGGCCGGGCGGCTGCCGGTGACCTTTTACGCAGACACGCAGGACCTGCCAGCGTTTACCGACTACTCGCTCAAGAATCGGACCTACCGCTACTACACTGGCACGCCGTTGTGGGGATTCGGCTACGGGCTGAGCTATGCCAGCTTCACCTATGGCAAGGCCAGGATATCCGCGCCAACCGTGGAAGCCGGCCAGCCGCTTACAGCCACCGTGACGGTTACCAATACCAGCAAGCTCGCGGGAGAAGAGGTGGCGGAAGCGTACTTGAAGACGCCGCAGCCGGATGGACCACGGCATGCGCTGGCAGGCTTCCAACGCGTCGCGCTGGGGCCTGGCGAGAGCAAGGAGGTTTCGATCACGCTGGCGCCGCGCTCACTTTCCAGCGTGGACAACCAGGGACAGCGCTCGATCCTGCCCGGCACCTACCAGCTGACCGTGGGCGGTGCGCAGCCGGCCGAGGCCAGGAGCAAGTCAGAAGCTTCATTCCAGGTAAATGGCACGATGCCGCTGCCGAAGTAACCACGCCCCGCACGGGAGCGAGTGGAGCACGGGGCAGGGTGCTGCCGGCATCCTGCCCCTGCCGAGCCCGTGACCTTCGTTGAGACCGGCTGTCAGAAAGAGCGCGCACGAGCGGCAAGGTTCGTTTCGGCCAGAAGATAGCCAGAGTTTTGCGCAAAGAAGGTGACTTCCGGCGCAAGCTTGTGAATGATGAAGGGTATCCATGGCAAACAGCACCCCTTCCTCTCGCCCCCGCCGGTTCAGCCACCACACCTACAACCGCCTGCTGCTGTTTATCGCCGGGCTTGGCGGCCTGCTGTACGGCGTGGACGTTGGCATCATCGGCGGGGCACTGCCGTACCTGGAAGCCACCTCGGGCCTGAATGCCGGGCAGCTTTCGGTGATCGTGGCCGCGGTGCTGCTGGGCAGCGTGTTTTCGACGCTGTTCGCCGGGACGCTGGCTGACCTGTTCGGGCGCAAGCCGCTGATGACGCTGAGCGGCCTGCTGTTTATCGCGAGCATTCCGATCATTGCCCTGTCGCATGGGTATGGGCCGCTGTTCCTGGGTCGCCTGCTGCAGGGCATCAGCGGCGGATTTATCGGCGTGGTGGTGCCGCTGTACCTTGCGGAGTGCCTCGCGCCGGAAACACGCGGCAAGGGCACCGGCATCTTTCAATGGCTGCTGACGCTGGGCATCTTCGGGGCCGCGGTGATCGGCATTTACTACAGCTACCGCGTGGGCGCGGTAGCACGCATCGCGGGGCCAGCTGAGCTGTTCCACTTCAAGGACCAGGCATGGCGACGCATCTTCTGGGTGTCGATGCCGCCCGGGATCCTGTTTGTGGTGGGCACCTTGTTCGTAGCCGAGTCGCCGCGCTGGCTGGTGCGGCGCGGCCAGCCCGAGCGCGCGCGGGCGTCGCTGCTGCGCTCCACCACTCCGCACGAAACAGAAACAGAGCTGGCGCAGATACAGGCGCTGCATATGGCCTCGCAAGGAAAAACCGCGGCTACCGAGCACAAGGGCAGCCTGCTGCAGCGGCGCTACGTTGTCCCTTTCGTGCTGGCCTGCGTAATCCTGATGTGCAACACGGCCACCGGCATCAATTCGATCGTCGGCTACAACACCGGTATCCTGCTGCAAAGCGGGTTGTCTGACCTGAGCGCGCACTGGGGCTACGTGCTGTTTACCGCGGTGAACTTCGGCATGACGCTGGTGGGCACGAGCCTGGTGGATCGCAAGGGACGACGGGCGCTGCTCACTGTCGGCACCATCGGCATCGTGGTCTCTATGCTCGCCGTAGGCCTCCTGTTCCGGCAGGCCGAGGGTTCCACGGTGGACTGCCGCGCGGCGGTGCAGGCACGGGTCAGCCCGGCGCAGGATCTCGATCTGCACTTCAACGCGAACGAAGCCGCACAGCTTCTGAACCAGGGCGGAAGTCCGCAGGCATTGGTCTCGCCCGAGCATGTCTCGCTAGCGGTGATCTACTCCTACGGCGGGTTTACCGGCGCGACCACGTTTGTGCGTTCAGACGACACGGCGGCGGCACCGATCCATATTTCGCGTGAGGGCACGGTGCCTTCGTCCGCGGTGGAGGCGTTCTTCAAGAATCCCTTTGCCGATCGCAATGCCGCACGAACCGCGCCGCTGCACATTGAGCGCGCGCTGGTGGGGCAGATCCCCACGGCCAACCACGGGTGGCTGGTGGCCGCAGGGCTTTACCTGTTCATGGCGTTTTACGCGGTGGGCCCCGGCGTGTGCGTCTGGCTGGCCTTGTCAGAACTGATGCCGACGCGGATCCGCTCGGTCGGCATGAGCATCGCGCTCGTGCTCAACCAGGTGGTGTCGACCCTGCTGGCGATCCTGTTTCTCCCCGTGGTCAGCAAGTACGGCTACTCCACCATGTTCTTCCTGTTTGCGGGTTTCACCATGGTGTATGTGCTGACCGCGGTGCTGTTCCTGCCGGAGACCAAGGGCAAGTCGCTCGAGGCAATCGAGCAGTACTTCAGCGGCAACAAGCGGGCGCTCGACGCATAAGCGCAAGCGGGTGGCAGGATCGGCATTGCGAATGCCAAGACGGAGCGGCAGCTTCTTCGCTATGCTGATCAGGCCCGGCCACCCCACCCTGTTCGCCCCGAGGACCCTGCATGAAGCGTTGCACCCGCTGTTCTTCCACGGCTTTGCTGGCCGCCCTGTGCATGACTGTTCCGATGTCCGGCCATGCGCAGGCGCAGCCCTCCACGCTCACGATTGATGCGGGCGCGGCCCGGGCGAAGAGCAGCCCAACCCTGTACGGGTTGATGACCGAAGAGATCAACTACTCCTACGACGGCGGTTTGTACGGGGAGCTGTTGCGAAACCGCACGTTCCGCAGCAGCTGGTCGGGCGTGGAGCACTGGACACTTTCGCAGCAGGGCGATGCCCGCGCGTCCATGACGCCGGACCAGGCCACGGGACCAAGTGCCGCGCTGCCCACCAGCGTGAAGCTGAGCGTTGCTTCGGTGAGCCCCGGCGCGGGCAATGCCGCGGGCATCGCGAACGAAGGCTACTGGGGCATTGCCGTGCGGCCGCACACCACGTACCAGGCGTCTTTCTACGCCAAGGCGGCCAAGCCGGGCAGCACCGTCACGGTGGCACTGGTCAGCGACGACACCGGCAAGGCCGTGGCCGAGCAAACGGTCCCGGGCGTCGGCAGCGACTGGCAGAAGTACAGCACCACACTGCAGACCGGCGAGCTTGTGACTTCCGAACGCTACCACTTTGTGCTGTCCGTGGCCGAGCCCGGCACCTACTGGTTCGGACTTGCCTCGCTGTTCCCGCCGACATACAAGGGGCGCGTGGGCGGCAATCGCATCGACCTGATGGAGAAGCTCGCCGCCATGCACCCGACGTTTCTGCGCATGCCCGGCGGCAACTATCTCGAGGGTGACCACATTGCGGAGCGCTTCGACTGGAAAAAGACGATCGGTCCCATGGTGGACCGGCCCACCCACCAGGGCCCTTGGAGCTATCGCAGCTCGGATGGCATGGGCCTGCTGGAGTTCCTGGAGTGGTGTGAAGATCTTGGCATCCAGCCGGTGCTGGCGGTCTACGGCGGGTACTCCCTGCAACAGGAGCACGTGGAACCCGGCGCGGCGCTCGCTCCCTATGTGCAGGATGCTCTGGACGAGATCGAGTACGTGACGGGTGCGGCGACGACGCGCTGGGGTGCGGAGCGCGCCAAGGACGGGCACCCGAAACCGTTCACGGTGCACTATGTCGAGGTCGGCAACGAGGACAACTTCGATAAGTCGGGCAGCTACGACAAGCGGTACGCGCAGTTCTACGACGCGATCAAGGCGCAGTATCCGCTGCTTTCAATCATCGCGACCACTGCCGTGAAGGGGCATGCGATGGACGTGGTGGACGACCACTACTACAAGACCGCGCAGGAGTTTTTCGACGACGTGCACCACTACGACAAAACCGACCGCGACGGCACCAAGATCTTTGTGGGTGAGTGGGCCACGCGCGAAGGGCTGCCCACGCCGAACTTCGGCGCGGCGCTTGGCGATGCGGCGTGGATGACGGGCATGGAGCGCAACAGCGACGTGATCGTGCTGAGCTCCTACGCGCCGCTGTTCACCAACATCAACCCGGGCGGGCTGCAGTGGGACACCGACCTGATCGGCTACGACGCCATGCGGTCCTACGGCTCGCCGAGCTACTATGCGCAGGTGCTGTTCGCGCAGCACCATGGTGACGAGATTCTCCAGAGTGCGTTCGCGGACGGTGCCGAGCCGTTGCGGGTGTTCCAGTCGGTGACGCGCGATTCGCGCAGCGGTACGCTCTACCTCAAGCTGGTGAATGCCAACACCACGGCGCAGTCGGTACACCTGGATCTCCATGGCGCAAAGCAGGTGGGTACGACGGGCCACATGTACATGTTGTCCGCCCCATCGACCGCGGCAACCAACACCATCACGGAACCGACCCGCATTGTGCCGGCCGAGCATGATGTGCAGGGGCTGGGCGCGAGCTTTGAGCTGGTGCTGTCGCCCTTGTCGATCAACGTGCTCGAGGTCCCGAGCAGCCGCTGACCTCCCTGTTTCGTCACGAACTGCGGCGAAAGCGAGTGGCATGCGAAGCAACGCGCATGCCCCGGTTCTCGCCGCACAAGGCAGTGCCAGCACAGCAAACGTCGCAAAAACGTATGCTGAACACGGACAAACCATGCGCAGCTTCCTCTTGATCGCCCTCGTTCCCGCTCTTTGCGTCTCCCCTGCGCTGCTCTCCGCCCAGGTGGCGACGCCCGCTGCAACCGCTTCCAGCATGCTGTCCCCGGCGCTCGGCACCCTGCGCCAGAGCCTCGCCGCAGTGCATCTCGACAAGTGGAAAGCGCCCGGCGGGGTGCGCGAAGAGGCCAACAGCAACATCGCGTCCATCACCCGCGACCTGGACGGCACGCTGCCCGGGCTGCTGGCCACGGCGGATGCCGCCCCCGGCGTGGTGTCGCAGAACCTGCCCGTGTTCCGCAATGTGGACGCGCTGTACGATGTGCTGCTGCGCGTGGTGGAGACCGCGGACCTGTCCGCACCCGACACCGACACGGACCGGCTCCACACCGCGCTGAGCACGCTCGAAGACGCGCGCAGAAACTTTGGCGACCTGTTGCAGGGTGCAGCGGTGGCTCAGGAGCAGCAGTTGGCCAGCACCACCGCGCAGCTGCGGGCCCAGGCGGCGGTAAGTGCGCCCCGAGCAGCGGTAGCACCCACCATGGTGACCGACGGCGACAAGACCACGGCAACGGCCACCCACAAGAAAAAAGCAGTGAAGCCGAAGCCGGCCGCGCCAAAACCGACCACGCCCCCAGCGCAGTAGGCCAGTCGGGGGTTGCCCTGGTTCCTGGCGGCGTGACCGTAGGCGGCAGCGGGAAGATTTTTCCAGGAACCGTGCAAGCCGTACCGGTGTCTGCCCTGAAAGCAGGCATTTCGCGGCAACGACCCAGATTCCGCTCCGCCGGGACTGTTCGGTCACGCAGGCGCCTGCTAAGGTGGAGGCAACGGCGTGCACGCAGGAGCGGCTTTGGGCAATCTAGCGAGTGCGATTGGGGGAGTTCGTCCTGAAGAAGCCTCCATCCTCATGGAGCTGAAGGCCGGCTCTGAGGAAGCGTTTGCTTCGCTGATCGCGCAGTATCACCAACCTATCTACAGCCTGGTTGCCCGCACCATGCGCAACCCGTCGGACGCACCCGACCTCGTGCAGGAGATCTTCATCAAGGTCTACCGCGGGGTCCGCGGCTTCCACGGCGACTCCAGCCTGCGCACCTGGATCTATCGCATTGCCATCCACGAAGTCTCGAACCAGCGCCGCTGGTGGCGACGCCACTGCGAGCGCGAGGTTCCGCTCGACTGCGAGTGCGCCTCCGAAGACGGCGAAGGATTGTCGCTGCTGGAAACGCTGGCATGCGGCGGGGACTCACCGTTTGACGCCGCCGCCCAGGCCGAACTGCGGGAGCGGGTGGAGATTGAGCTGCGCGAGATCCCTGCGGCCTTTCGGACCGCGGTGGTCCTGCGCGACATTGAAGGCTTCTCCTACGAAGAGATTGCGGAAATTCTGGACGTCCAGCTCGGCACCGTGAAGTCGCGCCTGATGCGGGGACGTGCGCACCTCAAGGTGCGGCTCGCGCCATTTATGAACGCACGCCGCCCTGCCGCCTCGGTAGGCAGCGCGCGTGGTACGGGCAAAAGCCTGGCATCTGGCAGAGTCGCGAAGGGAGGCGGCCAATGACCATCCTGCTCTGCACTGAAGTCGAAGAACAGTTTTCAAGCTACCTGGATGGCACCCTTTCCGGCGTTGCCATGGCCGACATGGAGGAGCACCTCCGGCACTGCGCCCCCTGCACGCACAGCTTTGCGGAGTGGCGCGCCACGGTGGACGTGCTGGGCACCCTGGGTCCAGCCAAGCCGCCGTCCATGCTGGCTTTGCAGCTTCGCGTCGCTATCTCGCAGCAACAGGCGCGCACCCCGCGCGCCATGCTGGCGAAGCTCCGCATGACCTGGCGCAACAGCTTCGCCCCGCTGGCCGTGCAGGCGTCGGCCGGCCTGGCGAGCGCGGTGCTCATGCTGGGTGCACTGCTTCTGCTGGTCGGCACCCTGGCTGCGCCCGAACCCGCCGCGGCCCGCGATGAACCGATCGGCATGGCTTCGCCGCCGCGGCTCTTGTATGCGTCCCTACCCGACGGCTCTAACCCGCTCGGGACCCTAGACGGTTCGGTGGTGGTACGGGTTTTTGTGGATGCCGCCGGGCGCGTGTACGACTATCGCGTTCTCTCCGGCGTAGAAGACAAGCGGTCGCAGTCCGCGCTGGCGAACGAGATGATGTGGAGCGTGTTTGTGCCCGCGCACGTCTTCGGGGAGCCCGTGCGCGGGTCGGTGATCCTGTCGCTGGCGGGCGTCTCGGTCCCTGGCTAACGCTGTAAGTTCGCTGTTCAGCGATTTGGCGAACCAGCCGGATTAGGCGGGGTTGCCGGCGCAGGCGGCTGCGGAGGCTCAGGCGAGTCACCGGCCGCCACCAGCTCGATGTCGAAGATCAGGTCGCTCTTCTCCGGGATCGCCGGTGGATGTCCCATGTCTCCATACGCCAACTGGTACGGGATAAACAGGCGGCGTTTGCCGCCGACCCGCATACCGGTGAAGCCCTGGTCCCAGCCTGGAATGACGCGATGTGCCCCCTGCTGGAAGGTGATGGGCGTGCCGCGATCGAGCGACGAGTCAAACTTGGTGCCATCCGACGCAAGCCAGCCCGTGTAGTGGACGGTGAGAGGTTCGCCCGCGACCACCAGTGCGCCCGTGCCGATCGTGGTGTCCACATAGCGCAGCGCAAATGCCGTCTGGACCGGACCGGTCGCGGGAGCAAGCCCGGCGGGTGTGACGGGATCGGGCAGCGCGGGCGGGCAGGGTTTCGCCGCGGGTCTGGCAGCCGTGGTTTTTGCGCGGGGGTGGTGCACGGAAGTGGCGGACGGGGTTTTGGAAGTCTGGGCCGTGGTTGTCTGGGCCGGGACCGCGGGCGCAAGGCAGGCCAGCGCGAGGCCAGCGAGCAGAACAGCAGTGGTGCCATGTACGCGCATCATCAACAGGCGTTCTCCTGCCGTCCATACTAACCAGTTCCTGCCGGCTCGTTGCGATGCCGGAGAAGAGCTCGTGTGCCGGGCGCGGAACGTGCTATTTGTTGCATCGACATGCGAACCCTGGCGAACCCGGCGGACCTGGCTGAGATCGTGCAACGACTGCACTTGGTGGTTGCGGATGACCCGGCCCTGTGGGGTGTGATGAACGCGGCGGAGATGCTCTGCCATCTGCGCGGGGCCTTTCGGGTCGCCATGGGAGAGATCGAGGCGGCGCCAGTCGAAGTACCCATGCCGCGGGCCGTGCTGAAGTTCGCGGCGTTATGGACAGAGATACCCTGGCGCAGGAACTTCGCAACGGTGCCGGCACTCAAACGCGGCACAGCCGTGATGCAGGCGGGTCCGTTTGAGAGCGACCGGGCCGAGGTTCTGTTGGAGATGCGACGCTTCTGCCAGCCGGAACAGCGCCGCGTGGATCACTCCTTCTTCGGGCCCATGTCCCCGGTGGACTGGATGCGGTGGGGATACCTCCACACGGATCATCACCTCAGGCAATTCGGGCGCTGAACGACAGGCCAGGAGATGTCGGTCGGCTTCCTGATAACCTAATAGTTGGTTCAATCCTGGACGTACGGCGCGCACGCGCAGGTGCCGGCTGCGGTTCTGGTTGTGCTCTCTCCGCGTGGAGCTTACGCTGTGTTCGGCGCAACGTTCTTTCCTGGTGGAGCATTCCCCATGGCGGCTGCAAACGACGCATTCAATGCTCTTGGTCCTTACCAGGGCAGGACCGAGGGGCACTCACGGATCATGCTCGGGTTGGCCCTGCTTCTCTCGGGCTGGTCCGGAATTCTTCCCTGGGCGTTTGCGCTCCGGATCCTGCTGCACGCCCACCATCGTGCGGACTCCCTTTCCGCAGCGCTCGTGCTGGCCGGGGCGCCCAGGCTGCCGTGGCTACTGCTCTTCGACTGGTTCGGGCTTATTGGGGCATTTCATGCCATCGGGCTGTATCGATCGCTCGGCAAGCGCATCCGGGTCGGCGGCCCGGATGCGGACTACCTGGACCAGGTCCGCATGCGGCTCGCCTCGCTCTGCGTGAGCGGCGCATTTCTCTTCTTCTGCCTGATGGTGCCCGTGGGCCGCGCCGTTTGACCCCTTGTTGCCAGCCTGCATAGACTTGGGCCTAGGCTTCGGCCACCCAAATCATGCCATCTCTTCGAGCTTTCGACGCCCTTCGCACCACCTGCCTCACGCTGATCCTGTGCTTGCCACTGGCCCTTACGGCGCAGGCGCCAAAAACTGTAAGCGATGGCAAGGCGCAGCAGGCGCAACGCACGCCCAAGCCGCCTGCGCTGGTGGACCCGACAGGACCTGCCGTGTCGCTCGAGTCGAGCGAGGCTCTGTTTGATGTCGCAGTCGCGCTGAATGCCTGCGGTTATGACGCGGGCCTCGCCCAGTCAGACCCGATCCGGCAGCGGGTGCGAGATGCGGTCAACCAAGCGGCGCGGCAGTCCGCCGAGGCACGCGATACCCGCGACAAGCTGTGTTCCTTTATCAACGGGCACCGCCTGTACGAGGGCTCCCGCGATCTGGCCCAGTATGTCTCGCTGGCGTTGTATCTCACGCCGCCGCCCGAGCTTTCGCCTTCCGTGGAGCTGGCGGATATGCCGCCCGATGCGACCCAGGTCGTGGAGATGCTGCCAATTTTGCGCCAATTTGCTGAGCAGGTGCAGCTCCATTTGATCTGGCTGCGCTTTCACCCGGAGTACGAGGCGGAGGTCACCAGACTGCACGACCCGCTGACACACATGATCCTGGACGCCAATATCTACCTCAAGCTGCCGACCAGCACTTACACCGGTTCGCGTTTCCTGGTGGTGCTGGAGCCGATGCTTGACCCCGGGCAGACCAACGCGCGTGTTTACGGAACGGATTACGTGGTGGTGGCGTCGCCGGTAAATGGCACGATCAATCTGCATGACGTGCGCCACACCTACCTGCACTACGACGTGGAGCCGCTGCTGTATGCACGCGCCAGTTCCATGGATCGCCTGCTGCCACTGCTCAAGACGGTGCGCGAAGCGCCGCTCGAGTACCAGTACCGCGCCGACATCGTGTCACTCGTGATCGAATGCATGATCCGCGGGATCGAGGCGCGCACCATGGACACCGGCGTCACGCTGTTCGTGATCCCCGCGGATGCTGCCCGTGCCGACGTGCCAAGGCTGCAGCACCAGCGCGATGTGTCGCTGCAGCAGGCGGAAGCGGTGCGCCAGGCGGCGGTGACCAAATCCATGCGCGAAGGGTTCGTGCTTACCCAGTACTTTTACAACGAGCTGGGCACGCTGGAGCACAACCCGGAAGGCCTCAAGGAAGCGGTCGGTCCCATGGTCTTCGGCATGGATGTGGACGTGGAGGTGCATCGCGCCAAGCAGATCAGCTTCGTGGAGCAGGCACCGGGCGACGTGATCCGCATGCCGGTGAGCGACCGCGGACTGGACCACGCGGAAGCCCAGCTCAAGGCGGGCGATGCCGAGGCAGCCAGCAAGCTGGCAATGCAGGCGATCAAGGACCACACGGCCGACCCGGCCCGCGCCGACTACTTGCTGGCGCTGACCTGGCTGCTCAAGGGCGACATGGACTCGGCAGCGAACGACTTCCGCGAGACCATCCGGCTGTCGCAGGACCCGCACCTGCTGGCCTGGTCGCACATTTACCTGGGCCGCATCGCCGATGTGCGGGACCAGCGCCCGGATGCCCTGGCGGAGTATAAGACCGCGATGACCGTGCGTGACGGCCAGCAGGACACGCTGCAGGCTGCCCAGAAGGGGATTGCGCAGCCCTATGCGCTGCCCCACACGGCAACTCCGGACGGCGACAGCCCGTCCAAACCGGAATAGGCCGGAGTGAGCTCAGCCCTGGCCTGGTTGCCGCCAGCACGTGACCCTGCACCGCAAGCGCGGTCCTGAACGCTGGTGACCATTGTCTTCCTGAACGCAGGCAGCGGCCCGGGGGTGCGGCGTCATCCTCTACAGTAAAGAGAGGGCTGGAAGCGCGGGCAATGCCCCGTGCGCCGGTCCCGTTCAAACACGCGACTGTTGCAGACTCTGGGCAATCGCGGGACAGGGAGCCTTGCCGGAACACACCACAAGTGCTCGCAGCCGCTCCTCGGCTCGCCCCGCTGTGAACAGGCTGGAGGCGCAGCTTGGCTATGCCTTCACCCAGGGCGCACTGCTGGAGCAGGCCCTGACGCACAGTTCCCTCCGCCACGAACTGCAAACCAACGGCCCAGCCGCCCCCCGGGCAGGCGCCGGCACCGCGCCCACCGACAATGAGCGGCTCGAGTTTCTTGGCGACGCCATCGTGGGCATGCTGGTAGCCGAGATCCTGTTCAAGCGCTTCCCGAGTCTCCGGGAGGGCGAGTTGACGCGCATGCGGGCCGCGCTGGTAAGCCGCAAACACCTGGGCGAAGTGGGCGAGACGCTCCAGCTTGGCCAATGGCTGCGCATGGGGCGCAGCGAGGAGCGCAACGGCGGTCGCACCAAGGCGGTGCTGCTGGCAAACTGTGTCGAAGCCATCACTGCGGCGCTCTACCTGGACAGCGGCGAACTGCCGGTGGCTGCCGGATTTGTGGAGCGGCATATCGTAGGGCCGCTGGCGGACACGTTGTTCCAGAAGCTGAAAAGCAACCACGCGATCGGGGACTACAAGTCCGCACTGCAGGAATTTCTGCAGGCGCGCGGCTCCGGGCAGCCGGAGTACCAACTCCATGCGGAGACCGGGCCGGACCACCGCAAGCGCTTCCTGGTCGAGGTTCGCACCGCGCCCAGCGACCCGGACGGCGGCCGAGCCCTGGCCCAGGGAAGCGGCAGCACCAAGAAAAAAGCAGAGCAGGAAGCCGCACGGCGGGCCTTTCGCAAATTGGGCGGCGAGCCAGCCCCCAACGCCTCGGAGGAAAGCGAGGCCGAGCGGACCGACGACGAGAACCCAGCCCGGGCGGTACGGCTTGAAGCATCTGGTGGACCGGTATGAGCAGTCCCCTGCCTTCCGGCAGCGCAAGGGAGCAGCGCGCTGAGAACCTGCCCGGAGTGGACGCGCCGGCGGAACCACCCCGGTTTCCCGCTCCCGTTGAGGCGCACCTGCAGCAAGCACCGGCCGCCGCCCCCATAGCCGCAACGCACCCCGGAGCGCACGCCGAACATTTCCCGTTGCCTTCCATTACGGACACCCTGCGTTCGCTGCTGTCGATGATCGTGGTGGCACTGTTTCTGCTGACCTTTGTGGTGCAGCCGTTTCGCATCCCTTCCGAGTCGATGGAGCGGACACTGCTGGTTGGCGACTTCCTGCTGGTGAACAAGCAGAGGTTCGCACCGGCGAGTCCATTCAACTGGCTGCTGCCTTACCGTGCGCCCGAGCGTGGCGATGTAGTGGTGTTTCGCTTTCCGCTCGATCCCGAGGATTACGTGGTGAAGCGCATCATCGCGATGCCGGGCGATCGCCTGCACCTGCAGCAGGGCGTGGTGTATCTCAATGAACAGCCCCTGCGCGAGCCTTACGCGGTGTTTGAGTCGGCATACCGCGACAACTACCGCGATAACTTCCCGACCGGCACCTACACCGACCCTGGCGTCGACACCCACTGGTGGATAAGCATGCGTGCGCGGCTGCAGAATGGCGACGTGGTGGTCCCGGGCGACAGCTACTTTGTTATGGGCGATAACCGCAACCACAGTCGTGACAGCCGCTACTGGGGATTCGTGCCGCGCTCGGCGATCCTGGGCCGCCCCTTTGTGATTTACTTCTCCCTGCGTGAGCCTTCGGCCACCGATATGCCTTCGCTGCCGGATGATAAACTCGGGAACGATCCCGTCAACAGCGTGGTGGGTTTCGCCCGCTGGGACCGCATGTTCCGGATCGTTCGCTAGGCATCTCCACAGCACCGGCAAGAGCAGCTGCCGCAACAAAGAAGGACAGACTCCACGCCATGGCAACGACGGTCGAAGAACAGCAGCAAACACCCCCTACCAGCGTACATACCGAGGAAACAACGCTGGAGTTCATCGCGTCGATCTGCGGTGTGCTCGTGTTTGGCCTGTTCGTTCTCACCTTCGTCTTCCAGAACTTCGTAATCCCCTCCGGTTCGATGCTCAAGACGCTGCTGATCGGGGACCACGTGCTGGTGGACCGCGTCACGCTGGCGCCGCGCGCCGCGTATGCGCCGTTCGTGCACTACCGCAATGTGCAGCGAGGCGACATCGTGGTGTTCTGGAAGCCCGGCGAGCCCGACCTGTTCCTGGTAAAGCGCGTCGTCGGTATCCCGGGCGACCACCTGCACCTGCGCAATGGGGTCGTCTACCTCAATGGCAAGGCGCAGAAAGAACCGCAGACGCAGAAAACCAACGACCAGATCTACTCGCCGTACCGGGATGACTTTCCGGCGATCGCGCCCCCGGATGGCTACGGCATCACCGCGAGCTGGTCGGCCGAGCTGCCCACCCATATCCAGGGTGAAGATCTCGTGGTGCCCGCAGACGACTACTTCTGCATGGGCGACAACCGGCCCAACTCGCTCGATAGCCGCTATTGGGGTTTTGTGCCACGCGCCAACATTCTGGGCCGCCCCCTGTTTGTTTACTGGTCCTTTATGACGGACGAGAGCCAGGGCGACAAGACCGGCGCGGGCGACCAGGTGGCATGGCTCGAACACATCGTGCTGCACTTCTTCGACCAGACCCGCTGGAGCCGCACGTTCCACCGGGTACAGTAGCGTGCCGGCACTACCCCCGGCCACGCAGGCACAGCACCCGCCGCAAGCTACGCCTGCCATGAAGCGGGGCCGCGGCCGCGAGACGGTGTTGCTGCTGGTCTGCATCCTGCTTCTGCTGCTTGCAACCATTCCGCCGCTGATCAACCTGGGCCGGTTCCAGCACCGCATCGCCGGCGCGATCAGCCGCTCCATCGGCCGCCCGGTGAGCATGGATGCGATCTCGCTGCGCCTGCTGCCGTGGCCTGCTTTTTCCCTGGACAACCTGGTGGTTGCGGAAGACCCGGCCTTTGGCGCCGAGCCCTCCCTGCGCGCTCCGTCCGTGTTGGTAGAGCCGCGCCTGGCGTCGCTCTGGCGCGGTCGGTTCGAGCTGTCCCGCGTGGAGCTGGCCGATGCCAGCGTAAATCTGGTGCGCCTGGACAATGGCCGCTGGAACATCTCGTCGGTGCTGCTGCAGGCCTCGCAGATCGCCAACGCGCCCACGGCGCAGGCGCACAGCAGCGCCGCCCCGCGCTTCCCGTTTATTGAAGCAACAGGCACACGCATCAACTTCAAGCAGGGCTCGGAAAAGCGCCCCTACTCGCTGCTGAACGCCAACTTCTCCATGTGGCTGGCCGAACCGACTGCCTGGCAGATCAAGCTGGAAGCGCAGCCGGTGCGCACGGACCTGGACCTTTCCCTTGCCGATACCGGGCTGCTCGAGGTGAGCGGCGAGGTGCACCGTGCCTCCGCGTTCGGGCGCATGCCGCTTGAACTCTCAGCCGAGTGGAGCCATGCGCCGCTGGGGCAGCTCTCCCGCCTGCTGCTGGGCCGAGATGCCGGCTGGCGCGGCGACATCGACGCCACGGCGAAGTTCCAGGGCGAGATTGACCACCTCATCGTGCGCTCGCACCTGCTGATCAGCAACCTGCACCAGCAGGACTTTACGCCGGTGCAGCCGTTCACCGTGGACGCAACCTGCCAGGGCAGCCACAACAGCGACATTGCCGTGGATGGCTGGACGTGTCGGTGGCCGCTGGGCGAGGGCGCGCTGCTGCTCACGCACCAGGCAGCCGAACAGGCTGCAGACGATGCGACCCCAACAGCACCAACGGCTCAAACAGCTGCTGCGGGAACACAGCCGGGTCGTGGTGCGCTCACACTAAGCGCCCAGCATGTGCCGGCAAGCTTCCTGGCGCAGGCCCTTGGCCTGCTGCTGCCGAACGCGCCGCGCGCACAACGCTTTTCGGGCGCGGTCGACGGTTCGTTTCAGTACGCGCTGCTGGCGCATCAACTCACCGGCATGATGGCGGTTCCGGCGCTCAGCATCGCGGAAGCGGCACCTGGTGGCGCACCCCTGGTGATCCGGGATGTTGCCCTGCGCGCCGCGCCTACGCAGGCACCTTCCCTGCTGGTGAGCGCCGCGCCTGTCTCCCTGGGTGTTGCGGCACAGCCGCTTTCGCTTTCCGCGGAACTCTCGAGGGACGGCTTTGCCGTTCACGCTAATGGAGCGGCCACGCTGCCTGCGTTGCAGGCAGCGACCGCCGCGATGCACCTGGCGGCGCTGCCGCAGTTGCTGCCGGTGCCGGGTGTGCGGGAGCCCGCTCCAGTCGCCACGGTGGGCCTCAGTGCGACCGCTCCGTGGCTGGCGACGGACACAGATGGGGCGGTCCCTTCAGCCCCGGCCGGCACGACCGGCACGCTGCACCTGCAGAACGTACTGTATGCGCCGGCGTGGCTGCCTGCCGCTACCCAGTTGTCTTCAGTGGATGCCCTGTTTCTACCGGGCACAGTGCGCTGGACAATCGGTCCCGCAGTGCTCGGCCCCTCGTCTGCGGCGATCCATTTCAGTGGCAGCGTGGAGGTGCCGCTTCGCTGTGACCCGTCCAGCGTGTGCCCAGCACAGTTCCAGCTCAACACCCCCGCGGTGGACGTGGCCATGCTCGCCTCGGACCTGAACCCAAGCAACCAGCCGCTGTTCGCGGAACTGCTGCAGCGGGTCGACGCCGCGCGCATCCGCCTGCCGGCGGTAAGCGGCTCGATCCATGCTGCGACGCTTGGCTTGGGACGGCTCCCGGTGCGCGACGCGTCGCTCGTGCTCTCAACGGTGGCGCCGGCCACCGGGCTGCGTCACCCAGAGGCGACCGGCTCCGAGGAGCAGCAGGCTGAGACCGGCCAGCTGCCTGGCGGCCCGCGCGTGACCATCAGCAGCCTGGACGGCCAGACCGTGGGTGGCCACCTGCACCTGGACGGAAGCCTTGACTGGCACGGCAATACGCCGCACTACACTGTGCGCGCCCGGTTGACTGGTGCGGACGCCCGGGGCGTGGCAGCACTCTGGCATGAGAACTGGGGCCCTGGAACGCTGAGCGGCAACGCAGAGTTCACGACCACCGGCACCCAGGCAGCGGATCTCACCAGCCACATGGATGGGCAGTTCCAGGCGTCGTGGGTACAGGGGGCCTCGCGGGCGGAGGGGCAGCTGCGGCGGCTGGCACGCTTCCCCTGCAGGTCACGCATTTCAGCAGCTGGGACGCAACAGGCCAGCTTGGTGACGACGGCATCGTCGTCCACCGGGGGCTGCTTCCGGACGGCTCTGCCCTTACGGGCAGCATCGGCTGGGACCGGGCGCTGCGGCTTTCGCTGGCGTCGAGCCACCCGGCAGCGGGGGCGAAACCGCTCTCCATCACCGGGACCCTGGCAGCGCCCGAAGCGACACCACCCGCCGGGCCCTAGCGCGCGGTGCAGAACGCCCTCCGACACCACCCCGGAACGCGCTCGAAGATTTACTGGATGATGCGCTGGTGGGCGCTGGCCTCGATCTCGGGCACCGTGCCATCGTTCACATCGACCTCGGTGGGCTCGCCCAGCAGCAGGATGCGACGGGACAGCGAGCCTCGCGCCGGAACCCGCACCATCACGGAAACACTGGTGGACGGCGAGTGCACCACCACGGGTACTGCAGCCTCCGCATAGCCGGTGTTGCTGATCTCGACTGCCACGAGCCACTGGTCGCCGGCTCCTGTTTTGCTGGAGAACACGTTGCTGATGGCGAGGTCGGGCAGGCCCGGATCCTCCAGCACCCAGTTCCGGAAGAACCACCCCAGGTCGCGCGGGTCCAGGCTGGCGGCCGCGTTGCCGGCGGAATCCGCAGGGGTGCTGGCGGTATCCTGCGCTCCAACCCGTGTGCCTGCCTGCGCGCCGGCAGAAGTCACCGCGGATGCGGACTGGCCGCCAGCGTAGGGCACATTGGGCCCGGCCTGCTCCCGCACTGCCGTCTCGACCAGCTTCTGGAAGTAGTCAGGGGTAGTGTCGGCCGAGGGCCGGTACTGCTCCAATGCCTGGGCGAGTGCCGCGTCGCCCACGATCGAGCGCAACATCCAGAGCACGTAGGTTGCCTTGGTACGGAAGAACACGGCGTCCTGGGCGGCAGGCAGTGGCTCGCCGCCGAAGCTGCCCGGGGTCGCGGGCTCTGCCAGGGCAAGAGCATCCCGCTGCCCGCCCAGTTGTTGCAGCGCCTTGTCGCGACCCTCGGTCCGCTCGGTCCAGAGAACACGCATGAGCCCTGGAACGCCCTCGGCCAGCCATGCCTGCGGCGAGTGGAACCAGGCATGCCCTAACGCTCCGCTGAGAGACCCGGCAAGCTGCGGCGGCTCGCCGGCTTTAAGCGGCAGCAGCAGCCCGTCGCCCTGCTGCGCCGGCAGCGCCGAGGCGGAAGGCAGATCAATCAAAGTAAGGGGCGACACGGGTTTTGCGCCAAGCCACTCGGTGAAGAGCGGCTCCAGCAGGGCAACGCCCGCCTGGTAATTGGCGGCCTTGTCGACGTTGGATGGCAGCGCCCCTACGCCCAGGGTGGGGCTTTGCACCGCCAGGGCGCGGGTCGCCAGAACCAGGGAGACCGCGTCGAAACCGAGCGGGGTGGGTGGCAGCTGCACCGTGGCGATGCCCGGGAAGCCTTCCGACGGGGGCGCAACCAGGGTGATGGCCGGCACAGAGTGGCCATCGAGCAGGGCCACATTGGGCATGTCGCCACTGAACTCGGTGGTGATCGCCATGCTGACCACGGCAGAGTGATTGATCGCCCGTTGCCGACCGATCTCGCGGAAGAGACGATTGCCCTCGCCCAGGCGAACCGGTACGGAAGCGACCGGATACCAGACGGTGTCGCCAAAGCCCCGCAGGGCCGTAAAGCCCTCGCCGACGCGGTCCCAGTCGGTGTTGGCGGCAATCGCTGCCGGCGCACCCAGGCGATCCAGGCGCCCGGTGTTCTGCGGGATGGCTCCGCCGTAATCCACCACCAGCGAGATGGACGCCCCGGGGGCAAGCGGCTGCGGCAACAACACCGCCGCCTCGTTGAGGGAGCCGGTGTGATCCGCATCCGTATCCAGAGTATGGACGGCGAAGCGAAGCGGGGTGGCGTCGAGGCGCACGTGCTCAAAGTGGAGGGTCGAGCTGAGCTGCAGCGGCAGGGTTCCAAGCGGCACCGCGCCGTCGTTGCGCACCCACAGGCGCACCTCCGCCTCGAGCGAAGCCATGGAGGGTTGCAGGTGCAGTGCGAAGTCGTAGCGGGTGAACACCGGCGCGCTGCGCTGCGCGTCCGTGATGGCGCTGGCTAGCGCAGCCGGAGCCATTTCGTTGGCACCTACTGTTGCCGTCGAGGCAGCAGCGGCCGCGGAACGGGAAAAGAGCACCTTGCCATGGGGCGCAGCCTCCTGCTCCGGGCCGGCAGCGGGTGCCGACTGTGGCTGCGCGGGCTTCGGGGATGGATCGGTTGGCGCAGCGGCCGCGGCAGGCGTCGCCGTTTGCTGGACAGGCTCGGCCCAGACCGGGATCGCGATAGCGCTCCCTGCAAGCACCAACCAGAAGGCCAGGGCCTGCCGCTGCGTGCGCCGCCATCGCCCGGGGCCCGTGGTACGAAGAACAACCGGCAAACGCCGCTGCTGCTGCTTCAGAATGATCCCATACCCTTCGTTTTCTTTGGCTTGGCAGGAGCCTCGGCTGGCTGCCCCAGCGCCAGAGCCGCGTTGCGACGTTGCCGGGCTGCTTCAAACAGCACCACGGCGCCCGCTACCGATACATTCAAGGACGCAATGGCGCCGGCCATGGGGATCCGCAGCAGGTGGTCGCAGGTGCGCTTTACCAGCTCGTGCAGGCCGGCCCCTTCCCTGCCCAGCACCAGCGCACAGGGTGTGGTGAAGTCGAACTGGTCGTAGGTTTGCTCGCCGCGCTCATCCAGGCCGATCACCCAGATATTGGCAGCCTTGATCTGCTCGAGCGCGCGGGTCATGTTCACGACGCGCGCCATCCGGACGTGCTCTGCCGCACCGGCAGATGCCTTGGCGGCCACGCCGCTCAGGGGCGCGGCGCGGCGCTCGGTCGCGACCACGCCATCGACCCCGGCTCCATTGGCCGTGCGCAGCAGCGCGCCGAGGTTCTGCGGATCCTCCACCCCGTCCAGGGCCAGCAGCAGGGGAGTCTTTCCCGCCTGTGGCACCAGGAGGTCTTCAAGGTCCACCAGCGCCTTGGCCCGCACCACGGCCACAACGCCCTGGTGAGCCGCGGTGTTGGCGAGCTCGGTAAGGTGGTCCCGCGGTTCCATGCGCAGGCGGATGCCGCGCTCGCGGCAAAGCGCGGCGATGCGTTCCAGCTTGGCGTCGGCGCGGTCCCGCGCAAGGCACACATGGTCAAACGTGCGGGAGCCGGCACGCACCGCCTCTTCCACCGGGTGCAAACCGTACAAGATATCCATTGATTCCAGTGTATCGGTCTGCCTGCCGGGATGCCGTCTGCCAGTCCCGCCGCCTTACTGATGAAAATGGCCACACCCTCCACGCGGGGCGTGATTCTCCCGTTTTGGTGCGCAGGAGGCACTGCGAACGTTTTTTTCATCCAACAGCGTCCTTTCCTCACACTGCGGCGTCTGATTGTGCAGAGATGAGCACGCACGCGCAAACCCTTTCCGCTCCAGGCAACACCGCCAGTGCGGACATTGCCGAACGCCTGAAACGGCAGGATCCCCTGCTGCTCGATCAGCTCATCGTCGAGTACCAGCACCGCCTGCTCCGCTACCTGCTGTACCTCACCAGCAATCGTGAATTGGCAGAAGACCTATTCCAGGAGACCTGGATGCGGGTGCTGCTGCGTGGCGCCCAGTTCAACGGCAATTCCCGCTTCGACACCTGGCTGTTTACCATCGCGCGCAATTTGGTCATCGATTTCCGCCGCCGCCGCACCATGTCGTCGCTGGAAGAGATGGCGGAGAAGGCCGAGGACGACCGGCCGTTCGAGATCGCGAGTTCCGACCCGACGCCTTTTGACGCGTTGCTCTCGCGGCAGAACAGCGCCGTGGTGGCCGAAGCCCTGCTCTCTCTCGAACCCCTGCACCGCGAGGTGCTGGTGTTGCGCTTTCACGAGGAGTTGGCGCTGGACCAGATCGCCAAGGTGACCGGGGCTCCGCTTTCCACCGTGAAGTCTCGCCTCTACCGAGGACTCGCCGCCCTGCGCCCCTTTGTGCAGCAGGCGACCAGCCGCATGCAGGAGGAGTCTCTCGCATGAGCAACAAGCTATTTGCACCGACAGAGTTAATGAACCCGGACGTTGCCGAGCGTTCCTCCCGTCCGGATCCGGGCGAGCGTCCTGATCCGGGGCTGCTGGCAGCGCTGACCGGTGGCGACGCCGCGGCCAACCGCGCACTTTCGCTCAGAACCCGCCGCGCCGTCTACAACGAGGCCGTGCGGTACCGGAGCGATCAACGCCAGGACCGGCGTGGGCTTTCGATTGCATTCCTGATCACCGGCGCATTGACGCTCGCCCTTGCTCCGGCACTGTGGGCCGGCATTGATGACATGCTGGGCGGCGAAACGCTTCTGGATCTCCCGGGTATGCTGGTGGCACTGGCCATCACCATGTTTGCCGCGGTCGCCGCGGTGCTCTCGCTGGTGGGCAGTGAACGTCGCACGCCGCAGATGGCGCATCAGCCACTGGCCCGCAACCAGCGCCGCTAATCCGTTTCGACCCTGCTCTGCCGGGTGTCCAGGTGTCCAGTATCCATGTCCACTCCTTCCACAAACCGGGTTCGCACCACCCTTGAGACCCAGTTCCCGACGTTGACCTCGGAGTTGCAATTGATTCCCCGGTGGTCGGTAGCGGCAGCCTCCCTGGCGTTTGTGACGATGCTGTACACGTTTTGGGTGATCGTCCCGGAGCATCGCCACCACCAACTGCCGTTTGGGCTGCGCCTGTACTTCGCCCTCTCCTGGAGTGCGCTTTCTGCCCTGTACATGCTCATGGTGGGTTATGTTTGCCGCGACACCAAGCGCCGTGGCATGCGGGCAAGACTCTGGATCATCGTGTGCCTGGTGTTGCCGGGCGGGATTGGCTCTGTGCTTTATTTCCTCTTGCGTCAGCCGCTGATTACCTTGTGCCCGGCCTGTGGCAGCCGGGTGCAGATGGAATACCACTTCTGCCCGCAGTGCGCCTACCAGATCTCGGCCTCCTGCGCCCGCTGCTACAACACCATGTCCGTGACGGACCGCTTCTGCATCACCTGTGGACAGGACCGCTCGCACGAGGTGTTGCCACAGCGTTTGTACGCGTTTCCGGAAGAGGTCTAGGGCCCAGGCGCGGCATAGTTTGCGAGGCTCGTCGCCGTTGGCGAGTGCGATCTTTCAAGATCTTCTCTAGTTGAACCCCACCCCGCCGGCGACCTCACTGCCCGTCCGCCTGCTACGCAGCAGGGCGAGTCCCCTATACTCAGGCAAGGCACGCTGCAAATGACACTGACCGCGTTGATCATCGACGACGAGCAACTCGCCCGAGAGGAGCTGGAGTTTCTGCTCGAAGGCGATGAGGATCTGGAGATCCTTGGGCACGGCAGCAACGGCATCGAAGCCGTGGACCTGATTCGCACCCACCGACCCGACGTTGTGTTTCTCGATGTGCAGATGCCCGGCCTGGACGGCTTTGCGGTTCTGCGCAAGCTGCTTGAGGGTGGGGGCGGCGTGGCCTTGCCACAGATCGTGTTCGCCACCGCCTTTGACCGGTACGCCGTGCGTGCGTTCGACGTCAACGCCATCGACTACCTCCTGAAGCCCTTCGACAAACAGCGAGTGCTGCAGGCACTGGCCCGCGCCCGCACCCGCGTTCTGGAGCGGAACGCGTCCCGCGCGGGCGAGGAGGTCACAACGGCTGAGGACCTCGCTTCGACAACGAGTTCGCTTTCCTCCTCGCTGGCTGGCTCCGAGTCGCAGTTGTTTGCGTTGCTCAAGCTGATCGAGCAGAACAGCGCGAGCAAGCTGCAGGCAGCCAGCAAGATCGTGCTCCAAGCCGGCTCACGCCTGCTTCTGGTGGACCAGAAAGACATCTGCTTCGCCGCTATCGATGATGGCACCATCACGGTGACGACCTCCGTGCTCGAGGGGCAATCCCGCTGCCGTACGCTGGAGGAGCTCCTGGAGTTGCTGGATCCCTCGCTGTTCTGGCGCGCTCATCGCTCCTTCGTGGTGAATCTGAACCACATTCGCGAAGTCGTGCCATGGTTCAAGAGCAGCTACCAGCTACGCATGGACGACAAGAAATCGTCCGAGATCCCGGTGAGCCGAACCCAGACCCGTCGCCTGCGGGAGCTATTCAAGCTGTAAGTTTCATTAATCCACTTTAGCTGCTACTAGGGCGGTTACAGATAAGCGAGATACCGCCGAGCTTCTAACTCAAAGGTGGCATTCCCGACGTTATGTTGCGCGCAGAAATCAGGTTCGTACTACCACAGAACCGGTTTAGTCTCAGCTTGCCGTTTCAGCTGAGGACCTTTCCGGGCATGCAACCGACACACACACCTCGCGGAGCGATGCAGGCACTTTCCTGTTATCTCTGCTTCGCCATCGTTCTGCTCACTGCCTGCTCCAGCGCGCGCACACAAGACTCCATTGCCGCCGGCGCTGCTGCGCCGACCACGGCGTCGTCCCTCGCAAACCAGCTTGCCGGCATCGACGCGCTTGAGGGTTCGCTGACGCCTGTGCGCGACCCTTCGATCGCGCGTCAGGGCAACACCTGGTACCTGTTCTCGACGGATGCAGGCGACCCCACGCGTCTCGGCTTTGTGCCGATCCGCTGTTCGGCAGATCAGCAGACGTGGCAGGTGTGTGGACATGTTTTCGCCACGCTGCCCGCATGGATCCACGACGCGGTGCCCCATGCGGCGGGGCTGTGGGCGCCTGATATTTCGTACTTCGGCGGCGAGTGGCACCTGTACTATGCCGCCTCCTCGCTGCTCAGCCAGCGCTCCGCGATCGGCGTCGCCACCAGCCCCACGCTCGACCCCGCGGCGCCTGGATATGGCTGGACCGATCATGGCATGGTGATCAGCTCGGCTCCGGGCGACGACTTCAACGCGATCGATCCCAACATCATCCTGGATGCGAATGGCGCGCCCTGGCTCAACTACGGCAGCTTCTGGAGCGGCATCAAGCAGCAGCCGGTCGATGCGGCAAGTGGCAAGCTGGTGCCCGGGGCTGCGCGTGCTCAACTCGCCGGCAGCCCGTATACCAGCGACCATGCGATCGAGGCTGCCTCGGAGATCAGCCATGATGGCTTTTACTACCTGTTTGCCTCCACCGGCCATTGTTGCGCGGCTTCCTTTGCGGGGGATGACTACCAGGAGATCGTGGGCCGGTCCACCTCCATTCACGGACCGTTCCTGGACCAGGCGGGGGTAGACCTTATGCTCGGCGGCGGCACGGTGATGCTTTCTGGCGGCACACGATGGGTGGCACCCGGCAGCGCCACGGCATGGACCGACGCTGCCACGGGACACAGCATGCTGGTGTTCCATGCCCTGGATCGCACCAGCAATGGCGACGCCACGCTGTGGATGCAGCAGATTACCTGGCTGGGAGACTGGCCGGTGCTTGTGCCGGTTACAGATGCTCCCTGACAGGAAACCTGTTGGAAAAAGCACGAACTCAAGCAGGCGGTTTGCTGCAGCGGAAGATGTTCCCTGGCGTGAAAGCTTGTGTAGGACGGGGTTAGTTGCGCCAGCAGATACGGTCCACGGGTACACGCCCGCAGTCTCTCCAGTGAGCAGGTAGCAGTCGCGGAGTAAGTCGCCGGGCGGCTGCGGCCACGCAGTTCAGGCCTTGATGGCCGGCATCAGGGGTCCGACCACACGGTTGCGGCCGCCCTGCTTGGCCTTGTACAGGGCGCGGTCCGCCGCCGCGACCAGGCGCTCCGGGTTGCATTCGGCAGCAGCTTCCACTGCCCGCGGCTCCATCGTGGCCACCCCGATGCTTACGGTCACGCGAAGCGCCCGCAGCAGCGGCCGTCGCGGGGTCTGCACCTCGGCCTCCCCATCCACTGCCTGGGAAAGATCAGGTCGCAGCTTGAGTGTTTCCACCTGCGCGCGCAGGGTTTCAGCGATCAGACAGGCTCCGCTTGTGTCGGTGCTAGGCAGCAGGATGGCCATCTCCTCCCCTCCGTAGCGGAAGGCCGCGTCTCCCGGTCGCCGCGCGGCGGAACCGATCGCATGGCCAATCATGCTCAGGCAGGCATCGCCCCTCTGGTGTCCGTTGAGATCGTTGAAGCGTTTGAAGTTATCCACGTCCAGCATCAGCAGCGACAGCAGGCTTCTCTCGCGGAAAGCGCGCGATGCTTCGCGGTGGAGGGCTGCATCGAAAGCCCTGCGATTGCCCAGCCCGGTGAGGCTATCAGTCAAGGTGAGCGCTTCCAGCGCCTCGGCGCGCAGGCGAAGGGCACTTACATCGCGAAGGCTTACCAGCATCTGCCACGGCTGCGCTGCCGTTTGCCCCGGCATGGCGCGCGTGGCGACATCCATCCACACGTAGTGCCCGTCGCGGTGGCGGACGCGCAGCGTGCCGCGCGCGCCCTGCTCCCACTGGGCGTTGGCAACCTCCATCTGGTGCCTGGCTGTTTCTGCGTCTTCGGGATGAATCAGATCTCCGGGAAACTGCTCTTCCATCTCGCGCGGCTTCCATCCCAGCACCTCCGTGGCTGAGGGCGAGGCATAGATACAACGCCCGTCCATGGTGAGGCGACACAGGACGTCCATGCTGTACTCGGCCATGAGTTGGAAGGGATCGAGCCCGTGTGTCGCCGTGGCCGTGATTGCTTCTTCGCCGTGCCGTGCGCGCGGCATACTGACCAGGCTCAATTGAGAACTAGTGGAGTTCCCGGTCCACTGCTCCCGGATGCGCCGCAAGGAATCGTCGCTGAGCATACAAGCTCCTTTTTCTTATCCGGGCAGGGGCTGCTCAGATCGATCCAAAGCCGGGGAAGCCTTGCCTTGCTTGTGCCAGGATTGCTGGGCGATGCTGGTATCTCGGGAGTTCAGTCCACGTAGGTAAAATCGTCCGGCGCTTAAAAGTCGCCATGGAGAAAAAGCATAGATGGAAGTCAGTCAAGAATCAACATTACTTCTTAGGCGACGCACTGGATGATCCCTTGCTTTCTACCCGGGAGATAGGTTACCGGGTGCTGGTTACCGCGCACCCTGCACATATCCTGGGGCAGGCAGCGTTACAAGTGCTTTTGGTGGCGGCATTCTTCAAGCGTCATTTCCAGAGTGACGAGTTACTTGGACCACTTAGTTCGAGCACGAGTAAGTGGAGCGCCTGGCTGTTCTTTCCGTTCGCTGCAAGAAACAACAGGATTTATCTCCATGAGGCGTCTGCCTCAACAAATCGAGTATGGGTACGGGCTGGCTCTTCCCTGAACGCTTCTGCGCCCGGATGGCTTTGCATTGGGAAGCGAGGCGCAAGGTATGTGTCGCAGCGGAGCCCATCGGTTCCGGTTGGCTCGACCTGCCTCGAGAGGGTGCGGGCCGGGGCACGACAGGGGCAGGTAGCCGGTTTGCTACGCTGTCGCCTGCCGTACAACAGGCGCGCACTGGCTTTACCATAGGAGGCAATGCCGCCAAGCCGCCTGCTCAACAACATCCCCGTCCCGAAGCGCCTGCTGGCCCTGCTTGTGTCTGCGACCCTGTCGCTTTCCGCGGGTCCGGCCGCGCTGGCGTCCGCCTACGACAGCCACCCCAAGCTTGTTGTGCTCGTGGTAATCGACCAGTTCCGCGCAGACTACCTGCAGCGCTACCGGTCCGAGTTCCGGGGCCGCGGCTTCCGGCTGTTTCTGGACAAGGGTGCCTACTTCCCCGACTGCTACTACGGGTATGGCAACACCAAGACAGCGCCGGGCCATGCGACCCTGGGCACCGGAGCCTACTCCGACGGCCACGGCATCAGCGCCAACGAGTGGTGGGACCTTGCGCGCAATACGAAGCGCCCCATCACCTCCGTGGAAGACGAACGCTATGCCATTGTGGGCGCGACCGCGGCGATGGCGACGCCTGTAGCGGTGCAGCAGGAGGAAGCCAACAGCGCGTCTGCCCCGGCTGCGGCCGGGGCACAGGCTCCTGCCACCGGGCAGCCGCCGGCAGCCGCGCAGCCGGCCCCCCAAGCGCCCCGGGCGCCAGTCCCCGCAATCTGCTCGCCTCTACCCTGGGGGATGAGCTGCGGCTCGCCACCGAGGGCCAGTCGCGCGTGTACGGCATCTCGCTCAAGGATCGTGCCGCGATTCTGCCGGCCGGGGCAGCCGCAAATGGCGCTTTCTGGATCGACTCTGCCTCCGGGCGGTTTGTGACCTCCACGTACTACATGCAGCAACTGCCGGAGTGGGCAGCGGCCTTTGATGATGGTCCCGATATCCAGTTGGCCGCGGGTGCGGCCAATGTCACGAGTCTCACCAACTTCTACTCGCAGGTGGGTGCAACCAACGCCGCCAATACCTACGAGGTCAGCTTCGCGGAGGCACTGATTGCCGGCGAGCAGCTGGGCACGCATCCGGCCACCGACATGCTGACACTGTCACTGTCGCCGAATGACATTGAAGGGCACCATTTCGGGCCGGACTCACCCGAGGAGCACAGCATGGTGCTCGGGCTGGACGCCACGCTGGACCTGTTCTTCTCCTGGCTCGACACCCATGTTCCCGGCGGGCTGGCCAACGTCGTGATCGCGTTGTCGGCTGACCACGGCATTGCGCCCACGCCTGCCGTTTCTTCCGCGCTCGGGCTGCCCGGTGCCTACATCAATACGGACCGGCTGGTGGCCGATCTGAACCAGGCGATGAACGCCAAGTTTTCTCCGGGCGAGAATGTGGTGTACGTGCTGCCCCACCAGGAGCTGCCGTATCTGTCGCTGAACCGCCCCACGTTTGAGCGCGCGGGCATCAACGAGCAGGAGGCAGAGGACGCGGTGCAGGTCGCGCTCGAGCCTGCCTTCCGGACGCTGGCGCCTCCTACCGGGGAACCCAGGACAGTACAGACACCTAACCCGGCTCCCGGTGGGCCCGCTCCCGCCATCGCCGCACCGGTGGTTGCGGCCTCAACGGCCAAGGCTCCACCTGCCGAAAAGACGGGACGCACGGGTGCCGCGCCGGCAGCGCCCTATGCCGGCACGATGCGTACAGCCACATCGGCAGCACCGCTGATTGCGACCGGCCCCGCTGGCGTACCCGCGAAAACAGCGCTGAACATGACGCCGCCTGACCCGGCGCCGCCCCGCGTCGCGCCCAGCCCGCAGCTCTTTCGCTCCTTCACCCGCTTGCAAATGGCTGCCGGGCAGGTGCCGCCGACCGAGTTCGGCCAGTTGCTGGCACACAGCTACAGTCCGAACGGAGGCTGGTACGTGGCGGCGTTCCCCGTGGCTTTCCAGATGGAGGGTTCCGGCAGCGGGGGCACTACGCACTTTTCGCCCTTCTCGTATGACCGGCATGTGCCGCTTGGCTTCTTCGGCGCGCCCTTCGTTCCGGGCACCTACCTCGGCCGGGTGGAACCCGTGGACATTGCGAGCACACTGGCCTCCGTGCTCGGCGTTAACCAGCCTTCTGCGGCCGTTGGCCATGTGCTCACGCAGGCGCTCAAGCCCGCGGCCGAGTTCGCCTATCCTAAGGAGCCTGCCGCCGCGCCGCACCACGCGCGCCGTGGCCGCAGGGCCGGCGCGGCAGTTGCAGTGCCGGAGAGCAGCCCCGAAGCGCCACCGGCCGGAGGCGCCAAGTGACCACCAGCGCTTTCTCCAGCGAATCTGCAGGCTGCGCCGGCAATGCAGGGCCCGGCTCACTCGCCTCCACGAGCATGGTCGCCCGGATGGCAGGGCGCCCATGAAGCCCGACATGCACGTGGACCTTGCGGGCATTCCGCTCCAGACGCCGGTGCTGGCCGCAAGCGGCACCTTTGGCTACGGCGTCGAGTTTGAGGACATCCTTGCGCTCGACCGGATCGGCGGCTTTGTCACCAAGGGCCTGTCGATTGCGCCGATGCCCGGCAATCCTTCACCGCGCATGATCGAGACCTCTTCCGGCATGATCAATGCGATCGGGCTCCAGAACGTGGGGGTGGATGCCTATGTTACGCAGAAGCTGCAGGGCTTCAGCCGCAATCCTCCACCCTGCGCGATCTTCGCCAACGTCTTCGGCTACGCCATCGAGGATTACCTGGCCGTGATTCGCGTCCTCAACACGGCGGAAGGCATCAGCGCGTACGAGATCAACGCTTCCTGCCCCAACACGGCGCATGGCGGCATGGTGTTTGGGGCCGATGCCATCCAGCTTAGCGAACTGGTCAAGCAGTGTAAGAAGCAGAGCGAGCGGCCGATCTTTATCAAGCTTTCGCCCAACGTGACCTCCATCGCTGCCATGGCCAAGGTCGCGGAAGACGCCGGGGCGGACGGTCTCACGTTGGTCAATACGTTCCTGTCCTTGGCCATCGATCTGCGCACCCGCAAGCCCAGAATCGCCAATGTAACGGGCGGCCTGTCCGGGCCGGCGATCAAGCCGATTGCCGTGCGCATGGTCTGGGAAGCGTCGGAAGCGGTCAAGATCCCGATCATCGGCTGCGGGGGGATCCGCACGGGGGAAGATGCTGCCGAGTTTCTGATTGCGGGGGCTACAGCCGTCCAAGTCGGCACCGCCTCCTACGCGGACCCTCGCGCCGTGGAGCATGTGGCGAACGGGCTCGAGCAATGGTGTGCCCGCAACCAGGTCGCCGCCGTGCGGTCCCTGACGGGCACGTTCGAGTCGGGACGGACGCCTGCGCCAAAACCCGGCATGGTGTCCAGCGTGCCGGTGGGTGCGCCCGAGGAGCTGAAGTCAGAGGGGCTAAAGCCTGGCGAGTTGAAGCCGAAAGAATCAGCGAAGGGGTAGAACGCTTAGCCTCCAGACAGCACAACACCCTGCCGCAAGCGGCAGGGTGTTGTGAAAGGTGCGGAGTTTAAGCGATCTTGCGCGGGCCACGGTTACGCATGACACGCGCCTGGGCGCTGGCAACCTCGCTCAAGAACACGGGCGCTGGCGTCATCAGTGCGATCAGCAGCCAGGCCACAACCGAGGCAAACAGGCCTGCCACAGCGATCTCCTGCAGCGTAACCGCAAAGCTGAGGCGGTGCATCGGCAGAGCGATTGCCCAGGTGCGCAGGGGTTCCACCTGGTGGATGACCGCGATGGCGAGCAGAAAGGCCAGGATCGACAGGGTAGCCACGCCAATCAGCGTTACATCGATGGTGCGGTGAAGACGAAGGCGGTTTCGACACTGCCGGCACTCTGCGAAATGCTCCTCGAGGTCTCCCCGTACCGCCGGCGACGAGCCGGAGATGTCATAGCGCCAGGACGAAAGTATGTCGCCTACGACGGGATCAGTGCATTGACTCATGCTGCTCCTCATTAACTTTCGATGCATCCGGCCCTCGGAGTTCTTCATTTTGCGGCAAAATAGGCTGCGTCGCCAGGCAAAATGACGGTCCAGGTTCACGGGAAAAAGAAAGATTCTGTCACTATTGTAAGCCAGTCATTGAATAAGTGGCTTATTCGCAGGCGGCTCGGAACCAATCCTGCTACATCCCCGGCAAGACGGCGGCCCGCTCGGCAAAGGCACAAACAACGCGCACAGTTTACAGCGAGATCGAGGTTGTGGGTTCGTGCTGCTGAGCGATGACCAGTTTATTGGCCAGCAGGTTCATGCGATTGCGCAGGGCCCACTCTGCCGCGACCCGCGCCAGCTCGGGCATGTTGTTGCTCTCCGACAGGTGCGCCAGTACCACGTACGCGGCCTGCCCATCGTAGTTTTTCTCCAGGTAATCCGCCGCCGCCGCGTTGGACAGGTGGCCCACCCGCGACAGCACGCGCTGCTTCACCGACCAGGGATAGGGGCCATCCCGCAGCATGTCGAGGTCATGGTTGGATTCAAGCATCACCACGTCGCAGCCTCGCAGCTGCTCGGAAACATTCGGGGGCATGTAACCCAGATCCGTGGCCAGGCCGATCTTGATGCCCTCGCTCCGGAGCACAAATCCTACCGGGTCGGTGGCGTCGTGGGGGATAGTAAAGGCCGAGATATCCAGATCGCCAATCGCAAAGCGTGCACCCGCCTTGAAGAACTCCACCCCGGGCAGCGCGCAGGGGTCCGCGGCAACGCTCTTGATGGGTCCCTCCGGCAGGCTGCTTGCCTCGGCGTCGTCTGGCACCACCGCGGCCGTGCTTTGAGTCTGCCCGGCGAGGCCCTCGGCTTCCGCCTGGCCGGCCATCTCGGCCTGCTCCCGGGCGCACTCCTCGAGGGCTGCCTCCCGATAGAACGGGTTAGAGGTTTCAGCGCCGTCCGGCGCGCCCGTCTGCTCGGCCTCGGCCGCTTTGGCCGCGGCTTCTGCCTTGCGTGCAGCAAGCCAGTCAGCGTAGGTCATGCGGCGCTGCGGGGTCATCCAGCGCATCCAGGCCCGGTGGGTCGCCTCGGTGAAATACACCGGGATGCCCAGCCGACGAGCCAGGACCGACAATCCCTGCACATGATCCTGGTGCTCGTGCGTGATCAGGATAGCGCTCAGTTTGGCTGGGTCTTCGCCGGCCATCTGCATGCGCTTCAGGATCTCCCGGCAACTGACCCCGGCATCGACCAGCACCGAGGTGCGGCCACCCGTCACCACTGTGCAGTTTCCCCGGGAGCCGCTGGCCAGCACTGTCATCCGTACCATTTCTTCAAGATACTCCTTGCGTCCTCGCCCCGGCTGCCCGGCTGGAGGTTGCTGGGTTGCAGGAAACGGTTCCGGGGGAGACGGTGTCCGATTGCCGGACAGTGGGCAAAACAGGGCCGGGAGCCAGGGGCTACACGGTTGCCCTAGCATCGATCGCGTCTACTCGATGCGCACCAGCATCGACGTGACGTTATCCCGTCCGCCGGCTGCGAGCGCAGCCTCCACCAGCGCCCGGTTGCGCTCGGGGAGGGGCGCATCGCCGCGCAGCAGCCCGGCGATCGCAGCGTCCGGGAGCTCCCGGCACAGGCCATCCGAGCACAGCAGAAACACGTCACCCGGCTCCAGCAGCAGCATCTGCACCTCGGGCAGCACCGAACGCCTCGTTCCCACCGCGCGCGTAATGACGTTGCGCATGGGGGAGAGTGCCGCCTGGGCTTCGGTCAGCACGCCGTTGCGAATCTGCTCGGCGATCAGGGAGTGGTCTTCGGTGCAGGCTTCCAAGGATCCATGCCGCCATCGGTAGCAGCGACTGTCACCCACGTGCACAATGGCTGCCTTGTTGGCGGCGCAGAGCGCCAGCGCAACCAGCGTTGTGCCCATGCCCTGCAGTGCTCGCTCGTGCGCGGCCCGCGCCTGCACGCGCCGGTTCGCGGCGCAGACGGCCTGGGTCACCAGGCGCGCGGTGCGCTGGGCTTCGGGCACCGGGGCGAGGTGCTCCACAAAGGCTTCCACCGCGATCTGGCTTGCGATCTCGCCGCCCGCCATGCCGCCCATGCCATCGCACACCGCAAACAGCCCTGCCTCAAGAGAGTAGCTCCAGGCATCCTGGTTGGTGCGGCGCACCTGCCCGACGTGGGTCAGCGCAGTGGCCGTGGGGTGAAGTGCGATCGACACGGTGTTGAGCTTACACGGCAAGACGCAGTGTTGGGGAACGGAAGGAGTGGTGAAGCGGTACCATCGGGTCGGCTGGCGGCCGTTGCAGCGGCGGTACGCGCGTGCTTCGCCGTGAAGCTTCCCTACTCCGCCTGGAGGCCCACTGGATCACGATCTGTCTCGTGCCTTTAGGGGCGTCGGCCAGGCGGAGGCGCGCCGCTCCTCACGCTGCGGCCGGGTACCGCTGCGATGCACGCGACGGGGCGGAGTCGCGCTGACGCAGCAGCCTCCAGAACGACGGCCACCATTCTCCCTGGCCCATGCAAAAGCATCTTTACTGCCTTGCTCGCCTCTCGACCTCGTTGTAACCGTTGCCTCACCCGATGAATTTGCGGGTAAGATGTGCATCGTTTACTTAGTATTTACCTACATCGCCACGAGTATCTTGTGGAAGCCGAGATACGTGCCTGTCCTGCCCTACGGCGATCTCGCGAGAACCAGCCCAGCAGCCTTCGCTTCGTAGCATTGCCACCTCTCGGAGCCGCCCTGGATCCTGCGCAGAAGGCGCTGCAGGCAGGCGCGGGAGGTGTTACTGTCAGTACAAACCAATGAGCGCTTCCAAACGAATCCCGCAGCTGGACGGTCTTCGAGGTCTGGCAATCGCCATGGTGGTCATCCACCACGCGTACCACGTCAAGCTGCTGTGGATGGGCGTGGACGTCTTCTTCGTGCTGTCCGGGTTCCTGATCACTTCAATCCTGCTGAAGGAAAAGGCGAAATCGTTTGGCGGATATATCGGGAGCTTTTATGCCCACCGTGCGCGTCGCATTCTTCCTGCATATCTGCTCGCGTTGGTAATTGTAGGCGCGGTCGTTACAAATGGGTGGATACACTTCTGGCCCTACTACTTCGGCGCGATGAACTTCCTGCAGCCCCTGGGCATTCACCAGTCGGAGGTGCTTCCGCTCTGGTCGCTGGCCGTGGAAGAACAGTTCTACCTGCTCTGGCCGCTCGCTGTTTTCTGGATGAGCAGGAAGCACCTGATCTGGCTGTCTTCAACATTGTTAGTGCTTGCTCCCATCCTGCGTTTCCTGTGCACTCCTTTGTCCAAGGAGCCGTGGATGATCTACATGCTGCTGCCATTCCGCATGGACACGCTTGCCGTGGGGGCGCTGATTGCCATCGCAGGAACACTGGTGCCAAGAAAGCTCTACGCCGCTGCCCTGGCTGCCGGCCTGGGCGGGTTCCTGCTGCTCTCGCATTACCACGTGAGCACGTATGCCAACACCCGCATCGGCAACACGCTCGTCTATGAGTGCACGCTGCTGATTGCTTTTGGCATGTTTGCCTATGCACTGGAGGCAACGTCGAAAGCGCTGGCGTGGACTCCGCTCCGCTCACTCGGCACCATCAGCTACTCGGTATACCTGATGCACCTTCTTGTTCTTAGCCTGATTCCCTACAGGCCTCTGGCTATCGCTGCTGTACTGGGCTACTCCACCTTGAGCTGGTTCTATTATGAGAAGCCCATCCTCCGCTACCGTCGCGGAGAGACCGCACTCCCTGCGCAGGCACAGTCGGCCACGCGTACAAAGCTTGCCTGGGCTCCTTTTGCCCAGGCGAAAGAACCGCCTGCCCCGGCTGTGCGGACTACTCGCGATCCTGTTGCCCCTGCTGGCCGGGGTGGGATGCCGAGCCCGGGTAGCGGCGAAGCCGGTTCCAGCATCCTTTCCGCTCCCCAGCACCATCAACGCTGAAACGGTCTTTCTGGGCGACTCGATTACGCATTTCTGGCCCATGCCCAGGCATAACGCGGGAATCCCCGGGCAGACCACCCGCCAGATTGCTGCCAGATTCCAGAAGGCAGTAGTGGAGACCGGACTGCCGCAGGTGGTGCTGCTGACTGGCGCGAACGACGTGCGCGTCGATAAGCCCGATTATGCGGGGGTCATGGCCGGCATCGGGAGGATGACAGCACAGGGACAGGCGGCGGGCATACGCGTCATCCTGTGCGAGCTCACACCCATCACGTGCTGCGATGTCCAAGTCCGAACCCTGAACGCGATGATCAGAAGCTACGCCGCTGCCGAGCACCTCGTGCTGGTGGACTACTACACGCCCATGCGCGGCAAGGACGCCGCGTACTTGCAGGACGGGTTGCACCCCAACGGCCAAGGCTACGCCGTCATGGAAGACACGCTGTCACAGACGCTTCAGCCAGCGACCCTTCCGTCCCATGCCACGCAGAAAAAAGGGCGAGGTCCGAAGACCCGCCCTTCCTGATTCTCACCGACATAGCAAAAAATGCGTTGCCTTTAGTGCTAAGCCCGGTGGATGTGCTTTGCCTTACTGGCCAGGAGTGCCCAGCTTGGCTTCGGCTTCCAGCACTGTTTCCCGGGCCGCGGCATACTTGCGTGGATCGTCGCCAGCATCAGATTCGAGCTTCTGTCCGTCCTTGAGCTGCTGTTCGGCTGCGCCCTTGTCCACTTCTTCTGGCTTCACCGCGTACTCGGCCAGAACGGTGACCCGGTCGGGAAGCACTTCGGCAAAGCCGCGAGCGACGATGAAGCGCTGGTCGCCGCCCTGTGCGCCACCGATGATCAGGTCGCCGGCACCGATTGCCGTGAGCAGGGGCGCTGCACCAGGCAGCGCCTCAAGCACGCCCGCGGTCCCCGGCAGCGTCACCGAGGAGGCATCCGTATCGATCAGGATGCGCTCCGGGGTGACCAGGCGGACCTTGAGCTTGCCCTGTGAAAAGCCTGCTGCTGTTTCGTCTGCCATGGCTTAGCTCTGTGCCTTCAGCTTCTCAGCGGCTTCGAGCACATCCTCGATGGTGCCCTTGAGATAGAACGCCTGCTCCGGCACATCGTCGTGCTTGCCTTCGATGACTTCCTTGAAGGAGCGCACCGTATCCGCTACCTTGCAGTAGGCGCCGGGAATGCCGGTGAACTGCTCAGCCACGTGGAACGGCTGCGACAGGAACTTCTGCACCTTGCGGGCGCGGCTGACGGTGAGGCGATCCTCTTCGGAAAGCTCGTCGATGCCCAGAATCGCGATGATGTCCTGCAGGTCCTTGTAGCGCTGCAGAATACGCTTCACACCTTGGGCGACATCGTAGTGCTCCTGGCCCACGATGCGCGGGTTCAGGATGCGCGAGCTCGAGACCAGCGGATCGACGGCGGGGTAGATGCCGAGCTCCGACAAAGGACGCGACAGCGAAGTGGTGGCGTCGAGGTGAGCAAAGGTCGTTGCGGGCGCCGGATCGGTAAGATCGTCGGCCGGCACGTAAACCGCCTGCACGGAGGTGACGGAACCCTTCTTGGTCGAGGTGATGCGCTCCTGCAGTTCGCCCATCTCGGTCGCGAGGTTGGGCTGGTAGCCAACCGCGGACGGCATACGGCCGAGCAGCGTGGAGACCTCGGAACCGGCCTGCGTAAAGCGGAAGATGTTGTCGATGAACAGGAGCGTATCCGCGCCTTCTTCATCGCGGAACTGCTCGGCGATGGTGAGCGCCGAAAGGGCAACGCGGAGACGCGCCCCTGGCGGCTCGGTCATCTGGCCGTAGATCAATGCGGCCTTGGACTTCGGGAGATCGTTGAGGTCGATCACGCCGGCTTCCTGGAACTCCAGCCAGAGATCGTTGCCCTCACGGGTGCGCTCGCCCACCCCGGCGAATACGGAGAAGCCGCCGTGCTTGATCGCGATGTTGTTGATCAGTTCCTGGATGATGACGGTCTTGCCGACACCGGCGCCGCCGAACAGGCCGATCTTGCCGCCCTTCAGGAAGGGCTGGATCAGATCGATGACCTTGACGCCGGTCTCGAACATCTCTTCCTGGGTGGACTGCTCTTCAAAGGTCGGGGCCTGCCGGTGAATTGGCATGTGCTTCTTGGCGTTGACCGGGCCAAGCTCATCAACGGGCTCGCCGATGACGTTCAGGATGCGGCCAAGGGTTTCGCGCCCGACGGGCATCATGATGGGCGCACCGGTGTCGATCACCTTCATGCCGCGCACCATGCCCTCGGTGGCTTCCATGGCAACGCAGCGCACGCGGCCGTCGCCGATATGCTGCTGTACCTCGAGGATCACGTTGACGGGATTGGGGACGTTGAAGCCATCGCTCGTGACCTTGAGCGCCTGGAAGATGCCCGGCATCTTGGCTTCATCAAACTGCACATCGACCGCCGGTCCCGAGATCTGGACGACGTGACCGATGTTCTGATTTTCACTCGACCCGACTTTGACGTCGTTGTCGTAGTGCTCGGCCATGGTATCCGGCCCTGTCTGCTGCATCGTCTCTTCTGCCATAACTGTTTTCTCCGGCAATGCGCGCACTTGGCCGGCGCATGCCTCTGTGTGGAGTAGCCGGGTTAAACCGCGGCTGCTCCGGAAACAATCTCGATGATTTCCTTGGTGATCGCCGCCTGCCGCGCCCGGTTCATCGTGAGCGTGAGCGAATCGATCATGTCTGAGGCATTGCTGGTGGCGGCATCCATGGCCGTCATACGCGCCGCGTGTTCACTTGCGATCGACTCGAGCGATGCGTAATACAGCAACGCCGAGACGTAACGCGGGAGCACCGAGGCGTAGACGTCAGCTGCCGGCTGGTCGTAAAGGTAGTCGACCTCCGCGGTGCCGAAGCGCTTGGACTCGTCTTCGTACTGCGCACGCACGGCTTCCTGCTCCTCGTCGCGCAATGCCAGGCCTGCGGACGCGGCGGCTTCCGCCATCCTCTGCCGTTCTTCATCGGAGGGCTCAGCACTTGCCTTGACATCCGGCGCCTCGAGCGAACCTTCCTTGTCCGAGATCAGGGGCAGAATGCGTTCTACCACAACCCGCTGCGACAGCACGGACTTGAACTCGTTGTAGGCCAGGTACACGGCATCGATCTCGGCCGCGGCGTAGCGCTCAACGATGTCCTCGGCAACCACCCGCACGTCTTCGAAACGGAGACGGTCGAGCACGATCTTGGCAGCATCGTCGTTCGCCAGAAACTCGACATCTTCCCGGCGGTTGCGGTTCGGACGCGGTGCGGCGTGCGTGTCCACAAAACCTTCCCGCGCGGCTTCGGTGTCCTGCTGCACTGCGGAGAACTGGGCCGTGGCGTAGTTGCGGCGGAAAAAGTCGCGTCCCTTGCGGCCCAGTGCTTCCAGGTCAATGCGCTTGTTGCGGTCGCTCTGCTGCGTGTCGCGGATGAACTGGGTGGCCGTACGAATGATGTTTGTGGAGAACGCCCCGGCGAAACCCTTGTCGCCTGAAACGATCACGAGAAGGATGTTCTTCTCCTCGCGACGCTCCAGCAACGGACTGCGCAGCTCGCTGGTCGAAGGGTCCACCGCTTCTACCCGGCGACGCATCGAGGCCAGCACGCTGGCCAGTGCGACAGCGTAGGGGCGGGCGTTGGTCATCCGCTCCTGCGCGCGACGCAGCTTGGCCGCGGCCACCATCTTCATGGCCTTGGTGATCTGGCGCGTGTTCTTCACACTGCGAATGCGCCGTCGAAGATCGAGTACGTTCGCCATGGATTACTTAGCAACCTCTTGCTTCGACTGGAGTGCGCCCGGCTGTGAAGCAGCAGGAGTGGTTGTCGACGCCTTCTTCTTCTCGTCCTCGGTGAGCGGGGCGATGGCGTCCTTGCCCTTGGCCTGCTCGTGCTCCGCCAGGAAATCCTTCTTGAAGGACTCGATGGCGGCCTTGAGCTTGGCGCGGAGGTCATCATCAAGCGCCTTCTTGTCGGCGATCGCGCTCATCAGGTCAGCCTGTGCGTCGTCGAGGTACTTGTGGAAGGCCTGCTCGAACGCGCGAATGTCGTCGACCTTGACGTCGTCGAGCAGCCCCTGGGTGCCGGCAAACAGGATAGCCACCATGTGCTCGGCGGTCAGCGGCTGGAACTGGTTCTGCTTGAGCAGTTCGGTAAGGCGCTTGCCGCGGTTGAGCTGGTTCTGCGTGACCTTGTCCAGGTCAGAGCCGAACTGGGCGAAGGCTGCCAGTTCACGGTACTGCGCGAGGTCGAGCTTGAGGGTGGAACCCACCTGCTTGACCGACTTGTACGCAGCCGAGAAGCCGACACGGGACACCGAAAGACCGACGTTGACGGCCGGGCGGATGCCCGAGTTGAACAGGTCGGTTTCGAGGAAGATCTGCCCGTCGGTGATCGAGATCACGTTGGTCGGGATGTAGGCGGAAACGTCGCCGGCCTGCGTTTCGATGATCGGCAGGGCAGTCAGCGAGCCGCCACCCTTGGCCTTGCTCATCTTGGCCGAGCGCTCCAGCAAGCGCGAGTGGAGATAGAACACGTCGCCCGGGTAAGCTTCGCGGCCCGGGGGACGGCGCAGCAGCAACGAAAGCTCGCGGTAGGCCACGGCGTGCTTCGACAGATCGTCGTAGATCACCAGCGCGTGCTTGCCATTGTCGCGGAAGTACTCGCCCAGCGCCGTGGCAGCGAATGGTGCGAGGTAAAGCAGGGGCGCGGGCTCAGATGCCGAGGCGGCCACGATGATCGTGTAGTCCATCGCACCACGCTCGGTCAGCGTCTGCACGACCTGAGCGATCGAGGAGCGCTTCTGGCCGATGGCGCAGTAGATGCAGATCAGGTTGTTCTTGGCATTGTTGAGGATCGTGTCGATGACCACGGCGGTCTTGCCCGTCTGGCGATCGCCGATGATCAGCTCACGCTGGCCACGGCCGATCGGGATCATGGCATCGATCGCCTTGATACCGGTCAGCATGGGCTCCTTGACCGGCTGGCGATCGATCACGCCCGGCGCGAGCCGCTCTACGGGCAGCGTCTCGGTGGTGGCAATGGGGCCCTTGTCGTCGATGGGCTCGCCCAGCGCATTGACCACGCGGCCTACCATGGCATCGCCCACGGGGATGCTCATGATCTTGCCGGTGCGCTTGACTTCGTCGCCTTCGCGAATCTCGGAGCCTTCGCCCATCAGCACAACGCCGACCTGCTCCTCTTCGAGCGAAAGCGCCAGGCCATTGATGCCGTGCGGGAAGGTGACGATTTCGCCGGCCATGACCTTGTCGAGGCCATGCACGCGCGCAATGCCGTCACCAACCGAGATAACGGTGCCGACTTCGTCGACCTGCATGCGGCTGTCGTAGTTCTGAATCTCCTCCCGGAGGAGGCTTGTGATCTCGTCTGCGTTGATCTTTGCCATCGGTTCCCTTGCAGCCCTTTTCTTCTAACTTGCTCTGAACTCGTTTGCTCCGGCTCGTGTCGCACCGGCCAACCGGAATGTCCTGACTGCGGTTCCTGATTGATCAGGAACCGAATCCCGCGCTCCGCAACAGCCCTTCCAAATGCGCGCAGAAGTCAGCGCGCGAAGGGTCGCTCAGGAGGCGAGCCGTTCCTTCAACTGGTCCAGCCGCCCGCGCACCGTGCCATCGTAGACCACGGAGCCGATCTGCAACCGTGCGCCACCCAGCAGAGCCGGATCTTCACGGAAGGTCGCTTCGACCCGCGTGCCGGTCAACTCTGCAATGCGCTGCTCAATCGCCCCACGCTCCTCGGTGCTGAGCGCGCGTGCGCTGGTCCATTCCACCCTGGCGATCTTGAGGTCGCCACGCACCATGCGGTCGTACTCCGAGACAATCTCCGGAAAAGCCTCCATGCGCTCATGGCGCAGGATCACCGCGATGAAGTTCCGCAGTGTCTTCTGCATGTGGAGTCGCTCGTTGAGCTTGTCCAGCAGGGAGATCTTCTTGTCAGCCGCGTAAGAGGGGTCGAGAAATACGTTGCGCAGCGCGGCACTCTCGGACCAGGCATCCAGCAGGTCGGCAAGTTCGCGACCAGCGGCTTCGGGGTCTATCTTGTTGGTCTCGACTACGTCGAGCAGTGCGCGGGCATAGCGTGCGGCATACACGGTAGCCATCAGTTCTGCCCCCGTTTGCCGAGCTCACCGGCAAGGCCCTGCAGAAACTCATCCACCAGCGCCTTGTCTCCTTCAGTGGTCAATTGCACCCGCTCCGCAGCGCGATCCACGGCAAGGTCCGAAGCATAACGCTTCAAACCACGTTCCGCAGTTGCCTGCGCTGCCTGGATCTCGGCCTGCGCGGCGCGCACGATTCTTTGCCGCTCGGTTTCAAGTGCCTGCTGCATGGCGATCTCGTCGCGATGGCTTGAGGCTGCTGCCTGCTGGCGCAACGCGTCTACTTCGGTCCCGATGGACTGCAGCTGGCGCTCAATGCGCCCGAGACGTTCCTGAGCATCGGCGGTCTGCTGGCGTGCACTCTCAAGGTCCTTGGTGATGCCCTGCCGCTTGGCGCGGAACTTGCCCGGCAGCAACTTCACCAAGAAGTACAGGATCACCAGGATCAGGACGCCAGAGTTGAAATCTTCGAAGTATCGCGCGGCCTGGGCGGTGGAAACGCCAAGGTGCTTTGCGATGGCGGCCACGGTAGAGGAGTGGGTGTACTGCTCCAGCCCTTCCTCGGGCACGCCGCCCTCCATCTTGGTCGCAGGCCCCCCGGTGGTCTGGGGATCGTGCTGCAAGTGGCTGGTCGGCTGAGGAGCCGTTTGCGCCGTGGCTTGCGCGTGGGCGGTGATTGCCGGCACCAGCGGACACAGCAGCGCAAGCGCCAGCAGGGACGGAGCTGCAAATCCCCGAAGCCGGGTTGGGCTGTTCTTGGTGTTGCGAGCGAAACAGCGCATCAGGAGCGCGCCTCCTGTGCCTGGGGCACAGTGTCGCGTGCGGCGGGCGGCAGGATCGTGGAAAGGATCTGCTGCGCCAGCGCGTCAATCGATGCGGCCATACCGGCACGCGTCTGTTCGGCGTCGGCGGCCAGGGCAGCGCGGGCGGCACGAACCTGCCCGGTGGCGGCTTCGCGCGCTTCCGCGACAGCCTTGTCACGCGCGGCGCTCCAGGCGGCTGCCTGGCGGTCGCGGTTCTGCTGAATCTCTAAGCGTGCTGCACGCAGCCGCGCTTCGTATTCCTGGGTTTTGGCCTCGGCCAGGGCAATGGCGGCATGCGCCTTGTCCACCGCGCCAGCCGTGCGCTCACGGCGCTGGGCAAGCGTTTTGCCCAACGGCCGGTGCACCAGCACGGTGTAACAAAACACGAGAAGAAGAAAGATGACCATGGTCGGGATCGAACCGAGAAACAGGTCACCGAGTTGGCGCAGAATATCGTCCATACGAGTGTCGGATCAGGTAGAGCGGTAAAGCGGGTAAAAGGGAGCGTCGCGCGGCTTGGATTTGGCGCCAGGTGAGCTCACCGGCCCCAACATGCGCGCTCCCTATTGATACCACAGGGCGGTTGGTGAAGGCGACCGGGGGCGTGTAAACACTGCGTATGCAACAATGCGCATGCAATGCACTGGCCGCGTGCTGCATGGGCTTCTGCGGCATCTCCAGTGCGATGCCGGGCAGCGGGCGCATATCTCGCTTGGCTCGCACTTAGTCGTCGCGGAAGGGTGTCTAAGGTCACATCGACCCCGCTGGACCTGGGCCGATGCAGCCAGAGCGCGCTGGCACGCGGCGCGCTCTGGCTACATACGGCAGGTGCTATCGTGCGGCCGTGGCAACCGGTGCGCCGGCAAGCAAGGAGGCTGCCTGGTCGATCTCGTCGCGGGTGGTCAACTCGGTTGCGCACCACAGCGTGGCATTGCCGAGCTCCGGGTACCATTTCTTCAGATCAAGGCCGCCGATGATCTTCTCATCGAGCAGACGCGCCTGCAGTTCCGCAGCGGTCTCGTCGGTCTGCAGCACACACTCGTGAAAGCGGGGCGTGCCGGCAAACAGCAGCTTGCCGGATGAGGACAGGGTCCTGGCTGCGTAGTCGCCCTTGGCGAGGTTATGCTCGGCAAGTTCGCGAATACCCTCGCGCCCGTACACCGTCAGGAAGATCGTCGCCATCAGCGCGACCAGGGCCTGGTTGGTGCAGATGTTGGAGGTCGCCTTTTCGCGGCGGATGTGCTGCTCGCGCGTGGAGAGTGTCAGGACGAAGCCGCGGTTGCCGTGCTTGTCCTTGGTTTCGCCGACCAGCCTGCCCGGCATCTGCCGCAGGTACTTCTCCTTGGCTGCGATCACACCGCAGTACGGCCCGCCATAGGACAGGGCAACGCCGAAACTTTGCGCTTCCAGCGAAACAATGTCTGCCTCAAAGGGTGGCCGAACCGCGCCGAGCGAAACAGCCTCGGCGATCGACACGATCAGCAAAGCTCCCCGGGCATGCACGATCTCGGCGATGGCCGGGATGTCCTCGACCACGCCGAAGAAGTTGGGCGACTGCACCAGCACGCAGGCGGTGTCGTCGGTGATCCCGGCTGCCAGCGCAGCGAGGTCCACGCGTCCGGCCGAGGCCTTGCCTTCGGCGATGTAATCGACCTCGGTCTGGCGGGTTCCCTGGTGCTGGGCGTAGGTGTGCATCACCTCGCGATACTCGGGGTGCACCGTGCGCGCGACTGCCACGTGGTCGCGGCCCGTGATGCGAATGGCCATCATCGCAGCCTCGGCCGCGCCGGTCGAGCCGTCGTACATGGAGGCATTGGCAATGTCCATGCCGGTCAGCTCGCAGATCATCGTCTGGAACTCAAAAATCGCCTGAAGGGTGCCTTGCGTGATCTCCGCCTGGTAGGGCGTGTAGGACGTCAGGAACTCGCCGCGCTGCACCAGCGAGTCGATGACCACGGGGCGGTAGTGCCGGTAAGCGCCTGCGCCGAGGAAGCTCGAGTAGCCGTTTGCGTTGTGTGCGGCTGCCTGCTTGAAGTAGCCGATGATCTCGGACTCGCCCATCTGGGCCGGGATGTCGAGATCGCGCGTGAGCCGGAACTGCTCGGGGATGACCGAGAACAAGGCGTCGATGTTGGCCACACCGATATCCTGGAGCATGGAAACGCGTTCTTGGTCGGACTTCGGGAGGTAGCGCATAACAGGATCCTTTGCGGGCAGAGGAGCTTAGTGACCGGTTTCTTCGGAGACGAACTTCTCATAGTCCGCTGCCGACAGCAGTCCGTCGATCTCGGCAGGGCTGCTGAGCTGGATGCGCATGATCCAGGCGCCGTGCGGATCGGTGTTCAACGACTCGGGTGCGGTCGCGAGCTCATCGTTGACCGAGGTGACCTCACCGGATGCCGGGGCATACAGGTCCGAGACAGCCTTTACTGATTCGACCGATCCGAAAACCTTGCTCTTTTCGACAGAGGCGCCTACCTTCGGCGCTTCCACGAAGACGATATCGCCCAGGGTGGACTGCGCGTGATCGGTAATGCCGACGGTGCCCACACCATTCTCAACGTGGATCCACTCATGTTCACGGGTGTAGCGGTAGGTGTCCGGATAGCTCATGCTTCGGTTGATCTCCTTACGACAATGAAGGGGTTGCGGTGGGGGCAGTGGTTGCTGCCTTTGCGCGCTTGTAGAACGGCGTGGGTGTGGTCAGTGCTTTCACCATCGTGCCGCGGATGCCCACATACACCTCGCGCGGCGTGCTCACATCGGCAAAGGCTGTGGGCAGGTACGCAAGCGCAATGTTCTTCTTGAGAAATGGTGCGGGAGAGCCGCTGACCACCTCACCGATCTGCTTGCCGTCCGCGTCGAACAGGGGATACCCATCGCGGGCGATGCCGCGATCGATCATTTCGAGGCCGACCAGCCGACGATCCGGACCGCCGCCTTCCTGCACCTTGCGAAGTGCCTCGGCCCCAGTAAAGTCCACACCCTTGTCGAGCTTGGCATAACGGCCCAGGTTGGCTTCATAGACATTGATCGTGTCCGAGATCTCGTGACCATACAGCGCCATGGCCGACTCAAGCCGGAGCGTGTTGCGCGCGCCCAGGCCGCAGGGCTGGATACCGAACTCGCGGCCCGCTTCCATGATCTCGTTCCATACACGGACGCTGGTTGCTTCGTCCGACGGGATGTAGATCTCGAAGCCGTCTTCGCCGGTGTAGCCGGTGCGCGCCACCATCACGTTGTACAGGCCGCACACCTTGCCCCAGCGGAACCAATAGTTCTTGATCTCAGACAGCGGCAGGTCGGTCAGCTTCTGCAGCACCTCGGCAGCGCGTGGCCCCTGGATGGCGAGCTGGGTGTAGTGGTCCGAGTAGTCCGAGACGTGGCACTTGAACGGCTGCGCCTGCTGCCGGATCCACTGATGATCCTTCTCGCGGGTACCCGCATTGATGACGATCAGGTAGTCGTTGTCCGAAAGCTTGTGCACGATGATGTCGTCCACGAACGTGCCCTGCGGGTAGAGCATCGCCGAGTACTGCGCCTGCCCGATCTGCAGCTTTGACGCATCGTTCATGGAGAACTTCTGCACGGCATCGAGCGATTGCGGACCACGCAGCTGGATGTCGCCCATATGGCTTACATCGAACAGGCCCACGCCCGTACGGACGGCCATGTGTTCAGCCGAAACACCGGCGTATTCGACCGGCATGTCCCAGCCGCCGAAGTCGACCATCTTGGCCTTGAGAGAACGATGGAGAGCATTGAGAGCGGTCTTGCGGAGTGCTGTTTCTGTCGCCGGCACGCGGTTCCTCGCTGGGGCTCAGGGCAGAGCCTTTAAGCAATAACGGTACCATGCGGCGCCATCCGGCCAAGCAGCCGGGCGCCCATGCGGTGAGGGGAGCAGGCTGCTGCCCTGCTCCCCTGCGAAGGCTGCTTAATCGTGCGAGACCTGCCAGCCGTCATCCGTATTGATCAGGTTTGCCTTGTCGACCTTGGCGCCCGACAGGTCTGCCTGGATGGTCGGAAACGCTGTCTGCATCTCGGTGGTCTTGGCCCAGTCGGCCACCCCGCCGATGGTGTAGTGGTAGTCCACGCTGGCCACCTGCGCACCCTTGCTGTCGTCGGAGGTCGTGTAGTTGTCGATGGAGGTGACCTCACGATGGCCGAAGCAGAAGTTGCCGTATCCGGGCTGCTGAGGGTCAGGCGTCCAGGTCGAACGACCCTTGGCCGACAGGTCATAGTCGTTGACCTGCTTGGACCCGAAGATGAACACCTTTTTCTGGGCGCTGGTCCGCGTCAGCAGGCCTGCATCGGTGAGCGCATCGTAGCCAGCCGTCTGATCTCCGCTCTTGGGGTCGGCCTCGATCGGGAACTTGATCGAGCTCGACCAGACACACTCGGCGTGCGCGTTGTAGTAGTTGCCGATGGTTTTTTTGAAGTTGTCCTTGGAAGCCGCCTTCTTGCTGGAGCAGCCGGACAGCAGCACGCACGAGGCCAATGCGAGGGTGGAGACAAGATAGCTGGTACGCATGGATTGTCCTTTCGTTTTCACGAGCATGGGATGCACCCGATCAGAAAGAGGTGTTGGAAATCCTCCTGGCGGCAACGGTCCCACACAGAACAGACACTCATCCCGCAGGGCGGCGACAGTATCCGTTCGGATCACAAGCTTATGCGTGGCTGTGCCATCTAGCAACGCTGAATACAAGGGTCGGGCATAAGCCGTTTGTAACTTGCGGGAGCGAGCTTAGGCCCTTTGGTGCCCTGTCTACTGGGCTATACTAACCTCAATTTGGCGGCGTGCCTTGAATCGGCGCTTCCTTTACCGCTCGTCACGGGCGCATTTTGGCGCGGCGCCTTCGGAGCCGCGGAGCCGTGCTCAGGGAACCAGGGGAGTTCGCGTACTTTTAAGACCGCTATGGATGAGAGAGAACCCCAGGAGTTCACATCGGCAACGGCGTCACGCTTCGAGTCACAGGTGGCCCCCAGCTCCGCCCGTTGCACGGTAGTGGTGCCTTGTTACAACGAAGCAGCGCGTCTCCGGACCAACGACTTCGTGACCTTTCTCCAGAACACCGAGAACCGGGACTTGCAGCTGCTGTTTGTGAATGACGGCAGCCGCGATGCCACCCTGTCGGTCCTTCAGGATCTGCGTTCCAGGTTTCCCGCGCGTATCCGGGTGCTGGACAAACAGCCCAACGGGGGCAAAGCGGAAGCGGTTCGCCACGGCATGCTCCACGCCTTGTCACTCAAGGGTTGCGAGATCACCGGTTTCTGGGATGCGGATCTTGCCACACCTCTTGAACAGATCCCCGATCTTGAAGCAATCCTGCTGCGCCATCCGCAACTGACGATGGTGTTCGGTGCGCGCGTCCGGCTGCTTGGCCGCGCTATCCAGCGCCAGCCGCTGCGCCACTATCTCGGCCGCTGCTTTGCCACCACTGCCTCGACGTTGCTGCGCCTGCCGATCTACGACACGCAGTGCGGCGCCAAGCTGTTCCGGGTCACCCCTGAGCTGACCCAGGTGCTGGCGGCACCCTTTCAGTCGCGATGGATCTTCGATGTGGAACTGCTTGCGCGCTTCTCTGCCCGTCACCGCAGTGACGAGGTGCCACTGCGCGATCAGATTTATGAGTATCCCCTTCCGGAGTGGACCGATGTAGCCGGCTCCAAGGTTGGATCACTCGACTTCTTCAAAGCGTTCGGGGAGTTGTTCCACATTTACCAGCGCTATCTTGCACGCTAGCCTGAGCCGTTAAGCCCACCGTGCGAAAGCGTGGGCGGAGATTGCTACTGGCTCAAAGCCGTGCAACCTCCGCCCAGGCTCTGTTACTGCACTGCCCTGCCCTGCCCTGTTTCCGCAAGCCTCTCTCTAAATCTCGACGAGCAGCGGCTCAGCCCCACGGCGTGTGGACGCGCGGTAGGCTGCCCAGAACGCGGCCACAAAGAAGATGGCGAGCGTAAGCTCGATGAGCGGCAAAGGCCGGTACAGCAGGATGGTCTTGAGGGTGCTCGCCTGCGCGATTGCGGGGTGATGCCCGAGAGTGAGCCGGTTGAGGTACTGGTGCGCTGTGAGAACGTATCCAACAAAGACAAGCAGCAGCGCCGCAACACCCCAGGTGCGTGCGCGCCACAGCAGCAGCATCGCCGCCGAGGCACTGAGCACAAGCAGGATGCGCGTATCGTACTGCCGGTGATAGATCGGCAGCAGCGTGATGCATGCCAGGCCCCCAAGGGCGAGCACGTGTTTCGCGCGGCTGTTGACCATGCGTATTGCTGGAACACTCCAGAACGCCAGCAGCAGGGCTGTGATGCCCAGGGCCAGGCGGTTGTAGACTGCCACCGCCGGAAACGCCGGGGCCAGCAACGCCTGCAGATTTGCCATGTTGACGGCTTCGAAGTAGCCGCGGTGCGGATCGTTCACCGCGCCTGCGCTGCTGTTGCCGCGAAGGTTGGTTTGCAGGTCCTGCAGCCAGTGCGCCGCAGCCGGGGTGTGCGCGCACCAGTAGGTACCGGCCGCCACCACGACTACACAAGCTACTGCAATAGCCACAAAGGCGCGACGCCAGGTGCGGCCCGCAAACGGGAGGTACAGGATCAGCAGCGCTGCATCATGCGGCTTGAGCACGGCAGCAAGTGACAGGCACACCACCGCCAGCCAGGTAGCCCGGCCGCGAATGAGGCACCAGAGCCCGATGATGCAAAGCGAGATCACCGGGCCCGAGATCTGTCCGAGCATCAGCAGGATGGTGCTTGTCGCCGTCATCAGCGCCAGCGGCACAAGGCTCACCACCGAAGCGAACGATAGACAGAGTTCAGCCGTCAGCACCACCGCTGCGCTGAACGACACCGCCACAAAAGCCATCCATACCCTGGCAGCGACCGGGTATGGGAGCGCGGCCACCGGGGCCAGCACCGCGAACGAGAAAGGCGGGTAGAGCGCGGAGTACGGTTCAAACACGCGCACATCGCTGTTGTCGCCGCCGGCCTGCACAAATGCGGCTTCCGTCTCGGCTTCACTGTATGGGTTGCAGCCCTTCAGCAGGCAGCGAGCGCTGGAATACGGCTGCTTGAAATCCCGCAACTGCAGTACCGTCCGCTCGTCGTCATACCCCCTGCAGAGAAAAAACAGCAGCGCGACGATCATCAGCAGGCAGCCGAGTCCCTTGCGCAGCAACGTGATTTTTACCAGGCCGGAGCTTCGGGCGGGTACTGTGCCAAGCGGAGCCTGCTCGAACGCAGACTCCGGAGGCGCAACTGTGGTCGTACCGTGCGTCATCGTGTCCAAAGAACGAGTCATGCGATTGAACTTCCTTTCAAAGACTCGCGGTGTACTGCCAGCCTGTACGTTCTCGGAGTCGGGGGAGCGAAGCACGCATGCACCCCCGACAGCAGGCACCATGCCTTCGCCGCGATTACAGCTTGGGTCGTTCATGGTTGGTCTTTCTGGCCTGGCCTCCCTGCACGTCGCGCGCAAAGGCGAGCGGCATGGAAGGCGCGTAGCCACTGTCAGGCAGCGGCACGGGCGGCCGGCGCACGGGTCGTGGCGTGCTTGGGATGTAGCGCACGCGTTCGGGCACATGCGCCGGAAGTCCCTTCTCGAGCGACGGGCGGCCGGGTGTGGCAGGGCGCGCGAGCTTGTGACCGAGTCGCATGCAGGGCAGCTCCACCAGGTGGTAGCTGGCGATGGCGCAGGCGAACACGGCAGGCCAGGTGAGCCACGGTTGTGTCAGCACGCCAAAGGGATGCAGGCCTGGCGCGAAGTGCTGGGACAGGAAAAGCTCCTGCCATAGATACAGACCGTACGAGATGCGCCCGATGTAGCGGACCGGGGCGAGCTCCAGCAGTGTGCCAACCCACGTCTGGGGGTTCAGCACCGTGCTGACCACCAGAGCGGTCGGCAGCAAGAGCATGGCGAGATGTATCGGACTCTTCTCGGGCATCGCCATCATGAGCACCATCAACACCAGCATAGGGGACATGAGGCGAATCATCTGCTGCTTAAATGCGGGACGGCGGAGCAGCAGGGCCAGCGCCGCCGGCAACAGCAGCATCTCGGCACGCACATCACTCCGCGTGATGATCTGAAAAGGCATGGCGTGGCTGTGGGCTGTGACCCAGGCTCGCCAGCCGAAATCGAGCGCGGCGAGCGAAAGGAGGATCGTGGCGCGCCCCTTCTTGACGACCCGCAGAAACGTCGGCAGGAACAGGTAGAAGTGCTCTTCCACCGAAAGCGACCAGAAATGTGCTGTGGGCCAGCTTGCGTCCAAACCCGGTTCGTTGCCGATGTAGTTCCGCACCAGCAGCAGGGAGGCCACCAGCCCCGCGGTGAAAGGCGGCAGGCAGTGCAGCACGGTGAGTACGGCCACAACGGCGAGCATCAGCAGCGCCGCGGGCTGGATCCGCAGCACGCGACGGATGTAAAAGCCCTTGAGGTGCAGCTCGCCGGTCAGCGACTCCTCGTCCAGCAGGCGGCTGCAGATCAGCAGTCCACTGATTGCAAAAAAGAGGTCGACGGCAAACGCGTCAAGCACATGAAAGTGTTCCGTGCTGAAGCGCCAGAGGTGCATGGTCGGGGAGTGATCAAGCAGCACGATCAACACAGCGAAAGCGCGCCAGCCGTCCAGGGTCGGCAGGTACGACGATCGCTTCTTTGGTTGAATCGTTGCTTGCGTCTCCGGGAAGGGTTTGCCCCCTTCAACGAGACGCTTGATAGCTGCCGACATAATCGCTGGGCTCCCAAATCATTGTTTGCTGCGGCTGCATGCAGCGTAAAGACTACACAGACGATTTATTACCCCGGTAACATTATGTTAGTAAGATTACGATTTGCCACATACCCAGGACGCAATGGCGGCTGTTGCGAATGCCAGGTGAAGACTTACCCGGGTTAGCTACACAAACGTGTTAGCGCGAATGCTCTACAACTTTCGGGGTGGGTAGATTAGGAGCTTTGCAGGCTTTTGTGGGATTGATGCTTTGCGCGCCTTCACTCGTGATGAGCCACATGCAGGATGCTGACCATTCAGTTCCTGACACGGGTCAGCAGCGCCGCGAACTCGAAGGCGCACCGGTTACCTGCAGATAGTCCTGCACAGTATGCTCACGTGCTGGATCAACCGAGTCTTCTGCAGCAGCGGTGTGCTGCTCGCCTTCACAGCTACCGGCGGCATGGGGCACCCCTGCGAATATCACGGCGCAAGTCTGTAATGACGCGTTCGTTGCAGATAGGTCCGGGATCACTCCGCATCCGGCTTGCTAGGATGGCTTACTTGCGAGGCAGATGGAGAACGGGGTTCGCTGCCTGCTCACCCGAAAGAAGTAGTAGCTGCTTGCAGTACGTCATGGCCCATCAGTCACCATCAGGGTGACCAGCCGCCCTACTATGCGAGGCTGCGTGTCGGCTTCCAGTGCATACGCGGGTACCGCGCTCGGCGTCTATTTAGATCGGGAGTGGAGATGGGGCGCGGACATACGACGCACTTAGACCGCCTGCAGTTAAGCCGAGGGCGCTTCTTCGTGCGTCGCGGCGACAGCCCCCGGGCGCATTTGCAGGAGCGTGGTGAACACCAGCACGATGCCAGCAACGGGGGCAAGCATCGATGCCAAGCCTGCGCCCACACCATGGGTCAACTTGATAGCAACCTGGTCGAACACAAAGCTGCCAAGTTCGATCGAACACAGTGTAAGCAGCGCGAGGTGCATGGGGGTAAGCGGGCGCCGTAGTGCGTTGCTCCAGAGCAACGCCAGGGCCACAAAGCTCAGGATGTAAGCATGCTTCCAGGACACCGGAGAGACACAGGTAGAGATCAGAGCGAACAACGCCAGCGTCATGGCTCGATCGGGCAGCTGCATCTGCCTGCCAAAGCGCGCGACACAGCCCACAGCGGCCATGACCAGCAGCAGTGAACAGAGTTTGCCAAGCCTGATCAGCAGCAGCGGCACCTCGATGCTGACTGATGCTGCATCGCCTCCATGCAGCGTGACATAGAGCAATTGAATGGAAGACAACAGCGACTTGTTCTCGAAGTTTGGCAGAGCACTGGACATGGACGGCATGACGTGCAGGAAGTAGTCGACGAGTGAGGCGGGAGAGTTCACCACGCAGATCAACAACCCGGTCACTGCCAGCCAACCCGCGTAGGCGCGCAGCAAGCGCCACTCGCACCAACAGAACAGGGGAGCGACCACGAGCAGCGGGGTGAGTTTGATTACGGTAGCCAGCGCGAGCATGAACGCCGCAGCCGTGTGCCAGCCGCGCAGGTAGCACAGGATCGCCGCGGTGAGCAGCAGCAGCAGCAGGATCGTGATCTGACCCCAGATCAGGCACATGACCGTGGAGAACAGAGCAAACAATCCTATAAGCACGCCAAGACTACCCAGGCTCACCCAGGGCAACCGGAGCATCTGCGTAGTCAAGGCGGCGATCAGAAGCAGAGCCGCAACGTTGGCTGCAAGCCACCAGCGGCCACCCTCCGTCGCCGGCACCAGCGAGAAAGGGATCAGCATGTCGGCAAGCACGGGAGGGTATACGTACAGTCGCAGCCGAGGGATACCGAGGCCTCTTGCGGCATGCGCATACAGCGTAGTCTCGGTTGCAAATCGAAGCTGGGGGTCGGTGCCCGTGTCGGCGCCATCGTAGATATGCGAGCCACCATGCGCACGCGCAACAGCCGCTGCCGTGTCATAAACCTGAAAGTCAGCAAGGTTGGGCGTGTGCACCTGCCTGCCCGTAGTAATAAGGCAGACAAGGAGCACGATCAGCAAAGCAATCTGCGACCGGGACATAGCGAAACGCTAGCATGCACACGGTCCGTTGTCGAACAGTATTGATTACAGATTTCGTACCGGGACCACTCATCAGCAGACGCTTCAAGGCGCACGAGAAAAGAACAAGAGCGGGCCATCCTTCACCTGGTAAGTGCCCGTGGAGTCAGAAGTAACTTACAGTTTGAATAACTCTCCCACGAAGCAAGAGGGGCCCGGCTTGCGCCGGGCCCCTCTTGTAAGTCAATAAGTACTGTGTGCGGCGGTTACTCCGAAGCTGCAAGCTCTTCGGCTTCGCCTTCCTGGCGCATGATCTCAAGCTCACGCTCTTCGGCTTCATGCTGTGCGGCCACTTCCTGCTGTACGCGCTCTGCCGCTTCTTCCAGCTCAGGCGAGAGCTGGATGTTGCGGTAGTACTCCATGCCCGTACCCGCCGGGATGAGGCGACCGACAATGACGTTTTCCTTGAGGCCGCGGAGGTTGTCCACAGCGCCATTGATGGACGCCTCGGTCAACACTCGCGTGGTCTCCTGGAAGCTGGCGGCCGAGATGAAGCTGTCGGTCGAAAGCGAAGCCTTGGTGATACCCAGCAGCAGGGGCTTGCCCGTTGCAGGACGGCCACCCTCGGCCGTGACCCGCTCGTTCTCCGCACGGAAGCGGAACCGGTCAATCTGCTGCTCGAGCAGGAAGTTGGTGTCCCCCACTTCGTCGATCTTGACCCAGCGCAGCATCTGCCGAACGATCGTCTCGATGTGCTTATCCGAGATCGCCACGCCCTGTAGACGGTAGACTTCCTGGATTTCGTTCACCAGGAATGCCTGCAACTGGTTCTGGCCAAGTACCGCCAGGATGTCGTGCGGGTTCAGCGGACCATCCATCAAAGGATCGCCGGCACGCAGCTTCTCACCTTCCTGCACGTTGACGTGTACACCACGCGGCACCGAGTATTCCTTCTCCTCGCCATCGTCCGCGGTGACATAGATCTTGCGCTGTCCCTTGGCGACTTCGCCGAACCGGACTACGCCCTCGATCTCCGAGATGATCGCCGTCTCACGGGGCTTGCGAGCCTCGAAGAGTTCGACGACACGCGGCAGACCACCGGTGATGTCCTTGGTACGGGTCGTCTCGCGCGGGATTTTCGCCAGGATGTCACCCGGGAAGACCTCCTCGCCGTCCTGCACCATGAGGTGAGCGCGGCTCGGCATCAGGTAGCGCTTGTCCTTCTTGCCTTCGGCCTTGATCAGGATAGTCGGCTGACGCTTTTCGTCGGGAGCGTCGGCAACCACCAGCCGTGAAAGGCCGGTGACTTCGTCGATCTCGTCGTTGAGCGTGATGCCTTCCTGCAGATCCTTGAAGGCTACGGTGCCGCCAACCTCCGTAAGGATGGCGAAGGTGTACGGATCCCACTCGGCAAGTTCCTGCCCGAGCGTGACCTGCTGGCCTTCGACGACCTTGAGCTTGGCGCCGTACACGATCTGATAGCGCTCCTTCTCTCGTCCGCGATCATCGATGATCGCGACCGAGCCGGAACGGTTCATGGCAACCGTATCGCCGATCTTCGAGGTAACAGACACCACGTTGATGAAGCGGACGGTTCCAACGTTCTTGGCATCGAGCTTGGACTGCTCGTTGACGCGCGACGCGGTACCACCGATGTGGAAGGTACGCATCGTGAGCTGGGTGCCGGGCTCGCCGATGGACTGTGCGGCAATCACGCCGACTGCCTCACCGAGCTCCACCAGGCGGCCCGAAGCCAGGTTGCGTCCGTAGCAACGGATGCAGACGCCACGCTTGGACTCGCAGGTTAGCACCGAGCGAATCTTGACGCGCTCGATACCGGAGGCCTGGATGGCCGAGGCGAAGTCTTCCGAGATCTCCTGGTTGATCTCAACGATCGGCGCGCCCTCGAAGTCCTTGATGCGTTCGAGAGAAACACGACCGATGATGCGATCACGCAGAGGCTCGATGATCTCGCCGGACTCGATGATCGGGCCGACATAGATGCCGTCGGAGGTTCCGCAATCGAGCTCGGAGACGATCACGTCCTGCGCCACGTCCACAAGGCGGCGGGTCAAATAACCCGAGTCAGCCGTCTTGAGCGCCGTATCCGCTAGACCCTTACGGGCGCCGTGCGTGGAGATGAAGTACTGCAGCACGGTCAGGCCTTCACGGAAGTTCGCCGTAATCGGCGTTTCGATGATTTCACCCGACGGCTTCGCCATCAGTCCGCGCATGCCGGAGAGCTGACGAATCTGCTGCTTGGAACCACGCGCGCCGGAGTCGGCCATGATGTAGATCGGGTTCATGGCTCCTTCCTTATCCGCGTTCTTCATGTTGTTGAACATTTCATCCGCCACCTTTTCGGTGACAGACGACCACATCTGGATGACCTTGTTGTTGCGCTCACCGTTTGTGATCGCACCGTCAAGATACTGCTGCGTCACAGCAACAACCTGCTGCTCGGCTTCGCGAACAACCGTGTACTTCGAGTCAGGAATGACCATGTCATCAAGACCGACCGACAGGCCCGAACGCGTGGCGTACTGGAAGCCCAGATCCTTGATGCGATCCAGCATCTTCACCGTGGTCTCAAGACCAAGGTTCAGGTAGCAGTAGTTCACCAGCTGGCCGATGCCCTTCTTCTTGAGCAGGCCATTGATGTACGGCATACCAGCCGGCAGAGCGTCGTTCAGAATCGCGCGGCCCACCGTCGTCGAGATGTACTGACGCTCGTACTGCACAGGCTCGGTGTGCGTCAGATCCTGGTCGTCGTAGGCCGTCGTCATGTCGAGCACGGGGCCCGAGTAGCGCAGGCGGATCGGCGTCAGGGTCTCGACAGCCTTGGCTTCGAGTGCCATCAGCACTTCGTCCGTACCAGCAAAGGTGCGGCCTTCACCAACGCCACCCTTCTTGGCTTTTGTCAGGTAGTACAGGCCAAGCACCAGATCCTGCGTCGGCACCGTGATCGGCTGACCGGACGCGGGCGACAGGATGTTGTGCGAAGCCAGCATCAGTACCGACGCTTCCACCTGGGCCTCAGGCGAGAGCGGGATGTGCACTGCCATCTGGTCACCGTCGAAGTCGGCGTTGAACGCCGTGCAGACGAGCGGGTGAATCTTGATAGCCTTGCCTTCGACCAGCACCGGCTCAAACGCCTGGATACCCAGACGGTGCAGCGTAGGTGCGCGGTTCAGCAGGACCGGGTGATCCTTGATGACCTCTTCCAGGATGTCCCAGACCACGGGCTCCTGCAGTTCCACCATTTCCTTGGCCTGCTTGATGGTGGTGCAGTGACCGGTCTGCTCGAGGCGGTGATAGATGAACGGCTTGAACAGCTCGAGCGCCATCTTCTTCGGCAGGCCGCACTGGTGCAGCTTCAGCTCGGGACCGACCACGATGACCGAACGGCCGGAGTAGTCGACGCGCTTGCCGAGAAGGTTCTGACGGAAGCGACCCTGCTTGCCCTTGAGGGTGTCCGACAGCGACTTGAGGGGCCGGTTGTTGGCGCCACGCAGCACGCGGCCACGGCGGCCGTTGTCAAACAGCGCGTCCACGGCTTCCTGCAGCATGCGCTTTTCGTTGCGCACAATGACCTCAGGCGCATGGAGGTCCATGAGCTTCTTGAGGCGGTTGTTGCGGTTGATCACGCGGCGATACAAATCGTTGAGATCGGACGTCGCAAAGCGGCCGCCGTCGAGCGGAACCAGCGGGCGCAGCTCGGGCGGGATCACCGGGATCACGTCGAGGATCATCCACTGCGGCTTGTTGCCCGACTTGCGAAACGCTTCGACGACCTTGAGACGCTTGGAGTACTTGAGACGCTTCTGCAACGAGGTCTCAGTCTTCATGCGCTCGCGCAGCTCGATCGACAGCTCCATGATCTCGACGCGCTTGAGCAGTTCCTTGATGGCTTCGGCGCCCATCATGCCCTTGAAGCCACTGGGGCGGTACTGCTGATCGAGTTCGCGGAACTTGGTCTCGTCCTTGATGATCTCGCGTTCCTTCACCGGAGCATCGCCTGGATCGACGACGACATAGCTCTCGAAGTACAGGACGGATTCAAGATCACGCAGCGAGATGTCGAGCAGGTGACCGATACGCGACGGCAGGCCCTTGAAGAACCAGACGTGCGAACACGGCGAGGCCAGCTCGATATGGCCGAGGCGCTCACGACGAACCTTGGACAGCGTGACTTCCACGCCGCACTTGTCGCAGATCACGCCGCGGTGCTTCATGCGCTTGTACTTACCGCACAGGCACTCCCAGTCGGTGACCGGGCCAAAGATGCGGGCGCAGAACAGTCCATCGCGCTCCGGCTTGAAGGTGCGGTAGTTGATTGTCTCCGGCTTGGTGACTTCGCCGTGCGACCAGGAACGGATCTTCTCGGGCGACGCGAGCTGAATGCGGATGGCGTCGAAATCGGTAATCGGTCCGGATAGTTCAAATGGGCTGGAACGGTACAAGGTGTTCCTCCTGGGGCGCTCACGCGCTTTCGGTCCCGGGGCTATGCGTTTTCAGGCCACTGCTCGCCCCCGGGAGCAAGTGCTCACGGAACAGCGACCCTCACGTTGCAAATCACTCGACTCGTCCGGGGCTGCCCTCGAACAGGGCAGCCCCGTGAGTCTTAGTCGGCTGCGGCCAGCTGTGGCTCCGGCTGCTTGTTCTTGGAGCCGTCCAGGTCTTCCTGCTTCATCAGCTCGACATCCAGGCAAAGCGCCTGAAGCTCGCGAATCAGCACGTTGAACGATTCCGGCACGCCAGGCTCGATTGCCGCTTCGCCCTTGACGATGGCCTCGTAGATCTTGGTACGGCCAAACACGTCATCGGACTTCGCAGTCAACAGCTCCTGCAGGATGTACGCAGCGCCATAAGCTTCGAGCGCCCACACTTCCATTTCACCGAAGCGCTGTCCACCGAACTGCGCCTTGCCACCCAGCGGCTGCTGCGTGATCAGCGAGTATGGTCCGATCGAGCGTGCGTGGATCTTGTCGTCCACCAGATGCGACAGCTTGAGCATGTAGATGTAGCCCACGGTTACCGGCTGTTCGAACTGATCGCCGGTCATGCCGTCGAACAGTGCCGTCTTGCCGGAGCTCGGCAGCCCTGCGGCCTTGAGCAGCGCCTTGATCTCGGTTTCGCGCGCGCCGTCAAACACGGCCGTGCCAAACCAGATGCCGCGCTTCATGCCGAGGCCCACACGCATCACCTGCTCGTCGTCAAGCTCGAGCAGCTGGCGCAGCGCAGCGGTGCCTTGGAATGCCTCCTTGAAGACCTCCCGCACCTTGTTCGCGCCGTCATGCTGCTCCTGGTGTTCCTTGACCAGCTCGGCAACCTTCTTGCCCAGCTCGTGCGCGGCCCAGCCAAGATGCGTCTCGAGGATCTGTCCCACGTTCATACGGGACGGAACGCCGAGCGGGTTCAGCACGATTTCGACCGGCGTGCCATCGGGCAGGTACGGCATGTCTTCCTCGGGAAGAATGCGCGCGATCACACCCTTGTTGCCGTGACGGCCTGCCATCTTGTCGCCGACACTCAGCTTGCGCTTCATGGCGATGTAAACCTTCACGAGCTTGATCACGCCCGGAGACAGTTCGTCGCCCTTCTGCAGCTTGCCGATCTTGTCATTGGTGATCTTGCGCAGCACATCGATCTGACGCGAGGTCATCTCCTCGATCTCGTCGATCTGCTCGTTGACGCGCGGATCCTTGTCGTTGTAACGGATGCGCTTGAGGTTCTTGGTCGAGATCAGCTCAATCGCCTCGCGGTCGAGGATGTTGCCCTTGACCAGAAGACGCTTGTTGGTGCGCTCGTCATGCAGGTCAGCCTGCACTTCCTTGCCACCCAGAATGCCTTCAAGACGCTTGAGGCGCTCGTCGGTGAGAATACGGATTTCGTCCGCGAGGTTCTTTTCGAGCTTCGCGATCTGTTCCGTCTCGATCTGCAGGGCGCGTTCGTCCTTGTCCTGGCCCTTGCGGGAGAAGATGCGGACGTCCACCACGGTGCCTTCGATACCGGGGGGCACGTGAGGGAGGCGTCGCGTACATCGCCGGCCTTTTCACCGAAGATGGCGCGCAGCAGCTTCTCTTCCGGCGTCAGCTGGGTCTCGCCCTTGGGCGTTACCTTGCCCACGAGGATGTCGTTGTGTCGGATCTTGGCGCCGATCCGGATCACACCACTCTCGTCCAGGTCACGCAGCGCGTGCTCGGAAACGTTGGGGATATCGCGCGTGATCTCTTCCGGTCCAAGCTTGGTGTCGCGCGCTTCGATCTCGAACTCCTCGATATGCACGGACGTGTAGTAGTCCTCGCGTACGAGCTTTTCCGAGATCAGGATCGCGTCCTCAAAGTTGTAACCGCGCCACGGCATAAACGCGACCAGCACGTTGCGGCCAAGGCCAAGCTCACCCTGCTCCGTGCACGGACCATCCGCGATTACCTGGCCCTTGAGCACGCGGTCGCCCTTGCGCACAATCGGCTTCTGGTTGATGCAGGTGTTCTGGTTGGAGCGCTTGAACTTGATCAGTTGGTAGATGTCGGAACCCACCTCACGCGACAACTGTGTGGGGTGGTGCTCGCCTTCAACGCGGATGATGATGCGCTCGGAATCGACCGAGTCCACCACACCGTTACGGCGGGCCGAGATGACGGCGCCGGAGTCGCGCGCTGTCACACCTTCCATGCCGGTACCGACAAACGGAGCTTCTGCCACAAGCAAGGGCACAGACTGCCGCTGCATGTTGGCGCCCATCAGTGCGCGGTTCGCGTCATCGTGCTCCAGGAACGGCACGAGCGAGGCTGCAACCGACACGAGTTGCTTCGGGCTTACGTCGACATAGTCGATCTCGTCGCGCGACACGAGGACGAAGTTGCCCTGGCGGCGTGCGTTGACGAGCTCATTGGTGATGCGGCCTTCTTCGTCCAGCTCAACATTGGCCTGTGCAATCGTGTGACGATCTTCTTCCCATGCCGAGAGGTAAAAGGAGAACGGATCGAACTCGATCTCGCGCTTGCCTGCCGCGCTCAGCTCTTCGTTCTTGACCCGGGCCTGTTCCTTCTCAAGGTGATCCCCAACACGCAGACCACTTTCGCCGGCGTTGGTCACCTGCACGTAATCGATCATCTGTGCGCCACGCACGCGACGGTACGGGCTTTCGATAAAGCCATACTCGTTGATGCGCGCAAAGCACGACAGCGACGAGATCAGTCCGATGTTGGGACCTTCCGGCGTTTCAATCGGGCAGATGCGGCCGTAGTGGGTCGGGTGTACGTCACGCACTTCGAAACCGGCACGCTCACGCGAAAGACCACCGGGCCCGAGCGCCGAGAGACGCCGCTTGTGCGTGATCTCGGAGAGCGGGTTGGTCTGATCCATGAACTGCGACAGCTGCGAGGAGCCGAAGAACTCACGAATGGCAGCCATGACCGGCTTGGCATTGATGAGGTCATGCGGCATCGCCGTCGACATCTCCTGGTACACGCTCATCTTTTCCTTGATGGCGCGCTCCATGCGGACCAGTCCGATACGGAACTGGTTCTCCATCAACTCGCCCACAGCGCGCACGCGGCGGTTTCCGAGATGATCGATGTCGTCCACCGCGCCGATGTTCTTGCGCAGCTTCAGCAGGTACTTGATGGTCGCGTAGAAGTCATCCGGTGTCAGCGTCCGGTGATCGAGCGAGGTCGCGTCCTGGTTCTCGTACAGCTTGATGTTGAACTTCAAGCGGCCTACGCGGGAAAAGTCATACTTGCGCGGGTCGAAGAACATGCCCTCGAACAATGCAGTTGCGGTGTCCAGCGTTGGCGGGTCGCCTGGACGCAGCTTGCGGTAGATCTCGATCAGCGCCTCTTCCGGCTTGCGCACGGAGTCGCGACGAAGGGTGTTGGTAATGATGTTGCCGACTTCGTCCTTCTCCGGGAAGAAGACCTGGACCTGCGTGATGCCGGCCTCGGTGATCTTGTGCAGCTTGTCCGGGGTGAGCTCAAGATTGGCCTCGAGAAACACCTCGCCCGTTTCCGTGTCGAGCACGTCCGCCGCAATCATCGCGCCGTCCAGCTCCAGGCTGTCGACCTCGATCTCCGTCACACCTGCGGCGCGCAGGTTCTTGAGCAGCGAAGGCGAGATCTTGCGTCCCGCCGCGACCACTTCCGTGCCGTTCGAAGAGACAGCCTTGGCCGGCTTGACCCCCAGCAGGTTGGTCGGGGCGGTGCCTTCGGCATCCAGCGTCCACAGCATCTTGCCGTCGCGCAGGTTGATTGTGTCGACCGTGTAGAAGGCACGCAGGATCTGCTCGTCGGACCTCAGTCCAAGCGCTCGGAGAAAGATCGTGCCCAGGAACTTGCGCTTGCGATCGATACGCACATACAACGTGTTCTTCTGGTCGTACTCAAACTCGACCCACGAACCGCGATACGGGATGATCTTGCCCAGGAAATAGGTGCGGTTGTTCGCCGTCTCGAAGAAGACACCGGGCGAGCGATGCAGCTGCGACACGATCACACGCTCGGTGCCGTTGACGATGAAGGTGCCATTCTGTGTCATCAGCGGAATGTCGCCGAAGAACACTTCCTGCTCCTTGATGTCGCGCACCGACTTGGCGCCCGTGTCCGGGTCCTTGTCGTAGATGGTCAGGCGCACCGTGACCTTGAGCGGCGCGGCGTAGGTCATGCCACGCTCTTCGCACTCGGCCTGGTCGTACTTCAGCTGCAGACCCACCGGGTCGCCGCACTTGTTGCAGAAGTCAGGCGTGTTCTTGTTGTACGTGCCGCACTTGTGGCACAGCACATCGCCCGGGTGGAACGGGTCAGTGATGACCATGTTGCCGCAGTTGCAGCAGGCAGTACGCAGGTGGTGCAGCCCCTTGAGGTGCCCGCACTTGCACTCCCAGTTACCAATGGAAAAATCCACAAAGTCCAACTGTGAGATATTCCGGAAATCAGTAATTGGAAAAACAGACGTGAAGACCGAGTGGAGACCGTTGTCGTCACGCTCTGAGGGGAGCTTGTCCATCTGCAGGAAGCGCTCATAGGAGCGTCGCTGCACCTCGATGAGGTTGGGGATTTGGATAGGAGTAGGGATCTTGGAAAAGTCGAGTCGGCTGCGAAGGGCGCGGGTCTCGTTCGGCATCGATTGCTCCTCTTGGCCCGGAAACACGAGAACAAAACAGACTGCCCGGACCACGCAGCCTGCGCGAACTACCTGAAGCAGAGCGCCTACCGCTCTCGACCGTCTCGTTCAGCCGAGAACAACCCTGCGAAACCTTGTGCCACCCGCCTGCCTGATCCGGCGAGTGCCTCCCTGCGCTTTCGGTGCAACCGAACGAAGTACCAGGGGCTCTAAGTCACCATCCCCCACCCTTCGATGTGCCCCACCTCCGCACTGAAACCGCGCGGAGAGCACATGTCCTGCAAACGACAAATGGCTTGTGAGCCTAGGGCACACAAGCGCGTGGTGCAAGCGAGCTAAAGATCGATCGCGATGCTGGCTACTGCTTCCTGCCGCATGGGGTATACATAGCTGCTCCCCTTCGGGCTAAAGAGGACAGCGATTCCCTCGCACGCCATTTCTGGGGCGAAACAACACAGGATATGAGGTGAAGACGGAGTACCAAGCGGTGGCTCGGAGTGAAAAGGCACAATCTGGATCCTAACGCATCTCCGGCTACAAAGCAAACAAGAGGCTCTGACCTGCCAGGGAGCAGCAGGTCAGAGCCTCTCGCAAGCAGAAAGCTACTTGATTTCTACAGTGGCGACGCCATCGAACTTCTTCTTGACCGCTTCGGCATCTTCCTTGCTGACATTCTCCTTCAGCGGCTTGGGAGCGCCATCAACCAGGTCCTTGGCTTCCTTCAGACCGAGTGACGTGACTTCACGCACTGCCTTGATCGTGTTGATCTTGTTCGCGCCCGCGTCCTTGAGGATCACGGTGAACTCGGTCTGCTCAGGAGCGGCTTCCGCTGCTCCTGCTCCGGCGCCACCAGCCACCATCACCGGAGCTGCTGCCGCTGCCGACACACCCAGACGCTCTTCGAGCTTCTTCACCAGGGCTGCCGCATCCAGCAGGGTCAACCCAACAATCTGTTCTTCCAACTGCGCGAGATCCGCCATGTTTCTTCTCCCTTGAACTACTTACTCTAAATCGCCGGGAATGCCCGGCGTCTTACATGTTCTTGTCGTGGTTGGCTCGCGCCTACCGCGACTGGCCCGATGAACTGTCCGGTTTCCGATGTGCCCAGACCCGCACCCCGATACCGCCCGATCGTTCCAAATTCTTCAGGACGCCCCCCCGCTCTCCGCAGGACGCAATCCAAACTGTGCGCTTACGCGCCTTCTGCAGGGGCTTCTGCTGCCGCGGCTTCTGTCTGCGACTCGGCCACTGCCTCGGGCTCGGCCACTGCTTCCGTCGCTTCCGGCGCGGTTGCCTCGGGAACAGGAGCCGCCGGCTCCTCGCTTACCGGAGGCGCTGCCTGCACAGGAGCCTCGCCCGGTGCAAACTTTTCCTTCTCGACGCCCTGGTTGAGCACAACTGCCAGGTCGCGGCCGGTGGCTGCCATCACGGTAGCCAGGCGCTGCGCCGGAGCATTGATCAGGAACAGCAGCTTCGAGAACAGCTCTTCCTTGCCCGGCATTGTCGCCAACGCCTGCACCTCGGCAACATTGATCACCTTGCCGTCGACGATGCCCAGCTTGAAGGTGAACTCCGCGTTCTCCTTGACCCAGGCCGAGAGTGTCTTCGCCAGTGCTACCGGATCCCCGCTTGTGTATGCCACAGAGGAAACGCCCTTGAGACCCTGCAGCGCTGCTGCAATCTCGGTGCCCTGCGAGGCCCGGCTCGCCAGCTTGTTCTTGAGCACGCGGTAGCGTCCGCCTGCCTCGCGCACCTTGCGCCGCAGTTCAAAATCCTGTGAGACCGTCAGCTTCGTGAAGGTGCCGACGATGGCGCTGGTGGAGCCCTGCAGCTCTGCCGCAAGCGCTTCAACCTTCTGCGTCTTCTTTGCTCGTGTTAATGCCATTTCCAGACCCCAATCGTTCTAGCCGATACCTGAGCTTCCGGCCTGCCGCGTGGTGCAATCGCTGGCTGCGGAAGTACGCTCGTTTGCGGCAGATGCGGCTAGCAGTTCTACCCGAAGCGTGTCAAAACAGTGGAGCGGCAGGGTGGGCGGTGTCCGATGTGCGCGGATGCCGACCGCCGATGCGCCTAGCTCTTGGCGGCGGCGTCAGCCACGGATCCGTCGAGCGAAATGCCGGGCCCCATCGTGGAAGACAAGGTGATTCCCTTGACATACTTCCCCTTGGCAGCAGACGGCTTGGCACGCATCACGCTGGAGATCACGGTCATCGCGTTCTCGATCAGCTTCTCCGGCGGGAAGGAGATCTTCCCCACGGGTACGTGCACCAGAGCTGTCTTGTCCGTGCGGAACTCGACCTTGCCGGCCTTGATCTCTTTGATCGCGGCAGCGACATCACTCGTAACGGTGCCGGTCTTGGGGTTCGGCATCAGGCCGCGCGGACCCAGTACCTTGCCGAGACGACCGACCGACTTCATCATGTCAGGCGTGGCAATCAGGGCGTCAAAGCCCGTCCAGCCTTCCTTCTGAATGCGCTCCACCATCTCTTCGCCGCCAACAAACTCAGCGCCGGCAGCTTCCGCTTCCTTGAGACGGTCGCCCGAGGTGATCACAGCCACTGTCTTGGTCTTGCCAAGGCCGTGCGGCAGCACAACCGTGCCACGCACCATCTGGTCAGCGTGACGAGGATCCACACCCAGGCGGAGGGTCAGATCCACCGTCTCATCAAACTTGGCGAACTTGATCTTCTGGAGAAGGGGAACGGCATCGGTCAGCAGGTAAGGACGAGCCTCAACCTGGGCGCGTGCAGCCGCGATGTTCTTTGTGATTTTCTGAGCCATGATTTTCCTGTCTCCCACCGCGCAGCGATCGGCTGCTGGCCGTGGTTCTGTTGACGATAACTGGGACACATGCCACGGCTGTCGCGGTGGCATGCAAACGCGCAACCCTTTAAGTATCTCCGAAAGGAGAACAGGGCGCAACCAGGAACTAAGCCGTAACTTCGATACCCATGGAGCGGGCCGTACCCTTGATGCTCTTGATCGCCGTCTCAACCGAGGCAGCATTCAGGTCAGGCATCTTCTGGGTGGCGATCTCGCGGACCTGCTGCTCGGTCACAGTGCCGACCTTGGTCTTGTTGGGCACGCCCGAACCCTTTTGCAGACCGGCTGCCTTCTTGAGCAGGACGGCGGCAGGAGGCGTCTTGGTGACGAACGAGAAGGTGCGATCGACGTAGACCGTGATCACTACCGGAATGACCAGGCCTTCCATTTCCTTGTTGCTCGTGCGCGCGTTGAACTGCTTGCAGAACTCCATGATGTTGACCTGGGCCTGGCCGAGGGCGGGACCTACCGGGGGAGCCGGCGTGGCCTTCCCGGCAATGATCTGGAGCTTGACGTATGTTTGTACTTTCTTGGTCGGTGGCATCGCTGTATCCCTTTTTCTGGCCGACTGCCCTTCGGTTCAGGCGCGGCAATCCTTGATCTCAACTACGCAGAAGCTGTTTACGCTTCGACCTTCTCAACCTTGCCAAACTCAAGCTCCACCGGGGTGGAGCGGCCAAAGATCGTGACCATGACCTTGACCGTCTGGCGGTCCTCGTTCACTTCATCCACCAGCCCGTTGAAGTTGGCAAACGGGCCTTCGGTGATGCGGACAGATTCGTTCTTTTCAAACTTGATCTTGAGCTGCGGCTTCTCTTTACTTGCTTCCGAGCGGAACAACAGAGAAGACACTTCTTCTTCGCTCATCGATACCGGCTTATCGCCGGTACCCAGAAAACCGGTCACGCGAGGCGTGTTCTTGATGGTGTGCCAAAGATCGTTGTCGAGATCCATCTCCACCAGCACATAGCCCGGCAGAAACACTTTCTCGGTGATCTTCTTCTTGCCGTTCACCAGCTCGGTGTGCGACTCCAGTGGAATCTCAATGCGGCCGATCTTGTCCTGCAGGCCGAACGAGTGCTTGCGGGTTTCAATGGCTTCCTTGACCTTGCGCTCAAAGCCCGAGTACGCGTGGATCACATACCACTTGAAACGCTCGTTCGCCGGCGGCTCAAGCGATGCTGCGCCTTCGGCATCCACAGGCGCACCCGCTTCGAGCGCCGCGGGAGTGGTCTCCTCGACAAACTCTTCCGGGTCCTGTGTGAACTCATGCTGCTGCTCTTCCGACATCGATCCTCATATCCCGCGCGATCGGCATCCCGCTGATCTGCACGCACCACTAGAGCCCATCCGCCTGGCTGCTTAGGACGCCCCGAGCCACCGGAGTACCGCCTGAAGCGAAAACCCGAGGACCGAATCGACAATGTAAAAGAACCCAGCGAACACAAACACCGCCAGGATCACCACGGTCGTGGTCGTCTGTACTTCTTCCCGCGAAGGGGACGAAACCTTGCGCATCTCACTGCGAACCCCGGTCAGGAAGGCGCGGCTACGGACCAGGGCGTTGTCCCGGGGCGATTCACTCGCGGGCACAGGGAGAACAGCCGTTTTCGCCATTTGCTTCTCTCGCTTTTCTTGCTCGTTGACGGGCATCCGCCCACTCCAGCCGCATCGCTGCGGGTTTACTGCTGATCTTGGCGGGGGCGCTCGGATTCGAACCGAGAAGTTCGGTTTTGGAGACCGACAGTTTAACCGTTGAGCTTACGCCCCCGTGTTGCGGCCGCCCTGCGGTGGCCGCATGTAACGACTCCTCCGGATACTGGCGCCACAAGAAAGGTGCCGTCCGAAGGGCGTGACCTACTTTGTTTCCTTGTGCGGGGTGTGCTTGCGGCAGCGGTTACAGAACTTCTGGAACTCGAGGCGACCAGTGGTCGTCTTCTTGTTCTTGGTTGTCGAGTAATTCCGCTCCTTGCACTCTCCGCAGGCCAACGTAACGATTTCGCGCATTGATTTATCCTATCTGAACTTGCGGCGCTTCTCCAGCGACGCAGAAGCGGCAGGACATCCCTGCCGCCTGTTCTGCATTATTTCTGCCGCGATAACGCGGCACCCGCGCACTGCTACGCGATGATCTCAGAGATGGTGCCGGCGCCCACGGTACGGCCGCCTTCGCGGATCGCAAAACGCAGACCCTTCTCCATCGCCACCGGCGTGTGCAGCTCGATCTCCAGCGCGATGTTGTCGCCCGGCATCACCATCTCCGTGCCTTCCGGCAGCTTCGCGGTGCCCGTTACGTCCGTCGTGCGGAAGTAGAACTGCGGGCGGTAGCCGTTGAAGAACGGCGTGTGACGACCACCCTCTTCTTTCGACAGAACATAGATCTCGCCCTTGAACTTGGTGTGCGGCTTGATGGAGTTGGTCTTGGCCAGCACCATGCCGCGCTCCACGTCTTCCTTGGCGATGCCGCGCAGCAGCAGCCCCGCGTTGTCGCCGGCCATGCCCTCGTCCAGCTGCTTCTTGAACATCTCGACGCCGGTCACCACCGTCTTGCGCGTGTCGCGGAACCCGACGATCTCGGCTTCCTCGCCCACCTTGATCTTGCCGCGCTCGATGCGGCCAGTCACCACCGTGCCACGACCCGAGATCGAGAAGATATCCTCGATCGGCATCAGGAACGGCAGCTCCACCGCGCGCGCCGGCAACGGCACATTGTCGTCCACTGCCTGCATCAGCTCGTCGATCTTGGCTTCCCACTCTGCCTCGCCGTTCAGGCCGCCGAGCGCCGAGCCGCGGATCACGGGCACGTCATCGCCGGGGAACGAGTACTTCGACAGCAGCTCGCGCACTTCCATCTCGACCAGGTCGATTAGTTCCGGGTCATCCACCGCGTCGCACTTATTCAGGAAAACCACGATGTACGGCACGCCCACCTGGCGCGCCAGCAGCACGTGCTCCTTGGTCTGGGGCATCGGGCCGTCCGTTGCGGCGACCACCAGAATGCCGCCGTCCATCTGCGCCGCACCCGTGATCATGTTCTTGATGTAATCCGCGTGACCCGGGCAGTCGACGTGCGCGTAGTGACGGTTCGCCGTCTCGTACTCCACGTGCGAGGTCGCGATCGTGATACCACGCTCCCGCTCCTCAGGCGCGTTGTCGATCGTGTCGAACGAACGGAACTTGTTGTTCGGGTTGTGCTTCGACAACACCTTCGTGATCGCCGCCGTCAGCGTCGTCTTGCCGTGATCAATGTGACCAATCGTGCCTACGTTGACGTGCGGCTTGCTGCGGTCAAACTTTTCCTTGCCCATAACGACTTCTCTCCCTAGCGTTGCATGGCTCTACAGCTGATGGGGGTCTTCCGAAACCGATCGCGCGGCCGGCCGCATTCCTGGCTCAGTAGTACGCGTACACTTTTAAAAATTTGGCGCGGAGCTCAGGCGCTACCTGCTCCACCATGCTCAAGTACTGCTCGCGCACGTGGCCGCGGTCCGAGTCGCCGAGAGCAGCGTAGTGTCCCGAGGTCTCCGCGCCAAGAAGGCCACTCGCCACGATCGCCTCGAACTGACGCGCACGCAACCGGTTCCGCTGCAGCTGCTTGAGGAAATTGGCAATCTGCGGAGAGGAAAAGGTCCGGTCGAGCGAGGCGCGTACCTTGCCAAAAGTCGCTTCGTCCTGGATGGGAAGTACAGCTTGCTCAAACATGCTCTGCTATTTCAACTCCAGATCCCGAGAATCCCGCTTACCGCAAAAACCGTGTCGACACTGGGGAGACGAGGAATGCTGGAGCGGGAGACGGGAATCGGACCCGCGACCAACAGCTTGGAAGGCTGTGACTCTACCACTGAGTTACTCCCGCATCTGGAACGGTCGCCCGGTGGAAGCGCGCCCGCCTGCATCCTGTTGCCGCCAAAACCGGTACACACTTCAACTGCTACTTGTAAATTCTGGAGCTGATGATCGGGATTGAACCGACGACCTCTCCCTTACCAAGGGAGTGCTCTACCGACTGAGCTACATCAGCCCTGCTGGACACCTGCGTCTGTTTTCACAGGCGCCCCTACCATCCTACTGTGCAATCACTGCTCTTGCACTTCTTTGTTGTCGACTGCGCGCTCCGGGACCCTTGCCACCTGGGCCAGGGTGATGCGTAACGCGAAGCCAGCCAACACAACCAAAACCCCAATCCGGATGGAACCACGCTCCATCGTAGACCAGGCAACACCCGCAAGCACTGCAAGCATGGTGACGGCCACCCAGAACCGGCGTCCCTCTGCCATGCGCATCGAGCCCTTTCATCGTGCCGCGGCCGTGCTTATCAAAATGTGTGGTGCACAGGGGAGGATTTGAACCTCCGTAGCTCCTAGGAGCGGCAGATTTACAGTCTGCTGCCATTAACCACTCGGCCACCTGTGCCCGTTTGTGCTGCCTTGTTGCTTCCGGGTTTCGTGCAACCCGGACCTGGACGCGCAGCCGATGCCGCGTCCACGTACTGCCTTGAACCACCGCTGAGCTGTTGTTTTGTGGAGCTGGCGAAGGGACTTGAACCCCGACCGTCTGATTACAAATCAGATGCTCTACCAACTGAGCTACGCCAGCTTATCCCGGACGCTGCCCTGAAAGCTAGCCCACCGACTCGCCTGCCTCCTCGCACCAGGTGCGAGGAATCAAGCTTGCGGCGTAAAGCAACGCACGAGTTCTGAGCCTAGCACAGGGTGGCGGGAGGCGCAATGAAGCCGCGGGCGGAGAGCGCCGTCACCCCAATGGCAGCCACGCGGCGGTTGCACTGCCGGGTGCCTTTCGGGTGCTCTATCCCGCCGGGAGAGCACGATGCGTGCGCACCTGCATGCTACTGTGTTGCCACAGGAGACAAGCGTCGTGCCCAACCAGCAAGCAAGTGCAGGCGCCGCAGCAGGAGCCCAGGAGCCGGCCGGCGACCCGGTACAGTACCGCGGACACATTCTGCCGCTGGATGGACTGCGCGGCGCAGGCATGCTCGCTGTGCTGCTGTTTCACGCGTTTTTCGATTCGAACTACCCGGCAGCTCCCGGCTCGTGGCAGGCCTTCCTGATCCGCTTCACTTCGCTCGGCGCCGCCGGCATGACGATGTTTTTCTCGCTTTCCGGCTTCCTGATCACCGGCATCCTGCTCGACTCGGTGGAGAAGCCCCACTACTGGAAGAACTTCTACGTGCGCCGGGCGCTGCGCATCCTGCCTGCCTACCTGCTGATGCTGGTGGTGCTGTTTGCCGGCCACTTCGTCTCCGGCCGCTTCGTGCTGGCCTGCCTGCTCTACATCGGCAACATGGCCCGGCTTGTGGGCGCGCGCTCGCAGGAGTACGGGGTGATGTGGACGCTGGCCGTGGAAGAGCAGTTTTACCTCATCTGGCCCTTGTTCGTGCGCTACGTGGGCCGCAGCAAGCTTCTCTGGCTCACCCTGGCCGGCGTGGTGCTCACCCCGTTCTTCCGGCTGCTGCTCGCCTCCCACGGCATCGAGACGTTCCTGAATACGCCCTCCAACGTGGACTGCATCCTTTCGGGCGCGCTGCTGGCGATCCTGCTGCGCAATGGCACGATCCACCGCGGCAACATCCGCAAGGTCTCGCGCTGGCTGGCCTGGGTCAGCGGGCTGCTGCTGCTGCCCATCGTGCTGATCGCGCTGCACGGCTTCTCCAGCCGCCCGGTCACCGTGTTCATGGCAGCCTTCAAACAGCCGCCGATCCTGGGCCTGTTTGCCGCGTATGCCCTGTGGGCGGTCGCGCGGCACCGCAAGGGCGGTCCGGCACCCAGCCGCACGCTGCGCTTCTTTGTGTTCTTCGGCGACATCTCTTACGGGCTCTACCTGGTGCACCAGCTCGTCTTCCGCCTGTATGACAAGTACACGGTGCACTCCGTGCTGGGCGGCTTCAACAGCAATTTCGGGCTGCTGTTCGTGCGCTTCCTGATCACCAGCCTCATCGCCACGGGCATTGCGTGGCTGTCGCGCCGCTACTTTGAAGACCTGTTCCTGGCGCAGAAGAATCGCCTCGCCCCGTACAAGGGCGATCCGCAGAAGCCTTCGGTTCCGGAGCCCGGCGTGCTGCCCGGCATGGAAACCTCCTAGCGTCAGCCCGGGCGCGACCCGGAACCACGCAGGCAAACGCGATACCCTGAGTCCTACGGGAGTTTTCCCCTGGGAGTCGCTTCATGCGCTGGTCGCGTCGCCGCAGTGTGTTGCTTGGGGCGCTGCTCCTGGCCGCCGTCGTTGTGTGCCTGTTCCTGTGGCGGCAGTCCACCGCACCGCTGGTCGCCAGGGTTCTGCCCGAGTCTGAGGGCATCCTCTACTTCAACCTGTCTCCACTCCGGGCTGCCACGCACTTCGACCGCCGCCCGGTCGAGCACGATCCCGGCTATCAGCGCTTCATCGATGCGACCGGGATCAACTTCGAGCGAGATCTGAACGAAGCAGCCTTCGCGCTGGATCATCTCCCGGACAGCACCGGTCCCAATGGGGGCCTGGCCTTTTCCGAGGTGTTCGCCGGCACCTTCGACGCGGCACGGTTGAGCAACTACCTGAGCGGCATCGCGACCTCCACGGAAAGCTACGACGGCAAAACCATCTTCAACGTGCCCAGCGAGAGCCGCACTGTCCGGGTGGTCGTGCTGAATCACTCCATGGTCGCCATCAGCAACACCCCCACCACCGAGCAGATCCACTCCATCCTGGATCGCGCCCGCGGCGCATGGCTGCCCTTCAACTCTGCTGGTCCTACCCTGCTGAGTGAGCACTACCGCGACCTGCCGGTGCTGTCACTGGCATGGGGGCTGGGACAGATCGGCCTTCCGCTGGAGGATCACGGGGTGCTGAGCCTGTTCGGCGTCACCCTGCCATTCCGCCTGGACGCCACCTTCATCGCGTCGCTGCGCTGGACCGGGGCATTGCGCCTGCGGATTGAAGAGGTTGCGCCGAATGCCGCCTCGGCACGCGCCTCGGCCAAGGCGCTCTCAGGGCTGCTTGCCGTGGGTCGCATCGCCGAGAACAACCTGCCCGGCCGGCTCAGCAATGCGGACACGCAGGCGCTGCTCAACAGCGCCACCATCACCCAGCACGACGATCGCGCGATCCTGGCGGCAACCCTGCCCGAGAACCTGCTGCACTCGCTCATGCGCACCCCGGATGGGCTCGCCACGGGGACGTCGAAGCCCTAGCCAAGCTATCAAGCGTTGCTGCAAACAGAAAAGGCCACTGAAGTGGCCTTTCTGATGGGGTGAAGGGAATCTGTCGTCCAGCGACCCTACGGAGCGCCCCGCGATGAGCCTGCTGCGCCGCTCGCGGCGAGGGCCATCCGTGTCTCCTGCTGATCCATGGTCTCGCGCAGGTACTTGTGCGGGTTCACCGGCATGTTGTTGACGCGCACCTCGTAATGCAGGTGTGGCCCGGTACTCCGGCCGGCCGAGCCGACATAGCCAACGATCTGGCCCTGCCGGACCAGTTGCCCGGCGATCATGGCGAATGCCGAGAGATGGCCATAGACGGTTGTGACGCCGCCCCCATGATCGATGATCATCTCCCGGCCATAACCACCCGCCGGACCGGCCTTGGCGATCACGCCGTCTGCGGGCGCATGGATCGGCGTGCCGTACGAGGTGGCAATGTCCAGGCCCGCATGGAAGGCGCCTTCCCCGTTGAAGGGGTCAGACCGCTCGCCGAACGAGCTGGTCAGGCGACCGGTTACGGGCCAGAGGGAAGGGGTCGCCGAGCCGCCCAGCACCGTGTCGGCGTTAGTGGCGAACGGGTGCGGCTGGTAGGTAAACTGCGGCTCCATGTGGCCCACCAGGGCGGCTGTGCGCAGTTCGGCAAACTGGTCGAGCGACCGCGCATACGCCTGCTGGCTGAAACCGGCCGAGCTGTCAGGGGAGCTGTTGGCGAGCACGGGTACCGCTGCAGTGCTTACGGCTTTGGAGGTGCGTCCGTGAAAGCCATAGAGTGCGGAAATCTGCGTGGCGAGCGAGCCTAGGGACGCGGCCTGCACATCCTTCTGATGCGCCTGTACCTCGAGCTTGGCGTAGTCCTTGCGCAGGGCTTCCCGCTGCGATCGCACCTGGTCGAAACTGGCCGTCTTGAGCAACATCCGGCTGTAGGAACCGGCCATCCCGGCGATCGTGAACGCACCCACCAGCGCGGCAGCTACAAAGATATAGGCGTAGTGCAGTGGAACCGGCACCTTGCGCAGGCGTCCATCTGCTTCGCGAGCGACAAAGATGATGTAAAAGCGCTTCTTCAACGTTGAACCTGACTCCGCGTACGCAGCGGAAAGAGTTTGAAGCCGCAGGTCGCACGAAGCGGCATCTCAGCACGGCTGCTTTTCACCAACCGTCCAAGTCTGACGCTATCAGCCACGGCCGGCGGGGTCAACGGAATAGCACAGCGCGTCATCATCCGGTAATTGCCCTGATACGCACTAGGCAAAGGCTCTTTCTCTCGTTGGGAATTGATTGAAATGCCATAAATTCGCAGTTGATAACCGGATAGGTCTCGCCTAAGATCGTCGAGGTGAAAAACGACGACATATTGCAGGCAATTGATGAGGAGTTGACTCGTCTGCGCAAGGTAAGGAATCTTCTTTCCGGCGCACCGGTTGACGCCAGCTGGAGTCCCTTTTCACAGGTCCGTGCCGCCAAGAAGCGGTTTCTCAGCGACGACGCCCGCCAGCGGATCGCTGATGCCCAGAGGCGTCGGTGGGCTGCGCACCGGGCCAAGGCCTAGCATCCACATTCTCGCTTGCCATTGCCGCTCCTGGACGATCCCGAGTGCCGGCTACGCGCGCCTGTGGTCTGCGCTGGGGCTCTGAGTCGTGGCTGCCCGGCAACCTCCCCAGCGCGCGAGCGAGGACGCGGGACCTCCTGAGGGCCGCACCCAACGACTGTCCGGCGAGCGAGCGATCATTGCGGCGCTCCGCGCCCAGGCACAGGCCATGCGCTCGACCTCATCGCGGGCCGTGCGCGTCGGCATCGGGGATGACTGTGCCGTGCTTGCTGTGCCCCGGGGCCACGAGCTTACCGTCACCACTGACCTCCTGCTCGAAACCACACATTTTCGCCGCGACTGGCACACCCCCGAAGCCGTGGGGCATCGCTGCCTGGCGCGCGGCCTCAGCGACCTCGCTGCCATGGGAGCGCGTCCACTGGCCGCGTTCCTGTCCTTTGCCATTCCTCCCGAGCTGGCGGGCGCATGGGCATCCCGTTTTCTGCGCGGGCTGCTGGCACTGGCGCAAGCAGCCAAGGTACCGCTCGCCGGGGGCGACACGGCCCAGGCTCCCGGCGGTCGACCACTGTTCACCGCCGACATCCTGCTGCTCGGATCAGTCCCAACGGGCACAGCCATGCTGCGCAGCGGCGCCCGCGCGGGTGACCTCGTCTATGTCTCCGGGGCCCTGGGCGGCGCGGCAGCCGAACTGGCGACCCTTGCCGCTGGCCCGGGCCGCCTACGCAGGCTCCGGACCGCGAGTCGTGAGCACCCCCACCTGTTTCCCCAGCCCCGCCTTGCCCAAGGATTGCGCCTGCGCTCCCTTGCCACCGCGGCCATCGACCTGAGCGACGGACTGTCCACCGACCTTGCCCACTTGTGCGAGGCGTCCCAGGTAGGCGCTGAGATCGAGCAGGCGCTGCTGCCCGTGCACGCGCTCGCCCTCCGCAGCCGGGATCCTCACGCACTCGCCCTACACGGCGGCGAAGACTACGAGCTACTCTTCACCGCATCCGCCAAAATCCCCATTCCTCGCACCATCCAGGGAGTCAAGCTCCACCGCATCGGCCGCATCACGCCTGCGCCTGGTGCCAGGAAGCCGCGCCTTTCCCTGCTCCGCGCAGACGGCACCCGGGAGGTTCTTGAAAACGGCGGCTGGGAGCATTTCCGCACCCCTGCCTCGCGCTAGCGCCGCGCCGCAACCAACCGGGTCACTGGCGGCCACCTGCAACGTTCCGATCGCACACACAGGCCGGGCGCTTCCCTGCGCGGCGTTCGCTGCTTTCCCCTGGGAAGCAGTTAGCATCGAGCTATGGCTCCTGTTCGCGTCCGCTTTGCACCCTCCCCGACCGGTATGCTCCATGTCGGTAACGCCCGCACCGCTCTTTTCAACTGGCTGTTCGCACGCGGCCAGGAGCCCGGCAGCGTCTTTGTGCTGCGCGTGGAAGACACCGACGTGGAGCGCAGCGAGGAGAAACACGAGCTCCAGCTCATGGAAGACCTGCTCTGGCTTGGCCTCCGCTGGGACGAGGGCCCTGTCACCGGCGGCCCGTACGCGCCGTACCGGCAAAGCGAGCGGCTGGCCGTGTACGCGCGTCACACCGAGCAGCTGCTGACAGAGCGCAAGGCATACCGCTGCTTCTGCACGGTGGAGGAGCTCGAGGCAGACCGCGAGCTTGCCCTCGCGACGCACCAGCCGCAGAACTACGTCGGCCGCTGCCGCGCCATCCCCTTGGAAGAGTCCACAGCGCGCGCTGCGGCGGGCGAGTCGTTTGCCGTCCGTCTGCGCATTCCCGAGCATCCCCTGCGCTTCCACGACCTGGTTCGCGGCCCCGTTGAGTTTCCGCACGAAACCATCTCCGACCCTGTGCTGGTGCGTTCCGGCAATCTCAAGGAACCCGGCACGCCGGTGTACAACTACGTCGTCACCGTGGACGACGCGCTGATGGGCATCACCCACGTCATCCGCGGCGACGACCACATTTCCAACACGCCCCGGCAGGTCGCCATCTACGAAGCGTTCGACTGGCAGGTGCCTGAGTTTGCGCACCTGTCCACGATCCTCGGCGCGGACCGGGAACGGCTGTCGAAGCGGCACGGAGCCACCTCCGTTGCCAGCTTCCGGGACATGGGCATCCTGCCTGAGGCACTGGTGAACTACCTGGCCCTGCTCGGCTGGGGGCCCGCAGGCGGCGATCGCGAGATCTTTTCGGCCGAGGAGCTGGTGCAGGCATTCCAGCTGGAGCGCGTGACCGCTTCGCCCGCGGTGTTCGACTGGGACAAGCTCCACTATCTGAACCGCCACTACCTCAAAACCGGCGATCCGGCCCGAATGCTGGAATTGGCGTGGCCGTTCTTCACTGGCGCCGGGCTGCTGCCGCCGCGCGGCGCGACCCCTCCGGAGATCAGGGGCTGGGCAGCCTCGCTCCTGGCGCTTTTCCTCCACTCGGTAAACCAGCTCGATGAGCTGCCGGCCCGGGCAGGTTTTCTGTTCGCATTCGACCCCGCCAGCATCCAGGCAGACCCAGAAAACGCAGCGATCCTCGCGAGCGAGGGTGCGCAGCGAGTGCTGGCGGCTTTCGAGTCCCGTTTGGCCGCGTACACCGGACCAGTCACGGCGGAGATTTTCAAGCAGTGGATGAACGAGATCAAGGTCGAAACCGGAATCAAGGGCAAGGATCTCTTCCACCCCGTGCGCATCGCGTTGACCGGCGCTCACTCCGGCCCGGAGTTCGACAAGCTGTTACCGGTCATCGAGCATGGCGCGGAGGTGCCGCTGCCTACGCCCGTGCTGAGCGTGCGGGAGCGGATCCGGGCCTTTGCGGGCCCCGGTTCGCAGCAGGCTTGAGCGCTCTGCGCTTCGGCCCGTTTTCTGGACACAGCCAGGGTCTGGACCACTAGCTTTCGCTGTGTTCGGCTCGCGCCGCTGCGTAAAAGCTCAACACGGCGTCGCCCTGTTCGAGCACCCGGGTGCGCTGCAGGGAGCCGTACCGCTCGGCAAGGGCCGTCGCCGGAGTTGGGCTGGCAGCGGCGGCTCTGGCCCGCCCACTACTGCGGCTCCGTGCGTGCTCTGCCACGACCAGAGCACCCGGCGCCAGCAGCGCGGCCGCGCCTGTGCCCAGCAAGCCGAGCGTAGCCGCGTACGCCTCGTTGTCGTCATAGGGCGGGTCAAGAAAAACGATGTCGAACCCGCTGGGCGCGACCACGCCCTCTGCCGCTCCTGTAGAAGCCGACGCGGATGCCGCCGTGCGCACAGCCTGCGCGAGCCAGCGCTGCACCGATAAGCCTTCCACGCGCACCCGGCTGCGCACTCCCAGCACTTCCACGTTGCGTCGAATGGCCGACAGCGCGGCCGTTGCCTGCTCCACGCAGACAGCCTCGGCCGCTCCGCGACTGACAGCTTCAAGACCGTTCGCGCCAGAACCCGCATACAGATCCAGAAAGTGCGCACCGTGCAGACGCGGCTGCAGCACGTTGAACAGTGTCTCGCGCAGGCGGTCCGTGGTCGGCCGCGTCGCCATGCCGCGAGGCGTCTCCAGGATCCGGGAACGAAACTCTCCTGCAATGATGCGCATCGGGACCCTCCTGCTCCACTCTAGATGGCAGCCCACCCACTACAATCAAGAGCACGCCCGGACACCAGGCTGAAGGAGTCTCGTCAACATGCGCGCCTGGAGCTTTCCACTCGGTAAACCGTTCGGCGTTGAGCTCCGCATTCACGGCCTGTTCGTATTCCTGCTCTTCCTGGGGTCGACGCTTACCAGCACCAGCGGCCTTGGTCCCTGGCGCGGTGTCGCCTTGTGGCTGGTGCTTTTGTTCGCAATCGCGGTACGGGAGACTGCCCGCGCGCTGGCCGCGGCCGTGCTGCACATCAGCCTGCGCTCCATTCTCCTGCTGCCCATCGGAGGGTTGCAGTCGCCGCTCGACCCGGAAGCGGAGACAGAATCCCGCAAGCCGCGCGCGCAGTACACGCTGGCCATCGTGGGGCCGCTCGCCAACCTGCTGGTAGCTGCCATCATCGCCGGGCTCCTGGCCGGCGGCAGTCCGGGGGTGCCGCTGCTGGATTACCCGGTGGTGAGTGCCCTGCACCTGCTGCGCTCGCTGGTATGGTTCAACCTGGCGCTGGCCCTGCTGCACTGCATCCCGGCTTTCCCGCTCGACGCGGGACGCCTGTTGCGCGACCTTTCCGTACCCAGGCATGGCATCCAGGAAGCGAGCCGCGCTGCCGCCGGACTGGGCCGCATGCTTGGTTCCGCCGCAGCAGCGCTGGGCTTTGGCCTGCTGCTGTTCCCCAACGTTGCCCTCGCCACCATGGCCAGCCCCTGGCTGCTGCTTTGCGGCTTCTTCGTAGCCGTCGGCGCCCAGCTGGACGACCAGGGAACCGTGTTCCAGACCGTGATCGACACGGTGGCGATGCGCGACGTGATGCTCACCAGCTTCAGCACCGTTTCGCCTTCCGACACGCTCCAGGACGCACTTGAGAAAGCCGTGCACTCGCTGCAGGACGAGTTTCCCGTGGTGCGCAACGACGAGATCATCGGCGTAGTCTCGCGCGGTGCCATCCTGGCTTCGCTGCGTGGTGAAGGCAATGGGTATGTGCAGTCCGTAATGGCGCGCAATTTCCTGGTCGCCGCTCCCGAAGACTCGCTCGGCACCACCATTCGCCGCATGCGCGAAGGCCGCGTCGGCATGATCCCGGTTGCCAACGAAGAGGGGCGGGTGCTCGGCATGGTGACGCTGCAGAACCTGCGGCAGAGCATGGTGCCGCTGCTGGAGCAACGGAAACTGCGCGCCAACGGCAATGGGGCGATGTAGCCGCGCGACCCTGCAAAGTCACCGGAAGCGCGTTCTTCCATCCAAGTGCGATCAGCTGCGATGCATCCTGGTTGACCGCACCCTTCGCCCGGCAGGCAATCAGACACACACAAGGGCGCGCGCCCGGCGCGACACGCCCAAGAAAACAACATCCATGAGCGACCAGCAGCCAATCTCCAAAATCACTGCAAGCGATGCAACAGAAAGCGCGTCGGGAACGGATGCGCAGCTCGCCCCGCCCGCGCAGGACACAGAAAAACCGCTCGCACCCGGGCTGTACCTCGTGGCCACGCCGATCGGCAACCTGGAAGACATCACCCTGCGCGCCCTGCGTATTCTCCGCACCGCCGACCGGATCGCCTGCGAAGACACCCGCCAGACCGCAAGGCTGCTCAACCACTTCGGCATCACCACGCCGTCCATAAGCCTCCACGCGCACAACGAGCAGGCGCGCGCCACTGACGATCTGCTGCCCCTCCTCACCGCCGGGGGCCGCCTGGCCGTGGTCTCCGATGCGGGGATGCCGGGGATCTCCGACCCGGGCATGCTGCTGGTCCGGGCCGCTGTGGCCGCAGGGGTTCCGGTGTTTCCCGTCCCCGGTGCAAACGCCGCGCTGAGCGCCCTGATCGCGTCCGGGCTGCCCACCGAGCAGTTCACCTTTCATGGCTTTCTGCCGGAGAAGTCGGGCGGCCGCCGCACCGCGCTCGAGGCGCTCTCGGCAGCCGCGCAGCCTGGCTCGACCCACATCTTCTACGAAGCCCCGCACCGCATCCTCGACACCCTCGCCGATCTCGCGGCCATTTTTAGCGACAGTGCACGGGTGGTGGTCGCGCGCGAGCTCACCAAGCTGCACGAGGAGTTTCTCCGCGGAACAGCAGGTGTCATCCTGGCAAAGCTGGCCGACAGGGACCGGGTACGTGGCGAAATGGTGCTGCTGCTGGAACTCGCCGAAAAGACAGCCGCGCCCGCGACGCAAAGCATTGGGGCAAGGGTGGCCGAGCTACAGGCAGCCGAGGGGCTGGACGAAAAAGATGCGCTGAAACGCGCCGCCCGCGAGCGCGGGCTGGGCAAGAGCGACGCCTACCGTGAACTGCAGCGTGAACGATCAGCTCGACGCTGACCTGCCGTCAAGCAATGGCCGGGGCAACACACCCCGGCCTTCCGCACCTCGCTCCTACTTCACTTCACCCGGAACACCCAAAGCTACCGGCTGCTCCCAGGCGGGCTGGGGCCGCTCGCTCTCGGGCAGGTTGCGCCCCTTGACGCGGTCATACATGTACTCATCGCTCACCGAGCCCATGGACTCGTTGTACAGCGAAATGCCGCCAATGGCCTGGCGCAGCTCTTCAGAAAAGCGGTGCAGCGCGCGCAGGTACTCCGCGGTCGCGGGGCGCGTCACCGAGTGGGTCTTGATGAACTTCTGGTAGCCACGGTCGAGTACATGGCCAATTTCGCCGTCGATCAGCACGCCGGGCTTGACCACCATCGCAGCCGGTGCGCCTTTGACCGCCGAGATGATCGCCGCGCAGCCGTACTTGGCAACCTGCATCGCCCCGGAAGGAAAACTCTGCTTTGCCGTGGAGCCTGCGACCGCTGAGGGGCCGGAAACATCAAACTTGTAACCGCGCAGGGTAGCGAGGGACTCGTCGAAGGAAGGCTGCTTGGAAGACTGATTGTTCTTATTCAGCATGGCGGGTCTCTTTCACGAAAAAGCTACACTCAAAAATGTCGCATAGCGCGCGCCGAGTAGCAACGCCGCCATCGACATCAGACCATATAGGGATTGCACCAACGGCGCCCCAGGGGCAGCCAGGGAGAGCAGGCACACGGCATGGCAGCAGGTACGATCAGCGCGCACGCACCCGCAGATCCCGCATTTGCTTCAAATCTGGAGAAAGCACCGGCACCCCTGTTTGGCGCAGTTCCGCACGAGCGCGTCGGGGATACTCCCCTGCTTCGACTGGGCAAGCTCACCGCGCGTCTGCCCGGGGTACAGCTTCTCGGCAAGGCCGAGTGGACTAACCCCGGGGGCAGCGTCAAGGACCGTGCCGCCACCGCGATCGTCAAGGCGGCGCAGGCCCAGGGACGCATCCTGCCCGGCTCCGGCGAGCACCTGCTCGATGCCACCAGCGGCAACACCGGCATTGCCTATGCCATGCTTGGCTCGGCCATGGGCTTTGGTGTCACCCTGTGCATGCCCACCAATGTTTCGCCCGAGCGCAAGCGCATCCTCGCCGCGTACGGCGCGCAGGTTGTGTGGACTGACCCCGGCGACGGCTCGGATGGCGCGATCCGCAAGGCGCGGGAGCTGGCTGCCGCGGAACCCGGGCGGTATTTCTACGCCGACCAGTACGGCAACGAAAACAACTGGCAGGCGCACTACCACACCACGGCCAACGAAATCTGGCGGCAGACCGACGGCCGCCTCACCCACTTCGTAGCCGGCCTGGGCACCAGCGGCACCTTTACGGGCACCACCCGGCGCCTGCGCGAGCTTAACCCGGCGATCCAGTGCATCTCCATGCAGCCTGATTCGCCGTTCAACGGGCTGGAGGGCATGAAGCACATGGCCACCGCCATCGTGCCGCCCATCTACGACCCGGCCCTGGCTGACCGCAACCTTGAAATGGAGACCGAGCGTGCCCACCGCATGGCGCGCCTGCTCGGCAAGACCGAGGGGTTGCTGGTCGGGGTCTCCGCCGCGGGCAACATCGCCGCCAGCCTGCAGATCGCCGAGGAAGAAGCAGCAGCGGGACGCAGCGCCGTGATCGTAACGATCCTGTGCGATGCGGCCGACAAGTATTTGAGTGAGCGTTTCTGGGAGGAACAGTAAACCGTGTTGAAAGTGTCGCAACTGGTCTTGAACACGCTTCGAGCGCATGGTGAGGAGACGTATCCGCATGAGTGCTGCGGCGTTCTGCTGGGTCACTCGGCAGCCGATGGAAACACGGTCGAAGCCGCAGTGCCTGCCGGCAATACCCGGACCGACTCGGCGCATAACCGCTACCATATCGCTCCCGGCGAGCTGATCCGGGTGCAGCGCGAGGCCCGTGCGCTTGGCTTTGACATCGTCGGGTTTTACCACTCGCACCCCGACCATCCGGCCCAGTGGTCGCAGACCGACTTCGCCGAGGCCCACTGGATCGGCTGCTCCTACGTCATCACCGCGGTGGAGCAGGGCAAGGCGCAGCGGACGAACTCCTTCCGGCTGGAAGGCACGACCGAGGAAGACAAGCATTTTGTCGATGAAAGTGTGCATGTCCAGGCCGCGGAGACACAGCAGCCGGACAACACTGCCGCCGCGACCGAATCCTCCGCCGGCCGATGTTAGCGCCGATGCGCCGCTCGCACGGAAGCTCTTGCACCCCGACCCTCCCGCGCAACATCTAGTCCCCTGAGGAACTCATGCAGATTCACATTCCCACCCCTTTGCGTGCCTATACCGCACAGAAGTCCGTCGTCACCGTCGAAGCCGCCAACGTGACCGCCGCACTCGATCAACTGACCCAGGCCCACCCCGAGCTTCGCCGCCATCTTTTTGGCGAAGATGGCAAGCTGCGTGCCTTTGTGAACCTGTACCTGAACGACGAAGATGTCCGCTACCTGCCGGACCGCGAAGCGACCGCCGTGCACCCGGGCGACGCACTCTCGATCATCCCCTCCATCGCCGGCGGAGCCCCCTCTGTGGTGGAAGCCCCGCAGGCGGAGCTCCCCGAGCTGACCACCGATGACCTGCAGCGCTATTCGCGCCACCTGATCCTTCCCGAGGTCGGCATAGAGGGCCAGCGCAAGCTCAAGGCGGCGCGGGTGCTGTGCGTGGGGACCGGAGGGCTTGGCGCCCCGCTGGCGCTTTACCTCGCGGCAGCCGGCGTCGGCACGCTTGGCCTGGTCGACTTCGACACGGTGGACGTCTCCAACCTGCAGCGGCAGATCATCCACTCCACCCCCGATGTGGGCCTGCTCAAGGTCGACTCCGCGGCCAACAAGCTCCACGCGCTCAACCCGGCGCTCAACATTGTGAAGCACAACACGATGTTGACCAGCGCCAACGCACTCGAGATCTTCCGCGACTACGACATCATCGCCGACGGCACTGACAACTTCCAGACCCGCTACCTGGTCAACGATGCTTGCGTGCTGCTTAACAAGCCCAACGCCTACGGCTCCATCTTCCGGTTCGAGGGCCAGTGCAGCGTCTTTGCGACCAAGGAAGGCCCTTGCTATCGCTGCCTGTATCCGGAGCCACCGCCGCCGGGCTTGGTGCCTTCCTGCGCTGAAGGCGGCGTCCTGGGCATCCTGCCGGGCCTCGTGGGCGTGCTGCAGGCCACCGAGGTCATCAAGTTGATCCTGGGTGTAGGCGAGCCACTGATCGGCCGCCTGCTGCTGGTGGACGCGCTGACCACGAAATTCCGCGAGCTGAAACTGCGCAAGAGCCCGGACTGCCCGGTCTGCGGACCCAACCCCACGGTGACCGAACTCATCGACTACAACCAGTTCTGCGGTGTCGCCGGCGCCCAGGAGTCTGTAACTGAAACCGTTGCGAAACAGGGAGCAGCCTTGCCTCAGCAGAATGGCGTCACCCAGATCCCCGTCACCGAACTCAAGCGTCGCCGCGATGCGGGTGAGAATCCGTTCGTGCTCGATGTACGCGAGCCATGGGAGTACCAGATCGCCAATATCGGCGGCCATCTGATTCCACAGGGCGAGCTCGCGACGCGGCTGGCTGAAGTGCCCAAGGACAAGCTGATCGTGGTGCAGTGCAAGAGCGGCGGCCGCAGCCAGAAGGCAGCGGAACTGCTGCAGGCGCAGGGGTATCAGGTGGAGAACCTTGCCGGCGGCATCACCGGGTGGGCCAATGAGATCGACCCTAAGGTAGCCAAGTACTAAAGCAGTCAGGACGCACACAGCACGCCCGGGGCCTGGAGGACGCTTCTGTCTGCCAGGCCCCGGGCTTTTTGTGGTCCTTGATAGGAGGAATGAATGACATGCGCGAGGGTTTCAACCCCTCCCGCTTGTGACCGCTGGGAGGGTATTACGCAACAATTACAGCGCTCCGCGACCCGCCTGCTAGCCTGAGAAAGATGGCTACCGTTTCAGCAGTTTCCCCTGATGAACAAAGCACTACGGCACTTCTCGATGCGCCTTTCGAAACGCCGCACAATGCGCGTGCAGAGGCCGATGCGCAAGCGCTCGACCACGCCATGGCCCAGCAGCACACCGGCAAACTGAACTGGCAACTGGTCCTGCCGCTGGTGATCTTTCATCTGCTTGCACTGAGCGCCCTCTTCTTCTTCACCTGGTCCGGTCTGGCCATTGCCGCGGTCACCTGGGTGCTGGGCACCAACATCGGCATCGGCATGAGCTATCACCGGCAGCTCACCCATCGTGGCTTTCACACGCCCAAGTGGGTCGAGTACGGCATGGCACTCTGCGCCACTCTCGCGCTTGAGGGCGGTCCCATTTTCTGGGTCGGCGTCCACCGCCTGCATCATCAGGTGACCGACAAGCCCGGCGACCCGCACTCTCCGCGCGATGGCGCATGGTGGTCCCATCTTGGGTGGATGCTGTGGGGCAGCCTGCACAACCATGACCCCATTCTCGACCGCTACGTTCCTGACCTGAAGCGTCAGCGGTTTTACCGGGTGCTGAGCCGCTGGCACTGGGTGCCTCTGACCACCCTCGGCTTTGCCCTGCTGTTCGCCGGCGTCTTCGCACAGGGCGGCAGCCTGTATCGCGGGGTCTCCTGGGTTCTCTGGGCAATTTTCCTGCGCGTCACTATCGGTCTCCACGTCACGTGGGCGGTAAATTCGGCAACCCATATGTGGGGCTCGCGCCGCTTTGCTACCCGCGATGATTCCCGCAACAACTGGTGGGTAGCATTGTTGTCGGGCGGTGAGGGCTGGCACAACAACCACCATGCGCACCCGGTTTCCGCACGGCATGGCATGGCCTGGTACGAGGTTGACGTCAACTACTGGGGCATCCGACTGCTGGGCTTTCTCGGGCTGGCGAAAAAGATCACGGTGCAGGGTCCGGATCATCAGCCCGGTGCTCGCCCGGGATCAGCCACCACGCGCATTCTTCACGGGTAATGCGGCGAGTGGATCGCAAGAAAAGCGGGTGTGCCTTCAGGCACACCCGCTTTCTTGTTGGAACCATAACCGGGCTCTCAGGCACGGGTGTGATGGTCAGCCCAGGCTTCCGCCAGCATGGCCGCGGCCTCTTTTGCTGGAATCTTGGCCACCTTGGTCCGTCCGGAAGCAGAGCGCCCCGCGGCGAAAGTAAGCCAGCTCACAACGGCCAAAATGGCTCCGAGCACTACAAAAATCTTCTTCATAACTTCCTCTCTACGTTTGTCGGTGCAAGGGAATGGGGTAGGCAGGGTGGCTTGCTCGTGCGCCCTGTAGCGGGGGCCGGAGATCGACTCCCCCGGCAGAAGCCATCCACGTAGCTCATAAGAACAACGGGTATCAATTGGAGTTGTACCTTCGACACGGATTCATCGTCAGTCATCGAACACTTCCGCCGTTCCCAAGCCGAAGGCTCCCGTAGCTGGCGAAGTTCCTTCGCACGTATCGACCTCTCGGACGGCAAGACGAGCCTGTCGCGCGAATGATCCTGCTTCAAGCAGACGCATAGCTTTGTAGGCTCCTGCCGCAGCGATACCGTCTGTCGTCTTTTGCCCTGGTCAACGCATACGATCCGTTTTGTCCTTCTGTGCGATAAACCTTCTAGGATGAATGCAAGAGGAGTCCTGATGCCGCGTTCTCTTGTTCTTTCCCGTACCGGCGCTCCGGGCCGCGTGCTGCTTTCCTCTGCCCAGGCCCGCATGGTCCATACCTTTACACCCGGGCATGCCCTCAGCAGCTCTGTTGTGCTCGAGGTGACGCCGTAAGCGCGTGGCGTGCCGGCGACCAGCCTGCCGGCGCTGAAATCTCGGCGAAGTATGACGCAGTGGTTCTCGGCGCTGGAGCCGCCGGTCTTTTCTGCACGGGACTGCTGGTGAAACAGGGACTCCGGGTCCTGGTGGTCGACCATGCTCCCGAAGCTGGACGCAAGATCCTGATCTCCGGCGGAGGGAGGGCGAACTTCACCAATCTCAACACCGGACCGGAGAACTTTCTCTCCGAGAACCCGCACTTCGCGAAGTCCGCCCTGGCTCGCTACACGCCTCACCAGTTCGTGGAACTGGTCGATCGGTACGGCATTGGCCACCATGCCAAGGCTCCCGGACAACTCTTCTGCGATGGTTCGGCGCGTCAGCTGGTATCGATGCTGCTGGCCGAGGCTGAGGGAGCAGAGCTGAGCCTGCAGACCACCGTGCGTCAGGTTACCCAGACAGCTGACGGCTTTCTGGTGCGCCTGCTGCGCACCGGTACAGAGTTCATCGTGGCAACCACCCATCTGGTAATCGCTACCGGCGGCCTGTCGATCCCCAAGCTCGGCGCAACCGGATTGGGCTACGATCTGGCCAGACAGTTTGGCCTCAGCGTTGTGCCCACCCGCGCGGCGCTGGTGCCGCTTACTTTCGATGCTGAAGACGCCGCCCACTTCGAGGGGCTCAGCGGGGTTGCCGCTGAAACAGAGGTCACCATCTCGGTACAGCAGGGCAAGAAGCGCCCTGAGACCACGACGTTCCGCGACAAGCTTCTAATTACGCATCGCGGCCTGAGCGGTCCTTCGATCCTGCAGATCTCCTCCTACTGGCGCCCGGGGTACACGCTGAATATCGACCTGGCACCGAACCAGCTGGTGACCGCCCCCCTGCTGCGCGCCAACGCGCGACGCGACGAAGGAGCAGCCCTGGCAGCCTGGGCGGCAGTGCTGCCGCGCCGCCTGGCGGAACGCCTCCTGCGCCTTGCGCCGCCGGCTGCGTGGACCAACGATGCGTTGATGGCAGCAGAGCACCGCCTGCACCAGTGGCCGGTAACGCCAGGCGGCACGGAAGGCTACGCCAAGGCTGAAGTTACAGCGGGCGGCATCTCGACCCGCGACCTGCACGCGCAGACGCTGGAAGCGCGCCGCGTACCAGGGCTCTACTGCATCGGAGAGGTCGTCGACGTCACCGGGCACTTGGGTGGTTACAACTTCCAGTGGGCATGGGCATCCGCAGCGGCGGCGGCAAGCAGTATTGCAGCCCCAGGGAAGTCGCCCGAGTCATCGAAACGACTGGCACAGCCTCGCCTCGTCTCTTGAGCAATTGCGGCTGCCGTTCCGTTGACACACAAATAAGACCAACTGGGGCCAGGGCTTGCGCGGTGCTTGCGGTAACTCCCCCTTGTAGCCGCGATACACTGAACGTGTTCGCTCCGCGCGCCGACTTTTGTCCGCGCGAGCGCCTCAGACTTCGCTGCGATCAAGAATCCCTTACCCAGGACCGACACCCACACCATGAGCATCGATCTCCAGACATCTACCGGCAATGCGCTTGTTGAATCCGCCCGCGAAGCCGGCCTTACTCCCGCCGGCGTGGTCGCAGGCACCGATTTCCACGGCAAGCCCACCGCGCGTCTCTCGTTTCAGGCTGCCGACGCCGCCGGGCAGGAGTTCTCCGTTGCGCCCCTGTACCTGGAACTTTCCGACGGCTTTGACCCGGCCGCCGGCAATCTGCGCGCCGGTCTGAACCGCCATCTGCACGATGTGGCACGACGCCTGCGCACGGCGCAGCCTGAGACATACGTCACCATGAGCGGGCTTCCGCTGCGCTTCACCGGCTTCCAGTGGCCGTTCCATCGCTCCACCTCCGGCGCCGATACGCTGATCGTGCATGGCGTGACGTGGCTCGCGGACGGTACCGGCAGCCCGTTGCACGCCAAGATCTCGGCCAGCATGACCGTGACCTTTGCCGAGATCGTGGATGCGCTCGAGCAGCCGTACGCGGAAGACTTCATCTACAACGCGATTCGCAAGACCTTTGACTACAGCCAGCTCGAGCTGCTGAAGAGCGGCAACCGCCAACCGGTTGCCGTGACCACGCGCTACTACAGCCGCTGGCAGAAGAAGTTCCTGTTCACGGACACTTCGGAAGAGCAACGCCTGGAGTTCCTGACGCGCAAGGCTTTCTGGCTTTCGGCGGCGATCGGGCCCAATGCTCCAGTGTGGCTTGCGGATCCCCGCGATGCGCAGTACCTGAACACTACCGAGGAGCAGCTGCAGCAGGACGCCGCAAAGCTGCAGCAGGCCGGACTGGTTTCGCTTGCCGATGGGTCAGGATTCGCAGTCGCCACCGCGGCGCTCGCAGCCCGCGAGCCTGAATACCGCGCCGCGCTGGAAGTAGCACTTAACAGCATCAAGCCCGCCTTCAACGAATCGATGCGCGGTGGACACACCAATATGTAGTGTTCAGGCGGTTCGCGCCTGGCTCTGTACAGGAGCCGGGCGCGAACACACGACGAGCCTCAGCCTGCCCCGAAGCGCTCGCCCCGACTTTCCCACGGTCACCCTAAAGTTGCTTTTCGCGCCCGGGATTTTCTTCTCGCGAGTCGCCCCATGCATCTACCACTGCGGATGCAAACTCGAACACCGCCGCCCGAACGCACCAAGCGGCAGACCCTCCAGGAAAGCAGCATCTTCACGCGAGAGCCCATCCTGCTGCTCGGGCTGCTGCTCGCCGTATTTTATTTCGCACGTCCCCTCCTGATTCCGCTGGCCCTTGCACTGACTTTCAGCTTTCTGCTGGCGCCCCTGGTCTCCCGCCTAGAGGCCATTCGCCTCCGGCGCACGGTCTCGGTGCTGCTGGTGATCTTTGCCGCGACCGCCATGGTGGCAGGCATCGTCTGGCTTGTGGCTGGCCAGCTCCTCACCGTGGTGAACGATCTTCCTAGCCATGCGCCCAACATCCGCGCCAAGCTCGACAAGACCCATGTTCCCGCGCAGAGTGCGCTTGGCCAGGCGCTGGTCAGCATGGAAGGCCTGTCGCACGAGTTTTCTTCCAACCCGGAACAGCAGGATGCGCAGCAGCGTTCCCTGACCAACACGGCCACCGCGCGCGCGCGTAGCGCCGCCGGACGAGAGGCTGCGCGCAAGGCAGCCTCCACTGGCCACGCAGCCGACCCGCCGGTGCCGGTCGTGATCGTCCAGACGCCGGCATCCGAGTCTGCTTACCTGGGCCAAGTGCTGCGGCCCGTGGCCGGCCCGCTTGGTACCGCCGGCATGGTGCTGATCTTCACGATCTACATGCTGATCAAGCGGGAAGACCTGCGGAACCGCCTGCTTCTGCTTGCCGGGATGGGCCGACTCAACCTTGTTTCGCATGCGCTCGATGATGCCGCAGCCCGCATCTCCCGCTACCTGATAGCCAACGTTGCAGTGAACACCGGCTTCGGCATCGTCTTCGCCGGCGGGCTCTATGCAATCGGGGTGCCTTATGCGTTTCTGTGGGGCGCACTGCTGGCGCTGCTACGTACCGTGCCCTACATCGGTCCGCTGGTGGGTGGCAGCCTGCCGGCGATCTTCGCCCTGATCTACTTCCCGACCTGGTGGCAGTCGCTCTGCACGATTGCCCTGATCGGCCTGCTTGAGATCCTGGTGTCGAACTTCCTCGAACCTTGGCTGTACGGTGCGCATACCGGCATCTCCGAGCTTGCGCTGGTGGCCATGGCGATTGTGTGGACACTGCTTTGGGGCTGGCCCGGACTGGCACTATCCACGCCTCTGACTGTGTGCCTGATCGTGATCGGCCGCACCATGCCGCAGATGTCGTTCCTGCACATCCTGCTGGGCGACGATGCAGAGCTTGCGCCGGAGGCCCGTTTTTACGAGCGTATGCTGGCCTTCGACAATGTCGAGGCACACAATGTCGCGGAACGCTTTCTGGCGCAGCGCAACCCGGGCCGCGGCGCCGGCTCGAACGGCGCGGAGCAGCGTACGCCGCTCGAACTGTATGACACCGTACTGCTACCCGCGATCGCCCTGGCGGAAAACGACCGGCACAAGGGCGTTCTTCGTGAGGATCGTGCCTCGTTCTTTATGCAAAGTGTGGCTGAGCTGGTCTCGGAGCTGACAACCTATTCCATCAAGACACCGGGCGCAGCCGCCTCCGCACTGCCGCTCTCCGGGGCAGCGGATGCCTCGCTGGCGCAGGCGCTGCGCGAGCAGAGTTGCTGCCCGGTCGTCTGCATCCCGGCCAGTGACCAGGCTGACGAGATTGCCGCAACCATGCTCGCGCAGATCCTGGAAGCCGCGGGCCACAAGACCCTGCTGCTGCCCTCTTCGGCGCTCACCCCGGAGCTGCTGGCCCGTTTCGCGTCGGAGCCGCAGACGAGCCTCTTCATCTCCGCCCTGCCGCCGTTTGCGTTCGCCGATGCGCAGGCCCTCTATCAAAGGCTGCGTGCTGCACTTCCCAAGAACCCGATCTTGGTCGGCATGTGGTGCAGCCAGGGTGAAGCCGACCTGCTGCGCAGCCGCTTTGGGATGATCCGAGAGCGCGACACGGTGGCGACTACCCTGGACGCCGCGCTTCACGTCCTCCATGGACAGGAAGGCAAGAACCGGCGGCTTGAAGATATTTATGCGCGCAGCCCTACGCAGACGCGCCCAGCTTCCAGGGAGCGCGTCGCGCAACGCACCCCGCGTGGGGAGTGACCCAGTGGCAGCCCCTCGATCGCCCGCATGGCTGAATTGGCGCGCGACACCGACTCATTGCAGCAGCATGGGGCTTGCCTCAACCGTGACATTGCCCCCGGCGATGTTGGTGATGTTGCCTTCCAGGTCGGTGCTTGTGGATGCACCCAGGCTGCTGCTCGCCACCGAGCCATTCACCGACCAGAGCACCCACTCGGTCCTGCCGGCACGCACCAGCTGGCACGTCCAGACGCCTGAGGCAGTGGCTGCGCAACCATTCATCTGCGCGCCCACCAGCCAGCTTTCAGCGCTGGCAAATGCCGCGGCAGACTCGGTCGGCTGGTGCGAGGCGCCGGTCAGCGCGAGGTCGCCCGCATTGCTGTCATCCCACGCATACCAGTGCATGCGCTGCACGCCGTAAGCAGCATTCAGGATCAGGGCGCGCGCCACGTAGGCGGCTTGCACCTGGCTCGACAGGCCGCCCTGGGGCAGCACCCACGCGCCCTGGTCGTTCCACAAAGGCGACCCGTCGACGCTGGTGCCTGCCATTACGCTCCGCAGTGCCTGGATTGTGGCGGCAGCATCCTCGGGACCGCTGCCGGAGGTACTTGCCAGGGTGCTTCCGACAACATCTACCGAGGTACCGCCCCCGGCCATCAGAAATGCCGCCAGCCCGGTCGGCGAGAGGGCCGGCGAGACCACCAGCGCCGCAGAGTCCGCGCTATGCACGGCCGCAGCTGCATGGGCCGCCAGCACCGACATGTTCTCGCCCATCTGCGCAGGCGCTCCGGACCAGTACGCCGGGGTCTCGGGAGCGTTCCACACTTCGTACGCCCGAATGCGCCCGCTGTAACGGGTGGCCACGGCCCCCACGTAGGTATCCCAGTCCGCAAGGCTGGCCGGCATGGCGGTCGCGCCGACTCCGTACGCGGAGGGCATTACCGGGCGCGAGGAAGCCCACTGCGGCGTCATCCCGAGACACAGCGTGATTTCTGCACCGGCCTGCTGGGCCGCGGCCACCTCGGCATCCAGCGTTGCCCAGGCAAAGCTGCCGCGCGCCGGCTCCAGCGCCGCCCAGGTGACACCGGAGTCCCAGAGCCGGCGCGCGCCCGTAGCCACTCCGGGCTGCGCTGCCGGAGCCTTCACCACCATGCCGAAGAAGCTGGACGGGATCACACCGGTGGACGAGCCAGCCTGGGCCTTCTGCGCAGCCGACGAGACGCCGCCACTCGCCGCGACAGAGCAACCCATGGGCAGCAGCAGCGCCGGAGCAAGCACTCCAGCAGCAAGGGCAACAGGCTTTACGCGGCGAAGGGACCGGGACAGAGTCGCGAACACAGTGAGTAGGTGCGGCATGGCGTGTATCTCCTGTGCAGCATCATGCGGCGGTAAGACCTGCCTTTCGCGCACAATCGCCATGCCGTTTTTTGCCCTGTTTCAGGACGAAACCTGCGCTCCTTCAAATGCCCGAAGTGGGAGAAAGCTGAAAAGATTTGCGGTTCATCGCGGCCCCACCTTGAGCGCATCCCCATGCCTGCACAACCCCTGCACCAGACCTGCGCTACCTCGCAAAAAACTGCAGAAAGGCATTGCCAACCATAGAGAAGCTGGCGCTATATTCGGGGATAGATCAGGCGGGAGCACCCCCGCCTCCCTGCTGAGTTCAAACCATAAGTGTGCATTTCACTTACCCCGAAGAAGGAGCCAGAATGCAAGTTCTTTGCATGGTTACGGCTGAAACGCTCTGCGATGTGCAGTGCCCCTGTTGCTCACAAAGGTATGTTCTGTATTACGCGCGCCCCTGCAAGGCAGAGTGCGCTGAAGCTCTTGAAGACGTGCGCGCCGCGCTTATGGAGCACCATCGCATCGATCCTCTCGCAACCGCGCATCCAGGCGACGCCTTCACCGTTCCGGCGTGGGATGGACCGCTGCACACCTCGGCGGCAGCACTGCTGGGCGGCGCCCCGCTTCGCAGCACGCGGCAGCGCTCGGCACCTCTGACGTTCCCGCACAATGTCGCTCAGCGACGCGTGTCCTGAGAGCAGGCGTCGATCAAGCAAGTATCGACAAACGAAGCCACCGCACAAGAAAGGCCACCCCGAGGGTGGCCTTTCTCACTGCGTTGCAACGCTTATTCGCGGGTCGTATCCACAAATGCCTTGAGCTTGCGCGACCGCGAGGGATGACGCAGCTTGCGCAGGGCCTTTGCTTCAATCTGCCGGATCCGCTCACGTGTGACCTGGAAGCTCTGCCCCACTTCTTCCAGGGTATGTTCCGAGCCGTCTTCAAGTCCGAACCGCATCTTGATCACGCGCTCTTCCCTCGGCGTCAGCGTGCGCAGTACCTGCGACGTGTACTCCTTGAGATTGACGCTGATCACCGCGTCGGATGGGGACACGGCCTGGCGATCTTCAATGAAATCGCCAAGATGCGAATCTTCTTCTTCTCCAATCGGCGTCTCGAGCGAGATGGGCTCCTGCGCGATCTTCAGGACCTTGCGGACCTTCGCGACAGGGATATCCATGCGACGCGCAATCTCTTCCGAGGTTGGCTCGCGCCCAAGCTCCTGCACCAGTTGACGTGAGGTGCGGATCAGCTTGTTGATCGTCTCGATCATGTGCACCGGGATACGGATGGTGCGTGCCTGATCGGCGATCGCGCGAGTAATGGCCTGCCGAATCCACCAGGTGGCATAGGTCGAAAACTTGTAACCGCGGCGATACTCGAACTTGTCCACGGCCTTCATCAGACCGATGTTGCCTTCCTGGATCAGGTCGAGGAACTGCAGGCCACGATTGGTGTACTTCTTCGCGATGGAGACCACCAGCCGCAGGTTGGCTTCGATCAGCTCGCGCTTGGCCTGCTCCGCGTCCATGTCGCCCTGGATCATCTCGCGCTGTGTGCGCTTGATCTCGGACAACGGAACCCCGGTCTCCTCTTCCATTTTCTCGAGGTCGACGCGGCAGTTCTTCTGCTGGCGGCGGTATTCCTTCTTGAGCTCCTCGCTCTTGGAGGCTTCGAACTTCACATCGAGCGAACGAATCTGCCGCTCCAGCGTGCGCATGGAGTCGACCGACTTGTTGAGCTTGTCCAGCAGGCGCTTGCGCTCGCCATTGGTGTACTTCAGCTCACGCACAATGCGCGAGATGTACACGCGCTCACGGGCAATCAGCCAGCGGGTCTTGCGTGCTTCCTTCGCCTTCGCCTTGACACCGTCCAGCGTGGGCAGCTTCTCTTCAAGCAGCGCCGCCTTCTTGATGTGCTTCTGCATTGCCTCGATACGTACCGAGGTCGCCTTCACCCGAGTAACTACCACCTCTTCGGTGACTTCTTCCTCGTCGAAGATTACGACTTCCTTGATGTTGCGAACGCCGCGCTTCAGGTCCTCGCCAAGCGCGATGATCTCGCGCACCACGATCGGCGAACGCGAGATCGCCTTCATCACACGTACCTGCCCGCGCTCGATGCGCTTGGCAATTTCCACTTCGCCTTCGCGCGTCAGCAACGGCACAGTGCCCATCTCGCGCAGGTACATGCGGACCGGGTCGTTGGTCTTTTCCAGTGTTCCAGGTGTCAGGTCGAGCTCGACGTCTTCGCCGTCTTCGCTCTCTTCAAACTTGTCCCCGCCGAACTTGGGGCCGCCTTCCAGAATATCGATGCCCTGCGTCCCGATGGTGGTCATCAGGTCGTCGAGATCGTCCGGAGAATGGACGTCACCAGGGATCAGGTCATTGACCTCGTTATAGGTCAAATACCCTTTTTCCTTGCCTGCTTCAATCAGGTTCTGGATATCGTCTTCGTACTTGTCTTCCATGGCCAAGCGAGTCGTCTCTCCAGCAAAAATTTCGGACGTTTCCAGATGTCTGGTATTTAGCTGTCGCAGCTTCTCACAGGAAGGGGCCAATCTAGGCGTCCCTCAGAGGGGAGCGCAGGCCGGCACAGCGTAGCCCAAGACCTCCAGAATAGCAGCTTTTGGTAACACCAAGGCGGTCGCCCCGATGCCCGGCTCTCACCGGTGATTGAAGCTGCACGGTCCATCCGCTGTATGTATAGATGTCGCCGCGGGGAATTCGTTTCTCTATGCCGCTGTTTATCTTTGACGCGTCATGAAAGGCCGCAGCACTACAGCGCGCGCAACGAGCGTTCCAGCTGCTGCTTGCGCGCCATCAGCAGCAGGATCTGTTCCTCATCGTTGCGGCGTTCGGCGTCGGCGAGGGCGACCCGTACCGATCGCTGTTCCCGCTCGAGCGCGCTGCACTCGATTGAGCGCAACGCGGCCTCGGCGCTGCCCAGCTCGATCGGCTGCTGGCCCTCGGCAAACAGCACCTCGGCCAGCAGCGTCTTCTCCGGGCCTTCCGGCAAGGACTGCAGGGCATCCCCGCCTGCGGGGCGATGTCGCAACAGGCGCAGGGTTTCCACCGCCGCCAAGGCCGCGAAGTGCTCCGGCCGACCGTCGAGTGCCGCGGCCACGGCAAGAAACGCCGGTGAGTGGGTCTCGGCTGCCGCCGCCCGCAGCAGCTCGCGCTCGGCTTCGCTCAGCTTGGGGCCAGAGGCAGCAAGGGCTGGTTTTCTGCCGGCGGCGGCCTGCTTCAACTCTTCGCGTACCAGGGCGGAATCAATCCCCAGCCGGTGCGAAGCCTCGTTGGCAAACTCCTCGCGGCTGATGGCATTCGGCATTCTGCGGATGTGCGGCAGCAGGTAGTTCAGCGCCTGGATCTTGCCCTCGGCGGTGCTCGGCGGGTGCAGCTGCCGGGCACGATCCAGCAGGTACTCGGAGTGGCGCCGGGCGCCGCGCACCGCTGCCGTGTAGGCAGGCAAACCGCGCTCTCGCACGTAGCGGTCCGGATCGAGCCCGTCCTCAAGCGTCACCACCCGCACCTCAAACCCTTCCTCGGTCAACAGGGCAATCGACTTCTCTGCTGCATTTGCGCCTGCCGTATCCGGGTCGAAATTGACGATCACGCGCTTGGTGTAGCGGCCCAGCAGGCGCACCTGTGCCTCAGTAAAGGCGGTGCCGCTGGTAGCAAGCACGTTCTGGATCCCGGACAGCGACACCGAGATGCAGTCCATCTGTCCTTCCACCAGCAACGCAAAGTTGAGCTGGCGGATGGGCTGCCGCGCCTGGTGCAGGTTGAACAGCACCTGCCCCTTGGAATACAGCGGCGTCTCGGGGGAGTTCAGGTACTTGGGGCCGGCCTTGTCGCCACTCTCCAGCGCCCGCGCGGTAAACGCGATGACACGACCGCCCTCATTCGCGATCGGAAAAGTAATTCTCTTGCGGAACCGGGGATACAGGGGGCCCTGCGAGCCATCCTCCTGCTCTTTCGCGGTGAACAAGCCAGCTAGCCGCAGCTGCTGCGCGAAGGCCCCGCTGCGCACGTGCTCCGGGTTGGCAAGCCGCTCCAGGTGCTGCCGCAATGCGGAGGATGAGTCCGGCGCATAGCCGATCCGGAACTTCGTGAGACCGTCCGTGCCGAGGCCCCGGCCGGCCAGGTACTCGCGCGCCGCCGAGCCTTCCGGGGTCTGCAACTGCTGCTCGAAAAAAGCGCTCGTCTGCTCGTGCAGCTCGATCAGGCGCGCCCGCTCGCGGTGCTCCTGCGCCTCCTCGGGCGAGGCAAACTCGCGCTTGGGCAGCGAGATGCCCATCTTCAGGGCCACGATCTTGACTGCTTCGGGAAAGGAGCAGTTCTCGATCTTCTGGATAAACGTAAATACATCGCCCGACACGCCGCAGCCGAAGCAGTGGAAAAACTGCCGCGCGGCGTGCACCGAGAATGAACCCGACTTTTCCGAGTGGAACGGGCACAGGCCTGACCAGTTCTGCGCCCCGGCCTTGCGCAGGCGCACGTGCTCTCCAACAATCTTGACGATGTCGGCCTGGGCTTTGACGAGTTGGGCAAAATCATCGGGCATAGAGAAGAGGGTGCGAGATGGCCGGGCACACCACCAGCTACCTCCATTCTCCGACGAGTCACCCCGTCGCACCAACAGGCTCGGGGGCCAGCGCGTTGCAAAAGAAGTCCCCGTGCTGATGCGACGCACACTCGCGATTGCAGCCAGGCTCGGTCAACGTGCCAGCGGAGCGCTGCCAGCCTCTTCGAGCACCCGGCGTGCCGAGTAGCCCTGTTCCCGCAGCGCCCGGATCGACAACGCGTCATTCCGCTTGGCCAGGCGCTCGCCCTGGCGGTCCAGCATCAGCGGGCAGTGGAACCAGCCGGGCGCCGAGAGGCCGAGTGCCCGGTACAACAGCAGCTGGCGTGCCGTGGACAACAGCAGGTCCGCACCGCGCACGACCTCGGTGATGCCGGTGGCCGCGTCATCCACCACCACCGCCAGCTGGTACGACGGCACATCGTCGCGGCGCCAGATGGCGAAATCGCCAAACGCTTCACCCGCGATAAACTTCTGCGGTCCGAAGCTGCCATCCGCGAACTCGATCGCCCGCGCATCCGGCACGCGAAAGCGCCAGTTTCGACCGCTCGGTCCCGCGGCGCACCATGCCTGCCGCTCGGCAGCACCCTGGTTTTCGCCCGGCTGCCACCGCGGCCGGCAGGTGCCCGGGTATACCGGCTCGTCATCCGGCAGGGGCGAGGCTCCGCGCGCCGTCTCGTGCGGGGCGGACGCGAGCTGCTGCAGCTCGCGCCGCGAGCACTGGCAGGGGTACACCCAGCCACCCAGCACCAGGCGCTCCCACGCGCCGCGGTAGTACGCCCTGCGCTCGCTCTGCCGGCAGGGCGCTTCGTCCCAGTCAAGCCCCAGCCACCGCAGGTCTTCCACGGCAGCCTCTGCGAATGCCGCCCGGCTCCGGTGCGGATCCAGGTCGTCGATGCGCAGCAGCAGGGTGCCGCCTGCTGCGCGGGCCCGCTGATGCGCCACGGCAAACGTGCGGGCATGCCCCAGGTGCAGCAGTCCCGTAGGGGAGGGCGCGAGGCGTCCGCGGTATGGGTGGCTCGATGGAGGCAGTGCCATGGCCCAGTGTAGCGATGGGCGGCGTTGCATAAACAGGCAGGCTGGCGCAGCAGCGAATGCGTGGGCACGTGCGCACGCGCACCACCCAGGCGGAAGGGCTAGAACAGGTCGGGGATGTTGGTGAACGCGATCCGCGTAGGAGCCGACGCCCCGGCAAGCAACATGCTCGCGGTCGCCAGCGTGTTGGTCCCGTATTTCTCGTTCACCGCATCCATGGCCGAGGCCAGCCGGGTGCGCTTCGCTTCCACCCCGATGTCGGAGAACAGCGAGAGCGTGTGCAGGTTATCGGGCACGAGCTGACCCAGCCAGATGCCTACGTAGAACGGCGCCTGGTGATGGACGCCCGAGGGTCGACGCGCCCAGAGCTTTTGCAGCGCCTCCACCAGGGTCTGCGTGTCCTGGCACTCGATCACGGAGGTGCCCTGCGACCAAGTGGCCTGCGGGATGCCCGAGCTGTGCGTGCGCTGCTGCTCGGCGCGTGGCACCGCGTACTTGATCGCGAGCGTCATGTGCGTGCTCCAGAGGCGCGCAGCCCGCAGGCGCATGGCAGCCTTGTGCAGCAGCTTGTGCAGCACGGCGTAGGCGCCCTCCACATTGCGCAATGAAGGCGACAGGACATGGCTCTGCGAGATGGACTTCTGATGCTCAAGCTTGGGATCGTTGAAGTCCTCACCCTGCAGCCAGAACCACAGCTTTTCGCCTGCGGCCCCATTCCAGACGGAGCGCATGCCTTCGCGACCCAGTGCCAGCAGTTGCGTCATGGTGTGGATGCCCGCAGTATGCAGCCGGCGCTCCATCTGGGCGCCCACGCCCGGCAGGTCGCGCAGCTCGAGCCCGGCCAGCGCGGGCTGCAGGATGTCGTGCGTAAGCGCGACCAGCCCGTCCGGCTTCTCCATGTCCGAGGCGATCTTGGCAAGGTATCGGTTGGGAGCAAGGCCGATGGAGCAACGCAGCGTGGCGCCCGCGTGCGTGCGCACTGACTGTTTCACCTCCTGCGCGAGCTTGAGCGCATGCAGCAAATGCTGTTCGCGCCCCATCAGCGAGCAGGCCATCTCATCGATCGACAGCACCGCCGCGACGGGCACACACCGCTCCACGGCCTCGATGATGCGGTGGTGGTACTCGACGTACTCGCGGTGGCGTGCCTCCACAAGCACAAGCCCGGGGCACAGGCGCTTCGCATCGCCTACTTTCACACCGGTCTTGACGCCAAATGCCTTCGCCTCGTAGCTGGCCGCAATGCAGGTGCCGGAGTCCGCCACGACAGGCACCACGGCGATGGGACAGCCCCGCAGCTCGGGGCGCAGCTCCTGCTCCACCGAGGCAAAGTAAGAGTTCAGATCAAGAAACAGCCAGCGCACCAAGGGCCCCGCGGCAGCGGCCCCAGCCGTGGCGTTTTCCCGCGTGCTGTGTGCGTCCTGCGCTTGTTTCTGCACGTCCATAGGCAAGATTGGAAGCCGAAGCCTCGCAGCTTCTATTTTCGCTTTTCTTTTGCTTTTGCGCCAGAGTGAAACCGCGCTTCGGGCGACCGTCCCTGCCCATTCGGGGAACAAGCCCGGAATAGCCCCGCCGGTTACCACAACACGGCCCGGAGCAACGGAATTTCATTGCGAGGGTATCCAGTTCGGTGACAGCATAACGCTTGCACGCACAACTCGGAACAGACGAGCATCGTCTAAGTAGTTGTCGATTCTGACGAGGTAGGGCCATGTGGTTTCTTCACTTGCACGATGTCCTGGGACATCTCTCTTCCCTCAGTGCACACTGGGCTGAAATCGCCATCACTTCCGGCGCGGCGATCCTGATCGGTTGCGCCGCCTCCTGCGCCTGCAGCCCATGCAAGGAAAAAGACGACCTGTTCCACAAGCACGTTTCCTGAGCCGGACTGATTCGAGCCGCTTGCCAAAGTGGCGCCGCGGGATCCAGACTGGGGTGGCGCTCCGCAAGGCGTGCGGCCAGTCGACGGGTCGCCGCACCGCATTCACCACCGCGTGAACTGAGCAAACCCTTGCAGTCACGCGCCGACTCTCACCGTGTTCTTTGCGCGGCATGCATACGAGGCTGCGCGGTACAGCGCCCGTTGATCCACAGTTTCTAAATCAATACGCCAAGTTTTCCTCCTGCGCGTACTCTGCGCGGGACTGGCCCGATGCTTTAGCGTGGTTGGCAGAGGTGCTGTTCATGAGTGGTACTGACCCCGAGAACCAGGCGCGCGTCACGCTCGCCGCAAGCGCAAACCCCTTACCCGCAGAATCCTCGCAGACCGGCCCCATCGCGCCGGACCAGATCCTTACCGTGTCCGTGATTACCCGGCGCAAGAAACCACTCGTGCTCTCGGACTTAGGTGGACAGGTGCTCACGCATCTTGAGTTCGAACGCGAATACGCCGCGGACGCCGATGACTTCGAGGCGCTGCGGGTCTTTGCCCATGAGCATGGCTTGTCTGTCGATGAAGCCGCGTCCAGCCTTGCCCGCCGCACCCTGGTGTTGAAGGGACCGGCCTCCCGCATGGAGACGGCGTTCGGCGTCAAGCTCCACACCTACCAGCACCTCAAGCACAACAAGCACTTCCACTGCTTCGAGGGCAGCCTGTCGTTGCCCGCGGACCAGGCAGACCGGATCGAGGCCGTGCTGGGGCTCGATACCCGCCCGATCGCAAAGTCGCACATGCGGCGGCTCGAGACCGGCGTGGACGGCAACATCATCCGCGCCAACGCCACCTCTGCCAGCTTTTCACCCGTGCAGGTGGCAGCACTCTACGGCTTTCCGAAGAACCTTACCGGCGCCGGGCAGTGCATCGGCATCCTGGAGCTTGGCGGCGGCTACGAAGCAAGCGACATCACGTCGTTTTTCGACAGCCTTGGCCTCACTCCACCCTCGGTGGTCGCGGTCTCAGTAGACGGCGGCACCAATGTGCCGGGCGGTGATCCCAATGGCGCGGACGGCGAAGTGGCCCTGGATATCCAGGTTGCGGGCGCGGTGGCTCCCGGCGCCAAGCTCGCGGTCTACTTCTCGCCCAACACGGACCAGGGCTTTATCGACTGCATCACCACCGCGGTGCATGACTCCGCAAACAAGCCCTCCGTCCTGTCGATCTCCTGGGGCGGACCGGAGAGCAGCTGGAGCGCGGCATCCCGCACGGCGCTCGACAATGCCTGCCAGTCGGCGGCTGCGCTGGGCGTCACCATCACGGTCGCATCCGGCGATAACGGCTCAAGCGATGGGGGCTCCGGCAATAACGTCGACTTCCCGGCCTCGAGCCCGCACGTGCTGGCCTGCGGCGGTACCCGCCTGGCCGGTTCCGGCGCGACGATCTCGTCCGAGATCGTGTGGAACGACCAGCCCAGCGGTGGCGCAACCGGCGGTGGGGTAAGCACCGTGTTCGCGCTGCCCACCTGGCAGGCGAACGCGAACGTGCCCAAGAGCAGCACCAGCGTGGGTGGCCGCGGCGTTCCGGATGTTGCAGGAGACGCCTCGCCCGAGTCGGGCTACAGCGTTCTGGTGGACGGACAGCAGCAGGTGGTCGGTGGCACCAGCGCGGTGGCGCCCCTATGGGCCGGGCTGCTGGCGCTGGTGAACCAGCAGCGCTCGGCCTCCGGACTAGGGCCGGCAGGCTTCGTCAACCCGCAGCTCTACGCCGACACAGCGGCGCTGCGAGATATCACGAGCGGCTCCAACGGATCGTTTAAGGCTGCTACCGGCTGGGACGCATGCACGGGGCTTGGCTCGCCCATCGGAACATCGGTGCTGCAGTCATTGTCGGGCACGACGGCAGGTGTAGGCGGGACCACGCCGACGCCCAACCCGACACCTACGCCTGCGCCCACCCCGGTTCCGACACCCGCACCCACGCCCGCGCCGCCGCCGAAGCACAAGAAGAAACATCATCACGAAAGCTAGGCAGCATGAAAGAAGAAAGGCCCGCAACGCATTTCGCTGCGGGCCTTTCTTTGCGCCCCGCTTAGCGCGCTGCCAGCGTCGTCCGCAGCCACGCGGCCATTTCGCCCGCCGCGCGCTCGCTCTGAGGAAAGCGCGCTACCGAGGACGGTCCGACCGCGAAGTTGTGATGCATGTCCGGCGCGTGGATGTGCGTGACGTTCACACCGGCTGCCTTGAGGAACCGTGCATACGCAATGCCCTCGTCGCGCAGCACGTCGTACTCCGCCGTGGTCACAAGCGTTGGTGGCAGGGGCGGCAGCAGCATGTGACGCAACGGCGAAATCTCCGGGTTACCGGGATCAGCACCGGGGGCGTACTGCTCCCAGTACCAGCGCATGGCATTGGCTTCGAGACCGTAGCCCGTCGCGTTTTCCGCGTAGGAGCCGTGGTGCGCGCTGGGGTGGTCGGTCACCGGGTACAGCAGCGCCAGGGCCTTGAGGCGCGGCGCATCTTTCCGCAGGGCCAGGCGATTGGCAGCCACCGCGGCCAGGTTTGCCCCGGCACTGTCGCCGCCCAGTGCCAGCAAGGCAGGGTCACCGCCCCACGCGCCGGCATGCTCCGCGACCCAGCTCACCGCCGCCTCGGCTTCGCCGATCGCTTTCGGAAATGGGTGCTCCGGGGCGCGCGAGTACTCCAGGGAAACCAGCATGACCCCGGCAAGCTGCGCCAGCAGGCGGCAGAACGGGTCGTGCGTCTCAACCGAGCCGGCCACCCACCCGCCACCATGCAGATACACCAGCACCGGCAGCGCTACGCCGTCCCGCGCCGGCGGGGTGTACACCCGCGCCGCAAGGCCCCGCACGCCTTCCTGGTCAATCACCACGTCGCGGCTCGTTACAGCATTCGGCAGAAATGAGAATACGCGGCTGTGCAACTGGCGCAGCATCCGCGCCCGCGCATCCTCCGCGGTCTGCACCGGCCCCTGCGAGGCTGCTGCCTGCTCATCCAGAAAGCGGCGCAGGGCGGGATCGATTGGCTCCCGTGGGTTCATGGTTTCGTGGCTCATACCAGCTTCGATGCCGGCAGGATACGTTACGAGCCCTCGGAACGAAGCACCGCACCTGCTTTCGCGGCTTCAAGGTAGCCGGCAGGCGTGGCGGCATCGTGCGTGAACAGCACAAGCCACTGCTCCGCGATCGCCCGTGCGTAAAAGCGCTTCTTCTCGGCGATTACCCGCATGGGGTCAAGGTCGAAACCCATGCCCCAGGTCAGCGGCAGGTGCGCCGCGGTCGGCACCAGGTCCGAGATGTAACAGGCCCGCTTGCCCGAGGCGCCATCGCGCACGTGGATCGCCATCAACTGCCGCGTGTGTCCGGGGAACAGCTCCACCGCGATGCCGGGCGCCAGCTCACGCTCTTCTCCTTCGGCCACGTCCAGCGCCGTCATCTGCCCGGTGGCGAGCAACGGCTCGTAGTTGTCGGCTAGGTAGGAGATGCGGTCGCGCTCGTGTTGCGCGCGCCCGTGCGCCACCTCGCCGGCGTGGGCGAAGTAGCGCGCATTCGGAAACGTCGGAACCACACCCTGCCCGCCTTCGACAAAGCGGGTGTTCCAGCCGCAGTGGTCCCAGTGCAGGTGCGAGTTGATCACCATGTCCACCGACGCGGGCTCGACACCGGCTGCCGCGAACGCGTGGAGCAACCGGGCCTGCGCGCCCGTGATCGCAGCAGCCTTGGGTGGCAGCTTCTCGCCGAAGCCTGTCTCGATCACTACCGTGTGCGCTGCGGTGCGCACCACCACCGTATTAAGGCCCAGCACGACCCGGTTTTCCGCGTCCGAAGCGACCACCCGGCCCCAGAGCGCCTTGGGCACCACGCCGAACATGGCGCCGCCGTCGAAGTGAGCAGTGCCGTCGGAGAGAACGAGCAGCTCAGTCTCTGGCCCGAGCCGGTAGCGTCCACGCACCAGCTCGTCGGTAACCGCATTATCCGGAAGATCGCCCGCTGGGGTCATGTCAGCGGGGATCCTGTTCCGGCTTCAAATACTGCTCGAACTGCGCCAGAATGCGCTCATACAGGTGGGTTCGCGCATCGGGCCCGGCGATCGAGTGTGTCTTGCGCGGGTACAGTTGCAGGTCGTACGGCTTGTCGGCGTCGACCAGCTTCTGCACAAACTGGATGGTGTTGGCCATGTGCACGTTGTCGTCGCCGGTGCCGTGCACCAGCAACAGGTGCCCGTGCAGTTTCGCGGCCGTGCTGAGCACAGCCGCCGCGTCATAGACGCTTGCTTCCGCAGGCTCGCCTGCCCGCGCCACCGGCAGCCCCAGGTAGCGCTCGGTGTAGATCGAGTCGTAGTTGCGGAAGTCGGTCACGGGCGCCACGGACACCCCGGCGCGGAAGCGGTCCGAGTGCGTCATGGCGTTGAGCGTGAACGTGCCGCCCCAGCTCCAGCCCCACCAGCCCAGCCGCTTTGGGTCGAGCTGCGGATACCTGGCCAGCACCTGGTCGATGGCCGCGAGCTGGTCAGCAAGCTGCACCGCTCCAAAGTCGTGATAGGCCGCCTGCTCGAATGCGCGACCCTGCCCGTGCATGCCACGGTTGCGCACGTGGAGCACGGCAAACCCATGCTCGGCCAGCAGGTCATCGAAGTACAGCGCCGGGCCGCCCCAGCTATTCGTGATTCCCGGCGAACCCGGGCCGCCGTAGGGGTTGGTGATCAGCGGCTGGCTCGCAGAGCTGCCCTGCCCCGCGGCCGGCAGCAGCAGCGTTGCATAGATCGTCGTCTGCCCATCCGCGGCCTTGAGCGTCAGCAGTTCAGGTGTGCGCACGGCATGCGCCCCTGGGCCGGGGTCGTGCCAGAGCGGCGCGCACGCGGAGCCAGCGGAACAGAGGCTGAGCGCTGGCGGCGTTGTTAGCGAGGAGTAGTTGTCGGTGAATGCGGCATGCGCCTCCGCAAACGCCACCCGGTGAATGCCTTTGCCTTGGGTCACCTGGTGCTTGCCGGTGCCATCGAGCTGCACTGCCCAGACCTGCTGCCCGAGCGGCTCGCCCTCGTTGCTGGTGTAGTACACCGTGTCGCCCACGACCGAAGCAATATCCGCCACTTCGTAGTCGCCACTCTCGAGCCGCGCTTCCGGCTTCAGCTGTGTCGTGGCGGGGTCGGCATAGGTGTAGTGGTTGATGTGCGCGTGCCCGCTCTGCCAGGAGAGCAGCAGCACGTGTCCGGGGCGCGAGCAGTCCACGTCGTAGGTGTCGTTGAAGAACTTCGCGTCCTGCTGCGATAACACCTTGCGCGCCCGGCCCGTCCGTGCGTCGGCGAACCACAGGTCCAGGTGCTTGTGGTCGCGCGCCAGCGTCTCGACCCATACGGTCTTCGCGTCCAGCCAGCCGATCCTGGGAATGTAATCCTCATCGGGGCGCACGCCGGGCAGGTCGATCCACCGCGTGTCGCCTCCGGTAGCCGCCACGACGCCCACGCGGACCGTTGGGTTCGGATCACCGGCCTGTGGGTACTTCTGCTGGTCCACGGTGGCATGGGTCGGGTTGAAGTCGGTGAGTGGGTACACCGGCACATGGGTTTCGTCCATCTGGATGTACGCAAGGTGCGCGGAGTCAGGCGCCCAGGTGTAGTTGCTGCGTGACTTCAACTCCTCGAGGTAGACCCAGTCAACCTCGCCATTCAGAAGATTCGGGTCAGCGGTGCCGGTGAGCGCGACCGGCTTCCCGCTGCCGCGTTGCACATACAGGTTGTGATTGTGCAGGTAAGAGATGGCTGCCCCATCCGGCGAGAATTTCACATCATCGCCCGAGCCCTGCCCGGTGTCGCCTACCTGGCGCACCTCGCCTGTTTTGAGTGAGTCCAGCCACAGGGTTCCGTCTTCGTCGAACAGGATCTGCGCACCGTCCGGCGACCAGAAGTAGCCGCCCTGGTTGTACCGCGCACGGTGATCCCGATCCTTCTCGTTGATTGGCCGCTTGCTCACTCCCGCCAGCTTGTCGCCCGGCGTCAGCACGGTGCGCGCCCCAGTGCGCGCATCGATCGCGCCAAGCGCACCGTCCGGCATGCGATAGCTCAGACGGGTGCCGTCCGGGGACCACGCGGTCTCGGCCGGTGCGGCCTCCTTGGCCTTGGCGGGGTGGTAGATGTCAAACACGGTCCACGGAGTAGGGGAGGGGTGCGCTGACTCCGTTTGCGCATGCCCTGCAACAGGGACTAGACCGGTAATCAGCAAAGGCAGCAGGCAACGAAGGCGTGCGGAGCGGGTGGAACGGCTACAACGGTTGAAACGACGGACTTTCAGCATCTGGCTCCATGAACAGGCCCGGGGGAGATGGGCGCTTCTGCGCGCGACGAGCTTCGCGCACTGATGAGCCCTAGTGTAGCGGCACCCGCGCGCGCCCCACCGGGGCACAACAAAGGGCAGCAGGAAACCGTCCCTGCTGCCCTTTAGAAGATTGCTGTGGCGTATGGATTGGCTAGAGCGAAGCGCCCGTACCGGTTCCACGCGCGGCCTGCAGGATCGGCTGGGTTGCACCGGCCTGCTTTCCGCCCAGTGTGCCAGCGGTGGCAGTGCTGGTCTTGCCTACGCGCGCTACGTTGAGGGGACGCACCGTGTTTTGTGCGTGCTGCGCCTGCTGCTGGTGCATCGTCACGATGATCACCTGCGTGGGCGTTTTACCGCTGCAGCGGTACGAGTGCGGAGTGCTTGCGTCGAAGTACACGCCGTCCCCGGTTTCCACGATGTGGACCTTGTCCGCGTGCCGGATCTCAAGTTCCCCATCCAGGATGTACAGGAACTCGAAGCCGGTGTGCACATGCGGGCGCACGTCACTCGCCTTGCGTGCCGGCAGGAACTCGGCAATGTAGGGATCGAGCTGGCGGTCGGGCACCATATAGCCGAGGCTTTCGAAGTAGTAGGTGGGATCATCCACGCCACTCTGCGGCTGGCGCTGACGCTCGCTCTTGCGATGGACGCGGAACATCGGCTGCGGCTCGGCCTCGAAAAAGTAGTTGAGGTCCTTGCCGAACACCAGTGCGACGCGTGCCAGGTTGCGAAGGGTGGGTACGACCCTGCCCGTCTCCAGTTGGGAAAGGAAGCTGGCGGAAAGACCGGTCTGCCGGCCCAGTTCAACAAGGCCCATGGATTTCTTTAGCCGCAGCCGCTTGATGCGTTCGCCGATGTGCTTCTCCGCGATAAACGCCTCAGCGCTTGCCTGGTCGACCGAGCCTTTTTCCTCGCTGGCCGCAGCGGTCATCGGCGGAACTTCCTGCTCATCAACTTCGAGTTTCAACTTGCTTTCTGCCATGGGACGGTCCTCCCGGACCAGATAGTAAATATTCTTTTCGGAGATACCTTATCTGATGCATCTTTGAGAGCAGTTGTTGAATATTTTGTGCTCTTCGTACAGGTGCGGAGGTCGCTCCTCGCGTACCGATATTTGTGACTACAACGGCAAATTGTGACAACGTCTGTCGTATACCGTACTCATCCGCCATCAAACCATGCGAGCAGAAATAACCATGCCCCACGCGCCTGCCTGCGTACTCGTTTGTTGCAATATCTCTACAAATTCTCGACAGGCGGGCATCCAATCCACTTACTCAAGCAATCGCGGTACTGCCACAATCACCCACGCTCCAGGGCTATTCCATGCCTGCCGACCTGACTGAAACGAGGACCCTTCTGTGACGCAGCCACCTATATCGGATCCTTCCAACCCCGCTCCCTTTCGCCTCCTGGTGACCGGCGCTAACGGCATGATCGGGCACGCCCTGGTCGCCGCAGCCCGCGCCCGTGGAATGGAGGTGCTGGCTGTGCAGCGGCCCATGCCCGTCAAACTCGGCAATGGTGCCGCCCCGGCCCCGGCAGCCCCTGGCACCATACTCTGGGAGCCCACCGCCGCCCAGCCCATTGCCTCGCTCGAGGCGCTCGAAGACTGTGATGCCGTGGTGCACCTTGCCGGCGCGAACCTGGCCGCCAAGCGCTGGAGCCCGGAGTACAAGCGCGTCATCGTCGAAAGCCGCACCCAGCCCACCGGAGCGCTTGCACTGCTGCTGGCTCGCCTGCAAAGGCCGCCCAGGATCCTGCTTTCGGCTTCGGCAACCGGGTTCTACGGCTCCCGTGGTGACGAAACACTGACCGAAGACTCTGGTCCCGGATCGGACTTCCTGAGCGAGACCTGCCAGGCCTGGGAAGCGGCAACAGCACCGGCGAGCGTAGCCGGCATGCGGGTCATCCACATGCGGTTCGGCGTGGTGCTTACGCCATTTGGCGGAGCTCTGAAACAAATGCTGCCGCTGTTCCGGTCGGGCGTGGGTGGCAGGCTGGGCGACGGCAAGCAGTGGATGAGCTGGATCGCGCTGGAAGATCTGCTGCAGTCCATCTTTCACATGCTTTCGAGCGAGCGGCTCGACGGCGCCATCAACGTGGTGTCCCCCGAGCCGGTACGCAACGCCGAGTTCACCAAGGCGCTCGGCGCCGCATTGCACCGGCCGGCCGTGGCCCCTGCCCCGGCCTTCGCCCTGCGCGCTGCCTTTGGCGAGATGGCCGACGCGACCCTGCTCGGAAGCTGCCGCGCAGTGCCCGCCAAGCTGCAGGCAGACGGCTTCCAGTTTGCCAGCCCCGACATAGCAGCCGCACTGGCGAAGATGCTGGCCTGAACAGTCCCAGGCCATAGCGGCGGGGCACGGCAGGGCCGTCGTCGCCCTCTGCTAGGCTGGGCTTGCGATGATGGAAGTACGCCGCTTCGCGGCCCGGGTCTCCCCTCTAATCTTGTCCAGCTCTCTGCTCCTGGGTGGTTGCGGCAACCCTGGCGCGCCCATGCCACCCTCCCTGATGCTGCCCCTGGCCGTCACCGACCTTGCCGCGATGCGCATCGGGGACAAGGTCGCACTGCACTGGACCATGCCACGCCGCACCACCGACCGGGTGGTGCTCCAAGCGGATCAGCAGGTGGAGATCTGCCGCGCGGCCGGTGCGGAACCCTGCGCGGTGTTTCGCGTCCTGCTGCTGGCGCCGGGCTCCCAGGCGCAGACCACGGACCAGCTGCCCGCCGCTTTGCAGGTCGGCACGAACCGGCTGATGCACTACGAAGTTCGGCTCAAAAACCATGCTCAGCATGATGCAGGACCCTCCAACCTGGCGTTTGTGCCTGCCGGCTGGGCTCCACCGGCGATCCAGTCGGTACAGCTTGCCAACAAGGCACAGGGCATCGCCGTAAGCTGGGAGGCTCCTGCGGAGGACTCGCAGGCAATGACCGCGCCGGGCGCGGTGCTGCGCGTAAGGTTGTTGCGCCACCGCCTCGCCGCAGAGAGCGCGACGGCCCCCACCAAGGAGTCGACCGAGGCGGGTGTGCCGCAACCCACAGAGCAGACGCTGGAAGCGCCCGAGCACCCGGCGGCGATGGCCGGCGGCAAATGGACGCCCGACTCCATCGTCGATGCGGATGCACAGCAGAATCGCTCTTACTCCTACACGGTGCAGCTTGTGGAGCAACTGACCCTGGAAGGGCACCTCCTGGAAATGAACGGCCAGCCCGCGGAAACCGCTGCGCTCGAGGCCCGGGATACCTTTGCCCCGGCAGTGCCCGAAGACCTTGCGGCGGTGGCGAATGCCACGGGCAAAGCCATTGACCTCTCATGGACCGCGGGCCCCGAGCCCGACCTGCGTGGGTACCGCGTCTACCGCAGGGAGACCGATCTCGCGGCACAGTCCGCAGCCACCTCCACGCCGGTCCTGGTCAGCGGCCCGGCGCTCGTGACCGTGCCCTCCTGGAGCGATACGGCGGCGCACCCGGGTGTGCGGTACAGCTACTCAGTTGCCGCCGTGGACCAGAGCGGCAATGAAAGCGCGCGCTCTGCCGAGGTGGTCGAGGCGCTGCCGCAGTAGAGCCGAAAAGCCGGCTTAATCAGGCGGCTCGCGGGCGGCAGGCTCTTAGTGGAACGGGATCTCGGGCGGCGGCGGCAGGGTGCGATCCCGGAGCCACTCCATGGTGATCGTCTCCCCGGGCTTGCTTGGCGGCAGGGCGCTCACATTAGGCATAAAAATCTGCAGCCCTGCCTGCGGAGTCATGCGCGTAATGCCGTTCACCAATTGCGCCTGGTAGTTGATCAGGTCCAGGTCGAACCACGATGCATTGGAAGCGTCGATCATGATGAGATCGACGTGGTGCATGGTGAGCTTCCCGAAGTCCAGGGTTCCGTTGGTGAGCTGCAGGAAGTTATGCCATTTCTGGGCCAGGGCCGGGTCGGCATGCGTATCGCCATAGACGGCCTCGAGGTACGCCCCGTGCTTGTCGGTCGCCAGACGCAGGCTTGTAATTGGCCCGGTGATATGCGGCGAAGGAAAGATCACATCCGTGTTGAACAGGATGTCGTTGCCGGCGACGCGGATGCCGGGCTGGTTCGACTGCAGCAGGTCGGCAAGGGTGAGGTGAAAGCCGCTAAGCAGCCCCGTAATGGGCAGCTTCAGCATGGACACCTTGAGGACATGCAGGCGAATCACCGTAGCCTGCTCCGCAGAGATCGTGCCTACAATTTCCACGGGGATCGGCAGCAGCTTGTGCGCCGTGCCGAGCAGGTGGATCTGCCCACCGCGCGCGGACAAGGAAATCCTGGTAAGCCGCGCGTGGGGAACAGCCGAAGCATTCAGGTAGTGCGCCAGGTCTTCCAGTCGCACCTCCATGATGCCCTTCTCTACATGCAGCCCGAAGGAACTGGCGTTGTCGAAGCTTGGCGTGCGCCCGGGGTCGGTGCGCACCATCGTGCCTCGCATCCACGGGATATACACCCGAAAATTGGGTCCTTTGCGCAACAGGAGGTTGTGTGCGTAGACGTCGGTGGGAGCCTCTGCCGTGGTGGTGTCGGTAGCGCTGGGCTGGTGCGGCACGGCGAGCGTGGGTACGCGCTCACGGGGAACATCCGCACTCCGTTCATGCCCGTGATGCAAGGCCCAGTACAACAGGACCCCAACGCAAAGGACGAAGCAAATGATGGGCCACCGACGCATACTGTGACACTCTACAGAGCCATGCCGGCAACCCGGTGCGAATTCGACCGCTGCCGGCGCCGACGTGACTCGCCACGGGGCACATTTTCCTGTCATGAAAAAGGCAGCAGACCCAAACGGCAGCCGTTTTCGTGATGTCCGGATCTGCGCGGGGAGAGGATCTGCCGCACATAAGCGCGCGCAATGTGCGTGTGATAATAAAGGCCACTGCTCCGCTGCCGGCCTGCTCCGGGTCCGTCCCTGGTTTCCTGAGCCGCGCAGAGAGCTGGAAAGAGCGCGATGCGCGCCAGTTTCGCGATGTCGAGGCGGCCGCCGCATCCAATGTTGAGAAGCTCTTGCGGCCACGCATCCGTGGTTTCAAGCGCAACAAGGGAGAGAGTGCATGGCCCAGACACTGCTGGAACAGCTCCGCAAGATCACAACGGTTGTCGCCGATACGGGCGACATCCAGGCTATCGAACAGGTCAAACCGCAGGACGCTACGACCAATCCGTCCCTGATCACCGCAGCCGCCGGCATGCCCGCCTATTCACAGATCGTGGATGACGTGCTGTTGGAAGCCAAGAAGAACCTGGGTGACGGCGCCGACGACAAGGCAGTCGCCAAGGAAGCGTTCAAGCACCTGGCAGTCGCCTTCGGCAAGAAGATCCTGGCGATTGTGCCGGGTCGCGTTTCCACCGAGGTAGATGCCCGTCTCAGCTACGACACAGAGAAGACCCTGGCTGAGGCACACGAGATCATCAAGATGTACGCCGATGCCGGCATCGACAAGAAGCGGATCCTGATCAAGATTGCTTCCACCTGGCCTGGTATCAAGGCCGCGGAAAAGCTGGAGCAGGAAGGCATCCACTGCAACCTGACCCTGCTGTTCGGCCTGCACCAGGCCGTTGCCTGCGCCGAAGCCAAGGTCACGCTGATCTCGCCATTCGTCGGCCGCATCCTCGACTGGTACAAGAAGGACACCGGCAAGGAATACGAAGGCGCGGACGACCCGGGCGTGCAGTCCGTCACCACGATCTACAACTACTACAAGAAGTTCGGCTACAAGACCCAGGTCATGGGCGCGAGCTTCCGCAACATCGGCGAGATCCAGGAGCTGGCGGGTTGCGACCTGCTGACTATCGCGCCAAAGCTGCTGCATGAGCTCGATGAAAAGCAGGCCGAACTGCCCCGCAAGCTTGACCCGAAGAACGCCGAAGGCCATCAGATTGAAAAGCTGACCATCGACGAGAAGACCTTTGAGGAAATGCATGCCAAGGATCGCATGGCCCACGACAAGCTGAAGGAAGGCATCGAGGGCTTTTCGGAAGCGCTGGAAAAGCTGGAACAGCTGCTTGCCAAGAGGCTCGCGGAGCTTGGCGCCAACAAGGAACAGACGGTCGGCGCGAAGTAAGCTGCCGGTTTGTCCTAAAAGAGGCAGCTCGCCGGCTGCCTCTTTTTGCGGGCCACTGCTTCCCCCGCTGCCTTGTGCCAGCGTCACAACTCGGATACACTGAGGGTTCGGTGCAGGTGCGCTTCCCTACTCCATGTAGCGCGAGGGCACGACCCGCAGACCATTCTCAAGTGGTAGATGCGTTGGGGCATCCGAAACATTTCTTACGAGTTCGCTCGCATCGGAGTTTGATAATGGCTGCAGTCTGCGCAATCTGCCAAAAGGGTCCTCAGTTCGGAAACAACATCTCGCACGCCCACAACGTGACGCGTCGTCGCTGGAACGTCAACCTGCGCCCGGTCCGGGCCAAGGTTGAGGGTGGTTCGCGCAAGATGCGCGTCTGCACCTCCTGCATCAAGAGCGGCAAGGTCGTCAAAGCCTAGTCTTCTACCTACACATCGCGGAACGCTGCGGCGGAACGCACAGTACAGAAAAGCCCCGGGCACTCGCCTCGGGGCTTTTCTATGCTCACCGCTGTCTACGTTTACTTCTTTTCGAACGCCAGGGACGCGGAGTTAATGCAGTAGCGCAACCCGCTGGGCTTGGGGCCGTCCGGGAACACGTGTCCCAGGTGCGCGTCGCAACGGGCGCAGGTCACCTCGACCCTCCGCATGCCGTAGCTAGAGTCCTCGTGGTTCACCACCGCATTGTCGCTGACCGGCGTCCAGAAGGACGGCCAGCCGCTGCCGGACTCGTACTTTTCGTCGGAGCGGAACAACGGCGCACTGCAGCCGATGCAGTGGTACACCCCGTCGGCATCATTCTTGTAAAGCGCCCCGCTGAACGCAGGCTCCGTTCCCTTCTTGCGGGTCACATGGTATTGCTCGGGCGTGAGCCGCTCCTGCCACTCCTGCTCACTCAGCACTACCTTCTCGTTTGTGTCGGTCGTCGCCATAGAAACCTCGTATTTGTTAGATGGAGCAAGGAGCCCGCAGGACGCCTTGATTCGAAGCGCCGCCTACTGGCGGGCGATCACTTCAATTTCGACGCGCGCATCCCGGGGCAGCCGAGCGACTTCGACGGTGGACCGCGCCGGGGGAACCACGCCCTCCGGGCTCAAGTGCCGCGCGTAGATCGCGTTCATCGCGGCGAAGTCGTTCATGTCCTTGAGGAAAACAGTGGTCTTGATAACGTCGGCCATGCGGCAACCGGCTGCCGCTAGCACTGCCTTGAGGTTGCGCATGACCTGCTCAGTCTGAGCCTCGATGCCGTCGGCGCTGATCTGTCCCGTGTACGGGTCGAAGCCGACCTGACCGGAGGTGTAGACAAATCCATCGACCACGACTGCCTGCGAATAGGGACCGATGGCGGAGGGTGCTTCCTCGGTGATAACAGCCTGCTTACGGGGTTCGCTCATGCTTCTATTCTGCCTTGGATCTGCTGCTTCTTCATCCCTGTTCGCGCGTCGCAGCCCAGACGCGACCATGCCCTTGTCCTACCCTCTTTTTCGGAGACCACAGCAATGTCGCGCACGACTCGCGACCCCGCCGCATCGGAACTACGATAGGAACTCCATTCTCTCCGTGAGAGCGCGCTCTCGAAAGGTCTCACCCCGTGCTTATGCTCGCGCTCGCTTTGTTGCTCGCCACACCTTCCCCTGCTGATACCCAGGCCTCCCAACTCACCGGCGACTGGAAAACCCCGAACAACTCGGTGCTGCGGATTCAGCCATGCGAAGGGTCGCATCTGTGCGTGCGGATCGTGACGATCGGCCCGAAAGACCAGCCTTCGCACGATGTAAACAACCCGGACGCATCCCTGCGCGCGCGCGACCTTTGCGGCCTGATGATCGGCACGGCCTTCACGCCGGACGGAGCAGCCGCTGCAAAGGACGGCAAGGTCTACGACCCGGAGTCTGGCAAGACGTACTCCGCCAAGATGCAGGCAGAGGGAGACTCCCTGAACCTGCGCGGCTTTATCGGGTTCTCGCTGCTGGGTCGCACAGAAACCTGGCACCGCACCAGCACAGCCGTCGCGGCATGCAAGTAAGGTGAGCTCGGGCCGCAGGGTCAAACCCTCGCGGCCCTCTCGCTGTCCTGCGCTGAGATGAAACAAGTCTCGCGCTGAGATTTCGGCTTTAAAGCTTTGAAGAGCGCTGCACGTCGCGCACGCCGGGGATGCTGCGCAATCCCTGCTGGAGCCGCTCCAGGTGGCGCAGGTCATGTGCGTCGAGCGTAAGGTCGATCACCGCGCCGGCTGCTCCACCCGCGCGCGTGTCGCCGCGCGTATCCATGGACCGGATATTGGTATTGCCCTCGCTCACGATCGCCGTAATCTCGCGGAGCAGGCCCGGGCGATCATCACAGAGCAGCGTCAGGCGGACCGGGTACGTCGCACGCCGGTTCGGCACTTCGCCGCCACTCTCGCGCGCCCACTCCACCGCAATCCTCCGGTCCGACTCGTACAGCAGGTTCTGCACGTTGGGGCAGGTGCGCCCGTGCACCGCGACGCCTTTGCCCCTGGTTACATAGCCAATGATCTCTTCACCGCGAATCGGGTTGCAACATCGCGCGCGGTACACCAGCAGTTCGTTCGAGCCTTCCACTTCCAGAGTGTCCGACGCGGCATTGGCATGCAGTTGCAGTCGCTTGGCATCCTCGGCGCTGGTGGGCAATGCCTGGTCTTCGCCCGAGCCCGGCTGCTGCAAAATGCCGGGGGCCAGCCGGTTCAGCACCTGCCGTGCCGAATACTTGCCGAAGCCGATTGCGGCCATCATGTCGTTCGGGGTCGCTACCGAGTAGTCCGCGGCGAGCCTGGCATAGTCCGATTCTTCAAACTTCGAGAGCGCGATCTTGTACTTGCGGGCCTCGCGCTCCAGCAGCTTACGACCAATCTCGATGGCACGCTCGCGCTGGTGCTCGTTGATCCAGTGCTTGATCTTGTTGCGGGCCCGCGAGCTTTTAACAAACGTCAGCCAGTCGCGCGACGGCGTGTGGCCGTTCTGCGTGACCACTTCCACGATGTCGCCGTTGTTGAGCTTGGCGCGCAGCGGCACGATACGTCCGTTGACCTTGGCCGAGACGCAGGTGTGGCCGACCTCGGTGTGCACCGCGTAGGCAAAGTCGAGCGGGCTGGCGTCCTTGGGCAACACTACGACCTTGCCCTTGGGGGTGAAGGTGTACACCTCTTCCGGGTACAGGTCGATTTTGAGCGTCGAGATGAACTCGTTCGGGTCCGTCATCTCGCGCTGCCACTCTACGAGCTGGCGCACCCAGGCCAGGCGCTGCTCGTCGCGTGCCGACACCGGCGAGCCGCCGGCCTTGTACTTCCAGTGCGCCGCGATGCCTTCTTCGGCGATGCGGTGCATCTCCTCGGTGCGGATCTGCACTTCGAACTGGTGGCCCGCCTCGCCCATCACCGTGGTGTGCAGCGACTGGTAAAGATTCGGCCGCGGCATCGCGATGAAGTCCTTGATACGGTTCGGCACTGGGCGGAACAACGAGTGGATCAGCCCCAGCACGGCGTAGCAATCGCCCACCGAGCCAACAATCACGCGCAGTGCAAGCAGGTCATGCACCTGGTCGACGCCCGTGCCTGTCTCCTGCAGCTTCTGGTGGATCGAGTACAGCCGCTTGATGCGCCACTCGACCCGGCCCTTCAAACCGTTTTCGGCGATCTTCTCCGACAGCAGCGCTTCCACGCCGGCCAAGAACTGCTCGCCCTCGGTACGGCGGGCGTCAATCGCGGTCTGCAGCTCTTCAAAGCCGTGGGTGTCCACATAGCGGAACGCAAGGTCTTCAAGCTCGCCGCGCACCTTGCCCATGCCGAGGCGATGCGCCAACGGCGCATAGATGTCGAGCGTCTCGCGCGCGATCGAAGCCTGACGATCGGGACGCAGATGCTCCAGCGTGCGCATGTTGTGCAAACGGTCGGCCAGCTTGATCAGCACCACGCGCACATCGGTGACCATCGCGAGCAGCATCTTGCGGACGCTCTCCGCCTGCCGGTCTTCGCGATTGGCAAACTGGATCTTGTCGAGCTTGGTGACGCCTTCCACAATGTGCGAGACCTGCTCGCCGAACAACGCCGTGATCTCGGGCGTGGTGACCGGCGTATCCTCCACCGCGTCGTGCAGCAGCCCGGCGGCAATGGCGGTCGAGTCAAGCTTCATCTCGGCCAGCACCAGCGCTGTCTCGAGCGGGTGCAGCACATACGGCTCGCCCGAGGCACGCAGCTGCCCGCGATGATGGCGCAGGCAGAACTCCCAGGCTTTTCGAATGATCTCGGTATCGTCCGATGGACGGTTGCGATGCACTGTTTCGATCAGCAGTTCGTAGCGCGGACCCGTGATGGAGGCGGTGTCGCGGTCGTACTGTGCCAGCGCTTCCGCGGAGTACGCAGCGGGCGCAGTCTTTTTCCCCGGCGCGGCTGGCGTGCGCGGAGTGGAATCAGGTTGCGCTGAAAACATTTGCGCAGGCGCCATACCTGATTATAGGCGCGTTCCTTACTGATTACGGCCACATCGAGAACCACCGGCATCCGCATCGCCACGCATCCTAACCCAGATGCAGGTCACCGACGGAGTCGAAGCATGATCAAGCAAGCAGCGATCGAAGACGTATTCCTCCTGGAGCGCTTTGTGAGTGCGCAGGCGGGCATCTACGAGCAAGCGCTGGCCGAGCTGCAGGCCGGCCAGAAACGCAGCCACTGGATGTGGTTTATCTTCCCGCAGGTTGCGGGCCTGGGGTCGAGCTCGATGGCGGCTCGGTATGCCATTCACTCGCGCGCGGAGGCTCGGGCCTATCTTGAGCATCCGCTGCTGGGGCCACGCCTGCACGCATGCACCGAAGCGGTGAACGCCGTTACTGGCAGAAGCGCGAACCAGATTTTCGGCACGCCGGACGACATCAAGTTCCGCTCGTCGATGACGCTGTTTGCGGCCTGTAACGGTGAGGGTCCGGGCAGCCCGCCGGAAGCCGCAGAAGAACCATCCAGCCCCTTTGACGAGGCCTTGCGGAAGTACTTCCAGGGGGAGGCTGACCCCGCTACCCTGTCCCGCCTGCGCTAAGTCGCCAGCGCAACAGCGGCCAGGGTCTCAGCCTTTTCCAGCAATGCAGGGTTGCTCCCGACACCTTGCGAGGTACGCAGAGACACGCGTTCATCTCCGCAGTCTAGGCCGGGCCGGAACCCGCACCAACCAGTGGAGTTCCGCCCGCTGCGAACAACTGTTGCCACCACGTCAGGCGGGAATCAGCTTTCTCGCCCGCAGTTCATCAAACAGCTCGGTAAACGAGGCCAGCGTCGGCTGGTACTCAGTGAAGCCACGAACCCTGCTGTTGTGCATGTCATTCAGGCACTCGAGCTCGCGTCCCAGGTCGCCATCTGTATGCCATGCGGAGGCAAGCGCATCCATATTCGGCTCGGCAAGCCCGTACTTCGCGGCGATTGCTGACCAGCGCTCTCCCGCGACCGCCAGCTTGGGCGTGAGCAGATCGCGGCCATCGTTGGTTCCGTCAGCAACCGGCGGCCCCTGCGGTTCCACCCCGAAGTACGCGGCAAGCTGCGACCACAGCCAGCGCCAGCGGAACACATCCCCATTCACGATATTGAAAGCGGTATTCGCAGCCGCCGGGGTGGTTGCCGCCCACGCAAGGTGGCGAGCCAGCAGGCGCGCGTCCGTCACGTCGGTGATGGCATTCCACTGGAAGTGCGAGCCCGGGAACACAAACGGTTCACCATACTCGCGGCAAAGTGTTGCATACACCGCGAGAGTTACGCCCATGTTCATGGCGTTGCCGACCGCAAAACCGACGATTGAATGCGGCCTGTGCACGCTCCAGGTGAACCCACTCCGCGCAGCAGCGGCGAACAGGATGTCCTCCTGCGTGTAGTAGAAGTTCAGCCCCGGCAGACGCGGGTTATCTTCGCGAAAGGGCGTCTCCGCGGCTGTCTGCCCATAGGCTTCAAACGGCCCCAAATACTGCTTGGTGCCGGTCACGAGTGCTGCGTGCTGTATCGGTGCTCCCGTCTCCGCCAGTGCATCGAACAGCGTCTGCATCATGCCGCCATTGACCCGGACATTCTCCGCCTCGGTGTCGTTTCGGAGCCAGGTGCCATAGAACACATGCGTGGGCGCCAGATTCCGCAACGCTGTCACGACAGAGGCGCGGTTCGTGAGATCGGCGGCCACCGGCGTGATCCCCGGCAGCTTTCCAGGCCGCCTCGCCAGCCCGAGTACTTCCCAGCCCGTTGCGCTGAGATGCGCGGCCAGGTTGCCTCCTGTAATGCCCGTGCTGCCGACTACCAATGCCGTCTTACCCTGCGTCTGCTCTGTCAAAACTGCTCCTCCCGCGCGTGGCCATGCCCCGTCGCGAACCTTCTGTGGATTGGATGAGTCCGGGCGCCCGGCGACTCGCAGTCCGGGCGAATCGCCGGGCCTCTCGCGGCAAGGTTCCGCGAGCTGGCCGCTGCCAGCCCTGCGGGATAAACTGGGCAAGGCCTCTTCACTCGCCCGCGTCGCCACTGCTTGGCTGAACTCAACGCATCGGAAGGAACTGCTTGCGACCGCTCTACACTGCACGCCTCGACCGCAAGCTTCTGCTCTCCGCGTCCGCCCAGTGCTACCACCTGGAGTTCTGCATCGATGCGCTTGCCAGGTTCGACTTTGAAGCAGGCCAGTTTCTTTCGTTCGTGGCGCCGGACGCGCAGGGCAAGGAACAGACGCGCGCCTATTCCATCGCGTCCGCGCCCGATGCGAACCGCTTCGCTTTGTGCGTCAACCGGGTCGAAAATGGCTTTTTCTCGAACCTGCTATGCGATCTGGCGGAAGGCGACACGCTGGCATGCCATGGACCGCATGGAACCTTTGTGCTGCGGGAGCCGCTCACCCATAGCCTGTGCATCGCGACCGGCACCGGGATCGCGCCCATGCGCGGCTTTGCGCAGGCCCTGTTTCCGGCGACCAGCGAGGATCGCTCGGGCGGCAAGGACTTCTTCCTCGTATACGGCACGCGCTACGCCGGCGATGTGTACTACCAGGACTACTTCGAGGATCTTGCGGCGCGTTACCCGAACTTCCACTACGTCGCCACGCTGAGCCGCGCGGAGGCGAGTTGGACCGGCGCGCAGGGCTATGTCCAGGAGCATGCCGCCCGGCTGCTGGCAACGTTCGCGGCCGGGCACGCGGCGCCGCCGACATCTCCTGATGCGCCGGCTGCTCCGCCAGACCCAGCCGCTGCTGCGTTTGAAATGCATGCCTACGTATGTGGCCTGAACCAGATGGTGTCCGCAAGCCGTGAACGGCTCAAGGCTCTGGGCTGGCATCGCAAGCAGATCATCTTCGAGCGCTACGACTAGAACCGGGGCTCTTTTCGCGCGTGAGGCCGAGCCCGCGAACAAGCCACCCCGCGACCGGCATGGTGCTGTATACTCATGCAAGCGGCAGCCCTGCCGCGCATACGCAGGCGCGTAGCTCAGTTGGTTAGAGCGCTACCTTGACACGGTAGAGGTCGCTGGTTCGAATCCAGTCGTGCCTACCATATACATCAAATCTCAGAATATCGCCCGGTTCATGCAGCGGCGGCTGGTCGCGTGCGCCGTGGCTGATCATTGGCCGGCACCTTTCTGCTCGGTCCAGGTGTCACACGCACAGCTCTCGCGTTTCGGGCATACCAGACGCACGATTTGCGTGCGCCGCATCTTGGCGAACTCTGCGCAGAACCAACTGCTGCAATCAGGGCGCCGGGACCCAGGAAGCCTGCTGTCCGGGCGCGAGTTCCATATGGAAGCGGACGCCCACCCGTGGCACGGGAGCGGTGATCTTCCAGGCGCCATGCGCGCTGCCAAGTGCCGACAGGTCCACATCGACCCGGCGGGTCTTGGCGGCAAGGTTCTTCAGGGTGAAGCCCTCTGCGTTGTAGCTGTAGCGAACAGCGTAGGCCGGGTTAGCGAATTCTACTTCGCCGTACTCTACGAGGTGGGGACTCACGGACAGGTCCGCATCTGCCGGTATCTCCAGGCCCAGGTACTTGTTGATCAAGACTGCGGCGTACACGTTGGGGTACTCGTAGTATTTCTCCGCACCATGAGCGTCTTTCCCGTCGATGTAATACACGTGATCCATGTCATAGCGCTCGCCCATGAAGTAGCCATTCCGGCTACCCTCCGCGGCAACAGTTTCGAGTTGGCGAGCCAGCAAGGCATTCTGGTCCTGTACGGCGCGAAAGGCCGCGTCCCAGTACCAGTAACGACCGGCCGCACTTAGATCATAGGGTCCAGCGGTGCCCATCTCGGAGCTATCGTAGGCTGCAATGTCCGCGGCAACAAACGACGGAAATTGTTCAAACTGCGCTGCATTCGCCTCCATCAACTGCTGCACTGCGGCAGTCTGTGCCTCAGTGGCATACCCGAAGGTGAGTGGCAGTGTGTTCGCAAGCAGCGGGGTGTGGTCGTGGGCCTGACCGTTACGATCCACCCAGTCTACAAATCTGTGCGTGCGTGGGTTCCAGTAGCCATCGGGAAGAGGAGCGATCAGCGCGGCGGCCATCTTCCTGGAAGTCGCTGCATAGAGAGTGGCTTGATCCTTGCGCCCGAGCAGGCTTTCCATGTCCGCGAGCAGCTGAAAGGCATGTGCCGCAAACGCCTGCGCTTCTGTTTCCCGGCCGTCTTTTATGACCTGGTCTTCGTAGTAAACATCCGACCAGGCACGTCCGTATGAATCCGTATTCTGCAGCACCCAGCCGGCTGCGTTTTCAAGATGCGCGATGTTGCTGCGCAGCCATGCTGCATCCTTACGCGCCGCATAGTAATGCCAGCTCTCTTCGAGAACCTCGATGTTTGCCGTCAAAGGAAACATGGCCGCGTTCTGATGCGCGTCCTTGCTATCTCTCCGAATGTGGTACTCCCGGGTTCCATTCGGCTGCACCGACGTTGGGCTGCGATAGAGCTTCTCGGGGTCGTCGTCCATCAGCTTGAACTGCAGTGCCAGCATGCGCTGCACAATATCGAGATCAGCTTCGGTCGCCATCGCGACGCGGCCGCGGATTTGAAACTCATGATCCACAGCTGGGTAGGAGCCTGCGTACGATTGCACGTTCAGCGTGCTCAGCACATAGCCACTGCTGTACGGAAAGTGGGCGGCCATGGTCTTCTCAACCACTGAGGGAAGCATGGTGCCCCAGTAAAAAGCAGCGAGTGCGTTTTCAAGCGCGGGGCCCTGCTGGATGTTGAGAGCAAAGCGATTGCCAAACGGGTCGCTGTGCGGCCGCGCTTCGTCGGTCGAGAGCGCGAGGCTTTGCGCATCGAGCGAGACAACCAGCCCGGCACCTTGTGCACTCGCGGTCAGCTCGGCACCTTTCACGTCAAGATGCCAGGACTTGTTCTGCGACATGGGGTCTGCGGGCAGCACCCAGAAGTCATGGTTGGCATGTACCGGGCCTTTTGCCAGACCGGTGGGAACGATCCACCACTGCGCGGCTTCGCGCTCTACGCCGATGCCCTGGCAGTCTGCAAAGTGAAGCTGCATGGGTACGCCGCGGTCGATGCGCTCAAGCACGAGGCCGTGATCCGCCGAGCGAACAGTGGCATTTTCGACCGATTGCAAAATGCCTGAAGGCAAGCGTGTCTGGGGCATCGGCAGGTCCGAGCCCTGTACTGGAATCGACCAGGTCGCCATTACCAGCAGCAGCGCCGCGAACTGTGTATGCATACGCGTCATCAATCTCAACCTTGCTTCGACACCAGGATCATTTCGGCACAACACGGGTGAAAGGATCGCTCCCTTCGTGACCCATGCAACTATGGCACACGCCTGTGCCAAGGTCGAGGGTGCACCCACTGATGCATACCGCGACGGCGCGGCGTTCCCCGGAGGCGAAGCTTCTTCCCAGTGCCCGCGCCCGTATGCGAAGGTGATAGGCAAATGAAAAGCCGGTCTCGTCGACTCACTGTGGTCGCTGCTGCGATCCTTGTCTCCTGCACCCCCCAGTGCGCGCTCGCGTCCAACGGTTCAGCGGTGCGCGCGGAGTGGCCGATCCAGGACATGCCCAACCTGCTGGACCTGCACCACGAGCCAGCGTCCCCGAGCGACCGGTCGCCTGCGATGTTCTTCGACCAGGGCGCGTGGCATGGCTACGCACTGCCATCGATTGCAGATGCGAGCACAGGCTTTATCGGCCCTTTTCTGGGAGCGACTGGAGGCGGTCTCTGGACAGGTGGACGCTTTGCTGTGCTGACGCTGCACGATGCAACCACGGGTAAGGCGATCCCCCTTGCGGCCTGCGACGATGGTGGCGTTGCGCTCGCCGGCGCGCTCGTGCGCAACGCCTGTGGAGCGGGAATCGCTGCGACCGAGACACTGTTTTATGCCTCTGCTTCAACCACGCTTGTGCACGTAACATTGCGAGCGGACCATCCTACGCTCGTGCGCGTGAGCCTTGGTGGCACGCAGCCAGGCAACGTGCTGGCAGCAGGAGATAGCCTCACGGAGAAGGTGCCGGGCATCGAGGTGCAACCTGCGCATAGCCAGGGCGGAAGCTACAGTTTTACGCTGCCCGATGCCACCCGACTGGAAGCGCATACACCCGCAACCTTGTACCTGGAGCAAACCTACCTGCCAGGGACAAGCGGCGCCAGGCTTCAACCATGGACCGGCGACCCGGAAGAGGCTTGGGCGCTGGCCGGGGAACGATGGCAGCACTATCTGCAGAAGAGTGCGCAGCTTTTGCCCGCACTTACCCACCGCGACGATGTGCGAAGAATCAATCGCAAGGCGGTGATCACGCTGCTTGGAAACTGGCGCGCGCCGCTGGGCGACTTACAGCATGCCGGCCTCTTCCCCTCCTACTCCAACCCGGACTTCAACGCGTTCTGGGCGTGGGACTCGTGGAAGCATGCAGCGGCACTTGCGCGGTTTGCGCCCGAGCTTGCCAAGGACCAGGTTCGCGCCTTGTTTGATTGCCAGCTGCCTGATGGCATGATCCCGGATAAGATCTCGCGCAGCCGCGCGGAGAACAACCTGAGGGACTCCAAGCCTCCGCTTGCAGCCTGGGCTGTAAGTGCGATCTACACGCAAACGCACGATCGCGCGTTTGTCGCAGAAATGTTCGACAGGCTCTATCACTATCACCAGTGGTGGTATACCAGCCGCGACCACGATCACAATGGCCTGGCCGAGTATGGCGCCACGGACGGCACGCTGGAGGCCGCGCGCTGGGAGAGCGGCATGGACAATGCCGTGCGGTTTGACCATGCCAGGATGCTGAAGAACACAGATGCTGCCTGGTCCCTCGACCAGGAGTCCGTCGACCTGAACTGTTATCTCTACCAGGAGAAGCTCGAACTCGCGGACATGGCAGCCCTGCTTGGAAAGAACACACTTGCGCAGCGATTGCGCAAAGAGGCTGCCGACCTGCGGAAGCGCATTCAGCAGGTTTTTTACGATGCATCGGCAGGCTACTTTTTTGACGTGCACCTCGGAGATCAATCACGCATCCGCGCCTATGGACCAGAAGGTTGGATTCCATTGTGGACAAAGGTCGCAAGCCAGGAACAAGCCACGCGTGCGATCGCAATCATGAGCGACCCGGACAAGTTCGACACGCACTTTCCATTCCCGACACTCGCCAAGGATGATCCATTGTTCACTCCCGGCGCCGGTTACTGGAGGGGCCCGGTCTGGATCGACCAGGCGGTGTTCGCCATACAAGGCATGGAGAATTACAGCGCAGCAGCAACGGTACACAGGATGCGCGACAAGCTGCTCAGCAACTCGCCTGGCCTGAGTGGCGCCGAGCCCTTTCGCGAGACATATAACCCGGTGACGGGCGCAGGGCAGAACTCGTTCAACTTCAGTTGGAGCGCAGCCGAGTACTACCTCCTCATTCATCCTCGACGTTAGATCCGCGCTGAACGCGAAGGAGAAAGAAAGTACGACCTAGTACGTGTTCTTCTCGTTGCCTTTCAGCACCGCTGGTTCTTATTCAAAGCCTGCGCTTCCCGTCGGTCGCGGGCCGCGATACCATCCCTGCATGGACCCGCTGGTTTCTCCTTCATGGCTCTTTGAGCGACTTGGCAGCGCGCGGCTCAACATCCTCGACGCAACACTCGCGCCGCCAGGGTCCGCGCCCGGCATTCCTCCTTACGAGCAATATCTATCAGCGCATATTCCCGGGGCACACTTCTTTGATATCGACAGACTCTCGGACAACACGACGCCCTTGCCGCACATGCTGCCCTCCGCAGAGCGGTTTGCGCGGGACATGCAACAACTCGGCGTAAGCGAAGACGCATTGATCGTCGTCTATGAACAGGGTGATGTCTTCTCCGCACCGCGTGCCTGGTGGATGCTTCGAAGCCTCGGGGCAAAACGCGTGTACATCCTCGATGGCGGACTGCCTGGCTGGCAGCAGGCTGCGCTGCCTGTAGAAACCGGCCCTGTACCAACAACCGCCGCTTCTTTTCACGCTGCGCCTGATCCAGAAGCCGTAAGCAGCATCCACCGCATCAAGCTGGTGCTTTCTGAAGAAGCGCAGCACCGCACGCAGATTCTGGATGCGCGCTCCCGCGCCCGCTTTGCAGGCACAGCACCCGAGCCCAGGCCAGGCATCGCATCCGGCCATATGCCGGGTTCTTTGAACGTGCCCTACACCGAGTTGATCCGCGACGGCCGCATGAAGCCGAGCACTGAACTTACAACACTGTTCCGCCAGTGGGGCGTCGATCTCGAGCGACCCGTCATCACAACCTGCGGTTCTGGCGTGACGGCTGCGGTGATCGCGCTTGCGCTGGCTATCTGCGGCGCCACGCAGGTAAGCCTCTACGACGGCTCGTGGGCCGAGTATGCTCGGGATCCAGAAGCAGTGATTGAAAGGGCTCTATGACAGGCGACACCACCGCCGCATCTTCCCTGGCCAACAGGCACGCCACGCCGCTGATCAACACACCAAGGCAGGTGCTCTTTGCCAGCCTCGTAGGCACAGCGGTGGAGTTCTTCGATTTCTACATCTATGCCACGGCAGCGGTCCTGGTGTTCCCCCGGCTTTTCTTTCCCGCATCCGACCCCGCCACCTCCACACTTGCCTCGCTGGCGACCTTCGGCATCGCCTTCTTTGCGCGCCCGATAGGCTCGGCGTTGTTTGGACATTTCGGTGATCGCGTGGGCCGCAAGAAGACCCTGGTGCTGGCGCTTTCGACCATGGGTATCTCGACCTTCGCCATCGGCGTGCTGCCTACGTATCACAGCATCGGCATCGCGGCGCCGCTGTTGCTTGCCTTGTGCCGCTTCGGCCAGGGCATCGGCCTCGGCGGTGAGTGGGGCGGAGCCGTGCTACTCGCGGTTGAGAACGCGCCTCCAAGCAAGCGCGCCTTGTATGGCATGTTTCCCCAGCTGGGCGCCCCGATCGGCTTCTTTCTCTCGGGCGGCGTGTTTCTGCTGCTCTCCCACTATCTGTCCAACGCGCAGTTCGCGGCATGGGGTTGGCGCCTGCCGTTCCTCGCGAGTGCGCTGCTTGTGTTGTTAGGCCTGTACGTTCGACTGGCCATCACGGAGACGCCCGTATTCGCCGCGGCAATGGAACGCGCAGAGCCGGTGGGCTTCCCGATCGTGACGGTGCTGCGCACGCATACGCGCGCGCTTGTTGCCGGCATCCTCATCTGCATGGCCACCTTTGTTCTCTTCTACCTCATGATCGTGTTCACCCTCTCGTGGGGAACAACCGCGCTCCACTACGACCGGGGTACCTTTCTGCTGCTGCAGTTGATCGGTACCGGCTTCTTCGCAGCCGCGATTCCAGTATCTGCAGCGCTGGCAGAACAGGGTCGCCGCCGAATCATGTTAGTCGTTAGCCTTGCGATCGCGGTTTACGGTTTCGCACTCGCCCCCATGTTCGCAGCCGGAATGGCGGGAGCCGGAGCCATGCTCGCAGTCGGACTCACGCTGATGGGACTTACTTATGGCCCTCTGGGGACGGTGATCTCTGAACTCTTCCCTACGCCGGTTCGTTACACCGGCAGCTCCCTGGCGTTCAGCCTGGCAGGCATCTTCGGCGCTTCCCTCGCACCTTATATTGCGACGTGGCTCGCGCACACCTACGGGCTGCAGTACGTCGGGTACTATCTCACACTCTCTGCGCTGCTTACCCTGGGCGGCCTCGCGTTGATCCGTGAGACCAAGGATGATGACCTGGGTGGCACCGCCGGATGACACAGGCGTAACAGCAGCGCGGCCTCTTCGTTCTTCCTGGGGCTCGCGAACAAGGACACTTGCCGCCTGCCGGCAACACTTCATCTTCGTTGTCGTGATCGAGCATTGCGCATTCCGGGCTTCAACGTTGGCTCGTTGCACGCAGGTTCTGAAAGCTCGGCGCGCCCCGATCGCAGTTCCACATCGCACTTAGTGCGGGCAGGCACACCGGGAAACATCCGCATGCAATGCCGGCGCTCCGAGGCGGGCAAGAGCGGCCTCTTCACCTTTTCTGGTTACGAAAAGAGTTGCCGAGGTGGCTTTCAGGTCGACCTGGTCACTATCTCATAAAGAATGAGTGAAGAAAATACTGCTCGTTTCCGAGTACAAAGCACCTAGTTCCTCTAAGCTAAGAGAATGGCAAAAAATAATCTCCTCTCCGTCATTGATCAGGCCATGAACGCACTCGCTGTGGCTCGCAAGTCGCTTGTTGCTTCCTCGGCTGAAACGGCTACACCCACTCCGCGCAAGACCGCAGCCACAAAGCAGGCAAAGCCTGTGACCCGCCGGACCATGAGTGAAGAAGGTCGCCAGAGGATCGCAGAAGCACAGCGGAAGCGCTGGGCCACACAGAAGCGTGCCGCCAAGAAGGCTGCACGGCTGGCAGCCAAGTAAGAGCGTTTCTGCTGCCTTATGCTGTGCATGGGTAGATAGCTGGTAGCAGGCCTGGGGGCGTTTGGGGAGAAGTGGTACTGAGCACAAGCGCCAGCCTCGCATCCTTCGGAAACGCCGCATGCAGAACACCCTCGTTGCACAACAGCTTCAATCAGCATTGGCTGCACACAGCGCAGGCGACCCGGCGACCGCGACGACACTTTGCGAACAAGTGCTTGCAAGCGAGCCGGAGCAACCCGTTGCGCTGCGCCTATTAGCGTCGGCAGCTATGCAGGCAGGCAAAGCAACACGTGCGCGCACACTCATAGCGAGAGCTGCCCGGTCGGCCCCTGCCGACTTAGACGTGGCAATGCTTCAATGCACGATTCTCGTGATGAGCCAGTCGTGGGCAGAAGCCGCAGATGCACTGGCGCGCACGCTCTCGCTGGCTCCAGCGCGGGCCGAGTTATGGAACGATTTAGGCATCTGCCTGCACCGGTTGCAGCAGCCTGCCGCTGCAATCCAAAGCTTTCTCCATGCGCTTCTCCTGGATCCTCGACTTGCCGTGGCACATAACAACCTTGGCAGCGTTCTCAAACAAGAAGGCGATCTCGATGGCGCGATGGAGCAGTTTGAAGCTGCCCGCGCAATCGATCCGTTGTATGCAGAGGCCTGCAGCAACCTGGCAACCGTGCACCGCGATCGCGGAAACTATGCCGCGGCCGTGTCTCTGCTGCGCAATGCAGTTGCCCTCGAGCCGCGCTTTGCCGCCGCACACAGCAATCTTGGCGAGGTACTAAGCCTCATCGCAGAGGCGGACGCAGAAGAGCACCTGCAATCGGCAGTGAAGCTTGAGCCGGACAATGCTCTCTATCACTGGAACCTGGGCGTGCACCTTCTGCGGAGCGGCAACTACGAAGCTGGCTGGCCGCACTACCAGTGGCGATGGAAGTGGGATCACTACCGCCAGGCAGGGCGCACCTTCACCACCCCATGCTGGCTTGGCGATTTCGACATCCAGGGCAGGACCGTGCTGATCCACGCGGAGCAGGGTCTCGGGGATACCATCCAGTTCCTTCGCTATCTTCCCCTGGTCTTCGCCGCGGGCGCGCAAGTGATCCTCGAGATACAACCGCTTCTCTGCTCGCTCGTGCAGCGCCTCAGTGCATCCATGCCCGGGTTGGTCGCAGTGGTAAAGCAAGGCGAAGCCGCTCCGCCCGCAGACTGCCACACGCCCCTGCTCAGCCTGCCCCTTGCATGCGGAACCACGGGTGCAAGCATCCCGCCACCTCTGCCCTTTCCCGATGCAGCAGGAGCAGAGACATTCCCTGCCAAGAAGTACGGAGTCACTTTGCGGGTCGGGCTGGCATGGGCTGGTGACCCGACACATCGACGTGACCACGAACGCTCCATACCGCTAGCCCTGTTTGCACCCCTGAGCGCCGTGCCGGGTGTTGAGCTGGTTTCGCTGCAGGTCGGCGCGGCCACCAGCCAGATCGCGCACTGTGGCTTTGCCCTGGAGACACCAACACTTGCCACCTTCTGCGACACGGCGGCGGTGCTGGCGTCGCTCGACCTGGTGATCTCTGTGGATACGGCGGTGGCACACCTCGCGGCCACGCAGAATCTTGCCACCTGGATCCTGCTGCCACGCATCGTGGACTGGCGTTGGCTGGCTCCTCCATCGCCGCAGCCCGAGATAGAAGGCAGCCCCTGGTATCCATCGGCCCGGCTGTTTCGACAAGCCGAACTGCCGGTTTATGGCTGCACTGCGGCAGGGTGGGAACCGGTAATCGCGCGCGTGGTAGCTGCCCTGCAACAATACTCCGCCCCCGCCATGGCAGAAGCGCCACGCACCGGGGAGTAACCAGCCGGGCCATAGAGGCGACGCGAGTCAAAGGCAACGCTGCACTTAGCCAGGAATACTTATCCGGCAGACTTACTCCCGCATGCACCCTGCGCAGAGGGCTATCGCCGCAGGTGATCCAGGATGGCTGCCACGACCGCCTTCGGAGCTTCCCGCTGCGGGAAGTGCCCCACCGCATCCAGCAGCAGGCGGCGATACGGCGCTCGGAAGTATTGCTCCGCACCGTCGGTCGTCTCGGCAAGGGTGCAATGGTCTTCCCGGCCGTGGATCAACAGCGTCGGGGTACTGAGTGTGCGCACCGCCGCAAAGCGTGCCTGCAACTGTGCATACCTCGGATCGAGCGGAGCATGCCCCCAGCGGGAACGGTAACTATGCAGGACCACATCCTGAAAGTCCGTGCCACGCCAGCTTGCTGCAGCCTCTTCCAGTTCGGCATTGCTGTACCAGGAGCCCGGGCTCCATGCATCCCACTGCGCCCTGCCGTATGCCACCGGATCCTTGCGGAAGCGCTGCTCTCCGGGCTTGGTGCACAGAAGCCACTGATACCAGTAAGCCTGTGCTTGAGGCAGTGGAGGCGGGGTCACCGGTTCCGGCTGGAATGGTACCGAAAGAGTAACAAGCGACCGCACCCGCCGGGGCGCAAGCGCGGCCAGCGCGTAGCCCGCGTGTGCACCCCAGTCGTGGCCGACAAAGCAGAACTGCTCCAGCTTCAAGTGGTTCGCGAGGGCAAGGATATCGTGGGCAAATGCGACGGGCTGCCCAGTGCGACGTGGCTTGCGGCCGAAGATCGGGTCGCGAAACCGGGAAGGCCCGTACCCGCGCAGGTACGGCGCGATGGTGCGGAAACCGGCAGCGTGGAGCCCGGGCAGCACCTTGTCCCAGGTGCGGGGCGAGTCGGGCCAGCCGTGCACCAGCAGCAGCGGCTGCCCTTTCCTGGGGCCGCTCTGCTCGTAATGGAGCTGTACTTCGCCGGCATTTACCTTGTGCGTGCGCATATGCAAAGGTGGGATGCCGCGCCGCGCACATGCGTGTCGAGGTACGTCGAACTCCTTCCACCTGCCACCCCGATAGATGCAGACCGATGGTGTTTCCAGAGCACGATGGTAACGTGGCTGCCTGTCACCACTGAACTTATACTCTCCTTACAAACGACCTAGAACCAATCTAGCTTGTCGTATAGCAGTCCAACCTGGAAGCGCGTCGGCACAGCGCTGCAGTCGATGCGGAGGATTAGAAGCTTATGATGAAGCCCAAGAGTGCCCTAGTTATCGGAGCTCACCCAGATGATTGCGCCCTGGGGGCTGGCGGCTTCTCAGTGCTGCTGCGCATGTCCGGGTGGCGGGTCACGTTCCTGACCATGACGGATGGCGAACTGGGTGGCGATCCCTCGCTGCGCCTCGATGAGGAACGGAACAGCGCGAAGATCCTCAACGTAAACGTGGACTTCGGGCATCTACCGGATGGTTCCCTGTCCGGTCCTCGCACCGTCCGCGTGCTCGAGGAGAAGCTCGACCTGCACAAGCCGGACCTGATCATGACGCATGCACCGATGGATTCCCACTCGGACCATCGTGTGCTCAGCGAGTCGGTTGTCTCGGCGGCACGTCGCAGCCCGAGCATCCTCTTCTACGAAGGCCCCTCCACGTCACAGTTTGTCGGCTCACTCAAGGTCGAGATCGCTGTCTCGTGGGGACTCAAGGTAAAGAGCTTGGCCGCACACGCCTCCCAGCGGGAGCGGGTGCGCACGATCGAGTGGGCAGAAACTGCCGGCAGACAGCGTGCATGGCCGGACTATCGCAGCGTGTGCGAGGCATTCACGCCAGTCCGTCTGAACCTTGCGCTGATGGTCAGCGCCGCACTGCAAACCCCGATGGTCCTGCCCAACTTTGAGCACGCTCAGCCCAGCCCGAACGATCCGCCGATCGCCCGGCTGGTTTAGTTCAACACCAGAGCTCCTCTGAAACGAAAAAGCGCAGGCCTCATGGCTTGCGCTTTTTTTAACTCTGCAGCACTCTCGACAACAGAAAGCGTAGCTTAAGCAACAAAGCAAGGGCCAGCCAAAATAGAGGGCAAGGCAGAGGAGCAGGCGATGCAGGAGGCACAAGCGACACAGGTACCCGGGTGCTTGATGACGATCTTTGGAGCGAGTGGTGATCTGTGCAAGCGCCTGTTGCTACCTTCGCTCTACAACCTGGTTGCGGCTAAGGTGCTGCCCGATACCTTCCAACTCCTGGGCGTTGCCATGGATGCATGGGACGATGCGAAGTTTCGCGACCACGTCTCCACCACGCTGAAGGAGTTCTGGGGCGAGGATGCCGATGCGGGCGTAGTCAGCTGGATCACGGACCGCTCGCACTACCAAACGGCCAACTTCACCGAACCTGCGTCGTTCGACACGGTCAAGAGCACGATCGAGGCACTGGAAAAAAAGGCACAGGGCCCGGCGAACCGGCTCTTCTACCTGGCAGTCGCGCCCAGCTTTATCGCAACCATGGCTTCGCAGTTGTCGCGCACCGAGCTGCTCACCGAAGACGAACATGCCTGGCGCAGGCTCGTGATCGAAAAGCCCTTCGGTCATGACCTGGAGTCGGCCGTCGCGCTCAACGCGGAGCTGCAGAAAAGCCTGCGCGAGGACCAGATTTACCGGATCGATCACTTTGCTGGCAAGGACGCGGTGCAGGACCTTGCTGTATTCCGCTTCTCCAATGCCGTGTTTGAGCCGCTTTGGAATCGCTCCATGATCGACAATGTGCAGATCACGGCGGCGGAGACCGTGGGTGTGGAAGGCCGGGCCGGCTACTACGAGGCATCGGGAGCCCTGCGCGATATGGTTCCCAACCACATGGCCGAGCTCCTGTCCCTGGTAGCGATGGAACCACCGGTCTCGCTGAGCGCGGAGCACATGCGCAACAAGCAGGTGGAGCTCTTGCAGTCGATCCGCCCGATCGCGCCGGACGAGGTGGACAAAAGCGCGGTGCGCGGCCAGTACGGAGCAGGCAAGCTGAAGGGCGCGGATGTGCCCGGGTATCGCAAGGAGCCCGGCGTCAAACCCGAATCCAACACGGAGACCTACGTTGCCATGCGCGTCGAAATCGACAACTGGCGCTGGTCGGGCGTTCCGTTTTATCTGCGCACAGGCAAACGGCTTTCCTGTGCGATGACAGAGATCGTCGTGACCTTTCGCCAGCCACCCGCGCGCCTGTTTCCCCAGGACCACCAGAAGCCGCAATCGCCCAACCAGCTTTTCTTCAACCTGCAGCCCGAGCAAAGCATCGAGCTGTCGTTTGGCACCAAGGCGCCCGGAATCGAAACGGTCGTGGAGCACGGCGCCATGCGCTTTCAGTTCCCGGCAGGGCCTTTCAAAACACATGGAAAAGGCTACGAGCGCCTGCTCCACGACGTTATGAAGGGCGACGCAACGCTGTTTCAGCGGGCGGAGTTTGTGGAAGCAGGCTGGCGCATGGTGCAGCCACTGCTGGATGCCTGGAAGTCTCCGGCTGCGGAGTTCCCGGACTATGCGGCGGGCTCGACCGGTCCGGACGCGGCCGACGCCTTGCTGGCTACTTCGGGCCACACATGGCATTCGCTGGAACAAGCCTGACCCGGGCGACGGCAAACAGAACACCAGGCGATCCTTTCCCTGCGAGGGCGGATCGCCGCGGTGTTTAACCCTTGATCAGGTTGAGCTCGGCACAGGAGTACGCCTCACCGTAGTGCTCGCCGGTTGCCATAAGGGCTTCGATCTTCTCGCGTGACTCAATGCCCCCGCGGGCGCCGGCGCCCATGCAGTTCATGGCGGCGGCGGCACAGGCGAAGTCCAGTTGGCGCTCGAGTGGCCACTCCTGCATCAGCCCGTAGATAAAGCCAGCATGAAAGATATCCCCTGCCCCTGTAGTGTCCAGCACCGGCACGCGGTACGCCGCGCGGTAGTGATACTGCTGCCCGTCCCACGCCAGAACTCCATCCGGGCCAAGGGTAGCTGCCGTCAATGTGGCGCCATATCGCGCCTGCATGGCGCACAGGGCGCTCGGAAGATCGTCCTGCTGCATGAGCCGCAGCGGGAAGTCCCGGCTGACGATCATGTAATCAATGCAGCGGAGCAGCTCGTCGATTCCGGGGTAGATCTCATCAAGATCCGCGATGACCGGTATGCCCGCGGCCTGCGCCCACTGGGCGGCGCACAGGGCTGCTGCCGTATCGTGTCCGTCGATGTGCAGAGCGCGCGCGTTGGTGATCCACTCCTGCGCGAGGTCGGCAGGCTGCAACACGAGGCGTTCGTCGCGCCGGCACAGCACGGTCCGTTCGCCCTGCGCATCCACAAAGATCAGCGACTGCGGGCTGGCCCCGCCCGAGACCGAGATCAGCTGCGCCTCGACCCCTGCACGCGCAAACGCCTCGCGGTGCAGGGCCGCGGCAGCGTCGTCGCCCAGCTTGCCCACATAGCGGGTGCGCATGCCCCATTGCTGACAGGCCACGACCGTGGTGGCGACCTGTCCGCCGGGCAGTACGCTGGCCGTGTGGTATTCCACCTTGGAGCCGCGTGCGGGATAGTGCGCAAGGGGAATCAGTGTATCCGTGGCATTCAAACCGACGCCAACGAGGTCGACCCTCGAGAAAACCGTACTCATACTTCCACTCTAAACGTCTGCGAGCGGCCTTTCGGCCGCTGGCGGTTCACGATCCATGGACGTGTACGTCGGGCACGTAGCGCTTAAAGATCAGCGAAGCGTTGGTGCCGCCGAAGCCGAACGAGTTCGTCATGGCGTATTCCATCGCGGTGGGCAGCGCCTTGTCCCGAACCAACTGGAAGCCGCAGTCAGGCTCCGCGTCGTGCACATTGGTGAGTGGCGGCGCAACCTGGTCGCGCAGTGCCATCACCGTGATTCCGGCCTCGAGGCTGCCCGCGCCGCCCAGCAGGTGGCCTGTCATGGACTTTGTGGAGCTGACCAGCAGCGCAGGAGCGGCGTCGCCGAAGGCCGCGCAGATAGCCCTTGCCTCTGCCCGGTCACCCATCGGGGTGGATGTGGCGTGGGCGTTGAGATACTGCACCTGTGACGGCTCCAGCGCGGCATCGCGCAAGGCCAGCTGCATCACGCGGCGCACACCTTCGCCATCCTCGGGCGGGGCATTGGTGTGGAACGCGTCCGAGTTGGCGGCGTAGCCAACCAGTTCGGCCAGGATCACCGCACCGCGCTGCACGGCGTGCTGCAGCTCTTCCAGGATCAGGATGCCCGCGCCTTCACCCACCACGAAACCATCGCGGCTCATATCCCACGGACGCGATGCGTGCGCAGGGTCGTCCACGCGGGTGGATAACGCACGCATGGCGGAGAAGCCCGCAATGGAGAGCGGCGTCACCGCGGCTTCTGCTCCACCACAGATCATGATGTCAGCATCGCCCCGCTCAATGATCCGGAAGGATTCGCCAATACCGTGGGCACCGCTCGTGCAGGCTGTCGCCACAGTAAGGTTCGGGCCGGCTGCCCCGTATCGGATGGAGATCTGCCCCGCCGCAAGGTTCGCAATGGTCGCAGGGATAAAGAACGGTGAGACCCGGTCGGGGCCGCTCGTGGTCAGCTTGGAGTGTTCGCGCTCGATCACCTCGAAGCCGCCGATGCCGCTGCCGACGTAAACGCCCACGCGATCGCGCTCTTCGTGCGTCATATCGAGCTTGCTCTGTGTCATGGCCTCGGCCGCGGCAGCAAGCGCAAACTGGATAAAGCGCCCCATCTTCTTGATGTCTTTGCGGTCTACAAACAGGTGCGGCTCGAAGTCCTTGACCTCACCCGCAAAATTACAGACGTAGCCTGTGGCATCGAAAAGCGTGATCGGTGCGATGCCTGGCTCGCCGGCCTGAATGCCAGCCCATGTTTTTTCCCTGCCAGTACCCAGCGGACTAACCAGGCCTACGCCGGTGACAACTACGCGCCGTTGGCGGACGCTCATGCATGTCTCCTGCTCTGTACGCTGCCGATGCTGCCAGATCCCGAACTAGATTCCCCGGGGTGGCGCTCCACGCAGGCATGGTCTGCAGGCGGTGGCAAAACGTACCTGTTCAGAATACCGCCATCAGCCTCTGGACTCGGCCAACAGCAACGCCAAGGGCCCCAGGGATGCTGGGGCCCTTGGCGCAGATCCTTGCGGGTAGCTAAACCTGCTGTACCCGCCCTCGCGTGACAAGGCGAAGCAGGAACGTCAGGATGACTGCGCCGATCACGGCCACGATCACGGTGTAGATCAGCCCGCCCGAGCCTGCGAAGCCCAGGTGCGACATGATGAAGCCGCCCACGAATGCACCGATGATGCCGATGATGATGTCCATGATCGCGCCGTAACCGCCGCCGCTCATGAGTTTGCCCGTTAGCCAGCCGGCAATCAGCCCGACGATAATCCACCAAATAAATCCATGCATGTTGCTTCCTCTTTCCGTACTCAGGGCTGTATGCCGTATGCGCAGTGTGAGCGCCACTTACCAGTAAACGTTGCCTGCACTGAAAAGAAGAATGCTGCGTAGCTGGCTTGCCTGCTGAAGCTGTCCGCCGGATTCAAGATCCGGCATAAAAGCGAGGCAGAAAGTGCAGGCAGCCATTGCCCGGCAGACTGCTACACTCGCGCCATGACGCCGCGCTCCCTCTCGCTCGCCATCCTTCCGCTGCTTGCATCCACCCTCTTTGCCCAGGCGCCACACCGCCTGACCCTTGACGATCTCGCCAAGGTCCAGCAGGTGGGCAAACCCGAGATTTCGCCGGACGGTAAGTGGATTGCCTACACCCTGCGCCATACAGATACAGAAGCCGACAAGAACGTCGCGAACCTGTGGATGCTGAGCTGGGACGGCACCGAGTTGATCCAGCTGACCTACGACACGGAAGGCGCGGGCGCGCCGCGCTGGAGCCCGGACGGCAGGTACCTTGCGTTTACTTCGGGTCGGCCGGGCAAGGCCAAGGGCACGCAGGTCTGGGTGCTGGATCGTCGAGGTGGTGAAGCGCGACAACTGACAGGTGTGAAGGAAGACCTCGAAGACTACCGGTGGTCGCCCGACTCAAAGCAGTTGCTGCTGACGCTGCAGGCGAAAGATGAGCCGGAAGAGCCCAAAAACGGGAAGCCCGTGCCGCCCAAGCCGATCGTGATGGATGGTTACCACTTCAAGCAGGACGTGCAGGGTTACCTGACTGACAAGCACCCGCACCTGTTTCTCTTTGACATCGCGACCGCGAAGACCACGCGCCTGATCCCCAACGAAGAAGATCGCTTCGAAGAGCACGACGCGGAGTGGTCGCCGGACGGCACGCAGATCGCGTTCACCAGCCGCCGCGAACTGCCCGACCCGACACGCACCGCCAACTCAGACGTGTTTGTCGTAGACGCGAAGCCAGGCAGCACGCCGCGCCAGCTGACGACCTTCAAGGGCCCCGACGAAGCCCCGCTGGCGTGGAGCCCGGACAGCAAGACCATCGCCTTCCGCGAAGCAGTAACGCCGGGCTACTCCATCTACAACCAGGAGCGTCTGGCCGTGGTGCCGGCAGCCGGCGGCACCGTGCGCATCCTGACGACCAAGCTCGATCGCCCGGTGAGCGCGCCCGTGTGGACAGAGGACGGCACCGCGCTGCTGGTCACGGTAACCGACGACCGCAACAGCTATGCCGAGAGGATCCCGCTTGCAGCGGATGCCGCGCCTGAGCGCCTGACGCAAGGGCCGGGCGATGCGGCGGCGCTCGCTTCCGCCAAGGACCACACCGCGCTGCTCTGGTCCACAGACGGCAAGCTGTCGGAGATGTATGCGCTTGAGGGCAGCACTTTGCGCGCACTTACGCACCATAATGATGCACTGGTGGCGTCGCTCGAACTGGCGCCGACGCAGGATCTCGAAGCGAAGACCAAGGACGGCAACGAGGTGCATAGCCTGCTGACCATGCCCGTCGGTTACAAGCCCGGCACCAAGGCCCCGATGCTGTTGTTCATCCACGGCGGCCCCACCGCGGAAGACATGCACACGTTTGACCTTTCGCGGCAGCTCTTTGCCGCGCATGGATACGCGGTGCTCAACGTGAACTATCGCGGCTCCAATGGACGTGGCTTCGCCTACTCGCACGCCATCAACGCGGACTGGGGCAACAAGGAAGTGACGGATCTGCTGGCCTCGGTCGATGCGGCGGTGGCCACGGGCACCATCGATGCGGACAAGATGGCTATTGGCGGATGGAGTTACGGCGGCATCCTCACGGACTACACCATCGCCAGCACCACGCGCTTCAAGGCTGCCTCCAGCGGTGCGGGCATGGGTAATTTGCTCGGCTTGTATGGCGTGGATGAGTACATCCTGCAGTACGACAACGAGATCGGAGCGCCGTGGAAAAACCCTGACCTCTACATTAAGCTGTCGTACCCGTTTTTCCACGCGGATCGCATCAAGACGCCCACGCTGTTCATGGGTGGCGACCAGGACTTCAACGTGCCGGTAGAGGGCGGAGAGCAGATGTACGAAGCGCTCAAGAGTGTCGGTACGCCGGCCGAGCTGATCGTGTACCCGGGACAGTTTCACGGCTTCACCCGGCCTTCGTTCATCCGCGATCGGTATACGCGCTGGTTCGGGTGGTACGACCGGTACCTGGGGCTGACACCTCCGGCAGTTTCGCCTGCGCCTGCGAAAACAGCCGCTGCGGCGCAGTAAGCGCAATCGCTTTCTCTGGACTCAGCCGCGAACTCTGCAGGCAACGCGCAGTTCGCGGCTGGCAACGACCGCAGCCATTGCAGCCTAGATCCCCTTCCGGAGTTCCCAAGTGTTGAAACATCTCTTTGCGGTTGCTACCGTCGCTGCCATGCTCACGGGTATGGCACCGTTGCAAGCACAAATACCCGCGCCAGCGGTGCCTGCTGCCATGCAGCAGCAATATGCGCGCGATCCACACCAGGCCGTTGACCAGGCATACACGGCGGCCATTGCGAAGGACACGACCGAGCCTTACTTCAACTCGTCCCTGACCGACTACCTTCCCGCTTCCAACACCGTGCCTACACCAGCAGCTGTTCTTGGTGATATCGCGGGGGCGCCCGGCAAGCTTCCCTACTCAGAGGATGTGACCAAGTACTTCCGCCTGCTGGCCTCGAAGACGCCGCGCGTAAAAGTGTTCTCGATCGGCAAGAGCGAAGAAGGCCGCGAGATGATTGCCGCGGCTGTCGGCGATGCTTCGCTGCTGGAGCAGATGGACGCGAACAATGCGCGGCTCGCGCAGCTGGCCGATCCGCGCAAGTCCGGGATCACCGACGAGCAGGCAGCCACGATCGCGAAGCAGAGCTTCCCCGTGTACTACATCACCGGCACCATCCACTCGCCCGAGACCGGTGCACCCACCGCGCTGATGGAGCTGGCCTACCGTCTCGCGGTCGATGACTCGCCGTACATCCAGTACATCCGCCAGCACATGGTGGTGCTGATTACGCCGGTGGTCGAGGTGGATGGACGCGACCGCATGGTGGACGTATACAAGTGGCACCTCGCACACCCGAACCAGACCTATCCCCGACTCGTGTACTGGGGCCACTACGTAGCGCACGACAACAATCGCGACGCCATGGCGATGACGCTCGCGCTGACACAGCACGTGCTTGATACGTTTCTGAACTTCCATGCGCAGGTTTTGCATGACCTGCACGAGTCCGTGCCCTTCCTGTACGACAACACGGTGGGCGATGGACCATACAACGCCTGGATCGATCCCCTGCTGGCCGATGAGTGGGCGGCCCTCGGATGGAACAACGTCGGGCAAATGCAGAACTTCGGCATGCCGGGCGTGTTCACGCATGGCGAGTTCGATACCTGGAGCCCCGGCTACCTGATGTTTCTCGCGGGCATGCACAACGGCATCAGCCGCCTCTACGAGACCTTCGGCAACGGGGGCGCCGATACCGTCAAGCGCATCCTGACGCCCGACGAGTACGCCCGCACCTGGTACCGGCAGAACCCGCCCAATGCAAGCGTGCTATGGTCGCAGCGCGACAACAACAACTATGAGCAGTCAGCGCTGCTCTCCACCCTGTCGTATTTCGTCAACAACCGCGAGCACTTTCTGGATAACTACTACCTGAAAGCAAAGCGCTCGATCGCCAAGCCCACGAGTTCCGGACCTGCTGCTTATGTGCTTGCCGCAGACCCTGCATATCGCAATCGCCAGCTCGCGCTGCTGCGCACGCTCAGCAAGCAACACGTGGAGATTTCGCAACTTACCGAGGCAGCAACCGTATTGGTAAGCGCTGCCGACCGTGCCGCAAGCCTCAACGAGAACGCTCCCAAGCCCACCGCCACAACCCCCGCAGCGGCCCCTACGCAGGCAACCTTCGCGGCTGGTTCATGGGTGGTGCGCATGGATCAGCCTTACGCGCGTGCAGCCGATGCGCTGCTGGACCGGCAGTACTGGTCACCCGACGATCCGCAAAAAACGCCGTACGACGACACCGCCTGGTCGTTCAGCCTGCTGTTCAATGCGAAGGTCACCCGCGTGACCGACCCTGCCATTCTGCGAGTTCCGATGCGCGCCGCAATGGTCGATGTCGCCGATGCAGAGAAGGCGCCGTCCGCGCTGGACAATACGCACCGTGCCATCTGGGCGTTCAGCAATACAGGCCAGATCAACCTGCTGAGCCTTGTCTATGCATATCCAAAAGCAACGTTCGCAGTGCTGGATGAGCCGGCGACCGTGAACGGCACAACACTGGCGGCCGGCTCCATGCTGGTCTCGGGCATTCGCGATGCCGACACGGGCTGGACCACCAAGCTGCATGATCTTGGTCTCGAACCTGCTGCGAGCCTCGCGTCTTTACCCACGGTCAAGATGCACACCCTCGATCACCAGCCGCGCATCGCGATGATGCATACGTGGCTCGCCACGCAGACCGAGGGCTGGTGGCGCGAAGCTTTCGACACGCTCGGCATTCCATACAGCTACATCAGCACGCAGACAGCTGCCGGCGAGAGCGACCTGCGCAGCAAGTATGACGTGATCGTCTTCGCTCCGGTCACCGGGCGCACTTCGGCGCAAAGCATCCTGGACGGCCTGCCCATGTACGGCAACCCGCTCCCATGGCAGACCACGGCACTCACGCCCAATCTTGGTCGCATCGATGCCACGGCAGACATGCGGCCCGGTCTCGGCACGCTTGGTCTTGAGCACCTGCGATCGTTCGTCAGGCAAGGCGGCCTGCTCATCACCAGCGAAGACTCCGCGCAGTTCGCAATCGCGAGCGGGCTTGCGCCTGGCGTGTCGGTTGCTCCTACCAGCACGGTGAAGCTCACGGGCAGCATTCTTGGAGCGCTCACGGTGAAGCCCGGGCTCATCGCTGCGGGCTACTCCGGCAGTGTGCCGGTCTACTCTGCGAGTGGGTTGGCATTCAATGTCAGCAACACGGCTGGCGGCGGCAACGCGCAGATCCCGACCGAGAAAAATACGCACCGCGTGACAGGCCGTGGTGGCCCCAATGACGAAGACGCCCCCGAAGATCGCACTCCCGAAACAACACCCGTGCTGCCTAGCGTGCAGGCCTGGCAGCCCGTGCCGCTCAACGAAGAGCAGCTTCGGAATAATCCCTTCGTGATTCCGGAGAACCAGCGGCCGGAGGTTGTGCTTCGCTTTGCCGATACAAAGAATCTTCTACTCTCCGGCCTGCTTGAAAACCCGGAGCCGCTTGCCGCGCATGCTGCCGTGGTGGACGCACACCTGGGCACTGGCAACGTGTTGCTGTTCGCGATTGATCCTATCTATCGCGGCGAAACCATCGGCACCTATGCCCTGGTGTTCAACGCCATCATGAATTATGACCACCTCACCGCGGCGCCGGCCCAGACGATACCGAACGCCGCACACTGAGAAGCTACACGCGCCAGCTGATCGCTGGCGCTCGCCTTCAAACGGCGCGCACTTTCCCTGGCTGCTACCAATAGGCAGCACTTGCTTGAGCCTTCAGGAGCGGGGGAAGATGCTGCCGAAAAAAAGCGCCGCAGAGCCAGGGCTCAATGCATGCGCTTCGAGGAGAAGCTCGATCTGCTGTAGGGAAGAAGGGATCAGAGGAGTGGAGGCGCGGGCCGGGATCGAACCGGCGCATAAAGGTTTTGCAGACCTCTCCCTTACCACTTGGGTACCGCGCCATGATCGAGTGGCGGTTTCAGCGAACGACCACTGAACCTGCCGGTACCATTAGTCCACTTCACAGGAACCGGGAAACACTCGGAAAGGTGAAGCGACTGGAGCGGGAGACGGGACTTGAACCCGCGACCCTCGCCTTGGCAAGGCGATGCTCTACCACTGAGCTACTCCCGCTTGGTACAAGTTGAAGTCTATCGAAGGTCGCAGCCTTGGTCAACTTTGACAGGCTGACGGCCTCTGCTCACGATTGCTCTCTTTTCCTGAAGCAGTACACCACGCGTCTCTCCACTGGCGGCATCTACCTTTTTGAACATTGACGCGTCCGCGCGTCCCAAGGAGAGATCAATGAAACGTCTGTTTTTCTGGGGAACTATTCTGTCCGGTGCCGCTGCCGCTTACCTGATGTATCGCCGTGGCGAGTCCTTCGGCACAATCGCGCAAAAAGCAGTCTCAAACCCCGTGGGCGCGTTCGCGGACGAACTCAGGACCGCGCTGTAGAGCACACTAGGACTCAGTGCTGATGCAGCGTGCAAAGCGGGAGCTACTGGTGGTGCATGGCGCCGTCCCGCATCTGTAGGGTGCGATCTGCAAAGGCGGCCGCTTCGGGGTTGTGGGTGATCATCAACACTGTTTGCCCAAATACCTTGTTGGAGTGGCGTAGCATTTCCAGCACAGCGTCCGAGTTCTTGGTGTCGAGATTTCCGGTGGGTTCATCCGCGAGGATGATGGCAGGCTTCGTGACCAGTGCGCGCAGGATCGCGACCCTCTGCTGCTCACCGCCGGAAAGCTCTGACGGGCGATGCTTGAGACGTCCCGCGATGCCCAGCATCTCGGCAAGCTCCTGCAGTCGTTTGCGGTCGAGCGGTGCGCCCGGGGCTGCAATGTCGTAGGCGATCTCGATGTTGCCCAGCGCGGAGAGCGTGGGTAGCAGGTTGAACTTCTGAAACACAAAACCGATCTTGGACTTGCGCATCCGGGTGCGCTCGCTGTCGGAGAGCGCTGCGAAGTCAACGCCGTCGATACGAACCTGGCCGCTGGTGGCGCTGGTCAGGCCCCCCAGGATGTAGAACAGCGTTGACTTGCCGCTTCCGGATGGCCCGATGATGGACACAAACTCACCCGCCGCAACGGTGAAGGAGACATCCTGCAAAGCCGGAACCTCGAGCTTGCCGATGCGGTAGGTCTTGCCAAGGTGCGCGGCCTCAATGATGGTGGGGGCGTTGGCAGAAGGCGATGTCGGCAGAACGGCAGTGGAGGTCACTCTAGCAGTTTAGGTCATAACGCCGAGGCTGCCGCAGTGCTTGCCGATTCCAGGCACCTTTCGGTCCGCACCCGGAGCGAACAACCGCGTGCCGAAGGCGGACCAGCTCAGGCGTGTGCACCCATGCTGCCCGTAAGCGGCTGATGCATGGGGATCGTCGCGCGCTTAGGTCCGCGTTTGCGCACCAGCAGCACGCGGATGCGCTCCACCATCTCACTCGGCGAGAACGCTCCCTTGGGGAGAAACGCATCAGCCGCTTCTGCGCGCGAAAACTCCTTCACTGTGGCGCTCACGAGCAGGGCCGGTACGTCCGGCGACTCGGCCTTCATGCGACGCACCATCTCGTTTCCATCCATGCCCGCCAGCAGGAGGTCGCTCACGACGAGATCGATCCCTCCCTGGGTAAACCGCTCCAGCGCCTCGGCTGCCGTCGCTGCTTCCACCACGCGGTAGCCGCGTGTTTCCAGCATGAACTTGCGCACGCTCAGGGCCTGCTCGTTGCCGTCTACTAGGAGAATCACTTTTCTGGGTCGCATCGCATCTGCTCTTTTCTGCTTGCTGCCCGGGCTGCCCTTGCTTTTTGGGCAAGTGGGGGCGCAGCTCCCGGGAAGGAGTTTGGTTGGCCGCGCGCTTTACGCGCGGCGACGTGTTTTGGGCCAGGAGGGGGCGCATGCGCCGTAACCCGTTTGTGGGAGCGGTTGCTCCCACAAAAAGGCCATAGGGCGGTGCTGCGCTTTCCCCGGGCGATTCGGCGCCGAACGGAAGCGGGCAGGGGAACAAATGCCTTGGGCTCAGCAGCATTCTGTGGCGGAACGCAGGGGTCCGCACCATCTGGACAATCCAGACGGCGGAGACACAAGCGACCGACCGCAGCGTGTGCCGGCGGAGGGCGGTTGTTCAGCTCAGTTGTCGAGAAATGGCGAAAGTTGCAATGCGAAGCCGTGTTGCTGGCTCCTCAACGCTTGCTCAGACTACGGGCGTGCCACGGGGTGCGCAACTGCGAACAGGAGGCGAAAGCCACAGGCACTTTGCACTTGCATAAGAGGAAAACAAGGCCAAATAGGGCTGCGCCCACCTACAACGCAGGTGGGAGGCTGTGGAAGGGGTGTGCATCAACGAAGGAAAAAGCGTCCTTGTGCCACAAGGATGGTGCTTCCAGCTACACGAACGTAATGCCCGGATGGGATTAGTGGACGGATCTGACCCGAGTGTTCGCTATTGGACGGAAGGACTGCCGAGCAGCGGAGGGTACTGGGCCGCAAGATGTCACTTCCCTGGTGCAAGTACACGGTTGTGCCGGAGGGAACCAGTCCGTGCTGCACGAGGTAGGCAGTGGCACAGCCGGCGGCAGAACCCGTGGCGGGATCTTCGCCGCCGTAAAACTGCATGCGGGCATACCAGTGCGGTGAGTCGGCTGCAGCGCTGCTCCCGGCCTGGCTTGCCGCTTCGCTCATCGCATTGCCGCGTTCGTTCTCGTCGCCGGGAGCGATGACATAGAAGAACTTGCCGTCGGTCGCCTCCAGGTAGGGCTGGGCGAGTTGCTGGGGCACGCGGAGCGCACGGAGGGCCGTGCGGCTGCTGAGGGGCACGATGACGAAGGGGAGGCCCGTGGAGACGGTCTGGACGGGGTTTGTCGGGTCGAGGGCGGAGAGCGGCAGCCCCAATGCTGCTGCGACAGCCCCGCGGTCATGCTCCCGGCCAAAACGCGGAAGCGGCTGCTCCATCTCACCATGCAAGGGCTGGCCCCACGGGAGAGACTGGGCGGGAGCTTCGGGCGGGAGCGGTACTGTTCCTGAGGGAGTGGGGTGGGGGTCCGGAACGGCCGGCAGCGAGGCTTCGGCGTAGCGTACAGGGACCACGCCGGCATTGAGGGCCAGCCTGACCTCGGCAGCATGGCGAAGCGCGGGCACGGTCCAGCGAAGGGCGGCGGCGGTGCCGAGGGTGGGATGGCCGGCGAAGGGCAGCTCCTCGTCGACGGTGAAGATGCGCACGCGGAAGGGTTCGGCGCCTCCGAGGGACGCGGGGGTGGGCAGGCAGAACGTGGTTTCGGAGAGGTTGGTTTCGCGTGCGAGACACTGCATCTCCGCGTCGGTGAGCCCGTGGGCGTCGGGGAAAACGGCGAGCTGGTTGCCGGCGAAGGGCGTGTCGGTGAACACATCGAGCAGGAGGTAGGGGTAAGGGCGCGGCATGGTTGGGCGGTCTCCTCGTGGCCGGATGGTGGACGCAGCCGGACTACCCGTATGCTAAGCGGCGGCGTACCGGGCGCGTGACGCAGGGCTTGACCGTTACCGAGACTCTACGAGGCGCCACGGCGGCGGCGGCGGCGGAGACAGGGTGGGGCTCCGTGGGCGCGAAGGTGGTGGCTGCCGGGAACAGGGCTCGGCCGGCTGGTGCGCACGTCTCGCGGGTGAACATGAGGCGCCGGGCTGGAGGTCCCTCCTGAGGCGCGGACAAGCAGGGCTGTCAGGAGGCACCTGGTGTGTCTCGGGCGGCTGCAGAACGCGTGGCGCGTGGGTTGCGCGGGCATGCCCGGGCGCATGCGAACAAAGCGGAGGGACCGCCGCGGCGTACAGGGCGCGCGGATGATCGAGTGATTCGAGGTGGCACTGCTTACCAGACGGCGGTGGGCGGATCCTCGCTGCGGAAGCAGCCGAAGGGCTGAATTTTCGGGGAACCTTGCTGCGGCGGCTGCATCTCTTGAGAGGAACCGAGTGCCCTGCGGCGGGCATTGAACGCGCGTTGCTGCCTGCCATACCCGCCACGAAGCGGGGCCCGGAGCAAAGCGCGCCTGCTGCTGGAAAAGGCCGAAGCGCAGCGTGTCGCGCAAGACACCGCGTTGAGTAGTCTGGTACGAGTAGAGATGAACCCAAGCCGCGCGACGCCTGCGTCGAGCGGCCATTGCCCTTACAAGCTGGAATGGAGACCTATGAGCATCACCGCTGAATCCCGAATTCCCCGCATTCTTGAGCAGGCCCCTGATTTTGAGGCCAAGAGCACCCATGGCGTCATCAAGCTGAGTGACTACACCTCCCAGGGCAAGTACGTGATGCTGTTCTCGCATCCGTCGGACTTTACGCCGGTGTGCACGACCGAGTTCATCGCGTTTGCCGAGCGGCAGGCGGACTGGGACCGGTTGAACGTGCAGCCGATCGGGATTTCGATCGACTCGGTGTTCTCGCACATTGCGTGGGTGCGCGACATGGAGCAGATGGGCGGCGCCAAGATCAAGTTTCCGCTGGTAGCCGATCTGGACTTCAAGGTGTCGATGGCCTACGGGCTAGTGCATGAGGCGGTGTCGGATACGGCGGCGGTGCGCGCGGTGTTTGCGATCGACCCCAAGGGCAAGATCCGCGCGATCATCTACTATCCGCCGCAGCTGGGCCGGTCGGTGGATGAACTGGTGCGGGTGTTCGAGGCGATCCAGACGGCGGACAAGAACGGCGTGTCGACCGGCGCGGACTGGCAGCCGGGCGACCAGGTGATCGTGCCAAGCCCGGGTACGGTGGCGGACGCGGAAAAGCGGGTCAACAGCACTGGCGACGGGCTGCAGGTGCAGAGCTGGTACCTGACCAAGAAGACGCTGTAGGCGGGTTGTTGCCCAGAGCGAGCCCGGTCCCGGGTGAGGCCCGGACCGCTCCGGCTGTAGCCCGAATGGGGTAGACGGTGGCTGGCTCGCTCTGCCCCAAACGGGGGAGGGTCGGGCCGGCGCCCGAAGTCGCCCGCGTGGGCTGCGGCGGACTGAAACAGGGTGTGCACACAGGTGCATTTTGTGCCAAAAACAGGCGCAAAATGCGCCTGTTTTTGTGTCACTTGCGAAAAGCCATTTTTATATTTATGCAGTGCTTTCGAGGTTGATGCATAAGTATGCAGCAAATAACGCGTCATTTGCGTTTTGTGATTTTTCGTCTTGCATATTTATGCGTGTCACAGAGTTTGCGGGATCGCGGGTAAGATGCCTGCCGCCGTCCGGGGTGCCGGAACGAGGCGCTGACGGGTGTTGTGCTTGCCACGTCTCAGACGCGAGACATGGGCACCCGCTTCTGTGCGGGACTCGCGGGTGCCTGGCGGCTGGGGCTTAGCCGGCTTCGCCGGCTTCTGCGGCTTCCGTCAGTTCGGCCGGGCGCGCGGGTTGCTGGCTTGTTTTAGAGGCGGTGATGGTGGCCACGGCGACGAGGATGATGGCCATGGCAAACCACTGCGAACCGTGGAGGCTCTCGTGCAGGAACAGGGCCGAGAGCAGCACGGCCACGATCGGATTGACGTAGGCGTAGGTCGCGACCTTGGCGACCGAGACCGTGTGCAGCAGGTAGGTGTAGGCGGAGTAGCCGACCAGCGAGCCGAACAGGGTGAGCCAGGCAAGCGCGGCGATGACGCCGGGGGTCCAGTGGGCGGAGCGCCAGCCACCGGCCGCGGTGCCGATGAGGACGTTGACGAGACCGGCGATGCACATCTGCCAGGCGGAGGAAAGCAGCGGCTCGACGGTGGAGCGGATGCGGCCGGAGAGCAGCGTGCCCACGACCCAGCTTGCAATGGCAACCAGCAGGATGGCGGTGCCGATAGAGACCGCCCGCTCGGCGTCGGTGACGCCCTGAGGCACGAAGCCGCGACGCAGCACGGGATACAGCAACAGCAGCAGGCCGCCGAGGCCCAGTGCGGTGCCGGCCCAGCCGACGCGGTTGAGCGGACGGCCGCCGGGGATTGCGGACTCGGCGCAGGCGATGAGCATGGGCACACTGGCGGTGAGCAGCGCGGCGTAGCCGGCGGTGAGGGAGCGCTCGGCGAAACCAAGCAGGACGTTGTTGCCGGTGAGCAGCAGCAGGCCCAGGATGGCGGCGCGGAGGAGTTCGCGCGGGGTGAGGCGGATCGTAGTGCCGCGGACGGCGAACCATGCCAGCAGGATCAGGCCGGCGGCGAGGTAGCGGAAGCCTGAAACGAAGCCAGGGGTGAGGAACGCGACGCTGTAGCGGATGGCCACGAAGGTGGAGCCCCAGAAGAAGTACACGCAGGCAAAGGCGAGCGGGACCAGGAGGCGTGTGCGTGGCTCGGACTGACTCATAAGCAGGGTTCTAGGATATCGGGCTTAGCAGACGTAAGACCGCCGGCGCGGCCAGCGGCCGCTTCATGGCGGGTCCTCGTGCAACGACAAACTACTTTTTGGGGAGTTGTTTGAAGATGACTTTGAAGCGGCGCTCGAGGTCCTTGTTGTTCTTTTTGGGGGTGCCGGAAAGGTCTTCGGCGGTGACGGCGCGGAAGATGGGCTGGTGGGTGGTGGTGTCGAAGATGTCGAAGACGATGTGGTTTTCAGCAGTGCCGGCGGCGTTGTAGATGAGCTCGCCGTAGTGGGTCTTCCAGGTGGGGCCCCAGCCCTGGGCGCTCCAGTTCTGCGCCCAGAGGTCGCCGTGCTGGTGGTAGTAGTCGATGACGTTCTGGGCGTCGGGGGTGTGGCCGAGCAGGAACACGGTGGTGGAGCCTCCAGAGGGCACGAGCTGCCAGCCGCGCTTTTTGAAGTCCTTATCGATGAGGGCCCGGGTGGAGTCGACGTAGAGCGGCACGCCCATGCGCGCATCGCCCCAGGAGTAGGTGCGGTTGCGGAAGGACGCGGAGTGGTCGTACTCGGAGGTGACGCGGGGCGGGAAGAATGGCAACGCCTGCGCGGGCGGGGTGAGCGCGATGAACAGCAGCAGGGCAGCCGCAGGGAGGATGCGCCCGATACGCGTGAGTGCGGCGCGGCCATGCGAGGCCGCGCCGGGGCGAGGCGTGGCCTCGGGCACTGTGCGGTGGTGCGGGAGGTTCGTGGCTGCGGCGATGGTGCGGGTGCGCTGTGCGGGCAAGCTAGCCGTTCCCCTTCGGTGGGAAGTTCTTGAACATCTTGTCGATGTTCTTATTGAGGTTCCTGGTGTTCTTGTCGGCGTTCTTCGACAGGTCCTCAGAGGAGATGCCGCGAAACAGCAGCTGGTGGTTCGCGGTGTCGAAGATATCGAGCACGAGGTTACCCACAGGCTGCTGGGTGGTGGTCGTGGTTGCTTCGCCTAAACCGCCCCCGCCGAACCCGCCGCCGAAACGGTTCCAGCCCCAGCCACCACCCCAGCCGCCGCCCATGCCGCTGTACATGGTCTCGATCTGCTGCTCGTTCCTGATGCTGCCGGTAGCGAAGATGGTGGCGGAGCCGCCGGACGGAACCATCTGCCAGCCCTTGGCCTGCAGATCAGCGTTGACGGCGGACTTGATCCGGTCGACGTACAGGGGGTTATCGGTTTTCACCGTGCCCCACGAGTAGGTGTGGTAATTGGCGAAGCTGGCCTGGTGGTCGTAGTCGGTGCGCACGTCGGCCGCGTGGGCGGCGAGAGCAAGGCACAGGGTCGTTGCAGAGAGGGCAAGGGCAAAGCTGAAGGGACGTGGCATGGGGGAATCTCCTGAAAGCGCTGCTTTCTGAGAGGACACGCCTCGAGCAAAGGGTAGCCGGGCGCACGCGACTGGGCTTCATACGCTGGTGTGCGTGGGTGCCGGCTTGGGCGGCTACGCCGTTGCGCTACTGGGCCTCGTCGGCGGGGACGGCGTAGTAGCCTTTGCGGGCCTGGACCTTGAGGTTCTCGGTATTGCGCTTGCACTGGATGTCGACGGCGCGGTATTTGCCGTCGAAGTCGGTGTTGAGCGGGACGTAGGAGGCGACGTACTGGGTGCGGAGCTCGTCCTCGATCTGCTGGAAGGCATCTTCGAGCTTTTTGCCGTTGTTGCCAACGTCGATGACGCGGCCGCCGGTGGCCTCGGCCATGCGGTGCATCTGCTGGTCGCCGGAGTAGCCGCCGAGCATGATGGAGCCGCCGGAGTAGAAGCCTCGGTCGGCGATCAGGATGACGTAGACGATGGCATTGGCTTTTTGCGCGGCCTCGATGGCGTCCTGCACGCGGTACTTGGAGCCCTGGTCTTCGCCGTCGGTGAGCAGGATCATGGCTTTGCGGCCGGTCTCCTGCCGGAGCTTGTCGCCTGCGGCGAGGTAGACGGCGTCGTAGAGCAGAGTGCCCTTGGGCGCGCCCTGGGTGGGGATGGTGCCCTGGCCCAGGCCGGGGATGCCGGCCGAACCGTTGCCGGCGGCGGTGTTGATCTCGGCCTTGTTCATGGCGCGGGACAGGGTGCCGGCGTTGTTGGTGTAGTCCTCGATGAGGTTGACGTCGACGTCGAAAGAGATCAGGAAGGCTTCGTCCTTGTCGCGGAGCACGCGATGGAGGAAGTTGGAGCCGGTCTGCTGCTCGAGGGGCAGGACGTTTTGTTGCGAGCCCGAGGTGTCGAGCAGGATGCCGAGGGTAAGGGGCTGGTCGGACTTGCTTTCGAAGTTGCGGACCTTCTGCTGTTTTTTGTCTTCAAAGACGGCGCAATCGTCGCGAGTGAGGTCAGGGATCAGGGCGCCGCGCTTGTCTTTCACGGTGAAGTAGAGGGAGACGAGGTTGGAGTTGACGCGCAGGGTGGTGACGGGGGCGCTCTGCTGGGTGTCGTCCTGTGCGGGCGCGGTGCTGACCGGCGGAGCATCGGGGGATGGGGCCGACTGGGCGCGGAGCGTGAGCGGAGCAGCGGCTCCGGCGAGGGCAAGGGCGAGCAGAGGCAGGGCGAAACGGCGCATGGTGTGAGCTTAGACGGTTTCGGGATGGGAAAGGCTTCAGTGGGTGTTGGTGGTGGGTTTTGGGTGGGGTGGTGGGTTTTAGGTGGGGTGGTGGGTTTTAGGTGGGTGGTGGGTTTTAGGTGGGGTGGTGGGTTTTAGGTGGGGTGGTGGGTTTTGGGTGGGGTGGTGGGTTTTAGGTGGGGTGGTGGGTTTTGGGTGGGGTGGTGGATTGAGGGGATCGGTGCGGGCAGAGGGGTGGTTCCCACGTCTCAGGGAGAGACGTGGGGCACCCGGCGTTTGTGGTGGGGCGGGGTGAACCGCGGGTCCTTCGCTGCGCTCAGGATGACAGGGTTTCCTGGTTGCGATAACAGTGGTTGGCCTGGCGGCTCGGCGGTGAGGGCGTTGGGGCGTAGTGCGGGGGCTGGATGGCGGGTGGTCAGGGTTTGAGGGAGTGCAGGTAGCGGGCGTCGGTGCGGAGTGCTTCGGCCCAGGGGAGGTCGGGGTAGTCTTCCTGCTCGATGAAGAGGTGCTGAATGGCGCCGTGTTTAGCGGCGGCGAAGATTGCGGGGTAGTTGGAGGTGCCGCGGCCGAGCTCGGCGGCGGGTGGGGGATTGTCGGCGGAGGTGTGGCCGGGCGCGGAGGCGAAGTCCTTGACGTGGAGCATCTTGATGCGGTCGGGAAAGGTGCGGAGGTAGTGCTCGGGGCTGCCGCCGCCGACTGTGACCCAGCCGCAGTCGAGCTCGATCGCGACGAGCGCGGGGTCGGTGTGCTGGAGCAGCAGGTCGAACGGGATGATCGAGGCGCCGGAGGCTGCGTCCTTCTGCGGGGCAAACTCCATGGTGTGGTTGTGGTAGCCGAACTGGAAGCCCGCGTCGTGGATCCGCTTGCCCCAGGTGTTGAAGCGCTCGGCGTTCCACCGCCAGTCATCAAGGGTGAAGGATTTGACCTGTTGGCCGTAGGGGAGCGTGGCGGCCGAGGCGCCGGGGCGGAAGCCGGGGAAGGAACAGAGGATGAAGTGGGCAGTGCCGAGCTTCCGGTGAAAGTCGAGAATGGCGTCGAGACCTTTGTCCAGCTCGGCGTAAGGGTAGTGGGCGGAGACGCAGCGGAGGCCCGCGGCAGCCATGGCCGCCTGGACATCTTCCGGCGATTGCTTGAAGAAGCCTGCGGCCTCGACCTCGCGGAAGCCGATGTCGTGGAGTTGTTTGAGGGTCCCGGAGTAGTCGCGCTGGAGCTGCTCACGGACGGAGTAAAGCTGCAGTCCAAGCGGGAGGTTGAAGGGATTGGCATGCGCCGTGCGACCGGGCAGGAGCGTGGCGGCAGCGGCTGCGGTGGCGGCGGACTGGACGAAACGGCGGCGGGTGATGGAGGGCATGGGGGCCTTTGGCCTGGGCGGCGGCACGTGCGTGTGGAACGGGATACAACCCGCCGCGGCTGGCACGGGAAGCTTGTGGACGGCTGGTGGGAGACACCATGCCATGAAGCGGGCAGGCGTGTCCACGGGTGAGGGGCAAGACTGGATCAAGGCGGCGAACCGCCTGCGCGGCTGCCGGCCACTTCGCGGCGGGTGGGCGGGGCCGGGAGCCTGCAGGGCGCGGTGGATAGACGGTTTCGGCGCTTGCGAGCTCTGGTAGTCTGACGTTTGGATTGAAAGGCCGTTGTGCCGCCCGGCCCGGCATTGCGGAAGGCAGTACAGAAGGTTCGCGTTCCGCGTTGTTCCCTGTCGGGTGGACGCACAGACGGCATCTATCTAGAAGAAAGCTGGTTTGCAAGCGTGGCGGGACTGCGCTGTGAACGTGGCAGTACCTGTTGCACTTTGAGGAGAAAAGGCCTGTGAAGCACGCTGCGATTGCTGGAGTTCTGCTTGTGAGTCTTGGAAGCGCTGCGTTTGCCCAGCAGAGCAGCACGGTTCCGAATGCCCCGAACGCCATTCCGGATGCGCCGACGCCGCAGGCGGGCAGCTCGCTGGGAGACCTGAAGGACCAGGTCAAGCCGGGCGCCTCGACTACGGCTGCACCTTCGCCGGATGCGGTGCAGGCGGCGCGGCCGGGCGTGAACCAGGCAGCGGGCTCGAACTCGTCGAGTTCGGCGAGCGGTGGGGGCGACCCGGAAACCGGTGAGAACCAGGTGACCTCGACCGATTCGACACCGAACCAGACAGAGGCGCCGGAGCTGCCGGCACCGGGCCAGGGCGCGAAGAGCAACCTGATCGTCTCGGTCAACGAAGTGGTGGTGCCGGTGACGGTGCGTGACAAGAAGCGCAACCTGGTGCCGTCGCTGGATTGGCGCAAGTTCCGCGTATTTGAGGACGGGGTGCGGCAGCGCATCGTGTACTTCACGACCGATCCATTTCCCCTGTCTGTGGCGTTCGTGATTGACCAGAGCCTGCCGGCGGACGTGATGAACCGAGTGAACGAGAGCCTCTCGGCAGTGTCGGGTGCGTTTACGCCTTCGGACGCGGTGGCGGTGTTTGGCTACAACAGCACCACGCGCATGATCACGGACTTTACCGGGGCGCAGGGCGCGCGGTTGAACGTGGCGCTGACCCAGGCCAAGGCGCCGGGGCGCGACATGGGCGTGATTGCGCCGGGTGGCCCGATGGACAACGGCATCGTGATCAACAACAAGCAGATGGACCCGAATACCAGCCCGGAGCATGGGTTGAACGTGGGCTTCGCGATTACTCCCAAGGAGTACCACCCGTTGAATGACGCGATCCTTGCGGCGGCGACGGAGCTGGCAAAGCAGCCGAGGGATCGCAGGAAGATCCTGTACATCATCTCGGATGGCAAGGAGCAGGGATCGAAGGCCTCGTACAAGGAAGTGGTGCGATTCCTGCTGGGCAACAACATCTCGGTCGATGGCACGCTGGTCGGCGACTCGGCGATCTGGGGACTGGGCACGCTGGACCGCTACCACCTGCCGCTGCTGCCAACGATGAAGGACAATGCGCTGCCGAAGTATGTGCTGGCGACCGGCGGCACGCTGGACTCGCAGGTGTCGGAGAATGGCATCCAGATGTCGTTCGCCAAGATCACGAACTCGGTGCGCAACCAGTACACGCTGATCTACAACAGCCACGCGAGCACGCTGGCGAACCGGTTCCACACGATCGAAGTCCGGGTGGAAGGGATCCCGGGGCTGGATATTGTGGCGCCGGATGGGTACTATCCGCAGGCGCATCCTTCGAATAACAGCCGGTAAGTCGAAAGATAGAACCGCCTGCTGGCGCAGAGCGCTATTGCGGCTGGCGGTCCCTTCGGGACGTGTGTACCTGAGCGGCGGGGAATGCTGAACCGGCATTCCCCGCGCGTTCGTTTGTGGCCGATTCAACTTTTTGCGTCTGGACTTCCCTGCCTTGATCGGACTTTCTTCCAATGCGATGGCGGTGTTGCTGGGCCTGCTTGCTGCGGGCACGTGGGGCGCGGCTGACTTTGCCGGGGGGCTGGCGACGCGCAAGGCTGCGCCCAGTCGCGTGGTGCTGATTGCGCATGGGGTGAGCTTTCTGCTGTTGCTGGCGGCTTCGGCGGCGTTGCCTGCCGTGCTGCCGGCTGCGGGGGTGCTGAGCGGGCTGACTTCGGGCGTAACGGGTGGCGTGGCGCTGATGCTGTTTTACGAGGCGCTGTCGCTGGGAGCCATGGGGCTGGCTGCGGCGCTGGCCGGGCTGCTCACGGCAGTGCTGCCGGTGGTGATCGCCATCCGGACCGAGGGAGCGCCGGCGCCGGTGCAGGTTGCCGGGTTCGCTCTGGCGGCGGCGGCAATTGTGCTGATTGCGTATGCGCCGGCACCGCCGGGCACGGCCACGGGGCGCAAGGCGCTGGTGTTTGCGATGGTGGCCGGGTGCGGGTTCGGGCTGCAGCTGGTGCTGCTGCACCTGTCCGTCGCGAGCGGGGAGCATGGCGGGGCCGGGACGCTGGTGCGGGCGCTTACCTTGTCGAGGATGGGCGGGGTGTGCATGGCGCTGGTGGCGCAAGGGATGACGCTGTGGCGAGGTCGGCGCAGGCTGCTGCCGGAGCCTTCGCAGGTGGACGGCGGCGCGTGGGTGATGCGGGCCGTGTCGCTGCCGGTGCTGGCGACGCTGGCGGGATTGCTGGATACGGCGGGAAACGGGCTGTACATGCTGTCGTCACTGAGCGGACGGCTGGATGTGGCGGCGGTGTTGTCGTCGCTGTATCCGGGCGGGACGATTGTGCTGGCGGCGCTGTTTTTGCGGGAGCGCGCGACGCGACTGCAGGCGGTGGGGATGGGACTGGCGCTGGGTGCGGTGGCGCTGATCGCGGCCTGAAGCGAAACCGCCTGCGCGGCTGGCGGTCCCTTCGGGACGCGTGTTCGTTTCAGTAGTGGGTCACAGCGGTTTTGCAGCAAGATGGCATGCTGCGCGGCACAGGCGCCCGGGAGTGTGCACGGGCGCCGGTGTGCGGGAGGGAGCTACTTTACTTCGGAGGCAGGCTCGGTTTTGGGGGCTTCGGACTTGGTGATGGTGGCTTCAGGATCACCCTTGATGCCCTGCTTGAAACCGCGCAGGCCTTCGCCGAGTCCTTTGCCCAGCTCGGGAAGCTTGCGGGGGCCGAAGATCAGCAGAGCGATCACGAGAATCACGATCAGGTGCGAGGGCTGGAACAGGTTATCGAACATATAAGGGGCTGCCCGCGGAACCGTGTGCGGGTCTTTCCTCCAACAAGGCGAAGTATCTCATATCCAGCACTGATGTTGCCGCATGGGCATTACCACAGGGCCGAAGTGGATTGGGGCGGCTATTGCGCGGGCTTTTGCCGGGGGGCTTCGAGGCGGGCGCGCAGCATGGCGTAGAAGGCGGGCAGCTCTTCGGCGGCGCCGAGGGAGAGGCGGCGGTGCACCTTCATCATGGGGTAAAGATAGGAGCCGCCGATTTCGAGAGCGGGCACGGAGAAGTCAGTGCCGGGATAGATCGACATCTCCCAGGTGCCGCCGTGGGTGGCGCGCAGGAGTTCACCGAAATAGGAGCCCCAGAGCAGCACGAGCCAGTCGCTGTCCCCGGAAGGGATGGGCTCGGGCGCCGGGCAGAGGCGGTTGAGGATGCGCTCGAGGCGTGGCAGCGAGGCGATGGAATGATCGATTTCTTCGTGAAAGTCAGAGCGGGCGATGTGAATGGCCTCATCCGCGTAGGCGAGCACCATCTGCTCAAGGCTGTCCCACTTCTTCTCGGCGAAGCGTTTTCGCGCCTGTTTCTCCCGGTCCATAGCTTTCAAGCCTACAGGATCGGCGCACAGCCATTAGGGGCGATGTAAAGTGGAGGCTGGTACCTGGAGGTCCGGTTCTTTGCTTCGTCGCCTACCCCTTGTTTTGTCCGCGGCTTCTGGCCGCGCTCCGTTTTCAAGCAGCTCGCGCCGCACGTACCTGCGCGGACTGCTTCGCTCTGCCGGCCGGATCGGCCTCTCGCTTGTTGCCCTGGGTGCGCTTGGCGCGTACGGCAGGGATGCGTACGCGCAGGCGCCGCAGTATCACGCGCCCGTGGTCGCGCCGAACAGCACGCTGACAGGAGTGGACTACAACAGCCGGTACGAGGTGTACGGCGGCGTGGCGTACTCGCACTTCGACGCGGGCCCTTCGCTGCTGCAGGGTGCGAACCTGGGCGGCTTCGATATCCAGGGTGCGCGCTACTTTACGCACAAATGGTCGGCGGACGCGAACGTGCGCGGCTACTTCGGCACGAGCGGTGTGACGCCGAACGACTTTGGCGTGCGCGGTCCGGCGGTGACTTCGTACATGTTCATGGCTGGCCCGCAGTACCGGCTGGTGGCGAATGAGCATGGCTCGATCAGCCTGCATGCCCTGTTTGGCGGTACGTATGGCCAGTTCGATTCCGACCTTGGCAAGGACAACCTTGGCAACCCGGTGACGCCGGGCGAGGTGGGATTGTTCGATAACCAGCTGGCGTTTGGCAGTGCGATCGGCGGTTCGATCGATCTGAACCGTTCGCCGCGGCTGGCGTTCCGGATCTCGCCGGATGCGGTGCTGACGGATTACAGCAGCACGGGCAAGGGTGACTTCAAGGAACAGTTCGGGTTGTCGGTGGGGTTGGTGTACCGGCTTGGCCGGCATATCGATGCGGATCGCAAGGGTGCGCCGGCTCGGCCTGTTCGGTAGACCGGGCTGGCCTGGTGGTTCCCACGTCTCGGAAGCGGGACATGGGGCACCCGGTTTAGCTGCGATGCTGGCGGCTGGATAAAGAAATTACGGGGTAAAAGCCGGGCTCTAGATGGAAGCGGTTTTCTGCTTTCCTTCGGGGCCCGGCTTTTTCTGTTGGGCGGGTTGCGGCTCGGGTCAGGGCTGCGGCTCGGTGACGGCGGGCGCGGGGTGGGTAGCGGGAAGCATGCGGTAGAGGATGAGGTCGTCGCGGTCTTCGTCGTCAAAGGCGTGCCAGTGGGCGACGGGCTGGATGGAGTAGCCCGCGGACTGGATGTCCTCGAGGGTGCCGGGGTCGACCTCGTTCCAGGCGGCGTACCAGCCGGGCTGGTAGCGGCGGATGCGGTCGGGCAGCGGGTCGGAGCCGAAGTCGTCGCACACGGCCGGGAGATGGGTGATCAGCGTGATCTCGTCGCCGGAGATGGAGAGCAGGAGGCGCCTGCCCTGGGTGGGATGGGTGTCGATGTAGCGGGTCAGCGCGGTGGCAGCGTCGCGCAGGGTGTACTCGGGGTGGCGCGCGTACCAGAGGCTGCCGTAGCTGTCGCGCAGGAACACCAGCGCCAGGGCGGCGATGCCCATGCCCGCGAGCACGCGGTGCCGACGACCTGGATTTCGCAGGAGTGCCTCGATGGCGAGGATCGCAACGAACACGACCGGGTAGGCCAGCACGATGTAGTAGCGGGGCTGCGGGCTGTTGTGCCAGCCCATGAAGACGATCAAGCCTGCGCTGCTGAGCACGGACGCCTGCAGGAGCGGGTGACGGCGGAAGCCGGGAGCGAGCCACAGGGCGAGCACCAGCAGCATCGTGGTGACCAGAACCTGGTTCGGGCCGACCCAGATGAGATCGTGCACGGCGTTCCAGTAGGCGAGCAGGTGAGCGCGGACGCCCACGGGCGGCGGCCAGTGGTTGGCGGCGAAGAAGTAGCGGAAGTCGACAAGATAGCGGCGGGCTACCAGCACGTAGTAGGCCAGCCAGGGGAGCACGCCGGCGGCGGTGGCGATGGCCAGATCACGGAGGGTGCGGCGGAGCTGCCAGCCGGCGGCGGCGGCGATGATGGCGGCGGTGGCAGGGAGCAGAAACAGCGCGGTGGTCTTGGTGAGCACGGCGAGGCAGCCCAGCAGGCCGATGGCGCAGAGTGCCAGTGTGCGGTGTTGCGGTGGAAGTTCGGGCGTGTCGCGGAGACCGGACGCGCCAGCCAGAGGCTGCCCTGTGAGCCGTGAGGCGAGCGTTTGCGGGAGGGAAGCCGGGGCCAAGGGGCTGGCGGGCGAGACGGCAGCGTAGTTGGCGGTCGGCGTCGCGAGCGGGATTACAGGCGGGCCGCCTGCGAGCCAAACGCCGAGGCCCGGAAGCCGCAGGGCGAGCCACCAGCCGGCGAGGATCCAAAGGGCCAGCAATGGCTCCAGTATAGCGAGGCGGCTGAAGCACCATAGGTACATGCTGCCCGCGAGCAGCAGCACGCCGGACGCGGCAGCGACGCGGGTGGAGCGGGCGGCGCGCAGGACCGCGTAGGCCAGGGCGAGGTCGGCGGCGAAGACCAGCAGGGCCAGGGCGCGCGCGGTGTCGGCGGAAACGCCGGCGAGGCGGAAGGCCAGCCACTCGAGCGCGGGCCAGACGGGCAGGGCGACGGCAGTGTTGAGGTCGCCGGGCACACGCCAGTGGCCGAACAGGGTCTGCGCGATGGCGGCTTTGCCGTACCAGCCTTCGTCGGTGTACTTGCTGTAGTCCATCCAGGGCGAGTTGTTGGGGAAGTCGGCCTGGAGGTGGACCCAGTGCAGCGCCCAAAGGGCAGCGATCGCCAGCAGCAGCGCCGTGAGGAGAACCCGCGAGACCGGTGCCGGGCGCGGGCGAGGTGCGTTGGGGGAAGAAACCTGAGCCATAAAAGGTGGAAGTAACCACTCCCAGTATCAGGCCTGGGGTCGTGTTGTTCCGAGGAGGTCACGCTGTTATGGGAGGCTGCCGCTGTTGGGTTGCGCGGCGTGAAGCTGTCTCTGGGGCTGGAGCACTGCGCTTGGCGGGCGCGAGGCCGCACTGGGCGTGGGAGCGACAGAGGCGCGAACAACGCGCCCGTTCCGGAGCAGCCTGGAGGGACACGCACAGGCTGAAGGCATACGGTGCCGGCGCAAGGCAGCACAGGACCCTGTTCGAGATGGGCGGCAGAGCAAGCTGGACGAGGAGCGCGTACCCCACCACAGGCGCACTGCCCTGCCCTGCGCGTGGACGAGGGCCGCGCAGTGCTGAAGCCCTTGGAACAGCGCGGCTAGTGGAAGGCGGCGTCGCGGTAGACCACTTTGCCACCCACCATGGTCAGCAAGGACACAGTGCGTGGCAGTGCGGGTGCGGGCACGGTGAAAATGTCCTGCGAAAGCACGGCGAGGTCGGCAAGCATGCCGGGCGCGAGGGTGCCTTTTTGTTTCTCCTGGAACTCGGCGTAGGCGGAGGTGCGGGTGTAGGCGATCACCGCCTGCTCGCGGGTGATGGCCTCGGAGGGGCGGTTGCCGGGGTGGGTGGCAAACAGGATGTCGAGGTAGGGGTTGGGTGGCGCGTCGGAGCCGAAGGCAAGCGGGATGCCGGCGGCCAGCAGGGACTTCAGGGACTGGGCCTTGTCAAACGGGACAACGCCCGGCTGGAAGATGGGCGCGAGGTGGACGGGGTTCTGCACGACGATGATGCCGTCGGCCCGGATGCGAGCGAACTGGTCGGGGTAGATACCGTCGCCGTGCTCGAAGCACAGACGGCGGCTGGCCCAGACAGTGGGGCCGCCGGTGTGGTCGATAGCGTCGAGCATGGTGGCGGCGGAGCGGTTGCCGGAGATGTGGAGCAGGAGCTGCTCGTTGCGCTGGAGGGTTTCCCGGAGGAGTTTCGGGTACTCGGAGGCTGGAAACTCGAGTGGCAGGTCGGTCATGAGGGCGTCGAGCGGCGGGTGCGCCGGGACCTTCCAGGCGCCTCGGGGCGTGAGCGTTCCTTCGACGCCAACGCCATCGGCAAGCCACTTGGAGCCGGAGACAGTAAGCAGCGGCGCGGGGTGCAGGGGGACGCCATTGCCTTCGGCAGTGTCGCGCCCGGCGGGAGTGGTGCCGGGCATGCGCACGATGCGGATGCGCAGGGTGGCGGGCAGGCGGCCGAGCAGGGCCACGGCGCGTGCCGGTGCCATCGCGTCGGACAGCTCCTGGATGGAGGTGACGCCGTACTTCGCCTCGTCGTCGAGCTGCTGACGGAGCTGTGCGATGGCGGCGTCTGGGGGACGCGGTCGGCGGCGGCGCGTTCGATATTGAGCAGGGCGTACTCGCGCACGGTGCCGTTGAGGCGGCCCTTGCTGTCGCGCTCGAAGCGGCCGCCGAAGGGGTTGGCGACGTTCTCGGCGACGCGGTAGAAGCGCAGGGCGGCGCTGTTGAGGATCATGGCGTGGCCCGTGAAGGTCTCGAGCTCGACGGGGGTGTTGGGCGCGAGCTTGTCCAGCGCGGCGCGGTCTATGGAGGGATCGGCGAAGGTCTTGAAGCCGATGGTTGCGGCGATGAGGGAGCCGTGCGGGTTCTTGGCGACGGCGGCGGTGATGCCTGCCTGGACCTGCGCCCAGGTGGGCTCCACGGTGCCGAGGTCCACGTCCACTTCAGGCGGCCCGAGCTGGAAATGATGGTGGGCGTCGTTGATGCCGGGGATCACGGTGCGGCCATGGAGGTCAATGGTGGTGGTGTGCGGGCCGACCCATGCCGCGATGGCGTGGGCGTCGCCCGAGGCCACGATGCGATCGCCGCGGATAGCGAGCGCTTCCACGTAAGGCTGCGACGCCGCGCCGGTAAAGATTTTGCCGTGGAGCAGCACCGTGTCTGCCCTGGGTTGCTGCGCGGACGCCGCGCGGACCACACCGAGAGCACACAGGACCGTGAGCGCGAAACATGCGGTGAGCTTGCGCATGGGTTGTTCCTCAGCGAGGTTTATACCCCAGTTCCCGCGGTTTGGAGACGCAGATCTATGCGACTTAGCCTGTGAGCGGAGCGGGCAGCTCGGCGTCCCCAGAGCTGATCGGCCTGGCGGTGTTGATGGGGGGGTGGGAGTTGGCTTCGCGCGGGGTTGAGGGGGTTGTTTCTCTTCGAGTCCGCCCACGGGAACGCACGCGCTCGCTGCCTGGAGGGGCGGAGCGCGTGCGTTTTGTGAGGGTGCTTGCTACGGTGCTCGGTGCTTCGCGGGTTAGTGCTGCGGGGCAGCAGCGGCGGGGGCTTCTGCGCCGATGTGGTCGAGCGTGACGAGGGCCTCGGGCGGCAGCACGAGCGAGGCGGCGGCGAGGTTCTCGTGCAGGTGGGTGATGGAGCTCGTACCGGGGATCAGCAGCATGGTGGGGGAGCGCTGCAGCAGCCAGGCAAGGGCGACCTGCATGGGCGTTGCGTCGAGCGAGGCGGCTACCTGGTCGAGGTGCTCGGACTGCAGTGGGGTGAAGCCGCCGAGCGGGAAGTACGGCACGTAGGCGATGTGCTGCGCCGTGAGGGTGTCGAGGAAAGCTTCGTCGGAGCGGTTGGCGAGGTTGTAGAGGTTCTGCACGCAGACGACAGGTGCGACGCGGAGGGCCTGCTCGAGGTGGCCGGGGGTGGCATGGGAAAGGCCGATGTGGCGGATCTTGCCCTGCCGCTGCAGCTCGGCGAGGGTGTCCATCTGCTCGGTGATGTCGCTGTCGGTGGGTTTGAACATATCGCCCATGAAGCGCATGTTGACGATGTCGATTGCGTCGATGCCGAGGTTGCGGAGGTTGTCCTCGGTAGCGGAGATGAGCTCGGCCCGGGACTGCGCGGGCAGCCAGGCACCCTGCTCGTCGCGGCGCGCGCCCAGCTTGGAGACGATCACGAGGTCGGATGGGTAGGGGTGCAGGGCTTCGCGGATGACCTGGTTGGTCACGTGCGGGCCGTAGAAGTCGCTGGTGTCGATGTGGTTGACGCCGGCTTCAACGGCGGCACGGAGGACCTGGATGGCTGCGGCGCGGTCCTTCGGAGGGCCGAAGACGTGGGGGCCGGCGAGCTGCATGGCGCCGTAGCCCATGCGGTGGACGGTGAGGCTGGTGCCGGGGAAGGTGAAGGTGCCGCCGAGTTGGTACGTGGTGGTGTCTGCCATGGGGTTCGAAGCGCTCCTGTATGTGTACGAGCTGTGTGTGAGGTCGGGACGAATGACCTTTGCAGCTCTGCGTGTTTAGATGAAGGAAGCTTCAGGTTTGGAGTTCGCATTTGCCAGTGACCCTTGGACCCATAGAAAAGCCGCGCAAACAGCCAATACAGGCACGCTCCACAGCGACAGTGGAGGCAATTCTGGACGCAACCGTTCAGGTTCTGATCGCCGAGGGCAAGGACCGGCTGACCACCACCCGGATTGCGCACCGTGCAGGGGTGAGCGTGGGCACGCTGTACCAGTATTTCCCTAATCGGCGATCTCTGTTGCAGGCGACGCTGCGGCGCAAGCTGGTAACGGTGACGGAGGCGATCGAAGCGGCATGCCTGGAACACCGGGGCGAGCGGCTGAGCGCGATCGTGGAAGGTGTGGCGCTTGCGTTTTTCCGGGCCAAGATGCGGGATGCTGCGTCGAGCCTGGCGCTTTACGCGGTGAGCTCGGACGTGGACGGACTCCGCATCGCCGAGGAGCTCCGGCTGCGCTCCGGGGCGGCGCTGGCCGAAGCGCTGGAAAGCGCGCCGGAGCGCTTGAGCGTGCCGACCAAAGAGGCGGTGTTCGCGATCCAGGCGGCGCTTTCGGGCATGAGCCGGACCCTGCTGGAGACGCGCATGCCGGTACGGGACCACGCCACGGTGCAGCGCAACCTGGTGGTGATGCTGTGCTCCTACATCCAGGCGGTGCGGGCAGTGGATGCGCTCCAAGCGGTTGCCGTGCCGCGCGCCCGGCAGTAGCGACGGAGTGCGGCCTGCGGCCCGGGTCAGAAACGCGGGACGGCGGCTAGAGAACGGGCAGAGCTGGCGGGGGCAGGGCCGGGTAAATCTGCTCAAGGACGCGCGGGAGCTCGTCGGTGAGAAAGCTTTCTGCCTGTGCACCCTTGAAGAAGCGCAGGGCTTTGCCCTCGAGCACGAGGTAGGCGAGGCCATGCATCGCGGCGATACCGCCCAGCATTTCGGCCGCATCCTCAAAGCGGTTCATGTCGATGTGGCGGTGCCCGTGATAGGTGGCGACGGCGCGGCCCAGGCGCAGCCCGGGGCGATGGCTGAACTCGCGGTAACGGGGGTCGTCGCGATCGACCAGGTCGCCGCGAAACATGAGGCGGAAGTGGCCGGGGTTTTCGACGGCGAATCGCACAAAGGCGAGCGAAAGCGCGCGGACGTTGTGGGCAGGGTCGGGCGTGTCGTGGACGGAATCGAGGTAGTCACCGGCGCGCGCGTAGGCCAGCAAGGCCACCTGAGTGAGCAGGCCCTTGACGCTGCCGAAGTGGTGCGCAGGAGCGGCGGGAGAAACACCGGCACGCTGCGCGGCGGCGCGCAGGCTGAAGGTCTCGATGCCGCCCTCGGCAATGAGCTGGTCAGCCGCGTCGATCAAGGCCGCGCGCAGATCACCGTGATGGTAGGTTGCTCGGGGTGACATATTTAGAGGATGCATCTTGACGCCGTCAAGTTAGAGCAGTACTCTTCGAAACAGGGGCTTAGCGTGAGGCAGCGGGAACAGCCACGTGCTACATGTTAACACTGTTCACATTTGCCATGAAAGCGATACCCCGGAGGAGAGACAGATGTCGGAGAAAGTCTGGTTTATCACTGGAGCTTCGCGTGGCTTTGGCCGCGTGTGGGCAGAGGCTGCTCTGGAGCGCGGCGACCGGGTAGCTGCCACTGCCCGCAACCTGGCCGACGTGGCCGCGCTGAGCGAGCGGTTCGGCGACCGCGTGTTGCCGCTCGCGCTCGACGTCACGGACACGGCACAGGTGAAACAGGCGGTAGCGGCGGCGCACAGCCATTTCGGACGCATGGACGTGGTGCTGAACAATGCCGGCTACTCGCTGGTGGGCACGGTGGAGGAGGTAGGCGAGGACGCGGTGCGCGCGCTGTTCGAGACGAACTTTCTCGGGACGCTGCGCGTGATCCAGGCGGCGCTGCCGTACCTGCGCGCGCAGGGGAGCGGCCACGTCGTCGGTGTTTCCAGTGTGCTGGGGGTGGTCGGTATTCCGATGCTGGGCCTGTACAGCGCGTCGAAGTGGGCGTTTGAGTCGATGCACGAGGCGCTGGCGCAGGAAGTGAAGCCGTTCGGCATCCAAGTCACGCTGCTGGAGCCGGGGGCGTATGCAACGGAGTTCGGCTCCGCTGCCTCGGTGAAGATTGCGCCTGGACTGGAGCCGTATGCCGGGCTGCGGGCCCAGATGGCTTCGTTCATCGCCAAGATGGACCAGGGCGACCCGCAGGCCACGCCGGCGGCGGTGCTGGCCGTGGTGGATGCGGAGGCACCGCCGCTGCGCTTCTTTGTGGGGAGCACGGGGCTGCCGCGTGCGCGCGAGGCGTACCGGGCAAGGCTGGCGCAGTGGGAGGAGTGGGCGGATCTCTCAAACTCCGCGCAGGGCCAGGCGACCAAGGGAGTGGTCGCGATGTAGGTTACACGTGGTTGCCCGCCTGCAACGATGGGGCGGGCAGCCGTGCACGTTATTCGTAGGCGAGTGCGTCGATAGGGTCTTTGCCGGCGGCTTTGAGGGCGGGATAGGTTGCGCCCAGGGTAGCGCCGATGAAGGCGATGCCCAGGGAACGCAGCCACCAGGCGAAGGGAACGTTGAACGACAGCGTGGGGAAATGGTAGTTCAGGAACGCCTTGATCCCGAGGGTAATGACGATGCCGAGAACGATGCCGACCACGGTCACCATGGCGGCTTCGCGCAACACCGAGGCCAGGATGTAACCGCGTGAGGCGCCGAGGGACTTGAGGATGCCGATCTCGCGGGTGCGCTCGATCACAGCGGTGTACATGGACTGAAAGATCACCAGGAAGCCGATGATCACGGCGATGGTGATGACGGAGTCAAGTGCCGGGGTAAAGGCAGGCAGATGCGAGGGCGTGATCATCGCGAGCATGTCGGCCATGGACTGGGTTTTGTAACCGGTCAGCCCGGGCGTATGGCGCACTTCCTGCTCGATCAGCGCTTCGTTCGAAGGGTCGTCGGCACGGAGGTAGAACAGCGACGCGTTGCGCGGGGTACCGAGCAGGGCACCCAGGGTCTGAATGGGGATGAACTTGCGGGAGCCGCGGCCGCGCTCGACGATGCCGGAGACGCGGAACGGGTGCGACATGATCTGGATGGTGTCGCCTACCCGGTAGCCGGGCGTGGAGCGTGCAGCGAGGTCGTCGATGATGACGTCGTTGGGACCCTGAAACGGGCCGCCGGACACATAGACGAACGGCTTGAGACCGTTATAGGTCGCGTAATCGATGCCCCAGATGGTCTCAACCGAGCCGACGGTGCTGAGGTTGGTGATGACGGGCGCGGCGACGGCGACGTGGGGCAGCCTGGCGAGCACGCCGGCAACGGCAGCCGGAACCGGCGCGCCGCCGATGGCGGAGATGAAGCTTGAGTTTGCGGGGCGCACCACGGTATCCGCACCGATGCCGCTGGTCTCGTTCTGCGAGTTGGCAACCATGCCGATCATGATGCCGACGATGGAGAGGATCATGACGACCTCGATCGCGACGGCAAGCATGGTGACGATAGTCCGCACGGGCCGATGGATCAGGTTGCCGAGAATGAGCTTGTTCATGGGTTGCGGGTACACCCGATCCGCCGCTCGCTGAAGCGAAAGCGGCAGGTCGAGTGTAACAAATGGTTACCCCACCCAGGATTTGGGCGTCGTTTCCGTGGCCGGCTGCATCCGACGAGGATCAGAAGGCGGTACCACGGCTGCAATGCGTTTCGTGTTTACGCATCAGGTATCTAAGTCACTTAATGGCGATTTGCGAGGCTTGTTTGTTTTGACGCATCGTCTGGCCACGCACTAAGGTAGGTGCAAAGGCACCAACCCCAGCCAGGATTCGAGAGAGCATGGGACAGTTTGGGCAGGAACTCCGAAGCGCGCGCGAGGCGCGGGGAGTCGCGATCGAGAGTATTTCCGGCGTGACCAAGATCAGCGGGCGGCACCTTTTGGCGCTGGAGCAGGAAAACTTCTCCGCGCTGCCGGGTGGGGTGCTGAACAAGGGCATCGTGCGCGGGTATGCGCGGGTCTGCGGCATGGACGAGGAAGCGTGGGTAAACCGCTACCTGAACGCTTACCACCAGAGTGGCCAGATCAAGGATGACGACCAGAGCTGGATCGAGTTTGCCGAGAACGTGGGCAAGACGCGCCACCCGGACCCGGAGACAGCGCCGGACAAACGGCTACGGTGGGCCGGAGTCGCGGGTTTCCTGGTGCTGCTGATGGTGTTTGCCTGGTACGTGCTGCACTTTGTGGAGGTGCGCTCGGCGCATCTGCCGGTGCCCGCGGGCCATGCTGCGGCGCATGCGCTGCCAGCCGGGTGGAGCACCGGGCGTTGCATCGCGCCGGCCGGGATGCAGTCGGCCAGGGGCATGGGTGTTGCCGGTGCGCGCACTTTCGCCGCGCATGGAACCCAAGTAGGCTAGGGCAGAGGCTTTTTTCCGATGGAACCACGCCAGTCCGCAGCCCTGCTCGCTCTTGTTGTCTGCTGTGCGCTTGTCGCAGGGCTGCTCTGGCGAGCGCGTTTTTCCAGGCATCCCCTGCTGCTGTACACGTGCGCCGGGTGCATGGTGGTGCTGCATGCGGTATGGATCGTGGGGCTGCTGACCAGCCAGCAGTTTGAGACAGGCTTTGCGACGCTGGACCTGCTTTGTTTCCCGTGGAGCTTCGCAGTCACCACGAACCAGACCATGGCGGGCTTTGGCACACTGCCGGACCTCGTGTTGAACTACGCGCGGTTTGTGCTGGGCTTTGGCGGTCTGCAGTGCCTGCTGGCAATTCTGCTGGTTTGGGAAATGCGACTGGGTCGAGGCACGCGGGAAGCGCGGTAGCGCCCTCAAAGCCGGAAGAGCGAGCGGCAACTCAAGGCGTGAAAGCTCCGCCGCATGAGGTTTCCGGCAGCAGCCCGCACGGAGGGACTGCGCCGTTCAGACGGCCACAGATACCGCTCAAGTAAGTAAGTCGCGCCTCCCTGCTTCTGCTTTGCCGCTGGAAGCCCCCTCCTGTAGGATCAGTGGCTGGCAGCGTTCTGGGCCGGCTTCCTGCACCGATGCCGCTGGCCCGCCGAGCCCTTTCTGTGTTCCACGGGCCCTCGCCTCTCCCAAGGAGAGTCCGCCCGAGCCCGAACGGACCGGTCCGCTTGCCATCTGGAGGAAGTAACCCATTGCCAGCACGCGATAAGTTTCTCTTTACCTCGGAGTCGGTCACCGAGGGCCATCCTGACAAGATCGCTGATCAGATCTCGGACGCCATTCTGGATGCCTGCCTGGAGCAGGATCCGTATTCGCGCGTCGCCTGTGAAACGCTCACCGCAACCGGACTGGTTGTGATCGCCGGGGAAATCACCACCAAGGCCTATGTGGACTTTCAGACGCTGGTTCGCAGCGTGGTGAACGACATTGGCTACAACCACTCGAGCTTCGGGTTCGACTCCAACACCTGCGCGGTGATCTCGTCGATCAACAAGCAGTCGGGCGACATTGCCATGGGTGTAGACACCGGTGGGGCCGGCGACCAGGGCATGATGTTCGGCTTTGCGACCAATGAAACGGCAGAACTGATGCCGACACCGATCTCGCTGTCGCACAAGCTGGCGCGGCGCCTGTCGGAGGTTCGCAAAAGCGGACTGCTGGCGTACCTGCGACCGGACGGCAAGAGCCAGGTCACCGTGGAGTACGACGAGAACAACAAGCCGGTGCGTGTGGACGCGGTGGTGATCTCGACGCAGCACGGCGAGGAAGTCACGACGGAGCAGCTGCGGGCGGACATCCTGAAGCATGTGATCCAGGTGGTGATTCCGGCCGAGTTGCTGGATGCGGACACGAAGTACCACATCAACCCGACGGGACGCTTTGTGATCGGCGGACCGATGGGCGATACGGGCCTGACGGGCCGCAAGATCATCGTGGACACCTATGGTGGCATGGGCCGTCACGGCGGCGGCGCGTTCTCGGGCAAGGATCCGACAAAGGTGGATCGCTCGGCGGCGTACATGGCTCGCTATATCGCGAAGAACATTGTCGCGGCAGAGCTGGCCGATCGTTGCGAGGTGCAGCTGGCGTACGCGATCGGCGTGGTCGAGCCGGTGTCGGTGCTGGTGGATACCTTTGGCACGGGCAAGCTGCCGAACTCTGAACTGCAGGCGCTGGTGCGGGAGAACTTCCTGCTGACGCCCAAGGGCATCATCGAGTCGCTGGACCTGCGTCGGCCGATTTACCGGCAGACCGCCGCGTACGGCCACTTTGGCCGCACCGATGGCGATTTTGGCTGGGAGCGCACCGACAAGGCCGTGGCCTTGAAGGAAGCGGCAGCAGCGCGGGAGACGGTGGGCGCGAAGTAAGTCTGTTTGCGGTTGCTGAAAGCAAAAAGGGAGCAGGGCCTGTCGGCCTTGCTCCCTTTTCCGCGTTCAGGGCAATGCGGTTAGGGCAAAACCGCCTGCGCGGCTGGCGGCCACTTCGTGGCGGGTGATCTTTTTGAGCGAAGACATGTCACGAAGTGACCGCTTCCCGCGCAGGGGGTCTCAGGCCTGTGGCAGGGTGGCGCGGAAGCGGTAGCCGACCCAGGGTTCGCTTTCGATGTAGCTCGGGGAGCTGGGCAGGTCGATCTTCTTGCGGAGCTGGGCGACCAGGACGCGGAGGTACTCGGGCTGCTGGAGAGCGGAGGGTCCCCAGATGGCGCGGAGCAGCTTTTTGTGGGTCATGACGCGGTCTTCGTTGCGCGCGAGCAGCAGGAGCAGGTCGAACTCCTTGGGGGTGAGGTGGAGTTCGGCGTCGCGGACGAGCACGCGGTGCGCGGCAATGTCGACGTGGAAGTCGCCGGAGGTGAGCGCGGCGGACTGCTCGGCGTCGGCTTCGGGGGTGCGGCGGCGGAGCTGGACGCGGATGCGGGCGAGCAGCTCGGGGTGGAGAAGGGCTTGGTGATGTAGTCGTCGGCGCCGTGGTCGAGCGCGGCGATCTTGGCGGACTCCTGATCGCGGACGGAAAGGACGAGGATGGGCGTGGTGGCGAGGGCGCGCACCGCCCGGGTGAGCTCGATACCGTCGATGCGGGGCATGGCGAGGTCGGTGATGAGGAGGTCGGGCGGGTTTTCGGAGAAGAGCCGGAGGGCTTCGGCGCCGTCGGCGGCGGTAGTGACCTCGTAGCCGTAGCCCTGGAGGGCAGAGCGCAGCACGCGCAGGATCTGCGGTTCGTCATCAGCCACCAGGATGCGCATCGCGTCCTCCCTGCTTATCTTGGCAGATTCGTGGAGTGCGTGTGGCCGCAGGCGGCCTTCCCTGCCCTGGTTTTTGGCAGAGTGCCGGCGCGGCACCCCGGAAGCAGCGCGCCCTATCGCCGAAGAACTACCAGGGGTAGGTGCCGTCTTTGTGGAAGAAGCCGCCGGTGGGGCCGTGGTCGGGTTCCTGTGCGTAACGGACGATGGCGAGGGCGCCTTCTTCAATGGTCTGGGTGCCGGTGTTGTTATTGAGGTCGGTCGCGGTGAAGCCGGGGCAGATGGAGTTGACCTGGATCGGGGTGTCGCGCAGATCAAAGGCGAGATTGACCGTGAACATGTTGAGCGCGGCCTTGGACGCGTTGTAGCCGAGGGGCTTGACGGGATAGAAGGGCGACGTGGAGTCGTTGTTGAGCCCGATGGAGCCGAGGCCGCTGGAGACGTTGAGGATGCGCGCGCCGGGAGCGGCACGCAGCAGCGGCAGGAACGGTTGGGTGAAGGCGACAGTGCCGAAGAAGTTGGTTTCAAAGGTGCGCTTCATCGCGTCGATCGAGACGGTGCTTGCGGGGCTGTCGCCGCCTGTGAGATCGAAGGCGCCCGCGTTGTTGATGAGCACATCGAGGTGGCCGAACTCCTGCTGGATCTGCCCGGCGAGGACGGTGCCGGTCTCGTGGGCACGCTCGAGATCAACAAGCACGGGGCGAACGTCGGAGCCTTCGGCCCGTAGCTTCGCTGCCGCGGCTTCGCCACGCGACTGGTCGCGTGCGCCGAGCAGAACTGTGAACCCTGCGCGTCCGAGCTGACGCGCCACTTCAAAACCGATGCCCTTGTTTGCGCCTGTGATCAGTACCGTCTTTGCCATGTGTCTCTCCTGTGTTGCGACGAGTGTTTGACGCCCGAAGAGCCAGCAGGATGCAGACCGGCGTGCGCAGAGGAGGACCCTGGGCGTTGCGACGTAGAATGCCGAAAGTGCAGAAGCAGTGGGCAGGGCGAGGGCTGGGCGTCGTGGCGGCGCTGGCAGCGGTGGTGGCGGCGTACCGGCTGGTGGTGCATGTAAACCAGGCCACGGTCGCGCTGACGCTGCTGCTCGTGGTGCTGTTTGTGGCGGCGTACTGGGGGCTGGGCATGGCGATTGCCTGCTCAGTGGCTGCGGCGGTCTGCTACAACTTCTTTTTTCTGCCGCCGGTGGGGACGCTGACGGTCTCGGACCCGCAGAACCTGGTGGCTTTGCTGGTGTTCCTGATCACGTCGGTGCTGGCGAGCCGGCTGTCGGAGCGGAGCCGGGCGGAGTCGCGGCGGGCGCGCGAACGGCAGGGCGAGCTCGAGGTGCTGTACGGGATGAGCCGCGAGCTGCTGCAGACGGCCGAGGTGCTGGAGCTGGCAAAGGAAGTGCCGGCTTCGGTGGCGCGGACGACCGGGGCAGCGGCGGTGGTGTTGTACCTGCTGGACGGCGGGGGGCGGTACGAGGCCGGGGTGGCGGTAAGCGGCTTGCGGGACGGTTCGAGGGGCGGTGGGAACGCGGACCAGGTTGCAGACCAGCTTTCGGATGCGCGGCTGGAGCAACTGGCGCAGCGGAGCGGGATCGAGACGCTGCCGGGTGGGGGCAATGGGGCGGAGAGTTCGGTGATCCCGCTGCGCACGGGGGCGCGACCGCGCGGGGTGCTGGTGGTGCAGGGGGTGCGGCTTTCGGCGGCAGGGCTGGAGGCGCTGGGCGGGCTGGTGGCGATCTCGCTCGAGAAAGCGCATGCGGTGGAGCAGGCGGCGCGGGCGGAGGGTGCGCGCGAAAGTGAGCGGCTGCGCTCGCTGATGCTGGACGCCGTGACGCATGAGCTGCGCACGCCGTTAACGGCGATCAAGGCGGCGGCGAGCACGCTGCTGGCGAGCGAGATGCCGCGCGCGGTCGCGGTGGAACTGCTGAGCGTGGTGGACGAGGAGAGCGACCGGTTGAACCGCCTGGTGCAGCAGGCAGTGGAGATGGCGCAACTGGACACGCCGGAAGTGCGACTAAGCTTTGCCGCCGAAGACCTGCGCGAGCTGGTGCGGGATGCGGTGGAGCAAGGCGAGGCCGTGCTGCGCGCGCACCGCGTGGTGCTGCGGCTGCCGGCGAAACTGCCGCCGGTGCGGTGCGACGCGGTGTGGGTGGCCAAGCTGCTGGGCAACCTGCTGGAGAATGCAGCAAAGTATGCGCCGGCAGGCACTGCGATCGAGATTGCGGCGGAAGTCGTCGGGGCTGAGGCGGCCAGCCGGAACGGTACGCATGGGCTGGAATTTGTGCGGTGCAGTGTGCGTGACCAGGGGCCGGGCGTGCCCGAGGCAGAGCGGGGCCTGGTGCTTGAGAAGTTTTACCGGGGGCGGCAGAGTGCAGGGCGGGTGGCAGGGACGGGCATGGGCCTGGCGATTGCGCGCTCGATTGTGGAAGCGCATGGAGGGCGGATTGAGGTGGCGGCGGGAACAGGCGAGCAGGGCGCGGTGTTCCGGTTCACGTTGCCGGTGTTTGCGCAGGGCAAGGCTGGGTTGTGATGGGGCGAGAGGCGCGGGCGCGCTGAATGCTTCGCGCCCGCGCCTCTCACCTAGCGACCTGCCTTGATTGATCGGCTTGGAGAGCCAGCTGGAGCCGCTCCCTTCTGCACGATGGCCTCGACAGCTTCGGCGGAGCGGGGCAGCGCGCAGGTGAGGCAGACAAGCTTGCCCGCGGGGTCTACGTAGAAGGTGTCTTCGATGCGCACGCCGATGCGCTCCTCGGGGATGTAAATGCCGGGCTCGATGGTGAACACGGTGCCGGGACCCCAGACGTTGTCGGACTGCTGCGGGTCGTGCACGTTGATGCCGACCGCGTGGCCGACGCCGTGGATGAAGTACTTGCCGAGTGACTCGCCGTGAAGGTCTTTGCCGTGGGTGCTGATGTACTGCGCGGCGACGTAGTCGAGAGAGTCAGGATCGCTGGTGGAGCGGCGTTTGGCGTTGCTCTTTGTGGCGTTGAAGCTGTTGATGGCGGCCTGCTGCGCCCCGAGGACGATGTTGTAGATCTCGCGCTGGCGCGGCGTGAAGTGGCCGTTGACGGGCACGGTGCGCGTCAGGTCCATGGCGTACATGGAGTACTCGCAGGCGGCGTCGACGAGCAGGAGATCGCCTGCGTGGAGCGTGTCGGCGTCGTCGGAGTAGTGCAGCTCGGTGGAGTGGATGCCGGAGCCGACGATCGAAGGATAGGCAGGGCGCTCGCAGCCACCTTCTTTGAAGTGGAGGTCGAGGATACCGGAGAGCGTGCGCTCGCGCTGGCCGTCGTGGGTATTCTGCATCATGGCGAGCTGCGCGTCCACGGAGGCGGCGGCAGCCTTCTTCAACAGCTCTGCTTCCGCGGGGCTCTTGTACAGGCGCAGTTTCGTAGTGTAGCCAAGGATAGGCTGCGTCTGCGGGGCGGCTTCGGCGCGTCCGAGCGTGGCACCGAAAAGAACCTGAGCGGCCTCGGCGCGGGTGTCGCCATCATCGCTCACGAGCGGGCCCGAGTCCTTGAGGCTGACCAGCACGGAGGGCAGGTCTTTGAGCTGGCGCACTTCGTCGAAGCCGGCGATGGCAGCGGCGTTGGGGGTGTTGGCGTCGAGCTTGACGCCGGTGTAAAGCTCCAGGCGGAGGTTCCGCTCGGGCAGGAACAGGATCTCGCGGTAGGGCGTAGCGGGGATGCCGGCAGAGGTGAGCGTGGCCGGCGGACGCGCCGGGCGGGCGGGCACGATCAGCAGGGCGGCGCCGGGTTCGTTCCAGCCGGTGAGGTAGTAGAAGTCGTCCTGCTGGCGCCACTGCTGGTACTCCTCGGGCGCCTCGGGTCGGCCGAAGGTGAGCAGGCTGGAGCCCTTGAGTGCCTCGGCAAGCTGGACGCGGCGAGCGTGGTACTCGGCCTTGGGAACGCTGTCGAGCGCGAAGGCGTGGGAAGCGGCAAGGAGCAGGAGGAACAGGCAAACGCGGCGCAGCGACGACATTTCTTTGGGACCTCGCGGGGGAACGGTGTCGCGAGCATACCAAGTGTTGCCGGGAGGGTCGGCAGATTTCCTGCGAGATGTTGTGCGGCTGGCGTTGCTGTATGCGGGCGACCCGGGCTGCTTCTGCCTTCGGAGTGCTAAAGTGGCGGTGCGAAATGGGGGTGCTCCGATGGTGCGCTTGCTCCTGTATCTCGTGGCGTGGTGTGTGTGGGCAGACACCGGCCTGGCGCAGGATGCCGCTGTGTTCCATTTTGCGTTCGCTGAGAAGCCGGGAGAGTACGCGGTGGGACTGCGGGTGGTGGAGCAGCGCGATGCCTCGCGCCGGTTTGCGAGCGAAGGGCAGACCGCAGCAGGCGCTTCGACGCAACAAGGCACTCGCCCGCTGCAGACCCTCGCCTGGTACCCGGCACAGCCGTCGAGCAGCCCGACGATGCAGCTTGGCGATTACGGCGCGCTGGTCAAAACGGAGACAAGCTTCGCAGGGCCCGTGGACGACGGTGCGTCACAGCGGTTTGTGGCGGAGTATATGCAGGGCACCACGGCGCAGCACACGTGGGCGGTGCGGGACGCGGCAATGCAGACGGGGCGCTTTCCCGTGGTGATCTATGCGCCGAGCGTGGATGCCCCTGCGACGGAGAACATCGAGCTGTGCGAGTATCTCGCGAGCCATGGCTTTGTGGTGCTGGCAAGCCCGAGCATGGGCGCGGGGTCGCGACGGATGACGCTGGACGTGGCCGGGGCCGTTGCGGAGGCCGAGGATATCTCGTTCCTGCTGGGCTTTGCGGCGACGCTGCCCGTGGCGGACGCGCACAGGGTCGCGGTGATGGGTTACAGCTGGGGCGGCATGGCGGCGCTGTTTGCGGCAGCGCGCGACAGGCGGATTGGTGCGCTGGTGTCGCTGGATGGATCATTCCGCTACTCGCCGGAACTGGTGCAGCAAAGCGGCGAGGTGCGCCTGGAACAGATGCGGATCCCGCTGCTGGTGGTGAGCCGTGCGGAGGAGTCGCTGGAAAGCTGGGACGCGCAGCACCAGGACCATGCCCAGTGCAGCGCCGTGCCCAACGTGCTGAACGCGTGGACGCATGGCGACCTCGTGCATGTGCAACTGCTAGGGGTTTCGCATATCCAGTTCTCCTCGCTGTACCAGCGGAGCGAGCGGTTTCGGCGGGAAGGGCTGCGGTTTGTGCCGGCGGATTACTCGCTCGCCGAGGGAGCGGTGAGTTATGGATGGATGGCGCGGTACGTGCTGGCGTTCCTGGAGGACTATCTTGAGCAGGATGCTTCGGCGAGAAAGTTTGTGGAGCAGACCCCGGCTGCGAATGGAGTGCCACGCCACCTGATGGCGGCGACGTTGCGGCATGCGGCGGCAGTCTCGACTGCCTCGCAGGAGAGCGGTGTGCCCGCAACGCATTGAGGTGGCATCGCGCGGAGGCATGCGGTGGGCGAGCTTTTGCATGACGCGCGGGGGCTGCTGGAATACGGCAACCGGGGCTTGTATTCTGAGGGCATATGGCTGCTTTGATCGATGCAATTGATGTGAAACGCAAGACGACGTTTGAGCTTGAGGGTGTGCCCTACTACTGCCTGGACGCCGATATTTCGAGCCCCACGGCGCGCGGCGGGCAAACGCTGGTGCGGTTGCGGATGCGCAACATGCTGACGCGCGCGGTGTTCGACAAGACGTTCAAGGCGAGTGACAAGTTCAAGGAACCGGACCTGCAGACGATTCCGGCGACGTACCTGTACAGCGATGGGGACGGCTCGTACTTTCTGGACCAGGAAAGCTTCGAGACGCTGCAGCTGGGCGAGGCGATGGTGGACGACGCGCTGGAGCTGATGGTGGAAGGGCTGGCGATCCAGATCGACCTGTTCAACGGCAACCCGATTGGGCTGACGCTGCCGGCGCAGGTGGAGCTGGCGGTGCGGTCGACGGAACCCGGGGTGAAGGGCGACACGGCGAGCGGCGGCGTGACCAAGGCTGCGGTGATGGAAACGGGGCTGGAGATTCGCGTGCCGTTCTTTATCAAGGAAGGCGAGCGGCTCAAGGTCACAACCGAGACGCGGGAGTTTGCGGGGCGCGCGTGATGCAGCCACGCTTGCTGATGGTGGGCGCCGGGGCGACCGGCGGATTGTTTGGCGGGCGACTGGCCGAGGCTGGGCGGGACATCACGTTCCTGGTGCGGGGACAGCGGGCCGAGCAGTTGCGGCGGGATGGCCTCTGCATCCGGAGCCCGCATGGAGATGCGCGCGTGAAACCGCAGCTGATCGCGGCCGAACAGCTGCGCGCGGAGCCGGATGGCGGCTTTGACGTGGTGCTGGTGAGCACCAAGGCGTACTCGCTCGACGCCGCGATGGAAGACTTTGCACCGGCGGTGGGCGAGCAGACGCTGATTGTGCCGATGCTGAACGGGATGCGGCACCTGGATGCGCTGCGCGCGCGCTTTGGCGTGGGGCGGGTGCTGGGTGGCACGTGCCGGGTCGTGGCGGACCTGGACGCGGAGGGTTACGTGGAGCAGCGGACGACCCTGGGTGAGCTTTGCTTTGGGGCGTTGCCGGGGTGGGAGCAAGGGGCGGCAGAGCGGACGCGGCTTGAGTGGATCGCCGAGGAGCTTACGGTGCCCGGATTTGTGCTGAAGCATGTGGACGATGTGCTGGCGGCGATGTGGCAGAAGTGGTGGATCCTGGCGAGCCTGGGCACGATCTGCGTGCTGGCGCGGGGCTCGGTAGGCGATGCAGCGGCGGTGCCGTACGGGCCGGAGACAGCGCGGGCGATTGTGCAGGAGTGCGTGCAGATCGCGGCGGCGAATGGCTACCCGGCGGACGCGGCGATGCTCGGCGGGCATATGCAGCGCGTGTGCGAGGTCGGGTCGGCGCTGACGTCGTCGATGTATCGCGACATGACCAAGGGTGCGCCGGTGGAGGCAGACCCGATTCTCGGGGACCTGCTGGAGCGAGCGGGCGCGGTGGAGGCGCCGCTGGTGCGCGCGGCGTTTGTGCAGTTGAAGGTCTACGAGGCACAGCGCGGGGCGCGCTGAGGCCACGCGTCGAACTGCCTTCCTGGCATAAGCGTGGCGGCTCTGCGCGGATGCCGGGAGCGAAGCTGTTTGGGTTGGCAGCCGGGGGTAGACGAGTGCGGCCGGTGCTTCCTGCCTGCGCTGTTTTGCAGTCGACGCGGCAGTTCCCGGACGGCTGAAACCGCTTCTACATCCGAGCTTCATGCTGCGTGGCCTGGTGGCGGGCTACTCTTTTACAAACGTCGAAGGCAGCCGGTCCGGAGGGATGGCTGCCTTGAAGACACCTGGAGACACATGCCACCTTTCTGCACTGCACGCTTTACCGCTGCCCCCTTTGCCGCTGCCGTGTTGGGCTCGCTGCTTCTGCCACTGTGCCCGGCCCAGACTATACCGTCAGCGATGCCAGCCAACGATGGCAAGGCCGCGCACGCCGGGCCCATCGTTGTGCTGATCACGATTGACGGCTTTCCGGCGCGGGCGCTGGCGGACCCGCGCCTGCCGATGCCCACGCTGCGCATGCTGGAGGCGCAGGGCGCGCATGCCGAGGCGATGCAGCCGATCAACCCTACCGTGACGTGGCCGAACCACACGGCGCTGATTACCGGCGTCAATGCCGCGACGCATCACGTGATGGCGAATGGGCTGATCCGGTTCCCGGCGGATGGCACCGCGCCCGTGGTGGAGCCGTGGGTACCCAAGGCCGAGCTGGTGCATGCCGAAACGCTGTACGAAGCACTGGCCAAGCAGGGCATGACGACCGGGCAGGTGGACTGGGTGGCGATCTACGGGGCGGCCGGGGTGCAGTGGCAGTTCGGTGAGAAGCCTGAACCGGATGGCCCGATCGCAAAGGAGCTGATCGCTGCGCACCTCGTCACGCGCGAGCAGATTGCCGGGTTCAGCGAGGACAGCTCCGCGGCATGGCGTGACCAGGTATGGACGGAAGCGGCGGTGGACATTTTGACGCGGCATACGCCCAACCTGCTGCTGCTGCACCTGCTTGAAACCGACAGCCTGCAGCATGAGTACGGGCCGCTGACGCCGGCTGCGTTCGCGGCGTACGCGTATGCCGATGCGTGCATACGCCGCGTGGTGGATGCCGCGCGCGAGGCGGGGGTGCTCGACCGGACGACGTTTGTGCTGGCTTCGGACCATGGCTTCGCGTCGTACACGCACACGCTCCGGCCGAACGCGGTGCTTCTGCAACAAGGTTTGTTGCAGAACGAGCATGGCACGGTGCATGGCAATGTGTGGGTCAAGGCGGAAGGTGGAGCGGCGGAGGTGTTTATCCGCGACCCTGCGCAGAAAGCGTCCCTGCTCCCCAGGCTGCGGAGTGCGTTCAGCGCCGTGCCGGGGATCGAAGCGGTGTACAGCAACGCCGAGGCGCAGCAGATTGGCATTCCATTGCTGGCTGCCACCGACCAGGCGCCGGACCTGTATCTCGCGGCGCGCCCGGACTACGCGTTTGGCGACGATGCGGCACTGCCGGTGGAGCAGGACGGCGCGCCTCGTGGCCAGCATGGCTACCTCAACACGGACCCCGACATGAACGCACTGCTGATTCTTTCCGGCGCGCAGGTGCGTGCGGGGGTGAACCTGGGCAGGATCACCAACCTGCAGGTGGCGCCCACGCTGGCACAGATCCTGGGCGTGGCGCTGCCGGCGGCCAAGGCTGCGCCGCTGGGCCAGGCGCTGAAAACCGGCGGACGATAAAGGCGTCAAGTGGGCGTGGACGGGAGTCCATGCCTCGCGCCTGCGTGTACCTGCTGCGCGTCTCCCAAGCGCTTCCCAATAGGAGCTTCTGTTTATGGAAGCTCCTGGTGAGATTGGACTGGCTTCCTGGAAAGCGATGGTGCGCAGGAGATGGTGGCCAAGGTGCGGATGCAGGATGGGTGCGGGATCAGTCCGCGTTGCGAAGGTTCGACTTCGCTTGTGCTAAGCAGAACAACATCAAGGAATGACGAGCCAGTGTTGGTGAAAACCGGCCTGCGGCTTAGGAAGTCCATGAGCTTCGGGAATGGAAAGCAGAGTCAAAGGCAAGTTCAAGATTTCGCACTAGGATAGCCCGCACTGAGTAGATCAAGAGCAGGCCTGTATACGGCGACCGCGCACTCCGGAGCCCACCGCCGATGCAGACCCGCATTCCGCTGTTGGATGAGTTCGGGCGCGTTAATTAGTCGCCTGACGTCGGGCTTCCTTGCGCGCTGATCCCGGGGATGCAACGGCGAAGGCGCACGCCACCAGGGATGCACTTAGCCAGCACATCGGCCGAAGTATGTTCCGTCGATGGCTTGTCTAGGCCATGAGGGCGAGCGGTGCGATGCTCAGGTGCGTGTTCCGGAGCGCGGATGATGCGTGATTTCCTCATCCGGTACAGGCGCGTGAGCATCCATGCTTTCCAGGCTTCGTCCGCGCGTCTCCGGCACAAAGGCTTTGACCATCCATGCGCCGGCGAGGCAGATGCTGCCGTAGAGCACAAAGACACCAGTCATATGCAAGGCGGCCTGGAGCAGGGGGAACGAGTAGGTCAGCGCAAAAGACGAAGCCCAGAGAGCACCCACAGCGATGGAAACGGCGGTCTCGCGCACACGATTCGGGAAGAGCTCAGCGATGATGATCCAGGTGACGGGCGCGAGCGTCACGGCATAGATCGCAATTGCAGCGAAGGTGAGCAACAGAACACCGCGGCCATGCAGCCCGGCATGGTACGCAGCGCTTGAGGCGAGATGCGCGAGTCCTACCCCGACGCATCCGGCGATCATCAACGTGCGGCGGCCAACGCGGTCCACAATCAACATCGCCAGCAACGTAAAGACGAAGTTGATGGAACCCGTGATCACGATGTTGAAAAGAATGTCGCTGGTTCCATACCCCGCGCCTGCAAAGACCTCCTGCGCATAGTTGAAGAGTATGTTGATGCCGCTCCACTGCTGCAGAACAGCAAGTGCAACACCGAGCAGAAGAAGGCCGCGGAGTCCTGGCTTTCCCAACTCACGCCATGGCAGCACGCCCTTGCGCAAGGTGGTCGCGCGGATCGCTTCTATCTCGGCGTCTGCATATGCCGGGCCGCCAATCCTCGCAAGCACCCGCCGCGCCTGCACCTCTCTGCCTTTAAGAACAAGCCAGCGCGGGCTCTCAGGAATTGCGAAGCAGAGGCAAAAGAATGCTACTGCCGGCGCGGCAACCACGGTGAACATCCATCGCCAGCCCACTTGAACATTCCAGCTCGCGAGGATTGCTGCCGCCGTGAGGTGTGACGGAACAGGCCTGGCAACCTGCCAGTTGATGATCTGCGCCGCGAGGATCCCGGTGACAAGGGCGAGTTGATTGAGCGCGATCAGCCGCCCGCGCCACTGTGCCGGGCTTACCTCGGCTATGTAGACAGGCGAAATATTCGAGGTAAGTCCAATGGCCGCTCCCCCGGCGATGCGCCAGAAGACGAAGCTCTCGAAGCTCGAAGACCAGCCCGTCAGGATGGAGGAAAACGCGAACAGGAAGGCGGAGAGAAGCAGGACGGGCCTGCGCCCGAAACGGCGTGCCAGCAGTCCAGCAACCAGTGCGCCCGCAAAGCATCCGATCAGCGCACAACTGTTCGCCCAGCCCACCTGTGCCGCGCTTTGCAGCCCAAAGTAGCGTTCGTAGAAGGGCCTCGCTCCGCCGATCACGACCCAGTCGTCGCCGAACAGAAAGCCGCCGATCGCGGCTACGGCAGCGATGCCCCAGACATACGCGCCCTGGATCTCAGGGGCTACCTGCTCGGTTCCCTGCTGCGACGCGGGCGCTCCGGTCAGCATGAGGCGCCATGCCGGGCAGCTTCCGCATCAAGCTCCGTGGCATCCATGTCGTTCGGATTGCGCTGCAGAAACTCCTGGAGTTGTGCACGGGCTTCAGCGTGGCGTCCAAGCCCGAGCAGCGCCTGCCCCCGAAGCAGGAGTGCTCGCGTCTTCTTCGTTTCCCCGAGGTCTTCTTCGAAAAGGAGCATCGTCGGCAACGAGGTCGCGAAGTAATCGATCACTGCCGGTGCCGCTTCCTGCTCCTCCGCATAGTGCAGGATCTGCATGAACAGCTCCGCTGCTGCCTGCTCTTCCCCGAGTTCTCTCAAGGCGAGCGCTGACCAGTACGTCATTTCTGAAACGGCCTGCACGCTCATCTGCTGGAAATCGCCGCGCTGCCCTGCCGCCAGGAGAAGAGCCTCGCGGGCTTTTGCTTCCTGCCCCGAGGCGCGCGACGCTATGCCGATCCAGTAGAAGACCTGACTCTGGTTGGCAAGCAGATGCCATGCTTCACTCAGGTTTTGGGGAGGGCGCAAGGCCGCATGGAACAGAGCCGCTGCTGCTTCCGGCTTGCCCTCGGCAAGCGACTGCCGACCAAGTACCAGGTGGCTGCGTACGAATTGCGCCAGCACCAGCCCCTCTCCACCCTCCCAGGGCTGAAAAGGCCGCGAGAGCAGAAGCTGCAATGCCTCACTGACGCGCCCCATCTGGTTCAACAACGTGGCGCGCTCGACACTTAGATCATCGCGGCTTGCGGTCAGCTCGGGAAAGCGGTCCAGCTCAGCGAGGCGATCCCTTGCCGGGACACCTGTGCGCTTCCAGAGCTGGTCGCGCTCATAGAGGATGCGCGCATCCGCAGGGTCGGCCTGAAGTGCGCGCTCATACGCCTCCAGTGCTCCTGGCTCATCGTGGAGCGTGTTGAAGCACGCAATGCCCAGGTTCCGCCAGGCTGTGGGAAAGGAAGGATCGAGCCGGGTGGCACGTTCCCAGGCTTCGATCGCCTCGGTCGGTCGCTTCCGATCGTAGAGATAGTTCCCAAGATAGTAGGGAGCCCTGGCATCCTGCGCATTGCGCAGGCAAGCTGCCTTGAGCGCAATCATCTCGTCCAAGCGGCTCGGAAATACATAGTCCGGGGGCAGCGTGGCCGCTCGTCTTCCCGCCTGCGCGGCAAGGTCCGCCTTGCCGTCCTGCTCATGCATCCATGCAAGCAGATACAAGGCCATAGGCGAGGAGCTATCGGCGACTCTGCCGGCAACCGCTTCGAATAGTTGCTTCGCCTCACCCAGGAGGCCGGCGCGCTGCATGTCCAGGGCAAGATCGATGGCTGCCTGCGACGACTCGGGGATCGTCTCAGCCTGCAGGTAGCGAAACCAGACATCGAGCGGGTCGCGCTCCAGCGCCTCACTTAGAAGCATCGCGGCTTCGGCTGATCGCTGAAGGCGCCGCAGCGCAACGACCAGAAGAGACAAAGCGTTGTTGTTATCGGCGTTGGCTCCCAGCGATCGCTGGAGATGATCGCGTGCCCGTTCCCAATCGCCGCGCGCACAATCCCGTTCGCCGAGGGCGTGGTATGCCGGCCCACACCAGGCTGCTACCCAGGTTGCCTTGTAAAACGCGTTGTAAGCATTCTCTGGCTCACCGAGCGCGCGCAGCGCCAGGCCCAGGTAGTAGAAAGGCTCACCATCGGCAGGGTTGGGGTGGCGCTCCGTCAGACGCGCGATGGCACGGCGAAAGTGGTGGACCGCTGCCTCGAGCTGGCCATGCTTCAGGCGCCAGCGACCCATGGCGGTGTTGGTGCGGCTCTCCTGCGGGTCGCGCCGAAGGGCCTCAAGCCAGTACGCCTCGGGGGAACGCGTCGCGTGGCGGTACAGTTCCAGGTGCAGGCCGGTGAGGTAAAGCTGCTCGACAGAATCCATCTCGGCGGGCAAGGGTGGTTCAGTAGCAGGTTCCGGCTCTTGCTGCTCCTTCGGCTGCTCGACATGGTAGCGAAGCAGAGGCCCGCCGGGCCCGCGTAGTGTCACTGTCAGCCCAGACGTGTTGCGCACCTCGGGGATGCTCAGGTTTTGTAACTCTGACGGGTCCAGTGTGAGCGGGCCGGAGACGAACATCTCGTGTCCACCTGCTTCGACATGCAGCGTGGCACCCTCGACCCGGCGTGTCACTGCAATGCGCAGCAGCAGGCAGCCGTTCCTCGTCTCCACATGCAAGGCAGCGTCAAGGCTCGCAGCCTGCGGGATGCCCAGGCCTGCCAACGGATACCAGAACTGGCTGAAGACCTTGGTCTCGCCAGGCGCCAGGTAGGAGAAGTCCGGCTGGTTGTCGGTGTACACGCCCGCCATCAGCTCGATGTACGGTCCTCCGTGGTCAGTAAGGCTGCGATCCCAGGCGTAGCCGAATTCGTGATTGCCCCAGGTCCACTGCTTCTTGCCGGGCGCTACGTGGTGGTCTGCAACGTGAACGAAGCCGGCGTGCGCCGCATGGTCGTAGCCGCCAAAAAAGTCAAAGGCGGTGCCGGTGATCATGTAACTCGTAGGCACCGGAATGTTTGCGTACCAGCTAAGGTCATTGGCGGCGTACGAACCGTCTGGAACAAAAGAGGCAGGCTGCTCGCGCGTGGGAACGCCTTCTGCGGCGCGTCCTGGATAGTCCACGCCGTAGTAGGAGCGGTCACTCAGGGGAAAGCTCGTGACGGCACGCTTCGCATGGTCCGCCACAAACCGGACATCGGGCGGGAAGAACGATTGATACTGTTCGTGAACCCGCGCGGCTACGTTGGCCCACCAGAGAAACGTCTGCGTTGTTTCTGTTCGGTTGTACAGGCGCACGCGTAGCTCAAGCATGGCGCGATCCGGGTGAAGGCGCACGCCGTGCATGCCCTTCATCCTCTGCATGGGATCGTGGTCGCCGCACCAGACGGTAACTACTCCCCCGGCCTCGCGCTCGATCTCGATCTCGACCGGCATGAAGGTTGCCGGTCGATGATGCTGGGGCCAGTTGAACTCGACGCCGCCCGAGATCCATGGCCCGGCAAGCCCGACCAGGGCCGGCTTGATCACATCCTGGCGGTAGAAGAAGTCGTAGCCATTCCGCTTATCGAGCCCAACATGGAGGCGCCCTCCAATCTCCGGAAGGATCATGATGCGGAGGAATGCATTCTCGAGATGCACTGCGTTCCAGCTCTTCATGACCGGCTCGGAGGCAATGCGATCGATACACGGCAGAGGATAAAGCCGCCCACTGCTGCCCTGGTAAACCCGCTTGTCGAGAAAGAGAGGATTGCGATCCGGAGCGGCCGGCAGGTAGCTCAACATGCTCACGGCTTCGTGCCACGCCTTGACGGGGCCGCCCTCGGCAGAGGGAGCCTCGGGCAGAACGAGCCTGGACGCGGCGCGATCCGCTGCGTCCGTCATGGATGCACTTCTGGAAGGATTTCAGGAAGCATCCGAGTTCTCATGGCAGCCACTCCGATCGTGGGCCGTCTGCCGCACTTCTGTGGTGCGCGATGCGGCGTGCGGACGTTAAGAGGATTCTCCGTTAACGTCCACGATGCTCGGCGATCCTTCCAGCCTTGTCAAGTGATTCACGACTCGAAGTCATCGTGCATCGTGGGTTCATCCCGGGAGAGCGGGAGATTGCTGCGCATGATGATGTGGGGTGCAAGGCGGGTGGGCGCCGGCGGGGTTTCGGCACGCAGCAGAAAGGCCGCCACTGCCTCGAAGGCTGCCTTGCCCTGCATGAACGGCCGTTGATCCAGCGTCGCCAGCACGTCGCCACTCCTGAGGAACGGAACCAGCTCTCCGTACAGGTCCGTAGTCACGATCTGTATCTTGCCGAGCAGTCCGGCTTCGCGAAGCGCCTCAAGAACCGGAAGGCTGTTCGCCGTGCTGACATAGAGTCCTCCTGGACGAGGTCGCTTTCGCATCAGCCTGAGCGTGGCCTGGTACGCCTCGCGGGGTTGATCATGTGTCTGCACCGCCGGCAGCAGCTTCAGGCTGGGGTGAAGCGCCGCGCAGGTGGCCTCGAAGCCACGCTGCTTGAGCAGGTGATCCTCTGTCTGCAGGTCGCCGGTAAGCACCGCGACCGAGCCGGGGCCTGGAAGCGTGCACCCCAACAGCTCTGCCGCAAGACCTCCGCTCATCCTGGCGTCGATGGCTACCGATGCGATGCGCGGGCTGTCCGGGGCGTCCGTTGCCACGCAGACCACCGCAGTGTTCTGCTGCGCCAGGCGCTTCAGGGCGGCCGCGATCTTTTTGGGATTGCCCGGGGAAAGGATCACTGCGTCATAGTGAGCGGCAGCGTCGCCCTTCATGACCGCCAGGTCGGAGCTGCCGAGACGCGGATAGTCATGGAACGTGAGCTTGACCTGGATGCCGTGCACTGCTGCTGCGGCCGCGCGGATGCCTTCGCGCAGCGGCTCGAAAAAGGAGCGGATGTGCTGTGGCAGATAGATGCCGACCTGTAAATGCCGGTTCAACTTCAATTGCCGTGCGGCCAGGTTCGGCCGGTACTCCATGGCAGCGGCAGCTTCCAGGATGCGGGCTTTTGTCGCCGCATTGATGCCTGCCCGCCCATGCAGAGCTCGGTCCACCGTACCGATGGAGAGGCTAAGGGCAAACGCAATCTCTTTGATACCGGGCGGCTTGCTGATTCCTCTGCTCACGGGCTTCGATTGTAGATCAGCGACCGCTTGCCAGGCTCCAGCCTTCGTGTGTGCCCTCGACAGCCTTGCCGGCGGCGCCGCATGCGCCGTGACGCGGATCGGCGCCGCGTCACGGTGAGTGATCACACGCAACACAGCGTATTGGTTCTCGCTCAAGTACCTGTTCCGGGCTGACACGACTTGTCAAACATGGTCGAGGGAATTGCTCGACTTAGAAAGAAGCACGAGAGGCGAGCCCAGGTACAGCGAACAGGCTCTCTGATCGCTCATCTTCTTGGAGTCATTGCAACTCGTAGTTCTCGACCAATCAGTTCTTCGTCACAACGATTTGTTGAACGCTGTTTCGCTCCGGTTCGAGCCAACAGCTACCATCCCCGAAGGGTGTTCCATGATGACCAGGAGCTAACGGGCTGGGCTCACCGGTTACTTGCAGAAGCTGCGAAGTTCCGCTACCTGTCTGACGGAACGCGCACACCATAGTCGCTCAGGGTTAAGGGTGGAAGCAAATGCTCGAGAAGGCCTCCACTCTGGTGGCAGGGCTGGCGTTGGCGAACTAAGCAGCGTACGCCTGGCTGCTCCATACGCGACCGCGTCCATAGCACCGCCGGTCCATGCTGACCTCCCCGAATCCTGGCAGCGGCAGTTGCTGCAAGCCTGCGCCTTGCGCCATTCTGCTCGAGGACGCATCCCGTCTCCCCTCCCGGAACACCGCCTGCCAGAACATGCGGCAGGTGACGCGCTGCTGCTCCAAAGCCGTCGCACTTCTGTGCTTTGCATTGAGCCTCCTTATGCGTCTCGCGATGCTTGCCCTTGGACGAGAGCAGGTGCGTTTTCGCCAGGCGAACCGCTTGATACAGCGACTGCACTTGTCCTTGACAGCGGCAAGAAGGGGTGCGTAGATTCGTTTGCCGAGCCGGATCGCCCCCTGAAATCCAGGCTCCAAGACGCAGAAACCTTGCTGGCTTGACGATTGAATGTTCAGGGCGGGGGTTCACTTTGAAACCATCCACGCTGTTCGCTCTTTCCGTCATCCCGTTCTCTTCGCTTGCACCTCGTCATCGCATGCACCTGCTGCTGGTGAGCCTCCTGCTCAGCCTGGTCTTGATGCCTGGCGCAGCCGCGCGCGCGCAGGCGACGAACGGCACCATCAACGGCACACTTACCGACCAGTCGGGTGGCGTCGTTGCAAATGCTCCCGTCACCGTCACCAACCTGGGCACCACGGACACGCGGGTGGTGCAGACCAATGCATCCGGATTTTATGAAGAGCCGAACCTGGCGCCCGGCAACTACCGTATCTCCGTGCAGCGCACAGGCTATAAGCAACTCACCCGCGAGCCGGTGGTGTTGCAGGTTGACTCGACCCTCGAGGTAAACCTGACGCTCGAGGTCGGCAGCGACGCCGAGAAGGTTGTGGTCACAGGCAGCACGCCGCTGATCCAGGCCGAATCGGTTTCACTCGGCGCCGTGATCGATCAAAGGGAGACCAATGAAATTCCGCTCAACGGCCGCAACCCCATGGCGCTGGTGGCGCTTGCGCCCTCGGTTGTGCCGCAGGGGCAGTCCGAGCAGAACCCCAACGGTGCCAACCCGTTCGGCTGGGGCAATTACCAGATTGGCGGCGGCTTCGCCAACCAGAGCGTCACCTATCTTGACGGCGCACCGGTCAACACCGAGTACATCAACCTGACATCGCTGATCCCCACGCAGGACTCGCTCCAGGAGTTCAAGGTGGAAACCAACAACCTCACGCCGGACTACGGGCGGCTCGCCGGCGGCGCGGTGCAGTTCCGCACCAAGTCCGGCACAAACCAGCTGCACGGCAGCGTGTGGGAGTACATCCGCAACAAGGTGCTCGATGCCAACACCTATTACGGCAACAATGCAGGTTTGCCCAAGCCTGCGTTCACGCAGAACCAGTACGGCTTCAACGTGGGAGGCCCTGTACTGATTCCGCATCTCTATGATGGCCGCGGCAAGACCTTCTTCTTCGTCAACTGGGAAGGCTTCGGCCTGCGGCAGGGTGTCACCTACACCACCATCGTGCCTACCGCTGCCGAGCGTACGGGTGACCTGTCCGACCTGAACACCGCGATCTTTGATCCGCTCTCGACCTGCGGCGTCGCCGGCGGCCCCGCCTGCACGCCCGCGCAAAGCCAGTACGACCGAACCGCTTTTGCCAATGGAGTGATTCCGGCCAGCCGGCTCAATGCCACATCGCTCGCATATCTCAATACGTTCTTTCCGCAGCCCAACATCGCGGGTGCAGCGCCCGGCAACACAAACTACACCACCACCGGCAGCAGCGGCGGCAACAACTACGAGACCGTCGTGCATATCGACGAGAACCTTTCGGAGAAGCAGCACATCAGCGCGCGCTACAGCTACTGGGAAAACAACAACCTGCCCACCGTGGCCTTCAATGGCATCTGCGAAGACCGTTGCGGTGAGTTGTTCAACACCAACAGCTTTGTGCTCGCCGATGACTACGCGTTCAGCAGCAAAACTATCCTGGATCTCCGCGTCAGTTACCTGCGCTTCGTGTACACGCGGGCGGCATTCCTAAGCACGTTCAATGTCACCAGCATCGGCCAGCCCGCTGCGCTGCAGTCGCAGATCCAGTTCCCGGGGCCGCCGACCATGTCGATCAGCGGCTTCGACCCGCAGAACATCTTCAACAGCCAGGGCGCCGACAGCACGATCAACAATCACACCGATGACGACCGCGTTTCCGGCAGCCTCACGCACTTCATCGGTAACCACACGCTGCGCGTCGGGGGCGAGTTTCTGCGCGCGACCTTTAACTACGCGCAGACAAACAACTCTGCCGGTGGATACACGTTCAACAACTCGTTCACCGCGTCCAATCCTCTTACCGGTACCGGCGGTCTCGGCCTCGCTTCGTTTCTGCTCGGCTACGCGTCGGGAGGCAGCGCCACCAGCGTGATCCCGATTGCCGCCCAGCAGCTTTACCCCGCGGTCTTTGTGAATGACGACTGGAAGGCAAGCTCGAAACTCACGGTGCACGTAGGCGTGCGCTGGGAAGATACACAGCCCTTCACCGAGCGGCATGATCGCCAGAGCTACTTCGATCCCACCGCGCCCAACAGTGTTCTGCAGGCAGCCGGCTTGCCCGCCCTTCCCGGCGAGGTAGGCCTTGTCGCCTCCAGCACACGCAGCTCTCGCTTCCCCTTTGACAATCCGCTGCTGCAGTTTTCACCCCGCGTGGGGCTCGCGTTTGAGGCGGCCCCGCACACCGTGTTCAGCGCAGGCTACGGCATCTTCTGGCTGCCCAACGACGTTGCCTATCTGCCTTACTCCGACCCGGTGATCGCTTCCACCACGAACATGGTGACCTCCATCAATGGCGGCCTCACGCCGGCCAACACCATTGATAATCCGTTCCCTCAAGGGCTGGTGGCCCCCGTTGGCAGAAGCGCAAACTTTCAGCAGACCCTGCTGGGCGAGGGCCTCACCGAGGCCTTCAATAAGAACCCCTTTGCGTACACGCAGCAGTTCAACGCAGGGGTGCAGCAGCAGATAGGAAACAGCTTTGTGCTCGATATCGCGTGGGGCGGCGCCAAGGGCACGCACCTGCCCTTCAGCGGACTCAACATGGATACGCTGCCCGACCAGGATCTTGCCCTGGGCAGCGCGCTCGTGAACCAGGTGGCTAATCCCTTCTATGGCATCATCAATCCCGTGTACGGGCTGGGCGCACCCACCATCCCGGCAGGCCAGTTGCTGTTGCCGTTCCCGCAGTACGGCGGCGTGTCCAGCGGCGCTGCCGACCTTGCATCCTCCACCTACAACTCGCTGCAGCTGCAGGCGCAGCAACACTTCGGCAATGGCGCGTCCATCAACGCTGCCTACACCTGGTCCAAGCTGCTCAGCGATACTGACACCATCACCACGTGGCTCGAGTCTTCCGTGCCCGGCGTGCAGGACCCCCGCAATCTCAAGGCAGAGAAGTCGCTCTCCGCCAACGACGCCGCGCAGCGCTTTGTGCTGAGCTACGTGTACGACCTGCCTTTCGGCCACGGGCGCAGGTTTCTTGCCGCAGCGCCTCGAGCAGTCGACTATACCCTCGGCGGCTGGGGCTTTGGCGGTGTCACCACACTGATGTCCGGTTTTCCCCTGGGGCTTGGAACCAACCAGAACCTGACCAACTCGTTCGGTGGCGGGTCGCGACCGAACTACGTGCCCGGCTGCGCAAAATTGACCACCGGCCCTGCGACGGCGCGTCTGAACAACTGGTTCAACACGGCCTGCTTTACGCAACCTGCTGCCTTTACCTTCGGCGATGAGCCGAGGCTTGACCCGCAACTGCGCGGGCCCGGCATCGCGGACTGGGACGCGTCTGCTTATAAGAACTTTCCGATCACCAAAGATGGCAGGGCCACCGTGCAGTTCCGGGCAGAAGCCTTTAACCTGTTCAACCGCGTGCAGTTTGGCTACCCGGGCCTGACGCAGGGAACGTCCAACTTCGGGGTGATCAGCAGCCAGTTGAACAATCCTCGCCTGTTTCAGTTTTCTCTCCGGGTCAACTACTAACCGTTCTGTCCAAGCGAGGCGCGCGCGTGCAACGACGAGAGTTTGTGAAAGCCATGATGGCTGCATCCCTTTCTTCAAAGGTGGTGCTGGCGCAGCAGCAAACCGGCGGCCAGGTTGCGCCGGCAACGCCCCCGCAGACAGGGCTTGCGCCCACGCCTGCACCGCCAGCGCCCGGGCCTGTGCCGTGGATGAGCGGCCTGGACAATCTGAAGCCGCCTGCACTCGGAGAAATCACGGCTGACATGGTTGCCGTCACCGAGACGCGCTTCTTTACCGGGCTGCAGATGGCCACCCTGCGGCACCTCTGCGACCTGTTGGTGCCGCCCTGGGGCAAGTACCCGGGAGCCCTCGAGGCCGGTGCGCCGGAGTTTCTCGACTTCCTCATCGGCGCATCGCCTCTCGACAGGCAGCAGCTGTTTCAGGGTGGGCTGGACCGGCTCGACCGAGAGTCCAACGAGCATTTTCACAAAGCATTTGCCGCGCTTGCACCGGCAGAGGCTGACACCCTGATCCGCCCATGGCTGCGCACGTGGATGACCGACCATCCACCTACCGAACCCTACGCACGTTTTATCAATCTTGCGCATGCTGATATTCGCACGGCCACCATCAACTCGCAGGCGTGGGCGCAGGCGGCAGACGCGCAGTCCAGGGGCGAGGCCCTGTACTGGTTTCCTGTTGACCCGGACCTGCGCAGAAAACTCACTTCGGCGCCAGGCCTTGCTCCCAATGCCTGACACGCCCAACGCTCTTAACTCTGCTGACAAGACTGGTGAAGAAGCAGCCTATGCCCGATAGCAAACCCGACAGCAAAGTAGACGTGTTGATCATAGGTTCCGGCCATTCCGGTGGCATGGCCGCCAAGGTGCTGTGCGAACAAGGGATCTCCTGCCTGATGCTGAACGCAGGACCGATCGTGGACGTCCAAAAGGACACCGAAACGCGGCCTGCCTATTCGCTTCCGTACCGCGGCTTCAAGGAGCCGGGCCGGTTGCCGCACGTGTTCCAGTCCAACGAGTTCAACGCCAACACGTGGGTAGACGAGCAGGAGGTGCCGTACACGTACGCTGCCGACCAGCCCTATAACTGGGTGCGGGTGCGTCTCTTCGGCGGCCGCTCGTTGTTCTGGTCGCGCCAGTCGTTTCGCCTTAGCGATTACGAGTTCAAGGCAAAATCGCATGACGGCTTCGGAGAGGACTGGCCGATCTCGCTCGCCGATCTCGCGCCGTACTACGCGCGGGTCGAAGAGATCTTCCGCGTGCAGGGGAAAACCGAAGGGCTGCCGCAGTATCCCGATGGCAACTTCGTTCCCGACGATGGCGCATGGTGCGGCGCGATGGAGCGCCTGAGCGCCGCCGGGCGTAAAGCGTCGATCCCGGTATGCCGGCAGCGGCGTTCGCTGGGCCGCGACGGCCTGGCAAGCTCGGTAAACCTCCTGCTGCCGGACGCGGTTCGAACAGGAAAGCTGCAGGCGATTCCGAACGTCGTGGTGCGCCAACTTACGACCGACCGCAACACCGGGCTCGTAAACGAAGTGCACTTTGTGGATCGGCTATCGCGCCGCGAGATGTCGGTCAAGGCGCGGGTGGTGGTTCTGGCGGCGGGCACGCTGGAAAGTACGCGGCTGCTGTTGAACTCCGGCCTCGCGAACTCGAGTGGCGTGCTGGGCCACTACCTCGTGGACCAGGTGTATGGCGCTGGAATTGTCTGCTCTGTGCCGGAGGCGCGCAACGGGAAGTCCACCGATGCATTGATGGACGGAGGCGCACTGATTCCGCGCTTTCGCAACCTCGGCAAGCCCGCGAAGGACTTCCTCCGCGGCTATGCTCTCAACGTATACAGCAGCACGCATGCCATGGATCCGCGCAACTTCGCAACCTATGGTGCAGACTTACAGCAGAAGCTCGCAAGCTACCATGGCAGCGGGCTCTCCATGGGCATCATGGGCGAGGTGCTGCCGCGGTATGAGAACCATGTCTCTATCAACAAGGACGTCGTGGATGCGTGGGGTATCCCGGTACTGCACATTGCCGCGAGTTACACGGATAATGAGAAAAACCTTACCCGCGACGCCGTGGATACCAGTATCGAACTGGCGGAGTCGGCGGGCTTCGAGGTGCTCTCGAAAAACTACGAGCCGAATCCGCCGGGCTACAGCATCCATGAGCTTGGCACCTGTCGCATGGGAAACGATGCAAAAACCAGCGTGCTGAACCCATGGGGGCAAAGCCACGATATCCGCAATCTCGTGGTGGTCGATGGCAGCAGCTTCGTGAGTGGCGGCTGGCAGAACCCCACCATGACGATCACTGCGCTTGCCATGCGGGCCGCAGAACATCTTGCCGAGCAGATGCGACAGGGTGCGGTTTAGAGCGTCGCGCGGTCAGCAGGTCCAAACGAGGTTGAGCTGCAATAGGAACCTGGCAATGTATGGGAACGAGCGCCTGCTCCAGAGCACGGATTGGAAGCACCCCAGAGACGCTCTTTATGCCCTTGGCCACAGCGCCGATCGTTCTTTCCGGCAGGTACTAGCGACGCCTAGTCGTGGCTGAGCGCGTCGTCTGCACGCGGCCTTCGAGCGTGTAGAGGTACTTCATGCAGTCGAGTCGCAACGGCGCCACGCGGGATCGGCCGCCTTTGAGCAATCCGGGGAGTGCGGATTGTCGAGAGGAGGGCTTCAGGTCTTGATTTTGGAGTGGTGGCCATGAACTCTGCCCGCCGCCGCCCTTCCAGTACTCGCTGCGTCGGCTGGCCGTCTTTGTCCAGCTCCCAGTGTTGGGAAGGATACTCGTAGGGCGAGTTCAATATCGGGCGATCGAAAAATGGGTTGTTCAGGCTCAGTGCTGCTCTCCTGGTCCGCGCTTTTTCCGGACCGACCTTCAGGATGCGGTGATTACCACAGCATCAGCATACCGCCGAGTAGCTGACCCGAGGTAACGTTCCTCCGATTGGTCTCGTGGTGCTGACGGACATTCATCGGCAGACCGTCGCGTGCGTTCATTGAGAAGAGCGCGACACAGTGGTAGTTCTGCCGCAAAATAGCCAAATGGACTCACGTAGTGAATTCGCGAGCGAGTATGAAGTCGGTGTACGAGGTCTGCCCCGCACCCTGGACTTCCTCAAACAAACCAACTTTGGGGATCTGTTTGTCTTCACTACGCAGGTGATCAACGATCATCATGATCCTGGCTTCGCGGTGCTTTCGAGCGGGCTCTTCGATATGGCTACGAACCATGTAGAAGTGGCTGAGATAGCTGAAGAGATTGTCTCTCTCTGTAGCGGCGCCATGAGCGTTCTCATGCCGGAGCTGCGGAGCGATGCCCACGATCAAGACTGGCATGACATCTGGGCTACATCCTCACCCGAAGCAGGAAGGAGGCTGAGCTTCCATAAGCGTCCGCCGATTAGGGTCACAGATCTCTCGAACAATGGTCAAAGGTTCTATGCGGGAGATGTCGATCCACAATATCGCCTTCTACCCAGCATTACGGAGCGTAGATCGTTCAGCGTTTCTTCTGCATCCCCGGTCTCGTATCTTGCCGCCCTGGTCTACCGGGCTCTGACAGAGGAGGATGTTTATATCTTGCTGAAGCTTCTCGGATCGGAGTTGAACTGGGTCATGCTCAGCCGCATTGTGGAAATGCTCGAGTACATGGCTACGAAGGAAGACTTAAAAGCCATTCTTTCAGACAACCGCATAAAGAAGGTCAACGCATGTGCCAACAATTTCTCGGCCACTCAACTTCAATCCCGTCACATGAAACGGCGGGAGCAGGGTGATCGCAGTCGAGATGTTGCCGAGTGCAGCATAGATATCGCCACGAGCACTCGCTGGCTGTTGCAGGCAGCTAAGCTGCACCTCTTCCCAGCACCTGCTGCCGGCTCTCCGACGCTAGTCTGATAACCATTGGCATGGAGGATTGTGGGTTTGGCTTCACCGGAAGCGCGAGCTTGCTGCTTTCAGTGTTCAGGCCGGCTCGGCCCAATGCTGGCCAGGGATGGCTATATTGAGAGGGCAATCATCCATGCGATCAGATCTCAATACATCTCTCTGAGATCCGCATTCAGTGTGTCGCGATCCTGCTGGGACCAAAATGTGGGTTGCCAGGTCCAAGCACGGTTGCGATCGGCCATCCGAAGCAGCTTCTGAACGGTCGTCGGACTCTTGCCGACTTCGGCGGCGATTGATCGGACGCTCTTGCCATGCGCCTTGAGCTGGGTCAATTGGACGATCAAGGCATCATCTTCAGACACCTTCGGACGACCACCCACACGGCCTCCCAACCTCGCCCGCTCAGGCCACCTCTCGTTCGCTCACTCATGCGTACACGCTCCTGCTTCGCTACAGCCGCCAAGATGCCGATCATGGCATCCTTGAAGAGCCTGGTGCTGTCGAGATACTGCTCGGTATAGCTTGTGTACTCGACGCCGTAGCTGGTAACCCTCTGCAGGGTATTCAGTGTGGCTACGGTTCCTTACCGGCTCAGCCAATCCAGACCTCAAAAAAGCAGAACATCAAACTCGCGCCGGGATGCAGCTGCAAGCATGGCTTGGAACGACGGTTGCTTCGCGCTCTTCCCGGATCTCATCTTGATATGTACTGACGATCTCCCGGTCCTATGTGTCGGCGAACGAGCGAAGCCGGAGGAACTGGTTCTCCGCGTCCTGCCCTTTACCCTGGGTACTCACGCGGCCATAGATGGCAGCGCTCGGGCTGAGGAGTATCGATCGAGCCCGTAGGCCTCTCGCTTCGAGCGGCGGAGATGGACTGTCCCTGCTCTCTTGAACCCAACGAGGTACCAGATAGCCGCTGCGGCATGAAGAGCATGACCTGAGAGCTTCGCTGCGGTTCAAGCCACTCAGCGGGGATAGGCTCACGCACGAATCGTTTCATTTCCCGGAGGACGCGTTCGGGTGAAGGACTCGGATCGAGGAAGCTTGCTGGCCTGATCAGGATCGGGCTGTATGGAGGTCAGGAAATCAGACATGTACTCCTCACAATAGATTCTCAATAAGAATGGACAGGGGGAGCGTACGTGCAGCATGGACTTTGCACGTACGCAGCATCTCTATGCGGCGTCCTCGGATGGGCTGTCGCGAAGCAGTGCCATGATGCGGTCCCACATGGCCGCCCCTCGGATGTCTTCAAATCGATTCGGATGGCAGATTCGCTTCGCGTCCGCCCGCAGTTCGAAGCCCTTTGTTCAACATCTACGTCCAAGTACTGAGTGAGCACCCGAATGTCTAGGCAATCGCCAGGATCTCTGTCTCCCACATCTTCAGCAATAAGGCTGTCGGATCGGCACTCATCTTCAGCTGTCCTAGGCAAGTCGCGGTTCGAAAAATTTCGCGGATCACAGAAATATGATCGGTCGGCCTGGCGCACTCTGGAAGCGTAGACCAGGAGTTCAGCTCAATCGGGAGACTATGCTCCAGTGCAAGACGCCTCACAAGATAGAGCGGGCTTATGCTGACTGTGAGGTAGGCCCGGGGCGACTGCAGACGAGAACGCGGTGCCTCGATACACAAGGCTTGTTGGTAGGTGAGCGCGAAGTGCTCTTCGATCGCAGGAACCAGGTACCACGGCGCGGCAACCGGGCGACTCTTCCAGCCAGCCGCGTAGACGGCAGCGCACAGCTGGGTCCATTGCGTTTCTTGGCTGCGCGGCAGACGGGGCTGACTCTCCTCTCGCCCCTTCAGTTCAGCTTTTATTTGAGGGATGATCTCCGCCAGGGAATGGCGAACACAACCTGTCGGGTCGTTGACCTTGGTAAGTGCCACGGCAAAGTCGCGGCCCCTGGCGTCCATGCTCAGAGCCTGATCCAGGATGCGACAGGCCAACCATTCAGGCTCATTCCTCAGTTCTACCGGTTGCGCCGTAAGCCTGGTGGGGGTTCCGAGAAGCTTGCTGAGCCGGTGCGAGGCGAAGGCGGCCGCTTTGGGATAAATATCGACCGTGACATAGCCTTCCTTGTCGAGCGTAGGGCCGGCGCAAAGGGCAGGCGCGTTCGTTCCGATGAATTTCAGAACCTCGTTCATGCAGCACAGAGGCACGCGAAGGGTTGTTCCGGTCTTCGTGAAGTCTACTTCCCGGAGAACGGCGTCCCAGAAACTTGCCCAGTACACGGGTAACTCAACTGCCGCAGCTTTGCGGGGATGGACCCCGGGGTGTTCAGTCGGCCTTGGGGGCGCAATGTATGGAGCGGCGTAGCGCAACCCCAGGGAGGCAGGCGGCTGTTCAATTGCATTCGCGTGCATCAGCGCGCCTCCACAGAGACGTACTCGTAACCGAGGCTGGCAGTCCTGACAATCAGGCCGAGCTTTACCAGGGCACAGACCGCCTTGAGGATGACCATAGGGTTGGTGCCGAGCCGGTCGATCACTTGGCCGATGTATGTCGGGGTTCCCAAGTGGTCGAGGATTCGACGCTGGGTTCCGGTGAGACGAGCGGAGTGGTTGATTTCCAGGGGTGCCACGTTATTCCTCCAAGGTACGAATGGTTATTGTGAGCAGGAAAGGTACTTACATTTCCCACCCACAATGAGGAATGTCCTAGTTCGTTTGCTTTGCCGTAACTCTAGAAGGCATAGCGACGACTTGTGGTCGCTCCTTGGTTTCAGGCCAGCCTACCTTTACCACTCCTCCGGGTCTGGCTCATCGTCGTGGTACCCGACCATCACCGATATTGGCTCTGGTGGTGTGGAGTGCCCGGGTTCCATCACCTTGACGGTCATCGAGGACTTCATGGCCTTACGAAGGCGTTCCTTCTGTTCGGCGGCGAGACGATGGACTTCCTGACCAGCTTTGTCGGCCGCTCTATACGACGCAGCCTCCGAGCTGGTGTCAGGAGAAGCTCCGTAGGCAGCGTCGTAGACGGTGACCCATGTCTGGCTATACAAGCTGATCCAATGATCAGCCCAAGTATCAGGAGTGAATCCGCTCTGGGAACCGACATATGTGCGAGCGATGATGCGGTTGTACGCCTCGTCTCGCTGCTGGAGATACTCGTCTGAGTCGATCGCAGCCTTGGTCTCACTCGGCTCAGGTTTCGACTCCGGTGTCACCTGCTCGGCTCCGAGCGCCTCGGCGAACCATGCCTCTGCTCTCTGCTCACCCTCCTCAGTCAACTCCGGTTCCGGATTGCGGTCGAGGTAGTCAAGCATCCCGGGCAGCTTGGTCGATAGAAACGCAGCGCGGTCCATGGCCTTCGTCATAAGGAACTTGACGTCGGGCTGATCCGGATTTACCGGAATGAGAGCGAGGGCGCTCACTACCATTCCGTGGCTGTACTTGCTGACGGAGGACGGCAAGCATTGGAAGTCGACAGTGTGGCCGTCCGTGCTCAACAGCTTGCTGGCGTACTCGCACGGGTGAAGCGCCAGGAGCAGCTCGGGCGTTCCATCCTCTTTAACGTAAGGATGGGTCACCAGGTTCGGTGCCAGGTGGGCAAGATAATCGCGCACCGGGGCAACGAGACGAGACGGCATAGGCAGGTAAACCGGATCCATGTTCTCGGGATCGTGTACCTTGGCGATCTGCTGCTCCCACCATTCTTCGGTCAGGACAGGCGGCACCGAGCTGAACTGACCCTTGAACCTGACCTTGCTCGGGCGTAGTGAGGGTTGTGGGAGCCGCACCGGGACATGTGCCCCGACCTCAGCCTTCTCCTGTGGAGTCCACTCGGTGACACTGATCCCGATCTCGGTGCCGGATGATGGGGTCACTTTCTCGATCGGCTTGGGGACTTCGGCCGGAGGCTTGAGATGTCTGGCCGCTGGTGCCGCGTCACCATTCTGCTTCGAGCGCTTGGCACGGGATTTCTTGACCGCAACCGAGATCGTTCCGGTATCCTCGGCCTGCTCCCACTCAGGCGTCACGATGACCTCCTTCGGTTTTCGGGCATCCTTGAGGATCAGCTTTGCGAGGTTGCCTTTCTCCATGATGAGCTTGTAGTTAAGGTAGTAACGGTTCGTGCTGCGTTTTCGGTAGACACTGCGGAGCAGCTTCTTCTTTTCAAGCGCGGCCACAGCGAGCCTGACAGTGCTCTCGTTCAGACCAGCGAACTGGGCCACTGTGACATAGGAGGGGTAGCAGCTGTAGCCTTCGGACTTGTTGCAGCTGAACGCGAGTTCCAGCAGGACAAGGCGCTCGAGCCGGAGCACAAGTTCGCTCGCGAAATGGCCTCGTACAACCGAAAATAGTCCGGACCCTCTTTCTTGGTCGCGTCCCTGTGCTCGTGCTGGTTTGTGGTTGGTGCGGTGTGCTTCGCCACGGTGATCCCCCGATTCGAACTGATTGTTGATACTCAGTAATGAGGGCCATAGTCGGATTTCTCTGGAATCTCGCATGGTCTGTGCGTGAAGATCCACGTGTTGTGAACGTGAAAATCACTTGGCTTGAGCGCTGGAATCAGCAGCCGTCAACGGGGAAAGAGACCCCCCAGAACCCAAGTAAGTTAACCATGTACCTGAATGCGCTTCGCGCGGTCTTTACCCCATGCACTTGATCCTGTTCTCGCTTCGCTCGACAGCGGAAGACATGGCGAGACATGGGCAGGGCATGGGGTAGAAACCGGGCTAACGCCCATTCAAGTTCATGGACCGGGACATGGAGGTCAAGGTCCAAAACAAGGCCGAACCACATCTCTTCGGTCAACGGCTCAGTGATCGAGCCCTCCATCCGGCTGCCGCCGGACTCCAGTCTGTCTCACCCCTGCTAGCGAGAGAAGTGCAAGCCCTCTGTCCGGCTCACGCCTGACCTCGGTGCCCCGATACCAGGGCAACACGATATCCCCGGTCCCGTCACATGGCCGCAGCCCTGCGCCCGCTACCGCCGAACTTAGGCCTGCTCAATCAACCCGGTCCACAAAGCGAAAATAAACCAGCTGAGGGGTGGCCGCGGCGTCGGATTCCTTGGCTGAGAGTCCTATTCGCGACCTGGCCGCCGCAAGGCTTCGGCAATGCGGCACTCTCTTTCATTTTCGACTGCCTCCATCAACAATCACAGCCAGCACCGGCCGAGTTGCGGTGTTCCCCATAGAGGGCCTGGGCGGAGTGGAAGCGGTGTCTCGGACGAGCCTCACGTCGTGCGAAAACGTTCATTCTTGCAACAGTTCGGGCACGTGTCATTGGCGTCCGCTTCAAGCGTGCGCAATGTAGTTGCCAAAGCACGCGTCATGGCAATACCATTTCGCACGGAGATGAAGATGCTGATCGGCTACGCGCGTGTGAGTACCCATGACCAGGAGAATGCTGCCCAGGTTGCCGAGCTGAAGGCAGCCGGCTGTACGAGAATTTTCCAAGAGAAGAAGTCTGGCGGACGGTTCGACCGGCCTGAACTGAGCAAGCTATTGGAGCACCTACGCGAAGGTGACACGCTCATCGTCTCGAAACTCGACCGACTCTCTCGCAGCCTTCGCGACATGCTGATACTCATGGAGCGCGTCAATGAGGCGAAAGCAGGATTCCGCTCGCTGAACGAGAACATCGACACCACGACAGCGGCTGGCCGCATGCTTATGAACATGCTCGGCACTTTCGCGGAGTTCGAACGAGACATGCTACGCGAGCGCACTCGTACCGGTTTAGCGCACGCGCGGAAGCAGGGTCGAGTGGGTGGTCGCCCCGCGAAGCTTACCTCGAAGCAGGAGCAAGAGATCGTGCGACTCATTGGTTCAGGGGAGAAGCAAGCCGCTGAAGCCGCCCGCCTCTTCCAAGTGCACCCATCGACGGTAAGCCGACTGATGACTCGTGCACGATCAAACGCTGTGTGAGCTGGTGGCGCGGCGAGTACCAGGGCTGGTCCGGCTTGTCGAGGCACGCATAGCACTAGCAGGGTAGAATTCCTCTGTCTCACACCAGCTAGCGAGGACCCCTGTCCGCAAGCAGTGGCTCCACGTGAGCGAACATCGACCGCTCCTTTGGTCTCGGTCACGGCATATGTTTACGACTAAGCGTCAGATATAGATACGCACAGCTTTTGTAGGTCTTCTGGTTCCCTTGCTAACTCAAACCCCTCATCCATCTGAAACAGGTCTGGACTGAGACGCTTCAAGGCCGAAGCGAGTGCGACGACCAAACGGGCAGTTGGCGCCGCGAGTCAGTACGGTACAGTGAGCGGCATGGTGCCCGAGCTTCGCCGATCGGGTCTGAGCGGAAGGGCTGACGTGGATTCTCTACCCACGCCTTCTCGGTGGAGTGCTATGAAGTGGTCCTGCGCCGCCGCAACTCCACAGCGCATGGTTCTTGAGCCTTTACTGCTACCGTGTCGCCAATAGTTACGGTTTGTCCGTAAGGGCAGAGCGCTGACTCAGGGCGTAGCGCAGCAGAGCATTGGGTCCCCGGAGGTTGAGCTTGGTACAGATGGCGGTCCGATAGTTCTCGACTGTGCGGCCGCTCAGATCGAGCGAGGCGGCGATCTCCCGCGAGGTGAAGCCTTCGGCAATTTTGCGGACGAGCCGCAGCTCAAGCGGCGTGAGCTGTTGTAGGTCAGAGGTGAGTTCTGCTGCTGGCCTACCTTTTCGCATTGCCTGTAGCACTGCTTCGCTCAGGTAGCTGCCGCCGCCGGTGACGCGCCGCACTGCTTCCGCAATCTCGGACACGGCCGAGCTTTTAAGGATGTAGCCTCGGACGCCGAGATCGAGCGCTTCATAGAGCAGATCCGCGCCGGTATGCAGGGTGAGGATGATCACGCCGACAGCGGAGTGGAGGCGGTTTAGCTCGCGCACCACGGAAAGACCGTCACGCTTTGGCATGTCGAGATCCAAGATGACCACGTCGGGGTTGAGAAAGGCAATGCACTGCAAAGCCTCTTCCCCGTTCGCAGCTTCGCCGCTTACCTCCAGGCGTTCTTCCCTAGCAAGCGCCATGCGGATGCCCTGGCGCATCAACGGGTGGTCGTCGGCGATCAGGATCGTGACAGGTGGCTCTGCGGAAGCATTCATGAAGCATTGTTCTCCTGCGACCTATATGTGCGTGGAGCGGTGACAAGGACCTTGGTGCCGTTGCCTTCTGCCGATTCGATCACGGCAGAGCCACCCAGCGCCTCGGCCCGCTCCTCTATGCCGATCAGCCCTAGTCCGCCGCGCTCCGGGCCGCCGGCTGCGGAGGACAGGAATCCGCGCCCGTTGTCGGCCACGACCAGTCGCAGCACGAACTCCGATTGGGCCACAGTCACGGCGACTTCGCTGGCCTCTGCATGCTTCAAGATGTTGCCGAGCGCCTCCTGCACGATGCGGTACACGTGGATCTCCAGGTCCTTGGGAAAGAAGCCATCGATGTTCTCGATCGAGTGGGTCACACGCATAGGCGTGTCGGCCGCAAATGCTTCCACCAGAGAGAGGACCGTCCGGGTAAGCCCGAGCCGGTCGAGCTGGTAAGGGCGCAGGTCGTAGGAGATCGTCTCCACCTCGTGGATTGCCACCGCCGCCTGGTCGGCGATCTTCGCCAGGTGGTCGGCCCGCGCACCGTTCAGCGAAGCAGGCAGTGTCGCCAGCGTGCGGATCAGCACCAGGTGCTGGCCCAGCGAGTCATGTAGCTCATGCGCGATGCGCTTGCGTTCGCCCTCCTGCGCTGCGATCAGGCGATGCGTGAACGCCTGCCGCATCCGGCTACGGTCTCGGTCCATGCGGCGCCTCGTCTCGATCGACAGCAGCAGTCCTCCCACAAGCCCACCGCCAAGCAGCACCTTCATCCACCAGCTTCGGTAAAACGGCGTGAGCACACGCACATACGCCATTGCGCTCGCCGCCTGCCACGCATCGCTATCGCCATCTGCTGCCTGCACCTCAAAGGTGTAAGCTCCGGGCGGCAGCTGGGTGTAGTACGCCACGCGCCGCGTGCCTGCCACGATCCAGTCCTGGTCAAACCCACGCATGCGGTAGCGAAAGTTCACCTGCCCCGGCCGAGCAGAGCCAAGCGCCGTGTAGTGCAACTCCAGATCCTTTTGCCCCGGGGCAAGCGCGAACGAGGACTCGGGCAGCAGCCCGGATTGATCGATCGCATGTTCCTCCATGATCGCGCGTGGAGAGCTCGCCTGGTACCGCAAGTCAGAAGGGTGCAGCGCAGCGATACCGCCCGGCGTAGCAAACCAGAAGACACCTCCGTCGAGGTGGAGAAATCCCTGATTCCCCGCAGGCTGCATGTCGGCCCAGGGCAGTCCATCGTTCCCGTCGAGCAGGATCAACTGCAGCTTCCGAGCCGGGTCCGCACTCCGGTGCTCGACGCTCGGCCTGCGCACGCGAATCAGCCCGACATCGGACCTCAGCCAAAGGTCGTCATCATCGCCAAAGTTGATGCTGTAGATGGTGTTGGTAGGCAGCCCGTCCGCCGTACCGAATGCACGAAAGCGCCCCTCAAGCGAGCCAACAATGCCATGCGCGCGCGTTGCCATCCACAACTCACCACGATGATCGATGCTGATTGACTGCACTTCGCCAAAATGCCAGGCCGGGGCTGCCGGCATCGGTCGTTCTTGCCCATCTTCAAAGCGAAGCGGACCCTCGGCTGTGCCTGCCCAGATGGCGTGTGGGCCCGCCTCCGCCAGGCATCGCACGTTGCCGCTCCACAAACGCTCCGGTTGTGCGCCCACGGCGTGGCGGTAGCGAAACAAACCCGTGCTCGTCCCGATCCACTGCGCTCCTGAAGAAGCAAGCAGCATGGCCTGCGGCACTCCGCGCTCCGGACTAGGCGGCAGGAAAGTGGTGATCTTTCCGTCTCCTATTTCCTCGATCTCACCCTGCCGGCGCGAGCTCACCAGTAGGTGCCCGTTTGTATCCTCTGACAGCGCAAAGATATAGTTCCACGGCGTGCGGCCAGGGACGAGCGTCTGAAAGCGAGCCTCCGTTTTCCGAGCCTTCAGCCGAAGCAGGTTTGTCCCGCCAGCCCACACCACCCCGCTGCGCTGCTCAAACAGCACCGAGCCCACCTCGGGCACGCCAGCGGTGGCGATCGTCTGGATGAAGCGTGGCCGGAACTGAAACAGAACGCCGTCTAACCCCCCGGCCCAGATCATCCCGTCCGGTCGCTCCAACACGTTCAATAGGTTGGAAGTGTGCATCCCAGGGAGCGGATAAAGCTTGCCCTCACGCCAACGCGCCGGGTGCGCGCCATGATCGTTCAGCCACAGATAGCCGGCGCGATCCTGGTAGGAAACAAAGGCATTTTCAGGCAAACCCTCATAGGTGTTCAAGCGACTGCCCTGCGCACAAAAATACCGGCCGCGCTGGCGAAACACCGAGTACCAGACGCGGCGCTGGTGGTCCTCGTAAATTGATCGCACATTCTGCTCGAATAAGTGGTCTTCGCCCATCGGGGTGGGGAACAGGTTCCAGTGTCCAAAGGCAAAGCGTTCCATTCCGCGCGAGGTATGCCGCCACAGCCCCATCTTCTCGAAGTCGATGCCCCGGCGATCATCGTGCGGGACGGGGGGCTCGGCGCCTGAGCCATCCTGTTCCGGGTGCACCTGTTCCAGACGGCCATGCTGCCATCGGCTCACACCCTTGGTGGTAAAGATCCACACGGCCCCGGTTTCGTCCCCGTCAATACGCAGGATGTTCAGGTCGGGGAGACCTGCGCTCCGCTCGAGCGTGGAGAAGTGGCCATGGTCATTGCGGATCACCCCGTGCGTGTAAGTGCCGGCCCACAGCACACCTTCACGGTCCTCCCACAGCGTGTCGAAGCTGATGTCGTCGCCCGCAATCCCGGGAGTGTTTTCCGCAGTGAAGGAGGTAAACGCCACTCCATCAAAACGCATGAGTCCCTTGCCGGTACCCACCCATAGATAGCCGTCGCGGGTCTGCAGCATTGCCGCCACCGACTGCTCGCGCACATCCGCACCCTGCACATACGTGCGCACCAGCAGATCGCTCGACGGCATCGCCAGCATCTCGGCGGACACAAGCAGCGACCAGAGCACCAGGACCCATGCTGCCCGCACCTGTCGAATGAGGCTACCAGTCCACAAACTCCAGGCCACTCCCCAGGATGAGTTTGACTTACCGCTCACCTCGCGCACACGGCAAGCAGGATCGCGGCAAGCATACCTTCTTCCGCCCCCACGAGCCACTGTAGGGGTACACGAAAACGTCCGGTTCCAACGGATTGGCCCCTGTTTGTTACCTCACTAAGAAAACAAACACCCAAAGCATTTTTCGTGTAGCCCTACTCTATTCCGGACACCGCGCCCCCCTTATCGTTCTTCCTGCAACGACACCAGAGCTCAGCACCCCTCCCCGGCTGCCGAGAAACAGCCCTGCGAAAACAAAGGAAGCCCGATCATGCGCCTGTTGCCCTCCCGCCCTGCCGCTTTATGTTTCGCCGCATTCGCCTTCGGCCGCCTGGCGGCTCCCTGCCGCGGCGCCTTCGCTCCGTGGTTCGCGCTCCTGCTCATGCTTGGCGCTGCACAGGCTGCGACGGGGCAGTCGGCCGGCTTTGCCGGTGTGCAAACCACCGTGCCGGCTAGCGGATTGAGCAATCCCCTTGGCGTGGCGATAACTGCGGAAGGAAATCTCTTGATTGCGGACAACGGCAACAACCGCGTGCTGAAGGTAACATCCGCCGGGATCCAAACGACGATACCCATCGCGGGATTGAATCCTCCCGAGTACATCGCCGTCGATGGCTCAGGTGATCTCTACATCTCAGACACGCAAAACACGAGGGTGGTCGAGGTGACGCCCGCCGGCGTTCAAACCACGGTGCCTGCCGCTGGGTTGAGTTACGTCGAAGGCGTCGCCGTGGACCGCGCCGGTGACGTTTTCATTGCGGACCTTGGGAACAACCGCGTGGTAGAAGTGACGCCCGGGGGGCAGCAGACTACCGTACCGGCCAGCGGGTTGAGTGGACCATATGGCGTAGCGGTAGATGGCTCGGGCGATGTCTTTATCACTGATACCACCAAGAACCGCGTGGTGGAAGTGACACCTGGCGGCGTGCAGAGCATAGTCCCTGCCACCGGATTGGACCGTCCATTTGGCGTAGCAGTAGATGGCTTGGGTGATGTGTACATCGTGGACACCTTTAATACACGGGTTGTGGAGGTTACGCCTGCCGGCACACAGACGACGGTGCCCGCGAGCGGATTGGGGCTCGAAGACCGCGGCGTGGCGGTGGACGGTGCTGGCGATGTTTTCGTCGCGGATAGTAGTAACAACCGAGTGGTGGAGGTTCAGACGCACTCAGTGAACTTTGGCTCGGGGAACGTCTGCCCGGCGGGGCAGACCTCGCCGGCGCCCTGCACGCAGACCGCGACGCTGACGTACAACATCACAGATGCCGGCACCTTTGGCGCGCCCGTCGCCCTTACCCAGGGCACACCCGGCCTCGACTTCAAAGTTGCTTCCAGCACCTGCACCGGCACCCTTTCCACGGGTTCGCAGTGCACAGTCACGGTCAGCTTTGCCCCCACCGCTCCGGGCGCCCGCAACGGCGCCGTGGAGCTGGTGGATGGGAGCGGCAACGTGCTCGCCACCACGCTGGTCTACGGCGAGGGGGTTGGGCCGGCGATCGCCTTCAACAGCGCGGCACAAATAACCATCAACACGAGCGCCAGCTATCCAGCTAGCGTGGCAGCCGATGGCGCCGGCAATGTCTTCGTGCTCGACGGGGTCGCGGGCTCCGTCCTCAAGGTCGCGCCGGCCGGCACAACCACAACCGTGGTCAGCGGCTTGAACGATCCCACCGGCTTGTTTGTGGACGGAGCCGGCAATCTTTTCGTCGGCGATAGCTTAAATAACAGGGTGCTCAAGGTTGCTCCAAACGGAACCCAGACTACCGTGGGCAGTGGCTTGAACACACCCGACGGGGTTGCTGTGGATGGAGCTGGCAACGTCTTTATCGCAGATGCCGCAAACGGGCGGGTCGTGGAGGTCGCTGCAGCCACCGGTGCCCAAACCACCGTGGGGTCTGGCTTCTTCTACCCAAAGGATGTAGCCGTGGATGCTTCCGGGAATGTCTTCGTCCTGGACCAGTCCGAGGTGTTTGAATTGCCAGCCGGCGGCGGAGCGCAGCAAACGGTAGGCAGTGGCCTGCGTCAACCAAGCAGCCTGGCTGTGGATGGTGCCGGAAACATCTATGTGGCGGACTCCAGCAACAACCGTCTCATCGAGTTCACTGCCGCGGGCGGCCCTCCGCTCATTCTGGCCACCGACCTCTACATTCCCGACGGCGTCGCCTTGGACGCATCCGGCAACCTCTTCGTGGCGGACTCCTATAACGCGCGCACTCTGGAGCTGCCCCGCGCGACCCCGCCGTCGTGGAGCTATGCCGACACCCAGGCGGGCAGCACCAGCACGGACAGCCCCATGTCCTTTGCAATTCAAGACATCGGCAACCAGCCCCTTGACGTGGCCTACATGCTCGCGACGAGCGGCGGCAGCTTCGCACAGGTCCCCGGTTCCGGCACAGCCGCCGATTGCTCCGGAGGCAGCGCCTTTACACTCACCCCGGGCGCGGCCTGCAACCTAAGCATCAGCTTCACCCCGCAAGCCCCCGGCCCGCAAACCGGCACCGTCAGCTTTGCGGACAACTCGCTCAACAGCACCTCCGGAACGCAAACGGTCCAGCTCTACGGCGTGGCAACGCAGACTGCCGACAACCTCACCTTCTCGGTTCCCAACCAGACCTATGGTGCAGTACCCTTCCCAGTCCAGGCCAGCTCCAGCTCCGGCTCCTCCGGCGCCATCACCTACAAGGTCGACAGCGGCCCGGCCACCATCAGCGGCAACATCCTTACCCTCACCGGCGCGGGCACAGTCGTCGTCGAGGCTGACCAGGCCGCCTACGGCCCGTATGCCGCAGGCACGCAAACCACTTCCTTCACCGTCGCCAAGGCTGCCACCCTCACCACGCTCACCGGCACCGTCAACAACAGCAACGGCACAGCGAACCTCACCGCCAGAGTCGCCCCCACTAACGCCGGTAGCAATCCCGCGCCTGTCACGGGCTCGGTCTCCTTCTACAACGGTGGGGTCTTGCTCGGGCAAAGCCCTGTGGTGGGCGGCATAGCCACCTACGCCACCGGGAACTACACCGGCTCGCAAAGCTTTACCGCCGTCTACACCGGGGATCCCAATTACTTGACCTCGCCATCCAGCACGGTCGCGCTCTCCTTCACCGTGAACCCCACCATCACCTTTGCCACCGCCGCCAACTACGCCTATGGGCAGAGCTTCCAGCTCATGGCCACCTCCAACTCCAACGGCACGTTTACCTACCAGCTGGTGAGCGGACCCGCCACGGTCAGCACCTCCGGCGTGGTCACGGTCAGGGGTGAAGGCACGGTGATCGTCCAGGCCAACCAGGCCGCAGCCACCGGCTACAACGCAGGCTCCAGGCAGGCCAGCTTTGCGGCTGTGCAGGCAGGCAGCACCACGAAGCTCACAGCCACAGCAGTGAAGTCGGGCTACGGCTCGGCTGCCTCGCTCACAGCGGTGGTGAGCCCGCAGTACAGTGGTACGCCTACCGGTGCGGTGACTTTTTACGATGGGTCGACCAAGCTGGCGACGGTGGCGCTTTCGGGCAACACTGCGACGTACAGCACCGGGCAGCTCTCCGGCGCGCAGCATAGTTATTCAGCCATGTACGTGGGAGATGCCAACTTTACCGGGTCCACCTCGAACACGGTAGCTCTCACCATTCCCGTCACGGCGGTGAGCCTGCAGCTCGCCTCCACCAAACTCGTGTATCCGCTGACACCGGCTTTTGAGATCGTGGTGGCAGCCGCAAACGGCAAGCCTGCACCAACCGGAACGGTAACCGTGTACGACGGCTCGACAGCTATAGGCAACTACCCGCTCCTCGCGCTCACCAGGGGCTACCTCCTTGGCTTGGTGCTGCCGTCGCTCAACGTGGGCACGCACCCGCTGAGCGCGCTCTACTCGGGCGACGCGAACTACGCGCCCGGGACCTCGGCGATCGTCACCGTGACTGTGACAGCGGGCCCGGTCAAGCTCTTGTTGAGCTGCCAGAACACATCGCTCAAGCTCGGGCAGACCCTTGCCTGCACCGTCTACGCCGATGAAGGTCTTCTGCCTGTACCCGGCACTGTGACATACACCATCGCCGGGTCGAGCTTAGGTTCGGTCACGCTGAACAAAATCGGCCAAGCCGCGATCATTTACTCCACTTCGCAGAAAGGAAGCTTCACGCTCACTGCGGCTTATGCCTCGCAGGGGAACTACCAGGCCGCGCCGCCAGCCAGCGTCAACTTCACAGTCAAATAACGACTCTTGCGCGGGAGGGAGCAAGACCCTCCCACGCTTCACACGCTGGCTCATCCCGGGCTGGCGCACCCTGAGGAGTGCTCATGTCGGAACAGCAAACAGCAGCCCTGATCACACTTGTCTTCCTGGCGTCACTCGCTTTCTGGGTGCCGCTACTTGATGCCCTTGCGCGGCTACTTCCTGCCCCCCACCGGTGGAGCTTCGCCGTCGAGCTCAGTGGTTCCCTGCGTAAGCTCTCGAAGAACCGGCTCTCGCAACTCATTCATAGATCATCGCTGTAACGATCGTCCGTGCGCAGAGTACACCTCGGAACCTCGTCTTTTATCCCGCCCTTTTGACCCGGCATTCCGCTCGTCTCATGAGAGCAGGCAATGTGGAATTCTGATGAAAGAGGTGAAACATCGTAAGCGATCCTTCCCCCTGGGCTTACAAGCACATCCTGGGCCGAATGGGTTTACCAACGTGTTTCTCAGATGTTCTTGAAGGATCGTAAATTGCCATTTTTCAAAGACATAGCTGACCTTCATCCCGAGCCTCATCCTCCAACGGCGCTGCAACGCCGCGTCTTTTAACCAACTCTTTTCAGCACCGGGTCTCGTCTCCCTTCAGCAATCGCCAGAGCCACGCTAGACTTCGACGTGGAGGGCAGATGCCGACTGGAACTCACACCTTGCTTCGCCGCGTCGCGCTTTCACGCGGTCGCCTCTGGGTCGACGAGAACCTGGCGAATGTCGTTCCCTACCTTGAGAAGCTCAGCTTTCGGGTAAACCACATCAAGCCTGGTACCCAGCACGACGAGATCAAGCAGATGATCATGACGGATCATTTCCTCACCGCTAACTCCAAAGATTTCAAGGAAGACATCGCGATCTTCGAGTACTGCCTGATCAACGTGGACGCGCTGCTCATGCAGCCGCCCGACGTCATTGCCAAGCGGGTGTCGGACGTGTGGCGCGAACTGGGGTTGAAGCACCAGGAGTCCTGCGAGGTCCGCATCACCCAGCGCACGCAGCAGCTGATCCCAGCCGCCGAGACCGTGCTGCCTGCGATCCAGGAGCAGGAAATCAAGGGCAAGCTACCCGCCAAGAAAGCGTAGAGCGGAAATGGTGGAAGTAGGCGCGGTTTCAACTGGCGATCGACTTCCGCCTACGCGGATATGCCGCAGCCTTGAACCGCTTAGATCTGTCGATCCACATTATGGAGCTTGCCTTTGACCTGATCACGCAATGCGGGGTTGATCCAGACACCATGGAGGCAATCAGCGAGCTGGGTTTGAAGTGATCTACTTGGAAAACCTTCCTCTCCGCTGCGTGTGCTTACCTCCACGCCCCTTCCAACTTGCAAGCTACGTTTACCAGGCCGCTTTCACCTTGCCCAACAGGAGGTACTGGCACCGTCAAGCAGGAAAACTCACTGGCAGCAGGCCTGGTGCGCGCTGACATCGATGGGCACAAAAACCTTCAAGAGGTACCGCCTCCCTCTTTTCTCAAAAAGCGAACAGACCCTGAAGCAGTTCTCACTGCAAGACCCAGGACCTCAACGCAGAGCGAGTTCAGGCAAGAAAGCCTACCCCAGCGATCGCGGTCGACAGGTTAGAGTACTGGCGGGCTTCCAGATCACACAAAGCTTGCCCGTGTACCACTGGGTCTCCGCGCGATGATCAAAATCTTTCCACGATATTCGGGGTACAAGCCGGGTGGTGGGTATTGACCCGCATGCAAAATTCGCATCGCGCCAACGAGACCCAGACATCAATCGCTGATATCCGGAGCAACAAGCTTGCCTTGGAACAGCATTACACCCCGAAAGAGATCGCAGAGGTGTGGAATCTCAACGAGAAGACAGTCCGTAGCCTCTTCGCAGATGAGGCGAATGTGGTGCGGATCGTTCGACAGGAGACCCGCGGAAAGCGGGGGTACTGTTCCTTGCGCATACCCAAGTCAGTGGTGATGTCCGTGCATAAGCGACTCACTTGCGGGCGTTGAGCGTGACACTCGCGCCCATTGCGGCCAGGGCCTGGGTCATCTTCTCTTCGAGCTGCTCCTGCGTTTCAGGTACCCACGGCGCATAGAACGTCTCGGTCACTCGCACTGACTTGTGACCGAGCATCCAGCTGAGGTCCTGCATCGAGGTGCCAGCAAGCAGGTGGCTCACGGCGAAGGTGTCCCGCAGTTGGTGCGAGTGGAACTTCATCGGTCGGCCTTCGTCGTCAACCAGCGATAGAAACTGGTTGAGCCTGTTGATTTTCCGCTGGTACATCCCTGTCAATGACTTCACTTTCGACGTCCCGGACCAGAAGAAGTACTCGGAGTGAACTCCTGAGCGCAGCGGCAGTGCATTCAACCCCGAGATGACATGATCGGGAAGAAGTAGGGTCAACTTCTTCTTTCCTTGGGACTTCACTGTGCGCAAAGTCACCCTGTTGCCCTCGATGGCTCTTCTGCTCAGGGCCAAGGCGTCGCTGATCCGGAGGCCTGACCAGCGCATCAGCTCGAAAAGCGCTCGAAGCTCTAAGCCATACCGGTCATCAGGACGCATGGACTCGTCGTATGCATGCGTTGCGGCGAGTACTTTTTCGTAGCGCCCGCTCAGGAGTGGAAGCGTATCTGTCTTCTCGGCTTTGATGGCTTTCACTCCCAGAACCGGGTCGCGCGAAATCCAGCCGATGTGCTGACAGTACCGGGTGAAGGCCTTGACCTTCTCGAGGTGTCGTCCGGCTGTACTCTTGCCCATGCGATCGTCTGGGTGTTTTGCATTCGGCCGCCATTGCGACCTCCATTGGTCGATCGCATCCGGCGTGATCTCCGTGATCTTCGAGAACCTCTGCGCTCTGCACCAGGCTAGGATCTTTCGCGCACACGTCTCGTACTTACGGTAGGTGTAGTCATTCTCGAGCTGAGATCGAAGCGACAGCAGCCATCGCTCTACAGCCAGTTCGATTGAAACTTCTGCCTGCTGCGCCTCCTCATGCCTTCGCTCCAGCTCACGGAGTCTTTGTTTGAGTGGGTCCCATGAGTTCTGAATTTCGGTGGCCTGGGCCTGTGCCTTTTCCCAACTTCTGGTTTTGGCCGAGAAAGTCGTCAGCTTTCCGCCCTTGAGCGTGTAGATGTACTTGATGCAGGAGCAACGACGCCACTTCGGATCGCCCGCCTTGGAGCAGGCTGCGGAATGCCGGGTGTAAACACTGACTGTCTGCGTCTCAGAACTTCTGACGGGAGTGCCGGGTGGAAGAACAGGAATCATGTCCCACACATGCTTGCAATTTGCTTGCAGATTGTCGAGTGACCCGCTCAAGTGGGCACAAACATTGGGATTTAAAGTGGTGGCCAGAGACGGGATTGAACCGCCGACGCCGGCCTTTTCAGGGCCGCGCTCTACCACTGAGCTATCTGGCCTTGGGAGTCCCAAGAAACCTCGCTGCCGGCGGTGAATGGCGCGGCGCAAGGTGTGTTGGCGGGTACTGCATCGCCACAACTTCCGTAGTCTAGCAGCAAATCCGGTTTGAATGCACGTTTCGTGCCGGGGCCTCGGGTTTGGCGCTGCCTGCGAGGGGTGGCGGAGAATGCCATACACTTGGGGCATTATGCTGCCTTGTTCCCTGTTCTTTGCGATGCTTTGCCGGGCTATGCCGCGGCGCCAGCCCTTGTTTTCGCCCATGACCCTGCAGCAGGACAGGGTAACGGCGCGGGGCCGGTGGAGCGTTACGCTTGCCTTGCTGCTGGCGCTGCCCGGCGCGCACGGGGCCGCGGCGCAGCCGGTGCAGACCGGAGCGGAAGCGCGGACAGCAGCGGCGTTTGCACGGGCAGCGAGCCAGAGCCCACTGGCTCTGCATGCATTCCTGGAAGGCATGCCCAAGGGCGCGGACCTCCACATGCATTTGTCGGGCGCGGTGTATGCGGAGACATTTCTGGACGAGGCGGCGGCCGACGGGCTGTGCGTGGACACGGCGACGCTGTCGTTTGACCGCAGCGTGCCGCACGGGGCGTGCAAGCCGGGTGAGGTAAGCGGGCCGGGAGCGCTGGAGCGGGCAACGCCGCTCCGGGATGCGCTGATCGACTCCTTCTCGATGCGCGGGTTTGTGCCGACGCCAGGCGTGACCGGGCACGACCAGTTCTTCGCGACGTTTGGACGGTTTGGCGGGCTGGGCTCGGGCCACACGGGCGACTGGCTGGACGAGGTGGCGACGCGCGCGGCTCGGCAGAACGAGCAGTACCTGGAGGTCATGGATACGCCGGACCTGTCAAAGGCCCGGGCTGCCGCCGAAAAGCTGGCACTGCCGGCTGAGGCGGGCGCGGACTGGGACCGGGATCGCGAGGCGCTGCTCGCCACCGGCGCGATTGCGGCAAGCGTGGAGGCGGCGCGCGCGGCGATGGATCGCAACGAGGCGGTGCGGCGCGCGCGGGAGCATTGTGCGCTTGCGAAAAGCGACAGCGTGGAGGCGGCTGGTACGTCCGTCGGAGCGGCTGGGGCGGGTTCTAGAGCCAAGGCCGCAGGCACGACCGGTAACGCAGAGGGAACGAGCAACGGCGCGAACGGTGCCGCAGGGCCGGGCGGCGGCGGCATGGGCGGCAGCGGCTCGGACGGCAACGACGCGGGAGCGCAGGCGGGGTGCGGAGTGGAGATCCGGTACCTGTTCCAGGTGTTGCGTGAGCAGCCCGCCGTGGACGTGCTGGCGCAGGTGGTGTTTGCATTCGAGCTGGCGCGTGCGGACCACCGGGTGGTGGGGTTGAACTTTGTGCAGCCCGAGGATGGTTTCCTGTCGATGCGCGATTACCTGCTGCAGATGAGCATGCTGGACGCAATGCATCGCGCGTACCCGGCGGTGCACATTGCGCTGCATGCGGGCGAGCTGGCGCAGGGGCTGGTGCCACCGGCGGGGCTGCGTTTCCACGTACGCGCGGCGGTGGAGCAGGGGCACGCGGAGCGCATCGGGCATGGGGTAGACATCATGTACGAGGAGCGGCCGGCGGAGCTGCTCCAGGAGATGGCGCGGCGGCACGTGCTGGTGGAGATCAACCTCACCAGCAACGACGTGATTCTTGGCGTCTCCAGGGAGAACCACCCGCTGCCGGAGTACCTGCGGGCGGGGGTGCCGGTGGCGCTCTCGACCGACGACGAGGGCGTGTCGCGGATCGACCTGACGCATGAATATGTGCGCGCGGCGGAGACATATCACCTTGTGTACGCGCAGTTGAAACAGATGGCGCGCGCCTCGCTCGAGCACTCCTTTTTGCCGGGAGCGAGTTTGTGGCAGCAGGCGACGCCCGAAACGCTGCGGACGCCGGTGGCGGCGTGCCGGGGACAGCTTGGAGCCGACGCGGCAACCGGGGCGTGCGGGGCGCTGGTACGCGGGAGCGAAAAAGCGACGCAGCAGTGGGAACTGGAACGTCGCTTTCACACATTTGAGCGAAGCTTTTAACTGATGCGGATTGTGTTTGCGACCTTTGGCACGTTTGGCGATGTGAACCCGCTAATCGGCCTGGGCAGGGCGTTGATGGAGCGGGGACACCGGGTGGTGCTGGCCGCGCCCTCGATGTTCCGTCGGCAGGCCGAGGCCGGTGGCCTTGCATTTGCGGCGATTCGCCCGGAGCAGCAGGCCGATGACGCGGCGATGATCGCGATGATCTATGACCGCAAGCGCGGCACGGAGCGCGGGCTGCGGGAGTTCCTGTTTCCGGCGCTGCGCGAGAGCTACGAAGACCTGCTGGCGGTGGTGGCTGCCGACGGTGGCGCGGACCTGCTGGTGTGCGGCGAGCTGGCGTATGCCGCGCCGCTGGTAGCGGAGAAGACCGGGGTGCCGTGGGCGTCGTACGTGCTGGCACCGTTCTCGTTCTTCTCCGGCTATGACCCGCCGGTGCTGCCGCCGTACCCCGTGCTGTCCAGGGTGCTGGCGACGTTTCCGCTGGCGAAGCACCTGACCGGGCACCTCCTGCGGCCGTTTGCGCGGGCGGTGACGCGAAGCTGGTGCGCGCCGGTGTATGCGTTGCGGAAGGAGCTGGGCCTGGGACGCGGGGAAAGCCCGCTGTTTGACGCCAAGCATGCGCCGGGGCTGGTGCTGGCCTTGTTTTCTCCGCTGCTGGGTGCGCCGCAGCGGGACTGGCCCGCACAGACGGTGCAGAGCGGGTTTGCGTTCTACGACCGCAACGCGGCGGCGGCCGAGGATGGCGGGCAGGCGCGGCTACCGGAGAAACTGGAGCGTTTCCTGGAGGCGGGCGAGCCGCCGGTGGTGTTTACGCTGGGTTCGGCCGCGGTGATGGACCCGGGGGTGTTCTGGGAACAGTCAGCGGAAGCGGCGCGGGTGCTGGGCACACGCGCGGTGATGCTGTGGGGCACGCACGCGGAGGTGCCAGAGGGCCGACCGGGCGACGACCGGATCTGCTACGCGGATTACGCGCCGTACTCGCTGCTGTTTCCGCGGGCGGCGGCGATTGTGCACCAGGGTGGCGTGGGCACCACGGCGCAGGCGCTGCGCGCGGGCAAACCGATGCTGGTGATGCCCTATAGCCATGACCAGCCGGACAATGCCCTGCGCATGCAGCGGCTGGGGGTGGCGCGGGTGCTGCCGCGCGAACAGTACGAAGCCGGGGCGGCGGCGCGGGCGCTGCGCCGACTGTTGGGGGATCCAGGGTATGCGACGCGAGCGCGCGAGGCGGCGGCCGTGATTGCGCGCGAGGATGGAATTGGCGGGGCGTGCGATGCGCTGGAGCGTGTGGGGCGCGGTTGAGGCTGGGAGCGCTTGTTTGCGCCCGGCACAGCGCCTGCATCGCGTGCGGGGACTACGCGTTATCCAGGCACGCGATTATGGGACCTGGGCAAGCGGCAGGCGCACGGCGCGGATGCGGGTGCGGTGCCAGGTGTAGGTCATGAGCAGGTCGCCGTCGGCGAGCTGGATCAGCGCAGGGTAGGAGAACTCCTGCCCGGGATCGTCTTCGAGCGTCTGGAAGCGCTGGAAGTGTTCGCCGTCTCGGGAGACGGCCAGCGCGAGCGGCGAGCGTCCGCTGGCAGTGGGGTTGTAGATCAGCACGATGCGGCCGTCGCGCAGGTGCACGGCGTCGATGCCGGAGTTGGGATTGGCGAGGTCCAGGGCGTGCGGAGGGGTCCAGGTGCGGCCTCCGTCCCGGGAGTCCGCGGCGCAGATGCGGCCGATGTTGTTGGTGGAGCGGGCGTAGAAACGCAGGTGGTCGCCGAGCGGCACGACCGAAGGCTGGATGAGGCCGGTGGTGTCGTCGGGGAGCGGAGCCTTGCCGGTGAGCTGCTGGATGGCGGGATCGGTGAGGGTGTAGGGGCCGGACTTCTGCGTGGTGGCGCCATTGTCAGAGGAGCGCTCGATCCACGCGGCCCAGGAGTGATAGCTCTCGACCGAGGAGCCGGAAACGATGGTGCCGTCGGTGGCGACGTAGGGCTTGGCGCGGATGGGGCCGAGGATGCCGGCGGGCAGGTGCTCGGGGGCGGACCAAGTGCGGCCGTCGTCGGCGCTTTGCATGCGGGCGCCGGTCCACCCGGCGGCGACGGGGCCGAACTTGTAATAGAGCCAGAGCGTGCCGTCGGCGGCATGGAAGAGCACGGGGTTCCAAGAGGCAATGGCGGGCTCGCGCACCAACTGTGCGGGCTTCGACCAGCCGGCGGCGGTGTGGCGGGAGGACCAGATGGCGACATCGGGCTTGCCCTCGGCCGAACCGCCGAACCAGGCGGCGAGCCAGTCGCCATTGCGCAGCTCAACGACCGTGGAGGCATGGCACGAGGCGAAGGGGGCATCGGTGAAGATGTCCTGCTGCTGCAGGGTGCGATGTGGCTGCCCGGCGGCCTGGGGCTGCATTTGGGCCGGTGCCTGGGCTCGCGAAGAGTGCGCGGAGAACGGAGCAAAGGAAAGGGCAAGGAGTGCCGGGAGGGCGGCTGCTCTTCGCTTGGCCGGGGAGGATGCCTGGGGGACGGCGGTGCGTCGGGGGTGAGACGAGGTCATCGTCCCAGACTACAAAACCCGGGTGGCCGGGCGCGGGCGTGACCGCTTCTGCGTGTTCGCGGACCACGGCGAGTGCGAGATCTCCGACTCCGGCGCGCGGAGGAGTGCGGATGGCCCTCGGTTCTGAGCTGCCACTGGTTTTTACTTGTGTGCGGAGAGGTGCCGGGAACGACGCTGGACGCGCGGACGAGGAACGCGCGGGCATGGCCGGATGCGGCGAACGGCACAGCCGGGGAACGCGCTAGCCGAGATGGAGCGGACCGGCGGGTGGCCTTGCCTTGCCTTCGCCTGCAAGCAATCGCGTGACTGCAGGAGTAGACCAGGGCGCTACATTCACAGGAAGCACGCACAGGCGGTGCACCCGAACGAACCGGAAGCGCCCGGTTCCAATAGGTAAGACGAGTTACAGCGGTTGCACGTCGGCTGCCTGCCAGCCTTTTGGTCCTTTAACTACATTGAACTGCACGGTTTGCCCTTCCTGCAGGCTCTTGAAACCGTTGGAGGAGATAGCCGAGTAGTGCACAAATACATCTTCCCCGTTCTGGCGGGAGATGAAACCAAAACCTTTTGCGTCGTTGAACCACTTCACAGTGCCTTGTTCCATCGTGCGTTTCCCTGGGTTTGAATTGCGTTGGAGTGAACAGGAGCAGTGGGCTGGCGGCCAAAAGCTAAGCCTGCTTGGGGGAGCGGCTTGCCCGTACGGCTCCTACGCGCGATCAGTCTAGCAGAGCCTTGGATAAGCGCAAGCGGCGAACGGGTGGTTTTTGGAGGGTGTGCCCGTTTCGGGTATTTTGCCGGGCGCGGCTGCGGGCACAAGCGACCCGGCTGTAACTGTGCGCAGGCTGCGGCAGATGTTTGTGGCAGGCGTGGGCTATGCTGAGTGGCGAAGCCTGTGTGGCGCCGCACGTGACTTGATTGAACGGGCGCGGCGCGCAGAGCGAAGGGGAGCAAGGTGGCGGAGACAAGCAGGCAGTGGAAGCGGCAAGTGCTGCTCAGTGATCAGCTCCGGGTGGAAGTGCTGCCGGAGCTCGGAGGCAAGATCGCGTCGATCTCGCTGGTGCCGGGCGGCGGCGAGTTGTTGCAGGCGCCCTTGCGGCCCTACGAGGCGCGCACACCCACCCTGCCGTTTGACCAGGGCGATGGCGGCGGATGGGATGAGTGCCTGCCCTCGGTGGGGCCCTGCGTGGTGGAGTATGGCGAGAACGGACGCGCCGAGATCCCGGACCATGGAGACTTCTGGCGGGTGCCCTTTACCGTGGACGAGGCGACCGCGACGACATTGCGGATGCATGCCGAAGGCACGTCGCTGCCGGTGCAGTTTGAGCGGCAACTGACAGTCGACGGCGGAACACTGCGGCTCGACTATGCTCTGCGCAATACGGGCACCGTGGCGGTGCCGTATGGCTGGTCGGTGCACCCGCTGTTTGCGGTGGAACCATTCGATCGCATTCACCTGCCGGACAGCGTGCGGGAGATTACGGCGGCTTCGTCCGGCGATGGACGACTGGGCGCGAGCGGCACCCGGCATGCATGGCCGTTGACGACCAATGCGCTGGATGAGCAGCCGCTTGACCTTTCGCTGTGCGGCTCGCACGATGACGGCGTGGGCGACAAGTTGGTGATGCCGGCGCCCTCCGAGGGCTGGTGCGCGCTGGAGCGCAAGACGCTGCGCGCCATGGTTACGCTGCGGTTCGATGCATCGGAGTGGCCGTGGCTGGGGCTGTGGATCTGCTATGGCGGCTGGCCCTCGGGTCCGTCGGAGAAGAAGGGGTACACCGTGGCGCTCGAGCCCTGCAACCTGCCGGATGATGCGCTGGCCGCGTCGCTTGCGCAGGGTGCTGGCGCACTGCTTGACGCGGGCGAAACGCGGCGATGGACTCTGGTACTGGACGTGGGCAAGGCAGAGGAAAGGTAACCGAAGTGGATACAGCGAAAGCAGCAGCAGAACTGGCGGCAACGCACCAAGAGCAGTTTGGCGAAGCGCCCATCGGCGTGTTCGCGGCACCGGGTCGCGTGAACCTCATCGGCGAGCACACGGATTATGCCGGCGGCTTCGTGATGCCGGCGGCGATCGACTTTGCCACGGTGGCGGCGGTGAGCCGGCGCATGGACGGCGTCGCCTCGGTGTACTCGGTGAACTTCGACAAGCGGGTAGAGTTTGCGCTGGACGCCGTACCGCCCAAGGGCAGCCACGAGTGGAGCGACTACCCGTTCGGCGTGCTGGAGGTGCTGCGTGCGGAGGGCATCGACGGCGGGCTCGGCGCGGCGGCGAAGCAGGGTGGTTTTTCACTCTCCCTGTTTGGCGATGTGCCGCTGGGCGCGGGTTTGAGTTCGTCGGCTTCGATTGAAGTGGCGACGATGCTGGCACTGCTGGCGGTGGCCGGGGTGGAACTGCCCGGGCCGAAGATGGCGCTGCTGGCACAACGCGCCGAGAACACTTACGTGGGCGCGAACTGCGGGATCATGGACCAGTTCATCGCGTGCTGCGGCAAACGCGACTCGGCACTGCTGCTGGACTGCCGTTCGCTCGAGTCGAAGCTCGCGCCGATTCCCACGAACCTGAGCCTGGTGATCTGCAACACCATGGTGAAGCACTCGCACGCGGGCGGCGAGTACAACACGCGGCGCGCCGAGGTAGAACAGGCCACGGCGACGCTGCGATCGCACCGGCCGGAGATTGCGCTGCTGCGCGATGCGACGCCGGCCGACCTGGAACAGTGGGGCCACGAGATGCCGCTCAACGTGCTGAAACGCGCGCGGCACATCATCACCGACAGCCTGCGTGCCGAGGCCGCGGCGGCCGCGCTGGAACGCGGCGACCTTGAAGCCCTTGGCCAGTTGATGGCCGAGGCCCACGCCAGCTATCGCGACGACTTTGAAGCAAGCTGCCCGGAGGCCGACCTGATGGTAGAGCTGGCCAACCAGCAGCCCGGACTGGTGGGCGCCCGGCTGACCGGCGGCGGCTTCGGCGGCTGCACGGTGAACCTGGTCGAGGAGCAGCACGCCAGGGCATTCGGCGATGCGGTCGCCAAGGCGTATGAGCAGCAGACCGGGATCAAGCCGGACGTGTTCCAGTGCCATGCTTCGGATGGGGCGAAGAAAGTGCTGTAAAACCGCCTACGCGGCTCGCGGCCACTTCGTGCCGTGTGTGCCTGAAAAGCAAGAGCCTGAAGGTACCCCGGACGATTCGATCGGGGTACCTTCAGGCCTTGGTTGTTTGCGAGTACCCGTCCCGAAGGGACCGCGAGCCGCGTAGGCGGTTTATTGGTCGTTGCATTGCGGTGGTGCATCTAGATAGACAGGGGTGGAACGGATGCGATTGCTGCCGGGGCGACGGAGTTTGTTAGGGGCTGTGCTGGGTTTGGGAAGTGCGGTGATGTGGGCGGCGGGGCCGATCCCGGCGCCCACCAACGATGCGGCGCTGGCGAGCAAGCCGGGCAAGGCGACGGCGGTGTTTGCGGGTGGATGCTTCTGGGGAACGCAGTCGGTGTTTGAGCGTGTCAAGGGTGTGACGGATACCGAGGCGGGCTATGCGGGCGGCTCGTCGGCAACGGCGACGTACGGGCAGGTGACGCAGGAGAATACCGGGCACGCGGAGTCGGTGAAGGTTACGTATGACCCGTCGAAGATTACGTATGGGCGGCTGTTGCAGATCTTCTTCTCGGTCGCGCATGACCCGACGCAGGTGAACCGGCAGGGGCCGGATGTGGGCTCGTCGTACCGTTCAGTGATTTTTTACGGCACGCCGGAGCAGAAGAAGTTGAGCGAGGAGTATGTCGCGAAGCTGGATGCGGCCAAGGTGTTTCCGAAGCAGATTGCCACGCAGATCGTTCCGCTGAAGGGCTTTTACGAGGCCGAGGCGTACCACCAGGACTACGCGTTGAAGAACCCGAACAACCCGTATATCGAGGTGTGCGACCGGCCCAAGATCGAGGCACTGAAGCGGGATTATCCGGACCTGTTTTTGGATTATCGCGGGAAGTAATAAGACCGCCTGCGCGGCTCGCGGTCCCTTCGGGACATGTGCACCTGAAAAGCAGAAGCCTCAAGGTATCCCGGGTAGACGCACCCGGATACCTTGAGGCATTTGTTCTTAACGAGTACACGCCACGAAGTGGCCGTGAGCCGCGCAGGCGGTTTTGTTGTTCGCTACTGGAGTTTTTTGAGTTCGGCAAGTAGGGACGCAAAGGCCTGATCGCGGGCTTTCTTGTTTTCCGGGGTGGCGTCGGGGGCTTCGCCGAGGCGCATGAAGCCGTGGCCCGCGCCGTCGTAGAGGGTGGGCTGGTAGTGCTTGTGTGCGGCCTTCATGGCGGTGGTGGTGGCCGGGACGGTGGCGGCGATGCGGGCGTCGTTGCCGGCGTAGAAGCCGAAGACAGGCGCGTGGATGCCGGCGAGCGCGGCGTCCGTGGGTGGCGGCCCGTAGAAGACGAAGGCATCGCGGAGGTCGGCGCGCTGCGTGGCGAAGAGGAAGCTTTTGCCGCCGCCCCAGCAGAAGCCGGCGACTGCGAGGTGGCCGTTGGTGGAGGGGAGTTTTTCGGCGTAGTCGGCGGCGGCGTTGAGGTCGGCGGTGACCTGCGCGGGGTCGAGCATGGAGACAGCCTTGACGGTGTCGTCCTGGCTGGCAAAGCTTGAGGACCCACCGCCGCCGGGGCCTGCGCCGCTGAGGAGATCGGGTTCGACGACGATGTAGCCCTGTGCGGCCAGTTCGTCGGCCATTTCGCGCGCCCAGTCGGAGAGGCCAAAGATTTCGTGGATCAAGACCACGACCGGCGCCTTGGTCTCGACCTCGGGGTAGACCACGAAGACCTGCACGGAGCGTCCCCCGCTGGGTACGGTGACGTACTCGTGGTGGCGCGGGGAGCTTTCGAGGCGGGTCTTCGCCCAGTCCTGCGCGTGGAGTGCGGCAGGGAGGGCGAGCAGAGCAGTGGCGGCAATCGCTTGCAGGGCGGCACGGAGGCGCGGAGTGGGCATGCGCGCCAGTGTACCGGAAGCGCATGCGGGGTTTGAAGAGCTGCTCCGCAGCCGGATGAGGCGCGCACGGGGGACGCGCATGGGTGCGCGCGGGGGTGCGCGGACCCAGGGCGATCATCGGCCGGGTCGCAGGGCGAAGACGTAATCGCGAAAGCGTAACCGCAACGACGAAACGGGAATCTGGAGAGCAAATGGCAGTTGGCCTCTTGCTAGACTTGGAGCACCAACAGGGAAAGCCGGTACCAACACTGTCTATGCGGAAACAGCCAAGCTTCTCTTACCCGGACACCAGCACCAGCCTCGAAGCCCGGGTCGCCTACTTCTCGATGGAAATTGCAATTGAACCAGAGATGAACACCTACTCCGGCGGACTGGGCGTGCTGGCAGGCGACACGCTGCGCGCCGCGGCCGACCTGGGCGTGCCGCTGGTTGCCGTTACGCTGGCGCACCGCCGCGGCTACTTTCGGCAGTTGCTGAGCCCCGACGGTGTGCAGACCGAGGTCGAGCAGCCCTGGCAGGTGGACGCGTTTACCACGCCGGAAGCGCCGCTGGTATGGGTGGAGATCGAGGGTAGGCAGGTTGCGGTGCGGGCGCTGCGGCATGACATTCGCGGGGTCACGGGGCACGTGGTGCCGGTGTTCCTGCTGGATACGGATGTGCCGGAGAACGCGGCCGCGGACCGGACGCTGACCGACCGGCTGTATGGCGGCGACACGGACTACCGACTGCGGCAGGAGATCGTGCTGGGCATCGGCGGGGCGCGGCTGCTGCTGGCGCTGGGGCTGGAACCAGAGGTGTTCCACATGAACGAGGGCCACGCAGCGCTGCTGACGGTGGCGCTGGTGGGCCGCACGCTGGCCGGGCGCACGTTTGCGCTGGCCGGGCCCGACGACTTTGCACGCGTACGTGAGCAATGCGTGTTTACCACGCATACGCCGGTGCCGGCGGGGCATGACCGGTTCTCGATGGAGCAGGCGCGGCGCATTCTTGGTGCGGACACGACCGACATGCTGGAGCGGGCGGGCGGTGCGCACGAGGGCATGCTGAACATGACCTACGTGGCGCTGCGCTTCTCACGCTTTGTGAACGGCGTGGCGATGCAGCACGGGATCGTGTCGCAGGCGATGTTTCCGGGGTACCAGATCGACGCGATCACGAACGGGGTGCATGCGGGCACGTGGGCATCGAAGCCGTTCCTGGAGCTGTTTGACAAGCACCTGCCGCGCTGGCGCCGGGACAACGTGACGCTGCGCTATGCGATCGATATCCCGGAAGTGGAGATCGTGAAGGCGCATCGCGAAGCCAAGCAACTGCTGGTGGACGCGGTGATGGACCGCACGGGCGAGACGCTGAAGACCGACGTGTTCACGATCGGTTTTGCTCGGCGTGCGGCGACGTACAAGCGCATGGACCTGCTGTTCACGGATGCCGAGCGGCTGGTGGCGATCGCGAAGAAGTTCGGCGGGTTGCAGGTGCTGTATGCGGGCAAGGCGCACCCTGCGGACGAGCCGGGCAAGAGCAAGATTCATCGCGTGATCGAGCTGGCGCATGAGCTTTCCGGCGGTCTGCTGAAGATCCTGTACATCGAGAACTACGAGTGGAAGCTGGGCGGCTTGCTGACCAGCGGCGTGGACCTTTGGCTGAACACGCCGAAACGCCCGTACGAGGCGAGCGGCACCAGCGGGATGAAGGCGGCGCTGAACGGCGTGCCTTCGCTGTCGATCCTGGATGGCTGGTGGATCGAGGGCTGGATCGAAGGCGTGACGGGTTGGGCAATTGCGGATTTGGAAGAGGAAGCGCACGAGGCGGAGTCGCTGTACACGCAGCTCGACGAGGTCATTTTGCCGCTGTACCAGGATGACAAGGAACAGTGGCAGAGGGTGATGCGCTCGTCGATTGCGTTGAACGGCTCGTTCTTTAACACGCAGCGGATGGTAGAGCAGTATGCGTTGAACGCTTATTTTCCGCAGGAGCTTGCTACTGAAGACTTGGAAACGCTGGCGTCTGCGTCGCACTAAACGGCCGCGCTGAACGGCGCACAGGGCGTTGCCGACGCGCACAAAAGGGCTGCACCCCCGGACGACTTCAAAAGTCGCCGGGGTGCAGCCCTTTTGTGTGTGCGGCGGGCGCCGCGGGGTTCAGCCTTCGAGCGTTTCCGCGGAGGCGCGGATGAACTGGGCCACGGCGGCCGGTTGCGAGAGCACCACGAGGTGGCTGGCGGCGACCTCCTCGACGCGGGCGTGGATGCGTTTGGCCAGCTCGCGCTGGGTGGCGGGTGCGAGGATGCGGTCTTCCGTGGTGACGAGGTAGGCGGTGGGCTTGCGCTTCCAGGCCGGGTCGGAGAGTTTGCTTTCAAAGAGCTTGTAGCTGGTGGGCTTTTGCACGGCGACGGCCAGGTGGATGACGCCGCGATGCAGGTCGTGCCCGAGCGCGGCCGATGCAAAGGGAGCATCGAGCCACAGGAAGCCGTTGGCATCGGGGCCAATGGTCATCTGTTCAGCAGCCGGATGCATGGCCAGGAGGCTGCCGAACACCTCGTCGGCCTCGGGGGCGAAGGCGCACACGTAGGCCAGGCCGACGACCTTGGGGTTGTTGCCGGCAGCCGAGATGACGGCGCCGGCATAGGAGTGGCCGACCAGCAGCACCGGGCCCTTGATGTGGTCGAGCAGCAGTTCCACGGCAGCCACATCGCCCTCGTAGGACTTGAGCGGAAGCTGCGCGGAGCGCACCGAATAGCCCTCATGCGCGAGCGTGGTGAGTACGTTGGTCCAGACGCTGCCATCGCACCATGCGCCGTGTACAAGCACGATGGTGCCTGGTTTTCTATCTCCTGCCATTGAGTTCCTCGCAAGTGCGTTTGTTGTTTTGATGCGTGTGAGACGTACGAGGCATGCTACCGGCTCCGCGCTGGCTTCGGCGCCCGGGTTACCGGGCGGCCAGGGCGGGGGTGGCGTCGGTGGTGAAGGTGGCGGCGGGATGCTGCTGAGGGAAGATCTCCGCGAGCAGGGTGTAGGAGCGCAGGCGCGCCGCGTGGCTGTGCGTGATGGTGTTGACCACGATTTCGTCGAGCGCCAGCGAGCGGGCCATGGCGCCGAGTTCGCGCTCCACGGTGGCGGGGCTGCCGACGATGTAGCGGGGGAACTCGCCCTCTTCCCCGGGGTGTCGGGCGCGAACCCGAACGGGCCGCTGGTGGCGGCGGAGCGGGCGTTGAGCAGGCGCTCGGCCTGCGCGGGATCGGCCACGGGGCGGCGGTCGCCTTCGCGGATGCGCTGCTGCAGGAGGCGCACGCTGGCATGGAGGAAGCGTGCTTCTTCGTCGGTGTCGGCCACGATGACGCCGACCGCGGCAGTGCACTGCGGGGCGGCAAGACGGGCGGAGGGCTGGAAGGCGCGGCGATAGCTTTCGAGCGCATTGCGGGTGGCGACGGGGGAGAAGAAATGCGCAAAGGCGTAGGGCAAACCCCACTGGGCAGCGGCGGCGGAGCCCCACATGCTCGAACCCAGGAGCCAGACCGTGGGGGTGCCGGTGCCCGGCGCGGGGGCGGGCGAGATGTGGATGCGGCTGAAAGGGTGGCCGTGGGGGAAGCCCTGGTTGGCGTCGTGACCGGTGTCCGAGTCGGTGCCTGGGTCGGCGCCGGCGCCGTGGGGAGCCGCATCGGGATTGCTGCCGAGCCAGGCGAGCAGCTCGGCCAGCTGGTCGGGAAAGTCGTCGGCGGGCATGGACTTACGGTCGCGGCGCAGGGCCTGCGACTCGAGCGGTCCGCCGCCGGGCGCGCGGCCCACGCCGAGGTCGATGCGGCCGGGGTACATGGCGTGCAGGGTCAGGAAGTTTTCCGCGACCTTGAACGGTGCGTAGTGCGGCAGCATGATGCCGCCGGAGCCGATGCGGATGGAGCGGGTAGCAGCGCCGATGCGGGCCAGCACCACCTCGGGCGAAGAGCAGGCGAGGGTCTGCATGGCATGGTGTTCGGACATCCAGAAGCGCCGATAGCCGAGCGCCTCAACGTGCTGGGCTAGCTCCACGGAGCGATCGAGCGCCTCCCCGGCGGTGGAACCTTCGGCGATGGGCGACTGGTCGAGTACGGAAAGCAGAAGCGGCTTTGCTGCCATATGGGTGCGATCCTCGCGAACGATCCCGGTGTGCCGGGCCTTCGCATTGGATGAGCCAGGCTGCGCGAAGACTCGCGGGAAGCAGGCAGACTGACGACCATGCGGTGGCTGAGCGCCTGCTATACTCGCCGATGCTGATGATACAAGCGAGTACTCCCATCCAGTCCGCCGCGGCCAAGGTTGAAGCAAGCAGGGCAACGGCGCGTCCGCTATGCGTGGACCTGGATGGCACGCTCGTGAAGTGCGACACCCTGATCGATACATTGCTGCTGATGGTGCGCACGCACACGCGTGACCTTGCGCTGGTGCCGGGCTGGATCGCACGGGGCAAGGCAACGCTGAAGCGCGAGGTGACGGCGCGGATCCGCCTGGACGTCGCTACCCTGCCCTATAACCAGCCGCTGCTGCAGTATCTCGAGCTGGAACGCGGGCGGGGCAGGCGCCTGTACCTGGCCACCGGCGCCGACTCCGCGCTGGCCGACCGCGTGGCGAAGTACCTGGGCCTGTTTGACGGGGTGCTGGCAAGCGATGGGCGCACCAACCTGACCGGCCACAACAAGCTGCGCTCATTCGAGGAGCGGTTCGGGGCGGGTGGCTTTGACTACATCGGCAATGCGCGGCCGGATGTGCCGCTGCTTTGCCATGCGGGCACGGCGATGACGGCGAACCCGGATGCAGCGCTGCGCCGCGCGATTCGCGCCGGCAAGTTCGTTGCGGCCCGGCAGTTTATCGACCGGGTCTCGCCGCTGCGGGCGCTGCAGCGTGCGGCGCGGGTGCACCAGTGGGCCAAGAACGTGCTGATGTTTGTGCCGCTGCTGCTGGCCCATGCGCTGCAGCCGCAGCGGCTGTTCGAGGCCGTGCTGGCGTTTGTATGTTTCTCCCTGTGTGCGTCCTCGACCTATATCGTGAACGACCTGTTGGATATCGAGGCAGACCGGAAGCATCCGCGCAAGCGGCGGCGCCCGTTTGCGGCGGGCGACCTGCAGGCCAAGACGGGCGTGTTGCTGTCGGCAGGGTTGCTGGTGGCGGCACTGGGCCTGGCCGCGTTCCTGCCGGGGCGCTTTATGCTGTGCCTGGTGGCATACCTGGTGACAACGCTTTCGTACTCGCTGTACCTGAAGCGGGTGGTGCTGGTGGACGTGGTGCTGCTGTCGGGGCTGTACACGCTGCGGCTGCTGGCCGGCTCAGCCGCGACGGGGGTAGCCATTTCGCCCTGGCTGGCGGGCTTCTCGGTGTTCCTGTTCCTTTCACTGGCGATCGTGAAGCGGTTTGCGGAGCTGCAGAATATCCGCGCCGCAGGGCAGGTGCCCTCGAACGGGCGCGGCTACCTGCTAAGCGACATCGAGCAGATGCGGTCGTTCGGCACCAGCAGCGCGTATGCCTCGATCGTGGTGTTCTCGCTGTACATCAGCCAGGGCGACGTGGCGGGACTGTACCCGCACCCGCAGCGCCTGTGGCTGATGACGCCGATCATGATCCTGTGGGTGAGCCGGGTGTGGCTGCTGGCCAGCCGCGGCGAACTGGATGAGGACCCGGTGATCTTTGCGCTGACGGACCGGATGAGCCTGCTGCTGGGCGCGACGGCGGTGTGCGTGCTGCTGGTGGCGGCCATCCACTAAGCGCGGCGTGCGACACACGGGTTAGAAATGCACGGGCCGGAGCGCATTTGGTGGCGTAGCCGAGGGATGGAAGCCGGGCAGGCACAAGCCTCCCGTGCCCCGATACACTGAACAAGATCGCCGGCAGTGGCGCATACGCTGCCTGAGCAAGGACAGACCACCATGGCAGAACCCTCCTCTGAGCCCCAGCAGTCCAGCGAGCCGCTGCCGTCCACCCGGGCGGCCGATGGGCCGAAAAAGCGTGCCAAGGCCGCGTTCGAGTCGTGGGGTCGCTACCCGAGGCTGCAGACCGAGCTGCGCACGCTTTCCTGGATCTCGGACTTTCCCCCGGCGCACCGCCGGGATGGCCCGATGCTGCCGGTGGGCGCGGGCAGGTCCTACGGGGACGTGTGCCTGCTCGAAGACGGCACGCTGCTGCAGACGCGTGGCATGGATCGCTTTCTGCACTTTGACCCGGCGACGGGGCTGCTGCGCTGCGAAGCAGGGGTAACGCTGGCCGAGATCCTGGACTTTGCGGTGCCGCTTGGTTTCTTTCTGCCGGTGACGCCGGGCACCAAGTTCGTGACGGTGGGCGGCGCGATTGCGAATGATATTCACGGCAAGAACCACCACATCGCCGGGACGTTCGGCTCGCACGTGCTGCGGTTCGAGCTCGTGCGCTCGGATGGCTCGCGCATTCTGTGCTCGGGACGCGAGAACCGGGAATGGTTCCAGATGACGATCGGCGGGCTGGGCCTGACGGGGTTGATCTCGTGGGCCGAGGTGCGTTTGCGGCCGATCGTGTCGCGCGGGATCCAGTACCGGGGCGACAAGTTCGTGGGGTTTGCGGAGTTCCTGGAGCTGTCGCGGGCGGCGGCCGAGGTGGAATACACGGTGGCGTGGATCGACTGCGTGTCGACCGGCAAGAACTTTGCGCGCGGCATTTTCATGCAGGGCGCGCATGCGGGGATCGAGACGACCGCGGCCCACCCGCTGCGCCGGTCCCCGAACGGCGGCGAGCCGAGCGTCGCGCTGCCGGTGGACCTGCCTGGATTCCTGCTGAACAAGGCCACGATCGGGCTGTTCAACACGGCGTATTACAACAAGCAGCGGCACAAGACGGTGCACTCGGTGGTGGACTACGAGCCGTTCTTTTACCCGCTGGACAAGATCGGCCATTGGAACCGGATGTACGGCAAGGCGGGACTCCTGCAGTTCCAGTGCGTGCTGCCTTGGGACACGGACCAGCACGGGATTACGCAGATCATGAAGGCGATCACGCAGTCGGGGATGGCGTCGTTCCTGGCGGTGCTGAAGGTGTTTGGCGATGTGCCGTCGCCAGGGGTGATGTCGTTCCCGAGGCCCGGGCTGACGCTGGCGCTGGACTTCCCCGTGCGCGCAGAGGTGTCATTTGACCTGCTGGACAGGCTGGCGGCGATCACCTTCGAGCATGGCGGGCGGATGTACCCGGCCAAGGACGCGCGGATGTCGGGCGAGCACTTCCGGGCGTTCTTTCCGCAGTGGGAGCAGTTTGGCGCGTACGTGGACCCGGCATTCGATTCGGGCTTCTGGCAGAGGGTGACGGGACGTGGCTAAGCAACCGGTGATCGACCCGAAACGCATTGTGATCCTGGGAGCGACTTCGGCCATTGCGCAGGCGACCGCGCGGCGGCTGCTTGAAAAAGGCGGCGCCGGGGAAGTGAGCTTCTTCCTGGTGGCGCGCGACCCGTACAAGCTGGACGCGGTGGCGAACGACCTGCGCACGCGCGGAGCTAGGGCCGTGACCTCGTACGCAATGGACCTGGACAACACGGAAGCGCATGCGGAGATGCTGTCGTCGGCGGCGTTTGCGCTGGGCATGATCGACATGGCGCTGGTGGCCTACGGCGTACTGGGCAACCAGCGGGCGGCGGAGATGGATCCGCGGCTGGCCGAGGCGGTGTACCGGACCAACTTTCTGTCGCCTGCCTCGCTGATCACGTGGCTGGCGAACTACTTCGAGGGGCACAGCCGTGGGTGCCTGGCGGTGATCTCGTCGGTAGCGGGGGATCGCGGGCGGCAGAGTAACTATGTGTACGGGGCGTCCAAGGCGGCGCTGAACGTGCTGGTGGATGGGCTGCGCAACCGCATCGACCGGACCGGGGTGCAGGTGCTGCTGATCAAGCCGGGGTTTGTGGCGACGCCAATGACGGCACACCTGCCGCGTGGCCCGTTGTTCGCGGAGCCGCGGGCGATCGGCGCGGGCATTGTGCGCGCGGTGGAAAACCGCAGGGACACGGTGTACCTGCCGGGCTTCTGGCGGGTGGTCATGTTTATGGTGAAGAGCGTCCCGGGGTTTCTGTTCAAGAACCTGAATATGTAGGCGCAGCGCCAGGGGCGTGGGCGCGTTCGTCGCGTCTGCCCCGTGAATGTTGCTGGTTCATGGCTCGCTTGCGGGGTCGCTTGAGGGGCGTCTGGCGGCCGCTTTGGAGTGCCGCAGCGGCGCCACGCTGCCTCGAAACCGTCATCGATTGTTACCTGCGCAACGGAAAGCATGACAGCCGGGGAGAAACAGCGGGTCCTTTCGCCTGAAATCAGCGTCTACTAACACTATGTGTTGGGGCCGCTCCGCCGCATGCCGCGGCTGGCGCAGGGAAAAGCTTGTTACTGGCCGCGCCATGCGCTCTGCCTTTTGCGGGCACCCGGGGACCTCGTCGGGACGCACTGGTGCATGTGCCTGCCTATTTCAAGTTGTGTGGATGTGTGAACGCAGGCTGAACGCAGCGCACTGACGCTCGGTCCTGCACGGAGACGCCGCCTTTTATGTGGATTGTTCGCCTCGCGCTGCGACGGCCTTATACCTTTGCCGTGCTGGCTTTGCTGCTGCTGATCCTCGGTCCCGTCGCGATCGTGGAAACGCCGACCGATATCTTCCCGAACATCAATATCCCGGTTATCGCGATGATCTGGCAGTACACGGGCCTGTCGCCCGAGCAGATGTCGAGCCGGATCGTGCTGCTATCTGAGCGCACGCTGACGACCACTGTCAACGACATCGAGCACGTGGAATCGCAGTCGCTGAACGGGATCGGCATCATCAAGATCTTCTTTCAGCCCAATGTGAACATCGCCGACGCCAACGCGCAGGTGACGGCGATTGCACAAACGCAGCTGCGGCAGTTGCCGGCCGGCACCACGCCGCCGCTGATCCTGCAGTACTCGGCCTCGAGCGTGCCTATCATCCAGCTCGGCCTGTCGGGACAGGGATTGAGCGAGCAGCAGCTGAACGATTTCGGGTTGAACTTCATCCGGACGCAGCTCGTGACGGTGGCGGGCGCGGGTATTCCCTACCCGTATGGCGGCAAGCAGCGGCAGGTGCAGGTGGACCTGAACCTGCAGGCGCTGCAGTCCAAGGGGCTGGCGCCGACCGACGTGGTGTCGACGGTGGCCTCGCAGAACCTGATCCTGCCATCGGGCACGTTCAAGGTGAACCAGTTCGAGTACCAGGTGGAGACCAACTCGGCGCCGTCGACGATCGAGGGGCTGAACAACCTGCCGATCCGCTCGGTCAACGGCAACATGGTCTACATGCACGACGTGGCGCACGTGCGCGACGGCTTCCCGCCACAGACCAACATCGTGCGCGTGGATGGGCAAAGGGCTTCGCTGCTTTCGGTGATCAAGACGGGCGACGCGTCCACGCTGGACATCGTGGCGGGCATCCGCTCCAAGCTGCCGGGGCTGCTGGCGCAGCTGCCGCCGCAGCTCAAGATCACGCCGCTGGCCGACCAGTCAGTGTTCGTGAAGGCCTCGATCTCGGGCGTAGTACGTGAGGCGCTGATCGCCGCCTGCCTGACCGCGATCATGATCCTGCTGTTCCTGGGCTCGTTCCGCTCGACGATCATCATCGCGGTGTCGATCCCGCTGTCGATCATCACCTCGCTGCTGGTGCTCGCGGCGCTGGGCGAGACGATCAACATCATGACGCTGGGCGGGCTCGCGCTCGCGGTTGGCATCCTGGTGGATGACGCGACGGTGGAGATCGAGAACATCAACCGCAACCTTGAAGAAGGCAAGGCAATTGAGCAGGGCATTCTGGACGCGGCTTCGCAGATTGCCGTGCCGGCACTTGTTGCGACGATCTCGATCTGCATCGTGTTTGTGCCGATGTTCTTCCTGTCGGGCGTGGCCAAGTACCTGTTTGTGCCGCTGGCCGAAGCCGTGGTGTTCGCCATGCTGGCCTCGTACCTGCTCTCGCGTACCGTGGTGCCGACCATGGCGATGTACATGCTGAAGGAGCATGACGAAGAGACAGCGCGGGCGAAGCATGAAAGCCGCAACCCGCTGATCCGGTTCCAGCTTGGGTTTGAGCGGCAGTTTGAAAAGGTGCGCAACGGCTATCAGACGGTGCTGGAGTTGTGCATTGCGCGGCCTTTGATCTTTACGCTGCTGTTCTTCGGGTTCACCATTGGCTCGGCGGTGCTGCTGTTCCCGTTCCTGGGGCAGGACTTCTTCCCGTCGGTTGATGCAGGGAGGTTCACGCTGCATGTGCGTGCGCGCACCGGCACCCGGATCGAAGAGACGGCGCGGCTGATCGACCAGGTGGATAAGACGATCCGCGAGGTGATCCCGGCGAGCGAGCTGACGACGATCATCGACAACATCGGGCTTCCCTACTCCGGCATCAACCTGACGTACTCGAACTCGGCGCCGATCGGCCCCGCAGACGCGGATATCCAGGTGTCGTTGAACGAGAAGCATCACCCGAGCGAGCTGTATGTGCAGAAGCTACGCGGCATCCTGGCGCAGCGGTTCCCGGGCACGATCTTTTACGAGCTGCCATCGGACATGATCACGCAGATCCTGAACTTCGGCCTGCCGGCGCCGATCGACATCCAGATCTCGGGGCCGAACCTAGTGGGCAACCGCGCGTTCGCGGTGAAGCTGCTGGACCGAATCCGCTACGTGCCCGGCACGGCCGACCTGCGTATCCAGCAGCCGTTCAACAATCCGCGCATGTACGTGGACGTGGACCGGACCAAGAGCCAGCAGCTTGGACTGTCCCAGCAGGACGTGGCGCAGAGCATTCTGTCGGCGACCAGCGGATCGTTCCAGACTTCACCGACGTTCTTCCTGGATCCGAAGAACAATGTTTCGTACAACATCGCGGTGCAGTCGCCGCAGTACAACCTCGACACGCTGAACGATCTTTCCAACATTCCGCTGGCGGCGACGGGCAATGCGACCTCGGGAGCGAGCACGGCGGTGGCTGGGGCTGCCGGGTACACGGGGCCTTCACCCTCGTCGCTGGCGGCGATCATGCCGCAGAGCTCGGTGACGGGACCACGGCCGCTGCAGATCCTGGGCAACGTGGCGACGTTTACGCAGGGCGAGGAGATGGGTACGGTCTCGCACTACAACATCTCGCCAGCGATCGATATCTACGGCAACGTGGTGAACAGCGATCTGTCCAGCGTGGATAAGCACATGGAACAGATCATCGCGGGTATGAAGAACGAGCTGCCGCATGGCTCGCGGCTGGTGGTGCGCGGGCAGGTGCAGACGATGCACACTTCGTTCACCGGCCTGTACCTCGGGCTGGCGTTCTCGATCGTGCTGGTCTACGCGCTGATCGTAGTGAACTTCCAGAGCTGGCTTGACCCGTTCATTATCATCTCGGGCCTGCCGGCAGCGCTGTCTGGCATCGTGTGGTTCCTGTTCCTGACGGGTACGCACATCAGCGTGCCGGCGCTGACGGGCGCGATTATGTGCATGGGCGTCGCGACGTCGAACTCCATCCTGGTGGTGTCGTTTGCCAGGGAACACCTGGAGCAGCACCCGGGCGAGGCGACCGAGTCGGCGATTGCGGCGGGGTTCACACGGTTCCGGCCGGTGATCATGACGGCGCTGGCGATGATGATCGGCATGCTGCCGATGTCGCTGGGTCTCGGCGATGGCGGCGAAGAGAATGCGCCGCTGGGCCGCGCGGTGATCGGCGGACTGCTGTTTGCGACGACCTCGACGCTGTTCTTTATCCCGACGTTCTTCAGCGTGGTGCACACGCGGCTGGAGCGGAAGCGGGCTGAGCGGCAGCAGAAGGAAGACCAGAAAAAGCGGCATGAGCAGGAAAAGCAGGACAGGGCTTCGGAGCAACAGGGCCACGGAAATGGCCGGGAGAATGCAACCGCATGAGCAGTGACCAGCAAAGAACGAACCGCAACGCCGAGGCACAGCAGGACGGCCAGAACGGGCAGGACCAGAAGCACAAGGGTGCGGAGCATCCTCACCAGGAAGGCGAGGTACAGCGCCGCGAGCCCCTGTCCACCGGCAAGGCGCTGGTGCTGATCGTAGGCGGACTGGTGCTGGCGGTGGTGCTGGCCGGCCTGGGGATCATTCCGCGGGTACGGGCGCAGAAGCGGCTGACCAGCCAGACCGATGCCACGGCCGCGCCCTCGGTGCTGGTCGCCAAGCCAATCCAGGGCAAGCCGGAGGACACGCTGCTGCTGCCCGGCGCGCTGCAGGCGTATATCTCGTCGCCGATCTACGCGCGCACCTCGGGCTACCTGACGCACTGGTACGCGGATATCGGCGCGCACGTGCGCAAGGGCGCGCTGCTGGCCGTGATTGAAAGCCCGGAGGTGGACCAGCAGTTGAAGCAGGCGAAAGCCGACCTGGCCACCGCGGAGGCCAATGCACGCAATGCCACGATCCAGGCCAAGCGCTACCAGTCGCTGCTGACGCAGGATGCCGTGTCGCAGCAGGACACCGACAACTTCACGACGTCGCAGCTCTCGACCAACACCCAGGTGCAGAGCGCGCAGGCCAACGTGGACCGTTTGCAGCAGCTGGTCGGGTTCGAGCGGGTGTATGCGCCGTTTGACGGCGTGGTGACCTCGCGTTCTGTTGACGTGGGCCAGTTGATCAACGCAGGCGCCGCAACCAACCAGGAGCTGTTCGAGGTGTCGCAGGTTTCGACGCTGCGCGTGTACGTGTCGATCCCGCAGGTGGACTCTCTGGGAGCGAAGCGCGGCACGCCGGCACAGCTGTTGCTGGCCGAGTACCCGGGCAGGACGTTTACAGGGCACATTGTGCGGACCGCAAGCGCGATTGACCCGAACACCCGTACGCTGCTGGTCGAAGTAGATGTGGACAACCGTGACGGCCGGCTGATGCCGGGAGCGTATGCACAGGTTTCGATGCACCTCAACATCGGCGTAAAGAGCCTGGTGGTGCCGGTACCGGCGATGATCTTCCGCGCGCAGGGGCTGCAGGTAGCGGTGGTGGAAAACGGCAAGGCTAAGCTGGTACCGATCACGGTCGGGCAGGATGATGGACGTGTGGTGCAGGTGGTAAGCGGCATCACGGCGGACTCGCAGGTGGTGCAGAACCCGCCGGACTCCATCTTCGATGGGGAGGCAGTGCAGATTGTGCAGCCGACTAAGGATGGGGCAAGCGGCGGACCAGCCGGCGGCGCCAACACGGCCGAGGGTGCGCAACAAAGCACGGGCTCGCAGCAGACAGGCAGTCAGGCGAACACGGCTGCCTCCAAGCAGAGCAGCGGCGCGGGGGGCAAGTAGTGGTGGATGTGGATCTGGAACCAACCTCCCGCCCCGGCGGGCGTGGCGCCAGTGCTGATTCTGCACGGCGCGCTTCCCTGCCCTGGACCGCAGCGCTGCTGGTAGGCGCGATGGCGCTTTCCGGCTGCAAGGTCGGGCCCAACTATGTGAAGCCGCCGTCTGCGCCACCGGCGCTGACATACAAGGAGCTGCCACCGCCGCCCGGCACCTGGAAGCCCGCGGTGCCGGCGGATGCGCTGGCGCGTGGAGAGTGGTGGCTGCAGTTCGGCGACCCTACGCTGACGGATCTGGAAACCCGGCTCACCGGCGCCAACCTGCAGGTGCAGGCAGCGCTGGCCAACTACACGGCCGCCGCCGCCGCGGTGCGCCAGGCCAAGGCCAGCTTCTATCCCACCCTCTCACTAGGACCGACGATCCAGCGGGAGCGGCTCTCGTACAACCGGCCAAACTACGTGAGCAACCTGACGCCCAGCCAGTACAACGACTTTGCGCTGAGCGGCAGCGCGAGCTGGCAGCCGGACTTCTGGGGGCAGGTGCGCCGCGAGGTCGAGAACGCCCGGGCCAACGCGCAGGCGCTGGCTGCGGACCAGGCCAACGTGGAGCTCTCGGTGCGCACGGAGCTGGCAGTGGACTACTACCAGTTGCGTGGGCTGGACGCCCAGCAGCAGTTGCTGGACACCACGCTTTCGACCTTCCAGGCTTACCTGGAGCTGACGCAGAAGCGCTTCCGCGGAGGTGTTTCGACCGAGGCGGATGTGGCGCTGGCGCAGACCCAGCTGGCCACCACGCAAACGCAGACCATCGATGTAGCGATTGCGCGCGCACAGTACCAGCACGCCATCGCCACCCTCCTGGGGATCTCGGCGTCGGCCTTCTCGCTGCCGCCGATGCCGCAGAACACCAACATCCCGGATATCCCCACGGGCGTGCCTTCCGAGCTGCTGGAGAGGCGGCCGGACGTGGCCGCTGCCGAACGGCGCGCGCAGGCCGCGAACGAGCAGATCGGCGTCGCGATCGCGGCGTACTACCCGAACATCTCACTGACCGGCGGCGGCGGCTTTGAAAGCGGCGAGCCGGGCACCTGGATCCAGGGGCCGAGCGAGCTCTGGTCGGTCGGCGCGTCGGCGATTGAGACGATCTTCGATGGGGGGCGACGGCGCGCAGTCACAGACCAGGCGCGGGCCAACTACTCGTCGACCGTGGCGAACTACCGGCTGACTGTGCTCAACAGCTTCCAGGAGGTCGAGGACAACCTGGCAGCGCTGCGGGTGCTGCAGCAGGAAGAGGGTTCGGCTGCGAACGCCGTGCGCTCCGCCACGAACTCGCTGCGGCTCAGCACCAACCGCTACAAGGGAGGCGTCACCACGTACCTGGAGGTGCTGACCTCGCAACAGGCACAGCTTGCCAACCAGCGCACCTCGGAGGACATCACCACGCGCCGGTTTGTGGCGAGTGTGCAACTGGTGAGCTCGCTCGGCGGCGGGTGGAATACCTCGAAGCTGCCGGCGAATCCTAAATAGCAAGAGCGCCTACGCGGGATGCGGCCACTTCGTGGCGGGTGTACCTGAAACGCAAAGGCCTCAAGCTTTCTGGATGATTTTTCCAGAAAGCTTGAGGCCCTTGTTCTGAGCGAGTACATGTCCCGAAGGGACCGCGAGCCGCGCAGGCGGTTTAGAGGTACCAGGGGATGTTGATCACGAAGATGCGCTGGTTGCCGCGCACCAGCAACAGGAGTTTGAGCAGGTTGCCGCGCTGGTTGTGGAGCAGGTTTTCGTACCAGTGTTTGACCACCAGCTCGGGAACAAGCACGGCGATGTGGCGATCCGCGTAGCGTTTTTCCTGCTCAAGCACGTGTTTAACCATGGGCAGGAGCACGAAGCGGAAAGGCGAGGAGAGGGTGACGAGTTCCGGCACGGGGCGGTTGGCGGCGCGCAGGGGGGTGACGACCATCTGTTCCCATTCGTCGCAGATGGTGACCTGCTGCCCGTCTTCCTCGGCCATGACGTGGACGGCCTGCACCTCGCTGGACATAACCATGGCCAGCCGAAGCGCCTTCTCGGAGATGCGGCTCCAGCGATCGATGGGGACGATCACGAAGGGTTCGAGCAGGCCCGTGGTGTCGAGTGGTGCGTCGGTGGAGATTTCACGGCGCACGCGTTCGTAGTGGTGGTGCACCATCACCATGACCATGATGAGCAGTGGAATCAGCAGCGCGGTGACCCAGGCGCCGCTGACGAACTTGGTGACCAGCACGACCAAGGTGGTGATGCCGGTGGCGAATGCACCGATGCCGTTGACGAGCATCTTGAAGCGGGAACCCTTGCCGGGGTTCTTGCGCCAGTGCTCCACCATGCCGGCCTGCGAGAGGGTGAAGGCAAGGAAGGCGCCGATGGCGTAGAGCGGGATCAGACGGTCGGTGACACCGCGGAAGATCAGCAGCAGCATCGCGGTGAGCAGGACCAGCAGGTACACGCCCCACGAGTAGAGCAGGCGGCGGCCGCGCAGGGTAAACACACGCGGCAGGTAGCCGTTGAGGGCGATGACGCGCAACACGCGCGGGAAACCGGCGAAGGCCGTGTTGGCAGAAAGCGCGAGCACCAGCAGGATGGAGCTCATCGCAACCCAGTAGAAGATGCCGCGCCCGGTCACAGCCTGCAGCAGTTCGGACAGCACGCTCTGGTAGTGCGGGGAGTTGGGATCGGTGGCGCCGACGTTGTATGCGCGGCAGAGAAAGGCGATGCCGGCGAGCAGGGCGACCAGCGTCGCGATGATCACGGTCAGCGTCTTTTTCGCGGTAGGGGCGCGCGGCTCGCGGAAGGCGTTGGCGCCGTTGGACACGGCTTCGACCCCGGTCATGGCGGTACAGCCACTCGAGAAGACCTTGAGCAGCAGCCAGAACGACAATGCCTCGGTCGCGCCGGGGAGTTTGGGCGGATGGATCACGGCATGGGGGTGGCCACCGGCAACGATGGTGTGGAAGAGGCCGAGGCCGATGAGCAGCAGAAGGCTGCCGATGAACAGGTAGGTCGGGACCAGGATGATCAGGCCGGTGTCGCGCACGCCACGCAGGTTGATCAGGGTGAGCACGGCCAGGATGCCCAGGCACAGGGAGAGGGTATGCGGCTGCAGCGTGGGCACGGCGGAGATCAGCGCGCCGACGCCGGCGGAGATACCGACAGCCGCGGTCAGTACGTAGTCGATCATGAGAGCCGCGGCAGCAAGCAGACCGGCGGACACGCCCAGATTCTCGGTTGCAACGGTATAGGAGCCGCCGCCGTTGGGATAGGCATCGATGGTCTGCCGGTAGGAGACGAAGACGATGAGCAGCAGCCCGATGATGGCGGCAGTGATGGGAACGATGTGCTCAATGCCGGCGAAGCCGAGGGGCAGGAGCAGGGTCAGTGCTGCTTCCGGTCCGTATGCCGCGGAGGAGAGTCCGTCCAGCCCAAAAATCGCGACGCCCGAGGAAGCGCCGATCTGTTCTGAGTGTTCCTCGGATGTGGCGAGCGGCTTGCCTAGAAGGAGATCGGTGAGAGACATGGGGTGAGGTCAATTCTCCTGGAAACGTCTGGGGAAACCTTGAGGCGTGTGCTGAGATGCACAGCGCCCCTCAGCGAGCCTACTACGGGGTTACCGAAGACGCGTCCGACGGTTGCAGATTGGCCTTTGCAGGTTCGAGCACGGTGTCGCACAGCAGCTCGGCATAGGTGGAGCGCATCCAGGATCGCCCGCAGAAAACGTGCGTGGCGTGGTAGCCGTTCTGCTCGAAGTAGCCGGTGATGGAGAACCAGTCATTGAGCGTGATGCCGGGAGCGGGCGGGGTGACCGGCTGCCAGTCCCGGGTGATCTCGGCGTCGTGCCCATTCTCGAAACCGCCCATGATGATGAAGGCCGGGTGCTTTGCCAGCGCCTCCTGCACGGTGCCGTAGGTGCGCATCATGGTGCTCCAGTACCAGTAGCGGTGCGGCGGCTGGTTGAAGTAGATGTTGTGATCGAAGTAGAGCAGCGGACTGATGCTGTTGTAGTAGAAGCCGGCGATGGGAAGGCCGGAGCCGGCGGCGCCCACCCCCCGGGACTTTAGATAGTCGGCCGTGAGCTTGCCCGGGGAGTACGGAGACTTGTGTTCGCTGCGCAACGCGTGAAAGCTCCAGGTGATCTGCACGGCACAGGTGAGCACCAGCAGCACAGTGGTGGTGCGCTCCAGCAGGAGCGAGAAACCAGGTCGACGTGCGGTGCCTGCAAACGCTTCAGTGGCGCGCGGCCAGGTCAGCCACAGGGTCGTGACAAAGCCGGTCAGCACCATGCCCGCGTGCCGGGGCGCCAGGTAGAGCGAGGTGAACACGACCACCATAAGCAGGTAGGGCATTAGGCCGGCGATGCCGAGTGGGCCGCCGGGGAAGGTAGCGGCGCCGTGGACCGCCAGCGGCGCGGCGTTGGGTGCGCGGCGCCCTGTTGCTGCCTGCAGGATCACCAGCAGCACCAGCAGCAGGGCCAGCGGGCGGTACACCGACAACGGGTAGGTAATCACGGCAAGAGTGTGGATGAGCTTGTTAAGAAAGCTGTGGATGCCGTGGCGCTCATGCACGGGCACGGGCCCCATGGGCAGGTTGGCCATGGGCTGGTGCACCAGCGACGCGGGCCCGGTTTTGTGGATGCCGACCTGGTGCTCGATCTTGGCGATGGAGCGCTGGATGTTGTTGCCGGCTGCGTAATCGATGTCGGCGGCAGGCAGCATGGTGGCGATAGCGCCCGCCCAGAACACCAGCAGCAAGGCGACCGCCGGGATGCTGCGCAGCAGGCGGCCGCGCCAGTGGAACAGGGCTGCCAGCGCCATGCCGCCCGAGACCAGGGCGGCGTGTACCGAGAGGTTGGCCATGGGGCCAAGCAGGAGCACCAGCAGCAGCGGGCGCGGGCGGGCACTGCGCAGCAGCGCGGCTGCCGGAAAAGCGAGGATGGCAAACAGGCAGTAGGAGCGCGCCACCACCGCGTCCTGGTAGAGCAGGAAGAACGTGAACGGCAGCAGCCAGCGCACCAGGCGCGGGAACGGCGCAAAGCGCAGGAGCACGGCGACCGCGGCGGCCTGGATGGCGGCAACGATCCAGCGCATGCCGTCGAACGATACATGCAGGAACTGCAGCACTTTCAGAAACGCATGCCAGAGTCCGCCGGTGCCTTCGTAATGCAGGCTGTGCACGAACAGGGTCTTCCAGCTCACGCCTCCGGCCAGCATCCAGGCCTGGGCTTCGTCGGACCAGGGCACGTGCTGCACGACACCGAAGGCCACGCAGGCGCACCAGAGCACAAGAATGATTGTCTCGCCTAGGCCCCAGCGCTGCGCGGCAGCCGGAGTGGTGAGAGCCGTGGGCCATCGCCGCAAGGGGCGGCCTACGCGAGCGGTTGAGGTGAAGACTTGTTGCTGTACAGCCATTGTGTTGATCCTTCTTCGTACGGACTTGCTTGTACCGGGTGCCGCCTGTGTGGGTGAAGCGCGCCGGGCCGTGCGTCGATCGGTGCGTGCAGCGAACAAAGCAAACGTTTAGCCCCCGTCACTCCGGAGAGCGGAGACGGCGGAGTTGGCCCTGGTGTTGCGGCAGCGGGATAGTCCCCGATCCTCCTGCTGCATACCCGCCCGCTGATGCTGGGACGTTGCTCGCCGCGGAATACGTTTGCCGGCTGTTTTGGGCAGCATGAAAAAATCGGCTCCTGCTTCTATCGCAGTACCAGAACCACAACGCGGCCGTCCGTTCGGAAGCTGCCGCCCGTGGCGGTCGCGCCTTGATGCACCGCATCGGCAGGGGTGACGTAGGCACCCGCGTCCAGGGCGCCGGCAGCAGTGAAGCTGTCCTTGATGAAGTCCCGCTCCTGGTCGATCTGCGGGTCAATGTGATGCGTAATGCCGTTGTCACGCTGATCCCGCTCGAGTCCATTGTCGTGGGTGGCAGAACCGACCCAAAGAGTGCGCCCGGCGACGGCCTCGCCGCTGTTCCAAAGGCGCAGGTGATGCCGGACCAGGGCGACAGCCAGCGGATCGCCGCGTGCGTAGCTGAGGTCCTGCGGGCGGCCAAACAGGTACAGGGTGCTCATGGGCATCTCGAGGTAGGCCTTTTTCGAGAGGGTCGCGATCAATCCGTGGACCACGGCGGCGTCAGTGGTCTTGTCGACCTCCACCCAGCCTGCAGCGGTGAAGGCCTTTTTCACCTGCGCCTCGGTGCCGAGCAGCGCAAAGTTCACCACATCGCCCGGGTCATTGCTGGCGTCGGCGACCCTGCGCGGGATCGCGGCAAAGAGCGCGGGCAGGCTGGCCTGCCGGAGGTCAAACGGCGGCGCGGCTGGCGCCACGGCTACCGTCTTCGACAAGTTGAGCGTGACGGTGTAGCGGCCGGTGCCGGCCAGCGTGTCGCTGACATTGGCGGCCAGGAAGAGCTCGCCGCTCGCGGGTGCGTCTTCGCTCAGCGACTCGCCGATGGCGAAGGGCACAGCGGCTTCGGAGTTGCCGATCGTGCCGATCAATGCGCCGGTGTTGGCCTCGGCCAGAGGGAACCCGCGCAGCAGGTCTTTCCAGCCCCTGGCAGCGCCGACCGGGCCGGTGCGGCGCTGGTCCGCAAGCGTGAGGCTGCCGGTGGCGCTGAAGGCGAGATGGTCGTCCGGGGAAACCGCGAAGCCGGCGTCCACCCATGCGCCGGTGCCAGGGACAGCCAGGGTATAGCTGCGCTTGCGCGAGGCAAGCGCGCTGGCCAGCGGCCGGACGACAGGGATGGGCTGGATGGTGTCGGAAGGGTAGGCGTGCGGCGCCGGCTCGACGCCAGCGCTGGTGCCGGTCGAGACAGTTGCCTGCGCCTCGCAACGGAGCGCGACGCTGAGCAGCACAATGGCGCAGACCTTGGGGAAGATCAGGATCATGTGAAGGTGTGGGTACAGGGAGTCAGATGCTGAGAGCGGGCCGGACCCGCAAAAAGATCTGCGACGCAAGAAGCCCGGCATGCGCCGGGCTTTCTTTGCATTGGAGCAGCAACAGCTTAGGTGCCTTCGGACCAGCCGGACAGGTAGGCTTCCTGCTCGGGTGTCAGCGTGTCGATGTCGACCTTCATCGCCGCCAGCTTGAGCTTGGCAACGCGCTTGTCGAGGTTCTCGGGCACGGGGAAGACATCCTTGGGGAGGTTCTTGTACTCGGCCATCAGGTACTCGGCGGCAAGCGCCTGGTTGGCAAAGCTCATGTCCATCACGCTGGCGGGGTGCCCTTCAGCGGCGGTCAGGTTGATCAGGCGGCCTTCGCCGAGCAGGCGGATGGTGCGGCCGTCCTGCAGGGTGAACTCTTCCACAAACTGGCGCGGGGTACGACGGCTGGTGGCGAGCGACTCAAGCGCGGGGATATCAATCTCGACGTTGAAGTGGCCGGAGTTGGCGACCAGCGCCCCGTGCTTCATGACCTCGAAGTGCTCCTTGCGGATCACGCTCTTGTTGCCGGTCAGCGTCACGAAGATGTCACCTACCTTGGCGGCTTCTTCCATCGGCAGGACGCGGTAGCCGTCCATCACGGCTTCAAGCGCCTTGGTCGGATCAATCTCGGTCACGATGACCTCGGCGCCCATGCCGCGGGCACGCATCGCGAGACCGCGACCGCACCAGCCGTAGCCGAGCACCACGAAGCGCGAACCGGCGATCAGCGCGTTGGTGCAGCGGATCACGCCGTCGAGCGTGGACTGGCCGGTGCCGTAACGGTTGTCGAACATGTGCTTGGTCAGCGCGTCGTTGACGGCGACGACCGGGTAGCGCAGCACGCCGTCCTTGGCCATGGCGCGCAGGCGGATGACGCCCGTGGTGGTTTCCTCGGTGCCGGCAATCACGTCGGCCAGGGCATCCTGGCGCTTGGTGTGCAGCAGGGTCACGAGGTCGCAACCGTCGTCCATGGTGAAGTTGGGCTTGTGGTCAAGCGCGGCCTGCAGGTGGCGATAGTAGCCTTCGCTGTCGATCCCGTTGATGGCAAACGTGGAGATGCCGTACTCAGCGACGAGGGCGGCAGCCGTTTCGTCCTGGGTCGACAGGGGGTTGGAGGCGCAAAGAGCGATGTCGGCGCCGCCGTCCTTGAGCGCGAGCATCAGGTTGGCCGTTTCGGTGGTGACGTGGAGGCAGGCCGCGACGCGCACACCCTTGAGGGGCTGCGTCTTCTTGAACTCTTCGCGGATGAGTGCGAGCACGGGCATGGAAGCACCGGCCCACTCGATTCGCCTTCTGCCTTCCGCGGCAAGCGAAAGGTCCTTTACGTCGTATTGCAGAGTCGTCGCAACTGGGGTTGGTGCCTCAATAATAGCCATAGGTATGTACGGGTGAGGCAGGCAAGCGCGCCCGGGCTCAGCCAGTTATCTCCTCTTTTCTGAAGGATAGCATCGGCCCACCGGAGCGCCGAGCGATAAGTACCGCATAAACATTGGCTTGTCCACTCATAAAGAGACGGCAGGCGGAGTCGGCAATAGGCAGATTCCAGGCGGCGGGGCTGTTCCGATTCGAAAGCGCTCCCAAAATGAACCTTGCGGTACGGCGGTAAGCAGGCAAACCTGTCCCCGCACCCTGCTGAAGCCGATAAGGTCGCAGGCAAGGAGCGCGAGGATGAAGCCGGTATTTCTTTCAGAGCAGTGGCAACGATGCCCAGGGCCTGTGCCACAGGCCGGCGCAGGTACCGGGGTGGGGACCAGCGGTGCGCGGACACTGCCGCGGCGGCGGATGGTGTGCGTATGCGGCTGAGCCTGAAGAAAACCGCAGCCACGCCCAGGAGCAGGAACACCGCAGGGCCCGGCAGCCCGGGGTTTGTGGCTGAGCCCCAGGAAGAGCTTGTTTTTGATCGGGGGATCGGCAGGTTTTCCCGGCGACTTTTCGAGCGCATTTCGCCGAGACCAGCAAAGGCGAGACCGCCGGAAGAGGATGCTGAAGGCAAGCCTGTGGACAGCGGGGGCAGCAGCGCGCTTCCCATCCGCGAAGCCGCAGCGCACGCCAAAGACGAGGCGGTGCAACGGGTGATGCGCGAGTTTGATTTCGCTATCTCCCGCCGAACGGATCGCGCTTTTGCCTTACTGATGGCGGCGCAGTGGCTGTTCGGCATTGTGATCGCGGTCTGGGTGACGCCGCGCACCTGGATGGGCGCGCAGGTTGCGCCGGCGCAGGCGCTGGAGATTGCAGTCCTTGGCGGCGGGGCGATCTCGCTGGCGGCAATCCTGCTGGCGTGGAAGTACCCGGGAACGAGACTGTCCCGCCACGTGATCGCCGTATGTCAACTGCTGTACTCATCGCTGCTGATCTTTCTGACCGGTGGGCGCATCGAGACACACTTCCATATCTTCGGCTCGCTTGCTTTCCTGGCGTTTTACCTGGACTGGATGGTGCTGCTGACCGGATCGCTGGTGGCGTTTCTAGATCACGTGCTGCGAAACATGTATGCACCCTGCACCTTGTTCGGGATGCACCACCACATGGCGCCATACCGGTGGCTGGAGCACACGGGCTGGATTGTTTTCTGCGATGTGTTCCTGATCGGTTCGTGTTTAAGCCGCGTGCGCAAGATGACGGTGATCGCGCGTCAGCAGGTGGAACAGGGGACGCTGCTTCACCAGGCGTACACTGACTCGCTGACTCAACTGCCCAACCGGCTGCGGTTTCAGATGGAAGTGGAACGGCGGCTGAACCCGCAGGAGGGAGAGCCGCAGCCGTTTTCGATCCTGTACATCGACCTGGACCGGTTCAAGGAAGTGAATGACACGCTGGGCCATGCTGCGGGCGACCAATTGCTGGTCGGGGCTTCCGAGCGGCTCCGCGACAGCCTGGTCCCGCAGGCACTGCTCGCACGCATTGGTGGGGATGAGTTTGTGGCCGTGCTGCCGGGTGTGGCGGAAGAAGCAACGCTGGTGGCCATGGCCCAGGAGCTGATCACCGCCCTGATGCTGCCGATTGAGATTGCCGGGACTGCGGTGCAGCTTGGCGCGAGCATAGGCATCTCGCAGTTTCCCAAAGACGGCAGCAGCGAAGAGGAACTGTTGCACAAGGCCGACAGCGCGATGTACGCGGTGAAGCGGCAGGGGCGTCGCGGGTACGCCTTTTACAAGTCGTCCACCACTCCTGAAGATGAACAGGGCGTCGAGGAGCAACAGGCGCTCGAAAGCGCCATGGTCAACCACGAGTTCGAGATGCACTACCAGCCGCTGGTCGATGCCGCGGGCAACGTGGATGGAGTGGAAGCGTTGATGCGATGGAACAGTCCCACGCGCGGGATGGTCCCGCCGATGGACTTCATCCCAAGCGCCGAACGAACCGGGCACATCGTGGCGCTGGGGCAGATCGCGCTGGAGCAGGTGTGCGCGCAGATTGCAGCATGGCAGAGCGAGTCGATCCCATTCGGCAAGGTGGCGGTCAACCTGTCGCCGCGGCAGCTTGAGCATCCTTCTTTCCTGCGGGACCTGGATGCGGCGGTGCTTCGCCACGGCATCCGGAGCACGTGGCTCTGCTTCGAGATCACGGAGACCGCCTTCGCGGTCAGCCCGCGACTGGTGGAAGAGCAGATGCGTGCGCTGCAGCATCGCGGGATCCAGGTGTCGCTCGATGATTTCGGCACCGGCTACTCCTCGCTGGGCCGCCTGGAAGAGCTGCGGTTCGACGTGCTCAAGATTGACCGCATGTTTGTGAGCAGAATGCGGGAGGGTTCAACCGGCTATCGGGTCGTGGAGACGATCATCCGCATCGCGCACCTGCTGGGGATGTCGGTTGTGGCAGAAGGGGTGGAAACGGCGGAGCAGCAGCGCCTGCTGGAGCGGCTGGGCTGCAACGCGATGCAGGGCTACTACTTCTCGCGGCCGATGGCAGTGGCTGTCACCACGGAATACCTGAAGCAGGCGGCCCTGTGTGGAGAGGCGTCGGTTCGCGCAAGCAATGGGCAGCGCTCATGCCTGCCTGCACCGGGCGATGGCGGGGAGAGTTGCGGCGCGAAGAGCGATGAAGAGGCGTCGGAACTTGGGCACGGGGCGCTGGCTGCGGTGCTTGCAATGCCGGTGACGCCCTAGCGCGCTAACTGCGGGCTCGAAGGTGCGCTGATCGTAAAGCATCTCCGGAGAGTAGAGCGCCCTTGCGCGGAGTGGATCGACGACTCGCATGCCACCGGACCGGCCGTGTAGAGATGTGGTCAGGCACGCGCTACCGCTGTTGCAGACGTGTCCGCGTCGCATGGCACAAGCAGCTTAGGAACTGTGCAGTGGATTGCGCCGACGCAGTTTTAGGCGAGGAGCGCGTTGGAGAGACACTCGCCGGGGCGACAAACAAGCGGTTCGACCAGGCGGCGCACACTGTCTCGCAATCCGGCCGCTGTCGCTCTCATGTACCTGTTCGTGCGCAATCTCCGGTCGGGCCCTGTGAGCAGTCGCGCACGTTCGCCGATGCTGGTCCCCCCGCCGAAATGCAATCGCAAGAGTCTGCGGCTCCTTTAGAAAAGCCCGGCTTGCTTGACGGGTGGCACGAGTCCGAAATGTTCGTAGGCGAGGCGCGTCGCCATGCGCCCACGCGGGGTGCGGTCCAGAAAGCCGATCTGGATCAGGAACGGCTCGTAGATCTCTTCGAGCGCGTCCTGCTCCTCCGAAAGGCTGGCAGCCAGCGTGTTCAGGCCGACCGGGCCGCCCGCGTACTTTTCGATGATGGTGAGCAGCAGGCGCCGGTCGAGTTCATCGAAGCCGTGGGCATCGACCTCGAGCATTTCCAGCGCGTGCATGGCGGTAGGGCGGTCGATGGTGCCTGTGCCACGCACCTGGGCGTAATCGCGCACGCGGCGCAGCAAGCGGTTTGCGATACGCGGCGTGCCACGCGAGCGCATGGCGATCTCGGCGGCTCCGTCGGCGTCGATCGGCACGCCGAGCACTTCGGCGGAGCGCTCGACCACAAAGCGCAGTTCGTCATCGGTGTAGTACTCCAGCCGCAGCAGGATGCCGAAGCGGGAGCGCAACGGGGAGGACAGCAGACCGGGCCTCGTGGTGGCACCCACAAAGGTAAAGGGCTTGATGTCCATGACATGGGTGCGCGCGCCGGGCCCCTGGCCGATGATGATGTCGAGCTTGTAGTCCTCCAGCGCGGTGTAGAGCTTTTCCTCGAGCACCGGCTGGAGGCGGTGGATCTCGTCCAGAAACAGCACCTGTCGCTCGCGCACATTGGTGAGGATGGCGGTGAGGTCGCCCTGGATCTGGAGCGCGGGCCCGGAGGTCTGCTGGAAGCCCACATCGAGCTCGTTGGCCAGGATGGAAGCAAGGGTGGTTTTGCCAAGGCCCGGCGGCCCATGGAGCAGCACGTGGTCGAGCGCTTCGCCGCGGGCGCGGGCTGCTGCGAGCGCAATTTCAAGCTGCAGCTTCGCCTTGGACTGGCCGATGAACTCGCGAAGGAGCCGGGGGCGCAGCTTGAGTTCAAAAGAGCTCTCGTCTTCTGCCCGCGCGGCAGAGACCAAGCGATCCGGGTTGTCGCCGTAAACCATCTCGTCCAGTCTACTTGCGCCGCGCCGGCTGGAGTCGCTGTTGCAGACCCGACTCCAGGGGAAGGGCTGAGGAAGTCAACAGGTGAGCGGCGCGAACCAGGCTGGCGCTGCGCCGGTTTCGGCAGGCGCTCCGGGAGGGAGTTGCGTGCCGCAGGCGCGGACCGGGCTCGACCTCTCCCCGGTGCTGCCTGTGCCTGCATTTGCAGCCGCAAGTTGGCATGGACTGCTTCCAAGCGCGTCCATACTAGGATCGGGAGAGGCTGATAGCTCCGTCGCGCAAGGAGAGGGCTGCAGGATGCGAAAAGGGTTTACAAGACGACCAAAGGCCGAGGAACCCGCAGCGAATCACGGCACGAACTACATCACCCCGGGCGGGCTCGAGCGCCTGAAGGATGAGCGCCACTTTTTGCTCACCAAGGATCGCCCTGCCGTGGTCGAGGTGGTGGCATGGGCTGCCGGCAATGGTGACCGCAGTGAGAATGCCGACTACCAGTACGGCAAGCGAAGACTGCGCCAGATCGATGGGCGAATCCGCTTCTTGACCAAGCGGATCGAAGCCGCGGAACTCGTAGATCCGGAAGCGCCGAGAACGGGCCAGCGAGCAGTGAGGGCATTCTTTGGAGCCACGGTGCGCTATGCGAATGCCGCGGGGCAAGAGCGCACGGCAAGCATTGTCGGCACAGACGAAGTCGATCTCGACCGCAACCAGATTAGTTGGGCTTCGCCGCTGGGGCGCGCCTTGATGAAGTCCGCGGAAGGGGATGACGTGGTGCTTCATGCGCCGGGCGGCACGGAAACCCTGACCGTGCTGGAGGTGCGGTACGGTCGCATCCCGGTAGAACCGTTCCGCGAACCAGCCGGGCCCGAAGCTGCGACTCCGTGAGTTGCTCGTTGAGCTGCCACACTTGGGCACTACGGACTTGGGACGGCCGGAGAGAGGCGAGTTTGCATATGCGTGCCTCGAGACATGCGTCCAGATACGCGCGTCTAGCTATGCCCCTGATTCGGTCGATCCGGTTTGTTGCAAACGATTGTTTGCGGCAAGGGCAAAAATAGCGGACCTAGATAGTCTCGCCAGGCCCCGTCGCCTTGAAGCACTTCCCATCGCCTTGAAGCACTTCCCATCGCAATGGCGTTCTGAGCGCAACAAGAGCCTCGTCTTGCCTCCGCGCTGCATCAGGCTGCATCATCCCCGCATGGTGGCCGCCACAGAGTACTCAGCAATGCGTCGGGAGTTGCCGCATGAGGACACTGATAAAGTACGCTCCCGAACCGGCTCACCGAAGGTTTTGGGCTTCCCAAGTACCACTCGCAACGAACCTGGCGGCGCATAATCAGGCGCGGACTTTCGGGAGTGGTTTTCAGCATCGCAATCGCGAACTTGTTTCCACTTAGGGTGGACGATGTTGCTTGCGTTTCCCTTTGTGTTCGGGGTGCTTGCGGTAGCCCCTGAAGCGGCCCGGGAGGCCGGGGCAGCGAAGAGCCAGCAGCAAACACAAGGCACGATCACCCCCTATGACCAGTCAGGCCACACCCAATGTAGCTATGCCTTTGAAATCTCGGAGAAGAGTTACAACGGGAAGCATTCTGCGGGCACCCCCGGCGTGGTCGTCGACGTCCATGTACCTGTCTTCTACGACTCGCAAGACCCGTCGGTGAACGCTCTTGAAGATAGCTCGGTGGCGAGTCGCAAGGATTGGAGCTTCTCTTCTTACCTCTTTTTTGTCGTCGGCATCTTCCCGGGGGTCATCGTTTCTTCAAAGGCAGGTCGTACGATCCAGCAGGAACGCAAAGCTGGATGAAGACGATAACTGACAGGAAGCTGACAGGGACGCGCCTGCCGCTGCTCTCCTGGCTGCGGGAAGAAGTATTACTGGTGACAGGAGAGAAACTCCGTCCTACCGTTGGCCCGCATCGTGGCGGCACCAACGCCCACGCAAGAACGCACCTCTCCCGGATGTTTGCGGATTAGCTTGCATGGGTGGATGCTTTTCTGCTCACACGCGGCGCCAGCAGCGATGCAAGCCAGTCCAGCCATGCCGCGAATGCTTATGTAACCGTTACTGTTTTGTTCATAAGGTGGAGGGCCTGTGCTTCTACGCGGGCCCGGCAGCGCGGGCGTTCAAGCCGCGCTGCGCAGACGCAGGCTGTTGAGCACGACGCTGAGGGAGCTTGCGGCCATGGCTGCGCTGGCCAGCACGGGGCTTAACAGCACGTGCAACGTCGGGTAAAGGACGCCTGCTGCCAGCGGCACTGCCAGCAGGTTGTAGCCGAGCGCCCAGCCGAAGTTCTGTCGCATGATGCGGCCGGTCGCGCCGGCGAGGCGAAGGGCCTGGGGGATGCCGCCAAGGTCCGCGCGGAGCAGGGTGATGTCGCTTGCGTGCACGGCGATCTCGGTGCCGCCGGCCATGGCCATGCCGACCTCAGCCTGCGCCAGCGCCGGCGCATCGTTGATGCCGTCGCCCACCATCAGGACCTTTCTGCCCTGTTCCTGCAGGCGGCGCACGACGTCGAGCTTGCCCGCGGGCAGGACGCCTGCAATGACCGCGTCCGCGGGGATGCCAACAAGCGCGGCAATTGCCTGGGCGGATGACTCGATGTCGCCGCTCAGCAGGACCACGCGGAGCCCGCGCGCCTGCAGGGCGGCCACCGCTGCCTTGCTGCCGGAACGCACGGTGTCGCTGGCACCGAGCAGGGCGGCGGCGACGCCATCGAGCGCCACCCACAGTGGAGTACTGCCGTCGGAGGCGAGTCGGAGGGCAAGCTGGACCAGTGCCGGCGGAAGGGCGATGCCTTCCCTTTCGAGCAGCGCGGCGCTGCCGGCCAGCACATGCTGTGCGCCCACCTGCGCCTCGGCGCCAAATCCGCTATGCGCCTGGAAACCGGTGACGGTATCGGCGGAGAGCTGCCCTTCGTGCTGCCCCGGAAGCGGCCTACGTGGCGTTGCCGGCTTGAACACCCCGGTCCCAAGACGAGCCTCCGCGACGCGCACCACGGCGCCGGCCAGCGGATGCTCGCTGGCGGCTTCGAGCGCGGCAGCCGCGCGTAGCACCGCAGCCTCGTCAAAGCCAGGAGCCACGGTGAAGGAGCCGATTGATGGCCGTCCCTCGGTCAGGGTGCCGGTCTTGTCGAGCAGGACCGTGTCCACGAGCCGCAGCTGCTCCAGTGCCTCGGCCGAGCGAAACAGCAGGCCCATGCGCGCGCCGCGGCCGGTCGCGACCATGAGCGCCGCGGGTACGGCCAGACCCATCGCGCAGGGGCAGGCGATCACCAGCACCGCGACGGTGGCGGCGAATGCGTGGGGCAGCGAGGCAGCGCCACCCAGCCACAGCCACGCTGCGAAGGTAGCCCCGGCGATACCGACGATGACCGGGACGAACACGCGGCTGACCCGATCGGCGAGTTGCTGCATGGGGGCATGTGTGCCCTGCGCCTCGCGCAGAAGCTTGTGGATCTCGGCCAGTGTGCCCTGGCCTGCGCGCCGCAGCACCCGCATGCGCAGGGCGCCGCTGGTGTTGACGGTGCCGCCGGTGAGCCGGTCGCCTGCCGCCTTGTCGACCGGCATGGGCTCCCCCGTGAGCATGGATTCGTCCACGGCGGAGGCTCCGTCGACCACTTCGCCATCGACGGGGATGCGACCGCCGGGGCGCACCAGCACGAGATCGCCCGGGGCCAGCGCTTCGAGTGCGACGTCCGCGAGCGAGCCATCTGGTTCGACGCGGACAGCTACGCGCGGAGCCAACGCCAGCAGCCCGTGCAGGGCGCTCACGGTCTGTCGCTTGGCGCGTGCTTCAAGCACGTTGCCGAGCAGCACAAAGCCCAGGATCAGCAGCGCCGCGTCGTAGTAGACGTCAAGTGGCACGCCGTGCGCGGTGAACCAGCGGGGCCACAGCGTCACGGCAGAGGAGTAGCCGAAGGCAGCGCCGGTACCCAGGGCGACCAGGGTGCTCATGTCCGCGTTGCCATGCCGGAGCCCTGCCCAGGCCTTGCGGAAGAACCGGCGGCCGGCCGTGGCGAGCAGTGCGGCGGTGACGAGCAGCAGCACCGCGCGCAGTTGCTGCGCGGGAACGGAAAACAACCAGGGGAGCAGGCGCTGCGTGGCGGAGTTGATCGCGTCCATCGTGGAGGACGCGCTGATGGACAGCGCGAAGGCGAACCAGCCGGGCGAAGCCACGACCTTTTGGAATGGCGGGTGCGCGCCCATGAGCGGGATAGACACGAGCATGCTGGCGCAGCCGCAGGCCAGAGTGGCCACGGCTTGCCACCGCAAAAGGCGGTAGGCGGTCTGTTCCTGCTGCTCGGCTCGCGCCCGCTGGTCGAAAGCGCCAAGGGTTTCGCTGGAATCCGCGGAGCTATCCTCCGAGGGGGAGGCGGCAGGTGGTTCCGCGTCGTAACCGCTTGCGCGGACGGTTGCGATCAGGTCGTCAATGGACGTGTTGCCGGCGTCGAAGGCCACCGTTGCTTCGTGCAGAAGCAGGTTCACATTGGCCTGCAGCACGCCGGGCTGTTGTTGCAGGCGCCGCTCGACAAAACCCTGGCAGGCGGCGCAGCTCATCCCCTTCACCGCGAAGGTGACGGAGACCGGCTCAGCTGGAGGCATGAAGATCCGTGACATTGAAGCCGGCAGAGGCGATCGCCCCCCGGATCTCCTCGTCACACGCGGGCTCGGCCAGCACGCGCGCCTCGCCGATCTTTACCGACTCCACGCGCACGCCGGGAAGGCTGCCAAGGGCCTGGGTGACGCGACGCACGCAGGCGTCGCAGTGCATGCCATCGATCGCAAGCACCTGCACTTTGAATTCACTGGTTTCCATGAGGTGTTCTCCCCTCTGTAAGACGCTAGCATCATGAGCCCGGGTAGCGCGTGCATGCAAGTACCAACTGCAGCAGGCAGGCGGAAGCCGAAATCAGCACCCAGAGATGCCGGTGCCGGCTCTCGAGGCCATCGGCAACCACGCCGGCTATGAACAACAGCGGGTACGGCAGGAGCCACAATGGTTGCGCGGCGAAGTACGCCACCCCGAGCAACACCACAGAGGCTGCCAGCGGCGCGGTGTTGCCGAAGTAGCGAGAACGGCGTGAGACAGCCCAGAGAGCCGTCGAGGCAGCAAGCGCCAGCAGGGTGCCGGCACTGTGGAGCAGCCAGGGCCGCTGCGCAGGTGTCCAGACAATCGGTTGCGCATGCAGGAGCCCGGCGGGTGCAAGCGTGCGCAGGGCGCAGGCAAGCGCAGCCACGCCGATCCACAAGGCAAACAATGCGGGAAGCAGCGACCGGCGACCCTCCGCAAGGTACAGCATGCTGCATAGCGCCAGCGCCAGCCCCACGGCGCAGGCAAGCGGCGAGGCGGCCGCGGTAAAGGCAGCCAGCAGGGCCATGAGCACGATGCGCTTAGGCCACTTGCGGCGCGGACCCTGCAGGGCATGCGCGACGCCGATCGCGGTATAGAGCATGGCGAACAGGCCCAGCGCGGCATAGGGAGACGAGCCGGCGAAGACGAGGCGCGGCGCGGCGGCGTACAGCAGCAGCGCCACCGCAGCACCTGCCCCGCCGACTTGCCGCTTGCAGACCCACCAGAGCGAGCCGCCCAGCAGCAGGCTTGCCACCATGGCTGCGAGAGAGGCGAGCAGTGCCGTGCCGCCCTGGGCATAGGGCGCGCGCGCCAGCAGCCGCGTGGCCAGCAGGAGCAGCAGCAGCAGGCCTGCCGCCTGCGAACGTACTGGGGCTCTATGCACGCCGCGGTCCCGGGCGTGCAAGCGGGGCGTAGCTATGCGGCACTGCGTTCGATCTGCCCACCCGGTGCCCGGCTGCGCGGGTCATCCGGCGGGCTGCAGCGAGCGCAGGCGTCCGCCCACGGAGGCGATCGCGTCCTGCACCTGCTGGGAGCCGCGCTGCAGATCCTCGTCGCGCAGGGTGCGCTCGGCAGACTGAAACGTGGTGCGCAGCAGCAGCGAGTACTCTGCTGGGGCGCCCGGGGCGGCGGCGGGCTGCTCGCGGATCTCGGCCGGCTCGAACGACTGGAGATCGGGGATGCGCAGAGCCCGAACCGCCTCGGCGATGGCGCCGTACTCGACGGTCGCGGGGAGCAGAAAGGAGAAGTCGCGGCGCACGGGCTGGAAGCGCGAAAGCTCGCGCGGCATGGGGTGGCGCAGGCCGAGTTGCAGCAGGCGGTCGATGCGGAGTTCGCCAAGCACGACTGTGTGCTTGAGTTTGCGGGCGGCGGCTTCATCCGGGTGCAGCTGGCCAAAGAACCCGATGGTCGAGCCGTCGACAACCAGGCGCGCCGAGCGGCCAGGGTGCAGCCACGCCGGCAGGAGGCCGGACTCGGGCGGAAAGCGGTCGAAGTAGACGAGGCGGGTGGTGAACTGCGCGGCCAGGGCTTCCACGATGCCCTTGGCGGTATAGAAGTCGACGGGCTGGTTGTGGAGTGTGCCGATCGCGCCAAAGGCAAGCGAGGGGCGCTCGGCGACGCGGTCCGTAGGCTGGTCGGTTGCCGTCGCGGCCGTGCCGGTGAACACGGTGCCGAGTTCGAAGAGGGCGGCGTGCTCGACGCCGCGATGGAGGTTGTGGGCCAGCATGGTGAGCATGCCGGGCACGAGCGAAGGGCGCAGCATGCCGGCTTCTTCGCTGAGCGGGTTCTCCATGGGGACGGCGGTGTTGGGCTGTGCCGCGAACACCCCTGCGTCCTGCGCCGAGACAAAGGTGCTGGAGATGGCCTCGGACCAGCCGGCGCCGAGCAGGGTTTTGCGGAGAACGCGGAAAGCAGGGGCCGACGGGAGTTCGCGGACCGAGCCGGTGAACGCCGGGAGCGTGTTGAGGAAGCGGTTATAGCCGTGCACCCGGGCAATCTCTTCAAGGAGGTCGATTTCGCGTTCGAGGTCGAGCCGCCAGGAGGGCAGGGTGACCTGGAACCGTTCGACCTGGAACTGTTCTGGAGTAGACCGGACGGCGGGTGTTTCGTGGGCGGGGTCGGCAACCTCCAGCGCGCGGGCCGGGTTGGGCGACGGCACGAACACAGCGGGATCGGAGGCTGATTTCGCGGCTGCGTGCGGCCGGTCGCCGTGGCCCGGCAGTTCGCTCGCTTGCGTGGGCAAGGCCGTGTCCGCAGGCTCGTCGCCCAGGGGCAACGTGGGCTCAAAGCGGGACAAAACGGCTGGCACCGGCACCAGCATCGGCGCGGTGTGTGTGCCTTCGCTGGCCGGGGCGCCCGGCTGTTCCAGGGAGGATGGAGCAGCGGTGACCTCGCAGCCCAGGCCGGAAAGGATGGTGTGCACGGCGGCGGCAGGGATGCCCATGGGGTCGTCCGTGGGGCCAAGGATGCGGCGCACTTCGCGCATCTGCAGCGATACCGCGGCGCGCGACGCGGTACGGGCCAGCGCTGCCGGCTGCTGGATGTCGACGAACGGGCCATGGATTGCGCCGCCGGACTGGAGCAGGATGCGGCTGACCATTGCCGAGGCGGCAGGGGCAGCGTTGAAGTCCGCGCCGCGCTCGAAGCGGTGTGAAGCGTCGGTATGGAGGCCGTGCCGCTTGGAGGAGCGGCGGACTGACGCGGGGTCGAACCAGGCGGCTTCGACCAGCACGTTGCGGGTCGCGGGGGTAATCATGGAGTCCCAGCCGCCCATGACGCCGGCGATGCCGAGGGCTTTTTCTTCGTCGGCGATAACCAGATCGTCGGGATCGAGCGTGCGCTCGACACCGTCGAGCGTCCGGAGGCGCTCACCCTTATGTGCGCGGCGCACCACGATGCCGCCCTGAAGGGTGTCGAGGTCGAAGGCGTGCGTGGGCTGGCCGATCGCCTGGGTGACGTAGTTGGTGGCATCGACCGCGTTTGAGATCTGCTTCTGCTCAAGCAGGCGGAAGCGCCGGGCGACCTCGCCGGTGGAGGGCGCGATGGTGATGCCGCGGAGCACGCGCGCGGTGAAGCGGCCGCAGAGCTCCGGCGCTTCCACGCGCACGGGGAACGCTTCGCCGGGCAGCTCAGCCGGCAGGGTGAGATCGAGCGGCGCAAGCGGGATGCCATAGATCACGGCAGCCTCGCGCGCGATGCCGTAGTGGTTCATGGCGTCGACGCGGTTGGTGGTGATGTCCATCTCGAACAGCGAGCCGGCGTCAGCCCCGTGCTGCGGGGTGAGGTCGAAGACACCTTCCACCGCGATGCCGCGCAGGGTGAGATCTTCGGCGAGCTGCGCGTCGGTGGCAGTGAGGCCGGGGAGGTAGGAGCGGAGCCAGGTGGTGAGGATTTTCATAGAGTCCGATCTGTTGGTGGACGGAGGGCCCGCACTCGGAGGGCAATCGCAGCAAGAAGGCTGAACAGAAACACGTCGACCACGCCGCCAGCGCGGGCACTGGGAAGTGTTTTCGGCGTGAGCTCGTGAAATGGAAGGCTTGTTCGCTCAGGCGGCGCTCCGGTCTACGACTTCGAGCCGGGTGCCGTCTATCTTTTGCAAGTAAGCAACAATCTCAAACAGGTTCTTCGCCTGCGGATTGCCTGCCTCGGAGAACATGCGCATCAGGGCTTTTGGTGAGCGATCCAGGGCGGTTCCAAGCTGCACGAAACCCACTGTGCCGTTGATGTACTGGCGCAGCACAGACTTGCCGGTGTCCACGTCACCGGCAAGCATGGCACCGATTGCCTCGCGCAACAGAGCCCGGCGGAAATCGGGGCTGCTTTCCAGGTCGGCTTTGACTGTCTCCTTGAAGCTTCTCGTCAGTGGCATGTGCTATTCCCCTTTGCGCTGCCTGTATTCGCGCCAGAGTGCCTGCGCTCGTTCAATGTCGGCGGACTGTCGGCGCTTGGTGCCCCCAGCCAGCAATATCACCAGCGCGCCGCCATCCCGTGCGAAGTACACCCGGTAACCTGGGCCGAACGCCAGGCGCAGTTCCTGCACTCCTTCACCGACACCCTTGGCCGGAAGCGCGTTGCGGCTGAGGCGATCAAGTGCCACGGCGATGCGTGCGCGGACGGCCGGCTCGAGTGCGCTGTACCAGCGCCCAAAAGCGCTCCGGCCGCGTACATCGACATACTCAAGGAGCTCAACCACGCGTCATGGTACCACTAAAGATACCATTGCGATTCACGCGGTGATGGTACTGCAACGCAGAGCAGTACGCGCGTAGTGCAGCCGCGCTTCGCCCCCGGATCATATCGCCACGTTACCGAAACTGCTCCAGGAACCGCGCATCGCCGCCGTACAGCAAACCGATATCCGTGATGCCGTACTTCATCATGGCGATGCGATCGACGCCCATGCCGAAGGCGAAGCCCGAGATCTTCGCCGGGTCGTACGCGGGCTGCTTGCCCTGCACCGAGCGGAAGACCTCCGGGTGGACCATGCCGCAGCCCAGCAGCTCGATCCAGCCAGAGTGCTTGCACTTGCGGCAGCCCTTGCCACCGCAAAATGGGCAGGAGATCTGCACGTCGGCGCTCGGCTCGGTGAACGGAAAGAACGACGGGAAGAAGCGCGTGCGCACGGAGGGGCCGAAGAACTCGCGCATGGCGTGGTCGAGCGTGCCCTTGAGGTCGGCAAAGGTGATGTTGGTGTCCACGCACAGGCCCTCGATCTGGTGAAAGACCGGGGAGTGCGTCGCGTCGGACTCGTCGTTGCGGTGCACCTTGCCGGGGATCACGAGGCGGATGGGCGGCGGCTGCTGTTCCATGGAGCGGATCTGCACGGGCGAGGTGTGGGTGCGCATGAGCAGGCGCTCGCGGCCGGGTTTGCGCTCCTGGTTGGCGATCACGAGGGTGTCCTGGGTGTCGCGCGCGGGATGGCCGGGCGGGAAGTTGAGCGCTTCGAAGTTGTAGAAGTCGGTCTCGACCTCGGGGCCGACGCCGACCGAGTAGCCCATGCGCTCGAAGACCGCGATCATTTCGTGCATGGTCTTGATGAGCGGGTGCTCGGCGCCGAGGCGCGCCTGGGTGCCGGGCAGGGTGATGTCGATGGACTCGGCGGCCAGCGACGTGGCGCTGCCGCGGCTTTCGGCCAGGGTCAGCGCGCTTTCTATCGCGGTCTTGAGTTCGTTGAAGCGCTGACCGACCGAGCGCTTGGCATCAGAGGGAGCAGCCTTGAGCCAGGCTTCAGAGAGCGCCTTGAGACGGCCCTGCTTGCGGCCCAGCCACTCCAGACGAAACTGCTCCGCGGCGTCCGCGCCATGGAGGCGGCTGGCAGCGCTCTCAACTTCCCCGTGGAGCGTTTGGAACGCCTGCTCCAGTGCCTGTGGGGAGAAATCCGTTGGGCGCAGGGGCTGTCCCTGGGGATTTGCGGGGGTTCCGACGCTTGTGGGGTGTGCCGTGCCGGGCTGGGCGACCTCGTTCATACAGGCCAGAATAGCGCACAACGGCGGCCCGACAGAGGGTGGACGCAGCGAGGCCTTGTTGCCGCCGAAGTGTCGGGTATACTTGGAAGACCTGGTCAACGTGCGATCCACGCACCGGGTGGGCCTGTCAGGCAGGAATTGGGGTGTATTGATTTGGCAGAGGTTCGCGTGCAGGAAGGCGAGCCGCTTGAAAATGCCCTTCGTCGCTTTAAGCGCAAGGTGCAGACCGAGGACATCATTAAGGAAGTGAAGCGTCACAGCTTCTACCTGAAACCCGGTGAGAAGCGCCGCGTGAAAGAAGCGCTGGCGCGCAAGCGGAACCGCAAGAAGGCAAGAAAAGAACAGGACTAGTTTCCTGGTTCACAGCAAAGGCCCGGCGCAAGCCGGGCCTTTGCTGTGTCCTTGAGGCAGGAGCTGACCTGACTTCAGAAGTAAAAAGCAGAAGTGTCGACGTCTTAGGCTTCGCTGACCACTGCCTGCACTCCGCTGGTCATGATCCGAGACCAGAATTCTCTGAGTTCAGAGGAGTCGTGTGCCCTTTTTCCTAAGCTGTTACGGCTGTACACATAGTGCCCGCTTGGTTGCGCGGGAAATGATAACGACTGTTGCCTCGCGGATCACCGGCCGCCAGATGGCACAGTGGTTGGATCGCTTAGCACAGCTGGGTCGGAGAGAGGGACAGATGCACCGGCAGGGCGGATAAAGCTGCCGGCTCGGCCGTCAGAAACCTCGATCGCCACTGGGCCCATGGGAAAGTCAGCGCCACGTGGGAAGTACAGAATGTAGCGATCGCGCAGGAGGTCTATAAAGCGAGCCATGGTTTTAGGCAGCTGTGTCGCCCCGGAGCGAAGGACCATGCCTCCCGTAAGCTCGGTGACTACAGGCAGGTAGGATTGGATGACAGTGCTGCCGAAGAACCCATCTAGGCCCTCAAGCCCGAGCGGAAAATTCGATTCATGGACGCTGCCGCCAGGCAGCGCAGTGTGCTGATCGACCAGCCCGAAGAGGGTCACACTGTGATAGTTGGCGTACCGGCGGAGGTCGGGCCAGCGCACCGAGCTGCCACTGTCGTAACCATCGGTAAGTGCAAGCAGTACAGGACGATGGCCCGGAGGAGCGGTGATCTCCTGGCTAACGACGACCAGGGCATCCCACAGATGGACCGGTTGTGCACAGGGTGTAAGAAGGCCGGAACCACTCTCGGCCCGGTCAAGGACGTTCCGCAGGGCGATCGTAAGAGCTTGCGGATCAGGTACAGGCGAGACGACTCTGGTCCGCCAGAGCTTGCAGCCCATGCCGTAGAAGACGACACGATCCTGAGGCTGCAGCAATGGATAGATGGCCGAGATCGCCTCGTCCAGGCCGTGGAGAAAGCTGGATCGGTTTCGTGCTACGTCGATAAAAATGCCGAGTGTGATGGGATCGGCGCCTTCGCGCCGCACATAGCGCGGATGGATGATCGGACTCCCGTTAAGGCGAACACCAAACTTCTCAGGCCCGATAGGCGGTAGCGCTTTGTGTGCGCGGCTGAGCACGAGAACCGGGAGTTCGATCAGGTTGGTATAGGCATGGAGCGTAAGGGGAAGCGAGACCGCGTCCGGCGGTGGGGGAGGTACAGGAGCGGAGAGTTTAGTGGCGGACGCGTTCTGGTCAGGTTGCGAGCCAAGCGGATTGCTGCTTTGTGCCGCGAGTACAAATGAAGTCATCAGCGGGACGAGCGCGAACAGGATCAGCAGTTCCTGTCTGAGCCGGAATCTCTGACGCAGGCACGATGCTCCCGGTGCGCTTCCTTTACCGGAACTGCGGGCAGAAGCCTGCAGCGCTGTGTACAGAGATGCAATGCAGGCAGTTACTCCTGCAACTCCGAGGTAGTCCCCGCACATCATTCTGGCCCCACCTTAGCTGGGCAGAGCGAGCTTAGCAGATCGCCAGCTCATTTAACAGAAAGGCCGACGCTTGGCATTGCATCTTGCTCTTTGCGACTATGGCAGACGCAAAAAGGGACGGCCAAGGCCGCCCCCTTTTCTCCAGGCCACACCTTCTTAGAAGATGATCTTGCCACCGAACTGCAGAGTACGGTTGGTACCAGTGTTGTAGTACGTCTGCTGGAAGGAAGGATCTTCAATCTCGGGATCCGGCGTGCCGTAGAACTGCTGGTTCAGGACGTTCAGGGCCGTGAACTGCAGCTGAAGCGAAACATTCTCACGAATGGGTGTGGTCTTGAAGAGGCTCACATCAAGATCGCTGAAGTGTGTAGCTCGCAAGGTGCTGCGGCTAACACCGGCGAAGGGGTTTGTGGAACCAATGGCTGCAATGTCCGACTGGTCGTTGTGCAGCCAGCGAACCGCCTGCGGGCCGGAGATGGGTGCACCGGTGATGTAGTTGTACCAGCCGACCGGCAGTCCGACAGAGGGTGCATTCGCCGGCGAAAGGTAGTAGCCTACCGTGCCGACTGGCGCACTCGGGTTTGAAACCAACGGGCGGCAGGAATCAATCGAGCTTGAGAAAGCCGCCTGGAAGCCGCTGTCGCAATAGCTCGTCTCGTCGGTGTTCTGGTTGAAATAAAGCTGGTACGGGGTGGCAGGCTGGCCGGAATCAAACTCGTAGATACCGTTCAACTCATATCCACCGAATACCCTGCCGGCCAGGGAGTTGACGTTCTGTTTGTAGAACGGCAGGACATATGTCCCAGCGGCAGAGAACACATGAGGCACAGAGACGCCGCTCTCGCCGCGTTCCGGGATATCTGTCGAAAAGGGGTTCGGAGCGTAGGTTTCACTGTTGCCACCACCAAAGGTGCTGAACACATCCGAGGTGTTGTCGATGGTACGGCTGTAGGTGTAGTTCGCGAATCCGCTGAAACCGTGGAAGTCCTGGAGCTTTGCCTGCAGTTGCAGCCCGTTGTAGATAGAGAACGCGGTGTTGGCGAACTCACGCACAGTAGTCTGATTGCAATTTGGGCGCCCAATCCCAACCGCCGTGGTGTCCTGGCAGAACACGGAAGGAGCAATCGTATTTGGGAAAGCCTGTGCGGTCGCCAGAAGGTTGGGATTGGCGTTCAGAGCCTGAAACTGGTCAATCGAATGGTTGCCGACATAGAGAGCCGAGACCATTGCGTTGCGGCCAACTTGATAGTTCACGCCCAGGTTGAAGTTTTCGGCGTAAGGATTCTTGAAGTCCTTCGGGAAAAATGTCTGGTTGCGCTGGTTCGGGTTGGCGCCGGTCGGGAAAAGCGGCAATGCGAGCGCTCGTGTCGCCGAGCCGAGTGCTCCGGAAGGAGACTGACAGACAACCGTCGTGCCATTGCAATTGATGGTGCCCGCATCCGCTACAGGAGCTTCCTCCGCTGCGTCGATGAACATGTTGTAGAACGCAGGATCGAAGTTGATAGCGAACCCCCCGTGAATCACGAGGTGGCGATTGAAGTCAGGGTTGTAGGCGAAGCCGACACGCGGTTCGAAGTTCTTGTAGTTCGATTCTGTGGACGGGAACGTGCGCTCAGATAACGGCAGCGTCTGATCCCATAAAGCTGTCGCTGGGTTCGATTCCCGGGCCACCGTCTCGCTGTGCAGAAGGTTTCCAGCCTGGCCAAAGTACTCCCAACGAAGACCCATGTTGAGCGTCAGGCTTGGCGTCGCCTTGTAGTCATCCTGAAAATAAAGAGCGTAGTCGCTCTCCTGGAAAGGAATGGTGTAGCTGCCGTTCGTGATGTTCAGCGTCGAGGTGCCGTTGATCACGTCGCCAAAGTTGCCGTAGGTGTAGGTACCGTTGTAATTCGGCAGAAAGCCATTCGGAGAGTTCTGCTTATCGAACTCACCGCCAAACAGGATAGTGTGCTTGCCGGCTGTCCAGGTCGCATTGTCCTGCACCTGGTTGACCTTCACTACGCGTCCCTGCGGGATGTTATCCGCGTAGCCGAGTGTCAGATTGCTGTAGGAGCCATCTCCCAGATTGCCTTGGATAGCGATGGAAGAAGTACAGTCGCCGGGCGTATTGATGGTGCAATTAGAGAGCGCGCCGCTCTGGAAGGTAAGGCTGGTCTGCTGAAAGCTGTACCGGATCTGATCAGACCAGTTCGGCGAGAAAACATGAGTCCAGTCAGCACCGATCGAGTGCGCCGTGTCTGGCACGTTGTACCAGGAACCCGCAGCAATCTGCGCTGCGGTGCCATCAGTGATTGATGGATCGTCCTGGTAGAAGTAGCGAAGGTAAAGATGATCCTTGCTGGTAGGTTGCCAGTCGAGCCTGCCAAGGACCTCCTCATCATTCGTCGATGAAGCAACACTGCGCTCGACGGCCTGGAACGGGATCAAGGCGGACGTGCCGTTCAACGTCACAGTTTCATTAACGACGGGCCCATAGGCTGTTGGATTGCCTGTTGTGACTGCGTACGGCCCCGCGCTCGTAAGCGCCGCTACACCGGGGTTGTTCGGGAAGGCCGCGCTCAAAGCAGCCAGACCGGCAGGATTCGGTGTCAGGTCTGTACCGCTGACAGAGTTTCCACCGCCGAAGTGATTGCGATCGAAGTAGGCACTTCCGAAGAAAAAGAGCCGGTCCTTCAGGATCGGGCCGCCGATGGTGCCCCCAAATTTGTTCTCTACGTCGCGCGGGAGAACTACCGGGGCGCAGCCATCCGTCGCTGCATTCTGCCCAGGGGTGCAATAACCCAACAGGGGGTTCTTTTGACTATTCTCGAGCGACTGCCCGAATGAACCCTGGTAAAACTCGAAAGCTGATCCATGAAATGCGTTCGAACCGGCCTTGGTGATGTAGTTGACGACCGTGCCCATGTTGCGCCCGTACTGCGCGCTGAAGCTGTTGCTGATGACCTGAATTTCCTGGATCGCGTCTTGATTGCCGAAAAATAGTTGCGGGCCGCCGACGGAATTGTCGTTGTTTGCCTGGCCATCAAGTTCGAAATTGTTGGATCGACCACGCTGACCGTTCGCCGAGAAGCTCGCGCCATTGTTGTTCGAGAAGCTGTTGTCGTGTGTCTGTACAACGCCGGGGATTAGCAGGGCGACACGATCGAAGCCATTGTTAAGCGGGAGGTTTTCAAGCTGCTGCGTTGAAAACGTGCTCGAGACTTGAGCCTGGGTCGTATCCATCAAGGCAGTCGCTGCGCTTACCGTAACTTCCTGAGTCGAGCCGCCTGTGGTGAGAGTGGCCTTGCCAAGGTTGAGGGTGTTGCCCGAGGTAATTGCGGCATTCTGCGCGGTGAAGTCACTGAAGCCCGACGCGGAGATCGTGATCGCATACACACCGACCGGCACGTTGGTAAACGTGAAATCGCCATCTCCCTTAGAGATCGTTTCCAGCTTGATGCCCGTTGCAGCGGCAACTGCCGTAACGCGAGCTCCTGGCACGACAGCACCAGACGAATCAGTGACCGCGCCGCTGATTGTTCCAGTCGTGATGCCTTGGCCATACGCGGGAAAGAAGGATGGCAGTGGAGCGGTGGCTGCAAGCAGCAGGCCAGCGCTTACCAACAAAGTCTTAGTGGGGATACGAAGCGGGTTGCTTGGCATGTGTCTCCGGGAAGGCCACCCTGAGCCTGATTGGGCTTGCTCAGGGAGGTGAGCCTGATATGCGGAGAGTTGCTGCAATTTACTGGCCAAACTCGATTTCGAGAGATACTGCCGCATTACTGTTGATGTGGCGGCCCAGGCTACTTTGGGCTCCGTGTACCTGCATCCAGCAATATATGCGCAATAAGATAAATACAAATATTCATAGCAGAAGACCAAGCAGCTTCGAATGCGCCAAGCGCAAAGAGCCAACTAGTCCCGGCTCGGAGCACCTTTAGCTGGACGGGATACCGCAGTGTCCGCGATGCGCCCTGCACCATGTTCAGCGACACCTTCCAGACCATTCTCTGCTCCGCTCATTGTCGCGTTGGCGGCCTTGGCCTTCTTCGCTTCATGGCTGGCGAGCAGCGCTTCGAGCTGGGTAAGCAGATCGTGGGTGTTCATGGGTTTGACCAGCATCTTGTCGGCGCCTTCTTCTTCCCACTCCGAGCCGGGCAGCGGAAAGGCCGTGAGCATGGCGACAGCGGGCTGGTAAGGCGCCTTCTTGGCGGCCTGCACTACTTCCAGGCCGGCTACGTCACTTTCCATGCGCATGTCGGTGATGACCATGTCGTAGGTGTGGGCGCGGATCTTGGAGCGGCCTTCCCGGGCCGAGGCCGCGGTCTCCACGTCGAAGCCGCTGATTTCGAGCACGGCCTTCAGGGTCAGGAGGATGGTCAACTCATCGTCCACAAGCAGTATGCGGCGCTTGGTCTTTGTCTTCATAGGTTTATCCGTTTCGCGGCATGTCACAGCATCCATGAGTTTAGCAGGCACTCTCGCGGGATCCGGCGTGGCGACCATGCCGTGGAACGTACACTCGGGACATGGGCGGCTACGCCATTCACAACTTTGGGTGCCGCGCCAACGCGGCCGATGGAGACGCGATCGCCACCCTGCTGGAGCAGGCGGGAGCCGCGGCGGCCTCCTCGCGCGACACCGCGGGGGTGGTGGTGATCAACACCTGCTCGGTCACGGCCGAGGGCGAACGCAATGCCCGCGCGCTGATTCGCAGGGTGCAGCGGGAAAATGCCGCGACTCGGATCGTGGTCACAGGGTGCTACGCCCAACGCGCGCCCGGAGAACTGGCGGCTCTGCCAGGCGTGTTTGCGGTAGTGGGAAACAGCCACAAGGGCGAGGTGGCGACAGTGGCGCTTGCGGCGCTAGGACGAGCAGATGCCGATCTCACCCTGGAACGGTCTGGCCGAAAGATAAATCCCGTCGATGACCGAAGTCACCCGCTAGCCGATGCAAAACCATATATAGGTCCATCGGTCGGGATAACCGCGAGCACCCTGCCGGGGCTGGAAGTGCCGGGGAGCGACGAGCGGGAGCCGGACGAAGTTGCCCGCGGCTCGAACGGGTTCGTGCCGGTGGAGCGCCTGCTGCAGCCAGTGCATGCGCCATTTGTCATGCGCGCTGTCTCGGCCGAGCGGGCGCCCGGCCCGGAGTTGCCGCTGATCGTTGCCCAGGCCGGGGCGTTTCGCTCGCGACCTGTGCTGAAGGTGCAGGATGGCTGCGGCAACCGGTGCTCGTTTTGCGTGATCCCGGAGACGCGGGGCCCCAGCCGGTCGGTGACGCTCGAGGAGGCGCTCGCGGCCACACGCCGGTTTGCCGAACAGGGCGGGCAGGAGCTGGTGCTTTCGGGCATCAACCTGGGGCGGTGGGGACGCGACCTCGAGAAGCGCCGCAGCCTGCCGGAGCTGGTGCGGGCACTGCTGGAGGAGACGGCGCTGCCGAGTCTGCGCATCTCATCGGTGGAGCCGATGGACTGGGGCAGCGAGCTGCTGGCGCTGTATGCACGCTATGGGCAGTCAGGTGGAGGAAGCCATGCGCGGCTGGCTCCCCATGCACATCTTCCGCTGCAGTCGGGCGCGGACACGGTGCTGCGCCGCATGCACCGACGCTACCGGCCCTGGCATTACGCGGAAAAGGTCCAGCAGCTCCGCGCGCTGCTGCCGGATGCCGCGATCGGCGCGGATGTGATGGTGGGTTTTCCCGGGGAGACCGACGCGCTGTTCGAGGAGAGTCGGGCGTTTATCGCGGCACAGCCGTTTACGTATCTGCACCTGTTCCCTTTTTCACCCCGCCCCAACACGGAGGCGGAGACCTGGCACCGTGCGATGCCGGTCGAGTCTGCCCGGGTACGGCAAAGGATGAAGGCGCTTGAGGATTGGGCGGCCGCGGCCCGGCAGCGATTCGCTGGGCGGTTTGTGGGGCAGGTGCGTACTGCAGTCAGGCTGGAGGGCGGCACGGCGCTAACGGATAACTTCATCCCGGTGACCCTGCCGGGGCCGGCGGTGGCTGGTCAACGCATCGAGGTACGGATCGTATCTATAAAGGATGGCGCGATGCATGGAGTGCAGCACGTCGAAGCGGGACGAGGCGAGCTGCGGGTCGGGCAGGACTGAACCAGTTGGGGATCAGCATCTTGGAACTGAATGGTATGATGGATGCGGGGCAGTACGTCCCGTATCCAACCGGAGGCAGTCATCGATAAACGTTCGGCCAAGCAGTTCATTCGGATCAACGACAAGATCCGTGCGCGCGAAGTGCGCGTGATCGACGAAAACGGCGAGCAGCTCGGGATTCTTGTTCCCTTCGAAGCGCTCAAGCTTGCGCGCGAACGCGGCCTTGACCTGGTCGAAGTATCGCCGAGCGCGGTTCCGCCCGTGTGCCGCATCCAGGATTACGGCAAGTTCCTGTACGAGAAGGACAAGAGCGACCGCGCGGCACGCAAGAAGCAGAAGATCATCGTCATCAAGGAAGTAAAGTTCTCGGTCACGGTGGACGAGCACGATTACCAGACCAAGAAGAACCAGGCGGTCCGCTTTCTGAGTGAAGGCGACAAGGTCAAGGCCAGCCTGCGCTTCCGTGGTCGGCAGATGGCTCATCGTGATCTTGGATATAACATCATCCACCGCCTGATCACCGACATCGGCGACACCGGCACGGTGGAGTTCATGCCGCGCATGGAAGGCACCACTCTGCACGCCATCCTGGCGCCTGGCAAGAAGGTTCAGGCGGAAAAGGAAGCAGCGGCCAAGAAGGCAGCAGCGGCGATGCCGGCTCCCGCGAAGCAGCCCGAAACAGCCGAGCCAGTCGCCAACTAGGGTCTTCGGACCCGGTTTGCAGCCGCGCGGTGCAGCCAAGCCAGCGAGCCACGCTGCACTGCAAGCTGTGCTGCGTGCGCCTGCAGCCTGCATGGCTCGCGCTTAAACCGCACTTCAGGAACAAAGCCTCAAGACAGAGCGTTCAAGTGGCTATCATGCGCAAAGCTCGCTTTGTGCTGCCGCGGCCCTTGTTCTGTGCAATTCCGGGGGCGAACTGCGTTAGACTGAGCGCCTGCTGTATGCGCTGGAGGACTCACCTTGCGGTCGATTGTGATGTTGATGATTGAAACAGAACAGCCCGAAGGATTGTCCGCGCGCAAACTGGTGGTGGAGACGGCGAGGCACAATGTCCTGACCGCCTACAACAGCAAGGAAGGCCTGGACCTCCTGCACCGCTTCCCCAAGGTCGATGCGGTGCTGGTGCATGCTCAGCTGGCCAAGTGTGAAGAGATGATTGCGGAGATCCGTCGCACGCATCCCGAGATGCCGATCATCGTGGCGAGTCCCATGCTGAACGCTCACTATCCGGGGGCAACCTTTGTGATTCCCAGTCACGAGCCCGCTGCGCTGCTCGATGTGTTGAGCAAGGGACTGCACCTTTCCATCAAGAACTAGCGGGGAAGATCAGTACGAGCGGGAAAGGTGGCCTGCGCAGGTGCCGCTCGCCGGCTCCTCGTACGGGTGATCGCTTCGGGATCGCCCAATCGCTGTGTATACTGGCTGATGTTGCACCCAGCACGATTCCAAGCAGGATACCCATGCCAAAACTGAAGACCCACAAGGGCGCCGCGAAGCGCTTCTCGAAGACTGGCACCGGCAAGATCAAGCGCGGCCAGGCCAAGATGCGCCACATCCTGACGTCCAAGGCGACCAAGACCAAGCGCAAGCTGGCACACAGCACGCTGGTTTCGGATGCCGATCACGCCAAGGTCTCCCGGATGATCCCCTACGCCTGAGTCCACCTGCCCCTAGCGGGCAAGTGAGGGAGGCGCCGCGTATGCGCCGACCCCGCGTTCTCCTTTTGAGAGAGCGCGAGAGACACACAGGAAGCAGCGTGTGAAGAGGCAAAACCTGCCTCCAGCCGCGAACACCAAGACGCCTTACAAAAGGAGCACAGTATGCCACGCGTAAAACGTGGAACAAAACGCAACGACCGCCGCAAAAAGATTCTCAAGCGCGCGAGTGGTTATTTCCTCACAAAGTCAAAGCTGTACCAGGCAGCCCAGGAAGCCGTCGAGCGCGGCCTGAAGTTTGCCTACAGCGGCCGCAAGCAGAAGAAGCGGCAATACCGTTCGCTCTGGATCGTGCGCATCAATGCCGCGGCCAAGATCAACGGCATCTCGTATTCGCAGTTGATCCACGGCCTGAAGCTGGCGGCAATCGACCTGGATCGCAAGATCCTGGCGGACATGGCAGTGCGGGATGAGCAGGGCTTTGCCGCGCTGGTTGTGCAGGCGAAGGCAGCTCTCGGCACCAAGACCGCAGCCTAGCTCCACGCTGTTCGACCCAAAAGGCGCGTTCCCGCGAGGGGCGCGCCTTTGCTGTTCATGGCGACAGGTGTGGCTCGGTGCGTAGGTGCGACCAGACCGGGGAGCACGCAGGCGCAACGCCTGCCGGCAGGCTGGCATCTGTGTTGATGAGGTGTTTGACTGGCATGGCAAACGACGACAAGGTAATCAGGAATCTTATTGCGGTGTTGCGGGACGGGGAAAAGGGCTTTGCGGACATCGGCGAGCACCTGAAGCACCCGGAACACAGGTCCTTTTTTCTCGAGGAGTCGCGTGTGCGTGGGGCTTACGCGCTGGATCTGGAGCGTCACGTGAACCGCGTTTCGGATGCCGAGATCCACGAGACGGGTACGGCAGCCGGGGCGCTGCACCGCGCCTGGGGAGACCTGAAGGCGAAGCTGGGCGGCGACGATCATGCGCTGCTTGAGACCGCGGAGCAGGGCGAGGATGCGGCCAAGAAGGCGTACCAGGATGCACTGGCTGATGTGGCGATCTCGGACACGGTGCGTGCGCTGATTGCGCAGCAGTCAGAGCATGTGCAGCGCTCGCACGATCTGGTTCGCGATTTCCGCAACGCCAGCAAGGTCTAACGGCGCCACAACGATGGAATGATGAGCGCGCTTCGGCGCGCTCTCGCCATTTGGGCTCAAGCTTCAGGAGTGAAGGAGTGCTGCACATGCCCGAGTACCAGACGCTGAACGGCAGGGTTGCGACAGAGCAGGAAGCCGAGGCGCAGACGGTGATCTTCTTCGTGCCGGAGCAGCGCAGCGAGCCGTACAGCTTTGCGCATGCGCTGCCGCTGATCGCGCGTATGGCTTTGAGCGATCCCCGCGAGGGCTTCCCCCCGGTTGGTGCGCCGGTCGAGATCATCCAGGCAGAACTTGTAGATGGCAAGGATGTGGTGCTTGGGTTTCTCTACCAGGGTGAGCCAGGCCTGTGCATGCTGCAGGACGTTAACGTGGATGATGGCGTGGATGTGCCTGCAATGAAGGCCGGCGCTGCTCCAGGGAAATAACCGAAACACCTTGCTGCATACTGGTGCTGTGCTGAGGTGCTCGCAATGATCCGCTCCTACAACGGCTGCACGCCGACCATTCCGGAGAGTTGTTACATTGATCCTTCCGCGCAGGTGGTGGGCGACGTGGTGCTGGGCGAGCAGGCGAGTATCTGGATGAACGCCGTGGTGCGTGGCGACGTGCATTCGATCCGGATCGGGGCGCGCTCCAACGTGCAGGACTGCGCGGTGCTGCACGGCATGCGGCACCTGTACCCGGTGCACGTGGGCGAAGGAGTCTCGATCGGCCACAATGCCACCGTGCACGGATGCGTGGTGGAGGATCACTGCCTGATCGGGATTGGCGCGATCGTGCTGAACAATGCGCGCATCGGAGAAGGATCGATCATCGCCGCGGGAGCGGTTGTGCCGGAAGGCACGGTGATCCCTGCGCGGTCGTTGGTGGTTGGTATTCCAGGAAAGGTGCGCCGCGCCACCACCGCCGAGGATGAGGCGCTGATCGCGATGTACGCCGGGAACTACCTGGACTACTCAGCGCAGTACAAGCGCGGGTAAGTAGCTCGGGCGTTGACACCGCTGCGGCAGGGGCGCAGCCCCGGGACTAGACGCCGGCCCTGAGGTTCTCCTGGTGCGCTGACCAGCAGCCCCAGATGATGCACATGGGGTGGAGCACAAATAGTGCGATCCCGGCAGTGAGGATGCCGAGCGTGATGTAGAGGACGCCCATCACCACTGCGCCGATGATCGTGCTGTACAGCATGCCAAATGGACCCAGGAACGAAGTGAGTACCAGCGCGAGGATGACGCTCTTGCGACCTTGCATAACTGTCGGCGCCTCCGTGCGCACTGCCTTTCCAGATGGCGCGCATGCGGTCGAGGTTGCCGGCAGGGCGAAGCGCTTTTTTGACGGCTGCTAAACTGGCGGTTACACCCTCATGAGCACTTTGAAAGCAGTACGGGGCACACGCGATCTGCTGCCCCCCGAAACCGAACTCTGGAACCACGTGGAATCCACCGCGCGGCGCATTTTTGCGCGCTACAACTTTGGCGAGATCCGCACTCCCATCTTTGAAGATACGACCCTGTTCGCGCGCGGCATCGGCGAGGAAACCGACGTGGTCTCGAAAGAGATGTACACGTGGGAGGATCGCGCCCGCGCCGCGAGCGAGAAGGCGCAGTCGCTGACGCTGCGGCCCGAGAACACCGCCGGCGTGGTGCGCGCCTACATCGAGCACAAGCTGGGCGAGACCGGCCTGCTGCAGAAGCTGTTCTACATCGGCCCGCAGTTTCGACGCGAGCGCCCGCAGAAGGGCCGCTACCGGCAGTTCTTCCAGATCGGCGCGGAGGTGATCGGCCCGGCAACTGCCGGCTCGGAAAGCCCCTTGCGCGATGCGGAAGTGCTGGAGATGCTGGCTGCGTTCCTGCTGGAACTAGGGCTGCCACCGGCGAACGCCGTGGCCCCGGGCTGGCGGCTCGCGATCAACTCTGTCGGCTCGGCCGCGGACCGGCCGCGTTACGTGGCTGCGCTGCGCGAAGCCCTGCGAGAGATTGCGCCGACGATGTGCGAGGACTGCCAGCGCCGCGCCGACACCAATCCCCTGCGCGTGCTGGACTGCAAGGTGCCGGAAGACCAGCCCAAGATCGACGCGCTGCCCAAAATCGCGGACTATCTCGATGACGCCTCCACGGCGCACTTCACTGCCGTGCGTGCAGCGCTCGACGCGTGTGGTATGGCGTACACGGTGAACCCGAGGCTGGTACGCGGGCTCGATTACTACACGCGCACGACGTTTGAGTTTACGCATGACGCCGGGCTCGGCACGCAGAACGCGTTGCTGGGCGGCGGGCGGTATGACGGCTTGTCCGAGATGCTGGGTGGGCCGCGAGCGCCGGGCATCGGGTTTGCCATCGGCGCGGACCGTCTGGTGTTGACCCTGCAGTCGCAGGCTGCCGGCAGCGCAGTGGGCAGCAAGGCCGATGTCTTCATTGCGCCGGTGGGCGACGCGCAAAACCCTGCCGCGTTGAAGCTCGCGCAGGAGCTGCGCGCGCAGGGAATGCGGGTCGAGGTCGGCGACGGCACGTTCCGGGTAAAGAAGTCGTTCGAGGTTGCGGATAAGCTTGCGCGGAAGATCGTGCTGCTGGGTGAGGACGAAGTCGCGAGCGGTGTGCTGACGGTGAAGGATTTCGCGAGCGGCGAGCAGCGCAAGATGACGCAGGTGGAGTTGCTGGCGACCGCGCGGTAAGCGTGGGCGATCCAGGTGCGAGCTGGCTCCCCACGACCGCTGAAAGGCTGCCGGGAGTTGATCGGAAGAAGATTTGTTTAGGCTGCAGGACGAGGGAAGAAACGCATTGCTTGACCACTTAGGAACGCTGGAACGTACGCACACCAGTGGCGCTTTGCGCGCTGCTGACGCTGGCCAGGAAGTCACCCTGCTGGGCTGGGTGAATCGCCGGCGCGACCATGGCAACCTGATCTTTCTGGACCTGCGCGACCGATACGGCATTACACAGATCGTGCTCGACAAGGACCTGTGCCCCGAAGGCCACGCCAAGGCCGAGCATGTACGACCTGAGTACGTGGTCGCGGTGCGCGGCACGGTGCGCCTGCGTGGCGTGGGCAGCACCAATCCCAACATGGCGACGGGCGAGATCGAGATCGTTGCGCGCGAACTGCTGGTGCTGAACGATGCGAAGCTCGCACCGTTCTCGCCGGCGGAAGACGCGATCGCGAACGAGGAAGTTCGGCTCAAGTACCGCTACATTGACCTGCGCCGCGCAGAGATGCAACGCAACTTCCTGGTGCGTCACAAGGTTGCGCTCGCGGTACGCGAGAACCTCGCCGCGCAGGGTTTTCTCGAGGTCGAGACACCGTTCATGACGCGGTCGACACCCGAGGGCGCGCGCGATTACCTGGTGCCAAGCCGCGTACACGCGGGCGAGTTCTACGCGCTGCCGCAGTCGCCGCAGTTGTTCAAGCAGATCCTGATGATCTCGGGCTTCGATCGCTACTTCCAGATCGCACGCTGCTTCCGCGATGAAGACCTCCGCGCGGACCGCCAGCCGGAGTTTACGCAGATCGATCTGGAGATGGCTTACCCGCAGCAGGAGACGATCTTCCGCGTGGTCGAGGGGTTCCTCTCGGCGGCGTTTCGCGCGGTCGGCATCGAGCTGCCGACACCGTTTCCGCAGATTACGTACGACGAGTCGATGCGGCGGTTCGGCATCGACAAGCCGGACCTGCGGCTGCCCGGCCTCACCGATGTGAAGGAAGCATTCACAGCTGAGCAGCTGGGCACGCTCGCCATTACGGCAGACCTGCCGGTGATCGCGTTGCGCATCCCCAACGTGGGCGAGCTTTCGCGCAAGGATCGCGACGAGAATAAGCCGCTGTTCGATGGGCGCAAGGGCGCCGTGAAGTACATCGACGATCTGAAGCGCCTGGAAAAAGGCTTCCCTGAGGCTGCGGCGCAGGTGCGTGCGCTGGTCGGCGGCGAGGCCCAGGACCTGGTGGTGATCGTGGCGGGCGACGCTACGAAGCCGGCGGAGGGTTCGGAAACGAAATCCGAAGGCAGGCTGTCGGAGCGGGAGATACAGGTGTATTCGGCGGCGGGCGCGTTCCGTGTGGAGCTGGCGCGCAAGTACGCGGACCGGCACGGTGCGTTTGCCGAGACCGACCGCGTTGTGGCCGCTGCGGCCGCAGGCATGACGCAGACGCTGGACGGGGGCACTTCGGCCACCCACCTTGCGAGCGGCACGGCTTTCCAGCCAATCTGGGTGACGGACTTCCCCATGTTCGAGCAGGACGCGGAGACTGGCCGCTGGCTGCCTTCGCATCATCCGTTTACCTCGCCGCACGAGGCGGATATGGACCGGCTCACGAGTGACCCCGCGTCGGTGCGGGCGCAGTATTACGACCTCGCCATGAACGGGCTCGAGCTTGGTTCGGGTTCCATCCGTATTCATCGGCAGGATGTACAAGCCAAGATCTTCGAAGCGTTGGGCATGAGCGCGGAAGAGGCGAAGGAGCGGTTCGGCTTCTTTCTGGAAGCCCTGGAGTATGGCACCCCACCGCATGGAGGCATTGCATTGGGTCTCGACCGGATCGTGATGATCCTCGCTGGGGCCGGAAGCCTGCGCGAGGTGATTGCTTTCCCCAAGACGGCCAAGGCCATCGACCTGATGGTAGATGCACCGACGCCGGTGGCCCCGAACCAGCTGCGCGATCTGCATATCCGCACGGTTCTGAAGGGCTAAGCGGAGGGCGTGGGCGGAGTGGATTCCGCGCTGCTCACGCCTTCCGCGTTCTGGCTACTGCCGCAGCATCGCCGCGAGCGCCAGCACCGTTTTCCAGTTCCGAATTGTCGGGGAACCAGGCATGCTTCCAGCCGTGCACGCCGTTGCCAGCTTTGACCGGCCGGCGCCGTTCGGCAGGTACAGCAGGAGTTCCCGCGCAGAAGCTGCAATCGCTTCACCACCCACGCAGAGCGCGTTGAGCTTCTCGCGCTGCGCCGAGGCAAGCGGGTCGCGTAGGAACACGCAGTGAAGCGTTTCAAGCGCTCGGCCTGCCGGCACGAACGGATTGGTCTCGACCAGCGTGGTGATCTCAGGCAGGGTTCGCATGGTGATGGGCACGGCAAAGCCGAACAGCCGCTCGATAGCTGCCGCCAGCATGGACGAGGAGAACGCTGCCGAAACTGTGACGACGAGGTTGCCGCTCTGGATGTAGCTCACCACATCGTGGCAGCCCTGTTCCTCGGCAAGCCGGCGCAACGCGGCCATCGGCACAGGGTGCCGGCCACCGACGTTGATGCCTCGCAGCAGGATCACGGCCCGCAGCGACATGGTCCGGGAAGAAGAGTCGGGGAGCGAAACGGGGGAGGATGGCTCGCGCATGCTCACTCCCCCGGTGTGCCTTACTTGCGGCGGCCGATCTTGTAGACGATGCCGACCGCGCCGAAGAACTCGTTCTGGTTCAGGCTGGCGTAGTGTGTCGGCTGGTAGTCGGCGGTGAAGCGTACCGCGAAGCGGGGACGCACCTTGTAGTCAGCCCAGCCGCCCACCGCGTATGCAAAGGCAAGCTGGTTGTTGTACACGCCCACCTGGAAGGGCTGCACGCCTGTTCCATGAAAACCCTGATCGAAGGCGCCGTAGGCGCCGCCGACCAGCAGGTGCATGCCGGCCGCAGCCTTGGGCGACTCGTACAAGCGTGCCGACGGCCCGAACAGGAACAGGTGCTCGGACATCGAGGAGTTCACTGCGGGCACGTTGAAGCTGTTCGCCGGGATCTCGTAGGTGCCGTACAGTCCGCGTGCCGTGGCCTCGATGCCGATGGACTTGGAGATCCAGCCGGTGGCCGAACCCTGCCAGCCGAGCAGGTTAACGGCGCGTACCTGGTGGGCATAACCGGGGTTGAAGTGCGAGTAGGCAGCGCCGCCAAGGATGTCAAAGCGTTCATCCTCGGTGGTGCCAACCACGGCAGGCGCCGTGGCGGTGACCTGCGCATGGAGCAGAGAGCAGCAGTGCGTGGCACTGAAGAAAGCGCATGCGGCCAGCGTGGCCGCGCGCAAAAAAGGGTTCCGGAACGTCAACGTCGTCTCCTGAAGAACGGGCGCCCACCGTGGGCGGCAGCGTCCGTTCCAGAATACCGTGCGCAGCGTGTCTGCGCTCCCGGGTGTGCGGCGTTCTTATGCGCGAACTGCTCCCGCAGGAGCCTCTTTACAGGGTGGAGGAGGCAGCGTACTGCTGGTTCGCCACTACTCCGTCTTAATTCATCCAGGAACGATCCTTAGGATCGCGCCTGGCCCGGTTGCCGCCCGGTCGCCCCTCAGTGTCCGGGTCGACATAGCGCCCGTCACTGTCAAAGTGAACATCGCGATTCTGCTTGCGCATGTAGACCTCGAACTTTTTGGCGGCGTTGCGGCGCTTCCAGCGGTAATAGTCGTTGCGGAGGTTGAAGTAGCGCTGCGACGTGGCAGCCGTAAAGCCGCGGCGGGGAGCCGCCTTGATGTAGAGGTAGCCCGCCAGTGCACCGCCAAGCTGGCCCAGCGCATACACCCGGTTCTGGCCAAACAGCTGCGCCAGCGCAAAAAGGATGTACACGGCCACAAGGTACTTGGCCTTCATGGCAACGGGGAGAGGAAACAGTGTGAACTGCATCTCCCCGTACAGCACGCCAAAAGCTATCAGCAGGCCAAAGATGCCGCCGAATGCGCCGGTGAGCGCGCCCACATTAAGACCGCCGCTGTCTGCCGTGGCATAGGCCAGGGCGACCGTGGCGATTGCCGCACCCAGCACAGAGGCGAAGAACAGCTCGCCGACCCAGCGGCTGCCATGGTTGGCCTCGAGAAACGCCCCCAGGAACCAGAGCGAAAGCAGCTCCAGCGCGGTGCCCAGCAGGCCCGCATGCAGGAAGCAGTAGCTGACGAGCTGCCAGAGGTAGCCGTGGGTGACCAGCACCGGGGTGAGCGAAAACAGCAGCACCACATGCTGCGCCACGGCGGGAGCGGCTAGTTGCAGCAGGAGCAGGCCGAAGTAGATGCCGACATTCCAGATGACCAGTGTCCGCGTGAACCCGCGAAATTCGGGAAAGGCAAGCATTCCGGAAGAACGAAATGGCGGCATATACCGGTATTGTCGCAGGTCCTGGAGTGGACTTCACGAGCGATCCGCAGCGTGCAATCGCCCGGTCACCACGGGGCTCAGTTTGGCACCCGGATGCCATTCCCGGGAGCGAGTTCCGGGCGGAGCAGGCGAGCAGCCGTGCTTCTGAGAAGCGCGGCTGCTCGCCTGGTTCCTCCTTAGGCTGCGGGCGGGCAGTGGTTCGCTAGCGGACCGGGTATGGCACCACGGCGAGGCTGGCGTGGCCGGCCGTATCCACCGAACGGATGCCGAAGATCACGTTGTCCTTGGAGACCGGGAGGGTCGCGGTGCCTGCGCTGCCGAACTTTGCCGCCTCGGCGTGGTGCTGCCACTCGCTCGAGGAAAGCTCGCGCCAAAGCACCTGGTAGTGTGTGCCGGCCGGCGCGCTCGCTGCCGGGGTCCAGCGCAGGGTCGTGTTGTTGTCGAGGTTGCTGGTGACGATTTTGGGATCAGCCGGGGGCGCGGGCGCGGCGGCCAGCGTCGCAAGTGTGGCAGCGTTGAGGCGCGCGACGTTGGCTGCGTAGTCCATGTCGACGTACTGGATCAGGTCGCCGAACTGCACGCCGTTCTCAACACGCAGGTTCTGGTGCTGGTGGTTGAAGTCTTCGCGCCACTCGGTGAAGCGGATCGCGGTAAAGCCTTCGCCGTTGAACGAGGTGTGGTCGCCGCCGCGCAGAAACCGGTCGCGCCGCAGCTCAAGCACGGGATGAAAGTAGGGCAGGCTGCCACTGCCGGCGACCGGCGATGCACCGTGCCCGAAGTAGGTCGCGTCCACATCCGTGACGGCGCGGGCGAGTTCGCGCGAGGGTGAGTCGCTTTCGTAGCCAAGCAGCTCGACCGTCTTGACCTGGTCGGGCGTGGCCGTGGCAGGGATGCCTTCCGAGAAGATGCGCACAGCGTGCTTGTCCTGCAGGGTGTCGCCGGGGGTGGTGTTGCCGCCGACGATGTCGTTGTTGAGCACGCCTTCGAGCTCCACCTGCGCGGCTTTGAGCGTCTGGGCCAGGTGGCGGCTGCCGTTCAAGCCCTGCTCCTCCCCGGCGACTGCCGCGAAGATGATGGTGGCGGGGAAGCGCATCTTCGACAGCGCGCGTGCGGACTCGATCGAGACAGCTACGCCCGAGGCGTCGTCATTGGCGCCCGGCGCTTCGTCGGTGGTGTTCTCGTTGGTGGAGTTGCGCGAGTCGTAGTGGCCGGTGACGAGCACGGTGCGGTTGCCACCTTCCGTTCCCTTGAGCACGGCATATACGTTGGTGATCGTGGTCGGCACCGGGATGCGGCTCATGGGCTGCTCGGTAAAGGTGTCGCGCTTGACCTCGAGGCAGCCGCCGCACTCCCGGCTGATGGTGGAATACTGCGCGAAAACCCAGTCAGCGGCTGCGGTTGCGCCGGTGCCGGGCGGCAGGTTGGGCGTCATGCTCGACAGGGTGGAGCGGTTCCGGAACGCGACCAGCGCCGCGATATCGGCGCGGATGGCTCCGGGCTGGATGGTCGCGATCGCGGCCGCGATGCGTGGATCTGCCGGCAGTGCAGCGATGTGCTCGCCGCTGGCATCCAGATCGCTTGTTCCGCCGTCAGAGAGGGCATGCGCTGGGAATGCGGTGCCTGCGGAGGCGAGCAGGACCAGGCCGGCCAGAACATGCTGAAGGTTGAGACGGTTCTGCATTTGTGAAAACTCTCCTGGAGATTGTGTGTGGGAATCTTTAATGCGATCAGGAGCCGTCCCCGCGCATCTTTAGCCTGAAAGGCCGTCTCGCAAGGGGCTGCCCGGGAAGTTTCCGTACACGCGCAGCAGGGCGCGGCCATGCGACTGAATGGTCGGCACTGTTGCTCACAACCTTACACCCCACTTTGGATACCGGAGGAACTTCCATGCTTTGCGCCGAATGCGATAACCCACTGGACATTGATACTGAAGATATCGAGGAAGGCGACTCGGTCACCTGCGACGAGTGCGGCACTGAGTATGAGATCGTAGCGACAGAACCTCTCGAGTTGGCGCGCGTGGATGAAGAGATCGACGAAGACGAGCCCAAGACCACCGAAGAGGAAGAAGACTAGTGAGGGAAGCGATGCGCGAAACAACAACGAACCATCCAGAGCTGTGGGCGCGAGCAGCCCGGTCCTCTGCCCTGCTGCTGTGTTCCTTCGTGATGGCGGGGTTGTTTGTTTCTGCCATCGCAACCCCGAGTGCCTCGGCACAGGTGCAGGCCAAGGTACTCGAAGGCAAGGTGCTGGATGCCGGAACCGCGCCGCTCCCGGGCGGGATCGTATACCTGCAGGACCAGAAGACCAACGTGGTGAAAACCTTCATCGCAACCGCCGATGGCTCGTACCGTTTCGGACAGCTGCCGGCGGACACCGATTACAAAATCTGGGCGGAGTACAAGGGTGAGAAAAGCAAGGCCAAGCTCATCAGCTCCTTCGATACCAAGATGAATGTCACGGTGGACTTTCACATCGCGAAATAAGGTATGCTGCGAGCTGCGAGAAACAAAAAGGGGAGGGCCAAGCGGCTCTCCCCTTCTTTGTGGGTCGGTAGTCCGGAAACAGCAAGGGCGCTGCCTCGCGGCAGCGCCCTTGCTTGTGTTGCAGAGAAGCAGACTTAGTTGCTGTCGCGCTTCCAGTTCATCAGGTCGCCGAGAGTGGTCGTCGAGCTTGATACGGGAGCCTTGTAGGCTTCCACATCGGCGCGGCTGCCTTCTTCTCCGATTGCGCGGAGCGACAGGCCGACCTTCTTCTCTTCCGGGTTCATCTTGATGATCTTGAACTCGTGCTCCTGGCCAGCCTCGAGCGCTGCCGGCGAACCGGTGGCGTCCGTTGCTTCTGAGATGTGGCAGAGTCCTTCCACACCTTCCGCGATCTCGACGAATGCGCCGAACTGCGCGGTGCGCAGAACCTTGCCGTGCACCACATCGCCTGCGCGGTGCTGTGCAAAGAAGGTCTCCCAGACATCGGGCTCCAGCTGCTTGATGCCGAGCGAGAGGCGACGGTTCTCAGGCTCAACGCCCAGAACAACGGCGCGGAGCTTTTCGCCCTTCTTCAGCACTTCCGAAGGATGCTTGACGCGCTTGGTCCAGCTCAGGTTCGAGACGTGGACGAGGCCGTCGATGCCGTCTTCGATCTCGATGAATGCGCCGAAGTCCGTGAGGTTGCGCACGCGGCCTTCGACCACGGCACCGGTCGGATAACGCTCCGACAGGTTTTCCCACGGGTTCTCGAGCAGCTGTTTCATACCGAGCGAAATGCGGCGGTCGTTGGGGTTGACGCTGATCACGATCGTCTCGACTTCGTCGCCTGGCTTGAGCATCTTCGAGGGATGCTTCATGCGCTTGGACCAGGTCATTTCCGAAACGTGAACCAGGCCTTCGATGCCCTGCTCGAGCTCGACGAATGCACCGTAGTCGGTAACCGAGAGAACGCGGCCGCGGACGCGAGCGCCCACCGGGTAACGTTCCACGGCATCGAGCCACGGGTCAGGCGTCAGCTGCTTGAAACCGAGCGAGACGCGCTGCTTGTCCTTGTCGAACTTGAGCACCTTGACCTGGATCTCGTCGCCAACATTGACGAGGTCGCGCGGGTGGGTCAGGCGTCCCCAGCTCATGTCGGTAATGTGCAGCAGGCCATCGATGCCGCCCATGTCGACGAATGCACCGTAGTCGGTGAGGTTCTTGACCACGCCGGTGAGGATGGAACCCTCTTCGAGGTGCTCAAGCGTCTCGCCGCGCTTGGCGTTCTGCTCTTCTTCGAGCAGTTCCTTGCGGGACACAACGACATTGCCGCGCTTCTTGTTCAGCTTGATGATGCGGACCTGGATCTGGGTGCCGATGTAAGCATCGAGATTGCGGACCGGACGGATTTCGAGCTGCGAGCCAGGCAGGAACGCCTTGATGCCCACGTCGACCGTCACACCACCCTTGACGCGACCGAGAACGGTGCCAAGCACCGGGGTTTTGTCGTTTGCGGCCTTTTCGATCACGTCCCAGACACGGTGGCGCAGCGCCTTTTCGTAGCTCAGCAGGTAGCCGCCTTCGGCTTCCTCCCGCTCTACCACGACTTCGACAGAGTCGCCCGGGTTCAGCTTCGACACGCCGTTCACATCGGTGACCTGCTCGAGCGGGATACGGCCTTCGCTCTTGAGGCCAACATCGACGATCACGTCCTTGTCGGTCAGCTTGACCACGGTGCCGGTGACGATGTTGTCGTCGAACTGCAATGCAGCAGCCTCGGCTGCCTGCTCGCGATCGAAGCTCTCGAGCGCGGCGGCAAAGTCGGTAAAGTCGTCGCTCTCGCCCGTGTTTTCGTCCAGGGCAGGCGAAGAGGTCTGCGCGGTCGCTGTGTGTACAACTTCAGCAGCTTCCGGGTTATGGGTGGTTTCGATCGACTGGGCGTCCTGCTCAGTCGCGGCGGTTTCAAGGGTAGGGGTTTCGAGTTCAGTAGTCAGCGGAGTGCTCTCGGAGTAAGTGGGATTTGGGACGTCGGCCATGACAGTCGGTTCCGGGGGTGATGCCTTTACAACATGGGCAGTGCGTAAAAGCACTGCACATCGCGCACCGGGGGATCTACGTAAGTGGTGGGCGCTTTACGTATCTGATTCAACTCGGTGCCGGGTGGATGCGGAGATCACAGCCTGTGCTTGCCAGGAGCCGGAGAAGGCGGGCCCGAACCTTTGTACCTGGAGGAAGCGTACGGGTTCGAACGCGGGGTCGTGCCGGAAGATGGAAGAGGAGGCGAGCATTCTCGCAGTAGCCCGTGATGTTGGGCATGAACAGCTTATCGCCGCAGGCCCACTAAAAAGATGATAGGTCCGCCGACATAGGGTGTCAACGAAGCACAGGGTTTGCGGCCCACTCTCCACACAGTATTCATAAAGCAGGATGAAAAACGGGACAGCTAGCGGACCGCGGCGCAGATGCCCAGGATGCCCTCGCCGAACTTCGTGATCTTGGCTGGCCCCAGGCCCGCGATGGCCAGCAGGTCATCCTCCGAGCGCGGCTGCTCCTCCGCAATGGCGCGCAGGGTCTTATCCGGAAAAATGCAGAATGCCGGCTGGCCGAGCTTTTGCGCTTCCGCCTTGCGCCAGGCGCGCAAACGCTCTTCGAGCGCAGCCGCAGCGCCCGAGAGGGGTGCGTCTTCCCGGGCGCTGCCGCGGGAGTTGCCTGCCGCAGGTTTGCGCGTGCGCTTTCCTGCCGGTGCCGCGGCAGCCGAAGCACTGCCGTTCAGCTCGCGCAGCATCACGGTCTCGGCGTCGCGATCGCTGAAGGTACCGCCCTCGTGGGTGAGGCTTGCTTTGCGATAGGGGATGGTACGGCCATCCTTTTCGAAGCTCGTCTCCTCGATCCGCAGAAAGCCGGCCGCGGCCAGTGCGTTGAGCAGGTCTTCGAAGGAGTCGCGGGTCATGCCGTTTTTGGCACACAGCTCGGAATGCAGCTTGCCGGTGGACTTGGACCCGCCACCGTAGCCGCCGCCGGCGAGCGCGCCTACCACCTGGTGTGCCAGGCGCAGCTCCGACGCGTCGAGTGGGCGCGCGGTTTGCGTGAGCGAGGAGCCCGGGGCGCACACATCGCAGATGCCGCAGCCGGCGAGGCCGTCCTCGGTGTCGCCGAAGTGGCGCACCAGTTGCGTCATGCGGCAGTCGCCTGATTCGGTAAAGCGGATCACGCGATCCAACTGCGAGCCGCGATGGGTGCTCTGCACCAGGTAGGGCTTGCGCCAGTTGCCATGGCCGAGGGTGACGAACCCTTCGTAGTCGAGCACCGCGCCGCCGTGGATCAACAGCTTCTCCAGCGCCTTGTCGAGCTCTTCCTGCTCCAGGCGCATCTTGGCTCGCTTGAGCAGGTCGGGCAGTTTTTCGCGATGGATGGGGTCTTCGCCGAGCACCTTGTAGATCGCGTCGAGCCGCTCTACCGGCGGGTAGTCGCGCTCGAAAAAGAAGTCATGCTGCTTGCGATCGGCGAACGAGTGCATCAGGATGGTGCGCGATGGCAGGCCATCCCGGCCAGCGCGGCCGATCTCCTGGTAGTAGCCTTCGAGCGTGCTGGGCAGCGCAATGTGCAGCACCGTGCGGACGTTGGCCTTGTCGATGCCCATGCCGAAGGCGATGGTCGCAACCACGATCTCAAGCTCACCTGCCAGGAACGCCCGCTGCACGCGCTCGCGATGGTCGGGCTCGAGACCCGCATGGTAAGCGGCCGCCCGGAACGAGCGACCCAGTTCCCCAGCCAGCATCTCCGCATCCTTGCGCGTGGGGGCGTAGACGATCGCGGGACGCGCGGCGGGGTCGGCCAGCAGCTCGGAGGCAAACGCCGGGCGCTTGGGCTTCGGCACCTCCACGACCTCGATGGCGAGATTGTCGCGGCGAAAGCCATGGATAAATACAGCGGGCTCCCGGCCGCCGTGGCCTAGCCCAAGCTGCGCGACAATGTCGTGCTGTACCTGGGTGGTGGCCGTGGCGGTCAGCGCAATCACGGGCGAAGGCCGCAGGTTCTGCAGGTGCTGGCCGAGCATGCGGTAGTCCGGCCGGAAGTCATGGCCCCACTGCGAGATACAGTGCGCTTCATCGATGGCGATCAGCCCCGGCTTGCGCTTGGCCAGCATCTCGGGAAAACCGGGAACGCGCAGACGCTCCGGCGCGATAAACAGGAAGTCGAGCGTGCCATCGAGGTAGCCGCGGCAGGCTTCGCGGGCAGACTCACGCGAAAGACCGGAATGGATCCTGGCGACGTTGAGCCCCAATGCTTCGAGCTTGGCCGCCTGATCATCCATCAGGGCGATCAGGGGCGAGATCACGAGTGCCGTGCCGCCGCGCGCAAGCGCAGGCAGCTGGTAACAGAGCGACTTGCCGGCCCCGGTCGGCATCACCAGCAACACATCCGCACCCTCAACCGCGGCGCGGCACACGGCTTCCTGGTTAGCGCGAAAGGCACGAAAGCCGAATCGCTGCTCCAGCAGGACATGCAGGGGCAGTACGTGGGGGGATGTTGCTGCGGGCATATCTCAACTATAAGACCCTCGGGAAGAAAAGACGAAGACCGCCTGCTGGCGCATAGCGCTATTGCGGCTGGCGGTCTCCTCGAGACAAATATTTGGTAAGTACCAGAGCTTTGCTCTTGCGGCTGCCCGCCACGAAGTGGCCGCCAGCCGCGCAGGCGGCTTGTGCCCTTTCTGTCGATATACTCGCGGCATGGAACACCTTTGGACCCCTTGGCGATACAGCTACATCACCGGCGAAAAGCATGAGGACCACCGCAAGGGTGTGCCGCCGGAGCTGCGGAGCTGGCCGGGCGACCTGGACTGCGTGTTCTGCAACCTCCTGGGCTCGGTGGATCACGCGATGGGGCACGGCATGGCAGTGGACGAGGCCGAGCAGGCGGCGTTGCTGGTGTGCCGGGGCGAGCGGGTGTTCGTCTGCCTGAACCGGTTTCCGTACAACTCCGGCCACGTGATGGTTGTGCCGTATGTGCATGGCGCGTCGCTGGCCGAGCTGCCCGCTGACACCGCGGCCGATCTGATGCACTGGGGACAGGCTGCGGAACGGGCGCTGGGTGCGACGTACCATCCCGACGGCTACAACCTTGGTTTGAACCTGGGAGCGGCGGCCGGGGCGGGCGTGGCGGGACATCTGCACCTGCATGCGGTGCCCCGATGGGTCGGGGATACCAGCTTCCTCTCCACCCTGGGCGAAACCCGCACCCTGCCGGAGCCCTTGACCGTGACATGGAAGCGGCTGCGGGAAGCCTTTGCCGCGGAGCGTCCCCTCGCGTGAGGCGGGGCGCATCCTATCGACGAACCGAGTCGCTCGACCGAGTGCTCGATAGAGGGAGAGTTTCACCATGAGCGAGATCAAACCGCAGGCAGGCACACAGCACTCACTCGACAAGACGCCGGAGCACGAGAACCACGCAGCAAGCGCGCAGGCCGCGCCCACCAGCGTGGAGCCGGTAGCGCCGCAGAACACGCAGGCCGCCGGGGCATCCGAGGGCGAGCAGCGCGCCCTGCTGCATGGCAACGTCAGCGGCTCCGAGCAGAAAGGCAACGCCGAGAAGGCGAATGACCTGGCGGAGTCCATGCCTGGCGGCACGCAAGCGGGGTACCACTCCACCGGCAGCTACGCCGGCGCGGCAGATACCGAGAAGAAGTAAATCCGCACGCGTATTCATTGTTAGCCGGACTACTTTATTACCGCTGGAAGAGCCGTGGTGTCATCGCGCACGATCTTCCAGCCGGTGCCCGTGTGCTCCAGCACCAGCAGAAAGTAGCCGTCCGCGTTGCCGCCACCCTCGGCGGTGCGCTCCAGGTGGAAGTGACCCGTGGTGGTCGCAAACCGCGCGTCGAGCGGCTGCACGGCGAGCGCGGTGAAGGTGAGCGCTCCCATCTTTGCGCGGGTGCCGTAGGCCTGGCGGTACCGGGCCAGCATCGCGGCATAACCAATCCGCACATCCTTGCCGATAAACAGGATGTCTGGAGAGTTCTTGTACCCGGTGGCGAACGCGTCCAGGTCGCCGCGGTTCCAGTCTGCGGCCTGCTTTTGCAGCATCGCCTGGATCTGCCCGGCGGCAGGGCCGGACGAAGGCGCTTGAGCCTGAGCGAGCAGCGTTGCCGGGGATGCCACACAGAAGGCGAGCGCGGCGCCAAGTATGGCGAGTAGAGCGTGGCGCATGGGATTCATTCGGAGTCCTCCTGCTTCTGGGCAGCGGCAGCCAGCAGGGGCAGGTTCGCATCCGCGCCGCCGTCCTGCTCGTCTTCCAAGTCATCATCCATCTGAAAACCGGCAGGCATTTTCTTTGCCGTGCGCAGGCCCAGCTGTTTGAGCTTGCTGATGCGGCCGAGCACGTGTCCTGTGCCGCGCGCCAATTGGTTGAGCGCCTTCTCGTACGACGCATTCGCTGCGCCGATCCGCTTACCAACATCCTCAAAGCTCTCGGCAAAGGTTGCGACCTTGTCGTACAGTCCGCCAGCCTGCTTCAGGATCTCCTCCACGTTGCGCGTCTGCCGCTCCTGCTGCCAGATGTGCGCGATGGTGCGGATCACCGGAAACAGCGTGCCCGGGCTGACCAGCAGGACGTTCTTGTTCCAGGCCCGCTGCCACAGGCCGCCGTCATGCGCCAGCGCCAGCAGGTAGGCGGGCTCGATCGGCACGAACATCACCACGAAGTCGATGGACTGCAACTGGTGCAGTGTCTGGTAGCGCTTCAAAGACAGGCCGTCGATGTGGTTCTGGAGCGAGCGCGCATGCCGCTCCAGGAAGCCCTGCCGGCTGGCATCGTCGTCGCAGGCGCAGTACTCGGTGTAGCTGGTGAGCGACACCTTGGAGTCAATGACCAGGTGCTTTTCGCCGGGCAGGTTGAGGATCACGTCCGGCCGCGCCTGCCTTCCCTCTTCATTGGTGAATGAGGCCTGCACGCGGAACTGCTTGCCGTCCTGCAGGCCTGCCTCCTTGAGCATGTCGATCAGGATCAGTTCGCCCCAGTCGCCCTGCTGCTTGGACGAACCCTTGAGCGCCTTGACCAGGTTGTTGGCGTCGGCGGAGAGCTTCTCGTTCATGGTGCGCAGCGCTTCGATCTGCGACTTGAGCTCGGTGCGGCCCACCAGCCCGTCGGCCTGCAGGCCTTCGACCTTGAGCTGGAACTCGCCCAGCTTTTCCCGGAGCGGGTGCAGCACCTGCTCGATGTTGACGCGGTTGTGGTCGGTGAAGCGCTTGCTCTTGTCTTCCAGGATGCTGGCGGCGAGCTTCTCAAAGGAGTTCGCCATGTCGGCGCGGGCGCCGGCAAACAGCTCGATCCGCTCAGCATCGGCGCGGCGCATGGTCTCAATGCGCTCCGCCCCGGCAGCGCGTTCAGCGTCGAGCTCGGCTGCCAGCCGCACCCGCTCGGCATGGGCCTCGGTGAGCTGATGGCGAAGCCGGTCGGCGGTCTCGGTGGCGGTTTCGGCGTGGGCGCGCTCGCGCTGTTCGGTCCTGACGCATTGCGCCTCGAGCGCCTCGATCCGGGTGCGCAGCCCGCTGGCCTCGGCAGTGGCTACGCCCAGAGCTGCCTGCGAGTCCTCGCGAAGCCGGCGCTGCCGGAGGAGCTCTTCGGACTGCAGGGAGTGCGCCTGCTCCAACGCCTCGGCGCGGGTCACGGCCTGGGCACGTGCCGAGCGCTCGGCACCGAGCTGGCGTTCCGCTTCGAGCCGTTCCGCGCCGCGGGCTGCTTCGCCGGCACCGTGGGCAGCACGCATTCCATTGGAGCGCCCCAGCAGAAAACCGGCCAGGGCGCCGAGCAAAAGGCTGATGAGGGCAAGCAGCCAGCAAACAGGAGTCATGCTTTCGAGTGTGCCACCGGAGGGGAACAAAAGGCGAGCATGAGGGCTCTGCTGTTAGGGGCCGGCTGCCCGGGCAAGCCCGGCGAAACAGGGCTATTGCCGCGTTTCCGGGTCAGAGCAGGCCTGCGTGCGGCCCGGTCGCAGGTGTGCCGACAGGGCCCGTACGGGTGGGTGTGGGAGTGAGGCAAAGTGTGGCATTGCGGACAACATTCGGCGAATCTCCGTGGACAGGGTGCGATGCGCTTTACACCTCTTTCCACCCTCAGTAGACTTGGAGATTCGTGGGCTTGGCCGGATCTCCTCTCGCAAGGGGCTGGCATTGCAGCCACGTGACGGTTTGTTTGAGTTCAGGAACCACACACGAGGAGATGGCATGGCGGCGGTTGAAGAGAAAGTCAAGCAGATCATTGTTGAGCAGCTGCAGGTAGATGAAGCAGAAGTGACGCCCAGCGCATCGTTCCAGGAAGACCTGGGCGCTGACTCGCTCGACGTGGTTGAGCTCGTCATGCAGTTTGAGGAAGCATTCGACCTCGAGATCCCGGATGAAGACGCCGAGAAGATCAAGACGGTCAAGGATGCGACGGAGTACATCGAAAAGCATGCAAAAGGTGGCAAGTAGTTTTGCCCTGGCAACCGCGAAGAGTTGTGATCACAGGCGTTGGCCTGATCTGCGCCGTGGGCAATACCGCACCTGAGGTATGGAGAAGCCTGGAGGCAGGGCGCAGCGGCGTTGGGCCGATCACTGCGTTCGATACAACCGGCTTCTCCGTCACCTTTGCTGCGGAGGTCAAGGGGTTTGATCCCCTGGCGTTTGTGGACAAGAAGGAATCCCGCAAGATGTCGCGCTTCATCCACCTGGGTGTAGCCGCGGCAGCCGAAGCGGTCGAGCACTCCGGACTCAAGATCACCGACGATATTGCCGAGCAGGTCGGGGTGCACATCGGTTCCGGCATCGGCGGCTTCGACATCATCGAACGCGAGCATGGTGCCTACCTCCAGGGCGGCCAGCGCAAGATTTCCCCATTTTTTATCCCGGCGACGATCGCCAACCTGGCTGCGGGGCACGTGTCGATCCGCCACAATGCCAAGGGACCCAACCAGACCGCCTCGACCGCCTGCACCTCCGGCGCGCACTCCATAGGGGACTCGTTCCGCATCATTGAGCGCGGCGACGCCGATGTGATGATCGCGGGAGGCGCGGAAGCTGCCATCACGCCTATGTCGGTGGGCGGATTCGCGGCCATGCGTGCGCTCTCAACCCGAAATGACGACCCCGCGACGGCGTGCCGCCCGTGGGACAAGGATCGCGACGGCTTCGTCGTCGGCGAAGGCGCGGGCATCCTGATACTGGAAGAGCTCGAGTTTGCCAGGGCACGCGGCGCGAAGATCCTGGCCGAGGTAGTGGGTTACGGCATGAGCGGTGACGCTTTTCATATCACCGGGATGGCGCCGGAAGGCGATGGCTGCATGCGCGCCATGCGTGCCTCGCTCAAGAGCGCGGGTCTCAAGCCGGAGCAGATCGGCTACCTGAACGCGCACGCGACCAGCACGCCGCTGGGCGATGTGAGCGAAAGCACGGCGATTGCGAACCTGTTCGGCGAGCATGCCCGCAACCACACGCTGCGCGTGAGCTCGACCAAGTCAATGACGGGCCACCTGCTGGGTGGCGCGGGCGGACTCGAGGCAGGCATCACGATCTGCGCATTGCAGCACCAGACCGCGCCGCCGACGGCGAACCTGGTGACACCGGACGAAGGCTGCGACCTGAACTACGTCATGCACGGTGCGGAGAAGCTGCCGATCGAGTATGCCCTGTCGAACTCCTTCGGCTTCGGCGGCACCAATGCCTCGCTGATCTTCAAGCGCTGGACGGAGTAGCTCGCAGGCTGCGCCTGCACTGGGCCTATCAAGGGGAAGGCTTCGGCCTTCCCTTTTCCTTTCAGGTGAAGAGTGCGCCCGCGGTACCCAGCAGGATCGACACCAGGGTCCAGCCCAGCACGACCAAGGCAGCGCGGCTGCGGGAAATGCGTGCAACAACAGCGCAACCGATAATCAGCAGCCAGATCTGCCAGATCAGGAACACGTCCAGCCAGCTCAGCAGGGAAAGCGCCCAGTGCGGCAGCCCGGAACCCTGCAGGTAGTAGGCCGGGTTGCTGCCAAGCGGATTGTTGATCTGGAAGGTGTCGACGCCTGCCGTGAGGGCAAGTGTTACGGCCTCCAGCAGGCCCTTGAGCACCATAGGCAATGAAGAGAAAAAGTACACCGCAAACAGAGGCGCGAAATGCACCTGCGCCCCCAGGCCAAATCGAAAGGTCGCGAGAAACACTCCGCTGATCAGCGCCCCGGCGATCAGCGGAGCAATGACCGGGCTGATGAAGGCGATGGTGCGCGTGATACGGGCTGTAAGCGCAAGTTGCTGTTGCTGCTGCTCTGCGGGCAGAGCATCCAGGCGGGCCTGCTGCTTGGGCGACGCGGCCAGGTTGTTCTTCGCCACGGTGTCCCAGCTCACCTTTGCCCCGATCATGGAGATGGCGCCGAACCCTACGATCATCATGATGAGATACGGCAGCCACCAGCTTGTGGCCAGGCGGGGGCCGGCGAACGCCCGCGAGGGCGTGGAGAACACAAGCAGCACGCGCTGCAGAGGACTGGGATCCGGTTGCTCTTCAAATGCGGAACTTGCTTGCACGGCAGAACTCATGGGTCATCCACCTCATTGCAACTTTGCGCAAGAAGTGTAGTCGTGAGCCGCTCAGCTGGCTACTGCAAAAAACCGCGGTCTTGATTCAGAACGCGCCTTCTTACTTGCGTAATTCCGCCGAAGGCCTGCACACCCGGCAACGCAAACAGAACTGCTACCTTGGCGTTGCTTCTTTGCGACCAGAAAGGTTCTGCGTGCCTTCTTCGAAAGCTGTTTGTTCGTTGCTTTGTTTCAGTTCCATGCTGTTGTGCAACACTTTTGGCCTGGCGCAGACGGCAGCGCCCCAGCCGATCAAGGCCGCCGTACCCGCGCAGGCCGCGTCCGCTCCGGCACCCGACACACTGCTGGACGGCACCCCGGTAAAGCTCCGGCTTTCCGATACTGTATCCTCCGCAACCGCGAAGACAGGGCAGCAGATCCCGTTTGAGGTGGTGGAGGATGTGCAGGTGCAGGGCGTAACGGTGATCGCCAAGGGCGCGACCGCTCTGGCAACGGTTACCGATGCCGAGCACAAGAAGACAATGGGACGTGGCGGCAGGCTGGACCTGAACGTAGACAGCGTGCGGCTGGTCGACAACGAAAAGGCGCAGCTGCGGGCCACCGCAGGTGGCAAAGCGGGCGGACATACAGGAGCGATGACCGGGGCCATGGTTGCTACCGGTATCCTGTTTTTTCCAGCGGCGCCACTGTTCCTGTTCATCCATGGCAAAGACCTGACGCTGCCCAAGGGGCTTGAAACAACCGCCTTCGTGGATGGAGACATGCACCTGAAGCTGGCGGCGCTTACGGCGCCGGCGGCCGATACGACCCGCGCCAGCGCGGCCGCCGGGATGTCCCAGGTTTCCATTGACGCCAGCGTCCCGAACTGTGACGTGTTGATCGACGGGGCGTTTGCCGGCAACACGCCATCCGAGCTGTCGCTCACGAGCGGGAAGCACGAAGTGACGGTGCGCAAGCACGGCTATGCCGACTGGACCCGTACGCTTGCGGCCTCCGGGACGGCTGTTCGGCTGCATGCGGAACTGGAAGCCCAGGCGACCCAGGCCGTGCAGAAATAAGCGCCGGGGATGGAGAACGGGTGCCCCAGGGGGCACCCGTTTCTGCCGTCCTCAAGAACCAAAGAACCTACTTCTTGGCAGGCTCCATCATGCCCTTGTGCATGGCCGACTGCAGTGCTTCCGGCACAAGACCCATCAACGCGCCTTCGATCTTGGTGGTGAGCGACGAGGCGTACACATGCTCCTCGCCGGCGAACAGCGCCTTGAGACCCTGGCGCGCCACTTCGTCGGGCTGGTTCTGCTCCTTGCCCTCGGTCCCCACCTTGGTATCGCCCGCACCGGAAGCGTTGAAGAAATTAGTCGCGGTGGGGCCAGGCTGCAGTGCTGTCACGGTGATGCCTGTGTCCTTGAGCTCGTAACGGAGGCTCTTGGCGAAGTGGAAGACGAAGGCCTTGGACGCGGCGTAAACCGCTTCGCCCGGGGCGATCATCTCGCTCACGATGGAAGCCGTGAACAGGATGCGGCCGCCGCCGGAACCACGCATCTGCTTCACCACGTGCTTGGCCATGTGCACGGTTGCGCCGCAGTTCAGGTTGACGATTTCCAGCTCCTGCGTAAGCGGCGTGTCGGCAAACATGCCGCCCTGGCCGAGGCCGGCATTGATGCAGGCAATGGCGAGTGGCTGTCCGGCCGCTTCCACGGTATGCCACAGGTCCATGTTGCTCTGGAACTGCGTGAGATCGCCCACGTACGAGGTGACGTTGACGCCAAGCGCCTTGAAGTCTGCCGAGGCCTTTCCGGTAAGTCCCTGCTCCTCGCCGGAGATGACGAGATCGTACCCGTCCTCGGCGAGCTGCTTTGCGAGGTGGTAGCCGATGCCGCTTGATGCGCCGGTGACGAGTGCCAGTCCTTTGGAAGTCATAAGTGTTCTCCTGAAAGTGCGAAACTGTTGCGCTTAGCGAAGCCTGTTCGCGCTCATCTTTAAGATGCGGCTTCAGCATGCGCTCTCGTCCAAAGGAGAACTGGCTTGCGCCTGCTGAAAGTCGGCAGAGCCGGGGCAGGGCTCCGACACGGTGGGGCGGCCTCAAGGGAGAGACAGGCAGACGCAGCAAGGGCGCGGAAGCTTCCGCGCCCTTGCTGTGTGCCGATCCTGCGTCGTGTCGCAGCGCTTACTGCAGCAGCGGTGGCAGATCGTCCTTCAGCTCTTCCGGAGGAATGACCACGGCAGCGGCCACCTTGTCTTCCGGATCGAGGTTGAGCAGCTTGACGCCCTGGGTCGAGCGGCCGGCCGCGCGGATGGTCTTGGTGTCGATGCGGATGATCTTGCCGTACTGCGAGATCACCATCAGCTCCGAAGTTTCATCCACCAGCTGGATGGCGTTGACAGTGCCATTCTTGGTGCTGGTCTTGAGGTTGATGACACCCTTACCGCCACGGGTCTGCAGACGGTACTCGTCCACATCGGTCCGCTTGCCGTATCCGTTCGAGGTCACCGTGAGGATCAGCGAGGCGTCGCGCTTGCCGTCTTCGCCCGTGGTGCGCTCGGCAGGTGTCGCCGCCAGGCCTACCACGTAATCCTTCTTCTGGATGTCGATGCCGCGTACCCCGTAGGCAGGACGGCCCATGGAGCGGACACCGTCTTCGGGGAAGCGGATCGCGAGACCCTCATGCGTGGCCAGGAAGATGATCTGCTTGCCATCGGTGATGCGCACGCCGATCAGCTCATCGTCATCGTCGATACCGATGGCGATGATGCCGCGCGACTGCACGTTGCAGAAGTCCTTGAGCGGGGTCTTCTTGACGGTGCCCTTGCGGGTCGCGAAGAAGATGAACTTGCCGTCTTCCTCGAGGTTGCGCACCGCGAGAATGTTGCGTACCTGCTCACCGGGCTGCAGGTTCAGCAGGCTGGCCATGGACTTACCGCGACCTGCCGCACCGACGTCGGGGATCTCGTAGATCTTGAGCCAGTACATGCGGCCGGTGTTGGTGAAGCAGAGCAGGAAGGCGTGCGTGGAGTTGACGATGAGCTGCTGCACAAAGTCTTCTTCGCGCGTCTTCATGCCGATGCGGCCCACACCGCCGCGACGCTGCTGGCGATAGATCGAGATCGGCGTCCGCTTGAGGTACTGCGAGTGCGAAACGGTAACGGCAACCTGCTCGTCAGCGATCAGGTCTTCCAGCTGCAGCTCGGCGGTCTCGTCGAGGATGTGGGTGCGGCGCGCGTCGCCGTACTGATCGCGCACTGCTTCCAATTCCTTGACGATAACGTCGCGCAGCTTCTTCTCGCTGGCAAGTATCGATTCGAACTCCGCGATGTTGCCGCGGACTTCGTTGAGCTCGCGCATGATCTCGTCGATCGAGATCTGCGTGAGGCGATAGAGCTGCAGTTCCAGGATCGTGTCAATCTGACGGTAGCTCAGCACCAGCGTTGCCGGCAGGATAGTGATGCCGTCGTTGAGATACTTTGCCGGGTCGAGCGTGACGCCTTCCATGGCATTGCCGCGCACGGTGATGGTGCGGCCGGAGAAGAACTGGAAGAGGTTCTCGCGGGCATCCGGGCGGGAGGAGCTGCCGCGGATAATCCGGATCACGCTGTCGAGATGGTCGAGCGCGATCTGGTAGCCGAGCAGAACGTGTTCACGGTCACGCGCCTTACGCAACAGGAAGGCGGTACGGCGGCGCACCACGTCCACGCGGTGATCGATAAAGTGGTGAATCGCTTCGTGCAGGGGCAGCTCGCGCGGCTGGTTGTTGACCACCGCGAGAAAAATCATCGAGAAGCTTTCCTGCATTTGCGTGTGTTTGTAGAGCTGGTTCAGCACGATCTGCGACTCGGTGCCGCGCTTGAGCTCGATCACGATACGCATGCCGTCGCGATCGCTTTCATCACGCACGTCGCTGATGTCGTCAATGACCTTCTCGTGGACAAGATCCGCCACGCGCTCGATCAGCTTGGACTTGTTCACCTGGTACGGAATCTCGGTGACGATGATGGCCTGGCGTCCGCCGGAGATGTTTTCCGTGCCGACCTTGGCGCGCATCAGGAAGCGGCCGCGGCCAGTGCGATATGCGTTGGCGATGCCGCTCTTGCCGTAGATGAAGCCGCCGGTTGGGAAGTCCGGGCCCTGTACGTGCTGGAGCACTTCGGCCAGGCCGCCCTGCGGGTTCTGCACCAGTTCGATCGTCGCGTTGACGACCTCGGTCAGGTTGTGAGGCGGGATGTTGGTCGCCATGCCGACGGCGATGCCGCCCGAACCATTGACGATGAGATTGGGAATGCGTGCCGGCAGCACGGTCGGCTCCAGCGTGGACTCGTCATAGTTCGGCGTAAAGTCCACCGTCTCCATGTCGATGTCAGCAAGCATCTCGCCTGCGATGCGCATCATGCGCGCCTCGGTGTACCGCATGGCGGCTGGCGGATCGCCGTCGACCGAGCCGAAGTTGCCCTGGCCATCGATCAGCGGGTAGCGCAGCGAGAAGGGCTGCGCCAGGCGTACGAGGGTGTCGTAGATGGCGGAGTCGCCGTGGGGATGGTACTGCCCCATGGCCTGCCCGACTACCTTGGCGCATTTGGTGTACTTCTTGTTGTACTGCAGGCCCATTTCATGCAGCGTGTACAGGATGCGACGATGCACCGGCTTGAGCCCGTCACGCACCTCGGGCAGCGCGCGGCCGATGATCACCGACATCGAGTAATCGAGATACGAACGCCGCATCTCATCTTCGATATTGATCGAGATCAGTGAAGCGGCACCGGGTGCGCCCGGCGCGTTGATGCCGGAGGGTGGATCGCCAGTGCCGTTGGAGCTGTCGCCCTCGAGGGGAAGTTGCGGGTTTTCTTCGTCTGCCATAGGTAGGTCGCGTTCCGCGCGAGTCTCCCCGAAGGGTTTCCCGGGCTCAGGACGCTAACTCCATTTTAACCGACGGAAGCCCCGCAAAGTAGCACTCCGCCAAGCACTTATGGCATGCTCGCGGCCTATGCTGCGCAAAGAGGCGCGTTATACTTTGGTGGGAGATTTTGTCAATGTCAACAGCCCCTCAGATGCATGCGGAAGAGCACGACCAGGCGGATGGTTTCGGCGCGCTTGAAGAGCGCGTGATGCGGATGGTGGAGCTGGTGCGGACGGAGCGACGCGAGCGGCAGCGGGCCGAGGAAACAGCCGCGGCCCTTCAGCAACTGCTCGACGAACAAGGCGCCCAGCTGGGACAGACGCAGGATGAATTGAAGGCATTGAGCCAGGAGCGCGACCTTGTGCGTGGTCGCGTGGAGCGGCTTTTGAAACAACTGGACGACCTAGGCTAGTTTCATCCCACGCGAGAGACCAATGAGCGGGCAAAATACCAGGAACGATGGCGACTTCGTCACTGTCTCCATCTACGACCAGACCTACCACCTGCGCGGGCACGACGCTGCGTACATCGAGCGGCTCGCCCTGCTGGTAGATGGCAAGATGCGTGCAGTAGCCTCGCATGGCACCACGGTGGACTCGCTGCGTGTGGCCGTACTGGCCGCGCTCAATATCGCGGACGAACTGATGCTGACGAATGCGCGCCTCGACGCGCTGACCGGAGCCGAGCAGTCGCATCGGAGCCGGGCCCACTCGCTGAGCGGCCTGCTCGATGAAGTGCTCGAGGATAAACGCCGCACCGGTTAATGCTGTGCACCGTGCCCGGAGTTTGCTGACTGATGGTACCCAAACTTCTGCAACCAGGACCAGAATGGCGCGTCTGATGAAAAGTGGTTGCAGCGAAGGCTTTTGTGGACTTGCAAACGGACGAGCTGCGATCTAGCATCCGAGAAGCATGACTGGCCTGCAAAGCAGGTATGTTTGGTCACGCCGGTTGAACCTATAATTCATTGAACAAGGGAGCTCGACTCGACAATCGGCTCGGTGCGCAGTGTCCGCCAGTTCGGAATGCCTAAAGAGCCGCGGAGAGTTCCCACCGTCTTAGGACGGGTTCACCGGCAAGCCAGCGTACGGCCCCGCGGGTCAGTTCTGCCCTCTTCTCCAGCCCGTGCCCGGGCTTCAGACCTCGAGGTCTGACTGTGTTTCCTTTCCTCCCTTTTCCCTTCTTTTCCATCTCCATCCAGAGCCTGCTGATCGGGCTGGGCGTGCTTGCCGCGCTGCGAACAGCCGAGCGGCTGGCCTGGCGGCTGGGCCTCGCGGCGCACCCGGTCTCGACCGCTGCGCTGCTCGCAGGGGCCGGCCTGATCCTGGGTCCGCGGCTGATCCTTCTGATCGCAGGCTGGCGCGACTTCGTGGCGCATCCGTCCTGGATGCTCAGCCTGTTCCATGTGGAGGATCCACGACTTCTCTATGCGGGGGCCGTGATAGGCCTGATCGTGGCGACAGGATCGCTCATGCGCGCCCGGGTGAACGTGCTGCTTGCCGCGAACGCCCTGTTGCCCTGTGTAACGTTGCTGCTCGCGTTTGTGCACGCGGGCTATTTTGCCGAGGGCGCAGAGCCGGGGCGGATAGTCGCGGCCAGGTGGGGCGTCATCTGCACAAGGCACCTGGCCCGCACCCTGTATGGAACACCTCTGGATGTTCCGCTTGTTCCAGTGGCAGCGTACGGGTCGGCGGGTTTCGCCCTGCTTGCGCTGGGCACCGTCTGGATGGCTGCCCGGGACGAGCCACCGCCGGCACGGTGCTGCTACTCGCGGGCGTGTTGCAGGTCATCCTTGGGCAAGGGGAGCTACGCTGGGCAGGCGAACCGATGCTGCTCGGTGCATTTACCTGGGCGCAGACGGCAGGGGCGGTGAGCGCATTGTGCGGCTCGCTGCTCCTGCTGTTTCGACAGAACGAGTTTCGCTAGAACGTAGTCAGCCGCACGCGCAGAACCTGCGCGGCGCTGGTGAAGTTCAAACCATAGTCGGTCTGGTCGCCGTTCCACAGGCGGGTGCCCTTCCACTTACCCTGCTCATAGCTGCCTTCTTCCACCGAGAGCCACATGCGCTGCGACTTCTGCTCGTTCGCGGGCACAAGAGCGTTGAAGTCGACACGCGCGTGCACGCCCGTGACGAGGAACTCGTCAGGGCCAAGCTGCACCACGAGCGCTTCGCCCTCGGGCTTCGCATTGCCCGGCGCGGGTTTTGACGAGTAGAAGGTGGGCATGCCGTAGGAGACAGTGGCAGACCACCGCGCGGGCTGGCCGTCGACGGGCGCGAAGTGCAGCGTCTCGGTGTGCACATCCGGATTTTCTGCCGAACCGCGCACGCGGTCTTCACGGTTCCACTGCGCCAGTTCGCGCTGCATGGGCGCGACGATGCGGTAGTTGAGAGCAAAGGGTGCGAGGGTTTCGGTATCAATTTTTTCTGCCCCGATCGGCGCGTTGGAGTAGCCGGTCTGATCCATGCCGAACGGCGACCAGCCAAAGGCTCCGTGGCCGAGCGCGGCAAAGAAGTAGTGCGCGTACGCAGGGGCATTGCCGGTCTCGGGCACAAAGAACGGGTTCCAAGGCAGCGCGTACTGCGTGAGCACGGCCGTGTAGCTGGCATGGTCGGGCAGGTAAATATCGGGCTCGATCGCGTCGATCGCTGGACACATCGCGTGCCAGATCGGCAAGGCGTCGGCTACGGCGGCGCCACTCTCGAAGCTGCCCGGAGTGGCCTTGTGCAAGGGGTCGCTCACCGCCGCATTGACGTATAGCGGCAGTGGATACACGCGCCTGCCGGCCTCGGCTACCTGGTTGATGTAGCGGCTAACCGCCCAGGCGTGAAAGTATCCGTCGGCATCCGCGCCGAAGACCTCGCTCCAGTTGCCATGCGCGTCGGCTTTGCCCATCGCGGTGAGCACCGCCTTTGGCACGGGCTGCTCAAAAAGCCTGTTTGCCTGCGGAGAAAAATCACGCGTGTTGCCCCACATGCCTGCTTCGTTCTCGACCTGCACCATCAGCACCGTGTGCTGCGGGTCGGCCTCTTTGAGGTGCTGCATCAGCGTCGTGAAGGCCCGGGTGTCGGCGGCAAGCGTAGCCGGGGCGAATGGCGACATGGAGAAAGACTGCCGGCCATCTTTGCTGACTGCGAGTGGAAAGCGCTTTCCGTCGAGCTTGACCCACTCGGGCGCGTACCCGGGGCTGCCGTTCTTCCAGGTGCCGAACCACAGCAGGACGAGGTGCACGTTGTGCGTGCGAGCCTGCGCCAGCAGCAGGTCGATGGAAGAAGGATCGAAGCTACCCTCGGTCGGCTCGAACTTTTCCCAGTAGATCGGGGCTTCCACGGTGTTGACGCCAAGCTCTTCCATCGCGGGCCACACCCTGGGTAGCGTCGCGGTGAATGCGGAGGAATTGTTCATCTGCGCGCCCAGCATTAGAAATGGCGCGCCGTCGACGATCAACGCGGGATGGGCGCCGGTGCGGTCGATGTGCGGCAGGATGGAATCCACAGAAGTCTGTGCTGCAAGCGAAGAGGCAAGAACAGCAGGAAAAAGCACGGCGCAGCGCGCAAAACCAAGCATGCGCCCCAGCATAGCAGCGGGGCGCATGCGCTTGTTGCGGCGACAAGATGCCGGAGTTGAGAGAGCGTTACAGCCCGGTCAGTTGCGCGTCCAGAGTGCTGCCCGCGTTCTCTGCGCCGGCGACGATGCGCGCTGGCATGACCTGCTCAGCGAAGCGCTCCATTTCTTCGAGTTGCGGCGAGCTTTGCAGCAGCAACAGGTCCACACCGACTTCGGCAAACGCAGCAATCTGTTCCTTAACCTGGTCCGGTGAGCCGACCAGGCCGGAGCGCAGCCCGCGGTTCGAAACCGAGTAGTCCTCGAGTGAGATCTTCTGCTCAAGCTTGGAGCCGGTGACCCACTGCTGGTAGTTCTTATAGCCCTGCGCGGACTGCTGCACGTCGGTGATGCGGATGACTTCCTTGCGGGCCTGTTCGGGAGTGTCACGCACCACCGCATACCCGGCCACGCCGAACACCATCGGGCCGAGCCCGGCGCGTTCACGACGCTCGCGCATATCCGCGATCTTCTCGCCGACACGCGCCGGCGAGTCGCCATGCATCAGGTACGCGTCGCACTTGCCTGCGATGAGGTTCTTCGCCGTCTCGGACTCGCCACCCGCGTAGAGCGTGGGGCGCGGCTTGCGTACGGGCTTGGGTGAAAGCACATTGTCAGCAACGTTGTAGAACTTGCCTTCGTACGAGAAGCCCTGCTGCGACCAGCAGCCGTTGAGCACATCAAGCCACTCGTTGGTGCGCGCGTAGCGGTCGTCGTGCTGGTCAAAGTGCAGGCCGTACTTGGTCGCCTCATCGGCCCACCAGCTCGAGACGACGTTCAACGTCAGTCGCCCGTTTGAGATGTGGTCGATGTTGGCGGCCTGCTTGGCCAGCAGCGCGGGGTTGTGGAAGGTAGGCCGGACGGCCACCATGATCTCGAGCTTCTCGGTCACCGCAGCCAGCGCGGCGGCAGTGGACCAGGCATCGAGAGAGGGCGCTTCCACACCCTTGATGTCATTGAGATTGAGCTCGGCGATGAGCGACAGGTCGTAGCCGAGCTGCTCGGCACGCTGGGCGAGCCGCCTGGTGTAAGCCCAGCTCGCTTCCATATTCTCGTCGTCCACATTGCGCAGCCAGCCGCCGAAGACGGGCATCCAGAAGCCGTACCGCATCAGCGCACCCCGGCTGTCAGGGCAGCCGCAGCCTGCCCGATGCCCAGCTCGGCATCATGCTCAGAATGCCACTGCTTTGCGTCTGCCTTGGTGGCTTCAAGGCTGAGCCAGTCAACCAGTCGTGCGAATGGATCGAAGCCAACCACATTGACGCCATCGGCGACGAAGTTGGAAAGCGCGTTGACGTCGTAGAAGAGCGGAACGCCAGCCGCGCCATCGCGCTCGTCGATCATGTACTCCACGCCGCCAAGCTCCACGCCGGCCGCGGCCATGATGCGTTCCACATCGGCAATCACGGAGGAGGGCGGATCATAGCCTTCGACGCGGATGCCGGACTTGGGTGCATCGATGGCGCAGGCCGCCCGGTTCAGGTCGACACCGCTGGTGGTGCGGCAGATGTCGGCGGGGCACAGGTCGAAGGTCTCGCCGGTGGTGTGCACCTTGATGGCATAGAGGAACTTGCCGTCCAGCACCTCGCAGCGGACGATGTAGCCCCCTGCGGCCGGGATGAACTCCTGCACCAGTGCGGTGGAGTCGAGGCCGAACATGAGCTCACCCGCCTCGGCGGCCGCGGCGAGCTGTTCACGCGAGTCGAAGCGCTTTACCCCGGCACCGGAACCACCGATGTTGGGCTTGACCACGACCGGGAAGCGCAAACCTTCGGTCGCGTCAGCGGCCTGGGACGGCCGATGGATCACACGCGCTTTGGGGTAGGGGATGCCGAGCTCGTCCAGCATGGAGAGCTGCGAAGCCTTGGACAGTTCGGAGCGAAACGCCTCGGAGCCGTTGATCACGCGCACACCGCGTGCGGCCAGGTGGTCAAGGTAGCCCAGCGTGTAGAAGATGGTGTCGCCATGCTCGCGATTCCAGGCAGATGGGCTCATCCGGTTCACCACGAGTGAGTAGCGCTGCTCCGGCCGGTCCTCGATCGCGTAGCGATGGGAGACGGCATCCAGCTTCTCGTACGGGAGGTTGCGACGCTCAAGCTCGGCAAATAGTGGCTTGAACCAGTGCGGCTGCTCGTAATAGATGGCAATCGGCTTGGGCATGGGGTGCTGCTCCTCGGGGACCGGACCTGAGTCCGGTGCATCCACAGACTCGCAACCGAAGCACCGCGAGATCCGGAATGGAGAACGCCACCTCTCAGCGAACAAGAGGCGGCGGGATTGGAACTATGGGGCTTGAGATGCAGAAAAGCCGCCTGCTCGGAGCAGGCGGCTTTCGGGTTATGCGGCGGGCGCGTCGCCCTTGATCACAACCTTGACGTGCGCACTGACCTCGCGGTGCAGCTTCACCGGCACCAGGAACTCACCAAGCTGCTTGAGCGGTTCGGGCAGGTGGATCTTACGGCGATCCGTGGTCAGGCCCTTGGCCTCGAGCTCGTGGGCGATATCCGACGAGGTCACGGAGCCGAACAGGTGTTCGCCTTCGCCAACCTTGCGGGTGAACTCGAGCTCCACAGCGTCGTACTGCGCGACGAGCTGCTCGGCCTCGGCCTTTTCCTTGGCCGAGCGGCGGACCGCAGATTCCTTCATCTGCTCAATCACAGCCTTGTTGGCCGCAGTCGCCTGCATGGCGAGCTTACGCGGCAGCAGATAGTTCCGGCCGAAGCCGTCGGCCACCTTGACAACGTCGCCACGCTGTCCGAGGTGATCTACATCTTCCTTGAGAATGACTTCCATGGTGCGGGTCTCCTGAGTTTCGAAACGACTAGTAGCGGGCTGCGAACGGCAGCAGCGCGATGTTGCGAGCCTGCTTGATGGCGCGCGTGAGGCGACGCTGGTGCGTGGTGCAGACACCGGTCAGGCGACGGGGCGTGATCTTGCCGCGCTCCGCTACGAACTGCTGCAGCAGACGGACATCGCGGTACGGGATCGCCTCGATCTTCTCAACGCAGAACTTGCAGACCTTCTTACGACGGAAGAACTTGCGGCCACCACCGCCTGCGGGACGCGGGGGACGCGGGCCGCCGGAGGATGGTCCACCAGAAGACGGACGTGGTGCCTCGGAGGGGGAAGAAGTTGCTGTGATTTCGTCTGCCATGAATGCTGTTCCCTTCTTGCCAGCGCCTGAGCGCGGCGGCGGTTCCTGAAACTGAATCTACGGGTTAGGCCAGAGCCGGGGCTTCGGTCGCTGCGGGTGCCGGGGCGGCGGCGGGTGCTGCCGGGGCCGGGGCGGCCTGAGCGGCTTCTGCCGAGGCGCTGGGCTGGGCAGAGCGCTTGGTCTTGCTGGCACGCAGTGCGCGAACCTTCTCGAGACGCTTTTCTTCCTCGTCCATGCGCACCGTGAGGAACTTGATCACAGGCTCGGAGACGCGAAGACGACGCTCGAGCTCGGCGACCAGCTTGCCATCGGCATCGATCGTGAACAGGACGTAGTTGCCGTCGTTGAACTTGCGAACCGTGTAGGCCAGCTTGCGACGGCCCATCTTCTCGATCGAGCGCATGTTGCCGCCGCCACTGGTGACGGTGGTCTCGAAACCCGAGATGAGCTTATCCATATCTTCTTCCGACGCATCGGGACGGATGATGAACATTACTTCGTAGAAACGACCTGCGACTTCAGCCATATGTTTGCCTCGCTCCTGCCCCGCCGACTGCGCGGGGACGTGTTTCTCATGTCGTGCTGCTGCCTGGCTACTGCGCGTTCTGCTGCACTTTCGGTTGGTCCGTGCCAAGCGGCTCGCGCGGGTTGATCTTGTTCATCGCGGCTGCCACCCCTTCGGTGGCCACGATCGCGACGGCCTGGGCAGCACGGTCAAGCGCCTCGCCAAGCAGGTTGAGCTCCATTCGACGCATGGGTTGCAGCAGATAATCTGCACCCCGGCGCCCCTTGCCGATCTCTCCGTCCGGACCTACCCCGATCCGGATCCGCGCCCACCGCTCTGTACCGACCAGCGCGTTGATACTCTTGGCGCCGTTGTGGCCGCCGGACGAACCACCCGGGCGGACCCGCACCGTACCCAGTGGCAGGGCAAGCTCGTCATACAACACGAGCAGGTCCTGCTCCGGCTTTGCGTCCAACTCGCGCAACAGCGCGGCCACCGATTCGCCGCTGAGGTTCATCCAGGTTTCCGGCTTGGCGAGAACAACCTCGCGGCCACCTACCTGAACCCTGGCGGTCAATGCCCGCCCGCGCCGATTGCTGATCGGGATCCCGGCCGCTTCCGCAATGCGGTCCACGGCCAGAAACCCGGCATTGTGCGGTGTCCACTGGTACTCCGGGCCAGGATTGCCCAGCCCGACCACCAGCAACGTCGCCACGTGCTGTTACTTCTTTGCCGGGGCTGCAGGAGCAGCTGCTTCGTCGCCCTTGCCCTTCTTTGCGACTTCCGGCTCCGCGGCTGCGGCCAGTGCATCGGCCGTCGCTTCGTCTTCCTTCACGATCGCCAGATGAGCCACGGTCGCGTCTTCGTCGGTGATGAACTTGAACTTGCCGCCGTGCGGCAGGTCGGCCACGCGGATCACGTCGCCCACCTTGAGGTGGGTGACATCCACTTCAATCGAGCTCGGGATGTCGCCCGGGAGGCACTCGATCTCGACTTCACGCAGTACCTGGTCGAGCAGGCCGCCCTCGTTCTTGACGCCGAACGCGGTGCCGACAAGCACAACCGGCACTTCCGCATGCATGGCCACGTCAAGCGCAATGCGCTTCAGGTCCACATGGATCAGGCGGTCACGGATGGGCTCAAACTGCCAGTCGACGATCATGGCCTTGGCCTTGGCGCCCGCAACGTCCAGGTCGAAGATGGTGTTGTGTCCAGTATCCGAGTGCAGGATGCGCAGCATCTGCTTGGGGTCGAGCTCCACGGCCACGGCCGCTTCCTTGGCGCCGTACACCACGCCGGGCAGCTTGCCCGCTACCCGTACACGCCGTGCTGCATTCTTGTTGAACTTGCCTTCGCGGACTACTGCGGTTACCACTTCGTTCGCTGCCATGCTTGCCTTCCCTGTCCTTTCGGGCACAGTGCCCGGGCTTCATGCCCGGGCTTGCCGCTCCCTTTGTTCGACGTCAGCCGAGTACTGCTTCAGCCATGCAACGCGGTGCGTTGTTAGCTGAACAGCGTGCTGACGCTGGTTTCCATGTGAATGCTTTCAATCGCCGCACCCAGAAGCCCGGCAATGGAACGCACCTTGATCTTGTTCTGCGCCTGCGCGTTCTCCGACAGCGGAATCGAGTCACTCACCACCAGCTCCTTCAACCGGGAGTTGGCGATGCGCTCGACCGCGGGGCCGGAAAGCACGGCATGCGACGCACAGGCATAGACCGCAACCGCACCCTGCGCGAGCAGTGCATCTACTGTCTTGACCAGCGTGCCCGCGGTGTCCACGATGTCGTCGATGATCAGGCAGGTCTGCCCGCGTACATCGCCGATGACATGCATCACCTCGGTCACGTTGATATCGGTGCGCCGCTTGTCCACAATGGCCAGCGGCGCTCCCATCTTGGTCGCGAAAAAGCGCGCCCTCTCCACACCACCTGCATCCGGAGACACCACTGTCAGATTTGGCAGCTGGAGCTCGCGGAAATAACTGACCATCACCGGGCTGGCAAACAGGTGATCCACGGGGATGTTGAAGAACCCCTGGATCTGCGCGGCATGGAGATCCATGAGCAGCGCACGGTTTGCACCGGCTGTTGTCACAAGGTCGGCAACGAGCTTGGACGAGATGGCAACGCGCGGGCGGTCTTTTCTGTCCTGCCGTGCGTAGCCGTAATACGGAACCACCACGGTGATGCGCCCTGCGGAGGCACGCTTCAACGCGTCGATCATGATGAGCAGCTCTACCAGGTGGCGATCCACCGGATTCGAAGTAGGCTGCACCAGAAAAACATCCGCGCCGCGGACGTTTTCCAGAAGCTGGAAGTGCATTTCGCCATCGGCAAAGCGCTGGATCCGGGTTTCCCCGAGTGGCACCCCGATGTGTTCGCAGATTTTGGCTGCGAGCTCGGGATTGGCGCTGCCGGAAAAGATCCGGAAACGCTTGTCTTCGCGAAGGCGGGAACCTCGTTTGCGATCCCCCGCAGCCTTGTGGCTGCCATGTCCGTCACGCCCCGTGGTTTCGGGCGCGTGCATTCCATCCTCTGCTTTTGCTGACTCCACGCTCTGCTTCATGCAATCACCCTGTCGCGAGGCTGGTTATCCTCGCTCGCTGGCTATCCACTTCACCATCCCGGGGAACCGGCCGCTTTGCCGTTGCCCGCCATGGCGCTGTTGCTGTGTGTTCCTCTGACAGCTCCAGATTGCTTCTGTTGCTTCCGTCGCTTTTCTGGTACATCCGAGTTGCTGTTCCCAAACTGGCTGGGCGACTAGGATTCGAACCTAGACAAAGTGCGTCAAAGGCACTTGACCTACCATTAGTCGATCGCCCAAAAAACCTACCCGCCTGTTTATGCGGGGCAAATCCTCTTAGCCGTAGCCTGTTGCCTTACTCTGTCGCTCTACTCTTCGTGCACCACCATGCCTGACCAGTACTCGGCGCGCCCCAGAGTGCGCGTGCGCAGAGCACGAATGCCAAGCCGATTGAGTCGCCCGGCTGCCGCATCTGCCGCATCCGGCGAAGCGTACAGACCGAACACAGCCGACCCCGAACCCGAAAGCGCGCAGTACACTGCTTCGCTTGCTGATGCCGCGGCGTCGAACTGCCCGTTCGCAGGAGTGCCTGCGATCACACGCTTGATTTGTTCAAGAAGGGGATGCTGCCGGAAGACGACCTGTTCAAAGTCGTTTAGGAGTATCCCGGTCTGGACAAGCGTGGAAAGCAAGGTTCCCGCTAGGTCTCTGCTCCCTGGTGCAACCATGCCGGGCGATGCCGGGGACTGCGGATGGGGAGAAAAAACACCGGTTGCGTGCTGCTCACACCATGCTGCTGCGAGAGCTCGACTCAACTCCTTGAGTCTATCGGCGATCTGGGCTGCGGTCAAACCCTGGGCTGCGAGGCCTTCGTCCCAGGCGCGAAATGCCGCGGGCGTCGAGACCCCTTCCGCAGGCAGCGCCACCACTGCCGGGAGGTCGCCGGCGTCGGGCAGCGGTACAACTTCTTCGCCGCGGCCGACCCCGAGCACCGTGCCGCCCAGCAGGAACAGCGGCACATCGGAGCCGACTTCCTCGGCGAGGCGGAGGCGGTCGCGTCCGGCAAGCGGTGCAGCAAGCCCCTGCCGCTGCAGTTCGCGCTCCAGGCCAACCAGCGCGGCGGCGGCATTGCCGGAGCCGCCACCAAGGCCGCCCTGGATTGGCAGGCGCTTGTCGATATGCACCCTCACGGTAAGGCCTTCGCGCCCGGGGAAGGCAAGGGCCGCCGTGAGCATCCTCGCGACTGTGTTGCGGCCGTCGAGCGGGATGCGCCGGTCCGTGGCGGTGAGCCGGACTGGGTTGGCACCCTTTCCGTCACGCGTGACGGAAAGAGTCAACAGGTCATGCGCTTCGATCGTCTGGTACAGCGTCGCAAGCGCGTGGAAGCCGTCGGGCCGGGTGGGTCCGATGGCCAGCCCCAGGTTGACCTTGGCATGGGAACGAAGTGTGACCGGCATCGCCACAGTGTAGCGGGCGAGGCTGCGGATCGTGCCCGCATGCAGGCCCGGCGCCCGAGCTCCCGCGAGCACGCGGGGAGCTCTGGCCGGGTCGAGATGCGCCACCTGGTGGCGAAAACGAAGATCCAGGCCGCCATGCCAGCTTGGTTGCCGCTACACTGCCTCGTATCTGACGACCGTTGCGGCCGCCGGCTCTCACCGTGCGGGTATCTGCCCGGAAGCAGTCGCGGTCAGCGGCCTCAGCTTGCGGAGGACGGCGGGACGACTGGCGATATCTTGGAAAGGCTGCAGGCTGCTCCCCATGACCCAAAACGGAAAGCAACCCACTCATGCCACGCTGTGCCAGGCGCTCGCTGGCCTGGAGGAGCGGCTCCTCGACCCGGCGGTGCGCAAGCAGCGAAGCGCGGTGACGGCGCTGCTGACCGAGGAGTTCCGGGAGGTGGGCCGGAGCGGACGCGTGTACACTCGCGATCAGATTCTGGACCTGCTGGAGCAGGAGGCGCCCGCAAGCATCCGCATGGAGCAGTTCGCCGCCACCCCTCTGGGACCGGAAGCAGCGCTGGCTACCTACGTGAGTATCGCGAAGGATGGCACAAGAACCCACCGGTCTTCCGTGTGGCTTTACCGTGAAGGTCGCTGGCAGATGCTCTTTCACCAGGGCACGCCCGGCGCGTAGTGCGCCGCATCGAGTGCTGGCCCGCCCCCTTCCGCCACGCGATGAAGTGAAAAGTGGTTCCATGAACGGTCTCGGATGGTTGCGGGCGCTGCAACCCGGGATGAGAAGATAGGGGCGGGACTTCCTTCCGACTCATGCTGAAAGTAATTTCGACACACGTTTTTCTTCGTTCACGGCTGCATCCTGGCCTTCTCGACACGCTGGCCCGCACCGGCACCGCCGGCATCGAGATCTTCGCCGCCCGTGAACACTTCGACTACACCGACCCGTCTTCCCTCCGCGAGATCGGCGACTGGTTTCGCGCCAACCCCGTGGAGCTGTTCTCCATGCACGCGCCGCTGTACAGCGACCGCGACTCCGGACGGGGCGGTGAGCCGTCCGTCAATGTCGTGCACCAGGACAAATCGCGCCGGATCGACGCGATGGACGAAGTCAAGCGGGCACTTGAAGTCGCCGAGCAGATTCCGTTCAAGCACCTGGTGCTGCACCTGGGCGACCGCGGGGATAGCTGGAGCGCGCGCACCCTCGAAGATGCCCTGACGGCGCTTGAGCACCTGCAGACCTATGCACGCCCACTGGGCGTTCGCCTGCTCGTCGAGAACATCCAGAATGAAGTGACCACGCCCGCACACCTGCTGGAGATCCTGAACGTAGGGCACCTGGACGACATTGGCGTCTGCCTGGACGTAGGGCACGCGCACCTTGGCGACGGCGTTGCCCAGGCCATTGAGACGTTGAGCCCGCGCATCCGCACGGCGCACCTGCACGACAACAAGGGCGAGCGCGACGAGCATCTCTGGCCCGGGGACGGCACCATCGACTTCGCAGCCGCGCTGGCAGGGCTTGCCAAAGCACAGCAGCAGCCGGCCGGCATCCTTGAGATCCACCATGGTTACGGCACGGATGTCGCGCTGGTTGTGGAACGGGCCAAGGCTGCCTTTGCTGCTTTTGATGGCGCGGCCCAGCACTAGCCCCCAGGAGAGGACAGCAGCATGACAGAGCAAGACAAGGCGCTGACGGCGGATACGCAGGAGAGCACGGCAGCAGGCGCATCGGCGCAGCTGAGCACGATCGCTGCAATCGGGCGGCATGAGGGCGAAACAGTGACCCTGCGCGGGTGGCTGTACAACCTGCGCGAAAGCGGCAAGCTGCTGTTCCCGATCTTTCGCGATGGCTCCGGGACCATCCAGGGCATCGTGCCCAAGGCCGCGGTTCGTCCGGAGGTGTTCGAGGCGATCAAGGGACTGACCCAGGAATCAAGCGTGATTGTGCGCGGCAAGGTGCGCGCCGACAAGCGGGCTCCCGGTGGCTTCGAGCTGGACGTCGAGGATATCGAGGTCCAGCAGCGCGTGGCCGAGGATGCACCCTTTCCCATCTCGCTCAAGGAGCATGGTGTCGACTTCCTGATGGAGAATCGGCACCTGTGGATCCGCACGCCGCGCCAGTCGGCGATCCTGCGCATTCGTGCAGAGATCATCAAGGCAGCGCGTGATTTCCTGGACGAGCAGGGATTCACACTTACCGACCCGCCGATCCTGACGCCGGCGGCATGCGAAGGCACCAGCACGCTCTTCCCGGTGGAGTACTTCGGCGACGAAGCGTTTCTGACGCAGAGCGGCCAGCTGTATATCGAGAGCACGGCGCTCGCGCTGGGTAAGGTCTACTCCTTTGGACCGACTTTTCGCGCGGAGAAGTCGAAGACACGGCGGCACCTTACCGAGTTCTGGATGGTGGAACCGGAGATGGCCTACGCCGGCCTGGATGAACTGATGGAGCTGGCAGAGAACTTCATCTCCTTTATTGTCGATCGGGTGCTTACGCGCCGCCATGCCGACCTTGTGCTGACAGGCCGCGACGTGACCAAGCTCGCAACGATCAAGGCTCCCTTTCCGCGCCTGCGCTATGACGAAGCTGTGCGCATGCTGAACGAGGCGCATGCTCGCGGTGAGCTCGAGCAGCCGTTCGAGTATGGCAATGATTTTGGTTCGCCTGACGAGACATGGCTTTCCGCGCAGTTTGATCGACCGGTCATGGTGCATCGCTACCCTGCTGCGGTGAAAGCGTTCTACATGCAGCCCGACCCGGAAGACCCACGGTATGCCCTGTGCGTGGACGTGCTTGCTCCGGAGGGCTACGGCGAGGTGATTGGCGGCTCCGAGCGCATTGCAAGCTATGACCTGCTGAAGCAACGCATTGAAGAACACAACCTGCCCCTCGATGCGTTCCAGTGGTATCTCGATCTGCGCCGGTACGGCTCTGTGCAGCACGCAGGGTTCGGCATGGGTATTGAGCGCGCGGTGGCGTGGATCTGCGGGCTGGATCACGTGCGGGAGACGATCCCTTTTGCGCGCACCCTCAACCGGATGTATCCGTAAAAAGTGTGGGAACAGAAAAGGCCGGCTGCTCGCGCAGCCGGCCTTTTCTTTGCCTGCCTACTGTTTTGTCACTGTGAGTGTGGCAGTTGCTGTTTGTGTTGTGCCCGCGCTTTCCATGGTGATCACGAGGGGGTAGGTCTGCGGCGTGTCAACGGTTCGCGTCTCTGCGGAAAAACCGCAGCCAGTCAGAAAGCTGGTTGCCGAGAACGCCCCGGCAAGAAGCAGCGCGGTCAGTACCAGGCCGCGTCCCGCCTTGCGAAGCCGGGTTGCGCCCACCAGAGGAAGAAGCATCAGCGCCATGGCCGCCCCTGCCATCCGGATGGATCCTGGCTGCGTCGGCAGAGGCTTCTGCAGCGAGGAGACAGTGAGGGTGTGGCCGGGCATCTGCACGACCAGAGAAACTGCGTGTTCCCCGCCATCTGCCGGCAGCGTTGCCGGCGAGAAGACGCCGGTGGCACCCTGCGGCAAACCAGACACGGAAAAGGTGACGACCCCTGGGTAGATGCCGGCGGTGCCCGGGCCAGCCATGAAGGACAGGTTCACCGAGCCGCCGCTCGCCACCTGGGGCGCCGCTGTGTTGGGCATCGGCTTCAACCAGAAGCCCGCGGTGCTGAGCGCCAGCGGCAGTTCATCCGAAGAGCTGGGCAGGAAGTTGCTGTCGCCCTGGTACACGGCAACCAATGGGTTGGCTGCGTTCCAGTACGCGGGCAGTGCTGTGAGTTGAGCGACGCCGCTGGTGATCGCAGTTTCCCCGAGCAGCGTTTTGCCGTCGTAGAAGCGAACCAACCCCGTGGGAGTGCCGGTGGTAGAGGAGGCGACCTGGGCCGTCAGCAGGATGGAGCCATCCTGCGCCGCGGTGTTTGGCGCCTCGTGCATGGTGGTGGCGGTGGCTGCCTTGGCAATGGTGATGGTGCTGGGCACGATGCTCACGGTGTAGTTGTTGAGCGCACTGCCCTGCGCCGTGGCGATGATGGGATACTGACCCACCGGTTCACTCGCGCTGGCCGGAGTGCTGTATATCACCTGCACTGCTTCATTGTTGACCAGCCCGCTGACGCTGCCTGTGAGCTGAGGATTGGCGGCACCGTACGTCCTCGCAGCGGGTGCTACCTGTACCTGCAGGGGAGCAGGCGTGATCACGAGCTGCCCGCTTACAGGAGTCACCTGGTAATCCTGCAGAGTGTTGCCATGCGCGGCAGGGAGGATCGGGTAAGAGCCGACGCCGGATTGTGCCGTCGCGGACGTGGTGAAGGTCTCGGTGAAGCTGTCACCATTGGCCGCACCGACCACCGTTCCACTGAAGGCGGGATTTGCTGAGCCATAGACACGGGTCGCGTCAGCGGCTGTCACCGTGAGGGGCGGAGCCGTGATGGTGAGCACGCCATTTGAAATTGCGACCTGGTAATTGGCGCCGGCGTCACCCACGAGCGTGGGCACAATCGAATACGTCCCGGGCGCCGTGGCAGTGGTGGCAGTGGTGGCGAACTGTTCCGACAAAGCATCGCCGGCCACAGCGCCGATGATCTTGCCGGTGAAGCCTGGGTTGGGCGTGCCGTAAGCGCGGCTCACACTGTCGGCGGTGATCTGCAGAGCGGCAGCTGTGATGGTGAGACGCCCGGGCTGGACCGTTGAAGTGTAGTTTGCAATCGCTGCGCCGCTTACCGAGGGCGTGATGCTGTACGTTCCCACGGGTGAGGCCTGCGTTGCCGGCGTCGAGTAGCTTTCCGTCAGCACGTCTCCGCCAACCAGCCCCTTGATGGTGCCGGTAAGTACGGGGTTCGGGGTGCCATAGACGCGACTCACGTCGTCCGCTTCAAGCGCCAGTGCGGCGGGCGAAACAGTCAGCGTTCCATTGGTGATCGACTGGGAATAGTTCGCGAGGTTGGCTCCCGCGGCACTCGGCACAATCGCGTAGGTTGCCACCGGCGACCCCGCTGTTGCCGCGGTGGTGAAGGAGGGCGTGAAGCTATCTCCGTTCACAGCGCCCGTGATCGAGCCAGTAAACGTGGGGTTGGCAGCGCCATACGTGCGCGTCGCATCGCTGGCTTTCAGTGCCAGGGCCGCAGGCGAAACGGTGAGCGTTCCGTTGGTGACTGTCTGGGTGTAGTTTGCGGCTCCAGGTCCGCTCGCGCTGGGTACGATCGGGTACGTCGCGACCGGGGAAGAAGCCGTCGCCGTGGTGGTGAACGAAGTGGTGAAGGCGTCTCCGTTCACTGCTCCGCTGACAGCGCCGGTGAAGACGGGATTGGGCGAGCCGTAAGTGCGCGTGGCGTCGTTGGCGCTCACAGCAAGGGAAGCAGGAGATACCGTCAACGCGCCATTCACAACGGTCTGCGTGTAGTTTGCTGCGCTGGCGCCCGAAGCGTTCGGAACGATCGGATACGTCGAGACGGGGGATGCCGCGGTAGCGGGCGTGGTGAAGGACTCTGTCAGGACGTCGCCATTTACGGCACCTGTAATAGACCCCGAGAACTGCGGATTGGTCGCTCCGTAGGTCCGCGTCGCATTGTTGGCGGTGACGGTCAACCCTGCGGGTGTGACCTGGAGCACTCCGTTCTGAATGTTCTGGGCGTAGTTCGCCAGGTTAGCGCCCGAAGCAGAGGGAACAATCTTGTAACTCGCCACTGCGGAGGCAGCCGTGGCCGGAGTCTGGAACGCCTCGGTGAAGCTGTCACCAGCGACAGCCCCGGTGATGGAGCCGGCAAACTGCGGGTTTGCCGCGCCATAGGTGCGCGTTGCATTAATGGCAGCGACGTTGAGCGGCGCAGCCGTGATCTTGATGGTGGTTTGCGCCGAGGCCTTGGTGTCGTTGCTGGATGCCGGCGTGTAATTGCCGAACAGTGTGAAGCTACCCACAGCCGGCGCAAGGTAGGACTGGGTGGCGGTTCCATTGCTTACCGTCTGCGTGCCGAAGGGGCTGGTCTGGTCCGCGAAAGCCACGCTGCCACCACTTAATGAGCCCTGCGATGAGCCTGCCTGCAGCGAGGCGACCACCTGCACGGGATTGCCGTAAGTGGCCGTGGTTGGAGCAGACAGGGCAAGCGTAACCGGCACCGCCGTTGCCGTGCCCGTAAGCGTTAGGGCCTGGAGGGACGCGACAGCATTCAGGCTGGTGTCGCTGACCACCAGGTTGCCCTGCAGGGCGCCCGTTGCAGTGGGTGCAAAGTACATCGTCAGGCTGCAGGAGTCGCCCTGGTCGAGCGAGAGCTTGTTGCTGACGCACTCGTTGCCAGGGCTGCTGTCGATCGAAAAGTTGGCAGAGATGGCAGGGTTGGAACCGGAAGAGGGCTCGGGGAACTGCAGGGTGCTGTTGCCTATATTTTGCAGCGACACCGCCTGGTCAGCGCTGCTCTGGCCCACCGTGGTGCTGGGGAACTGCAACGATGGACTGTCCGCCATGTCCAGCTTGAGGATGTTGCCTGCCGTTGTGTCTGTGAAGTACACATTGCCGTTTTGATCTATAGCTACTGAGTCCAGCTCGCCGCCAGTCTTATAGAGAACAGATTCGGAGTACGCGCCATTCACAAGGGACTCTTTCAAGAGGCGATTGTGCTGGGCATCCGCAAGGTACAAGCTGCCACTTGCATCAACAACAACTTCGCGCGGAAAGTTAAGGGCACTGGTCGGAACAACGCTCTGCGTGTACACGCCGGCAAGCAGCGTCTCTTTCAGGATGCGGTTATTGCCGGTATCCGCGATATAGAGGTTGCCTTGGCCATCGACCGCGATGCCGTGGTGCTGAACAAGGCCGGAGAACGGAAGCTGGGTCAGGGTGTAACTGCCAGTGCCAGTGGGCGTCTCAAGCAGGACGTGACCGCTGCCGGTATCGGCGATGTACACACGCCCGGCACCATCCACAGCGAGCCCTTCGGGATAGTCCAGCCCCTGGGAGATCACTACGCTTTCCTGGTAGGAGCCGTTCAGCGGGACTTCTTTCAGAATGCGGCTGTGATACGTGTCATCGATGTAGACATTCCCGGCACCATCCACAGCGATGCCGAGCGGCCAATCGAGTGTGCTTTGGTTGATCAGCGTTGCGGCGGCTGCCCCTGAAGCCGACAGCTTGACCGCCTGCATGTTGTCCGTGTTCAGGATGTACAGATTACCAGCGCCATCGGAGGCAATGCCGCGCGGGTTGATCAGTCCCTTCAACACGGTCGAAACCGTACCAGGAGAAAAGCTGACCTTGGGTGCAACCCCGTTGCCTTGCACATAGCCTGTCGCCACAAGCGCGCCTGCGCTGGTGCGGAGGGTTGCCGCCCCAAAACGATCTCCAGGGGCGCCGGGGGTGAAGCTTACATCTACGGTGCAACTCTCCCCAACGGCGTACGTGTGCGTGGTCCCGTTGGTTGTGCACGTGCCGCTCTTTGCATCGGCGAAGTCCAGGCCGGGCGTGCCCTGGGTCAAGACTGCAGGTGCGCTGCCCAGCGTGCCGGCGGCGGTAAAAGTGAAGGCGAGCGAAACCGATCCAGCTGACTTGCTGCCCACAGCGATCGGGCCGAAATTGCCGCCCGGCGGCATGACCTGCTTCAACACCGCTGAGCTAACATCCGTGACGTACACGTTGCCGCTGAGATCCAGCGCCATGCCACCCGGGGCGGAGAAGCCGACGCCTACAGTCTTGAAGGTCGTGTAGCCGCCCGACGCAAACACCTCCTTCACGAGGTGGTTGGCGCAATCCGCCACGTAGAAGTTGTTGCTGCTATCCAGCACGATGCCGAGCGGCAGAGAAAAGCCGCTGCCCACGGTTTTCACCGTCGTATAGCCACCAGCCGCCATCACCTCCTTGACCACGTTGTTGCCGGAGTCCGCGACAAACAGGTTGCCGCTTGTGTCCAGCGCGATACCCGCCGGATTCTTGAAGCCACTGCCGACCGTGTTCACTGTCTTGTAACTGCTGGCGGCGGTGATCTCCTTGACCGTGCTGGCGCTGTAGTCCGCGACAAAGATGTCTCCGCTCGCATTCAAGGCAACACCTGCAGGAAGAGTGAAGCCGGTGGCCAGAGACTTGATCGTGGTGTACCCGCCGCTGGCCAGCACCTCCTTGACTGCGTGATTGCCTGAGTCGGCGATGTACAGGTTGCCGCTGTTGTCGATGGCGATGCCGGTGGGTCCGCTAAAGCCGGTACCAATATTGATCATTGTGGTGTACCCGCCCGCGGCAACAATCTCCTTCACCACGTTGTTCCTGGTGTCCGGGAGGAAGACGTTGCCGCTTGCATCGACGGCCAGGCCGTAGGGATTGCTGATGCCGGTGGCGAGAGTCTGGATAGCCCCGCTGAAGCTTGCGGTCTGGGCCTGTGCCGTCAGGGCGGCCGTTCCAAGCAACAGCGTGAGCTGCATCCCCGATGCCGCACCCCGCGCGCGCAACGAGGCGAAGCGGCTCCGCCAATCGCTGGAGATGGTCGGGAAGCGCGGCGGTGTCAATGGCAACGCGCCGCGAAGACGCGGAAGAAGGGCAAGCGTGAGGATGAAAGCAAGAAGAGCAAAGGAAGCCATGACACCCGTCCGGCAATGAGATTGTCCGCAGCAACGTCCCGGCGTCCGGCGCCGGAAGCTACTCGTTCGGGCTTAGTATCGGCAGCAGCAGCCATCTGCACCCAGGGCTTAAGGCGCTATTTCTCTGTGCGGCCGCGCGCCCTGTTCCAATTCGCTCCGCAGTACCGAAGCGGGAATCAGGCTTGCACATGCTTTCTCGGAGTGCGCACCGCGGGCCATGCGCATGCAAAGCTACTATCGAAGAGGTATGAAGAAACTGCGCGTAGGTGTTTTGTTCGGCGGCAAGAGTGGAGAACATGAAGTCTCCCTGCTCTCGGCTGCTTCCGTTCTGAAAGCGATCGATCGCGACAAGTACGAGGTGGTGCCGCTGGGCATCACGAAGCAGGGGCACTGGCTGACGGCCGGTGCGGCTGAGCGCCTCCTCGATGCCGGACCTGCCGATGCGCCGGACGCGGGCGAAGCCGCCAACGTGGAGCAATCGCTTCCAGTCACCTCGCTGGGCGCAGGGCTGCAACCATTCGGCGCGCGATCAACAGGCGCAGACGACGCCGCGGACGATGCTTCAACGCTGGACGTAGTCCTGCCGGTGCTGCACGGCACGTTCGGGGAGGACGGCACGATGCAGGGCCTGCTGGAGCTTGCGGGGATACCGTACGCCGGCTCGGGCGTGCTTGGCTCGGCAGTCGGCATGGACAAGGACATCATGAAGCGACTGTTCGCCTCGGCAGGGTTGCCGATCCCGCGGCACGTCTCCGTTCTGCGTTCCGAGTGGCAGACCCGGCCCGACGATGCTCTCGCGAAGATTCAAACAGCTCTGCGCTACCCCTTGTTTGTGAAGCCGGCGAATGGCGGCTCTTCGGTCGGCATCAGCAAGGCGCATGACCGCGCCGAGCTCGAAACGGCGCTGACCCTGGCCGCGCGCTTTGACCGCAAACTCGTGGTTGAAGAAGGAGTGGGCGGGGGTGCCGACGGCACCGGCAAAGCACGCGAACTCGAGGTTGCGATCCTGGGCAATGACGCCCCGGAAGCCTCGGTAGTGGGCGAGATCGTCCCGGGCAAAGAGTTCTACGACTACGAAGCCAAGTACCTGAGCGCCGGCTCGGAAGCAGTGATACCAGCGGAACTTTCCCCGGAACACTCCAACGCGATCCGTGCCATGGCGATCCGGGCTTTTCAGGCCTGCGACTGCTCGGGGCTGGCCAGGGTGGACTTCCTGATGGAGGGCGACCGGATCGTGCTGAACGAGATCAACACGCTGCCGGGCTTTACGGCAATCAGCATGTACCCGAAGCTGTGGGCTGCGAGCGGCCTGCCGTATCCCGCGTTGATTGACCGGCTGATCACCCTGGCGCTGGAGCGGGCAGAAGAAAAGGCAATAACCAGCTACAGCCTTTGACAAGCAAGGTTTCCCGCGTGGGGAACCTGGAGCCGACTCAAGGTGTCTACACTGCTAGACAGTTACAGGAGACCGTACCGCAATGACCCTGCTGGACGCCCCTCGCTATGACCCTCGTCACGCTCGCATCATTCGCAACAGCATCCTGATCACTATCGGCGTGCTTTTGCTGGGTGCCCTGCTCACCTTTCTTTTCTGGGATTTTCCGGAGCAGCACCGCGTCAACCACTTCTTCTCGCTCGTAGAGAAGGGCAAGATGGACGATGCGTATGCCTACTGGAACAACGATCCGGAGTGGCGACAGCACGACGATCGTTACACCGGTTACAAGTTCACCGACTTTGAGAAAGACTGGGGACCCTCCAGCGACTACGGCGTCATTCACGGGCACAAGATCGAGATCACCAAGACGGTCGGCAACGGCGTGGTCATGGGCGTCAGCATCAACAACAGCAAGACGCCACTGTTTCTGCGGGTAGACCACAAAACCAGGGAGATCGGTTTTTCGCCGGTAGAGCTGTACGTGGGACCAGACTGAGCAGCGGTACATGTCGCACCTGCTGAGATTTCAAACAAGAGAGGGGCGCATAGTGCGCCCCTCTTTTTGCTTACTGCGCTGCCAGGGCCGGGAGCGTCGCACGCACGCTGCGGGCGGCCTCGGTCATGTTACGCAGTGCAGTGCGCACCTCGGGCCAGCCGCGGGTTTTCAATCCGCAGTCGGGATTGACCCAGAGCTGGTCCGGGGTGAGCACCTCGGCGGCGATGCGGAGCTGCTGCTCCATCTCGGCCTCGGGCGGAACGCGGGGCGAATGGATATCCCACACGCCGGGACCTATGCCGTTGGGATAGCTCGCGTTGCCGAAAGCATGCAATAGCTCTCCCTTGGACCGCGCCGATTCCATCGAGATCACATCCGCATCGAGCGCCGCGATCGAGGGCAGGATCGACTCGAACTCGCAGTAGCACATGTGGGTATGGATCTGCGTTTCGTCGCGCACCGCGGAGGTGGCAAGCCGGAAGGCCTGCACGGCCCAGTCGAGGTAGCTTTCCCAGCCGCTCGAGCGCAGGGGCAGGCCTTCGCGCAGGGCGGGCTCGTCAAGCTGGATGGCGCGAATACCAGCCGCTTCCAGGTCACGCACCTCGTCACGCAGCGCCAGAGCGATCTGGTGTGTGACTTCGCTGCGCGCAATGTCGTCGCGCACGAACGACCACTGCAAGATCGTCACCGGACCGGTCAGCATGCCCTTGACCGGTCGCGTCGTCTGCGACTGCGCAAAGCCGCTCCAGCGGACGGTCATTGGGCCGCGGCGCCGCACGTCACCGTAGATCACCGGCGGTTTCACGCAACGCGAGCCGTAGCTTTGGACCCAGCCGTTCTGCGTGAAGGCAAAGCCTTCCAGCTGTTCGCCGAAGTACTCCACCATGTCGTTGCGCTCGAACTCGCCATGCACGAGCAGGTCCAGACCGGCTTCTTCCTGCTCACGCAGGCAGCGCACGGTTTCCTGCTCCAGGAACAGGTCGTAGTCGGCCTGCGACAGGTTGCCGCTGCGCCATGCGGCACGCTGCTTGCGCACCTCTGCCGTCTGCGGGAAGGAGCCGATCGTGGTGGTCGGCAGCAGGGGCAGTCCAAGCGCGGCGTTCTGCTGCTTGATGCGCACGGCATACGGCGTCGCGCGTTTGAAGTCCTTCGCAGCAAGCGCTCCCAGGGCCGCACGCACGGTCTCGTTGCGGCTTGACTCGGCGCCGGCCCGGGAGGCGATGGCCGCACGATTGATCGCGTGCTCCGCGGCTGCCTGGTCTGCGCCGCTCGCGAGAGCGCGCAGCTCGTCGAGCTTTTGCACGGCAAACGCTAGCCAGGATTGCACCACCGGCTGCAGGCGCGATTCGCCACGCGCATCCACGGGCACGTGCAGCAGGGAGCAAGAAGGAGCAAGCACCACGCGCTCCGCACCCAGGGTCGAGACCGCGGCCTCGATCAGCGCGCGCGAACGCTCAAAATCGTTAACCCAGATGTTGCGGCCGTCCACCAGGCCGAGCGAGAGCGCCTGCCGGGGTCCCACGAGCGCCAGGGCGGTGACAAGCTGCTCGGGCGCACGCACCAGATCCAGGTGCATACTCGCGACCGGCAACGAAAAGGCAAGCGGGAGGTTTTCTTCAAGCGCGGCGAAGTAAGTGGTGAGGTGCAGAGGCAGACCCACCGCGGCCAGGTGCGCGAACGCATCGGCGTAATGCGCAGCGATGCCCAGCGGAAGGTCCGTGGACAGGCATGGCTCATCGATCTGCACACTCTCCGCACCGGCAGCCTTGAGCGCGGCAAGCAGTTCCACATAGGCACTCAGCAGCTTGGGCAGCAGCGACCACACGTCGAAAGCCGGGTCCGCAGGCTTGCCCAGCAGCAACAGCGTGCATGGCCCGATCAGCACCGGACGCGTGCGGATGCCGAGCGCCGCCGCTTCCTTGAACTCGCGCACGGCCTTGCCAGGGTCTGCCTTGAACGAAAGCCCGGCAGACCACTCCGGCACCAGGTAGTGGTAGTTGGTGTCGAACCACTTGGTCATTTCCATGGCGGTCTGTTCCTGGCTGTTGCGCGCCATGGAGAAGTAGCTCGCCAGGCTCACGGCACCCGCGCCAAACCGCTCGGGCGTGGCGCCGAGCGCGACCAGCATGTCGAGCACGTGGTCGTACAAGGAGAAATCATTCGAAGGGATATGCGTGATGCCGGCGGCCTGCTGCAGCTGCCAGTGGCGCGCGCGCAGGGTGGCAGCCGTGGCAGCGAGATCGTCCTCGCTGCGGTCTCCACGCCAGAAGCCTTCCAGCGCGAACTTGAGCTCGCGCTGGGCACCCATGCGTGGGAAACCAAGCGCGCTGATTTGTAACTCTGTGTTGGACATAGATATGGGTTCCCTGTCTGTAAGTCGAGACGCAAGAAGGAACCACCCGTGCGCAGGCTTTTTCACGTGAACTGGCGCGAAAAAGCATCAAGTCACGGCCCAATCCACGAGGCGCGAGGCTCACTCAGGCGCACACCCGCAGCATCTGCGTTGGCGGCGGCAGGCCGGTATTCGGACTTTGGGCGACCTACTGGCGGACCGCTTCCCACCCTTGTTCCGGGCAGTGCGTGAGGCTCCTGCCTCGTGCCGCGTTCGTTCCCATCACCGCTGCGGGACAGTGCCGGATGTACGCCGGCTTCCCGTTTAACGACGCCCGTAGGCGCCGCACCTGCACCCCTAAAGTGTAGCCTACCCCGCGGCCTCGCCGGGCCCAGCGTCAGCCGTGTACCAGCCAGTCATACTGCTCATCGCTCAGTGGCACAACGGACAAGCGGAACTGCCGGAACAGGATGGAGTCTGCAAACACTCCGGCGTCGCGCATCTGCTGCAGGCTGCGGCCCGCTTTGAAGCGCTTGCCCGGCTTGATGCGCACCAGCGGATTCTTCTTGTCGCTGCCATCGACCGAGACGACCGAAGCAGTGCCGACTGCTTCCTTGCCGACGTTGGAGTGGTAGATCACCAGCTTCTCGCCCTTGTGCATGCTGGCGAGATAGTTGAGCGCCTGGGCATTCTTGATGCCATCCCACACGGTCTCGCCATCGCGCACAAGGTCGTCGTAGGAGTACTTGTCCGGCTCACTCTTCAACAGGTACGGCATACTTGCTCCTTGTGGCAGCGCTCTGCTTTGGTTAGGCGTGATACCACCGGCTGAAGCCATACGTGCCGTACAGCAGGAGCAGGAGGCCTACGGCAATGACGATGCCACGGCGGGTGCGCGTTGCCTGCGCCTTGCGTCGTTCGATCTCGATCGGCGCAACCCCGGCCTCATGCACAAAGACCCGGCTGGTAAAGCCCATGACCATCAGGTAGATACCGGCCACAACATACACCAGGTTGGACATGGGCTCTCATTTCCGCCCGCCGGGCAGCTCACAGCGCGTACGGCTAGCGCAGGCCCACGATCTCACCCTGCGCATCCACGTCGATGCCCATGGCGCGCGAGGCCTTGGGCAGCCCCGGCATGAGCATCATGTTGCCGGCGATGAGCACCACGAATCCCGCGCCCGCGGAGAGCACGGCGTTGTTGATCTTGAGCCGCCAGCCGGTGGGCGCACCCGCGAGCTTGGGGTCATCCGAGAGCGAGTACTGGGTCTTGGCGATGCATACCGGCACCTTGCCGAAGCCCCACTTCTCGAACCGGGCCAGTGCCGCCTTTGCCGTGTCGGAGTAGTCCACACCTTCGGCGCCATACACCCGCATGGCCACGGCTTCGATCTTCTCCTCGAGCGTGCTGTCGAGCGAGTAGGTGGGCGTGAGCTTCGGCGCGTCGCCATCGGTGGCTGCGAGCACAGCGCGGGCCAGGTCGGCCGCCCCTTCGGCTCCGCGGGTAAACGCCTCGGTAAAGGCATTGGGCAGCCCGTTCTGATCGCACCACCCTTTGAGGCGTGCCAGCTCCTCGTCGGTGTCCTTGGGGAAGTGGTTGATGCCGACCACAACAGGAAGACCGAAGCCACGCAGGATCGAGACGTGCTTGGCCAGGTTGGTGAAGCCGCGCTCCAGTTCGTCCTTGCCCTGCTCTTCCGGCATGGCCTGGCCCTGATTTTTCAGGCTTTGCGCGGTGGTCACCAGCACTGCCGCAGAAGGCGCAATACCGGAGATGCGCGTCACGATGTCCATGTACTTCTCAAGGCCGAGATCGGACGCGAAGCCGCACTCGTTGACCGCGTAGTCGGCGAGTCGAAGTGCGATCTCCTGCGACACGATGCTGGAGGTGCCGTGCGCAATATTGGCGAACGGCCCCGCGTGCACAAACGCGGGCGTGCCGGAGGTCGTCTGCACCAGGTTGGGCTCGATCGCCTCGGCCAGCAGGGCCATCATCGGGCCCACGGCATCGAGGTCGCGCGCACGCACGGGCTCGCCCGTTTTTGTCTCGGCGACGATGATGGCGCTGATGCGTTCGCGGAGGTTTTCACGGTCTGTCGCCAGCGCCAGGATCGCCATGATCTCGGAAGCGGCCGTGATCACGAATCCCGAGTTCTGGTTGGAGCCTTCGCGGGGCGCGGAGCCGTCCTTCTTGGGTCCGGCGACGTTGGTGGTGATGCGGCGCAGGCCGCGATCGTTCATGTCCAGTGCGCGGGGCCACGTCACGGTTGCCGGGTCGATGCCGAGATCGTTGCCGTGGAAGATGTGCGCATCGAGCAGGGCGGCGAGCAGGTTGTGCGCCGAGGTGATCGCGTGAAAGTCGCCGTGGAAGTGGAGGTTGATCTTCTCGCTCGGCTCAACCTGCGAAAGGCCGCCGCCTGCCGCGCCGCCCTTCATGCCGAAGACCGGGCCAAGCGAAGGCTCGCGCGAGGTGAGCACCACGCGCTTGCCCGTGCCCTGCAGAACATGCTCCAGCCCCTGGGTCAGGCCGATCGACGTAACGGTTTTGCCTTCGCCCGAGACCGTGGGCGTGGTGGCGGTGACGAGGATGAGCTTGCCCTTGCGCGGGAATGCCGGGTCGTCCAGCAGCCCGAGCTTGACCTTGCCACCGTAACGGCCAACCTGCTCGAAGTACTGTTCGGGAACGCCAAGCTTTGCGGCAACTTCGGCAATCGGGAGGAGTTGGGGCTTCATCGGAACTCTCTTTCTCGGTATCTGTTGGTTGTCGCGGCTATTGTTCGAGCGAGGCAAGGCTCTTGGCAAGGCTGGCGGAGTCTTCCACGTTGAGCACGCTCAGCGAGCGGTCGATCTGCCGGAGCAAACCACCCAGCACCTTGCCGGGACCCACCTCGATCCACTGCACAGGCGCGAACCGGGTTTGGACGGCTTCCATGCATTCCACCCAGCGCACGGCGCCCGTGACCTGCTGGACCAGGGCTCGGCGCAAAGCATCGCCCTGTTGTTCCGGCTGTGCCAGCACGTTGGGCACCACCGGTACCTGGGCATCCTGAAATGGCAACCCGGCGAGCAAGGGCGCAAGCCGATCCTGCGCGGGCTGCATCAATGCGCAGTGAAAAGGGGCGCTTACGGGAAGCGGCACCACGCGCTTGGCGCCGGCTTCCTTTGCCAAGGCACCAGCCTGGGCGACGCCGTTCACGGTGCCCGAGATGACAATCTGCGTCGGGGCGTTCAGGTTGGCAGCGGAAACAGTCTCGCCGGTCGCGGCAGAAGTAGCCGCGCATGCCTCGATTACGGCTGCGGCTTCCAGACCGAGCACGGCAGCCATGGCTCCCTGCCCTGCCGGCACCGCTTCCTGCATGTACGTGCCGCGCGCGTGCACGGCCTGGACAGCATCCCGAAACGTGAGCACTCCGGCTGAAACCAGCGCCGCGTATTCGCCGAGCGAGTGCCCTGCCACCACTGCAGGCTGGATACCATGCTCGCGCAACACCCGGTCGGCTGCCACAGACACCGTCACGATTGCCGGCTGGGTGAAAGCGGTCAGCCGCAGCCGGTCTTCCGGTCCATCGAAGCAGAGCGAGGAGAGCCGGAAGCCCAGAGCCTCGTCGGCTTCCTCAAACACGGCGCGGACCGCAGCGAAGTTGTCGTTGAGTTCGCGGCCCATGCCGACCGCCTGCGAACCTTGTCCTGGGAAAAGAAATGCAAATGCTTGCGTACTCATGCCCCTCTATCTGAACCGATCACACCCGGCGATGCAAGGCAGGGGCGTCCAGGGGCGCTCCACCATGCGTGCCAGGGCGTCCCCGCGCGTGCCAGAGAGCGCCTTCCAAGGGATCGACCGCGCTTTGCTGCAGCACGATTCCGGGGAACTCTGCGGCCAGCGAACGATGCATCGCGTCGCGCACCTCGGCGATGTGGCTTAGGATTCCTCCCACGAACGCCACTTCCGGAGCGCGAAAGGGAACGCGGTCGGCAGCCTCCAGCGCCTCGACCTTGCGGATCACCGCGGCCACCAGCGCCGCGGCATCTTCACCTGCCCGCTGCAGCACCGCGCCGGCCAGCGCGTCGCCGGAGCGTGCGGCGGCCACTGTTGCCGGCACCAGTGCAGCCGAGTGGAAGGTGAGGCTGTTGGCGGCGCCGATGATGTCTTCCAGATCGCGCAGTTCCAGCGTCTCGAGAAACCGCTGCAGCAGCGAAGGCAGGTGCTCCCTGGTGATCGGGATCGGCACGCCATGGGGGCTGACGGCGTCAGCGCTGGAAGGTTTTGCCGCGTCGATCGCGCGGAAGCAGGCGCGCAATGCCTCGGTGCCGATCCAATGGCCGGAGCCTTCGTCGGACAGCGCCGGACCCCATCCCCCGGCGTGCACCATCGCGCCCGAGCGGGCACGCCCCACCATGTTGGAGCCGGTGCCGGCGATCGCGAGCACACCGCGCGCGCCCTGAAAGGCCGCGTCCAGCGCAATCACTTCATCCCCCAGCAGCACGGTTTCGCCGCCAACCACTTCGCGAAAGGAAGAAAGCAGCCAGTCGCGAACCACGGGCGCGGAGATGCCGGAGGTACCGATACAGGTGCACGCCACGTTGCCATGCAGGGTCCGTCCGCTCGCCGCCTTAAGGGCAGCAAGCAGAGCCTGCAGGTTGGCCATGGCTTCCTCGGGTGGCACGCGCAGCGTCTTGATACTGCCGGCGGTGGTACGTGCAAGAACCTGATTTTCGTCGGCCACCAGCGCAGCCGTCTTGGTACCACCAACATCAAACGCAAGGTACAGAGCCATAAAGCCAGTATGCCCGCGCGGGCATCGATTGCACAGGCAGTCCACGGCAATCGCGCGGAAGGCGGCTGATGCAGAAGGAGTAACAATCGTGAAAAGTAAGCCCCACTTGGCATTTTTACTCGCCCTTGCAGCTCTTCCAACGATGGCCGGAGCACAGGACCCGAAGCAGGACCCAAACGCGGCTGCCATGAACACTACGCAGCTGAAGCAGCAGGCCGCCCAGAACAAGGAGCAGGCGAAAACAGCGAAAAACCAGCAGAAGCTCAGCAAAAAAGCCGCCAAGCAAAGTGACAAGGCAGCCAAGAAGGAAGGCAAGGCCGCGAAAGATCAGCAGAAGGCTGCCAATGCCAACGCGGCTGCACAGCAGCCCCAGTAAAGACACGAGCAGTTATGGCGGAAACAGAAAGGCCGCGCATAAGCGCGGCCTTTTCTACAGCAGGAGAGTCATCAGACGGCCAGCCCGGCTTCGATCAGACCGTTCAGCCCAGCCTGGGCAAACTCCGCGGCTACCCGGATCCCGTTCTTGATGGCGACATCGTTGGAAGAACCGTGCCCGACGATACACACGCCACGCACCCCCAGCAGTGGTACGCCGCCGTACTCGGATGGATCCATCTTGCGCTTAAAGGTGGCAAATGCCTTGCGCGAGAGCAGCGCGCCTACCTGGGCGGTCACGGTCTTGCGCAGGGATTCCCGAAGCATGTCGCGTACCAGCCGGCTTAAACCTTCACTGGTCTTCAGGGCAACGTTGCCGATGAAGCCATCGCACACGATCACATCGGCATGGCCGTTGTAAATGTCGCGTCCTTCCACGTTGCCGGTGAAGTGCAGAGGCAGCGCCTTGAGCAGCGGGAAGGCCTCGCTGGTCAGCTCATTGCCCTTGCCTTCTTCTTCCCCGATCGACAGCAGGCCAACACGCGGACGCGCGATTTTGAGCACGGTTCGCGCATACAGCTCGCCCATCACGGCGAACTGGGCGAGATTCTGCGGTTTGCAGTCGACATTGGCTCCTACGTCCACGAGCACGCAAGGGGTTCCGGCCGCCGTCGGGAGGATGGCGGCAAGCGCGGGACGATCTACTCCAGGCAGGGTGCCGAGCACCATCTTGGCCGTGGCCATGGCGGCGCCGGTATTGCCGGCAGTCAGAAAGCCGGCGGCCTTGCCCTCGCGGACGAGCTTAAGCCCGACCCGCATGGAGCTGTCTTTCTTGTTGCGCACAGCCTGCGCGGCTTTTTCGTCCATGGCGATATGCTCGCTCGCATGAACGATCTGGATCGGCAGCCGTTCGCCCCGAAGCGCCTGTTTAAGGAGCGGTTCGAGGCGGTCCTCAGGACCTACCAGAAAGATCTGGACTGGCAGGTCGCGGGCAGCCTGAATGGCACCGGCAATTTCAGGATCCGGAGCCTTGTCGGCTCCCATGGCATCGACGGCGATGTCGGTCAGCATGTATAGGGTGGCTTAGCTGGCTTCCTTGACTTCAATCACGGCGCGGCCCTTGTACGTACCGCATTTGGCACAGACGCGGTGGGGCAGTTTGCGCTCGTGACAGTTCGGGCACTCGGAGAGGCCGGTTGCGGTCAGGAAGTCATGGGAGCGACGCTTGGAAGAGCGGGCCTTGGAATGGCGGCGTTTCGGATTAGGCACGGCGAGATCCTTTCACAATCCAACTCACACAGCAGGCGCACACATGACCGCTCACAGTACAAGGAGCGGCATGGTTCAGCGCTGCTGCAGGCGCTGGTACTACTTTAAGAGGTCTTAATCCGGCTGCGCAGGTCCCCGAGCGCTGTCTACCGTGGATCTGCAGGTAATTCCTCGCAGGAGCAGGGGGCAGTGTTTCGGTTAGCGCCGCAGCGCGGGCAGATTCCTTTGCAATCTTCGCGGCAGAGTGTCCGTGCCGGCAGGGAAAGCAGCACCTGTTCGCGCAGAACATCCTCGAGCAAAAGACTACCGTCCTGATAATAGCCGATTTCGGTCTCGGATGCCCCGATGGAGTGCTCCCGGTCATCCCCATCTACACCGAGCGGCCGAAAAAGCACATCGTACCGGCCCTTCAGGTGGTGCTCCACGGGATCGAGACAGCGTGCGCAGGGCACCTCAAATAGCCCCTCGTAGGTGCCGCGCAGCCGAATATCCTGCACGATCTCCTTGGGTCCGCGATGTTCTTCGAGCAGCTCGGCAAGCCCGGCGGCCTGGAACGGCCCCTTCTGCTCAACATCCTCGCCGAAATCCATGCCTGCGGGTGAAAACGACGTGTCGTATTGAAGCGGCTCGCGCTCAAGATCGGAAACAGTGATCAACATAAGGCGCCCCAGACAAACTTAAACGTACCTCTTAAGCCTATGGCCCCCTGCCACCGTGGTCAAACACGGCCCCCTGTGCCACGGGTCATGCCCGCTCACCGCCCTTGCTGTTGCTCCTGACTACCTTGCCCTCAAAGTAGGAGGCATTCGCCATGTGGCAGGCCGTGGCGGCGTGGTGGCCGAACACCACGTCCTCCACGGGCGGCGTGCGCGTACGCACCGAGCTGAAGAAGTTCTGAAGGTGCGGGTGCAGGTCGTCCCAGCTTTGCCCATGCCAGACAGTGGTTTCGTTTGCGACATGCGCTGTCAGTTCCGGGTCGTGCTCGGCATGCCACTGCCGCTCGTACTCGGCATGCATGGCGGCCGGCCATCCATTCAGGCCGTAGTCCGGCGAGGTATCCACGCCAGACTGGGGCGAGAGACTGACGGCGCTGCCCGATACTTCCAGCACGCCTTTCGAACCCAGGATGCGCGTCACTTCGGGCGTCTCGGTACCCTGGCTCAGCCGGATCGAGACCGGCACCTCGCCGTAGGAGAACGTGGTGGTCTGCACATCCGGCATGTCGCGGCCGTCTTTCCAGCGCCGGATCCCGCCGATGCTGTGCGCCTGGTCGGGCGCCGCGTTGATGCCGGTGATGCACTGCATGCCGCTGAGCAGGTGCACCATCAGGTCGCCCGCCATGCCCGTGCCATAGGCGCGGAAGCAGCGCCAGCGCGAGAAAGCTACCGGGTCGAAGGGCCGCTTCGGCACGGCGCCCTGCCACGCTGCCCAGTCGAGGGTCTGCGCCGACAGGTCGGGCGGGATCGGGTACTGCCACGCGCCGCCGGGCGAGTTGCGGCCCAGCTGGAGCTCCACCTGGAGCAGGTCGCCGACGGCGCCCTCCCGAAACAACGATTGCGCCTTGAGGAACAGCGCCGACGAAACCCGCTGCGACCCCACCTGCACAAAGTGCCTGCTGTCCGTCACGGCCTGGACCATCGCCTGCCCGTCGGCGATGGAGTGCGACATGGGCTTTTCGCAATACACGTCTTTTCCCGCTGCCAGCGCATCCACGGTGACCTGCCGGTGTGCGTGGTCAGGCACTGCCACGATCACACATTCGATGGTCCTGTCGTCGAGCAGTTCGTGATAGCTGCGCGTGGTGCGCGTGCCGGCGCCGGCGATCTCGCGCGCGAGGGTGTGGCGGCCGTCATACAGGTCAGCCACCGCGACACACTGCGCCTGGGGCATGCTCATCGCCGCGCGCAGCAGAGAAGAGCCCTGGATGCCGAGGCCGATGCTGGCGAATCGCACCGGGTTGCCGGCGGGCACAGATGGAGGCACAGGCTGCTGTGCGAGCACGAAGTGGCGGCCCGGCAACACGGAGGCGAGCGCTGTGCCGCCTCCTGCCTGGAGAAAGCTTCTACGGGAAACCTGGGGCACCGGGGCCTCTTCTTTAAGCGGGGATGGAATGCGCATGCGGTTGGCGGCTTCAGCGTTCCCAGCCGGACAATCGCGATCACTATAAAGCACAGAAGCAGGCGCCCGCTGCGCCGCGCGCGAGGCCCGACGCTCCCGGCAGTGACGGAGGCATGCCAAATCGCTTCGCAATCCGGGGCAGCTGCGCTATGTTGGCGCATGAGTCTCTCCCGGCTGCTCCCTGTTCGCTGTGCCGCGGCACTTGCGCTTTCTTTCCTGCTTACCCCCGTGGTGCTTCCTCCTGCGCTGGCGCAGGAGCATCCTGACGCCCCCGCAAAGTCCGCGCCTGCTCCAGACGCGAAGGACGCCAAAACCGATGCACTGCCACCCCTGCCGGCGGACGCCTCGGTCGCGCAGACCGTGACAGTCGGCGGCAGGACACTGCACTACACGGCCACGGTGGGCATCATCCCGGTCTACAGCCGTCTCGATCCGGCTAAGCCCGAGACCAAGACCGGCGAGGTTGTGGTTACCTCCTACCTACTCGATGGCGCAGGCGACAGGATGGACCGGCCCGTGACCTTTGCCATGAACGGCGGCCCGGGCGCATCGTCCGTGTACCTCAACCTCGGCGCCATCGGCCCCAAGCACATCCAGTTTGCGGAGCAGGGCGACAGCCCGTCGGATCCGGCTCGGCTCACCGACAATCCCGGCACCTGGCTGCCCTTCTCGGACATGGTGTTTATCGACCCGATCGGCACGGGCTTTTCCCGCTCGCTCGTCTCCGCGGCGGACACCCGGAAGCTCTTCTACTCGACCACGCCGGACATCGAGTACCTGTCGCGCGTGATCTACGACTGGCTGGTCAAGAACGGCCGTCTGCAATCGCGCAAGTACCTGATCGGGGAAAGCTATGGCGGGTATCGCGGACCGCGCGTCACCCACTACCTGCAGGCACAGCTGGGCGTCGCGATGAACGGGGTCGTGCTGGTTTCGCCGTACCTCAATCCGTGGATCGAAGGCAATGGCGAGATTTCGCCGCTGCCCTGGATGATGAGCCTGCCTTCCATCGCCGCGGCGCACCTGGAGCGCGAGCACCAGCTCACCCCTGAGCACATGGCCGACGTCATCGCGTACACGCGCGGCGAGTATGCGACCGACCTGATGGCAGGCCGTTCCAATCCGGAAGCGACACCGCGCATCATCCGCAAGGTCACGGACATGACGGGCCTCGATCCCGCATTTGTGAAGCACTCCGGGGGCCGCATTGAAATTGGCGCCTACCTGCGCGAGGTGCATCGCGAGAAGGGTGAAATCGGCTCGGTGTACGACTCCAACGTGACCTCGCCCGATCCCTTCCCGTTTTCGCCGGACCAGGATTCAAATGACCCCATCCTGGAGTCGATCATCGCGCCGACCACCACCGCCATGGTGGACTGGGTGACACGCGTGGTTGGCTGGAAGACCACGGCCCGCTATAACGCGCTCTCCTACGACGTAGGCGAAAACTGGGATCGCGACCGCGTGCTGGAGCGCGGCTCCACGCACGACCTGCGTGAGGCCGTGGCCGCAGACCCGAAGCTGCGGGTGCTGATCGCGCATGGCTGGGACGACCTGAGCTGCCCATTCATGGGCTCGGTGCTGACGGTGGACGAGCTGCCCGCGGCGATGGTGGAAGCCGGAGGCGACCCGACCCGCGTGGCAGTGCATGAGTACCCGGGCGGGCACATGTTCTACACCCGTCACGACAGCCAGGCTGCGTTCGGCAAGGATGTGGAAGCGATGTTCGCGGCACACTAAGGCCGGGATTGCAGTGGCGGCCGACGGTTCGGATCAGCAGCAGGAGGCTGCTTCCGGAATGGTGGCCGCCCTGCATCGACTCTCAACGCGCGCGTGCACTGGCCGGGTGCGGGCGCTTACCGGCCGGGTCTCACTGCAGGCTCTTGAGGCGCTGCCACTCCTGCTCTGCGTGCGACGGAACCGGGCTGGACTGGAAGATCCGGATTCCGGCGACGCCCGCGGCGCCAGCTTCAACACAGGCCGGAGCATTGCGGGTGGTGACCCCGCCCAGGGCAAACACCGGCATCGACGCAGCCGCTAAGCAGGCACGCTGGAGCGCAGCCAGCCCGGTGCCTGGTTGCACCATGGCTCCATGCATCGTCTTTCCAAACACAGGCGCCCACAGCGCCGCAGCCGCCCCGGCATCGCGCGCCGCTTCGATCTCGCTGAGCGTATGGCAGCTCACCGTCACGATCGCTCCCAGGGCAAGCGCGGCCTCGATGCCGGGGCTTGTGGTGCTGCCCGGCAGGTGCACACCGTCGGCCCCGCAGCCAAGCGCCTCCCGGGCGGGCATGCTGTTGATGACGAGCTTCGTTCCGGAGCCGCCCGCCCGATCGGCCACCCTGCGCGCCAGGAGGCGCATGTGCTCCGCGGCAAGGTCCTTCTCCCGAAGCTGGATCCACTCAATCCCGGCTTCGACCCACTGCACGACCTGGGCCAGGAGCGCCTGCTCCCTCTCTGGTTCGGTTGAGCCCAGCATCGAGCGGTCGGTGATGGCATAGCGTTGCATGCTGCTATCCAAACAGAAAAGCCCCGCCGGGGTTGATCGGGATGCGATCAGGGGCGGGGCTTTGTCACAGGGGTGGAGCTTACAGAGAAGCGGCTACTTGTACGACCGCTGGTAGGTCCGGGTCATGCGGTCGTGCCAGCCCAGCTTGTCCTCGTCCAGAATGGCCCACAGAACACCGAGCCCGAGGGGCAGAAGTGCCAGAGCAGTCGCCGGGACACGGCGGCGCAGGGAACGGCGGGTGGGGTTTTCATCACTGAACGTGCACAGAGCGATGTGCGCGTACCGCATGCCCGGGGTGCTGCCACCGCCGAAGCTCATGAACAGCCAGCCGTAGAACGCTGCCAGCGTTCCCAGCACTACGAGGCCCGCGACCACAGCGGCCTTGCCGGTGGGGGCGTGCACGGTGCAGAGGCTGAACACCAGCATCGAAATCAGGAAGCAGACCGAGACAATGGCGCCATCGATCAGGGCTGCCATCAGGCGATCCGTCAGCGGCGCCAGGTCGTGCAGGGGCGGCGCTGCCTCGGCTTCGTACCCGTGTTCGGGGCGGCGACCAGCCGGCTGGGATGTGGGCTGCGGCTCATCCTGCTGCGGATGCTGGCCCAGACGGATGGACTGCCAGCCGCTTTCACTTGCGGTCGCACGCCGGGTAGCCGTGGCTTCCCGCGTGCCCGGGGACCTGCCTGCCGCGTCGGCGTACGCATCCGCATAACGGTCTGCCTGGAAACCAGCCCGGCGCCGCGAGGTATCCCGCGCCTGGTCATCGTCTAAACGGTGGTCCGGCTCTCGCTCCATGGCGGCATAGATGCCTGGCGCGCCGGACGGAGTCTCATTGCGCATGCGCGTTTCCGCAGAATCTTCCGCGAGGAGCAGCGTGTCGACTTCAAAGATGCGCAGACGGCCGCCGGCGGGCTCCTGTTCCGACAAGGGACCCTCAGCAAGGCGGGGGCGCTGCTTGCGCGGTGCGATCAGCTCGCGAGGGAACTCGATCAACTTGGCCGGTAGACTTTGCGCCGCGGGCACCACCGCCTCGGCGAAGGCGTCCACCAGCGAGCGCGCACGCTCCCCCATGATGGAGCGCGTTGCGGTACGAGAGGGTGCGGCCATGCGCTCCGGCAGCGGGGTATGGTGCTCCACGCCTGCGGCGACGGGCCGGGGGCTCGCATAAACATTGCCGGGGAATTGCGACGGCACGGCCGCGCCTGCATGCGGGGCAGCATCGGTTGCAAGCAGCGCCGGGCTCGTCGCGGTAAAGAAGGAATCGGCACAGATATCTCTGCCGCTGCGTGCAGGAGAACTGGAGGTTGCGTCGGCTTCGGCGCTGCGCTCTGCTTCATCCGCAGCATGGAGCGCGACCTGAAGTGTGACCTGGCGAACCATTGCCTGGTGGTTTTCCCAGCCGACCAGGGCTGCCTCGGCCGCGGCTTGAGCTTCCACTGCAGCGGTCGCTGCCGATTGGGCTGCAGCCGCGGCGGCCGTGGCACTGGCGGCCAGCAGGTCCTGGTACGACGGCGCGTTGTTGTAGCGGGCGGCGACCCGTGCCGCTACTCGCGAAGCAGCCGAACCTGCTGTGCCTGTGGTCGCCGGGTTGTGGCGTGCGCTGCCTTGCGAGGCGTCTGCTTCTCCCCGTCGCTCGCGGTGCTCGCGCAGGCGGGCGTTGATCTCGGCCTTCCAGTCGGGCACGGCGTTAAGCGAGGGAGGCAGGCCGGAAGCAGGGACGGCAGAGTGCAGCAACGATGCAGGGGTGCTCACGAGTAGGATCCTTCTTCCTTAACCCTGTGCCGAACAGGAGCACAAGAACAGGCAGCGCCAGGTTGAAGACATGGAAAGCGAGAGGTTAAGTCGCGGACAAATCCCACCGGTTGCGCCGGCGCTACTGCCGGAACGGCCTGCAACGAGTTGTCCAACCAGAGCCCTGCAGCTTCGCAGTGCCGCTGCCCGTCCTTAGCGTTTGCTATGCTGAGGATGCCTGCCGCAATGAGAACCCGCACAATCTGGTGTATCACGCTGATTTTGCTGTGTCACCACTCCCTGTTCGCCGAGGGAGTGACCACGCAGCTACCCCCCGATTCACCTCGCGGCGCTGGATACGAGCAGCAAGCCGGGGCGGTCCCCCAGGCCACCGCCGCACCCGATCCCCAGGCCACTCCTCAGTCCAAGCCCTCCCCGGTCCTGCCAGGCGCGATGCCTGACACCCCGCTGAGCCCTTCCACCGACCCGGCCTTTGCACCGCCTGCGTGGCAGGAGCTGCCGGACGTGCCTGACGCCGCAGCGGTCGGGATTACGGACGCGGTGGAACCAGACCCGACTCCCTTGCCGCCGCCCCCTCCGCCTTCGCTCGCGAGCGACGTCATCGACACCGGCATTGCCGTGCCCATTGATGCGCCGCCCCCTGGCACCCCGGTGCATATCGAGGCCAATCAGCAGAGCAAGACCGGTGACGTGTACGCGCTGGATGGCGACATCCTGATCCTGTACAAGAGCTACCGCATCCGCGCCGACCATGCGACCTACAACCGGGCGACCTCGACCGTGGACGCGCGCGGACATGTCACGGTCGACGGTGGGCCCTCCGATGAACACCTGGTTGCCGATCACGGCACCATGAACCTGGAGCAGCACACCGCGCACTTCTACGACGCGGTGGGCACCCTTGGCGTCCGCTCGATTACGCATGGCCGCTACACCTTCACAGCGCCCAACCCGTTTGCGCTCACAGGGCGCGAGCTCCTCGAGCTGGGCCCGGGGCGCTACCAGGTGTTGCGCGGCACGCTGACCAGCTGCCGCCTGCCCAACCCGGACTGGCTGCTGATTGCCCGAAGCATCCTGGTCGACAACAACACGGCGCACACACGCAACGCCACCTTCACCCTGTTCCACCTGCCCCTGTTCTTTCTGCCCTACGCCTCGCACCCCGTGGAGCAGCAGCATCGGCAGTCCGGCATCCTGCTGCCGGTGTTCGGCAACAACACGCAGAAGGGCTTCATCCTGGGCGAGTCGGTGTACCTCGTGCTGGGGCGCAGTGCCGATGCCACCATCGGCGCCGAGTACTTCTCACGTCGTGGCTACGCGCCGTTCGGCCAGATCCGGTATCGCGGCGCCGGTGAGGACTTCGCCAGCATGCGCTACCGGGCCCTGCTGGACCGGTTGCCCGGCACCGAGAACCAGGGCGGCGTAGACGTGGTCGCCGACGCGCGCAGAAAGCTGGACGATCACACCCGAGCCGTAGTGGACATGGAGTACCTGAGCTCGTACGTGTACCGCGAGGCCTTCGAGGAGAACTACTCCAACGCCATCAACTCCGAGGCCAAGTCGTCGGCGTACGTGACGCGCGAGGAGAACGGGCTGGCGGCGAGCGGGCGCTTCGAGCGCTACCAGAACTTTCGCAGCGCCACGTCCGGCGACGAGATCCGCGTTCTGCATGTGCCGGAGCTTCACTTCGACATGCTGGACCATCCCCTTGGACGAACCCCGCTGTTGCTCGGTGGCGAAGCTTCTGCGACGGCGCTTTCCCGCTCCGAGCCGGGCTTCCAGACAAGCCGCCTGCTGCCCAGGCTCGACCTGTATCCACACCTTGCGCTTCCGCTGAGCAGCGGCGGCTGGACGCTGCGCGCCGAGGCGGGCGGACGCGATACCTTCTACGGCAAAACGCAGGAGCCCGGGCTCCCGGGCAATGTGCCTGTGGCAGAGCTGGGTCAGACCCTGAACCGCGCCGCGTTCACCAGCGATGTCACCTTCCGGCCGCCGGTGCTCGAGCGGGATTTCAGCAGCCGGCTGCTGCAGCGGCTTTTCGGGGACATGAACGGCACGGGCAGCGGCGTTGAGCTTCGCCACACCATCGAGCCCGAGCTCTCCTACCACTACGTCACCGGCGTGCACCACTTTGCCAGTACCATTCGCTTCGACTCCACGGACATCCTGGCTGATACGAACGAGCTCGAATACGGGCTTACCCAGCGGCTCTTTCTGCGGCACCTGCACCAGCACCCCTGCAAGGGCGATGAAGCACTGGGACCGAACAAGATGTGCGGTGGCGGCACCTCCGACTGGCTGACCTGGACAGTGCTGCAGCGGCACTACTACAACACCAACTTCGGCGGAGCGGTGGTTCCGAATGAGCGCAACGTGTTCGCATCCACGCTGGATCTCAGCGCGGTCGCCTTCATCACGTCGCCCCGTAACAACTCACCGATCATTTCGCGGCTGCGGCTACGGACCACCAGCGCGACGGACCTGCAGTGGGACGTGGACTACGACGCGCGCACCGGGCGGCTGCAGTCGAGCAACCTGTTTGCCACCTACCGGCTAAAGCAGTACTTCTTTTCCGTCGGCGATTCGCGGCTGTTCAACCTGATCCAGAACCCCACGACACTGCCGGATGCGCCCACGCCCAATCCGAACGCAACCAGCGCCCTGCCGAACTTCAACCAGCTGCACCTGGCCGCTACCTATGGTTCGCCCACCAAGCATGGCCTGTCTGCCGGCATGAACCTGGGCTACGACCTGACCCTGCAGGAGACGCAGTATCTGGGCGCGCAGGCCGGCTACAACCGGGACTGCTGCGGCTTCGCATTTGAGATGCGCCGCTACTCGCTGGGCACTGTCCGCGACGACACCCAGTACCTGTTCTCCTTTACGCTTGCAGGCGTAGGCTCGGCAGGTTCCCTGAACCCGGTCAACCGCGTTTTCTAGCCGCTACGCGTACTGCTCGCGGCTTCTGCTTTCCCGGGCTGCTCCCTGGCGGCTCCTTTCTTCATCCAACAAAAGGAAAAGGAGTTGTTTTCTCTATGGAAAAGCGCGCTATTGGACAATCGCCCCTGCAGGTCACCCCGCTGATGCTGGGCGGGAATGTATTTGGCTGGACCGCGGACGAGCAGACGTCGTTCCGGATCCTGGACCGGTTTGTGGATGCAGGCGGCAACTTCATCGATACGGCGGACGTGTACTCGCGCTGGGCCGAAGGGCATACAGGCGGCGAGTCGGAGCGCATCCTGGGCAAGTGGTTCCGGCAGAGCGGCAAGCGCGACAAGGTTGTGCTCGCAACCAAGGTCGGCATGGACATGGGCGACGGCAAGCAGGGGCTGAAGCCGGCGTACATCCGGCAGGCGATCGAGGCTTCGCTGGAGCGGCTCCAGACCGACCGCATCGAGCTGTACCAGTCGCACAAGGATGATGAGGCGACCCCTTTGCCTGACACCCTTGCCGCCTATGGCGAACTGATCGCCGAAGGCAAGGTCATCGCCATTGGTGCGTCAAACTACAAGGCGGATCGCCTGCGTGCCGCGCTCGAGCTGGCCAGCACCCGTGGCCTGCCTCGTTATGAGAGCCTGCAGCCGCACTACAACTTGCTCGAACGCGGCGAGTACGAGAACACGCTTGCGCCCGTGGTGAACGAGTTCGGCATCGCTGTGGTTCCTTACTTCTCACTGGCGGCCGGTTTTTTGACTGGCAAGTACCGCTCTGCTGCCGACGTGGAAGGCAAGGCTCGCGGCAAGATGGTCGGCAAGTATGCCAATGAGCATGGCTTCGGCGTGGTCAAGGCATTGGACGAGGTAGCCAGCGAAGTAGGTGGCAACCCAACGCAGGTGGCACTTGCCTGGCTGATGGCGCGTCCCGGCATCACGGCTCCGATCGCCAGCGCTACGAGTCTTGAGCAACTCGAGGACCTGCTGAAGGCGGTGGAACTGAAGCTGCCGACCGAGGCCATCGAGAAGCTCAACGAAGTGAGCCAGCCGGCGGTTGTTGCGTAAGAAACATCCTGGCAGCCAGCCGTAGGCAAATGCGGCTGGCTGCGGGACGCATTGGGAGTTACGTTGCGTGCACCGCGCGGACGTGGTGCCTGTGGTGCAGGCTGAGGCGAGTCCGGTCAGGCGAATGCCTGCTTTGCGGCCCCGGCTCCTGCATTTACGACGCCTGTCCGCGCTGTTCTGCCCCGCAAAGGCACCCATGCGGTCCCTGGGAGATTACCTGCACTGCAACCGTCGCCACGTGCTCCTGGCGCACGTCACCGGGTCCTGGCCCCGCCGGGACTGCGCAACTGCAGTGCGATAATCAAAAGACGTCTTTGAAGGGGCTATCCCATACTGTTCTCCAGCTATCGCTCGCATTTCACCCATTTGCTACTCGCGACCTTGTGTCTTGTTCCCGTGGCCGGCTGTCGCGCGCAGGCAGCAGCCGGCAGTGCGCTGACGCCCCAACAGCAGCGTCGCGTCGACCTCCTGGTGCGATCGCAGCTGAGCGTGCCGGCAGACTGGGAAGTGGCGCCCGAGGGGCGGACCCCCAGCAACATCCCGGGTTTCGACACCCTGCGCATCGAGTTCTTCGCGGCAGCAGACCCGGCGCATAAGCAGCCGGTGGACTTCCTGATCTCGAAAGACGGCAATACCCTCGCGCGCCTAGCGAAGTACGACCTGGCCGCCCTCCCGGGCATGAACATTCCCGCGAGCGGCCGTCCCATGCGTGGAAACCCTGCCGCTAAGGTCGAGATCGTCAACTTCGACGATCTGGAATGCCCGTACTGCGCCCGGATGCACGCGGAGCTTTTCCCGCAGACCCTGGACCACTACAAGGATTTGATCAAGGTCGTGTACAAGGACGATCCACTCGTGGAGATCCACCCGTGGGCGCTGCATGCCGCGGTGGACGCGAACTGCCTCGCTTCGCAGAACAGCACCGCCTATTGGAACTACGTGGACTACCTGCACACCCACGGGGAAGACATCACCGGTCCGGATCGTGACCCGGCCAAGTCGTTCGCGATGCTGGACAAGGTAGCGCGCGATCAAGGCGCGCGGAGCCTCCTGAACAAGGCGACGCTGGACAGCTGCCTGACCCGGCAGGATGATTCCTCGGTGCGAGCATCCATGAAGGAAGCCGAAGAGCTGAAGATCGACGGCACGCCGGCCCTCTTTATCGACGGCGAGCGCGTCTCCGGGGCGCAACCGCTCCCGTACCTCTGGGCCGCCATTGACAGGGCCCTGCGCGCGCAGGGCATCACCCCGCCGCCTGAGCCGGCTGCTGCGCCGGAGCCCGCTGCCGCGCAGGCAACAGGCAAGAGTCAGTAGTGCCCCAGCGCCCGCTTGCAACAACGGTGCGGGCTGTGCGGCCGCCGACCACCGTGGCCCATGCTTTGATATGGCAGTGCGCAGCACGCGCAAATGCGTCTGCAAAAGGAGACCTGGTGCCAGCAACCCCTTCCCTCGTGCTTCGCCGCACTTCTGCAGCCGGTGGTACAGCGTGCCTTCTGCTCGCACTTCTTCTGGCTGCAGGCTGTTCACACAGCCACTCCGCGGATGTGTTGGCCAAGGTCAATGGCAAGCCCATCGCGGCCAAGGACGTGCAGACGCTGTATGAAAACTCGCTCGGCGACAACAAGCAGCAGCCGTCCAAAGAGCAGGAGAACATCGTCCGTCTGAATATCGTTCGTCAGCTCGTGGACGAGGAGATCCTTTCGCAGCGGGCAGCCAAGCTGAATCTCACGGCGACCGACGAAGAAGTCGAGTCGCAGATCAACGAGATGAAGGCGCCATTTACGCAGGAAGAGTTCAACAAGCGCATGGCCGAGAAGCACCTCACCCTGGATGATCTGCGTCACGACATTCGCCGCGCCAAGACCACCGAGAAGCTGCTGAACAAGGAAGTCAACTCCAAGGTCAACATTGCGGATGGAGACATCTCGGCGTACTACAACGCGCACAAGGCCGACTACGACCTAGTGGAGCCGCAGTATCACCTGGCCCAAATCGTGACCACGGGCATGCCTGCGCCCGCCGGGCAGAACAACGGGGTCGGCAACCTGCAGAACAGCAAGGCCACCAGTGACGCCGAGGCCAAAAAGAAGATCGAGATGCTGCACAACCGGCTCGAGAGCGGCGAAGACTTCGGAACACTCGCGGCCAACTTCTCCGAGCGGCCGGACAATGCTTCCAGTGGCGGGGACATGGGCTTCTTCCAGGAGTCGCAGTTGAGGGCGGATATGACGGTCTACGATGCTGTTTCGAAGCTCACTTCAGGACAGATCACCGAGCCGCTGCCTTTGCTTGATCCGACCACGCGCAAGCCCATCGGGTACGCCATCTACCGGCTGATGGACAAGGAAGCTGCCGGGCAGCGCGATCTGAATGACCCGCGCGTGCAGCAGTCGATCCGGCAGCAGCTACGGGAGACACGCTCGCAGCTGCTCAAGAACGCCTACCTGGAAGTGCTGCGCGACCAGGCCAGGATCGAGAACTACTTCGCGGAAGAGATCTTTAAAAACGGCGGCAACTAGGCCGAGCCTGCGCGCCGGTGAAGTGAAGGAGGCATCATGCGTTTCGGCATTCTGGGTTTCGGACATCACGCCGCAAAACGGCTGGTCCCTGCTTTCAAGGGCGCCCATACGGCACGCCTTGAAGGCTTGTGGCGGCGCGATCCCGTGAAAGCTGCTGCCGACGCAGCGAAGTTCTCGGTGCCGCAGGTGTTTGCTTCGGCGGAAGAGCTTTGCACGTCACCGCTGATCGACGCAGTGTTCGTAGTTTCTCCGGACGCGCTTCACCTGGAGCATGTGCTGCTGGCGCTCCGCGCCGGCAAGCCGGTGCTGTGCGAAAAGCCGCTGGCGATGAACACAGCGCAGGTGGAGGAGATGCTGGTTGTCGCGGAAGCGGCCGGTGTGTTGTTCGGCGTCGCACAGAACATGCGCTACAACCTCTCCATCGATCTGATGCGGCGCTGGGTCGAGGAAGGCCGGATCGGCAAGCCCCAGCTTGCCCATGCACAGTTCTGCTACGACACTGCCAGGAGTCCCCGCGCCTGGATCAACGACCCCTCTCTTGCGCTGGGCGGCCCCATTGGCGATGTCGGTATCCACTGCATCGATGCGCTCTGCTACGTGCTCGGTGAACCCGTCAGCGAGGTCAGCACCATGGCGCATCGCGATGCAGCCTCCGGCGAAGTCGAATCGCATGCAATCGTGAACCTGTCGTTTGACTCCGGAACCCTGGCGACGGTCACCACGACCACACGCGCGGCGTATCGTTCGCTCATCGAAATTACCGGCGAAAAGGGCTCGCTGAGTTGCGAGGACGCACTGACCATCGACCACCCGGTTTCGCTGGTGCAGCGTGAAGCGGGCCGTATCGTACTGGAGCAGCCCGTCTCCAATGCGGACGCGTTCTCCCGCATGCTGGACGGATTTGCCGAAGCCGCTGCCGGAGGGGACATACCGTACCGTGCGCCCGCGATGGAAGGTCTGCAGAACCAGAAAGTGCTCGACGCGGCGTATCTTTCCTGGCGCGAGCGACGCCTCATTCGCGTCCCCTAGTCGTATCAGCCCGCGGAGTCTCCCGGACCCCCAGAATAAGCAGGCCTATCACTTACAACAGAAAGGCCCCGGGGATCCGGGGCCTTTCTGTTGTCCGCAGAGCCGGCTTGCCTGCTCTACTTGTCCATGACAATACCGCCGCTGCTCTTCTTTTCTTTCTCGATCTCGTTCTGTTTGCGCGTGCCCATTGCCTTGTCGCGCCAGTCATCCGCCTGCTTGATGTCCGCAACCTGGGCGTTGGTGTCACCGCAGTCCGTGTCCGCCTTACGGCGATACATCAGGTTGAGGTACGACATCGCGTCATCATACGAAGGGCGGAGTTCGACGGACTTATGCAGATACTGCAATCCCTCGTCCACCTGCGCCGTATTGTCTTTCTTGATGGTGGCGCAGGAACCCTTGGGCAGCTTTGCATTGCCCTTGCCATCATCCTGCAGACCGGCGGCAGCCAGTACAGTGACTGCGTTCTTGTAGGCATCCTTCCAGTCGATAACGCCGATGGTATACGGCGCTTCCGGATCGGTCGGATCAGCCTTCATGACCTTCTGCTGCCATTCCTTGGCGAGATCCATTTTGCCCGTGCTGAAGTACAGGCTGGCGATACCTTTCAGACTCGTAACATCGTCGGGGTGCTGATCCAGCACCATCTTGTAGCTATCGATAGCGAGCTGGGCCTTCTTCAAATTCTCAGGCGTCGTGAGGTCCGGCACTACCTGCTGCGCATACGCGGTCGCAAGAAAAATCCGCGTCATGGGATAGGCAGGGTCCAGGTTCACAGCGTTCTGGAAATGATTGATGGCTTCTTCAAACTTAGCCGCCTTGTAGGCTTGGACGCCCTTGTTGAGCTGATCCCGGGCCTCCAGACGCTTGCACCCGGTCGAGTTGACCAACAGCAACAACGCAGCCGCGGCCAGCACCGGAACACGTGCGATTCGATTCATTCTGTCTCTCATCTCCTTCGATCGGCAGGGCGGCCCTGACTTGGGTGCAGCAGCTTCAGTGAGGCGGGTTACCGCGAGACATCTGCGCAGCGCTTGATATTCGTTTACACCATGCCGGATCTCTGGGGAAATCCGGCGTGGCAACACAGATACTAACGCGTTCACCGGCGCACTGGCGAACGAAAGCGGGCCTACTGGCCCGCCTGGATCTTCGGAGTGATCAAGCCGATATGGTCGACACCCACAGCCTTGCCAAGGTCAACGACCGCAGCCACGCTCTGGAAGTTGATATCGGGATCGCCCTTCACAAACATGATCTTCTGCGCGCGCACCGAGTAGATCTCGTTGAGGCGGGCCTGCAATGACTGGAACGGCACCGTGTCTTCGTTGATCTTGTAGGTTGGCTCGCCCTGACCACTGCCAAGCACCTGCACCACGATGGTCTTGTCGTTGACCTGCTCGTTCTTGTTCTTCGGCGGCTGTGGAACCATTGCGTCGAGACCGTGTGGGGTGACCGGCACGATGACCATGAAAATGATCAGCAGCACCAGCAGTACATCGATCAGCGGAGTTACGTTAATGTCGGCGCTTAGCCCACCCGGACCGCTGCCGCCTCCCATTGCCATAGCTATTTCCTCACTTCACTTGAATTGCCAGAGTCTGGATCGATCACTGTATGGCGAGGCGCGATACTCTGCACCCGGTTTGAGGCCGAGGCTACATGCCGCCTGCGCCCGGAGCTCCATGCTGATCGGTCAACAGACCCACTTCCTCAACACCAGCCGTACGCACTGAATCGATTGCGTCTTCCACGCCACCGTAGTGAGCACGGGCGTCTGCGCGGAAGAATACCATCTTGGTCGGCTTGTCCTTGAGCAGATCCTGCACGCTCGAACCGAGCTGGTCGATTGCGACCTGGTTCTGTCCCAGGAACACCTTGCCATCCCGCGTGACGGCGATGGTGACGGCGTCTTCCTTGCTCGCGTCCTCCATAGCAACCGCGTTCTTGGAGTTGACCAGGGTGACGTTGACCTTGTTGTTGAGCATCGGGGTGATGACCATGAAGATGATCAGCAACACCAGCATCACGTCGACCATCGGGGTCACGTTGATGTTGGAGTTGACCTTCTTGCCTTCGTCACGATTTACGAGTGCCATATACTTTGCTCTCCCTCGGCACAGCTTTCACAACCGGCTGACCGGCAGCTGCGTGCTTCTTGCTGCCAGTCAGCGTCTCGTGCGCTTGCAGGGTAAGGCCGTGGTTAGCGGCGGTTCTGCTTGAGGAAGTAGTCGACGAGCTCGCTCGAAGAGTTATCCATCTCGACGTCGAACGCCTCAACCTTGTTGGTGAAGTAGTTGAAGGTCATAACGGCCGGGATGGCGACGAGCAGACCGAAAGCGGTCGTAACCAGCGCTTCCGAGATACCGGACGCGACCGCGCCGATACCGGGGGTCTTCTGGACTGCGATCTCCTGGAAGGCCTTGAGAATACCGGCAACCGTACCGAACAGCCCGACGAACGGGGCCGTGGAACCGATGGTGGCCAGGCCACCCAGACCGCGCTTCAGCTTGGCATGCACGATGGCTTCCGAACGCTCGAGGGCACGCTTCGAAGCTTCCACCTGCTCCACCGTGACCACGCCGCCGCCGTAGTTGCGGAACTCCTGCAGGCCAGCAGTGACAACTTCCGCCAGGTGCGACTTCTTGTTGCGATCGCCAACCTTGATCGCCTCTTCCAGCTTGTTCTCGCGCAGGGCGCCGGCAACGCGGGGAGCGAACTCGCGCGACTGCTTCTTGGCTGCCGAGAAGTACAGGAAGCGATCGATCATGACAGCCAGCGACCAGATGGACATGATGAAGAGCACCGCGACCACGCCAAGGGCGACAGGGCCCATGTTGTGCGCAAGCTCAATGGGCGAGAAGCCAGCGGTCGGCGCTGCGTCCTGAAACCAGAAACCAAGTGCTGCCGGATTTGCCGCGAACTGCGAGAGGTGAGCGAGAATCACTAGAATCATCCCTCCTGGGGATACATATCGTGGTTGCTACTTCTGAACCAGAGTTATACAGGAATGCGCACAAAGCTTGCTGCTCGATTCCCTGCCTGCATGTCGAGGGTGGGACAGCGCGTCCATGCGAGCGACGCTGTCCCACGGAAAACTAGCCGCCCAGCGTGAAGGTGACGTTGACCTGGGTCTGCACTTCCACCGGATCGCCGTTCAGAAGATACGGCTTGTAACGCCACTGCCGCACCGCTTCGATGGCCGACTGCGCCAGCATCTGGGGACCGCTCACAACCGTCAGGTTCTCGATCGTGCCGGTCTTGGAAATCGTGGCCGAGAGCACCACCGTGCCCTGAATACGGGCAGCCTTGGCGATCGCCGGGTAGGTCGGGTCAGGACGCGAGAGCACGTTGCCAGCCATGACGCCGGAGGAGACCGTCATCTTCTTCGGCGGGGCCGGCTTGGCAGCCACCACAACGGGCGGGCCGCTGCCGATGCCGCCAAGGATGCCAGCGCCGGTCGGGCCACCGGAGTCGCCCATGCCGGCGACAGACGGACCGGATGGCGGAGGCGCCGTATCCGGAGCTACCTTGATCACCTTGGGGATCTTGGGCGGTGCCTGCATTTCATCCATCTGCGGCACTACCTTTTCGATCTTGACCTGCGGTGGCGGTGGCGGCGGGGGTGGGGGCGGCGGCGGCGGCGCGACCAGCATGGTCGTCATCGCTTCCTTGGGGAGCGCCTCGGGATTGAGCAGAGGGATCAGGATCAAAGCAGCCACCACAGCCGTCCAGAAACCAATTCCGGCGAAAGTGTAGTACTTGCTCTTGGTCTTGAGTCTGCCGCCCGACTCCATCATTGAATCTTCAAACATGGCGGAACCTCGAGAGGAACAAAAAGACTGGTGGAAAGATAGACACCGGCAGGGGCTGGTTTTGTTCCCAACTTTTTTCGGCTGTCATTTCGGAGGCTTTGGCATTCCCGGCATGCCTGCTGGAAGCGCTATACCCAGTTTGGAATACGAAGTTTGTACCACACGACGTGTACAGCTGAAAACAACGGGCTGCCGCAGGGCGCGGTGGCCGCGTCGAAACAGCGCGCTCAGCTGTACCTCAGGGAACACTGCATGCCGCCATGCGGCACAAGCACAAAGGCCAACCCGGGGCGGGGTTGGCCTTTGCTTGTTGCAGTCAAACGATGCGCTGATGCCGTTGCGCTGCGCTTTCAGCGCTACGCCTTGGCGCGACGTGCAGCCGGCAGCTCTGCCGCACGGCTCGAACCGGCGCGCCGCTCCTGCCAGGCCACCAGCATCGGGGCGGCCACCGCAATCGAGGAGTAGGTCCCGATCAGGATGCCGACCACCAGTGCGAACGAGAACGGATGCAGCACATCGCCGCCGAACAGGTACAGCGAAAGCGCCGTCAGGAACGTCAGGCCCGAGGTCAGCACTGTCCGGCTCAACGTCTGGTTGATGGAACGGTTCACCACGTCGGCAAGCGGCTCCCGGCGCGCCTGGCGCAGGTTCTCGCGGATCCGGTCGAACACCACGATCGTGTCGTTCATGGAGTAGCCGATCAGCGTCAGGATGGCAGCGATCACTGTGAGCGAGACCTCCTGCCCGGTCAGCGAGAAAGCGCCGACTGTGATCAGCGTGTCGTGGAACACCGCCACGACCGCAGCCACGCCGTAGATCAACTCGAAGCGGAACCACAGGTATACCAGCATGCCCAGCAGCGAATACAAGGTGGCCAGCAGCGCCTGCTTGCGCAGCTGCTTGCCGACCTGCGGCCCCACGATCTCCACGTTGCGTACGTTGAAGCCCGAGAGGTAGCCACCCTGGCGCAGTGCCGCAACGACCGGTGCGTCGGCCACGCCGTTCAGACTCTCGATCGAGTCGAGCAGACCGCCGTGCGCCTTGTCCTTGAAGTCGGCAATGGCCTGTGCCTGCGCCTGGTACTTGGCGGCGGCAGCCTCCGTGTCGAGATGCTCCGGATTGGCCTGCTCGAGAAATGCCGCCAGTGAAGCGCGCCCGGCGTTGTCGAGGTCAAGCTTGCCGGCGGCGGCCTCGGTACTGGCAGCAGAGTAGTGCCGCTCCAGTGTGGACACGATCGCGGCGCGGCCCTGGTCAAGCGCAGCCTCGCGCGTCTGCTCCTGCGCCAGGGTGATCAGCACCTCGTTGTTGGCAGCGACGCCGTACGGCTGGATGCGCGGGTCTTTGAGACCTGCCGTGCGAGCAGCCGAGCGCAGGCGGCCCGTGTCGGGCGTCTGCGCGAAACGGATGCGCACCACCGTGCCGCCCTTGAAGTCGACATCCAGCGGCAGCCCGTGCCAGAACAGCAGGGACAGCACACCAGCCACGGAGAAGAGGAGAGAAAAGCTGAGGAAGTACCACTTCTTCCCCAGCCAGTCGATGCGAGAGTTCTGGAACAGTTCCACGGAGTTCCTGCTTTAGCGAGATGTATCGCGCTGGAGCATCGCTCGTGCCGCGGCGACGGCGAGCGGCCGGACGGGACTTCGCTGAAGCCCGCGAACAGCAGCTGCACGGTCGAGGCTGCACGAGCAATGCGTTAAATACGGTTCTTGACAGCCTTGATCACAAATTGTTCCACCACAAAGGATGCTGCCGCCATCGCCATGCCAGCGGCAAACACCAGGGCTCCACGCCCAAGAACAGAAGGATCCACAGCGGTTGCTTTTTCGTTGCTCATATGGAAATTGCCTCTCCGCGCGAACGGCGGTTCACGTTGGCGTCGAAGATTGTCCGCGACACAAACACTGCCGTGAAGATATTCGCAAAGAGACCAAAGGTAAGCGTTATGGCAAAGCCCTTGACAGGGCCTGAACCGAAGATGAAGAGGATGGCTGCCGAGACAATGGTGGTGACGTGGGTGTCGACGATGGTGGTCCAGGCGTGGGCAAAGCCCTGGTCGACCGAGGCCGAAGCGCTCTTGCCGGCGCGCATCTCTTCGCGGATGCGCTCAAAGATCAGCACATTCGAGTCCACGCCCATGCCGATCGTCAGGATCACGCCCGCGATGCCAGGCAGCGTCAGCACGGCATGGGTATAGCCCATGAAGCCGAGCAGAATAATCAGGTTGAGCAGCAGGGCAAGGTCCGCATTGATGCCGGCGCCCCGGTAGTAGATCAGCATGAACGCCATTACCGCGAGCATGCCGACCACCGAGGCGAGCACGCCCTGGCGGATCGAATCGGCGCCGAGCGACGGGCCAACCGAGCTCTCCTGCAGGTAGTGGATCGACGCCGGCAGCGCGCCGGTACGCAGCAGCAGCGCCAGCTCATCCGACTGCGTCTTGTTCATGGAGCCGCCGGAGATCGTGCCGGTGTCGCGGATCTGGTCGTGGATGTTGGCCACTTCACGGATCTTGTTGTCGAGCACGATCGCCAGTCCCTTGCCCTTGTTCTGCTGGGTAAAGTCGGCGAAGTGGTTTCCGGCCGCCGTGGTCAGGTAAAAGGTGACCTGCGCTTCGTTGGTGTTCTGGTTGGTGCCGGACTGCGCATCGCGAATGTCCGTGCCGGCTACTTCCGGCGCCTTCTTGAGCAGGTACACCTGGTCGCCGGACTCGGCGCTCGATGCGCCCGGCTCGGCATGCACCATTTCCTGGTCGAAGGGCAGCGTGCCGCCAAGCGACTGCACCGCAGCGGCTTCCGTCGGGAATGGTCCGCCATTGACGAGGTGGATCTCGAGGCGGGCGGTGGACTGGATCACGTCCTTGACGCGTGCGGGATCGTCGATGCCCGGCAGCTCCACCAGGATCTGGTTGGAGCCGACGTTGTACTCCTGGATGGTCGGCTCAGACACGCCAAGCGTGTCCACGCGGGTGCGGATCACGTCCACAGCCTGCTGCAGGGTGTTTTCCTTGAGCTCGGCGACAGCGCTCTGCTTCATGGACGCGGTGATCACGCCACCCGCATTGGCGAACTCATACTGCGCGCCATACCGGTTGCCCAGCACGGTGAGCGCACTCTGCACCTTGTCGGGGGCGATGCCGGACAACTGCACCACGGCGGGCTGCTTGAGGTCAGGCTTGTTGCCGGTCGCCTCGAAGCCGGCCGAGGCCAGGTCGGTCTGCATGCGCGCGAGGTCCGAGTCGGTCGTGGTGCCCACGGCTTCGTCCACCATGACCTGCAGGATCAGGTGCGTGCCGCCGCTCAGATCAAGCCCGAGGTGAATGCGGCGGAGCAGCGAGGCTTTGAGCGCGGCCGGGCTGATGCCCTGCGGAATGCCGATGATGCCGAAAACAAAAACCAGCAGGGTGGCGATGATGAGAAGGAGGCGGGTGCCAGGTCTGTTTCGCATGGGCTTGGATAGCAGCAGGCGCTACCGCTTCTCCTCTTCCGTAGTCACGGAGGCGATGGCAGAGCGCATGATTTCCAGCTTGATATTGTCCGGGGCCACCCGGATCTGCAGCACATCCTCGCGCAGCGCGACGATGGTGCCGCGAATGCCGCCGGTGGTCGTGATGCGATCACCCGGCTTCAGGTCGTTCAGCATCTTCTGCCATTGCTGCTGCTTCTTCTGGTTAGGACGCATGAGCAGGAAGTAGAAAACGACCGGGATCAGCACCAGAGGAAGAATGGAGTTCAGGGCGGGAGGCAGGGAGATTGCGGCGAGCGCGAGAGCGAAATCAGAGGTCAAAGCGCGTTCCTTCAAGGTTCCCTGCGGCGGCAAAGCACAGCCAGCACAGGGCGAGTTGCCACACGAATGGCGGTGGGCCTGCGCTGCAGGCAGGCGCGCAAACAGGCACGCCTGTGCCACGAGGCACAGCGGGCGCCCAAGCCACTAGCATCGCTGAGTGGGGGGTGGGTGTCAAGGTTGTACGCAGCGGCCGCCGCAGGTGCGGGTCAGTCGCAGGCTCAGGCCGTAAACACGCGGAGATACAGCAGGCCGCCAAGCAGGCAAAGGAACTCCGTGCAGAGCGTCAGCTCGGCATATATAGGCAGGGTTCCGGAGGCTCCCACCGCAAAGCGCACCATCAGCGCCAGCAGCAACACCATGGCAGCCACCGCGACCGTGACGCCGAAGCCCGGGTGCCGGCGGGCGGGCCGGACGCTGCGTGGGGGTGTGGCAGCGAGCGAGGCGGCTGCAACCCGTGCCGCGAATCCGGCGGGCAGGGTGACGGACGGACGGCGCCCGAGGGCACGGGTAAGCTGTGCCTCGTCCTGCTTTGCGTGCTGATCCTCCAGCTCACTCATACGCGCACTCCTTTCCCCTCGACTTGCAACAACCCGCGGAGACGGCTGCGGGCCCGGTGCAGGTGCGTGCGCACCGTATTGATCGGCAGCGCCAGCGCGGCGGCAATCTCCTGGTAGCTCTGCTCTTCCTGATGATAGAGCACCAGCACTGCCCGCTCTGGCTCGCTGAGCTGCGCCATGGCAGCCTCCACCGCCTGCTGAAACTCGCGCTCCTGCAGCTGCTGCTCCGCGTTGGCACCCCCATGCGCCAGCCGGTCTTCCCAGCAAAAGCCATCCTGGTCCGCCACTGCATCGAGCGGCTCGCTGAGCGAGACGGTGCGGCGTTGCTGCTGGGCGCGCTGCCTGCGCGCATCATGCGCCACGTTGACCACGATGCGGTACAGGTAGGTCCGCACCTGCGCTTCGCCGCGGAAGCCCTCGAGCCCGCGGAACAATCGCAGAAAACACTCCTGGGCCAGGTCCTGCACGCCTTCCTGCGTGCCCAGCAAACGCACCAGCAGGCGCGCCACCATTGCCTGGTGCTCGCCAACCAACTGCTCGAGTTCGGAGGCGGTGAGCAAGCGCGGTTAGACCTTGCGGAGCGGGATAAGTTTCAAGGCGTGGGCTGAAACTCCGCCGGGTGCGCGCAGTCTAACCACGCCATCCCTGATTTCGCACCAGTTTTCAGGAGGAGGTCTTTCCATGCACGGACTCGACAGCCCCTTCATCGTCCCGCTCGGCGCCTTTGCCGTGGCCATCGTCGCCATCATTGCCGGGGCGGCCGGCAAGATACGCAACCAGCAGTTGCGCGCGGACCAGCGCGTGGCCATGCTCGCCCACGGTATTCCGCTGGCCGAGATCGAACGCGTGCTGGGTACAGCGCAAGGCGAAACGCAGCAGCCCCCCACCCCCTGGAACGCGGCGCGCTCCGCCGCCATGATCCGCCGCACGGCCATCATCCTGATCGCCAGCGGCCTCGGCATCGTGGCCTTCTTTGTGGCGCTGGTGGCCATTCTGCACGACAGCGAGGTGTACTCGGGCGCGGCGGTCGGGCTGATCCCCTTCGCGATCGGCGTTGGCTTCCTGTTCGATTACCACATGCAGAAGCGCGACATGAGCCGGCTTCAGGAGGAGAGTGAACGCTCCATCTCGTGAGTTCGTGAGGCAGCGAGTTCGGCCCGGACGCACCGCATCGTCTCGAGGTAGAAGGCGAGGTTGTGCACGGAGTTCAACGTGGCCGCCAAGGGTTCGCCCGCCGCGAACAGGTGCCGCAGGTAGGCACGGGTGTAGCGCCGGCACACGGGACAGCCACACTCCGGGTCGGCTGGTCCCTGGTCTTCGGCAAAGCGGCGGTTCTTGATGTTCAGGCGCCCCTCGGAGGTAAACAGCAGCCCGTGCCGGCCGGCGCGTGTCGGCAGCACGCAGTCCATCATGTCGACGCCCATGCGGGCGTACTCCGCGATCTCCTCGGGATAGCCCACGCCCATGACATACCGGGGCTTGTCGGCTGGCAGATAGGGCAGGGTCGCGGCAATGATCTCGAGCGTGCGCTCGCGTGGTTCGCCCACGGCCAGGCCGCCGATGGCGTACCCAGGGAAGTCCATCGCCACCATGCGTTCGGCAGCTTCCCGCCGCATCGACGGATACATGCCGCCCTGCACAATGCCGAACAGGCTGGGCCTTGCCTCGGGCGCGACCACGGGACCAGGCCGGCGACGTCCGGAAGCATCGGCACTCCACCAGGGAGCCTCGTGCTTGTGCGCCTCCCAGTAGGCGAGCGAGCGTGCAGCCCAGCGCATAGTCAACTCGAGCGAGGCGCGCGCGCGGGCTTCGTCGGCCGGGTACTCCAGGCACTCGTCGAAGGCCATGGCAATATCCGACCCAAGCGCCAGCTGCACGGCCATGGAGTGTTCGGGCGAAAACATGTGCTTGGAGCCGTCCAGGTGCGAGGAGAAGCGCACGCCTTCTTCCGAGATCTTGCGCAGGGCAGACAGCGAAAACACCTGGTAGCCACCGGAGTCGGTGAGGAGGGGGCGATCCCAGCTCATGAATCGGTGCAGGCCGCCCATGCGCTGGATCGCTTCGTGCCCGGGGCGCAGGTAGAGATGGTAGGTATTGCCGAGGATGATGCCGGCTCCGGGCTGCTCACCGGCTGCCACGGCCTCGTCGGTACCCAGCGTCTCGAGCGTGTCCTGCGGCACGGCCTTGACCGTGGCAGCGGTGCCGACCGGCATAAACACCGGGGTTTCCACCGTGCCGTGCGGCAGGTGCATGCGACCCCGGCGGCCGCCCGCGGGGCTCGTGGCGGCTACTTCAAAAAGCAGACTCATGCTTTCGAGTCTAAGGGTTCGCCCCGCGACTCCGAGCTTCCGCAGGGCACGCATCAGTCATGCGCGGTATCAACGTGCTTCCATAAAGTGCGTCAACATAGCGCGGCAACAAAGGGCGTTCAACGATCGGAGCGGCGACGCTCCCAATGCTCTTCGTGGCGATCATCCCGAGAGAGCACGTCTCGCACAGCACCGGTGGCCGGGTCCCGCTCAAAGATCAGCCGGCTGGTACTCCCGCTTGGGAAGAAGAAAGTATTGGCACTCTCGGGCAGCAGTTCTGCGACCTCGCCGATGCGATTGCGCTGAAACAGCTGATCGCCCGTTCGAAACACCGTGATCTGGAGAACGCCGCCATCGTCATATTCGCCGACGTATGCATCGTAGACGGCCGGGTTGATCCTGGCCGGGACTGGATGCACCGGCACCAGCGTGCGCTCGGCAGACGGTGCGAGATGGGCGTCGGAGGTGAGCGAGTGCGAAAGCAGCCAGTGCGGGAGCTCGGTGTTGGCGTACGCCTTGTCCCAGACCGAGTGCCGCACCGCAGCGTACTCGGAGAAGCGCACGATGCCGTCGACCGACTTCAACGCGTCGAACATCAACTCGCTCTGGCGCGGACTCACGACCGGGTCATCAGCCCCGTGAAACATCCACACCGGCTCACGGCGCAGCACACGTGCATACTCCTCGGGCAGGGTGGTCTGGTCATTCCAGCGCGAAGGCTGGTACGACCAGAAGATACCGCCGCAGACAGGCACAATCGCGGCAAACGTGTGGGGGTTGTCGCGCGCAACCTCCCAGACGCCGTAGCCGCCGAGCGAAAGCCCTGTCAGGTACGTGCGGTCGGGGTCGCCGTTGAACTCAGCCGTCTCGGCACGCAGGGTGGACATCGCCACCTGCATCATGTCGGGATCCGTCCAGTGATGGTGGTTGAACGGTACCTGCGGCATCACCACAATGAATGGCCAGCGCTCAGGATGCAGCCGGATGGCTGCCGGCAATCCAATCTGTGTCTGGTCCAACCCCTCGACTCCGCGCTCGCCCGAGCCGTGCAGAAACAGGATGATCGGCCACTTCTGCTCTTTCCTCCAGGTCTCCGGGAGGTACACCACGTAGCGGTGGGTCACTCCGTCCACAAGGATCGTGCGGTTCAGAAACCCTGTGTCCTGCATATGTTTGGCAGCCTGGGCAGAGTGCGTGCACAGCAGGGTGAGGAGCACGAGCATGCATCGCTGAAGCGATCGGAGAAGCATGCAGCGAGCATAGCAAGGAGCCTCTTGTGCCGAGAAGCCGGTTGCACTTTGCTAAACACGTGAACCGCATGCTGGCGCGTGCATCTCGATGCATCCAGACTTGAGCCGGGCTCAAGATAGGTGGGACTGCTAAGCGGCAAGGTAGTGCAGCTTGCGTTCTCCACTGATCAGGAGGAGGAGCCGGCGCGGGTGATATACCTGCAGCCATGTGGCACATTCGCACTCCTCTCCTGCTCGTATCGATGGGCCTCGCCTGCGGCGCCTCCCTGCTGGCACAAACCGGCGCGCGCGATGCACAGATACGCAGGCAGGCACACGATGCCGACACACTGGCCTGGTGGCATCGCACCGAGCAGCTGGCAAATGACACCATGGCAGGTCGAGAACCGGGGACCGCAGCCTACGATCGCGCAGCGCTGCTGGTCGCAAACGAGTTCAAGGCAGCGGGTCTTGAGCCTGCCGGTGAGGCGGGAACTTTCTTCCAACCGGTTCCCCTGCTCAAGCTCGACCTCGATCCGGCGGGCACAGAGTTTCACGTGGAACGGCCCGGCACCGCATCGCTGCCGCTGCGATCCCTCGAGCAGATCGCTGTGCGCCTGGGGCCACAAACCCCTGCATCGTTTCGAGCGCCGCTGGTCTGGGCCGGCTACTGTGAGGCGGCACAGCTGGCCGATGCGTCTGCCGCTGGCTTGCTCGCCGGGGCAATCGCCGTATGCTTTCGCCCGCATCTTGGCCATGCCGACCCTGGCAGCAATGCCGCGCTGCTCAAGGCCCATGTGGCCGCGGTGATGTGGGTGGACGATCCCTCGGAGCCGCTGGAGCCGCCGCGCTGGCCGCTGCCCGCCGCGCGAGTAGTGACGCTGGCGCAGGACACCTCCGCAGCGGGTACCGGCCCTGCGCTGCTGACTCTCCGGCTGAACTGGGAGGCGCTGCCGTCGGTGCTGCAAGGCAGCCAGCACACGGCGCAGGAACTGCTCGCCGCGGCCCGGACGCATGCACCCTCGCCGAGCTTCGCGATGAACACCACGCTTGCCGCTCACCTCCACATCACCACGCAGCGGTTTACCGCAAGCAACGTGCTGGCCGTGCTGCCCGGGACCAGCAAGACAGGCGAGTATCTCGCGGTGTCTGCGCACCTGGACGGTTATGGACGCGGCGAACCGATTGGCGGCGACGCTATCTACAACGGCGCCCTGGATGACGCCGCCTACGTTGCCCTGCTGGAGCAGCTTGCCGCCCGACAACATGCGCAGGGCTTTGCCCGCTCGGTGCTGTTCTGCGCGTTCACGGCCGAGGAAGAAGGGCTGCTTGGCTCGGAGTGGTTTACGCAGCACCCCACCGTGCCGGGCATTGTGGCAGATATCAACCTGGATCAGCTGCGGCCATTGTTTCCGCTGCGAATCCTGACCACGCTCGCGGTAGACGACTCGACACTGGGTGGTGTGGTGCGAGCGGTGGCAGCCGCGCGACACGTAGAGGTCCGGGCCGACCGCGAGCCGGAACGCGGGCTGTTGCACCGCTCGGACCACTGGCCCTTTATGCAGACCGGCGTGCCAGCGGTCGGCTTCATCTTCGGCTATGACCCGGGGACCGAGGCCGAAAGCCGCTACCGCACGTGGTACCGGGTGCAATACCACCGGCCGCAGGACGACCTCGCCCAGCCCATTGACTTCCGGGCAGCACGGGACTTCAACGCTTTCTTCTACGCGCTGGTTGCGAAGGTGGCGGACGATCCAGCTCGACCCACATGGCTGCCGGCCGGGGCAAACGATCACCCGGCGACGCCGGGCGCGTTCTGAGTTTATTTCAGCGTTCGCTGTTTTCTAGAAGGTGGTCTAGCGTGTGCGTTGATACAGCCTGCGCCTGAACGCGCGCACCGGGGCTCGATCCAACGTGCGCGAAGCTAGGTGGCGAGCTCTTCCTGCAGGGCCGCAAGCGTTCGGTTCAGTTCCTTGTCGCTGCGCCGCTGGTCCTCGATCTTGCCGATCGAGTGCATCACGGTGGTGTGGTGCTTGTTGCCGAACTGCCGGCCGATTTCGGGCAGGCTCGCTTCGGTCATCTGCTTCGCGAGATACATGGCGATCTGTCGCGGCACCACGACCTTGCGCGAGTTGTTGCGCTCCTTCAACTCGGTAATACCCTTCATCGCGAAGTGGCTTGCCACCGCACGCTGGATCGCCTCGATCGTGATCTTGCGCACCTGCGTATCGATGAACTGCTTCAGGCAGAGCTGTGCCGTGGTCAGCGAGATCTCTACGCCGTGCAGCTTGCACCAGGCCAGCAGGCGGGTCAGTGCGCCTTCGAGTTCGCGCACGTTGGTACGCACATTGGAGGCAACAAACAGGGCCACATCGGTGGGCAACAGGCTCTCTTCGGACTCCGCTTTTTTGTGCAGGATGGCGACGCGTGTTTCGAGGTCGGGCGGCTGGATATCGGCGATCAGGCCCCACTCGAAGCGCGAGCGCAGGCGATCTTCAATCTTGATTTCCTTGGGCGAGCGATCACTCGCGATCACGATCTGCTTGAGGCTTTCGTGCAGCGCGTTGAATGTGTGGAAGAACTCCTCCTGCGTGCGCTCCTTCTCCGTCAGGAACTGGATGTCATCGATCAGCAGCAGGTCCACCGAGCGGTACTTGTCGCGGAAGCTCGTCATCTTGTCGTAGCGCAGCGAGTTGATCATCTCGTTGGTGAACTTCTCGCTGGACACGTAGCAGATGGTGGCGTTGGGCTGACGCCGCTTCATCTCGTGACCGATCGCCTGCATGAGGTGCGTCTTGCCAACACCGACCCCGCCATAAAGGAACAGGGGGTTGTAGGCCTTGGCCGGGGACTCGGCGACGGCTGCCGCAGCGGCACGTGCAAACTGGTTGCCGGTGCCGCCTACGAAGGCGTCAAAGGTGTACTTGGGATTGAGTTGGGCGGCGCTGTTCCAGTCAAAACGCCCCTGTTGCGGGGAACCCTGCTGCGCCCCTTGCGGTACGCCGGCGCGTGCTGACACAGAAGTCAGGGCTTCTGTCGAGTCCGGACCATTTCCCAGATCGCGCCTTGCCTGCACGGGCGCCGGCGGAAACCGTTCCTCATCACCGGCTTCGAGCTTGGCTGGCTCCGCAGCCTTCTCTGGCACGACAAAATCAACGCGTTCAAACGGAAGACGCAGTGTGTCGAGCGCCTCGCCAATGAGATCGGCATAGCGGTCGCCGATGCCCTGGAACTTGGCCGAGGGCACGCGCACGATCAGGACATTGCCGTCGGTGTGGCTGAACAGGGTTGGCTTGAACCACGTCTCGTATGCCTGCCGATTGATCTTCTTCTGGAGCGCGCCGAGAATGCGCACCCAGGGGTTGAGCGGAGCGGCGGGTGAGACGGGATAGAAGCTCATTCCAGAAGTCCTTACAAACAAAATCAGGTGTTGCAGCTACGCCTACGGCCGATCCCTGCTGCCCCCGTACGTCGAGTCGGCTGCGAGAAGCAAGCCGTGATCCGGCGAAAAAGAGGAAACGTACCCCCACTTCTCCGTAGGGGGAAAAGGGGTGGGCATACACGCGGCGAGTTGTGGAACGAGGCAGAATGGCGTCAGGAGCAATGCGTCTTACTCGATATGCAGCGACCTTGCAGCAGCCATGGATCGTTCGAAGCGAGGCTCAGACTAGCACAGTGGCAGGGGGCTTTGGCGCTTGTTTTCGAGCCATTTCTGTGCTCCCTCCGGGTTTGCACAACGCATGGTGAAGACACACGGAAGCCGCCCTGCGCAGGTCGGAAAGCATGGCTTTTGCTCGCGAAAACGCTGGTGCAGGGCTGCAAGCGCGCGTATGATGCGGCCCGGTGAATCCAGCTCCGCCCTGCTGATAAGGCTGATGCAGCCGGGGGCGTTGTGGGGGGTTCGCGGGTGCAAGCCACGAGGGCGCGTGTGCCCGGTCCGATCGCTATTGCGGCTCAGGTTCGCCGCGGCTTGAGAACCATCCATTCCCACTTGCCTAGATCCGGGCGTCCTGCGCTATACTCAAGGTTCGTCCCCGGGCCTCGGTTCTCAGCCTCCCAGAGCGGACCAAACTGAGCCAAGGAGCTTCCAACACATGCCAAAGCGCACATTTCAACCTAATCGCCGTCACCGTGCCAAGACCCATGGCTTCCGCACCCGCATGAAGACAAACAGCGGCGCTGCCGTTCTGAATCGTCGCCGTGCCAAGGGCCGCCACAAGATCGCCGTGTCCGCCGGCTTCCGCGACTAGTCAACGAGCCGACGCTGTTGCATCGGGGAAGACTTGGCGCTGCCGGTCTTCCGCCTGAATCTGCTACCTGCGCATGGTGTGACTCGTTGTCATCCTTAGCTCTGGGGACGGTTCAATTTTTCTACGGTGTATGCCCTATACGCCAGCAATCCGCAACGCCAGCACAGGCGGTCGTGAACATGCCCACATCCTTCCAACAGACCCGGCTGCGCAAGCATGCGGACTATGGTGTGGTGTATGGCACCAGCCGTAAGCATCAGAGCCCCTCGCTCAGCTACTTTTATCGTGCAGCGCTGATGCCGGTGAGTGATGCTCCAGCGACCTCTTCACGGATCGGCATCACCGTCCCCAAGGTGCTGGGTGCCGCACCGCTGCGCAATCGGCTGAAGCGCCGCCTCCGCGTTGCCGCCCGCGTAGCCCTGCACCATCTCCCCGCTGGTACCGATGTGGTTCTGCATCCTCGCCCCGTGCTGGCGACCATGCCGTTCACTATCCTCCAGCAGGAAATAGACTCCGTCTTCCTCGCGGTCGCGCGTCGCATTGCCCAGGGAGCCCCGAACACGCCACTTCCGCGCCAGCCCCGCAAGGGCGCGAAGGCCGGCGCTCGCTCCAAGCCACAGCCCACTTCCCTAAACACAGCGAAGCCGTGAGCAAACCAGGACCGGGCAGCAAGCACGGGATCATCGACGCGGCCTTCAAGCTGTACAAGGTCGTTCTCTCGCCGGTTCTGCATGCGTTTTCTCCAGGACGGGGCGGCTGCTGCTACCAGCCCACCTGCTCGGAGTACGCAGCCCTGGCGTGCGCCCAGCATGGCATGCTGCGGGGTGGAGCCATAGCCGGATGGCGCCTGCTTCGCTGCAACCCCGCCTCGCGCGGAGGCTGGGACCCGGTGCCGCCAGCGGCGCCGCGCCCGGCTCGTACCCACGCCCAGTAGCATTTTAAAGCTGCTACGCAGGCACGCAGGTACCATAGAGGTGCACGGCGCGCGCGCGACCTTTCAGCGACCCTCTCGAGATTAGGAAGAACCACCCTTGGCAGAATTTAAGAACCCGAACCAGCAAAGCACAGGCGGCCCCGGCTCCACGGGCGGCAACTCGCTGATGATGTACTTCTCGTTGTTCCTGCTTGTGTTCCTGGGGCTGCAATACTTCCGTGGGAAGTCCACCCCGGCCCCCGCGCACCCGCAGAGCACCAGCAGTGCAGTCGCAGCGCCGACCCAGGCTGTGCCCACTCCGATCGCGGCGACAGCAACGCAGTCCGATGGAACTCCGGCGATCCAGGCGACGGCAGCCACGACCACGGTGGTGGAGAACGCCCTGTACCGGATCACCCTTTCGAATCGCGGGGGCGAGGCTACCTCCTGGATTCTGAAGAACTACAAAGACATGGAGACGGGCAAGCCCCTTGACCTGGTGAACCGCCAGGCGTCGGCCCGCTACGGTTACCCCCTGTCGCTGTACACCTATGAGCCGGCGCTGAACACGCAGCTTTCGCAGTCGCTCTTCGTCCCTTCAAACGCCAGCGCAACGCTCGCAACGCCAGGAACGCTGACGTACACCTATGCCGCCAATGGCATGCAGGTGAAGAAGACGTTCAGCTTCGACAACACCTACGTTGTGCATGCCACTGTGTCCGTCACCAGGAACGGGGCGCCTGTTGCCGCAGCGCTTGCGTGGCCTTCCGGCTTTGGCGATCAGCAGACGCTGCCGCAGTATGCGAGCGCGAGCTTCGATGCGAGCCTGAACGGCAAGGCTGCGCAGACAGACATCAAGAAGATCTCCGGCGGTAACACGCTGCGCGGCAACTATGACTGGGGCGGCGTCTCCGATCTGTACTTCGCCGCAATCTTTCTGCCGGACCACCCGGCGAACGCCAGCCTGATCACGCTGCATAACTCGGTCAGCGTTGCCAAGAACGTGAAGAAGCCGAACGACGGTGAAACCTCGCCCGCACCCGTGCTTGGTGCAGCGCTTGTGGATGCCTCGGGAACACTCGACACCCGGCTCTTTGTCGGCCCCAAGACGCTGGGCGCCCTTTCTGCCGTGCATGGAGTAGACGGCGGCCCAAGCCTCGACAAGATTGTTTCGTTCGGCTGGTGGTCCATCCTGTCCACGCCGCTTTTCCTGCTGCTGCGCTGGCTGCATGATCACGTCATCGGCAACTGGGGCTGGTCCATCCTGATCCTGACTGTGCTGCTGAGCCTGCTAACGCTGCCGACACGCATTGCCATGATGCGTTCGTCGATGAAGATGCAGCGGATCCAGCCGCAAATGGATGCCATCAAGAAGCGCTACGCCCAGTACAAGGCCACAGACCCGAAGCGCCAGGAGATGAACCAGGAAATCTTCAAGGTGCAGAAGGACAATGGCGTGAACATGTTCGGCTCGTGCCTGCCCATGCTCATCCAGTGGCCGCTGCTGTTTGCCTTCTACCGCATGCTCTCCAACGTCATTGAGCTGCGCCAAGCGCACTGGCTCTGGGTGCCGGACCTGAGCTCGCCCGATCCGATCCACCTTCTGCCCATCTTCTTCGTGGGCTCCATGTTCCTGGTGCAGTGGCTTACCCCCTCGCCCGGCGTGGACCCGCAGCAACAGCGCATGATGGCGATTACCATGCCTGCAGTCTTCGGCTTCATGACCTGGTCCATTGGCGCAGGTCTTGCGCTGTACTGGGCTGCTTCCAACCTGCTCGGCATCCTGATCCAACTGGGAATGAACAAGACCGCCATGGGCCGCGAGATGCGGGAACTGGCGTTGCGCCGAGCCGCGAAAAAGAACGGCAAGACGATCAACGCAAAAATCGTAAGCCCGCGCAAAGCATAACCGCAGTACTATTTGTGACTCGAGAGGCCTTCGCTACCGGCGAGGGCCTCTTTGTTTGTGCTGTATTCGATACACTAGCCTTGTGCCGATCGCCGACTACCAATCCGCTGCGGAAACGATCTCCGGCTTTTTAAAGCTGCTGACCACGAGTGGCGGCATGCGGCTGAGCTACCGCATCACCGCTGGCCCAGATGCCGCTGACCCTGACGGCTTCGAGGCACGCGAGATCTACGTGGAGATCGATGGGCCCGATGCGCCGATGCTGGTAGAGCGAAACGGGGAACTGCTGCGCGCCATGGAACACCTGGCCGCGAAGCTGATTCATCTTGAAAGCGAAGAGCACGACAAGCTTTCGTTCGACGCCGGAAACTTCAAAGGACTGCGTGCACGCGACCTCCGACTGAAGGCGCAGACGGCAGCCACGCAGGTGCAAGGTACAGGGCAGCCTTACGCGTTTGCACCCATGACGTCGGGGGAGCGGCGCCTGCTGCACCTTGCTTTCCGCGATCTGCCCGATGTACAGACGGGCTCAGTGGGCGAAGGCAGCCAGCGCATGCTGGTTGTGTATCCACTGCACTTCGACCGCGCGACGTACACCCCGCCGACACCTCTGCCTTCGAGCCGCGCCTACTCCACGGGTGGAAACCGAGTTCGACCAGGTGGCTCCGGCCGCCGTCGCTAGGCCGTCTTCGCCAGCAGCTATTCAGCCATGCGCGTGTTTGTTCACGGTGGCGGGCATGTACGGCGTCGGAACCGGCTGGCTTCAACCGTGAGGGCTGTGCATGCTGCCAGTGTCTGAAGATTCGGTGCGCGACACCATCGTGGCCATTGCCACGCCAGCAGGACGCGGCGGCATCGGCGTCATCCGTGTCAGTGGCACCGCGGCGTGCGCGCTTGCGGCCACACTGGTGCGCGGGTCGTCCTCACTGTTTGTGCACCAGCGGGCTCGCTTCTGCTATCTGGTGGACCCAGAAACAGAGCAGAAGCTCGATGAAGCTGTCGTGACTTACTTTGAGGCGCCCCACTCGTACACGGGTGAAGACATAGTGGAGATAGCCGCGCATGGGTCGCCGGTGCTGCTTGACCATATCCTGCTTCGCCTTATGCAGGCAGGCGCCCGCCTGGCTGAACCGGGTGAGTTTACCGAGCGCGCCTTTCTATCGGGCCGCCTTGACCTGATGCAGGCCGAGGCCGTGCGCGACCTTGTGGACGCACAAACGCTGCTTCAGGCGCAGGTCGCTGCGCAGCAGCTGGGCGGCAGCCTGTCCCGGCGCGTTGCCCCGTTGAAGCAGGAGCTCATTGCGCTGATCGCATCGCTGGAAGCGGGCATAGATTTCGCAGAAGATGACACTCCCGTACTTGCATCTTCTGTAATTGCCACCACGTTGGTGGCAATTACAGAGCCCTTGCTCCAGTTAGAGCGATCGTTTGAACAAGGGCGGCTGCTTACACATGGCGCGACTCTAGCCATCGTGGGGCGCCCCAATGCCGGCAAGAGTTCCCTGTTCAATCGACTGCTCGCGCGCGAGCGCGCCATCGTCACCGCCGAAGCGGGCACAACGCGTGACACGGTGCATGAGCATATCTCGCTTGGCGGCTTCCCCATTGAACTTGTGGATACCGCGGGCCTGCGGCACGCCACCAGCGAGGCAGAGCGCCTGGGCATTGAAAAGTCGAGAGAGGCTTTTGCCGACGCGACGCTGGTGATGCTGGTCCTGAGCAGTGTAGACCCGGTCGAGTCGGAGGATCTCGCACTCCTACGTGCCGCGCGCGACAGGCGACTGCTGGTGGTCCTGAACAAGTGGGACCTGTTACAAGGCGACCGGGCGAAGGAGGCTGCCGCGCTCACGGAGGTGCAGGCGCACGCTCCCTGGGCAGAGGTGCTCGCCGCTTCTGCCCTGACGGGAGAGGGAATCGAGCCGCTGCGGGATCGCATGCAGGCGATGCTGATTGGTCACAGCGCAGTGACCAGTGAATCGCCGCTGCTTACCAACAGGCGGCAGCACGCCGCGGTGAAGCAGGCGCACACCGCGCTCGAGTCCGCGCACACTGCCAACGCAGCCGGTACACCGCACGAGGTTTTCCTGCTCGACCTCTACTCGGCACTGCAGTCGCTCGACACCCTGACCGGGGCAACGACTCCGGATACTGTGCTGCACCTCATCTTTTCCACCTTCTGCATCGGCAAGTAGAGGGCGCTCCCGGCAGCCGCTTCATTAAGCACAGAAACTCTCTGCTGGGCTGTCGCGTACAACTTCTACACCTGAGACTCACCACTTGCTGCAATCGTGAGACGAGGCTCCTCGTTGGAACGAGCGGTCATCGCACACGCTCCAGCGCCACTGCTGTGCTGTCGTAGTCGCCACGCAGTTTCAGGTTTACCCCGGCGCCCATCAGCACAGAGCCCGACACGGTGGCTTCGCCCGCATACTTGTCCGGGTCCAGCGCGTGCACGTGGTACATCGCATCCGGATCGAGCCCTCGCAGGTGAACAGCGGCGTAGGGCAATGCGAAACGCTGGCTGTGCACATACGCCAGCAGCACTGCCTGCGAGCCATCGTCGGCCACGTACTCCATCTGCGACGTGTCGCCGGCAAGCGGCGATGCAAGCCGATACAGCTTGCCCTGCTGCACAGTGGTGCGAACGGTCTTGTAGAACTCCGTCAGCTTCGCCGACAGCGCCATGTCCGCGTCGGAAAACTTCGTCAGGTTCGCGCCGATACCCAGCGCGCCCTGCATCGCCACCACAAAGCGGTATTGCAGAGGCACCATGCGGTGATCCATGCTCGGCACATCCGTTACCCACGCAACCATGGTCTGCGGCGTGTACGCCTGCGTGTAGCCCCACTGGATGTCCTGCCGGTCCAATGCGTCCGTATTGTCGCTCGGCCACACCTCGTCCGTGCGCTCGAGGATGCCAAGATCCACTCGTCCGCCGCCGCTCGAGCACGACTCAATTTCCAACTTCGGATGCTTGGCCCGCAGCCGGTCGATCACCTCGTACAGGTTGCGTATCGACTGGAGATAGATCGCTTTCTCGGCATCCGGATTGGGATGTTCCGGGCTTGAGCCGGGAGCCGTGTTCCAGCCCGGCTCCGACCAGATGCGGTTGTAATCCCACTTAAGAAATGCAATGTCGTTCTCGCTCACCAGCTTGTCGAGCCAGGTGAACATCCACTCCTTCACATCGGTGCGCGCCAGGTTCAGCATCAACTGGTTGCGCATCTCCGTCCGCTGCCGGTCAGGAAAGTTCATGGCCCAGTCAGGATGCTGTCGATACAGGTCGCTGTCCGGGTTCACCATCTCCGGCTCCACCCAGATGCCAAAGTCCATGCCCAGCGCATGCACGCGATTAATGATCGGCTTGAGCCCTTGCGGAAACTTCTTCGGCGTCACCGTCCAGTCACCCAGCCCGGCATGGTCGTCGTCGCGCTTGCCGAACCAGCCATCGTCAATCACGAACCGCTCCACACCTGCCTTGGCCGCGCGCTCGGCCAGGGCAATCTGCGTGTCGGCAGTGAAGTTCATCTCGGTGGCTTCCCACGAGTTATAGATAATCGGCCGCGGCTTCGCTTCGCGCGCTTCTCCGCGCTTCGGCAGGATCTCCTGCAACTGGAACTGGCTCAGGATGCGCGATGCCTGTCCTTCGCCTCCATCGGTGTACCCCGCGTAGAACTTCGGCGTCTCCAGCGACGCACCGGCGGCAAGCGTCCAGTGGAAGTCGAACGGGTTGTAGCCGCCCGTGACGCGCGGCTGCTCGAGCGAAGTGTACTCGGTGACAATCTGCCAGTTGCCGCTCCAGCCCAGCTCGCCAAACCACACGGGGCCCGTCTCCTCCGTCGTCTCCCCTTGCTTGCCGATCGAGAACCACGGGTTAGCCTCGTGCGAGGTGTGCCCCGTGCGACTCTCCTGCACGCTCTTGCCTGTCTTCAGCGGCTCCTCGTTCAACTGGAACTCGCCACCCCACATGCCCGTGAGCCAGCGATGCGAGTACCCGGTGCCTGCCGGCAGATTCCACGTGGCCGAGGCCGCGTTTTCGATGCCGAAGCTGCCCTTGCCGATGTTCTCGATACGCGACCAGCGCGCCAGCACTCCCTCGGCATAGGCCTGGTAGTACAGGTGCACGCGCAGTGGCTGCGCTGTGTCCTTCAGCACGATCTCGAGCTTTGCTCCATCCACCCTGGCGGACTCGTAGTGCAGCACCAGCGTGCGGTCACCGTTCAGCGAGTTCACCTTGAGCGCCGTCTCTGGAAAGATGCCCGCGCCGTAGGCCGGGTACTCCTGCGGCGTGGTTGCTGCGGGTGGGTACTGAGACGCTCGCTCCGGCAGGCTCCTGGCGACAGGCACTACGGCCCCGTCACGCAGCAAGGGCCCCCAGTACAACGTTTGCAGAATGCCCTGCTCGTTGACACCCACCACGTAGGTCATTTTGCCCGCGTTCAGGTACCACTGCTGACGGTCCGCCTGCGCACGAACCGCGCTCTGCGCCAGCAGCGGGCAGGGCACAAAGCAGGTCAACGAAACAACACAGGAGCAGGCACCGGCCACGAGCACTTTCAACACTGTCTTCCTCCGCGCAGCAAATCTTACGAGCACTCTATGCACTCCCGTGAGCAGAAGCAACGGGCTTGCCGGATTCGCAGAAAACGCACTGCCCCGTCAAGCGGCGAGCTGCTTCGTGCAGGCCGATTCCCCCGAGAAGCCATCGCTTGTGCACTTCCGGTCTGCGGCCTGCCATGCCTGCATGCGGTTCCTCGTTCAGGGCTGGCCAAACACCCGCTCCGTTCCCGGCAACATTTCCACAACAGCCCCCGTCTTCATAGCAGCCTGCGTTGCCACGCGCAAAGCTGGCATGGGGACTAGACTGAAGCACTCACCACAGGACAGGACGCGCAGGATGATTGCAACAACAACAAGCGAACCGGACCTGCAGATGAAGAGCGGCACGCGCCTGTTTCGCGCCACCGCGTTCACGTTCATGCTGCTGTGTTGCCTGCTCTTTGTGGCTCGGGGCTATCACGACGAGCGACTGGCCGACCATCAGCGCGACTTCAAGCAGCCCTTCTCGAGCGCGCGCTGCCTGCTTACCGGCTGTAACCCATACAGCGAAACAGACACCCGCATCGCCTATCTCAGGGCGGGCGGCATCAATGACGATCCCATTGTGTTTGCGCCGTACTCGGCACTCTACCCGCCTTTTTCCCTCGCGCTGCTCGCTCCGCTGGCCGCTATTCCCTATCCCGTGGCACAGGCTCTCTGGTTGTGGGGTTGTGCCGGCCTGTTCTCGGTCGCCTGCCTGCTCACGGCCGACCTTTGCGGCCGGTTTCACTCAGGCTCCACGGTACTGTGCCTCGGGTTCTTCGTGGTCACCAGCACCATCCTGCTGATGGAGGGCCAGGTCTCGACCGTGGCTATTTCTCTCCTGGTGATCGGCCTGTGGTGCTTTCTGCGTGGGCGGCAGCCGTGGCTTACCACGCTGTGCTTTACGGTCGCGCTCGCCCTCAAGCCGCATGATGCGCTGCTGCTGGTTCTTTATTTCGGCTTTGCCGGGCCGCGCGCAAGGGTCATCCTGCGACGCACGCTGGTGCTTACCGGTCTCGTCGTGGTCGCGGGATGCACCTGGTGCTCCGTGCACGCGTCGTCCCGTTTCTGGATGCACGACCTGCTCCGCAACTTGTACGGCAACTCGGGGCCGGGCGGCGTGAACGAGCCGGTGCAAGCCAACCCGCAGGCAGGCTATCTGGTCAGCGCGCAGGCTATCTTCGGCACCTTCTCGAGTCATCCCCTCGTCTACCACACCGGCGCCTATCTCCTCACGGCCGGGCTGCTTGCCCTGTGGCTGCAGCCCGTCCTAGCCTTGCGAGGCAGCCTGCACAAGCATCTGCTGGCCATTGCGGGCCTGGCCTGCATTACACTGCTTCCCGTGTACCACCGGCAATATGACACCCGGCTGCTGCTGCTCATCTTTCCCGCGGTCGCCATGCTAGTGGGCACCCGGCACCGTTTCGCTACCATGGCGGTTACACTTGCTGCTGCCGCCGGCGTGCTGACGGCCTACCCGCTGCTGCGGCGCGTGCTCGATCATCCCGCAAGGGTGGAAGCCGCTGGCCGGCTCCAGACGCTTTTGCTTTACCGGCCGCTTCCCCTGGTCACGCTTGCGCTCGCCCTGTTTTTTGTCTTCACCCTGCGCGCCTTCTGGCATGCAGAACAGGCGCAGCAGGGCTAGTGGGGCTACTTCCCGGGCGACGGGGTCGCGGGCCATTCGATCCGCACCGCCTGCGGTTCTGCCCGATTGGTGAAGCGCAGCAGCAACGTGCGGCCACCCTGGCTGTACTGATCCGGCGCAAGCGGCTTGTTGTCGACCAGGATGCGCGAAGGCAGCGTTGTTGCAAGGATGCGAACCACGGCATCGGTGTCCTCGATGCCATCCGCGCGAAAGTCCAGAGTGTGAGCCGTAGCATGCTCCCCGGTGATCCTGGCGGATGCTGCAAGAACAGCAGGCAGGCCAGCCGGGAAGTAACTCACGTCGAGAAACAAGGCACGCCTGCCCGGTGCGATGGTCGCCTCGCCGCTCTCGTCCAGACCGGCGCGAAACAGGTCGACCAAGTCACCGTGAACAATGGTGGAAGTCGCCAATGGTGCTGCCGCCACCTTGTTTCCTGCATCCTGCGATAAGCCTGCAGCGACTACAAACGGCCCCCTACGCAGCACAAGGGCGGGGCTCGCGGTCAGTGCAACCTTGCCTGCTGCCGCTGCCGTGTGAACCAGGGTGAGAACAGCATCGGAGCCACTGCCGCTGTATGCCATGGCGGTGGGGCTCTGCGGAGAGTAGAGCACGATGCCTTTGCCCACATGCTGCGCACCCACGGGATCAGGAGCAAGGCCGAGCAATTCAAATAAGTGCGCACGCGGTGTGGCGTAGTGCAGCGCGCCCGTGTTCCACCACCCCTCGACCTTGTTGTACGGATCGTGGTCGTTGTCCACGACAAGCAGGACACCACCGGCCCGCACCCATTGGGCAAGCGACGCGTGAAACGCCGCAGAGGGAGGTTTCTGTCCTTCGTAGGTGAGCAGCAGCATGCGGTATGGAGCAAGGGCCTTTGTGGATGCGGCGCCGACAGAAGTGTCTTCCATGGCGACTGGCTCCACGGGCATGCCGCGCTTGAGCAAAGGCATGGCAAGGCCATAGAAGTTGCTGAGGTCGGGATCGGACGGCTGCGGCTCTGCGCGCTGGAACATCAACGTATCCGAGACCAGTACGCCGAGGCCCATCGTGCCCGCCTGCTCCCAGTGCGCATCGCTGTACTTCCCCATGTCGCCCAACGCATGAAAGACGGCCTGCAGTTCGGTTGCATAGGCGGGAGGAATCGGCGTCTTCGGCGGGGCAGGTTGAGACGAGGTCGGCTCGGCGGAGGCGTACAGTGCAGTCCGGTCGAAGATGCGGTTCGGCCACGGCAGCACCTCGTAGCGTGCCACCGCTGATTGCAGCAGAGAAGCCGTCAAGGTGCTTTCCCAGTTCTGCTGGTAGTCGGTCCACGAGTGATTGGGGTTGTCCTCGATGGGATCATTGAGGTACCAGATCGGCTTGCCGGATGAGCGGGCAATGTTCTGGAGTGCGCCGTACTCAAGAAAAGCAGTCTCGAAGGTGCGCTCGCCGGCGACGCCGTTGTACACGTTGGGCGCGCGGGCAGTGCCCGTCCACACCTGCGCGATGAATCCATCCACGCCGGCACCTAGCAGCGAGGACTCGGGACTCACAATATGCCACTGCGCATAGTTCAGCAGGGAATGCGTGGCCACATAGCAGGGGATGACCCGGTTGTGCGCCTTGCCGTAAGCGCGCACAGCATCAAAGACCTGCTGCAGGGTGCGGCGATATAGGAAGTACTTCAGCTCCGATGCGCGGTACTGTGCCTCGGGCGAACTGTCGGGCGCCTGCCACGCTGTGTGATAGTGCTCCGCCCAAGAGCGTTTAAAGCTGTCGCTCCAGCCGGCATCTGCCCAGAACTCGGGCTCTTCAAGGTACACGGCTTGTGCACCAGCATCGAGTGCCGCAAGCACGCCACTCGACAGGTAGCGACCGTACGCTTCGCTCGGTGCAATGTAAGGCACCTCTCGCCCGCTATGCAGGATGAGCTTGCCACTTTTCTCCTGCTGCGTTTCGTCCCAATGCTCTTTGCCGTCGAAGTCGCCGCGCAGGTAGGGTGCATACCGGCCCCAGGCCACTCCGGTCATCACGGCTGTTCTGTAGCCGTGCGCCTGCCATGTCCTGATGCGCTGCGCGAGCGTTGGGTCGATGCCATAGACGAGAACAGTGTCGGCACCGATGTTGGTTCTTGGCGACCAGGCGTGGTCTGTCTGGAACAGCAGCGTGCTCGGTGCGTCCTGGGCAGAGCCGCTGAGTGCTCCGGCAAACAAAACAAAGCTGGTAACCAGGCTTGCGCCCCACGTCTTCATACGTGGAAGTTTACCCGCAAGGCTTTCCGGCAAGGTTTTATAGACGGGCAACAAGCGTACCGCAGTGGCAGACTGCCCGCGGCTGGAGCGCTCCGAAGTCGATCCTGCCGAGCCACGAGTGCGGCTTCCTGCGCATTGACGCATCGCTTCTAGCCCGTTAAAGTTGATATAGCTGGATGGTTCCCTTGACGACCGCCAGGACGCCTGTACAGAGCTTTGTACGTGGCGTGTGCCAGCCGGGATCCCATAGCTGGGGGTTACATCGTCCCTGCAAGCCAGCCACGCGCGGCTCCTTTTCTTTCAGTCCATTACTCGAACTGGCCATGTCTACGGTGCGACCGCAGCAGGCTAAAGGAATCTCATGTCCCCATTTCGTCGACCCGGTCGCCCCTCCTCGGCTCGCTTCGTATTTGTTTGCGCGCCCATCCTGATGCTTGCCGCGATGGAAGCGCAGGCACAAACCGCAACCCTGAGCGGAGTGGTTCGGGACCCGGATCAGTCCGTGGTCGGCGGAGCCACTGTGACGCTGGTCGATGGTTCGGGCAAAACGGTGCAGTCCACATTGACCGCAGCCACCGGGACCTACACGTTTTCAGGCGTAGCGTCGGGAACTTACCAGCTGATGGTCCGCAAGGATGGATTCTCCAACGTGACCGTGTCTTCGCTCAACATTGCAGCGGGCCGAAGCATGTCGCAGGATGTGGCCCTGGCGCTCGGCAATGCCAACACGACGGTGACGGTATCCGGCAATGTCCTGGGCACGGCAGAGAACGGCTACTTCGTAGACAGGATGCAAACGGGAGTGATGGGCAATGCGCCCATCGTGAACCTGCCCTACACCGTGACTGTGTTGCCGAGTGAGGAAATTGCGAATACCCAGGCGCGCAGCCTTCGGGATGCCATCAAGTATCTGCCGCTGGTGGCCTTTCAGGAGCAGCAGGGCGACCAGATCCTGCGGCCGGAGACACGCGGGATCCAGGGCAGTGTCGCGCAGAACACGCGCATGGATGGACTCGCGATCGACATCACGGGCGCCAACGCGATGGAACAGTACGACCAGCTCGAAGTAGAAAACGGGCTGGGTGCCTCGATGTATGGACCGGCCAACCCATCTGGCATGTTCAACTTCGTGCTGAAGCGGCCCACCGACGAGCGCACGAATAATATCTCTCTCGACTACGACAACAAGACGATCGGCACGGTGTACGGAGACTTCGGAGGCCGCCTTGGCCCGCACAAGATCTTCGGCTATCGCTCCAACCTGCTGATTGGCGAGGGTGCATCGTATGTGGACGGAAGCTTTCTGCGCCGCAGGCTTGCCGAGTTCGCCTTCGATGTAAAGCCAACCGACAGAACCACTTTGGACGCGCACTACAGCGTCTACGACATAGTTGAGCGCGGATACCCGGGCTGGTTCACTTACGGACTTAACAACGCTGCGGCAAAGGTGAACGGTGTCACACCCACCTTCATCCTGCCTGCCGCGCCTGACCCAACCGTGGTTGGTTTTGGACAGCGCTATGCAGGTGTGAACCTCACCACGCAAAGCGCAAGCGCGCGCGTACTGCACGACTTTTCTCCGGACTGGCATGCGATGGCCGGCGGTCTGTGGCAGAACGTCGAGCGGTTTATCTCGACGGGCGTGAACAACATCACCAGCAACACGGGCAATTACAGCACATCCCTTGCTGACAGCTTCGCGCCGCGCTTCGGCATTGCAAGCGATCTTGGCTACATCACGGGTACCGTGCGCAAGTGGGGGATCACGCAGGACGTTGTTGTGGGCAGCGAAGGCTACAGCTTGGTGCAGTACTCGAATGGCACCCTGCCGCCGGCAGCGAACCTGACACTGGGCACTGCCAGCTTTGCAGCTCCGCGCGTTTACCCATTCCCGGTCCACGGCATCTATCAGAACTCGAACGAGTACCAGTCCGCCGTGATGCATCAGCAGGGCTTCAATCTCGGCGATATGCTGACGCTGCCCAGGCACTTCATTGTCCGGCTTGCGGCAAGCCAGGACTGGATCGGCGTGGATAACAACACCTATCCCGGCCAGGTGCGTGCCAGCGGGTCCAACAAGAACGGGATCAGTCCGTCGGCAAGCGTGCTGTACAAGCCGACTGCCGCGACCACCTTCTATGGAACTTTTGCGAGCAGCCTGCAACAGGGAGACGTCGCACCGGGTGGCGCGGTCAACAAGAACCAGGCGCTCGCGCCGTACCGCAGCAAGGAGTGGGAGGTCGGGTTCAAGAGCCAGGCTGCCGGCATCAACCTGACGACAGACCTGTTCCGGATCCAGCGGCCGTTCGCGAACACAAATGCGGCAAACGTCTTCGAGATCACTGGCCTGCAGGTGAACTACGGGGCCGAGATACAGGCGCAGGGCACGCTTTTTCATCGCTGGCTGGTGGACGGCGGCTTCCAGGCGCTGAACCCGCGCCTCAACGACACGGGCATCGCGGCGACCAACGGCAAGCGCTTTGTGGGCACGCCTGACTATAAGACCAACGTGCTGAGCGAGTACCGCTTGCCGAAGCTCGCGAACCTTGTCGTGACCGGAAACTGGCAGTTCGTGGGCAGGCGTCCGCAGGATGATGCCAACCTGCACTACACGGACGGCTACAACACCTTCGACTTCGGGCTGCGCTATGAAGAACGAATCTTCGGCAAAGCATCGATTTGGAGAGTCACGGCGAACAACGTCACCAACGAACACTATTACTCAACGATTGGACCTGGAGATATCACGGGCACTAACGCAAGCAGCAACACGGCGTTCCTCGGACTACCTCGTGTGTATGCAGCGTCGGTGCAGTTCGGCTTCTAAGTGCTTCGCAGTACCTGACACAAATGCCACCTACTCGGTGGCATTTGTTGTTTGTCGCCGCCAGGTTTGTGGTTTGCTTTCGACACTTTCATCGAATGCGGTGCACGCAGTGTTTACAGGGCTAAGTACACGGCAGCAGCCTAGCCTCGCTGTACTTATGCGTGCAGAGGTCTACACATGTAGGAATGACATGGTAGGCAAATATTACCTACCCGCACTGCCACGAGTTAGACACTTTCCCGAAGCACGGTACCTTGGGGTGGATTCGTGTGTGCATGTGCCGACCGTAATCTTCCTGCATGATTTTGCGCTCAGTACAAAGAGGGAATGAAAGTACCTCTTGTCGCCGCGCTTCTATGCACTGCTACTGGCGCTCTTGGCCAGTACACAACACAAACCCTGCCGAGCATGCCGCTGAGTCAGTTTGAAAGCATGCAGGGCGTCAACGTTCACATGGAGTATGGAGATGGCCTGTACTCGAACTACAAGCAGGTACTCTCCGATCTTCAATATCTGGGCATTACACATATTCGCGATGGAGTGAACTCGCCGGGCTATACCGCCGGGCTTTACTTTCCGGATATCGAGTATCTCCTGGATAATGGCATCTTCGCCGACATGATTATTTCCACGCAGGGGCCTGAGTGCGGCAATCCCTCCAACTCAACCGCCGCGTGCGCACTCCCCCTGAACATGCAGGCGGTCGACACCCTGCTGCAGCACAAGGCGGGCAGTGTTACCTCAGTCGAAGGCTTGAACGAGATCAACAACGAAGCCGGCGTGACCGAAGCGGAAGCACAAGCAATGCAGACCGGCACATACAGCGCGACCAAGGCCGATGCGGGGCTGGGCAAGAGTGTGCCCGTACTCGACTTTACGGGCTTAAACCTGCATCCAGCTGTCTCTCCGGGATCCTTCGACCAGGCGAACATCCATCCCTATCCGAAGCAAGGTGCGGAGCCCGAAGCCACGTTTGAAGAAAACATGACTTATCTCTACAGCGGCAATCCCACGGCAAAAGCGATCACCGAGTTCGGCTATCGCAGTGTTCCGGATGGTGGAGATGGCGTCAACGAATTTGCCCAGGCGGACATGACGTTGAACGGCATTATGGACGCGGCAGCGGATGGTTACTCGTCTATCTACCTGTATGAACTACTGGATGCCTACGCAGGACAGTACTATGGTCTCTTCCACTATGACGATGGCGGCCCGAAGCTGGCTGCGACCTACATCCACAACCTGAATACGGTGCTGCCCAGGGATCGTGCTTCCAACCCGGTGGTCGTGAAGGCGATTGAAGTAGGGTTGCCGGGCACGGCGCGGCAGGTGGCGCTCACGGCGTCGAATGGCGACGTGTACGTCTTCACCTGGAACGAAGTGAACTCGTGGAACGTGGCCCAGCAAACGTACACCAGCCCGGCCATGCTCGGTTTCTACGAGCAGGTCCAGGGGACGTGGTCTTCTGTCACGCTCTTCTCGCCCGCGCTTTCTGGCACGTACGAGGTTCCAATCGCCGCGGCAGGACAGTACCAGGGCAGCAACTACTATTTCGGCTTGTACACCAACACCCCGGTCTGCATGCACTTCCACAAGTAGCCACTCAGCGCCATACGCGCGAGCTCCCCGAAGCAGGGAGACAAGCGATACGACACCTTTGAGAGGCCTGGTGCCTGCGAGCGCTCAGGCCTCTTCCTCCAGCACTGCACAGTCTTCAGGTGGCAGCTTCCCTTCCAGCCTGTCGAGCCATCCCCTGGATCGACTAAGCGGCCACAGGGTCCAGCGTTGCGGCGAGGTTTCCGACAGGAACTCGCAAAAAAGCACCAGCTCTTCGCTGTCGCCACGCAAAGGTACAAGCTTCTCCGCTTCAAGATCCACGCGGGTAATCTCGTACCCTTGATCATCCAGGATGCCGAGATACCAGAAAGCTGGATCATCCAGCGCGCCCGCGGGCAGTGCATTTCGTGGCACCGTCACCTTGGCGATCCACGGAAGGATGCGTTCGGCCCAGTCGACAGGCGGCTCCGCATTTGGCGGCTCCAGCCCGCGCACAGTGGGCAGTTGCGCCTTGCAGAGCCTGAACGAAAGTCCGGCGTACTGCTCATAGTCGGCAAGCGAGCGCTTTGTGCCCAGGCCGAAGCTGTCGACTGGGTTGCCCCGTAGAAGCAGCTGCACCTTGTTTCTGCTGCGCTTGTCTCTGTCGCTCCATCGGCTGCCTACCGTGTTCGCTGCAAAGTTCTCTTCGTTGTGATCGCCCCAGTGCTTGCGCGCATCGTTGCGCAGGTAGTCATGCCATACCAGCGACTCATGCGGGTGGAACAGGTCGTAGCCAGTAGTGAACGCGCGCACCGTCATGGACGATTCTTCTCCCATGAAGTACAGCTCCGGATCATAGGGTACTTCTTCCACGAAGAGGCCCAGGGTGAACAAGAAGCCCGCAGAGAGAAAGCGCGCCCGCACGGGTGCAGAAGGCTTCTCTCCTGCCGGGAACTCTGCCGGCTTGAGCTTGGGGAGACCGTCCGAAGTGAAGGACTGAAATGCGATCATGAGCGGGCTGCCCGCCAGTACTTCCTGCCTGCCGGGAACAAAGGGAGCGGCGTACGTCGTGAGGATGGGGCGCTCGCTGTTCGTTTGCACCATCTCCTCGAGCAGCCGCGTGTCCCAGTGCGTGGCGAAGCGGCAGTGTGAATCAATTTGCAGGAACCAGTCTTCGCCCTGCCACAGCTTCATGATTTCGGCGCGCGCCCAGCAGGCGCCCTGGCTCTCTCGCCAGTCCACATCGAGCACTCGAAAGCGGGGATCGTCGCTATAGGGAAAGGCCGGTTCGTCCGGCCCATGCTGCCAACAGACGCCGAAGCGCAGCAACTCAGGATTGCTGGCTTTCTGCAGGCAATCCTCCACTGTGGGCACCAACTGCAGATCCCGATAGGCAGCGATCGAAACGAAGATGAGGCTGTCTTCATTGTCCATGGCGTGAGCTTCCTTTGCGCTTTCAGGCTAGCAGTTCAAGACGGCCACGGTCCCGTGCCAGGCGACTGCGGGTCAGGTTTCAAGCCGATGAAAGCCCACCGCGTGGATCGCGTGAAGCAGCTCCGGATTGCGCATCGAGAGCGAGCGCACGGTGCCGCCTCGCTGATTCTCGGCCATGAGCATCGTGAGCGCGAGGTCAGACGCAATCACGTCTGAATCGAACCAGTCTGCACGGCCCTCCCCGCCGGGAAGAAAGGCATTGACGAAACCGTAGCGCTGAAAGCATGGCGGATGATGTTCCCGCATTGCTTTGAGTACTACGATGGACTCCTCTGGCAGAAGTGCAAGCGAGCCGCCGGCTGCATGGGGGGCGAGCGTGCCATCCCAGTCGCCGACAACCGGTGGCGCCGCCCATGCGGCATATGCGTGCTGAGCCGTGTCAGAAGCGGAGAAGCCCCAGACCCGTTCATCGACCCAGGGGTAGCGTCCATGTTGCAGCATGCACCAGGTTTTGTGGGCGCGCACGGCGGCAACGGAGTTCTCGAAGTAATTGGAGTGCCCGTCACCGAGGCCGCGCAGGTCGGTCCAGATGTGCAGATATTGGTGAATAAAGAGCGCGCCAAAGCTCGAGATGAAGCGAATGCCTCCATAGTCGAAGGTGTTGCGCTGAATGCCCTGCCATACCCCTGCGGGAATGGGATGGGACGGGGAGCCGATCGCGAGCAGGTACATCAGCATGCATTCGGAGTACGAGTCCCAGCGTGCCTCGAGAAAGCCGGAACCAGGAAGCCAGCCCATGGAAAGCGTTGCAGGCGCACCATGTGCGCGAGTGCGTTGTTGCGGGTAGCCATTGAGCATCCACGACCAATCGACTCGCTCGTAGATGGTGGCAACCAGTGCATCCACCCTGGCCGAGTTGAGGAACTGGCGAGCATGCAGCGCACCGGCAATCAGCAACGCAGTGTCGATCGAGGAGAACTCCGAGTTCGCGGCAGCAACACCGGTAGCGGCATGCAGGTAGTGCGGCAGAAAACCGTGCTCATGCTGCACCTGGTGCGCGATGAAGGCGAGCGTCTGCGCGATGCGCTGCTCGCAGGCAGCGGGTGCAAGATAGCCGTGCTGTGCCGCGACGCAAAGCACACTCAGGCCGAAGCCGGTGGCGGCGATGGAGCCCGTTGTGTATTGAAGGCCGGCGCCGCTTCCGTTTGCCGGCGCACGATCAAACACGATGCCTGTGTCCTTGTGCGCGCGCTCGATGAAGTAGTGCGCACACCGCTCTGTCACCTCATCGAGCAACGTGTGCGCGTGGCTGTCGAAGTTTGTCGGTTGATTTTTAACAGGGGATGCAGGCATGCGCGGCTGTGTGGGCAAGCGGCGCGCCTGCTCATGCGGATTGTGGTTGCATCCCGTTTGCAGGAGGAATGCCGGCGTGGCGGCAAGAGCGGGGAGCGCGCCCAGGGCGCGGAGAACGTCACGTCGCTTCATCAGTCAGTTAGACGCAACCTTGGGCGGGTACGGCCTCAGCGTCGCTCTTCCTGCTGGCGAGTAGATGCACTTTGGTACGCAGCACGATGGGTGGCGTGCGCAGGTGGATCACCTCAGTAATACGCGGACGCGGTAAAGAGATGGCGCCGGCGTGGATGTGGTCGTAATGTGTGGGCATGTTTCCCACAAACCTGTTCTGCCCCAGGCCGCCTGTAGGCGGCGCCATGCGCGCATGGCGCGGCGCCGGCGGTGCCCTCGTGCTGTTGTTGCTGATCGGTGCCCTGCTTGCGATCCCCGGCGTGATGCATGGGGAGAAAGACCCGGACGCAAAAAAGCCCAAGCCAGCGAAACCGCCCCGGGTGCATTCGGTGGTGCTGGGCGGAGCGAAGAAGGTGCCGTACTCGCGCGAAGGCGACCCTGCGGGCGCGCGGGCGGGTGAAAGCGAGTTGAAGCTTCGCCCGCTGGTGGTGGATGGGCGCGTCAAGGAGTGGACCACCGGCGAGGCACATGACGTCACGGACCGATCGTTCGCGGTGCGACGTGCGCTGCGCATCAACGACGCGCTGCCGACCGACAAGAATGAGCACTGGGTGTGGCAGAAGGGGCCGTGGCTGCTGATCGATCGCACCGCCGGTCACATGGTGCCGTTGAAGCTGCCCGACTATGATCCGGCTGTTTCCGAGGTGAGCTGGTTTCGCGACTATGCGGCGTATTGCGGGCTGACCTCGACGGGGAAACAACTGTATGCGGTGGTAGCACAGGTAGCAGCGAGGAAACCGCTGGTGGTTCGCAAGCTTGCGCCATGGGACGGAGCCGCGCCGCACACGGCGGCGGCCTGCGAGCCTGCGACGTGGCAGCGGGATCCGCTGCGCATCACCTTCCAGGCTACCGGGGCGCAGCCTGCTTCGTTTGACCTGGTGGGTGCCTCGGCGGTGCTGGCCGAAGGCGGCGATGCAATTGAGCCGACGGCACCAGGGGATAAAACGCCATAGACGGCGGCTTTCGCATGGTGCGGGTAGGCGCTGTGTTCGCGCGACCGTGTTGTGGGTGGGGCTTCGAACGCGAAGGAGGATGTGCCTCCATTCGGCTGGACCCGGTTCCCTGTTTCATGCGTATCTTTTCATCCCGCTGGAGAGTTTGCCATCCCGCGCAAACCGGGGCGCTGCGCATCTATTGATGCATGCGCTTTTGCCATTGCTGTTGGATCGTCTGCGTGATGAGCGCTGCTGCTGTAACGTCAGGCACGGTACACGCGCAAACCGGTACGATGCCTGCGTCGCGAGAGAGCAGCGGCGGTGGCGCATTGCCGACCGCGCCTAGGGATTCGTCGACTTCCGTAGCTTCGTTTGCCTCACCCGCACGCGCGGGGTTCTTTGCACGATGGGCGGCGTATTACAAAGCAGACTGGCATCCTTCAACGAGCGTGGCTGCTGCGCCTGCACCGGCGCGACGAGGGGCGCCGTCGCCGCTGGACTCCCCGCCGTTTCCAAGCTCCGACTGGTCGTATGGAGGCTCACCGACGATCGGCGAGCCGGACACGCAGAGTTATCCCCTGATGACGGCGATCAACGGAGCACGTTCGAGAACCAAGGCGTATGGATGGGTAGAGCCGACGGTGAATGGAAGCACCTCGTCGGACTCCAATGCGCCGGTGGCGAATGATCCATACGCAAACCGTTTCGAGCTGAACCAGTTCGTGTTGTACGTGGAGCGATTGCCGGACACGGTGCAGCGCGCACACGTGGACTGGGGCTATCACCTGACGGCGCTGTACGGCACGGATTATCGCTACACAACCGACAAGGGCTACCTGTCGCAGCAACTGCTGGACGATCACCATCAGTATGGATTTGACCCAGCGCTCGAGTATGTGGATGTGTATTTTCCGCACGTGGCACAGGGAATGAACGTGCGCGCGGGCCGGTTCATTTCCATCCCGGGGATCGAGGCGCAGCTGGCCCCGAACAACTACGTGTTTTCGCACTCACTGTTGTACGCGGTGGACCCTTTTACCGATACCGGCATCCTGGCGACGATCAAGCTTTCAGACCGGTGGCTTGTGCAGCTGGGACTTACCGCGTCGCATGACGTGGCGCCATGGACACGCGACGCGAAGCCGTCGCTGGACGCGTGTGTGAGTTATACGACGCACTCGGTGAACGACAACATCTACGCGTGTGCGAATGGCATCAACGACGGAGAGTACGCATACAACAACATGCAGCAGTACGACGCGACGTGGTATCACCGGTTCTCAAAGTCGGTGCACATGGCGACGGAAGCGTACTCGATGTCGGAGCGGGACGTGCCGGCGGCCGGGGGTTCGATCGCACCGGAGAAAGGAACCAACGGAGCGGCGTGCCGACCAGGCGCGCAGCGTTGTTTTGCGCCGGAGTATGCGCTGGCCAACTATGTGCAGCGGGAGTTCTCGCCGCACGACTACGTGTCGTTTCGCTCGGACTTTCTGAATGACAAGAAGGGGCAGCGCACGGGAGTGGCCACGCGCTACTCGGAGAACACGCTGAGCTGGACGCACTGGTTTGGATCCACCGTGCAGTTGCGGCCCGAGGTGCGTTTTGATCAATCGTGGGACCGGGCTGCGTACAACAACGGCGCGCGCAGCAGTCAGTTCACCGCGGCATCCGATTTGATCTTCCATTACTGAGACTGGTTGCGAACACGCAGGCGCGAAGGCCGCAATTTACCATCAACATATGGAAGCGATGGAACTGTTGTTGGCAGATGCGGAAAAGGCCCATGGACACCTGTGCGCGGGGCAGATCCTGGGCGTGCGCATGGCGATGCTGGGATGTGCGCGGCTGGGCATCGAAGAACCGCGTGGACGCGACCGCAAGCGGCTGGTGTGCTTCATCGAGATTGATCGCTGCGCCACCGACGCGATTGGCGTGGTGACGGGCTGCCGCGTGGGCAAGCGTGCGCTGAAGCTGCGCGACTGGGGCAAGATGGCCGCAACGTTTGTGGACCTGGCGGACGGCAGGGCCCTGCGCATCGTGGCTACCGAGACCTCGAAGCAGAAGGCGCGCGAGCTTTACCCGGAGATCGAGAACAAGAATCAGCAGCAGATGCGGGCGTATCGCGAGATGCCGGATGCGGACCTGTTCCTGGAGGAGTGGGTCGCGGTGCGGATCGATGCCAAGGAGTTTCCGGGGTACAAGGGCGAGCGGGTGGCGTGCTCGCAGTGCGGAGAGGGTATCTCATACGAGCGCTGGGTGGAGCGGGACGGACAGCGGCTGTGTATGGGTTGCGCTGAGCCAGAGGCGCGCTACTATCAACCGCTTGCGTCTGGCGACGATGTTGGGCGGGGCGATGCGAGCGCGGTAGGCGCACAGCCGGCAGCCGTGCCGGTGCTGGTGCCTCGCTGCGAATGTCCCTAGTGGAGTGAGCGCGGTTTGCGGAAGCAGCCGCCCGCTCTTTGCAACAACCACGGTTTCCAATGAGGCTGTGGCGGAAACCTTGATTCAAGCTTTGTGCGACCCGGAACCAGGACGCGGCTTGCGGACGGCGAGAGGTTTCCGAGGGCTGCTGCAAGCCTGCTGGATATGCACTTCACATGGTGCAGTCAAGAAGGCGCAAAACAGGCGCAAATGTGGCCAAAAATGTGCGCAAATGAGCCCGTTTTGGCGCGTTGCTTTAAACAACGCGAATTCATACTTATGCACCTTTTTCGAGGTTGGTGCATAAGTATGCAGAAAATAACGGATGAGCACTGGGTGAGTCATTTCGGGCGGTGCATATTTATGCGCTGCACAGGATTGCCGCGCCAGGGCGTATAGTGGCGCCCTGCATCGAACGCATGATGGGGTAGGGTGGCAAGCGGCGGGGTGCACGCCGCTGCGGGGTGAGACACGACCGGCCCGGCAGGGTCACGGGATGACCCTGCCGGGCACCGCCTAAGCCCGGGTGGGGGTGGCGGGGGTGTGCGCGGTCCGAGCGACCAGCGCCGGCAAGCCGAAGACTGCGCCCACGACGACCAGGGTGGAGAGCAGGTCGTTGCGATAGAACGGAAGGGCCAGGGTGTAGCAGGCCTCAAGCCCGGCCAGCGTGTGCGGGTACCAGGAGCCGGGCGCAGCCCAGACAGCATAGTTGCTGACCGCGAAGAACGAGGTCGAAGCGAGCACGGCAGAACCGGCGACGCGCGCAAAGCCGGGACGGCCGCGCAGCAGAAGGTAGCCAAGCACGATCACCAGTGCATACCAGGCCCAGGTAAGCAGGTAGCTGTTGAGGTGGAATGGGAAGCCATAAACGACGCGTGTGAGGTAGTAGTCGCCCGCGGCGAGCAGCGCGACGGGCAGGAGGGCGGAAGGCCAGAAGAGACGCGCGGGTCGGCGGCCACCCCAGACGAGCAGCGACGCACCCACGGCGGTGAAGTTCCACCAGGGATGGGGCAGCACGTGGCTGCAGAAAGCAGCGAGAAGAAGGATTACGGGTAACATGGCAGCTCCAGAAGTGGCACCTTCCATTGTCCGGGGTTAGAGGGGGCGGGTCAAGCGTGGATACCACGTTGCCTGGGCGGAAAGGAGGATTGTGGGAACGCTGGTCCACTTAGCGAGCGGGTGGGGCGAGTAAGTACCGGCACTTAGTTGGGAGTGGAGAACGGTAAGGTTGTGTGTGCCCGGGTCGCTCGGTTGGGGGTGCGGGCCGTTGCGTCGCCCACGTCTCCGAAGCGAGACACGGGGCGCACGCGGTGGTGAGGGTGCATAGAAAAGGCGACCCGTGGGCCGCCTTTTCTGCTGACTGCCTGATGCCTGGTGGTCAGGCGGAGGGGCGGATGATGGTTGCAGTGGCTGCGGTATTGGTGGCGCTGCCAGTGGGGCCGACGAGATTGGACTCCGGGGCTTCAGGAGCGCGATGCATGCGGATACGCTTGGCGAGGATGCGCAAGGTGGCCGTGACCGGCACGGCAATCAGGGCGCCCACGACACCGGCTGCTTCGCCGCCGACCAGCACGGAGAAGATTTGCAGGAGGGGGTTGATCTCGAGCGACTTGCCCATGATGCGGGGGGCGCTGATGTAGTCCTGCACGAGGCGCCAGATGCCCAGAAACAGCACCAGCCAGATGGCGTGCGGGTAGCCGGAAAGGATCGCGATGACCACGATGCCGGCAGAACCGACAGCGGGACCGACGACCGGGATGAACTCGAGGAAACCCGCAACCGGGCCAAGGATGAAGGCGTAGGGAACGCGCAGCACGCTGAGCACAACCGTGTAGGCGACGAGGGTGAGGCAGGCCAGGATGATCTGCGCGCGGATGTAGGAGCCGAGCATGACATTGATGTCGGTGACAAAACCTTCGATGAAGGTGCGCTCGTCGCGTGAGCGCCCCAGCGAGATGACGCCTTGCGCGATCTCCTCTCCCTGCCGCAGGAAAAAGATGCTAAGGATGGGGATCAGGATCAGCCACCAGATGTGCTGGGCGGGTTCGGCGATCTTGGAGCCGATGACCTTGCCATAGCCGAGGATGTCGGTGCGATGGCTGACCAGGAAACCCTGGATCTGGTTGACCACGGCGGGACGCAAATGATGCGCCTGGCCGAACTGCTGGATGAGCTGGCCGGAGCCGAGGCGATCCAGGAGAGATGGCAGGCTCATGGTGAGCTCGCGGCTCTCGTCGCCGATGGCCGGACCGGCGATGAAGCCCACGCCGACGAGCACGCCGATCAAGACGGCATACACAACGAGAATGGCGCGGCCACGGCCACGCAGGGGCTTCTCAAGACGCGATACCAGCGGTGCCAGGAAGTATGCGAAGAGGATCGCGAACAGGAACAGCGTCAGGGTTTCGCGCGCGGCGTGCACGAAGGCCAGAACGATCAGAAAGATCAGCGTCGTGGAAAGCACGCGCGCGACGCGGGGGTCCCACAGGTCGTCAAGGAAGGTATGGGTCGTGCTCGGAGTCACACGGTCTTGCAAGGGCATGGAGGATCTCGGGGGGAGCGGGAGTGAAGGCAGGCTGTGGGGAACAGCCCGCCGGGCTACGACTGGTGTGACAAGCGCGACGAAGCCTAGCTCTTGAGGTTGGAGACTGCGTCGGAGACTGCATGCGCGGCCTGGCCGACGCCATCCTTGATGTTGCCTACGGCTTCGTCGACGTAGCCTTCGCTCTCGGTCTGTTCGTCGCCGGTGAGCTTGCCGAAGCCCTGCTTGAGCTTGCCACCGAGCTTGCTGCCGGTACCTGTGACTCGCTGCTTTGTGCCCCAGCTTCCGATGTTGTTGCCGAACTCATCCACATCGTCGCCGGCGTATTGGGGTCCCGGGGTGAGCTGATTGGAATACAGAACATAGGCGGTTGCGCCCAGGAAGGTAACACCAAGAATCCACATGAACTTAGACATTTCGATATGCTCCGTGCGGGTGTGATGCGGCAGCGGCAAGGCTAGATGGCCATGAGCCGCGTGCAATCGGGGATCAACGCTGCCGGCGGCCGTTGATCCATTGCGCAAGGATGGCGCCGTCGCTGCCAACCACCACATAGCCAGACAGAGGCGGAGCGTCGGAGGCGAGCGGGCCGAGGGCAGCGCGGGAAAAGCGCAGGTCGGAGAAGACCACGGTATGCGCGCCTGGCGGGAGTGGTTCGGGGTTGTCGGGCGGTGGGGCGTCGCCGATGTCTTCGATCACGGGCCAGGAGGACCAATCGCCGTACACGCGGCCGAGATAGGAGGCGCGCGCGGCGGTGATGGCCGGGGTGAGGCGCGGGATGGCTGTGACCTCCGCGGGGTCAAGCAGGCCCTCACGCGTGTGCGCGGTGGCGGACTGGTGGGTGGTGGCGGTTGCCGCGATGGTGTGCCAGGTGAAGGGGTTGACCATGACGGGCTCGGCGGCGACGCGGAGCAGGGGCTCATGAGGAGTGGCGGAGTCGTCGCCGCGGGCGGCTGCGTGCTGGGCGTGAACCATGGCAATGGCGCGGGTGTGCTCGTGGGAGCGCACAGCGTAGAGGAGCACCACGAAGCAGAGCGCGGCGATGGCCCATGCGGGACTGCGTGGAGTCGATTGCGGGGCGCGGCGGACCTCGTTGTCGATGAGGCCGAACAAGGCGGGCAGCACGAGTGCGAGCAGCAGGGCGGCGAACAGCAGCGGCTCGAAGATAAAGACGATGCTCCAGGCGTACCAGTGCGGGTTGAAGGGCGCGAAGGGGCGGATGCCGTAGTTGTTGGTGAAGTCGAGGAGCAGGTGGGAGAAGTCGGCCAGCAGCGCGAGAAAGAAGAGCAGCAGCCAGCGCACGGGTTGGGCGGGGGGCTTGCGGCCCAAGCGGCGGCCCAGGGCGGCGAGGCACCAGACGACGCCGACCACGGCGAGGGCCATAAAGGGTGCGCCGACGAGGGTGTGGGTGATGCCGCGGTGGTGGGCGAAGCCGGTGACAGGGCCGCCGAGCGAGAAGAGGACGTCGATGTCGGGCGCCTCGGCGGCGAGGCACATGGTGAGGGTGGCGTAGGCGGTGCGGCGGTTGAAGCCGGAACGGCCAAGGCAGGCGCCGGTGAGGAAGTGGGTAACGGGTTCCATCGTGTGTGCCTCTAAGGATGCACTGCCCGCGCGTGGAGCGGGGGCAAAAGAGTGGGTCGGAGTCGGTAGGATGGGCGAGGAGAAAAAGACCGTGGCGAAATCGGCGGCAAAGGCGGCACAGCAGGTGGGGAGCGACAAACACACAAACACGCACAGTGCGCAGGAGCGGGTGGGCGCGTTGCGCGAGCTGCTGCGACACCACGAGTACCTGTACTACGTGATGGACGCGCCGGAGATCGACGACCTGCAGTATGACGCGCTGATGCGCGAGTTGCAGGGGCTGGAGGGTGAGCACCCAGAGTGGGTGACGCCGGACTCGCCGACACAGAGGGTGGGCGGCAAGGCAGCGGACGGGTTCAGCAAGGTGGCGCACTCGCGGCCGATGTTGTCGCTGGACAACGTGAACAGCGAGGCGGAGCTGCGGGAGTGGGACCGGCGCGCGCGGGAGCTGGCGGGGCCGAGCGCGGATGTGAGTTATGTGTGCGAGTACAAGCTGGATGGCTTGTCGATGGCGCTGCACTTTGGGCCGGGTGAGGAGGGGCAGGAAGAAGGCGGCGCGGTGCGGCTTTTGCGCGGGCTGACGCGTGGGGATGGGTCGGTGGGCGAGGACGTGACGAGCAATGTGCGCACGATCAAGTCGGTGCCACTGGTGATCAGTGCGAAGCAGCGCGAGAAGGCGGGGCTGCCGGAGCGGTTTGAGGTGCGGGGCGAGGTGGTGATGCCGCTCGCCGGGTTTCTGGCGATGAACGAGGAGCGCGAGTCACTGGGGCAGGCGCCGGCGGCGAACCCGCGCAATGCGGCGGCAGGGACGATTCGCACGCTGGAGCCGAACGTGGTGGCGCAGCGGCGGCTGGATTTTTACGGCTACTTTCTGCTGGACCCGGAAGGCGCGCCGCTGCTGCCGACACAGAGTGCTGCGCTCGATGCGCTGACGGCAGCGGGGTTTCGCGTGAACCCGCACCGCGAGGCAATTCGCGAGTTCGACAAGCTGCTCGCGTTTATCGAGAAGGCCGAGGCGAACCGGACGGGGCTGGGCTACGAGATCGATGGCGTGGTGATCAAGCTTGACCAGACCGGGCTGCAGCGTCGACTGGGGTACACGGGCAAAGCACCGCGGTGGGCGGTGGCGTACAAGTTCGCGTCGCGCTTCGCGGTGAGCGTGGTGGAGGACATCAAGGTGCAGGTGGGGCGCACGGGCAAGCTGACGCCGGTGGCGGTGCTGCGCCCGGTGGGCATCGGCGGGATCACGGTGACGCGCGCGACGCTGCACAACGAGGACGAGATCGAGCGGCTGGGGCTGCTGATCGGGGACTCGGTGCGCGTGGAGCGCGGCGGCGATGTGATTCCCAAGGTCGTGGAGGTGGTGGGCGCGGACGGAACGGACAAGGATCACCCGCGGGGAACGCGGCCGTTCGTGTTTCCGGAGCACTGCCCGGTTTGCGGCGCGGAGGTGAAGCGCAGCGAGGGCGAGGCGGACCACCGGTGCGTGAATGCGACGTGCCCGGCGCGGGTGGCGGGCTCGCTGCTGCACTTTGCTTCGCGCGGCGTGATGAACATCGAGGGGCTGGGCGAGGCGGTGGTGATGCAGCTGCTCGAGCGCGGGCTGGTGCACTCGGTGGCGGATATCTACCTGCTCGATGAAGCGAAGCTGCTGTCGCTGGAGCGGATCGGCAAGAAGACCGCGGACGCGCTGCTGGCGGAGATTGCGAAGTCGCGCACGGCGCCGTTATATCGCGTGCTGTATGGACTGGGGATCCGGTTCGTGGGGGAGCGCACGGCGGAGCTGCTGGCGGAGGAGTTCGGATCGATGGATGCGCTGATGGCCGCGACGCAGGAAGAACTGGAGCGCGTGAACGAGGTAGGGCCGCGCGTCTCGGCGAGTATCGCGGAGTTCTTCTCGGAGGAGCCGAATCGGAAGCTGGTGGAGGAATTAAGGGCTGCCGGGTTGCAGTTTACGGCGAAGAAGCGTGAGCGGACCGAGGAGTTGGCCGGGTTGTCGTTTGTGTTGACAGGCACGCTGCCGACGCTGACACGCGAGCAGGCCAAGGAGAAGATCGAGAGCGCGGGTGGGAAGGTCGCTGGGTCGGTGAGTAAGAAGACGAGTTATGTGGTCGCGGGGGAAGAGGCGGGGTCAAAGCTGGAGAAGGCGCAGGAGTTAGGGGTGAAGGTGCTGGATGAGGCTGGGTTGTTGGGGCTGTTGACTTAGAAGCAAGACCCCCTGCGCGGGAGGCGGCCACTTCGTGGCGGGTGATCTTTTCAAAAGCAAAAACATGCCACGAAGTGGCCGCGAGCCGCGCAGGCGGGTTTGTACTTAAGGAGAGCGCATGGGAATTGCGGAAGATCTGGAGCGGATTGCGCGGCAGGAGCGGGAGCTGGTGTTTGCGCGCTTTGACTGGGATACGGCGTGGCGGCTGGGATCGTGGTTGCGGGCTGCGGGTGCGCAGGATGGGTTGCCGATCGTGGTGGAGGTGCGGCGGTTTGAGCAGCCGTTGTTTTATGCGGCGCTTGCAGGGACCACGCCGGACAACGCGGACTGGGTGCGGAGGAAGGTGAATACCGTCACCAAGTTTGCGAGGTCGTCGTATGCGATCGGGTTGGAGTTGAAGGCAAAGGACACGGATTTAATGGCAAAGTATGCGCTGCCGGAGCGGGATTATGCGGCGCATGGAGGGTGTTTTCCGATTCGCGTGGCAGGGGCGGGGATGATTGGCACGGTGACGGTGTCAGGTTTGCCGCAGAGGGAGGATCATGCGCTGGTGGTGAGAGCGCTGTGTGCGGAGCTGGGATTGGGGTATGGGGAGTTGGGGCTGGCGGAGTAGGTTTTCGCTCGCTCGCGGGTCGGCAAGAGGGACCTATAGTAGGGTCAGACGGGTTAATTGCAAGCGCGGTCTTTGAGTGGAGCGGAAGGCCGCGACATCGATCGGCTATGTTTTTTCAAAGCTGTTTACGATGCCAGCCACAAGCTCACTCATCTGCTCCAATGTTTGGACAAGAGGCCAGCGCTTCATAGTGACAGGCTCGCTGATCGCGATGTCAAACGCGATCTTAATATCTTCTTTACCTTCGCAGTTCCATTTCACAATCACAAGTTCGTCACCAACCTTAGTAGGCGGTTGGCAGGGTATGTCAAACCAAAAAGTCTGTGGCTCGACACTTCCCCAACCGCTGGGTGGAGCAGTTTTTTTTAGTTCCCTCTCAATAAACTCGTTGGTCAGGTGCATGCCTATCGTTCCCACCGCAATCATGGGGATTGATACAACGCGGTGTTTGTCCTCGATATCCAGCCTGTGCAATACCCATAGAAGATCATTGCCGCTTTGGTACGGCTTAAACGCATCGATCGCCACTTTATCGGCATCGGACATGCCCGGCACCTTACTACGGGAGTGAGATTCATACTTTGCGAGCGTGTCGCTGATCGGAAAATACACCTTAGAAGTGGGCTCATAGCCATTGCGTTTTACTAGTGCGCATGCCAAGAGATCAAGAGCGCTTCGAAGGTTATGAAGAGCGTCCCCTGCTACTAACGAGATCTCCCGTGGGGGCGCATTGAACTTGTCAACCCTGATCGATGTATGTCCTTGTTGATAGTCGTACCTGCCGACTACGGTGCACGGATCATCGGAAAGAAACGCGAACTTTGCGACTCTCAGATCGCTGATGTGCTTGTTAGCTCTACCAATCTTTAGGTGGGCGTCCGCGATATCTGACATTGGGCCTGAGCTTCTAATTTTGACTGGCGATGCTAACAACTGCTTTGAGGAGCTTCGCCAACCTAGCGGTCAGCCTATGAAGTGCCGCTGGAGAGCAGTCGGCCCACTATATCAATCATTGGTATTGCTCATCGGGCAACTATGATTACCGCTCCAGATATGTCTAGGAAGTCAAGCAAGACCTAGCCTCATTAACGCTAGAGGTTAGCGATGAGCCGCGCATGCTGCTGCAGCCAGTGAGGCTAAGGCCGAGGCGCGAAGTAGCCGGTGCGGGAGCGGACCTGGTAGCGGCGGTCGAGGCAGAAGAGGTAGATGGTGCGGAAGGCGCCGTTGGCGGAGAAGTCGGCGGGCTTGTAGCTGAGGGAGTACTGGGTGCGCAGCTCCTGCTGGATCTGGGTGAAGGAGATGGGCATGTCTTCAATGCGCGTCGGGTAGAAGGCGCGGCCGCCGGTGGCGTCGGCGATCTTCTGGAGGGTATCGTCGCCGCGGTCACGCGAGGGGCTGACGTTGGTGGAGATGGCGTAGACCGAGGTCTCGGCGCGCTGGCACTCCTTGATGGCGTCTTCGATATAGGCGTGGCTCTGGTTGTCGTCGCCGTCGGAGATGACAACGATGGCTTTGCGCGCGGGCTCGTGGTGCTCGGTGGCATCGAGCATCTTGTTGTGGCAGCCGGTATAGAGGGCGTCGTAGAGCGCGGTGCCGCCGCCGGAGTGGAGGCCGTCGATGCCGGTGGTGAGCAGGTCGAGGTTGTTGGTCCAGTCCTGCTTGAAGTCGGGGGTGAGATCGAAGCCTTCGACGAAGGCCTTGTCGGACTTGGGGCGGAGGATCTGGAGCAGGAACTCGTTGGCAGCCTGCTGCTCAAAGGCGAAGCGCTGGCGGATGGAGGTGCTGGTGTCGATGACGATGCCGACGCGCAGGGGCAGGTTGGTGTCCTGCTCGAAGCGGTAGACCTGAGCGGGTGTTTTGCCGTCGTCGAGCAGGGCGAAGTCGCTCTGCTTGAGGTTGTCGATGAAGTGGCCGTGGCGGTCAGTGACGGCGAAGGTGAGGTAGACCTCGTTGACCTGGGAGCGCAGGGTGAAGCCGGGGGCTGCTGCGTTGTCCTGCGGCGCCGGGGCGGCCTGCTGGGCGGCTGGCTGCGGCTGCGTCGCGGCGGGCGTTGAGCTTTGGGCCGGGCTTTGCGGCTGGCTTTGCGGCTGGGTGGTCGCGGGCGTCGCGCCGGGCTGCGTGGCGGGCGTTGGAGCCTGCGCGCAGGCGCGGGGTGCGGGGGCAGCGGCAACGAGCGGGAGTGCGGCAAGGCACAGGAGGGCAAAGGACTTCAGAAGCTTCATCGGCGTGCAGCCATTCTACATTTCGGGGTGTGGGTGGTGTTTTGCGGTGGGGTTGCCGGGCTGGCCAGGTCGGAGTTTGTCTTACCTCGTCTCAGAAGCGAGACATGGGACACCCGGCTGGCTGGTTGTGCGGTTCTGAGGAGAGGCAGCGGGGTGGCCGGGAGTTGAGGGTGGGCGGCCGCGGATCCTTCGCTGCGCTCAGGATGACATGGCTTTGGGAGGGGAGTTGGGGTGGCCACGTCTCGAGTGCGAGACGTGGCTGGGTGGGGATCGGGTGTTCGGGTCTTTCAGTACATGCCGCGAGTGGTCGCCAGCCGCACAGGCGGTTTTGCTTGTGTTCTACTCGGCGGCGGTGTCGGCTTGCTCTTCGGGTAGGGCTTCGAGGTCGGCGAGGAAACCGGTGAGTTCAAGAGGCAGCGGGGCCTTGAAGACAAGCGGTTCGCCGGTGCGGGGGTGGGCCAGCTCAAGCTCGGCGGCGTGGAGGAAGTTGCGCTCGAGCGACAGGGTGTCGAGGGCGCGGCGGCGGCTTTTCTTGATGATCTTCTGGCCGGCTTCGGCGCGGATCTCGTGGGGCGCGCCGTAGAGGTTGTCGCCGACGACCGGGTGGCCGAGTGAGCTTAGGTGGACGCGGATCTGGTGGGTGCGGCCGGTCTCGATGCGCACGCGCAGCAGGGTGAACGGGCCGAAGCGCGTGGAGATGCGGCGATCGACGATGTAGTGCGAGATGGCGGAGCGCGCGCCATTGACGCGCTTGGTGGTCATGCGGGTGCGACGCACGGAGTCGCGGCCGATGGTGGCGTTGATGGTGCCGCGGTCTTTCTCGAGGTGTCCGTGCACGAGCGTGACGTAGGTCTTGCGCATGGCGCGCTCGGCGAACATGGCGGAGAGTTTCGCATGGGTGGTGTCGTTGCGCGCGACCAGAATCAGGCCGCTGGTCTGGCGGTCGAGGCGGTGCACGATGCCGGGACGGAGTGGGTCGCCGCCGCCGGAAGAGAGCGATGCATCCCCGTCGGCGCCGTAGTGATGGAGCAGGGCGTTGACCAGGGTGCCGCGGTCGCGGGCGTTGGGGACTGGCGGAGCGTCGGGGTCGGCGTCTTCTTCCGAATCGTCGGAGCGGGCGCCGGCGCCGGCGTGCACGAGCATGCCGGCGGGCTTGTTGATGACGGAGAGGTCGCCGTCTTCGTAGATGATGTCGAGCGGGATCGCTTCGGGCGTGGCCTTGAGCGGGGGCAGCACGGGCTCGCGGAGCACTTCGACGTGCTCGCCGCCTTCGAGGCGCAGGGAGGGCTTGGCGGTTTCGCCATTGACGAGGACGCTGGACTGCTCGAGCAGGAGCTGGACGCGGGCGCGGGAGACGCCTTCAAGCTGGGCGGTGAGCCAGCTGTCGAGGCGCGTTCCCGCTGCCTCGACCGGCACGGCGTGTTGCGATAAGGCCATTGTTTCAGGGTAGCAGGCGGGCGAAACCGCCTGCGCGGCTGGCGGTCCCTTCGGGACTTGTATTTTCTAAAAGCTCAAAAACTTAACTCTTGTGGCCAGGGCCGTCGATACCGGCGGGCCAGTCGGGCATGTTGGCGGCAGGTGGGGGTGGCGGCGGCGCGGACGGGGGGATGAGGCTATGGTGGGTCATCCAGGCGCGCAGCAGCAGGGGCCAGCCGGCGAGCTCGGGGATGTCGCCACAGAGGCCGCAGCCGTGATTGCTGTAGTCGAACAGGTGCATTTCCACCGGGACCTGCGCGGTTTGCAGGGCGGAGTACATGGCCACGCTGTTGGCGACAGGCACAACGGGGTCCCCGGTAGTGGCGAACAGGAACGTCGGCGGCGTGGCCGAGGTCACGGCGTACTGGGGTGAGAGCTGGTGCAACTGCGCGGGGGTGGGGTTGGGGCCGAGCAGGTTGGTGACAGAGCCGGCGTGGGCGATCGGCGCCTCCATGCTGATGACCGGATAGGACAGGATGGCGAAGTTGGCTTCGCAGCCAAGGCCGGAGAGGCCGGAACCGGGCGCGTCGCTGACATGGCACTGGGTTGCGAGCGTGGCTGCGAGGTGACCGCCGGCCGAGGAGCCCCAGACGCCGATACGGTCGGGATCGATGCCGTAGTCGGCGGCGTGAGCGCGGATCAGACGCATGGCCTGGGCGCCGTCCTGGATCTCGACAGGAAAGGCGTAGGGAGCGACGCGGTAGTCGAGCACAAAGGCGGCGATGCCCTGGGCGTTGAGCCACTGGGCGTACTGGATGCCCTCATGCCCGAGCGCGACCGCGTAATAGCCGCCGCCGGGAATGATCAGCACGGCAGCTTTGGAGGATCGCGTGGCGGGCAGAAACGGGTAGAAGCGCGGGCGGTCTGCCTCGGCATGGCCGAGCGCGCCGGGCGCCCCACCCGGGTACAGAAACACGGGCGCGGGGATCGCGATGCTGGGCGCGGGAGCCAGCGGCGGCGCGGCCGGAGCGGCCTGGGGGCGGAGCTGGGGCGCGGCAAGCATCGCGAACAAGGCAGCGACGGTGAGCAAGGCGGTGTGGCGATATGAAGTGGGTCGAGCGGGCAGGCGTACTGGCTTCATGCGAATAGAGATGCGCCGGCAGCAGAGAGCGAGACAAAGATGGTGGGAAAAGCGGGAACGCGCGGGTAAGGGCAAGACCGCCCACGCGGCTGGCGGTCCCTTCGGGACATGTGTTCTTTCAACACAGGAATCCCTCTATTTGCCCTTAACGAGTAGAAGTCCCGAAGGGACCGCCAGCCGCGCAGGCGGTTTTGCTGGCGTTTACCCCAGGTGTTGCTGCAGCAGTTTGCCCAGGGCGGTCATGCCGTCGGTGATCATCTGCGAGGGGGCACTGGAGTAGGAGAGGCGGGCGTGGTTGCGGCGCACCTCGATGGGGAAGAAGGTGGCGCCGGGAACGTAGGCGACTTTGGCCTCGGGCAGGGCGTACTCGAGCATGAAGCGAGCGCTGTCGAAGCCCTCGGGGAAGGTGAGCCAGGTGAAGAGTCCGCCGCTGGGGTTGGTGTAGTGGACCGAGGCGGGAAAGTGCTCGCGGATGGTGTGGAGCATGAGCGCTTTCTTGTCGCGGTAGGTGTCGCGGATTGTGTTGATGTGCGTTTCGAGGTCGAAGGTCTCGAGCATGAGCGAGATGGCGACCATGTTGAGGGTAGAGCACTGCGAGTCGGCGGCGAGCTTGAGCAGAGCGAGCTTATCGAGCAGCTCGGGCGAGGCGACGGCCCAGCCGAGGCGCAGGCCGGGGGCGAGGATCTTGGAGAATGAGCCGAGAAAGATGACGCGGCCATCGGGGTCGAGGCTCTTGAGCGTGGGGAGGGTTTCGCCTTCGAAGCGGAGATCGCGGTAGGGGCTGTCCTCGAGGATGATGAGGTCGTGCCGGCGGGCGAGCTCCATGAGGCGGAGGCGGCGCTCGAGCGAGAGGGTGACGCCGGACGGGTTCTGGAAGTCGGGCACGGTGTAAAGGAGCTTGGCCTCGGGATGGAGCGCGAGCATGTGCTCGAGCGCATCCATGTCCATGCCATCGTCGTCCATGGGGATGCCGCAGTAGCGAGGCTCGTACGGATTGAAGGCGATGAGGCCGCCGAGGAAGGTGGGGCTTTCGCAGAGCAGGACGTCGCCCTTGTCGATGAGCATGCGGGCGACCAAGTCAAGGCCCTGCTGTGCTCCATGCAGGATCAGGACGTCTTCGGCCGTGCAGGGAACGCCATCGGCGCACATGCGGGCGGCGATCTGCTCGCGCAGGCGGTAGACGCCGACGGTGCCGATGTACTGCAGGGCGAGGGGTCCGTGCTGCTCGATGGCGGCCTGGTAGGCGGTGGAGAAAGCTTCGAGCGGAAACAGGGAGGCATCGGGGTAGCCGCCGCCGAACGACATGACGCGGGGGTCGGCGCCGTAGCGGAAGAGCTCACGGATGGCGGAGGGCTGGACGTGGTCCATGCGTGCGGCGAAGCGATGCAGGAGAGCGGGGGCTGTGTGGGTCTGCGTGTTCATGTCGGGAGCACCGCTTTCTGTCCGCTTATTCCTGAGCAACCGCGTGTGTGGAACTGCCTAGGGGCAGTGTGGCACGACCAGGCGGGTGCGTCCGGCTCGACGGCGGGAAATATGAGGTTATGATCGTCCGGCGCAGGCGCTGCCGGAGGTTTTGCCAGGTGGAGAGCCTGGGATGGCAAGTGTGGCGGAGTTTGCTCGATGGAGTCCCGGGCCGGGTTCGGCGTGGACCTGTTCCATACTGCGCCATGCCAAACCAGCTACATGACGAGGGCGACGCGTTCCAGCTCGGTCTGCATGCAGGCAGTGTCGCACTGGCCACCGTCCATGCGGAGAATAGCGTCGGGCACGAGCCGGGCGTCCACGCCGTAGCCGCGTCCATTCAGAAAGGCTGCCAGAAGTTCGGAAGCCTGGAACGAATCGAGGTCGGCCTGCATGAGGTGGTTGCGCAGGGCACCCAGGTCAAAGCTGTTGAACTTCTCGACGCGTTTCTGTTCTGTCATTGCGTTGTTCGCCTTGTGTGGAGAAGTCGCCTGTGCGCTTGCAACGTAAGAGCACGGAAAGGCTGCTGCTGTTGCCGGGGCCGAGCCGCCTTATTCATGGGACGGGAATATGGGCCCGAGTGTCTACACCGGGCAGGACTGTTTTCGAGAGAACCGCCTAGGCCAGCGAGGCAGACGCAATCAGCACGGGAATGCCGTCGCGCAGGGGATAGCGGCGCTGACAAGCGGTGCACTGGATGGTGGCTTCGGCGGGCTGCGTGAGTGCTCCGTGGCAAACAGGGCAGCACAGCAGGTCGAGAACGGCCGCGGGAACCGGCGCGCGGCGCGCGGGCAGGGCTGAGGCGGAAGGCGGCGCGGCGTTGTGGGCAGGGCGGGGCATGGCTTCTATTCTAGTGAGTGCGAGAGCAGGCAGGAGCCACCTATGTTGAGAGTAGGGCTGACCGGCGGAGTGGGCAGTGGCAAGAGTGCGGTGGCTCTGGTGTGGGCCGAAGCCGGGGTGCCGGTGCTGGAGGCCGATGCGCTTGGGCGCACGCTTATGCAGCCGGGCGAGCCGGTCTTTGCGGCGATTGTGGAAACATTTGGGCCGGGCGTGGTGGACGCGGAAGGGCGGCTCGACCGGGCGGCGCTGGCGCGTGCTGCGTTTGACGGAGGTGGGCTGCTGCAGTTGAACCGGATTGTGCACCCGGCGGTGATTGCGGCGCAGGAGCAGGCGCTGCGACGGCTGGAGTCGGAGGGAGAGCATCGGCTGGCTGTGGTGGAGTCAGCACTGATCTTTGAGGCCTCGGGCGGCTTGGAAGCCCCGACGCCGGCAGGAGCACCCGCGGACGGGGTGGCAAGCGCGGGCGAGGCGACCGTGCCGGGCTGGCGCGAGCGATTTGGGCGACTGGTGCTGGTGGCTGCCCCGGAGGCGATGCGGGTGGAGCGGTTTGCGCTGCGCGTGGGTGGGCCGGAGGCCGGCCCGGCAAGGCGCGAGCAGTTGCGCGAGGATGCGCGGCGCAGGATGCGGGCGCAGATCCCGGAGAGCCGAAAGCGTGCGCTGTGCGATTACGTAATTGAGAATGACCGGACGCTGGTGCTTTTGCGGCGAGAGGCGCTGCGGGTGCTTGCGGCGCTGCGGCAGGATGCGGAGCGGGGTGGGTGAGACCAGATTTTGTGCGGTTGGGCTGGTGACTGGATGCCGTGGAGGATGGATCCTGGCTGGAAACGGGAATGTTTTGGGGCTTCTGCTGATTTTCCGCTGACCAGCATTGAACGGTGGAAGGGCAGAGGCCGATAGGGAGCCTGTGGCGGCGTTGTTTGGATGCCCGTTTGCCGACGTTCTGCGCTCGCACCGGCACCGCTTTCGTGCGCTTCGTTATTGCCTTGGCACTCGGCTCAGCATCGTTTTGGCTGGGGTCCTGGCAGCGGGTCCCTGCTGATAGCGTTTTGTGGAGCCGGTGGTTACCGGGTACGCGGGTGGATCTGTTTGCGGAGCTGTTTTCCTGGGTGAAGATGGAAGGGGAAACATCCTGGGGCGATCCAGGGTCTAACGGTGTGAGGAAGCAAGAGCAATGATGCTGCGACGGTTGTTGGTGACGGTTCTTCTGGTGGGTGGCGTGTGGTACTTCGCCGCCGGGCACTCTTTTCTGCCGGGGTTTTCGCCGGTGGCGCTGCTGCCGGGGCACGGCTCGATGCCGATCAGCCGGTCCACCGCGCCGCTGGTGCTGGAGGAGGTCAAGGCTGCGCCCGAGTATGACGCGGAGGAGCTGACCAATATCGCGGTCTACAAGCGGCTGCTGCCCTCGGTGGTCAACGTGACGTCGACCTCGCTGCAGATGGACTTCTTCTATGGGCCGGTGCCGTCGCAGGGGCAGGGGTCCGGGTTCATCCTGGACCGCCAGGGCCATATCGCCACGAACTACCACGTCATTGCGGACGCCCAGAATATCGAGGTGCAGCTGGCCGACAAGCACCGCTACAAGGCGCGGATTATCGGCAAAGACCAGCGGCATGACCTCGCACTGCTGCAGATCGACGCGCCCAACCTGCAGCCGGTGCTGCTGGCGGAGTCGCATGACCTGGTGCCGGGGCAGAAGGTGTATGCGATCGGTAACCCATTCGGCCTGAGCGGCACGATGACGACGGGAATCATCTCGGCGATCCGGTCCATCCATGGGCCGGAGGGCGGCCAGATCGAGAATGCGATCCAGACAGACGCGGCGATCAACCCTGGTAATTCCGGGGGACCGCTGCTGAACTCGCGGGGCGAGGTGATCGGGATCAACTCGCTGATCGCGACCAATCCGAACCAGTCGGTAGACCAGAGCGCGGGGATCGGCTTTGCGATCCCGATCGACACGGTCAAGGCGGTGCTGGCGGACATTGAACGCTACGGGCACTCGCGGCGGCCTTCGCTGGGGGTGCGCTCTTTGCCGATCGGGCCGGAACTGGCGCAGCAGATGGGGCTGGCGGCGAACTCGGGAATGCTGATTGAGCAGACGGTGCCGGGGGGAGCGGCGCAGCAGGCAGGCTTGCGGGGTGGCTCGGAGCGGGCGTACCTGGGGAACATGCAGATTGTGCTGGGCGGCGACCTGATTGTGGCGATTGATGGGCAGGCCGTGACGGCGGCCGAGGATATTTCGGACCTGATGGACAAGCACCAGGTGGGGGACGCGGTATCGGTGACGTTTTATCGCGGGCAAAGGAAAATGACGGTGCGGGTGACGCTTGGGGAGGCTGGGCAGCAGCAGGCTTAGCTGGCGGCTTGCTCGATGCTGAGGGCTGGTTCGAGAGGCTGCTGCCTGGGCAGCCTAGCTTAGGCGTTGCCTGCCCGGGTGCCTGGCGGTTGTGCTGGCTTTGTTGTGCCCCACGTCTCAGAGGCGAGACGTGGGGCACCCGCTTTTGGGGTGGGTCAAGTCGGGTTGGGAGCAGATGTTGTTCGCTGGAGGGTGGCGGGCGGGTCCGGTAGGCGGGGTCGATGATCAGGGAGCAGTGATCAGGGGACAGTGCGGCGGCGGCGCTGGAGTTTTGAGACGAGCAGGGCTGGAAGCGCGGAGCCGGTGAGGCGCAGAACTGCGAGGCAGATGGCGGCCCAGAGCGCGGCCGTGGCGAGCAGGATCGCGAGCTCGGCCCAGCGGCCGAGTTGCGCGGGCAGGCTGTGGCGTATAGCGAAGAGCGTGCCGGACGAGAGTGCTGCGGCGAGCAGGGTGCGGGCGAGCTCCGCGTAGTCGAGGCCTGCGGCCGGCACGAGGCGACGCCGGTGGAGCAGCAGCGCGAAGACCAAGGCCTGAATGGTGATGCCGAGGTCAGACGCCCAGGCGAGGCCGACCGCGCCGAAGCGGTGGAACAGCAACGCATAGATGGGAAGGCTGCCCAGCACCACAGCGGTCGATGCGGACATGGGCACGAGCGTGTTGCCGGAGGCGTAGAAGGCGCGGGCGTAAATGGCCTGCGACGACCAGAACGGCAGCGACAGCGAGAAGATTGCGAAGTAGAGCCCCATGGCGTCGGCATCGGCGCGGTGGAACGAGCCGCCGCGTGAGTAGAGGTCGACGGCCAGGCCGCTCATGGGAGCAAGGAACGCGGCCAGCAGCAGGGAGACGACCACGATGCGCCCGACCGAGTCGTTGACGGAACGGGCGAAGGGAATGCCATTGTCTTTGCCGAAGAGCGAGGCCAGGAACGGCAGGGAGGCCGCGCCGGCAGCCTGGCCGATCATCTGCGGGACCGAGAACAGCTGCTTGGCGTTGGTGAACAGGGTGACGGCGCCGCGCAGGTGCGAGGCGAAGTAGTTGATGATCCAGATGTCGACGGTGACGAGCGAGACGCCGAGGATGAGCGGCAGGGACTGGCGGACCCAGTAGCGGAGTCCTTCGTTGCGGAAGTCGAGCCGGAAGCGCACGTGCATGCCGAGGCGACGGGCGCCGAGGCCGTTGATCAGGAACGGGCCGAGGATGACGCCGGCGAGTGCGCCCCAGGCGATCGAGGAGACGCCGAGGTAGCGGAACAGCAGAAGGCCGCCGATGATCTGGCCGAGGTTGTAGATGAGCGGCGCGAAGGCCTGCAGGGTGAACTGGCGGCGCGCGATCAGCACCGCGCCGAACATGCCGCCGCCGAAGAAGAAGATCTGCCCGGGCAGGATGATGCGGGTGAGGTGCACGCACAGAGCGAACTGCGCGGGGTCACGCTCGAAGCCGGGGAAGGCGTGCCGGACGTAGGCCGGTGCCAGCAGCTCGGCCACTAGTACGGCCAGCGTGAGCACGATGGACATGGTGGTGAAGACCACCGAGAACGCTTCCTGCCCTTCGGCTTCGCGACCGCTCTCGCGGTAGCGGGTGAGCATGGTCACAAAGGTGATGGAGGCGACGCCGCCGATCAGGAAGTAGGCGACGAGGTCGGGCAGCTGGAACATCGCGTTGAAAGCGTCGGCAGCCGGCGAGCGGCCGAGCACCAGCAGCAGGTACTTGACCCGCACTAGCGAGATGATCTTGGACAGGAAGGCGGCACCGGTGAGCAGCAGGGTCGCGGTGAGGGCCGTGTGCGCGTGGGTGGGCCGCAGCGTGCGCAGAATGGAACGCATCGCGGAGGGCTGAGCCGCCGTGGGTGTGGGGGAAGCCATCGCGTTGATTCTAGCTGGCGCTGGATCGAGGGAGATGCGCCGGATCGTGCGGACCGGGATGGGCTGGCGCTTTCTTCGCGCAACCGGTACCTGTCTGCCTGCTTGAAGGCGCACGGGCTTGAGGCGCTGGTGTTGTGGCGGTCGACTCCGACGGTCGTGCGGCCCTCCCCGATGCTGGTGGTCCTAAGGGACGACGAGCATCGGCCGGTACATAGATCGTGCTGAGAGTGGGTCTCGCGGGAGCCTGGACACGGACGAGGTGACCCGGTGGGTCGAGAGCTTTGGCAGAATGCTGCCGGATTGGGGCTTTGCCTGAGCGCTGCCGGCCTGGCTGGATACCGCGGTTGATGCTCGCTTTGCTTTTCCCACTTCTCAGGTGCGAGAAGTGGGGCATCCGTTTCGGGGTGTTTCGGGCTGAAGTTAGCAGGCTGCTGGCAAGCACTCGGCCTGCAGCCTGCCAGCACTTGGCGAGCACCTCTCAAGCGCCCGGCCAGCGCTCGACGAAACATCTGGCGAGCGCCTGGCGAGCACCTGTGAAGCAATGAGCAAGCATCCCGCAAGCTGCGACTGTGGTGCTTTCCCGGGAATGCCCCAGATATCTAGGGCGTGGCGGGCAGTGTGCCGAGGTAATGCACCAGGGTCTTCAGATCGTCCGCCGTGATCTTGTTTGCGTAGGAAGGCATGGGGTTCGGGATACCGGCGCTGGTTTTTGCCGGCGGATGGGCAATCACGGCTTCCAACTGATCCACATTGAGCCGGGTGCCGACCCCGTTCAACGAGGGGCCGATCGCGCCGCCGTACTTTCCGATCTGGTGGCAGGAGGCACAGCTGTTATCCGCAAGGATGCTCTTGAGATCGTGCACGCCGGAAGCCGACGAGCTGCCCGGACCGGACGATGCCAGGGCAGGCGCCGAGACGGGCATGCCCAGCGGGGTCAGGCGGAAAAGGCCACCCGGTTTGGCGTCCTCGATCATCCACAGGGCTCCGTCGGGTGCGACCTCGACGTCGCGCACGCGGTGTCCCATGGCCCAGCGCTCCGCGACCTGTGCGCCCCCCTTGCTGTCAAAGGTGATGCGGACGAGCGCCTGCGCCGCCAGGGCGCTGGCGAAGGCCGAGCCGTTCCACTGCGGAAACATTGCTCCCTTGTAGAACATGAGATTTCCCGGTGCGATGACGGGAAGCCAGTAGATGACGGGTTTGGCGAGGTCCGGGCGTGTTTCCGGATCAGGAATGGGCACGCCGTTGTAGTTGTGTCCGTAGGAGACGAGCGGCCAGCCATAGTTCTTGCCGGGCGTGACCAGGTTCAGCTCATCGCCGCCGCGTGGGCCATGTTCCAGCTCCCACAACCGTCCATCCGGGGCGAAGGCGAGGCCGTAGGGGGTGCGCAGGCCGGAGATCCAGGTCTCTGCCGGAGTGAGATTGGGACCGGGGAAGGTGTAGGTTCGTACGACCGGGGCCGTTTTGGCTTTCTCCGTGTCCGAGGGCGGATCGATCACGGGCGCCGTAGGGGTGCCAGTTTTGCCGGCCATGGGATTGCCGGGAGCCGGTTTGCCATCGAGGGTGAGGCGCAGGATCTTGCCGAGCGGCTGATTGGGATCCTGTGCCGGCGTCATGCGTTGCCGGTCGCCGCTGCTGAGGAAGAGGTACCGGCCATCGGGGGAGAAGGCGACTTCCGCCCCGAACTGGCCACCCTGGCCGCCTTCACCATCGCGCCAGATGACCTCGAAGCCTTCGAGGCTGCCTGCATTTTTGCCGATCTTTAACTGGGCGCGAGCGAGCGCGAGGCTCGAACCACCTTCTCGCGGCTCGGAGTAGGTCAGGTAGACGTTGTGATCCGAAGCGTAGTGGGGCGAGAGGTAGACGCCCAGCATGCCTCCCTGGCCCTCCCACTGGACATCGGGGGTATTGGCTATGGGTATCTTGGTGCCGTCCTGGCTGACCAGCCACAGGCCTCCGACCTTCTCGGTGATGAGCATGCGCCCATCCGGGAGAAAGGCAATTTTCCAGGGAAGACTCAGCGTCGTGATCTCGGTCACGGTGAAGGGCAGGTTGGGGTCAGACTTCTGCTCGCCTGCGTTGACCTGCGCGGATGCGGCAACGGCCAGCGACAAGCCCGTAATGGCCAGGAACTTCATCATGTATTTGCCTTGTGTCATGCCTTGTGTCATGCCTTCTGTCATGGGTGTTCCTTGTGGCGCGTCAACGCGCAGTCAAAGGTGAGTCGGCTGCCAGGGCATGCGGCCGGCCCAAATGCATGCTCGCTGTTCAGGGTATCGCGTGGAAGCCGGTTGTAACCGGACCCGAGCAACAGCATACGGACGGGGGCCAGGGGCACAGTGGAACGGAGCGAAGCAGGCGCAGAACCTGCGGAGTCCGTCGCAGGCACGGCGAGGGCGCGACCATCCCGGCAGCGGCACACACTCCGATTGTTCGGACAGACCTGCTGTTCTGGCGGGCCTGTTGTTCTGACCGGAGCAGCAAATGAGCCGAAATGCGCTTGCGGTGCGACTTTCGGCAACCTCCGGAGCCCGGGGTACTCTAATGGAGGGTTGAGTGGCGGCACCGCTCAGGATTGTGGCAGAGGAGCGACGCGCGGATGGCAGAGGGGCAGCTTCGGGTGGATCTAGGTAAGTGGGGGCGGCGGCACGTGGCGAATCGCGCCTCGGCAATGCTGCGACCAGGTCTGGCCGGAGCCCTGACGGCGGCCGTGGTTTCGGGCGTGTTGGCTTGCCCGGCGCGGGCGCAGCAGGTGTCGCAATCGAGCAACCCTTCAAGCGTGCAGCAGGGTGCGGGCGGAGCACAAACGGGCAGCACCAGCGGGGGCCAGAACACGGAGCTGCCCGCGGCGCCGACGCCCAGCCCGGCGGGTGACTCCGCATCCACCACGACGACGCAGCAGGGCTCTACAGGCGGCGGGTTCCCGGTGCAGGTGCCGAATACGAGTTCCCTGTTTAACTCCTTCCTTGGTAGTGTGCAGGCGCGGCCTGTGACGCCAGAGGTGATCGCGCTGACGCTGGACGACGCGCTGCGCATGGGCATCGAGAACAACCTGGCGCTGGTGTATGCGAAGCAGAGCGAGGTGCAGCAGAAGGCGCAGCGATCGCAGGTGCTGAACGTGTTGCTGCCCAATATCGATGTGCAGGGGTCCACTGCCCTGCACCAGTTCAACCTGGAGTCCGAAGGGTTTCGGCCGGACATTCTGCCGCAGTTCTCGGCACTGCTGGGTGGCGGCGCGGCGAGCAGCGCGGCGTTTCCACTGATCGTCAAGGTGGACGTGACTCAGGGGCAGGCGAACTTTTCGCAGTACCTTTTCGACTGGGCGGGGTATGACCTGGTGAAAGCGGTGGGTCACCTGGTGACGTCCACGGTGGAGAGTACGGCCTCGTCGCGCGGGCAGGTGGTGCAGAATGTGGGCATCGCGTACCTGCGTGTGATTGCCGCCGAGGGACAGACGGCCTACGACCAGGCGCTGCTGAAGACCGATGCGTCGGTGCTGTACCGCTCGGAGCAGGAACACCAGGCAGGCATCACGGCGAACCTGGACGAACTGCGCTCGCGGGTGCAGTACCAGACACAGCAGCAGGCGCTGATCCAGGATGAGAACACGCTGGCCAAGGCCAAGATCGCGCTAAATCGCAGCATCGGCCTGGCGCCGGAGCAGCAGATTCGCGTGGTGGATGCGACGCCGTTCTCGAACCTTGAAGCGATGAACCCGGAAGACGCGGAACAGCAGGCACTGGCGGCACGGCAGGACCTGTCGAGCAGCCTGGAGCAGGTGCAGTCGGCGGAACTGGAGCGCAAGGCGGCGACGCGCGAGCGGTTCCCGACGCTGATCTTCAACGCCGACTATGGCGTGACGGGGATCTCGGGTGGCGTGTACCACGACACGTGGGCCGCGACCGGGACGCTGAATATCCCGATTTTCCAGGAAGCGAAGTTTCGTTCGGATCGTGACACGGCCGAGTTTCAGCTGCAGAATGCGCGGGCGCAGGCGGGCAATGTGCGCGGCCAGATCCGGCAGCAGGTTAGAAACAGCCTGATCGATCTGCGGGCGGCGACCGCAACGGTGCGCGTGGCGAAGAGCAACGCGGAATTGTCGCAGGTGGCGCTGGACCAGTCGATCGAGAGGTTCCAGGCGGGGATTGAGGACAACCTGCCGACGACCGAGGCTCAGTCAACGCTGGCGCAGGCGCAGGTGCAGTACATCAATGCAAATTTCCAGTTCAACCAGGCCAAGCTGAACCTGGCGCGCAACCTGGGGATGCTGGATGTGAACTTTCACCCGGAATGGCGCGGTGGGTTGCCGACAGCGGTGCTGAGTGACCGCGCAGCGATGGGGCGGTAGCGGCAGCAGTCGCGTAATTTGGCGGCGCACCCCGGGCTTGCGTGGATATAGCAGCAACACTTCGAAACCTGAAGTCGGCCTGGCGCAGAGATGACGGTATATGCCGGCCCTGCTGTTTTGCTTTGCCCGCAGTAAGACTTAATAGAAAGCCTTGTATGGAGCTGAGCTTGTTCAACAGCAGAGTGTGCCGTTTTCTTCTTGTCGCCCTGGCACTTGCCGGGGCTTCGCAGCGTTTGCTCCTGGCGCAGCTTCCGGCGCAGCAGGGCTTGCCGATCCCGGAAGTGGGCAAGATGGTCGACATCCCCGGAGCGCACGAGACGCCCGACCCCAGGATCGATTACAAGATCGTGTTTGAGCTGAACACCGCGGCGGAGAAGCCGGACGAGGTGAACCCGGGGCTCGAGACAGTGGCCGCGCTGGTGAATACGTTTGCGCACTACAAGGTGGGCGCGGAGCATCGGCACTTCGTGGCGATCTTCCACGGACCCACGGTGGAGCTGGTGATGAACGATGCAGCGTATCGCGCGAGCCACCAGGGCCATGCGAACCCGAACGTGAGGCTGATGCAGGAGCTCGCGGCGGCGGGGGTGCAGCTGGTGGTGTGCGGGCAGTCGGCGCTGCAGCACCATATCGATTTGAAGACGATCCAACCGGACGTGCAGCTGAACCTTTCGGCGACCGTGACGCTGATGAACCTTGCCATGCAGGGGTACACGCGGATCGACGAGTAGGACCGTGGAGCCTGGATTGTGTTCGCAGCCTGCCGGGAGTGCGGGCGGGCGCATCCTAAAGGCATGAGCGGCATAGGCAGAGTGTGGAAGCAGGGGACGTTTAGCGCGGTGCTTTTGCTGTCGCTGGGCTCGATGGCGGCGGTGGGATGCTCGAGCAAGGGTGGCGGCGGCAGTTCGAGCGGGGCTTCGTCGGGCAAGACGTCCTCGACCGATGGGAAAACGTACACCGCAGATAGCAAGGGCCAGGCCAAGGGTGGCTCCGGGGGTGGCTCGTCCTCGTCAGGCGGTGGCGATGCAGCAGCGCTGCCCTCACCTGCGGACACCGCCAACGGCAAGGCGTCGGCGGCTTCGGACGCGGGGGATGTGACGGCAGACCGGGGGCAGGCAGTGTTGAACCCTGGCGCGCCGGTTGCGCATGCGCCGGTGGCGAAGCCGGGCGCCAAGGCCGCGCCAAAACAGTAGCAAGCCTTTTCTGGCTTCACGAGGATCGAGAAGCAATGCGGAATACAGAGCGATCGGCTGCGCTGCATGCGCGGGCACAGCGGCTGCTGCCGGGCGGAGTGGACTCACCGGTGCGGGCTTTTCTGGCGGTGGGGGGAGCTCCGCCGTTTGTGGAGCGGGGCGAGGGCGCGTACCTGTGGGACGCGGATGGCAACCGCTACCTGGACTACTTTGGATCGTGGGGCCCGATGATCCTGGGGCACGCGTTTCCGCCGGTGGTGGAAGCAATCCAGCGGGCGGCGGAGCGGTCGACGAGCTTTGGCGCGTCTACCGCCGCGGAAGCGGAGCTGGCGGCGCTGGTGGTGGAGGCGTGTCCGTCGATCGAGATGTTGCGGTTTACCTCGTCGGGGACCGAGGCGACGATGTCGGCGATTCGCGTCGCTCGGGCGTTTACGGGGCGCAAGTACATTGTGAAGTTCGAAGGCTGCTACCACGGACACTCGGACGGGCTGCTGGTGAAGGCGGGCTCGGGGGTGGCGACGTTCGGGATCCCGGGGTCGGCGGGCGTGCCGGAGGAGATTGCGCACTTTACGCTGGCGCTGCCGTATAACGATCTCGCCGCAGTGGAAGAGGCGTTCTCAGCGCACCGGGATGCGATTGCCGCAATCATCCTGGAGCCGGTGGTGGGCAACATGGGGTGCGTGGCACCGGCGGCCGGGTATCTCGAGGGGCTGCGTTCTATTTGTAACCGCCATGGTGCCTTGTTGATTTTTGACGAGGTGATGACGGGATTTCGGCTGGCGTTTGGTGGCGCGCAGGAGCGCTACGGGATTGTGCCGGACATGACGACACTGGGCAAGATCGTGGGCGGCGGGCTGCCGTGCGGCGTGTTTGGCGGGCGTGCGGACATTATGCGCATGCTGGCGCCGCTGGGCCCGGTGTACCAGGCGGGCACCCTGAGCGGCAACCCGCTGGCGATGGCCGCGGGGCTTGCTACTGTTGGATATCTACGGGAGAATCGCGAGGCGATTTATGCGCGCCTTGAAACTGTCACCGCAGCGGTGGCGGATGGCGTGGCGGCGGAAGCAGAACGGGCAGGCGTGGCGATAACGATGAACCGCGTCGGGTCGATGTGGACGTGGTTCTTTACGGAAACGCCGGTCACGGATTTCAGCACGGCGCTCACGAGCGATACCGCGGCGTTCGGGCGGTTCCATCGCGCGATGCTGGAGAGCGGCGTGTGGCTGCCGCCTTCGCAGTACGAGGCTGCGTTCCTGGGGATCATGCACACGGACGAGGATGTGCAGGCGACGGTAGAAGCAGCGCGGAGCGCTTTCGCCAGGACTTAATACCCGTGAAGCTCGCACAGGCACAAGGCCCACGTACACTGCGCGTGGGCTTTTGCTTGTGCGCTGGAAAGAAGCGCAAACCGCCTGCGCGGCTGGCGCCCACTTCGTGGGGAGTGGCTGTCAAAGAAAACTTCAACATGTCCCGAAGGGACCGCCGGCCGCGCAGGCGGTTGTGTGCTGCCGTTTACTGGTCGGTGATGCGGAGGAGCAGCACGCCTTGTCGAGCGAGTGTGACGGGGATGGTGGCAGAGTGATTCTGCGTGCTGAGGGCTGTGGGGGCGGCGATCTGAAAGAGTTTGCTGGCGGCGGTGAGCTGCGTGGTTTGTTCGTTGGAGGGCTGTTGCGGGGAGCCCATCTGCTGCCAGGCGGTGTAGGCATTGCTGTGATCTCGATCGACCAGGAACTGCTGCATGGTGGCGTGGGTGCCGGTAAGCCCGGTGAGGCGGATGGAGACGGTGGCGGGCGGGGCGGGTAGATCGCGGTCGTCGTAGTTGAAGATGAGTACGTCGACTTCCCTGCCCTTGCGGGTGGCGACGGCGCTGAGGTCGGAGCGGGTGTGGGTGGCGCCCTGGAGCATGCTGTCGAGCGGGAGGGCGCCGGTGCTGGTGGCGGGCAGCCATGAGCCGCCGAGCATGCCCCACTCGCGGAAGACGTTGAGCACGGCCTTGTCGATGCCGTTGGTGGCGAGGTCGCGGAAGCCGGCGAAGTATGGCTGGTTCTCAAACTGGAAGGCCCAGGTGACGGAGCCGAGCAGGTTGACGCCGTAGCGCTCCGCGAGCTCGTAGGTGCGTGCGGTGGCCTCGGCGACGCTGACGCCGTAAAGCGGGCCGTTGCGGTAATTGTTTTGGGGATTCTGCTCGATGCCGCAGGCGGCACAGCCTTCAGGGTCGCTTTCGCCCATCAGGATAGGGGTGTGCTTCCACTCGGGGAAGGAAGCGACGGTGCGCATGCCGAAGTCGACGGCGCGGAGCTGGTGGGCGATGTCCATCTCGACGTACTTGCCGGAAGGGCCATTGACGACTTTGGGCTGGCCCTTGGGATGGAAGCTGATGAAGTCGAGGGGTGCGCCGGTCTGGCCGGTGGCGGCGTTTGCGCCGCGGGCGCAGTGCTCGAGGAACTGGCGGAGGAAGGCTTCGCTGGAGGAACCGGGCGTGCCGTCTGCTTTGGGGTAAGGGCCGGTGCTCTCGGGGCCGCCGATGCGGGCATGTGGCAGTGCTTTACGAACGGCTGCGGCGGTGAAGTCATAGAGCCGGTCGTACTCGGCGGGTGAGCCGTGCCAGTAGTCGATGTCGGGCTCGTTCCAGACCTCCCAGAGCCAGGTGTCGACGCTGGAGCCGTAGCGGGCGTGCAGGTGCTCGGCGTAGGCGGTGACGAGCGCGGACCACTTCGCGTAATCCTTCGGCGGGTAGGACCAGCCGGTGAAGACGTTGGACTGCCTGGGGAACTGGTGGCGGTAGGGCTCGGGATGGGTGGAGAGGGCTTCGGGCATGAAGCCGATCTCGACCTCGGGTCGGACGCCGGCGTCGCGGAAGGCGTCGAAGATGCGGTCGGTGATGGTCCAGTCATAGACCGGGTTGCCGTGCGCGTCTTCGGTGTAGGCGTTGGTGGAACCCCACTTGAGCGAGCCAACGCCGTCGCCGGTGGTAAGCAGGTTGTGCACGCGGATGTATGGGGGCTCAGGGCTGAGCGCGGCGAGCTCGTGCAGGAGCTTCTGGCCATTGGGAGTCGCGACGTAGTTGGGCTCGTCGGCACCCCACTTGTTCCAGGCCGGGGCGTAGGCGGCGCGTGGGTGCGCGGTGTCGACGGTGACCTGGATGGGGGTTTGGGCGTGCGCCAACGTGGGAGCAAGGGCCAGGAGGAGGAGTGCGGCCAGCGGCTTCATGATGGCGAGAAGTATAGCGAGTGCTTGGGACAGATCGTCACGGAGCAAAACCGCCTACGCGGCCGGCGGCCACTTCGTGGCTTCTCTTCTCTAGAGTCGGAACGGGCTGCTAGCGTTTGCGTTTTGGTTTTTTGCCGGTGCCTTTGGGGGCGGGGATGCGGCTCTTGGGGGAGCTGGCCTGCATGCTTTTGCGTTTTGCCTTGGTTTTCTTGGGAGGCTTGGGGCCCTTCTTCATGAACTTCGCGAATCTTGACGGGGCTGCGGCTTCTTCCTCGCCGGGGATGATGCCGAACTGCAGGCGCTTTTCGATGGCGTTGACGTGCTCGAGCTGGACTTGCACGGACTGGCCCATGCGGAAGCGTCGGTTCCAGGTTTCACCGATGATCTCGCGGGTGTTTTCGCGATAGGAGTACTGGTCGCCGTCGAGCGCGCCGAGGGACTGGATGGGGACAAGGCCTTCGACGAAGAGCTCGTTGAGCTCGACGAACAGGCCATACTTGGTGGCGGAAAGGATCAGGCCGGTGAACTGTTCGCCGACGTGGCTGGCCATGAAGCGAATCTTTTTCCACTCGACGAGTTCGCGCTCGGCGGCGTCGGCGCGACGCTCGGCATCGCTGGATTCGGAGGCGATGGCGGCGAGCTCGGTCATAGGGATGGGCACGGCGGTATTGGGCAGGGTATGGGCGGAGCGTGTGGGCCGGGGTGTGGACTGAGAGACGTCTGGGGCGCTGGCCTCGCGCTTGTGCCGGGGCGCTCGCTTGTCGGCGTGCGCGTAGGCGTCCTGGCCGTGTACGCGTTGCAGGCCGCCGTCGCCGGCGATGCGGAACTCTTCGGGTGCGCCGGTGCGTGGGGAGCCTTGTCCGCTGATGCCGGAGCGGAGCAGGGCCTTGGAGACGCGGTGCACGATGAGATCGGGATAGCGGCGGATGGGCGAGGTGAAGTGCGTGTAGAAACTGGTGGCGAGGGCGAAGTGGCCCTCGTTCTCCTCGGAATAGCGGGCCTGCTTGAGGGAGCGCAGCATCAGGAACGCGAGGATGCGCTCTTCGGGCTTGCCTGCGATTTTCTGTGCCAGTCGCTGATACATTTGTGGCGTAACCGGGAGGTCTTCCGGCACTTCGTGCGCTGTGCGGTGGGTGGAGCGTGCGCGGTGGTCGCGGCCTGTTTTGTGCTGTGACTCACGCTGCTCGTGCTTCATGGTGAAGCGCTTGACGGGGAGGTTGCCGATGCCGAGCGAGTAGCCGAAGCCGGCGGCGACATCTTCGAAGTCGAGGATGCGCTTGGGGTCGGGCTTCTCGTGGATGCGGTAGAGCGCGGGTGCGTGCTCAGAGAGCCAGGACGCGACCGACTCGTTGGCGGAGAGCATGAACTCTTCGATGAGGCGGTGGGCCCAGTTGCGGATGGAGCGAGTGACGGACTGCATGGCGCCGTGCTCATCGAACTGGATGGAAGGCTCGGGCAGGTCGAAGTCAATGGAACCGCGCTGGTGGCGTTTCTTGTTAAGGAGCCTGGCAAGGCGCTCCATGCGCTGGAAGTGCGGGACCAGCGGGGCGAACTCGGCGCGGATGGCGCGGTTGGCTTCGCGGTGCTCGCGTTTGCGCTGGGCTTCGGCGGCGGCTTGTGCTGCTGCATCGGCTGGCTGCTGGAGCGGGGACAGTGCGAAGCCGGCGTTGCGGTTAGCCACGAGCTCGGCTTCGAGCGTGGCAGTTGCGGTGGGGTCCTGCCCGGCTGTTGCGGCTGCTACTTCGGCGTCATCTGCGTCGCCTTCTTCGGGCGCGATGATCGCAGCGACCTGGGTGTAGGTCATGCGGCGGGCGGAGCGGATTACGCCTTCGCAGACCTCGTAGCCGGTGACGTGGCCATCGGCGCTGATCTGCATGAGGCAGGAGAGCACAAGGCGGTCCTGGTTGGGGCGCAGCGAGCAGATGTCGCTCGAAAGCTCCTGCGGGAGCATGGGAATGGCGCGGTCGGGAAAGTAGACGCTGGTGCCGCGGAGGCGGGCTTCGAGGTCGAGCGCGGTGGCAGGCTGGACGTACTCGGCGACGTCGGCGATGTGGACGTCGAGCTCCCAGGTGCCGTCGGCGAGTTCGCGCACTTCCACGGCATCGTCGAAGTCGCGGGCGGTTTCGCCGTCGATGGTCACGATGGTGCGGTCGCGGAAGTCGCGACGGGCGGCGACGATGGCCGGGTCAAGGTGGGCGACTGAGCGGGCTTCTTCGAGGACTTTCTCGGGGAAGAGGCGCGGAAGCTGGTGCTTGCGGATCACCATCTCGACGTCGACGCCGAAGTCATCCTGCCGGCCCAGGACCTCGGCAACGCGGCCGCGGGGCACGCGGGTCTCGGTGGGCCACTCAGTGACCTCGACGTCGACCACGAGGCCTTCGAGGTCGGGGTACTCGGCGATCTGGAGCTGCGCTTCTTCGCCAAGGACGCGGTGAGGCGAGCGCAGGGTGGCGCGGGGCTCAGGGAGCGGCTCGTCAAAGGGGATCAGGATGGGCTGGGTGAGCTTTTCGTCGAAGGCGACGACCTGGTGGCCGAGCTGGCGTGGATTTTTGGCGTAGTGGAAGATGCCGACGATGGTGGGATTGCGGCGGGTGAGCACGCGCACGATGCGGCCCTGGCGGCGGTCGGCGTCGGCACCGCGGCGACCGGGGGCGAGTTCGACCAGCACCTGGTCGCCGGGCATGGCGCCATTGATTTCCGGTGGCGGGATGAAGATGTCAGAGGCCTGGCCCGAGGACTTGTCGCCCGGGACGCGCACGAAGCCGAAGCCGTCGCGATGAAGGTCGAGGCGTCCGGCGATGAGGTTGTCGCGGGTTTCCGCGCGACGGGCGATGCCCCACTGCTCGCGATCGAGCTTGATGAGCTGGCCGGAGGCGGTAAGGCGGGCGAGGTGCTCGAGCAGCAGGCGCCGGTCGCGGCCGCCGCCGAGGCCGAACTCACGCACGAGCTGCTTGTAGCCGACGCGTGAGGCGGGGGAGCGCTCGATGTGTTGGAGCAGTTCGCGATCGGTCAAAAAAGGCTCCTTGGCAAGTGCTAAAACCGCCTGCGCGGCTTGCGGCCACTTCGTGGTGGGTGGACCGGTAGGGCGTGTTCCGGTCGGCTGGCTGGGCGCATTCCGGGCGGGTTCTGGACGGCTGCTTGTCGCCATTTCGCGGGTAAGCAGGGGATCTCTTCCCGTATCGGGATTGCAGCTCAGACTGTTTTTATCCTAAGCGTTTCAGGGTGTAGCGCCGGGCTGCGCGTGTTCTGGTTTGACTGCCCTGAAGGCGCCTTGACGTGGCGGTTGACGGCGTCGGGACGAGCAGTGCTGCTGCGTTCTGCTGCCGGATGGGGGCGGCGGGGCGAGTGGGTATGTACCGCAACGGCACTCCGTGGGGAGCACCGACAAAGCAACGATGAGGCTGAAGGCACGGGTGTGAAAAGATAAAGCAGCCTGTGCATTTGCGATAGGCTCTGTTTAAGATGCCAACAAGGAATTGTGTTTGCTTGCCGGGCCGGGCGCGGTTGCGCAGCGCATGCCGCGAAAGTGCATATGCTGTGACTGTTCCGCGGTTTACCCCTCAGGCGCTGCCTTGCGAGATACTGGAAGCGACGCGTCAGCAACGAAAGGACATTTAGAAGCAATGTGGAAACCGAATCAGCCAGCGAGCACACCATCCACCCCCAACGAGCCCCTTCGTCCGGCCGCACCGGCAACGCCGGCATTTGAGCCGGCAGCCCGTCCTGCCACAGGCGGCGCGCAGAACGCAGCCGGCGAGCAGGCGACGATCGGCAAGAGCCTGGTGATCAAGGGCGAAGTTTCCGGTTCGGAATCGCTCTACATCGACGGCAAGATTGAAGGCACGATTAACCTGGCCGGCAACCGCGTGACGGTTGGCCGCAATGGCCAGGTCTCGGCAAATATCACCGCGCGCGAGATCGTGGTGCTTGGCAAGGTTCGCGGCAACATGATCGCGAGCGACCGCGTGGATATCCGCTCGGAAGGTTCGCTGACTGGCGACGTAGCTGCCCAGCGCATCTCGATCGAGGATGGCGCCTTCTTCAAGGGTGGCATCGACATCCGCAAGCCGGATGCGGCTGCGAAGCCCGCCGAGCCTGCCAAGGTCACGGTCTAGCCTTTTGCGCTGGAACCACAGAAAGCCCCGGCTCGCGCCGGGGCTTTTTCTGTTTGGCAGGTGCTGCGGTTAGCGGTTGCCGCCTGCGACGTCCAGCGTGGAGCCGTTGACCCAGCGCGACTCTTCCGAGGCGAGAAACACGGCCACGTCGGCCACGTCGTCGGTCTGCCCGAGGCGACCCAGCGGGGTCGTGGACAGCACCAGCTTCTCGAACTCTGAATTTTCGCCCGTGTAGCCTGCCGTGTTGGTGCCCTCGGTCACGATCAGGCCGGGGTTGATGGCGTTGACGCGGATCTTGCGGGCACCGAGCTCCTTGGAGAGCGTGCCGGTAATGGTGTCAACCGCGCCCTTGGTGCCGGCGTAGATGCTGATGCCCGGGAAGACGCCCTTGCTGACCACGGAACTGATGTTGATGATGGAGCCGCCTGCCTCGCCGAAGAGCGGGAGCGCAGCCTTGGTGGTGAACAAGAGACCCTTGACGTTGGTGTTGAACTGGCGGTCGTACTCCTCTTCGGTGATGGCATCGATCGGCGTGGGACCAAAGACACCGGCGTTGTTGACCAGGATGTCGATGGTGCCGAACTGCTTCTTCACCTCGGCGAAGAGGGTGTCAATTTCGGCGACCTTTGCGACACTTGCGCCCACCACGATGGCCTTGCCGCCACCAGCCTCGATCTCCTTCGCCACACGCTCGGCGCCGGCCTTATCGGATGCGTAGTTCACGACGACGCTTGCCCCTTCGCGACCGAGAGCCTTTGCGATGCCTGCGCCGATGCCCTTGGAGGCGCCTGTCACTACTGCAACCTTGCCTGTCAGCTTACCCATGTTCTTTTCCTCATTCTCAGCGGCATAGTTCGACGCCTATCGAATGGATAAGATTGGGATGGATTGGTTGCGAAATGTTTGGGCGGCGCTGTCGCGGGGCCTCTTGCCGGGAGCACAGGCAAGCAGGCTGTGGCCGCGTGACGCGGGCTCGAGAAACAAGCCCGGCGCCGCGCGAACTGGCGGCCTTGCAGGGTCTAAGAGGCGGAGTTCAGGACAAGCGGCCGAGGAAGTGGTCGGCGGTGCGCAGTGCGATGGCCATGATGGTCAGGGCCGGGTTGGCGGGCATGGCGGTCGGGAAGGTGGAGTTGTCGCTGATGTAGAGGTTGGGGATGTCGTGCGAGCGACCCCAGGGGTCGACCACGGAGTTGCCGGGGTCTTCGCCCATGCGGCAGGTGCCGATCTGGTGGGCCATGCGGTTCAGCGTCCAGCGGTCGGTGCCGCCGGCAGCCTCCCAGATCTGGTGCATGAGTTTTGTGGCGTGGTCCATGAGCCGGTTTTCGTTTTCGCCCGCCGTGAAGTGCACCAGGGGCTTGGGCAGACCGCGGCTGTCGAGCTCGTCGGAAAGCTCGACGAAGTTCTGCTCGGAGGGCAGGCACTCGCCGGAGATGCCCATACCGGCGATGTTGGGGAAACTTTGCAGGTAGCGGACCAGGTCAGCCCCCCAAAGGCCGCGACCGCGCGAGACGGAGCCGGCCCAGGCGACGGGCATGATGCCGTAGCTCTGGATGAGGTAACCACCGGCGAAATCGGCATCCTTGGGGCGGATGGGGTCTTCGGTGATGAGGGACGCAGGAAAGCCCTTGTAGGGGCGGGTGTCTTCCTTGAAAGTGCCCCAGATCTGCGTGGAGGGGTGCGCCATGAAGTTGCGGCCAACCTGCCCGGAGGAGTTGGCCAGGCCGAGACGCAGCAGCAGTCGCGCGGACTCGATGGCGCCGGCGCAAAGGAACACGGCCTTGGTGCGCTGGCGAAGCTCCTGGCCGTCCTGCTGGTAGACCACGGCGGTGAGCAGGCCCTGTTCGTCGCGCTCGAGGTCGGTGACAAAGGCTTCAGCACGGATCTCGGCGCCGGCACGGACGGCGGCCGGCAGGTAGGTGACGTCCATGGACGCCTTGGCGCCGTTGCGGCAGCCCTGGTGGCAGTAGCCGCGATTAACGCAGGCGTGGCGCTCCGGATAGTCGGCATGCGGGCCGCTGTAGGCCGCGCTAAGGGCAGCGATAGGCGCGGGAGAATGCCGGATACCCAGGGCGTCGCAACCGCGCTGCATGAGCTGCGCAGGGGCGTTGAGCGGCAGAGCGGGCAGCGGGTACTTACGGCCAGGCTCCCAGGGGTAGTGTTCCGGCCCGGAGACACCGATGAAGCGCTCGACCTCTTCGAAGTACGGCAGCAGGTCGTCGTAGGCCAGGGGCCAGTCGACGCCGATGCCGAAGTCTTCCTTGATGCGCATGTCGCGGGAGTTAGGACGGGGAGCGTACGCGCCCCAGTGCAGCGTGGAGCCGCCGACGCCGGTGCCGGAGTTGTTGCTGCCGAAGGCTACAGGGTTAGCGCCGGTGGTGAGGCGTTCGTCGAGCCAGTACAGGTATTTTTGGGCGACCTCATCGGAGGCGTACTCATCGGGGTTAAGGAAGGAGCCGGCCTCGATGGCGACGACCTTGAGACCCGCCTGCGCGAGGCGTGCAAGCACAGGTGACCCCCCGGCACCGGTGCCAATGATGACGGCATCGACGGTGTCGGAGAGCGGGTACCGCTGCATGGGGGTCTGGGGATCGCGAGGTAGGTTGCCGGTGGTGCTCCGCGCGGCGGTGTGACGCTCCTGGGCTTCGCTTGTGAATGGTGTCATCTGCTGCGGTGTTTCCCCTTCAACTCCCATGCCTCCGTGTTGTTGATGCCGATGCCGCCACCGGCGTGTGCGGGCCAGCCGGCGGGTTCGTCGGCAAAGCCGTCGAAGCCCATAGCGTCCATGGTTGCCGGGTGCGCGACGTACAACTCGGTCGCATCGGCGAGGATTTCCTCGAACCAGCGGCTGCTGTCGAGACCTTCCCACTTTTCTTCGCCGTTCTGAACGCGGTGGAGCAGGGCGTCGGCCCGGTCCTCGGTGAGGTCGACGAAGTGGCGGCGGTGGCGGTGCTGCGCGCTTTCATCGAGCCTGGCCAGGCCTGTGGAGAGTGCCTGCGCATCGGGTGGAAGCGAGGCATAGCGCCAGCCGTTGCCGTGTCCGGCGGCGCGCTGCTGTTCGAGGCGCGCGGCCAGGGACAGTTCGTTGGCACCGGGTGCCCCGTCTTCGTCTTCGGGAAGCAGGCGTGCCAGTACCCTCTCGAGGATCTGGAAGGCCTCGGGCGTGATGCAGGTGGGCTTGTAGTCGGCGGGTGGCCCTTCAAGGCGACGCCGCAGCACGGTGCGGGTGGGCGTCGAAACGCGCGGAGATTTCAGGATCTCGAGTAGCGGGGCGCTGATCCCGCGGGCTTGTGTCGGTGTCTGCGGCATATTCCTCCCCCTGCAGCCGGGCGGCAGGGCTAACTCACAAAGCATGCAACTGTGGGGTCTTGCTCGGAAATCGATGAAGCTTTCAACTCTCAGACGCGCGGCAAGGCCGAAAGGTGCGGATTCTGCGTTGGCCGCATGGAAGAAAATGCCCGAAGGTGTACCGGGCGCCTAACGGGAGACCAGGCGACGACCCTCGATGCGCCATCCGCCGGCGAGTACCTCGGCGATGGCCTGGGGGTACAGGCGATGTTCCTGGGCGAGGATGCGCGCAGAAAGACTGGCTTCGTCATCGCCTGGAAGCACGGGAACGGCTCCCTGCGCGACAATCACGCCGTGATCGAGCTGCTCATCCACGAAGTGCACGGTGCACCCGCTGGTGCGGACTCCGTAGCGTAGCGCCTGCGCCTGTGCGTCAAGCCCGGGGAAGGCCGGCAGCAGCGAAGGGTGAATGTTGAGGATGGCCTGCGGGAAGGCGTGGATGAACTCCGGGGAGAGCAGGCGCATGTAACCGGCGAGGCAGACCAGGGTGACGCCGGACTCCTGGAGCCGCTGGATGAACTCGCGATCCTGCTCGGCCCGGGAGCGGCCACGGGCGGTGATGGCGAGCGCGGGGATCTCGAGGGCGCGCGCATGGGCGAGGCCGGGTGCGTCCTCCTTGTTGGAGAGCACGAGGGAGATGACAGCGTCGGGAATGACGCCGGTATCGATGGCCTCGGCGAGCGCGAGCAGGTTGGAGCCGCGCCCGGAGATCAGCACGCCGAGGCGGTGCCGAGGGATCATGGGCGGGGCTCGCCGGAAGCGGCACGGTAGACCACGGAGCGATCGTTGGAGCGGTCGCTGCGGATGGCCTCGCCGATCACGGAGTAAGGCTCGTCTAGCTTCGCCAGGATAGCCTCCGCGCGGCGCAAACGGGCGGCCGGCACCACGCAGATGAGGCCGACACCCATGTTGAAGGTGCGAAACATCTCGTCCTCCGCGACGGAGCCGAGCTGCTGCAGGTGGGTGAAGATGGGCAGCACTGGCCAGGAGCCATGCCGGACCTCGGCTGCAATGCCCTTGGGCAGGATGCGGGGGAGGTTCTCGGTGATGCCGCCGCCGGTGATGTGGGCCATGCCCGCGACCACGCCCGCCTTGGCCAGCGCCTGGATGGGCTTGAGGTAGGAGCGATGGGTGGCCATGAGCGCGGCACCGGCCTTTGCCTTGAGTGCCGGAACGCGCTGCGAGGCCTTGTAACCGGCGACCTCGAAGAAGAGCTTGCGGGCGAGCGAGTAGCCATTGGTGTGCAGGCCGGTGGAGGGCAGCGCGAGGAGCACATCGCCGGGCTGGATGCCGGAGCCGGTGATCAGTTTCGGGCGGGAGACCGCGCCGATGATGGTGCCGGCGAGATCGTACTCGCCGTCGGCGTAGAAGCCGGGCATCTGCGCGGTTTCGCCGCCGATCAGGGCGCAACCGTTCTCCTGGCAGGCATTGGCGATGCCGGTGACGACCTGCTCGATGACTTTGGGCGCGAGGCGGCCGGTGGCGAGGTAGTCCAGGAAGAACAGGGGCGAGGCACCCTGCACGGCGATGTCGTTGACGCAGTGGTTGACCAGGTCGGCGCCCACGGTCGTGTGAATGCCGAGCTCGAAAGCAAGCTTGAGCTTGGTGCCGACGCCGTCGGCGCTGGAGACCAGGACGGGCTCGGGGAAGCGCTTGAGGTCAAGCTGGAACAGCCCGCCGAAGCCGCCGATGCCGCCCAGGACGCTGCGCGAGAAGGTGGCTTTCGCAAGGGCCTTGATGCGCTCCTTGGCCTGGTCGCCGGCGGAGATATCGACCCCGGCCGAGGCATAGGTAATGGGCTTGCGAGCAGACTTTGCGGGTTGAGAGGGCAAACGAAACCTTTCCGGAAAAAGAAGCCCAGTTTAGCATCGGGGCGCGCAGATGGCACGGGGCTCTCCGGCCCTGCGGTTGGGGGTGCTGTTTGCCGCAGGGTCACAGGCGGGGACCAGACTGCTGTTTGCGTGGGCCTGCCTGCGGAAGGCGCGCCGGGAAGCACGCTTGCGCGCACATGGACGCCGGCCCGGCTACAATATGGTCTGCCGCACCTGCACGTTGCGGAAACCCCTAAACGGGCAGAGGAAAACGAACTGACAATGCGGCAGAAGCACCCTCTCGAGTTCCTTGATTTCTCTTCTTTGACGGCAGCCCTGCGCGCTTCGCGGCATGTAGCCACAGCGTGTGTGATGCTGGCGGGCGCCCTGCTGGCGCACCCGGCGGCGCAGGCCCAGAGCGTACAGGATGCCGCGCCCACGCGGACGACGCTGGTGGCCTCGGCGGTGGATACCGGCATTCGCACCGGCGAGACCTTCACGGCTAGGGTTGCGACCTCCACCGGCACGCCGGTGACCACGGGCACAGTGGACTTTGTGCTGGCCAGCGGCCAGTCGCTTGGCTCGGCGATCGTGGCGGCGGATGGAACGGCCAGCCTGACGGTGGCACAACTGCCGGCAGCAACCACCAAGAGCGTCAGCGGCGGCGGCCAGCTTGCGGTCACGGCCAACTACAACGCAGCGACAACGGCCCTTGCCAACTCGGCTTCTGTTGCAACGGCCGTGGCAACGCCCGCGGCCACAACACAGCTGCCGGACTTTACGGTGACGGCGTCGCAGTCGACGCTGACCGTGACTGCGGGAGCTTACGGCACCAGCGTACTCACGGTGACCTCGGTCGGCGGCTACACGGGATCGATGGAGTTGTCCTGCTCCAACCTGCCGGCGCAGGTGACCTGCGCGTTCAACCCGACGCAGCAGACGCTTACGGCCAACGGCACGTTTGTGAGCACAGTGGAGATTACGACCCAGGCGCCTTCCGGCACGGCCTCGTCGGCGATTGAACGGCACAGTGCGCTGGCAATGGCGATGCTCTTCCCGGGGTCGCTGGTGCTGCTCGGCCTGGCCGGGCGGCGACGCAAGGGATACAAGGGCCTGCAGATGCTTGGCGTGGCCATGCTGCTGGGCGGCGTGGGCCTTGGTCTGAGCGGCTGCTCGCAGCGGTATGACTACCTGAAGCATGCGCCTTCGGTGGCGACGGGCACGCTGCCCGGAACCTACCCGATCAACGTGGCGGTAGATGGCAACGTGGGGTCGTCGGTGAGTGAGCATGACCTGACGATCAGCCTTGTAGTGCAGTAGCAGGCTTTCAACACGCTGGAGCAGAAAAGGCCGGGCCGGTGCCCGGCCTTTCTGCGTTTGCTCGCCGAAGGCGGGGTGTTAGCGCATTGCGCCTGGTCAGCGGCGAGCGCTCGAAAGTTGATCGCTGCGGATCAGGACGCGGGATCGCCAGTGCCGGGTACCGGCGGTGTTGCCTGCATGGACTCGACCAGCGCGATGGCGCCTGCGGCGATCTCCGGGTCATGACCAAAGCCCTGGAACCAGTGCACCGAGGGCTCGCGACGAAACCAGGTGAGCTGGCGCTTGCTGTAGTTGCGGTGGCCCTGCTGCGCCGCCGCGATGGCTGCCTGTTCGCTGAGCTGCCCGGCCAGCACCGCGGCGGCCTCGCGGTAGCCGAGCGACTGCAGGGCGGGGGTGTCGGCACCGTAGCGCCGCTGCAGGGTGCGGGTCTCTTCCAGCAGGCCACTTGCGAACATGTGGGCGGCGCGCTCGTTGAGCCGCTGGTACAGCGAAGGGCGCGGGGGGTTGAGGCCGATGCGGAGCAGGCGAAAGCCCTCGAGCGGGGAGCGGCCGGCGGCAGAGATGGGCGCGGGGCCGACCATCGCCACTTCAATGGCGCGGGACAGCTTGGGGGTGTCGTTGGGATGGATGCGCGCCGCGGAGGGGGCGTCGACACGTTTGAGGATGCGGTGGAGATAACCCGGGGGCTTCGAGGCGGCAGAGGCAGCAAGCCGGGCGCGCAGGGCCGGGCAGCGAGGCGGCAAGGGGGCCAGGCCCTCGGTAAGCGCGCGGAGATAGAGCCCGGTGCCCCCGGAGACGATGGGCAGGCGGCCACGGGCGGCCACGGCTTCGGCGGCCTCGCGGGCGGCCCGCGCCCAGTGGCCGGCGGTCATGGTGCCGTCGGGATCGACGAGGTCAAGCAGGTGGTGCGGAACGGCGGAGCGCTCGGCAGCCGAGGGCTTGGCGGTACCGATCTCCATGCCGCGGTAGACGGCGACCGAGTCGCAGGAGAGGACCTCGCCGCCGAAGCGTTGGGCGAGCAGGAGGGACAAAGCGGTTTTGCCGCTGCCGGTGGGGCCGAGCAGGATCACCAGCAGGGGCAGCGGGGTTGAAGTACCGAAAAGCGTGTGAGGAACCATGGAGGAAGGCTGCCGCGCGTTAAAACCGCCACCAGCCAGCCGGGAAGAGCACGTGCGGCGGCATGCGCACGAGCACCAGGGCGAGGATGGCGGCAGCGAGCAGCAGGAGACCCACAGCCTGGCGGCGCTGGGTGAGCACGGCTTCGGCCTGGCGTGCCGGGTCGCTCAGCCGGGCAGGCTGGCCGGGGTGGAGGGGCTGTCGGGACGGCTGCGGGTGCATCAGCGGATCCCTCCGTTAGCGTCGTTGTAGATGAAGTAGAAGCGGAGTTCCAGGAACGGGCCCTTGAACTCCTTGGGCAGGAACGGGTAGGGACCGGCCCCAACAATGCCGGCCCATGCGGCGCGGTCAAGCGCGACGGTGCCGGAGGGGCCTTCGAGCTTCATCTCGGTGATGGAGCCGTCCTTGAGGATCTTGAAGCGGATCAGCACGCGGCCCTCCTTGGAGATGGGGGGACGGGCGACCTCGGGAATGATGGGGTACCAGGCTTTTTTGGTGGCGTAGATGACGCGCTGAATGTAGGGGCCGAAGTCAACGCCGAGGGTGTCGGAGAGGATGTCGACAGCGCCCTTGTCGGCGGCGCGGCCAGACTGCGGTCCGCCGGGAGCGCCGCCTTCATCGGTGATGGTGCCGCTGGAGCCACGGGCGGCGCGGGCAGCCTGCTGCACGTTGTCCGCGGCGGACTGCGGCGTGGCGAAGTTGGGCTTGCTGGGCTGCGGCCTGGGCGCGTCGACCTGCGCGTTCTGCGCGGGCGGCACCGGGGCCGGTCTGGGCGCGGGCTGCTGGGCCATTTGCGGCGCGGGCGGGGTGGGCGCAGGCCTTGGCTGCGGCGCCGGGGGCAAGGGCTTGGGCGCGGGCGCTGCTTTCGGGGCAGGCGGGGCCGCGGGCGCTTTAGAGGCCTGCGGACGCGGAGCAGGCGCGGCCTTGGCTGCGGGCCGGGGCTGGGTGAGGTTCTTGAGCGCGTCCGGCGGCAGCTGCAGGACGGTCATCTTGTCTTTGCTCTGCGAGGTGGTGCTGTCGCGCACCTTGACGCGCGGGATGTAGCGGGGCGCGAACAGGATGCAGAGGAACAGCACGAAGTGCAGGATCAGCGCGATCCAGATCTTTTCCCGCAGGGCTACGCGGGCGCGCTCGTCTTCGAGGTCCTCGATGACATGGAGCAGGTCGTACTCGCCGGAGTCGCCAATGCGGGGTGGCCGCGCCGAGCGGCGACGGCGGCCGCGAACGGGATCGCGGTCTGGTTGCCCTTCTGTCTCGGGCGGGGTGGGTGGCGATGCTTGGGTCGTCGACATGTATGGGCGAGCGTGGGGTGCGGTGAAATGCAGGACCGGTCCGCGCTGATTCTCCTGATTCTCTCACCTGCTCTACGTGCTTGGACGCGAGAGCCGCGCAAGGGATGTGCCGGATTGCATGTGCGGGGGCACCGCCCGGTCGAGGAAACGGCATTGTTCCTGCGATCGCTGCGGCAAGGGGTGCAGTGGAACAGCAGGGGCAAGGCTGTTACCGGGTCACAGACTGGGCACAGCCGGGTGGAGAGCGCGTCACGGGCCTGGTCACGAGCGGGTCACGCCGGGCTGTGTGCGGGCTTATGAACGTACAATGAAACCCGTGCAGCAAGCCTCTTCATCTCATCCGGCCCATTCTTTGGGGCATTCCTCGGCGCAGTCGCAATCGTCGCCCGCGTCCACTTCGGAGTTCCATTCCTTTCCCGTTTCCGTGATTACCGTCAGCGATAGCTGTGCACGTGGGGAGCGCGTGGACCTTTCGGGACCAGCGGTCGTGCGCATGCTTGAGGCGGCCCGGTTCCCCGTGGTCGACACGTGTGTGATTGCAGACGAGCAGCCCCTGATCGAAGACGCACTGCGCCGCCTTGCCACCCAAAGCCGCCTGGTGGTGACCACGGGTGGTACGGGCCTGTCGGTGCGCGATGTGACGCCGGAGGCGACGCGCGCGGTGTGTGGCCGGCTGCTGGACGGGCTTGCCGAGCAGATGCGCGCCGAGGGCCTGAAGGAAACGCCGTTCGCGGTGCTGAGCCGGGGTGTGTGTGGGCTGCTGGGGGCAACGCTGGTGATCAACCTGCCGGGTTCGCCGCAGGGCGCCGTGTGCTCATTGCGGGCGGTGCTGCCGGTGCTGCCGCATGCGCTGCGGCTGGTGGTGGATGCCAATACGCCGCATCCTGTGCCGCATCCCGCTTCCCATCCTGCGCCCCGTCCTGTCGATCCCACAGGCCACCCGGGCGTGCCGGTGAGTGCGCCGGTGGATGACGAGGGGATCCGTCCGAGTGGCCCGGATACCGTGGCGGAGCCGCTGAGCGACCCGGAGAGCGCAGTTTGAAGCACGTGGGACTGCTGCTGAAAAAGTGGACGCTGGTGTTGCTGGCCGTGCTGAAGCCGCTGGGTTTCTGGGGCGCGGGCGCTATCGCGATCCTGGACTCGAGCACGATCCCGGTGCCCATGGACCTGCTGCTGGCCACCTACATGTGGAACGACCGCGCGCATGCCTGGGTGTACGTGCTGATGGGCGCTGCCGGGTCGGCAATTGGCGGGCTGCTGCCGTTTCTGCTGGGACGCGCGGGCGGCGAACTGTTTCTGCTGAAACGGATCAACCGTGCCCGGTACGAGGCGCTGCGCAACCGGTTTGAGCGGCAGGAGTTTCTGGCGCTGCTGGTGCCCTCGATGCTGCCGCCTCCCACGCCATGGAAGCTGTTTGTGTTTGCGGCGGGCGTGTTCGAAATGCGCGTTTTGCCGTTCATGCTGGCGGTGTTCCTGGGGCGGCTGCTGCGCTTCAGCGTGCTGGCGATTTTGACCGTGAAGTACGGGCCGACCGCGGTGGGCGAGCTGGGCCACCTGGCACACGACCACGCGCACGTGCTGCTGTCGGTGCTGGGGCTCCTGCTGGTGGGGATCGCGGTGTACATGCTGCGCCAGAGCAACTTGCGCAAGGGCGTGGCGAGGGCAGAGCGGGACGGGGAGTTCGAGAACTAGCGCTGCATCGCTGGTTACGGTAACGACGATAATAAGTGAACAGGGCCAAACGGCAGAGCGCATGATGCGCTCTGCCGTTTTTTTGTGCGGATCTGTGCATTGCCTTCCGGCATGCGCTGCGCCGACGGCTGGGGCTAATCGGCGAGTTCCACGGCCCGGGCGGTGCCGGTCATGGTCATCTCCTGGTAGGTGAAATCGGCCCCGGCCAGCGGCTGGCCGCGCAGGGTGAGGTGGTGCGTGGCCTTGATGGCGAGCGTCTGCACCTCCTGCGAGGGGGCGCCCGTGTTGCTGCGCACGATGGGCACCAGGAGCGAAAAGGAGAGCGTGCGCAGGTCCGGCACGGTGTTGAGCAGCACGGTAACCAGTGTGCCGATGGCCGTGGTGTCCGTGGTGATCTGCCCGTCCTTGAAGGTAAAGCTGCCCTCCGGGCCGGTGTAGGACAGGCTCGCTCCATTCGCCGTGGTATTGACGACGACGGGGCCGCCGTGCCGCGGCATGTAGACCACCTGGATGGTTTTCGAGGCGTTCTGGAGCTTGAAGCTGTTGTCGATGACGGTGGAGACCGGGATCGCGGGAACAGAACTGGTCGCGGTGGTTGTTGCCATGGTTGCTCTCCTTGGGATCGGCAGGTTGCCGAATGTGTCGCACTTGGGAATGCGGAGAGGGCGAGAAGAAAGGGCCATGCAGGCTGCCTGGTTTTGCGCGTGCCGCGCTGGGTCGCCCTTTGCGGCTTCGTCGGCCAGGTGTGTTACCTGGGGGTGAGATCGACGTCGAGTAAGCGGCTGGGCGCCATCCGACGGCTCACGGGCTATTGCCGCCTGCTGGTGACCGAAGTGCGCCTGGGCATTTTGTGTGTTTTAAGCGCCGTTGAAAGCAAAAGACTTACAGACCTGAACACTATGCCCCAGAAATGTTGCACGTTGACTTGCGGGGGCATCGGGGAGGTATGCTGGGGCTCGAGAGCGAAGAAAAGGAGAAAGTAAAGAATGGCAGCTTCTTCCCACAGTGCGGTGCTGAAACGCGAGATCGAAGCAAAGCTCGCGGCTCGTATCCCCGGGGCGCTCTCGCCGCAGGCGCAGCAGGCACCCAGGCTGCTGCCCTGTGGCGTGACGGCGGTGGACCGGCTGCTGGACGGAGGGTTGCCGCTTGGGGGGATCAGCGAGCTGACGGGCATGGCGTCGTCCGGGCGCACCTCGCTGGCGTTTGCGCTGCTGGCAGAGGCGACCCGGGATTCGGCATGCGCGTATGTGGACGTGGATGACAGCGTGGATCCGCACAGCGCCGCGGCGGCGGGGGTGTCGCTGCGCAACCTGCTGTGGGTGCGCGTGGCAGCGGGTGCCGGGGATATTGGGCGTGTCAATAGACCGCTGGCGGAGCAGGGTGCGGGACTTGCCGCGACCGGTGCAGGGTTGGCTGGTACGCGGGTGGAGGGCGCGGTAGTGGCGCAGGACCCGGCAAAACCGGCTTCGGTGCGGGCTGGGTTTGCGGGGCATCCGCGGCAGGAGACGAAACAGTTTGACCACGCGCTAAGCAGGCTGATGGTGGAGAAGGCCGAAGCGCGGGCCCACAAAATGCAGGGCACGCCGGGTGCGCCGAACCAGCCGCTGGGGCTGGCGGCTGCGTCGGAAGAGCAGATTCGCTACGACCAGTACAACGCGCGCAAGGCGGATGAGCGCGACCCGATCCACCAAGCGAACCTGCGGTCGGCGGAGCGCGCACGGGAACGGACGGAGGCGCCGCTTCCCTTTCGCGCGGCGGCGGCGGTGCGGCCGTGGAAGCAGCAGGATGTGTCGCAGGGGAAGTCGCAGGGAAAACCCTGGGGCCGGTTGGACAAGGCGATCCGGGCGACGGACCAGTTGCTGCAGTCGGGCGGTTTTCGGGTGGTGGTGCTGGACCTGGCGAACGTGCCGGCGGAGCAGGCGCTGCGGATTCCCGCGGCAACGTGGTTCCGGTTTCGCAGGGCGGCGCAGGAGAGCGATGCCATTTTGCTGCTGCTGACGCAGTCTGCGTGTGCGCGGTCAAGCGCGTTGTGCGTGCTGGACTGCGCTGCCGAGGGTACGGAGGCGAGCGCCGGGTTGTGGAGCGGCTTCTCTAGGACCGCGGTGGTGTCGCGGCAGCGCCTGGGCGGCCCCCTGGGCAAAAAGGCACCGGGACGTGCCACAGCGTGGGCAGCAACGCCCTCGTGGATGCGCGCGGCGGGGCGCTAGGTGGTTTCTCCGCGGACCGCTGCCTCGAGCTTTGCGGCGATCTGCGTGCCGGAGTTTCCGGCGCTGGCATGGCTGCGCGGAGAGCCGCGTGCGGCGGCGGCGGCCGTGATCGAGGGCACGGCGCCGCTGGAGCGGGTTTTCTCGTTTAACCGCGCGGCAAAGGCGCTTGGGTTGACGCACGGGATGAGCAGGGTGCAGGCGGAGACGGCAGGGGCGATTGTGTTGCATGCCCGGTCGGTGGTGGAAGAACAGGCGGCGATGGAGGTGTTGTTTGAGGCGGCGAGTGTGTTTTCGCCGCGCGTGCAGATGGTGGCGTCGCCCGTGAACGGGTATGCGCATGCCAGGCAGCCGGCCGCGGTGCTGCTGCTGGACCAGGCGGGCATGGAGACGCTGTTTGGGGATGCCGCGAGCTTTGCCGCGAAGCTGCACAGGGCATTGCTCGACCTTGGGCTGCCGTCGCACGTGGCGGTCGCGCCCAATGCCGAAGCGAGCCTGCTGCTGGCACGGAGTTATGCGGGCGTGGTGAGTGTGAGCCGGCAGGAGCTGCAGGGGAAGCTGGCCCCGCTGCCGCTGAGCGCGCTGCGCTGCGAAGACGCGACGCTGAGCACCCTCACGCGGTGGGGCATACGCAACCTTGCGGAGCTTGCGGCCTTGCCGGAGGCCGCGCTGGTAAGCCGCATCGGCCAGCAGGGTGCGCGGATCAGGCGCCTGGCGCGTGGCGAGGAAGAGCGCCTGTTTACGCCGGAGGAGCCGGACTTTGTGCTGGCCGAGGAGATGGCGCTGGATGCGCCACTGGAGTCGCTGGAGTCGCTGCTGTTCCTGGTGTCGCCGATGCTGGAGCGCGTATTGCGGCAGGCGGTGCAGCATGCGTATGCGTTGCGCAGCGTGACGCTTACGCTCGAGCTCGAGAAGCTTGCGCCGCACGTGCTGGAAGTAAAGCCCGCGCTGCCGGCACAGAGCCGCGACTTATTGCTGAAGCTGCTGAACCTGAAGCTGCAGGCAGAGCCGCCGCGAGCGGGGATCGTGGGGCTCGCGCTGACGGCGGTGCCGGCGGTGCCGCAGGTGGCGCAGCGCGGGCTGTTCCAGGCGCAGTTCCCAGAGCCGGACAAGCTCGATCTGCTGCTGGCGCGGCTTCGGTCGATTGTGGGCGAGGAGCACGTGGGCTCGCCTTCTTTATGTAACAGTCACCGTGACGATTCATTCGAGATGGGCCTGTTTGCGCCGAGCGCGGACGTGGCCGCGGCGGCAGCAAAACCGTTTGCGCCACGATCGGCGTTGCGACGGTTTCGACCGCCGCAGTTATGCACGGTTTCGCTCCGCGGGGCGGCGCCTGCGCGGCTCTTCTGGAAGGGCGAGCGAATGGATTTGGAAGCGGTGTGCGGGCCGTGGCAGACGAGCGGGTACTGGTGGGACGGGCGACGGTGGGAGGCCAGCGAGTGGGACGCGGTAGTGGCAACGCCGCGACAGGCTTTGCGGCTGCGCCACGAACCCGGCGCATGGTACGTGGCGGGGCAGTATGACTAAGACCCAGGGCTATGTGGAGCTGCATGCGCGCTCGGCGTTCTCGTTTCTGGAAGGCGCGTCGTTGCCGGAGGCGATGACGCAGCAGGCGGCAAACCTGGGCATGCCGGCGCTGGGCATCCTGGATCGCGATGGACTATATGGAGCGCCACGCCTGTACACCACGGCGCAGAAGCTGGGAATGCGCTCGCATGTGGGCGCGGAGATCTCGGTCGCAGAGCTGGGCGGCCAGATGAGACCGGAGGGGTGGCAACCGCACACGATCCCGGAGCGACCGGTGCGCTTGTCGTTGTTGTGCGAGTCGCCGGCCGGGTACCAGAATCTTTCGCGGCTGATTACGAGTTACAAGCTGCTCCAGAAAACAAAGGGCGAGGGCGTGGCGAGTCTTGCGGCGGTGCAGAAGCACGCGGCGGGGCTGGTGTGCCTGACGGGCGGCGAGGAAGGTCCGCTTGCTGCTGCGCTTGCGGCGGGCGGCATGGAGCAAGGACGACGCACGCTGGAGTGCCTGGTGCGTACGTTTGGCCGCGACAACGTGTACGTGGAAGTGCAAAGGCATCGCATCCGCGAGCAGGAAGCGCGCAACCAGGCGGCGGTTGCGCTGGCGCGCTCGATGCAGTTACCGCTGCTTGCGACGAATGGCGCGAACATGGCGACGCCGATGGAGCGCGAGGTGCTCGATGTGCTGAGTACGATCCGGCATAAGTGCACGCTCGATGCGGCGGGCATGCTGCTGCAGCAGAATGCGAACCGGCACCTGGTGAGCGGGGCCGAGATGTGGGATCGCTTCGGGGACCTGCCGTGCGCGGTGGAAGAGACGGGCGAACTTTCCAAGCGGCTGCAGTTTGTGATGAAGGACATGGGCTATCGCTTTCCGCTGTACCCGATCCCGGAAGGCGAGTCGATGGACAGCTTTTTGTGCAAGCGCACGATGGAAGGCGTGGTGAAGCGGTACGGCGCGAAGGGCGATGCGAAGCTGCGCGCCAGGGCGGAGGTGCAGGTCGCGAAAGAGCTGGCGATGATTGCGCGGCTTGGGCTCGCGGGCTACTTCCTGATCGTGTGGGACATTGTGGAGTTTTGCCGCAAGGAGGGAATTCTGGTGCAGGGACGCGGCTCGGCGGCGAACTCCGCGGTGTGTTATTCCCTCGGCATTACGGCGGTGGACCCGGTGGGAATGGAGCTGCTGTTCGAGCGGTTTCTGTCGGAGGTACGCGGCGAGTGGCCAGATATCGATCTTGACCTGCCATCGGGCGGTGATCGCGAGCGTGCGATCCAGTATGTGTACACACGCTATGGGCAGTTGGGCGCGGCAATGTGTGCCAACGTGATTACGTATCGAGGGCGCTCGGCAGCGCGCGAAGTGGGTAAGTCGCTCGGCTTTGACGAGGCAACGCTGACACGGCTGACGCGGCTGGTGGGTTCGTGGGAGTGGAAGGGCCCGACCGATACGATGGAGGACCAGTTTCGCACCGCGGGTTTTGATCTCGCGCATCCGAGGATTGCGAAGTACCTGGAGTTATCGATCCGCATGCTGGATCTGCCGCGGCACCTGGGGCAGCACTCGGGCGGCATGGTGATTGCGCAGGACCAGCTTGCAGCGGTGGTACCGATCGAGCCGGCGAGCATGCCGGGGCGCACCGTGATCCAGTGGGACAAGGAAGACTGCAGCGACATGGGCCTGATCAAGGTGGACCTGCTGGGGCTGGGCATGATGGCGGTGCTGAAGGACTGCGTGGAGCTGATCCCGCGGCACTACGGCGAGCCCGTGGACATGGCGCAGATACCGCAGGATGCCGAGGTGTACAAGTCGCTGTGCCGCGCGGACACGGTGGGGCTGTTCCAGGTGGAATCGCGTGCGCAGATGGCGTCGCTGCCGCGCAACATGCCGGACAGGTTTTACGACCTGGTGGTGCAGGTGGCGATTATCCGGCCCGGGCCGATCGTGGGCAAGATGATGAACCCTTACATGGAGCGCCGACAGAAGAGACAGCCAGTGCGCTACCCGCATCTGCTGCTCGAGCCTGTGTTGAAGCGGACGCTGGGCGTGCCGCTGTTCCAGGAGCAACTGCTGCGCATCGCCATGACAATTGCAGACTTTACCGGAGGCGAGGCAGAGGAGCTGCGTCGTGCGCTGGGCAGTCGGCGGTCGGTGGAAAAGATGCGGGCGCTGGAGATCAAGCTGCGCAAGGGCATGGACAAGAACGGCGTATCGCCCGAAGCGCAGGAGGAGATACTCCAGTCCATCAGCTCGTTCGCACTGTATGGCTTTCCCGAGTCGCATGCGGCGAGCTTTGCGCTGATTGCGTATGCGAGTGCGTGGCTCAAGTTTCACTATCTCGCTGCGTTTACCGCGGCTATTTTGAATAACCAGCCGATGGGTTTTTACTCGGCGGCGGTGCTGGTGAAGGATGCGCAGCGGCATGGTCTGCGGGTGAAGCCGGTGGACGTGCTGCGCTCAAGCTGGCCGTGCACGTTGGAGCAGGAAGAGAATGGCACGCTTTCGTTGCGGCTGGGTTTCTGCTATGTGCGCGGGCTGCAGCGGGTAAGTGCCAACGACATAGAAGCGGCACGCGGGATGCGGGCATTCGCGTCGATGGATGAGCTGGCGCGGCGTGTGCCGTCGCTGAGCCGGGCCAACCTTGCGACGCTGGCGGAGATTGGTGCGCTAAATGTTGTGGGAGTGGCAGTGCATCGCAGGGAGGCGCTATGGCAGGTGGAGCGTGCGGGGCGGCGCGTGGGGCCGCTGCTGGCGGAGCTCGATCGCGATGAAGAGATTGCGTCGCCGCTGCGGGCGATGGCGCCGGAGGAACGAATGATCGCTGATTATGCCTCGACCGGCGTGACCGTTGGACGGCACCCGATGGCGCACTGCCGCGCGCAGTTGCAGAGTTTGCGCGTGGTGTGCGCGGGCGACCTGCGGCGGCTGCGGCACGGAGTAACGACGCGCATTGCGGGCGCGGTGATTGCGCGGCAGAGACCGGGCACCGCGCATGGATTTATCTTTTTGTCGATCGAGGATGAGTCCGGAATTGCCAACGCGATTATCGATCCGGACTTGTATGAGCAGCACCGGTCGCTTGTGACGTATGCGAGGTTTCTGCTGATCGAAGGGACGCTGCAGAATATCGACAGCGTGATCCATGTGCGCGCGAAGCACGTGGAAGAGTTGAATGTTGCGGCAGTGTCGATGCAGTCGCATGACTGGCACTAGGCATCGGGATTTACATGCACACAGGGTTGAGGCAGCGTGGCGCGTGCGCGATGGTAAAGGTTACTGCCCCTGCCGTACCCATTGATCGAGCTGGGATTGTGTTTCCACGTGGCCGCGCATCAGCGCATCGAACAGCGCGCGGGTGCGCAGCGTTGCGAACGGCGCATCTTCGCGTCCGCCCTTGCTATCGTGCGGCAAGCGCACCAGGTAGAACGGGCGGTCGTCGAACCTGCCACCGCCGGAGGCGGCCTGCTCCTCGGGCGTCCACTGCGGTGTGTGCGACCAGATGGTGTTGGTGCGCCAGGAGTGATCGCCCATGATGACCAGAGTGGTGTCACCCCAGGTGTGGTTTTGCTCAAGCATGGTGCGCACGTGCGCAAGGTACTGGTCACACAATGCGAGATTGTCCAGGTAGGTGGCGCGCCCGGAGGTAAAGCTCGTGGTATGGCGGTCGTAGATTCCGCCGGGATGCGGGATGGGCATGTGCAACAGCATGAAGGTGATGGATGGATCCTTGAGCAGCAGATCGCCGTGCGTCACGAGATCGGCGTAGTCCTGCTCGTGGGCTGCACCGGGCTCCTCCACGTCAAGATGCTCCGCATCGTGCCCCGGCCGCGTATGGAAGGACTGCTTCCATCGCTCGAAGTATTGCTCGAGGTTCCAGCGCAGACCGGCGTCCGCGGAGATGCCGCCCGGGAGCGAGTTGCGGCTTTGCCAGTAGCACTTGTCGAGCACGGACGGGAGCAGGCGGCAGTAGGGGTTGTACCAGCCGGCCACGGCTGTGCGGTCGCCCGCATCGAGTGCGTCCTGGAATGCCGTGTCATGCGGGTCGAGCAGGGCCCAGCGGCCGGTGCGCGCATTGTGCAGCAAGGGCAGCGGCTGCGCAGACTGCACTTTCAACGCGTCCACCGGGATGCCGGTGATGTAGGCAGGCAGCACGAGCTGGGTCTGGTCGCCCGCGGGGCGAGCATCGGTAAACACGAGCGACTCACGCGCCAGGCGGTCGAATGTGGGAAGAAGAAGCCCGGGAAAGCGGTGCTCATAGACCTGCCGGTAGGAGAGTTCATCGAGCACGATCCAGACGATGCGCCCGCGATGGCCGGCGGGCTGCGTGGGGCCGTGGTGTAGCGAGATGGAGTCGTTGAGCTTTCGCGCCTGGAAGGAGAAGAGCAGGATCTCCGCCAGCAGCAGCGCGCCGCTAAGCGCGAAGAAGCCGATGAGTGTGGCGCAGAAGCGGCGGACCTGCAACACCCTTCGCGGAGCGCCCCTGCCAGCCAGCAGGAAGGAAGCGGACGCGATAAGCGCGACCACAACAAACGCCGCTTTGGCTGCGAAGGGCACGCCGAAACTGCGCAGGTACCACCAGGCGCTGGCAAGCTTCCAGCAGACCAGCAGCACAAGCTCCAGCAACAGCAGGGTATGCAGAAGCGGACTGCGGCGGGTGACGGAGAGAAGCACCCAGAGCAGCAGCCAGATCCCGAGAAAGTACCCCAGGATCGATGCGAGCACGGCAGCCACGCTGACATGCAGGTGGTAAAAAGCAGCGTGGGTCGGAGAAGCAAACGGCGCCAGCATGTAGAGCTGGATCGCGGCAGTCGCACCGAAAGCGGCGACGCTTGACCGCTCAAACAAACTCATGCGGGATGCCGGATGTAGTGAAAGAGGATGCGCCCGTTCTCGAGCAGGCACTCGCGCTCGACGGCAAAGTACACGCGGAAAGCACTGCGGAACGCGTCCTCGGTGAGGTGCGCGTAGATGGCGTCGCGGCCACGCAGGATCTGCTGAAATTTGGGATCGGCGAGTGGCACCCACTCCACGATGAGGTGGCGCGTGGTGATGGAAGCACACAGGGCCGCGATGCGATCGAGGGGAATCTGGCTGCCGACCAGCAGGTGATGGATCACGGCCAGCATCATGACCAGGTCGAAGTAGCCTTCGCACCGGGCCAGGAACGAGCGCTGCTCGCGGTTCTCCCAACCGATGGCGGGCGTGGGGTGGGCGAGATCCACACACAGCGGCAGGATGCTGAGTTCGCTCTTTGCAAGCGAGGCGGCCAGACGATCCACCGCCTCGAGATCCGTATCAATGGAGATGACCGAGGCGCCGGTTTCAGCGGCAATGCGGGAGTACACGCCGGTGTTGCAGCCGACATCGAGCACGCGCCCGGGCCGGCCGGCGGACAGCACCTCGCCGACAAAGGTGCGCTTCGCCGCGTGGTCGCCCTCGTGATAGTGCGTGGCGGTGCTGGCGTAGTGCGACCAGTTGGAGGCGCGCCGGGCAGGCACGGTGCGGCGCATCTGGGTACGGAGATTGCGGAAAGTTTTGGCGAGCACGTGCTGTGCGAGTTCGGGTTCCTGCGTGGGCGCGGGCCTGGAGCCTCCAGCGTTTCGCTCGGCTGCCTTGCCTGCCAGGAGCGAGGGCAAAGTCACGGCGGTAAGCGCCGGCTGTCGCAGCCGTGCCCCCCAGCCGAGCGCGGCATACACTTCCTCCGGCTCGTAGCCGTCGCGCCGCATCAGCGTCGCAGCAAGCGGCCAGCCCAGTTGCGCGTGCGCGAGCATGGGCAGCAGGAACGTGCGGATGAACTGTCCGTAGGCCAGCCAGATGGGGCTTTGCGGGGCAAGCGGCTCGATCGACAGCAGGTCGATAAAGACCGGCCGCACGCCCTCGAAGAGCACGTTGAGAGGCGTTGCGTCCTTGATGGTCCACCCGTGCTTGAGCAGGTCAGCGGCAAGGTCGAGCGTAAGCTCCGCGGCCTGGAGCCAGAGGTGTGGCGGCCACTCCCATGGATAGGAGATGAAGGAGATGAGCGGATGCTCGAGCACGAGGGTGTTCTTCGTAGCGGCACCATCGGTGGCATCGCCCGGTTGCTGCGGCGTCACCGTTGTGGCGATGAGTCGGCCCTGCTGCACCAGCTGCGCGGCGATAGGTTGATCCAGAAAGCGAAGCACATCCTCGGCGTGGGAAGCGCGCACGCGGCGGACAACACCGTCGGGACGCAGTTCCACACTCCCGGCAGGATCACGAAAGGTGCGATGCGGTGCGGTCGAGGGAGAGAGCACTCTAATTTGTGGGTGAACCCTGGTCCGTGGCGGCGGTAGTGGAGGATCTCCTGGTGAACAGGAGCTTGAGGCGACGACGGAAGTAGAACAGGAGTCCGCTAGCGGCAGCACTGAGACTCTGCACCAGCATGAGACTGGTGCCTGGATCAGCGTAGGCGTGCGCCGTTTTCTGGGCAGTCAGCGTGAGAGACAGGCAGAGTGCCGCACTTGTGGTGAAAGCGAAGAGGCGTCCAGAGAGCGAGGAGTAGGTGCGCAACATCAACCGCCTTCATGTGGAAGAAATGACCGAATGTTCACGACGCAGTAATTGTGGCTTCATCATTATGTGATGGGCCGCGGAGTTAGTCACCTTTTTTATCTCTGCCTTGCGCCTTACTTACAGCAGCTCTCCTTACTAACAGCAGGCTCCTCTGAAAGACGAGGCGACTGCCGCGCCGGACTACAGGCGGCTGGCTACTGTTCAGAAAGAGGCAGAAGGTGGCCTGCGTGGTCCTTACGCCGCAGGAGGCGGTCGCAGCTTTCGCTGAGGCCCAGCAGGTGTAACTGCTTGCCGAGGGTGCGGTAGCGCGCGGCAAGGGCCTCGATGGCTTCAAGTCCCGAGGCGTCCATGATGCGGGCGCTGGTGAACTCAAGGTAGACATCGGCTGGGTCGCCCTGCGGATCGAAAAAGCCGGTGAACTGGGCGGCCGAGGCAAAGAAGAGGCTGCCCTTGAGCCGGTACAGCTTGCGGTCATCGTCGTGCAGCACGGCGACTTCGAGTTCCTGCGCGTGGTCCCACGCGAACACCAGTGCCGCGATCACGATGCCGGCGACCACAGCGACGGCGAGGTTGGTGAACACGGTGATGGTGGTGACGAGCAGCATCACCAGGGTGTCGTGGCGGGGAATGCGGGCCATGCCGCGCAGGCTCTTCCAGGAGAAGGTTTCGGCGGCGACGACGAACATGACGCCCACCAGCGCGGCCAGCGGGATCCGCTCGATGAAGCGGGAGCCAAACAGGATAAAGGCAAGCAGGAAGGTGCCCGCGGCGATGCCAGAGAGGCGACGACGGCCGCCGGCGTTGAGATTGATCATGCTTTGCCCGATCATGGCGCAGCCGCCCATGCCGCCGAAGAGCGCTCCCACGCAGTTGCCCAAGCCCTGCGCCATGGACTCGCGGTTGGGCTGGCCCTCGGTGTCGGTGCGCTCGTCGATGAGGTTGAGGGTGAGCAGCGTTTCCACGAGCCCGATGGTGGCGAGCACGAGCGCATAAGGGAGAATGATGCGCAATGTCTGGAGGTTGAACGGGACGCCCGGGAGATGGAAGTGGGGCAGCGTTCCGCGGATCGAGGCGAGGTCGCCCACGGTGCGCGTATGGACGCCGAGCGCCAGGGCGCAGGCCGTGGTGGCAAGGATGCCGGCAAGGGCGGATGGAAACGCGCGGGTCAGCCGGGGCAGCATTACTGTCACAGCGACGGTGACAGCAACAAGCGCCAGCATGAGCAACAGCGCGGAGCGGTTCATCCAGTGCTGCACGCCGGTGGCCGAGCGCACATGGAAATGCTGCAGCTGTGCCGAGGCGATCACGATGGCCAAACCGTTCACAAAGCCGATCATGACGGGGTGTGGCACCATGCGGATGAGCTTGCCGAGACGGAACCAGGCGAAGAACAACTGCAGCACGCCGCACAGCAGGATGGTGGCGAACAGGTATTGCTCGCCATGCTCGACCACGAGCCCGGCGGAGACGACGGCCATGGACCCCGCGGCGCCCGAGATCATACCGGGGCGGCCGCCCAGCACCGCGGCGACAAGGCACAGGATGAACGCCGCGTAGAGGCCGGTGAGGGGATTTACGTGCGCCACTAGGGCAAAGCCGACTACCTCGGGAACCAGCGATAACGCGGCCGTGAGACCGGCGAGTATCTCAATGCGTGCATTCGAAACTTTCACCCAGATCCTCTGTTTCGCAGGCTTTGCGCATCTTTCATCTTCGCAGAGGAAGGCGAAGGCGCCCGGCTGGAACGAGGGGTGAGGTTTCCTTTGTACCGGGCTGGGCTGGGGGAGCGCCTGCCGACATCAAGCAGCATGGAGCTGCCGGGCGTTGCGTACGGGCCTTTGCGCGCCGGGTCGAGTCACTGGAAGATGGCCGGTGGGTAGCCAGAGATCGCTGCGAACGATCTCTGTCGGGACGCGAGCAGGCGCAGCGAGGGTTTACTTTGTTTTCGGTGGAGCGGGCAGCCAGTTCTGCAGCATGCCGCGCAGGGTTTCGCGCTCCGGGGTCCCGAGGCTGGTGAGGGGCAGCACGTTGAACATGCCTTTTTCCACGCGGGCCAGCACCACCACGTGCTCGCCCTCGCGGAAGCTCTTGTAGGCGAGCCAGGGCTGAAAGCTGTGCGCGCCGTTGGGGCCGTCGAGGTGGATGCCCTCGGGGGAGAGCCGCAGGGTGTCGGGCAGCGAGGCGTCGAGCGAGGCCACGGCCTCGCGGCTGCCCTTGCGGTAGCGCACGTAGGCGGCGCCACCGATGACCACCAGGATGACAAGCCGGACGCCCAGCACGACGGGCGGAATGTGCTGGTGGCGGACGAAGGACTGGTACAGGATGAACACCACGATCAGCGCATAGACGACCAGGCGGGTGTAGGACAGTGCCATGCGTGCGCCGTAGCCACGCGGGCGGATGAAGCGCGTGGCTTCCCGCACCTCGGCTTCGTTGAGCTTGCCTTGAAACTGCATGGTGCCGTTATAGCAGAGGGCGCCTGCCGCCCGGCAGGCGCCCTCTCACAAGAATGCAGCAATGGACCGCGATGGGCCGGACGGAGTGCCTAGCCCCGCTCGATGGCCTCGCCCACGCGGAAGAGGGTGGCCTCGTCGAAGTGCTTGCCCAGCACCTGCACGCCGATGGGTAGGCCTGCTTTGGAGAAGCCGCCGGGCACCGAAAGGCCGCAGATGCCGGCAAGCGACGCGGTGACGGTGTAGATGTCGGCGAGGTACATGGCGAGCGGGTCGTCAGACTTTTCGCCCAGTTTGAAGGCCGGGGTGGGTGCGACCGGGGTAACGATGGCGTCGACCTCGTTTGCAAAGGCTGCCTGGAAGTCCTGCGCGAGCAGCCGGCGGACCTGCTGGGCCTTCTTGTAAAAGGCGTCGTAATAACCGGCGGACAGGGCGTAGGTGCCGAGCAGGATGCGCCGCTTGACCTCGGCGCCGAAGCCGGCGTCGCGCGACTCGCGGTACATGCCGGCGAGCGTGGTGGCGTGGGGGGCGCGCAGGCCGTAACGCACGCCATCGAAGCGGGCCAGGTTAGAGGAGGCTTCGGCTGTGGCGATGAGGTAGTAGGCGGGGACGGCAAAGGCGGTGTGCGGCAGGGAGATTTCGCGGATCTCGGCGCCGGCTTCGCGCAGGCCGTCGATGGCGCGCTCCACGGCTTCGCGCACCTCGGGGTCGAGCCCGGCGGCGAAGTACTCCGTGGGGACGCCGATGCGTAGGCCGTTGACGCCGTGCTCCTCGGCGAGCTGCGCGGCGTAGTCGGGCACGGGCTCGTGGGAGGAGGTGGCGTCGAGCGGGTCATGGCCGGCGAGCACGCCGAGCACGGTGGCCGCGTCGCGCACGGAGTTGGTGAAGGGACCGACGCGGTCGAGCGAGGAGGCGAACGCAATCAGACCGTAGCGGGACACGCGGCCGTAGGTGGGCAGGAGGCCGACCACGCCGCAGAAGGACGCGGGCTGGCGGATGGAACCGCCGGTGTCGGTGCCGAGCGTGGCGACAGCCATGCCTGCGGCGACCGCGGCGGCTGAACCGCCGGAGGAGCCGCCGGGCACGTGGTCGAGCGCGTGCGGGTTGCGCGTGGGGCCGTAGGCGGAGTTCTCGTTGGATGAGCCCATGGCGAACTCGTCGCAGTTGAGCTTGCCGAGTGTAACGGCGCCGGCTTCTTCAAGGCGCTGGACGGAGGTGGCGGTGTACTGGGCGATGTAGTGCTCGAGCACGCGCGAGCCGGCGGTGGCAGGCAGGCCCGTGACGGTGAGGGCGTCCTTGATGCCGACCGGGACACCGGCGAGCACGGGCAGAGTGTCGCCTGCTGCGGCGAGGGCGTCGATGCGGGCGGCCTGGGCAAGGGCGCGTTCGCGCGCCAGTGACAGGAAGGCATGGACGCCGGGTTCACGCCCTTCGTGATCTTCGTCGCGCTCATGAATCGTGCGGTAGCACTGCTCGGCGATGTCGTGCGCGGAGGCCGCGCCGGTGGCGATCGCGATGCGAATGTGCGGGATGGTGAGGGAGTCGGTGCCGAGTGCCTGGTTATCGGTCTGCGCGTCGCTGGACGCAAGGCCCTGGGGGTGGGAGGTGTCTGCTTTGCCGGCTTCAATCATGCCCGTGTGGTTTCCTTCTGGTGGTTCGGGTGCTTGGGGGTCGCGACTGCGCGCGGTGTGTAGAGCCCGGGAGTGAGCGGGCGCTCGTGGCGGGCTAGCGCTCGATCACTTTGGGCACCTGGAAGTAGGTCCCGTCGGTCGCTGGCGCGCCTTGCATGACAAGGTCGCGCGGGAGCGAGGGGCGCGGCTCGTCGGCGCGGAGGCTGGTTTCCGCCGGGGCGTTCACGGTGGCTTCGGTTGCGGACGGGGCGAAGAGTTCGCTGACGTGCGTCAGCGGAAGCACGCCGGTGGTGTCGACCTGCTGGAGCTCGGCGACGTAGCCGAGGATGGAACGTAGATCGCTGCCGAGCCGGTCCAGCTCCTCGGGGGTGAGCGCCAGCGCGGCCAGCGCGGCAACGTGCTCGATGTCGGAGCGGCTGATGGAGCTGGCGGGGTGCTGGGTTTCGGTGGGAACTGCAGGATGCTGTGCGGCTTCGCTCATGGGGCGGGCTCCTCGAGATGGTGGCTGCGGCGGGGAAAACAAGGCGACGGCCGGTGCCCCGGACCGCATGACCCGAACGCAGCTTCTGGCGACCGCTGCCTTGCGAAAGTATAGTCGCTCGCCCTGCGTTTGAAGGCGATACGGGGAGGCGCTGGCGCTGTCGCCCCCGGGACTACTGCACCACGAGCTGTACGGTGGCGATGCGCTGCGCGCCGGGAAAGGTGGCGCTGACGGTGAGCGTGTAGGTGCCGGAGGACGCGGTTCCGCCGCCGGTTCCGCCGGAGCCGCCGATGCTGACGCCGCTGGCGTGGACGCCACAGGCAAGCGGCGTTGCCAGCAGGGCGGCGGTCGCGAGCAGGAGCAGCAAGCGCTGGCGGCGGCGCCGGGGCACCAGCAGCACGGGGCAAAGCAAGGCCACCGCCGCCATGCCGCGATGGGCGTTGAGCCACGACCAGGGTGCAGAGCTGCCGGGAGCGATGGAGCTGTGGGTGCTTGCGGCGGTGGCAGCAGCGGTTGCGACGGACAGCACGATCGAGCCGTCTGCCCCGTTGGCGATGGTGATGGTCTGCGGGTTGGGGGTGCAGACCGCGTTGGCCGGGGCGCCGGCACAGGTAATGGCAAGGCTGCCGGCGGACGCGCCCACCGGCGTGATCTGGAGGTTGTAGGTCGCGGTCTGCCCGGGTGTCACAACACTGGTGGCGGCACCAAGCACCGTGAGTTCGAAGTCTTCGCCTGCGCCGGAAAGCGAGACGGTTAACGGCGCCGCGAGCGTGCTGCTGGTGACGGTGAGCGCGCCGACCCGGTTGCCGATCACCCCCGGGGTGAACACAACACTGACCTGGCAGCTGCTGCCGGAGGTGAGCGTGGCGCCACAGGTGGTGGAGCTGATGGCGAAGTCAGTTCCGGTGGTGGCGAAGGCGACGCCAGTCATGGGGCTTGCGCCCTGGTTGGAGATCGTGACGCTTTGCGGCGGGGTAGCGATGCCCTGAGCGTACGAGCCGAAGTTGAGGCTGGAGGGCGAGGCGAAGGCTTCGGGTGGAGCGTTGCCGGTGCCGCTCAGCGCGATGGACTGGGTCCGCTGCGCGTCTGCCACTACCAGGGTGCCGGTTACCGCGCCGACCGCGGTGGGCGTGAACTGCACGGCGATGGAGCAGGCGAGGTGGCCGCCAAGGCTGGCGCCGCAGTTGTTAGCCGCGGTGAACGGCCCGGTGGTCTGCACGGAGATCTGCGACAGCACGGCCTCACCCGAATTGGTGAGGGTGGCCGAGAGCGCGGCGGAGGCAGTGTTGACAGGAGTGCCGGGAAAGCTCAGCGAGGTGGGGCTGAGCGTGTCCGTGGCGGGGGAAAGCCCGGTGCCGGTGAGCTGGGTTATGCCGGTCGCCGTGCCGTCGGACTCTGTGAAGGTGCCAGTGCGTGTGCCGCCTGCCGTGGGGGTGAAGGTGATGAGCACAGCGCAGGAGGAGTTCGGAGCCAGCTCCGTGCCACAACTCGTGCCGCTCACGGCGAAGTCGCCAGTGACGGACGGCGGCTCGAGTGTGATGGTGGCGGTGCCGACGTTCTCGATGGAAATGTCCTGCGAGGCCGAGCTGGTGCCAACCGCGATGGCCGGGGTGAAGGACAGGGCGGTGGGGTTGAGCACCAGCGCCAGTGCGTTGCCGGTGAGCGCAGCCGACGCATGGAGGCTGCCCGACTGGCTGCTGATGGACAGGGAGCCGGCCTGGGAGCCGCTGCCGGTGGGCACAAACTTGACCGCGATGCGACAGCTGGCACCAGCGCCCAGCGAGGTGCCGCAGGTGTTGCCGGTGATGGCGTACTGCCCGGTGAGCACCGGCACCGCGAGCGTGGTGCTGACGCCGCCGCTATTGAGCAGGGTCAGCGACTGGGCGGCGGAGGTGGTGTTGTCGGCCTGGCTGCCGAAGTCGAGAGAGGGGGGCGAGAAGGCCAGCTGGGCGGCGGCGAGCCCAGTGCCATCGAGCGGGACGGTGGAGGCGGGTCCACCCTCTGCGCTGCTGGTGAGGGACAGGCTGCCGTCGCGGTCGCCAGCCGCAGACGGATTGAAGGCCACGCTGACGGCGCAGCTGCTCCCCGGCGCAAGGCTGGAGCCGCAGGTGCTGCTGGTGATGCTGTAGTCGGAGGATGAAACGGCAGGCGGGTTGATAGAGGCTGCGACGCCGCCGGTGTTGCTGAAGGTGACCGGCTGGGCAGCGCTGGTGGCGCCCACCGCGGTACCGGCGAAGGTGAGCGCGGCTGGCGTTGCGACGAGGGCAGCGGGTGCAACGCCCTGGCCCGCAAGCGCGTCGGTGGCCGAGCCGCCGGCAACCGATGCGGGGAACGTCAGGAGCCCGGGGACGGAGCCCGTGCTGGTGGGGGCGAAGGTTACGTGGAGCAAACAGCTCGCCAAGGGCGCGAGCGTGCTGCCGCACTGGCTGGTGACGCTGTAGGAGGACGAAGTGGACGGCGTGCCGAGCGTCACCGCGGTGCCGCCGGTGTTCTGCACCGTGACGGGCAGGGTGGTTTGCGCGCCGGTGGCTACCGAGCCGAAGGTGACGGGGTTGGGCGTGAAGGTGAGCGCGCCTGCCGTGACGCCTGTGCCGTTGAGCGGCACGGTGGCGGGGCTGCCGTTGTACTGGCCGGACAGGGCGAAGGATCCGGAGGCTGCCCCGGCGGTGGTGGGGGTGAAGGTGATTTGCACGGAGCAGGAAGCGCCCGCGGCGAGGGTGCTGCCGCAGTTGTTGCCGGCGATGCTGTAGCTGCTGCCGGTGACGGTGGCCGTGTTGAGGGTGACAGCGACACCGCCGCTGTTGGTGGCCGTGATGGTCTGCGCGGCCGAGGTGGTGTTGAGCACCACGGAACCGAAAGCGAGGCTTGCGGGTGACAGCGCAACGTTGCCGGGCGCGGCGCCCACGCCGGCCAGCCCGGCCTGCGCCATAGCGGGCGAGCCGTCATTCTGAAGCGTCAGCGTGCCGGTGCGGCTGCCCACAGCCGTGGGGGTGAAGGTGATGGCGACGGTGCAACTGCCGCCGCTCGCGGCAACGGCTGCGGCGGTGGTGCAGGTGCCGCCGCTCACGATGAAATCGCCGCTGGCCGCAAGGCTCCCAAGGTGCACTGCGGTGCCGCCGCTGTTTGTCACACTCGTGGTGGCAGTGCCGCTGCTGCCCACCGCGACTGTGCCGAAGGCAAGTGAACTGGGCATGAACGAGAGCTGGCCCGCGGTGGTGCCCGCACCGTCCAGGGTGGCGACGGCCACGGCTTCCGAGCCGTCGCCGGGCAGGGTGAGCTGGCCCGGGCGATCGCCGGCTGCGGTGGGTTTAAAGACCACCGCGACAGAGCAGGACTGGCTGGGCGCGAGCGAGGCACCGCAGGTGTTGCTGGTAATGGAGTAGTCGCCGGTAGTGGTGGCAGTGCCGGGGGAGATGGCGACGCCGCCGCTGTTGGTCACCGTGACGGTTTGCGCCGCGGAGGTGGTGCCGATCACGGCAGAGCCGAAGGCGAGCGAGGTGGGCGCGAGGGCGAGCGCACCCGGCGCCAGGCCATTTCCGTTGAGGCTCGCGGTGAGTTGGCCGCCTGCCATGTTGCCGGGCACAGTAAGCGTAGCCGAGCGGGCGCCGGGCTTTGAGGGGTGGAACGCGATCTGCAATGCGCAGGTGCTGCCCGGCGCAAGCGTGGCGGCGCAGGTGTTGCCGGCCACCTGGTAATCGCTCGTAGAAGCGGAGGGGATGCCGAGGGTGACGGCAACGCCGCCGCTGCTGGAGATCGTGATGGTCTGCGAGGGCGCCACGGCCCCCTGCGGCGTGTCGGGGAAGGTGAGGGATTGCGGCGCGAGGCTCGCGGCGGGCGGCGGCGCGCCCTGGCCGAAGAGCGCAAGGCTTGCGGGCGTGTTGCTGAAGTTGCCGGCAAGCGTGGCGGTGCCGGTGTACGCGGCGGCAGCCGGAGGTGTGAAGGTGACCTGCAGGGTGCAGGCAGCGCTTGCGGCAAGGGTGGCGGGCGGGCTCGGGCAGGTGGTGGAGGCGATGGCGAACGGACCGGCGATGGAGGATGAGCTGATCTGCGCCGGGTTGCCGCCATTGTTGGTGACGGTTGCGGACTGCGGTGCGGAGGTGCTGTTGTCAGCGGTGGCCGCGAAGCTCAGCGAGGCAGGGCTGAAGGCCAGCAGGGGCGGCGCAGTGCCATTGCCCGTGAGGTTGGCGCTGACGCTGTTGTTGTTGACCAGAAATGAAACGGTGCCGGTGCGCGAGCCCAGTTGCGAAGGCGTGAAGGTCACGGTGAGGGTGCAGGAGCTGCCGACCGGCAGAGTCGCGGGACAAGTGTTGGAAGCAATGGTGAAGTCGCCGGTGATGGTGGGAGCGCCAAGCTGCGCGGTGCTGCCGGCGGAGTTGGTGACGGTGAGCGTCATGGCCGCAGAGGTGGTGTTTTGCTGCTCGGCGCCAAAGGAGAGCGAGGCGGGCGCAAAGGCGACCATGGGCGGCGCAAGGCCCGTGCCGCTGAGGGGTGCGGTGACGTACCCGTTGGTGTTGCCGGGGGCGGGCAGCGTGAACAGGCCGGGGCGGCTGCCGGTAGCGGTGGGCGCAAAGGCGATGCTGACGGTGCAACTGGTTCCGGCGGAGAGGGTGGTGCCGCAGGTGTTGGCGGTGAGTGCGTAGTCAGACGTGACAGATGGGGTGCCGAGCTGCGCGGCGACCCCGCCCGTGTTGCTTGCCGTGATGGTCTGCGCGGCGGTGGTGGTGCCCTGCGCGGTGGAGGCAAACGACAGCGAGACAGGTGAAAGGGAGACCGAAGCCGGGGCGACCGCATTGCCAGAAAGGCTGACCAGGAACGGACTGCCGGTGGCGGCAGCAGCGAGCTGGAGCTGGGCGGTGCGGGCGCCTGTCTGCGTGGGGCTGAAGACGACGGGGATTGTGCAGGAGGCGCCCGAGGCGAGCATACCGGCGCAGGTGCCGCCGCTGCCGAGGGTGAAGTCGGCGCTGTTGGTGCCCGCGATGGCAAGGCTGTTGATCTGCACGGGGGCGCCGCCGGTGTTTTTTGCCGTGGCGGTCATCGCGGCGGAGCTCGAGCCGGTGGTCGTGGTGGGAAAGGTCAGCGTCGCCGGGGTGAGGCTGATCGCGCCCGGGGTGAGGCCGGTGCCGTCGAGCGTGGCGGTAACGGCGCCGGACGGCACGTTGCCGCGCACGGTGAGGGTCCCGGGCCGGTCACCGGTGGTAGTGGGCGTGAAGGAAACGGTGATGGTGCAGGAAGCGCCGGCAGCAAGGGTGGTGCCGCACTGGTTGGTCTGCGCGTAGTCAGAAGGGGTGGTCGCCACCTGCGAGACGGAGAGGGCGGCGGTGCCGGTGTTCTTCAGCGTGAAGCCGGCGGTGGTGGTGCTGGTGCTGCCCACGCCCTGCGCGGGAAAGGTGTAGCTGGTGGGCGACAGGGTCGCGGTGGTGGTGTTGGCTGCTGCGGTGACGCCGTAGGTCCAGATGCCGCGTCCATAGGTGGCGGCCTCGAGCACGGCATTGGAGCCGGAGAAGACAAGCTTGAGGTCGGTGACAGGCGCGTTGGGCAAACCGGAGCCGAGTTCAGACCAGCAGTTCTGCGTACTGCTGGTGCAGGTGCCGACGCTGGTGGTGGAGTAGACGCCGAAATCGCCGCCCACGTAAACGGTGCCGGCGGTGGAGGGGTCGACCACGATGCTGCTGACCGGGCCAAAGGGCAGCGAGTTGGTGATGTTGCTCCAGTGCGCCCCGGCATCGACCGACTGATAGACAACGCCGGACTGGCCGGAAGGGAAGCCGCCGATGCCCACGTAGAGGGTCTTGCCGGTGGCGTCGTGCGGATCCACGGTGATGGCGGAGATAGCCTCGCCGCCGGAGTTGAACTGGGAGCTGGGCGAGGTGCTGGTGACGGGGTTGCGCCACAGGTCGGTCCAGGCAACCATGCCCCCGGCCTGAGGCACGGTGGCGCCGTAGACATGGCCGGCCACGATGCTGCCGCCGTCGAGCGGACCGCCCATGCCGGCGTACACCTGCTCGCCGCCCTGCGGGCTGTTGTAACTGCCGCCGGCGCCGACGGCGCGCAGGGTGGCGTTGCCATCGCAGAAGCTGTCGTGGTCGCCGTCGAGCATGCCGCTGAGCAGGTTGGAGGAAGACCAGCCGCCCGTGGCGGGACCCAGCCACATGCGACAGGTCCCGACGATGATGTTGGCGGGGTTGAGCGGGTCGAGCATCCAGGGCGCGGGGTCGAGGAAGTAGTCGGCATCGTCCTCGATATCGGACCGGTCGATTACGGGTTCGGTGCCGAAGGTTGAGCTGCTGCAGTTGGCGCCGCCCGGGCAGGAAAAGATGGACAGCCCCGGGCCTGCGTCGGCGTACCAGTTGGCGGGCGTGTTGGGGTCGATGGCGACAAAGCTGCCTTCGCCGGTCAAGAGCTGCTGCCAGGCGCCGGTTCCGGCCTGGGCCGCGGCGCTCTCGCTGCCCACCACGCCAAAGCCGCCCATGCCGGCGAGCACCAGTGCCGGGTTCGACGGACTGGCGGCGAAGTGGCTGATCTCGGCCAGCGAGCCGATGCCCGCGTTGAGGTTCTGGAAGTGGCTGCTGTCGGTGCTGGCGCAGGCGGAGCCGGTCTGGGAGACGGTGTCGGAGGACCGCCAGAGTCCGCCGTCATTGCCGAAGTACAGCAGCCCGTTCACTCCGTCTGTGCTGTCGATGGCGTGGATGGAGGGCGCGACCATGGCGGCGGCGCAGGTCTGGTTGTTGGTGGTGTTGCGCCAGGCGCAGCTATTGGCGAGCGAGCAGCGAAAGATGTCTTCGGTGCCGGCGAAGAGGATGGTGTCCTGCTGCGAGGAGACGGCGGACAGGGCAAGGTTGTAGTCGCCTTCCGGGATGGTTCCGTCGGAGGCCTCGATCGCGGTATCGGCGATCCGGGTGCCGAAGGCGATGGTGGAGGACGCGCAGGAGGAGACGGCGAGTCCGCTGGTGGAGCAGACGTCCTGATACAGGCCCTGGTCGAGGTTGCTGATGTCGGTGGTAAGGGCGAAGGTGTCGCCAGTGGTGGGCTGCACGGCGAGCGCCCCGCGAAAGATGGGGCAGGACGAGGAGCCGGAAGCGCCCGGGCGGGTGGGGCAGTTGGCAAGGGTTAGGTTTGCGCCGGGCTGGTTGGCAAGCCGCGTCCAGGTGATGCCATCGGGCGACGAGTAGTAGCCGTGGAAGCGGATGGCCGCGAGGAACAGGCTGCGCTTCGGGTTCCAGACCACGGCGGTGGCAGCGTTGCCGGGCGGCGAGGAGGGCGGATTGGTGGACTGCACGACCTCGTTGGCGCCATCGGTAATGGTGGCGAGATGCCAGGTTTGCCCGGCATCGCTTGAGTAGTACAACCCGGTCTCGGCGCTTGAGGCGAAGCTGGTGTTGACCAGCAGCCCCTCAAGCGACTGCGAGGCGGCGGCGACCACGAAGTTGGTGTTGCTGGTGCCCCAGGCAAAGCCGGCAAAGCCGACGCCCTGCATGCTGTAGTTGATCCCACTGACACCGCTGTCGCTGCTCTGCTGCACCAGGCTCCAGGTGACGCCGCCGTTGGTGGAGCGCAGGATGCCGACCCCGTAGTAGGAGTCGAGCGCATCATTGGGGTCGCCGGTACCGGCAAGCAGCACCTGCGCGTTGCCCGGCTGCACCGTGAGCGCGCCGATCGAGAGCGAAGGCAGGGAGGTGAGCGAGTTGGCGAACACGGCGAGGTCATCCGTGAGCGGGGTAAAGCTGACGCCCGCCGCGGCTCCCGCTGCGTTGGTGCTCTTCCACACGCCGCCGCCCGTGGCCCCGAGATACACCGTGTTGCCGGAGGCGTCATTGGGGTCGACAGCCAGCGAGGAAACGCGGCCGGTGACGAGTCCATAGGCAGCGGTGCTGAGCTGGACCGGACCAGCTGGTTGCCACGCCAGGGTGACGGCATTGGGGGTGGCCGTGGCGGGACTTGTAGCAGCGAGCACCTTGCCCGGCTGTGTGGTGTCGCCCGCGATGTCGCCCTGCGCCGGAGATGCCGATGAAGGCCAGTGCTGGCGCTGTTGTTGTCTGGCCGCGGCCAGGCGGCTGAGTGGCGCATCGCGCTGGGCTGTTGTGCCGGGCGGAAGCGTGCTGCCGATGCCGCGATGCCGAAGAAACGCGCGATCCCGCTGCTGCTGCGCCGCGGCAGGCGTGGTGTTGTGCTGCGGAGGCGTGTCCGCAAGGCGCGCAGCAGGCGTAGGGGGGCGTGCGTCTTCCTGCAGAGGCGCGCCCATGGCGGTGCTGCCGCCTGCGAGCAGGACACACAACAGAGCGACACAGCGGAGCGCAACAACAGCAAACATGCAAAAGCCCTGTGCCACATCGGAGAGTCGCAGCGAGGGCAGGCCTGGTGCGCGCCGATGCAGACACTTCAGAGGTCGTGTGCCGGTCAAAACAATGCAATTGCTCCACTTGCCGAGCAGAACGGCGGTGTGGAGCGCGATGCTGTGTGCGCAGCCAGAGGCAGCCGCGCACAGGCGTGGGAGTTCACTGCAACGAAACGGGAATCTTGCAGCAATTATCCCGAGCGAGCCGGCGCAACGGAACGTTACGGGGGGAGCTGCAGCATTACCTTCGAGGAAGCCCGGGGGAACGCCTGTGCAGGATTCAAAACGGCTGCGCCTGTAGGGCAGGCCGAGCCCCGCAGCCGCTTTGTTGCCGCATCCAAACGGGAAGCACAGGAGCGTGGCATGAAGGCAGTGGTTCTGGAGGAGACGCGCAGGATCGTGGTGCGCGAGGTGAAGGACGCGGAGATCAAGGAGCAGACCGATGTGCTGATGCGGGTGACCTCGAGCGCGATCTGCGGGACGGACCTGCACTTTTACGAGGGTCGAATGCGCGGCATCGAGGGCGGCATCATCGGGCACGAGCCCCTGGGCATCGTGGAAGAGGTGGGCTCGGCCGTGATCAACGTGAAAAAGGGCGACCGCATCACGGTGCCGACGCATATATGCTGCGGGTTTTGCGCGATGTGCGTGGATGGGCACTCGTCGGCATGCCTGACGACCAACCCGGGCGACGCCGGCGCGGCCTACGGCTACCCCAACAAGGGCGGCTACGAGGGTGCGCAGGCCGAACTGCTGCGGGTGCCGCTGGCGGATGCGAACTGTCTGAAGCTGCCGGGCGAGCCGGGCGACCAGTGGGAAGACGACTTTGTGCTGCTGGCCGATGCGTGGACAACCGGTTACCACGCGGCTGCGATCTGCGATGTGGGGCCGGGCGACACGGTGGCGATCTTCGGCGCGGGCTCGGTCGGGCTGCTGGCGGCGTACTCCGCAAAGTTGCGCGGCGCGGCTCGGGTGTACGTGGTGGACGCGGTGAAGGAGCGGCTCGAGAAAGCCGGGGAGCTGGGCGCCGTGCCGATTGACTTCCTGAAAGGCGACCCGATTGAACAGATCAAGGAGCAACAGGGCAAGTGGCGCGCAGGCGGTGCGTTTCGCAACGAAAAGCCGTTGGGCGGAGTGACGTGCGCGATCGATGCGATCGGCTTCCAGGCGCGCTCGAAAGAGGACTACAGCAAGGAAGAGCCGCACTGGGTAACGGAGGCGATTGCAGAGCTGATCAACCCGGCCGGGCGAATCGCGGTGGTGGGACTATGGCCGCCCAAGGACCCGAGTGGCAGCGTGGAGTCGCTGAAGCAGGGCAGGCTGCTGGTGCCGTGGGACAAGCTGTTCGGCAAGAACGTGCGCATCACCATGGGGCGCGACGATGATGAGAAATGGAATGGCAAGCTGCGCGACATGATCCTGACGGGCGCCGCGAAGCCGAGCCAGGTAGTGAGCCACCGGTTGTCGCTCGATGAGGCGCCGGAGGCGTTCCGCAAGTTCGATGAGCGGGCGGAAGGCTTTATCAAGGTCGTGCTGAAGCCGTAACGGTGCCGGGTTCGGAGGGTGAGCGTGAGGGGCGCGTTCTTGAACGCTGCGCCCACGGCAAATTGTCGCGGGCGCAGGCGGTTGTGAACTCTGCTGCATCCAAAGATTTACCCGTACACAGCAGGCCGGAACCCGTTCTGCAGACTTCCACAACGCACCTGTGCAAAAGCAATGATGAAACCGCGTGCCATCGCAGCGGTCGAGGAGTGAACCTGTGCCAACTGATCTGTACACCATGCAGGACCCGACAAAGCAGTACCCGACGCCCAAGTTTCCGCACCAGCCGCAGCCGGTGCCGGGCCTTGAAAGCGACCTGACGCCCAAGGCTGATCACGGGGAAACGAGTTACAAGGGTTCGGGGCGTTTGCCGAACCGCAAGGCGCTGGTGACTGGCGGCGACTCCGGCATCGGCAAGGCCGTGGCGATTGCGTTCGCGCGCGAAGGCGCCGATGTGGTGATCTCGTACCTGCCCAGCGAAGAAAAAGACGCGCAGGACACGATCAAGCTGATCGAGGCCGCGGGACGCAAAGCGTTCGCAATCCCGGGCGACCTGAAGGACGAGGCGTACAACCGGCGGCTGGTGAAGGAAGCGCACGAGAAGCTTGGCGGGCTGGACGTACTGGCGCTCGTAGCGGGCAAGCAGCATGCCGTGAATCACATTGCCGACGTGACCACGCAGCAGCTGGAAGAGACCTACCAGACCAACGTGTTTTCGCTGTTCTGGACCGTGCAGGCGGCGCTGCCGCTGCTGCCGGCCGGGGCGACGATTGTGACGACAGCATCGATCCAGGCGACGCACCCGAGCCCTTCGCTGCTGGATTACGCGCCGACCAAGGCAGCGATTCTCGCGTTTACCCGCGGACTGGCGCGGCAGGTTGCGGAGAAGGGTATTCGCGTGAACTGCGTGGCACCCGGGCCCGTGTGGACGCCGCTGCAGACTTCGGGCGGACAGCCCGACGAGAAGATTCCCGAGTTCGGTTCGGAAACGCCGATGAAGCGTCCGGGGCAGCCGGTGGAGATGGCGCCGCTGTACGTGCTGCTGGCTTCGCAGGAGTCGAGCTACGTGACGGGCGAGGTGTTCGGCGCCACTGGTGGACTGGAAGTCACGGGCTAAGTGCGCCGCGTAATCGGGTGCCTGCGTTGTGAGCGACCGCAGGCACCTCGACCAAGCGCGGGGCGGGAGTTAGCGCGCGCCGAAGGCGTTGCCTTCCGCGATGTTGCGCATGTAGAGCTTGGAGTTGAACTTCCTGCCGGTGGACTCGCGCGACATATAGCGAACGGTGCCGAAGATGGGGCGCTCGAACCATGGGCGGTCGTGCACGCCGCAAATCGCCCAGGCGATGTTGGCGTAGCCGTTGGGATCGCGTCCGTCGAGAAAATACTTATCGTTGAGATACACGCAGTTAGTGAAGGCTTCGGCGGGCGTGGCGCTCCACTCCAGGATTTTTTTGCCCCAGTACATGCGCAGGATGTTGTGCATCCAGCCGTGGTCGACCATCTGTTTCTGCGCGGCGTTCCACATATCGTCGTGGGTCTCGGCACGCTCCATCTGCTGGAGCGTGTAGGGATGTTCGCGTGCGTCGCGGCTGTGCTTCTTGAGTGTTTCGCGCGCCCAGTCCGGAGCGCATTCGATGGAGTCGTACGCGGGCACGAAGCGCACGAAGTTGACGCATAGCTCGCGCCAGGCGAGCACCTCGCCGTAGTACGCGTCGCGGGCCTCGGTCGTGCAATTCCCTTTTTTGACTGCATCTTCAATCGCGCGCGTGATGGTAAGCGGGCCGATGTGTCCGAAGTGCAGCGCGGGCGAGATGCGGCTGGTGCCATCGCGCTCGGGATGGTTGCGCACCGTGTTGTAGTCGCTGAGCTTGTTGGTCACGAAGTCGGCGAGCAGCTTTTGCGCAGCGCGGGTGCCGCCGGTGAAGGAGTCCACGGGGCGCACCGAGCGGTCAAACGGTTCGCCCCAGCCCTCGGTGATGTTGTCGCCGACGTGGAAGCTCGCGAAGTCGTGCGGCCGGTTCCAGGTGTGCTGCGCTTTGACAGGCGATTCGGTGGCAAGAAAGCGTGGCAACTCTACGAAAAACTTCGGCCGGAAATGGTGCGCCGCGTAGAAGTGCTTGGTGAAGGTGTTGGCTGGCACGATGCAGTCCGCATCGACCGTCCAGTACGGCACCTCGATGCGATGCGCCAGCACCTGCCGCCAGCGCTCGGGTTCACGCATGGGGTTCTCATCGGCGACCACCGCGGCAGCGCGCAGCTCGACCACGAGTTTCTCGAGGGCGTTGTGCGGCGGGCGACGCACGATGAAGGCAACGTTGCGCTCGGCAAGATCCTGCTCTGCATCGATGAGGCCCTGCGAAAGAAAGTGATAGTGGCGCCAGTTGGCATGCGGGAAGTTGTTGATGGCGGAGAAGAACGCTACGACAGGCAGGCCAAGCTCATTGCCGAGCGCGATGGCGACGTCGAGCGCCGGGTTATCGATGCCGCGCTGGGCGCGCTGCATCCAGTAGAGAACGCATTTCGCCTCGCGGGGCGGCTCGCCCCCGCGGCGCACAGTGATGCGAGCATTGTCGGCGAGGCGCTGCAGCGCCTCGGGCATGGGGCCGGTCTCGGGGGCGTTGTGCACGGCGGCGCGCTGCACGCTGCGTTCGCCGGCCCTGGCAGCCTTGGCGGGTGCGCTCTGGACCTTGCCCGAGGCGCGACGCGCGGGTGTATCGGCCGGTTTTGCGGCAGGCTGATCCCGGCTGGCCGAGGCCCTGGCTGTTGAGGCTTTGGCCTCTGCATCGGACCGCTTTTTGGCGCCACTTCCGGCTGCGCCGGCGCGCGGTGTTCCCTGCTCTTTCATAGAACCTCTTCCACGTGCGAAGATGCATGCCCGGGCGTATCGGGCTGCGTGTACCGCGCCCTTCGCTGTTTACCGGGCGCAAGCTGCGAGCCGGGCAACAGCCACGGTGGATGATTGCACACGTGCCCACAGGATTGCCGGGCACACAGGGCATACTAGGAGCATGGCAGATGGCCAACGCACTCCTCGCTACGATGCAGCCGAGGCTTGCCGCGCTCTTGCGGCGGCAGACCCGAAGCTGGGCGCGCTGATCGAGCGCGCCGGCCCGTACACGCTGATGCTCAAAAGCCAGCACTCGCCCTTTGACGCGCTGCTCGAAGCGATCGTTTCGCAACAGCTGCACGGCAAGGCCGCGATGGCGATTCTGCACAAGCTGTTGAAGCTGTTCGGCGAGATCCACCCGACGCCGGAGCTCTTGCTGTTGCAGCCGGACGACGCGATGCGGGCTGCAGGCCTGTCAAAGAACAAGATGCTTGCCTTGCAGGACCTGGCGCGCAAGACGCTGGATGGCACCGTGCCTTCACTTGCGGCGATCCGCAGGCTGAGTGATGACGAGATTGTCACGAGGCTGTGCGCCGTGCGCGGCATCGGCGCGTGGACCGTGCAGATGATGCTGATGTTTCGCCTGGGTCGGCCGGACGTGCTGCCGCTGACGGACTATGGCGTGCGCAAGGGGTTTGCGCTGACGTTTTCGCGACTACCTAAATCAAAACCCTTTGACGCGTCGATGCTGGCGGACATGAAGGTGATGGCGCGACGTGGCGAACGCTGGCGTCCGTGGCGCTCGGTTGCGGCGTGGTACATGTGGCGTGCCTGCGACCTTGCGGGCAAGCCGTTTGTGCCACCACCGGTAGCGTGACGCGTTCTGCCTTTCACGAATAGAAACTGACATCGTTACAGTGTGGCCTGGAGGAAAGATGAGCGGCACAGCAACCGGATCGGCGAGCAAGGACGGCAATCGTTACCTTGTAGTGCACGGGCACTTCTACCAGCCGCCTCGCGAAAATCCTTGGATTGAAAGCGTGGAGACGCAGGACTCCGCCGCGCCGTACCACGACTGGAATGACCGCATCACCGCGGAGTGTTACGCGCGCAACGGGGCTTCGCGCGTGGTCAGCACGGCGAACCGCATCCTGCGCATCGTGAACAACTACGCGCAGATCAGCTTCAACTTCGGGCCCACATTGTTGTCGTGGCTGGCCGAGCATGCCTCGCTGACGTACCAGTCGATCCTGGATGCGGACGCATTGAGCGCGGCGCGATTTGGCGGACACGGTTCGGCGATGGCGCAGGTGTACAACCACATCATCATGCCGTTGGCGAGCCGCCGCGACAAGGAGCTGCAGGTGCGCTGGGGCGTCGCGGACTTCGAGCACCGGTTTGGACGCAAGCCGGAGGGTATGTGGCTTGCGGAGACAGCGGCGGATACCGAATCGCTCGAGGTGCTGGCCGAGCATGGCATCCGCTTCACGATCATGGCGCCGAACCAGTGCGCGGCGGTGCGGCCCATAGCTGCGCAATCGAAGACCGGCGAGAAGGCTGCGGAAGACGACGCTGCGGCAGCGGCTGAGCCAAAGTGGCAGCCGACCCCCAATGACTCCGTGGATCCGCGGCACCCTTACCTGGTGCGCCTGCCGAGCGGCCGCTCCATTACGGTGTTCTTTTACGACGGGCCGCGTTCGCGTGCCATTGCTTTTGAACGTCTGCTGGATTCGGGCGAAGGATTTGCGCGGCGGCTTGCGAGCGGCTTCTCAGCGGAGCAGCCCGCGGAGCCGGAACTGGTGCATGTTGCTACGGACGGCGAAAGCTATGGGCACCATCACCGCTTTGGTGAAATGGCGTTGAGCTTTGCGCTGCAATACACCGAGGCGGAGCAGCTTGCGACGGTGACGAACTACGGGCAGTTCCTGGAACTGTTTCCGCCCACGCGCGAGGCGCAGATTGCCGAACCGACCAGCTGGAGCTGCGCGCACGGGGTGGAGCGCTGGCGCTCGGACTGTGGCTGCAACGGCGGCAAGGCCGGGTGGAACCAGCGCTGGCGCGGACCGCTGCGGGCGGCGCTGGATGTGGTGCGCGATGCCGCGACGCCGCTGCTGGCGAAGCTCGGCGCGCAGCTATTCAAGGATTGGAACGGCGCGTGCGACCGGTACATCGAGGTGATTCTGGATCGCGCAGGCGAGCGCCCATGCGCGGCGGAGTTCCTGGAGCGCGAGAGCAGCCACCCGCTCAACAAGGCGGAAGAGATCAAGGCGATGAAGGCGCTCGAGATGGTGCGGCAGATGCAGCTGATGTACACGAGCTGCGGCTGGTTCTTCGACGATATCTCCGGTATTGAAACGGTGCAGATTATCGCCTACGCGGCACGCGCGATCGAGCTTGCGGAGAACCTGTTCGGCAGCAAGGGCGCGGCGATCGAGCCGGCATTCCTGGCGTGGCTGGCAGAGGCGCAAAGCAATGTCGCGAGCGAAGGCACCGGGGCGGATATTTACCGCAGACGCGTCAAGACTCTGGACGTGGGGCTCGAGCAGGTAGCCGTGCATTACGCGATCTCTTCGGTGTTCCGCACGTACAACGAGCATGCCAAGGTATTTGCCTTTGACGTGGCGAGTTGCAGCCAGGGCGTGCAGAGCTCCGGGCGGGGACGGTTGATCAGTGGCGAGGCCGAGATCCGGTCGCGCATCACGCATGAGTGCGAACGCTTTTTCTACGCGGTGCTGCACTTCGGCGATCAGAACATCGCGGCCGGCGTGAAGCCTTCGTATCCCGGCATGCACGAGGCACTGGAGCGGTTCAGCGCGGCGACCAAGGCCGCCATGCTGGGCGCAGATCTGCCCGGGGTGATCCGGCTGTTCGACGCGGAGTTCGGCGCGCGGACGCACACGATCCACTCGCTGTTTATGGATGAGCAGCGGCGCGTGATGAAGCTGATCCTGAACAACACGGTGCTGGAAGCGGAGAACAACCTGCTGCACCTGTATGAAGATCACGCATCGCTGCTGCACTTTTTGAACCAGGCGGATATGCCGCGGCCGGCAGCGCTGACGCTGGCTGCGAACTTCGCGATCAACGTGTCGGTACGGCGCGCGCTCGAGAGTGACCCGGTAGATACGGCGCAGGTGCGCGCGGCGCTGGGCCTTGCCGAACAGGACCATGTCGAGCTGGACCGGCAGCAGTTGAGCTTTACCGCGGACCAGAGAATGCGTCAGGCCATGGCGTTGCTGCTGGAGCACCCGGAAGATCGCGTGCTGCTTGAGAATGCGCTGGCCATGGCGGAGGCGCTGGCGATGCTGCCGTTTCCTGCAGATATCTGGCAGGCGCAGAATATCTGGCACGTGCTGGCACGAAGGCAGCATGACGAGATACAGGTGTGGCCGGCGGATGCGAAGCTGTTCCGCGCACTCGGGGAAACCCTGGGCATTGCGGTGGAGTCGTTCCTGGCTGCGGATCAACCGGCGTAGAAAGGCAGCGTGAGCGAGCGGCAGCCGGGACGCGACGCACCGGGCGCGAGACAGATGGGGATAAGTGGCGTCTGCTAAGCTGTCCCGTGCTGCCGCAAGACACTGCTCAGAAGGCGCGGCGAGGCAGCCGCAGGATGATCACAGATGAAAGTTGCAATTTTCTGCCCCACGGTCTCGGGCAAAGGCGGAATGGAATCCGCCATTCGGAACCTGATGGCCGGCTTTGAAGAGCTGGGGGACGACGTGCGGCTGTTCCTGCTGGGCGGCAGCTTCGATGAGGGCTGGCTCGAGGGCCTGCGGTACCAACAGTATGGCTCGACGCGGGACTCGCGCTGGAAGCGAATGCTGCACTACGCGACGGGGCCGGTGCGCGCGCTGCTGCGCTGGCGGCCCGATGCCGTGATCTGCGCGGACCTGACCACGGTGCAGATGGCTCGACTGGCGCGCGTGGTCACGGCCAACCCCGGCATGCTGATTGCTTCGTGGGTGCACTTTCCGGTGAATGAAATTCGCATGCAGGCACAGCTTCGCAATGTGGATCTCCACCTCGCGGTAAGCAGCGAGACAGCGGATGCGATCCAGAAGCTGCCCTTCGCCAACCAGAAGCCCGTGCACACGATCTTCAACGCGGTGGACCTGCGCGATGCCACGCGCATCGCTCGTCCCGCGTCCACGGTGTTTCTGTATATCGGGCGGCTGAACTACAACGATCACAAGCGCACCAACGACATCCTGGAAGCCGCTGCCGAGCTGCGAGGCACGTGGCGCCTGCGCTTGATTGGAAGCCCCACGCAGGGATTTGAAGAACAGGAAACGCAATTGCGGGAGCTTGCGGACAAGCTTGGCATCAGCGACCGGATCGAGTGGCTGGGCTGGCAGCAGCACCCCTGGAAAGCCGCGGGGGAGGCCACGGTGTTCCTGGCGTCAGCACAGCGCGAGGCCTTCGGGATGGTGCTGGTGGAAGCCGGCAGCCACGGCGTAGCGGCGATCAGCAGTGATTGCACGGGGCCGAGGGACATTATTCGTGAAGGGCAAAACGGCTGGCTGTATCCGGTTGCCGATGTGGACGCACTGCGCGCACGTATGCAGGCGGTGCTGGATGATCCTTCGATCCTGCCGGCGCAGGACGTGGTGCTTGCCAGTGTGCAGCGGTTCTCAGGGCCGGCAACAGCCCAGCGTGCCAAGGATGCTTTTTTGCAGGCGCGGAAGTAAACGGAAGCCGGGCAGCAGGGAGTACCTGCCGCCCGGCTTCTGCCTGCGAGAGCGAGCAGCTTAGCCAAGCCCCAGCGGAGGCAAGGCAGGGCCGCGGGTGGCGTCGAGCCCCGGCATAGCCGGCAACTGCACCGGTCGGCCTGTCTGCGCGGCCTGGTAGATCGCGGTCATCAGCTTTTGGTCCTGCAGCCCTTCGGCCCCGCCGGTGCGCGGCTTTTTGCCGCTGCGGATGCACTCGGCAAAGTGGTCGATCTCGAGCGCGAACTGTTTCGAGGGGTTCTGCGTGTACTCGGACGCGACTTCGGCGATGCCGTCGCGCCGCGACACGGTGAGCTTTTGCCCGCTGTAGTTGAACGCGTCGGCGACATGTGCCACCGCATCCGAGCCCATTACCTGCAGGTCGGCATGCTTGTGCGCGCTGTAACACGAGGTGCAGGAAGCCACGATGCCCGATGGGAAGCGCAGCGTGAAAGAAACAAGATCTTCGACCTCGCGGAAGCGCGGATCATCGGCAGGCGAGTGGGTGGTCGCAGTGATCTCGACCGGCTCTTCACCGGTGACGGCACGCACGGTGTTGAGGCAGTACAGACCGATGTCGGGCAGTGAGCCGCCGCCGGAGAGTTTGCGGATCTGCCGCCACTGGTCAGGCGCGCCCTGGTTCTGCACATTGACGGCGTGGATGGTGCGCACGGTGCCGAGCTTGCCGCCGCGCACCATGTCCATGAGGTAGCGATTGTTGTGCTCGTACTGGATACGGTACGCAACCATCAACTGCACCTTGGCCTTGTTGCACGCCTCGATCATGGCTTCAGCATCGGCGGCGGACACGGTCATCGGCTTTTCGCAGAGCACGTGCTTGCCCAGACGGGCGACTGCCTCGGTGTACTCGCGATGCGTGCTGTTGGGAGTGACGATGTAGACCGCTTGTACCTCGGGGTTGTTGCGCAGCTGCTCCATCGTTTCGTAGGTGTAGGTGGAGCGGATGCCGTACTGCGCGGCGATGGTCTTGGCCTTGGAGTCGTCTCCGCTGATCAGCGCCGTGACGCGGGCGTGCTTGCAGGCAGAGAACGCGGGCAGGATCTCTTCGAGCGAGAGGCGCCCGAGGCCGAGCACAGCGAAGCCGACGCGCGTGTCCGCCGGGTCGGCATTGGGCGGCCCGCCGCCGGGCAGGTCGGTGTCCGCGTGGATCGCCGGAAACTCAACCTTTTTGCCTTCGACCATGCCGCGGTCCACGGGGGCAACGGGCGGGTTGCTCGCGGTTTGTGCACCGGCAGTTGCGGCAGAAGCGAGCAGCGCCCCGGCGATGCCGCGGCCGCCCTGCACCAGCAGGGTGCGGCGGTCGAAAACGCTTTGTGTGGCGCGATCGTGCGCTGATTCCGATTGGGGGAGCGAGGGCTCATCTGCCGGCGTCGTGACATCGGCAAAATTGTGCGCGTCCTTTTTCAACATGCGGGGTTCGATCCTTCAGCAGTGACAGATGGTGATGCTGCTGAGCTTGGATGAGCCAACGCGCTGCGGAGTGCCACCCGGCAGCGCGACAAAGCGCAATCCGGATTGGCGAGATCACCTGCGGAGCTGCCGGGCACGTCCCGGGGGAAGAAGGACGAGATGAACAAGCAGTCGGTTCGACAGACACTGATGGCAATGGCACTTGCAGCGACGGTTTGTTCCAGCGCGGCCATGGCCAGCGCGCAGTATTACGGGCCGCCCCCACCGCCGCCGCCTTACGGAGGCGCCTACGCCGGGCAGCCGTACGGCCCGCCGCCGCCGGGCTACGCGCAGTTTTACCAGGAACAGCCTGGACAGCCCATGCTGGCCGCCCGGCAGGGCTGGGCTGCCGGAGCCTCGCAGGGTGAGAGCGACCGCAACCTGGGTCACAGTTTTCGTCCTACGCACGTGGACACGTTCCGCCATGTGCCGAAGTCGCCGCAGGGCTACAACCGGGACCAGTTTGCCCGCGAGTACCGGGACGCGTTTATCCGTGGCTACCAGCGCGGGTACGGCGGCTAAGAGCTTGGCTGCTGTCCGGCCAGAGGCCCGCGGGACATGGTTCCCGTGGGCCTTTCTTTGTGTGGGTAGCGGGTCGTACAGGGCGGGCTAGCGGCTGCCGGCGGACCTGGCGGCTGCGGTGAAGCGGATCTGCAGTTCCAGCCCTGCGGCGGTGAAGGCAGCCGGGAGAGGCGGCATGGGTGCGGACTGCAGGAGAGCGTTCCAGGCGGCACGATCGAATGCAACGCTGCCGCTCGGGCTGGTGATGCGCAGCCGGTCGACGCTGCCGTCGTGCTTGACGGTGAAGCGGATCCCAACGGCAGTTCCCGTGAAGTCGGGCAATGGGATCGCTGCCTTCGCGAGCGTGTCCTGCCATGTGGGCTTGAGGCTGGTGGTCAGGCTTTTCATGTAGGGGTTGAAGTCCAATCCCTGGGTGTCGGAGAGGACTTCCACCGCGAGCAGCGGTGCCGGTGTCGCGGCCGTATTGCTTTGCTCGAGCTGCACGGGGCCTGCGGGTGTCTGGGCGAGTCCGGCGCTGGCAGGCAGGAGTGCGGCGCCGAAAACTACAGCTATGCGTGCGGTTCTGCTCACTGTCACGGAACTCCCCTCCCGGAACGCACCTGCTGCCTCACTTAGACGCTTGAGGGCGTAAGAGGACGCTCAGGAACGCCAGCGCAATGTGACCGGGCCAGGCATGGGGTGCTTGCCGGAGCCGTCAAGGCGCGCCTGCTTGAGCGCGAAGTACCACTTGGCGGGGCGGTCCGCGTCATCGATGAGCATGAGCGTCGGGTTGTAGCGAAGGCCCTCAGCCTGCTCCACCATGGTTTCCTGGTCCTGCGCCACGAAGCGCTTGCCGAAGAACTTCGCGATGGTGGTGACGCCGGGCACGGCATAGAAGATGTTCCAGGCGGCGAAAACGTCGATGCGGCAGGCACGGGTGGTGGTGGGCGTCACGGTGGTGATGCTGGAGAACCACTTGGGCCCGCAGCGGATGGTCTCGATGCGCCGGTTGGGAAGCTGGAAGTCGATAGTGGTGGTGATGGGCTCGCCGTAGACCCCGAGCAGCTTGTAGGGGGCGGAGTTGCCGGAGGGCGCGTGCGCCGCCATGCGGAAGCCCTCGGGGATGGGCTCGAAGTGCTTCTGTTTCTCGTGAATGGAAGAGGGCTTGCGCCACCACCAGCTCTGGTGCACAAACGGGCCGTGCGCTGGGTCCATCAGGCCGATGATGCCGTGGTCCACGTTGCAGGGCAGGTCGGCAGTGAGGTGCGCGGAGCGGAAGCGGTCGCCGAACTTGGGGGCTTCCGGGACAGGCGGCAGGCTGGCAAGCGGCGTGTCGACTCGGCCGGAGCCGGGCTCGGGCACGTAGACCCAGGCGTAGCCATCGTGCTCGATGCAGGGGAAAGCCGTGCCAAAGATGCGGGTGGGGTCGAGCTTGTCTTCCGAGGTAAGCGAGGGGATGGTGGTGCACTGGCCGCTCACCGGCTCGAACTCCCAGCCGTGGTATTTGCAGGCGAGCGACTCGCCGTTGAACCAGCCGCAGGAGAGCGGAATGCCGCGGTGCGGGCAGCTGTCGCGCATGGCAAAGAGGCTGCCGTCGGTTTTGCGGCCCAGCACCATGGGGATGCCCAGGAGCAGGGTCGTTTTGAGCTGCTTGCCCCCGAGTTCGGCGGAGCGCAGAGCCGGGTACCAGTCGTTGTAGATCAGGGTTGCCGGGGGGCCGAGTCCGGCACCCGAGGCATCCGCTACCTCCCGGGGGCGGTCAGCAGGCGTGGTGAGCTGCACGAGAGGCGTGTTGCTGGAGGAAGTAGCCATGGCTTTGGGGTACGACGTGCGCTCCCTTACTGTATCGCGGTGGGGGCTGTTGGTTGCTTTCCGGCGTGGCGTGAAGGGATGCGGAGCAGCTTGCCGGCTTCGATGCGGAAGCGCTCGCCGCGCCACTCGACGGTGTTGCCGGCAAAGCTCCATGCCCACAGGGCGAGCGCCAGGCAGTCACGGAGCGGCAGCAGCACAAGGTCGCGCAGCACGGCGCGGTCGCCCACGAGGGAGTAACCGATGAGCAGGGCGACCGCCATGCGCGCGAGTAATGCCAGCACCAGGAGGAGCACGGAGAACAGGCTGCCGCCGCTGGCGACCAGGCACAACAGCGCCCATGGCACCGGGTGCGTAAAGACCAGGCCCCCGTAGCTCCAGGCGCGTACGGCGCGCACTGTTCTGGCCCAGCGCAGCTGGTGGAGCCAGAAGTCGCGAAAGCTGTAGGCTGGCACGGCGGTGGAAACGGGTTCTGGGCTAAGGATCACGCGGAACCCGGCGCGGGACACATGCGCGCCCAGGTCATGGTCGTCGGCCAGCACGCTGCACAGCACCTCGAGGCCGCCGGCCGCGGCAAGTGCACGGCGTGAGACCAGCAACGTGGAGCCCAGGCCGAAGTGCAAGCCCCGGTCGGTAAAGCGCGCCGTCAGCACGCCTGCGGCGAAGTCGGTGGCGATGGACAGGGCTTCGAGCCGGGAGCCGAGCGTGGGTCGTTCTACCGGGTGGGTACGTCCGCGGTAAAGGGCGGTGACGAGGCCGGTGGTGGGCTCCAGGAATGGAGCGGCGATGCGGCGCAGGTAGCGCGGCCCCACGGCGATGTCGGCGTCGCTGATGAGGATCAGCTCGTGCCGGGCGTGTGGAAGGAGCTGGGCAAGGTTGCTCATTTTGCCATTGGTACCGAGCACGAGCGGGGTGGCGACGACCTCGATGCGGAGGGCCGGGAACTCGGCAGCCAGCGCCCGGAGCGTGGGCACGGCGGGGTCCTCCAGGGAGTGCACGGCGAAGAGCAGTTCGATGGCTGCCGGGTAGTCCTGCGTGCAGTGGGTGCGGAGTGCCGCGCGGAGGCCGTCGTCGATGCCTTTGACGGGCTTGAGGATCGAGATGGAGGGAGGCGCTGGGTGCTCGGACGGGCTGCGCCGGCTGGCGCGGAGAAAAGCACGCGCGGACCACATGGCGAGAGCGCAGAACAGGATGCCGGCAACGGCGAACAGCGCGGAAAGCAGCACAGTACTGGCGGCGAGGACTTGCACAGTGTCCAGTGTACCGGCGGGTTTCTGCATCCCACCCGCTAGGCTGCGCGTGGCTTCGACGGGATGCTGTTTCGCCCCGAAGCAGGCAGCCGGACTTTTGCGCCCAGCGCTGCTCCAGGAGCTTTACGCCATGCTGCCACTGACCGACCTTGCCGCCCAGACTGACACCGCGCCCGGCGCGGAACAACCGACGCTGGTGCTGCTGCACTTTTACGGCAGCTCGCGGCGCGAGTGGATCGAAGCAGGTGCGCTGCTGCACCGGCACTTCCGCGTGATCTCGATCGATACGCCGGGCTTTGGCGAGGCGCGCGAGGTGCCGGGGTACTCGGTGAGCGAGATGGCCGACACTATCAGCGAGACCATCACAGCGCTGAAGCCGGGGCGGTTTGTGCTGGTAGGCCACTCGATGACCGGCAAAATTGCGGCGGTACTGGCCAAGCGTGGTTTACCAGGACTGGCGAAGCTGGTACTGCTGACGCCGTCGCCGGTAGGGCCGGAGCCGATTGATCCGGAGGCGCGAGCGCGCATGCTGGCACAGGCCGAACCGACGCGCGCGGATGCGGAGGAGTACGTGCTTACCAACAGCAGCCGGAAGCTCGCGCCCGCGATCTTTGAGCGCGCGGTGGAGGACCGGTTGCAGGCGAACCCGGAGGCCTGGCGGTCGTGGATGAACGTGGGCAGCAAAGAAGACTGGAGCGAGCGGGTTACGGGGTTAAGCATCGAGACGCTGGTGATCGCGGCGGCCGACGACGTGTCGCTTGGGCCCAACGTGCAGCGAGAACTGACAATGCCGCACTTTTTAAACGTGAAGCTGGAAACCGTGCCGCAGTGTGGGCACCTGGTGCCGATGGAAGCGCCGCACGAGCTTGCGGAGCTGATTAAGAAGTTCGCGGAGAAGTAAGCAGCGACGAACGGCCTTCGCGCGGGCGGTGCTGTTGCGTGGTAGCAAACATGGCCGAGAGCGAGATGGTCGCTTTCGGTGCGGGATGCTGCAGCACGCACCGGTGTCCAAAAAGTCAGTCGTTCAGCCCTTTGCCGGCCAGGATGAGGGGCGCATACTTCTCCACGCGCGAAGCTCGGGTGGCGGATTGTTTGGCAGCGGCGATCTGGAAGATGTAGCCTTTCTGACGCCCTGGCGTCAGGGCTGCGAAAGCTTTCTGCAAGGCAGGCTCTGTGTCGAGCCTCCTCTGCAGCTCCTCAGGGATCGCGTAGTCAGTGGCCTTCCTGAGCGGAACTTTGGCGCCCGAGGCTTCCAGTTCGATCGCCTGCTCGATGTAGAGCCGGATGGTGGGCTGAAGCTGTTCGACTTCCTCGAGGTTGCTGAAGCGAAGTTGTCGTGGCGCCTGCATCGTTTCGCCGATGCGATGCAGGCATTGCTGCGGGTCCTCGAGCAGGGCGCCTTTGAAGAACAGCAGGGCGATGTACTGGTGGAAGCGCTGGATCAGGACGATGTTCTTGCCATTGAGTGTGTAGCAGGGCTTGCCCCACTTGATCGTTTCCACGAGGCCACAGCCCTGCGCAATCTCCTCGAGCGCGGCGGTCTCCCGGGGGTACTGGTGGCGCGGGTGCTCCATTGGGGGGTGGCGCGGTGCAGGCACGCTTTTGTTTGCAATCTTCGCTGGCATACGAGCCTCGGCAGGCAAGCGGTATCTGCGCGCAGGCTACAACAGAGCGATGGCTGCGGTGAAGGGCTTTTCGCAGGTGTCACGGCGGGAGCTTTACTCGTAGCGAAGCGCCTCGATCGGGTTGAGCGTCGCAGCTTTCCAGGCCGGGTAGATGCCGAACACCAGACCGATCATGCAGGACGTGGAGAACGAGACCACGGTCCAGAGGGTGGACATGCTGGCCGGCAGCGCCGCGATGCTGAGACGGATCGCCAGTGTGACCAGGCCGCCCAACGCCACGCCGAGGATGCCCCCGACCGCGCACAGGGTGACTGCCTCCGCGGTGAACTGCAGCAGGATGCCGTTGCGGGTGGCGCCGATGGCCTTGCGCACGCCGATTTCGCGGGTGCGCTCGGTCACCGAGACCAGCATGATGTTCATGACGCCGACACCGCCCACCATCAGCCCCACGCTGGAGACCGCGATCATGAACAGCACGAGGCCGCCGGTGATCTGACCCCAAAGTCGAACGATGGCTTCCGGGGTGAACACGGCGAAGTCGTCGTCCTTCTGCGTGGGTACCCTGCGCGCGATGCGCAGCACGGTGCGCACTTCATCCTCGACCAGCGCCTCGTTCTTGGCCTCGTCATAGCGAACGGCGATGCCGAGGTCTTTCTGGCCGGGCAACAGCTTGCGGAAGGTGTTGAGCGGCATGTAGGCGATGTTGTCGTTGGGATTGGGGCCCGACCCGAAGAGGCCGGCGACCTTGCCCAGGGTGCCGACCACGGTGAAGATTTCGCCGCGGATGGTGACCTCCGCCCCGATGGCGTTGGTGCCGCCGAAGAGCTTGCTGGTGGTGTCCGCGCCCAGCACGACCACGTTTGCGCGGTGCTCGTTCTGCTCGTCGTTGAACATTGCGCCGGCGACCAGGGGCAGGTTGGAGGTGCTTGAGACCTGGTCCGTGTCGCCCTCGAGGATGGTGTTCTGCACGGACTTGCCGTTGTACTTGACCGACTCCTCGCCGACACCGTACTGGGGGTCCTGGTAGCGGATGCTGGGGTTGACGCTGACGACGTGGGGCAGGGAGCGCATGCTCAGCGCCTCCTCCACGGTGAGGCGCTTGCGGGCCAGCAGTTCCGCGGTGGGCTGTACGTCGATGGGCATGTGGAAGGCCCAGATGGCATTGGAGCCGAAGGAGTCGGCGAAGACCTGCACCTTGTTGTTGAGCCCGGTGATGATGGACGAAATGATGATCACGGTGGCTACGCCGATGACCACGCCGAGGATGGTCAGCAGCGAGCGCATGCGGTTGGCGCGGAGCGAGTCAAGCGCCATGGCCAGGGTTTCGCGAACATTGCTGCGGTTCATTAGGTCGGCTCCTTTCGCATGGTGGCGCGGCCAGGCGCGCGGTTAGCCAGCGTGACTACAGTTCGGATCGCAGGGCTACGATGGGGTCCAGACGCGCGGCCTTGCTGGCCGGGTACACGCCAAAGAAGATGCCGACCGAGGTCGCGACCAGCAGGCCTGCCAGCACCGACCACAGGCTGATCTGCGCGGGCCAGCCGACGGCCGCGGAGATCAGGAAGGACACGGCTGCGCCGCCCGTGACACCGAAGATGCCGCCCAGCGCGGCCATGGCTGCCGACTCCACCAGGAACTGCAGCAGCAGGTCGGCACGGCGAGCGCCGAGTGCCTTGCGGATGCCGATCTCGCGGGTGCGCTCGGTGACCGAGACCAGCATGATGTTCATGATGACCACGCCGCCGATCACCAGCGAGATCGAGGCGACGCCGACCAGCACCATGCTGAAGGAGGCAGTGAGGCTCTTCCAGATATCGACGAGGCTGTTGTTGCTGGCAATCTCAAAGTCGTCGTCAGTACCGGGCTTGTCGCGCCGGAGTCCGCGCAGGATGGCGCGCACCTCGTCGGAGACCTGCTCCATCGAGGCGGGGCCCTTGCCTGCCTTGATCGAGTAGTTAAGCGAGCTGTGGAGGCCGTGCGAGTGCATGTAGGTGGTGAGCGGGATATCGACGTAGTCGTCCTGGCTCTGGCCAAGCATGGTTCCCTGCCGCTGCCCTTCGCCGATCACCGTGTACACATCGCCATCGACGCGGATCTCCTTGCCGATGGGGTCGCCGCCTCCGAGCAGGTGGTCGACCACGTCGTAGCCGGCTACGGCCACGTGCGCGCCGCTTTTCTCGTCCTGCTCCGACAGTTCGCGGCCGGCGATCAGCACCAGGGCGGTCATGGGCTGCATGGAGGGCGTCCAGCCGTTGATCACCGTGGTGGTAGACGCATGGGTGCCGTGCACCACGCGCCCACTGGTGCCAAGCGAGGCGCCGGTGAGCTCGCAGGAGCGGCAGCGGTCGGTCAGCTCGGTGAACTGGTCGAAAGTAAGGTCTTTGCGGCGATTGGCCTTGCGGTAAGTTTCCACGTCGAAGACCACGGACGGGATCTTGCTGACGGTGATGACGTCGGCGCCGTGGCCGCTGATCTTGGTGGCGACATAGTAATTGGCGCCATTGACCAGCGTAATCACGGTGATCACCGAGGCGACACCGATGACCATGCCGAGCAGGGTCAGCACGGTGCGCAGCTTGTTTGCCCAGAGCGATTGCAGGGCGATTCGGATGGATTCAGTCCACTGCATACGGGGGGCGGCTTTGCGCTTGCAGGGAGTGTAGCAGCGGCCGGGCAGCCGGCGATGGGTTTCAGCGCGCGCGGGCTCGAATGGGCACGTTCAACGGGATTCACGCAGGAGCGTGGCAAGGGGACGAACAGGGTGGGGCGGCAAGGCGCAAGCGGACCACACCCGCAGGACTGCCGAGGAAGCAGTCGTACGGGTGGGTGCCGGGAATGCAGGCGAGCAGCCTGTAAGCCGAATTCTGTCTGGACTTGCGTCCGAGACGGCCATTCCTCTAGGCGTGCCATTACTGACACGCTCAAGCAACCTACCCGGAGGTTTCCGCCTGCGTGGCTCTTGCGAGCACAAGCAGGAGCTCCCGTTGGCGCGCCGGGCCGGCACGCACAACAGCCTGTGGAGCCGGGCTGTTGTTCCCTCCCTATTTGGTCTTGCTCCGTGTGGGGTTTACCCTGCCCTCTGCGTTGCCGCAGAAGCGGTGCGCTCTTACCGCACCTTTTCACCCTTACCTTCCGTTGCTTGCGCACCGGCTTGGCGGTATTTTCTCTGTGGCACTGGCCGTCTCCGGGCCTTGAAGCCCGGATCCCGGACGTTATCCGGCACACTGCCCTGCGGAGTTCGGACTTTCCTCTCCCGGTCCCGCTTGCGCGCTTCCGGCAGCGGCCGTCCAGCTGCCCGCAGCTCCATTCTATCCTGCGCCCAGGCCCCGGCCGGGCGGTGCAGGGTGCGGCGATGGAGACTGCGCCCATTCCGTCGACCATGCCCGAGTACCCCGCGGACCCGGGTCGCAGAGCTGGAGGACGTGCCCGCCCTGCAGGCGAGGATTGACCGCTCGATGCGTGCGCTCAGCGCTGGGACTACACCGCGGCACAGATCGAAGGGGCGGCGGGAACGGTGCCGGGGCTGGATACTCAGCTGCTGCGCGACCGGACCTACTTTGTGGCCGAGTGGGTGGGGCAGATCGTGTCCAGCGGGGGCTGGAATTCTCGCGGCACGTTGTGCGGGGCGGATGCGGCGCTCGATCGGCAGGACGCCGTGCTCGACCTCCGGCGGCGGGCGGCCAAGATCCGCGCCATTTTTGTGGACCCGGACTGGGCCGGCCAGTGGCCGGGAAGCCGCATGCTTCGGCATTGCGAGTTGGCGGCGGCCGCGGAGGGCTTTGCATGGGTAGAGATGGGCTCAACGCTGACGGGAGTGCCGCTGTATGCCAGGCGCAGCTACCAGGAACAGCACCGGTTCAGCATCGCGCTCGGAAATGGCGAATCGTTGCCCGTGGTGTTCATGACCAGGCCGCTGCCGGTGGAGCGGGGCGCGGCCAGTCCGGACGCGTCCGCTTGGCCGAGACCTTAACTTTGCAGCATCGAGCGAGGTCAGTCGAGCTTCTTGATCGTGTAGCCGTCTGGGATAGTCAGAGTGAACTGCGTGTCCGGCAGCGGCTGGTTCAGCGTGAGCTTCTGGATCGACAGCACGATCTGGTACTCGTCCACCGGGCGGCGGATCGTAATGGTTGCGGGAAAACGCTGGTCGCCGAAGGTAGCGTACTCGCCGTACACGGCCTGGGTCTGCAGGGTGCCGGTGTCGTCGTAGGTGTCGACGCCGGAGGGCAGCAGGGTAGTGCGATCGAAGTGAATGACCCGTTCGCGGATCATTTCCTGGCTGCCTTCCTTGCGGCGGCCCACGGTGAGCGCGTATTCGGGCACACCGAGCAGCACGTGGGTCACGGGATCCACGCGCGTGGTGGTCTCCATGGTGCGTTCCACGAGGTCTTTGGGGTCAATCTCCCGGATCAGCAGCGTGTCGTAGAAGATGTTGGGGCGCAGGTTCTCGAGCGTGTTGGGCGACGGCCTGGTGATCGCGTTTGCGCCGGTGTAGGCACGGGAGCGCGGCGGCACCACCAGGGTGAAGTTCTTGCCGTCGCTGGCCAGGTCAAACGCGGGCGAGTGCACCACCGGCAGCAGGCCCAGAACGCGCAACTGCTCAGGCTGCTGGAGCAGGAGGTAGCCGCTGAGCGTGGTGTAGTCGGTGACCTTGCCCTTGCGCGCGCCGCCGACCGAAACCTGGAAGCCCACGGAGGCCTTGAGCGTCTGCACCTTGTGGCTGTTGTCGTTGATGCGCTCGACCAGCTCATCGGCGGCAGCGCTCATCACGATGGCAGGCATGCGGGGCTGCTGCACGCTGTGGGTATGCACCAGGCAGCCGGTCAACGCGGGAAGCAGAAGGCCCAGAAGCACCTGGGGCGCCGACCTGGACAGGCGGGATCTGCGAGAGTCGCCACCAGGGGCGAACCAACGGGCATGGGCGAGCAGGCGCAAGCCCTCAGTATACCGGGCGGCCAGTGCAACCCTGCGGGCGCGGCGAGGCTTCACTGGGGTGGGCTGCCGACGGAGTGCCGTGCGGCGCGATAGGCTGCGACGTTGCGCGCGTGCTCGGCGAGCGTGGCGGCGAAGCGGGAGTGCCCCAGCGGGTCGGAGCCGGCAGCGACAAAGTACAGGTAGTCAGTCTGCGCGGGATGGAGCACCGCCGCGAGCGAGACCGCGCCCGGATTGCAGATGGGCCCCGGCGGCAGACCGGCGTACCGGTAGGTGTTGTACGGCGAGTCGAAGTGGAGGTCGGACTGATAGATGGTGCCGCGGTACTGGCCGCGCAGCAGCGCCGCGTAGATCACGGTCGGGTCGGTCTCAAGCGGCATGTTGCGGGCAAGGCGGTTGAAGAAGACGCTGGCGACCAGGGGCCGCTCGGCGGGGATCGGTGTTTCCCGCTCCACCAGAGAGGCCAGGGTCAGGAGGCGGTGCAGCGAGTCGGGGGCCTGGTTCTGGGCCTGGCCAACAGCAGGGTCGGTGCCTGCAAGTCCAAGCGCAGCGGCTTCGAGGCCGAACCGCCGGACCATGGTGCGGAGCATGTCGTCCGGGGTGACGTGGCGGCTGAAGCGGTAGGTCGCCGGAAACAGAAACCCCTCAAGGCTGGTGGCCCTCGGGTCAAAGCGGGTCGCGAACCGGGTGTCGGTCTGCGCGGCATGGAGAAAAGCAGCGTGCGTGCCGAGCCCGGCAGACTCCACGCGGGCCGCTACGTCGAACAGGTTGGCGCCTTCGGGGATGGTGAGCGCCACGGTGTAAACGTCGCCGCGTACCAGGCGGGCATAGATCTCCGTGACCTTGGCCGGATGGTCAAAGCGATACTCGCCCGCCTTGAGGGAGCGGCCACCGGCGAGGCGAAGCACTTCGAGACCGAGTGGGGAGGCGATGATGCCGGAGCCGTGAAGCTGCTCGGCCAGCGCCCGCGTGGTGGTGCCGGACGGGATCTCGACGAAGCGCTCCTGCTGCGGGCCATAGGGCCAGGCAAAGACCCAGACCAGCCAGGCAACGACGCCTAACATCACAACAAGAGCAAGCAAGCGCCGCATATAGGTTGATTCTAAATGCGATGGCGGCGGAACGGCCCCGCGGAGTGCGCATGCCGCCTGGAGGCCGCTGCCAGCCCCGCGCCGCTGTTTTTGCAGGCCGGCGCCTGCCGGCGCGGCGGCGCCGGCAGCACAAGCGCGGGGATGGAATGCGTATAATTAGCTTTCTCACCGCGCTCTCGCGCACACCTTATCAGCAGTCCCGGAAACCACCGCCCACTATGCCTGAACCGATCTCGAACAGCATTCCCGAGCACATCAAGAAGAAGCTGCTGGCAGAAATTCACAAGCTCGAACATGAGTTGGCGCACGAACTCCCGCTGGAGATCAAGAAAGCCGCCTCACTGGGCGACCTGAGCGAAAACGCCGAGTACCACATGGCGAAGCAGCGACAGGAGTTTGTGAATGCCCGGCTCGGCCAGATGAAGAAGCGAATGGGCGAGTTGGCTTTGGTGAATTTCTCCAACATCCCCACTGACCGGGTGGCATTTGGTTCCAGGGTCACCGTGTTCGACCAGACCAAGGACGAAGAGCTGGTCTACAAGCTCGTGACCAGCGAAGAGACGGATGTGACCAAGGGCCTGATCTCGACGACCTCGCCAATTGGCCGGGCGCTGGTGGGCAAGCAGGTGGGCGATACCGCGACGGTGGTGACGCCGAATGGCAAGCGGGACCTTGAAATCCTGAAGTTCACCACCATCCATGACGTTGTGGCAACAGACGAAGCGAGCTAGCGACCAGCCGGCTCCGCAGCAGGTGCGGAGCTGATCAAAACGAGACGATGAGCCTGATGATCCGCAAGACGCGCAGACGCGCCAGTGAACCAAGACGGGCGCTCCCGCGCGTACCGCTGGCGGATGCGCAGGTGGAATCACCACACGCTGTACCCCACGCCAACACCTGGACGGGCGCCTTTGGGCGCGCGTGCGGCGTACTGCTGCAGGCCATTGTGAACGGGCTCGCGCTGACCCGGATTTCCCCCAATGTACTCACCTTTATCGGGCTGCTGATCAACATCGCGGCCGCCGTGCTGTTCGGTTATGCGAACGAGCATAACTTCGTGCGCATGTTCCTGTACGCGGGCCTGGTGATTATTGGCGCGGGCATCTTCGACATGGTGGACGGCCGCGTGGCGCGCCAGACCAACCAGGTAACGGTGTTCGGCGCGTTCTTCGACTCGGTGATTGACCGCTACTCGGATGTGGCGCTGTTTTTCGGCCTGCTGGTGTACTACGCCCGCGGCAACCGGTTTTTCTATGTCGGGCTGGTCGCGTTCGTGATGGTGACCTCGCTACTGGTGAGCTATACGCGCGCACGCGCCGAGGCGCTGATCGGCAAGTGCAAGGTCGGCTTCATGGAGCGCCCGGAGCGTATCGTACTGATCCTGATCGGCGCATTGTTCGCCCGGTTTGGCGTGATGGCGCCGGTGTTGTGGGTGCTGGCCGTGCTGTCCACGATCACCGTGATCCACCGCATCGCGTACACCTACGAAATGACAAAGAAAATTAGCACGGCCGCACCGCCGGCGGCACGCTAGCGGATGTCGACGACGCCGACCCGAAAACAGCCGCTGCTGCTGGTGCATGGGGGAGCCTGGGCTATCCCGGTGGATCTGCGTGAAGCGCATGAAAACGGGGTACGCCGCGCACTTACGACCGGGTACGCGCTGCTGGAGCGCGGTGCCGCTGCAACCGAAGCGGTTGCTGTGGCCGTCTCCGTACTGGAAGATGACGAGACATTTGACGCGGGACGTGGGGCCTTTCTAACGCGCGATGGCGGGGTGCAGCTCGACGCCCTGCTGATGGAAGGCGCGACCCTGCGCGCCGGGGGCGTCGCCTGCGTGGAGCGGCTGCGCAACCCGATCCTGGCGGCACGCCTGGTGCTGGAGCAGAGTCCGCACGTCTACTTTGTAGGCGCCGGCGCGGAAGAGTTTGCGGCTGCCCACGGCATGCCGCTGATTGAAAACAGCGAGCTGGTCATTAACCGAGAGCGGGAGAACCTTGAGCGGGCGCAGGCGCGCGCGGCCGAGGGGCTGGCGGATATCACGTTCTCCGGAGTGCACTCCGAAAATGGCTCGGCGGCGGCCGGGGGCATAGGCGGCGACGCCATGCTGGACTCCCACGACACGGTCGGGGCCGTGGCGCTCGACATCTACGGCAACCTGGCGGCGGGCACGTCCACGGGCGGCACGCTGAACAAGGCGCCTGGACGGGTCGGCGACTCATCGCTGATCGGTTGCGGCTGTTACGCCGATAACGAGAGCGGGGCCGTTTCGCTGACCGGCTGGGGCGAACCCATCATGAAGCTGGTGCTTGGCAAGTGGGCAGTGGACCAGGTGCAGGGTGGTGCAACGCCGCAGGAAGCGGCAAGCGGGGCGATCCGGTACCTGTTCCAAAGGCTGGGCGGCCATGGCGGCATCATCCTGATGGATACGCAGGGGCGCGTCGGGCTGGCGCACAATACCCCGGGCATGGCCTGGGGGCTGGCTGGCGCGGATGGCCTGCGCACCGGGCTGGCCGCGCCGGAGGGCTTTTAGGTGCGCGGCAGCGCCGAACCGAAGCTGCTGCTGGCCTCTGCTTCTCCGCGCCGGAGTCAGCTGCTGCAACAGGCAGGCTTTCAGTTCACGGTGCAGAGCACCGATGCGGACGAGCGAGTACTGGCCGGCGAGGATGCGGTAGCGCTGGCGGTGCGGCTTGCCCGCCTCAAGGCAGAAGCCGCCTCCGCTAGTGCAGGCGTGGTAGTGCTGGGCGCGGACACGGTGGTCGCCGCCCCCAATGGCGAGCTGCTGGGCAAGCCGGTGGATGCGCAGGACGCCGCGCGGATGCTGCGCCTCCTGTCCGGGAACTGCCACCAGGTGGTAACGGGCGTATGCGTGCGCAGCGCGGATGCAACAGCCGGACGGGTCGAGGTCGCGGCCTCGTTAACCTCGGTGTTCGTGCAGACGCTGAGCGACGGCGAGATTGCACGCTATGTCGCAGGCGGGGAGCCCATGGGCAAGGCCGGAGCCTATGCCATCCAGGGACGCGCGGCCCGGTGGATCCGCGCGATCCAGGGTGATTACAGCAATGTGGTGGGTCTTCCCCTGGCGCTGGCGTGCGATATGCTGGCGGGGTTCGGCATACTCCCAGAGTAGCGATCGCAGGTAAGCACACGCGAATCTACAAGTTGCCGTTCTTGGTACACGGCGCAGATTCCTTTTGCTGTGGTTTTTCTGCCACAGGGTTTCGCCCAGCCGCGGCATTAAGCTTTTGTTACGAGCCCTACCCATCGCCCGACTGCGCGGAGCAGAAACCTTGCCCGAAACCAAATTGCTTCCGGATCGAACGCACTTCGAACAGACCATCGCGGCACCCCTGTCCTTTGCGGGCACCGGGCTTCACAGCGATGCACCGGTATCCATGCGGCTGCTTCCGGCGACTGCCGGTTCGGGGGTGGTGTTTCGCCGCACTGACCTTGAGAACTTCGAGATTTCGGCGACCGGCCGCAACGTGGCCAAGGTGTCTTACGCGACCAGCCTGATGCGCCAGGGCGTGCTGATCTCGACCACGGAGCACCTGCTCTCGGCGCTGACCGGGCTTTCGATCGACAACGTCATTGTGGAACTCGACAACCTGGAGCTGCCTATCCTGGACGGCTCGGCGCTGCCCTACGTAGAGGCAATCCGGCAGATCGGGCTGAAACCGCAGCGGCGCCGGCGTGAGTACCTGCGCGTCCTCAAGCCTATCGAAATCCGCGAGGGCAACAAGTTCCTGGGGGTGTATCCCGGAGACGGCTACTCCATTTCCTACGCCATCGACTTCCCTGCCCCGATCGGTTCGCAGCAGCTTGCGATCGATCTAGCCGCGGGGCTGTATGGCTCGGCGATCGCCCCGGCCCGTACCTTCGGCTTTCGTGAAGACGAACAGAAACTGCGGGATATGGGACTGATTCGCGGCGTTTCTGACAAAAACGCGATCATCGTGGCGAGTGGCAAGGTGGCCAATGGCGCGCTGCGCTTCGCGGACGAGTTTGTGCGCCACAAGGTATTGGACCTGATCGGCGATCTCGCACTGGCGGGGCACCAGATCCTGGGGCACGTGGTGGCCGAGCGGGCTGGTCACGCGATGCACACGGCGCTGGTCTCGCGGCTGCTGCGTGACCGCTCGACCTGCGCGTTGGTGACGCTGGCAACCCAGAAGCCGGAATCGCGGCTGGTTGAGGCGGAGATGCCGGGTGGACCCAAGGCGCTGACCCCGGCGCTGGCCTAGCCAGGCGATGGTGGTCGCGGATCCAGTCGCGAGCCTGGCTCGAGGCTATGCATTGCGGCGGCTACACGAACACCAGGCATTGCGGTTTGACCTGCGGCACCAGCTTGCTCCGGGCGCCTAGTTTGCCGTTGCGCGGATCGCGTGCGAAGACCTCGATACAGTCCGAATCCTGGCTGGCGGAAAGAAGCCAACGCTCTGTGGGATCGAGCGTGATGAAGCGTGGCGTTTTGCCTGCGCACGGGGTACGCATCATGGAGTGCAGCTCACCGCTGCGCGCATCGATCGCAAAGCTGTATACGCCGTCGTAGTAGCGATCCGCCGCGTACAGGAACTGGCCCGAGTGGTCGATGGTGAGCTCCGACGATTGGGAGCGACCGGTAAAGCCCGCAGGGATCAGCGAAACCTGTTGCCGGGTGGTAAGCGTTCCGGTGCTTTCGTCCCAGGCCAGCAGGATCACGCAGTTACCCATCTCGGTCACGCAATAGGCCCACTTGCCATTGGGATGAAAGCTGAGGGCGCGGGGACCGGAGCCGGCGGGTGCGTGCCACGCCGCGGGCTCGTGCGGGGTAAGCGTCGCGGTCGCGGCATCGAGCTTGTAGATGTGGATCTGGTCCAGCCCGAGGTCGTTGAACAGGGCAAAGCGGTTGCCAGGCGAAGCCATGGCGCGATGCACGTGCGGGGCATCCTGCCGCGCATGGTCGGGACCGCTGCCGGTGTATTGGAAATGCGAAACGATGGGGCCGATCTCGCCCGCGGTGGAAACCTTGAACGATGAGGCACTGCCGCCGCCGTAGTTGGCACACAGCAGTACGCCGCCGGTGCGGTCGAGGCTGACGTAGCATGTACCACCGCCGCCGGAGGCTTCGCTGTTGATCGGGGTCAGCTTGAAAGGTGGCTGCGAGGCTGTGGAGCCCGGCACCCGGAAGGAAGAAACACCGCCTGACTGCGCACCGTCGAAGCTGTCAGTTTCATTGGCCGCAAACAGGTACTGCTTGTCAGGAGAAAGCGCAAGAAAGGTCGGCATCGGGGTCGCCGTAGCCAGCCCCTGGGGCTGCAACGTACCCGCGTTCGGATCCCAGGTGTAGGCGTACACGCCCTGGCTGCCCTCCACCGTCTGCGTCCCGACGAACAGGGTGTGGCCCGCGGTGGCTTTCGCCACATCCGCCTGGGCAAATGAGTACAAACCACGTCCGAGAAAAGGCACCAGTGCAGCCGCGCCCTGAAGAAAGCGCCGCCGGTTCGGGCTCGAGCGGAACAATCCTGCCTGCGATGCCATGTTGTGTTTCTACGCGATCAACAAGAAGGGTGTCCAGCTTACAGAAGTCAGTTCCGGGTTACTTCCCGAGTACGTGTCGGATTGAGTCACGGGTGCGATTTCGGGAAGCGACCAGCGGGAACCGACGCGGTTAGAAGCCGCCGGCAAGCTCGGCAGCAGCGGAAACCTGCTCGATCCGATGAGTCCGTACATACTCCGCCATAGCGTAGCGGAGGGGTTCGATGCCCTGCCCGCTGACCGCGGAGATGGCATAGAAGGGCAGCTTGCGGCGCTTGGCCATGGCCTGCAGCTTCTTGAGCTTCTCCGGGTTGGCCACGTCGGCTTTGGAGGCGACCACGAGCACGGGCTTGTCGGCCAGGCCGTTGCCAAAGGCGCGCAATTCGTCGGAGATGACCTTGAAGTCCTCGACGGGACTCTCGCGGCCACTGCCATCGGACACGTCGACCAGATGCACCAGCACGCCGGTACGCTCGACGTGGCGCAGGAACTGCACGCCGAGGCCCGCGCCTTCATGCGCGCCTTCAATCAGCCCGGGAATGTCTGCGACTACGTAGCTTTCCTCGTGCGGAGCTTCGCCCACGGTGACCACGCCGAGGTTGGGCTCGAGCGTCGTGAAGGGGTAGTCCGCGATCTTGGGCTTGGCGGCCGAGATGCGCGAGATCAGCGTGGACTTGCCGGCATTGGGGTAGCCGACGAGGCCGACGTCGGCGAGCAGCTTGAGTTCGAGCCGCAGGTGAAGTGCATCCCCTTCGCGGCCCAGTTCGTGCTCGCGTGGCGCCTGGTGGGTGGGCGTGGCAAAGTGCTGGTTGCCCCGGCCGCCGCGGCCGCCATGCGCTACCGTGATGCGCTCGTCAGCTTCGCGAAAGTCATGGATCAGCTCGCCCGTGTCTTCATTGAAGACCGAGGTGCCGACCGGCACCTTGAGGATCACATCGTCGCCATCGCGGCCGGAGCAGTTGGAGCCCTCACCGTGGCGACCGCGCTCGCCCTTGTGCTCCGGGTTGTAGCGGAAGTGGATCAGTGTGTTATGGCGCTGGCTCGACTCCATGATCACGTCGCCGCCGCGGCCGCCGTCGCCGCCCGAGGGACCACCCTTGGGGACGAACTTCTCGCGACGGAAGGCCATGCAGCCATTACCGCCGTCACCGGCTTTTACTCGAATTCGGGTCTCATCGATAAACATTTTGTACTTCCAGTCTAGCGGTTTCGGATATGCTCAGGGCACTTATCCGGACCACGAGTTGTTTCTAAGTTCTGCAGGCGAGCGCTTTTGCCCGCGGATGCAGTGTTTGCGCTGCTTTGAGGCCGCGTCGTGCCTGCTGCCATGCAGTGGCAGGTACCCGGCACATGCAGAGACTTGCACCACCTTTGTGTTACTTCGACATACCCCGACCGGCGATGGAGACGAGCTGCTGACGGTTGGAAGCGCTCGCGTTACGCACTGGGAGCGCCGTTGAAGAACTGTTGCACTACATTCCGCCTTGTTGAGGCGGGCTGGTCGCGTTTCTGGCTGGGAGGACTTTTGCTGGGTGCCGTCCTATGCCCGGGCGGTTTCTGCCCGGGAGCCGGGCCAGGTCTGCTGGAAGCGCAGACCGCCGACCGTGGAGCGATCCGGGGCGCGGTACGGGATCTGCTGGGCAGGCCGGTGCGCGGGGCTGCTCTCTCGGCCCTGGACCCGGCGACCGGGCACACGCTGACTGCGATTTCGGACGAGCGCGGCCTGTTTTCGTTTCAGGCGCTGGCGCCTGGAACCTACCAACTGACCGCGGTGGCCGACACATTTGCCACGTGGCAGACCGATGCCGTGGTCACGGTGGGGACGGTGACCACACTTGAGGCAACCCTGCCGATCGGCTCGTCCGAGAGTGTGGTGCGGGTGGAGGAGGTTGCTCCCGTGATCGACACCGCCACGGTCGCGGTCAGCACGACGCTTGATGCAGGCGCGATCGAGGACCTGCCCAGCAGCACCAGGCGCTGGACGGACTTTGCCCTGCTGACGCCCGCGGTGACGCCGGACGCCTCGGCCGACGGGCTGCTCTCGTTTCGCGGCATCGGCGCGCTGCTGAACAATGCGACGGTGGACGGCGCGGACAACAACCAGGCTTTTTTCTCGGAGGAGCGCGGGCGCACAACGATCGCCTACGCGGTGTCCCAAGCCGCCATCGAGCAGTTCCAGGTGAATGCTTCGAACTATGGAGCGCAGTATGGACGGGCGGCCGGCGGCGTGATCAACACGGTGACGCGCAGCGGCGGCAACAGCCTGCACGGCGAGTTGTTCTTTTATGACCGGAACTCCGCGTGGGGCGCCACCAACGCGTTTGCCAGCAGCACAGCGGTGACGGTGGGTGAAAGCAACAGCGTGGCCACCAGTACGGTGCGCATGCAGAATACGTTGACGCAGGCAGGCGGGTCCGTGGGTGGACCGCTGGTGCACGGCAAGGTGTTCGGCTTCGCCACCTATGACCGCTACCATCACGAGTTTCCGGGCATTGCACGTGCGAGCAATGCCACGAAGCTGTTTGCGACGCCCACGCAGCAGTCGGTGCTGACGCTGGCGGGGCGATTGGGCGTACTGCCGGCGCAGGCGCAGGCGGAGTACAACGGCGTGCTCACCGGACTCGCCGGGCTGCTTGGCGACGTGCCGCGTTCGGCCGATGAATCGTTCTACTTCCCCAAGCTGGACTGGCAGGTGAGCGATCGCACGCATGCCACCCTGCAGTGGAGCCACCTGAACTGGAACTCGCCGAATGGTGTGCAGACCTCGCCGACCGCAACGTACGGCTCGAACTCCTTCGGCAACTCGGCGACCACGAACGACACGCTGATTGGCCGCGTGGCGTACTTCCTTTCGCCCAATGTGCTGAACGAGTTCACGTTTCAGTACGGACGCGACTTCGAGTCGCAGCTCAGCAATGCGCCTGCACCGTTCGAGCAGTCGATCGCCAGCAACATCTACGGCAAACCGCCACAGGTCGAGATCGAGGACTACGGCTTTCGCTTCGGCAACCCTCCCGTGCTGAACCGTGCGGCGTACCCCGATGAGCGGCGCTACGAGGCGGCGGACAGCGTGACCTGGGTGCATGGGCGCCATACTCTCAAGATCGGCTACTCCGCCGATTACGTGAACGACTACAGCGATGCGCTATACAACGCGAACGGCACCTACGTGTATGCCAACGTGATGGACTTCGCGACGGACTACCTGTCGCCAGACCACTGCGACAATGCCACCACCGGCACCGGCGTGCTGCCCTGCTATGCGTACTACACGCAGGGCTTCGGGCCAACCAGTTTCCAGTTCCAATCCGACGATTACGCGGGTTTCGTTTCCGACGAGTGGAAGGCTCGGCCCGGCCTGACGCTCTCGCTGGGACTGCGGTATGAATACGAGCAACTGCCGGATACCAACGCCGCGCTGCGCAACCCGGACATCCCGGGCAGCGCCCGGCTTCCGCATGACAAGAACAACTACGGTCCGCGCGTGGGGGCGGCATGGGATATCGGGGGTGAGGGACACACAGTGCTGCGTGCGGGATTCGGCGTGTATTACGGACGCATCATCAACTCCACGGCCTTTTCTGCGCTGACCGAAACGGGCACGGCCAATGCGCAGCGCTCGTACTACTTCACGCCCCTGAGCACGGGCACGCCGCCCTTCCCTTTTGTGTTTTCAAGCACGCCATACCTGAGCGTTGCGCCGGCAGCGGTGTACTTCGACCCGCGCTTCCAGAACCCGCAGATTGAGCAGGCTGAGCTTTCTCTTGAGCAGAAGATCGGCCGCAGCACCAGCATTACCGCGTCCGGGCTGTTCTCGGCGGGGCGTGAACTGCCGAGTTACGTGGACAGCAACATCGACCTCAGCTCGGCACAATTCATCACCTACACGGTGGTGGACGCGCTGCACCAGGGGCCGCTGCCCGCGACCTACACGACGCGCTTTTACACGGCGCGGCTCAACCCGAACTACCAGCAGATTACGCGCATTTTTTCCGAGACCAACTCGAAGTACATGGCGGGGGTAGTGCGCGCCGACCACGGGCTCTCGCGTGCGCTCGACCTGCATGCCTCATTCACGTATGCGCACACGGTGGACTGGAACCAGAACGCGACGGCGTTCACGGATACCGATGATGTGCTCGACCCGGCCAATCTCGCGCTCGAGTATGGCGATTCGAACTTTGATATTCGCCGGCGATTTACCGGAGGGATGGTGCTGAAGACGCCGCGCAAGATTCAGGGCCGGCTGGGCCTGTTCATGAACGGACTGGAGATGGCGCCCACGGCGGAGGTACGCGATGGCCTGCCCTACTCCATGCAGACCTCGGGATCGATCCCGGCGATGCGGTACACGGATGAGGTCAATCGCAAGGAAGTGCTGAGCGGACTGGGTGCCTCGATCAATGGTTCCGGGGGCGCGGCCCGCATCGCGGAGGTGGGCCGCAACACCTTCCGCTACCCGGCGGTGATCAACGCCAACCTGCGCATCTCCAAGCGTACGCAACTGACGCCGCGCGTGAGCCTCGAAATCCTGGGCGAGAGCTTCAACCTGCTGAACCACCAGAACCTCACCAGCATCGACACGACCGGCTACTCGATTTCGAACTCGAGCGTAGTGGGAACGCCGTCGAAGCTTACCTGGCAGAGTGGCACCGTGGCCGGATCCTCCGAGTTCGGCACTCCGCTGAACGGCAACAACACCAACCTGTACCAGGACCGGCAGATCCAGCTTTCGACGCGTCTGCATTTTTAGCAATCGCGCGGCCGTCCGACTAATTCGTTTACTTCACATTTACAACCCTGTGGCAATCTATCCACAGCCCGAGTTCGCTCCGGCGCGCGTGGGCTGATCTGCGTCCAGCGTCGCCAGGTCCCTCGCACCGCCTCACCGCACCGTGTGCCTCAAGAAGCGCATGTGCCGCCACACCTTCAAGGAGCGCCAAATGCTACGTTTCCATCCGCGTACCAGGGTCACCGCTGCCCTCGTGCTTTCCCTCGCCGCCGTACCGGGCGCCTTTTCCCAGACGACCACAACCGGGGCCATCACCGGCACGGTGCAGGACGCCAGCGGAGCTATCGCGGGCAGCGCACAGGTCACCGTACGCAACAACCAGACCAATGCCGAGATCACGGTAGCCGCCGACTCCAATGGCGTGTTCGATGCCGCACAGCTGCAGCCGGGCCTGTACACCGTCTCGATCCAGGCTCCCGGATTTGCGACGTATCAGGCAACCGGCGTGGAAGTCGCGGTCGGCCAATCCACGACCATTCGACCGATGCTGGCCGTGGCCTCGGCTGGCACACAGACAGTGACAGTTTCGGGCGCCACTCCGCTGATCAACACGGAAACTCCGGATTTCGCCACCAACCTCAGCCAACAGGCCATCGAGAACCTGCCGATCAACGGACGCCGCTGGTCGGATCTCACGCTGCTGACGCCAGGCGTGGTTGCTGATTCAAATGGTTTCGGCCTGCTGTCGGTGCGCGGACAGAGCCCCTTGCTGAACAACGTTGAGATCGATGGCGCCGATGACAACCAGGCGTTCTTCTCGGAGGAGCGCGGCCGTACGCGTGAGGGCTACTCGACGCCGCAGGTGGCGATCCAGGAGTTCCAGGTGAACTCCGGCGTGTACTCCACGGAGTATGGCCGGGCGACGGGCGCGGTGATCAACTCGGTGACCAAGAGCGGCGGCAACCAGCTGCATGGTGAGCTGTACTTCTTCGATCGCGACAACGATTGGGGCGCGAAGAACCCGTTCACCAAGCTGACGACCTTCAACCCGGGCACGGGAAGCACCACGACGATCCAGTACAAGCCGAAAGACTGGCGCAAGCAGTGGGGTTTTGGCGTCGGCGGCGCGCTGATCAAGGACAGGCTCTTCTGGTTCTACACCTATGACGGTTTCCGCCGGAACTTCCCCGGGTGGGCGTGCCATCGAGCCCCGCGGCGTTCTTCCAGGCCCCGGACGCGGCCCTGACGGGCACCACGTGCGCCGCGATCATCACGGGCGCGGGCAAGGTGACGGCCGCAACAGGCAACATTGTGGATGCACAGGCCTGCGTGCTGCAGGCGCGCCTTGGTCTCGCTTCGTATGCAAGTGCAGTCGCGCTGTACAACCAGGACCTGGCGGCGGTGAGCTCCAACCTCGGGGTCGTGCCCCGGTCGGGCGATCAGACCATCAACCTCCCCAAGCTGGATTGGCAGATCAATGCCAAGCATCATGCCAGCTTCCTGTTCAATCGTCTGCGGTGGGACTCCCCCGGGGGCGTGCAGACACAGGCCACCAACACGTACGGCGTGGACGGTTTTGGCAATGACTTCGTCAAGCTCGACTACGGCCTGGCACGACTCGACAGCGTCCTTACTTCGACCATCACGAACGAAGTGCGCTACCAGTATGGCCGCGAGTTGAACGACGAGACGGCGCAGCCAACCAGCGCGTATGACGCGCAGTTCGTGAATGGAACCTCGTACCAGGGCGAACCGCCAAGCATTTCGCTGCAGAGCACCAACGGCTTCACCAGCGGCGTTCCCTACTACTCGTTCCGCCCGGCATACCCGGACGAGCGCAAGTGGCAGGCTGCGGACACCGTGAACTGGGTGCGCGGGCAGCACAACTTCAAGTTCGGCGGCGATATCGTGCACAACTACGACATCGTCAACAGCCTGTCGCTGGCGGCCCAGACACCGAACGGCGGGTACACCTACCAGTACCTTGGCAACTTCTTTGCGGATCTTGCGAAGCCCTCGGGAAGCTGCGGCTCGGGCGCCACGGAATACAACGTCGGCGCGCTGCCCTGCTACAGCACGTACGGTCAGAACTTCGGCCAGGCTGCGTTCGACATCGCGACCACGGACTATGGCTTCTTCTTCCAGGACAACTGGAAGCTCACCCCCAAACTCGTGGTGGACCTTGGCATCCGGTATGACTACCAGTCCGTGCCGGGACCGTACCAGGCATTGATTCAGCCGACCAGCACCTACACCCCGCTCCCGCAGTTCTCGCAGAAGCCGAGCGACAAGAACAACATCGGTCCGCGTGTGGGCTTTGCCTACGATGCGTTCGGCAAGGGCACCACGGTGGTGCGCGGCGGCTTCGGCATGTTCTATGGCCGCATGCTGAATGCCACGCTGCTGGGCGCGTACTCCTCGACGGGCTCGCCGCTGGCGCAGATCGGCGTGACCTTCCGCAACAACCAGGGTGGACCGAGCTTCCCGAGCATCCTGGCACCTACCTTCACGCCGACGGCACTGGCCGCTCCCAATGTGCAGTACTTCGACAAGAACTTCCAGAATCCGCAGGCGCTGGAATATGACCTGACCGTGCAGCAGCAGTTCGGGCCCAGCACGGTGCTTTCGGTGAGCTACCTGGCATCGCTCGGGCGCGAGCTGCCGAACTTCATCAACACCAACCTGATCAACACGCCTGCAGCCAACAACAACGCCGCAAATGGCAAGGGCTACACCACCGTGAACTACACGGTGGCCGGGACAGGCAATTGCGGACCACTCGCCTGCGGAAGCACATATGCCACCAAGGTCTACAACGGCTATGCGAACCCCGCGTTCCAGGCAGTCACCGACATCACCAGCAACATCAACTCCTCCTACAACGCGCTGGTGTTCGAGCTGGCAAACAAGACCAACAAGTACGCGAGCTTTGACCTGAGCTACACCTGGTCGCATGCGCTGGACGACAACCAGAACGAGTCGACGCAGGCCTCCACCAACCAGTTGCTGGATCCGAACGCGCCGCTGTCGTCGCAGTATGGCGACTCAGCCTTCAACGTGCCGAACCGCTTTATCGGCTACGCCACGCTGCAGTACCCGAAGCGCTTCTCGGGGCTGGCGAGCACGGTGCTGGACGGCTGGAATCTGAACCCGATTGTGCAGCTGCAGAACGGCCTGCCGTACAGCCTGGTGACCAGCGGCTATGGTTCCGGGGCAGCTATCCTCGCGGGCTGGGACGGCGCGGGTGCCCCGGCGGCCAGCTCCTACATTCCCGAGGTGGGCCGCAACTCGTTCACGCTGCGGCGTACCGAGGTCTTCGATGCACGCCTGGAGAAGCAGTTCCAGCTGCATGACAAGTACACGCTGCAGCTCTTTGGTGAGTGCTTCAACATCTTCAACCACGAGAACTACACAAGCGCGAACACGACCGGCTACAACTTTGGCAGTACGACGCTGGCAAACTCCGCCACAACGTACACCGGTCCGCAAACCTATACCACCGCCCTGCAGTACAACACCTCGTTCGGGTCGACCACCAACGCGAACAGCAACTATGTCTATAGCCCGCGGCAGGTACAGGTCGCGGCGAAGCTGGTGTTCTAGGACCGTTGCACTGCACGGGGAGTGTTGTTCCCTGTAACAACAGACAAGGCCGGGGGCGACTTCCCCGGCCTTGTCTGTTGTTACAGGCGATAAAATAATCCCCAGAGATGACCGGGCGAAACCAATACGATGTCGCGGTGGTCGGTGCGGGACACGCCGGCTGTGAGGCCGCGATTGCCGCGGCCCGGCTTGGGCTGCGCACCGTGCTGCTGACACTTAACCTCGAACTGATTGCCCAGATGAGTTGCAACCCGGCGATCGGCGGCGTAGCGAAGGGCCACCTGGTACGGGAGATCGATGCGCTGGGCGGCGTGATGGGCGAGGTCGCGGACTCGGTGGGGATCCAGTTCCGGCTGTTGAATACCTCGCGTGGGCCCGCCGTGTGGAGCCCCCGCGCCCAGTGCGATAAGGCGTTGTATCGCACGGCGATGCGCGCCCTGCTGGAGCGGGAGCCCAACCTCGCGATACGAGAAGCAGAGGTCACGGGGTTCCTGTTTGCGGATGCTGCGGGCCAGAAGTTGCCGGCGGATGAGCAGCCGGCGCAAGGTGCGCGCCTGGTGGGGCTACGCCTGCGCGACGGCTCGCTGCTGCACGCGCACGCAACTGTGATCACGACAGGCACCTTTCTGAACGGGTTGATCCACTGCGGCGAAACGCAGATCAAGGCGGGACGGAGCGGGGAGCCGGCCTCGCACAAGCTGGGCGAGTCGCTGAAGGCGCTGGGGCTGCGGAACTGCCGCCTGAAGACAGGTACGCCGCCCCGGCTGGACGGCCGGACGATTGACTGGTCGCGGTTCGAAGAGCAGCCGGGCGACGTGGAGCCGACGCCGTTCTCGTTCAGGACACGAGAGCTGCCGCTGCGCCAGATCTCCTGTCATATCGCGCACACCACGCCCGAAACGATGGAGATCATCCGCAGCAATGTACACCGGTCACCCATGTACTCGGGGGCGATCGAGGCGATCGGGCCGCGATATTGCCCGTCGATTGAGGACAAGGTGGTGCGGTTTCCGGACAAGGCCGGGCACCAGTTTTTCCTTGAGCCCGAAGGGCTGACGACCGACGAGGTGTACGTCAATGGCATGTCGACCTCGCTGCCCGAAGAGGTGCAGAAGCAGATCGTGGCTTCGATCCCAGGGCTTGAGCATGCGGTGATGCTGCGGCCGGGCTATGCCATCGAATATGACTCGATTGACCCGACGGAGCTGGACCGGGCGTTGCGCGTGAAGCGGTTCCAGGGGCTGTACCTGGCGGGGCAGATCAATGGGACGTCTGGCTACGAAGAAGCGGCGTGCCAGGGCCTGATGGCCGGGATTAATGCGGGGCTGGCTGCGCGCTGGTGGCGGGACGTCGCTCATGAGCAGGAGAAGCGGGCTGCGGCGCAGGCCGTGTTTACGCTGGATCGCACGGAAGCGTACACGGCCATCCTGATCGATGACCTGATCTCGAAGGGGACGAACGAGCCGTATCGCATGTTTACGTCGCGGGCGGAGTTCCGGCTGCACCTGCGAATCGACAATGCGGACAGGCGTTTGACGCCGCACGCGCGGCGGCTGGGGCTGATTCCGGACGAACTGTGGGCCGGGTACGAAGCCAAGCAGGCACGGGCGGTGGCGCTGGAGAAGCTGCTGGCGGTGCGTCGTCCCGAAGCGCGCACGTGGGCGGAGTTTCTACAGCAAATGCTGCAGAATGAGCAGGTTGCGAGCGCGAGGCTGGATGGTGCTTCCGCTGAAAAGACCAATGGGCTGACGCTGGAAAATACCGCCGGGCTCACCTATGTGCAGCTTCTGCGCCGGCCCGAGATCACGCTGGAGGCGCTGCTGCCGTTGCTGCAAAAGGACTTAGCGGCGGACGTGGTATTTGCGCCATGGCTCGCGGTCGAGGCGGGCACGCCGGCCGCGGGGAACCGCCGGGTGGAGCTGAAGTCGGTCGAGACCGAGATCAAGTATGCGGGGTACCTGGAGCAGCAGCGGCGCTCGATCGAGCGGTTGAAAGCAGCGGAAGCCCGCGCCATTCCTGAGGATTTCGTGTATGAAGGCATGTCGGGGCTGAGCCGGGAACTGCAGGAAAAGCTGGCGCGGATTCGCCCGAGCACCATTGGGCAGGCGAGCCGGATCCCCGGGGTGACGCCTGCGGCCCTGACGCTTTTGAGCGTGTTTGTGGGTGCAAAACGGGGTTAAATCAGCGTGTTTTTGTGTCGCATTCGCGCTGAAATGTTGAAACTGCTATTCGGACACTGCACCATGCGTTGTGCAAACCGGCCATTTCGGCCGGTTTTTTGTTTTCCCAAATTCGGCACGGGAGTGACCGGTTCTGCGAACCGGCGGGGGAACGCCCGGGAATCTGTGACCGTGGATTGCGAGCGTCGACGCCGGGTGGCAGGGCGTTTCCGGGGTTTGTGCTCGTGGGGCTAGCGTCGTGCGAGTGCGGACTGCTCGTAGTGGAGCAGGAGGTCGGCGGGGTCCTGCCAGACCTCGATGCAGCCGGCATCGAGCAGGTCCTGCCGCTTCCAGCCGCCGCAGGTGAGGCCGATGGTGGGAACGTCGCACTTTCTGGCTGCCTGGGCGTCCCAAGGGGTGTCGCCGAGGGCGATGCACTGGGCGGGTTTGGCATTGACCTTCTTCATAGCCGCGGCGAAGATGTCGCCCTCGGGCTTGGAGTTCTCGGCGTCGGCGCTGGAGGAGGCCTCATCGATGAGGTCGTCCATCTTGACGATCTTGCCGTAGGTACCGAGGTCTTCCTTTTCCGATGAGCTGGCGATGACGATCTGCATGCCGGAGTGCTTGACCTTCTGGAGGAGTTCGCGCGACTTGGAGAAGGCAACGATGCGGGCCATGTAGTCGCGGTGAAAGATGTCCTTGCGGAATTTCTTGATGGACTCCTCGAGCCGCTCCTGGTCGGCCTTGGGGACGAAGATGGGGATGACCTGGTCGCCACCCTTGCCGATCTGCGACCACATCTGGGCGAGGTCGGTTTCGATGCCGAAGTGCTCAAAGGTGCGGCGCCATGCCTCGGCGTGAAGGGCGTTGGAGTCCACGAGGGTGCCATCGATGTCGGTGAGGAGTACGTCTGCCATGCGGGGTGAGATGCCGGGTGGACCGCAGCACGGGAAGGCCGTTGCGTACCGCATCAACATGCGCGCGTGGCGGGGTGCGGGCTGGCCCAGCATGTGCGCGGGCTGCGGAAGGAGCGGGCTTGCGGGTGCAGGGAACTGCGGGACGGCCGGGGCAATGGGTAACCCAGTGCGGGACGAGTCGAGAGGAAGACTGAGGCGCCCGGGAAGCTGCCGCACTGCGGGCAGACGTACGCGCGGGGCTGCGCTTTTGGCTGCAGCCCCGGCGGGGAGTTCCTGTGCTGGCGCGGTGATGCGGGTCGGTTAAACGGCCTTGCGCTGGAAGCTGGGCTTCTTGGTGGGCACCTTGGCGCCCTTGGACTGGGCGGAGAGGCTGGGTGCCCCGGCTGCGGGGTTGCTGCCGCTCTTGAGGTGCGCGGCTTTTTCCTGCAGGGCTAGGAGCTTCTGGGCCTTGCGGCCGAGTCCGCCGATTTTGACGCCGCTTGGCTTGGGGATGAAGTCGGTCATGGAGAGTCCTCCTTGGTTGATTTTCTCACGGTGGGCGGGGTGCGGGCTTGTGGGTGCGGGAGACGTGGGGTGCGCGTTGCCTCTTTTCCAATTTGCGCCAGCGATAACGGAGAGGTGGGTGCCCCATGTCTTGCGCTCGAGTGGTGGGCGCTACGATGCTCGCGATGCCATCGGTCTGGTGCGGTTGCAGCGTGCGGGCGTGCTGTGTTTTGTGACGTTTTCCTGCTCCCAGCGACGGCCGTATCTCGGCATGCCTGAGGCGCGGGTGCTGTTCGAGCGGGCGCGCGAGAGGGTGCGGGTGCGGTATGACTTTTTTTTTGGTGGGGTACGTGGTGATGTCGGAGCATGTGCACCTGCTCCTGGGTGAGCCGCGGGTGTGTTCGCTCGGGACCGCGTTGCAGGCGCTGAAGCTATCTGTCGCTGTGCGAGGTACAGAATGGCTGTTCTGACAGAGAAGGTATTACGACCTCAACGTGTTCTCCGAAGACAAGCGGGTGGAGAAGCTGCGGTACATCCATCGGAACCCGGTGGCGCGTGGGCCGTGCGGTGCGCCTGAGGATTGGGCGTGGTCTAGTTTTTGACACTATGCATAGAAATTGGGAAGCCTGCCGCCCGGTATTGATCCGATCTTTAACAACTCATCAGGATTATTTCTTCTCCTGCTGTAAAACGACACTCCAGCGTTCATCATCTCAGAGAAGGTTGTGCAGTTTTTCACAGCCGAGCAGCTTAACCACCTTCGCTTGGTAGCTTCGTACGACAAGAGCCAGTGCTCTGCAATGTGAGCATCGTCCTCATTAAGCAAGAGGCTCCACGCGTGTTTGTCCAGCACGTTTGCGTCGATAAGTCCGGACGACTCCGCATCTAGAGCGAGAATCGCTACTATATCGTCTTCCATCAATCCTAAGGTTTTCGCCGCTTCAGCGCTGATGGGAATCGACCAAGCTAAAGACGCCCACAGCGCCCATGCAACCTCATTTCCATCGCCCGTTATCGAGTGTTTAGAGATAACTGAGTTCAGAACCTGACCCAATGGCCCTTTAGGAATGCTGTGGCCCCCTTTTGTTGCTACCTTGTGTAATGTTGCCAGCGCGGCGGGCAAAGTCGACGCATCAGCCGAGATCGCGCCCAACACGCAATTACAAAACGCTCCCCACCCTTTTGGGTCAACGTTTTCGTTCTGTACCCTTGCCAGCGCATATCGCAAGATCGGGCTCGCTGGATCGGTCGAGGCTCTCTCGAACGCAGTACTGAAATAGCTTATGAAGTCATTGCGTTGACCGGAGGGGCTCTTCTTGTTTCGAATGACAAATTTGTTCAGGTCAATTGCCCAGCGGTCCTCAAGGCCCAGCGGTAGATCGACTATTTGAGTTTTGCGCGAATTGAGACTTAATTCGAAAGTCGAGAGAATACTCTGAAGTCCGCCCAGCACCGTTTCTGCTTCACTAAGTGTCTCAAATGAAAGCTCGAAATCATCTATGTATCGGAAGCCACATATCTGTGAGCGATAACGATGCAGGAGCTGCTGGTCCACAGCTGCCATCACGATCTCTGCAGTGATATGCGAGATGTCTGGCCCTATGGCTATTCCATGAGTCTGGCCGTCATTCATATACATGTGAAAAAGATCTATGTTATCGCCGAGCGACTTAGTCTTTGCTTTATTTTTTAAAACAGATTTGGAGGCCGCCTTTGAGTGGAGAGCCCAAGGTATCGAATGTGTGTAAAGCGTTGGGTAGAATTGACTCAGGTCTGCCTTCAACAAATACTTGTACCCTCTTCGCTTTAATGCTCGTAGCCTTGATCTTTCACTCAGCCCGTATCTGGACATGATCGCGCGAGGACAACCCCTGGGCGAAAAGGGCCTGGTAGCTGACAACCTCTCCTGTTCCATATGGAGGCTAAGTGCGGGCCAGTTGTCTGACATCAGCTTCGAGCAACCAAAGTAGGGTATGGGGTTGGGGATTTTCAATGTCCGTCGGACCCCTCCAGGACGTGACAAATGATGCGCCACCGGTTTTGTCCAAAGCCTCATTGGCCACAAGTGTCCCGTAGAAGCAGCGAATCGCGCGAACTTCTCCGTGTGAAACGAGGGCGGCAGCTCACGCGGGAAATAGCCCTTTTTTAAGAAAGCACTAAGTGTGGATATGTGGGACCTCCTCTTCTTGTGATGCGAATCTTGTCACTCGCCGCCGAAGGCCAGGTTTTCGAATCTCGTGCATTTGGACAGATATGCCAGATGCACTGAACCGGTCGGACCGTTTCTTTGTTTGGCGATGATGATTTCGGCTTTGCCTTCCGTTTCGGGGTCGGGTTGGCCGTTTTCGTCCTTGTTGTAGTAGCTGTCGCGGTGGATGAAGGCGACGACGTCGGCGTCCTGCTCGATGGAGCCGGATTCGCGGAGGTCGGAGAGCATGGGTTTCTTGTCGCCGCCGCGCTGCTCAGAGGCACGCGATAACTGCGAGAGGGCGATGACGGGGACGTCGAGTTCCTTGGCGAGGGCCTTGAGTCCGCGGGAGACGGCGGAGACTTCCTGGGTGCGGTTCTCGTAGCCCTTTTTGCCGGGCGCGCCGCCTGCGCCGCCGGTCATCAGTTGCAGATAGTCGATGACGATGAGGTCGAGCCTGCCGTGCATCTGGCGGAGGCGGCGGGCCTTGGCGCGCATTTCCGTGAGGGAGATGCCGGGGGTGTCGTCGATGAAGAGCTGCGACTCGGTGAGGCGCTCGAGGGCTTCGGCGAGTTTTTCCTGGTCCTCGCGCGATGTGTAACCCTTCTGGATCTTTTGCTGGTCGACCAGCGCTTCCGACGCGAGCATGCGTCGCAGGAGCGACTCCTTCGACATTTCGAGCGAGAAGACGGCGACCACCGCGGCGCCGCGCACGGCGGCGTTCTGCGCGATGTTGATGGCCCAGGCGGTTTTGCCCATGGAGGGGCGCGCGGCGATGATGATGAGCTCGGACTTCTGGAGGCCGGAGGTCATGCGGTCGAAGTCGGTGAAGTGGGTTTCGAGACCGGTGACCTCGCGGGAGCCTTCGGCGAAGAGCTGGTCGATGGAGCCGAAGGAGGAGCGCACGATCTCGGGAATGGAGGCAAAGCCGCGCTGCACCCCGTGCTCGGTGACTTCGAGCAGCTTGGACTCGGCAGCGTTGAGCACGTCGAGCGCGTCGTCGGCCTGGTCGGCGGCCTGGGTGATGGCCTCGGAGCAGACCAGGATGAGCTGGCGCAGCAGCGACTTGTTCTTGACGATGCGGACGTACTCGTCGATGGAGAGGCGGCGCGGGAGGTTCTCGGTGAGCGAGGCGAGGTAGGCGACGCCGCCGATGGCCTCGGTTTCCTTGTTCTGCGAGAGGATGTCGCGGAGGGTGATGATGTCGACGGCGCGGCCGGAGTCGATGAGCTCAGCCATGCGCATGTAAATGCGTCGATGGGCGTCCAGCGCGAAGTCGGAGGTGGTGATGCGCTCGGCCGCCTCGTTGTAGAGGTGGTTGTCGAGCAGGATGGCGCCGAGGATCGAGCGCTCGGCATCAATGGCGGCAGGGAGGCCGCGCTCGAACTGGATGTTAGGTGTGGTCGCCATACCGCTTCAGGCTACTCTGCGGGATTTCCACCGGCGAAGGCTGGGGGCTGGAAAAGTGGGAAAAGGCGGTACGGAAAGGGAAACCGCCTGCGCGGCTGGCGGCCACTTCGTGGCGGGTGATCGTTGGGGGTTTGGTGGGCCTCTCGTTGGTCGGCAGTGACGACAGCTAGAAGTTCAGGGCGTACTGAACAGCCTGGAACAATTCGGGGATTGCTTCTTTTCCTACCCTTGCTGGATGTGCCAGGCCAAACGCCATCATCTTCTTATTCCGGATAGCGTAGGAGCCATATTCAAAGTGCCTCCCGGGCGGCAAATCGGGGATCTTGGTTATGCCGGCGTGACCCCTATCCAGTTCCTCATCAGTCTCAGGGAGCGCCCGCCAGCCTTTCTTATGGGAATTGCTAAAAACAAAGATTTTGTCAGGCTGATAGCAGCGTAGTGCCTCCAAAAAGCGCCCGCGCCCACGAGCCGCCTGCTCGTCTGTTGGTTCCTTGTACTTGCCGTCTGCCGTAGCGATGCACTCGGGCACAAGGTTGAGAAACACAACTTCTGTCCACAGCTTGTGATCGCGGTTAAACGCTTTCTGGATAATCGCGAAGAATGGAAGATACTTCTGCTGCTCCCTCGCGGCGACCGCTGTCATCAAGATCTTGGTGAAGTCGTCAGTGTCGGCATCCGCTGGATTCCGATAATGCGAATTGCCGATGATCATGTAGCGCTTGCCTTCGGGCTGTTCGTCGTAGAGATCGCCCTTCCAGATTTTGTGTTCAATCACGATTGCTTCTCCTCAGAAATTTGGTGTAGCAACGAGGACAGGAACACGCCACGAAGTGGCCGCCGGCCGCGCAGGCGGTTTTGAAGCGGCTACGGCCGCTTCGGCTAGACGCCGAAGAGGCTGTAGTCAGGGCGGTCGCCCAGGTATTTGTGGCGGAATGCGCGGTAGATGGCTCGGTCCTTGATGAAGAAGACTCCGGGGAGCTGGGTGGGGTCTTCCTTGCCGGGGCCGGCGAAGCCGTACTTCCAGAGGGCGCGCTTGGCAAGCTTCCAGTAGGCGCGGGCGCCGAAGAAGTGGGGCAGCACGGTGCTCTTGAGCAGGTGGAAGACGGGGGCGGTGTAGAGCTTCATCTCGGGGTCGTGGACGCGCTCGGCCGAGCCGAGGCCGTACTTCTCAAACCAGGGGAGAGCGCGGGCGTCGTCGGCCATGTGGACGAAGACGACCTGGACGTTGCGCTTGTCGAGAGCGGGCTTGGCCTTGGAGATGTCGTGGATGGCTTCGCGGGTAAACGAGTCGCCGAAGTGGCGCAAGAAGACGAGCAGGATGGGCTGCTTATCGGCCACATCGAGGAGGGACTTGCCGCTCTGGGTTTTGGTTTCGCTGAAGAGCCGGATCAAGTCCGGGTCGGGCGGCAGGACACCTGGGGGCAGGCCGCTGCGGATCGCTACTTTAGGGGCTGTTTTCATACATCGGTCTCCGGGCAGCCAGGGGTCATTGGCAACATCATAGGATAGATGGCGGTTCGCGGGTGAGCGGGAACCTGCGTAAAATGACCATTAGTTATGCATTGGACACGCAAAGGGACGTTGGCAGCTGGGTGGCGTTCGGCGGTATTGATGGCCGCGATGGTGTTGGCACCGGCGGCACTGATGCCCGTGCAGGCCGCGGCACAGGTGGCGCAGAGCCCCGTGCTGCAGTTCCAGAAGCTGGAAGACGCCTGGAGCGTGGCGCTGGCCAACAAGGACCAGTTTGGGCTGGAGAACCTGCTGCTGCCTACGTTTATCGACATTTCCGCCTCGGGCGCGGTGCTGACGCGTAACCAGGCGATCGCGGACACGCTGAACGGACTGCCGGAGCCGCTGCTGTCGGTGGAGCAGAAGGTTGTGAACGTGCGGGTGGTGAGCGACGTAGCCGTGGTGCAAGGCACGTACATCCTGCGCCTCAAGGACGACCAGAAAACGCGGGACGAGCGTGGCATCTTTACGCACGTGTACCAGCGCTCGCGCAATACGTGGGCCTGCATCAGCGCGCAGCGTACGGCGGTAGTGGACCAGATCGAAGGCGCGAAGGGGCGGGCCACTGCCGCGGAGCCGCAGCGGAAGTCCAACGCGGCGCAACCGTTCCACATCCCGCTGCTGTACAAGGGCGCGCAGCCCAAGCCGGGCGCGACGGCGCCGGCCGGTTCGGGGGATGCACCGGACCCGAGGCCGGGCGTGAATGCCCCGGACGCGACTCCTGCTCCATCGGCTGCACCTGCTTCGGCGACTCCGCCGGCATCCGCAAACCCGCAGCGCTAGCGCATGCGGCCATTGGTTGCCGAGATCCGGCTGGGGGCGCTGCTCCACAACTACAACCTGCTGGAAGCACGGGTCCGCGCGTCGGCAACGCCGCGTGTGCACGCCGGGCTGGTTGCGGTAATCAAGGCGAATGCGTATGGCCATGGCGCAGCGCTGTGCGGTCGGGCGCTGTGCGAGTGGATCGCTGCGCGGTCGGCGGCGGAGGTGGGCGAAAGCTGGCTGGGCGTGACCTCGGTAGAGGAGGCGCTGGAGCTGCGACGGGCGCTTGGGACGCTGCGGCCCCGGGTGCTGGTGATGTCGGGGTTCTTCCCAGGTGAGGAAGGTGCGCTGCTGGAGCGCGCGTTGACGCCGCAGGTGTGGGAAGGCTGGCACCTGTCTCTGCTGGACGCGGCTGCGCGGCGGGCCGGGTGCGCACCTCGCTCCGTGGCGGTACATCTTGAAATTGATACGGGCATGAGCCGGCAGGGGGTGGCGCCGGGCGAGGCTTTGCGCCGGTTGCTGCTGGGGGCCGGGTTTGAAGGGGACTCGCCGCTCCGGATCGAAGGGGTGCTGACGCATTTTTCTTCGCCGGAGGTGGTGGGTGAGGATCGGACGGCCGGGGCGGTGACGGAAGCACAGTGCGGGCTGCTGGCAGCGGCGCTGGAGCAACTGGCGGAAGCCGGGGTAAGGCCGCGCTGGGTGCATGCCGGCAACTCGGTAAACGCGTTTGCCGGGGTGGAGCTGGCCCGTTTGGCTGCAATGGCGGAGAAACAGGGTGCGGCGTTGCTGGTGCGGCCGGGGTTGGCGTTGTACGGGGTGGAGCCGCGGCTGGTGCGGGCGGATGGGGCTGCGGCGGCAGAGGCCGGCAGCGCTGCTGCACTGGAGCCGGTGATGCGCTGGAAGTGCGAGGTGACGTCGCTGCGCGTGGTGGATGCGGGTGCGTCGGTGGGGTACAACGAGACGTTCCACGCGAATGGGCCGACGCGGCTGGCGCTGCTGCCTGTGGGGTATGCGGACGGGCTGAACCGGCGCCTGTCGAACCTAGGGGCTGCGCTGATCCGAGGGCGGCGCGCGCCGATCGTGGGGCGCGTGTCGATGGACCAGACGGTGGTGGATGTGTCAGGGATTGCGGATGTGGGGATTGGGGACGAGGTGGTGCTGCTGGGAACGCAGGGGTCAGGGCGGATCGCGGTGGAGGAGCTGGCGGAGTGGTGCGGCACGATTCCGTATGAGGTGTTTTGCGGGATAGGGGCGCGGGTGCAGCGGGTGGCGGTGTAGGTGGTTTGTGTTTTATTGCTGGGATTGAGGCGCGGGGTTTGGTGGTTCCCACATCTCGGAATCGAGACATGGGGCGCCGGTTGGGTGTTTGGGCCGGCAGTTCTATGCCTTGTGCGTGAGCGTGGGGGGCGGGGTTTGCGGGTTTGCTGACTGGGTCAGGCCGCCAGGAAAGGTGTTGATGCTGAATGAGTGGTACGCGAAGTGGATGTTCCGCTGGGAGACCGAGTTAACCACGCGGGATGAGAACCGGATTGTGCGGCCGGTGGAGTGGGGCTTCGAGTGGCTGCGGGATGCGCTGCCGGCGGCGATTGAGCCGCTCGCCGAGGTGCATGAGGAAGAGCTGACGTTTGCCGAGGCCGAGCGGGCGATGCTGGCGGTGAACGAGGCGATCGTGGCGGACAGCGACTCGTTTTTTGGCTACAGCGCGCCGACGGATTACCGGATCGAGGAGCGTCACCCGGAGCTGTTCCCGACCAATGTGCGGCCGGAGACGCTGGCGCAGGATGCGGAGCTGAAGGCCAGGGCGGCACGGGGCGAGCTGCCCACGGCGGAGTTTCTGCGGTTTACGTCGCCGGTACGGACGCCGTTTCCCGAAAATGACCTGGTCAATGCACGGTGGTACCCGGCGCCCGAGGATCGGCAGACAGGCGAGCAGCCGCGCAAGGCGATTATCGTCATGCCGCAGTGGAATGCGGATGCGTTTTCGCACAATGCGCTGTGCACACTGTTCAACCGGTTCGGGGTTTCGGCACTGCGGCTGTCCAAGCCGTATCACGACATTCGCAGGCCTGCGGAGCTGGAGCGTTCGGATTACGCGGTGTCGTCGAATATCGGCCGGACGCTGGCGGCTTGCCGGCAGGCGGTGGTGGATATCCGGTGCTGCGTGGACTGGCTCGAAGCACACGGATATCGGCAGTTCGGGGTAATGGGCACCTCGCTGGGAAGCTGCTACGCATTTCTGGCGGCGGCGCATGATCCACGACTGGAGGTGTGCGCGTTCAACCATGCGTCAACGTCTTTTGGGGACGTGGTGTGGACGGGGCAGAGCACGCGGCATATTCGTGCGGCGTTTGAGCAGGCAGGGCTGACACAGGAGCGATTGAACGGGCTGTGGGGGGCGATTTCGCCGATCCATTACATGGACCGGTTCCTGGCGACGGCGCGGGAGCGCGAGCGCCGGACGCTGGTGGTGCATGCGACGTACGACCTGACGTTCCTGGAGGAGTTTTCGCTGCAGGTGCTGGAGAACTTCCGGCGGCTGGGGATCCGGCACGAGTCGAGGGTGCTGCCGTGCGGGCATTACACGACCGGGGAAACGCCATACAAGTTCATCGACGGGTGGTACCTCGGCTCGTTTGTGCACGGGGCGTTCGCGGACTAAGGGCTTGTTGGCGGGCATTTAAGGATCAGGGACTTGGGGGTGCGCTTTGGCGCGCCCCCTTTTTGCGTGCGGCTGAGGCGCTAGGCCGGGTGGTGAGGATGGGCACGGCGGCGGATGGCGACGCGCGCGTGCAGTGCCGCGACGCGGGTGCGTGAGCGAGGAGTGGTGTGTGCGCCGGCGGGGCGTCGCAGGGGTTGAGCCGCCGGCTCGGGCAGAGGGGGCAGGCCTGCGACGGCGAGCAGGAGCTTGTTGGCGGCGTTGAAGAGGTTGAGGTGGGTATCGACGCGGCCGTCGGTGGCAGCGAGGAAGACCGCGGTTTGCGTGGCGTGGTTGAGGGCAATGTAGGTGTGGAAGCCGGCGCCTCCGCCGGTTTTCTCCACCAGGTAGGAGGGGTCGCCGGGTGGCAGGAGGTCGATCCAGCCAAGGCCGATGCCGGTGGGCTCGCCAGCGTGGTCGAGTCCTTTCTGGCGGAGGAGCTGGGCCGGCTGGAGGTAGGTGGCCTGGGCGGCGGAGGGCTGCGCAGCGATGGCCGGGGTGTTAGAACCGAGCAGGTATTGCAACCAGATGGCCATGTCGGATGCGGTGGAGTAGAGCCCGGAGCTGCCCGCGGTCTGTTCCGTGGACGTGCAGGGGCCCTGGTCAAAGGCGCCGAGCAGCAGGTGGCTGCACTGTGCCGGGGTGGGAAAGAACGTGGTGTGGTCCATGTGCAGCGGCCGGAGCGTGCGGGTGGCGAGCAGCGCGGCGTACTGGGTGTGGGTGGCCGCGGCGAGAGCGTCGCTGAGCAGGTCAAAACCGATGTTGGAGTAGAGCGCGGCAGTGCCCGGCGTGCTGAGCAGGCGCTGGTTGGGAAGCCAGCTCCAGCGGGTGCGGCGGTCGGGAAAGGTGAAGTGCGGGGTGCCCGCGGGGGCTTCGCGGAGTTCGCGGGGCAGCGCGGCGGTGTGGGTGGCGAGCTCACCAAGGAGGATGGGGGCGTCGCGTGCGGGCACGACGATGCCGGGCGGGGCGAACCGCTGCAGGGGATCGTCGAGGCGCACGGTTTGGTCGAGCACGAGCCGGGTGAGCACGTCGGTGGTGAAGATCTTGGTGAGCGAGCAGAGACGGAAGACGGAGTCGCGGGCGGGGGGCTGGTGAGACCCGGGTGCGGTCTCACCGTAGCCGCGGAGGACCACCTGGTGGCCGTGCACCAGGACCAGCACCATGCCGGTGGCGCCGGACTGCTGGAAGAGCGAGGCGCCGAGGGCGTCGATGGGTGTGGCGGCCGGGACTGCCGGGAGCGGAGCCTGGGCTGGGGTTTGCGCGAGGCAGGAGTGGAGGAACAGGCACAGCGACAGGGCTGCGGGAACGGCGGGGAACAGGGCTGGCCACAGGGGCTTGCGCTTGCGCGACGGGACGAGGGGAGTCATCTTGGCACAGCGTACAAGGATCCGGGAGTGGGCACAGCAGTGCGGGTGTGGCGGAGGCTGCCCGCCGACTCCCGATCGTTTGCGGAGCAGGTCGGGAGTGGCCGGGAGGCGGTGCGGCATCGACGCGGATGCCGCGTGCCTGGGATCAGCGATCAGCGCTCGAGGGATCAGCGATCGAGGGAGTAGGTCACGTGGATCGTGGTGTCTACCTCGACGGGATCGCCGTTGAGCAGGTAGGGCTTGTAGGTCCATTGGCGGACTGCGTCCATGGCGGAGCGTTGAAGCTCCGCGGGGCCGGAGACGACCTTGAGGTTCTGCATGGTGCCGTCTTTGCCGATCACGGCCTGGAGGACGATGGTGCCCTGGATTTTGGCCTTTTTTGCCTCGGGCGGGTAGACGGGGTCGACGCGGGTGAGCACCTGCCCGGCCATGACCTTGCCTGGAACGACGAGCGGCTTGCCCGTGGTAGCCGGGGAGCGTGGGCCGGGCGTTGTGGCGGCAGGGACCTGAACGTCGAGGCTCAGTGCCAGGGCAGAGGCGCAGGTACCGAGGGCGAGCGAGGAGCAGGCGGCCAGGGTGAGGCTCCTGCGCGCCCACCCGATGGGCTGCTTGGGTTGGGTCAGCATGGTGATTCTCCTTTCAAACGCGTTGGCATCGAGGATCCCGATGGCGTGGGGGACGGGGGCTCGCCGGGGCTGCAGGCACAGCGCGGCCAGCCGCAAGAGGGAACGCGCATACTGCTGTTCGCCTGCCGTGGCCGCGGCGGCCAGTTGGTCGCAGAGCATTTCGCGCGTCTCGGTGACACGGCTGCGCGCGCGCCGGGCGAACGGATGGTAGTGGACCGGCAGGGCGAGCAGTTCGTAGAGAAGGTTGAGGGCGAAGTCGCGCCGGGCGATGTGCGCGCACTCGTGCGCCAAGGCGGTGCGGAGGTCTTCGGGCCGGACCCTGTGGGGGAAGCCGACAGGCAACAGGACCATGGGTCGTCGCAGGCCGATCGAGACGGGGCCCGCAATGGCGTGCGAGGTCGCAAGCGCGGGAGCGCGGCGCGTGCCGGCGAGGCCGAAGTGGCGGCAGCAGGCAGCCCAGCAGAGCGCGGCCTCGCCGGTGAGGTGCGCGGGGGTGGCCTCACGCGCGATGGAGCGGACGCGTCCGCTCCGCCAGAGCAGGCGGGCGGCGACATACAGCAGCACCGCTGCGTAGGCCAGGGTCGCGGTAGCAAGCAGGGCATGGGGAAGGCGAAGCTGCTCAAGCGCGAGGCCGGGACCAAAGCTGACGGAGACGTGCGCCCGGGTGCCATGGCCACGCGACCGGGCCACGGCACCAGGCTGCGCAGCCACTGCCACGAAACCGGTGGACAGGCCGGGAGCAGGCACTGCAGCACGGCGCAGCCGACCCAGAGCCGGTGCTCCGCCGCGATGCCCAGGGCACGGATGGGCCGCGCCATCCACGAGGCCGCGGCATACAGCAGCGGCACCTGCCAGAGCGAGTTGCCGAGGTAAGCCAGGAGCCACGTGGACAGCGCGGAGAGAAACGGGTGCGCGAAGGAGAACATCAGGCGCCCTCCTTGTTCCGGTGCTTCTTGTCTTTCCTGTCTTTCTTGTCTTTTCTTTCTTTCTTCTTCTTGTCCGGCTCGGCGAGGGCGTCGGGCGCGGGCAGGATTTCAAGCCGCTCGGCGAGGGCGGCAAGCCGGTCGGGGTCGATCTCGCGGTTGTGGACGAGGCTCATGACGAGTTCCTCGGGGGAGCCGCCGAACATGCGATCGATGAGGTCGCGCACGGCGTGGCCGGAGGCGCGGGCTTCCGTAACGGTGGCGGTGTAGACGTAGGAGCGGCCCGCAAGCGCGCGGGTGAGCTTTTGCTTGCGCTCCAGGATGTTGAGCATGGTCTGCACGGTGGTGTAGGCCAGGGCTCCGCCGAGCTCCTCCTGCACCTCGCCGACCGTGCCCGGTCCGCGCCTCCAGATCGCCTGCATCACCCTGAGTTCGAGCGGGGTGAGCGCGCTTTTCTCCTGCTTCGCCATTCCTGCCTCCTAATTGCTTAGGACATTAGGCCGGCGTCGCGATGCTCGTCAACTAAAAATTTAGGAGTGGCGCGTTTTCGCCTTTTTCACGGGTTAAGGCGCTCGCTCTGAGCCACGGAAAGTTTGCAGCGGATGGTGTGTCTTTGCCACACACCGTGAGGGGGGTGGACGGATGGGCCGGGATGCGGCGCTTTACAATCCCTACATGACTTTCAACCAGACACCACGCACGTTGGCGCAACAGGATCCGGAGATTGCAGCGGCACTGAAGGCGGAGGCTACGCGGCAGCACGAGGGCCTCGAGATGATTGCCTCGGAGAACTTTGTCTCGGAGTCGGTGCTGGAGGCAGCGGGATCGGTGCTGACCAACAAGTACGCCGAAGGCTACCCGGGCAAGCGGTACTACGGGGGCTGCGAGTACGCGGACGTGGTGGAGACGCTGGCGCGGGAGCGGGCCAAGCGGCTGTTCGGGGCGAGCTATGTGAATGTGCAGCCGCACTCGGGCTCGCAGGCCAACGCGGCGGTGATGATGGCGCTGCTGGAGCCGGGCGACACGATCCTGGGGCTGGACCTGGCGCATGGCGGCCACCTGACACATGGGCACAAGCTGAACTTCTCGGGCAAGCTGTACCGGGTGGCGAGCTACGCGGTGTCGCGCGAGACCGAAACGATCGACTATGACGAGCTGGAGCAGATTGCGGAACGCGAGCGGCCGAAGCTGCTGATCGGTGGCGGCTCGGCGTATCCGCGACAGTTTGACTTTGCGCGGATGCGGGCGATCGCGGACAAGGTGGGCGCGAAGCTGATGATCGACATGGCGCACTTCGCCGGGCTGGTGGCAGGCGGCGTGCACCCGTCGCCGCTGCCACATGCCGACGTGGTGACGACCACCACGCACAAGACGCTGCGCGGGCCGCGGTCGGGGATGATCCTGGCGGGTGGCGATGGTGTGGGGGCGCATGGGACGGCTGTGTCCGGGGCGACGCACAACGCAGGCGAGCTGCAGGCGGCGGAGCTGGACAAGCTGGGCAAACTGATTGACCGCTGCGTATTTCCGGGACAGCAGGGCGGTCCGTTGATGCACGTGGTGGCAGCCAAGGCCGTGGCGTTTCGCGAGGCGCTGGAGCCGGGCTTCGCGGGGTATGCGGCGCTGGTGGTGCGCAATGCGCAGGCGCTGTGCCGCGGGCTTGAGGCGCACGGCTTCCGGTTGATCTCGGGCGGCACCGATACCCATGTGGTGCTGATGGACGTGTTTGAGCGGGGCATGCTGGGCTCGGAAGCCGAGGCAGCGCTGGGTGCGGCGGGGATCACGGTGAACAAGAACGCGATTCCATTCGACACTAACCCGCCGATGAAGCCTTCGGGAATCCGTCTGGGCACGCCGGCGCTGTCTACGCGCGGGATGGGCGAGGCGGAGATGGAAGTGATCGCGGGATGGATTGCACAGGCGCTCGATGCGCGCGCGGATGCCGGAAAGCTGGAGCGCATCAAGGGCGAGGTTGCGGAGCTTTGTGAGCGCTTCCCGCTGTATGCGCGGCGGCGGGCGGAAGAGGCCGTGGAAGCCAGGCAGCCGGAGCTGGTGCGGGCGTAGATCGGCAGTCGACGGGGGTAGAAGGCAAAGGGTTCTGCTGCGTGGCGGCAGAACCCTTTCTGTTTGTGTTTGACCAACGGCCGGGCGGCGCGCCGGGTGGGACTAGGGCCCGGCGACAAAGGCCTGGAGGCCGGCGTGCTGCGCGTGGGCTTCGATGGCCTGCTGGATCTGCAGGGCGAGTGCCAGGGCGGCGCGGGCATCGGCACCGGTAACGGCGGGTGCTTCGCTTGAGCGGATGGCGTGAAGGAAGGCCTGGAGCTCGAGCCGGAGGGGCTCTCCCTGCTGGACCGAGGGCTTTTGCATGCCCAGTGTTGGCAGCGAGCTGCCGGCAGCGGGTGCCTCGATTGGGGGGACGGGTGCGCTTGCGGGCGGCTGCACTTCGATCACCAGGAGGTCCTGCCGGGCATAGTCGATGGACAGGTACTGGTGCGGCTGGAAGAAGCGCAGCTTGCGGACGCGCTCGGTAGAGACACGCGATGCAGTGAAGTTGGCGACGCAGCCGGACTCGAACTCGACGCGCACGTTGGCGATGTCGGTCTTGCGGGAAAGGATGGGCAGGCCCACGGCGTGGACGTGGCGCACAGCCGACTGCGCGAGGTGCAGCACGATGTCGAGGTCGTGAATCATGAGGTCGAGCACCACGTCGACGTCGAGCGAGCGCGGAGAAAAAATGCTGAGGCGGTGCGCCTCAAAGAACATGGGGCCGCGCAGCAGGGGCGCGAGCGCTGCCACAGCAGGATTGAAGCGCTCGAGATGGCCGACCATGAGCACGCGCTGGTACTGGGCCGCAAGGGCGATCAGGTCGTCGGCCTCGGCAAGGGTGCTGCTGATGGGCTTCTCCACCAGCACGTGGATGCCCGCGGCCAGGAGCTGGGCGGCGACCGCGTGATGGAGCGAGGTGGGAACGCAGACGCTGGCGGCATCGACGCGCAGGTCGCCGCGTGCGATGGCAGCCAGCATGTCCTCGGTGGAGCGGAACACCGGGACGCCGGCGTCGGCGATGCGGGCGGGGTCAGGATCGACCACGGCGGCGAGATGCAGAGACGGGTCGGCAGCGGCGAGCTCGCGATACACACGCACGTGGTTGCGGCCGAAGGCGCCGGCACCGCAGACGGCCAGGTGGAGAGTGCCGGGGTCGAGCGGGAGAGATGCGAGGGACATTGCGGCGGTGTGCTCCTGGTGTGCGCTGCGCGGCGGCCCGGGCGGCGGCTCCCTTTACGATGCGGGCGGGTCAGCCTATGCAGGCCGGGTGTCTGGGCTGGCGGGAAGCGGCGCAAGGGGCTGGCGCGGTGTGGCGGCGGGGTGTATCAGCCTGCTCATCCGTTCTGGAGCCACACCCTGAAGCCAGACCTTGGAGCCACGCTGTGCGAGCCTGGGGCCGAGCCCTGGGTGACCGGGCAGCGCCGTAGCGACACTGCCCCGGTGAGGCTGCGGCCGCCGGCAGATTACTCGCCCTGGATGGTGGACAGGCAGCGGCTGTAGAGGTCGAGCAGGAGGGTCACCTGGTCCTCAGGCTTTTGCGTGGCCGGGGCGGTGAAGCCGGTGGAGGGGCTGGTGGTGCGGAGGATGTTGGTGGTGGAGGCAACGAACTTGAGCAGGTCGAGTGCGATGTCCTCGTTGCGGCGCACATGGTTGCCGCTGGTGATCTGGTCTTTCTGCGATGCGGACACTGTCTGGTCTGTCTGAGACATGGAAAACTCTCCGAGGGAAAGACCCTCCGAGGCCGATGCTAACAAATCGGCAGGCTTGGCTGCTTGCTAGAGGCGGGTGAGCACGGCCACGACGCGGCCGACAACGAGATCCGCGGGGGAGGCGGCGGGCGGGACGGGCAGCAGTTCCACCGGGTAGTGGAGGGCGTGGGGACGCAACAGGAAGTGCTTCTGCTCAAAGACGAGGAAGCCGAGGTGCAGGGCGCCGCGCACCTCGACGGCAAAGATGTCGTCGGGAGCACCGGTGGGCATGTTGGTGTGACGATCCAGCACCACGATGGAGTTGGGGCGCAGGCGCGGCTCCATGGGAGCGGCCTGCTCGGCGGAAAGGGCGATGGCGACGAAGCGCTCGCGAGCGACGCGGCGGCGACCGTCCTGCGGCCCGTGGAGCTGCGCGAGCATGGCCGGCGGCAGCGTGACATAGGCACTGACGGAGGCTGCCCGGATGAACTCATCATGCATGGCGCTTTGCGACGAGGTGATGGGGATGCCCTGGGAGGGCGAGGGATCAGCTTTTGCGGGCGCAGGAAAAAGCTCAGCGGCGGAGAGACCAAGTGCAGCGAGCACACGGTCAAGCGCAGGCAGGCTGAGTCGCCGCTTATTGCGGAGGAAGTTCGAAATGTGCGGCTGCTGCAAGCCTGTTTTGCGCGCGAGCAGTGAAGCTGTGATCACTCCCCGCTCAATTCTGTCGAGCAATTCCAAGCGCAACCGCTCATGCAATTGCGAAAAATTCATCTGGCGGAAAATGGCACAAAAATGCCGGGAAGCTATGGCTGTTCCCTGACAAAGGATTGCCCAAAGGCAAGTGTCGCCGAACAGATCGGCTGCCGCTCTGTAAGTTGCGAATTCTGAAACTTATTCGCGTAACTAGCGGTTGCTTATAGCGATTGACGCAGTGGGGTGGAGGGGGGGTAGGGTGGGGGTACTTTCACCCGAAGATTGTGCCGGAATGCGCGTGGGACGCGGGTTTTCGTGCATTTCGCGCCCTGGCGCGAAATGCACGCTGCGACGCTCCAGCGGCAGTTCCGGTACAGGAAAAAAAAGTGAAAGAAAATTGTGCGCTCGCCAATATGGTTACCGAAGAAAAGGCGAAATCAGGCTGAACGGGGCGAAGCGGGGGGACTTCCAGAAGCGATTTTGGACTTTTTCAACAGGCCTGCGGAGAGTGTTGCAGTGATTTTTTCGACTTGTGAGGGCAAATGACCTACCAGCGCGTTGATTTGAAGGTGTGCGAGGGATGCGGAACGCTGTGGTTCCGAAAGCAGCAGGGAGCCGGGGTGTACTGCGCACCATGCGTGGATGTTTTGCAGCATTTTCCCGATCCAAAGACGCGCCTGCGACCGGGGCGACCGCCCAAGAAGCAGGCAGGCCGGGTGGGGCTGGCTGAGGGCGCCGGGTACGAGCCGAATGTGGCCGCGGGCGGTGTCCGTTGAGCGGCGGCATGGCGATGCGGGTACCGCAGGTGAGTGCATGGCAAAACCTCCCGGTGGATCCTCGAAAGAAAAAGGGAACGGTGATGGTGCCGATCACATCGCTGGCCTTTTACCGACGGTACACGGAGTTGTTGCTGCGGCGATACATGCAAGTTTCGCTGCGGATGGGCCAGGTGCCGTCGGTGCTTGGCAACTGCATGTTCCGGGGCAAGGTATCGAGCTACCGGGTGCGGAGCTTCGAGGACGCGGTGATTTTTGTGTATGACGTCGACCGGTGCCTCCGGCAGCTGAGCCCGGAGGAGAAGGAGCTGGTGGCGCGGATCGCGCTGCAGGAGTACACGCAGGCGGAGGCGGCGGATTTAACCAAGCAGAGCCTGCGGACGGTGGTGCGGAAGTACGGCGAGGCGATTGACCGGCTCACGGCTATTTTCCTGGAGAAGGAGTTGCTGGAGGTGGGTCCGCTGTACGACGGGCAGTAGCGTGCGTGTGCGTGGGGCCCGAGGCAGGGGAAGTAGCTCCTGCCTCGGGGATGGCGCGGTGGGCGCGGGTGGGCGCGGTGAGGGACGCGCGGACTCACGGAATCTGGGGCAGTCCGGTGCGATGGGGCAGGTGTTTTTGTGCGCAAACAAGTGGGCGCACGGCCGCGCGGCGGCGGTAGAGTGTCGGTGCGCCTCGCGGCGCCTTGCGCACGTTCGCAGGATGAGGAGGGAACCATGGCCGTGCCCGGAAGAAAGTTCGCCGCGGTGGTGTGCCTGTTGCTGGTGAGCCCGCTGGTGGCGGAATACCTGCTGGGCGACCTCCCGATCACGCTGCTGGCGGTGCTGGCGGTGCTGGTGCCGGCTTACGGGGGAGCGGCCGTGCTGGTGCGCGAGACAGCGCGACGCCGGGGCCAGGGGTGGCCGGGGATGCTGCTGCTGGGTGCGGCGTACGGGCTGGCCAGCGAGGGCCTTGTGACGCAGTCGCTGTTCAACCCGGACTACCTGAAGATACACATGCACCTGCTGGACCATGCGTACGTGCCGGAGTGGGGCATTGGCGCATGGTGGACGCTGCTGATGCTGAACCTGCACACGTTCTGGAGCATGGGCGTGTCGATCGCGCTGGTGGAGGCTTTGTTTCCGGAGGAAGCCCATGTGCCGTGGCTTGGACGGGGCGGCGTGGCCCTGGTGGCCGTGGTGTTTGTGCTGGGCTCGGCCGCAAGTTTCGCCATTGGGTGGAAGCAGAACCATTTTGTGGCCTCGGCGGCGCAGCTTGTGAGCGTGGCGGGGCTGAGCCTGTTGCTGGTGGGCGCTGCATGGCTGCTGCCGGTGCGCGGGGCCAGCGCCGGGGCCGGCGGCGTGCCGAGCCCGTGGGCGACAGGAGCGGCGACCTTTGTGCTGGGCATGGGCGTGCTGCAGACGCCGGCCCGCTGGGGCTGGGGTGCGGTATTGGCCATGCTGGCGCTGGACGCGGTGTTCCTGATGCTGCTGTCGGTGTATACGCAGAGGGCAAAATGGGGTGGGCTGCATGCGCTGAGCGTGGCGGCAGCCGGGGCGATGGACTATGGAGTGCGGGCGTTTGCGCAGAAGCCGCTGCTCGGTGGGATCGTGGCCATGCGGGTCAGCAATGCTGTGCTGCTGGTGGCCGCGGTGTGGCTGGTGTGGCTGGGTGCGCGGCGCGTTGTGCGCGCGCGGCAGGCGGCGCAGCAAGCGGCACGACATTTTGGGAGCTGAGCGGGCTCGGGTCCGGGGCTCGGGTCCGGGGCTCGGGTCCGGGGCTCGGGTTGAAAATCGCGAGTGGAAGCATGGCGACTGGGTACGGCCGGTGTTGCCGGGATGGCATGGCTGGCGGCGAGTACAGCGCGGCTGGACGCTGCACCCTTTCGCAGTTTTTTGTGCGCCAACCAGAGCCGCCGGCTTATGGCTGACCAGTGGACTGAACTCTCCAAGAGCTATGGGTGCCTGTCACGGATCATCTGGAATCGATCAGTTCGTGTTGACTGCGATCGAACAGGTCGCGTCGCGTTGATGGGAGGGCGCGTATCGCGACCGGGAGCAAATGTGATTGTGGGCGTGGCGCGTGGCCTTTCAATCGCGGCATGTGCATGAAGGCTGTTCTGCGGATTGCGTTCTGTTGCTTGCTGCTTGCGCCCTGGATCGGGCCGGCTGGGGTGTGCTGAGCGCAGGGGGCTGGGCCGGGGCGTTGGCGGGGAACGGGTGATGCGGGCTGGTGGTCGCAACCTGTTTGTTCTGGAACTCCAACCATCGAAGGGCGTGCTCGCGGGCAGCATGGACGGGCCTGTGAAGCTGACGAATACCAACGGTCGTTTGCGAATATTGGCGTGGCCGTGCGCCACGACCCGGTGGTGGGCGCAACGCTCCGGGGCGGCGTGCTGCACATCACGGTTCGAAGCGCGCGCGACCCCGGCATACCGACAAGTACGCCATGCGGTTGAACCCCGAGGGAGCGTCGGGGCAATGGGACGAGCTGCCTCCGGAGATTGCGCTGGACCCGCTCAGCTTTGACCGGGTTGCCGCCGGGGCGGCGGTGCGGGCGCGGTGGCTGTGTGGGCGCGGTAGCTGCGCCTGCATGGAAAAGGCGATGGCCGAACAGGTTAGTGACGGACTGGCGGTGGCCAATCGTGGGGTGTGCTGGGTATAGTTGGGCGCCGATGCGCAACACACAGAAACTGTCCAACGATCCGCTGCCGAAGAGTCATTACGAGGTGCTGGACGGCCTGCGCGGCGTTGCGGCACTGCTTGTGGTTGCGTTCCACGCCCTTGAACCCAACGACTACGGCGTGCGCTTCCGGCAGATCATCAATCACGGCTACCTGGCCGTGGATTTTTTCTTCCTGCTTTCGGGTTTTGTGGTGGCGTATGCCTACGACGACCGCTGGACCCGCATGGGCCAGTGGGAGTTTTACAAGCGGCGCCTGATTCGTCTGCAACCGATGGTGATCGTTGGCAGCCTGATTGGCGCGGCGCTGTTTTACTTCCAGGGCGGCCCTGCTTTCAAGCTGGTCAGCGCGACGCCAGTGTGGAGCATGCTGCTGGTGATGCTGCTGGGCTGCACGCTGCTGCCGCTGCCGACGCAGCTCGATATTCGCGGCTGGGACGAGATGCATCCGCTGGACGGGCCGGCGTGGTCGCTGTTCTTCGAGTACGTCGCGAACATCCTGTATGCGGTGGGCCTGCGCAAGCTCTCGAACCGGTGGATGGGCGTGCTGTGCGCGCTGTCTGCCGCTTTCCTGGTGCACATGCTGGTGACGGGCGAGGGCGATGTGATCGGGGGATGGGCGCTGAATGCGCCGCAGCTCCACATCGGCTTTGCACGGCTCATGTTTCCGTTTTTCGCGGGCGTGCTGTTGATGCGTTCGGGCTGGCGGCTGCCGATGCGACAGGGCTTCCTGGTGTGCAGTGTTTTGCTGGTGGTGTGCTTTTCGCTGCCACGTTTTGGCGGTCCTGAGCACCTGTGGGTGAATGGGCTGTACGAGGCGTTCTGCATCATCGTGGTGTTCCCGATCATTGTGGCGATCGGCGCGGGGCAGCGGGATGCGGGCAATGTTTCGACGCGGCTGTGCCGGCTGTTCGGCGATATCTCGTATCCGCTGTACATCACGCATTATCCGCTGATCTACATTTACACGGCATGGATTGCGCGTGGGCCGCGCACGCTGGCCGAGCGGGCGGGATGGGGCGTGCTGCTGTGGCTGGTGGCGGTGGCGATGGCGTATGCGTGCCTGAAGCTGTATGACGAGCCGGTGCGTGCGTGGCTGAGCCGGCGCTTTCTGCGGGGCGGGCGACCGGGTGCGACGGTGCATATTCCAGGGATGGACCCTGCGTTCCCTGTGGACGTGCCGCGGGGCTGAGAGTGCTGCAGGATGGGCCCGCTTCCATCGGACGCGGGGTGCGTCAGTGGTCGGAGCGACAGGTGGCCGGAGCGAGGCGCCCCGCGTCCGCCAGGGCCGCAAGAATGGTCGCGATCACAACCTGTGGCTGATTGTACTGAATGAAATGGCCCGAATCGGGGACGACGCGGTTGCGGCTGCACGTGGAGAGGGCAGCCAGACGGTCGTGTCCCGCGCGCCAGAAGCGGTAGTACTTCGCCTGGTCGGCGGGGGTGAAGTCGGACGGGGCAGCCGGGTGACGGCTGGCGGTGAGCACCGTGAGCGGGAGCGCGCCGAGGCTCCCGGGGCGCATGGGGATTTCGCGATCGTTCACCGTAGCGCCGTGGCGTTTGCGAAACGTGCTCTGGAACTCGGACAGGAGCGCCGCAGCATAGGCGGGGCTGCTGTCGATACGGTTCAAGGCACGATGCAGCGCGGAGTCGGCATTGGGCGGCTGATCGAGGCAGGGCGAGGATGCACGCAGCGCGAGGATGCCGGAGCGCACCAGGTCGAGACAGTGCTGCGCCGAGCGGATCCACGCTGCGTTGCCGGCTTCGAGCTCCGCGGCCCTGGCGGGAGCGAGACCGTAGCGGGTGAAGTCCTGCTGGCCGGGAAAGCCCGGGTCGACCAGTACGAGTGCCGCGACCTCGCTGCGATGTTGCTGTGCGAACCGTACCGCGTACATGCCGCCGTTGGAGTGGCCGACCAGAAGCAAGGGTCGAGGCAGAGCGGCGCGCTCGCCGAGTTGATGCAGATCGTCGACGGCATTGTCGACATCGGACCTTCGCCGCGCTGGATCGCTGAAGCCGAAGCCTGCGCGATCGTAAGCGCAGGCAGTGGTATGACGCGCCACGACGGCCTGCACGAAGCGCCAGTCAAAGACACCACCGCCCGTGCCGGACTCAAAGAGGATGGTGGGTGCGCCCGAGCCGAGGCAGACAAGATTGAGTCGGCGTCCATCGCGTAGATAGACCTGTCGCTGTGGCGCGGTGAGCAGACTGGTCGGGACCACGGGTGCGGCAGTGCTGGTGAACGCTGGCTGCACGACCTGTAGACGCGGCGCGGCAAGCAATGCGGGGATGAAGCCGGCTAGCCACAGCGACCAGAGCAGCGCGAACCGCAGGCTTTGCATGGCTCGAGTGTAAACAGCGCCCGTGCCTATGCGGGTGCGCGCATGGAACAGGCGCGGATCGCCTCTTGTGAGTGGGATAGGCGAACGAACCAAGCATCACTTTTGCGGCCGACAGGCGCCACGATGCGGGTAGCATGAAGCATGAAGAAAAGTGCTTCCGAGTCCCTCGGTTCCGCGAACGGCGTTGCAGCAACAGGCGGAGCAAGTCGCAGACAGTTCCTGAAAGTCTCCGGGGTAGTTACAGCCGCGACGTTTCTTGGAAACGATTCCACGGCGATGGCAGCAGCCGAGACGCACATGGATGGTGCAGCGGCGGCAAGCGCTGCAGGCGCGGCCACGGCGAGTCCGGTGGAGCTGGTGAACCTGCTGCAGGGAACGCAGTCGACGCCGCGTTTCTCGCATGGCAACACGCTGCCGATTGCGGCGACGCCGTTCGGGATGGCGCACTGGACGATCCAGACGGACGCGGGGACGCCGTGGTTTTTTCAGCCGTGGAACCGGCGTACGCAGGGGTTCCGGTGCACGCACCAGTTGAGTCCGTGGCTGTATGACTATGGCTCTGCAACATTTTTGCCGGTGTCGGGCAGCGTCACCCCGGACGCGAGCGCGCGGGCTTCTTCGTATATTCCAGAGCAGGCAAAGCTTGCGCCGAACTCTCTCGAACTGTTTCTGCTGCGCTATCGCGCCAGGGTGGAACTGGTGCCGACGACGCGCTGTTCGGTGATCACCGCGAAGTACGACGCGGCGCTGCCGGGTGACACGCCGCGCAAGCCCGGACTGATTATCGACATTCCGAAGCTTGCGGGCGAAGTGCAGCAGCACAAGGAGTCGCGGCGGATCGAGTTTGCGTCGAGCGAGAGCTCGGGTGGCACGCCGGACGGGTTTGCGTGCTACTACGTGGTGGAGTTCGCGGAGGTGTGGGAGAGCTGCGTGGTGGCGGAGCACAAGGATCGCTCGGGCGCGGTGCGGCAGACGGTCGCGGTGTCGTTTGCGCAGGGCGAGCACCTGGAAGCGCGGATCGGGACGTCATTTATTTCGGCAGAGCAGGCGCTGTTCAATCTCGAGCAGGAGGTGGGCAAGGCCGATGCTGCGACGTTGAAGCAGCGTGCGGCGGAGGAATGGAACGGCATGCTGGGGCGCATCGCGATTGAGGGTGCGAGCCTGGAGCAGCAGCGCACGTTTTACTCGTGTCTTTACCGGACGATGCTGTTCCCGCGGACCTTTCATGAGCCGGTGCCACAGGGCTCGGGAGTGCATCATTACTCCGCGTTCAACGGCAAGGTGGAGCCGGGGGTGATGTATGCGGATCACGGGTACTGGGACGTGTATCGCGCTTGGTATCCGCTGGCGAGCCTGTTGTTTCCGGAGAAGCTTGCGGAGATTTTGCAGGCGTGGGTGAACGCGTACAAGGAAGGCGGCTGGTTTCCGCAGTTTCCGGCGCCGGGGTATCGCGCGTGCATGTCGGGCAGCCTGATCGATTCGCTGTTTGCGGACGCGATCGTGAAGAACGTGGGGATGTTTGACCGCGAGGTGGTATTTGCGGGGCTGAAGAAGCACGCAACGCAAGTGGGCGACCCGGACAAGGGGTTTGGCCGCGTGGGTGTAACCGAGTACATGCAGCTGCACTATGTGCCTGCGGACAAGATCGAGCAGTCGGTGGCGGAGACGGCGGATGCGGCGTATGGGGATTTCTGCATTGCGCAGATTGCCAGATCGCTGGGCAAGACGGACGACTACGCGCATTTTATGGAGCGCTCGAAGTACTGGCGCAATATCTATGACACGGAGGTGAAGTTTTTCCGCGGCAAGAATGCGGATGGCTCGTGGCTGGCGCCGTTCAACTCGTTCGTGTGGGGCAGCCCGTATGAAGAGGGCTCGGCGTGGCAGCACCGCTGGGATGCGCCGCACGCGATTGCGGACGTGATGGAGAGCATGGGCGGCAAGGCCGCGGCGGCCGAAGCGCTGGAGCAGATGCTGGCGACGCCGCCGATCTTCGAGGTGGGCGTGTACGGCTCGGAGATTCACGAGATGTCGGAGATGGCGGCGGTGCCGTTCGGGCAGTATGCGCACTCGAACCAGCCGTCGCACCACATGCTGTACCTGTTTGCGCATGCGGGCAAGGCGGAGCGGTTGCAGTTCTGGGCGCGCAGGGTGATGAACGAGCTGTACTCGCCGGACGGGTTTGCGGGCGACGAGGATACGGGCTCGATGGCGGCGTGGTATGTGCTGAGCGCACTGGGTATTTACCAGGTGTGCCCGGCGGTGCCGGAGTACACGTTTGGCAGCCCGCTGTTTCAGCGCGCCACGGTGCAGCTCGCGGGCGGCAAGAAGCTGGTGGTGGAAGCGCCGGGTAACACGCCGGAGACGGTGTATGTGCGGTCGGTGCGCTTCAACGGGAAACAGCAGGCGGGGCCGGTAATTGCGCATGACGCACTGGTGCGTGGTGGCACGCTGGAGTTCGCGATGAGTGCGCAGAAGCAGGGGTAAGTGCGCCTGCTGTTGTTGACGCGGGTGTGTGGGTGAGGGTGGTTTGTGGACATGCGGCTGCGCGTTGCGCGGCCGCATGCATTGGAGGTGTTGCTTGGGCTGGAAGCGTGTGTCGGTGCGTGGGTTGGTGCTGGGCTGGATGGCGGCCGGGCTGGTGGTGGGTGCGCAGACGCAGGGCGCGGTGCAGGACCGTGCGGCGGAGGTGAATCCGTTCATCGGCACGGCGAATGGCGGGAACGTGTTTCCGGGAGCGACGATGCCGTTCGGGATGGTGCAGTTCAGCCCGGAGGCCTCGCCGATTTCGCCGAAGCGCATGATTGCGGCGCCGGGCGGGTATGAGTATCGCGCGACGCAATTGCGTGGTTTCTCGCTGACCAACGTGGAGGGCTGGGGGTGCGCGGGCGGCTCGGGCGATGTGCCGCTGATGCCGACGACAAGAGCAATCGACGCGTCGCCTTCGAAGGATTTCCGCACGAGCTATGCAGCCGGGTTTACGCATGCGGATGAGAAGGCTGTGCCGGGTTCCTACGAAGTGCGGCTTGCGGACGGCGTCCAAGTGAAGCTGGCGGCAGGACTCCGTTCGGGGGCGGCTTCGTTTGCGTTTCCGGAGGGGCAGCCGGCGCGGGTGCTGGTGCGCACGTCGGACTCGGAGGCTGGCTCGACCGAGGCCTCGACGCAGGTGGACGTCGCGACCGGCACGGTGCGCGGGTCGGTGCGCAGCGGTAACTTTTGCGGTTACATTAATGAGGCCGATCGACGCGCTTACTACACGGTGTACTTCGTGGCGCATTTTGACCGCGCGGTCGAAGAGCATGGCGCGTGGAAAGACACCACGTTGATGCCGGGCGCTGCGGAGGTGAGCGGCGGCACGGGGTTCGGCGCGAAGGGGTTTCCCGAGGCCGGGCACGGGTCGGGGGTGTGGCTGGGGTTTGGCAAAGGCGGCGCGGTGCACGTGCGGGTGGGTATCTCGTATGTGAGTGAGGCCAATGCGGAGCAGAACCTTGCCGCGGAAAGCACGAGCGGCGCGAGCGTGGACGAGGTTGCGGCGAAGGCACGGGCTGCGTGGAACAAGCGGCTCGGGCAGATTGCGGTGGAGGGTGGCACGGCTGACCAGCGCACGGTGTTCAGCACGGCGCTGTACCACGCGCTGCAGACGCCTACGACGTACAGCGACGTGAATGGGCAGTATCGCGGCATGGATGGCGCGGTGCACCAGGTGGTGGCGAAGCAGGGCGCGCAGTATGCAAACTTCTCCGGGTGGGATGTGTACCGGTCGCAGTTGCAGTTGGTGACGTGGCTGGACCCGGCGGTGGGCAGCGACATCGCGCAGAGCCTTCTGAACCAGTCGGTGCAGGACGGCGGACGGTGGGACCGGTGGACGCACATGGGCGGAGCGACGCACGTGATGAACGGCGACCCCGCGGCGCCGGCGATTGCGGATATCTGGGCGTTTGGCGGCAGGCAGTTCGATGCAAAGGCTGCGCTGGCGTCGCTGGTGCGTGCGGCGGAGGTGCCGACCGCGCAGGACCTGGATGCGAAGGGCTGCCCGGTGGAGTGCCCCGGGGAGCGGCCTGGCCTCGACCAGTACTTGAAGCTGCATTACATCCCGCTGGGTGCGCCAGCGTGGGGCGCGGCGGCGGATACGCTGGAGGATGCGACGGCGGACTTTGGCATTTCGGCGCTGGCCGGTCACCTGGGCGATGCGGCGACACAAAATCGGTTCGTGGTGCGCGCGCAGTACTGGAAGAACATCTGGAACCCGAGGGCCGCGCCGGATGGCGGCTACTTTATGGATCGCAACGCCGATGGAAGCTGGCCGACCAACGAAGGCGATGACGACAACGACAGCGACCATGCGCCGCACCCGTTTACGCCGGGCACGGGCGCAGGCTTTGTGGAAGGCACGGCCGCACAATATGTGTGGATGGTGCCGTTCAACGAAGCGGGACTGTTTGCCACGATGGGCGGGATGGACAAGGCGCGGGCGCGGCTTGATAAGTTTTTCTATGACGACAAGGGCGCGCCTGCCGTGACCAACGCTGGACCGCTGCATGCGGAGCTGAATAACGAGCCGTCGGTGGAGACGCCGTGGCTGTATGACTTTGCAGGCGAGCCATGGAAGACGCAGCAGCTGGTGCGGCAGGTGCTCGACACGCTGTGGACGAATACACCCAAGGGGATCCCGGGCAACGATGACCTGGGGGAGATGTCGTCGTGGGGCGTGTTCGCAATGATGGGGCTGTACCCGGAGATCCCGGGGCGTGCGGAGTTTGTGCTGGGCAGTCCGCTGTTTGATCGCGTGGTGGTGCACCGGGCTGCGGGCGATGTGCGGATTGAAGCGCAGCGCGGTGCGCAGGGGGATGCAGCGCATGCGTTCTATGTGGACGCGTTGCTCGTGGACGGCAAGCCGAGCTCGCGGACGTGGCTGCCGGAGCAGTTTGCGCTCAAGGGCGGCACGCTGCGGTTTGTGTTGTCGGCAAAGCCAAACGCGCAGTGGGGGACACAGCCCGGCGATGCGCCGCCTTCGTTTGGAGCAGAGGGCGCGGCACAGCGTTGATGCGGGATTGGCCCGGCCGCGAATGCTGATGGGAGCACGGAAAAGCGGTGGTGAGGCTCGAGTGGTACCGAGACTCACCACCGCTTCTTTTGCGTGTGCAGAGTGCGTGCTTACTGGATGGTGACGGGGTGGAGGATCGGGGCGAGGATCGGGCAGAGCAGCGGCTCGAGACCGACCGCTGAGGGAACGGCCAGCGTCATCGAGGTGAAGACAACGTTGCGGTTGTTGGGGAGAGTGATGCCGGTCACGAGCTTGAGCGGGTTGAGCGGGAGCGTGTAGAGGTAGAGGTTGAAGTCCTGCACGTCGGTGGTGCCGTCGTTGTTGTCGCGATAAGCGGTGGAGATGGCGAGGGACTCGTTGGCGTAGCCGGAAAGCGCGGACCAGTCACTGAAGCTCTGGTTGACGGAGTCGACGGTACCGTCGGAGTACTGGATGACGACGGGCTGATCGAGCTGGTCGCCCTGCACGGCGCTGCCCAGCAGTTTGAGGCTGGTGTAGTGCCCGAGCGGGAGAGCGATGGTTTGCCCCGCGCCGTACACCACGTTGGGGACGCTGCTGCCCGCGAGGTGGAACTGTGCGAGACCAACGGCAACTTCTTCGCCGGAGGGCGAGGCGTCCTGCAGCAGGTTGGCGGAGTACGCAGTGCCGCCGCCGTCGTAGCCGCCGTCGACAGGGAAGGTGGCGCCATCGGGATAGATGCCGGTGGCGTTGTACTTGCCGGCGAGGTTGACTTCCTTACCGAGGGGCAGGTCCGACAGGGTGGCGGCGAGGATGACCACGGCGCGGTTGGTGGGCAGCGTCATGCTCTTGACGGTCTTGGCGTTGTTGAGCAGCAGCGTGTAGCTGTAGAGGTTGAACTGGCGAGGGTCGGCGACGCCGGCGGCGGTGTTGCGATACGGCATAGCCACGGCTTCACCTTCATCGACGTTGACCGATGGGGTGAACCAGTCACTGAAGCTGGGGGTTAGCTGCGCCGTGGTGCCATCTGTATACGTGACGGTTACCGCTTGCGCGGACTGGTTGCCATCGATGCCGGTGGCGAGCAGTTGCAGGGCGTTGAAGCGGCCAGAGGGAAGAGCGACGACCTGGCCCGCGCCGTAGACCGCATCCGCAACGTTGGCGGCACCGAGGCGGAACAGCACACCGTTGAGTACGCGGCTGCCGGTGAGCAGCGTGGAGGAGAAGGCATACCCGCCGCCGTCGAGCCCTCCGTCGGTGAAGGCGGTGCCGTCGGTGCGGATGGCGGCCAGGTTGTAGCTCTTTGATAGATCAACCGGGGTGCCGAGGCCGCAGAGGCCGAGTGCCGCGCTGACCGCCACGGACAACGAGGGTACGACGCGGGTGGTGGCGCCAGCGGTGCCGGAGACGTGAAGGAGCGAGCCGCTGGTTGCGGGGGCGGTGGCGCCTGCCTTGAGGGTCAGCGTGCTGCTGGTCGTGGTGGTAGCCGGGGAAAAGCCGCCGGTGACGAAAGGCGGCAGGCTGGTGAGCGCAAGGCTGACGGGAGTGGAGAAGCCGTTGATGGCATCGACCGCAACTGCAGCGGAAGCGCTTGCACCCTGGTTGACGTAGAGCGTGGCGGGCGTTGCCGTGAGGGTGAAGTCAGGCAGCGCGAGCTGGACGTAGGCGGTGTGCGTGATGCCGTTGCTGGTGCCCGTGACGGCCGCGACGAAGTTGCCGCCGGGCGTGGCGGAGGTGGTGCTGATGGAGAGCGTGGTTTGGGCTGAGCCGGTGAGGGTCGTAGTGGCGAGCTCGGCGGTGACACCGGCGGGCGCACTGATGACCTGAACGCTGAGATCGACCGGGGCGGTAAAGCCATTCGTTGGCGATACTGTCACCGTGGTAGTTGCCGATGCGCCGGGTACGAGCTGCAGCGTGACAGGGCTTGCGGAGAGTGCGAAGTTGGGCGCAGCGGCGAGCGATGCGGGCGCGAGCGTGTTGAGCATGGACTGGCCGTCGGGCGTGCCCCAGCCGGTGGTGAGGTCGTAGCCGGGCACAGCCTGGAACATGTCGGGGCTGGTGGTATTGAAGTCGTTGCCGGTGACGATGTCGTGGAAGATGGTGGTGTAGGACGAGCCCTGGCCAAGCTGATAGAAGGTCGGGTTGACGAAGCCGATGGGATTGCCTGCGGCCTGCTCATTGGCGAGCGCGAGGAAACCGGCCCAGCGCGGCGCGGCGAGACTGGTGCCGCCGATGCCGTCCTGGCAGCTGCCGTTGGCGCAGTAGAAGTTGTCGGTGTTGGCTTCCATCGCGATGTCAGGGATGTTGCGGTACGCAGTGGAACCCTGGTTGGCGCTGTTGATGACGGGTGCCTGGTAGGCGGGGATGGGCGATTGCGTGCTCCAGCCGCCGCCGCTGCCGACCCACGCGCTCTCGGACTGCCATGCGCCGCCGGGGCCGGTGGTGACGAGATCGGTGCCGCCGACATCGGTGACGTTGGGGCTGTTGCCGGGGTAGCCGACATCGCCCACGTTGGCGCCGCTGTCGCCGGACGCGATGAAAAGGTTCTGCCCCTGCGCGGCGAGCTGCATGAAGACCTGCTCATAGCCGGGCTCGGTGGAAGGCGTGCCGCCGAAGCCGAAGGAGAGGCTGAGCTGCTTGGCCACGTCGTCGCTGGCGGCCTGCGCAAAGGCGGTGAGCGCATCGCTGCCGGAGCCGTAGGCCTCGTAGATGAGCAGGCCAGAAAGGCCGGGGGCCATGGAGATGGCCTGCTCCATGTCGATCACTTCTTCTCCGTCGTCGCAGCCGGAGCAGACGCCATCGACGTCGAGCAGGATGTTGTAGATCGGCACGTTGAGCGGCTGGTTGACGGCCTTGAAGTAGGCGTTGACGTCGCTGATGTTGTAGGGGCCGAGCTCAACAAGCGCGACAGACTGGCCTGCTCCGTCGAGAGATACACCGGGCGCGTAGGCGGCACGCATGTCGCTGCCGAGAAACTGACCGCTGTCGCCGGAGCCGGTGGTGTTGGCGTGGACGGCGTTGGCGTGCGCGAGCATGGGCTGAGGGAGCGTGCGGGTGCTGAGGCCGACGACGTTGAGGATGGGCAGCGTGGCATCGGCGGTGGGCTCTGCATCGGGCGCGTAGTACTTCGCGGCGGCCGCGGTGCGCTGGTGGAACTGCATGGTGACAGCGAAGGCCTTGTTGATCTGCGTGGGTGTGCCGCGCACGTTGAGCAGCAGGCGGTTGGAGAAAGTTCTTACCACGGTGAAGCCCTGCGATCTGGCGAAGGCGGTGACGCGATCGTAGTCGGCCTGGGTAGGCGCGAAGCGCTCGGCGAACTCGGCCCTGGAGAGATAGCGATGGTAGCTGGGGCTCTTGGGATCCTGCTGTGCGCGCAGAAGCTGCTGCAGCTCGGCGGTGTTGCGCAACGGCAGCGTGATGCCGAAGGGGAGAAGCTGCGAGTCAGGCACGTTGCCGACCGCAGGCTCAGCGGCGGGGGCCGCAAGTTTGCTGGGCAGTGCGCGACGTTGCTGAGCAACGCTGCTCGCCGGCAGCAGCAGCGGCGTGGACAGCAGAAGACTGGTGATGAGGAAGTGGGGGCGGCGCCTGATCTTGTGCAAGGGTGCTCCTGTGCCTGCGTGATTGCTGCGAAAAAAACTGCCTGCGGTGGATGCGACACACCATACCTCAAAATGCGCGCGAGGTCATCAGCAACCTGCAGTGGAGCGCGATCGACGGGCCGTGGCTGGTAACGTTTCCAAGATTGCGGAGATTTGGCAGAATAAAAGCTGCTTATGCGCGCGGATTTCCTTGCGCTCGCAACAGCCGCAACATAAGCTGATCCTGCGCAACCTTGATGCAAGCGGATGCAAGTGTTGGTCAGACCCTGCCTTCTGCTGCGCTTACCTTGAAAGGAATTCATGTTTAATACTCCCCTCAGGCGTACAGCTTTGGCTGCGCTTGTGCTGCCAGCGCTGGCCTCGACCGCGCTCATGGCGCAGACGCTGAACGGCATCAATGGCACGGTCACGGACGCTTCCGGCGCGGTGATCAGCAACTGCCAGGTCGCGGTGACAAATGTGGCAACCGGTGTTGTCACACGCACCGTGAGCAGCTCGGCTGGCTCCTACACGATCCCGAGCCTGGTGCCCGGCTCTTACACTGTGACCTTTACGGCGCCGGGCTTCCAGACCTCTGCGCACAGCGGTGTAACGGTAGAAACGGGCCGCACCTCGAACGTGAACGGCATGCTGACCACGGGCGAAACCTCCACGACGATCGATGTGAAGAGCTCTGCGATCTCACTGCAGACGGATACGCCGCAGGTCGGCGTGACGATCGAAAACAAGGTCGTGCAGGAGCTGCCGGAACAGCTGAACGGACAGGCGCGGCAGATTGACGACTTCATCTTCCTGGCGCCGGGCGTGACGGGCAGCGAGTTCTCAAAGCGCATTTCCGGTGGTGAGGACTTCCAGAACGAAGTGTTGTTCCAGGGTGTGCCGGCGATCCAGTCGGAGACCGAAGGCTTCCAGAGCTACATCAATCCGCCCTTCGAAATGGTCAACGAGTTCCACGTGTCGAGCTCGGTGTTCTCGACGCAGTACGGACTGGGCCAGGGCGCGGTGAACTACAACTTCGTCGGCGGCACCAACAAGATCCACGGCGACGCGTTCGAGATCAACCGCAACAACTACTTCGACGCGCGCGGGCTGGTGCAGATCAACCCGACGGTGCCGGTGGACAAGCAGAACAACTACGGCTTCTCGGTCGGTGGACCGGTGCTGATTCCGCACGTGTATGACGGGCGCAACCGCACGTTCTTCCACGCGAGCTCGGAGTGGTTCAAGTACAACCAGCAGCCCGCAGTGACGATGACGGTGCCGACGGCACAGGCCAAGCAGGGCAACTTCGCAGGGTACTCGCCAATCTATGTGCCGGCGGGCCTGAACTGCGCTGGACTGACAGCCGGACAGCAGTTCCCGAACAACGTGATTCCGCAGAGCTGTATCAGCGCGCTGTCCGCTTCGCTGATTCCGCAGATTCCTGACCCGACGCTGTCGGGGCTGACGAACAACATCAACTCGCAGATCGGCGTGCTGACGACGACGCAGACCTCGTTCGGCTTCACGATCGACCACTCCTTCAACGACCGGCACACGATTCGCTACAGCGAGTGGCGCGACCTCCATAACTCGCCGGCGATCGACAACAATGCCTACTTCAGCAACGAGCTCTCGGGTTTGAAGACCGAGCCGCGTATCGGCTCCGGCTTCTTCCTGACCTATACGGGTTCGATTACGCCCAAGCTTGTGATCACTGCCGGCTTTGGCTGGATGGGCGAGATCAACAACGAGTTCAACGCGCACCAGGGCGTGAACTTCGCGGGTGTGGCGGATGGAACAACGCTGCCCACCATCACCTTTGGCGGCTCTGCTTCAGATGCACCCACGGGCTGGGGCGCCGGCAGCGCTGGCGAGATCAGCAGCATCAACCGCAAGCTTGGGCTGGCGTTCTCAAACAATTACCTGTACACGAAGGGACGCAACACCTTCAACTTCGGGTTTGAGACACGGCGCGCTTACCAGGACGACCACGAGTGCGATTACTGCACGGGCGGCTTCGCATTCTCAAGCCTGACGACCAGCAACGGCAACACCGGATTGACGGGCGCGAACGAGAGCTCGACGGGCAACGCGTTTGCCAGCTTCCTGCTGGGACAGGTGGACAGCGCGAAGCGGCAGCAGGCGTTTGAAACCAAGCTGCGCAATTTCGCGATCTCGCCGTACATCATGGACGATATCAAGATCACGCCGCACCTCACGGTGAATGCGGGCCTGCGTTACGACATCCTGGTGCCCTTCACGGTGGACAACCCCGGCAACGTTGCCTTCCTGGATGTGAACAAGCCCAACCCGGGCGCAGTAGGGCCGAATGGCCCGCTGCTGGGTGCGGCTACCTCGCTGGGACATGGACCAGAGGCAGCAGGGTTCAACCGCGCGGATATCAGCTGGAAGAACGTGGGACCGCGGCTTGGCTTTGCGTACGCGATCAACCAGAAGACGGTGCTTTCGGGCGGCTATGCGATCACGTTCCTGGATGGCGGCGCCTATGAATTTGGAACCAGCAAAGTTGCACTTGATTATGGCAACGTGCTGACGGGCCTTGTGCAGACCACGTCGAGCGGCACCAATGTGCCGGCGTATGGAAGCTGGGATGCGAAGGTGCTAGCCAACCCGGTAGCAACAACCCTGACTGCTTCGCTGGGCAACGGCTCGGGTGAGTTGCATGCATTCCAGAAGAGCGGGATCCGTCAGCCGTACTCGCAGATGTTCGACCTTGGCATTCAGCGGGAGCTGCCGTGGAACCTGTTCGGCGCCGTGACCTATGTGGGCAACCACGGGGTGCACCTGGTCTCGGCACTGAACGACACCAACCAGCTGGACCCGCGCTACCTTGCGCTGGGACAGTCGCTGCTGCAGCCGTGGAACTCTGCGCTCGGCCAGGCGGCACTGAAGACCGCCGGACTGTCGATGTTCAACGGACTTTACGCGCCGTATGCGAACTTCGCCACGGATTTCCCGAACGGGACGATTGCGCAGCAGGCATTGCTGGAGCTGCCGCAGTACCTGGGAACAGAGGACGGCAACACGCTCAACAACTTCGATATGAACGGCGTATCGATTTACAACGCAGTGCAGGCGCAACTGCAGAAGCGCTTTACCGATGGGCTGAGCTTCCTGCTGTCGTACACGTACTCGCGCACCATGTCGAACTCGGATGCAGGTTTCAGCACCAGCACGCCGAACGCCCTGAACAAGTTCAACCAGCGTGCGGAGTGGGCCGTGTCGAGCGCAGACCAGCCGCAGGTGACGGTGTTGAGCGGCGTGTACGAACTGCCGTTCGGTGCGGGCAAGCCGTACTTCAGCGGTGGCAGCCGGTTTATCGCGAACAACGTGGTGGGCGGCTGGCAGGTGAGCGGCACGTTCCAGTACGAAGCAGGAACACCGTTCGGCATCGGCGCGACGGGTTCACCCCTGGCAACAGGTGGCAACCGTGCCAATGTTGTTCCGGGCGCGCCGATCCACCTGAACTACAAGAACTACTACAAGCAGTACACATCGAAAGCACCGGAGCCAGTGTTCAACGTGGATGCCTTTACCGACCCGGGCCGCGTGGCTGTGGGCGATGCAGCACGCAACCAGAGCAACCTGCGCAACCCGTTCAACTCTGTGGAGAACGTCGCGCTGGCGAAGAAGTTCCAGTTCGGTGAGGGCGTGCAGGCCGAGCTGCGGATGGAGTACTTCAACATCCTGAACCGCATGCAGGTGTGCGGACCCAGCGATGCCAACGTCAGCGATATGAACACGGCGGACAATCCGAACGGACAGTTCGGCTACGTAGTAGGACCGTGCCAGGGCAACACGCCGCGCCAGGGGCAGGCCTACTTCCGCGTCTCCTTCTAAAGAAGGCGACCCACCCAACGCTGCAACGCCGAAGAGGGCGACCGGGCTTAACCGGTCGCCCTCTTTCTTTTTTGCCGCGGCGCGTTGGCTAGTGCGAGGGAGGAGGGGCGTTGCGATCGGGAACGTCGGAGGACGCGCCCTGCTGGTGGAGAGCGGCGGTGCGCTGGAACTCGGCGGCTGCTTCGGCGGGTTTGTGCTCCTTCTGGTAGAGGCGGCCGAGCAGGTAGTGCAGCGTGGAGGAGCCGGGTGCAGCGGCGACAGCGGCGCGCAGGGCGTGTTCCGCGTCTGCATCGCGGCCCTGCTGCTGGTACACCTGCGCGAGTGCCTGCAGGGCTTTGGGATTAGAGGGGGAAAGCGCCACGGATTTCTCGAGGAGGGGCAGGCCGCTGCCCAGGTCGCCCTGGGCGCAGAGCAGCTCGCCGAGGTTGAGGAAGGGAAGCGAGTAGCCGGTGGGGTGCGCGGACTCGAGGGCGATGGCGCGCCGGAAGGCGGCGATGGCCTGCGCGGGGTTGCCGAGCATGCGGTAGGCGAGGCCGATATTGTCTTCGGTGCGCGCGCTGCCGGCGTCGAGCTGGTGGGAGGTTTGCAGGGCGGCCAGCGCGTCGGGGTACTGCTCGAGCTTGTACTCGGCGCGGCCGCGGTCGTACCAGGCGAGTGCGTCGTGGGGGGTCCACTGGGTGACGCGGGTGAACCAGTGGTCAGCCTGCGTGAAGTCGCCGGCAACGACGTAGTTGGAAGCGACCACCATGAGATCCGCAGCCTGCGGACGGCGCAGGGTGGCGGCGCGGGCGTAGGCCTGGAGGGAGTCGGTGGGGCGGCTTTCACGGAAGAGGATGTAGCCCAGCAGGTACTGGAGATCGGCGGAGTCAGGTTCACGGGTGAGGGCCGCACGGCACTGACGCTCGGCCTCAGCCAGGTTGCCGGCGCGGAGGAAGGCGGCGATGTCGGCGTGGTCGGAGGGGATGAGCGGGCCGGGGAGGGTCGGGGTGCCTGATGCCTGGGGAAGCGGGGGAGTGGACGGCGGCGGTGCGGAGGGCAGGGCAGAGGAGCCTGGTTGCTGGGTGTAGGCAGCGGATGGAGCGACGAGCTGGAGCGAGAGCACGAGCGTGGTGAGCGAGGGCCGGAGCATTCCGGTTCCATGGTAGCGCCTGCGGCTGGGGATGGCTGGGGGCAGCTGGCAAAGAATCAGCCTCGCTGTTGGGGGGCGGCGAGGCTGCGTGTTGCGGTGGGGGGCGTGTGCCCGGGCAGGTCGGGGCGGGTCGGCAGAGGAGGGGCGGCTGCTTAGGCGCGGGCCTGGCCGTCGTCGTATTCCAGGAAGTTTTCCAGATGGTCCTTGACGGTGGCGTAGCACTCGCACGACCGGGCCTCGAGGCCGGCGATGTCGAGGATCTCGATGTCGCCGCGCTTGTAGGTGATGAGTCCGTCCTGCTTGAGGCGTTCGGCGGCGACGGTGACAGAGGGGCGGCCGGTCCCGAGCATGTCGCCGAGAAACTCCTGCGTGATGTTGAAGCGGTTGCTTTTCACGCGGTCCCTGCAGGTGAGCAGCCAGCGGGCGAGGCGCTCCTGGATGCTGTGCTTGGCATTGCAGCCGGCGGTCTGCATGGCCTGGATGAGCTGGTTTTGCACGTAGCAGATCATCACGGTCTGGAAATGCGGCGAGCGATTGAACTCTTCTTTCGCGGTTTTCAGGGGCACGCGGTAGCCGCGCCCGGGGATCTGCGTGTACACGCGGTTGAGGGAGAGCTTTGTGCCCATCATGGCGGTGATGCCGACGGCTCCCTCGTAGCCGACCATGCCGACCTCGACCTGCGAGCCATCGTCGAAGGTGGTGGTGATGGAGGCCATGCCTGCCTCGATGAAGTAGACGTAGCGGATGGGCTCGCCCATGAGTTCGAGGTCGTACATCAACTCAAAATTTATCGGCTGCGGGCTGAGCCGACGCAAGGTGTCTTCATGCAGGGATTGCAAGAGGAGGTTTTCGAAACGGATTTTCACGGTACGGGCCTCCCAGGATCCTTACGGGCCTGAAGCTTCTGGACTGCTAGGTCCACGATGATCCACCCGAGAAACACTATGCGAGTGTTTTGAACGGATTCTTCTAACTATTTCATATTTTTGTTTCCTGTAAAACAGACATGAAGCCAAGACGCGCCACTCATCTAGGCATGAGCGGTGAAGAGCGCAATGTTGCTGGTGTGGACCCCATCATTGTTGAGGCGACCCGGTTTACCGATGGAGTCATGATTGTTTTTGCGGATGGCAGATATGCTTTTTTCCCCAGCCGCTTTTTGTATGACCACCTGGAAGCGGTGAATGCCGGCCCCGGGCACCCGGGAGACCTGCTGACTGGCTGCGAGTGAGGGGCCACGGGTGTTCGCAGGTATTGCCGGGCCGCGTGGTGGTTGGGCTAGGGAGTGGTTGCTGTCGCGTTGTGAAGCTGCCGCCTGCGTGAGGCGCCTGAGCGTACCGGCCTGTGTGCTGCTCGCGACCTGAGGACCGGTTCGGGCTTGCGGTGTTTTAGGTGTTTTCCCTGGTTGAGGATCAGGTGCGATCCAAGCGGCTCCGGCTGCCGGAAGGGTGCTGCCCTGGAGAAGGCCCCTGGATGCCGAAGCCCGGGTGCGTCAGGGATGTGAGGCGTTTTCGGGGGCAGGGCTTGAGCCTGGCCTGGGAGCGGCTTCGGCCGAGGCAAGGGTGAGTTGCAGGGTGCCGGTGCGGCCGGTTTCGAGGTCAACGACGGAAAGCAGGAGGAAGCGGGCGCCCTTGCGCACGCGGAGTTGCTGGAACATGGGGACGCCGGTGCGGCGGGCCAGGGCAAGCTGCGGGTCGGAGTAGTGGGTGGTGACGGTGTCGATGGCGGAGGAGAGGATATCGCCGTCAGCGTTGTAGGCGAGCACGGCGACCTTGAACCGAGCCTGGTTGCGGCTGGAGGGGTCGTGGGTGAACTCGAGGTCGCCTGCGGTGATGGAGTAGTGGACCGTGAGCGGGATGCCGCCGGTGCCGGGGGGCGCAGGGGCGGGGTCGGCGGCGGGGTGGACCTCGGCGAGGAAGACGATGGGAGGCACGGCAGCGGGTGGATGCGGATCGCCCGCGTCGGCAGGGGCCGAGACGCGTTCGGCTTCGAGGGAACCGGAGGACCTGGGCTCGTCGGCGTAGTAGCCGAGGCGGTACGAGACGTGGAATGGGCCGTCCACCGTGAGGCGGACCTTGTGAAATGCGCCGTTGGCCGCGTAGGGCTCGGGCGAGTAGGTAAGGGTGTAGGCGTGGCGGGCGAGGGTGAGGGCGTTGTCCATCGCCTGGGCAACAGCGTTGGTGGAGTAGAAAGCCTGGCCACCGGTGCTGTTGGCGAGCTCGTCCATGGCTGCCCAGGAGCCGCGCTGGCGGACGTCTTCGCCCTGGGTTACCGGGGAGCCGGTGGGATTGTCCATGTTGGTCGAGTGGGCGCCGTTAATGGTGCCGCCCACGTTAACGACGCCACGCACATCGATGGGGAAGACGGCGACGCGGGCGGCCTCAAGGTTGCGCTGGGTGGAGCGGATAGCCTCCTGCATCTGCCCGAACCCGGGCACGCCACCGGGATCCCCAAGGGGTGTGAAGAGCGGAAAGTTGCCGGCGAGCCAGAGCAGAGATTTACGGCCGGGGTACTGCGCGAGATAGCTGGACAGGGAGTCGAGTGTCGACAGGGCCTTGGAAACGCTCGGAAAGGCGGGCGTAGTGAAGGCGGGGACGCTGTTCTCGACGGCCCGGGCGAGCAGGGCGTGGTCGCTCGTGAGGGACTGCACCATGACGGGTGCACCGTGGCCGGTGGAGCGGAAGACAATGGCCGCGGTGGCGGGCGGCAGGGTGCTGATGGCGTGCAGGGCCTGAACGCGGAGGTACATCTGGTCTTCCACTTCGAGGTTGATGTTGTCGATGAGGAGGACGTTGATGACACGCGAGCCGTTGGACAGGGCGGCGTTGGAGAAGGTGCCGGGAGCCGCGGCCGGGTCAGATGGCCCGGGTGCGGTGGGGGTGGTGGATTCTTCAAAGGTGCGCAGGGTTTGCGGGTGGTTGTCGTCGGAGAGATGGAACGCGGTACGCGGCAGCGCTGCGACTGGATGGTTGTGGGCGTCGGTGACGAGCACGTCTTCAACCACGAGGCGGGTGGTGGAGCGGAGGGTGTAGGGCGCGGCCTGGGGGTCGGCGGGGGCGGACTGCGCAGTGAGCGGCGAGGTGAGCAGTGACGCGAGCAGCGGCAGGACGAGGGCGACGTGGCGCATGGCGATGGCCCTCTCCTCGACGGCCGGTGGTAGAGGGATGCGGGAACGGGGGGTGCATGCTGCCCGGGGAGCGGGGCTGGTCGGCGTCGTTGCGGGCTTGTTCCCGAATTGGTTTCGGTCTGGTTCCGGACTGGTTCCGCGCCATTACCTGGGTGACGCAAAGCGGCGGCATGCGGCGTTGCACTGCCCGGGGGGTGGTTAGGCTGAAGGCATATTTCCGCAGCAATCACAGAGATCGCAGGATTCGCGCGGTTGAGGCAGGCACATGGGTGTTGGTGGGTGGAGAGCACGGCTGTGCGCCGTGATGGGAGCCGTGTTGCTGGGGTTTTGTGCCGCGGGCTGCTCTACAGACGTGGCGTCGCCTGCGCAGAATGCGGCGGCGAGTGCAACGGCTTTGGGGAACTGGTCGCTGCAGCTTGCGGGACCGGATGGCTCGGTGGCGGCGGTGGTGAACATGGGCGTGATGAACGGGGCCGCCGGACTGGCGGCCGTGGCGCACTTTGCGCAGGGTGGCTGCCTCCCGGCAACGACCACGGTGTCGCTGGCGGGGGCCGTGGGGGCTGCTGATGAGCTACAGCTCACCTCGCAGCCATTTGCCGGGACCACGCTGGCGGTAGCGGGTGTGCTGGCAACCGGTGGCGGGAGCCTGGGCAATGCCACCTACGCTTTCAACGGCAGCCCCTGCGCGGGGCTGGCCTCAGGCACGGTGGCGGCGGCGCACTTTGCAGCCATCGCGGGGAACTACGCAGGGAACTTTACGGGCTCGACCGGGGCGGTCACGGCGGTCTCGGCGATGCTGCAACAGGGGAGCGCGCCAGACGGGAACGGGGTGTTCCACGTGACCGGGAATGCGAACTTTGCGAGCAGTGCGTGCTTTGCAACACAACCGACCGTGACCGATTCAACGATTTCCGGAAACTCGCTGGCGACCACGTTTACCAGCGGACCGGTCACGCTGACAGCCTCAGGGACGTTTAGCCAGGATGCCGCGCAGTTGCAGATCACTGCGTGGCAGATTGCGGGCGGGGCGTGCGATGGGACACATGGTACCGGCGTGTTGCAGGAGGCGGGCAACTAGTTCGGGGTGCAGGCGAGCGGTCAAACGGTAACGGCCTGGTAGGGCAGGAACAGGGTAAAGACCGTGCCGCCGGGACGGCCCGGCTGTGACTCGCGGCTGCGCACGGCGAGGGCACCGTGGTGGCGAAGCACGATCTCGCGGCTGACCCACAGGCCGAGGCCGGTGCCGAGATCACCCTTGGTGGTGTAGAAGGCGTTGAAGAGCTTTCCGAGGGTCTCGGCGCTCATGCCGCTGCCGGTGTCGGCAATGGTGATGGAGATGCCCTTGTGCCCGGTGCGCCACTGGGTGGCCTCGCGGGTACGGGCCAGCAGGCGGCCACTTTCACGGATGGCGTCCTTGGCGTTGGCGACGAGGTTGTTGAGGACCTGGCGGATCTCACTTTCCAGGCAGACGATGGAGGCGCACATACGGTCGCGCCGCTCGACCGTGATGCCGTTTCCCACGAGTTGTGAGGCGTAGACGTCGAGCACGGCGCTGAGCAGGTCCACGGGGCGGATGGCCTGGGGCCGGGTGGACTGCTTGTAGAAGCGCAGGGACTGGTTGGTGATGAGGGCGACGCGACGGAGTTCACGATCGGCGTGCTCGAGGAAATAGTCGCGGCGTTCCGCGTCGACTTCGTAGCGGGCGAGGTAGAGCAGGTTGGTGACTGACTCTAGCGGATTGTTGATCTCGTGGGCAATCGAGGCGGCGAGGCGGCCGACGGCGGCGAGCTTCTCGCTTTGCAGCAGGGCTTCTTCGAACTCAACGCGGGCGGTGACATCGCTCTGAATGCCGACGAAGTGGGTCACTGCGCCATCCCGGTTGCGGATGGGGGAAAGGGAGAGTTCATTCCAGAACTGCTCACCATTCTTGCGGTAATTGCGAACCAGGGTGACGGTTTCGCGGCGCGACTGGAGGGCCTCCTGGATGAGGGTGATGCCCGGTTGGTCGCGATCGCCTGCCTGCAGGAAGCGGCAGTTTCTGCCTTCGACCTCTTCGAGGCTGTAGCCGGTCATGAGCTCAAAGGCCGGATTGACGTAGACGAGCGGGGTGTCCGGCAGGCTGGCGTCGGCGATGCTGATACCGCTGGTGACGGAGCGGAAGATCCGGCGGTTGAGGCTGAGCTCGTCCAAAGCGGTCTGGTAGCGGCGAGCGTAGGCACGATGGGCGAACAGAATGACGCCGAGCTGGGCAACTACAGAGGCCGGGCTTTGCGGGAGGGTGATGACGCCCTCGAACTCCGGTGCGCCGGGCTTGCTCCCGCCCTCAGCAGGGTCCGCCGAGGTGGCCGTGGAGAGGGATTGCAGGTCGCGGGTGAGGTCGGAGAGGCGCAGTGGCGCCTCGGCAGGAGCGGCCACCAACGCGACCAAAGCTGGGTGGATCGCTTCGATATTCTCCTCGCGGGTGGCAAATACCTTGCGAATACGGTGCGCGAGGCCGTGGTCTGCAACGAGCAGCTCCATGGTGTGCAGGGAGTCGAGCGCGCCGCCGTGATCGCGAAAGATCGCGTCGTCGTAGGCCAGAATCACCGGCACGAGCTCGAGCTGGGAGCAGACGCTCTCCAGCAGGCGCCGTGCGGTTGGCTCCGCGACGAGAATGCCAAGCGTGGGAGCAGCGTGTCTGGCGTCCATCCTTGCCTCGTGCGCAGGTGCGCGGGTGTGACGGCCGGCTCGACACCGGATGCTGCGCATACCGGGATGCAGCGTGCTACATCCCACTTGAGTGTCTCCCCGCAAAGTAACCGGGGTAAAGTTACCTGCGTACCGACCCTCAACTTTCGTGCCCCTGATTTCTGTAGAACTTTTCGGGCCCACATTCCGATAAGAGGAGCAGCAGCCGGGAACCCTCTCGACTCATGAGGGTTTGGCGGTATCGAGCAGTGATCGCTGTTCCAGAAGTTCGAGTAGCAGAAGCTCGTCTTCGTGGAGGGCATGCGCCTGCTCGGCGATCTCGTGTTCCAGCTGTTGCTTGGCAGCCTGGGTGGTGGTTCCACCGAGATAGGCCTCAAGCACGGCAGGGTGCACGTAGCACTTGCGGCAGACAGAAGGAGTATTGCCGAGCCGCGCGGCAACAGCAGTGATGGCCTGCACGACATTGCGCTTGGCTTCAGCAGCGGTGCTGAAGGGCGCGAACTCACGCAGCGTGACGCAGGCGAGCACGGAGCCTGCCCAGGTGCGGAAGTCCTTGGCGGTGAAGTGCTGGCCGGTGATTTCGCGGAGGTACTCGTTGACCTCGGTGGAGTCGATGGAGTGCGGGGTGCCTTCGGAGTCGAGGTATTGAAAAAGTTCGTAGCCGGGGAGGTCGGAACAACGGCGAATGATGGCGGCGAGACGCCGGTCCTGCAGGTTGATGGTGTGATGCACGCGACTTTTGCCTTGAAAGGTGAAGGTGATGCGGGATCCGTGGACCTCCACATGACGCTGACGCATGGTGGTGAGGCCGTATGACTTGTTTTCGCGCGCGTACTCGACGTTGCCCACACGGATCAGCGTCGCCTCCATGAGGCTGACGATGGTGGCGAGGATCTTTTCGCGCGGAAGGCCGGGCTGCGCGAGGTCATGCTCGATGCGCTTGCGGATGCCGGGAAGTGCACCGGCGAAGAGGGTCATGCGCTCGTACTTGGTTTCATCGCGGTGCTCGCGCCAGCGGGGATGGTAGCGGCTTTGCTTGCGGCCGCGCGCGTCACGGCCAGTGGCCTGGAGATGAGCGTTGGCGCTGTTTGCGATCCAGACGTCGTTCCACGCGGGAGGAAGAACGAGGGACTTGATGCGGGCCAGGGTCCTGGCGTCGCGGACCGGGGTGCCATCGGGTCCGGTGTAGCGGAAGGTTTTGCCATGGCGCCTGCGATGGATGCCGGGGCTCGCGTCGGTGACATAGCGGAGGCCGGCGGCATGGGCGGACTCCTCCGGGTCTGTGATGGGCTCTGCCTGCTCCGGCCTGGTGGCGCGGGGAGTGGTCCGGCGCACTGTGTGCGATTTGGGGCCGCCTCCCTTTGCAGAGCGCCCGACGGCCGCTGCCGCTTTGCTGGAGGGGACTGGTGAGCCTAGGGGGACGTCCGAAAGCTTGCCTGGGGAGGTCGGCAGGTGGTTTGACGCTTGCGACATGGGAGTTTAGGATGCCTGTTCGTTGGGGGGTAGCGCGTGGCGTGTTTTCGTGAGACAGTGTGCGGCATACGGGACCAGGCTCTGCCGGAGTGCGCAGGGTGAGTGCCTGGCGCTGTGCTGATGGCGGCGGATTGCCGGCAGCAAATGAGGGGATGCCTTACTTAGTAAGCAGAGCTATGGCCCGGGGACGCTTCCGGGTGAAGCCTGAATGAAGAAGTTTGCGTCTGATCGAACATTCAGGGATTAGTTCATGAGCTAGCATGAGCGGCAATGACTTAGCACGGCCTCTGAACGGGCTGCTTTTACGAACACGTTCGAGAGTAGAGGGCTGCATCGCTGCGTCCGGCAAAATCCGGCGGCAGTTGGTACAGGCGGGTCCGCGGGTCTATCGCGGCAATTTTTAGGGAGGACGCACACAGTGCACAGCGGTCCGCGACGTCGCACATCCAGCATCGTGACCAGCGACCTGCCACCAAGGCGGGAGGCCTGGAGCGGCGCTACATCCGGAGAGTTGATCGCCGGGCGCGATGAGGCATTTTCCCACCTGGCCGAACTGGCGGCGGGGCTCTGCTGGGCACCGATCGGCATGGTCTCGGTGGTGCTGGAGCCCTGGCTGTACCTGACGGGGGCTTATGGCGTGGATGCTGACCGCGTCCTGCTGGAGCGCAGCCTGGGCCGGCACGTGATGGAGCAGGAAGGCGTGTTCCAGGTCGAAGACGTGGCCGCGCACCCAAAGTTCGCGAAATACCCCGTGATGATGACAGGCAGGATAGGGTTCTACGCCGGGGCGCCGATTCATCTGCCTTCCGGGCAGAAAATCGGTGCGATCTGCGTCTGCGATGTGATCCCCCGGGAACTGAAAGTGTGGCAGGTGCGCGGGCTGAAGCTGCTGGCAGAGCAGACCGATCAACTGGTGGAGCTTCGACTTCGGCAGGCAGGTTGAAGGCGCTGTGACCGCTGTGGTGGCTGCACGCCACCTGCGACGCTAGGGGCGTGTGCGTTGTGGACACGCCCCACCATGGCCCAGACCCGGGGCGCAGGTACCAGTGCGAAATTGTAGGCGAAGACACCGAGGTTGCCGTACGGGAGCCTCGGGAGTTTGTACGGCGTGCCGCAGGTCAGCCCGGGATTGTGGGCCTGCTGGCAACGTCCTTGAGGCTGCAGTGCGCAAGGCGCGAGACCTTGCTGGCCAGACATCGCAACTGCAGAAGAAGATCCGCCGCGATATTGGGAACGCAACGAACCTGCAGCAAGGAAGCACGCTGCCTTGCCAGCGATCGCCTTGGTCGCGGTGGGAAGAGTCAGGTTTGCATTAGGGGAATGCTCGGAGTTGTTAGTGAAGCGCCGAAGTTGCAGACGCTTTAACGTGGCGTTCCTGGCGATGCGCCGGAACTGCAGAAGGAAGCGCGCTGTTTTGTCAGCGAAACGCCGAGTGCAGATGGCAAAGCGCCGAAGTTGCCGGAGGATAGCGTTGCGTCCTTGACAGTGCGAGATATGTAACAAGCTCTTGAGCTGCGACGTAGAGATCACTGCGTAGAGCACCCGCCACGAAGTGGCCGCCAGCCGCGCAGGCGGTTTTAAGTTCTGCTCGTTGCTGCCTGCTTAAGGGCATTGGGCGAGCGTGTCGTTTGGGGCGTTACCGGTGTGCCGGGGTCTGTGGCTGGATACGTTGTTCGGGAACGAGGCCCTGGCCTTCGAGCACGTAGTAGGAATGGTCGACGGCGAGGTTGTGGACTGTTTCCCGGTGGCCCGATGGCCAGAGGATCTCGACGGTGTCGAGCTTGTCGTGGCTGCCCAAGCCGAAGTGCAGCGGCAGGTCGTTTTGTGACAGGTAGCTGCCGCCGCTGCGGACTTCGTCGAGTTGCACGAGGTCGCCGGAAGTAACACGGACGCGCGCGTTGAGCGCGAGGCGGTTGCTGGCGGTGCCTTCGAGCTGGAAGCTGACCCAGTGGTTGCTGGGACCGCCCTGCGGCTGCAGGATCATGGGACCGCCTTCGAGGTTTTCGACGACGAGTTCGAGGTGGCCGTCACGGAAGAGATCGCCGACGGCGAGACCCCGGCTTACCTGCGGGACCTGCAGCGCGGGGCCCACTGCCTTGCTGATGTTGCGCAGGGTGCCGTTGTGCTGGTTGAGAAAGAGCAGCTTGGGCTCTCGGTAAAGGGTGCCGACTGCGCGCGAGTCGACCTGCGGGTAGACGTGGCCGTTGAGCAGCACGAGGTCGGGCCAGCCGTCGTTGTCGAAATCGAAGAAGGCGGTTCCCCAGCCCACGTAGGGCGCGGTAGGGGTCTGGATGCCTGCTTCGGCGGAGACGTCGTTGAACGAGAGCTTGCCGTCGTTGCGGAAGAGCGTGGTGTATTCGTCGCTGAAGTGAGTAATGGCGACGGAGAAGCGGCCGGTGTGGAGGTAGTCGCCGAGCGCGACGCCCATATTGGCCTGCTCGGAGCCATCGTTGGAGAGAGCGATGCCGGCTTCGAGCGCAACGTCAGTGAATTGGCCACTGCCGTCGTTGCGGTAGAGGTAGTTGGGTTCGCCGTCGTTGGCAACGAGGAGGTCGAGCCTGCCGTCGTCGTTCCAGTCGGACCAGACGCTGGTGAGGCCGAAATAGTGGTGCGGATCGTCGACGCCGGAATGGGCAGAGACGTCGGTGAAGGTGCCGTTGCCGTTGTTGCGGTACAGGCTGTCGGGCGAGCCCTGGAGGCCGCGCGGGCCGCACTGTACGGCGATGTCGTGGTAGGTGCAGGTCTTTTTGGAGCCCAGGGCGGGCAGATCCTTGAGGTCGAGCGCGACGTAGTGCGGGACGAAGAGGTCGACGAATCCATCGTTGTCGTAGTCGCCGAAGGCGGCGCCGGTGGCCCAGCCCCTGTCGATGCCGAGGCCGGACGCGACAGTGACGTCGGTGAAGGTGCCGTTGCCGTTGTTGCGATAGAGCACGACGCCGCCGAAGCAGGAGACGAGGAGATCGGGCCAGCCGTCGTTGTTGTAGTCACCGACGACGGCGCCCATGGACCAGCAGGGGTACTCGATGCCGGCGCGCGCGGTGACGTCGGTGAAGGTGCCGTCGTGGTTGTTGCGGTAAAGGGCGTTGCGCGCTTTCACTGCGCCAGTGGGTCCAGCGGCGCTGGACGGCGGGGTCTCGACGTCGGGGGCGTTGGTGAAGTAGATGTCGGGCCAGCCGTCGCGGTCGAAGTCGATGAGGGCGACGCCGCCGCTCATGGAGTCGAGGATGTAGCGCTTGTCGGGGGTGGACAGGTGCTGGAAGGTGATGCCGGTTTTGGCGGTGATGTCGACGAGCTGCGGCAGGGTGGCAGGCAGGGTCGCCGGGGCGGTTGCGGCGGCGGAAGACTGTGCTGCTGTTGTGTGCGCTGCTGCTACCAGCAGTGCGGGCAGCAGCAGGAGGCAGAGCAGGGCGGGGAGCGATCGGCCGTGGGCATGCCTGCCGCTGTGGATGCAGGCCTGAGCGGGCGGGCGCAAGCAGGCGCGGAGCAGTCGCGCTGCGGCGGCGCTCGGGGGCGACGCCGGGCTCATGGCTGTCCGTGTCGGGCGATGGAAGGGTCGGCGGGTTGCGTGGCGGCCGTTTCGGACTCAAGGATGCGGAACTGCCCGCTGCAGTGAAGCATGCTCATGAGATACAGCATGCCATCGAAGTAGCGCTGTTCGCCGACCGGGATGGGGGTACGCCAGAGCTCTTCCACAAAGGCGCGCTCGTTCGCGCCGGGGGTGGCGGCGAGGCCGGCGACGGTGGTGGCCGCGACCATGCCGACGGAGTGGCGGGTGGACAGGGGCTTGCCATCGAGGGTGTAGCGGTCTGCGAAGGTGCTGATGCCTTCCCCGATGAGGAAGCCCTGGATGCGGTCGCTGAGCACGGTCTCGGTGGGGTCCTTGTGCCACCAGCTTGCGTCGACGGACCAGTTGCTGGCGGTGCGCCAAGAGTCATAGGAGAAAGGCACGGGTTCGCCGTGCCGCACCAGAGGGGTCATGTCGAAGTTGCTCTGGTCGGGCGAAAGGCCGGTATGTGGACCGGTGACGGTGGCGAACAGAACGCGGCTCACATCGGCGGCTTTGGACCACCAGGCGCGGTCTTCCGCTGGGCCCCAGTGCGCGAACAGCTCGTAGAAGGCGGGCAGGTGATAGGAGGCGTCGGTGAAACCCGCGCCGACATCGGGCACAAAGCGGACCATGGTGTGCTCTTCCTCGAGCATGGGGCCGGCGGTGGTTTGGCGAGGAGCGGGGTGCGGCGGCGGGGCGGTCGTTGCGGACGGCTTGTGTTCGCCGCGGGCTTCGATGGCGAGGTTGGCCTCGGCCTGCTGCTGCTCGGTGTTGTTGGGGCTGGGAAGCGGGGTCTGGCTGTATTGAAAGGGCTGATCGCCGGGATGGATGCGGAACGGGCCGGTGGCGGTGAGCAATGGATGGTGGCGCATGCCGCGCAGGATGGTATCGGCCTGCTCCTGGTAGTTGTAGATGCCCGCGCCGTCGCCCCAGCGGCGGGCGGCGAACAGCAGCGACATGGCGTAGTACTCTTCGCCGTCGGGCGCGGGCCGGTGGAGCGCGGGGTGCCGTCGGTGTTCATGGACCAGGCGAAGTAGCCGACGTTTGGATTGCCTGGGTCCGTGATGCGCATGAAGGTGTTGGACCAGTTCCAAAGGGCGTCGAACTCGCGCTTGTGGTTGAGCTGGACGGCGATCATCATGCCGTAGCTCATGCCCTCGGTGCGCGCGTCGTTGTTGGCCCAATCGGTGATGTAGGCGAGTGGGCCGTCGGCGTTGGAGCCGGCCTCGAAGTAGACGCGCTCGGAAGTGGCGTCGCCGTGGAAAAGCTGCTGGAAGGCGCGCTCGATTTTGGCGTGAGTTTCGGCGGGAGTTTTGCCCTGCTCGGCGAAGAGGTCGCGGTAGTGGTGGGTGTGGAACGCGCCGCTGCCGTCGCCGGGCAGTGGCGGGATGGATTGCTGCGGGGCATCCTGGTGCGGCGTGGATTGCGCGGCGGCCAGGCTGCCGGCGGCTGGAAGAAGGGCGCCGAGGAGTGCCAGGGGAAGCGCCGGCTGGAAAGCACAGCAAGAGCGAAGCAACATGGACCCCCTACAGCAGTGTTGTGGTCGGGTGGGCGCGGGGTTGTGGAGCAGCACGGCCCTGAGCAGAGGGAACGCTGCGTCGGAGTTGCGTCCCCTGCGTCGCTACGGCCCCTTGTGTCTGGCGCCAGCCCTGTGCGTGATCGTTGGCGCGAGCTGCGCGCGTCCATCGCAGGCGGGGAGCCTGGGGTGGCGTCAAGCAGCAGGGTGACCGGGTGTGTACTGCTGCCAGGGCGGCACCTCGCTCGTCGCGGTACGGCTTGTCATGGTTAGAGGCGCTGCTTGAGTTTCTCAAGGCCTGCGCGCGAAACCTGCACGTCATCTTCAGATTTGCCACCGCTGAAGGCGGCGATCAGGAAGCCGTTTTTGCCCTGGGCAGTGACGCCTCCCTGCCAGCCGAACTCGCCGGTCATGGGAGGACGCACCTGCGAGCCACTGTCCTTGCGGGTGTCGGCCATTTCAGCGGCCTTGGCATAGACGATACCGAGGAGGTTGGAGCCCTTGTCGGTGGCGGAGGGCAGGTCCTTGTAGCGGCCGACGACGACCATCTTGGAGCTCCAGGACTGGAGCGTGTCACCAGGCATGTAGGCGACGATGGCGACGCCGCCGATTTTGAGTTCGTCGGCACGTGCGCGCATGGCGGCAAGGGCTTCATCGGCGATGGGGTCAAACGGAGCGGTGGCGGCGGATTGCGTGGCCTGAGACGGCGCCGGAGCGCTTGCCGGGCCGGACGGCGCGGGCACGAGGGACAGGGTGAAGATGAGAATGAGTGAGATGAGGCTCAAGGCTTGCTCCGTTTGTTCGAGGGCTTTTGGCGCCGCTGGGCGCTGGCGGCTTCGTTTGCCTGCAGACGGACTGTAACAGCGAATGGGTGCGTGCTGCACGCCGCCTCGGTGCGCGGACTGCACGGATACGAGTTGCGGGTGGAGGCCAAGCCAGAGTTTGCTCGGACGGCGTGGTGAGGGGCGCTCGGATGAGTTGTGTGAAGCGAGTGCTTACCGTACGACGGCTGAGGGGGCGCTGGAGCGATCGCTTACTCCGCGACGCCCTTGCCCTCGCTCAGCGTGTAGAAGCGGTCGAGCTTTGTAGGGGGAGTAAGGGTCTCGGAGTGGCCGGAGGGCCAGCGGACTTCGAGCTTGTCGATGGTGGTGGCGGCGCCGAGGCCGAAGTGGAGACGCTGGTCGGAGGAGGAGGCGAAGGAGCCGCCGGCTGTGACATCCATGCGCTGGCGGAAACCGTTTGCCGTGACCCAGACGGTGGCGCCGATGGCGTCGCGCGGGCTGGCGGGCTTGCCGGGCTGCGTGGCAGTGGCGCCGACGAGGCGGAAGGCGACCCAGTGGTTGCTGCCGGGGGCGACGTCGCGGAGCAGGGTGGGCGCGGAGTCCATGTTGTTGAGGACGACGTCGATGTGGCCATCGTTGAACAGGTCACCCGAGGCCATGCCGCGCGAGGGCACCACGACGGCGAGACCGGTGCCCTCGACGGGAGGGACCAGCGAGAGCTTGCCCTGAGTGTTGTGGAACAGCAGCGGGCGCTGGGCCCAGGTGGTGCCCCAGTGCTGCGCGTCGGCCTGCGGGTAGACGTGGCCGTTGGCGATGAAGAGGTCGAGCCAGCCGTCGTTGTCGTAGTCAAAGAAGCCGGTGCCCCAGCCGAGAAAGGGGATGGTGGGTTCGGCGATGCCGGCCTGCTGGGCGATGTCGTTGAAGTTGCCATCGCCTTCGTTGCGGTAGAGCGGGTTGTAGTCGTCGGAGAAGGTGGTGTTGTAGAGGTCGATGCGGCCGTTGTGGGTGAGATCGCCGGCGGCGATGCCCATGCTGGCGGTTTCGCGACCGCTCTCGTTGACGGCGTAGCCGCTTTCAAAGCTGGCGTCGGTGAAGGTGCCGTCGCCCTTGTTCATGTAGAGGTAGTTGGGCGTGGAGTCGTTGGCGACGAGCAGGTCGGGTTTGCCGTCGTTGTTGACGTCGACGAAGAGCGAGGCGAGGCCATAGTAGTGGCCGGTATCGGTGACGCCGGCGTGCTGGGTCTGGTCGGTGAATGTGCCATCGCCGTTGTTGCGGAATAGGTGGTCGGCCTCGCCGGGAAGGCCGCGCGGGCCGCACATAACCTTGACGCCGCGGAACTGGCAGGAGGGCGGCGTGGAGTTAGCGGCGTAGAGCTTCGCGAGCTCGGACATTTTGACGTAGCCGGGAACGTAGAGATCGAGGTTGCCGTCGCCGTCGTAGTCGCCCCAGGTGGCGCCGGTGGTCCAGCCGCCGACGGTGACCCCAGCTTTTTCGGCAACGTCGGTGAAGGTGCCGTCGTGATTGTTGCGATAGAGGCGGTTCGCCCCGTTGTTGGTGACGTAGATGTCGGGCCAGCCGTCGTTGTCGTAGTCGCCGACCACGACGCCGAAGCCCCAGCGGTCGTTGGCGACGCCGGCTTTCGCTGCGACGTCGGTGAAGGTGCCGTCGTGGTTGTTGTGGAAGAGCGCCGCATGGGGCGGGGTGGCTTTGCCGGACTCGGCGTCAGCGGTGGAGCCACTGACGAGGTAGATGTCGAGCCAGCCGTCGTGGTCGTAGTCGAGCAGGGCGACGCCGGAGCCGATGGACTCAACGATGAGGTCTTTTTGCGGGGTACCCATGTGGTGGGACCAGGTGGCGAGGCCGGATTGCTTGGTGATGTCTTTGAAGACGATGGGGCCGGTGGGAACGAAACCGCCAGCGGTGATGGGGCGTTGCTGGCTGTCAAGAATGGCCGGTTGCGCGAGACCGGTGGAGACGCTGCCCTGGCCGGGCTGGGCTTGCGGGTTCTGCTGGGAGCCCATGCCTGCGGGGGCGAAGCAGGCGTGGGGGTTTGTGCCGAGGCGAGGGTGGCGAGTGCAAGCATGGCCAAGGTGCAGAGTGTGGTGCAGAGTGTGGCGGGCGGCCAGAGGGAGACGGCAGGTCTGCACGGCATAGCTCAGTATCTTCGCTTGCGGGTTTGGTGGTTGTAAACATGGCCGGTCGTTGGTAGCGGTGAGTTGGCCCGGGCGTGAGGAGGATGGAGTTTTGTGGTGCCCCACAGCTCAGGGGCGAGATGTGGGGCACCCGTTGTGTTTGCCGCTCAGGCTGTGCCAGCAGCAAGACTGCCGGGTGACTCGCCGCGGGGAGGTGGTAATGGCCCTCGCCCGCCTGGGCTGTGCATGAGGATCAGCGAGGTTTTACGGAGACGGACTGGCCTGAGTAGGTCACCTCCTGATCGGCATCTTTGCTTTCAAGCGGTCCGGCGCCGTGGTTGGCGGCGACGAAGACCACGCGGAATTTGCGGGTGGCGACCATGCCTGGGTAGGTGCCGGTGCGGGCGCCGATCGTGAGCTGGCTGGCGGCGTTGTCCCAGTGCATGGGGATGATGGCGTGCTGGCCTTTGGTGTAGGCGTAGGTGTCGCCGGTGTCTTCGTAGAGCTGGAAGTCGCCGTCGGCGCCGCGGTAGACGCGGAGTTCGATGGGGGCATCGGGCTTCTGGTTGGTGTATTCGATTTCGGGTCCCATGGGCAGGATGGAGCCGGCGCGCACGTAGAGCGGGAGTTGATCGAGCGGGGCGTCGGCCTCGACGTACTGGTTGCCGGGCGTGGTGCTGCCGGTCCAGAAGTCGTACCACATAGGCGAGGCGGGCAGGTAAAGGCGCCGCTTCGTGGCGTCCTGCTCAAGCACGGGGCTGACGAGCAACGCGGGCCCGAACATGAACTGGTCGCCGATGTCGCGGACTTTGGGATCGGTGCGCCAGTCCATCACGAGTGGGCGCTGGATGGTGTAGTCGTCATTGGTGACGCGCCACGCGAGCGAGTAGAGGTAGGGCATGAGGCGGTAGCGGAGCTTGTCGTACTTGAGCAGGATGGGCTCGACGCGGTTGTAGGTCCAGAACTCGTTGTGATCGCGGTGGCCGTGGGTGCGGAAGACGGGGCAAAAGGCGCCGTACTCAAACCAGCGGGCGTAGAGGTCCTGGTAGCCGGGCTCGAACTGGGTCTTGCCGGGGTCGGGCTGGTGGTAGCCGCCGATGTCGGTGGTCCAGTAGGGCATGCCGGAAACGGCGAAGTTGAGGCCGGCAGGGACCTGGTGCTGCAGCGCCCAGTAGCTGGAGTAGACATCGCCCGACCAGGTGGTAGCGCCGACGCGCTGCTGGCCCAGGAAGGCGGAGCGGGTGAGGAGATAGACGCGCTTCTGCTGGTTGTCCTGTTTCCAGTGCTCCTGCACGCCGAGCGTATGGAGGAACGGGAAGATGTTGGTGTAGGTCATGCCGTTGCCGATAGCGATGTGCTTGTCGCGCAGGATGGCGTCGCCGAGGTGCGGCCAGTACTCCTCGGGCTCCGCGCTGTCGAGCCAGAAGGCATCCCAGCCCTGCGCGAGCAGCTTGCCGGCGAGGTTTTTCCAGTAGAAGTCGCGGGCGGCGGGATTGGTGGAGTCGTAGACGTGCGCGTCGGGCACGTCAAAGTGCTGTGCGTGCAGCTGCTGGTAGTTGGTGGAGGTGGGATCGAACAGGCCCCAGACCGAGATCATGGCGTGGATGTGTTCATCGTGGAGTTTTTTCAGGTCGCCGGGAACGTCGTGGTAGTTGTCGTTGAAGACGGGATCGCCCTCTTTCTTCCACCAGAACCAGTCCTGCACGATGGCATCGAGCGGTATGTGCTCGGCACGGTAGCGATTGGCGACGCTGACGATCTCTTCCGTGGAAATGTAACGGTCTTTGGACTGAAAGAGGCCGTAGGCCCAGGCGGGGAGCAGGGGCGTGTGGCCGGTGAGGTTGCGGTACTGGTGGATGACCTGGTCCATCTCGGGGCCGAGGATCAGGTAGTAGTCGATGGCGTTGACGGCGTTGGAGGTGAAGGAGAACTCGAGCGGGAAGCGGTTGTCGGCGTAGGAGAAGGCGGCAGTGTTCCACAGGATGCCGTAGCCCCTGGTGGAGACGAGAAAGGGGATGGCGACATCAGTGTTGTTCTGCGCGAGCTCGACGGTGTTGCCGCGATAGTTGAAGACGCCGCCCTGGTGCTGGCCGAGGCCGTAGAGACCCTCGGTCGCGTCGGGCGAGAAGCGGGCCTGAACTTCGAAGGTGTTGTCGCCGTTGACTTCGCGCGGCTTGTAGGTGCGCGGGAGGTTGCGGCCTTCCTTGAGCAGGGTGGTGCCGTCGGCGAGGGTGTAGGTGAGGATGCCATCAGCAAGCTTGAGCGTGAGGTGCACGGCGCTGGTGGAAAGAGTCACGGCTTCGGGCGTGGTGTCGACGGTGAAGTGTGCGCCGGGGCAGGACTCGGCCGGAGGCAGGATCCAGGGCTTGGCACCGACGTCGCTGGAGCCGGGCACGGCGTGCGAGACGAAATGCAGTACGGAGTCGCGGCAGACGGTGACTTCGATCGACTCGGCGGAGGAGTTGGCGGTGAAGCCGGTGGCGGTTTGCTGAATGGTGAGCTTTGGTGGGGTGGGCGGCGCGCCGGGAAGCTGCGCTTGTGCGCTTGCGGTGGCGAGCAAGAAGAGTGCGGGGCCGAGGGTGCCGCGCTGCAGAAGCGTCGTGAGCGAGCGGTGGCGCGAGGTGAAGCGGGAGACCGGCATGCTGTGTCCTTTAGCGAGGAAGTGACTGATGTTGAGGGGGGTGCTGCCGCGTCAGGGTTGCGGAGCGGGCGACGGAGCGGCGGGCGCCTGGTGCGTGGCTTCGAGGTATTGCACGTAGCCGAGCAGCGCGCCCCAGTGGTAGAAGCGGTCACTGTTGGAGACGTCATCGCCGGTGCCGAGCGTGGCGTTGTAGTTTTCGTGCACGTGCCCGTGGTCGCGCCACTCTTTCAGGAAGAGGTCGTAGGACTTTTGTGCAAGGGCCGCGCGGGCTGCGGGTTCGTTGTAGTTGGCGAGGCCGAGATAGACGAGGTAGTTGAGGGGCCCCCAGATGCGGCCGCGCCAATAGTCCTGATCGGGGAAAGCGGGGTCGTTGCGCGCGATGGAAGGCAGCACCCACGCACCCCAGAACTCCTGCGGGTTGAGCAGGTGTTGCGTGATCATGGCGTGAGCCTGGGCAGGCGTGGCGGTGCGCGAGAGCAGGGGGTAGAAGTTGGTGGGCGAGAGGCGGTGGCTCGGCTGCGCGGTGCGCAGGTCTTTGTTGAGAAAGATCCCGTCGGCGGGGCTCCACAGGGTCTGGAGTGCGCGGGTGTAGCGCGTGCTCCGCTCGCGCAGGGCGCGGGCATCCTGGGGGCGGTGTAACTCGTCTGCGATGGTGGCGAGGGCGTCGCAGTCGGCGATGTACATGCTCATAAGGCCGACGTCGGCGAAGGCGAGCACATGTTTATCGGCGTCGTATGCGGCGGTGTCGTACATGGGGCTGTTGTCGAGGCCGGACTCGAGGATGGCGCCTTTGCCGGTGCCGCGTGAGTTGTCGTCGAGGTTGCCGGGCGGGTTGTTGCCGTCGCTGCCCCAGGCGAGATAGCCCTGGATGTCGCGATGGTCGGCCCACCACTGGTTCCACTTGAGCAGGGCGGGGAAGCACTGCTCTAAAAACCAGAGGTCGTGAAATTTGCGATAGAGGCCGAGGACCGTGATGGCGCCGACCGGGGGCTCGGAGCGATCGAAGCTTTTCCAGTTGCCGCCGCGGGCATAGTTGGGGACGAAGCCCTGGTCGGTGGACTCGCGCAGGGTCTCGATGGTGTCGGCGTAGGCGAGATCGCGGTCGCCGGTCGAAGCCATGGTGGCGGCGAAGAAGGTGTCCCAATCGAAGAGCACGTAACCGCCCCAGTCAACGCTCCAGATGCGACTGACGGGTGAGATGACGCGTTGCGCCTCGGGCTCGTAGATGGTGTCCCAGCCGAGCGTGGTCTGGATCGCGTCGGTGATGGGCTGCGTATCTGGGTCGACAGTGAGGGAGCGGGTATAAGCGTTGTGTTGCTGCTCGAGAATGGCGCGTGCCTCGGCGAGTGAGCGCGGCTGGCCGGTGCTGATGACGATGGGCTGGTTAAAGTCGGCGGCGAAATAGGGCGAGGTGACGGGGAGGGTTGCGCTTGGTTTTGCTACTGTCGCTTTGGTCGTTACAGATTGATCCTGTGCGGCGCAGCTGCAATAGACGCGGATCTCCTTCGAAGGGGTGCGTGCGGCGAGGTAGGTCGGAGTTTTTGTGATGGTACCGGGCTGGTTCCAGAGCAGATCGACCGATATGGCGAGCGTGGGCGGAAGGGCCGTGGTGGTGCCAGAGGGGAGCGGCGTTGCGACGAGCACGAGATCCTGCGGGCCGGAGTGGGCGCTTTCGACGCGCCAGTTGTGGCCGTGCCAGGTGACGCTGAGATCAGTGTAGGCGCCGTCCCAGGCGTGCGGGCCGGGGACAACCTGTTCTGCGTGCGGATCAAGACGGCCGATCAGCGTGTCGCCGAGGAAGGCTTCGCCGGACTCGGTGGTGTTGTGCTTGAGGCCGAGGTGAATGGCGATGCCATCGGGAAGCAGCACGTGCGTGGTGACGCTGTGGACGTCCCAGGTGTTCCAACCCTGCGCGAGGCGTTGTTGCAGCTGCAGATACTGCGGCGACAGGGGGAAAGTGGCGGCGCGGGGCAGGGTGCTGGCCTGCGAAGGCGGCGTGTCCGGGCGCGGCCTGGAGGTAGTAGCGGGCTGCTGGGCCACCGACTGGGTAGCGGCTATACCGGGGGTTATGCCGGCGATGAGCGCCAGGGTAAACAGGTGTGGAAAAACGGCGAATCTGGCGGCAGCATGCATACGTTCATCCGCGCATGTGGCATTCGTGGGAGGGGCAAGATTGCGAAGCGGTGCGCGCCGGAGTGGTTGCTGCCGGCGCGCAGGCTTGCCTGTTGGAGCTTACGCGGGTTTAGAAGTTGCCGCGTATGTGGATCTGGACGCTGCGACCGCCTGTGTACCGTTGCAGTTCTGTCGTGGATTGACCGAACTGCGAGGACGAAAGATCGGAGGTGACGCCAGTAAGGTTAACGCGGTTGAAGAGGTTATAGGCCTCGGCCTTGGCTTCAAGGTTGAGCCGGTTACCGCCGAACCACTTGGTCGTGAACAGCTTGGCCATGGTGAAGTCGAAGTTGTTGTAACCGGGCTGGTCATAGGTATTGCGGCCCAAATTGCCCTCGGTGCCGAGTGCAGGTGTGGGGAAGGCAGAGGCCGGGAAGAGGCCGGTGCGGAACTTGGAGCGGGACTGGCCGGACAGGTGGGGTCCAAAGCTGGGCGTGTTGGGCACGTCGTAGTTGGAACCGTCTGCGTTGTAGTCGCCGCCAGTGTTTGCGATGACCTGGCCAGCAGCGTTGAAGACCGGATTGAAGCCCGCACCGTTGTAGACGGTGAAGGGAAGACCGGTGTGGAAGAGCCAGAGACCACCGGCCTGCCAGCCGCCGAGGATGTTTTTCTCAATGCGGTTGGAGAAGTGGTTGGGCAACGTCCAGGTACCGTCAGTCGAGAATTGCTGATGGATGTCGAAGTCGGCGCGACCGTACTGGGCGTTGAGGTTGCCGTTGAGGATCTGCTGGGTGCTGGTGGTGATGGCGCCGCCATCGAGGGAGCCCGAGTTACTGAAGGTGTCGAGTGCCTTGCCGATCGTGTAGATACCGCGAATGGCGAAGCCGTGCGAGATGAGGCGGGTAAGGGTAGCGGAACCGTAGTGGCCGACAGAGTTGCCATCGGATGAGCCGTAGGTGATGGCGCCGAAGTTGGGGTTGAGGCGCGTGAGCACGCCCTTGTTAACGACGAGATCGCCGCTGAACCGGTTGGCATCCTGGTTAAAGACAGGCAGGTGATGCGCAGTGGAGGCGGAGTAGTTGATCTCCATGATGAGGTTGCTGGCGAACTGGTGCTGCACGCTCAGCGACCACTGCTGGACCTGTGTCAGCTTGTAGTCGGGCGAGTAGCCGCCGACGTTGGCGCGCTGACCCGTGATACCACCGCTGGCATTGAGGGTGACGTTGGCGGTGTTCACTACCGGACAGGCCTCGGTGAAGCCAACCGGCGCGGAGCAGAGCTGGAAGGTCGGCGTGGGCTGACCCTGGTACACGCTGATGGAGGGCGAGTAGTAGTTGGGCAGGTTGCCGGCGGTGATGTCAGTGACGTGGATGTACGGGGGTTGATCGGCAAACACACCATAGCCGCCGCGCAGCGCGGTGCGCCCGTTCCCGAACAGGTCATACGAGAAGCCGACACGTGGCGTGAGATCCCAGATGCTGTGGTCGAGCACATGCGTGTTGGGTGCGAGGTTTACAGTGCCGCTAGCCACGCTGGCGTTGTAGTCGCCGGTACCCAGGTTGAAGTTGGTGAGCGATGGGCTCAGCACCGCGAAGAAGTTCTGCATGCTGTCGTAGCGCAGACCGCCGTTCAGCGTGAGGCGCGGCGTGACCTTCCAGTCGTCCTGCACGAAGATGCCGGTTACGAGGGCGCGGTAGCGCCGATTGTAGGGGGCTTCCTCGTGGGTCAAGAGGCTGACCGGCGTAGCGCTCTGCGAGGTGGCTTCGTCCTGCACGAAGTCGAGGATGTTGTTGAAGTTGTAAGTGGGGCGATCGAAGGCGCCACTCTGCGAATCAACTTCGCGAATGTTGTCCTGCTGAAAGCCGAATTTGATGGTCTGCGTCTTGACGGTGGCGCTGAGCACATCGCGCCAGCCGACGGTCGTCTGGGTGAAATTGCCGGGGCCCCAGTTGGCGAAGCCGGTAAGGCCGGTGACGTTGATGAAGGGGATGGCGTCGCCGGGGGTCGGGAGATCCGAACCGAAGGGACGGATCATGTTGGCACCCGCCTCGTTGAGCAGGTGGGAGTTGAAGGTGTGGGTCCAGTCGATGTTGGCGAAGTCAGAGCTGTTGGCCTGGTCGTAGTTCAGGTAGGCACGGGGCGTGGCGCTGACCGAGGTATCGTAGGTGCGCATGAACTCGGCATACACACGGTCATTGAGGCCGATGTAGTCGTCACCACGCACGCTGTACTGGTAGGCATTCTTTGGAACGGAGTAGCTGATGTTGGCGGTACCGAGGATCGGCAGGTTAGCCGGCAGGTTAGCCGGCAGCGGGAAGTAGCTGGGCGTCTGGGCGATGACCTGGCTGGCGGTCAGCAGGCCCGTGGTGGGATACACCAGAGGCGGCGCAAGCGCGAGTATCTGGGTGGCGAGGTTGTTGGGAAGGTTGGCGGCTGCCCACTGGTCAAAGGCCTGCGTTTCCACGGTATAGGCGCTGGCACTGACGGCACTGGAGCGCAGCACGTCGATGGCCCCGTAGAAGAACAGCTTGTTCTTGAAGATGGGACCACCGGCGGTGAGGCCCATCTCCTGACGCTTGAAGGTCGGCACGGTGCTCTGGAACTCGGTGCGCGTGGTCAGGTTGTTGTTAAGGAAGTAATAGTCGCCGGTGCCGTGGAACTTGTTGGAACCGGACTTGGTGAAAACGTCGACCGTGGCGCCACCGTTTCGACCCTTGCCGGCGTCGAAGTTGTTGGCCAGGATGCTGATGGAGTCGACGATCTCGGGATTGGGCGAGATCGAGGTGCCGCCGGCACGCGAGGGCGTGTCAGTGTAAGCGTTGTCAATCTGGTAGCCGTTCTCTTCCTGACGAAGACCGGCTGCGTTGATATTGATCGCGTACTCGTTCGTGAAGTTATCGGTGGAGTTGGTGCCGCTGCCCGTGACGCCGGGCGTGAGGCTGGTCAGACCATAAACGTTCTGGCCGCCGAGCGGGGTAACGCTGACCGTCTCCTGCGAGATGACCGAGCCAGTGGCGGCAGCTGAAAGGTTCAGGGAGGCCTGAGGCGCGGAGACGATGACCTCGGTGGTCGCGGCCGAACCAATTTTAAGTACCGGCTCGAGGTTGCGGATCTCGCCGACCTGAAGGGTGAGGTTGTTTTCTTTGAACGCGTCGAAGCCCGCTCCACTGATCTGGATGGTGTAGTTGGAAGCGGCAATGGCGTCGATGCGGAAGTAGCCGGAGTCGCTGGTGGTTGCGGTCTTGGTTACGCCGAGGCGGGTGTCCGTGATGGAGACCTGGGCGCCGGAAACAACGGCACCAGAACTGTCGTGCACCGTGCCCTCGATACCGCTGGAGAACTGGGCGAAAGCGGCCGTCCCTCCAAGCAAAAGAAAGAGGAAAAGGGCAGCAGTTCTTGCGATGAAGCGGAAGCGGATCATGTATGGCTCTCCGAGAAAGTCGATGGTACGAAAACGTTTACTGCCTATGTTTACTGGTAAGTCATCAATCAAAAGTTTGAGTCGCGAAAGTAAAGCCCGTCGACTCGGCGAGAACTGTAGGGAGGCTCAAACAGGGATGTCAACAGGAATGTGCATTTTTTTAGTTACGGCTTGAGAGGTGCGTCAAGCCTGAGCGCGGGCGACGCGAGAGCGGCGGACGGAGGGCAAAGCCGACATTGGATTCGCCCGAGTTGGAGGCGCGGGCGAGGTGCGCGGCCCAGTGCGTCCTGCTGCGTGTGGGTGGGCCGTATTTCGGGAGTAACCCCGTGAGGCGCAAGCCCGTTGGCACGAGGTGGCTTGCGGGGCAGGCAGGCATCGCGGCGACATCTTGCTGGTGATCGGTTGGGCTTAGTAATCGGTTAGGGTGCCGGGGCGCCCGGAGGCGCGGAGGCGGTGCTGCCGGCCTCGACGATGCGGTAGCGGAGGCGCCTGGTTTCGTCTTCGCGGGCGTGCTGGTGCTGCTCGGCGACGCGGCCTGCCAGCTCGCGCACGGTGGCGGTGTCGCCCACCTGACGGGAGGCGAGAAGCAGACGGTAGGTGGCGGCTTCATCCGAGGGGTCGATGGCGAGTGCCGCGCGGCATTGCGCCACGGCGGCAGCGGGGTTGCTGTTGAGCATGTCGATCTTGGCGAGCAGGTTGCGACCGGGCAGGAAGCCAGGGCTGAGGCGGACGGCTTTGGCGGCGGCGTCCTTTGCCTCGGTGAAGGCGGGGGTGCCGGGCTTTGCGCCGCTGTCGGCGAGCAGGCGGGCGACGAGGAAGTTGAGCTGCGGGTCCTCGGGGTGGGCCTGGAGGGCTGCGCGGGCGGTGGCGAGGGCCTGCTCGGGGTGGTCGGCCTGGGCCTGGATGATGCCGACACCATAGGATGCGGTGCCGTGCTGCCGGTCGAGCAGTTCGGCGGAGTGGAAGTCGGCTTCGGCGTGAGCGTAGTCGCCCTTGCCGCCGTAAAGCATGCCGCGCGCAAGGAACAGGGAGTAGCTGGTGGGCAGGCGGGTGAGTCCGGAAGAAACCATGTCGATGCCGGCCTGGTAGGACTCGTGCAGCATGCAGAGCTCGGCGAAGCGGACGTAGGAGTCGGGGAGTCGAGGGTCGAGCACGATGGCGCGGCGCAGCAGGGCAACGGACTGCGGGGTGTCGCCGTCCGCTTCGGCGGTGTCGGAGGCGAGCGTGAGGGTGTCGAGGTCAGTGGTGGAGTCGAGCACGGGCGCGAGGGTGGCGAGGGCGGCTTTGTTTTGCCCGACGTGCGCCTGGCTCAGCGCCTGGTCGTAGAGGATGCCGGGGTTGGAGGGGAGCAGGGTGGCGGCGCGCGCGAAGACAGTGGCGGCCTCTGCGTAGTTGCCGGTGGAGAAGAGACAGCCGCCGTAGCGGGTGAGCGAGTCGGGGTGGGTGTTGAGGCTGTCGGAAAGGGCGCGGAAGTTGGGGATGGCAGCAGGGCAGTCGTTGGCACGGGCCTGCTCGAGTGCGAGCATCTCGCGGGCGGTGTTGTCGCCAGGGGCAGCCTTGAGGATCTGCAGGAGCACGGGAATGGCTTCGGGCCTGTGCGCGGAGGTGAGGATCTGGGCCTCGGCCCTGAGCGCGGGCGGGAAACCGGGGGTGATGCGCAGCGCGGCGTGGAGCGCCGTGAGGGCGTGGGGGGTGTCGCCCTTGAGGGAGTAGGCGACGCCCTGGACGGTGGGAAAACGCGGGTCCGCGGGGTACTGGCGGGTGTCGCGGGTGAGCTCGGCGATAGCCGCGTCGTACTGGCCTTGATGGACGAGGGCGGTTGCGGACTTCAGAGCGGCGTCGGGGAGTTCCGCAGCAGGCGCGGGTAGTGCGAGTGCCGCGGCAAGGGCGGCAGGAAGGAAGCACCGGCGGAGGATGGGTCGAGACAGGCGGGTGCGGACAAGTTGTGTCCGCGCACTGCCCTGTGCGTTTGCTGCCGGCATCGTTCGGGAATCGTAGCAGATGGGTGGGTGTGGTGGTGCGGGCGGGTGGTTCCTGATCACGACTGCTGGGTGGGTCGATCAAAGCGGGGAGGTCATGGAAGAACTCTACAGCCTGAGGCGTTGCCGGTTTGCGGTGGGAGCTGAGCCCGGGCGGCGGCAGCGGTGGGCACTGGGTCTTCCGGCTGCGATCTCTTTGCAATGCCGGGATGCCCGAGCTATCGACCTGCCAGACTCGCAAGCCCTGGGGGCGTTGCGCCTGCAAGGCAGATAACGCCAGCAGTCCCGCATGGAGCCCTGGTTCGGCTTGCGGAGCACAGCAGTCTCGCTCACTTATGCAGAGACCAGTAGGTAAACCAGGGCCCGAGATAGAGAAAGCAGGCCAGCAGCAGTGCGAGCAGCAAGCCCAGCCTTGGGATCGAGGCCGGGCCCAGCGATTCAACTTGTCGACTTGAAAGTGGATTGGGAACTTTGTTGACAGGATCTTGCATGGCATCCCTTCAGCGCTGTCGATGCTGACCAGCAGGCTAGGAAGCTTGGTATATGCAGGCTAACTGTCCCTCTTAAACCTGCCTGGGCAACACTACGGCTCCAGCATCTGGGCTTGTGTCTCCAAGCGCCGGCTGCGCCAGTAGTGCCCCCATACGATCCACAGGAACTCGGCGTTGCCGATGCAGTAACGACGCCATAGACGACGGGGTTCCTGGGCAAAGCGAAAGAACCATTCCATCCCGATGGACTGCAGCCACAAAGGAGCGCGCCGAAGCTGGCCGGACAGCATTTCAAAGCTCCCGCCTACGCCCACCGCAACGGGAACCCGGAGAAAGCGGAGGTATTCGTCGATAAAGTGTTCCTGCTTTGGAGCACCCAGGCCGACGAAGACGATGTGGGGCTGAGCAGCCTTGATCTCGGACAGTACAGATTGCAGTTGTTCCGGATCGCGCTCGAAGCCGAACGCGGGACAGCACACACCGGCGACGTGCAACCCGGGATTCTCTGCCTTGAGTATGTGCGCCGTGGCATCCGCAGAGCCGGGCTTGCCGCCGAGGAAGAAGACGCGTAGTCCTTGCGCGGCTCCTGCTTTGCAGAGCCTACCTATGAGGTCGACGCCGGGGGTGCGCTGAATGGACTGGTTGGAAAGCCAGCGCGCCGCCAGCGCGATGGAGATGCCGTCTGCGCACAGAAACTCAGCGCGTCTCAAGCATTCGCGGAAAGGTGTTTCCCGGGAAGAGAGCACATAGAACTGCGCATTAATGGTTGCAACGAGGTGTGTGCGTTCCGAGGTAAAGGCCTTCTCGAGAAGGCTGGCGACTAAGGCGTCGCTCGCATATGAATCCACTGAGATATGCCCAATTGCAACACGTTCCATTTGCGTTCGCCTTCATCAGAGCTCAGGGTGCGTCCATACACCGGGAGCCGCAACAGCAGCACCCGTGTGAACCAGCGATTTCGTGCAGTACACCCGTTCATGGAGGAAGCGGACCTGCATCGATCCGGAGGCGCGCGCTTCATCGTCGCTCGCCCAAGATGATGTTCTGTAAAGCTGGGTAATCTTTTTGCCGGGTTTAAGGCACGGCGAAAGTAGCAGGGAGCTTTTTCGAAGGCAAGTACAAACAAGGTAAAAAGGACCATTGAACGCGGCTGCGTGTGAATATTTGCCCCTGGCACAGCCGGGGTTCCCTTTAGCCCTGCACTGGTAACCAGATGGCGGGGCGCGCGCATTACTGTCGCTGTCTCTATCGGTTACTGCGAGTGTGGCCGTTAGCCAGAGTTACAGATAGTCCGAACTGGAAGCAGGCCGAGAAGCTTCCATGGAGCGATCGCCTGCGCTGTTGGTCGCTCGCGCGGTCGCACGCGCTATGCGAAGCCTGCGGCTTGGGCATTTGTGCGGGGAAAGCCCTTGATCAGGAGCAGGAGTCGTGCGTGCTGCCGGGCCGGTAGTGCGGCGAACTAGCGGACTGCCATCGCATTCAACCTGCGGTTTTCACGGAGCAGCAAGGCGCAGGAAGTGATGAAAAGCGTCCATTCCAGTTGCAGGGAGCCGAGAAGAGAGATTTCGTCGATGTTGATGATGACCGTAAGGACCAAGGTAGTGAAGCACCACTCGATGTACGGTGCACCGCCATCGAGCAGGCAGCGCGCGCCCTGTAACAGTCCGCGGACCAATGTGTAGAGCGCCATGCCGAGACCGACCGCGCCGACATCCAGCCACGTCTCCAAGTAACCGCTATGGGCAAAGCCGGGATTCCAAAGAACCTCTGCTGCGATGACCCCGGACTCACCCGTAAGACCTGTCCAGAAACCGTGATAACCCCAACCAAGCAGGGGCTTTTTCATTACAGAACGGAACACAGCCTGCCATATATCCGTACGGCCTGAGAGTGTCGGGTCTTTGCCGATGGCAACGAAAAAAATCGGAAGCAAGCCATACACGGACCACGCCGCCAGACTGCCCACCACCACAATCGTAAGCAGAAGCGCCAGCGCGTCATAGGAACGAAACTTGCGCTGCAACCAGAAGAAGGCCAGCAGGGCGCAGAAGGCGCCGCAGAGAATCCAGCCTGTACGGGATTCTGTCATGTAGACCACGAACAGGCTCAAAGCGACGTAGACGATGCGCCCCAAGGTGTCGAGCGTGCCACGTAGTTTCTGGAAGAAGACCGGGGCTGCCAGAAACACGGTTGCATAGGCGCAGATGTTTTTATGCAGGCAGATGCCTTGCCACGTAACGATGCCGCTGATCTCGCGCTCGATGCCGTACTTGGGGACCAGAAGCGAGAAGAGGATATTGGCGACGAGGAAGAAGCGGCCGAGCAGGACAAGTATCTCCATCTGCTCGTCCGGATCATAGACTGCGACGAAATAGATCGCGAAAAGGGTGTTGATGAGGAGGTATATGCCGCTGCGGAAGGTCTGCACCGGCATCTGCGACCAGAGAGTAGAGGCGATCGCAAGTACTGGCATCGCCAGGAAGATCTTCATGTCGCGCGAGCCCGCGATTACCTTGTCCTTGTTGCGATAGATGAGGTAGAGCAGGGCGGGAAGGAACAGCACGGTTTCGATGATGCGGCGAAGATCGTCGCCCTGGGTGCGAACAATCTCGAGATTCCGTTCATCCGGCGCGAAGCCTGCGTCGGTTTTCACCCCGGGCGTGTCAAAGGAGAAACCGCCGCTGACAGCAAGGAAGAGCAGCCCGAACAGGACAAGGTACGTGAGGGCGTAGCTGGAAAGCGCCTTGCGCGGGGCGCTGATCGGCGTCGCGTCCACGAGGGAGGAAGGATCCTCAAACGCGGCTTGCGACAGTGGCGCGGAGGCCATTAGTGCACCGCGTAGATGGCTGCCGAACCAGCCTGGGCAAGAATGCCTGGAAGGCCGACAGCGACATTGCGCCAGTTGCTGAAAGGCACATAGAGGATGTCATCCGATTCGAGCGGGATGTCAGGCTCCTTGCCCTTGCGCATCGCGTCCAGAGAGATCAGCGTGGTGGAGTGCTGGCCGTCGGCGGTTTTGCGCACCAGGGTTGTGTGGGCAGGGGAAGCGGTGGGGTGAGCGCCACCTGCAAAGGTCAGCGCCTCAAGCGCGGTCAGCGTTCCATGATTGTCCGTCATGGCATAGGCTCCCGGCTTGTCCACGTCGCCAAGCACGTAGACCAGCGCAGCCCGCGCGACGAAGACGGTGTCTCCTGGATATACCAGGATGTTCTGGTTCAGGGCTTTCTCAGCATCGTTCGTGTTCTGGTAGGTAAGCAGGGCTCCCCCCGCATGGCGCTGGATGGTGATCCGGGAGGACGCGACTTCGGTGAGCCCGCCAGCCTGAGCAAGCACCTCCGGGACGGTACGCGGTACCGGGGAGGCAAGCGCCATGGGAGTGTGGACCTGGCCCAGGACAAAGATGCTCTGCGTTGCAAACTGGTCCACCGCCACCGTGACATGCGGGTGCAAGAGGAAGCCGCCCGTCAGCAGGCGCGTCTCAATCAAGGAGGCGGCCTCGCCCGGCGTCAGTCCCTGGACGGACACCGTGCCGGCGAGAAGCGCGGGGATAGTCCCGGCGTTGGTGACGCGTACATGCTGCTCAAGCTCCGGCTTCTGAAAGACCAGGATGTGCAACTCGTCGCCCGGCCCGATCAGCAAAGAAGCAGGATCCGGCTGCTGCGCGGAAAGCAATGGCGACGCGGATGCAAGGAGCGTCACCAGAAACAAAGCGACAAGGCTCTTATTCACTTTCATCGATATACGTCCCTAACCCTGCGTCTGGGTACTGTAATAGCTATCCGGCTTTCCTGGTACGCCATTCAAAACCAAGCCAAGCCGCGTCGGCGAGGTCGTGGTGAGGAGCCTGATGGCAAGCCGTATTGTGCGGCGACGACCGAAACCGCTGCGAACGACAAAGAGTGAGAAGTCTGCCAGACGGGCAAGCACCAGAGCATCGACGACCGGGATGGCCGGGGAGCCGTCCAGCAGAATGACCTCGTAGCGCTGCCGCCATTCGTGCAGCAGTTGTTCCATGCGTACGGACTCAAGCAGGTCGGCGGGGAACGGAGGGATGGGGCCGGCTGGCAGAACGTCGATTTGTGCGTTGAGCGGGAAAGCACGGATGGCGCTCGGAGCAGCCTGGTCGGCCAACATGGTGGAAAGGCCTTCTGCTCCATCCAGGCCGAAGCGCTTGCCGTGCACCGGCCGTCGCATGTCAGCCTCGACCACAAGCACCTTGCGCCCTTGTTGAGCGAACGCGGCGGCAAGGTTGAGCGCTACCGTGGTCTTGCCTTCGCCGGTGCTGGCACTGGAAAGGGCAATTACCTGGGGAGGCTTGCCGCTATGAGCAAGCAGCAGGGCAGAGCGCAGGAGGCGGATGGCCTCGGAATAGGGGCCCTTTGGGTTCGCGAGGGTCTCGACCGTGCCTTCACCAGTTGATGCCCGGGCATAGCCCTGCAAGCGCGGGAGGCTTGCCAGGAGCGGAACGTCGACGAGCTGTTCCAGATTGGACGCAGTCTGAACACTGTCGTCAAAGCCTTCAAGAACGAAGGCAAGAAGGCAGCCAAGAACGAGACCGGCCCCGGCAGCGCCCGCCACGATGATGGAGCGTTTGGGCTTGGATGGAACGGCTGGCGTCCGCGCCTTGTCAACGACCGTGATGTTCGACGAGTGCATCCCTTCGAGGATGCCCGCTTCCTTGAGCCTGCGAAGAAGATCCTCATACAGCGAGCGGCTCTGCTCTGCTTCCTGCCGGATGATCACGTAATCGATGGTTCGATCGTTGAGGGTATTGGCCGACCGCAGCAGAGCCTCGTGACTTGCACGCGTCTGCTCTTCAGTAATCCTGGCGATCTGGTAGTCCGACGCGGCGCGTTGCGCGATGCGTGCTGTCTCGGATTGAATGGACTGCCGGATGGACTTGAGGGATGCCTCAAGCGCGATCAGGTCGGGGTACTGCGGGCCGTACTCGCTGCGCGCTTTTCCCAGCGCCTGCTCCGTGGCCGACTCTTCCGAGCGCAGACCCTGAAGCAGCGAGAGCGAATTCGCAACTCCTGGCGAAGCATTCGCCATGGTGGTGCCGCTCAGGTTGGAGATGGCCTCGGGGTCGCCACTCTGCACGACGTCGTTGATTGCGCCCTTGAGTACGCGGTTTGACTGAGCCTGCGCGAGGGCGGTGGTGGATTGTTGCAACTGGTCGAGAGTGGAGCTGTAGCTTTGTCCCTTGCCTTGCGCATCCACGTCGCCGGTGGAGAAGATACCGGTCTGCTTTTGCATGGCGACGACCTTGGCCTGCAGTTCTTCATTCTGCTTTCGCAAGTCTGCCAGTTGATCGCTGAGCCAGGCCGAGGTAGCGGCCGTTGCCTGATAGCGGTTCTGAAAGGTGTACTCGATCAGGTCCTGCACCAGCAGATTGACGACCGCGGCTGCCCGAGCCGGATCGCGATCGACATAGCTCACGTTGACGAGTTTTGTGCCAACGATCGGCAGCACCGCCAGGTTGCGGCGAAACACGGCGATGGCGTGGGCAGTCCGCGCAGGCGAGGTTTCGATGGAAGGTCCGCTGCCTTTTGGCGGGATACCAGCCATCCTGTATTCCGGCGTGTGCTCGAGATCGAGCGCGCGGATCACCTGCAGCGCAAGTGTTTCGGACTGCAATATGTTTGCCTGCGTCTGGATGTCGACGCCGCTCTCAAGAGCATCCGAACCGGTGACCGCGCCACCAGCGAGGTTGTCGAGATTGAGCGCATCCGCGCTCTGCTTCTGGACCTGCACCTGGCTGGTCGCCTGATAGTAGCGAGGGCTTATAAGGCAGAACAGAAGAGAAAGGACGATGAGGCCAAAAAAGATACCGAAGATGAGACGTGCCCGACGCTTGAGTACAAGCCAGATATCAAGCAGCGTTAGCGTGCCTTGAGCATGCGGAGCTATCCCTTGTGACAAGCACGTATCCTTATGTTAAGTGTAGATTCCATTACAAAGCGCCCGGAATCTGTGCTGTGGCTACGAAGTATCAATTTAACAGACCTTACCATGGGCAACCCTTTTCAAGGTGTCGATGAGACTTCTGAAACCAGGGTGCCGCAGAATACTTACTGTGACATCAGGTACACATGAAAAGTGCCTGCGCGTGCTGCTGCCGGGACGGTTCCGCGGTTGCAGAGCCGCAGCGCCACTGTTTCATTTCCGGTCAAGTAAGCGTCCCATGTGAAGCTGTCGCCCGGGTCGCCTTCCGCAGTGATCTGCACAGAAACGTTTTGTGCGGGCCGGGTGAGCTTTCGCTGCAGAACCAGGCAGGCACCTGGAGCGACCCTGGACTCGCGACCCGAGATGGCGAACGTGTACCGGGCAGAGCCGGTTTCCTGCCGAGTGGCTGGTTGCGGTCTTGCCACCAGGTCGGTTCCTGTGGCGCCGGACACACATGGGCGTTCGCCGTAAAGCGAGACGCCATACGGCGTGGAGGTGCCGGCATCGATCGGACCTTCCGGCAGAACGAGTTGATGATAGCCGCCTGCGTCCTGCAGGTTGGTGCAGTTGCCGCCGGAGAACGTGGCGTACTTCACGTCTGGTCCAAGCAGATAGCCGGAGCTGCCGGGGAGCAACGTGTTCCAGAAAAAGTTGGTACCGAAAAGAGATGGCGACGCTGCCCGGTCAAACACAAAGCCGTAATGTGCAGGGCTATCCAGCTCAGTGCCGAGCCAGGTGTTGGTGCCGGAGTCGCGAATCTCCAGAGGCATACCGCAACAAGGGTGCGTGTGAACCATCACGTCGCTGGAGGAATTGAGCCACAGGGCCGCGGCATACCCGCTGTCGGGTTGCAGATCGTAGGCGGTGGAATCGGTCCAGTTATCGAGCAGGATGCCGTAGCGAACGGGGTACACGGGGTCATACACCGCAACCCAGGCAGGCCCTTTGCAACCCTGCGCCACTCCTTCTGCGCGTATGGCGGTGATGCGTCCGCGCGCATCGGGACCAGTCTGCCCGCTTGCGTTCTGAATGGTGGCAGCAAGCGGCGGGGTCACAGCACACGGCTCAGAGTGGACGCCATAGCCAATCAGCCAAGCGCGTGTTGCGTGCGAGTAGCCAGTGCCGCCGTCTTCAATCTCAAGTTGCACACTGCCGTTCGAGACGTCGGCGCGAACCCTGGCGCCTGCTCCCTGTGCTGCCCCGGGGGTAGTCTCCAGGTTGGTGAGAAAAGTCTGGAAGGACCAGGCCTCTGCCGGATGCAGGTGGTCGCCAAAGCGGATGCCGTGGTCAGGGCCAGCAGCGCCGCTGCACGTGATGTTGGTAAAGCTTGCGACGTAGACGAGTCCAAGCATGTCCATGCAGGCCTGGGCATTCCCCTGCATCTCGAGGGTGAAATCGTGCATGCGGTAGGTGTTGAGAAGCGCAGGCCGGAGCGTGGGCTGCCAGAGAAATGCCTGGGAGAGTTCACCGACGAGTGTTTCGGGACCATGCGCGCGATGCACCGCGCAGCTGAGAACCAACTGAGCGTCCTGCACGTCGGACCCCGCGATGCTCAAGCCCCCTTGATGATCCGGCGCCTGCGGCAGTACCCAGCCCGCGCCATCGTTGCATACCTCCCACCGTCGCGAGCCCAGGTCGAGGATTGCGCCTTGCCCGTGTGTCGCAACCCAGGATGAGGCTGCTCGAAAGGCTGCATCTGCCTGCGTGATACGCGGAGAGACAGCCCTGTAGTCGCCGACGTGAAAGATGGCGGGGTCGTCCTGCTTGCTGATGGTCTGCGGCATTTGCACGGCAATGCTTTCGCGGGCAAGCATGAGCAAGAACAATCCGGCGCAGAGTTTCAGCAGGGTCGCTGGATAAACCTTGCGTCGCCTCCGCGCGGCTTTCTGGATTACGAGCGCCATGCTCAATATTCTGCAACATTTAAAGTGGGACCCCATTGCCCGGGGTGTTAGATCCGATGGAATGCGGCATTCTGCATCGGCTAAGTCTCGAGCGGTAGAAAGCGCCAGCGCCGGGCGCTCCAGATGTTATGGTGATGCTTCAGTGTGGCCGTTTTTGTAACTCAGATCAGCCAAGAGCAGCAGCAAGACAGCGAAAGGGAACTTCGTGGTTCATCAGAGTCCCCGCATCCTGATAGTGAGTCTCGGCGGAACATTTGGCGGCGTTGAGCACTACCTCACGGGCCTGGCAGGCTTCCTGGAGGACGGAGCGGAGCTCCACGTGCTGACACAGCAACCAGAGTTGCGCCGGAGACTCAAAGCGATGGGCGTGCACGTTCTGCCGATGCCCGAGCTTCCGAAACCGCTTCGGTTTCCCGTCACTGCCCTGCTGCTCCCGCTGATTTTTCTCTACTACGGGATCGACACGCTCCAGTTGAATGGTTACCTCGACACGATTTTTGCTCCCTGGGCGCGTTTGCTTGGCAGACGGGTCATCTGTACCCGGCACGGCACGTTTGATGTCGAGGCTTACCGCTGGTACCGGCAGCCGCACAAGTTTTATCCCAGGTGGCTTTGTCGTGTTTGTTCCAGATTTGCATCGCGCGTGGTGTGTGTTTCTGAAACTGTCAAACAGGATGTGGCGCCCTATCTGCCGGCGCGCATCATCACCGTGATCCGGAACTGGGTGGCCCAGATCCCGCGCATGCACCTGCCCGAACAGGACGGCCGGACGCTGCGCCTGCTCTACGTCGGACGCCTGGAGCGCTACAAGGGCGTCCACCTGATACTGGAAGCGATGAAGCGACTCCACGATGTGGAATTGACGGTGGTGGGTGGCGGACCGGCCCAGGCGGAACTGGAACAGCTTGCTGCCGGCATGCCGGTGCAGTTCGTCGGCTTCCAGGCGGTGCCGGCTCCGTTCTTTCGCGCGGCCGACCTGCTGGTGATGCCGTCGCTTGGCCCGGAAGGTTTGCCATTGAGCCCCCTGGAGGCCATGGCCTACAGCCTGCCGGTTCTGCTCAGTGACCTGCCTGTGCATGCGGAGATCAGCGCAGGGGGAAGCGCCGGTGCGCTTTTCCGGAGTGGCGACGCCGGAGACCTCGGAGAGAAGATCGAGCAGTTGCGCGATCTTTCGACCCGCCAGGCAAGAGCACGACTTGCCCATGCGCTTGTGGAGGAAGAGTTTGGCGCGGAAAAAGCCAGGCAGGCATACCGCCAGCTCTTTGGCGTGAAAGGAACGGCGTGAAGACAGCCCTGATCTTTACAAATAATGTGCTGCCAGCCACGCAGACTTTCATCCAGGCCCAGACCAGCCACCTGGAGCGATACCTACCCAGGCACATCGGGCTCGCGCCCTACTCGCCCTCTCTCCCGGTACATCCCGCTCCTATTCTGCTGACGAAGGACCGATCCGCGCAATCAAGGTTTCGCAAGGAAATTTACAAGCTGACCGGCGTCGCTCCGGCGTTTCACCGCGAGGCGCAGGCGGTTAAAGCATCCGTGCTGCACTCTCACTTCGCGGAAGATGCCGGGCTGGCGCTGCCGCTACAGCGTGCGACTCGCCTGCCGCTGGTGGTTACGCTGCATGGCGGCATCGAGACGCAGCCCGACCAGAAGCTTCGCCGTGAGCTACGCGGCCTGGAATTCCTGGCGCACCGCGCCGAGCTGCAGAAGCGGGCCGCCGTTTTTCTCTGCGTGTCAGACTTTATTCGACGCAAGGCGCTTGCTGGTGGCTTTCCGGCAGCCAAGTGCCGCGTGCATTACATCGGCGTCGACCTGGACTTCTTTGTGCCGTCGGCTGAGCCGCGGGAACGGGACGTGGTTCTTTTTGTCGGGCGCTTTGTTGAAAAGAAGGGAATCGCCTACCTGCTGCGCGCCATGCGCATTGTGCAGACGACTCGTCCGCAGACGCGGCTTGTGCTGCTCGGCGATGGCCCACTGATGGGGTCGCTGCGAGCTCTTCAGCAACAGCTTGGCGTCGAGTGTGAGTTCCACGGGAGCCAGCCTGCTCCCGTGGTGAAGCAGTGGCTGCAGCGCAGCCGGGTGGTTTGCGCGCCCAGCGTAACCGGGCAGGATGGTTTAAGCGAAGGCCTGCCCACCGTGCTGGTCGAGGCGCATGCGGTCGGTACCCCGGTGGTGAGTACCTTTCATGCCGGGATTCCCGAGATTGTGCAAGATGGCCGCACCGGCGTGCTCGTGCCGGAGAAGGATGAGGCCGGGCTGGCCAAAGCGCTCCTCCTGTACCTGGGAGACGACGCGGCGTGGTCCAGCGCCAGCGCCGCGGCTGTGGAGTGGGTTCGCGCATCGTTTGACCTGCGGCGACAGAATGCGGAGCTGGAATCGGTCTACGATGCGGCTTCCGGCACCGGATACCCTGCCATGTAGCCTTCTTTTACGCCCCTCGCATGTGCCAGGCAAAGGGCGGCTGCGTTGCCCCTGTTGGTGAGACGGCAGATCGCCGCACGCGCGACGTCGTACAGCAGGAACATGGCCCAGAGCGCACGCATCTTGTGCTTGCGCATGACGTGACCCATGCCGCGGCCATAGCCCACGGCGCGATCTTCGCCCACATTCCCACTGAGCATGTCCCTGCGTGCGTGGTGCACGAGAAACGCCCTCTTGAAGTAGCCCCGGATGCCTGCATGCATTGCCTGCAAGACGTAGTCCGTGTCTTCTCCGCATGCGAAGGGAGTGCCTGAGTTTGGACCGATGCGCTCGTCAAACCGGATGGCCGCCAGGGCAGGGGTGTTTCGGAAGAAGAGCGTGTGGGTGGCAGACGTACGAAAGACGTTGACCGGCGCGATTTCGCACTCGGCCTGGATCCAGCGATTTCCGCTCGGGATCCCCTCCTTGTCGGTCACACCGGCACCGAGGAATCCATACTGCGGGTGTTGCTCAAAGAACTCGCGGATCTGCTTGAACAGCCCCGGCGAGTACCAGCAATCATCATCTGGAAAGACCAGGATGTCTCCCTTGGCTGCGGCCATGCCCAGGTTGCGCGCCTTGGAGAGCTGGGGGGTTGCGCGAACCACACGGATGTCGAGGCGAGGGCGCCAGACATCCACGACGGCCTGCAAGCGGTCATCCTGATTTTGATCAATGACGATACATTCGACGTCTTCGCCCGTCTGCGCCACGACGCTCTCGAAGAGCTCAGGCAGCGTATGGACTCGATCGTAGGTAGCCAGTATCAGCGAGAATTTAGCCATTTTGGTCCTCATCGTGAAAGTACAGCCAGCAGCGTCCAGTTCAATATACCGAGCGTCCCGTCAGATGCAAGACTGGCAAACGCCGCGCCGTGCCATCCATACCGGGGGATCAGGTACAGATTCAAGCCCACGTTCAGCAGCGCCACAAACACGTCACTGCCTGTGCGGTATCGCTGCAACCCGGAGCCGGTCAGGGCGCTTCCAGCACTCAGGTGCAGGCTGCGGAACATCGGAATAAGGCACAGCCAACGGAGCGCACTGACACTCTCGGCGAAGCCCTTGCCTGCCAGCACAGGGAGCACCGGCGCCAACAGAAACATGCCTGCCGCAAGGACCAGCGCCATCAGGACCGATCGCTTTACAAGGCGCTCTGCATACGTGCGAGCCGCCGCCGGGTTATCGCCGCTGGCAAAAAAGCGCGGAAAAGCAGCAGAAAACAGACTGTAGACCGGCATGGTGCCGATGTCGACGACGCGGTATGCCACCGTGTATATGCCGTTTGCCGCGTCCATGTGGTGATGACTCAGCATGGTCTTATCGACATCGTTGAAGACGGAAGCGGCGGAGCCTGAGAAGGAAAACCCGAAGCCCTCTGTCGCGCGCTGCCGGGCGAGACGCAACGAGAAAGTCGGTCTGCCGAAGGAGCGCTGCACCAGGAACACGGCACTTGCGCTCACAAGGAGTGAAACGATCAACGACGCCGCGGCCCATTGCCGGGCTGTCGCATGATGAAGCGCCAGCAGGAGGGCTCCTGACGCGAGCAGCCGCAGGAAGCTCGTAAGCAGATTCAGGAGAGCGGTGATCTTGAGTTTTTCGTAGGTCTGAAAGACCTGCCCGCAGGCGTAGGCAAGCTGGCGGCAAAAGCACTCGCCGATCGCCACGACTACGATGATCGATGCGCTGCTGCTGCTGACGAAGTGCGACGCGAAGAACTTCAAGCCGAGAATCACAAAGCCGCTCAGCAGAAAGGTCGAAAGGAGGATGTTGCCCCAATAGACCGAGAAGTTCTTACGGTCCGCGGTGACGTAGCGCACAAACAGAGTGCCGGAGCCAAGCGAGCTGAAATTTCCGAGGATTGTGACGAGTGCGATCGCGCCCGCGTAAATCCCGTACTCGACTGTGCCGAGCAGGCGCGCCAGCAGGATGAAGTATGCGGCCTGGAAGACGACATTCAGCCCTTGCCCTGCAAGCATCCATCCTGCATTTCGCGCGAGGGAACTTTGCCTGAGCGTAGTAAGTGGCTGTTGCAGTCGACCGGGCAAGCTTAACTTCATGCGTGCCCCGATGCTATCGGAAAACCGCTGCCCCTCCAAGATTCGACCCCTCTTTGTTGCTTTGGGGGATGTTTGGAGGGGCTGTCCGGTTTGTAACAACGCCTTCAAGTTGCAGCTTTAGTAATGCCAAGTGCAGTACTTCTTGCCCCTTAGATCGACCTGCCAGTGTGCACCATCGCTGGTCGCGGACGGTAGAAGAATGCTGCCGTCTGCGCACGAGAGCTGGGTCGGCATCGCAAGAAGCTGCTTCGACACCTGTGTGACCACATCCCTGTAACGGGGATAGGTCCGCATCGTGAAGCGACCTGCGTTGGCACCGCTCTGCTCAAGCTGAATCGAAAGCATTCCATCTGTGCGGACGACGCCAAAGTCGGCTACTTGTCCTGTGTTCATTCGCGAGTCTGTATTGGGGACAGCCACGGGTGTTGGACTGAAGGTGATTGTTGCACCCGAGTTCGCGACCGTCATGTTGCCGACGATGTAGCGGCCCGTTCCGTCATTGTTGCCGTACAGATTGGCCCGGCCAGTAGTGTCGTACAAGCCAACCCGGACTGAATACACACCGTCTGGCATGGAGGCGGGCAACGTATACTGCTGCACTCCGTCGACGACCCGTTGGCCCACAGTCCAGCTTGTGGAAGGTACAGCAAGCGTGTCACTTGTCGCTGCAACGATGCCGGCGTTGGTCGCTGTTGTGCTGGCGTTCACAAAGTGAATAAACGATTGGTAGCTGTCATTCGGGTCGGGCGTGTATGAGTTCCAGGCAAGCTGAAAGCGGATTGCCCTTGCGCCTGCCTGCGCGAGCACAACCACCTCCGGCGCCGCCAGAGTACCCTCTGAGAGGAGATCTGCCTGGTTCCGGGCGTTCGCGTAGATCGAGTGATCGGTTCGCGCAAGATCAAGCATCATGCCGCCAAGCAGGGCAGAGCCTGCGACAAAGTTACTGCCATAGCCGATCCATCCATACTGGGGCACGGTGATCCCTTGCACGTTCAGCGGCGCTGCCTTGCTGTTCGCGACAAAGGTGTCTCCATTTGCATACTGCACCTGCACGATCGAGAAGTCGTTGGCTTTCGCAGCCGCACTCGCATCGACCCAGGCACCCTGCACGTCATAGCTGATCTTGGTTGCTGTCTGCAGCGCCTCCCGCGCGGCGATGGGTGAGACGAGTCCCTGCTCAAGCAGCGCCCGTGGAACGGAAGACCACAGAGCATCGCTAAGAAACGGCGCGTGTCCGAAAACGATCTCCTGCATGCGATAGGCATCCATTGCGGCCGTGGAGTTCAGTGTGGCACCATTCGCCATCCACCGCTCGTAGAAGCCCATGCCGAAGTTCACCTGTAATGGATGAATGCGGGTGAGATCGAAATCGACGAAGAGTGGCGCCTGCATGCCGTCAGTGATCGGCGTGCTTTCCGAACCAAACTGTGCTTCCACACCGTCGAGCAGCCCGCTCCAGAACCAGTGGTTGTTGCCCTCTCCGAAGATAGGTCCGTTCTCGACCTGGCGCTCATAGGCCCAGAGCGCCGTTGAGGCATCCCGGTAGGTACCGAACATGCCGGCGCCCGGCGCGGAGCCGTCCATGTCGACCCGCCACCAGGGGGTGGCTGACGAGTTGACATCGATGAAGCCGGCAGTGGTCGCGTATGCCTGGTGGATCGTTGGCGATTGCGTTGCCGCATTGGTGACAAACAGGTTGGGCTTGGTGACGAAGGCCTGGACGTTGGTGGTCGGATTGAGCCAGCCTTCGATCTGGGATCCATCTGCCTGTAGCGCGGTGGCGGCCGCTGTATACGCAGGGTAGTTCGGGTAATAGTCGGCGTAGTTCTGGTGTAGCGCAAACAGGCAAGGGGCCTGTCCTGCGGCTGCGCCCACGGTCTTCATGCTGGCGTCGCCGCCCATGGTCGGGTTAGCAGAGTAGTGCGCAGGCAGTTCGTTGTCGTATCCATAACGCTGCCACACGTGCACAATCGCCGCGCAATCAGAGACACCATAGTCCGCGAGTTGCTGCAGAGAGGAGGCTATATCGGCAAACTGGCCATCCTGCACATCAAGAACCAGGCGGCCTGCCATCTGCGACATGTATGGCGAAGCAGGATGTTCCGGATAGGGCAGCACGTTCATGATGTTGGTCGAGACGGCGAACTTCAGCGTCTCCTGCACCTTGTTCATGCTTCCTGTCGTGGTCGCGACATAAGAGGCGGAATTTTCCCAGAAGGTCGTGGCATTGGAAACAAAGGGATCGAGGAAAACATTCACGAACAGGTTGGAAGAATCGACATAGCGGACTGCCTGTGAGTAGTAAGGGATGGATATGTCGCGGCCGCCGAGCGAAGCTGGCCACTGGCTCAAGCCGATCGACGAAATAATGGGAGCATCCGCGGTAATTTTTACAGAGGCAATTGCTCCGTCCAAGAAAGGCGCCAGCGTGACGTGAAGTGTGCCCGCCGGGGAACTGTAGGTGAGAAGCATGGCCGAAGCACCCTGCACACCAGCGGACTGCAGAGTAAGTGCGCCTACAGGAGAGTAAATAAAGCTCGACAGCGGTATCTGGCTGCCAGCGATCGCACCTGCCGAATCTGTCATCTGGAGGGAACCCATGGAGTTTGCAGATCCCGCAGCCGGAGCGCTCCACACGTAAGTGGCTGTCTCTGAGTTAGATGTGTATTTGAGGGTGATGCTTTTTGCTGTCACTGAGACAGTCGATGAAGCCGGCGCAGTTTGAGCTTCAGCGGGCAGATTACAAAGCGCGGCACTTACCACAGCTAGGCAGAAAATACCCGCACCTGCAAGGGCGCGATGGGTTCGGCTGGTTTTTTTCAACTTGTTCCTCATTCCGGTTAGTTAGCCTGCGCCATGCGCATAGGGCTCATCGGACGATGGACGGCTGATACGAGTCTTGAACCCGCACGAAACGCGGGCAAGCGTTTGCGGCCGCTGAGGAACGCCGGGGTAACTACAATCCCGAGCACTTACACTTGTGTGTTAGCTGTTGAGCGTAAGATCGCAGATAAGCGCAGCAGAAAGGGTGGCTAACTACACAGCCGAAGGCTGCACCGAGTTACCAAGATCACGAGACACAAGATTGCTATATGCCACGGCTGAGTGCACAAAACCAGGAAGGGGTTATGCGACAGTTGGGCGACGCCGCTTTTGCCGGGCACGGGGTTTCGTTCGCATCTAAAAGGGTCAAGGGCTCTCAGGCTGGCATTTGCCGGCTTCGAGATTTGACAACAGCGCGGTGACGAGCCAAACGCTGTTGAGCGACACTTCTGTAATTTCCAACTGCGCTTATCACGGCTGCGACACATACTGGCTCGACTGAAGAAATACAGGCAAGGGTGTCGCGAGCGGGAGGGATCCCGTTGGAAATGCGGATTGATCGTGTCAGCGCCAGTTCACTGGTGGTGCGCTGGGTTGCATTGCGCGCGAGTGGCGGTGTTTCTCGAACGGGCAGGCACTGCCTGCCGTGATCGACAGATACAGAAAAGCCGGCAGCTTGTGGCGCTGCCGGCTGGAGTCTCAGGATCCGGTACAGGGTTAGTGGCCGATGACCTCCACGACCTGCTTGTCGGGGGCGGTCCAGGCGGCAGGGCCCTCGTGCTGGAGGGTGTGCTTTGCGTCGTTCCAGTGGAGCCGGGTTGTGGAGCTGGCGGCGTTGTTGCCTGCCTCGTAGCGATAGGTCGTGCCGTCGTCGGTGTAGAGGGTGAAGGTGGAGTCGGCGCCGGGGTAGACGCGGACGGATGCAATGGACTGGGACTGGTGGGTGCTGAGGATCGGGGAGCCGAGCGGAACGATGGAGCCGGCCTTGACGAAGAGCGGCAGCGTGTCGATGGGGGCGTTGACGGTGATGGTCTGGCCGCCGGGGGTGCGTTCGTTGGTCCAGTAGTTGTACCAGTCGGTACCGGCAGGCAGGTAGACCTTGCGACTGGTCGCACCCTGCTCGGTGACAGGGGCGACCAGGAAAGCGGGACCAAACATGTACTCGTCGGGGATGTCGGCGACGTTGGGATCGTCGGGGAAGTCCATGAAGAGCGCGCGGGTGTAGGGCGCGCCGGTCTGGTAGCTCGCGTAAGCGAGTGAGTAGGTGTAGGGCAGGAGCTGATAGCGGAGCTTCAGGTACTTGGAGAGGATGGGCTCGGCCTGCCTGCCGTAGGACCACACCTCGTTGTGGTCGCGCTCGCCGTGGGCGCGCATGATGGGCTGGAAGGCGCCCCACTCGAACCAGCGGACGAAGAGTTCGGGGTAGTCCTCGTAGTTGCCGATGGTGCCGCGCACGTCAGAGCCGTCGATGAGCGGGCGGTGCGATGCGTGGTAGTCGGCAGGGACGGTGGGGGAGAAGAAGCCGGCGATGTCGGTGTCCCAGTAGGGCATGCCGGTGGCGGTGAAGTTGAGGCCGGTGGGGATGGAGCGCTTGAGCATGTCCCAGGTGGAGACAATGTCGGAGGACCAGAAGATGGTGCCGTTGCGCTGGGCGCCCAAGTAGGCGGCGCGGGCCAGGATCATAACGCGGCGGCTGTCGCCGAAGTCGCGGCGGAAACCTTCGTAGACGGACGCGGTGTGGAAGAGCGGGTAGACGTTGTAGAAGCGGTCGCCAGAGCCGACGGAGAAGACGTCGCCAGAGGGATCGATGTCGGGCTCGGTTTCGTCGAGCCAGAGGTAGTCGAAGTGGTCGGGCTTGATGTAGCGGTCGCGAATCTGCTCCCACCACCACTTCGCGGCATCGGGGTTGGTGGTGTCGATATTGGGGCCGATGGCGTCTTTGAAGCCGCCGAAATCTGGCGTGCCGTCGGGCTTGTGGATGAGCCAGCCCTTGCTGCGCAGCATGTCGTAATAGCGGGTGCCGGGGGCGAAGTGGGGCCAGACGCTGAGCAGGGTGTCGACGCCCATGGAGTGGAGCTGGTCGTTCATGCCGGCGGGATCGGGCCAGCGAGCGGGGTCAAGATCGAGCTCACCCTGGCGGGTCATGTTGAGGAAGTCGACGACCAGGACGTCGAGGGGAAGGTTGCGATCGCGATAGCCCTTGGCGACGGCGAGGGCCTGCTCCTGCGTGGGGTAGATGGCCTTGCTCTGGATGTAGCCGTAGGTGCCTTTGGGCAGGAGGTGGGTGGTGCCGGTTAGCTGGCGGTAGCCCTGGTAGACGGAGTCCATGGTGTTGGTAGCCGAGTTGGTACCGGCCGCGGCATCACCGGCGATGACGAAGAAGGAGACCCGGTCGCCGATCTCGGAGGACCAGGTGTTGAGCTGGTTGAAGCCGAGGTTGATGGTTGTTTTTGAGGGGTTATCCCAGACAAAGCCGTAGCCGCGGGAGGAGACCATGAAGGGAACGCAGACGCTCTGGCCGCCGGGGGCGACGTAGTCGTGCCAGCAGCGGATCTGATGGTCGCGCAGGTCCAGGAAGCCTCCCTGCTGCTGGCCGAGACCGTAGTAGTGCTCGCCTGCGGGCGCGTCAAAGGTTGCGGCGACGCGGTCGCCTTCGTCGGTGGTGTGGTTGGCGTGGTTGGCGTGTGTGGCGGCCGGGTCGGGCTTGTTGGGGGTCATCGACCAGGTGCGCATGGTGAGCAGCGACTTGCCGGCCGGGGTGGCGACCGAAAGGACGTCATCCGCATGACGATTGCCGGAGCCGCCTCCGCCGCCGAAGTAGTGTTCGCGCAACTGGTTGTTGAGGTCGTCGAGCGGCATGCGTTTGGGTTCGAGTGCCGGGGAAGGGTGCTCGGGGGATAGCTGGACGACGAGCTGGGCGGAACGGAAGACCTCGTTGCCGGCAGCGTCGGTGGTGTGGGTCCAACCGGTCATGGATGGTGCGCCCACGATGCCGTAACCGGGAGGCGTGGCTGCCATGCTCTTTTGCCTGGAAAGTGTGACGCGAATGATGTTGGGGGCGTAGGGCTCGAGGACGATGGTGCGCCGGTCGCGATCGAGAGTGAACTGTGTAGCCTGCGCGAGCAGGTGGAGCGGGGCCGCGGCGGCGAGTACGAAGAGGAGCAGCGGGATGGCGCGGGAGAGTGCCGGTGCGTTGCTGCCGGACTGGTGAAACAGTCGCAGCGCGGTGAAGAAAGGCTGGCTCTTGGATCGCAGTGGCATGCACGCTCTCGATGGCGAGATTGGTTCGGTGCGGGCGCGGGAGCGGCTCGCGGAACGCCACGAATTGTAGGGGCAGGGTGTTTGGGGTGTCAAAGCAGGCGAGGCGCGGGCACGCTGGCTGGTCGGCGTGCGCAACTGGCGTCGTCACTGTTGCAAATTGGCGCGGGCGCGACGGAAAACAGTGGGCCCCCTGAGGGGTGGGCAGGTGGCCCGAGGGCGCCCGATGATTGGCGCTAGAGCGAGGCGCCCTCGCGACGCTCACGCTGCGCCGTGGCGTTGTCCCAGTCGGTCAAGGCGACGACGGTGGCTTCGGCGATCGAGTTGAGCTGGAAGACGCGGGCGGCCCGGGTCTCAGCGAAGCCGAAAAGCACGGGGATGAGCCAGGAGCCTGCGGCGAAAGCCGTGTCCATGGTGCCGTGGGTTTCGAAGGGAATGAGGGGTTGCGCGCCCAACTCATAGTCGGTGAGGAGCGACTGCGCGAGGATGAAGCCGCCGGTGGTGAAAGCAGCAGCAGCGGCACGCTTGTTGGTGCGGCGGCAGAGCAGGCCGACCGTGCAGAAGAAGGCGACGTGCGCGTAGTCGATGATGCCATGGGCGAACGGGCTGATGACCCGGGGGAGTGGGGAGGATGTGGCCCTGGCAGCGCGAGCGGTGGACGCGGGCATGATGAGGTCCTTCTGAAAATGGAGGTGCTGATGGTGGGATGCCGGGAGGTGCCGGGGTGCGTGCCTTGCTAGGGCAGGTCGGCGGTGCTGATCTGGGGCTCGGGGACGGTGTCGGCGGGAATGAACAGGGAGAACACGGTACCGGATGGTCCAGGGGCATTGGCGAGGCGAGTGGTGGAGCGGACCTGCAGTCGACCGCCGTGTTTCTCCACAATGCCGAGCGAGATCCAGAGGCCTAGTCCGTTGCCGTTGTTGCCCTTGGTTGTGTAGAAGGCTTCGAAGATACGGGCGAGCACGTCAGGGGGCATGCCGTGACCGGTGTCGGCCACCGTGATCCGGATGCCGGGCGTGCCGGTGCGCCAAAGGCGGGCGCGGCTGGTGCGCAGCAGGAGGCGGCCACCGGTGCGCATGGAGTCGATGGCGTTGCCGATGAGGTTGTTGAGAACCTGGCGGAGATCGCTCTCATAGCAGAGCACGGGAGTGGCACCGCGCTGCTGCCGGATGAGCTCGATGTGGGAGTTGGCCAGACGCCCGGTGTAAAGAAAGATGGCCGAGTCGACCAGCACGTCAGGAAGAGCGCAGCGCGGGCGGGTGGACTGCCGGTGGAATTGCAGGGTCTGGGTGACGATCTGGGAGACGCGGGCGAGCTCCTGATCGGCCTGCTGGAGGCGCTCGCGGACCAGGTCAAGGTTGTGCCCGGGCTGAGCCAAGCTGTGCTGGGCGATGTAGAGCAGGTTGGTGATGGCCTCGAGTGGGTTGTTGATTTCGTGGGAAATGGACGCGGCCAGGCGGCCGACGGCAGCGATTTTCTCGCTCTGGATGAGGGCGGCTTCGGCCTGCTTCTTGGTGGTGAGGTCGGTGAGGAAGACGGCGATCTGGGCAGAGGCTTCGGAGCTGCCATCGGCAGCTTCAAGGGCAATGCCGGAGATCTGCGAAGCGTCGGCCGAGGTGGGGATGACGGTGGCGCCGAGAAGCAGGGGGATGAGGTGGCCGTCGCGGGCGCGGTATTCCTTCTCGTAGGGCTGGGCGACGCCGGTGGCCTCGAGCTGCTCGATGGCGTGCTGGTCGAGGTCAGCGTAGCCGGCAGGCGTGAGATCGCTCCAGCGGACCTGGCCATTCTCGACATCGGAGCGGCTGTAGCCGAGCAGGCTGAGCAGCGTGGGGTTCATGTAGGAGATGCCGCCGTGCATGTCGCCGATGAGGACGCCGACGCTGCTGTTGTCGATCAGGGTGCGGAAGCGGGACTCGGAGCGGCGCAGGGCGGCTTCGGAGCGCTTCTGCTGGTCGATGTCAGAGATGGCGACGACCGCGCCGGTGACAGTGCTGTTGCTGTGGAGGATGGGTGCGGCGGCGAGGCGCACCCAGGCACGGGTGCCATCCCCGCGCTGGTAGAGGTAGTCTTCGGGCGGCAGGGCGTGGCCGGACTTGAGCACGCGGGCGAGTGGATATTCCTCGCCACGCACGCGACGGCCGTCGGGATGAAACGCGATCCAGTCCTCATGTGCCTCGATGCTTTCCGAAGCGATGACGGGATGGCGGAAGATGGCTTCGACGGAGCGATTGCCCAGAATGATCCGGCCGTGCTCATCGCAGAGCACGATGCCCACGGGGAGGTTGTCCAGAATGGCCTGCAGGGTCTCGCGTTCGCGGGCGAGCTCGGAAAGAGCGCTGTCGCGCTCGAGCAGGGCGTCGCGGACCTCATACTGGCGCTTGCGGGCGCGCACCGCAGCCTGCACGCTGCTGATGAGGTTGGCGGTGCGGATGGGGCGCTCGAGCAGCACGGGGGAGGTAGCGGCCAGCAGGGACTGGATGGACTGGGGGAGCGACACTTCGCGACCGGGCCGCGTGAGGATGAGCAGGGGCGGGTCAGACCAGGCGGGCTGGATAGCGATGAGTTCGGCGAGCTGCCGGGCGAAGGCGGGCGTGAGGGCCTCCTCGGCAATGAGCAGGGGACCGACGGGATCGGGGCCAAGGGATGCAAGCAGCGCAGGCAGATCCGAACATGCTTCAGCATGCAGACTGCCCTGCCGGAGCAGCTTCACGATAAGTTCTGCGTCGCGACCCGTGGGCGCAAACACGCGTACAGCCAGGCACATGAGGAAGCGTCCTTAAGGGAGTGCAGAGTGGTCCGTGGGGACGGGCTTACTTCTGATGCTCCTGCAGGTTTGGGATGCCGGAAAGCACGCCGCGGAAGCCGCTGAGCGGTTCGCCTACCTCGATGCCATTTGGACCGGAGCTGAATTCACGCAGCGAGCGCTCATGCTGGCCGACGCGTTGTTTGAGCACGGAGACGACGCGGCGGATCTGGCCGCTGGCCTCGAAGTAGCGGAGCAGCACCACAGTATCGGCGAGGTAGGAGACATCCACGTCGGTGTGCATGCTGCCGACCAGCCCGTGCTGGGTCATGGTGATGAAGGTGATAAGGCCCTTCTGATTGAGATAGGCGAACAGCTCGTGCAGGTGGAGGGTGAGATCGCGCTCGCCGGGCATGGCGTTGAGATAGCCGTTGAGGCTGTCGATGACGACCACGCGGGTATCGAACTGTTCGACGTCACGGCGGATGCGCCAAGCGAGCTCGCCGGGGAAAGATCGGCGGGGTCGACCTGGAAGATCGCCAAGGTGCCGCGATCGATCTCCTGCTGCACGTTCATGCCCAGGGCATGGGCGCGATCGATGGCGATCCGGACGCCTTCGTCGAAGGCGTAGACGATGGAGCGCTCACCACGTTGAGCGGCAGCAAACGCGTACTGCATACAAATAGAGGACTTGCCGCAGCCGGTGGGGCCTACGACCAGAGCCGAGGAGCCGCGAAGGATGCCGCCGCCGAACATGGAGTCGAGGGTGGGGAGTCCGCTGGAAAGTTTATCGGGCGGGAAGGCGGCTTCATGTTCGGAGGCAACAAGGCGGGGATAGATGCAGAGGCCGCCGCGAATGATGGTGTAGTCGTGGAAGCCCTCGCGGTAGGCGGAGCCACGGAGCTTGATGATCTCGGCATGGCGGCGGGTGGCTCCGTAGGAGCGCTGCACCTTTTCGAGATGAATGACGCCGTGGGCGATGCTTTGAAGCTGGCGATCGGAGCCTTCGGCCGAGCGGTCGTCAAGCAGGAGCACGGTGGTGTCGCGACCGGCAAAGAACTGCTTGAGCGCGAGGAGCTGCCGGCGGTACCGCATCATGTCGGAGGCGAGCAGGCGCAACTCGGAGAGCGAGTCAATGGCGAGGCGCTGTGGCCGGCGCTCATCGATCAGCAGTGTGAGCTTGCGGACAGTCTCGGCGAGTTCGACTTCGCTGGGGTGAAACACGGTGTACTGCTGCTCGGGCGAAAGGCTGGCTTCGGCGGGGACGAACTCGGCGATCGGCAGATGCGCGAGGTCCCAACCATGCGAGCGGGCCGAGGCCTGGAGCTCAGACCTGGGCTCGGAGAGCGTGATGTAGAGCGCCGACTCGCCGTTACGGACGCCTTCCATGATGAATTGCATGGCAAGCGTGGTCTTGCCGGTACCCGGGTCGCCTTCGATGAGGTACATCTGGCCGGAGGGAAGGCCACCGAAAAGAACGTCATCAAGGCCGGGAACGCCGGTGGAGATGCGCGCGGGTTCAAACGGCTGCGCAGGTGCGGTGCTGGGAGAGGACGCCATGAATTCCATGTTCTCACTGTGAGGTCGGAACATGGTGATGCGATGAAATTTGCAGGGTGGCCTTGGTACCGCGACGTTTGGTGTAGAGGGGGTGGAACGAGCCGGCGGGGTGGGTGCCCCACACCCCGAAAAGGGTGTGGGACGGACATCAGGCACTGGGGGGCTGAGATCGCTCGCTGGCGGGCAGATCGTAGTTGAACATCCAGGGGATGCCGAACTGGTCGTCGAGCATGCCGAAGCGGGCACCCCAGAAGGTGTTCTGAAGGGGCATGGTGACGGTGCCGCCGTCGCCGAGAGCGGCAAAGAGCCGGTCCTGCTCGGAGGGCGATTCACAGTCGACGGAAAGCGCGACGGAGCGGCCGGCGGGCACGGCGCGGTCGGGCGGACAGTCGGAGGCCATGAGGTCAAGGGCCGGGGCGGTGAGCTTGGCGTGCATGACGAGCGGAGCGACGGCGGGGTTCTGCTCGCCACTCTCGGCGTAGGTGGAGACGTGCACATGGGCGCCGAAGGCTTCCGCGTAGAACTGCACGGCGCTGCGGCAGTTGCCGTTGAACAGCAGGTAGGGGACGAAGGCTTTCATAGGAGGTCGCTCCGGCCCCGTAGGGGAATCGCAGGGCGCAATGGTTGGGGTGCGGATGGATGGCGGGGTCGCCTGGCGAGCCGGAGCGACAGCGCAGGATGAAAGCGCGGAACAGGGCGCGAACGCAGACAGCAGCGCCGGGACGTGGGAAGTGTACGCCGCGGCCTTTTTTGGGCGCCAGCAAAAAGCAGCCCGGGAGTCGATGACGGCTATGCTACGGGAAGCGCGCTGTGCGCCGGGAAAGAGGGACCGCTGTGCTGCCGCATCCACGCATTCACCTGCAATCGCTGATCTCGGTACTGGACTTCGCAGGCATTGCGGTGGGCAGTATTGGCGGTGCGCTGCATGCGCGGGAGCATGTGCGCTACGAGTACGACATTATTGGAGCGTTTGGACTGGCGCTGTGTTCGGCGTTGGGCGGCGGCATTGTGCGCGACGTGCTGCTGGGCGTAGGGCCACCGCTCGCGCTGGTGGATGTGGGCTACCTGTACACGGCGCTGGGCGCGGCAGCGTGCACCCTGCTGCTGGGTGCGCGAATCGGCAAGCGGACGCAGCGGGTGCTGCTGTACGTGGACGCGGCGGCAGTGTCGCTGTTTGCGGTGGCGGGCACGGCGCGGGCGGAGGCGTTTGGTGTGCAGTGGCTGCCGGCGCTGATGCTCGGGGTGACCACGGCGGTGGGTGGAGGATCGTTGCGCGATGTGCTGAGCGGTACCACACCCAAGGTCTTTGAGCGCGGGAACTATTATGCGATTGCCGCGGCCGCAGCCGCGGGTAGCTACCTGTTGCTGGACTGGCTAGACCTGCCGGACGCCTGGTGCGTGTCGGCAGCGGCGCTGATCGGCTTTACGCTGCGGATCTTGAGCATGCTGCTGAACTGGCGGACTGGTGCGTTGCGGGAGACTGAGAGTTCCGTTCAGTAGGCGCGAGCGATCATTGCTGACGCGCGGGTTGCCGATACATGTCCGGATTCGGAGCGAAGGCTTAGGTTGCCGCAGGATTGCACAGGAATTGTATGCACGCGGGTAGAGTGGAAATAGTGGCTGTGTTCGAAATGAGGCAGCTGTGCGGGACTGGCACTGCGTCGCCAAAAAGATTGTGGCTTTGTGGCACTGTAATTCGCACGCATCGGTAGAGTGGTATTAGAGATCGACTGCAAAAGGGAAGTGCCCTCCGGGGCTGCTTCCCTTTTTTTGTTTCTCTGGCTGGTTCTTTTTTCTGGATGGTGCGAGTGAAGACAAAAGCGCAAGGGGATGCGGAGCAACAAAAGGCGACGGGGGCGGTAACGCGAGGGACGCGTGGAACCAGAGTACGAACGCGGTGCAAGGGTACGCGCACCGCGGAGGAAGAAGTGCAGGCGCAGGTGGTGGCGGCGATGCCCCAGATTGTGAAGGCTACGGTGGCGAAGGCAAAGGAAGGCAGCCTGATCCATACGAAGTGGCTGTGGGGCGTGATGGAGAAGAACATGCCGCGGCAGACTACCGCTGAGCAGCAGCGAGCCAAGGCAAGCCTGGCGGAGTTGTTGATGGAGCAGTTGCCGGGTGGTCTCGGCGGCGACCAGGCGATGCAGGTGGACGGTGCGGCGCAGATGGCAGGCGGCTCGGAAGAATAGAGGCGCCGCGTGTTTGTGCGTGTTGTTGTTTCAGTTGCGTGTGGGTGTGCGTGGCCCTGGGTCTTGCAGGGAAGACCCAGGGCAGGGCGGGCAGGAATCGGGGGTTGGTTGTGAGGTTAGGTAGCCAGCAACGACTTGGAGAGCAGATGAAGAGCCGGAGAACTTGGTTACGCCTTGCGGTGGCGCAGGGTTTGCTGTTGGGGTTGCTGCTGGTGAGTGGGGTGGTGCGGGCGCAGGTCGCAACCACTACCGTGCAGGGCACGGTGTACCGGGCGGATGGAACCCCGGCGCAGGGGACGATGCTGGTGAGTTGGCCGGCGTTTGTGACGGCGGCGAACCAGGCGGTCGCGGCGGGGAGCCTGACGGTGGCGCTGGGCAGCGACGGATTCGCCACGATGCAACTGGCGCCGAACGTGGGAGCGAGCCCTTCGGGCACGTACTACACGGTGGTGTATCACCTGGGAGATGGCGCGGCGAACCGCGAGTTCTGGACAGTGCCGGCGGCGGCTACCGCGACGATCGCGAGTGTGCGCGCTGAGCTGGAGCCATCGATGATGGCGGTGCAGAGCGTGAGCAAGAGTTATGTGGACAACCTGGTGGCGACGATCGCGCCCACGGTAGGGAATTTTTTGCCCCTGGCAGGTGGCAGCCTGGCGGGACCGTTGACGTTGAGCGCGGATCCGACGGCGGCTTCCCAGGCGAGCACGAAGCATTACGTCGATACGGCAGTGGCGACGGCGGTGCCGCTGAGTGGGGGCATCGTGACGGGAACGCTGGGGATGGCGAACGAAATTGCGAAGCTGCCGCGGGTGGATGTGCGGGCAACGGACTTTGCCGGCGGCGCGGATCCGACGGGCGTGAAGGACTCAACGGCGGCGATCCAGGCGGCGATTGCGTTTGCACTTACGCAGGCGCCTTCGAACCAGAACAACTACCCCGCGGTGTATGTGCCGCCGGGCCACTACAAGATCAGCGGAACGCTGCGGATGCCGGGGCAGATGCAGTTGATCGGCGATGGCAGGAGCGGGGCGATTCTGCAGCAGACCGATCCAACGGCATCGCTGATCACGGTTTACAACAGCATTAACTGCTCTACGTATAGCTGCTATGGCGGCGTGGAGAACCTGACGCTCGAGGGCACGGGCAAGGCGACGGCGGGCACGCTGCTGGAGTTGAACACGGGCTGGTTTACGCTGCGCAACCTGCACTTCTTCAACAACGGCGGACGCGGGTTGCAGATGAACGGTGGCTCGGAGCGCGTGGCGACGTATGACCTGTCGTTTTACCAAGTGCGCTGGCCGCTGATCATGGGCGGCGATTCCAACGAAGACTACTTCTACAACACACACATTATTGAAGCGGGGCAGACGGCGGACAACGGCAATGGCCAACCGATCGTGGGTCACTGGTGTTACTCGATCAACTGCACGAACGGGCAGTTTGCGGCAGATGGAACCACATCGAGCCCTACGACGATTCTGCCGGATCCACGTGGGCAGATCCATATTGATAAAGCTGTGAACGTTAGCTTTATCGGCGGCTCGGTGAAGTCGACGTGGATGCTGTCCGGGGTGAAGATCTGGTCGGGAACGGTGGTGCGGTTCCAGAACTTCTACCACGAGGAAGAGTACTTTGGCGGAAGCACGGTGCTGTCGACGAACCGGGCGTACATTGTTGGCGGCAAGGGCGAGCAGACGTTCCTGACGGGCGCATTGAGTGGAACGGGCTTGACGGCGACGGTGAACGACCCGAGCTGGATGCCGCAGGGGTTTGGCACGGCAGCGGATGCAACGGTGAATGACGGGAATTACCACCCGTACGTGATCCTGCCGCAGGATTACAACCGCGCGAGCACCGCGGCCTCTGCGTATGTGAGCGGGCTGAACCAGAACCAGTACGAGATTGTGAATGCCGAGGGCTTTACGCCGGATGGCATTATGCATCTGCAGCCGGGCGGCCGCAACAACGGTGGTAGCGCACCGGCGGGAACGGTGTGGCCGGCGGGATCGGTGGTTGAGGAGTACTCGTCGGGCGGTGCGTCGCTGGAGATGGATGGCGTGCATATTAACCAGGTGCAGGGGCCGCAGACAGCGGGCGGCTGGCAGGCAGCCTGTAACCAGACGACCTCCAATGCGTGCGGCGAGGTGATTGTGGGCTACATGCCGGACGTGCAGAGCCCGACGAGTACGCCGGCAACGAACAAGGTGGGCTTTTACGCGCCGCTCAATGACCCGAACGACCCGGTGAATGGAGCCACGGCTTACCTAAAGATGCGGCACATGGAAATGTTCAGCAACGGCAGCAACCCGGCGGTGGGCATGGTGGTTGCGGAGCACCGGGCGGCTATCGAGATTGAAGGACCGATTGACCCGGAGCGAGTGGAAAGCCAGGCGGCGGTGCAGTACCAGACCAGCGGGCAGCAGGTGAGTATTGCGGGCGCGACGGGTGGAAGCGTGGTGTTTGCGCCGACATACCCGAACGGCGTGGCGGCGGTGAACCTGTCGATGGCGGATGGCGAGATACTGTGGGACTCGGCGCGCGGGGTGTACCACAAGCACACGTCGGTGTTTGGTCCATACCAGCAGTATGGGTCGTACATGAACGGACTGCAGTACCAGAACCTGTACTGCCTGTTTGATACGCCGGTGACGGATGGTGGACACGTAGCGAACCGGTTCTGTACCGGAGGCGGCCCCGGCAATGCGAGTGGCAGCGGCACGCAGTACGGACCGGGCATCGAGTACGACTCGTATAACGGGTCGTCCTGGGTGAATATGTTCAAAGTCACGGGCCAGGGCACAGGCTCCATGACAGCGAGCGTACCGGCACAGTTTGGAAGCAGCCTGGCGGTGACCGGAGCGGTGACCGCGGGCGCGGCGGTGTCGGTGACGGGCAACCTCTCGGCAGGCGGGAACACATCTGTCACTGGAACCGGCACATTTACAGGGCTGCTGACTGCGAGTGGCAGCGCACGTGTCGGAGGCGCGCTGACGGCGAGCAAGGTGAACAGCACCGTAACCGTGGATGGATTGACGTACACGACCCTGAACCAGGCATGGACAGCCGCGATTGCGGCGGCAACAAGCACAGGCAGGAACCAGACAATCTGGTTGGGACCTGGAGCCTACCCGGTGACGGCGACGATGACCGAGCCAACGAACGGGGCGTGTGTGAGCGTGATCGGATCCGCAGGAACCACCGTGGGGTCTGATATTACCTCTACGGCCACAACGCTCACGGTGCCGGCAGCATTGAACGGAGATGTGTTCCTGCTGGGCAACACCACACTCACCGAGGGCTGCACGTTCAAGGATTTGAACGTGCTGGCAGGGAAGAATGCAACGCACGGCTTTGAGTTCCAATGGGCGCGCGGTTTACTGCTGGACACGGTGGCCGTAAACGATACGACGGCCGAGGGGATCCTGCTGGGGGAGACGAGCGGTACGCACCAGATGAATTCGCTGCTGAGCAACATAACGGTGAGTTACTCGAGCGCGGCGTTTACCCCGGCAACGAGGCCGGCGTACGGGGTGCATCTGCAGAAAACAGCGATCGACTCTGTGATGCACACGGTGCTGGTGCGCAATGCCCTGACGGCGGCGGTGTGGAACGAGGGCACGGGCAATACGGGCTGGGCGATCCACGGGTTCGGGTATCCGTACACGTGCACGACGGCACCCTGCTCGAACACGGCAACCGCCAGCACAGCGGCGAATGCTTCGTATGCGACGAACTACGTGGTGTACGACACGGGAGGCGCCGGATCGACGTGGACGGACACGTATGCGGATTCTCCGGCGGTGTCGGCGTTTTACGTCGGGGCCAACGGCGTGGAGATTCATGGCGGCCACGTGCAATGGCCGGAGCTGACGAGCTTTCCTGCGGCAAATTTCGCATCGGTCGCAGCGACGGTTACGAATGGACTGATGATCGGAGATGTGAGCTGCCTGGGAATGTCCTCAAGCGTGAACTGGATCAACTATGCCAGCGCATCGGGGGTGCCGCCCGTGAACGCGAGTGTGCATCACCTGACAGGCTGTGGCAATTACTACCAGTCACTGGAGCCGGCAACGACCACGGGCTTCAGTGGAGGCGGCGCAAGCAACAATGCACCGGGCAATGGAGCGGTGTCGGCGGTGTGGGCGGCGCCAAAGGCGGCGGCAGCCACGTACTCGGCATACAGCGCGCAGGAGTACACGGGATACCTAGGCGACCTGTTCGACGGGCACATCGCGGGGCAGATGCCGTTCTTCAACATTACGTACCAGGGCACGATCAAGTCTGCGGGGGGCCTGGCACTCTCTACCGTGTTGAACACGGCGACGACGCTGACGCTGACGACGGCGAACAAGAACGTGATCGCCAACGCGGCGAGCGGGGCGCAAACGATCACGCTGCCGAGCTGCTACACGGCGATGGCGGACAAGGCGTCACCGACGGGCCTGGAGCTGACGGTGGTGAAGTCTGATACCTCGACGAATGCCGTGACACTGGCGACGGTGAGCGCGCAGTTGATTGATTACCAGGGAGCAACGGCGACAACGCTGGTGATCGGGAGCGCGGGCAAGCGGAGCCTGGTGTGTGGGCCGGACTCGAACTGGTACGCGTACTAACAGCGGCAAAACACAACACAGGAGAGGTCACGATGAAGGTTTACCAAGCGAAGGATGGTGTGGTGCGCACAGTGGAGGTTCCGGCAAAGGCCGGGGCGCAGGGTGTGGGACGGGTGGAGAACCACGGCGACGCGATGCGTGCGCAGGGTGTTGCGGTGGAGCCCGCGCGCGCAGTAGCACCGGCGGAGCAACGCCGGGATGAGAACGGCCGCTGGGTTTAAGGAGCCCGGGGTTTTGGCTGAGAGTGGAGCAGCAAATTGCCAAGTGTTGCCAAGGAGGCAGCAAGCCATGGATGTGATTACACCCTTGAATGCGGCGCAGACCCTGAGGCAGGAAGGGCAGGCCCGGCACGAGTCGTACCTGCTGCGGGTGCTGGTGGCCGTGGACATCGCGGCGAACGTTGCGCTGGGCGGCCAGGAAGACGAAACCATCTCGACGAACACGGCACTGATGGCAAGGAAGCATGAAGTGCTGGGGGTCGTAGTGAGCCGCATGCTGAACCTCTTTCAGCCGGACCATGGCGCGAAAGCCGCGGCAGGGGACCTGGAGAGGGCGCAAGCGATGACAGCGAAGCTGACGGCGAGCGGCGTGGTGCACGTGGAGTAGGCAGGCGCATGGTCCGGCGGGAGTGACATCAAGCCACGGGTGGGAGAAGAGGGCAGATGGGTGTGCAGGACGATCTGGACGAGCTGGTGCGTTATGGGCGGATGCTGGATACGCGGCCACGGGCGCTTGGCGGACGATCCGTGGCGGCGTTCTTAGCGGAGTCGCTGCTGCGGGTGCGGGGACGGGACGGAGTGGTGGTGCGACTTCGTCCCAACCAGGCGCAGGAAGCGTTTGAGCAGCGCCGTGGGCAGCGGAACGTGGTGTTGAAAGCGCGGCAGATGGGCATCAGCACGTGGGTGTCGGCGCGGCTGTTTCTGAAGACGATGACGGTGCCAGGCACGTTGAGTGTGCAGGTGGCACACACGCAGGATGCCGCAGAGGCGATCTTCGGGATGGCGCATCGCTTTCTGCAACTGCTGCCGGAGTTTTTGCGGGAGGGAGCGCTGCGAACCTCCAAGGCGAATGCGCGGGAGATTTATTTCCCGATGCTGGACTCTGGGTTTCGCGTGGAAAGCGCGAGTGATGAGAACGCGGGGCGTGGGCTGACGATCACCAACCTGCACTGCTCGGAGGTGGCGCGGTGGCCAGGCGATGCGACGGCGGTGCTGCAGGGGCTGAAGGCGGCGCTGGCTCCCGAGGGAGAGCTGGTACTGGAGTCGACGCCGCAGGGAGCGCAGGGGTGCTTCTGGGAGGAGTGGCAGCGAGCGGAGGAGACAGGCACGGTGCGGCACTTCTTTCCCTGGTGGTGGGAGCGCGCGTATGTCGCCGATGCGGTCGCAGAAGAGTCGCTGGACGAGGACGAGCGGCGGCTTTGCGAACAGCATGGATTGACGATGCGACAGATCGGATACCGGCGGCGGCTGCGGGCAGGGTTTCGTGAGCTGGCCAGCCAGGAGTTTGCCGAGGATGCGGAGAGTTGTTTTGCGGCAAGCGGGGACTGCGTGTTTGAAGTGACGGCGATTGATGCGCGGCTGCGGGAGATCGGGGAACCAATGGCGAGGCGGCAGCATGGAGCGCTGCTGGTGTGGTTGCCGCCGGCAGAGGGCAGGAAGTACCTGATCTCGGTGGATACGGCGGGCGGCGGTGCGGGCGGCGACTACTCGGTGGCACAGGTGGTGGAGATCGCTTCGGGCCTACAGTGCGCGGAGTTGCGGGCAAAGAAGACGGTGCTGGAGATGGCGCAGGCAGTGGCCACGCTGCACCGGGAGTACAACCTGGCGTGGGTGGTTGTGGAACGCAACAACCATGGGGCCGGGGTGCTCGCGCACCTGAGCAGCATGATGGACGAGCGGCGGATTTATCGGCAGGGGGCGCGCGTGGTGACGCAGCAGCATGCGTTTACCGGAGCGAAGACGGCGGTGCGGCAGGGCGGGCAGGAGGGGTGGCTGACGTCGTCGTCGTCGCGGCCCGGCATGCTGGCGATCCTGGGCGCGATGCTAGTGGAGCAACCGGAACTGTTCCAGAGCGAGCGGCTGCTGCGGGAGTGCCGGAGCTTTGTGCGGCTGCCGAACGGCAGGACAGGGGCGCAGAGTGGCGCGCACGATGACTGCGTGATGGCCATGGCGATCGCGATGGCGGTGCGGCCGGAGTTGATGGGGTACCGGGCCTAGAGCACGGCGCGATGCAAGGCGCAGAGGCAGCGGCTGATTGATTTGCTATTGGCGTATATTTTGTCTCGCAACGGTTGCACATAGTTTGCGGTGAAGTTGATAGCCTAAGAACAGTGGGGTTCCTGTGCGTGCAACGGTGGCGTATAAGGTGGTGAGGCTGGCTTGGCAGTGACGGCATTGCAGCAGATCAGAAAGATGCGGGGCGGCGCGCAGAGCCACCTGATGCTGGGCTCGGATGGGCATGCGTACGTGGTGAAGTTTCAGAACAATCCGCAGCATCTGCGGGTGCTGGTGGGGGAGATGCTGGGCACCAGGCTGGCGGCGGCACTGGGACTGACGGTGCCGCACTGCGACGTGGTGGAGGTGTCGGAGTGGCTGATCGGGCAGACCCGGGAGTTGACCCTGGATCTGCGCGACCAGGTGACGGAGCCCTGCCGGGCGGGGCTGCAGTTCGGTTCGCGGCTGGTGGGTGGCCTGATGCCGGGGCAAACGGTGGACTACCTACCGGAAACGCAGCTGGCCGAGGTGAAGAACCTTGCCGAGTTTGCCGGGATGCTGGTGCTGGACAAGTGGACGTGCAATGCCAATGGACGCCAGGCGGTGTTTCATAAGCGACCACGGCAGAAACGCTACGAAGCGACGTTTATCGACCAGGGATACTGCTGCAATGCGGGCGACTGGACGCTGAACGATGCACCGCTGCGCGGGGTGTATGCGCGCAACCTGGTGTATGCCGGGGTGACGGGGTGGCAGAGTTTCGAGCCATGGATGAGCCGGCTGGAGAAGCTAGATCCGCAGGCGGTGTGGGGCGTGGCGGAGGGGATTCCGCCGGAGTGGTATGGCGGGGCGATGAGCGAGCTGGAGCAGCTGGTAGAACGGCTGCTGGAACGGCGTACGCGGGTGCCGGAGCTGATCGGGGCATTTCGGGAGTCGAGCCGACAGCCATTCCCAAACTGGATGCGGGGCGAAGCGGAGATCAAGAAGAGACTGTTCGTGGAGCCGCGGTGGACGATGTGAGAGCAAGGGTGTGGCGGCTGTCAAGGGCTGCACCGGCATGTGTTGAGTAGTTCCCTGCGAAGCGGCATCGAGGTGTGAAGACGTGAACGGGCGCAAGCAGTGCGAGTTCTTCCTGGTACGGTATGTGCCGGATCCGGTCAAGAACGAGTTTGTGAACATCGGGGTGCTGCTGCGCGAAGCAGCGGCGGCCGGGGTGGTCAATGCGCCCATGCTGCGGTTTACGCGGGACTGGTCGCGGGTGCGCTGCGTAGACCCGGAGGCCGATACGGAGATGCTTGAGGGGCTCGAAGGGGAGCTGCGGGCAAGGCTGCTGGAAGGCACGCAGGACGGGATGAAACCGGTGCTGGAGGTGATCGAGGATTCGTTTTCAAACATGCTGCAGGTGACGGAGGCGAAGGGCTGCCTGGCGGAGTCGATGATTGCGGAGATCGAGTCGCTGATGCGCGTGTACGTGGAATCGCGGAAGCGTGAGTCGGTGCGGCGACAGAGCGGGCGCGCCAAGATCCAGGGCGCGATGCGGCGCGGGTTTGAGCAGGCGGGGGTGTGGGAGTTGATGCGGAAGCGGATCGCGGCGTCGACCTACACAAAGCCGGGAGACCCGTTGCGGATCGACTGTGGATACCGGCCGAATGGAGTGATCCGGATGTTTCACGCGGTGTCGCTGGAGAGCGAGACGGAGCTGGCCAAGGTACTGGCGTTCTCGATGCCGGCGATCCGCCAAGGCGTGGCGCGAGTGGAGGGGGCCACGCTGGAGATGACGGCAGTGGTGGAACCACTGCGCGAGGTGCGGGCAGGGGAGGATGGCGAGGATGATGTAACGGCGCACTACCGATTTGCCGTGGAGACGATGGAAGCGCAGCAGATCCGGGTGATGACCACGGCAGACATGGGAAGGATGGCGCATACAGCGCGCCAGGAGATGCTGCGCGAGTAGAGCAGGCACGGCACCGCGGGGCAGCACAGCATTGCTGTTGCGAAATTCTGCTGAGCATGACGTGTCACAAGGGTAAGCGTTTGCGGGTGGTCGTTTGGTTGAAGGCTCCTGCGACGGGGTGCGATCTGCGACGAGGTGTTTTCGCCGCGGGCGAACGGTTCGAGATTTCAGAGGTTGGTGCAGCAGGCAAAAGCGGTGTGGCCTTTAAGGCCACACCGCTTTTGCTTGCCCGAAAGAAGGGGGACGATGTGGGGCTAGCAGGAGCGGTGCGGAGATTGTGGAGCGGGCAGAGCTGGGAGGCACAGGCGCAGCGCAGGTCGGTAGCGCTTCCAGCGTTGTTGCAGCCATATGGGGCAGTGAACAGGGCGCTCCCCAAGAGTTCGCCGGCTGCGCTGCGGCGCTTTGCGGAGACGCCAGTAGCGCGCCGCGCGATCAACGTGATCAAGGACCGGATAGCGAGCCTGGACTGGCAGGTGCGGCTGAAACGCTCGGTGCGCCCCGAAGACGTGGAGAACCTGGAGGAGAAACTCGGAGCGCTGCGGAGGGCACTCGAGGAACCCAATGCGTCGGACTCGTTCCGCTCCCTGCTGGAGCAGGTGCTGGAGGATGCACTGGTGGGTGGGTTCGGCGCAATCGAGATGGAGCTGACAGGAGACCAGACGCAGCCCTTCCGGCTGTGGGCGGTGGACGGGGCGACGATCGAAATCAATCCGAAGTGGGATGGCGAGCCTGGCTCGGCGCGGTTTGCACAAAGAACAGGCCTGGTGGGCGAGAGCGGCCAGGTCATGCTGGCCGACGACGAGTTGATGTATCTGCGCATGAACCCGCGCACACATACGCCGTTTGGGCTGGGCCCGCTCGAAGTGGCTTTCGAAACGATCAACAGCTTTCTGGCGGCGCATCGGTATGCGGGCAGACTGGCGAGCAACGCGGTGGTGCCGTATGCGCTGTGGATGGGGGAGACCACGCCGGAGCAGCAGGATCGAATGCTGCGCTGGTGGCAGGACGAGATGGAAGGCACCGGGCGGGTGCCGATCCTCAGCACCGAGCAGCAGCCGCAGGTGCTGCGCTTTGCCGCCGGCACGGATGCGGACCTGCGGCTGAGCTGGCAGGAGTTCCTGATCCGGATGGTGGCGAATGCGTTTGGCTTGCCACCGATGGTGCTGGGGTTGGAGCAGGATGTGAACCAGTCGACGGCAGACGCGCAAAGCAACGAACTGTTCCGCTCAGCAGTGGTGCCATTGGCACGGCTGCTGTGCGAACACGTGACACGCGATCTGTTCGCCAAGCGGCTGGGATGGCGCGAGTTCGAGTTCGTGTTCAACGAACTGGAAGCGCCGAACGAGCTGGAAATGGTCGAGATCCAGACGCAACTGCTCGCCGCCGGGGTGCTGACGGTGAACGAGGTGCGAGCGATGCGGGGGCTGGCGCCGCTGGTAGCGGCAGCGACGCCGTAAGGCTCCGACCAAGCGCCTTGCGGGAACACCTGTGTGAAGGAGGAGGCGGTAGAGGACGCAGACCGTCGGGAGCGAGCGGGCGACTGTTGCGGTCGGCCCGGTGCGCCAGCGGCCAGGCAGTAAGGCAGGAAGAGTTGCGGAATGGAATGGGAGACAGGATGCGATTGGAAGCCATGGGGATGAGGGTTCCAGAGGTGGCGGGCCACCCGAACCGTATTGCGTTTGAGGGGGTGCTGACCACGGTGGATGAGCCAAGCACGCGGGCCCCGTCCGGCGCGAAAGGACACAGGGTGGTGTTGACCAGCCAGGCTGCGAAGGAGGCACTCCCTTCGCTGCTTGGTATGGCCATCGGATTTACACCCGAGTATGACGGGCACGATGTGAGACGCAAGTGCGGACTGATTACGGAGGCGGACGTCGTGGGACGCGAGTTGCGCGTGGCCGGCTATGTATATGGGCGCGACTTCCCGGAAGTGATTAAGCAGCTGGAACTAAGCGCCGTCGGCAGCATGGGCATGAGCTACGAGCTGGCAGAAGCACATGTGGAGGATCTGCTGGCAGACGTGTGGACCGTAACACGCGCGATGTTTACCGGGGCGGCAGTGCTGTTGCGGGATAAGGCCGCTTACGGCGGCACGTCGTTTCGCTTGTTGCGGAACAGATGCCGAACCGGCAGCCTGGCCGCGGCATATGAGTCTGCTGGTGGCGACGGGCTGCCAGCGGGGGTGCGTGAAGGATTGAGCCTTGGCCAGAGAGGATATGGAGCCTTATGGAGCTGAATGTGACCGAGACATTGCAGGCATTGCAGAACGCAATGGCAGAAGTGCTGACGGCCGTGCGAGCGCTGGAGAGCCGGCTGATACCGGCGGAGGCGGCACCCACAGATGCTGCCGAAGGTGAGGTTGCAAAGATCACCGCCTCGGTAGAAGGCGGGACTGGTTCGCTCGCACAGCACAGCGTTGCACTCGCGCTTGAGGAGCGGGCAGCCGGTGTGGAGCAACGGCTGAAGGCAGCGGAGAGTGCGCTGGCTTCGCTTGAAGCTTCAAGCAACACCACTAAGAGCCTGGGTGTACGCAAGACGCTGCCTGTAGCCACGGTGCAGCTGCTTGCGAAGCAGGGCATCGAGGGAGGCGACATCGTGGACGTGAAAAGCCTGGATGCGGCGCTCGCAGGGTTGAGCGTGGAACACAGGATCGCGGTGAAGTCGCAGATGTTGCGCACAGGCACGCTGACGCCCTAGAGCGCAGCGGATGAGGCTGACAGCAGCCAAAGATTGTGGGCAAGCTCGCAGGCAGGAGCTTGCAAGTGCTGGGGAATACAACCGCCCTGATGGGCATGGAGACGAAACATGAAGGCGAATTTTCTGGAGATCCACTCGGCAGCTGACTACATCGGACCCGGCGCAGTGGAAGTACCGCTGTATCAGAGTGAGATCACAGACATCGTGCGGCGTCGCGGCCCCTTTGGGCAGCGGATCCGCCAGGTACCGGCGACCGGGCATCCGTCCCGCTTCTTTGAAGAGACGGCGATCCCGGCCCCTGGAACGGCTGGTTTTGTGGACCCGCGCAACATTACCGCCCCGGTGGTAACGCCGACGCGGGTGGAACGCTCCGTTCCGCTGAAGGCGATTGTCGCCCAGCTCTCCTACAACCTCTTTGATATGGAACTGGGTGTACAGCAGAAACAGTTTGCATATTTGCAGGCCAAAGACCTTCTGGATACCGTGGATGGCGTGTTGCGGACGCACGACGTAGCGCTGTGGAACGGCTCGGATACATCGCTGACGGCACCGACGACGACGCAGTACTACGGCGCGGCGGCACAGATTGCCGCAGGCGGGAACAGCGTGACGATCGGCACCAGTGCTTCCATCACGGACGGGCTGAAATCGACCATCGCCCAGATGGTGTCGAACTCCGGCTTCGAGGTGCGACCGACGGCTATCTACGCAAATCCGGTGCTGCTCGACCTGCTGGATCGCGAGATGAAGTCAGAGTTCAATGTTGTGTTGAGCACCAAGGAGGTCTCGGCCGGACTTACCGTGAAAACACTCTCGACGCAGGCAGGTGAGATTCCGTTGATTCATGACTGGACTTTGAGCTACACCGGAACGCCTGGTTCGGGCTCCGCAGTGCTGCCAGCTTACATCGTGACGGAGGACATGATTGAGTATCACTGGCTCGGCGATCCGAGCGCCCGCATCTTCCAGCTTGGAGTTCCTGGTTCACTGGCTTCGCAGTATGTGGTTGCGAAGTTCGGAGGCGTGGTTGTAAAGGGAGCGAGCTACGCGCATGCTCAGGTCCTGGTCGATCGATAGCCATGGCCGAAGGTAAAAACGGGGCTACCCCTCAAAGGGCAGCCCCTTTTTTCATTGTCAGTGAGTGAGGGCGATTTTGCCTGAGAGGAAGTGGCATGGGATATTTGCAGCCTACCGAGTACGAGAGTTATGGGCTATCCGCGGACACAACCGATGACTGGATTACTGTCGCATCTGCCCTGATGGAGGCTTATTGCCGGCGGGCGAGCCTCGCGGTGGCGCAGTATACGGAACGCCTGCGCATCACAAGCGGAGCGCAGGCCGTTCGTCTGACGTATCTGCCACTGGCTGCCGCACCACCTGGGAGCCTGCCGTTCGTATCGGTTCAAGCGCGTTACAGTCATCCACGCCGAGGCGAACTAGCTGATAACTGTGGTGAGTTGTGGCAAGCGTTCTCGCTTCCCAGAAGTTGGGTTGCCCTTGATCCTGCGAGTCTTGACTGGACCCCTGATGGCGAGATCACGCTGCCCTGCAGCGTGCTGGGCCTGGCCTTTAATGAGCTGGCAGTGACATACACCGCTGGGCTGAGTGTGATTCCTGACGCAGTGAAGAGCGCCTGCGCCCTGATTGTGAAGAGTGCACAGAGCACGCCGAGCATGAACGTGAAAACCAACCGTGTGGATATGTTGCAGGTGCAGTACTTCTCAGACCAACTGGTAGACAGCACAGTGAAAACGCTGTTGCGGCCGTGGGTCGCAAATCGATTGGGGTGACAAGTGAGTGACGCAAGTGTACGCAACCAGAGTAGCGCCGGGCAGAGATTGGCAGACTCGTTGCTGCGCGCAACCGGCGGATATACCGCGCTCTTCCGCATACCTGCGGCAGTTGGTGACAGCACCGATGCCGCCCAACTTGGCCTGAACATACCGACTTACCAAGACTTGTCTGTTGCGCCTGTGACTTTTCGAAGAACGAGGCCGGTCGTGGCCGAGAATCAGCGCACCAAGTATGAACTGCTGGTTTCGGCGTCTGCCGTCGCAGACCAAGTGACACTGCTAGACCTAGTTTCTGCGGATGCCTTGTTTTCTCTTGTGGCAAGCGTAAATGTATCCGGGATGATCCTGCTGGTAGAAGAGTGGGCCAGTTCTGTGTCGTTAGGCGAACCGATCATGTATCGAATGTTGCTGCGAGAAGCAGAGCCCCAACCGGCGCTGCAAGAAGGAAAGGGGGCATAGTGCAAGACGCTCAAGACAGTTTCTACATAGCTCTGCGAGATCGCCTCCTCGCCTTCAATCCAAACAGGGTTATGACACTCCGAGCAGTGAAGCGCCCCGGCATTTTGGTGGAGGCCTCGGAAGCCCCGGTGAGCGAGATGCAGAACGACATTTTCGTACTGCGCTGGAGCGGACTTAGCGTTCTGCACAACTTACCACGTCCCTTAGTGAGCATGACGTGTGAGATTCGATACGCGACCAGCGGCAGCCAGGCCTACGCCGGGCTCGATCGCGGCAGAGCTCTAGCGGAAATGGACCGCGAACTCATGCACATTCTGCGTCCGCTCAGATCACCCAAGCTGTCCTTTAGCAGCACTCCGGCTATAGCCCTGCAGACGCAGGTCTTCTGGAATGTGCCGGAGTGGGGTGTGCTTGAAACGGAAAGAGACCAGATGCTTCGAACGGTGACGGTCACGGTCTTCTCGTTTGAAGAAAAGGGGGAGGCATGAGCAGCAGCATCTTGCCGAGCTCCTCGCTGCCACTTATCGCGTCGCAAGTGCGCGCTTATTTCGCGCCCGTCAACCGAAGTACCGGCACCCCAACGCTCTTTGATCCAGCGGTTAACAGCGCGTGGAACACAGGGGCACCACCCTCGCCATGGATTGACCTTGGGTATATTACGGAATTCACACGCACCTCCGAGAGCACGCTGCTTGACGTTTACACTGGCGTGCCAAGCACGTTGCAGATACAAGCGAAACAAAAGATAGCGGCTTCGGTTGCGTTTCGGTTTGCAAGCTGGAGCAAGCTTGCGATGGCGCTGGCGTCGGGCTCGCAGCACATGAACGTGGTAGCGCCGGTGAGTAGTGCCTCAGCAGCGATCGCTTCTGGTGCCAAAGGCATTGCTGCGGTAGCCCTTCAGAGTTCATCGACTGGCACTTTGCTTTACCCGTCATTGTCGATGCCCAGCATTCAGGCTGGAAGCCTGGTGGTCGTCGATGTGGATTACACGACGCAGACAGGGTTTGTAGGCAGCGCGGTGAGTGGAGGCTACGTCCCGAACGTTGCCGCCGTAGGAAGCGATCCTGATTACGTCCGTCGCATTTCGTTCAATATCAGCAGGGTCGCAGCATTGACTTCGGATGGAGGCTTTTTGCTGGCATCTCCACTCCTCGCAGGGGCCCCTGCAGCGTCGATGAAAATGCAGCCCGTGCTGGGTTTTGTTGATCGTGAGGGAGGCTCATTCTTCCAGGAGTGGTCTGCACTGTTTCTCTACGAAGGAGTGCAAGGAGACAAGCTATTCCTGCACTATCCAAGGCTCCAGGCCAGTCAGGGATCCAGTGAGTCCATCGTCGGCATTGCATCGGCGCTCGACATGGTATCTCCACTTGGCAGATATGTTGCTTTACCGATTGTGGACGGGAACGACAACGAGCAGTGCGTTTGCTATCGCACCTATATTCCCGCTGCAGTAGCAGGTGCGTGAAGGAGAACTCATGCAGATTTTCATTGACAACCAAGATGGGAAGGGCCTGCAGGACTACACTCCTTACCTCCACTTCGCTGAGCAGGCAGAGATCAAGAAGGCGCTGAACAAGCCAAGTGTCTGCGTGTTCTCTCTTGTGAACGGCGGAGAGGGTGTAGGTCTGCCGGCAAGGAATAGCCAGGTCGTGGTTGCGAGTGCAGCGGGAACGACACTGTTTTCCGGTTACATCATCGAGAACCCAGCCTTAAAAGCGATCGGTGACCTGAACGCATCCTCTTGCTATGTTGCACAGTTCTCTGCTCTGAGCAATGATTCGTTGTTGGACGGCGTCGCGGTGACCACGCAAAACATCCTTGTCGGCGCGTCCATACAGCAGCAGTGGAACACACTTGGAGGGATCGGCACCAGCGCGGCAGAGATCTCAACCACCGCAGACAAGGCGGTGAACAGCAGGGTTGAGGTGCTTCAGGGGCAGCGGTGGACTGAAATTGCAGCCTCAGTGGGAGCAACATCGCGCAGTGTGTATCGCAGCACCTCCGCCGCAGGTATAACTGTTACCTCGCTAGGGGAGGTGAGCCATGCAGTCAGGTCGGATGATCCAGGCTTGGTGCTCAAGCCAGTCGTAAATCCCAGCGGCCCTTGGCTGAGCGAGGATATAACGCTGTGCGGTCGGGAAGAGCCAACGGCCTTTGTCACGGAAGTGTTCGTGGCAGATGGAGTCACCGCAACATATCAACTAAGCGAAGCCCACTTCACACCTGTGGCGCAACAAGTGACAGCTATCAGTGACCTGTTCCAGGGAACAAGCCTGGATCCTGGTGTTTGGGTACTGTCGGATCCGGGGGCACATCTTGCTTTGACTGCCGACGGCCTCACGTGTTTAGGAGGGACGGGCAGGAGTGCAGAGGCGACGGTAACTGCAGTCCAGAACCTGGAACTTGGTGGAGCTATCACGCTGACGGCCGGAGGTGTCGCCTTTCAGGGGGGCGGCTCTGGCTTGCTGGTCGGTCTTTATGCAGGTGCACCGCTGGTGGCCAATTGCATCGTGGGCTATGAGGTCAACACGGCAGGTGCTGTCAGCAGCTTAACTCCAGTCGTGCAAGGGGTAAACGCAGGCACAACATTCACAACCGAGGTTGGGCATCTGTACACCTTGAGAGTTCGCTTGTGCTGTGCGGAAGTGGAGAGAGCACGGCAGTCCTACTTTTATCTCGATGGGACCGGCTTGGGTCAGCTTGGCGGCAACACTGTCCTAGCAGGCGCGAGGGTCGAGTTGGAAGTGCAGGACGTGACAGCGGGTACAGCGGGCGCGAGCATTTTGCTGTACTCAGGCGTGGTGGCTCAGATGGCACCATCCTGCACCTTCGCTCCACTAAGTAGCGGGAGCCTCGTCTGCTCTGTAAAGAGCGTGTCGTGTCAACAAGGGAGTCCGCTCTGGGTCGCTGTCGGCTCCGGAGAAGCCTCGGCTATGTCAAACTATCTGGCGACCGCGGTGGAAGGCGGCTCCGCACAGATCTCTACGGGCGGCACACTGACGTTTTACCCGGCAAACGTTCCTGCGACAGGGCAATTCATCTTTGTTAGCTACAGATTGCGGGAGAGAGCAGTCGCGAGGCAGGCACTTACTCTAGATGGGCAACCGGCGACATCGTCCTGGATCGGCACGGTAGAAAAGCCGATAGCATGGAGCCGATCGGACTGCGAGAACGCTGCCGCTGCGCTGCTTAAAACTGCAGTGAGTTCATCCGCGGCGTTGCAGGGCACTTACACGTTTTCCGGTTACCGCGCGACTGACCTGTTGCCAGGTGACGCACTCAGCATAACTGGATGCGGACCTACTCTCGGCGCGTTTCTGACGAGCGTGACAGTGCGACTGATACCCGCGCATCCAGAGATCCTGCAGTACGAAGCAGAGTTTTCAAACGACACCGTCGAGAACTTCAACATAAGGGTGCTGGAGGAAGTTCCGGAAGGTGTCCGACTCCCAATGACTGCAACATCGATAGCGGAGGCGCTGCCGAGTTTGAACACGCTGTCGATTCTGAGCGTAAGTGGCTCACTTCTGACTGTGGATACCGGTGTGAGCGCTGAACAAAGCGGAGGGTTTGAAGTGCGGCGACGGGATAATACATTTGGTCCGGGATCAGACTCGGACCTCGTTCTTCGCTCCAGCACCTCCACCATTGCAATACCAAGAAGCGCGCCTGTCGAACAGTACTACATTCGACAATACGACGGCTCTGTGCCGCCTAACTATTCTCTGTACTCAGCTGCTGTCTTTCTCAACATACCTACATCGTGAGGTGTTATGGCTTTAGTTTACTCTCCGTTCTCGCCAAAGACCGGCTCACACTTGTTCCTGAACGGCTTTGCGTTCCTGTGGTTTTTCTCCGCGGCAGTCAGTTCTCTGGGCCCACCTCGCAGCACAAGTGCGCCTTGGTACCAGTGGTTTTACCGATTCCTTCATCTTCTAGCCGCCAACCTTGATCGGGCTGGTCTGCTGACGGGTATGTCGATCGAACAACCAGAAGAGGCAGTACAACTGAGCACGAACGAAAGGACATCCTGAGCATGGCAAGCATCCTTGTAAATCTGGAACATGGCGTTGAAGTGGCAGCAACGGACATTCTCACATTCCTGACTGCAACGCAAAGCTCTGCACTGCAGCTAGAGCCAGGCGTGATTGCGGCCCTGGGTGTTCTGCTAGGAGCGACAGAAACGGCGTTAGCGGAAGTAAACCAGGCCGCTGCGACGCCACTGAATATCTCCCTTGACGTGGCGACATTTCGCTCTCTGGAGACTGTCTGGCCGGCCATAGTGAGCTTTGCCAAGGCAGTCGGCATCAAGCTTTAGAGGGCCGCCTCATCTAGTGCGGAGCCTATAATCTCCAGATGAAAAGGGCTCCGCTCGTCGGTGTGGTTATGGGAAGCAAAAGCGATTTTGAAATCATGAAGGGTGCGGTCGAGCTTCTTCGAGAACTCTCGATCCCCTTTGAAGCAAAGGTGGTCTCGGCTCATCGGACGCCAAACCTTCTTTTTGAATATGCCGAGACGGCCGCAAGCCGCGGCTTGCAGGTGATCATAGCGGGCGCAGGAGGAGCAGCTCATTTGCCAGGGATGCTGGCTGCAAAGAGTTCGCTCCCCGTGCTTGGAGTTCCGATCGCTGCAACTACGCTGAACGGCCTGGACTCCCTCTTGTCCATCGTTCAGATGCCAGCGGGTGTTCCCGTCGGAACGCTTGCGATTGGAAGCCCCGGCGCTGCGAACGCGGCCTTGCTTGCGGCTCAAATTTTGGGCTTACATGATCCTGAGCTTCGACAAAGGCTGACCTCAAGGCGAGCCGCGCGAGAACAAGAGGTTCTTGGGCAGGAGCTTCCGCTATGAGAAAGCCCATTCTTCCTGGTGCCACCATCGGCATACTTGGTGGGGGCCAGCTAGGCCGCATGATGGCGATGGCCGCTCGCTCGCTCGGTTATCGAGTGCAGGTCATGGATCCAGATCCATCATGCCCAGCCAGATTTGTCGTGGACAGCTGCTTTGAAGGTTCTTGGTCCGACGCGAAGGCCGCGAGCAATCTGGCTCGAGGCTGTGATGTCGTGACATTGGAGATAGAGCAGATATCGCCCGAAAGCCTCCTAGCGGCCCAGAGCTATGCTCCCGTGCGGCCGGGCCCCGCATTGATGGGGATTGTGCAGGACCGCCTCAAACAAAAAGCGTGGTTGGCCGGCCATGCGCTGCCTGTTGGTCGCTATGCCGCGGTACGCTCGCTACCAGAGCTCAAGATGGCAGTCGAGACGCTGGGTCCTAACATCTTCCTGAAGAGTGCGCACGGAGGGTATGACGGGCGGAGCCAGGAGAGACTTACAGGCAGCTCAAACAAGGAAGTCGAGGCGGCGTGGACATCCCTTGGAGAGCAGCCTTGCGTTGCAGAGCAGGGGCTTGCGCTGCGCATGGAGATTTCCGTGATGGTCGCTCGATCGCCCAGCGGCGAGATCCGCGTCTTCCCCTCCGCAAGAAATCATCATGAAAATCAAATCCTGGTTTGGAGCGTCTTGCCTTCCAGCATCTCGGACGAACTTGAACTCCGCGCGCAAGATCTCGCTAGGTCCATAGCGGAGGGGCTTGCACTGGAAGGTCTGGTTGCCGTGGAAATGTTTGTTACCGAGACCGGCGACCTGCTCATCAATGAGCTGGCTCCGAGACCTCACAACAGCTACCACGCTAGCGAGCGAGCCTGCTCTACGAGCCAGTTCGAACAGGCGATTCGTGCAGTATGCGATCTACCCCTTGGGGAGGTAGACATAGTCAGACCTGCTGCCATCGCAAACCTGCTGGGGGACCTGTGGCAGGAGCACGAACCCCGCTGGGACCGAGCTTTGGCAATCCCTGGGGTGCACCTGCATCTCTACGAGAAACACCAGCCACGCAAGGGACGAAAGATGGGGCACCTCTCGTCCACAGGGAGCACTCCCGAGCAGGCTGTAGAGCGGGTTCTGGAAGCGCTGGCACAGCTGTAAGCTTGGAGGGCGCGTGATGATTAGGTCATCACGCGCGCCTTCCTAGCCGATGTCCTCACTCCAGGTTTCCAGGTACTTCTTTACTTCTGCCATGAACTTGCCGGCGTCCGAACCATCGATGATCCTGTGGTCGAAACCAAGTGTTAGGTGAATGACCGAGCGAATGGCGATGGAGTCAATCCCGAGCTCATCTGTAACTACAGTTGGCTCCTTAAAGAGTCCGCCGATGCCAAGAATGGCACTCTCCGGCATATTAATGACGGGCGTTCCGAACTGCTCCCCATAGATTCCGGCGTTGGTCAGCGTGAAGGTGCTCGTGCCCACCTCATCCGGCTTCAACTTCTTGCCACGAGCTCGTTCCGCGAGATCAGCAATGGCGCGTGCCACGCCCAGGAAGCTGCGCTCCTCCGTCTGCTTGATCACGGGAACGATCAGACCCCAGTCCAACGCAACGGCGATGCCAAGGTTCACATTGCTGTGGTAGCGAATGGCATCCCCTTCAATCGAGGCATTCAGGATCGGCATCTTGCGAAGCGTTGCCGTCACGGCGCGGGCGATGAACGGCATGTAAGTCAACTTCACGCCATTACGCTGCTCGTACTTGCTCTTTTCCTTCTCGCGAAGTCTCACAATCCGCGTCATATCGATCTTGAAGACGGTATGAACGTGCGCATTGGTGCGCTTTGACTCCACCATGCGCTGCGCGATTATCGAGCGCATCTTGGTCATGGGAACGAGCTCGCCCACCAACGCGCTGGAGCTCACAGGCGCTGCTGCCGGGGCCGCCTTGGCAGGTGCAGACTGAGGTGCAGACTGCGGTGCAGCGACGACTGGCGGAGGTGTTGCAGCAGCCGGCTGTGCCGTGGCTGTCCCGGCCCGACGCTCCAGGTGACCGAGTACATCGTCCTTGGTGATTCTGCCGGCGGAACCCGAGCCTGCAACCTCGCGCAAATCCAGCTCATTCTCTTTTGCGATCTTTCGCACCAGCGGAGAAGACCGAAGGCGCTCTGCCGCGCCCGCTGTTGTCGACTGCTCCGTGGCAGCCGCAGGCTCAGTGGCTGTCACCGTCGGTACGGGTGATGGCTTACCCGGCAACGCGGCTGGCGCGCCCTTGGCAGGCTGAGCAACCGCTCCGGTCGCGGCGGCGCTGCCAATCAGCGCAACGGTGGTGTTTACCTGCACTGTCGAGCCCGCTTCTGCCTTGATCTCCTGCAGCACGCCTGCCACAGGTGCGGGAATCTCGGCGTCAACCTTGTCCGTCGAGATCTCAAACAAGGGCTCATCGCGCTCGATCTTGTCGCCAACGTTTTTCAGCCACTTGGTGATGGTCCCCTCAAAGATGGACTCGCCCATCTGCGGCATCACGACTTCCGTGGTGCTGGTCTCGCCGCCTGTCTTCTGGGGTTCTGCCGGCACCGAGTCAGCCTTGGCTTCGCCGACTGCCGCCGGCGTGCTGGCCGCTGCTCCGGCCTCTCCAATCACAGCCACAACCGCATTCACCTGCACGGTCGCGCCTGCCTCCACTTTGATCTCCTGCAGGGTTCCAGCCACAGGCGATGGAATCTCGGCGTCCACCTTGTCCGTCGAAATCTCGAAAAGAGGCTCATCCCGCTCAACGGTATCGCCCGGCTGCTTCAGCCACTTCGTCACGGTACCTTCAAAGATTGACTCGCCCATCTGCGGCATCACTACATCGGTCGCCATGTACACCCTCTCCCACCGGCTCGCGTTCGGTTGCAAACACCTCAGTGTACGGTATGCGCATAGCTGTTGGCTGCTTACAGCCCTCACCTGCGAGTACCGCCGGGCACCATTCTGTCCAGGCCCAAACGTTCTCGGCGCTTTCACCATCTCACTGCAGGTGCGAGGAGACAAAACAGCCTCGCCGCCGGAGCTTGCATGAGTCTCTTCAACGCCTTTTCTTCTCTCGTCGGCCAACTCGGCAGCGAAAACACGGCTCAACCATCCGCCGAGCAGCACACCGCAGCCACCCAGGCGCTGGTGCAGCAATTCAGCTCTCAACCGGGCGGCCTCTCGGGCCTCCTCAACCAGTTTCGGCAGAACGGCATGGGCGGCCACGTTGACTCATGGCTTGGCTCGCAGCCCAACCAGCCTGTACAGCCACAGCAGGTCGAGCAGACACTCGGGCCAGACATGCTGCAGAACATAGCTCAGCGGGCAGGCATCTCGCCGGAGGTTGCCAAGCTGGCCCTCGCCACCGCGCTGCCCATGCTCATCTCGCATCTCTCCAACGGTTCCGGGCAGCTTCCTGCCCAGGCCAACCAAGGCGGCGGACTTGCCGGTCTGGCAGAGAGCCTCTTCTCGCGCGCGGTCTGACCCAAACCACACACCCAACCACCCCCGGGAGAACCCAAGCCATCATGGCCGATCTACAGCAGCTCAAGACCAAGTACGCGCCCGTCCTCGCACTGTTCCCGCACTTCGCCCCGCAAGGCGCGCAACTGCAGGACGCCTCCCTTGACGGGGACAAGCTCCTCCTGAAGGGCTCCGTACCTTCTACGGTGATCGCCAACCGCGTATGGGACGTGATCAAGCAGGTGGACCCGGCGTTCAGCGACCTCCACCATGAAATCGCCACCACCGGCGGCGCAGAGCAGCCCTACACCATCGCTGCGGGCGACAACCTCTCCAAGGTCAGCCAGTACTTCTACGGCTCCGCCAGCCACTACGAAAAGATTGCCCAGGCAAACAACATCAGCGATCCCAACAAGATCCATGCCGGGCAGCAGATCAACATCCCCGTTCTCAGCTAGTCTTCAAAAAAGCAAGGCGGCTCCGCGCACCACGCGGAGCCGCTTCACGTTCACCCGCCAACTTAAACCAGGGCCGTACCCGCAAGCTCTTCCAACACGGTCAGGGGCGCATGCTCCGGCGCTACCTGGGCGGCACGACTCACCAGGAAGGTCTGCTCCAGCGCATACTGCCCGGCCAGCACCGCGTGCGGCACTGTGTCCGTAAACACCATCCAGCTCGACCCGGCCGGGAACCGCAGCCGCTCCGTCGGCGCATCTTTCTGGAAGCTGTCATTCTCCTTCAGGTAGTTGTGGAACCGCATCATGAAGTCGTCATAAGGCGTCCGCTTCACGCTGGGCAGCGCCGCGCTCAAGCCCACCGCACGCGCCAGCCCCTTGGCCGTCCGGCTCACCGCTGTGTCCGGCCGTGGCGCAATCGCTGCCGGCGCAAACTGCCGCACCAGCTTCTTGAAAGGCTCGCCCACCACCCAGTCGCGCGTGCGCTCCGGGTGAATGTTGTTGAAGAACCGCAGGATGCGTGCCCCACCGGTCGGACGCGTCGGGAATGCGTCCGTATGCAGCAGGTCGTTCCGCTTGCGCACCGGCAGGTTCCGGTTCTGCTCCTCCTGTGGACGAAAGCTGGCGTAATCCCGCTGCAGGCAGCCTTCGTAAGGCTCAAGGAAGCTCTCCACAAACGTTGCCGCCGCCTCCGAGTACCCGCGCATCACCGAGCGCAGCCTTGTCGCCGTCGCGCTGTCGCTCGCACTGGCATCCAGTCCGCTCAGAACATCCGCCGCGGGCTTGTACGCAATGTTCTTGTGCAGCGACGAATCTGCCTGCTGCTGTCCCAGCAGAAACGCGATATCCTCTGCCCGCAAGCGCACCGGCGAATGCGGAAAGTACAAGATGGCGCCAGCCTCCAGCGCCGTGCACCAGTCCCGCTTCTGCAGGGGCCCTGACTGCCGTGCCGCTGCCAGGCTGATCTCAATCACTGCCATATCTACCTCCGCGCAGCACAACTGCGCTGTCCGGCTCGTTGATCCACTTGCCTGCTGCGCCCTTCGGCTCTATCGCAGCACAGCCTCGATCTCACCCAGTCCCCACTCGAGGTCTTCACGACTGATCGTGAGCGGGGGAGCCAGCCGGATCACATTCTCATGCGTCTCCTTGCACAGCACGCCACGCTGTTGCAGCCGCTCACAGAAGGAACGTGCCGGGACATTCAAAACGATTCCCAGCCACAACCCGCGTCCACGCACATCCACCACGTGTTCGCTCCGCAATGCCTTCAGCCTCTGTAGCGCATACGCCCCTAGCTCAGCCGATCGCTCCGGCAGGCGCTCGTCCACAATCACTTGCAGCGCCGCTCGGGCCACCGCGCACGCCAGCGGGTTGCCGCCGAACGTGCTGCCATGGTCGCCCGGCCGCAGCACGCCCAGGATCTCCCGCGACGCCAGCACCGCGGAGATGGGATAGAACCCGCCCGACAACGCCTTGCCCAGGATCACCATGTCTGGCTGAATGCCTTCATGCTCAAACGCGAACAGCTTGCCCGTCCGCCCCAGTCCAGATTGGATCTCGTCCGCAATCAGCAGCACGTTGCGCTCGGCGCAGATCGCCGCCGCCTCGCGCAGGTAGCCCTCGGACGGCACAATGATCCCTGCTTCCCCCTGTACGGGCTCCAGCAGAAACGCGCACGTATTCTCCGTGATCGCGGCCCGCAGTGCCCCGGCATCCCCGAACGGCACCTCGCGAAACCCCGGTGCAAACGGCCCGAACCCGGCCTTGTACTGTGCCTCGCTCGAGAAACCCACCACCGCGATCGTGCGCCCATGAAAGTTGCCGCCACACACCAGGATCTCGGCCTGTCCGTCGGCAATGCCCTTGCGCACCACGCCCCATTTGCGGGCCACCTTCAGCGCCGTCTCCACCGCTTCCACGCCAGAGTTCATCGGCAGCGCCATGTCAAAGCCGGTGAGGCGGTGCAGCGTCTCCAGCAGCAGCGGCAACTGGTCATTGCGAAAAGCGCGCGAGGTCAGCGTAACCCGGTGCGCCTGCGCCAGCATTGCCGCCAGGATCGCCGGGTGGCAGTGGCCCTGGTTCACCGCGGAATACGCCGCCAGAAAATCCAGGTAGCGCCGCCCCTCCACATCCCACACCCAGCTGCCCTCGGCACGCTCCACCACCACATTCAGCGGATGGTAGTTGTGAGCGCCATACTGCTCTTCGAGTTCGATCAGCTCGGCAATCGACCTCGGCGCTGTTACCTGCATGAAGCCTCTCTCTCGGCCGGTGCGGCCGCGCCATCCCTGCCAGTGTAGTGCGAGCCCCGGGCTTCTCCTACCCCTTCCCACCCACTGCCATCCGGAAACACGCGGGCTTGCACACCCCGTGCAGCAATCCGCGCACCCGCACCATGCCTCGCAAGGCGCCAGCCCCGGTGACGCAGGCCGCAAGCCTGCTACGCCTGGGAGGTCTGAAGGATCTGGCGGTAAAGATCTGCGCGTCGCCCCAGCAGCAGGGAAGAGCTTCCCATCCGGCACTCGCCGTGGCAGCTATTCCCGGCAGCATGCACCATCCCGTCAGCTAAAATCAGGGGATGGCCACCCCAGCACAACGCGACCTGCTTCCCGCCGGCGAGGCCGCTCGCGCCACCATCCTTGCCTCGGGGCGCAACAGCCTCCGCTACGGGGTCTTTGGCGAACTCGACACCACCGCCGATACCCTGCAGCGCATCGTCGAGGCCGTGCCCGCTGCCGTCGCCGGCGCCATGCCTGCCCACGCCTTTGTGTTCGTTCCCCTGGCCATCGGCGAAACGGCGCATGCCCGGGACACCGAGATAGCACGCGTTCACACCGCCGACTTCGCCGACCGCGCCATCTGCCATCGCACCGTGCCGATCGAAGGCGACACCTTCACCTTCATTTCCACTCGCCTCATGCAGGACCGCTTCGCCCTGGCCTTTGAGTTGTTCATCAACGTCGGCCACCAGTTTGTCGACGCACTCACCGCCGCTAAAACCCCCTTGCCCGAGCGCTTCACCGCGCTGCTGTGGTCGCAGGCACGTGCCGATGTCCGCGGCGAAACCTCGCAGGATGCTTACGAGGCACGCAAACGCGCAATCGAGCGTGCCCCCGGCGACCCCACGGCAAGCCTGCTCTCCAGCCCCTCGAACGCCACCTCCACGTACACCGCAAACAGCACCGCAAAAGATGACCCGGCCAAGCCCGAAGCCAGCCAGTCGCGTGAAGCCGCCGAACCGGCGCTCCCGAAAACCGCCGCCGAGCACCGCACCCGCTACTTCGAGGCTGCCTTCGCCGACTCCCTCGCCATCTACATGCTTTCGCTCGCCATCGACCTCGACTACGCCGACCTCCGCGAACGCGAGTACCCGCTGCTTGCCGTCCCCGCCCTGGCCGACCGCCTCCGCCTCATCGCCGAGCTTTACCCCCCGCCGCCCGGCTACGAGTTCGCCATCCGCTACCGTCGCCGCCACTAACGCCGGCACGCGTGCCCTGGAACTCACCAGCAACCCCAGACAGCCGGGCGCCAGGTCTCGATTCTGAGCCGTGGGAACCGCACAACCTTGCACCCCTAAGCCTTGCCCCCGACCGACCTTCTTCTCTCAACCTGGAGAACTACCCCGCAGGCGAAGGGGCGCAGTGCCGCCCGCGCTCACCCCGGCAGGCTCCCACGTCTGACCTGAACCCCTCGCCCGGAAACGTAGTGGCATCAAGCCCGCCCGCAACCCCTGAGCCAAAGCCCCTGGCCTCAGGTCTAGCATGGTCCTATGACCGACCGGCCCCAACCGCTTACCCTTCCCGACAATCCGATCCAGGCCTTCGACCAGTGGTTCGCCGAAGCCGGAACCAGCGAGCCTAACGACCCCAACGCCGCCGCCCTTGCCACCGCCACGCCCTCCGGCGCACCCAGCGTCCGCATGGTCCTGGTCAAACAAATCGACCAGCGCGGCTTCTGCTTCTTCACCAACGCCCAAAGCCAGAAAGGCACTGAGCTCGCCGCCAATCCGCAGGCTGCTCTTTGTTTTCATTGGAAGTCGCTGCGTCGGCAGGTGCGCGTCGAAGGCTCCGTCCTCGACCTCCCCGACGCCGAAGTCGACACCTACTTCCACAGCCGCGGTCGCCGTTCCCAGCTGGGTGCAGCCGTGTCGCAGCAAAGCCGTCCACTCGCCTCCCGCGAACAGCTTGAGCAGGAGGTCCAGCAGTTCACGGAAGCCCACCCCGGCGAGGTGCCACGCCCGTCGTATTGGCGCGGCTACATCCTGGTTCCCGCGGCCATCGAGCTCTGGATGGACGGCACCGACCGCCTCCACAACCGCTTCCGCTACACCCGCGACGCCCAAAGCCCATCCGGCTGGACCCGCATCCGCCTTTACCCGTAGCCACGGGCGCTTCGCCCCAGGCAGTGACTCCCCGGGAGCGACAGGCGGTGCGCTGGCAGCGCTGCCGCCCACCGCGCACACACAAAGCCCTCCAGCGCAGGCCAGGCTCCTCAACCAGCAGGCCGGCACAGGCGCCCGCCATACCGCACCCACCCACACAAAACAAAAGGCAGGGAAGAGGGTCGCTCTTCACTGCCTTCCGTGTTCCGAGCTCCGGCACAGCGCGTACCTGCCGCGCCCCTGTCGTGTTCCCGCCTCAACCCAGCGCCGGGCGTTTACTTCTTCTTGCCCACCGGCGAAGCCTTGGCCATCCGCGCGCCCATCTTTTGCGCATCTGCCTCCGACATGAACTTGCCATTCTTGGTCTTGCCATACACCGCGTCGTCCTTGTGGTAGACCTTGGTATTCAGGTTCACCCACACCATGCCCTTAGCCCTGGCATCGGCAACCTGCGCATCGGTCGGCAGGCCGGCAGCCGCCGCACTCTTGGCTGGCGCGGGGCCCTTGCCGTTCGCCGCTGGCGCATTCTGGGTGCCGGGCATCCACGGCGCAGCCAGGGCCGACGACCCCGCCATGATCACCGCGCCCAGGGCAACCGTCGCTGCCACACCTGCAAGCCGCCGCAGCGACATACCTTGATTCAACCGCTCTTGATTCCACATAACAATCTCTCCAGGGATGCAACAGTCCCACGCCTTGGGCATGGGGTCAATGGTTCCAATACAGTCCGGCGTTGACGCGCATCGAGCGCGCCTCCGCCGGCTTCCAGCTTCAATGGATGCCAAAATACTCCCCCGGCTCTTCGGGCACACGCAAATCCCTCCCCGCTTCCACACATTTCGCGCAGCGGCCGCCGCCCTGCACCAACGCTAAAATAGCCACACATGATCGCCCATCTGCGCGGCACGCTGTTCAGCAAGACCCCCGGTTCCTGCATCGTCGAGTGCGCAGGTGTCGGGTATGACGTTGCCATCTCCATCCCCACATACTCAAGCCTGCCGGATGCTCCCCACGGCGGCGCCGCGGCCGTCTCCCTCTACATCCACACCCAGGTACGCGAGGATGCGCTTTCCCTGTTCGGCTTTCTCGATCTCCTCGAAAAGCGCCTCTTTGAACGCCTCATCACGGTTTCCGGCGTCGGTCCACGCCTCGCGCTTACCATCCTCAGCGGCCTTTCGGTCTCCGCCACCATCGACGCGATCCGCGCGCAGGATCATGCCTCCCTTTGCCGCATCCCCGGCGTCGGCAAGCGTCTTGCCGAGCGGCTTGCCGTGGAGCTCAAAGAGAAACTCGATGACCTCGCCACACCCGCGCCGTCCGGCAACGCCACCACTCCCGCTCCCACCACGCCGGCGGCAGAGGACGTGCTCTCCGCCCTGCTCAACCTCGGCTACAACCGTCCCGCCGCCCAAAAAGCCCTGGACAATGCACTCACCCGGGATCCGTCCGTAGGTGAGCACTTCGACACGCTCTTTCGCGCAGTGCTGCTGCTCATCCGCTAGCGAGCCTCAGCCGGCGCCACGCCCACGCCCACGCGGTAAAAGTCCATACGTAGCCCGGCTGCCCGCGCAACAAGCGCCCACACCCTTGCGCCCGGTCCGCACGCCCCCCCAAAATGCAACAGCGTCGCCCTCAGGCGACGCCGTGTACCCACCGGCCAGATGCACCGCGCGAAGCATGCACCGTGCCCCCGAACGTTGATCCGTATGTTGATCAAAAAGCCAGAGCCTGCGCGAGCCACCAGCTTCCACAACCCGCCTGCTGCCTTCCAGCCCATGGGCGGGTACCGAGCCAGCTATCAGCCAGCGCTGACCCGCACCGGGCTCTTCACGCTCTCGCGCACGGCAGTGGCGAAGTTCTTCATCACCTTCTGTTCCGCGACGGCTTCATTCACCGCACCCGCATTGCCATAGGTCTCTTCCGGAATCCGGTACAGGATCCGTCGCACCACTTCCACACCCTGCATGTAGGCGTGATCCTGGTTTGAGATCTCGTATCGCCACGCGCCAAAACGGCCACGGCTGTACACCCCGGCACTTTCCAGCAGGGGCTGTACCTCGCTCAGCAGCGTATCCCGCCCAAGGAACGGAACCGGGTACCCATGCTCGATCGTGTACTCCCAGGTTGAGATCACCTCGGTATTGGCCTTGCCCAGCAGCCCCATGCGCACCAGGCTCTGCTGTACCTCGGCCCGGAGCGCCTCGGCCGAACGTGCCGGCACCGATCCAGGCTCGCTTACTTCGCACAACACGGAGTAGCAGCCCTCGGGTCCATTGCCCTCGGCCACTGTCATCGGGAAGTTCACGCGCCAGAACGGCATCTCCGCACTGGTCACCTGGCACGAGTGCAGCCCGGCGTAAGCGTGCGGCATCGAGCCGCGCACACCAAAGCCGAACAGTCGCGAGCGCGCCTTGACCAGCTGGTCCGCTTTGGCCCGAAACTCCTTGCGCTCTGGAATCGAGCGCAGCAACATATCCAGCGGCATCGTCGAAATCAGCTGCTCCCACTGCACCGTCTCGCCTGTGCTCAGCAGCGCCGTTTTATCTTCAAGCGAGATCGACACAATGTGCGTTCCCAGCTGGATATTCTCATCCGGGATCGCCCTGGCGATTGCCGACCAGATCGCTCCTGAGCCGCCCTTGGCCGGGTACGTCACCTTGGTCTCAGGTGTCCAGCCCAGGTCGTCGGTGCCTGCAAGCAGGTTCCGCAACATCCGGCCCATGTCCATGTCGGCAACATTGCGCACCGTGGACCCCGAGCGATGGCGAGCCCACACATCGGTAAGCTGCGCAGGCTGGTGTGCCCACTGTTTCTGATTCAGGGGCTGCATCAGCAGCTTGGTCACGTAGTGGCCAAACCGTGTCTGCAGGTACCTGCCCATGTTTCCATCGGCAGCCCCGCGCACGTGTGCCTGCTCCTCTGCCTGCGCGCCGCCGGTGCCCCGTGTGCGAAACCGATGCAGCAGCACGCTGGCGATCGCTCGCACTAGGCGGTGCAGCGGCAGCCGGTGCAGGTTTCGCTGCGCCGGGTACGGAAGAAAGCAGCCGTCTACATCGACGCCACGCTCCGGCACCGACGACGCCCACTCCAAGGGAAGCCCTCGCAGCAGCTCCGCGAAGCGCGCGTAGTGCTTGTGTGGAAACAGCACGTGCCCACCAAAATCAAAGGTGAATCCCTGGGCCGTGGTGCGGGACTGTGCCCATCCACCCGGCGTGCTGCCGGGGTCGACCAGCAGAAAATCTGCCGTGCCCCCCGGCTCCGCATCCAGCAGTTCCAGGGCGGCGCCTAGTCCACATGGCCCCGCCCCCGCAATCAAGACCCGGACTGAGCGCATTAAACGACACTCCATGCACGCGGCGTGGTCTTGTTGCCGGTATGTTTCACGGTGTTGACCGGCATGGTCATCTGCGCGGCCATCTCCACCATCAGGCTCAGGTCCATGCGTACCGGCGCAAACGCCTCGCAGACGCCCTGGTAATGCGGCCATGCGCGATGGCGCCCCGCTGCCTCGGCCCACTCCACCGTCCGCACGCGCTCCCGCTGGGAGGCATGCGCAAGCAGGCTCTGCACCTTGAGGTCCCAGACGCCGGCGATGTCGATCTTCAGGGACGCGCCAAACTGCAGCGTCGATGGCCCCTCGAAGAACAACACGCTCGCATTGCGGCGCGCCGCCGAAACCAGCGAATCACTCAGCACGCGATGATCCGCATGCGAGTCCGTGGGAGCGTGTGTCAGGATCAAGTTGGGCTGATGCAGTTCGAGCTTGGCTTCCAGGACCTCGACTGTCTGGCGCCCCGCCATCGAGCCATCCGGCAGATGCCCGAAATCCAGTCCAACGTCAAGAATGCTCGCGCTGATGCGCTCCTCGTCCAGCCGCAGCTGCGGGTCTCCCCCCAGTTCGCCGTCCGTCATCGTCAAAAATGTCACATGCCACCCGGACTTGCGCAGTAAAACCGACAGGCCCGCTGCCCCTAGCGCACAATCATCCGGATGAGCGCCAATCACCAGTGCTTTGTTTGTTTTCGTCATCGCCCTTGGGTCCTTTACCATCTGTCCCACCATCAGAAAAGCTGTTCTCTCGTTCCGTGGGTAGCTGCTCTATCGGCAGCCCTTCCCGTTTCATGAGCGAGAACCGTGAGGGGGAGTCTGTAAGTGCCTCACGGCGGCTGCTTAAGAGATACTGGGTTTTGAGCGGTTTGGACCGAAATGGTCACAGCTCATTGGTAAGTGGCGGCCATGTTACCGTGCAATCTTTGCGTTGAACCCCTGCCCGGTTCGGCCTCTCTGTGTAATCCGTACTCGCTTCTTTCCCCATGCGCGTAACCCTGGACCTACCCGCCCAAGGGGGTCGCTCGGCCCGGAACTCCGTCTCCGGCACCCTGAAGCGAGGACAAAAGTAATGAAAATGCCCACCAAACCCGGAAAAACCCTGTAAAACCCAAAGAAATCTCGCGAAAGCCGCACAAACACTGGTTTTTTATTGACAATGGGGCAGGCAAACCGTGAAGGTAAAGCCCGGAACAGCCCTGCGGGACCCGCGTCGTTGTTGGACGAATCCAGTTGGCGCCTGAAGCTTAAGCAATTTTCAAGGAGAACTAACATGGCAACTGCACTTACAAAAACCGCCCTCGTCCGCCAGATGGCCGAAAAGCTTGAGCTGACCAGCAAGCAAACCGTCGCCTTCTTTGACCTGCTCGCGGATACCGCCGTCAAGGAAACCAAGAAGAACGGCGTCTTTGTGATTCCTGGACTCGGACGCCTGGTCAAGGCCGAGCGCAAGGCACGCACCGGCCGCAATCCGCAGACCGGCGAGGCCATCAAGATCAAGGCCAAGACCGTGGTGAAGTTCCGCATCGCCAAGGCCGCTAAGGACGCGATCGCGCCCGTCAAGAAGGTCGCCGAGAAGGCTCCCAAGGAAGAGAAGTAGCTACCCGGCTGTAAGCCATCGCGGGGCAGGTGCCGGGCGTCCCGCCGTGCACCTGCCCCGCACATCACGCCTCGCCGCCATGCCGCCAGGAGCGATGAGGTCGGGGCACGCAGCCCCGGGGTTTGTAAGCCCTTCGGCTTCTGTGCTCGCGGGGAACCACTCAGCCGCGACGCTGCTTCTTCCCGAACCTGCCCGCTCCACCTGACGCGACACCGCCTGCTCCGCCATCCCTGGCGACCTTAAGCTCACCGTGTCTCCAGGCGCGTCTGCGGCTCCGCGTGCAGAGCCTGTCCCTGCTCCACGCATGACAAAAATGCGGATCACCGGCGTACGGCCGGATCGACTCCTGCGGAGCATACGTGCTGCCCTCGCATGCTCCGCCATCATCCACCCGGCACAGTCACGCACCCTGACATGGATCAGCCCCAACGGATCGTCAGCTTGCCACGCACCAAAGTCGTACAAGCCCCGCACGCGGTTGAGGTGATGTTCCGGTACCAGCGATACCGTCGCGATGCCCACGTGGAGGCGACAGGAAGGCGCCTCGAGAGGAGCACACACTCCGCTCGGCCACGAGGGGCAAGCATGGGCATGCGGCCTCGCACCTGCTCCGGCACACAACATCGCATATCCGCCCGGCAAGGAAAGGTCGTAAACCCTACAGCGCCCACGCCTGCAGCGCCCCTACGCCTCCAGCGCCGCTCGCAGAACCCCGCCGGCCTGCTCGAGCCGATCGCGGGCCGCACCTGCTGAAATCCCCAGCCTCGCCATGACCGTGGCGGTCTTGACTTCACCATCCGCCTGCAGCAGAGCCTCGCGGGCCTCTTCCCGTGCCAGCCCCGTCAGCTCCGCTACGATCCGCTCCGCGCGATCCCGCAGCTTGGCGTTGGTTGGCTGCACGTTGACCATCAGGTTGCCATGCACATAGCCGAGCTGGCACAGCGCGCCCGTCGAGATCATGTTCAGCACCAGCTTGGTCGCGGTACCCGCCTTGAGCCGCGTCGAGCCCGTCACTACTTCTGGTCCCGTGGCTACCGTTATCGGCAGCTCCGCCGCTTGCTCCACCGGCGAACCCGGCACGCAGCTCACGCCTACCGTGAGGGCTCCCAGCGAGCGCGCCGCCCGGAGCGCACCCAGCACATACGGTGTGCGTCCGCTTGCCGCCACCCCGACCACAACGTCCAGCCGGCTGACCCCGCGCTCCCTGACCACCGCGGCTCCCTGTTCCGCGTCATCCTCCGCACCTTCCACCGCATGCCGCAACGCCCGCTCCCCGCCTGCGATCAGGCCCTGCACCATCTCTGGCGGGGTATGGAACGTCGGTGGGCATTCCGAGGCATCCAGCACCCCCAGGCGTCCGGAAGTGCCCGCGCCCACATACAGCAGCCTCCCGCCACCCCGCAGACGCTCCGCCGCAGCTTCCACGACACTGGCAATCGCTGGCAGCACCGCGCCCACGGCAGCCACCGCCTCACGATCCGCAGCGTGCATGGCTTCCATCATGCCCAGTGCGCCGAGCGCGTCAAACTCCGCAGTCGCCGCATTGCGGCCTTCTGTCGGCAGCAGCGCAAGAGCCTCCTGCGCCACAACACTCATTTGTTCATCTCTCCGCACTGCAATCCCTTCCTGCTCCATGCACCAGCCCGCTCCGTTGTCGAACCGGGCGCGCAATCAGCGCACCGTCAGCCGCTCAATCAACCCGTCAAAGTCCTCCAGATCGCTGTACTCGATCACCACGCGACCACGGCCCTTTTTGTCCTCGATCCAGACCCGCAACCCCAGGGTCTCCTGCAGCGACTTCTCCATCTCGCGCACGTTCGGGTCCACCGGCTTGACCGGCTTGTGCTTTTCCTCTCGGCGCTCCGGGTTCAGAATCCCCTTCACGAACGTCTCGGCCTGGCGCACGCTCATGGCCAGCACCTGGATCTTCTGCGCGGCACGCATCATCTGCTCGGGGCTTTCCAGCGACAGCAGGGCACGCGCATGCCCAAACGACAGGCCGCCAGCCTCCACCACCTGCTGCAGCTCCGCCGGTAACCGCAGCAGCCGCAGAAAGTTGGACACCGAGGCCCGATCCTTGCCGGTACGGGTCGCAATCTGCTCCTGTGTCATGTGGAACTCGCGCCCCAGACGTTCAAATGCCCGCGCCTGCTCCATGGCGTTCAAATCGGCACGCTGCAGGTTTTCGACGATGGTCGCCTCCATCGCCTGCGTGTCGTTCATGGTGGCAACGATCGCCGGCACGGTGGCCTTCTCCGCTCGCTGCGAGGCAAGCCAGCGTCGCTCGCCAGCGATCAACTGGTACCGCCCTCCCTGAACCGGCCGCACCAGGATCGGCTGGATCACTCCAACCGCCCGGATGGAACTCGCCAGCTCCTCGAGCGCGGCCTCCTCAAAGCGTGTGCGCGTCTGGTAAGGGTTGCGGTCGATCTGGTCGAGCGCGATCTCAAGCGCCTTGCCCGCTGGCGGAGCCGCCGCCTGTGCACCCGGCTCGGCGGGCGCTGCCTCCACGATGCGTGGCGTTGCCTTGGGCAGCAGCGATTCAAGCCCTTTCCCAAGTGCCCGCCGCTTGCTCTTTGCTTCCACTCCTGCTGCTGCGTTTACCACCATCCACCCCCATTGCTGGCCGCCTGCGCATTGCGCCTGCCGGCTGTTCGGTCCCATCCTGCGCTGCCTGCCCGCGCGAGCCTCAGGAGTATGGCCAGAAGCGCACTTCCCGCGTGCTCTTCGCCTTGGCCGTGGGTTTGCGCACCTTGATCCCGTTGCGCCGCATGATTTCGGCCGCAAGATCCCGGTATGCTTCGGCCCCGCGCGACCGCGGGTCGTAGAGCAATACTGGCTGGCCATAGCTCGGGGCCTCGGCTAGCCGGATGTTGCGCGGAATCGTGGTTTTCAGCAGCTTGTCACCGAAGTGTTCCTTGATGTTGGCCGTGACCTGCTGCGCCAGGTTGGTCCTGTCGTCATACATCGTCAGGAGCACCCCCTCGATCTCAAGCTTCGGGTTCAGCTCGGCCTGCACGCGCTCGAGCGTATGCAGCAGCTCCGAAATGCCTTCCAGCGCGAAGTACTCAGCCTGCATCGGCACCAGCAGCGCATCCGCGGCCACCAGGGCATTCAGCGTCAACAAGTCCAGCGCCGGGGGGCAGTCGAGCAGCACAAAAGCGTGCGCCTCCCGTGCTTCCACCAGGGCATCCTTGAGCTTCTGCGCACGCCGCTCCTGCTCCATCAGCTCCACCGTGGCGCCTACAAGGTCCTTGCTGGAGGGGATGAGCTTCAGTGCCGGGATCTCGGTCTGCAAAGCAGCATCGGCAAGCGCGGCGCCATTGACGAGTACGTCATACGTTGAGAGACGTTCCTCGTCGCGGGCAAAGCCGAAGCCACCTGTGGAATTGCCCTGGGGATCGACGTCGATCAGGAGACAGGACAGTTCTTCCAGTGCCAGAGCTGCTGCGAGGTTGATAGCGGTCGTCGTCTTCCCGACGCCGCCTTTTTGATTCACGATTGCTAAAACTTTTCCCATGCAGTTCCGAGCATAGGTTCATCTCGGCCGTTGAGCAAATGTTCCACGTGGAACACGAGCGATGCGGGCTGATGGAGCAACTATCAGGACAACCGGGCTTCAGGCACCTTAACGGCGCCGTGTGCTGTACGCTGTGCTCGCGAGCTGAGAACCGCAGCAACTCGCAGGCTTATTCGACTCGACTGTTTGCCGATGTTCCACGTGGAACACCCCGCATCAGCCCTGAAGAACGCGGGCCACTGCGACAATCCCTTGCTCCGTGCCCTGCAATGCGATAGAAGGTCTCCATGCCACTCTCTCGATGGTCGGTGCCAGCTCCGCAAAAGCTGCGCGGGTCGTCATCACCACCAGCCAGCCGCCCGGCCTGAGCAGTGCTCTTGCCGCCTTGGTCGCCAGCTCCATGCGATCGACCGCACGCAGTGTCACTAGGTCGAAGCGGGCGGCAGCAGGCAGCTCCTCGACTCGCCCGGCATGTACCTGCGCGTCGCCAACCACGTCCCGGCAAAGCTCCTGCAGAAAGGCCGCCTTCTTGTTCTGCGACTCTGCCAGCAGCACCTGCAGACCCGGGCAATCAAGCGCGCACAGCGCCCCGGGAAAACCTGCGCCCGATCCGTAGTCCAGCAGACGTCCCTGCTTCACCGGCAGGCTACGGGCGCACTGCAGACCCTCCCCGAAGTGCCGCACGACCATTTCGGCCGGTTCGCGGATGGCCGACAGGTTGGTGCGCGCATTCCACCGCAGCAGCAAAGCCAGGTAGTCCGCAAGGCGTGCTGCCAGTTCCTGGGACACCACCACGCCCGAACGCTGCTGCAGGAGACTGGCGATCGTCTCAGCAGACAGCGATGCCGGTGGCTCGGCAAGCAGATCGCGTCTCAACTGCGTGGCAGGTGCCATCGGGCAGCTGCCTCCAGAAAGGCCGAGAAGATCGCGCGGGAAGGCGCATCGGTGCGGAACGACCGCTCCGGATGCCACTGGACCCCAAGCAGGAACTGCTCGTTCGGCGTGGTGCCCTCGAGCGCCTCGATCACGCCATCCGGAGCGGAGCGCGCAGCGACCCGCAGCCCGTCTCCCGCACAATCGATTGCCTGGTGATGGCTGCTGTTGATCACCGGCGCTGTTTCCGCCGCGAAGAAGGCACGCAGCAGGCTAGCCCCGGGCTCCAGCACCAGCGAGTGCTGCAGCGGGCCGGTGTCTGCTGCAGGGGAATGGGGAGATCCCGTGTCGAGGTGCTGGGCCAGGCTGCCGCCGCGCCATACATTCATCATCTGCAGGCCAAAGCAGACGCCCAGCAGCGGCTTGCGGAGGTGGAACGCATCCTGCAACAACAACTCGTCCGTGGCCTCGCGCGCGAGGTCCGGCGGCGCCGTCTCGGGCTGTGCCTCCTGGCCGTACTTCTGCGGATGCACATCTGCCGGGCTGCCCGGCAGCAGGATCGCCTGGCACGATGCAACGAGTTTGGCAGTCTCGGCCGGCTCCAGGCCCAGTTCTATCCGCACCGGGGTGCCACCGGCGGCCTGGACGGCCTCGGCATACTGTGGCCAGCAGCGTTCGTTGTAGGCGGTGTCTGTGTGGGTGGGTACCGGGATGGCGACACGGAGCGCCCGGGCGGCGCCCTCTGCTGGAGTGGTCATGCGCGCCGACCCGCCCGGGCCGCCTTGGCTCTGTTCATCGTGTACATGCCCTGATCATACCGGCGTCTTGCGGGGCGCAACAGGGCCCCTCCTGCCCGGCAAGGCAGGATCCCTGCCCTTGCGCTCAGGCTGACGCGACCGGATCTACGGGCACAAGCCGCTCGCGCCAGGAGTGCGTGAAGTAGAGGGCCTCGATCGCGCGGGCAAGCTCTGCCGTGAGTGCATCGACCTCGCGAGCGGTGCGGCCCTCAGTCGAGATCGGCTCACCCACCGCCAGCACCACCGGGACGGGGTAAAAGGTCTTGCTGTGCATCGGCAGCAGTTCGTGCGTGCCGATCAGCGCCATGGGGATGATGGGCACCTGGGCGCGAATGGCCATAAAGGCCGGCCCATTGAGGAAGTCTCCAGGCACGCCTGTGTGGGTCCGGCCACCCTCGGGAAAGATAAACAGAGGTAGCCCGGCCCGCAGCGTCTTCACTCCTCCAGAGAGTGAGGCGATCGAAGCGCGTGGATTACCCACATTGACCGGGATCTGCCCGGAGCGTTCCAGGTGCCAACCGATGAAGGGAACCTTCCACAGGTTGTGGCGGGCCACGATGCGGAACTGGAAGGGCAGCGCCGAGAAGATGGCAGGCGTGTCCATGTAGGAGAGGTGGTTGCAGGCGTACACCGCGACCGGGGCCTTGTGCAGGTTCCGCTCGCCATCGATCGAGAGGGAAGCGCCCGCGAAGAACATCGAGAGCCGGGCCCAGGCCTGGGCGATGCGGTGCTGGCGCCTGCCGTCCTTTTCAAAGCAGGAGGCGAGCAGCGAAAGCGAACCGCAGACTGCCGTTCCGGCCAGGAACAGCGGGGTTCGAACAAGAATGGAGAGGATGCGCGAGGACAGGGGCGGGGGCGAGGGGCGAGGCTGCAGTGGGCGCGGCATGAGCGCTTCCAGAGTAGCGCGGTAAGGGATTGGCTCCAACTCCGTCGGGAGGGCCACGAATGTTCCACGTGGAACATCCGCAGATACAAAGCGCCTTGGACCTGCCATGGTCCTCACCCGGCGCGGCCTGCGACAGTCAGCAGGCTAAACCGCGCTCGGGCAGCTGGCTGGTCCTACTGCCAGTCATGCAGCTGGCCCATCCACTCGCCCAGCAGCGCGATGGAGCCGGCCAGCACCACCAGCCCGTGCCCAGGTGTTCCCGCCTGTGCTGCTGACAGGGCGTCTGCCGACGAGTGGAAGGTCCGGTACAGTGCGCCCGTAGGTATAGCCGCAGCCACCAGGGAAGCGAGCGGGGCGGCCCTTGGCCCATCCGCGCGCGTGAGCAGGACTTCGTCAAAGATCGGGAACAGTACCTGTGCCAGTTCCGCGATTTCCTTGTCGGCCATGCAGCCGAACACGAGCGTGCGCGGCCCGTCGATTGGCAGCGGAGACAGGGCGGCGCGCAGTGCCCATGCCCCGGCCGGGTTGTGCGCGGCGTCCAGGAGGATCGGCGCATGATGGTGCAGCGCGGCTGGTGGCAGACGCAGCTCCAGCCGGCCGGGCCACGCCGTGTTGCGAATGCCCGTCTCCATTGCCTGCAGGCTCAGCGCGAAGCCATTGTTCTGGTGCAGGGTGACCGCGGTGGCAAGCGCCAGGGCGATGTTGCGCTGCTGGTGTCCACCGGCAAGGGGCGAGTCGACCGCGAGGCTCTGTCCAACAAACGGCCCTGCGGGCAATGACAGGCTGTACTGGTTGCGAAGCATGGCCCGCAGGCTGGCGCCTGCCGTCGCGTGGGATGCGTCGTGCGAGCGTAGGGGCAGGTAGTCGGCTGCATTCACGGCTTCAAGCTGAAGCGGCACTGCCACTTCGCCGATTGCCTGGTTTGCCTCTGGGTGTTGTGGCAGGGTCACCAGTACGCCGCCCGCACGCAGAATGCCGGCCTTTTCGCGTGTGATGGCAGCGATGGAGTCGCCGAGCCACAGGGCGTGATCGAGCGAGATGTCTGTAATGACCGAGACGAGCGGCTCGACGACGTTGGTCGCGTCCAGGCGTCCGCCGAGGCCTACTTCCAGTACCGCGATCTCTACCGGGCGGCCTCCAGGGGTTGCCCCTTCCAGTGCCTGGCTCGCAGTGGCGTCCCCTGCGAAATGCAGGAACGCAATGGCGGTGATCGTCTCGAAGAACGAAGGCGTATGGGGCAGTGAGCCAGAGGCGACCAGCAGCGTCGCTGCCGCCTCAACGCGCAGGAATAACACCGCCAGGGTATCGGCGGGGATCATCTCGCCATCGATCCGGATGCGCTCGTACACCTGCTCAAGGTGCGGCGAGGTGTACAGGCCGACCCGATGGCCGGCCGCCTGCAGGATCGAGGCCAGCGTCGCCGCAGTCGAGCCCTTGCCGTTGGTGCCGGCGATCAGCACTGCCGGGAAGCGCCGCTGCGGGTTGCCCAGCGCGGCAAGCAGCGTGTGCATGTGGGCGAGCTCGAACTTGCGGCGGGGTACGCCAGCGGCGGGTGGTGTGAGCTCGCCACCCAGGGCCATCAGGCGATCGAGAGGAGTGGAGGAAGCATCGGGAACGGCGACGTTAGACATAACGCTCTTAGTCTAGCGGGGCGATTGGGCTCTTGAACTGTCGCACGGCAGTGCGGGCCCTTGATCCGGAGCAGACAGAAGTCTGCGTACTGCCGGATGCGACACCAGGGGGAACGCGCTCGGAATCCTTGCGCGGCCCGGGCACACCGCAGCCCGGGTATGAAGACGCCAGCGGGCGGGAAGGAGGACTCTGGACAAAACCCGGCAATGCCGGAAGCGCAGCGCGTTGGCCGCACTTCCAGCACCGCGACTTCTAGCGGGTGGGCAGCATGAAGTCGAGTGCGCGGATCAGGAAAGATTTGAGCTCGCGGCGAGGCACCACGGCATCAAGCATCCCGTGCGCCTGCAGAAACTCCGAACGCTGAAAGCCTTCGGGCAGCTTCTGGCGAATGGTCTGCGCAATCACGCGCGGACCAGCGAAGCAGATCAGCGCACCCGGCTCGCCGATGTTGAGGTCGCCCAGCATGGCGAAGGACGCGGTGACGCCCCCGGTAGTCGGGTCGGTCAGGATCGAGAGGTAGGGCAGACCTGCCTCATCAAGCTTGGCCAGCGCGGCTGAGATCTTGGCCAGTTGCATCAACGAGGCGATGCCCTCCTGCATACGCGCCCCGCCGGAAGCGGAAACGATCAGCAGGGCGCATTTCTCTTCGAGTGCGCGGTCCACGGCACGGGCGATGGTTTCGCCCACAACCGAGCCCATGCTGCCGCCGTTGAAGGCGAACTCCATGACGGACAGAACCACGGGGTGGGGGCCGATGCAGCCGCGCGCATTCAGGATCGCGTCGCACAGCCCGGTGGCCGCCTGCGCCTCGGCTAGCCGCCGGGTGTAGGGCTTCAGGTCCACAAAGTGCAGAGGGTCGGTGGAGCGCAGGCCGCCGTCTACCAGCTCAAAGCCGGGTTCCAGCAGGGTCTCAATGCGGGCACTGGCACCCATGCGGAAGTGATGATCGCATTTGGGGCACACCTGGAGGTTTGCCTCCACGTCCGCCTTCCACACGGTCTGTTCACAGCCTGGACACTTGATCCAGAGGCCCTCGGTGCGAACCGTCTTTTCGCCGTCGATTTCGATGCCGGATTGTTGCCGCTTGAACCAACTCATTGTGTCCGTTTGGGGCCTTTCCTAGCGCGCACTCGCTCTGCACAGTGTAACTGGATGGGTTGGTGCGCGCAGAGTGAAGGCCGGGTTCACCAGCGATGCCTGCGAGCGCCGACAGGGAGCAGCGGCGGCTAGTACTCGATGCCGCGCTGCGCCTGGATGCCGCGCTGGTAGGCGTGCTTGCGTTCCTGCATCTCGGTGACCGTATCGGCGATGGCGACGAGCGACGGGTGGGCGTTGCGGCCGGTGAGCAGCACATGCAGCAGGGCGGGCCGGTTGGTGAGCGTCCGGGCCACGGCTTCGGGGTCGAGCAGACCGTAGCCAATCGCATAGAGGATCTCGTCGAGGATGATCATGTCCCACTCGCCGGACTGGATGGCGCGCTCGGCCTCGGCCCAGGCCTCGTGGATCAGGCGCAGGTCTTCAGGGTCTGTTTCCGCGCCGCCGACCTTGATAAAGCCGCGGCCCATGGGACGGATCTGGAAGTTGTCGCCCAGGGTGGCGGCTGCGTCGAGTTCCCCGTAGTGCCAGGAGCCCTTGATGAACTGCAGCATCAGCACGCGCATGCCGTTGCCGGCAGCGCGGAAACCGGAGCCCAGGGCGGCAGTGGTCTTGCCCTTGCCGGCCCCGGTGAAGATCATCACGAGGCCCTGGCGACCGCCCAGGCTGGCGATATCGGCTGCGGATTCAGCTGGGGTCTCGCTCGCGCCTGCAGGGGCACTGAAGCTTACGGGAGTACCCGGCACATGGCCGGCGTCGAATGCATCGGGAAACATGCCAGCATTCTATGCTTCCGCACCGGCGGGGAGTGCGGGCCCGGCGCATCGGTTGCCGGGAAACAAGGGTCGGGTCGGGCAGCCCACGCGTAAGGGGACATCTCGGGTGTGGAGCGGTGCCATCCCTCCTGTAACGAGCCCGGATGAGCAGGCTGGATGCCGGGGCGAAAGCGGGGAGTATGCGGGCAAGCAATACGGTGGGTAAGGGGTTTGTGGCGGGAGCCGTGGGTGGGCTGATCGCGACGGTGGCCATGGATGCATTCCAGAAGCTGTCACTGGAAGCGACGCGCAAGGCGGAGGATGTGGCCGAGGGTGGCCACCGGTACACCCGGCAACAGGAAACGCAGCTGAGCGGCTACCAGCAGGCGCACGAGGACACGGCCGAACGGTTGGTGCAGGCGGTGGGTGGCGGCAGCCTCACGCGGGCGCAAAAGCAGGTCGCCGCGCCGGCGACCCACTACATTTTTGGCGCACTGTGCGGCGGCGTATACGGAATGCTGGCCGAGCGCTGGAAGCCTGCCTCGTTCGGCTTCGGCACGGCGTTTGGCGTGTCGCTGTTCCTGGGTGCAAGCGAAGCGGTGCTGCCGTCGCTGGAGCTTGTGCCTTCGCCGCTCGAGACACCCCCGCTGCTGCACGTGGGCGGCCTGGCGGCGCATGCCGTGTATGGTGCGACGACAGAAGGGGTGCGGCGACTGGTGCGCGGAGCGCTGTAGCGGCGGCTAGTGGCCGCCATGGTACGGGTGGCCGGCCAGGATGGTGCAGGCGCGATAGAGCTGTTCGGCGAGCACGACCCGGGCCAGCTCGTGCGGCAGCGTCATGGGGCCAAGCGAAAGCAGCGTGTGTGCTCCGCCCTGGGCTGCTTTCCGGGTTGTCTCGCTCCAGCCGTCTGCCGGGCCGATGGCGAACACCAGCAGTTGCGTGGAGTGGAGCTTGTGCGTGTCGAGCAGCGCGGCCAGCTGTTCGGAGGCAAGCTGGCGGCCGCGGGGGTCAAGCAGCACGGTGACCGGGTTGGTGCGGCCCCTGGCGCGGGCGAGAGCGTCGAGCAGGGCGGCCTCGGAGCGAAACACGGGGGCCTCGATCGGCAGGTAGGGCGCGGTGCGCTCAAGGTACTGGTCCAGCAGCTGCTGCGCGGGGCCGGTGCCAGGGCGTGGGGCGATGGAGGCGAGCTGGAGTCTCATGCGGGTGTGTGCTTCATTACAGCAGGTCTGGATGGGGTGGGTCCGTGTGGAATGAGAACGGCTTGCTGGTGTTTTTGTTCCTGTGGTGGGGGCAGGATGCGGGGCCAGCTGGGGATGTGTTTCGGTTGATTTGGGGCTGTGCAGGTGCCTGGAGGGCGCTCGGGAGGTGCCGGGGAACCGCCAGGGTGTTAGGGAACCGCAGATCCTTCGCTTCGCTCAGGATGGCAAAGGGTGACGAGTTTTGGGATAGCAGGATTTTGGATGACAGGATTTAGGTCTGCGGTGGGCAAAGACTGCTTGAAGTGGGATGTGCGTAATGAGATCGACTGGAGGTGGCTGCTGTACGGGGCGGAGCGCGGCGCGCTAAGACCGTCGCCCTGGCATGCGGGTGGTTGAGGCGTGCGCGTAAGCGCGGGACGGTCAGGGACGCGGGCGCTGGAGTTGCCACTCGAGGTGAGCGCGCACCGTGGGCCACTCCGAGTCCAGGATGCTGTAGACGCAGGTGTCGCGGCGCGTGCCATTGGGTGCGAGCATGTGGTTGCGCAGGATGCCGTCGAGTTTTGCGCCGAGGCGCTCGATGGCGCGGCGGCTCTGGTGGTTGAGGAAGTGGGTGCGCAGCTCCACGGCGATGCAGCCAAGCTGGTCAAAGGCATGCGTGAGCAGCAGCAGCTTGGCCTCGGTATTGAGCGCGGTGCGCTGGACGCGCTGCGCGTACCACGTCGAGCCAATCTCGACGCGGCGATTGGGGAGATCCACGTGCATCAGGGTCGTCATGCCGACCGGCGTATCTGTCGCCGTGTCGATCACAGTTAGTGGCAGCATGGCAGCAGCAGCCTGCGACGCAAGCCTCCTAAGAATTTCGGAGTGCATGGCTTCGGGCGCCGGGGCAGTGGTGTACCAGAGCTTCCAGAGCTCGCCGTCGCGCACGGCTTCTGCCAACGCGGGCGCGTGCTCTGTGAGCAGGGGAACGAGGCGGACGGCGCGGCCGGAGAGCACCACAGGCTGGAGGGGCTGAAGCGGCCGTACGGGCTGGATGGGTGCGATCGGGGCGGACACCCACACAGTGTAGTGCCGGGTGGAGTGCCGGGCGTACTCTATGGGGCGCTGTGCATCAACCGGATGCCGCGTGTCGGGTTCGGAGCGGCGAGTACGGAGTGGCGAGTACGGAGTGGGCGGTGCGGAGTGGTAGATATAGGGCGACGTGGGCGGGGTGCAAGGTGGCGGCCGCAACTGCCGCAAGGCGGGGAAAGGGCCTATCCATGGGGCGCGCTGCCCGAGACAACCCGGCTTTCGCCCGATAGTTGCGCGGCGGAGCGCAACCGGAATTGAGCCTGTCGCTTCGAGTTTCTGCTCATTCTGCGCGGCAGTGAAGCGTTGCCGGCGCATCTCTATCTAAGTAACAGAGGGTTAATCAAGATGCGGAAGCTTACATCCACTCTTTTGCTGTCGTTGGTGGCCGCATGCACCACTGCCTATGGGCAGAACAATGCGAACCCGGCGGTGCCGGGAACTTTGAACTATGTGGAAGGCCAGGTATCCATCGATGGCCAGGCGATGTCGCAGCGCTCTGTGGGACAGGCCAACGTGGAAACAGGACAGCTGCTTGAGACCGGCAACGGCAAGGCGGAAATGCTGCTGACGCCGGGCGTGTTTCTGCGGCTGGATAACAACAGCGCGGTGAAGATGGTGTCGCCCAGCCTGACCAATACCGTGGTGGAGCTGGACCATGGACGCGCCGATGTTGAGGTAGACCAGCTGTACAAGCAGAACCACATCGCGATCAACCAGGATGGGGAGCAGAGCCTGCTGGTCAAGGGTGGTCTGTACGAGTTCGACGCCCGCAGCCACAAGCTGCGCGTGTTTGACGGCAAGGCCGCGGTGTTTCAGAACGCCGGCAGCAGCGGCGGTCCGAGTGACGCCGAAAAAGCCGTGGTGGTGAAGGGCGGTCGCGAGCTGACGCTTGGCGCGGAAGACCTCAAGACTGTCAGTTTCGATAAGAAGCAGTCCCAGGATGAACTGTACAACTGGAGCAGCCTCCGGTCGGAGTACCTGGGCGAGGCCAATGCGTCGCTGGCGGCGAACTATGCCGGGGTGGATGGTTTCGCGGGCGGCTGGCTGTGGAGCTCGGGGCTGTACGGGTACACGTGGCTGCCGGGTGAGGGTGCGTTCCTGAGCCCGTTCGGGTACGGGTTCTACTCGCCGTACTACCTGTATGGCGGCGGTGGGTACTTTGGCCGCGGCGGGTACGGGTATGGCCGGGTGGGTGCACGCAGCGGCTATGCCTCCGGTGCGGTGCGCTCCGGGTCGCTTGGCGCCGGGTTGCATGGCAGCGCGGGCGGCTTCCATGGCGGTGGCGGTGGTGGCGGCGGACACCGGTAATCGGGTGGTTGTTGGAACAGCAGGAGCCGGACGGGCAGATACCTCGTCCGGCTTTTCTGTTTGTGCGGCTGTTGGACGACGCCATGGCCCTTTGGCCACTGCTGATGCCTGCTACGGGGTACGCAGAGTGGGCGGTGCCTTCTGGCTTACAGCAGAAGGGCTGTACGGCAGAAAGATCACAAACACGGTCCCCCGGAATGCGGCCTGCTGTGAGCTGCGCACGTGCAGGAAACCCTCATGCCGCAGCACGATGTCCCGGCTGAGCCAGAGGCCTACGCCGGTTCCGTTTGCGCCCTTGGTGGTGTAGAAGGCTTCGAAGATCCGGTGCAGGGTGGCGGCGCTCATACCCGCCCCTGTATCGGCCACGACGACCCGGACGCCGGGCCGCATGGTTCGCCAGCAGAACGAGGCGTGCGTGCGGATGTCTAACCGGCCGCCTTTTGCAAGGGCGTCGACCGCGTTGCCGATGAGGTTGGTCAACACCTGGCGGATTTCGCCGTTGAGCGCAAGGATGGGACGGTCCTCCCGCAAGCGCTCCACGACCTCGATCCGGCTGTTGCGCAGGCGCGCCTGAAAAATGAGCAGCACTTCGCGGACGAGCTGTGCGAGGCGCACCTCGGTGGGCACGGTGGACTGCTTGTGAAAGGAAAGCGTCTGGCTGGTGATGATGGCGATGCGGTGCAGTTCCTGCTCGGCCATTTCGAGCCAGCGCGAAAGCTCGGGCTCGGTAGCCCGCTGCCTGGCGAGGTACAGCAGGTTGGTGACCGACTCCAGGGGGTTGTTGATTTCGTGCGCGATGGTGCTGGCGAGCCTGCCCACAGCAGCCAGCTTCTCAGTCGTGCGCAGCGCCTCCTCGGATTGCACGCGGCTGGTGACGTCGCGCAGGATGAGCGAAGTGGCCATCCAGGTGTGGGCGCGGTCGAACACAGGAGCCGCGGAGATCTCCACGTGGCGCAGATCCTCGCCCACGCCGATTTCGGTCTGGAGGGTAGATCCCCCTTCCTGCAGAACCAGCAGGGCAGCGAGATCCTGCCGCCAGCGACCTTGGGCAAGCGCCACGACGGGCCGGGAGATTGCCTGCTGCAGGGTGAGACCAAACAGGCTTTCGGCTGCGGGGTTGAGCGTAGTGACGCGCCCCTTGATGTCTGCGATGACCACGGCATCGAACGCCGACTCGAGGATGGACGACAGGAAGCGGTCCGAGATGACGAGTTGGCGCATCTGCCCCGCATCGACGGAGGGTGTGGGCGCGGCGATCCGGGCATTGAAGCGGTCCAGAGTGGTGCGGATCGCCTTGCGCTGGTCAGCCCGCTGGAAGGCAGTGCCCAGCACGCGCAGAAGTTGCGCTGACTCCGCTGCGACGATGCTGGAGTGCGCGCCAAGCCGCGGGGTGCGACCGAGGCGCAGGCGCAGGGCTGGCTCGTCCGCCTCCGGGCAAACCAGAACAAGCTCGCTGAGGGGTTGCCGCTCGACCGCGCGCCGGGCCACGGCGAGGCTGTCCGGTATGCCGGCATCGACGACCACCAGGCGTACGCTGTCGCCTGCCGCGTCGAGAGCTTCAAGCAGACCTCTGGCGTCAGCGAAGACGTGGAGGGTCGCCTTGAGCTCGGCGGCAAGCAGGGTGAAGGCCCGGGCGAACTCGGCTGCGGGTTCGGCGGTGCCGAGCAGGACCGACCTGGCTCGACGTGCCGCTGCCGCTGCTGCTTCTGCTGGGTCCAGAGGTTTCATTCGCTTACAGGATGGGAAGCCCGAGCACTGCGCGGCCGGTCCAGAGCTTCAGAATGTTGGTGGTGGGCGCCATCACGTGGCTCGCCCGCGCGTCGCGCAGCAGGCGCGGCAGCTTGCCGTTTTCGCCGTAGCCGCTGCCGCCGCAGATGGACATGGCCTCGTTGCAGATATCGACCGCGGCTTCGCCGGCGATCGCCTTGCTCGACAGGATGTAGGTGAGGGCGGCAGGGTCGCCCGCGTCCCCCATGCGTGCGGCCTTGTAGACCATCTGCCGTGCCTGCTCCACGCGAAACCACAACTCGGCGATCCTGGTCTGGATCACCGGGGCATCGGACAGGTACTCCTGCATGGGTGCATACTGCCGGTTCTGCGTCCGCTCGACCGCGATCTGCAGTGCGGCCTGGGCGATGCCGAGATAGGTTCCTGCCATGGCGGTCAGAAAATACGGTGCAACCACTTCAAACACGAACCATATCTGGTCGCCCTCGCTGCCGAGCAGGGCACGGCGCGGCACGCACACATCGTGGAACTGCACGGGGCTAGAGGCATTGCCGCGCATGCCGAACCCGCCCCATTTCTGGTCAACCCGCGCGCCCTCGTTGTCTGCATCGACCACGACGCAGGTAAACTCGCCACTTTGCTGATCGTTCTCCTCCTGGTTGCGGCAGGAGACGACATAGGAATGCGCGTGCCCGGCATTGGTGACCCACTGTTTGACGCCGTGAATCCGGTACCCGGCCTCGTGGGAGCTGAGAGCGGTTTCAGGCAGGTAGAAGTGCACGCCGGAGCCGCTTTCCGACAGGGCCAGCGTGGTGATGTGTTCACCCCGGGCGATGGGCCCGAGGTATTTTTCCTCATGGTGCGGCGTTGATTTGGCGGCGATCACGGCGGTGCCGACGCTGTGCATGCCAAAGCACATGGAAGACGACGAGCAAGCCTGGCCGAGCTGTTCTGTTACCGCGATCAGGCCAGTCAGGCCAAGGCCGAGGCCGCCGAGCCTGTGCGGCACATGCAGGCCAAGCAGACCTGCTTCCGCCAGCGCGGTCATCGTGTGGACGGGCCACATCTGCTCTTCGTCCACCTGGTGCGCCACGGGAGCAGCTACGTCCTGTGCGATGGTGCGCGCCTTGCGCCAGAGTTCACTGAGTTGGGGGGAGGAGAACTCTTCGGGAGCTTCGGCGAGATCCATGCTTTGCGGTATCCAACCGCCGGTGGTGCAGGGGTAAGGCGTTCTGCGGGACGTGGCTGCCGTGCCGGCTGCCAGGGAGACGTAAGCCGCGCTGATCGAGCTGGAACAGCCTGTCCTGCTGCCCGGAGGCTCTCGGGTGCCGGAAGTTGCCCAAGCGGTTTACCCAGTATGGAGGGCGTCTTTTGCCGTCGTCCACCCCGGGTGGTTGGTGGCGGGACGGAGGTAACCCGTTCGCGGAACACTGCAGACAAGCCGGATGCCCTGCGGGAGCGGCGGCGTGCAGGCAGAGCCAGCGCGCCACCTTTCCGATCATCCTCATCAGGCTGCCTCGGCCTGGGTGATTAGCTCAGGCTGCGGACTCGGCCTGCTCCTGCTTGAGGCTGGCGATGTCGATGACATAGCGGAAGCGGACTTCACCGTCTTCCACCATGTCGTAGGCGTCGTTGATCTGCTGGATGGGGATGATCTGGATGTCGGGGCCGATGTTGTGTTCGGCGCAGAAGTCGAGGATCTCCTGGGTGTCGGCAAGGTTGCCGATGAGCGAGCCCGCGACCGACTTGCGCTGGCCGGCGACCTGCATGTTGTTGACCGGCGCGAGGTTGTCGAGCGCGCCGACGACGACGATGGTCTTGTCACGCTTGAGCAGCGGGATGAACGGGTTGAGATCGTGCTTCTCGGGGATGGTCGAGAGCAGGAAATCGAACGATCCCTTGTGCTCGGTGAAGGCGTCCTTGTCGTCTTCCATCACGCCGGTTGCGCCGAGCTTCCTGGCTTCTTCGAGCTTCTCCTCGGAGCGCGTAAAGAGGAAAACCTCAGCGCCGAGGGCCTTGGCGATCTTGGCTGCCATGTCGCCGAGGCCACCGAAGCCGATGATGCCGACCTTGTCGCCGGCCTTGACGCCCCAGTGCTTCATGGGCGAGTAGGTGGTGACTCCGGCGCAGAGGATGGGCGCGGCGACTTCGGGCTTGAGGCCTGCGGGGATTTTCAGGACGAAGTCTTCAGGCACGACGATCGAGGTGGAGTAGCCGCCGTAGGTGTTGTCGCGGCCGTAGGTGTTGGTGCCGGTGGGCGAGACCTTTGCAGGCTGCATAGGGCCGTTGTAGGTGGCAAGCCAGGAGTTGGGGCCAGCGCAATAGTTCTCTTCGCCGGCTTTGCAGGCTTCACACTCGCGACAGGAGTCGATCATGCAGCCGACACCGACCAGGTCGCCAACCTTGTGCTTCGTTGCGGCGGAGCCCACGGACGCGATACGACCGACGACCTCGTGCCCGGGCACGCAGGGATACACGGTGTTGGACCACTCGTTCTTGGCCTGGTGAATGTCGGAGTGGCAGACGCCGCAGAACAGGATGTCGATTTCGACTTCGTTGGGCTTGGGCGCGTCGCGCTCGAACTCGAGGGGCTTGAGCTTGGAGAAGGAGTGCTTGGCGGCGTAACCGAGTGCTTTCGTCATGGTGGGGCGGACTCCTGGGTGTTGGCGATGGCGCGAATGAGGATGTGGCAGGCGCGGCAAATGGCCGGGCGCCGGATACCGGAACCTATATGGACGGTTGGATGCGCCGGAGGCTCAAGGTCGCTGGCCTGCATGCGCAAGAGCGCGTGATCGTTTTCGATCCTGTCAGCGCTGAGCTGGTGGCCAGGCGCGCGAGATAACTGCCGCCGGGGCAGAAGGCGCTGCTATGCTGCTCGAACTGAACAGATGAGGGTCTATGCGGAGAGTGGTTGGCGGTACGGGTTGCGGAGTGGTGCTGGGATTTGCGGGATTGCTTGGACTGGCTTCCATGGGCGTAGCCCAGAAGAGCGTGGTGAAGCCGGGTGATGGAACCCGGCAGGCGTCGGCAGCCATGCCCGAGGCGGTGGACCTGGGGATGTATGCGCGGATTCGCGACGAAGGCCTGAACCACTCGCGGGTGATGGAATATGCCAGCGCGTTGAACGATGACATTGGCCCGCGGCTGACGGGCTCACCGGGAATGGCCAGGGCGAATGCGTGGACGCGCGATACGCTGACGGCGATGGGCTGCGCGAATGCGCACCTGGAGGACTGGGGCGAGTTCGGCATGGGCTGGGAGCAGGAGGCGAGTTCGCTGCGCATGGTGTTGCCCGCGCCTGGAATGTTTATCGCGCAGGCGGCGCCGTGGTCGCCCTCGACCGTGGGCGCGGACGGCAAGCCGGGACCGGTGCAGGGCGAGGCGGTGCGGATCCATATCGACACCGGCAAGAATGCGCCTTCACTTGAAACGCAGATGGCCGAGTACAAGGGCAAGCTGCGCGGCAAGGTGGTGCTGCTGGGCAACACCCCGGAGCTGGGCGAGGTGGACAAGGCGCTGGTGGATCGCTACTCGGACGAGGAGTTGGCGAAGCTCGAGGTGGTGCCGCTTGGGCCGGTGTCGGAGTATGCGGGGCTCGATGACTACTTCATCAAGGTGATGGTGGAGCGCGAGCGACTGGGCCAGATGCTGAAGGATGAGGGCGTTGCGGCGGTGGTGGTGCCGAGCTCAAACGGCTCGAAGCATGGCGGGTCGGGCGGAACAATCTTTGACGACTCCAACTCGAACTTTTCGTGGTTCTCGTACCAGCGGGCGCATGCGACGCCATTGCCGCTGCTGGTGGCCTCGATCGAGAACTTTGGCCGCGTAGCGCGGCTGCTCGATGCCAAGGTGCCGGTGACGCTGGCGGCGGACGTGGACGCGAAGTTTACGGGCGACCACGAGCACGGGTTCGACACGATTGCGGAGATACCGGGCACGGACCCGCTGTTGAAGGACCAGGTAGTGATGGTGGGCGGCCATCTTGACTCATGGGCGAGTGCGACGGGCGCGACGGATAATGGCGCGGGCTCGGTGGTGGCGATGGAGGTGATGCGCATTTTGCTGGCGCTGCATGTGCAGCCGCGGCGCACGATCCGCATTGGCTTGTGGAGCGGCGAGGAGCAGGGCATTTTTGGCTCGGCGGGCTACGTGGCGCAGCACTTTGGCACATTGACGCTGGGTGGCAACGCGAAGCTGCCGGACTTTGTGCGCGAGCCGAGCGGGCCGCCGGTACTGAAGCCAGAGCAGGCGAAGCTTTCCGGGTACTTCAACCTGGACAACGGCTCGGGCAAGATTCGCGGGGTGTACACGCAGGGCAATGCGGCGATGGCGCCGATTTTTACGGAGTGGATTGCGCCGTTGAAGGACCTGGGCGTGTCGACGGTGACAAACGCGAACACGGGCGGAACGGACCACCTGAGCTTCGACGCGGTCGGCATCCCAGGGTTCCAGTTCATCCAGGATGCGCTGGACTACGACACGCGCACGCACCACTCGAACATGGATGTGTACGAGGGGTTGCGGGCGGATGACCTGCGGCAGGCCGCGGTGGTGGAGGCGACGTTTGTGTACAACACCGCGATGCGGGATGCGATGCTGCCGAGGAAGGCGACGCCGGAGTACGGGGAGCGTAAGGTGGTGCAGTTTCCCGGGGCGGTGAAGTAGCGCACCTTGATCCCGACGAGCTTAGCCGCGAGCTACCAGGCGGTGCCGAACTTAGTTGCAATTGCAGGAACGAGGTTTATGCAGGCTGGAAGGTACTTAGTGCTGATGCTTCTTCTTGTGCTGCCTGTGCATGTGGTGCCGCTTTGGGGACAAGTGGCGGCCCAGCAAGAGCAAGGGCCGCTACAGCAGTCGGGGAGTGGCAAGCTATGGACGGTGGGCAAAGATGGGGTGACCCAGCCGCAGATCATTCACAAGGTCAACCCGCACTACACCAAAGAAGCGAAAAGACAGCACATTGTGGGTGCTTGCACGCTTGAGTTGACAGTGGATGAGCGGGGCCTCGCTCATGATGCAACGGTGATCCACTCCCTCGCAGAAGGTCGCCCGGAGGATCAGAGAGCTGCGGCAGCAAGTCTGGATAGCCAAGCCATCGAGGCTATCCAGCAATACCGCTTCAAGCCATCCACGAGGGATGGCCTGCCGGTTGCCGTGCGGATCCGGGTCGAAGTGAACTTCGGCCTCATTTTCTAGCGTTGCAATACCTGCTCGCTCGTCTGTGCTTCTGCGCTTTGTCACGCAACTGCCTGTCTGAAGGGGAATCCATGTCGAAGATCGCTCACTGCTTCTTTTTTGTAACGTTTGCTGTTGCATTTTCGCTTGGCTCCATGGCACACGCGCAAACCGGCGTGCCGGCAGCGCCGCAGTATCCTGCGTACCCGAGTGAGACGCCGGTCGCGTTCAAGGCGCCGACCGCGGGAATGGATTACGAGCGGCGCGAGGTGATGATCGCGATGCGGGATGGTGTGAAGCTCCACACCGTGATCCTTGTGCCGAAGACAGCGACGGCCGCGAAGCATGCGGGGCTGCTGCTGACGCGCACGCCCTACAGCGCCGATGTGCTGACGGCGAATGCGCCGAGCCAGCACCTGGGCACGACGCTGTGGGGGTATGACAACGCGGTCGAGACGATCGTGGAGGGCGGGTACATCCGCGTAGTGCAGGACATTCGCGGCAAGTACGGCAGTGAAGGCGACTTTGTGATGAACCGGCCGCAGCACGGGGCGCTGAACCCGACGCCGGTGGACGAGTCGACCGATACGTACGACACGATTGACTGGCTGGTGAAGAACGTCCCGGAGTCGAACGGCAAGGTGGGCGTGCTGGGCATTTCGTACGACGGCTACCTGTCGCTGATGCCGCTGATTCATCCGCACCCGGCGTTGAAGGTCGCGGTGCCGATGAACCCGATGGTGGACGGATGGATGGGCGACGACTGGTTCCACAACGGGGCGTTTCGCCAGCAGAACCTCGCTTACATTTACGAGCAGACAGCGACGCGCGACAACAGCGCGAAGTGGCTGCGGAGCAACTTTGACGATTACGACATGTTTATGCGCGCGGGCTCGGCGGGAGCGCTGGCAAAGGAGCGCGGCATGGACCAGATCGGGTTCTGGAACAAGGTTGCCGAGCACCCGGCGTACGACGCCTTCTGGAGCGGGCAGGCGGTCGACAAGGTACTGGCCGCGGAGCCTTTGACGGTGCCGACGATGGTGGTGTCGAGCCTGTGGGACCAGGAGGATATCTACGGGGCGATGGCGGTGTATCGCGCGCTCAAGGACAAGGACCCGCAGCACCAGAAGCTGTTTCTGGTGATGGGGCCGTGGCACCACGGGCAGGAGATTGAGCCGGCGAGTTCGCTGGGCGCAATTTCTTTCAATAGTGATACGGGTTTGTACTTTCGCGAGCAGATCCTGGCGCCGTTCCTGGCCCGCTACTTGAAAGACGATGCGCCGGCCGCGGAGGTTGCGCCGGTGATGGCGTTTGAGACCGGGACGAATGTGTGGGAACGGCTGCAAACGTGGCCGTCTGGTTGTGCTGGCGGGTGTGCGCCGAAACCGACGCCGCTGTACCTGGAGGCGGGAGCGAAGCTGTCGCTGGGGACGAAGACCCAAAGCGCAGGGTATGACGAGTTTGTGTCGGACCCGGCGAAGCCTGTGCCGTACCGCGCGCGGCCGAGCCAGCCGATGGGGTATACGCCCGATTTGTCATGGGTGCGATGGCTGGTGGACGACCAGCGCGAGGCGAGCGGGCGCACCGATGTGCTGACGTACACGGGCGAGGTGCTGGACAAGCCGGTGAAGATCAGCGGAGAGCCGGTGGTGCACCTGACTGCCTCGACGAGCGGCACGGATGCGGACTGGGTGGTGAAGCTGATCGATGTGTACCCGGACGAGGTGGCGGGCGATCCGCAACTCGGCGGGTACCAGTTGCCGGTGGCGATGGATATCTTCCGAGGGCGCTATCGCGAAAGCTTTGCGGAGCCGAAGGCGATCGAGGCGAACAAGCCGCTGCCGTACCAGTTCGCACTGCCGACGACGAACCACGTGTTTCTGCCGGGGCACCGGATCATGGTGCAGGTGCAGTCAAGCTGGTTTCCGCTGTATGACCGCAACCCGCAGACGTTTGTGTCGAATATCTTTTTCGCCAGGCCCGCGGATTACCAGAAGGCGACGGAGCGGGTGTTCCACGGAAGCTTTGTGGAGCTGCCGATAGTGCCGGCGGGCAGGTAGCGCGGGGCGATTGCGCGGGGTTAGTGGTTGAGCAGAACGATCCCCGCGTTGAGGTAGATCGCGAACAGGGTCCACGCGAGGTACGGCGCGAGCAGCCACGCAGCCAGCGGCCGGATGGTGCGGAAGGGGCGCATGGTGTAGGCGATCGCTACGGCAAGCAGCACCGCGTCGACCAGCGCAAAGGCGAGGGAGTGCAGGCGGAAGAACACCGCGCTCCAAGCGAGGTTGATCAGAAGCTGCACACCCCACATGCGCAGGCCACCCGAGCGGCAGGTGGAGACGCGCGTGCGCCAGGCGAGCCAGGCCGCGACCGCCATGCACAGGAAGAGCACGGTCCACACGGGCGCGAAGAGCCAGGCAGGCGGGGCGAGCGGCGGCTGGTGCAGCGTGGGATACCAGGTGCGCACCTGCGGCAGGGTGAGTGCACTGGAGATGGCGGCAACAGCGAAGGTGGCAGCAAGGAAGCCGACAAGGGCGAGCGCGCTCTGAGCGCGGGTGTGTCCCGGCATGGGGTTGAGTATGCGCCGGGAGCGCGCCCGGGGGCAAGCTGTGCGGCTTGCCCGGGGGTGCGTGCGAGTGGAAACGTTGCTACTGCGGACGCGGGCCGGATGGCACGTGGTCCTCGAGGTAGCGCACGATCAGGGTGTAGACGTGCGTGGAGGTGCCGGGGCCTTCATAGATGCCGTGGGTGCGGTTGGGGTAATCCATGAAGTCGAAGGGCTTGCCGAGCTCGATGAGCTTGTTCTCGAGCAGCTCCGCCCCCTGGTAGTGGACGTTGTCGTCGCCGGAGCCGTGAACGATGAGCAGGTTGCCGGCGAGGCCGCCGGCGAAGTTGATGGCCGAACCGTCGTGGTAGCCCTTGGCATTGTCCTTAGGCAGGCCCATGTAGCGCTCCTGGTAGATGGTGTCGTAGCGGGTCTGGTCGGGCACGGAGGCGACGGAGATACCGGTCGAAAAAAGGCCGGGATTGCGGAACATCATGTTGAGCGTGTTGGTGCCACCGCCGCTCCAGCCCCAGATGGCCATGCGCGTGGTGTCAATGTACGGGTGTTCGCGGGCGAGCTCGCGGATGCCCTCGGCCTGCTGCTGCGTGGAGAGCACGCCGATGGAGCCGTAGCCTGCCTTGCGCCAGGCGCGGCCCCTGGGCGCGGGCGTGCCCTGGTTGTCGAAGGAAACCTCCACGTAGCCTTCGCCGGCGATGAGCTTGCGCAGCGAGCCGTCCCAGCGATCCTTGACGATGGCTCCTGCCGGCTCGCCGTAGACCTCGACGAGCACGGGGTATTTCTTGGACGGGTCAAACCCGGGCGGCAGCGTGATGGAGGTGCTGAGGTGAACGCCACCGCTGACGGGCGTCTCGGAGAACTGCTCAGAGACAGCGCCGGTGAGCGCGCGGGCACGCTCGGCGAGGCCTGCGTTGGCTTCGAGCGTGCGCACGACGCGGTGCGTGGGCAGCTCCACCAGGTCATAGCGCGGCGGGGTGGTTGCGCTGGAGAAGGAGTGGATCGCCCACTTGCCATTGGGAGAAACATCGTAGGAGTTGGTGCCGGTATCGGCAGCAGGTGTCACGCGCTCGGGCGTGCCCGTGCCATCGAGACGGGAGCGGAACAGGTAGGCGCGGATGGGGTCGTCCGGCGAGGCAGTGAAGTAGAAGAAGCCGTGCTGCTGGTCGACCGAAACGGGCGAGATGATGTCGGCGGCGAAGTTGGTCAGGAGCTTTGGCGGCGCGCCGGTCGCGGAGAGGCGGTAGGCGTGACGCCAGCCGTCGCGCTCGCTCATCCAGAGGAGGTCCGGCTGAGTCGAGACGGCGTCGGCGTGGCCGCGCGACAGCCAGTTGTAGCGGTTGGCGAAGCGGGTCTCCGCCTCCACGTCGAGGAAGGCTGCGTCCTTGTCTTCAAACATCGAGTGCACGGCGCCGGTGTGCGGGTCGGCGAGGTACAGGTGCTCATCATTCTGCAGGCGGTTGATGGACTCGACCAGGAGCTGGCCGGAGTTGGCCGCCCAGTCGAGGCCCGGGATGTAGTTGCCGCGCGGGTCGCCGGGGAGCTGCACCCAGACGGTAGCCCCGCCCTGCGCGGCAACGATGCCAGCGCGCACGGCGGAGTTCGTGGTGCCCACCAGCGGGTACTTGTAGTGGAAGGTGGTGGGGTAGAGCGCCTTGGTGTCGTTGATCAGCGTGTAGTCGCCCACCCCGGACTGGTTGAACTGCCAGTAGGCGATGGACTGCGAATCGGGGCTCCAGCGGAACGCGTCGCGGATGTCGAGCTCTTCTTCGTTGACCCAGTCGGAGGTGCCGTTGATGACGTCGGGGGAGCCGTCGGTGGTGAGCGCGCGGACCTGGCCGGTGGCGAGGTCTTCGACGTAGATGTTGTTCTCGCGCACGAAGGCGACGGAGCGGGCATCGGGCGAGAACTTGGCGAACATCAGGGTCGAAGGTTTCGCGGCGGGGTCAAGCTGGGTGAGCTTGCCGGTGGCGAGATCGAGCACCCAGTAGTCGCCGCGGGTGTTTTCGCGCCAGACACGCTCGGAGTTGGTGAAGACCAGCAGGTGCTGCTTGTCGGCGGACCAGGTGTAGTCGTTGAGGGAAAGCGGCTTTGCGGCACCCGCGGGGGTGAGCTGCCGGGCGGAGACGAGCACGGAGCGCCTGCCGGTGGCGGTGTCGTAGGCGACGAGGTCGGAGGCATCCTGATTGCCTTGGGCAGGTTCGAGCACAGAGTAGCGTTCGCCTTCGTCGAGCCAGCGGCTTTCTTCGGGGGACTTCGCGTGGAGCTTTGCGTCGGTCTGCCCGGTGTGGAACTTGCTCAGAAACGCGGCGGAAGGGTGAGCGCCGAAGGCGACCGGGCTGGGCGCGGTTGCAGGGGAGACGGCCTGGGCGCGTGCCGCGGGAAACAGTGCCGCACCCGTGGCACACACTGCGACTGCTGTCGCGGAACGGAGGAGAGCGAGAAGACCGAAGGACGCCATGTTGGAGCAAGTGTAAAGGCATGCCTCGGGATTGCCACTGCGGAACTGGCTGGAAGCAAATGCCGTTGGCTGGGCTGCACCGGCAGGCGGTATTCTGGGAGCTGCTATGAGTGACCAGGGACAAACAGTGGAATCGGTAGACGCGGGCAGCATCGCCAACAACATCAAGGTACAGCTACCGGACGGAGCCGTGCGCGAAGTGCCGGCGGGAACGACGCCGCTCGACATTGCCATGGCGATCTCGCCACGGCTGGCCGCGGCGGTGGTGGTGGCCAAGGTGCGGCCGCTGCGTGCCAGCGAGCAGGCGGCGGAGCGCGATGCAGCCACCGAAGCCGGCGTGACCGAGGCGGCGATGTATGGCGCGGAGGATGCGGCGGCGGAGCGACTGGTGGACCTGAAGGCGCCGCTGCACGAGGACGTGGCGCTGTCGCTGCTGAAGGAAAATGACGCGGAGTCACTGCGGGTAGTGCGGCACTCGGCCGCGCACGTAATGGCGACGGCGCTGCTGGAGCTGTACCCGGAGACGAAGCTGGGGCATGGTCCGGCGACGGATGCGGGCTTCTTTTACGACGTGTACCGCGAGCAGCCGTTTACTCAGGACGACCTGAAGCGCATTGAGGAACGCATGCGCGAGGTGGTGGCGCGCGACGAGCAGTTTGTGCGCGTGGAAGAGCCGCGCGACAAAGGCCTGGCCGAGTACGCAGCGCAGGGCGAGTTCATGAAGGTGCACTTCATCGAGCGCTTCACCAAGCCGGGCGACGAGATCTCGCTGTACAGGAATGGCGCGTTTACAGACTTCTGCCGCGGACCGCATGTGCCTTCGACAGGGCGCGTGAAGGCGTTCCGCGTGATGTCGCTGGCCGGCGCGTACTGGCTGGGCGATGAGCAGAACCCTCAGTTGCAGAGGATCTATGGCACGGCGTTCTTCTCACAGAAGGAGCTGGACCAGCACTTTGTGCAGCTGGAGGAGATTGCCAAGCGCGACCACCGCGTGATTGGCAAGCAGCAGGATTTGTTCTCTATCCAGGAGCTGGCGGGGCCGGGGCTGATCTTCTTCCATCCCAAGGGCGCGACGATTCGTAAGCAGATGGAAGACTGGATGCGGGAAGAGTGTATCCGTCGCGGTTACGAACTGGTGTACACGCCGCACGTGGCCAAGGTGAACCTCTGGCAGACCAGCGGTCACGAGGGCTTTTACGCGGCCAACATGTTTACGCCGATGGAGCTGGACGACGCCGACTACCGGCTGAAGCCGATGAACTGCCCGTTCCACATATTGATTTACAAGAACTCGCCCAAGAGCTATCGCGATTTGCCGGTGCGGTATGCGGAGCTGGGCAACGTGTACCGCTACGAGCGCTCGGGCACGATGCACGGGCTGCTGCGGGTGCGCGGCTTTACGCAGGACGATGCACACATCTTCTGCACGCCTGCGCAGATTGAAGACGAAGTGGTTGCGTGCATCGACTTTGCACAGAGCGTGCTGACCACGTTTGGATTTACGGACTTCAAGGTCGAGCTTTCGACGTGGGACCCGAAGGATCGCGCGAGCTGGGCCGGCTCGGACGAGAACTGGGCGCTGGCGACAAGTGCGTTGAAGCGCGCATTGGAGCGCAAGGAGATTCCATATCGCACGATCCCGGGCGAGGCCGCGTTCTATGGGCCCAAGATCGATATCAAGCTGGTGGATGTGCTGGGGCGCTTGTGGCAGTTGTCCACGGTGCAGTTCGACTTCAACCTGCCGGCGCGGTTCGAGCTGGAGTACGTGGGCGAGGATGGCGAGCGGCACCAGCCGGTGATGGTGCACCGTGCGCTGTTCGGCTCGGTGGAGCGGTTCTTCGGCGTGCTGATCGAGCACTTTGCCGGGGCGTTCCCGCTGTGGCTGGCCCCGGTACAGGTGGGGCTCGTGCCGATCTCGGAGCGGCATCTTGGGTATGCGCAGGAGGTAAAGGCGCAGCTCGAGATGGCGGGGTTGCGGGTGGAGCTGGATGGACGCAACGAGAAGATGAACGCCAAGATTCGCGAGTTTACGGTGCAGAAGGTGCCGTATGTGCTGGTGATGGGCGACAAGGAAGCCGAGGCGGCGGCGGTGAGCGTGCGCACGCGCGGCAAGGGCGATGGCGGGTCAGTGCCTTTGCTGGAGTTTATTGAGAAGGCCAAAGCGCTGCTGGCTACGCACTCGACTGAGTTGTAGCAGGCTGCTGGGACAAGTCCCCTGCGTGAAGAGCGGATCGGGCCGGGTGGGGTGCTTCCCACGTTTCAGAACCGAGACATGGGGCACCCGGTTTCGTGCTGGCCCTGCAGGGCGTCTGCGGTGGCGCGGCCTGAGCTGTAGATAGAACAAAGAGGGGGCACTCATGAAGTGCCCCCTCTTTGTTGGTGATCGCCGCGGTGCTGCCGAGGCGGAGATCGCCCGGGTTAGTGGGGGCGCTCTCCGCCGCCATGCGGGGCTTCCTGGTGGGGCTGCGGCGCGGTGTGCTGTGGTTCTGCCTGGCGCTGTGGTTGTTGCTGGCGTGGCTGTTCCTGGCGCTGCTGCGGTTGTGCCTGACGTTGCTGGCTTTGTTGCGGCTGCGCCTGGCGTTGCTGTTCCTGGCGCTGTTGCATTTGCTGCTGGGCCTGGCGTTGCTGCGTTTGCTGCTGCTGTACTTGCCGTTGCTGCTGGACCTCGCGTTGCTGCGCTTGCTGTTGCTGGGCCTGGCGTTGCTGGTTCTGCTGGGTGCGGGCCTGCTGCTCGCGTTGTTGTGTTTGCTGCTGCTGGTTCTGCTGTGCTTCCCGCTGCTGGTTGCCGGGCTGCTGTGCCCGGTTGTTCTGGCCGGCGCGCTGTTGCTCCTGCGTGTTGCGCTGGGCGCTCTGTTGTGCGTTCTGCTGGGCGCGCTGGGTGTTCTGCTGCCTTTGCTGCGCGCCACCGATACCCTGGATACCCTGCGCGCCCTGCGCGGAGCGTCCCGCGGCATTCTGTTGCGGGCGAGCGCTGTTCTGCTGGATGCCGTTCTGCTGCGCACGCTGCGCGGGGTTCTGGGTGCCAGCGTTGCTGGTGCCCGGGCGGGCGTTGATGCCGGCGGGCCGTTCGAACCCGCCCTGGTTGGACACCGGGCGAAGTCTGGCTTCGGACGGGGTGGCCACGGTGCGTCCCGCGATGGAGTGCGCCGCGGTGAGCATCTGCGGACGGCCGCCGTTGCCCGCGAACTGGGCGCGGTTGTTCATGGCCTGCAGGGTGTTCTGGCGCTGCGCGGGCAGGGCGGCGAAGTGCTGCTCGCGCCCGGCTGCCTGCTCGTAGGCGGCGGGCCGTGCATCGATGCCGCCGCGGCCTCCGTTGAAGGAGACGCGACTCACGTTGTTGTTGAAGGTGACGTTGTGCTCGTAGGTATTGCGCACGATGGTGGTGTTGATCCGCGTCACCGACCGGTTGTAGTAGAAGTTGTTGTGGTTCCAGTAGCCGCCTTCGTAGCCGTGGCCAAAGTAGCCGAAGCCGTAGGCGATGCCGCCGTAGTAACCGATGTGCGAACCCCAGTACCCGTGGTGGAAGCCGTAACGGCCGCCGTCATAGCCCCAGTAGCCGGGGGTCCACAAGGCTCCGACAAAGGGTGCCACGACCCATACCCCGGGCACCCAGTAGTAGCCGGCCGGCGCGTAGTTCCAGTAGCCGGGGGTCCAGAGATAGTTGTCGCCGGGGCAGGGTGGCTGGTCGTACTCGGGCAGCTCGGGCGGAGGCTGCTGGGCGTAGGTCACCTGGCTGTAGTCGGCATCGTCGTAGCCGCTGGCGGGGTCTGCGTACTCGTCGGCGTAGCTGCCGCCGGTGTTGGCAGGAGCACCCGAGTAGCCGGTGTCTTCAGGGGGCGGTGGCGGCATGCTGCTGCCGGAGTACGCACCGGATGCGCCGGACTGCGCGGGAGCCCCGGCATAGCTGCTGGCACGCGGCACGGCGGGCTGCGTTGCGGAACCGGCAGGTGCGGAGCCGTACTGCGCGGCGCCGCTCGTGCTGTCATTGGCAGTGCCGTTGACCGGCGCGAGGTTGGCCGCGGCCGGATCGTTGCTGTCCGGCATATCCTGGTTGGCCTTGTGGCAGCCAGGAAGTGTGAGCAGAGTGGCCAGGGTTCCAAAGCTTACATACCGCCATGCTTGCGTGCGCATGAGTGATCTCCCGGTGGTTACGATGCGATTGTAGAGACACGTACGGCAGGGGTTAGTTGTTTTCGCCGGTGCAGACAGGTACGGGAGGGCGACAGATGCGGGTGTGGGTAGCGGGGCATGGCGGGTTGCTGGGCACGGAACTGGTGGAAGCGCTGCGCGACACGATGGAGGTCGTCACAGCGCCGCGCGATCGCCTGGACCTGCGGGATGGCGCGGCGGTGCAGCGCTGGCTGGAGGAACACCGGCCGGATGTGGTGGTGCTGGCGGCGGCGCGGGTGGGCGGGATCGCTGCCAACCTGGCGGCGCCGGTGGCGTTCCTGGTGGAGAACCTCGCAATCCAGAACGCAGTGCTGCCGGCGGCGGCGGCGAGCGGGGTTGCGCGGCTGGTGTGCTTCGGCTCAAGCGCGATGTACCCGGTGGCAGCACCGCAGCCACTGGAGGAGCACAGCCTGATGAGCGGGCCGCTGGACGCGGCACTGCGTCCGTATGCGCTGGCCAAGCTGGCCGGGATGGAACTATGTGGCGCGCTGAACCAGGAAAGCCGGGCGCTGGGGCGTCGCCTGGGCGCACTGTGCGTGGTGGCGCCCAACCTGTACGGGCGGCGCGACAGCTTTGCGGAACGCGCCACCATGCTGCCGGCGCTGCTGCGGCGAGTGGCGGAGGCACGGCAAGGCGGGGAGCACCGCCTCGCTGTGTGGGGCACAGGACGCGCTCGACGCGAACTGCTGGCGGCCTCGGAGATGGCGGAGGCGGTGCGGTTCCTGCTGCGGCTGGACGAGACTCGATGGGAGGCGCTGCTGCGGGTGGGGGAGTGGCCGGCTCTGAATGTCGGCGCGGGCGGCGACCACTCGGTGGGCGAGATTGCGATGGCCGTGAGTGCGGCAGTGGGCTGGGAGATCGAGATTGCCTGGGATTCGAGCAAGCCGGAGGGCATGTTGCGCAAGCTGCTGGATACAAGCAGGATGGATGCACTGGGCTGGCGGTCCCGGCTGCCGCTGGAGCAGGGGATCCGCAGCATGTACGAGGCGGCACGCGCGGATGGCCGGCTGCCGTGAATCGAGCGCGCGGGCGGGGTCATCTGTGATGATGAGCACTGCGCACCTTCAGACCTCAGAACGATGGAGTGGTCCACCTATGTTGAAAGTGTTGAAAGCGACACAGCGAGCCGGGCTTCTTGCCCTGACCGGCACCCTTTTTCTCGGCTGCCACAGCAGCAGCAACCCGCCCGCAACCCAGTCGGAAACGCAGCCGCAGCCTCAACCCCAGGCGCAGGTGCTGCCTCACGCGCATATCTTTCCCGAGGTGAGCGCGGCGCAGGGCGACATCGATGCGGCACTGAAGACGGCCGCGGCCGAGCACAAGCGGGTACTGCTGGACTTTGGCGGTGACTGGTGCCCCGACTGCCAGGTGCTGAACGTGTACTTTCACCGGCCGGAGAACCAGCCGCTGCTGGACCAGAACTTTGTAGTAGTGGAAGTAAACGTGGGGCGGCATATCGACGAGAACCTCGCCCTGGGCGCGAAGTACGGCGTGGACCTGAAAAAGGGCGTGCCGGCGCTGGCGGTGGTGAGCGCGAAGAACAAGGTGATCTACGGCCAGAGCGGCGGCCAGTTCTCCAACATGCGGCGCATGGAGCCATCGTCGGTGCACGACTTCCTGGACCAGTGGAAGCCGGGGCGCACCGCTGCGGGGGCCGCGGGCGAGTAACGCACACGCTCGCAGCGTTTGGCCGCGCAACTCCGGGCGCCCCGGCTTAGGAGCGGGGCGCTCCTTGTTTGCACGCACGGCTGGTGCCCGCCTGAAACTTTGCGCAGGCCGGAGTGCCTCCGCAGCCAGCAGGGTGGGCGCGCCGGGCATCGTATGACGCGGGGGTGTTGCGTGGACAAGATTGCTGTGCGAGAAGACCAGGTGGTCCCGATGGATGCCGTGGCGCCCAATGTGCGCGGGCTGCGCATCGCGTTTGTGAACGTGTTTGCCGTGACGCATGCGGACGGCAGCTGGACGCTTGTGGATGCGGCGGTGCCGTTCACGGACGGCATGATCCGGCGGTGGGCAGAGCACCACTTCACCCGGCCACCGAATGCGATCGTCTTGACCCACGGGCACTTTGACCATGTGAGCGCCGCGCCTTCGCTGTCCGAGACATGGAAGGTGCCGGTGTATGCGCATGCGCTGGAGTTTCCGTACCTGACGGGCGAGCGCGAGTACCCGGCGCCCAACGTGGGAGCGGGGGGCGGCATGATGAGCCTGCTTTCGCCGCTGTATCCAAAAGGGCCGGTGAACCTGACGGGGCGGCTTGTGGAGCTGAGCACGGGCATGAGCCAGCTGATGCCGGGGTGGGAGGTGATCCACACGCCCGGACATACGCCGGGACACTGCTCGCTGTACCAGGCCAGTGATCGCACGCTGCTGGTGGGCGATGCGTTCTGCACGACCAAGCCGGAGTCGTTTTTTGAGGCGTCGATTGCGCAGGCCCCGGAGCTGCATGGGCCGCCGGCGTACTTCACCTCGGATTGGGCGGCCGCGCAAGCCTCCGTGGAGCGGTTGTCCGCGATGGATGTCGCGGTGGTCGCGCCGGGGCATGGCAAGCCACTTGCGGGGGAGGATCTTGGCGCGGAACTGCGGCTGCTGGCTGCGCGTTTTCGCGCGGTGGCGGTGCCGGAGAACCGGTTGAGCAGCGTATAGCGGAGTAGGTGAATTGCAGCGTGAGGCAAGGCCGGGGTGTGCTTACCCGGTCTTGCCAGCGCGGGTTTCTATCTACCCGCAGGCTGACTCTCTCGGGCCGGGACAGCGGACCACCAGTTCGCTGGTGGGCGCGCGCGCCGGGCTTTACAATCGAGGCACCGGAGCGGCAGGCATTGCCGCTCCGCAAGGGCCTATAGCTCAATCGGTTAGAGCAGCGAACTCATAATTCGTTGGTTCCAGGTTCAAGTCCTGGTGGGCCCACCACTTCTGCTCCGTACACAACACAAGGCTCCTCCCGAGAAACAAAGCACGCGCTGTCGCGGGCCGCACCGTGCGAGCGTTTCGATCGCGCCGGGGTGGCTGTGCACGCGTGCTTCGAACGGCCTATTTCGCCGGGATGCGGGTCAGCGTGGCCAGCACGACGTCGTTGGTACGCATGGGAACGGAGACGAGTAGTTGCCCATCCGCACTGGAGCGGACGACCTTGTTTTTTTCCGGCCGATCGGCGGTCAGCTTGTTCAGCCTGGCGAGCTGTTTTGCGCTGAGGTCTTTCGGGAAGCCCATCCGGATGTAGGCCGACCAGGCGTCGTTCGCCTGGTACCCGGTGCGATGGATCGCGAGACGATAGCTTGTGCCCGGTGCCAGGTGCTCGAGATGCAAAGCGACGGGAGCCGATGGCTGCGACGGCAGCAGCTTTGTGTAAAAGGGGCGGTTGCTTACGCTCTGCTTCGGCTGCTGGAAGTCCCACAGGACGGCGCTGATGTCGCCGCCGCGCACTGCGAGCATGGACTGCGGGTCGCTCGAGGGGAGCGCATTGCCCTGCAGCGCGTGTAGGTACTTGTACGCGAAGAAAGCGGGCTTGCGAATGCCATCGCGGTTGAGCAGTCCGAAGCCGCCTTCAAAGGCCGCGGTGGGTGGGCCGGGTTCTTCAAACAGGTCGGTGTAGGTCCAGTAACTCATGCCTTGCAGGAGGCCCTTGCTCGCCTTGAGCTTGCTCAGGATGTACGGAGCGCTGATGTAGGAGTCGTGCACCACGTCTCGCGGGGTGTAGCTGGTGCTCCACTCGGTGAAGTAGACGGGCAGCGCGGGAAACGCCGAAGCGGTGACCTGCTCCCGCACGTGCCGCACGTCGCCGACGATGGCATCGGGCGACGGCGAAAGCTTTGTGTCGCTCTTGCCATGCTCATCCAGAAAGCCGCCGTCGACACCGTAGGAATGGGTGGAGACGAAATCGACCGCGGCGCCGCTGTGCCGGACGTGCGCCAGGAACTCCGGAACCCAGGCAGCGCCCGCGGTCGCCGGGCCGCCCACACGCAGCGCGGGATCGATGCCCTTGATGGTGTTGGAGGTCTGGTCGAAGAGATTGAAGTACGCCTGCTGATCGCCACCTTCCCAGAAACCGGAGAGGTTGGGCTCGTTCCATACTTCGAAGAACCAAGACTGCACTTCCTGCTGGCCGTAGCGCTGCTCGACATGGCGGATGAAGGCGTTGACGAGGGCATTCCACCCGGCAGGGTCAGGGTGCGAGGTGTTGCCTTTCCAGTAGAAGATGCTGTTCGCGGAGGTGGCCAGCGCCCCGGGGGTGAAGCCGAGCTCCACAAAGGGCTTCATGTGCAGGGCCAGCAGGTCGTCGTAGAGCTGATTGATCCTGGTCCAGTCGTAAGTGGTCTTGCCGTTGTCGACGTGCACCACGCCCAGGACGTCGTGAAAGATACCGTGGAAGCGCAGATAGCGAAAGCCAAGCTCGTCGGCGACCAGTTTGAGCTGTGCCTGGCTGTCGGGGCGCAGCAGAGTGCCGGGGTAATCGGACCCCACCGAGAGATCAAAGAAGCGGTCGACGGGAGCGCCCGCGTTCTGGACGTCGACGACGATCGATCTTTGTGCGGGCTGCTGCGACACGGCGGCCAGTGGGAGTGCAACAAGCGCGGTGGCAATCAGCCGGGCCGCCCCGCGGGTGGTGCATGCAGTCAGTTTCAAGCGCTGCTCCGTTCTCCGGTGTGACACGCGAGCCTGCGCAGCATGGAGCCGGCGGGGGCGGGCGTTGGTGTGAATCGTTGCCGCAATGAGGCGGCGGGAACAGGCTGAAACCGCGCGCGATCACTTCTGCGTTAGCTTGCCATCCTCCACGCGATATCGCAACGGCGCGGCAGGAGCGAGAAGCTCCGCACCGATCCAGGGCTGCATTGCGAGCGGCTGCGACGCGGTGTGCGGGAAGGGCAGGATCGCGCGGGTCGCGAGTGCCGGCTGGTCAGGGCGCGCGTAGGGGGCCGTCTGCGGGCGACCGCCCCGGCCGTCTGGACCGGCGCCCATACCGGCGAACGGAGGGAGCTTGCCGGCGATGAGCGAGGCGGGAGCCCTGCCATGCTCTACCCACGCCATGAGCGGCGTTAACGTATCGAACTGCTGGAAACCATCGCCGCCACCGCAGTGCGCCATGCCCGGCAGCATGAAGAGACGCAGGAACTGATCGACCCTGTCGCTGCCGAGATCGCGCTGCACGGCGGCGAAGTAGGCCACGGAGATCATGGGGGCGATGGAGGTGTCGGACCAGCCGTGGTACATGAGCAGCTTGCCGCCGTGCGCCGCGAACGGGCGCAGGTCGGTGTCGGTTGCGTCGTTCAGCCCATGCAACTGGATGGCGCGGTGGAATTGCTCAACCGTGAAGGGGTAGTTTGCGGCGGTCGCGTCGGCCGGTGTGGCCACGGGGAACACGACCGGGGCCATGGAGGCGAGCATGCCGGTGCCGGGGGAGTGTGCCGGGCCTTGTTGCTGCGGGGGCGGCCCGTGGGGGAGGTCCGTCGTGGTTCTGTCGCGTCTGTGACCTGTCGCGGAGCCCTGCGGCGGAGGACCGCTGCCCGGCATGCCGCCGCCCCACTGCAGTTCGGAACCCGGCTGCCAGCCACCGGGCAGAAAGTGGTGGCCCGCGGTGTCGGTGGGTCCCATGTAGAGCTTGCTTGCAGCCGTCCATTGCTCGGGGGTGAGGCAGGCGTTTGCTGCGGCAGAGTGTGCGGAGCACAGCACCCATTGCGGATCGACTTTGCAGGCGCGCGGGTCTGTGAGCAGGCCGTCCTTGATGCCATCGAGCAGGTCGCAATGGCGGATCACGGCGGCATGCAGGCTCTGGAGCTGTGCGCCCTGGAGGATTTTCGAGCCATCCGCGCGGGTATTGGCGGCCTGCGTCCATGCGTGGTTGAGGCTGTTCTGCACCTGGAAGTACATGGCGGGAGCGCCGGCGGAGATGCCGTCGAAGTCTTCAGGGAAGCGTTGCGCTTCCATCATGGCTTCGCGGCCGCCGTCGGAGCAGCCACTGAAGTAGGCGAAACGGTGCGGCTGGCCGTAGTAGGCACGGATCAGGGCTTTCGCAGCGAGCGCGGTGAGGTGGTTGGCGCGGTAGGCGAAGTCGATGCGCTTCTGTGGGTCGGCGGCGAAGTTGCTCTCGCCGGGGGCGCCCATCTGCGCCTCGTGGCCCATGTCAGTTGCCGCCACGGCGAAGGCGCCGTTGAGGGCGGGGGCGCAGGTGCCGGCGTTGCCGATGCTGGCGTTGATCATGCCGCACAGCCCGCCGCAGCCGGTCTCGAGCAGGCGCTGGGTCCAGTGCTCAACGGGGAGATCGACTTCCAGGTGGATCGCGGGCGCGATCACGCCGGTGACGTGGCAGAAAGGGCCCCTCGGCGTGCTTACGGGAGCGGCGGCAAGCGCGACATCCACGCCGACCGCGTCGCGCAGCGCAAGGCCGGCGAGGGAGGCGCAGTCGACCACTGGCCGGACTACCGGGAGGTCCATGGGGAGGTCTACACGGGCTTCTGGCAGTTGGCGGGCGTGGCTCATGGGCACCGCACAGAGAACTATGCCTAGGGCGGAGCCGATGAACCTTAGCCACCGGAGCAACCGGGTGCTTCTGCTTTTTGCCGCCATGGTGGGTCTCCTGTGGGTGCGCACACCTGCGCGATGTGGGGTGGGCGCCGGGTGGCGCGCAGATTTAGCCGACTGCCTCGCCGAAGATGCGCAGGTAATTGCCCCTGCCGATTTTTTCAATCTCGCCGGAGGTGAAGCCGGTCTTGAGCATGGCGTCGACCACGAGGAAGTAGAAGCCGGCCCGCTGGTTGACCCAGGCTCCGTTGGTGGAGTCGCCGACATGCGGGGGCTGCTGCGCGGCGTGGTCGGGGGCGGCCGGAATGAGTTTCGTGTCCGTGCCGATGCAGACGTGATCCACGCCGATCACGTCGACCATGGCCCGGATGTTTGTTGCGTACTCGAGAGGAGTTTTGGAAAGACGGGTCCAGACGCCGACGGCTCCGCCGCGGTCGGCTACCATCCTGGCCTGGGCCTTGCCGATGAGCCGGGGGCGCATCATCTGTGCCATGCGCGCGTCGCTGCCCGGCTGCGTGTCGAGGCCCGTATGGGAGATGAGCACGGGACGTCTTGATTGCTTCAAGGCCATCTCCGTGGTCTGCACGTTGGCATGGGCAAGATCGACCAGGATGCCGAGCCGGTTGCACTCCTGAATGACCGAGGCACCGAACGCGGTGAGTCCACCGAGCCTGGGGACATTGGTATACACGTCTCCCAGCGGAACCGTGGCGTCGCTGTCATGCAGCAGCCCGAGGTGTCTCAGGCCGCGCCCGTACGCCTCCTCGACGCGCTCGAGGTGACCCTCGAGAAAGTGCGCGCCTTCCACTGCCTGGATCACCGTGGGCTGACTGTTCCGGCGTGCCGCAGCAAGATCTGCCACCGTGAGCGAACGCTTCATGCCGTTGTGCTGCAGCTGATGGTCCATCGCCGCCAGAGCGTTGAGAAACCGGCCATAGGCGTCGCCCGGCTGATAGTCGGTCGCAAACGTCATGCAGATGGCCGAGAGGCCCGCGCGCTGCATTTCGCCCTTGAGGTCGAGATCCGGCCCCAGCATCCCGGCGCCGGTCAACGGCACGTCGATGTGATTGTGGATGTCGATCCCGCTGGTCTCTGCGGCGATGCGCAGGGTGCGGGGATCGAGTGCGTCGCGCTGGCTCCACGCGGGGCGAGCGCCCCCGAGGGCCGCGGCGCCTATGGCCATCATGGCCGAGGCAACAAACTGGCGTCTGGAGCAGGTACCGGTGCCAACCTTCAATCGTCGCTCCCCTGCAACCACCTGTGTGGGTGACTGCCAGCCACTTTGTGGTGACTGCATCCAGTCTCACACTCGCCGATGCTTTATGACGAAAGCTCCGGCCCTGGCTTTACAGATGCAACTGGGTGACACGGCCGCGATGCCGCTGTGCATCGGCGGCTGACCGAGGTACTCCGTCCGGCCCGCAGGACGCCGGGAGCATAGGACGGGCGCTAGCTTGCGGGCGCAGCGCTCCGGAGCAGCGGCCGCGCTCCTGGCTCGGCAGCCGTGCATGGCGGGCCAAGCGGCGCCTTGCTTCGGACGAGGTACTGATCGCCCCACTGCTGCATGGCGAAGATCAAGGGCCGCAACGATTCTCCCGCGTTTGTCAGCGAGTACTCCACCTTGGGTGGCACCACCGGGTAGACCTTGCGTGCGATCACGCCGTCGGCTTCGAGCTCACGCAGCTGCGCGGTGAGAATGCGCGGGCTCAGCTCCGGCTTGAGCCGCTGGATTTCGCTGAAGCGCAGGGTGCCCGCCGTCATGAGGTGGTAGAGGATCACACCCTTCCACTTGCCGCCGATGACTTCAAGACAGGCTTCTACTGAACAGCCAGTCCCGGGTGCGTACGAGTTGTAGCGTCGCTTGGCCATGACACTATCCCAAATGTGAGTATGCAAGTTCCTGGTAAGTATAGCCAATAATGAAGCTCGGCAGTTGGCTGTCGCATCCTGATAAGGCGTGACGGGGTTAGGGCGTGGAACACGCGTGCCTGCGATCAGCCCTGCGCGAACAAGGAGAACACCGCATGCCCGGTTTGTTTGACCAGTACAGCCTCAAGAGCGCCACCCTGCGCAACCGCATTGTTGTTTCGCCCATGTGCCAGTACATGGCCAGGGAAGGCGTGGCGAACGAGTGGCATCGCGCGCACTATGCCTCGCTGGCGCGCGGGGGCGCGGGGCTGGTGATCGTGGAAGCGACGGCTGTTTCGCCGGAAGGCCGGATCACCTGGGGTGACCTTGGCTTGTGGAACGAGGAGCAGGCCGCGGCGCTGGCGCCGGTGGTGGCGGACATCGTGAAGGCCGGCGCGGTACCGGGTATCCAGATTGCGCACGCGGGCAGAAAAGCATCGGCGAACCTTCCCTGGGAAGGCGATGACCACATTCCTCTGGGCGAGGCCAATGCGTGGAAGACGCTGGGCCCGTCGGCGGTGCCATTCGGCGCCGGCCTGCCGCGCGTTCCTGAAGAGATGAGTCTTGAGGAGATTGCGCGGGTGCAGGCGGATACAGTCCGCACAGTGTGCCGCGCGCGTGATCTCGGGTTCCAGTGGCTGCAGATGCACTTCGCCCATGGATACCTTGCGCAGAACTTTTTCTCGCCCCACTCCAACAAGCGCACGGACCAGTATGGCGGCACCGCGACGAACCGCGCCCGCTACCTGCTGGAGACGTTGATCGCCGTGCGCAAGGCGTGGCCGGAGGATCGGCCGCTGACGGTTCGCCTGGGCGTGGTGGAGTTTGATGGCGGCGACGAGACCATGCTGGAGGAGTCGGTGGCACTGCTCAGAAAGATGAAGCAGGAAGGGCTTGATTTCGTCGATGTCTCGATCGGCTTCAACACGCCCGAAGCCAAGGTGCCGTGGGCGCCCAACTTTCTCGCGAACCTTGCACAGACTGTTCGCAGGGAGACGGGCCTGCCGGGCACCACGAGCTGGTATATCTCGGATCCGCGGGAAGCAGATGCGCTGATTCGCGAAGACAAGATCGACCTGGTCACGCTGGGGCGGCCGCTGCTGGCGGAGCCGCACTGGCCGTATCGTGCGGCCCAGGCGCTGGGGGTCGAGAACCCGGCCTGGGCGACGCTGCCTCCTGCGTATGCTCACTGGCTGGCTCGGTATCGCTGAGCCTCAGCCCGCCACGGCTTTTTCTGATCCGTTTCAAGAGCAAGAGGAGCAACGATGAGCGACATTCTTTGGCCCGAGAAGTATCTGCCGGGCACGACGGATAATTTCGTTTCCAACGAAGTGATTGTGAAGGGACTAAGTGCCTCCACGGTGTGGCCTTTTCTGAGCACGGCCACGCTGTGGCCCACGTACTACAGCAACGCCACCAAGGTGGGCTTCGACCATGGCGCCGGGCCAGAGTTGAGCCAGGGTGTGCGCTTTCGCTTCACAACGTTCGGCCTGGACGTGGAAGCGGAAGTGATTGAGTACGTAGCGCCGGCACCGGGCCAGCCCGCGCGCATCGCGTGGCGTGCCTGGGTCGACGGACCGGAAGACGAAGCGCTCGATGTGTTGCATGCGTGGCTGCTTGAAGACCTGCCGGGTGGCCGGGTGCGCGTGCTGACGCAGGAATCGCAGATCGGCAAGCCTGCCATCGGGATGGCACAGTCTAAGCCCAACCCCATGCTGAACGCACACCAGGACTGGCTCGACGGACTGGTGCGTGTCGCGGCACAGCAGGGAACGAAGTAAGTGCACGCACGCCGCGGCGGCAAGCGCGGGTGCGTCCTGCTCCTCGTGCTGGCAATCGGGCACAGCGCCTGGGCTCAGCAGCAGCGTCACTCGGATACCTGGTCGGGACAACAGCAGTCGCAGTCCTGGGCCACGCAGAAAGTTGCCCGGTCGCTTCGACACGGCGAGTGGACGCAGATTGTGCGCGGCGGCCGCACGCTGAAAGCGTTTGTGATTTTGCCGCAGACCACGCGCAAGGCGCCGGTGGTGATTGTGGCCCACGAGGTTTCTGGACTTACTGACTCGACGCGCAACACCGCTGATGAGATTGCAGCCATGGGGTACATCGCGATTGTTCCGGACATGCTTTCCGGACGGGGTCCCACGGTGGAGACGTCGGTTCGTTCGCGGACTCACGCGTGACCTCGCAAGCACTTACCGGGCTGAGTGACGAAGCAGTCGCCAACGACTTTAATGCGTGGGCCGACTATGGCCGCTCGCTGCCAGCCTCTGACGGCAGGTTCGCCGTGGTGGGATTGTCGTGGGGCGCGGCGTTCCGCTATGCCACCAAGACGCGTAGCGACCTCAAGGCCGTGTTCGTTTTCTATGATGTTGGACCGCGCAGATCCATGTGCCGGTGTGCGGCTTTTACGGAAGCAAGGATGCCCGGGTGATGGCACGCTTGACGCGACGAGGGCAGAGATGAAAGCAGCCGGGAAGCGGTATGAGCCGGTTGTCTATGAAGATGCCGATCATGCCTTTATGCCTTTATGCCTTTATGCGCGTGGGAGAAGACCCCGCAAACAGCAACGTGGCAGATGCGGCGGCATACCGCGCTGGCCTTGCACGTTTGAAGGCGTTGTTGAAAGAGGTCTTCCCATGAACGCGCGCGGCGCTGTTTGCATCAAGGGAGACCGTCACCCTGTCTCGTAAAAGACAAATAGCTCCACCAGGCACTACAAGGAGAAACATCATGGATCTAGGTTTGCGTGGAAAGCGTGCGCTGGTAACAGGATCGACGGCCGGCATTGGACTGGCGATTGTGAAAGCTCTTGCTGCTGAGGGCGCAACAGTGTGGATCAACGGCAGAACGCAGGAGCGGGTGGACGCGGCCCTGAAGGAAGTACAGGGCGAAGCCCGCGGAGTGGTGGCTAACCTGAGCCAGGCTGCCGGCTGCGATACGCTGTTTGCCGCGGTGGAGGAGATCGATATCCTCGTCAACAATCTCGGCATTTTCGAGAACAAACCCTTTCTCGATATCGACGATGCGGACTGGCTTCGCTTCCTCGAGACCAACGTGTTGAGTGGCGTGCGCGTTACGCGTCATTACCTGCCGGCGATGTTGAAGCAGCAGTGGGGGCGCATCCTGTTTATCTCCAGCGAGAGCGGGGTGCAGATCCCCGAGGAGATGGTGCATTACGGCGTCACCAAGGCTGCGCAGATTGCGCGTGCGCGGGGTATTGCCGAGACGATCCCTGCGAGCGGTGTCACTGTAAACAGCCTGCTGCCGGGGCCCACGGAGAGCGAGGGCGTCAGCACGTTGATTGCGAAGACGGCAAAGCAGAAGGGCATCAGCACGGACCAAGTCGAGAGCGAGTTCATCCGGGATGTGCGACCCTCCAGCCTGATCAAACGCCTTGCCAAGGTTGAGGAAGTTGCTGCCATGGCGGCGTATCTCTGCAGCGAGCAGGCGAGCGCAACCAACGGCGCACCGATCCGCGTGGATGGCGGCGTGGTGAAGAGCGCTTACTAGCACTGCGAAGCGAGCGTGTTGTCGCGCTGACACCCCGGGTGGCGAGTCTGCATGCCCCGGGATGGCAGGTGTATTTGCTTTTGCCGGAACCTAGCGACCTGGCAGCGTTGGTTACAGGCGCGGCCAGGTTTCAAGAGGCATGCTGCCTTCGCCCAGGAAGGGGCGGCCACGCTGCCGCTGATTTGGCCGAGCGGTTCCTTGTGCGCCACTAATGCTGTTCCATATACAGGTGATGCAGCTTGTGGGCGCCCCGCCTTGGACGATCCGAAGCGTGCTTCGGCTGCGCACTTGCAGCGTATGCAGTGGCGCTGCCTGAGAGCCTGGGCGATCGCACCTGGCGAAGCAGTTGCTGCCGGGCTAGCGAGACAGCGGAGCCGCTACCGGCGCTGGACGCTTGCGGCCTTTACGCACCACGAACATGACGACGCCGGTGATCGCGAGCACGGCTGGAGCGATGCCGAGCAGTACCCAGAGAAACTTCACAGCCACGCCACCCGGGCCCTCGCCCGCGAATGAGCCAAAGTGCAGTGCGAAGAAGTATTGAATGATCCGGCGACTGGGCGGCTGCTGGTTCGTATCTTCATGACTTAGGAGTGCGCCGCTCCGCGCATCGAAGCTGACGCTTACGAGGCTGGAGTACGGGGCCGACCCGACATAGTAGCCCGTCACGTAGTAAACGCTGCTTTTTGGAGAGGCAAGCGACAGGTAGCCGGGCGGAGCATTCTTCGGGAGTAAGTCGGTGGCCCGCGCGAAGGCCTGGTCCACACTCAGCATGCGGGGCTGCGATGGCAACCCGCTGACCGCATGCGCGGGCAGGCGCTTCAGAGCGGCGGCAGGATGGCTGAATGTCAGTGCGTCCATGACGGCGATAACCGGTGCAGGAAATGCGAAATAGAACCCGGTGATGCTGAGCAACAGCAGCGGCAGCGCGACCCAGAAACCTGTGACCGTGTGCAGGTCGTAGTTGAGGCGCTTCCAGCGGCGATGCGGGCGAAACAGCAAGGCTGAAAACCAGCGGCGCACGCCGGGCCACCAGAGCACGAGACCGGTGAAGCAGAGCACCGCCAGTGCGCCCGACATGCAGCCACTTACCAGCAGCCCTTTGCTGCCCGCAAGCAGGTAGAAGTGCAGGTTGCTGAGCCACCCGAGAACACCGTCGAAGCGCATGGTGTCGGCCAGTACGAGACCCGTGTAGGGCTGCACAACGACGGACCGGTAGTTAGCCGAGAGAGCGCCCGTGGCGGGTCGCAGCATCAGCGTAAGCGGCTCATCGCTGCTGAAGCCGCGCAGCGCGGAGACACGCCAGCCTGGGCGATCGTGCTCCACGACCTGGATGATGGAGTCGAAGGACGCACGTTGCCCGCCGGGGGTGATGTGGAACAGCGCCGGGCGCTGTGCGCGCTCGATCTCCTGCTTGAAGACCAGTGCGCTGCCGCTCAGGCCGATCACGATGGCGTACAGCGTGACCGCAAGACCCAGCCACAGGTGTACCTGGAACACGGCACGTCGCAGCCAGAGCCGTTGCGGGCTGCGCCACCAGCTTGGCTGCGAGGAGTGGGTTTGCCGCGTCGGTCGCTGCATCAGAAGTGCAGTTTGAGTGCAACCTGCATGGAGCGCGGGCCGCCGACCTGGTACAGCGCGCTGAGTCCTCCCAGCTGGTTGTTGAGCGTGTTGTAGGTCTGGCCGAAGAGCGCGGGACCGGAGGAAAGCGTGTTGTAGATGCTGCCGTAGATGGGGTGGTTAAAGACGTTGTATGCCTCGGCCCTGAACTGCACCCCAAGTCGGTCGTGGATGGGAAAGTCGCGCCGCAGGGTGAGGTCTGTCTGCACTGCGTCAAAGCCGCGCGCAATGTTGCGGCCGGCGTTGCCCTCACCGGCGACGGCGGTAAAGGCGGCGGGGTTGATCGTGCGGCCGCCCGCATACGCATCGCTGCGCAGGTACAGCGGCTGATCGGGATTGCGATCGGGATGGAAGTTCGCGGTCACCCCGGTTGTGGAAACAACGGAGCTGCCATCGAGCACATCCACCGGTAGCGCGCTGCGCACCGACTCGCGGAGGTCCATGGCCCAGTGCCTGAGTGCGTAGGCGAGCAGGGGATTGTTGTAGCGGCCGCCCAGCTCGAAGCTACCGGCTGCCTGCAGAGAGTGACGGATGTCGTAGTCGGAGTTGGCGCGCTCCTGCTGATACACGACGAGGTTGGACGTGTCGTCATCGAGGGCGTGCGACCACGTGTACGAGGCGAGGAACTGCACGCCGCGCGAAAGCTTGCGGTTGAACTTGATCTGGAGAGAGTTGTAGTCCGAGCTTGCGCCGCCGGTGGTGACGTAGAGGCCTTTTCCCTGGGAGAACGCGGTGTTGCCGAGTGTCTCCGGGTCGTAGAAACGCTGCACCAGCAGTCGCCGGCCGGCCGAGGCGACGTAGTTGATGTTGAGCGACTGCTTGTCGCCCAGTGCCTGCTCGAGCGCGACGTTCCACTGGCCCGTGTACGGAGAGTTCAGGTGGGGATCAAAGGCGTAGATAGGCGCGTTGTACGGAGCACTGGCCGACGGCACAGGCGTGGCCTGTACCTGTGCGGAGGTGGCCGGGAAAGGCGCCGAGTAGGACGCGAAGCCCGTGGTGCCGATGCCGTAGTAGCCTTCCGCGCTGAGGGCGACGCCGGTGTCGTAGAACACGCCCCCGCCGGCCCGCAACACCGACTCGTGCCCTGGCGTCTGGTTGAGCTGGTACGCGACGCCGACCCGCGGCCCGAAGTTGGCGTAGCGAGTCTGCCAAAGGGGCGTGCCTTTGGGCGCAGCCACCGTGGTGGCGAGGTTGGTGATCTGGTCGGCGGTATACGGGGTGTTGCCGTTCACGTCATTGGGTGGCGGGTTCAGATCCCAGCGGACGCCGGCCGAGACGCTCAGCCTGTCGCTCACGCGCCACTCGTCCTGTGCGTATGCGGAGAACTCCAGTTGGCGCGCCTTCATGTTGATGTCCTGCGTGTAGACATACAGACCGTCGGGGTTGTTGCCGAGGATCGAGGCGGCGCTGTAGAAGAAGCCGACCTCCCAGAGCGGAGGCAGGGTTTCGCTGGTGATGAGGCGGCGGTAGTCGACGCCATATGTCAGGGTGTGGCGATGCAAGGTCTGGGTGAAGGAGTCCACCACGTTGACCTGGCGCTGTCGGTTGGACTGCGGCTCGATCAGGTAGTAGGGATAGAGGCCGTAGAACATGAAGAACGTCATCCAGTCGCCATTGGTTAAACCCGGGGCGGAGCTGATGGCCAGGGGTGTGGCGCCCCCGAAGTTATCGATGGAGCGGCTCGACTGGTAGTCGTTGCCGGTGACCCCGACGCGGAACTCGTTCGCGAGGTTGTGCGTGAGGATGCTGTCTGCGCCGAGCACCACTGTCTTGACGTTGCGCACCGTGCCATTGACCTGCGCGAGGTCGGTCGGTTGCCGGGAGACGCTTTGCGAAGGCACGTCGCTGTAGCGGCCAAAGATACGCAGACGCTCCGAGAAGCTGTGATCGATGCGGATGCTGGTGGTGTCGAGCCGGCTGGGAGCGGAGTAACCAACGGTCAGGTACGCAAGCCCGGCAAGGTCAGGGTTGGCGCAGCCGGTGAAGGCTCCCGTGCAGCCGCCAAGGTCTGGAGAGGTGCTGACCGGGAAGGCGTTGAGGAATGGCTGCAGTGCGGCTGGAGCGCTCGCGCGCAGGGCCTGGCTTGGCACTTCATAGAGAGTCGCAGCGACCGGGTTGGTGAGGCGAAGACCTTCATAGGAGAAGAAAAAGAAGGTCTTGTCGCGTCCGTCATACAGCTTGGGAATGCGCAGGTAGCCGCCGAGGGTGCCGCCGAAGTCGTTCTGACGCTCAGGGAGCTTGGTGGTGTCGAACACATTTTTCGCGTCAAGCGCGTCGTTCCGCAGGAAGTCGAAAGCGGTGCCGTGCCACTGGTTGGTTCCGGAGCGCGTGCTGAAATTGAACTGGCCGCCCGGTGTGCGGCCATACTCGGCCGCGTACGACGAGGTGGAGGTGCGGAACTGCTCCAGCGCATCGATCGAAACGATGCTTTGCGTCGTGCCAAGTGCGGACTCCTGCGGAGTAGACCCGGAGAACCCCGCGCCGGGGTAGCCCGCGGTGGACACGGTGGCGCCGGTGTTCGCGCTGATGCCGTCGATGGTGTAGTAGTTAGCCTCGGTGCGCTGCCCGTTGACGCTGATCTCGCCGCTGGAGCCAACGCCCTGCGAAGGGACCACGGAGGTGCCGGGCGCAAGGGTGATCAACGACTGGAAGCTGCGGCCGTTCAAGGGAAGGTTCTCAACAAACTGCCGGTTAATCACTGTGCTGACCGTGGCGTCCGAGGTGATGATGCCCGAGCCCTCAGCGTTGACCTTGACCGTATCGCTGGCCGAACCCACGGACAGGGTGACATCCTGCAGCAGCTTCGCACCCACGTCGACGTTGACGTGAGGGAACTCTTCGCCACGAAACCCCTCGGCGCTGACCTGGATCGTGTAGAGACCGCGATCGAGCGTGGGCAGGCTGTACAGGCCGCCCTTGTCGGTACGCGTGGTGAGCACCTGCCCGGTATGTTCATTGACGATGTTGACCTGCGCGCCAACGATGACGGCGTGCTGCTGGTCACGCACAGCGCCCGAAAGCTGCGCATCCTGTGCGAACACCGGGACAGCGAGACTGCTGCAGAAAAGAACAAGAGCGCTTGAAGTTCTCATAACGAACCGCCTGACAGATTTCCCGGGAGCTTTGGGCGGCGGCAAAGACGTTCGCTGGCTCGCGGGTGGTGGGTATTGGCTTTTTGCAGTGCGTCGCCTCAGCACGGCCGCGGCACCTTGCACCTTTTTGAATATACGACAAGATCGATCGGATTCCGGAATACAGTGCGTTCCGAGGGGAAGAGATGGGCACGTGCTGTGGGTGGGGTTGAAGCTTGTCGCGGCGAGGGGGCAGGCTGCGGGGGCGGTTTATCAAGTCCCGCAAGGGCTGCTGCGGAGTCACTGCAGTGAGTCCCGCGCCGGGTGGGTTTCACGGTGGGCGGACTTCCCGGCCTGTTGCCCGGGTGCTCCGGGCCGCATAGGGCTCACGGGAAGCGTGGGCCAGCACGTGACGGCTGCTTTTTGCTTTGACGGGAGAGGCGCTTACTCGCCGATGAGGTGCAACACGATCTCTCGCCGATGCGGGCGCACCCGATGCTCGAAGAGATAGATACCCTGCCACGTGCCCAGCGCGAGCCTGCCACTTACCAGAGGGACCGATAGTTGCACCTGCGTCAGGGCAGTTTTCAGATGGGCGGGCATGTCGTCCAGCCCTTCCGAGTCGTGCTCGTATGGGCCGTCTTCAGGCGCGATGCGATTGAAGTAGGCCTGGAGGTCAACGCGAACGGTGGGATCGGCATTCTCCTGGATCAGCAGCGACGCCGAGGTGTGGCGGCAGAACACGGTCAGGAGGCCGGTCTGCAGCTGCTGTTGCCGCACCCACTGGCTGATGACCGATGTGCACTCGTAAAGCGATTGGCCGCGCGTGGCGACTTCAAAGGTATGGACGGACTGCTTCATGGCTCGCTCCTTGCCTATCGGAGATGCTACAGGGCGGCGTTGTTTTTGGAGAGCAGCGGGGGAGACTGGATGGGCTTGGGACTCGGCCGCATGCAGTCGATGTGCTGTGAGAGAGAGGCTTCCCGAGCTCGCCCACGCATGCCGGGAGGACAGGTGGTGGATGGGTGCCACTGCTGCAATGCATCCGCCACTCGATCTGTTGCCGACGCAATGCGAGGGGAGCGCTCCTGCGCTCTGCAGCCCGGGTGTTGATTCGCGGTGCAGATGCGCCCTGATGCTTTGCCCCTGGTTGTGGCAGCCACACTCGCGGAAGCCGTGCACAGTGCTAGACTTGCGACATGCATCCGCATGTCGTCGCAACCACTTACGACGCTTCGCCCGACACTCGTCGGAGCACGCTGGTTCTGCGCTCGCGGACCAATCGCTGTTGTCGCTAATCCTGCAACGCTGCTTCCCCCACTGACTACTCACGTGCTTCGCAGGACCTGTGTTTGTGCGAGCTTCGCAGGCGGCATTGCCAAGCCGACCGGCTTCGTGCAGATCCACGCCGATGGCGTTCTGTTGAAAGGCATGCACCGAAAGAGAGGTAGCTTTGAACCGACGCGATTTTATCGGGCTTTCCGCTTCCGCAGCACTGGTAGCCACGCACAACAATGCAGAGGCAAAGACGGGGGCGGCTTCATCCTCGCGGCCCAACTTCCTGTTCCTGATTGCTGACGACCTGATGTTCCGCACAATCGGCGCCATCAATAATCCGGAGGTGCACACCCTGAATATCGATCGGCTGGTGCGCTCGGGCTGTCACTTTACGCACTGCTTTCACCAGGGCTCGTGGACAGGCGCTGTGTGTGTCGCCAGCCGGACCATGTTGAACACAGGGCTGAGTACCTTTCATGCGAACCGCGCGGACTCCGCGAACCAGGCGAGCGACAAGCCGGCATGGGGCCAGACGCTGCGGGAGGCCGGGTACGACACCTTTATCACGGGCAAGTGGCACCTAGATGCGGTGACGCTGCAGCGCTCGTTTGCAGAGCAGGGACCGGTCGCGCCGGGCTACCTGCCGTCGACGCCGGACATGTACAACCGGCCCGCGCCGGGCAACCACTGGGACCCGGCAAACCAGGCGCTCGAAGGACACTGGCTGAAGCGTGGTGTGTGGCTGAACCGTCGTGGCGACGAAACGATTCAACACTCGAGCAGCCTTTACGCAGATGCCGCCGTGGATCATCTGCGGGGCGCGGTTGCGAAGCGCGATACGCCATTCTTTATGTATGTCGGATTCAACGCGCCGCACGATCCGCGCCAGGCGCCGCAGGAGTTCCTCGACTTATACCCACCGGACAAGATCGCGATTCCACCGAACTATCTGCCGGAGCACCCGTTCGACCAGGGAGACCACAGGACGCGCGACGAGTTACTGGCGCCTTTTCCTCGGACACGCGAGGCTGTGCAGGAGCAACGCCGCGAATACTACGCCATCATCTCGCACATGGATGCGCAGATTGGCCGCATCCTGGATGCGCTGGAAGCCTCGGGTAAGAAGGACAATACCTATGTGATCCTCACCGCGGACCATGGCCTTGCGGTCGGCGAGCACGGATTGATGGGCAAGCAGAATCAGTACGAGTGCTCGATGCGCATGCCGTTGATCATGGCGGGGCCGGGCATTGCCGCAGGCAAGCGCGTGGACGAGATGGTGTATCAGCACTCGATGTATGCGACCACGTGCGATCTCGCGGGCGTCGCGATCCCGGAGCACGTGGAGTTTCCTTCGCTGGTGCCGATGCTGCGCAGCAATAGTCCGCAGCCGATCTACGATGCGATGTTCGGGTGGCTTAACGTTCTGCAGCGGTCCATCCGTACCAAGCAGCACAAGCTGATTTTCTACGCGCACCTGAAGCGCTACCAGGTTTTCGATCTCGAAAAGGATCCGTGGGAGATGCACGACGTGGTGGATGACCCCGCCTATGCGGAAGTCAAGACGGAGCTGATTGCCACGCTCAAGAAGACGCAGCGGGACCTTGGCGACACCATGGACATTGATCATCCGCAGCCGGTGGGCGCGGGGAACAGCTACTAGCTGGAGGCACGGCGCAGGCCGTTGGAGAATTGCATGCTTGGTAAGTTTCATCGCTTCTCGGGTCCCTTCGTTCTGGTTGCGGCTTTGCTTGCGGCCGCGCTGCCTGCGCGTTCCCTGCTTGCGCAGGCAGCGACGGGCGAGTTCAGCATCACGCTTGCCGACCCGTCGGGCGCGATCGTTCCCGGCGCGGAAGTCACTATTACCGGTGCGGATACGGGTGCGGTGGTGCGCGTGCTGCGCAGCAGCGATCACGGGATTGCCGACGTGCCGCTGCTGCAGCCGGGCCGCTATAACGTCCACGTGGTTGCGCCAGGCTTCAAGGCCTTTGACCGTAATGCCATCACGGTCTCAGTAGGCAGCGTGATTTCACTCGACCTGAAGCTGGACCCGGGCGCGGTGAGCGAGACCGTGACCGTGACGGGCGACGCGCCGCTGGTCGAGGATAAGTCGGACACGATCTCGCAGTTGATCAGCAACAAGCAGCTCACGGATATTCCGCTGAACGGCCGCAACTACCTGGACGCAGCAAACTACATCCCGGGCACGGTGCCCACTGCAGCGGGCCGCGATAACTCCTTTACGGCCTACGGCAACACCGGCCTGCAGAATGCATTTCTGCTGGATGGTGCGCGCAACGTGAACTACCTGCGCGGACTGGATAACCTGCAGCGCGACATGGTGCGGCCTCCGCTCGATGCACTGCGCGAGTTCACAGTGGACACCAGCAACTTCTCCGCGCAATACGGCGCGGCTGCCGGCGGTATTGTGAACGCGATCACCCGGAGCGGCACCAACCAGTTCCACGGCTCGGCTTATGACTTTGTGCGCAACGACCACGCCGATGCGCAGAACTACTTCGCGACCACCAAGCCGCTGCTGGTGCGCAACCAGTATGGCGGTTCGCTCGGTGGTCCGATCCTGCGCGACCGCGTGTGGTTTTTCGCTGCTTACGAAGGCGTGCATCAGCGCGACGAGACCACGGGGACTGCGACGGTGCCGACGGCGCTGGAGCGCATCGGCGACTTTGCCCAGTCGCCAAGCGCCGCCAAGGTCACGCCGATTTACAACCCGGCAACCACGGTAGGCACGGGCACTGCGGCAACCCGCGCGCAGTTCGCGGGCAACATCATTCCCACGGCTCAGATCAACAGTATCGGTGCGGCACTGGCGCAGTTGTACCCGCTGCCGAATGACCCGGCGCTGGGGCCAAACATTTATCGGCGCAACGCGCCGGACCGCATCTCGGTGGAGAATGGGATCGCGCGCGGCGATTACCAGATGTCGGCCAAGGACGCGTTCTTTGTGCGCTATGCGCACCAGGTGACGACCACCGCGAACGAGGCGATCCTGCCTGCGCCTGCTTCAAACCCGGGCCAGTCGGTGGTGAACTCACAGGGCATCGGCGTTGGCTACACGCGCATTCTTTCCAACACGCTGATTGACGAGTTCCGCTTCGCGTGGACCACCACAGGCATCGACTCCGGCGGAACGGCGGCACGGGATGAAGTAATTACGGGCTCGCTCGATCCGGCGGTCACGACGGGCACACCGCTCTTTAACGTGTCTGCGTACACCGGCCTGGGCGGCCAGGCACCGTGCTGCGGCAACAGTCCGTTGAATAAGACTTCGGGCGTGTTCGACTTTGCCGATAATCTCTCCTGGTCCGAAGGTCAGCACCAATTACGATTTGGCGGCGAAGTGCTGCTGATCCGTCCGAGCACCTTTGCTACTTCGAACGGCCGCTCGACATTCGGTTACACGGGGGTCTTTACGCAGAACCCAGGCGCACGCGGTTCATCGGGCAATGCCGTGGCTGACCTGCTGCTGGGCGACACCGATACGCTCACCACTGGAACGGTGGCGCAGAACCAGGAGCGCGAGTACGGCTATGGCTTCTATGCCACGGATCAGTGGCAGCTTACCAACGCACTGACCGTGAACTATGGGCTGCGCTACGAGTACAACGCACCTTCGATCGAAACACAGAACCGGATGGGGAACTTCATTCTCGACCCCGGATCGCCCCTGTACGGCCAGCTGATCTTCTCGGGCGACGCGCGCCTGCCACGCTCCCTCATCGTGCCGGATCGCAACAACATTGCGCCGCGCATTGGCCTTGCGTACCGCGTGCCCAACGTGAAGGACATGACGATCCGCTCGGCGTACGGCATCTTTTATGCGCAGGACGAAGGCACGGGCGTGACGAACCGGCTTACCAGCAACCCGCCGTTCTTTGGCTACGGCGCTGTGACTACATCGAGCGACCAATTGAACCCGGCGACCGGTTTTGTGCTTTCTCCGGATGCCACGATTGCCCGGCCTGCTGCGATTGCCTCGTCGTCGTTCGTGCTGAACCCCACAGCGACGTCCACTTTGGTGAGCTGGCCTACGCACTTCAAGACGTCTTACGTGCAGCAGTGGAGCCTGAGCGTGCAGAAGCAGCTGCCATGGGATGTGCTGTTCGAGATCAACTACGTGGGCAACCATGGCTCGCAGCTGCTTGGGCTGGGCCAGGGCAACCAGCCGACCGTGCTGAACAGCACCACGGTGAACTCGCGCCGGCCGCTGGCACAGTACACAATTGCGCCGGTGAAGACAGTTGGTAACTGGAACTCGAGCCAGTACGAGGGCATCTCGGCAAAGCTTGAGAAGCGCTATGCCAAGGGCTACTCGTTCCTGAACTCGTTTACGTATGGACACGCCTTTGACCTGCAGAACCCCGCTCTGGACCTGTGCGATACCTGCGGCGTCGGCGACACCATCCAGAACAACTACGACCGTGCAGCGAACTATGCTTCGTCGGACAACGACGTGCGTTTCCGCTACGTGCTCACGGGCATTCTTGAGCTGCCATTCGGAAACGGCAAGCCGTTTCTGAACCATGCATCGGTGCTTTCGACCATCGCCGGCGGCTGGGCTGTCTCGCCGGTATACCAGTACCAGACGGGGCTGCCCTTTACCGTTGGGATGAGTTATGACGCGGCGAACGCGGGCACGCTGACGCGGCCCACGCAGGTGTGCAATGGCAACCTGCAGGGTGCGGGCACGACGAGCGAATGGTTCAACACGGCCTGCTATGTGAACACGGCCTCGTACACCTTTGGCAATGCCAGCCGCAACGGCCTGCGCGCACCGGGCATCAACCAGCTCAACCTGAGTGCGCAGCGCAACTTCCATGTTCCCAGGCTGAGAGACTCCCGGCTCAACATGCGATTGGAAGGCTTCAACGTGCTAAACCACCCGCTGTTCTCTGCGCCAGGGGCCACGGTTGGCAGCGCGTTGTATGGCGTGATCTCGTCGGCGGCAGCACCGCGGCAGGTGCAGGTCGCGGCGCGGTTGACCTTCTAGCCCCTATGCAGTCACTCTGGAAGCTCCCTGCATGCACCCGGGGGGAGCTTTCCCTGGAGCAGTCTTGGCCCTGCTGATCAATCAAGATTATGTCGCAGATGATGTGTTCTTCGCCGAGTTTCAACATCTTGGCGGCCTCAACATCGACCCCCGGCACCCCGGGGCGCAGCATGAGACCAGGACGCTGCGGCAGCTTGCGGAGAGGCGCGTGGCCAGCTCTGTGCTGCTGCGCCAGCGCGCCCGTGCGCAGGGGATAGGTGTTACTGCCGCTGAAGTGGAAGCGCGCAGGCAGGAGCAGTGGGGGACTTCAAGCGCCTCGGTGTGCGGCGCCGGCGTGTGGAAGGCGATTGGCGATCACCTGCTGGTAGAGAAGTACTGCCAGTGGGTCACGCGGCACGAGCCACGCCCGTCCCGCGCCGAGGTGGAGGATTTTTACCGCAGCCATCGCGAACAGTTTCGCGTGGAGGAACGCGTGCGGGTGCAGCAGGTGATTCGCAACATTGAGCTGCCACAGGACGAAGCGGCTGCCGAAGCAGCGATGCTGAAGGCGGAGCAGGAGCTCGCTGCAGGGAGGCCGTTCCGCGAAGTCGCGGAGCGCTACTCTGACTGTGGCGGCAGGATTGATCTGGGCTGGGTTGCCCGTGGCGAGATGGTGGCCGCGTTTGAAGATGCGGTGTTCGCTATGGCGCGCTCGCAACGTACCGGCATTTTTCGCACAGTGTTCGGGCTCCACCTCGCCATTGTGCTCGAGCACCGGCCGGCCGGCTACCAGCCATTTGAGGACGTTCGGATGGCGCTGGCGAAGCAGATGCTGGAGCGACGCAGGGAGCAAAGGGTGCAGGCGGAGATTGCGGAAGCGTTGCGCACAGCGACGATCACCGTGGCGCCCGAAGCGAAAGCAGAGGAGTTAGCCTGATGAAACCAGCCGCAACGCAACCGCCACCATGCTGCGTCCCGAGCAAGGCACGAGCGGAACGCCTTGTGCTGTCGACAGAGCGCTCGCAGGCAAGAACGCGGGCCACCACAGGCGCAACCGACGCGATGACACTGTTGCCCGGCGGGGCCTTTCGCATGGGGACCGCACTGGCGTCGGGCTTCCCGGCTGACGGCGAGGGCCCGGTGCGCACTGTCCAGCTCGACCCGTTTTATATTGATACCGCTAGTGTTACGAATGCGGCATTCGCACAATTTGTTGAGGCAACGAACTACCGCACCGAGGCAGAGCATTTCGGCTGGGCCTTTGTGTTCGTCGGCGACCTCGTAGACGCTGCGTCCCACGCGCAGTCCGTGGCTGGCGTGGAGTGGTGGCGTCGCGTGGATGGTGCAGACTGGGCGCATCCGGAAGGTCCTGGGACGGACGTGAGTGAGCGTGCGGAGCATCCCGTGGTGCAGGTCTCCTGGAACGATGCGGCGGCGTTTGCTGCGTGGGCGGGCAAGCGGCTGCCCACCGAGGCGGAGTGGGAGTACGCGGCGCGCGGCGGCCTGGACCAGAAGCTTTACCCCTGGGGCGATGAGCTGACACCGGGCGGCGTGCATCGCTGCAACATCTGGCAGGGCACGTTCCCTTTGCACAACACGGCAGAGGACGGCTACGCGGGCACGGCGCCGGTGCAGGCTTATGCGCCGAACGACTTTGGTTTGTACTCCATGACCGGCAACACCTGGGAGTGGTGTGCGGACTGGTTTCACACTACGTTCCATGCAGATGCTACGCGCGTGAACCCGGTGGGGCCGCCGGATGGAACGGCGCGGGTGCTGAAGGGCGGCTCGTATCTTTGCCATGCGTCGTACTGCAATCGTTACCGGGTGGCAGCGCGCTCCTCAAACACGCCTGACAGTGCGACGAGCAATCTCGGTTTTCGCTGCGCGCGCGACGTGGAGCACGCGGCTGCGATAGAGGCTGTGCACACGCCGGAGGGGTGAACCATGCCGAAGCAGATCGTCGTAGTGGGCAGCATCAATCTTGACCTGGTAGCTTCTGTCGAGCGGATGCCGGCCGAAGGGGAGACGGTGCCGGGTGAGAGCTTTGCGATGCACTCCGGCGGCAAGGGAGCAAACCAGGCGGTTGCCGCGGCGCGGTTGGGTGCGGATGTGCACATGATCGGCCGTGTGGGCGATGATGTGTTCGCGCCGCAGTTGCTGCGCGACCTGACCGAGGCGGGCGCGCATACAGACTGTGTGCGCGTGGCGCCAGGGCCATCCGGTACCGCCGTGATTACAGTAAGTGCGCACGGCGCTAACTCGATCATCGTGATCTCAGGCGCCAACGACCAGTTGCAGCCATCGAGCCTGGACGAGCACATGGCCGTGATTCGCGAGGCTGCGATCCTGCTGTGCCAACTCGAGATCCCGATGGAAACGGTGGAGTATCTCGGCACGCTGGCGGAGCGATTCCAGATACCGCTTGTGCTCGATCCCGCGCCTGCCCGTGCCCTGTCGTCTCGCGTGCTGCGCAATGTGACGTGGCTGACGCCGAACGAGAGTGAGTGCGCAACCCTGCTCGAACATCTCGGGCACGGCGCCGACGCGGACATGCGCAGCGAAGCTGCAATGCAGGCAGCGGCGGATCAACTGCTTGCCCTAGGTGTCAGAAACGTGATCCTGAAGCTGGGCGCGCGCGGCGTGTTTCTGCATGGGCGAGACGTTGCGCCTGTGCTGATCCCGCCGTTCCACGTGCATGCGGTCGACAGCACGGCGGCAGGGGATGCTTTCAATGGCGGCTTTGCCTACGCGCTTGCGCATGAGGGCATGGCGCCTGCTGAAGCTGCTCGCTTCGCCTGTGCGGTTGCGGCAGTCTCGGTGACACGCGCGGGGGCGCAGCCATCCATGCCGACCCTGGCTGAGGTGAAGGCACTTCTCTAAGTCTGCTAGTTGGCTGCAGACAACGCGGACCAGCTTTGCTGCGGGCGTTTGTTTTGCACCACGCATTCTTTGTCATGCGGCCCGGCGCGCTGCTTAGCAGGCGCGCCTGCGGCAGAGTTCTCTCGGCTCTTTTTCCATGCGTAAAAAGTGAGTGTGCGCGAGAAACATCACCGGCAGTTGCGGGTCTTTAGAGAGCAGATGTGGCAACCAGCCACCAGAAGGGTCGCATGCTCAAGAGGCTCGCTGTACTCACGCTTTTCTCTTCACTTTTACCTGTTGCTTCTCAAGCCCAGGTCGTGGTGCGCGTGGCACCGCCCCCACCGATTGTGGAGCACTACGGACCACCGCCGCGGCCCGGGTATGTATGGGTTGGCGGCTTCCACCGCTGGGATGGTGGCCGGTACGTGTGGACGCCGGGCCACTACGCGCTGCCGCCGCACCCCGGCGCGGTGTGGGTGCGGGATGGCTACTATCCGCATGGCGGAGGGTACCGCTATCGCCACGGCTACTGGCGCTAAGGCGTTGCCGCGAGGAGGTGCTCCTGCGCAGAACACTTCCTCGCGCTGCACATCAGACGAGTTAGCAGGGTGGCGCGTGGCTTGGTACAAACCCAGCAGTAAGTGCCTGCTCGCATGGCGCGCTCTTTATGGCGACGGCGCCCGTGCATAAGTTCGGCGTCAGGGATTCTCAGGCCATTGGTGACGCGGGTAGCGGCGCATGAGTTCGCGACGCACCTGCGGGTAGAGACGCTCCCAGAATCCTGCGAGATCGGTTGTGGTCTGCACCGCGCGCTGGTTGGGTGCGAGCAGGTGCACCACGACCGTTGTTTGCGCAGGCCCGACGCGCGGGGTCGTGCGCATGCCGAAAAAGTCCTGCAGGCGCGAGGCGATCCACGGAGGCTTGCCGCGCTCGTACTGGATGCGGAGTTCGCGGCCGCCCTGCAGCCGGAGCGATTTGGGAGCCAGCGATTGCAGACGCTGTGTGCCCAGGGATTGCTCAAGCATCGGCAGCAGCTTCGTGGCGACGCGGCGCAGATCGGCGAAGCTGCGAAGACCGATACAGAGCTCGCGCAGTGCCTCCGCGACAAGCGTGTCGGCGAGGGGCAGGCCGGCGAACTCCGCGCGGGCGCGAAGGTTCTCCAGGGCGATGGCGTCCACAAACAGCTCCAGTCCGGCGTCGAGTGCCTTGCTGCTGAGCATCTCGGCAACCGCGTCCATGTCGGGCCGAAGGTCCTGCGATTCTTCCAGGACGAGCGCGTCGTACAGCAGAGCACTGGTGGCCTCGACGCGTTCGGCTGTCCTGTTCCATGCAAGGCGCTGCTCGGCGCGCACGCGGTCCGGGAAAAGATCAAGCAGCCACTCGGGCTCGATGCGCGCTGCCATGCGCACCAGGGGCAGCGGGTTGTCGCTGCGGTCTTCCACCTCGAGGGCGACCATGAACTCGTACGCAGGCGGGTTCGACGACTCGCCGGCAAGGTCCGCGGAGATGCCGCTCGACAGAAGCACCTGCCTGCCGGCACGGACGCGTGCCACGCGATCGGGGAAGCCGGCGAGCACTGAGATCAGCAGCGCATCGTCGCCGCCGGGAACGGGCAGGCTGCCGTCCTGTTTGTGGCGAAGCAGGCGGCGTAACTGCGCAGCCTGCTGCAGAACGCGCGGCTCCTGCGGAGACTCGATAGCTTCAAGCAGGTCTGCTTTTGCGCTGCGCACACCCGAGCCAAGCAACGCGGCGGCAAGGCAGCCTCTTTCGCTGCGGTTGCGTTTTTCTGCTTCAACCAGCATGCGGGCGAGGCGCGGAGCCACAGGAAAGCGCGCCAGGTAGCGGGCCTGCTCTCCTGCTGCACCTAATCGATCGAGCAGCGCCTCGGCCTGCTGCATGGACGCCTCGGGCGGCGCGTCAAGCCACTCGAGCTGTGGACCTGCCTGAGTGCTATGTGTAACTGCGGAAGGGACAGAACGGAGCGCCAGGCAGAGCTGGGCGAGGTCGCTGCGCAGGATTTCGGGCGTGTCGCGCTCGGGGCGTAACAGGAAATCTTCGTGAGGGTACAGGCGCACCACCGTGCCGGGGGCAGTACGGCCGGCACGACCGGCGCGCTGCGTGGCAGACGCCTTGCTGATGCGGCTCACCGTCAGGGCAGGGATACCGGTCCACGCGGAGTACGTCGCGAAGCGCGCCAGCCCGGAGTCGATCACCGCGGTGACGCCCTCGACCGTGACGGAGCTTTCGGCAACGTTGGTGGCGAGGATCAGCTTTTGACGCGACTGCGGGGTGATGGCGAGATCCTGCTCGGCGGTGGACAGGTCGCCATGCAGCGGCACCACGAGAAGGTTGGCACGCGTGGCGAGTGGCGCACATTCGCGCATGGTCCTGCGGATCTCGGCTGCGCCGGGAAGAAACACAAGCGTGTCGCCGCTATGCCCTTCGGCAAGCAATGCCTCTGCCGCGCGGCGCACCTGCACGTGCAGTGGATCAGCGGAGTGGGTCTGATGCCGTATGGTGAGCGGGAACACGCGGCCCTCGGACCGCAGGATGGGACAAGCGTTTTCGCCGTTGCCCAGGTAGCGTGCGATGGGCGCGGCATCGAGCGTGGCGGACATCACGATGAGCAGGAGACCCGGGCGGGTGCGCTGCAGCCGTTTGAGCAGGGCGAGAGCTAAGTCGCTGTCGAGATGGCGCTCGTGAAACTCGTCGAGCACAACGGCATCCACACCGCGCAACTGCGGGTCGGTCAGCAGCCGTCGCGTGAGGATGCCCTCGGTGACGAAGCGCAGCCGCGTGCGCGGGCTGATTGCCTCTTCAAAGCGCACCTGGTAGCCCACGGTCTCGCCGACGGACTCGCCGAGCTCCGCGGCTACGCGCCGTGCGGCCATGCGCGCGGCGATCCGGCGTGGCTCGAGCACGATGACGGAGCCAGCGACCAATGCAAGCAGCGCAGGGGGCACGCGCGTGGTTTTGCCTGCGCCGGGCGCGGCCTCGATCACAAGCGTGGGCACGCGTTGGAGCGTGCTGCATATGTCGGGGAGAAGGGCGTCGATCGGCAACACGGGCCGACGAACAGCAGGGATGGGTGTGCCACTCACTGGTGTGATCGGAACATGCGGGTGTGCGGGCGTCAAACTGCGCGCAGCGGCAAGGCGCCGGGCCGGGCGGATGCAGTTGCCGCGAGAGAGCTGGAGGCGCGGCAGGCGTTTGTTGCTTCGAGGGGCCTGCGTTTATTGAGGAGGGGAGCCGGGGCCGGGCTGCGGCTGCGCGGCAAGCCAGCTCTCAAGGATGACCACGGCGGCCACCTGGTCGATGATAGCTTTACGCTCCCGGCGATCGTGCCCGGCCTGGTCCAGTATTTCGTGCGCGGCCACGGAGCTCAGGCGCTCATCCCATAGCTGCACCGGCACTGCGGCGCGCTCTCGCAGGTCCGCCGCAAAGACTTGAACCTGCGCAGCCCACGGACTCTGGTCGCCGGACATGTGCAGCGGATTGCCGACGATCACGGTGGTGATCTCGTGTTTGCGGATGAGCCGCTGCAGGTTGCGGAGGTCTTCGCCGCGGCTGCGACGCCAGATGGTGAGAAGCGGCTGCACGGTGTAGCCGAGGGGATCGGTGGCCGCGACGCCGATGCGCACCTTGCCTACGTCAAGAGCCATTACCCGGCCGGTCTGCATGGGCCCAGTGTACTGCGCGCGGGGTCGCTGGACAGGCAGGGCGGCGCAGTGCTTTGAGTGTGGCCTGCGCGTGCTAAACCCAGGCAGAGACAAGACGCACCGCAGCGCCGCGTGTGGCGAGCCCGTCGGCCCTGTTGGCGAAGAAGCGGGCGTTGAGGGTGGCGGTGTCCAGGTCCTCCACGCGGCTGAACCCCTGCAGCAGCGCGGCCATGGTGACCGGGGTCCAGCCCTGCTGAAAGGGCTCGGCTGCAGCCGCGACACGGGCCGCGAGGGAGTCATGCTGCTGCTGCTCCTCGAGGTCCAGGGCTGCGCGGGGCAGGCGGTAGTCCAGAACGATGCCGCTGCCCGCGCCTTGGGCGCGCACCAGGTGGAGCACCTGCTGCAAGGCGGCAGCCTCAAGGTACGGCGCGACCCCGAGCATGGAGAACAAGGTGGGCAGGTGCGGCTGCCAGCCCGCAGCGGTGAGTGTTGCGGCGAGAGCGGGATCTGCGAGGTTGGCGGGCACCGACACCCGATGGGGTTCCGGCAGGCCGGCGGCAGCGGCCAGTTGTTGCTTCCACTGCTGCATGGGCAGCTGGTCCATCTCCCAAACGTGCAGGCCCGGGTGAGGGTTGCGCCAAGCAAAGGTATCGAGCCCGGCGCCCAGGATGCAGTACTGGCGCAGCCCGGAGGCACAGGCGGTGGCGAGCTGCTGCTCGGCATACACGGAACGCGCCACGGCGAAGGCACGCAGGGCCAGCGACCACGGGCGTGCGCGGCTGCCCGCGCCAGGCAGCGGCGTGCGGCGCAGAGCGTGCGCATGCTCCGAGCCAAGCAATGGCACGGCAAACGGGTCATGGAAGACCAGGGGGCGGTCGTAGAGCTGGTGCGCTGCGCGTCGCAGGGCTACGTGCAGCGCGCTGCGCGCGATATTGCTCGCGGGCGGGTTGGGGGCCTGCTGCGCCGCGGCCGGTTCGTGCGGGGTTCCCTTGCGCATGAGTCTATTGTTCCTTGTTTATCGTTCGATTTTGGGGAGCATGCGCAGCGCTCGGGCAAGCGAGTGCGAAGAGCGGCAAAGCCGAGATCGATCGATACCGTTGGCTGCGGATTACGAGCCGGTGACTCTGGTTTGCACTTTCGCCTTGTATTCGCCTAGACTCTGCTCATGGCTTTTCATGGAGCAACTACACGCACAGCCTGGGTCGTTCGCTGCAAGGGCTGCCAGCGGCCCATTGCGGCCGGCGCCACGTCACAGCCGCAGGCCGCGGTGGCGGTTCGTTGTCCGTTGTGCGGAGAGCATCGCCAGTATCTGCCGGCCGAGGTGTACCGGGGCCGCATCGCGTTTGAGCTGATTCGCGGGGGCAAGGCGTAACTACCAGTTGGCCAGTGTGGGGTGCAGCTCTGCCGGGGCGTCGAGGGCGAGCACCTGCCGCTCGAAGATGCGGCCGAACATGCGAGCGACGTTGAGGCCTACGCTCGCGACAGACAAGGGTGCTGGTTGGCTTGCGCCTTTGTTGATCGAGGTTGTCGTGCCAAAGCTGGCTTCATCTGCTTCATCCGCAAGGTTGGTGACCGTGCGGTCCGCGATGCCGCAGGGCACGATCAGTGCAAAATCGCGCAGGTCGGTCGAGACGTTGAGCGCGAAGCCGTGCGAGGTGATGCCGCGCGAGACGTGCATGCCAATGGCGGCGAGTTTTTTCTCCGGGATGGAGCCGCCGGGGATGGTCCAGACGCCGGTGCGGCCGGGCACGCGCATGGCACGCACGCCGTATTCACCGGCCACGCGGATGAGCACCTCTTCAAGCCTGCGCACGCAGTCGACGACGCCCATGCGAGCGCCGGTCTCAAGGAAGTGGGTGCGCAGGTCGAGGATGGGATAGCCGACCAGTTGGCCAGGGCCGTGGTAGGTCACGTCGCCACCTCGTTTGACAACGTGCAGGGCCACACCCCGCGCCGCGAGCTCGGCTTCGGAGGCGGTGATGAAGGTGCGGTCTGCGTTTCGCCCAAGCGTCAGCACTGGCGGATGCTCCAGCAGCACCAGCACATCGCCGATGGCGCCGGTGCGACGCAGCTCCACCAGCTGCTCCTGCAGGTGCAGGGCGCGGGGGTAGTCCACCCGGCCCGGCGTAAGAAGCGTGAGGACGTCGCTCATTGAGGAGTCTTCCGAGGGTTTGCGGCCAAGCCTGGTGCGTAGCGGCTGGGTATTGTCATCGATTGCACAACGGAAAGGTCCGGCACAAGGCCGGACCTTTCCGAACGGCCGCGCGCCGGCCTAGACGTTGATGGCCAGGCCTTCCACTGCGCCGAAGCCGTCGAGCATGGCTTCTGCGAGGGTGGGGTGCGCGTGGATGGTGAACATCAGCTCTTCCAGCGTCGCTTCGAGGGTCATGGCGACCACGGCTTCTGCAATCAGTTCGGTTGCAGAAGGCCCGATGATGTGCACGCCGATAACTTCGCCATACTTTGCATCGGTGACGACCTTCACGAAGCCTTCATGCGAGTTGATGATCGAGGCCTTGGAGTTGGCAGAAAAGGGGAACTTGCCCACCTTGATGTCCAGGCCTTTTTCGCGTGCCTGTGCCTCGGAGAGGCCGACGCTGCCGATCTGCGGCTCGGTGTAGGTGCAGCCGGGGATGAGGTTGCGCTTGACGGGCCGCGCGTATTTGCCCGCGAGCTTGGAAGCAACGACGATGCCGCACATGGCGCCTACGTGCGCGAGCTGCGGCAGGCCGGCGACGATATCGCCGATGGCATACACGCCTTCGATGCCGGTGGCCATCCACTCGTCAGTCTGGATGAATCCCTTCTCAAGCTTGATGCCAGGCAGCGTTTCGAGCCCGATGCCGTCGGTACGCGGGGCGCGACCTACCGCCACCAGGACCTTTTCAGCTTCCTTGACGACCTGTTTGCCCTGCGCATCGATCCACGTGACCCTGGCACCGGTAGCAGTCTTCTCGACCTTTTCGACGCGTGCGCCGGTGTGAACGTCGATGCCGCGCTTGCGGAAGGTCCGCTGCAATTCCTTGCTGACTTCTTCGTCTTCTGCCGGAACGATGCGGGGCAGGTATTCGACGATGGTGATCTCCGCGCCGAAGGAGCGGAAGATGGAGCCGAACTCGACGCCGACCGCGCCCGAACCGATGATGATCATGGACTTGGGCACTGCCGGCATGATCAGGATTTCGTTGTTGGTCAGGATGTGATCGCCGGGCTCGATGCCTGGCAGCATGCGGGCGTCGGAGCCGGTGGCGATGACGACGTTCCTGGCCTTGACTTCACCCTTTTCGCCGACGCCGTTGGAGGCCTTGTCGATGGCGATGGTGTGGATGCCGTCCCTGGCCGGGCCGGTAAGCTTCGCCTGGCCACGCACCACGGTGACCTTGTTCTTGCGCATCAGGAAGTCGAGACCCTTGACGTGCTTGGTGATGATGCCGTTCTTGCGCTCGAGTACCTTGCCCCAGTTAAGGGTGGGCTTGCCGATGCCCTCGATGCCATACTCCGCGGCGTTCTCGACGAACTCGTAGATCTCGGCATTGAAGAGCATGGCCTTGGTGGGGATGCAGCCCCAGTGCAGGCAGGTGCCGCCGAGTTTGTCTTCGCGCTCGAGCAGCGCTACCTTGAGCCCGTTCTGCCCTGCACGGATGGCCGCCGTGTAGCCGGCCGGCCCACCACCAACGATTGCTACGTCGTACACCGTCTGCTCCGCTGCCACACCGCACCCCGTTTTCTAGTTTGCCGGCACAGCCTAGAGGCCGTCGCCCGCGACACACAATTCCTGATTCTACGCCTCGCGACGCGACGGGCTGCCTCGCCCGATGGGGCCGAGGCAGGGTCCGTATTCAATGATCCGGCGGGTGCGGGCTGGGAACGGCCCGCACAGCACAACCAGCCAGAGCGGCTAGCTGACGATGTTGAAGGGCGTCGCGGCGGTGGCAACCTGCCGCGAGGGGCGCGCGCCGGTCTTGAGCTTCCTCCACGCCTTGCCCAGCCGGTCCGACCCCATGAAGAGGTGTCCAGCGGTGAGCGGGCCGATCACCTTGTAGTGGCCGACCGCTGCCAGGCCCATGCTCGCGATGCAGCCGCACTGCGAGCAGTCCGGGTCGCCGCCGAACTGGCACGGGGTGATCTGGGTGGTCAGGTCGGCGGAGATGGTCTCCGTGGTGCGGGCGAAGATGCACTCCTCGGGGCTGTTGGGCGGCGAGGCGATCTCCTCGATGAGCCCCTTGGCCATGTCGAGCTTGGGGTAGCGGGTACGCAGCTCGAGCAGGTCGGCCATGACGGAGGCCCGCTGCGCCGGCGAGAGGATCTCGGCGTCGGTGGCGCCACGCTGGGGAGTGAAGAGCGAGAACCAGACCTTGGCGATCTCCGGACGGGGCGTCCAGAAGGCCAGGAACTCGTCCAGGTAGCCGGGGCGCGAGGCGATCTGCGAGGTGATAGTGGAGTGGATCGTGACCTTGGCGCCGGCGATGTTTTTGAGGATGCGCTCGTACGTCGCGGGCTTGCGGCGCTCGTCGTGCTCGGGCTGCAGCCCGTCGATGGAGACGACGACGTTGAGCTTTTTGTAGGTGTGCTGCCACTCCGCCGGGACGACGCGGAAGGCGCTGGTGACCACCTGGGTGTGGATGCCGCGGGCCTCAAGCTCCGGCAGCAGCCGTTCCACCTCGCGGTAACGCACGAGCGGATCCCCACCGACGATAGACAGGTGAAGCGGCTTGCGGTCATCGACCACGGTGAGCACGTTGCGCACCAGGTCGTCGCCCTTGAAGTCGGACAACTGCTTGAGTTGCAGATCGCTGTTAAGGTGAGCTGCCTCAAAGGCATAGCAGCCGGGGCAGCGCAGGGGGCATTCCTTGGTGATCTCGATGGAAAGAGAGGGTGCTCGACCGGAGAGGATGGAGGACCAGGCGTGCAGGACTTCAGAAGTTTTCATAGCTTCTCCACTGACTTTGACGCCGAGGGTTGCATTCGGCAGGTCGTAAGGAAGAGCGCGGGCGGAACAGAGAGACAGCGCCCACACAGGAAGCGATGGTACGGATCAGATACGGAGCATTGTGCCGAGCTGGGAACCCGTACGGCGCACCGGGTTCTCCGGGGAGAACGCGAGCAGGCAATGCCTTGTATGTCGCTGCGCCGGACCGTGCCTGCGCACAGGCTGCATAGCAAGCGGCGATGACTGCATGAGGGGCTGGGCCAGAAGAAGCGACAGAAGCACAAGCGACAGCGCGGTGAATAGCCCGAGTTCCAGGTCCTGACCGCCGTGCAGAAAGCGATCCCAGTTCCATAGATGTTCGGATAAGGGCATGAGAGCGAGCACAAGCCCGGTAAGCAGCAACAGCAGCCGGCTCGCCAGCAGTGTTGCCTGGCTGATGTCGGTAACAATGCACAACTGGGACCGGCAGATGCGGCTCTTTGGGATCACTCGAATGATCCTACTCTCTTGGCTGCGGCGAGATAGAGGATCGTTGCAAATTCTGGCCAGCGGACTACAGTGCTCTTGATTGAGGAACGGAGACTGCGGAGAGCATGCTGCGGCTGCTCGCTACGACCCGACAGGGTTGAACCCCTTAGAATGGAAGCCACATGCCCGACGATCGAACCAACTTGGCACCCCCGGAACAGCTATCCTGGCAGGCACTGCTGGACTCGGCAGGCGAGGGCATATGGGGCGTGGACCTGGATGGCCGCTGCACGTTTGTGAATCGCTCAGCACTGGCGATGCTCGGCTACGAGGACGCATCGGAGCTGATCGGACGCGAGATGCATGCGATGGTCCATCATCATTACCCGGACGGCAGCGTGTATCCCAGCGCAGAGTGCGTGGTCTATAACGTGTTCCGGAAGTCCCATGCGGTGAAGAACTACGTGGATCACCTGTTTCGCAAGGATGGTTCGCTGTTCTGGACGGAGTTGTCGGCACAACCGATCGTGGACGGGCGCGACGCGGAAGGTGGCGGGGGCGTAGTGCGCGGAGCGGTGGTTACCTTTCGCGATGTGACACAGGCACGACTTGCCGAAGCGGCACTGCGCAGAAGCGAGAAACTGGCGGCCGTGGGTCAGCTGGCCAGCTCGATCGCCCACGAGATCAACAACCCGCTCGAGGCAATCACAAACCTGCTGTACCTGATTCGTACGTCGACCTCGCTCGAAGCGGTGCAGACCTTTGCCACCGTTGCCGAGGCGGAGCTGGCCAGGGTTGCGGACATCACGATCCAGACGCTGCGCTTTCATCGCCAGCAGAGTGCGGCCGCGCCCCTGGACCTGGCCGAGACGATGCGGTCGGTGCTGCGGCTTTACACTTCGCGCTTCACTGCGAGGAAGATTGAAGCGAAGCTGAAGCTCGGCACGTTGCCGACCGCGCTCCTGTTTGAAGGCGAGATTCGCCAGGTGCTGAACAACCTGCTGCGCAATGCCTACGATGCCATGGCCCGCGGAGGCTCGATGCACGTGCGGATTCGGTCGGCGGTGTCGCCCCGGAGCGGCAGGCCGGGCATTCGGATCACGGTGGCGGATGAAGGCACGGGTTTTTTGCCCGCGATGCGCATGCACCTGTTTGAACCGTTCCACACCAGCAAGGAAGCGACAGGAACGGGGCTTGGTTTGTGGATCTCCAAGGGGATCGTGGACAAGCACCAGGGAACGATCCGTATGCGCAGCCGCCTGGAGACAGAGTGCCGCGGCTCGCATGGCACGGTGTTTGTATTGTGGCTGCCGTTACAGCCGGAATCTCCGGCTGATCCTGCGAAACCGCGAGCAACGTAAGCGTCGCAGGCACCGGGATCAGGCGAGAGCTTTTGCTGCGTCCTTGGCGAAGTAGGTGACGATGAAACCAGCGCCGGCACGACGCAGGCCCACGAGCGACTCCAGCATGGCCCGTTCCGGCTCCAGCCAGCCCCGCTCGAAGGCAGCCTTGAGCATTGCGTACTCTCCGCTGACCTGGTAGGCGCCGATGGGCACATCGAAGCGGTCACGGGCGGCGCGGATCACATCGGCGTAGGGCATGGCGGGCTTCATCAGGATCATGTCCGCGCCTTCGGCAAGGTCGCCCTCGATTTCGCGCATGGCCTCGAGCAGATTGGCTCCGTCCATCTGGTAGGCACGTCGGTCACCGAACTGCGGGGCGGAGTCTGCGGCTTCACGAAACGGCCCGTAGAAGGCGGACGCAAACTTGGCAGCGTAGCTGAGGATGGGCGTGTTCTCCCGGCCCGAGGCATCGAGGGCTCGACGAATGGCAGCGACGCGGCCGTCCATCATGTCGCTGGGGGCGACGATATCGGCGCCAGCCCTGGCGAGCGAGACGGCGGTGCGGGCCAGGGGGATGAGGCTGAGGTCGTTGTGCACATGCTGTTCTCCATCGATGGCATGGAGCACGCCGCAGTGGCCGTGCGAGGTGTACTCGCAGAGACAAACGTCGGCGATGAGGACAAGGCTGCGGAGCGCGCGGTTGCGCTTGAGGCGGGTGAGGCCCTGCTGCACGATGCCATCCTCGGCCCAGGCACCGGAACCCTGCTCGTCCTTGCTTTCCGGCAGTCCAAACAGGAGCAGGCCGCCGAGCCCGAGACGGGCCGCTTCCTCCGCTTCCTTTTCGGCTTCATCCAGGGAAAGGTTGAAGACTCCGGGCATGGAGCTGATCTCGCGTCGGACCCCTTCGCCGGGACACAGGAACAGGGGATAGATGAGCTGCGAGGGAGCCAGTGCCGTTTCGCGCACCAGTGAGCGGAGCGCGGGGGTCTGGCGCAGGCGGCGCATGCGAAGGAATGGCGTGTCCATGACTTTTATTTTATGACTCTGCCCCTTGAGACTCGGGCGTGCCGGTGGCCGGGATGCGCTGCCATCGGCACGGGCGGCGACCGGGATCAATAGCCTGGGTGTGCCGCTCTCTGGCGAGGCGGCAGGTAGCCCCGCTCGGCGCATCCACACACCGTATGGCGACACAGAAAAAGGCAGATGTGAAAAAGCAAGTGGAAGCACCGGCGAAGAAGACGACGCCCAAGAAAGAGCCAGCCAAGAGCGCAGCAAAGGGTCCTGCAAAGAGCCCGGCCGAGCGGGCGCCTGCGCAGCCCAGGCTGAAAGATCCCAAGGGCGGATTGACTGCCGCGGGGCGCAAGGAGTTCGCGGAGCGTGATGGTTCGCAGCTGCGGCCGGGAGTAAAGGGCCCCGCGGACACCCCGGACAAGATGAAGCGCAAGGGATCGTTTTTGACCCGGCACTTTACCAATCCGCGCGGGCCGATGGTGCGCGAGGGCGAGCCCACGCGACTGGCCCTCTCTGCCCATGCCTGGGGCGAACCCGTGCCGAAAACGGAGGCGGAAGCAAAGCAGCTCGCTGCCAAGGGACGCAAGCTGCTGGAGCAGTACCACGCGGCCGTGGAGGCCACGGGCGGCAAAGCCAAGACGGCGAACACGGGCGGCAAGGCGAAAGCCCGGAGCTCGGGCGGCCGGGCGGCCAGCAAGACCTCGGCGCGCAAGGCGGCAGCCAAAAGGGCCGGCAGGTAGACCAATGCGGGCCTGCCGTATGCCGCGGCGGCAAAGCTTGATGAAGCCAAGCCGGTGTGCGGTCGGGTGTGCGCCGGAATCGCTGGACCGGGTCTGCCAGCGGCTACGATAAAGGTGTGTCTTCTTACCCTGTCCAGAACAATTTCGCTGCGGCCCCGATCCTGACGCCGGTTGTGGCACCGCTCGCTGAGTTTGCCCGCACCACGCTCGAGTGGGGACGACTGCTGCAGCTACTCGAAGCCTATGCCGCGTCGGACCTGGGGCGCGAGTGGCTGGCGACGCTGGTACCTTCCGGCGACCTGGCGTGGATCGATCGGCAGCACGCGCTGGTGCAGGAAATGCAGCTGCTGCTGGCGGAGGGTGTGCGCCCAACGCTGGCGGGGTTGAGCGACCCGACGCAGCTGCTGGCGAAGTCGCGGCTGACCGGGGCAGCGCTCGAGGTGGAGGAGATCCGGACGCTGCTGTCGCTGGCGGACGCGGTGTCTTCCTGGGCAGGAACGATGCGCCACCCGCCCGACCGCTACCGGGATGGTGGCTTGCCGGGTCTCCGCGCGCTGACGGAACCAATTCTGTCGGCTGACCTGCGTCCACTGGTGGAGTCGATCCAGGGCAAGCTGCTGCCGGACGGCACGCTTGCCGATTCCGCGTCTGCCGAGCTGGGGCGTATTCGCCGTGACATCGACCGGCAACAGCGCACGATTGAGACTTCGTTGCGGTCGGCTCTGCGCCGGTTGAGTGAGGGTGGCACAGCACAGGACGAACTCATTACGATTCGTGGCGACCGCTTTGTGATCCCGGTGAAGGCCGAGGCGAAGCGCAAGGTTTCGGGCGTGGTGCATGGGGCTTCGTCGTCTGGGCAGACCGTGTACCTGGAGCCGCTCGAGACGATCGAGCTCAACAACGACCTGGTGCGCCTGTTTGAAGAAGAACTGGCCGAGATCCACCGGATCTTCCTGGCAATGACGGCGCAGCTTGCGGCACAGGCACACCTGCTGGTGCCGGGTGCCGGGATCCTGGCAACGGTGGAGACTCTGCTGATCCGCGCACGCTTTGCGCAGGAATACGATGCGGTACGGCCGCGGTTCACGACCGGGCCCGGGGCGGAGCTGCGGCTGGTGGCGGCGCGGCACCCGCTGCTTGAGCATCGCCTGCGCGAGTCTGCCACTGCTGGTGCGAGCGGCCGCAACGACGCAGAGGACGACGACGGGGAACATGTTGCTGCGACGACCGCGACGCGACCGCCGCAGATGGCGAAGATCGTTCCGCTGTCGATCGTTCTGGAAGCGGACCGGCGGCAGTTGATTATTTCCGGACCCAACACCGGCGGAAAGACAGTGGGGTTGAAGACCACGGGACTTCTCTCGCTGATGGCGCAGTCCGGCATCCCGGTGCCTGCCTTTGAGGCGACACTGCCGGTGCTCACGGCGGTACTCGCGGACATCGGCGACGCGCAGTCGATCGAGCAGAACCTTTCGACGTTTTCGGCTCACATCACCAACCTGAACCGCGTGAGTTCGCTGGCGGGTGCGGCGACGCTGGTGCTGATCGATGAAGTGGGTTCGGCGACTGACCCGGATGAAGGCTCGGCGCTGGCGGTTGCGATCGCGGAACACATTCTGCATACGGGTGCGTGGTCGATTCTTTCGACCCATCTCACGTCGCTGAAGATCTACGGGGAGACGACGCCCGGGGTTGTGAATGCGTCCGTGGGGTTCAATGCAGAGACGCTGGCGCCCACCTACGAGCTGCGACAGGGCGTGCCGGGGGCGTCGGCAGGCATCAACATCGCGCAGCGGCTTGGGCTGGCCCCGGCGATCGTGGAGCGCGCCCGTGCGCGAATGACGACGCAGGCCCTGGACATCGGGGCTTTTTTGGACCGGCTGCATGCCGAGATCGCGGCTCTTGGCGAAGAGCGCATCACCCTGCAGGCGGAAGAGAAAGCGCTACGCAAGGAGCGGCACCGGCTCGAGACCGAAGGCATGCAGGAGATGCGTGCTCGCACGCGCGAGCTGGAGAACGAGCTGAACACGACGCTGCGTGAGCTGGAGACCAAGTCAAAGGAAGCGGTGCAGGCGATCGAGGATCGCGCCGCACGCGAGAAAGCCGCAGCGGAAGCAGAACGGCGCTCGGCCCGGCTGCGCCGCGAGTTCTCAGAGAAGTTCACCGCGCAGGTACGAAGCCGGAAACCCAACGCGATGCAGCAGGCCGCAGCACAGGTAGCCGCGCACCAGCGCGACCCTCGCACCGCGGGCCTAGGCGACACCGTGAAGTTGAGGATCGGGCAATCCGGGCGGGTGACGCGGGAGATCGACAGCAACACGCTCGAGGTCTCGATCGGCAGCATGAAGATGCGCGTGCGCAGGACCGATGTCGCCGCCATCCTTGTTTCCGCACAGCCTTCCGTGGCTTCGCCCACACCGGTGGAGGCAGCGAGCGGCAAGCGCAACATCACCGTGCGCACCTCCGCCGGAGACGAGGACGAGCTGCGCTCGAGCATGCGTCACGAGATCAATGTTATCGGGCTTACCGCGGACCATGCCGAGGACGAGGTGCAGAAGTTTATCGACCAGGCCTTTTTGTCAGGGTTGCAGCGGGTGCGGGTGGTGCATGGCACCGGTATGGGTGTGCTGCGCCGGACGCTGCGGGCTGCGCTGGCTCGACATCCGCATGTGACCGGAGTGACAGAAGCCGACCAGTATGAAGGTGGCCAGGGCGCGACCATCGTGGAGCTTCGCCAGTAGCGATGGAACACCCAGTTTCCGACTAAGTGCTTCGCGCCCTTCGCGCCCTTGAGGGAGTGCGAGCCGATGCAGCGCCACGTTGCGTATATGCAACCGCAATCACTACATAAAGCTGTTCTTTCGGCTGCTGCCGCTGGCATCGTACGTGGATGCCATCAAGAGAATGGGCTTCTGCGGGATAAGTTGCAAACAGGAAAGCCCGGCTGCGTAGCCGGGCTTTCTGCTGCTTGCTTGTGTGGGAGCTTACCGGTCTCTGCCTCGGCGAGGCTGGCGGTAGTCATTGGCCAGGGCGCGTGCCGATGCACTCGGCAAGGCCCGGTCCAGGGTCCTGGTGATGATGAAGAGGGCGGCTGCTTCTGCCAGAATCGCGAAGGCCAGGATCGCCCAGTTCGAGGTTGGCCAGTGGGAAAAATCAACTTCCCGAAAAAAGCTGAACCACTCAGCAGACACCAACACCACGAAGGAGAGAGCGAACAGAACGATGAAGCGGAGTGTCACGCTGGATCCTTTGGGCTGGAAGGTTAGAGATCAGATGCGCATGGGCATGATGATGTAGCGGTAGCGGGTGTCATCCTGCGCATCTTCCGGGCGCATCTGCCCGGCTGACTGTGCATCCTTAAATTCCAGGCGAACTTCCCCGGAGTTTCCTATGGCCTTGAGAAAGTCGAGCAGGTACTGCGAGTTGAAGCCAACCACGATGGGATCGAAGTTGTAGGGTGTCTCAATAATATCTTCGCTCTCGCCTGCTTCGTTGGAAGAAGACGAAATACGCAACTCATTCTGTTCCAGACGGATCTTGATCGCGCCGGAGCGCTCGTCGGCGAACTGGGCGACGCGCTGGATAGAGTGCTGCAGTTCCTCCGAGCGAACCACCATGAATTTGGTGTTGTCGCGTGGCAGGACGGCTTCGTAGTTAGGGAAGTTGCCGGAGAGCTTGCGGCTGGTGAGCACGCGGCTGCCTACGCGGAAGTAGAGCTGGTGCTCGTCATCGGCGAAGTCGATCTCGGTGGCGTCGGTGTTGCCGAGCAGGCCCTGCAACTCCTGCAGGGCTTTACGTGGAACCAGGATCTTGCGCTCGCCGGTGATGTTCTGCAGGTTTTCGCCTGTTTTCTCGATATGTGAGAGGCGGTGTCCGTCGGTTGCGACCATGGCCAGCGACTCGGCCTTGAGGATCAGCAGGGCGCCGTTGAGGGTGTAGCGCGACTCCTCATTGGAGATGGCGAAGATCGTCTTGCTGATCATGCTCTTGAGCGAGGTCGCGGGGATCCGGGTGCCGGTGCCGACGGGGAACTCGGGAACCTGGGGGAAGTTAGCACGGGCCATGCCGACCATCTTGGTGTTGGAGCGGCCGGCGCGGATCTGGACCCAGTGATTGTCCATCAGCTTGATGGAGACTTCTCCGTCGGGCAGCAACTTGATGTAGTCGTAGAGCTTGCGTGCCGGGATGGTGCAGGAGCCGGCCTTTTTGACCTTGGCGGCGCAGGCGGTGCGCAGGCTCTGGTCCAGGTCGGTCGCGGTGATCTGGAGGCGATCGTCCACGGCCTCGAAAAGGAAGTTCGAGAGGATCGGGATGGTGGTCTTGCGTTCCACCACACTCTGCGCGGCGGTGAGTTCACGCAGGAGCTCTGCGCGGCTCACAGTGATCTCCATCACGGCACTGTTGGTCGCTGTGCTCGCGCCAGAACCCTCAACGGTCAGCAAGGCTGCCGACTCTGCACCCGGATGTGTCTCCTGCTCCAACCCTATTTCTGCCATTCTGAGCCCCTTTTACCCGCCTGCCGGTCCACTGATCCATTCCCTAGCCGCAGACCAGTGACGAAAGCATTGTCGCTTATCACGGCGCACGCTGCACCTCCATTCTATGGGGCGGCGGGATGGGACGCCGATTCTTGAAAAAGCCATACGTGATGAGGGAAACAGGCAGGACTCCCAGACCGGGGGTCGTCAGGGTTGCGGAGGCTTTGATCAAGGAACAGGGGAAAGCCCGTCATTTATTAAGGGAGGGTTTTCCGAGTTTTCCTCAGGTAAGGGACCGGATGTTGTAGGTTCACGAGCCAGGGCAAGAGCGCGACTACTGTTTTTAGCTCTTCTCTTTTCAAATCTTCTAAAAAACAGGAGCAGTAACCGTTCGGCGAGGAAAAGAGGAAATCTGGTCCAGGCAGGGAAAATACGGGACCAGATGTATGTGCCCTGTTTTCCATAACCTGTGCACAAGTATCTGCAAAAGCAGGACAACCGGTGACTGGTGAGCAGTGCCGACACTGGTCTTCCTCGTTCCTCACAAGACAGTTGCCGCCCCGTGTGCAAATCATGCCGGCGAAAAGGAAAAGCAGGACGGACACGGATTTGAAGCGCCGATGGAATGAACCTCTTTTCCACTGCGTACCGGTTCTCCACATTTCCTTTGGGTGTGCAAAAGCCCCGGGCAGGAATGCCACGGGGCCTCTTGGGATGTTGCAGCAGAAGAGAGTGAAGGGGTGTGAAGCGAACTAGTGCACGCCGCCGAGGGTGATACGGGTGCCGAACCGGGCAAGCTGCGGGGTGCCAAGGGTGCGAATCGGGGTCCGGCCGACGTCGATGGAGCGGTCGAGCAGGTTCTCCACCGAGCCGTAGACCTCCCAGCGCTGGTGAAAGGTGTGCGAGGCGTAGACGTCGACCCGCGTGAAGCTGTGCAGGATGTAGGTGTTGGCGTCGTCGTCGTACTGGTGGCCGCTGGAGCGAAGCTGCAGGCTCAGCAGGCCGATGCGCCGCTGCGAGGCTGTGAGCTGGAGAGTGCCGGTGTTGCGCGGCACCTGTGGGATCCAGAGGCCGACGAGCTGGGGCTCGGGTACGAACCTGGTCACGGTTGCGCGGGCGAACTGGTAGCCGCCTGCGAGCTCAAGCCAGCTGGCCGGATGGAGTGTGCCGTCGAACGAAACGCCGCGGCTGCGGAGCTGGCCCAGGTTTTCGCGCATCAGCGTGGTGGCCGTGGGGGTGGTCTTGAGCGTCAGCGCGGTGATGGGCCGGTTGACCTCGGACCAGAAATAGCTGGCGCGCCAGCTGGCGCCGAGACGCCGGATGCTCTGCCCGGAGACCCCGGTTTCCCAACCGGTGGTGCGCTCGGCGCGCAGGCTGGGATTGGCCAGGGTGGTCTGCTGGCCCACCTGGCCGGTGCGGTACAGCTCGTTCTCGGTGGGCGCTCGGTAGGCACGGTACCCGCTGGCGCTCACGGCCAGGCCATTGCCGAAGCGACGGGAGATGCCCAGGCGTGGGTCGAAGATGGTTTGCACGATGGAGGGTTGCGGCGCCCGGGTCCCGGTGGCAAGGGTGTAGGTAGCGGCGTCCACATTCTGGAAGTGATCTAGGCGGGCGGACCCGCTGAGGAGCCACGGACCGGGCGTCCACAGCAGCTCGCCATAGGCGCCTTCGTCGGTTTGCCGGGCGGTGGTGCTGGTGGCGGGTGTTGCGGAGGAGGTGGGGCGCTCGATGTCTTCGGCGCGGATGTCGCGCACATCGGCCCCGGCAAGGGCGACCAGCGAGGTTGCCAGGGCGCGCTTCCAGCGCAGTGCGGCGCCCAGCTCATCGGCTGGGTTGTTGGCGTTGCGGGTCAGGGTTTCGCTGGCACGGCCTGTTGCGACAGAGGAGAAGTTCTGCCGGAAGTGCTCAGTGCTGCCCCAGCCGCGCAGTTGCCAGTCGGAGCCCCACTGCTGGCGGTCGAGCCCGGCGGCGTAGCGCCAGAGGCGGGTGGCGTTGTTGGTGAGCGGGGTGCCGTTGTGGCGCAGCTCGTTGAGCACGTTGCCACGGAGCCACACGGCATCGCCGGAGCCGGCCTCGCCGAGCGTGCGCTGCAGCAGCACCAGGGCGTTCTCCGCGTGGACATTGGAGTTGACGTCGACCGGGCCGCGCAGGTTGGGCGCGACCAGGGTGTAGCCGTCGGTGCCGATCAGTTCGGCGGCGGTGAGCGAGCTCCAGCGGCCGGAACTGGCGCGGAGTCGCGCGCCATTGTCGTTGAGGGCCTCGGCGCCGTAGCCGCTCTCAAGCACAAGCTCAGGCCTGGGGAACGGGCTGGTGCCGGTGGGCAGGAAGAGCGGCTGCGTGGTGATCTGGACGGCGCCGCCGACGGCACTCGATCCATACAGGTCGCTGACGCCACCGCGCGCCACCTCGATCTGGCCGATGGCGAGGCTGGGGATCTCCTCCCAGTGCACCCATCCGCCATAGGGGTCGTTCAGGGGGACGTCGCCGAGCAGCACCAGGGTGCGGCTGGCGGCGGTGGAGCCGAGTCCGCGAAGCGAGACGCCTTCCGTGGTGGGGTTGGCAACGAGTGAGGAGGAGCGCCGGAACAGGTCAAAGCCGGGGATGGTGCGCAGCTTGCCGTCGAGGCCGATGGAGGAGGCGCGTTGGAGCTGGGTATCGGTGAGCACACGGCTGCTGGTCGGCGAGTCCAGCGCGGCGACGGGCGAGCGGAAAGCAAGCACGTCGACCTGTTGTGTAACGGTGTCGGTAGCCGGTGTTGAAGGCGCTGGCTGCCCAGCTGGCTGTTGCGCCGGGAGTGCCATGCACGCGGCGATGCCAAGCGATGCGAGCAGCCAGAAGGGACGCGCGGGAAATCGGCTATTGGCTGAGTCGGTCGATGGGTGGGGACGGTTCAGGGATAGATCCTCTGACTGAAACGGCTTCATAACTCTCCTGCAGGTGTGGTGCCAGCGGGTTCGAAGTGCAGGCGGCAGCGTGCTTCGTATGCTTCCTGTGCCCCGACCAGGACGGTGGCGCGGCTGTGGCCGAGGCGCTGCGAGTGAACGGCCGGTGCCCCGCAAATGGTGCACACGGCTGAAAGCTTGGAAACATCGTCGGCGAGCGCCATGAGCTGCGGCACCACGCCGAAAGGCTCGCCGGCAAAGGTCATGTCGAGGCCGGCAACGATGACGCGACGGCCGTGCTGGACCAGGCTCTGGAGCAGGGGTACGAGATCCTGTGCGAAGAACTGGGTTTCGTCGATGCCGATGACCTCGGCAGGGTCCTGGGAAAGCGCGGCCTGCATGGCGTGCACCGTCGCAACCGGGGTGGCAGCCCGGACCTGCTGGCTGTGCGAGGAGATGCGCTCCGGAGCATTGCGGGTGTCGAGTGAGGGCTTGAAGCATACGGTGTGGAGTCGGGCGATCTCGGCGCGTCGCAGGCGGCGCATCAGTTCTTCGGACTTGCCTGAAAACATCGGACCGGTGATGACTTCGAGGCGTCCGGGGCCGGGCGCGCGCCGGGGATGGCCGGCCACGCTGGTGATGGGTGCAACTGGCGCGGGTGGGTTGAAGAGGGGGTCGGGCAGCCGCTCCGCCCCGCCCGGAGGGAGTGTCACCAGCAGGTCGGCAATGGTGCGCCGCAGCGTGGGATGGACCAGGGTCGGGCAGATCTCAGCCAAGGGGGCCAGCACGAAACGGCGGCAGTGCAGCTGCGGGTGAGGCAGCGACAGGGTCGGGGTTTCGAGGCAGACCGGCTCGATGAAGGGTGCAATGCTAGGTGACTCGCCCGGAGCTGTCTTCTCCAGGAGGAGCAGGTCGAGGTCGAGAGTGCGCGGACCCTTGTGGATGGTGCGGGTGCGCCCGAAACGCTGCTCCAGCGCGAGCAGGCCTGCGAGCAGCAGGTGCGGGGCGAGGTTTGTGTCCAGCACTGCCACGGCATTCAGGAAGGGGGGCTGATCGGCGACGGGGCCGACCGGGTCGGTGCGCCAGAGGTGGGAGGTCGCAACCACGGTACCCAGCTCGCCCAGTGCCTCGCAGGCGCGGGTGAGGGTTTGCACGGGTGTGAGCGGAGGGGCGGAGGGTGGCGCGTACGGCACATTGCCGCCCAGCCCAAGGTAGGCGCGCCATGTGCCCGAACGATCGGGCAGCTTGAGGTGCATACAGGCATTCTAGGGTGCGGTTGCGATGTGGCAGCATGAGCGATCCTCGGCCGATCATGGGTGAGGGCGGAGCCTTGTTGGAACCTCGTCGCGGCGCATGGCGGCGCATTGGTGGCACGTGGTCAGCGCTTAGCCAGCGCATAGCTACGGGGGTGCACGGTGGGTGCACGCGGCTTTGCGCTGGCCAAGCCTCGGGCTCCACGGTGCCGGCGGAAGCGATGCATACAATTGGCCCATGCGCTACGCGTTCTTTGGCGGCTCGTTTGATCCACCGCACCTAGGCCACCTGCACATTGCACGCGTTGCGGCAGAGCGGATGCGGCTGGGCCGGGTGCTGCTCGCGCCGGTAGGCAGGCAGCCGTTGAAGTCGCACGAGGCGGCGCCTTTTGCGGACCGGATGCGCATGCTCACGCTGCTGGCCGAGCAGTCGCCGGGGCTTGAGGCCTCGGCTATAGACGCCCCTCTTGACGCGCGTCTCGACGCGTCCCTCGGTACGCCTCCTGCTGCGCCCCTGGCCGGGCCAAGCAGCCGACCGAACTACACGGTGGATACCCTGGCGCGGCTGCGTGCGGAACTGCCGCAGGGCGCGACACTGTTTCTGCTGGCGGGCGCCGACTCTTTTCTGACGCTTCCGCGCTGGTATCGCCCGGAGGCGCTGCTGCAGCCTGCGGAACGGGGCGGGCTGCTGACGGCGTGGATCCTGGCCGCACGTCCGGGCTTTGCCCTGGAGTCGCTGCAGGCTGCGCTGCCCGCGGGATACCTGCTGGGCGATCAGCAGGAAACAGTGGGACCTGTGCTGACCCGGCAGGTGTGGGACGAGCAGGGAAAGGAATGCACCCCGCTGCACTTATTGCCGGACCTGGATGACCCGTCCACGGCTACGGAGATTCGCGAGGCGTTTGCACGCGCACAGGATGCTCCCCACCTGCTGCCGGCCGTTACGCAATACATTCGCGACCACGGGCTCTACCGCGTGCTAGGGTAAACGGGTGCCAATTTCGTCTGAAACCCGCGCCATGGTCCTGCTTGCCGCAGAAGTTTGCGAAGAAAAGAAGGCGACCAATACTCGCATCCTGGAGTTAGACCAGGTAGATGCCGGCTTTACTGACTTCTTCCTGATCACCTCGGGCAGCAACACCCGCCAGACGGGTGCCATTGCGGATGACATCGAGCTTCGGCTCAAGCGCGAGTTCGGGGCGTATGCCAAGTCCGTCGAAGGCCGCCGCGCCGGCGACTGGATCCTGCTGGATTACGTGGACTTTGTGGTCCACGTGTTTACCGAGGAAACCCGCGAGTTCTACGACATCGAGCGCCTGCGGAAGTCAGCACGCGCGGTCGATACGGCGGAGCTGGCGGCCGCGCTGCGCGAGAAGACCGAAACCGTGCGGAAAAAAGCCTCTGGCAAGGCTGTAGCAAAACGACCGGAAACCCTGGAAAGCCGCGCGATTGCTGCCCGCGATGCTTCGCTTGCCGAGCAGGCAGAGCAGTTTGCCGGGCCGGCCAAGAAGGCCGCGAAGAAAGCCCCTGCGAAGAAAGCACCCGCCAAAAAGGCTCCGGCCAAGAAGGCGGCGGCCAAGAAAGCGCCAGCCAAGAAGGCCCCCGCCAAGAAGGCGCCGGCAAAGACTGTGGCCGTCAAGAAGGCGCCGGCGAAGAAGGCAGCGGCGAAGGCCGCACCTCCTGCGGCTGGCAAGCAGGCAGCCAAGGCTGTGGACACCTCGCTGAAGGCCCTGCCGAGCGGTGCGCCCGCGAAGCTTCTGAAGGCACCGACCAAAGCAAAATAGCCGGGAGTACACTGGGCGGCGCGACCGTCCAGTGGTGTCGCCCGAGGCAGTCGTTGCGCCATGATCGTTCATAACTTTGCATTTCGATGGCAGCCCGGGGTCACCGGGGAGCAGAAGCAACGTGCCGCGGAGGCGATCCGCGCACTGCAGAGTGCGATCCCGGAGGTGCTGGCCTTATACGTCGGCACCAACGTGTCGCCACGCGGGCAGGGTTATGAGTTTGGCGGGTCGATGCACTTTGCCGACCTTGCAGCACTGGAGCGCTACAACCAGCACCCCGCGCACCAGGCGCTGCTGGGCTGGCTGATGCCGCTGGTGGAACCCCTGGAAATCGACTTCGAAGCTTAGCGAGCAACAGAGACTGCGAGCGCCTGCGACACAGCCCTGCTGTTGAAGCGGCGTTCACTGCTTCGCAGGACGGGGCCTGTGGCGTTTCGCGCATCCTAAGCTCACCATGTCGAGCCTGCCCCGCATCCATCCCCTCATGTTCTTTGTGCTGATCGTCGCCCTGCTTTTTGCCTGCAGCTACATGGGCTCGTGGATCCGTGACCGCAATGCGGAACGTGCGGCGCTGCACTCAAGCACCTTCAAAACGCTCGAAGGCGCTTTGCTGGCTCTGCTTGGGCTGCTTCTCGGTTTCACCTTCTCCATGGCAGTGTCGCGTTACAACGACCGCAAACAGGGCGAGGTCGCGGAGGCGAATGCGATTGCCTCGGTGTGGAACCGCACGGCGACCCTGCAGGAGCCGGCGCGGACCAAAGAGCAGGAGCTGCTTCGCACGTACACCCAGGTGCGGCTCGGCTTTTTAAACGCGGGCACTTCGCAGCAGCGCATCTATGACGACCTTGCCGAGACGACGAGGCTGCAGTCGAGGATCTGGAGCATTGCGGCGGCAGACGCGGAACAGCATCGCGATCCTGTGTCCGCGGCGTATCTCGCGTCGCTGGATGAAGCTTTTGCAACGGTAGAGCGGCGAACAGCGGCATATGAGAATCGCATCCCGCTGACTGCCTGGGCGCTGCTGTTGTTTATCGGCGCGGTCTCGAGCGGGCTGGTCGGGGTTGGTATTCATCGACGTTCGCGCCTGGTGCGCCTGCTGCTGCCACTGGTAGTGGCGGCGGCGTTTGCGCAGACGCTGGACCTGGACAGCCCGAGGGCTGGGCTGGTGAAGCTGAAGCAGCGCAGCATGGACCGGGTGGCCGCCCAGATCGCAGGGCCACTGCCTGAGCCGAGCGTTCGCTGACGGTCCTGCTGGAATGTCCACCTGGTGGCCGTGCACAGAACGAGGCAGCAGCACTGGTGGCACAGTGCTGCTGCCAGGGTGAGGCGCGGGTTAGTACAGCAACTTCAGCGCGAACTGCACGATGCGTGGTTCAAATGTGCTCGAGACGACGCCGCCACTGGTGGGCGTGCCGCCGGTAAGCGCGCCGCCCGCGTTGAACGAGGACAACGTGCCACCGAGACCGCTTGAGGGCAGGTAGAGGTTGGTGTGGTTGAAGAGGTTGTAGAGCTCGGAGCGGAACTCCACCTTGACGCCCTCGATCGGCGTGTCGAACTTCTTGTTCAGATCGAGATCGGTTTCGTTGAACATCGGCGTGCGCCCCGGGTTGCGCGAGGCGTTGCCGAAGGGGCTGAGCAGCGTGGTGCCCTCGCGGGTAGCGGGGAGGCTGAACGCGTTGAGGTTGACGTACTGGATGTAGCCGGTGCCAGCAGCCTTAACGGAGCGGCCCTGCGTGATGGGCTGGTTGGGAACGATGTTGGGGCGGTACTCGTTGGCGCCGCGGTAGGTTGCGGAGATTTGCTGGGAGACGGCGGTGGCGCTGTTGGGCGTGTAGGTGAGGTTGAATGGAGTGCCGGCCTGCGCGGTGTTGATGACACTGGCCTGCCAGCCGCCCAGCAGAGCCTGCATGGGACCTCGCGCGTTGGTGAGGAAGGGTCGCCCGTGGCCTACGGGCAACTCGTACACAAGGCTCGTGACGTCGGCAACGGGCAGGTTGTAGTCCGACTGCGAGTAGTCGGCGGCAATGTTGTTGCCATCCTGAGGCGACGGCGTATTGCCTTCGAGCGAGGCACTGGCGTTGTCGAGCGAGTGTTCCCAGGTGAAGGAGTTGAGCAGCGTGAGGCCGCGCTCGGACCGCTGCTCGTAACGCACCTGGAGAGAGTTGTAGTTGGAGATGAAGCCGTTGAGCGCCTCGGTGATGTCGCTGGGCCAGTTGCCGAAGGTGCGCGCGAAGTTGTTGGAAGGGTTCTTCTGGTTGGCGTTGAGGAAGCCCTGCAGCTTGAGGCCGTGATTGCCGACGTAGGCGATGTCGAGAACGGTGTTCTTGGCGAGCGTCTGCTGAAGGCTGAAGAAGTAGCTCTCGACGTAGCTGTCGCGCGTGTTGCTGGGCACGTAGGTGACGTTGTCGGTCGCGGAGTTGAAGACAGTAGCGAGGGTGCCGGGAAAGCCCTGGTCTGCCGTGGCGTAGCAGGTGGGCGTGGACGACCCGACGTTGACAATCTGCGCGGGCAGCATCGCGCAGTGATTGGCAGCGGTAGGGGCTACCTGGTTGACCGAAGCGAACTGCGCCTGCGGTGCGTTGATGGCGAGGATGTCGCCTGAGCCGGCGCGCGTGTAGTGCACGTAGCTGGTACCGAAGCCCCCGCGCAGAGCCGTGCGCGGCGTAGGTGCGAAGGCAAAGCCGACGCGCGGGGCAAAGTCATTGAGATCGGGGTGGATCAGCGTGTGGCCATACACGCCACCGGCGGTGATCGGCGTAATGCCGTTGCCTGCTACCGCGCCGGGCGAAACCGTCAGCAGCGTCTGCGTGGTGGGATCGAAGTCGGAGATGTAGTTGTGCTGCTCGGAATAGGGCGAACCATACTCCCAGCGAACGCCGAGATTGAGCGTAAGTCGCGGGCTGACCTTCCAGTCATCCTGTGCGTAGCCGCTCACGAGGGTCTGGCGCAGGTGCGCGACGAAATAGTTCGCGAGCGAGTAGTTGCTGGTGAGGCCGAACAGGAAGTCCGCCCAGTAGTTGTCGGTCACGGCGGTGTTGCCCACAGCGCTGTAGCCGCCGCCATAGGTGAACGATCCATAGAGTGGATTGTTGTCGTTGACCGCCATCCATACATGCTCATACTCGGCACCGAACTTGAGTGAGTGGTGGCCCAGCACCCAGGTGTAGTTCGCCTTGGGATCAAGAAGCGAGGGGTTTTGCCACTGGGGGTTGGTGCTCTGCCGGCCAAAGCCGGTAAAACCGGTGACCGCGGTGGTGGGAAGGCCGCCGGCGACGACCGGATTGGTTGGAAGGCCCGGGATGGCGAAGGCGTTGTCACCGATCGACAGCGAGTACTTGCCGGCCTTGGTCCGGGAGATGCCGAAGCGTGCATCGAGGATCTTGTTGGCGCCGAACAGGTGCGTGTAGCCGAGGGCGACCTGCTGATCCAGGATGCGGATGCTGCCGTTGGACTGGCCGTCGAGCGGGAGCGGAATCGGCGCAAAGTTGACGCCGGTCTCCTTGCGATCGCTGATGCGCAGGAACCATGAACTGGCCGGGCTTTGCGTGTAGTCGAGGCGGAGATCACCCTTGTCGGAATTGTCGGTGAACGGGACCTGCACGGAGTAGTCGTTCTGGTTGAGGCCGGTAGAGGCGAGGCCGTTCTGGGGCAGTCCCTGGATCTGGCTGAAGTACGAGAGCACCTGCCGGGATAGAGGGTTGATGGCGGCGGTGGGTATCGGCGTGTTGGCAGCATAGGTGACACCGGTGAGCGGGTTTCTGACCGGCACCACCAAGTCGCCGTTGAGCTCGTTCTGCGTGGGCAGGGTGAGTGCGCTGAGGGGACGCAGCACCTGGCGGAAGCCTTCGTAATCCAGAAAGAAGAACAGCTTGTCCTTGAGGACAGGGCCGCCGATATTGCCACCAAACTGGTTGCGATTGAAGGTCGGCTTCTGGAAGGGCACCTCACCGGTCGGACTCACGATCTCAGGTTTGAAGTAGCCTGCGGCGTTGAGAACGGTGTTGCGGAAGAAGTCGTATGCCGTGCCGTGAAAACGATTGGAGCCGCTTGACGATGCGACGTTGATGGTCGCTCCGGAGGAGCGTCCGTATTCCGCGCTCTCGTTGTTGGTGACGACGCTGAACTGTGCAACGGAGTCTGGCGGCACCGCGATGATCTGGTTGTCAAAACCCTGGTTGCTCTCGCCGTAGGAGTTGTTGTCCATGCCGTCGAGCAGGAAGTTGTTGAAGATACTGCGCTGCCCGTTGACGTTGTAGGAGCCGGCGCGCACGAGCGAGTTGATCGAACTGGTGGTCGCCGCGGAGGGCGCCTGGCGTACGCCGGTGACGAGCCCGAGCAGGTCAGAGTAGTTGCGCGTGACGAGTGGCAGGGCTTCGGACTGGTACTGCGTGATGGTCTGGTCACGCTGGCTGGTCTCGGTTTCGAGCTGCAGCGACACATCGCTTACTTCGATGTTGGTAGCCGTGGAACCCGCGTTCAGCGAAAGGTCAATGTGCTGGCGCGCGCCGACGGAGACCGTGATGTTTTGTGCGACGGCGCTGGAGAAGCCCGGTGCGCTGACGGTGATGCGGTAGCTGCCGACGCGCAACTGGGGCACGTCGTAATCGCCGGACCCGCCGGTTGTTGCTTCAGCATGCGCCGCGGTGGCCTCGTTGGTGACAACGACCTGCGCCCCGGCGATAGGTGCGCCACTGCTGTCCCGGATGGTGCCGGTGAGGCTGCCGTTTTCGTACTGGGCATAGGCAAGGGGAGTGACCAGGACGGTGGCGAGCGCCAGTCCCGGGAGAGCAATGGAAGCTTTCGTGAACATAGCTCGACGATAGAAGCAAGCACGTGCCGGTAGGTTGAAGAGTCCGTGAATCGCGGCACGTGCCCATGGCTTGCTACTGCAGGGTCTACTGGTTCACGGGCACCATGGGGTACAGCACGCCGCCCTGTTCCCACAGCCGGTCGGCACCCCGATCGATGCGCAAGGGCGAGTCCTTGCCGAGGTCGCGATCAAACATCTCGCCGTAGTTGCCGACGGACTTGATGACCTGTGCGCCCCATTGATCGTTGATGTTGAGCAAGGATCCGCTGCCGAGTTTGTGCCCCAGCAGTTCGTGGATCTCGGGGTCTTCGCTGCTTGCCATTGCGTCAACGTTGGACCGCGTGACGCCAAGAGCCTCGGCGGCAAAGAGTAACTCCACGGTTGCGTTCACGATTGCGGCAAACTGCGGATCCACACTGCGATACGCGGGCGCAAGAGGATCATGACGGAACGTGTCGGCGAGGATGGTGTAGTTGGCGGACTGCGCGCGATTGATAGCGCGGGTGTTTGCCAGCTGCGATACGTCGCCCGCGAGGCCTGCGCAGTTGCCGGTAAAGAAGGCGGCTTCCATTTCGCCTACCTCGGAGAATGGATACCAGATGTAGGAGATATGTTTGCGCGCGGCATAGGTGCGCAGGCCTGCTTCACTCTGGCTGGTGATCACGAAGCAGATTTTTTTACCGGCGAGATCAGCGGCGGAGTGGACCGCGGCACTGTTCGGAACCATCAGGGTTTCGCCATCGTGAAAGGTGACGGGCGCGAAGCCGAGTCCCTGCGCGGTGTTGTTGAGGCTCGGGCTTGCGGAAGCGAGCAGGTCGAGGCGGCCTTCCTTGAGAGCCTTGACGCCGGCGGGCTCATCCGGAAACACGCTGATCGTGAAGTTGGCACCGAGGCCCAGGGTTGCCACGGCTGCGGCCTTGCAGAGGTCGAGGTCGAAGGCGGCGCGATTGCCGTGGTCGGTGGCGCGGGAGTAGTCCTCCTCTTCCTTGATGACGCCGCAGGCAAGCGACTTTGCCGTGTGAATGCGGTCAAGAACAGGACCGGCAAAGGCGGCGTGTGTCGCCAGGAGTGCAAGAAGGCCGAGAGACAGGGTCTTGAGATAAGCCATGGAAGCAGGGTTCTCCAGAAAAGAAGGGAACCAGGCGAACCTGGTTCCCGGGATCGTGCGAGGCGCGTTGTGGAGCTTACGGGGTCCAGGTGCCAGAGGTCGGGATGCCTGGGTCAGAGCTCGGACGCGGGTTGAAGTCGGCCGGCACATTGTTGGGCCTGCCTGTATCGGTCGGCGTGATGTTGAGCAGTTTGCAGCCGTTGTTGCCGCCCTGCGGGAAGGTGTTGATGAGGCTGGGCGAGATCTGCGCGTACTCCGCCGGCAGCGCCGGCGCGGTGCCGAGCAGGCGGTTATTGGAGAATGCGCTGAACATGTTGCCGACGCCGGAGACGCCAGCGTCCGCGGGTCCTAGGTACGCCTGACCGAACATCGTCAGACCATCCTTGCGCGCCTGCTTCTCGTCCGGCAGGTTCGCCAGGGGTTCCAGTCCGTAGAGCAGGTCGATGAACTTGATGATGGAGGAGTGCTCGGCTGCCTCGTGGTCGATGGCGTGCGCAGCGCCGTAAGGCGAGATCAGGATGGTGGGGATGCGCGGGCCCTGGTCAAGCGGCTCGCCGTAAGGGTCGTAGCTGCGGATGATCTCGGGCGCGTGGTCGTACTCGCCATCGGTTTCATCGTAGGTGATGATGATCGCGCTCTCGGGCCAGTACGGGCTCTGCGTGATCAGGTTGACCTCGTCCGCAACCAGCGCGTTGGAGATCTGCAAGTCGGAGTAGCCCGGGTGATCGTCGTTGCCGTTGAACACGGTGGCGAGCCTGGGGTTGGGATCGACCGGCGTGAGGCCCTGGATGTTGTTGTAGCCGCCACGCACGTAGAACACACCGCCGTCGGCAGGCAGGCGCTTGTTGAAGACGTCGATAGCGAAGTCGGAGAGACCGTGCATGTGCGCGCTGACGTCGGGATTGTTGGAAATGTAGCCGAAGTACTGCGGCGCGTTGTGGTGCTGGATGTAGTCAGCGTGCGACGCGGTGGACGTGGTGTCGTTGAACTCGTGATCGTAGCCCTGCTGGTACCAGCCCCAGTTGGTGGGCTTGACGCCGTTGCCGGCGATCTCGGTGATGTCCTTCTCGACATCGGACAGGTCTGTGTCAGGCTGCGTATCACCCTGCACGGTGGTCTGGATCTGCGAACCCATGAATGAAAGGGGCAGCGTGGCAAACGTCAGGTTGATTTCAGGCGTGCTGGACGGCGCCATCGAAGGCTGGTGCGGCGAGCCGGTGGTGTCGAGCTGCGAACCCCAGTAGGGATCGCCATCGCTGACGACCGGAACGCCATTGCCGCTGATGGAACCCATGGCGAGCGTGCTCTCGTTGGGGTGCTTGACCCACTGCGTTTCACCGGACTGCCCGGCGATCATCGCGAGCGCATTCGGGGTGGATGCGGAGAGCACGGTCTGGTGGAAGTTGTCGAACAACGCGAAGCGGTCGGCGTAGTTCCACATGATGGGGGCGGCATCGCAGTCCACGTGGCCCATGACGAGCTCGCCGGTCTGTTTCTTGGCGAGAGTCGGAAGAGCGGAAGGCTTGCCGTTGGTGATGGTGACGCCTTCTTCGGTGATGGCGTAGCCGTCGTTCTTGGTCACGCCGCCCTGCACGTCGATCTTGGTCTCATACGCAGTGTGCGCGTGATTGACGGAGTCGGTGTCCTGCGGATAGATCGGCACGGGGTTGCCATTCACGTCCGTGACGGTGGTCGGGATCTTGAAGGCGGAGATGGTGCCAATGGTGCCGTCGGTGTTAACCAGCGGCTGTGTGAGGCCGGGCGTTTCCGAAGCCGGCTGCGAGTAGAGCCCGACCGCACCCGGATAGGTGCCGAAGTAGAAGTCGAAGGAGCGATTCTCCTGGAACAGAACGAACACATACTTGATGTGCTTCTGCAGGAGGGCGAGCTTCTGCGCTTCTGTCAGCTTCGCTTCCTGCGTAGGCGTGATGACGTACTTCTGCACCGCGGCGCTGGAGGGGGGAGCGATCGAGACACCCGCCGTGCCGGTGGTGCTGGTGGCGCTCTGCGCGAGCAGAAAGCCAGGCTGAAGAAGGCCCAGTAGCGCAGCCGACGCACAACTCTTTTTCCATCCCTTGTTAGCCATGACCCATCCTTGCTGGTTTTACGTTGGCTTGCCGGACCCACCCGACGCTGTCGGACGAACATGCCGCGACTGGCCGGGCAATCGCAATACGCATTCAACCTCGTGCTTGTGACAGGGAAGTAAAAAGCTCGAGCTCCCGTGCGGTTTGTCCCCTGCACCTGGTTGGTGCGTGGGAGGAGGGCGTGGAACGGGTACGAAGAGCGTGAGTAAGGGGAGTATGGGAGTTGCCGAAGGACGCACCCCCGGGTTGGGGATACGTGTCGCGGTGTGAGGTGAGATAGCTCTCCCCGTGGCACTTGCAACACAGCTCCGCGCCTGTTACTTTCTTCAAAGCGTTGTTGTTGTACCTCTGGAAACGACGAGTTGCAGTAACAAACTTTATGCGGTACATTAAAGAAGTTGCTGGTGAACGAGCGGCAACGAAGTGGTTCCAAGCGGTAAGCGGTAGATTTGGAAAGGCTCTGAGGTTGGGCTGTAAGGCCTGACGAAAGCTGTTGAGCATGACGCAGCCAGGGCGTTCGACGGCACCTACGAGGTGCCCAGAAGGTTTTTCCTTCCAGTGCGAGCTCTCCATTAGCAGGTAGTGGTCGTTTTGGTAAGAAGGCCTAGAGGCCGATTGTTCTGCTTGCTCGCTGTTTTGAGGAGAAGCGGAGCAGGATGATCTTTCAAGTTGTGCCAAGTTTTGTGCGAGTAAGTAGCATTTCTTGCGGGTGGCCTTGGGTTGTGGGCGCCGGGTTCGGGAAGCAGCGCAGGCGGGTGTGGATGCTCCGCGGCGTATGTGGCTGAGCTTGTTTCTGGGCAGTGTTGCTGTGGTTACCGGTAGCAGTGGTAAGCAGCAGCCTGAAGAAACAAGTTGACACCAACCGGACAAGCCTGTAAGGTTAAGAAATGCGCTCACGAGCGCAGCAAGTTCGAGGACACGCGAAAAGCTGGTTGGAGCTGCCCTGCAAGGGGCGGTGAAGAGCAGGCCGAGTAACGGATCCCGATCCTAGCGACCCACTCAGGTGGTCTTCGCTTTGATCTTTGACAATCAGGTTGAACATGCCAGTCGTGAGAACAGACCGAGTTTGGTTTGATCATTCTCACAGTATTAAAGCCGGTCACGTTTTCGAGCGTGGCAGGCCGTTGCCTCTGTTCTGCGACCTCCGTCGCAGACAAGCAACACAGGATTTAAACGAGAGTTTGATCCTGGCTCAGAATCAACGCTGGCGGCGTGCCTAACACATGCAAGTCGAACGAGAAAGGGACTTCGGTCCTGAGTAAAGTGGCGCACGGGTGAGTAACACGTGACTAACCTACCCTGGAGTGGGGAATAACTTCGAGAAATCGAGGCTAATTCCGCATAATACCTACGGGTCAAAGGAGCAATTCGCTCTGGGAGGGGGTCGCGGCAGATTAGCTAGTTGGCGGGGTAATGGCCCACCAAGGCAGTGATCTGTATCCGGCCTGAGAGGGCGCACGGACACACTGGAACTGAAACACGGTCCAGACTCCTACGGGAGGCAGCAGTGGGGAATTTTGCGCAATGGGGGAAACCCTGACGCAGCAACGCCGCGTGGAGGATGAAGTCTCTTGGGACGTAAACTCCTTTCGATCGGGACGATAATGACGGTACCGATAGAAGAAGCCCCGGCTAACTTCGTGCCAGCAGCCGCGGTAATACGAGGGGGGCAAGCGTTGTTCGGAATTATTGGGCGTAAAGGGTGCGTAGGCGGCCCCGCAAGTCCTGTGTGAAATCTACAAGCTTAACTTGTAGCCTGCACGGGAAACTGCTGGGCTGGAGTATGGGAGAGGTGAGTGGAATTCCTGGTGTAGCGGTGAAATGCGTAGATATCAGGAGGAACACCTGTGGCGAAAGCGGCTCACTGGACCATAACTGACGCTGAGGCACGAAAGCTAGGGGAGCAAACAGGATTAGATACCCTGGTAGTCCTAGCCCTAAACGATGATCGCTTGGTGTGGCGGGTACCCAATCCCGTCGTGCCGTAGCTAACGCGTTAAGCGATCCGCCTGGGGAGTACGGTCGCAAGGCTGAAACTCAAAGGAATTGACGGGGGCCCGCACAAGCGGTGGAGCATGTGGTTTAATTCGACGCAACGCGAAGAACCTTACCTGGGCTCGAAATGTACAGGAATCCGTCGGAAACGGCGGCGTCTCGCAAGAGACCTGTATATAGGTGCTGCATGGCTGTCGTCAGCTCGTGTCGTGAGATGTTGGGTTAAGTCCCGCAACGAGCGCAACCCTTGCTACCAGTTGCTACCATTTAGTTGAGCACTCTGGTGGGACCGCCTCGGATAACGGGGAGGAAGGCGGGGATGACGTCAAGTCCTCATGGCCTTTATGTCCAGGGCTACACACGTGCTACAATGGCCGGTACAAACCGTTGCAACCCTGCGAAGGTGAGCTAATCGGAAAAAGCCGGCCTCAGTTCGGATTGGAGTCTGCAACTCGACTCCATGAAGCTGGAATCGCTAGTAATCGCGGATCAGCATGCCGCGGTGAATACGTTCCCGGGCCTTGTACACACCGCCCGTCACATCACGAAAGTGGGTTGTACTAGAAGCCGGTGAGCCGACCCGCAAGGGGGGCAGCCGTCCAAGGTGTAATTCATGATTGGGGTGAAGTCGTAACAAGGTAGCCGTAGGAGAACCTGCGGCTGGATCACCTCCTTTCTAAGAGAGAACGTTGTGGCGCCTGTGATACGTCCTGCGAATGCAGGCTGCGAAAGCAGCGTATCCGGTGGTCACACACCTCATCTGCAGCGCGCAAGCGTGAGCAGATGAGAGCCTGAATCAAGCCATCTCTGCTTGGTCCTGACCTCTGCACGATGGTCATCGGCGGCTTAGCTGCCGAGCATGTTCAACCTGGTCCTCGAAACTTTTCTCGAGTCCTATTGCGCAGGTCTTCGGTTTCCATATGCAAGTATGGGCTGAATCGCCCGGCGCAGCCGGGCCTGTAGCTCAGTTGGTTAGAGCGCACCCCTGATAAGGGTGAGGTCGGTAGTTCGAATCTACCCAGGCCCACCACTTACCAGATGTATCAAGGGGCTGTAGCTCAGCTGGGAGAGCACCTGCTTTGCAAGCAGGGGGTCAGGAGTTCGATCCTCCTCAGCTCCACCAACACGCTCGAGAGCTGTTTGAAGTTTGCAGCCAGCTTGGTTAGATCAGGCGTGGCTTCAATCTTTGAACAGAGACTGCCGGGTTCGCCTGGTAGTTGAAGTTCATGCCCACAGGGGCGACGCACCTGGCAACAGGGAATGCGTTTGGATGTTTGACAACGAAATCGATTGGGTAAATACATACAAGGCCGAGCAACGGCTTACCCGCTGCACCAGGTTCGCCTGGGGGCAGATGGGGAGTGTTGTTCTGGTTGAGTGTCTTTAGGATATGTGGTCACATACGGGCTCGTACCCGGTGATGATCGCAGGCGAATTACACATAGAATGCAGTTGTTATGCCTGCATGGAGTTAATTCTATGGTCAAGCTACTAAGGGCGCACGGTGGATGCCTTGGCAGAAACAGGCGATGAAGGACGTGGCAAGCTGCGATAAGCTTCGGGGAGCCGCACACAGGCGTTGATCCGGAGATTTCCGAATGGGGAAACCCACGTGAGTAAACCTCACGTATGACCCACTGAATACATAGGTGGGATCAAGCGAACTCAGGGAAGTGAACCATCTCAGTACCTGAAGGAAAAGAAAGAAATCTCGATTCCGATAGTAGTGGCGAGCGAACTCGGAATAGCCCAAACCCGTTTCATTTCGGTGACACGGGGGTTGTAGGGTCCGCAACAGTAGAGTTACCAATCTGGTCGGTAGTCGAAGTCCTTGGAAAGGGACACCATAGGGCGTGACAGTCGCGTAGACGAAACTGATCCAGACTCGAAGCGGATACCTGAGTAAGGCGGGGCACGTGAAACCCTGCTTGAATCCACGGGGACCATCCCGTAAGGCTAAATACTCGTTTCTGACCGATAGTGAACCAGTACCGTGAGGGAAAGGTGAAAAGAACCCCTGTGAGGGGAGTACAAAGTACCTGAAACCGTGTGCCTACAAGCAGTGGGAGGACTATGCCCGTAAGGGAATGTCTGACCGCGTGCCTATTGCATAATGAGCCGGCTAGTTATTCTTGTCAGCAAGGTTAAGCGTGAGCGAGCCGAAGCGAAAGCGAGTCTGAAGAGGGCGTTCAGTTGGCAGGAATAGACGCGAAGCGGGATGATCTACCCTTGGCCAGGTTGAAGGTAGGGTAAAACCTATTGGAGGACCGAACCGGTGTTTGTTGAAAAAAGCTCGGATGAGCTGAGGGTAGGGGTGAAAGGCTAATCAAATTCCGTGATAGCTCGTTCTCTCCGAAATAGCTTTAGGGCTAGCCTCGGGTGATTTGCGGTGGTGGTAGAGATCTGGATGGACTAGGGGGCTTTCCGGCTTACTGAATCCAACCAAACTACGAATGCCACTGACAACCAGCCCGGGAGTCAGACTGTGGGGGCTAAGCTTCACAGTCGAGAGGGAAACAGCCCAGACCGCCTGCTAAGGTCCCAAAGTTACAGTTAAGTGGGAAAGGAAGTCGGAACGCTCAGACAGCCAGGAGGTTGGCTTAGAAGCAGCCATCCTTTAAAGAAAGCGTAATAGCTCACTGGTCAAGCGGTCCGGTGCCGACAATACAACGGGGCTAAAACTGTACACCGAAGCAACGGATGCACACCTCTCAGGTGTGCGTGGTAGGAGAGCATTCTCAACAGCATTGAAGTCCGACTGAGAAGACGGATGGAGCGTTGCGAAGAGACCCTGCCGGCATAAGTAGCGATAACGGAGGTGAGAACCCTCCGCGCCGAAAGTCTAAGGTTTCCTGAGGAAGGTTAATCCGCTCAGGGTTAGGCGGTCCCTAAGTCGAGGCCGAAAGGCGTAGATGATGGAATTCCGGTTAATATTCCGGACCTCCCAACATTCGTTTGACGATGGAGAGACGCAGAAGGATAAGCAGGGCCCTCTATGGCTATAGGGCTTGATACGTGTAAGGCGGTTCACTTAGGCAAATCCGGGTGAGCATTAACGCTGAGACGTAAAACAGTAAGGCGTATGCCTGAAAGCTGCTGATTCCACGCTGCCGAGAAAATCTTCTAAGGAGAATCGTTGGGAACCGTACCCCAAACCGACACAGGTAGACGAGGAGAATATCCAAAGGCGCTCGAGTGAAGGCTTGTTAAGGAACTCGGCAAATTAGACCCGTAACTTCGGGAGAAGGGTCGCCCCGTTAGCGTGCAAGCGCGAGGGGGCCGCAGTGAAACGCGTACGGCGACTGTTTAACAAAAACACAGGTCTCTGCAAAGTCGAAAACGACGTATAGGGGCTGACTCCTGCCCGGTGCCGGAAGGTTAAAAGGAGAGGTTAGCCGCAAGGCGAAGCTTTGAATTGAAGCCCCGGTGAACGGCGGCCGTAACTATAACGGTCCTAAGGTAGCGAAATTCCTTGTCGGGTAAGTTCCGACCTGCACGAATGGAGTAACGATCGTACGACTGTCTTAACGAGTTGCTCGGCGAACTTGTAGTACCGGTGAAGATGCCGGTTACCCGCAGCTAGACGGAAAGACCCCGTGCACCTTTACTACACCTTAACTATGAATTATGACCCTTGCTGCGCAGGATAGGTGGGAGGCTTTGAAACCAGGCTTTTGGGTTTGGTGGAGCCAACGGTGAGATACCACCCTGTGAGCGTTGTGATTCTAACCTGCTCCCGTGATCCGGGAGAGGGACATAGTTAGGCGGGTAGTTTGACTGGGGCGGTCGCCTCCTAAATTGTAACGGAGGCGCGCGAAGCTACTCTCAGACTGTTTGGAAATCAGTCGTCGAGTGCAAAAGCATAAGAGTGGTTAACTGTGAGACCTACAAGTCGAGCAGATGCGAAAGCAGGCTTTAGTGATCCGGTGGTTCTGTATGGAAGGGCCATCGCTCAACGGATAAAAGGTACGCCGGGGATAACAGGCTGATCGAAGCCAAGAGTTCATATCGACGCTTCGGTTTGGCACCTCGATGTCGGCTCATCGCATCCTGGAGCTGTAGAAGGTTCCAAGGGTTAGGCTGTTCGCCTATTAAAGCGGTACGTGAGCTGGGTTCAGAACGTCGCGAGACAGTTCGGTCCCTATCTGCTGTGGGCGTAGGAGATTTGAGGAGGGCTGTCCTTAGTACGAGAGGACCGGGATGGACGAACCTCTTGTGTTCCAGTTGTCCTGCCAAGGGCACGGCTGGGTAGCGAAGTTCGGTTGTGATAACCGCTGAATGCATATAAGCGGGAAGCACGCTCCAAGATGAGATCTCCCTGAAGGGCCCAGGAAGACCACCTGGTTGATAGGTTGGAGGTGGAAGCGCAGTAATGCGTGCAGCTGACCAATACTAATCGCCCGTTCGGCTTGTCCATAGAATTAACTCTGTGCAGTTCTGCTGCAGCTAGAGAACATTCAACTGGCCTTGTACGTTCAGGTTTTCAGAAGTGAAGATTACAACCCAATCGATTTCGTTGTGAAACATTCCGGACTGCTCGGTGAAGATGACACCGGGCACTCAATCGCGGGTCAGACCGCTTGAGTCAAGGTCCCAGGTTTACCGGTGACAATACTGCAAGGGTCCCACCCGTTCCCATCCCGAACACGGAAGTTAAGCCTTGCAAGGCCGATGGTACTGCGCGCGCAGGTGCGTGGGAGATTAGGATATCGCCGGTAATAACTTCAACAACAAAGCCCATCCCCCCAAGGATGGGCTTGTTTCGTTGCTGGGCGGCTGAGGAAATGTTCGGCAGCTACGCTGCACGGCAGTAGAGTTGCGGCTGCTAAGTGGTTGAGCTCTTTCTTTTTAGTTCGTGTGGCAAGGAGGCTATGTATCGACGCTTAGACAGATGGCTCTAGACTTCTGTACGAAACAAAAGGGATCACAGCTGAGCTGTGATCCCTTTTGTTCGTTTGCCCACCTCTACGAAGTAGAGCGGCGCACAGGCTTGGTTTCCAGCACCTGCTTCTCCAAGGCCTCGTTAAACTTGGGTCCAGTTGTGCGAGCATCCTGCCCTTCCTCGATGACGGCGCGCATCCAGTATTTGCCCTGATCATCGAGTTCAATGCCGTGTGTCTCGCGCTCGAAGCCCGGAAACCGCTTGCCGAACTCCTCCATAGCCAAGATCAGCTTGACGACCGGGCTCTCCGCATCGCCGAGACGCTCGCCGGGCATGCTCATGGGGATGCCCGGCGGATAGGGCACCAGCATCACGGCGGCGATGCGCCCAGCCATTTCCCGGAAAGGCACCTTTTCCGTCCGGTTGCGCAGGAGCTTCTGGTAGGCCTGGGCAGGGGTCAGCACCGGATCGAAGTCCTCGTCGCAGGCTGCGTTAACCAGCCCGGAGAGGTTCAGCTCGATCATGGCGGCATGCATCTCGTCGCTGAGTTCGCGCAGAGTCACATTGCGGTAACGGGCGGGGTACTTGGTCACCAGCTCGGGCATGGCCTCGATCAGTGCAGCGTCGGTGTCGTAAAGGCGCTTGAATTCGAAAAGGTTTTCGAGCAACGCCCCCCACTTCCCCTTGCTCGTGCCGACGGAGAACAGCACCAGAACGGTGTAGTCGCCGGTGCGTGCAATCTCGACCCGACGTCCGTCAAGAAATTCGGTGAGGATCGCACCAGGAATACCCCACTCCTCGACCGTGCCCTGCGCGTTGACGCCCGGCATTAGAATGGTGACCTTGGTCGGGTCGAGCATGCAGTACTCGTCTTCTATGTCTGCATCCTGGTAGCCGTGCCAGCTCTCTCCCGGCTTCAATGTCCAGCAGCTCGAGTTCGTGATTAGCAGGCGATCTGGCGCTTCCTCGAGCAGGTGCGTCTCGCCGGTTTCGGGATCCTTAACCTGTTCCGGCTGGAAGAGCCGGAAGAACCAGCCGTCACCATTGGACTCCGCGGCGCGCAGACGATGCGCGACCGAGGACATTGCTTTCCGAAAGCTGATGGCGTCCTGGATGGTCTCGTACATCAGCGTGTGGCCGGCCGGCTCGTCCATCATTGCGGCCGCGACATCCAGCGAGGCGATCAACGGGTAGAACGGCGACGTCGTGCCGTGCATCATGAACGATTCGTTGAACTGGTCGAAATCCATCGGGGCACGGTCACTCAGCTTGACGTGCACCATGGAGCCCATGGAGAAGGCGGCCAGCATTTTATGGGTAGACTGCACGGCAAAAATCGCAGGCCGGTTCGGCATCTCATCCGGAACACCCATGGCATAGCGTCCGCGGTAGATCTCGTGGAACTTCGCGTAGGCATACCAGGCTTCGTCGAAGTGCACGCGCGGTACGCTCTGCGCCAACTCACTTACTACCTTGTTTACGTCGTAGCAGAGCCCGTCATAGGTGGAGTTGGTGACGACGGCGTAGGTTGGGACCTGTGAGGGCGCGTCCTTGGTGAACGGGCTCTTAGCGATCAGCTCCTGAATCGACTCCTGGCTGAAGCGGCGAAGCGGAACCAGCCCGATCATGCCGTAGCCGTTACGCGTGGGCTTGAAGTACACCGGTCGCGCACCGGTCACGGTGAGTACGTGCGCGATGGATTTGTGGCAGTTCGCATCCGCGAGCACGATATCGTCCTGCGCGATGACCCCATGTCCAACGATCTGGTTCGAGGTGGAGGAGCCGCCAAGAACGTAAAACGTCCAGTCCGCGCCAAAGATCCGGGCGGCATTGCGCTCCGAGTCGCCGGGCGGCCCGATGTGGTCGAGCCATGAACCAAGCGGCGCAGTGGAGATGCCGAGATCGGCACGGAGCAGGTTCTCGCCAAAGAAGCGGTGGAACTCCATGCCAATCGGGTGCTTCAGGAAAGCCACGCCGCCCATGTGTCCGGGTGCGTCCCATGAGTAGGCGCCCTGATCGGTGTACTTCTTCAGCTCGCGGAAGTAGGGCGGCAGAAGCTGCTCATGGTAACGCTCCACTGCGAAGTCTACGCGGTTGGCGATAAACGCCGGCGTGTCGCCGAAGAGATGGATGTATTCATGTACCTGCCGCACGACTTCCAGCGGTAGTTCACTTACCAGGGTGCGATCCGCAATCAGGAAGATTGGAATCTTCTTGTTGCGGCGGCGCACCGCGCGCAGGATCTGCAGGGCTGCGCGTTCATCGAACTGATTGTCGCCCTCGAGATCCCAGTCCAGCAGGATCGCACTATGCGAGGGATCAGACATCACCAGGGAGAGACCGTCTTCTGGTGTAGACGTACGAACGACTTGATAACCTTCTTCGCGAATCGCATCGACCAGGCGTTCCATGGCTCGATCCGAGACCGAATCCGTGCCGCCCAGTTCGCTGGCGATTAACAGTACCCAACGACCTTCATTCATACATCCATGCTATGCCCTGCAGGTGAATAGAGCGTGGCGAGAGCGCACGCTGCCTTTGAGTGCGTACGTTGCTGGTCCTGTGGGAAGCGGCTGCGGCCATAAACAAGGCCCGACAATGAGCGCCGGGCCTTGGGAGGTCAAACATGATGATCGTTGCGTTAGGCGACGGTCAGCTTCACGTCGATGTTGTTGCGAGTCGCATTGGAGTACGGGCAGACCTCGTGCGCTTCATGCACCAGCTTCTCGGCTTCGGCATGTTCCATGCCGGGGATGTGCACCTCAAGTGCGACATCTACGCTAAAGCCCTTCGCTCCGCCGGTGCGCGGTCCAAAGGCCACGCTCGAGTTGATCGAGGTGTCGGCCGGGAGCTCGATCTTGCGGGTGCCTGCAACGAACTTCATCGCGCCAATGAAGCAGGCAGCATAACCGGCCGCAAACAGCTGCTCCGGATTAGTGCCATTGTCTCCGCCGCCCATTTCCTTGGGGAGATCGAGCTTGACGTCGAGCTTGCCGTTGTCGGACTTGGCGCTGCCATCGCGGCCGCCGGTGGCTACCGCATGCGCGGTGTAAACGATCTTTTCAAGAGCCATGCTTTGTGAAACTCCTCTTCTTATGAACTTCATGCCATTGGAGTCGGGAAACAGGGAACGGGATTCCCCGACAGGGCTTCCGCCTGATGATCTCACCAGAAACACAGCAGTAGGTCGGAGTGGCTCCAGTCAGCGCGTGGCCGAACCAGACCGTGCGAACCAGTAGTAGCGCCGGAAGCAGTTGCTGCAGCGCACCGGGCGCAACGAGACCATGGCGAACAAGGGATCGAACGGTGCGGACTCCGCAGATGTGAACACAACGGAGGAGCAAAGCGGGCAGGTGTGTTGCGTCCAAAGTACATGGGGCAGCATCATTTTTCGGCTGGTGCCGGAAGTCCCCATACGTGCAGCCCTTTCTGGTAAATGCCGGGGCGCGATCCCGGCTCACCCCGTAGGTGAGGCAGCTCGGAGAACTGCAGAAAGCGCAAGACCCTCAGGCGGCGTATCCCGGACGGTGCGTTGATGCTCGGTCTCATCGGGAAAGCAGGCTCACCGCGACAAGCGCTTGTGACTACTGCAGTTGCTTGCCGGGTGGAGGCTTGGGAGCTTTTCCCACTGGCGTGTTTGCACTGGCCGTGCCAGCGGCCAGCTTTTCCCTGGCGTTAATGGCATAGACAGAAGCGGCAGGTCGTCGAAACTGCTGCTTCGCAGCGGCATCCGGCGACTCCTCCGCGGGGCGGCTCCGCGGTCGAAACTGTAGCAGGTTGGAACGGGGCTCCGAGGGAGCATTCTCCAAACCATCTGTTTCACGCATGCCATCTCCTGTGTTTCTGTTGACTGCTGGAAGAACTCGTCTGCGGGGAACAACATTGTTTCCGTGGCCAAGAGACTGGGCCATTGCCACGAGCATACGCTCTTCACCCCTGATTTCGCAGGGGATCGCGAGCAGCACTGCGCAAGCCTGCAGGGGAGACATGGTCGATGGAGTGACTGCTGCCGACAACTCAACGAGCCGGGGGCACCTGGGAGCGGCCACCGGTGAGGGCGATCCGCAGCAGGACCTCCGTGATGCGGTAGGCGGCCTTTACCGAGCCTTGTAGCGAGCCCGCCACCTTGGACACGCCGCCCCGTCGACAGCGGCAGGTGGTCGGCACTTCCAGGATGCGCAGACCGGCACTGGCCGCTTTCATCTGCATTTCGAGATTCCAGCCGTAGGTCATTTCCTGCATCCGCATGCGCTCGAGAGCGCTTCTTGTGATGGCACGCATCGGCCCCATGTCGGTGTAGCGAACGCCGTACAGCAGCCGCATGGCCATGCCGGCGAGCCAGCCCGCGAATACCTGCGATACCAGCAGGCTGCCGGGCTCCCGCGCGCCGCGCAGCCTGGATGCGATGACGAAGTCATATGCCCCGGCAAGCACGGGTGCGGCAAGCAGGGCGATCTCGGCGGGCACGTCGCTCCCGTCGCCATCCAGGAACACCAAAACATCTGAGCTTGAGACAGCGCTCGCCGCGCCGGTCGCACAGGCCTGGCCATAGCCGCGTCGAGGCTCCCAAACAACCCCTGCGCCGGCTGCCCGCGCCTGCGCGGCCGTGTTGTCCGTGCTGCCGTTATCCACCACGATGCACTCCCGCAACAGCGGCCACGGCATCTCGCCGACGACGCCGGCGATGGAAGCTTCCTCGTTGAGCGCCGGGATAATGACGCTGATGCGTCCCGTGGGACTTCCTGCGCAATTGCCGGGGTACTCTGCCTGTTCTGTCATGACGAGCTCTCCTGCAGGCTTGCCGCCGATTGAGGCTCGTGTTGCGCAACCGGTGGCAAGCAGTCACGGAGCCGACGCCACCCGGGCAGTGCAGCCAGGCGTGAGCCAGCGGCGTCGAGCACCAGCAGGAGCACGAAGCCACCGTAGAGGAAGGTGTTCATGCGGTAGAGCGGCTCGCCCGGCATGCCCAGGCGCGTGGCGAGCATGTATGTCACAGCAAGTACCAGGTAAAAAGCCGGTCGCCATGGCCAGAGCGTGAGAAACGGCAGCAGCCATAGAAAATACCAAGGGTAGTGCGGGGAGAAGCAAAGGTTCATGGTCGTGGCCAGCACCAGTCCTCCCTGGATCGCTCCGGTGGCGGAGCGTCCCTGCTGGAAAGCCCACCAGGCGCAGGCCACCAGCACAATGCAGCAGACCGCCAGGTAGTGGGTGGGGGCGAAGCTCACGTGGAAGGTGCGCTGCATCCAGGCCAGCGGAAAGTAGCGGGTGCCGGAGTCGAGACCTTCTTCCCGTGCATACGCCGGCAGAAAACCGAGAACGCCTCGACCCACGCTCAGGTAGGGCAGGTAGCCCCCGACCAGCAGCGCGGCAAACAGCAGCGCCGGGGCGACCAGCCTGCGCTGCACCAGTGCGGGAAGCAGCGCTGCCGGGTACAGCTTGATCAACGCGGCCGCACCCAGCCACCCCGCGGCGCGCAGCGGCCGGCCGCGCAAACGGGCCAGCAGTGCCAGCGCAATCGCGGTAAGCGCCGCAGCATCGATATGGCCGCTGCTGCCGATCTCCCATATACACACCGGGTGCCATGCATAGAGCAGCACACGCTCGCGCGGGAGCCGCAGCAGGGCCAGGCACTGCATCAGCGCCCAGCAGGTCAAGCCTTCCAGGCCGACCAGTGCGAGCTTCATCCACGGCACTGAAGCCTGCACGCGCGTGATCAGCAGGAACAGGAACTGCGCGCCGGGCGGATAGATGGTGTGCGCATACTCCCGCCGGTTGATCGATGGGTAGATCGCCGCGTCGCGCAGAAAGCCGAGGTGGCTGTCTGCCGGGATGTAGCGGAACGGGTTGATGCCTGCCGCCTGCACCATGCCGTCCCAGACATAGCGGTACACGTCACTCGACAGAAAGGGGGGCGCTGCCACGGCGAACAGGCGCGCGGCAAAGGCTGCGAGCAGGATCAGCGGCAGGGTCCAGCGATTGGTGGGCGAGCGCTCCACCAGCGCAATCGCGCCGAGGTACAACATCAACTGCCCGAAGACGCTTTCGCTGAAACCATGCACGAAGTGGTGGAACTCGTGCACACCGGTGCGGGTCAGCTCAACATACACAATGCCAAGAAGAGCGAGTGCCGCGTTGGTGAGCCATGCGGATCGCGCTCTCTGCCGCTCCGGTGAGGCTGTGTCGGCGATCCACGGAGCGTGGACGGTCGCGTCAGCCACGAGCATGTGGCACATCCTCCTCGCGCGGTCCGCCATGCACCGGCGCAAGCGACTCAAGCGTTTGCAGCAACTGCCGCGTGTGTGGCGCCTCGTACCCACGCGGCACAAGCGGGTCGCCGGCAAGCTCTCGCTGCAGGCGATCCAGGGAATGCGCATCATCGACGTCGTACCAGCGAGCCAGGTGGATGAGCTGCACGCCTGCTTCGTGCGCACGCTGCTCCGTCTCGTCGGCCACGTGCGCGGTACTCCAGGTGATCTCCTCAAACAGGCGTGGCTGCGGCTGCGCGAGCCCCAGCAGGTAGTAGCCGCCATCCTCCGAGCGCCCCAGCACCGCGACCTGCCCGCCAGCTGACCCCAGCAGGATCTCGGCTGCCCGCACGTACTCCGCTGTCGGCACGGTGGGGCTGTCGGAGTCGATCAGGCAGACGGCGGAGAAGCCGCACAGGAAAAGATCATTTGCTGTGGCAGAGAGCCGCTCGCCGAAGCCGTCGCCGCGCTGCGGGAGCAGCAGGGTGTGCTCTGGCAGGATGCCGATGAATGCGCTCTCCTGCCCTGCCGGCGTGTAGGACACGACGCAACTGGCTGCGCTCTGTTGGGCCGCCGCCCCGAGGCTCGCCAGGGTGTCACGCAGAAACGCCGCATTGAGCAGTGCGGCTTCGGTGGGCGTGAGCGGCGGGCTCAGCCGAGTCTTGACTTTGCCGGGCACGGGGGCTTTCGCCATGACCGCAAACGCGCACCGGCCATGCAGTGACTGCAGGCGCTGCATCGGGTCCAGAATCTTAAAAGGAGGTGTGCTCATAAAGCCTTTTGGCAGAGTGCGTACTGGTAGCGTCGATCGCGCCAGAGCTGCACCTCGCCCCATGGCTGCCCGTGCGCCAGCGTTTGCAGCTCCGCGCCGCTCAACACGGCGCACTCGACCGGCACACTCAGGCACGCAGGGCGCCCGGCGATCCTGTCGGCTGCGCGCATCAGCCAGAGAGGCAGGGAGGTGCGCAAAGGCGAGATCGGCTCTGCGATGAAGAAGATGCCTCCGGGACGCAGCGTGCGGAACACGGCCTGCATCACGGCCTCGCGCTGCACGTGCAGCAGGATCAGGAAAAGGCGGGAGGCGATGGCCGCATCGGCCACATCGAGAAAGTCGCCGAGGTGTTGCGCGTCGCCATGGCGGAAGCAACAATTCGGAAGCTTGGCGCGTTGCGCCTGCTGGCGCGCATGGCATAGCAGGCGCTCCGAGGTATCAACCCCGAGGGCCTGTACCGCGGGGAAGCGGGCAGCCAGCCGGCGCGAGTAGAAGCCGGGGCCGCAGCCTACTTCAAGCAGCTGGATGTTGAGGCGGGAGCCAAGCAGAGGTTGAAGTGCGGAGGCGATCGTGTCGGTGTGGTCAGCAAACAGGCGTTCGCGGCAAAGCGAATAGATCCACCAACATCGATCGAAGACTGGATCCGCGGATAACTGCGAAGCGCTTGTGCTCAAGGGCCATTCTCCCTGCAATCTCTACCTTGGGGCACCGAGGCCGCAGCCACCAAACAATCGGCGCGTGCTTCGATCACATCAAAATGCACGCCTGCGACGGCCAGTGGAAACTGCTTCGCCGCTGCACCGATCCGATCGCTACAGTGCTTCCGTTTACCGTGTCGCTGCTTCGCACCCACGATACAGCAGCCGCGCATGCCCGTGGGACATGCGTGGCGCACTTCCAGCCTGCACCAGTTTCAAGCGGGGTCTTTGTAAGGTCTAAGCGCGCGGACTGCTCCGATCACGTCGCGACACTGACCCAGGCAGGAGCGATCAATCACTGCCGTGCCAGCCATAACTCGTGACCAGCTTTCCGTGCGCATCGACGAGCAGCAGCGCCGATCGGCCAGCCTCCAGTGTGCCGGCCAGCGTTGCGCCGCTGGCGGTATCCCGGAAGGAGACATGCGCTGTTTCGGTCTCCGACGTTAGAACATACAGGGTCGCCCCCGCGAGCTTTGTGGGGCAGATCAGGATGCCTTGATTTTTCAAAGGAGTGGTATAGGTGGGCCGGACGCCGGCTGCTCGCAGCGCATAGGCGTACACGGCCGCAATCGAGTCCAGGTTCTCGTTGAGCTCCAGCGGATAGGCAGAGAACAGCACCTTGCCCTGACCCAGCGCGACCTCCGTCCAGCTCCGGTTGCCGGGCAGCATGGCCCGGTCGAGGATCGTCGTCTTGAGGCCACCATAGACCAGCGGCAGGTCCCCGGCGGGCGAGTGCAGCGTGGTGTCGCGCTCGAGCAGCGGCTCCAGAGTGGCTGCGATCCCGATGGACGAAGCGCGCTCCACCGCGTGCATGTGAGGGTCTGCGCTGAATGGACCAGAGATCAGCAGCACCGCGCCCGCTCGCACCCGCGATTCGATGTCGGCCCAAGCTTTGTTGGACAAGCCCGAAGCTGACGGCAGGAGGATCAGCTTCGGCGTGCCGAGCATATCCGTCTGGTACTCGCCGACCGCGTACGCCTCAACCCGGTTGCGCTGGTACAGCACGCGCACCGCGGTCTGCTGTGCCTCAAGGGCCTGCGCGTTGTGCACGGAAAGCTGCAGGGATTGCGGCAGCACGAGCGCGACGTCCGGCAGCGTCATGCGGGTGGCGTACGGGGCGGCCTCGGTCGCGAAGCGTCCCATCGCGCGCATCATGCCCTGCCAGGTTTTGGCAGAGCCATCGCTGCGTTGCATGCCGAAGTCCACTTCGCGGTCCCAGTCCCACTGCACCGCGCCGGACGAGCCCGCGGCAAAGCCAAGCGCCCACTTGCGCTCCTCGAGCGCGGTGCCCGTCAGCTCGTCGTAGCGCCAGCTGCCGTCCGGGTTCCACGCGGGCTGGTAGCCGGTTTCCCCCGTGATGTTGGGTAGCCCGGGCCGCTTGGCGGCCACCGAGTCCCAGAGCAGTGCGCTGTCCTGCCAGTAGGTGTGATTGGTGGTAAACGCGACGCCGCTGGTGGCGTAAAACTGGTTCAGCAGGCGGTCTGTCACGCCGCCCTCGTCCTGCCCTACATTCACCAATTGATTGCTGCCCGCGCCGCGAATCGTGGCGATCATGCCGCGCACCCAGCCGGCAAACATGTCCTGCGCGAAGAGGTTGTAGTCGAGCGCGCGCACCTGGTTGTCGTCGCCATAGCGATCGTAGGTGAGGTTCTTTCGCTCGGGTAGCGGGACGCTGTCCCAGCTGCCGAGCGCTTCCGGCGTGACGCGCCAGGCGTCTGCGAGTCGCGGCAGCGCGCTGTAGTGTGTCTCGAGCCACGCATGCCATGCCTCTATCTCCGCAGGGTCGTTGTTGGGCACGTTGCCGTGAAAGATCACGCGCGGGTTCGAAAACGAAGGCTCGTTGATCAGGTCGTAGGAGAGCCACGGCACCCGCGCAAAGCGGTTGACGATGGAGCGCACGTACTGCTGCTCGGCACCCACGGCGCGCTTGTCCAGGTACGGGTTGGGCGGCGTCAGTTCCGGGCCTGCGTCGCTGGCAGACTGTGTTGGCTCGCCCGACTTCGGGGAGAAGGCAAAGCAGGTGAAGTTTACGACGATGTTGTGGCGATGTGCGGCTGCGAGGAATGCCTCGACGTTGCGCAGAAAACGCTCGTTCACTTCACCCGTCGAGGGCTCCACAAACTTTGCATTCGACATCCACACGCCGGTACGCACGAAGTTCACGCCGTGGCGCTGCATATCGGCAAAGTCGTTTTCCCACACCGCGGCGTTGCGCGGCCCGGAGAAGTCCCATCCATTCGCCTCGGTGGAGAAGTAGTTGGTGCCGACCGGGAAGAACGGCTTGCCCCCGAGGGAGAGAAAGTCGCCGTGGCTGGCCAGAGCTTCACCATTCTCGAGCGCGCTTCTTTCTTCCACCACGAAGCCGTTCTCTGCGAACTCCTGCGGCGCTTCTGCGCCTGCCGGGGTCCAGGTGGCACGCACGGTGTACACGCCGGTGCTCATGGGCTTCTGGAAAGGCACGGCGGCATTGGACGTGGCATCAGATGTTCCGCCGCTGCCAAGCGCCAGCTCCGCCTGGTCCACCACCCTGCTATTTGCGTCAATCAACGACACCCTGGCTTTTCCGGCAATGCTGCCGTGTGCGTGGCGCAGGTGCAGCCACAGCATGGGCCGCTCACCCGGGCGAAGGGCCGAGTACTGCGCTTCGATCGTGAAGCTGGTGGCGCCTGCTTCGGCGTACCGCGCCGCGCTGGCAATCAGGCTGCGCCCGTTCGTTGAATCCCAGAAGCCCGGCTCCGGCTGGAAGGGAAGTGCCACAATGCGGGCGCCCTTGTGATCCGACACGATCACGGGCGCCGCGATGTGCGTCCCGTCCGCAGAGTCGAGATAGCCCAGCCCCTGCAGCCGGCCTTCCTCGACGAAGACCTGCCTTGGCTGCACCGCCACATCGCCCAGGAACTGGTAGCCCGGCCGCCATGCGAAGTGGTTCGGCCCCTCGCCCAAAGGTGCTGCGTAGGTATGTCGAAAATCCAGCAGCCGGCTGTAAGTGTCCTGCGGTGCCGCCTCGGTGAAGCGAGGGCCGCCGCCTGCGCTATCAGCCGTAACCGGCACCCGGAGCGGCTGGCCACCGAGCCACAGCAGGCTGCCGCCTGCTTGCAGGTAGTGGTTCATTGCGGGCCACGCCGCGGCCGGGAAAGCCGAACCATAAGGCATTACGAGCAGGCTTGCGCCTTCGAGCACCGCGCCCTTTTGCAACTCGTCGAGCGTGGCAAAGGTGGAATTACTCCCGAGCGCGGCAGCAAGCGTTGCCTGCGCAACAGGTTCGCTCTGCACGATAGGGAAGCCGGGTTGTTGGAAGACCACGACCTTTGGGACCGATTGCGCTGAAAGCGCTGTGGTCATCGCACAAGCCATCGCGCCCAGCAGGCAGGACGTACGCATACAAACCCTCACGTGGAACACTGCGTGCATGCCGAGCCCCAGACCCTGGTGACAGGTGCTGCTGCGATTCGGACGAAGATTGAAAAGCTGCGGCGTGGCCGGACGTTGGAGTGCGCCACGGGCCTGCGCAAGCGAGTCACCAGTGAAGTCACAACACCCGGCGAAGCAGATTATTTCGCCTGCCGCGCGATCAGGCAGGCAAGATAGCCTGCGCCAAAGCCATTGTCGATGTTGACCACTGCGATGTTGGGGGAACAACTGTTCAGCATGCCCAGCAACGCCGCGATGCCTCCAAGACTCGCGCCGTAGCCGACACTCGTGGGCACGGCGATTACGGGCGAGGCAACCAGCCCGCCGATCACGCTCGGCAACGCTCCTTCCATGCCGGCACAGGCAATCACGACGTCGGCTGTGCGCAGCACCGGCACCTGCGCCAGGAGGCGATGCAGCCCTGCCACCCCGACGTCGGTCACGCGGGTCACTGCGGCTCCGTAGAGCTCCGCCGTAAGGGCTGCTTCTTCGGCAACCGGAAGGTCGCTTGTGCCCGCGCAGACCACCGCGATATGGCCGTCGCGCTGCTCGCGGCCGTCCGTGGCTGCGAGCGTGATGCAACGGGCGAGCCGATGATACGTGGCAGAGGGTGTAACTGCCTGCGTGGCTGCGGCATGCGCCTCCGTGGCGCGGGTGGCGAGCACGGGCACGCCGGTCACCGCCAGCCGGGCAAAGATGGTGGCTACCTGGTCAGGGGTTTTGCCTTCTGCATAGATCGCCTCGGGCATGCCGGATCGGAGCGAGCGGTGATGGTCGATCCGGGCGAAGCCCACGTCTTCAAAGGGCAGGCTGGTCAGGCGGTCGGCAAGCTCCGCCTCGGTGCTTTCTCCGGACTTGTAAGCACGCAGCAGCGCGAGCAGCACTTCACGCTGCATTGAGTTCACCGGCTGCCAAGGGTGCGCAGCGGGATCTCGCAGGGGCGAGGTATCGGAATGCAGCAAGTGCCGCCCCTGGTCGACTCAACCTGGAGCTTCCAAAGCCGCGAAACAAATGGACGGGCAAAGACATAGACGGAGCTTACTACGGCGACTGGACGCGTTGTTTGAGGCTCACGCCAGCGCATTGCAGTCCGAACCTGTGCAGGTGCGTCCCGATTTGGGATTGCGACCGGCGCAAGCACACCGAGAACTGAACCGGATGGGCTTTGCGGACGATAAGGAGATAGCGGCATGCAAACGGGTCGCAGCAGTAAGCAACGGTGGACAGTACAGGAAGGTGATGTGCGATGGATGTGCTCCTGGTAGACGACAGCAGGACAATGCGATTGCTGGTGCAGAGGGCTCTCCGCCAGGCAGGCTTCCGCAGCCTGGTCGTGGGCGAAGCTGCAAACGGTGTGGAAGCTCTGAAGACGCTGGAAACGGAACGGCCGCGGCTGGTGTTGTCCGACTGGAACATGCCGGAGATGTCGGGCATCGAGCTGCTGCAGAACCTTCGCAGCAGCAACAACATGGTTCCCCTTGGCTTTCTCACTTCGGAGGCCTCGGCGGAGATACGCGAGTGCGCGATGGACAATGGGGCAAGTTTCCTGATCAACAAGCCGTTCACCCCGGAAGATGTGCAGGCGGCTTTGAACCCGATCCTGGGAGGCTGACGATGAAGGAGCCGACGGCTTTCTCGCTTTCCAAGTTGGTCTCCTCCCTGGTAGGACGCGAGGTCGCGTTTGCCCTGGTGCCGAAGCTCGACAAGCCGGCAGCCAAGCCGATCTACGGCACCTATGCCGAGGTTCCGGGAAACCAGACCCTGGTTGTTCGTGCGGAGCTCGCCATGCTTGGAACCCTGGCGGGCTACCTGGTGGGCCTGCCGGAGGATACGGCCATCGAGCGTGCATCGTCGCGGCCGATGGACGAGACCCTTCGCGACGCGATCCACGAGTTGCTCAACATTTTTGCTTCCGGACTTAGCACCGAGCACCGAGTGATCTTCCGCTCCATGACGGATGACCTGCTGCTGTGCTCTGGCGAGGCCCTGGATGTGATTCGCAAGCCCGAGCGACAAAGCAACTACAGGATCTCTGCCGATGGCAAGGCCAAGGGCACTCTAAGTATCCTGAGCTGCTATTAGCGCAGGTATGGTGCTATGGGAGCAGGTCACACTGGTTCTGGCGTTCTGGCGTTCTGGCGTTCTGGCGTTCTGCGAGGTTGCGAGCCGCAAGCCGCAAAAACCAGGCGTGACGCGGTGCGCGGAATTGCTCCAAAAGGCGCCTGCACTTTGGCCACATGGCTGCAGCCCGCGCGACCCCTTGTGAATGCTGCACGTGCATTCGCGTTCATCGTGCCTGGCTAAGTTGGTGGTTAGGCTGGGCGTATGTCTCGCGCACTAGCCAACGCTGAATCGGCAGGAAGGTGCGTTCCAGAGTCGCCGAGTCCGAGGTCCGGCCCATGAGGTCTTCTGCTTCTCTGAGAAGCACAGCATCAGCGGGCGACTACCGCGCAGCGAGCTTTCAAGTTCCGGCCCGACACACATCCGTGGCTGTGCGCTGCATTTACACTCTGCTTCCGATGATGAGCGTCGACACCGCTGGGGAGCGCATAACCAGGGGCTATAAAGAAAAGTTATCTCCCTTAAATCACCGGCGCCGCCGAGATTTCATAGATTCTGATCCGGCCCGATAACGGCTCCTTATAGCGCTCATCAGCACACGGAAGGCGCTCAGTTTTTCGCTTGCGGACGTGACCAAAGTGTCCCTAATGTGACGCATGGAAACTAGACAGCGCCGCACTTCAGCCCTTCAAAGCTTCGCTGGCATTCTCCTTTCCCGTGTGCTCAGGCTCCCGAACCTTGCCACAACCCATCGACTCCGAAGTGCAGGCACCGCCGGTCTTTTGCTGCTTGTCGCGTCGAGCGCCCTGGTCGCACAGACGTTTCGCGGCAGCATGGATGGCACGGTCACGGACACGACCGGGGCTATGGTCGCAGGCGCGCAGATTGAAGCGGTCGATGTGGCGACCGGCATCAAGCACGACACGGTCAGCTCCAGCAGTGGCGGATTCTCTTTTTCGGATCTCCCGCTCGGCGCTTACACGGTAACCGCAACCGCAACCGGCTTTGCAACGGTCAAGGTAGACAAGGTTCCAGTCTCGGCAGGCGCAGCCTATACGTTGCCTATCAAGCTGAGCGTTGCGCAGGCGGCGGAGACGGTAGAAGTTAATGCGGCGGCGCTGTCGCTCGACACAACCTCCACGACCCAGACGGCTGGTGTCGGTGGGAAGTCGCTGCAGGATACCCCGATGAACGGCCGCGACTTTACCCAGTTGATTATTCTCTCGCCGGGATTTTCAAACGCAGGCGCGGGTGGCTACGGCTCGCTGAACGGCACACGTGCCAACCAGATCAACTGGCAGATCGACGGCATCGACAACAATGACCTTTGGCATAACATCCCGGCGGTGAACCAAGGCGGGGTGTCGGGCATTGCCGGCGTCATTTTGCCGATCGATGCGGTGGACCAGTTCTCGGCGCAGACGCAGGCCGGCCCGGAGTCCGGCCGCAACCCCGGGGGCAGCGTAAACCTCTCGCTTAAGGCCGGCGGCAACGATCTGCACGGCAGCGTGTACTACTACAACCGCAACGAATTCTTCGGTGCGACGAACCCGTTCACCGCGCCGGTGAAGCAGGAAGTTCGTAATTACAACTATGGCTTCTCGGCGGGCGGCCCTTTCATCAAGGACAAGTTCTTCTGGTTCACAACGTATGAGCACCAGCGGTTCACTATCGGGGTGCCGGACCAGGCCACGGAGCCTTCGACGGGTTACCAGACGGCAGCGCTCGCGGCACTGGCCAAGTACGGCATTGCGGTGAACCCGGTGTCGCAGCGACTGCTCGCCACACTCTGGCCGGCCGAGGCCACTGGCAACCTCGCGACCAGCCAGAATAACTACACAAGCACTACGCCCGAGTCGGGTTACAGCTACGACGGGCTGGTGAAGCTGGATTACACGATCAACGAGAAGAACACGCTGAGCGCTCACTGGTTTGTGGGCCAAGGCAACCAGATCGCTCCGGTTGGTTCGGCGCTGTACTACTACTACGAAGTCGCGCCGATCCACGTGCAGAACTACGCCATTGTGTATAACCACGTGTTTACGCCGACACTGACCAACCAGGTGCTGGCAGGCGTGAACTACTTCAACCAGGTCTTCAACGACTTCAACAACAGCTTCGACACGGCTTCCCTGGGACTGGTGACCGGTTCGACGCTTCCCGGCGCGCCCACCATTTCAATCAGCGGGTTTGACCCGGTGGGTGAAACGCCGCCAGAGGGTCGCAACGACATTACCGGCCACCTGACGGATGACCTTGCCTGGAATGTCGGCAAGCACCAGATGAAGTTCGGCGGCGAACTGCGCAAGGCGCAGCTTGACGAGTTCTACCATCGCCATGCGCTGGGCAGCTTTACCTTTGACGGCTCACAGGGCCCCGTGGCGAACCCAACGCTCACCGGCGACACCTACGGCACGGGGGATCTGCGTGTCGACGCATTGGCAGACTTTCTTGCAGGGCGCGTGCAGACTTCGTCGATTGCGCTCGGCGATCCGGACCGGCAGGTCTTCGTCAATACGCTTGCGTTTTTCGGACAGGATGAGTGGCAGCTCAGTCCCAGGCTCAACATCAACTACGGTCTGCGCTGGGACTATGAAGGGCCGCTGCACAACCAGTACAAGAACCTGTCGGTGTTTCGCCCGGACCAGGGTGGCGTGGTGTACCAGGGCGCAGGGATCGACAACCTGTATGACCCTTCGTACACAAACTTCAGCCCGCGCGTTGGGTTCTCCTACCAACTCTCGCAGCGAACCGTGCTGCGCGGCGGCGCCGGCCTTTTCTACGACACGCCGAATCTGAACCCATTCCTCGATAACCGGCCCGGCAACGGAGCGCCGAACGGGGTCGAAGGAAATCCTGGGGGCACGGACCCGGTTACCACGGCTACCAGCGGCGGGTACACCATCCAGGATGGGGTGAACACCTTCCCGGATGCCCTCGCTTCCGACAGTATCTTCTCGATTGCAAAGAACTTTGTGCCCTCGCATAACTTCAACTTCAACCTCCAGCTGGAGCAGAGCCTGAGCAGCAAGGTCATAGCGCAGGTCGGCTATGTGGGCACAGAAGGCCGCCACCTGCTCTCAATCCTCGACATCAACCAGGCGGCGCCGGGCGTTTATGCAACCACGGCTGAGCAGAATGCCACGCGGCCGTACTACGCGCAGTTCCCGAGCTACACGTTCATCAACCAGATCGAGAGTATCGGGACCTCGAACTATAACTCGCTGCAAGCGACGATCCGAGCATCGGGTATTCATGGGTTTACCGCGCAGGCTTCGTATACCTGGTCACACAGCTTCGACGAGGTGACCGCATATCGCGGAGCGCTGCCGCAGGACAGCACCAACTTCCGCGGCGACTATGGGCCCAGCGACTTCGACAATCGCAACATCTTTGTCGGGCTGGTCACCTACGAACTTCCCGGCTCCGCCCGCTTCAAAAACTTCACCAAGGGCTGGGAAGTCAACAGCCTGATGACGTTCCACAGCGGCCTGCCGTTCTCGGTGTACAGCTCGAGCGATACGTCGGGTACGAGCGACGAGAACCAGCGCGCAAACGTCGTTCCCGGGGTCGATCCGTACGCCGGCTACCGCAAGGGCGCAGTGGGCGCCAACTGGCTCAACCCCGCGGCGTTTGTGGATGCGCCGGCGGGCACCTTCGGCAACTCCGGCCGCAACGCCTACACGGGACCCGGCTTTGGGGACGTGGACTTCTCGGTCTTCAAGAACACGCCGATCGGTGAGCGCGTTTCGACGCAGTTCCGGGTGGAAATGTTCAACCTGTTCAACCGGACGAACTTCGCTTCGCCTTCGGCCAACGAGAGCTTCAACAACCCCTCCTACACCTACGACAATGCCCTCGCGCTTTCCACCACGATCGGCAGTGCGAATGGAGCGCCTGGTATCGGAGCAGGCGAACCGTTCAACACGCAGTTCGCGTTCAAGATCATCTTCTAGACCGGCGCGTGTTTGAAGCGTCTGTGGGTGCGGCCGTATGGCGCGCACCCACTCTTGTCGTTTTCCCCAGCAGCAGCAATCCATGGAGTCGGTGAATGGGTGTAAGTCGTAGAGAATTTTTGACCCGCGTAGGGCAAGCGGGCGGTTTTGGTGCAACGTTCCTGACGATGCAGGGCATGGGTTTGCTGGGAGCGCCGCGCGTGGCGGCTGCCGAGCCACTGCGCATTGCTCCGGGCGAAGGCAATGGGCACAAGGTCGTGGTGCTGGGCGGCGGGATCGCCGGGCTGGTGGCCGCGTATGAGCTGCGCCAGGCGGGCTTTGCCTGTACAGTGCTCGAGGCGCGCGAGCGCCCGGGCGGCAGAAACTACACCGTGCGCGGCGGCGACAAGGTCGTGCTGGAGGGCTTCGACACGCAGACCTGCGGCTTCGACCAGGGCAATTATCAGAACGTCGGCCCGGCCAGGCTTCCATCCATCCACAGTACGATCCTCGGCTACTGCCGAAAGTTCGGAGTGGAGCTGCAGGTGGAGGTCAACACCAGCCGCTCTTCAATGCTGCAGAACGATGCTGTGAATGACGGCAAGCCCATGGTGCAGCGCGAGGTGATCAACGACACGCGCGGCCACGTGAGTGAACTGCTGATGAAATGCGTGAGCAGCGGGTCGCTCGACCAGGAAATGTCCGGCGAAGACAAGCAACGGATGCTGGCGTTCCTGCGCTACTACGGTCCGCTTGATGAAGCCGGCAAATACACCGGCAGTGATCGCGCGGGCTACAGCAAGCCGGCGGGCGCGGGCGACGATGCCGGCGTGTTGAGCAAGCCGATTGATATGCATACGCTGCTTGCGGAGGACTTCTGGCAGGGCATCCTGTTTGAGGAAGCCTTCGACATGCAGGCCACGATGATGCAGCCGGTGGGTGGGATGGACCGGATCCCGTTTGCATTTGCGAAGGAATTGGGCGACATCGTGCGGTACAGCTCACCGGTGTCCGAGATACGCAAGACGGCCAGCGGCGTGCGCGTGAGTTACAAGCAGAACGGAAGCACCCGGACGATTGAAGCGGACTACTGCATCTGCGCGCTGCCGCTGACACAGCTCAAAAAGATCCCGAATGACTTCTCAGCGCCTTACAAGCGCGTGGTGGAGCAGTGCACCTACGCGCATGCGTACAAGGTCGCATGGGAGAGCCGGCGTTTCTGGGAGCAGGACTACAACATCTACGGCGGACTGGAGTTCGTCACCACCGGTTGCAGCCCGATCTGGTTTCCGTCCGCGGGGATCTTCTCGCCTCGTGGCGTGCTGGTAAGCGGCTACACCGATGAGCGCTCTACCCCTTTCGGCAAGCTCAGTATGCAAGCCAAGTTCGAGGAGAGTCGTAAGTCGATCGAGCGGCTGCATCCGGGCCATGGCAAGGAGCTGGAGAAGCCGCTGTACATGGGCTGGGGCTACTCGCCGTTCAACGAAGGCTCGTGGATCCAAAGCTACGCACCGGGCGAGGAGCGTGCACCGGGCGCAGCGATGTCGCGCACCAGCGGCATCGCGCATCCTGCTGCCGCGAAGACCGGCACCAACTCCGGGTACGAGACGCTGATCCAGCCGGATGGACCGATCTACTTTGCAGGCGACCATGTGAGCCACCTGGTGGGCTGGCAGGAGGGCGCGGCGCTGAGCTCGCTGCGCGCCGTGCAGATGATCGCGGACAGGACCAGGGCCGCGAAGCTCGCGACCCCACACCTAGCGGCGGCGGCACAAGCATAGAGATGGCAACGCGAGGCGAGATACCGATGAAAGCAGCAGCAAAGGCAGGCATGAAGAAAATGAAGTGGAACCTGGTGGCGCTGGCCATGTTGCTGGGCGGCGCGACCATCGCGTCGCAGGCGCAGGTCGTGGTGAAGCACCTGCAGCCGAATGAGAAGAGCCCGATCGCGAACGGCGTGTGGGCAGGGGACACGCTGTATCTCAGCGGCCAGCTTGCTTCGCCCGTAACGCCGGCAGACCCGGCCAAGGGCACCGAGGCGGTCTATGGCGACACCAGGACGCAGGCACTCTCGGCACTGCAGAAGATCCAGGCGCTGCTGAAAGAACAGGGCCTCGATATGAAGGATGTCGTGAAGATGTCGGTGTTCCTTGCCGGCGATCCGGCCAAGGGCGGAAAGCTCGACTTCCCCGGGCTGCAGGCCAGTTACACGCAGTTCTTCGGCACAGCCGACCAGCCCAACAAGCCTGCCCGCTCCGCCTTCCAGGTCGCGGCGCTGGCGGCCCCGTGGGCGCTGGTGGAGATCGAGGTGATCGCTGTGCGGTCGAAGTAAGTCATTTCCATGCGAAAGCAAAAGCCCGCGCTCACACGCGGGCTTCTTTGCGCAGGTTGCCGTGCGCCTTCAGGAGAGCATGCGGCTGCGATTCTGCCCGGGCATCGGTCCGGTAAATGCCACGGCAGGCGCGCTCATCACTTTCTTGAACGCGGTCTGGAACTGCGCCATGTCGCCTGCTGTGCCCACGGTGATGCGCACCGAGGTCGGCATGATGGGCCATACGCGGCCGATGTAGACATTCTCCGAGGCCATGGCGGACATCACGGCATGCCCAGGCCTTCCCGTATCGATCATGAAGCAGTTGCTCTCAGATGGGATGAACTTGTAGTTGTTCGCGGTGAGCCACTCAAAGGTCTGCGTCCGGATCTGCGCATTGATCGCTTTTCGCTGTGCAATGATCCCCGGGTCCCGAAGGCTTGCGGTGGCTGCCGCAACCGCCATGATGGGCATCGGGTTCATGCCGTAATACGCGATCTTCGCCAGCAGGTCGGGCCGGCCGATCGCAAGGCCACACCGAATGCCTGCCATCCCGTAGAGTTTCGAGAAGGTGCGCAGCACGATCACGTCCTTGTCGGCCTTGACCAGGTCGATGGCCGACGCCGCATCCGAAAAGTGGATGTAGGCTTCGTCGATCAGCAGGATGGAGCCGGCAGGCTTGTTGGCCAGCGCGTACTCGATCTGCTCTCGGGGCGTGGTGGTCCCGGTGGGATTGTTGGGATTGCAGATGTAGAAGACGCCACCCATGGGCGCGGCAGCGAGCATCGCCTTTGCATCGTGCGCGTGCGTCGGCGTGAGCGGCACCTTCTTGACTTCGGCACCATTCAACGCCGCGGCGAGCATGCCTGCCTCGTAGCCGGGATCGCCCGTGACATATGCGCGGCTGGCCGAGGTAAACGCCAGCACGGAGTAGTGCAGCGGCTCGCTCGAGCCGGCGTACACCGACACGTACTCGGGCTTCAGGCCCTCCTGCGCGGCAAATATCTCGGCGAGCTTGCCGGTCAGGTCGCTGTCATACCGGCCGCCTTCCGGGATCAACCCGCTGATGCTGGTGCAGGCAGCGGCACACGGACCCAGGGGATTCTCATTGGCATCGATGCGAACCGATCCGGCCGGGTCGGCCTTGCGCGGTGTTCTGCGCTGCGCCATGGCCAGGTGTGCCTCGGACAGCAGCGGCAGCGTCGCGACCGCGGCGGTACCAGCAGCAGCGGTACGTAGGAAGTTGCGTCGTGAGATGGGCATGGTGGTGTCTCCTGCGGCTGCTGATAGACCCCGGCAGCGGCAATAGTTGGGCCGTGCGTAGAACGCCTGCGAAACAGCGCAGCGCCCGGCGGTGACGCGAATCTTTCCGCATCGTCAGCCTAGAGCGCAGTGTGCCCGCCTACAAGGGCGAAAGCCACCCATAAACAAGACTTGTAATGCGCATAAGCACTGCCCATGCAGTGTTGATCGGGGTCGTCGTGGCCAGGAGCGGTCAGAGCGACGGGGGCTGCAGACTCTGTACCCCAGGCCGGCAGACCCCGGAATCCACCCCGCCGCCGCCGACCAGGAGGGCAGCACGTGCGCAGCCGACAATCGGTGCTTGGTAAGATCACCGGGCATGCCCATTTCCTCCACGCCGTCCATCGCTGCAGCTCCCGGCTCCTTGTTGCATATACGCGATCTCACTGTTCGTTTCGGCAATGCGCCGCGGCCAGCCGTGGATGCCCTGTCGCTGCAGATTGCTCCCGGCGAGTCGCTGGGCCTGGTGGGTGAGTCGGGGTCGGGAAAGTCGGTGACCGCGCTGGCTGTTCTTCGGCTTCTTTCGGGCGCCAGCGCCAGCATTCAGGGTTCCATCCGGTACACCGCGCAGCAGGGCACGCACGAGATCCTGACGATGCCAGCGGAGCCCCTGCGCCGGTTGCGCGGCCGCGAAATCGCCATGATCTTCCAGGAGCCGATGACCGCGCTGAACCCGGTGATGCCGGTAGGCAGGCAGATCGGCGAAGCGCTGCTGGCGCACCAGCCCGGGATGCCGCGGCGGGCCGTGGCCGATGCCGTGCACGCCGCCATGGAGACCGTGGCACTGCCCGACCCGGTGCGGCGATCGCGCGACTACCCGCACCAGTTTTCAGGAGGCCAGCGGCAGCGCATCCTGATCGCCATGGCCATCATCAACCGTCCTCGATTGCTGATCGCCGATGAGCCGACCACCGCGCTGGACGTGACCGTGCAGGCACAGATCCTGGAGCTGCTGGCAAAGCTGCGCGAGGAGTATGGCCTGGCAATGCTGTTCATCTCGCACGATCTCGCCGTGGTGTCGCAGGTCACCGAGCGGGTCGCGGTGATGCGCCACGGGCTGCTGCTGGAGCTGGCGCCCGTGCGGACGCTGTTTCAGAATCCGACGCACCCGTACACGCAGGCGCTCCTGCGCGCCATCCCCACCATGAAGACGCCGCTGGACCAGCCTTTGGCCATGGTCTCCGCCGATGCAGGCTGGCGCGAGGGAGTGCTCGAGGAGCAGAGCCCCGCCCACTGGGTACGCTCCTTCTAGGCAGGCGTATCGCCCGGCTCCGCGCAACCGCAACTTGCACAATCGCTGGAGCGGAGTACGCTAGTCCGGGTAGATCATGCGCGCGCTTATTCTTTCCGACATTCACGCGAACCTGCAGGCCCTGCAGGCAGTGCTGGCCCAGGCCCCCCCGCACGATGTGGTGTGGAACCTGGGCGACATCGTCGGCTATGGCGCCAACCCGAACGAGGTGATTGATGCCGTGCGTCCCCTCGGCACCACGTTTGTGCGCGGCAACCACGACCGTGCCTGCAGCGGCCTGACCGATGTAGACGGGTTCAACCCGGTCGCAAGTCGCGCCGCAAAGTGGACACAGTGCGTGCTTTCGTCCGAGCACACTGCGTGGCTGCGGCACCTGCCGCAAGGGCCCGTGATGCCGGCCGGTCCGGTGTCCGCCGATGTGCCCGCAAACGGCGCCGCAGTGCGCTGCGCGCATGGTTCGTTGCTGGACGAAGACGAGTATGTGCTGAGCGCACGGGACGCCCTGCACTCGCTTACCGGCGACGGGGCCGCGATCAACTTCTTCGGGCACACGCACCTGCAGGGTGGTTTCGCGACCGATGGCGAGCAGTGGTACCGTTTGGCGCCGGACTACTTTACGCGCGACACGGCCGAGACCTGGGAGCTGCAGCTTTCAAGCGGCGCGCGCTACATGCTGAATCCCGGCTCCGTGGGCCAGCCGCGCGACGGCAACTGGCGCGCTGCCTTTGCGATCTATGACACGGAGCGGCACACGGTGCTGTTCTGCCGTGTGCCCTATGATCTGCGCTCGGCCCAGGACGCCATTCTGCGGGCAGGGCTGCCGGATCGGCTTGCCTCGCGCCTCCGCGACGGCCGCTAGCAGACAGAGCCGGCGGGGATCTTTTGCGACAATAGGCAGATGGCCGCAACACGCTCCCCTGCTCCCGCGGTCGGACTCGACTTCGGTACGACCAACAGCTCCATTGCCCGCATCGCCGCCGATGGTTCGGTGGAACTGGCACAGTTCCCGACACCCGGCAGCACCACCGCGTCCTTTCGCTCGCTGCTCTACTTCGAGCAGGAGGCGAGTGCGAAGCCGCAGGTGCGCTCCTTCGCCGGGCCCTCCGCCATCGAGCACTACCTCGCGCCTGAAGACAAGCATCGCCGCCTCGTGCAATCGCTCAAGAGCTATCTGCCCTCACGCAGCCTTACCGGGACCGAGGTGTTCGGCCGCCGCTACACGGTGGAGGACATGCTGGCCCGCATCCTGCGCGACCTGCGTACGGGCGCCGAGGACGCCTTTGGTGCACCGATCGATCGCGCCCTAGTAGGCCGTCCGGTACGTTTCGTGGGCGCGGAAACAGAAGAGGATGCGCAGTTCGCCGTGGCGCGCCTCGCGGACGCCTGCCATCGCGCCGGCTTTGCCGAGGTGCAGTTCGAGTACGAACCGGTCGGCGCCGCGTGTGCCTACGAGGCCACGCTCGACCATGAAGAGCTGGTGCTGATCGGTGACTTCGGTGGTGGCACAAGCGACTTCTCGCTGTTGCGGGTAGGGCCTTCGATGCGCGACCGCGACAGCCGGGAGCGGGTTCTGGGCACCAGCGGCGTGGGGCTCGCCGGCGATGCCTTCGATGCCAGGCTGGTCCGGCACCTGGTGTCCCCGGCGCTGGGCGCAGGCTCGCTCGAGCGTTCAGGGGGCAAGCTGTTGCCGGCTGTGCCTGCATGGATCTACAGCAACCTGGAGCGCTGGCATTACCTGTCGTTTCTGCGTACGCGCAACGTGACGGAGATCCTGAAAGGCGCCATGGCCCGCGCGCTCGAGCCGGAAAAGATCGAGGCGTTGCAACTGCTGATCGACGAGGATCTCGGGTTCCAGCTCCATGGGGCCGTGCAGCGGCTCAAGTACCAGTTGTCGCAGCAGGAGACAGCAGCGTTCGGCTTCGACGAGGCCGGGCTTCACCTGCACATCCCGGTGGAACGCGCGCAGTTTGAAAGCTGGATAGCCGACGACCTGGTTGCGATTGAGAACGCCGTGGACGGGCTGCTCACGCAAACCTCGACCGCACCGGCAGACATAGACCGCGTTTTTCTCACGGGTGGTACGTCGTTTGTGCCGGCGGTGGAGCGCATCTTCACCAGCCGCTTCCGGGAGGGCAAGGTCGCGCGGGGCGAGGCGTTTACCGCAGTCGCCCACGGACTTGCGTTGCGCGCCCGGCAGCTGTTTTAGGCTGCCGGGGCACGCAATGCGCTAGGCGTTCTGCAACTGGGGCACGTTGGTCGCGACAGGCCAGTCGGTGTAGCCATGCTGGTCGCCGCCGTACCACGTCTCCTTGGGTGCATCGGCGATCGGCGCGCCTGTGCGGAAGCGCTCCACCAGGTCCGGGTTCGCGATGAAATCGCGGCCAAAGCAGACCAGCTCGGCCTTGTGCTCATCGAGCAGCTTCTCCGCCATCTTGAGGTCCAGCGCGTTGTTGTCGATGTACGTGCCTGTAAAGCGCTTGCGCAGGGCTTCGAAGTCCACCGCGTTGCCCGGTACTTCGCGCGACACGTACGCGGTGCCCTCGACCACGTGCAGATACACAATGCCGAGCTTGGCGAGCTCCTCAACGTAGCGCCCGTAGGTCTCGTTCGGGGTACTGTCAAGCGGAGTATTGCCCGGCTGGGTGCCACCCGGGGTCAAGCGCGTGCCCACGCGCGCAGCATCGCCAAAGCCGTCGATCACCGCGGCAGTCGCCTCGAGCGGGAACCGCAGACGGTTCTCAATCGAGCCACCATACTCATCGGCACGCAGGTTGGTGCTATCGCGCAGGAACTGGTCCAGCAGGTAGCTGTTTGCGGAGTGGATCTCCACGCCGTCGAAGCCTGCCTCCCTGGCGTTCCGCGCAGCCTTGCGGTAGTCGTCGAGGATGCCCGGTAGCTCGCTCTTGTCGAGAGCCCGCGGGGTTACGTGATCCTTCATGCCCTGGTTGGTGAAGGCCTGGCCTTCGGGCTTTACCGCGGAAGGCGCCACCGGCAGTTCGCCGTTGTGCAGATCCGGGTGCGAGATGCGGCCCGTGTGCCATAACTGCAGGAAGAACAGCCCGCCGGCCTTGTGCACGGCCTCGGTGACAGGCTTCCAGCCTTCAACCTGCGCTTCGCTCCAGATGCCGGGAGTCTTGGCATAGCCACGCGCCTGCGCCGAAATATTGGTCGCCTCCGCAACGATCAGGCCTGCACCGGCGCGCTGGGCGTAGTACTCCGCGGCATACGTTGGGACGACGCCTTCATCGTTGGAGCGCGAGCGAGTAAGGGGGGCCATGACAATCTTGTTTTTCAGGCTGAGGGGGCCAAGCTGGTAGGGCTCAAAAATTGAGTGTTGCGACATTCGGACAGGTCCTTCGACGAGGGATGTGCGCCGGGACATCCCGATACGCTCTATGCAGAGATGCGCCTGCGGGAGCTCTCGATGCGACGTGCAGCCGCCCGGGGGAAGGCGGAGCACGCTTATATGAGGGTTTGTTGAGCGGATAAAGCTGGATGGTTTGTGCCATCTTTGGTCTCTCTCGTAACTGCACCTGTCTCAGCCAGCCTATGAGGCAGGGCCAAGAGGCTCGATGAGGTGCGCGCGTCGAGGGTGCGGTACACTCCGGGAAACCTGCCGGTGAATGCTTTTCCAGGAGCTGTGCCCTGCCGCCCATCGATCTGAAAGCTCCTTCTTCGCGCCGCCTTTTTCTGCAGCGAGGCGCTGCCGGTGTTTTCGCAGCCGCCCTTGCACCCGAGCTCCTGCCTCTCGATGCGCTGGCACAAAGCGGTGCTGATGCGACAAAGCCGGCTCTTCCTCCCGGGGCCCCCCGGCCTTCGGCACGGCGCCCGCGGCAGGTCCGGAGGTCTCAACTGAGACCTTCGCCCAGGCTGAAAAGCTGGTGGAGGTTGAACTTACAGCGAAGGACCGCGCCGAGGCAGCGGGCAACTGGCGGCAGGCGATGGCGCCCCTGCTGGAGCGCCGGGTCGGGCCGCGGGTGGTGCCACTGCCGGAGACCATCGCGCCTGCCACGGTCTGGACCCCCCTCCTGCCGGGCGAGCAGCTTGCCCCGGCGGCCCCGGGCACGGGCTTCCAGCCCAGCAAGCCGCTCGATCGGCCGCTTCCTTCGAGCGACACCGAGATCGCTTTTGCAAACGTGGTGGAACTGGGTGCCTGGATCAAGAGCCGCAAGCTCACCTCGGAGCGCCTGACCCGGATTTACCTGGAACGCCTGAAGCAGTTCGATCCGCAACTGCACTGTGTCATCACCCTTACGGACGGCCTTGCGCTTGAGCAGGCGCGCAGGGCTGATGCCGAGATTGCGGCCGGGCACTATCGCGGCCCATTGCACGGCATCCCGTGGGGCGCCAAAGACCTGCTCGACACCGCAGGCATCGCCACCACCTATGGCGCGGAGCCGTTTCGCAATCGCGTCCCCGCCGAAGATGCCGCGGTGGTCAAGCGGCTGCGGGAGGCCGGCGCTGTGCTGGTGGCGAAGCTTTCGCTGGGCGCACTTGCGCTGAACGATGTCTGGTTCGGCGGCCAGACCATGAACCCATGGAACCTGCAGGAAGGCGCAAGCGGGTCCAGCGCCGGTCCGGGCTCTGCCGTTGCTGCCGGGCTCGTCGGCTTCGCGATCGGCTCGGAAACCGGCGGCAGCATCGTGAGCCCCAGCATGCGGTGCGGCGTGTGCGGTCTTCGTCCCACGTTTGGCCGCGTGGCCCGGACCGGCGCCATGACGCTCTGCTGGTCACTCGACAAGCTGGGACCCATGGCGCGCGGGGTCGAAGACACCCTGCTGGTGCTCAACGCTATCAGCGGTCCCGATGCCGGCGATGTGTCCAGTGTGCCGTCGACACTGGAGTTCAACGCGGGGCGGGCGGTGCGGGGCCTGCGCGTCGGGTACGTCCCTAAATGGCTGCAGGAAGCTCCGGCAACCGAAGTGGATCGCGCCGCGTTTGCCATGCTGGAGAAGCTGGGCATGCAGCCCGTCCCGGTCACCCTGCCGGACTGGCCCTATGACTCGCTGCAGGTAATCCTGTTCGCCGAGGGCTCGGCGGCGTTTGAAGAGCTGGTGCTGTCGCACCGCGTCGATGAGCTCAAGATGCAGGTGCCGGATGCGTGGCCTAACTCGTTCCGCCAGGCCCGGTTTCTTTCAGCTGTGGACTTCGTGCAGGCAGACCGGATGCGTCGCCGCGTGGCGCTCGAGATGGCCCGCATCTTCCACGATGTGGATGTGCTGCTGGTGCCGTCGCTGCGCGACGAGATGCTCACCATCACCAACTTCACCGGGCACCCCTCGCTCACCGTGCGCGCCGGGTTTGTGGAGATTGCGGAAGCCCGCAGCGACTGGGCGCCCGATCCCGCGCATCCGCTGCCTCGCTTTGCGCCGCCGCTCCGGGTGCCGCATGGTGTGACTTTTATCGGCCGACTCTTTGACGAGGGCACGATGGTCAGTGCAGGCCTTGCACTTGAGGGAGCCCTGCATGTCGCCGATGCGCGACCGAAAGGATTTTGAACGATGCGTACCTGTTTCCCCCGTTTCGCAGCAGCGCTTGCTCTTGCATGCGCTGCAGCCTCCCTTGTTGCCGGCAGCATGGCAGCAGCCCAGCAGACACAGCAGAAAACGCTCGGAGTTCCGCAGGCGGCGCATGGCACCGAGTACGACGTCAGCAAGTATCCAAACGGCGTGTCGGCCAGTTACACCGCGCATGATTTCCAGTTTGCCGATGGCGAGAAGCTTGCCGAGCTGCGGCTGCACTACGTCACGCTGGGCACACCACACCGCAATGTGCAGGGGCACGTCGACAATGCGGTGATGATCCTTCACGGCACCGGCGGCTCGGCCGAGCAGTTCCTCGGCGCAGGCTTTGCCGGGGTGCTGTTCGGGCCGGGGCAACTGCTCGATGCGGCCAGATACTACATCATCCTTCCCGACTCGATCGGCCATGGCGACTCGTCCAAGCCGAGCGACGGCCTGCACATGCGCTTTCCCAGGTACGACTACGACGACATGGTGCGGGCGCAGCACGTGCTGCTGACCGAGGGGCTGCATGTGGACCATGCGCGCCTGATCCTCGGCACCAGCATGGGCTGCATGCATGCCTTTGTCTGGGGCGAGGCGTACCCCGCGTACGCCGACGCGCTGATGCCCCTGGCGTGCCAGCCGGTTGAGATCGCGGGCCGCAACCGGATGACCCGCAAGATGGTGATCGAGAACATCGAGAGTGACCCGACGTTCCATGGTGGCGAGTACACCGCCGAGCCAACCGCCGGCCTGCGCGCGGCCGAGGAGATTGTGCTGCTCATGGGCTCGAGCCCCTTGCAGATGCAGGAGCACGAGCCGACCCGGGACGCAGCGGACCAGTACCTCGACAAGATGCTCGACAGCCGGGCGGCCACGCTGGACGCGAACGACATGATCTACCAGTTCGCGTCGTCGCGGAACTACAACCCATTTCCAAAGCTCGGCACGATCACCGCGCCGCTGCTCCAGATCAACTCCGCCGATGACTTCATCAACCCGCCCGAGCTGCACATCGCGGACCGGGACATCCACCTGGTGCCGCATGGCCAGTTTGTGCTGCTGCCGATTACCGAGCAGACACGGGGACACGGCACCCACACCCTGCCGGCGATCTGGCAGGGCTACCTCAAGCAATTGCTCGATGCGTCCGCCGCCCCTGTAGCACGGTGAGCGGGTGCCGGCCGCCAGGCACTACGGCTCCGGCGCATGCCAACTGTGTGCGCCTGAAACAGCGGTAACGGCATTGCTGGCGCAAGACGGGTCTTTTGCTTAGACTTGGCAGCGGCGCGCGCCCGCTGTTTGCGGGCGCAGCAATGCGCCGCAAAGGGGCAGGTCGCATGGCGAGCAGGATCAAAATTTTTGGAACCCGAACCAGTGGGTATGTACTCCTGGCACTCACAATTGCCGGTTTTTCGGCCTCCGGCGCCAAGGCGCAGACCACCGTGGCCCAGCAGCGCAAAGCGGCGGCGCAACAGAAGGCCATCCTTGCTTCGAAGCCCTGGATGGACAAGAGCCTGTCGCCCGACGAACGCGCCGACCTCCTGCTCAAGGAGATGACGCTGGACGAGAAGCTGAGCCTGCTGCATGGGAATGGCATGGCGCACGGCGGCAACTGGCAGATGCCCCTGACCGCACAGTCGAACGGCGGAGCAGGCTACATCGCGCCCATCGCCAGGCTGGGACTGCCCGGGGTGGACATGTCGGACGCTGCGTACGGCGTGCGCTCCTCAGGTGAGAATGGCCGGTACTCCACCGCGATGCCCAGCAACGCCGGCGCTGCCGCGAGCTGGGACCGCCATGCCGCCTACGAGTACGGCGCGCTGATTGGTCGCGAGCTGCGCGCACAGGGCTACAACATGACCCTGGGCGGCGGCGTGAACCTCACGCGCGAACCACGCAATGGCCGCACTTTTGAGTACCTGGGCGAAGACCCGGTGCTGGGCGGCACGCTGGTCGGTCAGCTGATGACCGGCGAGCAGGCGCAGCACGTGATCGGCGATATCAAGCATTACGCCATCAACGACCAGGAGACAGGCCGCACCCTGGTGAATGCCGTGATCTCCAAGCGGGCCATGCGCGAAGGCGACCTGCTTGCGTTCCAGATCGGCGTACGCGATGCGCAGCCCGGGGCGGTGATGTGCTCGTACAACCGCATCAACGGCGACTACGCCTGCGAGAACGACTACCTGCTGAACCAGGTGCTCAAGGGCGACTGGAAATTCCCCGGCTTCGTGCTGTCGGACTGGGGCGGCACGCACTCCACGGTAAAGGCGTCGCACGCAGGCCTCGATAACGAAGAGCCGATCGACGAGTACTTTGGCCCGGCCATGAAGAAGGCCGTGCAGGCCGGCCAGGTCTCCGTGGCGGAGATCGACGGGCACGTGCACCGCATGCTGCGCTCCTACTTTGCCGACGGCATCGTGGACTACCCGGTCGAGCGGGGCGTGATCGACGTGGAGCACGATCTCGACGTTACCCAGCAGGTGGAGGAGGGCTCGATCGTCCTGCTCAAGAATGAAAAGAACATCCTGCCGCTGGAGAACGCGAAGGTTCGCTCTATCGCCGTCATCGGCGCCCATGCGGATGTGGGCATGTTGTCGGGCGGTGGCTCCGCGCAGGTGGACCCGCCGGGTGGCAACGCGATTGCCCCTCCGGGCCAGGGCACCACGCACTGGCAGGACCACGTATGGTTTCCGACCTCGCCGCTGCGGCAGCTCGAGAAAGCCATGCCCGGAGCAAAGATCGCGTTCAACGCAGGCGACGACCCTGCTGCCGCGGCAGCCGCGGCGAAGCAGGCAGATGTCGCGATCGTGTTTGTGCAGCAGTGGGAGAGCGAAGGCATGGACCTGCCGACCCTGGGGCTGCCTGACAACCAGGACGCACTGGTAGAGGCGGTCGCCGCGGCAAACCCGCATACGGTCGTTGTGCTGGAGACTGGCTCACCCGCGCTAATGCCATGGGCTGGCAAGGTCGAGGGCATCGTGGAAGCCTGGTACAGCGGCTCGCGTGGCGCAACCGCGCTGGCCAACATTCTGACCGGCGCGGTGAATCCATCGGGCAAGCTGCCGAACACTTTCCCGATGAACGATGCCGACCTGCCGCACGCCACGATTCCGCCGCTGCCTGCGGAGGATCAGGGGCAGGGAACAAGCGCGGTCGCCGGGGCAGCGCATGTTTCGACTTACACCACCCACTACGATGAAGGCCTCAAGATCGGCTACAAGTGGTACGACGCGGAGCACAAGCCGGTGCTGTTTCCATTTGGCTACGGGCTGTCGTACACGACGTTCGGCTACTCCGGCCTGAAGGTCACCGCGGGTGAGAAGCCCACTGCAACCCTGACCGTGAAGAACACGGGCAAGCGCGCCGGCGCCGAGGTGGTGGAGCTGTATGCCATGCTGCCTGCCTCCGCGCAGGAGCCGCCGAAGCGCCTGGTCGGCTTCGACAAGGTGATGCTGCAACCGGGTGAGAGCCGCACGGTCACCATTGATGTGGATCCGCTCTTCCTGTCGGTGTATGACGAGGCCAGCAGCACCATGAAGGTCGTTCCGGGAGCGTATACCTTTGCCGCCGGCGGCTCGTCGCAAACGCTGCCGCTGAAGCAGGAGGTCACACTCAGCGGGACAAGGTAGTTGTTCTGATTCGGGTGCCGTGCGGAGTGCATCTCTGCACGGCAGCTGCGCCGGGCAACAGGCCGAAAGGGAATACAAGCCGAAGCACAGTGGCGTATACACTGGCTCGTAACATGGCGATTCCTCTTCACCGCTCCGTATCCCTGCTTGCCGCTGCGACGTTTGTGCTCGCGGCCCCACTGCTCGCGCAAACCATGCCGCAGCCCCAGCCTCAGCCGGACCCCATGGTGCCCGCAATCGCGGAGCCTGTCGACAAGCCGTATGTCGGCCCCGTCAAGCTGATGGTCGACCTCAGCGACAATGCGCGCCGTGTGGCCACCGTGCATGAAGAGATTCCGGTTGCAAAGGGCGCCAAGGAACTGGTGCTGCTCTACCCGCAGTGGATCCCCGGCAACCACTCACCCACAGGTCCGATCTCGAAGCTCGGCGGCATTGTGACCACCGTCGATGGAACGCGCGTGCAGTGGGTGCGCGATCGCGTCAATGTGTACGCCTTCCACGTGCCACTGAACGCGGGCGCAAAGTCTGTCGGGCTGGACTTCCAGTACCTGTCGCCGGTCAAGCGCGCCGAAGGCCGCATCGAGATCTCCAACGAGATCGCCGACCTGGAGTGGAACGAGGTCGTGATGTATCCCGCCGGCTACTTCGCCCGGCAGATCCCTTTTGACACCACGCTGAAGCTGCCCGAGGGCTGGAAGTACGCCACGGCGCTTGAGACTGCCTCGGCGGACGGCGCGACCGTGACGTTCAAGCAGACGCCGCTCAACACGCTGGTGGATTCGCCACTGTACGCCGGCGTCAACTTCAAGCGCGTCGACCTGTCGCCCGCGCCGACCGACATCGTGCACCTCGACGTGTTCTCCGACAAGGCAGAAGACCTCGAGATCACCCCGGACGAGCTGGCCAAGCACAAGCAGCTCGCGCTTGAAGCGGACAAGCTTTACGGCTCGCATCACTACGACCACTATGACTTTCTGCTGCTGCTGAGCGACAAGGTTGGCGGCGTGGGGCTCGAGCATCACCAGTCCAGCGAAGACGGCCACGGCCGCGACTACTTTACCGATTGGGCTGCCGGTGTAGGCGGCCGCGACCTGCTCGGCCATGAGTACACCCACTCGTGGGATGGCAAGTTCCGCCGGCCGGCTGACCTGTGGACCGCGAACTTCAACGTGCCGATGCGTGACGACCTGCTCTGGGTCTATGAAGGCATGACCCAGTACTTCGGCAATGTGCTGACCGCACGTGCCGGCATGCGCACCCCGGAAGAAACCCGCGATGTGTTTGCGCGCGTTGCCGCTGGGTTCGAAGTAAGCCCGAGCCGCGAGTGGCGCCCGCTGGTGGACACCACCAACCAGCCCACCGTGTCGCAGCGCTCGCCGGTCACCTGGGTTTCCTGGCAGCGGCCCGAGGACTACTACACCGAAGGCGAGCTGATCTGGCTCGACGCCGACACTAAGATCCGCGAACTCACCAACGGGCAGAAGTCGCTCGACGATTTCGCGAAGCTCTTCTACGGCGTGTACAACGGCAGCTACGTCACGTTCACCTACCACTTCGAAGATGTGGTCAAGGCGCTCAACACCGTCGCTCCGTTCGACTGGGACGGCTTCCTCAAGACGCACGTGTATGACCTGCACCCGGCGGTGCCTGAGGATGGCTTTACCCGCGGCGGCTACAAGCTGGTGTACACCGATAAGCCCACCGCGTGGATTGAGAAAGCGCAGACCGCTGCCGGCTATGCTGACTTCTCTACCTCGCTTGGCTTCACGATCGGCTCTGCGCGCGGCGGCAACAGTGGCGGCGGCAGCATGGTTGGCTCCGTCTACTGGAACAGCCCTGCGTTCAAGCTGGGCGTGACGCCCGACATGGAGCTGATCTCCGTAAATGGCACCGCGTATGCCCCAGCCCTGCTCAAGAAGACGATCCTCGACGCGGAAAAGGACAGCAAGCCGATCGAGCTCGTCTTCAAGCGCGAGGACAAGTACCAGACGCTTGCCTTCGACTACCACAAGGGTCTGCGCTACCCGTCGCTCCAACGCGTGGAAGGCACCCCCGCGCGGTTCGACGACATCCTTGCCCCAAGCAAGGCACCGATGCCCAGCATGTAAGACGGGAAAGGGAGTGGCCGTAAACCGCGTGCGCGGCCACTCCGTTGCTTTTTAACCTGGCCTTGCATACCAGCGCATTCGTTCGTACACCTGAACACACAGGAAGCCGCCATGAAGTGGCCGCAAGCCGCGCACGCAGTTTAGACTTTTTTATGCTTCGTGCCCTGGTCGTTCTCGCTGCGTCTGCGCTTTTGTCTTTCCCCTTGCATAGTCAATCTGCCTACGACGTGGTGAACCCGATGGTTGGCACGGGTGCCGAGGGACACACATTCCCCGGCGCGGTTGTGCCGTTCGGCATGGTGCAGTTAAGTCCGGATACGTCCATCCATCCGTTCAATCACAGTTACAAATGGGCTGCCGGCTACCGGTACGAGGACACAACGATCCTTGGCTTTTCCGCGACGCACTTTTCCGGCGCGGGCCACTCGGATCTTGGCGACTTTCTGCTGCAGCCGATCGCCGGCGACGTGGCGCTCGAGCCGGGCGATGCGACGACGCCGGGCTACCGCTCGCACTTTTCGCATACTGACGAGGTGGCGCACCCTGGCTACTACGCCGTCACGCTCGACGATTACCACGTGCGCGCGGAGCTGACGGCGACGCAGCGTGTCGGGGTGAGCCGCTTTACTTTTCCGGCGGACAAGCCTGCGCACCTGCTGCTCGACATGCGCTCCTCCATCTATAACTACCCGGGCAAGGTCCTGTGGTCGCGGGTGCGTGTGCATACGGATGGAACGGTGACCGGTATGCGCGAAACACGCGGCTGGGCGCCGGGGCGGCAGCTTTACTTCGCGATGCGCTTCTCCGCACCACTCACTGGCCACGCGCTCTACGACAAGGAGCCCGAGGCTGTGCCGTACCACGGCTTCAAGGGACCGGGAACAACGCCCGAGGACACGCAGTCGATCGAAGGACGGGGGCTGGAGGCCGTGCTGTCATTTGGCGCCTTGCACGCGCCGCTCACGGTAGCCATGGCTATCTCTCCCACGGACGAAGCGCACGCGATCGCCAACCTCGATGCCGAGCAGCCGCACCTCGATTTTGACGCCACCCGCGCCGCCGCTCGCGCGACCTGGGAGCGTACTCTTTCGGTGATTGATATCGCGGCCGACGCCGACACGCGCAGCAACGTGTACACCGGCCTCTACCATGCGCTGCTTGCGCCCTCGCTCTCGATGGACACAGACGGAAGCTATCGTGGGCCCGACAACCAGGTACACGTCGCGAAGGGTTTTGATTTCGTCTCCAGCCTGTCACTCTGGGATACGTTCCGTGCCGAGCAGCCGTTGATGACTATCCTGGAGCCGCGTGAGCGCACCGAGAGCCTTATGCAATCGATGCTCGCATCGCAGGTGGAAAGCCCCTTCGGCATTCTGCCGATCTGGCAGTTCCAGGGCATCGAGACCTGGTGCATGATCGGCTACCACGCCGTGCCTGAGCTGGCGGACGCCATCGGCAAGGGACTCAACAAGCCACAGGCCGAAGAGGCCCTGCACGCCATGGTGGCGAGCGCGGACTACGCACCCTACGGCAACATCGGCGCGTACCTGAAGCTCGGCTATGTGCCGGTCGATCATGATGCCGAGGCAGCCTCCAAGACCGTGGAGTATGCGTTCGATGACTGGACGATCGCCGAGACGGCGCACCGGCTTGGCAACGAGGATGTCGCAAACCGCTTCCGCAAACGTGCGGAGAACTGGCGCAACGTCTTCAACACGCAGGATGGCTTTGTGGAGCCGAAGCTCGCGAACGGCCAGTTTCGCGTTCCCTTCGATCCGGCACGCGCGGGCGAAGCATCCGGCTTTACGGAAGGAAACGCCTGGCAATATTCGTGGTTCGTGCCGCAGGATGAGCAGGGCCTGATCCAGACCCTTGGTGGCGACAACAAGCTGATCGCCAAGCTGGACGCAATGTTCGATCAGCACGTGGACCCGAAGCAGTACGCGGACGTGGAAGATATCGCCGGCATGATCGGGCAGTACATCCACGGCAATGAGCCGAGCCACCACCTGCCCTACCTGTATGTGTATGCGGGCCAGCCGTGGCGCACGCAGGAGCGTCTTGCGCAGATCGTGGCGTCGCAGTATCGCCCGACGCCGGATGGGCTCGTAGGCAACGATGACCTGGGGCAGATGTCGGCTTGGCTGCTGTTTACGTCGCTTGGTTTTTACCCGGTCACTCCTGGTGCAAACCAGTATGTGCTCGGGCGCCCGTTTGTTGATTCCGCCACGCTGCACCTGCCCAATGGCAAGCAGTTCCGGATACTGGCGGATCACTTATCGCCGCAGAACCGGTATGTGGGGCGTGTGCTGCTCAACGGCAAGCCGCTTGAGAAAACATTCATCACGCAGGAGGCGCTGATGGCCGGTGGAGAGCTGCGATTCGAGATGCAGGCCGCGCCGGAGAAGAAGTGGGGCGCGAGTGCAGCGAGCCGGCCCTACTCCATGTCGAAAGATGGATTCCTGCCGTAAGTCGCTCGCCCTAGTGCAAGGCTGAAAAGTCGCAGCCCCGCAGTTGCATTAGCTGCGCGGCTGAAACGAAAACTCGACGCGACCTTCCTTGTTGAGCACCAGCGCTGCTTCAAACGGCCGGCCTGCCTTGGACATAAACCCGGTGAGTTTGCCGGTATGTCCATCGCGGCACAACGCGGCGACGTCGACCTCGCTCAGCGGCCGCCCCGCCACGGTGCGCCAGATGGAGAAGCGGCAATTTGTCTCCGTGAACTGGGAGCAGCCATAGAACTTCGCATCTTCACTGCGCAGGACGATTGAGCCCACCTTGCAAACAGGGCAGGGGATCGGTGCGCTTTCGGTGGTTGCCGCGCCTGGGGCCTGCTGCTTACGAGGCTTGCGTACAGGGGCGTCGGCGGGAGCAGCTGTGGCCTTGCCCGTGCGCGGGGTCGGTCGCTCGGTGCCCACGCCGGCAGTGGTTTTGCGGGTGCTCTTCTTTGCTGTCTTCGCTTTGGGTGGCAGCTCCGCCTCCCGCACAACGGCAGCGGCGGGGCGGCCTGCGGATGCGGGCGTGCTTGAGGGCTTCCAGATTGGAGCGCTACCCGGGGGCGCGGCCATCCTTGGCGCCCGGCTCAGCGCCAGCAGTTCACGCTGTAGGCGCTCATCGGCAGCACCGACCACAGACAGGTACTCCGCCTTGCCTTCGGCAATGTCGTCGAGCTGCTGCTCGAGATCGCGGGTAAACGCGTACTCCACAAACGAGAAGCGCGTGATGAGCGCGTCCACCACAACCATGCCCAGCTCGGTCGGTCGCAGATACTTTCTGTCGTCTTCGAGGTAGCCGCGCGTCTGCACGTTCTTGAGAATCGCCGGGTACGTGGAAGGGCGGCCGATTCCCATGCTTTCGAGCTTTTTGATGAGCCCTGCCTGCGTGTAGCGTGGCGGTGGCTGGGTCTTCTTGTGTAGCACGCGCCCGGTTTCCGCGCGCGGCTCCGCACCGACAGCAAGCACCGGCACCTTGCCGCAGCTTTCCCCGTCGCGCGCATCTTCGTCCTCATCCGCGTCGTCCTTCGCGGTGAGTGCCTTCCACCCGGGCACGACCAGCACGCGGCCCTCTGCCTTGAACGTGAACCGCTCCTCTCCCGCGGCAGGCTGCGGGGGAGACTGCAGGCGCGTGGTGTTCACGCTCCACTCGGCGTCGGCAAGCTGCGACGCGACAGCACGCAGCCAGATGAGCCGGTAGAGCTGCTGCTGCGCGGGGTCATCGCCGGCCTGCTCGCTTTCAAAGTGCGTCGGGCGGATGGCCTCGTGCGCTTCCTGCGCGTTGCCGCGTGCGCGCCAGGTGCGTGCGCTGGGCGGCAGCGGCAGCGAGCGCTTGGCCGCGAAGCCGCGTACCTCTTTCAAAGCCTCCGCGCTGAAGTTCTGCGAGTCGGTCCGGTGATAGGTGATCAGGCCGGCTTCGAAGAGACGCTGCGCCACTTGCGCGGTGACGTCGGGCTTCCAGCGCAGCTGGATGCTCGCCGCCTGCAGCAGCGTGCTGGTGGTGAAGGGTGGCGGCGGAGGCTGCTTTGCTATGCGGTTGGCGGAGGTGAGCACGATGCACGCGCGGCATGCCGCGGCGCGGGTGGCAAGTGCTTCGTCGAGGATGTAGCGCGCCTCCGGCGCCTCGTTTTCCTCATTCGCCTTCGCCGCGGCTGTGGATTTCTTGAGAAACGGTGCCGTTTCCCATTGGGCACGCCAGCTGTTGCTGTCGAAACTCAGCTCCGCGCCAAAGTGACGCACTTCCACAAACGCATCGATCTCCCGTTCGCGGTCGACCACCATGCGCACGGCCGGGCTTTGCACCCGGCCCGCGCTCAGGCCACGCCGCGCCGTCTGGCGTGAGAGCACCGGCGATACCTGGTAGCCCACCAGGCGATCGAGCACCCGGCGTGCTTCCTGTGCGTGCACCAGGTGGCGATCGACCGAACGCGGCTGCGTCAGGGCGCGACGGATGACGTCGGGTGTGATCGCGTCGAAGGTGACGCGCTGCGCGCCCTTGAGCTTGAGCGCCTCGGCTAGGTGCCAGGCAATGGCTTCGCCCTCACGGTCCGGATCGGTGGCAAGGTACACGACGTCGGCGCGTGCGGCGCGCGCGCGCAGCGTCTTCACTACATCGGCTCCGCGACTGCTGAGCTCGTACTGGGGCTGGTAACCGGGCATGGTGATGCCCAGCTCCTTTACCGGCAGGTCGCGGATGTGGCCGACGCTCGCGGCAACGTCCCAGCCTGCACCAAGAATGTCCTTGATCTTCCGGACCTTGTTGGGGCTTTCGACGATCATCAGGTTCACGGCAGATCCCCTGCTCAAGAGTAACGCGGTGGCCGGTCACGAGTTACAGGCATTGCCGATCCGGGCGACTCGCGGAGCATGCACCTGGCCGCCCGCAGAATGTCGAGGGGAGCCGGTACAATTGCGGAGATCAGCTTGCCAACAGAGCCGTCCATCGCGGGACGCATGCAAGTCCTCAGTTCCTGCTCTCTTTGCCGAACGCTGCGGCGCGGCCTTTGCCCTGGAACTACCCTGATAGGAAACGACGTCTGATGCACTTGTGGAATGACTACGAAGGCACGATCCTGGCCGGACAATGGACGCTCGGCCGCCTGCTGCGCACCGAAGGCCGCAGCGCTCTTTTCGCCACGACCAAGAGTGACGGCAGCCCGGCGGTACTGCGGCTGACCGAAGCGCTCAACGATCAGGCTGTGTTGCGCGCCCGCTACCAGACCATCCAGGCCGCGGGCGATCGCTACCTGGTCGCCGTTGAAGGTTTCGGGGATGCCGAGCTTGATGGCGCGCCACTGAGCTATGCGGTGCTTGAGCCCACGCAGGAGAGCCTCGCGGAGATCCTGGCACAGCGCCCGCTTTCGCCCGAGGAGACGTACGAGGTCGCCGTGAGCGTCGCGGGCGGACTCGTGGCGCTCCACGCGCAAGGCCTTGTGCACAGCCTTGTAGAGCCCGAAAGCGTGCTCGCTGCTACCGATCGCATTAAGCTCAGGTCGGATTGCGCGCGCCCGGCGCCATCGGACGAAGATGCCCTGCTCGAAGGAGCAGTGACCCAGCAGACCGACGCGTTCGGACTGGCCGGAATCATCTACCAGTCCCTGACCCAGGGACGCTTGCACGATGCTTCTGACGCGCTGGCTCTGCCGGAGCCATTTGCAACGATCGTTCGCAACACGGCACGGGGCAGCTGGGGTGCGCGCGAGATCCAGGAAGAGCTGACTCGCCCTGCGCGTGCCGCAGCCGCGCCGGTACCTGTGCCCGCGCCGGTTGCACCCGCGGTCGCAACCAGCGTACCGGTCGCGTCCGCAGAAGCCGCTTCTGTAGAGAGCGCGGCCGTGACCACCCAACCGTTCAGCAGCCGGTCCAGTGTTGTGGCAGACACCACGCCTGCGTCGGGCAGCAGCTGGAGCGAACCGCAGCCGGTAGCGCCCGGAAGCCGTCGCGGCGTATGGATCGGGATTGGCATCGTGATCCTGCTGGCACTGCTGTTCCTGCTGTTCCATCACGGTGGCAGCAGCCCCAAAGCGGCTGCACCAGCCAGCCAGCCGACGGCCGTTTCTCCGGCCCCTGTGCCGACGCCTGCAAGCGCCCCGGTGCACAAGGTCGTGACCCCGGCAGCGGCTACTGCCGCGGCTCCAAAGGTCGCTCCAGAGACAGCGCCAGTGGTGCCCGGCGGCAAGGTCTGGCGCGTGATCGCCTACACCTACAACCGGCGCGACGAGGCGAGTCACAAGGCCGCCATCATCAACGACCATTACCGTGGCTTCAACGCGGAGGTATGGAGCCGGACCGGGCAGCGCCCCTTCCTGGTGACGATTGGCGGCGAGATGACACGGCAGCAGGCGTTTGTGCTGCGCGAACGCGCCCGTCGAGCGGGGATGGCGCGTGATGTGTATGCGCAGGACTACGCACGTTAACCCACGCCGCTTGTTGCGCCGGGCAACGTACGGCAAGTCTCACACCGCGCCGTAAAGGTCGCAGCACAGATACAAACAGGATGGCCGCCTTCTTTATCGAGGCGGCCATCCTGTTTTTACGTGTCAGGCAGTGGGGAGCCCGGCACTCCGGTAGATCTGCATCATCAGCTCCATGTCGCGCAACCCTTCTTCTCCGCTCATTTTGACCGGCTTGTCATGGGTGATGCAGTCGGCAAAGTAGTCTGCCTGCATCGTGAACTGCTGCGGGTCATGGATGGCCTCGGGCAGGTCGATCTCGTCGTGCCCCTTGCTGCCATCGGCTTTGGCGACCTGCGCTTTCATGTGGATGCCCTGGTAGGCAAAAGCGGGTGAGAGCTCGAGCATGCCCTTGGAGCCGAACACTTTGTATGCGCCGTCCATGTTCGCGCCATAGCTGGTGGAGCAGGTGGCGGTGATGCCCGATGGAAACTTCATCGTCCAGCCGACATTTTCCTCCACCTCGTTGAAACGGCCATCGTGGTCGATCACCGAGGCGTAAGCCGACAGCACCTGCGGCTCTTCCCCGGTCAGGTAGCGGCAGGCATTGAGCGAGTAAATGCCCACATCCATCAGCGGACCGCCGCCCGCAAGCTTGCGGTTCAAGCGCCACTCGCCCGGCTGGATGTTGAAGCCGTTGGCGCTCTGGATCGCCTGCACCTGCCCGATGGCCCCGGAGCGGATCAGCTCAATGGCCTTGAGATTCACGGGTTCCAGCTGGCAGCGGTACGCGATCATCAGCTTGCGCTTTGCCGTGGCGCAGGCTGCGATCATTGCGCGCGCGTCGGCAACGGAGGTGGCCATCGGCTTTTCGCATAGCACGTGTTTGCCCGCCCTGGCAGCGCGAATCGTGTACTCCGCATGCATGCTGTTGGGCAAACCGATGTACACAGCGTCAATGGCAGCATTGTCGCGTATGCGGTCGTACTGCTCGTAGGTGTACACCGCCTCGGCAGGTACTCCGTACTGCTGCGCAAGCTTGTGTGCCTTGTCGGGCGTGCCGCTTACGAGGGCAGACACCTTGCCATGCTGCGACTGCAGCAGCCCGGGCATGAAGTGGTCCACGGAGATTCGTCCGAGTCCTACGACGCAATAGCCGATCCGGCCGTCGCGGGCGCTTTGCGGGCCCGGGCTTTGCGCAGTTGCCCGGTTTCCCGGGAGCAGGCTGGCGGCGGCTGAAAGGCCCGCCAGCTTGGAAAAGTCACGACGCGAGTAGAGCATCTGGTGGAGTCTCCGATGGGCTGTGATGGAGGAAATATTTCGCACAGGCGCGGTGTGCGTGCAGCAGTTTGGATCGTTGGATGGTGAATCAATACATCGCGGCGATCACAAACCGCCCTGCCTGCTCGTTCTGGGCTCGGTGCCATTGTGCACGGCCGCCCGGTGTTGTGGGAAGCGAACCAGCGCCGGACCGGCCCCGCATCATTGGTCGCGGGTGCGTGTTGGGGCGTGCTGTCAGATCGTGATAAATCTCCCTCCCGCATGCATGCAGCAACGCGCTATGCTGGTGCGTCCTCGGCAGCAACGACGAGGTTGAGAAAGATACGGAGGGCCATGGCGCGCAATACGGCACAGCAAACCGGCAAGGCCGCTCCCCCACGCGGCGGCGTTCCGCTTGCTTCGAGCGAGACGGCCCGACACATGAACCGCGATGTCATCCTGGAGCTGATCCGCCGGCACCAGCCTGTCTCGCGAGCAGACCTTTCCCGCCTGTCCGGGCTCCAGCGTTCCACGGTCTCGCTGATCGCGGAGCAACTGATGGGTGAACGCTGGGTGCGCGAAGGCGCCGTAGCGCAGTTGCCCCGGGGACGGCGTCCCACCTTGCTTCACCTGAACGAGGAACTTGCCCTGCTGGTCGCCGATGTGCACCCGGGGCATGCCGAGCTCGCAGTGGTTGCTCTGAATGGGACGTTTGTTGAGCGCAAACAGCTTTCGCTGCGGGCAAGTCCCACGTCCGCGATCCGGCAGATCGGCAACGAGATGCTGAAGATGCGTGCGCGGCACCCTTCGCTCACATTTGAGGGGGTCGGCGTTTCGCTGCCGGGGCGCGTTGATCCTGCCACGCAGGAGTTGATCTTCGCTCCAAACCTGCGGTGGCAAGGCCAGCCCATCAAGCAGCTTCTTGAAAAAATGACCGGCCTGACGGTTGAGCTTGAGAACGGCGCCAATGCCGCGTTGCTGGCCGAACTGTGGCTGGGCAACCTCCACGGGGTGTTAGACGCCGTGCTGGTCAACATCTCGGAAGGCATCGGCACCGGGCTGCTTGCCAACGGGCGGCTGGTTACCGGGCAAAGCGGGATGGCGGGCGAGTTCGGCCACGTGCCGCTCGACCGCGAAGGCCCTCGCTGTGGATGCGGGCTGCAGGGTTGCTGGGAGGTGTTTGCCTCGACGGAAGCCGCGTTGCGCTATTACCGGAAGGGCAATGGACATGCGCCGCCTGCGGGTTCACAGGCGCTGACATTTGCGGAGTTGCTGCGACTGGCGGAACAGGGTGAGCCCGCCGCGTGCGCCGCAATCACCAGGCAGGCCCGTGCGATCGGGTGGGGACTCCGCGCTGTGAATGCCGGGCTCTCCCCCGAGGTCATCGTGGTGGCGGGCGACGTTGCCGAAGCGTGGGAGATGTACGAGCCGCATGTGCAGCAGGAGTTGTCTGCGTTGGCACTCGGCGCGGCGCGTGCCCCGCGCCTTATGGTCGCCCGGGAGCGTGGCACCACGCGGCTGCACGGGGCAGCGGCGATCGTGCTGCAGCGCAATTCGCTGTTTCGCAGCCATCCGCAGCGATAACAGGACGCAAAGCGGGGCAGGTGGATCACTCGCAAACATAGTTTGAATCGTGCACAATCTTCTGCAGGCGGATGCAGTCCGCGAAAGCAGGTCCAGCAAAATGATGTCCCGTCCGAAACCGAACCGGTCCAATCCACTGAACCATGCCGCGCTGCCTTCCATCATCGCCCTGCCACTGGCGCTTGCCTGCTGCGGAGCAATGGCGCAGACGCCGGGCAGTGCTGCTCCGCTGGGCAGCGCTCCTTTCAAGAATGCGTCGCTGCCGATCGCGCAGCGGGTGGATGACCTGGTAGGCCGCATGACGCTGGAAGAAAAAGCGGGCCAGATGGTGGACGAGGCTCCGGCGATCCCTCGGCTCGACATTCCTGAATACAACTGGTGGAACGAGGGACTGCACGGGGTTGCGCGGTCGGGTTACGCCACCATGTTTCCGCAGGCCATCGGCATGGCCGCTACGTGGGACCGGGAGCTCGTGGGGCAGGAAGCAAATGTGATCGCAACCGAGGCACGCGCCAAGTACAACCGTGCCATCGCGGAGGGCAACCACGGGCGCTATTTCGGCCTGACCGTCTGGTCGCCCAATATCAACATTTTCCGCGATCCCCGTTGGGGCCGTGGACAGGAGACCTATGGGGAAGACCCATACCTGACCGGCACGCTGGGTGTCGCGTTTGTGCGCGGACTGCAGGGCACCGACGCGCGGTATCTGAAAGTGGTCGCGACCCCGAAGCACTTCGCCGTGCACAGCGGGCCGGAGAGTGAGCGGCACAAGTTTGACGTGACGCCCTCACCGTATGACCTCGAGTCGACGTACTTCCCGGCCTTCCGCGCCACCATTGTCGATGCCAAGGCCGCTTCGCTGATGTGCGCCTACAACGCGGTGGATGGCACCCCGGCCTGTGCCAACACGATGCTGCTGCAGAAGACCCTGCGCGACGCCTGGGGCTTCAAGGGCTTTGTCACGTCGGACTGCGGCGCCATCGATGACATGTACCCGCAGAGCTACCCGGACCACAACACCCAGAAAGATGCCGAGCATGCTTCGGCCGTCTCGGTGCTGGCGGGTACCGACACCAGCTGCGTGCCCACGTACAAGCACCTGGTCGAAGCGGTGCACGATCACCTGATCGCGGAGAGCGCCGTGGATACGGCGGTGAAGCGGCTGTTTACGGCCCGCATGGAACTGGGCATGTTCGACCCGCCGGCCATGGTTCCCTACAACAGCATTCCGTTCAGCGAGGACGACAGCGCGGCGCATCGCGCGCTTGCGCAGAAGGCAGCGAGCGAAGCCATGGTGCTGCTCAAGAACGATGGCACGCTGCCGCTGCGTTCCGGCGTGAAGACGATCGCGGTTGTAGGCCCTAACGCCGCCTCTCTGATTGCGCTCGAAGGCAACTACAACGCCATCCCCTCGCACCCGGTTCTGCCGGTGGACGGCATGCTGCAACAGTTCCGCAACGCCAGGGTGGTGTATGCGCAGGGCTCGCCGTTTGCCGAAGGCATCGAGCTGCCCGCACCGCGTACGCTCTTCACCACGCTCGACGGCAAGCAGGGTCTGCTCGGTGAGTACTACGCCGGAACCGAGCCTGCCGGCACGCCTGTGCTCAAGCGGGTCGATGCGCAGATTGATTTCGATTGGAGCCATGCCAGCCCCACGCCCGGGCTGCAGCGCGACGGCTTCACCGTGCGCTGGAGTGGAAACATCACCGCCCCGAAGCCGGGGACTTACCAGTTCGGAATCAAGGTAGGACGCTGCGGCGAAGGCTGCGGCGACAAGAGTGCCGCGGAGCGTGAGACCGAACGCATCGTGGTCACGGTCGATGGCAAGCCGGTGGACACGGCAAAGCACACAGCAGGCGGCGATCAGTATGACTCAATCCTGCCGGAGATCGACCTGGCGCTTGCCGACGCGAAACCCCATGCGATCACCATCGAGTACCGGCACCTGGGCAAAACCACGCCCGCCGGCATCTCGCTGCGCTGGGTGGCCCCCACTGCAACCGAGCTGGATGAAGCCGTGGCCGCCGCGCGGCAGGCCGATGTGACGGTGGCATTTGTCGGGCTGCAGTCGGAGCTTGAGGGCGAAGAGATGCCGGTGCACGTGGAAGGGTTCGCGGGCGGCGATCGCACCGCGCTCGACCTTCCGGCGGCACAGCAGAAGCTGCTTGAGTCCGTGGCTGCGACCGGCAAGCCGCTGGTCGTGGTCTTGATGAATGGAAGCGCGCTCGCGGTGAACTGGGCGGCGGAGCACGCCAACGCGATCGTGGAAGCCTGGTACCCGGGCGAGGCCGGGGGCACTGCCATTGCGCAGACGCTTGCGGGAGTGCAGAACCCCGGCGGCAAGCTGCCGCTGACCTTCTACGCGAATGTGGACGACCTGCCGCCGTTCAATGAGTACTCGATGAAGAACCGCACCTACCGCTACTTCGCGGGCAAGCCGCTCTACCCGTTTGGCTTCGGGCTCAGCTACACGCACTTCGCTTTTACCAACATGAAGCTGTCGAGCCAGAGCGTGGCCGCAGGCCAGCCGCTGACGGTGGAAGCCGACCTGAAGAACACGGGAAGCGTTGCCGGGGATGAAGTTGCGGAACTGTACCTCACACCGCCCCGGACGGAGATCTCGCCCAGGCTGCAACTGATCGCTTTTGACCGGGTCCACCTCAACGCCGGGGAGTCCAGGCATGTACGGTTTGCGCTGGATCCGCGGCAGCTCAGCACAGTCAATGCAAACGGGCGGCGCGCCATGGTAGCCGGCCAGTACTCGCTCGCGCTGGGTGGTTCGCAGCCGGCGGCTGGAGGCGCGGATTCCAACGGGCCGGGCCTGACCGCGCAGTTCAGCATCACGGGCGAGCAGGAGCTGCCGAAGTAGGGTCGAACGCGCGTACCGGCGGAAGTGCGGCGAAGAGTGGTCAAACACTAAGCTGACAGGGCTCTGGCCTGCGAGCCCTGTCAGCGATTCGGCTACTTATCGGGTTCCGGGTGCGGCGCGGTGAAGTCATGGCAGCATGGCTTCTGCGCCGGCTTGAACTCCATGTACTCGATGCGCACACCATCCGGGTCAAACTCGTTGAGTTGGTATTTGCCATCGCGGCCCATCTGCTTGGCCTGCTGTCCCTCCGGCGGAAATCCGCGCTTCTGGAAAGCGGCCACGACCGGATCCATAGCCACAACACCGAGCGAGAAGTGATCGGCCACGCCAATGGCGTGATGGCTCGGGTTAGGTGGATTGTTCAGCATGTATTCCAGCCAGTCCGTACCATCCGGCACCTGCAGTGAGAAGAAGTCGGTCTTGTTATCCTTCATGCCGCCGGTCCAATACAGTTTGAAGCCCAGGATGTTTCGGTAGAACTGGTCCTCCGCCGGGGCGGACTTCACGATGAAGCCGGCATGGATGATGCGCCCGGAGATGCTGTCGACAGGCTTTGCGCCGTGCAGCCCGCCAGCCGGGCGCTGCACAAACTCGATCGCGTTTCCTTCCGGGTCCTTCACCAGAAAGCGCTGCTCTCCGTCGCGGAGCCTGTTCACTGCGTCAGGCACAGCCACACCTTTGCTCTTGAGGTACATGCGCAGTGCTTCGGCGTTGGTGGTGGCGAAGGCTACGTGTTCCAGCGCGAGCTCGGACGGCGACTTGGCGGGGTGCACCTCCACGGTCTGCCGAGGGTCGCCGTAAAACCGCACCCCGTCGGCGAACTCGGGCGAAGCAACGGCGGTCCAGCCGAGATAGTGCGTGTAGAAGTGGCGCGAGGCCGCCATGTCCTGCGTGGCGATGGCGACATGCGCGATGCCGGTGATGGGGGGGCGTTGCGGTGCGGGCGCAGCCAGCAGGGTGGTTGCGGGCAGCAGCAGCGCCAGCGCAGCCGGGACAAAGCGGAGTCGATCGAAAACAAACATGGAAGCAGCCTTTCGGAGGAGATCGTGCTTCCCGCTGGATCGGTCCGACTTTCAGTTGCGGAACACGGTCGCAGAAACAAGCACGGAGTTTATAGCAGGTATGATCCACCCCGGGCGAACCGGCGTCGTCCGGCAGCGCGCGCTGCGGACCTCGCGCGCACTGCGAGCAGCTTGCTGGAAAGCTCCTGAGCAGGCGTGATCGGTCGCTGGTTGCAGGCGAGATACCGGCTCGTACCCACGCCCGAGATTGTTATCGGGGCTGCGCCGCGAGAGGGCTGGGGCGGTAGACGGTGGCAGCATCCGCGGTTCCGGTCTTTTTCACCGTAATGGTGCCGTCGGCGGTGGCTGTTGCCTCAATCCGGTTTGCTGCATCACCTTCCCCATCGTGCAGGTTCGCGATATGCGCGGGCTCCGTGTTGTGCGCGGGACCGCCCTCCTGCGAGAAGTGCAACTGCCAGAGCGCGGGCTTCGAAGGGGCGCCGGCGACAACCCCAAGCACGCGCGGCGAGCCCCCCTTGCGCGCGCCATTGTCCATGATGGCGACCCTTGGCGCCACTGCGTCGACCAGTGCCGGACTGGAGCTTTGCTCGAAGCCGTGATGCGAAACGATGAGCAGGTCCACCTTGCCAACCTTGTTGACTGGGCACACCAGCGGGCGTTCCTTGTCCCAGGTGAGGTCGCCAAGATCGAGGATGCGCAGTTTGCCCCACTCGATCAGGATCCCGAGCGAGCGCGCATTCTCGGTAGTGTCATTTGCGGGCACATCTGCAGGGCGCTTGCCATCCGCTGCGCCGCAGAAGGGATTCGTCGCGCCGGCACCGGGCAGGGGATTGCCGATGAGCACGCCGTCGGCGCTGAGCACCGTGGCGCGAGGCGCACCCGGGGCATTCCAACCGGGCAGCAGTTCCCCGGGCCGCATGATGCGGTGGCCGTACTTTCCCGATGACAGCAGCTTCTGGTACGCGTTCCAGCCCGCAACGGTGGCCGGGTCATTGAACTCGCGGTCAGGGCCATGATCGAGAAACATGCCAATCGGAAAACGCGCCGCGAGTTGCGGCACTCCGCCCACGTGGTCGGTATGGTAGTGCGTGATCAGCACGGCATCGATGCGGGTAAGACCGGCAGCCTGTGCGGCGGAAACAATACGATCGGCGTCGCGTCCCGCGTTGCCGGGCCATCCTGTATCGATCAGCAGCGAACGCCCGGCCGGCGTCACAAAGAGGGTCGCCTGTCCACCCTCCACGTCGATGAAAAACATGCGGAGGCCGTCATGCAGCGGGTGCGTGGCGGATGCCGCAGTGGGGGTTGTGCCTGGTGCAGGCAGCGCGGCACCGAAGCCCGGTGCTGCGCAAGCCGCGGTAATTAAAAAAGCTGCGCAGGCTGCGCGCACAACGCCTTTTCTCAGAAGCAATGTTTCCAGCAAGCTTTGTCCCTCCACAGAAGTCCGATTCCAGCGATCCACACAGCGCGACCGTCGATCAGAAGCAACCCTACCACCAACCTGGTTTGACGATCGCAGTCAGTGACACGTGCTTCGGCGCGCAAACCCATTCGCACCGAAGCAGAGATGTTTCCGGCGCCAAGCGGCTACTCCTTTTCGCTGACAAACACCACAGTCGTCAATGCAGGGATGGTGGCTGAGCCCTCTTTGCTGTTGAAGGTGCTCTGCTGCACCGTCGCATCTGAGGACGCCTGCTGAACAGGGTGCAGGTGAAGCGCCATGCCCTGCAGGCTGCTGTCGGTGTAGGTGAGGGACGTGTTGGCAGCGTTGAAGAACACAACGATGTGATGGGCGTCTCCGTAAGCGTGCCCGTGATCGTCCAGCTTCATCACGATCAGTCCGGGAGTCTGGCTCTGTCCTGTGTTGAGGAAGCTGAGGTTCTGCTGCACCTCGTTGAAGGTGGCCATGCGGAACAGTCCGCTGCTGTAACGGATGCGCAGGAACTCCTGGAAGGCCTGGGTTGTTGCTGCGAGGGACGTGGGCGTTGCCTCAAGCGCTGGATTGGCAAGCAGCGGCTGCATCACCGGCCACTCCGACTGGTTTTGACTCGCGATCGGCAGGCCGGTGCCCCAGTTGTTGCCCTTGCCGCTCCAGTCGATCTTGTTGAACCAGTCGCCGGAGTCGTAGGAGTTGTTGTCCATGTCTTTCGACCGAAGCAGGTCATCGCCGCCATGGAAGAAGGGGATGCCCTCGCCGAGCGCGATAAGGCTCATGGCAAGGACCTGCCGGCGAGCGCGCTGCCCGATGGTGTCTCCCTCTGCGGATTTGAGCTGCACGGCGTCGAACAGGTCCTGGTTGTCGTGCACCGAGCAGTAGTTCACGTCTTCAAGCGGAGTCGCGGTGTAGCCTGCCGGCTGACCGCCGTAATTGAGCTGTGCCCCGGTCGTGGTCTGCCCCAGGTAGTTCTGGAAGGTGTAATCCCGCAATGCCCCTGCCAGGCTGAGACGGATAAGGTCCGCGCCCTGCAACAACGTGGTGCGCTGATCGCTGGCTGCCGTGTTCTGGTTGGTGTAGCTGCTCGAATCTGTAAGCAACCCGGTGGCAAACCCCTGCACCTGCTCGGCCGTGCCAAAGGCATTGCCGCCACGTACGGAGTCGCGCATGCGGTCATTGAAGCTGCCGATGCCGGTGCCGTAGAGATTGATCTGGCTGGCGTTGGGTCCGATGGCGTTATTGGCTGCCTCGGCAATCTGGAATCCTTCCCCGTAGACATAGATCTTGCTGCCATCGATCCCGTCGCGCTCAACGGTAAGCGCGTCCAGGGCATTGCGGATGTCCACCATGTTGTAGACAAAGTGCATACCCATCTCATCAAAGCGGAAGCCGTCGATCTTGTACTGCTTCGCGTTGAGCAGCAGGGTGTCGATCATCAGCTTTTCGGTCATCTGGTGTTCGCTTGCGATGTCTGCACAACAAGAGCCGGTCTCGAGTACACCGTTTGCATCGAGGCGATGGTAGTAGTTCGGTACGAGCTCATCGAGGTTAGCTGATGGGTCCTGCCCGCTGGCCGAGGTGTGGTTGAATACCACATCCTGGATCACGCGCAGGCCAGCCAGGTGCAGGCCCTGCACCATCGCCCGGTATTCCAGCACGCGGTTGTCGGGGTTGATCGCGTACGCACCTTCAGGCGTCATGTAGTGCACCGGGTCATAGCCCCAGTTATAGGCGTCCGTGCTTTGCACCGCAGTGACGGCCTGCTGCTGCTGTTCAGAGTCGGGCGGGTACTGTGCGAGGTTGCCGGTGGTTGTCCAGGTGCTCTTGTCCTCGTTCACGCTTGCGAAGTGGAAGCTCGGCAGGATGTGCACTGCCTTGAGCCCGGACAGGGCAAGGGCGTGCAGATGGCGCATGCCGTCGCTGCCCTGGTCGGCAAACGCATCGTAGGTGCCGCGGTGGCTGGCCGGCACCGTGCTGTCCGCCACGCTGAAGTCGCGCACATGCAGCTCGTAGATGCTGGTGTCGAGGATGTTGTCAAGACGCGGCGAAGGGGAGAAATCCCAGAGTGCGGGCTTCGTAGTCTCCGAGGCAAGATCGGTAATGCGGCTCATCGTGCCGTTGAGCGACAGATCGACCGAGTACGGGTCCGTCGTGGTGTTGGTCAGGATCGCCTGCTGCGCCGCCACGTAGACCCGCGCCTGCAACTGGTAATACCTGCTTCGCCACTCGATCGGGACACCCGCGCTCCAGACGCCATTCTGCTCCTGCATGGCGATCGTCTTCGCCGGGACGGTATCGGTCGGCTCGCGGAAGAGCAGCAGCGAGAGGCTCTGCGCCGTGGGCGCCCACACCTTGATCTGGATCGGGTAGGTGGGCGATTCCGCACCCTGCAGAATCGAGTCGGGGGTGATGCCATGCGGGATCACAACTCCCAGCGGGCCGGCATACGCAAGCAGCGCATCGAGCGCTCCAAACGTCTGCACGCCGGTGGTGTACTTCAGTGTGCCGTCGGCAGCGGTGGCGGCGACTTCAAGCTGGCTCTTGAGTGCCTGCCGTACGGTCGCCGGATCAATCTGTACGGGCAACTTGAACAGCGCGTAGCCGGCAAGCTGCGGGAAGCGTGTGAGCTCCTGCTGTGTGAGTGTGCCCGAGAATGGCGTCAGCGCGATTCTGGTGCCGCCGGTGAGCCCGGTCGCGGTGATCTGGAGGCCGGCCGTCGGACTCGCGTTCAGCGTCCAGGTGTAGCCGGACTGCGCGTATTGCGGCTGCACCGCAATGGTGGTGGCGTCGATCCAGTAGCTCTGCAGCTGGTTGAAGGGGCCAAGCAGCAGTTGCGCCGGGGCCGGCTGTTGTGGAAACACATCCACATCGCCTGAAATCACCCAACCCTCCGGCTCCTGCGGGATCTGCAGGTACTGGTTGGGCCCGGGATCCTTTACGCCTGTAGTGCAGTTGTGAATGATGAAGCCAAGCTGCCCGGTCGAGACGCCCACGTCAAAGTAGGGGCCATAGCTGTCGTAGCCGGCGTAGTAGTCCTCGGTCGAGCAGAAGGTGCCGGACGGATCCGTTGTCGTGCCGAACGGGTAGAGGCTCCAGTTGGCATAGTTGCCGTCGGGGCGGTAGTAGTGGATGCGGGCGTGATTCGCGGGGATGGGGCCATCCTGACCGATCGTGGGCCGGTGATTCAGCATGATGTCGCTGCCCGAGAGCTCCCAGAACTCGTTGCCCTGGGTAGCGGGATCCACATGCTCGTCAGGTCCGGGGTCCTTGGTGTTGCCAATGTGCAGGATCAGCCCGACGTCGGCGGCACCTGTGGTCACACCCACGTCGAAGTACGCGCCGAAGCTGTCGGTGCCGGTCACCGGCACAGGACCGCCGGCGAAGTTGTTCGGTTCGGTCGTGTCGCCGAAAGCATAGACCGTCCAACCGGTGTAAACCCCGTCCGGGCGGAAGTAGTGGACCCGAATCTCGCCTGCTGGGATCGGAGGCTCGGTCTGCGCGGTGGCGGAATGCGTCGCAGCCAGGGCAAACAGCGCAGTGGCGAAACAGAGCGTAAGGAGCGGACGGAACAACTTCATGCCAGAGGCCTCCGGAATTGCCGAAGCCAAGTCAATGGCATGGACACGACGGTCTGCAAATCAAAATTGGCACATTGTTGGTTCACCAGCTAAGCCGCTGCACGTCAGCGGTTTAGCTGGTGATCTGCAACAGCGGGAGAGACCGGGAGGATGTCTAGCCAGAGCGGGGTGCGTTCAGGCAGCAGCCTTGGGGCGCAACGGTGCCCGCAGCAGGGCTGTCACCAGGACCGTTTCAAGCCGGCCTGACGCGCCCTGCCAAGGCTGAAGCTTACCGAATGGGCGCGGCAGCCATGAAGGCGGCAACGTGGTCGTTCAGGAACTTCTCGTCCGCCGGGCTTGCGCCCGCGCCCGCCGGGTGGCCCCAGAGCGAAGGAATCGGCAACAGTGTGCAGTGCGGAATGAACTGCGCTTCGTAACGAGCGTCTTCCACGGGGAAGTACAGATCAGTTGCGGACGGCATGTACAAGACCTGCGCCTTGATTGAACCGAGCGCAGCGTCCACGTTGCCGTTGAATCGGCCCGTGTGCCCGACGTCGTTGCTCTCCCAGGTACGCAGTTGCAGGATCAGGTTGTTGGCGTCGGCACCAGGGATGAAGTGGGTGCGGTAATGCTCGATGACCTGGCGCACGTCAGTATATTTCGGATCCTCCTGCCGCCACAGCTCCTCGCGCCACCACTGCTGCGAAAAGAGCCAGCCGGTCCACATCAGCGAGAAAGCTTCGATCCCCTGGGCGGGTTCGGCCTTATAGTCACCGCCGGCGAAGGATGGGTCCGTGGTGATCGCGGTGATCTGCCCCTCGTTGCGAACGATGCCATGTCCGTAGGTCTTGGCCGTGCCGGAAGTCGCGATGATGCGATCCATGTAGTCCGGGTAGCTGACGGCCCATTGGAACGCCTGCTGCGCGCCCATGGAGAAGCCGATTACTGCCTGGAGGTGCTTCACGTGCAGCTGTTCCGCCAGCACCTGGTGCACTGCCTCCACGTTGTCCCGGATCGTCATGACCGGAAAGCGCGGGCCGTGAAAGGGCTCCGGCGTATTCGAGGGTGAGGACGAGCGGCCATTGCCGAACAGCTCGCTGGTGACCAGGAACAGTTTGGTCGGATCGAGCGCCTTGCCCGGGCCGATGAGCCATCCGTAGCCGTGCATCTCGGCCATGTAGTGCGACGGCAGCAGCACCACGTTGTCGCCGGCAGCGTCCAGGTGTCCATAGGTGCCGTACACAATGTGCGCTTCGGGCAACACCGCCCCGCTTTCGGTATGGAAGTTGCGGATCACGTACTCGTGCTGCTCCGGCTGGGGCTCTGTGGCCGCCTGCTGGGCCATTGCCTTCTCAGGCATACCGGTGACACCGCAGCCCACGACGCAGCCCAGCATGAGTGCCGCCGGACGAAAACACTTCAAACGGAATGGAAGCAACATCAGCGTGCGCCCTCCTGGGCGGCATTTGAAGCGAGTGGAGGAAAGAGCGGCGGCGGCTCACGGTGATGTGTCGCCTGCTCGTAGCTGTAGGCCAGGCGGATCAGTGGTCCTTCACTGAACGCGCGTCCGAAGAAAGTGAGGCCGGCAGGCAGCATGCCGTGGGTGAACCCCATGGGAACCGTGATGGCGGGAAAGCCGGTCTGCGGCGACAACACCTGGCTGTTGTCTCCCGCAGGGCTGGTTATGTCGCCCACCTTGCGGGGAGCATTGCTCCAGGTGGGGTACACGATGGCATCTAGATGGGCGCGATCCATCGCAGCAAGCACCGCGGCGCGAAACGCGATCTTGGGCGGATCGTGGTACACGTCGGGGCACGGCGCTCGGCGGTCATCGGGTGCCGGCTTGGGGTTAACGGCGTCATGCATCTGCTCGGCGATGTAAGGCAGGTACAAGCCGGAATCCACAATGGCCTGCAGGTCGCGATAGGGCGCGCCCGGATGTCTGGCGAGGTAGTTGTTGAGGTCGGAGGCGAAGTCACCACACCACAGGTCTTTCGTGAGGCTTGCGTATTCGGGAATCGTGAAGGGGTCGACCAGCACGGCTCCCTGCGCCTGGAGTTCGGCGAGCGCGCTCTCCGTCACTGCCTTGACCTCGGGGTCGGTCGTGGGGGTGTCGAAATACTGCCGAAAGACGCCGATGCGAGCCCCGCGCAGTGCGTGCGCTTCAAGAAACTGTTTGTAGTCGAGTGCAGGGCGTTCCCTTGCGAGTTCCGTGACGGGGTAAGACGGGTCCGCGCCGGCCACTGAGGTGAGTAGAGTCGCGGCATCGGCGACACTGCGTGCCATGGGACCGCCGACGTCATTGTTCGCGAACAGCGGAATGATGCCTGCGCGGCTGGTGAGCCCGATGGTAGGACGGATGCCGACCAGGTCGTTATGCGAGGACGGACCGCGAATGGAGTTGCCGGTATCGGTGCCGAGACCCACCTCGGCCAGGCTTGCCGCCACTGCCGCAGCGGTACCACCGCTGGAGCCGGCGGGTACGCGCGCCAGGTCATAAGGGTTGCGCGTAATGCCTGCGATGGAACTGGCCGTCACATAAGGGCTGAACGCCCACTCGGCCATGTTGGATTTGCCCAGGATGAGAGCGCCGGCTGCCCGCAGCTTCGCGACCATGGTGGCGTCTGTGGCCGGCTGAAAGCCCCGCATCGCAAGCGAACCACCCGTGGTCTGCAGCCCGCGGGTGTCGTAGTTGTCCTTGATGATGACGGCGACGCCCGAGAGCGGCAGCAGCCGGTGCGAGTGGGCAAGGTCGCGGTCGCACCGAGCTGCGTCGGCGAATACCTCGGGGTTGCGGGTGACGATGCTGTTGAGCGGACCCACCGGCTCATCATCCGGATGGCTTGCCCTGGTTCGGCTTGCCTGCGTCCCAGGCACCTGCTGGTCATAGGCATCGATTCGCGCGAAGTAAGCCGCCACAATCGCGCGGCAGCTTGTGCGGCCAGCAAGCAGAGCAGCCTGCGTGGCTGCGATGGTTGTCTCCGTCACGTCAAAGTGAGCCGGCTGGGGGTGTTCTGCGGCGGAGTGCTGGCGTGTGCAGGCAGCGTAGCAAACAGCATAAGCAGCAGGAGCAGCGAAGTCGGCAGGGTCAGCAGTCGCATGGCGGTGTGTTTGATTGATAGCACGGCCTGCAGCGGATGGCTGCAGCGGCGCTGTCAGCGGATTTCGCAGGGGACACAACGGGCTCATCGGGCGCGCGTTACCGCCCGAGCAAGATTTGGCTTCAGCCCTGAACGCTTTGACCCCTTGCGCCGATAGATGAAACACCTGGGACGGTAGCAGCCAGCTTGTTCTCCATTGGAAGGGCACGACACATACATGTTTTCCATTATCGGCATCCTGCTTGTCTTCGGCGCGGTTATCGGCGGCTTCCTTATGGAGAAGGGGAACCTTGCCGTCCTGGTCCAGCCGGCCGAGCTTGTTACGATCGGCGGCGCGGCGCTGGGCACCATGCTGGCCGCTAATCCCACGCACATTTTGAAAGGCATCGCCGGGGGACTGGTGGGCGTCGTCGGCGGTTCCAAGTTTCCGCAGCAACGCTACCTGGACACCCTGAAAATGATGTTTGATCTCTTCACCAAGGCGCGCAAGGACGGCATGGTCTCAATCGAGGGCGACATCGAAGAGGCCGACAAGAGTGAACTGTTCAAGAAATATCCTGTCTTCCTTAAGGATCATCATGCGCGGGCGTTTGTTTGCGACACCCTGCGCATGGCTCTCACTGGCGGTGTCAGTACGTTTGACGTGGACCAGGTGATGCAGCATCTCGATGACATCGGATCGATCGGGCGCGGCATCGCCATCGCGTTTGTGGCTACCCTGTACGGCGTGGGCCTGGCGAACCTGGTGCTGCTTCCACTGGCAGGCAAGCTGCGGGCGCATGCGCGCGAGATGCACCTCCTGCGTGAAAGAACACTGGAGGGCGTGGCCTCGATGGTGGAAGGTGCCAGTCCACGCGCACTTCGGGAGAAGCTGGGAGTGGCCACGGCGGAGCGCGCCCCGTCGCCCATCGCGCAGGTCAAGGCAGCGCGATGAGCACGCTGCCCGCCGCCACTGCGCGCGAAGGGCGCAGACGTCGCACGCGGTACCAGGTGTTGATCTCGCATGAGCGCTGGCTGGTGTCATATGCCGACTTCATGACATTGCTGTTCGCCCTGTTCGTGGTGCTGTTCGCCGCCACGCGGCACAGCGCCGAGGGGCTTGGCCGGCTGTCGGGTGCCATCCACTCCGGGTTTGGAGGCAGGGAAGGAAGCCCGGTGCGCGGCACTGCCCAGGGCAGCACGCATGCGGCTGTGCCCGCACCTGCACTCAGGCTGAACACTGCGGTGAGCGCACCGCCCGCGCCGACCGGGCAGCTCTCCGACAGCGACCTGGATGTGCTGTCTTCAGAGCTTGGCACGGTGCTGGGCGCCTCGATCCAGAAGCACGAAGTGGACTTGGCGCGCACGCCGGAAGGGCTCGTGATTTCCTTCGAGGAGCTCGGTTTTTTTCACTCCGCTGAGGCAAACATGATGGCGGACCAGGCGCACCTGGTGGTGCAGGCGGGCGCGATCCTGCGAACGCATGACCTCACACTGCGCGTGGAAGGCCACTCGGACGATCAGCCGATACACAATGCGTTTTTTGCTTCGAACTGGGAGCTTTCTGCAGCGCGTGCCATGACCGTGCTGCTGCTGCTGGTGGACCAGGCGCACTACGACCCGACGCGTTTGTCCATGGCGGGCTACGGCCCCTACCGGCCGCTGGCCGCAAATGACAGTGCTGAGGGCAGGCAGCGCAACCGCCGTGTCGACCTGGTGGTGGTGCGCGCACAGCAGCCAGGCGCCGCTTCGATGGCACATGCTTCTGAGCAGGCAGGACCGATCCCGCGGTGAACGCACCGTGAATGCGTGGTGAATGCATGGTCTGGCGGCGGCGGTGTCTGCATCTGATGGTGTATGGCCGAGCCCGCCCAGCAACCCGTTCCGCACCCGCTGCCAGTTCCCATGCGCTGGATGGACAGCGAAGCAGCCCGCACCAAGTTTTTTGCAGACCTGAGTACCGCGACGGCACCCACCCTGCTCTGTGACTATGACGGGACGCTTGCCCCGTTTCAGCAGGACAAGATGCAGGCGTATGCCTATCCGGGCGTGCCGGAGCGACTGCTCGCCATTGCGGAAGGACCGACGCGGCTTTGCTTTGTTTCGGGCCGGCCAGCCCGCGAACTGATCCTGCTGTTGCCGCTCGCCGCGGACGCGGAGATCTGGGGCATGCATGGCCGCGAGCACCGCGTGCCGAATGGCACGGACGAGGGCGACTACTCGCTGATGGAGCCATCGCAGGAACAGCGGGCGGCGCTGGATCAGGCGCAGGCGACGCTGAAAGCCGAGGGGCTTGCCGCACTGGTCGAGCGAAAGGCGGCAAGCCTTGCCCTGCACTGGCGATCCTTAGAATCCACCGGGATCGACCGTGCCCGGGCACAGGCTGACGCTGCGTTCAAGCCCCATGCGGGGCATCACTGCCTGGCGGTTCTGCCGTTTGATGGTGGCCTGGAGTTGCGTGCAGAAGACCAGACCAAGGGGCATGCGGCGGCAGCGCTGCTGGCAGGATCCAATGCCCGGCATGCTGCTTTCCTGGGAGACGACACGACGGACGAGGATGCGTTCCAGGTGATGCGTGCACGCGGGGGCTGGGGCTGCTGGTGCGCGAACCGCCCCGGGGTTCGCATGCTTCCTTCTCGCTTCGACCGCCCGAAGAATTGCTCGGCTTTCTGGACGGCTGGCTCGAGGCCCTATCGGTAACTGGCGGCAAGAACCGGTAACTCATACACTAGAAAGCAGCCCCTTACCTCATGAAGCGAGACCTCATCATCCTGTCGAACCGTCTTCCTCTTTCCTTTGAAAAGGGAGAGAAGGGTCTCCATGCCAAGCAGAGCAGCGGAGGGCTGGTCACTGCGCTCGAGCCATTGCTGCAGGAACATGGAGGCATTTGGGTCGGTTCTGCGGGCACGGAGCAGGACCCCGAACACCAGAAGCAGATGCGCGAAGAGTTGAGCGTGCTGGCTCGTCAGCACCACTACCGGTATGAGCCAATCACGCTCACGCTGGAAGAGCAGGCGAAGTTCTACGAGGGTTTCTCGAACGAGATCATCTGGCCGCTGTTTCACGACCTCCAGTCACGCTGCAATTTCGACCCGTCGTACTGGGAGTTCTACCTGCAGGTGAATGCGAAGTTCGCCGAGTGTGTCAACAAGATCTCCAAGCGCAATTCATTGATCTGGATCAACGATTACCAGCTGATGCAGGTGGCGCCTCTTCTTCGTAAGAAGCTGCCCAAGGCCACGCTGGTGTTCTTTCTTCACATTCCGTTTCCGCCGCCCGATATTTACGAGAAGCTTCCGTGGGGCAGGCAGGTGCTGGAGTCGCTGCTGTCGCACACACTGATCGGTCTGCAGACGGCGCGCGATGTGAGGAATTTCATCGCGTGTCTCAGCGCTTTCCTGCCCAAGATAAGCGTCACCCGCGCGGCCGGCGGCCACCGGATGGTGCAGTTCGATGGCAGGCGCACGGTGGTCGGGGCGTTTCCCATCTCGATTGATTTCGAGGATTTCGAGCGCGGCTCAGATTCGGACGATGTGCGCCGGCGGGCTTCGACGCTGCGCGCGCAGCAGCGCAACGACATGGTCACGATCCTGGGCATCGACCGGCTCGACTACACCAAGGGCATTCCCGAGCGGCTCAAGGCCTTCGCGCTGTTTCTGCGGCAGCACCCGGAGCTGCACCGCAAGACCTCGCTGATCCAGATCGTGGTGCCTTCGCGGGAGTCCATCCCGGGCTACCAGGTTTTGAAGGCGGAGATCGAGCGACTGGTGACGCAGGTGAACGGGGAGTTCGCGGAACCTGGCTGGGTGCCGATCAACTACATCCATCGCGCGCTGCCACGCACAGAGCTGCTGGCCCTGTACCGCACTTCGCGCGTGGCCTTCATTACCCCACTGAAAGACGGGATGAACCTGGTCGCCAAGGAGTACATCGCGTGCCGGCACGAGAATGACGGCGTGCTGATCCTGAGCGAGTTTGCGGGTGCGGCGACCGAGTTGAAGGTGGGGTCGCTGCTGGTGAACCCGTATGACCAGAGCGCCGTGGCCAATGCGCTGGCGGAGGCCGTCACCATGGACGAGGCTGAACAGCGCCGCCGCATGACGCGGCTCCGCAACCAGGTGCGCAAGGCCAACCTCGCCACGTGGCTTGAGACTTTCATGGCGCAGGCCGAACCACCCCACGAGGATGCAGCCACTGCTTAGCGCGGCCTCAACTGAAATGCCGGCAGAGGTGAAAGCCCCCGACCGGCATTTGCCTATATCGCGGACAGTTACATCTTTCACTGGGAACTGGCTTCGTTCCGCAGCGACTGGTTCTTCACCCTGGCGGTTGCGCTCTGCCTCGTGGTGGGTATCGCCATCGGGCATCCCGCCGGCGGCATGATCGCGGCCGGCGGCGCCATGACAGCGGGATTCGGCGCCAAGCAGAGCATCGATAACTCGCCGCTGCTGCCCATCATCTTCGTCTCGTTCGGCATGGCCTTCTGCACCTTCATTGGGGTGGTGGCCGGCCATAACAGCTGGGTGCTGACGGTGCTGGCGACGCTGTTCGGGTTTGGCTATGGCATGATGTCGCGCCGTGCGGCCGGCTATAGCTGGGTGGGGCAGCAGTGCGTCGTCACGCTGCTGGTCGCCTCGGCGTTTCCGTCGTCGCCGGAGCAGGCTGCGCAGCGCTCGGCACTGATCTTTGCGGGCGGCATCATCCAGTTGCTGTTTTCGGCGTTTCTGTTCAAGGCATTCGGTGAGCTTGGCGGCCACGTGCGAGCACTGGCCAGCTACGTGCGCTCAGAAGAACTCGCTCTACGCCGTACCTACCTCACCGCAGTCCTTTCGCTGCGGCACCGCCAGATGCGGAATTCAGCGCTGCCTTATGCCTGCCGGCTGGCGGCGGTGCTGGCGATCTCGACCGAGATCTACCACCAGTTGCATTTTGAAAGCGGCTACTGGATCCCGATGACGGCGCTGCTGGTGTTGCGGCCGGGCATCGCGGACACGGCCAGCCGCGCGATTGCCCGCACCGTGGGCACGCTGGCGGGTGGCGTGCTTTCCAGCGTTTTCCTGGTGTATGTGCATCCGTCGCCGTATGGACTGGCGGTGCTGGTGGTGTTGTTCACCTGGTTGTCATACGGCGTGAACAACGTGAACTACGGGCTGTTCTCGCTGTTTCTCACCTCGTACATCGTGTTTTTGCTGTCGCTGAACCACATTCCCGGGGCGGAGATCGCGCATCGCCGGTTTGTCTGCACCATGGTGGGCGGCGCAATCGCGCTTTCTGTGCGGCTGTTCGTGATCCGGCTGCGCAACAAGCAGGATCAGGAGTCCATTCAGGTCCTGCTGCAGAAGGGTTCCGTGGCGACCACGGAACCCGCGCGCTAGCCCGAGCCGAGCGTCGAGGGCTGGCGAGAGTGTTCGTGCAATCCGCGGGTGCGATCTCGGATGTGCCTGCATCCAATGTGCTGATTGAAGTTCCACGCAGAGGAGCGCATTATTCATGGCTGACACAGCCCCCCAGAATCCCGAAACACTGTTGATTGCCCACGTCACCGCCCACCTGATCGACGGTGGAAGTTTTGAGCTGTATCCTTTTGTGGATCCCAAGGACGTGAAGAGCAAGGTGTCCGAGCTGGCGGAGGGCTGGGCCGGATCCGGCTTTCTGTTGCGCGGTTCGCGGCTGGTGCCGTGGCACCAGGTGAAGCTGCTGGAGACGACCTCGGTGGAGGAGATTACGCGGCAGGAGGCGCAGCAGCGCTTGATGACGTGGCAGGCCGAGGACCAGTTGCGCGCGGTGCAGAACTTCTGGAAGACCAAGGAAGAGACCAAGGAAGACGGCGACAAGAACGAGAAGGGCGAAGGCAAGGGCGAAAAAGGCGGGGAGTAGTCGCTTGGCGACTCGCAAGGAGTTCGCGGTATTGCGGTGGGTCGCTAGGGCGGTGGATTTGGGGTGGAGACACCGCGGATCCTTCGCGTCGCTCAGGATGACGCGTGTTTCACTTCAGGTGACACGGTTGTTTGCCCGGAGTGAGACTTTCAATTTGGCGGATTTCTGCGCGCTTCGAAGCTGAAGGCCGCCGCTCCATGCCGTTTAGGTTGAGGGTTCGTTCCCAGCGGCCACGGCAACAGGAAAGGGGAAGGCCATAGGCCTTCCCCTTTCCTGTTAGATCGCTCAAGCCTGTCGACGAAGGCTAGAGTTCAATGTTGACGAGGCCCTCGGAGACGCCGGGGTGGTTGCTGCGGGTCTGGGGCGAGCGCCAGTGGTCGATGTACGAGATCTGGTGCACGCAGGACACAGTGCAGTGCGGCGCGCAGCCCTTTTCGGTGATGTACTCGCGCTTAATATCGGCCTTGGTGTACTCGGCGACGGGGATGCCGGGGAAGCCGCGCTTCTGCGAACAGTAATGAACCAGGCCGTCTTCGCACACGTAGAGGTAGCGGGCGCCGGCGCGGCAGCGCCAGTCGTTGGGTTCGGCGTTGGCGATGGCTTCCTGAAACTTGTTGAACTTGGAGTAGTTGGTCTTCTTCCAGCCGCGCATCTCGGCCCACACGCGCCGCTCTTCGCCGCCGAGCGGCTTGAGCTGTCCGTCGCCATCGTGGATGATGCCGATGGTGGAGGTAAAGCCTAGCTCGATGGCGCGGCGGCCGATGGTGATGGCGTCCTGCGGATTGGAGATACCGCCGCCCACGACCGAGTTGATGTTGACGTGGAAGTCCGCATATTCGCGCAGCATCTCGAGCTTGCGGTCCAGCACCTTGAGGCTCTTTTTAGAAGTCTCGTCGGGCATGATGTTGTCGATCGAGATCTGCATGTGGTCGAGCCCGGCGCGGTTGAGGCGCTCGATCCGGTCGGGCATCAGCAGGTAGCCGTTGGTGATCATGCCGGCGATCCGGCCATGGTGGCGGATGCGGGCGATTACCTCATCGAGCTCAGGATGGGTGAGCGGCTCGCCGCCCGAGATGGTGATGATGGAGGTGCCGAGGCGCGCGAGCTCGTCGATGCGACGCAGCATTTCGGGCAGAGGCGTCGGCTCGGAAACCTTGTCGTACTCGTTGCAGTAGGTGCAGGAGAGATTGCAGAAGCGGGCCGGCACGATCTGCGCCATGACGGGGTGGTTCTTGGAGAGCAGGGCGTGACCAACGGTGGCGAGCTCCCGGATGCGGCGGGTCGCTGCTTTCCAGCGGCGACGCACGGGATACTTCGGCGCGGGCACGCGGCCGGTCTTGAACACAGGCACCGACGCGGCAGTGGCGGAGCTTGCGACCGAGGGCGCCGTATCAGTACGTACCGGCGCTGGTGCGCTTTGAAATTGCTGAGACATCCCTTGTATTTGAACACATGGGCCGTGCTGTCTGGGCCGTCGGGCTTGCCGGGGCATGGCGGCTCGCGCTGTGGCAGAGAGCCGCGCCCAGGAGGGGAACACGCGGGCGGCAGCGAAGTGCCCGGGCGGCTAGAACTTCTTGCGCTTCTCGGGCAGGAGAGTCAGGATGAACTCCCGGTGGTCGCGCAGCACTGCCAGCGGAATGGCGTCACCCTTGCCAATACGAATGGCATGCGCCAGGGCGCTGCGGCTGTTGACCGGGCGGTTGCTGGCGCGCACGATCACGTCGCCCGCGGCCAGGCCTGCGTTGGCTGCCGGGGAGCCGGCGTTGACCACGGTGACAAGCAATCCGCCGCGGGTATGCACGCCGAAGAATTCGGCCAGTTGGGGGTCAACGGGTCGACTTCGAGGCCGGTGTAGGTCGAGCCGGGAATCAGGGCGTCGAACAGCGTCGAGGTGATGCCACGCGTGGGCGCGGGGGACATCAGCGACATGGGAGGCGAAGGGTTCGTCGCGTCGGACGAGAGGGGGGTATCTGCCAGGAGAGTGGAGCCGGGCGGGGTGTGCAGGTGGCGGGTGAGCGCGGACTGCGCGACCTTGTCCTGGTCGCCGAGTAGGACGGAGTAGGTCATCTCGTCGTCGCGGCGCCGCACCCGCAGCGTGATGGTGTCTCCAGGCTGGAAGTCGCGCAGGCGGTGACGCAAGGCTTCGACCCCGTCGACCCCCTGGCCGTTGAGCTCGAGGATGACGTCTTCGGGACGGAGGCCGGCAGCCCACGCGGGCGCATCCCGGTCGACCGTGATGATCATGGCGCCCATGGCGCCGCGCCGATGCAGGCGCGTCGCCTCGGCCGCATCGAGGTCGCGGAGACTCACACCGAGGTAGCCGGGACGCCGCAGTACATGGAAGGGAAGCGCGGAGTGACTGCTCTCCTGTGCTGCCGCGGCGCTGGCTCCGCCATGCACCACCCTCGCCTGCGTGGCCGGGCAATGCAGGGCCAGCACGGCGACTACGGCGACCAGCGAGAGAGTCATCCAGGCCGCGCAGCCTGGGATGTGAGGGTCTCGGCAGTCTGCGACCGGTGTGCTGCCGCCGCGGCGCGGCCGCAGCACAGGGACCGTGGGAGAATCGAGCAAGCATCTGCGCGGTTCGAACGGCTCGAGCGAAAGCTCTGATTGGAAAGCTGACTGCAGTGGTCTTGCTCCCTGCCGCAAACATGGTGCATGTTGCCGAAGTCCCGTGCCCCGGTTCTGGGGGCAGCTTCATGGAGACTCTCACACACCCGACCATGCCTGCTACGGGTTGGACGTTGCATGGCGGGCAAATGTAGGCGGAAAGTCCCGGTATGCGGGGAACGGCCTGGTGCTTTTACTGGATCTGCGGAACGTTTTTCAGCGCGTTGAGGGAAGCGGAGCGGATGGACGGATCTCCGTCCTGGTTGGCGACCGTGTGGAGCACCTGGCGGACACTGGAATCCACGTCCACCGGCTGCAGCAGGCGCACTGCTTCAATCCGCACGGTGGCGCTGGGGTCGCTCATCAGCGCGGCCAGCACCGCATCGCGTACTTCCATGTCCTGCGTGATAAATGGCTGGAGGCCGGCCAGCGCCTCGCGCCGCACCTCGGGGTACGGTCGGTTGCCAGCACGTTGAGCAGGGCGTTGCGCACGGGCACAGTGCCGCATAGGGTGACGCCGGCGCAGTTGCCCGAGAGCAGGTTGACGGAGGCGTTGCGGACCTGGGGATCGGTGCCGTTTTCCGTTGCTGCCATGAGCAGCTCGCGAATGGAAGGATCGTCGGCCGGGGCGGTCAGCACGTCGGGCACGAGTCGGTCGTAGCGGATCTCGACCATGCCGGTCTCGGGATCGCGAGCCACAGCGCTCACATCGGCGACCACGGACGGCACCTCCGGGGTGGGCGGAGCAAGGAGGTACCTCACCTCTTCGGCGGTATGCGCGGACTGGCCAGCCTTGTATCCGCCGTAAGCGCCGGCGATGACCCCTGCCAGCAGGATGGCCGAGGACAGGGCAGGCGCGGCGCGCAGGCGTCCGGCGGTGAAGGAGACCTGTTGAGACAGGCGCGCCCAGAAACCCGAGCACTCGCACGAATCAAGCGAAGCGTCGAGCCGCATGCGGGACCGGGCCAGCAGGGTGGCGGAGGGTTCGGGGCCGGCTTCATGGGCGAGGGCGCGGAAAAAGGCAGTGGTCGCCGCGAGCTCGGCCTGGCAGGAGCGGCAGGTCGCCAGGTGCGCGGCGAGCGCCTCGCCCTCGGGCCGGGCCAGTGCGCCCAGGTCGTAGCTGGCGGCGGCCTCGCCTGGGTGGGGCATGCTGCCCGGGGCTGGCTCTGCGAGGGTGGGATCGACCAGGAGCGCACAGAACAGCGCGTCATCGGAGAGTTGTTTGTTGAGCTGTGTCAACTCCGAGAGCTCAGATCCGGAAAGCCCGGCTTCAGGAAACCCGGCGGAAAGCCGGGTTTCACGAAACGGTTCGTGGTGCGCGTCGCCGTACGGCTCCGGATGTGCGGACTCGGCCGAACGCGGGGAACCGGCCCAGGCCGTGGCCGTCTCGGATGCCGGCTGCGGATCGCTGCCGGTCATGGCGGCAAGCGCAATCAGGCGCTGCGCCATCTCGCATGTCATCCCTGCGGACTGTTGTTGCTGCTTCACGCGCTCTCCAGAAAGTACTGCCGGTAGAAGTGCGCCGCTGTTGTGGCACAGCTGACGCCTTGTGCGGGCTCCGCGCCCGAGGTTTTAACCGTGCATTTCAGCAAGCTGCAGGCGAAGCTTGCGGGTGGCGCGAAACAGGGTGTTTTTCGCGGTCTCCTCGGTGGTCTGCAGCATTTCGCCAATGGCGCGGAGCTTCAGCCCCTGGTAGTGCTTGAGTTCGAAAACCATGCGCTCGCGCGGGGTAAGGCGGCCCAGGGCTTCCTGGATCTTCTCGCCGAGCACCTTGCGATCGAGTTCGCGCGCGGGGTTGGCGCCGGAGCGGTCGTCGGAAACATTGCCGAGGAGGTCGAGCTCCTCGCCGCGACCATCCAGGACTACGGCCTGCTCCTCGCGGCGCGACTTGCGCCGGCGCAGGTGATCGAGGCAGAGGTTGGTGGCGATGCGATAGATCCAGGTGTAGAAGGAGCACTCGAAGCGGAAGTTGCCGAGGTACCGGTAGGCCTTGAGAAAAGCTTCCTGGTGAATGTCCTGCGCGTCCTGCTCCGAGCCGGTCAGGCGCAGGGCGAGCCGGAGAATGGCCTGGTCATACTGGCGGACCAGCGCGTCAAAGGCAGCGCGGGAGCCGGCCTGCGCTTCGCGGATCAGCATGATCTCGGCCGCGCGACTGGCTTCGTCCGCCAGGGTCTGTGCCGGGGCCGCCTTCGCAGAAGCGCGCGATGCGGGGAGTGCGATGGAGGGGAGCCTAAAGGCGTCTGCTGCGGACATCGGGCGACTTCTCCGGCCAGCGGTACTGCTGGCAAATGGTGAGACGCTTATGGGAACCCAAGGTGAGCGCAGAAGTTTTGCTTTTGGGTCGCGGGGGGTGGGGCGGCGCTACCTGCTTTCGAGCGAGCCCTCGGTCATAAAGCGCTCCATGGCCTGCATGGCGCAGCCCTGGCCGCACAGGTGGTACATGTCGGGGTTCTGGCTGTCAGCGCGCGACCACCGCATCAGCGTGAAGCGCTGCTCGCGCAGCAGATCGTCAATGCCGTCTGCTTCGAAGCAGGGTACGGAGCCCACGGCGGCCATCCACCAGTGGTTGGCTTCGCCCTTGGCCTTGCCGCAGATATCGCAGGTAAATGAAACGTCCCAGACCATACACGCCTTTCCTTCACCAGCAGGTCCTACGGTAGCGCCAACCGGAGCAAAACGCATTAAGATAAGCCAAATCCCGCCATTACCCCTCGCTGGAGGAGAATAGCCCTTGGCCACACACGATGAGCCTGTGCTGCACTGCCCCACCTGCTACTCGACCAAGTTCAACCTGTCGCGCCCCCGGCCGGAAGACCGGCTGCAAATGCTCGCCTTCCGGTATCCGGTGCGCTGCAAGAAGTGCAATGCGCGCACATTTGCAAGCCGTGCCTACGCAAAGTACCTGCGCAAGCTGGGCAAGACGTCTCCGCTGGAGTCCACGGAAGTCGAATAGTCTGCATTTTGCCTGAAGATGCGGCGCGAGTTCCACACTGCCGCAAACGATGCGGTGTGCGTGGTTACCCAGGTGATGGGAAAGATGCCGCGCAGGCTGGAGATGCCTGGAGATTTCGCGTGCGATGGAAGCCGGAGATGGAATGGGACGCTCCCGGGTGGGAGCATCGTAATTACAGGAAAGAAGCCGCACCATCAGATTGGTCGGGACGGGCAGATTTGAACTGCCGACCCCTCACACCCCAAGCGAGTGCTCTACCAGGCTGAGCCACGTCCCGACAGGGGCTTCTTCCAGCCCTGAGTGTACACCAGCCCGGCCCTCGGAAGCAGCCCTGGTAGAGCAGTGGCCGGTGGCGTTATTTCGTGGGTGGTACGTAATCCTGCGGCAGGGCCGAGCCTTCGCCGAAGAAGTATCCCTGCATCTGTTCCACCAGGAACTCCTGTGCCTGCGGGGTCCAGGGCTGCAGGCGGTATTCGTTGAGGATCATCTTCTGGTGCTCGACCCACTCGCCCCAGGCTTTTTTGGAGACGCTGTTGTAGATCTTGTGGCCGAAATCACTGTCGAACGGCGGCTCGTCGAGCCCTTCCATCTCCTGCTTGTAGCGCGCGCAAAAAACCATGTGTGCCATGGGTCCCATTGTAAGCGGGCGCGCAGGCGCGCAGCCGGTTTACAGCCGGATTCAACCAGGTTCCGCCAGCGGCATTGGTTAAGGGGCAGACCTGGCGCTCAGCGCGATGGGGCTGGCCACCACTCGGTGATCGGCACGAACTTGTAGTTCGCCGCCTGGCCGCGCTCGAGCAGGAAGCCCAGGGCGGAGACGGTGCGGGCCCGCTCGGCACGCAGGCCGTCCGGGCCGCCGTCGTGCAGCAGGATGGTCGAACCCTTGCCTGCCTTGCGGTTGGCGCGGATGTTGCGCTCCACCGACTTCATGATTTCCTTGGGCGGCCGGCCGGAGCGCCAGTCGAAACCCATGCTGTTCCACATCACGGTCTGCATGCCGAGCTCGCTGGCCACGCGCATCACCGCGGGGCGGCGGCTGCCGTAGGGCGGCCGGAAGTAGCGGATGGGGGCGCCCGTGATGTCCTCGAGCACGGCATTGCAGTCGCGCAGTTCGCGCTCGATCTGCTTCGCGCCCAGGTACACCAGCTTGCGATGCGTGAAGGTATGGTTGCCGATCACATGACCCGCCTCGGCCACCTGACGCACCAGCCAGGGCAGCTCCCGGGCGTACTGGCCCACCATGAAAAAGGTGGCACGGACCCCGGCCAGAGCAAGCTTTTCGAGCACTTCCTGCGTGTAGCGGTCGTTGGGGCCGTCGTCGAAGGTAAGCGCCAGCTCGCGGCCATTGGGACCGTCGACGAGCGTTTTGCCCATGATGTGCGAAGTGGACCACTGGGAGCGAGCCCAGCCTCCTGCCACGGCGGCGACCGCGATGCCCGCGCCGGCGAGTTCTGCTGCGACCGTCATGGCACCCAGTGTACCTGCGTTGAGCGCATGGAATGGAGCCCGAAAGATACCGGAAACAATTTTCCCGTTTTTGCAGAGTTTCGCTTAATATTCGCCTTAGCTGCCGAGCGCCTGGCAGCGCTGCTTCAAGTCCCGACCCGGAATGACCAGGAAAGCGAGCCTCATGCCGAAGCGTAGCGAAGTGAAAAATGCCGCCGATGTGTACCAGAAGCACCTGTTCTCGGTGGGCGGTGAGAAAGAGCTCGAGACAGCCATAGTCACCTGCGAGCCGCTCCAAAGGGTGGAGGCGGCGCAGTCGCCAGAGCAGGAGATTGGACCCGCGGTTGAGACCCTTGCCGACTTTGTGCCCGAACCGCTGGTTGAGCAGGTGTTCGTGGCCGAGCGCAAGCTGCCGGTGGCTGCGGATCGCAGGTGGGTGGTGCGGCGCGACGAGTGGCAGGCGGTGCGCGGGGGAGCGCAGGCACCACGGCGCATTGTGGTGGAAGGGCCGCTGCGCGTGGGCAAGTCGACGCTGGCCCGGCTGCTGTCCGAGCGCATGGGCGCTAGCCACGTATCGGAGCCGGAGAACAACCCGTTTCTGCCGCGCTTTTACCAGGGCGAGCCGGGCATGGCGTTCGCCACCCAGATGTGGTTTCTGCGGGAGCGTATTGCGCAGCTAAAAGCCGCGTCGCTGCTGGGCGGCCCGGTGGTGGCGGACTACATGCTGGAGAAGGACAAGCTGTTCGCGTACCTGAACCTGTCGGACGCGGAGCTTGCGATCTACAAGGACTTCTACGCCGCGCACGCGGTGCAGACCAGGCCCGACCTGGTGGTGTACCTGCAGGCCAGCCCGGCGGTGTTGCTGGAGCGGCGGCGGCGCAAGGGTGTGGCCGAGGAGCAGGGGCTCGACGAGGCCTACACGGCGCAGGTCTGCGAGGCGTATGAGCACTTCTTTTCGCGCTACACGGGGAGCCGTTTGCTGGTGGTGGATACCTCGGCGATCGACTTCGTGCACAGCGAGAGGGAGCGTGAGCTGCTGCTGGACCGGATCCTGGCGCCGGTGCATGGGCGCGAGCACTTTGCGCCGCTGGGGCATATCGCTTAACGACCGGGTTGGTCGCTTGTGAGCAGGTGCTTGAGCCGGACTCCCCCAAAGTTGCTCTGCCCGGAGTGATGCCCCTCGGCGCCGCACGCACATCGCGAAGCCCCTCATTTAGGCTTGGGGCAGGGCTGCATCCTGATTGCCTGGGAGCGGCACCTGGAGCGTTCTGCATGAGTCTTACTGTTCCGCGCGATAGGGCCCCCGGGCCGAATTTCGATCCACAACCTGTCCCGCAACAAGGTGCGCCGCTGGATGCGGCGGCCGGCGTTGCGCCGTCGCTTGCCAAGGTCACGTTTCCCCTGCTGGCAGGGAAGAAGCGAGCCGGCACCCCGATCACGGCATTGACTGCCTATGACTACCCTTCGGCTCGCCTGGTGGATGAGGCGGGCATCGACCTGCTGCTGGTGGGCGATTCTCTGGGTATGGCGGTGCTGGGCTATGACTCCACGCTGCCGGTGACGCTGGACGAGATGTTGCACCACACGCGCGCGGTGCGGCGTGCAGTGCGGCGCGCGCTGCTGGTGGCCGATATGCCGTTCGGCACGTACCACGCGGACGAGACTGAGGCGGTGCGCAATGCCACGCGGTTCGTCAAGGAAGCGGGCGCCGAGGCGGTCAAGATTGAAGGGGTACGCCCGGCGCTGGTGCGCCGGCTGGTGGACGCGGAGATCCCGGTGGTGGCGCACCTTGGACTGATGCCGCAGGGGTTGAACCGCATGGGCGGATACAAGGTGCAGGCGCGTACCGTGGATGCGGCCGAGGCGCTTCTTGCGGATGCGCTCGCCATGGAAGCGGCCGGCGTGGCGCTGCTGGTGCTGGAAGGGGTGCCGCGCGAGGTGGCGGCGCAGGTGCGCGAGCGGCTGCAGGTGCCGGTGATCGGCATCGGCGCGGGCCCGGGTTGCGACGGGCAGATCCTGGTGCTGCCCGACATCCTGACGCTGACGTTTGCGCCCGCGGCGAAGTTTGTGCGGCGCTATGCGGATGTGGGCGCGGTGATGCGCGGGGCGATCGAGCGGTACGCGGAGGACGTGCGCGCCGGCAGCTTTCCGTCGGACAGTGAGAGCTACCACCTGTCGGCGGCGGTGAGCGCCGGCTGGGATGAAGCCGTGAAGGAGCGGGAGCGGTGATGCGGATCTGCCGGACAATTGCCGAGGCGCGGGCAGCGCTGGGGGAGCTGCGGGCGCGGCATCGCGCGCTGGAGTACGGGCGCAGGCACCGGGAAGCGATGCTCGAGGACCGGCTGGCCGGTCCGCCGGAGATTGAGCCTGAAAAGGCGGCACAGGGTGCAGGGCGGGAGTCTGCGGAGAAGCCACGAGGTTCGGGAGCAGGGTTGACCGGCGAGCCGGTTTCCGGGCTGCAGCTTGAGGGAACGGCGAGCGTGGGTTTTGTGCCGACGATGGGCGCGCTGCACGCGGGGCACCTGTCGCTGGTGCGTGCGGCAAATGCGGCAAATGAAATCGTGGCCGCCTCGATCTTTGTGAACCCGCTGCAGTTTGGCCCTTCTGAAGACTTCGCCAGGTACCCGAGGACGTTTGCAGCGGATTGTGCACTGCTCGAGGAGGCCGGCGTGGACGTGCTGTTTGCCCCGGAGCCTGCGGAGATGTATCCCGGGGGCTTTGCGACCGCCATTGACGTGGGGCCGGTGGCGACGCGGCTGGATGGCGCGTCGCGGCCGGGGCACTTCACGGGAGTGTCCACGGTGGTGGCGAAGCTGTTCCTGATTGTGCAGCCGGAGCGAGCGTACTTCGGACAGAAGGACGCGGCGCAGGTAGCGGTGTTGCGGCAGATGGTGCGGGACCTGGCCCTGCCGGTGGAGCTGGTGGCGTGCGCGATCGTGCGCGATCACGATGGGCTGGCACTCTCTTCGCGCAACCAGTACCTGTCCGGGACGCAGAGGCGCGAGGCGCTGGTGCTGTCGCGGTCGCTGGAAGCAGCGCGCGGGGTGGTGCTCCAGGATGAGCATGGGGCTGAGGCCGTGCTGGCGTCGGCGCGGGCGGTGCTGGACGGCGAGCCGGGGTTCCGTCTCGACTACCTTGCGCTGGTGGATCCGGCGACTCTTGAGCCGGTGCGGCACGCGGCCGGGGCGCTGCTGGCGGTGGCCGGCTGGGTCGGGACAACACGGTTGATTGATAACGTGCTGTTTTAGCGCTGGAGGTTGGGCTTGCCTGGCGCTTTTGCGCGTCAACGGGGCTTGGTCCTGCGTTCGTGCAGATGGCTGCGGCCAGGAGTGCACGAGCGCACGCTTTCGATCTCTGACTTTTTCGATACCGTTGATACGAGAACATGTGTCGCGGCAAGGGCGCGAGCAACGTCAATGCTGGCTTGTGTGCGGCCCACGTCTCCAAGGCGAGGCCTGTCGGGCACCCGATGTTCATGCTGGGCGCGACGTATTTCTGCGTGCTTCTACGCTGTGCTCCTGCTGCCTGCACGCGGGCCGGAGACGTGGGGATTGCCGCGGTAGTGGAAGCGCAGGAGTCGGTCGACGGCTTTGCGGATGCCGATGCGGGGCGTGCTCGCGATGTCGGGAATGGTTTCCGCCTCCGCCTCCGGCGCCGGTTCGAGGAGCTGGAGCAGGCTGGCGGGGTCGAGCAGGTCGACGCCATTGAACAGGGTCCGGGTGATGGCGAGCGCCTGGCAGAGTCGGCCCGGGCCGCTCGCGAGCAGGCGGGACGGGGCTTCGGGAGCCAGGGCGCGGAGTCGGCGCATTGTGTCGAGGCCGCGCACCGGCTCGAGGGCGCGAATGAGCACGCAGCCGGCGTGGCCCGCAGGTTCGCAGCTGACGTTGAGGCAGGAGTGCATGCCGTAGATAAAGTAGACGTAGGCGTGGGCGGGCTCGTCCCAGAGCACGGCGTTGCGCGCGGTGCGGCCGGAGGCGGCGTGGGCGGCGGGGTCGTCGGAGCCGAAGTAAGCCTCGGTTTCGACGATGCGGCCGGCCAGCAGTTCGCCGGTGCCGGGGAGCCGGCGCACCACGAGCTTGCCGAGCATGGCCTGCGCAACATGGTCAGGTGGGTGCAGGAAGAGGCTGCGGGGGATGGGGCTGGTACCTGGGAGCTCGATGGCTAAATGGTGCAAGTTTTCGTACTGGAAGGGCAAGTCCGGGTTGTGCAGACATGAGGCAGGCAGGGCCTGATCGAGCGCGGCAGTAGCTGAGCCTGTGGTGATCGCTCCAAGGGTGCGCCCTGGTGGGCTTGTGCTTTCGATGGCAGGCGGGCTGGGGCGCTTCTTTGTCATTGCATGTACTTGCTGAGCAGGTTCATGGCCGGTGCAGGCGCGGGTCGCCCTGGTGGTATTGGGGCGCGGCCGTTTCAATTCGACCGGCTACCCCGCGCCTCTGGCGTTGTTGCGCTCTCCATGCGTGCTGGTCGGCAGCGCCGACACCGGGTCGCCACCAGTCGGCCTACTGCCGTCCGCTCAGGCCGTCTTGAGGGCGGCGAGTACTTCCTGAGCGTGGCCTTCGGGTTTGACCTTGGGAAAGATCTTCGCGAGGGTGCCGTCGGGGGCGATTACAAAGGTGGAGCGCTCGATGCCCATGACCTTTTTGCCGTACATGTTCTTTTCCTTGAGCACGCCGAAAAGGTTGCACACCTCGGCGCCGGTGTCGGCGAGCAGGGTGTAAGGCAGCTCGTACTTGGCGCGGAACTTAGCCTGCGCCCTGGGAGTGTCGCGGGAGATGCCGAGCACCACGGCGCCGGCATCGATGAGCTGCTGAAAGGTGTCGCGGAAGCCGCAGGCCTCGATGGTGCAGCCAGGGGTGTCGGCTTTGGGGTAGAAGAAGAGCACGACGGGCTTGCCGTGGAACTCGGCGAGGGTGCGGGTCTGGTCCTGGTCGTCCTGCAGCGTGAAATTAGGAACAGGGGCGTTGAGTTCGAGCAAGGGCAGTCTCCTTTGGCCGTTTAGGGGCGGGCGCAGGGGTCGGAACGCGCCTGGTTCTGCGTGTCGGACGGCTTGTTTTCGTCCAGCTTTACGTCTCGTTTCGCGTCTCGTTTGTTGATACGCGAACCATGGGTCGGCAGCAAGCGCGGGGCAGAGCGTCTCCAGGGAGATTCGATGCGTCCAACGAGGGGAAATGGCTGAGCAACGACAGGCAGGACGAGGACGGATGCGCGACGCAGGCAGGCAGGCGCTGTGGCTGCTGCTGTTGCCGGCTGCCGCGCAGGCGCAGTACGTGGGCAAGGTGGGCCAGACCGCGGAGCGCAGCCCCACGCTGCGGGCTACCGCGGTGTACGAGTTTACGGGCACGATGACGGCGCCGAGCGCGAGCCGCCTGGTACCGGTGGTGGTGTGGGATGGCGTGGCGTTTCAGCCCGGCGGGCTCTACCTGGCGAGGCCGGAACCACTGGCGGTGGCACCGGGGACGCAGTACGTGCTGGAAAAGAGCGGGGTGCCGGCGGGCCTGTTCAATCTGGCGTCGGCCGGTGAGCTGAACGGGGCGTGGGTGGGCCTGGGACGGTATGCGGCGGAAGCTCCGCCAGCCGCACCGAAGAAGCTGGCCGCGTCGAAGAAGCTGCCGTCGCTAACGGGCGGCACGGGCAGGGGGCGTGCCGAGGCGGCCGGTGCGGCCGACGAGGGTACAGGACCGGTGTTGCACCGCAAGACCGGGAGCGAGGACGGCAGCACGGCGGGGAGCGGTGCCGGGGGGCGAGTAAAAGTACGTCTGGAAGCGGGAGCTCAACGGCTGGTGCTGGATCGGCAGGCAGCACGGGAACTCCTGCGGAGGGCGGGAGCGACAGCGGCAATGGGCCCACGCTGCACCGGAGGGATACGGCGAGTGCCGGAAGCCCGGGCACATCGAGTGGGAGTGGAGGCACTGCGGGAGATGCCAAGGCTGACTCCACGGCGACACCGGCGCCGGACCCGGATCGACCGACGCTGCACCGCAAGGACGACAGTGGAAGTACGAGTTCAGGCACCGGCTCAACAGGAAGCAGCAGCCAGGCTGGAGCGGAGGATCCGGACCGGCCTACGCTGCACCGCAAGAGCGACGACAGCGGGGATGCCGCAGGGGCGAACGGCACGGCTGGCAGCGCCTCGGGTTCAGGCCCGGTAAAGAGCAGCAGCGATGACCCGGATCGGCCGACGCTGCACAGTGCGCATGCGGGCGGCGCGGCGCCGGCGCCGGACGCGGATCGCCCCACGCTGCATCGGCATGCGGAGGCGGACGCGGCCAGTGCCGAGCCGGATCCGGACCGGCCCCACCTGCGCTATGGCGCGACGGGCGATGCCGGCGGGCGCGTACAGCCGATTGCGCTGCTGAAGACGGACGCGCACACGGTGAGCGAGGGCAGTGGAGCGGGAGGGCCGATGGTGGCGCAGGTGGTGGCGGTGTCGGACGTAACGACGGACGAGCCGCATCCGTTCCGGTTTGCTTGGCCGAGTGCGGGCGCGCAGGCGGATGCCGAGGCCTCGATGCATGCGCTGGCACTGCGCGCGCTGGCCACGGCGGCCAGGGCGACGTTTGGACCCGCGGCAAAGACCGACCAGGCGCTGCAGCAGGCAGCGCAGGCGGCCGAGGCGGCAAGTGCTGCGCGTGCCAAGGCGACGGCGGCGCAGGGTGGGCCGGGTGCTGCGGCGGCTGGTGTAGCTGCCGGTGCGGCGCCCGGTGCAGCGTCAACCGGCACTGCGAGAACAAGGGCGGCCGCCAAAGCACGGGCAGCCAAGGCGGTCGCGGCAGTGGCTGACCCGCTGCGGGATGAGCAGTTCAGCGCGTTTGAGCTGAGCTATGGAGCGGGCGCGACCTTTGTGTACACGGCTCATACCGATGCGTCTGGGGCCGATCGGCGCTACGTGGTGGTGATCGCACAGCCTGATTTTTACGGCAGGCCGCATGCGGTGTTTACCCAGACCACGCGTGGCGACATGCTGGGGCAGACCCCGGCGCTTCGGCTGGTGGATGCAGTGGACGCGGATGGAGATCACCGGGCAGAGCTGCTGTTCGATGCGCTGGGGAATGAGGGCGCGGGATCAGGTAGCGCGGTTGAGAGAACTGCTGCGACCACTGCCGCAAGCGGCACGGAACGGCAGTTTGCCTTGTATCGCGTGCTGGCAGGGCGAGCAACGCTGCTCTATGCGAGCAACCCGGCGATGCAGCCCTAGCCCGCAGCTCCAGGCATAAGTGCTGTGAACCACAGTGGTAATCCATCTGGCGCATCGTGGTGGCAGACCGCGGTGACGAATGATGGCGCACGTCCGGGCGCCATTGCCTGCGCAGCCGGGATGCCCGTGCTTGCAGAGCAAACGACCCGTGGAGCATATTGGCCGGGAATGCCGGGTTCGGACGAAGTCATCGGGCGGGTAAGATCGCGGCAGGAGATTCAGGAATGGATGTTGTTGGAAAGACTGCTGCCTGGTGTGCGCTTGGCTTGTGCTGGATCGGCGTCACGGGATCCATGGTTGCCGAGGCGCAGCAGCCAGCCCCGCTTCACTACGTGTGCCATCGCACGGCGACGCCGGTACACATCGATGGAAAGCTGGATGACACGGCATGGGCCAGTGCGCCATGGACGAGCGACTTCGTGGACATCGAGGGAGCGGGCAAGCCGGTGCCGCGCTTTCACACACGCGTGAAGATGCTGTGGGATGCGGACTACCTGTATATTGCTGCGCAGATCGAGGAGCCCGACGTCAAGGCGACACTCACGCAGCATGACTCGGTGATCTTTCACGACAGTGATTTCGAGGTCTTTGTAAAGCCGCTGCCAGCCACGCCGAGCTACTACGAGTTTGAGATCAATGCGTTGAACACGAGTTGGGACCTGTTCCTGCCGAAGCCCTACAACCAGGGCGGCAGGCCGGACAACAGCTGGGACATCGCCGGGCTGCAGACGGGTGTGGCGGTACAGGGCACGTTGAACGATTCCAAGGATCGTGACCGTGGATGGACAGTGGAGATTGCGTACCCGCTGAAGGCGTTTGCGACGCGGCAGAGCGTGCCGCCGCCGGTGCCGGGCACGCAATGGCGCATCAACTTCAGCCGGGTCGAGTGGAAGGCGGGACAGGCACACGAGGACAACTGGGTGTGGTCGCCGCAGGGCGTGGTGAACATGCATGTGCCGGAGCGCTGGGGCTTTCTGGAGTTTGCTCAGTAACCATGGGGCAGTTGTGGCAGGCCGTGCCCCCGGCGCGGCCTGTGCTCTGCTCATGCGCGTAGCCCCGTGGATTGAGTGGGATTCTGCCGGGCGCGGGTTGACCGCCTCTCAATCGCTGCTGTTGTGCAGGCTGTCGACGACCTGCCGGGCGCTTTTGCCCTGCGGGGAGCGCGCGCCGTGTGTGGCTCGATCGGTGCCGCCGAGCCTCGCGCTTTGCCGGTGCAGCCCGGCCCATGAAGCCCAGAGAACGAGCACCAGCGCCAGCATGGCCAGCGCGATCTCGCTCGGATAAAGTTCGTTGATCCTGATTCGCATCGTGGCATCCCTGTGGAAGCGACGGCCGCACCGGCTTGTGCCCTGTGCGTTCAGCGTCACGATCCATCCACATCCAAACCGGCGATCATTATGCCCACAGGAGAGGTGCCCGTCCATGCCCGGATTTGGTGCAGCCGGGCCACGGCGATCCCGGCGCGTGCGGGCGGCATCTATGCAGGTGCGGACGTGTGTGTACAGGGACGGCGCTGTTGTTGCCTGAAGGCGACAGCTGCAATCGCCAGGGTGGACGCGGGTCGCCGCTGACCGTTGTATTTGTAACCGTACTCGATCAGGTTGTCGCCTGGTGGTCTCTCAAGGAGTGTGCTTCGCTGTGTCATTGACCCATATCCAGGAACACGTAGACCTGATTGCCAAGCACGAGCAGGAGTTCCTGGCCAAGCGGACCAGGACGGAGCGCATTGGCGATTCCATTGCGGCCTTTGTGGGGAGCCTCGGTTTTGTGAGCATCCACGTGCTGCTGTTCGTGGTGTGGATCGGGCTGAACACGCTGCCCGTGCCGCACGTCGCGCATTTCGACCCGGCACCGTTCGGGCTGCTGGATACGATCGTGGCGCTCGAGGCGATCCTGCTGGCGAGCTTCATTCTGATGCGGCAGGCGCGCATGAGCCGTCGGGCCGATGAGCGCGATCACCTGATGCTGCAGATCCTGCTATTGACCGAGCGGGAGATCACGGCGGTGCTGGGGATGGATCGTAAGATAGCGGCGCAGATGGGGCTGGAGCGGGCGGCAAATGCGCAGGAGGTGCGGGAGCTAAGCGAGCAAATCTGCATCGACGACGTGGCGCAGACGATCAAGGAAAACCTCACCCCGGGCGAGTAGCAGAGCGCTGCAGGCCCAGGCGGCGCGACGTCATCCGGCGGAATCCGAACCGAAGCATCGAGCGTTTATGCGGGTGCGCGGGGTGAGTCGACCGGCCGCATGCACGTGTCGATTTCGCGGCCGATTGCGAGTGGTAAGTGCAACCGCCCGCGGGATTGCGCCTCTTAGCAAACAGTGAGGTGTGTGACGCCCTCGCCGGGAGGACAAACAAGCATGAGTTTTTTAGCGGAAGTTGCCGGGCATTATCTGCCGTACAGTGATGCACTGGAAACGATTGAGCCCGATGAGCACGAGACATTTGAGAAGATTGCGCAGTTGATGGGCCATGGCGCAGATACCGTGCACGCCAAGTACAAGCGGCCGGTGCGCATCTCGCATGCCAAAGCGCATGGAGTAGTGCGGGCGAAGTTGAGGGTTGCGCAGGAGCTGCCGCCCGAGCTGGCGCAGGGATTATTCGCCAAGGCTGGCCGCGAGTACGACGTGATCGTGCGGCTGGCGCACACGCCGGGCGAGTTACTGGATGACCGCAAGGTATCGACGCCACGCGGCATCGCGATGAAAATACTGGGTGTGCCGGGCGAACTGCTCCAGTACCCAGGCCAGGAGAACGGCGCGGGCGCGGCGAACCAGGACTTTGTGTTCGATACGGGCAAGGCATTTATTGCACCGGGAGCGAGGAGCTTTCTGCAGGCGTTTAAGCCGAATGCCGAAATTGCGCCGCACCTGTCGGACACGACCAAGGGCGTGGTGAGCGATCTCTCTCGCGGCACCAACGCGGTGTTGCACGCGGTGGGGTTGAACAGCGGCAAGCTCGACTTCTTCGGGCATCCGTTTCTACACCCGCTGAGCGAGCAGTACTACTCGCAGACGCCCTACCGCTATGGCACGTACGTGGCAAAGTTCGGCATTTTGCCGACCACACCGGGACTGCTGGCACTCGACAACCAGGCGTTTGAGCCCAAGGATGAGAACGGATTGCGGACGGATGTGCGGGAGTTCCTGGCGCAGCATGACGCGGAGTACGCGTTCTGCGTGCAGCTGGCGACCGACGCGGAGAAGATGCCGATCGAGGATGCCACGGCCGAGTGGCCCGAGGATGTGTCGCCGTATCGGCAGGTAGCGAGCCTGGTGATTCCGCGGCAGGATGCGTACACGCCGGAGCGCGCGGCGTACGTGGAGGGGTTGTCGTTCAGCCCGGCGCATGCTCTGGCGGCGCATCGTCCGCTTGGCTCGCTGAACCGGGCGCGCCTGTATGCGTATACAGTGCTGTCGGCCAAACGGCGCGAGGAGTTAGGCGCTGCCAGGCGCGAGCCGGCGTCGATTGACGAAGTGCCTGCGTAGTTATTCGGAGATCGGCGGCAGTAAAGGGCTCGCATCGCGCGGGCCCTTTTTGTTGCGCGGCGCTGCAGCTGTGCGCTGAAGATTGGCCGCTGCGTCCTCTGGCCTCGTGCTAGGGTGATTCGCAGTTCTGCGCGGCCATTGTGGGTGGTTGCGAGACTGCAGGCGGCGGTGCTTCGGTGGCTGGTTTTGTAGGCGATTTCAGGAGCTAAGGATAAACGCATGATGGGACGAATGGCAGGCAGGCGGTTGTGCAGGGGCGGTGTGTTTGGACTAGGCGTTTTGTCACTCGGGATGCTCGGAGGTTGGTCCTGCGCCGTGGCGGCGGCCGCGCCGCTGTTGCTGCGGAATCCTTCGCTGAGCCAGACGCAGATCGCGTTTCTATATGGCAATGACATCTGGCTGGTGGCGAAGGAAGGCGGTGAGGCGCGGCGGCTGACCTCGGTTAACGCCGTGGATGCAGGCCCGTTTTTCTCGCCGGATGGCTCGGAGATCGTGTACTCGACCAGAGAGCATGGGCTCGAAGACGTGTACTTGGTAGGCGCATCGGGCGGAGTGCCGCGGCGGTTGACCTGGAACGCCATGGGCAACGAAGCCGTGGGCTGGACGCCGAGTGGCAAGGATGTTTTGTTTGCCTCGGCGCGCACGAGTTACTCAGATTTTCCAAAGCTGTTTCGTATGCACGCGGATGGCACGGGATCGCCCGTGGCGTTGCCGCTGCCGAGCGCGGACCACGGCAGCTACTCGCCGGACGGCAACACGCTGGCGTATGTGCCAGTCGCGCAGTGGCAGGCAGCGTGGAAGCATTATCGCGGGGGGCAGACCACGCCGGTGTGGCTCGTGAACTTGCAGACGCTGGACCTGGTGAAGATACCGAGGGAGCATTCCAATGACTCGCACCCGGTGTGGGAAGGGAGCTCGGTGTACTTCCTGTCGGACCGCAATGGCCCGGTGTCGCTGTTCCGGTATGACACTGCGGACAAGGCCGTGGAGCAGGTGGTCGAGAACAAGGGCTTCGACCTGAAGACGCTGAGCGCGGGGCCCGGCGCGCTGGTGTACGAGCAATTCGGCTCGCTGCACCTGTACGACCTCACAAGCAAGCAGGAGCATGTGGTGCCGGTGATGGTGCGCGGCGACCTGCCGGCGCTTGAGCCCGCGCTGCAGAAGATCGCGGTGGGCGAAGTGCAGAACGTGTCCCTGTCGCCGACCGGCATGCGCGTAGCGGTGGAAGCGCATGGCGAGATCTTCACGGTGCCTGCGGAGAAGGGTGACACGCGCGACCTGACGCATGCGCCGGGCTCAGCGGAGCGGGACCCGGCGTGGTCGCCGGACGGCAAGTCGATCGCGTACTTCTCGGATGCTTCGGGCGAGTACCAGCTGATGATCCAGGAGCAGAGCGGGCTGGCGCCGGCGAAAGTGATCGACCTGGGACCGGGGGCCTCGTTCTACTACAGCCCGCACTGGTCGCCGGACTCCAAGCACATCGCGTTCTACGACAAGCACATGGTGCTTTGGGTGGTGGACGCAACGGGCGGCAAGCCGGTCAAGATCGACCAGGGACTGCGGGGAAGTTTTGGTACGAGCTTTGAGATCACGTGGTCGCCGGACTCGAACTGGATTGCATACACGCGCGACCTCGAGAACGAGCAGCATGCAGTGTTTTTCTACTCCATGACAACGCACCAGGCGACGCAGATCACCGATGGGATGAGCAATGCGGCGTCGCCGGTGTTTGATCCGAACGGGAAGTGGCTGTACTTCCAGGCATCGACCAACAGCGGCCCTTCAAATGCGGGCATTGACCTGTCGTCGCTGGACCAGGCGACCAACAGCGGCGTGTACGTGGTGGTGCTTGGCAAGGATGGTGCATCGCCGGTGCCGCCTGAGAGCGATGAGGAAGGCAAGGACGACAAGAAGAAAGCAGACGCCGACAAAGACTCTTCAAAAGGAGATGACGGAAAGGACGCGAAGGCCGGGGATAAGAGCACTGACAAGGCAGACGACAAGGCCGGAGACAAGGACAAGGCTGGCGAGAAGAAGGACGACAAAGCCAAGAAGACCGAGCCGACCGTGATTGATCTCGCGGGGATCGGCAACCGCATCCTGGCGTTGCCGATTCCGCCGCGGAACTACGGCGGGTTGTGGGTGGGCAAGACCGGTGTGCTGTACCTGGCGGAGGGTGGGCCGGTGGGGCGCGCTTCGGAGAACGGAGGCACGCCGATTCGCTCGCTCTGGCGATTTACCACCGAGAAGCGGCTCACCGAGGAGATGCTGGGCGGCCTGGACGCCTTCGAGGTGACGTTTGACGGCGACAAAGTGCTGTACGGGCGCGGCGAAAACTGGTGGATCGTGCCGGCAGGCGACCTGAAGCCGGGCTCGCCGGATGCGGCACCGGGCAAGCCGGTGAACAACGGCGGCATGGTGGCGGTGGTGGACCCGCGTGCGGAGTGGCGGCAGATGTATCGCGAGACATGGCACATTGAGCGCGACTTCTTCTACGACGCGCACCTGCATGGGCTGGACCTCGCAAAGATCGAAGCCAAGTACCAGCCGTACCTGGACAACGTAGCCTCGCGTGCGGAGTTTACCTACCTTTCGAATGAAATGCTGGGCGAGATCGAGATCGGGCACATGTTTGTGCGGCCGCCGCATGCGCCGGAAGACGCGCCCAAGCCGGGCCTGCTGGGTGCGGACTACGCGGTGGACGGCGACCGGTATAAGTTCGCCAAAATCTACAACGGGCAGAACTGGACGCCGGGATTGCGTGCACCGCTGACGGTGCCGGGTGTGCAGGTGGAAGAAGGAGAGTACCTGCTGGCGGTGAACGGCCGCGAGCTGCACGCGGAGGATAACCTTGAGAGCTTCTTCGACGGCACGGCGGAAAAGCAGACGGTGCTGCGCGTGAGCAGGAAGCGCGATGGCAGCGATGGACGCGATGTCACGGTGGTGCCGACGGCCTCAGACCACGGGTTGCGCAACCTGGACTGGATCGAGAGCAACCGCCGCAAGGCAGGTGAGCTGTCGGGCGGCAAGGTGGCGTACATCTACATGCCGAACACGGCGGGCGCGGGCTATAGCAACTTTAACCGTTACTTTTACGCACAGCTCGACAAGCAGGCAGTGGTGCTGGACGAACGGTACAACGAGGGCGGACTGATCGCGGACTACGTGACGGACGTGCTGCGCCGCGTGAGGATGAGCGGCGCGATCGAGCGCGACGGCAAGCCGATGCAGGACCCGGTGGGCGCGATCTTTGGGCCCAAGGCGATGATCATCAACCAGTCGGCGGGCTCGGGCGGCGATGCGATGCCTTGGTACTTCCGCAAGGCCAACCTGGGCACGCTGGTCGGGACCAATACATGGGGCGGCCTGGTGGGCATTGGCGGCTACCCGACGCTGCTGGATGGGGGCAGCGTCACGGCGCCCCGGTACGCGATCTACGGGCTCAACGGCGCGTGGGAGGTAGAGGGCCACGGCATTGCGCCGGACGTGGAGGTCGAGGACCTGCCGAAGGACGAGGCTGCGGGGCACGACATGCAACTGGAGCGCGCGGTCGCTGTGGTGGTGCAGCAGTTGAAGGAGCATCCGGTGAGCGAGCCACCGGTGCCGCCGTACCCGAACTATCACCTGCATGACGATGTGGGCAGCGGGCACTAAGCCGGTTGGTGCAGATGGGCGCAAAGGGCCGCGGCTTCGTGCGGTCCTTGCGGGTGTTTGCGCTCCGCTGGCGGCCCCGCGCGGTGGTTGACCGTGACGGCGCGTGCGCTGTTGGTCGTGGCGCGGCGAGCATGCGCGATTCCCAATGAGCCGGCAGGCGATTAGAGTAGCGGCATGTCGAGATTGTTCCGCGCATTCACGTTGTTCGCTTTTGCTGCTGCACCCGCGTTGCTGGCTGCCCATGGGGAAGCACAGCCTGTGCACCTCACGGTGAACGGGTTGAAGGACCCGCTGGGGATTGATACGGCACAGCCTGCGTTGTCGTGGCAGAGCGATGCGACCGCGCGCAACTGGAAGCAGGCAGCGTACGAGGTGCTGGTTGCCAGCACGCCAGAGAAGCTGCGTGCGGGACAGGCCGATGTGTGGGACAGTGGACGCCGCGTGGGTGCGCGCTCCGTGGATATCGCATACGGGGGACCAGTCCTGCGCTCGCGCGAGCGCTGCTACTGGCAGGTGCGCGTGTGGGACGCGCAGGGACACTCGGCGATGGCGACAGAGCCGGCGGTGTGGGAGATGGGGCTGCTTTCCCCCGCGGACTGGCAGGCACAGTGGATCAGGCGGGAAGACCCGCGCCAGGCAAAGGCAATGCAACAGATGCAGTGGCTGTGGCTGAAGGGCGGCGACGTGGAGCACGTAGCGCCGGGCACGGTTGCTGAGTTTCGCACGACCCTGCATATCGATCGGCTGCCGCAGGAGGCGAGCCTCCACGTGTTATCGGGCGGCGATTTCGCGGCTACCGTGAATGGGGTGCGGACCGGTCACAAGGAAGCGTGGGGCTCGTTCGACCAGGAGGAGATTGGCGACCGGCTGCACGTGGGTGATAACCACATCGTGGTCAAGGTGGCGGCGCCGGGCGGCGACCCGGGCACGACCGTGCGCATGGCGATGGCCGCGGCGGTGCAGGTGGGTGGCAGCGGGGCGGATGCAGATCGCTGGCTGGTGACCGGGGGCGAGCGTTGGGAAGCGCGTACGGTGGTGCCGATGGAAAAGTCCGCGCAGGCCGCTGCGCCCGGGCCGGAGCAGAAGCCGGTGATGGGGCCGTGGCAGGCGGTCAAGGTCGTAGGCCCGCTGGCGGAGCAACATTTCGGCGTAGGTACGGATCGCTCTTCGCCAGCGCCGACGCCCGATCGGATCGTGTCGAGTGCTTCCTTGCTGCGGACGGATTTCACAACGCATGGCGCTGTGGCGCAGGCGCGCCTGTACATCACGGCGCTGGGCAGCTACCGGGCCACGGTGAATGGGCAGCCGGTGAGTGACGCCGTGCTGACGCCGGGCTTTACGGATTTTCGCAAGCGCGTGCTGTACCAGACGTATGACGTGACCCGGCTGGTGCAGAGCGGGGCGAACGTTCTGGGCGCGGAGCTTGGAGCCGGTTGGCATGGCAGCCCGCTGCTATGGTCGGGCACGCGGCTGTTCCCCGGGGCCGACCGTTTGCGCGCGCAGCTGGAGCTGCAGTATGCGGACGGCACGCGGCAGGTCGTGGTGAGCGGCCCGGACTGGCATGCGGCACCTGCGCCGGTACTCGCGGCGGAGATTTACGGCGGCGAGACGTACGATGCGAGACGGGCGCTCCCAGGCTGGGACACGCCGGGCGGAAGCGGCGCAAACGAGCAGGATGCAAGGCAGTGGAGCAACGCGGTGGCCGACCCTGCTGCCGCGGCGATCACGGTCAGTGCGCAACCGGACCTGCTGATTCGCAGGCAGCTTACGGTGACGCCCACAGGCATGACGCAGGTGATGGCGGGTAAGGGCACAGACGCTGTGACAGATACGGTGTTCGACATGGGGCAGAACATGGTGGGCGCGGTGCAGTTGAGGGTGCAGGGTCCGCGCGGTACGACGGTGCGGCTGCGCTTTGCCGAGCGGCTGAACCCCGACGGTACCGTGTACACGGAGAACCTGCGCGATGCCGATGCCACCGATACCTACATCCTGTCGGGTGACGGCCAAGAGCTCTGGACGCCTCGTTTCACCTTTCACGGCTTTCGCTACGTGGAGGTTTCAGGGCTGCCGGGCGCACCCAGCCTCGAGACGCTCGAGGGCCAGGTATGGAACAGCCTGCCGGCAAAGCCTGCGATGGAGTTCTCCTCGGCGAGCGACCTGTTGAACCGGATGGACCAGTTGGGGCTGTGGGGGCAGCGTGGAAACTTTGTGTCGATCCCGACGGACTGCCCGCAGAGGGACGAGCGGATGGGCTGGATGGGCGATGCGGGCGTGTTCTGGCGGACCGGTGCGTATAACTTCGACACGGACGCGTTCTCGAACAAGTACATGCAGGACGTGATCGATGCGCAGGATCCGAACGGGGCGTTTGCGAACATTTCGCCGGACCTGTTGCAGGGCGTGGAGCACACAGGCGCGCCGGGCTGGGGCGATGCGGGCGTGCTGGTGCCCTATGCCACGTGGCTGCAGTATGGCAATGCCTCGCTTGTGAAGCGCTCGTGGCCGGCGATGGAGCGGTGGATGGATTTCATCCTTGCCAGCAACCCGGACTTCGTGCGCAAGAACAAGCTGGGGCCGAACTACGCCGACTGGCTGGCACCCGATCCACACACGCCGGGTGACCTGGTAGGGACGGCGTACTGGGCGATCGTTGCGCAGCAGATGCAGCAGATGGCCACGGCGATCGGTCGGCCTGCGGATGCGGCAAAATACGCGCGGCTGTACCTGCAGATCCGCAAGGCCTACCAGGCTGCGTATGTGCACAGTGACGGCACGGTGGCAGGCGACACGCAGACCGGGTATGTGCTGACGGTGTACGCGGGGCTGGCGCCGGAGGCTATGCGCAAGGGGATGGTGAACCGGCTGGCGGCCAACATCGCCGCGCACGATAACCACCTGACAACAGGCTTCCTGGGAACGCCTTTCCTGATGACGGTGCTGGATGAAGGCGGCCGCACGGACGTGGCGTACACACTGTTGCTGAGCACGACCTACCCGTCGTGGGGCTACATGGTGAGCAAGGGAGCGACCACGTGGTGGGAGCGCTGGAACGGCGACACGGGTGACCCATCGATGAACTCGTACAACCACTACTCGTTCGGCTCGGTGATGGCGTGGGTGTACCGCAGGGCAGCGGGAATTGACGTGGACCCGAAGGACCCGGCGTTTCACCACATCTTGGTCAGCCCGCACCCGGATGCGCACCTGCCGCAACTCCGGGCCACGTACCAGTCGGTGTATGGCGCGATCACCACGGACTGGAGCCTGGGCGCGGAGGGTTTCCGACTGCGCGTGGTGGTGCCGCCGAACACGACGGCGACAGTGCGCCTACCGGAAGAAGCGAGCGGCGCGCTGGAACGCAATGGCAAACATGTGAACCTGCAGCGGGTGGACGGGTTGCGGCAGGACACGGTCGGGTCCGGCGTGTGGGAGTTTGCCGCGGCAGCGGGTGGCCGCGTGGTGCAGTAAGGCGACGGGTGTTTTTCCGCGCGATGGAAAGTGTAGTTACCGAGGGGCGACCGGGACAGGATCCATTCACCCGGCGCCGGGCTGTTCCGGCGAAAATGAGAGTGTTGTCCTTCGCAGACGCAGCGCGAAAAGTGACAGCAGGAGCCTATGCAGAACCCGAAGTCCACGATCCTGTTCATCGACGACGACCCTACACTGCGCATGATTGGCAAGCTCTTGCTCGAAAGCCAGGGCTACGAAGTGGTTTGCGCCGAGGGCGGCCAGCAGGCCATGGCCATCCTGGAAAGCCATTTGCCGGACCTGATTATCTCTGACCTGCATATCCCCATGCCGGCGGGCGGTGAGCTGTTGCCGGCACTTCGTCGCGAATACCCCGCAATCCCGGTGGTGGTGGTCTCGGGCGACCCACGCATCGCCGACGGACCGGAGATGCTTTCGTTGCTGGCAGATGCGTGCTTTTTAAAGGGAGCGTACCGGCCGCCGGAGTTGTTTGCGATGCTGGCGCGCCTGTTGCAGAGTCCCCCGGTGCGACCCACAAGGCCCCAAGCTGAGATTGCGCCGCCTGCGGCCTCCGGCGAGGGTAGCAAGGGCCCAGCCGGCATTGTGCTTGGGGGGCTCTCCCAGGCCAGGCCGTAGCGAAGCCTCCAGCTTCTTGTGAGGCGCACGGTTCTCTCCGGGCTGCCAATGGTTGAGTTTGTTGCTGCCAGCGCCAGCAGACGGCATGGGCTGATCGCGTAGGCAACGAGCGTAGTTGCAAATTCGACCTGTCTGGAAGCGTCATGCGGACTGGTCACAGGCAGGCCGGTTGCGCATCGAGACAGCAAAAGGCCCGGCTTTATCGCCGGGCCTCTTGCATTGCTTCTGTGCTGGCTAGAACTCGTACTTAAGCGCGAACTGAATCTGCCGCGGGTTGTAGTTGGCGGAGGTGCCGGTGATGGTGCCGATGTTATTGGGAGTCACGGTGTAGACATCCGGGTTGGCAGCGGAAGGCGTGACCTGGATCGTGTCGTTGGGGTTGGCAAAGTTCGTGACGTTGGTGATGTTGAAGCACTCGGCTCGGAACTCGATCGTGGACTCGTGCACAACCGGGAAGGACTTGAAGAGCGAGAAGTCAACATGGCGGTAATCAGGGCCGTGCAGCGGGTTGCGCTGCTCAGAGCCAAGCGTGCCGGAGAGTTGCGGTGCGAAAGCGGTCGCATCGAAGAAACGTTCGATGCTCGGGTTGTCGACCTTTGCGCCACGCAGCATGTTGGGACGACCCGCGGTTGCGGCATTGGAGGTGCCGGATATGCCCTGCGAGGTGATCACGGTAAAGGGCTGTCCCGTTGACCATGCGAGCAGCGTATTAGCCTGCCAGCCTTTGCCTGCGGCAGCGGCGATGCCGTGCAGGTTCTTGCCAAAGGGCAGCTGGTAGTTGGCGGTGACCACTCCGCGCTGGCGGATGTCGAGATCGCTGTTGCCGTACTCAACACTGCTGAGCTGGGAAGGGATAGCACCGTAACCGTCATTGACTTCGTTGGAGAAGCCAAGCACGTTGTCGAGGGCATGCGCATAGGTGTAGTTGGCACCCACGGTCAGGCCCGCGGTGGTGCGTCGCGTGAGCTGGAGCTGAAGTGCGTTGTAGGAGGACGATCCACCGCTCTGGTACTGCCCGATGTTCTGTACGCCGGGCAGCTGGGCGTAGAAGGGACGCAGCGTGTTGTATACCGCGGCAGGCGTGGAGCCCTGCTGCGCGGCCAGCGTGTTCAACGTGGAGTTTGACACCAGCGCAGGCGCGTTGCGGTCATTGGAGATCTGCGCGAGATGCCGGCCCAGCACGCCGACATAGCTGGCCTGGAAGACGTTGGCGCCGAAGGACTTTTCCACCGTGAGGTTGAACTGCTCGGCGTAGGAGGTGCGGAAGCCCGGATCCACCACGTCGTTGATGTTGCCGGTGGGATTAGTCGCGCTCTCTGCAACCGGCAGCGGCACACCCTGGAAGAAGCGGGTAGGCGCGACGCCGGTAGCCGGGTTGACCGGGCAGGCGCCGTTGTTGCAGTTGTAGTTGGATACGAACGGCTGCGCCTTGAGTGACGAGTTGGACGTGTAGTTTTCCGGGAAGTAGGACATGCCGTAGCCGCCGCGGAGAACAAAGCCGGGAGCCGGGGTCAGGGCGAAGCCGATGCGCGGCGCGATGTTGGTCCAGGTGGGGTTGAGGCCCGCGTACTGGTTTGTGCCATTCACGTTGGCGAGGATGATGGTGCCGGTGGCGGGATCGAAGTTGGAGAGCGCGTTGTGTACCTCGGTAAAGGGCGTGAACACGTCGTAGCGCACGCCGATGTTGAGCGTGAGCTTGGAGTTGACGTGCCAGTCATCCTGCGCAAAGGCGCCGGGCTCCCACGTGCGCCAGTGCGGCGGAATGATGCTGGTGGAGCGCTGCACGCTCTGGAAGTTGCCCTGCAGCAGCGCTGCAAGCCCGTTCACGTCGCCCTGCAATGGATTGAAGGTGTAGTCTCCGTTGCCGTAGTTGTTCTGCGCGTTGGTGGCCTGGCGACGGATGAGATTCGCGCCAAATTTATAACTATGCGCACCACGATTGATGGTGACCGAGCCGTTCTCCTGAAAGGTGTTGTTGATATCCACGATCGGGATAAAGGCGCCGTCGCCGAGATCGGCAAAGCCGCTGACGCTGGTGGGCGCAAGACCGGAGGTGGACTGGTCGATGTTGATGCCGGGCTGGCCGAACGCCGTATTCACCGCGGTGCCGTAGTTGAGAGGCACCGACTGGTTGTTGATCCGTGTATAGCCGAAGCCGAGCTGGAGCAGCACGCTTGCGTTGAAGGTGTGCACGTAGTTAATCTGCGCGTTCTGCGCATCGTCCTTGGCGGTGCCATAAAAGTTGAAGATTGCGCCGCCAGGGGCAACGTTGACGCCAGCCACGGTCTGGTTGGGCAGCAGCCCGGGGTTGGTGGAGGGTACGCGGTTGTAGGTGTAGCGGCCGAAGATCAGGTCCTTGGCGCTGTACTGGTAGTCGACGCGGCCGTCCGCAGTGTCAGAGGTGAGAGAGGTGGTCGGCGAGGAGACGTACGCATCGGAAACGCCGGGCACGCCGCCGGTGGCCGAGTTGGATTGCGGGTAGAGCAGCGCGTAATCCAAACCGACGGGATCAACGCCGCCATTGGCAGCGTTGGGTCCCGTTGTGTCGCCGCCGTGGGCGAGCGCGAGGATCTGCGCGGCATCGCCGCTGTGGAGCGCGTTGTACTCTGCCGCAGTCGGCACCTGGCTGACGGTGGGATTGGTGCCGCGGATCTGGCGCAGACCTTCGTAGTCACCGAAGAAGAAGAGCTTGTCTTTGAGAATCGGTCCGCCAATGGAAGCGCCGAACTGGTTCTGCCGCAGCTTGGGCTTGGGCAGGTGCGCGCCGAACTGGAAGGGATACGCGTCGAGCACGTCGTTGCGGAAGAACTCAAACGCGGAACCATGCAGGGTGTTGCTGCCGGACTTGGTGATGACATTGATCACGGCGCCGGCGGTGCGCCCTGCCTCTGCGGTGTAGGTGTTGGTCTGGATATTGATTTCGCGGATGGATTCGATCGAAGGCCGGATGCCGATGGTGCCGATGATGCGGTCATTGTTGTCCAGTCCATCCACCAGTTCATCGTTGAGAATTTCGGACTGGCCGTTGGCGGAAACAGACGAGGTCTGGCGGCGGTCATCGGGACGCGCGCCGCTGGTGAGGCCGTTGCCCGGGCCTTCGTTCGCGCCGGGCACAATTTGCGCGAGGTTGATGAAGTTACGCCCGTTGAGTGGGAGATCCTGCACCTGCTGCTGCGTCACCAGGGTGCTGAGCACGGAGTTATCGGCCTGCAGCGCCGGCGTCTGCCCGGTCACCTGCACGGTGGTCGCTTCCGAGCCGATCTGCAGCTTGGCGTCTTCACGCGCGCGGTCGCCGACGGCCACGTTGACCGAGGGGATCATCAGCGTGTTAAAGCCGGACTCCGCTACCTGGAGCGAGTAAGTGCCTGGGCCCAGCTGGGAAAAGGTGTAGTCGCCGGAGGGTCCGGTTTGCGCGGTGCGCTTTTCGTTGGTGCCAAGGTTGGTGAGCGTGACGGTGGCATTGGGAATGGTAGCGCCGGTGTTGTCCGTGACTGTGCCGGTCACATCCCCGGTGGTTGCCTGTGCCAGCGCGACGGGAGAGGTGGAAAGCAACAGCGACCCTGCGACCAGAGCCACGCCCATGCCAAAACAAACACGTCGCTCCACTGCCTCGGAAAAGACTGCAATCCTGCTTTTGTGACTCATCGGATGTCCTCGGTGCGGGTTCACCCCTGAGTGCTGGGGTTTACTATCGCGAGCCGGAGAGTACATCCAGCCTTGAACGTATGGCAAATGAGTTATAAGTCGCTCTGGCTGTGCAGTGGTGTTGGTGTGTGAGCAGCGTCGCTGTCCATGGAGCACTTGCAAACCACGTTGTTTGCCGCGTAGACTGCGCTCCGCAGCAGTCTGCCCTAAGGCGCTTCGATGAAATGGACTTAGGCGGCTTCGGCCGCAGATAAGAGCATGATTGGATACAAGAGGTGAAACGAACCACATCGCATTACGGGGCTCACTTAGATAAGTGCAGCGGATACTAGCGACCCGCTGCATCTGCAACGTATGCAGAGGTGCGCATCGTTTTTGCCATGCTGGCATTCAGCAGAAGAGCAAGGTCAGTGGAGCGATGAAAGCGAGAGCTCCACGCGGCCAGATCAATGGGGCGGCGCAAACGGCAGGAACAGGGCAAAGATCGTGCCGTTGCGGAGTGGCTGCTGTGAGGTGCGGACCATGAGCCGTCCGCGGTGCCGGTCGATAATCTCTTTCGAGATCCACAGCCCGAGCCCGGTGCCGCCGATGCCCTTGGTGGTGTAGAAGGCTTCGAAAACGCGCTCTGCCGTGCTGGCGGACATACCCGGGCCGGTGTCGGCGACGACGATGCGCATCCCCTGCCTCCCGGTGCGCCAGTCGGTGGCCTTGCGGCTGCGTAACAGCAGGCGGCCACCCAACGGATGCATGGCGTCGATGGCGTTGCCGATGAGATTGCTGAGCACCTGGCGGATTTCGCCGTCCATGCAGAGGATAGGGAAGTCCGGGCGCTTGCGCTGCTCCACGGCTATGTTGGAATTCACGAGCTTGCCCTGGTAGACGGAGAGCGCGCTGTCAATGAGTTCGGAGCAGCTGGCGGTCGACGGATTGGTGGACTGCTTGTGAAAGCGGAGTGTCTGGTTGGTGATGACCGAGACGCGCCTAAGTTCGCGCTCGGCGATCTCTACATACTCGCGCTGCACATCGTTCGTCATGGTGCGCAATAGGTACAGCAGGTTGGTGACCGACTCGAGTGGATTGTTGATCTCGTGAGCGATGGAGGACGCGAGCCTGCCCACTGCGGCGAGCTTTTCGCTTTGCAGCAGGGCTGCTTCCGAAAGCTTGCGCTCGGTCACATCCATGCTGATGCCGATCAGGCGATTGGGCATTCTCCCCGGAGAGAGAATGGCCCTGGCGTGCGCGTGGATCCAATGCACGGAGTTGTCGGGCCAGCAGACGCGAAACTCCGCCTGGAACTCGCCCGTGCCCTGCAGTGTCGCGTCGAGAGCGGCTGTAACGGCTTCGCGATCCTCCTCGTGTACATAGCCTGCAAGTTGTGAGAGGCAGGTAAGTTCCTCGGGTGGGCGGCCATAGATGATGGCACTGCCTTCGCTCCACAGGAAGCTTTCCGCGGCAACATCCCACTCCCACGATGCGATCTTGCTGTGCTGCTGCGCGAGCCGCAAACGCTCGCTGCTGTTGCGTAGTGCTTCATCCTTCTGCTTCTGCTCAGTGACATCTTCAACGATGGCGAGGATGCGACGGGCGGAGCCGGGCTGGCCCACGACGCGCCCCTTGGATCGGATCCAGCGAATGCCGTCGGCGCGCACGATGCGGTATTCGAGCTGGTACGGACGTATACCGGCGAGCGCTTCGTCGAAGTGGATGGCGGCGCGGTCGGCGTCTTCGGGATGGATGAACTGCAGCCAGTAGTCGATGGTGCCCTGCCGCACGGGAGCATTAAGGATGCGCTGCGTGGTGGCATCGGCGATCAGAACGCCCTGCTCGGTATCAAAGGACCACATGCCGAGCTCGGCAGATTCCATGGCGAGTTGCAGCTGCTCTTCCCGGCGGGTCAGTGTCTCTTCCGACTCCTTGCGACTGGTGATATCTAAGACGATGCCGAGGAATCGGACCGGTCCACCGTCAGGTGAGAGCGTGCAGCGGCCCTGCGCCTGCACCGAGCGCCAGGTTCCATCGGCACGGCGCAGCCTGTACTCGACCGAATACTCCTCGCCGGTACGCGTGGCATTGCGAAGCTTCTTCATGACCAGAGGCAGGTCTTCCGGGTGCATGTTGCGGGTAAACGCTTCAAGCGAAGTGCCGCTGCTGGCCTCCGCGGGATCGACGCCAAAAGCGAAAGCCAGGCCCTCATCGGCATAGAGCCGTTGGTTGGGCATGTCCCAGTCCCAGCTGCCCAGGTTGTTGGCAGCATGCAGCGCCATCTGGAGTCGCTCGGTGAGCAGCGCGCGCTCCTCCGCCTCGGCATGCTGCACGCTGACATCGCGGAAAAACACGACGATGCCGTCCTCGGCCGGCTGGACCTCGGTGCGGAGCCACACGTTGAGAGGCGCGGGGTAAAAGGCTTCGAAGAGACCGGGCAGCTTCTGGTCCATGGCGCGGTGGTAATGCTCCACAAAGGGCGAGCCGGCGAAGACGGCAGCGGGAAAACTTTCCCAGTGATTTTTCCCGAGCACATCGCCACTGGGCACGAGCATCTGCCTGGCACGCTCGTTGAGATAGGTGATGCGCCACTGGCGGTCGATGTAGGCGACACAGTCGGTGGTGACCGCAAGCACCTGGTTGAGGCGGGCAGCGGTGGCGTCACGCTCCTGCTGCAGGTGTTTCTGCCCGGTGATGTCGCGGAAGAAGATGATGATGCCATCGGCCGAGGGCATGGCCTGGATTGCGAGCCACATGTTGAGCGGCGCGGGATAGAACGCTTCGAAGCCGGAGGGTACCCCCTGATCCATGGCGCGATGGTAGTGCTCGACCCATGGAGAGCCGGGGAACAGGGAGTCGGGGAAACTCTCCCAGTGATTTTTGCCGAGCACGTCGCCGCTGGCACTTACGAGTTCGCGCGCGCGCCGGTTCAGGTAGCGCAGGTTCCATGCGCGGTCGAGCGTGGCGATGGCATCAGACGATGCGTCAAGGATCTCCGCCTGCCCGGGCGCTAATAACGACTGCGCTGCGGGGACTGGCAGAGAGGTGGGGTCGCCGTTCATTGCCCCTAGCTTGAGGGGCAGCCGCAGCAGTGTGCAAGAGTACCGGCGTGCGTGCGCGTCAGGGTGGGTGCAAACGGCACGACGTCGCGCACAGGCGCGCACACTCCCGCGCAGGTGAGGGTGCGGCCGACGGAAGCGATCGTCTCGGGACGTCTGGAATGATGGGGTTCAATTGTGCCAAGAAGGCAGTGCGGCCTTGCGCCAGGGCCTGCCGGGCCGTGAGCTAGCACGCTACACTTTGTTTGATCGCCCGCAATGCCAGATACGAGCGCTGTATGCCGGCGCGGGTCGGAAACAGGAAAGGAAACGACGTATGAACAGAACCAAACGCAATCGACGCTTCACAAACGCACGTGCCGCAGCATGCACCGCGCTGTGGGCCGCTACGCTGAGCGGGCCGGGTCTGCAGGCGCAGGAGCATCACGAGCAACTGCAGCAACTGGTAGAGTCGCTGCCCGTCGCGGACCGCGCGGTGATCGACAGGCTTGGAGATCTGAACAAGTTTGAGGCGAAGGAGTGGCATTATCACGCGGGTGACCTGCCGCACGCGGAGTCGACGAGTCTGGACGACGCAGGCTGGCAGGTGGTGCAGCCCGGGAGCGAAGCGCCCGCGGGTGCCGTGTGGTATCGCCGCTGGATCGAGGTACCGAAGAGCCTGCACGGGTACAGCCCGGCGGGCACCGTGATCTCGTTCCGCTTCGAGGCAGACGCCGAGCGCGACGTGACGCAGATTGTTTACTTCAACGGACGGCGGGTGGCGCTGGGCGCTGACCTGGAACCTGTGGTGTTGTTCGACCACGCCAAGCCGGGCGAACGCATCCTTGTGGCGGTGAAGCTGCTGCAGACGGACGGGCCGAAGAAATTTGTTAATGCGCGGCTGCACGTGGAGTACGCCGAGAACAGGCCAAGCCCCGGCGACCTGCGCGACGAGGCGTTGTCGGCACTCGCATTGATCCCGACGCTTTCGAAGGATCCGGCTGCCGATCGTAAGGTAGTGGACAAGGCACTCAGCGCGATCGACGTGCATGCGCTCGATGCATCGGCAGACGCTGTCACAGGCGCGGGGCAGGATCGTTTCGATGCTTCGCTGCGTACGGCTTCGCAGACGCTTGCCGCGCTGCGCCCGATGCTGCAGCAGGCGACGTTCCACGAGGTTGGCAACTCGCATATCGATGCAGCATGGCTGTGGCCGGCGACCGAGACCGTGGACGTGGTGCGGCGCACCTTCGGCACCGCGGCGCAGTTGCTCAACGAGTACCCGCAGTACACCTACACGCAGTCAGCCGCACAGTACAACGAGTGGATCGCGGAAAAGTATCCTGAGTTGAACGACCAGATCAAGCAGGAGATCAAGGCCGGCCGCTGGGAGATCGTCGGCGGCATGTGGGTTGAGCCTGACCTGAACCTGCCGGACGGCGAGTCGCTGGTGCGCTCGATCCTGATCGGTAAGCGCTTCTATATGAAGCAGTACGGCGTGGACGTGCATATCGGGTGGAATCCGGATTCGTTTGGCTATAACTGGCAGTTGCCGCAGATCTATAAGAAGTCGGGCATCGACACATTTGTGACGCAGAAGATGGAGTGGAACGACACCAACCAGTTGCCGTTCAAACTCTTCTGGTGGCAGTCGCCCGATGGCAGCAAGGTGCTGACGTACTTCCCGCATGGCTATGGCAACCAGTCGCTGGAGCCGCTGCGTCTTTCGACGGACTTTGCCACGGCCCGCAAGCAGGCGCCAGGGCTGCCCAGCATGCTGGACCTGTATGGTGTGGGCGACCATGGTGGAGGACCCACGCGCGCCATGCTCGACCAGGGCATGCATTGGGCAAAGCCAGAAGCTATCGCGCCGAAGATGGAGTTTGGCACGGCGGACAGCTACTTCAAGCAGGTGCGCCCGATGATTGCCGCCGACTCCAAAACGTGGAACTACGCTGCGCTTGGACAGGGCGCCGGCTATACCTATCCTGCTGCTCCTGCGGCTGGCGCGATCAACATTCCGACGTGGAATGACGAGTTGTACCTGGAGTACCACCGCGGGATTTACACCACGCAGGCCAAGCACAAAGAGAACATGCGCAACAGCGAGATCGAAACCCTCGACGCGGAGAAGTTTGCTTCGCTGGCATGGCTTGGCGGCAGTACGTACCCCACCGACACGTTTACCGATGCGTGGAAGAAGATTACGTTCAATGACTTCCACGACCTCGCCGCGGGTTCGGGTATTGGCGTGATCTATCGCGATGCGCAAAAAGAGTTCGACACGGTCCGCCAGGAAACAGGCGAGATCGCCGAGGCCTCTTTGAAGACGCTGGATGCGCAGGTGGATACGCGCGGCAAGCAGGGTGTGCCGGTGCTGGTGTGGAACCCGCTCGCCTGGAAGCGCTCGGAGGTCGTCAGCCTGGATGTGCAGATGCCCGAGGCGACGAGTGACGTGTCTGTTGTCGATGCGGATGGACACGTGGTGCCGTCGCAGATAATCGCCAGTGATGCCAAGACGAATGGCTTCCGGTTGCTGGCACGCGCCGAGGGAGTGCCTTCGCTTGGATACACGGTGCTGCACGTGGTGCCCGGCAAGCGCGACTTCGCAAGCGATATGAAAGCCGATGGGCTCACGATCGAGAACGACGCGGTGCGTGTGCGCGTCGACAAGGCGACGGGCTGCATCACGAGCCTGTTTGACAAGAAGGCGCAGTTCGAAACATTTGCGCCTGGTGGCTGCGGCAACGAGTTGCAGGCGTTCACCGATAAGCCGAAGGACTACGATGCGTGGAATATCGACCCCGGCACCTACGATGTGGCGCCGACGCTGATCCACAACGTGGACTCGGTGGAACTCGTAGAGCACTCGCCTATGCGCGCGGTGATTCGTGTGAAGCGTAAGTGGCAGGCCTCGAGCTTTACGCAGGAGATCGCGTTGTATGCCGGTGCGGACCACGCGCTGGTGACGACGGACGTGGACTGGCGCGAGCGGCACATCCTGCTCAAGGCAGCGTTCCCGCTGGCGGCTACGAGCGATCACGCGACGTACGAAATTCCGTACGGCTCGATCGAGCGACCCACGACGCGTAACAACAGCTTCGAGAAAGCGCGCTTCGAGGTGCCGGCGTTACGCTGGGCCGATGAAGGCGATGGGAAGCATGGCTTCAGCCTGCTGAACAACTCCAAGTATGGCTACGACGGCGTGGGCAACCTTCTGCGGCTTACGCTGCTGCGTTCGCCCACGTCGCCGGACGCTGAGGCAGACCAGGGCATGCAGCACTTCTCGTATGCGCTGTATCCGCACGCAGGCGACTGGAAGCAAGCGGCAACGGTCGAGCATGGCTACAACATGAACTATCCGTTGATGGCGACGCAGGTAGCGCCACACACGGGCAGCATGGCAGCCACGCATAGCTACGCGTCTGTGGATTCAGCCGACGTGATCGTCACCGCGATCAAGAAGGCCGAGGACAGCAACGCGCTGATCGTGCGTATGTACGAGTCCGCGGGCAAGGCTGCGCAGGTGCATGTGACGCTGCCGCCCGGTGCCACTGGCGCTTCCATCACCAACCTGATGGAGAACGAGAGTGGCGCTGCGGTGCCGGTCAGCGCGGGCGTTGCCAGTGTGTCCATTCACCCGTACGAGATCCTGTCGCTCAAGGTCGAGTACGCGCACTAAGAAGGGCTCTTCTGCTGCAAGACAAAAGCGGCCGCCCTGCGACAGGTGCGGCCACTTTGTTTTGGAGAGGAAAGGAATGGTACACGCGCGGCGTACCTGTGCGCAGGGTGCTCTTGACGCAGCGCGCACAACAGTGGCTGCAATCGCTCATTTCGCAACGCTGCCGCAGTGCTTCTGTGCTTCTGTGCGAGAGGGTTCGCGCGAAGCTGTCGTTCAGGGGTCGCGGTACTGGCGACGTCGAAGCTCACGCACTGCCTGCTCATGGCCCTGCAGCGCAGCCTGCCGGGTCCAGTGGCGCGACTGGGTGTAGTCCGGCTCAACGCCCTGGCCGATCGCGTAAAGATAGCCGAGCTGGAACTGTGCCTCGGCGTTGCCGTGCTCGGCTGCCTTGCGATACCAGGCAGCTGCCTCGGTGTAGCTGCGCGCTACGCCCTGGCCAAAGTAGTACAGGTCCGCGAGCTTCTGCTGGGCCTCCGGGAAGTTCTGGTGGGCAGCCAGGCGGTACCAGTGCGCTGCTTCCACGTCGCTCTGCGCAACGCCTTCGCCCTTGCGGTACATAAGGCCAAGGTTGTACTGGGCCCAGGCAAGCTGGCTGTATGCGGCGCGCTGGCACCACGCAAAGGCCTCCGCGTAGTCGCCGGCTGCGTAGTAGCGAAAGCTCAAGTTGGCCTGTGCGTAAGCATGTGCCTGCTCGGCGGCCTTGCGCTCCCAGTGGGCAGCCTGGGCATCGTCCTGCGGCACGCCCTTGCCCTGGTCGTACAGGGTGCTGAGCAGGTACTGCGACTCGGCGTGGCCGTCTCCGGCAGCGAGCGCAAAGCTTGCCGCGGCTTCGGCGAAGCTACCGGCGTTGTACAGGGCCGCGGCCTGTGCGTAGTGCGCGTTTGCCGCGGCACTGGCAGCATCGCGACGCCCGCGCGCAAAGATGCCGGAGCGCGCGGAGTGCAGCGAAAGCCCCGCACCCGTGGCGACATGCTGCAGGCCCGGCGTGGTGTTCGACTCGGAGTTATCGGCCATGGGCACGGATCTGGCGGTCAATGCGTTCGAAGCGATGCTGGGCGTCGGCGATCTGCTCGCGCAGGTTGGCAGCCAGCTCGATAAGCAGGTCGCGATGCTCGCGGGCGGCGGCCTCGGCGTCGAGGTGCAGCTGGGCGATCTCGCCGGCAAGCAGTGTGTGCCGCTCGGCTTCAAGATTGTGGATGTCGCGCTCCGCGTGCTGTACCTGGCGCGTGAGCCGCACAAGCTCGGCTTCAGTGCCTTCGCCGGCGATCGTGGCGTTGATCTCGCGGTAATCGTCCAGCAATGCCTGCAGGGCGTCGGCGTCGCCCCGTCGGTAGGCCTGGTTGGCGCGCGCCATCAGCAGCGTAAAGTACGTGCGCTCGGCGTCGTCACGCGCAAAGTCAGGATGGATGCGCTTGGCAACATCGCGGAAGAGGGTCTTGAGGCTAGGCGGTGGATCGAACTCCTCGGCTTCGATCGCGTGGCCAAAGGCAGCGTCATGCGTTTCCTGCGCGCGCTGGCGGACCTCCTTCGCATGTTGCCGGGCGGATTCTGACTCGTACAGATCGACCTCGCGCTCGGCAATGCGGGCTTCCAGTTCGTCGAGCTCTGCATAGAGCACGCCTACCTGGCGCAGATACCTGCCTTCGAACGAGGTGAGCTGGGCGCGCAACTGGGCAAGCTCCGCCTCGCGTTCAGCAAGCGTGGTGCGAACGGTGGCAAGGTGCGCGCGCTTGTGCAGGAGTACAGCGGGCGTTGGCTGGAGGATGATCTCGGCTGGCATGCGGCGGCTCGTAGGCAGAGCTTGTAGTTTAACGGAGCGCGAGCCCTCGCTGGAAGATCCGATGCGGATCGTACAAAAGCAAGAGGCAGCGCTGCCTCTTGCCAGGGGAGCGCTGCCTCAATCTGTTTGCCGCACCCAAACTATGCATGGACGCAATGACGCTACTTCGCGGTGGCCGCATCCTTGTCGACCTTGAAGCGGTAAGTCAGCTGGAAGTAGGCAAGCGTCAGCGGCGCGCGGTGGCTGGTGCTGGTCATCACGTAGCCGGGGAAGAAGTGACCCAGGCCGACGTTGGTCACGAGCGACTTATGGAAGATGTACTTCGCCGAGGCGTCGAATTCGCTGCCGATGCCGTCGTGCGCGAAGCCGGCGGTGGGTGCCGTTACAACGCTGGCCGCGCTGCTGCTGTACACGCCGTCGCGCGTGGAGGCCACGTGCAGCGAACTGCCCTGGAAGAGCAGCAGGAAGTTGGTTGAGGGCGCGAGCGAAAAGTTGAGCCGGTCCTGCTTGATGTTCTGGAAGCCGAACAGGTCAACCAGGCCGAAGGCATTGTGATTGGAGGGGTATTGCTGGTCGTAGGTGCCGATGCGCTGGGCATTGGTGTGAGGGTTGCCGGTGGCGTAGTCGTACTCGCCCTCGATGTGCGGCTTGAGCGGCACGGTACCGATCGCGTAGCCGCCGCGGATGATCGCGGCTCCGGCATGGATCGAGTCGTTGCTGTAGCTGCCGCGCTGCAGGTCGCCGGTGCCGGAGGAGTCAAAGCCGAAAGGCAGCTTGGTCTCATAGTAGCTGCCGAAAGTCACCTCGGTCTCGGTGCCGGCGATCTTCTGCTGGCTGGTCACGCGGGGCACGGCACGCACCAGCACGAAGGGGGCGATCGTGGTCTTGGGGACCACCGTGGTGAGGTTTGCTTCCACTCCGTGGAAGGTGAGCCCCGCCCCATGCGTGTCGAGGCTGGTTGGGTGCACAGTCACGACCGAGGTGCTGAAGATGTCGACGCGGTTCTTGTCGCCGACGCGCAGGTTGAAGCCATCCCAGGTGCGGCTGTTGTTGGTCCAGTCGCTGATACCCACCACGCGCTCGTCGCCGAACTTCAACTCCTGCCGCCCGGCGATGAACTGCAAAGGCTTGTAGTGGAAGTTGAGATAGCCCTGGCGCAGATCAAACACATCGCGTTGGTTGGCCGCAACGTCGCGCAGGGGCAAGCCAAGTGCATGCGTGTCCTGGAACTGCAGGTAGCCGGTGAGCCAGGAAAGCGGCCGCACCGTGAGGCCGCCGCGTGCGCGGGTCAGCACATACATGCGTTCTTTGTCGTTGACGTAGTTCAACGCGGTCTGGTCTTCGAGACGGCCCCGCAGCTCCATGTCGATCGACATCCAGCTGGGCAGCGTGTGCCACTGCAGCGGCTGCGGCACGCCTTCTTTCTTTGGGTACATCTCGCGCTGCGCAAGCGCCGGCAGTGCGGCGAGCAAGGCAAGCATGGCAGTCGCACAACGCAACATCGAGGGCATGGGGGAACCTTTCGGAATCAGGAAAAGTGAAAGGAGCCGGCCTGCGGCAGACTCCTTTCTTCACAGCGTGTTGCGGCAGCACTTACTCGGGCGTGATCACGGCTTCCTTCTTGTTGATCTTGCCGAGGAACTCTTCGCCTGTGCCGAGGTGCTCATTCACCAGCCGCGAAGGCGTGTGCGCGAGCCACTCGCCAAGCGAGATGTCCTGGTACTCGGGCGTCGGGAAGATCTCCAGGAAGACCAGGTCCGTATCGCCGGTGTTCTCGATGTAGTGCGGAGCCGACTTGTCGATGTAGCCGACGTCGCCCGCGTGGAAGTCCATGGTGCGTGCGTGACCACCGGCGGCAAACACCGTCATGCGGCCCGTGCCCTTGACGTAGTACTGCCACTCGTCTTCGTTGGGGTGCCAGTGCAGCTCACGCAGGCCGCCGGGCTTGAGCGTCACGATGGCCGCCGCGATATTGCTGGCCGGGAAGTTCTTGCGATCGACGATCTTGACGCTGCCGCCTGCCGTGACCTTGGTGGGCTGCATCTTGCCGGTGAAGAACGCGAAGCTGTTCGGCACGGGCCCGGTCTGTGCATAGACCTGCTTCTTTTCCTCAGCGAGCGGCCGAGGCAGGTCGCGCTGGAAGATGAAGAGTTCACGCTTCGGCACATTGGCAAATGTTTCTTCCGTGGTTGCGAAGTTCTTCGCCAGCACGCTCTTGGGCGTGTGGTGGAGCCAGTCGGTGAGCAGGAAGGTTTCAAACTCGTTGAAGTTGCCATCGTCGAACGCCAGCAGGAACTGGCAGCCATCGGGGCCGAGACCCTGGATGGAGTGTGGAATGCCGCCGGGGAAGATCCAGAGATCGCCCTCGTTCACGTCTTCCACAAATGCGCGGCCCTGCTGGTCCACAGCGGTGATGCGTGCGCTGCCGGCCGTCATAAAGGCCCATTCCGCACCTACGTGCCAGTGCAGCTCGCGAATGCCGCCCGAGACCAGGCGCATCTCTACGCCGGCCATCTTCTTCGAGATCGGCAGATCGCGCACCGTGACCTGGCGCGTCCACCCGCCTTCTTCAATGCGCTTGTGCGCAAACGAGAACGGGTACTTGAACGGAGGCTGACCGCCCGAGTCCGTCATCGGCGGATATGCCGAGTCCATCTCCATCGCGTCGAGTGCCTTGGTGTCAGGCCCGGGCTGACGCTCGTTTACGCCGGTGTGCGTGTCGCCGTTTTTATCCGCAGACTGCTGTGCGGCTGCCACCAACGGCAGGCTTGCTGCAGCGGCCAACAAAGCGGAGCTACGCTCCAGGAATCGACGCCGGCTCAGACCGTCGTTGCTGTTCTGCTCTTCCATGCTGCTGTCCTCTTTCCACAACCCACACCAGAAACGGTCTTTCTGTTGGCTTGGCGGTGAGCGTGCTTGTTACTAGATGATAAATGGAAGCCTTGGCAATATCTGTTCCTGGCCTTCATCCTGCGATACGGTGCGGCGGGTTCTCGCAGCTAACAGACGTGGAAGATTATGCGTCTGCCGCTGTTACTTAGCCAACATACTTCCGGTGTCGGTAGGCTGAAGGAGCTTTCGCTCGCAATAGTAACCCGGAAAATCATTTCAGATCGCTCAATATGCCATAACGGCGCTTCACTTCCGGTGGTCACCACGGCGGCCGAGCGGGCGGGGCTGAGGCTGGAGCAGGAAGGCCGCACTGCTTCGCCCAGCGCGTCTTTGGCGGAATGACAACGGCGCAAAGAGCACGCGGTCAAGCCTGAGCGTCCAGCATCGCGTCCCGGACTCACTTGCTATCGGAAATCGAGTTCTGCATCCGCGCGAAAGGCGGCAGAGCCTTGGAATGGCGCTATCGGCTCGCGGGCAATGTGATGGCGTAGAGATTGCCTGTACCAACCCGGGGCTTGATGAGCGGCAGGTTGCCCGGCGTTAACCCGCTGAAGAAGAAATTGTCGATCGACGGAAGCCCCACCTTGAAGAGATCCGCAACGGGCTGAGCCGGGACGGGTGCAGACTCGGGACTCGTCTTTCCATGCGCTGGCTGGCCCACCTCTTGCAAGGACACACGCATGATTGCTGAATCTGCCCGCTCAAATGCATGGAAGTACAAAGCAGTGCTGTCGGTGCTCCACACCGGGTCAGCAGCTCCTCCGGTAAAGAGCGTTCTCCAGGTGTGGGTTGCACAGTCAAAGACCGCGAGTCGCGTCTGGTCCCGTGAGAGGGCCGCGATGAACCGACCGTCAGGCGACCATCTTGGACTGAAGAGGTCCTGTGATCCGGGAATGGCGGAGATCTTCTGTGTCCTGAGATCGAGAACCTCAATATCCTGCGCACCATTCTCTTTGCCCATCAGATCGGCTTCACGACCGAAAACAATGTGCTGCCCATCCGCCGACCAGTCAGGGTCGGCAAGGTTCCGGTTGTCGCTCAGGACTGTATGAACGGCGCCTCCTTCAGCGCGTACTTCTTCTACCTTCCAGGTTTCTCCAGGCTTCCGCGCCATCAGCAGAAGCTCCTGCCCATCGGGCGACCACCGCGCCAGGTACACCTCAAAATCATCGCCTGTCAGCCGCAGCAGGCCTGATCCATCGCTGCTCCGGGCGCGCCACAAGCGGCCGCTCACATCGGTCCAGGCCACCCATGCACCATCCCTGGAGTAGCTCACACGCTGTGCCTGCGACAAAAAATGCGGTGCGGGCACAAACATGTTCTTCTGCCTGTCCAAAATGCGTGCCCCGCTTGGTTCGGAGCTGCCAAAGGCGTACACCGTACGCGATTCCCGGCCCGGCAGCGGTGAGGCAAAGCGCAAGGGCCCGTTCGTCAGCTGGATCGGCGCATCATGCGCCCCGACGCCGCGCTCTGCCCACAGGTTGCTGCTGCGCGCATCGGAGGCCTGAAAGACAAACAGATCGCCGGAAGGTGTCCACGATCCGCAGCACAACGACGCCTTCTCCAGCCCCGGAAACCGGAGAGGTCTGGGGTGTCGGTCAGCCGCGTCGAGTTCCCACAAGGATGATGTGTGGGTTACGGGGTCGAGCAGCGTGAAACGCAGCGTTCTGCCGTCCGGAGACCACCGGAGCCAGAAGGCGCGCCCTGGCAGCGAAGCATAGGGCGAAGCCGTTTCGGTTCCCAGTGACAGCACGCTGAGTTCGTCGCCGGCTGCATACAGGATGCTATTGTTCTCACCCGGCATCCAGACGGCGTCATGCGCCAGCACTTCACCTATCCGGATAGCCCCGGCGCCCGAGGTGGGCACCACCCAGAGGGGTTGCTCCGCGGCGCGGTTGCGAAGATTGCGCACCAGCAGTTCCGAGCCATCATGCGAAATATCCGTGAGAACGCCCGCACCGAGTTCATCCGGCATCTTCACCGGCTCCATCTGGGAGCCTCCGGTATCAAGGGACGTGATCTGTGATCGACCGTCAACCAGGGTCGGCGCATAAATGCGTGGACCGTCCGTCTCAAGCGTAAGGATGGTCTCGGCGTTTGGCGGCCCCGCGTAGATGCTGCCGTCATTCGTAAGCTGTTCAATACGCGCCGGTGTGACGGGTTGTGCCTCATGCAGGGCAAAGTAGGTTCCGAGTGACGAGAGCGCTGCGATCGCGAGAGCAGCAAGTGCCAACCACCGCGGCAGAGGACGGGGTGCGGCAGCCCGGGTGGGCAGCGTTGCATCCGGTGCCGCGGGGAACGTCAGCGGGCTGCCGGATGACGCACGGGACCATTCTGGTATGTCGAGAGTGGTATCCCTTGCCAGCGGGCGGTGTTCTCCCGGAACGTTCATCGGCTCCGGGACGACCTCTAATCCGGCTCCGGGGTAGGCGTCCAATCCCGTTTTGGGTGTGCTCAGGGTTTCAACGGGTTCGCGGGGCCGCAGTTCTGCTGCGGGGGCATGCGGATTATCAGTCTCTACGGTGACTGGTGCGATAAACCGGTACCCGCGGCGCGCAAGTGTCTCGATGTACAGCGGGTGGTCTGCGGAATCTCCCAGGGCTTCGCGCACCTTGTTGATGGCACTTGCAATCCCACGCTCGAAATCGACGTTGGTGTTCGCTCCCCAGATCTCATGCTGGAGTTCTTCGCGGCTCAGGATTTCGCCCGGCCGGGCCAGCAGCGCGGCCAGAAGTCGAAACGGCTGGCCCGCGAGCCGGACACGCATCCCGGCCTTGCGAATTTCGCCGGTGCTGAAATCCATTTGAAACACTCCGAACGAGGCTCGTGCCCGCCGCAGCTCAACGTCCATACCGGTCCCTGTCTCCGCGCCGATTCTACGCCGAGGCTGAAGCACAGTGACACCCCGTCGTAACCCATTCAAATGAAGCCGTTTGCCCGGTGAACAGGAAAATACTTGAAAGTAGGAGCGCGGCTATTGCTTCTATGCGCACGCGAGAGCGATGGTTCGCCACGACAGACGGGAAGCCACAGGGACGCCAGGGAAGTGAAGAGCGCCCGCTGCGACCATGGTCTGCACATTTGGAGGCACTCTTGAGCGGATCAATTACCAAAGGAAACATGCTTTGCGGCGCGGCACTTGCCGCGGCGGTCTTGCTTGCCAGCCCGATACCGCGCGCCCTGGCGCAGGCCGACTCTGGAAGCATTGTCGGCGCGGTGACGGACGTATCCGGTGCGGCGATCTCGGGCGCAAACGTCACCCTGGTGAATGGAGCCACCGGCTTCAAACTGACAGGCACAAGCAATTCCAGTGGTGAACTCAACATCCCAGCTGTGCCGCGCGGCACGTACCTGGCGACCGTCACCGCCCCGGGCTTCCAGACACAGACCGAGTCTGTGACAGTGACCGTCACAACGAGCCTTACGCTCGAGTTCAAGCTGGCCCCGGGTGAAACCACCACGAGCGTGCAGGTCTCCGGAGCAGCCACCCTGGTGGATACCTCGGACCCGAGCCTGGGCGAGACGATCGAGGGCAAGCAGATCACGCAGTTGCCCCTGAACGGTCGCAACGCGCTGAACCTGGCCCTGCTGACCCCGGGGGTAACGCAGGGAGCTTACGGCGAGCCAGGTAACGACCCCGCGAACCGCAATGGAGAAAGCGGGGGCTCTGCCCTTTCCGTTAACGGCATCCGGCCGCAGGCCAACAACTTCCTGCTCGACGGCGTGGACAACAACGATGGCCTGCAGAACATCGTGCTGTTCTTCCCCAACGTGGAGGCCACGCAGGAGTTCAAGGTAAGCACCAGCATTGCGCCGGCGCAATATGGGCGTGCCGGCGGTGCGCTGGTGATCGCGTCAACGCGGTCCGGCACCAACAGCATCCATGGCGCTGCGTTCGAGTTTTACCGCAGTGGCAAGTTCGACTCCAACCCGAACTACCAGTTCCTTGGCGCACCCGCAACCCCGAACCCGGCGTACAACCGGAACCAGTTTGGCGGCGCGCTCGGCATGCCCATCCTCAAGAACAAGCTGTTCCTGTTCGGCGACTACTCCGGCCTCCGCGAGTCGCTCCCGGGTAATGCCTCGTACATCACGGTGCCGACGGCGCTGATGCGGCAGGGCAACTTTACCGAACTGCTGAACCCGGCGACGACCTACAACGCGTTCGACACGCTGTACCCGGCGTGCTATCCAAACGCGGCGACCCTGAACAACAACCCGGCGGCCAACAGCAAGGGGCAGATCTTCGATCCGCAGACCTGCGCACCCTTTACCGGCAACATCATCCCGCAGGGCCGCCTGAACACGGCCGCGGTGAATTACCTGAATGCCTTCCCGGCGCCCACGCGTACCGATCGTGTGCTGCAGAATTACCTTTCGCAGCAGCAATCGGCGATCAAGTACAACACCTTCGACACGCGCCTGGACTGGACGCCGACCGCCGCCGACCAGTTCTTCTTCCGCTTCTCGTACGACAACTCGGTGAACGGGACGACTTCCCAGCTCGGCCTCAGCCTGCCCAACAACGGCGGCACCAGCTACGTGCACGCCCGTGGATACGACCTGGGCTACACGCGCGTGATTTCGCCCACAATGGTGAACGAAGCCCGTATCGCTTATAACCGTGACAACTACGGCTACCAGCCACCGAACTATGGTGAGAACATCTCTGCCAACCTGGGTATCGTCAATGCCAACCGGAACCAGGAGACCACGGGTGGCGCGCTGATTGGCGGCAGCAATGACCAGCTCGAGTACAGCGGCGACTACGGCCTGTTTGCCGTGCCGCAGAACATGATCGAGGTGACGGACACGCTGAACTTCCAGCTCGGCAAGCACTCCGTGCATGCCGGTGGCACCTTTCTGCGGCGGCAGGTGAACTTCTTCCGGCCCATCGACGGCAAGGGATTTTTCGCAATTGCCTACCACGGCTCCGACTTCACAGGGTTCGAGGACAGCGAACTCCTCGTTGGCGGCGTGGACAACTACGGCATCGGCGCGCAGAACGGCTACTTCGGCGAGGTGAGCCAGGAAGACGGGCTGTTTGCCCAGGATGACTGGCGCGTAAACAGCCGGCTTACATTGAACCTTGGTATCCGCTGGGACCTGCTGACGTGGCCGTATGAAATGCACAACCAGCAGGCGGCCTTCGACATACAAAACGGCACGGTGCTGCTTGCCGGGCAGAACGGTGTGCCGCGCGCCATCCGCAATCAGAACCCGCTGAACTTTGCACCGCGCGTCGGCTTTGCCTACGCGCTTGACGCTGCAGGGCGAAGCGCCCTTCACGGCGGTTACGGTATCTTCTACTTCCCGGATTATGGCGGCATCAGCAACCAGTTGGGCCAGCAGCCACCATTTGGTGGCAGCGCGACGTACTACGCCCGGAATGGCTACTGCATCACTTTTACCGGGCAGACCTCGGTGGGCGCTCCATTTACCTGCCCCGGCTATACCAGCGGAACGGCCGCGGTCACGCCTTTGCCTGCGCCAGGCTTTCCTAACTTCAACCCGCTGGCTCCGCCGCAGGGCATCGGCGGCCTTGCCGTCAACCGCGACGACAAGCACAGCCGCATGCAGGAGTACAACCTGCAACTGCAGCAGCAGTTCGGCAAGAACGATGTGGTGAGCATCGCCTACGTGGGTACGCACGGCGACCGCCTTTCAACCTACTACACGTACAACCAGTACAACTTCGGCACCACCGCGCTGCCCTTCCCGAACCTTGGAGGGATCTCCTACAACGCGTACCAGGGCATCTCCTGGTACAACGGGCTGCAGACGCACCTCGAACACCGCCAAGGCAATGCGCTGCTCACCGCCTCGTACACCTGGTCGCACTCACTTGATAACTCGCCGGATGCTTTCGGCGCAGGCTCCGTGGTCTCAAGCGCGCAGGACCCCATGCTTGAGTACGGCAACTCTCTACAGGATCAGCGGCATATCTTTGCGGGCTCAGCGGTGTACAACTTTCCGTTCGGCAGGGGCGAGAAGTACGGCGCGAATGTGAACCATGCGGTCGACCTGGCGATTGGCGGCTGGCAGGCTAACCTCATCGGCCTCTTCCAGAGTGGGCAGCCGTTTGATATCTCCACCGGCGTCAACAGCCCCGGTAACCGCCCTGACCTCGTGAAGCCGATCAACTATCCGAAGCAGATCTCGGGGCACTGGTTCGATCCCACTTCGTTCTCCGACAACATCCCGCTGCAAAGTGTAAGCGGCACGGGTGTGTACACGCGCGTGGGTACACTCGGACGCGACCAGCTGTATGGTCCGGGGTATCGCAGCATCAATCTTGGCCTGCAGAAGAACCTGCATCTGACCGAACGGTTCACAATGGAGTTGCACGGCGACGCGTTCAACGTTCTGAACACGCCGCAGTTCACCAATCCTAGTGCGAGCGTTACGGGCAGCAACTTTGGCCAGGTTGTGGGAACGAGGTCCAACTCCAACCGCCAGATTCAGCTGGCCAGCCGCCTCACTTTTTAGTGCGGCCTGATCGAACACAGCAGCGTATGTGTCGGTGGGGCGTTTGCCCGCGCCGGCACATACGCCGTTCCTCGCTTTCAACCCGATAGGAAATCACCTGCATGTCGCGCTTTCAACCACTTAGCATCAGGCTTCGGACCGTCACTGGTCGCGCCGAACAGATTCGTTCCGTCTCCACCACGCTGCGCGCCCTGTGTCTTGCCGCCCTGCTCCTCTCGGCATTGTCTGCAGGGAGAGCTACGCCCGCGCAAGCACAGGATGACCCTTCCGAAGTCATCGCAAAGGCCGAAGCACCCTCGAGCCCCGCGTGGCTCGACGACGCGGTCATCTACGAGATCTTTACGCGCTCGTTCTCTCCGGAAGGAAACTTCCACGGCATCACGGCGCGGCTCGACGCACTGCAGAAGCTCGGCGTCAACGTGCTGTGGATCATGCCGGTCTCGCCTACCGGCACAGATCGCCGGCTCGGCAGGCTGGGTAGTCCCTACTCGCTGCGCGATTACTATGCGATCGATCCCGCGTACGGCACCAAGGCAGACTTCACAGCGCTTATCGAGGCCGCGCACCAGCGGCATATGCGCGTGGTGCTTGACATGGTCGCGGACCACACCTCCTGGGACAGCGTCATGATGAAGCATCCAGAGTTCTACCAGCACGACAAGTCCGGCAAGATTATCTCGCCGCACGGATGGAACGATGTGGCCGGGCTCGACTATGCCAATCCCGCGCTGCGTCAGTACATGAACGATATGTTCGTGTACTGGCTGCAGACGTTCCATCTCGACGGCTTTCGCTGCGACGCCGCCAGCTTTGTGCCGACTGACTTCTGGGAGCAATTGCGTCCCAAGCTTAAGGGCATTCGTCCGGATGTGCTGCTGCTGGCCGAGGCGTCGAAGCCGGAGTTGATGCGGAGCGCATTCGACCTCGATTACGGTTGGCCGCTGCTGGCAACGTTGAACCGCGTGATCGAACAAGGGCAACCGGCCACCTCGATCCAGGAGGACATCGCCGAGCAGGTGAAGAAGTTCCCGGTCGGTACGCGGCACATGCTGGTCAGTGACGATCACGATGAGCGGCGCGCGACTGTTCGCTACGGCATCCATGGTGCGCTTGCTGCTTCTGCCCTGGTCTTTACGCTTCCCGGTGTGCCGATGCTTTACAGCGGGATGGAGGTTGGCGACGCGACCGAGTCCGGCGGCCCGGAGTTGTTTGACAAGGTCGACGTCGATTGGAGCGCGGCCGCGGAGTTTCGCAATGTGCCCCGCTTCTACCAGGCGCTGCTCGCGTTGCGCGCGAGCTCACCGGCGCTGCGCCAAGGCAGTCTGACATGGCTGCACAACTCCGACGAGCAGCACGTGGTCACCTTTCTCCGCAGCACCGCAGGGGAGACGGTTCTTGTGGCGGTAAACCTTTCCAACACCCCGTTTCGTGGATCGGTCGAGGTGAACTCTGAGACGGGAGCAGCCACCTGGCAGCAAGTACCGCTCGATCAGTCGCTCGACAAAAACAAACCCAACGAGGTAAACGCGCTGCCCGCGCTCTCTCTTGACGCGTTCAACGTGCGCATCTTCCGCCATCTGGATCCTTCAGCGCGATAGGCCGTCGAATGCAGCCGGCGATGAAGTGGCCAGGTCGTGCGTCGGCTCACTGAACGGGAAGATTTCGCCGGGGGCCGTTTATCGCGGAGCGGCACGCCAGTCTCACCGACACGGCCGTGCCTGGTAATGTCCGGCGAGTCAGGAACATGGACCATCGTGGTTGCAGGCGCGCCTCGCCCGAGGAGCGCCTGGGCGAGGCGAAGCGCCAGCGCCGGGAAAGAACCCCAATTACTTCAGTTACGACAAGTTAAGAATTGTTACATATCTTTTTTTCGCAATCACGGGGCCTGCAAATACCTTCAGAGAACCGCTCTGGTGTGAGTGAGCCAGGCTTGAGGGTTCCGTGCATCGCTTTTTCTATATCTCGGATGTATTACCTGTTATAGCTGCGCGGTGCCGCATGGATCCTACTCCAGCGGCTGCTCACGGCACATACGCGAGCTTTCAAGGTGTCCGGGTCGCGGTGTGCGGGCTGGTCGCTTTAGGGCTTGCGCATGCAACAAGTGGGGCCGCCGCTTTGCGGTTCCATGCGGCAGATATGTTTTCTTCCGAACAAACCAAGGCACTCACCCCGAAAGCCACTGGTTCCTTCCCGCGCCTGCATGCGTGCTGAGGTGCACACGCACCCTTTGCAGCTTCGAGCTTTGCCCTGGCAGGGGCGGAACGCTGCACCGAATGCTTCACCAGCAAGGTCCAGGTCTGCGCATGCGGTATGTCCCGGGTCTTCTGTTCCAGCCTGTATCTGCCAGAGCCTGTAGTTCGTCCCGACCCTGATCTTCTTTTCCACTTTGTCTCGAGGTATGCATCGATGTTCAGCTTTTCCGGGGTCGTGCGCCCAGCGTTCCGCAGTCGCCGTGTTATGCAGTCTGTGTTGCTCGTCCTGTTCACAGCGGCCGGCGCGGAGCACGCGGCCCGGGCTCAAGCCGCATACGGCGGTGCCACCATACCGGTCGGCAGCGGATTCTCCAATCCGGCGGAGGTAGCCGTAGACGCCAAAGGCGATGTCTTTGTCGCGGACACGATGCACAGTGCCGTGAAGGAGATTGTGGCCGTCGACGGAGTGGTCAGCGCCAGCTCCGTGGTGAACGCGATCGGCAATGGCTTTTCATCGCCGCAGGGCGTGGCTGTGGACGCGAGCGGCAACGTGTTCGTCGCGGATACCGTAAATGACGCGGTAAAGGAAATCCTCGCGGACAGCAATGGTGCGGTCAGTGCCAGCTCCACCGTGATCACGATCGGCAACGGATTTTCGCGTCCCTTCAGTGTCGCCGTGGATGCGAGCGGGAATGTCTTCGTGGCAGACTTCGGGAACAACGCGGTGAAGGCGATTCTGGCGGACGGCAATCACGCGGTAAGCGCGAGCTCCATCGTGGTGCCGGTCGGCAGCGGGTTCCTAAGTCCTGCAGGCGTCGCAGTCGATGCCAACGAGGACGTCTTTATCGGCGACACGGGCAACAACGCCGTGAAAGAGGTTGTGGCGATCAACGGGGTGCCAAGCTCCACGCCTGTCACGGTTGGCAGCGGGTTTTCGTCTCCTGCAGGCGTTGCCGTGGATGGGCGTGGCGATGTCTACGTTGCGGATTTCGGCAGCGGCTCGGTGAAGGCGATTGTGGCCGTCGATGGAGCCGTGGACGCGAACTCTCCCGTGATCGCCATTGGTCCAGGGTTCGTGAGTCCTTTTGGCGTCGCGGTCGACACGAGCGGCAATGTGTTCGCGGCGGATTATGGCGGCAATGGTGTAGACGAGTTTCTTTCGGGAACGCAGCAGTTCCCCATGACCGCGGTGGGCAGCACAAGCAACGCTCTGACCGCGTACTTCACATTCAGAAGCGCAGGGACGCTGGCATCTTCGCCGTACGTGGTGCTCACTCAGGGCGCTCAGAATCTTGACTTCAAACCAGCGCCGGCACAGGCGGCCGATGCCTGCGTTGCCGGCACCCCGTATAACGGCGGCCAGGTCTGTTCCGTGGCCGTTGTGTTCAGTCCCACGAGGCCTTACCTGCGCAGGGGCGCGGTGCAGTTGATGGGGGCCGACGGCAGCCCTATCGCTACCTCGCTGCTGCATGGCACGGGTACTGGTCCGCTGGTGAACTTTCTGTCAAATGCAACCGCAACGGTGACATCTGGAATTCAGCAGCCTGGCAGCGTCGCGCTGGATGGGGCAGGCAATCTCTTCGTCACAGACACGGTGAACAACATCGTGAAGAAGGTTGCGGCAGGGAGTGGCGTGGTGAGCACCGTCGCTACCGGCTTCTCGTTCTCGCAGGGAACGACCGTCGCCGGCATCGCAGTGGATGGCAGTGGCAACATCTTTGTCGCCGACACCTATCACGATGCAGTGCAGGAGCTTGTGGCGGTTAACGGTGTGGTGAACACAGCCTCCAGCATGATCACGGTGGGTAGCGGTTTCTCAAGGCCTTTCGGGGTTGCCGTGGATGGCAGCGGCAACGTTCTTGTTGCCGACGAAGGCAATGGTGCGGTGAAGGAGATCGTAGCGATCAATGGCGTCTTGACGTCTCTCGTCAACACCGTTGGCAGCGGATTCCAAAGCCCGGCGGCCGTCGCGGTGGATGCAAGCGGGAATGTGTTCGTTGCAGACTTTGCAGTGCCTGCCGTGGACGAGATCGTGGCGGTCAATGGCGTGGTGAACGCGAGGTCGGTGGTCACGCCGGTCGGCAGTGGATTCGTGGTGCCTGCAGGTGTCGCCGTGGATGGCAACGGGAACGTCTTTGTGGCGGACTTCGGCCTGAAGGAGGTTGAGTCGATCGTGGCAGTGAACGGGGCGGTTGGCGCGAACTCCACCGTAACTGCCATTGGAACCGGCTTCAGCAATCCCTCCGGCGTAGCCGTGGATGGGGATGGCAACATCTTTGTCGCGGACTTCAACAATGGTGCGGTGAAGGAGATCACGCTTCGTACTCCGCCTTCGCTTGCGTTTGCTGCCACAGCGGTGGGCAGCGTCAGCAGCGACAGTGCGCAGACCGCGGTTCTGTTCAACCGGGGCAACGCGCCGCTGACCTTTACTGTTCCTGTGGCGGGCAACAACGCGAGCATCGCTGACAACTTCACGCTCGACAGCAGCAGCAACGGAGCCTGCCCGCTGATCAGCAGCGGTGGTTCCACGGCAACGTTGGGAGCTGGTGCAGTGTGCACGCTGCCAGTTTCGTTTGCGCCGACCGAAGCGGGCAACATCTCCGGAACGCTCGCCATCACCGACACCGACCTCAACTCTGTTGCAGGGGTGACGCAGGTCATTCCGCTGAACGGTCGAGGCAATGCCGAATCGCCCATGGTCTCTGTGGCAAACGCCACGATCACGTACGGCACGGCCAGCACTCCGCTGACCGCGTCCATCAGCTTTACCGGCACAGCGGCACCCTCGGGCGCGGCCACGTTCATGATCGACAGCGGCATCGCCGTACCCGCCATGTGCACGGCGACAGCCAGTTCCGAGACGTGCACGGGGAACTACGACACCTCCACCCTCGCCGTAGGCACGCACGCGATCACTGCTTCCCTCGCGGCAGACCTGAACTACACGGCAGCCAGTGGCGCTGGTACGCTCCAAGTGACCCACGGGACGGCATCCGTGTCACTGGGGAACCTGAACCAGACCTATACTGGCTCGCCACTGCAAGCGACGGCGACCACTACGCCGGCCGGCCTAGCGGTAAGCCTCACGTATGCGGGCTCGGCGGCGGTGCCTACTACTGTGGGCACCTACGCGGTCGTGGCGACGGTCAACGATGCGAACTACACGGGGACAGCCACGGGCACACTGGTCATCAGCAAGGCCACGCCCGCCCTGACCTGGCCGACGCCTGCTCCCATCACGTACGGCACGACACTCTCCGCCGCGCAGCTCGATCCCTCGACAGGGGTGGCGGGAAGCTTCAGCTACAGCCCTCCTATTGGTACGGTGTTATCGGCGGGCGCGCACACCCTGACGGCGACCTTTGTGCCCAATGATGCGACCGACTACAACACCGCCTCGACAACCACAGTGGTCACCGTCACGCAGGCAAAGCCGGCGCTGACGTGGTCGATGCCAACGGCCATCCCGTACGGTACGGTCCTTAGCAGCACGCAGCAGGATGCCACATCCCCTGTGGCCGGCAGCTTTACTTACAGCCCCGGCCCCGGCACCAGGCTTTCGGTGGGCACGCACACCTTGACGGCCAGCTTTACGCCGACGGACACGGCTGATTACGCAACAGAAATTGTAACCACAACGATCGTCGTGCAACAGGCCAAGGCGATGTTGACCTGGCCGATGCCTCCTGCAATCGATGCGGGCACCGCACTCACCAGCGCACAGCTGGATGCTACGTCCACGGTACCCGGCAACTTTATCTACAGCCCGCCCATCGGCACCGTGCTCGCCGCAGGCACGCACACGCTGACGGCAAGCTTTACGCCGACGGATGCCGCTGATTATGAGGCGGCGACGGTGATGACGACGATCGTGGTGAACCCGGCGAAGCCGGTGTTCACATGGCCGGTGCCTGCGGCCATCGTCTATGGCACGCCACTTACCAGCACGCAACTGGATGCCAGCTCAACGGTACCCGGCACCGTTCACTACAACCCGTCTGCTGGTTCTGTGCTCGCAGCGGGCACGCATATCCTGACGGCTACCTTTACGCCTGCGGACCCGGCAAGCTACAGCGCGGCCACCACCACGGTGACACTCACGGTGAACCAGGCGTTGCCCGTGCTCACCTGGGCGCCCCCGGCTGCGATCGGCTACGGAACCCCGCTGTCGAACGTGCAACTGGATCCCAGCGCTTCCGTGGCGGGCAGCTTCAGCTACAGCGCCCCCGCGGGTACGGTGCTGGCGGTCGGAGCGCACACTGTAACCGCAACCTTTACGCCCACCGACGCGGTTGACTACAAAACGAACACAGCGTCCGTCGTGATCAACGTAAACGCGGCCACGCTGGTCGCGAAAGCCAACAACGCAAGCCGCGTGTACGGAACGGCGAACCCTGCGTTTACCGGGGTGGTCACCGGGGCGAACGCGGCCAACAACTTCACCGAGAGCTTCACCACCACGGCGACTACAAGCTCCGACGCGGGTAGTTATGCGATTGTGCCCAGCGTCATGGGCAGCGCACTCAGTGATTACACCGTGCAGACAATCAATGGAACCCTGGCGATCACCAAGGCTCCGACCACCAGCACGATCAGCGCGAGCGCCTCATCCATCACGCCGGGCCAGGCGGTGGCACTTGCTGCGGCCGTAGTGTCGAGCACCACGGGGACACCCACAGGAACAGTCTCTTTCTACAACGGCGCAACGCTGCTGCGGACAGTCACGCTGAACAGCGGCGGCATTGCGCAGCTGAGCACGCAGCTGGCGAGCGCGTCCACTGCGTCCATCACGGCAAAGTACTCGGGAGATCAAAACTTTCAACCCAGTGCCTCGGGCAGCACCGAGGTTGCGGAGGCGGCCCAAAGCTTCACCTTCACCAACGCTGGGGCCAGCTCGTACACGGTTGCAGCAAACGCGGCAGCAACCTACAACTTTGCACTGGCACCGGTGTACGGAGCCTACCCGCAGGCAGTGACCTTCACGGTCACGGGTCTGCCGGATGGCGCCACGGCGACCTTCACGCCGCAAACCGTCGCTGCCGATGCCGAGGCCACCACAATCGGTATGACCATCAAGACGGTGCGAGCCGCGAAGACCACGGCCGCAAACCAAGGGTCGTCGTCCGGGCTGGGGAGGTTCGGAGCAGGGCTCGCCGGGTCCGGGATGGCGCTGGCAGCGGTCCTGCTGCTGCCCGTGCGGAACAGGCGCAGGCTGCTGCATTCGTTGCACGGAAAGACGCTGGCGTGGGTGCTCGTGTTGTCGGGCATGGCGGCCGGGTTATGCGGCTGCGGCTTGACCTTCACAACAGCTCCGCGACCCTACACGCTCACTGTCACCGCGACCAGCGGAACACAGCAGCGGAGCCAGGTCGTGACGCTGACCGTGCAGTAAGCAGCGCAGCGATAGGTCGGGCTCCCGAAACGGTGGACGAAGCCGCTGCTTCGCGACGCGTTTGAGAGCCTTCGCGCCATGAGTTCTGGTGCCAAGGACCCTTTGATCAGGAGCGGAGAACCCTGGGGTCCATCCGCAGCTGCGCTTTTGAACGTACCCATGCTGTAACTGGAGAAAGCCACCCGGCTGGGGTGGCTTTGTTGCTTGAGTCGCTTGATCCGCGTCCGCTTGAATGGTGGGGAGAGGATTCGAACCTCAGACCCCCTGGTCCTGAAACTGAGGAGTGTAAACCGTAAGTGCCTGACCCTGGAGTCGCTTACATGCCAGAGAAATCCACTTCGATGTAGGCCCAGCAATACCGAAGCTGCACTGATTGGAGCAGCTCCGGAGCACCTCTCGCTTTCATCAGCCTTTTTAGCGATCAAGAGAGCCGAGATTCTGACAGCCACGCGAATCATCCATGTGTTGTCCGCACGCGGGCATAAGCCAGCGCGCCCGACCGCCACACAAGATGCGCTTCTCACGCTTGGGAAGCAAGACTTGGAATATGTACCGAGCGGAGCAGGCGACACGTTGCGCAAAGACCGCAGCCCAGTTGACACGGAACAGCTTCCGCCCTATTCTCGGCGAAAGGCAACGGACAAGATGATCTGGTTCCCACAACAACCCGTTCTGGCTACTACACTCGGCCTCCGTCCTGCCGCCCCCTGTGGCGGTTGTTGTTCCTGTCCTCGCTGATCCCGCACTCCTCCTATCAATCAGTCCGAATGTAAGCCCGTTCTGTGCGTGTCTTTCGCCGCTAGGAACAGGCTGCTTTTGCTCCACCAGACCCGGAGGAAGAGTGTCCCTTCAAAAGGCTTTTCTTGTCCTTGCGTTCGCAGGTCCGGCTCTCGTCGCCCGGGCGCAGGTCGATAGCGGCTCCATTAGCGGCACCGTGGCCGATGGCCAGCAACAGAGGCTTGCCGGCGCAAGCATCGTGCTTCATAACGAAGCTACTGGCGCTGACCGCACCCTCACCTCAGGTCGCAACGGCGACTTCAGCTTCTCCCCGCTAGCCATCGGTACCTACACACTCACCGTGCAGGAGCCTGGCTTTGAACAGTCTGTAAAGACAGGCATTTCAGTCACGGCCCAGGCCACCCTGCGCGAAGATCTCGTTCTTGAAGTAGGCACGCTCAGCCAGACCGTGAAGGTCGCGGCCGGTACTCCCCAGCTCGAGGTCGAGAGCTCCTCGCTCCAGCAGCTGGTCAGCGAACGCAGCATCAACGACCTGCCGCTCAATGGCCGCAACGCCACGTTCCTCGCCCAGACCGCGCCCGGCATAACGAATTCGCAGGCGGACTCGCGGGGACTTGCCGCGAGTGGGTCCTTCAGCGCCAACGGCGCACGCCGCGGCCAGAACGACTACCTGCTCGACGGCATCGACAACAATGCTGCCATCGCCGACTACGTCAACCAGACGCAGTACGTCATCATGCCTCCGCCCGACGCATTGCAGGAGTTTGTCGTTCAGACCAGCAACTACTCGGCCGAGTTTGGCCACTCTGCCGGAGCGGTGCTCAACGTCTCGAGCAAAGCAGGTGCCGACCAATTCCACGGCGACGCCTGGGAGTACCTGCGCAATGACGTTCTCGACGCGCGCAACTATTTTGCTACAGCCGCTGCCAAGCCTGCCTATCGGCAAAACCAGTTCGGCTTTGCTGTCGGCGGTCCTGTCGTGATTCCAAAGCTCTACAACGGCCATGGCCGTACCTTCTTCTTCTTCGACTACCAGGGAACACGCATCGCGCAGGACGCGAGCAAGGTGGTCACTGTGCCGACGGCGGCAGAACGCTCCTCCGGGTACACCAACCTGCAGGATCTGATTACTCTTCAGACCGGCACCAGGACCGACACGCTGGGCAGAATCTTTCCGGTTGGTACGATCTTCGATCCAGCGACGAGTCGGGCAGTCACTGCAGGGAAGATCGACTCGCCCAGCGGTCTCGTCGCTACCAGCACCGGCTACACTCGTGATCCTTTCTACGCGGGCGCGCTCCGGGGTCAGAGCAACTTCACCACTCCTGCCCAGAAGGCGTTGCTCAACAAGCTCCCAGCCACGCGCCTGAGTCCATCCGCAATTCAGCTGCTGAACCTATTCCCCTCGCCCACAGCCGCGGGTATCACGAATAACTACACGTCGTTTCCCACAGTCACGAACAACAGCGACGGCATCGACTTCCGCATCGACCAGCACTTTACCGACAGCGACTCCGCCTTCGCCCGCTACAGCTATCTCGACACCGATCAGCTCAATCCTGGTCCCTTTCAGGGCATCGCGGACGGGCAGGCCAGCCGGCCCGGTAACGGCGCGACCCAGGCCCAGAACGTTGCGGTAAGCGAGACCCACATCTTTACGCCCCACGTCGTGAACGAGGCACGCTTTGGCTACAGCCGCGTGTCGGATATTCGTCGTCAGCCCTACGCCAACCAGCTTGGCATTCCCGCCGAGTACGGCATTGGCGGTATTCCGCAGTTTGCGGGCAACGGTGGCCTGCCGACGCTCTCCTTCGGCACGCTTGCTGGTCTCGGTCAGTCCGGCTCCTTGCCCAGCAACAAGGCGAGCGACATCACGCAGGCTTCCGACAACGTGACCATCTCGCTTAGGCAGGACACCCTGCGTACCGGTTTTCTCTACGAAAACATCTTCTATCCCACGTCCACCCCCTCTGCCGCGCGCGGCGCCTTCGGCTTCAATGGCATCTACACCTCCGTCGTGAACCAGACGGACGGCTCCACGGACCGCGCGCAATTCCTCCTCAACCCGGGCGCGACTACAGTCACTGGTGGCCTCAGCAACGTGGGCGGGGCAAACAGCGTCAGCGCATCCAGCTTCCCGCCCATCAGCAATCTGCACCGCTGGTACACCGGCGCCTATCTGCAGGATGACTGGCGAGCTACCGACGCCCTCACCCTGAACCTCGGCCTGCGCTGGGAATACTACGGCGTCCCCACAGAAGAATCCGGTCGCCAGGCCAACTTCGTGCCGGGCCCCTCGGATCCAGCATTGGGTGCCAAGTTCTTCATTCCGGAGCGGCAGGCGGCAAATGTGCCGCAGGCTTTTCTTAGCCTGCTCGCGAAGGACAACATCGCCTTCGTACCGACGACCAACAATGGTTTGGGTACAGCGCAGCACACGAATTTTGCTCCACGCGTAGGCTTCGCCTACCAGGTGAACCCGCGTACCGTTATCCACGCCGGCTTCGGCCTCTTCTACGGCGGGTATGAGAACTACGGTCTCAGCGCGAGCCCCGCCGCTAACTTCCCCTTCAATATCGCCACGAGCTACTCCGCGGCCAACGCCGTCACACCACTGACGGCAACGAACTCCATAGGCACGCTGGGCAACGGCCTCACCAACGTCCCGCTCAGTGCAGACGGAGCAAACCTCTCCAGCATCACGCTACTCGGCCGTCAGTACACATGGAAAAGCGCCTATGACGAGGCGTTCAACGTGCAGCTGCAATATCAGCTCACACCGACCACGGTCTTGAAGCTTGCGTATGCAGGCTCTCTGTCGCGCCACCTGCAAACACCCATCAGTACAAATACGTTGGGCGCCGTGCTCCCTGCGAATGCCAACGCGCAGACAAACAGCTTCTTTCCGGATTTCGCCCGCGGCGGTACCTTCATCACGCCCGAAGGCGCAACCAATTACAACGGCTTGCAGATCGATGTAACTCGACGCTGGGCACGCGACATGCTGCTCGACGCGAACTACACGCGGTCGAAGTGCCTGGGCGATGCCCGCGATCAGCTCGATAATGACATCGGCGCCTACCGCGCTCCTTATGTCCCGGGAGCAGGCATCGGTTTCGATTACGGTCGCTGCGACACCGACGTCCGCAACATCTTTCACGCAAGCGGCACCTACGAGCTTCCCTTTGGCCGCGATCACGCCTTGCTCACACATGGCGCAGCCTCTGCCATCGCTGGCGGCTGGTCGCTGCAGGCCATCGCTGTCGTGCAGGATGGTCAACCCTTCACCGTAGCGTGCACCACGACCACGGCCGCAGGTCTCGGCTGCAATGCTTTTACGGTGCCAGGCCAGAGCCTCTACTCGCATGCACACCCCGTCGCGCAGTTCCTCAATCCCGCAGCCTTTGCCAATCCCGCTGCTACCGCCACTGGTCTTGCCGCGCTGGGTGGTTCCCCGACGCAGGTCAGTGGACCGCCGGACCGCAGGCTCGATGCATCGCTCTTCCGCCAGATCCCACTGTTCGAGCAGACGCGACTGGAGCTACGCGCCGAAGCCTTCAACGTCACCAATACGCCGAACTTCGCCAATCCCGGCAGCCTGACGTTTACCTCGCCATCTTCCTTCGCGTCCATTACAAGTACGCTGACAAATTCACGACAACTGCAGTTTGCCGCCAAGCTTTACTGGTAGGAGCCTCCATGTCAGACAACGAAAGCCGAAGGGCCTTTCTCAAGGGAACAGTGGCCGCTGCTGCTGCCGCAACGCTCCCTTCCGCAAGTGAAGCGCAGCCAGCCCTACCTGCTCAGCCAGCGACGCAGCCGAATATCGTGCTCTATCTCGCTGACCAGTTCCGCTGGGACTTTGTCGGCGCCAATGGTCGCAACGGCTCCACGCAAACACCGAACATCGACGCGCTCGCTGCCCGCGGCAAGAACTTTACCCAGACGGTGACCAATCAACCTGTCTGCGCTCCATCGCGCTCTGTGATTTTCACAAGTCGCTATGCCACCGAAACTGGCGTATGGCACAACGGCCTCGCGCTTGATAAGTCACTCCCGACCCTTGCAGGCGAACTCCGCAAAGCAGGGTATAGTGCGAACCTGATCGGCAAGTGGCATCTCGCGCTCGAAAATCCCGCGCAGGGTGGCAGCTCTGGTCCCGTAAAGGCCGATGACCGTGGCGGCTTCCTCGATTTATGGGAAGGTGCAAATGCCATCGAAAACACCTCGCATCCCTATGAAGGAACCATCTGGGATAGCGACAATCAACCCATCGCTTACAAGGACGAGTACCGGGTCGACTTCCTTACCGATCGCGCCGAGCGCTTCCTTCGCGAGAAACAAAGCAAGCCATTCTTCCTGTTCGTCTCACAGCTCGAGCCTCATCAGCAAAACGATATGCACCAGCCGATCGCTCCGAGAGGCGCGGCTGCCCGCTACGTGAACTCCACCGTTCCTGACGACCTTCGTGCACTGCCCGGCACCTGGCAGGCGCAATTGCCCGACTACTACGGCTGCATCGAGTCGATCGATCAATCGGTCGGCCGCATCCGGCGTGTCCTCGAAGAAGAGCACCTCGCTGAGAACACCATCTTTGTCTTTCTCAGCGATCACGGCTGCCACTTCATGACGCGCAACCAGGAGTACAAGCGCAGCACCCACAACAGCTCGATCCGTGTTCCGCTCATCATCGATGGTCCAAGCTTTCGCGGCACGCAACAGGTGCCTGAACTCGTGGGTCTGATCGATCTCGCACCGACACTTCTCGAAGCCGCGGGTCTTCCTGTTCCGCCTACCTGGAAAGGTCGCAGCGTGCTGCCGCTCCTGAACAATCCGGACGCCCGTCAACACTGGCCGAACGAACAACTGATTCAAATCAGCGAGTCGATGACGGGCCGCGCGGTCCGCACACCAGACTGGACCTACTGTGTCGCTGATCTCTCAGGGAACACAAAGCAGCCGGCGGCCCGGAGTTACAGCGAATATCAGATGTACGATCAGCGCGCTGATCCAAATGAGTTGGTGAATCTCGCGGGGAGAAAGGAGTACCGCGTCAAAGCCGACGAATTGCGGGAGCAATTAAAAAGGCTGTTAATCACAGCCGGAGAACCAGAGCCCGAGATCCTGCCGGCGAAGTTATACCCGTGAGCAGGAAGGTAGCTAGAACGCCGAGCTGCTGAGGCATCGAAAGGATCATATTGTTTTTGACGGCCGCCTTCACTCTCCGGATGATGGCCACGACCAGCCCGGCAGGATCGACTTCGAGCAGCAGAGCTTTGACGCACAAGGTTGGACCGATCTGCCTGGTCCCGCAGGCCCTGTGCGCAGGGACCGGATGGAAGAGCGGATAGCACCTACATACCAACGTGAGAAAATCAAGTTTGTGGAACGATCAACGGCTTCGCAGGATCCCCAGGAACTGGCCCGTATCGCGAGAGTACAAAGCTTCTCGGTCCTCGACTCACTCCCAGAGCAGAGTTTTGAGGACATCACTTCGCTTGCTTCGTTTATCTGTGGGACGCCGATCTCTCTCATCTCCTTCGTGGATGAGAACCGCCAGTGGTTTAAGTCAGAAGTTGGCCTGGGAGCAAGGGAGACTCCACGCTCACAAAGCTTCTGCGCGCATACCATCCCAACCAAGGAAACCCTGGTAGTCGAGGATGCGCAACTTGATGCTCGCTTCCGAGGCAATCCGCTGGTCTTGGGAGACCCGAACATTCGCTTCTACGCAGGTGCTCCTATCCTGCACGGTGGCCATGTTCTCGGCACCGTCTGCGTGATCGATACGGTCCCGCGAACGCTCTCTTCGAAGCAGCTATCCGCCCTAGAAGCACTCGCCCGTCAAACCTCAGTCCTGCTTGATCACCGCAAAGCATTGATGGATGCCGCCAGTGAAGCGAAGCGTCTCAGCGATACCAGAGAAAACCTCCGCGAGAGCGAGTTGCAGATGACGCTCGCGGCCGAGGCAGCTGGGATCGCGGCCTGGTTCTTTGATCCCGCTCGCAACATCGTCGGCGGCGACGCGAAGATGAGAGAGCTTTTCGGGGTGGCAGATGGGGAAGGGCCGGCGGAAGAGTGGCTCCAGGCCATCCATCCAGAGGATCGAGAACGGGTAGGCAGGGAGTTCGCAGATGCGATCAATGGTAAGCCCTACGACAGCGAGTATCGCGTCGGAGAAGGTGCCTCTGCATGCTGGCTTCGGGCGAGAGCGCGAGTCCTCATGACTGCAGGGCAGCAGCGAATGGTGGGGATCTGTGAGGACATCACCCAACGCAAGCTTACAGAAGAGTCTCTTGCGCGCACTGCGGAGCGGCTCAGCATTGCTCAGGCTGCGGGGCGGGTTGCGACCTGGGAGTGGAACCTCGCCACCGGGGATCTCCTGTGGGGGGCGGAGAGCATGTGGGCTTACGGGCGTCCTGCGGCTGAGATCAGCAACGTGCAGAGTACGTTGAATTTTCTTCATCCTGATGACGTTGCCGAAGTGCTCGAAAGTCTTCAACCGGCACTGGCTGGAACGGGCGAGTACAAAGCAGAGTTCCGAGTTCTTTGGCCAGATGGTTCGACGCACTGGACTCAAGCGTTCGGGAAGCCGGTGCTATCCCCAGCAGGGAAGCCGGCTGCCATCATCGGCTTCAACATCGACGTCACCGACCGGAAGTCGGCTGATGCTGCGCTGATCCGTGCCGAAAAGCTGGCTGCCGTCGGCCGCTTAGCCTCGACCATGGCGCACGAGATCAACAACCCGCTAGAGGCGGTCACCAACCTCCTCTACCTGGCGCAAAGTGCCGAAAGCATGCACGAAGCGAGACAGTTTTCTCGAAACGGCGGACACGGAACTGCGAAGAGCCTCGGCCATCACCAACCAGGCACTCCGATTTCATAGGCAGGCGACACGTCCACAGACCATCACGTTTGAAGAACTCATTGCTGACATCCTGGTCGGACGGCGAAGTCGCATCACGAACTCGCACATTTCGGTGGATCAGAAGGATCGAACAACGCGGCCGGTGGTCTGTTTCGAAGGGGAGATCCGTCAGGTGTTGAGCAACCTGATCGGGAACGCTATCGACGCTATGCATGGACGAGGCGGGACGCTGTTCCTCCGCGGTCGAGATGGTCGGCACTGGCGAACAGAGGCGCGAGGGATGGTGATCACGATCGCGGATACTGGGACGGGTATGTCCAAGGAGACGCAAGCCAGGCTCTTTGACGCTTTCTACACTACGAAGGGCATTGGGGGAACAGGACTCGGTCTTTGGATCAGCAAGGAGATCCTGGATCGTCACGATGGACGAATTGCCGTGCGCAGTAGTGAGCGGTTGGGGCTCTCAGGCTCAGTCTTCAGCGTCTTCCTGCCATACAGCCGCACGTCGATCGACCTCGCTCAGGCTCGAGGCGATGGTTAGAGACTGTGCCCCGGTTGATCAGGTGCGCGTGCAAACGGAACAGTGAGTCCTTATTCACCTAGGGGCCTGCTTGTAAGTACCGCAGATCGAGACGCTACCCGCATGAGCAGTACGCGCGGACTAGTGTGACTACGGCGGCCATCCCAGAGCACGCTCGACCGGCGTGATATCGCTCTCTCCCGAAGTTCGGATTGCCGCTGTGCATGTAAGCCACGAGCCTGCGATTGCGAAGCGTGTGATCTCCCTTCTCTTCAACACCGAACCTCTGGCGTGATCAGTCGGCTACCATCGGCAGTGCTTTCCCACCATCCATCGCGCACCACTACCACGGGTGCACGAAGCAAGCATGTCCTGGATCATCGGCACCAGCCCAACGTACTCGACGTTCAAGTTCTCGCCGCTCATAGTGGGCCACTGCAGAGGTGTACACGTAGGACAGCCCTCTCTACTCACGGGCATGACCGGCGTGCACCCGACACGAAGATCGCGAAGACAAGCAGCCAAACCACACCTCCTTGCCGCTTCGTCTGCCGTGTCTAGATCCTCTTGATTTAGGCTGGCGCGTCGCCTTCGCGTGATGTGATCGACCCGGCTTTATATCGACGAAAAACTGCTGGCCCAAGTCCGTACCCATTCAACCAACATCCTCAAGCGCCAACTGCACCCTGCTGAAGGAGGCAGAGCATGTGAACGGGGCAACAGGGGACTAAAAAGCCGGCAGTCACGCCTCCCGGCAGTTCCGGGACACGCACCTGAGAAACCGCACTGGGTGTTTTGAGGGACTATGCAAGTGCGGGACTGGGCACGCGAACGAGATGATGTCGGACCGCTACAACAGGGACCGGGAGGACCTCGCGTTGCGCCGGGAGTGGGCGGAGAAATGCGGTGTCGGTTTCACATTCCCTGGGGTGTACCGAACGTACCGAAAAAAGCCACCCTGGATGGGGTGGCCTGTGTTACCTAAATCGTTTGTTTCGTAATAGCTTAATGGTCGGGGAGAGAGGATTCGAACCTCCGACCCCCTGGTCCCGAACCAGGTGCTCTACCAGGCTGAGCCACTCCCCGATCCGTGTGTTCGCACATGAAACAACGCTCCTGGTAGGGCGTTGGCGAACAGTTTCGAGTGTAGCAGAGCTACGGCTCAATTTGAAGTTGGACCGCCAGGGGAGAGTGAGCATGGGTCTCACTCCCAGCCCGCACTATTTTGCTAGGGCAGAGGCCACGATACGCTTCCGGGCGTTGCGGGGAGCTGTCGGATGTGAGCTCCCCGGGGTGCAAGAGCGTCGAAGCTAGGCGGCCTTCTCGAACCCGTCGCAGCCGCTGACCGGGGTCACGCGCAGGTGCAGGCCTTCCAGCTTGGGGTGGCCGCAGTCGGTCACCAGGGTTTCTGCAGCCTGGTGGGTGCTGAGAATTTCCACCAGCTGAGGTCCCTTGTTGTGCTCACCGAAGTGGGTGCAGAGCCCGCATTGTCCTTCATTCACTGTAACCATGTCATTGCCCTCCGTATGGATCATTAAGACAGCTTGAGTATGCGCGCGAGTTGTCCGGAAATGGAAGAAAAAAGAGGGTTAAATAGAACAAAATACAAGGCTTATTGCCGCTAAAGGCCGACCGTATTGATCGCTGATTGAGGCCTTCCAGCGTCTAAGTGATTCAGCGCGTAAGGGGTAAGATGGCGAGACATCCAGTCGCATATGGGTCGACTCGAGCTGCGCCTGAACCACATTGGAACTACCCGGACTTGGGCTTACCCCGTGGCGGCGGAGGAAGAAAGGCACCATGCGCAGTTTTGCGACACTCGATCTTCGCGACAGCCGGGTTCTGGATGGGGGCCTCGCCACCGAGTTGGAGCGCCATGGCGTCGCGACGGCTGGTCCGCTGTGGTCGGCACGGGCGCTGGTGGAAGCACCCGGAGTGGTGCTGGCGGTGCACCGTGCGTACCTGGAGGCCGGCGCCGACATCCTGCTCACGGCGAGCTACCAGGTGTCGTCGATGGGGTTTGCAGCCGAGGGCCTTGGGCCTGCCGACGCTCAGCGCGCTGCGGCCGACGCACTGCGGCGGTCGGTTGCGCTGGCGGTGCAAGCCCGCGCGGGCCGCACCGGCATTCTGGTTGCAGCCTCGCTCGGCCCCTATGGTGCGGCGTTGGCCAATGGAGCGGAGTTCCACGGCAACTACGGGTTTGCCAGCGAAGCAGAGCAGCACGCGGTGTTGGTGCGCTTTCACGCTGAGCGGATCCGGGTGCTGCTGGGCACCGAGGCAGACCTTCTCGCATTTGAGACGCTGCCCTCGCTGGCCGAAGCGCGGGCGATCGTGGAAGCGCTGGCCGTGGTGGCTGGCGACGCGCCTTCCGCCCAGCCGGGCGCGTGGCTTTCATTCTGCTGCCTTGATGCCGCGCACACGGCGCATGGCGAGCTTCTGCAGGAGTGCGCAGGTTTTCTGGGCGGAGTGCCGGCGGTGCTGGCAGTGGGCGTGAACTGCACCGCTCCCGCGCTGATCGGGCCATTGCTGCAGGCCCTGCGTGCCGGCACAGCCAAGCCATTACTCGCGTACCCAAACTCTGGCGAGGGTTGGGATGCAGAGCATCGCTGCTGGACCGGTGTGGCCGATGTGCAGGGATATGAGTCGCTGGCGCGCGATTGGTACAGGCAGGGTGCGCAGGTGGTGGGTGGGTGCTGCCGCACAGGGCCGGACCACGTGCGTGCCGTACGGCGTGCCGCGGTGGCTGCTGCCGATTAAGATGGGTGCGCTGGCAGGGGCGGCGGAGCGGCGGTGTCATCCGGCATTCACGATGCGTGCGACAATGAGCGCAGCGCCATGGCTCAAACTGACCCCTTCGAAGCCCCTGAAAACGCCCTTCGCGAGACCCCCCAGCCAACCACCATCACGGCTGCACTCCTGAAGCAACACTCCATCACAGACGACGAGTACGCGCGGATCGAGACTGCAATGGGCCGCGTTCCGTCACTCACCGAACTCGGCATTTACTCGGTCATGTGGAGTGAGCACTGCTCCTACAAAAGCTCACGTGTGCATCTCAAGCGCCTGCCGACACAAAGCGCGCGCGTGGTGCAGGGTCCGGGCGAGAATGCCGGCATCATCGACGTGGGCGACGGCTGGGCCTGCGCGTTCAAGATCGAGTCCCACAATCATCCGTCGTACATCGAACCATTCCAAGGTGCGGCGACTGGTGTGGGCGGCATTCTGCGCGACATCTTCACGATGAATGCGCGGCCTTTCGCCGTGATGGACTCGTTGCGCTTCGGACCCCTGAGCGAGCAGCCGATCGGCGCGCTTGAAGACGGCCATACGGCTGGCGCCCACGACAGGGTGTCGGATGCGGCGACGATCCGCAAAAACCATTCCGTGATGGAAGGCGTGGTCGCCGGTGTTTCACATTACGGCAATTGCTTTGGCGTGCCCAACCTGGGTGGCGAAACGCGGTTCGAGCCCTGCTACTCGGGCAATCCGCTGCTGAATGCGTTTGCACTCGGCCTGGTGCGGCTGGACGAGATTTTTTATGCCAAGGCGACCGGTGTCGGGAATCCCGTGATTTATGTCGGCGCCAAGACTGGTCGCGACGGCATTCACGGCGCGACCATGGCGAGTGAAGAGTTCAAGGAAGGTTCCGAGCAGAAGCGGCCCAATGTGCAGGTGGGCGACCCCTTCATGGAGAAGCTGCTGCTCGAAGGCTGCATCGAGGCGATGGCGACGGGCGCCGTGCTGGGCATCCAGGACATGGGCGCAGCCGGGCTGACGTGCTCGACCTGCGAGATGGGCGCGCGTGGCGGCGTGGGCGTGGAGATAGAACTGGACCGGATTCCGCAGCGCGAAACCGGCATGAACTCGTACGAGATCATGCTGTCGGAGTCGCAGGAGCGCATGCTGCTGGTGGCCGAAAAGGGCCGCGAGGGCGAGGTGCTGCAGGTGTTCGCCAAGTGGGGGCTCGACGCGGTGGTGGCCGGCGAAGTGATCGCCGAAAACCGCATGCGCGTGCGGCACCATGGCGTGCTGGTTGCCGATCTTTCCAACCAGAGCCTGACAGATGACGCGCCGGTCTACCACCGCCCCGTGGGTGAGTGGATAGCGCCGGTATCGCGCACCGCACCCGCTTCCGCAATGGAGCGTGAGGACTGCGCGGGCGCGCTGCGCCTGCTGCTGGGCGCCAGCAACATCTGCTCCAAGCGCTGGGTGTACGACCAGTACGACTCCATGGTGCAGACCAACACGGTGCACGGGCCGGGCGCAGAGCAGGGCCTGATGCGCATCAAGGGTACGGAGCGTGGTTTAGCCATGGCGCTCGACGGCAACGGCCGCTGGTGCTACCTGGACCCGAAGCTCGGCGCGCAGCATGCAGTGGCGGAAGCAGCGCGCAAGGTGGCCTGCACGGGCGCGACGCCCGTAGCGGCGACCAACTGCCTGAACTTCGGCAATCCGGAGAAGCCCGAGATCATGGCGCAGCTTTCCGCAGCGATCGACGGCATCGCGGAAGCCTGCACTGTGCTTGGCACACCGATCACCGGCGGCAATGTCTCGCTCTACAACGAGACGCGCGGCGAAGGCATTTACCCGACGCCCGTGCTGGGCATCGTGGGCATCCTGGAGAAAATCGGCAATGCGGTGGGTTCCGGGTTTACAGAGCCAGGCCAGTCCGTGCTGTTGATCGCCCCTGCTTCTACCGCAACGATCGAAGAGCGCATGGAAAGCTTTGGCTCGTCAGAGTATGCGAAGACGGTGCTGGGCGAGCTGTGGGGCACGCCGCCCGCTCTTGACCTTGCCGTAGAGGCGGCGCTGCACAAGGTGCTGGCGACGCTGGCCGAGCAGCGGCTTGTAGCAAGTGCGCGCGATATCTCCGATGGCGGCATCGCCGTTGCGCTGGCCGAGGGCTGCTTTGAGCGTGGCATCGGCGTACAGGTAGACCTGCCGGAAGGCGCGGACCTGCCGGTAGCGTGGCGACTGTTCCACGAGGGAGCTTCGCAGGTGCTTGTGAGCTGTGCGCCGGAAGCAGTCAAGGCGGTGCGTGCCGTGGTGACCGCTGCTGGCGGACTGGTGCTTGATGCGATTGGAACCACGGTGACGGGGCAGTTCACCCTGGCGGTAAACGGCACTACCGTGGTGGATGAACCAGTGACAGGGCTGCGGCATCGCTGGGATGTGGCCCTTGAATCGATGCTGCACGAGGTGACGGCGTAATGGAGAAGCGGGTGCTGGGCAGTTTGCTGATGGAGGGTACACCGGATGCAACCACGCCGGCAGAACGCGCAGAGCTTGCCCGGATCCAGGGCACAGACAGCGCGAGCCATTACGGCGTGCGCGAGCCTGGTGATGGCTTCATCGACGAGTGTGGCGTGGCCGCGGTGTTTGGACATCCCGAAGCCGCGCGCCAGGTCTATTTGTCACTGTATGCGTTACAGCATCGCGGGCAGGAGTCGGCAGGCATCGCTGCCGCTGATGGCAACAGCCTGTCCAACATCAAGGGCATGGGCCTGGTCGCCGACATCTTCACGGAAGATGTACTCAAGAAGCTGTCCGGCAGCATGGCCATTGGACACACGCGCTACTCAACCACCGGCGACTCGGCACTGCTGAATGCGCAGCCGATCCGTGTGGACTCGACCAAGGGCCTGATCGCGATTGCGCACAATGGCAACCTGATCAACCTTGGGAATCTGCGCACAAAGCTCGAGCGCAAGGGCGCGTTCTTTCAGACGACGAGTGACTCCGAGATCATCGTGCAGTTGATTGCGCACTCGGAAGAAGCGACGCTGGTGGATGCGATTGCGGACTCGCTGCGGCAGGTGGATGGCGCGTTCTCGATCGTGATGATGACGCGCGATCGCATCTTCGCAGCGCGTGACCCGCGCGGCTTTCGGCCGCTGTCGATGGGGCGCATCACCAATCCCGACGGCCCCGACACGATCGTGTTTGCTTCAGAGACCTGCGCGTTCGACCTCCTGCATGCCAAGTACGAGCGCGACGTGGCGCCGGGCGAGCTGATCATGGTGTCGGAGGACGGTGTGACCTCACGGCAATATGCCTCGGGCATTCCGCAGGCCTCGTGCATTTTTGAGCATGTGTACTTTGCACGACCTGACTCGCGTATCTACGGCCGCTGGGTGCAGGATTCGCGCGAAGCGATGGGGCGCCAGCTGGCGCGCGAGTCGCACGTAGACGCGGACCTGGTGGTGCCCGTGCCGGACTCCGGCGTGACTGCGGCGATCGGCTATGCCGATGAGTCCAAGCTGCCGTTCCGGTTCGGGCTGATCCGCAACCACTACGTGGGTCGCACGTTTATCGAGCCGGAGCAGAAGGTGCGCGATTTCGGCGTGCGGCTCAAGCTGAACCCGGTGCGCAACCTGCTCGAGGGCAAGCGCATTATCCTGATCGACGACTCGATTATCCGCGGCACCACGAGCCGCAAGATTGTGCGCATGGTGCGCGCGGCGGGCGCCAAGGAAGTGCACCTGCGTATCTCGTGCCCGCCGACGATTTCGCCATGCTTTTACGGCGTGGATACCCCGAGCAAGCGCGACCTGATCGCGGCCAATAACTCGGTCGAAGAGATCCGCCGCTACATCGAAGCCGACTCGCTTGCCTACCTTTCGCTTGAAGGTGTGAAGCATGCGGTGGCTGGCGATGAAGGCGGCAAGTACTGCGTGGCATGTTACACGGGCGAGTATCCAACGCAGTGGGTGGATGTGGACGAGATCCTGCCGGCGCCCGCGCTGCGCGCCTAGCTCGCCTGGTGCTCCCCGGGCGCGGCATCCTGCTCGCGCCCTGCAGGCTTCCGCCCTCCGTTGAACGTGCATCCACCCTAGACAGAGATATCGGTGCACCAATGCTGGTGCAGCGTGCCGGCAGTAAGCCCGGCTCTCGATGGAGGGATCGCATGGCAAAGTACGGACCCAAGGCGCAGGCGCTGGTAAAGCAGGAGATCAAGGCAATGGAGTCCGGCAAGTTGCGGTCGGGCTCGGGCGCCAGGGTCACAAACCCGAAGCAGGCGATTGCCATCGCGCTCTCGGAGGCGCGGCGTGCAGGCGCGAAGATGCCGCCGCCGCCGGCGGGAACGGCTTCCGCGGATAAATCCACGGCAAAGAAAACCTCCGCGAAAAAAGCTCCGGCGAAAAAGAGCGTCACGAACAAGAATGTGACGAAGAAGCCCGCCGCACGCAAAGCCGCCGCGAAGAAGGCGCCGGCGAAAAAGACCACGGCAAGAACAGGTGTGCCCGCGAAGAAGTCCGTAGCGAAGAAGGGCACGGCGCGGGTTGCAGCCGGCGCGCGCGGAACGGTTGCCAAGAAGGCATCGACCGTGAAAAAGACACCGGCAAAAAAGAGTACCGCGAAGAAAACAGTTATTGGGAACACGCCCCGCAAGAAGGCAGATGTGAAGAAAGCCTCAAGCCGGTAGGCAGCAACAGGACGGCTTTCCACAACAGGCAAAAGCCGCGAGCCTCTCAGAGGCTCGCGGCTTTGTTGTGCGCGCTCAGTGCCGGCGCAAGCGGTTCGGCCGGGCGCTTACGAGGACTTCGGCGTAGAGGAAGTGCTGCTCCCGGAGGCCGGCGTGCTTGCGCTTCCGCTGCCACTGGCAGGCGCGGACGAGCCGCTGCTCGATCCTGTGCCGGAGCTGCCCTTGCCCGAGTCGCTGGAGCCACCGCTATTGCTCGTGCTGCCCGCGTCTGAACCGGAACTCGACGGGGATCCATTCGGGGATCCGCCCTTGCTGGAGCTGCCGCCCGACTTACCGTAGTCCGTCAGGTAAAAGCCGGAGCCTTTGAACTGGATCGCAGGCGCGGAAAGCAGCCGCTCCACGGGACCCTGGCACTTGGGGCATTCCTTCTCGTCTGGTGCGCTGAAGCTCTGGATCTTTTCAAACACATGTCCGCACGCGGTGCAGCGATATTCATACAACGGCAATGGGAAACCTCGTCGGAAAAAGCCTGTCTTGATTGTAGCGGAGCGCTGCAGCGCGGGTGGTCTGGGCGCGCCTTTGACGGTTACCGCAGTCCTGCAGGCGCGGCTGTTGCAGGCTGGCTGCGATGCAGCGGGGAGCATCCCTTACGTGGCGATAATACGCCCACTGTAGCGTGGGCATCATGAAGACACGTCGCACCTTTCTGGCCGGGGCTTTCTCAACGAGCGTGGCGTTTGCGGCAGCAACCGCAGTGGAGCCCGGGGTGAGCAAACCGGCGACGGAGCCGCTGCTCGCCAGCATGCAGGCAAGGTTGCAGGCAGCGCTGGGCGACGCTGCCGTGGCGGAGGAACTCGCGCCGTTGCTGCTGGACGTGGGTTCAAGTGGCAGGCTGCCACGCGCCCTGCTGCGAGTTTTGCCTCGATCGTGGTGTACGATTTCGGCAACCGCCCGGCAGCCCGCGGCGAACCGCATTCTCATCCAGAGCCCGGCCCCATCAACCAGATGCTTGCCGACGCCGTGCTCCAGGTTGCCCAGCATTGCGGCGGCCCCGTGTACGCGCAGTGGGAGATCGCAAAGCTGCTGAAGGGGAAACATCCGGATGTATCGGCCATCGAACCGGTGGTTGCTGCCGACGGCACCGTGACCTACCTGAGCACTGACGGCGTGGCGCAGGCCGTGGTGGCGCTGGCGAACAGGCCCGGCGCACGCAAGCTGGGCACGGTGTGCGTGGTCGCGCATCGCGACCACAGCAAGCGTTGCGTAGCCACCTCGAAGGCGCGGGGCATGGATGCTGCCGTCGCCGCGGAGGTGGCGCTGCCGGCCGCGTACGATGCCGAATCCGGGCAGCCCTGGACGCGCAGACGCGACCTGTATCTCCTCCATGACATGGCTGCCCGGTGGATGCAGCTCCGCGCGGACCGCATCGCGGCTGCGTATCCGCAGGGTTAACCAGCAGGCTGCTACACGACGAGGCGCGACGCATACACCTGCTGCGCCGCGGCGAGAGCCTGCCCGAGAGCGAAGCCCGGCGGCTGTATTTCCACGGCCACGACCTGCTCCAGTGCCGCGATCAGCGCGAGTGTATCGAGTGGATCGAGATGGCCGGCATGGGCGATGGAAAACAGCTTGCCCTTGAGCGCGGCCTCGCCATTGCCGACGTCGATGCCAAAGCGGCTGGCGAGCGCATCCACCAGCACGCCGGCGTCGAAGCCATCGGGCGCGCGCACGGTCGTCACGGCCGTGGAGGGCGACTCGAGCGCGAACAACGCGAGACCCATGGCCTGCGCAGCGGCGCGCATCATCAGGGCGCTGGTTTCCGCGCAGTGTTGCCATGCCGCGAGACCAGCCAAGTGGTCGCCGTGGCCAAGTGCAGCGACAAAGTCGAGCACCGCGCCGAGCGCGGCCAGCAGCGAAGTATCGGGCGTGTACGGCAACTCGCCTGCGCGTGCGTGCCGCCGCGCCTTGCGCAGGTCAAAGTAAAAGCGCGGGTTAAGCGAGATATCCATTGCGTCCCATGCGCGCTCGCTGGCCGAGACAAACGACAGCCCCGCAGGTAGCATCAGTGCGCCCTCGCTCGCGCCGATCAGCAGGTCTACGTCGCGATCGACGGCGTGGACGTCGAGCATGCTGCCGATGGCGTCCACTACAAGGAGCGCGCTGGAGCGCTGCGCGCGCAGCAGCGCGGCCACTGCCTGGACCGGGTGTGCGACGCCGGTGGAGGTTTCCGTTGCCTGCATCAGCACGGCGCGGTGCTCGATGCGCAGCGCCTGCTTCACGGCGTCGATTGCGAATGTTTCACCGGGTGCCGCGGTGACCACGTCCACATCGCACCCGTACGTACGTGCGAGCGCAGCCCAGCGCTCGGCGTAGCGGCCGGCCGAGAGCACCAGCACCCGGTCGCCGGGCGAGGAGATGTTGCTGATGGCCGCTTCCATGGCGCCGGTGCCGCAGCAGTTGAGCAGCAGCACGTCCTGCCCGGTAGCGAGCAACTGTTTGAGCCCGCTGAGCACGCGCGAAACCAGCGCCCTGCACTCCGCGGTACCGGGCTGCACATCAGACAGAGCCATGGCGGCGCGTGCACTCGGCAGCAGGGTGCTGGCGCCAGGGATGAAAGAACGGGTCTTTTGCAGCGACATGGAGGCGCAAACCTTTCAATGTGGAATCAATTGCCAGTTGAGATGGCATGTGCCGGCGAAATGAGCTCACAGGGCCGCCACCTACAATGGAGGTGCGGACGCAGATGCAGGATGTTGGACCACCTGAGCGCCTGTGATGTTGCCGCCTGCCGGGAAACAGCGGGAGCGACACAAAGTCGCCGAGGGTGTATTCGGTTTCATAACGATCCTGCTTGCGCAGAAAGAAATCCAGCAACAAGGGAGCCACGAAGATGACCGAGAGCGTAGGGGAAGTACCGGTACGAGCCGAGCTGGTGAAGCGCATTGACACCGACGTTGTGGGGGCAATGAAGGCACGCAACAGCGTGCTGCTGGAGACGCTGCGCATGGTCAAGGCAGCGCTGAAAAATCGCGAGATCGATAAGCGCGAACCGCTTACGGAAGCCGAAGCGCAGGCGACGCTGACGACGCTGATCAAGCAGCGGCGCGAGTCGATCGAGCAGTTCACCAAGGGTGGACGCCCGGAGCTTGCCGAGAAGGAAGCCGCAGAGATCACCATGATCGAGGCGTACCTGCCGCAGGCAGTAGGCGAGGCCGAGCTGAAACCACTGATCGCCGGGGTCCTGGCCGAGCTCGCAGCGGGCGGCATGTTGATGAACGCCAAGGCAATGGGTCCGGCGATGAAGGCCGTAAACGATCGCGTCAAGGAGCTGCAGCTGCGAGTGGATGGGCGGCAGGTCAGCGAGTTTGTAAAGGCCGGGCTGGCGGAGCCTGCGAGCTAGCGCGCGAAACGCGGCTTGGCTGTTTTGGAGTGCTGAGCATCCAAAAGGAGAGAAGACAGGGCTCGCAGGCGCGAGCCCGTTTCCGTTAGCGCCGCGCGGGCAGGATGCGGACGAAGGTGCCTTCCGGCAGGGTTCCTTCCACCAGGTGCACCACCCCGTTCTTGACGAAGCCGGTGACCTCCTTGAGCGGCTCGTGCGGCGGGAGCGGCAACGTGCCCTGAACCCTGGACGCCGGTGTCGTAGCGGGTGTGCCTGCAGCGGATTTCTGGGGACCTGCCACGGGCGTCTTAGGCGCCGCTGCCGGTGACTTCGTCGCCGCCGCCGAACCTGCGGAAGGACGTCCCGCCGGGCCCTTGCCGGTGCCCCGGTCCATAGCTTCGTTGGCGAGCCGGTCGGCTTCCTTGTTTTTGCCGCGCAGCACGTGCTGCATCTCAAAGCGGCCCAGCTTGGCCACGCGACGCTTTGCTTCTTCGTAGAGCGGTTTGAGGTCAGGGCTCTTGACGCTGTACTGGCCCTTCATCTGCTTGACCATCAGCTCGGAGTCGGAAACGACGCGCAATTCACGCGCGCCGTGGGTCACCGCCCAGTCAAGCGCGGCAAGCAGGCCGGAGTACTCGGCCACGTTATTGGTGCGGATACCGATAAAGTCACTGAGCTCGGCCAGCGCCGAACCGTTCTCTGCCTGAATGAACACGCCAAACCCCGCGGGCCCTGGATTGCCGCGGGAACCACCATCACAAAAGGCCGTTACCCGGCCCTCGATTGCACCATCTGCCATGGAGACCAGTGTACCGGGCGTCCGGCAGTGATCAGGAGGGATCGGCGTCGGCGCCCAGAGGGGGCACCGCAGCCGGCAGTTCCGCCGTCCCCGGTGCCGCGTCGGGCTGCTGCGCCTGTGGGGGGCCGTCCAGCAGATGGAGCAGCTCCTGCAATCCAGCACGCACGTCGCGAAGGCGAGCACGGGCGCTGTGTTCCGTAGTTTCCGCGGGTGCGGGTGCGGGTTCGGGCGCGAGCTCGGGAAGCGGGGCAAGTGGCAGCTCCGGCTGCAGGCGCAGCCGCGCCGGTATGGCTGCTTCATCGGCCAATACAGTCTTGGCGCCCGCGATGGTGTAGCCCGCTTCATGCAGCAGATGCTTGATACGCAGCGCCATCTCCACGTCGCGCCGACGGTACAGGCGCTGGCCGGTGCCGCTTTTGCCGGGGCGCAGCTGCGCAAACTCCGTCTGCCAGAAACGCAGGACGTAGGTGGGCACGCGGCATAACTCGGCAACCTCGCCGATGCGAAAGTACAGCTTGTCCGGAATATCGGGGGCGGCAACAGGGAGGGCAGAGCCTCCCGGCGAGCGAGAGGCGTGGGCCGTGTGGTGATCAGGACCGCCGCCACGCTTTGCCATAGGCACATGTTGCGGGCGCCGGAGCTAAAAGGGACCGCAACACGGGCAGTATAGCGGCGCTGCCAGGCGAAACGCCGGGTTTTCTTTTTAGAACCAGTCACTTGCGTGCTGGTTACCCAACGGTCGCCGCTGTGTGTCGGGCGGCCCTGGCGCTGGCGTGCGACGGGCGGCGCGGCCCTCGCGAGGCCTCTGCACGTGGCCCTCGGCGCTCGCACTGTCCGGAGAGTCCACCTCTAGTGCACCTCCCGGTTCGCTCGATCCGGGCCTGCTGGTTTACCGAGCGGCAGCAGAGAAAGCAGAAGAGCAGCGCCGGAAAACAGCATAGGGCGTCCCCGAAGCACGCCCGTCCTGCTCCTCGCAGTGCGCTGCAAATCCAGGGAACGAAAGCCTGCTGCGGCGCGTATCTTGTTGCGTATCTCATTGCACCGACTATCCGCGTTCGCTGTGTTGCGCCGCGGCGGGGCTGTGGTCGGGATATCCCTGCGGAACCAGCGGCGCCGGGGAACAGAGAGGATGGACGGATGAAACGATCGACGCATGGCACGATGGCAGGGGTGCAGAAGCCGGTCGCGGCAGCACTGGCGGTGGCAGGGCTTCTGGTGTTTGCGGGCTGCTCTGTCCGCGTGAACAAGGATAACGATGGCAAGGAAAAGGACGTGTCCATCCATGTGCCTTTTGGCGGCGTCGAGGTCCACAAGGACAATTCGCGTGGCACGGTGGACGTGGGGCTGCCAATTTATCCCGGCGCCATGCCCGAAGACGACCCCGACGAGAACCACAAGTCCGTTGATGTGCGACTGGGCTTCGGTCCCTGGCAGATGCGTGTGCAGACAGCGAACTACCAGTCGAGCGATGCACAGTCCAAAGTGCAGGACTTCTACACCAAATCGCTGAGCCAGTATGGAGATGTGCTGGTGTGCCAGGGCAAAGTCGCGGTCGGCAAGGTGCACCGCACTTCGGCAGGGCTCACCTGCAGCGACAAGAACGAGTCGGAGCACACGCATGTGAGCAGTGACAGCGATCTTGAGCTGAAAGCAGGCTCGGAGCGCCGGCAGCATATCGTGGCGTTTCGACATGCCGGTGGCGAGGGTACCCACTTCGCGCTGGTCGCGCTGTCGCTTCCCACGGATAGCTCCAGTTCCGATCACATGCTCAGTCGGGACAGCTCAAGCAACCGGGATGCCGAGGAATAGACGGCTCTGGACCTGGCTCCGGACCTGCGTCTGATGGCGATGCGCCACATGTGGATGGGCGGCGCGCGCGGTCTCCGCAGCCCTGATGCGGGAGCCATGTGTCAGACTGGAAGCACCTGCATGATGCGCCTGTGCCACAACTGCCGCAACGCTGTACCGGAACACGCGGCGTTCTGCCCGGAATGTGGAGCGCCGCAGCTCCGGGTTCCCGGGCCGGAGTCGCGCGAAGCCGAAACTGAGACGCCGGGCGGCGATGCACCGGCACGCCTGACGGGCGATATCGCCTGGCCTGCCGCGGTGCAGTCGGCTGCCATCTACGCTGTACCCGCAGGGCTGCTGCTTTCCTTCGTGGCGATTCCATTGGTGGACATGGCCTGGGTAGTGCTGGGCGCAATGTGGACGCTGCGCCGCTACCGTCGCCGAGTGCCCAAGGCGCCCGCGCTGACGCCGCAGCTGGGCGGCCGGATCGGCCTGGTGCTCGGATTGTTTGCCGCGCTGATTACCATGGCGATCCAGGCCCTGGGGCTGCTGAGCGCACGCTTTGTGCTGCACCAGGGGCCATCGCTCGACGCACAGGTGCGCACCGAGATGCAGAGCCGCCTGGACCAGATGGTGGCGATGTACCCCGATACGTTTGCGCAGTTGCCGGAGATGCGGCACTTCTGGCTTTCGGCGGAAGGGCAGGGTGCGGTGCTGCTGGTGGGCGCTGCCACTTCGCTGGCCTCGATCCTGTTCTTTGCGTGGCTGGGCGGCCGCCTGTGGGTGCGTTTCGGCTCTGGGCGCAAGGTCGCAGGCTAGCCGCGAACTAGCCGCGGGCGGGCTGAAGCCCCGTGCACCGGGGCTTCAGGATCGTTCCGGAGCGCTGCTATTCTGGTGCCACGCTCGCAAAGAAAGCCGACGGACCCCACTTATGACCGACACTGTGCAGCAGACCGCCCCCGCCAGGCTTCGCGAAAAAGGCCGCATCCTTTCGCCCTCCGAGATTGAACGAACGCTGGTTCGTCTGGCCCACCAGGTGGTGGAGCGAAACCACGGAGGCGCCAACCTCGGACTGGTCGGCATCAAGCGGCGCGGTGTGCCGCTGGCGAAGCGTCTGGCCGTGCTGATCGAGCAGATCGAGAAGCAGCCGGTGGATGTGGGCGCGCTCGATATCGAGTTTTATCGCGACGACCTTTCGACCCACGATGTGCGCCCGGTCGTGCACCCCGCCGAGATCGGCTTTGACGTTACCGGACGCAACATCATCCTGGTGGATGACGTGCTCTATACCGGCCGCACCACGCGCGCGGCGCTCGATGCCCTGTTTCATCACGGGCGGCCCAACCGCGTGCAGTTGTTAGTGTTGATTGATCGCGGGCACCGCGAGCTGCCGGTCGAGGCCGGTTTCGTGGGCCGCGTGGTGCAGACATCGCGTCAGGAGATCATCGAGGTCAAGCTGCGCGAGATCGACGGCGAGGAGCAGGTGCTGATCGTGGAGCGCGTGCCGGACGACGTCGCCCCGGCGGGGGCGTAGCCGTTGACCGGGACGATGGCAGGTTCGGGGCTTGCCGGAGCGGGCATGCCGGGCGGCTTTGCGCACGACCCGCTGCCGGGTTCGCTGCTGCGCATTGAGGATCTTGGGCTGGCGGATATCAGCGAGATTCTTGCGCTTGCCTCGGAACTGGAATCGGAGGATCCACTGCGGCGCGCGTTTCGCCTCGCCAAGCGCCGTGTGGCGTTGTTGTTTTACGAGTCCAGCACGCGCACCCGCACCTCGTTTGAGCTGGCGGCCAAGGCGCTGGGTGCAGACACCACCCTGATCAGTTCCAAGTCATCCAGCATTGAAAAGGGCGAGTCGCTCAAGGACACCGGGTTGACGCTGCGCGCTTTGGGTGCCGAGGCGATCATTCTCCGGAACTCGTTCTCCGGTGCGCCCTGGCTGCTGGAGCGTGCCACCGGCCTGCCGGTTTTGAATGCAGGCGACGGCATGCACCAGCACCCCTCGCAGGCGCTGCTGGACCTGCGCACCATGCTGCGCGTTCTGCGTGGCGGCACCACGGACATTACCGAAGACCTCCTCGAAGGCGTGACGATCACGATCTGTGGCGACATCCTGCACAGCCGCGTGGCGCGCTCCAACGCACTGCTGCTGCCGCGGCTGGGTGCACGTGTGCTGCTGTGCGGGCCGGCGCAGCTTCTGCCGGAAATCGCGGCCTCGCTTGGCGAAGGCATCGCCATCGAGCGTGACCTGGACCGCGCACTGGCGCAGTCCGACGTGGTGATGATGCTGCGCATCCAGGCGGAGCGGCTTGCCGGGCTACATATCGACCTTGAAGCATACCGAACGGGCTTTCAGCTCAACGAGGACCGCATGGAGAAGTACCCTGCACTGTGGCTGATGCATCCTGGCCCGATGATTCGTGGGCTCGAGATCGCTGACGCCGCGGCCGATGGCCCACGCTCGCTGATCGAGGAGCAGGTGCGACACGGCCTGGCGGTGCGGATGGCGCTGGTTGCGCGCGCGCTGGGCGCGGGGAGCCTCCAGTGAGCGAGGCTACCTCGGTAGCAAATGGCGCACCCGTCGAGGCATGGCTGCTTCAGGGCGGCCGTCTCGTGGACCCTTCGACTGCAACAGATATGCCGCAGGACCTGCTGCTGGTCGCAGGCCAGGTACTCGCGGTGGCAGACCCAGGCACGCTGTCTGCAGCGGCTGCCGAGCACGGTGCGGCGACGCTGGACTGCGCGGGCCTGATCGTTGCGCCGGGGCTGATCGACATCCACGTACACCTGCGCGAGCCGGGCCAGACCTGGAAGGAAACGATTGCGAGCGGCACCCGGGCAGCGGCGGCAGGTGGTTTCACCACGGTGGTCGCGATGCCCAACACTGTGCCCGTGATCGATACGCCCGCATGGGCGAGCTGGCTGCAGGCGCCGGAGCGTGGCGCGGCGATCTCGGTGCTGCCGATGGCGGCGGCGACGGTCGGCAGCATGGGCGAAACACTGACCGACTATGCTGCCCTGCGCGCAGCCGGTGCGGTCGGCGTGACTGACGACGGCAAACCGATCGGCGTGGCCGGCGTGGGCGACCGCATCATGCGCGATGCGCTGGAGCTGGCCGCACGCTGCGGGCTGCCTGTGTCACAGCATGCCGAGGACACCCGCATGACCAGGGGAGCCTCGATGAACGCGGGTGCGCTGGCGTTCCGCATGGGGCTGCGCGGCATGTCGGTGGAGTCGGAGCGGAGCCTGGTGGAGCGGGATATCGCGCTGGTGCGGCAGGTGAGCCGATCGCTTGCGGGCGAAGGCTTCACGCCACACCTGCACGTGCAGCACATTTCGACCCGGGACGCACTGGAGCTGGTACGCGGGGCGAAACAGGAAGGCCTCCACGTGACCTGCGAGGTGATGCCGCACCACTTCGCGCTCAACGAGAGCGCGCTGGCCGGCTACAACACCTTCGCCAAGATGAACCCGCCGCTGCGTTCCGAAGCAGACCGGCTGGCGATGCTGGAAGGGCTGCTCGACGGCACGGTGGACTGCATTGCCACGGACCATGCGCCGCACGCTGCCTTTGAGAAGGAGCAGGAGTTCGAGAAAGCCCCCAACGGCATCACTGGGCTCGAAACCGCGCTGGGGTTGTCACTGCGCATCCTGCACGGGGAGCACGGCATGCCGCTGGCAAAGGTGCTCGCGCTGCTCAGCTGGGCTCCGGCGCAGCTCCTCGCGCTTGCGGGGCGCGGCACGCTCGCGGCAGGCGCCCGGGCAGATGTGGTGGTATTCGACCCGGCAGCGACCTGGCACTTCAATGCCAGGGCAGCACTGAGTAAGTCAAAGAACTCCCCGTTCGATGGCTGGGCCATGCAGGGCAGGGTGCGCTGGACCCTCTGCGGCGGACAGATTGTTTTCGAGCAGGGGCCTGCCTAAAGCAGTTCGCCACGCCGGCGCTGCGTGTGCTCCACCCTTCAGCGCCGCGAGGGCAGGTCTGTCATGATGCGCTCGGCCAGAGTGCCAACCGAAGTCACCTGGCTCATCTCGGAAAGATCGCCGTCGTTGACGGCCTCGCTGATCTCGAGCTTGACGCACACGGCCCGCAACAACTGCAGGGCCTTGGTCAGTTCCTTCTCGGTAAGCAGGTCGATCTGGAGGTTGAGGTGGTCGCGGTGGTCCGTGGCGCCCTGCATGTGGTTCTGCTTGAGCAACACAAAGATGGTCAGCATCACGGCTTCAATCGAGACACACAGGCTCAGGATCGGGAACGGGCGCGGGTCGAACGCGGGCACGCCGGTGATGCGGTGGGTGTTGATCAACAGCCAGCTGCCATACCAGACCACGTGCAGCCCAATGGCAAGCTTGGTGCCGAACAGGGTGCCGATGCTGGCGGCCAGCCGGTCCAACCCACTTTTGGAAGCTTCGCGGTGCTGCTCCATCTCGGCGATGGACCGGATGTTGCGTTCGACCGACCCGCTGACTTTTTCCTTGTTTTCGAGGCCCATGGTGTTTCGATGCGGGCATTTCTCCGGCGGCAAGGGGGTTGGGCAGCGCACAATGGAGAGGTATGTCCGACGGTTCCACTTCTCTCAGCCCTTCCGTAAGCAGCACCGCCGCGTTTGGCTCCCGCGATTTCCGGTTGTACCAGGCAGCGCGCTGCGCCGTGGTGATCGGCGCCGAGGCGCAGGCGCTCGCGGTGGCCTGGCAGGTGTACCAGATCACGCATCGCGCCATCGACCTTGGTTTCACGGGCTTGGCGTTGTTTTTGCCTGGGCTGCTGTTTCTGCTGCCCGCAGGCCACGTGGCCGACCGCTTTGACCGCCGCTCCGTGGTGCTGGTGTGCTATTCGCTGCAGGTGGTGTGCACCATCATTCTGTTGGTGTTTGCCTGGACCGGCCTTGCGCAGGTGTGGCCGATCTACCTGGTGCTCTTTTTCATTGGCTTCGGCCGGGCGTTCAGCGGACCGGCGTCCTCCGCGCTGATCCCCCACCTGGTGCCGCAGGAGCACTTCGTCAACGCCGTGACCTGGGGCGCCACCATCTTCCAGATCGCGACGATCTCCGGCCCGACCATCGGCGGTTTTCTGTACACCATGTCCCCGTGGGGCGGCCAGGCAGCGCACCTGGCGGGCGGTGGTGTCGTGTACGTGTTCACGCTGGCATCGTTGATCTGGTACCTGGTGCTGATCTCGATGCTGCATGTGCGCATCGGGCGCATGGAGAAAAAAGCGGTCTCAAAGGACGTGCTGCTGGCCGGCGTGCACTACGTGTTCAAGACCCCGGTGCTGCTTGGCTCGATCACGCTTGACCTGTTCGCGGTGCTGCTGGGTGGCGCTGTGGCGCTGCTGCCCATCTTCGCTGGAAGCATTCTCCACATTGGTCCGCGCGGCCTGGGCCTGCTGCGGGCGGCGCCCGGCGTGGGCGCGCTGGCGGTATCGCTCTGGCTTACGTTTCACCCCATGCGTCGCGGGGCAGGTGTGCGGATGCTCGCGTGCGTGGCGCTGTTCGGCGCTGCCACGATCGCATTCGGCCTTTCACACTCGCTGTACCTGTCGCTGGCAGCCCTGCTGATCACGGGCAGCGCCGACATGGTTTCGGTGGTGATCCGCTCCTCGATCCTGCAGCTGGCGACGCCGCCCGAGATGCGGGGACGTGTCTCGGCCGTGAACTCGCTGTTCCTGGGCGCGTCCAATGAGCTGGGCGAGTTCGAGAGCGGCCTCACCGCGCAATGGTTCGGAGCGGTGCGCGCCGTGGTGCTGGGCGGGGTCGGCTCGCTCATGGTCACCGGGCTGTGGGCCGTGTTCTTCCCCGCGCTCCGGCAGGTCGACTCGCTGACGGCCGAGGCGCTGCTGCCGGCACAGGTGGAAGAGAACGCGGAAGAGACGTTCCAGTTGTAGAAGCCCGGGCCGCATGGGCTGCTTTCGACGGCTGCTTTCAGAACCAGCCCTGCCTCGACCAGCCCCGCCCGCTGGCAGCGAGCATCAGCCCGTGGTGCGCAGCCCGGCCGAAATGCCGTTGATGGTGCCGGCGATCGCGCGGTTCACTTCAGGGGTATCCTCGCCGGCGCGCTTGCGGCGCAGCAGGTCGACCTGGATCAGCGAGAGCGGGTCCACGTACGGGTTGCGCAGGCGGATCGACCGCGCCAACACTGCGTTGGTCGCCAGCAGCTCGGTCTGCGCCGTGACCGCGAGCACCATTTCAAGCGTGCGCTTGTACTCGGCCGTGAACTTTTCGAACACGCGCGTGCGGGCCTCCACGTCGGGCATGAGCGATGCGTACAGCGACGCGATGCCGAGGTCAGCCTTGGCGAGGCCAACCTCGACGTTGCGGATCAGGTCGATGAACAGGGGGAACTCGCGCATCATGGAGCGCAGCAGTTCCGCGCCACCCGGCCGCTTGCTGTACTCGGTGAGCGCATGGCCCACCCCGAACCACGCCGGGATCAGCAGGCGGCTCTGGGTCCAGCCAAACACCCACGGAATCGCCCGAAGGCTTTCAAACGAGCGCTTGCCGCCGCGTCGCGCCGGCCGTGAGCCGATCTTGGCGTGCTCCAGCTCGGCCATCGGCGTGGCCTGCTCAAAGAAGTCGAAGACCTCCGGATCTTCCAGGATGTGCTCGCGGTAGAACGCGAGCGCGGTGGTGGACAGGGTGTCGAAGCACTCTTCCCACTCGGGCGGCAGCTCGCCGGTGAAGTGGCCGCCGGCCTTGAGGTTGGGGCGTGCCAGCGCATCGAGCGAGGCCGCGATCATCAGCTCGAGGTTGCGCTCGGCCAGCACCGTATCGCCGTACTTCCAGTTGAGCACTTCGCCCTGCTCGGTGATGCGGATGCCGCCGTCGAACGAGTCGAGCGGTTGTGCGTAGATGGCGCGGTGCGTCGGGCCTCCGCCGCGTCCCACGGTGCCGCCGCGACCGTGAAACAGGCGCAGCGTGATGCCGCAGGCGTGCGCAACCTGGTGCAGGGCACGGTGCGCGCGGAAGATCTCCCACGTGCTTGAAAGCATGCCGCCGTCCTTGTTGCCGTCGGAGTAGCCGAGCATGACCTCCTGCACGTTGCCCCAGCTCGCGAGCAGCTTACGATAGTCGGGATCGGACCACAGCGTGCGGCAAACCTCGGGCGCGTTGCGAAGATCTTCCATCGATTCGAACAGAGGCACGGGCATGAGCCCGGGGTCGCGCTCGGAAGCCATGGGATTGATGCCGGAGAAGCGCGCCAGCCAGAGCACGGCAAGGCTGTCTTCGCGGGTGGCCGCGCCCGAAATCACATAGGTGCGGATTGCCTCGGGGATCGCGCTGCGCTTGACCTCGGCGATGGCCTGGAACGTGTTGAGCACGTCCAGCGTCTGCGCGCTCAGCGCGGAAGGTACGCTGTCGCGCGCGCCTTCCCCGCAGCCGGCAATCTCGTCCAGCGCCTTGGCATGGAAGCGCGCGTGTTGACGGACATCGAGCGTGTGCAGGTGCAGCCCGAAGGTGCGCGCGAGCAGCAGCAGGGGATCGACGAAAACCGCAGCGAGCCGCTCGCCATGGTTCTCGATCAGGCTGGTGCGCATCAGGCGCAGGTCGTCGACCAGCTCATGCGCACCGGCATAGGCAGGCAGCGCGGTAAGTGCTGCTTCAAGCGAGCCGGGCTCGCCGGCCGGCAGGCCGAGAGTGTTAGCAAGGCGCGCGCCGATGCAGGCTGCGAAGCGGCGGTAGTTTTCAAACTCGAACGAAGCCGCAAACCGGTCGCCGGAGTTCTGCAGGACCCGCAGGTATCCTTCCACGCGCGCAAGCAAGGCTGCGCTCACGGGCACCTGCTGCGAGGAGGTGGTCAGCAGGCTGATCAGGCGTTCCACGCCGTGCTGGTACTGCGTCAGCAGGCGCAGGCGGGCATCGCGGATCGCATTAATCGTAACGGATGGTGTGACAAACGGATTGCCGTCGCGGTCTCCGCCGATCCACGAGCCGAAGCGCAGCAGCAGCGGAATGTCGTTGAGCGCGATGGTGATGCCGTACTCACTCTCCAGCGCGCCCGCCAGTTCCACGTACAGCGGTGCAAGTGTTGCGAAGATCGAAACCTCGTAGTAGTCGAGGCCCATCTTGATCTCGTCGGACACAGAAGGCTGGCGGCTGCGTACCTCGTCGGTCTGCCACAGCGCCGTGATCTCGGCGGTGAGCTCGGCCTGCAGGCTGCGCAGCTCTTCGTCGGAAAGCGGAATGCTGTCGAGCGACTGCAGCAGCTCGGCCATGCGGCGTCGCTTGAACAGCACGGAGCGACGCGCGATCTCGGTCGGGTGCGCGGTGAACACCGGCGTGATGGCGATCTTGCCAAGCTGGTGCAAGGCTTCGTCCGGGGAGATGCCGGCCGCACGCATGGCGCGCAGTGTGCCGCGTAGCGAACCACGCTGGGCCGCGGCAGCCCCGCTGATCTGCGCAGCCGTGCGGCGGCGCTTGCGGTGGTTGGTTTCGGCGAGGTTGGTCAGCTCGAAATAAAAGGCGAACGCGCGGGTGAGCTGGTACAGCTGCTCCACGGGAAGCTGGCTGATGCGCAGCACGGTGCCCTGCATGCGCTGCTCGGCGGCATGCAACTCGCCGGCTACCTGTTCTTCGCGTCGGCGAATCGCGCTGCGTCGCAGCTCTTCCACCTGCTCAAACAGCTCGGGGCCAGCCTGCTCGCGCAGCACCTCGCCCAGCAGCATGCCGAGCAGGCGCACATCGCGACGAAGCGGAGCCTCTTTTTCTTCGGGTGCCTGTGACTCGAGTTCGGCCAGGCGGGCGGTCCAGCTATCCGGTTTCCAAAGGGGCGGCGCAAGAGTTCCCATGCCTGATTATGCCTCAGCAGGTGGGGCGGCAAGAGGCGTAGCCGGGCAGCTCGGCATCGGCTTGCGCATCCTCCAGCGCCCACGCGACCCCGGCGCTGCGCGCCGCCGCTAGGCAGGCCTGGTGGCCACGTCTTCGGTCGCGGTGCGTTTGCTGAGCGCCTGCAACATGCCGTCGACCCGGTCGCGCGCCGGACGGGAGCGCTCCACCAGCGCTTCTGTCTTGGCCAGGTAGGTGGGCATGCGTTCGCGCAGCGCGGGCAGAAGCGGCAACATCTTGGAATAGATGAAGAACGGCTCGGCATTGCAGTCCACGAAAAGATCGGCGGACAAGGCGCCATGCAGCACAAACGAGATGGCCATGTCCCAGTACGAGCTGACCTGCCGGATGTAGTTATTCTCGAGCGATTGCGCCGCGCCGAAAATGGCAAACACATCCTCGGCCGACTTGGGCCAGAACTGCTGCGTCACCCATGCACGCGCGGCGCGAAGGCCTTCTTCGGTGCGCAGTTCGTAGAGTTTCAGGATGAGTTGAGCTTCTTCGGTGGTGGCGAGTGAGGTGGTCATGGGGCTCCTGTCGGTCCCGCGATTCTACAGGGCATCGCCCGCAAAGACTGTGCAGCGGCGCGGGAGCCCGGCGCTTACGCGCCCTGCTCCTCAAGCTGCAGCATCAGCTCCTCCCACTCACTGCCGAGCGATGCATGCTCGGCACGAAGCCGGTCGAGCTGCGCGGCGAGGCGCTGGGTCTCTTCGGCGGAGGAGTAGTTGCCGAGCTGGCCCTCGGTAACGGTGATGGCTGCTTCACAACGCGGGATCTCTTCCTCCACGGCTTGCAGGCGCTCCTGCATCTGGCGCAGCTTGATGGGGTTGAGCTTCTTGGCGGGCTTTGCCTCCGCCGCCAGCACGGTAGCCGGGGGCGGGGTCGACGGGAGCAACGGCTTCACCAGTTCGCTCGGTGGCCCGGCCGGGACGACATGTGCGCCTGCGCTTGCCGGTGTGGTGACCACTGCCTTGCGGTACAGGTAGTCCTCGTAGTTGCCGGGGTACACGTGCACGTGGCCCTCTTCCACCTCGAAGACCCGCGTGGCCGCACCATCGATGAAGTAGCGATCGTGCGAAACAAAGATCACGGTGCCCTGGAAGTGCTGCACTGCCTCAAGCAGCACATCCTTGGCGCGCATATCCAGGTGGTTGGTGGGCTCGTCGAGCAGCAGGAAGTTCGCCGGGCTCACCAGGATCTTGGCCAGCGCGTAGCGGTTGCGCTCGCCGCCCGAGAGCACGCCCAACGGCTTGTACACGTCATCGCCGGTGAACAGGAAGCAGCCCAGCAGACCGCGCAGGTCGGCATCGGCCACACGCGGCGCAATGCCGCTGATGTCGTCGAGCATGCGCGCCGCCGGGTCGAGCACCTTGTACTGATCCTGCGCAAAGAACTCGGGCAGGACGTTGTGGCCGAGCTTGAGCGTGCCCGCGTTTGGCGGCTCCAGCCCGCTCAGCAGGCGCACCAATGTGGACTTGCCCGCACCGTTCGCGCCAACCAGCGCAATGCGGTCGCCGCGCTCAATGGTGAAGTCCACGCCGCGCAGGATCTGCTTTGTGCCGTAGCTCTTGTGCAGCGCCTGCACCTCGACCACGGTGCGGCCGGAGGCCTGCGGCTGCGGAAAGGAAAAGTGGATCGCTGACTCTTCCTCGGGGATCACGATGCGCTCGATCTTGTCGAGCTCCTTGATGCGGCTCTGCACCTGCTTGGCCTTGGTGGCCTGGTAGCGGAAGCGGTTGATGAAGGCTTCAAGGTCTTCGATCCGTTCGCGCTGGTTCTTATACGCAGCTTCAAGCTGGGCGCGGCGATCGATGCGCTGCTGCTCGTACTTGGCGTAGTTGCCGGTGTAGAAGTGCAGTTGCTTGTTCCACACCTCCACGATCTTGGTCACCGTTGTATCGATGAAGTAGCGATCGTGCGAGATCAGGATGAAGCCCTTGGGGTAGGTGCGCAGGTAGGTTTCAAGCCAGGTGCGGGTTTCAAGGTCCAGGTGGTTGGTGGGCTCGTCGAGCAGCAGCAGGTCGGGCTTGGCCAGCAGCAGCTTGGCCAGCGCAATGCGCATCTGCCAGCCGCCTGAGAACTCCTCGCATTGCCGCGTCCAGTCTGTCTTGGCAAAGCCAAGGCCGCCCAGCACCGCGCCTACCTGCGCATCGAGCGCGTAGCCGTCGTGCGAGTGAAAGCGGGAACCCAGCGAAGAGTAACGATCGGCGATCGCGGTGTACTCGGCGCTGGCGGGGTCTACTTCCGACAATCGGGTGGAGAGCGTTTCCAGCTCGCGCTCAATGGCGTGCAGTTCGTCAAAGACGCTGAGGCACTCGTCGAAAACCGAGCGGCCCGCAAGCGCAAGGCCGTCCTGCGGCAGGTAGCCGATGCTGGTGCCGCGCACGCGCTGCATGGTGCCGTAATCCAGGCCATCCAGTCCGGCCAGCACCTTCATCAGCGTGGACTTGCCCGTGCCATTCGCGCCCACGAGCGCGGTGCGTTCCGTACCAGTGATGAGCCAGTTTGCGTGTTCAAAAAGAAGCTTGTGGCCGAAGCGTTTGCCGGCATCCGCCAATTGCAGCATGCCCCTAGTTTACGTGCGGATGCGGCCCGGCAGCGCAGCGGACTGCCGGTGCCTGCTAGGAGAGCCTGTCTCCCGTGGCAACGCCGGGGCTCACAACCTGCGCAATGCTGGTCTCCATTGCTGTGCGTGTTGCTTCCTCCAGGGCTGGCATGGCGCCGCTCTGGCTCGCGACCCACGACCCCCAGCGGTTGGCCGCCTCGCTCTGCACCGCCAGGGAAGCGCCGGATAAACGGTGCACTACCAGCGCCGCGGTGAATGCGTCGCCTGCGCCCACCGTGTCCACCACCTTGCAGTGCACGCCAGGGTGCCGCTCCACGTGGTCGCGGGTAACCAGCAGGCTGCCGTCCCCACCCAGGGTGATGGCCACCAGTTCAAGGGCAGGGTGCGCTGCCAGCAGGCGCCGGGCATCGCCGGCAAGTGCTCCGGTACGCTCCTCGTCATATTTCGTGATGTCGGCTTCGTCGCGGCGGTACGGTGTCGCCGTTTCCAGGCCGACCAGTCGCAGCAGCTCCGGCATCTCCGCGTCGTTGAGCTTGAGCAGCGTGGCTTTGCGAATCGAGCGCAGCACCGCCTCGGGTGCAAAGAAGGGCTCGCGCAGGTTTACATCGAACGCCCGCAGGCAGGCGCGGCCGGTGGCTGCGAGGAAGTTGTGGATCGTCTCCTCGGAGCGTGCGTCGCGCTGTGCCAGAGTGCCCCAGCACACGGCATCGGCGCGCGCGGCCAGCTCAGCCCATGCCGGGGTGAACTCAAGCGCGTCCCAGGCCACTGGCGCGTGGATGGTGTACGCGGGCTGCCCGTCCTGAAGCCTCACGGAAACCGTGCCGGTAGGCAGCGCAGCATCTGTCTGCAGGAAGCGGCTATCCACCGGCATGGAGCCAAGCTGCTCGCGCGCCGCGTCGCCCGGCTCATCCTGTCCGAGGCGGCTGGCCAGGATCCCGTGCACGCCGAGCCTCGAGGCAAGCACCGCAAAGTTCGCCGGCGCTCCGCCCAGCCTGCGCCCTCCCGGCAGCTCGTCCCACAACAACTCGCCCAGTCCCACCACTGCAAGGTCGCGCATTGCCTTCATTCGGTTCTCTTTCGCGTTGCTTCAAAATGCAGGGCTGCGCGGCGCCTTCGACGCCGAGCGCCTGCTTTACGGCGTTCCGATCAGCGCGCCCGTGGCCTTGGCCGCGGGCGCGGCGAGGAACTGTTGCAGCTTCAGGAACACACCATTGGTCCAGCCGAAGCCGATCACGTTCTGCTTGTAGCCGGCGCTTACGATCACGTCGGCATTGCTGCTCACGACGTTGTACTTCTCGCGCAGCGTGCCGTCCTGCGCATACCCGTTGGCGACCGTTTTGAGGAAGCGCTTGGCCACCATGCGCGCGGCCGAGTGGGCCCCGGCGCGCTCCAGCCCGGCCACGGTGAAGAAGGTCGTGGGCGCCCAGCCATAGGGGAGGTCCCACTGCACGCCGCTTTGCTCGATGCTGGTGGCGACGCCGCCCGGCTCAAGAAAGAGGGGCAGGTTGGCTGCGACCGCGCTGGCCTGCTCCGGGCTGGCGGCGCCCGCCCAGAGTGGGTAAAAGGTCGCGATGAAGGTGTAGGTGGACTGCGTGTGCGTGGTGAAGTTGTAGTCGAAGTACAGACCCCGCTCCGCGTTCCAGAGGTACTTGTCCATGGCTGCTTTGCGTGCCGCAGCCTGCCTTGTCCACTCGGCCGACTCCGCGGGCTTGCCGAGGTGGTCGGCCATCCAGGCCAGGTCCAGCTCGTACTTGTACAGCAACGCATTGAGACATACCGGCGCGAACTGCTGGGTAGACCCGGAGAAGGGTCCGAACCGGAAGGTCGTGTCGAAGCCCGACTCCCGCATGGCCCGGTCGCCCTCGTAGAAGCTTCGTGAAAGCCAGTGCAGCCCTACATGGGCATGCTCACAGACCTCGGACTTAGCCACATCGCAACTGGCGGCGGCGAGTTCGGCAAGCTCGGGGTCGTTGGCGGTATCGGCCACGGTCGGGAGGGTCGCCGGACCGTCCACAAGGTAGTCGGTTTTCACCTCGGGATGGCGCAGCAGCCACCGCACGATATCCGGATAGTAGGTGCTGGCATCGGCCATCTCTGGCACCGGTCCTTCGCCCAGGTCATGGAACCGGGCGAGGCCTGTGTCGCCCGCGGCGTGCTCCGGGGTCAGCCAGAGTGCGTGATCCCGCACGGCATAGCCGTACGCTTTCGCAAGCCATGGGTCGGCCATGCCTGAGCCCTGCGGGGCAGCGGCTGACGCGTCGTAGACCATGCGGATCATGGACGAGAGCAGCGGCGGCTGCGAGCGGGTCAGAAAGTACGTGCGGTTGGCATTGAGCAGGTTGCCGTAGTGCTCGATTTCGAAGAAGAAGTTCTCGACCATGCCCTGGGCGAGGCTGAGGCCCTCGGGCAGGTGCTTGTCGGTCACCAGGCCCTGCAGGATGAAGTAGCTGTCCCAGCCATACATCTCGTTGAAGCGGCCACCGGGAACGATGTACGGATTCGGCAGGTACAGCAGCCCAGGCTTCGCAACCTCGGACGGCATCAGCGCGCCGGGATGATCGATGCGCCGGGGCAGGTGCTCGGCGTGCACTCCGCACCCGGCTTCGAGTGCGCGCACCGCTGCCGGCTCCGGCAGCTCCTGCGGCAGGTACAGCACCGGCACGGTCTTGGTCTTGGGATCCACCAGGGACTGGCAGTCTGTCATGGAGCGCTCAAGTCCGGTCCAGGACTGGTCAATGTAGGCCTGGATCGTCGGGCGGGCAACGTGGGCGACGTGGGGGCGTGGGGGCGCCGGTACAGTGGTGGCGGGTGCCTGGGCAGACGCGGCGAGCGCAACTGCCAGCGACAGAACGGCGCAACCGGAAAACAGCCTGCGGATGCCGCGGTGCGAAGGTGCGTGAAGTGCTTGTACCTGCCCCATTTGGCTCCTTACTCCTTGAAGCGAGATGGTACCGTACCGCCCATAGCGGGATCGAGACATAAGGGAAAGTGCGGTCGGCCAAACCGTATACTTAGGCAAGGAGCACCCGCGCGCTATGCACCTCGACCGAATCCTGGCACAGACCCGGCAGACCGTGGCCGAACGCAAGCAGCACAAGCCACTCGTGGACCTGGAAGCCATGGCGGAACTGCACCTGCCCCGCGGCTTTGCCCGGGCCCTGCGCACCCGCGCGTTTGACGGCCCGGCTATCTTGGCCGAGATCAAGCGTGCCTCGCCCTCGCGCGGACTGATTCGCCCGAACTTTGACCCGCCCACACTGGCGCGACAACTGCGATCCGGCGGCGCGACCGCTCTTTCCGTACTTACGGACGAGCCGTTTTTCCAGGGCAGCCTGGAGTACCTGGAGCAGGCCTCCGAGGCAAGCTCGCTGCCGTGCCTGCGCAAGGATTTCATCGTGGACGAGTACCAGATCGTGGAGGCACGCGCCCACCGCGCGGATGCCATCCTGCTGATCGCCGCGGCGCTGAACGATGCGGAGCTCGAGCGCTTTACCGAGCGGGCCCATGAGCTGGAGCTCGATGTGTTGTGCGAGGTGCACTCCGCCGAGGAACTGGAGCGGGTGCGCGATCTTGGCTGTGACGCATACGGCGTCAACAATCGCGACCTGGTGACCTTTGAAGTGGATCTCGGCACATCCTTCGACCTGGTGAGCGACCTTCCACCGGGCGCGGTGCACGTGGCCGAGAGCGGCATTACCTCGCGTGGCGACATCGACATGTTGCGCGAAGCTGGCTTTCACGCATTTCTGATCGGCGAGTCGCTGATGCGGCAGCCCGACCCCGGCGCGGCGCTGGCGGCATGGTTGCAGCCGGTCGGCGTGCGATAGGAACGGCGGCGTCCGATGTGGGTCAAGGTGTGTGGCACAACCAGTCTTGAGGATGCGCGGCTGGCCGTCGATGCCGGCGCCGACGCATTGGGTTTCGTGTTTACCGCGAGCCCGCGTCAGGTAGCCCCTTCGGAAGTGCGCGCTATTACCATGCAGCTGCCAACGGCGATCGAGCGCTACGGCGTCTTTGTGCATCCGTCGTTCGAGCAGGTGGTCGCCACGGTGGACGAGGCAAACCTGAGCGGCGTGCAACTGCATGCCACCGATGACCCGACCCTGGCCCCGCGGCTGCGCGAACACTATGCCGCGCTGCAGGCCACAGGCCGCCGACGACTGGCACTGGTACGTGTGCTGCACCTTGATCCGCAGGCGGCAACACAGGATGTTCTCGAGGAGCAGCTTGCCGCGCTGCATCCCGACCATGCAGGCCACGTGGTGGACGCGATCCTGATCGACTCGCGCACGGCCGTGGCGATGGGCGGCACCGGGCTCCGCTTCGACTGGGCAGAAGCAAGCGGCTCCTTTCTGCGTGCGGCGCCGCACCTGCGCCTGGTTGTTGCGGGCGGGCTCAACCCCGAGAACGTGGCAGAAGCAATCGCCACACTTCGACCCTGGGGCGTGGACGTGGTGACCGGCGTTGAAGCAGCGCCGGGCCGCAAGGATCCGCGCAAGGTGCGCGCGTTTGTGGAGCGTGCGCGCGCTGCGGCGCGTGCGATGGCGGCCACCCCGGGCCTCGCCTAGCCCGGGCATCGCGAACATGGTTTGCGGAAGAGTCGAAAGTCCTGGCTTGATCAATCCAGGCTTGCCCGTCAGCCAAGGCCACAGAGGCAGCATCGAGGCGCGCTGTTCAATCCGTATTCACTGGCCGCTGCTATAGGCTTTGGTATGACCCGGATCGATCCCACGCTCCCTGGCGCACTGTCGCGTCGCCGCTTTCTCCAGCAGAGTTTCGCCTGGAGCGCCTTTGCGGCGCTGCCTGCGCTGCCTGCCCGTGCTTTCCCTGCGGCACCCAATGCGCTGGCAGCGCATGCGTTGATCGTGGGTGACTGGGGCTGGGCCGCCGAGGAATCACCCGACGCCGCGATTCGTGCCGGAGGTGGCTATGCCGCCCAGTCGCAGGTGGCGCGGGGCATGCGCCGCTTTGTGCAGCAGCATTCGCTGCGCCCGGACGCGCTGTGGATGCTCGGCGACAGCTGGTACGGCGATCTTGAAGGTGGCGATGCATCGCCACGCTGGCTGAGCCAGTTCGAGCAGATGTACCCGGCCGATGCCTTCCCCGGACCCGCGTATTCGATGCTCGGCAACCATGACTATCAAAGGCTGCCGTCCACGGTAAACAAGGTGGAGGCCGAGCTTGCCTATGCGCGCACCGGCCGCGGCGCAGACGGCAAACCCACGCGCTGGACGCTGCCAGCGCGCTGGTACACCTTTGACTTTCCCGCGCACAACCCGCTGATCCACTGCATTGTGCTGGACAGCAACATGCCGAGGCCCGATGGCAGCTGGGACCATGGCGCGAACTTTACGCTGAAGCCGGAAGAGCAGGCGGAGCAGCTGCGCTGGCTTGAAGAACAACTGCGCAAACCTCGCACCACGCCGTACCTTGCGGTGCTGGCGCACCATCCCGTGTACTCCAATGGTCCGCACGGGGATCATCCCGTGCTGGTGCGCGAGTGGGATCCGCTGTTTCGAAAGTACAAGGTGGACCTGTACATGGCGGGTCACGATCACGACCTGCAGCACCTGGAGTTCGAGGGCAACCCGACCACGCATTTTCTCTCGGGCGCGGGCGGCGCGGACCTGTACGTGCTCAAGGTGGATGGCCTGGAGCGCGGCCCCTACGCGCAGGAGGTGCACGGTTTCTCGCATCTTGCGGTGACTGCCAGGTCGCTGGAACTGCGCCACCTGGATGCCGACGGACGGTTCCTGTACGGCGTGTCGCGCACACCTGCCGGCAAGGTGAGCGCACTCAGCAGCTGAGTGCGCCGCAGGGTTGTGGGTCACCCGAAGCGGGCGCCGTTTGCAGAAGCCGGGCCGCAACGCAAGGCATGCGTGTGGGTAAGCCGCTGCGAGCGCATCCCCGTTTAGTCACCGGATGCACGATGGTAAGTCACAAGCGACAGGTCACGGATGCGCGGCTTGAAACGCCGAAGGGTGCCTGCTGTTACATTCTGGGTCACTTTGCTGCCTCCATGCAGTACGTATCGCCAGATTATTCGCCGGCTGCAGCAAGTGTTTCTTGATCAGGGTATGTGGGTGCGTGCTATGTTGCCGCACATTGCTGGATGGTATCCAGCGGAGCATACCTATGAGTCTGACGCTGCCCCACTTGAGCGACGCGGCGGTCCGCGCGCTTGTTGCCGATGTGAACCGCAAAGGCTTCGCTTGTGTCCCTAACTACATCGACCCCGAGAGCCTGGCGCGGATGCAGGCGTTTGTGCATGGCGCAGTGCGTGAGGCGGGCAACCAGTATGTGGGGTTTGCCGGGCCGGACGCGGTCGCAGGCTCGGGTCTCGACGAGGTGTACCACTCACCGGAATTCGCCAAGCTGATGCGCAATATGTACGAGTTCGGCACGGGCAAGAGCGCGCCCAGGGAGGACTTCTACCAGGTGCTGCGCTGCCTCGCCGGTGAAACCGGTCAGCGGCATGCCTGGATGTTTCACTACGACTCGTATGTGGTCACAGCACTGGTGCCAATTGTGATTCCGACTGAAGGCAAGAGTGGCGACCTGCTGATGTTTCCGAATACGCGCTCGATCCGGCCGGCGTACCTGCTCAACGCTGCGGACAAGGTGCTGCTCGACAACCGGTTGACCCAGAAGCTGCTGCGCCGCTCGGTGGAGCGCGATCCCGACCGGCCCACGCGCATCAAGATGCAGCCCGGCACCCTGTACTTCTTCTGGGGCTATCGCTCCATCCACACCAACGAGCCCTGCGATCCGGACAAGGTGCGCGCCACGGCGCTGTTTCACTACGCCAACCCGCACAGGAAGGTGAAAGCGGCGAGCTAGCCGCGCACTGCGTGCATTCCGGCGGCCCGCGGAGCTGCACGCGCCCGGCTGTTTCTTTCTCTATTTCGATGACGAGCGGCACACGGGGTTCTTTGTGATGTGCCCCACCTGGTTGAGCAAAGCCGGCCGGCGGCGTACCCTGTATAGATCGAGGGCGAGCGCATGGGTACGGCCGTGGACACTGCTGTTCTGCACCAGGAAGACTCTTCGCAGGGAACTGCAGGCGGGGCCGCAAGCACTCCAGGCCGCTTTGGCGCCTACGGTGGTCGCTACGTTCCGGAAACATTGATGGCGGCGCTGGAAGAGCTGGAGCATGCCTACGCCCTGGCGCAGGCCGACCCCACGTTCCAGGCGCGACTCGACGACCTGCTGAAGAACTACGCCGGACGCCCCACTCCCCTTTACTTTGCCGAGCGCATGAGCCGCGAGCTCGGCGGCGCCCGGATCTACCTGAAGCGCGAAGACCTGCTGCACACCGGCGCCCACAAGATCAACAACTGCATTGGCCAGGGCCTGCTCGCCGAACGCATGGGCAAGCACCGCATCATCGCTGAGACCGGCGCCGGCCAGCACGGCGTGGCCACAGCCACCGTGTGCGCGCTGCTGGGCATGGAATGCGTGATCTACATGGGGCAGGAGGACATGCAGCGGCAGGAGCTGAATGTCTACCGCATGCGCCTGCTCGGTGCCGAGGTGCGCGGCGTGTCCAACGGCCAGAAGACGTTGAAGGACGCGATCAACGAGGCGATGCGGGACTGGGTCACCAACGTCCGCACCACGCACTACCTGCTCGGCAGCGTGCTGGGCGCCCACCCCTACCCGACCATGGTGCGGGATTTCCATCGCGTGATCGGCAAGGAAGCACGTCGCCAGATGCTGGAACAGGAAGGCAGGCTTCCCTCCGCAGTGGTCGCGTGTGTGGGCGGCGGCTCCAATGCCATCGGCGCTTTTTACGACTTCATCGCGGACGAGAATGTGCAGTTGATTGGCGTCGAGGCAGGCGGTCGCGGCACGGGCCTTGGCGAGCACGCCGCCCGTATGCGCGGCGGCCCGGGCGGCGGCAGCCCCGGCATTCTGCAGGGCACCTACTCCTACGTGCTGCAGGACGACGCCGGGCAGATTTCACTGACGCACTCTGTCTCTGCCGGGTTGGATTACCCCTCGATTGGGCCTGAGCATGCCATGTTGAACGACGCAGGGCGGGCCGAGTATCGCAGCGCCACCGACGACGATGCGCTCAAAGCGACCGTCGCCCTTTCGCGTACGGAAGGTATTATCCCGGCGCTCGAGAGCGCGCATGCCATCGCGGAAGCCATGCGCATCGCGCCCACGATGAGCCCGCGTGACATACTGTTGGTCAATCTTTCCGGTCGCGGCGACAAGGATCTCGGCATCCTGACGCGCGAGCTGAAGTTGCAGGGAGCGTAAGTGCCGATCCAGTTCAACCAGTCGCCGGGGAGCAGCGGGGGTGCAGGCGAGTCCCGCACCGGGCGTCCCGGTCTTGTGGCGTACCTAACCATTGGCGACCCCGACCTCGACGCTAGCTACGACATCGCGCTGGCCGCGATCGACGCCGGCGCGGACGTGCTGGAGCTGGGCGTCCCGTTCTCAGACCCGCTTGCTGATGGGCCCGTGATCCAGCGGGCCAGTGAGCGTGCCGTGGCGCGCGGTGTGTCGCTCACCGATGTGCTCGCGATCGCTGCAAGGCTCCGCGCGGCCCGGCCCGATTGCGGGCTGGTGCTTTTCTCCTATCTCAACCCGGTGGTCCGCTTCGGGCAGGGTGCCGGCTTCGAGCGCTTCTGCGCAGCCGCAGCCGCGGCCGGCATCGACGGCGTCCTGCTGACCGACATGATCGTGGAAGAAGCGGATGCGTACCTTGCCGCCATGGCCCGCCACAGCCTGGCGCCCATCTTTCTGGCCGCACCCACGAGTCCCGATGCGCGCCTTGAGAAGATCGCCCGCGTGTCCCGTGGCTTTGTGTACGTGATCTCACGCGTCGGGATCACCGGGGCGCAGGCAGCGCTCGAAGGTGATGCGGAGCAACTGGTCAAGCGGCTACGTCGGTATACGGACTTGCCCCTGGCCGTAGGCTTCGGCATCTCCAGCGCGGAGCAGGTAGAACAGGTGGGTCGCTTTGCCGACGCCGCGGTGGTCGGTTCTGCGCTGGTCGCGATCATCGAGGCTTCCAGCCGCGAGATCGCCGCGGAGGCCGTTGGCCGATTTATCGGGGGCCTGCGCCCCGTTGCCGCGCTGGCCCGCTCCTAGCCGCCCCTTCTTTCCGGCAGGCTTCTCGCCTTCGCAGGACCACGCCCACCCACACCCGTGTGAGGAACTCATGGACATTGCCGCCTGGCGTCTCAAAATCGATGACCTGGACCGCCAAATCGTGGAGCTGATCTCGGAGCGCGCTCGCGCCGCCCAGGCCATCGGCCGCCTCAAGAAAACAAGCACCCTGCCGGTGTACGAGCCCAACCGCGAAGCCGTGATCTTTGAGAATGTGCGCGCCCATAACCAGGGCCCGCTCCCGGATATCGAGCTGACGCACATCTATGAACGCCTGATCGACGTGATGCGCGCTCTGCAGCAGGAAGAGCTCGCCTCGGAACGGGCAAAGGCAGCACTGGAAGACACAGCCTCGCTGAAAGCACGCGAAGAAGCACAGGAAGGCCAGCAATGATCGTAGCCATGCAGGAAGGCGCCACTGCCGCGCAGATTGAACATGTGGTGGAGCGTCTGGTGGAAGACGGCTTCAAGGTGCATCGCACCACGGGCACAACCCAGACCATCGTCGCGGGTGTGGGCCGTCCCGACGCGTTCGACGTGAAGGAGTACGAAGTACTCGATGGCGTCAGCGAGGCATACCGCATCTCGTCGCCCTACAAGCTTGCCGGTCGCTCGTTCGCTCCGGACGGCACCGTGATTCGCTACGCCAACGGCGTCACTGTCGGTGGCGAAGAGATCGTCGTGATGGCCGGCCCGTGCGCCGTGGAAAGTCGCGACCAGCTGTTCACCGTGGCGGCCCAGGTCAAGGCAGCGGGCGGCCAGTTCCTGCGCGGCGGCGCGTTCAAGCCACGCAGCTCGCCGTATTCATTCCAGGGCATGGGGCTGGATGGTCTGAAGCTGATGCGTGAGGCCGGTGATGCCACCGGGCTGCTGATCATCTCCGAGGTAATGGAGATCTCGCAGATCGAGATGATGCTGCCTTACGTCGACACTTTCCAGGTGGGCGCGCGCAACATGCAGAACTTCAACCTCCTGCGTGAGCTGGGCCATATCCGCAAACCGGTCCTGCTCAAGCGCGGTCCGGCTGCGTCGGTAGAAGAGCTGCTGCTCTCGAGCGAGTACATTCTGTCCGGGGGCAACTACGACGTGATGCTCTGCGAGCGCGGTATCCGCACCTTCGAGACCTACACCCGCAACACGATGGACATCTCCGCGATTCCGGTGGTCAAGAAGCTGTCGCACCTGCCGATGATTGCCGACCCGTCACATGGCTGCGGCCGTCGTGATCTGGTGCCTGCCATGGCCCGTGCCTCGGTGGCGGCCGGGGCCGACGGTCTGATCATCGAGGTGCACCCTAACCCGGAGAAGGCTGTCTCGGATGGTGCGCAGACACTCTATCCAGAGCAGCTGGAAAAGTTGATGACGGAAATGCGCGCCATCGCCCCGGCCCTGGGAAGGCGTCTTCGGTAACCAGGAAAATGGCGCCGGGCAGTGACGCTGTGCGGCGGATCAGGGTCTAATGAGCGCAGAACGTCCATAAGGAGCAGCATGCAGCTGCATAGCAACGTTGTTGCAGAGTTGGGAAGCGGCATTCGCCGCGTTGCGATCTTCGGGACAGGTTTGATAGGCACCTCGATCGGACTGGCTCTACGTGAGGGAGGCTTCACCGGAAGCATCCTGGGCTGGGACCCTGACCCGGCGGCGCTTGCGGCAGCGCGTGCGCGTGGCGGCGTAGACCCTGCCGTGGTCGGTGAGCCCGATGAGGATCCGTTCGTATGCGCACTTGCGGCGGATCTGATCGTGCTTGCCGGTCCGGTTTTCTCAATAGCCGAGTGGCTGGAACAGCTTGCCCCGGTGCTCTCCCCCTCGCAACTGGTTACGGACGTAGGAAGCGTCAAACGCTTCCTGGTGGAGCAGGTGGGTTCGCTTTACAACGGCGAAGCACAGCCGAGCTGGTTGCCAGGCCATCCCATGGCCGGCAAGGAGCAGGGTGGGGCTGCCCACGCCGAAGCTTCGCTCTTTGTAGATTCGACCTGGCTGTTTACCGGCGCGAACCAGGATGCGCCGGAGACGCTTACGCAACATCCCTATGCTGCGGAGTGGCTGGCGCTGGTGGAGCGGTTCGGAGCGCGCACGGTTACGCTTTCGCCCGCGCGCCACGACCTGCTCTGCGCCTCAATCAGCCACCTGCCCCAGATGGTAGCCACCGCGTTTGCCGCGATGCTGCAGCAACAGTTCTCCCATGAATTTGCAGGCAAGGACAATGCCTTGATGGGCATGGGCGGCCGGGCGCTGCGCGAGATGACGCGGCTCGGGGCTAGTCCGTATTCCATGTGGCGCGATATTGCCCTCGCCAATGAACCGGCGGTGGCAGCTGCCATGCTCGCCCTGGAGCAGGAGCTGATTCACCTGCGCGAGAACCTGAAGACGCCGGAGTTGCGCGAGATGTTTGTGCAGGCCAACGCTTTTCGGGTGGCACTGTCTGAGGCAGACGCGCGCCGGCACGCGTAAAGCTCTGCCTTGGATCGCGCGCGGAGGAGCGTGCGCGCTAAGATGGCGGGCATGCGTAGGTTCTGCTCGACACGTCGCCTGTTTTCAGCTCCCTCCCTGCACCTGTACGCGGCGCTCTTGCTGGCGCCGCTTTTCACCGCGGCTCCGGGCCTGCGGGCGCAGAGCCCTGCCGCGTCCCCCATGCCCATAGAACAGCCGACGGTGCTGGTGTCGGCCACGCAGCGCCACGCCACCAGCCTGAATGGCCCTTGGCATTTCATTCCAGATCCCTACCGCAATGGCTGGGGAGGCTGGCCGGATGAGCCGTCAGCGCCCTCTCCGAACGGATTTGTTGCCGACAAGCACTTCGATCCGCGCGGCCCGGTCCAGGAATACAACTGGCCCGACGAGCCCGAACTGGCGGTGCCCGGTGACTGGAACAGCCAGCGAGCGGAGCTGCTGTACTACGAAGGCCTGGTCTGGTACCAGCGGAACTTCACGTACCATCCTGCGGCCGGTATGCGCTCTTTTCTGCACTTCGGCGCGGCGAGCTATCGCGCCAACGTTACCGTGAACGGGAAGAATGTCTGCGAGCACCAGGGAGCGTTTACCTCCTTCGACTGCGACGCCACGGCGGCGCTCAAGGATGGGGACAACTCCATCGTGGTTGCGGTCGATAACGTGCGCAAACGCGAGCGGGTGCCGACCACCAAGACCGACTGGTGGAACTACGGCGGTCTGACCGGCGAGGTCTCGATCGTGGAGGTTCCGGCTGCTGGCTTTATCGACGAGGATCGCCTGTGGCTCGAGCGTGGCGCAGGGGATCACGTCAGCGGTCGTGCGCACGTGGAAGGCGTTGCAACCGGCACGCCGGTGCACCTGCGCCTGCCGGAACTGCACGTGGATGTGAACGCCAAGACCGATGCGCAGGGCATCGCACACTTCAGCTTCGAACCCAAAGGGCTGGAGCGCTGGTCCCCGGAGCATGCACGCCTGTACCGGGTGGAGTGGCAGGTCGGCTCGGATCAGCTTGCCGACACCATCGGCTTCCGCACCGTGGAGGTCCGCGGCGGCGAGATCCTGCTCAATGGCAAGCCGATCTACCTCAAGGGTGTGAACATGCACGCCGAAGCGCCGCGCAGCTATGCCGCGTACCCGGAGAGCAAGAGTGGGCGTGCGTGGTCCGAGGCGGATGCCCGGCTTACGCTGGGCTACGCACGCGCACTGGGCTGCAATTTCGTGCGCATGGCGCACTACCCCTACCCGGATGCTTTTCTGCGCGAGGCTGACCGTGCAGGTCTGCTGGTCTGGTCCGAGATTCCGGTGTACTGGTCTATCGACTGGACCAGCCCCGAGGCGCTGGCCAGCGCGAAATCACAGCTGCATGAGCAGATCCTCCGAGATGGCAACCGTGCTTCGATCGCGCTCTGGTCCATGTCGAACGAGACGCCGCCATCGCCTGATCGTACGGAGTTCATTCATAAGTTGATTGACCAGGCCCGTGCCGAAGACCCCACCCGCCTGATCACATCGGCCATGGTCACGCCGTTCCACAAGGATGCCGAGGGAAACTCCACCGCCACGCTGGACGATCCGCTGGTGCCGTACCTCGACGTGCTCGGGTACAACGAGTACATCGGCTGGTACACAGGCAAGTCGGACGATGCACCGTCGTATCGCTGGTCCGATCCTTCAGGCAAACCGGTCATTGTGAGCGAGTTTGGCGCGGGTGCCAAGACAGGTATGCACGGCGACGTGCGCGATCGCTTCACCGAGGAGTTCCAGGCCCACCTGTTCGAGAAACAATTTGAAATGATCGACAAGATGCCTTTTGTGCGTGGCACCACGCCCTGGGTACTGATGGACTTCCGTTCACCGACGCGCCTGCTCCCGGGCATCCAGGACGGCTATAACCGGAAGGGGCTGGTCAGCCTGTCTGGCGAGCATAAGGCAGCGTTCGAGGTGGTCAGGCGGCAGTACGCCAAGACGCCTGCGCAGATGACTGCGCACTAATGCAGCCGGCAGCCGCGCGTATGCTGAAGCGAGACAATGGCAACCGATCTTTCCATGTATCTGCGCAGGCTGCCCAAGGCTGAGCTTCACCTGCATCTTGAAGGCGCCATCTCTCCGGAGACACTGGTTGAGCTCAGCGAGCGTCGCATCGCCAGACCCGGGGCTGCGAAGCTGCCGGTGCTCACGCTGGACGAGGCGCGCGCGCTTTACCGCTACACTGACTTTTCCGGCTTCCTCCTGGCGTTCAAGGCGATCACCGAACAGCTGCACAGCGCAGAGGACTACGAGCTCGCCTCGCTGCGCATGCTGGAGCGCCTGCATGCACAGGGCGTGGTGCATGCCGAGGTGTATGTCTCGGTGGGGGTGGTGTATTACTGGCGGCGCACGAGCTTTGAGCCGCTGTTTGCCGGGATGGAGCGCGCCCGGATCGCCGCAGAGCAGCAGTGGGGCATCACCTGCTTCTGGATCTTTGACGCTGTGCGCCACTTCGGCCCGGAAGAAGCAGCGCGAGTCTTTCGCAAGGCGGCGGAGATGCGGCATGAATTTCCAAGCATCATCGGCATCGGCATCGGTGGGGATGAACGTCGCACCGGCGCCGAGCCATTTCGCGAGCTGTACGAAGAAGCGCGCGCGGCCGGGCTGCGGCTCACTGCACATGCCGGTGAAACTGTCGGGCCGGGCGGCATCTGGGGCGCGATCAACATCGGAGCCGAGCGGATCGGGCACGCGCTCACGGCAATCGAGGACGCAGACCTGATGGCCGTGCTCGCGGAGCGACAGATCCCGCTCGAGATCTGCATCACCTCGAACGTGCGCACCGCCTCCTGCGCCTCGCTTGCCGAGCACCCGGTGCGATCGTACTTCGACGCGGGGCTGATGGTGACGATCAACTCCGATGACCCGGCACTGTTCGGGAGCGACCTGGAAGACGAGTACCGTCTGGCAGCGCAGCAATTCGACTTCACTCGTGAGCAGCTGCGGGAGCTTGCGTCCAACTCGCTCGAAGCCAGCTTTTTGCCGCCCGAACGTAAGGTGGCATGGCTGCAGGCACTCGAACAGGTTGTATGACCTTGGTGTGCCCAATCCGGCCCGGCAACAAGCGCCCAGTCGGGATTGCAGGCAACGAATGAGGGCTCTGCGCTATCATCAGGGGCATGGATCCGCTCAAATTCTTCAAACCTGAGGCTGGTGCATTCGCCGAGTTCGACACTCCGGATGACCTGGAGGACACGACGTTTTCGCCCCTGCGGGCTGTTGGCCTGGCCACCGTGATGCTCGGCGCCGTGACCCTCGGGCTTTACATCGGCCGCGAGCTTCGCGTCCGGTACAAGTTCCGCCGCCGTACCCCGTCTGACTTTTTCTCCAATGCCGGCGACCCGATCACGTACTCCGAATTCGGCATGGGCGTGTAAGCTGCCGCGGTAGGAACGCCGGCGTCACAGCAAATACATACGCAAAGAAAAGGCTGGGCTCTCGCCCAGCCTTTTTGTGTGCCTGCTTCTGTTAGAAAGTCGTGCCCACCGTGAGCCGGAAGGTCTTGGCCGGCTCGCGCAGCTGGTACAGGGCGCCGTAAAGCTGGACGGCCTGCGCGTAGGTGAAGTCGCCTGCAGAACCCTGCGGGAACAGTTCGCGGGTGATGAGCTGGGTGCTCTCGCTCGCGACGCTCTTGTCGAGACGCAGGGGATTGTAGGCGTAGTAGATACGGAACGGTGCGTTCACGATCGGCAGCAGCACCGAGATCTGCGCGCCGATGGAGTCGCGGGGCACAAAGTTCGTCCCATAGATCGGACGTACATTGTTGTCGAACGGGATCTGCACGCCGCCCTGGCAGGAGCCGTTGACATACGTACGGCAGCCGTACAGGGGCGAGTCGAGCGTGGCGATGCCTTCAGGACTCTGGCGCAGCTGGTTCTTGTTCAGAGCCACGTTGATGCCGAAGTCGTTGAAGAGCTCGAGCGCCGCGGTGCGACCGACCAGCGGGATGCGGTACTCGATGTTGTTGACGAGCGAGGTATCGCCGCCGGCGGAGGCGATGCCGTAGACAGGTAGCGGTACCTGGACGCACTGGCCGGTCTGGGGAGCGCCCGGCTGGCGGGTCACGCAGGTGCCGTCCGGGTTGTTCAGGTTGAACAGCACGCGGGTCGGGATAAAGCCGTACGGGGTGCCCGAGCGGATGTCGAAGCCGCGCAGATCGCTCTCACCACCGGTGTAGAAGCGCTGGAATGGCGGCGCGACGTCACCGGAGATACCCTGTACATACGAAGCCTGCAGGCGGATGCCCAGGGCATTCCGGCCCTGCGGATCGATGTGGTAGCCACGCATGGGGTGCCATGACTTGTACTCCACCGTGGGCAGGATGTAGCGGACGTTGCCGTACAGACCGGCGATCTGGAACAGGCCCTGCAGCGAGGAGCCGGAGCGCGGAGCGAAGTTCGAGTCGAGGTGATTGTAGGAGTACGAGAACGATGCCTTGCTGGTGATGATGCCGGTCAGCGCGTTCTGTCCCTGGATGCCGGAGCGGAAGGCCAGGGTCTGGAACAGGTTCTGCGAAGCACCGGAGAACGCGGTCACCGCCGAACGATCCCACGAGTAGGTCAGGCCGACGCGCTTGAACGAGCGGCGCAGCGGGTAGCTGGCGGACAGCGAGAAGCCGGTGGAGGACTGGTTGTAGTTCTGCTGCAGCGAGTTGGTGGCCGCCGCGGCGTTGGCGCCCAGTCCGGTGACGTTGTAGGCCTTGTTGGAGTTGTAGTCGGTCTTGTTCGAGAAGAGCTGGAAGCCCACATCGATCGGCTTGTTGCGCACGTAAGGCTCGTTGAAGCCGAGGCTCAGGTTGCGAGCCAGGTTGCCCTGGCTGGCCTGCACGGAGAGCGTTTCGCCGAGTCCGAGGAAGTTGTTGGTCTGGTAGTTGAGGCCAAGGAACGAGCCGGAAAGGCCGGAAACGCCGCCGTTGAGACCGATCGAGTTCTTGCCCTTTTCATGCACCTTGAGCAGCAGGTCGACGGTGCCGGCTTCGGCGTTCTGGTGGGTTTCGGTATCCTGATCAACCTTGAGCGGGTCGAAGTACTCGAGCTGGTTGAGCCGCTGCAAACCGGCTTCCCACAGCTTGGAGTTGTAGACCTGGCCTTCTTCGAGCAGGATCTCGCGGCGGATCACGAAGTCGCGCGTGATCTTGTTGCCGGTGAACTCGATGCGCGAAACCTTGAACTGCTTGCCTTCATCGAGATCGATGTTGAAGGACAGCGTGTGGTTCACGTCGTCGTACTTGGGCGTCGGTACCGGCGAGAAGTTGATGTAGCCGAGTCCGTTGTAGGCCTGGTTCAGGTTCTTGAGGCCCTTGCCGAAGGCAGTGGCGTCGAACCAGTCGCCGTCCTTCATCTGGAACTGGGCGCGCAGGGCCTTGGTGTTGATGTTGATCTTGGAGCCGCTGAAGGTGATGCCGGTGAAGCGGTAGCGTCCGCCTTCTTCCACGGGGATGTGGATGTCCATGCGCTTGCCGTCCTTGGGACGGAAGGTGAACAGTGACAGCCCGCCTTCGTTGCGGATGTGGGTGTCCGGGTCGGCAGTGTTGGCGCGGAAGTAGCCGCGATCGCGATAGGCCTGGCGTACCCGCTCGGTGTCTTCTTCGAGCTTGGTCGCGTCGTAGGTCTTGGCGAACAGGTTCTCGAGCACGATGGAGTGCGGCACACCGATCGGCTTCAGGTTCTTCATCGAGGCGCGCAGAATGCGGGAAGGCACCTTCTCGTTGCCGGTAAAGGTGATGTTGCCGACCTTGACCTTGGGGCCTTCCTTGATCGTGAAGTTGAGCTGCACGCTCGACGGCGGAATGACCTTGACGTCTTCGCGCACGCTGGCGAACTGGTGGCCGTGCTCGGACTCAAGCTCCTTGATCACCGTGATCGCCTGCGCGATATGCGTCTGATCGAACTGTGACTCCTGCGCGAGAGAGACCTTGGCCTTCTTGTACGCGTCCAGGATGTCGGACTGCGTGATCGAGTTCAGGCCCTTGTAGTTGATCTCGCGGATCGTCGGTTTTTCATGGACATAAATATCGAGGACCACACCCTTGGGTGTGTCTTCCCGCTCGATACGGACATCTTCAAAGTAGCCGGTGTTCCACAGCGAGTTGAAATCGCGTTCGACCGTAGCCGGGTCGTAGTTCTCGTTCTCGCGCGAAAACAGCCGCGCCAGCACGGTTTCCTTCGGGATCCGGCGGTTGCCGATGACCCGAATACTGGAGATGATGTTCCCTTGTGCCGACGCGACGGGCGCAGTGCCCGGCAGGACGGAAGAGCAGAGAAGCAGCAAAGCGATGAATCGCAGGCTACGCATCGTACGCGCAGGCCGGCGGGTGAGGCTTCGGGGAGTTTGACTCCCACAGATTTCGGGAAAGATAGGCACACCCTCGGCTACAGCAAAAATCAGAGCAAGCTTGAGCGAAAGCTGATTATAGAAGACGCAGGCAACAGTTCCCAACCTTGAGGCATACGCGCATCGGGGGAGCAACGCCCACGTCCATTGCCTGTCACGCTGCCCTGCCGCGTAGCCTTCGCTTCACAAACCAACGCGAATCGCTCCAGAACCAGTCCAAAGACTAGGTTCCCAGTAAGGGTACAGCCTTGGGCTGCCCTTGCGCAGACTCGCAGGCCCAGATTGGAGCTGCGCAGGATATTTACGCATCCTCCGGAGCCCCGCGCCATCCAAACCAGAGAACGCGCGTGATCACTCGTACTTCAACGATCCATGCCTGACCAACCGCCTCAAGGAGAACTATGCCTACACTTCTGCACATCGATGCCAGCCCCCGCGGGGAACATTCCATCTCACGCAAGCTCAGCAAGACCTTCGCCGAGGAGTGGCAGAGCAAGAACCCCGGCGGCAAGGTCATCTACCGCGATTTAGTCAAGACGGATCTGCCGTTTGTGGACCTGCAGTGGATTGGCGGAGCCTACGCGCCACCCGAGCAGCACACCCCGAGCAGAAGGCAGCGCTCCAGGTTTCCGACAACTTCATCGCGGAACTGCTCGAGGCGAACGAGATTGTGCTGGCGACGCCCTTGTATAACTTTGCGGTACCCGCCAACGTGAAGGCCTGGATCGATCACATCGTGCGCCATGGCAAGACCTTCTCGATTGGCGAGCAGGGCTATGCGGGTCTTGTGAAGGACCGTAAGGCCACTTTCATCCTCGCCAGCGGCGGCGTCTACACGCCCGGCAGCCCGGCGGAAGGCTACAACCAGGGGACCCCGTATCTCAAGGCGATCTTTGGCTTTATCGGCATCACCGATACCAAGGTGCTTTTGGCGGGCGGCACTACTGCCCTGGCGCAGGGCAAGGTGCAGGAATCGGACTTCCTGCAGCCCCTGTATGCCGAGGTTGCGGCAGCGGTCTAGTTGCGGTCAAGGTGCGTAACCCCAGAGGGCGGCCACTCGGTCGCCCTTTGTGCTGTGTGCTGTTGTAGTTTGCTTGCAGGCGCGAACACCCTTAGCTTCTCTAAGCGGGCGCGCCGAGGCAGGAGCAGGCTTACGTGGAGAACACAAAAGCAAAGGACACACGTCGCACCTTTGGGAGAAAGCTAATGCTGGGTGGTGCCGGGCTTGCGGCCTTGCAGGCGGTGCCGGGCTGGCTGCACGCAGCAGGAGCAACTGGGACAGCCGAGGCCTCGAGATGGGCCCAGAGCGCAGCGCCGGGGCAGCCGGAGCCAACGGCCTCGTTTACAGGTGACGCTTCGCTCAAAGCGCACGCAGCGGCCCGCGGCCTGTTTGTTGGCGCTGCGGTCAACCTGGGGCTGCTCACCAGGGAGCCCGGCTACCGGCAAACGCTGATCGACCAGTGCAACATCGTGGTGGCCGAGAACGCCATGAAGTGGGCTCCCATGCGGCCTGCGCCTGACCAGTTCTTCTTCGACGATGCCGACCGCTTCGTGGCCTTTGCCGAGGAACACGGCATGGCGGTCCGCGGGCACAACCTGTGCTGGCATGAGCAACTGCCGCCCTGGTTTGCCGCAACAGTCAACAAGCAGAACGCCGAGCAATACCTCGTGCAGCACATCAAGACGGTGATGACGCGGTACAAAGGCAAGATCCGCGCCTGGGACGTGGTGAACGAGGCGATCAAGCCCGAAGACGGGAAGCCCGAGGGGCTGCGCGACAGTCCCTGGTACCGGCTGCTCGGGCCGCGCTACCTCGAGATTGCGTTCCGTACGGCCCGCTCGGTCGACCCGGCGGCGCTGCTCACGTACAACGACTACGACATCGAGACCGACGGGGCCGCGCAGGGCGCCAAGCGGCAGGCCGTGATGGGGTTGATCACCCGGCTGAAGCAGGGCGGAGTGCCCATCGATGCGCTGGGCGTGCAGTCGCACCTCTCGGCTGGTTCAGCTTCCAAAATCGATGGCGGCCTTGCTGCACTGGTGGCGCAGACGCGCGCCCTCGGCATGAAGGTGTTCATCACCGAGCTCGACGTGAACGACGACAGCCTGGAAGGTGACGACGGAGCGGACAGGGAAAAGAGCGTCGCCGGCATCTACGGCAGCTACGTGGGCAGCATGCTGAGCAGCCCGGCCGTGACAGACGTGCTGTGCTGGGGCGTGGCGGACCGGTACTCGTGGCTCAACAGCAAGGGCAAGGACGGCAGCAAATGGCGCCCGAAGCATCCGGACCGCGAAGAGGTGTGCCTGCCGTTCGACAACAACTACCAGCCGCACCCGGCGTTCTTCGCGCTCCGCGCCGCACTGGGATCGCGCAAAGCCTAGTTTCACTTTCGGGTACACCCGTCCCGAAGGGACCGCCAGCCGCGCAGGCGGTTTGCTTTGCCCCTGCCTGAAAACAACGAAGCCACGGCTCCTGGGCCGTGGCTTCGTTGTTTTTCGCGATCCAGCTACGCGACGCCGGCCAGTTGGCGCAGCACGTACTGCAGGATGCCGCCGTGCTGGTAGTAGAGGATCTCGCCCGGCGTATCAATACGCACCCTGACCCGGAAGTGCTTCTCCTGGCCGTCGGGGGCAGTGGCGCGCACGATCAGGATGTGCCCTGCTTCCAGCTTGTTGTCCAGCAGCATCCTGAGTCCTGGGAAGTCGAACACTTCTTCGCCAGTGAGTTCCAGCGATGCTGCGGAGTCGCCGCCCGCGAACTCGAGCGGCAGGATGCCCATGCCAATCAGGTTGGAGCGGTGGATGCGCTCGTAGCTTTCGGCGATCACGGCGCGCACGCCGAGCAGCTTGGGCCCCTTGGCTGCCCAGTCGCGAGACGAACCCGAGCCATACTCCTTACCGGCCAGGATGATCAGCGGCACCTCGCGCCGGGCGTACTCCTCGGCGGCCTCAAAGATGCTCATCGGCGCGCCCTCGGGCAGCAGGCGGGTGACGCCGCCTTCAGTTCCCGGTGCCAGCTTGTTGCGCAAACGAACGTTGGCAAAGGTGCCGCGCACCATCACCTCGTGGTTGCCGCGACGCGATCCGTAGGAGTTGAAGTCCGCCGTCTTGACCCCGTGCTCCGTGAGGTAGAGCCCTGCGGGGCTGTTGTGCTTGATCGCGCCTGCGGGCGAGATGTGGTCGGTCGTGACCGAGTCGCCCAGCACCGCCAGCACGCGCGCACCATGGATATCCTTGACCGGGGCCGGCGTTGCGGGCATGCCGTCGAAATAGGGAGCGCGCCGGATGTAGGTCGAGTCCGGCTCCCACCCGTACACATCGCCCTCTGCGAACTGCAGGCGTTGCCAGTTTTCGTCGCCAGCGGTGACGGTCGCGTACTCCTTGCGGAAGGAGTCGCTGGTGAGCGATCCGCTGACGACCTCGGCAATCTCGGCCTGGGTCGGCCAGATGTCGCGCAGGTACACGTCCTGCCCATCCTTGCCGCGGCCCAGAGGCTCGGTCTCGAGGTTGCGCTGGATGCTGCCGGCCAGCGCATACGCCACGACCAACGGCGGGGACATCAGGTAGTTGGCGCGGACGTCCGAGTTGATGCGGCCTTCAAAGTTGCGATTGCCGCTCAGCACCGACACGGCGACGAGCCCGTGCTCGTCGATCGACTCTGAAACATCGGAGGGCAGAGCGCCCGAGTTGCCGATGCACGTGGTGCAGCCGTAGCCGATCACGTGAAACCGCAGCTTCTCGAGGTACGGCAGCAGTCCGGCGCGCTGGTAGTAGTCGGTGACTACGCGGGAGCCCGGGGCGAGCGAAGTCTTGACCCAAGGGGGCATGGTCAGGCCACGCTCCACCGCTTTTTTCGCCAGCAGCCCGGCGGCGATCATCACCGAGGGATTGCTGGTGTTGGTGCAGGAGGTGATCGCGGCGATCACGATGGAGCCGTGCGCGAGGTACTGGTCCGGGTCGATGCCGAAACGCTCCTTGACCGAGTTGCTGTATGCCGGGGCCGCGCCGCCCAGCACCATGTCCGCGCTCCCATTGCCTGCGGAGATGGTCGCCAGTGGTGCGGCTGCCGGGGTGCCGGGTTCACGCGAGCCAACCGTGCTTTCCACGTCGCCATTGGCCGAAGTGTGGCCGCCTTCACCCTCCCAGCGCTGCCCTTGCCGCTCACCGAACTGCCCGGCCTTCGGGCCGAACAGCGACGGCAACTGCTTCAGGAAATCTGCCGCAGTGTCGCCCAGCAGCACGCGATCCTGTGGACGCTTAGGACCGGCAACACTTGGCTGCACGGTCGCAAGGTCCAGCTCGAGCTTCGAGGTGTACTCGGCTTCCGGCGTGTCCGCGGTGTGGAACAGGCCCTGCTCCTTGTAGTACGCCTCGACCAGTTCGACCTGTGCCTCTGGCCGGCCGGTAAGCCGGAGGTAGCGCAGTGTCTCCTGGTCCACGGGGAAGATGCCGCAGGTGGCGCCGTACTCCGGCGCCATGTTGGCGATGGTGGCGCGGTCGGCGAGGGACAGCTCCGAAAGCCCCGGTCCGTAGAACTCGACAAACTTGGAGACGACGCCATGCTTGCGCAGCTTCTCGGTGACGGTCAGCACCAGGTCAGTCGCAGTGGCGCCTTCACGCAGCCTGCCGGTGAAGCGGAAGCCGACGACCTGCGGCACCAGCATCGACACCGGCTGACCCAGCATGGCGGCCTCGGCCTCGATGCCGCCGACACCCCAGCCCAGCACACCCAGCCCGTTGATCATCGTGGTGTGCGAGTCGGTGCCGACCAGCGTGTCGGGGTAGGCATACTGCTCGCCGTCAATCTCGGTTGTGAACACGCCGCGGGCCAGGTACTCAAGGTTGACCTGGTGACAGATGCCCATGCCCGGCGGCACTGCGCTGAAGTTGCGGAACGCGTGCTGGCCCCACTTCAGAAAGGCATAGCGTTCACGGTTGCGCTGCACTTCCAGCAGCGAGTTGATGTTGTATGCGCCGGAGGTACCGAACTCGTCGACCTGCACCGAGTGATCGATGACCAGCTCTGCCGGCTGCAGCGGGTTGATCTTTTCCGGGTCGCCGCCCAGCACCTTCATTGCGTCTCGCATGGCGGCAAGATCGACGATGGCGGGAACGCCGGTGAAGTCCTGCATCAGCACCCGCGCCGGCATAAAGGCGATCTCGCGCGAAGGCTCGGCCGCGGGATCCCAGTTCGCCAGGAAGCGGATGTCGTCGACCTTGACGCTGACGCCGTCTTCCAGGCGCAGGAGGTTCTCAAGCAGGATGCGCAGCGAGTAGGGCAGGCGCTGGAGGTTGACGCCGCGCTCGGCAAGCGCGGCGAGCCGGAAGATCTGGTAGGTGCTGCCGCCGGAGAGAAAGCTGCCCCGCGCATGGAAGCTGTTGCTGGTCGCGATGCTGTTCGTATTGGTGCCGATAGCGGTGCTCATAGGTCGTATGTCCTTGTGGCGAAAAGAAGGGAAAAGCAGAGAAACACGGAAAGCAGGTGTCAGCGTGCGCCGGGGCCGCGATCGCGATGACCATGGCGGAACCGCTTCAGGAGCGGCGTGCGTGGGAGCTCACACGGGAGTGTGGAAGGCGACGCAGGGAACATGTGGCCACTATTTTAGCGTGCGGCGACGTGGTTTGCCGTGCCGGGGCGCCCGGGGTGATTCAGGGTGCCGGCGCATGCACGGGAGTGCGGCGTTCTGACCCACGCGATGCATCCGCGTTGGGCCGCGACTCGTCTATGAGGCTAGATGATCAACCTGCGCGCGCTGCTTTTCCTGTTCCTTGCCAGCCCCGCCCTTGCCCAGCAGCCCGCCCTGGTTGGCTACCTGCCGCAATGGGGCGAGACCAATGATCCACCGTGGGCGGCAAAGCAGCTGGTAACCAGCGGATCGATGAAGCTGCTGACCCAGATCAACTACTCGCAGGCCTTTATCAACGATGGGCGCTGCGTGGTGGCCAATCCGGAAACAGACCTGAACCACCGCTACGACGCCGCCAACAGCGTGGACGGAACAGCGGACCCGATCGTGCCGGCGCTGGATACGCCTGCGCAGCCGGGCGCCGCCCCTGGCGCACCTGCCTCGGGCCCGTCCGCACCAGGCGTTTCGGGCTCGTCTGCCCCGGTGCTGCGCGGTGCTTTTCACCAGTTGCAGGAGCTGCGGCAGCGCTACCCGCGCACGCGCCTGCTGATCTCCATTGAAGGCAAGGCCTCGGCATTTGCCGACGCGGCGCAGCCGGCGAAACGCGAAGCCTTTGTGGCCTCTTGCGTGGATGTGTTTCTGCGCGGCAACCTGGGCTTCGGCCTCCGGGCGCCCGGGCTGTTCAACGGCATTGACGTGGACTGGGAGTACCCGAACGGGCCGGGCGCGGGCGGCATGAGCGACGGCGCCAACTTTACCGCGTTGATGGTGGAGTTTCGGCGGCAGCTCGACCTGTACGGGGCAGCGACACACACCCGTCCGATGCTGACGATTGCCGTAGGCGCCGGGCTGCGGCGCTACCCGGGGGTGGACTGGCCGCTGGTGGCGCGTTCGGTCGACCAGGTGGGCCTGATGAACTATGACTACAACGGCCCCTGGCAGAAGCTGACTGGCATCATTGCACCGCTTTATCCCATCCCAGGGCAGCAGCAGGAGAGCGGCACCATTGATGGCACGGTCACCGACTATGAGACCGCGGGCGTTCCGCCGGCCAAGCTGCTGATGGGTATCCCGTTCTACGGCTATCACTGGTCAGGGGTTACGGACGCCGGCGCGCAGCATGGCCTGGGCATGACCGGTAAGCCCGACCATGATGATTCTCCGTACTGGAAGATCGCCGCGCTTCCCGGGGTGGCAACGCCGTTCCGCGATCCGCATTCGCAGGCGCCGTGGAGCTACGACGGCAAGGACTTCTGGACCTTTGACGACCCGGCCTCGGCGGCTGCCAAGGCCGGCTACAGCCGGGAACACGCGCTGGGCGGCATGATGATCTGGGAGTTAAGTGGCGACACCGCGGATGGCGCCATGCTCAAGGCGATGGCCCGGGCGCTTGCGCACGGCGGCGCTGCGGCTCACCCCGTGGTCAGCCAGGCGACCGCGCCGGACGCACAGAGCGCTGCCCGGTAAGAGCGTGGCAGCGTTCGCTGGGTTCATGTTGTCGCGATCTGCCAGAGGAGCATGCCATTGAGCGCGATGATCACGGCGGTGATGGCCCAGCCGGCGCGCTGGGTCAGCCTGCTGTTTGCGAACCCCTGCATTACGGAGGCGCGACCGGTCAGCAGCAGCAGCGGGATCAGCGCGAATGGCAGCGCGAACGACAGCACCACCTGCGACAGCACCAGGATTCGCAACGCATCGAGCCCGCTCGCAATGACCAGGATGGCCGGGATCAACGTAAGCAGGCGTCGCAGAAAGATCGAAAAGCGGACGTGGAGAAACCCCTCCAGCACCACCTGCCCGGCCATGGTGCCTACGGTCGAGGAGCTGAGGCCCGAGCACAAAAGGGCCACGGCAAAGATGGTTGCGGAGGCCTGCCCCAGCAGCGGGCCCAGCGTGCGGTGCGCGTCCTCGATCGTCATGTCGCTCGCCGCGCGGTTGCCGGCGAACGCGGCCGCCGCAACGATCACCATGGCGGAGTTCACGAGCCAGGCGCCGTTCATCGCGATCAGGATGTCGATCTTCTCGTAGCGGAGCAGGTGCCGGCGGATGCGCAGATCCTCCTGCGGCGTGGCGGCAAGGGCCGTCTCCTGCTGGACCCTGGGCTGCACCAGCGCCGAGTGGAGGTACACCACGTGCGGCATCACCGTGGCTCCCAGCATGCTGACCGCGGCGTAGATGCTGAGGCGCGCTACCTGGGGAACCAGGATGTGATGGGCCACATCGCTCCAGAGCGGATGCACCAGCGCCAGCTCTGCCCCGTAGCAAAGCCCGATCAGCGCCACAAAGGCGATGATCGCGACCTCGAGCTTGCGGAACCCGCGCAGCTCAAGCGCCAGCAGCGCAAACACCAGCACGGTCGAGACCAGCGCCGCCAGCAGCAGCGTTTCGCGGCGATCCCAGCCGTGCATCAGGAACCATGGGCCAAACAGCAGGTAGAAGCCCAGCGCTGCTCCCAGGAACTCGGCCAGGTCCGTCGCCAGGGCGGAGATTTCAGCTGTGAGCCAGAGCAGGACCGCCGTGCGCCGCGAGAAGTGATCGCGGCAGCTCTGGGGCAGTGTGCGGCCGGTGGCAATTCCAAGCTTGGCCGACAGGTACTGGATCAGGATCGCCATGGCGTTCGACCACAGCAGCACCCAGAGCAGCTGGTTGCCGAACTGCGCGCCCGCGGTGAAGTTGGTCGCGAAGTTCCCCGGGTCGATGTAGGCGATGCTCGCCACAAACGCCGGCCCCATGTGCAGCAGCAGCTGCTTGAGCGGGCGGCGCCCGGGTCGGCTCAAGTCCACAGCTGCGATGGGGGTGTCCGGCACCCCTTCAGTATCCACTACCGCTTTGAGTCCTCTCTGCTGCCTGCGACCGGTTCCGGCAGGGCACGCCCGGGGCAGCCGTTAGCATGGGGCATGGCCGATTTAGAAACGCTTGCGAGTCCGGACGTGCTGGAGCGCGCCCGCAAGATCAAGGTTTTCCTGATGGATGTGGATGGCACGATCACCGACGGAGGCGTCTGCCTGATCGGTGCAACGGACGCCGCCGGCGCTGCAACGGTGACAGAGATGAAGGTGTTCAATGCGCAGGATGGCCAGGGTCTTTCGCTGGCCAACACCATGGGTATCCGGACCGGCTTCATCACCGGGCGCAAGTCCCCCGCGGTGCAGCAGCGCGCCAAGGAGAACAAGGTCACCTACGTCTACCTGGGGCAGGCGAAGAAGACCGATGCGTTCGAAGAGATCCTGGAGCATGCCGGCGTCCGCGAGGACGAGGTGGCGTACATGGGCGACGACCTGCCGGATATTCCACTGGCCCAGCGCGCGGGGCTCGCGATCTGCGTCGCGGATGGCGCGCCTGAGCTGAAAGCGGTGTGCCAGTATGTGACGCGCCGCGCGGCGGGCCACGGTTCGGCGCGCGAAGTGGTGGAGCTGATCCTGAAGGCGCAGGGGCGTTGGGAAGAAGCCGTGCCGAAAGCGCTGGCATAGCCCGGGCGCGCCGGCGCAGCAGGCTTTGTCCAGCCTGCTGTGTGGAGTAGCCTTGGGAACAGAATGAGTGGAGCAAAGGTTCTTTTGATTGGCGGCGGCGGCCGGGAGCATGCGCTCGCCTGGGCACTGCAACTGTCGCCGCGTGTAGGCGAGATCGTCTGTGCGCCCGGCAACGGGGGCATCGCAGGCATCGCGCGGTGCGTGCCCGTAGACACGGACGACCTCCAAGCGATGATCGCCGTAGTGGTCAAGGAAGAGCCCGCGCTGACGGTGATCGGCCCGGAAGTGCCGCTTGCCCTGGGCATCGTGGATGCGCTCACAGCGCGCGGCTTTCGCGTCTTCGGGCCCACCCGGGCTGCTGCCGAGCTTGAGTCGAGCAAGGCCTTCTCCAAGCGGTTCATGCAGCGCCACACCATCCCCACGGCTGCCTATGCCGTGTGCAGCACCGCCGAGGAAGCGCGCACCTCGCTGGAGCTTTTCCACGGCGGGGTCGTGGTCAAGGCCAATGGCCTGCACGCCGGCAAGGGGGTGCTGATCTGCGCAACGCGCGCCGAGGCAGAAACCGCGATCGCCGGCCTGTTCAACGGCTCGCTGCTGGGCACGCCCGAAACCGAGATCGTGCTGGAAGAGCTGCTTGAAGGGGAAGAAGTCTCTTTCCTGATCATGAGCGACGGCAAGCACGTGGCGCCGCTGCTGCCCGCGCAGGATCACAAGCGGATCGGCGAAGGCGACACCGGGCTGAACACCGGCGGCATGGGCGTCTATACGTCGGACACGATCCTCACCCCTGCCATGCAGGAGTGGATCCTGCACCATATTGCCCAGCCGACCATCGATGGCATGGCTGCCGAGTCAACGCCGTTCCAGGGCGTCCTGTTTATCGGCCTCATGATGACCGCACGCGGGCCCATGGTGCTTGAATACAACACGCGGTTCGGCGACCCGGAAACGCAGGCGATCCTGCTGCGCCTGGAGAGCGACCTGTTTGAAGCTTTCGAAGCTTGCGTGGAGGGCCGCCTGAGCGATACGGAGTTTCGCTGGCGGCGTGGCGCGTCTGTTTGCGTGATTGCCGCCTCCGGCGGCTACCCCGGCAAGTACGCATCCGGCATCCCGATCAGCGGGCTGTCCGTGGCCGCGTCACTCGAAGAGGTGGAGATCTTCCACGCCGGCACAAAGCTCCAGGACGAAACCTTCACCACCGCCGGCGGACGGGTGCTTGGCGCCTGTGCGCGGGCGGCCACGCTCGAGCAGGCACTGGCCCGCGCCTATGCCGCGATGGCCGAGATCCGATTCGATGGGATGTACTATCGGCGGGACATCGGGCATCGCGCCCTGCGCAAGGCCCCGACCGCACCGGCCGAATAAACAGGGCGGTCTTACACCCGCGACCCATTCCACATTTTCAAGAGGAGCAAGAGCATGATCCTGAAAGACGACCTGGTGGTCGATGTTGCGACCAGGACCGGCCCCATGCGCACGTATTTCTTTCACCCGGCAGCGCCTGGACCGTTTCCGGGCATCGTGCTGTACTCGGAAATCTTCCAGATGACCGCGCCCATTCGGCGCTTCGCGACCTTCGTGGCCGGGCATGGCTACCTGGTGGCGGTGCCCGAGGTGTACCACGAACTGGAGCCGGCCGGCACCGTGCTGGGCTACGACCAGGCAGGTTCCGACAAGGGCAACTACGACAAGTACGCGAAAGAGCTTTCGTCCTACGACGACGACGCCAAGTCGCTGCTCAGCCACATGGCCGGCATGGAACAGTGCAATGGGCGGCTGGGCGTGATCGGCATCTGCCTTGGCGGTCACCTCGCGTTTCGCGCTGCCATGAATCCTGAGGTCGCTGCGGCCGTCTGCTTCTATGCAACCGACATCCACTGCGGCACGCTGGGCGCGGGCAAGCACGACGATTCGCTGGCGCGGGCAGGCGAGATCAAGGGCGAGCTCCTGCATATCTGGGGTCGGCAGGATCCGCATGTGCCGCTCGAAGGCCGCCGCACGATTCTGAAGCGCCTGGACGAGGTGGAAGCAAATTACCAGTGGGTCGAGGTCAATGGCGCGCACGCATTCATGCGCGACGAAGGGTACCGCTACGACTCGGCGCTGGAGTATCAGCTCAAGGGGATGATGCTCGAGGTCTTCCACCGGAAACTGGCACTGGGCTTGTAGCAGGGCAGCCGACGCGTAACCGCTTGTACGACTCCAGGACGACGGCGGGTGCTGCACAACATCAGCACCCGCCGTGGTCAAAGCGAAACGAAGCCGGGTTAGTACAGGGTCGGGTAAAGCCGCTTGTACGAGTTGCGGATGATTCCGTAGCAGTCGCATGTGACCTGCTCAAGCTTGGCCGGGTCCGCTACCTCGACCAGCCCGCGGCTGTAGGAAATGTAACCATTTCTTTGCAGGACACCGGCAGCCAGCGTTACGGCTGGTCGGCCTACGCCGAGCATCTCCGCCAGAAACTCCTGCGTCAGGTGAATCGCGCGCGTACCCATGAAGTCACAGGCTGTCAGCAGCCACCGCGCCAGGCGCGCTTCCAGCTCATGCAGTCGGTTACAAAGAACAAGCTGCGTGGTCTGTTCCAGCAGGGCATGTAGAAAGGTGTGAAGCAGCCGTGTGACGTCCGCATCCTGCGGCGTGTATTCGCGCAGCGCGTCGGCACGCAGGCGATAGCCTTCGCCCGAACCCTGCATGATGGCGCTGGTATGGGTCAGCGGCTGGCCCAGCAGCGACTGAAACCCCACGATGCCTTCGCGTCCGATCACGCCCACTTCGACCGGGGCGCCCGCACGGTCAAGGCTGCTGACCGATGCCATGCCCCGCTCCAGGAAGTAGAGCCACTGGATCTCGCGGTCCGAGTGAAGCAGCATTGTTCCCGCTGGCAGATCGACGCGGATCAGCTGTGCCTCGAGCTTTTCAAGCACCGGCCTTGGCACGCTCGCAAGAAAGTGATTGCGGAAGCTCGCGTTGATTGCACTGGAGGATGGATCGCGGTCTGGGTTGCTGATCATAAAGGAAGAGCAAGGGGGAGCGCCGCTTGATGCCATCGGGGCGCATTGCTCCTCTTCGCACTCAAACCGTATTGCGAGCGAAGCCAAAAGGTCTGTTCGGCAGCAAACGAAATGCCGCACCCTGTAGCAATGTGATCACAGGGTGCGGCAGTTAGCTGGACGGTGTGTGCAGCGGTCAGGCGTCGAGTTTGCGCGTTACCAGTTCGTTCAGCAGGCCGGGGTTGGCCTGGCCTTTGCTGAGGCGCATGACCTGCCCCACAAAGAAGGCAGCCACCGTCTTTTTGCCACCGCGGTACTGCTCGACCTGCTTGGGGTTGGCCGCGATCACCTCGTCGATCATCGCTTCGATCGCGCCCGTATCCGAGATCTGCTGGGGCTTCTCCCGCTCGTAGACCGGGCCGAAGTCCTCGTTGGTCTCGAAAGCGAGGTCGAACAACTGCTTCAGCTGCTTGCTCGAGAGCTTGCCTTCCTCGGCCAGATCGGCCGCCTGGGCGATGCCCGTCATGGTGATCGGTGACTGTTCCAGTTCGAGTCCCTTGAGCTTGAGCCGGGAGGTCAGTTCGCTCTGCACCAGGCTGGCCACGCGCCGCGGATTGCGTGCCGCCTTGGCTGCTGCCTCGAACTGGTCCGCGAAGGAGCGTGTCGCCGTCAGGGTGGCAGCGTCCTGCGTGGTGATGCCGTACTCAGCCACCATGCGCGCACGCCGTGCCTCCGGCAGCTCCGGCATGGTGGTGCGCACGGCAGCCTGCTGGGCGGAAGATACATGCAGCGCCGGCAGATCCGGTTCCGGGAAGTAGCGATAGTCGTGCGCCTGCTCCTTGGAGCGCATGGAGTAGGTGCGGCCTTCGGCGGCATTCCAGAGCCGCGTCTCCTGCACCACGCGCTCGCCGGACTCGATCAGCTCCACCTGCCGCTCGATCTCGTAGGCCAGAGCGGAGCGGATGTAGCGGAACGAGTTGACGTTCTTGACCTCGGCCTTGGTGCCGAACTTCTGCTGTCCACGTGGGCGAACGCTGACGTTGGCGTCGCAGCGCAGCGAGCCCTCCTCCATGTTGCAGTCCGAGACGCCGGTATACAGCAGGATCTCTTTCAGCTTGGTGAGGTACTCGTACGCTTCGTCGGGGGTACGGATATCGGGTTCCGAGACGATCTCGATCAGGGGAGTGCCACAGCGGTTCAGATCGACCGAGGTATGCACCGCGGAGCCATCGTGGAGGCTCTTGCCGGCGTCCTCTTCCATGTGCAGCCGGGTAATGCCGATCCGCTTCACGCCGCCCGGCGTGTCCACGTCGAGCCAGCCGTTCTCGGCCAGCGGCTTGTCGAACTGCGAGATCTGATAGCCCTTGGGCAGGTCCGGGTAGAAGTAGTTCTTGCGCGCAAAGATGCTGGTCTCGCGGATCTCGGCGTTGATGGCCATCGCGGCAAGCGTGGCAAACTCGACCGCGCGCGCATTCAGCACCGGTAGCGCGCCGGGCAGCCCAAGGCAGACCGGGCAGATCAGCGTGTTGGGCGCGGCGCCGAACTGGTTGGCACAGCCACAAAAGGCCTTGGTGCGGGTCAGCAGCTGCACGTGCACTTCGAGGCCGATAACCGGTTCGTACTTGGAAAGGATCTCAGGCGAGAGTGTTGCCGCGGTTGCCATAGAGGTTAAGTTTACTAGCTTGCACCGGAGATCAAAAGATCACCTTGAGACGTGTGCCCAGGATCACCGTCGAGTCGATCTTTGCGGTGTTTGCAGGGTTGCGCAGCCACTCCACGTCCGGCGAAAACTCCAGGCTGTCGGCTACTTTGAGGCGGTAGAAGGCCTCGGTGAGCTGCTCGTGCCGTCCCGGGGTCGAGGGTCGCGTCCAGGTCGCGGCCGCGCCGAACAGGTCGCCCTTGCGCCCGAACGGCAGCGTGTGCGCGACGCCCACGGTGCTGACCTGCTGGATGGCTGTGCCTGACTTGGTGTCGAAGCCGAGGCGCCCGAATGGCATCCAGTGGGCCAGTCCGCCGTTGTGGAACTCCCAGTCGCCGCCCACCCCGATGCCGTGGCCATGCCCCAGAGCGGGCGGGTTCTGGTGGTAGATGGCAACGCGCAGATCGCGGCCGCCCTCGCCCTGCGTACCGCGCTTCCAGCCGCCTTCGAGCGCCTCGTAGCCGCGCCCGTCGAACAATGTCTGCGTGCCGTCCCACGGCTTGGCCTTGCTGTCGATCACGAGCAGGTGAGAGTAGAAGCCATTGGGTGGCCCCACCTCGAGCGCGATGCCCGGCGCGTAGGTGCCGAGCGCTGTCTGCGCGGCGTCGCCATCGAACGGGCCACCCAGAAACTGCGACGACTCGTCGTTGTTTACCGGGCTCAGGCCGATGTGCTGGTTGGGGTGGAGCTTGCCCACGTACAGGGCGACACGCTGCTGATCCCAGGTCTGCTTGAGATACAGCAGGTTGACCATGATGGGCCGTTGCGCGCCGCTGCCCTGCAGCGAGTTGATGCCCTGGGTGGAACCGAGCGAGTCGTTCAGGTCCCACTGCTGGCTCTGGCCGATGTTGGTGCCGGATCGAACCAGCAGGTTCAGAGTGGTCTGGTCGGCATGGGGCGCCTTGTTCTCGAAGCCACCCTGCTGGTGCATTGTCCAGACGCCTTGAAAGTCGAGCCGCGCACTGACCTGGTCATGGCGCGTGCCCGGCGTGGTGACACCGTACTGGTTGAGCAGCGTGTACGAAGCCTTGAGGGCGAGATGCTTTTTGCTGTCGAGCCATGCCTGGGCGCGATCGGCCGGGCGAAGCAGCGGATCGAGGGGATCAGGCTTGAGCAGCGCATCGGGACTGCGCGTCTTGGCAGCGCCCGTGTTGCCTGCCTGCTGGTTGGTGTCGCGCTGGGCCGCCGCGGGGCGTGCGGTGGTTTGCGCCGCTGCGTTCGCTGCAAAAGCCAGGGCAGCTACGCAGGCAGTGCATCCTCTCATCGGCTTAATCATGCTCCGCGCCTTCCGTTGAAAGTGCTTTGTGCCTCGCGAACTGCCGAGCCAAGTCGGCCACCATTCTGTCGCCTTGCCACGCATACATCCGGCATACCGATAGTAATGTGCGTGCGATGAAAAGGCTCGCGACGCGCGCAGTGGCTCGCTACATTCAGAAACAAGTAGTCAGGCTGCACGATTGGTTGATTGCGCGGAGGCAGATGCATGCATGAAGAAAACGTGAAGTTTGTTGTGTTTCACTGGCCTGACGGGCAGATCACGATTGCACTGGATCGTGAGTACACCTTCGCTGAAATCGAAGCCGTGTAGCCCGGGCCGCCATCGGCGGCCGGGTTGCCACTGCTAGACTCGTAACACCATGATTCTCCCGTTTGTCCGCGAGCTTCTGGCGGATCTGGAGCGATCCACCTCGTTTGAACAAGCCACACGCCACCTGCAGCTTGGTCGTGGGCGTCGTCGTGTCTCTGGGCTTACCGGAACTGCGCGCGCCTTGTACCTGCCGCTGTTTGCGCGCGCGGCCCGCCTGCCTGCGATCGTGCTGGTTGCCGACAACAAGGCCGCCGATGCCCTGCACATCGCGGTGCGTGCTGCCTGTGAGTTGACCGGCGCCATCGCACCCGAGCGCGTCGTGAAGCTGCTGGCCCCTGACGTACTGCCGTTCGAGCACCTGTCGCCCCATGCCGAGGTGCAGGAGAGCCGCGCGGCAACACTGTGGAAGATTGCCACGGATGCTGCGTCGATTGTGATCGCGCCCGTGGAAGCAGCGGCGCAGAAGCTGTTCCAGGCAAAGTATTACGCGGGTCTCGCGCGTACGCTCAAGCGCGGCGAAGAGCATGACCTGGATGAGTTGTGCACGCACCTCGCCAGCGTCGGCTACGATGCGGTGGACCTGGTCGAGATGCCGGGACAGTTCACCCGGCGGGGCGGCATCCTTGATGTGTACTCGCCCGAAGCGGAGCGGCCAGTCCGCCTGGAGTTCTTCGGCGATGAAGTGGAGTCACTGCGCCGCTTCGACCCGGAAACGCAGCGCTCGTTGCAGCCGCTCGACGAAGCCGTGCTGCTGCCGCTGACAGAAACGCCGGTGACCGAGAAGCTGCTGGCCGCGGTGCACGCGCGTTTGTCGGGTTCGCATCTCGACGAATCGGATGTGGATGGCGCGGTAGAACGTTCGATCGCTGCCGGCGCGGTCACGGTGTTCCCGGGGTGGGAATTTTTTGCGGGCGTGGCCGGCGCAGACACAACACTGCTGGGCCTGTTCAAGCGATCCGTGGTGTTTGTGGAAGAGCCGGGCATGCTGCGCAACCACCTCGAACGCTGGTGGAACAAGCTCGAGCAGCGGCATGACCGGTCCAACATCGGCGCGCTGATGACGCCTGAAGATCTGTATCGCCAGCCGGAACTGCTGCTCGCCTTGATCTCGAACCAACCGGGTCTTGACCTGGATCAGCTCGGCATTGTGGATGTGCTCGAGGACGATCTGACGTTGGGTGAGATCGCATTCGCAACGCGGCCCACTCTGCGTTTCCATGGCAATGGCCTCGCGCTGGTGGAGCAGATTCGTTCTGTGCTCGCCGCAGAACAGCGGTTGCTGATCGCATCGGCCAACCAGGGTGAGTTGGAACGCATGGCCGACCTTCTGCGCGAGCACGACATCGCGTATCGCATCGGCTGGCGCTCCGAGCAGGCCACTACCGAGATGGGGCAGAATGAGCGCACGGTGCGGCCGGGCGAGCGTACGGCTCCTGTGCTGGTGCGCGCCCAACTGGCGAATGGCGTCTCACTCGTCGATGCCAACACGGTCATCTTCGGCGTCAACGATGTGTCGGATGACGCCGACGTAGCGGCGCGTCCGGCCGTGAAGAAGTCCAAGACGGCTGCGTTTGTTTCCGATTTCCGCGACCTCGCCGTGAACGATTACGTGGTGCACGTGGAGCATGGCATTGCGCGCTATGTGGGCCTGCGCGAGATCGAACAGGACGGCGTGAACGTCGAGTTCATGATCCTGGAGTTTGCGGATGCGGCGCGACTGTACGTTCCGCTGACGCGGCTTGACCTGATTCAGAAGTACCGCTCGAGCGAGGGCGGACCCGCACCGATCCTGAACAAGCTGGGTTCGCAGGGCTGGGCCAAGACCAAGGCCAAGGTCAAGAAGGCCATGGAGGACATGACCGATGAGCTGCTCAAGCTCTATGCGCAGCGCAAAGCCGCACGCGGTCACCAGTTCACCGCGGACAACGAGTTTCAGCGCGAGTTTGAAGATGCTTTTGACTTCACGGAGACCGATGACCAGCTGGCCGCAATCCGCGACATCAAGGCCGACATGGAGTCGGAGCTGCCCATGGACCGCCTGCTGTGCGGCGACGTGGGCTACGGCAAAACAGAAGTGGCCATGCGCGCGGCGTTCAAGGCCGTGCAGGATGGCAAGCAGGTGGCTGTGCTCACGCCGACTACCGTGCTTGCGTTTCAACACTACGAGACGTTCAAGAAGCGCTTTCGGCAGTTCCCGGTAGCGATTGAAATGATCTCGCGCTTCCGCACCCCCAAGGAGCAGAAGAAGATCCTTGAAGATCTCGAAGCGGGCAAGATAGACATCCTGATTGGCACGCATCGTGTGCTGGCGAAGGATTTGAAGTTCCAGGACATTGGCCTGTTGATCGTGGACGAAGAACAGCGCTTTGGCGTAAAGCACAAGGAACGTCTGAAACAGATACGCGCACAAATTGACGTGTTGACGATGTCTGCCACGCCGATCCCGCGCACGCTGCACATGTCGCTGATCGGCCTGCGCGACATGAGTGTGATTGAAACGCCACCGAAAGATCGCATGGCGATCCAGACCGTGGTGGCCAAATTCGATGAGAAGCTCGTGCGCTCGGCGGTTGAGCTCGAGATGGAGCGCGGCGGCCAGACGTACTTCGTCTATAACCGCGTGGAATCGATCTACGAGATTGCTGCCAAGATTCGCGAGCTGGTGCCTTCTGCCCGCGTCATTGTTGGTCACGGGCAGATGGGCGAAGCGGAACTTGAGCGTGTGGTCCTCGCCTTCATGGATCATGAATATGACGTGCTGGTCGCGACCACGATCATCGAGAACGGCATCGATATTCCGCTGGCGAACACCATCATCATCAACCGTGCCGACCGGCACGGTCTCTCGGAGCTGTACCAGTTGCGTGGCCGCGTCGGACGCTCCAACCGCCGGTCGTATGCGTATTTGCTGATTCCGCCGGAGCAGGAGCTGACCGACATTGCGCGTCGCCGCCTGGCCGCGCTCAAGGAGTTCTCCGACTTAGGGGCAGGCTTCAAAATCGCGGCCCTTGACCTCGAACTGCGCGGCGCGGGCAATATGCTGGGCGGCCAGCAGAGCGGGCACATTGAGTCGGTCGGTTTCGAGATGTATTCGGGCATGCTGGAGGAAGCCGTCAGCAAGATCAAGGGCGAAGTTGCGACCGAACATATCGCGACGCAACTCAACCTTGGTATCTCGCTGCGCATCGATGAGAGCTACATTGCGGAAGAGAACCAGCGCCTGCGCATCTACAAGCGCATCGCTGCGGCCGGGAGCGAGAAGGCCGTGGACGATGTGCGGGTGGAGTTGGAAGATCGTTACGGCGAGCTGCCCGAGGGCGTCAAGCACCTGCTTGAAGCCGCGGCGCTGCGTGCGGAGTGCGAGCGTGTGGGCGTGTCGCAGGTGGATCGCAAGCGGGACCAGGTGCACCTGCGGTTCGCTCCCCATGCAAGCATCGATCCGAACCGCCTGATGAAGCTGGTGGCGAAACACGTGAAGCAGGGTGCGCAATTTACCCCGCAGGGCGTGCTGCGCTACCCGCTTACCGCGAAGGAGCCAGTGCAGATGATCCTAGAGATTCGCTTGCTGCTGGACGAGTTAGTGGTCGAGCAGCCGGTGGTTGCTTAGTCACTGGACCTTCACTGCCGTGAGCTCCACCTGCGTGGTGCGGTCTGAGACGAGATCATCGGATGAGAAGAGCAGCGTTGGTTTGCCGATGTCGAGCAAGACATTGGAGTTCCAGCGCTGCTGCCTGAGCAGCGGCGGCGGCCCGGCGGCTCCAGAGTCGCCCGGGGCGACGCTGGAGATGTCGGCAGATACGTGAAGAAGAATTTTGTTTGTACCGAAAGGCACAACATGCTCCGCTGCATTGGGAAAGCGGAAGTCGAAGTTCACGCCGACGTCCTGGTACTGATATTCGCCGTGGCCTGTCGCTGTTGCGACCTTGTTTCCCGCGCGGATCGCTCCCGGGTCAGCATGTTCTTCATCGCTGTAGAGTGCTGAGTAGCTTCGGCTGCCCGCAACCTTTCCGGCTACCAGTTCCCGCACAACGAATGTGAACTTGTAAGTATTTCCTGTAGCCGGAACGGTACTCGTCGCTGCTGCGGGAGTGTTCTGCACGGCGGGCTCTGCTGCGGGCGAGGGGCACGCTGGCGCAAGCAGCAAGGTAAACAGAAGAAGTCCGTTGATCCGCATAAAGAGCTCCTTAGTTGTTGGGCGTGTTTGCACTGGTGTGCACAATGGGTGCGATCACAAGCGCGCTGATCTGCAGCGGCTCGATTGTGATCGGTTGTGATGGTTCCTGGTAGGCCAAGGGACTCTCCGGCAGCCCCGCAAGCTGGAGCATCAGCCGCTCCTGCTCAGAGAGCGGGGCAGTGGGCAACGGTCTTGACCACGCTGCCGCTCCCGCATGCACTACCTCCAAATGCTTCCATGCCTGCTCGGCAGTGACCCGCCTGGTCCTGCCGGCAGGGGAACGGCCGGCGCCCTCATGTGTTGCAGTGGGGGGCGGTACAAGGTGAAAGCTCACAGCAGCGTCATGCGGGTTCAGCAGGCCGACGTTCCCAGGGCTGACAGGCGCATGCCGCTGCACGACGAGAACGAACCCGCAGAACAGCAAAGCGGCAACGGCAGCAAGGCTCCATGTCCGTGTCCACACCCGCGCTCGCGCCCACGCCCGGACATGCGTATGCGTGCCGCTTGCTTCGATATGCCTGAGCAAACGATCTTCCAATCCCGGCCGTGCATACGAAGCAGCGTAGCTCCGCAGGGCCGCGTCCAGGTGTAGATCGAACTCCCGTTCCTGCTCAAACGAAGAGCTGTTCCGTTCATCTCGCATGACGTTTCTCCAACCTGACCAGCTTCTCTTTGAGCAGCCTGCGCGCTTCCATCGTGCGCCGTCGTATCGTCCCTTCGGGTACTCCGAGAATCGCGGCGATCTCCACAGACCCAAGCTCCTCGAAGGCTGCGAGCACCAGCGGGAATCGCAGCTTCTCCGGAAGCGCATCGATCAATGTGTGGATCCGCGCCTCGCTGGCCGACTGCATCGCCTGCTGCTCCGGGCTTGGGGCGAGGCTGGCTAACTCGACCTGCTCCGTGTTTTCAGTTTCCAGTTGCACGGGGTAGCGCCGCCGCACATCTCCCGCCGTGCGCCACACGGCGCGGGCAAGAAACGCGCGCTCGTCTTCTGCCGATCGCCAGCGCCCTCCCTTGAGCAGCTTCACAAAGCAGTCCTGCACGGCATCCTCCGCGTCGCCCACATGCCGCAGCCGCGCAAACGCCACGCGGTAGGCAAACTGCGCATGCCGCCTGATGAAGCCTGCGAACTCTTCCGCAGCGGCTTCGACGGATTGCTGCGGCAGGGTCAACGGGTTGGCTCCGGCAATGGCACGCATCTGTGTTCCTGTTGTTCACCCACTAAGACTGCGAGCCCAGCGGTTCTGCTCGCCTTTTTGTCGAGCAAACATTGGCTTGTTGCGAAGTGCCAGACGCGCATCCATTTCTACATGACAACTCTTGCTCTTGAGGCAGAAGCAGCCCGGCGCTTCCAGGCTTTTCTTGCGTCGCTGCCTTCCGCCTCGGCAACGCGCATCCACGTGCTGTGCGACTCGGACTGCGACGGGCTGCCCGCAGGAGCCTTGCTGGTGCGTGCTCTTGGGCTTGCCGGCTATCCGCACGTCACCATCGAGCCCAAGCGCAAGGGCGAGTCCGCGTGGAGCCCGGAGGTGATCGAGCGGCTCAAGGCGCGCAACCCGGAGGCGTTGTTCGTGCTGGACCTTGGCAGTCGCGCGGACGCGCTGCTGCCAGGCGTACCCACCTTGTTGATCGACCACCACCTGCCCGGCGGAACGCCGCCCGGCTCAGAGCTGATCACGGGTTATGGCACCGAGCCCACACCGACCACGGGCCTGCTCGTGTACTGGTGCCTACGCGTGCTCATTGCAGAAGAGCAGCGAAAAGCATTGCTTTGGCTCGCCGCGCTGAGCATCCTGAGCGATCTCGGCGACAAGGCTCCCTTTGCCGAACTGGCCGAGGCGCGCACCCTCTGGCCGACCGGGCCCATGCGCGACGCGGTGTCGCTGCTGAACGCACCGCGTCGCACCGCAAACGCCGACGCAACCGAGGCGTTGCAGACCCTGCTGATTGCAGTGAATCCGAAGCAGATCAGCAAGGGTGAGCTTCCGCAATCCACCGCGTTGCTCGCCGCGAAAGAAGAGGTAGCGGTGGCGCTAGCCGCCGCGAAGAAGGCGGCGCCCAAGTTCAGCCGCAAGTATCGCGAAACGCTTGGTGCCGACCTCGTGGCATTGCGCATGGACACCCCTTGCCAGGTGCACCCGCTGGTGGCCCAGACCTGGCGGGGCCGCTTTCGCGACAGCATCGTGATGGGCGTGAACTTCGGCTTCCGCCCGGGGTACGTGCACTTTTCCGCGCGTGGTCCCAAGGGCGTGAACGTGATCCAGTTTCTGCGGGCACACGCTCCTGCCGGGGCCGACCAGGGCTACGGCAATGGGCACGACCAGGCAAGTGGTGGCGCGGTACCGGTGGCCTCGTGGAATGCGTTTGCCGAGGACCTCGGCTTTGGCCCGGAGCTGCAGTTGGCCTCCCCTGACCCAGCCGCCTGAAAGAGACGCATCTAACCGGATACTGACATGGCGAAAAAAGCAGCAACACCGCAGGGGCCTTCCCCTGCCTCAAAGCCGAAACCAACTAAGGCCATTGCAGCGACGAGCAAGAGCGCGCCGGCCAAAGCCGTCCGCAACGTGAGCGCCCTCCCCCCTGCGATCGCAACAACCAAAGCGGGCGCTAAAAAACAGGCGCCGCTCGCTGCGAAGAAGTCTGCAGCCAGGAACAAATCGGCCGTGAAGGCGCCAGGCAAGAAGGAGCTTGCGGCGGCTGACCTGGCTCGTCGCCTTGCCGACCCGCTGTTCCCCTGCGCCGCCTTGGAAGCGATGCCACCCGTGCAGTGGCCGGCAGCGGCGATGCGGCTGGGCTTCGCCGTGAAGGTGATGGGGCAGCAGGGTCTCAAAAGCAACGACACGCGTCGCTGGCAACAGGACCCGCACCTGCGTGTATCGCTCGGTTACCTGTGCGAGATCTTCAGCTATCTGCGCAAGCAGAAGATCCACATGTATCGCATGAGCTCCGACATGGCGCCCTACGTCACGCACCCGGACATGCCGCAGTTTCACTCCATGCTGCGCGACTCCGCTGCGGACCTGGAGCATGTGGGCAGGCTGGCGCGCGAAGCAGATATCCGGTTGTCGTTTCACCCGTCGCAATTCATCGTGCTGAACAGCGAAAACGAAGACCTGACGCAGCGCAGCATGCGCGACCTGGAATGGCAGGCCGACATGCTTGATCGCATGGGCTGCGGACCGGAAGCGCGCATGGTGATCCACGTAGGCGGTGCCTACGGCGACCGAACCAGCGGCTGCGCGCGCTGGATCCAAACCTGGAAGCGGCTGAGCGAGCCGGTGCGACGCAGGCTCGTGCTGGAGAACGACGACATCCGCTACAGCGCTGCGGATGTGCTGCATATTCACGAGCACACCGGCGTCGCGTTGATCTTCGACTATCAACATTTCTGGTGCTTCAACCCGGAGAAGCTCGAACTGCTGCCGACCGTTGAGCGCATGCTTGCATCGTGGCCCGCGGGTGAGCGGCCCAAGATGCATCTCTCCTGCGCACGCACGGAGATGCGCGAGATCAAGCGCAAGAATCGCAAGACGGGCGCAGCTGAAACCGTGCTGCAGCCACCTATCTGGACCGGCCACGCGGACTACAACAATCCCTTCGAGACCATCACGTTCCTGCGCTCCATTGCGCACCTTGACACGGACATCATGCTCGAGGCCAAGGCGAAGGATCTTGCGTTGCTGCGCCTCCGCAGTGACATCGCCCGGTATGCGCCGGACCTGATGAGCCGCTACGGAATCGAAGCAGCGGAAGCTTCGGTGCCTGTGCAGGAGTTGGTCCATGAGGAGGACGCGGAAGAGCAGGCAACGGAGTCGTTGTAGGCAGTGCTCAGTGCCTGTGAGCCTGCAATGTACGAGTGATCGCGACAGATCAACGGATCGGCAGGCACGGGTGAGGATCCTGTGCACTCGGGTTCGAGCGCACAGGATCCTCGGGCTTACAGGGGAAGCACAGCGGCAATGCGGTGAAGCAACGCCGACTGCGCGACTGACAGCTTTATCGGCTCGCCTGCGCACAACATGAGTGCGGCGCGCGAAAAAAAGCAACGCCGGTATACTGATCCCCTGAAAACTTCAGCAAGGGGCCTTCACTGCATGCGTTTGAGCTGTCTGCGTTTTTTGTGCGGTTTTGCCGTAGTGTTCGCGGGCAGCGTGTGTGCGCAGGCGCAGACGGCTGCGTTCAACTCGCTCGTGGATCGCTTCTACCAGGCGGCGATGCTGTATGAGCCCACGCAGGCTACCGCATTCGGTATCCACGCCTATGACAGCAACCTGGAGGACTGGAGCCCGGCGACGATCCGCTCCGAGATCCAGGGCATCACCTACTTCCTGAAGAAGTTCGACGCGTTCCCCGCCAACAGTCTTGACCAGTCGACGCAGGGCGACCTCGAGATGATGCGCAATCACCTGCGCTCGCGCCTGCTTGACTTCCAGACGATTCGCATGTGGCAGCGGAATCCGGACCTGTACTCGAGTGGAATCACCTCTTCGGCCTTCTCGCTGATCGAGCGCAACTTCGCCCCGCCTGAAGAGCGCATGCGCAACCTGATCGCCCGCGAACAGCAGATGCCCAAGGTGCTGGCCGAAGCAAAGGGCAACCTCGATAACCCGCCGCAGATCTACACGGAGATTGCGCTCGAGCAGATCGCCGGCGATGTGTCGTTCTTTCAGAACGATGTGCCGGCGGCGTTCACCAATGTGAAAAGCCGCTTACTGCAGGCAGAGTTTGCCCGCTCCAACGCGGCTGTGATCGCTGCGCTCAATGACTACGCGCAATGGATGAAGGCCGACCTGCTGCCGCGCTCGCACGGCGACTTTCGCTTTGGCGCCGATACCTTCGCGAAGAAGCTGCAGTATGACGAGATGGTGACCACGCCTGCGCCCGAGCTGCTCGCGATCGCCATGAGCGATCTGCACAGGAACCAGGCCGAGTTCAAGAAGGTCGCGGCGCGGGTCGATCGCACCAGGCGCCCCAGCGAAGTGCTGGCGGAGCTGGCAGCCGACCATGTCGCCCCCGACCAGCTGCTCGAGGATTTCCACGCACAGTTTGCCGGGCTGACTGCTTTCATTCGAGACCGGCACATCATCACTATCCCGTCAGACGTAGAGCCTGTACTCGAGGAGACGCCGCCGTTTATGCGCGCCACCACGCAGGCGTCCATGGATCCGCCGGGGCCATTTGAAGCCCACTCCAAGACCGCATACTTCAACGTGACGCTGCCGGACAAGAGCTGGACGCCGGAGCGGACTGCGGCATACATGGCAGCCTTCAACGTCGGCACGGTCACAAGCACCGCGGTGCACGAGGCCTACCCGGGACACTACGTGCAGTTTCTGTGGGTCAACACGGCCGGGTTGAGCAAGGTGCGCAAGCTGGTCACGGCCAACACCAACGTGGAGGGCTGGGCGCACTACTGCGAGCAGATGATGCTCGACGCAGGCTATGGCCAGCCGGGTACCGGCGCGAAGACCACGCGCGACGCCAACCTCATCCGCCTGGGGCAGCTGCAGGATGCGCTGCTGCGCGATGCCCGCTTCGTGGTGGCCATCCAGATGCACACCGGGGATATGTCGATGGCCCAGGCGACTGACTTTTTCGTGAAGCAGGGGTACCAGTCCCGACCCATAGCCGAGGTGGAAGTGAAGCGCGGTACATCCGATGCAACGTATCTGTACTACACTTTGGGCAAGCTCATGATTCAGAAGCTTAAGTCCGACATGATGCAGAAAGAGGGCAAATCGTTCTCTCTGCAGGGCTTTCACGATGCATTCATGAAGCAGGGCGGCGCACCGCTCCCGATTGTCCGACAGGCCTTGTTGGGGGATAATTCACCGAGTCTGTAGGCTTTCTGTCAAGACACTACCGTTCAGCTCTTCTAAGCTGAGGTCTGGCACAATAGCGAGAGTGTGTGCACGACTGTGAGAAGGGAACACCATACAGCACATGAAGCAGAAGGTACGCAAAGCAGTTTTTCCCGCAGCCGGTCTCGGCACTCGTTTTCTTCCCGCCACCAAGGCCGTCCCCAAGGAGATGCTCGCCCTGGTGGACAAACCTATCATCCAGTACGGCGTTGAAGAAGCAATCGCGGCAGGCATTGAAGAGATCATCATTGTCACGTCGCGCGGCAAGAGCGCGATCGAGGACCATTTCGACACCAGCTTCGAGCTGGAAGCAAGCCTCGAAAAGAAGGGCAAGACCGCGCTTCTCGAGATTGCGCGCTACTGCGCCAGCATGGCCAAGATCGCGTACGTGCGGCAGAGCGAAGCGCGCGGGTTGGGCCACGCCGTATTGATGGCAAAAGAGTTGGTGGGGGATGAGCCGTTCGCCGTGTTGCTGCCCGATGATGTGATCGCGGGAACCGTACCCTGTATCAAGCAGATGGTGGAAGCGTATGAGGATGTGCAGAGTTCAATCATCGCGACCCAGATCGTTGATGGTCCTGCCATCTCCGCCTATGGTGTGCTCGACGGCAAAGCGGTAGAAGGCAAGCCGAAGCTGTTCGATGTGAGCGGCATGGTGGAAAAGCCGAAGCTCGAAGACGCGCCGTCCAAGAATGCGATTATCGGCCGCTATATCCTGACGCCGGCGATCTTCGACAAGATTGAGAACCTCACGCCTGGCGCAGGCGGCGAGTTGCAGCTTACCGATGCGATCAAGGGGCTGCTCGAAACCGAAAAGGTGTACGGCTTCTCCTTCGAGGGCATTCGTCATGACGCGGGCGACAAGCTCGGCATGCTGCAGGCGATGGTTGACTTTGCACTGAAGCGCGACGATGTTGGTCCGGGCTTCCGTGACTACCTGAAGTCGCTCTCGCTGTAGTTGCAACGCGATTGCAGCAGTAAGTAGAAAAACGCCCGGCGCATGCGCCGGGCGTTTCTTTTTCCATCAGAGCTACTTCTTCAGCGTCTTCATGTCGATCACGAAGCGGTACTTCACGTCGGCCTTGACCACGCGCTCGTAGGCTTCGTTGATTTGGTCCATGGAGATGATCTCGATGTCAGACACGATGTTGTGCTCCGCGCAGTAGTCCAGCATCTCCTGCGTTTCCCGCATGCCGCCGATGCCGGAGCCGGCCAGCGAGCGACGGTTGGCAAGAAGGCTGAACGCGGCGACCGGTGCCGGCTCCTCGGGAATACCCACCAGGCACATCGTGCCATTCCGCTTGAGCAGGCCGAGGTATGCATTCAGATCGTGCGATGCCGACACCGTGTCGAGGATGAAGTCGAACGTGCCCTTGTGCTTCGCCATCTGCGCTTCGTCCTTGGAGTTGACGACTTCGTCGGCTCCAAGACGCTTGGCGTCTTCTGCCTTGCTCAGCGAGGTGGTGAACTGCACCACGTGCGCGCCAAAGGAGTGCGCGAACTTGAGCCCGAGGTGACCCAGGCCACCAAGGCCGACAACACCAACCTTCTGGCCCGCCTTGACGCCCCAGTGACGCAGCGGCGAGTACGTAGTGATACCGGCGCAGAGCAGCGGCGCCACGGCCGCTGGATCGAGCTTCGGCGAGATCGTGTGCACGAAGTACTCGTTGGTGACGATCACGTTGGAGTAGCCGCCGTACGTCGGCGTGCCGTCGTATTCCTTGCCGTTGTAGGTCTCGACCGCGCCCTTGAGGCAGTACTGCTCATCGTGCGCCTTGCAGTTTTCGCACTCGCGACAGCTGTCCACGATCACGCCGACCGCAGCCGCATCGCCTACCTTAAACTTTGTAACCTCGGCGCCAATTGCGCTGACTTTGCCGACAATCTCATGGCCCGGGACCATGGGGTACTTGGAATTCTTCCACTCGTTGCGCGCCTGGTGAATGTCCGAGTGGCAGACACCGCAGAACTCGATCTCAACCACAACATCATGGGGACCTGGCTCCCGGCGTTCAAACGAAAAAGGTGCGAGCGGCGTGTTCGATTCCTGGGCTGCGTAGCCGTAGGCCTGTGACATGTGTGTTGATCTCCAGAGATAGTCTGTGTGTTCGATGCAGGGAGAGGCGCATGAGTCGCTGCTGCGGCGCTCTGTCCTTATTTGACGGCGAACTCGCTGCGCTTGCGGCTGTAACCGAAGTAGATCAACAACCCGATCCCGAGCCAGACAAAGAAGCGCAGCCAGGTCATGATCGGCAGCCCGGCCATCAGAAGGGTGCAGAAAAGGATGGACAGTACCGGCAGCACCGGGCCACCCGGGCACCGGAACGAACGGTGGCGGCCAGGATCCTTGTAGCGCAGGATCAGAACGCCCACCGACACCAGCACAAACGCAAACAGGGTGCCGATGTTGGAAAGGTCAGCAAAGGTGCCGATATCGAGCAGCCCGGCCGGAAGCCCCACCACCAGCCCCGCCACCCAGGTCGATACCACGGGCGTGCGATACCGCGGGTGGATCTTGGAGAAGACCGCGGGCAGCAGGCGGTCGCGCGACATAGCAAACCAGACGCGGGCCTGCCCGATCTGGAAGACCAGGATCGACGACACCATGCCCAGGATGGCGCCGACCAGCACCGCAAGGCGAACCCAATGCAGCAGGGGGCTTCCGGTGGTGAGAGCGAGCTTCTTCAGGGTATTCACGACAGGCGCCGCGTCGTCGATCAGGCGATCCCAGCGAATCAGCCCTGTGAGCACCACGGCCACGCCGATGTAGAGGATGGTGCAGATGATCAGGGTGGCGATGATCCCGATGGGCACATCTTTTTGCGGGTTCTTGCATTCCTCGGCCGCGGTGGAAACCGAGTCGAAGCCGATATACGTGAAGAAGATGATGGAGCCGCCAGTGAGCACGCCTGACCATCCGTTCGGGACGAAGGGGTGCCAGTTGCCGGGGTGGATGAAGCTCGCGCCGGCGATCACAAAAACCAGGATGGCCGCAATCTTCAGCAGCACCATGGCATTGTTGGTGCTTGCCGACTCGCGGATGCCGCGGACAAGCACCACGGTGAGCAGCATCACGATCAGGAAGGCAGGCACATTGAAGCCGAGGTGCCAGCCGGGGCCGTACAGTGTGTGCCCTGCGAGATCGGTCAGGCCGGTTGGCAGGTAGGCCGGCGAGATCCACTGCAGTGAAGGGTGGATCCCAAGCCAGTCCAGCAGGTCGACCACGTGCGCGGCAAAGCCGACTGAAACCGCCATGTTCGAGAAGGCGTATTCCAGGATGAGGTCCCAGCCGATAATCCACGCCACCAGCTCGCCCATGGTGGCGTAGGTGTAGGTGTACGCAGACCCCGCGATGGGGATCATGGAAGCCAGCTCGGCATAACAGAGGCCGGTGAAGCAGCACACGATCGCCACCAGCACGAGCGAAAGCGCCAGCGCTGGACCCGCGCCGGGGCGGCCAAGCAGCGCCGTGTGGTGCACCAGGTAGTCAGCGACCGGCGTGTTCAGGATCGACGTGGTGTCGAACTTCTCACCGGCGATCGCGGTGCCAATGACCGTAAAGATGCCAGAGCCGATCACCGCCCCGATACCGAGGGACGTGAGCGACACCGGGCCGAGCGTCTTCCGGAGCGAGCGTTCCGGCTCCTCAGACTGCGCAATCAGCTTGTCGATGGACTTGGTGGCGAACAGTTGACTCGGCAGCGGCGTAGCTCCGGCAGGCAAGTGGAGTAGGAGTCGGGCCCTGAACTGTTGCACAGCACGGACCCATGAGGGTGGAACCGTGCTGTGCCGATGCTCTGGTTAGCGCTTGCCGGTGCCGCGCGTCAGCTTCTTGGGCTTCTTCTTGTTGGAGCCGCGGGGGGCGGTGCGGGGGGCCTTCGGAGCTGCCTTCTTGCGTGCGGCGCGCTTGATCGCCTTGCGCTCTTCTACGCTTTCAATCTTGGTCGTGTTTGCCATGGGTTCTCTCTCAATCTGGGAGCAGCCTGCCAAGCAGGCGAAATAGTACGCTCTTATTGGTTTTACTACAGAAGCGGGACGAGCCCCAGCGGGAAGTGCCAGGCTGCTCGCGACCCAAAGCAGTGTGTGGTGCAACTTCGACACAGGTTTGACTACGCCGTTGCACGCGTTGGTTCGGTTCCTGCCAGGCTAGAGACGCTCCAGCTTGGCAAACTTCTCCACCAGCTTCTTGACGCCGTGCTGCGTGAAGCTCACGGTCAGCTTGGCTTCTTCGCCGTCGCCCTCGCGTCGAACCACCTGTCCCTCTCCGTACTTGGGGTGTCGCACCCGCTGGCCAGTCTTGAAACCCGTCGCGCCGGTCTGCGCATCGACCTCGAGCTTGGGCCGCGTTCCCGTCGCGCCGCCTCGCGCGCCAAAGAACGAGGCAATGTTGTCGAGCGAGTTTGCGGGCTTGCCTGAGGTCGTCATGCTCGAGCCCCGGCGAGGCACGCCGCCTGCCCCGGCAGGCTTGTACGACTGGTCTTCGTCTTCGTAGGAGTAATGCCGTTCGCCATCCCCATCGCTTTTCTTCGCTCCGCCGTACCGTGAGCCATTGCCATAGCCGGACCCATAGCCCGAGCCATACCCGCCTCCGTAGCTTTGCGATCGTGCTGCGGCGCCGCCGCCCACGTCCTCGATCAGATGCGCGGGCACCTCTTCAAGAAAGCGCGAAGGGATGCTGGCCTCCGGCATGTCATTGCCGTACCTCCGGCGGTAGCGGGCACGCGTCAGCACCAGAGCATCCATCGCGCGGGTCATGCCGACATAGCAGAGACGCCGTTCCTCTTCCATCTGCGCCGGGTCGTTGATTGAACGCGAATGCGGAAACAGGTTTTCCTCCATGCCGGTCAGCAGCACCACCGGGAACTCCAGTCCCTTGGCGGCATGCAGCGTCATCAGGGTCACGCGCGCGTCCGGGTTGATCTTGTCCGTGTCGCTCACCAGCGCCGCATGGTCCAGGAAGTCGGAGAGCGTTTCGCCGCGCTGCTCAGCGTCCTGCGCGGCGTTGGCGAGTTCCTTGAGGTTCTCAATGCGCGAGAACGACTCCGGCGTGCCTTCTTCTTCCAGCGCACGGATGTAGCCGGAACGATCGTTGACGAAGCGAATCAACTCCGGCAGTGTTGCCGGATCACCCGGCTTGCGGAAGGCCGCGGCCGTTTCCTCCTCACGCTGCTGGCGAGCGGCGTTGGCCGTGGTGGCAGCAGATGGCGCAACGCGCTTGCCCCCGGGTTTGCGCTTCGGTGCCACGTCATCGGCGAACGGGTTGAAACTGGCGGCATCGACCGGCGGCGCAGCTTCAGTCAAGGAGGCAGCGGGCGCCACGGCAAAGGCAGACGGGTCGAAGCCTGCATCGTCGTCCCCGGCAAAGCTGGCGGGGTCAAACGCGGCATCGCCCTCGGCGCTCGCATCCGTGTCTGCAGCCGTGTCCATGCCAAGCGCCAGCATGCCCTGGTCGGCATCGCCAAAGGCGAAGCTGGTGTCATCGCCGGCATGCAGCGTCACGTCCAGGTCGGTCGGCATGTCGTCGCGGGTGTCCGCGGTATGGCCGCTGCTCAGGGCCAGCGTGGCGTCGACATCGGTCGTCTCGCCGGCCAGGTCCCCGGCAAGCTTCTCGGCGAAATCGGGCGCCAGCAGCGCGCGCGCGTCTTCCACCATGCGACGAAAGTTGTCGAGCGCGATCAGCGCGCGCGATGGCAGCAGGCGGTTCTTGAGCGCGTGGCCGATTGCTGTATATGTGCTTGTGCCGGTCTCAATAGCGAGCCGCTCCAGCGTATCAAGCGTAGTGCGGCCAATGCCGCGCGCCGGCGTGTTGATCACGCGCTGCAATGCGATGGAGTCGTGCGGGTTCTGTACCAGCTTCAGATACGAAAGCACGTCCTTGATCTCGGCCCGCTCGTAGAACGAGAAGCCGCCGACCATGGTGTACGAGATGCCGTACCGCCGCAGCGCTTCTTCCACCAGCCGCGACTGCGAGTTGGTGCGGTACAGCACGGCAGCGCGCGGCTGCTCCACGCTTTCGCCCGCCTGCCGCAGGTACTTGTTGATGTAGTCCGCGATAAACAGCGCTTCGTTTTCGCCGTCAGGCGCTTCGTAGTAGCCGATCTTGGCGCCGCCCTCGCGCGCGGTCCAAAGGTCTTTGCCCTTGCGCTGCGCATTGCGCGCCACCACGGCACCGGCGGCCTCAAGAATCACGCTGGTGGAGCGATAGTTCTGCTCCAGGCGGATAGTCCGCACGCCCGGAAAGTCCTTTTCGAACTCCAGGATGTTCTTGATGTCCGCGCCGCGCCAGGAGTAGATGCTCTGGTCCTCATCGCCCACGACGCACACGTTGTGCGCTGGCCCGGCCAGCAGTTTCATCAGTTCATACTGCGGACGGTTCGTGTCCTGGTACTCGTCAATCAGCAGGTAGCGATAGCGGCGGTTGTAGCGCTCGCGGGTTTCGCTGCTGGCCTTGAGCAGGTGCACGGCTTCGAGCAGCAGGTCATCGAAGTCAAGCGCGTTGTTCTTGCGCAGCTCCTTGCGGTATGCCTCGAACACGTGCGCCACGCGCTCACTCTGCTGATCGGCCGACTGCAGGTAAAACTCCTGCGGGTCGAGCATGTGGTTCTTGGCCCATGAGATCTTGCCCATCACCGTGCGCGGGGTGAGCTGCTTGTCATCCATGCCCATGCGCCGCATGATGGCCTTGACCACCTGCTGCTGATCGCTGTCGTCGTAGATGGCAAAGGTGCGGGTCAACCCGCCCTGCTCGCCGGGCGTGCGCAAAGCTTCAATGTCGCGGCGCAGCATGCGCACGCAGAACGAGTGAAACGTCGCGAGCAGGGGCTTGGCGAGCGTGGTGCTGCCCATCAGCTTCTCTACGCGCTCGGCCATCTCCTTGGCTGCCTTGTTGGTAAAGGTGACGGCCATGATGGCATCCGGCGCGACCCCTCGCTCCTCAATCAGGTAGGCGATGCGGTGCGTAATGACGCGGGTTTTGCCCGAGCCGGCGCCGGCCAGCAGCAGCACCGGGCCATCCACGGCCTGCACGCCTTCTGCCTGCTGCGGGTTCATATTCTGGAGTAAACGGCTCATAGGGGGTCAGTTTCGATGATAAATCTTCGAGAGTCTGTCAGCCCTGCGGCACCCCGCCAAACCGCACTGCCTCCACAGCCGCTTCCTGCAAGGGAGGTGGGCTCCTCACAATGAATTCGATGTTCCCGGCCAACCGGAGCATCGCGCATTCGCTAAGCTGGGAACATGAGACAGAACGTAAAGCTCACCGTTTGTGTCTTTTGCGCCTCCAGCGACGGCTACTATCCGCCTTATCGCGAAGTTGCGGTTGCTTTCGGAAGGCAGCTGGCTGCACAGGGTTGGGGGCTCATGTACGGAGGCGCCTCCGTGGGATTGATGGGCGCCGTGGCCGATGCTGCCCTCGCCGGTGGTGCGCCGGTGTGCGGGGTGTTGCCGGCCGTTCTGGAAGATAGGGAAGTGGCGCACACCGGCCTGACGGAGCTCCACTTTGTGCCCACCATGCACGCGCGCAAGGCCATGATGGCAGAACGGGCGCATGCGTTCGTATGCCTCCCGGGCGGCTTCGGAACGCTGGACGAGCTGTTCGAGATCCTGAGCTGGGCGCAACTCGGCATCCACAGCAAGCTCATAGTGCTGATCAACCCGGAAGCGTTTTTCGATGGACTGATCACATTCCTGTGGCAGTGTGTGACTGCTGGTTTTCTGCGCGCTGAGAATCTCGCCCTGTTGCACGTGGTGCCTTCTGTTGACGAGGCAATCCACCTGTTGGAGCGCCTGGTGCCGGCAGGGCTGCCGCCCGCGCCGCTTCAGCACCAGCCCGCAATCTAGAAGCCTCTTTCGGCGCACTCCCCACCCTGCTGCAAGGCGGGGAGCGCCGTTTCACTCGGCTAGTGGATCAGCGCCCCGGTGCGGCTGCCCCGGGCGCCATGGCCCGCCACTTGCGTGTAAGCTCGTCGTCGGCCAGCGCCTTGATGAACAGGCCGCCCACCACGGAACGGGCCTGGAAGCCTTCCTTGAGCCCGGATACCGTGTCGTACCAGTCAGTCATTGGTACGCGGCTCTGCGTGGTATCGGCCCAGTGCACCATCGGCCCGGTGAACTTCTGAAAGTCGGCCAGGTTGCCGGCCATGGTCGCCGACCACAACTCCCAGTCCAGCTTGGTGTAGGTCTTGCGGCTGTCGAGCGGCACACCGTCCGGGTGCATCTGGGTCAGGTAGAAGCGCACCTCGTGCTCGCGCAGGGTTTCCGGGAACAGGTGCAGGCCGAGTAGCTGGTCCCACACGAGGTTGTACTTCTGGCTCCACGAGCCCTGTTTGTCAAAGGCCAGCTTGGACGGATCGCCCGCCATCTGCTGCCACTGTGCGGCCATCTTCTCCGCGGTTGCGCGGTAGTGGGCGGCCACGTCCGCGTGTCCCAGGCGCTTCGCCATGTCGGCGTACGCACCCAGCGCATCGATCGCCTTGATGGACAGGTTGGCATTGTGTGCAAGGTGACCGGCAAAGTCATCGGTGGAGAGCTGGTTCGCGGGGTCAAGGCCAGCCTCGGTCAGGTAATCCGCCCACCTGGTCAGCAGAGGCCAGTACTTTTCAGCCACGTGCGCATTGCCCTGCGCCTGGGCAAGCGCATCGGCCAGGATCAGCAGGTCGCCTGACTCCTCGACCGGCATCTGGTCGTCTTCCGTTTCCTCGCCGCCGCCATAATCCTGTCCGTTGGCAAGGGGCCAGCGACCCAGGTCATGCGGCGCGAACGGGAACCGCCAGCGGGGCAGCGTGGCATAGCGCAGCACGGGCTCCACCTGCGCTTCCAGCAGCGCCGGGTTGAAGAACAGGAAGATCGGCGCCGAAGGGTACAGCACGTCTACCGTGCCGATGTCTCCGTTGGAGAAGTTTTCCTTGGCGAAAAGCAGGGGTGTTCCATTGCTGTCGGCGGTGAGGGCGTGCGCCGCAAGCGACTCGCGGTAGGCCAGGGTGGCAAGGTAGGCGTAGTCTTCGCCGCCAGCCTTTGCGAGGTCCTGGTGCAGCTGGCTGTCGTAGGCGCGGCCACGCGCTTCGAGCTCGGAATACTGCTGCTCGGCTTCGTCGAGCATGGAGGCCACGCTCTTGCCGTCACGCTGCCAATAAGGCCGCAGGCGCTGATTCAGGTACTCGAGAGCGAAGCCCTCGGTGTAGCCCACCAGTACGTGCTGCGACACCGGCGCGGCGCCCACCGAGCCAAGGTGTAATACGGTGGACAGGTGCGCGGCGCCATCCCGCGGGGTCGCCGGCATCTCCATGCTGTCTGCCGTGGGCAACGTGCCCCTGGCTGCAAATGTTTCCACCGTGTGCAGTGCTTCTACCGTATCGGCGTGCTCGCCACGCGGCACCGCCAGGTGGAAGTAGCCCCAGTCGATCCTGAGGTCGTCGCCGCGCTTGCCCAGCACCTGCTGGTCGCGCGAACCGGTGTTGAGAACCGCCAAACTGTTCGTCTCGGAGCGGCCCCAGGTCGAAGCCTCCATGTCATCGTTGACCGCAATCACCGGGTCCACGTCGAACAGCACATCCACGGAATGCTGGGCGCCATCAAGCGACTTGGCGGTCCACGTGAGGTAGCTCACCGGCCTCGAAAGCAGCGCCATGTCCTGCGGAAACGCCGGCGTGAAGAAGGCAAGATGCAGCTCGATGCCCGATCCCTGGAACACGTAGTCGGTATGCGTCGCGTCTACCTGGACCGAACTCTGCGGGAGCGCCGGCACATCGTCTTCCGCCCCACCCATGATGCGGTATGGGTGCCCGTCGATGCGCACCATGCTGGTGAGCGGCTGCCGTGAGCCGGTCCAGTGCCGCGTGGCGCTGTCGGTGAGCTTGTCGCTGTCGGACCAGATGGAGAAGTAGGGATTGTGCGTGACCAGCGGCACGGCCGGCGGGCGGTGCTGCTGGGGCGGCTGTTGCGCGAACAGGGCGTTTGAAAACGCCAGGGAAGCGGCGAGCAGGAAGCAGGGCTGAGCAAAACTCTTCATTGGGGCACCATTCTACGGAAGAGTGCTGCTGGTTGGGGAGTCGCAGTTACCGGCCGGCCCGGTGGGCGGGGCCGACGCCTGTGGCCCTGCAGCGAATGCCCGTCGCTGCCTGCTCCTTGCAGCTTCCGGCCACGCTGTTGCTGTGGCCGTGGCCGAGGAGTGCCGTCAGGCCGTAGCGGCCGCCTTGCACTCCGCGCACTGGCAGTGCCGGCGCAGGTAATCCCAGGAGTAGATCCCGCTGGTATGGCCATCGTTCCAGTTGAACGAGATCGCGTAGCGCCCCACCTGCTGCGCGCTGTCGGGCCGCACGGGGTCCTTGTACAACGGCAGCAGCGAGGCAGGCTCCGGGCGGGCAACACCCACCGGGCGACCCTCTTTCTCGCGCTCGTCGTGGCAGGTTGCGCAGGGGCAGGCCGTGCGCAGCCACGCAAATGTCCAATGACTTGCATGCCCGTCGCGCCAGTCGATCTGCATGCCGGTGCCTTCGGTCTTCATCACACGCACCTTGACCGGCTCTGTTGCTTCACGCGGCAGCGGCGCGTGTGCGGCGTCGGCACGTTTTGCCTGCTCTTCCGAGACCAGGCGAAAACCTTCATGACTCATCGGGAAACACCCCTCCATTCAGGCTAACAGCGGCTACAGGCCACCATTGCGCCAGAAGAAATAGCCGGCCATGGCGAAACCCAGGATCGTGACCACCGTCCGCATAATGCGCGCATCGAGCCGGCGCGCCGTGCGGCCGCCCACGTAGCCGCCGATGGCGCCCGTGACCATCATCAGCAGGCAGTGCTGCCACAGCACCTGCCCTTCGAAGATGAACAGCAGCACCGCGACGCCGTTCGCAATGGTGGTCGTCACCACCTTGAGCGCGTTGATCTGGTTGACGTTTTCGATGCCGAACAGCGCCAGCAGCGACATCATCAGGAAGCCCGCGCCCGCGCCGAAGTAGCCGATATAGAGCGTGACCACTGCCGTGCCCAGCACCAGCGGCAGCAGCATGGGCCGTACCGCCTTCTCCGGTGCGTCGGGCATGCGCTTACCACGGGACCGTGCCTGCAGCCAGCGCGAGATCGGCGTGGACACAGCAAACAGCGTGGCCGCGACCAGCAGGAGCCACGGCACCAGGTGCAGAAACGTCGACTGCCCGGTATGCAGCAGGATGATGCCGCCGCCGACTCCGCCTACCGCCGCGGCCGCGCCGAGCGGCAGGAGAAGGTGCCGGTTGGTCGCAAGATCGCGCCAGTACGCGGCGATGGAGGTGAACTGCCCGGGCCACAGCGCCACGGTGTTGGTGGCGTTGGCCTGGATCGGAGGCACGCCCATGTTGAGGAGCGCCGGGAACGACAGAAACGAACCGCCGCCGGCCACCGCGTTGAGCAGCCCTGCGATCAGCGAGGCACAGCACAGCCAGATCGTTCGGCCATTGAGGGAGACGTGTGCGGAAAGGTGCGCCGGGATCGACTCCAGCAGGTCAGCAGTGAAGATCATCTCCTTGCTAGATTCCCCGGGAACCCCAAACGATGCGGCAACGCGGGTGTCGGACGCCCCCGCTACGCGCGCAGGGCAGGAGTCGCCGCCATCAGGGCCCGGGTGTACGCATGCGCGGGAGCGCCGGTCACCTGGGCGGCCGTGCCCAGCTCCAGCAGCTTGCCGCCGCGCAGCACTGCGATCTGGGTTGCGAGATAGCGCACCAGCGGCATGGAGTGCGTGATGAACAGGTAGGTCAGCGCAAACTCGCGCTGCAACTGCTGCAGGAGGTTGACGACCTGCGCGCCCACGCTCACGTCCAGCGCCGAAACCGGCTCATCCAGCACCAGCACCTCGGGCCGCAGCGCCAGGGCACGGGCAATATTGATTCGCTGCCGCTGTCCGCCTGAGAACTCGTGCGGATAGCGATCCAGCGCGGAAGCGTCGAGCCCCACGCGGCCCAGCAGGTCCGATGTGGCCGTGCGCAATGCTGGCTTGCTGCGCGCGATGTCGTCCTTGTGGATCACGAACGGTTCAGCCAGGATCTCGTGTACGCGCATGCGCGGGTTCAGCGCGGCATAAGGGTCCTGGAACACGGGCTGCATGCGTCGGCGCAGCCTGCGCATCTCGCTGCTGCCCGCTCCTGCGAGCGCAACCCCGTCGAAGGTGACCGAGCCACCGCTGGGCGGAACCAGGCCCAGTACCATGCGGGCAATCGTGCTTTTGCCCGAACCGGACTCGCCCACCAGCCCCAGCGTCTCGCCGCGGCGCAGGGTGAACGACACATCGTCCACCACCAGCGCCTCGCCGTTTTCGCCGGGACCCGTGCGGGGATAGCTCTTGCTGAGGTGGGCTGCCTCGATCATCGCCGTCATTCGTCCAGCCTAGCAGCCCGGCCGCGCCGTTAACTCATGGCCGCCGCCATTGGCTGGTCCATCTGCTGTGGCTGGTGCGAGGCCTGTTGGTCCATCGGGAGGTGGTGGAAGCGCGCCGGCACGCCGATCTCGAATCCACTGGCGGCAGGCGAAGTCCAGCGGGCGGGGCGTCGCGGCTGCACCTGCATTGCCGCCGCAGGCCGTGGCGACGGACGGAACATCTGCCGTAGCCGGTTGCGCAGGATCAGCGATGGTTTCTCCACCAGGAAGAAGCTCGCGCAGGCGGCTGCGGCCAGAAAGGCCAGGGCGCCCATGCTCGTGAGCAGGTTGGTGGCATAGCGTGTCGCCAGCGTCTGCCACAGGTAGATGCTGTAGCTCATGACGCCCAGCGTAGTCACAGCCTTGTGATTGCTCAGGCGGCCCAGCAGGTGTTGCTCGTTGCGGCTCAGCCACAGGATCAGGAAGGCCGCGCCGACAGAATCAAGCGTATAGCCGACGGTGAAGTTCCAGGCGCCGCCATAGCGTGCAAACAGCGTGGGCGACACCACGAAGAGCACCACGGGCGCCATCCAGAAGGCGCGTTCGGCACGCTGGTACAACCGCTCGAATCGCGGCTTGCCCGCAACCGAGGCCACCAGGCACCCGGCCAGCAGCGCATCCATGCGTGCCGGCAGCAGCAGGCTTTCGCGATTGTGCAGCCAGTGCCAGTGCAACAGGAAGCCGCCCACGCGCAGTACGGGAGCGAGCACCATCAGGGCGATGCAGGCTGCCGGAAGTCCGCGCCGGTTGATCCGCATGACCCCAACCAGCAGCAGCGGCCACAGCAGGTAGAACTGTTCCTCGATCGCGAGCGACCAAGTGTGCTCAAGCATCCAGGTGCCGTCGCCGCACATGTTGTGGTAGAAGAACACGACGCTCAAGATCACGTGGCGACCCACCGGGTCGCCGGTGATCCTGCCGATGGCCACCACGCACAGCAGGTAGGCCAGCAGCGGCGGCAAAATGCGCATCGACCGGCGATAGTAAAAGTCAAGAATCCTGACCTGGCCTGTGCGCGCATGTTCGCGCAGAAGCAGCGCCGTGACCAGAAAGCCACTCAATACAAAGAACAGGTTGACCCCGTCCTGCCCGTGAAAGATCCCGTAGAGCAGGGATGCGTGGGTACGCTGTGCCATGTGAAGCCCGATCACAAGAATGATGGCCAGCGCGCGGACTCCATCCAGTCCGGAAATACGATGCATGCGGCGCGCCTCCAACGCTTTCTGGAAGCTAACATCGCTTATTCACTTGTCTGTAAGTACACAGGTAACTCATCCATGCCTGCCGGCTTGCGCGCTGGCGAGTATTGGCGCAAAGGTGTAAGTCGTTGCTAAGTATGGCTACAAGGTGCCTGTGACGCCGGCCTCCAGGCAGCTGGATGACCCGCATGCTTTCGCCACAAGGGCCGGCACAGTGCTGCACCCGCATCGGAGAGCATCCCCTGGCAGATCACCGAACCTGCTTAGATGTATTTCGAGATGAGACACCCGTCGCGATGCGGCAGAATTTACCACTTCGGTCGTAGGTGACGGGAAATGCTGGTTTCAGAGCACTGCGCGATGAACGGGCATCGCGCAGTGCCACTTACACATCGAGGTGAGGGTGTTTTTTCTCGAAACCTGTCGCCTGTTGATATGCCCGTGCAAGCAGCAACGCCCTGGCATCCTGATAGTGCCCGGCTAAAAATGTCAGGCTCACCGGCGTGCCCGGACCCCCGATGGAATCGTCCTCGCCGGTGTCCACGCGCGGTCCTTGCGGCGCATCGTCGCCGCGAAGGCCATTGGGCACAATCACTGCCGGGTGGCCGGACAGATTGGTCGCCAGCAACTGCTCGCCGCCGCTGGGCGCGACGATCACATCCACTGTTTCAAATAGCCTGGAGAGTTGTGCAATCACGAGCGTGCGCGCCCGGTTTGCCTGGATGTACTCAACGGCGGGATAGAAGCGCGCGACCCGGAAGCTGTTCGGCCAGTCGTACGGCCCCTGCGCCGTGAGGAGCTTGTCTCTGCCCGTCATCGTCAGGTCATCAAACGCAGCCGCTGCTTCGGCGGTGAGCAGCGGCAGCATGGCTTCATACGGCAGCTTCGGCAACTCCACCGGAACCAGGTGCACACCCATGCTGCGAAGCTTCGCTAATGCTGCCACGTCGTAAGTGTGATCGTAGCGGCGCCGTGCGTCTGCCGCGCTGCGTTCGGCGGTGCGTCGTGCCGCGGCCTTCTGCTCCTGTTCCGTGAGTGGTGCGCTGGCTTCCTTGCCGCCCTGTTCATCCGGCGTGGCTTTTGGTTCGGCAAATGCACTTTCCAGGTAGCCCACGCGCAGGCTGCGCCAGTCCTGCTCCGCGTTCCACACAAACGCGGCAGGCTGCACTGACTGATCTTTCTGGTCGGGCCCGTAGATCGCCGACAGGACCACGGCACAATCCTCCACGCCGCGACAGATCGGCCCCAGCTTGTCCATGCTCCAGCTCAGGGCCATGGCGCCGGTGCGCGGCACAAAACCGAAGGTGGGTCGCAGGCCGGTGACGCCGCAGCGCGTGGACGGCGAAGAGATGGAGCCAAGCGTCTCCGAGCCGATCGAGAACGCGACACATCCGGCGGCCGTGGCAGAGGCTGGCCCCGCCGACGAGCCGCTGGAGCCCTGCTTCGGGTTCCAGGGATTGCGGGTGCGGCCGCCAAACCAGACATCGCCCATGGCCAGCGCGCCGAGCGTAAGCTTGGCGATCAGCACCGCGCCGGCAGCATCGAGCCGCTGTACCACGGTGGCGTCCTCGTCGATCTGCTGGTGCTCAAAGCCGCCGGCGCCCCAGGTGGTGGGGTAGCCCTTCACGGCGAGCAGGTCCTTGGCACCCCAGGGCAGCCCGTGCAGCGGCCCCCGATAGTGGCCCTTCGCAAGGTCCGCATCCGCTTCGCGTGCCTGGTTCAGCGCCCGCTCTTCGCAAAGCGTCACCACGAATCGCAGCAGCGGGTCGTAGCGCCGCAATCGGTCGAGATACATCTCGGTGAGCGCAACCGAGGTGACTTTTTTGCGGCGCACAAGGTCGGCCAGCTCAAGCACGGGCAGGAACGCCAGCTCTTCCAGCTTTGCCGGTGCTGCCGCTTCGCCTGTGACCCTGCTGAAACGCGCAGGCTGCCGATCGGTATGGAGCGATGCGCCAGGCGGCAGCGGGTGGAACACCAGCGCCGGTGCCACGGAGTTCGGCAGGTGCAGCGCACGGATCTCGCCGTAGGAGTCACGCTGGCTGTTCAAACCCTCCAGCATCAGCTGCCGCTGCTCGGGGGCAATCGTGACCCCGGCCAGCGCCGCGGCTGCTTCAAGCATTTCCGGCGTCACGGGGCGCAGCTTCGGCTCGGTCTCGCCTGCTGCGGCCGGTTCGGCGGCCAGGGCATACAGCGCGCCGGGAAACAGTCCCGAGGTGACACCGATGCCAAGGCTGCTGGCAATCGAAAGGAACGCGCGACGATCAAGGGGCATAGTGGGCGAAGCTCCAGGCTGGATTGCGGAACTCCGAGTATCCCATGCGTAGGCTGGAGCGCTCCGCAAAAGTCACAGGGCTCGCCGGGCTATTCGGTGGGCAGCGTGTACTCCAGCGTGTAGCGATGCTGTTTCTCAATGATGGTGACGGTGAGCTCGCCGGCAAGGCCCGTGAGTGCGCCGGTACCCGAACCCGGAACTACCCGCACCTGCATGTGCTGCCCGGTGCGATCCATCGTGGCGAAATGCTGCAGCATGAACCCGCCGCTGTGCCCGTCCAGGGTGCCGGTGACCTGCTCCATGGCGACGTAGCCGGCCTCACCGAGGCTGGGGTCGCCCGCAGACAGGAACACGCCGTGCGCCGTCGCCTCCAGGCTGCCGCGGTACTGCTTGTTCATCGACATGCGCGAGATCCCAGCCAGCGCCGGCTCGGCCACAGGCTGCATTTTGACCTCGAAGGTTCCCTCGGCGTGGTGGCTCATGGCTGCTCCTTTGGGCTCTTGTGTACTCGTGTGGGTGCCGGATGCGGTGGACTGCGGATGCATCATCGACCGGCCGGTGCTGCACATGGCAACCGGGCAGATGACGGCGATTACCAGCAGAACGAGTATGCAGGGATGCCGCCTTCGGAGCGTCCATTTTGTCTGCCGTGTGTGTCTGGTCTGTCCGCTCTGTCTGGTCACTCGAGAAAGTCTCCGCCGCATGCTTTCGCCGCGCGCGCACCCGACGCTCGGCGGATTCTCCGCCAAAGCAGTGATGCAGCCTCACCCGGCTTGCGGCTATCTTAAGCGGCAGCGTGCCATGCGCACAGCAGAAGAAGTGGCCAACCCGAGATGCGCCGCGCTCACTCCGGCGTTTCGACGTTGTCCACGGTGGCTGTGCCGGTAGGGCAAAGCGGCAGGAGCGGGCACGCTGCACAGTGCCGCTGCCAGTCGTTGCTGGTGCAGCGAATCTGCCCATGCAGCTTGAGCAGGTCATGCATGGCGGTCAGGCGCGCGGGCGGCCAGCGTGCTTCCGGCAGCAGCGACAGCAGTTTCTGCTCGGTCTCGGCAGCCGTGGCGCTGCGGCCCACAAAACCAAGCCGCTGCGCGATCCGGTGGTGATGTCCATCGACCGCAAGCGCGCGCAGGCGCAGGGCGGAGTGGTTGACCACTGCGGCGGATCCACGCGCACCAACACCCTCAAAGCTTTCCAGCCACCGGCGGATCCGCTCCACAGGCTGCCCCGCAAAAAAATCGAGCGACAGGGCGCCGCCAGTCTGCCGGGTAATGCGCCGGAGCGCAGCCTGCAAGGCGGGCGCTTTCTTTTCGGAGAAGGTCACGGGTGCAAGCAGGGTCAGCACCGCCTGCTCCGGGGCATCGCGCAGGCGGGTCCAGTTACCCAGCGCGGCTGCGTAGCGCAACTCCAGCTCTGCCAGCACCGCGAGCGACACCTCGGTACGGGTGCGCGCCGAGATCAGCACGAAGATCAGCTCTTTCAGCGGATCCCAGAAGTTGCGAGGGCGCGGCGGTCCATCGCGGGCCAGCAGGCGCTCCTCGATCGAGGCGAGCTTTTCCTCGCCGGCATCGCGCTCCTCGGCGGCCGCGGCTTCTTCTTCCTGGGAAAACAGGGGCAGGGTCACCATGGCTAGGACGCATGCCGCGCGCCACACGATGGCTCGTCCCGACGGAGCAGCAGGCGTTCCATCACAAGGACTCGCAACTAGTCCAGGAGCTCGGCCTTTCCACTAGGGATGCGCAGGGTCTTGAGCGGCCGGAGCTCGGCGATCGGTTCACGGATCGTGCTCACCGCCTTGAACTCGCAGCGCAGCTCATCGGGCGTGATCGCAAGCAGCGCATAGCCATGCGTCGAGGAGTCCCAGAACTTGATGTGCGGATTAAGCGTACGGATCAGCGGGGACAGCAGGTCGTGCGGAATGTGGAAGCCTTTGGCAGGCACCGGCGCGCCCGGCAGGTGCACCTCCGAACGAATCTCCTCTTCGAAGTTGGCCGAGGTCAGCGAGCCGACCATGAGCTCGACGCCCACGGCGTGCCCGAACGGGTTGTCGAAATTGGACTTGAGGTAGCCGGCAAGGAAGGTGTGAAGGTCGCCGGTCAGCGCAACCAGGTTCTGGACGCCCGCGTCGCCGATCGTCTGCAGCAGGTGTTGCCGCTCTTTCGGATAACCGTCCCACTGGTCGAGGTTCACGTACAGGGCCGTGGCCTTGAGCTGCATGAGCATGACCTCGTTGGCCCACAGCTTCCAGGTCGCGCCGGAGCCGGTGACCTGCTCCAGGAACCACGCGCGCTGCACTGTGCCGAGCATCGTGCGCGCGGGGTCATGCAGCGCCTCGCAGCCCAGCGTGAAGTAGCGCTCGCCGTACTCGTTTGCACCGCACGGCGGCCCGTCGCGGTACAGCCGCTCGTCGGTGATTACCAAATCTGCCAGCCGGCCAAAGGCAAGCTTGCGATACACCTGGATCGACTCCTCCCAGCCCTTTGCCGGGTCGAACGTGACCGCGGCCAGCCCATACTCGCTCCAGGCCTGGTTGGCGGCCTGTCGCAGCGCGGGCTGCGGCGTCGCAGCGGTACTGGGCGCAGCGTTGGCGTCGGGATGAAAATCCTGGTGGCAGTCGTTGGCAAACTCGTGATCGTCCCACAGCTGGATATAGGCGAAGCGCTCATGCATGGCCTGTTGATGCGGGTCGCCGCGGTACACCTGGTACAGGTGCCGGTAATCGCCCACGTCGACCGGGATCGTGGTGCTCCCGCTTGGGAACGGCGGCACGCGGCGGGCAGGGTTGTTCTGGAACTCGGACGAAGAGATGGTCTCGTAGATGTAGTCGCCCAGGTGCAGCACGTAGTCGACCTGTTCGCCGGCAAGGTGCGCGAGCGCGGTGTAGTAGCCGGCGCCAAAGTCCTGGCACACCACAAGGCCGAGCGTTATCCGGGATACCTCGGCGTCCGCGGCAGGCAGCGTTTTGAAGTGGCCGGTGCGGCTGGCTATGCCGTTGTACACGAAGCGATAGAAATAGCCGGTATAGGACGCGAGTGCCGCATGCTCGATCGGCAGCTTCACCGTGTGGTCACGTGCGGCCTCAAGGGAAGCAGTGCCAGCGGTCACGATCGTGCCGGGCGCAAACGTCGCATCGCGGCTGATCTGCCAGGCGACCAGCGAGGGGTTCTCGCCACCCTGCCGGGTTGGATCGACACGGCACCACAGCACGATGCCGTGCGGCTGCGGATCGCCCGATGCGACGCTCTGCGGAAACGTCGCGGACTGCTCAGCCGCTGTGCGGGCGGAGTCGACGGCAAAGAAGGCGGCATCCTGGAACGGCGAGTTTGCGGGTGGGATTGGCGGATCGGGCGCTGTGCGCATGCGGATGTGGCTCCTGCCTGTGGGACGCATCGGCCGTGTGTCCTGGACGCTGCGCGCAAAGGCCATTGTCCCGCGCCGGGGGTGAACGGACGATAAACAACGCGGCCGCAAGTGGCAATCAGGAGACTCGTAAACACGCGGGAGTGTATCGGCAGGCGGGTCAGCACAGCCCGGCACAGGCTCCTCGTGGAAATAGCTTCGCGCAAAGAGAAAGGCGCAACAGCAGGGCTGTTGCGCCTTCGTCGACACAAAAATGCGAGGAAGCCTAGATATCCAGGTTCTTCACATCGAGCGCATTCTCTTCGATGAACTTGCGTCTCGACTCCACGTCTTCACCCATCAGGGTCGAGAAAATCAGCTCCGTGGCCGTGATGTCTTCGAGCTTCACCGATAGCAGCGTGCGCCGTTCCGGATCCATCGTCGTCTCCCACAGCTGCGGCGCGGTCATCTCGCCGAGGCCCTTGTACCGCTGCACCTGGTACTCCTTGCGCCCCTGGTCGATCACGTACTCGAACAGTTCCGCGGGAGTGCGCTTGCTGACCGGCTCGTGCGAGGTGCGTCCGGCGCGCTTCGGCGCGGGACGTCCAGCTTCGACCTCACCGGTAGTTTCGGTGTCGGTGTCCTCCGGGTCGGGCTCGGGCGCTGCTGCGGCCTTGCCGGCGTACTCGACCGTGAACGGAGCCTGCAGTTGCTCGCGCAGCTGCGTGTACTTGGTCATCATCTGGCGGTACTCGGCGGTGGAGGCGAGCGTCCAGTCCAGCCGGCGCATCGCTCCCTGCGCATCCAGGTAGCTCACCGACCAGATCTGGTGCTCCTCGTCAAATGCCGGGGCGTGCACTGCCTTGAACTGGTACGTGGGCGCCATCGCTTCGAGCCCGGCGCGCAGTGCTTCCAGCTTTGCCGGGGGCTGGCCCGCCTCGGGCCCAACAAAGTCGGTCCGCTTGGTCATCTCCTGCTCGGACAGGAGTCGCACGACCGCTTCGTTGCGCAGGCGTTGATTTACCTTGTCGAAGTAGCCAATGTACTCGTTGAGCTGTCCCATGTAGCGGGTAAGCTCCGCGCCCTGCAGCTGGCCCTTGTTGGTGCCGTCCGGCTGCACGCCGTACTTCACCACCATGCCTTCGGAAGCACGCTTCACCATTACATCGACGAACTCGCGATCGTTCTTGATGTATTGCTCAAAACGGCCCTTCTTGATGCGGTAGAGCGGCGGCTGCGCGATATACACGTGTCCGCGCTTGATCAGCTCCTGCATATGGCGGAAGAAGAACGTCAGCAGCAGCGTGCGGATATGCGAACCGTCGACGTCAGCATCGGTCATCAGGATGATCTTGCCGTAGCGCAGCTTGGAGGGGTCGAAGTCGTCCTTGCCGATGCCGCAGCCGAGCGCGGTGATCATGGCACGGATTTCCTCGTGGCCCAGCATCTTGTCGTAGCGTGCCTTCTCCACATTGAGGATCTTGCCCTTGAGCGGGAGAATCGCCTGGAACTTGCGGTCGCGGCCCTGGCGGCTTGTGCCACCGGCGGACTCACCCTCGACCAGGTACAGTTCGCAGCGTTCCGGGTTGCGCTCCGAGCAGTCGGAAAGTTTGCCGGGCAGGCCGCCGCCGTCGAGCGCGCCCTTGCGGCGGGTCAGGTCGCGTGCCTTGCGGGCGGCTTCGCGTGCGCGGGATGCATCGATCGCCTTGTTGATGATCTTCTTGGCGACCTGCGGGTTCTGCTCCAGGAACATGCCAAGCTTCTCGTTGACCAGCGCCTGCACGGTGCCGGCAATGTCGGAGTTGAGCTTGCCCTTGGTCTGCCCTTCAAACTGCGGCTGCGGCAGCTTGACGCTGATCACCGCGACCAGCCCTTCGCGGACGTCGTCGCCCGAGAGGTTTTCCTTCATGTCCTTGAACAGGCCAAGCGACTGCCCGGCCGCGTTGACCGTGCGCGTCAGCCCGGTGCGGAACCCGGACAGATGTGAGCCACCGTCAGCCGTGTTGATGTTGTTGGCAAAGGTGAACACCGTCTCGGAGTAGGCATCGTTGTACTGGAGAGCGATCTCCATATCAACGCCATCGCGCAGGGCTTCCATCACGATCGGCTGCTCATGCAGCACGGCCTTGCCCTTGTTGATATGGCGGATGAACTCCGCGATGCCGCCGGCGTACTTGAACTCGGTGCGCTTGGCCTCGCCGGTCTTGGGGTCGAGCGTCCGCTCATCGGTGAGCGTGATCGTCAGGCCCTTGTTCAGGAAGGCGAGTTCGCGCAGACGCTGGGCCAGCGTGTCGTAGTTGTACTCGGTGAACGTGAAGATCGACTTGTCGGGCAGGAAGTGGACCTTGGTGCCCCGGCGCTTCGAGGTGCCCATCTTGCGCAGCTCGGAGATGGGCGCACCCTTGGAGTAATCCTGCTCGTAGGTGTGTCCGTCGCGCCAGATCTCCACGTCGAAGGCTTCCGACAGGGCGTTCACGCAGGAGACACCTACGCCATGCAGGCCGCCTGACACCTTATAGGTAGAGGCGTCGAACTTGCCGCCGGCATGCAGCTTGGTCAGCACGACCTGGACAGCAGGCATGCGCTCGCCATTGTCGAGCGTTTTGAGATCCACGGGGATGCCGCGGCCGTCATCAATCACGGTGATGGAGTTGTCGACGTGGATCAGAACATCCACGTGCTTGGCATAGCCGGCCAGCGCCTCGTCCACCGAGTTGTCCACCACTTCGTACACCAGGTGGTGCAGACCCTGCTCGCCGGTCGAGCCAATGTACATCGCCGGGCGGAGCCGTACTGCCTCAAGGCCTTCCAGGACCTTGATGTTGTCACTTGTGTAGCTGCCGTTCACGGACGGTCCGCCTGTCATCGCTTCGGGTGCAACGGTACGATCATTCAGAGACATGCAACTCCAGTGTGCGGGCAGGCGGCACAAGGCCGCAGGGCGGGAAACCATGCAGGAGGAGCACCCGTCATTGCCACGCGAATACCTTATGGTAGCATTCTGGCTTTTTGGGCTCCGTTACCGGATAGTGCCTTTGGTATGTACCTTGGGTAACCGCAAGATGGGACAAACAGGTAAAGATTGCTCACAAATGCTTGCGGGAAGGGTTTTTGGCGGCTACCTTGGCCCTACAGGCGAGTTTTCTCGATTTGAGAGGGCGGTGGCCTGCACATCTGCAACGCTTATGGAGTATTAATCAATGACAAACGCAATTCGGACTCTGAGCATGACGCTTGTCGCTGTTTCACTTTTCGCAGTCGCCACCAGCAGTTTTGCCGTTACCCCCACCAAGCCGGCTGCGCCGACCAGCGGTGACGGGGACACGCAGTCTTCGCAGATTCCTCCGGCCCACTGGGGCGGCACTCAGTAAACTTTACGCGTATGCTTATCCTCCGGCTGTCTGACAGGCGGAGACGGCATACCCTCATCGAGAAGAGACTATGAACCACCTCAGTTCCGCCATGGAAACGTTGACCAACACGGAACCATTCGCGTGGCTGCTCGTGCTCATCTCTCTTTATGTGGCAAGGGTACGCAGGAACTCCGTTCAGCGTACCCCCGCCACTGCAAAGTTGCGGTATGCGCCCATCGACGATCGCCCGCTGGCGGTATTCGTCGCATTGCGGCTGCTCATGAGCTTGAACTACCTGATCTGGAACGAGGCGAGTGATCGCGTCGGCTCCGCTTTCCAACATTTCCACCATATCTATACCGCTGTGTACTGGTCGCTGTACTTCATGGCCACCATCACGGCATTTTTCGTGATCTCGGCAATTCTTGCGAACAGCCTGGCAGCGCTGCCTGCACTTGCCTCTGCCGCAAAGCACGTGTTTCGCTGGGCGGCAGGCCTGGCGCTGGTGATCGCACTCAGCGCGCACCTTCCGATCTTCGGCATCCACAGCATGCAGCACTGGCTTGATGAGGTGGACGTCTCCTTCATGCTGTGTGTCTGCACGTTTGAGTTTTCGCTCATCTCCCTGCTGCTGACGCGGGTCAACCGCCTCGGCATGTGCCTGAGAAGCCGCTCCGTAGGTCTTGCGGCCGGTCTCACCATGATCGGCGCCATCGACTTTGTTGGCGCGGTCACGTTCAACGTGTCCGGCAGCGCCTCGATCATGCTCGCGACCCTGAACGAGGTCGGAACCTTCGTTGGACTTTCCATCTGGGTGTTCTACCTGGTCTTCCCCGAGCCGGCGCGCACGCCGCACACCCTGTCCCCAGCCTCCAAGCTGATGCGCTGGAACGAGATCGCGCAACAGTTCGGCACCGTGGGCCGGCAGCCCGAAAGCCTCCCCTTTATCTCGCGGGTTGAGGCCACCGTCGCCGACATTCTGGAGCGGCACGGAGTCGGCCGGGCAGGTTAGCAAAGTACCCGGGCGCCCTCCAGTTCCGACGCAAATACCTAGCCTCCACAGAATCAGCCCCAAAACAAAACCAGCGCCTAATGGGCGCTGGTTTTTGTAGCTGTAGTCACAAGCTTAGTCGGCGGCTACTTCTTCCGCTGCCAGTGGCTCAATGGCCACAAAGCGTCCACGCGCGCCACGATTGATGAAGCGAACATAGCCGTCCACCTTGGCGAACAGGGTGTCATCCTTGCCGATGCCGACGTTCAGGCCCGGCTTGTGCGGTGTCCCACGCTGGCGAATCAGGATCGATCCACCGCTCACGAGCTCGCCACCAAACTTCTTCACGCCGAGACGCTGTGCATTGGAGTCGCGGCCGTTTTTAGAGCTTCCTAATCCTTTTTTATGTGCCATGGTTGCTCTCCTTTATGCGGCGCTTAGGCCTGCGGTCCGTAGGTCTTGCCGTCCACGTGGATCTCGTTGATCTTTACCTGCGTGAATGCCTGGCGATGGCCCTGCATCTTCTTGTACTGCTTTTTCCGCTTGTAGTGGAAGACCAGGATCTTGTCGCCGCGGCCTTCGCCTACTACGGTTGCAAGGACCTTGGCGCCCTCGGCAGGCTTTGCCACAGAACCGGCCTCGCCGGAAAATGCAAGCACTTCGCCAAACTCAATCGCGCCATTTTCGTCGGCTGCGACCTTCTCAACCTTCACCACGTCGCCTGGAGCCACGCGATACTGCTTCCCACCGGTACGGATCACCGCGTACATACGCATTTCCTCTCGATCGCCGTCCCACGGGGTGCGCGGGATCGTCGTAAAAACCTATATAGAGCTGGCAGATGCAAACATGCCCTGACGTGCTTCCCGATACGGTAACTCCGTGACTCTGGAAGGCGTCGCGCCGCCTGGAAGATGACAAAACCACAGGCAGGTAGGCGAGCAGGAGGCAGAACCGCCGAACTTACTTAGTGTAGCGGTGAGCCGGTTCACGGTCAACTATTGCGGAGCTGTTTGCACGGCAGTCGTCCCTAGAGGAACGCGCAAGTCTCCCGGGCTACGTGCCCAGGCGGGGCGCTGCCCGGCGGAACCACCGTACCTCCCGGCTTTTCTCGGCTGACTGGAACAGGTACACCGCCAGCATAACAATCAGGGGCTCAAACGGGTGGCGAAACCGCGCATGCACCGTGACAAAGTAGTACAGCAGCGGCAGCAGCGCGAAGCACCAGGCAAACAGCCCAGCCGCCGGCACTTTGCGGCGCAGCGCAAGGACCAGCCCAAGTAGCCCGCAGATTGAGGCGAACTGGTAGTTCAGGTTGCGTCCATACTCCACCAGCGGCGCATCGTCCGAAGGGTGGGGCACCGAGAACCAGAAGAAGTACGCCCGGCGCACGCTCAGGTTCAGGAACCGCGGCCAGTCCGCGCGGATCACCGCCTTGGCTGCGTCGCCCCGCATCTTCACGTAGGCGACCTCGCCCATCTCCCGGTAGAGTCGGAGCTGCCCCGAGCTTTCGCCGGGATGGTTGTACTCCATGAGCAATCCGACCGCTCCCGGCCCATTGCCGAGGTAGAGCTCTGCGCCAAAGTTGCCGCGTAGCGGGACGAAGTGGTGAAACACGGTCCAGTTGCGCCAGCTCCAAGGTGCAATCAGGGCAAGACACAGCACCGCACCCAGCGTTGCGTTGCCCACCTGCCGAGGCCAGGCGGCGCCTGCACCGAACAGGATCCAAAGTCCCATGACTGGCAGCATGATGCACAGCTCGGGGTTGGAGAGCGCGATCATTCCCCAGAGCAGCCCGAACAACGCCCACCGTTTCGCCGTCTGGTGGAGGAGCGCGACCGACTCCGCCGGCTCGCCGATGCCGCGCATGCGCAGCGCCAGCACCAGCACACACGAGAACAGAAACGCCGAGAGCGTCATCTCCCAGATCCACTTGACCGCATACTGCATGGCCGCGGGGTACAGCGCCCAGAGCCACCCCGACCACCGCGCCACGCTCCCGTTCAGGCAGCGCGCCGCAATCTCCCACGTGGTGCGTACCATCAGCGCGTTGAGCACGCAGTTGATCGCGAGCAGCACCCAGGCCGACAGCTTGGTGTACACGCCGAACAGCTTGAAGGTGCCTGCAATCAGCAGCGGGTAGGCCGGGCACACCCAGGCGGTCGGCCCGGTGTGGCCATTGAACGGATCGCTGTAGCCATAGCCGGTAACCAGCGCGCGGGCGATCCGCGCCATCTCCCAGCCAAACTGGAAGTGGTCGCCATACGGGCGCACCCGCCAGGTGTGCGCCAGCGTCATGTACGCAAGGCGGACAAACAGAGCGATCCAGAACAGCGACCACGGGGCAGAGAAAGGGCCGGCCGGTCGATCAGGCCGTGCCTGCGACGTACCGGGAGCCGTGAACGGGTGAGTAGGGGCGGCCACAGGTGGATTGTACGTCGCACCCGACGTCGCAAAGCTGTCGTCGGCCAGCACTTCGCTCCAGCCGGTGGGACGCGACTCTGCCGCTGCAGGCCGCGCCCAACCAGCATCGGCGCGGCGCTAGCTGACGATGCGCGTTTCCAGGTCGATAGATACGACGTCGAACGGGGTGGCAGACGTGCCGGCCTGGTAGTACTCGATCCGCAGCGTCAGTGGATCGACCGTCACCCGGAGAAAGCCATAGTGGCTGTCGTCATAGTTCTCGAGCGTGAGCGTATCGTCCACCACCAAAGGCACCCGGATCGCCATGCCCTTGATCTTTCGGATCGCGTCCAGCGCGTGTCCGCCGTTGCCCGCGACCATGTAGAGAGCGTTGGTCGCGCCCGCGGTCCCGGGGTTGAGCGTCCGGGTGAACCGCTGGTAGTTGTGTGCGTGACCGGAGAAGACCGCGTGTGGCTAGAAGCCGGCTGCCGCCGCAGCCGCGTCCAGATCCTGCAACATGCGCGGCGAGCCGCCATGGGTGGTGCCCGCGGTATACGGCGGATGATGCACCGCGATCATCACAGCGCCCGCAAACTTCTCAGCCTTGCAGCGGGCGAGCGCGGCCTGGAGGTAAGTGAGTTGCGAGTCGTCCAGGGTGGGTCGCGTGCCGCCCTCGGTGGAGAGTACGCCCGGGTCTTCCAGCCCATTGCTGTACACCGCGAGGACTCGCACGAACGGGGCCTCGAACGTATAGAAGACGCCCGGCTGCACCATGGCGGTGCGGATCAGCCCGCCTGCCTCCGGAGTGACGACCGGGGTTGCGGCGCAGAAGTTGCGCAGGTAGGCATCGAGGGTGGGCGCAGGGTCGCCGGTGTAAATCGGGCCGTCGTGGTTGCCGGCCAGCCCCAGGATCGGACCCTGGTAGCTGCGCCACGGCTCGTAGAACTGGTCGTAGTAGTACTGAGCCTCGCCAAAGCTGTAGACCACGTCGCCTAAGTGGAACAGAAAGGCCGGCGCTGCCCCGGCAGGAGAATTCGCCAGGTCTGCCTGCGCTGCATCCGCAACCAGCGACTCCGTCTCAGGCGACTTGACGCTGCCGCTGTCGCCCACGCTGTGAAACACAATCTGCCCGGCCTTGGTGATCGCGGCAGTTTTTGCGGCGCCAAGGGTCGGACCCCAGATCTCGGCCAGGGTCAGTACCGGCTCCTCGCCGCCGCGTGGCGCGGGAAATGGTTCCACCAGCTTGGTGTTGACCTTGGCGTAGAGCGGGTCGTCGGACGGATGCGGCACTTTGAATCCGGTTGCATCCGGCCCGGGCTGGGGCTGCCCGAACGCGGGAGCGTCACTGGTCTGCGGCTTGGTTGGCTTGGCACTCTTCTTTGCTGGCTGTTTTGCATGCTCTTCGGACACCGGGGCGCACCTCGCAGCGGCAGCTTACACCTGGTGCTGCGCAGCGATGATGAACAGTTGGCCGTATAACCCCTCGCAGAGCGGCGCCGGGACTGCCAACTCATTCACGCGAACGTAACACGCACTCTTGCCGCGGCCGCAATGCCGTGCGATGGTTTGAAACACGAACGATGCACGGTACGTCCCAGCTGCTTTGATGAAGGAGGCTCTTTCGCCATGATTTCTCCGACCCATCCACTGCGCCGCATCTTCCACGATCTCGTCCGCGAATGCTTTCGTGACGCCCTGCCCCGGGGCGACCAGGAAATCGGGACCTACGTCGCTGACCTCCTCACCGAGTTCTCTTCCACGGACAAGCTTTACCCTGTAGTCGATGCGGAAGGCCGCCCGGTCCGCGATATCGAGGCGCTGCTACTGGCCTCCGATCCAGTCCATGGCACGGCCGAGTCGTTTGACGCGGAGCGACGCCTGCGCAAACACATTGGTGACTACCTGCTGTTCTCCGCCGGGATGGCGCCCCGCCATGCCTCGACGCCCGAGCGGCTCAACGCCATGGTGCGTGCCGGGCAGGAGAGTTACTGGGTCGTTTCGCAGTTCAACCTGTTTGAGTACGAGCGGGAAGCACCCCTGTTCGCCCGCCTCAGCACGACCTTTGAGCCCTGCGTGCACGGGCTGCGCGAGGTGTACGCCCGTCTGCAGCGCAACGAGCCGCGCCTGCTGATGTAAGCGGTTCCCGCCCACAATGCAGCCATAACGTAGCGATGCCCGGGACTCAGCGCCCGGGCATCGTTGTCTCGGCCAGGTGTTTCGAGTTACAGGATGTAGCGGCTCAGATCCTGGTCCTTGACGATGCTTGCCACCATCTGCCGCACATATTCCGGATCGATGGTGACGACCCGCTCGTGGCCGGTCGCGATCTCGCGATCGATCACCGGCAGCGGCGTGGTGGAGGCGCCATCCGTCGCAGCCACGGACAGGTCGAAAACCCCTGCTGCATTGCGGGGTGCCTTCAACAGGTCCGGCGCCAGGAAGGAGATTTCGTCCAGCACGCGCTCCATGATGGTGTGCAGACGCCGCGCACCGATGTTCTCGGTCTGCTCGTTGACGCGGAAAGCAAACTCGGCCATCTCGTGGATCGCTTCCGGCGTGAACTCGAGCTTAAGTCCTTCTGTTTCGAGCATGGCAATCGATTGCTTGCACAGCGAGGCCTTGGGTTCGGTCAGGATGCGCACAAAATCATCCACGGTGAGCGAGTGCAGCTCGACCCGGACAGGGAAGCGACCCTGCAGCTCCGGGATCAGGTCGCTCGGCTTGGTGACGTGAAAGGCGCCGGCAGCAATGAACAGGATGTAGTCGGTGCGCACCATGCCGTAGCGGGTGCTGACCGTGGTGCCTTCGACGATGGGCAGGATGTCGCGTTGTACGCCTTCGCGCGAAATGTCGGGCCCATGTCCGCCTTCGCGGCCGGCGATCTTGTCGATCTCGTCGAGGAAGACGATGCCCGAGGTCTCGACCCGCTCGACCGCGGTGCGCTGCACCTGGTCCATATCGATGAGGCGGCCTTCTTCCTCCTGCACGAGGTAGTCGAACGCTTCTGCGACCTTCATCTTGCGCTTTTTGGTGCGCGGGCCGAACAACTGTGGCAGAACGTCCTTGAGGTTCATATCGGACTCGTCCTGCGCGTTGTTGGTGACAATTTCAATCTGCGGCTCGCGACGCTCGCGTACGTCGATCTCCACCAGGCGGTCGTCCAGCTTGCCTTCGCGAAACTGGTCGCGTAGCTTGTCGCGGGAACGCGTATACGCGGCCGTGTCCGTATCGGCGGCAGCCGGAGAGGCTGCGGCGCTGATCGCCTCGCTGGCCCCGCTCGCGCCCGAGTTGCCGTTCTTGTTCTCGTCAGGAGCGCTCATCACGGCGACCTCGGCTGCGGGCGCCAGTGGCGGCAGCAGCAGGTCGAGCAGGCGATCCTCGGCGTTCAACTCGGCCTTGTCTTCAATATCCTCGAGCTTCTCGTCGCGCACCATATCGATGGCGTTTTCCACCAGGTCGCGGATGATGGACTCGACGTCGCGGCCCACGTAGCCGACTTCGGTGAACTTGGAGGCTTCCACTTTCAGGAACGGCGAGTTGGTGAGCTTGGCCAGGCGGCGGGCGATCTCGGTCTTGCCGACGCCCGTGGGCCCGATCATGATGATGTTTTTGGGCATGATCTCGTCCGCGATCTCCGGAGCGAGCTTTTGCCGACGCATGCGGTTGCGCAGTGCCAGCGCCACAGCGCGCTTGGCGGCGCGCTGCCCCACCACATACTTGTCGAGTTCGGTGACGATCTCGCGCGGAGTAAGGTCCTCCAGCGCAAGCTCCTGGTCGTCCGCGGTACCGGGTAAATAGATGGCCATGGGTCCCTTGCAAGCCTCGTACAAATGCTGGAAGAACGGTTACCTGGTTTCGGGTGCCTGCGCGGTCAGCTCTTCCACCAGGATGGTGTCATTGGTGTATATGCAGATCTTGCCGGCAATGCGCAGCGATTTCTCGGCGATGTCGCGCGCGGGCAGGTCCGTGTTGTCAAACAGGGCGCTTGCGGCAGCCAGCGCGTAGGAGCCGCCGGAACCGATCGCCGCGATCCCCTCGTCCGGTTCGATCACATCGCCCGAGCCCGAGATCAGGAAGCTCTGCTGCGGGTCGGCCACGATCAGCAGCGCTTCAAGGTTGCGCAGCATCTTGTCGGTGCGCCAGTCCTTGGCGAGCTCAACCGCTGCCCGCCCGATATTGCCGGCGTACTGCTCGAGTTTGCCCTCAAAGCGGCTGAACAGGGAGAACGCGTCTGCTGTGGAGCCTGCAAAGCCGGCCAGTACCTTGTCCTGGTACAGCCGGCGGATCTTGCGGGCGGAGTGCTTGAGCACAGCATCGCCCAGAGTTACCTGACCGTCCGCGGCCATGACCACTGAGTCGCCGCGCCGGACACAGACCACCGTTGTACTGCGGATACGACGCCCACCTGCCAGAGAGAAATCATTGGGCTGAACGGGTGCTGCGGTGGGAGATTTGTCCATAGGGAATCTTTCAAGTATAGCGTAGAGCGCTTGTCAAACAGGCGGGCCCGGTTGCGCGGTATAGCCACGGTACTCGCGGCACCTTCCGCGCTACCGCAAAGATTGCGCGCTTGGGGTATCCTTCACCTATCCCGGCACACGACGTGCCCTTTTCGAAGCGAGTACGGCGATGAGTGGGCTTACCTTGCGCGATCACCAGGTACTGACGACGATGGCTGCAACGGTCGCTTGCCTTGGAGCCGCAGCCTGGTACATGGCTACGCGCAAGCACACCTCCGAAGAAGAGCTGGAGCGTATCCGTCGCCAGGACCTGGTGCTGGGCGGCCGCATCATCGATGGCACTGTTCTGGATGTGACCGAACTGGACGCCTACGATGCCAAGCGGGCCGAAGGCATGCAGTTGATCCTGTACAAGTACGAGATTGCTGGCGTCTCGTATGAGTGTTCCCAGGACATCACGTTTTTGAAGGACCTGATCAACATCGCGGATATCCGAGTGGGCTTTCCCTGCTCTGTCCGCTATGACACACGGCAGCCGGAAAACAGCATCGTGATCGCCGAGAACTGGATCGGTTTGCGAGACACCGCCAACTCCGTGCCGGTGCGTCGATCCAGTCCGCGCCGCCGCTGGTCCGCGCCCGTCTCCTGAAAGCTGCACCCGCCCCGCGCACAAGCGTCACCCACAAGTGTTCAACGCGTGGTAGGCGCCGTGGCAGCCAACGCCGTCTCCGCATAAACTAGGAGGTGGATGCATACCCACGGCTCACCCACGGGCAAGACGCAGGCGGTGCTGCAGGTTTCGCTTGCGGCCACCTTGATCTATGTTGCGGTGTGCTTCTTTGTGGGTCTGCACGCGCACTCGCTGTCCCTGCTTTCCGAGGCGGGGCACAATATCTCGGACGCGGCGGCACTGCTGCTTTCGTTTGTGGCCGTGTGGCTGAACGCGCGCCCCGCCAACGATGCGAAGACATTCGGCTACCAGCGCGCCGGCGTGCTGGCAGCATTCTTTAACGCACTCGCGCTGGTGGCTGTTTCCACCTGGATCGCGATCGAAGCGCTGGGCCGGCTGGGGCACCCTGAAGCGGTCGCCTCCACCCCCATGATGCTGGTCGCCGCGGCCGGCGTGTTGATGAACGGCCTGATCGCCACGATGCTCTGGCGGGTAGGGCGCAGCGGCGGCGGCTCCGATGTGAACCTGCGTTCGGTGTTTATTCACATGCTGGGCGATACCCTGTCGACCGCGGCCGTGATTGTTGGTGGACTGGTCATCCGGCTGACACACCTCAACTGGATTGACCCAGCGCTTTCGCTTGCCATCGCTGCCCTGATCCTGTGGTCCTCCATCTCGATCGCTCGCGAGACCCTCAATATCCTGCTCGAGGGCACGCCTGAGGGCATCGCGCTGCCGGCCATCCGCGCCGCGCTGACCGGCATTGAAGGCGTCGAGGATGTGCACGACCTGCATGTGTGGTCCCTGGGGTCACAGACGCATGCGCTTGCCACGCACATCCGCATCGCGGATATCCCGCCGTCTGAAAGCAACATTATCCTGGACCGCGTGAAGTCAGCGCTGCGCGATCGCTTTCAGATTCTGCACACTACGATCCAGTTCGAAAACTGTGACTGCGTGACGGAGCACGGCTGTGTGATGGCACAGGAAGAGGCGCTAGCGCATGCAGCACATCCGGGTCACCATCATGGACATGACCATCATGGTCATGCGCACTAGCCGGCAGCGGTAAGCTTTCGCCGATCGTTTTCACAATGCCCTGTCCGAATGCCGGCCAGTTCAGATGCTGGCGGAAGTTCCTGCGGCCAGCCAGCGCCATTCGCACATACTCGTCGCGGCCATTGGCCAGCAGGTCCAGGATGCGTTGCACATAGGCTTCCGCACCCGCTTCTATTGGCAGTACCAGGCCTGTTTCGCCATCGAGAATGACGGAGGGCACCGCGCCCACAGCGCGCGAGATGGGCGGTACGCCAAATGCCTGCGCTTCCGCAAACACCAGTCCAAAACACTCGGCGCTGGTGGGTACCAGGAGGAAGTGCGACTCGCACAACAGCTTCCGGAGCAGGGCAGACTCAGTCGGGTCGCTGCGACGAAGCAGGCCATACACCTGGATGAACGCCTCGTCTCCTGGCTGCAGCTCGGGATTGGCACCGACAATGTGCAGTTTCACGTCGCCCACGCGGCCGGATGCACGCAGCTGCCGCGCGATCTCAATCACCATGGGTCCGGATTTGCGCTTCCACTCTTTGCCGATATAGAGGATGTCGACGCGGTTGCGCGGACGTGCCAGGATGGTTGCTTCGATCTCTGACTCGCTCTCCGTCGGGATCCAGGATGCGCCCATGGATTGCACATGCACCCGCTCGGGCGGCAGCTCAAAGCGTCGAATGGCATCCTGCCGTGCCCACTCGGTGGCGTAAATCGCGCCCGTGCAGCGTCGGATGGCGGCCCGCTCGCGCGCGGCATAGCGTGCGGTGCCCACGGGGTAGGGCCAGAAATCCTTGTAGAGCTCGAGAAAGAGCATCCACGGGGTGTCCGAGTAAGAGAACACGGGGATCGCCGGGCCCTTGTAGTACTCGTGCAGGTAGACCAGGCACTGCGAAGAAATGCAGAGCAGTGCTTCCGGCCGATGTTGCTCGATCGCCTTGGCGGTGCGCTGCGCAAAGTCGTGCAGCGCCGGCGTGCTCATCCAGAGGGGATACCGCGGCTCGTTGTTGGGAAAGCGCCCCAGCGCAAGCCGTACCGCTGCATGCACAGGGTGCTTCTTCACCGGCAGGTTATCCACGATCGTGAGTCGCTCCACGGCGTTGGAAAGCGCCTCGCTGATTTCAATCGCGGAGCCGCTCCAGGCCATGGGATCAGCAGTATTTTCAACTGTTGCAAGCATCAGGTGGTGCAGTTTGGAAGCCAAATTGGACCTGTCGATCCGCCCTAAAAATGCTGGCGTTTATGGTGAGGCAGGCCGGTTATATCACTCGCCGGAGGGCTAAATCATCAAACGAAAACCCTATATTTGTTGCTTTCAGTGACTTAGGTACGAGAAGGCAACGGCTCGGATGGCTCCACCGGGCGGTCCGGCTGCTCGTTGTAGATCGTCTCCACGCGCGCGAGTGTATCGATCTCGCTCAACGGCTTATCGGTGCGAATACGAAGGATGCGCGGGAAGCGAAGAGCAAAGCCGCTGGCGTGCCGGTTCGAGCGCGTGATGTTGTTGAACGCCACCTCGAAAATGGTGTCCGGCTCGACCGTTCGAAACGAACCGAACTCCTCGAGGGTGATTCCGTGAAAGTGCGCGGACAGCGCATGCATTTCAGCATCGGTCACACCGGAGTAAGCCTTGCCGACATTCAGAAGCGGCCCCGGCTCGCCGTCGGCATCAGGCGCTCCTCGAACGGCGAAGGTGTAGTCGCTGAGGTAGCCTGCCCGGCGACCCGTGCCGAACTCCGCGCCCGTCACGACCACGTCGAGTGTGGCCAGTTCGCGCTTGAGCTTGAGCCATGCCAGGCCGCGCCGTCCGGGCTGGTACAGGCTGTGGCTTGCCTTGAGCATGACGCCTTCGTTGCCGCGCGCGCGTGCTTCTCCGTAGGCGCGGTCCAGCTGCTCGGCATCCCTGAGCAGGATGGCCGGGGCCAGCAGCAGCCGAGGAAAATGTGCCTGCTGCGGTTGCTCATCGGCGAACAGCATACCCTGCCGGGAGCGCTCGGCAGCTCGTCCATCGGAGGACGGCCCATGTTCAGCAAGGTACCGTTCCAGGCGGGCCCGTCGTGCCGAGAGTGGTTGATCGAGCAGCAGGCGTCCGTCGGCGTACAGAATGTCGAAGGCCATAAACACGACCGGCCGCGTGCGACGAAGCTCGGCGGAAACCTGCTTGCGCCCGAGCCGTTGCTGCAGGGCAGAGAAGGGCAATGCGCGTCCATCCTGGCTGTCCGGCCCGGATGGCGCTTCCAGGCCTGCGTCGAGGGGAGGCTCATTCGGGAGCGCCTCGGGCGCGGGGCTCCAGGCCAGGATCTCGCCATCCAGGATCACGGTCTCCTCCAGCGCGGCGAATGCCTCGATCAGCTCCGGAAAGGCTGCGCTGAGGTCCTCACGATTGCGCGAGAACAGGCCCACGCGTCCCCTCTCGCGCGGATCGCCTGCGTGGAGCTGGGCACGCATGCCGTCGTACTTGTCTTCAAGCTGCGCCTCGCGCAGCAACTGCTCAGGTGAGGTGTCGGCGGCCAACGCGGCGTCGACCTGCGCGTCGCTCTCGCTTGTTGCGCCACTCGCTTCGGACTCTGCTCGATCAGAAGCAGGTTCCGCCCGGTGCTCGGCGGTGACCTCTTCGGCAAAGCGGCTTACGGCTTCTTCCACACTGTCGACCGGGCTTGCCAGCATAAAGCCCAGCGGGTGAAAGAGGCGCATGGCTGCCTCCTGCAACGTGCCGGCTGCGGCCCGCTGCACCACTTCCGGGAGGCTGCCGAGCAGCATCCCGGCGTGCCGTACGGCTGCCACCTCCTGGTTGAAAGCGGCGGCAATGGCTTCCTCGACCAGGCTCTGCTTGACTCCGATGCGCATGTCTCCCGAGATGAGCTTGCAGAGGTACTTGCACTCCGCGGCGGAGCAGCGCGCGAGCATCCGCTCGAGCAGGCGCAGCTTGGCAGCCGGGCCGCGCGCCACCGCCACCTCGCCCAGCATGGCTTCCAGGTCACCCAGGGTTGGAGCGGGCGGCTCGGGGGGCTCGGGACGGTGCGTCGCCACCAGGTCGGCTGCGGCCGCGCCGATGTCGCCGTGGCGGCGGAAGGCCGCGGTCAGCGCCGTGGCATCGGCCCCGGTTCGCAGCGCAACAGCTTTGCTCAGCAGGGAGCCGCCCATGTTCAGGTTGCGGCGATCCACCTCCGCAAACGGCTGCCCTGCGACGTACAGGGCGGCTCGCGCGGCATCCCCCAGCGGCAGGGTGACGAGGTATGCGGCAAGGATGGCGCGCTTCTCAAGCTTCCTGGTGGTCGCGGCCAGCGCATCGCAGGCAAGCGCCCACCGGGCCAGTGCATCCGGAGCCATGCTTGCCAGTGCCGCGCTGGCGGCAGGGTCGTCGCCAATGGATGGCGTGGTTTCGAGAACACTTTCTGTACTGGACGCAGGTGCTTCAGGGTGCAAGGCTTGCTCCATCTCCGCCGATTCTTGCTGGTTTGTCATCCTGCACTCCTGGCCAGGGCGGCATACTCGCTCTGGTCCAGCTTGAATAGATGCGCCGGATGCTCTGCCATGCGCTCGGGGCGGTAGCGAGGTTGGGCGCCGTAGCGGTCGCTGGTGCGCCCCAGAACCTGCTGCGACCGGCTGCTGACTGGCTGCGCGAAAACTGCTTTGGTAAGCTATACACATGCGCACGCCTCGGCCTTTTGGCGCCCTTCTCTAGCGGTTCCTGCCGCCCGCGCCCCTGTGTCCGCATTCCTATCTGATCTATCTATCCGTTTATGCTTGCAGCCACATTGCAAGCCGCACCCTTGAGGGGTTCTCACTATGTTCGAACGTCTGGAACAAATCGTCGCTCGTTACGAGGAGTTGGGGCAGCAGCTCGCCGAGCCCGAAATCACGAGCGACCAGCAGCGCTACCAGAAAGTCGCAAAGCAGCACCGCGACCTGGAGCCGCTGGTCGACGGCTATCACCAGTACCGCGCCATCGTCGACGGCATCGCCGAAGCCAAGGCCATGTTGACCGAAGACGACGCCGAGATGCGCGCCATGGCCGAGGAAGAACTCGCGCAGCTCGAAGAGCGGCTGCCTGCCGTGGAAGAAGCGCTCAAGGTGTTGCTGCTGCCCAAGGATCCCAACGACGAGAAGAACGTCGTCGTGGAGATTCGCGCAGCCACCGGAGGCGATGAGGCTTCCCTGTTTGCCGCTGAGGTATACCGCATGTACACGCGGTTTGCCGAACTGCATCGCTGGAAGGTCGAGATCCTGACCAGCTCGGAAAGCTCGGTAGGCGGCCTCAAGGAAGTCTCGTTCCTGATCGAGGGCAACGGCGTGTACTCGCAGCTGAAATACGAGAGCGGCGTGCACCGCGTACAGCGCGTACCGGCGACTGAAACCCAGGGTCGCGTGCACACCTCCGCGATCACCGTGGCGGTTCTGCCCGAGGCCGAAGAGGTCGACATCAAGATCGAGCAGAAAGATCTCCGCATCGATACTTTCTGTTCCTCCGGCCCGGGTGGCCAGTCGGTGAACACGACGTACTCCGCGATCCGCATCACGCACCTGCCCACCAACACCGTGGTGAGCTGCCAGGACGAGAAGTCGCAGATCAAGAACCGTGAGAAAGCAATGCGCGTCCTGCGTTCGCGCCTGTACGACGTGGAGCAGGAACGCCTGCATCAGATCGAAGCCGCGCAGCGTAAGTCACAGGTCGGCACGGGTGATCGAAGCGAGAAGATTCGCACGTATAACTTCCCGCAGAACCGTCTTACCGACCATCGCATCGGCCTTACGCTGCACCAGCTTGCCGAGGTAATGGAAGGCAGGATGCAGCCGGTGATCGATGCCGTGATCTCTCACTTTAACGCGGAGCGTTTGAAGGGTGAAGCCGAGGCGGCGTAAGCCGCCCGCTTCCTGATCGGGTATGACGATCCGCGCCGCGCTTGCTGCTGCCGCTGCGCGTCTTGTGTCCGCGGCTCATGATGCGCACACAGCACGCTGGGACGCTGAGCTTCTGCTTCGCTTCGTCGCGCAGCGTGATCGCGCATGGCTGCTGGCGCATCACGACGACGTGCTTACCGTTGCGCAGCAGGCAGCTTACGAAGCGCTCATCGAACGTCGCCTGCGGCACGAGCCCGTCCAGTACATCATCGGCGAGCAGGAGTTCTACGGGCTCGGCCTGCATGTCACACCGGCAGTGCTGATTCCGCGACCTGAAACCGAGCACCTGGTCGAAGCCGTGCTCGCACGTGTTCCCAACGATCATCCTTTGCATATCGCCGACGTCGGCACGGGCTCGGGCGCCATCGCTATCGCGCTCGCGCATGCCTTGCCGCTGGCGCAACTCGATGCGCTCGATCTATCCGTGGCAGCCCTGGAGGTCGCGCAGCGCAATGCTCGCAGGCACGGGCTCGACGGGCGCATGCGCTTCCTGCATTCCGATCTGCTCGCCGCCGTGCAGGGTAAGAGCTTCGACTGCATCGTCTCAAACCCGCCCTATGTGCCGGCGACCGAGGTGCTCGAACCCCAGGTAGTGCAGTGGGAGCCGCACTCCGCCCTGTTTGCCGGGAGCGAAGGACTCGATATTTACCAGCGCCTGCTGCCGCAGGCACGCGCGCTGCTCAGGCGGGGCGGCCTGTTCGCGATCGAGATCGGCGCGGGGCAGCAGCCGGCGATCGAGGCCCTGTTCAGGCAGGATGCGGCCTGGACAACGCCGGAGTTCTTGCCCGACCTGCAAGGCATCGCGCGCGTCGCGATTGCCCGCGCTCGATAGATAGAACGAGGCGCACGAACAAGCGGCCATGCCGCACCGGTCTTTAAGGAAGACCGGTGCAACGTGGCCGCGGGCTGACTTACCCTGACTTACACCGGTACCGCTTCGCGATTCTCTACTTTGAACAGCAGCCGGTTGTTGAGCGGATCCGCATCGACCAGCACTCGATCCCCATGCAGCACCTCGCCATCAAGGATCTTGATCGCCAGCGGATCCTGGATCAGCTTCTGGATCGCGCGCTTCAACGGTCGCGCGCCATACGCGCGGTCGTAGCCAGTCATGAGCAACTGGTGCTGCGCGCCCTCGGTCAATGACAGCGTGATCTTGCGATCGGCGAGCAGGCGCTTCATATCTTCAAGCCGCAGGTTCACGATGTGCGTCAACTGCTCCTCGCCCAGCGGACGGAACATCACGATGTCGTCCACGCGGTTCAGAAACTCGGGGCGGAAGTGTGCCTTCAGCACTTCCATCACATCTTCGCGCGCAATGTCCCAGGCCGTCTCGTTTTCAAGCGCTTCGCCCTGCAGTACATGCGCCCCAAGGTTTGACGTCATGATCAGCACGGTGTTTTTGAAGTCCACGGTGCGACCCTTCGCGTCGGTAAGGCGCCCGTCATCCAGCACCTGCAGCAGCACGTTGAACACATCCGGGTGCGCCTTCTCGATCTCGTCGAACAGGATCACCGCGTACGGCCTGCGGCGCACCGCCTCGGTCAGCTGGCCACCCTCATCAAAGCCGACATAGCCCGGAGGCGCACCGATGAGACGCGCAACCGCGTGCTTTTCCATGTACTCCGACATGTCAATGCGCACCATGGACTGCTCATCGTCAAACAGGAACTCCGCCAGCGCACGCGCTGTTTCGGTCTTGCCCACACCCGTCGGTCCGAGGAAAAGAAAGCTGCCGATCGGCCGCTTCGGATCGCTGAGACCGGCACGCGAGCGGCGAATCGCATTCGCAACGGAAGAGAGGGCTTCATCCTGGCCGACCACACGCTCGCGCAGGCGCGACTCCATCGCGACCAGCTTCTTCACTTCGCCCTCGAGCATCTTCGAGATAGGAATGCCGGTCCACTTGCTCACGATGGCCGCGATATCTTCCTCGTCCACCTCTTCCTTGAGCATGCGCTGGCCGGTCGCCATCGCGTCCTGCACTGCGTTCAACTCGCGCAGCTCTGTTTCGAGGCGAGGTAAGTCGCCGTACTGGATCTGTGCGGCGCGCTCAAGCCTGCCGAGCCGTGTCTGTTCTTCCGCTTCAAAGCGCAGTGCTTCCACGCGCTGCTTCACCTCGCTCAGCCGCGTAATCGCTTCGCGCTCTTTCTGCCAGCGTGCGCGCAACCCGGTAGCCCGCTCACGCAGCTCGGCCAGTTCACTCTCGACAGCCTGTGTGCGCTCCTTCGAGTTGGCGTCGGTCTCGCGGCGCAGCGCTGCCTTCTCGATCTCGAGCGAGGTCATCGACCGCTCCAGCGCGTCGATCTCCTCAGGCACCGAGCCGATCTGGATCGCAAGCGATGCCGCTGCTTCGTCCACCAGGTCGATGGCCTTGTCGGGTAGAAAGCGGTCGGAGATATAGCGGTGCGAGAGCGTCGCCGCGGCCACAATCGCCGCATCCTTGATGCGGACCTTATGGTGCGACTCGTAGCGCTCGCGCAGTCCGCGCAGGATCGCGACCGTGTCCTCCACGTTGGGCTCACCCACGTACACCATCTGGAAACGCCGCTCAAGCGCGGCATCCTTCTCGATGTACTTGCGGTACTCGTTCAACGTGGTCGCGCCGATCGCACGCAGCTCGCCGCGCGCAAGGGCAGGCTTCAGCATGTTGGCCGCGTCGATCGCGCCTTCCGCTGCGCCCGCGCCGACCAGGGTATGCAGCTCGTCGATGAACAGGATGATCGCGCCGTGCGAGTCTTCAATTTCCTTGAGAATCGCCTTGAGGCGGTCTTCAAACTCGCCGCGATACTTGGCACCGGCCAGCATCGAACCCAGGTCGAGCGAAACGACCTTCTTGTTGCGCAGAATTTCCGGCACGTCGCCGGACACGATGCGGCGCGCGAGTCCCTCGACGATCGCCGTCTTGCCGACGCCGGGCTCGCCGATCAGCACGGGGTTGTTCTTGGTGCGGCGCGACAGCACCTGGATCACGCGGCGGATCTCCTCGTCGCGCCCGATTACGGGGTCAAGCTTGCCGCGACGCGCAAGCTCCGTCAGATCCTTCGCGTATTTCTCAAGCGACTGGTATTTCGCCTCGGGGTTCGGATCGGTGACGCGCTGCGAGCCGCGGATTGCCTGCAGGCTCTTGAGGATCGCGTCGTGCGTCGCACCGAACGAGGCCAGCAGCAGGCCCGCGCCATCCTTCTTTGCCTCGGCGAGCGCGAGCAGCAGGTGCTCAGTGGAGATGTACTCGTCCTTGAAGTTGTCAGCTTCCTTGCTGGCCTGGTCGAGCACGCGCTGCAAGGCCTGGCTCATGGCCGGCTGCTGCGCGCCGCCCGCTACCTTGGGCAGATTGGTGATGGATTCCTTGATCTTTGCGTCGAGCTGCGTGGTGGGCACGCCCAGCTTTTCCAGCACCGGCAGGATCACGCCTTCGCGGTCTGCCAGCAGCGTGGACAGAAGGTGCAGCGGCTGCAGTTCAGGGTTGCCGTTGTCGGCCGCGACAGCATTTGCGGCCTGTACGGCTTCCTGGGATTTCACGGTGAACTTGTCCCAGCGGATGGCCATGGATAAACCTCGGATCAGATCTCTTGCTTGCCCTGCGTCGGGCCGGAGTTCTCTGTGTGATCGTTCCAGAAAGAAAGATCAACCGGAGAACTCCGTGCCTAGTCGCCTGCCTGCGTACTGCAGGCTTGTGGCACCCGGTCACTCCTGTATAGACGCAGGCCTGTCTCAACTGGATGCAGGAAATGTGAGTCGGTTTCCATCAAGCTTTAAAGCGCTACTCCACTTCAAGCACTAAGCACTTCAAGTACTCGGTCTCCGGGATGGTCAGGATCACCGGGTGATCCAGCGCCGCTCCGGTTCTTTCCACCAGCCGAACTCTGCGACCCGCGTCCCCCGCGGCCGCCGCGACCACGTCCTGAAAATCCTGCAGCGACACGTGGTGCGAGCAGGAGCAGGTCACCAGTGTTCCGCCAGGGCGCAGCATCTGAAAAGCCCGCAGATTCAACTCTTTATAGCCGCGCATGGCATTATCGGCAGCCCGCTTGGTCTTGGCAAATGCAGGGGGGTCCAGCACGATGGTGTCGTACTCCGACCCGTTATCGCTCCAGTCCCGCAGCACGGCAAAGGCGTCGCCCTTGACCCAGTCCACCTCGATACCGCCCAGAGCTTCGCGGTTCAGCTCGAGATTGCGCTCGGCAACCTCGAGCGCGGCCTCCGAGGTATCGAGCCCGGTGACCGAGCGGCAGGTGGTTGCCAGATGGAGCGCAAACCCGCCCTGGTAGGTGCAGACATCGAGCGCCTCACCGTGGCCGTACTGGGCTGCCAGGCGGTAGTTCAGGCGCTGGTCGAGGAAAGCGCCGGTCTTCTGGCCGGCGTTGGAATCGTGGTGAAAGCGCAGGCCGTTCAGTCGGAACTCGTTGGCTGTTTCCGCGTCCTCGAGGGGGCCGGTGGCACTCCAGAGCGGTCCCAGCGCGGGCGCGGCCAGCGATTCCAGCTCGCGAATGCGCGGGTCTGGCCGCTCCAGCACGGTGCGGAGCCCGGCAATGCCGGTGGAAAGCTCTTCCACCACTGCCTCGCGTACGGCTGCAGTGTCCAGCCCGGCGGCCAGCAGCTGAAACACGGCGATGCCGGCGTATTTGTCGATGATGATGCCAGGCAGTTCGTCAGCCTCGGAGAACACGAGGCGGCAGGAGTCGGTGCCTTCGTCGAGCAGGGCTTCGCGGCGCTCAAAAGCAGCCTGCAGGCGCTGGCGCAGCAGGGGAATCCAGGCCGTGGGGTCCAGGTGTTCCCGGGAAACCAGGCGCAGCGAGATCTGCGAGGTCGGGCTCCACAGTGCCGTGCCAAGCATGCGGCCGCCCTGGTCGTGCACGGGCACGAGCCCGGGCGCGACGGCCTCTTCCTTGCCGCCGGGACCGCCCATGGCGAGAACATCGGACTGGTACACCCAGACATGACCCGCCAGCAAACGCTCCGCCGCACGGCGTGAGACTGTGGCTCCAAAGCGAGGGGTGATCGGGGGAGCGGGATGGCGTGGATAGCTTGAAGTGGGCATATCTCTATGGTACGGGCGTTTTAACGTCCATGTGCTGCACGCCGCATCGTTCTGCCGTGGAGACGGTTCCCTGGTCGTGCCTTTAATCGTGCCTCTGGTCGCGGCCTGCTGCGCGGTCTTCCCGGAATTTGGCTGATCCCACAAGGCCGAATACGCGGCGGCCAGAGGCCTCCTTTTGCAACGGCATCTGCTGGAAAGCTGCCATGTGGGGGCAAGGAGCGTGCCACGCCCCGTCCCGCTGCTGCCCACAGGCAGGCAGCGCTGCCGCGCACGCATCCACGCACAAGGCCGCAGCGGTAGACTCGCTTGCAATGAAGTGTGCACACCAAGACTGCCCGCACTCCGCCCGCAACGTTCTCCCGCTCCAGCACAGGCGGTCCGGCTACGCCGCTGTTCTATCCGGCCGCGCGCCCGGCAGCCACCCCGCTAGCCGCCACCCGGCCTCGGCCCGCATTGTGCTGGGCCTGGCACTGTCGCTTGCAGCGGTCGCCGGGCTGCAGTGGCCGACGCGCGGCATGGCGCAGGCGGTCGGCGCGCCGCAGGGCGTGGTGCCTCCCCGGGCCGCGCCTCCTAAGCCGACCGGGCTGTCGCAGCTCTCGGAGACGGAATCGGCCCAGCCGACGCGCGCCGCCGCCGCCGTTGCCGTGAAAACGGAAGAAGGCGACCTGGGCGGTTCGGATTTTCGCATTGATGTGCCCTCCGGCGAGAACGCCTCCGGAACCGGCGCGCGATGGAACCGGCAGCTGGTGCTCTACTACCACGGCTACCAGCCGGAGCCCGAGGTGTTTCGCCCCAACCCGGCGACGAATGCGCCGTACCCGCCGACGCGGCTGGTTACGCAGCTGCTGCAGCGTGGCTACGCGGTGGCGCAACCCGGCTACCGCAGCGGCGGATGGGCCATTGCCACCGCGCCCGGCGACGCCGATGCGCTGCGCCACTACTTCAGCAAGCGCAACGGCTCCCCGCAGCGCACCTTTATCGTGGGGCAGTCCATGGGCGGCCTGCTCACCGTGCTTTCCTTGGAGCAGAACCCGCATGACTACGCCGGGGGGCTGGCGATCTGCGGTGTGCTCGCCCCGGCCGATGCCATCATGCAGCGCGCCTTTGCCAATCGCGTCGCCTTCGATGCGTTCTTTCCTGGGATATTGCCGGACGTGGAACACATTCCCGCGGGCTTCCACATGAACGATCCGGCGACCGCATCCGTGGTGGAAAAGGCGCTCGACGCGCACGCGGCCGAGGCCGCGCTGCTGCGCTCACTTGCGGATATCCACACTAACCGCGGCCTGGCCGATGTGCTGGTCTTCAACACCTTCGTGATCCAGGATCTGCGGAACAAGGCAGGCGGCAACCCGTTCGACAACCGCAACCTGATCTATACCGGCACCACCGATGACAATGCTTTGAACGCGCGGGTACGGCGCTATGCCGCCGATGCCAGGGCGCTCCATTACGTAGCGGAGTACGGCTCCCCTTCGGGCAACCTGCGGCGGCCGCTGCTGGCACTGCACACGACGTATGATCCGCTGGTGCCGGCTTCGACCGCCGGCTACTACGACGAGCTGACCCGCCGGCTGGGGGTCGGGGACCGCTTTGTGCAGCAGTATGTGGACCGCGACGGGCACTGCAACGTCACGCCCGAGCAGGTGGGCGCTGCTTTTGACGAGCTGGTGTCGTGGAGCGACGGAGGCGCCCGGCCGGAGCCGGGTCGTCTGCCGGATGCCGCGGGGCAGAAGCCTGTGCACCAGGAGCCAAATGCCGTGCCGACCCAGCCGAAGACCGTGGGCAAGCCGCAGTAGCCCGCATGGATGAACCCAGGAACGGTGCGGGCCGTCCAGGGTGTTCCAGCTCCCTGGTTACCGGCTACGCAGCCGTGCGAGGTCGTCCGGGGTGTCGACATCCATGGCGGCTTCGGGGATCGGCACTGCCGTGACGGGCAGGCTGCGCAGCAGTGCGCGGGCACCCTGGTCGCCGGTGGCCGCCGCGAGCGCGGCAAAGTGGCGCCGGTCGAACACGGCCGGCACGCCCACCCGGCGAGGCTCTTCTCCGTACGACGCCGCCGCAATGCCATCGGGGCAATCGGCGTCCAGCAGCAACCGGAGATGCTCCACGCGCAGCAGTGGCTGGTCGCAAACCATCACGAGCACGCGCGCGGGACGCGGCTCCTGCAGGGACTGGAGGCTCTGCATGCCCAAACGCAGGCTGCTGCCCATACCCGCCGCATGTTCCGGGTTTTCCATGATCTGCACCGAGAGTGTGGCCAGAACTTCGCGGCAGGCTGCTGTGTGCGGCCCGGCCACGACGACTACGGGCGACGCGCCTGCCGCAAGTGCCAGCCGGGCGGCGCGGGCGACCAGGGGCTCTCCCTGGTAGGACACAAGCTGCTTGGGCTGGCCGAGGCGCGTGGAGGAACCGGCTGCCAGCAGGATCGCTGCGCACCCTGGGGCGTCAGGCGCGCTTGTTGGCTGCACGGTCGGCTTCGATGGGAAGTATTCCGACTGACGGGTCGGAGAGTAGTCCGGCCTGCGGCTCCGACATGAGGCTCGCCATCGCCGAGACTGCAGCGGGCGCTTGGCCCGGGTACCGGTGGGTGCCGCCACCCGGTGATGCGGGTTTCGGGTCGCGCGCACGCGTGACCGCGACGTGCCGTCCGGTCAGAGTTGCCTGCAGATCCGCAACGATGGAAAGCGCGATGGCAGCCGGGTCTCGCGCGCCCAGGTCAATGCCGATGGGGGAGTGAAGCCGCGCAAAGCACGCATCCACCGTCCAGCCCAGCGCTGGGGCCACGTCTTCAAGGAGCCGCAGGGTGCGATGGCGCGGCCCCAGAATGCCGAGGTACGCAAGCGGCTTCGGCAGCAGCGCGGTGAGCAGCGCGCGGTCCTGTTCAAACGAATGGGTGAGGATCACGGCAAGCTCACCCGGTTGCACCTCGGGCTCGACTGCGCTTGTTGCGACGGTGCTGCCCGAAACGCTGGCTGGAAGTCCGGTGCGGTCGCCGTCCGTTCCCGCCTCTGCGACCGGGAGTTCCGCGGTCGCCAAAGGCTCGTTCAATCCGCAGAGTACCGGCGAGTTGTTGCCGGCGGTGTTGTACTGCAGCAGCCGCAGCTCTGCAGCTTCCGGAAATCGCTCCTGCCGCAGCAGGTGCGAACGCCCGTCAGCCACCGCGACCCGCCAGCCCAGCGCCTCGGCAAAGCGGGCGATCGGCCGTGCATCATCGCCAGCGCCAAAGATGGACAGGCGAGGCGGCGGAGCGAGGTATTCGACGAAAAATGCCGGCGCGGTGTCCGGCGCAGGGTCGTTCGGTACAAGGTGCTGGTCAAGCGCGGAGCATTGGCGACGGTCGAGCGCATCGAGCGCGGCTGCGTGCAGGCGGGCTCTATCTGGAGGCGGATCCCCGTGCTGCAAGAGCTCTTCGCTGAAAGCCGCGCGCTCTTGCTCCGTCGCAATCAGCCGCGTTCCGGCGGGCGCTTGCAGGCGCGACACCACCGCCGCACCCACGCCCTGCTCGAAGCTCTGTGCCAGCGCCTGCAGCACCGTCGCCGGTTTCGGATCGAGCAGCACCCAGACGGTGCCTCCGCAGCCCAGTCCCCAGGCAATGCCTTCGCCGTCATCGTCGAACGAGCTCTGGTATCGCTCCACCACGGAGCCGTTGGCGGTGAGCCACCAGGCCTTGCGGCTTACCTCGGCCTCGAGGCAGCCGCCGCTGATTGTTCCGGCACGCTCCCCGCCTGCGCTCACCAGCATGCGTGCGCCCGGCTTCCGGTACGAGGAGCCTTCCACGTGAACCACTGTAGCCAGGCACACCCGCTCGCCGCGCGATTGCGCGCGTCGCCATAACGCCAGGATCTGTGCGATTTCACCCATCTCTCGAAGTAGATGCGCCGCGACCACGCAGTGCTTCGCCGAGTGAGCATCGGGTGAGTTCCCGTGAACTCACGGCTAGAGGCGCAGGCATCCGGCGGGGGTGTGCTCGATAATCTTGGAGGACATCGCCCTGCGCAGACAGGCCGACCTCAGGTTTGGCAAGGCATGACGGGTATAGAGGAGCAGCAATGGCTGAGATCTGGGACGCGATTGTGGTGGGGGCCGGGCCGGCCGGGTGCGCGGCGGCCTTTGACCTCGCCGCAGCCGGCCGCCGCGTACTGCTGGTAGACAAGGCCGTATTCCCGCGACCTAAAGCATGTGCCGGCGGCCTGACCATCAAGGCCGTGCGTGCCTTGCGCTACTCCATTGCGCCGGTAGTGCGCACCTGGCAGAACCGCATCGTGCTGGAAGAGCGGGCCGGCTCATCGGTCGATGTCGGCCGAACCCGACCTGTATGCGCGATGACGGTGCGTGAGGAACTGGACGCCTTTTGCCTGGAGCAGACGCGGGCCCGCGGGGTGGAGTTCCGGCAGGTATCTGCGCTCACCGCCGTGGCGGAGGAGGCCGACCGGGTGGTGCTGCACCTGGCCGGCGCGGAGCCGCTCACGGCCCGCTTTCTGATCGGAGCCGACGGCGTGCACAGCCGGGTGCGCGCGCTCACTACCGGCGCGCGCTGGTTCCGCACCGGTTTTGCGGTGGAGGCCAATGTGCCCCACGCCTATGCCAAGGAGCAGTTTCCGCTGCTGTTTGATTTCGCCGCGGCGCCCCGCGGGTACGGCTGGCTGTTTCCACGCGACAACCATGTCAATGTCGGCCTGTATATGGAGAGCGCTGCCGGCGATGCTGCCGCGCATGTGAATCGCTCGGCGCTCCTCCGCTATATCGAGCTGCGATGTGGCGAGGGGCGCACGATCACGCGGCCGGTCGGCCAGTTTCTGGGGCTTGGCGCCGCGCGGTATGAGCCCGCGCCTCGGACCCGCGTGCTGCTGGCAGGCGACGCTGCCGGCTTTGTGGACCCGCTCACCGGCGAGGGCATCTATGGTGCGATCCGCAGCGGCCAGGCAGTCGCCGCGGCGGTGCAACATGGCCTCGGCAGGGTGAAGACTGCAGGGCGGCGAGTCGAAGTATCGAAGCCTGATGGGCCATCCGCCGGAACAGCGTTTGTGGCCGCATCCCGCACGCTCCGGGCAGATCTTGCGGTGGCTGAGCATGCCGCCCATCGCTTCTTCGCGGAGCCCGCACGGGGATTTCGCCTGATGCGGTTACCACTGGTACCCAGGGCTGTGTTGCAGGCCTACGCGGAAGGCCTGAGCCTGGGCATGCTTCTGCGCGGCGTGCGTTTCGCCGCTGCCCTCGCGGGTCGCTCCGGCCCTGCCGGGTGAGCCGAAGCAGGCGGGTGTATTCCCGCGGTGCAGGGCGCGCTGTGGATGGGGTGGATGTGTTGAAGTTGCCACCTCAATTGCAACCTCTGGGCCTTGTTTCTAGCTGCTAGGATGAGGGAGGAAGTGAGCAGGGCGGGCAGACGCGGGCGTGCGTGTGTCGAGGTATCCCCCGCATGACTGTCCCCGGGTTCATCAAGAGTAGTCAAGCAAGTACCGACGCCGCGCCCGGCGCACTCCCGGAATGGGAAGAAAGGCGCACCTACATGTTGAAATGCAACCTACTGCCGCCGCTGCCAGCTCTCGACGCGCGCAGGCTGTTGCTGCAACGCGGCATGCGTTCCGCCGCTTTGCTTTGCATGTCTTTGCTCGTCGCGGCCGTTGGCTGGGGCGAGAACAAGCCCTCGCCGACACCCAACATGTTTGCGCCGACCTCCACTCCTGCCCAGCAGGAGTACGTAATGAGCCTGTTTGTGCTCGCGATTACCGGCGGCATTCTGCTGGTGGTGGGCGGCATCTGGGCGTACGTCGTCTGGAAGTTCCGCGAAAAGGAACCGACCGAGACAGAGCCGGCACAGATCTATGGCTCGCCCCAGGTGGAGCTGGCATGGACCATCATCCCGGTGATCCTCGTCGTGGTGCTGTTTCTAACCACGGCCCGGATGATCTTCGCGATCCAGGACAATCCCAAGCCCAAGAACGCGATTGATGTGACCGTGGTTGGTCACCAGTTCTGGTGGGAGTTCCGGTACCCGAAGTACGGCGTGGTGATCGCCAACGAACTGCACGTACCTATGAGCACCAAGGAACGTCCGCAGCCCACGTTTATGAAGCTGCAGTCGGCGGACGTCTGGCACTCCTTCTGGGTGCCGCAGCTTGCCGGCAAGGTGGACTCGATTCCCGATCACGTCAACGAGATGTGGATCGATCCGCATGTGCCCGGGCTGTATGTCGGTCAGTGCGGCCAGTTCTGCGGTGTCGAGCATGCCAAGATGCTTCTGCGCGTGTATGTTGATACGCCGGACGAGTTTCAGCGCTGGATCACGCGCCAGCAGCAGCCCGCGGTTGAGCAGCAGGGCGATGCACAGGGCAGCCAGTCGGTGCCGGTGAACGCCGGCGGTCTCCAACCCGCCAGCTTTGAGCAGGCGCAGCAGGCATCGCCGCAGGCCGTGCCCGCACAGGCGCCGGGCGAGGCCAGCATGAACCAGGTGGCGGTCGGCAAGCAGGTCTTCCAGACCAACGCCTGCATGAACTGTCACGCGGTGCAGGGCACTGTAGCCAATGGGCGCTTCGGCCCTGACCTGACCCACTTCGGCAGCCGCGAGACCCTTGGTTCGGGCATCGTTGCCAACAATGTTTCCAACCTCAAGGCATGGATTCGTAACCCCAGCGATCTCAAGGAAGGCGCGCTGATGCCGCCGATGCAGCTCACTGAGACCCAGCTGGAACAGGTTTCCCTGTACCTAACGAGCTTGAAGTAGCAGCAGAGGAGCAGATCGACAATGGCTGACGCATCGCTTCCAATCGGGTCGCTTGACCTGACTCCAGACCGGGCCGCGGAAGGTACCTTCCGCGAGTGGCTCCATGGCTGGGTCATTACCGTGGATCACAAGCGCCTCGGCATCCTGTACGTGCTGTACTCGCTGTTCTTCCTGATCGTGGGCGGGACCGAGGCGATGATCATCCGCCTCCAGCTGGCACAGCCGAACAGCCACTTCGTGTCGCCGGAAGTCTACAACCGCATGTTCACCATGCACGGCACCACGATGGTCTTCCTGGTGGGCATGCCGATCCTGTTCGGGTTCGCCAACTACCTGGTGCCGCTCATGATTGGCGCCCGGGATATGGCGTTTCCCCGCCTGAATGCGTTGTCTTTCTGGCTGACAGCATTCGGCGGCATCATGCTGTACTACTCCTTTATTGGCGGCTTTGGGCTGTACGGGCAGGGTTCTGCCCCGGACGTGGGCTGGTTTGCCTACGCGCCGCTGACGACCCGCACCTACTCGCAGGGTCACGCGGTGGACTTCTGGGCGCTGAGCCTGTTTGTGACCGGCTGGGGCACGCTGGGTACCGCGATCAACATCGTGGCTACTACCATTTCCATGCGCTGCAAGGGCATGACGATGATGCGCCTGCCGCTGTTCTGCTGGCTGATGCTGTGCGTGTCTGCCCTGACCCTGATCGCCATCACCCCGCTGACCGCGGCGCAGGTCATGCTGGAACTCGACCGCTACCTGGGCGCACACTTCTTTGACGCGCAGGCCGGCGGCTCGGCGCTGATCTGGGCGCACTTCTTCTGGATCTTCGGCCACCCCGAGGTCTACATCCTGGTGCTGCCTGCCTTCGCCATCGCGAACGAGATCATTCCGGTCTTCTCGCGCAAGGCAATGTTCGGGTACCCCGCCATGGTTGCTGCCTCGGTCGGTATCGTGTTCATCTCGGTCGGCGTGTGGGCGCACCACATGTTCACCGTCGGCATGACCTCCGCGGCCAACGCCTTCTTTACGTTGTCGACCATGATCATCGCGGTGCCGACCGGCATCAAGATCTTCAACTGGCTGGCCACGATGTGGGGCGGCAAGCTGCGCTTCGCGACCCCCATGCTGTTCTGCACGGCCTTTGTGTTCCAGTTCCTGATCTCGGGCCTCACCGGCATCATGCTTTCGGCCTCACCCTGGGACTGGCAACTGCACAACTCCTACTTCGTGGTGGCGCACTTCCACTACGTGCTGGTCGGCTCGATCGTCTTCAACATTTTTGCGGCACTGTATTACTGGTATCCCAAGGTTTCCGGACGCATGATGGACGAGAAGCTGGGCAAGCTGCACTTCTGGCTGTTCCTGATTGGCTTCCATCTCACGTTCGACTTCATGCACGTCCCGGGCATTCTGGGCATGCCGCGCTGGATCTACACCTACGAGCCGAGCCGTGGCTGGGGTACCTGGAACCTGATCGTTTCGATCGGCGGCATCTTCCAGGCCATTGCCGTCGCGATCTTCCTGTACAACATGGTCTATTCGGCACTGCACGGTGAGGAAGCCGGACCGGATCCGTGGGATGCCTGGACGCTGGAGTGGGCGACCGCATCGCCACCGCCCGAGTACAACTTCGCGGTGGAGCCGGTGGTTTCGAGCCGCCGTCCGCTGTGGGACCTGAAGCACCCGGACGACCCGGACTGGAAGTACGAATAAAGGCGCGCGGTGACGGGACTCCCGTCACCGCCGCACAGTCCCGTTTGGCATGGGATACGGATCAAGGCACCAGCTGCAAGACTGGCTGAATTTTCAGCCGAGGTACTTAAAGACGTGATCGAGGAAGAGCCTGCATGAGCACCATTACTGTCCCGGTTGTTGCACACGAGCTCGAACAGCCATGGCATCTGCCCAACAAGGGCAAGGTCGGCATGATCTGCCTGATCATCGGCGAGTCGGCCATCTTCGCCATGTTTGTGCTGGCTTACCTGTTCTATATCGGCAAAAGCCAGTGGGGCCCGCAACCGCGCGAAGTGCTGGAGATTCCGATCATCAGCTCGATCTGCCTGCTTTCGAGTTCGCTGACGATCTGGCTTTCCGAGCAGGCGGTTGAGCATGGGCAGATCCAGAAATTCAATGCATGGCTCGGAGCGACCATCGCACTCGGTCTCATCTTTCTGGGATACACGGGTGCCGAGTGGTACAAGCTGATCTACCACGACGGCCTGACGCTGCAGACCAACCTGTTCGGTACCACGTTCTACTCGCTGGTCGGGCTGCATGCGTCGCACGTCATCATCGGCCTGATCATGCTGATCACGCTGTGGCTCTTCGGCATGACCGGGCACATCACGGCTAAGAACAGCGAGCGCATCCAGACGCTTGCCCTGTACTGGCATTTCGTCGATGCGGTCTGGGTGGTGGTGTTTCTGGTGGTTTATGTCATTGGCCGGTAGTGGCGTCGCTAGGGAAGGCAAGGGAATAAAGCAATGAGCTCTCACGAAAGCACAGTCGAGATACCCCATGGGGACCCGGTGAAGCCACACGGCGCGGTGCATGGCGAAGCGATTCACCTGCCCAAGCCCACGCCCTGGCCGATCGTGGTCGCGCTTGGCTTCACGCTGCTGGTCGGCGGCATCCTGACGCACTATGTCATCAGCATTCTTGGTTTCCTGCTGACGGCCTATGGCTGCGTCGGCTGGTTCAAGGATGTGCTGCCGCACGAGGCACACGAGAGCATCGAAGTGCGCGTGCAGGAGATCGCCATCGAGAGCTCGCGCAAGTCTGTCTCGCGCATCTCGGTCAGCCCGGATCATCGCACCGTGGTGCCGTTGGAAGGCTTTACCGTCATGGCCGGCCTCAAGGGCGGCATCGCCGGGGCATCGCGATGATCATCCCGGCGCTAGCCTATGGACTGATCGCGCAGCACTCCATCTGGTATCCGATCAACCTTCTTGGTGGTGCGGGTGTGGCCGGATGGCATGATCCTTCGATCCAGGACCTGCGTGCGTTTCACGCGGCGGCCCTGGGCGTGGCGATCATCATCCATGCGGTTTCCTGCGTGCTGATTGGCCTGCTGTATGGCACGATCCTGCCGCTGATGCCCAAGCACCCGGTTCTGCTGGGTGGCATCCTGGCACCGCTGGCCTGGTCCGGCCTGCTGTTTGCCACGCTGCCGACGATCAATCCCACGCTGAGCCAGCACATCAACTGGGCAGACTTCCTGATTTCACAGTTCACCTTCGGACTGGTGGCAGGCTACGTGGTTTCGCGTTCGCCGTACGTCCGCAGGGCCCAGCAACTACCTTTGGCGATGCGACTCGGCCTGGAAGCTGCCGGCTTGACGCACCACGACACGGAGGAGCGTCACTAATGCCGTTCGCAGCAAGTTTTTGGAAGCAGTTCGCAGCCACGGCGGCGCTGGCAACAGTGATGCTCGGCTCCACCGGATGCCAGCGCCTGCTGATGGGTCCGGCCAAGATTCACGAAGTGGAAGAGCGCCCCGATCAGGTGAAGGACTTCGCCGTTCTTTACGGTGAGAACTGCGCAGGCTGCCACGGGGTGGAAGGCAAGAACAGCCCAGCCTTCGGCATGAACAACCCGCTGTACTACGGCATCGCCGATGACGCCACGATCCACAACTGGAGCGCCAATGGCGGCCCCGGCGGCCAGATGCCCGCGTTCTCGACCATGGCGGGTGGTTTGCTGACGGATGACCAGATCAACGTGATCGTCAAGGGCATGCGTCAGCGCTGGGCCAAGCCCGCTATGCTCGTAGGTATGGCACTGCCTCCTTATGCTGCGTCTCATCCTGGCGATGTTTCTCACGGAGGCCAGGTCTATGCCCAGGCCTGCGCGAGCTGCCACGGGGTAGCCGATGCAAATGGAGCCGTGATGCATCCTGGCAAGGCTGGATCGATTACCGATCCGACCTACCTGTCGCTGATCAGCAACCAGGGTCTTCGTACGATCACGATCGCCGGACGGCCCGACCTGGGGCAGCCGGATTACCGGAACGACATCCCTGGACACCCACTCTCCGATACGGAGATCACTGACGTGGTGGCATGGCTGAGCGCGCACCGGCTTCCGGAACCAGGCAATCCGCACCCGACGGGCAATGGCACAGAGCTGCAAAGGAGGACTGGTCAGTAATGAGCACAACAGAAGATCATCTGGTCAAGATCGAGAACATCAAGACTGAGCACCACGGTCAGCCTGATGCGGAGATCCCTGTCCGCCATGTCACCCGCCGCAGCGTATTGATGAACATCGGCATCGGGCTGAACGCCCTGGTGGGTCTCGCCATCACGGCGCCGGTCATCGGCTATGTTCTGGGCCCGGCACTCCGCAAAAAGGGTTTCTACAAGTCCTGGGTTTCGCTCGGCAATATCGATCGCTTCCCCAATGGGCAGACCCGCTTTGCGACCTTTGTTACGCCGTATAAAACACCCACCGACGGCGCCACCGACAACACCGCGTGCTGGGTACGACGCCTGTCCGACACGAGCTTCCAGGTATTCGCGATCAACTGTGCGCACCTCGGGTGCCCGGTCCGCTGGTTCCCGCAGTCCGGTCTCTTCATGTGCCCCTGCCACGGCGGCGTCTACTACCAGGACGGCTCGCGTGCAGCCGGACCACCGGAGCGCGGCATGTTCGAGTACCAGTGGAAGCTTGTGAATGGCGAGATCCAGATCAACGCCGGCCAGCTCCCCACGCTCTCTAACCAGGCAAGTGTTGAGAGGAAGAAATCATGCCTCGGCTAAATATCAATCCCACCAAGACAGCGCTGGACGTGTACGGCTGGCTTGAGCGGCGAGTGCAGCTGGAGGGCTTCGTCAAGGAGTCCGCACTGCATCCCGTGCCAAAGTCGACCGCCAGCTGGTGGTATGTGTTCGGTTCGGCCGCGACGGCGCTGCTGGTGCTGCAGATTCTCACCGGCATTCTGCTCGCGCTGGTCTATACCCCTTCTGCCAGCGAAGCCTGGCAAAGTCTCAACTACCTCAACAATCACCTGATCCTCGGCTGGTTCCTGCGTGCCATGCACGGCTGGGGCTCCGACTTCATGATCGCCGTGGTCCTGGTGCACATGATGCAGGTGTTCATGTTCGGCGCCTACAAGTTCCCGCGTGAGCTCACGTGGCTGCTGGGTGTCGGGCTGTTGTTTCTCACGCTGGGCATGGGCTTCACGGGCCAGGTTCTGCGTTACGACCAGGATGCTTACTGGGGCCTTGGCATCGGCGCCTCCATCGCCAGCCGTGTCCCGGTCATCGGGCCCTACGCCGTGCACGCGCTGCTGGGCGGTCCCATCATCGGCGGCGCCACACTGACGCGCTTTTTTGCGCTGCACGTGTTTGTGATCCCGGGCCTGCTGATGGGCTTTGCCGGTCTGCACGTCTGGCTGGTGCTCAAGCTCGGCATCAACGAGTGGCCGATGCCTGGCCGTATCGTGCGTCGCTCCACCTACGTGCACGAGTACAACGAGCTGGCCCACAAGGACGGTATCGCCTTTGTACCGGGCGCCGTGTGGAAGGACCTGTTCTTCTCGGCTGCGATCTACGGCGCCGTGGCCCTGTGCGCCATCATCTTTGGACCCTTCGGCCCCGGCGGACAGCCCGACCCGACCATCATCCAGACGGCTCCCAAGCCGGACTACTTCTTCCTGTGGCTATACTCGATCCTGTCGTACCTGCCGGATTCGCTGGAAACACCGTTCCTGCTGATCGCTCCGCCTATCGGTATCGCTGTGCTGATCGCTCTGCCATTCGTGGCCGGCGAAGGCGAGAAGCACTGGAGCCGTCGTCCGGTGGCCGTGCTCACCCTGGTGTTCCTCTCCATCAGCCTCGCTGTGCTCAACCATCTCGGTACCTACGAGCCATGGAGCCCGCACATGACGGCATGGAGCGGCGACCCGCTGCCGGCTGAAAAGGTGCATGCCGAACTTCCGCTGGAACGCCAGGGAGCCATCGTGTTCCAGGGCAAGCAGTGCCGCAACTGCCATGAAGTCGGTGGACTGGGCGGCCAGCGTGGTCCCAGCCTCGACGCGGTTGCAACCCGCCTGACCTACGACCAGCTGGTACGCCAGGTGCTGCAGGGTGGTGGCAACATGCCAGCCTATGGCAAGAACCTGTCCCCGGCGCAGACCACCGCGATTGTGGCCTTTCTGGAAACGATGCATCCGCTTGGACAGGAGCCGGCACGCAATGCGGCAACGCCCAACGGACCGCCCGACAACATGCGGGGCAATCCGCTGACTGGGGATGGACCCGCGCAGAACGTCGGCGAGAACCATCCGGACAGCAATCCCAAGCCGGCTCCAAAGGACCAGAAGCAGACGCAGGGACAGACCACCAGCCGCAACACCAAGGCCGGCGCAAAGCCCGGCGACACCACCGTCAGCCTGAACACAGTGCCCGCACTGGTTCACTAAACGCAGTGGGAACCAGAAGGCGGCAGCGACCGATGTGGGCGCTGCCGCTTTGTTTCGCCCGCAACCTCCCTCCATTCAGACTCGTGCTCACCGCAGCAGTCTGGCCGCCGGTGTAAGCGCCAGGAGAAGAGTTTCCGTCCAACATGCCCGATGCCTCCCAAGCTGCCTACGGTTTCTCGTATGGCTTCGCCAGCATTCCGATCTGGGCCTCGCTCGCTCTGCTGGTGACCCTGCTTGTGTACGTGCGCGGCTGGCGGCTGCTGCAGCAGACCCGTCCTACGCAAATCCCTACTTGGCGTGCCCTGTGTTTTGCCGGTGGCATTCTTTCGATATGGGTGGCGATCGCGTCCCCGCTCGACGCATTGTCTGGCGCGTTGCTGACCGCCCACATGATCCAGCACCTGTTCCTGATGGCGGTGGCCCCGCCGCTGCTGGTGCTGGGCGCGCCCACCGTGCCGCTGCTGCGCGGGCTGCCTCGCTTTTTTGTGCGCGAGGGGCTGGGTCCGTTTTTCACGCTGCGCCCCGTGCACACCCTGCAGCGCCTCCTTGGCTCGCGCCTGTTCGCGTGGCTGCTGATGAACACGGTCTTTATCGCCTGGCATGTACCCGCCGCGTATGACCTGGCGCTCAAGTACCCGGGATGGCACGAGGTCGAGCACGCCTGTTTCCTGCTGACCAGCGTGCTGTTCTGGTGGCACATCGTGGCCCCGTGGCCTTCCGTCTACACGGCCAGCCGCTGGCTGCTGCTGCCATTCCTGCTCTCCGCCGACCTGGTGAACACGGCCCTGTCGGCGACGCTGAGCTTTTCCGGCAAGGTCATCTACCCGGCGTACGCAGCGATTCCGCGCTTTTTCGGCCTGTCTGTGCTGGCAGATCAGGTCGCCGCCGGATCCCTGATGTGGGTGATTGGCTCGGTATCATTCCTGGGCGCGGCCATGCTGATCACCGGGCAGCTCCTCTCGCGCAAGGGCGAGCGGGAGCAGGAACGCATGGCTGCCGCGCACACCCGCCTGCAGGCAATGCGCAGGGCCGAACGGGCAACTCCAGGCGAAGCTCCAACCCCGTCTACAGCCGGCTTCGCTCCTGGCCGTGCACAGCGACCCGAAAAGACAACCGGCGCACTCCCCGCCGATCAGCGCGGGGGCCTTGACCTGCTTCGGCTCGCTGGCATCGGGCCGTTCCTGCGGTCCCGCTATGGTCGGCAGTCGCTGCAGGCACTTTCGCTGTTGGTAGCCACAGCTGTGATTGTGGACGGGCTGTTCGGGCACCAGATGGGCTCAATGAACCTCGCGGGCATCGTCCCCTGGACCTATGCGCGCGGCATTTTTGTGCTGGCCATCCTGCTGTGCGGCAACCTGTTCTGCATGAGCTGCCCGTTCATGCTGCCGCGCGAGGCGGCGAAGTTTGTGCTGCGCCGCCTCGGCATCGCACAAAAACCCTGGCCGCGCCCGCTGCGCAACAAGTGGCTGCCTACCGCGCTGGTGTCTTTGTTCTTCTGGGCATACGAGGCGCTCGATCTTTGGGATTCGCCCGCACGGACCGCGATGCTGCTGCTGGCCTACTTCGTCACCGCATTCGCGGTGGATGGGGTGTTTCGCGACGCCTCCTTCTGCAAGTACGTGTGCCCGCTGGGCCAGTTCAACTTTGCCGCCTCGCTGGTGTCGCCCGTCGAGGTCGCGCCCCGCGCGCTTTCCACTTGTGCCAGCTGCGCTACGCGGGATTGCATTGCCGGGCACCAGGAGCCCACCACCGCGACGGCAGCCACCGAGCCGACAAAACAGCGGGAGCAGCGTGGCTGCGAACTGCACCTCTTCCTGCCGCAGAAGCAGGGCAACATGGACTGCACCCTGTGCATGGACTGTGTAAAAGCGTGCCCGCACGACAACGTCGGCCTCTTTGTTCAGCCGCCTGCTTACGAACTGGTGCAGCTTTCCACAGCGGACCCGCAACGCTCGGCGGTGGGCCGGTACAGCCACCGCATGGACCTGGCGGTGCTCGCGGCAACCGTTGTCATGGGCGCATTTGCCAGCGCCGCCGTCATGGTGGCTCCGGTGGCGCAGGTAATGGATCGGTTCGGGAGGGCTTTGCCCGCAACCGCCGCCAGCACGCTCGGGCTGCTGCTGTCGGCACTTTTGCCGGCACTGCTGCTGGCGCTGCTGTGGTTCGCGGTGCGCCTGATGCGGAGCACCGCTGTGCACCCGCATGTCCGCAACGAGCTGCCCCGGTGGATGCTCGCCCTGTTGCCGATCGGCCTCGGCATGTGGGCCGCCCACCTGTCGTTCCACCTGGTGACAGCCTGGGACTCCCTCGTACCGGGCGTTTTGCAGTCGCTGCACGATCTCGGCAAAACAGTGGGAGCGGTGCGCGCACTGCCGCAGCCCGACTGGATGGCGGAGCGGCCATTGTTCCCGGCGTCTTCGTTGCTGGGGCTGCAGCTCGCGATTCTGGATGCCGGGCTGCTTGGCACGCTGTACCTTGGCTGGCGCATGGGTGCCGGTCCCGGCAAGACGCCGGGCACAGGCAGGCGCGCCGGTCGCCCCGGGCTTTACTCCGGGCAGGGAAGCGGCATACTGGCGCGGAGCCGCGCCGTCGCGCCCTGGGCCCTGGTCGCCGTGCTGCTCTACACTGCCGGCGTATGGATCCTGCTGCAGCCGATGCAGATGCGCGGCATGGTCGGCATGTGACGAGGCCCATCCTGCTCCAGACGTGCAGGGCCTGCCGGCTCTATGGGCCGGCTGCACTGACGCTTGCGTTCCTTGCGCACCATTCTGTTCCACGCGCTTACGCGGACGGCCCGCATATCGCCTTCCATGGCACCGACGGCGCGTACACCGTGACGTTGTTCTCCGCGCCCGATCCCCTGGTGACCGGCCCTGCAGATCTGCGCCTGTTGGTGCAACTCTCCTCTGACGGCTCGCTGGTCTCAGACCCAGGACTGGCTGCAGACGGCGAGCTGGTGCTTGGCGACCGGCCCGCCGTGGTCTTCCGGATGAGCCCGGCTGCTGCCCGGCAGCTGCCGCAGGCGACGGTGCGATTAACCGATGCGGGAACCTACGCCCTGCGCCTGCATCTGCGGAAGAGCGACCGTCCCGCGGCAGGCTTCGAGGGGACGCTCCCCGTGGAGAGTAACCATGGCGTGCGCAACACCGTATTTGCCGCCGTGTTGATACCCGCCATGCTTATAGTCTTGTTCTTGCTGAACCAGTCGGCCAAGCAAAAGCTGCGCAGGCGTCGCATCGCCGCATCGCCGGCCGGGTAGCCCGGCTCAAAGATGCAGCGGGCAGCGCCCCGTCCGCATCGAAGGCGAGTGAGTCGCGGTCCGGGCGGGTTCCCGAAGGGTCTTATGTCTGGTCTTTTCGCGGGAGACGTTGCATCCCTCTCGCTCCACTTTTTATACGTCCGACTCGCGCCATTGCGATACTGCACTTGCTGGAAGCTTGCCCGGCACACAGAGGCAGCTGAGAATGAACACAAGAGGCATCATGCTCTCACGAACGAAACGTTTTGCTTGCACGGCTGCATTGCTCTCTGCTCTTGGACTCGGACCGGCGGGCTTGTCCGCGCACGCCCAGTCCGCACAGTTTGACCTGCAGGGCCCCACCCTCGAGGTAAAGGTGCAGCGCGCGGGCAAGACGCTGCCTATCGCGCAGGTGCCCAACCTCCAGCCCGGCGACCGGCTTTGGCTGCACCCTGTGCTGGGCGAGCATGAGTCGGTGCACTACCTGATGGTCGCGGTGTTTCTGCGCGGTTCCACCAACCCGCCGCCCGATGACTGGTTCACCAAGGTAGAGGCATGGAACAAGCAGGTTATCGACGAGGGCAGCTACCTGGTCGTGCCTCCCGGCGCCGAGCAGGTTGTGATCCTGTTTGCCCCCCAGACCGGTGGTGACTTCTCGACCCTGAAGAACGCGGTGCGCGGACGGCCCGGCGCGTTTGTGCGCGCCTCGCAGGACCTGAACACGGCCAGCCTGGACCGCGACCGTATCAACAAGTACATCCATGCGGTGGCTGGCATCGCGGACCCGGACAAGGTCAAGGACCAGTCCAACACCCTGGCCCGGTCACTCTCTCTCAAGGTGAACCAAGACTGCTTTAATCGCCCGGCAGACCAGCAGGCAGCCTGCCTGCAGCAGAGCCAGAGCGCTCTGATCCTCGACAACGGCAGCAGCAGCACGGCCCAGGGTCTGCTGAATGGCCCTACCAGCGATCTCGCGCTGCAGGCCGGCTCCACCACCAGCATGGCCTCCGGTCTGTACGACCCGTACATCTCCGCCGCCTTCGATATCGCCCGCATCCTGTCGAGCATCCACACGGCGCAGTTTCAGTACATTCCGGCGTTGTCCTCCGACACCAACGTGGAGATGAACCTGTGGCTCAACGCGCCGCCATCCTTCCATAACCCCAAGTCTGTGCTGGTCGTGGCGCTGCCACCCGTGATGGCTGCCAAGCCACCGGCGCTGCATCCCGTCGACCCCAAGCAGGTGTTCTGCATGCAGCGCGCGCCGCTGGTGCTGCCGGTCGATGGCGCTCCGGAGATCTTCGCAACCGACTATGGACATGGCCTGACGCTGCACCTGGCGGATAAGAACGGCAAGACCGTGGACCTGCCAACCGCGCCCGACGCGGCGCAGGGAGGGTTCGTGGTGCCGGCCCCGGTGCTGCAGAACGCGGCCCTGGGCAACGACGTGCAGGCCGGGGTACGCGGGTACTGGGGTTTCGACGCCTACACCGGACCCTCGTTCAAGCTGCGTTCCACCAACGGCGATGACTGGTCCGTCGCGGACGCCGACAAGAATGCGCTGGTGGTCGGCCGGGACGACGAGCTGCATCTGCGGTCGGATGCGGCTGCCTGTGTGGACGAAGTGAACTACACCGACGCCAGCGGCAAGCCGCAAAAGGCGACGTTCAAGCCGGATGGAGCGGACGGAATTGTGGCCACGCTGCCGCTGAAGGATGCGCAGCCCGGTCCCATTACCGTGTCGATCAAGCAGGCTGGCCTCAAGGATCCGAAAACCGTGAGCACCGCGAGCTTTGCCGAGGCAGGCAAGTACGAGGCGTTCACCATGCACTCCGGGGATCGCGGAGGCGTACTCACCGGCACCCGCCTCGATGGAGTCGCCTCGCTCGAGCTGCATGGCATCCGCTTCATGCCGGGCAAGCTGACCCGAACCGGCACAGTGGACGAGCTGGAGTTGATGGCGCCTGCCACAAAGCCCACGCCTCCCGCTGCTGCGGGCGCCGGCGCGCCTGCAGCAGCGACAGCGGCCCCGGCTGCGGCTGCGATCGACCCGGTTGCGGCACTGACGGCAGGATCGCACTCCATTGCCAATGCCACCCTCAAGGACGGACGCGTGGTGCCGGTTGCCGTCACCATCGATGCAGCTCGCCCCTCGGTCGCGCTGATCAACAAGAATGTGCAGCTCGCCGCTGCTGCCCAACCTGCGCCCACGTTGGCCCTCAAGCTGGGCAGCGCCGACCAGCTTCCCCTGGACGGCAAGCTGACCTTCGCCATCAAGTCGCAGCAGCCGGCGGTGTTTGCCAAGGGCGAATCGATCGAGGTGGCGACGGAGGACGGGCTCGCCTCGGCAACCTTCAGCCTGCAGACCGGCCAGCTGGTCCTGCAGGACGCGAAAACCGCGATCGCCACGCTCGATCCCGCAAAGAGCTTCGGGAACTCTGCCTTTGGCCGCCTGCGCCTGCGCCCGGTGATGGCGGACGGAACCATGGGCGACTGGCTGCCGCTGGCGACCCTGGTGCGCCTGCCCAGCCTGCAGAGCTACACCTGCCCGCCCGATGCCGCGCAGAACTGCACCCTCACCGGGACGAGCCTGTTCCTGCTGGAATCGGTGGCGACCGATGCCCAGTTCACCCACATGGTGACGGTGCCGGACGGCTTTGCTGCCAACACCCTCGAGGTGCCGCACGTCGCCAATGGCCAGGTATTTGTGAAGCTGCGCGACGATCCATCCGTGGTGAATACCGTATCGGTGGAAGGGGGCAGGAACAGTGCCGGCAACCACCACGCCCGGCGCGGACCGGTGCCCGCGGCAGGCTCGGGACCCGCCGCTCCGCCCCCAGGGGCGTCGCTCACCAAGGCCGGGGTGGCGGACACCTCCATGGCTGCGGCGCCCAGACCTGCTCCTTAGCCTAAGCCAGGGCTCAAAGCAGGGCGCCCGCCTGCGCGGCTGGCGATCGCTTCGTGGCGGGTCATGAACGAGCCCGGGCGTCCGCTACGGCTGTATCAACGAGGCACGGATGCGCTTGCCCACGCGGATCACCAGGGTCTCCGGCAGGGGACCGACCGGGATATGCGGCGTGCTGTGCACCTCGCCGCCGATGCGCACGGCTCCCTGTTTGATCTTGCGGTTGGCGTCTGTTCCTGAGTCGGCCATGCCAAGCTGCACCAGCAGCTTATCGACGCGGATCTGTCCCGACTCACGACGGCCGTCCGCTGCGATCGTGCCGGTCCAGCCGACGTCTTCGGCCATGACGCCAATCTCTTCCACGTACTCAGGCTGCTCGTCCCGCTGGAACTGCCGCGCCCAGCCCTCGTCCGCCTCGCGCACCGCCTCGGCCGAGTGGTAGCCGGCCACGATGGTCCGGGCGAGGCGCTTCTTGGCTTCCATGGGGTGCAGCGTGCCGGTCGCGACCTCTGCCTGCATCGCCTCGATTTCGCTCTGGCGCAGGTCCGTCAGCAGCGTCCAGAAACGCCACATCAGCGTGTCTGAAATTGACATGATCTTGCCGTACATCTCGGCGGCCGGCTCGTGGATGCCGATCGCATTGTTGAGCGATTTCGACATCTTCTGCACGCCGTCGAGCCCCTCGATGATCGGGGTCATCAGCACGATCTGCGAAGGCTGGTCGTAGTGGCGCTGCAGTTCGCGCCCGATCAGCAGGTTGAACTTCTGATCGGTGCCACCCAGTTCCACATCCGCCTTGAGCGCGACCGAGTCGTACCCCTGCGCCAGCGGGTACAGAAACTCATGCAGCGAGATCGGTTTCTCTTCCTGGAAGCGTTTGTGAAACTCGTCGCGTTCCAGCATCTGCGAAACGGTGAACTTGGCGGCAAGCCGGATGATGCCTTCAAATCCGAGCTGGTCGAGCCACTCAGAGTTGAAGCGAACCTCGGTCTTGTCGCGATCCAGGATGCGGAACACCTGGTCGGTGTAGCTGGCGGCGTTTTCATTGATCTGTTCGCGGGTCAACGGCTTACGGGTGACCGAGCGGCCGGTGGGGTCGCCGATCAACGTGGTGAAGTCCCCGACCAGGAAGATCACCTGGTGGCCCAGCAGCTGGAACTGGCGCAGCTTGCGCATCAACACGGTGTGGCCCAGGTGCAGGTCGGGCGCGGTCGGATCGAAACCGGCCTTGACCCGCAGCGGCGTGCCGCTGGCGCGGGACCGGGTGAGCCGTTCCCGCAGATCCGAGACGCGGATGATCTCGGCAGCGCCCTTTTGCAGAAGGTCGAGCTGCTCATCCACAGGAAGAAAATCTTGCTTCAACGATGCGTCGGACATACCAGTCCAGTATGCGTGTTTTGGGGCGAGGTGTCCCGCCGCAGGCTCTGGAAAGCGGGGCGCTACCTGACCCAGACCTCGGGCGCCGCGCCTTGTACCTGTTGCGCATGAAAGATGCCCAGCGTGTTGTTGCTCCACACGGGCAGCCCGGATTTCGCCAGCACGATCACCCCGCCCTCACCGCCTTTGAGCGCGGGCAGTTCGTGGTGAATCATCTGGTCGGCCGCCTGCTGTGGTGTATTGCCCTGCTCCACCAGCGTGCAAACCTGGCGTGCCAGCGTGAGCCGGATGAAGTACTCGCCCACGCCTGTGCCGGATACGGCGCAGGCGTGATCGCTCGCGTAGGTACCCGCGCCAATGATTGGCGAGTCACCCACCCGGCCCGGGAGTTTGCCCTGCATGCCGCCGGTTGAGGTAGCAGCCGCGAGGTGTCCATCGGCATCCCGCGCCACCGCACCGACGGTGCCATAGCGGTGCGCAAAGATGCGCGGCCCGGCCAGCATCGCCATGCCGCCGTGCGCGGGGGCAGGTGGCACACCCGCCGGTCGCGGCGGCACGGGACGTCCGCTCCCCCGCATCACCCCGGCAAACTCCTGCCAGCGCATTTCAGTAAAGAAGAACGAGGGAGGCTGCTGCTCGAGTCGCTGCGTGCGCGAGAAGGCGTCCGCGCCGTCGCCCACCATCATCACGTATGGCGTGTGCTCCATCACGGCGCGGGCCAACGCGATGGGGTGCCGGGTAAAGTGCACGCTTGCCACCGAGCCCGCCTCGAGCGTCGCTCCATTCATCAGCGAGGCGTCCATCTCGTTGGTGCCGTCTGCGGCAAACGCAGAGCCGCGCCCGGCGTTGAACAGTGGATCGTCCTCCAGCACCTCGATGGAAGCCTCCACCGCATCGAGCGAGGAGCCATGCCGCGCCAGCACCGCCGAGCCGGCAGCCAGTGCCCGGGCGAGCGACGCGTGGTACGCCGAGGCAGTTGCTGCATCCATGTGCTCCCACTCCGCCTCGCCCGCGCCGCCGTGAATGGCAATTGCCCATTGCTGGGCGTGGGCTGTGATGGAACAGAAAAGCAGCGGAAGCAGGAACAGGATGCGCATGGCAACATCCTAAGTGCCTCTGCGCGGGAGGAGGCCCATTCCTGGCATGTTTTTGATTTTCGGAATACCGGCCACGAAGTGGCCGCCAGCCGCGCAGGCGGTTTTCGCTTCTTACTTCTCATGCAAGTTCCATCCAAGCCGTGTGTGGTCTGCGGGCGCGAGATCACCTGGCGCAAAAAGTGGGAGCGCTCCTGGGACGAGGTGCGCTACTGCAGCGACGGCTGCCGTAAGCGGGCGAAGTCCGGCGCGGCCACGACCGAGGACGCAGCGCTGGAAACGGCGATTCTGACGCTGCTGGCCGAGCGCGGAGCGGGCAAGACGATCTGTCCGTCGGAAGCAGCCCGGCGGGTCGCAGGCAGCGAAGAGCGCGCCGCATGGGAGCACCTGATGGAGCCGGCACGCGCGGCGGCCCGGCGCCTGCATGCCGCGGGCAGGCTCGTGGTGACGCAGGGCGGCCATCCGGTCGATCCCTCGCATGCCCGGGGTCCGATCCGTTTGAAGCGCGTGTAAAGCCTTGGTCGGTCGAGGCGCGTTGCGCTTTATGCTGGAAGGCATGAGTGTGGAGCTTCGCTTTGATGGCAAGGTCGCGCTGGTGACCGGTGGCTCACGTGGCATCGGTGCGGAAACTGTGCGGCTGTTTGTGCAGGCAGGTGCGCGCGTGGTGTTCAACTACCGCGCCGCGAACGATGCGGCCGAGGCGCTGGTCGCCGAGTGCGGTGGCACGGATCGGTGTCGCGCGATCCGGCAGGAGCTGGGCGCGGCCGAAGAAGGCCGTGCGCTGGTGGAGACAGCCACAGCCGCATGGGGAAGACTGGATGCGCTGGTGGTGAACCACGGGGTATGGCCCTCGCACGATGCGCCCATCGAGACGATGGCGGATGCGCAGTGGCGCAGCACCATGGGCATTAACCTCGACAGCGTGTTCGGGCTGTTGCAGGCGGCGGTTGCCCGCTTCAAGCAGCAGGATGCGGATGCTGATGGCCGGCGCGGCCACGTGGTGCTGGTGGCCTCCACGGCAGCGCAACGAGGCGAGGCGTTCCACGCGGATTACGCCGCGTCCAAGGGAGCCCTGATCTCGCTCACCAAGAGCCTGTCGAGCGAGCTTGCCGGCTCTGGCATCTCGGCCAACTGCGTAGCGCCGGGCTGGGTCGCGACCGACATGTCCGCGCCCGCTCTAGCATCCGAGGCCGGCAGGGCGAAGATCTTCGGGACGATCCCGATGGGCCGCGTCGGAACGCCCGCCGAGATCGCAGGGCCAATTCTTTTTCTGTGCACGCCGTGGGCCGGGTTCATCTCAGGCGAAATCCTGAATGTGAACGGCGGCGCGGTGCTGGTGGGCTAGATGCGGACACAACGATTGCTCGAAGCCGCCAGCGCGGTTCTTCTTTTTACAGCGATGTCAGTAGCTCATTCAGTTGCCGCACAGGCTGTGAACCCCGCGCCTCCAGCCTCGAGCGCAACCACTTCTTCCGCTTCTTCCGCGCAGGATGCCAGCGGCAGCGATCCCAAGGCCATCGCGCTGATGCAGCAGATGGTGGACGCGCTCGGCGGGGCCAAGTGGCTTGCGATCCACAACGTCGTGCAGGAGGGCCGTACCTCGGGCTTCTTCCAGGGCAAGCCGACCGGCTCGATCGGCGATTTCCGCTCGCTGCGGACTGTGCCCGTCTCGCGCACAGATCCGGGCCTGCAGCGTACCGAGTTCACCAAGAAGCATGACGTGGTCACGATCCTGACCCCCGACATCGACTGGGAGATCACCTATCGCGGCAAGCGCCAGCTGCCGCCAGAGGAGTACCTGAGCGTGTTCCGGCGGCGCGATCACTCGCTCGACGAAGCGGTGCGCGTGTGGTGGCATGAGCCGGGCACGGTGTTTTTCTCGGGCGGGCAGAAGATGTCCGGGCGGCACCTGGTGGATGAGTTGACGCTGCTCGATAGCAACAATGACAACATCACTCTGCAGCTCGACACTGAAACGCACCTGCCGTTCCGCATCGCGTTCACGTGGCGTGACCCGCTCTACAAGGACAACAACGAGGATGCGGTGGAGTTCGCCGACTATCACCCGGTGGACGGCCTGCCCACGCCACTGAGCGAGACCTACTCGCACAATGGCGACATGACCTCGCAGCGCTACCTCACGCACGTTTTCTACAACGTTCCCGTCGCGCCCGACGACTTCGACGTGGATGCCACGGCAGCCAGGCTGAAGAAGTGACTGCGTAGAGCACCCCCACGAAGTGGCCGCCAGCCGCGCAGGCGGTTTTAGAAGCTGCTCGCGGCCGCCTGCAGCAGCGTATCAATTACCTGGCGTGACCCGGTGCCCGGGTAGTCGTTGCACAGGATGGAAAAGATCACCAGCCGTCCGCTGTCAGTGGTGAGGAACCCGCTTAAGGCATCCACCTCCCCCAGCGTCCCGGTCTTGGCCTGCACGCGGCCGCGTAGCGCAGGGAAGCGGCCGGACAGTGTGCCATCCACTCCGCTCGAAGGCAGCGAGTTGCGAAGCACCGGGCCCCAGGGCTGCGTCGTGCTGTAGCGCAGCAGCGTGGTCAATGCGCGTGGCGTCACCAGGTCCTTGGTAGAAAGCCCCGAACCGTCGTAAAGCAGGAAGTCTTCCGGCGCGAGGTTGACCTGCGTGGTCATGAAGCCGCGCACCACGCGGGCCCCGCCGGCGGCCGCGCCATCCGCGCCTTCTGCACGGCCCAGCAGGCGCAACAGCAGCTCCGCATGCAGGTTCTGCGAGACCTTGTTCGTCACCGTCACAATGTCACTCAACGGCACCGACCTGCGGGCGGCGACAATGCGGGTCGCGGCGCCTGCGGTGCTTGCGGGTGTCCAGCCGTCGAGCGAGGTGGCGGCGGGCGGCAGCGCAAGGAGCGGCACCGGCGTGTGTGTCTCCGCTGTAAAGGATTGCGTATCGACCGGGGCACGATGCACCGCGAGCGACTGCCCCCGCACCGCGACTCCCGCCGTGGCCAGCGCCCCAGCGAATGCCCGGGCGCCGAACTGCGCGGGGTCCTCAAGCGTGATGGCGAGATGCACGGGTGCGCCGCCCGCGGCCAGGGAGCCATACACGCGCAACGCCCCGCCGGTAGGCGGCCGGGCGACGCCCAGCGCGGGCGCAGTGCCGGCCGGGGTGGTCACAGCGGTGATATCCAGGTTGTCGGCGAAAACTCCGCTGCCGCTCGCGGTGACAGCAGCACCAGCCGTGCCGCTCGCCTGGGAAATCTCCGGCAGCCAGCTCGCGGTGACGGGCATGCCGGCCGACGCTCCCGGCGCGATCGTGAGATAGCGCACATTGTCGTTGATCACCAGCGCTGATACCGGGGCGCCGTACTCCCATTGCAGGTCATCCCAGCCCCATCCGGAGCCGTACCGCTCATCGGGGAACAGCGTGTCATCGGCCAGCACATTGCCGTCCACCGCGCGGATGCCGCTCGCCAGCACCTGCGCTGCCAGCGCATCGAGCGCAGCCAGTGGAGGGTTGGAGCGATCCGTGTGGCCGGCGTATGGGTAGACGCGTCCCGACATCGTGGGATCGGCGCCGCCTACCAGGCGCAGGGTGCCGTGCAGGGTGCCCGCGGCGTCCACCTCGCCCTCTGCCACCACGCGCGTGGCCATCGTGAAGGACGGTCCCAGCAGGGCCAGTGCCGTGGAGGTGGTGAACAGTTTGGCATTGGACGCGGGTTCGAGCAGTTGCGCATCGTTCCGGGCGTACAGCGTCGCCCCGGTGGCGGCATCCACCATCGACACGCCCCAGTGGGCGCGCGCGGCAGCCGGGGTGCTCAACAGCAATGGGTCCAGTCGTGCGGCGGCAGGTCCCGCACTGGCTGTGGCGCCCGATGCTGCGCTCTGTGCGTGCGCAACGGAGTGTGCGCAGACGATGCCAAGGCAAAGCAGGAGGGCGACGCTGGGGGCCAGCGGATGGATGCGCATACTGCCACACACCATAGCAAACCGCTCCCGGTATAGCATCGAAGCCGTCAATGACAGAGAGCGAGCGACTTTCCGGGACGGACCGCGGTTCAGCCGTCAGCGCAGGTGCTGCCATCGCGACCCCTCACGTCCGCGCGGTGCAGCCGTGGCCGTTGCGCTCCCGCTCCCTTGTGCTCGGAGAGCGCACGCTGGTGATGGGCATCGTCAACGTGACGCCCGACTCGTTTTCGGGAGACGGTCTCCATGCCACACCAACCGGCAGCCACGATGCCGGACAGTCGGAGGCGCAGGGCGGCATGGTGGCCCGGGGCGTGGAACATGCGCTGCGCCTGCTGGATGAGGGTGCCGCGCTCCTCGATCTCGGGGCGGAGTCGACCCGGCCCGGCTCCGGTGCGGGCGGTGTGGCCGCGATCTCCACGGCCGAGGAGCAGGATCGCCTGCTTCCCGTGCTGGAAGCATTGCTGCGGGAGCGGCCCGAGGCCATCGTTTCTGTCGATACCTACCGTGCCGCCACCGCACGCGCGGCGCTGGCAGCAGGCGCAGAGATCGTCAACGATGTCAGTGGTTTTCTGTGGGACCCGGAGATGGCTGCTACCTGTGCGCAGCAGCGGTGCGGCATTGTGCTGATGCACACCCGGGGGCGCCCTGACGAGTGGCGAACCCTGCCTGCGCTGGTACCGGAGCAGGTAGTGCCACTTGTTCTCGCAGGCCTACAGGAACGCCTGCAGGCTGCCGATGCCGCGGGCATAGCCGCCGAACGCATCGTGCTCGATCCTGGCTACGGGTTTGGCAAGGCCTTCCAGGCGAACTACCACCTGCTGCACGCACAGCCGGCGCTGCTCGCGCTCGGCAGGCCGCTGCTGGTCGGGGTCTCACGCAAGTCATTTCTGGGCCGCACCCTGGCGCCGCTGCACGGGGGCGCGGACGCGCCGACCCACTCGCGCGACAACGCCACGATCGCAGCCTCGGTAGCAGCGGTTCTGTATGGGGCCAGCATCGTGCGGGTGCATGCCGTGCGCTCCATGGTCGAGGCGGCCGTCATTGCCGATGCAGTGCTTGCCGGTCAGATCTTCCAGAACAAGGGTTGACTCAGGTGGTCTGCAAGCCTGCTCCTCGCGGCACGGGTGTAGGGGACGGCAGAAGAGCGACTACCGGCGCTCGCTCGCATCATGCGCCCGGTTGGCCTCAAAGCTCACAATATGCCACTGCCCGTGCGACAGGTTCCACACGCGCGTGTAGCGATACTCGCCGGATACCGCTTGGCCCGCGTAGATACCCTCGGCATGGACCTTGGACGTGACCACGGCAGTGGTGCCGTAGATCCGAATCTTTTCTTCCTCAATCTTCAGCGTCTTGAAGTGCTCCAGGCCGGAGGTTCGTGCCTGCAGATCCTCGGTCTTGCTGGCGATTGTTCCGTCGGGGCCGATGCCCACGTAGCTTTCGGCCAGCATGGTGGACAGCGTGGCGGTATCCCCGGCCAGCGCAGCCTCGCGCCACTGGCTTTCGAGCTGCTCAATCTGCTTATGCTCGGCGCCTTTGTTCTTGCCAATCGGCAGGTGCACCACCTGCGCAGGGCAGGCGGAGCACAGCATGGCAACGATGACCGCCGTCATGGCCAGGGATGCGCCCCTCGTTCCGATGGGCAGTGGTTCACCGCCGCCACAGCCTGGTATCGCCATGTCTTTTTCGGGGCGCAGGGCACGACAGAAACGACGCGGGAGCACCACGCTAACCGCTCGGGCACAAGAGCCGCTGGATGGATACGGGAGCGCCATGCGATGAATGTACGCCCCCGGGTCAAAGCTGGAACAGGTGACCGCAGTGTACCCGAACCGTGGCCGGCCCGAACCAGGCCGCGACGAACCAGGCCACCACGAACTAGGCCACGACGTGAAGATCTTCCACCGCGCGCTCGCGCATACGCTGGTACAAGCCACCCACGGCGTACTTCTCAAAGTGCTTGGTCGCGCGGTGGGCATCGTGGGCAGCACGGTCCCGGTACTGCTCGTAGATCAGGACCGTGTCGGAGGCTGCCTCGCTCCAGTGCGGAATGTAGGTGAGGCAGCCAGGCTCCTTGCGGGACTCCACGGCCAGCTGACGAAGAAACTCCGTGACATCCTGACGATCTTCAGGAGCAAAGCGGAGCCGTACCAAAAAGCTGACTGTTTCTGCCATGGGGATGTCCTTAGCCTTTGCCTTGTTTAGGCATGCAGAGTGCGGAGAGCCGTTCGGAAAGCAGGGAGCTCGATCGTCTGATCGCGGTCCGGCCCGGTGGAGATCATGCCGATCCTGGCGTTCGACTCCTGCTCCAGAAAGTACAGGTAATCCTTGGCGAGCTGGGGCAGGTCGTCATACGAGCGGGCCTGCTCCGTGCTTTGCTGCCAGCCCTGCAGCATGGTGTAGATCGGCTTGATCGACTCGAGACCGCGCACATCGGCGGGCATCGTATCGGTGCGCTTGCCGTCGATTTCGTAGCCCACGCAGACCGGGATCGTCGCCAGCTCGTCCAGCACATCGAGCTTGGTCACCACCAGCCACTCCGTGCCATTGATCATGTTGGAGTAGCGCAGCAGCGGCAGGTCCAGCCAGCCGCAGCGGCGGGGCCGCCCGGTAACCGCGCCAAACTCCGCACCGCGGCGCTGCAGCACCGCGCCCGCATCGTCGTGGATCTCGGTCGGGAACGGACCTTCGCCCACCCGCGTGACATAGGCCTTGGTGACTGCAATCACGGTGCCCATGCGCGTCGGGCCGACGCCGGTGCCGGTGGTTGCGCCGCCGGCCGTTGCGGACGACGAGGTCACAAACGGATAGGTGCCGTGGTCGATGTCGAGCATCGTGCCCTGCGCGCCTTCAAACATCACGCTCTTGCCTTCGTCGATGGCGCGGTTCAGCAGCGATGCGGTATCGGTCACGAAGGGGCGCAGCTGCTCGGCGGCCGCGGCATAGTCGTCGTACATCTTGGCCGGGTCCAGCGGGTGCGTGCCGAACAGGGCCTGGGCGATGGTGTTCTTCTCGCGGCAGGCATTCTCGATGTGCGTCTTGAGCAGGTCCTTGTTCAGCAGGTCTACAACGCGCAGGCCATTGCGGGCACTTTTGTCTTCGTAGGCCGGGCCGATACCCCGGGATGTGGTGCCGATCTTCTGGCGGCCCGGCGCGCTTTCCGCGGCGAGTTCGATCATGCGGTGGTATTCGAGGATGACCTGTGCGCGATTGGACACCTTAAGCTGCGTATCGACGTCGACGCCGAGGTCCCGCAGTTTGTTGATCTCCTTCAGGAAGGCCATGGGGTCGAGCACGACGCCGTTGCCGATCACTGCCTGGCAGTCCGGGCGCAGCACGCCGCAGGGTACCAGCTGGAGGATGAACTTCTTGCCACCGATGATGACGGTGTGTCCGGCGTTATGGCCTCCGGCGTACCGGGCTACCACGTCGAAGCTGCCGCTCAGCACATCGACGATCTTGCCTTTGCCTTCATCGCCCCACTGGGCGCCGAGAATAATTGCTGTTTTTGCTCGCATCTGGTTTGGCGCATGCTCGTTTTCTTCAGAATGGGTCGGAGCTTTGCACAACACGCGGTTCAGGCATGGTGGCTGGCGCGCCATGGGGGCACGCACTCCAGACACGATGATATAACGCGCCACCGGCCGGCGCCGGGCAGCGCACCGACGGCGCGCCACCCGTTTTAGGAATGATCCGGGACAGAAGCGGGCTTCTGCCCGGCTCCTCCTGGATAGTGCCTGTGGCAAGCGCTCGCGCTACCCACGCCTGCGGGACTCTCGCGAGTGAGGCGCGTCCACGCGCGTTCCGCCCGCCGGTAAAGAAGACCTCTGCTAGCTGACGCCCAGCTTTTCCAAGATGCTTTCGTGCTTCTTGGGTTCCACTCCGAGCTGCTTGAGGATGCCGAGTTCGTCGGATGACCCCCAGCGTTCCACCATCTTGCCGTTCTCAAAGCGGGCAATCTGGACGCCGCGGGCCTTGATCTTCTTGCCGGTGGGGGCGATGCCCTGGAAGTCGCCCTCATGGGTCCCGGTGATCGTGTACGCCATGGCGACCGTATCTTCATCCGCCGTGATGTGCTCGGGACTGGCCTTCAGATCGGGGAACGCCGTGCGCATCTCGGTGAACAAATCGATGTACCCCTGCGCGCCTGGGCCCTGGGTTGGTCCCGGGTCGTGCTCCACAACGGTGGGGGACACGAGCTCACGCATCGCCTCCAGGTTGCCGCTGTTGATCGCTTCGCCGAACTTCGTCTGCGTCTGGATGTTCAGTTCTTTGCTCATACAGTGTGGGATGCGGCGATCCGGGTGCCCTGTTTCCGTGCCGGCACAAGTTTTCACCAAAGCGGATCTTCTGTTGCGAACGGGGCTGCCGGCGTTGCCCGCACTGATAGTCTTGGAACGTGCCAAGCCCAATCATCACGACGATTCAAAGCCATATCCTTGAGCAGCAGCAGCAGTCCGGCGAAGCTTCAGGAACCTTTTCGTGGATGCTGTCCGGCATCACGCTCGCCACCAAGATGATCGCCGCCGAGATCCGCAAGGCCGGCCTTAACGATGTCTACGGCGCGGCCGGCGCAACCAACGTGCAGGGCGAGGCCCAGCAGAAGCTGGACGTGTTTGCCAACGAGGCCATGCTGCACTGCCTCGGGATGCGCGACTCCGTTGCCGCCCTGATCTCGGAAGAAAATGACGAGCCGGTCATCTTCAATCGCTCGGGCGACAAGGCCAAGTACATCATCGTGTTCGACCCGCTCGACGGCTCCTCCAATATTGATGTCAATGTCAACGTGGGTACCATCTTTTCGATCTTCCGCCGCCCTGACGGCGTCAGCGTCGAAGATGCCCTGCTGCAGCCCGGCACCAAGCAGGTAGCTGCCGGCTACGTGGTGTATGGGCCGTCGACCGTGTTTGTGTACACGACCGGCAACGGCGTGCACGGCTTCACGCTCGATCCCGCCATCGGTGCCTACGTGCTCTCCTTCGCCAACATGAAGATGCCGGAGCAGGGTGCGTACTACTCCGTGAACGAGGCCAACTACGACACCTTCCCGGAGACGTACAAGCAATACCTGACGGAACTGCGTACCGGCGGCCTCGGCCAAACCTACTCCTCGCGCTACATCGGCTCGCTGGTGGCCGACTTCCATCGCACGCTGTTGAAGGGCGGAGTGTTCCTGTATCCGCCGACCGTGAAGCAGCCCAAGGGCAAGCTGCGGCTGCTGTACGAGGCCAACCCGCTTGCCTGGATCGCGGAGCAGGCCGGGGGGCGTGCACTCTCCGGCAATGGGCGTGTACTGGAGATCAACCCCGAAAGCATCCACGAGCGCACGTCGCTGATCGTGGGCAGCCGGGTCGAGGTGGACCGGCTCGAAAAGCTCCTGCAGTAGAAACTCCCCAGCGGCTGGCCGCTGTTTGCCCGGTGCCCTCATCTCACGGGGTATGCCTGCCGAGCTGAGCCGTCGCCGCTTCCATCGTCTGCTTGCCGCCGGGCTGGTCGCCGCCCCGTTCCATGGTGCTTCGACTGCTGCAGAGACCGCCCGCGGCACTGACGAGCATGCCTCGCCGGACACGCCTGAGTTGCTTGTCGAAGCGATCCCGCTCGGGCCTATCGGCTGGTGCCCCAACAATGCCGCGCTCCCGGTGCTGTTCTATCACTCGGCCGTGCCGGTTGCTGGCAGCGACCCGGCGCAGGCTTTTGAAGTGCTTTTTCGTCGCAATGGCTGGCCGCCCCAATGGCGTAACGGCGTCTACACCTTTCACCACTACCACTCCACTGCGCACGAGGTTCTGGGCTTCACCGCGGGCTCGGCGCGCTTGGTGCTCGGCGGTCCCGGCGGCAGAGAAGTGGAGGTGCGCGCCGGCGATGTCCTGCTGCTGCCCACCGGCACAGGCCACTGCGAGCTGTCCAAGAGCGATGATTTTGCCGTAGTCGGCGCCTATCCGCCGGAGCAGACCTGGGATATCTGCCGCACTGCACCGGATGCCGAAGCGCGAGCCAGGATGAGCAGTCTGCCCTTCCCGCGGACGGACCCGGTGCAGGGCGTGGGCGGGGCCGTGTCGCGGTACTGGGTTCGCTCTACCTGAGCACCTGTCCATCGCATCAACGCGCACCCGACAATCCGCAAGGCTCATGGCTTTTACGATCCGGAAAGGATCGATCAAACCTCACCACGCTGCAACTTCTGTGCCCAGGCGCCGCCCGGAGAATCCAACAAGCATGCCCGAACTTCCTGAAGTCGAGACCGTCGCCAACGGCGTACATGCGCGCATCGCCGGAGACCAGATTGTCTCCGCCTGGTTCAGTGCCAAGCCTGAACCCTTCAAAACGCCGCCGCTGGAGATGGCAGAGGCGCTCACCGGGCGCACTATTCAGCGGGTCCACCGCGTGGGCAAGCACATCGTGGTGGATCTTGCCGCGCCTGCGGGAGACGCTCCCGCGGTCACGGAGGCGGAATGGATTGTGCACCTTGGCATGACCGGCAGGCTTCTGGTCTCGCAGCCCGATGTGCCCCTGCCAGCGCACACGCACGCCCAGCTGGTGCTGCACTCAGGCCGCGAGCTGCGGTTCGTGGATGCGCGGCGGTTCGGGCGGCTGGATCTGCGCCGCCTCGATACCGTGGGCGGGTTTGCCGGCCCCGGCGCCGAACCGCTGTCGATCCCGGCGGACGCGTTCATTGCACTGTTCCGCGGGCGCAAGCTGGCCATCAAGGCCGCCCTGCTGAACCAGTCGCTGCTGCACGGCGTGGGCAACATCTATGCAGACGAAAGCCTCCATCGCGCGGGCATTCGCCCCTCGCTCGCGGCGGGCAAGGTTTCAGGCCCGCGGCTGCGAAGGCTCCACGCCGAGCTGCAGTCGGTGCTGCTGAACGCCATTGCATTGGGCGGCTCCTCTGTTTCCGACTACGTGGATGCTGATGGGGTACGCGGCTTCTTCCAGCTGGAGCATCGCGTCTACGCCCGCAAAGGGCAGCCCTGCCTCACCTGCGGCACACCCATCCGGCGCACCATTATCGGCGGGCGCAGCACGCACAGCTGCCCGAAATGCCAGCGTTGACCCTCGCGAATCTACAAAAGCCTCTATATTTTGCAGGCGACTGCTACGGAAAACGGGAGAATGTGTTTTTCCAGGGCGGCTAAGTCACTGACTCTAAACAGATCCATCTTCGGCATAAAAATTGCTTATAGGTAGAGTGCCAGAGACGTTTGGAGAGAGCCGGCACAGACCGGTTCCCCAGCTAAGCAGTACCAGCACCCGGAACGAAGGCGCCCACAAGAGGCAGCCTCGCCCCGGGTGCAGCAAGCCCTCGGAGTGATCGTGTCCGAAGGCATCTTCAGGAGGCCAGTGACTGGCCATTTGCACCAGCGGTATGGAAGGGAGCGGCTTGCAGCTGCTCCCTTTCGCGCATACGGCGTACCGAATCCCACATGGACAGGACGCCCGGGGGATCACCCGGGACAGGCCGGTGATCTGTGCTTGCGTGGGGACGCGGCTCGGGGTAGTATCTGGCTTAGCCTTATTTCGCTCCTCGCCGGTTGATGCGCATGCGCTCGCCGAGAGTCAAGCGCAACCCGAGGGTACAAGCGCAATCAATGAGGCCTGCAAGCTACAGCCACCGAACCAGGCGGCACGTAGAATACGTCGTAGGGAAGTGGTACGAGCGCAGTCGGCTGACCTTGGCCTGTCAGCCACACACATCCTGTCCTGAGTAGTAGCTCCTTCTCCCCGACAATCCGCTAGCCGGAGTTTCTTGACGAGGATGGGCGCGGCGAAAGCCGGCAGGGATCCGGTAGTCAGCTTTCCAAACCTTGCCTGCAACGGGCAGGCGTGGACGCGAACGGCCAATCATCGAAGAGTCATGGATTCGCTGCCGTCCGATCCAGGGCAGCAGGATACGCACGAGGGACGTGCACGAATGAGCACAGAACAAACAGAGTCCTCCTCCCATTACGGAGATGATGGACATGGCGCTGGCAGCATGGCTGTTCCAGCACAGGCTGCAGGCGAAGCAAACCCTGCAGGCCCAGGCAGCACAAACGGACGCAGACGCAGACGCAGGCGCAAAGGAAAAGGTCCTGGCGCGAACGGTGCCGCTGCACCTGGCACCGCCCAATCCCGTCCGGACACACAGGCAGACAACAGCGGCAGCGGAGACACGATTGCCGCCGCTGCTCCCGCCGCTCCCGTGCAGGCTCCGCCTGCCCCCAGCAACAACAATCACGGACAAAATCACACGCAGAGCAAGCGCAAGAGCGGCCGCAAGCGCACCGGTTCCGGCGAAGGTGGCAGCAACAGTGCTGCACCGCAGCCCGGCAACCAGGGGCAGGGTCGCAACAACCGGCAGGCACGCCAGAACAACGGCGGCAGCGGTGGCGGTGGGTGGAAAAGCCGCACCAACGAGGGTCCGGACGGCAACCGTGAAGGCGCGCGCGGTGGGTTCGGGACGGAACCTTTCCAGGACAACAATGGCAATGGTCGGCGCAAGGGTGGCAAATTCGGGCGCCGTGGCCCCACCACTTTTGTCGGACCGATGGATCACTCGTACCGCGTGGTGAATGGCAACATCGCCGACGGACCGCCCTCCACCATGGACTATCGCAATGTAAACGGCAATGCGAATGGCAATGTGAACGGGCGCAACGACTACACGGAGACCGAGCCGGTCGCCACCCTGCTGGAAAATGCGCCGACCCGTATCCTTTGCTTCATTGAAGATCTCTTCGTTGTCGCCAAGATGCAGGAAACCGCGCGCAAGCTCGGGGTCAAGGTTCGTTTCTGCAAGGCCGAGAAAGAAACGCTTGCCGGCATCACTGACAGCCCCGAGGCTGAGCGCCCCTCGCTGATCGTGTTCGATCTGAACAACCTGAATGCGAAGCCGCTTACTGTGATTCCTAAGCTCAAGAGCAAGCTCAAGCGCGGGACTTCCATCATCGGCTTCCTGCAACATATCCAGGGCGATTTGAAGTTGAAGGCGATTGAGGCAGGCTGTGACTCGGTGATGCCCAAGGCTGCTTTCTCGCAGAACCTGCCCAACCTGTTGCGGCGGCACGGTTTTGCCGAAGAGGAAGAAATGGTCGAGGCGTAGAACTCGACCGTCGAATTCAGCAGCAGCAACAGAACGGCCCATGCGGACAAGCTTCCGCATGGGCCGTTTGCGTTGCTGCACTCCGAACAGTACGGCTGGTAACGGCAGGCCTTCTGCGCGGGAGGCGCCCACTTCGTGGGGTGTTTACTTTTCTCAAGCAAGTACCCGTCCCGAAGGGACCGCCAGCCGCGCAGGCGGTTTGTTCTCCGTCGGGCCGCGCGAGGCAGGCTAGCCCGGGGGCCAGCCCATGGGGCGGCCGCCGAGTACGTGCAGGTGCAGGTGGTCGATGGTCTGGCCGCCGTCCTCGCCGCTGTTGATCACGGTGCGAAAGCCATCGAGCAGGCCTTCGCGCGCGGCCAGCTCCGCAGCCACTGCCAGCATGTGGCCCAGTAGCGCCGTGTGCTCGCGCGCCGTATGCGCCAGCGACTGCACGTGGAGCTTAGGGATGACTAAAAAATGCACGGGCGCCTGGGGCGCAATGTCGAGAAAGGCATAGACCTGTTCATCCTGGTACAGGGCGGGCACCGGCACGGCGCCGGCAGCGATGCGGCAAAAAAGGCAATCCATATCGCACAGCATAGCGCGGAGACGACGGAGCACGCTGGCTCAGCACGCATGGCACCCCGCCCGGTCGGCGCCACGGAAGAAGTCTGCCATGGTGCAGGCGCCGGAGCATTACACTAGAACGTGATGGCGACCGTAGCCCAGAGTGCTGGCCTGATCCAGATCGATCTTTCCCCGCGCAAGCCCGCGCCCAAGCCCGAGTGGCTCAAAGCGCGTGCGCCTTCCGGCGAAAATTATCACGATCTGAAAAAGCTGGCGCGCTCGCTCAACCTGCACACCGTGTGCGAGTCGGCACACTGCCCCAATATTGGCGAATGCTGGTCGCATCGCACCGCCACCTTCATGATGCTCGGCAACCTGTGCACCCGCCGTTGCGGATTCTGCGCGGTGCCCAAGGGCCGTCCCGAGCCCATCGATCTCGATGAGCCGCGGCGCGTGGCTGAAGCGGTTGCGCAGCTCGATCTCAAGTTCGCCGTGATCACCAGCGTCAATCGCGATGACGATGTGCTGGGTGGCGCGCGTATGTTTGCTGAGGTGATTGAGCAAATCCGTGTCCAGGCCCCGGGCTGCCAGGTGGAAGTGTTGATCCCCGACTTCCAGGGCAATCCCGAGGCGATCAGGATCGTGGTCGATGCGCGCCCTGAGATCCTGAACCACAATACCGAGTCCGTGCCGAGGCTGTACCGGGCGGTGCGTTCCGGCGCGCGCTACGAGCGCACGCTGCGGCTGCTGGAGTACGCAAAGGAACTCGCGCCGGAGATTGTCACGAAATCCGGTGTCATGGTCGGCCTTGGCGAGGAGATGCACGAGCTGCTCGAGGTGTATCGCGATCTGGCCGCGGTCGGGACCAACGTGCTGACGATCGGGCAGTACCTGCGGCCTTCGCGCGACCACTTGCCCATGGCGCGCTACTACACGCCGGATGAGTTCGCCTTTATGAAGACCGAGGCGCTCGCGATGGGCTTCCGTCACGTGGAGAGTGGACCCCTGGTGCGCTCGAGCTACCACGCGCACGAGCAGGCGGGCTCCGCCGCTCAGCACGCCTAGCGCCGCCCTAACCAGCGCCACCTTATAGGTTGCAAACTAACCCTCCAGCTTTGCTGCTGCCCTGCGTCTTCGCTCGGTCCTCGCTGCGGTTCTGGTCGGGCTCCATGTCTTGATGCGCAAGGGTGCACCCTCCGCGTCCCCGACTCCATCTAACGCTGCAGGAGACATAGACACATGTCCAAGGCAGTTTTGTTCCACAACAACGGCGGTCCGGAAGAGCTCAAGCTGGAAGAGATTGCCGTGCGTGCGCCCGCGCAGGGTGAGGTCAAACTGCGCGTGGAGGCGATGGGCCTGAATCGCGCAGAGCTCATGTATCTTGGCGGGTATTACCTTGAGACTGCAAAGCTGCCGTCACGCATCGGCTACGAGATAGCCGGCGTCGTCACCGCTGTCGGACCGGACGTGGATGCGTCGATCATCGGCCAGCGTTTTGCGACGGTGCCGGGCTTCTCGATGAACCAGTATGGCTGTCTGGGTGAGGAGGCCGTGGTGCCTGCGAGCCGGCTTGCCCGCTATCCCGAAAAGCTATCCGCTGCGGAAGGCGCATCGGTCTGGATGCAGTACCTGACGGCTTATGGTGCGCTCGTGCGGCATGGCAAGGTCACCACGGGCGACTTCGTGCTGATCACCGCCGCTTCAAGCAGCGTAGGCATCGCGGCCATCCAGATCGTCAAGGCCGAGGGCGGCATCGCTATCGCGACAACGCGCAAGAGCGACAAGCGGGACGCGCTGCTGGCGCAGGGTGCGGACCACGTGATTGTGACCGAGGAAGAAGATTTGAAGGCCCGCGTGGACGAGATCACCGGTGGCCAGGGCGCCCGCCTTGTGTTTGACCCGGTCGGCGGTCCGTACGTGGAGAAGCTTGCCGAAGCGTGCGCGCACAGTGGCACGATCTTCGAGTACGGCGCGCTCGCCACCGAGCCCACACCGTTTCCATTAATGCTGGCGCTGGGCAAATCCCTGCGGGTGCAGGGGTACACGTTGCACGAGATCACCGTTTCACCCGAGCTGCTCGGGCCCGCGTGTGACTACGTACGCGAGCGCCTGGAAGATGGCCGCTTCAAGGTGATCCTGGCGAAAACCTTTCCATTCGAGCAGTTCCAGCAGGCGTACACGTACCTTGCGTCAAACCAGCAGATTGGCAAAGTCGCGATCACCCTGTCATAACCAATGTGCCGTCTCATCGCTCGAGCCGAGCAGCGATCGCCGCCCGGCTCGATTCCCCTTCAGCGTCCGGGCATCACGACGAATGGGCTTCCCTGGTCCTGGTTGTGGTTTTCCGGGGCGAGCAGGCCTGCGGGCAGCTCCCAATGCGGCGACTGCAGTTCAGGCATGGGCTTGGCCTGAAAAAGGCGTTTGGTCTGCTTCGCCATCCATCGTGCGGTGTTCTTGGACTTCTTACGGCGCGCACTGTCGGTCGAGATGCCGGTACCGGCATACATCTGCCGGTACAGCTTGGACAGGAACATGAAGGCGACCCTGGACTTCAGGGTCGGTGTGCACGCGGACCGTTCCCACACGGCTGACCAGCTGTAGAAGCGATCCCACACGAGCTGGGTGCGTGTCTTGATCTCTTCCGCGCTCATGGAGGGGTGCGGGGTAAACATCTTGGGCCGCACTTCCGTAGGGATCAGCCAGTACCGCGTGACCGGGATATCGCCGACCAGCGTCGGGTGCTTGGCCTGCTCCTTCTCCCATCGGGCGAAGTCGACCGTGCCGGGAAACGGCGTCATCATCACGAACTGCGCAAAGGTCACGCCCGACTTGAGCGCCATCTCTACCGTGGCATCGAAGGTCGCGGGCTTGTCCGTGGGCAGCCCGAAGATAAACGAACCCAGAACATGCACGCCGTGCTTCTTGAAGGTCTGCAACTGCTTCGCCAGTGCCTCGCCGGAGTAGTTGAAGTCCTTGAAAACGGCCTTGAGGCCTTCCGGCGTCACCGCCTCGACCCCGACCAGCGCACCCTTGATATTGGCGTTGCGCATGGCGTCGAGGTACTCGCCGTCCTCGGCAGCCTCCATCGTGATCTGCGTAAAGAACACCATGTCCCGGGGCAGCTTGGCGAGCTCTTCCATCAACTGGAAGCGCTCAGCGCGAATGGCCGTGAGCTCATCGATGCGCGCCTGGTTGTTCTGTTCGCGGGCAAGGCGCAGGTCGGTCAGCGTGACCGGGTAGAAGTTGTCATCGGCCAGCGCGATAAAGCGGAAGCCGATCCGGCGGAGCGACACGATCTCATCGATAACGCTCTGGAACCGGCGTTGCCGCGGCTGCTGCCCATCGGTGCGCCACACCGAGCAGAACGAGCAATGCTTGGGGCAGCCCCGAATCGTCTGCACCGAAGCCCACATATATTTGTCCGGCTGCATCAGGTCCCAGCGTCCAGCCAGGAACTGCTGCCCTTCGATCCGTCCACCTTCGTAAATCCGGCCCGGGTTGCCGGCCATGCAGTCGCGAACGACCTTGCCCCAGGCGATGTCGCCGTCGCCCTTGACCACGGCATGGGCTGCGCCCAGCGCCAGCACCTCGTCCGGGTAGAGCGTGGCGTGGATGCCGCCATACACAACCCACGCACCCCGAGCATGGGCCTGTCGGCCCACCTCGTACCCGCGCAGGGCATTGCCGGTGTGCACGCTGATACCCACAATGTCGCCGGGCGCAATCGTCGCAAAGTCCACCTGCTCAATGGACTCGTCTACCAGGACTGGATCACCTGCTTCTGATGGAGTTGCAGCTGCGAGAACAAACAGCCAGCGAGGAGTGATCACGGCGGTACCGAAGGAGTTGTCGCTGGGGTTAATCAGATGAACGGTCACAGACCTGTAAGGAAACAGGCGCAGGCAAGAACCGTCTGTGCAATTGGCGACTTAGGGAGGAAGCCCGTGAAGGCCTGCCGCTACAGGGCGCATAGCAAATGCCCCACTCGGTAGCGCCGGCCATAGACCAGGCCTGCGGAATAGCGTAAAGCCCGTCCAGAAAAAAGGCGCCTGAGGCTATCGATGCCGGACCGGAGCGGTGCTTCAAACTGAGTGCGCGGCACCCGCTGCAGGGCAGCCCGTGGACGCCTGTGAGCGGGTATCCGGGCCGCCGGAGAAGCTGCCATCGGCAGGCTCGGCGGGTACAATCAGAGAGGTTGTTTCAAGAATTTCTGCACCACAGGACACTGACACGCATGCCCCCATCTGCCATGGCTGCCATCCCCGCGCTCAAGGACGTGTACCAACAGATCAAGACGCGGCTTGAAAAATCTGTCTCCGACTTTCAGCACAACCTGCAGGGCATCCGCACCGGCCGCGCCAGCACCCAGATGCTCGACAACGTGCGCGTGGACTATTACGGCACGCCCTCCGCGTTGAGCGCGATCGCCCAGCTGACCACACCCGACGCCAACTCGATCGTGATCCAGCCCTGGGACACCAGCATGATCAACGAGATTGAAAAGGCGCTGCGTACCTCGGAGTACGGGTTCAACCCGCAGAACGACGGCAAGATGGTGCGCGTGCCCGTTCCGCCAATGACCGAAGAACGTCGCCGCGACGTGGTGAAGCAACTGGCCCGGGTGCTGGAAGAGCACAAGACCGGCGCGCGCAACATCCGCCGGGATGGCAACGAGCAGATCAAGGCCGCGGCCAAAGAGAAGAAGATCTCGGCAGACGAGGAAAAGCGCTCTCTTGACGAAGTGCAGAAGATGACCGACGAAGAGATCAAGCGGCTTGAGGATCTGAGCAAGAAAAAAGAAGCCGAAATCATGCAGATCTGACCACGGCTCGCCCGTTCTTCCGAAGCCTAGGCTTCCTGCGAACTCCGGGCCTTCAGTGGCCGAACACGCCGAGCAATACGCACAGCGAAGGCTATCCGCAAGGGTAGCCTTCGCTGTTTGCGCCAGACCAGGGCGTCAGGCGGTGCGGGAGTGCACCAGTTCGAACTTGTGCTTGATCCGCAGGAACGGCTTCTCGTAGAACTCGTAGGAAAGCACGGCGATGGCGATCGTGAGCAACAGCTCCAGCAGCAGGCCGAGGCCCGGCACGCGGATGTGCGGCGCCAGGTACTTCTGCACTCCATAGATAACCAGGGCATGAAACACATACAGCCCGTACGCGACGCGCCCAAGGTACACAAGCCAGCGGGGCACCCACGACAACGGCACCTTGAGAACGCCGCGCAGGATGCAGGCGCAGCCCAGCGCAGCCAGGGCGTAGGCCATGGTTGCGGTGAACGGATGCATGGGACGCGTCAGGCTGGTGACATTGCCGGCCTGTGCCACCGCCCACAAAGCCACGCCTGCGGCGATGCCGAGCAGCGCGCCCTTTGCCGATTTCGCATGCTCCCGCAGGGAGTCATGAAAGCCGTAGAGCGCCCCGCCGGCAAAGAAAATGCTCTGCACAAGGCTGTCAAGCCACACCCTGTTCAGGCCCGCCCCCTTGTGCACGAGCAGCCATGTGGTCGCCAGGGATACGGCGCATACGAGCCCGCAGAGCTGCTGCATACGCGCATTGGAGAACCTGCGCGTAAGCGAAGGAAACAGCAGGTAGAACTGTTCTTCGACCGAGATGCTCCAAAGGTGATTGACCACCGGGGAAGGAAAGCCCAGGTGAAAAATGGCATACCAGTTCCCGACGAAGAGCAGCATGGCCACCACCGCGCCACGACTCATGGCAAGGTCCCGGTTTCCGAGGCCAAGCAGGGCGATCAGCAGGATGAAGCCAATGTAGAGCGGCCACAAGCGAAGCAGGCGGCGGCTGTAGAACTTGGCCAGGTGCACAGTGCCGGTGCGATGTTTCTCTATCTGTAACAGACATGTGATCAGATAGGCGCTCAGGAAGAAGAAGAAACTGAGCGAAAAGCCGCACAGGTCGTGAAAGCTGCGGACACACAGCTCCAGCCAGGGGATTTTTGCAAAGAGCGCGCTTTGTGTGTGGTTCATGCCGTGGTTGATGAAAACACCCAGAAAGAGAACGAAGCGCACCGCATCGAGCTCTGGACGGTAGAACTTGCTCTTCGTTGACGCTCCCTGCGTGGTTGCTCCCGGCGCAACCTGCGGGGTTCCTGGAACGGCGTATGCCATATATTCGACACTCCTGCTCTTGTATCTCCCGAATACCCAACCAAGGTATGTAAGCGATCTGACTTAGTAAGTTCGATAGAGCACTTACGTGCAGCCTTACTTTGTTGCAGTCAGGATCGACTCACACGCACGCAGTAGGGACAGCATCGCCGCAGCGCAGCCTCCGGATGCAGACCGTGCTATCGGGGTGGACGATGAGGGTGCAGACCAGGGAAAGGGGAAGCAGGGAAGACTGCAGGAGAGAACGGGGCACCAGGCAGGTTGCCGGATGCTCTTGCCGGCGAAGCCAGGCGGCGTCTCTGTTGCAGAGCCGCCGCCTGCGATGCACGCATACCGCAGGTGGAAGTGTCAGGCCGCCCGTGAGTGCACAACCTCAAAGCGGTGTTTCAGGCGAAGGAACGGTTTTTCGAAGTATTCATACGACAAGGTCGCCAGCAGAACGGAGAGAAGGAAAGACACGATCAGCCACAGGTGCGCCCGCAGATGCGGGCCAACAAAGATCTCCCCGATCAGCAGCGCAAAGCCATGGAAGACGTATAGTCCGTACGAGATCCGTCCAAGGTAAACCAGCTCCCTGCGGATCAGGAACTTGGGCATGTGCAGAAAAGCCCAGAGCAGCGCGGCTGAGCCGGCCGCCACGAGCGGGTACACCACTGCCGCGTACCTGCCCGACTCCGGCGAATCCTCAAGCGTGAAGCCAATCAAGCGATTCGCAAGCACCCAGCAGCCGAGGCCGACAACGAGGCCGCCGAGCGCCATCGCCATCGATTCCTTCTGCTTGCGCAGGCCGTAGCGAAGCGCCATCAGTCCGCCGGCCGCGAAGAACAGCATCTCCACTGCGCTGTTGAACCACATGTGGATAAAGCTGTTATGGTGCGCGCCGAGGTAGGCCGCCGTGGCGACCGCGAGCACGATCAGCGCAATGCAGAAGTTGCGCATGCCCGTGATCGTCATCTTGCGCATCACTGTGGGCCACACCAGGTAGAACTGCTCTTCCACCGAGATGCTCCACAGGAACGAAACCATCGGCGTCAGCAGCCCGACAGTGAGCACATACCAGTTGGCGGAGAGCAGGTAGAAGGAAAGCAGGGCGCGCACGTTGAAGGCGGCATCCGCCCAGTAGTGCCCCACCACAAATGCCACCGCGATGTAGCAGAAGTAAAGCGGCCAGATGCGCAGGATGCGGCGCACGTAAAAGCTCTTAAGATCGACATCGCCCGTGCGGTCTTTTTCAATCACCAGCAACGTGGTGATCAGAAACGCGCTCAGGAAGAAAAACAGCGAGAGTCCGAAGCCACCCACCCGGTGCAGAAAAATAATGCCCTGGGCGAGCGCTGCGTGGTGGCGCAGGATGCCATGCGTCACATCAATCCGCAAGCCGTGGGTCAGGAACACAGCAAAGAATGCGAAGAAGCGCAGGGCATCGAGCTCCGGCCGATAGAAGCGGCTGGAAGCCTTGGCTCCGATCGCGGTGCCTGCATGTGCCGGCGTGGCGCTTTGAACGGATTCGGGTGCTGAGGGCGCAACAGGGGTTGTCAACCGGGACTCCACAGAGGGATGAGTAAACTCGTCCCTCCATGTTATTTCCCGTAGATAGATCGGGTTACGACCAAACTAGGCCAAAGTTACCATCGTGATGGAGCGGCGCACGATGCACCAGGACTAGTTGCTTCCGCTCATCCCAGCGGCTCCCGAGCTCGACGCGCCTACATAGCGAATTTGCCAGATAGAGCCTGATCCATCGTCTGTTACAAACAGCGATCCATCGTTGGCGACGGTGACGCCCACGGGGCGGCCCCAGACTTTGCCTTCCGGTGTGACAAAGCCGGTCAGGAAATCTTCGAAATCGCCCGTAGCCTTGCCGTTCCGCACCGGTGCAAGTACCACCTCGTACCCGGCGCGGTGCGACTTGTTCCACGAACCATGCTCCGCAGCGAAGATGTCCCCCTTGTAGGCGGCGGGGAACTCGGCGCCCGTGTAGAAAGTCATCTCGAGCGACGCAAAGTGCGGCTGCAGCAGCACATCGGGTGTGATGACCTTGGACTGCAGTTCGGGATGCTTGCCCTCAAGTCGCGGGTCCTGCTTGCCGCCTGCCGGTCCACCCATGTAGAACCAGGGCCAGCCGTAGAAGCCGCCTTCCTGCACGTGCGTGATGTAGTCGGGCACGAGGTTGTCGCCCAGCATGTCGCGCTCGTTGGTGGAGCACCATAAGTCGCCGGTGCCGGGCTGAATTGCTTCGCCCACGCAGTTGCGAATGCCGGAAGCGTAGACCTTCACGAACTTGCCTTCAGGGGTGTACTCGAGCACATCGGCGCGGTGAAACTCGGCGGGGTGCGTGTCGGCATCATCCACGTTGGAGTGCGAGCCGACCGACACGAACATGCGCTTGCCGTCGGCTGAGAAGGCGATATCGCGCGTCCAGTGGCCGCCGCCGCGCAGCTTGCCGCCACCGGGCAGGTCCGCCAGCTTTTCGGGTGCACCGCTCGCGGTCATGTCACCCTCTTTGTAGGGGAAACGCACCACGGAGTCGGTGTTGCCGACATAGATCCACTTCGGGTTCTTCGCAGGGTAAAAGGCAATGCCGAACGGCTGCGACAGGTGCTCGGCATAGGTCGCGATCTGCTTCGGTTTGCCGTCGGGACCGACTCCGCGAAAGACCATGATCTTGTCGCTGTAAGACACGGCCACAAACAGGTCGCCGTTGGGTGCGGTCCGGATCAGGCGTGGCTGGTCCAGGCCCGTTGTGTACTGGGTGACCTTGAAGCCAGCCGGAGCCTTGGGCCAAGCATCCTGGGGACGCGGCACGATCTCGGACCCGGCATCGACGCCCGGGGTCGCATAGGGCTCAGGCAGGTCGGCGACGGTGATGTGGTGCACCAGGCCGGGCTGGGATTTCTGATAGTCGGTGAATGCGGCTGGCCCGGTAAGTGCAGGCTGCGTGGTCTGCGCCCGCAGGGCGCACGGCGCGAGGGCAAGAAGGGACAGGGCAGGGAACAGCGTAGTTGCGGACTTGGTGAAGCGCATGCGTTTCTCCGGATTGCTTTGGTTACTAGGAAGCCAAAACTGGTTCGGCCGCTGCGTTGCCTTGGTTTTTATTGCCATCGGATTGTAAGTGAGCCCTGCAGCGCGCGCTACGCCGCTGGGGATGCCGCAGGGATGCCACAGGAGCAGCCTGCCTGCGGTGGCCAGAGACCGCATTGAGGGCGGCCTCGACAGGTCAGGACTTTCGCATCCAGCCATCCCCAGGAAAGCAGGACTCCGGCTACTCCACCGTTACCGACTTCGCCAGGTTTCTCGGCTGGTCTACATCGCAGCCGCGGCGCACGGCAATGTGGTACGCCAGCAGTTGCAGCGGCACCACCTCCAGGACCGGTAATAGCAGTTCCGGCGCGGGCGGGATGGTGATGACGTGATCCACGAGCTGCACCAGCTCCGACACTGCCTCATCGGTTTCCTGGTCGTCGGCTTCCGTGGTGATCGCGATGACCTTGCCGGAGCGCGCGGTTACTTCCTGGATGTTGGAGAGCGTCTTCTCGTAGCGCACCATCGAGCCCGGATCATTGGTGTCACGCGTCGCCAGCGCAACTACCGGGAGCGTCTCGTCGATCAGCGCATTCGGGCCGTGCTTCATCTCGCCGGCCGGGTAGCCCTCGGCGTGGATATAGGAAATCTCCTTGAGCTTGAGCGCCCCTTCGAGCGCGATGGGATAGTGCACGCCGCGCCCCAGGAACAGGAAGTCCCGCGCGTTGCTGTAGTTCTTTGCCAGGATCTGGCACAGTGGGCTTGCCGTGCGCAGGATGGCTTCAATTTTGCCCGGCAGCAGTGCCAGTTCGCCGACCAGCCGCCGGCTCTCCTCGTCGGTGATGGTGCCGCGCACCTGTGCCAGGTGGAGCGCCAGCACAAACAACGCGGTGAGCTGCGCGGTAAAGGCCTTTGTGGAGGCGACGCCAATCTCGGGGCCGGCATGCGTGTAGATCACACCCTGCGCCTCGCGGGCCACGGCTGCTCCCACCACGTTGCAGATGGCGATCGTCTTGGAGCCCTTGCTGAGCATTTCGCGCTGTGCCGCAAGCGTGTCGGCGGTTTCGCCCGACTGCGTGATCAGCAGGCCGATCGCCGTGTCATTCACGATCGGGTCGCGGTAGCGGTACTCGCTGGCATAGTCGACCTCGACCGGCAGACGGGCCAGCCGCTCAATCATGAACTTGCCTACCGTCGCCGCGTGCCACGAGGTGCCGCAGGCCGCGATGTTCATGCGCGTTGCGGCGCGAAACTCCTCCGGCGAGATCTGCATCTGGTCTAGAAAGACCTGGCCGGTTTCGAGGGAAACGCGCCCCAGCGTGGTGTCGCGCACGGCACGGGGCTGCTCAAAGATCTCCTTGAGCATGAAGTGCTTGTAGCCGCCCTTTTCCGCCTGGATCGGGTCCCACACGACGCGGGTGATCTGCCGTTTGACCGGATTGCCCTCAAAGTCGGAAAGCTCGACGCCCGCGCGCGTCAGCACCGCGATATCGCCATCCGCCAGGAAGTAAAAGTCGCGGGTATGGTGCAGGATGCCCGGCACGTCGGAAGCGACGAAGTACTCGCCGCCGTCCCCATTCTGATTGCCGATGCCGATCACCGCGGGCGGGCCCATGCGCGCCACCACGATGGTGTCCGGCAGGTCCGCCGAGATCACCGAGATTGCGAAAGCGCCGGTAAGCCGCTTGGCGGCGCGGCGCACGGCGTCGACCAGTCCAGAGGCGCCGTTCTTCAACTCCTGCTCAATCTGGTGGGCGATGACCTCGGTGTCTGTCTCGGTCAGGAACTTGTGGCCCAGGCCCTGCAGTTCGCTCTTGAGGCGGAGGTAGTTCTCAACGATGCCGTTGTGCACCACCACGATCTTGCCGGAACAGTCACGGTGCGGGTGGGCGTTCTCTTCCGTAGGGCGACCGTGGGTAGCCCAGCGGGTGTGGCCGATGCCATACGTGCCGGTGATTGGCTGCTCGCGGATGTGCTCTTCAAGCTGGCGCAGCTTGCCGGACGCGCGGCGCAGCGAAAGGGCCGGGGTACCGGGGCTGCCCACGGCGATCCCCGCGGAATCGTACCCGCGATACTCCAGGCGGCGAAGCCCTTCCAGGATGACCGAGACCACAGGTTGCGAGCCGACGTACCCTACGATTCCGCACATGGCGATATTGTAGGGGCGAAGTCAAGTACATCGGCTACGCCGGCGGGAAAAGCCTACTCGTGTGTAACGAGAGAGCGATCCGGCACCTGCATCGTTAGTCGATCTGGAAGCTGAACTCTTCCATGACCGGGTTGCACAGGACTTCGGATGCAATCCGCTCCACTTCGCTGTGGGCAGCAGCCCCGTCCAGCGAGTCATCCAGTGTCAGGATGAAATACTTGCCCTGACGCACATCGGTAACATCCGCATGACCGAGCTTCCGCAGTGCGTTCTGAATGGCCTGTCCCTGTGGGTCGAGAACCGTTCGCTTGGATACAACATAGACATGAGCCTTCATCGTCGCTGATTATAAAGGCAGTGCGCGCAGAGGTCTGTCCGCCAGCTTCCCGGTGACCCGTAACAAATCCGACAGAATGGAATGCAATGGTCAACTATCTAGAACTACCCGTTGGTGAAAACAGCCCCGAAGTCGTGAATGCCATCATCGAGATCCCCGCCGATGGCGTGAACAAGTACGAGTACGACAAAGAACTCCATGTTTTCAAGCTCGATCGTAACCTCTACTCGCCCGTGCACTATCCCGGCGATTACGGATTTATCCCCTCCACCCTTAGCGAAGACGGCGATCCGCTCGATGTGCTGGTGATGGTTGATGAGCCGACCTTCTGCGGCTGCCTGTCCCAGGTGCGCCCCATCGGCGTGCTCGAGATGCTCGACCAGGGCGTCCTCGACGAAAAGATCCTCGCCGTCGGCAAGAACAACCCGCGCTATGCCGAAGTCTCCGACTACACGCAGATCTACCCGCACATCCTGCGCGAGATCACCCACTTCTTCTCGATCTACAAGGACCTGGAAGGCAAGCGGGTTGAAGTGCACGGCTGGCGTGATGCCGAGTTCGCCAAGAAGCAGGTCACCAAGGCTGCCCAGGCATTCCTCGACAACAAAAAGAAGTAAACGCGCACCTGCGCGTCACTAGGCGCTTGGCTGCTGCCAGCGCCTGCGAGCGAGCGGGTAGGCACCAGCACCCGCCAGCGCGACCAGACCCCCAAAAAGCAGTGCCGGCATGTGCAGCAGGCGCTCGTCCCGGGCAGCCCACAGTGCGTAGCCGACCAGCGCGACCGGCAGCGCGGAGAGTGCTGCCGCGACCGGTAGCGGCCCCATGCGGAACGGCCGTTCCAACCCCGGCTCCCGTACCCGCAGTACCAGCAAGGCCACAAACTCCAGCACCAGGCTTGAGCCGTACAGCATCAGGTCCACCGAGATCAGGCGCTCATAGCTGAAGCTGAGTGCCAGCGCCCAGCCCACCCCGCACACAACGGTCGCAGTGACGGGCACACCCTTGCTGTTGCGGCGCGCCAGCGCCCGGGGCAGCAGACCCTGCTCGGCCAGCACCATGGGCAGGCGCGTGTATGACAAAGTCAGCGCGTTGAACATGCCCAGCGCACTGAGCATCCCGCCCGCCACAACGGCCAGCGCCAGCACCGGACCACCGCGCGGCCCAGCCAGGCTGCGCGCGGCCACAACCCACGCCCCGGTGGTGAACTGTTCCAGCGGCATGCCGGCGAACGCGACTGCAGCCATCGGCAGAACGTACGTTACCGCAACCAGTGCGCCGGCCAGCAGCATGGCGCGTGGGTAGGTGCGCGGGGGATCCTCGACCTCCTGCGCAAAGGTCGAGGCATTATCCCAGCCCATGTAGTTCCAAAGCCCTACCAGCACAGCAACGCTGAAGCCTCCGCTCTCTCTTGGCGCTGCCGTCCACACGGTGGACGGCGCGGGATGCTGCAACCCGTGCGCGACAGCGCAGCCAATCAAGACGGCAAATGGCGCCAGCAGAAGCACAAACAGCCACTGCGAGCCTCGGCCGACGCTGGGCGCGCCCAGCAGGTTCCACACACAGCAGCCCGTGATCAGCAGCAGCTCCCACGCAAGGCCGCGCCACCCGGCACACAATGCAGGGCTAAGCCGTGCCAGATAGAGAGTGAACAGGGTTGGATAGATCGCCATGTCGAAGATGCTGGCGGTCAGTGAGAGCCACGCTTCCTGGTAGCCCCAGAAAGGCCCCAGGGCGCGGCGGACCCAGACGTAAAACCCGCCTTCTTCTGGCAGCGCGCTTGAAAGTTCGCCGATCATCAGGGTGGTGGGCAGCGTCCAGACCAGCGGCAAGATGAGCAGGATCAGCAGTGCGCCACGATATCCGGCGCCTCCAAGGATGTCTTCGATGCCGTAGGGACCGCCGGCAACCATGAAATAGGTGGCCGCAATCAGCGGGAGGAGGCGAAGACCAGGCAGCCGGGCGGAGCGAATCTTGACGACGAGCCTCCCTTGCGGATCACCCCGTAAGGGGTCCGCAAGGGAAGATATAGCAGACACAAAGTGAAACGATGGAAGCTACTTGATATAGCCGGGGTAATCACGGTGGACTGTGCCAAAAACTTCGACCAGGCCGTCGCCTGCAGAGTCATAGCTGGCTTCCGTCGAGGGACGAAGCTCGGCACCATAGTTCTCCAGGATGCGCTCGGCTTCCACGGTGCGGGCTGCTGCCTGAACCGTGACGATCGCGCCGCCATGGCCGAGCCGGTGCGAGAAGTCACGCGCATGGCCCGGCGCGACGCCTGCGCCTGAAAATGACTGCTCGAACGCTGGCTGTGAGTAGCGCAGGCCAACCGGGGAAGGCGCATTCAGGTGGAGATCACCCTCGCCCGTCCCGAAGTCCTTGCTGTCCTTCGCCACCTCGCCAGTGAGCGAGTCCTTGAACTTGGGCGCGGTGTGTTCGGAGTGATGCCCGAACGTGTGCTTGAGCTTGTCGAGCCAGCTGCCACCCTCATGCGTGTGGCCAGTGGTTGCCTCCGTGCCGGTGTCGTAAATGCGGTGGGTCTCGGTCGTATGACTTGCACCTGCTGCTACATCGCCATCATGGGGAAGTGTGCTCTTGAGCTCCGAGGGAAGGCCTGTGTTGGCAAGGCTGCTGCCCGAGATCGGGCCGGGACGACCCGCTCCACCAAACGGTGTGCCTGAACCGCCACCCAGCGCGCCGGGTTGCACGGCCGTCGTATCCGAAGCAGGCGCGCCAAAGGTCGTGCTGGGGCGTGAGGATCCGGGCAGAGTGGTTCCAAGCTCCTCGCGCAGCGATCCGCCCACGGAGGGCTGCCGGCGGGTAGCTGTGTTGGCGCGGTGCGCACCAGTTTCCGTCACGTGGAAAGCGGCACCAATCTCGCTGGGCACGAATCCTTCGTCGATCAACGCGTTGATGGCCTGGTGTGCTGACTGGCCATCGGCAAAATAGCCCACGATGACTGTGCCTGTCTGGTGGAGAGAAGTCGCCATAATCAAAGTTCTCCTTGGCTCGACGTAGTCGAGCGGGCCATATCCAGGCCCTCTATAACCGGTTGGATGCCTGGAGGACCACAAGCGCAGCCAGTCCATGCCCTCCATGATCACGAAATCTCTCCGTTCGGGCTATAATCCGTGTACGCGCGCGTCCTGCGCCGAGCGCGGAGAGTTGGCCGAGTGGCTGAAGGCGGCGGTTTGCTAAACCGTTATAGGGTCAAAAGCTCTATCGGGGGTTCGAATCCCCCACTCTCCGCCATCAATCGCGGCAAGGCCGCTAAATCCTAGCCAGTACATCGAAACTTCACAATTTGTAGAGTCTCTGCAGTTGCTGCGATCGCTCTTGCGCCGGCTCAGGAACTTGCGACCTTCACCTCTATCTAACGAAGGCCCGAACGCCCTCAGAAGGCCATCCAGAAGCCTGAGACCTGGGCCGCATGCGTGAAGGCAGGTCGGCGAATGCTGCGGGCGCTTCCGCCGATATCTCTCGCAGTGAACGATGAGGAGACTTCGACGCGGCCAGTGCGAAAAGCCGTCACCGCAATGGGCTCTTTCCCTCGACATGCGCCTCGGTTGAGCCGAACACCTGTTATTTGGAGGTGCCGCTTTCCAGGCTATCTGCGCCTAAATGCAATGTCTCGAACAGACCGGAAGTGACACAATTCGCTATCCGTAAGGTGGAACATCTCTCGGGTGGGTAGTACCGTGCTCCCCTTCGGTGGCTCACCACCACGGCACGCCTTAGAGTGCAGCATGACCCTGTAACTGCAGGCATGTCGCGCCCGCCCCAAAGATGGGAATTGCTGGCACCCCCGCATTCGAACGCGATCCTTGATTCTTTTTCTCCCAGTGTGCGTGCACTTTTCGGCGAGCGACTTGTGGCCGTTCCTTTGCCAGTACACGCCTCGCTTTACGAGAACAATTCGGAACCTCAGTTCGGTTACTTCATGACTTCCGGTGTAGCTTCGGTTGTCGGAAACACCCCTGAAGGCCACCTGGCTGAGGTGAGCATCGTAGGCCGTGAGGGCGTTACGGGCAGCCTGCACCTGCTCGGCTCACTGCCTGCCGCCACACAATGTTTTGTCCAGGTCGCAGGGACAGCCTTGCGTTACCCGTTCGCTGACCTGCGCCGCTTGTTTCGGGACTCTGCCCCGGTTCGGGATGCCGTTCTCTCATTCGTTCAAAAGCAGTCCGTTGTGCTTGAGCAGATCAGCACCTGCCAGTTGTTTCATGAGGCTCATTCCCGGCTCGCTCGCTGGTTGCTCATGATCCAGGACCGTACCGGCTCGGATGAGTTCTCTCTCACTCAGGAGTTTCTGAGTGAAATGCTTGGTTCAGGACGACCCACAGTCACTCTCGCCTGCGGAGCGCTCCAGCGCACCGGTGCCATTCTCATCCGTCGCGGCCACATCACCATCGTCAATCGCGAGGAGTTGAAGCAACAGGCGTGCTCTTGCTACCTCGTCGCCGAGAGGTGTTTCCACGCGAAGCCATCCGGAAGGTGAGCTGCAGAACGGGCATGCTTTCAGATGGACGTGAGGCGGAAGAAACCTTCCGAGAGCCGGGTGTCGGTGACAGCCGGTGCGGCGGAACTGTTCCGGCAGATCGTTGCGGCTGCCTCCAGTCTTGCCGTACTGCCGGGTGCATTGTGGATGGCACCGTTGGTGCTGGCGATGGTGCGAACACCCGAGATTTGCTTCCCTGCTCGCGCTCGCGTGTGGCTGTTTCCCCCGGACGGAGTGATGTTTACTGTGCCGCTGCTCGCAGGGTTGCTGTGGCAGGCGCGGGGTCGCCATGCAGGGTGGGTAGTGGCCTTGTCCCTGGTACCGGGGATCGCCTGCTTTGAGTGGCACTGGCACTGCTTCGGCGAACTGCTGCCTCTGCCTTTTCTGGTCAAGTCAGACTTTCATCGCGATCTAGGCGTTTGGGCCGGGTAGGCGGGTTCTGCCTCGTTGGCGCCCTCAGACCGGCCCGGCTCAGGCGGGTATGCAGCGGGCAAGCGTGATCGACTTGCAGGCAGGCTATCGGTAAGATTCCAACAGGCTTTGTGAATTGATTCATGTCGGCCATGCCCTGCAATCGCGCGCGATGCAGAGTGCAAACCTCGCAACCTTACACAGCGCGTGCCGCGCCTCAGCCGGAGAGCAGCCTTCCCACTTATGCCCGCAGCCCCTGCGCATGTTCCGACCGTAGGTGTCATCACCGTGACACACAACAGCGGTCGCTTCCTCGATACGTATCTCAGGGCTCTCGAGGCTCAGACTACCCAGCCCGATCGCGTCGTCATCGTGGACTCCGGTTCGCCGGATTCTTCCTTTCTTGATCAGGCGGACAGCTCGTCGCTGCCGCTCGATATTCTTCGCCTCCAGAACGTGGGCTTCAGCAAGGGGAACAATCTCGGCTGGGAGCGCATCCGCGCGTTCGACTACGTGCTGTTCCTCAATCCGGACGCCTTTCTCGCGCCCGACTTCATCGCACGGGCCGTCGCGTACATGCAGGCGAATCCCAAGGTTGGGCTGGTCACGCCTTCTCTGATCCGGTATGACATCGCGACCAAGACCCCTCTCGACATGGTCGACTCCACCGGCGTGGTGCGCGGCCGGTACGGCCTGATCGTGGAGCGCGACCAGGGTCTTCCCGTGGCAGCGCTCAGCAAGTACACGGAACCCAACGTTGTTCCCTGGGTATGCGCCGCGGCCGCACTGGGTCGACGCGAAGCGCTGGAGTCCGTTCTCGAGAACGGCGAGCTGTTTGACGAGAGCTTCTTTATGTACAAGGAAGACACGGATCTGGCATGGCGCATCCGGCGGGCTGGCTGGCTCAACATCCACCATCCGGCACTGACCGGGTTGCACTGTCGCGGCTGGCAAAGTCGCAAGCAGATGTCGCGTACGGTCAGACTGCGCGCCGCCCGCAACGAGGCCAGCATGTACGCCAAGAACCACTCGCCCTACGTGCTCATCGGCACGCTCAAGTACCTGTCGGTTCTGCTCTTTGATCTTTAGGGCTGTGAACAGAGACTAGCGCTCCAGTGGTGCCGCGATCTGCAGCCACGCGCTGCGCCGTTCTGCGCTCGGCAAAAACAGCGGCCGGCGTTGTTCACAAGTCACCCGGGATCAACTACTCACCAGGCAAGCTTGCTGGTACCCTGAAACTGCGCACGAACCCGCCGGAGGGATGTGTGAGTGGTTGAAACAGGCGGTCTTGAAAACCGCTTTACCTTAACAGGTAACGGGGGTTCGAATCCCTCTCCCTCCGCCATCTGCTTTTTCTCTCCTCCGCAGTGTTTGTTCTCCGTCGAACTTCGCATATCAAGCGTGCACTGTGTCTGCTGATGGCGATGCTTGTCGCGGCTTGCTTTGCCGCCCCGGTTTGCTTCGCGGCGTCCGCAGCTCCCTGGCGTGGAACATGGACCGGCACCGCTGACTACGGGTTCCTTCCTTACGCGGTTGAGGGGATGGCCGCCTCTCAGGCCAGTTGTTCCAGCGCCTCGCACGCGCGGTGCAGATCCGGATCTTTCTTGCCGAAGCAGAAGCGGAGAAGGTTGGAGCCGCCGCCAGCCCGGTAGAACGCGCTGCCCGGTACTGTGGCGATACCGCACTGTCGCAGCAAGGTGCGTGCCTTCTCCGATGCGGTTGCACCCTGCAGCCGGGTGGCGTCAGCAAGGATGTAATAAGCGCCCTGCGGAACAAAAGGCACGAGTTCGGCGCACGTCAACGCCGCGCACAGCAGGTCTCGCTTGCGCTCGTACTCGCCGCGCAGGTCGGTGTAAAACGATGTCGATTCCAAAGCCCGGAGCGCGGCGGCCGCGCCATACTGCAACGGCGCCGGGCTGCATACGTATGTCAGATCGTGGAAGTAGCCGATGGCCGGGAGCCACCTGGCAGCCGCCGCCAGGTAGCCGATGCGCCAGCCCGTGATGCTGAAGGTTTTGGAGAGGCCGGAGATCGTGATGCATCGCTCGGCCATGCCTGGCAGCGTCGCCGGTGACACATGCTCCCGCCCGTCGAACAGGAAGTGCTCATAGATCTCGTCGGAGAACACGAACAGATCGTGCTCTGTCGCCAGCTCCGCGATGCGCGCCAGCTCGCCCCGGGTAAACACCTTGCCCGAAGGGTTCGCCGGGCTGTTCAGCAGGATGGCCCGCGTGCGACTCGTCATCGCGTCGCGCAGCCGGTCGAAGTCAATCGTCCAGTCTGCATCGTCAAGCGGGACGATCACAGGCACCAGCCGCTGCGACAGCAGTGTACTCACGTGATAGCCATAGAACGGTTCGAACAACAACACCTCGTCCCCAGGGTTGAGCAGGGCGAGGCACGCCGCATGCAGCGCGCCCGTCGCTCCGTTGGTGACGAGCAGTTCACTGTGTGGATCCACGGCAAGGTAATTATGCTGCGCCATCTTCACGGCGATCGCTTCACGCAGCGGCGCGATGCCGTCCAGTCGCGTGTAGATATTGTGCCCATCTTCGATGGCGGCAATGGCACCTGCTGCAGCGGCATCCGGCAGCCTGGTGTCGCAGATCCCCTGCGCGAGGTTGATGCCGCCGACGCGGTCGCACTCCACCGACATGGCGCGGATCTCGGATTGAATAATGGCCGGCGACAACTCGCTCAACTGCAGTGCGGGTTTGACGTCCGGCATGGCATTCCCGGTGGCTTCGAGTGCGATCTCTGGATGCATGAACAGCCCTGCCTGTAAGTGACTGCTTCCAGCATAGTGGCTTGGTTCGACCGGGTGGGTTGCCTTCGGGTCCATACGGGTGAAAACCCGGCGCTGGCAAGCGTCATCTCCAGTCCTGGGCCTCGTCAGCCTCGAAATTGCCAGCTTCTGAAGAGCGCGGAGAAGCGCTCTAAACCCGTCTTCCCAGCTGAAACTAATTTATTCGTTTGACCGGCTTACCTCCGAAGCGTAGAAAGAGTCGAATCACCAGGATGCCGCCGAAACCCTCATCCACGCTGACCGATGCCGAGCTTCGCCTGATGAAGCTGCTGTGGCGTCGTGGCGAATCGTCGGTCAGCGATCTGCAGAGCGCCCTGCCAGACGAGGACAAGCTCGCCTATACCTCTGTGTTGACCACGGTGCGCATCCTTGAGGCCAAGGGCTATGTCCGGCATCGCAAAGAGGGCCGCGCCTTTCTGTACACGCCCGTGGTGCAGGAGACCAACGCAGGCATCACCGCGCTGCGCCAGACACTGGCGCGCTTCTTCAATAACTCGCGCGAACAGTTGCTGCTTTCGATGCTTGGGGATGAAGAGATCACCCCGGATGAGCTGGCCGAGCTGAAACGGCGAATCGCGGAGGCAGAGTGAGCGCTGCGTGGCTGGAGGTCGCGCTGCATAGCCCGGCGATTCCGGGCGCAGCGGCGTTCGCCGTACGCAGTGCACTCGAAAGCGCGCTGATGGCACTACTGGTCCTCGGGCTGATCCGCTTGCTGCCGGGGCTCGATGCGCAGACCCGCTCGCGCCTGTGGCTGTGGGGCTTCGCCGCGGCCGTGATCCTGCCATTTGTACATGTGCCCGGCAACGCCGCGCCGTTGGACCAGCTTCCCGGGCTCTCCGCGGCAGCAGGGCAGGCGGGAGCGGCACCTCTCTCAACGCATGTGGAGACGCATGTGCAGTTATGGATGGCGCGCCTGCAGCCGAGAGTGTTGCCGTCCGTGTCATTTCACTGGGCGCTGGTGGTGTGCGGCTTGTGGGCAGCCGGCTCTCTGTTCGCGTTGTCGCGCCTGGTACTGGGCGCGGTGGCTTTGCGGCGCGTGCTGCGGCATGCGCGACCAGCGCCGCCCGCGCTGCAGGCGCTCTATGACAACCTCCTGCAGCGCACGGAGTGGCACGGGCGCCGCGCCGGCCGGGCCCGCCTGCTGGTCACCAGCGAACTCGCCACGCCGAGCGCATGCGGTCTGTTCGGCCGGGCGATCCTGCTGCCCGAGGTGGTCGTGCTGTCGCTTTCGCCGGAAGAGCTGCAATGGGTCTTGCGCCACGAGGCAGCGCACCTCGCTCGCTGGGACGATGTGTGTGCATCGTGGGCGCTGCTTGCCCGCGCCGCGTTGCCGCTTTCGTTTGCGCTTGCCTTGATCGCCGCCCGCGCCGCCGAAGCGCGCGAGATGGCCTGCGACGATGCGGCCCTGCAAGGTGCGGCCTCACCGAAAAGCTATGCCGCCTGCCTGGCGCGGGTTGCGGAGTGCGCCGCGCAGGCGTCGTGGCAACCTCTCAGTCTCGGGCTCGCCGGTGAGCAGTCGCAGCTTGCGGCGCGCGTTCAACACATCCTGCATCGTGCTCCACATACACGGCGAGCTAGCGCCGCGCGCATGGCCGCGCTTGCGTTTGCGGCCCTTGGGCTCGGCACCGCCCTGGTGGTTGCGCCGACTCCGCTCCAGTTCGCCCCGGCTTCTCAACGCATGCCCGGCCCCGTGGAACAGGCCGCGCTGCCCGCTGCGCACGTGCGCAGCGCTGTGTTCCACCCCGGGCCTGCGGCGGCTGCACAAACTATATCTGTGTCGGTTACAAATACGGCGGTCACGCACCCGCGGCGTCGTGCAAGCCAGCCTGCCGCCTTCGCGCGGCACACGGCCCGGGCGCAAACGCCGGCGATCGCGCCCGACAGTGCAGGCGCGACCAACCCACCCGGCCTCCTCGGGGAGATGGCTGCCGAACAGGTCCCCGCCGAGCCGGTCTTCCCAGGCTCCGCACCCGCCGAGCCCGACGTACGTCCTGGCAGTGCGCAGCTTCTGCGTGACGGCGTGCCTCCGGGGGCAATCCTGGTGATCTGGCGATTTGGCAAGAACGACTTCGAAGGCGCTCAGTGGCTGCTTCAGCCGGTGCCACCGGGCTCTTTTGCGCAGGCGTGGCCGTCTGTGCTTTTGCTTTCGATCTAACTCACTCCATAACCTCGAGGGAAGTACATCCTAATGTCTCCAACAACTAAACAATTAGTCGCAACCGGGTTTCGCGCTCAGCCCTCCACCCTTTCACCTAGGCCAGAGTATCGGGCGCACGACAAAGCCGGCGTGCTCGCCGGGCTCACAGCTGCGGCATGCCTGCTCGTGCTGCCCGCAGCCATCGCCCGGGCGCAGGGCGCAACCAGCACAACGCTGGACACCCACGATGCCACGCCGCTCACAGTTCCGAAGGCTCTCAATCTGCCAAACGACTTCAGCAAGATTGTTCAGCAGGTCGGTCCCGCCGTGGTCAACATCAACACCCAGATCCTTCCGCACGCGGAGCAACCGGGCACCCGCAAGGGGCGCCAGCAACCAATGCAGCCCGACGGCGGTGCAGATGCGCCCGACTCTGAAAACAACATGCAACAGTTCTTCCAGCGTTTCTTCAACGGTCAGGGCCATGAAGCGCAGCCGCAGGAAGAGCGCGGGCTGGGCTCCGGCTTCATCGTCGATCCACGCGGCTACATCGTTACCAACAACCACGTGATCGACAAGGCAGACCGCATCTACGTCAAGCTCACCACCGATCCGGCGACTGACCAGGGACACCGCGCCACGGTGGTCGGCGTGGACAAGGAAACGGATCTCGCCGTGATCCACATCGACGTTGGCCACCCGCTGCCGACAGTGAAGCTCGGCAACTCCGACGGCGCGCAGGTCGGCGACTGGGTCGAGGCCATCGGTTCTCCGTTTGACCTGAGCCAGACCGTAACCGCAGGCATTATCTCCGCGCGCAATCGCGACGTCGAGGGTGGCGTGGGCGGCCAGTTCAAGCACTACATCCAGACCGATGCCGCGATCAATCCTGGTAACTCCGGCGGCCCGCTGCTCAACATGGAAGGGCAGGTGGTCGGCGTCAATACGGCCTTCTTCACGCAGTCCAACGGTTACATGGGCATCGGCTTCGCCATGCCATCCAACGTGGTGATCGATGTGTACAACCAACTCATCAGCCCGGAGCACAAGGTGGTGCGCGGCTCGCTGGGCATCTCGTTCCAGCCCCAACTCAACAGCACGGTCGCGCGGATGTACCACGCGAGCGCGGGCGTGTTGATCAGCGAGGTTACGCCCGGGCAGGCCGCTGCGCGAGCCGGCCTCAAGCCCGACGACGTGGTGGTTTCGATCGATGGTGTGCCGGTGCGCGATGGCGCAGACCTGGTCAACAACATCTCCGCGCGCCATCCCGGCTCGGTGGTAACGCTCGGCTATCTGCGTAACGGCCAAACCCTGTCTGCCCGGTGCACCCTCGGCGACCGCGCCGCAATATCCAACGTCGCGGAAGCCGAGCCACACCCACAGCCGGAGGAAGCGCGGCCCGGCGCGGCCAAAACCCGCCTCGGGATCGCTGTGTCCGACCTGCCGGAGAATGCGCCAGCCGGCGCGCATGGCGTGGTTGTGCAGGCCGTAACGCCGGGCTCGTTTGCGGATGAGTTGGATCCGCAGATTGGTGCCGGTGTACTGATTGAAAGCATCAATCGCACTCCGGTGAAAGACAGCGCGCAGTTCCAGTCGCTGGTGGCTGCACTCAAGCCAGGGGATGATGTGGCGCTGGAGATCGCCTCGCCCAACAGGCCTTCCCAGTCCGTGCTGACCGGAGGCATCCTGCCGTAAGCCCGCACTCCTGTCGCAACGCAGCGCAAAGGGCGCGATCCATGCACTTTCTGGATCGCGCCCTTTGCTGGTGCGCATAAGTTGTTCGGCCTGTAAGTCAGCACGGCAAGTTACAGCCGCGTCGAAGGAAAACACGTGGAATCTTCCTGGTAAACATCGCGCTGAAACAAGGTCGCGCTCTTCGCGCAGCTGGCGTTTTGCCCGTAATTCAAGCACTTCCGAGCAGTCGTCTCTCAAATCTGCATACCTGTTGCGGAGCGAGCCACACGTGTGCCATCAAGGCGATAGTCAAGCGTGTGCGGACGGTGTTAGGTATGTACGCGTTGAACGGAAGCGTGGTTTGTGGCGCCCGTCGCAGCAACCAGGGCGCCCGGCGTTGACAGCTGTTTGCGAGACTGGAACGTGGTCCCCACGCAGCCCGATGAGCGATGCGCGCACACGCGTGCGCACGAACGAGTGCTATGCCTTCAGGAGGATTGCATGCGGTTGTTTCGGAGATCAATGCTTGGGTTCAGGCCGGAGATAACTCTTTGCAGCGTAGCGCTCGTGTGTTCGTTCAGCGGCACGACGCTGCATGCGCAAACCACCAATGCTTCGCTGAGCGGCACTGTCACCGACGCGAGCGGCGCATCCATTGGCGGCGCACAGATCAGTGTGGTGAGCAACGAAACGGCCCAGACACTGACCGCCACCACGAGCGATGAGGGCACCTACACCATCACCTCGCTTCCTCCTGGCACGTACACGGTTACAGTTACCAAGCAGGGATTTACTACCAGCGTGCAAAATGGTTTGCAGCTTACGGTCGGCCAGGCCGCGACCCTCAAAGCAACGCTCGCCATCGGGGCCACCAGCGAAACAGTCCAGGTCAACGCAGCCGGGCAGGTGATCAACCAGAGTACCGCCGAGATCAGCGAGCTGGTCAACGAGCGTTCGGTCAAGGAGCTGCCCCTGAACGGACGCGACCCGTCCAGTCTCGTGCTGCTTGCGCCAGGCACCACCAACATCCTCGCCAGTGGCGGACCCGGCGTTCTGCAGACCACCAACGCCTTCCCCAACGAGACCGGTGCCTCGGCGAACGGTGGCCGGCAGGGAAGCACATACTACCTGCTGGACGGCGTGCAGAACATGGATACCTACCTGCTGCTCGCCGCGCCATTTCCCAATGCGGACGCGACGCAGGAGTTCCGGGTCATCACCAACAACTTCGATTCGCGCTACGGCTTTGCCCCGGGCGCGGTGGTCACGATTCAAACCAAGTCCGGCTCGAACCAGTTTCACGGCGGCCTGTTTGAGTTCCTGCGCAACGACGCGCTCAATGCCGGCAACTACTTCACGCATGCCGTCGACCCGCTCAAGCGCAACCAGTTCGGTGGTTACGTGGGCGGCCCCATCAAGAAGGACAGGATTTTCTTCTTTGCGAATTACCAGCAGACCCGTGCCAGCACGCAGACCGGCACCAACATCACGTTTGACCCTACGCCGGCGATGCTGGCAGGCGACTTCAGCGCCGTTCCACAAGCGTTGGGAACAGGCCTCGCTGTCAATCCGTTTACGACTGTGAACGGCAAGCCCAACCAGATCAACCCTGCGCTGTTTAACCCGGCCGCGGTCGCAATCTCCGCACTGTTCCCCGTGGGCCAGGTCGCCTCGACCGGGCAGGTCAACTACGCCGGCGCGCCGGAGACCTATAACTTCCAGGAGGCGACGGGCCGCGTGGACTACGACATTTCCACCACCCAGCGCCTTTCTGTGCGCAACTTTCTCGAGTGGATTGACCAGCCGGAACAGACGCTTACCGGCAACATCCTGAACAACACGCTGGGTGAAACCGGCCGCCTCTACAACGAGCTCATCAGCCACACCTGGACGATCTCGCCCACCTCGATCAACGTCATCTCGGGCGCGTTTCTGGAGAACGATTTTTACTCCGCCGCGCACGTGGCCAATGCACAGGGCCAGCCCTGGTGCTTCTCGCAGTACATCGCGATCACGGACCCGGCGGGCACCTGTTACAGCGAGGGCGGCGTGCAGGTCACCAATGGTCCTGCCATGCCGTACACCGCGCCCAACCGCGAAAACCGTCGCACCTGGACGATCACCGACGACTACTCCAAGGTGCTCGGGCAGCACACGCTCACGGTCGGCGGCGATGCGCTGCACCAGTTCGCCAACGAGGTCGCGGCCTATCCGCAAAACGCGACCATCGACTTCAACGGCCAGTACACCGGCTTCGGTCTCGCGGACTTCCTGCTCGGCGACGCGAACTTCTTCCGCCAGGGCGCCGGCGAGTCGCAGAGTGAGACCGGCATCGTGCTCGGCATTTACGCGCAGGATGCATGGCGCATCAAGCCCAACCTGACCTTTACCTACGGCGTGCGCTGGGAGCCCAACCTGCCGCCCAGCGTTCCCAATGGGCGCGGTGCTGCCTTCATCCCCGGTGAGCAGAGCACACGGTATCCCGGCGCGCCACTCGGCCTGGTCTTCCCCGGTGACCCCGGAGTCGACGCGGAGCTGCTCCCGCATGACTACCGCCAGTTCGGCCCACGCATTGGCGTGGCCTGGCAACCGGCATCGCTCCCCAACACCGCAATCCGGGGGGCGTTTGGCATCTTCTTCTCGCCGCTGCAGTACTCCATCTACAACCACACCGCCGACCTCAGCCCGTTCAGCCCGACCTACACCTTCAACGGCACGGCAACCGAGCCGATCCCATTCTCCAATCCTTATTCCTTCTCTGCTTCCGGCACCGGCGGAGCGAACCCGTTTCCGCCCTTTGCCTCCTCCAGTGAGAATCCCCCGGCCGACTCGCCTTTCCCCGCGAGCGCGGTCAGCGTCGGCTCGGTGTTCTCGCGAGACTTTCGCGTAGGCACCACGCAAAGCTGGAACCTGTCGGTGGAGCAGCAGATCGGGCGCGACTTCGCCATGCACCTCGCCTATGTGGGCAGCCAGAGCTACCACCAGGTGGTACCGCTCGATCTCAACCCCGGTATCTACAACCCGGCACCCTACATCCGAAATGGCGCGCTGATCGTGCCGGTCACCGGCGACCGCACCACGTACCCCGACTACGCATTCATCCTGCAGAACACCAGCGCCGGCACGGCGAACTACCACTCGCTGCAGGCCGGCATCGAGAAGCGGCTCTCGCACAACCTGCAATTCCAGTCCAACTTCACCTGGGCCCGCACCAACGACACCTTCAGCACCGGCAGCGTTTCGTTCGGCAACCCGCTTCCTGATCCGTTCAACATCCGCTTCAACCTTGGCCGGTCCGACCTCAACATTCCGCTCATCTCGGTCACCAACTTCGTTTACACCACGCCCGCGCTCACCGGGCATAACCAGCTGCTACGGCAAACCCTCGGAGGGTGGGAGGTCTCGGGCATTTACACCATGCAGTCCGGCCTGCCGTTTTCGATCGCCGGCGGCGGCAATGCTTCCGGTTCCAATGAGTACGGCGACCGCGACGACTACGCGCCGGGCTACATGAAGCTCAGCGACTTTGGCGTGCATCGCGGCCCCAAGGCGCAGTGGCTTGGCCAGTACTTCAACCCGGCAGGCTTCTCGCTTACCGGCAATGCGCCCGGAACCTTTGGCAACACGCCCCGCAACCTCTTCCAGGGCCCGGGGATCAACACGGGCGATGGCGGCGTGTACAAGAACTGGCTCTACAAGGAGCGCTACAACGTGCAGTTCCGCTGGGAGATGTTCAACGCTTTCAACCACGCCAGCTTTGCCAACCCCAACAACAACCCTCTGAGCAGTGGCTTTGGACAGATCACCGCGATCGGCCCCATCGCGCCGCGCGTGCAGCAGGCAGCGCTCAAACTCACTTTCTGAACAGGAAGTCCACCGGGAGCAGCCACACGGAGTTGCATGTGTCGCTGCCTCCTGTTCTGATGTTTCGCGTGAGGGTTCCCCGAAAAGCGTATGCGTAGACGAGATTTCATCAAGACAACCGGTGCGGTCGTCGCGGCCACATCCCTGCGGCCGTATGCTTCGCTGGCCGCCCAGCCACCCACCGCCGGCCGGACGATCCTGCCCATGAACCGTGGCTGGCGCTTCAAGCCCGAAAAGGTAAGCGGCGCCGAGTCGCCCACCTTTGACGACGCCGCCTTCGAACGCATCACCATCCCGCATACCAACATCAAGCTCCCATGGCACAACTTCGACGATCATCTTTACGAGTTCGTTTCGACCTACCGTCGTCGCTTTCGCCTGCCGCAGGGCACTGCGGGCAAGCGTGTGTTTGTGGACTTCGAAGGCGCGATGTGCGCCTCCACCGTGTGGATCAATGGCGCGCCGCTCGGCGAATATCGCGGCGGCTTTACGCCGTTCTCCTTTGAGCTGACCCCGCACCTGCGCCCCGATGGCGAGAACGTGCTGGTCGTGCAGCTTGACTCCACCGAGCGCGAAGACATCCCGCCGTTCGGCTACGAGATTGACTACCTGACCTTTGGCGGCATCTATCGCGAGGTCTCGCTCCGCGTGGTGCCGGAGCATTTTCTCGACAACATCTTTGCGCACCCGAAAGACGTCCTGAGCGCACATCCCGGGCTTGATGTGGACTGCTTCCTCGCCGGCCCAGCAGCTGGCCGCATGGCGCTGGAGGTCGAACTGCGCGACGGGGAGCGCATCATCGCCCACGGCACGCAGCCCATCCCGTCCGGCCCCGCGCCCGACCCCGACGCAGCGCTTGACCCCGTCACCAGCGCCGCTATCACCCACAGCTCCAATACCATGCGCGACGGCGCAAAGCACACCGTCACGCTTGCCAACCTCGAGGGCATCGAGCTCTGGCAGTTACACGAGCCAAAGCTCTACACCGTCCATGTGCGGCTCATGCAGGACGGCGTGGCCATTGACGAGGACACGCGCCGCATCGGCTTCCGCGAGGCAGTATTCACGCCGCAGGGCTTCATGCTCAACGGCAAGGCTGTCAAGCTGCGTGGGCTCGACCGGCACCAGACCTTTCCGTTTGTGGGGCAGGCGATGCCCGCGCGCGCGCAGCGCCAGGATGCCAAGATCCTGCGGCACAATCTTCACTGCAATCTGGTGCGCACTTCGCACTATCCGCAATCGCGCCACTTCCTCGACTGCTGCGACGAGATCGGGCTGCTGGTGCTCGAAGAGATCCCGGGCTGGCAGCACATTGGGCCCGAGCCGTGGAAGCTGGTCGCTATCGACAACGTGGGCCGCATGATCCGGCGCGACTGGAACCACCCCTCGATCATTCTCTGGGGCGTGCGCATCAACGAGTCGCCTGATGACCACGGCTTCTACGCGCGCACCAACGCGCTCGCCCATGCGCTCGACCCGTCGCGGCAGACAGGCGGTATCCGCAACTTCAAGGAGTCGGAGCTGCTCGAAGACGTGTTCACCATCAACGACTTCGGCTTTCCCCTGCGCGAACCGAATCACCCGCTGTACCTCAACACCGAGTTCGTGGGCCACACCTACCCGGTCAAGACCACGGATGACGACGAGCGGCAGCGCGAACACACGCTGCGCCACGCGCGCATCCACGATCAGCTTGCCTCCAATCCGCAGTACGCAGGCGGCATCGGCTGGTGCGCCTTCGACTACAACACCCACTCCAATTTCGGCGCCGGCGACCGCATCTGCTACCACGGCGTTACCGATATCTTCCGTGAGCCCAAGGCCGCAGCCGGCTTCTACAAGTCGCAGGTCGACCCCGCGGAGGAAGTGGTGCTCGAGCCCGCGTTCCACTGGGCCAAGAGCGATGAGGCCACCGAGTTCCGCCGCGCCGTGGTCTGCTCCAACTGCGATCACCTCAAGTTCTACCTGCGCGAGCACAGCCTCGAGTCCAACGAGTGGACGCTGATCGCCGAGCTGGACCCGGACCGCGCCGAGTTTGCCCACCTGCGCTATCCGCCGTTCCAGCTCAACCTGGCTGCGCTCGACAGCAAGAAGCTGCGCTTTGCGTGGGGCGACCTGCGCATTGATGGCTACATCGACGGGAAGCAGCGCATCTCACGCTCGCTTTCCGGCAAGGGCATCGATAGCAAGTTCCTCCTGCTGCCCGATGACACGGCGCTCGTGGCGGACGGCGCCGACGTCACCCGCGTCGTGCTGCGCGTGACCGACGAGTGGGGCAACGTGCACCCGCTGGCCAACGACCCTATCGAGTTCACGCTGGAAGGACCAGGAGAGCTGATCGGCGACAACCCCATCGCGCTCACCGGGGGCACCGCCGCCGTCTGGGTGCGTGCGCAGGAGCAGGCCGGCACCGTGCGACTCTCCGCGAAGCACCTGCGCCTCGGCACGCAGACAGCGGAGTTCACCCTGAGCGCGGCGGAGCCGGAGCGCGTGTAGCTTCGCCGGTGGCTGCAGAAAAAACAGGGCAGGGAGCTATGGCACGTGCGTTGCCCCTGCCCGGGAACCGTATCCCGGGAACCGTCTAAGGAGCCACGCCATGCCCCGCCTCCTCGCCCGACTCCGGCCAGTGCTTGCCGGATCATTACTTGCAGCCGTGCTTGTTCCTTCTGCAGCCAACGCGCAGGCGCCTGCCGAGCCCACCATCCTCTACGGCGTCGCCTACTACAACGAGTACATGCCCGCGCCGCTGCAGCCTGGCCGACTCGAGAAAGACGTCGCCATGATGCAGGCCGCGGGCATCACCGTGGTGCGCATGGGCGAGTCTACCTGGAGCCTTTGGGAGCCATCCGACGGACACTTCGACTATGCCTGGATGGATCGCGTCGTCGATGCCATGGGCAAAGCCGGCATCAAGGTCATCCTGGGTACGCCGACCTACTCCATCCCCACGTGGATGGCGCACGCTCACCCCGAGATCCTGGCGCGCCCCATGGGCGGCGCTGCGGTCGGCTACGGCATGCGGCAGAACATGGATTACGACAATCCCCAGTTCCGCTTCTATGCCGAGCGCATCGTGCGCAACCTTGCCGAGCACTACAAGAACAACCCCACCGTGATTGGCTGGCAGGTTGACAATGAGACCGGTTCGAACGGCGCCACCAATGCCGATGTGTTCACAGGTTTTGTCGAATACCTGAAGCAGAAGTACAAGACCACCGACGCGCTCAACAAGGCCTGGTTTCTGAACTATTGGGGCGAAGATGTGAACGACTGGGCCGACATGCCTACGCGCGATAACGCGACCAGCACCAGCTACAAACTGGAGTGGACGCGCTGGCAGCAGCTTCGCGTGACCCGGTACCTCGCTTTCCAGGCAGCCCTGCTGCGCAAGTACGCCGCGCCCTCGCAGTTCCTCACGCACAACTACGGCGGCATCATGCAGAGCGACGTCGACGAGCCAGCCGTGGCAAAGCTGCTCGACATCGTCGGCAACGATCCGTATCACCGCACGCAGGACCACGAAGATGGCGCGTGGCAGGCGCTGCAGGGCGACTACGCCCGCTCACTGAAACACAGGAACTTCTTCGTGCTCGAGACCGATGCGCAAACCCTCGGCTGGAACTCCGCCGGGCAGTTTCCGCCGTACGATGGACAACTGCGCCAGGACGTCTACACCCATGTGTCGAGCGGCGCCAACATGGTGGAGTACTGGCACTGGCACTCCATCCACGCCGGGCAGGAGACCTACTGGAAAGGCGTGCTCAGCCACGACCTCGAGCCCAACCGCGCCTATGCCGAGGTGACGCGCGTTGCGCACGAACTCAAGAGCATCGGCCCGCAGCTCGCTGACATGAAGATCAACAACCAGGTGGCGATCCTGTACAGCGTGGACTCGCAGAACGGCATCAGCTTTATGCCGTACGAAGCGCACGAAAGCCACGGCTGGGAGCCCGGCAAGCCCACCGGCAGTTACAACGCGCTCGTGACGCAACTGCACGATGCCGTGTATTTTGCCAACGTCGGCAGCGACTTTGTGTTTCCGGATGTCTCGCAGGAAGAACTGTCCCGCTACAAGCTGTTAGTCGTCCCGGCGCTCTATGTTGCCGACGATGCTTTGCTCAGCAAGATCGCGACCTACGTGCATAACGGCGGCCACGTGCTGATGACGTTCAAGAGCGGTTTCACCAACGAGAACTCTGCGGTGCGCTGGGAGCGTGCACCGGGACCCCTGCGCGAAGCTGCCGGGTTCACATACCAGGAGTTCTCAAACCTGGAGCGGCCGCTCAGCCTGAAGGGCGATCCGCTGCACGCCGGTGAGCAGAACAAGGTGAGTACCTGGGCCGAGTTCCTGCAGCTCAACACCGCCAAGCCTCTGGCCTTTTACGATCATCCCTTCTTCGGCCAGTGGCCGGCCATCACCACCAACCGGTACGGGCAGGGCACGCTCACCTACGAAGGCACCCTGCTCTCCGACACCCTGCAGCGTTCGCTCGTGGTCGATGAGCTGACCAGGGCCGGGATCAGCGGGGCGGATCAGCACCTGCCGGAGCATGTGCAGGTCAAGCATGGCACCGGCCGGGATGGCCAGCGGTTGCATTACTACTTCAATTACTCGAGCGCCCCCGCTACCTTTCACTACACCTATGCGCCGGCAAAGGACCTGCTCACAGGTCACTCGCTTGCAGCCGACCAGGCGGTCACCATCGCACCCTGGGATGTGGTGATCGCGCACGAGACAAAGTAGCGGCGCCGAGGACTGAACAGCGCCTGGCGCGGGCCGGCGGCTTTGTTGAGGCGTCGAGTCCCGCCCCGGCGCGCTTGTCTGCCTTCCTGGGGGCGGGGGCAGCCGCCTCTGCTACCGCGCGATGCGGCGATACCTTCGCCGGCACCGCGACGCATAAAACCGTAAGAAGGTTTCCTCGACTTATCCACTTGTCCTAACCTGTGGATACTTGCACAATGTCTCGCCGGTCCCCTATAAGTAACTTTTTACTGGCCCGTTTGTAATAACTGCCAAGGGGACCTATGAGCCGAGATATAAATTTCCTGATTATTGCCGCAGCGGCATGCTGGTGCGCTCCCGCGCTCCTGCTTGCAACCGCTGCCGCCAAGCGTCATCTTTCGTGGCTTACGTTCTTCGGGATTGGCGTGGCGCTCGGCCCGGTGCTTTCCTTTGCCCTGGTTCACAGCGGACACGCGGTGCCCGCGGCCGCTGCTGACCGCGCGCAGCAGCGGCGTGATCTGCCGGTAGCAGTGCTGCCCGCCGCTTCCGATCGGGTATCATTGGCTCCCCTGGCGCCCAACGCCGCACCGACTGAGAATGCCCCATCCCTGTTCGCCCTGAGTGCCGCACGCAGGGCAGCGACAGCGTTGGAGCAGCTCGCCATGCAAGGCGAAAGCCCTGAGCCAAGCCACGACCCTCGACCCTCTCGCAGAGCCTAGCCAGACCCGGCTATGCGGGAGCCGGTGCTCTCGTGCCGCAAGAATAAGGGGTGGCCGCCTGCAGCGTGGGGTGGGCCCTCTGGCATCGTGGAGCGCGTGCCGGAACAGCGCCCGTGACTTGGAAGGATCGCACATCCCGCTCATTTATGGATCGTAGATTCAAAAGATATCGGGTATGCGAGTGAACACAACATGGAACAGGGACAAACCGAGGGTGACGCGATAATCTATAACTCCGCATGTCCTATCCCTCGATCATTGCTATTATCGACGCCAGACTCGAGCGACTTGAAACAGCTCGAGCCCTGCTCCTGGCCTCGCCCGTGCTGCGACCCGTGCCCATGACCAAGCCCGCACGTTCCGCGCGTCTAGCCAAATCCGATGCTTCTTCGCAGTCGCTGGTCGACCTCGAAGAGGTGCAAGAGGTGTTGTCCCAGGTTGCCGGGACGGCAGAACCGCTGCTCTCTCCTCCCGGGGCCGAACAGCAGGAGTTGTTACCTGAAGTGATCCAGACTACGCTCCACCCGATGCGCAAGCGCCGCGAAGTGCGCGCTGTCAGCAAGCCCCAGCCGCTTGCGCCATCCGCTCTCAGCGGCCCCGCACCTTCCACCCCGGTGTATGTGCCGGCCGAGAAGGTCCGTGACGCGCAGGTTCGCATCGCCAGCAGGCTTGCCGCTGCGGCTGCTCCAAATGAGGCCATAACGGCAGAGATGCTCAGCAGGCGCTGGCTGAACGGGTAGGTCTGCAGCGAAACGCCGATGAATGCAGGTTCCTACCGGGAGCACGCAGCGCGCGCGTGCAGCGCCGACTGGCCTGCAGCAGGGCACAGCCACGCGGGAGCGGAGTGACTCGTCCGCCGGGGGATGGCCGTCGGGTCTACTTGTCGTCTCTGAGTGCAGCCCAGCGCTTCTTCTGCGCCTCGGCAATCCGCTTGCGGGCTTCCACGCTCATTTCGCGGCGCTTGCCAGTGGTGCGCACTGCCCGCTTTTTCTCGGGAGCTTTGGCGGCGACACGTCTGCGGGCAGCCGGCTCGCTCTCACCCATAAGCAGGGCGCGTGCCCGCTTCAACTGTGCTATTTCCCGGTCAATCGCCGCGATTACTTCTTTTGTCACCATAGTAGCTAGCTTACCTCAACATCTTTGGTAAGGGTTACTTGATCTTGGCGGGCAGCGCATAAGTCGCTCGTAATGTCGCTAGGTGCGATTGTCTTGAAGCTTCACATGCCGCATCGCGCGCGGTTGCCATGGTTACGGCTTCCTTGTAGTCGCTTTAGCCGGAATCCGGGAACGTCCAGGCCAGACTGCAGCACCCTGCAATCAACACTGTGGCTGAAACAGTCTCATACAGCAGGAGGAACTATCTGCGGGCCATACCCGGGAGGCGACGCGCGTTGAATCGGAACCCACTGCATGCTCGCCAGCCAGGGCGGCCTGGCTCCATCGCGTATGGCCTCGACGAACGTCCAACATGTCCACGGAGGCCGGGGCTGCCGAAGCCAGCCCCGGATCATGGTCCGCGTAGCTACCGCGCAGCCCCACCAGCCAGCGATACGGTTTTACCCGTCTTCGCCGAGGTGCGTGCCGCATCCAGGATGCGCATGACTGTCACGTTGGTGTCGAGTGACGACAGATCGCCCTGTGGCTGCACCTGCCCGCCCAGCACCGCGGCCAGGTAGTGCAGGGAGTTGTCCTGCGGATCGACCAGCGCGGGCGCTGCTTCCGCATGCTCGGCCTTTTCGCCCGGCAACCGAACGCGCAGCCCATCGAGCGCAACCGTATCCACGTACCCATTGGCGCCGTACAGTTCCATGTCCTTGCGATCAAACGGCCAGTTCCACGAGCCCTGGATGATCGCCTGCATATGCGGGTAGGTCAGGATGATCGTGCCTTCGTCTTCCACCTTGGGATACACATCCGGCTTGATCTGCTGGGTCACCGCGGTCACGGTCAGCGGTGCTTCTCCGTGCATCAGCCACGTCGCCAGGTCTACCCCGTAGCAGCCAAAGTCAAACAGCGCGCCCGCGCCATTCTCCTTGGGATCGGTCAGCCAGTTCAGGAACTCCGGCCCTACGCCGATCTCCTTGGGTCCGCGGTGGCCGTCGTGCACGACCAGCTTGCGGAGGTCGCCGATCTGCCCGCCCCACAGCATGTGCGCCGCGGCGGTGTTGGACGCGTACCAGGTCGTTTCGTAATTCACGAGCACGGGCACGTGGAACTCGCGCGATGCCTCCTGGATTGCCAGCGCATCCGGCAGAGTGGTGCTCAATGGCTTCTCCACCATCGATGCAATGTGCAACCGGGCCGCCTGCACAATGGCGTCGCGATGCCCTGCGATCGAGGTGTACACCAGCACCGCTTGCGGATGCACGTGCGCCAGCATCTCGCTCTCGGACGTGAAGAACATGGAGGCGGGCAGGTGATAGCGGGTCGCGTAGCGTTCACGCAGCGAGGCGTCCGGGTCGGCCACCCCTACCAGTTGCACCTCGGGGTGCGCGGCCAGCTGGTAAAACCAGCCCTGCACATGGCCATGCACGAGGCCCACAATGGCGACACGAATCGGCGCCTTGCCCGATGCCGGAGCGGCGGTTTGCGCGGGGGCCTGGTTCGCTGCGTACGCGCTTGCGGTGGCAGGTCCGGCAAGCATCGAAAGGGAACCGAACGCCCACAACACGGCAGCGCTTCTGAGGACGGAATGCAGAGCGGCAATTTTCATACGAGCCATCCTAGTGCGTCGAGCATACGGCTGACGAGCGGGCCGCCATGGTTTCGCAACCATGTTTCGCAACCACATTGCGCAACCATGGCGATGGCAATCCCCCGTGCCCTCGCCGGCGCGCCGGGTCTCGACCGATGCAATATGCGCAGCCGGGTTCTTTTGCCTATCGATCAGGCCCCCAGCAGCCGCCGCGCTTCGGCGACTTCCTGGGGCAGGACCGTGTGTGGTCGTCCGGGGTACCGCGTCATCGAGACCGCCGCGCCCATCTTTGTCAGTTGCTCCCCGGTTTCGACCACGCGTGACCAGGGCACATGCGGGTCCGGGTCTCCGCTGCTCAGCAGCACCGGTGTGCCCGCAAGCTCGCCCGCATGGTGCAGGTCTGTGCCGTCCGGACCGACCAGGCCACCGGTAAAGGCAAACACCCCCGCATACCGCGCCGGGTGGCGCGCCACAAATTCTGACGACAGGCACGCCCCCTGTGAGAAGCCCGCAATCACGATCCGGTCTCGCGCAATGCCGGCCGCCTCAATCTCGGCCACCAGCGCCGCGATGCGCCCGATCGCCGAGGAAAGATAAGGCTCGTTCTGCGCGATCGGCGCCATGAACGACTGCGGATACCAGGTGTTGCCCACCGCCTCGGGCGCCGCAAACATCACCTTGCGCGCCTCGCCGGCACCGCGGGCCTCGAAGCCCGCGGCGAGCGCCGGCCCCAGTCCCAGGATGTCCTCGGCCGACGCGCCCCGCCCGTGCAGCAGCACCATGGCATAGCTTGCCTCCACAACGGGCGCGCCGGCGTAGGTAACCCGGCTGGTGGCATGCGGACCGGTAAGTTTTTGCAAAGCTCGCGTGGTTTGCTCAGACACCTGCGGCCTCCGTCTTCACAACCGCGTCTCCGGCAGGGTGCACCGTCAGCCTGGGCAGGCTCGTTTCGAGTGCCGCCCGGCGCGTCTCAAGCCACGGCGGCAGCTTCAGGCTTTCGCCCATGGTTTCCAGCGACTCATCCCAGGCAAAGCCCGGCGGGTCGGTCGCCATCTCGAACAGAACTCCGCCCGGCTCGCGAAAGTAGATCGAGTGAAAGTATGTGCGGTCCAGCACCGGTGTGACTTCCAGCGGATGCGCCGACAACCGCTCACGCCATGCGGCCTGTGCTGCGTCGTCTGCCGCGCGAAACGCGATGTGATGCACCGTGCCCGCGCCAAGCCGGCCGCGCGCGGCCTTGGGATCGACCAGCAGATCCACGTGGCTGCCCAGTGCTCCGCTCCTGGTCGAGTAGCGCTTGCGCTCGCCTTCTTCCGCCGTCTTCTCGAGGCCCATCGTGTCGAGCACCCCGGCCGTGGGAGCCTCGAGGTGCACCAGCAGTGTCACGCCGTAAAAGCCGCGAATGGAATGTTCCGCCGGTACGTCGCTTCCGCGCGGTGCGACCGGTTCTTTTGCCTGCGCATCGCCCACGATTTCCAGCACCATGCCGTCCGGGTCCTGGAAGCGCAGCACATCCTCGGCGAAGTGGTGGGTCTCCGTCAGCGGCACCGCGAAGCGCTGCAACCGCTCTCGCCAGTAGCCGAGTGAAGCCGTCGGCACGCTGAACGCGGTCGCCGCTGTTTCGCCCGCGCCCAAGGTGCCACGCACCGCGTTAGGCCAGGGAAAGAACGTCAGGATCGTGCCAGGTGAACCGTGGTCGTCGCCGAAGTACAGGTGGTACGTGCCCGGGTCGTCGAAGTTGATCGTCTTCTTGACCAGGCGCAGCCCCAGCACTCGCGTGTAGAAATCAAGATTGCGCTGCGGGTCGGAAGCGATTGTGGTCACGTGGTGCAGGCCGGCTATCGGCGTAGGCATCAGCTTTCTCCTTTGTGCCGCATGGGCGCCCGGCCTGCTCGGTACACGCGCTACCTGCAGTCCTGCATGCAAGGCGCCGGGATGTGCCGCTGCGACGTGAACGTCGACGCCGGCAGTCCTGCCGCGTTGAACAGGTTCGCGTTCAACGAAGAGTTGGGCCACGCGTAACGCACAAACAATGGATGCTCCACTGCCTCGCCACGCACCAACACGGCGCCGTCCTCGACCGAGGCGCTGGCCGGGTGAAAATGCTGGTCCTCGCCTGCTACTTCAAAACCCTGCAACGCTCCGCCCTTTGCCCACAGCCCGTCGCCATGCGCAAAGTACACGCGCAGGCTCGTGCCTTCCGCTGTTGCCTCGCGAAAGATCGGCCCGCTGTATTCGAGCTTCTCGCCGTACGCGATGGCTCGCCCGGCCAGCGCCATGCGTGCGCCTACGGTCTGCTTGTCCGGCGGGTGCACGTTGTCGGCCTGCCCTATGTCGGTCGAAACCACCATCCCTGTGTTCGCGAGCTTGAGGGTGCGCCGCTGCGCCTCGCGCACGATGCCCCAGCTTTCATACGGGGTCGAAGTGAAGCTCGAGATCTGCACGAACAGGAACGGCAGGTCACCCTCGCGCCACCGGCTGCGCCAGTCCGTGATCATGTCTCCGAACGCCCGCTCATAGGACGGTGCCCGCTGCGGTGAACTGTCGGTCTCGCCCTGGTACCAGAGAAAGCCCTTGATCGTGTAGTCCAGAAAAGGCGCGACCATGCCGTTGAAGTTGCCGGCCGGCGCATACGAACCCGGCTGCGGGTGCCATGGATGCTTCGGCGCAGGCTTGCCCGCTGCCTTGGCCGCGGCATCCTCACGCGTCTCCGCGGCTGTCATCGCCGGCACGTCCGCCTGTGTCTCCACCATGGGCACGCGTGCGGCCAGCTCCGGCGCCAGACCCGGGTCGGTGCTCAGCGCATCATAGGAGAGCCACGCCGCTACCGGTGTCCCGCCCCAGCTCGCGTCGATCAGCCCTACCGGCGTCTGTTCCTTCTCGGCGATTGCGCGCCCAAAGAAGTAAGCCACCGCGGAGAAGTTCACCGCCGTCTCCGGCGAGCACACCGTCCAGGTCGCATCCTGGTCGCGCTGCTCGTACTCGGACGCCACGTTCTTTACCAACAACAGGTGGATCATCGGGTGCGTGGCCGCCGCGATTTCCTTTTCGCTGTCCTTCATCGGCGTGTCCGCGCCAAAGCCCTTGAGCGGAAACTCCATGTTGGACTGCCCCGAAGCAAACCACACGTCGCCCACCAGCACGTCACTGAGCGTGATCGTGTTGCTGGCCTGTACGGACACCGTGTATGGGCCGCCCGCGTGCTCAGGCCGCAGAAACACGCTCCACTTGCCCAGCGCATCGGCCGTGGCCGCGCCCTGCTGCCCATGCAGCGCTACCCTGACCTGCTCCCCAGGGTCCGCCGTGCCCCAGATGTGGATCGGCATATCCCGCTGCAGCACGGCGTGGTCACTCAGGACGTGGGGCAGCTTTACCTCGGCATGCGCGGGCAGGGCAATGGCGGCAGCGCTCAGCAATACGGTGCAGAACCCGCGCAACCATCGGGACCGAGGCACAAACAATTCAGGCAGTTTCAACAAGAGCAGGGCTCCTTCTTGGCGCGCGCGCCCCGCTCAACCATCCGCCGGGGTCGCCATGACGATCGCCAACATCATACCTGCGCCTCCAACCCCGCCGCCTGCGGGCACTCTCCCGGCGCGTGCGCCAGCGGTCTTCCCTGGGAACCTTGCGCAGCGGCCGGCACGCAGCCGTATATTCGGTATTCGCTGTTGGAGCAGCAACGGAGGCACATGCGCAAGGCCAAGACACAATCCGGCCAGGATCTCGGCTTCGGCGATACATTCGGCAACCAGGCCCGGCTGATCAACCAGGACGGCTCCTTCAACGTGCGCCGCAGTCGCCGCCGCGTCACCGAGCTGTTTGGGTACGCCACGCTGCTGCGTGTTTCCTGGTCCACTTTTCTGCTCTGTGTCATCGCCCTGTTCCTCGCGCTCAACCTCGTGTTCGGAGCGCTGTACCTGGCGTGTGGTCCCGGGGCGCTCGCCAACAGCGGCCCCGCTCCCAGGGTCAGCCTGCCGATGCGGGCTTTCTTTTTCAGCGTCCATACCCTGGCGACCATCGGTTACGGCAACGTGGTCCCGGTGGGCGAAGCGGCCAACGTGCTGGTGACGCTCGAGTCGTTCATCGGCCTGTCCGCCGTCTCGCTGGTCACCGGGCTGCTGTTCTCCCGGTTCTCGCGGTCCCAGGTGCGCCTGCGCTTTTCCAGGGTCGTAGTGCTGCGGCATTCCCCCAGCCCGGGGCTGCTGATCCGCCTCACCAACCTGCACCGCAGTGAGCTCATCCACATTGAAGCCTCGGCGTTGCTCACCTCGTTTGACCCCGAGCGCGAGCAGGTGCGCCGCTACGTACCGCTCGCGCTCGAGCGCAGCCGGATCGAGTTCCTTCCCTTAGCCTGGACGATCCTGCACCCAATCACGCCCGACAGCCCCTTTTTTGAAGTCACCCCTGAGCGCCTCAAGCACCTGCGGGGAGAGCTGATCCTGCAGGTCACCGGCATCGACGAGGCGTCGGGCCAGGCCATCCATGCGCGTGCTTCGTACACGGCCGACAACCTGGTATGGGGCGCGACCTTCCAGAACATCTACGTGCGCGATCCTGCTACCGGGCTGCTCGACCTCGACATGGAACGCTTTGACAGCGTAGACATGCAGCCGCCACCGGCCGAGCTGACGCCGCCGCTTCCTGATCCCGCCCCCGGCTCCCGCGCTCGCGTACCATGAATACTGCCGATGCCGCCGCTCCGCTCCAGCTCCCGGTCTTCCCGGGCCGCGTCCCTCGCCTCCTTCGACGCCACCCTCGCCAGCGCCAAGCGAACCATGCTGCTGTCGGAGATCGTGCGCCTGGCCATCGACAGCTTCCTGCTCTCCAAGCTGCGCTTCGCCCTCACCGCCCTCGGCATGGTGATCGGCTCCGCCTCGATCATCTTTGTGGTCACTATCGGGCTCACCGGCAAACAGTACATTTTGGGCCTGCTCGAGAGCATCGGCACCAACATGGTCTACGTCGAGTACTCCGGGGGCGCCACCGGTTCGGTCAACAACTTCCAGAGCGACTACCTGAACCGCGACGACGAACGTGCGGTGCGCGAGCAGGTCCCGGCTGTCCAGTACTCCTCGCCCATGCTCGAGATGCATGACCGCATCGCGATCCGCGGCACCGAGAAGGAGCTGCTGGTGCTCGGCGTCAGCCCCCAGTACCAGTTGGTGCGCAACCTCAAGGTGCCCAACGGCCGCTTCTTCGACGACGAGGACGAAAGCTCGCACACCAAGGTCGCCGTTGTTACCGAGATCTTTGCGCAGCAGCTTTACGGCTCCGACGATGCCGCGATCAACCAGACCTTCTCACTCTCCGGCATCCCGTTCACCATCGTGGGCGTTTTCAAGGAGAGCGTCGACACCTTCGGGCAGTCCGAGATCGCCGACCAGACCATCTTGATCCCGTACTCGGTCGGCCGCTATTTCTCCGGCACCGACAACGTCAAGCAGATCTTCTTCACTATCCGCGACCGCTCCGACGTCGACCAAGCTGCGCACAAGATTGAAGAAGTGGTGCACAGCCGCCACCAGAAGAACTCCGCCTACCGCACCACCACCATGACGGAAATGCTCTCGGTCGCCGCCACCATCGCCGACGCGCTCACCGTGATCCTGTTGCTGGTGGCCCTGGTGACGCTTGCGGTCGGCGGCGTCGGCATCATGAACATCATGCTGGCCACGGTGCGTTCGCGCATTCGCGAGATCGGTATCCGCAAGGCGCTCGGCGCCACCGCGCGCGAGATCAAGCTGCAGTTCCTGATCGAGGCGGTGTTTATCTCGCTCTCCGGCGGCCTCATCGGCTGCATCGTCGGGCTCGCCCTGCCCGTGTCGCTGCGCCTGTTTACCTCCTATGCCGTCCCGGTTGATCCCTGGTCGGTCGTCGCCGCACTCGGCACTTCCACAGCGGTGGGCGTGCTGTTTGGCACGCTCCCGGCCAACCGTGCGGCGCAGCTCGACCCTGTTGAGAGCCTCAAGTACGAGTAGCTTTTCATCCCTGCAGCGCTTGGGCGGCCCGGCACTGGGGTAAACTGCAGAGGAGACGAGTCTTTTCTGGGCCACAGCGCTGCGTTCGGACCTGCCTTTCCGCGGTCCCGAGTTCACCCGCGAGCCTGCTTCGCTTCCCGTCCATCCATTTGTCTGCTTGAAAGAATAGGAAACCCGCGCCTGTGACCACCGCTATCCGCAACATCGCCATCATCGCGCACGTCGACCATGGCAAGACCACGCTCGTCGACGCCATGCTGCGCCAGTCTGGCACCTTCCGCTCCAACGAAGCGCTCACCGACCGCGTCATGGACTCGAATGATCTCGAGCGCGAACGCGGCATCACGATCCTTGCGAAGTCCACCGCGATCTACTACAAGGACTCCAAGATCAACATTGTCGACACCCCGGGTCACGCTGACTTCGGTGGCGAAGTGGAGCGCGCGCTCAAGATGGTCGACGCCGTTGTGCTGCTGGTCGATGCGTCCGAAGGTCCCCTGCCGCAGACCCGCTACGTGTTGTCCAAGGCGCTCGAAGCCAAGCTGCCGCCGATCCTCGTGATCAACAAGATCGATCGCCCGGACGCGCGCCCGCAGGAAGTGCTGAACGAGGTCTATGACCTGTTCATCGATCTCGACGCCGCCGAAGACCAGCTCAACTTCCCGGTGCTCTACACCAACGGCAAGCTCGGCCTCGCAAGTACCGAAGCGGACAAGCTCGGCGCTGACCTGCAGCCGCTGTTCGAGACCATCATCGCGACTGCGCCACCCGCGCCGGGCGATGCCGAAGGCAACCTGCAGATTCTGGTCACCAACCTCGACTACTCTGACTACCTCGGCCGCCTCGCCATTGCGCGTGTGTTCAATGGCACGCTCAAGACCGGCGACGAAGTTACCGTGTCCAAGCGCGACCTCTCGCTCGAGAAGGTCAAGATCACCAAACTGTTCTCGTACTCCGGCCTCAAGCGCGTGGATATTGAGCAGACCACCATCGGCGACATCATCGCCATCGCCGGCATCCCGGGCATCACCATCGGTGAGTCGCTGACCTCGACCGAGAACCCCGAACCGCTGCCGCTGATCATCATCGATGAGCCCACCATCGCCATGCAGATGTCGGTGAACAACTCGCCCATGGCCGGCCGCGAAGGCCAGTTCGTCACCTCGCGCAACATCAAGGAGCGCCTGGATCGCGAGCTGCTCACCAACGTCTCCATCCGCGTTGAAGATACGGGTTCACCCGACAGCTTCAAGGTGCTGGGCCGCGGCGAGTTGCAGCTCTCCATCCTGATTGAAATGATGCGTCGCGAAGGCTTCGAGATGATGGTCGGTCGCCCCGAGATCGTCACCAAGCGCGTCGACGGCAAGCTCATGGAGCCGGTTGAGCACCTCACCATCGACATCCCCGACAACTTCGTCGGCACCGTGATCGAACGCCTTGGACCACGCAAGGGCGAGATGGTCAAGATGAACTCGCACGGCTACGGCCGTACCCGCATGGAGTTCAAGGTACCGTCGCGCGGCCTCATTGGCCTGCGCTCCGAGCTGCTCACCGAGACCCGCGGCACCATCATCATGAACGCCCTGTTCGAGGGCTACATGCCCTACCAGGGCGATATCCCGCAGCGTCCTTCGGGCGCGCTGATCGCGGACCGCACCGGCCCCACGACCACCTACGCGCTCAACGGCCTGCAGGATCGCGGCATCCTGTTCGTTCCGTCGGGCGTCGAGGTGTATGAGGGCATGATCGTCGGCGAGCACTCTCGTGATAACGATCTGGACGTCAACGTCGTCCGCGAAAAGAAGCTCACCAACATGCGTGCTTCATCCGCCGATGACGCGGTCCGCCTCGTGCCCTTCAAGGCCATGAACCTTGAACAGGCGATCGAGTTCATCGCGGAAGATGAGCTCGTCGAGGTCACGCCGAAGTCGCTGCGTCTTCGCAAGAAGGTGCTGCAGGCCAACCGTCGTCCGCGCCGCAACTCCACTCCTTCCATCTAGTGTTCGCATGCGCGGCGTGACAGGTCCTCTGTCCCGCCGCGTTTCACTCTCCTACCGTTTCCCAGAACATCTCTATGGCGCAGCAGCCCAACCTCTTCCCAGCCAATCCGGACGACACAGAAGAGGGAGCTGCAAGGCGCTCTTCCCGCACCATGCCTGTTTCGGCATCGGGATCTGCCCCCATGTCACCATCGCGACCGGTTCCCTGGATGACACTGGTGGAGCGGGTCATCCGCATCCTGGTGCGTCTCTACCTGGGGCTGCTGGTGGGTGCGCTCCCATGGCTGACCTTCTGGACGCAGAACAATCTCTTCACGTATGACCCCCTGCTGCTTACCCTGGCGGGCAGCGGCTTCGTGCGCGGCGCGGTATCCGGGCTCGGCCTGCTCAACATTGTGTGTGCCGCGATCGAAGCGAAACACTTTTTCGCTCGGCGCTGAAGCCTCACCCTTTTCGCGCCCACCCCGCTCACGTAGCGAACTATCTCCCGCCCGCAGTCGAAATACCCTCGCAAGGTTGCCCAGAGCCGTGCTTCTGCTCTGTTGCTGGGATGGAACAGGCTCCGCGCGTCGCCGGCAAACGCATGCACTCCCCCGCATCCCACGTGACTAGCAAGGCCAGCCGCTGGCCTTCAACCAAGTACGCGCAGCACACCACCAGCACAAAGGGAGATTGCACGATGCCGACGACACGATTCAAGAGCACCATCGAAGCATTGAAAGACGGTCCAGAGTCCCTGCCGGTCGAGAAGGCCGTTACCAACATCGAAGGCTGGGAAGAGTACCTCTCCAAGCACGAGCATGATGGCGTCAAGAAGGTCTCGCAGGACCTGACCAAGCTCAAGAAACTGCTGCACGCCAAGGAAGTGGATCACGAAGCGATCCACACACTGCTGCAGAAGCTTGGCAAGGACACCGTAGCTGTCGCGGAGTCCACCAAGGGCGCGACGTCCGAACACATCAAGGAACTGGGCGAAGCCCTCTCCGCAGGCAAGTAACCCTAAGTTTCACCGGCTGTCCGCACCATCAGGAGCAGCACGCGCTACCCGTGAGCACCCGCAGGTGTGTCAAGGGTCGCGCATGTTGCTCCTGGGATCATTTTGTAAAGTCCACCCCCACGTCTCTCGCTCGTGAACAAGTGGTAAAGAACGACCTTGGCGCAGCGCAGCCCTTGACGCGGGAGCTTCTGCCCAACGATGCTGGGCGCAATGCCTGAGCCTGATCTGCTCCCCCGCGCCATCCTCGCGTACGAGAACGCCGACTTCCTCGACAGTCCCGACGGACGCATCATCCGCATCCTCTCCGAGTACTCCGAGCCGCTCGCGAGATTCCGCCGCGAGCGCATCCGTGACACCGTGGTTTTCTTCGGCTCGGCGCGCTTTCACGGTGCCGCGGACGCCGCTCCCGCGCAGGCTGCGCAGGCACAGGTTGATCCCGCTCCCGTCAGCACGAGTGCGCAGGCTGCGGCGCAGTACTACGAAGATGCGCGACGTCTCGCCTTCCTCCACACCGAATGGGCGCAGAGCCTGCATGCCCGCTTCATTCTGGGGACAAGCACGGCTACCACCGCTTCGTGGTCTGCTCCGGCGGCGGCCCCGGCATCATGGAGGCGGCCAATCGCGGCGCGTGGGAAGCAGGCGGCAAAAGCATCGGGCTCAACATCCGCCTGCCGTTCGAGCAGCGGCCCAACCGCTACATCACGCCCGAGCTCTCGTTCGACTTCCACTACTTCTTCATGCGCAAGTACTGGTTCGCCTATCTCGCCAAGGCGCTGGTGGTTTTTCCCGGCGGCTTCGGCACCATGGACGAGCTGTTTGAAATCCTCACCCTCGCGCAGACCGGCAAGCTCGCCAAGAACATCACCGTGCTGCTGTATGGCCGCGCGTACTGGGAGCGCGTGCTCAACCTCGATGCGTTGATCGAGGCCGGTGCCGTGTCCGAGCGCGACCGCAATCTGTTCTCGTTCGCGGACACACCGGAGGACGCCCTGCGGCTGCTCCAGCAAAGCCTCACCAGCATCCACCAGCAGCCCGAGGCCGAGGACGGTGAGCCACCTGTGCCCGAGATCGCCCACACGCGTTCTTAGTCCGCTTGCTTACACAACCTTCAGCACATCACCAAAGTACCGTGTCGATGTGTTTCTGCCACATATTGAGAACTTTTTCGCCGTCCCGTCATGCCCTGTTCACAGTGCAGGTCGAACATCACCTGCATAAGGGGGCACCCCATGGGCAAGCTCAGGCAGATCTCGTACCTTTGGCAGGACGATGAGGCGGCGGAAAGCTACATCACCGGGGTCTCACTCCACAGCCACACCAACCAGTCAAAGGAAACGCTCGACTTTCTTGCCACGCTTGGCAAGCGCATCGGGCTGATCGACTCGATGTGCGCCCGTGTGGAGCGGCGAGCGGAGACGAACCACAGCATCTCTGTCAACTACGCCGCGAGCTACTGGACCCCGCCACTGACGCCGAAGCTTGCATTTGATCTCGAAGGTGCACAAATAGAGAAGCTGGGCCTGCGTCCCCTGGTCTCGCTCTCAGACCACGACAACATCCAGGCGCCCATGTTGCTGCGCACCGTTGCCTCCGCGCGCCATATCCCGGTTTCTGTCGAGTGGAGCGTGCCGTACGGCGGCGATCAGAGCTTCCACCTGGGCATCCACAACCTGCCCAGCGACACGGGCCAGGGCTGGATGCAGTGCTTCGCAGAGTTCACCGCGAACCCCGCGCCCGACGCAGCCTCCGACGCGCGCCTTACCGAGATCCTCGCTGCCCTGCACGCGCTGCCCAATGTGCTGATCGTGTTCAATCACCCCATGTGGGACCTGTACCTGGTTGGCGCGGCGCGCCATGCCGAGCTGCTGCGGCGCTTTATGGCTGAGAACGGGGAGTACATCCACGCGCTTGAGCTCAACGGCCTGCGCACCTGGAGCGAGAACCGCTCGGTGCGCACCATGGCCCGCGACTACAACAAGCTGCTTATCTCCGGCGGCGACCGCCACGGCATGGAGCCCAACGCCAACATCAACCTCACCAATGCGGGCTCCTTCACCGAGTTCGTGCACGAGATCCGCTACCAGGGCCGCTCGCACGTGCTGTTCATGCCCCAGTATGCCGAGCCCTTCAAGCATCGCGTGCTGCGCTCCACACTCGACGTCATCCGCGATTATCCGGAGTTTCCGCTGGGCTCGCGACGCTGGGATGAGCGCGTCTTCCACCCCGACCAGGAGGGCAACCCGCAGCCCGTCGCCCAGCTCTGGCCCGATGGCAATGCGCCGAACTACATCACCTTTGCGCTGCAGGCCGTGCGCCTGCTGGGCTCGCGGCCGCTTTCGCGTGGATTGCGTCGCGCCTGGTCGGAACGCAGCGAACTGCAGCTCGCGCTCGGTGAATAAACCGGTTGAGCCACCGAAGCGCCCCTAAGTCGGTCGATGCGGCGGCATCGCAACATGCGGCTAACACCCCGCGCCTAGACTAGCTCCATGCCGCCGCGCATCCCACGGGTCGCCTTCTTTCCAGATTCCTTCCACGAGGTCAACGGAGTCGCGCACACGGCGCGCCAGTTCACCGCGTGGGCCGGACGCACCGATCGTCCGTTCCTGTGTGTCCGCGCCGGCGACTGCTCCACGCCGCAACTCGACACCAGCTCCCACGGTCAGCTCGAGGTGCTGGAGCTGCCGCGCGGCCCCGCGTCCTTCGCCCTCGACAAGGACCTGCGCTACGACCCGCTGTTTCCCCGGCACGGCGCCACGATCCTGCGCGCACTGAAGCGCTTCCAACCGGACGTGATCCACATCACCGGCCCGTCCGAGCTCGGTATGCTCGGCGCCGCGCTCGCGCACCACCTCGGCGTGCCGCTCGCTGCCTCCTGGCACACCAATGTGCATGAGTACGCCGCGCGTCGCTCCACCTGGGCGACGCGCGTGCTGCCAATGCGCCGGCAGGCTGGTGCGGCCCGCGCCATCGAACGCACCGCGCTGGGCGCCGCCGCGCTTTTCTACCGCAGTGCCCGTTTGCTGTTTGCGCCCAACCCCGCCCTGTGCGCACTGCTCGAGGCAAGAACCGGCCGTCCCTGCCGCCTCATGACCCGCGGCATCGACGCCCGGCTCTTCTCGCCGGACCGCCGCACCGCGCCACCTGCCACGCCGGGCCAGGGCTTCACCCTCGGCTACGTCGGCCGACTGTCGGTGGAAAAGAACGTGGCACTGCTCGGCACGGTGGCGCGCGAGCTTGCCGGGCGCGCTCAGCAAAACAGGCAGGTGCCGGTGCGCTTCCTCATCGTGGGGCAAGGGTCTGAGGAAGCTTCCCTGCGCGCAACCCTGCCCGGAGCCCACTTTGCCGGCGTTCTGCGCGGCGAGGCCCTAGCCGCGGCCTTTGCCGACATGGACTGCTTCCTGTTTCCGTCGCACACCGACACCTTCGGCAACGTCGTGCTGGAAGCCTTGGCCTCCGGCGTTCCGGCCGTTGTCACCCCGGACGGTGGCCCGGCGCATATCGTGACTGCCTCCGACGGCGCAGGCCTCATCGCCACGGACGCCGCATTTGCGTCCAGCGTGGCCGACCTGCTCAACCGCTGGAGTCTTGACCCGGCAATGCATGCCTCCATGCGCGCACGGGCACGTGCCTATGCCGCCACCGCAAGCTGGGACGCGGTGTTCTCCGGGGTGTACCAGGCGTATGACGAGGTGCTGTTTCACGCGACGAACGCTTCCGGTGGGCCACGCTAAGAGACGTCCGCCTGTCCGGTCTACCTGGTTGCGGGCCGGTCGCGCGCGCACGAAAAAAGCGGCCTCGGGGGCCGCTTACCTCTTGATCTCAGGGTTTCTCAAAAGCTTTTTGGTGCCGAAGAGAGGACTCGAACCTCCACACCCTTGCGAGTACGTGGACCTGAACCACGCGCGTCTGCCAATTCCGCCACTACGGCACATCCTGCCCGGTCTGCTCGTTTGCACAAGCAATCGTTGCAGTTCCAAGTTTCCCAAACCTGCACCGCTCTGTCAAATGCGCGTCTGTTTGAAACCCGGCTTGCTCCGGGCCGTGGGGCTGCATCCAAGACTGAGCCGGCAAGATTGGTACAGGCGCGGCAAGCCAAGAGCGGTGGAGGCATCGAACATCCATGAACGAAACTGAAGTCGGAGCGATCCCGGGCAAACATGCGGCAGAGATCCGCCGGCTCGTCCATGACCTGAGCAATGCACTGGAAATCATTGTGCAAACCAACTACCTGCTCAAGATCGGCAAGCTGGACGAAGCCAGCCAGCAGTGGCTTTCCATGATGGACGGTGGCGTGCGGCAGGCAAGCGAGATCAGCATCAACCTGCGCACCTACGTGATTGAAAACGCCGCAGGGCGCTAAAGAACCCACCTGTGTTGGCAGCCGCCTGCAGCATATTCCTTGCTCCAGGCGGCCATTCTCCCCAATATTCTGGCTTTACGACACCAGCTTCGCGTTCAGCGTAATCTCGGCATTGCCTGCAAACAGCTTCGAGATCGGGCAGCCCTTCTTGGCACCCTCCGCCGCTTCGTGAAAGCTCTCCTCTGTCGCACCGGGCACCTTGGCCGTGGTTTCGAGGTGGATCTTCGTGATGCCGAAGCCCCCCTCGACCTTGCTCAGCGTCACCTTCGCTTCGGTTCGAATGTACTCCGGCGTCAGCTTGGCCTCGCCCAGCTGCGCACCCAGCGCCATCGAGAAGCACCCGGCATGCGCCGCCGCGATCAACTCTTCCGGGTTGGTTCCAACGCCGTCCGCGAAACGCGTAGCGAACGAGTACTGCGTATCGTGCAACACGCCACTCGCGGAGGAAATTGTTCCCTTGCCGCCCTGCAAACTACCCTGCCACTCTGCCGATGCTGTGCGATCCATGCTTCACTCTCCTGTGGTGTGATCCGGGCCGCTGACGGCCCGCGCTCACAGAGTAGATGCCGCACATTAATCTCCTGGCTCACGTTTCAGGCTCACCGTGCGGTCGATCGCGGCTCCCTCGCCGTCGTGCGTCGTCAGCGTTCCGGTCAGCAGGTAGTAGCCCGGCAGCGTTGGGCTTTCCACCAGCCCTCGCTCCAGGTGCCCACTGAACGAGTACCAGGTGCCATGCACCACCCGCGTTGTCCATGCCACGGCGTGGACGTCCGCATGGCTTGTGGCAAAGTCATACACCGCGGGCGCCACCTGCGGGTCGGGGTCCAGGTGGTCCGTCATGTAGCCATGCAACTTGCCGTCCTCAAAGAACAGGTCGATCACCGAACCCTGCTTGTCCCACGGGTAATCGCCCTGCGCCTCGGGCGGCAGGGCAATGTGCCCCGTCGCCTTGAGCGGCGCAGGCTGCGGCTCGGGCGTGCCCGCAGAGCGCTTCAGCAACGTGGGACTCGGCTCCTGCCCCTGGCTCTGCCCCCAAGCCTGGGTCGCCCCGCTCAACGTCAGCGCAGCGAGCAGCCCCGCCACCACGCAGTGGCCGCAAGCCGCACAGGCGGTTTTGCCGCCCTTACCGTCCAGCTTTCCGCGCCTTCTCAAACTCATCCCCAGCCTTCCATTCCGTGGGCGCGCCCGCGCTCGCCTGCCAGCCCAGCATCAGGCCAAACTGCGCCATGCGCGCATCCCCGCGAAAGTCCATGTCCGGCGAGTACTCGTCCGCCGGCTGGTGGTATCGGTGCGCGGTAAAATCCTTCACCTGCGCGTCGCCCCACGCCGCATCGTGGCCTGCAAACAGCGTGCCCTCGCCGATCGAGAACGCCGGCACGCCTACGCGGGCCATCGAGAAGTGATCCGAGCGATAGTAGCTTCCCGCCATCGGGAACTGGTCCGGCTGAATGGTCAAACCAAATGCCTGCGCCGTCTTCTCCACCACCGGGTAAAACTGCGTGCGGTCCGAGCCGCTCACCTCGGCGCTGGTCGGGATTCCCACCGGCAGCAGCTCGTCATAGTTCAGGTCCAGCGCCATGTCTTTTGCCGGCACGGGCGTGTGCATGCCCAGGTACGCTGAGCCCAGCAGCCCCTGCTCTTCCGCAGTGACCGAGGAGAAGTACACCGTGTGGGGCGGCGGGGTAGGCGACTGCGCAAACGCACGCCCCAGTTCCAGCAGGATCGCGCAGCCTGTCGCATTGTCGGCAGCGCCGTTGTAGATGCCGTCGCCCTTGGCATTGGGATCGATGCCGAGGTGATCATAATGCCCGGTGTAGATCACCGCCTGTTTCGGCGTCGTGTCCGCGCCTTCGACCTTGGCCACCACGTTGGCCGACGTATACGGCCGCACCACGCTCGCGATATGCGCCTGGAGCTTCACCGGCAACTCCACCGGCTTGAACCCGCGCTTGCCCGCCGCGTCGATCTCCTTGTCGAGGTCGAGCCCCGAGGCCGCCATCAGCTTGCGCGCCGTCTCCAGCTGGATCCAGCTCGCGGCTTTCAGCGTTGCGGCCGGGTCGCCCTTGAGGTAGCTCTTCTCGATCGCCTGCGAGTTCTGCACCACCGCCCACGGATAACTCGCCAGGTCGGTCCGATGGATGATCAGCACACCCGCCGCGCCCAGCCGAGCCGCCTCCTCGTACTTGTAGGTCCAGCGCCCGTAGTACGTCATAGTCTTGCCTTTGAAAAAAGCCGGGTCATCTGATGCAGGCTCGTTCACGATCACGAGCAGTATCTTGCCCTTCACATCCACGCCCTTGTAATCGTTCCAGCCATACTCGGGCGCATCGATGCCGTAGCCCACAAAAACAATCGGCGCATCGATGTCGGCGCTCGCCTCGCCGCGTTCATCCTTGGTGACAAAGTCGGTGTTGTAGGCCAGCGGCATCGCCTCACCGGTCTTTGGCACAAACGCGAACTTCGTCGCCGCCTCGTCCGTGTGCACCGCGTAGAGGTCGACCTTCTGGAAGTACGTGCCGTTGTCCCCGGCGGGCTTCAACCCGTTCAGGGCAAACTCGGTGGCAATATACTCGGCCGCCAGCTCGCCGCCGCGCTTGCCCGGGCCGCGACCTTCCAGCAGGTCGCTCGCAAGAAACCGCACGTGCGCGCGCAGGTTCTCCGGGTTGATCAGCGAGGCCGCCTGCTGTGCAGCCGCGGGTACGCCGGCGACCTCTGGCACGGCTGGCATGGCAGTCGGCACGCCGGCCGCGGGTTCCTGCGCAACAGCGCAACACGTTGCCAGCAGCAGGGAAGGGAATAACAGGGTCGTACGGTGCATCAGGGCTCCTTGCAGGGGAAAAGGGTTGTGACGGTTTCGGTGAACCAGGCGCGCTATGCGGATCGCTGGTTAGGAGACTACCAAGCTTTCACTCCCGCAGGCTCTCCATGCCGGGCCTTCGCTTATGGCGCAGATTCGCAACCCTTATGCCATGCCACCGTGTCCGAACCCGCCCGGTATGCTGGGTGCACGTCAGGCACATGGGCTTCTCCTCGCGGAAGCCTGCAGCCGCCTCTTCAGGAGTTTCCCTCGATGCGTTTGGACCACCGCTTCCTCGCCGGTCTCGTCGCGGCTGCTGCCGCGATCTTTCCAGCCACCGCGCAAACACCCGCGCCCGCAGCCGCTCCCGTCGCGACCTCTAACTACGATCCGCGCCTCACCTTTGCGCCGCTCACGCTGCCTGATCCGGTCAACTCGTACCGCTCCGCAAACGGCGCACCCGGCCGCGCCTACTGGCAGAACCGCGCTGACTACGAGATGCACGCGACCCTCGATACCGCGGCCAAAACGCTGCACAACGACGAAACCATCACCTACACCAACAACAGCCCCGACACGCTGCCCTCGCTCTGGATCCACATGGAGCAGAACATCTACCGCAAGGACGCGCGCGCCCGCGTCGCCAATGGCGGCCAGACGCGCCGCCGCAAGGTCGCCGACGACGAGGAAAACTCCAACGGCCGCACCACCGAAGGCTTCGTCCTCGAGGCGGTCGAGATCGAGCAGGGCAAACAGCGCGTGAAAGCCGACTACCTGCTCTCCGACACGCGCATGCAGCTCCGCCTGCGGGAGCCGCTCGCGTCGAAAGCCTCGATCAAAATCCACATTCTCTACCACTACGCCATTCCCGGCGTTTGGGGCGGCCGCAACTCGTGGGGGACCTCGAAGCAGGGCGACATCTACGACACCGCCCAGTGGTACCCGCGCATGTGCGTCTACGACGACCTGCGTGGCTGGGACACCCTGCCGTACATCGGCTCCGAGTTTTACCTCGAGTATGGCGACTTCGATTACTTCGTTACCGTGCCCTCCAACATGCTCGTTGCCGGCTCGGGCGAGCTCATGAACCCGAAAGACGTGCTCACCAAAACCGAGCTCGACCGGCTCAACGCCGCGAAGCAGAGCGACAGAACCATCACGATCCGCTCGGCAGCAGAGGTCAACGATCCCGCAAGCCGCCCGAAGCAGGGCGGTACCCTCACCTGGCACTTCCACATGAACAGCACCCGCGACGTCGCCTGGTCTGCCAGCCCCGTCTTCGTATGGGACGCCGCCCGCATCAACCTGCCCGACGGCAAATCAAGCCTCGCGGAAAGCGTGTACCCGCCCGAGAGCACGGGTGAGGAAGCCTGGGGCCGCTCCACCGAGTACGTCAAAGACACCGTGGAGCGCTTCTCGAAACAGTGGTTCGCCTACCCCTGGCCCGCCGCCATCAACGTGGCCGGCTTCTCCACCGGCATGGAGTACCCGGGCATTGTCTTCGACGGCATCGACGACAAGGGCAAGACGCTGTTCTGGATCACCGCTCACGAAATCGGCCACGACTGGTTCCCCATGATCGTCGGCTCCAACGAGCGCCGCAACGCCTTCATGGACGAAGGCTTCAACACCTTTATCGACATCCAGGAGTCCGCCGAGTTCCAGAATGGCGTGTACGGCCCCAAGCGCGACTCCGAGTACTCCGCCGCGAATGAGCATGGCAGTGAGCCAGCCGACACAATTCTGAAGGTCCTCGACGACCCCGCGGCGCCCACCGTGCTGATGCCCGCCGATGCCTACACCTGGCAGCTCGGCCACCCTGTCTCCTACTTCAAGGGCGCCTACGGCATGGTGCTGCTGCGCGAGCAGATCTTGGGCAAGGAGCGCTTCGACTGGGCCTTCCGCAAGTACATCCGCGACTGGGCTTTCAAACACCCTTCGCCTTCTGACTTTTTCCGTGCCATGTCCAGCGAAGGCGGCGAAGAGCTCGACTGGTTCTGGCGCGGGTGGTACCTCAACAACTGGCGCTTCGACCTGGCCGTTGCCGCAATCGATGGCGAACACGTCACGCTTGTCAACAAGGGCCAGCTCGTTCTGCCCGCTACGGTCGAGGTCCACTACTCCGACAACACCACCATTCGCTTCAACCTGCCCGTGGAAACCTGGGAGTCCAAGGCCTCCGTTACCTGGACCGGCGACAAACCCGTCGCCTCCGTGACGATCGATCCCGACCACCAGCTCCCCGACGACAACCGCGCCGACAACTCCCTGTCAAAGCACTAGCACTAACCAGGGCACGATGACTGGTTAAAACACCGGGACCGGCTCAGAGCACGGACTTCCTTTCGAGCAACAACACGCCACAAGCAGCAACACGCCTCACCCGACAACACTCCTGTCATTCTGAGCGCACGAAGGATCCGCGTTCAGCGGGGCACCCCAGACCCACCGGGTGCCCCGTGAGTCCGCGCGCCGTCCGCGGAACATATGCGCACCACACAACCCGGCCCATCCACCAGTTCCCACCCAATCCACAAGCCCAGTCCTGGCAAACCCGGGCGTCCCGCCCATTGCCCCCGGCTACCATGACAATAGTTGCCCAGTCCACCCGCAGGGGAATACAAGGAGCACACCATGCACGAAGGCGTCCGCCAGGTCGAGCTCGTCTTCCTTTTCCTGCTCCTGTTCGTCATCATCTTTGGCGCGCTGGCCAAGCAGCTGCGCATGGCCTACCCCATCGTTCTTGTCATCGCGGGACTCATGGTCTCGTTCATCCCCGGCCTGCCGCGTATCTCGCTCAATCCCGACATCGTTTTTCTCGCCATCCTGCCGCCGCTGCTCTACCACGCGGCCTGGCAAACCTCGTGGCGCGAGTTCCGCTACAACATCGTCTCCATCCTGCTGCTTGCCTTCGGCCTCGTGGCCTTCACCGTCTTCGGCATCGCCTTTGCGAGTGAGAAGGGGTTCTCGCTGCTGTACTGGAACACCGGGTTCGTGCTCGGCGCCATCGTTGCACCCACCGACGCCATCGCTGCCACCTCCATCGCGCGCCGCGTCGGCCTGCCCCAGCGCATCGTCGACATCCTCGAAGGCGAGAGCCTGGTCAACGACGCCACCGGCCTGCTCGCGCTCGAGTTCGGCATTGCCCTCGTGGTCGAAGGTCACACGCCTTCCTTCGCCGCGGGCGCTACCAGGCTGGTCTGGTTGATTGCTGCCGGCATCGGCATCGGCGTGCTGGTGGGCTGGCTGGTACGCCGGCTTGAGCTGCTCATCGACGACGGACCCATTGAGATGACGATCGGGCTCGTTACTCCCTATGCCGCCTACATCGCCGCCGAAGAAGCACACGCCTCGGGCGTCATCGCCGTGGTCGCCACAGGCCTTTACATCGGCCGTCACAGCTCGGTGTTCTTTTCCCCCAGCGTTCGCCTGCAGGCCTATGCCCTGTGGAACGCCATTGACTTCGTACTCAACGGCCTGGTGTTCGTGCTGATCGGACTGCAGTTGCCCTTCGTACTCGCCGGTCTCCACCAGTACAGCCGGCCGCTGCTGCTCGGCTATGCCGTCTCGTTCTCCGTGCTGGTGATCGCGCTGCGCCTGCTCTGGATCTATCCCGGCGCCTGGACTGCCCACCTCATCCGCTGCCGGGTGCAGAAGCAGAACGACCCGTTCCCGGCGCCCCGGGCGCTGTTCGTAGTGGGCTGGACCGGCATGCGCGGCGTGGTCTCGCTCGCCGCCGCGCTGTCTGTTCCCGAGACCCTCGCGAATGGCCAGCCCTTCCCGGGCCGTAACCTCATCATCTTTCTCACCTTCAGCGTCATCCTGGTCACGCTGGTGCTGCAGGGTCTTACCCTGCCGCCGCTGGTGCGGGCGCTCTCACTTGCCAGCCGACAGGGCCCTGACTGCGAAGAAGACGAGGCACGCCGCCTCATGATCGAAGCGGCCGTCGCGCATATCGAGCAAGCCCGCAACGCAGGTCCTGCCGCCACCGAGCCCGCGCTCACGCACATGTACGAAGACCTGCTGGGCCACCATCACCAGCGCCTCACCGCGCTTGAGTGCCGCAGCCAGGCGCAGGAGCAGGCTGCCGGCGAGGCGGAAGACCATGAGGTCTCCGCCGAACCCTCCCACTACCTGCGCTACCGGGAACTCTCGCAGGACCTGCTCCGCATCGAGCGGCAGACCGCGCTGCGCCTCCGCGACGACGGCCGCATCAGCGACACCGTGCTGCGCCGGCTTGAGCGCGAACTCGACCTGAGCGAAACCCGCATCAGTACCAGCTAGCTTGCGCTCTGGAAGCCCCGCTCTGCTACTGGTTGCGCTGTGCACAAGGCAGGTCCACAGCAGCTCTTCATGGGTGTGCGCTGCGTCTGATTCGAGCATGACACCATGCAGACCACGCGCCGAGCGGGCAAGACAAAGCGAACGAAGTTCTGGACAGAACATTCGTCCAAAGTGCATTCTCGCAGCAAAACAAGGAACGGCAGAACTTGGATAGCGACGTTCCGTCGGAGGCATCATGCGTAAAGGCTTGCTGTGCTCAGTGCTCGTGCCGTTCAGTTTCACTGCATTCGCCCAACAGCAACCAGCCATCGTGCTGACCATTCCACCTGCCAGCATGAGCTGCCCGGTAGGCTTCGCCATCGCTGCGGACTCCCAGGCTGCGGTGCATACTGTGGCGGGCGCGGACCGCGACCAGCGGCACACCCTGCTTAAACTCAGCCTCCAGCAATTCGAGCCCCTGAAAGTTATTGGGGCGACCGTGGCGGTCCACGGAGGCTCGGGCGAAAATCACGTCCTGCGCACAGCGGAGGGTGGGGACAAAGTGCAGATCCTGCATCTCCACGAGGCTGGAAACGCGGGATGGAAAGACCAAGAGATCCAGTTGCAGGCCATCCGGTTTCCTCACTGGGCCGAGATCACCGAGATTAACTACGCGGACGGAACCAACTGGCGCCCCACTGGCCAGGCCACCTGCAGAGCCGACATCAATGGCTTCCACCTGATCGGCCAGTAGCCCACCGCGGGAACCAAGTGCAGCCGGAAGTTGCTCCCGAGGCTGCCGCCTCTCGCGCCCCTGCACCAAGCACCGGACAAGCCCACAGCCTGGATGAGCTGAGAAAGTCCGCACCCCGGCGGGCTGGCAAAAGGCCACCCGCAACGGGCGGAAAGGTCTGCACCCTAACCAACTGGAAAAGTTTTAACCCCCAGAAAGCTGGAAGAGCCCGCACCCTCAGCGAACTGGGTGCCCCACATCTCGCCTTTGAGATGTGGGACTCCCCACAGCAAGGAGCGCAGCATTTCCGGGAAGCATGCGGTCGCACTCGCCGGTACCGTGCCTGCCGCCCGACCCCACACCGCTCAACGCCGACGCAATCTTCAGCCCTGAAAGCCACCCGGCTAAGCTGCGCCCAGCTCACTCTCCCGGCCAGAGCCCGAGCCTCTTCAGCACCTTGCGCGCTAGCCCGGTCAGCGGCAACCCTGCAACCTCCCTGCCCAGCACCCAGCGCTCCTCCGCCAGGGCCAGACGTTGTCCCAGCCGCACCACGCGCACCGCATAGTTCGTCACCGTGATCGCGTGCTTTACCTGCAGCACCACCTCGCCCTCCAGCGGCACCTCGTTCAGCTCCGGCAGCTCCCACATGCCGGCCATGAGCGAAGCTCCTGCCGGTCTTTGCCGCAGCAGAACCTCGCGCACCGGATCGGTCCCGCGCACCACCAGCGCATACGCCACCGACCTTGCGACCAGCTTCTTGCGCGGCTCCGCCATGTGCTCTCCCCGCGTCCGGCACCACGGTTGCACAGGGCAGTGCAGGCACAGCGGCGCCCTGGGCAGGCACACCGTTGCGCCCAGCTCCATCATGGCCTGGTTGCTGTCGCCCGCGCGCCCTTGCACCAGCAGTGCCGTGGCACCTGCGCGTATTGCCCGGGCCAGCCCTGCCGCCGTTCCCTCGGTCTTGCGCCCCGCCGCTGCACCCGCGGCAGCTTCGCCCCTCGACGCACGCGCAGCGCCCTTCGGCAAGGGTGCTGCGTCGCGCGTCCGCACGCCATTTCCCTGGTGCTCTGCTACTAATACTGTTGCAAAAACAGCCTCCACCAGCCCCGCGAGCCGCGTCACTACCCGCTCCACGTTGCCATCCACCACCGCGACTGCTTCTTCAAACGCAATGCTGGCAATGGCCGCCGAGGTGTACTCCCCGATCCCGGGCAGCGCCCGCAGACCGGCGGCTGTGCCCGGCACCACGCCGCCATGCTCTGCCGCGACCACCTGTGCCGCGCGGTGCAGCATGCGCGCGCGCCGGTAGTACCCGAGTCCGCTCCAAAGCGTCAGGACCTCTGCTTCCTCTGCCGCTGCCAGCGCAGCCACCGAAGGGAAGCGCTCCATCCAGCGCGCATAGTGATCCAGCACCGCGGCCACCCGGGTCTGCTGCAACATGATCTCTGACACCCAGATCGCGTACGGATCCCGCGTTCGCCGCCACGGCAGATCGCGCTTGTGCTCCTCAAACCACCTCAGCAGTGCGCGCGCCGTTTCTTCCGTCATCTCCCTATCTTATGAACCAGCGAGGCGCTACCCGCCAGGAACTGGCCTCAAGCCGCGCAGCCGGTTTGTGCCCGGCACAGTTGACGCACCGCCGCCCACAGGCGACACTCGCCACAAGGAGCCATCATGTACCCGGGCGAAACCACTGGCACCCCGTTGTTCCCGCGCCCCACGTTTCTGATGTGCCCGCCGCGCTTCTTTGACGTGCAGTACGTCATCAACCCGTGGATGGAGGGCAACCTCCATGCGCCTTCCTACGCCCTCGCGCTCACCCAGTGGAAGCACCTGCACACCACCATCGAGTCGCTGGCCGAGGTGCTGCTCATCGAACCCAAGCCGGCGCTGCCCGACATGGTCTTCACCGCCAACGCCGGCCTTGTGCACCACAATCTCGCCATCGTCAGCCGCTTTCGCTGCCGTGAGCGCCAGGGCGAAGAGCCGCACTTTCGCTCCTGGTTTACGGTGGAAGGCTTCACGCTGGCGGAGCTTCCACCCTCCATCCCGTTTGAAGGGGAGGGTGACGCGCTGTTCACACCCGACGGCGCCCGCCTGTGGATCGGCCACGGCTGGCGGACCGACCTTGCCAGCCACGAGGTGCTGCGCGCACTGCTACCCTGCGAAGTCGCGCCGCTGCGGCTCATCGACCCTCGCTTCTACCACCTCGATACCTGCTTCGCCCCGCTCCCGGGCGGCGAGCTGCTCTATTACCCGGCCGCCTTCGATGCGCCGTCTCTCGCCAGCATCGAGGCCTTCTACCCGGCCCACAAACGCGTTGCCGTGGAAGAAGCCGACGCTCTCCGGTTCGCCTGCAATGCGGTTGTGCTGGGCACCACCATCGTGCTCAATGCGGCCAGCTCCCAACTGCTCGAAACCCTGGAGGCGCACCGCTACACCGTGCACCAGGTGCCGCTTTCCGAGTTCCTGAAAGCCGGCGGGGCTGCCAAGTGCCTGGCTCTACGGCTGAGCTAACTCCCACGGACGAGCGCCTATGTACCACGTAAGTTAGTTACTTTCGAGCGCTCTGAACGCTCACGGGTGATTGTCATGATCAACCTGGCTTTGTTAACTACTACCTAGAGGTAGATGGTGACTATCAGCAGACCCGGCTGGGCAGACGCGCAGCCATAAGGGCCTGCACCGCTGTCCCTGCACCGCGCCGCTTGTCGGTATGTCGCGGCGACTTAGAGAAGCCTGAACCCGCACTGCCGCGGGTCCGGGATACCTCGCGCGCCCTGCATTCAGAGACAACGCAGGCGCACATGCTCGTTCCAGAACAGCGTTCTACCGTACCGAAAGCTGAACCCGCAAATGGGCATGGGCTGACAAAGCAGGGGACACGCATGACGCAGGCCACGCTGGTTAAGTTCGAGTACGAAACAGTTGAACCGGTCGCTGCTCCCGCTCCTGCCCATCGCCCTCCGCCCGGTGCGTTCTACGTCCCTCAACTCGACGCCCTGCGCTTCTTCGCTTTCTTTGCCGTGTTCCTGCACCATTCCCTCCGCATCATGCCTGGTCCCGGTGCGCACGCCGGCCGCATGCATCCCTTGCTGCTCATGGTGCAGGAGTCTGGTGCATTCGGACTGAGCCTGTTCTTCGTGCTCAGCAGCTACCTCATCACCACGCTGCTGCAGGCCGAAAAGCGAAAGACCGGGACCATTGCTCTTGGGAGCTTCTTTGCCCGGCGCATGCTCCGCATCTGGCCGCTGTACTTCCTCTACCTTGGTGGCGTCGCGCTCACAGGCCTTTTTGTGCCGCTCTTTCACCTGGAAACGTTTCGCCTGCTTGCCATGACGCTGCTTGCGGCCAACTGGTACTCCATCCTCCACGGCATGGGCACGCCCATCGCCTCGCACCTGTGGAGTATCTCGATCGAAGAGCAGTTTTACGCACTGTGGCCCCTGCTGTTCCGGGTGCTGGCGCGGCCCGCGTTCCTGCTGCTGTCCGCTGCAATCGCCGTGTTCTCCCTGGCTGTGACCGGCGTTGCCGCGGCGCACCACGTGTCGTCGCTTGCGCTATGGCTTAACAGCGGGTCAGAGTTCGTGTTCTTCGCCGTTGGCGCGCTCTTTGCGCTGTGGCACAAGCCGATACGCAACCACAGCGTGCGGGCGGCCTTTGCCCTGTTCGCCGGCGGTGTGGCGTTGTGGTTCATGGCAGAGATCGTCGGGCAGGTCTCGCGTCGCCCGGCGCACATGGACCCCTTCCGCGCTACGTGCGGGTATGCCCTGGTGGCGATTGCCTGCGCGGTGCTGCTCTCCGCCGCCCTGCGCTTTCCGCCTGCGCGGGTGCCCGGGTGGCTCGCATACCTGGGCAAGATCTCGTATGGTCTTTACGTCTTCCACGCGGTGGCGCTGAACCTTGTGCCCCTCGCACTCGGCACCGAGCTCAAACACCTGCCCGGCAGCTCCATGCTGGCCATCTTTCTCAGCTCCCTCGCCATGGCCGCCTTTTCCTACCGCTTCATCGAGAAGCCGTTTCTCCGACTCAAGAGCAGGTTTGAGGTCGTGCGAACTCGCTAGCAACTCGCCGTTTGCAGGCTCCGCCTGGCCGGACGCGCCCTGTCGGGGCAAAGTTCGGGTACATCCTTTGCAATGCGCTCACTGCTCCGCAGCCCGCTTAAGATCAGACAGCCACTCCGTATCCGCGTCCAGCAGTTGCTGTCGCGAGACCATCCGCGCCATCAGCAAGCCATCCATCGATTCCCGCACGATCACCACGGTCTGCCCGCTGGGCGTCGGCAGCAGCTCCCACACGTGGATCGCCTTCGCCGTGTACGCGCGCCCTGTCCACGCCAGCCGCTTGCCCGGCACACACAACTGCACCTGCGACTGCACGGTGGTTCCCCGGGTCTTCCACTGGAACCGCGTGCCCTGCGCCAGCACTCCATCCACCTGTACCGCGGTGACAGCCCCGTGCCAGCCGGGCCACTTGGCAGCATTGACCAGCAGAGTCCATACCTTGGCGGGCGGCGCCGCCATGCTTGTTTCCAGCTGTACCGATACCGGTGCATTTCGATCGAGCCGTCCCCGCTGCGCCAGCGCATCCAGCGTGCTCATCGAGGGGCCACACCCGCACAGCCCCGCTACCCATGCCGCCGCCACTACCGCCCGCATCCAGCGCATGCTGATCTCCCGCTGCCTCGTGCCATCCACTCTAAACAACATGCAAAAAGGGCCACCCTGGCGGGTGACCCTTTTTGCATGTGCGGCAAAGCCGCGTTTCGATGGACAAGCGATGCTTAGTCGCCCATGACGGTCTCTTCCGTCTTTTCCGTCGCGACCACGGGTGCGGCAGCAGGCTTGGGTGCCGGTGCGATCGATCCGATCGACACGATGCCACCCTCAAGCGGCTTCTCCCCGAGAATGTTCTCGCGGTAAAGCTTGGCCATGCGGGCGTTCTCCGCATCCTGCTTCAGCTTGGCATCGCGTGCGCGAATCTTTTCCTCGCGCGAGTTCTTCGCAATACCCGACTTCTCGAACGTATCGTTGGCCTCAGCATCCACGTCAGCCTGGTTCAGCACCAGGTGGTTGTCACCCGTGCTCAGCCCGACCTTCTTGCCTCCCGCGAAGATCTCGTGACGGCCGTGCTCTTCATACCACTTGGTGAGCGACGAGGTCATGTGCATCTTCTCGATGATGTTGCGCCAGCCCACACCCGTGTTGTACGCGCAGAACGAGATCTCGCCCTCCTGCGTCGCATACGGGATGATGCACTGCTCGGTGCGGCGGAAGTCGTAGTTGAACAGATCCTGGAACCACATGCCGGCGATGAACAGGAAGTTCCAACGATCCTGACGGCGCTTGTTGATGTCGTCCATGGTGCGGTCGCCCGTTACCTTGCCATACTTGCGGCCGGTCGCGCCAAAGCACTTGTCGAACTTCGCCAGGAGGTCGAGGATGCGGAAGTGTGTCGGCGACTTGGTCGGGTCGTAGTTGCGAAGCAGGGCAAGCGTCACGCCCACGATCGACAGGAACTTGCCGCGTGCCGCGTCGTTGACCTTGGCTACGTCCTTGGCCAGGCGATCGGCATTCAGGAACGCAGTTACCGGAACGGCTTCCTTGGTTTCCTTGTCGATCATCAGCGCCATGCCGATACCGCAGTTCGGGTGGCAGCCGCAGGAGAGCTGGCCCCAGTCCTTGTCCGGTCCGTGCACGAGATCCGCCCAGTCCGAGAAGGTCGACATGAACGAGATCGGGAACCAGTCGCGCGTCGGTTCGCCAAGACCTGTCTGATTCTTCACGTCGTGCGCCATGTGGCTCAGCGTGTAGCGCTGCGCTTCGCGGCGCTCGTCGGTGATTGCTTCGTCGCGGCCCGTGAAGCTCACCGGCTGGAACGAAATGAACGAGATCGTCTTGGGATTGTCGAGCGCAAAGTTGATGATGCGGCCAACCTGCTCGTTGTTGATGCCGTTGATGATGCAGGTCACAGGGACAATGTCCACGCCGGCTTCATGCAGGTTGTTGATTGCCTGGACGCGTACGTCAAACAGGTTGCCGACCTTGCGGTGTGAGTTGGCAGCGTTGCCGATGCCGTCGAATTGCAGGTAGGCGTAACGCAGACCGGCTTCGGCAGCAGCGCGGCACAGTTCCTTGGACTTCGCGAACTCGATACCGTTCGTGGCAGCCTGCACGGAGTTGTAACCGACCTTGCGCGCATAGGCGACAGCGTCGAGGAAGTACGGCGACAGCGTGGGCTCGCCGCCCGAAAACTGGACCGACATCTGGCGACGCGGCTTGATGGTGATCGCGTTGTCCAGCATCTGCTTGATCTCTTCCCACGTCAGCTCGTGCACAAAACCGACCTGGTTCGCATCCATGAAGCACGGATCGCACATCATGTTGCAGCGGTTGGTCAAATCGATCGTCAGCACCGATCCGCGACCGTGCGTCACGGTGGAGGTGCCGTGGTTGTGCAGGCCCTCGTCGTTATGCGCCTTGATGTCACGACCCGGGAATACTTCCTCAAGATGCTTGAAGAAGGCGGTGTCAATCGACATGACGTCTTCGAAGTGGCCGTGCTTGGGGCAATCCTTGATCATCAGGATCTTGCCGTCGCGCTCGATGATCTGCGCCTTGATTTCGCCGACCTTTTCGTTCAGCAGGATCTCGTGCGGCAGTTTCCCATCCAGGATCTGCTGGCGAATCTCAGGTACGCACTTCGGGCAAAGCGAGTCGGTCGTACGCGGCCAGCCAAGCGGAGGCTTTTCCTTCTGGTAGCTCTTCAGCAGCGGCTTGTCTGACCATTTGGGGGTGAACGAGGCGTTCGGCTTGATGCTGTTGAGCTTCTCGAACACGGTCCACGCGCCCTGGGCGGTGATCGTCAATGCGCGCTCGGCGTACTTTATGGCTTTCGGCATAGGCTTGAAACTCTCCTGAGGTAGTGCGAACTGGTGGAAATTCTGATCTGCTCGACAGCGCTATGTCGCTGCGCGGTCTTGAAGCGTTCCGACCAAAGCAGCCGGCGAACCAACACTGCAGCAGAAAGACCCTGGGAGCTGGCGGCGCTCCGGCACGCTCTGTCTAGGATGCGCTTGGGGTCCCTACGCACTATTTTCCTGGTCCTAGAATACCGGGGAGTCCGAGATCGGGGTAAGTTTACCCGCTGAACGGCGTCGGAAGCAGCCTGAACGGGGACAACGACCGGGTGAGTGGGACAGCCCCGCCAGCACGAGATTGCCGGGGGCGCCTGTTCAAGCATTCAAGAGCGTCCGCCCCCGGCTCCCTGCGCAAACCACCCGTTCGATACCCACTGCGTAGCCGCCGCTGACCGAATTGATCCGCACCGAAAAGCAAGGCAGGAGCAGGAGACCGGCTCGGTTCGTGCCTGCTGCTGCGCGTGCGTGCCAAATGCCTGGATCCTCAACATCGAGCCTCAACACGGATCCTGACATCGATCCTGCTTGCGCCTGTTTGCTGATCCAGATCGAAGCCTGAGCCGCTATTGATAGGTGCTCCTAATGGAGCGATTACTGGTCCTTGTGCAGCATCTTGCGCTTCACATCCGGCCAGAACTCTTCAAACAGGTTGCCGCCCCCCAGGGCTGCAAGCGACACGCCCCATGTCCGGAATACCACGCTCGGCCGCACGCTCGGGTCCGGATAGTAGGCCTGCGTCAGCGCCGCCGCGATCCCTCGGCCCAGCAGGTCGGAAAGATTTACCGTGCGCTGCCCCGAGTCCGACTGCGTAAAGAACACGCGGCGGATTGCATGCTCCGTGCGCGAGGGATACGTGCCATACGCCTGGCGATAATAGCGTGGGTCCTCGTGGAACAGGATCGGCAGGAAGCTGTCCGAGACCTCGCGCGAAATGATCTGGTGCAGTGCCGACGCACCCACCCGCTCGCCAAACCCTTCGGAGTTGGTCCCGTACTTGGGGTCCGAGTCGCGCAGCACGCCATACCCGCCCGAGAACAGGATCGGCACCACCGTCGTCACCGGGCGCACTTCCTCATGGAGGGGAAACATGAGCTTGGCGCGAACTGTCATGGGCGGAATCTTCTCGCCTGGCTCAACCACACCTGACCACTGGCGCCGGTTCAACGCCTCTACCGTGGGCGGTCGTACGGCGGGTACCGGGACGTGATCCTGGGGGGTCGCCGGTACTGCTCCGATGGGTGGAGGGGGCGGCGCATCCGGCTGGTTCTGTGCCTGCGCGGCGATGGTGGCGAGGGCCAGGCTTCCGCCGGCCACCACGCACCGAAAGCTACATTTCCACTGTGTAAATACAAACCTCATACGCTCTTTTACATGAGTCGGGGCAGCGGCGACGACCCATCGCGTCCATCCAAACTCCTGGACTGCTCCATTTAGAGGAGGGCCGACCGCCTCTAGCCGTGGTTTACCAATGTGGCACGCCCTGTGCCTTGTGCAGTTGTCGCCATTGCGAAGCCCTGGTCGCCGCACCAATACTCATAGACACATGGCAGACGCGCACCGAGGCACATCCGGCATCATGATCACCGACCAGTCGCTGCCTCAGACGGGGATGCCATCGGGCCTGCCGCGGCGCGCTGCCAGCCCAGTCTTGCCTGCTCTCCCGGCTGTCCAGGCCTTTCTGGCTGCAATGACACTGGCGACTGTTGTGGGCTGTGGCCACAGGCAGCCCGTTGCCGCCGCCCCGCCGCCGCTGCCTCCGGCGATCCGCTCAAGCGAGCCACCCCCATACAAAACCTTTCCACCCTCGGCTCCCGGCACCCCGGCCGTTTCTGCCCGCTCCGCGAGTCCCATCACGCCCGGTGTTGTTTCGTCGGACTCCCCGGAAGACCTTGCTTTTGTACAGAGTCACCAGCCCATCTGGTCGCAAACCGGTGTTGCCAGCTGGTATGGGCCGCCCTACGACCGGCACCCTGGCGCCAACGGCCAGGTCTTCGACCAGAACATGCTCTCCGCTGCGCATCGTGAACTGCCGATGGGCTCGCTGCTTCGGGTCACCAACCTGCGTAACGGACAGGCTTCCGTGATGCGCGTGACCGATCGCGGCCCCTTCGTGCCAGGTCGTGTGCTCGATCTTTCAGTCGCCTCCGCCAAGGCCATCGGTGTCTGGGCTCCCGGCACAGCCACTGTGCAGATCGAGGTTTTCGCCGCGCCCAAGTCCATCGCTGACGGCGGTCGCTGGTGCGTGCAGATCGGCGCCTTTCATGACGAGTCCAAGGCCTTCGCCCTGCAGCACAGCCTGCAACGTCGCTACAGCACCGCCAACGTCATCGAGTTCACCGGGCCCACTGGCCACTGGGTGCGCATCCGTCCTCTCGGGGACGACAAGGCCCGCGCCCAGGAGATAGAAAGCTCCGTGCAGCCCGAACAGGGCGCAGCCTACCTCACGCGACTCGACTAAGACGATACTCATCGCGTGTTCGCAGCGAAAACATGTTGCGTTCTGCATCGAACACTTCTTTTGTTTTGCTCATGGAACAATACCGGCTGCAATGCTGCCGCCGAGCAATGTCCGGCATTGCACGCCTTCTGCTGGATCTCTGTGCGCAAGCTCCGTCGCGCTGGTCTCCCTTCTGGCGGGAGTGCCCTGGGCGTACTGGATGCCTAAGTCGCCATAACATCGGTAATGTGAGTACTTGTTACACCATGCGTATGATTAGCTTTCTTCAGGGGAGTGGCGCAACACATGTCCACCAGTGAAACAAGCCGCACCCTTCCACACGAAATCCGGGATGCCGAAGAGCTCATTTCGCTCTTCGGCACGGAGCCGCAGCAGGAATTTAACGAGATAGCCGAGCTGGCCGCAGCTATCTGCGGCACCCCGATCAGCAGCATCAGCCTGCTAAGTGAACAGTGGCAGTACCCCAAAGCCGCTGTGGGCGTCGAGCCATCGCGCATTCCCCGCGCCGAGTCGGTCTGCCAGTACACCGTGCAGCAGGACGGTGTGTTTGTGATCAAATATCTTGATCGCGATGCGCGCTTCGCCAGCCTCAAAGCCGTGCAGGACGCTGGCATCCGCTTCTATGCCGGCGCGCCGCTTTACTCTTCTTCCGGCGCAAGAGTGGGAGCCCTGTGCGTGATGGATACGGTGCCGCGCGAGCTCAAAAAAAGCCAGATCCATGCGCTCACCATCCTCGCCAGGCAGGTCAATGTGCATTTCAGGCTGCGGCAGCAAAGCGAAGCCCTGCTTGAGTCTTCGCCTGCCGCGGAGCCGGCTATCTGGGGCCTGGTCAAGAGCTTGCCTTTTCTGTGTGCGATCCGCGACCGCGACGGGCGCCTGCTGTGCTACAACGCGGCAGTATGCAAGTACTTCGGCATCACCGCCACCGAGTGGATCGGCAAGAGCAACTTCGACCTGGGCTTCGGGCACTATGCCGACCTGGTCCACGCAGGCGACGAGATCTGCTTCCAGAACTGGAAGGCCGAGGAGACCAGGATCAGCACCGTGGACGCCAATGGCTTGGCTCGCGACTGGGTGGTGCGGCGCAACCCTTTGGTCGCTGCTGACGGCGCGCAGATGCTGCTCACCTTCGTTCTCGAACTTCCGTCGGCCGACCCCACGTCAAAAGCCTAAGCGCCCGTTCCACGGCCTCGTCTGTGGCGCTGCGTCGCGGCTCCTTCGGAACGCTGCGTGCCTGGGCTCGCGTTCTGTAACGAAGGAAGTAGCAAATAAATCCTGTCCATGTCGCGATATGGGCTGCGTGCAGGTAGCGTTCGGGTTGCATGCAGGATCAGCCACGCTGCGACCTGCTTCTCCCGGCGTGACTTCCGCGAGCAACGCCGCAAAGCCTCCGCTGATGGGATCCAGACCTTGCAGCCATGCAGCCGGCAGCCGTAACGGAGGATTGCACAGCGGTGACGCGGCCCTGCACCGCTTATGCTGAACGCTATGCTGCTGCTCGCCGTTCCCGCGCAAGCTCCCGCCTATGTGTTGCCGCCCGCCTTGCTGGCCAAGGCGCATGCGCTTGAGCTGCTCCACACCGCGCTCTACTTCGGCGGCACCCTCTGGGAGCTCCTGGCGCTCGCGCTGCTGCTTCGCTGGGGCGCAGGCTCACGCCTTGCGCGCTGGGCTCGCTCACTCACCCGGCATCGCGGCGGCGGCCCGTTTACGGCGCGCCCCTGGCTCGAGGGACTCGTTCTTGCTCCCCTCTGGCTCGCCATCCTCGCGCTCATCGCCCTGCCCGGCTCGCTGGTTTCGCACTCCGTGCGCGTACGCTTCGGCCTCTCGGTCGAGCACTGGTGGCCCTGGTGGGGAGACTGGGCCGCCGAAGAAGGTATGACCCTCCTGCTCGGCACCCTGCTGCTCTCCGCTGTGTTCGCGCTGATCCGCTGGAGCCCGCGCCGATGGTGGCTCTGGTTCTGGCTGTTGATCCAACCCATCGTCGTGCTCGGCGTCTTCCTCGCGCCCATCGCGATCGACCCGCTTTTCAACCGCTTCACCCCGCTCGCCACGCAGGATGCACCCCTGGTCGCGCGTCTCGAGCAGGTGGCCCGTCTCGGCGGCCTCGCCATTCCGCCCGAGCGCATGTTCATGGAAGACGCCTCCAAGCGCGACACCGGCATGAACGCCTACGTCACCGGCATCGGCGCGTCCAAGCGCATCGTTGTCTGGGACACCACGCTGCAGCGCGTCCCGCCTGACGAGATCCTCGCCATCTACGCGCACGAGCAGGGCCACTATGTGCTCGGGCACATCTGGAAAGGCATCCTCTTCGAAGCGCTGCTCACCCTGGGGCTCTTCGCCTTGCTGGCTCGCCTTTTCCGCTGGGCAGTGGAGCGCTTTGAAGCCCGCTGGCATGTCACCGGTGTTACCGACTACGCCGCGCTCCCCGTGCTGCTCTTTCTCGCCTCGTGCCTGAGCTTCCTGTCGGCGCCCGTGTCGAACGCCATCAGCCGCTTCCAGGAGCACGCCGCCGACGTATACGGCCAGCAACTGCTCACACGCCTACTGCCCAACGCCGCCGAGATCGAGGTCGACGACTTCAACCGCCTTGGCCGCGCCTGGCTTGAAGACCCCGCGCCCCCCCGCTTCGTGGTCTGGTGGACCTACACCCACCCGCCCGTCGCCGACCGCGCTGAAGAAGCGCGCCGGATGCCGCCCCAGGCCACCCCGAAGACCCAGGCCGCTCCGCACTAGCCGCAACCCCCACCTCAGCGCTTCCCCTCCTGGCACGCTCAACAACACCGGTGCCCCATGTCTCGCTTCTGAGACATGGGCGCGCGCACCCCACGCTTCAGCCCTGCCCCGCAACCCACGCCCGCCTCTGGGCACGCGCCGCCCACCCGGCCGCCCCTTTATAATCAGCCGAACCCTTATGGAAACGCCTCAAACGCCCGACGCGCCACAGCCCTCTCGCGACTTAACAGCCAGGCACGATATCGCAGCCATCATGGCGCTGCTGCCGCATCGCTACCCGTTCCTGCTGGTCGATCGCGTGCTCGAAGTAGAGCCGAAGAAGCGCATCGTGGTGCGCAAATGCGTCACCATCAACGAGCCGTTCTTCCAGGGCCATTTTCCCGGCTACCCGATCATGCCCGGCGTGCTGCAAGTCGAGGCTATCGCCCAGGCCGGCGGCCTGCTGATCCTGCTTGAGTACGATCGCCCCGGCGACACCCTGATGCTGTTCACTGGCGTCGAGCGTGCCAAGTTCCGCCGCCCCGTCGTGCCCGGCGATGTGCTCGAGATCGAAGCCACCATCCTCAACCTGCGCTCGCGTGCCGTGCGGCTTGAAGGCACCATCCGCGTAGACGGCAAGGTCGTCTGCGAAGCCACCGTCACCTGCCAGCTGGTCAAGCGCGAAGGCGGCAGCGGTGCCCCATCCCTGTCGTCCAAACCGCCCGCAGCTTCGACTCCCGGTAGCGCCGTCCCGCTGGAAGACGCGCCCGTCCCATCCGAATCCCAGGCGGTCACCACCGAGTGAGCATCCATCCCACCGCCGTCATCGCCGAGGGCGCCATTGTTCCCGCCTCCTGCACGGTTGGCCCCTTCTGCACCATCGGTCCCGACGTCCATCTCGGCGAAGACTGTGTGCTGGTCTCGCACGTCGTACTCGACGGCCATCTCAGCGCGGGTGACCGCAATCGCTTCGCGCCCTTCGCCGCCATCGGCGTGCCCCCGCAGGACCTCAAGTACCGCGGCGAGCCAACGCGCCTCGTGATCGGCTCCGACAACGACATCCGCGAGTACGTCACCATCTCCCGCGGAACCCCCGGCGGCGGCGGCACCACCCGCATTGGTTCGCACTGCCTCATCATGTGCTACGCGCACATCGGCCACGACTCCTCCATCGGCGACCACTGCATCCTCGCCAATGCCGCTACGCTCGCCGGCCACGTCACCGTGGAGGACTACGCCACCGTCGGCGCGCTCTGCCCGGTACACCAGTTCTGCCGCATCGGTCGTTACAGTTACGTGGGCGGCGGCACCACCATCACGCAGGACGTCCTGCCCTACTCGCTCACCTCGGCTAAGCGCGAAACGCACGCCTACGGCCTCAACAAGGTCGGCCTCACCCGCCGCGGCTTCACCCCCGAGCGCCTGCGCGCGCTGCAGCACGCCTTCCGCCTCCTGCTCGCCGCCAAGCTCAACACCGCCCAGGCCATCGAGCGTCTCCGCACCGAAGGTGCTCACAGCGAAGACCTCGACTACCTCCTTACCTTCATCGAAAGCTCGCATCGCGGCGTCCTCAAGTGAGCAGTGTGCATCTGCCCTGTAAAGCCCACTCCCCACGAAGCCTGCGCCTCCCGCGCTGGGGTCTTGCTTTGTCCGAGCCTCTAACCTATGCCTGAACCCGAAAAACTAGGCCTCATCGCCGGCAATGGCCGCTTCCCGTTCCTGCTGCTCGACGCAGCCCGCGCCCACGGCCTCCATGTCGTTGTCGCCGCGATCCGCGAAGAAACAGATCCGGAAGTCGATACCCGCGCCGCCATCGACCCGCTCATCACCGTCCACTGGCTCTCACTGGGTGAACTCTCGCGCCTCATCACCACGTTCCAGGCCGAAGGCGTTCAGCGCGCCGTCATGGCCGGCCAGGTCCGTCATAAGCAGATCTTCTCCTCCATTCGCCCTGACTGGCGGCTCGCCAAGCTGCTGCTCTCACTCCGCACCAGGAACACCGACATGCTGCTCGGCGCGATCGCAAAAGTCCTGGGCGACGAGGGCATCGAACTCGTTGCGTCCACCCAGTACCTCGAGCCCATGCTCGCGCCTGCCGGCGTGCTCACCGGCCGCGGGCCGACGCCGGAAGAGCAGCACGATATCGCCTACGGCCGTGCCGTCGCGCTCGGCATCGCGAGCTTTGATATCGGCCAGACCGTGGTGGTCGCCGGCGGTGCCTGTGTGGCCGTCGAAGCCATGGAGGGCACCGACGCCGCCATCGCGCGCGCCGGGGCGCTGATGGGCACGCTCGAGGGCGAAGCATCCACGCTCGAGCGCTCGCTCACCGTTGTCAAGGTCGCCAAGCCAAAGCAGGATCTTCGCTTCGACGTGCCCGTGATCGGCGTCGCCACCATTCACTCCATGGCAGCAGCAGGCGCCCACTGCCTTGCGATCGAGGCAGGCCGTACGCTGCTGTTCGATCGCGCAGCAATCGTCGCCGCTGCTGACGCGTACCACATTGCGATCGTGGCCATGGAGCGCCCATAATCGCATCGAATCCGCAGGCCACCCGCCCCCGCGCTGTACCATGAACGCGTAGGCTCACGCGCCGTGAGAGCGGCGCGATTCACCTGTCGCTGCGCATGCAGCGCTATCATCGCCGCGCCGCTGCAGCAAGCGCGCGCCGTTCCCCGGAGGAACCATCGTATGCAGAAACTACCGCTCGCCGTCGCTTCACTCGCACTCCTGCTTGGCCTGGGCTGGGCCGGCGATCGCGCCCTTGCCGCGCGCGCCGCTGCCGCCGACACCGACACCCTGCCCATGGTCGGGCAGAAAGCTCCCACCTTCACCCTGCCTTCGCAGACCGGCACGCCCACCAGTCTTGCGTCGTTCCACGGCAAGTGGGTCGTCCTGTACTTCTATCCCAAGGACGGCACCAGCGGCTGCACGCTCGAGGCGCATAACTTTCAGCAGGACGCACCCAAGTACGAGAAGATGAACGCCGTGATCGTGGGTGTCTCCGTCGATACCGTCGACAGCCACAAGGAGTTTTGCGCCAAGGAAGGTCTGAACTTCCACCTGCTCGCCGATCCTGACAAAAAGGTCGTGACCGAGTATGGTTCGCTCGGCAACATGATGGGGTTCAAGATCGCCAAGCGCAACACGTTCCTGATCAGCCCGGACGGCAAGATCGTCAAGGTCTGGACCGGCGTCAACCCGTCCAGCCACTCTTCGGAAGTGCTGGCCGAACTGCAGACGGACGCGCACAAGGGCTAGTTCCGCCCGCATCGCAAACGATTTACCACAAAGCCGGCTCCCACGAGCCGGCTTTGTGCATGCCGCTCCGGGAACGGCTGCGAGGGGGCCTGAACGAGTGACCACCGGATGCGAGACTTCCATGCGAAACAAGGGCGGCCATTGCGGCTCGCTGCGACAGCTTGCTGAGTCACTCGCTCCTGCGCGGCACGGGCAAGGCATCGTGGCTCTCCTCTGCGAATTTACGTGGCGGCACAATGGAGTGCCGATTCGAAAGCGAGCGCCGAGCCCATGACTGATCGCGTGTTGCCCTTCTACGACGCACTGGCCGAGCACTACCACCTGATCTTCGACGACTGGGATCGTTCCGTGGAGCGGCAGGCGGGCATCCTCGATGCGCTGCTTGCGCAAGCCCTGTCGCGCACACGGCTCCGTATCCTTGATTGCGCCTGTGGCATCGGCACGCAGGCCCTGGGCCTTGCTGCACGCGGCCACCACGTCGTTGCCTCTGACCTTAGCCCGGCGCAGGTGTCCAGGGCAGCGAGAGAAGCCGCCGCTCGCCAACTGGACATGCGCTGCTACGTCTCTGACATGTGCGACCTGTCGCAGGTTCCCGACACCGGGTTCGATGTGGTCGCGGCCTTTGACAACGCGCTGCCTCACCTTTCCACTGCGCAGCTCGTGCAGGCAGTCGGCGCCATGGCAGCCAAGCTGCGCGCCGGCGGACTCTTGGCCGCAAGCATCCGCGACTACGACGCACTGCTCGAGCTCAAGCCAGCCGTGCAGGAGCCATCATTCTTCGGCAGTGAAGGCAACCGCCGCATCGTGCACCAGGTCTGGGACTGGACCGCGCGCGATCGATATACGCTTCATCTCTACCTCACCCTCCAGGCAGCCCAGGCCTGGAGCACGCATCACTTTGTCTCGGAGTATCGATGCCTGCAGCGGCAGGAGCTGTCCGCTGCTCTGCGCCTCGCCGGTTTTCAGCAGGTGCGCTGGCTGATGCCCCTGGAGAGCGGCTACTATCAGCCGCTCGTGCTGGCACGGTGGCCATAGTGCAGTCCCTGCTGTTTACCGTCGCAGAGACGGACTTGCTCCCGATCGCGCAGGTCGTCCATTCCGGCGGAGAGCAACAGCTCGCCCGCGCATCGGCAGAGTGATGCCGAACTCGCCACGAAAAATAGGCGCAAAAAAGCCCGGCCATAGCCGGGCTCTTTTGCTTGCCTTGTGGTGCGGGTGCTCTCGGTCCTGCCTGTTTACTTTGCGGACTTCTTGGTTGCCGTCTTGGTTGCTGTCTTTGCTGCCGTCTTCTTTGCCGGGGCCTTCTTTGCTGCCGTTTTCTTGACTGCTGTCTTTTTCACAGCGGTCTTCTTTGCTGCAGCCTTGGTTGCCGTTGTCTTCTTCGCCGGGGTCTTCTTCGCCGCAGTCTTTGTCGCAGACTTCCGGGCTGTGGTCTTGACCGCCGTCTTCTTGGCTGCCGCTTTTGTCGCCGTGGGTTTCTTGGCAGTGGCCTTCTTGGCTGTTGCCTTCACGGGACTCTTCTTCGTTGCTGCTTTGGTTGCTGTCTTTTTGATTGCCAAGGATTTCCCTCGCTGTGTGGATTGAGTGCGGTTTGCGTCCGTCTTGCCGGCCTTGGCTGTTGCCTTGGCCCTTCCGCCGTTACGGGCGCCACTGGTGGCGGCGGTTTTCTTCGTGCCTGCTGTTGCAGGAGCTTTTTTGGCGGGCTGCTTGGCAGCCTTCGCAGAAGTTTTGGTGGCCGCCTTGGCAGGCGCCTTCTTGGTGGTGTTGCTCCCGGCTGCCTTCGTGGGTGCTTTGGTAGCCGCTTTCTTGGTCGCCTTTGCGCTCGACTTCGTGGCTGTTTTCTTGGCAGCCGTCTTGCGCGTTGCTGGTACCGAGGTCGCGGGTGTCAGTTCTTCCTCGTCCTCGTCGTCGTCTTCCTCGGCGATCAGGCTGCTGCCTTTTTCGTCGTCTTCGTCTTCGTCTTCCTCCTCGTCCTCGTCGTCGTCATCCTCGTCGTCGGCGACATCCTCGTCATCGTCAGAAGTGGTTTCCACTGAACTTTCCTCTTCATCGTCTTCATCGTCGAAGAGGTCATCCTTGTCCAGCTTTGGCTCGCGTTCTTCTTCCAACGCGGCTTCGTGGTCGGCGATAGCGTTTAGCTTTTCCTTGTCCGGCATGCGGTGACTCCTTCGGCTCAACTCGTTTGGTTCTGAAGCGCTTGAATCATGCGCTACGCGCAACTTTAAATTCTACGCGGCGCAATTCTAGCAACAGCATGCATTGTGATGCGAGTCATAGCAAGTGTCGAGTGTGGCACAACACACGAAAGTGAGTGTGCGGGAAAAAATGTGACGCTTGGCTGCACACTCACTGCGCAATCGTTGCATGGCAGCTGTACAACAACAGCTTCCGCGATCCTCCAACCGCAACGGGACGTCGCATGGTCCGCATGGCACCAGCAACATGCATCGCATGGCCTGCACGCATCGCGTGGAGGGATCGCACGAGACTGCACCCGTTCGGGCCGGCCACGGCAGCCGCGCCGGCCGAACCAGTCGAAACTATCAAACCAATCGAACCAGGCCGCTACGCGGCATTGCGCTGCAGGAGTTGTTCCCGTCTGCTAACGTCGTCTGCGCGGTTTCGTCGCGGCATGCGCATGGCTCGCGCTCTTGCCGGCGCCGCGTGCTGCCGCCCCGCGCTGCCCGCCCCGCGCAACCACAATCGATCCGCTTCGCCCGCGCCGGCCCGCTGCACGACTTACACGCTCCGAGTGCGAGATGCGCGCCGGCTCCGCCACGTACAGCGTGCGGCCCAACTGCACCGAGCGTCCGCGCAGGTGGTTCCATCGCACCAGCGAGTCCACCGAGACGCCGAACTGGTCGGAGATATTTACCAGCGTATCGCCCCGTCGCACCCGGTACGTCGCCGCATGCGCCGTGCTGCTTGCTCCACCGCCACTCGCGCTCAACGACAACGAAGTCGCCGCGCTTGCGTAGCTGGACGAGACGACCGGGATCACCAGAGCATTCACGCCCGCAAGGCTGCTGCTTGCATCCAGCTGGTTCGTAAACGCAATCTCCGCCGCCGTTGTGTGAAACGAAAGCGCCACACTCTCCAGCGTCTCGCCCGTCGCCAGCACGTGGAACCGCCAGCTCGTGCGCTTGTCCTCCGGGATCTCCGCGATGCGCTGGTTGTACAGCGCCGTTGTGCCCGCCGGGATGTTGAGCTCGTACGGCTCGTCCGGCGGCGTGCGTCCGCGCAGCAGGCTTGGGTTCAGCTCGTTGATCGTCGACAGGGAAGCGCCGGTGATGTCTGCAACCAGTTGCAGCGACACGGAGTAATTCGTGTGGATCGACTCGGGCTCCAGCGCAGCATCCGGCACCACCTTGTCCAGTCCATATTGCTGCGGATTTTTCGCCATGATCGCGACCGCCAGGATGATCGGCACGTAGTTCTTGGTTTCCTGCGGCAGATTGTTGCGGCGATACAGCTCCCAGAAGTCGGAGTAGCCCGTGCGCTGCACAGCACGCTGAATATTGCCCGTTCCCCAGTCATACGCGGCCATGGCCAGGTACCAGTCGCCGAGCTGGCTGTACGTCTTCTTGATGTCGCGTGCATACGCGCGTGTCGCTTTTTCAGGGTCGAACCGCTCGTCGTACCAGCCCGTCTTCTCAAGCCCATACGTGCCGAACGGCATAAACTGCCACATGCCCGCCGCGCCCGACTTCGGATTCAACGCCTGCGTGCGAAAGCCCGACTCCGCCACCGCCTGGTAAAGCAGATCCTGCGGCACACCTTCTTCCTTGAGCACGCGCTGGATCATCGTCTTGTACTTGCCTGCGCGCTGCAGCGATGCCACGATCGTGCCGCGCCCGCGTCCGCTGGTCGAAAAGAAGTTGATATAGCTCGCCACGTAGTCGTTGATCACGAGCGGCAAGTCCGACTGCGTCGTCCGCAACTCCGCAATCGCCTGCGCCTTCACATTGGGGTCTACCGGGAACGTCACATCGTTCGCTACATCCACCGGCGAGTCGTCCTTGGGCGTCAGCGGCGTGCCCTGCTTCAGCGCGTCCAGCTGCAGCGTGTTGATCGAGTCCACCACACGATCCAGCTCCGCCGACAGCGCCGTGTTGTTCTTGATGTCGGCACCGCTCTGCAGCAAGGTGTCCACGGCCCGGTCAAAATCACGCCGCGCCTCGTCTCCCTTGCCGGCCTGGTAGGCCGCCAGCCCCGCCGCGTACGCCTGCTCCACCGAGGTAATCAGCAGGGCATCCTTTGCGTTGTTGGCCTGCGGCACAGGCGTCGCAGTGCCCTGGGCTGTTGCCGCAATCGATGGCGCCGCAAGACTTGCTGCCAGCAGCAGCGCCACACTCCGTCGAAACACCAACAGGCTCGTCATTCGAATCACAGGCACAATTGTAGAGGCTCCAAAACCGCCTGCGCGGCTCGCGGCCACTTCGTGGCGGGTGTGCCGAAAGCGAGTACATGTCCTGAAGGGACCGCGAGCCGCGCGGGCGGTTTGGCCTTTAACCCCGGGTGGTAGACTTGGCATTGCGCCTCAACACGCCGCACCCATCATGGACAACTCCCTCATCCGTAATTTCGCGATCATCGCGCACATCGACCATGGCAAATCCACGCTCTCCGATCGCCTCCTCGAGCTCACCGGCTCGCTGACCGCGCGCGAGATGCAGGCGCAGGTGCTCGATGCCATGGACCTCGAGCGCGAGCGCGGCATCACGATCAAGGCGCACTCCGTTCGCATGATGTACCCGGCGCAGGACGGCAAGATCTACCAGCTCAACCTCATCGACACGCCCGGCCACGTGGATTTCTCCTACGAAGTCTCACGCTCGCTCGCCTCGTGCGAAGGCGCCCTGCTCGTCGTCGATGCCTCGCAGGGTGTGGAAGCGCAGACCCTCGCCAACGCCTACCTCGCCATCTCCAACGGCCTCGAAATCATCCCCGTCATCAACAAGATCGACCTGCCCTCCGCCGACATTGTGCGCACGCAGGAGATGATCGAGAAGACTGTGGGTCTGGACGCGACTGACGCCATCCCCTGCAGCGCCAAGACCGGCCTCGGCGTGCCCGAAATCCTTGAAGCCGTGGTCAAGCGCCTGCCGCCGCCGCAGGGCGACCCCGACGCGCCTTTGCAGGCATTGATCTTTGATTCCTGGTTCGACCCGTACCGCGGCGTCATCGTGCTGGCCCGCGTCATCCACGGCCGCCTGCGCAAAAACATGCGCATCCGCCTCATGTCCAACGGCAAGGTCTTCGACGTCGAATCGCTCGGCGTCCTCACCCCCAAGCCCGTCGAGATCATGGAGCTTTCCGCTGGCGAAGTCGGCTTCTTCGTCGCCACCATCAAGAACGTTGCCGACACCAAGGTCGGCGACACCATCACCGAAGACGCACGCCCCGCCGACGAGCAGCTTCCCGGCTTTGAAGACATCAAGTCCATGGTCTTCGCCGGTATCTACACCGTCGACTCCCATGAGCACACGCTGCTTCGCGACGCGCTCGAGAAGCTCCGGCTCAATGACGCCTCCTTCTCCATCGAGCCCGAGTCTTCCGCAGCGCTCGGTTTCGGCTTCCGTTGTGGCTTCCTTGGCCTGCTCCACATGGAGATCATCCAGGAACGGCTCGAGCGTGAGTTCGACCTCGACCTCATCACCACCGCGCCCTCCGTGCGCTACCGGATCACGCTCACCGACCGCAGCGTCATCGAGGTCGACAACCCCTCGCGCTGGCCTGATCCCTCCGAGATCGACCAGATCGAAGAGCCCGTTATCACCGCCACCATCCTCACCAACGAGGAGTACGTCGGCGGCATTCTCAAGCTCGTCGAAGAAAAGCGCGGCCGCCAACAGAACTTCGAGTACGTTTCGTCCACGCGCGTCAAGCTCACCTACGAACTGCCGCTCAACGAGATCGTGCTCGACTTCTACGATCGCCTCAAGTCCGTCTCGCGCGGCTATGCCTCGCTTGACTACACGCTTTCCGGCACCTGGGTCTCGCCCATGTCCAAGCTTGATATCCTGGTCTCCGGCGAGCCTGTCGATGCGCTTTCCATCATCGTGCACCGCGACCTGGCCTACGAACGTGGCCGCGCGCTCGTTTCCAAGATGCGCGAGCTGATCCCGCGGCAAATGTTCGAAGTCGCCATCCAGGCCGCCATTGGCGCCAAGATCGTCGCGCGCGAAACCGTCTCCGGCATCAAAAAGAATGTGCTCGCGAAGTGCTACGGCGGTGATATCTCCCGCAAGCGCAAACTGCTCGACAAGCAGAAGGAAGGCAAGAAGCGCATGAAGCGGATCGGCAAAGTCGATATCCCGCAGGAAGCCTTTCTGGCCGTGCTCAAGATCGGCGAAGATAGTTCGCGATAGGTTGGAGTGTTACCCCGAAACCGGCCTAAGTGGTTACCCGTCGATGCCCTCGATCTGTGGGAAACGGTGAAATCCATAGATCACACCTCATGCTGTGTTAACAGTCATTCGATTCCATCATTGCGTTTGACAACGCACTCTGAATGAAGAGGTTAGTCGCATAGCCGCTACGCGAAGTGCCGGCTCGTGCGCGCATCTGCACCGTTCATCGTGCGTTCACATCCGCGATTCCCACACTTTTATCCACAGCCCTGGTAACCAGTTGATGGCGCAGCAAAAGCCCCGCATGCACTCGGCATGCGGGGCTTTTAAGCGGTGCGAACTGCTGCGTTTCTAGTGTGCGGCAGGTGCTCGGCGCGCTGGCGTTGTGCCCGTGGGCGTCGGTGCCGATGGCGGCGGCGCTGCAATGCCTGACTTCTGGTTGTAGGCGGCGATCACCGCTTCGGTGATGTCGTTGCCCTGGTTGGTGTACAGCACAGGGCTCTGCTGCTGGCCGGCATCCAGAACCAGCGTGTAGCCATTCTGCTGCGCATAGGCCTGCAGGGTTCCGTAGAACTTCTGCGCTACGCCGGCAAAGGTCTGCTGGGCTTCCTGCTGGAAGTCGTTCTGCGCATCTTCGCCTGCACGCTGCAACGACTTTTCTTTATCGTCAATCAGCTTCAGCTTCTGCGCGCGGTCCACGTCGGTCAACGTGGCGCTCTGCGTCTGCAGCTGCTTCTTCAGCGCGTCGATCTCATCGGACTGTGCCTTGAGCTGGGCCTGCTTCGGCTGGTACTTCTTCTCGACCTCTTCCAGGTCGCGCTTGCCTTCGTTGGTCTGGCTCACGGCGGCCTGGAACATGATGATCGCCACCTTGGCGGGACCGGCAGGAGCAGCCGCGGTGCTGGCAGTGGAGGCGGCAGGTGCGGCAGCAGTGGCCGTACCCTGGGCAAGAGCGGCAGAACTGATGAGCCCGGTTGCAAGCAGGCTTGCGAGAGACAGCGAAAGCTTCATGGAAAAGTGGAACTCCTTGGATTCTGTGTCGTGAACCGTGCTTCATGCGGGACTTCCGGGATTGCGCCGGCGGATCGGCCCGCGAGTGAAGAGACGCGCCCGCTCGGGTAAGGGCGCTGCCGCGATTCTATGGGGCGAAGTTGTCGAAGGTCAAACCCAGCGCCACGCTGCAGGGGCAAGTCAACCACTCAAACAACATTTCTCTGCTAAGTACCCCGAGCAGTAACTCCCCACCCGTACGGACGCGCCGCCACAAAGTGGCCGCTATCTGCGCAGCCCGGTTTCCCCATCCACAAACAAACAGGTGCCCCATGTCTCGCTCTTGAGACGTGGGAACCAAATTACCCCAAACACCTGCATCCATCGCCTGCACCCATAGTCTGCATCACTCTAGGCTCACACCAGCTTCCAGTGCACCCACGTGGCACAGCACACATCCAGTCTCTGCCTCGCAGGCACACTGCACCCGTCGCACCTGCACCAGCGTTGAGTAGAACGTAGGCCCATCGCCCAGGTCCGTCAGCCGCTGCGAGGTCAACTGGTTCACTCCTTTGCCGCCTTCCGGGTTGAGCTTGCTCCACGCCATCCCCGCCGATGCCACGCCCGGCTGCACCCGCCGGCTGATGCGCACTCGCAAACGCAGCGCCCCACGCTCATTGCGGATCTCCGCCAGGTCGCCCTCCGCAAGCCCGCGCACCTGTGCATCTTCTGCGTGCAGCTCCAGCAGGTCCAGCGTCTCGCGCTGCATCTTCTGGTGCGCGGCGTGGTTGGCGAACGTCGAGTTCATGAAGTTCCCAGACTTCCTCGGCAGGAACTGCAGCATCCCCTCCGCATCAGCCGGCGTCTGCCGCGTGCGCAGCTCCACCGGCGGATGGTACGTCGGCATCGCATCCTGCCCCTGCGCTGCCAGCTGCTCCGAGAAGAACTCGGCCTTGCCTGAAGGCGTGGGAAACACGCCATCACTGAACGGACGAAAAGGCTCCGGGGCCACGGCGTGTTCGGAAGGGAAGTGCAGCCGCTCGCTGCCGCCATGCGCTCGCAGCGTCGCTCGCGTGATCCCGCGCATCAGCACACTTCCTGGGGTCGTATCCTCAGGGGCGGCATCCTCCCGCAGCGCCTGCGCGATTAAGGTTTCCGCATCGTCGCTGAAGCAGCTCTCGGTGTAGCCCATGTGCTGCGCCAGTGCGCTGAACAGCTCCACGTTGGCTCGCGCCTCACCCACCGGCGCAATCGCCTGCTCTGACAACTGCACATAGTAGTGCCCGTACGCGCCCTGCATGTCCACGTGCTCTAGGAAAGTCGTCGCCGGCAGCACATAGTCCGCGTAGTCGCAGGTGTCGGTAAAGCTCTGCTCATGCACCACGGTGAACAGGTCATCCCGCTGCAGCCCGCGCAGCACCTTGCGCTGCTCCGGCGCAATCACCGCGGGATTCGAGTTATACACAAACAGCGCATGCACCGCGGGCTTCTCCAAGTCGCACAATGCATCTCCCAGTTGTGCCATGTTCACCGTGCGCGCCGCCCGCCCTAGTGGGCTCGCATACATCAGGTCCGGCCGCTCCACCGCCTGGCTGTCAAAGGAGAAGGCGCCGCTGGTCGACAACTGCAGGCCGCCGCCCAGGTGCTGCCACGCGCCCGTAAGTGCGGGCAGCATGCACACCGCGCGCGCGGCGGCGCCGCCATTTTCCGAGCGCTGCACGCCATAGTTCAAGCGGATCACCGCGGGCTTCGTGGTGGCATACGCCCGCGCCAGTTCCTCCACGAGGTTCGCTGCAATCCCCGTGGCATCTTCCACCATCGCCGGTGTGTAACTCCGCACGTGCGCTCGCAGCTCTGCCAGCCCGTGCGTGTGCTGCTCGCACCATGCCGCGTCTTCCAGCCCGTCACGCAGGATCACGTGCATCAACCCGAGGGCGAGCGCCGTATCTGTTCCCGGGTGAATCGCAAGATGCTGGTCTGCCAACTGCGCGGTGCGGGTCGCATACGGATCGATCACTACCAGCCATGCCCCGTTGCGCCGCGCTTCTTCCACCTGTGGCCACAGGTGAATGTTGTTGTTATGAATGTTCGCGCCCCACGCGATCACAAGCCGCGCATGATGAAAGTGCTCCGTGTCAGTGCCCAGCTTGCGCCCATATACCGACAGAAAAGCTTCACCCCCGGCGGTCGCGCAGATCGTGCGCTTCAGCTGCGAAGCACCAAATCGATGAAAGAACCGCCGGTCCATCGACCCGTACCCCAGGGTCCCGATGGTGCCCGCATACGAGTACGGCAGTACCGCTTCCGGCCCACGCTCGCGTGCAATCGCGCCGAGTCGCGTGGCGATCGCATGCAGTGCCTCGTCCCAGCCGATGCGCTCAAACGCCGCGTTCTGAGCGCCCGGTGCCAGCGGCCCCTTGGGCACGCCCGCGCGCCTGCGCATCGGGTACAGCACGCGATCCGGCGCATACACGTGGTCCAGGTATTTCGCTACCTTGCCACACAAAAAGCCGCGCGTGACCGGGTGCTCCGGGTCGCCGGCCACGCGCAAAGCCTCGCCCGTCTCCGTGTCAATCGTCACCAGCACGCCACAGGAGTCCGGGCAGTCCAGTGAGCAGACAGAGCGTCGTGTGTGCGTAGCCATATCTGGATTGTAGGGCTATCCGCCCGCGGCGCATCCCACCGCACACGCAACGAAACATTGGAAGGGAAGCAAGCATGGCAACGAGCACAGGCAGCAAGACCACAGGCAAAAGCGCACCGAAGCAGACCGAAAAGCAGCCTGCAAAACGAGCCGCAACACCTGGCAAGAAACAACCCGCGAAACCAGTAGGGACATCGGTTGACACGCGGACAGCCAAACAAGCAGCTGCGCAACAGGACACAGGGCCGAAGCAATCAACCCGGAAGCCGGCAAAGAAAGAGCCCGCGAAATCAGCCGCGAAGCCGGCGAAACAACAAACCAGCGGCGACGAACGGTACACCGATCCAGAACTGCGCGAAAAGCTCAAGGCCGAGATTATCGCGGGCGACAAGGGCGGTAAGCCTGCACAATGGAGCGCCCGCAAAGCCCAGTTACTCACCCATGCCTACGAGGCCCAGGGTGGCGGCTACACCCACCCCCCCGATGCCGCCCAGCAAAGCCTCAAGCACTGGGGCGACGAGCACTGGACTACCTCAGACGGCAAGCCCGCCGAGCGCCCCGGCGGCACCACGCGGTACCTGCCCGAGAAGGCCTGGGAAGAGCTTTCCCCGAAGAGAAAACCGCCACCAACCGCCGCAAACGTTCCGGCTCGCGTGAAGGCAAACAGTTTGTCCCCAACACCAGCAAGGCTGCCGAAGCGCGCAGGCACGCCACAGCCGACCAGACACCGGGCAAATCAAAGCCTGCCACGAAAAAAGCCGGAACTAAAAAAGCCGCCCCAACAGACGACGACGCTAAGAAGAGCGCCCCCAGCCAACCAGCCACAAAGAAAGCAGGCAAAGCAGCAGCCGACAAAAAGGGCTGAGACAGCTCATCAACCCCGCTCCGCACGCCGGGCTCATCACCAGCAACCAGCCAGGTGTCCATGTCTCGCTTTGAGACGTGGGCACCCGCCAAGCGGTCGTCCCGTTCCTGAAACCAGCCGCCCTTACTATCGGGCTCCCGCCCGACCCAGGCTGCAACTGCAACCTAACCATGCTCCCCAAGCAAAGCGTCCCGCAGTACCAATCGCGCCTCGTCCGGCTCCACCTGCGTATACACGCCCAGTCGCTTTTTCCCCTTCTTCACTTTGGGCGGCTTCCTGTTCAGAGCGGCAGCCCCCGCAGCCGCAACCAGGACCGGCCCCTGCTTGCACAGTCCCAGGCACCCGCATGGGCGAACCAGCAACTCACTCGGCGCAATCCCTTCTCCAGCCAGGATCGCCTGCATGTCCTTGAGCAGGGCCCGCGCCCCACTTCCGGCGCAACTCGCGCCCTTGCCATTGCGATCCCGCACACACACAAACAGCGTGCGACTACCCGGCGCTGCCGCTGTATCCCCTGCCGACCCCTGTTTCTTCTTTCCAGCCTTCACCGTGCTCCTTCAACCGCAGACAAAAAGCGTGCCCATCCCAAATCGAAATTCCCACAACGCACCCAAACAGAAAAAGAGACGCTCCAGTGAGCGTCTCTTGCCCGTGCGTCCGCGCCACCTTTTACAGCTTGCTGAACACTTGTTCCAGCGTGGTCGCTCCCTGCTGATGCTCTATACCCGCACCGCCCGCAAACGCGATCAGCCCCTGGCTCATGCCGTCCGACATCTCCACCATGTCCTCTGCGGCCTTGGGCGATGCACCAAACTGCTCAAACATCGCCGCGCGCTGCTCACGCGGTACAAGCACCGGAACGATCTCCCGGGCCGCCTGCCTGCTCAGCACCGCTGCCGCATCCTGCATCGAGTACTGCCGGGGTCCTTCCAGTTCCAGGATCCGTTGTCCGGTCCACTCTGCGGTCAACAATTCTGCGGCGAGCTCCCCAATATCCCGGGTAGCTACCATCGCCAGCGATTTGTCCAGTGGCTCGATCAACACAGGCAGATGGCCGCTTTCCTTGGCGTGCCCGTACGCGGGTACCAGGTTTTCCATGAAGTAGGCCGCGCGGATCGCAGCCTTTTCCAGCGGCAGCGCAAACAGCGCCTGCTCCATGTCGTGCGTTTTCAAAATCGGCCCCGTGCCTTCGTCCAGCTCTGCGCCGATCGACGAAAGAAACACTACCCGTGGCACATGCGCAGCCTGCAGGGCGTGCGTGATGGTCGCAAGCATCATCTCGTGTTCCCCGCGCGGGTCCGGCGCGCTCAGCAGCGGCGGCGTCATCACAAACACGCCTTCTACGCCGGTAAACGCCTGCTCCACATGGCTCGGATCTTCCATGTCGACGACAAATGTTTCCGCGCCTGCCTGCTGCAGAGCTGCAGCCTTTGCCGGGTCTCGCAGCAAGGCCCGCACCTGCCTGCCCTGTGCCAAAAGGGCCCGCACTACCGCCCCGCCTACCTGTCCTGTGCTGCCTGTGACTGCGTACATTCTGTTTCCTCAGACGCTTGGATGGCACTTTGCGGCGCTTGGATTCCTTCGCCACCAGTTGCGCCGTCTGCTGCTCGGTTCTACAGTCCTGAGCCTTGCGCGGAGCTTTACGCGTTAGTCACTCATCTCTTTGGCAAATCTTTCCGCCATGCTTCACATATGCAGTAAAACCTACATAGAGATTCGGGTAACCTCGTTACGAGCAGTCCAGTCACAAACATGGCCACATTCCACACAGCCGACGCCCCGCACGGCGAGGTCATCCTCCTCCGCATCACCCGGCTCGACGAGCACACCCGGGCCTTTGCGGAACGGCTTACCCGTGAGAGCGGCCGCGAGGTGATGTGCATCGTCGACGAGCGCAATGGCTCCGTCGATGTCAGCCCCTACCGCAAACTCTCGCTTACGGCCCGCACCTGCCGCGCCCTGGGTATCCACTGCCCGTCCGATTTCGCCTGGCGCTGCGGCGACTACGGCCTGTATCTCGCCCGCACCCAGTACCCATCCATCACCCGCTTCTGGCTCATCGAGGGCGATGTCCGCATCACCGGTCCGGGCCTTGATCATTTCTTCCATGTTTTTGATAACAGCGAAGATATCGATTGCATTATGGGCAATCTTCAGGCCTCTGCCGGCTGGTACTGGGACCACTCCATCGCTTCCGCCGGCACCACCGTCTATACCTGCCTCTTCAACATCCTGCGCATCAACGCTGCCGCCATTGATCTCCTGCTGGAGCGCCGCCGCGAGCTCTCGCTCGACCGCGTCCGTCGCCTCTCCTGGGCCAATGACGAAGCCTTTGTCGCTACCACGCTCTCCAACAGCCCCTTCACCTGTCGCGACCTCAACGACTTCGGCCCCACGCTCTACACCACGGAAACCCTGACCTTCCACGCCGCCTTCAATGGCAGCACGTTCCAGGAACACCAGGAGCCGATGACCATTTACCACCCCGTGCTCTTCGGCGAAGCCTACGAGCGCAAGCGGCGCAAGCTCCACGCCATCGCCGCCGGCGAAACGCTGTCCCAGCGCGCGCGCCGCCGAGCTATTCATCTGCTCAACGCTCTCACCCGCTCCACAAACTTCTAAACCGGTCTCGCCTGCGCAAAGCGGCACTTCTGCGCGCCCGCACATCTCACCTCGCATCGCACATATGCGAAACAGGGAAGTGCTCGATGAGTTTGAAGGAAGTTCTGGGATTGGGTGAAGACCGCAAAGTCAGGTACGCCATCGTTGGCCTCGGCTCCATCTCGCAGGAAGCCATGATGCCCGGGTCGAGCACACCGGCAACTCCGTAATGACCGCGCTCGTCACCGGAGACCCCACCAAGGCCGCCGCTCTCGCCGACAAGTACAAGATCGAGCACACCTATAACTACGAGCAGTATGGCCAGCTACTGCGCTCCGGTGAGATCGATGCCGTCTACATCGGCCTCCCAAACTGGCAACACGCCGAATACACCGTGCCTGCCCTTGAAGCTGGCATTCACGTGCTGCTCGAGAAGCCCATGGAAGTCTCCTCCGAGCAGGCCGAGAAGATACTCGCAGCCGAGAAGGCCTCCGAGGCCAAGCTCATGGTCGCTTACCGCCTCCACTTCGAGCCTGCCACCATTGCCGCCATCGAGAAGGTCCGCTCCGGCGACCTTGGCCAGGTACATCTCTTCACCTCCACCTTCTCGCAGATGCTTGACCCCAAGAACCACCGCGCTACCAGCGGTTTGCTCGCCGGCCCGATCCTCGACATGGGCCCGTACCCGATCAACGCCGTCCGCAACCTTTTCGAAGACGAGCCTACCGAGGCTTTTGCCACCGGCGTCCGCCACCCCGAAGCCGGCTTCGGCGACTTCGACGATACTGTTTCCGTCATCCTGCGCTTCCCCGAGGGCCGACTCGCTCAGTTCACGGTCACCTACTACGGCAACACCATCGACACCTATACCGTGGTCGGCACCAAGGGGTCGCTCGAGCTCAACCCTTGCTACATGTACGGCAAACCGCTCGAGTCGTTTACCATCATCGACAAGAAGCAGGACCACACCAGCTACAAAAACACCGATCATTTCGGTGGTCAGATGCGCTACTTCTCCAACTGCATCCTTAATGGCACCCACCCCGAACCCGATGCCACCGAGGGGCTTGCCGACGTGCGTGTCATTGAAGCTATCCACCGCTCGCTTGGCAGCGGCCAGTGGGAAAAAGTCGACCGCGTTGAAGTGACCCACCGTATTTCCCCAAGCCAGGTGGAGGAACTCCGCGCCCAAAGTGCGCCGGAGATGATCAACACCAGCTCCCCCGCCCGCGGCCAGGAGAAAACCCCGAAGAACTAAACCATGGCCGGTGCAACAACAAAGAAGCGAAGCCCAACAGCTTCGCTTCTTTATTCCAGAACACCCTCCCTGCGCGCGAGAGGCGGCCACTTCGTGGCACGTCTTCTTTCACAACCAGAACGGGTGCCCCATGTCTAGCTTCTGAGACGCGGGCACCCTTTCCAGCCATCGATCACCCGCCGCGAAGTGGCCGCCAGCCGCGCAGGCGGTTTGCCTCACCGCAACATCCCAGCCAGCAACGCAACCCGCGGCGCTAGCTCCCCACGCACCACGTGTTCCGAGGCCGCATGCGCCCCGCCGCCAACAGCACCCATCCCGTCCAGCGTCGGCACACCCATGGCTGCGGTAAAGTTCCCATCCGACCCACCGCCGGTGGAAGCCTCGTGCAGCTCGATGCCCATCTCCGCAGCCACTGCGCGCGCTTTTGCAAACAGCGTACCGATCGCCCGCGTCCGCTCCATCGGCGGCCGGTTGATGCCGCCGCTCACCTCGAGCTGGCATGCTTTGTCCTTGACCCGGAGCGAGCGCAGTTTTCGTTCGATCCGCCCCGCATCGGCCGCCTTGGCAATCCGCACGTCGATCTCGGCCCACGCCGAGGCGGCCACCACATTCGACAGGGTTCCACCGCCGATGACGCCGGGGTTTACTGTCAGCCCGCTCGCCGGCTCCGTAAAGCTCGCAATCGTTAGCAGCTGGTGCGCCAGCTCCAGCACCGCCGAATGCCCCGCCTCGAAGTCCACGCCGCTATGCGAACCCACCCCGCTGACCTCCAGCCGGTAGTGTCCTACGCCCTTGCGCGCCGTCTTCAATGCGCCCTCTGGCCCTTGCCCCGGTTCAAGCACGTACACTGCCTCGCACGCCGGCGCGACCCGCTCGGTCACCGCCCGCGAAGCCGGGCTGCCGATCTCCTCGTCGCCATGCAGCAGCAGCGTGACCGGTCGCCCGGCCGCCCCTCCTGCGAGCAGCAGGCGCATGGCAGCGAGCGCCATGGCCACCCCGGCTTTCATGTCCAGCACGCCGGGTCCTTGAATCCGCTCCCGTCCCACCCGAAACGGCATCCTGGCCAGCGTGCCCACCGGCCACACCGTATCCAGGTGCCCAAGCAGCAGCACCGGCCGCTGCCGTGCCCCACCGGCGGTGCCGCGCAGGCGAGGACCAGCCCACCGCACCTCCAGCGAGTCCGCATGGGTCCGGCTGCGATACCACCGCACGACCCCACCCATCTCCCGCGCCCACCCGGCTACCAGCTCCAGCGCCTGCTCACACCGCGCCTTGTCGTCGGAAGGCGACTCCAACCGCACCAGCTGCTCCATCTGTCGCAGCAGCAGTGGCAGGTCCTTCTGTGCGTCCGCCAGCAAGGCACCACCCGCCCCGCGCTCCACAGCACCCATCGCGCTCGTCATGCCATTCAGTCTAAGCCGCCCATCAGTCCTAAACGCAGCATGGGCCACCCCGAAGGATGGCCCATGCTGCTGTATAGCCTGTAGCGGTTAGAAGTTGTAGTGCGCCGAGAACTGGACCTGACGTGCCGGCGAGCGGGTGTCGATAATCTGGCCGAAGTTCTTGTCCCCGATGTTGGTATCCGGGTAACCGTAGCTGGCCAGGTTGAACGCGTTGAAGAAGTCAGCACGGAACTCGAAGTTCTGCGACTCGGTGATGTGGAACGCCTTGCCGGCCGTCAGATCGATCTGACGGTAACCCGGAGAGCGCTGGCTGCCATTGCTTGCCGTACCGAACTGCTCGGTTGCGGGCGTGCCGTACGCGCAGGTTCCGTTATCCACGCCCGAGGTAAGGCAAGGGGCTGCGGAAGGATCGGTGCCGAACCAGTTGTTGGTGCTGCGGCCCCGCACATTCAGCTTGCGATACTGGTCGGGACGGGACGCGCGGTTCTGCACCGAGGTCTCGTCCGGTGCGCCGAGGGTGACAGGGAATCCGGCATACAGAATCGCCGTTCCGGTGAGCTTCCATCCGCCCGCTGCCTCATCCACGATGCGGTTCATGTTTGCACCGTACCTGCGGCCACGTCCGAAAGGCAGTTCGTATACGCCCGTCGCACTGATGTTGTGCGGCGTGTCGTTACCCGCCGGGCCGTACTCAGAATGCAGGTCATAGCCATTCTGCGCGTAGGCTCCGTATCCGTTGCCCTGACCCGTCACTGCCGTGCCGTAGAAGCCGACGTTGTTGGTCATAGCCTTCGAGTAGGTGTAGTTCAACTGGTACTCAAGACCGTTGCTCTGGCGATGCCGAACCGTAGCCTGCAGTGCGTTGTAGTTCATCATCGCGTCGGTTTCGGTCACCACGATGGCGCCCGTCTGTCCAACGAGATTCGCGTAAGGAGCGACAGTACCCGGCGCGGTGAGCTGGTTACCCGCACGCGGATCCACCAGGTGAGCACCGGTCTGGCCTACGTAGGCCACCGAGACCGAGGTCTTGTTGTCCAGCTCATACTCGGTACCGAGTGTGAACTCCTGGATCAGCGCAGGGCGCAGATGGCTGTCCCAGGCGCGCAGCGTGTTGCTGCTCGAAGAAGACGCGAAGCTTTCCGGCAAGGCGGTCTGTGCGGGCAGCGGGTCGCCAGGGCTGGTGCTCGTTGCAGCGTTTGCCGTGTACTCGTAGGCCGGCTGGAACGGTGGGTTGAAGTTCAGGCGCAGGTTGGCGCCGGTGCCTTCCAGGTAGTTCGTGATGCCATATCCACCGCGCACAACAAAGCGGGGCGATGCCTGGTATGCGAAGCCGAAGCGAGGCATGAAGTTGGTGTAGGTCGGGTGGTACAGCGCGTGTCCGTCACCAAATACCGCCGCTGCTGCTGCCGTACCCGCGTAGTAGTACTGAGCGGTCGCCAAGTCAACGTTGGCTTCCTTGTCGTTCACTTCGTAGATCGGCTGGTCGTACTCGTAGCGGAGCCCGAGGTTGACGGTCAGCTTGTCCGACACTTTCCAGTCGTCCTGCACAAAGCCGGCGTCGCGATACTGGCGCTGTCCGCTACGGCCCGAGTTCGCCGAGATGCCGGCGTAGAAAACCTGATCCGACAGGAAGTCGGCAACGTTGTTGCCGGTAAAGGCGCCAGCATACTGCTCGCGGCCCATGATGCCGTCATTACCCGGGTAGAAGTTGTTCTGCTGGTAGCGCAGGATCTCCACACCGACCCGCAGTGTGTGCTTCGAGAGCTGGAAGGTGAGGTTGTCGCCATAGGTGAAGATGTTGTTGATCAGGCTGCTGCCACCACCGGTGGTACCTACGCCGGTCAGGTAGCTCAGGTTGCCGACCGATCCCTTGGCATTGCTGAAGTCCTGCAGGGCAAAACCCGGGTAAGGCTGATCGGGGTAGTTGATGCCCACCAGGGAGTTACCGGTCAGACCGAAGGCTCCGGTCGTATCCACGGGGACACCGCCAACCCAGCGCACACGCGACCAGCCCGCACGGAACTCGTTGATGATCGACGACGAGAAGGTGTGCACCTGGTTAAACGCGAGACCCTTGAACGGGAAGCTGTTCTCGGTGGGGAACGTGATGGCGAGTCCGTTCTCAGGATTCTGATCGGATGCTTCGCCCTGCGAGTAGCGCACGTTGAACGAATCGTTCTGGCCCAGTTTCCAGTCGACCTTGACGTCGCCCTGGTCGTTGCGCCGCGTGAGCTTATATGCGCCGATGTAGTTGTCCTGCGCTACGCCGTCGATAGCAGCCTTGTTCGGCAGCGGGTAAAGCTCAGGATGCGCAAACAGGAACTGTGCCACCGGGTTAGTGATTGGCACCTGGTTATTCAGGTACGGAACCAGTCCTTGCCCTGCGACGTAGTGCGTGATCTGCCCGCTTGTGACGCCATTGGTCGTGGTAAGCAGTGAAGAAAAATCGCCGTTCCGATAAGCCTGCGGAATGACACTGTCAACCGATGTGCCGCCTGTCTGATTGCGCGCGCCTTCGTAATCAGCAAAGAAGAACAGCTTGTCCTTGATGATCGGTCCGCCTACCGTACCGCCGAAGATCGACTGGGTAAACGGCTGCTTTGGATTGCCTGAGAAGTTGTTCGCCCAGCTGTTGGCGTCGAGGTTGTAGTTCTCCAGGAAGCCGAACACCGATCCGTGGAGGTGGTTCGTGCCGCTCTTCAGGATCGCGAGTACGTCGCCACCGTTGACGTTGCCGTACTCGGCGGGCGCGTTGGAGGTGATCACGGTCAGGTTCTCAATCGCGTCCGGACTCGGGTTGTAACCAATAACGTTGTTGATCGTCTCGTTGATTTCCACGCCGTCCAGCAGGTAGTTATTGGACTGGTTGCGGTTACCGTTTACCGAGGTGGTGCCGTTCTGACCTGTGTCGCGCTCGATGCCGGAGCTTCCGCTCATGTCGGCAGGCGAAGTTGAAACCGCACCCGGCAGAAACATCGTGATCGACGAGAAGTTGCGGCCATTCAGCGGCAGGTTCTGGATCGTGTTCGCTGTGAAGGTGGTCTGGAGCGTCGTGTCTTCGGTATCCAGGATCGGCTGCACGTTGCCCGACACATTGACGTTTTCAGTCGCCGCGCCGGTTTCCATCTTGGCGTCGACCTTTGCAATCTGGTTCACTTCCAGAGTGAATGGCTGCGAGGTATAGGTCTTGAAGCCCGCGCCAGTAACTGTCACCGTATACTGGCCGATCTGCAGGAAGCGGACCGAGTACTCGCCGGCGTTGTTCGTCTTGGCCGTGGTCTCTACGTTGGTCGCGGTGTTTTTAACCACGATGGTCGTGTCTGGCATAACGGCGCCCGAAGCGTCCGTTACGATTCCGTTAACCGTGCCCGTAATGGTCTGTGCCATTCCGGATGTGGACATCATGAGGGCGGCCGTAGCTACCGTGAGCCAACACTTGGGTTGAAGATTGCGCATGTAGAAAGCCTCCGAAGTTGCCCCGGGGTACCGCTTGCCAGGGTCTTTGCACAACTGGGCGGGGTTGTTCGTTCACCCGACTGATCGTTTCACCCAGAGATGAACATAAAGCGTGAATGAACCTGACATTAAAATCGATCACGCCGGAAAGCAATGGAATTCTTCGACGTGCCGCCCGCGCAGGGCTGAGCCGCCGACGCCCCATGATTCTGCTGCACCTGCCCAGGGCTCGAAAGTCAGGTTCTAACACTGCGTAAAAAATGAGCCCTTACGGCAGTGACCGGCCACGCGCCACACACCCGCCGCGAAACCCTGTACCATGCTCGGCAGTCCGCGCCGCCCGCACCACTACGCCCAATCGCGACACCGCAAAGGATCCGCCGATGCCCACTCTGACCAGTCCGCCCGCAGCGGCCGTCCGCTCCGGGCGCCTTCTCTCCGTCGACCTGCTCCGCGGTCTCGACATCGCCTTCATGATCCTGGTCAACGATCCCGGGGACAGCCGCGTCGGCTTCGCCCCGCTCGAGCATGCCGACTGGAACGGTTTCACCCCCACCGATCTGGTCTTTCCCACCTTTCTGTACCTGGTCGGCGTTTCGCTGGTGCTCGCCTACGCCCGCCGCGAAGCCGAAGCCGCCCCGCAATCCACCCTCGCTTCCGGGCAGGTCAGCCCTGACCCTGCGCTTCCTCCTGCTGCTCGCGAGGCTGCACTCACTGCGGCGCAGGACGCTGCCCGGGAATCCGCGAGTGCCCCCACCAAGCCAGCCGCTGCTGCCGAAACAGCGGCTCTCCATGCCGCCCGCACCGCCGCTCGCCGCGATTTCCTCGCCCACGCCCTGCGTCGCACCCTGCTGCTGTTCGCCATTGGCGTCTTCCTCAACGGCTTCCCGCTGTTCCCCTGGGCGCACCTCCGCATCTATGGCGTGCTCCAGCGCATCGCCGTCTGCTACGGAGTGGGCTCGCTGCTGCTCGCGTTCACCCGCAACAACACGCGTCGCGTCGCGGTCTTCGCGGGTGTGCTGGCGTTCTCGCTTGTCGGCTACTGGCTCATGCTGCGCTACGTGCCGGTTCCCGGCCACGGCCTGCCCGGGCGCGATATCCCCCTGCTCGACAAGGACCAGAACCTCGTCGCGTGGCTCGACCGCCTGCTTCTGCCCGGCCGCCTCTACGAGCACACCCGCGACCCCGAAGGCCTGCTCAGCACGCTGCCTGCCATCGGCACCCTGTGTCTGGGGCTGCTCACCGGGCTGTGGCTGCGCTCGCGCCACTCCGCCGAGCGCAAACTTGCCGGCCTCGTCACCGCCGGGCTCACCTCTTTGCTGCTTGGCGGCCTCTGGAACCTCGCCCTGCCCATTAACAAAAAGATGTGGACGAGTTCCTACGTCCTCTGGGCTGGCGGCTGGTCGCTGCTGCTGCTTGCCCTGTTCTTCTGGCTCGCCGACGTGAAGCGCTGGCGCGGGCCCGCCTGGGCGCCGCTGCTGGTTTTCGGCCGCAACGCCATCACCTCGTATGTGTTTGCTGAGCTGCTCGCCGGCTGGTGCTTCTTCGCTCACATCCATGGTGTCGGCGCCTCGCTTTTTGTTTACCAGCACTTCTTCCAGAACCGCATCACCCCGGCCATCGGCTCGCTGCTGTTCTCGCTCGCGTTTGTCGCCGTCTGCTGGGTCCCCATGGCCGTGCTGTACCGCCGTCACATTTTTCTCAAGATCTGAAGACCACCTGCGCAGCTCGCGGCCACTTCGTGACGTGTAGCCCTGGAGGTTTTCAGGGCGAACCCGTCACGAAGGGACCGCTTCGCGCAGGGGGCTGCCCCTCCCAACAAGAGCGACCCCGTCCCGCTTCCCGCATCGAATCTACTCAATGCCTTTTCGCTGCCGCTTCTCCCTCGGCCTCCTTGCCCTCTGCGCCCTGGCCGCCGTTCCCGCCCGTGCCGACATCGGCGTCGCACTGGCCGACCCCACCACGATCGGTGTCTCGGAGTGGACCCATGCCGGCCACTCGCTTGTTTACCTTTCCGGCGTCTGCGCCGACACACCTGTCCACGCGCGCCTCTGCGCCCCCGGCGAGCAGGGCTCCATCGTCACCATGTATCCCGACTTTCACGAAGACCAGCCTTACTCCTGGAACATCGTGCCGCTCTCGCTCTATCTCGAGGGCTCGCTTGTGCCGGGGGAGCGCCTGCTCTACGCATCGCACAACGTCAAGCGCGCTCTCGAGCAGCACGGCCGCGCCACCTTTCTGCGCCCCGTCTGCAACCACGCCTGCACCGACCAGCCGCACAGCTACTGGCACGATCTCGTCGGCTCCACCATCGACCGCGACCTCTTCTTCTTTGTTGTGCATTCAGCCAGCTCGTCGGACGAGCTGGCCCAGGATCAGGCCATCGTCGACCGCCTCAACGACGCGCCCAATCGCAACCAGTACCGCACCCTCACCAACAACTGTTCCGACTTCACGCGCGGCCTGGTCAACAGTGTCTTTCCTCACTCCGTGCATCGCGACGTGCTCAACGACCTCGCCATGATGAGTCCCAAGGCCGCCGTGCACTCCTTTACGACCTGGGCCGTGCGGCACCCCGGGCTCGACTTCTACACCCTGCACTTTGCCCAGCAGCCCGGCGACATGCCGCGCACCGGCGTCGCCCGCTCCGGTACCGAAGACGGCTTCCACATGAAGAAGTACCTCATCCCCGCCGCGCTGATCGGCGATCACGAGGTCGCGGGCTCGTTCTTTGTTGCCTACTACTGCACTGGCCGCTTCTCGCTTTACAAGCAGTACGCCCGCCACGCTGTTGCCTCGACCGAGGCCTTCGCGCCTGAACCCACCCAGGCCAGCTTCAAGCCTCAACCCGGGCCGCTCACCTCCAACCTCATCCTGGCCAGCCACCCAGCCGCCCGCGACCTTGCACCGGCCCACCCCACGCTGCCCGACACGCAAACCGAGACTGCCAATGTCCTCGGCAACAGCGCCCAGTGGGCCCGGTACCGGCAGCAGTTCCTCGCCATGGCGAGCTCCCCCGAAGCCCAGGCCATCCTGTCCGCGTTCGAACCAGGGAGCGCCGGCACCAGTTCGGTTGTAACTAACACTGGCGAACCCGGCGAACCCGCACTGGCCGGCTCGCTCCGGCCCGGACGAGAAGCACACCCACACCGCGCAGCCATTCGTAAGGTCCTGTTTCCGACCGCTTTTGCCCAGGCGGCCGTCTCGATCGACAGCCAGGGACTTCCATGGCTCGCCCCTGGCGACGCCGGCCCGGCCACCTCTGTTCCGTTCCGCAAGGTGGGCCTTTCCTCCGCCAACATCCTCGCCCCCGGCTCCGACCCGGAACTCGCCTTCACCCTGATGCTCGGCCGCGTCTCCTACGCACTGCTCGCCCGCGACCACTTTCGCGAAACCATGCCTGAGTTCCAGCAGGACTGGGTTTTGCTCCAGCAATGCTTTGCCGCTTTGCCCACACACCCGGGGCTCAACGTTGCCGCCGCGACGCCTGCAACGCGTGCCACGCAGTCAAGCCCGGCCGGGCAGGCGCCGTAGCCGGCGTCCCCTCCAGCCGCCTCCACGGAATGGCCCTGGCAAAACAGGCCGCCGCACCTGAAGCCACACGCCTGTTCCAATCAGTCCGTAACGTCATTCCGTACGAGGCCTGCTATGTCCAACCCCCCACCAGCAATGCATGGCCAAACCTGTGCCCCGGCTGCGCGCAAAAAGCTTTCCTTCCTTGACCGTTTTCTGACCCTCTGGATCTTCCTCGCCATGGCCGTCGGCGTGGCTCTCGGACACTTCGTCCCCGCCGTGGCCGGCTTTGTGCAGCACTTCCAGAGCGGCACCACCAATCTCCCCATCGCTGTCGGGCTCATCCTCATGATGTTTCCGCCGCTGGCCAAGGTCCGCTACGAGAAGCTGGGCGAGGTCTTCCGCAATCCGCGCGTGCTCGTCCTCTCGCTTGTGCAGAACTGGCTTATCGGGCCGGTCCTGATGTTCCTGCTGGCCGTGCTCTGCCTGCGCGGCGACCCGGCCTACATGCGCGGCCTGATCCTGATCGGCATTGCCCGCTGCATTGCCATGGTGCTGGTCTGGAACGAACTGGCCGAGGGTGACAGCGATTATGTAGCGGGGCTCGTCGCCATCAACAGTGTGTTCCAGGTGCTTTTCTACAGCGTGTATGCCTGGCTCTTCCTCACTGTTCTGCCGGGTTTGTTCGGCCTGCAGGGTAGCGTGGTCCCCATCGGCATTGCGCCGATTGCGAAAAGTGTCGGCCTCTATCTTGGGGTTCCATTCGTCGCCGGCTTTGCGACCCGCTCGCTGCTGATCCGTGCTCGCGGAGAAGCCTGGTACCGCACCCGGTTTGTGCCACGCATCAGCCCGCTCACGCTGGTGGCCCTGCTCTTCACCATCCTGGTTATGTTCTCGCTCAAGGGCGACCTGATCGTGCGGCTGCCGCTCGACGTTTTTCGGATCGCCGTCCCACTCGTTCTCTACTTTCTGATCATGTTCCTGGTCAGCTTTTACATGGGCAGGAAGCTCGGCGCTGACTATGCGCAATCGGCGACGCTCTCCTTCACCGCCGCCGGCAATAATTTCGAACTCGCCATCGCGGTGGCAGTCGCCATCTTCGGCCTCAACTCCGGCGAAGCCTTTGTAGGCGTGGTCGGGCCACTCATCGAGGTGCCGGCGCTGATCGGGCTGGTCAATGTCGCCTTCTGGATCCGCCGCCGCTTCTTCCCCGCAGGCAGTACCGGATTCACCGTGCATCCCGTCGAGGACGCTCCCTGACGTGCTCCCTGACGTGCTCTCTGACGCGCGCCCGCGTGCGATCCTGCATCCCCGCACTTACTTGCGAATCGTCCCGCCGATCAGCGCAAACTCGATGTGTGAGTCCACCGCCAGAAAGTGAAGCTGGTCGGCGTCAACGCGATGGTAGACCTGGTTATAGGGCAGGTCTGAACCCCGCGGTGGGCTGCACGCCAGGGTTGGCGCATGCGAGACCATCAGCGGCGGTCGTCCATTTGCATCTTCGCTGGAGTGATGGACACCGGGCACGAATAACGTCCGGCTTGCAGAACCGGCCACGGCAAACACCTTAAAGCGCTCGTCAGCAGGTAACCACTCACCCGGCCATCGACTTACCCCTTCTCTCGCCCCGCGCAGTCTCTTCAGTAAGTTCCATGACTCTCACGCGTACCTTCACGATTTGCGCTTAGAATGGCTCGCGCAAGCGCCGTTCTTTTCGTTCCGCTCTCTACTGGACCCACTTCGCCGGGCGGGCACGCGCGCAGCAGGCAACCACGGACTGTACACCAGCCAGAACACACGCGGCGCCGGCGCTCCCCTCGCCTCTGCCATCCGGCATGGTCTTGTCACCTGAGCGAACCATTCCTCAAGTGAACCATTCTTCAAGCGAGCTACTCAAGGAGAAGAACCCAATGCGTTCCATCTGCCTTTCTCTGCTGCTTGCAGCAGTGCCATTGTCCTCCGCACTTACCGCCAGTGCAGCAACGCTCTGCGTCAACCAGGCCGGCAGCCAGGGCTGTTACGCCCACATCGTCGATGCCATCAAGGCTGCCCAGCCGATGGACACGATCTATGTCCAGGGCGGCACCTATGCCGAAAGCGTCACCATTCCCAAGTCCCTCACGCTCGTCGGCTTCGGAGCAACCATCGAGGCCAAGGGGCTCCCACGCGGCATCTTCGTCGATGGCATCGACTATCCGGGCCTGCAAAGCGTGCATGTGCACGGCTTCACCGTGCAGGACGCCAACTTCGAAGGCATCCTAGTCGCCAACGCCTCCGCCAGTTCCATCTCCAACAACACCGTGCTCAACAACAACCGTCTTGCCAACGGCGTTTCCTGCGTCGGCATCGACGCATGGGAGCCCGGTGAAGCACAGGACTGCGGCGAAGGCATCCACCTGCTCGGCGCCGATCACATCATCGTCACCGCCAACACCGTGACCGGTAACGCCGGCGGCATGCTCATCTCCGATGACACCGGCCCCGTGCACCACAACCTCGTCTCCTTCAACACCGTCAAAAACAACCCCTACGCCTGCGGCATCACCATGGCCTCGCATCCCCCCGCCACGCTCACCAACTCCTCCAAGCCACTTGGCGTCTACAACAACACCATCTACGGCAACCTCAGCGAGGCTAACGGCTTCGGCATCGGCGGCGGCGCCGGCATCGGTATCTTCGACGCGGTCGATAACTCCAGCAACCAGGGCAACGTCGTCGCCGCCAACATCGTCACCGGCAACGGCCACCCCGGCATTGCTCTCCACGCCCACGCGCCTGACCAGGTGCTCAACGACAACACCATCGTCGGCAACCTCTCCTACGCCAATGGCGCTGAGACCGGGCAGGTCGCCACGCCCGGCCCCGCCGGCATCAACGTCTTCTCCCTTAGCCCCGCCACCGGCAACATGATCTCCGGCAACATCATCGCCGGCGAGCAGGACGACGTCGTCGCCAATCTCCCCTCGCTCCTGCAGGTGCAGTTCAACGACCTGCTCGGGCCCAACCTCGGCGTCTTCTCCGGCGGCAAAAACACCATCGACGCCACCGGCAACTGGTGGGGCGACTGCAGCCTCGCCGCCATCGGCGGCTGCTCCACGTCCAGCGGAACCGGCATCTGGTCGCAACCGTCCATGCCCACCCCCGTGGTGCCTCTGGCCAACCTGTTGAGCCTGTTCTAGCCGAACGCTGGTACGCACAACCGCTGCACAAAGCTCGCCCCGGGTTCTGCTGCTCGTCCATAACAGGAGCGCAGCAGAACCCGCTTCTCTAGTTCTCCTATCGTTTAGCCATAGCCTCGCGGCCGCTGCGCGAAATCTGGCCGGCAGGGAACTGCGAGCGACCGCTCATTGCAACAGAATGCACTCCGCGTGCCGGGAGACAGGTGCAACGAGGAGCGCGCGCAACGCTCCAGCCGTCCCGTCATTTTCGCGTCTTCGGCTTCGCTCCATGCCCCGACACAAACTGCTGCAACGTTGCCTCAACAAAACGCTCGTCCATTACTCCCGATCCAAGCAGCAGCCGGTAGTAAAGCGATCCGTACAACTGGTCGATCGCCGTGTCGAGATCGAAGTCATTTCGCAGCGAGCCCTCGGCGATCGCGCACTCCAGGGTGCGGCGCACGCCTTGCCGCCGCGGCTCGAGCCAGCGCTCGCGAAACGCTTTTGCCAGTGCACGGTCCGTTTGCGCTTCCGCCACCAGCGAGCGGACAAGGTTGCCGCGCGCGCTGCGGAAAAAACGAACCTGCCGATGCAGTTGCTGCTGCAGGCTTTCAAGCGCGCTTGCTGCTTCAGGGAAAGCCGTCTCCTCCCCGATCAGCGCCAGCAGCGCGTCCATGACCACCGCCGCCTTGTTGGGCCAGTGCCGATACAGCGTCATCTTGCCCACGCCCGCCTCGGCGGCAATGTCGTTCACACTCACCGCGCGAAAGCCGCTCTTTGTCACCAGCCGCAGCGCGGCCTTGAGGATGGCAGCATGAGCCACCTGGCTTCTTGGTCGGCCGATTGTGCCCATCTTTGTTCCCGGCCTCCTGTGTTCCTTACGATACCGCAAGTATCGTACAATCTCACAAACGATACTATCGGTATCGGAAAGCAATATCAGGGGGTAGCAGATGCACATGGAAAGGGTTGTCATCATCACCGGTACCAGCAGCGGACTTGGCAAGGCATTCGCTAAGGCGCTGCTCGCTGCTGGCTTCAAGGTCGTTGGCACCGTACGCAGGCCCGAAGCCGCGGCGGAGTTCGAACAGGTGAAACCGGGCGCCGCCTTTGCACGCGTCCTCGATGTCACTGACACGCCCGGGCAGCTTGCTTCCGTGGTGAGCGAGATCGAGCAGAGCATCGGCCCTGTCTACGCGCTCATCAACAACGCCGGCTACGGCCACGAGGGCACGCTCGAAGAAAGCTCCATGGACGACCTGCGCCGGCAGTTTGAGGTCAACGTCTTCGGTGCAGTCGCCATGATCAAGGCAGTCCTTCCGCACATGCGCGCTCGGCGCGCTGGCCGCATCCTCAACGTCACCTCGATGGGTGGGCTCATGACCATGCCGGGTCTGTCTTTTTATCACGGCAGCAAGTTTGCACTTGAAGGCATCTCGTCTTCGCTGGCCAAGGAGGTGCGCCCACTCGGCATCCACGTCACAGCCGTTGAACCCGGCATGTTTCGCACCAACTGGGCCGGTGGTTCCATGGTGCGCGCCGAGCGTTCCATCGCCGACTACGACGCCATCTTCGATCCCATCCGGGCCTCGCGCCAGGCGAGAAGCGGCCAGCAGGCAGGCGATCCCGCCAGGGCCGGCAATGCCATTGCCGACTTTCTGCTGGTGCCGGAGCCACCCCTCCACCTGCTGCTCGGCCCCGATGCCCTGGAGTATGTGCGAAAGGAACTGGACTCCCTGCAAACCGAATTCACCGCGTGGGAGACCGTCACCCGCTCGACCAACTTCGACACAGGCTCCAAGGTAAGCACCAACGAAAACCCTGCCGCGAAACACTCACTCTGATTCTCCGCAACGCGCAGCTGTCAGCGGGCTGGGACGTGTAAAGTCGCGTGCTCTTAGTCGAGGAGCCACGTGCCGGCATGCCTGCACTCGCAGCTTCAACGTGTGATCCCGTTTGAAGGGAATGGAGCCACCGTCTGCGACCGGCAGCCGGCACGCCGAGCAGTTGAAGTATCGACGGAATATGCCTAGGCACGTCCCGCATCCGTATGCGAAGCTCCCGGGAGCACGCACAACGCTTGCACAAGGAGTCCTTATGCAGACGCACTTCGATATCTTCGGGCAGCCCGTAGAGCTGCTTGTTCTGAGTGAGCAAACCGGCGGAATGTTCTCAGTCGGGCGCCAGACCTGCGACCCCGACACCGGGACGCCCCCACATACGCATCGGCATGAGGACGAGATCTTCTCGGTCGTTTCGGGCCGGTTCGAGTTATTCAACGGCGAAGCCTGGACCGAGATTCCGCCCGGCGCCATGGTGCTCGCCCCGCGTGGCGGCGTGCACTGCTTCCGCAACTCCGGCGACACGCCCGGCACCATTCAGTTCATCTGCGGCGGCGATCGCTTCGACCACTTTCTCGAAGGGCTTTCCCGCTACATCCTTCCGCATGACCTGCAATCGATGATCGACTACTCGGCAACCTTCGGCATTTTCTATCCGACGCTGCCCGCACCGACTCTCCAGCCTGTGTCGGAAGTTGTCACGCTCATTCCGTAGCAGCCGAAAAGGCGTGTAACCGGTCCCGGTGACCATGCAGGAAGCACGTCCCGGTCCGAAGCCGCAGGCTGGTTCGTTGCCAGGGCGACAGAGCCCCATCCTCGATATCCCGGCGCCCGAAACAATCCAGCAGCGCACGCTCCTGGTCTCAGCCCAGCCGCCGGCTGCGCGCATAAACATCACCTTGCCAGTGCTCACGGACAGAAGCCGGGGACCGCGCCTCTTCATGCAGTGAAAGCACGCCACAGGCCCGGTGCTACCCTCAAAGACGGTCCATTTATGAGCGATTTCACCAAGGCAGCCCCCGCACTCAGCCCTGATCTGCAGGCCCGTTCCGGCATCGGATCCATCGGCGGTGCACCGTCCACCAGCGCACCGGCGACGACATTCTCGGCCGAGCCGAACCAGGCTTCCGCGCCCGAAGCCTCCACGGAGCGCGCTTCCCGCTTCGTCCGTGCCTGCCTCCGCCAGCCGGTCGATCGCACCCCCGTCTGGTTCCTCCGGCAGGCGGGCCGCTACATGGCCGAGTACCAGGCAGTGCGCAAGCACCACTCGCTGCTTGAGATCTGCAAGCAGCCAGCGCTCGCCGCCGAGGTCACCATCACCGCCGCGGAAAAGCTGGGCGTCGACGCCGCCATCATCTTTGCCGACCTCCTGCTGCCCTTCGAGTGCATGGGCCTGCCCTTTGAGTTCCTCGCCGGCGAAGGCCCCGTCGTGCACGCACCCGTCCGCTCCCGCGAGGCCGTCGACGCCCTCCGCACTGACCGTGCTGCGGAACTCGGCTACGTCGCCGAAGCCATCGAAAAAGTTGCCGCCCACTTCCAGCACCGCACCCACGACGACACCACCGACGCTCTTGGCATCATCGGCTTCATCGGCGCGCCCTTTACCCTTGCCTCCTACATGATCGAAGGCCACGGCTCGCGCCAGTACATCCACACCAAGACCATGATGTACCGCGACCCGGCGGCCTGGCAGCTCCTGTTGGAGAAGCTCGTCGTCGTCCTCGTCCAGTACGCGCGGCAGCAGGTCGACGCTGGCGCCGACGTGCTCCAGATCTTCGATTCCTGGGCTGGCGCCCTTTCGCCCGCCGATTACCGCGAATTTGTTCTCCCCATCACCACCACTCTCGTCCGCGAGGTGCAGCGCATGGGCGTTCCCGTCATCTACTTCGGCGTCGACACAGCGACCATCCTGCCCGCAATGCGTGAGACCGGCGCCGACGTCCTGGGCCTGGACTGGCGCATCTCGCTCGCCAAGGCGTGGCACGAGCTCGACTACCGCTGCGCCGTGCAGGGCAATCTCGACCCCATCACCCTCTTCGCCGATCCCGCGCTCATCGACCGCCGCGTCGCCGCCATCCTGGCCGAGGCCGACAACCGCCCCGGTCACATCTTCAATCTCGGCCACGGCATCGTGCCCGGCACCCCCGTCGAACACGTTCAGCACGTCGTCCACACCGTCCGAAGGCTTTCCCAACGTCCGCAGGCTTAGTCCGCAGAGAGGATCGGGCGATCCTTCCCCAGATCTGCTCCCCAGAACTGACCCGCAGAACTAACCGGCAGAACGAATATGGCGAGCCTCGACTCGAGCCGTTCAAGCCCGTCGGACGCCAGCCTCTCACCCGCCGGCAGCGCGACCCACCCCGCGCCGGCAGCACACGATCCACACGAAAGGGAAGCATCCATGGCCGACGCGACAACGACCCCCGACGGCTCCGCCCCTGGCTCAGGTCTTACTTCCGCGCCTGCCCCGGAGCCCAGTCCCGACCACACCCCCAGCCATCCCCAGGCCTCCGCCCGCCGCGCCGTCCTCCTGCTCGCCCACGGCACCCCCGACGAGCTCGCCGACATCCCCGCATACCTCAGCAACGTCGTCAGCGGCCGCCCTATGCCCCAAACCGTCATCGACGAAATCACTCACCGCTATGGCCTCATCGGCAAAAGTCCGCTCACCGCGCTCACCCTCGAACAGGGTCGCCTGCTCAGCGAAGCGCTCGGTCTCCCGGTCTACGTAGGCATGCGCAACTGGAAGCCCTACATCGCCGACGTCGTGAAGCAGATGCGCTCCGACGGCATCACCGAGGCGGCCGTGCTCTGCCTCGCCCCGCAAAACTCCCGCACCTCCGTCGGCCTGTATCGCCGCGCCGCCTTCGCCGAAGCGGGCGATGTCATCCGCATGGACTTCACCGAGGGGTGGGCCGACCACCCCCTGCTCGCGGACGCCTTCGCCGAGCGGCTCGCCCCGGTGCTCGCAGAGGCCGACCAGCTCGCCCACACACTCGGCAGCGAGACTCCAGCGACCGTGCTCTTCACCGCCCACTCCGTGCCTTGCCGCACCATCCAGATTCCAGCGGAGGGCGTCGCGCCCCTGCGCCCCGGACAGCCCGATCCGAACGCGCCGCCGGCGCCCGGCCACCTGCCGCAGGCCCTCCCACACACTACCCCGTCTGCCGCCCTCTCCACCCCAGGCGACAGCTCCTCGCCCGCCGCTGGTTCGGCGCTCCCAACCTCGCCGTCCGCGCCGCCCACCCCGCCCGGCCAGTGGCGTCGCTCCTCCATCGACGCGGCGCTTGACCAGTCGAAGCCCATCCCCACGCCCGACCCCTACCCGGTGGAAGCCAAGCACACGGCCGCCAACATCGTGGCCCGTACCCCCGGCCTGTCCGACGACCGCTGGTGCTTCGCGTTCCAGAGCCAGGGCATGGCCGGCGGTCCCTGGATCGGCCCCACTGTCGAAGACACCCTCACCGCCCTCCACGCCGCAGGCGCAAAAGCCGTGGTGCTGCAAACCATCGGCTTCCTCTGCGATCACGTCGAGATCCTCTACGACATCGACATCGCCTTCCGCGAGTTCGCCGAAAACCTCGGCATGCGTTTGCTCCGTCCACCCTCCCTTAACGACTCACCTATCCTCACCGAGGCCCTGGTCGATCTCGCCAGGCGTGCCTTTGCCCGCCTTGACCAGCCGGCCGCCGCACCCTCCAACTCCATTCCCTCCGCCCGGCCTCAATCCTCCACGCAGCTCGCCCCTCAATGAGCAAGCACCCGGCCCAACCCTCCGCCCCCACAAAAGCCCCGGCCGTGGACCAGGCGTACCCGCGCCGCATCGCCGTTATCGGCGCCGGCATGGCTGGCCTTGTCGCCGCCTACGAACTCTCCAAAGACCCCACCGTCCAACTCATCCTGTTCGAAGCCACCGATCGCCTCGGCGGCACCGTTGAGACTGTCCATCACCAAGGCTTCACCATCGAGTGCGGCCCGGACTCCTGGGTCTCCGACAAGTCCGCCGCCTACGACCTCGCGGTCGAGCTCGGCCTCGGGCCCGAGATCATCCCCTCCAACGACTCTGTCCGCCGTAATTACCTCGTGCAGGGCCGCACCCTGCAACCCATGCCTGACGGCATGCGCATGATGGTGCCCACCCGCTGGCTCCCCATCCTCGAGTCGCCGCTCTTCTCCTGGCAGGCCCGTCTCGCCTACCTCCGCGAGCCCAAACGCGCCGAAGAGCTCAAGCGCGAAGCGCAATCCCGCCCCGACGACTTCGATGAATCCGTCCGCTCCTTTGTGCACCGGCACTTCGGCGACGAGGCTACTGAAAAAGTCGCAGGCCCCCTGCTCGCCGGCGTATTCGGCGGCGACATCGACACGCTCTCTGCCGGCGCCGTGCTTGCCCCCTTTGTTCGTCTGGAGCGAGAGCACGGCTCACTGATCGCACCGACCATGGCCGCGATCGAGAAGCAAAAAGCGGAAGGCAAGCCACCCCCGCCCGTCTTCACCACCCTGCGTTCCGGTCTCTCCACCCTTATCGACCGGCTGGCCGCGGCCCTTCCACCCGAAAGCATCCGCCGCAACACCCCGGTGATCGCGCTTGCCCAAGTGGGAGATCCCGCACGCTGGATCGTCACCACGAGCTCAACCACGGCCAACGATTCGGTCTCACACTTCGCGTCCTCCGCGGCGCCTGATCAGCCAGCGCCCGCCAGCGATTTTTTTGACGCCGTCATCCTCGCCACACCCGCGCACGTTTCCCGCGCGCTGCTCGCTCCACTTGACACCGAAGCGGCCACGCTGCTCCACATGGAAGCCACCTCGGCCATCGTGGTCGCGTTCTGCTTCTCCCCCGAGTCCTCCGCGAAACTCCGTATCCCGCGTGGTTTCGGCTTCCTCGTCCCACCCGCGCGCACCCTCCACGACGATCCTGAGCTGCTCGCCGGCACCTTCATGCACCAGAAGTTCCATCACCGCGCACCCTCCGGCGCAGTGTTCCTGCGCGGCTTCTTCGGCGGCCACGCCGCCCCGCGCATGCTCCACTGGGACGATCAACGCATTGCCGCTGCTGCGCACCGCCAGTTCTCACTCCTGCTCGGCCCACTGCCCCCGCCCCTGCACACGGTGGTGCGCCGGTGGCCTTTGTCTCTGCCGCAGTATCGCGTCGGCCACCCCGGGCGTATGCGCAAGCTCCAGGCGCACATCGCGCGCCTGCCCGGACTTGTGCTCACCGGCAATGCCTACCAGGGCGTTGGCCTGCCCGCGCTCGTACACCATGGTCAGCAGGCAGCCCGGGCTGCCGTGCAGGCTGCCTCGGCGCGATCGTAATCATTCCGCTACCCGCGGCCGGCGCCGGAAACGGATCGCGACCCTTGCGCCTCACGCGTAAACCTCACGCGTAAATAGGTTGCATACCGCCCCACACATCCGCGCATCTCGGCTTTCCTGTATCGCGAAAGTGCATACCATTTCGGCTGCCCCTCTTTCTCCCCAAGCTTTGTTGCATCTGTTTAGATTGGGAAACGCTAGCCACGGATCGTGGCACCAGGCATTGCAAGGGTTGCAGTTTCAAGGATGGTCGAATGAAGAAGGTCGCAATTGTAGGTGCCGGGCCCGGCGGCCTGGCCGCAGCTATTTTGCTTGCGCGCTCGGGTGTCGATGTCACCGTTGTAGAGAAACGCTCGCACGTCGGCGGACGCACCTCCACCATTCACCGCGATGGTTTTAAATTCGACACGGGTCCAACCTTCTTTCTCTACCCCCGCGTACTGCGCGAGATCTTTGCGTCTGCAGGCTTCGATCTTGAAGCCGAAATTCCCATGGAGCGTCTCGATCCGCAATACCGCCTGGTCTACGGTGCCGGCGGCGAGCTCCTCGCCACCCCCGACGTCGAACGCATGGCTGCCGAAATCCGCAAGCTTTCACCCCACGACGCCGAGGGTTTCTACCGGTTCATGAACGAGAACCGCGTTAAGCTCGAGAAGTTTGTCCCGTTTCTGGAAGCGCCTTTTGAATCCTGGCGCGACCTCGTGCACCCGGACATGTTGCGCCTGCTCCCACTTCTGCGCCCATGGCGATCCCTGGACAGCGAGCTCTCGTCCTACTTCCACGATGAGCGCATCCGCCTCGGCTTCTCCTTTCAGTCCAAGTACCTCGGCATGAGCCCGTTCTCCTGCCCGTCGCTGTTCTCGATCCTGTCCTTCCTTGAGTACGAGCACGGCGTCTTCCATCCCATCGGCGGCTGCGGCTCTGTCTCCGAGGCCATGGCCCGAGTCGCCCGCTCGCTTGGTGTGCGCATCCTGCTCAATGAGCCCGTGGAAGGCCTGATCTTTGAAGGCCGCAAGGCTGTGGGCGTCCGTACTTCGGAGCGCACGCTCGCTGCGGATTCGGTCGTCATCAACGCCGACTTCGCCGACGCCATGCGCACCATGGTCCCCGATAAGCTGCGCCGTAAGTGGACCGACAAGAAAATTCAGAAGAAGCGCTTCTCCTGCTCGACATTCATGATGTACCTCGGTATCGAAGGCATGTACGAAGACCTTTCCCACCACACCATCTATCTCGCGAAAAACTACCGTGAAGGCCTGCGCGACATCGAGGAGAACCACCGCCTCTCCGCCGATCCCTCCTTCTATGTGCAGAATGCCTGCGTGACCGACCCCACGTTGGCGCCCAATGGCATGAGCACCCTATACGTTCTGCTGCCCGTCACCCACGACACCGGCTCGGTGGACTGGGCGGCCGAGCAGCCACGCTTCCGTGCTCTCGCTATCGAGCAGATGAAGAAGATCGGGATTCACGACGTGGAGCGCCGCATCCGCACCGAGAAGATCCTCACGCCCACTGACTGGACCGACGACTACGGCCTCTATCGCGGCGCAACCTTCTCCATGTCCCACTCCCTGCGGCAGATGCTGCACCTCCGACCGCATAATCGTTTCGAAGATCTCGACAGCGTTTATCTTGTCGGCGGCGGGACCCACCCCGGCAGCGGTCTTCCCGTAATCTTCGAATCCGCCCGCATTACCGCGCGCCTGTTGCTAGAGGACCTCGATATTGAACCCCAGTTCAACACCGAGCCCGTTGCCATCGGCACCCCGCCTCCCGACTCTGTGTACGAGACTGTAAGCTGATTGCATGCCTACCCTGCCGCACGTTCCGGCTGGTCGCACGGCGCCTCTCTTCGCGTCCGCCGCTGACGTGCGCGAGGCTTCCACCCCGAGAACAATCGCAGAGAAGTTAGTCGACATGCGTGCTGCTCAGCGCCTGTGGGCAGCCACCCCCATCCGCAGCCGCCTCCATATACTGCGTTGTTTTCGGGCAGAGCTGGCCACCGGCTCACGCGAGCTCGCCGCCACGGTCGCCTGCGCTTACCCCGGCAGCCTGCGCCGCACCGAGTCCGACACCCTGGTCGCGGAAATCCTGCCACTTGCCGAGTGCTGCCGCTTTCTTGAGCGCGAAGCCGCGTTCATCCTGCGCACCCGCCGCGAAGATGCGAGCTCTCGTCCCTTCTGGCTGCGCTCCGTGGATGTGGAGGTCGAGCGCGTCCCGCTCGGCGTTGTGCTCATCATCGGCCCCGGCAACTATCCGCTGTTTCTTCCCGGAGCCCAGGCCCTGCAGGCGCTGGCCGCAGGCAACGCCGTGCTCTGGAAGCCCGCACCCTCCGGCGTAGCCTGCGCCCACGCGCTGCGCGTCATGCTCATCGCCTCCGGCCTTCCGCCTGAGCTGCTCACCATCCTCGACCCCGACCCTGCCGCTGCCACAGCGGCCATCGAAGCCGGCGTCGACAAGGTTTTTCTTACCGGCTCTGCTGCCACCGGCGAAGCGGTGCTCCACACCCTCGCTCACCGCGCCATTCCGTCTGTCATGGAGCTTTCCGGCTGCGACGCGGTGTTCGTGCTGCAGGGCGCAGACCCGGCCCGTGTCGTGGACGCACTGCTCTTCGGCCTGCGCCTCAACGGCTCTGCCACCTGCATGGCGCCTCGCCGCGTCCTGGTTGACTCCGCGATTGCAGACGAACTGGCCGTAGCCCTGCACACCGCGCTCGCCGCGCTGCCTCGCGTTCCTGTGACACCCTCCACCGCGCTGCTGCTGCTTGAGTGTCTGACCGACGCACGCGTGCACGGCGCCCAGGTGCTGGTCGATGGCAGCGCCACCCCTTCGCACGGCCACGCCCCCGTTCCCCTTGGCCCTACCCTGCTCGCCGGTGTTGCGCCCTCCATGCGCATCGCGCAGACAGATCTTTTCGCGCCGGTGCTCTCGCTGCTGCCGTTTACGACCCTGCGCGAAGCCGCCTCCATGCACGAGCACTGTCCCTACGCGCTCACCGCAGCGATCTTTGGCCCCGAGTCCGAGGCCCGCACCCTGGCGCAATCCCTCACCGCGGGTACCATCCTGCTTAACGACCTCATCGTCGCCACCGCCGACCCGCGCGTGCCGTTCTCCGGTCGCAAACGCTCCGGTTTCGGCGCCACCCGCGGCCGCGAAGGTCTGCTTGAAATGTCTGCGCCCCGCGCCATTGTTCGCCAGCGCTCCAAGAGCCGCATTCCATACCAGCCCACCACTGCGGCGCACGGCGCACTCTTTGCAGGCTACCTGCAGGCAGTGCACGCGCAGGGCTGGCGCAATCGCCTGGCCGGTTTTCGTGCCATGGGCAAAGCCCTTCCCGGGCTTAAACCCCCGCGTGCCTGATACAAACTTCAGGCCGTCGGCGTCCGTCCTGGACTGTAAATATTCAGTTATCCCCCGCACCATTCTGAGGAGAAACACCAGATGCGCATTGCAGTAATCGGTTCCGGCCTCGGCGGTCTTTCCGCCGCCTGCACCTTGGCCGCGCGTGGCTACCAGGTCTCGGTCTTCGAGAAGAACCCCTGGCTAGGCGGCAAGGCCGCCGTCCTGCAGGAACAAGGCTTCCGCTTCGACATGGGCCCCACCATCCTGATTCAGCCCTCCGTCCTCCGTCGCGTCTTCTGCGAAGCCGGCCGCAATCTCGATGACTATGTGCAGATGGTGCGCCTCGACCCGCAATGGCGCTGCTTCTTCGACAATGGTTCAGTGCTCGACCTGAAGCACGACATCGGTGAAATGGCCACCAGCCTCAATGCGCGCAAGCCCGGTATGGGCGACAAGTACGTGCAGTTCATGAACTACTCGCAGGACCTCCATGAGATCTCCGACCGCTTCTTCTTCTGGAAGTCCGTCGGCTCCATCAGAGACACCTTCGACATGAATGGTGCCTTCGACAAGCGAGTGCTCCGCGACCTGCTCCAGATGCGTATCGGCCACACCGTCGCCGGCACCATCCGCAAGTACATCGACGATCCCGACGTCGCGCAGATGCTCGACCACTACGTCCAGTACGTCGGCTCCTCGCCCGATGCCTCGCCCGCCATCCTTTGCTCCATCGGCAACATGCAGGCTGAAGAGGGGATTTGGTACCCCATGGGCGGCACCCGCGCCGTGCCCGAGGCGCTGGTGAAACTCGGCCGTGAACTCGGCGTCGAGTACCACACCTCCACCGAGATCGAGCGCCTGCTCACCGAGTCCGCCGACAAGTCAGACAGCAACGGCAAGCGCAGCAGGATCACCGGCCTCGTCACCACCGCCGGTCATCGCTATGACTTTGACGCCGTGGTCTCCAACGAAGACGCGGTGCGCACCTACCGCGAGCTCATCGGCGGCGCACCCGCCGACAAGTTCAACAAGGAACGCGAGTACGAACCCGCCTGCTCCGGTGTCGTGCTCTACCTCGGTCTCAACAAGCGCTACGAGCACATGGCGCACCACGACTTCGTCTTCTCCCGCGACCCGCACGAGGAGTTCCACCATATCTACGACCTCGGCGAACCCGCACCCGACCCGACCTGCTACATCGCATCCACCTCGGGCACTGAACCCGCTACCGCGCCTCCTGGTGGCGATGCTTTCTACGTACTCGTGCACACGCCGTTCCTGCGCCCGCACCACGACTGGTCAAAAATGTTCCCGCGCTACCGCCAGGTCATTCTTGACAAGCTCAAGCGCACCGCCGGGCTTACCGACATTGAAGATCGCATCGTCTATGAGCACGCCCTCACGCCTGTCGACATTCATAACCGCTACAAGGTGCTGAACGGCGCGATCTACGGGCTCTCGAGCCATGGCCGCTTCAACGGCGCCTTCAAACCCTCCAATACTTCCACCGAGATTGATGGGCTCTTCCTCGCAGGCGGCGCGGCGCATCCCGGCCCTGGCATGCCGATGGTGATGATGTCGGGCTGGATCGCGGGAGACGCAGTGGACCAGCGCTACCGTGGCGTCGAGCCTGCACTCGCCGCACGCAGGGAGGCCGAATCCCTGCTGGCCGCCGCACGATGAGCGACCGGACGCGGCTCGAGCCATTCGCAACCGAAGCGGTTGCGAATGGCGTCGCTGCGTCCTCAACGCCTGCCGCATTTGCGCCGATCGAACCGACCGACTCCCCCACTGTCGCAACATCTTGCTCGGCGTTTGTTCCCTCGGATGCAGGCGCGTTCGACACGCCTACCCACAGCGCCCAGCTTTGTACCCCCGCGCCTGTTTCCGGAACCAGCACAGTGACTGACACTGCGATTTCATCGTTTCTGCCGAGACCCAGCCCCGCCACTATGCGCAGCGGAAGCACGGGGGCAAGCTCACTGCGTGCACCTTTCAGCGCGCCACCCGCGATCATCGCGTCGGCGCCTTCTATCCTGGTCGCACCCGATCCCTCCGCGCACACCGCCGCTCCGCTCTTCACCGGCATCGCGCAAAGCACCGGGCAGTCCAAGGTGCAAAGCCGAGCGCCGCGCTCCAGTGCTGCCACACTCGAGCGCCCGTCGCGCGCGCTGCTCCGCTGCTTCGACACATATCTCCACTTCTTCATCGGGCGTCACTTCCACGCCCTCCGCCTCGCCGGCGCCGAACACTGGCCTGCGCTCAATCGCCGTCAGGACGCGTCACATGATGCGCCTCGCGGCCCCCTGCTCATCTGTCTCAACCATCCCTCCTGGTGGGACCCGCTTACTTCCATCGTGCTCAGCCGTTTTCTCGAGCGGCAATCTGACCACTACGCGCCCATGGACGCGCGCGCCTTTTCCCGCTACGGCATTTTCCGAAAGCTCGGCCTCTTCCCGGTCGAGCAGGACACACCTCGGGGCGCTGCGCAGTTTCTTCGCGGCGCCGCGCGCATCTTCGCGGACCCCGGCGCCGTGCTGTGGCTCACACCGCAGGGCCACTTCACCGACACCCGTGCGCGCCCCATCCAGTTCCGCGCGGGGCTCGACGCCCTGCTGCGCCGCACACCCGACGTCACCGTGCTGCCACTCGCTCTCGAGTACACCTTCTGGGACGAGCGCCTCCCCGAGGCCCTCGCGCTGCTCGGCAAGCCGCTGCATTTCCACCACGGCCAACTCGCCGTCGCCGATCGCGACCAGGCGCAATCGCCACGTGACAGCGAGCCTTCAGCGACCCAGCCTACACGGCTCACAACCGAGACCGCAGCCTGCCAAAATGCAACCAACGCAGGCACAGTAACCGCTGCCGGCGAACACGTAGCGCTTGCCCTTGCTCATACCCTCGACACGCTGGCCGCCATTGCTGCCCGTCGCAACCCCGCGGAGTTCCACACAGTGCTCAGCGGCTCGAGCGGCACCAGCGGCATCTATGGCGCGTGGCAACGTTTTCGCGCCTTCACTCGCGGTGAGCACTTCGAACCGGGTCACGGCGCACTCCAGCACAACCAGTCGCGCGACCCATTTCGACGCGGTGCAAACATGCAGGTCAGCCAATGCAACAGAAGTGTGGGCGATCCCCATGCTTGACCCTCGCTATTACCGCATCCGATGCGGCGCCACCAGGGCAAAGGTCAGCGCTTGACGCCTCTGCCCCGTTCCCCCTGGTTGCTGCTCGCGCTCGGTTGCTCACTCGGCCCGCTGCTGACGTTCGCCGTCAACCTCGCCTACTACCGCGCGCCGCGCCGCCCGCCGCAGGGCTCCGCTACACCCGTTGAAGCCGAGCAACCAACGCAGACGGCCATCTCTGTTCTGATCCCCGCACGCAACGAGGAAGCGGGCATCGCCGCCGCCTGCCGCAGCGTACTCGCATCTACCGGTACCACTCTCGAACTCCTCGTGCTCGACGACGCCTCCTCCGACCGCACCGCCGAAGAAGTCCTCGCGATCGCCGCCCGCGACCCGCGCCTCACCCTGCACTCCGCCCCGCCGCTTGCCGCCGGGTGGAACGGCAAGCAACACGCCTGCTCCGTGCTCTCCAGCCTCGCGCATGCCGATGTTTTGTGCTTTCTCGACGCAGATGTGCGCCTCCAGCCCGACGCACTCGCAACGCTGCTGCATGAGCTCGCATCAGGGCAGTCCGACCTCATCAGCGGCTTCCCGTACGAAGAAACCCGCACCTGGCTCGAGCAGATCCTGATCCCACTCATTCACTTCGTGTTGCTCTGCTATCTGCCCATGCCCGGCCTGCGCCATTTCCCGCGCATTCCTTCGCTCGCCGCCGGCTGCGGGCAGATCATGCTGGTGCGGCGCGAGGCATACCGCGCCAGCGGCGGCCACGCGGCTATCCGCGCAACCATGCACGACGGCATATTGCTACCAGCACTGTTACGAAAAGCCGGCTATGCAACCGATCTCTTCGACTTCACCGCGCTCGCCACCTGCCGCATGTACCGCAACGCTCGTGAAGTCTGGTGTGGCCTCGGCAAGAACGCGACCGAAGGAATGGCCACACCCGCCCGCATTCTGCCGTTCACCATCATGCTCCTGTTCGGACAGGTGGTCCCCGCTGCCTGGTTCGCCACCAGCTTTGTCACGGGCGGCCCGCTGCTCTGGGCCTCCATCGCGTTGGCCGCCGGCTACATCCCACGCGCCGTCGCCATGGTGCGCTTTCGCCAAAGCCTGTTTGGCGCCGCGCTTCATCCCGTGGGCGTCGCCGCCCTGCTGGTGCTGCAGTGGTACGCCCTTGCTGCCAAGCTGCGCGGCCGCCAGACCACCTGGAAAGAACGCGTCTACCGCCTCGGGTAGCCGGCGCTCCGCGCACACGTCGCGCAAAGCTCACGGAGCGCGTCACTCTGCAGCACCCACATAAAACGCAGGAGACTACGCCCGATCTCTGCCTTCGGCTCGTCCCACAAACGAGTGCTCCAGCATTGCCGAAGGCGACCCGGCACGCAGCACATGCGCGATGACAAACAGCGGCCGCTGCTTCACTTCCGTGTATACCCGGCCCAGGTATTCGCCGATTACACCCAGCGAAATCATCTGCACTCCACTTAGAAACAACATTCCGATAAACAGCGTCGACCAGCCCGCTACCCAGTGACTCGTCAACAGCCGAACGCAAAAGGCATACACGATGCCGAGCAGCGCGAACATCGCAGTTCCAAAGCCCACCAGCACCACCAGGCGCAGCGGCACCGTGGAAAAAGAAACAATCCCGTCCATCCCCAGGTTCAACATCTTGCTCAGCGGATACTTGGTCTCTCCCGCAAACCGCGCCGCCCGTTTGTAAGCCAGGGGCACCTGCCGAAAACCAACCCAGGAGCACATTGCCCGCAACAGGCGATGCCGCTCCGGCATCTGCAGCATTACGTCCACTACCTTGCGGTCGATCAACCGGAAGTCGCCCGTATCGAGCGGTATCTGTACATCCGACAGCCGGTTGATCACGCGGTAAAACACCCGCGCCGACCATAGCTTGAAGCTGCTCTCACCCTCGCGGTCCGTGCGCATGCCGTACACCACGTGCGCACCCTCCTGCCACAGCCGGTACATCTGCGGAATGAGCTGCGGAGGGTCCTGCAGGTCCGCATCGATGATTACCGTTGCATCCCCGATTACAGTCTCAAGGCCCGCCGAAACCGCCAGCTGGTGCCCGAAGTTTCTCGAGAGTTGTACTACAACGGCATGCGAATCCTGCGCATGCAATTCCTTCAGCAGCGCATACGTGCGGTCTTGCGATCCGTCATTCACATACACAATCTCGTACGGTGTCTCCATGGCCACAAGCACGCCGCTTAGCTGCCGGTGACACTCCACCAGCCCTGCCTCTTCGTTGAAACACGGAACGATGACACTCAGCATCCTGAGATCCTTTCCAGCGAGGAAACACCACCCTCAATGCAATGCTCCGGCCACTTGCCGCTCCACACCCCGTGCTCGCAACGCACGAACAGAATGAGAGTAATCGTCCTCACGGATGGGGTGCAGGGTGCGTGCACACAGCATAAGTGCCTGCCTGCACACAGTGCCACTCTGCATATCCCGCTCCCAGGGCCGTCTGGGCAATTGCGAGCGGCTGCGGCGTGGGCGTATTCGGGTCTGACAGCAACAGGAAGTCTGTGCGCTTGAGTATCTCCGCGGCGGCTTCCGCATGCGTTGCAAGGAACTTCCTCGAGTAAGTTCCTTGCTCCGAAGCGAGCCCCGGGCTGAAGTCGCGCATCAGCCCCGCCGCGCCATTCTCTCGAATCGGCAGGATAGTCAATTGCAGCCATGGCGTGTTCATCAGCACATCGTCATGGGCGGCAAAGGCCCGGCCGCCTTCCCAGGCAAACACCGGGTACATCATCTGGCTTGCGCCGCCCGGGGTCCATCCACGATCACTCTGCAGAAACAAACCACGTGCATGCTCCGGCAAGGGCGCGTGTTCAAGCGCCCACTGTTCGTGTGCCGCCGGCCCCAGGTAAAGCCCCGCGAACACGAGCGCAAGCCCGGCTGCCAGCATGCCTCCGCCAGACACCACGTCGCTGCGCACCCGTCCGTTCATCACGCCCGCTGCGGTTGCTGGTAAGAGCAGCCACACCATGAACCACTGCCTTCGCGCAAACAATGCCGAGCCGTTCATCTGGTCAGGGAAGAACAGCGTCGCCAGCAGGTACAACAGCACGCCGAGCATGAGCCGATCTGCCGGTAGAAGCAGGCCAGTACGCAGTCGACGAAGAACGCCTGACATGGCAAACAACACCAGCGCTGCCGGCAGGATCAGCGAAATCAGTCCGTCATACAGCCAACCCAGTACCGAGTGCACCAGGAACATGCGCACATAGGTTGCCCCTGCAATCGAGCGCAGGTACTCAAAGTGCAGCTGCAGGCCGCCGTTGACTGATTGCGCCACCTGCGCCTTGTCTGCAATCAGGATCGGAAACACAAACGCCAGGCACGACAACGCGAAACACGCGAACTGCCACTTATTCAACGAGGGTGTGGATCCAGGGTTCTTCTTGCTGTTACGCCACCTTCCCAGGAGTTGCAAGGCAAGGTCCACACCAAGGAGAAAAATCATCAGCATCAAGGGCAGCGGATGCGACAGGATCAGCAGCACCAGCACCACAAAAAAGGCGCCCATGGCCCGCATCCACTGCTCGGGCTTGAGCGCCAGCTCGTAGTAAAAACAAAGCGCAAACAGGAACAGTCCCGAGGCCAGCGTAAAGTTCAGAAACCCCGCGCTGAGCGGCCAGTTAAACACAAGCGCCAGCCCCCACAACGAGGTGTACGCAAAGCCGCTGCCCAGCGCGCGTCCCAGTTGCCGCCCCCCAAACGCCAGCGTCCCTACAATCACGCTGACAAACAACTTTTCGGCCATGTCTGCCGAAACCCAGTGCTCCAGCCCGATTAGAAAGAAGTAGTGCAGGGAATACGGCTGCACCAGGTGCCGCACGGCATAGAAGTGTTCAAACAACGGCGAGGTATGCGTCGCCGCTTTCCAGAACGCCGCAGCCAGGTAAATATGCAGCGGCCCATCCCCGGTCGGAAACACGGGGTGCAAAAAAATGCAGGCTTGCAGGAGCAAAAACAATGTCCAGAAGATGACGCTGCATGTCGCTTGGGTAAACACGTTGCCTGTCGATGCAACGGCATTGGGAAACGGCGATTTCACAGCGATCCTCCGGGGCGCAGGACGCCCTATGTCTGATCACGATCTGGCACTGTTGCTGACTGGAGAGGCTTACGGGCAAAATACCACAACGAGAACGCCAGCAGCGCAAACATCCCTACCGACACCCCGTCGTGATACAGAAATGTGTGCGGCACTGTCGGCAGCGCTGTCTTACCCGTCGCCGCCTCGTACAGCTTCAGCACCACGCCCACCAGTCCGATGATCCCGCCCGCCGCGATAAGCCCGCTCGCATACAGCGACCCCGAGCTGATCTCCTCATTGCCCTCACCGCCGCCATGCTTCGCCGCCGCCCGATCCACCATCCACCGCACCACGCCGCCTGTGAAAATCGCCAGCGTCGTAGCAATCGATAAGTACGCGCCCACCGCAAACGACAGCGAACGGATCCCCAGCAGTTCCACCGCGATCACCAGGAACACGCCCAGCAGCACCAGTCCCCACGGTAGCTGCCGCGTCAGGATCCCGTTGATCACCGTCGCCATCAGCCGCGCCTGCGGAGCCGCAGCTTTCTCGCTCCCGATCCCCTGGATCCACTGCACCGCGATCTTGCCCGTAGCCGGGTCATACAGGTACTTGCCGTCCGCTAACTCGTGCGAGCCCAGCGCATTCAGCAGTACATACTGCGTGCCTGCACGCTCATCGCTCGCGCCCCCTTCATGCAGCACCTTGATGTGCGCCCGCGTAAACCGTCCCTGCTCCTGCACCCCCTGGTGTGGCACGCTCAGACTCCACGTCTTGTCCGCCGTGCGAAACTCCTCCAGCCCTCGGTTCATCGCGTTCAACGTCGCACCAATCGCTACCGTTGACACGCACACACCCACCATCAGCGCCAGCTGCTGCTTCCACGGCGTCGCGCCAATCAGGTAGCCCGTCTTCAAATCCTGCGACGTATCCCCCGCGTTGGCCGCCGCAATGCACACAGTGCTGCCGATCGTCAGTGCCAGCGCCGCAAACGCCGGCGTCGTCCACCCCTTCACCAGAAAGATCGCCGCTGTCGCCATCAGCGTCGCAATCGTCATGCCCGACAGCGGGTTTGCCGACGACCCGATCAGCCCCACGATCCGCGATGAAACGGTCACAAACAGGAACCCGAACACCACGATCAGCAGCGACGCCGCAAGGTTCGCAAACGCACTTACCTGCGCCCCCGGCACCGGCTTCAGCCATAGAAACAGAAACACGCACACCACCAGCAGCAGCGAACCGCCCGCTACCACCCAGCTCGGCAGATCGCGATCTGTCCGCGCCGCGCTCGCCTCCACCCTGGCGACGCCCGCGCGTCTGCGTAGGTTCCGGAACCCGGCGCCCAGCGCACCCGCAATCGTCGGCAGCGTGCGCAGCAGCGTCAGCAGTCCCGCCGCCGCCACGCCACCCGCGCCCATCGGCCTCACATACGCCGACCACAACTCCGAAGGACTCATCTCCTTGATCAGCTTCACCGACGGATACAGCGGCGCCGATAAGTGCGAGCCGAAAAAGTAGATCGCCGGCATCAGCACGAGCCAGCTAAACACGCTGCCCGCAAAGATCGTCCCCGCCACTTTCGGTCCGATAATGTACCCGACGCCCAGGTACTCCGGCGTCGCATCGCAGCGCACCGCGGCCCCGCGCAACACGTGCTGCGCGCCCAGGTCCGGCTCGTAGTTCGGCGTGCCCGGCCACAGCCCCAGCAGGTTTTCGTTCTGAAACAGCGTGTACACCGCGCCCAGCCCCAGACCTAAAAACACCCGGCTCGCGAACGACCCGCCGCGCTCCCCGGCCAGCAACACATCCGCGCACGCAGTGCCCTCCGGGTACGTCAGCGTCCCGTGCTCTTCCACAATCAACTGCCGTCGCAGCGGGATCATGAACAGCACGCCCAGCCACCCACCCAGCAGCGCCAGAAAGAAGATCCGTGCATACTCGAGGTCGAAGCCGAGGAAGATCAGCGCCGGAAGCGTGAAAATCACGCCCGCTGCAATCGACTGCCCAGCATTGCCGGTCGTCTGCACAATATTGTTTTCCAGGATCGAAGCTCGCCCCAGCGCCCGCAGCACCGAGATCGACAGCACCGAGATCGGGATCGATGCCGCTACCGTCAGCCCCGCGCGCAGCCCCACATACACCGTCACCGCACCAAACAGCAGCCCGAAAAACGAGCCCAGCAGCAGCGCCCGGGCCGTCAACTCCGGCCGGTTTTCAGCAGCATCCACAAACGGGCGAAATCCCGCACGCGGAGAGGGAAGCGACGACGACGAACCAGGCGGCACCACAGTAGCCATGGGCAGAACACTCCAGCAGCAAAGCCCCTCCCGCCACGCACAACGCGGCAGGAGCGTAACGAGGAGTGTACCCGTTCCACCCGCAACGCGAGCAGCCGCATCCGCCGCTCCCCCTGTCCTCACGCACCAACCGGTAGGCCTCAGCCCGCAGCACCAGGCCCGTCGTCCTACTCCGTCACGGCATCGGCGTCGTTCTGCGCGGAGGCATCCACTCTGAAGTCAAACACCATCGTCGAGAACGCATTTTCCTGTTTCATCACCGGCTCCAGCGCATACTCACCCTCGGGTAGCTGCCCCTTCGGCGTGATCTTCACCCAGCCGTCCGGCAGCGTCTCCGTTGCTACCTCGACCTCGGTATCGTTCCGCTTCGCATTCCCGGTCCACTGGGTAAACTTCACCGTCGACAGCAGCCTCCGGTCGCGATCCACCAGCGCGTGCACCACCGCCCACCCCGCCATCAGGCTCTGCCCCGTCTCGGGCCCTTCAATCTTCACGTAAAACACGGGCGCGCCCGTATGCACTACCGTTTTCGCCGCCACTCCGTCGATCTCAGTCGAAAAGCGCGCCTTGTAAAACGGCCCCGCCAGTAATCCCCCCGCAACATTGCCACCCTTGTGGTTGTTGATCGCCACCGCGGTGGAATGCACCGGTACCAGCTGCTTGCCACCCTTGAACTCGTCCAGCACCCACGGCGTGCCCCCATTCGGGATCCGCAGCCCGGGCACCGGCTCCGGCGCACTCTGCGCACCGCAGGCAGCACCATACGCAAGCACGACAAACAAAGCACTTTTTCGCATAGCGGCAAGCCTAGCCGCGCCCATGCCACAGCACAACCGCTGAACCCCGCTTTCCCAGCCGCCGGTAACTTCGTCCCATGCCACCCCAAGCCGACACCCGCCACGGAGCGGCCGCTTCTGCGCCTCGCCCGGCATCTGGCGCAATCCCCCGGCTGCCCGTATACTCCAAGGCAAGTGGGCAGGCTTCATCGCTTTCCCCGGTGCGAGGTGCGTCTTCACGAGCCAACAGCTCTTGCGTGACGATTTCCGAAGCGATCTGCCGAGTCCGCCCGGCCGCGCCCCGTCCAGCGTCCAAACGATGGCCCCGCCGCCCGCGCACACCGCACCCACCCGTCTCACCCTCAGCTCCTGGCGTGCCGTGGCACGCTTCCCGCGAAGTCCCCACACATTCCCGCGCACGTTCTTCAGCATCGCCCACAGCCTCGCCGCTGCGCTCCTGCCCGCCGCCTGCGTTCTCTGCGAAACCCCGCTTGCCACTCTCGGCCGCGTTCCCGTCTGCGCCTCCTGCTGGCACTCTCTTCCCGCGCAGTCCGGCACTCTCTGCCTCCAGTGCGGCGAAGCCCTCGGCGCCCACGCCTTCAGCACCTCCGACCGCGCCCCTGGCGACTGGCTCTGCCGTCCCTGCCGCGTGTCGCCCCCGGCCTTTGACCGCGCCGTGGCTCACGGCCTCTATGGCGGCACGCTGCGTTCGCTCCTGCACCTGCTTAAGTACGAGCACATGGAGCCTGTCGCCCAGCCACTCGGCAGGCTCATGGCCGCGCAGCTCGCCGTGCTCCCTGGCCTGCCCAAGCGCCTCACCGTCGTGCCTGTCCCGCTGTTCCGAGCTAAGCGCCGGGAGCGCGGTTTCAACCAGGCCGAGTTGCTTGCCCGCGCGGTCGCCCGCTTCGGCCACGCCCATGGCCTCGCACTCTCAGTCGATACCGCGATCCTCCGCCGCGTGCGCGCCACCGTCTCGCAGTCCGGGCTTACCCCGCGCCGGCGCCGTAAAAACGTACAGGCTGCCTTTGCTGTCGCCGGCGCCGCCACGGGCGTAAAGCCGCTCCACGGCAAGTGCATCCTGCTGGTCGACGACATCTACACCACCGGCGCCACCGCCCGCGCCGCCGCCCTCGCTTTGCGGCGCGCCGGCGCTGCCGAGATCTGGGTCACCACCGCCGCCCGCGCTCAGCGGCACGAACTCGCCGAGCCCGTCGCCGCCACCCCGACCCCCATGGAGGACGATGTCGCTTTCTGGACTTGAGCCGTTCGCACACGCGTCCGAATGAAGCTCCTCGAACAACACTCTTCAACCAACGCGCAGCCAGCGGACACATCTGCACAGCAACGCACGACGCACAGAAGCAGCTAGCCAGGAATCAACCCAGATCGATGCTTCACAGCACCAATGCTTCACAGCAGGCCCGGGGAGAAACACCTATATGTCGCTCGGCAAAAGCACAGTGCACACACGCAAACACAAACTTCTGAAAACCCACACCGCTGCCGCTGCCGCCGCAGCGCCACTCGGGCCTGAAGACCGCACCCTGCCATTTCAGCAGCCCATGCAGACTCCCGTGCTCGTGCTCAACGCCTCCTACGAGCCCATCAACATCTGCGGCGCCCGCCGCGCGCTGGTGCTCGTGCTGAAGGGCGTCGCCAAGACCGAAGAAGAGCAGGGTGCCACCCTCCACGCCGCCCGCGTGCGCATGCCCATGCCCTCCGTCATCCGCCTCCTCGAGTACCGCCGCATCCCCCACCAGACCCGAGCCCTGTCCCGCAAAAACATCCTGCTGCGCGACCGCAACACCTGCCAGTACTGCGCCGTGGTGCTCACCGCCGGCGAGCTTACCCTCGACCACGTCCACCCACGCTCCCGCGGTGGCCAAAGCACGTGGGAAAACCTCGTCGCCTGCTGCCACACCTGCAACCGCAAAAAAGGCAACCAGCTCCTTCACGAGCAGGACACCATGCACCTGCTCCGCGAACCCCGCCCCTTCTCCCTCCACACCTCCCGCCACATCATGCGCATGATCGGCAACTCCGACATGAAATGGCGCAAATACCTGTACTACTAACGCCACTCGAGCAGTTACATATAGCCGCAAAGCCAGCCTCCCCAACGCGGTAGGCGGCCACTCCGTGGCATATCTTGTGGGGCATGGCCCACAGGTGTAGCGCAATCAGGGTGCACTCATTACACGAAAGCAGAAGAGGTTTATGGGATTAGACGCGTGTGTGTTTTGTGACTGTGTGGAGACAAACCGTTTACGAGTTCCGCATCCATATCCAAAGCAGCTCTATATACGACGCAATGGATCCCCTGAAATCAGATCGGTAACTTCCGCGAAGATTGAGGAACATGATGCCTGGATGCAGCCATCTCCCTGCAAGCATGAGGACATGCATGCAGACAGCTCGCACCTTGGCAATGCGGGCCTTATCACCACACTGCGAGAAGCTCTCGAGAAAATCGCAACCAGGATACCCGGAATCCCCGTGTTGCTCGAAGAGGTAATCTACAGCGGCACGCACACGGGAGATTTCCTCTCCCCCTCTCAGGTTATGCGGCTAAGCAAAGAAATTGAACTAATCAAGGCTGTGGAACTAAAACGTGCAGGCTTCCCGAAGCGACACCTTGACGCATTCCACCTGCTGATTGCAGGACTCGAGCGCTTATGCGCCACCGCTTTGCATTTGCGTAAGCCGATCGCATTTTAATAATCTGCTGTCAACGCCTTAATTTCTCTTAGCGATTCATCCTTCTCGGCTTGCCAGACCCGCACTTCATCGGCCATATCGCAACACCCTCGTTTCGTCACACGAAGTGAAACCGAGTGTAGCTGGTCCATTGTTCAGGATGTTATCGGTTGCCCATGTCTCGCTTCTGAGACGTGGGTACCACAAAACCGAAGCGCACCGCCCACCACTCACAACGATGACCGCTCCGCCAGATCAATCCCCGGCGGCATTAGATACAGTACTGCAACATCCTTCACCACCGCCCGCACCTTCCCTGTAGTCCGCTCGAACAATAAATAGATCCCAAACGCGTACAGATACGTTGCCGCCATTCCCTGGCCCTAGCGGCAAGTGCCACGCATCCTTGTGCCACGGTAGCTACGATCGCATCAGCAGCCCCAGCGCAAACGTTAAAACGGCAGGTGCACCAGGTACAACGTGCACGGAAACCGCGAAAGCCGCGTTTCTGTCCGCTGGTATACCATGCTTCCAAACAGCTGCCGGCGATGTCGAATGCCCGTGTCTGGACTTCGAGACGCGGGCACCATTTATCCCTCCCCGGCTAAAGAACTCCTACCATCACCTGGCAAATACAAACCAATCACGGATCAATCCGAATCGCCGCCCGCCAAAAAGCAGTTTTCCCACTCGCAGGATCCACCACCGAGATCTGACACACATACTCTCCAGGAGTCAGCTCGCCCAATGGCACGGTAAAGTGCATCGGCACCGGCTTCAACCGATCCGAAGCCGGCGGAGTCACGGCTACCGGACCACTTTCAAACTTCCTGCTGTCGCCTTGGTATAGGTCCACATACCCCAGCAACGGCGTCGCGGGTGCAGCGGCCGGCTCATAGCCCTGCAGGTACACATACAGCTCACCGTCGCGATGAAACACGCGCGTCACACTGGGGATAAGCCGCACCCCGTCCGACACCAGCGGGTTCACCGCGGCCTGCTTCGCTTCGTCCTTGCCCTTGGCCGCGTTGTACAACGCATCCTGCATCGTCTGCCGCTCGCTGCTCAGCACCACGGTGCTCATTGGCACGCGCTGCTCCTCGCGATTTAGGTTCGGAATCGTAAACGTCGTCTCGTACGTGCCGATGCGGCCGGTTTCATCGTCCCGCGCCAGCAGCTTGATCGAGTACTTCCCGGGCAGCAGCGTAAATCCCGTTTCGTACTCCACCGGCAGCTTGGCCAGCTGCGCCTCCGTCTGGTCCGTCAGCTTCAGATTGACGTTATCGCGCACGTTTGAGACCGTGCTGCCGCCGTACACATCCTTGACTTCGCCGATAAAGTCGATCAACGTATGCTCCGCGCCGCCACGCTTCGCCAGTGCCAGCTCCCGTCCCGGAATCTTCACCACCAGCGGCACGAAATACTCCGCACGATTCAGCTGGAAATAGTTCAGCTCCATCGCGATCGTCAGCTCCGTCATCGGATCCTCCAGCATCAGGGCATCCTCTAACTGCCGCTCCTTGTCCGCCTGCGTAAACCTTGAGAACTCCTTGGCCGCGTAGTACCCCTGGCGATACTCGAGCTTCGCCGCCGCGGCCACATCGACCGTGACCTTCACATGCCGGAACTTGCCATCCTGTGCCGCGTTGCTCGTGTAGTAGCCAAGGATGTAGTAGTCCGCAATCGACCGCTGCGCGTTCTGGATCCCCTGCGCCAGGTCGTTGGTGTCCAGCAGCGCCTTACCGCCGGTGTCGCCCGCAATCGAGTACAACGTGTCCTGCGACTGTTGAAAGTTCGCGTTCTCCTGCTGCGTCGCCGCACCCGTGTACATCGCCTGCCCACCCGGCGAACCCTGCGTCGCATCGCCCATCGGCGGCTCCGCCACCAACCCGCGCGCATCGACAGGCCAGAACGACACCCCGGCCCGGATCGCCGCATCCACCGTGGCGTGCAGCTGCGCCTGGTTGTCGACGCCCTGCAGTGTCAGCCCGCTTGCGAAGTACAAAAGCACCTTGCGTTCATTCAGATGACCAAGCATCTCCGCCGCGGTTTGCAGCGCGGCAAGCTGGCGATCTGTCTTGAAGATGTTGAACTCGCTGTCGTCCTGCCCAAACGGGCTGCCCTGGTCTGCGGCGCTGGCATCGCTCACCACCGTCGCCCACTCCTGGCCTTCACCCACCACCATCGTCTCCAGGATGCTCAGCAGCCGGTCGCGGTCGGCGGTAAAGTCCTGCAGCACGTCTACGGCGCCGCTGCTGAATCGCAGGACCGACACGAGGTCCGCCGGAGTCATCTGCGTCCGCACAAAGGTCTCAGCAGCATGCAGCGCGCGAAACTGCGATGCCTGGTCCATCGCGCTCATGTCGAAGTACAACGCCAGCAGCCGTTTGTTCTCGTAGCGCAGGCTCTCCGGCTTTTCGGGGGCAATCTGCTCCCGGCTCAGCTTCTTGTAAATCGTGAGCTTCTCCTGCTCGCGCGTGCGCGGCGCAAGCGGCGTGCCCGTGGTCGGCAAAGCCTGGTGCTCAACAAAGCGGATCCGCTGCGGCACGCCATCTTCGGTGAGCGCGAAATCCTTCGCGGTAAGGTCGGGCACCGGCTTGCCGTTCTTGTCCGCAACCGTCACCGCCTCAACCACCAGCTGGGTACGCACCGAGATTGTCGTGATCGGCCCGGAGCTGTCCGGAGCCTTGTTCTGCCCGACCGTTTGCGGGAAGCCCGTATCGGCAACCGTCACGGACAACAACACGGCCAGCAGGCAGAGAAGCAGTGTGCGCATACGGCTAAAACCTCAACGTCGCGTTTAGTTGCAGAGAGCGCATCGGGTTGGTTCCGCCCGGAAGCCCGAACGTGGGGCTCACAGACGATGGATTCAGCGTGGTGAGATAGGTCGAATAGTTCACGTGGTTCAGAACGTTGGTCGCGTCCACGCGGAAGTCGAAGTTCAGGTGCGATGGCAGCCGGAAGGTGCGCGCAAACGAACTGTTGAAGCTGAACGTGGAAGGCCCGGTGATGGAGTTGCGTCCGGCATCGCCCCACTGCCCCGGCGCAGGCGCAGCATACGCCGCCGGGTTCAAAAAGTACCCGCCCGATATTGCATGCACCGCCGCCGCGGTCCGGTCCGGCCGAATGCTGCCGGAGAAACCAGTGCCCGGCACCACGGCTTCGTACACCGGCGTCAGCGGCAGCCCTGATCCAGCCGCGATCGTGCCCGTCACCGTCCACTCCTTGTACAGCCGCCCCCGCCAGCCGTTCAGCAGCGTCCCACCGCCGATGCCCATACCCGTCGTATACGCAAACGTTGCGTTCAAAAGGTGCCGCTGGTCGAACGACGACCGCGAGCGTTCCGCACGCAGATTGCGCCAGTCCTGCGCTGTCGTTGCGGTCGATGCCGCGGCCGCACTGATTGCGCCGGCAGAACTGCTGGGCGTCAATGGGCCGCCGCCGCCCAGCACTGAATCGTCATCGATCGATTTCGAAAATGTGTACGTGGCCGTTGCGCTCAGGCCGCTGCGCAGCCGCCGCCGCAACTGCACCCGCCCTTCTTCGCGGTCGGAACTTCCGGTGGATGTGCGATACACGAAACCCGTGACGCACGTCGGACAAGGATTGTTAGCGCCGACCGGGTACGTGTTCGGCAGAAATTGCTGCATGCCGTTCAACCCCTGCGTCCCCGCATACCAGGCATCGAACTGCAGCGCCGCCGGCAGATCTTTCTGTGCGCTCACCTGCCACTGCTGCACCGCGCCCCTGCGGTAGTTCGGATCGATCCCAAAGGTGTTCGCGGCGTTGGTCGTACACGCCGTCGGCCCCGACGCCAGCCGCTGCGGGCAACTCGCATTGTCCGCGGCGATCGTGGTCGCAAACGGCGCCTGCTCCGCCAGCGCCAGTGCGATCGGGCCATAGATCGAGGTATCCGCGCGCAGCCCGTACCCCGCGCGGATCAACAGCGATGAGCCAGCCAGCGGCCGCCACGCCACGCCCACGATCGGTTCCACGATGCGCCGGTCCGGGCGCACAAGCGACTGCGGATAGCGCGCGCCTGTCAGCGGGCCCTCCGGCGTCTGCGCCGTGACAGTTGCAATCACTGCGAAATCATCCGCTGCATCAATGTTTGCCAGCCGGTGTTTCAACTCCGTGGCAGGCGCTTCATACTCCCAGCGCACACCCAGGTTCAACGTAAGGTCCGGCTCCAGGCGCCAGTCATCATTGGCATACACATCGGCCACCGTCTGGCGCAGGTACTTATCCGGATTGCCATAGCTGATCTGCGCCGAGTCCGGAACCCCCGCCAGGAAGTCGGCAAAGTCGGAGCCAAGCGCCGCGCCTGTAAATGTGAACGAGCCGCGTGGATTGCTCTGCGTAAAGTAGTTGAACTCCTGTCGTCGCAGGTCCCCGCCGAGCTTGATGTTGTGCCGGCCCCGGTATAACTCGTAGCTCGCTCCCAGGGCATTCGTCTCCGTGCGGTTTCGCGCGCTCTGTGCATCGGTCAGTGACGCGATGCCGCTTGAAAAGTTCAGCGTCGGCGGCCCCCAGTTCGCAGGGTCCTGGTTCACACCCGCAAGGCCGGCGTCACCGGCTACGTTGACGCGGTTCTCGAAAAACGGCATCACCTCGGTCCGTGCGCGACTGAACGCGTAGGTCACGTTGCTGAAGCGATTGTTCGCCCATCGCCGATGCCAGCCGAGGTCCGTAGCAAGATCGAGCGTTGCCGTCGCATCGCGAAAACCGAAGAGGTTGGTGGTGTCGGCGCGCGTGCTGTCGAACTCCATGCGCCCTGCAAACGAGTCCGGCCCCTTGTTGCCGTTCACGTGGAGCAGCAATGAATCGAGGTGCGTTCCGTTCAACACCGCGCGTTGATAGTTGTAAGCCGTGTTGCCCACCACGTTCGGCGCGGGGTACAGCGCAAGCAGCGCCGCCGCGGCGGGTACAGCGCTCGTGGCAGCGTCCTGCAACTGGCTCAGGCTCGGCACCAGCCCCGTGTCGATCGCCGACTGGCTGTCCCGTCGCCATCGGTACTCCACGTTGAACTCCGGCCCGCGACGCAGCAGGCGCGGAATCTGCAACGGCCCACCCACACTGATGATGCCCGTGACCTGGCTGTACCCGGGCTTGGGGGCTTCCTGGCCGGTCAGCGAGTAAGGCCGCGCATCCAGCGCCGAGTTGCCAAGGTCGAAGTGCAGCAACCCCGTATACAGGTTGCGGGAACTGTTGCGCGTATTGCCGAACGCGCGCGCCAGCGAGTACTGCGAGGTAGCCGCATTGTTGACGCTGCCGTTCAGCAGCAGTCCCTGCTTCGCCGCCGGGGATGGTGCAACCGCCGGTGTCCCCTGTGCCGTGACTGCTCCGCCCGCGGTGCGCGGTGTGGCAGCATGCGCCGCCGCCGCCGCTCGCGCCGTAGCGTCGGCCAGCGCAAGAGGCTTGAGCTCCCACTTCAAAGGGGTGGCATTGCTTCCGACACTTACCTGCTGTGTGCTCGAGGCGAACAGCAGCATCTGCACCGTAATGGCCCAGATGCCTTCTTTGACATTGTCCAGCACATAGAAGCCGCCCGCGTCGGTGACCGTACTTGCAGTGGCCGTACCCTGGGTTGCCGTCACCGTAGCCCCGGGGACCGGAAAGCCGTTCGACATGACCTGCCCGCGTTGCTGCAAGGCTTGCAACGCGGTGGAGCTGAGCAACAGCACCCACACGCCCAGCCGCCCGACCTCTTTCAGACCACGCACCTCAGCAGCGACCAACGTCCTCTCCGTCGACCCAGGGATACGTTTAGACCAGCTCACGCCACGCGTTTCGAATACAGTAGCAGGTACGGTTGCAGTAACAGCCGGCCCTTGGGCACGGGCCCTGCTTCGTTCGCCTGCGAATGGCCACGCCGACCACAGGTTGCACCCCGCTGCCGGACCTTACGCCTGCATGGCCCTTGGACGCGTGGCGCCGGGTTCAGTTAGGTGTCGGGCGCTCCACCTGGTCGATCACCAGCATGCGCACCGGCCGCTTCTCCGCGACGAGCTGCAATCCGAGCTGTTCCTGCAATGCAGCAAGGCATCGGGCCTGCGCTGCAGGATTGGAAAGATCGTCCTCGTCAGTCGGTCCTCCCTTGGAATCAGGATCGACGAAGTGGATGGAGAAGTCGTAATTGCCCTTGAGACCCGTCCTGTCCTGCACGATGTAGTCGAGGTTGCCGCCCAGGTTATCGGCCAACATCTGGATGGGCATGCCGTGCCCCTCGAAGTAGCCAGGCCCGATTTGCAACTCGCCCTTGTCATCGGGCTTGCTCTTAGTCAGCTTGGGTCCGCTTTTGCTGACGACGAGGGAGTATACCGGCCGCACCTGCTCGACCCAGTGATAGCGCAGGTGGAATCGCTCCTCAAGCAAACTCTGCATCATCGGGGGATACTGTTCAGATCGCTCCTTCTCGGGTAGTTGTAAGTTGGTGTCCGGTATCCTGGCCCGAATCGTGAACTGTTCCGATGTTGCCCAGCCAGGAGCATTTACGATCTGGAAGTGCTTTAGATCGAACGCGCCCATGAGCAGATTCACGATCGTCGTTCCCTTGGCTGACCATGTCGTGCCTGCCCAGCCCATCGACATCCCGTTTACATCCGGGTCAGGACGAATCGAGGCGACCTCGAACGCAAGCTTCTGATCCTGCGCCTGCACGTGTCCAGCATTCACAAGCCCAGCCGCCACCGGCAGACTCACGATCAACGCGGCCAAAGCCGCCATCAGCAGCTTTTGCCGCCGCCGCAGTGGCGCGTATCGCAGATCGGCCACAATCCGGAGCAGGCGCTGCTTCAACCTGCCGCCCGCCACCCCGGCGATCGGCCCGGTCTGCGCGCCTACCGAGAACCGGCACACATCCAGGATGCTGCGCGCGTACACCTCGGCATCACTGCCCGAAGCCAGCACCGCCTCGTCGCAGGCATGTTCGCGCTCTTCCATCAGCCGAGCGCGGATCAGCCACACCGCCGGGTGAAACCAGAACGCCGCGTGCACCACGGCGTGCAGCGTCGCCGTGAGATTATCGCGTCGTTGCACGTGCGCAAGCTCGTGCGCGTAGATGGCTTCCAGTTCCAACGCGGAAAGCCGATCCAGCAGATCGGCCGGCATCAGCAACACCGGCCGGAAGATGCCAAACACGCCCGGCTCCGCGACGCGCAGGCTCCTCAGGATCGGCACGCCATCTATCATCCCGCAGGCCTGCGCCTGTCGGGCAATCGCCTGCAGGCTCCTGAGCCCGCGCAACCACGAAGCCAGCAGCACTCCGGCGCCCAGCGCCCACAACCCGAGACACCCGGCCACCAGCAACCTCTCCGCGCCCCACCCTCCCGCAGCGGTCGAACCGCTGCCCACCACGCCAGCCAGCGTCTGCGGATACGGCTGCACCGAGCGAAGCACCAGGCCACCGAAATGCGCCACGGGCGCCACGCTCGGCACCCGTGGCTGCAATGCCCGCCCCGCCGCGACCAGCAACGAGAAAGGAATGACAAACTTGAGTGAAGCGGCCATCCACAGCCGGTACCGCAGGCTGGCACGATGCCTGCGCAGCCCCACCGACATGGCCCAGAGCAGCAGCACCACGGCCGTCGACTGCCACAGGTGATTCACCAGCATGCCCCGCCACCCTGCGAAGACGCCTACTCCGAAGCTCATGCCTTTCCGCCTTTCTTCCGCTGCTGCAACGCCTGCTCTGCCTCTTTCACATCCGCGAGCGAAAGCTTGCCCGAGTCCACCAGGTAGGCCATCACTGGCTGCGATACGCCCCCAAACATTGCCAGAAGATCTTCAATCAGTGCGCGCTGGGCCTTCTCACGGGTAATGCGCGGCGCAAACAGGTATGCCGCGCCCGCCTGGCCCGCGCGCTCCACGATGCCCTTGCTTTCCATGCGGAAAATGGTGGTTTGCACGGTGGTATACGCCGGGCGTCGCTTCTCCGGCAGCGCCTGCTGGATTGCCCGCACCGAGCTCGCGCCCTGGCTCCACAGAACCTGCATGAGTCGGTATTCGAGCTTGGAAAGCTTTACAGTTTCAGCCATCGACCCAGACTCCTACACGCGTAGGCGCAACGTACTACACGCGTAGGCGCATTTGCAACAGTGTTCTGGCTGGTTGGGAAGAAATGTCCACGCCTCCACGCTCTGCATCATCATTGGGAATACCCGGAACACCCCAAGCGACAAACAAAACGCTTTGCTTTGTTGGGGTCCGGCAAACGTTTCGCACTACGATCCGTCTTACCGGCCTGAGTCATGCAGCGCCACGAGCCGCCCGCTTCCCGGTAGCCGAGCGAGAGATCCAGACATGCGACCCACTTACCCGCATCGCCGCGCTGTCGCGAGCCTGTTCGTCGCTCTTGTCGCTGCTGCCTGGTCCGGCAAGCCTTTGGCCCAGACCACCTCCGATACGCCCACGCCCGGTACCTTTTATGACGTTGCAACCATCAAGCCGAATAAGTCCGACTCGGGCAACGTGGATGTCAACCAGAACAGGTACCGCTACGATGGCAGAAACGTGACTCTTGGCGTGCTGCTGGAAAATGCCTACGGCATCCGGCGAGACCTGATCTACGGCATTCCCAAGGACCTCGAAGGGCAGCATTATGATGTGTTCGCCAAGATCAGCGAGCCGGACGCTGCTGCCATTAGCCACCAGACTTCAGCAGAGATCCGCGGACGCATGCAGCCGCTGCTGGTCGAGCGCTTCCATCTGAAGGCGCACCTCGAAACGCGCACCCTGCCCGTATTTGACCTCGAGATAGCCAGGGGAGGTCCGAAGCTCACAGCGGATCCGCCCTCGAAAGGTACCAGCGAGGGGTCTCGCAGCACAACGAGTCCATGGACGTACACGGGATCACGCTGGCACACTTTGGCGAAGCGATCATGCCCTACGCGGGCCGACCCGTGCTCGATAAAACCGCCCTGCCGGGCCGCTTCAGCTTCTCCCTGCACTGGGCCAGCGACCATGATCCCACGCAGCCCAATGGCCCTACCCTCTTTACCGCGGTGCAGGAGCAGCTGGGGCTCAAACTCATGCCCTCCAAGGGCGCGGTCACCGTGCTGGTCGTCGATCATGCCGACGCCCCCACCCCGGACTGATCCTGCAACCATCAGCCCCTCTCCCTCGTCTCACATGTGTCAAAAGCGTCGCCGGCGAGCGGCAAGCTGAAAACAAACAACACCATCGCACCCTCCCACGAGGTCGCCATGCAACCCACCCTCCTGCTCTGGCTTCTCCTGCCCGCCACGCTCACGCTTGCCCAATCGCAGGCGCAATCCGGGCCCCAGCCACCCACGCGCGCCCCCGACCTCTCCATCACCACCCACGTCCCCGGCGTTGACGTGCTCCCCATCCCCAACCACCCCTTCATCGCCAACACGGCCACCGTCTGGACCCGCATCCTCCCCGACGGCACCACCGTCACTCTCCGCCTCAACGCCCGCATCGCCCGCGATAGCCAGGGTCGCGTCTACCGCGAGCGCCGGAGCCTCGTCCCTGCTGCCGACACCAGCACCGACGCGCCCCTCAAAGCCACCGACGTCTACGACCCCGTCGCCCACACCCAGACCCTCTGCTACCTCGCCACCCACCAGTGCGTCGTCTACCCTTACCTGCACGCCCCGACCGAGCCCCACACGCCGCCCGCCGGCTGGGACGCAGCCCATACCCGCCTGCTCGTGCGCGAGTCCATCGGCACCAACACCCTCGATGGCCTCGACGTCCTCGGCACCCGCGAAACCCTTACCCTCAATCCCGGCGTCGTCGGCAACGAGCGCCCTCTCACCACCACCAAAGAGTTCTGGTACGCCCCCGAACTCGCCACCAACCTCGCCGTCACCCGCAACGATCCCCGCGAGGGCACCCAGCAGATCCTGCTCAGCAACGTCACGCGCGCCGAACCCCAACCCACCTGGTTCCAGCCCCCGTCCGGCTTTACCCTGCAGGCCCAGCGCCCCGCCACCAGCCCCTAGGTTGCTAACTCGCTAAGTTCTAAGTTGCTAAGTCGCCGAGCCGTTAAGCCGTGCCCGTCCGCCTCCCACGCACACATGTGAGAAAACCGCACCAACAGAGAAAGGGCCCCCGCTTTACGCGAGAGCCTTTGCCAAAGCAGTCTATTAACAGGGACGCTTGTTAGAAGCGCACACTGAACGTCCCGGTAATTGTGCGCGGCGCCCCCACCTGAAGCGTGTTCAGGCTTACCGACGTAGGATCACTCGCGATAAATCCGTTCGTGCCCACCGTGGAGTAATATTGCGCCCCGGCCAGGTTGTACACGTTCAACTGCAGCTTCAACTGGTCAAATGCGCCCACTTCATCCTTGTGGTAGTCCAGCCCGAAGTTGGCCAGAAACCGTCCGCTCACCGAGTTATCGTCCGTGTAGGTGAAGTACCGCTTGCCCATGTAGTCCGAATCGATGTGCGCATCGAACTGGCCCTTGGCATAACTCAGCTCGTTCTTATACAAGAACTCCGGCGAGTCCACCACGATCTTTCCGCCGGTCGCCACGGTCGCAGGCACGCCTGTTGCACCGGTCGTGGTGTAGTCGTCGTTGTAGGTCGAACGGCTAAAGGTAAGCGCGTTGTACAGCGTCCATCCCTCGTGCAGCTTCGCCGACACCGCGCCATCCACGCCGTTCGTAGTCACGCCGCCTACGTTCGTCAGCAGCGATGCCGCTCCCGCGATCGCCGGTCCCTGCTGAATCGCCAGCAACCGGTTGCTGAAGTTCACGTGGAAGTAACTTGCCTGCCCCTGGAACCGGTTGTCGGTGTGCCGCACACCCGCTTCCTCGCTCCATGAGCTCTCCGGCTTCAGCGTGCTGGTCAGCGCGTTGAAACCAGCCTGCGATGTGCCCCAGGGTGAGTTGCCGAACCCCGGGCCGCCCGCCTGGTAGGCGCGCACATTGTCCGCCACATCGGCAAACATCTCGTTGTTCTTGTTGATCTTCCAGTTCACGCCGAACTGCGGCAGAAACGCCTTGCCTGATTCGAGGCTGCCCTGCGCATACGTCGCCGCGGTCACGCCGCTCGCCTGGATCACGCCCGTGTTGAACGCGCCCAGGTTGCCGGTCATGTTGGTCTCCACACTCTTGAAACCCGCCGAGACCGTCAGCGTCGGACGGATCCTGTACTGGTCCTGCAGGTGCAACTGGTACACCGTGCTCGGGAAGTTATAGGACCACTGCGTGTAGAACGCGTTCGACGGGCGGTCGTAAATCGACTGCACCGGGCTTGCGAGGCTGGTCGCATAAAACTTGCGCGCCAGGTCGAAGCTCTCCTTCTCGAACCATGCGCCGCCTTCCACCGTGTTGCGCGCCGTTTCGTACGAAAGCGATGTGACGAAGCCGCCACGCGCAATCCCGTACTCCGAGGTGCGCTCGGAGATCGGCGAAACCGGGGTGCCCGTCGCGTCATATGTTGCTTCGTACGGCGTAAACCAAAGCCCCGCGCCCGAGTTCTCATGCCCGTACACGGTGGACTTCCACGTCAGGTGACTGGTCAGCGCCATCTTGTAGCTCAGGTAGCTCAAAATATCGCGCCGCAGTCCACCCGCCGCGTAATAGCCGGCATCTTCCGGGTCGTTCGATAAGTCACCCGGCGCGCTCTGCAGGCTGCTCACCGGCGTAGGAAAGGTCGTCGGCAGCGAGGCAAACACAAACCCGCCCCCACCCTGCGCGTTGTACGCATTGGCTGCCTGCAGCGCCACGCCCCAGTTGCCGAAGTTGTCCCACTTGTACCCCAGCTTGTTGACCCAGACCTTGTTGTCATCCTGGTAGTCCACTTCCTGCCGGTGCGAGTAGTCCACGAAGAACGTCAGCACGCCCTTGTTCCCGACGAAGTGCTCCAGCTTCAAATTGCCCTGGTAATAGCTCTGGTTGATCGGCCCCGCGCCCCGCCACTTATCCGACAACTGGTACACGCCGTCGATGTAGAAGCGTGTATGCCCCGGCAGCACGCCGCTGTCGAAGCGACCAAATGTGCGAGTCGCCGAAAAGCTTCCAAACGACTGCGCTACTTCCAGCTTCCGCTTGTCCAGGGGGTCATTCGACATGAACTGAATCGCGCCGCCCAGGTTGCTCGTCGAGGCCGTTTCCAGCGCCCCGGTGCCCTGCGACAACGTCGCCTGTCCAAGATTCTCATCGATCAGTGCACGGCTGATATGCAGCCCGTTCAGATTGCCGTACGACATATCGCCCAGGGGCACGTCGTCGAGCGTAAAGCCAAGCTGGTTCTGGTTGAAGCCGCGCACCGAGATGCGCACCGCCCACTCGTACGCGCCGTAGGGATCGGCCGACGTAATCTCCACGCTGGGCAATCGCCCCAGCACCGCGATCGGGCTGGTGCCCGGCGTTGACTGCAGCATCTCCTTCGCGCCGATGGACTGCACGTCGCGCGTCGAACCAGGCGCCGTCACTGTCACGTCTTCGCGCGCCGTCACCTTGGTCGCATCCTGCGGATCGGTCTGCGTCGCCGCCGGACCACTCACCTGCGAGGCGCCCTGCTGCTCCGCCGGTTGTGCCGCACTGATTTCCTGCGCCAGTACTGCGCTTCCACTTGCGCACAGCACCCCTGTTGCCGCCAGCACGACTTTCCCCAGCTTCCTGTTCACGCGCCTGTCTCCTTGAAGTCACTGCTTTGTGCTGCTCAAGACGTTCATGCATGCGCCACCACCGCTGCGGGCCATCGCAACCAGTCCGCTGGCCTGCAGGGGAGAACAGGCCAGCCGGTCTTCGATGCGGGGAGACACAGCCGGCACGCTCAGGAACTGGAGCGGTACGCGGAGGAAGAGGCGCTTTGCACTTCGCTTTTTCTGCAGTTAGCCGCGACTTTACAGGCGGCTTCCAGTGAGCGAAGTTGCTCTCAGGTCAAAATCTGGTCAAAACTCTGGGCGATCTCCGGCCATCTCTCTACCCGATGCCTGCGTAAGTGCCGGAACAGCGCAAGCGCTCCTGGGCGAGGCGCCGGGCTCTTCGCTGCACGCAGCCGGGTCTAACGAAAGAAAAAGGGAAGTGGTGCAAGGCTGGGAAGTGCTCGCCGAACGCGTAGTGCAGAGTGCGTTGGTTCGTCGTGAACATGGCCCGAAGAGCCCTGAAAGATGCACGGGCAGGTCGCGCCCGCTGGTAATTGCGAGAAGCGCAACTTCGCCCAGGCTGGCGGCCCAGCGTGAATACGCATCCAGCGAGTGCGAATGAACGAGCGATAGATGAGGTGGCAGACCGGGTCACAGCGGCTGGGGATTCACGCTGTCCGGTAACGAGGCGTGCGATGAGTCAGATCAAAGCGCTCCAAACCGGCGCTGCGCAGCAATGTGCTGCATCACTGCTGGTGGAAAGCGAATGCTTCTATCCGGAAATGCCAGGATCCCACGAAGCACCGCGACGAGCGGGGGTCTCACCCCCGCAACGTCTTAGCGGTGCCAGTGGCGATGATGGTGGTGATGCCGGTGATGGTGGCCGTGATCGACAACCACGATCTGTGCCTTGGCAGCGGGCGGAATTGCCAGCCCGACGAAGGATGCGAGCAAAAGAAAACAGAAGAAAAGGCGCTTCCAGCAGGTAGTCATAGTTCTCCTTGCAGATAGGAACCGTGTTGTATGTGGCTCGCGCCACACGCGGCTAAGCCGATTCTATTGGGATGCAGCCTCCGCCCCCGGCTCTGCCCCGAATCTTCACACCGCAAGGTAACTATCCCCTCCCTCGCTCCCCCACCACTGCCCGCTCTCATCAAAGCCGGGTGTCCATTGTCTCCTTTGAGACCTGGACTCACCAAAGCCGGCACCCACCCAACGCTCCTGCCGCCCAGATTCAAAGCTGCTCTCACAAATTCCACAACGCTCAGTGAGGCTTCTCAGGGGCCGTTGGCTTCGTATTCCCCGAGTCAGGCGTGTCCTTGCCCACTTCCTGCCCGTCAAACGTGATCTTCACACTCGTGCCGAACCGCTTGTACTTCGAGTACTTGACTACCTCGCGCATGTGCACCTCCTGGCTCCCGTACCCATGCCCCGCCGGAAAATGCAGTACGCCTTCGCCCTTGGTGTACACAGGGAACCAGTACTTGCCATCCACCTGCTGCCGGAAGGTAATAAACGGCGGCGACAGGTCCTCGTGCCCCTTGCGCACGTCATCCGGCACGTTCTTGCCGTTTGTCACCACGATCTGGAAATCCTTCGCATCCACCCAGATCCGTCCCTGGAAGTAGCGCTGGTTCTTCTCGATCACCTTGGGCTTCACATCAAACGCATAGCAGTCCACGTCGTCAATCGACTGCTTGCCGACATACGTGAGGTCGTACTGCCCCACGTCCTCTTTGGTCAGCACAAACGGAAGCCGGTGCTCAATATCCTGGAAGTCCGCCGGGCTCATCATCACGCGCTCCAGCGAGCTTTGCGGCGCCTCGACCACGTGCTCGTAGAGCTTCCCATCCGGGTCCGCCGAGATATCCGTGACCTGGTAATACTCCCCGTCGACCTTCTTGGTATCGTCGTCGACCGTGTCTACCCGCACGCTTCGCTCATACGTGTAGTTCGCCATCGCCACGCGAAACGCCGACTCTTTCTCCGTGAACTTGTCGATGATCTGTTGCGGCGGCATCGCGGGCGGCGTCAGGTCCAGCTTGCCGAATCCCGAGTCCAGAGGCATCGGCGTATACGACACCTGCGCCAGCCCGCCGAGCGGCACCAGCAGCAGTCCGCAGGCAATCGCCGCCGGCAACAGCCCCGCACCCCTCCGCGCCGCGGCCACGCCGCGAGCCGCCATCCCACCCGCGGGCAAAAAACAGGAAACAAGACCAGACATGTGCGCGCACTCCCTGCTGTATTAAACGCTTTTTCCGCGTCCCAGGACGCATCACAACGCCGCCCACCCTGAGTCATCCCGCAACCACGCCGGTGCCCCATGTCTCGCTTCTGAGGCGTGGGCTCACCCCGGCCAGCACCGTCCTCCCGACACCAACTTCGACCAGTCATTCCGCGCCCCGCGCCTGGCAGCCGTCGGCCAGCTAGGCGCAACCCTGCCGCGAGGCGTACAAAAGAAAGCACCATGGCCTGGAAAACTCCGCGCATCCGCGAGCCTCTCGATGAGCCCGCGCTTTACGAGTACGCCATCGGCGCCTTGGGCCGCCGCATGCGCACCGTGGCCGAGCTGCGTCGCCTCATGCGCACCCGCGTCGAGAAAAGTGAAGCGGGCGAGGCCCGCATCGACGCCGTGATCCTCCGCCTCCAGGCCCAGCGCTATCTCGACGACCAGGCCTTCGCCACCGACTACACCCGGCTCCGCCAGGAGGGCGCCAAGTTCGGCCGCCGCCGCGTCCAGCAGGACCTCCAGCGCAAGGGCGTCCACGAGGAGCTGGTCACCACCACCCTCAACACTGCCTATGAAAACGTCAACGAAGAAGCCCTGGCCCGCCAGTTCCTTGAACGCAAGCGCATGAAGCCCCCCACCAACGACAAGGAGTCGGCCCGCGTGATGCGCCGCCTCGTCGCCGCCGGCTTCTCCCTCAATGCTGTCTACAAGGTCCTCCGCGCCTGGAACGCTCCAGAAGACGTCCTCGCCGCCGTCGAAGCCGCCGACCTCGACGCCGCGGAGCAAACCTACGAAGACTAGCCCGCTCAAGCCTGGCCTGCCATGTCCATCCGCTGTTTCGCCACCCCAGGCAAACGCTCCCGACCCGGTCTTTGGCACCGCCCCGTCCCAGACCCATGCCTCAACAACACCTGGTACTTCATGTCTCGCTTCTGAGACGCGGGCTCAGCAGCACCCGCACCCCATGCCCACCGGGCTGCCGTTACCTGCCAGCCACTCCGTCCCAACCCTGGTCATCGCCATCGACTGGTCGGGGGCACTCGCGCCCGCGGCCCAGCGCCGCGCCATCTGTGCCGCCGTCTGCGAAGTCGCAACCGGCCAGGTCGAAGTGCTCTCCGGCCGCCTGCGCAGCGAGGTCGAACAGTGGCTGCTCGCGCTGGGGTGCAGCGAGCCCAGCGTGGTTGTCGGGCTCGACTTTTCCTTCTCCTACCCGGCATGGTTCCTGCAGTCGCTGGGCTGCGCCACCGCGCCGGCGCTGTGGACCACGGTTGCCGAGCAGGGCGAAGCCTGGCTCCGCGCGCCGCACCCGCACTTCTGGGGCAGGCGCAAAGGCTCCGGTACGCCGCCCGCGCATGGCGCTCCGCAGTGGCTCGGCTACCGGGTGTGCGAGCGTACGATCCTCCGCGCCCTTGCCGGCAATCGGCGCGTTCCGTCCTCGTCGTTCCAGATCGGCGGCGCTGGCGCGGTCGGCACCGGCACCCTGCGCGGCATGCCCATGCTGGCGCGCCTGCGCACCGCCGGCTGGTCGGTGTGGCCGTTTGACCCGCCCGCCTCGCCCCTGCTTCTCGAGATCTACCCCCGCGTGCTCACCGGGGCGGTCCACAAAAGCAACCGCGCCGCACGCACCGACTACCTGCGGCAGCCCCGCTTCGAAACGCTTTGCCCGCTCGCCCGCGCAGCTGCCGAGCAAGGGGAAGACGCCTTCGATGCAGTGATTTCCGTCATGGTCATGGCACAGCATGCGGCGGCTTTCGCTACCCTCCAGCAGGCCACAGGCGACCCCGACCGCCTCGAGGGCGCGATCTGGCAGCCATAGCCCGCAAGGCACCAAGTACACTGGGGGACGTATGCAACCCCGTTCTGGCGCAGAAATCCGTGAGCTTTTCCTGCAGTTCTTTGAGGCCGAAGGACACCGTCGTGTCCATTCTTCATCGCTGGTTCCAGCAAACGACCCCACGCTGCTGTTCACCAACGCCGGCATGAACCAGTTCAAGGACGTGTTCCTCGGCGCGGAGCAGCGCGCGTACAACCGCGCTACCACCTCGCAGAAATGCGTGCGCGCCGGCGGCAAGCACAACGATCTTGAAAACGTCGGCTTCACCCGCCGTCATCACACGTTCTTCGAGATGCTCGGCAACTTCTCCTTCGGCGACTACTTCAAGGCGGACGCCATCCGCTACGCCTGGGAACTCGTGACCTCGCCCGAGTGGTTCGCCCTGCCCAAGGACCGGCTCTACGTCACCATCTTCAAGGGCGAAAATGGCGTGCCGCGTGACACCGAGGCCTACGATCTGTGGCGCGCCGAGGGCGTGCCCGCCGACCGCATCTTTGAGATGTCCGCCAAGGACAACTTCTGGCAGATGGGCGAAACCGGACCGTGCGGCCCCTGCTCCGAGATCTTCTACGACCTCGGCCTCGAAGCGGCCGAGACCCCCGGCGTCGACAAACCCTTTCCCGGAGACGACCAGCGCTACGTCGAAATCTGGAACCTGGTTTTCATGCAGTTCGACCACACTCTCGACCCGAAAACAGGCGCAGCGAAGCTCGACCTGCTGCCCAAGCCCTCGATCGACACCGGTGCCGGCCTCGAGCGCCTCGCCGCCGTGCTGCAGGGCAAGCTCTCGAATTACGAAACTGATCTCTTCACCCCCTTGATCGCAAGGGCCTCCGAGCTGACGACCGTCCAGTATGGGGATGGTTCGTCCCCGTCCGACGCCTCGCTGCGCATCATCGCCGACCACGCCCGCGCCGCTACCTTCCTGATCAACGACGGTGTCAATCCCGCCAATGAGGGTCGCGGCTATGTGCTGCGCAAGATCCTGCGCCGCGGCATCCGCCACGGCCGACTGCTCGGGCAAACGCAACCATTCATGGCACAGATGGTGTTCGCCGTTCGCGATGAAATGGCCAGTGCCTACCCCGAACTCAACGACAACGCTGGGCGCATCGCGAAAGTCGTCGAAGCCGAAGAGCGCCAGTTCGCACGAGTACTCGAGATCGGCGCGCGCGAGCTGGATACCGCCCTGCGAGCCGCCAGCTTTTCCGGCACCGACGCCTTCCATCTCTACGAAACCTACGGCCTCCCGCTCGACTTCATGGTCGATGCCGCCCACGACGCTGGCGTCGCGTTCGACCTCACGGGCTTCGAACAGGCTCGCGCCGAAGAGCAGGCTCGCGCCCGCGCTTCCTGGAAAGGCGGTGCCCAGAAGTCCGCCTCGCCCGTCTTCCGCGACCTCGCCAAAACCACCTTCGAGGGCTACACCCAACTCACCTCCACCGGCGCGGAAGTGCTCGCCCTGGTGAAGGAGGGCATCGGCGTCCCCGCAGCCGCCCCCGGCGACGAGGTCGAGATCGTGCTCGACCACACGACCTTCTACGCTGACTCCGGCGGACAGCAGGGCGATCACGGCGTCCTGCTCTCGGACGACCACAACGCCGTCGTGGCCGAGGTCCACGGCTGCGTGCAGCCCGTCCAGGGCGTGCGCGCTCACCGCGCCACTCTGCGCCTGCCCCTCGCTGTCGGCGACCGCGTCGACACAGTGGTCGATCGCGCCCGCCGCTTTGCCACCGAGCGCAACCACACCGGCACCCACCTGCTCCACGCGGCGCTGCGCGAGGTGCTCGGCCCGCACGTCAAGCAGGCCGGGTCGCTCAACGACCCCACGCGCCTCCGCTTCGACTTCGCCCACTTCGCCCCCATCGCCGACGAGGAGCTCCAGGACATCGAAGACCTCATCAACCGCGAGACCCTCGGCAACTCCACCGTCGAGACCCTGGTAGACGTGCCCATCGACGTTGCCGTGAACCAGTACAAGGCGATGGCGCTGTTTGGAGAAAAGTACGGAGACAAGGTCCGCGTCGTCCGCATCGGCGACTTCTCCACCGAACTCTGCGGTGGCACCCACACCCGCGCCACCGGCGAGATCGGCGTGCTCAAGCTGCTCGGCGAAACCAGCGTCTCCTCCGGCGTCCGCCGCATCGAGGCCGTCTCCGGAACTGGCGCGCTCTCTGAGTTCCGCCGCGGCTTCGAGGCTGCCCAGCTCGCCACGCAGTTCGGCGGCAGCTCTGAAACCGACCCTGCCGAAACTCTCCGCGCGCGGTTTGCCACCCAGGAAGACGAGCTCAGGAAGCTCCGCCGCGAACTGGACCAGGTCCGCATGCAGGCCGCCGCTTCTGCGGTCGCGGACGCAGCCGCCACTGCCGTCGAGGTCAAGGGCGTCCGCGTTGCGGCGCAGCGCATCGACAACCTCGACCGCGGGCAGATGCGCACGCTCGTCGACAACATGCGCACCAGTCTCGGCTCGGGCGTCGTCGTGCTCGGCTCCGCGCAGGAGGACGGCAAGCTCGCGCTCGTCGCTGGCGTCACCAAAGACCTCATCACTCGCATCTCCGCCGGCAAGGTCGTTGGCGCGGTGGCCAAGCTCGTCGGCGGCTCCGGCGGCGGCAAACCCGACATGGCTGAGGCCGGTGGCAAGGACATCACCCAGCTCGCCGCCGCCCTGCAGGCTGCCCCAGGTATTGTTGGCGACCTGCTCGTATGAGCAGGTCGCACCGCACAAGTTCTGCTCGTATGGGCAGGTCGCACAGGCAAGTCCTGCTCGCTTGTTCGGTCCTCAACGTGAGCACTCACCTCCGATCCAGTTGAGTGGTGGCACAAGCAAGCCCTGCTCGTCCGGCTAAGCAGGGCCAGCTTTCCGGCGGGAGGGAGCGACCCGCCCGCCCGCTGAGAGAAACCACCACTCCAACCGGGAACCCTTTCGGTAATGCGCAAAAAACTTCACCATCCCGCCACTTCCACCCGATCAGTGGTTCTCTAAAGAAAGCAGGGACGAGCCGCCCCACGGGCCAACCCGCACGCCACTATGCCACCAGGGTTCCGCCAGGCCGTTCGTTCTGCCACACTGCTCTTCGCCGCCGTGCTCCCATGGCAGGGCGAGCCGCAGGCGCAGCAGGCGCCTCCAAGCGCCCACGCAACCTACCCCTCGGACTACAGCAACGCGCTGCACCTTCGCCAGCAACTCGACGCCACTCCGCGCGCCAGCCGCACCTCACGCCAGTACACCCGTGCCCTCGACGCTTTTCGCGCCGTCTACCATGCGGACCGCGCGGACCCAGATGCAGACGCCAGCGCCGAAGCCGTGGCCGAGCTGCTTGCCGAGCAGGGAAGACTCTTCAACGACCCCGGCCTGCTCCACGCCGCGGTCGACCAGCTCGACTTCCTGCGCCGCGACTTCGCCGCCAGCCGCTTCTCCGTTCCTGCGCTTCTCACCGCGGGCGAGATCGAAACCCGCGACCTCCACGATGACGCGGCCGCCCGCAAACTCTTCCTGTCCTTTCTGCAAAGCTACCCCCGCAGTGAGCTGGCCCCGCAGGCACGGTTCGAGCTGCAGCGCCTCGGCGGCACGTCGCCACCCACAATGCGCTCGCTCGCAGGGCAGACAGGGCAGTCCGCCCCATCGAACACAGCCCGGCAAGGCGCTCCCGGCTACGCGCAAGCTCCCAGCAGCGCCCCGACCGTAGTCGACGCCACCGGCGGTGACGACGATACGGATGACAATAGCGTTGTCGCGCCGCCCACCACGCGCCCCGCCGGCAAACCAGCCCCACTGGCCCGTGCGCCTGGCCCCGTGTCCGTCACGGCACCCAACACCGCGCTCTCGACCGCCGCTCCCATTCAGCCGCCCACAGCCACCCGCGTGATCCAGGGCGTTCCTGTGTACCGCCCTACGGCCGCCCCCGTAAAGGGCAAGCTCTCGCTCGTCACCGGCGTGCGCCACTGGTCCACCGCCGACTACACCCGCATCGCTATTGACGTGCAGGACGAAACCCCCTTCGAAGCCTCCCGCGTTTCCGGCCCCGACCGCATCTTTTTCGACCTTCACGGCGCCCGGCTTGCCTCCGACCTCGCCGGCAAGGCCGTGACCGTCACGGACGGCGGATTTCTCGAGCGCATCCGTGCCGCCCAGTTCTCCGGCGATGTTGTCCGGGTCGTGCTCGACGTCAGCGACGTCAGCGACTACTCGGCTTTCTGGCTGCCCAACCCGTCCCGGCTCATCATTGACATCCATGGCCGTCCCAAGGGTGCGCCGCCGCCGGTCTTTGCCAATGCCGCGCCCGCGCCGCAGCCCGCAGCTGGCGCCGGCACCGGCACGGCGGCTGCGGGCATGCTGGCCCAGGCCACTCCAGCCACGCAGGGCACACCTCCGCCCGCAGGCTCCAGAAACCGTACCGGCAGTTCCGGAGGCACCCAGCAAGGAATACCAGTCGAGATGCCGCAGCCACACACGCCGGCTTCTCGTGCCGCTGCCAATGGCGCCCCCGCGCCCAGCGCCGCGCGCGCTGGTGCCCCCGGTACCTTCGTGGCTGAAACGGTTCCTCCCGGCGCGCCGGCCTCCACGCAAAAGCCCCGTGCCGGCGACTCCCTGGCCGCCATCGCCGCGCTAAGCCAACAGCCCACCCGGGTGCGCGCCACCCGGCAGCCCACCACGGCTCCGGTTGCGGCCATCGCCACACCGCCTGCGCCGGCCCACGCCGCTGACCGGGATCCAGATCTAGCCCCAATCCCAAGCGAGGCTCCTGCCACCTCGCCGCTCAGCGCCCATGTCGACGTACCCGCGAGCCCGGCACCCGCCGCACCCCGCCGCCGGGGCAAGCGCAGTACCACGCCCGATGCCTCCGACCCATCTACCGGCGCGCCCAGTAGCGCCGTAACGACCAACGCGGCCAGTGCCCGTGCCGCGGAGCCAGACAGCATGGGCGGCCGCTCCATGGTGCGGGCACTCGGTCTCAAGATCAACCGCATCGTGGTCGACGCCGGCCACGGCGGCCATGACTCCGGCACCCTTGGCCCAGGCGGGATCGAGGAGAAGGACGTCGTGCTCGACGTCGCCCTCCGCCTCGGCAAACTGCTCAAGCAGGGCCTCGGCGCCGACGTCATCTACACCCGCGACGACGACACCTTTATTCCGCTTGAAACCCGCACCGCTATCGCCAACAAGGCGCAGGCCGACCTGTTCATCTCGGTGCATGCCAACTCCTCCTCGGATCCGGGCGCGCGCGGCGTGGAAACCTACTACCTCAACTTCACCACCTCGGCCGACGCGCTCGAGGTCGCAGCCCGCGAAAACGCCGTCTCCGACGAGTCCATCCACCAGCTTTCCGATCTGGTGAAAAAGATCACACTGCAGGACAAGATCGCTGAGTCCCGCGAATTCGCCACTGATGTCGAAGGCACCCTCTACCAGGGGCTCACCAGCGGCAATGCCGGCCTTAAAGACCGTGGTGTCAAAAAGGCCCCCTTTGTCGTGCTTATCGGCGCCAACATGCCGTCGATTCTGGCGGAAATCTCTTTCCTGACCAACCCCGACGATGCCGTGCAACTGCGCGAAGGCGCATACCGGCAGCGCATCGCCGAGTCCCTTTACCGCGGCGTGGCCCGCTACGTACGCAGCCTCAGCGGCATTCGCCAGCAGGACACCGCCGCGGCCTCCGGCACCCGCTAGCAGCCGCAACACGGGGGCCGCAAGCGCATCGCCCGGTGGTGTACGCTGAGCTTTATAGTGAGCCATTCCACGGTGGGTCCTTTCCGCTATCTCTCTCGCAGCCTCCTGCACGTGCTGTGCGTGGCTTCGTTGGCGTGGCCGCTGCACACCCCCGCGCAAACCCTGCAGCAGAAGGGGAGCGGGCTGCGTGCCCCGGTGACATCGTCTTCCACCCGTACTTCCGACACCTCTGCCGCCAAGGCCGCCATCAAGCTGCCGCTTCTGCCGCCTGACTTCGCCGGCGAGCCGCGCGAGGGTTCCATCTCGATCCATCCCGCTGCGAACGACGTCGACGCCGCCCATGCCGCTGTGCTCACTGAAGACGGTTTCGTGGAAGCCGACACTGCCTTGTATGCCGGCGCAGGTACTGCGAGCTGGAGCGTGCAGGTGCTGCGATTCGGCGACGCGACCGGCGCCCTGAGCGCATTCACCTTCTTCCGCGATCCCTCCATGCAGGCGGCAGCGGTGGGCGACAACGGTGCTGCAAACGCTGGTCTTTACCTGGTGCGTACCCGGGCCTCGGTCGTCATGGTGCGGCCTGCGGCGGGTACCAGCGGCGACGCCAGGAGCCTCGTGCCGTTCGTCACCAGTCTCGTGCAGTCCCTGCCCGCGGTGCACGGGCCTGAGGCTGTGGCTCCCGCGCTGCCGGGACTTCTGCCCGTCGCCGGGCTGCAATCACAGACCATGCACTATGCCATCGGACCTGCCAGCTACAACGGTCCGCTGCCTGTCGGCGCCATGGACTTTGGCCGCGATGCCGAGGTCGCAACCGCCCGCTACCACCTGCCCTCCGGCGCGGATGCAGCTCTGACGCTGTGGATGCTGCCCACGCCGCAGATCGCTGGGGCTGGCCTTCGCACGGTGCTGGCGCTGCCCGACGCTTCGCTGCACCGCGCCACGCGCCGAATCGGTCCTCTGGTTGGTGTTGTGAGCGGGGCCTCAGTCACCCCTGCGGAGGCAGAGCAGCTCCTTGCCGGGATTCACTACGTTTCGGATATCACCATCAATCAACCGCAGGGCTACATCAGCGAGGTGGCCAAGACCGCCAAGCTGCTGCTCGGCATCGCGTACTTCACCGCCTTGCTAGGGTTGGCGGCTTTGACGATCGCTGTTTTCCTGGGCTTCGGACGGTTGTTCTACCGGCGCCTGCGCGGCAAGCCCGACTCCTCCCTGAATGACGACACCTTCATCCGGCTCAAGATCTAGCCGGTATTCCCCTCGTGGTTCCCAGAAACCATCTTTTTTCATGCCTGACGAAATGCATAACGTGTGGTGCAGGCGCCGCGATAAGGGCTACAAACGACGACGTTTACGATCGGGCGAGCGCGGCGGTGCAGCGGGCATGAAAACGGCCCCGGAACGGCCCTCTGGTGCTATCTCGTTTCCTTTGATGCGTTTACGCTGAAACTTGTTTTGCCTTGACACCCCGGTTGGCGCCCCATATTCTGCACCCAGAAAGTTCGGGTGGCTTTGCCTCCATCTGGAACTATTCTCCCTGGGGAAGAGCTGCCCTGTTGCCGGGCAGCTCTTCCCATCTTCTTGCGGGTCGCTTTCCCGCTGCGCAGCCACGCGGCCCTGCCGGCCTGGCGGGGAGCCCTTTACCGCGGCAGCCTCTGCCATTAGAATCAGGAAGTCGCACGCGCGAGCACACACCGCCGCGCCCCTTTCGCGCACAACAAGCCTCACCAGGCCGACGTAGCTCAGTTGGTAGAGCAGCTGATTCGTAATCAGCAGGTCACCGGTTCAAGTCCGGTCGTCGGCTCCAAGTCTGCCCCGCCTGTTCGTCCCCCGTTACAGAAGCATCAATGTTTTCACTTTCGTCCGGTCGCTCTTCTGCGTTTCGTACCTGCTTATCCACTGAAAACGTTCAAGGTATCCAATTCAGCCATTGAATTTGGGCTGCAGGGTACCTGCGTGTGCTCCGCAACATGCCATAATCGCCGTAGAACCAGGACTCGCTTGCATGGAGGAGCCCACGCCTTGAACAGTTATTGCCGTAAAGACGTACTCCGCATCTTCCGCATTCGCGAACAACAGCTCCGCATCTGGGAGCGCAACGGCCTCATCGCCTGCGCTGACAACTACACATTTCAAGACCTTGGACAGCTGCGTAAACTGCGCGAACTGGGTGAGCACCGCATTTCTGCGGGGAGCATCCGCAACGCGGTGTCCGCAATGCGCGCCGTCTCCGGTCTGGCCGATCCATTGCTGCAGGCCAGCCTTGCCGTGGTTCCGTGTGGGCCGCGGCGTCTGACCTTTCGCCACAGCGGCACCGTGGTTGACCCCATTGCCGGCCAGTACCTGCTCGACTTTTCCGGTTCCGGCGCGAGCGCGCTGGCCCCAATTGCCGTGGCGACCCTGTCAGTGCGCGAGCGGGAGCAGGAAACGGTCCGGCTGTTCGCCAAGGCTGTCTACGCGGAAGAAGCCGGGCACATCGACGAGGCACTCGAACGGTACGAGGACGTGCTCGATCTCACTCCGGGCCATGCTCCTTCGGCCATCAACATGGGCACCATCTTCTACAACCGTCGCGACTTCGCGCGGGCCGAGCAGTTCTACCGCATGGCCACCGAGAGCGATGGCACCTACGCCCTGGCGTTCTTTGATCTGGGCAATGTGCTGGACGAGCTGAAGCGGATGCCCCAGGCCATTGTGGCGTATCGCCGGGCCATTACGCTGCAGCCGCACTACGCGGACGCGCACTACAACCTCGCGCTGGCGCTCGAGCGTAACGGGCAGCGGCGCTCCGCCCTGCGCCACTGGACCAGCTACCTGCGTCTCGATGGCACCGGTCCGTGGGCGACGCACGCCCGGACCCAGCTGCGTAAAACGCTTTCCGTGCTCGGCATGGAGCTGGTGCAGGGACAGGCCAGCCGCCCGCGCCACGCATCCAAAGCGCGGCCAGCCAAGGAACCAACCCTCCTGCTTGTGGTCTGAGCTCCCACACTCCCGCGCACCCGATCCGGTGAGCGCGGGCTACCCATCCGTCATCCAACAGGTCGCGGAGCCTGAGCCTAACTGAAATACTGGTTGGTATGGCTCAGACAGCGATCCACGCGGAGCAGCCCCTTGCCGCGATCGCCCCACCCCCGATCGTGCATGCGCAGCATTCCAGGCGAACCCTGCTGCTGCTCAGCCTCGCCTGCGGTGTCGGCGTTTCCAACATCTACTACAACCAGCCGCTGCTGCTGGAGATGGCGCACTCCCTCCACGTACCCCCGGCGCAGATCGGCCAGGTCGCCGTCGCGACCCAGATCGGATATGCCCTGGGCATTTTTCTGTTTGTCCCGCTGGGCGATGTGGTGGAACGCCGCAACCTGATGATGTGGCTTTTTGCCGCGGTCTCTGTGTCCATGCTGGCCAGCGCACTAGCGCCCTCATTCGCGATCCTGCTGTTTGCCAGCGTCATCACCGGCCTGACCGCTGCGGTGACCCATGTGGCCGTGCCCATCGCGCCTGAACTCGCCCGGGACGAGGATCGCGGGCGAGCAGTCGGTACCGCGATGACAGGTCTCCTGCTGGGCATCCTGCTGGCGCGCACCTTCTCCGGGGCACTCGGATCGTGGTTCGGCTGGCGCAGCGTGTTCTATGTGGGCGCGGGGCTCAACCTGCTCTTTGTGCCGCTGCTGCGCCGCAACTTTCCCCTGCTGCCGCCGCGCCATCCCGTGCGTTACGCGCAGGCGCTGCGCTCACTCTGGACCATCGCTTATGGAGAGGCGCTGCTGCGGGAGTCCGCGCTGGTCGGGGGCCTGGTGTTTGCTGCCTTTTCCACGTTCTGGACGACGCTGGTCTTCCTGCTTGGCTCGCCGCACTACCATCTCGGGCCCGGCGCGGCTGGAGCGTTCGGCGTGCTGGGCGCGACCGGCGCGCTGGTGGCCCCGTTTGCAGGGCGTATGACCGACCGCCATGGCACCCGTGCCGTTATGAGCTGGGCCCTGCTCGTACAGGGCGTGGCGTTTGCGCTGCTCTGGGCGACCGGGTACCACCTTCTGGGCCTTATCGTAGGGGTAGTGCTGCTCGATGGAGGGGCGCAGGCCAACCAGATCGCCAACCAGACAAGGATCTTCGGCATCGACCCTACCGCCCGCGGCCGGATCAACACCGTGTACATGATGATCTACTTCGGGTTCGGGTCGGCGGGTTCGGCCGCAGGTGCGCTGGCCTGGCAGCATGCAGGCTGGCCCGGAGTGTGCGCGCTGGCCCTGGTCTTCCTGGCGCTGGCCGGGTTCCGTCACGGCACCGGCCGCCGCTAGTGTTCCCATTTCTGCACCGGCCATCAGGAATTCGGTGTTGAAGCCTCTCCTCAGCTCTCGTCACCGCCGATAGTGGTTCCTGAAGCCACCCGAGAAAGCAGTCATGACGATGAACGAGACCTTCGCAACACCGATGCCCGAACGCATTCCGCACAGTGCTCACACGCTGCCATCGTTTCCGGGGCGGCAGGACCGCCGGCTGCACACCGGGCTGCCATCACTCGCCGGCGCCGCGGCCGCCGGTGAAGCGCTGCTGCCGCAGATGGACGGAAGCCGCGCCTTTCACCTGGTGGTGAGCGCAGCCTGCTACCTGTCCCTTGGCACTGGTGGCAACCACAAAGCGGTGCTCGAAGCCATCCAGATCCTCGATGACGTTGCCCACGAACTGCGGGAAGGCACGCTGCTGGCGAGCGAAGATGCGGTGGATGCCGTGTGGCACACCAAGCAGGCAAAGTGGGAGCGGCAACACGCCATCGCCGTGGCCGTTCGTTTCGTCAAGGCAGGGCGAGCGCCGGGGCTGCCGGTCGCAAGGCGGCGGCGCTCTCGTGTTGCTCGCTGGTGGAACACCTGGCGTGGCGCACCCGGCATGCGCATGCCCTGAAGCTCAGGAGGAAGTTCTGACGATCACGCAAGGACGATCAATCACGGACGACTCATCAGGGACGTTCAATCAGGACCCGCCCGTTGGCGCGTGATGATGGCCTACCGAATACTGGTTGGATCGAAACGCGTCAAAGCCAGGCACAGTACCCGAGGAATTGAAGAGAATCATCCAGAACAGCAGCACCCTGGCCGCCATGATCCACCTGCTTAGCTGGGCGCCGCGGATTACCGCATGCTACCCTCAGCCTATGGCCCTGTAGCTCAACTGGATAGAGTACCGGACTTCTACTCCGAGGGTTGCAGGTTCGACTCCTGCCAGGGTCACCATCCCCGCCGCCAATCAGCTTGTATCTGCAGCTCCCTGCCTGCCAATTTGCAGCCGCCCTGGATTGAGCATCCCTGCGTCCGCAGAATGTCCCGGCCTGCACATGGGTGCCGCGTGTTTCCTCTGCTCAGCTTCTAGGCTTGCATGGTTGCAACAGCGGCTGCAAAGCAGTCGCAGAAAGCCTGCACCAGCAACGCCGCCGCCGCTGCCCACGTCGCACGCGCAGCCGCCGGGTCCGCGCCGGCTCCAGTGGCGTACAGCGTCCACCCAAAAGCATCGAGACCAAACGCGCTCGCGGGTCGCACCACCACCTCAAAACTTGCTCCGATCAGCGCGCTCTGGTGCAGCTGTGCCACCACTGCCCTCGCCATCTGTTCGCAAGCAGGGAAGGCGGTCCAGGCTGCCGCTGCGCGCGGCAGTACGTCGAGATAGCTGCCGAGCCCCACAAGCGAATCCGCTGGAAACTCTTCGGCAAGCTCCGGGTCCATCCAGTTCGCATCGACTGCAAACACATCGACCTTGGCGGAGAACAGCGCCCGCTGGTTGACCTGGTGGAGCAGGGCAAGCAGCTCCGGGTATGCCTCTACCTCCGGCAGCTGTGCTGCGGCCCCGGCGTCCGCGCGCAGGTCCACCCACGCTTCCCAGGGCACCACGATCCAGGGGCTGTCGGGCGCGCACTCCACGCTCCAGTCCGCGATCACGCACCCACCTCCGTGGCCAGCCAGCGGGCAAGCGTCTCCTCGGCCCAGCGGCCTTGGTCCCCTGCCAGTGGATCGCCCAGAAACGCACAATGGCCGCCGTGGCTGGTTTCCACGTACCGCACCCACCTGTTCGCCTGCAGTGCCCGGCTGGTTTCGGGCAGCGTCCGGATAAACGGGTCATCCGCCGCATGCAGGATCACCGTCGGGATCGCCAGCCGGCTTGCATACTGCGAAGCGCTGGTCTGCGTGTAGTAATCGTCCGCGTCGGCAAAGCCGCCGAAACGCGCCACGATCTCGCCATCGAAGTCCCGCATCGTGCGAATGCGCGCATACACGCCTTCGCGGGCAAGCCGCTGATACAGTCCGGGAAACAGCGTGGCCTTGGCGCGCAGGCGACGCTTCATCGCACGCAGAAAACGCCGCTCGTACAGCCGGTTGCCGGGCAGGTGCAATGCGCGCGACGACGGCGCCAGGTCAAGCAGGGGCGAGACGCCCGCCACGGCACACAGAGCAGGGCAACGCTGTTCCGGGGGCAGCACCGACTGCTGCCCCGCATAGCGCACCACCAGGTTGCCGCCCATCGAGTAGCCGATCAGTGCGATCCGCGTAAAACCCCGGGCGTGCAGCGCCTCGACGACTGCGGCCACATCTTCTGACCTTCCCGAGTGGTAAATGGTGGGTGCCAGCGCGTCCGTGCCACCGCACGAGCGCATGTTCATGCGCACCACGTTGCAGCCATCCGCCCACAGGCGCGCCGTGTTGCCCAGCACATAGCCCGAGCTGGCCGAACCTTCGAGCCCATGCACCAGGACCACAGTGAGCCGCGTGTGCGCCTCCGGCTGCCAGTGGCACAGGCACATCACCGCTGTTTCCGGCACCGGCCAGCCATCGGGGTGCTGCGGGTCGGGGCGTTCCCTGTCCGAGTACAGGTGCGCCGGCTCGACTGGCACGACAAGCTCTTCCGACAAGGCGGGCATCGCCCCCTGGCGACGCATAAAGTTGCCCGCGATGGTCTGCAGGTGCGCATTGTGCAGGCCGCGCCGCGGACGGAATGGCTTCAGCCAGTCGGCATGCACAGCCCCGGAACCCGCGCCGGCACCGGCCCCTTCAGCGAAGTCTGCGACCTCTGCGCGCGGACTACCCTGCAGTGGTTCTGCGGCAGGCATGGGGTTCGCTTCTGGGGAGGAGGAAGCCGGGACAGGATTCAACCGCGTAGCTCCTGCGGAATCTGCGCAAGCACCTCGGCCGCGCGCAGTGGCCCGTCCGGCGCCTCTTCGTGCATGAAAAACGCGTACACGTCGGCACCACCCCGCGCAAGCTCGCTGAAGTGTTCCGCCAGGGCCGCCAGTTCTTCGGTGGAGTACTGCGAACGGCGCAGCCGGAACACCCGCAGCCCGGCTACCAGCGCAAGGTCCGGCGAGCGCAGGCTGTCGCTTTCGGCCGCGCAAAGCACCGCGCCATGGTCGGCCAGGATCTTCAGAACCGGCTCCGCAAACCAGGAGGCGTCCCGAAACTCCCAGGCACTCTGCAATCGGCTTGGAGCTGCCTCGTCCAGAAAGCTGCGCAAACGCCCCGGGTCGGCGGTGAACTTGGGCGGAAGCTGGAACAGCACAGGACCAAGCCGTCCGGCCTCGGCAAACGGCGCAAGCGAGAGTTGAAACCGCTCCAATGCTTCGCCGGCATCCACAAGTCTGCGTATGTGCGTTATGCGCTGTGGGGCTTTGAAGGCGAAATGGAATTGGGACGGGCTCTGCGCGAGCCAGTTGGCGGCAGTGCTCGCTGAAGGCAGCGAACGAAACGTGTAGTTCACCTCAACCGTGTTGAGGCGCGACGCGTACGCTTCCAGCAGCTTCTTGAGAGGAGTCTTGAGGGGGTAAAAACCGGGGCGCCAGCTTGCGTAGGCCCATCCCGAGCAACCAACCCTTACCTTACCGGCCACTGTGTAGCGTAGGTATTGAGCTGATTGGGGCGGCTAGTGGGGATTGAACCCACGACATCCGGATCCACAGACCGGCGTTCTGCCACTGAACTATAGCCGCCATACAGAGTCTGATTCTAGCATCGTTTCTTGCCGTGGCAAATCCGGGCAAAAGGGATCCTGCGCGATTCCACTTGCCACGCCCGGAACGCATCTATCAAACGACGATCTGCACTCGGCATCCAGACGCACTTCCACCGCAAACGCGCAGACGCATTGGCGCGCCGGCAATGGCAGCACGCACGTGCATACGCAGCTACCAGGGACGAACAGACCGTGGGTAGCAAGGAATGGGGCCACATGGCAATGCGGACAGAACCAGAAGGCAGTGACAGCGCTGAGGGTACGGGGCGCGCAGCCCTGCAGGGCACAGTGCTGCCGCCGGTAAGCGGCTGGCGTACTCGCGCCAACCGCGGAGTCTTCTCCGACACCTCGCTGGATGCGTTGTCGCACCTCCTGGACGATCGCTTCCAGGTCCCGGGCACCACGATCCGTTTCGGGCTCGACGGCTTGATCGGCCTTGTGCCGTTTGCAGGGGACCTCGTCGCCGGGCTGCTCTCGTCACTGATCATCGTGGCTGCCTGGTTTCGTGGAGCGCCGCCCGTCTTACTGGCCCGCATGCTCGCCAACCTCGCTATTGACGTGGTGATCGGCATGGTACCCCTGCTGGGTGACGCGTTCGACATCGCCTGGAAAGCCAATCGTCGGAACTATGCGCTGCTCTCCCGCCATATCGCTGCACCGGGCCGGCACACCGCTCGTGACTGGGGCTTCCTGTGCATGATCGCCCTGGCTCTGGCCCTCATCTTCGCCACCCCGCTCATCGTGCTGGGCTACCTGCTGGCCCTGCTGGTACACGGGCGCTAGGCTGTCTCCGCGGCCTTCCTGGCAGTCGCCAGCCGCAACAATCTGCCCGGCGCTGTCGGTTACAATCGGAAAGAGTCGGGGCGTAGCGCAGCCTGGTAGCGCATCTGCTTTGGGAGCAGAGGGCCGGGGGTTCGAATCCCTCCGCCCCGACCAGTATTTTGAGTGAGTTGCGGGTGTGTTTACTACCCCGTTTACTGATATCCCGGTCTCTTGGCTCGTTCCTCGGTTATGAAACGCTGAGGCTCGAGCTGCATGCGGTTCAGATCTACGTCCTCATCAAGAAGAAGAGTGGCAAACGAGCCTGCGCAGCCCCCGGGGTTCGCCAAGAACCACAGGATCCTTCCACTCCAGGCTATCGTCGAAGGACGACCTGAAGCGCATCCAGAAGGCCGCCACTACCTTCGCTACTCATACGAGCGCAAGCAAGTATTCGAGGCAGTGGGTCCTGACCTTCAGGCTGCTGTTCTTGCTCGCATGCGCAAGGAGTGTCTTCTCCGCGCTACAGCGGTCGGCGCGACTGTTTTAGCCGGGCCGAAGCTGAATGGCCGCTTGATTCAACGCGCCATTCAAGATTTCCTCGAGGAAAAGGCGACACGCTGCGCAAGCAAGACCCACCTCGAGGGGGTAACGTCTACCGACCGCATCAAGTTCGTTGCCCATCTTCGTGACTCGGGCTTGGCGTCTCGAACGATCGCCAATATAGTAGCGCGGGCGGAATGCTTCTGCGCCACTTCGGGATCGAAGACCTGCTGAACAGATATGAGCGCCCGAAGTACGTCAAGAAGGTAGTACGGGCATACTCGAAATCGGAAATCGGGGCCCTCGTCGCCGGATCCAGTGCAAAGGAGCGGGCTTTGTGGCACTTCTTTCTGGGGACAGGCGCTCGTGAGAGGGAGGTCGCCACGGCTTGCTGGCGCGACATCGACCTGGAAGCTGGGATCCTCAAGGTCCAAGCGAACATCGGGTTCAGCCCCAGGGATTAGAAAGAGCCGCTGGTGCCGCTTCCTGATCGCTCATCTCATTGCTTAGGGAGCGCCGCAACAACGATCCCAAGGGCGGTCTGCTGTTCCCCGGGCCAAGGGGAGCACCGCAGACGTACCTACTCCGGCGACTGAAGCGATGTGCGTTGCGGTTAGGTCTGAACTGCGGAGCCTGCCGCGATTCTGTTGACCTTAGCTGCCAGCGAACACCCACCTGTGGCTCCTGGACCCTTCACCAGTTCAGGAGGAGTTAAGCGTTCACAAAATCACCCTAAGGGAGCGTAAGCAGTGCTGGATCAAGCATTTACGATGCTCGCCCATGCCTTCGGAAATACGACCTGTCTCCGCTGGTCCTTTTCGCCGTATTCAGTGGAGCTCCGGCGGGTTCACGGGTGAATGCCGCACTATTGCTCCTCAGTTCTGACCGCTGCCCTGGGTCTCGGACTCAGGCGGATGGCTCGCTTCCGGCGGCAGGCTTCGCAGCACGCGGAGGGCGGATTGACGAACTTCCCTGGTGCGCAGTTCGCCCTCGGGTGCGCCGTTGAGAACGCCTTCCACGAGAGAGCGAGCCTGCGTAGCGTCGGAGTCATGGAGGCGCATTTTCGCCAGCAGCACTTCCACCTCAAGCATCCGCTGATCTCCTGGTTTGAGGGTCGCCCTTGCAAGGTTGAGCGCCTGTTGCGTAAAGGGACGTGCCAGTTTCCAGGCACCCGTCTCGATGTAGAGCTCGGAGAGTGCGCAGAGCGGGACGGTCAGGACCGAGTTGCCTTTCGGATAAAGAGCCTCGTAGAGAGCAAGCGCCTCGCGGTCCGAGGCGATTGCCAGCGGGTATCGTCGCTGTGCTCTTTCGATAGACGCCATGCCGAGCAGCGCATTTGCTTTCGCGCGTGAGGGCACGGATTCACGGCGCAGCACATCAAGGGCAGACTGGAGTTGGGTTTCAGCTTCCGCGCCTCTCTCCGGAACGTGGATCAGGGCCTGACCAAGGATGACCTGCGCGGCTGCGATCTCGTGATGGCCGGCTGGCAGCGCTTCTCGGAGGATCGAGAGTGCCTGCTGTGCCTCGGCTGCTGCCTCCAGCGGTTGGCCCAGGAGCATGTGACCGTTGCTCATGCTCAGCAGGTGTTCGGCAATATCGGGGTGACGCGCTCCGAACATCACCTTGTCGATGTCGAGACTCTGCTCCTGGTAGCCAAGAGATGTCTGCAGGTTCTCGCGATAGTTTTCGACAATGCCAAGGTCATTCAGGGCGGTGGAAAGGTCTGCCAGCAGTTCAGGGTGTCCCTGCTCGCGGGCAACCGACGCTTGGAGCAGGCTCGCCGCGTCCTTGTAGTTGCCGAGGTCGGTGAGGTCCTCCGCAACCTGGGTCTGGGTACGCGCAAGGGAGATATCGTCAGGGGGCAATGTTTTTGTTTCAATGGCGAGCGCCTGGTGAGCCAGTTGGAGAGCCGCTCCAGCGTCGCCTTCCGAGTCCTTGAGCGCAGCCATCTGCAGGAGAGTTTCGGCGAACTCCGGGGAGCTAGCGCCCTTGGTCCGCCGACGTTCGGCCAGCGCCGCGTCAAGCACCTGCTGTGCTTTATCGAAGCGGCCGAGCACGGTGAATCCGCCACCGAGCGTGTTGAGAACCGCGGAGTGGATCCCAGGCGAGCTTTGGAGCGTGCGCGACATTTGAAGGCCTCGCTCGGTCAGCGTGTCGGGGGTGATGGGTCCTTGGAGTGTCGCGTCGCCATCGAAAAAGAGCCGCTCAAGAAATGTCTGGAGCGCCTGCTGCTCAGTTTTCTCGGCACGGGCGCGGCCACGCTCCTGCCGAAGAGCGTGGATCTGGATGGCTCCGGCGGTGCCGAGCGCGAGGCTGACCAGAACCATCGCAGCGATGAGGGCAACGCGGAGGGGTCGTTTGGCCAGTTCAAGGGCAAGCCGCTGCTCAGCCAGGATCTGCGCCTCCCGGCTTTGCGCAAGCTGCTCTTCATGCAGACGCCGCGTGGAGAGCGCGCTCAGGTCCTTAGCGAGTTCGGCAGGTTTGCGGGTGCGCAGGGCCGGGTCAATGTGGGCGGTCTCGGTGATATCGGTGCGCAGCACCGGGTCGAGAACGCGCTGCTCCCAGCCGAGCACGGGTGGTTCCGCAAGGTTGCAGGCGATGCACTGGTAGAGGAGGACACCGAGCGCGTAGAGGTCCCCTTCGGTGGTGGCAAACTCCTGCTCCCGCAACTCAGGGGCGCGAAAGATGCCAGGCTGCGGGCGCGGGGTGCCAGGTAGCGGACACACGAGGTGTGAACCCCGGTCAGCATGGTAGTGTCCGAAGCCATCGATCCGGATCAACCAATCGTCATCGTGCCGCAGAAGGTGAATACAGTCAGCCGAAAGCGAGCCATGCAGATGGCCTGCGCGGTGCAGCAAGTCAACTGCCGTTGCGGTTGCGGCAACGATCGCGACGCGGAGACTTTCGGAAACTGCGGAGAGCCCACCCTGCTGCGCCACCCAGAGCGGCAGTGACGGCCCGAGATACTCCGTTTCGAGCATAGGTGAGGCCGCGTCAAACGAGGTTCGAAGCACGGAACTGAAGAAGTCTGCTGCCCTTGGCAGTGCGTGGAGCGCTGCATGGGTTTCGGCCTCTGCCCGCATGAGCGCAAGGCCGGTTTCCGTTCGCGCAAGCTGCACCACGTGGCGTCCCTCGCCGGCCGTTTCACGGGTGAGCCACACGGCACGATGCTCGTCGGTGTAAAGCCTCTGTGTCAGCAACCAGCCGGGGCGACCGGGAACCGGTTCGCCGACACTCAGCTCGACCGGAGCGGGCGGACGACTGGTCTCGGTCACCTCAACAGCCCAGGCATAGCCACTGCCGCGCTGGGTGCGGATGATCCTCTCCCGGTTCTCATCGTTGAACGCATCGCGGATCTTATTCACCGCGACGTTCACAGACGAGTCGCTGACGTGGATGTCTCCCCAGACGGCTTTCTTGATATCCGCCGGGTTCACCACCGGTCGTTCCGCGTTGTGCAGCAGGCAACGAAGCACTTCTCGGGCCTTGGTCTCGGCCTGAATGGACACGCCGTCACGGCGCAGCTCAAGGGACGTCTCGCGGAATTCAAACTCTGCAAAGTTCCAGATTCGATTGCCCATGGTAGATGAGGGAAGCTTCACTTCCCCTATACAACAGCCGGGTCGGAAGCGGAATGGTCAAAATTCAAGGGTGGGCGACCGGCTGGCGCGCATGGGCAAATAACTTCGATTGGTCGAGTTCTTAAGCTTTCTTAAGACAGAAATAAGCAGGTTTGGCGGGGAAAACTGCGAGGGTGTGTGGAGATCGGAGCCGAGGTTGAGGGTCGACTCCAAATCGACGTCCGGGAGGACCACATGTCAAGCAGGCGGGAGACCACAGTAGCAGGCGAAAAAATCTGGCTGTGCGCGATGACGGGCACCGTAGCAGGGGAGAAGAAGTGGTCGGAGAGCCGGACCACGGGCGGCTCGACCGGCGCGTACGGGCATGTACGGATTAACACGACGGTGAACACGCGGCACGAGTTCTGGCTCGTGGCCCCGGACGGAGAAGAGAAGTGCGTAAAGCTGGGAAATTCGCAGCTTTCGGTGCGGGAGAACCAGGTGATGACGGCGGTATGGGGTGCACGCAATGGACGCGAGTCCGGCCCATTCCTGATGCTGCGAAATCACAATGCGGGCTCTGAGAACTGGCTGGTACCGAGCGAGAGCGAGGTGCTCAAGGGCATGGGCATGAGCAATCCCATGCTGCTTTGGGGAGCGGGCGGCATTGCGGTTGGCCTGCTTCTACTCATTCTGAGCCAGATGCACATGCTGTGGTTTGGGCTGATCCTGATGATCGGCGCGAGCGTGTACGGCAAGATGCAGCGTACAGGCAAGGTACGAGCGATTCAGCAGGCAGCCGCTGCTGCGATCCAGCTGGAGATGAGCGCCGGCCACAGCATGGTGCAGGGCCTCGGCAGTGGTGGTCAGCTTCTGCAGCCGTGACGTTGTCCCGCGTGGGCAGCTGGTCCCGGAAGTGACCCGACAAGGCACCCGGGAGCCAGATCTGAAATCCGCACTAACGCCGAAGATGACCGAAAGCTAAACAAAAAAGGAGAAGCAGGATGCGCCGCACCTACCTCGTTGTTCCTCACTTGATCTTCACGTTCATGCTCGCGTTCGGCAGCAGGGCCGACGCACAAGCAGCAGGCACTCCCACACCCATGAGCAATGCCGACGTTATCGCCCTGGTGCACGCGGGGCTTTCCGACGATCTGGTGATTGCAAAGATCGAAGCCGCGCCCTCCACCTCGTTCGACACGAGCGTGGGCGGCCTCTCCGCACTCAAGAACGCCGGCGTACCGACGCCGGTGATCCGGACCATGATCGAGCCACCTGCGGCAGCATCCGGGGCACCCCGGTCCGCTGTTGCCGCCGGCAACCCGGACGACCCGATGACGCCTCACTCGCCAGGCATCTACGTGCTGGCCAAAGGCGCCGACGGTCAGGTGCACTTGACCAGGCTGCAGGGTGAGCACCCGCGCGCCGCAAAAAACAGTGGCATGTTTCTGCACGCGGTAACCCAGGGACTCGCAGCGAGCAAGAGCCAGCAGGTGCTCGACGGCGGAACCGCGGCGATTGAACTTACCGAGCAGAAGCCTGTGTTTTACGCCTACATCCCGCAGGACAGCACATCATTCAGCGGAGGCATGAGCGTGAATGACCTGGTGCTCACGAAGCTGGAGAGCAAAGGGGACAGCCGGCTGTGGACCTATGCCGCGCGCGGCGTCTTCGGCGGGTCGAGCGAGGTAGGCAGCGACCAGAAGGACCGGCAGGGATTTACCGGAGAACAGGTAGGATCCGGCATTTACAAGCTGACACCAGCCGGCGACCTAGCCAGCGGGCAGTATGCATTCAAGTACGCGTACACATTCTTCGACTTCGGCGTGCAGCCACAGTCGTAAGCGCGGGAACAAGCCGCGATGGCGCAGGGGGGGCAGATCTTCCCGAGCGCAAACCGCGCCGCGGACCCGCCGCGCGCACGCTGCAGCAACCCCAAGGAGACGTAATGGCCTTTCTCAATCCTGAGTTCGCAGACAATCCGGATCCACGCTGCGCCTGTGTGCTGCTGCTCGACACGTCAGGCTCAATGGCAGGAGCACCGATCGATGAGCTGAACGCCGGGCTTCGGGCGTTTCAGGCGGATGTGCAGGAAGACCCGTTGGCGCGACGCCGGCTCGAGATCGCGATCATCACCTTTGGCGGCGTTGTGAGCATCGCGCAGAACTGGGTGTCGGCCGGCGCGTTCCAGGCGCCGGTGCTGACGACGCAGGGAGGCACTCCCATGGGAGAAGCGGTGCTTCGAGGGCTGCAGATGCTGAGCACGCGTAAGCAGGAGTACAAGGAGGCGGGTATCAGCTATTACCGGCCGTGGGTTTTTCTCATCACTGATGGCGCGCCCAGCGACGCCTGGCAACCGGCAGTGACTGCCGTGCAGCAGGAGACCCAGCGCAATGGCATCAACTTCTTTGCGGTGGGCGTGAACGCAGCGGACATGAGTACGCTGAAGGCCTTTACGGAGCGGACGCTGCTCTTGCACGGGCTCAACTTTCGCGAGCTGTTTCTGTGGCTCTCGCAGAGCACCAAGTCGATCTCGCGCAGCAGGCCGAACCAGCAGGTCAGCCTGCCTGCCGTAACGTTCGGGTCGCCCGCCTGATGCGCCTGCATACCGCAACCACGGCAGCGCGGGCGGATGGCGACTGGATCGCGCTGGGTGCCTCGACCGTTGGAACCGGGCACCTGGCGCGGGGGCTGCCATGCCAGGATGCACACGGGGGCGTTGTGCTCGAGGACGGGACGCTACTGCTTGCAGTCGCGGACGGTGCAGGTTCCGCGCAGTTCGCAGAAGCCGGCGCCAGGCTTGCAGTGTACGCCGCAATCGGCTACCTGGCCGAGGTTCTGCAGGAGGGAGCCCCTTCCGATGCACAGGGATGGCGCGGGTGCCTTATGGGTGCACTTGAGCACGCGCAGGCGGCTATCGCGCAGTTCTCCGGGGACACGGAGGGCACCACAGCGGGCGACTTTGCGACTACGCTTCTGGTTGTCGTGATTGAGCAGGAGACGGTGGCGAGCATGCAGGTGGGCGACGGCGCCGTTGTCCTCCAGTGCTCGCGCGAGTTACAGGTGCTGGCGCCCGAGGCTACGGGTCAGTACATCAACGAGACAACCTTCATCACCTCGGACGCAGCCGCGGGAACGGCGCTGATCCGCACGCACCCCCTGCAGGAAGTTGAAGCCGTGGCGTTGTTTACAGACGGGGTGCAGTTTCTGGCCGTGGAGCAGGCGACCAGCGCCGCGCACGCCCCGTTCTTCCTGCCGCTGTTCGCGTACACGCAGGACGAAGGTGCGGATTCAGAAGAGATCCAGGCCATGCTCCAATCCGACCGCGTCAACAGCCGCACGGACGACGACAAGACGCTGGTGATTGCTGCGCGGCGAAAGGCCCAACGTTGAAGTACCAGGACCAGCGCGGAAAGAAGGTCGTCCTCGCGAACGAACTCGGGAAAGGCGGCGAGGCTTCCGTGTTCGCCGTGCAGGGCGAGCCAAAACTGGTGGCGAAGGTGTATCACGCGCACTCCGGGAAACGCGCGGAAAAGCTAAAGGCGATGGTCGATCACCCGCCGAGAGAACACGCTACGCGTAAGGGTCACATCTCGATCTGCTGGCCGGAGCGCATGCTCTTCGATGAACAGAGGCAGTGCGTGGGCTTCCTGATGCCGAAGCTCGACCGGACGACCAATCGCGAGATGTTGCAGTTCTACAATCCGCAGGATCGCAAGACGAATGCGCCAAATTTTACGTGGGAGTACCTGGTGCGGGCTGCCATGAACGTAAGCATCGTCATGGAGACACTCCACAACCACGGGTATGTCGTGGGCGACGTAAACGAGAGCAACTTCTTTATCTCCGACGAGGCGCTGGTCACTATCGTGGACTGCGACTCGATGCAGGTACGCACACCGGAGTGCATCTTCCACTGCACCGTGGCAAAACCTGAGTACCTGCCCCCGGAGATGCATGGAGTCCACCTCGCGACGACACGCCGAGGGCCTGAGCAGGATAACTTCGCGCTGGCCATTCTCCTCTTCCTGCTGCTGATGGAAGGAGTGCATCCCTACAGCGGTGCATGGAAGGGTGCGGGAGATCCGCCCCCGCTGGAGGAACGCATCCGGACCGGCGATTGTGCGTACGTGATTGGCAAGCGCGTCGCACCCATGCCTGCGGCTCCCCCCTTCGAAATGCTGCCGGTAGCACTCCAGGCGTTATTTAAACGCGCTTTCGGGGATGGGCATGCGCACCCGTCGGCGCGGCCCTCGGCTTATGAGTGGCGGCAGGCCCTCGCGTCTGTGCGGCTGGCACGATGCAAGAGCAACCCGCAGCACTCGTACTCTGAGCATGTACCAAGCTGCCCCTGGTGTGCGCGCAAGATGTTGTTACAGGGCAGTGACGCATTTCCCAACCCCGCGCAGGCGGCAAAGGTGTCGACAGTCAAGCAGAAGCCGCTTCCCCAGCGGCGGTTTCGCAGTGTTGCCCAGCCCGCGGCAGCCGCACAGCAGAACCCGGCAGCTTCCGCGAGGCCGCCACTTTCCACACAAGCAAAAGCCCAGCCAGTCTTTCCCTCAAGTTTCCCGGTGCGGGCGCACACGGGCACTGAACGAGCAGAGTGGTTTGCCTCCGGGGTCATCGCGCTGCTCACGCTGGCGATCTGCCTCCTGGTTCCCCAAGACGTCAAAGAAATGTATGGCTGGGCTATCTGGCTCTATGCCGCATTGGTGGGTGTGCGCATCGCTCGGCTCCCTCGCCCACTCCGACTTGTATGCCTTTGCGTGGGCGCTGCCGCGGCCTACATTCTGGTCACACGCAGGGGCATGTTCTATGCCCCTGCTTCCACTCCGTTGTGGAGTATGGCGGGCGCGCTGCTCAGCACGCAGGGATTCTTTCTTGCGAGTGGGCGGAGGATCCAGGCTGCCGTCGTGAAAGGTACGGTCAAGCGGACCGCTTTCGCGCTCTGCTGCGTGTCACTGCTGGCACCATTGGGCATTGTGGCCGGCATCGACCTCGGTATCGAGGTTGTGACCGGTTACCCGGCCTCGAACTCGGCCCCGACGGGCGGCCTGTTCTCCCTGCGGTCCCAATTCACGGCTGCGTCCGCTGCCATCCGGCCGACGCTGCCACGTACTACACACCTGAACACCTGTAGCCGCATCACGTCGAGTTGCGACTGTGCAGAGAAAACAGAGTTCCGGCGAGGCGAGTCGCTCTCGGTGCTGCTTACGAGCAACCACCGGCCCAACCTGTACATGAGCGTGATCTGGCCGGGCGGTCGCGCACAGGCGCTGAACGTGTCGAGAAGCTGGCGCGCTCCGGGAGGGCTGTTCTGCGCATCGACGCGCGTTGTGGTTCCAACGCTCGCTGCTCCCGGCAGTGGCCGGGTTCATCTGAACGAGGGATTGGGCGACCTGATAAGCGTCGAAAGTCCGTTTAATGTAATGCGTTAAGTGAGTGGCTCGCTCAGCCATCCGTGCGGTGCCCACACTCGATCAGGCGTGCTTCCTGTCGCACCTGTAGCAGCAGACGCGGCATAAGTTGCTTGATGCGTAGCGTGTAGTTTGGCAAGCACTACCAATGAGACTGCGCGTCGAGGTACTCGCTTCCATCGCAGAAGCCGTCCGCATCCGTAGAGCACTCGCCGAGACCACTCCGGATGCGTTGCTCCCCGATCGCGCCATCTCGCTGAGCGATCTCGGCATCGCCTTTCTGAAACAGACCAGTTGCCGGAAGCGCGCGAACCGGCCGCTAAGGCACTGCCATGCCTTGCCCGGCTTGTGTTTGCTTCCAAGGAGCTTTGAAGGACTGGCGAGAGTCACGCTTAACGACTACATTACCCGGACAGAGCAGCTCGGGGCCGAGGCCGACCTTGAACTTCCCAAGGCATACAGATCGCTGGTTAATCCCGGAGACAGCCATGCTTGGTATCGCGCTGCTTGCCCCGGAAGCCGTGAACGCTCGCCTGTGGATCTCACAGGATCATTCCTGTTGTGTTAGCCACGTGTTCACCAGATCGGGCTCTAGCGCAGCGGATAGCAGCTATCGTGCCGGATTTCGATACGCAAGATTGCATACCAAAAATAATTCTTGACTTTAAACGCGTTGCAACTCTAAATGATCAGATCACATAGAAATGCTCATTTCTTTGACGCTACGTGTGCAATCAACCAGCAGCTTTGTTTGTGGAGGTACGTCTTTGTCAGCTCACGTCGGCAGGTCAGCTGGTCTACTCGGGTCCGCGGTCGCACTTCTCGCGGTCTGTCCCGCTGCTCTCTATGCGCAGGTGGATCAAGGTTCGGTTACGGGTGTCATCCGTGATTCGCAGAAGAGGGTCGTGGAGCATGCCACGATCACGCTCCAAAATACAGACACCGGCCTGAAGCTCACGCAGGAGACTGGCCAGACCGGCTCCTACAACTTCACCCCCGTAAAGATCGGCAACTACACGCTGACCGTCACCGCGGCAGGCTTCCAGACCGAAGCCCGCGACAACATTCACGTGGACGTCAGCCAGGTCGTCGGCGCAAACATCGAGCTCAAGCCAGGCTCGGCAAGTGAAACCGTCATTGTGACCTCGCAGCCGGACCTGCAGACAGAAGAAGCTTCGACCGGTCAGGTGTTCTCGTCGCAGGTCATCAACGACATGCCACTTGATGGCCGCAACTACGTTTTCGCGGCACAATTGACCACGGGCGTGGCCGCTCCGAACCAGGGCTTCCGCCAGGTAGCCGGCGCGGGCGACTTCACTTCGAACGGCAATCGCGTCTCGCAGAATGACTTTGTTCTGGACGGTGTCGATAACAACTCGAACATGCAGGACTTTCTCAACGGCGCGACCTACGCGGTGCGACCTCCGCCCGACGCGCTGGCAGAGTTCAAGGTGGAAAGCAGCGACTACAGCGCAGAGCTTGGCCACTCCACCGGCGCCGCCATCAATGCCTCGATCAAGAGCGGCAGCAACGTGGTGCACGGCTCGCTCTGGGAGTACTACCGCAACGACCGCATGAACGCCGTGGACTACTTTCAAACCACGGGTCCCACGGCATACCACCTCAACCAGTTCGGCGCGACCTTGGGCGGCCCTGTACTGAAGGACAAGATCTTTGTCTTTGCCGATGCCGAAGCGACCCGGATTTCGACGTTCGCCCCGCCCCAGGGCAACATCACCGTGCCAACCGCGCTTGAGCGTACCGGCGACTTCTCCGAGCTGCTGGATGCCGGCAATACGGCCGGCCGCGGCCCCGTGGCACTGTATCTGCCCGGTGGTAACCCCACGGCCACGGTGGGCGGCACAGATGCGGCTGGCTTCGCACCGCGCTACCAGACCTGCAACGGCGTGCGCAACGTCATTTGTTCGGCACAGGTCAATCCCATTGCCCAGCGCGTGCTCAGCCTCTACCCGCTGCCCAACGTCGCGAACGTGCACCAGGCGTTCAACAACTACACCTTCCCCGCGACTGCCGTGACCAACAACACCACGCAGTACGACATCCGCCTCGATTACAACTTCTCGCCCAAGGACCAGATGTTCGGGCGTTATAGCTACTCCAACAACCCTACGAACTACGCTTCGCCCCTTGGCGATATCCTGCAGGGCGGAAGCTTTGGCACGACCGGTCAAAACTCCAACTACGCCAAGAGCGGCGTGTTCAGCGAGACGCACTTCTTCAATCCGACCCTGTCGAACGAGTTTCGCGTGGGCTTTAACTACATTCACGCCTCGTACCTGCAGCCGGATGCCAACGTAAACGTCGCGGCGCTGCTGGGCCTGGGCGGCATCCCGACGGGTGCGTCCCTGGGCGGTCTGCCGAACACCAACTTTGGCGATTCCTCGAGCGGCAACGACGCGGCCACGCAGATCGGCGTCACCGGGTACCTGCCATCGGATGAAAAGCAGGACGTGCTCCAGATCATCGACAACGTCAACAAGGTGCTCGGCGCGCACACCCTCAAGGGCGGCATCAACTTCCAGCACATCCGCTTCTATGGATTGCAGCCCCCGAACGGAATCGGCTACCAGAACTTCAATGGCACTTACACCGAGGATCCGGGCCAGCCGACCGCGGTGACCGGCTCCGGTCTTGCCGACTACCTGCTGGATGAAATGAACAACTCGGGCCTCAGCTCGGTCACGCCGTTTACTGACCTGCGCTGGTACTTCTCGGGCTACATCCAGGACGACTGGAAGGTGACCCCGCGGCTCACTCTCAACCTCGGCGTTCGTTGGGAGTACGCGCAGCCGATCCGCGAGCTGAACAATCTCCAGGCGAACTTCTACGGTACGTACACTCCCTTTAACCAGGGAAGCGGTACGTACCTGATCCCCGCCTCGCAGCGTGCGTTCCCGATCTCGGCGGCGCAGGCAGCCTTGTTCGCGGCTGACAACATCCAGATCCAGTACACCAACAACGACTACCTCGTGAATCCGAAGAAGTACAACTTCGCACCGCGCGTGGGTGCGTCCTGGACGCTGGATCCGAAAACGGTCCTGCGTGCCGGCGCCGGTATCTTCTACGGTGGTCTTGAGAATGTGGGTCTTGGCCTCAACCTGGCTAACAATGCGCCGTTCTTTTCGAACCAGACCATTGTGCCCACGCCCGACGTCTGCACCAACATTCTCGGCGTCGTAACCTGCCCCACCAACGGGGAAACGCTCGAGACCGGCTTCGGTGCAGCGGCCAACAACCCGAGCGCACTGGCAGCAGCCTCTGGCGCCATCGGGCAGATTTACGCCCAGGACCAGAACGCCAAGAGCGCCTACACCGTTGCCTATAATCTGTCGTTCCAGCACGCGATCACGGATGCGATGACTTTCACCCTGGGCTACCAGGGCAATGAGAGCCGGCACCTGCGCGCGAGCTACAACGCCAACACTTACCCGGGCTTTGTGCCTTCAGGCGAGAACGGGCAGAACTATCAGCCGTTCCATGACTTCGGCATCGTCAACGTAACCTCCGAAGGCATCGGCCGCTACGACTCGCTGCAGGCCAAGCTCGATAAGCGCTACACCAATGGCCTGTACTTCCTGGGCGGTTACACCTGGGCACACTGCCTCGACGACGCCTTCGGTCCCATCGGGCAGAGCGAGCAGGGCGGCTATCGCAACCCGGCACTGCTTGGTATTCGCTACGACTACGGCGCATGCACCCAGGATGTACGCAATCGCGCAACGATCAACGCGCAGTATGAGCTGCCGTTTGGCCGTGGCAAAAAGTTCCTCAACGTGGGTGGCGTGACCAACCAGGCGGTCGGTGGCTGGAAGCTGAGTGGCGTGTTCCAGGCGCAAACCGGCAACCCGGTCTTCCTGACCTCCAGCAACCAGGGCAGCAGCTACCCGTTCAAGGTCGGCGATCCCTACGCTCCCGGTGGCGTGGCAGACGCGGCGACGCAGCCGCAGTTTAACTGCGCTACCAAGACGCACACGCTGCAGCAGTGGTTCAACCCCTGTGCCTTTGCCAATCCGCCGGAGGCCGTGGAAGGCGCAGCCGATCCCTCTGCGAACCAGATCAACGTAGCCAATGCAGGACTGCTGCCGGCTGGCCCGCGTGGCCGCGTGGGCGTCATCGGTCCGGGCTTCAACCGGGTGGATGCTTCGCTGTTCAAGAGCTTCCCGCTCTCGTTCCGCGAGTCCTCGCTGCAGCTTCGGGTCGACGGCTTCAACGTGTTGAACCATCCGGAATTCGGCAACCCGGGTTCCAGCCTGACCGGCTCCACCGGGCAGGCGATCACCTCGACCCGGTTCAACGTCATCCTCCCAAGCCAGCGCGTTCTGCAGGTTGCTGCGCGACTCGCTTTCTAACCCCGGGGGAGAGCGGGCAGTCCAAGCAAACGAAACTTTGCTGAGACTGCCCGTTCGCCGGTTCCACGTACCAACGAACGCGCACTACGCAAGCCGCTCTCCTGCAAGGAACACACCCCGCAAGCACGCGCCCTCGAAAGCAGCGAGTTTGCTATGTTCCTCGCAGGAGACTTTTTTTGCCATGTTGAAGATCCATTGCACGCTGCTCGCCCTGGTGCTGTTGCCCGGCATCGCTCACAGCCAGGGAACGGTGCCAGTTTTCAGTCATTCGGTCGGAAAGCGCACGCTGACGCTAGCAGGCAAGGATCCAAAGCAGGCGCTCACCACAACCATCCCGACCGTGTTGGTGCCGGTGACCCTGAGGCTGCAGTCGCAGACCCCCGGCGGAGCCCCGGTGCTGCTCGACGCCACGTCTGACACCGAAGCCATTCTGCACTCGCCGGTATTCGCCCCCTACGCATTCAGCGCAGGCAACAAGACCCAGTATGCTGACGCGATGCTGCGTACGACCTTCCCCGCAAATCCCGCGTGGCACACGCTGCTGGGCGCGCCCGAGGTCGAACCGATCACCATCGACGTGCCGGCGGCAAATGGCTACCTGCTGCACTCGCAAAAGAACGGCGGAAGCCTTGCCGTCGTGGACGCGGACTTCGTTCAACAGCAGCTCTTCAAGCTGCTGCCGCACCCGGCGCAGGGCCTGGTAGTTGCGTTCACGCACAACACCACCTTCTACGCAGCCGGTGACGCGACAATCTGCTGCACCTGGGGCACGCACGGCATCGATGAGGCGACCGGTACTTCCTTCGTGCTTGGCAGCTATCTCAAGGGCGTGCCCGCGCTGGTAGAGGCGCAGGATGTACAGCCGCTGACGCAGCAGCTCGCCGAGTTCTTCTATGACCCGAAGCATAACCCGCAGCACTACGGCTACAACGTGACCGAGCCCGGCAACGCGGTGCCATCCTGGCACTTCGCCGGCAAGCAGAACAGCCAGGACTGTGGCGGCACCGGCATCGGTTCGTCCTACTTTCTGCTGGAGCCGACCGACACCAACCTCAAGAACAACATCCCTGCATCGCGCGGGTTCGTGGCGCGGCAGGGCGCGAGCACGTTCCACCTGCAGAACGTAGCGCTGCTGCCCTGGTACGTCGGGCCGGGTGATGATCTCGGCACGCGTCTGAGCTTCCCGGACGACCATGCGCTCACAGCACTGCCGACACCGTGCACGCGCATGGAGCACGCAGCAGCCACCCCCAGCGCAACGCCCGTCCCCGCTGACACGCCCAACCAGACCGGGCATCGCCTGATCGGCTACTGGACCGGGCACGGACCCGGCCACACCGCCCTGCCGCTGCACGCCGTCTCGCCGCAGTGGGACATCGTGATTGTTGCCTTCGCCAGCCCCGACAAGCATGGCCCCGAAGGGCAGCTTCGCTTTGCTCCGCCCAATGGACTGGATGCCGCGGAGTTGAAGGCGGACATAGCGCAGATGAAAGCGCAGGGTCGTAAGGTCATGGTCTCGCTCGGCGGTGGCGGGGAGTACTTCACCCTTGCGGACAAGGCGAACATTCCCAACTTCGTCGCATCTGTCACCAGCATTGTTGCGGAATACGGATTTGACGGGGTGGATATCGACTTTGAAACGCCATCGCTCGTGGTGCAGCCAGGGGACACGGACTTCGAGCATCCGACCACCCCGTCCATCGTGAACCTCATCGCGGGGCTGCGGCAGTTACACGATCACTTCGGCCCGGGCTTTATGCTCAGCCTGGTTCCTGAAGGCCCGCAGTTGCCGGCCGGGGCTGTCTCGTACGGCGGCCAGTTCGGCTCGTACCTGCCAATCACCTATGCGCTGCGCGACATCCTGTCGTTTGTGGACGTGCAGGACTACAACACGCCGCCCATGGAAGGCCTGGATGGGGAAGTGCACCAGTCGCACACCATCGGCTACCACGCTGCTTTGACGGAGTTATTGTTGCGCGGCTTCCCGGCCGGGACAAGGTTCTTTCCGCCTATGCCGCCATCCAAGGTGGCCGTTGGGTTCCTGACCGACTACGACACGCCGCTGCTGGTGAAGCAATCGATGGAGTTCCTGCTCAGCGGCCGCTCATCCTTGACAACGCCGTACACCCTTCATCGTGAGCGTGGGTACCCGGACCTGCTGGGCGCCATGTTCTGGACGATTGACGACGACCTTGGGCAGAAGAATGCGTTCTCAGACCAGCTCGGCCCACTGCTGCATCGTGCGCCTGCAGATAAGTAAGTAGACAAAGCGTACCCGGTAGCGCCGCGCTCTCAATCCGCGGCGCCGTCGCGATCTTCTTTATCGTCGCGCGCACCCGTCAGGCCCACATTGTGATCGTGGTCCTGACGCTCATACAGGAACTCGGCATGAAAAAGAACAGACTGGCCATCGGAGAAGCTGATGATGACGCCTTCCTTGATCACGTCTGCGTCGATGATGCGAACCGGCTTTCTGGGTAGCTTCAAGCTTGACCTCCTGAGCCGTTCGCTCTCTGTACTGCATGCAGAGAGCAAGGTTCGCGTTAACGTTCCGTAAGTGAATTGGCGTATGCGGCACTCACAACAAGCCGTAACAGGCAGGCAGGATCCAGTCCCCAGGCGAAACTTATTCCTTCTTCAAACTCGGCGAAGGCTGCGTCGTCATATTTGCAGATCAGGATGATGCGTGTCTGAGGATGCCTGGCTCGTAGTTGCTGGCAGATCTGCGCCGTCTCAAATGATTTCAGGGTGTGACAAAGCACGGCGACATGGAAGAAGCGGCAACCAAGAAACTCCAGCGCCCTTAGCGGAGCTTCATCAATAACCTCAAAGCCGGGCTTCTCGAGCAGTAACCGTCGTGAACAAAGAAGGTTTGCATCCCGGCCGACCAGCAAGATGCTCTTCGTTGTCTCAGGCGTGATCGCTCTTTGCGGCAAAGCAGTCATGAGCGACCTCCCCCACGTGCGCGGCAAAGCGATGATCATTGAACGATGTGCCGTGTCTCTGTCCGACGCGCTACAAAACTAGGTACCTTTAGTTATTCTCGGCATAGCGCCGGCAGTCACATAAGTCTTTATCGGTGATAGTCTCTCCAACTTTCAGTTGTATCGCCTTCCACCTTTCAGCTATTGGCTGCTGCTAGAAGGAAAACAAGTGGCGCATTCCAGTTAATGGCGATTTCGTTCATGGAGTAAGCTCGCTCGTCGTCGATCCACATGCGCATGGGCGGCTGCCGGGGCAGTTTGTCCGCCACCGGGTCGCCGCCGTGTGCGTTCGGCCCACCCGAAAGCAATCCTGGCCATGGGGCTGCGATGCCGTCGGCTGCGCTGGGCCGGTGATGCGGATGGAGAAAGGACCGCGTGCCGAGCTGCGTCACCCAGCTCACGTCGAGGCAGTTGCGGCCGAGCAGATAATGCAGGTTGCCGAGCGCCGCAGCGCGCACGTCCGGGTCCGGGCTAAGACGATCCGCGACGAGCAGCAGCAGCGACTGGTTTGCCGCCACAGAGTTGGAGCCCCAGTTATAGTCCGCGATCGCCAGTGTGTTGCCGTAGCCGCTCCTGCTGCTGCGCGCCACCAGGGTTGCGGCGGCAGCCTGCGTCGCTGTGTGGATCCTGCTCTTGATCGCCGGAGTGCCCGGGCGCTCGGAGAGCGCATAGGTCCAGCACGCCATCGAGAGCACATCGGCCCAGCCTGGTGCGCCGAGGGTGAGCTCCGCCGGCAGCGCGGCTACAAAGGCCTGCTCGTACGGAGCTTCCCCCGTGGTGCGCCACAGCTCGGCCGCTGCCCAAGCCAGCTCATCGCCGCAGTGCGGATCGCCGTAGCCGCCGGTCCCGATGGACGGTGGGTTGGTGAACGGCACGTCGGGATGCTGGCTCGCCCAGGTCCAGGCTTTGCGCGCTGCGGCGAGGCAGTGCGCGGCAAACGACGCATCGTAGGGCCGGTAACACCGCGCCGCAATCGCCATGACGGACGCAAGGTCCGCTGTCGCGCTGGTGCTTTTGAACGGCTCGCTCCCGGTGCCGATCACGTAGCTCGCGAGCTTGTCCGCCTCCGGCAGGATGAACGCGCAGAAGTGTTCGCTGGTCTGCTTGTGCCACACGCCGCCGTCGGCGTCCTGCAGCGACAGCATCCATTTCAGGTTCCAGTGCACTTCGGCGAGGTAGTCCGGCAGCTTGCCGCCACTCTCCGGGATGCCGAGGTACAGCGACTGCACCGCTCTTGGATACAGCTCCCACGCCCACAGCAGAGTGCCGGTGCTGATGCCGGAGTTGACGATGTACCGGCCGTAATCGCCGGCGTCGTGCCAGCCACCGGTGTTCGGGAGCGTGCCACTCCTGCCGGAGGTGGGATGGTACGCCCCATCGTGGTGACAGCTTGCATGCTTGTAGCCGCCGCCGAGGTCAACTGCGCAGCCACACCGCTGGCCATAGAAAGCTCGCATGCTCAGTCGCAGCGCGTCCCGGTAGGCTCGCTGCGCGATGGTGAAGGGTTCGCCGTGCAGGTCAGCGACCTCCACCCGGTAGGTGCCATCGGTCTGCAAACCAGAAAAGTCAGCCACCAGGCAGCGGTCGCCTGACGCTTCATCGTCCATCGGCGCTCCCAGCCTGCCTCGCAACACGATGGCATTGTCGCTGATGGAGCGAACCAGGAACTCGGGCCGCGCGGACGCACCCTCCGGTACTCCCGCGCTGTGGCCTGGGAGCCTCACCGTGGCCTGCTTGCGATCGCCCGTGCGATACCCGAGTTGATTGGCGAAGATACGGGCCTGGTCCGGCAGAGCCTCCGGGGTGCCTCCGGTCGGACTCGCCGGGGCAAAGGAGGCAAGGGCGCGCATGCCCGGTTGCGAGAGTACCCCGGCCATGCCAAGCGTGCGCAAAACGTCTCTGCGATGCATGGGCACGATCATAACGGCACCGGCAGACTCTGATGTTTCGTGCATGCAAAAGCCCTCCCGCGTCTGAAGATCGCGGAAGGGCTTTTTGCTTACGAGCACAGGGCCTGACTGTGCCCTGACTACATGCGGGCCGGGTTGGTGCCTTCCGTGTCCAAGCCAAGCTCGGCAAAGGCAGCCTGGGCGCGGGTCTTGTCGAATGCCCCATCGCGTGCCAGCTTCGAGAGCGTCGCTGCCACGATGGATGCGGCGTTGACTTCGAAGTGGCGGCGCAGGTGCTCGCGGTTGTCCGAGCGCCCAAAGCCATCGGTGCCCAGGGTGACGAGACGGCCGCCCAGCCAGGGAGCCAGCTGATCCGGTAGTGTCTTCATGTAGTCGCTGGCGGCCACGATCGGGCCCTTGGCATCGCCGAGCGCGCCCAGCAGGTAGGGCTGGCGCTCCGCGTCAGCCGGGTGCAGCCGGTTCCAACGCTCGGCCTCCAGTGCATCGCGGCGCAGCTCGTTCCAGCTGGTGACGCTCCATACATCGGCAGCGACGCCATAATTTTCAGCAAGGATCGCCTGTGCCTTGAGCACCTCGTTCAGGATCGGACCGGAACCCAGCAGCTGCGCCACGGGGCCGCCTTTGCCTTTTTTCGGGGGCGCAGAAGACTGCGCAGTGGCAGGGGCGGTTTGCAGCCGATAGATGCCGCGCAGGATGCCTTCCTGCACCGACTTGCCATCGACATCCGCCGGCATGGCTGGCATCGCGTAGTCCTCGTTGTACATGGTGAGGTAGTAGAAGCAATCCTCGCCTTCGGCATACATGCGCCGAATGCCGTCCTGCAGGATCACGGCCAGCTCGTACACGTAGGCCGGGTCATAGCTCAGGCACGTCGGCACGGTCGAGGCGAGCAGGTGCGAGTGGCCATCCTGGTGCTGCAGCCCTTCGCCCAGCATGGTCGTACGGCCCGCGGTGCCGCCCATCAAAAAGCCCTTGCCGCGCGAGTCGGCAAACGCCCAGATCATATCGCCAACGCGCTGGAACCCGAACATCGAGTAATACATGTAGAACGGAATCGTGGGCAGGTTGTAGTTGGAGTACGCCGTGCCGGCTGCCGTGAACGACGCCATTGAACCGGCCTCGGTGATGCCTTCCTCGAGAATCTGCCCGTCCTGCTCTTCGCGGTAGTACAGCATCACGTCCGCGTCGTGCGGCTTGTACTTCTGGCCTTCGCTCGCGTAGATACCCACCTGGCGGACCGCGGACTCAAGCCCAAACGTGCGGCCTTCATCCGGCACGATCGGGACGATCAGCTTGCCGATGTTGGGGTCCTTCATGAGCGCACGCAGGATCGACACGAATCCCATGGTGGTCGATACTTCGCGACCCTTGGAGCCGGCCGTCCACTCGCCGAAGAACGCAAGCTCGGGTGCCTTGAAATTGCGCGCAGGCACGGTCCTGGCCGGCAGGTAGCCGCCCAGCTCCTTGCGGCGCTGCTGCATGTACACGATCTCCGGTGCGTCGGCTGCCGGCTTGTAGGGCTTTGCGTCCTTGGCCTGCTCATCGGTCAGCGGCAGGTCGAACTGCTTCACAAACGCCAGCAGCCCATCGTCGGTAAGCTTCTTCTCCTGGTGGGAGGCGTTGCGTGCCTGCGTCGAACCCAGCCCGTAGCCCTTGACCGTCTTCGCCAGGATCACGGTCGGGCCACCCACGTGCTCGGTCGCGCGCTTGTACGCGTTGTAGATCTTGGCCGGATCATGGCCGCCGCGATGTAGGCGGATCAGTTCGTCATCCGTGTAATCGGCAACCAGTTCGAGCAGCTCCGGGTACTTGCCAAAGAAGTGCTCGCGCAGGTACGCGCCGCCCTTGGCCTTGTACGCCTGGTAGTCGCCGTCCACGCACTCTTCCATGCGCTGGAGCAGCAGTCCGGAGTGGTCACGCTCGAACAGCTTGTCCCAGTCCGAACCCCACACAACCTTAAGCACATTCCAGCCGGCGCCGCGGAACACGCCTTCGAGCTCATCGATCACACGCATGTTGCCGCGCACCGGGCCGTCGAGCCGCTGCAGGTTGCAGTTCACCACGAACACGAGGTTGTCGAGCTTCTCGCGCGAGGCCATGGTCAGCGCACCCAGGGTGTCGACCTCGTCTGTCTCGCCGTCGCCCACGAACGCCCACACCTTACGCGGGGTCTTTTCAATCAGCGAGCGGTTCTCGAGGTAGCGCATGAAGCGCGCCTGGTAAATGGCATTGAGCGGACCGATGCCCATTGACACAGTAGGGAAGCGCCAGAAGTCCGGCATCAGCCACGGGTGCGGATAGCTCGACAATGCGGGCTTGCCGCGCAGCTCGTGGCGGAAGTGTTGCAGGCGCTCTTCGTCAAAGCGGCCCTCGAGGAAAGCACGGGCATAGACGCCCGGCGAGGCATGGCCCTGAAAGTAGATAAAGTCGCCCGGCTGCTCGCCGTACTTGGCGCGGAAGAAGTGGTTGAAGCCAACCTCCAGCAGCGTCGCGAGCGAGGAGTAGGTGGCGATATGACCGCCAATACCGGCGTCCTTCTTGTTCTGCCCGTGCACCATCGCCATCGCGTTCCAGCGGATCAGCGACTCCACCCGGCGCTCCAGGTCGCGGTCGCCCGGGTAGGGCACTTCTTCGTGCTTGTGGATGGTATTGCGATAGTCCGTGACGAGCTCACCGGGGCTCTGGATGCCTGCTTCGCCGGCGCGCTTGCGGAGCGCTTCCATCAGCGTGGCGCCCTGTTCGGCTCCTTCGGCAACGATCACTTCATCGAACGCTTCGATCCACTCGGCGATTTCGCTCTGAAACGCGGCTTCAACAGGAACAGCAGTCTTGGTGGCCATGGGTGGAAAGCTCCTTCGCACGATCAGTCAGCCTCTCGCGCGGTACGTCGATACGGCTTAGTGTACGAGCAAGCAGGCAGTCCCTGCCAGAGCCGAACGCCTGATGGTTCGGCCGCGCCCCTTCAACCGAAAGAGCCCCGCGGGCGCGGGGCTCTTTCGGCTAGCGGCTGCTGTGGCTCTTGTGTGCTGCCGCGGCGGGGGCCGCGGTCGAGGAGACTGCCTGGTCCAGGTAGGAGAACAGCAGGGTAGGGTCCGTCACCTGCACAAAAGAGTGGCCGGGGTCATGCGAGTGCGCCGTTACTACCCAGATCGTGGGGGTACGGTTCACGCCAAGGCGGCGTCCAAGATCCTTGTCTTCGTTGACCTTGTCGGCCAGCTTGCCCTGCGGATCGACCACGAACGGCATCTGCACGCCGTGCTGCTGTGCGAACTTTTGCGTGAACTGGTCCAGATCGTCCTTGGTGCTGATCGACTGCTGCGCCGCGAAAACAGCATCACGATACGCGTCGCCGATCTTAGGAGACTTCTCATCGAACCAGCGGGCATCGACTGCGGCGCCAAAGCTCCAGTTATGCTGCGGCAGCGGGAAGTCGTGGCGCAGCCACGGCACCTTGTACTTGGCCATGGCAGACATGAGGGTGGGGTTCGCAGCCGCGCAGGCCGGGCACTCCAGGTCTGAGAACTCGACGATGGCGACGTTGGCGCCGGTGGGCGGCTTCAGCGCGGGCGAGTCCATCATGCCCGCGGGTACCTGCGGAGTCTGCGAGAACTGCGCCTGCGCGCTGGACGGCAGAACAGCCCAGATACCTGCTGCCAGGGCGAGCGCTGCCGTTGCCTTCTTGAGCGTGCTCCAGTGTGCCCGCTGCTGGGTTTGCTTTCGTCCTTGGGTCTTCCGGCTCATGGTCTCTGCCTTCTCCATCGGTTCTGTCTTTTCCAGCCCGGGCCGCCTGCAGCGCAGCACCTGCCCGGTTGTAAACTCAGGAAAGCAGCCTGCGACCAGTCGCTGCCCGGGAGAGTTGTCCCTCACTATGCGCATTCTGCTCGCTTTCCTTGCCGCTCTAGGCATCATCGTATCGTCGCTCGCCCTGCGGGTCCACTACTCCACCGACGTCGAGCCCTGCGATATCAATGCGCACTGGGACTGTGGAATCGTGAACCACAGCCGCTTCGCCCTGGTGAACCTTGGTCCGGTTCATGGCTTGCCGGTGGCAGCGGTGGGCATCGCAGGGTACGTAGTGCTGCTTGGGCTCGCGCTCTTTGGACTGCGCAAGCTGCTGCTGGTGAGCGCCGCGCTCGGCTTCTGTTACGCGCTGTACCTCACAAACATCGAGCGCCACGTACTTGAGGTATGGTGCCTGTACTGCGTCGGCTCGCAGGTGATCATCGCGCTGATCCTGCTGCTGTCGCTGGCCTGGGTCGTACAGGGACGGCAGCGCGAACGCCTCATCCCCCGGAACCCCTCCACCAGCTACTAGCCAGCAGGCCTAAGGGCAGCGTTACTCGTGGGCGGCCGTCAGTCCCTGCCGGGTAGTTTGATCGCCCAGGCCGCCGCTGGCTTTCCCATTAGGCGCCATGCGTGCGAGCTTGGGTGCTGCAAATGCAGCATGCAGTGCACCGTTCGATGCTGCACCCCGGTTTGCGCGCGCTGCTCCATTCTCTTCGCGTTCCGCAACCGGCAGCGCGGGAACTGCGCCGGCAAGCGCCACGTGGATCGGTTTGTGCGAACGCGCGGACAACCTTTGCGACGCCTGGTCCTGCAGAAACGCCGGCTGGGCCATGCCCATGTGCGACAACCGGTAGCGCGCCGCGGTGCCAAGAACACCCATGCCGTAAATCACGCTTCGCTTGAAGTTGATGGACGATGCCTCGGCAAAGTAGCGAGTGGGGCAGCCGATCTCGCTGATGCGGAAGCCGAACTGCATGCACTGCACCAGCATCTGGTTGTCGAACACGAAGTCATCCGAGCATGCCAGCAGCGGCAGGCGCTCCAGCACCTTGCGTCCCCACGCCCGGTAGCCGGTGTGGTACTCCGAAAGCTTTTGACCCGTGAGCAGGTTCTCCGCCAGCGTCAGGAAGCGGTTGGCAACGTACTTGTACCGGGGCATGCCGCCGATCAGCGCGCCTTTTCCCAGGATGCGCGAGGCCAGCACAACGTCGAACTCGTCATAGGCGATCATGCTGGCCATGGCGCACACGAGCTTTGGCGTGTACTGGTAATCCGGATGCAGCATGACCACGATGTCCGCGTCGCGCTCGAGCGCAGCCGCGTAGCAGGTCTTCTGGTTGCCGCCGTAACCCAGGTTGTTGTCGTGGCGCAGCGTGTGCAGCCCAAGCTCGCAGGCCATCTGCGCCGTGCCGTCGCTGCTGCAGTCGTCCGTCAGGATGATGTCGTCGACGATCTCGCGCGGAATCTCAGACACCGTTTGCCTGAGAGTGCGTGCTGCGTTGTAAGCAGGCAGCACGACCGTGATTTTCTTGCCATTCAGCATGCGTCTCTCATTCTAGAAGCCTGTGCTCTGTGCGCGCATTGCTGCGTCTGAAGCAAACGCAGCAGGCGCGGGCGGTTTGGAGCTTCGAAGCACATAGACGCGGAACCCGCGAAAGCCGCATTCGGCAGGAGCGAAGTGCCGATCGTCATAGAGGGTGTAGTGAGCATTCAGGTACCGGGCGAACTCCGGCCACCGCTGCAGCTTGGAATAGTCATCTGTCTTTTCGGGATACAGGTACCGTCCCAACACCACGACTCGCGGCGGATTCTGCTGGAACTGCGCCCGAAAGCGCTGCCGGCTCTCGCGAATCACCTGGTAGCTGTCGCTGCCGAAGAGAAAGTAGTCATACATCAGCCCGGTCGCCTGCACGAGGTGGAGGCGCAGCAGGGTGGTATCGCAGTCCGCGGCCATCGAGATGCACTGCACCGACCCGGACAGCGACGACCCGCCCAGTGCAACCAGGTCATGCTGCAGCGCCTGGTTGAAGGCCTCATCCCACACGACGCGGCTTGCGCGCGCCACGTACATCGGGGCCACCACCGCGCCGTAAAGCAGCGTTGTGTACGCCAGCGCGCGTGGCAGCACAGAACCGCGCAAGGCCGTGGCGCACTCCACGCCGACCCAGATCAGCAGGAACGCCACGATTGGGTAGCGATGGTAGGTGAAGCCCTTGCCCTGGGCCAGGTACGAGGCGTAGCCGAAAGCGACGCCGAGCAGCAGCAGCTTGCGCTCCCAGTTCCAGCCATTGCGCTGCAGCACCGCCACCAGCAGGCCAAGGGCAAACAGGGTGCTGATCGAGGACGTGACCGAAGATGCCAGCAGCGAATGGACCGATTCGCGGCCCAGGGTCGCGTAGTACGGCAGCATGGTGCGTACCGTGTGCCAGAATGCAGCAAGCGAGCCCAGTCGAGCCAGCAGCACAGCGGTTGTGGCAAGCGGCAGCAGCATGCCGGCCGCGCTCAACAGCACGGGCCGCGCGAAGGGCTTGCGCTCATGGCGCAGGTGCAGGCACACCACCCCCAGTAGCAGGGCCGCAAACACAAGGGCCGGCGGCTTGATGGTGCCGGCCGTGGCCGCGCAAAGCCCGAACAGGAAGAATAGGGAAGGCTTGTTCCTGCGCAGCGCCTCGAAGATGCAGGCGTAGGCGACCAAGAACAATACCGAGATGATCAGGTCGCGCTGCCCCTGCTGGCCTGCGCCGTCGCGACCATGGAACAGCACGAACAATGCCCCGGCAAACAGGCCGCCCAGCCAGTCGTAGGTCCTGGCGATCACGATCATGGCGCCGAGGGCGACGGCGCTCAGCGAAAGGTCAAACGCTCGCCACGCCAGGTCGCTTGATCCCAGCAGGTGCGTCACGGTCCAGTTTGTGAAGTAGATCCCCGGCATGTTCATCTCGATGATGGTCCGGTAGGGAGCCATGCCGTGGTCGATCAGGAAGCAGATGTAGCTGATCTGCGAGGGATCGTTCACCATGCGCCAGTGAAGCGTTGCGTGCACCAGGGCGGCCAGGCAGGCGAACAACCACGCGGCAAGGGCGATGCGGAGCCAGCGCGTAACCGGCGCGCTCAAAGCCGGATGGGAGCCGGGCTGTTCTGGGAGTCGGGCGGAGGTCTGCGAAGGATCCGAAGACATCTGCATCCGTTCTTTGACTGGCAAGGCGGGGTGCGACTCCATTGTCTCCATGACTTTGTCAGGGGAGACGATCCGTTACATCAATAAGTTTACTAGCACCCGGGCGGCGGCCCGGGTGCATCGCCCGCGCGAACCTCACTGCATACGAGCAGAAACGATGGTGAATACGCAAAGCACGGCTTAAGGCCCAGCCTCCCGGAGCGTGGACGCATGCGGGTTCCAGTCGGCCGGCGGCGATCAGGCGGGGAGAGCCCGGCGAGTCGCCGCTGCTGCTGCTGCCAGCCTTATTCGGCGCCGGGAGATGGATGATCGCTGGGTCCGGCATGATCGCCATGCCCGTGGGAGCCATCGCCGCCATTAGGCGGACCCCCGAATGTGCCGCCCCTGTCACCCTGGCCGTCATGCCCCGGGCCATTGTGCGGATCGTGCATGGGCGGCCGGCGCGTCTGCAGCTTTGCCCACTGGTCGTGCGTCAACTGTGCGCGGAGTGCCAGCAGCATGCGCGCATGTGCCTTTTCAAGGTTGGCCCGCGCTTCCGCGACCTTGCCGATCTGGGCGAGGATGGCCGGTTCATCGGGCTTGTCCGAGGCAACCAGAGGATCCAGCAGGACCTCGGCCTTTTCCGTTGCGGCTACCGCGTCAATCAACTCGAGCCGGTGCGTGGTCAGGATGCCGTCCATCTTGGTGCGCTGGTCAGCCGTCAATGCGAGATCCTGGATCATCCTGGGATCATTCCACCAGCGGCCCGGAGGCAGGATAGATGCCATGCCGTGGGGGTGAAACTCCGAAGGTCCCGGCCCGTGGCCGAACCCCGCACCCGGATCCCCACCGTGATCGGGCGGTCCATCATGCTGGGCCAGGGCGGCGGTGCCCCCGGCCAGCAAAACACACAGCAGCAAGCCTCGCGTAGTAAAACCATGCTTCATTTTCACGATGTGATCTCTCCTTGTTTCGTCTTATAAGTGTCTTGCTGTAAATCGTGCCTATTCCTGCTGCGATGGCGCATCTTCCGGCTGTGTGGCCGTTTGATCGATCATCAGCGGCTGCATCGAGGGCGCTACCTCTTCGGCAAGTTCCCGGCGAACCGCGTTGAGCAACTGGTCATCCCGAGTGTGGTCGGCCAGGGTCGCCGCTGTGCGCTGCGCCGCCTCGCGTTGCTCCAGGTGGGCAAACCACGCCGACGGGATCAACACGGCGAGTGCAATCCCGGCCAGAGCGAAACGCGGCATGCGCCAGGCCATGCCCGGACTTTGTGCGGGTGCCACGGGGCGGGCAAACTGCTGTGCCTCGCTCCAGTCGATACTTGCGATCCGCAGTTGGCCCAGCGCGAGACGCGCGGACGTCAACTCCTGGCGGCAGTGGGCGCAGAGGGTCAGGTGGTGTGTCGCAGACTCCACCTGCTCTCCGGCCAGCAGCGCCGCAAACGCTTCGTCGTTCAAATGTGCGTTCATACCTGTGCCCCCAGAACCTTGCGCATCTTGGCTATGGACCGGTAAAGGTGCGTTTTCACCGTGGAGACCGGGATCGTCAGGCTGGTGGCGATCTCGTCCGCGGTCATTTCGTCGATGAAGTGCAGGGTGAACACCGCGCGCTGCCGGTCGCTCAGATGCTCGAGCGAAGCAAACACCGCCTGCACCTGCTGCTGTGCGATCGCGTGCCTCTCTGGCGAACTGCCACCCTGCGGTAGTGAGTTCGCCATCTCCTGCGCGTCCACAGCGTTGGCCTGCACCCTCTTCCAGAAGCGGAAACGCTCGGTGCGCGTGTGATCGCAGATGAGCCGGTATGCAATGCGGATCAGCCAGGTACTGATCGCGCACTCCCCGCGAAACTGCGCACGATAGCGGTACGCCTTCAAAAAACAGTCCTGCGTGATGGAAGCGGCAGCGTCGGCATCGCGGATGGAGAGCATTACAAATCGCAGGATGCGTGTCCGATGCACCTGCATCAGTGTCTCGATGTCGTCAAGAGCCGAGGGGACCGCCTGTGCCTCTGTCACCCCGAAGTTGGATTCCAACGCATGCTCCATGTCCGTAGAGACGGGCGACCTGGGTGCGGCGCTTACACCGCCCGTATGTGCAGCCGCTTTTCTTCCGTGCTCTCTCAGGCTTTAGTGATGCGCCGCCCATGCCGCTGGCATGAGCATACCCGCCCGCGGTGCAGCGGCGGCAGACCCCCGTCGCGTAAAAACAGCCCGGCTGGGGAAGGGCAACGGGTCGGCATAAGCCGCCAAATCCGGATCCCGCGTAGGCGGAAGCTTTGCGCAGTGCGTCTGCAGAAAAAACAGCGGGCGTTTGTGGGCTACGCGCCACTGGCAGCCGCGTCTTCGTACGGAGGGATCCATGTTCACCCAGAGCCTGCACCGGGCACTTGTTTGTTGGACCAGCCGGGCTCCGGGAACTCCTGAACATGCAGGGCAGCCTTGGCGCGCCCGTGGCCTCGGCATCCGCTCCTGCCCATGCAGGAGGGTGGCGTGACGCCGCGCGCGGAGGGTACAAACCCGGCCCGCAAGAACCTTCGCAAGGGCGAGATCGCGGCTCTCCGGCCACCTTTGCCGCGCGGCTCCACGCGGCCGTCGCGCATCGACCTGATGAACCAGCGACTGCTGCTCGCCATCCTGTTCGTTCTGCTGCTGCTCCTGCTCACCATGGTGGCCGCCGCAGAATCATTCGGCAGTGGGTAAGATAGCCCTGTATGCACGATCTGAATATGTTCCGGGGCAATCTCCCCCTGGTGGAGGAGCGCCTGCGCGCGCGCGGGCTCGACCCCGATGCCGTGCTGGGCGACTTCCACCGCCTGGATGCGCACCGGCGGGCCCGCATTACCGAGGCCGAGCGCCTCAAGGCCGAGCGCAACAACCTCAGTGACGAGGTAGCCCGCGCTCGCCGCGCCGGCACCGACGCCACCGCCATCATGAACGAAGTGCGGCGGCTCAAGGCCGAGGGCGAAGCACTGGAGCAGGCGGCCTCGGCCGCCGAGGAAGAGCTGCGAGCCACGCTTGCCAGCCTGCCCAACCTGCCGGCCGCCGACGTACCCCAGGGTACCGACGAGCACTCCAACGTGGAGCTCAAGCGATGGGGTACCCCGCCTGAGTTTCCATTCGAACCCAAGCCGCACTACGAGCTGGGCGAGGCTCTGGGCGTGCTCGACCTGGCCCGCGCGGCCAAGCTCTCGGGCGCGCGGTTTGCCGTGTACTGGGGCGACGGCGCTCGCCTCGAACGCGCGCTGGGCCAGTGGATGCTGGACCTGCAGACCCGCGAACACGGCTACACCGAGGTGGCGCCCCCGCTCATGGTCAACAGCCGGTCCCTGTTCGGTACCGCGCAGCTGCCCAAGTTTGAAGAAGACCTGTTCCGCTGCGTGGATGCCGAGGGCTACATGCCGGGCGTCCTGCGCGACAACGATCACTGGCTGATCCCCACGGCGGAGGTGCCGCTCACCAACCTCTTGCGCGACGAGATCGTGGACGCCGCCGAACTGCCGCTTTCCGTCACCGCGCTGACTGCGTGCTTCCGGTCCGAGGCCGGCTCGTACGGTCGCGACGTGCGCGGGGTGATCCGCCAGCACCAGTTCTCCAAGGTGGAGCTGGTCAAGTTCGCAAAGCCCGAGGAGAGCGCCGCCGCGCACGAGCAGATGTGCCGCGATGCCGAGCGCGTGCTGGAACTGCTGGAGTTGCCCTACCGCCGCATGCTGCTCTGCGCCGGCGATATGGGTTTCGGCGCGGCCAAGACGTTTGACCTTGAGGTGTGGCTGCCCGCCCAGGGTGCGTATCGCGAGATCTCGTCCGTATCGAACTGCGAAGCCTTCCAGGCACGCCGGGCCAATATCCGCTTCCGCAACAGCAAGGGCAAGGCCGAGCACCTGCACACGCTCAATGGCTCAGGGCTGGCGGTGGGTCGCACCTGGGTGGCGGTCATGGAAAATTACCAGCAGGCCGACGGTACCATCCGCGTCCCTTTGGTGTTGCAACCATATATGGGTGGGACCACGGTGATTGCACCGCGGTCGAACCGCCGCTAGAACCTCGTTGAAACGGGAGCCGCGCACGTGGGATTGATCAAGAACTACATTTTCTGGAAGTACGACCGGGGCAGCTTTCACTACGACGTCATGGTGTCGCTGATCCTGCTGTTCCTGTTCATCTCACCCCACGTGTTCGAGTACCACGATCACCCGGTTGCGGATCACCTGTCGCCCTCCATGGTGCTGGTGCGTCCAACGGAAGCGGGCGCCGTGTACGAGGTGCCGGCAGACCAGGTGCAGCCGGCCAGGGGCATGATGGCCCGCCAGATGGAAGCACCGCTGGCCACCGCGATCGAGCCCGTGTCCGGCCCGGTCACGGTGGATCGCTGGGAGCCGCTCAAGGATGAGAGCGGCAAGGTAACAGCGTACAAGGTGTGGGCGCACCGCTAAGCACGACCCGCCTGCGAAGCGATCCGGTGGATCAGCTTCGCTGCGGATGGGGAGACAACGTGACAATGAAACCGATACTGAGAGCACTGGCAGGGGCGTGCTTCCTGCTTGCAGGTGTGCCCGGAGCCTTTACCGCGCAGATGTATGCGCAGGGCGCGCCCGACCCGCGGCTGAGCAAGGTGCTGGCCCAGATGGACGCGGCGGCCGCGCGGTTCCAGTCGGCGCAGGCAGAGTTCGCGTGGGACCAACTCACGGTGGTGGTGCAGGAGCACGAAGTGCAGAAGGGCGAAATTGCCTTTCGCCGTACGGGCAAGGAAACGGCCATGGCCGCGCACGTGCTGACTGATGATGGCCAGCCCTCGCCCAAGGACGTGCTGTTCCGCAACGGCGAGGTGGCGCTCTACGAGCCCAAGATCAAGCAGGAGACCATTCTGCAGGGCGGCAAGAATCAGCAGCAGTTCGAGGCCTACGTCACGCTCGGTTTCGGCGGCAGCGGCAAGGATCTCGAGAGCAACTGGAACGTCACTTACGGCGGGACCGAGACCATCGATGGCACCCCGGTCACGAAGCTGGGACTGGTGCCGAAGCATGCGGGGCCCGACCCGATCTTCTCCAGGGTGGAGATCTGGATCGATCCTGCCACGGCCACCTCGCTCAAGCAGGTCTTCTACACGCCGGGCGGGGATAACCGCACAGCGACTTACTCGAAGATCAAGCTCAACAGCGCGCCCGAAAGCGCGTTCAAGCTCGATATCCCCAAGGGAACCAACGTCATCCGCAAGTAGCTGCCGCGAGCCGCGCAGGCGGCTTGCCCTGTTTAGTCCCTGCTGTGCGCGCCACGCGCCCGTCCGTGCGCCACAGCAATGCCGCCCAGCACTAGGATCATGGGGAAGCACTCCAGCGTGTAGCGCGGCTCGGGTGCTTCGATCGTGAGCAGCAGGGCGCAGCGCAGCACCGTGAATGCCACAAACACTCCCAGTAGCGGCGGCCGGCGCCATGCGCCCATCGCCGCCAGCCCCAGGTAAAGCCCGTTGAGCAGCACAAAGCTCCAGGCCAGGACCGTATCCGGGCCTTCCGCGGCGTAGTTCCACCAGCGCAGGTCGATGCTGAACAGCTCAACGCGCGGCCGGAACCACATGTCGGCAAGTCGCAGCAGCGGCAATGCCACACGGGTGCGCAACGGGTGCCGGGCGGTGCGCTCTGCCGCCAGTGCCGCAAACCGTGCATCGAGCGCGGGCGTGATCGTGGTCGTGCGGTTGTAGTCAGCGAGCAGGTCCGCGGTCGCGCGCAGCTCTTGTGGCGAGTCGAACGCCCGGCTCGGCAGCTGCGCCAGTCCAATGCGGTCGTCATCTGCAGCCCAGTACACCTCCGAGGTGCACACCAGGTCGGCGCAAAGGGTCTTGGTCCAGTGCTGAAAGCCGGGGTTGGTGGGCTCTCCCGGGTCGGTTGCGTAGCGCGGGGCAAGCGGCTCGAACACGTGGAAGGTGCGGGCGTTGCGCACCGCCCACGGCACAAACGCCAGCAGGGAAGCGAGCGCCCCGTAGCAGCCGAAACGAAACGCCTGGCGCGCTTGGCCGCTGCGCCAGCCATACCACACCAGGGCCGGGCACAGCACTGCGCCCAGCAGCGCTCCATCCGGACGAAGCAGAGCCGCTGCGATCCACGCACCCGCGGCCAGCGCGAACCACCCGGCATGCAGCGACGTCCGCTGCTCTCGTGCTGATACAGCCGCCTCCGCAAACCCCGGGTGCGGGAGCGTGCGCACAAAGCCGTACATGGACAGCGCGATAGACGCGAGTTCCAGCGTCTCCGTCAGCGGAGCCGCCGTGTACGCGGCGGTAAATGGGCACAGCGCAGCCAGCCACAGCGCCGCCCCGGCGGCTCGCTCTTTGCCCGTGGCCAGCCCGGGCGCCCGTGCCGCCAGGCGAAATGCCACGCGCGACAGGACCCAGCAGATCGTGAGGTCCACAGCAACCTGCAGGTACAGCACCGGGTAGTAGTGCTCGACGCCGAAGATCTGGAAGCATGCCGCCAGGAATAGCGGATAGCCGGGAAGACGGATCAGTGTGGGCGCGCCTGCGGCGAAGCCGTACACCCCGTGTTGCAGCAGGTTGCGCGCAATCGCCCCGTACAGCAGCGGGTCGCCGGTGAGGTCAGGATCGTGGTGCACAAACCAGAGGCGCAGCAGCAGCCCAAGCACGAGCGGGAGCACGATGCGGCCCGGAAAGCCGAAGCGGGACAGCAGCGCGGCGAGCGCGCCAGCATGCCGATGCGTCGGCGGCGATCCGTTGCGGGCGAAAGGCATTCCAAGGATCATACCGGGGCGGGTTCGTCGCAGTGGCCATGGCGGCAGCGATCGCACACCCGCCCGTGACCGCGGTCGCCGGTGTGATTCTGTCTTGCGGTGTGGCCGCCATGGGTCACGCCCGGCCTGCGCATCGCAGAGCTGTGGATTTAGGATGAAGCGAGTCCAGTCAGTTGCACCGTGACTGTAGCCCAAGGAATGCATGAAGCCCGTCTTTTATGATCCGGAGCGGAAACGCTGGAAGCGCCTGCGGCGTGTTCTGGACGTTGTTGCCATTTTGTCCACAGTGGTTCTGGTGCTGTTCATCACAGGTGTTCTGCGCAAGCAGAGCTTGCCCGGCCTCGCCGCCCCGGATGGCCGCCGCAACTTTCACGCGTACGTGCCCGCCGCCGGCACCAAGCTCAAGGGCGTTCACTCGGCCCATCGCAAGACACTCCGGCGCCCCTCTGATATCCCGCTGAACCAGGATGAAGGCCTGCGTGCGGCGTTCTACACGAACGAGGAATCGAGCTACGCCTCGTTCAAGGCGCACGTGCACCAGATCGACATCCTGTTCCCGGACTGGCTGCACCTGACGCGGCCGGACGGCGCGCTGCAGGCCATCGGCATGTACTACCCGGCCAACTTCTACAACGTGGTCGACAAGCAGGGCGTGCACGGGATCGATCCCGACAACCGTGTAGATCACGTGATCTCCGCGGCCAAGGAAGCGACCGAAGTCTTCCCCATGCTGAACAACTACAACGTGCAGACCAATAAGTGGAACGGCGAGCTGGTGGCCAACCTCTTGAAGGATCCGGCTGCGCGCGAGCGCCTGCACGTGGATCTCGACAAGATGCTCTCTGCCAATGCCAGGTACCGCGGCATCTGCATGGACTTTGAAGAGGTGCCGGACAAGTCGCACAAGGCGTATGCGCAGTTCCTCGCAGAACTGCACCAGGACTTTGCCGCCAAGGGCCTGCGTATCTACGTCAACGTTGCCGCCGAGGCGGAGCCGGCAGAGCTGCGCGCGATGAGCCAGGCCACCGACGGCGTGATCCTGATGAACTACGACGAGCACGAGGACTCCGGCGAGCCGGGGCCCGTCGCTTCGCAGGACTGGTTTGAAAACAACGTCAGCCGCGCGCTCAAGATCATTCCCAAGCAGAAGATCCTGCTGGCCCTCGGCAATTACGGCTACGACTGGCAGCAGCCGATTGATAGCAAGGGCAAGCTCAAGTCGGAAAAAGTAGAAGGCGCTGACTCGGTAACAGTGCAGGAGTCGTGGGATCGTGCGGCGGATGCCGGCGCTGCCGTGAGTCTCAACGGCGATGAACTGAACCCGCACTTCGCCTACGACGATGACGACGAGCATGTACGCCACCAGGTGTGGTTTCTGGATGGCGTCACCGCTTTGAACGAGATGCGCGCTGCGCGCCAGATGGGGTTGCGCACCTTCGCGCTGTGGCGTCTCGGCTCCGAGGATCCCACGTTATGGAACGTGTGGGATCACCCATCCGACCCGAATGCGCCTGCCCAGTTGCAGTCGGTTCCCCCCGGTGCGGATGTCCATCTGCAGGGCGAGGGCGACATCCTGCGCATCCAGAAAACGCCGCAGTTCGGACAACGGCAGGTCTTCCTCGACTCCGGAAAATTCACCGTGACAGATGAGGCCATGCTGTCGCTGCCGCATCCATTTGAGCTGCGCTACTACGGCTACGACCCCAGGAAGCTGGCGCTGACCTTTGACGATGGGCCCGATCCCACGTGGACTCCGCGCGTGCTTGACGTACTGAAGAAGTACAACGTGCATGCGGCGTTCATGGTGATCGGCGAGGCCGCGAACGATAACGTTGGCTTGCTGAAGCGCTATCTGCGCGAAGGCCACGAGATCGGCAACCACACGTACACACACCCGGATATCTCGGAGGTCTCGGATCGCCAGGTGCGGCTCGAGCTCAACCTCACCGAGCGGCTTTTCGGTGCCGAGCTCGGCGTGCAGCCCCTGTACTTCCGCCCGCCGTACTCCATTGACCAGGAGCCCGATACCAACGACCAGGCTGCGCCCGCCTACCAGATCCAGCAAATGGGCTACACCATCATCGGCAACAAGATCGATACCGACGACTGGGCCGAGCATCCGCGCAAGACACCGCAGCAGATCGTCGACCACGTGCTCGAACAGATCGAAGCGATGAAGGACAGGCCCGATTTCCGTGGGTCGATCATCCTGATGCATGACGGTGGCGGCGATCGCAGCGTCACCGTCGCAACGCTGCCGTTGCTGATCACCACCATGCGTGCGCGTGGCTACGAGTTTGTGCCGGTCTCGGAGTTGATGGGCAAAACACGTGCCGAGGTGATGCCAGCTCTGTCGCCCCGTATGTGGTGGCAGGCGCGCGTCGATTCGGCGGCGTTCTTCCTGTTCTCCTCCATCACGCACTTTGTGGTGGGCGTGTTCGTGGTGGGCGACGTGCTGATGAGCACCCGTCTGCTCATCATCGGCGTGTGCGCATTGATTGATCGCTTCCGCGTACGCAAGACGCCTCCGGGACCATTCAAGCCGCAGATCGCCGTGCTTGTGCCCGCGTACAACGAAGAGACCGTGATCGTGCGCACGGTGCGGTCGGTGCTTCGTTCGGACTACCCGAACCTGCGCGTGATCGTCATCGACGATGGCTCAACGGACGCAACACTCGTGGTGGCGCGCGAAGCCTATCGGGCAGAGATTGCTTCCGGACGAGTCACGGTGATCACCAAGCCAAATGCGGGCAAGGCCGAGGCGCTGAACTTCGCGATCGAGCACCTTGCTGAGGAGTTCTACGTTGGCATCGATGCCGATACCGTCATCGCTCCCGATGCGATCTCGCGGCTGGTGTGTCACTTCGCCGATGAACGCATCGGCGCGGTAGCCGGCAATGCCAAGGTGGGCAACCGCGTGAACCTGTGGACCCGCTGGCAGGCGCTCGAGTACATCACCAGCCAGAACTTCGAGCGGCGCGCTCTCGACCTGTTCAATGTGGTCACGGTGGTGCCCGGCGCTATTGGCGCATGGCGAACCAGTGCCGTGCGCGATGGCGGTTGCTACCCGGTCAACACTGTCGCCGAAGACGCTGACCTCACCATGAACCTGCTGGAGCAGAACTACAAGGTGATCTACGAGGATCGCGCGCTTGCATTCACCGAGGCGCCGGTTACCGCGCGCGGCCTTATGCGCCAGCGTTTCCGCTGGTCCTTCGGCATCCTGCAGGCGGTGTTCAAGCACAAGCAGGCCATCCGCACCAACCGCGCCATGGGCCTGTTCGCACTGCCCAACATCCTGATCTTCCAGATCCTGTTGCCGCTGGTTTCACCCTTCATCGACCTGATGTTCCTGGCGGGCCTCGGCAGCTACCTCTGGCAAAAGTACTTTCACCCGGAAGCAGCCAGCGCCAGCAACTTCGAAAAGCTGCTGGTGTACTTCGCCACGTTCCTGGTGATCGACTTCGTCACTTCGGCGCTTGCATTTTCATTGGAACGCAAGCACCCCTCCAGCAAGGGCGACGGGCTGCTGCTGTTCCACATCTGGTTGCAGCGCTTCTCATATCGGCAACTGTTTTCGCTGGTGCTGTTCAAGACGCTGAAGCGCGCCATCGATGGACGCCCGTTCAACTGGGACAAGCTCGAGCGCACGGCCAAGATGTCCAAGCAGACGGAACAGATCACGGCGGGGGACTGAGCGCTTGATCCGACCGAAGCACCGGGGCACACACCTGCTGTTGGCGGCAGGTATGTGCCTCATGGCCACCGCGCAGGGCAGCGCGGCGGGTGCACCCTTCGCAGCAACTTCGCAGACCCCGGCACAGGATGCCGCGCATGCGCCCACCGTGCCTGCCGCTATCATCCAGGCGCTGGCACTGGCGCCTGCACTGCAACAGCTCGATGCCTTGAGCCATCGCGGGGCGGCCAGCAGCGTGGAGGCGCTGGCCCTGCGCCAGCAGGTTGTCGAGCGCGTTATGCTCGCATCGTTCGATGTGGATGACATGCTGGCGCGCATTGATGCCGAAGCCGCGCACGCAGGCGACAGTCGCTACGTGCTGCAGTCGCAGCAAGACAAGCGCAATGCCGCGTTGAACCTCGCTACCTTCGCGATCAGTGGAGCGCTGGGCACGGCGGGATCGGCAATGCAGCTGACGCGTAACCTGGATCACGCGGGCAATGCACTTGGCGTGGCCGCGGGTGTCAGCGCGCTTACCCTCTCCACGGTGCAGCTCAAGGGCGGCGCAGGGAGTCGGCGCGTACTGCTTTCGCCCTACAACATGCTGGCCGAGGTGCTGGGAGAACAGCCCAACGCCGAGAGCCACTACCCGTCAATCGTGGACACCTACCTGCACACGCCGGCTGCGACCGACGGGCAGTTGCCTGACAATGTAGCGCCTTACCGGTCGCTGCAGGACGCCTGGTATCGGCTGCATCGCCTGCAGCACGATGACGATCATCGCGGTGCGAGCCTGCATAGTGTAACCACCGAACCTACAGATGGCCTCAAGCTCTCGGCCGAAGAGCTGACGGACCGCGAAGCCATGTTGCGCGACCTGCACGGCGCTGTTTCGCTGCTCAAGGCAGAGCTGCGCGCGGTGCTGCTTTCCATGCCGCCTCTTGCAGCGCCGGTGGTCCACCCCGTGCCCTAGTTTCTGCTTGCCTGCCCGCAGGATTCCAGTAGGCTGACGCCATGTTGTATTTCATTCGGAATTTCTTCTCAGCGGCTATTCTGCTGCTCCCCGTCTGCTCCCACGCACAACCCACGACCGCCTCGGCGCAACCCGCGCAGGCAAAAGAAGCAGCCGCCGCGGCTTCCCGCGAGCGCGGCGCATACGGGCCGTACCGCGCCAACAATGACCTGCTTTCCTACAAGCTCCACGTTCGCGTCGACCCGGCAGCGCAGTCCATCCAGGGCGATAACCAGATCCGTTTTCGCATGCTGCGCGAGGGCACGCGCATCCAGATCGACCTGTACCCCGATCTTGCCGTGGACAAGATCATGCTGGGCGACAAGCCGCTCCAGTACACCCGCGAAGGCGGCGCGGTGTACATCAACTTTCCGGAAGCGCTGCACGCCGGCAACGAGTACACGGTGGACTTCTTCTACAGCGGCCATCCCAAGGCTGTAGGCCGGTTCGGCGGCATCACCTTCGGCAAGGACCCGGCGGGCAATCCCTGGGTTGTGACCGCGTGCGAAGACGATGGCTCAAGCACCTGGTGGCCTTCCAAGGACCAGTGGCGGGACGAAGTCGAGAACATGGACATCTCCGTCGAGGTGCCGACCGGCCTGACCGACGCGTCCAATGGCCGGTTCGTTGCGAAGACCGACCTGCCCGACGGCTACACCCGCTGGGACTGGCATGTGAGCTACCCGATCAACAGCTATGACGTGTCGCTTAATATCGGCAAGTACAGCCACTTCAGCGATACCTACAGCCACGTTCCCGTCGACTTCTACGCGCTGCCCGCGGATCTTGAAAAAGCAAAAACGCAGTTCGCCCAAGCCAGGGGGATGCTCGACGCGTTCCAGCATTATTTCGGCGAGTACCCTTTCATCAAGGATGGCTACAAGCTGATCCAGGTGCCGTACACCGGCATGGAGCACCAGAGCGCCGTCACCTACGGCAACCGGTTTGAGAACGGGTATTATGGGCGCGACTGGACCGGAGTGGGCATCAGCATGCGCTTCGACTTCATCATCGTGCACGAGAGCGGCCACGAGTGGTTCGGCAACGCCGTCACCGCGCGCGACACCTCCGATATGTGGATCCACGAAGGCTGGGATACTTACATCGAAGGGCTCTACGTCGAGTACATGTACGGCAAGGCCGACGCGCTCGCCTATGTGAATGGCTACAAGAAGAAGGTCAAGAACCAGGAACCCATCATCACCGAACACGGCATCAACAAGCAGCCCACCGAAGACCAGTACTTCAAGGGCGCACTGTTTCTGAACACGCTGCGAAGCGTGGTCGATGACGACAAGGAGTGGTTCAAGCTCATCCACGACTACTACCAGACGTTCAAGTACCGCACCATCATGACCGAGGATGTGGTGGCGTACTTCAACCAGCACGCCGCGCAGGACCTTACCCCGGAGTTCAACCAGTACCTGCGCCACACCGCGCTGCCCGTGCTGGAGCTGCGCTTCGACCCGGCGACCAGCATACTCTCGTATCGTTGGAAGGTGGATGAAGTGGAGTTCAACATGCCGGTCAAGGTGGGCGATCCGCAACACTGGCAGACCATTACGCCTTCTGTCGACTGGCAGGTGATGCCGTTGAAGCTTTCCGCGGAACAGTTCCGCTCGGACTTCAAGGTGGCCACCGACCTCTACTACATCGACGTGCAACGCGACTGATCCAATTGGCCCGCTCGGTCCCCCGATCGCGCTCGATCGCGATCGGGCGCCAGCGTTAGACTGACAGTTATGGCTACCCCTGCGTTGACTACCCAGATTCAGCACCGTACACCGAAGGGCAAATTCGAGAACGAGCCTTTCACCGACTTCTCACACGGCAAACATACGAACGACATGAAGGCCGCCCTGAGCTGGGTGTCCGATCAGCTCGGGCGCGAATACCCGCTGGTGCTCGGTGGAGAGCGGGTCCGAGCCAGTGCGACTTTCACCTCGGTGAACCCGGCCAAGCCTGCTGAAGTGATCGGCGTGCACCAGGCCGGTGGCGTCACCGAGGCCAATCAGGCTGTCGAGGCCGCGCTCAAGTCCTTCGAGAGCTGGAAGTTCGCGCCCCTTGAAGAGCGCGTCTCGCTGCTGCTGCGTACGGCCGAAATCATCAAGCAGCGCAAGTTCGAGTTCTGCGCGTGGCTCACCTACGAAGTCGGCAAGAACTGGGCCGAGGCCGACGCCGACGTCGCCGAGTGCATCGACTTCCTCGACTTCTACGCGCGTGAAGCGCTTCGTCTCGCTGGCTCGCAGACCCCGATCCAGTTTCCCGGGGAGCGCGACGAGTTGAAGTACATTCCGCTGGGCGTCGGTGCGGTGATCCCGCCGTGGAACTTTCCCCTAGCCATCATGGCCGGCATGACAGCCGCAGCCATCGTTACCGGCAACACCGTCGTGGTGAAGCCCTCACCGGATGCACCCACGATCGCGGCACGTTTCCTGGACGTGCTCGAAGAAGCCGGCATGCCGCCCGGCGTGGTGAACCTGCTGCAGGGCGACGGCCCCAACTGCGGCAACGCCCTGGTGGAGCACCCCAAGGTCCGCTTCATCGCCTTCACGGGCTCACGGCCGGTCGGGCTTGAAATTCATGAGAAGGCCGCAAAGCCGCGCGCCGGGCAGATCTGGATCAAGCGCACCATTCTTGAGCTGGGCGGCAAGGACGCCACCATCGTCGCCGCAGACGCGGACGTGAATGCGGCCGTCGACGGCGTCATCGCTGCGGCATTTGGCTTCAGCGGTCAGAAGTGTTCCGCCGGTTCGCGAGCCATCATCGAAGACTCCATCTACGACGTCTTTGTGGAAAAACTCCGTGACGGGCTGGAAGCGATCTCGGTCAGCGACCCGGTGACCAACCCGCGCATGGGCCCGGTGATCAATGCGGCCGCGCATGCCCGGGTCCTGCGCTACATTGAAGCCGGCAAGGCCGAAGGCCGTTTGGTTGCCGGGGGCCACGCAGTGGAAACTGAAAGCGGCGGCTACTACATCGAGCCCACGGTGTTTATCGATGTGGACCCCAAGGCGAAGCTGGCCCAGGAAGAGATCTTCGGACCCGTGCTTGCGGTGATGCGCGTGAAAAGCTTCGACGAAGCACTGGCCGTGGCCAATGGCACAGAGTTTGGCCTGACCGGCGCGGTGTACTCGACGGCACCGGAGAACCTGGACCGGGCCCGGCGCGAGTTCCACGTCGGCAACCTGTACCTGAACCGCAAGTGCACCGGAGCCATGGTCGGGGCGCATCCGTTCGGCGGCTTCAACATGTCCGGCACTGACTCCAAGGCGGGCGGCCCGGAGTACCTGCTGCACTTTACGCAGGCGAAAACCGTGGCAGAGCGGTTGATCTAGCAGCGGCAGTCCTGGTTCAAACTGGACGCAGCACGCAAAGAAGCCCCCGTCGAGACGCGGGCTTCTTTGCGTTCACCGCAGAGTTTGGCAAGTCGCTGACACCAGCTTGACCGCACTCAGCTGTGCGAAAGGGTAGCCAAGCTGGTATCGGTCGACTGCTAAGCCTGCATGATCAGGTTGCCTGCCGCGGCAGCCGCTTCCGCCAGGATCCGGTGATGAATCGTGAACAGTGCCAGTTCAAGCCGGTCAGAGACGCCCGTCTTGTCGTACACGCCACGCAGGTAGTTCTTGATCACCTGCTCGGTTGTGCCGAGACGCATCGCGATTTCCTTGTTCTTGCAACCCTGCACGATCAAGGCGACGATCTTCATCTCCTTGGGTGTCAGGCGATCGCGTACCCGCGCTCCGACCAGGTCTTCATCGGGCACCGCTGCCGCATTCGAAGCAGAATGGATGGCGCGTTCGCCCCGTCCAACACGTCGCACACAGTCCACGAGCGTCGGTCCGGTGATGGAGCGGAAGAACAGGCCATGCACATGAGCCGCAAGGTAGGGTTGAGGAGATTCGTTGTTTTCAAGAATTGCGATGCCGCGACTGCCGAGTGAGCAGATCTGCTGCATGAGTTGACTGACGTCCTGTTTCAGCGTCGAGCCGAACAGCACCGTCACCCCGCGAAAAGTGGCCAGAGCATTTTGCAGACGATCTGCATCCGGGCACTGCGCAATGATCCTGAAGTCGTCTTCCATGGAAAGCACCTTGGCTGTGCCCGTACGGAAGATAGCCTGGTTGTCTGCGAGGATAACCTTGTTCATCATCATGATCCTTGTGGCCCTAGGGGCAAGCCATTACGCACTCATATCCTGAGATGCGGTAGGTGCTCGTTCTTATGACGACTTATCTCGTTCTAGAACGTCTGGCACACAGAATCAGGGAGAAAGGAATAACAGTCCGGGGTTTATGCTAACCCCTGTTACTACACAAAGTCAGTGGCTTGACTCTGTGTTATCCAGAGTACGCCTCAGTTGTGACGCTTAGATTAGCGCAAATGAATTCTTTTGCAACGTTTTTTTGTAATAAATGCACTACGACCTTTGTGTATTCCCCATCTGGGGTGGAAATATTTTTGCACTCGAGTAATTTTTACATCACTTCGGACTGCTGCCTTGCCAACTCTACCCGATACAGGTCATAAGAGAACAGCGCCACGTACAATCGACTTGCATGCCAAAGCCAGTGATTCTCGCCGTCGACGACGACAACAACGTTCTCGAAGCCGTTGTGCAGGACCTGCGGCGCGAGTACGGTGAACATTACCGCATCCTGCGGGCCGGTTCCGGCCAGGCTGCGCTCGATACCTGTGAGCAACTGCACAAGCGCGGCGACCCCGTTGCCCTGATCGTCTCGGACCAGCGCATGCCCGGCATGACTGGCGTGGCTCTTCTGGAGCGTGTAGAAAAGCTCTACCCCGATGCAAAGCGCACATTGCTGACTGCGTATGCCGATACCGAGGCAGCCATTCAGGCGATTAACAGCGCCCGCATCCATTACTACCTGACCAAGCCCTGGGATCCACCCGAGGAGCGGCTGTACCCGGTGCTGAATGACCTGCTCGAGGCCTGGGGTGCGGGGCACAAGCCGCAGTACGACGGTTTGCAGGTGGTGGGTCTTCGCTGGTCCGCCCTGGATCACCAGGTACGTGACTTCCTGACGCGCAACCAGATTCCTTTCAAGTGGCTCGATCCGGAGCGCTCGGACGACGCGGCGCGCATGCTGGAGCGCTACGGCATCCCCGACAGCAAGCTGCCGGCTGTACTCTTTCCGGATGGCTCCTCGCTCGAGCAGCCCGGGATCTCGGAGCTGGCCTCGCGGGTCGGGCTGAACACCGCGGCCAAGAGCGAGTTTTACGATCTCGTCGTGGTCGGCGGCGGACCCGCCGGGCTGGCGGCTTCGGTGTACGGCAGCTCCGAAGGGCTCAAGGTGCTGCTGGTCGAGCCTGAAGCCCCGGGCGGCCAGGCCGGGTCCAGCTCGCGTATCGAAAACTACCTGGGCTTTCCGTCGGGCGTCAGCGGGGAAGACCTGTCGCGACGGGCCATTATCCAGGCCCTGCGCTTCGGGACCGAGTTCATCACGCAGTGCGCCACCGGCATCACCACCAGGGACCAGTACCACCATATAGAGCTGGGCGACGGGCGCACGGTCAGCTGCCGGGTCTGCCTGCTGGCCATGGGGGTGCACTGGCGCCGTCTGCAGGTGCCAGGGGCGGATCGGCTTCTGGGCGCGGGTGTCTACTATGGCGCGTCACTCGGCGAGGCATCGAGCTGCACGGATGAGGAAATCTTCATCGTAGGGGGCGCCAACTCGGCCGGGCAGGCCGCGATGCACTTTTCCAAGTTCGCCCGCAAGGTGACCATGCTGGTACGCGCTTCCTCACTCAACCAGAGCATGTCGAAATATTTAATCGATCAGATTGCCGCCACATCGAATATTGCAGTGCAGCCGGACTCCGAGATTCACGAGGTGACCGGCGACACGCAGTTGGAGTGCATCGCGGTACGGCACAGCAACGGGGAGATCACGCGTCACATGGCCTCCTCGCTCTTTATCTTCATTGGTGCGGCGCCAAAGACATCCTGGCTGCCGGACGGGATTATGCGGGACGAGCTGGGTTTTATCGTGGCAGGGCCCGATCTGCGCAAGAGCGGTAAGCTGCCTACCGGCTGGAGCGAAGATCGCGACCCGTTCTTGCTGGAAACAAGCGTTGCCGGGGTGTTTGTAGCCGGCGACGTACGGTTTGGTTCAGTAAAGCGTGTGGCTTCGTCGGTTGGCGAAGGTTCGATCGCAGTACAGTTCATGCACCAATATTTGGCGCAGTTCTAAGCGCGACAGGGTGCCTGGAAAGGCGGACAGCGCGAGCTGTTCATGGGACACGATGGCAAATCAGACATACTTGACGGATCTGCGCACCCCCGCCGCAGTGGATGAAGCACTTCTGGCGGATCTGCGGAGTCTTCGCACCTTGAAGACGATCACCCTCGACGAGATGGCCGCGCTCGAGGGCATTGAGCGCGTGGAGATGCAGCAAGGCGCTGAAATCTACTCTGCAAGTGAGCCTGAGCATGCCTGGTGGGGGCTTCTCGATGGGGAGATCCTGGCCACCAAGCGAGACGGCCAGCAGGGGTCGGGCATCGGATCCTTCCGTGTCGGCGACACGTTCGGCGAGGTTCCCATCATGCTCGGGATGCGCCCTTCCATCACCAGCATCGTCGCCGTTCGTCCGACCCGGCTTTTGCGGGTACCGGTTGAAAGCTTCTGGCAGCTCATGGCGAAAGCCCCGCTGGTGCGCAAGGCGATCACGGCTGATGCCCTGCTCCGTTTTCAGACCTACCAGGCGATGACCCTGCACCGGGAAAAGCTGATCTCGCTCGGCACGCTTGCCGCAGGCCTGATGCACGAGCTGAACAACCCGGGCGCCGCTGCTCGGCGTGCCGCGGCCCAGCTTCGCGAGAACATCACCCGGCTCCAGCACATCTCCCTCACCATGACCAAGATGCAGCTCACCCCGGAGCAGTTGGAGTGCCTGGGCACCCTGCAGGAGCAGGTACTCTCCCTGCATCAGCCGCCCATCTACTCACCGCTCGAACAGTCAGACCGGGAAGAAGCGCTGTCGGAATGGCTTTCTTCCATCCGTGTAGAGAACCCCTGGCGCCTGGCGCCCGCTCTTGTCAGCGCCGGATGGTGCCGCACCGATATCGACTGCGCACGTAACTCGTTTCCTCCCGGAGCACTATCCAACGCGCTCAACTATCTCGAAGCGCTGATCAGCAGCATGCAGCAGGTCGGCACGATCGAAGAAAGCATCTCGCATGTGACCGACCTGGTAGGCGCGGTCAAGAAGTATGCCTACGACGACAAGAGCCGCGCCCAACTCGTGGATGTGCGCGATACCCTGCTGAGCACGCTCACGATCCTGAGTCACAAGTTCCGCCATAAGGGCATCACCATCGAGCGCAGCCTGCCCTCCGCGGAAACCCGTATTTCGTGCGTGGGTGCAGGGCTCACGCAGGTGTGGACCAACCTTCTTGACAATGCGATTGATGCCGCGCCGGAGGGTGGTTCTATCAGCGTGCGTTTGTGGACCGAGAATAATTCCGTTTGCGTGGCAATCAAGGACGATGGCCCTGGCATCCCTCAGGAACACTGGGAGCATATCTTTGAGCCGTTCTACACCACCAAGGCAGAGGGCGTCGGCACCGGGCTCGGGCTCGATATTGCGCACCGCATTGTTGTGTCGAACTTCCACGGCGACATCCAGTTCACCTCCGCTCCGGGCGCAACCGAGTTCATCGTGCGCCTGCCGATTGAAGACGAGCTTGCGGGCGATCGCGTAATGGGCTGCAATGTCGGCGCGGGGCAGGCAGGGAACTGAAGCAGGCGGTTCTAGCGGCCCAGGCCTGAGGCAAAGAAGCAGCCGCACGAGTTGCGAACCACCAGTTCCACGGGCAGCACCACGCGTGCGAGCTGGTCGCGCGGAACCTGGCTCTTGAGTTTGCCGAACAGCAGCCGTCCTGCCGTACTGCCAAGATCGGTCATCGGCTGCCGCACCACCGTGAGTGCCGGGTGCAGCAGGTCGCTGAGCTCCAGGTCATCGAACCCGACCAGCGCAAGCTGCTCCGGCACACGAATGCGCAGCTTCAGCAGTGCGGACAGGATCAGGCGCGTGGCCAGGTTGTTCGCGGTGAAGATCGCCTGCGGCGGCTCGGGCAGCTCCAGCGCATCCCGGCAAATCTCCGTGGCCCGGGCTTCCGAAACGCAGTCGAACCGTGCCATTGTCGCCAGCCCCGCTGTGCTCATGGCCGACGTGTAGCCCTCGTGGCGCTCCTGCATGGTGAACAGCGCGGGCTTGTGCCCTACAAACAGGATGCGCTTGAGACCGTGTACCTGCACCAGGTGCTCGATCGCCTCGCGTGCGCCCGTCTGGTTTTCGGTGGTAACCGAGTCCATCTCGCGCCCCTCGATCGGCGGCAGCGGGCGATCCATCGAGACTACCGGGATCTCGCTGAACTCAGGGTCTCCCAGGCGGCACCGGTCAGATTCGGCTGGAATCACCACGAGACCTTCGACGTGCCGCTGCAGCATGCGCTTCGCCTCGACATACTCGTGGTCGGCATTGTCATTGGTGATAGTGAGCAGCACGGTGTAGTCGTGCTCCTTCGCCACCATGTTGAGCGCATGGGCACATGTGGCGTAGAAGGGGTCGTACAGGTTGGGCAGCAGCAGCCCGATCGTGCTGGACTTGAAGTTGCGCAGTGCACGGGCCATCTCGTTGGGCTGGTAGCCAAGCCGCGCTACGGCAGTGCGTACGCGCGCCGCGGTCTCATCCGAGACGTGCGGAGAGCTGTTGAGTACGCGGGAGACCGTCATCGTACCCACGCCCGCAAGGCGGGCTACATCGTTCATGGTGGGTTTTCGTTGCATGGTTGATCGCGCCTAGCATACAGCACCCGCACAGTCTGTCGCCTCGCCGCCACTCGAGGAGTGGCGGGCGGAGGGCGCAGCCTAGCGCTGGTAGCGGGGAACCATGGCGGCTCCGAGCAGGCCGGAGTCCGTGCCAAGCACTGCGGGGACCACGTTGGTCATGCCCGGCGTGAATGTCATTTTGTCTTCAGGCATCGTCAGGCGATACACGTAGCTGGCCCGCTCCAGCTCGCGAAACAGCGCCGGCGCAAACAGCGGCCACGCCGCCGAGGCTCCGCCACCGATGACATACAGCGGCACGTTGAGCGTGTTGACCAGCGCGGCCAGGCTCAGACCCAGCGCGCGTCCGACCGTGTCATACACGATCAATGCGCCTTCGTCGTTTTCTTCCGCGAACTGCGCCACATCCCGGGCAGTGACCGGGACATTGCGGTCGATCAGCGCGCGGGTGCGCGGCGAGCGACCTTCATAGGCTGTCTCGCGCGCCATGCGGGCGATGCCGGTCGCAGAGGCAAACAGCTCCAGGCAGCCGCGATTGCCGCAGGTGCAGTGGATACCGTCGGGCCACACTGAGACATGGCCCGCTTCGCCAGCCATGCCGCGAAACCCGTGCCAGATCCGGCCATCGAAGATCAGTCCGTTGCCCACGCCAGTTCCCAGCGTCAGCATGCAGAGCGAGTCGTTGTTGTACTTGACGCCGGCCCCGGCATGCGCCTCGGCCAGGGCCGCGGCATTGGCATCGCTCTCGATGATGACGGTGAGTCCGAGCAGCTTTTCCAGCTCTGTCTTGAGTTCAAGCGCGTGGAAGCCGGGCAGGTTGGGCGGCTGAAGCAGCCGGCCCTCGGGCAGTTCGATCGGCCCCGGGCTGCCCACGCCGATGCCTTCGAGTTCCGCCACACCGCCGCACTCGTCGATGACCTGCCGGATGGCCGCGGCCATGTCAGCCAGCACCACTGCCGGCCCTTCGCTGACCCGCGTGGGAACGGCCACGAAGGCGAGGCGTTGCCAATCGGCGGAGTAGCCCCCTACCCGCAGGTTAGTACCGCCCATATCTACGCCGACCGTGAACTTCGCCATGTTGGGTACGTCATCCTTCGAAAGAATTGCGCCGCTTTGCCAAGGGTACTATGTGCCTGCTTGTGGAGCCGCAGGCGCGGCGATATACCGCTCGTGCACAACCTGTGTTGGTCGCGCGAGCTGGAGCCTCCGACCGCGCAGCGCAGTCTGCCACAGCGACTGATTTGCGTGCGGGTCGCCGATATTTTGCGCGAGCGTGCGTGTGCGAACGGTTCAGCATCGGGACATTTGTTCTGCGGCCTCATGCGCATGGTACGTGCGTATGGCATGTGCGTTCTGTGCGTGCGCTCGCGCTAATACTCACCGGTAATGATGTTCTCCGGCTGCTCGCCATTCAACAGGTGCTGCAGCTGCTGCCCCACGAAGCGGAAGACGCGATCCAGAAACAGCGGGCTTGACCCGGCGATGTGCGGAGTCAGCAACAGACCCGGAGCTTTCCACAGCGGATGCCCCGCCGGCAAAGGCTCCGGCTCCGTCACATCGAGTGCTGCCCGAATGTGATGGGCCTCCAATGCCTCGACCAGTGCATCTGTATCCACCACCGCGCCTCGTGCCGCGTTGACCAGGAACGCCCCGCGGCGCATGCGCGCGAGCTGTTCCCTGCCGATCATGTGGTGCGTGTCCGGGGTGAGCGGCATGATCAGCACCACGATGTCCGCCTCGGGCAGCAGTGCGTTCAACTCGTCCACTCCGTGCACACCTTCGCGCCTGGTACGCGCGAGCCGCACGATCCTGCCGGGCTCAAACGGTGCAAGCCGCGCTTCGATCGCTTTGCCAATGGAGCCGTAGCCCACGATCAGCACCGTCTTCTCCGCAAGCTCTTCAAGCAGGATGGGCGCGCCTGCGCTGTGCGCGCTGCCGTAAGTTTCAGTCCAGTAGGCATCGGCCTGCGCACGACCGCCCCACACGCCTTCGCGCCGTAGCTCGTCGTAGAACGGAATCCACTTCAGCGATGCAAGGATTGCCGTAACCGCCCACTCGGCAGTGGAAGCGTTGTGTACGCCCTGCGCATTGCACAGCACCACGCCCTCCGGCACCATCGGCCGCACCGTCTCCACGCCGGCCGAGACGGTCTGGATGTATCGCGTACGGATTCGCGGGATCACGTCTGCCGCCTGCTTGCCGAAGCCCGGAGGCACCAGCATGTCGACTTCGTGCGTGTCGTCACCCGCAATGCTGTAGCGTACGACCTCGACCGACTGGGGCAGGTGGCGCAGGGAGTGTTGGTCGATCGCTTCAGAGATGGCAACCCGGAGCGCAGCGCGGCCCGGCAGTGTGCTGTGTGTCATGCGTGCGAGCCTGGCCTAGTCCTTCTGGTGAATGAAGCGGTTGTTAATGTCAGGCCAGAATTCCTGGAACATGTAGGTGCCGCCATCGATGATGACGTTCTGCAGCCATCGCTGGCCGGTCTTGGTCCAGGTCTTATCTGCCCCGGGGTAGTAGGTGGTGGAGATGCCGGAAGCAGCGCCTGCACCCACGATCTCTGAAAAGTTGAACGTCTCGGAGCCTGAGTCGGTGCGGGTGATCAGCGTGCGATCGAATGCATACAGGCCACGCTTCAAGAGACCGCCATGTCCCATCGTGTAGTAGCGCGAGTCCTCATGCGTGAGCGAAGGAACAATCGCCTGCACCATGAAGTTTTCGTCTGTCTGGTCGGCAAAGGTATGCCAGAAGTAGCGGCCATAGCCGGCTGCTCCCTGGTGGAACTGCGGCGTGGAGTCCTCAGCCTGGTTGACGCCCGCGAGAATCGCGGAGAAGACGATGGAGGAGTAATCGAAGCTCTGCTGAATCGTGGAGCTGAACTTCTGCTTCACCGTCTGCGGGGGCAGCTTTGTGTCGGCGGAGACAGCGCGAAAGTTCGGAACGATGCCTAGGATGCGCTTGGTCTGCTGCGGTCCGCCAGCGCCGGTCTGCGGCGGGGTTCCGCCAGGTTGCTGCTGCTGTGCGGCGAGCACTGCCGATGGCGCGTCCGGAATTGCATCGTCATTGCTGACCGATTGCTGCGCCGACGCGGAAAGGGCACACATTGCGAGAGCACCAAGGAGCGCAGGCCTGCGCAGAAAAGATCGCAGACCAGGGCCCGTGCATGCTGCGAGTTGCGAGGTCGTCGAGGTTGAGGTCACAAACTTCCTTCGTGGTGCGAAATGGATGCGTCAACGTGCCTGGGGGAACCGGGGTCGTCCAGGCCGGTGAAAGAAACTGCACCTTGCCGATGCATTGGACGCGCAGAGTTGCTGCGGGGACGCCTTATCTGGCCAAAAAGCTTTCCGGGCGAGTTGCTGGTACCACGAACACATGCCAGCGGCCGCACATCGCGCAAAGCCGGTGCGCCGGGGCAAAGTCTGCCTGGTTTCCGATGCTAGGCTGAATCCTATGCGACTTTGGATGATCTGGGTGGTGCTTGCGGTGATCTGGGCTTTGCAGGCAGGCGCGGCCGCGATGGTGCATCGCAGCCGGCCTGCCGTTATGATGTTTGCCCTGGCCATCTTCTTCGCGCTGGTGGGTACCGTGGTGCGCGAGCGCACGCGGAAGGTCTAACCATCCCGCCGCTGCTCCCGCACCTTCGAACACCCTGATGCCGGCCGCTACTCAGGTAGCAATCAGCCCCGTATACACCGCCATACCGGCAACTGCATCGACTTCGATGCGATCCAGCGCGTCGATCTCGGCCTGCTCGCGGATCCCGCCGGCCACGATCAGGCGGCGTTTCGTGAGCGCCCGCAGGCGTTCGGCCACCGGCAGCGGAAAGCCCTGCAACGTGCCCTCGGTGTCCACATGCGTGTAGAGAAAGCCGCCGCAGAACGGCTCCAGCGCAGCCACCGCATCATCCGGCGTGAGCGTGGTCTCCTCGCGCCATCCGCGCACGGCGACGCGGCCGTTCTTGGTGTCAATGCTGGCCAGGAACTGCTCCGCGCCGATCGTGTCCATGATCTCGCGCGCCAGCACCTCGTTAATGCCTGTAGAGGGAAACAGCGCCGAGCCGAAAATTACGCGCTCGACGCCCAGCTGCAGCAGCGCCTGTGCCTGCGCGGCAGTGCGTACGCCGCCGCCGACCTGCACCGGCAACTCGCGTGCGATCCGTGCGATCAATGGCGCATTGTCGCCCTGCCGCTTGGCCGCATCAAGGTCGATCAACTGCACCAGCGGATACCCGCGGAACCGGTCGATCCAGTAGTCAAAATCATCGGACGCAATGCGCAACTCTTCGCCCTGCACCAGTTGCACGATCTGTCCGCCCATCAGGTCGATCGCCGGGATTAGCATGGCAGCCTCACCGGCACGCCTGCCCGCGCAAGCTCCTGCTTCAGCGCCCGCGCATCCGCAACGCCAAAGTGGAAGATCGATGCTGCGAGCGCTGCGTCGGCGCGCCCCTGGGCAAACACATCCACAAAGTGCTGCGCGGTGCCTGCGCCACCCGAGGCAATCACCGGGATCTGCACTGCCTGCGAGATCGCGGCGGTGAGTTCACAGTCAAAGCCGGTGCGCATCCCATCGGAGTCCATGCTGGTCAGCAGGATCTCGCCCGCGCCGCGTTGCTCGGCTTCGCGCGCCCACTCCACGGCTTTGCGCCCCGTGGCTTTGCGTCCTCCGGAGACAAACACCTCTGCCGCGTCTGCCGCGTTTCCTGCTCGTCGTGCATCGATTGCCACTACCACCGCCTGTGCGCCGAAGCGTCTTCCAATCTGATCAATCAACATGGGGTCAGACAGCGCGGCCGAGTTGATCGAGACCTTGTCCGCCCCAGCATCGAACACTGCGGTGGCGTCATCGCTGGACCGAATGCCCCCGCCCACCGCGAAGGGAACGAAGAGCTTTGCAGCGGTGCGCCGTACCGTGTCGAGCAGCGTGCCGCGGCCTTCGTGCGTCGCCGTGATATCGAGTAGCACGATCTCGTCTGCGCCGGCTGCCGCGTGCCGGGCAGCCAGCGCAGCAGGGTCTCCGGCGTCGATGATGTCTTCAAACTGCACACCCTTTACGACGCGGCCATCCCGAACGTCCAGGCAGGCAATGATGCGTTTTGTCAGCATGCTTTTAAAGCCTCAGGAAGTTGCGCAGCAGCAGCAGTCCCGCCGCGCCGGACTTCTCCGGGTGAAACTGCGCACCCATGATGTTGTCCCGCTCCACAATCGCGCTAAAGCCACCACCGTAGTTGCAGATAGCCGTGGTGTGCCCCACCACTGGGGCGCGAAAAGAGTGAGTGAAGTACACATGCTCGCCATCGCGCATGCCGGCGGTCAGTAGTGACGGTCTCGCGATTGCAAGCGCATTCCAGCCCACATGAGGGCACTTCAGATCGGGCGCATCGAAGCGCGAGCACTCGCCTTCAAACGCGCCCAAGCCTGCAACGTCGGGCGCTTCCGTCGAGCCCGCGAACAGCCACTGCAGCCCCACACAGATACCCAGGAACGGCACGCCCGCAGCCGTGCGCTCGCGCACCGACTCCTCGAGACCGCGCTCGCGCAGGTGCTGCGTTGCTTTGAAGTGACCCACGCCCGGCAGCACGATCTTGTCGGCGCGCCGTACCACGTCTGGGTCTTCGGTGACGATCCGTCCGCCGGGCTCATCCAGCGCGCCCGTCGCATCGAGCGACTTAAGCACGCTGGTGAGATTGCCGGCCTTGTAGTCAATCACTGCGATCACAGCAGGCCCTTGGTCGAAGGCAGCATCTCGCCCAGCTGCTTGTCCCGCGAGCAGGCCACGCGCAATGCACGCGCGAAAGCCTTGAACAGCGCTTCGAGCTTGTGGTGGTTTGAGCGCCCATACATCGTGCGCAGGTGCACGTTGGCGCGTGCGCCGCGGGCAAACCCATCAAAGAAGTCTTCTACGAGTTCGCTCTGCAGGTCGCCCACCATGTCCACCTTGACCTTGGTGCGAATCTTGCACGCCACGCGTCCGCTCAGGTCCACCGCGGCGATGCCCAGCGTCTCGTCCATTGGCATCAGGAAGTACCCGGCGCGATTGATGCCCTTCTTATCGCCCACGGCCTTGTCGAAAGCCTCGCCCAACGCGATGCCCACGTCCTCGATAGTGTGGTGCTGATCCACGTCCAGGTCGCCCTTGCAGGTCAGATCTAGATCGAACGCGCCGTGCCGTGTAAACAGCTCCAGCATGTGATCGAAAAACCGGATGCCTGTGGAGATGTTGTAACGGCCGCCGCCTTCGAGCGTCAGGCGCAGCGAGATTTTGGTCTCGGTCGTATTGCGATCAAAGGCCGCGGTGCGCTTGGCTGGTGCGTCGGCAGCAACCTCGACTGCCGCGGGGGTCGCTGGTGTCGACGCCGCGTCGTCCTGTGTCTTTGTGTTCGCTGCCTTCGCCTTGCTGTGCAACCGGGCACCCTGCGCTGGTGGAGACTGTTTCGCCGCGCTCTTGCGTGCCGTGCTTTTTGCTTGCTCGCTCAACTTGGTTCCTCGCTCTGTCTATCGTAGTGCTTCGCTGCTTACAGGCCCTGCAGCACGGTACGCAACGCGTCCTGCGCTGCTCGCATCTGGTCCCGCGTGCCCACGGTGATGCGCACGCATCCATTGCATCCGGGGTCGTTGGAGCGATCGCGTACCAGGATCCCGTGCGCATGCATGGCACGGCAGAACTCGCGATGCTTCGGGCCAATCGCAAGCAGTAAAAAGTTGGCATCGGAGTGCCAGGTGCGCACGCCCAACTCGCTGCACACCGCGCCGAACTCCGCACGGGCAGCTTTCACTTCTTCCACGTACCAGTCCAGGTATGCCGTGTCGGCCAGAGCAGCCGGCAGGCACGCCAGCGCCAGGGCGTTCACTGAGTAGGGCGAGATCACGCGGCGCAGCCAGTGCATGCTTTCTGCCGCGGCAGCAAGCATGCCAAGGCGCAGCCCGGCCAGTCCGAAAGCTTTCGAGAAGGTGCGCGCGACCACGAGGTTCGGGTACTCCGCTGCGCCGACCAGGTCGAGCACGGTCTCGCCGTGAAAGTGGAAGTACGCTTCATCCGCCAGCACCATCGCCTGCGGCGCGCGTCGTGCGATCTCGAGAATCTGCTCGCGCCGCATCGACGTGCCTGTCGGGCTGTTCGGATTGGCCAGCGCAATGAGCCGTGTACGCGGCGTGATCGCCGCCAGCACGCGCTCGTAGGGGAAAGCGAAATCCGCAGCGTCAGCCTCGATGCACACGATCTTCGCACCCGTTGCCGAGGCATACACCTCGTACATCGAGTAGGTCGGCACCGGCAGGAGGATCTCGCTGGTTTCATCCAGGTAGCACTGGCACAGCACGTGGATCGCCTCATCCACGCCGTTGGTCAGCAGCACCTGCTCGGCGGCAACTCCGAGGTGCTCTGCCACCAGCGCTTCCACCGGGCCGCGTTCCGGGTATCTGGTCAGGTCACTGGTCGTTACCGCGCTCAGCGCCGCGCGCACTGCGGGCGAGCAGGCAAGCGTGTTCTCGTTGAAGTCGAGCCGCATGCCGCCGCGCCCGCCCAGCGGCGGGTGGTATTCCTTCATCGCCTGCACAATGGCACGCGGCGCTGGCGCCGCAGGCTTTCCAGCAGGCGCGGCCGTGTCAGCTCTCTCTTGCTGGCCGGCGGGCGCGCTCATGCCACGACCCCGCGGGAACGGATCGCTTCCGCATGGCCCGTCAGCCCTTCCGCCTCGGCAACGCGAATCGCTGCGGGTCCATATGTGGCAAGACCCTGCGGCGTGTACTGCTGCACCGTAATGAGCTTGAGGTAGTCATACACGCTGAGCCCGCCACGCAGGCGCGCCACGCCGCCCGTCGGCAACGTGTGGTTCGGGCCGGAAACATAGTCGCCCATGGGCTGCGGCGACCAGCGCCCGATAAACACGCTGCCCGCGTGACGCACCCAGGCAACGTCTTCCGCGGTATCCACGGTCAGGTGTTCGCCGGCGAGACGGTTGGTGATCTCACGCGCCTCTTCGATCGAACTGGCGATGATGGCCACGCCATTGCGGTCAAGCGACAACGCCGCGATAGGGTTGGAGCGTGCCTGCTGCTTGGCCTCGGCGGCCACGCGCCGCGCCAGGTCAGCCTGCGTGGTGATGAAGATGGCGACCGCATCCGGATCGTGCTCGGACTGCGCCACCAGGTCGGCCGCGATCTCGTTAGCCTTGCCGCGCTCGCTTGTCACAATAATCTCGGTTGGGCCGGCCAACATGTCGATGCTGGCATCGAACGCCACCAGCTTCTTTGCCGCTGTCACGTACGCATTGCCGGGCCCGACAATCTTGTCGACCCGCGGCACACTGGCGGTGCCATACGCCAGGGCTGCCACGCCCTGCGCTCCACCCATCTGGTAAAACTCGGTGATGCCGAGCATCGCAGCGGCGGCCAGCACTTCGGTGGCCGGGCGCGGCGAGATCGCCACGATCCGCCGGACGCCTGCCACTTGCGCCGGGATGGCTGTCATCAGCAGCGTCGAGGGAAGCGGATGGCGGCCAGAAGGAACGTAGCACCCGACCGAGTCGAGTGGACGCACAAGTTGCCCGACCGAGAGGCCATCCCCTGGTTCAAAGGTCCAGCTTTGCGGCATCTGCTTTTCCGCAAAGGCTCGAATGTTGGCAGCCGCCTGTTCCAGCGCGTTGCGCATGGCGGTTGGGATCTCCGCCAGCGCCGCCTGCATGCGTGCCGGATCGATCAGCAGCGGCGACTTGGTATCGAGTCCGTCCAGCTTGGCGCTCCATGCCCGCAGGGCCTTGTCGCCGTCCTTGCGAACAGCGTTCACAATGCGCTCGGCAGTGGGCAGCACCCGCGCGTCCAGTGTTGCGCCGCGGCGTTCCAACTCATCGATGCGGGCCCGGCCGCGTCTTCCGCCAAGCCCCGTGGTACGAACGATCTCCATCTTTGCTCCTTCTCCTGCCAGGCTCAATCGCTCAACGAGCTACAGCACAACCTTGTTCAGCGGATACTCCACGATGCCGGTGGCCCCGGCCGCCTTGAGCCTGGGAATCACGTCACGCACCACGCTTTCCTCAAGAATCGTATTGACCGCTGACCAGTCTCCCTTGCTCAGGGCCGAAACCGTCGGAGAGTTCAGCGCGGGGAGCACCGCAAGCACTGCATCCAGCTGCTCCCTGCGCACGTTCAGCATCAGGCCAACCTGCCCCTGGGCATCGATCGCGCCACGCAGCATCAGCGACAGGATGTCGATCTTGGCGCGCTTCCAGTCGTCGGCAAGCGCCGCGTCATTCGCAATGAGGCGCGTTTCGCTTTCCATCACTGTGTCGATGATGCGCAGGCGATTGGCGCGCAGCGACGAGCCGGTCTCGGTGATTTCCACGATGGCGTCGGCCAGCATCGGCGGCTTCACCTCGGTCGCGCCCCAGGAGAACTCCACCTGGACCTGCACGTTCTTGGACGCAAAGTAGTTCTTGGTCACTTCCACGAGCTCGGTCGCGATGGTCTTGCCTGCGAGGTCTTCCGCCGAGTTCCACGGCGCGTCCTCGGGCACGGCCAGTACCCACTTCACCCGCTGGCGGCTCTGCTTGGCATATACCAGCGAGCACACGCTCTCGACCTTGAGCCCGCTCTCGACTACCCAGTCGATGCCGGTCAGCCCGGCGTCGATCACGCCCGAGTGCACGTAGCGCGCCATCTCCTGCGCGCGGATCAGCATGCACTCGATCTCCACATCGTCGATCTGCGGAAAGTACGAGCGTCCGCTCGCGTAAATCTTCCAGCCGGCCTTGCCGAACAGGTCAATCGTGGCGTCCTGCAGGGATCCCTTGGGGATTCCGAGGCGCAGCTTCTTCTTTGCATCAGCCATGGCTAGCGAGCCTCCGTTGTGTTTGCTACGTTCAGGTCGGTGGCGACAGCAGCCTTTTCGCCGATCGGGAGCGGACGGGTGAAGCACGAGACCGTGCCCTCGTGACACACGAGGCCGTCGCCCTCAACCACGACGCGGAACAGCAGCGTGTCCTGGTCGCAGTCGGTCGCGGCAGACACCACGCGCAGCCGGTTGCCGCTGGTCTCGCCCTTCATCCAGAGCTTGGCGCGTGTGCGGCTCCAGAAGGTGACAAACCCGGTCTCCCTGGTTTTCTCGTAGCTCTGCTGGTTCAAGAAACCCACCATCAAAACCTCGCCGGTGTTTGCGTCCTGCGCGATGCCCGGGACCAGCCCGTCCATTTTCCCGAAGTCGATCTCGGGCGTTGCCGCTGCTACGTTTGCCATCGTTTCCTCTCGCCTATGGATGCAACAAAAAGCCCGCCTGCGCTTGGCTGCGGCGGGCGGGCCTTTGATCTAAATCTTCAGGATTGGAACCAGGTTGCTTGGGGCTACCAGGATCTTCCGCAAAGAGCCGCCGCCATGTTTTCACGATGGCTATGGTGGTGTGCGGAATGGGAATGGTTGCGCATGCCTGTCCTGCCCCTAACGCTACCGAGGCCTATCCATGGTGTCAAGCGCAGGCACGGCGCCGGGCCTGGTTACTTCGCTGGCTGCGCTGCTTTCACGCATACCGGCATGCGTATAGGATGTGCACTGGTTATTGGCTGCGGTCGGCCGACATGCCGACGATCGTTCAGCTTCTGAGTCCGCCCCCAGCCTTCCGATATCAACATGGTGTGATGTACAAGCGATGAGCCAACTGCGCGCGGCACCCAATCAACTCACGTTTCTGCGCCTGTGCCTGGTGCCGTTTCTGCTCATGGCCGTGCTGGACGGCTCGTTCCGCCTGGCCTTTGTCCTGTTCGTGATCGCCGGCATCTCCGACGCGCTCGACGGCGTCTTGGCCCGCTGGCTCAAGCAACAGACGCAGCTCGGCCAGTACCTGGACCCTGTCGCCGATAAGCTGATGCTTTCGTCCCTGTTCCTGACCCTGCACCACGTGGGCCTGGTGTCGCGACGGATCACCATCATGGTCTTCGCGCGCGACCTGGGCATCCTGATCGTGGGAGCGATCCTGTTTGCCGCCCTCGGCCTGCGCAACTTCAAGCCGTCCATCTTCGGCAAGGCCAACACCCTGGCGCAGATCATCGCGGTGGTGTTCGTGATGGTGGCGCAGTTCGCCCCGTCGGCCGCGGCGGAGTGGGTCCGCTACTGGGCCCTGATCGCGACCGGGACCCTGGCCTGCGTCTCGGGCTTTGACTACGCGCTCAAGATGGCCGCACGCCTCAGCACGCCCATCACCGACGTTCCCGAAGTATTCGACTAATGGCCCGCTGAGAGGGAAGACCGGAATGGACGCGTTGACGTAACAGCCCGTCTGGGTGCAGTTCCGGGAAGCCGGGTGCAATCCGCCGACAGCTGTCCGAGGCGTTATGCCGTGATCGCATGCACCTGGGCGTACTTGGGACCCACCGAAACACACCCGCGGACGTTAGTCCGGCTCGGGCGCTTCCATCCCCTGCGTTCCCAATCCGGGCGCAAGTCCTGCTTTTTCTTCGATTTCCATATCCCGGAACTCATCGGAGTCGAACACTTCTCCGCAGTCCTGGCACTCAACGAACTCGACGTCGTCCTGGCGGGATACGACGCGCACTCTGGGGTGTTTGCAAGGAGTTTGCATGGCAAGATGTTGCCGGGGCTAGCACCGGCAGGGTCGATTGTAGCGCCGTCCCCGCCTCCATCCAAGGGGAGCCGCAAAGTAAGTTCCAATTTCCTACGGCGGGCAGACGCGCACGCACAAGACTTCGCCGCGACACCGCCGCGCGCCGGAAGCCGGGAACAGGTGCGGATCACGCCGAGGAGCGCCCGCAGGTGGGCCCATCTGGGGCTTGTGCGCGCAGCAGACGTCTGTGGCCGGGAGAAGTGGCCGGGCTACGCGCGCAGCAACAAGGTTTCGACGGGACTACCATGCCTGATCCCCATGCCCGGCGGGCTCAAGATGGACGGGCATGCATCGGATAAGAATTATCAAAGAATAAAAGAGGAAAAACAGCAGCGGCGTTGCAGGTGCTATGAGCGGGTCCTATACTGGAGTGGCATGCTAAGGCTGACTAAAAAAGCGGACTATGCCTTGATGGCGCTGAAGTACCTGGCTGAGCATCCGCAGTCGGCTGCGCTCAGCGCGAAAGACATCGCGGAGGCTTACCACATCCCTCCGCAACTGCTGGCCAAGATCCTGCAGCGCCTGGCCAAGATCGGCATGGTGCGCTCCACTGCCGGCATGAACGGCGGCTACGCCCTGCAACGCGACGCGCAAAGCATCACGGTTTTTGAGGTGATCTGGGCCGTGGATGGCCCACAGTTTTTAACCGCATGCACCAGCGGCTCACGTCCTTGCGACCTAACGGATAGCTGCACCATCAAAGAACCGATGGCCCGAGTGAACGACTCGATCAGCGATCTGCTGAAAAGTATCCGGATCGGCGACCTCATGGACAGCAGTCACCCGGAGCGTGCCGCACGCACGGCACAGCCCCTGGTTTCCATCCAGATGTAGCCAGGTTTCTGCGCCTGGAGCGCCTGCCTGCAGCCCGGCTCGCGCGTTCCAGCGTCACTACAGTTTTTGACAGTTTCTTTTTTGAAGTTCGGAGAGTCGCAGCAATGAATACAGCAACGCAGATGCAGGAAAATCCGCCCCTCAACGCGCCCGAAGGCGACCAGATCGTTCCCTCGGTGACCGGCGAGGCCGGCACCGCAGCTCACGGCGTCAAGCTGCCGATCTACATGGACAATCATGCCACCACGCCGATGGACCCCCGCGTCCTCGAGGCCATGGTGCCCTACTTCACGGGCAAGTTTGGCAACGCCGCCAGCCGCAACCACGGCTTTGGCTGGGAAGCGGAGCAGGGCGTGGAGCTGGCGCGCGAGCAGATCGCCAAGCTGATCGGTGCGACCGCCAAGGAGATTATCTTCACCTCCGGCGCCACCGAGTCCAACAACCTCGCGATCAAGGGCATTGCCGAGATGTACCGCGAGCGTGGCAACCACATCATCACAGAAGTGACCGAGCACAAGGCGGTGCTTGACACCTGTAAGCGTCTCGAGAAGTCGGGCTATCGTGTGACCTACCTGCCAGTGAAGGCGGATGGCCTGATCGACCTCGAAGAGCTCAAAGCCGCCATGACCGACAAGACCATCCTGGTCTCGATCATGTTTGCCAACAACGAGATCGGCGTGATCCAGCCTGTCGCCGAGATCGGCAAGCTTTGCCACGAGCGCAACATCATCTTCCACACCGACGGCGTGCAGGCTGCCGGCAAGGTGCCGGTGGACGTGCAGTCGATGAACATCGACGTCATGAGCCTCACGGCACACAAGATGTACGGACCCAAAGGCGTGGGCGCGCTGTATGTGCGTCGCCGCAACCCCCGCGTCCAGATCTCGGAGCAGATCAACGGTGGCGGCCACGAGCGCGGCATGCGTTCGGGCACGCTCAATGTTCCCGGCATCGTCGGCTTCGGCAAGGCTGCCGAAATTGCCCGAGAAGAGATGCAGCAGGAAGGCGAGCGCCAGGTTGCGCTGCGCACCCGCCTGCAGCAGAAGCTCGAAGCGGCCATCGACTACACCCACATCAACGGCACCATGGAGCACCGCCTGCCCGGCAACCTGAACATGAGCTTCGTCTATGTTGAAGGTGAGTCGCTGCTGATGGGCATCAACGATATTGCGGTCTCGAGCGGTTCTGCCTGCACCTCAGCGACCCTTGAGCCATCGTATGTATTGAAGGCTCTCGGCCTCGGCGACGATGTGGCCCACTCCTCGATCCGGTTCGGTCTCGGACGCTTCAATACCGAGGCAGAGGTCGACTACGTCGCGGACAAGCTGATCGACGTGGTTCTGAAGCTGCGCGAGCTTTCGCCTCTTTACGAGATGGTGAAAGAAGGCATCGATCTGAGCAAGATCGAATGGGCAGCCCACTAGGTTTTCGTGCAGCGAGCAGTTCGGCTGGCAGAGCGAACAACAGCAAGACCAAGTTTTCGGAGGAACACAATGGCATATAGCGATAAGGTTGTCGATCACTACAGCAATCCCCGCAACGTGGGAACCCTGGACAAGAGCTCCACCGAAGTAGGCACCGGCCTCGTCGGTGCACCGGAGTGCGGCGACGTGATGCGGCTGCAGATCAAGGTGAACCCCGAGACCCAGGTCATCGAGGAAGCCAAGTTCAAGACCTTCGGCTGCGGCTCGGCCATCGCCTCCAGCTCGCTCGCGACCGAGTGGGTCAAGGGCAAGACCATTGCCGAAGCGATGACCATCTCCAACACCGACATCGTCAAGGAACTCGCGCTCCCTCCGGTGAAGATCCACTGCTCGGTACTCGCGGAAGACGCGATTCGTGCGGCGATCGGTGACTGGAAGGCCAAGAACGGCGTTACCGAGACGGCAGAAGTCGCCGTCGCCAAGTAGGGTTTCACCCGTAAAAGGCTCCGAAGGATCGAGTAGCATGAGTTTCGTCGAGGACGCGCGCAAGCTTTCGCAGGACTTTGTTGCACCTGAGTTGCGCGCTTCGTTGGCCCGCTTTGATGCTTCGGACAAGCTGGCAGCAGAGCGGCACGCGGCTCTGCCTGAGAAGCTGGATGCTACAAGACGCGAGATCGAGCTGCAGGTGCAGTTCGCCCTCGCGACCCGGAAGATAGAAGACCTGCAGGCAGTTCAACAGGCGGCACCGCAGCTGTAGCGGTAAAGACAGGCAGGAACCATGGCGACACTCCCAGGCGTTCTTCAACCCGACAACATGGCGCCCACGCAGAAGGGCGTCCAGGTCACCGAGCGTGCCCTGAAGCGTATCCGCGTTGCGATGGCCAAAGAGGGAATCGCACCATCCGAAGGTGGTCTCCGCCTCGGTATCCAAGGCGGAGGCTGCTCCGGTCTTTCCTACAACATCCGCTTCGACACGCAGCCACGCGAGCGCGACCGTGTGTACCAGTTTGACGATATTCGCGTTTTTGTCGATCCGAAGTCGTTCCTGTACCTGCACGGGATGATTCTCGACTACGAGGAAACCCTGATGCGCCAGGGCTTCAACTTCATCAATCCGCATTCCACCAAGTCCTGTGGTTGCGGGTCTTCCTTTTCTGCATGAGCAGCGGGCATGCACAGTGACGAATGGTGACGATGTGAGTACGCCCCCACAATCCGCGCCCCAGGGCGCGGATTATTTTTCGGTGTTCAGCCTTCCCCGCCTGCTTGATCTGGACATGAAAGCCATCGAGCGTGCCTTCTACCGCCGCAGCCGCGAGGTCCATCCCGACCGTTTTGCGCAGGCCAGCGCGGAGAAGCAGCAGTGGTCGCTCGAGCAGACTTCGCTGCTGAACGACGCCTACCGCGCGCTCAAGGATCCGATCGCCCGCACCGAGTACCTGCTCCGACTCGAGGGCATCACGCTTGCCGAGGATGCCGCCACGGCCGACCGGCAGGAAAAAAAGAACGTGCCGCCCGAGCTGCTCGCCGAGGTCTTCGAACTGAACATGCAGCTTGAGGAAATGCGCATGAACGCACAGATGGGCGAGGATGATCCCCAGTTGCGGCGCGATCTTGAGCAGGCACAGGCCGAGTTTGCCGGACAGTTCGCCGGCATTGAAGCCGCGATCCGCACGGAGTGGGGCAAGTGGGATGCGGCATCGAACTCCGATAACTCCGCAGACAAACAGGCAGCCGCAGAGCGCATGGCCGCCCTGCTCGATAAACGTCGCTACGTGCGCAACCTTGTGCGCGATGTGCAGCAGGCACTCGGCAACTAGACTGGAACGAGGACCATGGAAGACAGGAGCTTGGTGCAGATCGGAAACAGCACGGACAGCGCAAACGCGCCCGCGGAACGGGTCGTTGGTATCGACCTGGGAACCACAAACTCGCTGGTCGCCTTCATGCAGGGCGGTCAGCCCGTTGTGATCCCCGGCGAGGACGGCACCAACCTTGTGCCCTCGGTGGTTGCCTTCCCGGCAGGCGGTGACAAGCGCGTCGTGGTGGGCTACCCCGCGCATCGCTATCTCGCAGAGTCCGCCGACCGCGTGGTGTACTCGGCCAAGCGCCTGATGGGCCGCGGCCTTGAAGACGTGCAGGAAGAGCTCAAGCTCTTTCCTTTCCGCCTGGCCCGTGATCTACAGCCCGGCGAGGCGCTGCGTCTCGACATCGGCGGCCAGCAATACACCCCGCCCGAGATCGGCGCACAGGTGCTGCGGCAGCTTAAGCGCAACGCCGAGCGCTACTTCGGCGTCGCCGTCACCAAGGCGGTCGTAACCGTCCCGGCCTATTTCAACGATGCCCAGCGGCAGGCCACCAAGGATGCCGGACGCATGGCGGGCCTCGATGTGCTCCGCCTCGTCAACGAGCCGACCGCGGCCGCGCTTGCCTACGGCCTCGACCGCCAGAAGACCGGCATGGTCGCCGTGTATGACTTCGGCGGCGGCACCTTCGACATCTCGATCCTGCGTCTCGATGACGGCATCTTCGAGGTCGTGGCGACCGGCGGCGACACCCACCTGGGCGGCGACGATATCGACAACCTGCTGCTCGCGATCGCGCTTGATGACATCGCCGGCAGCACCGGGCTCGACCCGCGCTCCAATGGCGAACTGGTGCAGGTCGTCCGCAAGGCCGTGACCGATGCCAAGATTGCGCTTTCCAGCGAGCCCGCGACTCGGATCGTGGTAGAGCTGCCCGGGCAGGAGCCCTATGCGCGCGAACTGACGCGCGAGCAGTTCGAACAGCTGATCCGCCCCACCATTGAGCGGACGCTGGCACCCGTACGTGCCGCCCTTGCCGACGCCCAGCTTACCCCGGAGCAGATCGACGAAGTGGTTATGGTCGGCGGCTCTACCCGCATCCCTCTGGTGCAGCATCTCGTTGGTGAGCTGTTCCGCCTGGAAGCACGCGGCCGCAAGCTCCACACCGAACTCAACCCGGACGAGGTCGTGGCGCTTGGCGCTGCCGTACAGGCCGACATCCTGGCCGGTGGCTCCGCAGCCACGGCCGACATGCTGCTGCTCGACGTGACGCCGCTCTCGCTCGGTATCGAGGCTCTGGGTGGCGTTGTCGCCAAGATCATCCACCGCAACTCCACCATCCCGGCGAGCGAAACCGAGCACTTCACCACGGGCGTTGACGGCCAGACCAACGTCGCCGTCCACGTGGTGCAGGGCGAGCGCGAGCTGTCAAAAGACTGCCGCTCCCTCGCGCGCTTTGACCTGAAGGGCATTCCACCCATGTCGGCCGGGCTGCCGCGCATCGAGGTACGCTTCCTGATCGATGCCAATGGCATTCTCCACGTCTCCGCCCGCGAGCAGCGCTCCGGCAAGGAAGCCGAGATCGAGGTCAAGCCCACATACGGCCTCACCGATGAGCAGGTCGAGACGATGATCCTCGACTCCTTTGACAACGCCGAGGCAGACTTCGAACAGCGCCAGCTGATCGAAGCCCGGGTCGAAGCAGACGACATCCTCGCCAAGGTGGAAAAGGCTAAAACACATCCGACCTGGAAGCTGCTCAGCTTTGAAGAGCAGTCCGAGATCAACTCACTGGCCGATGAGCTGCACATCTTCAAGGAAGGCGACGACCGGGTGGCCATTCGTGGCAGCATCGACGCCTTGGACAAGGCGACACACCGCCTCGCCGAGTTGATGATGGATGGAGCCGTTACCTCGGCCCTCGGCGGCGAAACCATGGCATCTGCCGGGGAGAAGCTGGGCCAGGGCCCCACGGCGCCGCATCCCTTTGCCAAGGCAGAGATCAAGTAAGGAACACGAGAGACCACAATGAGCGAACACACAGCAGAAGCACAAGCAATTGACCTGAGCCAGCCACCCGCAGAGAACATGGTGCGGGTCACCTTTCAGCCGGAAGGCCGCACCGTGGAGTTTCCGTTTGGCACCATGCCGTACGACCACCACGGCCTGCCCATGTCCTTCCTCGACGTGGCTGAGAACTACCACATCTTTCTGGACCATGCCTGCGGCGGCGTCTGTGCCTGTACCACCTGCCATATCCACATCAAGCAGGGGGAACCCGGCCTGAACGAGCCGACCGAGGACGAACTGGATCGCATGGAGAAGGCTCCCGGCCTCCAGCTGAACTCGCGCTTGGGATGCCAGGCCGTGATCGAAAAGCCCGGCGCCTACGTCGTGGAAATTCCAAGCTGGAACAAGAACTACGTTTCAGAAGGCAAGCCGCTCGCCATGGGCGAGAGCAAATAGGAGGGTTCGATGCCGCAGGAGATCATGTGGACGGATGCCGAAGAGATCGGTATCCAGTTGCAGGAAAAGTACCCGGAGCTCGATCCATTGAAGCTTCGGTTTACCGAGCTCTACCAGCACGTGGTGACGCTCGACGGCTTCGCCGATGACCCGACCAAATCGAATGAGTCTCGGCTCGAAGCGATCCAGATGGCCTGGTACGAAGAGTGGCAGGACGCACAGAAGTAGCCGTTGCGCGTAACTACCGGGGGCCGTGTCACGGCTCCCGGCCAGGCGTTCAAAGCAACCGCTCACCCTCGTCCCAGCCAAATGCATTCCGAAACAACTCGAAGGATGCGCCTCGCGCATCGCCACTGCGCGTGAAGTAAATCGACAACACGTCGAACCGCGCCACCGTCCCCTCCGGCAACTGGCGAAGATAGTGCCGGGTAAGCCGTCGCAGTGTCCTTCGCTTGCCGAAGTCGACAGCGGATTCAGCGGTCGCTACCTCGCGACTCGTGCGGGTCTTGACCTCGACGATGCAAAGCGTGTCCTGCTCCCACGCGACCAAGTCCAGGTCTCCTGGCGCTCGCCCCGATTGCCACCCATGCGCGACGACTGTCATGCCAAGACGACGCAGGTAGAAGAAGCCTGCCTCTTCTCCGCGACGGCCTGTCTCCAGGTGTTCCGGCAGCCCTGACGCCCGGCGCCAAGGCCACCGATCGAGCGCCCGGAAGCACCGCTCCCACGCTGCGGCGCGCACATTTTCTGCAATGACTGGCATGTTGCGCACCAGCCTACGCCGCCCCTGCGCCATCTCCAACAGTACAAAAGATCACCTCCACGAGGTAGGCGCCTCCCACGCAGGGGGTACTGCCTTCCGACTACTCGCTACGACCCGCTCTCGGCCTTCTGCTCCACATAGTGCTGAATGTGCTCATACACGTGGTCAGGGAAATTCAGGTCCTTGTACACATTGCCCGCGTCCGGGTCATCCGGGTTGGGAATGATCGGGAACTCCTGCTCCTTCTGCCACGCCAGGATGCGCTCGCGCTTGGGCGGGTTATAGTCTTTGCCCTCGACCTGCCGGATCAGCAGGTCCGCCTGCGACTCGGAGAAGTCCTTGTCCTTGACCAGCATCGCTTTCAGTTCTTCATCGTCCATAAAGTGCCGTGCCACCATTGCAAACGTCAGCCGGCCATAATGGCCGATGTCCTCGCCTGCCTCGAGCGACTCAATCAGGTGTGCCATCATGCCATTCTTCTTTAACTCTTCCATTGGAACCCTCCAGGCTTGCTTCGCCTTATCTTCTCCCTTGGATGCGTCGAACGCTCCCCGCCGTTGGTCCAATACGCCAAAAGCAAAAGCCCGCACAAGGCGGGCTTTTGCTTCGGATCAACAACGGGCCTAGGTGGTGGCCTTGGGCTTCGTTGCCAGGAACTGGGCCGGCACAATGTTCCGGTTCGGATCGGTAAGTTGCGGATCCAGTGTCTGGGTGTCCTTGTTGGAGGTGGTGCTGAGAATGTGGATGAGGTTGTCGCCGGTGGTGCTGGCGTAGAACGAGGCCGCATCCGGGCTGAACACGCCCGCGATTGGTGCCAGCGCCCCGGTGGAAAGCTGCAGGTTCTGGAGCGTTCCAGTGCCGCCTGCCGTGGTCGATGGTGTGTACATCGGCAACAGTCCGGTCGCCGTGGCACCCATGTAGGTGATGAAGGCGCGCGAGGAGTCAGGCGAGGTCAGCACCTGGTCGATCTGCGTCGGGGTGATGCCGGTCAGTGCCAGTTGCCGCAGGGTGGTCGCGATGGTCAGCGGGCCTGCATTGGCCGGGTTCACGCCGGGGCATGGTCCGATGGGCGCTACCAGCTGGCTGGTGTCGCTGGTCGGGCTGTGCTCGATGTCGAAGATCGACGTGGTGTTCGCTCCCAGCACGTGGTTGCCGTCCGGGGTCGAGCCAAGGTGATCCGCTGTATCGCCCGTGACGGTCGCCGCCAGCGGGTTGTAGGTGACCGGGCTAGTCGTGGTGTCGGGGCAGAAAGAACGCGCCACCACCGGGCTGCCACTCACAAACACAGCCACGTTGGGCACGGTCAGCGTCACATCGGGCGAGCAGAAGGGGCTCGCACCCGTGTTGTCCAGCTCGCAGCTCGTAGTGGCATTGGCGCTGGTCAGCGGGTACTGGCTCCAGCCGGTCACGATGTTGTGCACATACAGCGCCGTGGGCCCGGTGATGTACACGTTCTTGCCGTCACGCGAGTACACCGCGTGCGTGGCCAGGCCGCCCGTGCTGATCACCGACGAGGCGGTGGTGGAAGCTGTCGACCCCGTGCTAGTCGATGCGGGCGTGTACAGGTAAATCACCGAACGCTGCTGGTCGGCGATCACTACCTGGTTATTGGAGGGCGACACCGCCAGCACCACTCCCGGCACCGTGGTGTCTGCCGTGGTCAACGCGTTGTTGCTGGCCGTGTAGATCATCAGCTCGCGGTAGGAGCCGAAGTACAGGCTGGACCCGGTTGGATCCAGGATCATCGAATTGGGCTGGTAGGGCAGAAGGGTCGGGGTGCCGCTGGTGCCGAGGCTCAGGTCAAACACGGTGAAAAGCTGCGAGGCAGGCGACGCCGCGTAGATGATGGTGTTGTCCACGCCAGGCGAATTAACCACGATGGGGTTGGCGGTGACCGGCAGACCCGTACCGAAGGTGCCCAGCTTGTTCAGCGGTGTCGGGTTGCAGCTCAGGCCGGTTGCGGTGCTCGCACTGCTCGCGCTAGACGTCGTGGTGGAAGTTGCAGCGCCGGGCTGGCAGATGCCAGTAATGGTTGCTGTACCGGGCAGGGTCGAGCTGACCACGCCCGCGGTTGTGACCGCCACCTGGGCCGGCATCGTCGAGGTGTAATCCGGACCCGCGCCGGTGATCGGGGTGATCGGTGTCACGACCTGCGTCAAGGGGTCGGTGGACTCGAGCGTGGCGGCGATGGTCTGCGGATTACCCGCAGTGATCGTCACTGCTCCGGTGGTGCTGGTGGTGGTGTTGGTGCTGCTTGGCAGCGACAGGCTGATGCTGGGGGGGGCAGGTATAGAAGTAGCCTGCCGCCGAACTGGTGCCCGGCGAGCTGGTGCCCGTGCCGGCCACGGTTGCCGTAATCACGGTGCCGCCCGGCTGGTTCGCGGTGACCTGCCCGTTGGTGCCCAGTGCTGTGCCGGCGGTCGCGTTCACGCTGGTGTTGTTAATCGTCACGATCGAGGGCGTATTCGCGGTGTAGGTGATGTTGCCCACCACGTTGGTGCTCACGTCCTGCGACGGGATCAGGTTGCCAGACTCGTCAAATACCGTGGTCTGCGCGGCCAGGTTTGGCCCCACGGTGCCGCTCGGTACGCAGGCGGTAGGCGCCGTCACGTTGATGGCGGAGATCTGCGGATGCACATACACCGTCACCGCATTGCTCACGATACCGCCAATACTGGCCGTGATCTTGACCTGTGCCGATGAGGTAGGCGCGGTGCAGATGGAGTAGTCCGGAATGCCGCCCGTGGACAGGTGGTTCCAGGAGCCTGCGCAGATCGAGCCGGTCGGGCTGATGTCCGCATGGGTCAGGTCCGAGCTGCCATACGTCGCAGCGCCTGTGCTCAGCGTCGATCCCTTGCAGTTGGTGGCTACCGCGGTGCCCGCCTGGCCGATCTGGCCGTAGGCCAGCGAGATACCCGTGTCGGACTGCGCAGTGGGCAGGCGCACGGCGAAGATGTCGGTAGTCTTGGGGCCGTAGCCTGCGTTGTTGCAGTAGGCGGAAACGTTGGTGGTGCAGCCTGTCACGGAGAGGCCTACCGGAAGCGCAAACAGGAGCAAAACTACAAGGGTGAAAAACCGCTGCATGAAACCTCCCCGCCTGCCGGAAATGGTGCGCAGACGGTTGATGCCACTCGCTCAAGTCGGGATCGTGCGGAGAAGAGTGATCGCCCCCCGAGTTTACAGCACCTATGCAGCGGGTTGCATGCGGAACGTAAGAAAGGCGGCGCTCCCGCTTGTCACGGTAAGTCGCCGCCTGCCTCAAGGTGCCCGCTGCTGTGGCTACTGCAGGTACTGGTTGAACCACCGGATTGAGCGTTCCAGCACATCCCTCTGGTGATCCGGGTTCACAAACCCGTGTCCCTCATCCGGATACACCACCAGCGTTGTCGGTACCTGGTAGGCCTTGAGCGCATGCCAGAACTCGAAGCTCTGCGGCGCCGGGCACTCCCCATCCCGATCCCCGACCACCACCAGCGTCGGCGTCGTTACATTCTGGATGTAGTTGATCGCCGAGCTCTTGGCATAGATCGCCGGGTCTTTGTACACGGTATTGCCGAAGAACGGCGTCATCCACTGGTCGATCGAATTTTCGCCGTAGTACGAGAGCCAGTCCGAGATCCCGGCACCCGCCACCGCTGCGCGGAACCGGTGCGTCTGCGTCACCGAGAACATCGTCATGAACCCGCCGTAGCTCCAGCCCGTTACGCCCAGCCGCTTGTCGTCAATCGCCGGGATCTTCTTCTCGACCGCATCCACCCCGGCGAGCACATCGCGCAGGTCGCCGTAGCCAAAGTCCCTGCGGTTGGCCTGCGTAAACGCTTCGCCTTGTCCGTACGAGCCGCGAGGGTTTGGCTCCAGCACAAAATAACCGGAAGCTGCCAGCGGCGCCGCACCGAAGCCGGCGCGGGGCCAGCGGGGCGTCATTGCCGACGACGGCCCGCCATGCACCATCACAATCAGGCCGTACTTCTTAGCCGGGTCGTAGTTGGCCGGGTACAGGAGCCAGCCCTGCACGGCGAAGTCATCGTTGCGCCAGTTGATCGACTCTGACCTGCCCCAGGCGGGCTTCTGGTCCGCGTTCAGGTGGGTCACCTGCGGCAGCAACGCATCGCCCAGCGGCCCTGCGTACACTTCGGGCGCCACGGCGTAGTTTGAAGCTGACCACGCGGCTACCTTGCCGTCGCTGGAGAGTGCAAAGGACCCCGCCAGCCGGCCATCGCCTATGGCATAGGGAAGCTTCTGGATCACGCGGTCTGTCAGGCGGTTGGTGACGCCGACCCGCGTGCCGCCCGGCGCTTTGAACGATGGAGCAAAGGTGAACTGCAGCTCGTCGATCCGCTCCGAGCCGCCATCCACCTCGGTCGCGATGAGCTTTTCATCGGGCAACCACTGCAGCCACTGCACCGTTGTGGTCGCATGCTCCGTGAAGTTGATCGGGGTGCTGCTGCCATCGGCGGGCGCGAGATAAAGATCCCCGCCGGTTGCCCCCTGATCGCTCATCAGTCCGCCGATAAAGGCGATCTTGGATCCGTCCGGCGACCAGCGCGGTACCGCGATCTGCAGCCCATGCAGAGGACCTTCCACCGTGTTTGGATCAAGCACGATCCTGGCTTCCCCGGCAGTCTGCGCTCCACCCAGCGTCTCCGTGTACAGCTTCGCAATCCACCAGTTGTTCTCGCCCGGGGGCGCGGCCGCCACAAACGCCAGCTGCCGGCTGTCCCGCGAGAACGAAAACTCGTATACATGGAGTCCTTCCGCGGTCTGCTCCCGCAGCGCGCCCGTTGCCAAGTCGAGTGTCGCGACCCGCTGCACCTCAAGCCCTTCCACGCCGATCTCGCCGGAAGGCGGCTTCATGGCAGCCAGCGCGCCCGAGGGTCGCGTTGCACCCGCGACGTACAGCATGCCCAGCGTGCGGCCGTCCGGCGCAAACTCCAGTGACTTGGCGAAGCCGTGAAGTGTGGCCAGTACGCGCGGCTTGTTCGCCGCCTCCGGCGTTGCCAGCAACACCTCGGTCGCGTCGTTGCAGTTTGCGAGCACCGCGAGCTTGGTTCCGTCCGGCGACCAGCTCAGCGAGGACACCTGGCTGTGTCCTGTGGCGCACAGCGTAACGGAGTGCCCGGCCGAGGGCTGATTCGTCGGCGCTATCACCAGGTTGCCGGCCACTTCCATGGCCAGCGTGTGGCCATCCGGCGAAAGCGCAATATCGCCGACCCGCTTGCTCTGGCTGAGCTGCTTTAGCAGCGCGGCTATTGCGGAGGGGGCGGCAGCGGAGGCGTTGGTGGAAGGCGCTGGCGATTGCGCCGTGAGGAGCATGGGTGCGATCACGGCAGCGCCCACTGAGAGCAGAAAACGGGACAAAGACATGGCGTGAATACTAGCAGCGCCTGGACCAGCAGTACGGTGCGGCAGCACGGTACTGCGGCATGGTGTGGACTGCACCTCGCCACATGACTCGTCCCATAAGCGGTGCGACGCGTGTTGCATCGCACCACACGCGCGGCGGCGCTGCCGCGGCGATCGTGCAGCAAGCCGCTTGCCCTCGTACCCTGGCAACACTGCCTGCTTCTCGGGCAGCGGCCTGCAGTCTCTCAAGTGACGCGGTCCCGCGAGCGAAGAATCGCGTGGATTCCTTCTGAAACACCCCACATTGATTGACGAGCCCGATGGGCCTTGCTACTCTAAGAAGGTTCTGCAATGGCTGGCGCGTGCGTATGTTCTACCGCCGCTGCATTGCGGGCAGCAGCAGTTATCCGGAGACGCCCAGATCGTGTGGGCTGGTACTTGGCTCCGGAGCCGCTCTCAGAAGGCTCCAACGCTGAGGCGCGATTCATAAGTGCCTGCGACACCCGCTACCTTGGTGGGCTATGTAGGCCTGGATTTGCGAAACGGAACCAGGCTTTTCGGTGTGCATGCTTCGCGGCATCCGGAAACGCAGGGCCACCGTCCAAATCGTTTGCCGATGGTGTGTACGTTGTGTGGCCCGGTTCGCCGGGAAGTGGATCGCGGCGCAAGCCGCACAGTTGCTGCGCTCTGTCGATTCGTCGATGGCTACGCATGCCGGGAAGCAGGGCCACGCCTTGCGCGTACCCGGCCAGTGTCTTTTGGTTCTGAAGCTTGAAGGAGTTGTCGTTTGCCTACATTTAGTCAGCTGGTCCGCAAGGGGCGCACTGCCCCGCGTTACAAAACGGCCTCACCTGCCCTGCAGGGTTCGCCGCAACGCCGTGGTGTCTGCACCCGTGTGTACACCCAGACGCCCAAGAAGCCGAACTCGGCTCTCCGCAAGGTAGCCCGCGTGCGCCTGACCAACGGCATCGAGGTCACGACCTATATCCCCGGCATCGGCCACAACCTCCAGGAGCACTCCATCGTGCTGATCCGCGGCGGCCGTGTGAAGGATCTGCCGGGTGTTCGCTATCACGTTGTGCGTGGAACGCTCGACTCGGTTGGCGTTGCAGGCCGCAAGCAGAGCCGCTCGAAGTATGGCGCCAAGCGCGCAAAGGGCGGAGCCGCCGCGGCACCTGGTAAGAAGAAGTAGTTTTCTTTTCACAGGCAGGGCCTGATCCGGAGCTCCCGGACAGGTTCGGCAGGCGGCTCCCAGGAGCCGCCCAGAACAGCAATCGCGGCTAAGCAGTTGCCGCGGGAAGAGCAGAGAGACGATGCCAAGAAAAGGCCATATTGCCAAGCGGGAAGTCGTGCCGGATCCGATCTATGGATCCACGCTGGTCACCAAGTTCGTGAACTCCATGATGTGGGGCGGCAAAAAGTCGACCGCGCAGGGCATCTTCTACACCGCGATGACCAACCTCGAGGCCAAGGGCGGCGGCGACGACGCGCTCAAGCTGTTCAAGAAGGCCGTTGAAAACTGCAAGCCGCTGCTGGAAGTCAAGAGCCGGCGTGTAGGTGGCGCGAACTACCAGGTACCGATCGAAGTCAACCCCGAACGTCGTACCTCGCTGGCCATCCGCTGGCTGGTCAACTACGGGCGCGCCCGTGGCGAAAAGGGCATGATCGACAAGCTCACGAACGAGTTGCTCGATGCGGCCAATGGCCGCGGCGCAGCGATGAAGAAGAAGGAAGACATCCACCGGATGGCCGAAGCCAACAAGGCATTCGCCCACTATCGCTGGTAGTCAGCCGCGCGCAGCAGAAGGCGTGGCCGGGAGACTGGCCGCGTCGCACGTGTAAGTACCACCAGCAGCGCCTACCCCCTCGGGGGCTTTCGCGCAAGAGACAAAGAGAGACACCATGGCTCGCCAAGTACCGCTGAATCGTTGCCGGAATATCGGAATCATGGCGCACATCGACGCCGGAAAGACCACAACGACCGAGCGCGTCCTCTTCTACACCGGTATCACCCACCGCATCGGTGAAGTCCATGAAGGCACCGCGACGATGGACTACATGGAGCAGGAGCAGGAGCGCGGCATCACCATCACGTCCGCTGCCACTACCTGCATGTGGAACAACATCCGCATCAACATTATCGACACCCCGGGTCACGTCGACTTCACCGCCGAGGTGGAGCGTTCGCTCCGCGTACTCGACGGCGCCGTGGCATTGTTTGACTCGGTTTCCGGCGTGCAGCCGCAGTCCGAGACCGTGTGGCGCCAGGGTGACAAGTACAAGGTGCCGCGCATCTGCTTCGTCAACAAGATGGACAAGGCCGGCGCGGACTTCGAGTACGTCATTGACACCATCCGCAAGCGCCTGGGCGCGAAGCCGGTGGCGATCCAGATTCCGATCGGCGCCGAAGCCAAGTTCCAGGGCGTGGTCGATCTGATCGAGATGCGCGCGATCGTCTGGCACGACGAGACCATGGGCGCGAAGTACTCGGTCGAAGAGATTCCCGCTGATCTGGTCAAGAAGGCAGAAGCGTTCCGCATGCAGTTGATCGAGTCGGTTGCCGAGCATGACGACACCATGCTGGCTCAGTTCCTTGAAGGCGAGATCCCGACCCCGGCAGAGCTCAAGGCCGGCCTACGCAAAGCAACGATCGGCATGCACGTGTTCCCCGTGATGTGCGGTTCGTCGTTCAAGAACAAGGGCGTACAGACACTGCTTGATGCGGTGGTCGATTACTTGCCCAGCCCACTGGACCTGCCGGAAGTCACCGGCATCGATCCGTCGGACCCAAGTGTGACCCTGACGCGCGAGACCACGGACGACGCGCCTCTGGCTGCCCTCGCGTTCAAGATGATCAATGATCCGTTCGGCAAGCTTGCCTTTATCCGCGTGTACTCGGGTTCGCTCAAGACCGGCGACACCATCGAGAACCCGCGCACCGGCAAGACCGAGCGCGTGGGCCGTCTGGTCAAGATGCATGCCAATAAGCGCGAAGACATCACCGAGATTCTGGCAGGCGATATCTGTGCGTGCGTCGGACTCAAGGACATCAAGACCGGCGATACGCTGTCGTCGCCCCAGGCTCCCATTGCGCTCGGTGCGATCGACTTCCCCGAAACCGTGATCTCGGTCGCCATCGAGCCCAAGACCAAGGCCGATCAGGAGAAGATGGGCGTCGCCCTGTCCCGCCTGGCCGACGAGGATCCCACGTTCAAGGTGCGCACCGATCTCGAGTCTGGCCAGACCATCATCTCGGGCATGGGCGAGCTTCACCTGGAGATCCTGGTGGACCGCATGAAGCGCGAGCACAAGGTCGAGGCCAATGTCGGCGAGCCCCGCGTTGCGTTCCGCGAGACCATCCGCAAGACCGCCGAGGCGGAAGGCAAGTACATTCGCCAGACCGGTGGTTCGGGTAACTATGGCCATGTCAAGATCCGTCTTGAGCCCGGCGAGCCGGGTTCCGGCTTCCTGTTCGTCGACGGGATCAAGGGTGGTGTGGTTCCCAAGGAGTACATCAAGCCCACCGAGCAGGGCATTCGCGAAGCACTGGGTGGCGGTGTTCTGGCTGGCTACGAGATGGTCGACTTCCGCGCTGTGCTCTACGACGGCAGCTACCACGATGTCGACTCCAACGAAATGGCATTCAAGATCGCCGGTTCGATGGCGTTCAAGGAAGCCGCGCGCAAGGCCAGCCCGGTCCTGCTGGAACCGATGATGGCGGTTGAGGTCACGGTTCCCGAAGAGCACATGGGCACGATCATCGGCGACATCAACTCGCGTCGCGGTCGGATCGAAGGCATGGAGCACGTCGGTGGTTCGCAGGTCGTCAAGGCCATGGTGCCGCTCAAGGAGATGTTCGGGTACGTCAACGACATCCGCTCGAGCACCCAGGGTCGCGCCTCCTACGCCATGCAGTTTGCTCGCTACGAAGAGGCGCCGCGCATGATCTCGGAAGAGATCATCGGCCGCAACTCGGGCAACACCAAGTAAGTATCTCGCTGGCCAACCGGCCCGCGGCAACACAGGGTATTGGAGCTACAGGAGAGTTATGGGCAAGGAAAAGTTTGACCGCAGCAAGCCGCACGTCAACGTAGGGACGATTGGTCACATTGATCACGGCAAGACGACGCTGACGGCGGCGATCACCAAGGTGTTGTCCAAGCACAACCCCAACAACAAGTTCCGTTCGTTCGACACGATCGACAACGCGCCCGAGGAGCGGGAGCGTGGCATCACGATCGCGACCTCGCACGTGGAGTACGAGACGGCGAACCGCCACTATGCGCACGTCGACTGCCCGGGCCACGCGGATTACATCAAGAACATGATCACGGGTGCGGCGCAGATGGACGGCGGCATTCTGGTGGTTGCTGCAACGGACGGCCCGATGCCCCAGACCAAGGAGCACGTGCTGCTGGCGCGCCAGGTGGGCGTGCCGTACATCGTGGTTTTCCTGAACAAGTGCGACGCGGTGGATGACCCGGAACTGATCGACCTGGTCGAGATGGAAGTGCGTGAGCTGCTGTCGAAGTACTCGTTCCCCGGCGACGACGTGCCCGTGATCCGCGGCTCGGCACTCGGCGGCCTGAACGGCGAGGCAGAGTGGGAAGCCAAGATCGACGAGCTGATGCAGGCAGTGGACGACAATGTGCCGTTGCCGGCGCGCGCGGTGGAGCTGCCGTTCCTGATGCCGATCGAGGATATCTTCTCGATCTCGGGTCGTGGCACGGTGGTGACTGGCCGCATCGAGCGCGGCAAGATCAAGGTGGGCGAGGAAGCCGAGATCGTCGGCTTCCGCGACACGCGCAAGACGGTGGTGACCGGCGTCGAGATGTTCAAGAAGCAGCTGGACGAGGGCATGGCCGGCGACAACGCGGGGTTGCTGCTGCGCGGCATCGCCAAGGAAGACGTGGAGCGCGGCATGGTGCTGGCCAAGACCAACTCCATCAAGCCGCACACCAAGTTCAAGGGCGAGATCTATGTTCTGTCGAAAGAAGAAGGTGGTCGTCACACGCCGTTCTTCAACGGCTACCGCCCGCAGTTCTACTTCCGCACGACGGACGTGACGGGCACCGCGAAGCTGCCGGAAGGCACGGAGATGGTGATGCCGGGCGACAACATCGCGCTGGAGATCGAGCTGCACACGCCGGTGGCGATGGAGAAGGGTCTGCGTTTTGCGATCCGCGAAGGCGGCCGTACCGTGGGCGCCGGCACCATCTCCGAGATCATCGCGTAGCAGGAAGCCACAAAACGTACCAGTGAAAGTAGCAATCTAGTTCTTTGCGCACTCAAGCCGCGGCGGGGAAAACATCCCGCCCGTCCGGCAGAAAGATTTGGCACTGCAATGGTTGGACAGAGAATTCGTATCCGCCTCAAGGCGTATGACTACCGCGTACTGGACACCTCGACCGGCGAGATCGTCGACACCGCAAAGCGCACCGGCGCCCAGGTTGCCGGACCCATCCCGCTGCCTACGGTCAAGAACAAGTACTGCGTGCTGCGTTCGCCCCACGTCGACAAGAAGTCCCGCGAAGCGTTCGAGATCCGTACCCACAAGCGCCTGATCGACATCCTCGAGCCCACGCAGCAGACCGTGGACGCCCTGATGAAGCTTGATCTACCCGCAGGCGTGGATGTGGAAATCAAGGCTTTCGAAAAGTAAACCCGCCTCGGCGCAACGGCCTTCGGGCCACCACGCTTCACCCCGGCAGTGCGCGCCCGTCGCGCATGATGAGGAAGGAAACAAGTTATGGCAGTCACTGGAATTCTCGGCAAAAAGATCGGCATGACGCAGGTATTCGATGATCAGGGCAATGTGCACCCGATCACCGTCCTGCAGGCCGGTCCCTGTGTGATCACCCAACTCAAGACGCTGGCGCGGGATGGCTACGATGCCGCCCAGATCGGCCTCGTCGAGTTCGTCAAGGCCAGCAAGGTCACCAAGCCCCAGGCTGGTCACTTTGCCAAGCACGACATCGCCCCGGTCCGCATGATCAAGGAAGTGGGCGTCGAAGCCATCAAGCCGGTCGCCGAAGGCGAAGAGCCCGAAGTCGGCGTCAAGGCCGGCGATCGCGTGCTGGTCGACATCTTCGCGGACGAGAAGTATGTGGATGTAGTGGGCACCAGCAAGGGCCGTGGGTTCTCGGGCGTTGTGCGTCGCCACGGCTTCGGCGGCGGTCCCAAGTCGCATGGACACATGTTCCAGGTGCAGGGTTCGATCGGCGCCTCCTCGTTCCCGTCGCGTGTGTTCCCCGGGCAGCGCATGCCGGGTCACTTCGGCGTCGACCGCACCACGGTTCGCAACCTGCGCATCCGCGGCATCGACCTTGAAGAGAATCTCATCATGGTCGAAGGCGCGGTTCCCGGCGCCAAGGACGGTTTCGTGATGATCTCCAAGTGCAAGGCACCGCCGAGAGAGCGTCGTGGTTTTGCTGGTTCCGGCACGGTCGACCCGCTCAAGGCTTCGAAGAAGGCATCGAGCAAGAAGAAGTAAGGGCCGTCCGTCCAGGCAACGGCGTCTTCGGGCGCGCACACTAAGAATTTGCTATGCAGCCACAAGCGCGAAGCGCGGCTGCGAGAAGAGAAGACAATGGCAACTATCGATGTACACAATCTGCGCGGAGAAACGGTCGGTTCGTTTGAGCTGGCCGATGAGATCTTCGCCCCCGACTCGGTGAACGAAGGCCTGGTCTGGGAAGCTGTGAAGCACTTTCGCGCAGCAATGCGCCAGGGCACAGCCAAGACCAAGAACCGCAGCGAAGTGTCCGGTTCGGGCAAGAAGCTGTGGAAGCAGAAGGGAACCGGGCGCGCCCGTGTGGGCTCCGTCCGCTCTCCGATCTGGCGCCATGGCGGTACGGTGCACGGACCGCAGCCCCGTTCCTACGACTACGCCTTTCCCCGCAAGAAGGTCCTGGGCGCTCTGCGTTCGGCGCTTGCGGCCAAGCATGCAGAAGGCAAGCTGATCGTGGTCGACACGCTGCAGTTGGCCGAGCCCAAGACCAAGCTGTACCGCGCGGCACTCGACATCCTTGATGCCAAGCGTACGGTTCTGTTGGTCGAGTCCAGCCAGGAGCTTGCCGTCAACACGATTCTTGGCGCGCGCAACCTGGAACAGGTCGAGTTGCTCCTTTCGACCGAAGTGCACCCCTACGACGTGCTGCGTCACGATCGCGCCATCTTCTCGAAGTCGGCGCTCGAGACCCTGCAGGAGTCGCTCAAAAAGTCTGTTTCCAAGCGTAAGCTGGCGCAGATCAGAAAGGCACAGGTGGCCTAAAGATGCCTACCCTTCACACCACGTTGCGCCGCCCTGTGATCACCGAAAAGGGACTGCAGGTTAAGGAAGCTGAGAACACCCTGGTGTTCGAGGTCGCGACCAAGGCGACCAAGACCGAGGTCAAGCAGGCTGTGGAAACCCTGTTCAAGGTAAAGGTGGCCACCGTGCGTACCGCCAACTACCTGGGCAAGGAACGCCGCCGCGGCAAGTTTTCAGGCTTCAAGCCGGACTGGAAGAAAGCGTATGTGCGCCTGCAGCCGGGCGAGAAGATGCCGGAGTACGTGGACAGCCTGTAGGGCGTGCACCTTCGGGAATTCAGGATTTGAAGCTAACCAAGCGCCGCCGTCCACTACCAAGCTGCGGCGCTGGAACAGAAGAGCATAACGATGCCGATTAAGACATATCGCCCCATTACACCGACGCTGCGCTTCAAAACCACGCTGGTGAATGACGACATCACGACAGACAAGCCCTACAAGCCGCTGGTGGTTGTGAAGCAGCGTACGGGCGGCCGCCGCAACTCGGGCGACCTGACGATGCGTCATCAGGGTGGCGGACACAAGAAGATGCTGCGCCTGATCGACTTCAAGCGCGAAAAGTATGGCGTACCCGGCAAGGTGACCACGATCGAATACGATCCGAATCGCTCCAGCCGCATCTGCCTCGTGGCCTACTCCGATGGCGAAAAGCGTTACATCATCCAGCCGGTCGGCCTCAAGGTCGGTCAGACGATCATGAGCGGACCGGAAGCGGACATCCTGGTGGGCAATGCGTTGCCGCTCCAGAACATCCCCGCCGGCACCACGGTGCACAACGTCGAACTGCGTCCCGGCAAGGGCGCGCAGATGGTGCGCTCCGCCGGAGCCTCGGCACAGCTGGTCGCCAAGGAAGGCGACTACGCGCTGCTGAAGCTGCCTTCGGGTGAGACCCGTCGCGTCCTGACGGCCTGCATGGCCACTATTGGCCAGGTCGGCAATACGGACCACGAAAACGTCACGATCGGCAAGGCCGGCCGCAATCGCTGGAAGGGCATCCGCCCGGCCAACCGCGGTGTGTCGATGAACCCGGTCGATCACCCGCACGGTGGTGGCGAGGGCAAGACCTCGGGCGGTCGTCATCCAGTGACGCCGTGGGGCCAGCCGACGCGTGGCTACAAGACGCGCAACAACAAGCGGACCGACGTCTTCATCGTCAACCGTCGCAAGAAGTAGTCCTACGCGGACGGCGATCGGCTTCGCCCCTGCTGCATAGAGTTTCGAAGGTGCCCAGCGCGCCGGTGAGGAAAAGAGTATGGCACGGTCTACAAAGAAGGGTCCTTTTATCGACGGACACCTGATGGTTAAGGTCGAAGCGATGAACCAGGCGAATGATAAAAAGGTCATCAAGACCTGGTCGCGCCGGTCCACCATCTTCCCCGAGTTCGTCGGGCACACGATCGCAGTGCACAACGGGAAGAAGTTCATCCCGGTCTACGTCACTGAAAACATGGTGGGTCACAAGCTGGGTGAGTTCTCTGCTACCCGGACCTTCAAGGGCCACACCGCCAAGTCGAACGAGTCGTCGGCCAAGGCCCGCTAGGCTCAGCACCACCTACGTACCGCGTACCAAGGTCGCGGACGAGATTGTGAGATCGAAGTGACACAGCTGGATACACGAGAGTTCCGAGCCGAAGCGCGCTTCCAGCGGGTTAGTCCGCAGAAGGCCCGCCTGGTGCTCGACCTGATCAAGAGCCACCGCGTCGAAGAAGCCCTCAACACCCTCGCTTTCACCAAGAAGGGCGTTGCTCCTCTGATCGAAAAGGTGCTGCGTTCGGCGTTGCAGAACGCCAACTACCTGAGCGGCGAGCAGGGCCTCGACATCGATGTCGACAACCTGTACGTCAAGCTCGCGGTCGCCAACGACGGACCACGCATGAAGCGTATCCGGCCTGCCCCCATGGGCCGCGCCTTCCGCTACCAGCGTCGCATGTCGCACATCATCATCACGGTGGCAGAGCTGGCAGAGGATGCCGGCGTGGGCACCGCGGATGCCGCGGATGCAACGCGTGCCAAGGGTGGCAAGTCAGGAGCCAAGTCTGCAAAGACCGCTTCGAAGTCCACGCCCAAGGCGTCCCGGGCTAAGCGCGCGACCGCCAAGGCATAGCGCCCACACGATCGCTACGCAGATCTCCGCAACGAGTTTTGCAGGACCCGCGGGATGCCCAGGGAGGCATCCAACGGAAGAGAAGAGGAAACGATGGGTCAGAAAGTTCATCCGTATGGATTTCGCCTGGGCGTCAACAAGCCCTGGCGCTCGCGCTGGTTTGTTGAGCGCGACTACGACAAGCTCCTGGTCGAGGACGTCAAGCTCAAGCGAGAACTCAAGGAAAAGCTCAAGGCTGCCGGCGTCTCCTCGGTCGAGATCGAGCGCCCCGGCAACAAGCTGCGCCTGATCATCCGCACCGCACGGCCCGGCATCATCATCGGCCGCAAAGGCGCGGAGATCGACAAGCTCAAGCTTGAGATCCAGAAGCGCACCAACCGCGACGTGTTCATCGACATTCTGGAAGTGAACAAGCCGGAACTGGATGCGCAGCTGGTAGCCGAGAACATTGCACTGCAACTCGAAAAGCGTGTCGGTTTCCGTCGCGCCATGCGCAAGGCCGTTGACTCGGCGCTGCGCTTCGGCTGCAAGGGCATCAAGGTCCGCGTGTCCGGTCGCCTCAACGGCAACGAGATTGCCCGCTCCGAGTGGTATCTCCAGGGCCGTCTGCCGCTGCACACGCTGCGCGCCGACATCGACTATGGTTTTGCCGAGGCACACACCACCTACGGCATCATCGGCGTCAAGACCTGGGTCTACCGTGGCGACATCTACCAGCAGCGCCGTCAGGCGCCACAGGTTGCCGGCGCCACCGCGCCCGTATTCTAAGTAACCGATCGGCAGGGGCCCGCAGCAGTGCGGGTCCTTGTCCACCAATCAAGGTTGGCGGCCAAGGCCGCCGGACCGACCAGAAGGGTACTTCCTATGTTGATGCCAAAGAGGGTCAAGTTCCGCAAGCAGCAGCGCGGACGCATGAAGGGCAAGGCCTGGCGCGGCTCCGAGCTGTCGTTCGGCGAGTACGGCCTCAAGGTCATGGAGTGCGGTTACATCACGGACCGGCAGATTGAAGCCAGCCGTATCGCGATGACCCGCTTCATCAAGCGCGGCGGCAAGATCTGGCTGCGCATCTTCCCGGACAAGCCCATCACCAAGAAGCCGGCCGAAACCCGTATGGGTAAGGGCAAGGGCGCGCCCGATCACTGGGCCGCCGTGGTCCGTCCCGGCAAGATGCTGTTCGAGATGGAAGGCGTCACGCCGGAGATCGCCCAGGAAGCCATGCGCCTGGCCTCGCACAAGCTGCCGCTCAAGGTACGCTTCGTGCAACGGCACGATGTCAAGGCCACGGTAGCTGCCAAGTAAGCCTGCCTGCCCGGGCGCCGGCAAAGAAGTGCTGGCGCTTGGGCGGGAAAGCAGTTATTATCCGAAGATTGGGCAACGCGCGTAAGTGCGCCCAGTCGATCAGTCGAACCATCCGGTGGGATAGCTGCCCGGCAGCGGTTCCGCCATACGTAGCGACGAAGGGAGACCCGGTCCTCGCCTGTGCAAGCAGGTTCAAGGGAGCGGCGTCCCGGGAAGAGACGATTCACATGGAAACCACGAAGGTACGCGCGCTTGGCGATGCCGAGCTGCGTGACGAGACGCGCAAGATCGCGGAACAGCTGTTCCGTATCCGCTTCCAGCTGAAGCTTGGCCAGAACGAAGGCGTCAAGAAGCTGCGGGAGCTCAAGAAGGACGTTGCCCGCTTCAAGACCATCGAGCGCGAGCGCGCCCTGGGCATCCGCGGCACAGCCACGGCAGTTGCCCCGGCAACCAAGGGCCGCAAGGCAGCAAAGGAAGCGAGCTAGCACATGGCAGAGACACAGGCAGTAGCGGCAGGTACCGAACAGGCGCAGCCCGAGTCGCGTCGCAACGAAAAGGTTGGCGCGGTGGTTTCGACCAAGATGGACAAGACCATCGTGGTCAAGGTCGAGATGGCCAAGGCTCATCCCAAGTACAAGCGCGTCATGCGCACCAGCAAGAAGTTCTACGCGCACGACGAGCAGAATTCGGCACGCGTGGGCGATGTGGTGCGGATCCGCGAGACGCGGCCGTTGTCCAAGCTGAAGCGCTGGCAGCTCGAAGAGATCGTCCGGCGTTCGGCGCTGGCGCAGGCTGAGGAAGCCGCCAAGATCGCCGCCAAGTAAGCATTGCCTGGGCATGTTCGCGGAGAGAGCTTCCCCCGCAGCAGCGCATCGTCACACAGCAGGGTAGCGCGCAGGTGGCTCGCCATCGCGCAAGAAGGAGTCGGCAATGGCAGTACAGATGAGAACCATGCTCGAGGTTGCGGATAACTCCGGCGCGCGCAAGCTCCAGGTTATTCTTCCCCTGGGCGGCAGCACCGGCAAGATCGCGTCGCTCGGCGATGTGGTCACCGCCGCGGTCAAGGAAAGCTCGCCCGACGGTCAGGTCAAGAAGGGCAAGGTCGTCAAGGCTGTGATCGTGCGCACCCGCAAGGAAGTTCGTCGCAAGGATGGCACCTACATCCGTTTCGACTCCAACGCCGGCGTGCTGATCAACGATGCAGGCGAGCCGGTAGGCACGCGCGTGTTTGGCCCGGTGGCCCGTGAGCTGCGCGACAAGAAGTTCCTCAAGATCGTGTCACTCGCGCCTGAAGTGATCTAGTTCGTATCCCGTTTTGTTAGTCCCGCGTGAGCGGAGTGGCCCCGCGAGCACAGCGCCCGCCGGACGGCAGGAGTCAAGACCATGGCAGCATTGAAGATTCAGCGCAACGATACCGTGCAGGTCATGACGGGCTCGGAGAAGGACCGGAACCGTCAGGGCCGTGTTCTGCGCGTGTTCCCCGGCGAGGACAAGGTCCTGGTGCAGGGCATCCGCGTGATCAAGAAGAACGTCAAGCCCAACCCGCAGAAGAACATCAAGGGTGGCGTCGCCGAGCAGGAAGCCAAGCTCAACGTCTCTAACGTGATGCTGGTCTGCCCGGACTGTGGCCCGACCCGCGTCGGGTTCCGCTTCGAGGGTGAAGGCGAGAAGCGCACCAAGGTGCGTGTGTGCCGCAAGTGCGACAAGGTTCTGCCCACTAAGAAGTAGCACTGCTCCGGGGCGATGCCCCGGATGGCCCACGGCAAGACGGCCCAGGCCTGAGCCAAACTGACGACCTTCCGTAACGGTACACGGCCCCGGGCCACCCCGAGACCGGAAGAGAAAGAGCAAACGAGAGATGCCAGCACGTTTGAAAGAAAAGTACCTGTCCGAGATCAAGCCCGCGCTCCAGAAGGAGCTGGGTCTTGAGAACCCGATGGCCGTTCCCCGCCTTGAGAAGATCGTTCTCAACATGGGCCTGGGCGAAGCCACGCAGAACTCCAAGTTGCTTGACCCCCTGGTTGCTGACCTGGCTGCGATCGCCGGTCAGAAGCCGGTGACGACTCGCGCCAAGAAGTCCATCGCCGCCTTCAAGGTCCGCGAAGGCATGCCGATCGGCGCCATGGTCACCCTGCGCGGCGACGTCATGTACGAGTTTCTGGACCGCCTGATTCAGATCGGGCTGCCGCGCGTACGGGACTTCCGCGGTGTGTCCACCAAGAGCTTTGATGGCCGCGGCAACTACACGCTGGGCATGCGCGATCAGCTGATCTTCCCGGAGATCGACTACTCCAAGGTGGAGAAGTTGAAGGGCATGAACATCACCATCGTGACCTCCGCGCCTGATGACAATCAGGCTCGTTCCCTCCTGAAGGCGTTCGGTATCCCGTTCCGCACCACAGCCGCATAACAGATTTTCGGGCTCCTGTTGGAGTTCGCTCCGCGCATGGCGGAAAAGGAAAGAGAGCAGGATGTCCACTACAGCAAAGCGTGTCAAAGACGAACGCAAGCCCAAGTTCAAGAGCCGCCAGCACAATCGCTGCAAGCTGTGCGGCCGCCCCCGTGCCTTTCTGCGCAAGTTCGGTATCTGCCGTCTGTGCTTCCGGCAGCTCGCCCACGAAGGCCACATCCCAGGCGTCGTCAAGTCGAGCTGGTAGCTTTCGCAATCCCGGCGCCCCAGCCTCGAAGCCGCCAGGGCGCCCGACCAGAGTCCTTAACCATCTTCGCTGGTTCTCCCCGTCACCGGGGAGCGAACGGGAGATGAGGAGAATGCATGAATCTGACCGACCCAGTAGCTGATTTCCTTACGCGCATCCGGAACTCCATCCGTGCCCGTCATCAGAAGCTTGATGTGCCCGCCTCCAAGCTGAAGGCGGAGATCGCCCGCATCCTCAAGGAAGAGGGCTACATCGCCAATTACAAGGCGGCCGAAGAAGATGGCCACCCTGTGCTGCGTGTGTACCTCAAGTACGGCAACAACAATGAGGCAGCGATCCGCGACCTCCAGCGCATTTCGCGTCCCGGCTGCCGCGTGTACATCGGCCGCGACGAGATCAAGCGCGTCCAGGGCGGCCTCGGCATCTCGATCCTCACCACGCCCCGCGGCGTGATGACCGGTCGCCAGGCGCGTCGCGAAGGTGTCGGCGGCGAGCTGCTCTGCGAAGTCTGGTAAGAGGGAATCGAACGCAGGCCCGGCTTTCGAGCCGAGCCTCCGTCTGTTTCTGTTCAGCCTGGGCTGCGATGTCCGTCCGGGTATACGCAACGAAGCAAAGAAGTAAAGCGGGCCAACGCCTGCTGGCTGCAGTGGAACGTACCCCGGTGAGGTTGCCGGCGCGGGACTCGCAAGCCGTTCAAGGATCAACAGATGTCACGTATCGGTAGACAGCCCATCGCACTCCCCGCCGGTGTCAAGTACGCGGTGGAAGGCAACACGCTCGTAGTGGAAGGCCCCAAGGGCAAGGTCAAGCAGTCGATTCCGGTCGGCATCAAGCTCGAGACCCGTGAGAACTTCATCCACGCGGTGCGGGACAACGACTCGCAGGCCGCCATTCACGGTCTGACTCGCGCCCTGGTCTACAACGCCGTTGAAGGCGTTACCAAGGGCTGGACCAAGGATCTCGACATCGTCGGCATCGGCTATCGCGTGGAACTCAAGGGCGCCGGCATGGTGGTCTTCACCCTGGGCTATTCGCACCCGATCGAGTTCCCGCTGCCCACCGGCATCACGGCCGCGGTGGACGCTAAGCAGACCCGCTTGACGATCTCCGGTATCGACCGGCAGAAGGTCGGCCAGGTGGCTGCTGACATGCGCTCGCTGCGCAAGCCGGATCCCTACAAGAACAAGGGTGTGCGGTACGCCGGCGAAAAGCTCAAGAAGAAGGCCGGTAAGACGGGCTCCAAGTAGTCGATTTCTGAACTCCCCACGCGGGCGCGCATGCGTCCGCACAACCGAACGGAGCCGCCGGGCGGCTCCGCCCTTAGGAAGGGAACCCCATGATTCCGAAGATCAAGCGCAACGAAATCCGCCGCCGCGTCCATGCACGCATCCGTCAGAAGGTGCACGGCACCGCCGAGCGTCCGCGCCTCAATGTCTACCGTTCGCTTAACCACATCTACGCCCAGCTCATCAACGACAACCAGGGTGTAACGCTGGTGTCCGCCTCGACCGTGACCGCCAAGGTCGCAGTCGGTGGCAACCTCGAGGCTGCCAAGGCTGTGGGCAAGTTGGTCGGCGAGAAGGCGATTGAAGCCGGCATCAAGAAGGTCGTGTTCGATCGCGGCGGCTATCTGTACCACGGCCGGATCAAGGCCCTGGCGGACGCAGCACGCGAAGCAGGACTCGACTTCTAAACGGTGAGGCGCCACGGCGCCCACGCTTCAGGGTAGGGGCTGAGCAAGCCCGGAAGGACTGGTACAGGAATGGCAATGCTGAAGAAAAAGCTCGATGCGGCGCAGTACAACCTGAAGGATCAGGTTGTGGCGATCAACCGCGTGACCAAGGTGGTCAAGGGCGGCAAGAACATGTCGTTTGCGGCACTGGTCGTTGTCGGTGACCCGGCCTCCGGCGTTGTCGGTTACGGCTCCGGCAAGGCAAAGGAAGTGCCTCAGGCAATCCGCAAGGGCATTGAATCGGCCAAGAAGAACCTGGTCCGCATCAACCTCACGGAAACCACGATCCCGCACCAGGTGCTGGGCCGCTTCGGCTCCGGGCACGTGCTGCTCAAGCCGGCGCCTGAAGGTACCGGTGTGATCGCCGGTGGTGCCGTGCGCGCCGTGATGACCTCGGCCGGTGTGCAGAACGTGCTCACCAAGAGCCTTGGTACCGCAAACCCGCACAACGTGGTCAAGGCCACCTTTGACGCGCTGGTGCAGCTGCGTGATCGTGCCGAAGTCGCCGCGCTGCGCGGCAAATCAGTTCAGGAGCTGTAACCATGGCAGAGACAAACCCCAAGCCCACCATGCGCCTGCAGTACTACCGCTCCATGATCCAGGCGCCCACCAAGCACAAGCTCGTGATCAAGGGTCTTGGCTTCACGCGCCTCCAGCAGGTTGTGGAGCGCGAAGACACCCCCTCGATCCGGGGCATGGTCGCCAAGGTCCCGCACCTGGTCCGCGTCCTCGAAGCCTAGGCTCACCACCCGCCCCGAAGGGGCCGCAAGCCGCGCAGGCGGTTTGGTTTTCGTACTTAAATACATGCGAGTCGGCGGGCTGGATCCCGCCGGCGTTAGCGAGGCAATGATGAATCTCTCCAATCTCCGTGCGCCTGCCAAGGCAAACCGTAACAAGAAGCGTGTCGGCCGTGGTATGGGCTCCGGACACGGCAAAACCTCCGCCCGTGGCCACAAGGGCCAGGGTTCGCGCACCGGCTCCAGCATGATGCGCGGTTTCGAGGGCGGCCAGATGCCGCTGCACCGTCGCATGCCCAAGCGCGGTTTCACCAACATCTTCCGCACCGAGTACACCGTGCTCAACCTGAGCCGCATCGCCGAAATGGGCGAGACCGAGCTCACGCTCGAACGCCTCAAGGCGCTTGGCTTCCTGAAGAGCCGCGACGAGTTGCTCAAGATCCTGGGTAATGGCGAGCTCACCACCGCTGTCACGATCCATGCGCACAAGTTCTCGAAGTCCGCGCAGGAGAAGATCGAGGCCGCGGGCGGCCAGGCTGTGCTGCTCGGCTAAGCTCCATGCTGTCTGCATCGAGAAGGCAGTGTGCCCACGCGGCCACTGCCTTTCGCGTATTCTGAACCAACCGCTGGTCGCCGCCTCGAGCCACAGGCGCGCCAGCAGTCAAGATTCCCGAGAAGCCCCCAGAGACGAGCCGCCGCATGCTTGAGAAGTTCCTCAACATCTTCCGTATCCCCGAGTTGCGCAACCGGATCCTGTTCACGTTTGCCATGCTGGCGGTGTACCGCCTCGGCTCCTATATCCCGATCCCTGGCATCAACACCTCGGCGCTCGCCTCCTTCTTCAACCACATGGGCGGCTCGCCTCTTGGCCTGGTCGACCTGTTCAACGGCGGCAACCTGCGCCGCATGACCGTGTTCGCCCTGGGCATTATGCCGTACATCACGGCGTCGATCATCTTCCAGTTGCTGACCGTTGTGTACGAGCCGCTGGCTCGTCTGCAGAAGGAAGGCGAGTCCGGCCGCCGCAAGATCACGCAGTGGACCCGCTACGTCACCATCCTGCTCGGCATCGTGCAGTCCTCCGCCATCGCCATCGCGCTCTCGCATGGTTCGGGCGGCGATCAGCTGGTGCTCAACCCCGGTTTCGGCTTCATCCTGCTCACTGTCTGCACCCTGACCACCGGCACAGCGTTCATCATGTGGCTGGGTGAGCAGATCACCGACCGCGGCATTGGCAACGGCATGAGCCTGCTGATCTTCTCCGGCATCGTGGTTGGCCTGCCCAAGGCGATCGTCGAACTCGTCGAGGCAGCCCGCACGCAGCGCTTTGGCGCGCTCACCATCCCGGCCCTGCTGCTGCTGGTCGTGGCGATGGCCCTGCTGGTTGCGTTCATCGTATTCGTCGAGCGTTCCGAGCGCCGCGTGCCCGTGCAGTATGCCAAGCGCATCGTCGGCCGCCGGATGATGGGTGGACAGTCCACGCATCTGCCGCTCAAGGTCAACTCGGGTGGCGTCATGCCCGTGATCTTCGCCGCCTCCGTGTTGTCGGCACCCCTGCTGTTCGCACAGGCCCAGTTCGTCAAGAACTCCGCTGTGCTGACGCGCATCTTCGACGCACTGCGTTCCGGCGAGCCATGGTATGTGCTGCTGCAGTCGGTCGCCATCATCTTCTTCGCGTACTTCTATATCTCGATCGTGTTCCGTCCCGATGACATCGCCGACAACATGCGCAAGTACGGCGGCTTCATCCCCGGCATCCGTCCCGGCAAGCGCACCTCGGACTACATCAATGACATCCTGACCCGCCTCACCTTCGTGGGTGCGATCTACCTGATCGTCATCTCGCTCGTGCCCCAGCTGCTGATCTCGGGTATCCACCTCAACCACCTGCCGCTGATCGGCGGCGTGTTCGAGCACCTGCCCCTGTGGATGACCAACGGCCTCGGCTTCAACTTCTACTTCGGCGGCACCTCGCTGCTGATCGTGGTTGGCGTTGCCATGGACACGGTCAACCAGGTGGAGTCGCAACTCATCATGCGTCATTACGAAGGCTTCTCCGCAAAGAGCCGTGTACGCGGAAGGCGGTCCTGGTAGTTGGCGAACACACAGTCTTCCAATCCGCATCCCTCGTTTGAGCCCGGCCCCATCCTGTTGATGGGTGCGCCGGGTGTCGGCAAAGGCACCCAGGCCAAGGAGCTCGTTTCCCTCTGGACCATCCCCCAGATCTCCACCGGCGACCTGCTGCGCGCCAACGTCGCCTCGGGCTCAGCCCTGGGCCAGCACGCCCGAGCTCTGATGGATGCAGGTCACCTGGTCCCGGACGACCTGGTAAACCAGATGGTCGAGCTTCGCCTGCAGGAGCCGGATACCACGCACGGTTACATCCTTGACGGCTTTCCGCGCACCCTGGCGCAGGCCGAGTGGTTGGATGACAAGCTGGCAGTGGGCGCGCACCGCTTGCCGTTGGTTGCTGTGTCGATACGGGTCGCGTATACTCAGTTACTGCGCCGTATTACGGGACGGCGTATCTGCCCGGTATGCGGCAGTATCTACAACGTTTACCTGCAGCCACCCAGGCAGGAAGGCGTCTGCGATCTGGACGGCACACTCCTCCAGCGTCGCGATGACGACTCCGAGACGGTTTTCGAAGGGCGCATGCGCGCCTACGAGGCCCAGACGGCTCCGGTCGTGGCACATTATCAGGCACTCGGGCGGCTGGTCGAGGTCGACGGCGAAGCAGCGCTTGATGCCGTGACGGCGCGGGTGGAACAGGCAGTACGGCATTTGAGGAACGCTTAAGACGCATGGCAGTCATACTCAAAACGGTGGACGAGATTGCGCGCATGCGCCGCGCAGGCGGCATGGTGCGCGAGCTGCTGGATGCCGTTCGCCCGCATGTCAAGCCCGGTGCGACCACGATGGATCTCGAGCAGGTCGCAGCCGCCAAGGTCAAGGAGTTCGGCGTAACCCCGGCATTCAAGGGCTATCACGGCTTTCCCTGCGTTCTCTGTATCAGCGTCAACCAGGAAGTAGTGCACGGCATTCCTTCGGCGAACAAGGTCCTGCGTGACGGCGATATCGTTTCGATCGACACCGGCGTCGTGGTGGACGGGTTCTACGGAGACTCGGCGACCACCATTCCGGTCGGCGATAGGGTCTCCGAGAAGGCCGCCAAGCTGGTTGCTGTGACAGAAGCGTCGCTCGCCGCCGGCATTGAGGCCGTCAAGATCGGCGCGACGTTCGGTGACATCGGGGCTTCGGTCCAGCAGACGGTGGAAGGTGCGGGCTTCAGCGTGGTGCGCGAGTTCGTGGGCCACGGTATCGGCACACAGTTGCACGAGGATCCGCAGGTGCCAAACTATGGGCAGCGTGGCCGCGGCATGAAGGTGCGTCCCGGCATGGTGTTCTGCATCGAGCCGATGGTCAATATTGGCCGGTCCGCTGTCCAGGTGCTTCCGGACGGCTGGACGGTGGTCACCACCGATGGCAGCCTGAGTGCGCACTTCGAGCACACGGTGGCCGTCACGGAGCATGGCGTCGAGGTTTTGACGCGTTAGGATATGCGCCATCCGGCAGGGAAGCGGATGATGGTATAGGCAACACAGTCTCGCAATGGCACGAGCCGGGCGAGGCGGAATCGGGATACGGTGTCGAAGGAAGACGCAATTGAAGTCATGGCAACGGTCGTTGAGACCCTGCCGAACGCGATGTTTAAAGTGGAGCTTGAAAACAAGCACCAGGTTTTGGCCCACGTCTCCGGGCGCATGCGGAAGAACTTCATTCGCATCCTGCCCGGTGACCGGGTTGCCGTAGAGTTGAGCCCGTATGATTTGACCCGCGGGCGGATTGTGTACCGCTACAAATAAGCAGCGCTGTACCAGCGCCCCTGCTTCAAGGCAGGTGCGCCAAGGAAGGGAAGTACAAGTGAAGGTTCGTGCGTCCGTCAAGAAGATCTGCGATAAGTGCAAGGTGATCAACCGCCGCGGTGTGGTGCGTGTGATCTGCGAAGTTTCCAAGCACAAGCAGCGCCAGGGTTAGTTCCCGGCGTCCACCCCGGGGTCCCCACGATCCGGTTTTCTGAAAGGCAGCCTGCAGGCGAGTTCGCTCGGACCCAATGAGCGTGCGATGAACCCGCAGAACCTGCTCCACCTAGCTGGTTGACGACTACCAGCCCCAAACAGCACGGACGGAGCAGCTCCGGCCCGGGCACGAAGAGAAGGCAAGCATGGCACGTATTTCTGGTGTGGATCTGCCGAACAACAAGCAGGTGCGGATCGCACTGACCTATATCTATGGCGTTGGTGATCCTCGCGCACTGCGCATCCTGACCAAGGCAGACATTGACCCGTTTCGCAAGCTGAGCGACCTGAGCGAAGACGAGATTAACAAGATTCGCGCCGTCATCGAGCAGGAAGGCCAGGTCGAAGGCGACCTGCGCAAGGATGTTTCGATGAACATCAAGCGGCTCATCGATATCCAGAGCTATCGCGGACTGCGTCACCGCCGCAACCTGCCCGTCCGCGGGCAGCGCTCGCACACCAACGCACGGACCCGCAAGGGACCGCGTAAGGGCACAGTAGCCGGAAAGAAGAAGGCGACCAAGTAATGGCGAAGGCACAGGGCAACAAGGGTTCGGGCGGCAACAAGTCCAACAAGAACAAGAAGTTCAAGAAGCGCGAACGGAAGAACGTTCCATTCGGCCTCGTGCACATCCAGGCCACCTTCAACAACACCATCGTGACCATCACCGACGGCCAGGGCAACACGCTTTCCTGGAAGTCCTCCGGCTCGCTCGGCTTCCGTGGCTCCCGTAAGGGCACCCCGTTTGCCGCGCAGCAGGCTGCGCAGAACGCCGCCAACCAGGCGCGCGATCATGGTCTCCGCTCGGTCGATGTGCGCGTCTCCGGTCCCGGCTCCGGCCGTGAATCCGCCGTGCGTGCGCTCGCGGCTGCCGGCATCGATGTGCGTTCGATCCGCGACGTTACGCCGATCCCGCACAACGGCTGCCGCCCGCCCAAGCGTCGCCGCGTCTGAGATGCACTGCGCGGCAGGTGCCCACTCGGTGGGTCCCTGCCGCGTGGCACGTTCCAGGCTGTTCTTGTCATCCTGAACGAAGTGAAGGCTCTGCGGTCAGCTTCGAAACCGCCATTGAACCTACCACTTCGTTTGGCATGGCTCACCACACCAAAGGATCGGGAAGAAACGCCCTCCGCTGTCACATACGTTTCCGCGGCGCGTAAACCGATCGACACCTGAAGTTCAGGAGAGACCCAAGTGGCTCGTTACACCGGACCTGTATGCCGCCTTTGCCGTCGCGAAGGCATGAAATTGTTCCTCAAGGGCACCCGTTGCTTTTCCGACAAGTGCGCCATCGAAAAGCGCAACTTCGCTCCCGGCCAGCACGGTCGCGATCGCAAGGCCAAGATCGTTGGTTATGGCCTGCAGCTGCGTGAAAAGCAGAAGGCCAAGCGCATCTACTTCGCCCTCGAAGGCCAGTTCCGTGCCTACTACGAGAAGGCAGCCACCGCGCCCGGCGTAACCGGCGAACTGCTGCTTCAGCAGCTCGAGCGCCGTCTTGACAACGTTGCCTACCGTCTTGGCTACGCTTCTTCGCGTCGCCAGGCTCGCCAGATCGTGCGACATGGCCACGTCGAAGTGAACGGCCGCAAGGTCAACATTCCTTCGTTCCAGGTTTCTGTCGGCGATGAGATCAAGATTCGCCCCAACTCGCAGAAGCTCTCGGTCATCGAGATCGCCCGCGAATTCGCTTCGCACCAGCCCGCGCCCGCATGGCTCCAGACCAACCCCGCCGAACTGTCGGGCAAGATCATCGCCCTGCCGCGCCGCGAAGACATCCAGCTCCCGGTCAACGAACAGCTGATCGTCGAACTGTACAGCAAGTAACAGCAGCCCCCAGCGTGGAGGCGCCCACTTCGTGGGGTGTCTTCTTTGAGCAGCGTTGCAGGGTTTTCCCCTGCAACGCTGCTCAAACAAGTACCTGTCCCGAATGGACCGCCAGTCGCGCAGGCGGTTTGCTCTTAGTCGTACCGCATGGACTCGTGCAGAATGCTTCGCGCGAGCGTGCCAAGGAGAAACACTATGTTGTGGAGAGGTTTCCAGCGCCCCAAGCGCCTGCAAGTCGACACCGAGACACTCACGGACCGCTACGGCAAGTTCAGCGCCCAGCCCTTTGAGCGTGGTTTCGGTACTACCATCGGCAACTCGCTGCGTCGCACGCTGCTTTCGTCCATTGAAGGCGCTGCGGTCACGGCCGTGCGCATCGAGGGCGTGCTGCACGAGTTCCAGTCGATCACGGGTGTCGTTGAAGATGCGACCGACATCATCCTCAACCTCAAGCAGGTCCCGTTCAAGCTGAACGGTGACGGCCCCAAGGCCCTGTACCTGCGTGTGGATGAGCCCGGTGTTGTGACCTCCGGCATGATCGAGGCCGACGGCGACGTCGAGATCCTCGACAAGGATGTCTACATCGCGACCGTGAGCGAAGGCGGCAAGCTCGACATGGAGATGCGCCTCAAGCGCGGCCGCGGTTACATCTCTGCCGACAAGAACTTCGACCAGGATCTTGGTATCGGCTTCATGCCGATCGACTCGGTGCACTCGCCGGTCCGCAAGGTCAACTACGCGGTCGACGCAGCCCGTCTCGGTCAGATCACCGACTACGACAAGCTGACGCTCGAAGTGTGGACCAATGGTTCGGTGATGCCGGCTGATGCCGTGGGCCTCGCGGCCAAGCTGCTCAAGGACCACATGAGCATCTTCATCAACTTCGAGGAAGAGATCGAGCTCGAAGGACACATGGACGACTCGCGTGGCCTGCTGCGCAACGACAACCTCAACCGTTCGGTCGAGGAACTCGAGCTCAGCGTCCGCTCCTACAACTGCCTCAAGAACGCCAACATTCAGTCCATCGGCGAGCTGGTCCAGAAGACCGAAGCCGAGATGCTGAAGACCAAGAACTTCGGTCGCAAGTCGCTCAACGAGATCAAGGAAATCCTCGCGCAGATGGGCCTGTCCCTCGGCATGAAGATCGACGACCAGGGCAATGCTGTCCCGGGTCCGACCTCGGTTCTCCCCTCGGCGCAGCTTGCGGCAGGGCAGTACAGCCGCTTCGACGACGAGGAAGACGAGATCCTCGACGACGACACCGACCTGTCCATGCAGAACGAGCCAGAAAACTTCTAAACGAAGTTGCAGTATCGGTGGGCTTCTGCCCGCCAAATATGCAGGAAACCGGGTGCCCCACATCTCGCGTTGAGATGTGGGTTCCTCCGCACAAGTTCGCACCAGAAGAGAGACAAGCCATGCGCCATCGCAAAGCAGGATTCAAACTCGGACGCAAGACCCCGCACCGCCGCGCGTTGCTGCGCAACCTGGTCACGTCCATCCTTATGGAAGATCGCGTCGAGACGACGCTCACCAAGGCCAAGGCCGTTCGCCCGCACGTCGAGAAGATGATCACCCTCGGCAAAAAGGGCGACCTGCACTCCCGCCGTCAGGCCCTGTCGTACATGATGACGCGCGAGTCGGTCACGCGCCTTTTCGAGACCGTCGCGCCTCGCTACAGCGAGCGCAACGGCGGCTATCTTCGCATCGTTCGCACCGGCTTCCGCAAGGGTGACGGCGGCGAAACAGCTCTGATCGAGCTCATCGGAGCCGAGCAGGTACTGGACGAAAAGCGCCAGAAGCGTGCCGAAGCCCGCGAAAAGCGTCGCGAGGAGATGCAGGCAGCCCTTGCTGCCAATGGCCCCACCCCCGGGACCGAAGGCGAAGAGCCCCAGCAGTAACTTTCGCTTCCAACCACAACGCGCAGGCCGGCGAGCTCCCAGCTCCTCCATCCTGCGCGTTGTCGCGGGCGCCTGCCAACTACAGGCCCCCGCGCCAGAGGCGCCCACTTTGCGGGGTGTTTACTCTGAGCCGCGCAGGCGTCCTGCTTTTGTCTCTGGTCCGCCCACAACACCGGGTGCCCCATGTCCTGCTTCTGCGACATGGGAACCAGCCAGTCTCCTGACCCGCTCACTAACCCCGGCGACCACCAGCCCCTACCGCCCCTGCACTACCACGGACACGCCCGACAATCCATCCCCGCGCACTACCACCAGCGTAGCCCCCGCCAGGTACCGCGCCAGCGCCTCAGGCCTGCGCCACGCAATGTCCCAACCATCGCGGATCGCTACCAACCGGTACTCTCCCGGTGCAACATCCCGCACTGCCCAGCCTCCATCCGAGTTGCTCTCGGCGACCCGCTCGAGCGTAGCTGCCCCGTTCGCGGGCACCAGCAGGACCAGCGCGCCGCCCACGGGGGCGCCCCGCCCGTCTGCCGCTCGGCCATCCACCTGCGCGCTGGCGGCTGATGCCGTGACGGCCAGGATCACGGGCTCGCCCTGTACCCGCAGCGTCATGTCCTCGCCCACCGTCGCTCCGCTGGCCGCAGCGCCGGTGATCGCGATCACCCCCGCGCCCGGCCGAGCCAGCTCCAAGCGGTAGCGCCCTGCCGGCACGCTGTCCGCTGCGAACGACCCATCCCCCGCAATCGCAACTTCCAGCGGCCTGCGTCCAAATCTCCCGATATACCGAATGTTGCTCCCTGTCTGCTGCAGCCTTCCGCCCACCCCGTCGGATCCAGCCTCCGGCCCATCCATCACGCCGCCTCGGTCGCCGCTCACGCCCAGCAGCCGTAAACGCAGGCCGCTCGGCAGCGCCGAGCCATCGGCCATTGCCACCTTGCCCTGCAGCGCAGCGCCGGCCGCTGTCGCCGCACTATCCAGCGTCGAGTCCGCTGAGATCGTCACCGCCCCAACCCCTCCGCCGCTGCTGAGCGCATACGTGCCCGGCGCGACCGTGACCTGCAGCGATCCATCCCCGCCTCGCTGCCGTCCCTGCCCGAGAAACATCCCCATCGGTAGCCCCAGTGCCCCGTCAAACGCCGGCACGGTCAGCGCAGGCAGTCCACCCGCGTCGCCGCCACTGCCACCACCGCCAGCGCGCAGCAGCACATGCAGAGCCGGCACGGCATGCATGGAGAAGTTCGCCTCCGCGCTTTCCCCCGCCCTCAACACCACCGGCTGCGCTCCGCTCGAGCTTTCCGCCCCATCGAAGAACATCGGCGCATACGCCACATCGAGCGGATTGTTCCCGGCGCTGTCTCCCTCTTCGCCGCTCTCTGCCCACCATGGACGACCTGTCACCGCCAAGTAGTACGTGCCCGGCTCCAGGTTCGAAAACGTGTAGCGGTCACTCCCCCGTTGCACGCTAGCCGAGCGCACCGGCACAATTGCCCCGCTGCCATCCCGACTCGTACCCAGCAGGGTCACCGTCGCCGCCAACACCGGGTCGCCGGTGCTGTCCAGCACCGTTCCCCGGATTGAGCCCAGCGGCATCAGCACAAACCGCAGCCGCTCCGCCTCGGGCCGTCCCGCCCCTGCAATCACTGCTGCGAAGTACTCGCCATGCTGGTCGAAGCTGGCAGCGACGTACCCCCGGCGCGCCGCGCGCACACGGTACCGACCCGCCGGCACCCCTGCAAACCGAAAGCTTCCATCCACCCCGGTCAGCAGCTGCCTGGCCGCCGAAGCCCAGTCTGCCGCCGGCTCCGCCGCACCTGTCCCGGCAGGCTCCAGGCTCACCGCGGCTCGTCCCACGGCGCTGCCCGACACCCCATCGACCACCTGGCCCGCAACCGTGAACCCCTGGGCCGTCGCCACTGCCGGTAACAGCAGCAACAGCAGCACGCAAGCCCCCAGGCTCGGATAGATAGCGCGGTCGCGATCTGGAACACACCAACGCTTCACCCGGAACCATCCGCGCACACCACGGCCTGCACCAGTTCTCCGGGCGTGCATCAGAGCGATCCTGCTTCCGTCGCGGGCGGCGCCTGCGTCATCGTACTGACTGTCGCCTGCGTCAGCTGCCCGGCGCGTACCGTCACCCGCTCCCCCTTGAGCTCGCGCAGCACGCCCGGCTCCCGAAACGCAATCCCGTCGCGGTTCGCGGTCACAATCGCCAGGTAGTCGCCCGGCACAATCTCCGCCAGCGCGGGATTTGCCCCCTGCTGACTCTCGTCCTCCGCGCTGATGACTGGAAGAATTCGCGCCACGCCATCGGCGCTCAGTGGGATCAGCTGCACCGCTGCCCCACGCTCCAGGGCCTCGCCTGTGCGCGTCACCTGCACCTGCCCGCCATCCTGCCGCAACGCCGCCACAAACGACGGGCTCGTGCCCGGGGCGACCACCAGCGCATGCGCCAGCAGGTCCACGCCGCCGCTGCTCAGCGCCGACACGTAGCCGCCGCGCACCACCGCCGTCACCCAGTACCGGCCGGGGCGCACTCCCTCCCGAATCACACCCGCTCCGCTCGCGTCCTCCTGGACGGACAGCCCGACCGCGGGCTGATCCGGCGCATCCAGCGGTACAAACCGCAGCTGACTCACATGCGGCGGCCCGGCCGTGCCTGTCGCCGTGCCGGTTCCGGCGCTTTCACCCGCATCGGTCCCATTCGCTTCCACCTGCGTCTCGACCGTCATTGGCGCCGCATCGGCCAGCGTCATACTCAGCCCCTGCAACTGCTGCCCGTCCACGTGGAACGGCAGCTCACCCGAAGGCTGTTGCCGCCCGCGGCCCATCGTGTGCAGTACGTAGCTCCCGCTCGGCAGCTCGGTTTCCAGCAGGTCGCCCCCGCGCACCCGCCGCGGCGTCCAGTGCGTAAAGCCGTTCCCCGTGACCTCGAACCCGTTCGCCCCTTCGCCATTCAGGCGCACGCTCACCGGGTAAAAGGCGACCCGGGCCACCCGCAGCCGCGCCTCTGCCGCATGGCCCGGGTGCAGCGCAAACACCGTTGCCCCTGCCATCTCTCCACCTGCCGGTGCATACGCCGGCGCATAGCCGGAGCGCACCCCGGGCGAAGCACCCGGATCCTGCAGCGCCAGCGGATCGAGCGAGCCCTGCGCATGCAGCAGGTAGTTCCCGGCCTTGAGCCCTTCGAACGCGAAGGAGCCGTCGCCCTGCGCCGCCACGGTCTGCACCAGTTGCCAGCGCCGCCATCCCTCGTCGGCGTGATCCTTGTACAGGTCCACCCGCATGCCCGCGGGCACATCTCCATCGGAGAGCAAAAGCTCTCCCCGCAGCGCCGCCGCCTTCTCCAGCACCAGCCTCTGCTCGCCGCCCCCGGCAGCCGCCAGCACCTGTTGCGTGGCCTCCGGGTCATCCGAACCCGGGTCGAAGTATCCCGGTCTGCGACAGCGCACAATCACCGTGCCCTCCGCCACACCCGCAAACGTGAACCGCCCAGCCTGGTCCGTCAGCACGCCCGCGCCGCCCGTGGGCGACTCCACCAGCACCCGCGCAATCGGCTGCCGCGTCTCGCTGTCGACCACCACGCCGTGCAGCGTGGCCGTAGTGGTCTGCGCGTCTGCCAGGGCCGCAAGCAGCCCCCAAGCCAGCGCTATGCCCATCCTCGCGGGTTTCCTGGTCCCCAGCAGCATGCCACGCACTCCGCCACGCCGCGGCAGTTCGTGCTCCGCCGCCACGCCCACGCTTGGACGTCCCATCCCTGGAAAAGGACGCCACCTCGTTGCATTCACAGCAAAAAGGGGCTGCGCGGCATCCTCGCCGCACAGCCCCTCTCTTCCTGCCTCGTTCTTTGCCCTATTCCACGTGATAGTTCGGAGCCTCACGCGTGATGATCACATCGTGTACATGGCTTTCGCGCAGCCCGGCATTGGAGATTCGCACAAAACGTGCGCTCTTCTGCAGCTCCGCGATTGTCTGGCAGCCCAGGTAGCCCATGCCCGAGCGCAAACCGCCCACCAGCTGGTGCACCATCGCCTCGAGCGGTCCACGGTGTGGCACCCGGCCCTCGATGCCTTCCGGCACAAACTTCGCCAGCCGGTTCTGCCCGTTGCGCTCCCGATCCACCACCGCCTCGGCTCGCGTTGGCGCCGTTTCCAGGTCGCGCGAGCTCTGGAAGTACCGCTCGCCCGAACCCTGCGCCATTGCCGACAGCGAACCCATCCCGCGGTACGCCTTGAAGCTCCGGCCCTGGTACAGGATCGTCTCGCCCGGGCTCTCATCCACCCCGGCAAACAACGAGCCGATCATGATCGCGTCCGCACCCGCGGCAATCGCCTTGGTCAGGTCGCCCGAGTACTTGATCCCGCCGTCCGCGATGATCGGGATGTCCCGCTCGCGTCCCGCGCGGAACGCCTCCGAGATCGCCGTGATCTGCGGCATGCCTGCGCCTGTCACCATGCGCGTCGTGCAGATCGAGCCCGGCCCAATGCCTACCTTGACCGCATCCGCGCCGGCTTCGATCAGCGCCATCGCGCCCTCGTAGGTAGCCACGTTGCCAGCCAGCAGGTCCGTATCCGGGAAGTGCTTCTTGACCTCGCGCACCGCCTCCAGGACCCGCGACGAGTGCCCGTGCGCCGAGTCGATCGACAACGCATCGCACCGGAACCGGATCAGCTCCGCCGCCCGCTCCAGGTAGTCGCCTGTTGCGCCGATCGCTGCCGCCACGCGCAGCCGTCCCTGGGCATCCTTGGACGCGTTCGGGTACTTCAACTTCTTCTGGATATCCTTGACCGTGATCAGGCCCTTGAGCTCGTACGCGTCGTTGACCACCAGCAGCTTTTCCACGCGATGGTCGTGCAGGATTGCTTCCGCGTCCTCGAGCGTCGTGCCTTCCGGCACTGTGATCAGGTCTTTCTTGGTCATTACCTGCGAGACCGGGATATCGGTCCGTGTCTCGAACCGCAGGTCGCGGTTGGTCAGGATGCCGACCAGCTTCTTGCCCTGCGTCACCGGTACGCCCGAGATCTTGTAGCGACGCATGACCTCCAGGGCATCCTCGATCAGGTGATCGGGCGAAATCGTCACGGGATCCACGATCATCCCGCTCTCCGACCGCTTCACCTTGTCCACCTCGCTCGCTTGCTGCTCGACTGAGAGGTTGCGGTGCACCACGCCGATGCCGCCCTGCTGCGCCATGGCAATAGCGAGACGCGATTCAGTGACCGTGTCCATGGCTGCCGACAGCAGGGGAGTGTTGAGTGTGATTTTTCGGGTGAGCCGTGTTTCCGTGGTGACCTGGTTCGGAACCACTTCACTATAGGCAGGGACGAGCAGGACGTCGTCAAAGGTCAAAGCTTCGGGAATCGGGTGTTCAATCATTGTGAAGATACCGCGCGCGGCCAATGGGAGTAAGGCGGCGCAGCCTTCGCCTTATTGTAGCAAGCCGGCAGAGTCTCCCCGCGAAGACGCCTGTCGTCGCCGACCCGGCAGCTCGCCGCAGAGCAGGCACGGCACTGCGCCGGGCGAGAGCGCCCAATCCAAGCGCGCTCCGTACAGCTCGACCGAGCAGCACATTGCTGCCGGCGCGATACGCGCTGCACGCGCCAGCAGCCAACTTCGCGCCCGGCGGACGAGCAGCTTCGCATCGCAGAACCTTGCAGGCGTTATCCCGGCGCTCTGCAGCATCGATCCCGCACGCGCCACGCGCGCGATGCACCACGCCGTCTGCTTGCCTGCTGCAACGAAGCGCAGGCAGGGGAGTGCAAACCACCTCTCGCGCACATGCACCCGGGGCTGCCGCCGGGTGCAACGTCGGGCGCATCAGCGCGGGTGTATCTGTGCGCTTGGCGGTGGCATTTATCCCACGTAAGTAGCAGTGCGCGGGCAATAGACACAAAACAACCGGGCCGGCTTGTATTTGTCTCTCGGACGCGCGCACTCGTTCGTATACTCACGCGAGCGACGCATCAGTCGCAACGACAGCACACGAGAGAGACGCTTGGCTTCCACCCTGATTGCCCCTGCCCCTGCTGCTTCTGCTGCGGTTCCGTTGGAAGCTCCACAACCCGCGCCACGCCACGCCCCGCCGGCGCCCACGCTCGTCCCGCGCCCCCGGCGCTACTATCGTCCGGAACTCGACGTGCTTCGCTGCCTCGCGTTCTTTCTTGTCTTCTCCTCGCACGTGCTGCCATTTCCGCACAGCCCCGCCGCGTGGACCGCGCTGTCCGCCGTGCAGGAAGGCGTCTCCGGTGGCGTGCCGCTCTTTTTTATCCTCACGTCGTTCCTGATCACCGAGTTGCTGCTGCGCGAAAGCGATGCCACCGGCACCGTGCACATCAAGGCCTTCTACCTGCGCCGCATCCTGCGCATCTGGCCGCTCTACTTTCTCGCACTCGCCGGCGCATTTCTGCTCCCGCACCTGGTCCATTCATTCGACCCAATCGGCGCCTGCCTCGCGCCTTTTTTGCTTCTCTCCGGCAACTGGGCGATCCTCCACCACGGCTGGTTCCACAATCCCATGCTTACGCCCCTGTGGAGCACGCCCGTGCAGGAGCAGTTCTACCTGCTATGGCCTCTGCTCTTTGTTTGGTGGGGACGCCGCGGACTCGTCGCCGCCGTCGCCGTGCTGCTGCCCGTCGCGTGGTTTCTGGACTACCACCTGCCCGCCGCGCATCTCACCCGCAGCCCCGCGCTCTGGTGCAACAGCTTCAACCAGTTTCAGTTCTTCGCGCTCGGCTCCGCGCTGGCCCTAATCCTGCACCACCGGCCCGTGCACTTCACCACGCCAGTCCGCTTTGCGCTGTTCGCCACCGGCGCCGCCGCTTTCTTCGTCTCCGGCACACCCTGCCACTTCATCAACGACTTCATGCCGTCCACGCCGGCCCTGACCCTTGCCGGCTACCTCGCGCTCGACGCCGGCTGCTTGCTGCTCTGCCTGGCCTTCCTGGGTGCGACCATGCCGCGGGCCGCCCGGCCCTTCATCTACCTGGGCAAGGTCTCCTTCGGGCTCTACATCTTTCACTACACCGTGCTCTCGGTCGTGGCCGCCGCCGTCAAGGCAAAGCTCCACACCGGTCCCGGCCTGCAGCTCGCGGTCACCTACGGCGTCACGGCTGTGCTTGCCCTGGCCCTTGCGTCTCTCTCCTACCACTACTTCGAGACGCCGTTCCTGCGCCTCAAAAGCCGCTTCACCTTCGTCCGCTCCCGCCCCACCTAAGCCAGGCCCCGCAGATCCTTCAGGAACCGGGCAAACCACGAGACCGGGTGTCCCACATCTGGCCTCGAAGTGTGGGTACCACCCAGGCCTGCACCCACAAACCCCTGCGCCCAACTACTTGGGTCGCTCCAACTCAAACCGGTCTGTAGTTCGAACATACGTCCCGCCCGCCATGCGCCCTACGGCTTCCAGCTTCTCCGGCGCAATATGCAGTTCGCCTTCCAGCACTTGCTCACTCACGTGGAAGCGCACCACTTCTCCCAGCACGATCGATCCACCCCCCGGCAGCGCGCTCGCCACCACGATCTCCCTGAGCCGGCACTCCATCTGCACCCGCGCCCCGGCAACCCGCGGCGCCCGCACCACCTCGCCCGGCTCCACCGCAAGCCCTGCCAGCGCGAACTCGTCCACGCCCGGCTCTACCTGCGCCGCCGTCTCGTTCATCGCCTCGACTGAGGCTTCCGAAACAATATTCACGACGAATTCACCCGTCGCCACGATATTGCGCAGGGTATCTTTGCTCGCGAGCAGCCCATCCTTCGCCTCGCGCACCGAGGGGCAAAAACACACAATCGGCGGGTTCGCACTTGCCACCGTGAAAAAGGAGTAAGGCGCCAGGTTGTACACGCCGGCTTCGTCCACCGTCGAGACCCACGCGATCGGCCGCGGCACCACCGCCCCGGCCAGTAATTTGTAGTTATCCTTCGGGCTCAATTGTTGCGGGTCAAAACTCTGCATCGATTCCTCTGTACCATCCATTTACCGTTCCACCATGCAAGTGGATGCATCGCGGGCCGCCCGTGCATCTACCTTCTGTGAAGACCCTTTAGACCCATTGCTGCCCCACGCACACCCGTTGTCCCCGTTCTGCGCTCCGGCGCTCGGCCACAGCAGAGGAGAAAATCGCTGCACATGTTCGAATTCCACATCTCGCGCGCTGCCCGTGACCGCTACGGCGTCACGGAAGTCCTGTTCTCCTTCGACGGAAACGCCGTTTTCGCCAATCCCGCCGCCAGCCGCGCCCTCGCGCACCGCATGAACCAGGTGCGCGGCACGGAGAACGACCCCGCACAGCAGGTGCAGCCTGCCGCCCTGTTTGCCATGGGCCTCATCGACGAAGCAGCGCACGCGGTGTTTGAACACTACCGCCGCACCGTCAACCCGGCCGTGCTCACCCTCGCACTCGAGCATTTCGCCGAGCAGGTCGGGGCCGAAGAGCTGGAGCGTCTGCTGCTCGCCTTCGTCACGCAGTTCCCCGGCGTTGACGTCTTCTCGGGCGAACTCACGCCGCAGCAGTGGCTCGCCGGCACCACCGACGGCCTGCCGCACCGTGAAGCCGCGTTTGAAGAAATGATGCTGCTCTGGTTCGAAAACCGGAACCCGGCCTTCGCCCCTTTCCGCGAGCTATTCGACGACACCCCGCTTGCAGCGACCACCGTCTACCCCGTCGTGACCGCGGGTCTCCCCGCGTTCTTTGCTACTCAGGCCGAGTTCGGCGAGGGCGGCGGCAACCTCTTCAGCCTTTTGCTGCCCGTCATGAGCGGCGAAGGCACCCTGTCTGACCAGCTTGCACGCCTGCGTGCCCGCTGGGGTTTCGCGCTGGAGCCCATTCTTCGCCGCCTCCTGCTCGCCGGCGACGTGCTCAAGGAAGAAGAGGTCGCCCTCTGGCTGCAGTTCAACCCGCCCAGCGCCGAAACCCTGGCCCGCCGCTCCCGCTTCGGCGGCCTCAACGAGGCGCACGGCGAGGTGCCCACCTTTACCACTACACCCGAAGAGTACGAGCATTTTTCTCCAGATCTGGAGTGGATGCCGCGTACCGTCATGATCGCCAAGAGCACCTACGTCTGGCTGCACCAGCTCTCGCGTTTCTATGGCCGCGAAGTCCGCACTCTCGACCAGATCCCCGACGAAGAGCTGCAGTCCCTCGCCGCCCGCGGCATGAACGCCCTCTGGCTCATCGGCGTCTGGGAGCGCTCGCGCGCCTCGCAGACCATCAAGCGCCTCTGCGGCAATGCCGACGCGGTCGCCTCCGCGTATTCGCTCTACGATTACAGCATCGCTGAAAACCTTGGCGGCGATCATGCCTACCGTGACCTGCGCGACCGCTGCGCCCGCTTCGGCATCCGTCTCGCCTCCGACATGGTGCCCAACCACATGGGCATCGACTCCACCTGGGTCGTCGATCATCCCGAGTGGTTCCTGTCGCGCCACGACTCGCCTTACCCGGCCTACTCCTTTAACGGGCCCGATCTCTCCGGCGACGACCGCGTCGAGATCAAGATCGAAGACCACTACTACCAGCAGACCGACGCCGCCGTGGTGTTCCGCCGCCGCGACAAGTGGTCTGGCGACACCCAGTACGTTTACCACGGCAATGACGGCACCTCGTTCCCCTGGAACGACACCGCGCAGCTCAACTACCTCAGCGCACAGGTCCGGGAGCAGGTCATCCAGACCATCCTCCAGGTCGCGCGGCAGTTCCCGATCATCCGGTTCGACGCCGCCATGACGCTCGCCAAAAGGCACATCCAGCGCCTTTGGTTCCCGGCGCCCGGCGCCACCGGCTCCATCCCTTCGCGCGCCGAGTCCTCCATGACCACCGAGGAGTTCGACCGCGCCATCCCCGAAGAGTTCTGGCGCGAAGTCGTCGATAGCGTCGCCAGGGAAGTCCCCGGCACCCTGCTGCTCGCCGAGGCCTTCTGGCTCATGGAAGGTTACTTTGTCCGCACCCTGGGCATGCACCGCGTCTACAACTCCGCCTTCATGGTCATGCTGCGTGACGAGGACAACGCGAACTACCGCAAGGTCCTCAAGAATACCCTCGAGTTCGATCCCGACATCATGAAGCGCTACGTCAACTTCATGTCCAATCCCGATGAGCGCACCGCCATCGACCAGTTCGGCTCCGGCGACAAGTTCTTCGGCGTTGCCACCCTCATGGCGACGCTGCCCGGTCTGCCCATGTTTGGCCACGGCCAGGTTGAAGGCTTCACCGAGAAGTACGGCATGGAGTACTACCGCCCGCTCTTTGAAGAGTGGAACAACGACGCCCTGGTCGAGCGCCACAACCGCGAGATCGCCCCGCTGCTCCACAACCGTCAGCTTTTCGCCGAGAGCAGCAACTTCCTGCTCTATGACCTGTGGAACGATCACGGCGGCGTGGAAGAGAACGTCTTTGCCTTCTCCAACCAGCGCGACGGCGCACGCGCCCTGATCGTCTACAACAACAGCTACTCCGGCGCACACGGCACACTGCACCAGTCCGCCGCCTACATGGACAAGGGAGCCGGCCAGCTCCGTCAGCGCTCGCTCACCGACGCCCTCGGCCTTGCGGTTGAAGGCGGCGTAATCTTCGCCTGGCGCGATTCCGCTACCGGCCTTTCCCACCTTCGCCGCTCCACCGAGATCGCCGAGCGCGGCCTCCGTGTCGACCTTCGTGGTTATCAGTACATGACCCTGCTCGACTGGCGCGAACTGCGCTCCGACGCCACCCACGACTGGCACCGTCTCTGCGACGTGCTGCACGGTCGCGGCGTCGAGGACCTCGAGAAGTCCCTGCTCGCCCTGGAACTCGAACACCTCCACTCCGCCCTGCGCGCTGCCTTGGAACCGCGCCTCGTGCGCGAACTCGCCACCCTCGCCGCCGCCACCCCCGCGACCGTGAGCGACGATCCCGCATTGCTGCCCCATTCCGAGCTGCTGGAAACCTGGATCGAGCGCGCCGGAACCTTTGTCGAACTCGCCCGCGCCGAATATTTCAAGCGCATCCAACCCCCACCCTCCGACGAAGCAGACGCTGGCACTGCCCTAGGCGCTTCCACCTCGTCAACCGCCAGCACCTCGACAGAAGTGGGTGCCCCGCGTCTCGCCCCTGAGACGTGGGAACCACAAAAACCCGCAGGCCCCCAGCCTGCTGACTCAGCTCCCCGATCTGACACCCAAACCCTGGCCGAAGCAGAAGCCTGCAACGAGTCCGCCCTCACCCAGACCCGCCTCCGCGAGCGCGTGCAATCGCTCCTCCGCATGCCCCTGGTCGAAGCCGGTTTTGCCACCCCCTGGCCGCGGGAAGCCCGCACTCTGCTGCCTTCCAGCCACCCCGTCTCCAATGCCGGCTGGGTCTGGTCGCCCGTGCTCGCCTACACGCTGCTCGCCACGCTTGGCGAGTCGCTCGACCTCGCGGCTCCCGCAACCCCCGCGCTTACCGCCTTCGACCAGTTCGCCCTGCGCACCGTGCTCGCCGACTGCTTCGCTGCCGTCGAGTTCACCGGCGAGGACACCTGGCGCGCCGCCGCTCGCGTGCGTATCGCGCTTGATGCGGGTATCCAGCCCTCCGAGCCGGAACCCTCCGGCAGGCACTCCGAAGCAGTCGCCGCCGCGGCCGCCCACACCCAGTACGGCCTGCCCGTCACCGCCTGGGCCGACGGCGACACCCGCTGGCTCACCGGCGTCAACCTCCACGAAGGCACCACCTACTTCAACAAGGAAGCCTTCACCGAGATCCTCTGGTGGCGCGCCCTGCCGGATCTCCTGCAGCTCGCAGCCCAGCCCGTGCTCGATCCGAAAGAACTCGAAGCCATCGCCACCGAACTCGCCCGCGCCTCCGACGGCGCAGCCGAGGGCGGCTATCAGCTGCACCTCGCCGGCCCGGCCGCACACGGCGAGCCCATTGCGGTCCCACCCACAGAGCCCGACACGGCGCCACCCGCCAACGCCCTCACTGACGCGCCGGCAGCAGGCGCAACCGGCGACCACATCGCGGAGCCCGCAGCCCGCGTCGATGCCATTCTCGCCTCCTCGGTCCAGCAACACCGGGCCGAAGCCGTGCCCATCCCGCTCGACTCTGCGGTTCCCGCGCAGTCCTCCGTCCGCGACAATCCCCTTGTGCACGGCGCACCCGAGCCAGCCATCGCCGCGAAACTCGATGCGCTCCAGGCGGACGGTACCGCGCCCAAGCCGAAACCAGCACCCTCCTCCCCAAAGAAGAGCAGCCCCAAGAAACCCAGGAAGTCCTGACGCGCAGAACGCCCCGACCAACGGGAGGGCCACAACCCTCCCGTCACGAACAATGCACACTCGCCACGAAGTGGCCGCCAGCGCGCAGGCGGTTCGCTCTAGCCGTTCCAAAACAAAAAGGGCGAAGCCTCTCGGCTCCGCCCCTTTCTGTTGCCCAGCATCTTTAGAACTCTTCGTGAAACGCGACCTCGCCCTCGACCGCGACCTGGTACGCCGACACGCGACGCTCGAAGAAGTTGGTCAGTTCCTGCACATCCTGCAGGTCCATAAAGTCGAATGGGTTGCGCGATCCGAAGACCTTCTGCATGCCCAAACGCTCTAGGCGCTGATCCGCAACATACTGCAGATACTCACGCATGTCGCGTGTCGAGAGCCCGGCCACGCCGCCCTCGAGCAGATCCTCCGAGAACTGCAGTTCGGCATCCACCGCTTCGCGCATCATCTGCGTCACCTGCTGCTGCATGCGCTCGTCAAACATGCCCGGGTGCTGTTCGCGCACGGTGTTGACTACTTCGAATGCAAACTCCAGGTGCGCGCTCTCGTCGCGGAACACCCAGTTTGTGCCCGCAGCCAGCCCATGCAGCATGCCGCGCGAACGGAAGAAGTACACATAAGCAAACGCCGCGAAGAAGAACAGTCCTTCGATGCAGCCCGCGAAGCAGATCAGGTTCAGCAGGAACTGCCGGCGGTGCTCCTCGGTCTCCAGCGTGTCCAGCTTTTCAATCGAGTCCATCCACTTCGTGCAGAAATCCGCCTTGCGCGAAATCGAAGGAATGTTGTCGACCGCCGCAAACGCTGCATTGCGCTCCGCGGGTTCCGGAATGTAGTTGTCGAGCAGCGTCAGGTAAAACTGCACGTGCACGGCTTCCTCGTACAGCTGGCGCGACAGGTACAGCCGCGCTTCCGGCGAGTTGATGTGCTTGTACAGGTTCAGCACCAGGTTGTTCGAAACGATGGAGTCACCCGTCGCAAAGAACGCCACCAGCCGCTGGATCACGTGGACCTCAGCCGGCGTCAGGCGCTGCTTCAGGTCCACCAGGTCGGTCGAGAAATCGATCTCTTCCACGGTCCACGTGTTCTTGATGCCGTCCTTGAACATTTCAAAGAAGGTGGGGTACTTCATCGGACGCAGGGTCAAACACATCCCCGGGTCAAGAATGGAATCAGGTACATCTACGGATGACGACATAAGCAACTCTCCTTGTTACAAATCCATGGCAGATCTTCAAAACTTACAACCGCCTGCTGGCGCATAGCGCTATTGCGGCTGGCGGCCACTTCGTGGCACGTAGCCCTAAACTCAAAAACCAAGTCATCCTGAGCGAAGCGAAGGATCTGCGGTTCTCACTCTCCCGGCAGGCCCAGCAGGTGCCCACGTCTCGCTTGTGAGACGTGGGCACCACACCACTCAGCACCACCGCCCATCCCGCGGGCGCTTTAGCCTACGCAGGTGGTGGCTACTGGCAAGCCTCACAGCTTTCCGGGTTATCCAGCGAGCAGGCCACCGCGTTGATCGCCACACTCGCACTCGAAGCAGCCGGCACCACATTCCCCTGCGCCGCCTGTCCGACTGTGGTCTTCGCGATCCGTGTGGCCGGCCGCGAGCGCAGGTAGTACGTCGTCTTCACGCCGGCCTTCCACGCATACATGTACATCGACGACAGCTTGCCGATATTCGGCGACTCGGCAAACAGGTTCAGCGACTGCGACTGGTCGATCCACGCACCACGCGCCGCGCCCATGTCGATAATCGCGCGCATCGGCAGCTCCCACACCGTGCGATACCGCAGCCGCACATCGTCCGGCAGCTCGGTCAGGCCCTGCACGCTGCCTTCGGCCATCTTGATGCGCGCGCGAATGTCCTCGTTCCAGATCCCGCGCTCCTTCAGCTCATCCACCAGGTAGCGGTTGATCTGCAGGAACTCGCCCGACAGCGTTTCCCGCTTGAACAGGTTGGAAATCTGCGGCTCGATGCACTCGTAGCAGCCCACGATCGAAGCAATTGTCGCCGTCGGTGCAATCGCAATCAGCAGGGAATTGCGCAGCCCGTGCTTCTTGATCCGCTCCTTCAACACCGACCAGCGCGCCACGTCCTTCGGCTGCACGTTCCAAAGGTCGTACTGCAGCTCGCCCTTGGCCGCGCGCGTATCCGCAAACGTCGGGTGCGCGCCGTTCTTCTCGGCCAGGTCACAGCTCGCCACCAGCGCGTGGTAGTAAATCTCTTCCTGAATGCGCGTCGAAAGCTCCCGTGCTTCCTCCGAGTCAAACGCCAGCCCCAGCTGGAAGAAGACATCCTGCAGACCCATCACGCCGAGGCCAACCGGGCGCCACTGTGCGTTCGAGCCCGAAGCCTGCGGCACTGGGTAGTAGTTGATATCGATCACGCGATCCAGCATCGGCACCGCCAGCCGCACCGTGTTCGCCAGCTTCGCAAAGTCGAACTGCCCGTTGGTGACATGGCGCGACAAGTTGACCGATCCCAGGTTGCACACCGCGGTCTGCTCGTTCGAGGTCACTTCCGTGATCTCGGTGCACAGGTTCGACAGGTGCACCACGTTGCCCGGCTTGCCCGTCTGGTTGCAGCGCAGGTTGGTCGTATCTTTGAACGTCATCCAGCCATTGCCGGTTTCGGCCAGCGTGCGCATCATGCGCGCGTACAGGTCACGCGCCTTGACCGTGCGGAAGGCCAGCCCTTCGCGCTCCGCGGCTTCGTACGCCGCGTCAAACTCCGGCCCGAACAGGTCGGTAAGGTGCGGCACCACCTTGGGGTCGAACAGCGACCAGTTCTCGTTCGCATCCGCGCGGCGCATAAACAGGTCAGGGATCCAGTTCGCCGTGTTCAGGTTGTAGGTCCGGCGCGAGTAGTCGCCCGTGTTGTCACGCAGCTCCAGGAACGACTCGATGTCCGCGTGCCACGGTTCCAGGTATACGCAGGCCGCACCCTTGCGCTTGCCGCCCTGGTTCACCGCTGCAACCGAGGCGTCGAGCGTGCGCAGCCACGGCACAATGCCGTTCGAAAGGCCGTTGGTCGCGCGGATCAGCGAACCCTCCGACCGCACCCGGTGGAACGCCAAGCCGATGCCGCCCGAGAACTTCGACAGCAGCGCCACCTGCTTGTACGTGTCGTAAATCGCGTCCAGCGAGTCCAGCGGCGAGTCGATCAGGTAGCAGCTCGACATCTGCGGATGCTTCGTGCCCGAGTTGAACAGGGTCGGCGACGACGGCATGTAGTCATGCGCGGCCAGCAGCTTGTAAAAGGGAACCGCCTCGGTGACCGTCAGCGCCAGCCCGCACGCCACGCGCAGGAAGAAGTACTGCGGCGTTTCGATCACCTTGCGCGTGATCGGGTGGCGCAGCAGGTAGCGGTCGTACACCGTGCGCAGTCCGAAATATTCGAACCGGTCCGAGAAGTCATCCTCGATCGCGTTGTTGAGCTTGCGCGCGTTGTTGCGCACAAACTCCACCGCCGCTTCGCCAATCAGTCCCTGCTCGTAGCCAAGCTCAATCGACTGCGAGAACGAGTAGATGTTCTGCCCCGCCACTTCCTTCAGGATCGTCGCGTGCAACAGCCGCGCCGCCAGCTTCGAGTACTCCGGCTCTTCCGCAATCAGCGCCGCCGAGGTCTGGATCGAGATCGAGTCCAGCTCGCGCGTGGTCGCCCCGTTGAACAGGCCACCGATGGTCTTCGAGGCCACCCGCATCGGGTCGATGTGCGACAGCCCGTGCGACGAGCGCTGCACCGCGCGCACAATCTTGTTCACGTCCACCGGCTCCAGCCCGCCGTTGCGCTTGCGCACGGCCATCTGTGGAGGTGCTTCGGCCACGGGAAAGTCAGGGATCACATCAGCAAGCGTTGTTTGCAAGTCGGCCAAGGAGTTCACTCGATTCTGTCAGCGAGGCCACCAAAGCCTGCGCGAACGGTTGCGGTTGTGGTTGCAGTGCGAAGGCGAAACAGCTACCCGGGCCAGCAAACCCGTACGTTTCATCCAGTACGAGACTTGTGTGCCTCTTGAGTATCACCACTATATCTTGTGTCCCACGATCGGGTGAGCCCTACCTGCTGTGGAAAAACTTCGGAAACATACCAAAACCGGGTCACAACGGTACCTAGGTCACCTTGCGCTATCTTCGTATTTTATTCGCCTAACCTGGGCATGTCATCCACATTCTTCCGGGCCACCTGCCGCGTCATTGCAGCCGCCGGTGCAGAGACACAGGCATTTGCTGCTACTCGCGCCGCGCTCCACCAGCAACGAACACGTCCTCGGGCCCGCTGGCAGGTCGTCCTGCGGACACTTACCTTGGCTTCCAAAATTCGTCAAGATTGCTTCGGACACTACCAACAACTTTGCGCCGCATACCAAGGCAGGCTAACGCCCGCATCTTTCCGGGCATCAGAGTTCCTGAGAGAGCGAGCCAGCATATTGCGGCCATGGGCGCCGCCGTATGCCGCACACTCCTTTCTCCCGAGCGCACCGCACCGGCTCAGATCCGTGCGCAGGAGAGAAACGCCACCATGCTCGAAGCCAAACCCGAGCTAGCAACAGCCACACCGGCTCCGGTTTCTGGGCGGCTTTCCCCTTCGCCTGAGCTTGATCTCACCTCCTGCGACCGCGAACCCATCCACATCCCGGGCAGCATTCAGCCGCATGGCTTCCTGCTCGGTCTTGACCCGTCCGATCACGTCACCGTGTGCAGCCGCAACGCCGCCGACTTCCTCCAGCAGCCGCTCTCCGGCATATTCGGCCGCACCCTTCCAGACTTGGTCGGCATCACCGCCGGGAGCCGCCTGCTCGATGAGCTGCACAGCGAGCCACTCACGGCCGCTGCCCGCATGCTGCGTTCTATCACTCTCAGCGGTGCCGCACCGACCAGGGAGTTCGAGGTGGTAGCCCACCGGACGCCTGGCAAGAGCGCCCTCACCATCCTCGAGTTTGAGCACATTCAGGCGAGCGTTGACGTCGAGCGTCTCAACAACCGCCTCTACAACTTTGTTGCCTCCATTCGCACCCTCACCAGCATCCAGCAGATCTGCGCCGCCGCCGTGGCCGAGATCCGCGAGCTCACCGGCTGCGACCGCGTGGTGCTATACCGCTTCGATGAACAGGGTCACGGCCTGGTGCTTGCCGAGGAGCGCGTCCACGAACGCTTCGCCTCCTACCTCGGGCTGCGCTTCCCGGCCTCCGATGTGCCGGTGCAGGCGCGACGCATGTACCTCGCTAACCGCGTGCGCATCATCCCCAACGTGGATTACGAGCCATCGCCGCTGCTGTCCACGGCGCAGGGTTCGGTCGAGGCCGCCTCCGAAATCGATCTGTCGTCCTCGGTCTTGCGCAGCGTCTCGCCCATCCACCGCCAGTACATGCGCAACATGGGCACCATCTGCTCCATGTCGGTTTCCATCATCATCGACGGCGCACTCTGGGGACTGGTCTCCTGCCATCATCACGAGGCGCGCTACGTGCCCCTGCGCCTCCGTTCGGCCTGCGACTTCATCATGCAGATCGTTGCTTCGCAGATTGAGTCCCAGGGCAACAGCCATCAACTGCAACAGGCGCTCCACGCAAAAGACCTCCAGGCCGTCCTGCTGGCTGCAATGGCCGGACAGGAGCACTACATGGAGGCCCTTACCAGGACGCCGCAGCCGCTGCTCGACCTCGTCGGTGCCGACGGTGCCGCGATCATCGTCGCCGACAAGGTCTTCCTGGTAGGCATTACTCCGGACCAGGAGCAGGTGCAGGCGCTCGCCGAGTGGCTGCAGGCACAAAGTCACGATGCTCGCGAACCTGCCTTGGCGCCTGAGCCGGGCCATGAAACAGCCGGCGACGACGTCTTCGCCACCAGCACTCTCAGCCTCCATTACCCGGCCGCCGCTGCGTTCGCCAGCACTGGCAGCGGTCTGCTCGCGATCTCGCTCTCCAAGATCCACAACACCCGCCTGTTCTGGTTCCGGCAGGAGCTGGTGCAGTCCGTGCGCTGGGCCGGCGACCCCAAGAAACCCGCCGAACCCGCACCCGGCGGCAGCAGCAACAACAGGGAAGGCGTCGAGTCCACAACGCAAATCGCCGCATCCTCCGCCAACGAACTGCCCGCCAACATCGTGCACCCGCGCCACTCTTTCGAAAGCTGGCTGCAGATTGTGCGCGCCCAGTCCGCCCCGTGGACACGCGCCGAACAGCAGACAGCCGCCGAGTTTCGCTCCGGCGTCATCGAAATCGTGCTCCGTCGCGCCGAGGAGATGGCCGCGCTCGCCTCCGGTCTCCAGGTTGCCAACGAGGAGCTCGAAGCCTTCTCCTATTCGGTCTCCCACGATCTTCGCGCGCCGTTCCGCCACATCTCCGGCTTCTCCGAGATGCTGCGCGAAGAAGAGCAGGGCAGGCTTGGTGAACGCTCCGCGCAGTACCTCGCCACCATCATGGATTCCGCGAAATTTGCCGGGCAGCTCGTCGACAGCCTGCTGGAGTTTTCCCGCTTCGCACGCGCCCAGCTCACCGTCACGCCCATCGACATGGAAGAGCTGGTCGACCACGAGTGGACCGCCATCGCCTTTGACGAAGGCCGCGGCCGCACGCTCCGCTTCTCCCGCAGCCCCATGCCTTCTGTACTCGGCGATAACCAGTTGCTGCGCCAGGTGCTGCGCAACCTGTTCTCCAATGCCATTAAATACACCGGTCGCTGTGCCGAATCGGTGATTCGCATGGAGTGCGTTCCCGAACGGTTTACCAAGGGAACTCCTGACAGCACAGACAAGGCAGAAGCAACCTTCTCGATCACCGATAATGGTGTGGGCTTTGATCAGCAGTATGCCGGCAAACTTTTCGGGGTCTTCCAGCGTCTCCACCGCTTCGAAGACTTTGAAGGAACCGGCATCGGCCTGGCCAATGTGCGTCGCATTATCGGGAGACATGGCGGACGCGTCTGGGCAGAAAGTGAAGTAGACAAGGGAGCCACCTTTTACTTCACCCTCCCACTGGCGCCTCTACCGGAGGAAGCATGAGTGTGCTGAAACCAATTTTGGTCGTGGAAGACAATCCGAACGATCTGCAGCTGACCATGAACGCGCTGGAACGAAGCCACCTGGCGAATGAAGTAGTGATCGCGCGCGACGGCGCCGAGGCCGCCGATTACCTGTTCCGCCGCAACGAGCACGCGGACCGCCCAGTCGGCAACCCGGCCGTGGTGCTGCTCGATCTCAAACTGCCCAAGATCGACGGGCTGGAACTGCTCAAGCTTGTGCGGGAAAACCCCGAGACCAGTCGCACCCCGATCGTGCTGCTGACCTCGTCGCGTGAAGAGTGCGATGTCGTCACCGGCTACAAACTCGGTGTCAATGCCTACGTCGTCAAGCCCGTCAACTTCTCTGACTTTGTCCGCGCGATTCAGGATCTAGGGGTTTTCTGGGCTGTTTTGAACGAACCCCCACCGGGCAGCGCACGGGTTCTGCGGAATGGTTGATGGCCCCATGAAGAAGTCTTTTCACATCCTCATGCTTGAGGATTCCAAGCTCGACGCCGAACTCGTCACCGCTCGCCTGCGCAAGGCTGAACTACCGCTCGAGTTCACGCTGACGCGCGATCGTCGCGAGTTCGAAGAGTCGCTCATGGCGCAGCCTTACGATTTGATCCTTGCGGATTATTCGCTGCCAGATTTTGACGGCACTGCGGCACTGGCCCTGGCGCGCGCCAAGCTGCCCCACACGCCGTTCATCTTCATCTCCGGCCGCGTCGGCGAAGAGGTCGCCATCGACACCCTGCAGCGCGGCGCTACCGACTACGTGCTCAAGCACCGCCTCGAGCGCCTTGTGCCGGCCGTCATGCGCGCTCTCAAGGAGCAGCAGGAGCACCACACCCGCATGCAGGCCGAGGCCCGCTTTCGCGAAAGCGAGTCGCGATTCCGCCACGTCATCGATGCCGTCCCGCAGATGATCTGGGTGTCCCGCCGCGACGGCACCCTGCTCTACAGCAACCAGGTCTGGAAAGACAATGTCATCGACGACCTGCACGACTGGACCAGCCCGGATCTTTTCCACCCAGCCGACTACGCGGACTTCGCCACCGCCTGGCAGGCTGCCCTGCGTGACGAGGCACCCTTCTCGCTTGAAGCTCGTCTGCTGCGCCGCTCCGATCGCTCGTATCGCTGGCATCTTCTGCGGGTCAGCCCCATGGCACCCGAACCCGAAGCCGGCCCGGACGCCGAGCCCAACTGGCTCGGCACCGCTACCGACATCCAGGATCGCAAGCTCAACGAAGAAGCCCTGCGCACTGCCGAGAAGCTTTCCGTTACGGGCCGCATGGCAGCCGCGATCGCGCACGAAATCAACAACCCCCTCGAGTCGCTCACCAACCTGCTCTTCCTGGTGCGCCTCGAGTCCTCCGCAAACCCACGCGCGCTCGCGTTCCTCGACATGACCGACAACGAGCTCGAGCGCATTTCCTCGATCACCAAGCAGACCCTGCAGTTCTACCGCGACCCGTCCATGCCGGTCTCCATCAACGCCGGCGAAATCCTCGATGAGGTCCACCGGCTCTTCGCCACCCGCATGCGCGGCAAGAACATCAATTTTTCACTTTCGGTCGAGCCCGGCATCACCTTCCAGGCCATCAAGGGCGAGATCCGCCAAGTGCTGATCAACCTCATCGGCAATGCCATCGACGCCGTCGGGCAGCACGGCATCATCGGTGTTGAGTCAAGCGCAGGCTCCGGCGACCATCCCACGGTCAAGATCGAGGTGCACGACAACGGCTCCGGCATCACCGCCGAGCAGTCCCTGCGCCTGTTCCAGCCGTTCTTCTCCACCAAGGGCGTTCATGGCACCGGGCTCGGCCTCTGGGTCTCACGCGGCATCGTGGAAAAGCATGGCGGCACCCTCGAGCTCGCCACCACCGGCGACGACGCGAACTCCCGCACCACCGCCACCATCATTCTCCCGCTGGAAGCTCCCTCGGAGCTCGCCCACCAGACCGAACAACAGGCAGCCCAGCCTATCCACACAAAGCCCGCCTGACCGTCCCGGTATTGGCGCCCCATGTCTCGCTCCCGAGACGTGGGCACCACCAAGCCTGCCTCATCCCCATCAGTGTTGAGCAGACGGCCAGAAGGACCGGGTACCTTCACCCGCATCCTCGCAACCTGGGCACTAATCCAGCTTCGACTGCCCATACTCCAGCAACGTCACCAGCAGCACTCCTCCGCAGATATTCCCCGCAGTCGCCGGCAGAAGCCAGTGAAAGAAGCTCCCCACCGACACCTGGTGCGCCAGCACACTCGACAAAATCTCCCCACTGCTCGCAATGCAGTGCGAGAAATGCCCGATCCCGACCACAAACGTCATCGTCCAGATCAGCATCACCGAGCCCGTAATTGAGTGCGATCCCGTCACCAGCCAGGCCACCGTGGCAATAATCCAGCCACCCACCACGCCCGACCAGAACGCATGCGATGGCGTAATCGACACCGCCTCCACCCCGAGCTTCACCAGCGCGCTCAACATCTCCGGGCGGAGCGCCCCGGTCTTCACCGCCAGCAGCGCAAACAGCAGCGCCCCCAGCACGTTGCTTGGGAACACAACCGCCCACAACCGCATCGTCGAAAAGAAGTGCTTCTTCTCCGACAGCATCAGCGCTACGGGGTACAGCGTGTTTTCCGTAAATAGCTGCGAGCGCCCCAGGATCACCACCATGAAGCCGAGCGGATAAAAGAACATCGCGCACAGCCGCCCCGCAGGCGTCGTGCCCACCATCGACATCAGGATGGCCACACTCAGCCCGGTTAGCCCCATGAGCAGGCCGCCGGCCAGCCCAGAGATCGCCAGCGAAATGTTGGAGCGCTCCAGCTCCCGCTTGCCGCTCAGCGCCACCTGCTCGTAAATCTGGTTCGCGGTAGGGCGATCCAGGTCCTGCTGCGTTGAAGCTTCCGGTACTGCCCGTTTTCGTTCAACGGCAGGTAACGCCATGGTTGCCGCTCCTTGGTCCCGCGCACCACGCTGCGTGCCGGCCATGCTTCGCTCCACACTCTGGCGGCGTCTGGCAGTGCAGGTCGAATGCGACGGGGATAGCTCTTGATGTGCCGCGAGCGGCGTTATCCCATACTCAACCTAGACAACGCTTTGCTGAAACTCCGTACCCGAACAAACGCAGTTGCAAAAACAGCAGCCGTTTCTGCACCGTTGACTAGGCAGGAGCAGGAGCAGCAACCAGAGCAGAGCGGCGACCCGAGCAAGAACAATGCTCCCGGCTACCCAGCCCGGCCCTCTCGCGAGTGCTCAGAGATCCGCAGTCAATCTCAGTACCCTTCAACGAGGCGGGTGCCCCTTGTCTCGCTTCCGAGACAAAGGGAACCACACCCACCAGGCGCTCACCCGCCTTCGCCACTTCCGCACACACCGACCAGGTACCGGCCCACAGGCCGCTCTGCAAACACGGCGCCGTACCCGGCCCCAAGCCTCATCCAGCAAACTTTCTACAGCGAAACCTGGGCATGCTCACCCACCGGTGTCTTGCCACCCGTGGCCGCGCGCGTCAGCACCTGCACCTTGCGCATCACCGCGCTGGCCGGCGCATTCCAGAACTCGGCCTGCTCCACCTTGACTCGCAGCACGCGAATGTTGGGATCGCTCTCGCCCTCCGGAAACCATGCCTTGTACAACGGGTTCCACAACGCCGCAATCAGTGCGCGGTCATCCGACAGCGTCGCCCGCCCGCGCATTGTCACAAACGCATGCTTGGCGTCCGAGTAGCAAAGTCCCACCTCGGCATCCTGCTTGATCTCATCCACCTTGCCTGAGTGCTCTGCCGTCAAAAACACCACTTCTCCATTGAACGGAGTGTTCTGCGTTGCCATCGGGCGGCTGTGCAGCGTCCCGTCCGCGTGGATCGTGGTCAGCATCGCCACGTGAATGTCCTTGATCAACCCGGCGATCTTGTCGATCGCCTCCTCGCGATTTTCGATCTCTTCCCCTGCGCTCATGCTGTTGTTCCTCGCCACTCCAATGTGTGCAACGCCGCCCGCGCAACAAGTCACGCCATCAGCCACGCTGCCACTCTCTCTGATGCGCCCCGCCGCCCCATGGCATCCACCACCCGCGATCCCCACCAAGCCCGCTCCCCGATCTCGATGGGTGCCCCATGTCTCGCTTCTGAGAGGGGAGCTCCCAACCGCCCGCATCCACGCATCCAACGCGCAACCCCCGCAAGCACTACACTCCAAGGCAGATGCCAGCCCAGCCGCCCGCCTCGCCACACCCCGACCGCGCCGACCTCGCCACCCTGGTCGAAGACATGCGGCACTGGGGCGCATCCATCGCGCTGGTCGAGCACCGCGGCATCCGCCGCTATCCCATCACCTATGCCGAGCTCGCCACCCTCGCCGCGCGCTTCGCCGCCTTGCTCGAGCAGCAGCACATCGGCCCCGGCGAGCGCGTGCTCCTCTGGGGACATAACAGCGCCGCGTGGATCGCGGCGTTCTTCGGCTGCGTGCTGCGCGGCGTGCTGCCTGTCCCGCTCGATGCCACCGGTTCCGTCGACTTTGCCCGTCGCATCCTCGCCGAAACCACCCCACGCCTTCTTGTCGCCGATGCCTCGCTGCTCGCACTGCTCAACGCGCCTGAGCCTGGCCTGCCGGCCCTCGATCTCCCCTCGCAACTCCCGCTCGACACCCTCGCCGCCAACCTCCCCGCCCACGAAGCCGCCGCCGTGCCACTTACCCCGGACACCCCCCTGCAGATCCTGTTCACCTCCGGCACCACCGGCGAGCCCAAGGGCGTCGTGCAGACCCACCGCAACCTCCTCGCCTCGCTCAGCCCTATCGAGCGCGAGATCCGCAAATACCGCCGCTACGAACGCTGGGTACACCCGCTGCGCTTCCTGCACACCCTGCCGCTCTCGCATGTCTTTGGCCAGTTCATGGGCCTGTGGGTGCCGCCGCTGCTGGGCGCCACCGTGCACTACGAGCCCCGCCTCCAGGCCGCGCGGCTGCTGGCCCTGCTCCCCCGCGAGCGCATCCACGTCCTTGCCGCCGTGCCGCGGACTCTGTCCCTCATGCGCGCGCACCTGCTCACCACCGTGCCTACGCTTGCCTCCGCTCTCGAAGCAGCAGCCGGCGAGCCATGGCAGCGCCGCTGGTGGCGATTCCGCCGCATCCATCGCCAGTTGGGCTTCCGCTTCTGGGCCGCCGTCTGCGGCGGCGCCACCCTGCCACCCGAGCTCGAACAGTTCTGGACCACGCTCGGCTTCGGCCTGATCCAGGGCTACGGCCTTACCGAAACCGCCGCCCTCGTCACCCTTAACCACCCCTTCAAGGTCGCGCGCGGCTCGCTCGGCAAGCCGTTGCCCGGCCGCTCCCTGCGCCTCAACGCCGCCGGCGAACTCGAGGTCCGCGGCGACATGGTCGCCACGAGCCGCTGGCAGGGCGGTCGCATTGTCCCCGCCAGCGCTTCATCCACGCAGGCCGTCGCGCCCGGCCGGGCTTCTGCCAGGGCCGGCGACGAACCAGCCGGGATGCCGGCTCCGTCTGCCGATCCTGCTCCATCCGAATACTGGCTTCCCACCGGCGATCTCGCCCGCATCGACCCTTCCGGCGAGGTGCGTTTTCTCGGTCGCACCGGTCAGCGCCTCGTTACCGCTGCGGGTCTCAACGTCTACCTGCAGGACCTCGAAGACGTACTCGTCCGCGAATCCGGCATCCACGAAGCCCTGGTGTTCCGGCTCGCGCTCCCTTCCGCGAGCGCCGGCGCGGCTCCGGCAGAAGACGAAGCCGCCGCCGTGCTCGTGGTCCCCGCAGGCCCGCAGGCCGCCGCTGCTGCCATCGACGCAGTCAACACCAAGCTCGCCGCTCACCAGCAGATCCGCCACTGGTGGCTCTGGCCCGCGCTCGGCCTGCCCCGCACCGCCACCGGCAAGGTACAGCGCCGCACGGTCGAAGCCTGGGCGCTGGAGCAGGCCAGCCTGCCCCGGACCTTTGAGCACCAGCCCAGCGCGCACCAGGCTTTCCAAAACCAGTCCAACCAGCCCCAGTCCTTTCAATCTCAACCCAGCCTGTCCCAAACCATGGAGGGCCAGTTCGGCGCCCGCCCCGCTGCCACCGCCTCCGCGCAGCCCGACGCTGCGGTCCGTCTCCTGCTCAGCCTCGCCCTTCGCCCACCTGCACAACCCTCCGCATGGGACGACGCCGCTACCCTCGACGGTGCCTGGGGCCTGGACAGCATGGGCCGCGTCGCCCTTGCAGCCGCGCTCGAAGACCAGCTAGGCCTTGCCCTGCCCGAGTCCGCCCCGCTCCGCACCCTGGGAGAACTCCGCCAACTACTCGGCGCCACGCCTCGGGCCGCGGTTCCCCACATGACTGTCCAGCCCGCGCCGGCAGCCGGAAAAGGCCAGGCAACATCCCCGCTTAGCCATTCGCCCACCTCCACAACACCGGGTGCCCCACGTCTCGCTTCTGAGACGTGGGTACCACACAGCCCGCACTCTCCACATCCAGCGATGTCAGCCCCCACTCCCGCCCCGCTCCCACTCCCATATCGCTATCCCGCATGGCCCTGGTGGCCGGTGGTGGCCACCGCACGCTCCTGCTTTGTGGAAGCCGTGCTTCGCCCGCTCGTGTTCCTGCTTGCCGCACCCACCGTGCACCGCCGGGCAACCCCACCCGAAACCACCACCACGCCCATGCTGCTCATCTGCAACCACCGCACCGCCATGGATCTCCCCCTGCTTCTCTACGCCCTGCCGCGCTCCCTCCGCCGCCGGGTAGCCGTCGCCATGTCCGGTGAAATGCTTGCCGCCTGGCAGGGAAGCTGGGGCCCCCTGGCCGCCGAGCTCCGCCCACATCGCCGCTGGTGGGGTCCACCCGTCGCCCTGCTGCTGACCACACTGTTCAACGTTTTTCCGCTCCCACGCACCAGCGGCTTCCGCGCGAGCTTCGCCCACGCAGGCCGGGCACTCGACCGCGGTTACCACGTGCTGGTCTTCCCGGAAGGCCGCCGCGCACCTGCCTCCGCCCCTCTGCCGTTCCGCCCGGGCCTCGGCATCCTTGCGCAGGAGGCTGAAGCCCCCATCCTTCCCTTGGCGCTTCGCATCCGCGACGTTGCCGCTGCTGCTCCCCGGCAGGGCTGGTTCCGCTCCCGTCCCGAGATCCACATCGGCACGCCCATCGACCTCGCCGGGCCCACCCACCCGGTAGCGCCGCCCGAAGCCATCACCACCCGGCTCGAAGCAGCCGTCCGCGCCCTCCTCACCTAGCCGCCAGCCAAGCGCCGGCCCGCCCCGCCCAAACAAGAAAAGCAGGGATCAAGGCGACTCTCGCCCCGATCCCTGCCTTGTAAATCACCCGCCGCCACGCAGTGGCCGCAAGCCGCGTAGGCGGTTTCCCGCCTGCCCTGTTTCTACCGCGTCCTACGCCTTGACCTTCTCGTGCCACGAAGTCGCCGCTTCCAGCGCCTTGTTCACGTTGGAGATATTCTCCACCCCCTGCGTGGAGAGCCAGTCCGCGAACGCCTTTTCGCCATCCTTGGCAAAGATAGCCACGCCATCCGCCCAGGTCGCGCGGCCGCACAGCACGCCGTTGAAGCTCGTGCCGCTCTCGCCCGCAAGCTCCAGCGTCTCGATAAAGATGGCATTGGTAACGCCCGCCGAGAGATAGATGAACGGCTTGGTCACGACCGAGGCCGCATCGCGGAAAGCAGCCAGTGCCTCATCCCGCGTGTACGCCTGCTCGCCGGTGAATGCCTTGGTCCCGGCGACGAACTTCATCTGCACCGGCACCTCGACCTTCAACACGTCCACGTTGTACTTGGCCTTGTCGAACTCTTCCATCGAGCCCTTCACGATCGCAGGCTTGCGCTTCGCGTAGGCCAGGCCCTTCTCGTCTTCGCCGTGCACATCGTAGCCCACGAACTCCAGGAAGAACGGGATATCCCATGCCCGGCACTCATCGCCGATGCGCTCGATGAATGCATGCTTCACATCGTTGATCGTGGCCTTTTCAAACGGCGTGTAGTACAGCAGGATCTTGATGCAGTCCGCGCCCGCTTCCTTCAGGCGGCGCACCGACCAGTTGTCCAGCAGGTCCGGCAGACGGCCCTCATCGCTGGCATCGTACCCGGTCTTCTCGTAGGCCAGCAGCAGACCCTTGCCGTGGCGCTTCTTGGTCGCAGGCAGGCCGAACTCGGGGTCCAGCAGGATCGCCGAAGCATACTGCGTCAGCGTGTCCGTCACCATCGACTTGAAGTCCTCCAGCATCGAGTCCGGAACCTCGGCCACGCCCTTCGCCTTGGCCAGCGACTTCTGCAGCGATCCGCGCTGATCCATGGCCGCTGCCGCGATCACGCCGCGTTCGTTTGAAACTGCTTTCAATCCCGCCAGCTTGCCCGGGGTAAGTTCGATAGCCATCGTTGCGCTCTCCCATACTTGTTTTCAAAAAATGATTGATGCATCTCGACCGCTGCTGCCGTGTCGCGCGACGCGCCTGCAAGCCTGGGTCGCGATTGTAACCGCCCAGCGATCCGTGCTTGTCTACCTTTCTATGCTACCCGGCCCGTGCGTACCCTCTGGTGTTTTTCCGGGCTAGGGGCAGCCGATTTCCCGGCCGCCCCATGTCGCGCAACTCTTGTCCCTCTTCAGGCTTGCTGCGGAGTGTCAGCGACCGGGCCCGTCAGGTCCACCGGTACATCCACGCCGCTGGCGGCCAGCATCTGGCGCTGCGCCGCAAACAGGTGCCGTAGTCCGCCCTCTGCCAGGTCCAGCATCTCGTTCAACCCGGCCCGCGGAAACGCCTTCCGCTCCGCCGTCGCCTGCACTTCGATCAGGCCGCCATCGGCGCTCATCACGACATTGGCATCCACCTCGGCCTGTGCATCTTCCTCGTACGCCAGGTCGAGCAGACGCGCGCCCTCCACGATGCCGACACTCACCGCGGCGATTAACTGCCGCATCGGGTTCTGCTTGATCGCGCCTGCCTTGTGCATGCGACCCAGCGCCAGCCAAAGTGCCGCGCAGGCTCCCGTGATCGCTGCGCACCGCGTGCCCCCATCCGCCTGCAGCACATCGCAGTCCAGGATCACGGTCCGCTCGCCCAGCGCCTGCATGTCCACCCCGGCGCGCAGAGAGCGGCCAATCAGTCGCTGGATCTCGTGCGTACGTCCACCCACCTTGCCCCGCTCCGACTCGCGCGCACTCCGCGTCAGCGTAGCCCGGGGCAGCATTCCGTACTCTGCCGTGACCCAGCCTTTGCCTTGCCCGCGCATCCAGCCCGGCACACCCTGCTCCACCGTGGCATTGCAAAGCACCCGCGTCTCGCCCACGGCGATCAGCACCGAACCCTCGGCGGTCCCCACGTAGTCCGGAGTGAGTGAAAACGGGCGAAGGTCCCCGGCGGAGCGGTTGTTCGGGCGAAAAAAGTGTGCAGTTGTCATCGGCTCCATTCTAAGTGGCCTCGCCACTTGCCGCCCTTGTTCTGCCCGCATCAGGGATACCGGAAGCCGCTCCGAAACGGAACGGGTCCAGCTATCTGTAGCAATCATTGGAGTTATCGCTGCGCGCCTGCTCGCCGCGTTCCGTTCCGGCACTCGCCGCGCGTCTCCGCCCTGAACACTCCGCCAAGGCTTGTGGAGCTAAACCAAGCAGAATGAACGCGTTGCCCTTCCGGCGCATTTTGGCCGCTTACCTGCATAAGGAAGAGCGCGACCGCAACAAGTGAAGCAAGGCACTGCCCAGGGAGGGGCGATATCCATGCACAACCAACCCACTACCAACATCGGCAACAGCAAGCTTGTTCCCTTTCTGCGAACCGCGAAGCCCAGGCATGGATCAGGCTACGCGTCGGGCCAGGTATCTGCCAGCGTCGAGCCCATCCACGCAGCAGCGCCCGCACTCGCCCGGCCCGCGCAACCCCGGCCGGTGCTGGTCAGCAAGCCTTTCGCGCCTCCGGCTGCGCTGACGCCTCTCAGCCCGGCCGCGGCACTCGCGCATGACGCCCGCAATGCTTTGGCTTCGCTGGAGTTGCTCTCCGGCCTGCTGGCCGAGCCCGGGGTGCTGGCACCCGCCTACGCGCAATGCTCCCGGGATCTCACCTCCGTAAGCCAGGTGCTCTGCGTCTTGGTCGAGCGACTGGCCAACCTCCACGGGGATCAGCACCAGCCTGCACCGGCGACCAACCGCCACGCTTCCTCTGTACCCCCGACTGCAGCAGCCGAGCCGGTCAGGCCCGTCGAGTCTCCGACGGCATTGCCCGCCGGGCGTGCACTCCAGGAGTGCACGCGCCTGCTCAAGCTCACCGCCGGATCCTCGGTCGCGGTGCATCTTTCCTCCGAGTCAGGGCTGCCGCCGCTCGCCCTCGCGCACGATGCTTTGCTCCGCGTGCTGGTCAACCTGGTCAAGAACGCCAGGGAAGCAATGCCCGGCGGCGGCCATGTACGCATCACCGCGCGCAGGGCACTGAGCCAGGACCAGCCCGCAGTGCTTCTCCACATCTCCGACAACGGCCCCGGCATCGCGCCGCTCGCCCTCGAGCGGATCTTCGAACCGGGCTTCACTTCCAAGCGCGATGCGCATCAGGCCTGCGGCCTGGGGCTCGCCATCGTGCGCGAACTGGTGGAGTCGGTGGGCGGCAGGATCGAGGTCGCCAGCACTCGTCGCCGGGGCACGACCTTTGAGCTGCGCATCCCCGCGCTCCCCGTCGCGGGCAACTGATCGCTTCTTTGCACCTATTGGTTATTTACGTAACTGGAGGGAGAACAAAAAGCCACTTACAATCACCGCAGAAAAGCCTACAACAAGAAAGACAGTGGCCATGCAGTCCACCGCGAAGATGCACGTTCTCATCCTCGATGAAGATGCGGCAGTTCGCTCCGCCGTTTGCGAGATTGCAAGCGCACGGGGCCACCAGCCCCATACCGTCGACTCCGTCGATGCGGCTCGCTCGTACCTGCGCGGCAACAGCGCAGACGTCCTGCTGCTCGACCTCAAGTCTCCGTCCGGCAAAGCCATGGACCTGCTCGACGAAGTAAAGTCCATGCGGCCCGAGACCTCGGTGATTGTGATGACAGCCTATGCCACCGTCACCTCCGCGGTGGAGGCGATGCGCACGGGCGCAACTGACTACCTGACCAAGCCGTTCTCCATGGATGAGCTCGCCGTGGTGCTTGATCGCACTGCGGAAAAGCGGGAGCTGGACTCGGAAAGTCGCCGCCTGCGCGAGCGCCTGCGCTCCCAGGGAACACTCGGCACCATCGTCGGGCAAAGCCCCGAGATGGACAAGCTCTACCGCATCCTTTCCAAGGTGGCGCACAGCAATCACCCGGTCATGATCCTGGGGGAAAGCGGCACCGGCAAGGAACTCGTCGCGCGGTCCATCCATACCAACGGCGCCAACGCGCAACAGCCGTTTCTGCCGGTCGACTGTGGTTCGCTGGTGCCGACCCTGGTTGAAAGTGAACTGTTCGGCTACGTCAAGGGCGCTTTCACCGGGGCTACCCGGAACAAGGACGGCCTGCTGGTCGCCGCAGGGCAGGGAACCGTATTCCTGGATGAGATCGGGGAGCTGCCGCTTGATCTGCAGGCCAAGCTTCTGCGCGCGCTGCAGGAGCGGGAGGTGCGTCCCGTCGGCGCCAATCATCGGCAACCGATGCGCGCACGTATTCTTGCCGCCACCAACCGCGATCTCAAGCAGATGGTCGAGCAGGGCCGCTTCCGCAAGGACCTGTACTACCGCCTCAACGTGGTGAGCCTCCGCATACCCGCCCTGCGGGAACGCCGCCAGGATATTCCGCTCCTAACCGCGCACTTCCTCGATCGCATCGGCAAGGAGTACGGCAAGAGCTTCGAGCTGAGCGATGACGCCCTGCGCGTGCTGGATGAGTACGACTGGCCAGGCAATGTGCGCGAGCTCGAAAACGCTCTGGAGCGGTCCTGCTCCTTTGCATCCGGTACCGTGGTCCAGCTCGGCGATATGCCGACCAACCTGCAGGACTTCCGCATGCAGCAGCGTCATGCCACGACGCCCCTTCGCGCAGTGCTCGAAGCTGCGGCCGTCAGTGCACCCGGAGTTACCTCCCTCGCCGAAATGGAGAAGCAGGCCATTCTGGACACCATCCGGCGCCTCAATGGCGATAAGCTCCAGGCAGCGCGACTCCTCGGCATCGGCAAAACCACGCTGTATCGCAAGCTCAAGGAGTACGGCATTGGCGACGTGATGCTGCAGGCCCGGTAACGCCCTCGATGGATGCATTCAGAAGCTGCCTCTCAGGGCGCGTCAGTACAGATGGAGACACACATGCAAAGCGCACTTATCATCACAGGAATCTCCGGCGCCGAACACTGCGCCGCCAGCCTTTCCAAGCAGCTCGGGCTGCCGGTCGAAGTCGCGCCCAGCCGCAGGGAAGGCATGGCCGCGCTGCGCCGCCGGGAGTACTCCATCGTGGTGATTGACGAGCCGGTCGCCGAAGCAAGCCCCGAGGGCGCTGAACTCCTCTGGAAGCAGGCAGGCCTGGCCATCCCCCTGCAAATTAACTTCGCTATCTCGGGCACCAACCGCCTGATCCGCGAGGTCCGCGCCGCGCTGCAGCGCCGCGACCATGAGCAGCAGGTCGCCATGCGGGCCGCCTCCACCGCCATCGAAAACGACCTGCGCGACACCGTCACCGGCTTGTTGCTGCACTCACAGCTTGCGCTCGCCGAACCCCTAGTCTCCGCCCCGCTCACGGCCAAGCTGCAAACCGTCGCGGAACTCGCCAGCAACCTGCGCACCCGCCTTGAAAACTCCGCGAGTCAGCGAGGAGCCCAGCCCCTCCGCTAGGGCTGCCGACCAACACACATGGGCAAGGCGCGGCCTGCGCTCCAGCGTGCAGCCGCCCATCCCTCACCTGCCCCCAAAGATATGTCGCGAGAGATGGTGCGGATTGTCCTCGCTGCCGTCCGGGGGCGCAACGCACCAGGCGGACCAGCGAACCGCGCTTCGCCGCCGTTTAGTGCACCGTCTTCATCTTGCGCTGCATGTAGTCCATCAGCAGGTACTCGCCCAGCGTGTCAGGCGTCGTGAAGTACGCCTTGCCCCGGCACATGGCCGTCACCTTCTGCACAAACTGCATCAGGCCATAGTCAGAGGCCAGCATGAACGTGTTGATCATCACGTTGGAGCGCTTGCAGCGGTTCACCTCTTCCAGTGTTTCGCTCACCACCAGCGGGTCCAGCCCGAACGCATTCTTGTAGATCCGCCCGTCTGGCAGCGTCAACGCCGACGGCTTGCCGTCCGTGATCATCACGATCTGCTTCATGTCTTTGCGCTGCCGCTCCAGGATCCGGCGCGCCACCCGCAGGCCCTCGCGCGTATTGGTGTAATGCGGGCCCACCTTGACGCGCGGCAGCTGCGAGATCGGGATCTCCTCCGCCGAATCGTGAAACAGCACCAGCGACAGGGAATCCGCCGGGTACTGCGTCCGGATCAGGTGCGACAGCGCCATGGCCACCCGCTTGGCCGGCGTAAAGCGATCCTCGCCATACAGGATCATGGAGTGCGAACAGTCCAGCATCACCACCGTCGCGCAGGAACTCTGGTACTCGGACTGGTGCACCTGCAGGTCGGAGTATTCGAGGTTGAGCGGCATCCGCACCCCCTCCCGGGCAATCGCCGCAGACAGCGTAGCAGTGGTGTCCAGGTTGAGCGTGTCACCAAACTCGTACGCCTTGGACCCCCCGCTCGCCTCAACCCCGGTGGCATAGTGCAGCGTGTCGTGCCGCCCGGCGCTGGCCTTCCCGAGCGAGCCCAGCAGGTCGCGCAGCGTTTTAAAGCCCAGGAAATCCAGGCTCTTGTCCGTCACCTCGAAGCGCGCCTCGGCTTCACCCCCGCCTGCCTGCCCCTGCCCGGGTTCCGGCGACCCGTCGCCTTTGCTCTGGATGTAGTTCTCCTGCTCCATCCGGTCCATCAATTGATCGAGAAAGCTGTCAAACTTACCTTCCGCCTGTAACACTCGTATCTTTTCCTGCGTATCTTCGTCGAAGAGGTCTCCCGACTCCATCGCCCGCCGCAGTGCCTCTTTCAGGTCATCCATGGTCTGATCCAGGTCCTGGAACTCCATCATGGGATTCTGAAAGCCTGAGTCGAGCAGGTAGTCGGAAAGTGCCTCGAGCAGGTCTTCCATGTCTAGTTCGCTCGCCAGGTCGCCGTTGTACTTCGTGTAGCGGACGCGTTTCATAGGCCTATTTTCAAGGTTTACGCGGCTTCACGCAACCGACCGGCCCCTTCGCTTTCACCGCCTCAAGCAATCTCCGCCGGCATACTCCGGGGCAGTCTCCATACCTCGTCTGCGCTCGCATCGACTTACTCGTACCTCGAACGAGTTAGTCCGGAGCAGCCCTGAAGGCACTCCTAAAGTTGTAGCTTGTTGATCCCTAAGTGTTACAAACCAAAAGAGTTAGAAAAGAGACCAGTACCGTTACGAAAGCTGCAAGGCGTGTAAAAAGACCCTGGGCGCGGTGTTCGGGAGGGTAATACTCGATCTCAAGAGATACAGACAGGGCTGCTAAGTAAGTGCATCTGTCACTCTTCGACTTACGCAAAACATAAGCAATAGGGGACGAGCAGATGACTTACGTTTGCAGGTATTCGATGCGGTTCATGCGGTCACTTACACGGGCTGCCTCGTTGTTCACGGTCGGACTCGCGTGTGTGCACGCCGATGCGCAGCTGGCCACCACGTTGAGCACAGTTTCCACCCAGCCGGCAGCCCAGACTGCCAGTCAGACCAACGCCGTCGTCTCCACTGGCTGGGACTCGACCACCACCACGTCGCTGCAGGCCGCCGGGCGCATTCTCAACCAGGCATCGTTCGGCCCGACCATCAACGACGTGTTCGCAGTCGAGTCCTCCGGCATTGCGAGCTACCTCGATGCCCAGTTCAAGCAGCCTGCGTACATCATCCCTGCCGCCAACCCCCAGACCGTCACCACCGGCGACTGCCAGTCCTTCTCCTGCGACACGGAGTACTACTGGTGGAACGATGTGATCTTCGGCAGCGATCAACTGCGGCAGCGCGTCGCTTTTGAACTCAGCAAGTTGTTTGTGGTCTCGATCGATACCGTGGACCCACGCTATCTGCCCAACTATCTCAACCTTCTGTCGCAGGACGCCTTCGGAAACTGGTTCAACCTTATGCAGGATGTCGCGCTCTCGCCTGCCATGGGCACGTACCTCAACATGGCCAACAGCACAACGCCCACTGCCGGCCAGAGCGCCAACGAAAACTTCGCACGCGAAATGATGCAGCTGTTCTCGATCGGCGTGTACGCCCTCAACCAGGACGGCTCGCTCAAGCTCGACGGCAACGGCAATCCTATTGCGAACTACACGTCGGCACAGGTGCAGAACTTCGCCCTCGCCTACACCGGGTGGACCTTCGCCAACAACGATTGCAGTGCACCCTCCTCGGCCAACTACTACTGGTACAACCTCCCGCCCGGCCAGTCCTGCCCGATGACAGTGCTGCCGTACGCGCACAGCACTGTCTCCAAGACACTGCTGCGCGGCACGGTGCTGCCTGCCGGGCAAAGCGCCCAGCAGGACCTTACCGGGGCTTTGACCAACATCTTCAACGACCCATCCATGCCGCCTTTCGTGGCGCAGCACCTGATCCAGAGCCTGGTCAAGAGCAATCCGTCGCCTGCATACATCAGCCGCGTGGCCGCCGCGTTTACTGACAACGGCTCGGGCGTGCGCGGCGATATGAAGGCCATCATCACCGCGATCCTGATGGATCCGGAAGCACGCGCGGATGACAACGGCGGTATCTCCGATGCGAATGGCGGCAAGCTGCGTGACCCGATCCTCTGGTGGGCGAGCGTGATGCGCGCCATGGGTGCAACCAGCACCGCCACGGTTCCAAATGTCGCGTTCTTCGAGCAGCGTTTCGACCTTTGGCTCGCAGACCTGGATGAGCGGCCGCATGTTACACCCAGCGTCTTCAGCTACTACTCGCCTTCGTTCCAGTTGCAGGGCACCAGCACCTACGCCCCCGAGTTTCAGAACGAAAACACGTTGACCATCAGCCAGATGGCAGAGCACATGCAGGATGCCATCACCGATAACTGGAGCGAGAACGGTGTCACCGCGACCGAGTTCGCAATGAACCTTACTGCCAACAGCTTCTGGGGCGAGGCCGCACGCACGGCCACTCCCACCAACCTTGTGAACGCACTGGATGCTCTGCTGCTGCACGGCACCATGACGCAGGGAATGCAGCAGGCCATCGTGACATCTATCCAGGGACTAGATCCCGCCACCATGGTGCGCTGTGCGGTGTACCTGATCGTGACCTCGCCCCAATACCGCCTCATGATGTAGTCCCACCCACACCTACACAAAGCAATTCGGAGAATCCAATGCAGCGCAGAAACTTTCTGAAAACGGCGTCGTGGGCAGGTCTCGCTCAGCTTTCGGGTATTTCGCCCCTTCGCACCATGTCCGCACTGGCGCAGGCCACGTCGCCCAATGACTACAAGGCCATCGTTTGCCTGTTCATGCGCGGCGGCAACGACAGCAACAACATGATCGTGCCCATCGGCGGCTCGCAGTACAGCGCGTACAGCCAGGTGCGCGGCTCCAATGCCATCGCACAGAACCAGCTGCTTGCTCTTGCCAACTCGTCGCTTGGCCTCAACGCGGCTTTCCCCAACCTCAACCGCGCCTACATCGCCGGCGACGCTGCCTTTATCGCCAACGTCGGTCCGCTGGTGCAGCCCACCACCAAGGCCCAGTACCTCGCCACCAGCGTCCAGATTCCCCAGCAGCTCATGGCGCATGACAACCAGCAAAATGCCTGGGAAAGCGGCGCGTATGTGCCGGGGGTCGGCACCAGCTGGTCCGGGCTCACCTCAGACCTGATGGCCGCCAGCTACAACTCGGCCAACATGCCCATGGTCACGATCGTCGGCAATGCCACGAACTTCGGACGCGGCGTGGCCTCCACCCCCTTCAACGCCGGGCCCAATGCGCAGCAGGAGAGCTTCTGGTGCAACGAGGGCAATGCCTGCAATGCGCGCATGACCGCCGCGCAGCAGCTGCTTACCTTCAACAATGGCGCCAACCTCCTGCAGGCCGACCAGCAGATCTACCAGTCCGCCTACAAGTACAACGCGTTCTACAACAGCGTGCTGGGCAGTGCCTCGGGCTTTTCCACCAGCTTCCCGTCGAGCAACCCGCTGTCCAGCGCGCTGTACACTGTCGCGACCATGATGCAGCTGCGCAACCAAATCGGTGCGCGCCGCCAGATCTTCCTGATCGACGTGCCCAATAGCTTCGACACGCACGCCGACCAGGCCGACATCCAGCCCGGCCTCTACGCGATGATCGACCAGTTCATCGGGACCTTTGTGTCTGTCATGCAGGAGATGGGGCTGTACAACGACGTAACGCTCTTCACCGCGTCGGACTTCTCCCGCACCCTGCAGATGAACAGCGCCGGCGGATCGGATCACGCCTGGGGCGGCCACCACTTCGTCGTGGGTGGCGCGGTCAAGGGCGGCAAGGTCTACGGCACCTTCCCAAGCCTCACACTCAACGGCGCTGACGACATCGATGGTACCGGCCGCTTCGTACCGACAACCGCGCTGTCGCAGTACACCGCCACGCTGGCATCGTGGTTCGGGGTGCCCAGCTCGCAGCTCGGCGCCATGCTCCCCGGCCTCAGCAACTTCTCCACCGCCAACCTGGGCTTCGTGTAGAACCCGGGGCGGCAAAGAAAAAGGCCCCGCTGAGGGGCCTTTTCCCTTGTTTGTTCGCGAGCACCGCGCTCGATGGAGATACGCCTAGTTCAACCCGCCACGCTTGGACCGCCGGTTCTGCCAGGCCTCATACTGCTGGTCGTCGCCGCCCCCGCCGCCATCCTTGCGCTCCCGCTCGTTCCGGCCCTTGCGATCCCCCGCGGCAAAGGTGCGCTCCTCGTTGCGGCTCAGCTTGCGATGCGCCACCATGCCTTCCAGCAGGAACTCCGCCGCCGCCACCACCCGTGCCGGTGCGTCCGTGCCCTTGACTCCAAGCGGACTCAGCTTCTCGAACAGCCCTTGGATCTGCTGCAGCTCCTCGAGGATCGCCGCCGACGACTCACCGTCGTCAAGCTTGAGCGAGCCACCCAGGTTGAACCACTGCTCGATCTGCTGGGTGTTGGTGTCGGCAAAGTAGCGATCGTAGACTGTGCCCAGCGCCGAGCGGATCAGCTCGCGCACCACCACGTCCGCACCGCGCATCTCGCCCTCGTACTCCAGCTCGATCTTGCCCGTAATGCCCGGCATCGCCGTGTACAGGTCGCCGATGCGCGGCATCACCAGTGACTCGCCATGCAGCAGCGCGCGCCGTTCCGCGTTCGAGATCACCAGCTCCATCGTCGAGATGGGCAGACGCTGCGACACGCCTGAACGCTTGTCCACGCGCTTGTCGCCACGCGCGGTAAACGCCACCTGCTCCACCAGCTCGCGCATGTAGCGGGGCACCTCGATCGTGCTCGCCGTGCGCTCCGACCAGGCTTCCTGCTCGGTGATCGCGATGCCTTCTTCCAGCGTCTCCGGGTAGTGCGTGCGAATCTCCGAACCGATGCGGTCTTTGAGCGGCGTCACGATCTTGCCGCGGGCCGTGTAGTCCTCAGGGTTCGCGGAGAACACGATCGCCACGTCCAGCTGCAGGCGCACCGGGTAGCCCTTAATCTGCACGTCGCCTTCCTGCATGATGTTGAACAACGCCACCTGGATCTTGCCCGCCAGGTCAGGTACCTCGTTGATCGCAAAGATGCCGCGATTGGCGCGCGGCAGCAGCCCGTAGTGCATCGTCAGCTCGTTGGACAAGTCCTGCCCGCCACGTGCCGCCTTGATCGGGTCCAGGTCGCCTACAAGGTCAGCAACCGTCACGTCCGGCGTTGCCAGCTTTTCCACGTAGCGGTCGTCCCGGCTCATCCACGCGATTGGGGTGTGGTCGCCGTGCGCGGCCAGCAGCTCGCGTGAGTGCTTGGCCAGCGGCTTCCACGGGTTGTCGCGAATCTCCGAGCCGGCGATATACGGCGCCCACTCGTCGAGCAGGTGTGTCAGCGCACGCAGGATACGGCTCTTGGCCTGTCCGCGCAGCCCCAGCAGGATGAAGTTGTGCCGTGACAGCACCGCGTTGATGATCTGCGGCACCACCGTGTCCTCGTAGCCCACGATGCCCGGAAAGATCGGCTCGCGCGACGTGCCCTTTTCCCGCAGTAGCGCAATCAGGTTTTCGCGCAGTTCGTCCTTGACCGTGCGGTCGCGCAACCGTGCTTCGCCATACAGCGGATGGTTGCGAAGCTCGCCAAGCGTTTGGGGCAGGGCGGTCCATGCAGTCGCGGAAGAGGTTGCTGCGTTGCTCTGTGAGGCCATAATGATATCGACTCCTGGTCTGACTCCGGGTTGTGGCGAGGAAACAACAAGAACGAGAGGGAGCGCCGAAGCGCGATGGCGGAGAACCGGCCACCCCGCAGCACTCTGGGGCGGTCGTCGCAAGGCGCGCGTGGCACAGGATTGCAAGTCGGCCAGGGTGCAGCAATTCGAGCGGCCAAAGCGCAAACTGCCGTCCGGGGCTTTACACAAGAATAAATGAGAGCAGCCCGCGCACCGCGCAGCGGGGCGGTCCCGGTTTGAGCCCACCCACGCTGCAACACGCGTGCAGCGGAAACCCTCTACATCACGGGTCCGTGCCCGTTGCGGGCATAGGCTGGCCGGGCCTGCGCGCCCAGCCGCAGCTTCGGCAGGATTCCTTCGTAGAAGTCCTTCAGGCGTTCCGTTCTTTCCCGGTCCGACCTCGACACCAGCAGCTCCTGCTTGAAACCAAGATCCGCGGGCAGCTCCCACGCCAGTTGAAACGACAACTGCTTGTCCAGGTCGAGCGAGTAACTCTCCCGGCCGATGCCCGCCAGCGCCAGCACCTCCAGGTGCAGGGCTACGCACGCGGCGCGCTCTTCCCGCGAGGCCTCGGCTGTGTCCACATCCTCATCGTCGAAGAAGTCCACCTCTGCCTGCAGAAAGGATCGCGAGTTATCGAGCTGCTCGATCTCGAAACGCCGTCCGCCTTCGCACAACACATCCACGCGCCCATCCGGATAACTGCGGATCACGCGGGTTACCGTGGCTGTGCAGCCGGCAATGGCAAGACCTTCACGCTGCGCGCGTACGACGCCAAACTGCAGCTCGCCCGTGAGGCACTCCTGGATCATTTCCTTGTAGCGAGGCTCAAAGATATGCAAAGGCAACGGCACGCCCGGAAATAGAACGACATCAAGCGGAAACAGGGCGATCTTCATCGAATCTGTGCCTTTCAGGCCGTCGCCTCATACCAACATCTGCCGCAAGGGTTTGCACCATGTATGCGGCAGTACTCCCGATACTGCCGGGTCGTGTTATTGCCCGCGCCATGCGCAGGCTTTCCTTGAGTTAACTATCCAGCGTAAGTTCGTCCAGCATCGCCTGCATTTCGCCCTGCGCATGGCTGTTGCCTGTGCGCGCCGCGCTTGCAATGCCAAGTGCAAGGTGTTGCTTCGCGTCGGCTGTTCTTCCCGCACGTACCAGCGTCTGCGCCGCCATAAAGTACCCTGGCGTATATTCCGGATTGTCGCGCAGCAAAGTGGCAAATTCCGCAAGCGAAGCTACGAGGTCATCCTTGCTCGCGTAATCCATAGCAAGTCCGTACCGGGCAAATGCATCCCGAGGGTTTGCTTTCAAAATCTCCTGCAACATTGCGGCCTTATCCATACGCGTTCCTTTTATTCTGCACTTAGTCGATTCAGCAATGAACGCCACGCTTCGCCGCAACCTGCAAACGCTTGCGAGTGCTCAAACTTAACTTTCGATTGTACCCGTGGCCGCTTTTGGCCCTGTGAAAGGAATCCGATCGATGACACAGCCAGCCGTTGCGCGGAGCGCGCATAGTTCCCAGTCCGAAATGACTGAACTGATCCTGCCGAACGACACCAACACGCTCGGTAACCTGCTCGGCGGCCGTCTCATGCACTTCATCGATCTGGTCGCGGCCATGGCCGCTCTGCGGCATGCCAGCTCTCACGTCGTGACCGCATCCATGGATCACATCGACTTCATTGCCCCCGTGCACGTGGGCGACCTGCTGATTCTGAAGTCGCGCGTCAACCGCGCTTACCGCACGTCCATGGAAGTAGGCGTTAAGGTCTGGGCTGAGAATCCGGTCGAGGGCACCCTGCGCCACGTCGCCTCGGCTTATCTCATGTTCGTCGCCATCAACCCTGCCGGTGTGCCGATCCCTATCTCGCAGTTGGTCGCCGAAGACGCGGAAGACGAACGCCGCTATGCCGATGCCGGGCGACGCCGCGAGCAGCGCCAGGCCGAACTCGCCCGACGCCGCGAGGCCGGCAAGGTCTCCACGCGACCCTGACCGCGCGCTCCGCCCCACCCACTCCCGTAGTCTGGTAGCAAAGGATACTCATCATGGCTCACGAACATGGCGCACCACCCCCGGCACCGGCTTCGCTGCCCGGCATCCGGCACATCATCGCGATCGGCTCCGGCAAAGGAGGCGTCGGCAAAACCACCGTCGCCGTCAACCTCGCCATCGCCCTTGCCGCGCTCGGCCAGCGCGTCGGCCTCATCGATGCCGACATCTACGGCCCCAACGTTCCCCTGATGTTCGGCACCAGCGGACAGCCCAAGGTGCTTCCCGGTAACCAGATCGAGCCAAACCTTGCCCACGGCGTGAAAGTTATGTCCGTGGGACTCATTTCACCCGGTGATAAGCCGATGGTGATGCGCGGTCCCATGCTCCACCAGATCATCCGCCAGTTCCTCCAGCAGGTGGAGTGGGGCGAGCTCGACTTCCTGCTCGTCGACCTGCCACCCGGCACCGGCGACATCGTCATCTCGCTCGTGCAGACCGTGCCGCTCACCGGCGCTGTGGTCGTCTCCACCCCGTCCGATGTTGCACTGCAGGACGCCCGCAAGGCCCTCGAGATGTTCGGACAGGTCAACGTCGAGATCATCGGCATCGTCGAAAACATGAGCCACTTCACCTGCCCGCACTGCCATTCCGAGATCGACATCTTCCACAAAGGCGGCGCCGTCCGCACAGCCGAACAGTTCAAAGTCCCGTTCCTTGGCTCTGTCGAGCTCGCCCCCGCCATTCGCGAAGGCGGCGACAACGGCGCGCCCATCACCACCCTCGGCCCCCACGCAGCCTTCGCCGGCGAGTTCTTCGAGATCGCCCGCAAGGTCGCCGAGCGCGCAGCGCAGCTTGAGGGCAAGGGAGAAGACATCTTCGAGATCCAGTAAGACCGCCTGCGCGGCTTGCGGTCCCGTCGGGACGTGTACTCGTTAAAGACCAAAAGCCTCAAGCCCCGGAGAATCCCCGAGGATCTTGAGGCTTTTGTCTTCCCGGTATATCCGCCACGAAGTGGCCGCCAGCCGCGCAGGCGGTTTTGCTCTTTTGCCCCAGACAGCAAAAAAGGCCAGGGCATCGAGCCCCGGCCTTTTTGCTAAACCCAATCCGCTTAAGCAGCCTTGGCAGTCGACAATGCCTTGACGCGCGCATTCAGACGGCTCTTGTAGCGCGACGCGGTGTTCTTGTGCAGAATGCCCTTCTGGACGCTCTTGTCGAGCGAGGAGACGGTGGAGCGGTACTGCTCGGCAGCTGCCGCAACATCACCCTTCAGCAGCGCCTCGCGCAGCAAGCGCAGGCTGCCACGGATGCGGCTCTTGTTCGCGCGGTTCACTGCTGTCTTCTTCTTGGTCTGACGGACGCGCTTCAGCGCGGATACGTGGTTCGCCATGTTGTGTCGGTTTCCTTAATCGGGGTTGAGTGGGGATGTGCGGACACCCGCTCTCCCTGCAAACCCTAAGTCTAGGCCATGCCGCCAGCAGGGTCAAGCCTGTTCAGCCATTGCAGACCCGGCTATTGGCAGTGGCCTGTCGGAGCGCAGTCCGGCAGACGCGCCGGACCTGGCCCACACTGGCGGGCTGCCTAGCCCTGCCGAACCATCTCCACCAGCACCGCGCGCGTCTCGCCCGCGGTCGCGACCTCGCGCAGAAAGTTGATCCGAGCGCCCTTCATCCCATCCGCGGTCTTCAATCGCAGCGAGAACCCAAGCCGGTCCACCCCGGTCATCGCTGCCTCGCTCGCCTCGATCCCCGCGTGCCGCTTTGCCAGCAGCAGCATCGAGTCCACGTGGTCCGCGTTCATATGCGCCAGGATCCCCGCAGCCGCCCCGGCCAGCGGATCGGGCGAAGCCCGCGCGTACTCCGCGGCCTCCACCCAGCCCATCACCCCGAAACCGCCCACGTAGTAGATATCCACCAGCTCCACCCGGAAGAAGCCGAAGTCGGCAAAGTCCACCCAGTACCGGCTGTTCTCATGCCGTGCCAGGTACTGCTCCCGCGCCGCCGCGAGGTCCTCGGAAGGCACGCTCTCGGCGCGGCCCACCAGTGTCGCGCGCGCCGCACCTAGCGGATCGCCGTCGGCCGCGGTAGCGCTCACAAACAGGCTCACCTGCGGCTCCGCCTTGAGATTCTGCGTATGCATCGCCATGTTGCTGATCAGCAACAGCGGCCTCCCCAGCGTATCGAGCGCGTACGGCATCAGCGAGCCAAACGGAAACCCCGGGTGCTTGCGCGACACGGTCGAAAGCATCCCCACCGCGCCCATGGACAGCAGCGTCCGCACCCTCTCAGCGTGGCTCGGCTCCGGCAGCTGCGGCATCGCCGGGCCAGAGTAAGCGTGCTGCCGCGGTGCGGCCTTGATCTCTTCGGTTGCCATCCCCATACCTCTCCCCCAAGTCTAGTCACTTGAAGCGAACACCCGTCCCGAAGGGACCGCCGGCCCCGAAGGCGGTTTTGCCTTTCGCCCGTGTCACCCCGATTCCGTACCCGCTTTTCCTCACCCGCGGGTACTTCCGGGCCGTACCTTTCACGCTTCCCCGATTGACGCCCCGCCACACCGGCGCTACTCTTCACGCATTGACCATCGTTGCAGCCTCGGCGAACTGTTCCAGCGCATCCACACGATGCCGGTGCCCGCGCTGCTCCTTCCCCAAAACCTCAAGCATCACATTTCTGGGAGCGCAGCAATGCGCCCACCAGATGGAGGCCCGTCCAGCCATTGATGAACACCAAAACGCTTGATATCACGCCAAACCTTGAGCCCCTGTTCGGGACCCGCGATGAAAACCTCAAGCTGATGGAGCGCGAGCTCCAGGTGCGGATCGATCTTCGTGCCGATGCGGTGTACGTCACAGGGCCGGAAGACGCCCTGAACCGCGTCGAGACGATCTTCAACGACTTCGAGCAGCTCCGCCTCCGGGGCGTTCATCCCCATAACGGCGAGCTGCACGCCCTGCTCAAGCTGGTGGTGTGCGATCCCACGGTGACCCTGCGCTCGCTGATCGACTCGGGCAAGCAGCGGTCCACCGGCGGCGTCAAGCGCATCGTGCAGCCCCGCTCGGTGAACCAGCGCTGCTACGTCGAAGCCATCGAGCAGAACGACATGACCTTCGGCATCGGCCCCGCCGGCACCGGCAAGACCTACCTCGCCGTTGCCATGGCCGCTGCCGCCCTGCTCGCCAAAAAGGTCAGCCGCATCATCCTGGTGCGTCCCGCGGTCGAAGCCGGCGAACGCCTCGGCTTCCTGCCCGGCTCGCTGCAGGAGAAGATCGACCCCTACCTGCGCCCGCTCTACGACGCGCTCTACGACCTGCTCGAGCCCGAACGCGTCGATAAAATGATCGAGAAGGGCATCATCGAGATGGCGCCGCTCGCCTTTATGCGCGGCCGCACCCTCAACGACGCCTTCATCATCATGGACGAGGCCCAGAACACCACCACCGAGCAGATGAAGATGTTCCTCACCCGCCTCGGCAACAACTCCAAGGCCGTAATCACCGGCGACGTCACCCAGATCGATCTGCCCAACCCGCGCCGTTCCGGCCTGATCGAGGCGATCTCGATTCTGTCCGGTACCGATGGCATCAAGTTCATCCACTTCGAAGAGGGTGATGTCGTCCGCCATCACCTCGTGCAGCGCATCATCCGCGCCTACGACCACTTCGGGCGCGCCGAGCAGATGCCGCTCGGCATAGGCGAAACCTCAACGGGCACCCAGGGCAAACCCCAGACCGGCAAGCCGCAGTAGCGGGTTGCCGGCGGGGCTTGCCACAGCTTTCTCGAAGAAACAGCACGAGATGCGGTACCATAACCCCAGCAAAAGCAAGCGCAGCAACAGGAGAGCATTGCTCTCCTGTTGCTGTTTCCGGAGCAATGCGGCCTCGCCGCCCCCACAGGAGAGAAAGCAAGGCCGCACGCTGGGGCCGTCGCCATGATTGCGATCGATCCGGACCTGGTTGTCCCACGTGGCGCGCTTCCCAAACGCGCCCTCGAGCAGTTCGTGCGCGAGGTCTGCGCCGCCATCCCGCTCCACGGCGAGGTTTCCATCCTCTTCGCGACCGATGCCGCCGTGCAGGAGCTCAATCGCTCCTTCCGCCGCAAAAACAAGCCCACCGACGTGCTCTCGTTCCCGGCCACGCCCATCCCTGGCTTGCCCGACACGCTCGCCGGCGACCTTGCCGTGTCCATCGACACCGCCCGGCGCCAGGCCGAAGCGTTCGCGCACCCGCTGCTGGTCGAAGTGAAAATCCTCCTGCTCCACGGCCTGCTGCACCTTGCTGGCTTTGACCACGAGCAGGACTCCGGCCGCATGGCCCGCCGTGAGCGCCTGCTGCGCACCCGTTTCGAGCTGCCCCTGGGCCTGATCCAGCGCACGGTTGCCCGCCCCGCGCCGGCGAAAACACCCGCCCGCGTATTGAGCAGGCGCGCCGCCACTCCCGACGCCAGACTGGCTGCCGGCAGGCCAGCCGCCGCGCGCGATTCTAGGCCAGTCGCGCGGCCAGCCGCCAAAAACGCCTTCCAGGCCGTGGCAAAGCCCGCCGCCAGAAACGCAGCCAAGCCCGCCGCAAAGCCCAAAGCCGCCGCCACCGCCCGCTCGTCTCGGCCCGCACCCGGCGCGGCGACCCCGCGCAAGGTGGTCGCCCCATGAGTCTGCTCCAGGCTCTGCTGCTCCTGCTCCTTGTCGCGATCCTCACGCTCACCGCGTACATCGACCGCATGTACTCCGAGATGGGCAAGTTCCTTTCGCGCGACTTCCAGGACAACATCGACATCTGGGAGGAGCAGATCGAGCCGCGCCTCGGCCTCGGTCGTGAACAGGTAGCGCTCTCCGCCGCTGTGCTCCCACAGCTTGCGCTTGCTGCCATCACACTCACCCTTGGCATCCTGCTGTTTGATCGAGGCGGAGTTCCCGCGCGGCCCACCCCGTCTGAGATCGTGCAGACGCTGTTCGCGATCGTGCTGGTGGTCATCCTCTTCAATCGCCTGCTGCCCTATCTCTTTTTCACCCGCACCCGCGGCACCTGGCTGCTCCGCTGGCTGTGGCCCCTGCGCATCCTGTTCACCCTGTTTCTACCGCTCACCGTGGTCATCTCATTCCTGCTCTCGATCGTGACGCTAGCCGCCGAGCCCTCCACCGAGAAGGAAGAAGAAGCCTCGGGCGCTGCGGTCGATGCACTGCTTGAGGCTGGACAGGAAGAAGGCATCCTTGAAGAAGAGGACCACGACCTGATCCGCTCCGCCGTGGAGTTCGGCGACAAGGTCGTCCGCGAAGTGATGACGCCGCGCCCGCGCATCTTCGCCGTGCCCGAAACCATCACCATCGAGGAGCTGCTCACGCTGCTCAAGGAGAACCCGTTCTCCCGCATCCCCGTGTTTCGCGGCACGCTCGACGCGGTCACCGGCATCGTCTTCTCGCACGACGTGCTGCAGATCACCGATGTCGACGCACATACGCAGACCGTCTCCTCCATCGCGCGCCCTGCAACCTTCATCCCCGAGATCAAACGGGCCAACGAGGCCCTGCGCGATATGCAGCGCGAAAAGCAGCACATGCGTATCGTCATAGATGAGTACGGCGGCGTCGCCGGGCTCGTCACCATTGAAGACCTGCTCGAAGAGATCGTCGGCACCATCACCGACGAACACGAGGGTGAAGACCTCGAAGCCATCCGCACCGAACGCGAAGGCGTCTGGAGCATCCCCGGAGACTTCGAGGTGGCTGCGCTCGAAGACCTGCTCGACGGCGACTGGGAAGCTCCGGAAGACTACGAAGCCACCACGGTCGCGGGCCTCGTCAGCGAAGCCGCCGGGCGTATCCCGATGCCGGGTGAGGTGGTGGAAGAAAATGGTCTGCGCTTCGAGATCCTGGCCTCGACGGATCGCCGCATCGAGCGCATGCGCGTCTCGCGCGCCGGCGCCATGGCCTAGCGCGGCCAAAGCCTGGCACGGCTATAGACAAACGCGTGCCTTGAGCGCGCGCTACCCGGCGTAGTACGCCGGCAGCAGAAGGACATAACAGTGAGAAGTGGTTTCGTTTCCATCCTGGGTCGCCCCAATGCCGGCAAGTCCACCCTGGTCAACGCACTTACCGGCGAAAAGGTGGCCATCGTCACCTCCAAGCCGCAGACCACGCGCAACCGCATCCACGGCATCGTCGAGGTCGCCGCAAAGAAGGGCAAGCACCACGCCGCGCAGATCATCTTTGTCGACACGCCCGGCGTCCACAAGCCCAACACCCTGCTCGACAAGCAGATGATGCAGGTGGTGTACGACGCGCTCGAAAGTCGCGACATCGTGATCGTCATGGTCGATGCCTCGCGCCGCCTGCAGCTTGCCGAGGCCGAGGAAAAGCTCGCCAAGGCCGCGCAGCCACTCACTCCCGGTGACCCGGTCCCAGACCACATCGCCGGCGAGCAGTCCCGGCGTGCCCGCCAGAGGGAGGAGATCAGCGAAGACGCGTTTGTCTTCGAACTCATCAAGAAGCTCGACTGCCCGGTCTTCCTGCTCATCAACAAGATCGACCTCGTGCCCCGTGACGAGCTGCTCCCGCTCATCACCGAGCTCTCAGCCCTGCACCCGTTTAAGGAAGTGCTGCTCATCTCCGCGCGCAAGCGCGACGGCATCGAGGCGCTCACCGAGAAGCTCGTCGAATACCTGCCCGAAGGCAAGCGCTACTTCCCCAAGGACCAGTTCACCGACCAGCCCGAGCGTTTCCTCGCCGCCGAGCTCATTCGCGAACGCATCCTCATGGAAACCGGGGAAGAAGTCCCCTATGCCTCCGCCGTGGTCATCGAGCAGTGGGAAGAACCACCCGTCTCGACGCGCAAATCCAAGCTCGACCCCGAACACCAGAAGCTCCCGCTCACCCGCATCGCCGCCGCCATCTATTGCGAGCGCGACGGGCAGAAAGCCATCCTCATCGGCAAGCAGGGGACCAAGCTCAAGGCCATCGGCGCCTCCGCCCGTAAGGAGATCGAACACCTCCTCGGCACGCGCGTCTTCCTGGAGCTGCACATCATCGTCGAGCCCGGCTGGCGGGAAAAGCGCGGCTTCCTCGACACCCTCGACTGGCGCCGCCAGCTCGACGATTTAGCCCAGCGCAAGACCAAAACAGAAGAGCAGTAAACCGCCTGCGCGGCTGGCGGGCACTACGTGCCAGGTTAACGCAAGAGCAACCGTAATGGTGGCATTTACCCCGAAACAGGAAATATCGGGTGCCCATGTCTCGCGTTCGAGTCTCGCGTCCGAGAAGTGGGCTCACAAGAGCCAGCCCTGCTTCCCGCAAACAGAAAAGGGCGACGGCCAAAGCCGTCGCCCTTCCCCGTCACTACGCCCTTAAAACTCGAACCGCATTGCAAACTGCAACTGCCGCGATGACCCCGCATCCCCCGTTGCCGTGCGCGTCGCCGTAATCTGCCCAAACGTGCTCGTCGCCGAGGTCGTCGCCGTCAGGTTCGGATTGTTGAAGTTGGTATGGTTCAACGCGTCAAACGCATCCACCCGCAGCACCAGCGCTGTCTGCTCGTAAATCTTCGTCGTCTTCTCGAGCGAGATATCCGAATCCGCAAACCCCGGCCCTGTGAACGCGTTCCTCCGCAGCGTGCCGAACCCCGCAGCCGGCGCATAGAACACGCAGCCCGTCGTCACGGTCGCGCACACGCTGCCGGCGGGGTTCGCGATGTAGGATACGTTTCCATTCGTCAGCAATGCCTTGTGCCCCACCTGCGGCATGCCCAGCAGCGTCGGCCGAATGGTCCCGGTCGCCGAGTCTCCGTCAAACGCCGAAGTCGTCACGACATTCAAAGGATTGCCTGTCTGCAACTGCGTGATATTCGCCAGCAGCCATCCATCCACCAGGCGGCTGCCGTGGAACGGCAGGTTCCACGTACCCGAGAACACGAAGTGGTTGCGCGAGTCGAAATCCGACAACGCATAATCCCCGCGCGGGTTGTTGTTGTCCTGCAGGGAAGCGCCGCCCTGTGAACCGAGCGAGTTTTCATCCTGCGACTTCGACCACGTGTATGTCGCGTTGATCTGCAGCCCATGCTGCAGCGCCTTGCGCATGGTGAACCACAGCGCGTTGTAGTTCGACAGCGAGTCGGAGTCGATCATGTTGATCGCTCCCACCGCCGAGCCGGGACGCTCCGGGCTGGTAGTGGCGAGATGCGCAAACGGCCGCACCCCTGTCGCCGTGATTCCATTCGGGTACAGGAACTGGTTGATATTGCGCGTCAGCCGCAGGTGCTTGCCTTCCGATCCGATAAAGCCGAGATCCATCACCACACCCGCGCCCAGTTGCTGTTGCAGGTTCAGGTTGTAGCTCTCGGTGTACGCATTGGTCAGCAGGGGATTCACCGCCGCCGGTGACAACCCCGACAGACCCGCGCTCGTAAACTGCGTGTTGGCCGCAGCATACTGCTTCACGCCCGCGACCGTCGCAGCGGCGAAGCTCACCGGTGCCGCATTCGGTGGATTCCCCGCTAGGTTCGCGGCAACACCCGTCACCGGCTGGTCGGCCATGATGCCGTAGCCGCCGCGCAGCACCGTCTGCTGGTTGCCGAATACGTCGTAGATAAAGCCCACGCGCGGTTCGTAGTTGTAGTTCTGCGTGTACGGCTGGCTCACCGGCGTCAGCGTGTCCGTCGCCGCCAGGAAGTTCACCAGCCGGTTGCCGCCTTCGGTCGGCGTGCCGTTCCACTCGTAGCGAAAGCCGATCTCGGCATTGAAGCGCGGCGTCACCTTGTAGTTGTCGGTGACGAACGCACCTACCGCATTCGCAAACACGCGGCTCACTACCTGCTGCGGCGTCACGCTGAAGCTGTTCACCAGTCCCTGCACGAAGTTATTTGCCGTGTCGAAGTTCATCGTGCCGGCAGTCTGGGAGTACGAGTCCACAATCGCCCGGCGATACTCACCGCCTGCGCGAATCGTGTTCTTGCCCCGGTTGATCGAGAGCGTGTCCGAGAACACACCGGTCGTCACAAACCGCCCCTGCGGAAAGCCCGAGGGCCCACCGAAGTTCAACCCGATATCCGAGATGGAAATCTGCGGCAGCGCGTTGTTGAACGCCACACCATTCTGAATGCCGAAGCTCGCAGGGTTCTCTGGCGTGTTCGGCGAGAACGCAATCGCGATGCGGTTGAATCCGAGCCGCGCCTCGTTCACCACGTTGGGCGAAAAGATGTGCACTTCGTTGACGGTGCCGATCTGCCGGTGCGCCGTACGATGATCACCGAAGCCCGCAATCGTGTTGCCCTGCAGGTTCGGCTCCGTGCGCGCATCCTGCTGCCACGCATAGTACGCATGCACATTGTCCTGCTGCGAGATTGTGTGGAACAGGTCGCCCGAAAACTGGTCCGTCTTCACCGGCCCCGGTGCCGCGCCCGTGACCGTCGCCTGCCCGGTCGCCGAGGCAGTGGCCGGCGGCGCCGGGATAAACTGCAGCAGCCCCGCATAGCCTGGGATCGTGGTATTCGCCGCCAGCGTGTTGCGCTGCGTCGTGTTCAGCACGCCGCTGGTCAAAGGCAGCGACTGCTGCTGGCGCAGGCCCTCGTAGCTCAGGAAGAAGAACGTGCGGTCCTTCCAGAGCGGGCCGGAGAATGCGCCACCAAAATTGTTACGAATAAACTGATTCTGCTGCTGCGGTTTGCGGTTGAAGTAGTTGCGCGCGTCGAAGTAGTTGTTGCGCAGGTAGTCGAACGCTTCGCCGTGAAATTGGTTCGTGCCCGAGCGCGTCGCCACGTTCACCACCGCACCCGACGACCGCCCGTACTCCGCCGAGTACGTCGAGTTCAGAATTTTGAACTCTGATGTCGTGTTGATCGACGGCTGGAACGTGATCTGGTTCTGCGTCAGGTCGTTCAGGTTAATGCCGTTGATCATGAAGTTGACCGAGTCTTCCCGCTGCCCGGCCGTGTTGAACGAGTTCGCCCCAAGCCCGCGGCTCGCGCTCGTCAGCGACCCCGTCACCGGCGGCACCACCGTGCCCGGCGTCAGGTTCGTCAGGTCCAGAAAGTGCCGCCCGTTCAGCGGAATCTCCTGCACCGTTTTCTGGTCGATCACCTGCCCGACCGTGATCGTCTGCGCATCGATGATCGGCGTCGCACCCTGCACCTGCACCACCTCGCCCGTTGCGGCCAGCCCCAGCTTCGCGTTCGAGGTCACGTTCTGGTCCACCTGCAGCGTGATGCTCTGCACCCGGTAGTCCGCGAACCCCGCGGCATGTACCGTCACGCTGTAGTTGCCCGGTTGCAGCGAAGGCACGCTGTAGTTGCCGGCTGCATCGGAAATCACGACGCGATCCACACCGGTAGCCAGTCCGTGGACGTTGATCTGCGCCTGCGGCACCACTGCTCCGGCCGGATCCGTCACATTGCCGGAAAGGGTTGCGGTGGACTGTGCGTACCCGGCAGCCGAGCCGGCGATCACGAAAGAAGACAGGGCAAGCGCCCGTGTGCGGGTGTTCAAAGAAAGCCTCCAGAAAGGGGAACCGGGGATTGGGCAGGTCGCCGCTAAAAAGTGGGCGCTGCTTCCTGCTGCATGGGGCGGCGCTGCAGGGGGCCTGCGTGCCGCATACACGTGCCTGTTTTTAGTGGTGAGTCAAAGTTAGTATCCCACTCGGTATGTGTCAACGCATACGCAAACACTTGCTTGAAGCAGGCCGCGCTGACTCTGCGCCCTTGCCGGGGGGCAGTCTGTCAGCGACACTGGCATCGCACCGCCGTTGACCACCGGGCAAAGCCCGATACGGGCTTCCACCGCGTGCGATGGAACTCGGTTGTACGATCGATACGCAGCGACAAGGCGCCCACGGCGCGCGGAGCAGACATGGAACAGGTTCAACCGGGGCGCTCGCATCTGCTCGATGAAGCCCTTGCGGCCACGCCCATCCGCCACGGCTTCTCCACCCGGAAAGGTGGCGTCAGCACGGTTTACCAGCGCCCCTACAACGATGCCCCGCAACCGGGCGCAAGGCCCGACACCGCGGCCGGAAGCGAGGTGCTGCCCGCATCGCCGCTTGCAGGCACAGGCGATCTGAACCTCGGACTCACCGCATCGGACCCGGTAGAAGCCGTGCTCGAAAACCGCCGCCGGCTCGTGGCAGCCGTCTTCGGCGTTCCCCGGCCGCTGGTCACTCTGCGGCAGGTGCATTCCGACATCATCCACACTGCTGGCGCCGAGCACGCGCACCTCACTACCCTGCCGGACGGCGACGGCATCCTCACCGACACGCCCGGAGTCGCGCTGGGCATTCAGACAGCCGACTGTGTACCCATCCTCATCGCCGATCCCACGCGCGGCGCCGTCGGCGCTTTCCATGCCGGCTGGCGCGGCACCCTCGCCGCCATTGTGGAGCAGGGCGTCGCCCGCATGCATCAGGCCTTCGGCTCCCGGCCGGGCGACCTGGTCGCAGCGATTGGTCCCGCCATCCGTCCGTGCTGCTACCAGGTCGGGCATGAAGTCGTGGCAGCCTTCCGCGCACGCTTCTCCTACGCCGACGCGCTGCTATCCCATCCGGCGGCAGAGACGGCGGGCGGGCTTGCTGTCTTACCGTCGGTAGCAGGGGAGGTTGCGAACACTCTGGCTCTGGACCTGCAGGAAGCTAACCGGCAGCAGTTGCTGACCGCCGGCCTTCATCCAGGTTCAATCGATGTGTTGGCGGTATGTACCTGCTGCAACCCGGACCAGTACTTCTCTTATCGGGGAGAAAACGGTTTCACTGGTCGCATGATGGCTGTAATCGGCAGCTAAGGAGCGCCGCCCTAGGCGCTGCGCCAGGAAGCAGCTGCCGGGCACGCGGTCCGGGCGCCCACCGTAGGACTTCCTGCATGCTCTCTGGCAGGAGGGACGCGTGCTTGATGTCTGCGCCCGCGCAGCTTGCAGGCTGCGCGCCTAGGCAGCAGGGTGGTTCGATAGTTCTGCTTCCGTCGGGTTCACGAGATCCCGCAGTTCCTTGCTCGGCTTAAAGTACGGCACTCGTTTGGCCGGTACATCCACCTTCGCCCCAGTCTTGGGATTGCGCCCGACCCGCGGCTTTCTCTGCCGAATGCGAAACGAACCAAAGCCGCGCACCTCGATCTTCTCGCCCTTCTTCAATGCGCCGATCACCGCATCGAACACGGTCTCGACGATGACTTCGCTGTCACGACGGGTAAGGTCTCCCAGCGTCAGCACTTCCTCGACGAGATTCGCTTTGGTCATCGTTGTGCCGCTGTGCGTCTCGCTTGCCATGCTTTCCCCGATCAAGTCTTCCTGTTTGGTGTGCTTCTGGACTTGCCCCACAGACAAACCCGCCCGGCGTGGGTTCTCACGCCAGGCGACTTTCTCGTGCAAACCATCCTTGCGGCTCCGGCCACGCATTATGCGGCCGGGTGGCAGCGGCCGCGGCTCAACCAGCCGTGCAGCAAACAGCTGTGCCGCCCTGCCGCCCTCTTGCCTCTAGGATGCCAGCGCCGCAGGGCGCACCGGGGGACGCTGCACCTGTTTTGCCCGGATCACAATGCCGTTCTCGGCGCCGCGTTCCACCGTCATCAATGGCGCGCAGTCGCCGCAAAGCCAGAAGTGTTCCAGGTGCCGCATACGTTTGCCATCCGCTCCTACGCGGGCGCTCGCTACGTCAAACACAAACACGCGGCCGTCGCGGAGATAGTGAAGGGGTTTGTTGCATTTTGGGTTCGCACAGTTGTTAACCATCTCGACTGCTCCTTCGCCTGAGGCGATTGTTCATCCAGGGGGCTTCCGTCGCGCCTGCAACGCGCAGGGCACAGAAGCCGCAAAACGTTCACGCCATACTACTTACGATGCCTTGTTGAGCTCATCGGTCACCACGTGTCTCTGCGTTCCCGTTACTTTATCCGGAAAGGATCACGCGCCCGCAGACCACTCTCCGGTCCAGTGAAGACTAAAGAACTTCCCCTACTGAATCGTCAAGACTGCACGCGAACTTTATTCCCGAAAAGTTGTAAACGGGTAACTTTCCATTGACTCTGTCACCCGCGCCATTCCTGCAGGGATGACGCGAAATACACCATTCATCCGCCGTTGATCTGCACGCGCGCAGGCGCACCGGCATGGAGCACCCCGGCCACCGCAAGGTTGCGCCGCCCCGGCAGCTTTGACACCCACCGCCTGCCTTGATAGTGTTGGTTCTGGCGCGCTTCTGTGCCTTTTCAAGTGTCCCCGTCGTCCAGTGGCCTAGGACACCGCCCTTTCACGGCGGTAACACGGGTTCGAATCCCGTCGGGGACGCCAATACAGAAGCTGTGGAACAAGCCCGCGTATGCAGCATGGGTCGCGCGAGACACCGCCCAGCGCACCACCTCCGCACAATCCAGCCGCAATGAATCGATCCCAGGGCAACTTGGCACTGCGCTTTCCTCCAGGCAGCTTTCGCCTGCGCAACGCTGCCCGGGAGAGAAACTCCGCAGATCCCTTCTTCCAGTTTTTCCCGTGGACCCTGCACCTTCTCCCACCTGGCGTCGGTCTAATCCGGTGTGAACAACGAAGCCCCAGACAGACATGCCTTCACCCGGGTCCGCCACGAAGTCGTGCGCCGCACCCTGCGCGTCACTGCCCGGCAGCAGCTCACGCCCCGCATGCTGCGCATCCTCTTTGAGTCCAGTGACCTGGCAGGCTTCCACAGCCCGTCGCCCGATGACCACATCAAAATCTTCCTTCCGGGCCAGGGCGAGGCCGCTCCGGCGATGCGTGACTTCACCCCACGCGCATGGAACATCGAGGCCGGCAGCTTCACGCTCGACTTCGCCCTGCACCCGAAAGGCCCCGCCGTCGAGTGGGCGCACAACGCCCGCATCGGCGACACCCTCGAGATCGGCGGCCCGCGCGGGTCCAACGTCGCGCCGTCCGACTTCGACTGGTACCTTCTGGTAGGCGACGCCACGGCGCTCCCGTCCATCGCGAGACGGATGGAGTCGCTACCCGGCAACACGCCCGTGCATGTAGTAGCGCTTGTGGCCGGGCCCGAAGAGCAACCCTACCTCGCCCCCTCGCCCTCGCAGCACGTCACCTGGCTGCACCAGGCCGGCAGCCTCGCAGCAGGCAGTTCCGTAGCCGACAGCACAGCCGGGCAACTGCCGCGACTGCTCGAGGCCATCAACCATGCAAAGCCCCCCACCGGCGACGGTTTCATCTGGGTCGGGGCAGAGAACACCCTCGCCCGCGGTATCTACCGCCATGTGGTGGACACCCTTGCGCATCCACCCGAATGGACCAAGGCCGCCGCGTACTGGTCCCAGGGCGAGGCAGACGGCGGCGGCAGCATCTCCTGACCTCGTCGCACACCGCGAGCAAGCGGAGCAGGCGGCGCCGCCCGAGATCTCCCCGCAACACCGCCCCGTCTATGCGGGCTCTTACTCTCTGGTGCACCCGGGTTCCAGCTGTGCCCTCCACAGGGAGGGCAGACTGTGCAAAACTAAATTACAAGAGTGGGTGAAGTCGGGCGTGTCAGGGCTATCCAGGAAGCCGCCTCCGCAGCGTGAGCAGGCTACGCCGCCGGCCTCTTCCCGGGCTGCGAAGTGCAGGCGTCAGAGGCAGGCTTGCCACGCGCAGGGAACGTCCAGGCACGTGCCGCGCAGGCGTAAGACAGGTGCAAGACAGGTTTCAGGACTCGCACAACTGGGCTTCCATGCGTACGGTGAGGCGGACGCAGCAGCCCGCCACACGCCGGGCCGCCCTTTTCACAGTCCCGTCGCATCCGCTAGACTCACCCAAAATACTGCTCCATCCCGGATCCCCCTATGAAAGCACCACTTGAAGCAGCGGCTTCCGAAGAAATTGGATCCTCCAAGAAGCACTTCCGCTCGTCTTCCGGCGAAATCTTCGACGGCTACTTCACCGACGGACGTGCCTGGAGCTTCAAAAAACAGGACCTGCTCGATGCCCGCGCACGCCGCCTGTTCGAGTCTGCAGCGCTCGCCTGCTCCGCCGATGCCTATCCCTTCCAGGCGCCGCTGACGTACAAGAGCGGCCCCTGTGTCGAGACCGATGGCCACGAGATGCTGATGCTCTCGAGTTACGACTACCTGGGCCTGATCGGTGATCCGCGCATCGACACCGCGGCCATCGAGGCCATCCAGCGCTACGGCACCGGGACCGGCGGCGTCCGCCTGCTCACCGGCACCCTCGAGCTCCACCGCGAGACCGAAGCCGCCATCGCCCGCTTCAAAGGCACCGAGGCCGCGCTCACCTTCACCTCCGGCTACGTCGCCAATCTCGCCGTGATCTCGTCGATCTTTGGGCCGGCCGACCGCGTCATCGCCGACAGCTTCTCGCACCGCAGTCTCATGGACGCCTGTCGTCTCGCCGGCGTACAGGTGCAGCGCTTCGAACACAACAATCCCGCGTCGCTCCGCCACGAGATCCAGAATGGCCCACAGGCCAACCGCACGCTGATCATCTCCGACGGCGTCTTCTCCATGGACGGCGATATCTGCGTGCTGCCCGAGCTCATCGCGATCAAGAAAGAGTTCGGCTGCTATCTGCTCATGGACGAGTCGCACGCGACCGGCGTTCTCGGCGCAGGAGGACGCGGCACCGATGAGCATTTCGGCATCGACACCAGCGAGGTCGATATCTGGACCGGCTCGCTCGCCAAGGCTATCCCCTCGGGCGGCGGCTTTGTCGCAGGCTCGCGTGAGCTCATGATCTTCCTCCAGCACGCGTCCGCTCCGTTTATCTTCTCGGGCGCCATGCCCGCACCCTCGGCCGCCGCTGTGAAAGAAGCCATCCGCATCCTCGAAGCCGAGCCCGAACGTGTCGATCGCATCCGCTCAAACGCGTCGTTCCTGCGCGACGGCCTGAAGTCGTACGGCTTCGATACCGGCCTTTCCGAGACCGCCGTCATCCCGCTCATGCTCTACGATGACACCCGCACCGCCCTGTTCGCACGCGAGCTGCGCAACCGCTCCATCCTGACCTCGCCCGTCACCTTCCCGGCCGTGGCTCAGGGCACCGCGCGCCTGCGTCTGTGTGTCACCGCGGCGCACACCGAGACCCAGCTGCAGTACGCGCTCGACGTGTTCAGCACCCTGCGGAACGCCTAGTTGTCCGACGGCACACGCCCGCCCTTGCTCGAACCATCTGCCCCCGGCGACCACGTGCACGCGCTGGTCACCGGGGCCAGTGGCTTCCTGGGCGGCCGGCTCGTCGAGCTGCTGGTCGGGCGGGGCATCGAGGTCTCCATCCTCGCGCGCCCATCCTCGGTTGTGGCCGAGCGCCCCGGCGTCCACGTGGTGCGTGCCGAGCTGGCTCCATCGCCCGCGAGCAACACACCCGAACACCCGCAGCTCGCCGCCGCCCTGGCGCCCGTGCTCGCACACATCACCCACGTCTTTCACTGTGCCGGCTGCTCTACCGACTGGGCGCCACTCGCGCAGTATCGCGATGCCAACATCACTGCCGTCGCCACCCTGCTCGCACTGCTGGAGCAACATGCTCCGCGGCTCCAGCGCCTCCTGCATGTCAGCACCACTGACGTCTACGGCTATCCTGTCTCGGCAGCAGGCGATGAAACGATGCCCACGCGCGCCACGGGCCTGCCCTACAACGAAACCAAGCGCTCTGGCGAAGCACTCGTCTGGCAGGCAGCCGCGCGCGGCCTTCCCGTCACCGTGGTGCGCCCCGCCAGCATCTACGGCCCGCACGGAAAGGCATTCGTCACCGATGTCGTTACACTCTTGAAGCAGCGGCTTATGCTGCTGGTCGACAGTGGCCGCGCACCCGGCGGCTTCGTCTACGTCGACGACGTGTGCCACGCCATGTGGCTTGCCGCCATGGCGCCGGGGGCTTGCAACGAGGCCTACAATCTCAGCAGCGTCGACGGCGCCACCTGGCACACCTACACCACCGCACTGGCGCGCGCACTTGCATTGCCGGCTCCGTGGCTGCACCTGCCGTTCGTCGCCGCCATGGCGCTCGCCACCGTTTCGGAACTGCCGCACAAGGCAGGCCTGCCGGGCCGCCCCCTGCTCACGCGCCATGCCGTCTACCTGCTCGCGCGCGACCAGCAGTACAACACCCGCAAGGCGCAGCAGCAGCTCGGCTGGCAGCCTTCCACGCCGCTCGAGCAGGGAATCCAGGCCTCCGTCGCCCCGCTGCTCAGCCAGCGTTAGCTAAAACGAGAACACCGGTCCCACCTGGACCGTGTAGTTTCCGCGATTGATAAAGTTTTCCTTCGACAACCAGGAGAAGTACGGCGGCGCGCCCAGCGCCGGCGGGTCTACCTTGTCCGTGCGATAACGCACCACGTCTTCATCCACGCCCAGCCGGATCGCAACGCCATGCGCGAGCTTGTAATCCCCGCTCAGCCCCACGTCCCACGCAAAGTGCGTCACGCCGCCCAGCGGCGGCTGGTTCGGTGTGCCATTCGCATCGATCACCCCAGGCTCCGGTATCGTCGCGGGCGCGGCTGGCGTCGTGCCGATGTTGTATGGCGTCACCGGCACCACGAATGTGACCGGGCTCGCGAGATAAGCATTGGTAAAGTGCACCAGCCCCGGGCGAATCGCCAGGTGTACCGCGTACTGCTCCCACTCCCTGGTCGCGCTCAATCCAAACGCCGCCACCACCATGTCGCCGCCCGCGCGGTCGCTCGGCAGTGGGCTTGCGCCCGGGTGGTAGCTCACGATCGAGTCAAACGCCAGCCAGTCCCGCAGCTTCACGGAGCCTTCCACGCCGCCGCCGATCACATTGTGGCGGCAATTAAAGCAATCCGCCGAATTTGTGGCGATCGACACATTCCGCGCAAACGGCGCAATCGAGAAGCGCGGAATCCGCGTCGCCTCCACCGCCTCGTCCGAACGGAAGAAGTGCACGCGATCCGCCGGCGCTGGACTTTCCTGGAAGTCGCGATACCATGGCACACGCCACCGCAACATATTCGCAAATGAACGCGAAGGGCTCAGGCTGCCACGCACGATCTTGGGCCACAGCTTGTCCGGGTACGCCTCCGACAGTCGGTCGCTGATCTTTTTGTCGAGCACGTCCTCGCCCACCACCCACACCATGCCCACCACGGGCGTAATCACAAAGTCCGTCCAGCCCGTATTGTTGGTGTACTTGGTGTCGATCGTGCCCGGCCCGAAGGTCGCACTGGTGCAGTGATAAAAACACTGGTTGCCGTATGTGAAACCGCCATCGTTACCGATGCCGGCTTCGCCCGTCGGCCCGATCTTTTCGTGCGTGCTGAAAACCGTCGCCCACAACAAACCCTTGAAGCGTGACATCGTGTACCCGGGGTCTCCCCACTCAAGCCGCGCATCGCTCGGGCTGTTCTGTATCTCGATATATGCCGACACCGCACCCTGGATGGGGTGCCCGATGTCATCCACCAGGAAGTCATCGCCATCGCTGAAGCGCCGCATGTTCCACTGCCGCATCGACGCCACGTAGTCATGCCAGAAGGGCTTGTGCCCCAGCAGGTCGCGCATCACGTCATCGCTTGATGTGCGAAACGCATTCTCGACGATGTTGAATTCCACCGTCTGCCAGATCAGTCCACGCCACTGGTACGGACCCGGCGAACCGTCATCGCGGGTGGTGCTCGCCGGCGTCACCCATGGGCGCAGATGGTCCCGCAGGCTGTGATCAATAAGCGGAGTCTCGGGCCCGGCACTGCTGGGGCCGGTGAAATCCTCGGCGCTGAACGCAGAAGAACGATGCAACGTTGAAGGAGCAGCAGTGCCCGCAAGCTCCAGCAAGGGTCGCCTTGGTGCTGCTTTCAACGCGGGAGGCGTGCTCGACTGCGCACCCGCCACACCTGCAACGATCACGCTCCATACCAGTGCCCATGCGCTTTGATTGCGCCGCCGACTTTGTTCTTTTCCTGCCCTCAGCAATTTTTCTCCTGCATCTGCGTCGTCGCCTTCTCACATGTGCTGGGGCACATGCCGGCAATCTATCCTGCGCATCACGGCTGCGGCGCGATCATTGCGCCGCGTCGGAATGCACCGAGAACGCGCACATACGATGAGTCTGGCGCTACCTATCAGGGTGAATCCGGCGCAGCCGCTTCCTGCTGCTTCCGGACCAGGCAGCCAATCGAACACGGCCACGTCCGTCTTTGTTTTGAGTAGACGAAACCCTGCGGGCGCGAGTTGCACATAGGCTCGCACTGCGGATACACACACGGTTGCACTCGGTTCGCTGCGCAACATAGTGCCGTCTGGTCTGCTGACTTAGTAGTTTCCGCGAAAACCCATGGCACGCAACTGCTGCCGGGTGACAGAAGCCTGCACATGATCGGTAGGGAAGACCGACCACGAGCCCACGCCTGCCCGCTCCAGGGCTTCCAGCGCATCGCGCTCGAAGCGGACGCGTTGAAACTGTACCCCGTTCATCACAAAACTATGCGGGCCGCCTGGGACCGGCTCCGCCACGAACTGCAGTCCTGATCCCGTCCATCGCAGCTTGAACACCACCAGGTTGGTGCCGGCGACGCTCAAGCGGCGCATTCCCGCACGTGCCGCCATGCCTTCTGCCCGAACACTTCAATCGACCCCTGCTTGCCGTGCACGACTATCCTTACTGCCACGCTTTGAAGGCAAGCACCGCGTTCAAGCCACCGAACGCGAAGGAGTTCGACAGCGCATACTCCACTGCCTGCTCGCGCGCAGCATTCGGGATCACGTCGAGATTGCACGCCGGGTCGGGCTTGGTGTAATTGGCCGTGGGCGGCAGCATCCCGGAGCGCAACGCCAGGATCGTCGCCACCGCTTCCAGCGCGCCGGCAGCACCCAGCGTGTGTCCATGCATTGACTTGCTCGAGCTCACCGCGACCGCGTCCGCATGCGCGCCGAACACCGTGCGAATCGCCGCAGTCTCCGTACGATCATTTGCTTCCGTTGCCGTGCCGTGCGCGTTGATGTAGCCCACCTGCTCGGGCACAATCCCCGCATCGGCAAGCGCATGCTGCATCGCGCGCGCAGGCCCTGTCGCGGTCGGCTGCGTAATGTGCCCCGCGTCGGCGGTTGCGCCGAACCCAACAATCTCCGCCAGTGGTGTGGCTCCACGCGCCAGCGCTGCTTCCAGCGGCTCCAGCACGAGGATCGCTCCACCCTCGCCCACGATCAGCCCGCTGCGATCGGCAGAGAAGGGCCGGCAGGTATCCCGCGAGATCACGCGCATCGCCTCCCACGCCTTCATACCGCCCAGAAACAATGGCGCTTCGCTGCCGCCGGCAATCGCCATTGGCGCCACGCCCGAGCGCACCAGGTGAAACGCCTGGCCGATCGCGTGGCCCGAAGATGCGCATGCCGTCGAGATCGTGTACGCCGGCCCCTGCAGCCCCCAGCGCATTGTGATGTGGCTCGTGCCGGCATTGCTCATGCCCAGCGGAATCGTCAGCGGGTGCACCCGCGTTCGGTGGTTGTGGAACAGTTCCCAATAGCCGTTTTCTTCCGCGCCGCGGCCGCCCATGCACGAGCCCGTGATCACCGCGGTCCGCTCCTGCAACTCCGGCGTCCACTCGATACCCGACTGCCGGATCGCTTCCATCGCGGGCATCACGGCAAACTGCGCAAAGCGATCCATAAACGACAGCTCGCGCGGATCAAAGTATTTTTCGGGCTCAAAGCCCTGCACCTCGGCTACGTGTTCAAAACGCAGCGGCGCCGCTTCGATGCGATTCAGCGAAGAACGCAGCGGCCGAATCCCTGTCTGGCAGCCCACCAGCGCATCCCAAAATTCTGTGGCATTGTGACCCAGGGCGCTGATCACTCCCAGCCCCGTGATGACCACCCGGTGTGGGCCGTGTGTTGCTGCGCGAAGCGGAACAGAGCTCACGCTATGCGCCTGCCTTGGGGTCGGTACCGCCGTCTTGCGAATTTGCGAGGTCCAGCTCCACCGGCGCGGCGGCACGCGGAAAGTGCGGAGCCGGCAGCCCCGCCTCTTTGGCGTGTGCCAGCAGCGTGACACCTTCCACCATTTGCGGGATGCTGCTCACCTGCTTGGCATCTTCATCGTCAATCTCGATATCGAACTCGCTCTCGAGGTCAAACAGAATATTCAAGCGGTCCAGGGAGTCGATGCCCAGTGCTTCAAATGTGCTCTCGGGCTTCACGCTGTCCAGCGGAACCCGTTTGGTCGTTGCTATCACACGCAGTACTCGATCTTGGATCGACTCGGGCATAGTCCTCAATTTCACCTTGCAGGCCGCATAAATGTTCGCAGAATTGGTAGCCGCTGCGCCCGGTCTCTCGAACAAACCCTGATTTTACCCTTAAGTCGCGCGGGCCGTCTTTCCGAACTGATTCTTCGCGGGTTCTGCCGCCCCTCTTGCACCCTCGCCGGCCGCACCCGGCGACCCGGCCCATGCTCCATCCAGGCTGCCTCGGGCCGCGACCCGGCCAATACCCCGGCCACGCCGCGCGCGCCCTTCTTCATCCCCCACCTCCATCTCCCCCATTGGGCCGCGCATCGGTCCCCGTGTCGAAGTGGTGCTCCAGCGCGATCCGCACCAGTTGCGCACGCGTGCGTACGCCCGTCTTGCTGAACAACTGCTGCAGCACCGCCTTGACCGACCCCTCGGAGATGCCAAGCTGGGTTGCGATCTCCTTGTTCGCGAGCCCCGCGAACACGCCCCGCAACACCGCCTGCTCCCGCTCCGAAAGCTGCAGCTGCGGCGTCCGCCCGGCCTGCTCCCGGTGCTCCGCCAGCCGTGCCGCCGCCAGCACCTGCCCTCGCTCGATTGCCGAAATCAGCGGCTCGCCCCGCATCACCCGGCGGATCGCCTCGATCAGTTCCACCGGCGGCGCATGCTTCAGGAACAACCCCGACACCCCTGCCTCCAGCGCCCTGGCCATCGTCCCCGGGCTCATCCCCGCCGTCACCATCAGCACCCTGCCGCGAAAGCCCAGCGCCCGCGCGCCTTCCAGGAACGCAAAGCCCGTATGCTCGCCCAGGTCGAAGTCCAGCAGCACCAGGTCCGGGGCCGCACCCGCCACCAGCGCCGCCAGAGCCTCCCCTGCCGAGGCGCACTGAACCGCCACCGTCAGGTCCGGCTCCTCGGCCAGCAACCGGCTCAGCCCCTCGCGAAACAATCCGTGATCATCCAGCAGCAGCAGCCGGATCGGCGCTCCATCCGCCCTGTCTTCTGGTGCCGCCCAGTGCCCCGCATCCATCGTCAAGCGAGCCCACCTTTCCCCGACTCCCGCCGTCCCGTCGGCGTAGCCGCCAGCAACTCGATCACAAAGGTCGCTCCCGTTCCCGCTGCCGTCGGCTCGTGGCGCAGGTCGCCCGAGAAAGACCGCATCAGCGCCCGCGAAAGATACAACCCGAGCCCTGCCGCGCGCGCCTGCTGCTGAAACGGCTTAAACAGAAACTCGGGGTGCGGCACCCCCGGCCCCGTGTCGGAAACCGTGATCCGCACCCGTCCCGCGCGCTCGGCCCCCTGCAGGGCAGCCCCGGCATCGTCGCTCCCCAGGCTCCCGGCTTCGTCTTCCTCCGGCGGCAGCACCCGGATCGTAACCGTGCGCTCACGCTCTTCCGCCCCGTCCTCCGTCCCGCCCTCCGCCCCGTCCTCCGTCCCGCCCGCCGGCGACTCGCCCTCCAGCGCATGCTGGCTGTTCTTCACCAGGTTCAGCAGCACCTGCAGCAGGCTCTGCCGGTCAGCCCACACCGGCGGCAGCCCGCGTGGCACCTCCCATCGCAGCGCGATCTCCTCTTCCCGCAACGCAGGTGCAATCACGATCTGGACCTCCTCCAGCAGTGCCGACAGGTCAATCGCCGCCATCTGGTTGGCGGCCTCGCGCAGCTCCACCGAGGCGATCCGCTCCAGCGCCAGCACCAGCGTGCCCAGCGCCTCGAAGTCCTTGGACCCGCGCAGCGCCCCGCGCTGCTGGTCGGCGCGCCGCAGGTTCTCGTGCACCACCGCGATCGCCGCGCACACGTTGCGCACCTCGTGCGACACCGCGCCCACCAGGATGCGCGATCCGGTCAACAGCTGGTGCAGGCTCGACTCCTCCCGGTCCCGGAGATCCTCCGAGGTATCCGCCACAAACACGGCCAGTCGGGCTCCCGTGCTCGTGCTGTAGGTCGAAAACCATAGGTCCGCCTGGAAGATCTCACCCGACGCCCGGTGCCCCCGGCACTGCATCGCCGTGTGAAACGCCGGGCCGGCCGGCATCGGCTCGCGCAGCATCGGCAGCTCCAGCAGCGTCGGCAAAAATGCTGCAAACGACTCTCCGCTCAGCGCCCCGCGCTCCACCCCGAACAACTGGTCGGCCGCCTCATTCGCCAGCAGGATCGTGCCCGCCGCATCGGCCGTAAACACCGCCACCGGGCTGTTCTCCACCAGCACCCGCAGCTGTTCCTCCGCATCCTGGCGGCCGCGCATCTCCTCCTGCACCGTGCGCAGGTGGGCAGCGGTCTTGCCGCGGCCGCTCACCACGCCGTGCACAAACAGCGCCGCGCCCGCAAACGCGCAAAAATACAGCACATCCCGCGGCGGTCCGGAGTGCCGGTTCCACGGATACCCGTCAAAGCACTCCACCAGAGCCGTGCACACCAGCGCCAGCAGCAGCAGAACCCACCGCGGCAGCACCGTCGCCGCCAGCGCCATGGGCAGGAGGTACAGCCAGCCCAGCGGCACCGCGTCGGTGACCAGCCAGTCCAGCAGCGCGATCGACACGGCCAGCGCCAGCGCCTGCCCCAGAACGGCGAGCAGGGCCCGCCGCGGCTGCGGCAACTGGATTGGAACCGCGCCACCCGCCCCAGCGCTCACGCCCGGCTGCGGTCCATGCTGCGGTGCGGTTTCCGGTGTGACGAAGTCAACCAAGACGTTCTTCCTTTCGCCCGTCGCCCCAGGCACTGCCATAAACGCACAACCAACGCGCGGCGATCACAGGCCCGATAGCCGCCCGACGCAATTCAGTATCGGCGCATTCCACCACTTGCCGTATCTTTCCGCCCTTTCTGGCCGAAAGATAAGTCCGCCGCTGCGGCTTTCCCGCCCGCTCAGGCGTCCCGTAGAGGACCCGGCTTCTTACGCATTCTTTACAGACCCGCGGTTACCCTGAAAGGGCAACATCGACGCGGTGGCCGAAAGATAGCTTGGGACACATACGGGCAACGATAGACTGGGGCAGGCAGCACCCGGAGAATCAGCGGCGCTGTGCTGGCGGCACCGCGCGCCCATGGCCTCGCCCCTGCCAGCCGCCGCTGCGACACGGGGTACGCTGCACGCCCGCAGCCCCAGACATGGAACCGGCCACATGCCAAGGAGCCTTACTCTGCGTCACGACCTAGATCACGACCCGCATTCCGAGCTGGCTTCCAACCTGCGCACCACGCTTCCGGCGAAACGGCGCCCCGCACCGGGCATGACCCTGCCTCGGCGCCTCACCGTGACCACCCTGTTCGGCACCCTGCTGCTCGCCGGCTGCGGCCCCAAAAAGCACGATCCTGCCGCTGAAGCACCGCCGGCCTCCGCCACCGTGATCACCGCCGGTGACGCCTCGCTCGTGCACCTCGACAGGCCCGACCAGTTCCCGACCGTGGCCGCGGCAAGCTACCAGGCCACCTCGACCCTGAACGTCACGGGCCAGGTGCAGCCCGATATCTCCCGCGAAATCCCCGTGATCTCGCTTGCCAATGGCCGCGTCGTCGCCACCCACGTCCGCCTCGGCGACTACGTGCGCAAAGGCCAGCTCGTGCTCGAGGTGCAGAGCACCGATGTGACCGGCGCCTTCGCCCAGTACCTCAAGGCGCAAAATGACGAGCGGCTCGCCCGTGTCCAGCTCGACCGCGCCAAACTGCTCTACTCCAAGGGCGCCATCGCGCTCTCCCAGGTCGAGATCGCGCAGGATGCCGACGATGACGCAGCCACCGACCTCCGCGCCGCCGAGCAGCAGCTCCATGTACTTGGCGTCGACCCCAGGCACCCCGGCGAAACGGTCAAGGTGCTCGCCCCCGCTTCCGGCTTCATCATCCAGCAGAACGTCACCGACGCCGCCGCTGCCGGCAACGGCGCCGCGGGCTCGCCCAACGCCTTCGTGATTGCCGACCTGTCCCACGTCTGGATCCTGTGCGACGTCTACGAGAACGATCTCGCCAGCGTCCACCTCGGCCAGAGCGCCGACATTCGCCTCTCTGCCTACCCGGACCGCCCCATCTCCGGAACTGTCGGCGACGTCGGCGCGATCCTCGATCCCAACCTCCGCACCGGCAAGGTGCGCGTGCAGGTACCCAATCCCGGCTTCTTCATGCGCGTCGGCATGTTTGCCACCGCCACCTTCCACGGCAAAAAACAGGAGATGCACACCAGCGTGCCCTCCACCGCGGTGCTGCACCTCCACGACCGCGACTGGGTCTACGAGCCGGTCGGCAATGGCCAGTTCCAGCGCGTGGCCGTGGTCTCGGGCGATACGCTTCCCGGCAACCTGCAGGAAGTCACCAGCGGCCTCGCCGCAGGGCAGCAGGTCGTGCGCAACGCGCTCGAGCTGCAGAACACGGTGGCGCAGTGATCGCACCCAACCCCCGTACTCGTTCAGACGCGCGAGGTGACCAGGCTTGATTCGCGGCATCGTCGACTTCGCTCTCAACAATCGCTTCATCGTCCTGATCATCGCCGTGCTGCTGTTCGGCTGGGGCATCGTCTCGTTCCACAACCTGCCCGTCGAGGCCTACCCCGACGTCGCCAACAACTACGTGACCGTGATCACGCAGTGGCCCGGCCGCGCCGCCGAAGAGGTCGAGCAGCAGGTCACCGTGCCCATCGAGATCCAGATGGCCGGCATCCCGCACATCTCCGCCCTGCGCTCCACCTCGCTCGCCGGCCTGTCCGCGCTCAACATGGTCTTCGACGACGCCTCCGTCAACGACTGGAACCGCGAAAAGGTTCTCGAGCGTCTTTCGCTTGTGACCCTGCCCAACGGCCTGCAGCCGCAGATCGGCACCGACTGGAGCCCGGTCGGCCAGATCTACTGGTACACCCTGGTCAGCTCCAATCCCTCCTACGACAACATGGAGCTCAAATCGCTCCAGGACTGGACGCTCGAAAAGCAGTTCAAGTCCGTTCCCGGCGTAGTGGACGTATCCTCCTTCGGCGGCCAGACCCGCGAATACCAGGTCCACCTCGACCCCGACAAGCTCGTCGCCTACAACCTCACCATCGCGCAGGTGGAGCAGCAGCTCGCCGGCAACAACCTCAATGCGGGCGGTTCGTTCATCGAGGTCGGCGCCCAGCAGATCAACATCCGCGAAGTGGGCCTCTACACCAGCGTCAAGGACATCGAAAACACGGTGCTCAAAACGCAGGCCGGCACCGCCCTGCGCATCCGCGATATCGCCACCGTCACCCAGGGTTCCAAGATCCGCCTCGGCCAGATCGGCAAAACCATCCCCGGCCGCAACGGCACCCTGATCGACAACCCCGACACCGTCGAAGGCGTGGTTCTGCTGCAAAAAGGCCAGAACTCCGACGAGACCCTGGAAGGCATTCACAACAAGGTCGACGAGCTCAACAACCGGATCCTGCCGCCGGGCGTCAAGGTCGTACCCTTCCTCGACCGCTCCACGCTGCTGCACTTCACCACGCACACCGTGCTGCACAACCTCACCGAGGGCATCGTCCTCGTCGTGGTCATCCTGTTCCTGTTCCTCGGCAACGTGCGCGGCGCTCTGATCGTCTCGATCACCATCCCGTTCGCGCTGCTGTTTGCCTCGATCCTGCTCGACCTCGCCCACATCCCCGCCAACCTGCTCTCGCTCGGCGCGCTTGACTTCGGCATGGTCGTCGACGGTGCGGTGGTCATGGTCGAGAACATCGTGCGCCACCTTGGCCACAACAAGGACCCCAACCGCAAACCGATCGACATGATCCGCGAGGCCTCGCACGAAGTGCAGCGCCCCGTGTTCTACGCCATCGGCATCATCATCACCGCGTACCTGCCCATCTTTACCCTGCAGGCCGTGGAAGGCCGCCTGTTCCGCCCCATGGCGTGGACCGTTGCCTTCGCCCTGCTCGGCGCGCTGATCTTCTCCATGATCCTGGCGCCGGTGCTCTCCAGCGTCTTCTTCCCCAACGGCACCACCGAGTGGGAAAACCCCGTCCTCGTCTGGGTCGTCGCGCGCTACCGCCGCATGGCCACCTGGGCCATCGAGCACCGCTGGGTCACCGTTTCCATCGCCGGCCTCGCCTTTGCCGCCTCCATCCTTATGCCGGCCTCCGGGCTGATCGGCTCCGAGTTCCTGCCGCATCTCGACGAGGGCGCCATCTGGGTACGCGGCACCCTGGCCCCGTCCACCGGTCCCACCGAGGGCATCGCCGTCATGGCGCGCGCGCGCCTCGTGCTTTCGCGCTTCCCCGAGGTAACCCAGGTGATCTCCCAGGTGGGCCGTCCCGACGACGCCTCCGACGTCACCGGCTTCTTCAACACGGAATACTTCGTTGACCTCAAGCCCAAGGACCAGTGGCGTCCCGTCTTCGGCGAAGACAAGGACGAGCTGATCGCCGCCATGGATCGCCAGCTCGAGGCCACCCCCGGCGTCATCTGGAACTTCTCCCAGCCCATCTCCGACAACGTCGAAGAAGCCGTCTCCGGCGTCAAGGGCGAGCTCGCCGTAAAGCTCTACGGCACCGACCTCCAGACGCTCGAAAGCAAGGCCGGCGAGATCATGGGGGCCATGAGCAAGGTGCGCGGCGTCGCCGATCTCGGCCTGTTCCGCGTGATCGGCCAGCCCAACCTCAACTACACCGTGAACCGGCAGGCCGCGGCCCGCTACGGCATCAATGTCGCCGACGTGCAGGACGCCATCCAGACCGCGGTCGGCGCCGCTCCCGTCACCGAGGTGCTGCAGGGCGAGGCGCGCTACGACCTCACCATGCGCTACCTGCCCCAGTACCGCGACACGCAGGAGGCGCTCAGCCGTATCCGCCTCGTCGCCACCAGCGGCGAGCGCGTCTCGCTCGCGCAGCTCACTACCGTGCAGATGAAGGACGGAGCCGAGGAGATCTACCGGGAAGACGGTTCGCGCTACGTCGCCATCAAGTACAGCGTGCGTGGCCGCGATCTCGGCTCCACGGTCGAAGAAGCCATCAAGCAGGTCGATCGCGGCGTCAAGCTGCCCCCCGGCTACAAGGTCGAGTGGGCCGGTGAGTACCAGAGCCAGAAGCGCGCCAACAAGCGCCTCGCCATGGTTCTGCCCATCACCATCTTCGCCATCCTGCTGATCCTCTACGCCATGTTTGGCTCCTTCAAGTGGGCCCTGCTCATCATGGGCAACGTCGCCATGGCGCCGTTCGGCGGCATGCTCGCCCTGCTGCTCACCGGCACCCACTTCTCGGTCTCCTCCGGCGTCGGCTTCCTCGCACTGTTCGGCGTCTCCGTGCAGACCGGCGTCATCATGCTCGAGTACATCAACCAGCTCCGCGTCAACGGCCACTCTGTCGAGCAGGCTGCGCTTGAAGGCGCCGTACTCCGCCTGCGCCCCATCATGATGACCATGCTGGTCGCCACCCTGGGCCTCCTGCCCGCCGCTACCTCGCATGGCATCGGGTCTGACTCCCAGCGGCCCTTCGCCATCGTGATTGTCGGCGGACTCATCGGAGCACTGCTGTTGAGCGTCTTCCTTCTGCCCACTCTGTACGTCTGGATCGCTCGAGACGGCGACAAACTGCCTGCGTCGAAAAACGACGAGCTGGAGGCCTGATGTCCCGCCGCTTCTTTATGTCCCGCCGCACCTTCTCGCACTGCCCGCTCACGCGCTCCGTCGCGGCAGCCCTGCTGTTCGCCGCGCCGCTCGCGCACGCTCAAACAACGCAGCAGATCCAGCAGCAGCAGGTCCAAACCCAGCAGCCGCTGCCTGCCGCGCCTGCTCCCGTCGGCACGCCCTCGGCCCAGCAGACCGAGACGCCCCAGCAGCAGCTCAATGGCGCCCCACTTGCCAGCCCCACCGCCCATCCCGGCGCCAACAACAACACGCTCGAGCAGATCGCTCCGCCGCCACCACCGCCGCCTGATCCGCGCCGCAATCCGCCCGCGCGCCCCGGTGCCCTCACGCTCGAGCAGGTCGTCACCCTGGCCCGCAACGCCAACCCCGCCCTGCTCGCCGCGCGCCGCAACCTCGACGCCACCCGCGCTCAGGAGCTGCAGGCCGGCGTCCGCGTCAATCCAAATGTCACCATCGCCGGACAGGAGGTTACGCTGGGCCAGTCCAACCCGGCGAGCCCCTACACCTACGAGGCCGAGGTCTCGCGCCTGTTCGAGCGTGGAGAAAAGCGCCGCTGGCGTCTTGAGAGCGCCCGCGCCACCACCGCGCAGACCGATGCACAGCTTCGCGACCAGGAGCGCAGCACCGTGCTTGCCGTCAAGCAGCAGTTCGTCACCATGCTGGTTGCCAAGGCCTCCGTTGCGCTGGCCGACACCAACCTTGCCGACTTTCGCCGCGAAGTCGCCATCAATCACGACCGCTACCAGGCCGGTGACATCGGCAAGCTCGACTTCGAGCGTCTCGATCTCCAGCTCGCCCAGTTCGAAAGCGATCAATCCTCCGCGCAGATCAACCTGCGGCAGGCAAGCGACCAGCTGCAGACCCTGATCGGCGCCGAAACGCCCCGCGTCGACTTCGACATCCAGGGCGACATCGTGCCGCCCGACCTCACACTTGATCTCGCCACGCTCGACACCCGCGCCCTTGCCAACCGTCCTGACTACCAGGCCGCCATCGCCGGCGTGGCCGTTGCCGACGCCGGCGTCAAGCTCGCCTATGCCAACGGCACCACGGACCCTACGCTTGAAGGCGAATACGACCGTACCTCCATCTACAACTCGGCTGGCTTCAATGTCTCCATCCCGCTGCGTATCTTTGACCGTAACCAGGGCAACAAGAAGACCAGCGAGTACACCGCGCAGGCCAGCCGCTTCACCGTGGTCGCGGCCAAAAACCAGGCTCTATCTGACGTGGACCAGGCCTATGTCGCCTACACGCAATCGCGCAGTCTGTCTGCCCGCTACAACGCGCACTATCTCGACGAAGCACAGGACGTACTCTCCATCGCACAGTTCGCGTACCAGCATGGAGGCATCGCGCTGATTGACTACCTCGATGCCCTGCGCGATTCGCGCCAGACCACGAGTGACGCTCTGCAGGCGTACGCAGCTACATGGCTCGCGATCCACCAGTTGAGCTATGCCGCTGCCTTCGAGGTGCAGCCGTAACGCTCGCCCCGGCTGTCATTACGCGGCGCCACGATTCGCAGCAGTTCGAGGCGTTTCGCAAGCAGGGCACAGCAGGCTTTCCGTTCGTTCTGTGCGCCAAGCTGTTACGAATACGGGCGGCAGGCTTACACTTCTGCGCACCCGGCAGGTGACTTTTGAGGGAGAGTTCGCCTCCCGTTGCACTTAGCTTGCCCGCTTCACAGCAATTCTCGTTGTGACGCACCTCTGCCTTCCGCCAGCTCTTTTTGTGCAAAGCAGCATCGCTTTCCGCGCGCTTCAGTGCGCCGCTCCCTTGCAGATGGGGAGCCAGCGTGTTCTATTGATTGCACCGCTTTAGTAAGCTGTGGGCGCTGCTTAGGGCGCGGCTTGTTGCTCAGGTCATCGCAGTGCACGGCAAGTTAACTGGCGCGAGGTACCGTTTGCGGCGATTGTTCCCGTTCCTGGTGCGTCAACCCGACGTTCCTTCCCCCAAGCACCGCCACAAACCAAGTGTGCAGGACGCCCTGCTCGCCCGTCTCCAGCAACCGGCTGGGCAGGACGCACCGCGCCGGTCGCTCCACGTGTTGCACGTCATCTACCGCCTCTCGCCCGCCGATGGGGGCCGCCGGAGATGCTGCGCCAGTTGGCCGCCAACTACCGCGCCATCGGCGACACCCTCGAGGTCGCCACGCTCGACGACCCTGCCGCGCCCTACCTCAAGGACTGCCGCTTCATCGTGCATGCCTTCGGGCCGCCCACCTCGCAGTACGGGCTTTCGCGCGCGTTGCTGAACTGGCTCGGCGCCAACGCCGCCCGCTTCGACCTGATCGTGATCAACAACGTGTGGTTGTTTCCGGCCGTCGCCGCCTGGATCGCCGCCACCCGTGCCCGCGTGCCCTATGCCGTGTTCACCCATGGCGCCCTCGACGTGTTTTTCAAGCGGCGCTACCCCGCCAAGCACCTCAAGAAGATGGTGTACTGGCCGCTGCAGTACCGCATCCTCAAGGGTGCCGCCGCCGTGCTGTTCACCAGCGAGCTTGAGAGGGAACTCGCCCTCGCCTCCTTCAAGCCCAACAAGTGGGTCAGCGTCGTCGTGCCCTACGGCACTAACAGCCCCGAGGGCGACCCCGAGCGGCAGCTCGCCGCCTTTCACGCTGCGCTGCCGGCCATGCAGGGCCGCCGCTTCCTGCTGTTCCTGTCGCGCATTCATGAGAAGAAAGGCTGCGACCTGCTGATCGAGGCCTTCGCCGGCGTCGCGCGCGAACACCCGGATGTCAGCCTGGTCATTGCCGGGCCCGACCAGACCGGCCTCCAGGCGCGCCTCATGGCGCAGGCCGAGAGCCTCGGCATCGGCGACCGCGTTCACTGGCCCGGCATGCTGCAGGGCGCCGCCAAGTACGGTGCCTTTCGCGCTGCCGAGGCCTTTGTGTTGCCCTCGCACCAGGAGAACTTCGGCATTGTCGTCGCCGAAGCCCTCGCCTGTGGTACCCCCGTGCTCATCTCCGACCAGGTCAATATCTGGCGCGAAATCCTCGAAAGCCGCGTCGGCCTGGTCGAGCCCGACACCAGCGAGGGCACCCTGCGCCTGCTCAACCGCTGGCTCACCCTGCCCGAGCTGGAGCGGCGCCACATGGCGGCCGCCGCGGAAACCGTTTTCCAGGAGCGCTTCTCGCTGCGCCGCTCCGCGGAGTCCATCCACGCCCTGGCCGAGATCTTCCACGGCCGACCCTGAATGCTTTAGCCCCGAACGCAACCCGCCCCGCGCCCGCCTGGCCCGGCTTGCTTCGGCCGAAAGGGTCGCGTAGACTGTTGCCTGTAGACGGTTCCCGATGTTCGCTGACGCAGTACGCGCGGGGCGAGCAGGAGGCAGTGGGCGAAAGCCCACTTTTTCTTTGGGCTCAACTTGTTTCTGGCAGCTCCGGCAACACTCCTCCACAGGCATCCGGGCAGCCAGGGCAGGGACCCCGATGCTCCCCGTAGCAGAACCAGCAGCAGACGGAATGGTGCCATGAGTTTGAACAATCAACAGATCCGTGCGCTCGCCGAGCGCGTCGCCCACTCCCACGGGCTCGACGTGGTGGATCTCGAGTTCGCCGGCGGTGGCGGCAAACACCGCACGCTCCGGATTTTTCTGGAGCGTGATGCGGCCGGCCGCGCCGTGCTGGAACAGCGGCTCGCCGCCCTGCGCGCCGGCGACCCCGGGGCCGGCACCCAGGCACCTGCCGCGCAGCCCGACGCCGATGCTGAAGAAACAGACGACTTCGACGATCTGGACGACCTAGACGAAGACTCCGGCCACGCTGTGGACGACGAGGAAGACGACGAACTCGACACCATCCCCACCCGCCCCGGCACGCCGGACGGCGACGAGGGTGCCTTCGACGACGACGTTTTCTCCGACGACGAAGACGACGAAGACGATGCGGACGAAGAAGAAACCGCTGCGGACGAAGACCCCGCCGAATCCTCCGTCCATCCGGCCGAATCTAATAATCCAGACCACGGCCCTGCCATCGAGCTCGACCTCGTCGACGCCGGCGAAGCCGCCGGCCTCAGCCCGGAAGAAGACGAACTCGCCTACCTGCGCGAGGTGCCCGCCGGCATCCCCGTCGCCCAGCTTTCCGGCATCACCCACGGCGATTGCGAGCGGTTCTCCCGCGACTTCGGCACCGCGCTCGATGTCGAAGACCTGGTCCCCGGCGCCGAATACCTGCTCGAAGCCAGCTCCCCCGGGCTCGATCGCAAGCTCTCCAGGCCCGAGGAGTTCCAGCGCTTCCAGGGCATGCTCTGCAAGGTGCAGCTCTTCACCCCGATCTCCGGAAATCGCCACTGGCAGGCTCATCTCGGCGAGGCCAATGCGCACACGGTCACGCTTGTGCTGGTGCAGCCCAAAACAGGCAAGCGCAGGAAAAAGCCTGAGCCGGAAGCAGCCAAAACCATCACCGTCGACTTCAGCAATATTGAGAAGGCGCAACTCGTTCCGGAGTTCTAGCCCCCCTGTTTCGCGTTCGCTCCAGGCGCGGCTGCCGCAAGGCGGCCAGACCCCGCCCGTGAGGCGGGCGCCGCATAGTACGGATGACCACCAGGCCGTCGCACCTCACAGGGCGGCAGAGAAGGACACACAGTATGGCATCACAGCTGTATCAAAGCATTGAGATTCTCAGCCGCGACAAGGGCATCCAGCCCGAGATCGTCGTCGCTGCGGTCGAGGACGCCATCGCGCTCGCGACCCGCAAGTACTACAAGACGCAGGAAAACATGCGCGCCGAGCTCGACAAGGAGACCGGCGAGATCCGCGCCTACGCCTACAAAACGGTGGTGGAAACGCCGGAAGAAGTAGAGGACGAGGTCAACCAGATCACCCTCGAGGACGCCCGCAACCTGGCGCCCGAGGTCGAGGTCGGCGGCGAGATCCGCTACTACAAGCCCACGGAAGTGCTGGGCCGCATCGCCGCGCAGATGGCCAAGCAGGTGATCTTTCAGAAGGTCCGCGAAGCCGAGCGCGACACCGTGTTTCAGGAGTACGCGCACCGCGTTGGCGAGGTCATCACCGCCACCGTCAAGCGCCTTGAGCCGCAGGACATCATCTTCGAGCTCGGCAAGTCCGAGGCCCGCATGCCACGCCGCGAGCAGTCCCGCCTCGAGCAGTTTGCCGTCGGTGAGCGCGTGCGCGCCGTGCTGCTCCGGGTCGACCGTGCCGCCAAGGGCCCGCAGGTCATCGTGAGCCGCGCCGCCCCCGAACTGGTGCAGAACCTGTTCCAAAGCGAAGTGCCCGAGATCTACGACGGCACCGTGCAGGTGCGCGCCATCGCCCGCGAAGCCGGCGAGCGCACCAAGATCGCCGTGCAGTCCCGCGACAAGGACGTCGACCCGGTCGGCGCCTGCGTCGGCATGAAGGGTATGCGCGTGCAGTCCATCATCCGCGAGCTGCGCGGCGAAAAGATCGACATTATCGAGTTTTCGGAGGAGATCACCACCTTCGCCGAAAAGGCCCTGCAGCCCGCCAAGGTCTCCCGCGTCTCCATCGCCGACCTCAACGAGAAGCAGCTCGAGGTCATCGTCGATGACACCCAGCTTTCGCTTGCCATCGGCAAAAAAGGCCAGAACGTCCGCCTTGCCGCCAAGCTGCTCGGCTGGAAGATCGACATCAAGAGCGAGGAAGAAAAGCGCCAGGAGGTCGAGCAGCAGATGCAGGCCTTCTCCGGCGGTCCCGCCACGGCCATTGAGCAGGTCACCGAACTTGGTGAGCAGATCATCGAGAAACTCGTCGCGGCCGGCATCACAACAGTGGAAGCCCTCGCCGACATGACCCCGGAACAGCTCGAGGAGATCCCGGGCATCGGGGAGCGGACGCTTGAAAAGATCGGACTCGCCGTGCGCCACTACTTCGGCCAGTACGAAGAAGGCGAAGAGCGGCCGGCGGCAGCCGCAACAGAGGGGATCGAAGGAGAAGCAGTGGCAGAGACACACGGAAACAAGCTCGTAGCGGACGAGGATCGCAACCACGTCGAAGTCGATCTGAGCGAAAGCTCGGTCTACGGCAAAGATGACGCAGAGCCGGCGTCCGCAACCGCGGGCGTGAGCCATGACACCACCGACGTCGCGACCGAAGCCGACCTCGACCAGCTGGAGAACCTCACCGGCGGCGCGGACCTCGAAGACGAGCCCGCCACCTACGACAGCCCGCTCGACCACGAGATCGACAAGTCCAACGCCGGTCTGGACGAGGAGATCGATGCCCTCGAGGTCAACCTGACACAGGAAGACGAGATTCCCGACTCGCGGGACGGCTCCGGCCGCATCACCGACGACACTGCCCAGGAGCGTCTCGCCGAGGTGACCGAGGTCGGTCCAATGCTGGACGACGAGGGCGCCGAGTCGCTGACGCCGGGTCGCGACGATACCTCCGCGGTGATCCGTGAGCATCACCCCAACACCGAGATCGCCCGCTCCGAGGCTGTTGTCGAGGGCAACCTGGACGAACCCCGCGACGAGCGCAAGGAAGACAGCAAGGTGGATGAGGGCGGCGCATAATGCGTCGCTCCACCACTCCGCTCAACAGCATTCTTGAGCTGCGCGGAACTGGGCGAGCAGGATGCCTGGTTTCGCGCAATAATGGAAGATGCGTTTACTCCCGCTGTGCCGAGGTTGCAATGAGCATGTAAGCGGTTTGGACGAAACACAAAGGGGCGAATGAGTAAGGTTCGAATTAACGATCTAGCGCGTGAGTTGGAAGTAAAAAGCAGGGCCATTCTGGATGTGCTGACAGCGGTCGGTGTGACCGAGAAGAAGACGCACTCCTCCTCCCTGGAACTGGATGAGGCGGAGCGGGTACGCGGAGCATTGACCCGCGGCGGCAATCGCGGCAGCGGTGGTGCTGCGCGTCGCGAGCCCGAAAGCCGGCCGTCCATCGATCTGTCCAACGTCTCCAAGCCAGGAGACGCTCTGCGCGCCATTCAGGAGCGCCTGCAGGAGCGTGCCGGCGGCAGCCGCCCACAGGAGCGTCCCACAATCAGTGCTGCAACGCCCACAGCCCCGGCACCTGCCGCGGCTCGGCCTGTTGTGGCCGCGGCACCTCCTCCTCCGCGTCCCGCAGTGGCGGCCACTCCGCCCTCACAGCCCATCGTGGCTGCAGCGCCCCCGGTTCGTCCCCCGGCACCGCCCGCTGCTGCTGTCGTGGCAGCCCCGCCGGTTGCTGCTCCCGCTCCGCCCGTCGCGACGGCTCCCCAGCCCGCTGCCCCAGCAGCGGCTGCCGCCGCTCCGCAGGTTCCGGCGGCAGCAGCCAGCGCTCCTGCCGGTTCTCCGGTAGCCGCGCCACGGCCTGCTGCGCCAGCCGCTCCGGTCGCTGCGCAGCCTGCAGCGCCGGCTCGCCCGCACGTGCCCAACTTTGGTCCCCGTCCTCCGTTCGGCCCCAACGCCAACGCGGACCGTCCGGCACCACGCCGCATCGTGCCTCAGCCGCGCCAGGCTCCGCAGATCATCGCGCCGCCTGCCATTGCGGCCAAGCCACCCTCCGGCCCGGTTGTCGCGCGTCCCCCCGTAGGCGCCGTAGCCGCGGCTCCACGCCCGGCCATCGCCTCCAGCGCACCCACTACTCCGGTCGTGGTGGCGCGTCCGCCGGCTCCGCCAGCCGCGCCCGTCGCTCCGCAGGGCGCAGCCCCGGCAGTGCCGGTCGCAGCCACTCCGGCGATTCCCGCACAGGCAGCCGCGCCGGTCGCTCCGGAAATCAAGGCAGACGCCGCACCCGTGGCACCCCCGGTTCCTGAAGTTCCGGCAGTGCCCGCGCGTCGCGTCATCATGCCGCAGACGGGCCCACGCCCGGTCTACACCGCGCCCCCACCAGTCGCCCGCCCCACTCCGCCGCCCGCGCCCACAGCGCAGGCTGGTGGACCGGGTGGCGCTGCAGGTCTGCAGCGCGGCCGTCCTATCTTTGAGCGCCGTCCCGGCGGCGCACCCGGTGGCGCCGGCGCCCCGCCGGCTTATGGACAGCGTCCTTCCGGCGGCTATGCCGGCCCCACCAGCAGCTACGCTGGTCCCGGTGGCCCCGCTGGTGCGCGTCGTCCCATGCATCCCACCCGTCCGGGCTTCGCTCCTGGCGGTCCTGGTGGACGTCCCGGCGGCCCTGGCGGTCCCGGTGGACGTCCCGGCTTTGGCGCTCCACGCCCCGGTGGTTTTGGTGCCCGTCCGGCTGGTCCGGGCGGAGCAGCCGGCGGTCCTCCGCCCATGGGTGAGGCGCCCCGCGCGCCGCGTCCGAGCGGACCCAAGGGTCGCGGTCGTCAGCAGTATCCCAAGAGCAAAGAAGGCCCGATGAAGGGGTTCAATCCGCCGCCGCGTTACGGCGGTGCGATGACCTCCAACGAGCCTCTCCCGATCACGCGCAAGATCACCGTCACTGAAGGTATTTCGGTCAAGGATCTTGCCGAGAAGCTTGATGTGCGCGGCAAGGATCTGATCGCGAGCCTGCTGATGCGTGGCGTTTTCGTCACCGTCAACCAGTCGCTCGACGGTGAGCTGGTCAAGGAAGTCGCGGCCCAGTTCGGCGCGGATACCGAGGTCATCACCTTTGAAGACCAGATGGCCAATGAGTCGATCGAAAGCATCCTCTCGCAGGAGAATATCGACGAACTCGAGGTCACCCGCTCGCCCGTCGTCACCGTCATGGGTCACGTCGATCACGGCAAGACGTCGCTGCTTGACGCCATCCGTGAAACCGACGTCGCCAGCGGCGAAGCCGGCGGCATCACCCAGCACATCGGCGCCTACAAGGTCCGCATCAACAAGCCGGACTCCCCGGCCTTTGGTCGCGAGATTGTGTTCCTCGATACGCCGGGTCACGAAGCCTTTACCCGCATGCGTGCCCGCGGTGCCAAGGTCACGGATATCGTTGTGATCGTGGTCGCAGCCGATGACGGCGTTATGCCGCAGACGCTCGAAGCCGTTGATCACGCCAAGGCCGCCGGCGTGCCGATCATTGTTGCTGTCAACAAGATCGACAAGCCGGAAGCCCAGCCAGACCGCGTCATGAAGCAGCTCGGCGACCGCGGCGTCGTTCCCGAAGTCTGGGGCGGCGACACGATCTTCGTCGATGTCTCGGCCAAGAAGCGCCTCAACCTTGACCTGCTGCTCGAGAACATCTGCCTCACCGCCGATGTGGCTAACCTCCGCGCTACCCCGGGCCGTTCCGCCGTGGGTACCGTGATTGAAGCCAAGCTCGATCGTGGCCGTGGTGCTGTCGCCTCCATCCTGGTTCAGAATGGAACGCTGCGCGCCCAGGACTCCTTCATCGTCGGCAACACGTTCGGCAAGATCCGCGCGATGTTCGACGATCGTGGTCGTCCCATCGAAATCGCAGGACCTTCGACCCCGGTCGAAATCCTCGGCCTCGAAAGCATGCCGGATGCCGGTGACACCTTCCTCGTCGTGGCCGATCGCGACAAGGCCAAGGGCATCGCGCAATACCGCAAGCTCAAGGAGCGCGAAGCCACGCTGGCCAAGTCCAGCCGTGTCTCGCTCGAAGGCCTTGCCGACCAGATCAAGCAAGCCGGTATGAAGGAACTGCCGCTGATCATCAAGGGCGACGTGCAGGGTTCGGTGCAGGTTCTGGCCGACTCGCTGCAGAAAATGTCCACCGAGAAGGTCCGCATCAAGGTCATTCACTCCGGAGTCGGCGCCATCACCGAAAGCGATGTGCTCCTGGCCTCGGCCTCGAACGCGATCGTCATCGGCTTCAACGTCAAGCCGGACCGCAAGTCCACCGACCTTGCCGAGCAGGAAAACGTGGAAATCCGTCTGCACTCGATCATCTACGAGCTGCAGGATGAAATCCGCAAGGCCATGCTCGGGCTGCTCGACCCGGTCTACAAGGAGAACTATCTTGGCCGCGCCGAAGTGCTCGAGGTCTACCGCATCCCCAAGGTCGGCACCATTGCCGGCTGCCGGGTCACCGACGGCTCGCTCAAGCGCGACACCGAGATCCGCGTCATGCGTGGCGGCGAACAGGTCCACAAGGGCCGGCTCGCTTCCCTCAAGCGGTTCAAGGACGATGCGCGTGAAGTCACTAACGGCATGGAGTGCGGCGTCGGCGTAGCCGGCTTCTCCGATCTCCAGCCTGGCGATCTCATCGAGGCCTTCAACATGGAGCGCGTCGCCGCGGAGCTTACCTCCGTCAAGCCCAACGCCCCGGTTGCAGCAGCCACCGCCGCCAACTAACCCGCTTCACGAACCGAAAAAGGGCGGTGACCTCTACGGTCACCGCCCTTTTTCATGCTCGCTCAACACTGTCCCCCCGCGTTCAAGCAGAAGCAGTCCTCGACGCAAAGCCGACGGAGCGCAGAGCAAACAAGCCACACGGGCCGCCGCGCACCTCGACACTCGCATAAAAGCGGTGATACCCACATCTCGCCTTGAGATGTGGGGCACCCACCGCACCGACCCGAGTCCTGACTTTGTTCGAACCAAACCAGCACTCTGGTCGCCACCTCCGCCAACGAACCGCACCACGAAAAGAAAGGGACGGTGACGTCAACGGTCACCGCCCCTGTTCCTGCACTCTTCTCAGTCAACATCGTCTACACAGGCCGCTGGAGGTGGTGCCAGTACACCGTGTGCACCGGCACAAACCCCAGCCGTCGGTAGATCGCCTGTGCCTTCAAGTTCGACGCATCCACTCCCAGGAAGCTTCGCCATCCCGTACGCGCCTCTGCCCGGATCCGGTGCCGGATCAGCATCTCTGCATAACCCCGCCCCCGATGCTCAGGATGCGTGCACACCGCTGAAATCTCCCGCATGCCCGGCACCGCCAGCCGCTCCCCGACCATTGCTACCAGCGCGCCATCCACGCGGATTCCCGCGAACTTCCCCAGCATCGCCGCTCTCGGGCCGAAGAACCCGGGAAAGGCCACCGCTTTCAGCGCAATCATCTCCGCGAAGTTCTCCGGCCCAAGCTCCTCGATCTCCGGGCTACCAACCACCGGTTCTGACTCCGGCGCGCTCTCCGGCAATACCATCAGCCTGCCTTCGATCGACGCCAACTCCACCAGCCCCGCCTGCGGCAGTGCCCCACGGCTCATCACAAATAGCTTTTCCCCGGGTTCCATCAGGGCCTTGAGGGCATCCAGCGCCTCCACCGTATCCTCACGCAAACCCCCAAAGGGAATCACATCCGGCAGAAATCGTTTCGCCAGCGCCCCGCCCAGCGCATACTCCGCCTGCTCCGTACACAACGCCTCGAAGTACGCATTGCCCAGCGCCCGTTCCTGCTCCGCCGTCACGATCTCCCTTACGCCCAACTCTGCCATGTCGCGTCACCCTCGTTCTTATCTTGCACCGTGCGCCTATCCCAGCCACCGCATCAGCACCAGCAAGCCGCCCGTTAGCGAGAGGGTCAACGTCGCCACCCACTCCACCGCGTACTTTGAATCCACAAACGGCAGCCCTTTGATATTCATGCCGTAGACCCCGGTCACCACCAGCGCCGGCAGCGCGATTGTCGACAGCACCGTCAGCACCTTGACCACCTCGTTGGTGCGGTTCGCGATGCTCGACAGGTAAATATCGAGCGCATTGTTCAGAAGGTCGCGCTGTGTTTCCACCGTGTCGAGCAGGCGCGAAATGTGGTCGTACAGGTCGCGCAGGTACAGCTGGTGCGGGCTGTCCAGCGGCAAACCGCCATCGCGCTGCAGGTGCATGCTCGCATCGCGCGTGCTCACCAGCAGCCGCCGAATGTCCACCAGCTGCCGCTTCACCGCGAAGATCTCGCTCAGCAAATCCGGCGCCGGCGAAATCACCCGGTCCTCCAGCGCATCGATCTCGTCATCCAGCGCGTCGATAGCAGGGAAGTACGAGTCCACGATCGAATCGAAAATCAGGTACAGCAGCCGCGGCGGCGGAGCCGACGAACACTCTTCCTGCGCGCGCCGCAGCGCCGCCGCCACCTGCACCTTGTCCGTGTCGGCAATCACGATAAAAAACGGATCAGCCTGCCCGGGCTTCTCTCCGGCCTCTTCCGCATGGCTGGCAAAGATGCAGATCGTTTCCAGCACCGGGTCTTCCGCGCCCTGCACCAGCGTCAGCGTCTTCAGCAGCGCAAACACATACGTGCTCGACCCCTCGACCTTGACGCGCTCGCCCGCCGAGCGCGCATCTTCCATATGCAACGGGTGCAGGTGCAGTTTGCTCGCAAGTGCATCAAGTTCCGCATCGTCGGCCGACTTAAAGTGGTACCAGGTCAAGGTGTTCGCTCCTGCTGTATCGCGCAACATGCCCCCGCTCGGCGCTGCCATTCCGCTGTCGCCGCTTTGAGGAGCTTAGTGCATCCCCACAGCAGTATGAGCTCGCCGCCCAAACAAATCTGCAATCCAACGCGCGCAAGTCCGCGCCCACCTGCCATGCCAGCCCGCCCGCGATGTCTCACCCAGACCAACCCCAACCACCACCCACCCACAAGCCATGTCATCCTGAGCGCAGCGAAGGATCCGCGATCCCCCTCACAGCGCGAACCCAACCTTCCGCCTCGTCCGTCTACAATCGCCCCATGGCAGCGCTTGATCTCGCAGCAATCCAATCAGCCCTCCGTGCCAACGGCTTGGACGCCTGGCTTTTCTACGACCACCACGGCCGCGACCCCCTCGCCTACAGCGTGCTCGGCCTCCCGCCTGCGGTGCATGTCACCCGCCGCTGGTACTACGTCATCCCCGCGCACGGCGACCCCAAAAAGCTCGTCCACCGCATCGAGTCCGGCCGCCTCGACGCCCTCCCCGGCGCGCGCGCGGTGTACTCCTCCTGGCAGGAGCTCGAGTACGAACTCGAGCAGCTCCTCTCCGCCTGCACCCGCATCGCCATGCAGTACTCCCCGCGCAACGCCATCATGTACATCTCGCTGGTCGACGCCGGCACCGTCGAGCTCGTACGCTCCTTCGGCAAGGAGATCCGCAGTTCCGCCGACCTCATCAGCCAGTTCGAAGCCGTGCTCTCCGCCGCGCAGATCGAAAGCCACTACATCGCGCAGCGTGCGATCGACACCATCCTGCCCGCCGCCTGGCACTGGCTCCGAGCCGAGCTCGATGCCGCCCGCCCCATTACCGAGTACTCCATGCAAAGCTGGCTGGTCGCCGCTCTCGAGCGCGAAGGCCTCCAGTACGACAACCGCCCCAACGTCTCCGTCAACCACAACGCCGCCGACTCCCACTACGACCCGAAACCCGGCGCCGCCCGCCCCATCCACAACGGCGATTTCCTGCTGGTCGACATCTGGGGCCGTCCCGCGCCGCCATCCCCCTCTGACTTCACCGTCTTCTACGACGTCACCTGGACCGGCGTCATCGGCCGCGAACCCTCTGAGCGCGAGCAAACCGTCTTCCGCACCGTGCGCGACGCCCGCGACGCCGCCATCGCGCTCGTCCGGCAGCGCTTCGCAGCGGGTGAGCCCGTCGCCGGCTGGGAGCCCGATGCCGCCGCCCGCGCGGTCATCACCGCCGCTGGCTTCGGCCCCGCCTTCACCCATCGCACCGGCCACAACATTGCCCGCGAGATCCACGGCGCCGGCGCCCACCTCGACAACTTCGAAACCCACGACGTCCGCCGCATCCTCCCCAATACCTGCTTCTCCGTCGAGCCCGGCGTCTACCTCGACACCTTCGGCGTCCGCTCCGAGATCAACATGATCACCTCTGCGACCGAGGCCCGCGTCACCGGGCGCATCCAGCAGGAGCTGGTGCGGATCTGATGGCGCATCGCTCCTCCCGTGATCTCCGCGATCTCTGGGGCGCCGCAAGCTGGGCCGCCTGCGCACAGTTCTTCCTGGCCGAGGCCGTTGCTACCCTCGGCTTCCAGGGTCACTACAGCTATCGCGACAAGTTCATCAGCGACCTCGGCGCGCTCACCTGCCTCCACGGTTGCTCGCACTGGCACGCGCTCATGAACAGCTCCTTCGTGCTGCAGGCCGTGCTGATCGCCGCCGGCACGCTGCTGCTGTCGGGCCGGTTCTTTCCCACCTGGGCCGGAGCAACTGCCCGCGTCTTCCTGCTGCTCTCCGCCGTGGGCGTCCTGCTGGTCGGCCTCTTTCCAGAAGACGCCAATGCCAACTTCCACGTGCTCGGCGCACGCATGCATTTCCTTCTGGGTGCCCTGGCCATGCTGCTCATCGCCATCGCCCACCGCCGCCGCGCGGGCTCTCCCCGGCATGCGCGCCCCGATGCCACCTGGTTGCGCTTCCAACCGGTCGCCGGCTCCATCGCTGCTTCGATCGCCCTTTTCGGCGATGTGCTGATCGCCTACAGCAACGAACAGACCGCCGCCGTACTCGGCACCGGCACCATCGAGCGCATCGCCGCATACCCGTTTCCGCTGTGGCTCGCCCTTACCGGCAGTTGGACCCTGTGGGCCGTGCTGGCCGGCGGCAACTCAAATTCCCCGCGCGACGCCGCTCCGACCGCTCGGAACAGAACGCGTGATTTATAGTCGAGGGAATGCCTGATTTACCCGCACGTTCTGGCGCCCCTGTCTCCCTGGCACTGCTTCTGGGCTGGCTTCTGCCGGGCGCGGGTCACCTCCTGACACGCCACTGGGGCCGCGCTGCGCTGCTGTTCCTCGCCGTCTCCTCCATGTGGTGGCTCGGCATCGCCATGAACGGTCACCTGTACCTGCCCGATGGTGGCGATGCCCTCAGCCTGCTCGGCTTCGTCGGCGACCTCGGCTCTGGCCTGTTCTATCTCACCGGTTACGCCGGCGGCCTCGGTCGCAATGTCGTGCAGGTCACCACCGCCGACTACGGCACCAAGTTCCTCGTGGTCGCCTCGCTGCTCAATGTCATCGCTGCCGTCGACGCCCACAACCTGCGCATCGGCCGCAAGCTCTCCGGAGTCGCACGATGAGCTTCGCCCCGTCCCACTTCACCGCGGTGCTGCTGTTCGCCACCTCGGCCTCCATCGTCTTCGGCATCACCCAGCGCGCCACCACCCGCGCCATGCTGCGCTACGGCGTCGCCTGCTGGGTCGCCTTCGTTGGCGTGGTCATCGTGGTCAGTTGGCTCATGTTCCTGATCAAGCACTAGCCATCACGCGCAGGGTCTTTCTGCAGAGCAAAGCAAAGCGGCCGGGGAGCAATCCCCGGCCGCTTTGCTTTGCCTGCCGTGATAGGTGTTTCGCGCTTGGGTACCGCAACTAGGCAGGCTTGTTGCTTCGCACGATGCGCGGTCGCCCCGGCACCACGCCCGGCTTCTGGTTCAGCCGCTCGGTCGTGGACTCGTCGGGGCCCGCCATGTTGGTCCAGACCATGGCGTCAAACGAGTGATGCTCGCGAAAGCCCACACGGCGATACAGCGCGGCCGCCCGCTCATTGCCCGTGGTGACCGTCAACGACAGCTTCCTGAAGCCGCGCGCCGCCAGCCCCGCCGCCGCGCGCTCCAGCAGCAGCGTTCCCAGGCCTTCCCCGCGTGCGCTCGCCGCAACACACAGTTGCGTCACGTGCTCCACATCCTTGTGCACGCGCGAGCACAGCACCAGTCCGGCCAGCGCCCCCGTCTCGCGATACTGCAGCACGTGCGAGGCCAGCGCATCGAACACACCGCATCCAGGGAAGCGAATGATGTTGTGCAGGAACTTCAACGACCCCGCCACCGACCGGTACTGGTCATTGATCCGGCTGTCCAGGTGTCCCTCGTACGCATTCGCGATCAGCGAACCCGCCAGCTGAAAGTCAGCCTCCTGCCAGGGCCGCATCAACAGCCCGCGCGCAGCCAGTGCGTCCGCTGGGGTGGCCTTCGTCGGCACCGGTCCTGGCCGCCACTCCCGCTCGCCCAGCTGCAGTTCCATAAAGGTGCGTCGGCACACCATGAACCCATCTGCCTGGAACAGCGCGGCATGCGTGTCATGCGGGTGCAGCAGCAGCTGCGCCTCAATCCGCTCCACGCCCGGTGAGTTCTGCAACAGCGACAGCAGGTGCCGCAGCAGTGTCTCTTCAATCTCGGCCTGCGTGTAGCCGCGCTTGCTGTCCGCCAGAGCAAACACGTCGCCGATCACGGCCTTGCGATCCTCGTACACGCAGAACGCGTAGCCCACCACGCGGCCATCCTCGACCGCTACAAACCCCGGCAGCACGCGCGCGTCCAGGTACTGCAACAGGAGATTGCACGAGGCGCGATAGTCCCAGTCCAGGCGATGCGCCCAGACCGCGGTCTCCGCATCCAGCACCGGGCGAAGACTCTGCGCCGAGAAGTGGCGCAGGTCCAGAATCTCCAGTGGAACCCTGATCGGAATGCTTTGGAGCTGAGGTGGCGCGGTCAACGGGTACTCCTGCCTCGATCGAAGCTATCTTGCAGCTCATTCGGACACTAATTGCTGAAGCATACTCCTGACCACAGCTCCATGGCGGTCCGCTCTTGGCTAGGGCGTACGTGCATCCACCGCATACACAATTAAACCCTGCTCCGGGAGCGTAAACAGCACCTCGTAGTGTCGGTTTCCAAGGCGCATGGGCAGCTCTCGCACAAAAGGCTCTCGCGATATCAGGATGTGCCGCTCCTCCGGAACACCGCTGCGGTCATAGTTCAGCACGCGCTGGTTCCGGTAAAACGAAAGCCCGTACTCCACGTCCCGTCGCACCTGGAACACGGCAACTGGCCCCGCCGCCGGCGGCAGCTGCTTCAGCTCGGCCGCCAGCAGCCTCGGCGAATATGTCGCATCTAGCAGGTGGATCGTACGCTTGCTCGCTGCTAGCGCTGGCACCCCAAAGACCGGCCCGATCCCGAAAATAAACAGCAGCAGCACCAGCAGCGGCACCATGGTCGCAGTGCGCAGCCGTTGCAGCCCAAACCGGCCCACCGTGATCAGGATCAGCAGGGCCGAGCCAAACCCGGCCATACCTGCCGCCAGCACCACCCTGCCCGGCATCTCGAACCCACCCGCCATCAGGTACGCGGGCGCCAGCAGGATAAACGTCGTCAGCAGCCCCGCCAGCAGCGCATGGCCGCCCAGCAGCCACGGCGACAGACCCTTGCTTCGCTGCCGGTTCAGGTAATCGCCCGTCAGGATTGTCAGCGGCGGGATCGACGGCAGGATGTATCCCGGCAGCTTCGAGTCCGACGTCGAGAAAAACAGGATCGGCAGGATCGCCCAGATCACCAGGAACTCCGGAAACGCGTCGCCCGCCCGCTGGTAGCCGCGATAGTGACCCTTGGCCCGCCGCGCCCGCCATTCTGCCACGCTCGCCCGGATCGCCGAAACCAGGGCCGCTACCGCCAGCACCGCCCACGGCATCAGCGACAAGAGCACCACCGGCAGGTAGTAGCCGATCGACTGCTCATGCTCGAACCGGTTCGTCGCAAACCGCTCCAGGTTGTGCTCCAGGAAGAACACCCGCAGGAAATTCGGATTCCGGCGCTGCACCGCGATAAACCACGGCAGCACCATCAGCAGGTACAACACCGCACCCGGCCACCAGAAGGTGCGCCGCAGCACCGTCCACTCCCGCCGCAGGGCCGCAAACGCCACGATGATCAGCAGCGCCAGGAACGGCGCAACCGGCCCCTTGGCCAGCGTCGCCGCGCCGATAAAGAAGTACAGGTCAAACAGCCAGAACTTCGAATCCGTCTCGTACCACGCATACCAGCCCAGCATGCCGATTCCGAACGGCGCCGCCAGCTGCATGTCGGTCGAAGCCCCGCGCGCAAAGCTCAGGATCCCCGCGCATGACGCCGTCAGCAGCGCCGCATCCAGGTGTCCGCCCGGCCGAAAGCGCTTCATGTGCAGGTAAATCAGCACGATCAGCGTGAACGCAAACGTTCCCGACGGCAGCCGCGCCGACCAGTCCGAGACACCGAACTCCTTGAACGCGAACATCGCCCGCCAGTAGTACAGCGCCGGCTTTTCCAGCCATGGCTTGCCGTACAGCACCGGGGTGACATAGTCATGGCGTGCCAGCATCTCGCGCGCCACCTGCGCGTAGCGCGGTTCGTCCGCGCCCACCAGCCCCAGCCCGGCGCCCCCAAACAGCGGCACCAGTCCGTAAAAAAACAGCACGCACGTCAAACCCACCAGCGCCGCCAGCTCCAGCGCCGTTGTGGGCGACCAGAACCGCTGCACCCATGACACGGGGCGTTCCATGCTTCGCGTCTCGCGCACCCTGCCTGGCTCTCCGCCCGTATCTCTGCCCTGGTTCGCTGTGTCCGTCAAAGTATGCCCGTCAAAATCTTCGTATGCTCCGGCCACGGCCGCTCCACGTGGCTTTCGCCCGCATCGCTGGTATGCCGCGCAATCGACCAGGGGCTTTGTGCTGCGGCCCCGTCGCCTTACAGCCTGCGTTATTCCTGTACGGTCTTGGCTGGCGCGAGGCTTTCCTCGGGCTGCGCAGCGGCGGGTTCCGCCTGTGGGTACTTGTTGCGCTTGCGTGTGCGCGTCAGCAACTCGTCGATACGCCCCACCATTCGCTCCGAGCGGTCCGCATGGAACGCCACATCCGGCACCTGGCGCTTGCCCATCCGGTACTTCAGCTCCGCGCGAATCCATCCACGCGCCGCCATCAGCCCCTCGATCGTCGCCACCTCGGCTGCCGGGCCGCCATCCACCTGCAGGTAGATCTCCGCCGACTTGCCGCCGGGGTTCAGCAACACCTGTGTCACATGCGCCGAACTGATCCGCGGATCCGACAGGTCGCCCAGGATCATGGCGTCAATCTCTTCCCGAATGGTTTCCGCGATGCGGTCCTGGTGGTACTTGCGCGCGCGCTGTTCCGGCATGGTCGCATCCCCCTGCTTCCTAGTCTACAAACTCACACCAGCTATCCGTGATCTCCGCGCCGGCTCCCACGGAAATTCGTAATGCCGCTGCTTCCACCTGTTCCATCAGCCCGCGCAGGTAATCCCGCGAACCTGAGATCGCAGCCACGCCAATCACCGCGCTCTGCCACGTCACGGCCTCATCCAGCTCCGCAACCGAGATATTAAAGCCCTGCCGCAACCGGTCTTTCAGGCTGCGCACCACCTGGCGTCGATCCTTGAGCGACCGCGCATGGTTTATGCGAAGCTGCAGGGTAAGCACGGCCACTGGCATATACCTATCCCCAAACCCGGGCAGCAAAAAGGGAGAGCGTCGCCGCTCTCCCTCTCCACTATACCGGCCAATTCAGCCCCAAAACCGCTGCGCAGCCAGCGGCCACTTCGTGGCACGTATGCCGCACAAGCATTCGCCTTGAACGAGTACCTGCCACGAAGTGGCCGCCAGCCGCGTAGGCGGTCTTGCCTTTGCTTACGCCTGCTTCACCTCGGCCTCGATCTCGCTCCACTCCTCGGGCGCAAGCTTCAGCGAGGCGGCTGCCGTGTTCTCATCCAGGTGCTTCACCGACGAGGTCCCCGGGATTGGCAAAATTACCGGCGAGCGATGCAGCAGCCACGCCAGCGCCAGTTGCGAGACCGACGCATCATGCCGCTTGGCAGCCTTGTCCAGCGGACCGCCTTCCTTAGCCAGCTTGCCGGACGCCACCGGATACCACGGAATAAACGCGATGTTGTGCTTCTCGCAGAACTCCAGCGTGTCCTCGTGCTGGCGATCGCCGATGTTGTACTGGTTCTGCACGCTCACAACCTTGACGAACTTCAGCACCTGCTCAATCTCCTTAGGCTTCACCTCGGAGAGACCGATATGCCGGATCTTGCCTTCCTTCTGCAGCTTCACGATCGGTTCCAGCGACTGCTCCACCGGCACCTTTTCATCGATGCGGTGCAGCTGCCACAGGTCGATCCGCTCCACCTTGAGCCGGCGCAGGCTCAGCTCCACGCACTGCTGCAGGTACTCGGGCCGACCCACCGGCGCCCATGCCCCCGGGCCGCTCCGGGTCAGTCCACCCTTGGTTGCGATCACCACGTCTTTCGCATACGGGTGCAGCGCTTCGGCAATCAGGCGCTCCGAAACCTCCGGCCCGTACGCATCTGCCGTGTCGATAAAGTTGATGCCGATCTCGATCGCACGCTGAAGCACACGCTTCGCCTCAGCCCCGTCCTTCGGCTCGCCCCAGATCCCCTCGCCTGTGATCCGCATTGCGCCATACCCAAGCCGGTTGACCGCAAGGTCCCCACCCAGCGCGAACGTCCCACTCTCCGCCGCATTGATGCTCTGTGTTGCCGATGTTGTCGCCATGCTTCATGAGATGACCTCAACTCCGCGCAGGGTTCGCCGGTGCGGATAAAAGCAAGGGCGCACATACAGCCTGAGTGCGAGGCTGGCACGGCGCGGCACGGCGATCTTCACAACTCCCTGTGCAGCCACGCACGCACAGGCTCGTCGTACAGCTTCAGCACCGCCCAGCCAAACACAAGCATGCACAGCACGCCCAGCGCGATCGGCGACCACAACCCCCCATCCGCCAGCCGGTGCTTCTCCGCAAAGTCACCCCACATCCACATCACGGCGTAGTGCGACATGTACAGCGGGTACGACACCGCGCCGCTCCACCGGCACACTCGCTCCACGCGTGGCGAGATCACCGCACCCGCACCCAGCGCAATCAGCAGCGGAAAATACACCACGATCACCGCGGCCTCACGCACCCACGCTCCCTTGGCCCACGGCATCACCAGCGCCAGTGCAAGCAGCACGCTCAGCCCGCCAAACCCGAGCGGCGTACGCACCCGCCAGCCCATGCGGTACACCAGCAGGCCCGCCATGAACGAGTACGCCACGCGGGCCCCGCCATCCCAGAAGTTCCGCGAGCTCCAGCCGCCTGCAAGATTGCCAGAACGATGGCCGACCCAGCACAGCAGCACCGCCGCTGCCACCGTGAGCACCGCAAGCGTCGCTCGCCTTGCCCGGTACAGCACCAGGGCAAACACCAGGTTCGCCACGTACTCCCAGAACAGTGTCCACGCCGGTGCGTTCAGTCCGAACAGGTTGCGACCACGCTCCGGCATCCCGCCGTAGGGGATCAACAGCACCGACGCCGCAAACAGCAGCGCCACCCTGCCAGCTCCATAGCCCGGCGGCATGCCGAACGGATTGGCCAGGAACGCAACGAGGCCTAGCACCGCCCCGAGCAGCACCATGGGGTGCAGTCGCACCAGCCGCGCCTTGAGAAAGCGGCCCAGCCCCATCGTTGCAATCCGGTCATCGTACGCATAGCCCAGCACGAAGCCCGACAGGCAAAAGAAGAAGTCCACCGCAAGAAAGCCGTGGCCGATCCACAGCACGCTGTAATTGCCGATCACCATCTCGGCGAAGTGAAAGATCACCACCCCGAGCGCCGCTACCCCGCGCAGGCCATCCAGCACCACGAAGTGTGGCTTCGGCCTCGCGACCACCGACTCATCCACCACTGTCTCCAACTGCATGCGCTGTCCTGTCCAACGCGGTCACGCCGACTCGGGTGAACACCGCGCACCGGCGACGTACTCTCGCGCCCGGCCGCCTCGCACGTCGCCCCCCTTCGCTTGCTTCGTATCTCGAAACACAGCGCAAGTACGGCGATCGGCGCCAGGCGCTTGCTGCAGCAGGCAAAGCGGCGTGCGGGCGCCGATCCATCCAGCCCGCCGCGCATCCCCATCCGCACTCGGGAGCGCTCCAGGATGCGCCCGCAGCGAAGTGCAAAAGCAGGCACGCTTCCTCGGCAAGCGGCGCAATCTCGCGCCATCCTCTCGCCTGCGACACACAGCGCCCCGCAACTAAGTGCCTACTTCGCGCTTGCCGGCGGCACAATGCCGTTCATGCGCAGGTACTCCACCATCTGGCCGTAGTGGTCGTTGCCATGCGCCGCGGCAAACGCGGCAATCGTCGCCCGCGTGCTGAACCCGTCAACCGGCTTGATCGCAACAAGCGCGTTCCCCGGCGTGATCGTGGCGATCGCCTTGTGCGCGTACACAAATGACGCCTCGAGTGCGGCAACCGCTTCGTCCTTGGTCGTGATCGAGCCGATTGCCTTCACGTCCGCATCCGGTTTGATCCCGCTCCATTCGAAGAAGAAGTAGTTCGCCTCAGCCAGGTGCGTCACCTGCGCTGCAAACGTGCGCACCGTGGCAAACTGCGTCGTCTGGCTCGCGGCAAAGATGCCCTGCGTCGGGGCAAAGCTGTACTTGTCCGCCGGCATCGCCTTCGCCGCACCCACCACCTGGAACTCCAGCATCGACAGCAATCCATCGATGGCTTTCGCAGGGTCTTCCCTGGTACCGACCGGGGGCGACGGCGGCGGCCCGCTCATCTGCGCCCGCATCTGCACACCACCACCGACCATCACAGCACCCGCAAGCACCAGAGCACGCACACGCATTTGGCTGACCTCAATCAAGCTTCATTTCGAAAAGCGACCCCAGCCTACCAGACCCTGCCCGGCCCTGCGGCAACCGGTCAGCATGCACACCGCTCGACAGGGGCAATGGCGCGCACTCTCGGCCAGCTCTGCCCGGCTCGAGCATCGGCCACGCCCTACTCCTGCGCCGTGCTCGCCTCGAACCGCGCCAGCTTCGCCGCGTCCGGCGGTCCCGTCACCGCGCTCACTACCCCCAGGCACAGCAGCGCCACCACGAGCGCTGGAAAGATCGCATCGCGGTCCGCCAGCACCGCCGGCAGGTGCGCGTGCACAAACGCCGTATCCCAGAACACCGTGATCACCGTGCCCGCTGCAATCGCCGACACCGCGCCGTGCGCATTCACGCGCTTCGAGTAAAACGCCGCCAGCACCACCGGCGTCAGTGTCGCCGAGTAGATTGTGTACGCGTACAGCGTTGCCTTCAGCACCGAGCCCGTGTGCAGTGCCTGGTACAGCGACCACACCCCCAGCAGCACCACCATCAATCGCGACACGATCAGCACCCGCCGGTTCGACGGGTTGCGCGTGATGTACCGCACATAGATGTCGTTCACCAGGTTGGTCGCCGGCGAGAACAGGTAGTTGTTCGCCGTCGAGATCACCTTGGCAAACACCGCGCCCATCAGCAGCGCGCCTAGCAGGTTGCCCCAGCCCGCCGGCATCGAGTGCAGCGCCGTAAACGCGATAATCTCGCGCGGCTTCGGCGTCGCCTGGTGCCGCAACGCCAGCGCATGGCCCAGCATCGCAATCAGCACGATCACGGTCTCCAGAATGATCGTGCCGATCACCCAGCCCACCACCGCGCGCCGCGCATCCCTGGCCGATTTCGCCGAGAAGAACTTCTGATACATCGACTGGTTGCCCAGCATCAGCAGGCACGTCGGCAGGAAGATCTCCGCTGCCCGCAACGGCGTGTAATCGCCCAGCGGCGTAAAGTGCGAAGCCGGCAGGCTTGCGCGGAACCCCGCCCAGCCGCCCGCCGAGTGCAGCAGCACCGGCATCGCCACCAGCAGCGCGCCCGTGGCCAGCAATCCGATAAACAGGTCCATGTACGCGACCGAGCTCATCCCGGCCAGCGCCGTGAAGCAGATCACAAATGCCGCGATGATGTACTTGCCCTGGTCTGGCGAGATCTGCTGCGGAAAGATCAGGCTCAGGATGTCGCCGCCGCCGATGAACTGGTACGACGTGATCGCCGTGTACGCGAACAGGATCGCGATCACCCCCAGCACGCGCGCCGCTTGGCTGTACCGCGCCTCCAGCAGGTCGGGGATCGTGTACTGTGCAAACCGCCGTGCCCGCGGCGCAATGAAGTAGATCAGCAGCAGCCCCGCCCAGCCGCCCGCCGGCTGCCACAATGCCACGAGGCCATGGTTGTACGCGTTCTCCGCGCCGCCCAGCAGCGAGCCCGACCCGATCCAGCTCGACAAGAGCGTAAACACCAGCACAATGGCAGGCAGCGAGCGCCCTGCCACCAGGTAGTCCTGCCGGGTATGCGTCTTGCGCACGCGGGAAAGGGAAACGGACAGAAGCACAACAAGGATCACCGCAAGAACGGCAGCATAGAGTGGGCTCAACAGGATTCCTCAGGCAGCGGCTAACGTTGCCTGAGTGTAAATCCTGTGAATAAACTCGCGCCGTCGCAGCTTCGCCCGTGTCTGTCACGAGGCGTCTGGCGGCCGCGCCCCTTTCGGCTCAAGCCGGTCCCTGCTGCTCGCTGCTGCCCGCGGAGCCGGGGGCGGATTGTCCGTCCTCGGACGCGGCGTCGCGCGCCACCTTAGCAGCGGAGCCCGAAACTATGTGAACTGCATAAATATGCATGAACAAAAATCAGTCTTTTCAATTGACGCGTTATTTTGTGCATAACTATGCATCAACTGAAGAAGCCGTGCATATTTATGAAATTGCATTTTCGCAATGTGCACGAAAATACACCTGTTTTGCGCAACTTTTCGCACGAAAAAACGGCTGTGCTCACAGTGCCCGCACCAGCCGCGCCGGCAGCCGGAACAGCGCCCCGACCAGCTCCAGCACGCCCCAGACCGCGAAGCCGAGGATGCGAAAGGGCAGCAGAAGCAGCCACATCACCGGCAACAAAAGGAGCAGCAACAGTGCCAGCGGCCAGCAGAACACGAGCAACAACACCCACAACATGAGACCCAGCATGCACGATTCGCGGCCGCCCCCAGGGCAGCGCGCGCCCCCTTGTTTCCAGTACGCAGCGTGCTTCGTGTTGGTTCCCCGAGCCACGCTCGATGAGCCGTTTCACCACCACCTGCCTGCCTGGTCCGCGCTCCATCTTGCCTCGGACTGCTCCTCACCCTTACCGCGTCCCGGCTGCGCCTCGGCACGTCGCCTAGACCCGCTTGGGTCGCGCTCCAAAGATGGCCGTGCCGACACGGATCATCGTCGAACCTTCTGCGATCGCGGCCTCGAAATCCCCCGACATTCCCATCGATAGCTCCGCAAACGCAAGCCGTGGATGCCGCTGCGCCAGCTCCTCACGCAGCACCCGCAGCCGGCGGAAGCACCGCCGCGCCACCTCCGGATCGTCCGAGATCGGTGCCACCGTCATCAGCCCGCGCAGCGGCAGGTGCTCCGCAAACTCCGGCAATCGCTCCAGCAACGCCGCGAGTTCCGCGCCCCCGGGCGCCAGCCCTTCCTTGGCTTCTTCATCGCTCAGCTTGATCTCGACCAACACCGGCAGCGTGCGGGCCTCGCGCTTCGCGGCGGCAAACAGCCGCTCCGCAAGCTTCAACGAGTCCACCGTATCCACACCCGTAAACAGCTCCGCGGCGCGTGCGGATTTGTTCGACTGCAGATGCCCGATCAGGTGCACAGCCACGCTGTCCGCCTGGTCTGCTTCCGTCCCGCGCGCCACGCGATATGGCGAACCGGCAAGCACCGCGGCCTTTTCTCCGAACTCCTGCACGCGGTTCTCGCCAAACAGCCGATGGCCTGCCGCGATCGCCTCCAGCAACAGCTCCACGGGATGCGTCTTCGACACTGCCATCAGGCGGACGTCCTCGCGCGAACGGCCTGCCGCGAGGCAGGCCGTTCCGATCGCGTCTTCCATGCGGCTCAGGTTCTCCGCGATATTCGCAGCAGCGTCGTTCATACAGCCCACACCGCGTTACAGCCCTTCATCTTCAAGGAACTTCTCCACTTCCAGCGCGGCCATGCAGCCCGATCCGGCCGCGGTGATCGCCTGCCGGTAGCGGCGATCCTGCACGTCGCCGCACGCAAATACGCCTGGAACGCGCGTAAATACGTTGTCATGCGTCTTGATGTAGCCGTCCTCGTCGAGCTCGATCTGGCCCGCGAACGCCTTGGCATTAGGCTCATGGCCGATGCCGAGGAACAGCCCCGCGATCGGCAGGTCCGTCAGTTCGTCGGTCCGGCGATCACGCAAACGCACACCCTTGACCTCACGCTCCTCGACGCCCAAAACCTCTTCGATCGCGACGTTGGTCCGGAACTCGATCTTCTCGTGCGCCTTGGCGCGCTCGAGCATGATGGCCGAAGCGCGGAAGTTGTCGGAGCGGTGCAGCAGCGTCACCTTGGAGGCGAAGCGCGTCAGGAACAATGCTTCTTCCATGGCAGAGTCGCCGCCGCCGACCACCGCAATCTCGCGCCCGGAGAAGAAGAAACCGTCGCAGGTCGCGCACGACGAAACGCCGTGGCCGATCAGCGACTGCTCCGACGGCAGGTTGAGCCAGCGCGCGGACGCACCGCTCGCGATCACCAGCGTATGCGTGTAAATCGTCTCTTTGCCGAAGTTCAGGGCAAACGGCCGTTGCGACAGGTCTGCCGATACCAGGTGGCCCATCTGGAACTCCGCGCCAAAGCGGCCTGCCTGTGTCTTCATGTTCTCGATCAGGTCCGGCCCCTGGATGCCCTCGGGCCAGCCGGGGAAGTTCTCCACCAGAGTCGTAATCGAGAGCTGTCCGCCCGGCTCGTGGCCTTCAATCACTAAGGGACGCAGGTTGGAGCGGCCGGTATAGATCGCGGCAGTGAGTCCGGAGCAGCCGGAACCGAGGATAACGACGTTGCGAATGGATGTGTCTGGCATGGGATCGCTTTCCATCTTACCCGCTTACCCATGTGGGCAAGCGCTCCTGGATGGAGCGAAGGCCGCCTTGCGGCGATACGGGCAAGCTATGGAATGGATGCGGCCCGCCGCGGGACGATGCACCCCGGGCTTTAAGATGGTTCCATGGCAAATTTGACCCTGGTATACGGCATGCGCTTGCTGCCGGCTGACGAAATCTCCGGCGTAAGCGACGCCCCTGTGGCACTCAAGAACGGCAACGAGGCGCGCGTCACGATGCACATCCTGGAAGGCTCGCGCGAGCAGATCGAGGCGCAGCTTCGGCAGAGCATCGACGCCTTCTTCGACTTTTTCCCGGAAATCTAGCCTCCGGGGACGCCTTCCCGGTCGCACCAAATACGGTTTGGCAGCGCGCGTGCCTACGTGCGCTTTCCCAAGCGCGCCCGCACGGCTTACGCACCTAAGCTTTGGCAAACACTCTGCAACGGCCGCAGCCACTGGGTGTCCGCCACTGGGACACACTCCTGGCACGTAGCCGCGAACTCCCGCTTCCCACGCGCACCCCCCTTGCAACAGCACCACTCCCGGAGAGCGCCAGCGTCTCGGGTTCCGCGTTTGCACGCCTGGTGCCGATCTGGCACAGCGCGATCCTGCGCTCCCAGACTGGCTTTCGAGCCGCGCCAACACTGCTGATTTCACTCATGCTCCACCCCAGGCCATGGCGGAATGGAGTTGCAGCGCGCCGGGAAGCTTTGCCGAGCCGCCGCAACGGGAGCCTGGGCCATGCGTTCAAACAAGAGCCGCAGCTGCAAACATCTTCAGGTCAGAGTCGCCATCGGCATCCTGCTCCTGGCGGGCATCGCTGGCCTGGTGCGGTCGGCTGAGGCGAGCGGACCGCACTGGGTGGCCGGGGTGAACTACTTCAACCCCGCAGCCAAGGGTGCACCCGTGGTCTGGGCCGGTGGCAAGGTGAGCTACTACCTCGACCAGGGCGCGCTCTCCGGCTCCGTCTCCAACAGCCAGGCTGCCTCTATGGTTGCGGCGGCGGCTAGCGTCTGGTCGAGCGTGCCGACCGCAGCGGTCGCCATCACCCAGGGCGGCTCCCTCGGCGAAGACGTCAGCGGCAGCAACGTAACGGCAAATGGAAACAACAACGGCGCGACGCTCCCTACGGACGCGCAGTCCAGCACGACCAGCAAGCCGGTGGCGGTGGTTTTCGATGCCGATGGCAGCGTCATCAACGCAATTGAAGGCGCAGGTTCCAGCGACGCCTCCAGTTGCACCACGGACGGCGTCTACACCACGGTCGACAATTTCTCCGCAACGGGCAACATCGTGCATGCGCTGATCGTGGTCAACGGACTCTGCGCCACCTCCTCGGCCCTGGATGGCCTGCTGCAGTACCAGCTGGTGCGCGCCTTCGGGCGGGTGCTTGGCCTCGACTGGTCGCAGGTGAACGAGGCCATGTGGCTCAACAATAGCCCGACTACCGACGGGCTCACGGGCTGGCCGGTGATGCACCCGATGGAGCGGCTCTGCTCCGACTCGTCCACAAACTGCCTGCCGAACCCGACCACCCTGCGTACTGATGACATTGCCGGGCTCAACCAGCTCTACCCGGTCACCACGGCAAACAGCAGCAGCTGGAGCAGCAAGACACTCACCGCCCCGGCGACGATCACGGTGCAGGGAGTGATCAGCTTTCGCAATGGGCAGGGTATGCAGGGGGTCAACGTCGTGCTCACCCCGCTCGATGCCACGGCCAATGGCAACACCCCCGATCTCCGCTACACGGTGAGCGCGGTGAGCGGCGCGTACTTCCGCGCCGACGCCGCAAACGTGGTGGCGGGACCGGTGGACGCCCAGGGCAATCTGTATGGCCGCTTCGGCACCGACGATGCGACGAAGGAGGGCTACTTCATCCTGAGCGGCGTGCCTCTTCCCGCCGGGTCCACCAGTGCCACCTACCAGCTTTCCATTGAGCCGATCAATCCTCTCTACACAGGCGTGCAGGGCGTAGGCCCCTACGCGGCGAACCAGGTGACCCCATCGGGCACGCTGCAGACCGTGACGCTGGGACCTTTAAGCGCGGGCGCGAACATCAGCCAGAACTTCACCATGAGCGACTCCGCCGACGGCACCCAGACCGACGATGGTCTGGAGGCCAGCCCAAATGGGACCGGGGGCAACGGTGAGTGGCTGGCCAAGCTGGTGGGCTACGGCCACGCGGGGTGGTTCCAGTTTCATGCGCGTGCCAACCGGATCTTCACCGTGGAAGCCTCATCCCTGGACGCTTCGGGGCTGGGCACGGAGGGCAAGGCCGCTGTTCTCATTGGGGTGTGGGACGGCGTCGACGCACTTGGCTCGCTCCCCGCCCTCGCCTCTACGGTGCCGTTCAACGGGGCGCAGGTAGGGCTCTCCACGTTGAGCGCCCAGACCGAAGTGGACGAGGAGGTGCGTATTGCATATGCGGACCTGCGCGGAGACGGCCGTCCCGACTACAGCTACCGTGCGCGCCTCCTCTACGCGGACTCCGTATTTCCCGCGCGGCTGCCGCTGGCGGGAGGGTCGATCGTGATCCACGGGCAGGGCTTTCGGCCCGGAGCTTCGGTCCTGGTAAATGGCGCCGCGGCGGCGGTCACCAGCGTGACGCCGACCGAGATCACGGCAGCGGCGCCGGCGGTAAGCGCGCCAACCGGGACCGTCCTCGTCACGGTGCAGGACCCGCAGACACTTGGCACCGCGCAGATCCTGGATGGACTTAGCTACGACGCACAGGGCACGGACGCGGTGCGGCTGGTCGCCGGGCCAAGCGGCAGCCTGAGCGAAGGGGTTCCGGTGGCCATGACCGTGCAGGTGGTTGCCGCCGACGGCAAGACACCGGCTGCCAACGTCACGGTCACCTACGCGGTGACCGCAGGCTCGGCCGGGTTGAGCTGCGCGGTGAACCCCTGTACGGCAACCACCAACGGCAACGGGATGGCCACGGTCATGGTCTCGGCCGCCACCTCGAGCGCGACCCAGGTCACCGCCTCGCTTGCCAACGGCGCCAGCGTGATTGCTGAGTTCGACGGGGGCACGCCGCCTTCAATCGCGGCAACCAACACGCTGTATCTTGCGATTGGCAGCCAGATCAGCTGGACCCCGGTCGCCATCATCCTCAACAACGGCAAGACAGTGCAGGGCACAGCCGTGCAGTGGAGTGGCTCCGCAGGAGCGCAGGTAGTCACGGCAGCCTCCACCAGCAATGCTGCCGGGCTCGCGTCGACCACGGTCACGGCTGGCCCGCTCGCTGCCGGGTCCACCGCAAACGTGTACGCCTGCGAAGCTGGCTCCAGCCCATGCGCCACTTTCACGATCAATGCGGACCACGCTGAGCTGGCGGCGCTGGTTCCGGTGAGTGGCGTGGGGCAAAGCCTTGCGGCAGCCGGCATCGCGATGCCGGTCACGGTGGAAGTCATCGATGGGGTGGGCCATCCGCTGGCGGGAGCCATGGTGAACTTTTACCAGCAGATGACAGCCTGGGAGCCTCCATGCCCCATGCAGGGGCGCTGCCCCGCTGCCCCGCTGCTCGGCACCGCCTCCAGCACAGCCGTCTCCGATGCCAACGGGCTGGTGACGCTCGCGCCGATGGCCAACAACGGACAGGCTGTCACGATCTCCATGCTCGCGACTACCGGGCAACAGGGAACCCTGCAGTGGAGCATCACGCAGCATCCGTGATACCCGCGGCACTCACAAGTCACGCAGGTAGATTCCCTTGGCGGGCAGGCTTGGCGGCTGGCATACTGCGTTGTCGCCGGAGGCAGCATCAGAGTGTCAGCACGTCTGGTGTGTCGCTATGGCTACAGTTCGCTGGCACGATGAAAGCTACTGTTAGGCATTGCGTATGGATACATGAAGAGCATGGAGAAGAATGCATGGCGGTGATGTTGCAGGCGTTCTACTGGGACGCCCCGATCAAGGAAGAGAAGCGTGGAGAGTGGTGGAATCACATCGCCGACAAGGTACCGCAACTGGCAGCAGCCGGCTTCAACACACTGTGGCTGCCGCCGTTTTCGAAATCGGCGGACCCTGACTCGAATGGCTACGATCCTTACGACTACTTCGACCTTGGCGACTTCGATCAGAAGGGCACGACCAAGACGCTGTACGGCAACCGCGCCGAGCTTGAATCACTGATCCAGCACATGCGCGAGCACAAACTCAGCGCCATTGCGGACATGGTGATCAACCATAACTCCGGAGCGGACGAGGAAGAGGCCAACCCTCTCGACCACGAAAAGCGCTGGACGAAGTTCACTCCCAGGAGCGGCAAGTTTCCCCGCGACTGGAACTGTTTTCATCCGAGCCGTTACGAACAGACCATGATCGAAGGCGAGAAGTTCGCCGGCTTCCCGCACCTGTGCCACCGCAATCCCCGCGTGTATGAAGCCATGTTCGAGTACGCGCGCATGGTCATCGAGGAGCTTGATTTCGATGGCTTCCGCTTTGACTTCGTCAAGGGGTACGGCGCCTGGATGATCGGGATGCTTGCGAAGTACCTGTATCAGAAGAAGGACGGCAGGAACTTCACGCCGTTCGTGGTTGGCGAGTACTGGTCTGGCCCGCAGGACATCGAAGGGTGGCTCGATGGTGTGCGGGCAGTCACCGACACCCAGATCGCAGCGTTTGACTTTCCTTTGCGCTACAAGCTGAAAGACGTGTGCGACACGCCGAACTATGACCTGCGCAACCTGACCGATGATGGCTCCATCGCGGCGAGCCGACCATTTCACGCCGTGACCTTTACGGAAAACCATGACATGGGCGGAAACGAGGTCGTGAACGACAAGATGCTTGGCTACTCCTTCATCCTGACCGGTGACGGGTATCCATGCGTGTTCTGGTGGGATTACTTCAACTGCGAACTGGCGCGGCCCGGAACTCCGAATGGCATTGACGCATTAATAGACGTGCACCATCGCTATGCAGGTGGAGAGTCATGCATCCTGCATGCGGATCCGGATCTCTACATCATGCAGCGCGGCGGTACCGAGGAGCAGCCAGGGCTCATCTATGTGCTGAACAACCTCGGTGATCAATGGAGTGGCACGGCGGTGAAGACGAAGTGGCCTGACCAGCGCTTCAAGCCGGTCGCCTGGGATGGTCACGATGCGGCGCACCCGGATGAACGCACTACCGATGCGGATGGACAGGCCGAATTTCCAGCACCGCCGCGCGGTTACTGTGTGTACGCCCCGGTCGCCGAGTAGCTTCGCCCATCACGGCAGCAGGAGTCCGGAGCAGGCCCTCGATCAGAGTCTTATCGAGGCCAGCTCCGGGTATGACTTCGCCCCTTGGCTGGGCAAAGCAGTGCTTGCATAAAACGTTGCAACGAAGAAATGCTGCGTTTTGCACCCGCTTTGCATCTGCATAAACAGCTGCAAGGTTGGGCGAAAGTAAAAAGGGGAATCCATGGCGTCCGGCAAATCGACTGGCAAAGTCTTCAAGAATCTCGCAGTTGAGGAGCACAGACGGCCACGGGTGCTTGTGCTTGGCGGAGGCTTCGCCGGCATGAATGCGGTGAAGGCTCTTGGCAAGCTGCCTGTGGACGTCACCTTGATCGACAAGAGCAACCACAACACCTTCCAGCCTTTGCTTTACCAGGTTGCGTTGGCACTTCTGTCTCCTTCCGACATCGCGACGCCCATGCGCACGATCCTGCGCAAGGCGCGCAACGTGGACGTGCTGCTTGAGGAGGTGACGGCAGTCGACACCGAAGCGCGCCGGGTAAGTCTCAAGGACGGCCCGGTGATGCAGTACGACTACCTGATTGTCGCCACGGGCTCCACGAAGTCGTACTTCGGCCATCACGAGTGGGAGGAGTTCGCGCCCGGGCTCAAGACGGTGGAAGACGCGACCGAGATTCGTCGCCGCGTTCTGCTCGCGTTTGAGCTAGCGGAGCGCCAGGCTGTGGAGACAGGCTCCCATCGTCCGTTGAATTTTGTCGTGATCGGTGGCGGCCCCACGGGTGTGGAACTCGCTGGTGCGATCGCCGAGATCGCCACGTACTTCATGTCCAACGATTTCCGGCATATCGACCCGAAGAAGTCGCGGGTTCTATTAATCGAAGGCGGCCCGCGCATCCTGCCGAGTTACCCGCAGGACCTGACGGACAAGGCGGTGAAGCAGCTGAACAAGCTGGGTGTGGAGGTTCACACCGACATGATGGTCGAAGAGATCGGTCCCGGGTTCGTCAAGGTCAAGGGCGGCGACCAGCTGGATTCCGTGGTGACACTTTGGGGCGCCGGCGTAGCCAGCTCGCCCGTAGGCGCCATGCTGAATGTTCCCCTTGATAAGCGCAAGCGTGTCATCGTCGACAAGACGCTAAACCCGAATGGTAAGAGCGACATCTTCGTGTGCGGCGACCTTGCTGTATTTGTGCAGAATGGCAAGGAGCTACCGGGTGTTGCCCAGCCTGCTTTGCAGATGGGTGCTCACGCGGCCAAGATGATCGGCCAGGATCTCAAGGGACAACCACGCAATGAGTTCCGTTACTTCGACAAGGGCGACATGGCCACGATCGGCCGATTCTCGGCTGTGGCCGATATTCAGTGGCCGTTCAAGGCCCACTGGGGAGGCTTCCCGGCATGGGTTACGTGGCTCGCGGTGCACCTCGTGTTCATTATCGGCTTCCGCAATCGAGTCACGGTGCTGGCACAGTGGGCCTGGACCTACCTGTTCCTGTCCCGTGGGTCTCGCCTGATTACCGGTAGCCACGAACTGGTGGGCTGGAAAGACCGGGAAGGTGTGCGGGACGCCAATGTGAGTCGGCCGGCAGAGGTGCCATCGTTGAAGACATCGGGAGACCTGCAGGGAGTGTAGTGGCTTGCACACCACGCAACGAAGAGAGGCAGCCCCGGGGCTGCCTCTTTTCGTTGCGCGGTTTCTTCGCCAGAGTCTAAGCTCCGACTGGTTGATCCGCGGGCACTTTTACAGCGGTCAGCCAATTGAAGCGGTCGGGCACGGTGCCGTTCACGATGCCGAAGAACTCGCGTGCAAGCTGTTTCGTAATTGGACCCGGCTTGCCGTCGCCCACCAGGATGCGATCGACGGACCGGAGCGGCGTGACCTCGGCGGCTGTGCCTGTGAAGAAAGCTTCATCTGCGATGTAGAGCAACTCACGCGGCAGTGCCTGCTCCACCACGGGGATGCCAAAGTGGCGCGCCAGTGTGAGCACAGAGTCGCGCGTGATGCCGTTAAGCACGGAGTTTGCCAGCGGCGAAGTGTACAGCGTGCCGCCTCGCACGATGAACAGGTTCTCGCCCGACCCTTCGGACAGGTAGCCATTCACGTCCAGGGCAATTCCTTCCGCGTACCCGTTGATGTCCGCTTCCATGCGGATCAGCTGCGAGTTCATGTAGTTGGCGCCGGCCTTGGCAAGGGACGGCATGGTGTTGGGCGCCAGCCGGTTCCAGGAGGAGATGCAAACGTCTGCGCCTTCATCGGGATTGGCGAAGTACTTGCCCCAGGGAAAGTTTGCGATAAATACATCAACCGGCGCGCCCTTGGGGTTTACTCCCATTTCGCCATATCCGCGCAGGACGATCGGGCGGATATAACAGGGAGCCACCTTGTTCGCCTCGATCACATCGACCACCGCCGCGCAGAGCTGGTCGAGCGAGTAGGGAACAACCATCCGGTAGATCTTGGCGGAGTCGAGCAGCCGCTGCATGTGCTCACGAAGACGAAACACGGATGCGCCTTCCGGCTGTGTGTAGCAACGGACGCCTTCGAAGACCGAAGAGCCGTAATGCACGACGTGGCTCATGACGTGAATCTGCGCGCTTTCCCAGGCAATGAGTTCGCCGTTGCGCCAGATGTTCGCTGTGGGTTGGATGGGCATACGTGCAATCTCCTCGGTAAGCAACGGTTTGCAGCTGGAATGGACTGATTATAGCGAGCCGCTGCCGCGATGAAGGCAGGTACCGCGGAGACTATCCGCCTCGTGGTCGCATGTCGCGCCGTGACGCGTTTGAGGTAAGGTGCAAGCATGTTCGGGCCGGCTACTCACGCTTTGCAGGAGATTCACCAGTCCAAGTACGTTGGGTTCTCGGTGCTGGCGCTGAGCTCCATCTTCTTTCTCGTGGATCCTTTCGCAACCATTGGATCGTTTCTGGCGATCACTGCCGGTGCTGACAGTGCCAAGAGAAAACGTATTGCGGCCAAGGCCTGCGTCACATGTTTTATCGTGCTTGCGGCTTTTGCTCTGGCCGGTCAGGCCATCTTCAAGATGCTGGGAATCACGCTTCCGGCTTTCGAGATAGCGGGTGGGCTGATCCTGATGTTGATCGGCATCGACATGCTTGAGGCCCGTCGCTCGCCCACGCAGGAAAGCTCGTCCGAGGCGGAGGAAGGCATTCACAAGGAAGACGCGGGCATCGTTCCACTCGGCATTCCGATGCTGGCTGGGCCAGGGGCGATCTCAAGCGTGATGGTGATGGTTGGCCAGGCTTCCAGTTACTGGCAGATGGCCGCTATCCTGGGTTCGATTGCTGTGACTGCTTTGGCGAGCTATGGAGTACTGAGCGGTGCAGAGCGTTTGCAGCGCTTGCTTGGAGAGACCGGGATCCGCATTCTGGTTAGAATCATGGGTCTCCTTTTGGTGGCACTGGCGATGCAGTTCTTCGTAAATAGCCTCACTGTGCTGGGAGTGATCCCCCGCCAGCCGTAACTGGGTCAGTGTGGACGCCGAATAGAGTGTGCAGGCTGCTTGTAAGTGCGGGGATACAGCCCCAAATTGGCTTTTCAACAGCGCCCGGCGCTTTTCAACACTTGTCGGTTCAAACCTCGCCGGATAGTATCGATCTTGTTGAGCCGGTGTGCTTCAGCAGAAGAGCAGCAAGAGACGCGCTTCTGACGAGACATAAAGGCGAGACAAGAAAGGTAGTTTGCTTCGGCAGGCAATCCTTGATAGAGTCTTCTAAGTAGTTCAGCTGCTGCTGCGTACAGCAAGCGGGTTGAAGCAGTAGATTTGGAAAGGCTCTGAGGTTGGGCTGCAAGGCCTGACGAAAGCTGTTGAGCATGACGCAGCCAGGGCGTTCGACGGCACCTCCGAGGTGCCCAGAAGGTTTTTCCTTCCAGTGCGAGCTCTCCATACGTAGGTAGTTGTTGTTTTGGTAAGAAGGCCTAGAGGCCGATTGTTCTGTTTGCTCGCTGTTTGAGGAGAAGCAGGGCAGGATGATCTTTTCAAGTTGTGCCAAGTTTTGTGCGAGTAAGTAGCATTTCTTGCGGGTGGCCTTGGGTTGTGGGCGCCGGGTTCGGGAAGCAGCGCAGGCGGGTGTGGATGCTCCGCGGCGTATGTGGCTGAGCTTGTTTCTGGGCAGTGTTGCTGTGGTTACCGGTAGCAGTGGTAAGCAGCAGCCTGAAGAAACAAGTTGACACCAACCGGACAAGCCTGTAAGGTTAAGAAATGCGCTCACGAGCGCAGCAAGTTCGAGGACACGCGAAAAGCTGGTTGGAGCTGCCCTGCAAGGGGCGGTGAAGAGCAGGCCGAGTAACGGATCCCGATCCTAGCGACCCACTCAGGTGGTCTTCGCTTTGATCTTTGACAATCAGGTTGAACATGCCAGTCGTGAGAACAGACCGAGTTTGGTTTGATCATTCTCACAGTATTAAAGCCGGTCACGTTTTCGAGCGTGGCAGGCCGTTGCCTCTGTTCTGCGACCTCCGTCGCAGACAAGCAACACAGGATTTAAACGAGAGTTTGATCCTGGCTCAGAATCAACGCTGGCGGCGTGCCTAACACATGCAAGTCGAACGAGAAAGGGACTTCGGTCCTGAGTAAAGTGGCGCACGGGTGAGTAACACGTGACTAACCTACCCTGGAGTGGGGAATAACTTCGAGAAATCGAGGCTAATTCCGCATAATACCTACGGGTCAAAGGAGCAATTCGCTCTGGGAGGGGGTCGCGGCAGATTAGCTAGTTGGCGGGGTAATGGCCCACCAAGGCAGTGATCTGTATCCGGCCTGAGAGGGCGCACGGACACACTGGAACTGAAACACGGTCCAGACTCCTACGGGAGGCAGCAGTGGGGAATTTTGCGCAATGGGGGAAACCCTGACGCAGCAACGCCGCGTGGAGGATGAAGTCTCTTGGGACGTAAACTCCTTTCGATCGGGACGATAATGACGGTACCGATAGAAGAAGCCCCGGCTAACTTCGTGCCAGCAGCCGCGGTAATACGAGGGGGGCAAGCGTTGTTCGGAATTATTGGGCGTAAAGGGTGCGTAGGCGGCCCCGCAAGTCCTGTGTGAAATCTACAAGCTTAACTTGTAGCCTGCACGGGAAACTGCTGGGCTGGAGTATGGGAGAGGTGAGTGGAATTCCTGGTGTAGCGGTGAAATGCGTAGATATCAGGAGGAACACCTGTGGCGAAAGCGGCTCACTGGACCATAACTGACGCTGAGGCACGAAAGCTAGGGGAGCAAACAGGATTAGATACCCTGGTAGTCCTAGCCCTAAACGATGATCGCTTGGTGTGGCGGGTACCCAATCCCGTCGTGCCGTAGCTAACGCGTTAAGCGATCCGCCTGGGGAGTACGGTCGCAAGGCTGAAACTCAAAGGAATTGACGGGGGCCCGCACAAGCGGTGGAGCATGTGGTTTAATTCGACGCAACGCGAAGAACCTTACCTGGGCTCGAAATGTACAGGAATCCGTCGGAAACGGCGGCGTCTCGCAAGAGACCTGTATATAGGTGCTGCATGGCTGTCGTCAGCTCGTGTCGTGAGATGTTGGGTTAAGTCCCGCAACGAGCGCAACCCTTGCTACCAGTTGCTACCATTTAGTTGAGCACTCTGGTGGGACCGCCTCGGATAACGGGGAGGAAGGCGGGGATGACGTCAAGTCCTCATGGCCTTTATGTCCAGGGCTACACACGTGCTACAATGGCCGGTACAAACCGTTGCAACCCTGCGAAGGTGAGCTAATCGGAAAAAGCCGGCCTCAGTTCGGATTGGAGTCTGCAACTCGACTCCATGAAGCTGGAATCGCTAGTAATCGCGGATCAGCATGCCGCGGTGAATACGTTCCCGGGCCTTGTACACACCGCCCGTCACATCACGAAAGTGGGTTGTACTAGAAGCCGGTGAGCCGACCCGCAAGGGGGGCAGCCGTCCAAGGTGTAATTCATGATTGGGGTGAAGTCGTAACAAGGTAGCCGTAGGAGAACCTGCGGCTGGATCACCTCCTTTCTAAGAGAGAACGTTGTGGCGCCTGTGATACGTCCTGCGAATGCAGGCTGCGAAAGCAGCGTATCCGGTGGTCACACACCTCATCTGCAGCGCGCAAGCGTGAGCAGATGAGAGCCTGAATCAAGCCATCTCTGCTTGGTCCTGACCTCTGCACGATGGTCATCGGCGGCTTAGCTGCCGAGCATGTTCAACCTGGTCCTCGAAACTTTTCTCGAGTCCTATTGCGCAGGTCTTCGGTTTCCATATGCAAGTATGGGCTGAATCGCCCGGCGCAGCCGGGCCTGTAGCTCAGTTGGTTAGAGCGCACCCCTGATAAGGGTGAGGTCGGTAGTTCGAATCTACCCAGGCCCACCACTTACCAGATGTATCAAGGGGCTGTAGCTCAGCTGGGAGAGCACCTGCTTTGCAAGCAGGGGGTCAGGAGTTCGATCCTCCTCAGCTCCACCAACACGCTCGAGAGCTGTTTGAAGTTTGCAGCCAGCTTGGTTAGATCAGGCGTGGCTTCAATCTTTGAACAGAGACTGCCGGGTTCGCCTGGTAGTTGAAGTTCATGCCCACAGGGGCGACGCACCTGGCAACAGGGAATGCGTTTGGATGTTTGACAACGAAATCGATTGGGTAAATACATACAAGGCCGAGCAACGGCTTACCCGCTGCACCAGGTTCGCCTGGGGGCAGATGGGGAGTGTTGTTCTGGTTGAGTGTCTTTAGGATATGTGGTCACATACGGGCTCGTACCCGGTGATGATCGCAGGCGAATTACACATAGAATGCAGTTGTTATGCCTGCATGGAGTTAATTCTATGGTCAAGCTACTAAGGGCGCACGGTGGATGCCTTGGCAGAAACAGGCGATGAAGGACGTGGCAAGCTGCGATAAGCTTCGGGGAGCCGCACACAGGCGTTGATCCGGAGATTTCCGAATGGGGAAACCCACGTGAGTAAACCTCACGTATGACCCACTGAATACATAGGTGGGATCAAGCGAACTCAGGGAAGTGAACCATCTCAGTACCTGAAGGAAAAGAAAGAAATCTCGATTCCGATAGTAGTGGCGAGCGAACTCGGAATAGCCCAAACCCGTTTCATTTCGGTGACACGGGGGTTGTAGGGTCCGCAACAGTAGAGTTACCAATCTGGTCGGTAGTCGAAGTCCTTGGAAAGGGACACCATAGGGCGTGACAGTCGCGTAGACGAAACTGATCCAGACTCGAAGCGGATACCTGAGTAAGGCGGGGCACGTGAAACCCTGCTTGAATCCACGGGGACCATCCCGTAAGGCTAAATACTCGTTTCTGACCGATAGTGAACCAGTACCGTGAGGGAAAGGTGAAAAGAACCCCTGTGAGGGGAGTACAAAGTACCTGAAACCGTGTGCCTACAAGCAGTGGGAGGACTATGCCCGTAAGGGAATGTCTGACCGCGTGCCTATTGCATAATGAGCCGGCTAGTTATTCTTGTCAGCAAGGTTAAGCGTGAGCGAGCCGAAGCGAAAGCGAGTCTGAAGAGGGCGTTCAGTTGGCAGGAATAGACGCGAAGCGGGATGATCTACCCTTGGCCAGGTTGAAGGTAGGGTAAAACCTATTGGAGGACCGAACCGGTGTTTGTTGAAAAAAGCTCGGATGAGCTGAGGGTAGGGGTGAAAGGCTAATCAAATTCCGTGATAGCTCGTTCTCTCCGAAATAGCTTTAGGGCTAGCCTCGGGTGATTTGCGGTGGTGGTAGAGATCTGGATGGACTAGGGGGCTTTCCGGCTTACTGAATCCAACCAAACTACGAATGCCACTGACAACCAGCCCGGGAGTCAGACTGTGGGGGCTAAGCTTCACAGTCGAGAGGGAAACAGCCCAGACCGCCTGCTAAGGTCCCAAAGTTACAGTTAAGTGGGAAAGGAAGTCGGAACGCTCAGACAGCCAGGAGGTTGGCTTAGAAGCAGCCATCCTTTAAAGAAAGCGTAATAGCTCACTGGTCAAGCGGTCCGGTGCCGACAATACAACGGGGCTAAAACTGTACACCGAAGCAACGGATGCACACCTCTCAGGTGTGCGTGGTAGGAGAGCATTCTCAACAGCATTGAAGTCCGACTGAGAAGACGGATGGAGCGTTGCGAAGAGACCCTGCCGGCATAAGTAGCGATAACGGAGGTGAGAACCCTCCGCGCCGAAAGTCTAAGGTTTCCTGAGGAAGGTTAATCCGCTCAGGGTTAGGCGGTCCCTAAGTCGAGGCCGAAAGGCGTAGATGATGGAATTCCGGTTAATATTCCGGACCTCCCAACATTCGTTTGACGATGGAGAGACGCAGAAGGATAAGCAGGGCCCTCTATGGCTATAGGGCTTGATACGTGTAAGGCGGTTCACTTAGGCAAATCCGGGTGAGCATTAACGCTGAGACGTAAAACAGTAAGGCGTATGCCTGAAAGCTGCTGATTCCACGCTGCCGAGAAAATCTTCTAAGGAGAATCGTTGGGAACCGTACCCCAAACCGACACAGGTAGACGAGGAGAATATCCAAAGGCGCTCGAGTGAAGGCTTGTTAAGGAACTCGGCAAATTAGACCCGTAACTTCGGGAGAAGGGTCGCCCCGTTAGCGTGCAAGCGCGAGGGGGCCGCAGTGAAACGCGTACGGCGACTGTTTAACAAAAACACAGGTCTCTGCAAAGTCGAAAACGACGTATAGGGGCTGACTCCTGCCCGGTGCCGGAAGGTTAAAAGGAGAGGTTAGCCGCAAGGCGAAGCTTTGAATTGAAGCCCCGGTGAACGGCGGCCGTAACTATAACGGTCCTAAGGTAGCGAAATTCCTTGTCGGGTAAGTTCCGACCTGCACGAATGGAGTAACGATCGTACGACTGTCTTAACGAGTTGCTCGGCGAACTTGTAGTACCGGTGAAGATGCCGGTTACCCGCAGCTAGACGGAAAGACCCCGTGCACCTTTACTACACCTTAACTATGAATTATGACCCTTGCTGCGCAGGATAGGTGGGAGGCTTTGAAACCAGGCTTTTGGGTTTGGTGGAGCCAACGGTGAGATACCACCCTGTGAGCGTTGTGATTCTAACCTGCTCCCGTGATCCGGGAGAGGGACATAGTTAGGCGGGTAGTTTGACTGGGGCGGTCGCCTCCTAAATTGTAACGGAGGCGCGCGAAGCTACTCTCAGACTGTTTGGAAATCAGTCGTCGAGTGCAAAAGCATAAGAGTGGTTAACTGTGAGACCTACAAGTCGAGCAGATGCGAAAGCAGGCTTTAGTGATCCGGTGGTTCTGTATGGAAGGGCCATCGCTCAACGGATAAAAGGTACGCCGGGATAACAGGCTGATCGAAGCCAAGAGTTCATATCGACGCTTCGGTTTGGCACCTCGATGTCGGCTCATCGCATCCTGGAGCTGTAGAAGGTTCCAAGGGTTAGGCTGTTCGCCTATTAAAGCGGTACGTGAGCTGGGTTCAGAACGTCGCGAGACAGTTCGGTCCCTATCTGCTGTGGGCGTAGGAGATTTGAGGAGGGCTGTCCTTAGTACGAGAGGACCGGGATGGACGAACCTCTTGTGTTCCAGTTGTCCTGCCAAGGGCACGGCTGGGTAGCGAAGTTCGGTTGTGATAACCGCTGAATGCATATAAGCGGGAAGCACGCTCCAAGATGAGATCTCCCTGAAGGGCCCAGGAAGACCACCTGGTTGATAGGTTGGAGGTGGAAGCGCAGTAATGCGTGCAGCTGACCAATACTAATCGCCCGTTCGGCTTGTCCATAGAATTAACTCTGTGCAGTTCTGCTGCAGCTAGAGAACATTCAACTGGCCTTGTACGTTCAGGTTTTCAGAAGTGAAGATTACAACCCAATCGATTTCGTTGTGAAACATTCCGGACTGCTCGGTGAAGATGACACCGGGCACTCAATCGCGGGTCAGACCGCTTGAGTCAAGGTCCCAGGTTTACCGGTGACAATACTGCAAGGGTCCCACCCGTTCCCATCCCGAACACGGAAGTTAAGCCTTGCAAGGCCGATGGTACTGCGCGCGCAGGTGCGTGGGAGATTAGGATATCGCCGGTAATAACTTCAACAACAAAGCCCATCCCCCCAAGGATGGGCTTGTTTCGTTGCTGGGCGGCTGAGGAAATGTTCGGCAGCTACGCTGCACGGCAGTAGAGTTGAGAAGTGCGATTCGTAACGATCCAGATGCTGACGCTTCCTGCTCTCTGTTTCCTTCCCCTGAATTGTTTAGCATTCCCCACCCTGCCAGCTCATCCAGAGTCCGTAGTCGAATCAATGCGCTCTCACACTGTGGCGCAATGTCGCGACGTGTCCTTGCATGCCGCATATCTAGCCGAGGAGAAGGCCGGTGAGGGAGCTGGGTTTTTGCTGAGCATTCGGAATGATCGAGCGAGTGCGATCGAGGTGGCAGACCCTATGCCACTCGGTGTGGACTGGTATGCCGGGAACGGCAGCTCGTGGCAGTGGAGGGCGTCCAGCGGCTACGGTGGCAGCCTCCTAAATGCTCTCGATCCAAAAGGAAGAATGTTTGTCTACAGCTCCGCAACGGGCGTGTCCTACCGCACCATCGCACCCCACGCCGAGTACAGCTGGCCCGTATTCAGCAAGAGCTCGCCGAATGTTCTCTACCGACCGGGATGTCAGCATTGCGGGTACCAGGGCGAGGAGCAGTTTCGGGCGGTGCTATCGTATGCCTTTACGGTGGGTGCCGCGGCGCATCCTCCCGATCTGTTGAACTGTGGACTGAGGAGCGGGCCGGTGGTGATGCCGCGCCTTATGAATTCTCCTCATAGGTGACAACTCTCGCCTACTCGCAGTGTCTCTATAGACGAAGGAGGAACACCCCATGCGTTCCATGCTCCATAAGATTGCTTTCAGCACCGCACTGTGTGTCGGTCTGTCATCCGGGGCAGCCCTGTTGGCCCAGGATGCTGCCACCCCGCAGGATTCAACCGCAGCCCCTATGCACCACGGTGGTCCCCACGGTCCCATGTCTCCGGATCGGGAGCTCGAGCACCTCACCAAAGCTTTGAATCTCTCCAGCGACCAGCAGGCACAGATTAAACCCATCCTGCAGGATCGTCAGACGCAGATGATGCAGATCCACGAGGACACCAGCACGGCACGCCCTGACAAAATGGCCAAGATGAAGAGCCTCGATGAAGCCTCCAACAGCAAGCTGGAAGCAGTGTTGACCGCGGATCAGAAGCCGAAGTACGAGAAGATGATTGCGGATCGAAAGGCGCGCATGCAGGAGATGCGCGAGTCACACCAGAACGGCGGAGACGCTCAACCCCAGTAGTACAAAGATTGTTTCAAACAACAAATGCTAAAAGGGGTGGAGAGCTTTGCTCTCCACCCCTTTTAGCGTCCGCCATGCATCAGGGCTTGTCAGGGCCAGGCTCCACCGACGAGCCGGCCTGCTGTTCGGCCGCGGTCTTAAACTTGTGGTATTGGTCGTCCGTGATGTTGACCTGGATGTGATAGCCGAGGAAAAGCGCGGCTTTCGCCTCGATGTGCACTGTGGCAGAGGTTGGCAGCCATACCTCGCCGTTCACGATCTTCTGGTCGAAGGAGAAACTCGAACCCTGCGATAGGGAGACGAGCCCCATCTCCAGCCGGAACGGGCTATCCAGCCGTGCTTCCACACGCCGCACCTCTTTGTCCTGCTCATCAATCCAGATCGTACCAGCCAGGTGCTTGGACGCATCCTCCGCCATGCCGTGCGTCTGCACGCTTCGGTCCCCTTCAAAATCCAGAACGATCATTGGACGGTTGTCCATGCTGAGCCGCCGCTCATTGCTGAAGCGCTGAATGGCCAGAAGCCGACTGATGCTGACTTGCCGGCGCGTGTTGAGCGGATCTTCCGGGGGCGTGTTCTGCGCCTCTCCGATCTTGCCCTTGATGTGGTCTGCTTCCTTCGACTCTTCGTCCGCACTCAACGCTCGGTTGTCTTTGCGAACCAGGCGCCGGATCGGGTGCCCGTTGACGTAAAAGACGTTGAACTCCCGCGTTTCTTCCTTCTTGACCGCCCCATGCTTGTCCGTTTGGCGCATGACCTGTGACTCGCGAAACGTGTAGCTCTCCCGGGTTTTGTCGAGGAGTTGCTGGTGTGCCTGTACGTCGCGGACGAGGACTCCCACACTCGGAAGCGCCTGGCTCCACAGGTTGGAAGCGGCACCACAGCACAGCAGCAGGAGCAGCAGGAAGAAGCGTCGCAAGCAAGCACCCATATAGACAGGTTCCCACAGTTACCGCAACGTGGGTGGTGCGACGCCAAATCATCGCAAAACCACAGTGCATGCGCTATGATTCACCGAACACGTAGCGAAGCCTATGATACTGACACTCTTCTCTTTCGGACTCTCCTGGGCCATTTACGCCTTCGCCTTCGTTCTGCTCGCCGGCCATCTTTCGGGCTTTCACAGCGCCTATCTGCAGTCGACGTTCACGGTTGGCTTCATCGTAGGCTTCCTTAATGCCGCAATCATCAAGATGGCACGCGTCATGGCCTTCGATGTTCCGGCAGTGCTGCTCTACTTCATCATCTTTGTCGCTGACTTCCTGATGATCATGGCCACCAGCAACCTCGAGATCGGCTATTACGTCACCGGACACAAGAGCGCGACGATTGCCGCTGCGGTGCTTGCGATCGTGGCGTTCGTCACCGAGTTCGTCAAGGAGAAGTTCCGGGCCGATGCTCGCGGTCGGTAACAATCCTGGTTGAAGATGCCCGGCATCCTGACCGGGCAGACCCAGAAAAGCCCGCCGTAATGGCGGGCTTCTTCATGCTCAAAGGCTTGCCTACTTGCCGCTGAGCTTTTGCGTGGCGATCTGGCCGGCAGCCGTGGTCTTGTCCGAATCCTTGACCTTGGCGTAGAGCTGACGCGCATCCTGCGGGTTCGTACTTTCCTCGGTGGCAGCGAGGGCGAGGCGGGCTGCATTGGCGCTTACCGCCAGGGTTGGGTGATCGATCACGTCGTGGTATACCGCGACACCCTGGTCAGTCCGTCCATGATTGACGTAAAAACTGGCCAGCGCCATCTTCCCAAGGGATGCAAGCGCAGCGTCGCGCGAAGTAGAGGCCTTCTTCAGGTCCGCCTCTGCCGCGGCTGCATTGCCCATATCGTTCGCCGTCAAGCCGGCGAAGTACCGGGCATTCTGCCCTGCCTTGAAAAAGCCATACTTGCTCGCAACATTCTCAAACAGGGGATTGGCGTCGGCCGCGCGCGCTGCAGCGGTAGCGTACGTCTTGGCGTTGGGCACCGCCGCCTGTCCGGGCTGCTGGATGGGTGCATCGTATACGTCCATGGCATCGTTGAACGCGGAACGGGCTTTGCCGGACTGATTGTTGGCCCAGATCGATGCAGCCAGCGCTACGAAGATGATAGCGACCAAGACGATCGATAACCGGATGACAAGGGGTCTGTTCTGCTCAAGCCAGGTAGGCGCGGGAGCACTCACGCGCGTAAAGCTTCCGGTGGTTCCGGAGGGTCTAGTTTGAATGTCCACGGGATCCTGAATGCCTTGAAAGGCGCGAAATGCGGCGCTTGCAACCAACAACGCCCGCTGCTTGCAGTCTAGCAGCGGGCATCGCTTGCAGCAACGACCCGGGATCGTCACTTCCGAGTGTTTCTATGTCGTGACGATGTCAAAAAGGCCGCAGGACCGGAAGCCCGACCGGCGGAGTGCTCTACGCGGCGCGGACGGGGTCTTCGATCTCGCCATTCTCGATCTTCTCCTGGCAGGAGATGCAGTACGGGGTCCATGGCACGGCTTCAAGGCGCTTTTCGCCGATCTGCTCGCCGCACAACTGGCACTCACCGAAGGAGCCATCGGTGAGCCGCTCAAGGGCGGCACGCACCTGCGTCAACTGCGTGTGCCCCTGCGTGCCCTGCAGGAACATCAGTTCGCGCTGGTAGGACTGCACGGCAAGATCGGCAGCATCCTGCAGGTCGTCGGAGTTGCTCTGTCGCCCTTCCTTGACGGCGGTGAGCATGTTGCGCTCCAGAAGGGTCTGCTGTGATCGCAGTTTCTCTTCGAAGCGCTGGAGGGACTCGGGGGTACGTGTGGTCACGATGAAGCTCCTAGGAGATCTTGGCCAGGGGAGTGGTCGCTTATTGGACGCACGATGATGCTGAAAATATGTTTGCCAACTGCACCTAATTTTGCTACGACGGTCTGGACTTGCTCCACACGCAACATGGAAGTAGGCTTAAGGCCTATGTATGACGATTTCCACGTAACGGACCACTGGACCGGCGAGTCGCTGCACTGTCGCTGGAAAGCAAACATGCTTGCTATCGCTACCCGTCACGCCGATGCCATGGATGTACGCTTCGACGTCAACGGCCGGCCAGTATGGATCGCCATGCCCTGCGATGCGTGGGTCCTGCACAAGCAGCGCACCGGTTATGTCATCACCGACATGCTGGCAGCCCAAATCGCGGGCCGCTACCTGAAGCAGGCCGCGGAAAACGGCTATGAGAATGGCCGCGAGATGTACACGATGACCGTGGACGAAGTCCTTAGCCAACTGGAAGTCGTGTTGAAAGAAGCAGGCACCACCGCGGCCTTGCCGCCGCTGCCTGCCACCGGGGACAGTGAAGCCATGGTTTACTGGGGCAAACTGGCTCCAGGCGACGCTTAACCCGGCCGTTCAAGACCTGCGGCATATGGCTCGCAGGTCTCGGGGTTGTTGTTGATGACGCCACGCAAATCTGCTTAGCGGATGGCCAGCGTTTGCCGAATGCCCTCGGCATAGCCTGTCTTGGGCAGGCCGCCGAGCAGGGCAGACAGCTTGGCATCGTCCAGCAGCCATGCTTCCCTGAGCAGGTACTGCATCTCGCTGAGTTCGCGAATGTAAGGGTTCATCGCCCGCACCACGCGCATCATCAGCGCGCCGGGGACGTTGTATTTTGCTGGCTTCCGCTCGGTTTCGAAGATTGCTTCCGTCATTCCGCGGATGGTCGTCACCGATGGCCCGGCCAGGTTCCATGCCTCGGCGGTAGCCCCGCGCCAGGCGGCATCCTGGGCAAGCAACTGCAGGATGGTCGCCGCAGCGTCGGGCACAAACACAAACTCATGCGCCGTATCGACCGGGCCCAGCACCTGCGCCTCGGTGCCTTTTCTGGCCGCCTGGAAAACGCTCCACAGGTGGCTTGCTTCCACCTTGGGGCCATACAGGTCGGCCATGCGCAGAACCCCGGTGGCAAACACACCAGGTTCGTGCGCGCGCAGCACGCGGTCTTCCTGCTCACGCCGTATCTCGCCCTTGTCCGTGGTGGGCCTGCGCGGGTGCTGCTCCGTGATCTTTGTGGCGGAAGCTTCGCTGTAGCTCCAGTTGGAGCTCACCAGCAGAAAGCGCTGCACCCCGGCTGCGCGCGATGCCCGGAGCACCCGATCCATCAGAGGCAGGTGGTCCTTGAACTTCCAGAGCGCAATCCCCACCAGGTAAACCACGGTATTAGCGCCGGAGCACGCCTCGGCCAGGCTCGCGTCATCTTCCGGGTCCCACTGGTAGTGCTCGCAGAGTGGATCTTCGTGAAAACGCACCTGCAGGGCCAACAGCGATCGCCCTACGACCCGGTACGGGGTGCCACGCGCACTCAGCAGTGGTCCGAGTGTGCGGCCAATCGCACCATTGGCGCCAAGAAGCGCTACTTTACCCGGGATAGCCATAGCCCTTTACGCTAACTGCTTTCGGCTGCGCAGGGAAGCGTTCCCGGGCGATCCACTTCCATCACCCTGCTCCGCAAAGCTTCCCAACGTGGCGGGGCCGGCAGGGCGGCGCGCTACCATGAGGGTCGCAGCGCAGGTAAGTGGGAGAGTCCGGCATGTTCGCGCGCATTCTTGAAATTCGCACGTCCGAAGTCAAGGCCGCCGCACAGGCCGGGAGCGAGCACGCGCTGGGAAGCCCGCGCCCGGCGGCGGACACACCGCGGGGTGAACTCGTTCCCTTGGCGTGGCTGGATCACTTCTGCATGCGCAACTTCACCAACGCCGCGATCTTCGACGACACGCTGCCCCGGGCCGACGGGGTGATCGAAGCCGGCTTCCACGTGCCTGCCGAAGCACTCGCCGAGGCGATGCAGGCATGGTTCCGCCGCAAGGGATGGCTGCGGCCGGACGAGTGTCTGCTCGTGACCGAAAAGTCACGCGAGGGGCTTTCCCGGGCAAAGCCCACTGCGGAGTGAAGTGCCTGTCCGTGCCTCACGTGAGCCTGAGCCGATTTGACGCGATTCCGCGCGCATACCCGCAGGATTCGCGCGCACGCCGCATCTCAAGAAGCGAGGCACCGTGGACACGGCAGCTCCATCCCAGGAGGGAAACTATGCAGCTGAATAACCTGCGTCGGCTTTTGATCGACGAAGTACAGGAACTCTATTTTTCCGAAACTTTGCTCGAGCAGTCGTTGCCCCGCATGGCCCAGGGAGCGGACGCGGCCGATCTGAAGAATGCCTTCCAGAAGCATCATGAGCAGACCAAGGCGCACATCGAGCGGCTCGACCAGGCCTGCTCACTGCTTGCGGTCAGCCCTCGGGGTGGCCATGGCTTCGCGATCAAAGCGATGATCCGCGAAGTGGAGGATCGTCTGGGAGAGGGCGGCGACCCGCACGTGATCGATGCCATGCTGCTGGCTGCCGCACGCCGCGTCGAGCACTGGGAAATCGCCACCTACAGCACACTGCAGCTCTATGCCACCGCCCTCGATCAGGACAAGGTAGCGGAGTTGTTCAGCCAGACACTGGCCGAAGAGCTGGAGACCGAGAAAACCCTCGCAAACATGGCAGCGCAGGTTCACGGCGAAGCGAAGCAGCCCGCGCACTAAGATTTTCTGCGTTCTGCTGCTAACGGAAACACAATCGCAAGCAAACCTTGTCCCGGGACTTACATCCATAAGGGGGCATAGAAGCGCAATTTGTTCACGCGCACATGGCAAGGGGAGACAAACAAATGTTACTTGGTATCGGAGTTCTGCTTTTTATCGCCTGGATTCTCGGCTTCGTGGTCTTCCATGTGTCAGCGTTTTTTATTCACCTGCTGATCATCTTCGCCATTATCTCGGTGATCCTGCACTTCGTGCGTGGAGCGCGAGCCTAGCGGGCTGAAGCAAGAACAGCTACACAAAAAAGGCTGCGCCGGCCACGGCTGCAGCCTTTTCTTGCGTGTGTCGGGCCTATTCGGCGTAGTGCAGCAGCGAAAAGACGTCGTACTCCGGAAAACGCGCCCGACCCTTCAGGAAGTCCAGTTCCACTGCAAAGCCCAGGCCAGCGATCTCGCCACCCAGTTGCTTTACGAGCTTGATCGTGGCTTCCATGGTGCCGCCGGTGGCCAGCAGATCGTCAACAATCAGGACCTTCTGCCCCGGCGCAACCGCGTCCTTGTGAATCTCCAGCGAATCCGAACCGTATTCGAGGTCGTAGCTGACCTTGATCACCTCGGCGGGGAGCTTCTTGGGTTTGCGCACGGGCGCGAAGCCGGCGTTGAGGCGGTAGGCGAGCGCGGGTCCAAAAATAAAGCCGCGGGCTTCGATGCCGAGCACCATGTCGACGTCTTCATTGATGTAGTGCGAGGCCAGTCCGTCGATCAGCGCCGCAAACCCCTTGCGATCCTTCAGAACAGTGGTGATGTCGTAGAACAGGATGCCAGGCTTGGGGAAGTCGGGCACCGTGCGTACCAGGCTCTTTAGGAAATCACTCTGCTCGGTGCTGCCGGCATTGTTTGCGGGTACGGCGGTGGGTGTCATCAGTTACCAGGCTCCTTCAATGGTGAATACTCCCAGAGTATCGGCTTCGCTCGCCGCCAGCGCGTTTTCCTCTACGCGATCCACCCGGGAGCCGCGCGAACCCTGTTCCAGAGCCATGCGCAGCTTGGCGAGGTCTGCCAGGGATCCGGCAGCGACCAGCTCCACCGTGCCACTCGGAGTGTTGCGCACCCAACCGCGCAGGCCGAGGGCTGCTGCCTCCCGGTGCACGAACCAGCGAAACCCTACCCCCTGCACCCTGCCCGAGACACTGTAGCGACGGACGATCAGGTCTGCTTCGGTCTGTGCCCGGTTTTCAGTCGACAATGCGATCCTCCACGGGCGCGGCGGCAGCACCGTGCCCGTACAGTCTCCCAACTTCCGGCAGGGAAGTGCAAGCCGGCGCTGGCGTAGCGGCTGCGCAACGCGCACGAAAGCTGTGTGCCGAGTGCGCCCGGTCAGGCCGGGGTTTCGAGCTCGGACTGCGCCAGCGTGAGCAGTCGCACGGTGTTGGGGTCCGCATTCTCGCCAAAGCTCTGCACCCGCGCCAGCGATGCTCGCACGGCTTCGGCAAGGGTGGCGCGATCCGTGCCGCCAAAACGCCGCGCCGCGTTCAACAACGCCACCGAGGCATGAAAGAACACAAACGGCTGTTCCAGGCGCATGCGCTCCACCAGCCACGGAACGGCTGCCATCTGCGGCTTCATCTGCAGGATGGCGATCGCCGCCAACCGCCTGCCCGGCGAGCTGATCGCACCCATCCACTCTTCCAGGAAAAGATCGGCCGCCAGCGCCAGCGTGCGCATCTTCGCCATCACTGCGTTCATCGCCCGCGTTCGTTCCGGTCCCGCATGCATGGAGGCACGCAGCGTCTCATACTCCTGCGCGAAGCCGAGCATCCTTTGCTTGATCGCCGATTCGGCTGTTTTGCGCAGGGTCGAGTTTGGCGCAGCATCGAGCAGCGAGCGCACGCCCGTTGCCGCCGCAACCTCGCTGCTGGGGATCATGGCCGCCCTCTCGGTTGCGCGTGCGGCGGTGTCTCCCGCTGCTGGCTGGCCTGGGTCTGCGACGATGGCGTGACCAGCCAGCGGTGACGTGGAGACCGGAGCCTGCAGGGCCGCCGACTCGCTCTGTGCTACCTGCTGCTGCACGTCGCGGTCGAACTCAATCTGCCAGATCTTGAAGCGGGTCGCGCCCTCCGCCACGCCTACCGCGGCGCGCAGCAGCTCGCGGGCCTGGTCGCGAAACCACCACAGCACCAGCCCGATCAGCACCGGCCACACCACGGCCGAACAGATCGAGGCCACCGCGCTCAGTACAGCGGCGAGATCACTCGTGTGCTCGACCGGGGTGCTGCCATGCGTAGCGATATCAACAGCAAAAGTGATCACAGGGGCTCCTGAGCAGCGTGCGGCCGGTAGGTGGGAGGCTTTGCGATCCGTACTTACTGGCGGAACGATGCCCGCGTGGTCGTTGCCTCGCCCGGTGCAGACCGACCCACAGTGTCCGGAGGCAGAAAACCCGTCAGCACCCACACCGCCACCCACAGCAGCGCTCCCAGAACGAGCAGCATCAGCCCGAGTGGCCAAAAGGCGCTGTAAAGCTGCGCAAACGCGTGATCCGGTGCATAGCCGAGTGACTGTGTGAGCACCACCGCGAGCAGCAACACAGCGCCCAGCACAAGTGCTACCGTACCGACGAGACGAATTCGCTGAAAACCCTTTTGCCAGTGCATGGTGTCTGCCATCCTAGCTGCCTGCCTGCTGGCGGGCAACGTAACTTTTGAGCCAAATACCGCAGCACACGTGGCACACAAATACAAAGGCGCCGCTTTCGCGACGCCTTTGCTGAGCAACGAATGCGTTGGGTTTAAGCGCGCGAAAGGTAAACGCCTTCCGCGGTGTCCACGCGGATCTTCTCGCCCTCGTTGATAAAGGGCGGCACCTGCACGACCAGGCCGGTTTCCGTGGTGGCGGGCTTGGTCACGGAGGAGGCCGTTGCCGACTTCAGCCCGGGCTCCGTCTGGATCACGGTCAGCTCCACGGTGCCCGGCAGGTCGATGCCGACCGGCACCCCGTCGAAGATGGAAACAGTGATCTGCAGGTTGGGCGTCAGGTATTCCACGGCATCGCCCAGCGTGTCGCGCTTGAGGTTGAGCTGCTCGTAGCTGGTGGTGTCCATGAAGTAGTAGTCATCGCCATCGCTGTACAGAAACTCCATCGACTGCTCATCCACGATGACGCGATCGATCGGGTCGGGCGAGCGGAAGCGATGCTCGAACATGGCGCCGGTCCGCAGGTTGCGCAGCTTGGCCTGGATGAATGCGCGCAGGTTGCCGGGGGTACGGTGCTCCACGGCGAACACGGTGTGCAGCTCGTTGTTGAACTTGATGATCATGCCCGGACGCATCTGGGTGGCGGGGATCGCCATACGGGGAGGCTCCTTGAATCTTGGATCGGAATGAAACGCACTGAAGCAGCGCGAGATATGCAGGCAGGATGGCAGCAGCTCCTGGTCGCCAGCCCCATTCTATCCCACGGCGATCAACCGCCGGGCGCAAGGAGCTGCCCTAGCGGGGGCTCACCAGAACTCTCTCGCCACTGGCTTCAGCTACATGTTCGGCCGTTGACCTGGCTTGCGGACTTCCGCGTCAGCTGCCTCCGAAGACCCTGGAGAAGAAGTGCCCTACCGAGTGCAAGAACCCGCCACGCGGGGCAGCTTTCGTTGGCACAGGAACTGGCTTCGCTGCCGCGGACACTGCTGGTTCAGGCGGCGGAGGCCCTGGCGGTTCAGTGGAGGAAAGCGTCGCGGCAACCTGCGCATGCGGCTGGCCGGCTGGCACGATCACCTCGCTCGAGGGCCCGGGCGGCGGCTTCAAACCTTCACTCACCGCCAGCGGAAATTCCGTGTCCGAGAGTTTCGAAGATGGGCCGCCTGCGGGCTTGCCACCGACAGCAAGGGCAGGTGTGGGCGCTTCGACCGGACACCCACAGGGCTCCCGCTCGTTGTCCACCACCTCTTGCAGCGAACCCTTCACAAACAGTACCCGCTGCCCTGGACGCACGCGGTATACGCCGCCCTCGGACAGGCTGCTCACGGTGACGTACGGGGCATTTTCGCCGGCGTTGTCCACGCAGGTGTCGCCCTGCTCGTTCACGCGCAGCTTCAGGTGGGCTGCACCTGGCGGCGAGATCAGCAGTCGCAGGTCGGGTGTCATCACCACGTCGGAGTACGAGGCTGGCAGGTAGTCGGTCTCGAACGCGCCGCGGTCGAGGGAGAACATCAATCCCGCGTCAGCCGGCTTGCTATTTGCCTGCGGCACCGCATCCTTGGCGATGTGGATGGTAGTGCTGGCACAGACCAGCAGTTGGCCGCCCCGGGCCAGCATCACGGCTGCGGATTTGTCGGCCGCCGTGATGTCGCCATTGTTGGCGATCTGCGCGCGGCCATCTGCCACGCTGATCGCGCCATGCAGACTGACGCCCTGCGTGGCCACGGAGGCGACAGCCTGCGAGGCGGGATGCTCGGGAGTGTTGGCTTGCGCTGAGCCCGCAAACGGAACAAGAAGCACGGGGATGGCCGCCGCAAGGGTCCGATACACATGCATGATGCGATGTCGCTCCTGATCCTGTTCGCCGTGCTTCGCCATTCGCTTGCTTCGGGCTAAACCCAACCTTGTCACAGCTCGAGGAAGTTCTGCACCAGCCGCTTGCCATCGTGGGTCAGCGCGCTCTCCGGGTGAAACTGCACCCCTTCCACCGGGAACTCACGGTGGCGCAGCCCCATGATGATGCCGTCAGCCGTGCGCGCCGATACTTCAAGCTCCGCTGGCAGGCCCTCATCCGCCACGATGAGCGAGTGATAGCGGGTGCAGGTCATCGGGCTTGCAATGTTCGAGAAGATGGTCTTGCCATCGTGCTCCACCTCGCTGGTCTTACCGTGCATCAGCTTGGGCGCCCTCACAACCGAGCCGCCGAAAGCAGCACCCAGCGCCTGGTGCCCGAGGCATACGCCCAGGATCGGCACCTTGCCGGCAAAGCGCTGGATCAACTCGATCGAGATCCCGGCTTCCTGCGGTGTGCAGGGCCCGGGCGAAAGCAGGATCCGCTCCGGCGCGAGTGCTTCGACCTCGTCCACCGACAGTTCGTCGTTGCGGCGGATCACCATCTCCGCGCCCAGTTCGCCCATGTACTGGACGAGGTTGTAGGTGAACGAATCGTAGTTGTCGAGCACAAAGACCATGGCGCTAGTTTACTGCGGCAGCGTCCTTTCACTAAGGGAGGCTCGCAGCGCCTGCACTTCGCGGGCGCCGCGCACAGCCTGCCGGGCAGCGCTACTGCCCCTGCTCAGCTACCCAGACGCTGAAGGGCGGCAGCGTCACCTGCTTGCTCTTCACTGAATTGTTCTGCGGCGCGTTGCTGGCTGCCAGCGTGTGCAGCGCACCCGTGCCCACGTACGCCGAGGTATCCAGCGTCTGCGGCGCGTCGCTCATGTTGATCGCGACCAGTACCAGCTTGCCGTCCGCGCCGGCACGCGTATAGGCCAGCACATCGGCAGCCGTGTTCATCAGCACGTTGATCTTTGCGTCAGGGGCGAACGCGGGGTTGCTGTCGCGCAGGTGCGTGAGCTGCTGGTACCAGCGCAGCAGCGAGTTCGGGTCCTGCTCCTCGCTCACCACGTTGAGCGTGGTATGGTCCGCCGCGACCGGCAGCCAGGTGTGCGCGTTCGTAGAGAAGCCTGCCTGCGCGTCGGCAGTCCACTGCATCGGTGTGCGCTCTCCGTCACGGCCCTTTTCCTTGGGCCAGCCGAGCTTGCCGATCGGGTCCTGTACATCTTCGACACGGGTCGGCGTGTGCGTCTTCATGCCAAGCTCTTCCCCGTAATACAGCAGGGCTGTGTCCCGGGTGGTCAGCAGCATGGTGGCGAGAATCTTGGCGATCTGGAGATCGTGCACGCCATCGGAGTAGCGGTCCCAGTCGCGTGGATTGTCATGGTTCGAGAACACGAACAGCGGCTCGGAGCCCTGAAGCTTTGTTTCCGCCGCGTTGATTGTGTTGCGGAAGAACGTCGCGTCGAGCTTGCCGTGCCCGGCATAGCCCGAGCCAAAGCCAAGCAGCATGTCCATGGGTAGCTGCAACTCGTTCTTGGCTGCGCCGCCGTACCACTTATCCAGCTCTTCCACGTTGGGCAGGTAGGTTTCGCCGATCAGCACCCGGTCATCCGGGTACGCAGCCACCACCTTGCGCATGCGTGCGATCACACCGTGCACCTCGGGCAGATTGTCGGTGTAGATCGTGTTCAGGTTGGGATCGCCGTACGCGTTGGTGCCACCCTTTTCCGGTTCATTGCGCATCGCAGGATCCTCAAACAGCGAAGGGATCGCATCCAGGCGGAAACCCGCCACGCCCTTGTCGAGCCAGAAGCGCAACACGTCGAACATCGCCTTTTCAACCGCGGGGTTGCGCCAGTTCAGATCCGGCTGCTGCACGTAGAAGCGGTGATAGTAAAACTGCTTCGTCCCGGCGTCCCACTCCCACGCGGAGTGGCCGAACACACTCTGCCAGTTGTTGGGTGGAATCGGCTTGCCGTCCTTGTCGTAGCCCTTGGGGTCGCGCCACACGTACCAGTCACGCTTGGGGTCGGTGCGTGACGACTTGGACTGCACAAACCACGGATCTTTGTCCGAGGTGTGGTTCAGCACCATGTCCATCAACACGCGGATGTGCCGCTGCTTGGCTGCAGCCACCAGCTTTTCAAAGTCCGCCATGGTGCCATACTGCGGATCAATCGCTTCGTAGTCCGAGATGTCGTAGCCGAAGTCAACCTGAGGTGACGGGTACGCAGGCGCAATCCAGATGCCGTCGATCCCCAACTTCTGCAGGTAGTCCAAGCGGCTGGTGATGCCGTTCAGATCGCCCACGCCATCCCCGTTCGAGTCCTGGAACGAGCGCGGATAAATCTCGTAGAGCACTGCGCCCTTCCACCAGGGAGTAGCGGTAGGCGTGGGGGCGGTCTGGGCCAAAAGGGTGCCAGAGGAAAGAGCGAGCAGTGTTGCTAGGATCGGCCGAAGCATATGCGTTCGAGCATGCCCTGTTTGGCGTTCGGTCGTCCACCCCGTTGACACCAAAGGAAAGGGTGCAGCTCGCGCCGCACCCCTCTTTGCTTGCTCACGACATTGCGCATGGAACGCTGCTGCTGACTACGTACGGGGAACAATCGAGTCGGACGTGCGGACCGTTGCATCCGTCGCGTCTTCTACCTGCAGCTCTTCGTGACGCACCGCGCCACCGACTTCCTGCACTTCCTCAACCGCCCGCTTGCCGATCGCGACTTCCTCGCGGACAATGGTCTGCTTGTCGAGCGAGGCAATTTCCTCGGACAAGGGAATGCGAACCTCGCTGTTCTCGCCGATAGCGCCTTGTACGGCAGTCTGACCCGTGACGGGGATGCGCTCGATCACCAGCTCTTCATGCGTCACCGGTACCTGCACCATCTGCTGCTCGGTGATGATCTCCTTGCGGATGCGCACTTCGCCGCGGCTGACACGATCCTTGTGCACGCGCAGCACCTCGCCGAGCAACTGGATACGCTGTGTGCCGGCGGCCGGCTCCACTGCCGACGCGGCAACGGGCAGCACGTCTGCTTCCGAGGCACTGGTCGCCGCGACTGCGCTGGTTGCTTCATAGGCGCCGCTGGTTGTGCTTCCGAGGTCGCCGCCGTGCTCTTCCAGGATCGCCTGTGCTTCCTGCGCACGGCCACCTGCATTCACAGTGACGACCACTCCACCGGCGCGCGACTGCAGCTTGCGCTCGAAGTACTCGATTTGTGACTCGGGCAGCGACATCCCCTCAAGCGATGAGCTCACGTCGTGTGCTTCATACGCGGAGCCACCAGTGATCTCGTGCGATGAGCGGTCACGAGCATGCTCGTCGGCGTACTGCTCGATGCCACCTTCGTTGCTGGTGCTCTCGCTGCCGTCAAAGAAGTTCTTCACCTTGTCCCACATCGCCTCGGTCTTGCCGCCGAGGTTGCCTGCGGAACTGGGAGACGAGGCGGCTGGCATGGTGTCGACGCCGGAGAACTCGCCATTGGTTGCCGCGCCAATCTCGTGCGCGTGGAAGCCTGCGCTGGTCAACGCGGTAATTGCCTGCGCTGCACGTGTCTCGGTGATGAAGAATGCCGCAACGGTGGTCGGGTTCGCTACTGGAGAAGTCGCCATATCTTGTTCCTGTCTCTTTCGGGTGGGACCGCTCTCAAGGAGCGGACGGACTTGGAATCGTAAGGGGAGCGCTTTCGGATCAATACCTGAGGCGCAAGACCTGGGTGTTGAGAGCAGCGCCCGGGAGGCGAGGTTGCACCCTGCGCGCCTGTGCAAAAGCACCTGCTGCATTCGATGTTCTCAGGACCAACAAAGTGTGGCGGCGAAGCGCCCGATCCAATGCTGCGTAACAGCTAACCGCGGGCCCGTTCGATCGCGCGCAGCACCGCCTTGGCCTTGTTCTGGCACTCCTCATGTTCGCGCTCCGGAACCGAGTCCGCGACGATGCCTGCCCCGGCCTGCACGCAGCCGCGCTCCTGGCCCGGTTCGCCCTGCAGGAGCAGGGTGCGAATCGCGATGCAGGAGTCAAAGTTGCCGGAGTAGTCCGCGTAGAACACTGCGCCACCATAGACGCCGCGTCGCGCCGGCTCCAGCTCCTCGATGATTTCCATGGCCCGGATCTTGGGAGCGCCAGAGAGTGTGCCGGCAGGGAAGCAGGCCCGGAATGCATCTACGGCATCCAGGTCCTTGCGCAGGCGTCCTTCGATGGCACTCACGATGTGCATCACGTGCGAGTAGCGTTCGATGTGCATCAGATCGCGCACGCGCACGCTGCCGAACTCGCTCACCCGGCCCACATCGTTGCGGCCCAGGTCGACCAGCATCACGTGCTCGGAGCGCTCTTTCTCATCGGCAAGCAGCTCCTCTGCGATCTGCCTGTCTTCTTCCTCGTCGGCCGAGCGCGGACGTGTTCCGGCAATGGGCCGGTACTCAACCTTGTCGCCTGTCACACGCACCAGCAGCTCGGGAGACGAGCCCACGATATGCGTCAGCACACTGGACGGCGTGTCATCGAGCGCCAGCCGCAGGAAGTACATGTACGGCGAAGGATTCACCACGCGCAGCGAGCGGTAGATCCGGAAAGGATCCACGCCGGGTGTCACATCGAAGCGCTGCGACAGCACCACCTGGAAGATGTCGCCGGCTGCGATGTACTCCTTGGCCTGCGCGATCGAATCGAGAAAGCGGGACTCGCTTGTGCGTGACACCACGGCAAGCGCGCTCCCGGGCTTCACGGGCGGATGCAGCGCGCTTTCGGGGATGGGGCGAGCCAGCCGGGCCGCAAAGTCTTCCAGACGGAGCTGCGCGGCTGCGTAAGCTTCCTCCGCGCCGCGCTCGCGCACATCCGCCGTTACGATCAGCACCATCTCCTTGCGCACGTAATCGAACGCGAGCACTTCATCGAAGAAGAGCAGGCACGCGTCCGGCACGTGCAGCTCATCCACCGCGGTCGCCGGCAGCTGCTCGATCTGCCGGACCACGTCATAGGCGAAGAAGCCTACCGCTCCAGCCGTGAAGGGAGGGAGCCCCGGCAGCCGCGCCGGTGTGTGGCCGCTCAGCGCAGCCTGGAGCGTCTCGAATACATCGCCTTCCAGCCGGGTGGTTGTGCCACGCTCGCTCACGGTGAGCTCCGTACCACGCGCGATGATCTTGCGAAACGGGCGCACGCCGATAAAGGTGTATCGGCCTATCTTCTCGCCTCCTTCTACAGACTCCAGCAGGAAACACTCGGAGGCGTCGTCGGCGGTGAGGCGAAGAAAGGCGGTGACCGGCGTCTCCAGGTCAGCGTTGAGCGTCAGGTACAACGGCACCAGCGTATGTGTCTGCGCAAGAGCCATGAACTGATCGCGAGAAGGCTGGGAAGCAGGCAGGGAGTAGGCAGAATCTGGCATGGCGTACTGGCCATGGTAAATGGCCAGGAAGGTAGGTGAAAGGATGGCCGCGTCCATCCAGCTCCCGCCGGGCTTCGCCCAGACCGGCACTTGCCGACTTGATCAGTGACCAGCGAACCTCCGCGTGGCGCCGCTGCCTTGCTGGCGCACGGAGCGAAGCCTATACTCGGTGCGTTTGTACCGTCCGGCGCATAGCTGGAAACCTGACCCCTCCAAGGGCAGGGGAGAGAAGAAGCATGGCAACGACCATATCGCTCGAGCAGGAAATTAATCCTTGGGAAGCGCAAGCTGCCCGTTTTGATTACGCGGCACGCAAGCTGAACCTGGAGGACGGACTCTGGAAAGTGCTGCGCCAGCCCTCCCGCGAGATCATCGTGCACTTTCCGGTGCAGATGGACGACGGCCGCTTTGAAGTGTTCACCGGCTACCGCGTGCAGCACTCCCAGGCGCGTGGCCCCGGCAAGGGCGGCATTCGCTACGCGCCCGACGTCACGCTCGACGAAGTGCGGGCACTGGCGAGTTGGATGACATGGAAGTGCGCTGTCGTGAACATCCCGTTCGGTGGCGCAAAGGGCGGAGTGATCTGCGATCCCAAGACGATGTCCCAGGGGGAGCTTGAGCGCGTCACGCGTCGCTACACCGCGGAGATCATTGACTTCATCGGACCGGAAAAGGATGTACCCGCCCCGGACCTGGGAACCAACGAGCAGACCATGGCATGGATCATGGACACCTACTCCATGCACATGCGCCAGACGGTAACCAGCGTGGTTACCGGCAAGCCTTTGTCCATCGGCGGTTCGCGGGGCCGCAGGGAAGCGACCGGGCGAGGTGTGCGCAAGGTCTGTGATGAAGCTCTGCGCTTCCTGGAAATGCCGCGCGAAGGTTGCCGCGTGATCCTGCAGGGGTTCGGCAATGTCGGCTCCAATGCGGCCCGGCTTATGATGGAGGCCGGTTACAAGATCATCGGCATCGCCGAGTACGACGGTGGACTGTTCAACCGTGACGGCATCGACATCCATGCGCTCGCCGAGCATCGCCTGCGCAATGGCACAATCCTGGACTTCCGCGGGGCCGAGGCAGCCGATCCGGATGAGTTGTTGACAACCGAGTGCGAGGTGCTGATTCCGGCTGCCATGGAAAACGTCATCACCAGCCGCAACGCGGATCGCATCAAGGCACGCATCGTGGCCGAAGGCGCAAACGGGCCGACCACCGCGGTCGCCGACGACATCCTTGCCGAGAAGCGCATCTTCGTGATCCCGGACATCCTAGCAAATGCCGGAGGCGTCACGGCCTCGTACTTCGAGTGGGTGCAGGACCGGCAGGGCTACTTCTGGAAAGAGGACACCGTCAACGAGCGGCTCGAAGCCATCCTCGCCGACAGCTTTGAAGATGTGGTGCGCTATGCCGAAGCACATGCGGTGAACAATCGGATCGCCGCCTACATGCTGGCGATGGACCGGGTGGCGTTCGCCATCAAGCAACGTGGCATCTACGCCTGAGTTCGTCCCTGCTGCCGTGGCGACGGCAAGGTCGTGGGTGCTGTTCGCTCCATCAAGGGTGGCTCCGGCAGGGCAGCTCTGACGATGCAGTCGTCAGGGGCCTCCCGTCGCTCTTGCTCCGTGCCGTATCCCTGGCGGCAGCATATAGGGTGGCGTCTTTCAGTACCGCGGTAATGCGAGGGCCTGCGAGGGCGACGCTCGGGCTGCTGTTTCGGGAGGCGCCCATGCAAAAATGGGAACCACAAGCGGGTGTCCTTCTAGGTCAACTGTTGTGATCCATGGTCAAGCCGATAGGGACCTCATGTTCGAATCCTCCATCTCAGAATCCTTGAAGCAAGCAGTACCCGGCCCGCCCGCCGCAAAGCCGCGACCGGGCCGCTTTCCAACTGAACTCGAGATGGAGTTCGCCGAAATGCAGGCTACCGTCCCGTCCGCAGGAACTCTGCCGGCCCTGCTGGGTGCCGGGCTGATCTTTCACGTGCTGCTCATCGCCGAGCGCAGCCTGCTGCACCTCTCACCCACCACCTTTGCTGTGCGCGGCGCCCCGATCACGCTGCTGCTGCTGGTGATCCTGCTGCTTCCGAACTCTTTCCGGGTCAAGGACGCGGGTCGCGGAATCCTGGTGCTGTTCTCGACCCTGCTGGTGGTGGCCCTGCTGGCCGCAGTGCCCTTCAACACGGCGCAGCAGCTTCTGCCCATGCAGACGGGCGTCGGCCTGCTGATGCTGTTTGTCGGGTGGCTCACGGTGCTGCCGCGCCACTGGGCCATTCCTTCCGCCCTGCTTGCTTTGTGCGCGGATGCCGTGTCTTTGCTGCTTGGGCCGGCCAGCCACTCGGTCGGAAACTCCGTCATCTTTGAATCGATCTGGGCGCCGGGCTTCGCCGCGGCGCTGCTTATCCTGCTGGCCAGCGTGCGCCACAATGAGGCGCGTCGTGACTTCCTGCTGCTGCGTCAGGCAGCCTTTGCCGGGGTACCCGGCGAGGCGACGCCCGAAGGCAGCCGTCACCTGGACCCGGAAACAGGCGTTGGCAACCGGCTGGCGTTTGACATGCGGTTCCGCGCCGCGTGGGACCAGGCCGCAAGCCGCCGCAGTGCCGTGGCTCTGCTGTTCTTCTCCATCGACAACTTCGCCGAACAAAAGCGTGACCTTGGCTTCCGCTTCTCCGAACTGCTGCAGGGCCAGGTCGCGAATCTGCTGAAAGACAGCTTGCGCCGCTCGGATGACATGGTGGCACGCTTTGACAATCATCACTTCGTCGTCATGCTTCCCGGAGTCGGCACCGATGGCGCAACTCAGATCGCGGAGCGCCTGCGTGGCTGCGTGGAGGAGATGCCGGTCTTTGCCGGCCAGCGCCGGCACTACTCAACCGTGACCGTTGGCGCGGCAAGCATGCGGGCCAAGCGTGGCACACCGCGCGAAAGTCTTATCGACAGTGCAATCCAGGCATTGGAACAGGCCCGCTCGGCGGGTGCAAACACCGTCTGTGTCGAGGGCCGCGGCTGCATCCCGCGTATGAGCTGATCTCCGGAAGGCAGTTTGGCTCTCAGGGGCGATAGCTTCCGGCGCCAGGCTGACCGTCTTCCGCTGTATTCCGTCGCCCCGCAGCTAGCCTCGGTTGAGGTCCTTGCATCGGGCTGGTGCATAATGAAGTTGCCCCGCCCGAATCCGCCCGACATACCAGACGCGTGTGAACCTCCCAAACTCCATCACGACCAGCCGCATTCTTTGCGTGCCTCTGCTGATCTGGATGCTATCCCCGCACTTCCCCCTGCGAGGAGTTCCCGGTGGTCAGGAGTTGTTCGTCGCGATCTTCTTCCTGCTCGCCTTCGTCACGGACGGGGTAGACGGGTACCTGGCCCGCAAGAACGGGCAGGTCACGACCTTGGGCACTCTGCTCGATCCACTAGCTGACAAGCTCATGGTGACGGCAGCCTTTATCGCGCTGGTGCAGTACAACCCACACATTGTGAAGCCGTGGATCGCCACGGTGGTGATTGGCCGCGAGTTCCTGGTGAGTGGACTGCGCTCCATTGCCAGCTCTGAAGGCTTCACGATTTCGGCAAGCGACCTCGGCAAGCTCAAGACGGTGATCCAGATTGTCTCCGTGATCGCCGCCGTGCTGGATCACCGCTGGCAGAACTGGTATATCGGCTGGTTCGTCTTTCCGGTAGATGCCATCTCCGTCGCCTCGATCTACTTCATGGCTGCCATCTCGGTGCTTTCCGCCGTGGATTATTTCTGGGCGTTCTGGAGCAAGATCAACCATGCGGGCGAGAGTCGCCGCAAGAGTGAGAACGCGCTTCTCCTGGCAGGCAAGCAGCCTCATCCCTGATTCATGCCTGCGAGACGTCCTGCCGCAGCCGGTGTATTCGGGTCAAGCAGTGGTCAAGGTATGCCCTGCAAAAGCAAACGCCGCACTCCCGGGAAACCGGCTGGTGCCGGGAACCCTGTGGGCGTGCAGCGTATCGACAGCAATCCTTGCTGGCGCTGAGACCTAGGCTGGAACGGCGCGCGCCTGCGGCAGCATGGGCGCGGGTGCCGTTGGGCGAGTCAGGCTGTGGACGAAGTGGTACGGCGGCCACGGACCAGACAGCTGCAGTTGGCAATCCCGCATCTGCTCACGAGCCATCAGGAACTTGTTCTGGTAGCGCTCCACCAGCCGGGATGAGATCAGGTGGCTTACGTCCAGCTGCATTTTGCCCGACTCCAGGCGCCGGCAGCTGATCTCTTCCGCAACGGGAGCAAACATACGGTTGAGCTGCATGGAGAGCGACCGGGCGCGGGTCTGCCGCTCACGCTGGCGGGTCGCCGTTTCGCGCAGATCAGTCAGGTAGGTACGGCCGGTGCCGGTTCCAGCAGCGAGAAAGTCGCGTATCTGCTCACGACAGCAATCTTCAAGCGTCAACTTGATATGCATCTCGCACTTGCCGTGCAGCGACGCCAGATTGGCCAGGAAATGTTTCTGATTGGAGCGGATCGAACGGCGGAGCAACTCATCGTTCGCGAACACGGTGCCGTAGCGGAAGGGAAGTACGGTGGAGATCTTGAAGCAGTCCGCAATCACGCGCGCGTGATCCTTGGCATTCTGGGGATTGGGATTGTTTGTGGGGATATGTTCAGAAACAAGAACTGCTAAGTCACTGGCTGGATAAAGAAAAACCTGATTCCCTTCAACTCCGGTTACAGACTCCAACGGTACAGGCTTGCGATGTCTGAGTAGTGCGGGAAAGGCTTGTTTTTCTGTCACACAGTAGGCATACCACGCCATTGAAGAGCCTCCGCGGCTAGCGTTCCGATGAGTAGCGAAGACGCAATTTCCGCCAGGTGGTCCAGGCCGAGACAAACACCCAGGAAGATATTTCCCGAATCATTGCGCGTCTTCAAGTAATTGCGAGCATCGTAGCGGCCACAAATAAGGATTGGCAATCAAAAACGCGCGGCGTTTACCTCTCGGTAAACAGTTGTGAGCAGGTAGGTTACAGCCGCGGTCACTTATTTCCTTGCGGCCTGCGCTTTAGCGGTGCATAAAGATCACGAACAGGGTCATCTGCGCGATGACCAGCATGAACAGCAAAATGACCGCGGCTGTCAGAAGCCGGGACCGGTCACCGAGCTGGTGCAGCAGGTGAGCAAGTGTGCCTTGTTCGGCTACCGTACGCTCAAGCGACTCGCGCGTGCGACGGAACTGTTCTTCCCGGGCCTGCAACTGCTCCTTCACCTGGTGAAGCTCTTCCGTGATTGCCTGGTGTTGCGTTTCCAGCTCCAAAAGCAGCGCGGCGATCTGTCGCTGCTCTGCGGCCGAAGCAGCGGGCCCCTGCGCAGAACCTGCCGGATTGAGTGTCGGGCCGCCACCCGCCAGGAGCGGCAGGAGGCGCGCCACCGTCTGCACACCTCCGTGATCCACCATGCGCAGCATGCCGCCTACCGCGGGTAGCAGCGGGCGCAGGGCGTCCAGGATCCTGCGCCCGCGCTCACCCGGACGCGCCGCTGGGGCAGCCAGCGTGGTGGAAGCAGGAGTCGGTACAGGCTCTGCCACATCTCCAGTGACGGCCGGCGTCACGACAGTCTGCGGCAGCTTCGCAGCAGCGAGGACGGGCTCCGTTGCCGACACCTGGCGCTCCAGAACCGCCTCGGCGGAGCTTTTGCGATCACCCTCGGCCCGTTCCCGCGGAGTTTTGCTCGTAGCAAGGTCCATCATGCGATCCACGGCACCGTATTTAGCCATCATTTCTCCCTGTTGCCCATCTACTGCGGTTTCGCTGGTGCCGCGCCGGGCTGCACAGATCCTGATCCAGTATCCCCTGCCGCCGCTTCCTGTTCCTGCAACGCCTGTTCCAGCGCCGCCCGCATCGCAGGCATTGGTGCGGGTTGCGCCGTCCAAAGCTCCCACTGCCGCATGCCCTGGTGCACAAACATCTCCAGCCCGTAAATCACGTCGATGCCAAGTGAATGCGCCAGCAGCGTCAACGGAGTCTCCGTGGGCCGGTACACCATCTCAAACACAACGCGCACCCCGCGCAGCAGCGCTGCGTCCACAAGGGGCAGCGCCTGCGGCTGACCCAGCATCCCGGCCGGCGTCGCGTTGATCACGGCATCGTAGGGCTGTGCTTCGTCGGGCACATGGACGCGCGTCCCGCTCTCCTGCGCCAGGTGTTCTGCAGAAGTTAGAGTCCGGTTCAGGATCGACACAAGCGCGCCCTCTGCCCTGAGCCCGAACGCCGCGGCCCGCGCCGCGCCCCCGGCACCCAGCAGCAGCACGCGCAACCCATCAAGGCTGTTCGCTCCTCCCGCGTCTCCGGCCCTGCGGTCGAAGTATTGGCGCAAAGGCTCCACAACCGCCGCGGCATCGGTGTTCATGCCGAGCAGCGATCCATCCTCGCGGCGGACCACCGTGTTGACCGCACCGATCGAGCGCGCAAGAGGATCCACCTCGGCCAGGAACGGCAGAATATCGACCTTCCACGGCATGGTGACGCTCAGCCCCGACAGCGGCAGCGCCTTTGCAAACGCAAGGAGATCGTCGACCGAGGTGGTATGCAGTGGCAGGTACACCGCGTCCACACCCGCCGCCTGGAAGGCCGCATTGTGCATTGCCGGGGATAGGGAATGGCTGACCGGGTTACCGGCCACTCCGTAAAGACGGGTCTCCTCAATCGCAGGATTCTCCGCCTGGAACGCGCGGGCAGCGCCCTCCGGCGCATCCACATCGCGCACGACGCCGTAATGTTTCGCGCGGCGCAGCAGGTCGGCCCGGTACTGGCGAAGCAGCTTCTCCGCGGTGACCTGGCCGGGAGCCGTGCCCGCTCCGGCCGATGTGGCGGCAAAGGTGAAGAGCGCCCCCGCGCTGAGTGCCAGGACCCGGCTGGGCAAACCGGCCTCCCCCATGCAAATTCCCACTACGGGGACTTCACGGGAGGCACGCTCGATCCACTCAAGCATCGCGAGATTGTCAGCCAGCCGTTCTGCCGTGGACACCACCTTGTAAACCGCGGCCCTGCAGGGCTTGCCCAGGGTGCGCAGCCGTCGCAGCGTTCTGTCCAGGTCGCCCGTACGCTCAAAGTCATGGGCGCTCACCAGCACCAGCGTGCCGCTTCTCTCGAGGATGTCGGCCCACTGCTCCAGTGCGCTTGGCGCGACGACTTCAAGGGTCTCGAGCTCCAGGTCGATCACCGATGCGCCGGCCACCGCGAAGCGGGCCAGCAGCGTCAACTGCTCCTGCGGGGTGCCCGTATACGCCCCTCCGCCATCCGTCCGGCGACAGGTGACCAGGAGCGCGGCCCCGGGATGGGCGCAGCGAAACGCGGCGAAGGCGAGAACACCCGCTTCCGGCTCGTCCAGCGCGTCCATGCGCAGCTCGATCAGCGGAGCTTCGAAGGAGCTCTCCTGCACGGCGGTGGCTGCCTGTTCGAAAAGAAGGGCAGGGTTCGGCGCCGCAACTGCGACGCAGACAGGGGCGAAGTGATCACGAAGCCTGCGGACTGGAGGCAGGACAGGGGGCACAGCGACGCTCGCTTTCAGAATGGAATCTGGTGTGCGGCCAATCGGCACGGACTGTGGCTGATGCTAGTCGCTTGCTGGCCGGGGTGCAAAGAACAAGCTGGGCACTGTTTTTCCACTCGCTGCAACCGCAGCCTGTGCGATCGGCCGAGCGGCTTGCTTCCCTCCGGGCGACGATGCAATCTAAACCGTATGGATCAAACTTCTCAATTGCCCGATGGGCGTACGCAGGCAATGCGCGTGCCTGCATCCACCGGTCTTTCCCATCCCTGGCTCGTTGCCAGCGCCCCCGCGCTCGAATCATGGGTGGCGGCAGCCCTCGATCAGCACGCACGTCTTGTGGATGGCGTCACCGACGGCAATCATCCGCGCACACTCGAGCACACACTGCGTCGCTACGATGACGCAGTCGCGGTGCTCAGCGCTGCCGGCTCCCAGCTCTCGCTGCTGAACTCTGTGCATCCCGACAAAAGCATCCGCGATACCGCGCAGGCCCAGTTGCAGCTCGTGGCCCAGGCAGGCGTGGCGCTGGGGCTCAACCGTGCGGTGTACCAGGCGCTGGGCGCGATTCCTATGCCAACCGACGACCCCGCGACGGCACATTACCTTGACCGCACGCTCCTGGGCTATCGCCTGGCCGGTGTGGACCGCGAAGAAGCCGTGCGCGACCAGCTTCGCGCCCTGCAGGAGCAGGCGACCATGCTGTCGCTTACCTTTGGGCGCAACGTGCAGGAGAGTGTCGGCACCGTGATCGTCGAGTCGCCTGAGGAACTCGCCGGGCTGCCGGAGGATTTTGTCGCGAGCCACCCGGCAAGGACAGAAGGCGAGCACACCGGCAGCATCGTGCTCACCACCGAGTTTCCGGATTACCTGCCGGTGATGACCTTCGCGACCAATGCTGCGCTGCGCCGCCGCATGTTCCTCGCCTACCAAACGCGCGCGTTCCCACACAATGTGCCGATATTGCAGGAGTTGCTCAAGGTGCGCGGCGAGATCGCGGCCCTCCTGGGCTTCTCGACCTGGGCCGACCTGGCTACCGCGGACCAGATGATGGAGTCCTCCGCCAAGATGCAGCAGTTCCTGGACGAACTGGAAGTCGCAACCCGCCAGGGTGCCGAGCGGGAGTATGCGCTGCTGCTTGGTTTTGCGCAGCAGGCCGCGCGCGCCGCGGGCGTTGCCGAACCCGCTGCGATCGATGCCGCCAGCCGGGGCTTCTGGATGGAGCAGTACCGCCGGGCCGAGTTCGCGTTTGACTCGCAGGCTGTGCGCCCCTACTTTCCATTTGCCCGCGTACAGTCGGGCGTGCTCTCGCTGGTTGAGGCAGTGTTTGGCGTGCGGTTCGAGCCGGTGGACGATGCCGAGGTGTGGCACCCGAGTGTCACAACGTGGGACGTTTGGGACCGGCGTGGGGGAAACGGACGCCTGGGCCGCTTCTACCTGGACATGCACCCGCGCGAAGGCAAGGACAAGTGGTTCTCCGCCGCGCCGCTGATCCCTGGCATCCTGGGGCAACAGCTTCCCGAGGCAGCGCTGATCTGCAACTTCCCCGAGCCGAAGGACGGCAATCCCGGCCTGCTGCAGCACTCTGACGTCAGCACTTACCTGCACGAGTTCGGCCACCTGATGCACGCCATCCTGGGCGGCCAGCAGCGTTGGGCAGGGAACAGCGGCATTGCGACGGAAGGCGACTTTGTCGAGGTTCCTTCGCAGATGCTGGAGGAGTTCTTCCGCGACCCAGGGCTGCTGGCGCGGTTTGCGCACCACTACCAGACCGACGAGCCCATTCCCGAGGCCCTGGTGGAACGGATGAACCGGGCCAGCGCATTCGGCCGCGCCGACTCTGTACGCACGCAGCTTTTCTACACCAGCTACTCGCTCGATACGCACCGGCTCGATCCTGCGACGCTGGATCTCGAGCAACTGCTGGAGGCCGACTACAAGCGCTTTCTGCCTTACGAGTGGGTAGACGGCAACAAGCTGCACGCAAGCTTCACGCACCTCACCGGGTACTCGTCGAACTACTACACCTACCTGTTCGACAAGGTAATCGCGATCGACTTCTTCCGGGAGTTCGCCACCGGCGACCTTCTGGCCGAGGAGGTCACCACCCGCTACCGCAAGGAGGTGTTGGAACCCGGCGGGTCCCGACCCGGCCGTCAACTGGTGCGCAACTTCCTGCGCCGCGACCAGAACCCGGAGGCCTTCAGCGAGTGGCTCGCCGAGGCGATCCCTGCCGACGGCACTCCGGCGGAGGCGCTGCCGGTCTAACCCTCCTGCCAGGTGACGTGCAACTGGGTCGAGAGCGGCGTGGGTTCAAGCACCGCGCCGCGCACCCAGACGATTTCGCCCTGCCATACAAGTACGGGCCATCCGGCACGTGCCTCGGAGGGTACGCCCATCCGCTCAAGCACTTCCTTGATCCTGCGCGGCGTGCCCCTTGAGTAGCGCTGTGTGACCCGGTCTGCGGGCCGTGTGCCGCGCAGCGTGGCCTGGGGCAATGCGCCTGTCGCGGCGACCGCGGTGCCTGCCGCCAGCTCGACCTTTAATTGGATGCCAAGCGCCTGCACGTCTCCTGGAACACTCACCAGCACATCCTCAACAGTGCCCAACGCCTTGGGCTCCGCACGCACAAAGCGCAACTCTCTAGGGCTGCGTTCTGCCCGGAGGCTGGCGCCGAGCTGCTCCCGCCGGGGCACGCTGCCGACAGCGCCCTGCAGCAGGGCAAGCACCCTCTCTGTTTCGGCGAAGTCGAGCGAGCCGCCGAGCCTTGCTGCCGCCGCGCGGACCAGTCGGCGCACCAGTGCTGGAGCGAGCACGCGCAGCCGCTCTACCTCGATCGCCAGCGACTGCTCGCCCGGCAGGGTGGAACTGGATCGGCCGCCGCCGCGTACGGGGCGGCCCGGGAGCAGCAGGCCCGGCAGAACCCGGTCCACCTCCGCCTGCCAATAGGTTTCTTCATCGCGGGCAAGCGCGCTTGTCTGGGCGAGCTGTTCGGTCATGTTCGGGTTGTACTCCATCAGGGATGGGAGAAGCTGGTGGCGAATACGGTTGCGTGTGAACACCAGTTCGTCGTTGCTGGCATCGTCGCGCCAGGGCAGCCCCTCTGCGCGGAGCCACTCCTGGAGTGCGCTGCGCCGTGCGCCAAGCAGCGGTCGAACGAGCACCCCTGGTGGACGGCTTCGCTGTGGCACGTGCGCAGGCGGCAAAATCGCGGAACCCCCGCTCGCCGCTGCAACCGAACGCGACAGTTCAGGCGCCCCGAGTTGGGGCTCATCGAGTCTGGGCAGGTCGGCCGCAGGCAGCACGGGGTAGATGCCCGCGAGGCCCGCAGTCCAGCTTCCACGCAGCAGCTTCAGCAGCACGGTCTCCGCCTGATCGTCCATGGTGTGGCCGGTAGCGATCGCATCCAGCTCTCCCAGCTCCATCAGGCGGCGGAACCAGTCGTACCGGCACAGCCGGCCTGCTTGCTCCAGGCCCACCCTGAGTACCCGGGCACGCCTTGCCAGATCCACGCGAAGCACGCGGCAGGGCAATCTCAGGCTCCGCGCCTGTTGCTCCACCAGCGCCGCATCCTCGTCCGCTGCCGCCCCGCGCAGTCCGTGGTGTACGTGCACCACCTGCGGGAGCCAGCCCTGCTTCTTCGCGAGCCCGGCTGCCAGGTGGAGCAGCGCCATGGAGTCGCTTCCGCCTGAAACAGCCAGCCCAAGCCGGGTTCCCGGGGGAGCTGCTCGACGGAGAACAGCGTTGATACGGAGGCGGATCGCACACCCTCAGCATGCCGCAAGGAGATTGCATTCGTCGACCGGACAAGGCAGGCGATGCAGCGGGTGAGCCGCAACACCAGTGCTCATCGTGCATTCCCGCTCGGCACCCTGTGAGTAATACGGGATTCTGGACTTATCGGCCTGAGTTCCCGGCTTAAGCAGCCCTGCCCGTCGTACAATCACTGATACGTTGCCGGGAGCTCTTCCCATACTCTGGGACTGCCTTCTTTGAGCATATCGATGCATCACGCAGCAAGGTTTGCTTCGTTAGTGGCACTACCGCGTCTATATAGGTGGGTGCATCCGCCTTAGGCGTGCGTTCGAAGAGAAGCGAGGGTGTCTGTGAATTCGACTGTTAAAACAATTATCTTCTGGGTGTTCATCTTTGCCTGCTTGATCCTCCTCTGGCAGGTGTTCCAGAAGGGTGGAGGCGCGGGTCACGAGCAGGACATGTCCTTCTCGACTTTCCTGCAGGACGCCCAGGGCGGCCAGGTGCAGGAAGCAACGGTCACCGACAGCGAGGTGCACGGCAAGCTGAAGAGCGGCACGCCGTACCACGTCACGGTCCCGGCAAACTACCCCCATCTCTATGACATTCTGCAGGAAAACCATGTTTCCGTAACGGTTCGCGATAACCGTGGCAGCTCCTGGCTGCCGATTCTGCTGAACCTGTCCCCGATCATCATCATTGGCGCCCTGTGGTTCTTTATGCTGCGCCAGATGCAGAGCGGCGGCAACAAGGCGCTTTCCTTCGGCAAGAGCAAAGCACGCCTGCTCTCCATGCAGCAGAAGAAGGTGACGTTCAAGGATGTCGCCGGCGTGGACGAAGCCAAGGAAGAGCTCAAGGAGATTATCGAGTTCCTGCGGGAAGCGCAGAAGTTCCAGAAGCTCGGTGGACGTATCCCCAAGGGCGTCCTGCTCGTCGGACCTCCCGGAACAGGCAAGACCCTGTTGGCCCGCGCCGTTGCCGGCGAAGCCAATGTGCCGTTCTTCTCGATTTCCGGTTCGGACTTCGTGGAGATGTTTGTCGGTGTCGGTGCGAGCCGCGTCCGCGATCTGTTTGAGCAGGGTAAAAAGAACGCCCCCTGCATCATCTTCATCGATGAGATCGATGCTGTGGGTCGTCACCGTGGCGCAGGCCTTGGCGGTGGACACGACGAGCGTGAGCAGACCCTGAACCAGTTGCTGGTCGAGATGGACGGTTTCGAGTCCAACGATGGCGTGATCCTGGTCGCTGCCACCAACCGTCCCGACGTGCTCGATCCCGCGCTGCTTCGCCCGGGCCGCTTCGATCGTCGCGTCATTGTGGGCCGTCCCGACGTGCGTGGCCGTGAAGAAGTTCTCGCGGTGCACTCACGCAAGGTTCCCACCGCGGATGATGTGGATCTTCGCGTTATGGCGCGTGGCACACCCGGTTTCTCCGGTGCTGACCTGGCCAACATGGTGAATGAAGCCGCCCTGAACGCTGCTCGCGCAAACCGCAAGGCAGTGCTCATGATCGACTTCGAAGCAGCCAAGGACAAGGTCATGATGGGCGCGGAGCGCAAAAGCATGCTGCTGAGCGACGAGGAGAAGCGGGTTACCGCTTACCACGAAGCCGGCCATGCCCTGGTCGCTGCAACCCGTGACCATGCTGATCCGCTGCACAAGGTCACGATCATCCCTCGCGGCATGGCACTCGGTGTCACGATGCAGCTGCCGGTGGATGATCGCCACACTGTCACCAAGGACTATCTCGATACGCAGCTGGCCATTCTCATGGGCGGACGCATTGCCGAAGAGATCTTCCTGAAGCAGATGACGACTGGTGCCGGCAACGACATCGAACGGGCCACGGAACTTGCCCGCAAGATGGTCTGCGAGTACGGCATGAGCAATCTGGGACCCCTGACCTACGGCAAGAAGGAAGAACAGATCTTCCTTGGTCGCGAGATTGCACAGCATCGCGACTTCTCGGAAGAGACTGCCCGCCAGATTGATGCCGAGGTTCGCTCCAAGGTGGATACTGCGTACCAGTCGGCATACCACATCCTCGACACTAAACAGGATGCGATGCACCGGATGGCCACGGCCCTGTTGGAGCGCGAAACGCTGGACGGTGCCGAGATCCGGATGATCATCGACGGGCAGGAACTGCCGCCGCTCGATCAGACCGGTGGACCCTCAGGCGGCACGCCAACTGGAAACGTGCAGCAGGTTCTGAAGCCGGAACCGAAGCATGGCGGTGGCTTCCCCGAAGGCAGTCCTTCCCCCGCGTAAGCAGCACGCAATGCAGACCACACAAGAGCAGCCTTCGGGCTGCTCTTGTTTTTGTCTGCAAAGATAACGACCGCGCGCACGACATCTGCGTCTGACCGGGCCTCGCGATCCACCACGCGCAACCGCGTCTTTGCACTTGACGGGCAGCCTGATCTCCGCGACGCTCTCACAATGTCACCCTCGCGGCTGTTGCCTCTCCTACCCTTCCTGTGCTGTGCCTTGGCCGCATTCGCGCAGAGGACTCCACCAGCTGGAGCACCCATCAAGGCTGCTGATCCTTTGGCTGCCTTCCTGGTCCAGACTGCCCCGGTGGTCGCGTTCACCCATGTGACGGTCATCAATGGTCAGGGTGGCCCCGCGCAGCACGACCAGACCGTGGTGCTGCGCAACGGCGTGATCGCCCAAGTGGAGAGTTCGTCGAGGATCCATCCGCCGGATGATGCGGCAGTCATCGACGCCTCCGGCAAGACGCTGCTGCCCGGGTTGATCGGCATGCACGAACACATGTTCTACCCGGCAGCCGGCAACGAACCCGACCGCAACGCGCTCTACGCCGAGCTGGCCGACAGCGCGCCGCGCCTGTATCTCGCGGCAGGCATCACCACGGCGCGCACCGCGGGCTCCATCGAGCCCTTTGCGGATCTCGCGCTGAAGCAGGCGATCGATGCCGGCCGCCAGGCAGGTCCAGCACTCGACGTGACCGGCCCGTACCTCGAGGGCAAGCCCACCATCGGCATTCAGCTGCACGAGTTGACCGGCCCCGATGACGCCAGCGCGCTGGTGAACTACTGGGGCGACCGGGGTGCCACCTCGTTCAAGGCCTACATGCACATCACGCCGGCAGAGCTGGCTGCCGCCATCGCGGCCGCCCACAAGCGGGGCGACAAGATCACCGGGCACCTCTGCTCAATCGGCTTTACCGAGGCAGCCGAGATGGGCATCGACAATCTCGAGCACGGCCTGCTGGTGGATACGGAGTTCTACTCGAAGAAGCAGCCCGGGGTATGCCCGGGGCAGGGCGGCCCCATGTCCGAGATGGCAGCCTCACTCGACATCACCAGCGCGCCGGTGCAGCGCATGATCCAGACCCTGGTGGAGCATCACGTCGCGGTCACCTCCACGCTTGCGATCTTTGAAAGCTTTGTGCCCGACAAGCCGCCGCTCGACAACATGGAGCCGGTCCACACGGCTCTCAGCGGACTTTCCTGGGATGACTACGCGACTCGGCGCGGCATGATCGCGCAGCATGCAGCTGCTTCGCACTGGAGCGTGCTGCTCAGCAAGGAAATGCAGTTTGAACGGGCGTTTGCAAAGGCGGGCGGCCTGCTGATGGCGGGTTGCGATCCCACGGGGTATGGCGGCGTGCTTGCCGGCTATGGCGACCAGCGGGCCTTCGAGCTGCTCGTCGCCGCCGGCTTTACACCTGCCGAGGCCGTGGCCATCTACACGAGCCATGCCGCGCAGTATCTTGGCCGCTCCAGCGAGATCGGCACGATCGCGCCGGGCATGCAGGCGGACCTTGTGCTGCTGGACGGCGACCTGGAGCACGATGCTTCCGTGATCCGCAAGCCGGAGCTGGTGTTCAAGAAAGGCGTCGGCTACAGCTCGGCCAGGCTGCAGCAGTCAGTCAAGGGGATCGCCGGCCAGCGCTAAGCGTGCGCGGCTGGCGTGGCTACCGGCGACGCCAGCGCACGCCCTCTTTGCTGTCCTCGATCACTACGCCCTTGTGCAGCAGCTCGTCACGGATGGCATCGCCGCGGGCAAAATTGCGATTGTGCCGCGCCGTCTTGCGCTCTTCAATCAAGGCCTCGATCTGGATGTCCGAAAGCGCGCGTTGCGCCAGCAGCTCCGCCGGCACTTCGTCGAGGCGCCCGGCGCACTCCGCCCAGTCCAGCGCCGCATCGGTAACTGCTACATCGTCGGTCGAGAGCACCGCGAAGACACGGTCGAAGCGTGCCAGCACCGCAAGCAGCGCATCGCGGTTCTCCGGGGAGAGCACGCGCAGACCCACCGCTCTCTGATCGAGCGCAATATTGGCCGCACGTACCAGGTCGAAGATCGCGGCCTTGGCTTCCGCCGTGTTCAGGTCGTTGGCCAGTGCGGCATCAAAAGCCTGCCGGGCCCGCGCGGTCTGCTCCAGCAGTTCCTGGTCCGTGAGCATGCTCGCGCCGGGCGCGCCGGTTTCAAACGACGCTTCCAGCAGGCGACGCTGAAAAGTACGCAAGCGCTCAAGCGCTGCCGTTTCGGCGGCAAGTCCTTCAAAGGTGAAGTTGAGCTGCTGCCCGTACGGCACCGAGATCAGCAGCGAGCGGATCGCCGAAGCCTTGTAGCCCTTCAACAGCAGGTCCCGGAGGGTATAGAAGTTGCCTTCCGACTTCGACATCTTGCGGCCTTCCACCAGCAGAAAGCGCACGTGGAACCAGTGGCGCGCGAAGGTCTGGTGGGTGGCGCACTCGGACTGCGCAATCTCGTTCTCGTGGTGCGGAAACATCAGGTCTTCGCCGCCGGCGTGCAGATCGAACGAGTCGCCGAGGTACTTGATGGCCATGGCGGAGCACTCAAGATGCCAGCCCGGACGTCCCGCGCCGATGGCAGAGTCCCAGCGATGCTCGCCGGGCTTGGGCGCCTTCCACAGGGCGAAGTCGCGCGCCGAGTCCTTGTCGTACTCGTCCACATCAACGCGGGCTCCGCTGTTGATACCGGCGAAGTCCTTCTTGGAAAGCCTGCCGTACTCCGGAAAGCCTGCGATGCGGAAATACCAGGAGCCATCCTCGGTCTGATAGGCGAGCTTTTCCTCGGCAAGCCGCTCCACCAGGTGCACCATCTCGGGGATGTGCTCGGTCGCGCGCGGCACCACGGTGGGACGCTCCACGGAAAGCGCTTCGAGATCCTCGAAGAAGGCCTCTTCAAAGCGCCGCGTGTAGTCGGCGATGTGCAACCCGGCCGCGGTGGCGTTGCGGATGATCTTGTCATCCACGTCGGTGATGTTCATGACGTGGCGCACCGGCGTGCCGCTCAACTCGAGCGCGCGGCGCAGCACATCCACGTGCAGAAAGGTGCGAAAGTTGCCGATGTGACCGTAGTCGTAGACCGTGGGGCCACACGCGTACATGCGAAGGGTGGCGCCATCCATGGGCACGAGCGGCTCGATACGACCGCTGAGAGTATTGAAAAGGTGAATGGTCATTCGTTCGGCAGGGGTGGGACCTTCCGCTCGATTCTAGCAGTTGGGTGTTTTGCCGAACCAGGCTACCCCGGCACTGATTCAGTGCGGAGTCCAAGCTGCAGTCTCGGTTCGGCCGCGAGCCCCGCAGGAGCGAAGCTTTGCCGCTGCAGTTTAGGCCATGCCGCGGCCGCGATCATGGCAGCGTTGTCGGTGGAAAGCGCAAGGGACGGGAACAGCACCGGGAGGGGCGAGCGGGACAGGAAGCCGCTGCGCAGCCCGCTATTGGCAGCCACACCCCCCGAGACCAGCAGGCTGCGCGCCCCGAACCGCTCGGCGGCGATCAGCGTGCGCTGCACCAGGTTGTCGACGACGGACTGCTGGAACGAAGCGATGAGGTTCAGGGTCTGGGCGTCGCAAAGCGCAAGCGCGTCGGCGATGCGCGGTGCCGGGAGCGACGACAGCACCGCGGCGCGCGCGGCGATTGAAGCGCCGAGACCGTGCGTTTCGACGTAGCGCAGCACGGAGGTCTTGATGCCGGAAAACGAGAACAACAGGGAATCGGTGGGGGCGGAGGATGGCCGCTGCCGGGCCTCGCGGCGGCGCACCTCGGCAAATCGGAACGGCACCGCCGAGGGATCACCATGCCGCGCGAGCCCATCGATCCATGGACCGCCCGGGTAGCCCAGGCCCAGCAGTTTCGCCACCTTGTCGAAAGCTTCGCCGGCCGCGTCATCGACCGTGTGGCCGACCAGCCGGTACTGCCAGGCGCCGTCCTGCTGCCGCTCGGCCAGGTAGAGATGGGTGTGGCCACCCGAGACCACCAATGCCAGAGCAGGGCCGTCTGTCGGCTGCTCGCGGGCATGCTCCAGCAGCACGGCGTGGATGTGGCCTTCCAGGTGATTCACCGCGATCAGCGGCTTCCCCAGCGCCCACGCAAGCGTCTTGGCGTAGGTGACGCCCACCAGCAAAGCGCCCGCGAGCCCAGGGCCTTCCGTCACCGCGATGGCTGACAGTTGCGGCAATGCCACGCCAGCTGCGGCCAGCGCCCCGCGGACCACCGGCACGATGTTGCGCAGGTGTTCACGCGAGGCCAGCTCTGGCACCACCCCGCCATATGGGGCGTGCGTGCTGAACTGCGACGCCACCACGCTGGACAGCGTTGTGCTGCCCTCTGCCACCACGGCAGCGGCTGTTTCGTCACATGAGCTTTCGATCCCGAGGATGAGTCCTGTATGTGCCACGGCATCTCTTATCCTAAGAGAACCGGAGCGACCCCGTATGCAAGCTGCCTCCCGGCCCGAACAGGCCGCACGCCACATCGTCCAAACCCTGCGCGAAGCCGGCCACCAGGCGTTCTACGCCGGCGGCTGTGTGCGCGATCGCCTGCTCGGCATTGCAGCCAAGGATTTCGACGTCGCGACCAGCGCCACGCCCGACGTCGTGCTGGCCATGTTTCCGCGCACGTTTGCCGTGGGAGCGCATTTCGGCGTGGTGCTGGTCGCCAGTGAAGATGAAAATGCAACCGAGATCCGGACCGAGGTCGCGACCTTCCGCAGTGACGGCGTCTACTCGGACGGGCGCCGCCCCGATGCTGTGCGCTACTCGCTGGACCCGCGCGAGGATGTGGAGCGGCGCGACTTCACCATCAACGGCATGTTGTACGACCCGCTCTCCGGCGAGGTGCTGGACTACGTCGGCGGCGAGGCGGACCTCGCTGCCGGGGTGGTGCGCGCCATCGGCGAGCCCGCCCGGCGCTTCCGCGAGGACAAGCTGCGGATGCTGCGCGCCGTGCGTTTCGCCGCGCGGTTCGGGTTCACGCTCGAGGAGGAGACCGCCGCCGCCATCCGCGCGCAGGCTGCGACCATCCACCAGGTGAGCCCGGAGCGTTGCCGGGACGAATTGACGCGCATGCTCACGGAAGGCCGTGCGCGCCGTGCGTTCGAGCTGCTCGATCAGACCGGGCTGCTGCGCGAGCTGCTGCCGGAGGTGGACCGTATGCACGGGGTGGAGCAGCCGCCCGACTGGCATCCCGAGGGCGACGTCTGGATCCACACGCTGCTGCTGCTCGAGAAAATCGATGCCGGCGCCCCCGCAACCCTGGCCTGGAGCGCCCTGTTGCACGATGTAGGCAAGCCGCCGTGCGAGGTGCACGATCCGCCCGAAGAGGGTGGCCGTATACGCTTCAACGGGCATGCCGAGGTGGGCACGCACATGGCTGAGGCCATCTGCGCACGCCTGCGCTTCTCCAATGAGGAGACCGCGCAGATCGCGCTGCTGGTAGCCAACCACATGCGCTTTGGCGACGTGGAGAAGATGAAGCAGTCCACGCTGAAACGCTTTTTCCGGCTGCCTCGCTTTGAGGAGCACCTCGCGCTGCACCGGATGGATTGCCTCTCCAGTCACAAAATTCTGCGGTTGTATGACTACGCCCGGCACCACTACGAGGCCACACCTGCCGAGGAGGTTCGGCCCGAGCTGCTGGTGAACGGGCGCGACCTGATCGCGGCCGGGTACAGGCCGGGTCCTGTGTTCAAGTCCATGCTGGCGCTGGCGGAAGACGCCCAGCTGGAAGGCAGCATCACCACGCGTGAGCAGGGCCTGGCGCTGATCCGAAGCCACGCCGGAACCCCTGCCACGGTCTAGAGCGAGTGCTTAGCCTGCGCGGTGACCGCGCTCGCAGCAAAGCCCCTGCCGTTGGATATGGCAGGGGCTTTGCGCTTGCTCAACCCGTTACTGCGGCGGCGCCTGGGTCTGCGGAGTCGCCGGTTGCGTGGTCGTGTCCTGCTGCGGCGCCTGCCCATGCGGCGGGGCCACCGGCTTGGGCCGGTTCAGCAGCTTGAAGCCATCGCGGGTCACGTAGAAGTTCTGGGCGTTCAGGTCGGCTTCGAGAAGCTGCGCATCGGCGGTATAGAAGAGCTCGATCACGATCGAGTTCTGGTCGCTCAGCGCCACGATCGTGTGCTTCACCGAGATGTTCTGGCCGTTCAGCGTGCCGTTCAGGTCCGCCGCGGGCTGGTACTGCGCCGGCACCAGGATGCCGTTTTCCTTGGGGATCAGCACCCAGGCGCTCTGCGGGTGCGAGAGCGCAATGTGTGTCATCAGCGTGTAGGCTGCCGGGTCGAGGTCCGGGGCGAGCACGGTATTGCGGTGCCGGTCCACGGCGTTGGATGTGAGCTTGCCATCGGTATTGATGTTGATCTGGAAGGAGCGCCCGGTTGCGTCAGAAGCCGTGGTGAACTGGACGTTGTTGGCCGAGGCCTTGGCGCCATGCACCGAGCCCGAAAGCTGGTCATGCACCAGGTTGAACTGCGCATCCACGGTCGCCGTGCTCGAGAAGCTGTAGGCGAACTTTTCGAGTTTGAGGTGGCCACTGGAGGTGAGGGTCTTGCCCCCGCTGATCGGTGCAGCCGAGAACTGGGCGTCGCCTACCGGCTTTCCAGCCTGGGTGATGGCGTAGTGGGCCCCGCCTGTGGTGAGTGCGGCCTGCCCGAACGCTGCGGTGGTACCGAGCAGAGAAGCCATAAGCGAAAAACGGAACAGAGGAAGCATGGACGGCATCGCGACGAGACTCCTTGCCAGTGCAAACCCCACGGCGTCGAGAAAGTAGCGCATCTGGTGGAGCGCCACGGGGCGAAGAGCAGGTTGAACAGAAAAGCCCGGAGCCCCGATCAGGCAGCCTCCGGGCTGGTGTGTGGTAGTTAGCCAGTGCTGCTAGGCAGACTGGGCTGTTTCAAAGCGCTTGTTGATTTCGTCCCAGTTCACGGTGCCCCACCATGCGGCGAGGTAGTCCGGGCGCTTGTTCTGGTACTTAAGGTAGTAGGCGTGCTCCCACACATCGTTGCCGAGGATCGGGTACTTGCCCTGCGAGATCGGGTTGTCCTGGTTGGGCGTGGTGACGATCTTGAGCTTGCCGCCGTCGAGCACCAGCCAGCCCCAGCCCGAACCGAACTGCTTGGCGGTGGTCTCGTTGAACTGCTTCTTGAAGTCTTCGAACGAGCCGAAGTCTTCCTTGATCTTGTCGGCGATCTTGCCCGTTGGCTCACCGCCGCCGCCCGGCTTCATGATCGTCCAGAACATCGTGTGGTTCACATGGCCGCCACCGTTGTTGCGGACCACGCCCTTGATGTCATCAGGAAGGGTGTCGAGCGAGCGCAGGAGGTCTTCGGGCGTGTGCTTGCCGAGTTCCGGGTGCTTCTCGATGGCTCCGTTCAGGTTGGTGACGTAGGTCTGGTGGTGCTTGTCGTGGTGCAGCTTCATCGTTGCTTCGTCGATATGGGGTTCAAGTCCGGCATAGTCATAGGGCAGGGCGGGCAGTTCGTAGGCCAAGGTTCCTCCTCGAGATAGAACGCGTTTCTCGCGAAACGGTTCGGGTTCACCACTATAGGGATGCAGTGGAGGCGCGTTTGGCCCACTTTAGTTCTGGCGGCAGCGGAGCGAATGAGACGCGGAGGGGGCTTTGTGCATCCCTGATGGTGATGAACACGGAGTGGAAGCTACGGGTCGATAGCCTGGAACGAACAAGCGGAGCGGGGGAGCAGCATTGACGGATCGTCGCCTGAGCCGCCGGGAGTTGCTGCGGGCTGCCGCAGCCGCCAGCGCAAGCGGCGCTCTCACACTGGGAACGCCATTCGGAACAACGCAAGCCATGGCCATGGGCATGGGAGGAGGCGGGTTGCCGTTTCAGAACCAGCAGCAGGCTCCGCCCACCACGCCCGGCCAGCAGCCCCAGCCAGAACAGTCCGCCGCGCAGAAGTACGTGCATCCGCCCGGACAGTTCATCAACCGGCCGCTCACCCAGGTCTCCAAGCAGGCGGACGCGCTGCTTGACGAGATGGAAGAGCGCGGCTGCCACTTCTTCTACAACGAGGCGAGCCCCAAGACCGGGCTGGTGCGGGACCGTGCCTCGGCGGCCGGCATCTCCACCTCCCGCGCAGCCTCGATTGCCGCCACCGGCTTTGGCCTGTCGGCACTCTGCATCGGCGCCAAGCGGGGCTACCTGAGGGCCGGCGACTGCGAGCAGCGCGTCGAAAAGACGCTGGCCTTCCTGCTGGAGGACTGCCCGCACGAGCACGGCTTCCTTTACCACTTCATCGATATCGAGAGCGGCCAGAGGATGTTCAACTCCGAGCTTTCGTCGATCGACACGGCGCTGCTGCTGTGCGGGGTGCTGCTGTGCCGCACCTACTTTGCCGGCAACGCGCGCATTGCGGCACTGGCCACCACGTTCTACCGCCGCATTGACTGGCAGTGGATGCTCGATGAAGGCGCCACGCTCTCCATGGGCTGGCTGCCGGAGCAGGGCTTTCTGAAGCATCGCTGGGACATCTACGCCGAGCTGATGACGATGTACCTGATGGCCATTGGCTCTCCCACGCACCCGATTCCGGTCGAGACCTGGAACGCACTGCAACGGCCGCTGGTGAACTTCGGCGGCATCGAGTACATCTCCGGGCTCGCGCCGTTGTTTATCCACCAGTATGCGCATGCCTGGTGCGACTACCGCGACCAGCGTGACCTCCACGCCAACTACTTCACCAACTCCATCGCGGCCACGCGGGCGCACCAGTTGTGGTGCATCCGGCTGGGGCAGAAGTTCAACTGGATCGACCAGGACATGTGGGGGATCTCGGCGTCGGACTCGCGCGATGGCTACCGGGTGTGGGGTGGGCCGCCATCGATCGGCACGCTCGACGGAACACTGGTCCCCTGCGCGGCTGCCGGTTCGCTGCCGTTTCTGCCGGCGGAGTGCTCGCACGTGCTGCTGAGCATGCGGGAGAAGATGGGCGACCGCGTGTGGACGCGCTACGGCTTCGTAGATGCGTTCGACATGAAAGGAAACTGGTTTGCCGAGGATGTGCTGGGCATCGACCAGGGCATCAGCGTGCTGATGGCCGAGAACCTGCGCTCGGGCTTTGTGTGGCAGTACTTCATGCAGAATCGCGAGATCACCCATGCGATGAGCGAGGTGCAGTTTCACCCGGATCCGGATGCAAACTCGCAGGTGCTGTAGCGCGCACCTCGCGCGAAAGCAGCCCGGGCACTTCGCACGCGCGGCCACATGCTGTTCATGCGCCGTTCACCCGGACCGCGCATGCTTACCTAGGGGTGTTGGCCCTGCACTGCGGGCCTAGTACTATGGGCTCGAAACTGGAGGCGACATGAGTGAAGCATCCCTACTTGCCCCCGAATACCTCTGGCTTGCACAGCAGGGAGAGGCGCCGGGTGCCCCAGGCCTGCCGGCTCGCTGGACATCCAGCGTCAAGAACAGCGTAGGCTGCGCCTACTCCGCGTCGTCCAAGATCTGGTACACCACGTCGCACGGCATCCTGAACGAGATCTACTACCCCACGATCGATCGTCCGCAGACGCGCGACATGGGTTTCCTGATCACTGACGGCCACACGTTCTTCCACGAAGAAAAGCGCGACATGGAGCGGAGTTTCTCCTACATCCACCATGCAGCGCCCGGCGGACGCCAGGTCAACCGCGACCCGGGCGGCCGGTACACCATCACCAAGGAAACGATCTGCGATCCGCATTCGTCTGTGGTGCTGGTGCGCGTGCGCCTCGACGCGGAGGCGGAGCTGCTATCCAGGCTGCACCTGTACGCGCTGCTTTCGCCCCACATGGGCGGTGGAGGCGCCAACAATTCAGCCCGCGTGGTGGATGTCGCCGGCAACCGCACCCTGCTTGCCTGGCGCGACGGCAACTCGCTCGCGATGGCCACCAGCTGCGGCTTCTCCCGTGCCTCCTGCGGCTTCGTGGGGACCAGTGACGGCTGGCAGGACCTGAAGCACGACTTCCAGATGCACTGGGAGTATGGTTCGGCGCTGGACGGCAACGTCGCCGTGATGGGCGAGGTGGACCTGACACACGCCACGCACCCGGATGCCAACAGCCGCGAGTTTGTGCTGGCCATCGGTCTGGGCGAAAGCCACCATGCCGCGCTGTCCGCGACGATGAGCTCGCTGGCAACGCCGTTTGAAAGCAACCTGCAGCGCTTTATCCGCCAGTGGGAGCGGGTGCAGCTGCCCAGCCACCTGGAACAGCAGACCAGTGACGGCGGCCGCCTGCTGCGCGCCAGCCAGCGGGTTGTGCTGATGCACGAGGACAAGACGTACTCGGGCGCCTTCATCGCGTCGATGTCGATCCCGTGGGGCTACGCCAAGGGCGATGACGACCTGGGCGGCTACCACCTGGTGTGGACGCGGGACATGGTGCAGTCGGCCACCGGCCTGCTCGCCATGGGCCGCACGGAGACCGCGCTGCGGGCGCTGGTGTACCTGGCCTGCACGCAGAAGCCGGACGGCAGCTTTGCCCAGAACTTCTGGGTCAACGGCACGCCGTACTGGACCGGCATCCAGCTCGATGAGGTGGCATTTCCGATCATCCTTGCGTGGCGACTGTGGAAGGCCAATGGGCTTTCTAATTTCGACGTCTTTCCCTTTGTGTCGCGCGCGGCAGGCTTCCTGGTGCGCTTTGCCCCGGTGACGCAGCAGGAGCGCTGGGAGGAGAACGCAGGCTACTCGCCCTCGACCCTGGCCGCCGTGATCAGCGCCCTTTGCTGTGCGGGAGAGATGGCAATTGCGCATGGCTCTCCTGAACTTGGAACTTTCCTGGGCGAGCATGCCGACTGGATCCAGTCGCACCTGGAGGACTGGTGCGTCACCAACGAAGGCACCCTGCACCCCGAGATCAAGCGACACTACATCCGTGTGCAGCCGCCGGCCCCGGGCGAGCCCTGGTATCGCAACGATGTAGCGCCCGGCAACATCCGCCTCAACAACCGCGCCCCGTGGGAGGAAAGCGAGTTCCCGGCCAGCACGATCATCGACGGCGGCTTCCTGGAGCTGGTGCGATACGGCGTACGCCGCGCGGACGACCCGCTGATCATCGACTCGCTCAAGGTAGTCGATCGCGTGCTCCGGGTGGATGCCCCGCAGGGCCCGTGCTGGCGGCGCTACAACCACGATGGCTACGGCGAGCAGCTGGGCGGTGGACCGTTCCTGCACTACGGGCAAGGGCGTGCCTGGCCGCTGCTGACCGGCGAGCGCGGGCACTATGAACTGGCTGCCGGGCACGAGGTGAAGTCCTTCATCAAGGCGATGGAAGGCTTTGCCTCCCCGGGCAGCATGCTGCCAGAGCAGATCTGGGATCAGCGCACGGCGCTGCATACCTCGGCCGGACCAGTGGTGCTCGGCGACCCTGCCGGCTCCGCGATGCCGCTGGTGTGGGCGCATGCCGAGTACCTCAAGCTGGTGCGGTCCGCGCGCGACGGTCGCGTGTTCGACAGGGTCGACGCGGCGGTGGAGCGGTACGGCGCGGGACCTGTCACTACCCCGTTCGAGGTTTGGAAGATGCGGCGCCCGATCAGTGCGCTATTGGCAGGCAAGACGCTGCGCATCCTTTCCGGGCTCCCGTTTGAAGCGTTATACAGCTTCGATAACTGGCTCACCAAGAAGACGGTGCGCTCCTGCAGCCTGGGAACCGCGGGGTCCTTTGCGGAGATCCCGACGGCCGCGGGCCAGCAGCGGGAGCTTTCGTTTACCCTGTACTGGACAGCCACCAAGCAGTGGGAAGGGCGAAACTTCTCGGTGAAAATCCAGCCGAAAAGCGAACAGGCGCCTCACGCGGACGTGCCAGTCGCGAATTTGCAGGAATAGACTAGGTTTGACCACGCAAACGTGCGTCCCGCGCTGCGGGCGTTGTTCACACACACCATATTCGGAGAAAGTTCCCTACCCATGAGCGAATCCACGATCGGCATCGACCAGCTTTCCATCAATACCCTGCGATTTCTCGCGGTAGATGCCGTGCAAGCGGCAAACAGCGGTCACCCCGGCGCCCCTCTCGGCTGCGCGCCCATCAGCTATCTCCTGTTTCACAAGTACATGCGCCACAACCCCAAGCACTCCAAGTGGACCAACCGCGACCGCTTTGTGCTCTCCAATGGCCACGCGTCTGCGCTGCTCTACGGCATGCTGCACCTGGCCGGGTACGACCTGACGCTTGAAGACCTGAAGCAGTTCCGCCAGTGGCACTCGCGGACACCGGGTCACCCCGAACTGGGCGAGACGGACGGCGTGGAAGTCACGACCGGTCCACTGGGCCAGGGCTTTGCGATGGCCATCGGTATGGCAATTGCTGAAAAGCACCTCGCGGCCGTGTACAACAAGCCGGGTTACGAGATTGTCGATCACCACACCTATGGCATCTGCGGTGACGGCGACCTGATGGAAGGCATCTCGCACGAAGCGGCATCGCTCGCGGGCACGCTCAAGCTGGGCAAGCTGATTTTCCTGTACGACGACAACCTGATCTCGCTGGACGGCCCGACCGACCTCTCGTTCACCGAGAACGTGCAGGACCGCTTCAAGGCGTATCACTGGGACGTGCAGACCGTTGCCGACGGCAACGATCTCGACGCGCTGTCCAAGGCGATCGAGCACGCGAAGTCGGTTACCGACAAGCCCTCGCTGATCGCGGTACGCACCATCATCGGCTACGGCAGCCCGGTTGCCGGCACCAGCAAGGCCCATGGCGCGCCGCTTGGCGACAAGCTGGTGGCCGAGACCAAGCGCAACCTCGGCTTCCCCGAGGACAAGAAGTTCTACGTGCCGGACGAGGCAGCCAAGCAGTGGGGCCAGATCGTCGAGATGGGCGCCAAGTACGAGGCAGAGTGGAACGAGCTGTTCGCCAAGTACAAGAGCGAGTTTCCGGAGCTGGCAGCACAGTACGAGCGCGTGCAGGCCGGCAAGCTCAAGGAAGGCTGGGAAAAGAGCCTGCCCGTGTACGCAGCCGACGCGAAGCCGATGGCGACCCGCAACGCGGGCGGCGCAATCATGAATGCGTTTGCTGAGCATGTTCCCGAACTGCTGGGCGGCGCGGCCGATCTGACCGAGTCGACCAAGACCATCCTCAAGAACTCCCCGAACTTCCACATCGACCCCAAGGGCCAGAACATCTTTTTCGGCGTACGCGAGTTTGCGATGAGCGCCGCGGTCAACGGCATGGCTGCGCATGGCGGCGTCATCCCCTATGGCTCGACCTTCTTCACCTTCTCCGATTACGCGAAGCCGGCACTGCGCCTTGCCTCGCTGATGCATGTGCACTCGATTTTCGTGTTCACGCATGACTCCATCGGGCTGGGCGAAGACGGCCCGACCCACCAGCCCATCGACCAGCTCACCATGCTGCGCTCGATCCCGCACCTCGTTGACTTCCGCCCGGCGGACGCGAATGAAACCTCGGCTGCCTGGCGCCTGGCGCTCGAGCACAAGGAAGCCAGCTTCATGGCGCTGTCGCGCCAGGACCTGCCCATCATCGACCCGACCAAGGTAGACGTGTACGCGAGCGTGAGCAAGGGCGCGTACATCCTCGAAAAGGGCGGCGACAAGCCCGACCTGCTGATGCTATCCTCCGGCGCCGAAGTGTGGCAGATCGTCAAGGCCGCGGCAGAGCTCAAGAAGGAAGGCATCAACGCCCGCGTGGTTTCCATGCCGAGCTGGCAGTTGTTTGAGCGGACCGACGAGGCCTACAAGCTGGAAGTGTTGCCAAACCACCTGCCGAAGCTGGCAGTGGAAGCCGGCGCCACGCTGGGCTGGTGGAAGTGGGTCGGCCGTCACGGCGACGTGATCGGTCTCGACCGCTTCGGCGCATCGGCACCGGGCACGCTGGCCCTCGAGAAGCTTGGCTTCGGCGTGGACAACATCGTCAAGCGCGCCAAGGAACTGCTCGCTGGTGTCGGCAAGGAAACGCCAGCTCTCGCCGGTGTGACCGAACTGTAACCATCGCGCGTCGCCTTCTCTGGGCGGCTACTGAAACGTAAAAGCAGGCTTCCGCAAGGAAGCCTGCTTTACGTTGCGCTTTCCATGGCGTGTTTCCGCATTGTTGATCCGGCCACATGCATCTATATCCTGAGGAACCGAGGATGCAAGCTCAATGAGCAAGTTCAGCACCGTGTTGTGGGATATCGGCGGCGTCTTACTGACCAACGGCTGGGATCATAATCAGCGCAAGACCGTCTTCGACGCGCTGCACCTGGAAGACCGGGAAGAGTTCGAGCGCCGCCACGCGGAGCTGAACGACCCCTGGGAAAAAGGCGCAATCGATTTCGACCAGTATCTTGCGCAGACCATGTTCTTCCGTGAGCAGCCCTTTACCCCGGCGGCGATGCGGCAGGCGATCGAGGCTCAGTCTGTGGTGCTCGCGGATACCGCCATGCCCATCCTTAAGGACCTGCATGCCACCGGCAGGGTACAGATGGGACAGCTCAACAATGAGTCGCGCGAGTTGAACGACATGCGGCTTGACCGCTTCGGATTGAAGCAGTACCTTTCCACCTTCTTCTGCTCCGGCTACGTGGCGCTTCGCAAGCCCGACCCAAAAATCTATCGCCTTGCGCTCGAGGTACTGCAGAAGCCCGCGCAGGAAGTGATCTTTATCGACGATCGCCCCAAGAATGCCGAGGCTGCGACCAGCCTTGGCATGCACGGCATCGCTTACACCGGTTCGGCAGCGTTGCGCGCCGAGCTCACAGCGCTTGGGCTGCTTTAAGCCCTTCGGTTTACCACGGAGAACACAGGAACCATGAGCAATCACGAGAACACCTCTACCTCTTCCCAGACGCAAAGCCGCAAGCCTGAACCGACCGTCGTCGTCATCTTCGGAGCCTCCGGCGATCTCACCAAACGCAAGCTGCTGCCCGCGTTGTTCCATCTCGAAGAAGCCGGCCTGCTGCCGGAAGAGTTTGCCGTGGTCGGTGTGGCCCGCCGCGACCTGAGCGCGACCTTTGCGCCCGACATGCGCAAGGGCATCCTCGACGGCGGCGCCATGGAAGACGATCCCAAGCTCGCGTCCTTTGTGGAAAAAATCAGCTATCACACCACCAACTTCGACGACTCCGAAGGCTACGCGAAGCTCAAGGCGAAGCTCGAAGGCATCGACAAGGAAAAGGGCACCAAGGGAAATCGCCTGTTCTACCTCGCCGTCGCGCCGGAGTTCTTCCAGGAGATCGTTGACAAGCTAGGCGAGCAGGGAATGGACAAGGCGCAGGGCGATGCGCATGTGCGCGTGATCATCGAGAAGCCGTTCGGCCACGATCTCGAGTCGGCCAAGGCGCTCAACGATGGTGTCGCCAAGGTGTTCAAGGAAGAGCAGATCTTCCGCATCGATCACTATCTCGGCAAGGAGACGGTGCAGAACATTTTCGTGTTCCGCTTCGGCAACGCGCTGTTTGAGCCGCTCTGGAACTCCGAGTACATCGACAACATCCAGATCACCGCTGCCGAGTCGATCGGTATCGAAGGCCGCGGCCCGTTCTACGAGAAGGCGGGCGTATCGCGCGACATCCTGCAGAACCACATGATGGAGATGCTCGCGTTTGTGGCGATGGACAAGCCCAAGTCGAACGATGCCAAGGACGTGATCGCGGAGAAGGTGAAGCTGTTCAAGGCCATCCAGCCGCTGACAGAAGAAAACACCGTGCGCGGTCAGTACGGCAAGGGAACAGTGGACGGCAAGGACGCCAAGCCCTACCGCGAAGAAGACCGCGTCGATCCGAAGTCGGTCACCGAGACGTTCGGCGCCGTGAAGCTCGACATCGACACGCCGCGCTGGAAGGGCACGCCGATCTACCTGCGTGCGGGCAAGCGTCTTGCCAAGCGCGTCACCGAGGTTGTGATCCAGTTCAAGCAGCAGGCAAATCCCATCCTTGAAGGCGCTAAGGAAGGCGACTGCCAGGGCCTCCCGACCAACCTGATTCGTCTGCGCATTCAGCCGGATGAGGGCATCAAGATCGCCTTTGGCAACAAGCGTCCCACGCCCGATACCGTGGTGTGCCCGGTCGAAGCCAGCTTCAAGTATGTCGACGCTTTCGGCAAGTACACGGCCAATGGCTACGAACGCCTGCTGCTGGATGCGATGCTTGGCGATGCCTCGCTGTTCACGCACCGCGATGCCGTAGAAACAGCCTGGTCGCTGTACACGCCGCTGCTGGAGCAGTGGGCCAAGAACCCGCCGGCCGACTTTCCGAACTACGAGAGCGGCACCTGGGGTCCCAAGGCATCCGACGAGTTGCTGGCCAAGAGCAATCACACGTGGCACGCGGTTTAACGCCGCATCGACGAAAGGAATTCCAGTGGCAAAGCGTTTGGAAGTGACGTATCGCGTTTATGAGGATGGCACCGCGCTGGCGCACGCGGCGGCAAAGCATTTCGCCGAGCGCGTCGCGCAGTCGGTAGAGAAGCGGGGGCGCGCACGCATCGCGATCTCCGGTGGGTCGACGCCCAAAGCGACGTTTGCCTTGCTGGCAGATCCCGCGCAGCCGTACGGCAAGAACATTCCCTGGGACAAGGTCGAGCTGTTTTGGGTGGATGAGCGCACGGTTGGCCCGGATGATCCGGATTCGAACTACCGCATGACGCGGGAGAACCTGCTCTCCAAGGTAGCGCCCAACCCTGACAAGGTGCACCGGATCGAAGGGGAACTCGACCCGGAAGAAGCGGCTGCCAAGTATGAGACGGTGATCCGCCGCGAGTTTCGCCTGGAGGGCGCCGAGGTGCCGCGCTTCGACGTCGTATGGCTCGGCATGGGCGATGACGGGCATACCGCCTCGCTCTTCCCGCACACCGAGGGCATTCACGAGCTTGGCCGCATTGCTTTCGCCAACCACGTACCGCAGAAGGACACCTGGCGCATCACACTCAGCGCGCCCGTCATCAACGAGGCGCTGGAAGTGGTCTTCCTGATCGGCGGCGACGACAAGGCCGCGCCGCTCGAGCGGGTGCTGTATGGCGAGTACGATCCAGCCGAAACCCCTTCGCAACTGATCCAGCCGAAGAACGGTTCGCTGCTGTTTCTGCTCGATACCAAGGCGGCCGCGAAGCTGCCCAAGCCCGGCGCTGACCATGCCGGCCATGTGGAGCTTGCACGATGATCCTGGCCGGGGATGTGGGGGGCACCAAGGTCCACCTGTCGCTGTATCAGTTTGAAAATGGCCGTCTGCAGCATGTCACCGACGAGCGCTTTCCAGCCAAGGACTACGCAGGGCTGGAAGCGATTGTGCAACTGTTCTTCGAGAAGAACAATCACCCCGAGGTGACCTCGGCATGCTTCGGCGTGCCGGGGCCCGTGCGCAACGGCCGCCTTAAGCTCACCAACCTTCCCTGGCTCCTGGATGCGCGCGAGCTCTCGCGCAACCTCAACATCGACCATGTCTTTCTGATCAACGATCTCGAAGCCAATGGTTACGGCATTCCCGAACTCGCCAACGACCAGGTATTTACCCTGAGTCCGGGAGACCCCAGCATCGTGGGTAATCGCGGGCTGGTTTCCGCGGGCACCGGGCTCGGTGAAGCCCTGCTGATGTGGAACGGCAAGACGCACGTGCCGGTCGCGTCTGAAGGCGGCCACTCCGACTTCGCGCCTCGCAACGACGTGGAGATCGACCTCTTGCGCTATTTGCAGCGGACACTGCAGGGTCGCGTGAGTTACGAGCGCGTCGTCTCCGGCCTTGGCCTGCAGAACGTGTACTCGTTTCTGCGCGATGACCAGGGCATGACGGAGTCGCCGGAGCTGCGCGATCGCATGGCGCACGAGGATCCGAACGCGGTGATCGGGCAGCTTGGTGAGTCCGGCCAGGATGAACTGTGCAAGCGGTCGCTCGATATCTTTGTGTCCGCATACGGAGCAGAGGCGGGCAATCTCGCGCTCAAAGTTCTGGCGACCGGCGGTATGTTCCTGGGCGGCGGCATCGCGCCCAAGATCCTCGACAAGATGCGCGACGGCGCGTTCATGCATGCCTTTACCGACAAAGGGCGCCTGAGCGACCTGCTGATTCATACGCCGGTGTACGTCATCCTGGAGAGCCGTGCAGCGCTGATGGGTGCGGCTGCCTATGCCGAGGCACGCGCTGCTGAAGTCAGCGGACAATCGGTCCGCATGGCATCAAACCGATTGGGTTAAACGTTCACCTGCGGAAGAGTATCCGTCGCGCGAACCGAGGAGATCGTACATGTTGCAGTTAACTCGCGCCGCTGCTGTGCTGGCACTGGCGGCGGCACCACAGCTTGCCCTCGCCCATGCCCTACTAGTCAGTTCCACACCGCAGGATGGCGGGGTGATCCACGTTGGCCAGCTGCATGCCGAGTTGAAGTTCAACTCGCGGGTGGACGGCGCACGCTCCACACTTTCGCTGGTGAGCCCCGATGGTTCCACCTCGTCGGTGCAACTGGATGGACAGAACTCCCCCAGTGCCGTATCCGGCGAGTTGGGCGATCTGAAGCCCGGGGCCTACACGTTGCGCTGGCAGGCCCTTGCGAGCGATGGACACATCACGCGTGGGCAGATCGCGTTTCACGTAGAGCCGTAACCCGCAAGGTCGCGGCAGCCGCTTCGCTACACTCAGGGAGTGATCTGGCTGCTGAAAGACTTTGACTTTCTGAGTGTTCTGCTGCGCGGCGCGTTGTTGTCGCTGGAAGCGCTGACACTTGGCGGCGTGTTTTTCTTCCTGTTTGTAGCGGTACCGGGCAGTGTCACGGCACAGCAAGTAGCAGTGGTGCGCACCCACCTGGTCCGCCTTTCCTGGATGTTCGCCTTTGTGCAGGCGGCCTCCATTGCACTGTCCGTCGCGATCCTCACCGGCAGCTCCGGGCTGCCGGTGTTCAGCCTGGTCTCGGCGAGCTTTTTCGTTGCCGGGGCTGCAGGCGTAGCCGGTTCTCTGCTGCTCATAGCATGGTTGCAGTTTGCACCGCGACGTATCGGACGCATCGGCACCCTGCTGCCTGCCGCCGTGATCCTGCTTGCTTCGGTGGCGCAAAGCCATGCCGCTTCGCGTCTCGAAGATCGCAAGCTGCTGCTGGTTCTGACGGCGCTGCATCACCTGGGTACGGCTGGCTGGGTCGGGGCCATGCTGTTCCTGTTGTTCACGTTGCGCCTCAGCCCGAGCCTCGCGGCCGCACAACAGGTCGTGCGGCGCTACTCGGCGCTGGCTCTGGTAAGCGTTCCGACGCTGATCCTCGCTGGCTTCGGGCTGGGCTGGTTTTACATCGGCTCGTGGGGAGGCGTGTACGGCACAACCTACGGATTGATGGTGCTGGCCAAGACATACCTGTTGCTGTGCATGCTGCTGCTCGGCGTCGGCAACTATCGCCTGATGCGTCTCAAAAAAGGCACTAATGCGGTGGCAGATAGCACGCAGCTCCAGCCGGTAAGCGCGGGAGGCCCGGGCTTTCTCGTCCGGCTTCGCCGTTTCTCGGAAGCCGAGATTGGTCTTGGTCTGACGGCGATCCTGGCCGCTGCTTCCCTGACGTCGCAGCCACCGGCGGTGGATCTTGGGCAGAACCGGCTTACGTGGCACCAGATTGTGGAACGCACCCGCTGGACGGCGCCGCGTCTTACCAGCCCGCCGATCGCGCAGCTCGCAACACCTACCACGACTGCGGCGCAATCGGTCGCGATCGGGCAGTACAGTGCGGGTGCCGTGAGCGATGCGAACGACCGTGCCTGGTCTGAGTACAACCATCACTGGGCAGGGTTGATTGTTTTATGTGCCGCGGTGTTGGCGTTCGCAGCAGGTGCTCTGCCCACTGGTCGCGCCCGGCGCTTCGCGAGCAACTGGCCGCTGCTGTTCCTTGGGCTCGGTGTATTCATCCTGCTTCGGGCAGATCCTGAGAACTGGCCGCTCGGCCCACGCTCGTTCTGGCAAAGCTTCGCCGCGCCGGATGTGCTGCAGCATCGGCTGTACGCCCTGCTGATTGCCTGCTTCGCTTTTTTCGAGTGGGCAGTGGCTACGCGGCGCTGGCGCTCAGCGCGCGCGGCTTACGTGTTCCCGCTGCTGTGCGCTGCTGGGGGCGCCGCACTGCTGACGCACACCCATGGCCTCTCGAATATGCAGGAAGAGGTGCTGGCCGAGCTCGTTCACACCCCGATTGCGGTGCTGGGCGCGACCGCGGGCTGGGGCCGGTGGCTGCAGCTGCGACTGCCCGGCACCCGTGCCGCAAAGGTCGCCGGCCTGGTATGGCCGCTGGCGCTGGCGCTGGCCGGGTTGTTGCTGCTCGACTATCGCGAATCCTGATAGGGTTTTGTTGTGGCCATGCTGGAACAGGCAGCAGGCAGAGCATGCGTGCTCGCTGCATCGCCGAGGTCCCTGGAACTTTTATCCAGACGTGCGCGTACTCCGTCGCATTGGCTGCACTCCCATTGAAAGGTTTCACACTGCCCATGTTTGTATCGCAGCGCTCTCAGTTTTTAGCGGCCCTGGTCCTGGTGACTGCAGGCTCCGCAGGCTCCCTGGCGCAACGCCTGCCCGTTGTTGCCACGCCCCAGCACTACCAGCTGGCGCTCACGCCCGACCTCGCCAAGGCGACGTTTACCGGGCAGGAGACGATCGATCTGGTGCTGCAGGCGCCGGCCTCGACGATCACGCTGAATGCCGCAGACATCACATTCCAAACGGTGAGCGCCGACGGGCAAACGGCACAGGTCAGCGAAGACGCAAACAAGGAGCAGGCGACCTTTGCGTTCGCGAAGCCTCTGCCTGCCGGGCATGTCGCGTTGAAGATCCAGTACGCGGGCGTGCTCAACAGCATGTTGCGCGGCTTCTACCTTTCCAAAACGGCCAAGCGCAACTACGCGGTAACGCAGTTTGAACCGACCGATGCGCGCCGCGCGTTTCCCTCGTTTGACGAGCCTGCCTACAAGGCCACTTTTGATGTAAGCCTCACCGTGGACAAGGGCGACACCGCAATCTCCAACACCAACGTCGTTTCGGACACGCCCGCAAATGGCGGCACCAAGCACACGCTGCGCTTTGCGACGACGCCCAAGATGTCCACGTACCTGGTGGCTTTCTTGGTCGGCGATTTTGTCTGCACCAGCGGCGAAAGTGATGGGGTGCCGATCCGCGCCTGCGCAACGCCGGACAAGCTCGCTCTGACGCCCTACGCGGTCAAGGCAGCGGAGTTTGTGCTGCATTATTACGACACCTACTTCGGCATCAAGTACCCGATGCCCAAGCTGGACATGATCGCCATCCCCGACTTTGAAGCCGGCGCCATGGAGAACTTCGGCGCGATTACGTATCGCGAAACCGACTTCCTGGTCGACGAGAACCATGCCTCTGACGGCGCCAAGCAGACCGTCGCCATGGTGGTCGCGCACGAGATGGCGCACCAGTGGTTCGGCGACATGGTGACCATGCAGTGGTGGAACAACCTGTGGCTGAACGAGGGCTTTGCCACCTGGATGGAGAGCAAGCCGGTCGCGGCCTGGCATCCGGAGTGGAACATTCCGGAGCATGAAGCCGCTTCGCTCGACAGCACCCTGGCGCTCGATGCGCAGGCGGTTACGCGCACCATCCGGGCCGAGGCGAACACGCCCGACGAGATCAACGAGATGTTTGACGGCATCACGTATCAGAAGGGTGGCGCCGTGCTGGGCATGGTCGAGAGCTATCTCGGCAAGGAGCAGTTCCGCAAGGGCGTGCACAACTACCTCCAGGCCCACATGTTCGGCAATGCCACGGCTGAAGACTTCTGGGGCGCGCAGACCGCCGCCAGCGGCAAGCCGGTTGACAAGATCATGGAAAGCTTCATCGGGCAGCCGGGCGTGCCGCTGCTCAGCTTTTCCGAACCCGCCAGCGGCCACGTGACGGCAACGCAAACACGCTTCTACGGCAGCGCGGCAGCGCAGCAGGCGCATGCCTCAGATCCTGCCCAGAGCTGGACGGTGCCCGTCTGCATCAAGGGCGGAGCCCAGGATTGCCCCTTGCTGAGCAGTGCGAGCGGGTCTCTGCCGGTAGCGGCGAGCCCGTTGTTCTTCGCCAATGCACGCGGCGAGGGCTACTACCGCAGCGAATACCCGACTGCCGTGGAGCAGAAGCTGGTGGAGCAGGTCGAGACCGGCCTTACCCCGGCCGAGCGCATCAGCCTGATCGGCGACCAGTGGGCCCAGGTGCGCGCAGGCAAGGCCAAGATCGGCGGCACGCTTGACCTCGCAGTAGCGGCCCACTCTGACGCCAGCGCTGCCGTTACCGGGACGATGCTGAGCGCGTTGCGCTCGATCAATGCCCGCCTGCTGGCAACGCCGGCGGAGCGGCAGAAGTTTGCGATGTGGGTGCGTGCGACGTACAAGCCCCAGCTTGCGACGCTGGGCATGCCCGCGGCCAACGAAGCACCCAACACATCGGAGCTGCGTGCCGAGCTGTTCGGGCTGGTCGGTGGTATCGGCCAGGATCCGCAAACGATCGCGCAGGCGAAGCAGTTGGTTGGCCAGTACATGCAGGACCAGAACTCGGTGCAGCCGACCCTGTTGCAGGCGGCGGCGCAGGTCGCAGCACAGCACGGCGATGCGACCTTCTTCAGCCAGTTGCAGCACGTGTTCGAGACCGACAACAACCCGCAGCATGCGGAGCAGGCGCTGGGACTGCTGGCCTCCTTCGAGGATCCTGCGCTGACCGAGCGGGCGATGGCGTATGCCGCGTCCAGCAAGGTGCGCAACCAGGACGCGATCGGCGTCTTTGGGCGTGCACTGAATTCGCCGGCTACGCGTGATGCCGCGTGGGCTTATATCCAGAACAACTGGCCAGCGGTTTCGGCGCAGCTCACCGAGATGAACGGCGGCTACATTGTGCGGGCAGCCGGCTCGTTCTGCTCGGCAGAAAAGGCGGACGAGGTGAAGAACTTTTTCACCGCGCACCCTGTGCATGCCTCCGCGCGTGGGTTCGAGATTGCCCAGGCCCAGATCAAGGACTGTGTGGAGTTTCGGTCCGCGCAGCAGGCAAACCTGGAGAGCTGGCTCGCCGCGCACGGGCAGTAACGCGCGGGGAATGGTTCACGGTTTCTGCGTCATGGACGATTCAACAGCTGGACAGACAAGAGGCCGGAGCAGTCGCTCCGGCCTCTTGTCTGTCCAGCTGTTGTTGCAGTGTGGAGCCAGGCGCGGGCATGCGTTGTGCGGAGGGAGCCGAGACCCCGTTCCAGCGCCAGCAAGGGCAGGTAGAGTTCTGGAGCAGGGCAGGGGTACCGGCGCCGCGGATCTTGACGCGGCTGGGCTCGAGGAGGATCTCGGGCGGCAGGTCGCGATGTTGCTGCCAGCCTTATGCTCCTGAGCGGTGTTTATCCCTGGGCAAACAAGAAGGACCCATCTCGAGAGGTCCGCGTGGATTTGGCACAAGAATTGTCATTGCAGAAGATGCAAGCATGAGGACGCAGAAGAAGCAGACCTTTCGTATACCGCTGCTGATTGCCCTGCTAACGATGAGCGGCCTGCTTTCGGTTCTCCTTGGCGATGGCGTGTGAAATGCGCTGTCCTGGTGCCTCCTGGCGGTGCCATTACTCGTGCTTATCCGGGTATGGCGTGCTCGTCCGTCATGTTCGATGGTGCTGCTCGAAGTCGGCCAATCGATACGCCCAAAAAGACAAATGCACACAAGTCAGGATCGCGGATGCTATCGACATGTACCTCGCCCGATCGGAGACATGACACATCGTATCCGAGCGGATCTCTGGGTTATCGGCATGCCCACCTTCGTGCGCAATTTCCAGATGCCGATCTTGCACAATGAAATTCAGAACGGATCGCTTCGAGAGCTGGTAGGGCGCGTCACGGCGATAGCCAGTCGAGTACAACGAACACGGCCAAGATGGTCGGATCATGGACTGGCTCCTTCGTGAGATCAGTTCTCTCCCTCCAATGCATCGTCATGCCCTCCTTACGGGATCAACGACTGATGGCTGTTGAGCGTTCTCTTGCTAATGATCTTGAGGACATTCGCACACTTGGCAGCGGATGTAGCAGCTCCGCCGCGAACCTTAATGAATCTCTTCTGAAAGAAGCTGGGATGTCCTTCCAGTCTTCGCGTGATCGGTTCCGCGCACTGATGGCGCTGCCCAAGCTAGTTCAGGGTGTCCAATCACGAGCTTGGCCACCCATTCGGTCACGAAACTCCGAATGCATTTGTAACCCTGTTCAAACGAGTAATGGGGATTGCTCCGAGTCAGTATGGCGCAGCTGCTGTGTCTCAGCGCCGCCGCTGCGCCTACACGCAGCAACTCTATGAACATCTAAGAACCCGCCACCACATCCACCATCGCAACCTCCGAGCTCTCATTCATTCCGCCACTCGTGGTTCCAGTCTGACGTGGAGTTCGGCCGTATTTCCGCGGGGAGCAACCCATGACGCGTTGAAATGCCTTACCGAAAGCAGCAACAGACTCGTAGCCAAGCGACTGCGCGATGATGCCGACGCCATCCGTTGAGTTCTTCAAGCGTTCCGCGGCAAGTGCCATACGCCATTGGGTGAGGTAATCCATGGGAGTGCTACCTACAATCTGGCGAAAGCGCAAAGCAAATACTGATCGCGACAGACCGACACTTTCCGCGATCGACTTCAAGGTCCACGCGTAACCCGGAGCGCGATGCATGTTGGAGATTGCGGTGCGCATATGCTTGTCCGATAAAGCCGTAAGCCACCCGGGAGTGCCGCTATTCGAATTGGTTAGGTGCAGCCGCAGAGCCCGCACCAGGATCATGTAGGCGAGCTGCTGCATAATCACGACGCCCCCGGGCTGCGGTTCACGAAGCTCCTCCTTCATGAGTTCAAGCGACCAGCGTAAGGAGAACTTGTCTGGGTCTCTCCTGATGTGAACAATAGGCGGTAGAGAGCGAAGCAGCATTTCTGCATGAAGACCGGTCAACGCAAAATGGCCGCCGGCGATGAGCGTAGAGCCATCGCAGGCCTGAATACTCTGCTGGGCTTGTCCGATCCGAGCCCAGGCAATGGTGAAATGAACCGGCTCGAGAGAAAGATCACACGTCAGCCTTAGCGGCAGACCGTGCGGAAGCAATACGCAATCACCAGCCTTGAAAAGCACTGGTTCTGCTACGCCATCGACAAGCAGCCAGCACTGACCGGCAAGAACCGCATAACACTTCACTCCCTTGTGCTTGGGAAACTGAATCGCCATGTCCGCAGGCAGAGGAAAACCGCCGGAAGAATAGCTCTGCGGCTTCACGAGGGCTAGAACTTCCGAAAGCAAATCAGCTTGCATTCCGATAGGTGAGTCAGGCCACGTGTCGCGATTTGCGGTTCTCCGTCCACTCGAACCAAACTTTCGGACGATTGGATCATTATTAGATACTTTCGGCATAGATCGTCTTTGCTTCACTTCCATCAGATGATGGACGGCTTGGATAAGCCGCAAGGAGAAACGACTGTGCGCATCTTTGTGACCGGGGCAACGAGCTTCATTGATTCGGCTTTTCTACCTGAGTTAGGCGGAGTGGGACATACAGTGCCGGGTCTGACTCGCTCGGCTGAGAGCGCTGCTGCACTTCTCGCATCTGGTGCAGAAATTCATATCGGCGACGTGCAGGAACCAGACACTCTGCGAAAGGGAGTCACTCATTCAGCCGGTGTGATCCACCTCGCGTTTAACCATGATTTTTCAGGATTCCAAAGTCTAGTGAGGACGACCGGAAACCGGTGGAAGTCATCGGGGAGCTTCTGGCAGGATCTCCACGTCCGTTCATTATCACCTCGCCGCTGCCGTCGCAATGAGAACTGACGGGACGCCGGTCACCGAGGAAAGTCCATGCGCGCCGTGGATTACCCAAATCGCCGAAACCCTAATTCGTGGTTTGAAGGTATCTGCGGAACGTATCGCGTCAGATGAGGTCGAGGCCCACTTCGGTTGGCTGGCGATGTTTGTGGGATTGGACCTCTTGGCGTCAAGCGTTACCACGCAGCAGAAGCTGAACTGGGCTTCGACGAGTCTGGGACTGATTAACGATCTCGACGCGATGGACTATGCACGAGCTTAAGTCTGAACAAATCACCATTGTTGCCAGGTGAGGTTATCCAACTGCTAGCGAAGGAGGAAAGATCATGCCAAAAGCAGACGCTGCTTTCGTTCCAAACATGACCGGCAAAGTCGTCATCGTGACAGGTTCCAACAGCGGTATTGGTTTTGCCACGGCGAAAGTTCTGGCGGCGCGCGGAGCGCGAGTAGTGCTCGCAGTTCGCGACGAGCAGAAAGGGAAAGAGGCCGCCGCCACAATGCGGGGTACTACAGAGGTTCGCAAGCTCGACCTAGCCAGTTTGGTATCTATTCGCTCCTTCGTTCATTCGTGGGAGAGTCCGATCGAGTTGCTCATCAATAACGCCGGCATTTCATCCCCCTCGCTGCAGCGCACCAACGATGGGTTCGAACTCCAGTTTGGTACGAACCATTTGGGTCCGTTTGCCTTGACGAACTTGCTTCTCCCCAAGGTCACCGGTCGCGTTGTTACGGTTGGTTCACTAGCCGAGGGAATGGCTCGCCTCAATCTAGACGACCTCAATTGGGATAGGACGCCGTATAAGGAGTTTAGCTCCTATGCAAATTCAAAGCTTGCGAACCTGCTATTCACTGCAGAACTGCAGCGCCGCCTCACCGCTGTCGGCTCCAAGGTCATCGCTAATGTCGCTCACCCCGGGCTTGTTTCGTCAAATATCTATGACGAAGCAACTAGCAGCATCATGCGCCTGGTGGTCCGGTACATGGCGCAGAGTCCGGACATGGGAGCACTGCCCGTGTTGTACGCTGCTGTAGCCGATGTTCCGGGAAATAGCTTTGTTGGGCCGAAAAACTTCATGCATATGCGGGGCGGCCCTGAACTTATCAAGAGTTCCAAGGCTGTAAAGGACGAAAGCCTAAGCCGGCACCTCTGGCAGGCTTCCGAGGAAATGACTGGCGTACACTTTCCGCTTGGATCGGTTACCAGTAGGCAAAATCTCCAGACAGCTCTCTAATGCGAGTATTCAAACGAGGCGGCCCAAAGGTTCGGGCCGCCGCCGAGACCGCTCCCCATGTCCACCAAGAGGGACAGCTCCTTCTGATTCTCGATGGCGCCATGACGATCTGGGTCAACGACTTGGTTTGGGCAGCACCGATTGGACTGATTGCATGGATACCTCCTGCATTCGTGCACCGCGCCACTTATCACGGAAGCGTGGAGGCTGTCGGGGTTTACATCGAAACGAGGTTGTGCCGGCTACTGCCTGACTTGCTCCGTGTCGTTAACAAAACGCCGCTGCTTCCATTGGTGCTGAAGCGGCGTGGGGTACAGGCAACCTTGTCAATGCCGATAAGCCGCAGCTGGTTGATTTTTGCTGCCATGTCGGCTAGCGAAGGCGTAGCTGGCTGTACTCTCGTCTGTTGCGACGTCTGCGCAGGAGCAGAGGCGGCGGCGAACGGACGCATCCATCGGCTCAGCATAGTCTCGTGCAAATCTAATTCGGAGGCGACCTTCGTTGAACGCGTTGAATCGGCATTCAAGGCGAGAAGGCAATGGTAAGTCGCAATTGTTCCACGACTAAGGTTTCACGATAGACCGATGCTTCGAAGGTGTCTCACCGAACGTGCGACGAAACAGGGTAATGAACGCGCTCGTTGTGGAGTAGTCGAGATTCGCAGCGACCTCGGTCACAGGCATCCCTGATGCCAGCATCTCCAACGACCGCAACAAGCGAGCACGCTGGCGCCATGCCGTGAAGGTAAAACCCGTTTGCGTTACGAATCGACGGCTTATTGTTCGCGAACTGACGGCGGCGAAGCGAGCCCAATCCCGGAGACCGCGTTCGTTGGATGGATCTGCAATGAACGCCTGAGCAATTCGCATCAACCGTTCATCGGAGGGAAGAGGAAGCCCGAAGAATTCCAATGGCAGTGTTCTAATCTCATCGATAATCGCGGAAGCGATGGTCTCGCTCTGTGTGTCATGTGATCCGCGTGGCCAAGTTGCTGCCCGAAGCACGGCTTCCCGAAGAAGACCGGAAACCCGAATTGTGCAGGTACCTTGAGGGAGGCTGTCACACGAGGATTCTTCGATGAAGACAGCCCACCCGTTGAAGGGTCCATGGGAGTGGACGGCGTGAAGGGTACCCGGAGGCAGCCATACTGCATGAATGGCAGGAACGATCCAGACTTTGCTCTCCACATCTACCGAGAGCAATCCGCTCATCGAACCAAGTAGTTGTCCCTGGCCGTGCTGATGCGGACCGGAACTGAGTTCGTTTGCTTGAGACCCCGCTATAGCGAAGAGCCTTGGCCGACCGGGCGACTCGAATAGTGAAAGATCTAGGGATAAATCAGCCATGGCGTTTATTTGATACATGTTGGCATGGTTAGCATAGCGCGGCCATCTTTATCAGCATAAGCTCTACTCGGGAATCGCGATCCGCATTGACTCAAGCCCGTTCGAGAGACCACTGACGAGTAGCGCTCGAACCCGTACATCGCCGCTAAGGTTTTGAAGGTCTCCGAAGATGACGATGGCAGACGACTTCATTGTGATAACCCGGAACGCAAAACACGAGATCCGCAGCTTCTACAATGCGGTGCTGAAAACGCACCGGGCAGAGGAAGCGCACCTCGCAACCGAAGATTGGCTGGAAATCATGGAGAACTCAAAAGCCCCTCCTGACCAGGTTCCTCGGTATTGCGGTGGATCACCATCCTTGTAGCACAACGTCTGGCAAATCGGATCTGCGGTCCACGGCCAAACTGATCTGCTACGAGCGCCAGTCTGATCAATATCCACGAGTGTGCGCCGCATAAGGAGAGAACTACATGGAAACGTCCCGAGGTGAATTCCCCAATGAGAGTTCAGGCAATGTCCTGGTAAGAGCTCTGCGGAAATGGCTCTTGCACCGCTCGCACGTAGTGGCGGTAGATTCTCTCTCGAAGAACTTTCGCGTCATCCATCTTGAAGGAGACGATCTGCAGAGCCTTGAGTGGATACCGGGGCACCAAATCCAGATCACTACAGGGGCTGGATTAATGGGGCGAACCTACACTCCGATCAACTGGGACCGCCACCGTGGCCGTACCAGCATTCTGGTCTACCTTCACGGGAATGGTCCGGGGTCAACGTGGGCGCGAACGGTGCGGTCCGGGTCCAGTCACGACTTTTTGGGCCCCACTCGGCCGTTGAACGTGACTTTGGACGAACCTCTCAACCTCTTTGGAGACGAAACAGCGTTCGGCCTGGGGCTGGCGCTGCGCAATGCCGCGTCTGCCGACTTAGTGCCCCGCTTTGTTTTTGAAGTGTCTGATCTACAGGAATCGCAACACGTGCTCGAATCATTCGGGCTGTGCGATGCCGTTTTGATCAAACGAACCGAAGGAGACGATCATCTCACCGGTGCTGCCAGTCGCATATTCGATCACTCAACAGCGATCCACCAGATCATCTTGTCCGGAAATGCGCGTTCTATACAACAGATCAAGAAGCTGAAGTCGGCTAAGGCTGATGGAATATCACGTGTCATCGTGAAGCCCTACTGGTCCCCAGGCAAAACGGGTATGAGTTGAGAATAACTCTGATAGGAGGGCTGTAGTAGGTCATACCATCGCATCACCTGACATTCACGCAACGTGTTCCGAGCTTCACGTGTGCAAAAGAGCACGCATGAGACCCGGACCATAGATCGGATAGTAGAAAGTGGCTAGGTGAATAGCTTCCTCCCCTTCATTGAGGGTTCTGGCTCGCGGCTTTAGGAGGTAACGCTATCGAGGGCAAGTCGGAAACCAGAACAAGTAGAAGTAGACATTCATCGAAAACCTTTCGGAGGGACACGACCCATCGCCACGAAGAGGTCAAATCCCCGGTTGCTATCGCACGATTGAAGGGTTTTGGGAAGGTATCGCTATCCCTTCAGCCGAGCGTACGTCTTGTCTTTCCCCGCATCGCAATGTTCCACTTCGGCAAAGAGGCATCATGGGTGCGAAGTGTGAAAGTAGCAAGCTTTCCACCGGTCCCATAGGAAGACACTAGAGCGTACGGGGCAACAGCCACTTCCAGCCCTCGATCAACAAACTGCAGTGCCGTAGGTATGTCGCTCACCTCGAAGGCAATCTTGCGTGCAAGCTTCTCCCCGGAGAAGATGTTATCAATCACCTGCGCAGAGCTGGCTCAGGCGTAACTTCGACGAGGTCTTCCGGTGGAAGCTGATTCAACGTCACGCTCTTGAGCGCGTTCGGTGATTGGTGTTGTCGCGATCGAGCCGCAACGAGATCATATTTTGCGAACGGCAACGTCTGCAGGACCGGCCATTCCGACTTATCAACGATGAGATGGAAGCTCACATATATCTATCGCGAGCGTATGAGTGGTGGAACGGTGTCTGTGTTCAATGACCTGACTGATAGTTCTACCGTCCAAGACAACCTATCCTGACGTGGTCATGTTGCAAGCTGAAGATAAAGGGCGCACTGTCATGATGGGCAGCGCGTTCGAGCCGAGGTACGTAAACATCCTTACCTTCCGCGACGGTCTGCTTATTCGCTGGGGGAATTACCGGAATTTTCTTGCCGTTCTTTTAGCACTTGGCAGAACCCCCCCATGCCGGAATCGAGGGATTAGCGAAATACAATGGTATAAAGGGGGTTTGACTTGGCTTCGCTAGACCATTGTTGAGGTGATTAGCCGGCCTCATTGTGCGAAGACCGGAGTGCGCAACCGAGCGCGGGTCGAGCCGAGCGATTAACGAAAGCATTATTCGGCGAGCCATAAAGTGCCAGGCACCCACGTTCTCATCTGTCTATTCGTTCTCGTCCATTCGACTGGAGCTGGGATCGGGTAACGGAGTCAGGCCCCGTCCTCAATTGACGCCACAACACCAGAGAACACCAATATTTGTGGGTCTCTGAACGACAACAGTCATCGAAAGTAGATGAACAGAAAGTCGTCCAACGTGCTTGCAGAGACACAGATCAATTGGATACGAACGAGCACAGATAAGCCGGCGACTGTTGTTCTGGTTCATGCGGTGGGCTACGATCTCACCTATTGGGATCGGCAGATCGAGGCGTTGCGCGAGGAATTTAACGTAGTCGCATTCGATCTACCTGGCCATGGGAATTCCTCTGGCGCGCCGGGGGAGTGGTCTTTCGAATATGCCGCTGCTGTCACTGCAAAGTTGATCGAGGAGGTTAGCGTAAGGCCGGTTCACCTCGTGGGTATTTCCTTCGGTGGGATGATTGCGCAGATGACCACGCTCGAGCGCCCAGAACTCGTACGCAGCCTTACTTTGATCGGAACAGGTTCTCACTTTTCACAGGACGTGCGACGCGGTATGAGAACTCGGGCAGAAGCGGTTCGTGCCGGAGGGATGGCTACCGTAACTCAGTCGAGTTTGGAGCGCTGGTTCACACCGAAAACGAGGATGCAGCGGCCCGATATTACGGACCGGGTCACAAAAACGCTGCTCGCAGACGATCCTGCAACTCATGCGGCGATATGGGACGTTATTTCAACTCTCGACATCCAGGGACGGCTCGGAGAGATCCTCTGCCCCACGTTAGTGCTTGTTGGAGAACGCGACCCAAGTACGCCGCCAAGCGTAGCCCATGGATTGGCGGCAGCGATCCAAGGATCGAAGTTGGTCATCATCCCTGATGCCGCTCACATCATTACGGTCGAGGCCCCGACTGCGGTGAATGAAGCCTTGAAGGCTTTCCTCAAAGACTTTGCGGATTAGTGCCTTTAGCTGCTTGCGACGCTTAGCCCAATATAAGACGTCTTTGTGACGCTTGCTTCGATACAGAAGACGCGCGCTCTCTTGGGATAGATCAGCTCAATCGCGCTGACAAGACGTTTTCGATGATGGGTCTTAAAAGCACTTCGATTGCGTCCGCCATCTCCTCTGCTGTTTTCTGCTTCAGTGTATGGGCCCAACGGCTTGCCAAGCCGTAGAGTGCCCATGCTATCGCCGTTGCGTAGCTGTCGGCGTCTACACCAGGAGCAAAGTTGACTCCCTTTAAAGCTTTCTGGAGCACACCTTCAATGGCCGGGATCACCGCCCGCTCAAGTGGCATGTTGCTTGAGCTGTGACATTCGAGAACCTTGGCGAGGTACTCGCAGACGACCTGAGCAAGACCCTTCAGATCTGCCGCATCGGTCGTACGAGAGATGCCGCGTTTTTCGATCAGTTCGCCGAAGCGGATAGCCGTCATAGCCTGCAACAGCGCTGACTTGTCCGCGAAATGCAGGTAAAAGGTGGCCCTGGTTAGATCCGCCTCGTCCGTAATCTCCTGGATCGATGTGTCGTCGAAGTCCCTGCGCAGGAGTAGTCTCGCGAGTGCATCCACAGGCATCTGACGACTTCGCAGAACCCGGCGATCTGTGTTCTCGACATCTTCGGCACGTGCTGATCGGATTGCCATGTGTACAGCTTAGCTTTTATGAATCTTTGCTAACTAGATGGACATTCGTCCATTACAGATATAGACATATGTCGTATTGTGACCTTATGTCTACAAGGAGAATGCGGTGTCTCGCTCGCTTCATATCGACTTCGGCCCTCTATACGGAATGTCCGTCTCCCGCGAGCTGACCTCCGCCTTCGTTGGTGGGTGGAAGTCTGCTCAGTCAAGTGGAGGTTCTTTATCGTGATTTGAACGCGACACCACTTCCGCCGATAAGCGCGACGTGGGTGAGTGCCGCTTTTACTCCCGTGGCGCAACAGACGGAGGAGCAGAAGCATTTGCTCTCGCTGTCTGACACCTTCCTCAGTGGATTGAGTGAGTCCGATGAGTGGGTGGTCGGAGTTCCTATGTACAACTTCGGCATTGCTTCGGTCTTGAAGCTGTGGATTGATCTGGTGGTACGAGCGCGCAAGACATTTGCCTATGTGGACGGAAAGCCGCAGGAGCTCCTAACAGGCAAGAAGGTTCCGTTCGTTGTCGCAACAGGGGGATGTATGACACCGGAACCCAAATGGCCTCCTTCAATCATGTGGAGCCATACCTTCGTTCTGTCTCTGGCCTCATCGGTGTGAAGGATGTAGCGTTTCTGACAGCCGGTGGGACAGAGTCTTGCGTGAAGGCAAGGATCGCAAAGAGTTCCTGGTACAGCACATCGAGTCTATATAGGCGCGACCCGGCAACACCAAGTAAGTGAGACCGCTCTCAGGCTTCGATCGGGCGCGGTGACACTTTGAGTCTGTCGAGGGAGGAGTTGTGATTAATCAAGATTTCATTACCTTCGGTCCGGTTCATCTCGAGGTGAGAGATGTGGAGAGGACGGCTCACTTCTGGCAGGAGCTTGCCGGTTTAGAACGTCGGGCGACTGACGGCGGCCTCATCGAGGATGGCACGAAGGATGCGACACTGCTCGTCCTCCACGGGGGCGCACGAACGTCTTACAAGCAGGGGCACAGCGGGCTCTACCACTTAGCCATTCACGCACCTAATGCCCGAGATTTCGCGCGGATGTTGAAGAGGTTCATCGATCTGGACTACCCAATCGCTCCAACGGATCACACGTTTTCCAAAGCGATCTATCTAGATGATCCAGACGGCATAAAAATCGAGTTTACCTTGGAGACCCCGGAGCGTTTCCGTGGTGTGCGCCCTGTTGGCAATCGACTTGCGTTCATAGGCGCAGATGGGGTGGAGAGACCGGGCGCTTACGCTCTGGATCTTGAAAAGGTCTTCGACGCCTACGAACCCGGCTCAGAGAGAGAACCAGCTGCGGACGGAACAAAGATCGGACATATTCACTTGTATGTGGGCAATCTCGATCAGTCCCACGAATTTTATAGGAGCCTGGGAATGCAGTCGGCGCGATATTGGCCACCGATGCAGGTTGCCGATCTGGGCGCCGGTGGCCCATTCAAACACCGCATCGCAATCAATACTTGGCAAGGTATCAACGCTCCTCCGGCACCCATCGGCACGGCGAGGATGAGGCATTTCGAGATGCAAGTTACGACATCGGAACATTTGCAGGCGGCGCTCATGGCTAATCCGCATGCAGTCGATAGTGATAATTGTTATGAATTGATTGATCCGGCTGGCATCAAACTACGCATTGCGAAAACAACGACAATGGGAATCTGAGCCCGTTGGGTGTCTATAGGCACCCTGGTGAACGGTCTGACGGAGATCTTTCGTGTCACCATAGAGGTGGCGCCAGCGAGATCCGGACTGCAGCTTGTGCTTTCGATTGGCAATAACATTCGCTTAGACGAGCTTGGACTAATCCCTGCAGACGCCATTGTCGTTCAAGAGCTCCTCAAATTGAGTTGCTGAAGCGCTCTGATGTGTGCACCACACATACAAGGACTAACACGACTCCCGAGTCGCTCTTGCTTGGGTCCCAATGGCTGCGATTCCAGTCGGCTTTGTCCAGGCCGGGCGTTGCTGCCCGAGTTGTTTTTCATGGCGTGGGCGAACGGGTGCCAGTCAATTCAATGAACGAAGAAGAGTTATCGAAGGCGGTCCAGGCAGTCTTGGGGGATCCGAGCTACCGGGGCAAAGATCGGCAATTTTAAAAGGGAATTGCTGAACCAGTGTCTGGATCGGACAGCCGACGTACTCGAACAAGCCTTTCAGCGCGCGGTCCAGCCGCCGCGGTACCGTCCTAAACAGATGGTGGTCTTCAGGATCCACGAGTATTCGCCTGGGAACCTATGCCGGTCCCTGCGGAGCGGCTCTCAGTCTTTACTGTGCTTCGCAACGCAGCGGGAGCTTGGGACGTCGATCGGATCCATTCCGGGCCACGTGTGTTTTTCAAAATCAAAGCCTGTGCCGGGTTCCTCATTCATGCTTGCAAATCTCCTTCAGCACATGACGATCCAGGCTAGGATCCGCCACCCCGCTTTAACTTCGCATTCTCCTCGCCCAGCTGACAAAGTTCCCGAAAGTTGCTCACTTGGCATACTTCTTCTTTCACGCGAGAAACATCGGCTGCTGACCACCGGCTTGCTGTCAGCTGAGAAACTGTGTGGCTTCTGGCTCACTTTTGGTGGAGCGGGTATGCCAGGTTGTGATGGCGCCTTCAGCCCTTTCGATTAGACCGCGTTGAGGACCTTCAGCCTGAGCAGATCGGATCCGGCACGATCTTACATCTGCCGCTTGATCAGCTTCAGTCGATGGATATAGAAAGAAAACGCACTCGGCCGGCGAGTATTAGCGACAGCCAGCCTGAAGTAGCGACCATACCGCAGATGTGAAATAAAGGTTCGGGGTCATGGTTACCTCGTCATCGTAGGCCGCCTACAGGATGATGCTACAGCCGTAGGTGGCTTCGTTCGATTGTGTTGATGTTGCTCGGAAGTCCGAGATCTCGGTTGCCAGTTGATAGATGGTTAAGTTGAGGCAGCATCGCAAAGGTGGACCCTTGGTCCGGTTGGGATTTCCGGACGGAGGTGGTCGAGCTCCGACTGACCTGGCTTGAGCAGACTGGGGATCGACAGTCGTGGACTGATCGAAGCTGCCAGCACTCAACGGACAGTGTGCCTCTAGTGCTTTCCCGTAAATTCAGCGATAAGATTCTTGATCGAAAGTGCGTAGTAGAGTCCGCTACTTGTACGGAGCGCATCGCTAACATTGTAGCGAGCGGGATACCAGCCCGCGACACCTACGGCAGCGCCCACAAACGGAGAGACCAGAGCAGGAAGCGAAGGGACTGCCTGTCCAGAGCGAGTGTGCGCTACAAATGATTGAATGAATGCGTGCTCCGTTCTCGGGAAGATGCCCGTGCAGTCACAACGGTGATAGCTTACATCCTCGTGCAAAAGCTCTCCCAATCCGTAGCGGGTGCTTGTACCGACGAGACCCATCCCGAACGCCGAAGCGTAACGCTTAGCGTAACCTTCAGTGCCCTCACCCCATTCAGGAACGACCCCGTGCGCCGGGTGATTGCCTACAGATGAGTACCCATCGGAAGGGTATCCGACGCCGAGCGCATGTGTTTGATCGACGACTGCTTTGACCGCTGAACCGATGAAAGCCCCAGGACCAAGCAGGTCGTATAGATAAGCGTGTTCTCTTTGCTGAAGCTTAGGGAAAGTAAACATGTAGGAACCGGACCTTGGCAGACCAGGATTTCCAGTAGAAGCACCTGCGAGAGACGGACCTAGTGCCTCAGTTGTTGATGCTGCGACCCGCGCCGGCATTACTGTCGAAGGCGCATCAACCAGAGGCGTAGAGTTCGACATCAATGTCGGCCTCGATTCACTAGGTGTTGAGAGAGCATCGCTCAGCGTAGATGTATCGGCTGGAGTCTTCTGCGTTTGTGCCCCAGCGATAGAGGAGACGGCCGATACCATCGCTAATGCGACGGACGCCATCTGTGAAGCAACACGGTCATTTCTCAAGAAGCCTCGTTTGTTTAACATGGTGTACGCACACAGAAACTATACACGTAAATGATGACGCGAGGGTCGCATCATCGGCGTTCGTCGTATGAGAAGTGCGGATTAACGAGGCGGCACTGAGCGCTCAATGCTCAGTCACACCGAGCCGGAAGTGGGATCTAACTGATCGTGGTTGGAGTGTCGATTCAGTCCGGTCGCCTCGGTCCACCGGATCCATGCTTCTGCAATGAGCAGATTGGGCACCCAGCATAGCCAAGCAATTGCCGGGTAGGCAATTGCGAAGCGCAGATGAAACAATGGGATGAAGGTAAGGTAGATGCGGAGCGTGATCGCGGAGGCAGTCAACGCATAGCTGCGTATCATCCATGTGCGATGTGTAGCAACAAAATGTCTCTTGATAGCCCGGATCCCCATGAAGATTGTAAAGAGCCAGCCAAAAGCCAGAGCGAGAAAGCCGGCTGTGCTGACATAGCCAGCCGCAGCATGCGGTGAGATCCAGATGGCGGCGGACGCCGCAACGCAGAGCGCTACTGCATATGCTCGGCCCACCCATCGATGAAGGCTAGGCCGACGTCTGCGGATACCGGAAAGGAACTGCCATGGACCAAGCAAGAGCGCAACGGAAGCGGACACGGCGTGCGTGATGAGCATAGTTCTATGAGAGGTGAAGTTGGGGATAGGGGCCGGGAGTGGTATATGCGGCAGAACGTAGCGAAGTGAGACGACACCGACGAACACTGCCGATGATGTTAAGAGCCACCAGAGGACCGTGGAGGTTTTGCCAGACATAGGCACATCTGTCTCTTTCTGGTTATTTGTACTCTTTGGTTGCGATAAATGCGTGATAGCGGCACGTGCGGCACGTGACTCGTACAGCGTACTGGGACAAACTACGTATGTGTACACAATATACCTGAGTTCAACCTAGTGTGTGCTAGCCTTTTCAAGGCAGGCACCGTGGCTTCCTGCCTCGAGCAAGGGAGAGGAGCGTGCGTTAGGAGAGCCAGATCAGGAATGTGCAGCGAGTACTCACTGCTTCGCTCGAAGTAGACATCACGATCCTGGCGGGCTAACCAAGCACTGAGTGCAGAAGATAGTACCAACAGTAAGTATGGGTAGAGATAGCCAAGAGGAGACTCGATCTCTGCTGGCAGTAAGTGTCTCGATGACCGTGGCAGTACGGCACTGCTATGCGCGTCTCGACTGCCGAGCTTGCATCTGATAGGGTGAGGATGGTACATAAAACGTACATGGTAGTTAAGGAGTGGAATAGGGCATGGGCGCAGCTGACAGGCGAACTCAGGAGCGCGAGGGGATGAGGAGCAAGATCCTCATAGCCGCTGCAGACTTGATTAGGGAAGATGGGTATGACAATCTCACAATCCGCAAGGTTGCCGACCGGATTGAATATTCGCCCATGGCTCTTTACAATCACTTTCCCGATAAGGACGCTATCCTCAAGACCTTGGCCGAAGAGGGATTCGAGAGGTTCTTAAGCGGCGCACCTAAACGTTCCTCTCTCCCTCCCATTGATGAGCTTCGCCGTTACATGCTTGCTTACGTACAGTTTGCAGTGAAACACCCAGAGCAGTATCGCCTTATCTTTATGACGCAGCGAGAGCCTGCGATCCCGTCAGCTTCGAAGGATCACCCGGCGGTGCAGCACATCCCTGCGGGTAGTGGCCGGCAAGCCTTTGAGCGATTAGTTGACAGCGTGAACGCGTGTGCAGCAGAGTATCCGGTATTTAAGGACGCATTTGCTGTCTCCTTATTTCTATGGACTGGAATCCATGGAGCGTCCTCGCTCCTGATCACGTTCGGGAAATTCCCTTTTGGAAGCCCAAAGCAATATGCAGAAGCAACAGTCGAGAGAATGTTGTCCGGTCTCATGGCGACTGGTTATGAAAGCTCCTCTCAGGTAAGGCGACAGAGTTCTACAAGGGTTTGAGGAAGCTTCTGGATCTGCCCCAATAGACCGAGGAAGAAGACCTCCATATTGTTGGGCCAAGGATGAGGGAGCCATCCTCCACAGCGACAAACTCTAGGAAGGCAGGCGCCAGGGGAATAAGGGCTCTTGTCAATCGCCCTGTAGTTGCTCCCTTTAAGAAGTCGCATCAAACGCGTCTTGCCGCTCCAAATGCGAATGGGCGTGGTCGGCTCTAAAAGCATGCAATGGAGTTCAGGTAATGAAAATCGGTTTCCTCAGCATGCCCATCGCTGGGCACTTAAATCCTATGACGGCTTTAGGTCGGACGATGCAAGGGCGGGGCCACGAAGTTACGTTTTTCGGTCTTTCAGATGCCGCGTGCATCGTCCAGAGTGCGGGGCTTGATTTCGTTCCATTCGGCCGGGAGGCTTACCCTCTCGGGGCGACGCCAGCAATGTACGCGCATCTGGCGACGCTCAAAGGAGAGGATGTCACCCGCTACTCCTTTCAGGAGATGCATCCACGGCGAACCAAGATAACCCTAGAACAACTGCCGCGCCTACTTGCCCTGAGGGGCATTGAGGCTATGGTGGTCGACACCATTCATTTCTTTGCTGAGCTTGTGCCGCTCAGTATGGGAATTCCTTATGCACACATCTGGAATGTTTTGCATGTCGACAGCTCAGGAGCGACGCCGCCCTGCTTCTTTGGGTGGGAGTATGAAGATAGTCCCTCCGCAAGGGCTAGGAATACGGACGCGCTTAAGAGAATTGCGCTCCTCTTTCAACCTATCCAACATGTTGCTCAGGCGTGGGCGGCGGAGCACGGGCTACAGATAGATTGGAAGAGACCAGAGCCGACGATTTCGCAATTAGCGGTGATTACCCAAACACCGAAAGAGTTTGATTTCCCCAACGTTCACGAGTCTCCGGCATTTCACTATGCCGGTCCCTTTCACGACGAGTCTGGGCGAGAGACTGTGCCCTTCCCATGGGAGAGGCTGACCGGGGAGCCACTGATCTATGCCTCTATGGGCACCCTGGTGAACGGCCTGACGGAGATCTTTCGCGTCATCATAGAGGTGGCGACATTGATATCGGGACGGCAGCTTGTGCTTTCGATTGGCAGTAACGTTCGCATAGAAGAGCTAGGACCAATTCCTGCGAACGCGATTGTCGTGTCAAGAGCTCCCCAGATTGAGTTGCTGAAGCGTTCTGATTTGTGTATTACACATGCGGGGATTAATACAACTCTCGAATCGCTCTCGCTTGGAGTCCCAATGGTTGCGATTCCAGTCGGCTTTGACCAGCCGGGCATTGCTGCCCGAATTGTTTACCACGGCGTAGGCGAACGGGTGCCAGTGAGCTCAATGAGCAAGGAAGCGTTATCGAAGGCGGTCCAGGCAGTCATGGGAGATCCGAGCTACCGGGACAAAGCCCGGCAGTTTCAAAAAGCGATCGCTGAAAGCAGTGGCCTGGATCTGGCGGCCGATGTGCTCGAACGAGCCTTTCAGCGCGCGGGCGTGCCTGGTGCAGCTGCCGCAGTACCGAACCTCCTCCACGTGTTCCGGTCTGGCAACGATGCGTGAGTGAACCAACACTTCCGTGTTCTTTGCAACTTCTTGCCTCACCCGCACTCCTATACATAGTACCAAGCGGTACTATAGCTGCATGGAGGATCAGATGCAGGAAAAACGACCAGTATTGATTGTGGGTGCCGGACCGACCGGCATGGCAGCCGCCCTTGAGCTCGTTCGCTTTGGTATTCCTCTACGAGTGGTGGACAAATATGCGGAGCCTTCAGGGACATCGCGCGCGTTGGCAGTGCAAGCCAGAACCCTTGAGTTGATGCATCAACGAGGGCTCGCCGATGAGATGGTGGCACTCGGCAACAAGGGCCTGTTTACGACGATGTACGCGGCGGGTAAACAGCTTGGCCAGGTCGATCTGCGCCAAATCGACAGTCGCTTCAACTACACGCTGCTGCTGGCTCAGTCAGAGACGGAGCGAATCCTGCGAGAGAAGCTGGAGGAATCAGGCGTTCTGATTGAACGTCAAACAGAGTTGGTCGCCTTTGAACAGCCGGAGCGGGGAAGCGGTGTGCAGGCAATGTTGCGTAAGGGCGACGGATCTCTGGAAGAGTTTGAAGCGACCTACCTGATTGATGCCGAAGGAGCGCACAGTGTGGTTCGCCGCGCCGCGCATCTGCCGTTCGATGGGAAGTCGATGCCGAACAGCTACGCTTTAGCCGATCTGCATGTTGATGGTGATGTGGCGGAAGACCAACTTTCCATCTTCCTCGCAAGTTCAGGACTTCTTGCAGCATTTCCGATGGGGAATCGTCGATTCCGGGTGATCGCGACAGAGAAAGAAGCGGTAGACAAAGATGCTCCTGATCCAGATCTCGACTACATGCACGCGATGTGGTCCGCAGGTACGCACATCCCCGTGGCTTTTCGCAATATGGTGTGGAGTTCACGTTTTCGTATAAACAGCCGCGCCATGCATCAGCTGCGTTACCGGTCAGTCTTCTTTGGCGGCGATTCAGCTCACATTCATAGTCCGGCCGGAGGACAGGGCATGAACACTGGTATCCAGGACATGATGAACCTAGGCTGGAAGCTGGCGCTCGTTTATCGCGGCCTAGCCAAAGAGTCACTGCTGGATACGTATAACGAAGAGCGCATGCCTATCATTCGACACCTAGTCGAGGCGACCGAACGAGCGACGGACCTCTTCAACTCGGATAATCCCGTCGTGCACAGCCTGATCACGCATGCTCTTCCGTTAGCGCTCAGCTTTCCTGGTATCCAGCAGAAAGGAGCGACCATCGTGAGCCAACTGGGCGGCAACTATCAGAAGTCCTCACTGAGCGAAAACCTGCGGTGCGAGGGCACACTTCAAGCCGGTGACCGCTTCCCCGACGTCGTTCTCAATGAGGAAACAGGCACACGAGTTCTCGATCTGCTCGATCCCTCTGCCTTCACAGCTTTCTGCTTCGGTGGCGGTCTTGAGGCGGTGAAGCATGAGCTTACCAAACTCACCCTGCCGATCGTAGAACACACACTACCTGTGGCATCCGACGTAGTGCGAGGTCTTTTGGGCAATTCAGCAGTAGCGGTTGTGCGGCCAGACGGCTATTTGCTCTGCACTGGGCATCCGTCCGAGATTCTGAATCAACTCAGAGCTTGGACCCTACGTTGGCTCTGTCTGGCGTCTTCGGGGCATAGCAGCGAAGGAACATCTTGACCGCGTGGGCGACCTGAGCCGTACGATCTTTTCGCGTTTGGCGCCCAGCAATTCCGAGGAGCTTGCGATACAGGAGACTGTCGATTGAAAGAGTGATGAACTGTTGTGCCATGAGTTCTGCTTGCTCATCGCTCGAGAGCTCCCCTTGTTCCTGTTTAGCTCTTAGGTAGCCTGAGAGAGTTTTCAAGCTCAACAAGGTCCCCATACGATAGAATTGCTCTCCCAAAGCGGGGATTCGTCCTGACACATTGCTAATGGTGCGAATGATTGCAATTTGGGTATCGGTGAGCGCAATCTCCAGCAAGCCAATTCCGAATCGGGTCAAGCAGACATCGAGAGGCTCACTTAGATCGATGGTCTCCATCGTCATTTCATCTGTGATGAGGTCCATGCGGTGCTTCAGAACAGCGGTAAATAACGATTCCTTGTTGGGGAACCTGCCATAGAGTGTTGCCTTTGAAGCACCAGCACGCTCAGCAATCTCCCTTAGAGATGCTTTGTCAAAGCCCTGTTCAATGAAGACATCGGCCGCAGCGGTCAGGAGCTCGGAGAGACGTGCCTCAGCGACCCGCGGCCGTTTTCGAGGATTTGTGGCTGAGGAGACCGCTTCAGCCGAAGTAGTTGTTTTGACTGTTCGCTTCATGCCAAAGTGTTCTCTATTTTAGAAACTGAGCACATAGGTTCTGCCATTCGCTCTTCTTGCGATTATGCAGCATTGTTCTACGACACTCAGCGTCGCAGCGAGGTGCACCTCAGCGATGCGTAACAGCTTTCTCGAAATGCCGCATCGAACAGGTCTAAAGTTTGTTTACGGTACGACTGATGAAGCGGGTCGTGGAGCTTATTGTTACGACAAAGAGCGCCGAGCCGGCAAAGCTGACCAGGACTACGAAACCGATTGGACCCAAGCAATCGGCGAAGACCGAATAGCCCGCTCGGGCCGCAAGGGGGCAGAGCGTTGGATACATCCGAATGGGCACGCTCGATCAGCGCGAAGATTGCCAGCCTGAAGGCGTGAAGGTGTTTTGATCAGAGCGCTCTAGATCTCGCGACTGCGACCCCTCAAGCAAAGAACGTGCTGCTCTCCAAAGAATGAATGACCTCCCGGCCGTGAGACTAACTGGGCAGCGGTAGCTTTCCGTCTTTATATGTCGGCGCAAATGGTTTACCCCTTGGTCACGGCAAGTGGTTTCCTGGGTACGCCCCAGTCCACGTCATTTTCGCGTGTGGTCCCCGAGTGCATCGGACTGAATGCGCCCTTCGAGGTTCTCCGGTGCCGGAGAAGAATAAGCAGCATGCGATGCAGCCGGAGCGGCCCTGTTGGTCGAGAATCGGGTCTCCCCTATGTTTCTAGCGATCTCTTTCGGGCAAGAGGCAGGAAGACATCCTCGACAATTTCGCGGATGACTTCATCAGAAAGCGGGCGAAGTGTCATCAGCAGCTCATGCCTAGCCAGATCAGTTGGAAGAGCGAGAATTCGCGGCGTGAGGCGAGTCGGATCAATCTCTCCACGATCAACTCCACGTTTTAGGATGGTTCGCAGGAGCGCGCCGTCTGTCACTTCTCCCCTCACCTTGATGAAGTTCGATCCCTCGTCTGCCAAGTCGCGGCTCATGTCGAAGGCCAGCTGAACCAGATTCGGTCGCAACCGGTCTGACATCGAACGCAATGCCAGGTGGAGCTCATCGCGGACGCTTCCCATGTCTGGCACGATGACCGGGTTCAGCTTGTAGTGGCGAGCCAGTGCGGCTGTCGCAAGTTTGGTGCGAGTTGGCCAACGGCGAGCCAGCACAGGCCGGCTGGTTCCAGCCCGCTTGGCGACAGATTCCAACGTCATGCTGACAAAGCCGAGCTCGATCAACTCTTTCCAGGCGCTCTCCAGAATCGCGTCTTCAAGCGCAATGCCTCGTCGCCTGCTGTTGATCGCAGCCATATGCCATTCATCATAAGATACAGTTTGCATCTTCTGCAATGAACTCGCATCATAAGATGCATGGCGCATCCTATCCCGTTGGAGCTTGCAAAATGCAGAAGATGACTACACGCGATACTTCCCGTTCCGTCTTGATCTCGGGCGCAAGCATCGCCGGCCCCGTGCTGGCTTACTGGCTCAACCGCTATGGCTTCGATGTAACGCTCGTAGAGCGAGCGCCTGCCGTGCGGAGCGGAGGATATCCGATAGACATACGCGGCACGGCGTTCGACGTAGTTGAGCGCATGGGTCTTTTGAAAGCGGTGCAGGCCGCACACATCGATTCGCGTACGCTGACCTTCGTGAATGCAGAGGGCAAAAGTCTTGCCACGATTTCGCCCCATGATCTGGCTGCCAATGAAGAGCGCGATGTCGAATTACCTCGCGGTACGCTAACAACACTCTTCTACGACCTAACCCAAGGCGGCACGGTTCGCTATTCGTTCAATGATTCCATTGAGACGCTTGAAGAAGGCAGCACGGGAGTGGAAGTCGGGTTCAAGAGCGGCAAGCGTGGCCGCTACGATGTGGTCCTTGGAGCGGACGGTTTGCACTCCAACACACGTCAGTTGGTGTTCGGCCCGGAGGAGCCTTTTCGTCGGGACCTCGGCTTCACCTTCAGCGGGTTCTCCATGCCCAACAACCTCGGGCTGTCGCATGGTGCGATTATCTATTCCGAAGCGGGGCGAACCGCACTCGCACTCGCCGTGGGCGAAAGCCTGGAGCTGTCTGTCATGCTCGCGTATGCAACGGAGAAGACCGAATCTGGAATGCGTCTCAGCCCTCAAGAGCAGATCGAGCGTACTGCCGACGTCTTTCGAAGTGGCGGTTGGGAGGTGCCGCGCATGGTCGAAGCGCTGCGGCGCGCCGATGACTTGTACTTCGACACTGTAAGTCAAATCCGTATGCCGCGGTGGTCGAAGGGCCGGGTGGCGCTGGTCGGCGACTCTGCCTACGCCCCGTCATTTTTCACCGGTCAGGGTACGAGTATCGCTATCGTGGGGGCCTATGTTCTGGCTGGCGAGCTGGCTTCACATGAAAATCCTGCAGATGCGTTTGCAGCGTATGAGAGGATCACCCGTCCCTTCGTGGAAGCGAACCAGGACTTGCCATTCAGGAAAGGCGGGACGTCCCTCATCCTGCGGACTCAAGAGGAATTGGATGGTCGCAGCCGTATGTTTGCCTCGCTTATGAAGGGCGATGTTCCGAAGAAAGATAACGATTACGTGCGACAGGTTCACAACTCGCTTCTTCTGCCGCATTACGAACGATAAGGCACACCCTCTTGCATTCGCGGCAGAGGCGCATAGTAACGGAAGACGCATATCTTCTTTCATCACGTCAGCCCGATAGCGGATCCTCAGCGAATGCAAAATCGCTAATGCAGGAGTGCCGCTGGTTTGATGTGAGTCATGACAGTTTGGCACATGGCAAATCTTCTTTGATTTCGGGAAGGGTCTAAGTACTCCACCAAGAACCAGGCAGAGCCGTCCATTGACAATGTGCCGTCATCTGACTGTATCGAGCTCCCGCAATTCACTGTACAGAAAGCGGACGATCAGCCTTTATCGTGACAGAAGGTATTAGCACGTGATCCATGCTCAATGGCTCGTACTCTGAGCATTCGGAGCCGGATTTGATAGCAGCCGCTCGTCATGCGTAAAGGGAGAGGTTGCGAACTCCATTGGACGCGGCCCGCGGTTGACTGTGATGGAATGGAACTAACGGCCTTTCGCCTCGAACCTTTCAGCGGAATTCCAGGCTAGTGCTGTGAGCACTGCCAAGACAAGGGTCTCGAGAAAAAACTGGCTCACCGCGTACATTGCGGTTATGTGTGGCAGCCTGACCCAGAAACTTTGCAGCAGAAGCTGAACGAACCTGCCTCTAACAAGCAGTAACAAGGTCGCGAAGGTCAGCGCTCGACGCAGCAAAGTACCTCTCAGTGCGGGCCAGCAGAGCCATGCTGCAGCAAACGCCGCAATTGTAGGCTCAACGAAGCTGATGTAGATGATCACATTGATCTTGAAAGGATATGGATCGGAATACAGATCCTTTACGAAAGGCATGCCATTCTTCAAAGAGGCGAAGAGATGATCGAGCGGTGGAAAGATCACGAACGTGAGCAAAGCCGCTACCATAACGATCAGTCCGGCAGCATTTTTGCTTTTCAGGCCGCTGAGCACAGTCCACGCTACCGCCGCCCCACCCAGGAACAGGCAAATCGCCTGAGGTGCGCGAGAGTAGGCTGAGAACACTAGGCTGTTCGTGATCGCGCCCTCGATTACCCAGACCCGCAGCGTCTCGTACAGCATCATTAGGATCAAGCCGCTGCCAATCACAGCCGTGACCTTCGAGAAACTACGCAGCCGCGGCAGCGACAGTCGGCAAACTACAGTTAAAGCAAACAGCCGCACCACTTCGTTGATAAACTTCACCCACTCCGGAAGCCCTACATACCTAGGGTAGGGAACCTTCATCGTCTCCAACATATAATCATGGACAAACAGCGAGGTGGGCGCGATCAAGCACACGGTCAAGATCACGAAAAGCCATTTCGACGCAGCTCCTCGCGGAGTCTTGCCTGGATGGTCTGACTCAAGAGGCTTGATCATCGATAAGACTCCATCTTACTTTGTTGCAGATTTCTTCTTCGAGAGGGAAGCCCATGATCCCGAGCCGCGTTGAACTGACGTTAAGCCCAAGCGTGGGTTGAGCACGGCTGGCGGAAGCGCCAAAGTCCACTGCTGAACGGAAAGCTACATCCATCGTAATGTTTTTTGTAAATTGAGCGATGCAGCCTCCTGAAGTGGCTATCGTGGGTGGAGACCCTGCGGGCCTTCGGGCGACCGGTACCTTGAACCGTCATGGTCGGGCGGGCACGGTATTTGAAGCGGATGACGTGCGCCGGTGCCGCGACCATGGCGGAACACTGGATCTGCACCCGAATAGAAGTTCTTCGTAGCTCTCGAAGTCTATGTCCTCTGCAAAGGGCAGACAGCTCTGCTCTGCACCGACTACAGCCTTGGATGTTGCGAGAACCTACTTCGCGGTGTTTGCGGCAGCAGCTATAAACTCGGCGACCTGCACCGGATGGGACAGCATGACAAGATGCCCGGAGGCGATGTGGATTTGGGTTGCGTGCATCTGCGTAGCAAACCTGTTTTCTAGAGCAGGTCCAATCATTCGATCATCATCGGCTACCACATAAAACGTTGGCTTCTGCTTCCAAGCGACACGTGTCAACTTGGCTCCAAGTTCATCAGGTCCGCTGACCTGACCTTGCGTTGCAGTGATGAGATGTTGCTCTGATACTGTGAGGTCCTGGGCAAAGTCTTGCATCACGCCCTGAGCTGTAAGGGTGAGGAATCCGCTTGCGTCTGGGCGTATTTCCTTTCCACCTGACGGACCTGCATCCTGATGGACCAAGTCGCTCACTGATTGCCCGAGGTCTGGTGCAAAGGCATCGACATATACGAGGCGTGTCACCTTCGGGTCGTCTCCTGCTTCTGTAATCACGGCTCCTCCATAGGAATGTCCGACCAAAAGCACGGGTCCATCCTGAAGCTTGAGAACTCTTGCCACCGCGGCCGCATCCTCGGCAAGCGTGGTAAAGGGCAGGTGTACCGCCGTAACGTGGAAACCCTCTGCCTCTAGAAGAGGGACCACCTTGCTCCAGCTTGTGCCGTCCGCCCACGCCCCATGCACAAGAACAATGTTGTGGATCAGAGGTGGCGGGGTGGAATGTATTTGCGCTGTTGCATGTAGCGGGGCACACGCGAGAAGAGCGATAACTGTTGCCGAACACATGGATAGTGATAGACGGTTCATCTTAGGAGCCTTCTTTGATTGAGATCGAAACCTGGTTCTTGCATTAGCCGGTAGGTCGAGGAGCGACGACTCAGACCGCCATAAGAGCCAGCCCGAGTCTTTCGTGAACAGTGCACCGCCTGAGGAGCTTAGGCTTGTGGTCCCGGTAACGTAATGGCTCCAAGTGCAACGAGAACGGTCAGAGGATTCCAATAGTCCTGCCAGCGAGCAAGGAGTCCGTCGCGAAACGTAAGGATGTCGACATACTTTGGCTCAAAGGGAAGTCCGGTGTCGATTGCACGACCCTTACCTTCCGCCTGGAAGATGACGACGTCCGGATCAGTTGTCTTGTGTATAGCTACAACGCTCACCGAATCGATGTGAATCAATCGTTTGAGTTCGGTGAAGTAAGTTCTCACCTCTTCCTTGCCGTTGAGCCTTTGAGGACGGGCAGGAGGAGCAAAGGGAAACTCCATCACCACATCTTCAGTCATCAGCTGGATCAGCTGAGTGTCCCAATCTGGACTGCCGAAGCTATTCAGAAAGCGGGTAAATGCTTCATCTGTGGTCTGTGACTTCGTTTGTGAGAAGGTGTCTTTGGCAGTGAGTGACATGTAAGCTCCTTGAGCAACCATCTAGCGAGTACGTTTCTATTGCATTGCGATTAACGAGCAACCTTGCATTGTCGTGTGGCGTTTCAGCCGGCGTCCGACTTCAACGTTTCATCGATCCAGTTGAAAACCGCTTCGTCTTTGTAGGCCAGAGCGCCCGATTGACAGTGGTTCTCAGCACCGTCTTCGCTGGTAAATGCAATCAGTTGCTTAGGTACTTGCAATGCGTCGTAGACCATCTGCGGCTGACCTTTGAAGAACATGTCTCCTTCCGCTTCCAGGACGAGACAGGGGCACCTGATTTGGCCGATAACATCCTTCACCGTGTATTTCTTGATCTCGTTCATGAGTTCACGCATATTCGACACACCGAAGGACCAGAGACCCTGCGTGACTGCCCAGCGCAGACCGGTGCTCTTTTCCATCGCTATGCGTAGGACCGCTTCGCAATGTTGTGTGTCCCCGGCACCGAGAGCAGTCAACGCCTCTTTTGGCAACATCTGTTGCACCGTCTCGTAGAAGTCATACACTCCGCCGAAGAAAATGGCTGCACGGAATCGATGCTCGAAAGCAGCGGCCCGAGCAGCAAAGTACCCTCCTAGACTCATTCCCATAAGAACTAAATTGCTACCATCGACCTCGGACCTCTTCAGGGCGTAGTCAACCGCTGGTGTCACAACGGCTTCCCAGTCGTGCCGGAAGGTGAGCTTCTGCTCACGTCTGGGCATACCCTGTCCCGGCCCGTCCCAAGTCAAACAGTTGTAGCCGCGGCGAATTGCAGCGGCGGCTCCAAAATAGAAGAGCTCTTCAACGCTGGAGTCGTAGCCACCGTGGAAGATGAGGGTCGGCCGGGGTTTGCCGGAATCATCCACCTTGTAGAAATAACCCGGGAGTGTGGTGCCCTCATAAGGAATCTCAACCGGCTCCCAGGTTGGCCCTGTGAGCTTTGCTGCCTCAGCGTAGGCTTTTTGTGAGGCCTTGGCCGTCGACAGGATACGCGGATCCTCCGGGTTGCCATGAAGGTAGAACTCGCCTGTTCGGAAATAGGTCGAAGCGCGCAAATACGCTGAGCGTGCGCTTTCTAGGTGGCCTGCGTCGAGGCTTGCGTCGGCCCGCGACAGCATCCGTTGACCGAGTTTGTCCCACTCCGTGAACCAGCTCTCGAAGCTGCCTTCTTCGATACGACCCGCGGCTGCCATCATCTCCCCAATATCCGCACCTCCGTAGTAGGTAAAGCCCAGGTTGCGTATGAACTCGAAAGCAAAGGACTCATCTTGAAATGCGACTTTCATCTTCCCCTCCAGTGCTGTGGGACCTTCATCCAGCGATCTGTACGGACAGTCTGAGGCATGCCATCTGGACTAGACTGTACAGTACAATGCTCTAGATGATTCGATTCTCCGGAAGGGTTCAATCATCCGCACGGCAAGTGAGAGTGCCGGAAATAATAGAAGCAGGAGCAATATGTCTAAATCTGTGGGAAAGACGTCGACGGTTGAAGCAGAAGCTTCAACGAAGCGAGAACAGATCCTAACGGCCGCCTCTCGCGTTTTTCTAACGCAAGGCTACCGAGGCACGAGCATGGAGATGGTCGCGAAGGAGTCAGGGGCAGGCAGGCAAACGGTTTATAACCAGTTTGCGAGCAAGAAAGCTTTGTTCGACGACACGCTGGCTCTCCTATGGGAGAAGATGTCGGTAGATCGGATCGTGAGCCGGACAGGATCGGATCGGTCACCCGAGGAGGCTCTTCTTGAGATCGGCAACGCTATCGCGGACTTCTGGGTTCCTGAAAATACAGTCGCTTTCCTGCGCATGGTGATCGCCGAGAGCATTCATTTCCCGGAGTTAGCCGATAGTTTCTTCACCTTCGGCCAAGGTGCGGCCCGACGTGCCGTCACCGAATACCTGAGCATGCTGCGCGAGACCAGGGCTCTAGAAGTTCTCGATCCAGAGCTCGCAGCAGCTCAGTTCATCGGCCTGGTGAACGAGCCGCTTCTCTCATCGCGGGTCGTCGACGGGGGTAAGGCTCCCTCAACTGTCCGCCGCAGACGGGTCGTTCATGAAGCGGTTAGGACTTTCCTAGCTCGTTATGGCACGGACAAGCACTCAGCTTCGCCTCGACATGGCTCTGAACCGCGCAGGTAAATACCTTCATCACAAAGGAGAGAATCAACAACTGTGCTCGAATCATGGGAGCTCCCAAATGCTCTTGCCGTCAATGATTTGATTTGACGTTCGGTAGCGCTGGGATGTAACGATCAGGAACGCGTTGTAGGTCCTCGCAGAAAGGTGAGAATTCTGTTCCGTTGAAGGGGCAAAGCACTTCTAGAATAAGGAACCATGACAATCGAACGCATCGAGAGTAACGCCCGCATGTCACAAGCTGTGGTTCACGGAAACACTGTCTATCTCGCAGGACAGGTAGCCTATGGGGCGAGGGGAGGAAGCGTCTCAGAGCAAATGAAGGATGCACTTGCGCGTGTAGACGCACTTCTGTCTGAAGCCCACAGTGCAAAGGACCGGATCCTGTCCGTGTCCGTCTTTCTGACAGATATGAGTACGTTTGCGGAGATGAACGAAGTCTGGGATGCATGGATTGATCCAACAGCGCCGCCTGCCCGTATCACCTTGGGAGTGCTGGCACTGGGCTCGAGCGACTTCAATCTGGAAATTTCGGTCGTCGCAGCCGTGTGCGCTCCGTAGACTGCCTAAACGGCTCACGTGGACATAGTTCTTGTATCCACCCTTGCACTCTCGTCATCAGGATCGGTAGCCAATGACCTCCTTATCCAGCACAGCCAGAGGCCTGTCGGGGGCAGTCTACTGCCTCTCGCATCCCGGACTGTCAGGTAAGCGAGGAAGCCGGCAGGCCCAAATATGAAGGTCTAGATCGAACAGGGCGCGACGAGAAGATGTTAAACCTGCCGGGCCTTGCGTCACAATGTTCCCAGGCTTTACCAAATTGACCGGACGTAAGGTAGTGTACCCAGCCACCAAGAAGAAGGCTCGGGTTTGGAAAAAGGTCGTGAAGCTCTGTGAGTGAATGAGATCCGCCTGTTCGCTCGGGCCGGTGTGCTGCAAGGACAATGGTCTAGATTGTTACGAGGACAGCCGGTATAACGAGACGAACTGCTAGCCTCGAGACAAATCGGCGCGGTCTGCGACTCTGAGGGCCAGCCACCTCAGGTGCGCGGGCGTACCTGAGAAATGAAACAACCGTCCAGGGGTCACGAATCAAACTCTGAGCGCTTCTCAAAAAGACCAAGTTCCAAGTGTTCAAGTCCAGTGGCGCAGTGAGTCGACACCGCGGGGTTCACGGATTCCTTCTTTTCGCCTCACAGTCGCTCGGATTTGTTTCTTTCTGGGTTTACTCGCAATGCTCATGACCGTACTACTGCTCGGAGCCGTACTACCCTTGATGAGAAGGCCAGCCTAGAACGCGCAGAACAACACTGCTAAGACTCCTCCTTGCGACGCATTGTTCCGATTCCCTTCCGTGCCCCACCCCTTGTGGCGTCTCAACAAAGCCTCGCCCTTGTCTGCCACGTCGCTTCAGTTCCCCAGTGCAGTTGAATATCGTGCGCCCATGAAGACGTCCGCGTTAATTACAGACCTAAGGCACTCAAGCCGGGATGGTCGTCAGGGCGACGGCCCAATGGCCAATGGAAACGCCGATCCGATTCCTTTATCAAAACATCGTTGATGCTTGCATAGCGACGAAGCATCAATCCTCTACCGTCAAACTCCCAGTTTTCATTTCCGTAGGCGCGATACCACTGGCCTGAACCATCATGAAACTCATAAGAAAAACGGACAGCAACGCGAGCAGCATTAAAAGCCCAGAGTTCCTTCATAAGTCTATAGTCCAGTTCACGCTGCCACTTGCGCAGCAGGAAACGCACAATCTCCTCGCGCCCGTTGATGAATTCTGTGCGGTTCCGCCAGACACTATCAGGGGTATAGGCTAGCGAGACCTGCTCCGGGTTGCGAGTGTTCCATGCATCCTCAGCCTTGCGGACTTTGAGTATGGCAGTATCTGTGGTGAAGGGAGGTACTATCGCTTGCGTTGGTGTGCTCATTGTTTCTCCTTCTCTCTTGTCGTTCTAATAAGGTTGAGTTGGCAGGAACTTCCCGTCTAGCGTGATCACCGCGCGTGCGCCGCCTTGAGGGTCTTCCACCCTCTTGATGTCTAGACGGAAATTGATTGCACTGATGATGCCGTCTCCGAAGAGCTCATGAACAAGCGCCTTTAGAGTAGTTCCGTAGACCTGCACGATCTCGTTAAAGCGGTAGATGGTGGGATCAGTAAGCAGATCATCGGATAAACTTCCTCGTACCGGGATAGTCTGCAGCAATCTCACATCTTTATCAGTGAGGTCAAGCCTCTTTCCTACCGCTTGCGCAGCGTCCGCAGGTAGGGGGTGTTGCCCAAGCAGTGCGGCTGTTGTAAAGACGAGACTAAGCTTTGCTTCGTCAGCCAAATCCTGAAATGAGACACTGTTCTCGTGCTTTGTCTCGATAATCTGCTCGGCTAAGCGAAGCCGAGCATCCTTTGTCGCTTGTATTTGCAGCATCACGTCTCTTTTCTGTGTGAAAGATCTAGGAACTGAACACTTAGGCTTGCAATCGCTGTCTTAGGTGTACTGGCCTACCTTCGAAAACTTCCAGGTGGTGCGGGGGGAGACGTCAGGCGACCCGGAATTGATACCGTCACCGCCTGCTCCCGTCCTTTGCCTCGGCGTAGAGTACCTGACGACTTGTCAAAATATATCGCCAAGGAAACAGGGCACTATGCACTTCTTGCTACAACATCGTGCATGATGTAGGGGTGACGTTTGGCAGAACATCTCGGATATCAGTTCGACGTGGTGATGCGATCGTTCCGCTCTATGCGCCAGTGACCGCGGTTGATGCTGCAGCATCACTTTCGCCTAACCTCATGAGTGAGAGACACCGTTTGCGAACTGTGGAGATCCCTGAGCACGAGCACGCCGATCTCTGCTTTCACCTGCAGCTCTCCGGTTCTCCCGACCTGGAATGGTGGTGGAGGGGGAGAAACAAGGTAGAGGCCCCAAAGGCGGGAGCACTTATACTGCTGCCGCCGGGGACCCGGGATCGGTTACGCTGGGAGGGCGCTTCGGATCGGTACGTTATCTCACTCGACGCCCACTTAGTCGAAGACGTGGCACATTCACTCCACGCTAATCTCGCACCCACATACCAGACACACTGGCATCTCAGAGATGAATTGTTGCGGCAGCTCTTGGCCGAGATAGGGCGAGAGGCCATCGGAGAATGGCCGCTGGGCACACTTTATGCTGAACTGCTCGGATTATCCTTGAGCACTCTCCTGCTCCGGCGTTACACGACTTCTCCGACGCAGCTTCCACTCTTACGTGGCGGACTACAAATGCGAGCGGTGAAAGCTAGTCTCGAACTCATGACGGAGAATCTCCACAAGGATCTGCACCTGTCAGAGATCGCCGCCATCACTGGTCTCAGCCCATTTCACTTCGCCCGCCTCTTTAAGGGAGCTACAGGCCTTACGCCTTATCGTTACCTGCTGGATCAACGGATACGACGCGCAAAAGAACTCCTACAATCCGGTGCTTTGCCGGTCGCAGAGGTTGCGGCTCAAGTCGGCTTCTATAACCACTCGCATTTCTCTCGCGCCTTTCGGCTAAAGGAGGGGATGTCGCCAAAGGCTTGGAGACTGGTACACTTGCCCAATCTCACGTACTGACCTGCTAGGCCATCGCCAGAGCTCTTCGCACCAGCGATGATCTGCCTGCTATCGTAGGCCAGGCTGAGCTGCTGTTCCATATGGTGTCGTGCATGGTGGCACCGGACGTCAGCTAGGGGAGGAATCTGCACGTTCAGCCTGCGATGTGGATCTTCAGCTTTCACTGCAAATAGCGAAAATCGCTCGTTACCTTGCTTCATTAGCTTGGGCAGGAGGTCCTTGCTGGCCTGCATCTCGCAGACTTTCCCAAGCCGGATCCCTTCGCGAGGCGATCCTGCAACGTACAGTTGGCCCATTCGACACCACCCTGCGCCTGGCTTTCGTTCGCGCACAGGATCTCGATGTAGAGCTCTGGAAGGGCTCTGCCCAACCTATCCTGCTCGAGGAGTGGCAATCGTCATTCATGTGCAGGGCTTGCACAACGGTCTCTCCTGCCGCCCGACCAGGAAAGCCAAGTAGACGGAACCTTCAGGGATGATTGACGCTTCCTCGAACGACTTCAAGGACAAAAGTCTTCGACCGGCGGAGTGGGAGCGGCGGAGAGCTTTTGGTCGTCCATGCCACATGTCATGCTGGAAATGTAGGCGTAGAGCCACTCGCACTGCGTGAACGCAGGTGGCTGGAAAGCCTCAGCAATGCTGCATGTAGAGCGTACTATCTGACAGGGGCGGATCACAGCTGTCCTTACGGCTCGGTTCAGCCGGCAGCAAGGAAGATAGTGGTGGCCTTGGCTCGGTCAAAGCTGTTGTGCCCTGACGCGAAACGCTGCGCTCGAGGTCTTGGGAACATAGAGAGGGAACTCACACACATATATCAAGGAGGTGCTTCGTTCGGTCCCGAAGGGTAGATTATCGGAAAGTTGTTTCCCTTGAAGGTGATCGCCGCATTGTGCATAATCTGCCAACAAGAAGGCTAGCGGACCAGATCGTTCTTGCCGTTGTTGCTGTGGCTGTTCCCTAATCTATCTAGAGAGGAAGTCAATGTCCGCCAAGCTAGCTCTTCTATTTCTCCTTCTTTTTGCGGCCAGCGTGCATGCTCGAGGTTCTGAAGCCCCCAAGCCCCTTTACCGCGATCCTATTCACGATGGAGCCGCGGATCCCACCATCATCTGGAACCGTGGCACTAAGCAGTGGTGGTTGTTCTATACGAACCGTCGGGCCGACATGACGCCTGCATCGCCGAAAGATGTTTCGTGGCTGCACGGAACTCATATTGGGATCGCCACGTCATCCGACGGAGCCCACTGGACCTACAAAGGCGTAGCCGAGATCCCGAACGCAAAGCCAGACTCAACGTTTTGGGCGCCTGAGATCGTTGAAGTTCGCGGCAAATACCACATGTACCTCACCCTCGTTCCTGGCATCTTTAAGGATTGGAATGCTCCCCGTGAGATTGATCACCTCACGAGTCGGGACCTAGTGCACTGGACCTTTGACCGCAAGCTTGATCTCGCCTCGAACCGTGTGATTGATCCATGCGTATTTCCTCTCGGCAACGGCAAATGGCGCATGTGGTACAAAGACGAAGCCGGTCACAGTTACATTCATCAGGCCGACTCTGTCGATCTCTCTCACTGGACTGAGTCTGGCATTGCTGTTTCTGACATCCACAGCGAGGGACCGAAGGTCTTTCGCTGGCGGGGTCAAAACTGGCTCATTGTCGATGCCTGGAAAGGCCTTGCCGTTTACCGTTCGGCTGATCTCACACACTGGCAGCCGCAAGCTACCCGCATCCTTGAGATCCCAGGGACACACCGCACAGACCGGAACATCGGACATCATTGCGACGTCATCGTGAGCAGGGGGCGCGCTTACATCTTCTACTTCACTCATCAGTCCGGACTCGATTTGGACCCTGAGTTGCTCAATTCGAAGCAGCGAACTGTTTTGCAGGTAGCCGAGCTTCGTCTCGAAGGCAACACTATGACAGCAGACCGCGATACTCCTACCCAGATCCATCTTGCGCCAGGAGCATCCTTCTTCGCCCGCTGACGCTGCAAGTCTGCATTGCAACTCAAAGAACGACAGGGGCGTGTCCCCGATTGACCATAAGTCACGCGAAACTGTTCCGCACGCCTACAGCTATCACGAAGTGGTGCGCGCGTGTTTCACCTATGTTTGTTTGCAACTATGAACCACGCCTGAAGCGGGGAAGATCACCCCGCTGATTGCGATGCCGCCATGCTTACCCTCGCTTGCAACCTCGAGCATGCCAGCACGGACGAGGAAAACTCTGAATAGGTAGGCCGATGGGGATGGTGCTGCATGCGACCGGGAGGAAGCGTAGTTTGATGGGCACCGTTCCGCGTAGGCTAACGGAGGCGGGTAAAACGATTGCTGTTCCAGGCTGGATTCAGTGAGGCGGCTGCGGACTTTTCAGAAACCCTAAGAAACGAGCGTAGAGCAGGCCAACTGTCCGCACCAAGGCGGCTCCGGTTTCTTTCGCCCGGGTGTACCCGAGATCTGAAGAGATTCGGTGGGTATTCGCAACGATGATCACAGTAAGGCCCAGAGCCACAACCTTTGCGGCCACCTTGAGCCAGTTCAAGGATCCTGGTCCTGCAAGTCATTACTGTTCCTTCGCGCCATACTCTCGGTCGAGCGTACAAGGGAAGAGGTTTAGCTCTACCCTTCCACGTCCCAAGAGGGGCCTTCTCGAGGTTATCGCAACGCCAGACTGTAGGCTGAAGGTCTCCTCGGAGGGACAGCGGGTGACCCGAAGTCGCGTCTCTGCAGGGCGCGAGCACATGTGGCAAGCACCGCTTGCTCAACTTTCTCGTCACTTCGAACCCTCTCGGCCGAAGCAGTTTGTGTGGCTGGCCGTAGGCGAGAAGGGGAAGCGAAGCCTGACGAGCCATCCTGAGCAGATTGCGGTCGTTGTCCGGACCGACGCGATCTGCCACCTCCATGGGGCGCCGCTGGTTGGTCGCTCGGTAAGCGAACGTGTTGCCCACGAGCAACGTTCCGAATCCCCATGCGACGGCATAGCGTCGACACGTCGCAATGCTCGGGTCGTCAAACGCTGGTTCTGCTGTGGACGGGTTCATCATTGCGAACAAGACCGTAGGCAAGCCTTTGTCCCAGCAACGCTCCAGGCGATAACGGTACTCTTTTCGAGCGCCACCGAAAACTGCCGACCCTTTTACATGCTCCGGCAGTTGCAGCATGACTTTACCGCCAGCGACCTGTTCAAAAGTCTTCATTCACTCCTCACCGGCTGCAAGCCGATTCTTTCGCAAGACCACAAACACAGTGTCTCAGGTCTCGCGAGCATCGTTAAAACCGGCGAGAGCTTGGCTCTTCGCGAAGGCCCAAGTGGAGGGGATGCGCAGCCGCGACATCGATGTAGATGCAGCAAGCCATATGCACGTAGCAAGGGCAGCTCTGAAGGGAACAGCAATTCAGATTACGCCTCTATGTTCGTGCTTCATCGAGTTTTGCCGGCAGCTTGGTGCCATGAACGCGGTCAGAGAAGACAAGCACGCCATCTCGTCGATCTACGCGGCTTGGTCACTCTAAGTTCTCATAGCGAAGACGGATCTACTTTCTACGATCGACCAGGCGATGGCGGCACTCAAAGAAGCTCGCAAGGAGCTTGCCTCAACATCACGAAAGAGAACTGTACCGACGCTGAGCAAGGGCACCCCGAAGAGGGCTGGAATCCAAGTATGTGTTGATCTGCACTACACCGCGGCTGACGAAGACTGGAAAAAATTTCCGTATAACCAGCTTTACATCCGAGCTTCGTGTGCATATTTGTAGCAAAAAGGGTTGAAGCGCTGTCATGACACCTAGTAGTTGTACTGCAAACTGCAAAGCGCTGCCTATGATTGAATCGATATCGATCACGACCGCTGAGTGCGCCTCCTCGCTGTCCTCGATCAAAATGAAACGCTGCGATGATGGCACCGTTCCAATCGTCGCATCATTTATGCGGTCCCACCAGCAAGGAACTTCAGAAATGTCTCGATGGGGGTTGATCAGAGAGCATCCTATGTCCTTCCCGCGGATGCCGGTGAGAAGTCCACCGCTCTTCTGGCTAAGTATTGGCGTCAGCGTTGGCTAACCAAGAGAAGCGACAGTGGTTCAGTGCTTGCGAACCTGGCCACGAATCGGCTGTCATAATCGATCCTGCATGGCGCCCAGATCGTCCTTCCTGACGATTCTAGTCACCTCCGCGCGAACGGGATATCTGATCAACGACACTGAAGCAAATCCCCAAAAGTGACATAACTGCACCGGCGGTCCTACCAGTAGCAGACTTCGAGCGGGTATATACGCGTCGGGCATGGGGCATAGAAAGTAATAAGGCCAAAGGCAATGTCATTGAAGAAGATGATTGTGATCGCGGCCAGGCGAACCCACAAAGGAGTTCCTAGCTTCAATATCGCACTGAAGATGCTGGCGAAGAACACCAAGACTTTGAGATCGGCAAAGTTCGTGGAGAAGCCGCGCCGGAAAGCCTGGCGGGAACTGGAATGCACCTCCACTGCGTTGGTGGCGCGTATGGCCATCGGCACTCGAGCATAGCGGTAGGAGTGAACTCCGATATATAGGAGGTAAAGCCCTCTGCCCATTTCGAGCGCACGATAAAGCCAAGCGACCCTTGCCAGAAGAGCGCCCATGCCAAAGACCGCTGCAATAGCCCAGACAAGAACCCCGTGCCTAGGCCCAAAACGTGAAGAAGCGTTACCCGTCGTGGATTGCATGTCGATGTTTGGATGACGGACACGAAGGCGGGCCCAGGACTGGCCACTGCCAGAAGGTGACACCGCGAGTGTGAGGAGTGCCAGAAGATCTACCCAAGGTTCTCCTAAACCGATAGAACGGGCTTGCGTTTGATCGGCGCGGCAAAGGAAGCCGGCTAGATCTCACGAGTGATGAACCTAGCCAACATTGATGGTTCCTTTGCGCAGAAGAACGTTGCCGTAGGGACGCTTCTCGCCCGTGATGACGATGGCGTATGCACCTTTCGCACGGTCCTTGAAGTCCGCCGAAGATATTGGAACAAGCTTCATGCCGGCATCTTCCAAATCGACGATTGCCTGTTGAAATTCCAGGAAGATGGGTTGTTCGTTCATGGGGTCAGACTTGGCGATCATTCGCCAGCAGCCTTCAGGGTCTTTCCGTTCAAGTGGCAGGACCGAGAGAACAGCCCGTAACGCTGCAGGCGCAGAGATACCGTCCATCCGAATGATGTTCGGCTGCCCTGCATCCGACGCATAATTTGCGTCCACAATAGCAATCTCGTGGCGGTGTCCCATGGAACTCAACACGTGCAGGAGCTGCGGGGAGAGAAGTGAGTCGATTCCTTTAAGCATGATTTCTCCTTAATCCTGTCATACGCTCAGCCTTCTCCACGTTCGAGAAGGGAGCAAAGCTGGTCGAACACTCCCGGGGCACCGGCAATAACCCGATTCCCTTTCAGCAAGGCATCACCAACGAGGTAAGCGTTCACCTTGCCTCCGGCTGCTTCAATGATCGCTATGGCACCCAGGCAGTCCCAGGAATGCATGTGCGGCTCTACGTGCCCTAGGAGACGACCAGCCCCGACGTATACCAGTGACAACGCTCCAGATCCACTACGATAAAACATGCCATTTCCAGCCAGGAGTTTCGTCAGGGAGTCAAAAAGGAAGCTATGCGGAGATCGAGGCGAAAAGCCGATGCTGACCAGACCCGCGGAGAAATCAGTGCCCGTACTAGGCCGGATGGGAACATCGTTGACGTAGGCTGGGAAACCTTTGCCTCCGGTGAACAGCTCGTCGTGCGGAGGATTATAGATAAGGCCAAATTGGAGAACCCCGCTCCATACGAATGCAATCGAGACGCACCAGTTTGGCATTCCGGAGAGAAAGGGCTGCGTTCCATCAATTGGGTCAATGACCCAGGTGCCGCTTGCGTGATTGAGATCCGTCAACCCGCTCTCCTCACCGAAGAACGCGTCATCCGGAAAGTGCATGGCGAACTTCTCACGGATGAGCTTCTCCGTGTTCACGTCAGCCTCGCTGACCAGATCGTGCGAGCCCTTGCTCTTGACTGTAAGTTTCCCGATTTCGCGGAAGTAGTCGTTGGCAAGAGTACCCGCTTCCCGAATGACTTGTCGGGCCATGTCGAAGCGCTGGCTGATTGCTGCATTTGGGGCTAAGGACGGCACCAGGTTGGACATCAAAAACTCTCTTTCTAAAAAACGCACCCTGAGACGGTCATGAAGTGACGAACACTGTGCGTCTGTTGGTATCAAGTAGGTGGTACGAACCCCCACTCTTCTTTAAGAGGTCAGAACAATTGATCCAGTCACCGTCCGCGCTGCAAGTGCTTCGTGGGCTCGGTTGGCTTCGGCGAGCGAGAAAGTCGAGATTTCGATTTCACCGAAAACATTGGATTCAAGCGCTTGGAATAAATCTGACGAAGCGAGCTCCAGAATGTGACGATTGTGAATCACCTGGGCTGTACTGTACTTCGTGAAGGTAATCGACCGCGACGCGAGTAGCTCTTTGTCGACCGCAATGGAGCCGGATGCATTGCCGATGTGAACGATCGCAGCTCCATCACGGAGAGTCTCAACAGATTTTGCGAAATTCGGTCCTCCAACCAACTCGAAGCTGACGTCCACGCCCCGACCTTGCGTAAGGTGAGCCACCTTCGAAACCCATTTCGGATCGTTCGCATCGAGTACATGGGGGATACCCCGTTGAGTCAGGGCTGCTGCTTTGGAGGGAGATCCTACGAGAGCGATTACGAGGGCACCCAGTGCCTTTGCCCAAGTGGCCACCAGTAGCCCAACGCCTCCTGCGGCTCCGTTAACGAGGACGGTCTCACCCGGAACAACTTGATGGATCTGCTTCACCGCTGACCATGCTGTGAGACCTTTGGCCATCAGTGCTGCTGCCGTAATGGCGGAAACGGACTGAGGAAGTCGCACAAGCAGATCTGCCTGCACGAGACGCTGATCGGTGTAGGCACCGGGCGCGAACCAATATGCCACACGATCACCCACGTTGAAGCCACGCGTGGCCTCACCAATGGCCTCGACAATACCTGCGCCCTCAACACCCATGTCAAAGGGCAGCGGCATCTTGATCGTTCCGTCGCGAAACATTGTGTCGACGAAGTTGACGCCGCTTGCTTCTTGTTTGATTCGGATCTGCGAAGGGCCCGGTGCTGAGACTTCAACTTCTTCGTAATGCATAACGGAAGGTGGACCCTGTTCAAAGATGCGTACGCGGTGTGCCATGGAGAACTCCTAAATACAAGGTGATCGTGCGAAGAAGCGCTACGAGGAAGAATGGTGTGACAACAAAGAAGTCGATACGCTACGGGAGCGCAAGAACGCTCTACGCGATCTGTCCGCCATCCACGTTGAGCGTTGCGCCGGTGATGTACGTCGCGTCCGGTCCCGCCAGGAAGGCGACTGCAGCCGCGATTTCCGCAGGTTGGCCATAGCGCCCGAGAGCGGTCATTCCCTTCAGAACGTCCGCAAACGGGCCTGCATCCGGGTTCATCTCCGTCTCGATCGCACCCGGCTGAATCACGTTCACCGTAATGCCACGCGAACCAAGGTCCCTTGCCCAACCTCGCGTGTAGGCCGCGACCGCTGCTTTGCCGCCCACGTAATCCGCCAGACCCGGAAAGGCGATGTGCGTAGCCCCAGTCGTACCGATGGAGATGATACGGCCGCCCTGTGCGAGCAAAGGGGCCCCGGCTCGCACCGCGGCGACCACACCGCCGACGTTGATCCGGTTCTGGCGGTCGAGTGCCTCCGTGTCCGCTGCGGGATCGTCGACCTTGCCGGCAACAAAGACACCGGCACTATTGACCAGAACGTCCAAGTGGCCAAATTCCTTGTGGGTCGCCTTAACTAGCTCCGCTACTTGAGCAGGGTCGCCTTGGTCCGCCTGAAAGGCAATCGCCTTCACTCCCGTTGCTTTCAGCTTCTCGACGAGAGCTTGTGCTCGTTCGCTCGACTTCTCATAACTGATCGCAACATCTGCACCTTCGAAAGCCAGCCGTTCCGCGATCGCCGCCCCGATGCCCCTTGATCCGCCCGTAACCAACGCCGCTTTACCTGCCAATCGCTTTTGCATTTTGCTGCTCCTGTTACCTCGTGTCGTCGTTGCCGTTGCATGCTTCCGATCCAAGCTGCGTGAGGAAGGGAAAATCTAGTCAGCTATCAGCGCTTGGGTACCTGGCGACCACCCGCCGATCTGCTGCATCAGCTTCAGCAGATTGCCCACACCCCAGTGATCTGTGATTTGCCCGTTCTGCACGCGCATCACGTCTACTGTCTCGAAATCAATCTTGCGGTGCGTGGGAGCGACGCCAAGAAAGTCCCCTTCGTGCGTACCGTGGTAGGTCTTGTAGGTCGTCACGGTGTCGCCATCCGCAAGCTGCCAGTGAATCACCGCATGAAAGTCTGGAAATGCCTCCCGCAAGTATCCATACAATTTGCGGACTCCAGCTTTGTCCGGCGTCGTTCCCGGCTGTGTCGTGTGATCTACAAAGCCATCAGCGAACAGCTCGTCGAAGACATCGAACTTGCCTTGACCCTGCACTTCATCCGTGTTCCGCCGTATCACGGCTTTCGCCGCTTCTGATATTGCATTCCCAGTCATCACCATCTCCTTATTCCAGCCAGGTATTCAGGCTTCGTGCGTGACGCGGGACTGGAAGAGACCCGCGAAGGCCAATCGGGCATTAAAAAAAGTGAGCGGCCACAGGACCACAACGATGAGGGACCGAGGCAGGCCGCTGTGATCCATACACGCGTTTAGCGGAATCTTCAAAGGCATATCGATATCGACTCTATCGTTTCCGATATAATGGATGCTGCATGTACTGGGTGAGGATTCAGAAAAGATGAGAAGTAAACCTTCAACGCCGCTTCACACCTGGCTAGTCTGGATGCTTGCGAGCCGCTCGGTCGGATCGTATGCGTTAGGCAAGATTGAGGAGGCTGGACTAGGCGAATCCGATTTCCGGGTGCTGGAAGTGCTACTGCACAAGGGGCCGACTCCTGTGAACACAATCGGACCGAAGGTCAATCTCAATCCTGGTTCGGTCAGTGTCGCGGTGGATCGACTGTACAAGAAGGGCTTGGTGAGCCGGGTTGAGGATACTCACGACAGGCGTGTTCGCATCGTTTCCCTTACAGAAGTGGGAGCGGCACTCATAAAGCCGATCTTTCAAAGTCATATCAAGGTGATGGATGAAGTCTTTTCAGAACTAGAGCCTTCAGAGTTGGGAACTCTGGAAGCTCTGCTGCGACGTGTCGGAAAACATGCACAGAAACTACGCTCAGGGCATAACCGGGGTTGATCGTGTCGGCCCGGAAGTGTGGGCCACTCGCCCGGACACATCAAATGATGTTCATTGTCTCGGTGGGGTATACCTCACCGAGACAGTGAACAGCCTCCCTCCGAATCCCGTATCGGAAGGGTTGAAAACTCCTTTGTGGCACGACTAATGGCGCGGGTCAAAGAGCTTAGTGTTACGAGAAGAGCGGCGAAATCGGCTAGAGCTGAGAAAGCGGTGAAGCCGACTAAGTCCGCAAGGTCGGCTTAGGCGGGAAGTCCGCTCAACCTGCAAAAGGGCAGTGCGTCGAGTACATCCGCGTGAGCACTCTGGATCAGCGAGAAGATCGAAGGTTCTACGTACACGATGAGCGGCCGAAGTTTCTGAGGGTGCTCCGGAGAGAGCAGCACCCTCAGAGCTAGGAACAAGCTGCGCTCAAGTTTGTAGCTTCCACGCCGGTGGAAAAGAATGTGCCGATTTCTCGAATGTGGAGCTTATCGCGATTGGAGCGAGCAAGGGCCGGTTAGAGCACGTGGGGACGGCCGTGTGGCGGCCTGAACCCGAGACCCAGCTCGGATGGTAGAGAAAAGTGGAAAGATCGCGCACGACGCCTGATCGAGACCTGGGCGGTAGCAAACACAGAACAGGAGTGTAAACAGCCATTCCAGTTGATCTCGAGGGTAGTTGTTGCATGACTACCTCAGGTCAACTTGCGATTTTCCAGCCTTAGAACTGAGCAAAATGGATCAGCTTGCATGGCACGCTCATGCGACGCTTTTCGAAGAGCGCAGGTCCGGATCAAATGGAGAGCTCCTCCCACCATCAAATCTCCCGCACAAGAGACGAGGAACCATCAATGCTGACGCAAGATGAGGCAGTAGAAAGCGAAGCAAGTCCCTCGCGGAACGAACCCACCACAGAAGTCGTCGCGACTGATCGACCACCTCTCTTTGGCTTTGATGTGAGCTTGTCTACCGCTATTGCTTCTGACGGTATAGTCCGACCAAAGTCCGTTAGCATCACGGGGCCGCTCACGCGGGATCTGTTGGATAAGATGAACCGGTATTGGAGGGCGGCCAACTACCTCTGCATAGGCCAGATCTATCTCCACCGCAATCCTCTCCTGCGTGAACCGCTCAGTGCAGACCACATCAAACCCCGGCTGCTCGGGCACTGGGGAACCTCACCAGCCCAAAACATGCTTTACATCCACCTGAACCGCCTGATCAAAGAGCGTGACGCGAACGTCATCTACATCGCTGGTCCCGGGCATGGTGGACCATCTCTGAATGCAAGCTCTTACCTCGAAGGTTCATATACCGAGGTTCATCCGGAGATCACAACCGACGAGAACGGCATGCGTCTTCTCTTTAGGAAGTTCTCGACACCCGGTGGGGTCCCAAGCCACTGCGGACCGCACGTCCCGAATTCAATGCATGAAGGCGGCGAGCTTGGTTATTCGCTTGTACATGCCTTTGGGGCAGCCTTTGACAATCCCGATCTCATTGTTGCCTGCGTGATCGGTGATGGAGAATCCGAGACCTGCCCGCTTGAAGGAAGCTGGAAAGGTGTTAACTTCCTCAATCCCGTTCGGGACGGTGCCGTACTTCCCATTCTCCATCTGAATGGCTTCAAGATCTCTGGTCCGACGGTGCAGGCACGAACCAGCGATTCGGATCTGAAGGCGCTCTACACGGGACGCGGTTACAAGCCTTTTTTTGTGGAAGGTGATGATCCCGAGACGGTTCATCAGCGTCTGGCCGCCGTTCTGGACGACTGTTACGAGGAGATCCGTGCGATTCAGCAGGAAGCGCGAAAGAGTGGGTTCAAGAAGCAGCCGGTATGGCCCATGATCGTGATGCGGACGCCCAAGGGCTGGACCTGCCCCAAAGAGGTGGATGGCGTGCCGATCGAAGGAACGTTCCGAGCCCATCAGGTCCCGCTCGCAACCGTTCGCGAGAATCCTGAACATCTCAAGATCCTCGAAGCCTGGATGAAGAGCTACAAGTCTGAAGAGCTATTCGATGAAAACGGGACCTTGATTAAAGAACTGGCGGAACTCGCACCCTTGGGGAACCGTAGAATGGGCGGCAATCCGCATGTGAACGGCGGACGCCTTCTGACGGCGCTCGATCTCCCGAATTACTCGGATTATGCCCTAGAAATCCCCGGACCCGGCGAGGTGATAGCGGAAGCACCCAGGAAACTAGGCGACTACTTTGCAGATGTATTCCGCATGAATCCGGAAAACTTCCGCATGTTCTGTCCCGATGAGACAGATTCGAACCGTCTCGGTTCAGTGCTTCAGGCCACCAAACGCTGCTTCATGGCCGAGACTGTCTCCATCGACGACGAACTCAGCCCAGACGGTCGACTTATGGAGGTGCTCAGTGAACACCTCTGCCAGGGATGGCTAGAGGGCTATCTGCTCACCGGCCGGCATGGCATGTGGTCGTCCTACGAAGCCTTTGCACAGGTGGTCGATTCCATGCTCACCCAGCACGCCAAGTGGCTGGAGCAGTGCAACGAGTTTCCGTGGCGCCGTCCGCTGGCTTCGCTTAACGTGCTGCTTACAAGCCATGCATGGCGCAACGATCACAACGGATTCAGCCATCAGGCGACCGGTTTCGTGGACAACGCGTTAGCTCGTCGGAAAGAGACGATCCGCGTTTACTATCCGCCAGACAGCAACTGTCTTCTGAGCGTCTTCGACCATTGCATGCGCAGCCGAAACTACGTCAACATCGTCACCTGCGGCAAGCAGCCTCAGCTTCAGTGGCTGAACATCGATGAGGCCCGTGAACACTGTTCGCGGGGTGCATCCACCTGGAAGTTCGCCACCAACGATATCGGTGAGCCCGACGTTGTGCTCGCGTGCGCGGGTGATGTCCCGACTATAGAGACCTGTGCCGCGTCATGGCTGCTGCAGAAGTACATCCCAGGCATAAAGGTACGGGTCGTCAATGTGGTCGACCTCACCTCACTCATGATGCCCGACGATCATCCACACGGCATGGACAACATGAGTTTCAACGCTTTATTCACAGAAACGGCCCATGTCGTCTTCGCCTTCCATAACAATCGGTGGCTCATCCACAGCATGGTGCATGGGCGGGCAAATGAAGGTCGTTTCCACGTGCGTGGTTACATGGACCGCGGAACTACCACCACGCCGTTCGATATGGTTGTTCTCAATGAGATGAGCCGTTATCACCTTGCAATCGAGGCCTTAAAGCACGTTCCTCGCTTGCGTTTGGAGGCGTCGGACGTGATTGATCTGTTCACCCGGAAGCTCTTTGAGCACGATGCCTACATTCGACAGCACCTTGAGGACATGCCGGAGATCAGAAATTGGCATTGGACATCGAATTTTATCGATCCAACAACTCCGCCCGCGCTCGCTAAGGGGCATCCTCGTGCAGGTCTATTTACAAACAGCTAGCCAGGTGCTCACCACTTGCCAGGCAGGTACTCGATGAAAGCTGCCGTTTACGATCCAAAGCTCAAGACACCGGGCCATCTGGTTGCCATCGTAGACGTTCCCGCACCGGAGGTGACACCCGGGCATGTACTTCTTCGGGTGCTTGCTTGTGGCGTTTGTCGGACTGACCTGCACATCGTCGAGGGTGACCTGCCCTCACTGTCTCCAACGATCATTCCTGGACACCAGATTGTGGGAGAGATCGTAGGCGGAGCTACTGACCGAAGTCCCCACGGAACACGAGTCGGGGTTTCTTGGGTGGGTGGCGTGGATGGTTCTTGTTGGTATTGCCTGAACGGTATGGAGAATCTTTGTGACCATCCTGTCTTTACGGGATACACCGTAAACGGGGGCTATGCTGATTTCGTATCCGTTCGGGAGGACTTTACCTTTGCATTGCCGGACGGGTTGAGCGAGGCGGAGGTAGCCCCGCTGCTTTGTGCGGGGATCATCGGCTTTCGGAGTTTACGTGTTGCGGGAGTGAAAGCAGGTGAGGCAGTCGGGCTTTTTGGCTTCGGCAGCTCAGCAGCCCTGGCGATCCGGCTCCTGCGATTTTGGAAGTGTCGGGTATACGTAGTAACTAGAGGGAAAGCACACCGAGACGCCGCTGCAGCGTTGGGTGCGACCTGGGTGGGAGACGAAGATGAAGTTCCTCCCGCGCTGCTGGATCGGGCGATTACTTTTGCTCTCAGTGGCAAAGTTGTAATCAGTGCCCTGAGCTGTCTTCGGAAGGGTGGTGTTCTTGCCGTAAACGCGATCCATCTGGACCACATGCCGGCTTTCGACTACGACACGCTTCTGTGGGGAGAGAGGCAGATCCGCAGTGTTGCGAATATGACTCGCGAGGATGCGCGCGACTTCATTGAACTTGCTCAGCAGCTCCAGTTTCGGCCGCAGGTAACGATCTTCTCGCTCAAGGATGCGAACAAAGCACTCCTGGCACTAAAGAACGAGGATGAATCTGGTTCGATCGTAATCGTTCCTTAGTCTCCGTCCGAGATGAGAACCTGCTCCATGAGAGCAGCGAGAGACTCTTGGTCTGTAGGACCGTCGTACCGCTCTCCGTTGAGAAAGAAGCTTGGCGTTCCGTTGACGCCACTCCGAATACCACCGGCAAAATCGGCATCGATTCTCTTCTTTGTCATGTCGCTCGAACGCGCTCGTTTGAGGTCCGAGCCTGACAAATCGAGCTTCAGGATCAGAGCCTCGAACAAACCATCGTCCAAGCTCTCCTGATTTTCGAAGAGTAGATCATGCATCTCCCAGAACCTACCCCGACTTCCAGCGAACTCCGCCACCTCGGCCGCAGGCTGTGCCCATGGGTGGATCTCCCGCAATGGAAAGTTACGGAAGACGAAAGACATCTGGCTGCCAAAATGAGCTTGCAAACGCTTGATGATTGTCTGAACTTCACCGCATGCCGGGCATTCATAGTCGCCATATTCGACGAGACTGCACGCTGCATCCGGGTTGCCCTGAATGTGATCATGTTTCGTGACGGCAATGGAAAGCTTGCTCATAGTTCTCCTATTTCGGTAGTTCTTCGAGCGCTTTCAGGATGCCATCCGCACCTGGATTCACGGCTACTGGAGAGCAATAGCTCCATGTGATAAGACCGTCCTTGTCAAGTACAAAAAGAGCGCGTTCGCAAACCCCGTCAGCTTCCCGGTAAGCCCCATAGGCGCGGGCCGTCAGGCCCTTCGGTTCGAAATCGGAGAGTAAGGGAAAGTGCAGATGCTTATGCTTGGCGAAGGCATCATGGCACCATGCACCATCAACTGAAATGGCGACAAGCTCGGCGTCATACGTGCGCAACTCGGGTAAGATCTCGTTGAAGACGCTGAGTTCGTCCCCGCATATCGGGCTCCAGTCAGCGGGATAGAACGCAAGCACAACAGGCTTTCCCCGTAGTTCGCTTAGTGAAAGCTTCTGGTCCGGTGTGACATGAAGACTGAAGTTCGGTGCTTTAGTTCCAGCCGTGAGGATGGGCATATGTCTCCATTGCGTGTGTTCTGCGTCCGTGAACCGCAAACCGCGGGGCCCGCGTCTATCTGTTCGCTCTAAACGACAACGATCATATGCCGCTTTGCAATGGCTTCGATCTCGGGTGCAGTTAAAGCTGACAGGTCGGCGTTCTCCGTGGCAATGACGTGCCTTGAGATGTCTGGGTGGTTTTCTCTCAAGTACCCCTCGAGATGGTCCACGGCGCTGCTTGTGCCAGTTCCATGTCCTATCAGGACAATCTCGTTCGCTGGCAGGAGCTCTTTCGCGACTTCCTCATAGAACGACTTCTCCTCCGGGACACGCTCTCCTTTATAGTGGGCTTCCTTCTTGTGAACTAGGTGATGGTGAAAGCCGAACGGATCGTAGGGCCGCACAGTCTCCTCCGCTTCTGGAACTTTCGCACTCTTGTCCTGGTAAACATGCGCTGCGTGGTGATGGATGACCACCACCATCCGACAGGGCTGCTGAGCTTCACTACGCGACAGGGTCGGACCAGCCTCCCGCAGGAACTGTCTTAACCGTGCGACTTCTTCGACCCCTAGCTCGTGCGCGTGTGGAGGTGTGAAAAAGGCTCGTTGAGAACCCACTGTGAAGACGAACTCGTCGCTGTCGTGAGGCTCCACAGCGCCCAGCTGTCCGATGAGATTGATAGTGTCATGCCAGCTCACATTTCGAGGCAGCTTGCCGGTGAGAAGGTTTGTGTGGAGCTGATCAAGATTATGGTGGAGATGTGTACTCATATCCTCAGCATGGCCCTTGCGGCAAGTCAAAGCTGTATCCCTTTGCTCATCTATCGTCGTGATTACGTGATGCTGAGACGCCTAAAGATCGGCACCTTCAGGAAGTTCAGAACGAAAAAGAAGAGTGTGGCTGCCAGGAGCTCTGAGGCTAGAACGGAAAGTGAGAGGGAGGACATCTCGATGCCTCGATTGGCAAGAACCGAGATGAACAACATATCCGCTGCTGACGACATCACGAGCCACTTCGTTGGCAGAAGTCCCCAGACATGTTGCCGGTCACGCACCGCGTATGTGATTGCCTGGCTCCCATAGACGATGGCGATCACGCAGAACGTACGCAGGTGATGGATGTCCAGGTGCATTCTGTACTTGCCCACAGCAAGGGTGGCTACGCAAAACGCAAAAAAACCAAGTCCGAAGAGAGCTCCTGCTGCCGTAATCTTTCCGATATCCCAGGAGTTCGGGGTTCCGGAGGGTCTCACACGATCTGTTGCGAATGCCATGGAGAGGAAGTCGCCCGTGATCATGACGATTACCATGAGCAGCGGAGTGATGACAGCCTGCCCGGTCATCAGGAGACCGATGGCCAAGAACAGAAGCTGCGCAATCTTCTTAGTCGTGGATCTTAGCGTGTAGCTCAGGATGCGTTGGAAGATGACTCTCCCGGTCTTAATGGAGGCCACGATGCCGCTAAGTCCCGCCTCCGTAAGCACCACTCCTGCGGCTGACTTCGCAACGTCCGTAGCGGTGGAAACCGCAATCCCGATCTGCGCCTGTCGCAGTGCCGGCGCGTCGTTTGCTCCGTCACCACACATGCCGACCGTACGTCCAGCTTTCTGGAATGCCTGAACGAGTTCGAACTTGCCCTCAGGGAGAATACTCGCGAAGATGGAATAGTCTTCTGGCTTGACGCTTCCTGGAATTGGGCCAGCCGGGCAGGTAGGGCCATGGAGTCCAACCTCGCCCGCGACGATGGCCGCTGTTTCCGGTGCGTCGCCGGTGACCATCACCGTTCGCACCCCAAGAGTCTTCAGTTCGGAGATGAGGGACGCTGAATCTTCGCGCGGCGGATCGCTCAAGGCGACTAGGCCTGCTAGCCTCAAAGCGTCAGGTGGACCAAACGCTACCGCCAGCACTCGAAACCCTTTCTTCTCGAGCCCATCCGCGGCGGCCGCTGCCTCGGTATCGGGCGCGGCCAGAGCAGCGACCGTGCCGAACGCGCCTTTGACGATCTGCACGGCTTTCCCATGGGCGTCGGTCGCGCGTGCCCCCGAGGTCTTTCTGGCAGGATCGAAGGGTGTAAAGCTCACCAGTCTGGGATCATCGGAGGCTGGTTTCTTATCGGATGCGGCACGGATCGCAGCGTCGACCGAGTCTTGCCCACCTACAGAACTCGCGAGGGCCGCAAGCCCAAGGACCTGCTCTTCACGGAAGCCATTGAGTAAAAAGACGCTTGTGACAGAAAGCTGATTGGCTGTGAGCGTACCGGTCTTGTCCACACACAACACATCGATCGTTCCGGCCTCATCCACGGCCGACAAGCGCGTTGGCAAGACACCTAGCTTTGCGAGGTCGCGTGCCCCTATGGCTGAAGAGAGCGTGAAGGTGGCCGGCAGCCCTACCGGGATAGCTGCCAGGACGGCAGTGAGGAAAAGCGGGATGATCTCACTCCAGGGCATCGAGTGCGCGAGAGCATAGGCACCCATCAGAAGGATCACCGCACCGTTGAAATAGGCGAGGTTTCGCACGATCTTCAGGACAGCCTTCTGCTGAGAGCTGACGACGTGAGCCGTCCGCACCAGCTCGGCTGTCTGCCCGAACTTGGTTCGAGTACCCGTTGCTGTCACCCTGGCTGTGGCTTCTCCTCGCTTAACGAGTGCGCCAGAGAACGTATTTGCCCCGGCACCAGCTTCCACTGGTAGAGATTCACCCGTCAGCATGGATTGATCCAGCAGAACCGAACCGTCGAGGATATATACGTCCGCTGCGACCACCCCGCCGAGCGAGAGTTTGACCCGATCTCCGACAACCAACTGTGTCGCAGGGATGAGTTTCCATACACCGTCACGTTGGACCGAGGCGTTGAGCGCCAGCCGGGACTTCAGCGCATTGAGTGTCGCCTGCGCGCGGCCTTCCTGCACAAATGCCAACACGGCATTGAATACGAGCAGCGCTCCGATGATTCCTGCCTCTACATACTTGTGCAGCACAAGTTGCAAAACCATCGAGGCTTCAAGGAGCCAGGGAACGGGAGCCCAGAATTTCGAAAGAGCATTGCGAAGTAAGTGCACCGAAGTATCGGGCATAGCATTCGGTCCGTCATGGTTGAGCACAGCGGCGGCATTTGTACTGGATAGTCCTGTATCCGTCTCATCAGCACCTGGCGAACAGATGGCTGCGCTCTCTTTTTCGACGGCCGGTGAAGCGTCTAGGGTGTCGCTGCTTGCCATGGGCTCCTTTGTGCGGGCTTCCTGATGAAGCGCAGCCGCGCATCGACGTGAAGGCACGTTCTTCGAGCTTTGCATTCATGTCCTGGCATTACTGTGTCATTTTGCACATTCCTGCGGGGAGGAACGGTTGAGCTGACGGCCGATTGTGCAGCGCGTTTGAACGCTGATTTGCCAGCGCAAGGTAAGTATTCTGCTCGTTCTTCCAGGCCTAAAAGGCCGCTACCCCTGAGCAAATCTGACCAATTTGAAATGACTGGCAGTGGAATACTCCAGCCAAGGCCATCACTCTGGCTGAGATCTTGTCTGCCTCATGCTCGCATCTCCGCACAAACTTCTTGTGCCTTCGACTGTGAAGTGCGCCGCTCGCTATTCAACTTCCGAAGTTAGGACACAACTCCCACCTCGCAGGAACTGGAGATTTCATCATGGCTACAGAGCTCATCGAAGAGACAACACCGAATGGATTTGCTCAGCCGATTCGCGGCACAGAAGGTGCACCAATCCTTGGACCGTCGAATCATCAACGGGAAGCGCAGAGCCCTGGACGTCTGACGCCTCCGATAACAGATCACGGTTCTGTCCCTAACCTGAAATGGACGTTCGCCGACAGTCACAACAAGCTTGAAGAAGGTGGCTGGGCGCGCCAAACAACGATTCGTGAGATGTCGGTAGCGGTGGAACTCGCCTGCGTGAACATGCGGCTTGAGGCCGGCGTGATTCGGGAAATGCACTGGCACAAACCCGCCGAATGGGGCTTCATGATCAAAGGCAACGCACGTGTGACGTGCGTTGATGAAGAGGGCAAAACGTACCAGGCTGACTGCACTGAAGGTGATATCTGGAACTTTCCTTCGGGCATTCCGCATTCGATCCAAGGCCTCGCCGGCGAAGGATGTGAGTTCCTGCTCGTGTTCGACGATGGTGCTTTCAATGAAGAGGAGACGTTTCTTGTGACCGACTTTCTCGCCCATATTCCGAAGTCGGTGCTGGCGAAGAATTTCGGTGTTCAGGAGAGCGCGTTTGCCAACATCCCCAAGGCTGAGAAGTACATCTTCCGAGCGGACATTCCAGGCCCTCTTTCGCAGGATCGGGTCGTTGGTGCGGGTCCTACACCAGTGATCTACACGCATAAAATGAGCTCTCAAGAGCCGATCAAGTCGAACAACGGATCTGTGCGCGTCACCGATTCCAGGAACTTTCCCGCGGCCTCCACCATCTCCGCAGCTCTGGTCGAAGTCGAGCCGGGTGGGATGCGTGAGCTTCATTGGCACAGAACTTCGGATGAGCTGCAGTACTTCCTTGAGGGTCAGGGCAGGATGACGGTGTATCTGTCCAACACCAATGCCGGGACTTTTGACTATCAGGCGGGCGATGTTGGGTACGTTCCGCGGGTCACTCCGCATTATGTTGAGAACACCGGCACGACGACACTTCGCTACCTTGAGGTGTGGAAGACTGACAAGTTCTCCGACCTGTCCCTCGCCCAGTGGTTGGCTTTTACTCCCTATGAATTGGTCCGCGCGCATCTCCAGATCGAAAAGTCTGTTCTGGATCGTGTTTCGACAACCAAGACACCAGTTGTAGGACCTCGGTAAGAATGTCGCCATCTGGCCGGTTCAAACCGAACCGGCCAGATGGACTGTTTTGTTTGCAATTCTCATTCCTGTAGATCAGAGAGGGTCACTATGTCTGGAACAATCACTGCCGACTATCCGATTCAAACGCTCATCGCGGATCGATGGAGCCCGTTTGCCTTTGACGATCGCCCTGTGGGCCATCTAGACCTTCTTGCGCTGCTTGAAGCGGCTCGCTGGTCTGCTTCGGCCGCCAACGAACAGCCGTGGTCCTATCTGATTGCAACCCGTGACGAACCGGAGGAGCATGCGCGTCTCCTTTCGTGTGTCGAGGATGTCAACATGCCCTGGGCAAAGTTTGCACCGGTGCTGATGCTCGGCTGCGCTCGCCTGACTCTGGAGCACAGCGGCCAGCCTTACGCCACAGCTGAGCATGATTTAGGGCTTGCGTCTGCCAACCTCGTGTTCGAGGCTACTGCTCGGGGCCTGGGAGTTCATCAGATGATCCATATCCATCGTGAACGCGCCCGTCAGCTCTACCAGATCCCAGAAGGGGTAAAACCGGTCGCTGGACTGGCAATCGGGTATGCAGGTGCGGATGGACGGCTTTCGGAATCTTTCCAGAAGGAAGATCAGGTCCGGCGCCTTCGCAAGCCCCTCGAGAGCTTCGTCTTTAGCGGCAGTTGGTCCGAGATTGCGCCTTTGTTGAAGAATCTACGGACTGCCCTGTGAGCCTTCCGGTGGTCGCGGTACCTCTTTCTGTTGTGAGGAGGCAGGGTTGGCGGGCAGCTAGTCGTGGATTGATTTGCGGCTACGTAGACTCGTACACCCTGCTGACCTTCGGGTTGTACACGTCCTTCATGAGTGGCAACACAATCGCGACGGGGATGAATGGCGGACAAGCAAAGTATGCGGCTGCCTCTCACGCTCTTCTGCCGATACCCTTCTTCGTGCTTGGGGCAACTCTCGGATTTCTCATGCAAAAAGCCAAGAGCCAGCAGCAGAACTCGCGGGTCTCAATGTGCGTCGCGGCCTTGCTGCTCCTCGAGGTGGCTGCAGCCATTGGAGCGGCATCCCTCTCGGTCTGCGTCATGATCCTGAGTTGCGCCATGGGAATGATGAACACTACGGTGTCTCAGGTCGGCGGCCAATCGGTCAACCTGGGCTTTGTGACGGGCGATCTCAAGAACCTTGGAGAGCACGTGGCGAACATCGTTTACGGCGCGCCCGTGGCACAGTCACAGGGTTCGTGGGACACTCACTGGCGCCGCATATTCTTGCTTGGGGGCATCTGGACATGCTTCCTTGTTGGCGCGATCGGAGGGGCCGCAATGGCTACGCGAGTCCATGTCTGGACCCTTATGTTGCCTGCCCTCTTTCTTGTTCTTCTTGTTGTGACGGAGCGTTCTGCTGGTTCCCCAGCTGTTGTAGCTCCTCAAATCCTGGGCGGTCACCTTGAGGCGTGACCCTCGGAAGTCTTCCAGAGCCAAGATCGGAGACCAGCCCGGGTCGCTGCTGGCGATGTTGCTTTTTCGCAGCGAATGTAACATCAGGGACAGCTCACGCTCGAACGTATGTGGAACGCCCCAAGAATGCGGTTAAAGCGCTGACTCTTCAGCAATCAGATGTTCCTCGTTGGCTGACCTTCGACGAACCCTAAGCAGGCTTCTCCCTTCTAACTCGGGAAGACGCTTTCTTGACAGCCTTTGTCTTGTTTCGCCTATCGCCGAGAAGCGGAGCACTGATAGCGTTCGCGCCCGGTCGCTGATCGTGAAGAACAATGTTGAGCAGAGATTTATGGACATGGATGCGCCCGTTGTATTTGATAAAGCCCATCTTGCGAAACCTGTTCATGAAGAAGCTGACACGGGAACGCGTAGTGCCGATCATGTCTGCAAGCGTTTCCTGGGTGATGCGTGGAATCACGGTCTCCGGCTGGCCCGCTTGTCCAAAATCCGCCATCAAAAGCAAAATTCTGGCCAGGCGTCTTTCACTCGAATTGAAGAGCTGGTCAACGAGATCGGCTTGTGTTCGCATGGAGCGCGTTAGCAGGAAGGCGACGAAGATGTCTGAAAAATCATGTTCATCGTGAACGACACGCATCATCTCGTCCCGCTCGATCTTGAGCACAGAACAAGCCGTGATTGCCGTCGCAGTGGACATATGCAAACCAGCTATCGCGGTAACGGATTCCTCGCCAACGAAGTCACCGGCAGCGAGCATCGTGATAGTCGCTTCTTTTCCTGCTTTGGAGACGACCGTTAGTTTGGCGCGACCTTTTTGAAGATAAAAGACAGAATCAGCCGCACTGCCCTGAGAGAAAAGCGTTCCCTTAGGCTTGATCTGAACAATCCGTCGGCCCAGTCCTGAGCTGGCCAGGAACGCTGCGGCATTGAAGGTATCTGTGCTTCTATGCGGCATTCTGGTCCCTTTCGGTCTATGAGACCGCCCGGGAAGACCTCATTTGTTTAAGCGAGGGCAGCGCGCGTGACCCATTGCTAATGAATCATAGCAATGTTAGGCAGCCGACGCACCGGGTCTGCCTCTTCTCGCTACCTTGCAGCGCCTTTCTTCCTGCAAGCCCACGCCGGGAACCGGCGCGATCAATACGTATAAACGATCTCAGGAGAGAGTTTGGAAGGGGCGAGCACTTCTGGGTGGGACCCGATTCCTCGATACGGCAGGAACATCTGGAAGACTGTTCCGGATGCTCCTTGGCGCTGCGAGCTCCGCACCTTCAACTTGCCATGGTGCCGCTCGACAATGTCGGAGCTGATCCAAAGTCCAAGGCCTGTGCCGCCTATGCCCTTGGTAGTGTAGAAAGCCTTGTACATGTCTCTCAGAGTCTCAGCGTTCATGCCCGTGCCATTATCCGCTACTGTGAATAAGATGCCGTGGCTTCCGTTCTTCCATCCAGTCGCTTCTCGACTCCGAACAATCAATAGCCCGCCATTTATCTGCATGGCGTAGATCGCATTACCTACGAGATGGCTGAGAACCTGACGTATCTCACTTTCCATGCACATAAGCGGGCGGCTTGGACGCTCTTGCAAACTGGTGACGACCCGAGCATTCCGTGCGTGAGATTGATACAAGTCAAGAATAGGCTCCAACATCTCAGTCGAGCTTGTTGCCTGGGCATTTGTCGATTGCCGGGAGAACCGCAGGGATTGTTCAGTGATCAGCTTTACCCGTCGCAGTTCTTTATCTGCCTGCGCAAGCTGCTTCTTGGTGTCCTGCGAGCATTCAGTACGCTCCGCTATGTAGATCAAGTTCATCACAGAGGACAACGGGTTGTTGATTTCGTGAGCAATAGAGGAGGCCAGTCGGCCAACGGCAGCAAGCTTTTCAGTCTCGCGCAGAGCGTTTTCCAGTTCCACACGAGTAGTAACATCCGTTTGGATCCCGACGTAGTGTGTCAATTTACCTTCTTCATCAAAGATCGGGGACAGGGATAGTTCGTTCCAAAATGGCGTGCCGTCTTTGCGGAAATTCTTCAGCACTGCGGTGCCCTTGCGTCGGCTCGACAGCGCATCTCGAACAATAGCTAGAGCAGGTTGGTTTCGCTCTTCTCCTTCTAAAAAGCGGCAGTTGCGCCCTTGTACTTCCTCTCGGCTATACCCGGTCATGGCTTCAAAAGCAGGGTTGACATATATGATCGGCAGATCGGGCAATGTTGCATTCGCGACCGAGATGCCAGCTGTGACAGAACGAAAGATGCGACGGTTTAGTCGAAGTTCTCGCCAGGCAGCGTGATAACGCCTCTGAGAGGCACAATGTGAATACATGACGATCGCTAAATGATTTGCCGTCTCCTCCGGTGTCATGGGGAAGCGAAGAATCCCGTCGTAATTGCAATCGGTCAGAGTGTCTTTTGATCGTTGTGCATCGCCACGTTTAAGAAGGGCGATGATAGCCGGACTGAAACCATCGCCATCTGACTCGCGACCTTCGAACTCAGCTACCAAGCGCTCCGCAACGGCATGGTCAGCGACAATCAGCTCGAACGTGTTTAGCTTTTGCGAAGCACCTGGTTCTGGACAAACGATAGTCGGCGAGAGACCCATTTGGATCGAAGCCGCTACAACGTGCTGCCGGTCCGCTAGATCTGCGATACAGATGGCAGACCCGGTTTTCTCATTTGATGTCTTCGGCTCTGATGCATACGTGTCTGCTAATTTCATCGTCCGAGTCAACCCCTTCAGGTACTGACGACCCATGACCCATTCTGCGCCGCGTCACAATACAAAAACTGAGCAAAATGGTACTTCCGTCGTGCAGCTTGCTAGGCGGCCGAGCTTCTTTGATTGCATGTCACCTCTCCAGAGGGAGTGCCATTCGTTTGCTAGGGGTGCTCCGGAAGGGTAGTCTAAATGGCTCTACTGAAGTAACAATCGCGGTCAACATGAGCTGGACGAACGGCATACAGTCGGACGAGCGTGGATGGGCAGGGTTCCACCGCCAGCTATGCTGGCCGGACAAGCATGGAAGGGGAAGCGGAAGTGTCGGATTCTGAACGCGCATGGTTGACTATGCCCGAAGCATCTCACGCTGGGCTAGCTGGCGGATCCTAGCCGTGCGTGGACCTGGTGGTCAATGCTGATTCGCTACTTGCCAGCTTCGCCGGGAAGGGTCTGGCCGTCATCGGCCCCCAACCCTGGAGGATGGTCCAACTCCATCAACTGCGCTCGGACGTGGTTCATAGAACGAAGAAGGCAACGCTTGCGGTAAACATGAGTGCCGTCGCGCACCAGCCCAGAGCTTTCATGACACCGACGACTGTAAGCTCGCCCATAATGCGGGGATTACCTGAGATGAGCATCACCGCTGCCATCACTGGAGCCGCCAGGATACCGTTGACAACAGCACTCCAGTAGAGAGCCTTCACAGGGTCGAGCGAGGTGAAGTTGATTGCTGCACCGAGCATCGTGGCGATGGCGATGGCGGCGTAAAAGGATTTCGCTTCCAACAACTGGCGAGAGAGCCCTTCCTGCCAGCCAAAGGTTTCGGCTAGTGCGTAAGCTCCAGAGCCGGCTAGAACTGGTACCGCCAGCAATCCAGTCCCGATGATCCCGGCCGCAAATATGGTGAAAGCAAACCGGCCGGCAAGAGGACGCAATGCTTCAGCGGCCTGGGAGGATGTTTGGATACTTGTGACACCGCTGGCGTGCAGCGTAGCAGCAGTTGCATAAATGATGAAAATCGCGATGATGTTCGAAGCGCTCATCCCTGCAATCGTGTCGCCTTGAATTCGCCGAAACGCGGAGGGTGCCTCCATCGGGATTAGACATAGCGGTTGCGCATCGGTTCGGGATTGTTCCTGAACCTCCAGCGAAGATTGCCAGAAGAATAAGTAAGGGCTAATGGTCGTTCCGAGTACAGCAACCAAGGCCATCGCGCCTGCCTTCGTCCATTCGAGATGCGGCACGAGGGTTGCCAATAAGGCTGAACGCCAGGGAAGGTGCACGGAAAAAGCCACAGCTACATAGGTAAAGAGGGACAATGTCAACCACTTCAACAAGCGTGCATAGCGTACATAGCTGATGAAGATCTCGGCAATGACACAGACGATGCCAAAGCCCACCGTGTAGAGCCGCGGATTTCCTCCGCACAACAGTTGAAGCGCACTGCCCATTGCTCCAAGGTCGGCGGCGAGATTCACGATGTTAGCGATCATTAGCAGGAGCACGACAGATCGAACGAGCCATGGGGAGTAGTGGAGGCGCAAATTGTGTGCAATCCCACGCCCACTCACGCAGCCGATACGCCCGCTGATCTCCTGGATGACCACCATGAATGGAAGACTGAACAGCATGGTCCAAGCCAGGTTGTACCCAAATTGGGCGCCAACTTGGCTATAGGTCGCAATTCCGGCAGGGTCGTCATCGGCTGCTCCCGTGATGATTCCGGGGCCAAGTTGTCGAAGGATGCTGGAAGGCCGGGGCGGCTTGCTTGTGATGTCCATCTCAGGCGACCTCAGGACAGCATCCTCGCGTACCGCTTTTGCTGCAAGCGGTACGGGTACGACCCACCCGCATAATCGCGGGGCTTTTCAGGATTGGTCGAATTGTGTCGTTCGGTACCAGAACTCATCTGACCGACCATTCGGACTGCCTTCCTGCTGCCAAAGGATGTACGCCCGCGCGCGGCACTGTTCCTCGCGTGCTTCATTCCAAAACTCGTTCGAACGATCGTCCGGCTGGCCGCTCAGCACCCACTTCCGATAGGCCTCCGCTCTTACCTCCTGGTCTAAGCTGGCCTTTGTTTGCGATGTACTGGGCACCCCGTCCCCATAGGGCTCCAAAGCACCGCCCTGGCTGACATGCATGCGCGTCGTCAATCCGGCCAACTCCGCTGTCGGTACCAAACGTCCGTATTGGGCTGCTTCAAGCGCCTTTGCCTCGAATGCCGCTTCAGATGCGGTCGTGCTCAGAGTGATCGGATAGGTATGAACGGGGTTCCCGTTCTCATTGACAACATCTACTAAACGCTCAGTCATAGAAAACCTCTTGCCGGCGATGTCGCCAGCCATCTACATATTGGCTGTTCGTGTGAGCTAAACCTGTGCTGTTTAGACCACTGCGGAGTCCTAGATGTAGCCTGCAAGGTACCATTACAGGTTTGCAGCCGGACGACTTCTGACCTTGGAGGAATCCATGAGACAACGAAGAGAATAAAGGGGTCAACGTTCGTCCTAACTTCTTCTAGTGGGGATTGTGATCTCCAAGGCGAGCCAGCACTCATGGGTGTCGTTATCAGCCATTCTTGCCAGTGCTGCCCGGAGACCCCAACGACATGTGGGCCCCCCTCAGTACAAGGACAGGTACATCTTCGTCAGGCATAGTGTTCAGCGATGGAGAGGGTGTTTCCGTCCGGATCTTGAAACCAGACGATTTTGGCGCGACCGGGAGCGTGCCAGATCCCGCGTTCGTCCTGCTCCATGCCGGGGTAGCGGCGGAACTGGACGCCCTTAGCCATGAGTTTATCCACGACATCCTCGAGGCCTTGGACCTCCCAACCAAAGATGGTGAACTCTACGGGTTGATGCTTTGCTCCCACGCGCACAACCCGCAGATCGGTACCCGGGTCGGGGCCGACGCGAAAGACAAGGGCGAACGGCTCGTCCGCAATGAAGCGAAGCTCCAGCGCGCCTTCATAGAAAGCGCGTGCGGCTTCAGTGTTAGCGGAAGGTATAAATCCCGTTGGAACAGCGTGGGTGAGGGGCATGCACGCCAGCATACAAGTATTTGCGAGCTTTGTTGCGCCATTGGAGATCCAGCTGATCTCCGGTGAGACGCCACCTCTACTTCAGTCCCGCAAAACGGGCCTTCCGGCGATCGGAACGTGTCAAACCGTGTCGACTGGTGAGGTGATGAGAGATCCGCTGTTACTTGGCTTGACTGCACTGAACCGCCAGCCCACCGGGCCCCATAGAAGGATAGGACCTTTCAGGGTGATCTCGGTAGCTCCTTCGTCGCGCAGTTGCCTGAGGTACGTTCTGGCATGGCGTATGTCGAAGATGAGGATCTGACCGCCGGGACGGAGCACGCGCCACGCTTCAGAGATTGCCTGGCGTCTGCCTGCTGCATCAGGAATGTTGTGAATCGTCGTCATGGACAAGACGACTTCGAAGAGCGCGTCTGGATAGGGCAGCTTGCGGGCGTCGCCAGTGTCGATGGTAAGACGATCGGAAACACCGGCTGCGGCTGCGTTGATGAGAATGGCTTCCGGCCCGTTGCCGCTCAGGTCTTCAGCCTGCCAGATGTCAACACCGTGAACGGAACCGTGTGGCACGCGCCGCGCCGCCTCGACGGAAACCAGGCCACGACCACAACCAACATCGAGAACCATCTCATCGCCACGCCAGCGTCGCTCGCCGACAAGGCTCCGCATCACCCCCTTCTTGAGCCACAGGCTGGAGGCAAGCATCCATGCGCAGGCCGCAAGAAGACTGAGACCGGACGGCCAGAACATGTGGAGCACCGCCGAACCGGGAACACCCCGGGGGAGAACCCCGCCGACCAGGAACGCACCCCCTATGATGCCGAGATTGCGAACGACCCTTGGCGCGTCAATGCCGTAATCTTCGCGATCTGCCACTCCAACACCTCGTTAAAGCCGCATCCAGAATAAGCCCAGCCTGGTTCAGGCCGATGGACCCTTCCGACTAAGGCATTCACGCCAGGGCCCTGTGACGCGGCTCCCGCTCAAACTTAGCGCCCGCCACCCCGCGAAACAGCGTTCTCGGCAACATGCCCTGATTCGGCCACCCACATACCGGGCGGATCGCCAAAAACTTGAACGTTCTTATTGCCATGCAGGAGCTCAGCACACCTGCATCCTGCAGGCGAGCAATGCTCATAGCTGTAGTCTCAATCCTACCTTGGTCAGGAAAGCGGAAGCAGCGAGGATGGCAAGGGTGAAAAAGAGAGTCACGCAAACTCCAGGCACTCCCTGATGCAAGTGGCTCCCGAAGTAGCCAAATCCAACCAAAAGCGTAGCGAAGTAGTAGAGGTCCGGCAATAAATAGGTAAGAAGGGTGTTCGTCCCTGCTGGCTTCAGCCAGGTTGCCCACCGCTGGCGGCCACGTACGTCACAGACCCAATGCAGCAGCATGAAGAGCATGATAGCTGCAGCTATGGTGTAAAGACACCAGGTGGGTGTGGCTCGGATTTTTGAAATGCCAAGCGGAGAGAGAACGATACCCACCACGAGAGTAGCGAAGGCTAGTGCTGATGCTCGGAGGTTCTTTGATCGCACCGTTCGCCCCTGTTCGAAGAAGAGATTGGAAGTAAAAATCCCCGCGAAAATGAGCGATACCGAAGAACCGTTTCCAAATGGCCAAAGATAATTCGGCAGATGCAACAGGCTAGTGTCGTGGTGTGCGGTGCAATATGCACACCAGACTGTGGCGAATACAAACCAAAAGAGAGGGGACCACTTCCACCTGCGTGTCGGTACATAGAGCACACTGGACGCAAAGTAGGCATACCCTATGAGTCCGAGTATCTCCGGGTAGCTGCCATCCACCCACAGAACGTGACCATGAGCATCAACGCGGCGGTAGACAGCAAACACCGAGACCAGAACACAAGCCCCGCATATACGGGCTGCGCTTACCCAGATCCTGTATTTCGCTTCACGCGCAGGCGCAATCCCCAGCAAGACTCCCCCAAGAAGACCGAGCAAACCCCATGCAGCCGAGCTCAGCGGCATATGTGCTCTGTCTGCACTCGCAGCATTGGCAAGGATCAGACCAAGGCTGATCAAGCCTGCACTACGGGCCACAATATGTTGCCAAAGTGCCAGGTGAGATGGCCTCCGGCGCAGGCGCTGATCGATGGCGAGGGGCATTGACATGCCTACGAGAAAAAGGAAGAAGGGGAAGACCATGTCGACGTAGGTCATGCGGTTTTCCCAGCCATGCGCATGGTGCGTCCACCAAGGCATGCCCTCGACCCCGTCCAGGTCGTTCACAAAGACCATCACCATCATCGTGAGCCCGCGAAGGATATCGATGGAGGCGATTCTATGTTTCGTAGGACATTCAACGTTCAGGTCCTTGGGCTGTGTGATTGCAGAAGCATTCATCCTGGTCCATCTTTCATTGACGCCAATACTATGAACATCCCCGGACGCCGCGGCCCGCGATTTGACTTGCAGCGCAGTGCATGGCATCCGATAATCGCAGAGATCTCTTGCTGTTGGGGGTAAATTAACATTCTTTCAAAAGTCTGTCTCCTTGCTTGTCTTGCACTTCCGATAAGTGCCAGTGCAGAATTGCGCGTGCTCGTCGATCAGCTTGGCTATGACGTCGACGCGACAAAGATTGCATTGCTTGAAGGTTCGAGCGCAGATGCGACGCATCTTACTGCGAGTGCCGGGTTTGAGATTGTAGATGTGGCCAGCAGCAAGACCATCTTTACAGGTGTGAGCGTACCCGCCTCGAAGGTCTTCGACTGGGGCGACCGCGTGTTTTGGAAGTTGGATTTCTCTGGCCTCACGACTCCTGGCCACTATCGTCTTATCCTGCGGTCGCGAGGCAAAGTAGTCAGCACCTGCGAGTTCGCAATCGACAGGAACCTGCTTGAGCGAAGCACATTGTCAAATGTCCTGTTTTACTTCAAAGGGCAACGTGCAACGGGAGCGTTTGATCGTGCAGACAGCCACCTGAAGAATCCTGAGGGCGCGGGGTTTGTGGACGTTCGAGGAGGATGGTACGACGCCACGGGCGACTATGGGATCCACTTCTCGCATCAGAACCCGACCTCGTACTTCAATCCACAGCAAGTTCCTCTGGTGGCATGGTCTCTTCTCTCAAGCTATCGCCTGCTGGAGGGAAGAAATGATGACGATCTCAGCGAGTACGAGCGAAGGCTTCTTGATGAAGGTCTATTCGGCGCAGACTTCATCACGCGGATGAAGCGGCCTCAAGGCTCATTCTTTGAGTCCATTTCGGCACCGGGCGCGCACAAGCTGGCAGCGGATCGTGAGATAGGGAACCCAAACTGGCGCACGCAGATCAAGACGAATGCCGGCGCCTCTACCACGAGCATCGGAGCAGCGGAAGGACCCTATGCATACGAGACCAGCTTTCGGTCCGGGGGTGGCGTAGCGATTGCGGCCCTGGCTCTTGCCAGCACCATGCCAGAGCACGGAGAGTTCAGCGGTCTACAGTACCTTGAAGCAGCAGAGACGGCTTTCTCCTTCCTCCAGGCACACAACAAAGAGGTGCTCAATGACGGGCACGAGAACATCCTGGACGACTACTGTGCGCTGTTGGCAGCGACCGAACTCTTCAAAGCGACAGGGAAGCAGGAGTATCGCACCGCTGCGGACGATCGTGCCGCGCGGCTGATGAGCCGGCTAACGATACATGGCCAGTTCTCAAACTACTGGAGGGCAGACGACACACAGCGCCCATTTTTTCATCCGGCCGACGCCGGCATGCCTGTGGTCACTCTTCTGCGATATGCCGCGGAAGTAGCAAGCCCGCCCCAGAAGACGAAGGTGCTTGAAGCGGTGCGGAAGTCGCTCGACTTCGAACTGCGATTAACAGACGCGGTAAACAACCCGTTCGGCTATGCACGGCAGCTGGTTAGCATGAAAGACAAAACAGTGCGCGCGGCATTCTTTTTCCCGCACGACACAGAAGCCGCGCCTTGGTGGCAGGGCGAGAACGCGCGACTCGCTTCCATGGCAAGTGCAGCAAGACTCGCTGCGCCGTTTTATCAAGACGATCCAAAATTCCAGCGTCAGCTTGAGGTTTACGCATGGAATCAACTTCACTGGATCCTTGGGCGAAATCCTTTTGACAGCAGCATGCTCATTGGGAGTGGAGAGCGCAACGCCCCTTACATGTTCTTTCGCTCCTACAAGTACACGAGTGCTCCGGGGGCGATCATCAATGGGGTAACGGCGGCCAGCGACAATGAAGACGGGATCGCCTTCAACGAGGGTTTCGCTGTCACCGGTAAAGATGAGGACTGGCGATGGACCGAAGAGTGGCTACCGCACGCAGCATGGTACTTGTATGCGGTAAGCCTGCCACATAGTGCCTCTGGCAAATGAGCTTAGCGCTCGCCTCTGACCTGACGTTTGTTCAGCGAAATCAAGGCCGAGCCGGGGGCTCCCGTAATTTATGCATCCGCGCCGGGAGCGCTACTTCCCCCATGTGGTTTGTGGCCGAGCTGCAACCTCAGCAGTTCCCCTTGCACTGTATCGCAAAGCTGCAAGTTGAATTCGACACCACCACCAAATATGCACAGGGCGTGTTGAGTACCGCGGCTAGGTTGTGAATGGCCATAGCATGTGCTTGCGCGGTCTGCTGTAGCAGCTGCTGGGGAGGTCGCGATCCGCTGTCGCCTCAGCAAAGATCTCGCTTGCTAACAGGTCACCTGGCAACCGTCGGTCAGCGGTTGGAGCCATCGGCCGGCAATCCTTCTCCACCCATCATTGCCTCAGAGTCCCGGGGGCCCGACTTAAGGTGGGTGCAGTGGATGCAGCACCGGGGAATCGTCCAGCCCTCGCGCGTAGTGAGTTCGTCGAGAAGATGCTCCGGCTCGGGTTGCTGGCCTAAAGCCTTGATTAATCACGAGAACGTCGCGGCAGCGAAAGCAGGGGTAGGCCGCAAAGTCATGTCGAGGTTCTATGGCTGAGGGTGCTGGTGGTAATCAGATTGACCACCCTCGGGGAGGAAGGAGAATTTGTCTCGCTCGATGCGCCCGGCAGAGGCGACACTCCATTTGAGCGCAGAAGTGAGCGTACATCCAGCTTTGTGAAACAGCGTGGGCCAAAATTCGCGGCATATACGTTGCCATTCTCAGCGTCGATCGCCAGTGCATAAGGATTTCGGCCGCCCGGTACCGTAGACACCACAGAGTTCGTCTGCTCGTTGATGAAGCTGACCGTGTTGCTGTGGGTATTTGCAACTGCAACTAGACCGCGGATGCTGTCTACCGCAATGGCTTGGGGTCCTGCCCCTACCTGGACAGTGGCTACCCACTTGCCGCTTGCACCATCGATGACCGTCACGTTGTTGTCGACGCAGTTCGCAACGTACACGAAGCCAGTACGTTCGTCCACACCGGCAGCACACGGCATCGCGCCCGTAGCTATGGTCATCTCAGCACCTGATCTTTCATCGATGCGGAGGAGAGCTTTGTCCTGTGCCTCCGTCGCGTAGATGAGTTCACGGCGCGAGTCGGAGGCAAGCGCCCAAAGATGCATGGTTGCCGGTATCTGTCTTACGTTGCCAGTTTCCACGCTGAAAGCCTGTAGGGTGGAACTTTCGTAACTCAGTAAGAATAACTCATGGCGATCTGGATCGACCAGCAACGCGTCCTTCGATCCGAGGGGAAGCGGGGTCGTTTGATTCGACGCCTCATCGAACGATGTGATGAAGTTGCTGTAGGTGTTTGCCACGAACACCTTGTGCAAGCTGGTATCGATGGCTATGGCGTAGGGGATCCTGCCAGCAGCAATGGTCGAAACTACCATGTCCCGCACCCCGTCGATGACGCTCACCGTATTGCTTGCCGTGTTCAAGACAAAGATCTTATTTGTTCCCGAGTCGATAGCTATCGCATTCGGCGATTTGCCTACCTTGATCACGCGTACAGTGGCTGATGATCCGTCCACTACATCGACAAGGTCCTTCGTCTGGTCGACAGCGTACATCTTGTGCGTCACAGGATTTACCGCCAGTGCTTTCGGAGAGATCAGCATGCTTTCAGCCGGGACGACCCCGGGCAATGGCTGAGCATAGGAGAGCAAGCTGGCACAGGTGAGTACTCCTAGCCCAGCCGCTATAGACCCGCAGCTGATACGGCTTGTCACGGGCCGACAAAGAGAGAGCTCCATTGCTTTTCCTCGCCACACACTTGTGCCTATCCCGACAGAAAGACAGCAGAATCAATGTGCAGACTTCCTAATGTTTAGTTACTATACTCCTCAGCCTCGCCTTTGCGGTCAGCATTCAAGGAGAGCGTCTAGGTCATGCATTGCGATCGGAAAGGCATTCCACTGCGATCACATTACCCACGCTGGTTGAAGCACGTGTCATGGTCCGTGTTGGCGCTCTCATGCGGCTGTCCCCAGATCGTCGCGCAAAACTCTATCAACTCACAGCCTTCAGTTGCGCCTAAGTTTCGCATCCTTGCGCTTGCTGAACGGGGCGGCGTGCATGCACCCTACGTCGACGCTGCGAAGGTCTGGCTTGCGCAGGAAGCTGGCAAGGATGGATTTGCAATTGACTACATCCAGGACACAACCAAAATCGACGATGCATTCCTGGCGCACTATCAACTCCTGATCCAGCTGAATTACCCTCCCTATGACTGGACGCCCACTGCGATGAGGGCGTTTGAATCATACATCGACGAGGGTAAAGGTGGATGGATCGGCTTTCACCATGCCACGTTGCTGGGGTATTTTGACGGCTTTGATCTCTGGAGCTGGTTTTCGAACTTCATGGGTGGTATTCAGTTCACGAACTACATCGCGACTTTTGCGAGCGCGAAGGTGGTGGTCGAGGATCCATCTAGCCCGGTGATGGCAGGTCTCGGCTCATCCTTCTCGATTGACGATGAAGAGTGGTACACGTACGACAAGAGTCCCCGTCCAAACGTGCATGTGCTTGCCAGCGTTGCGGAATCGACCTATCTACCGCGATCCGATCTGAAGATGGGAGACCATCCCGTGGTTTGGACCAACAATCATGTCAAGGCTCGGAACGTGTATATCTTCATGGGGCACCATGCTGAGCTGTTTCAAGATCAGGCTTACACCACTCTCTTCCACAACGCGATTCTTTGGACCGCGCGTCAATGAAAGCTATTTCGCGGATCGCGTTGATAGCTGCGTTAGCCTTGTGCGCATTCGCCATGCAGGCCCAGCAGGTCTCTCCATTTCACGTGCTCGCCTTCTACGGTACGGAGGTCGAAGCCGACCACGTCGCCTTTGCGAAGCAAGCCATCTTGTTCTTCCAGGCTCTGGCGCTAAAGGACAAATTTGATTTCGAGACGACCACAAGCTTTAACGATCTGAACGCCGAAAAGCTAAGCCACTATCAACTCATTCTCTGGCTCGATGACATACCTTCTGACCCGGCGCAGCGAGCAGCCTTTCAGCAGTACGCGGAGCATGGTGGGGCCTGGTTAGGATTTCACATCGCTGGATACAACGATGATGGGACTCACTGGCCCTGGTTCGTGCAGTTTCTCGGCGGTTCCATCTTCCTCACGAACAGTTGGCCACCTCTACCCGCAAACCTCGCAGTCGAAAACAAGCGTAGTCCAGTAACCCGATCGCTTCCGGGCAGCTTTCTTTCTCCCGCAAACGAGTGGTACATCTGGAAGCCCGATCCGCGCGAGAACAAGGATGTGCAGGTGCTCGTTTCTCTTAAAGCATCCAACTACCCGCTCGGCTGGAAAGACACGCTGGTCGGTGGTGACCTTCCAGTCGTATGGACAAATACCAGGTACCACATGCTCTACATAAACATGGGGCATGGTGACAAAATCTTCACGAGCGCCATTCAGAACCGGCTCTTTGAAAATGCACTACTCTGGTTTCGATCCGGAAGGCCAAAGCAGCTCCCATGACAATCCTGCATGGCCCCTTGGGGCGCCCGCCGATGCTCCGCCATACGAACGCAGTGCGCATCCTCCATCTTCTGCGCGACGCCGGTGCTTGTTCTAAAGCAGACTTGGTACGCGCTTCGGGACTGAGTGCACCAACCGTGGCGAACGTTGTCGCTTATCTGCAAGCAGCCGACCTGATCAAAGCGGCCGGCGAAGGGGAGTCGAGTGGTGGTAGACCGCCAGACCTCATCCGCTTCAAGGCGGAACGGGGATGTGTTGCCGCAGTCGATATTTCTGTCACTTCCATAACCATTCTTCTTGCCGATCTCGATGGTGAGTTGCAAGCCACCGAAGAGGTGCTCCTCGAAGGTCAATCCACCACGCCGAAGCATATCTGCGCGCTTATCGGCAGGCATGTTCGTCGCATGCTGCGTGCGCAGACGTATCCTGATGCGGAACTCGTTGGCGTCACTGTCGGAGTACCGGCCATCACAAACGTAATGGAGGGTGTCGTACTGGCCATAAGTCCGCTCGATGGATGGCACGATGTCCCGCTTCGCTCCATGCTCGAGAAGATCTTTTCCTGCTCGGTCCTTGTTGAGAACGACACAAACCTAGCAGCGCAAGGAGAGCGCTATCGGGGAGCGGCACTAGGCGAGGAGAACTTTGTCTACATCTCAATCGGGCATGGCGTAGGCGCTGGCATCATGCTAGCCGGACGTATTCATCATGGCACCCACTGGTCCGCCGGCGAGATCGGCTACCTGCGTGTGCCGAATGTTTCTGCCAGACACACGTTAATACGTGAGTTCGGCGAGTTGGAGAAGCTCATCGGCAGCGGCGGTATAGAGGCAAGCTGGCGTGAGATGAAGCTGGCGGGCGGTGCTGCAACGAAGAAGTTAAAAGCTGCTGCCATTCTTGATCTCGCCGCGCGCAATGATGAAGATGCCCGAAGAATCGTCGAAGCCCGGGCCGAGCTCGTCGCCGACCTGATCTTGAACGTTTCGCTCATCCTCAACCCAGGCCTGGTCATCCTGGGAGGCGACATAGGCAGCCATCCCGTCTTGATCGAGGCAGTGCGGACAGGGTTGGTCGCGAATGAATTCGCGGCACCACGCATAGCCCCTGGGCAGCTTGCTCGTAACGCGGTGCTCTGGGGAGGCGTCGAACTCTCGCTGAATGCAGGCCTTGCAACACTCATCGAATCGGCGGCTGCCAACACGCACGAAGCCTCGTAAGGCTCGCTCATCCTTTGACTATCAATCTGTGTCGATCGTAGCAACCAGCGGGTGTTCGTATGGTTTACACCTCAAGTTCACTCGCGCTGGCCGCAGTAGCACTCTTCGTGCACCCCGATCCGGGTGAAGCGCCAGACGGCCTTGTCTCGCTCCCAGCGCAGATGATCGCCAGGCGTCCACTCCAGAAACCGGATCCGGGCAAAGATCTCCGGGCGTACCCAGAGGCAGCTCTTCATCTTGGCTGCAGCGCGTCCCTGGCCCCATCGGGTCTACCAGGGAAGTTGCTGGTCGAGATGAAAGAAGGTTCCAGTAGGACCGTCGGCGTCGAGCAGAGCGGCCTGCACGCTGGTCTTTGCGCCGTCTTCGATACTCATCGGAGCGAGATCGGTTCCGAGTTCCGTCTTCACCCAACCAGGGAGGATCGAGTTCACTTTGATGTTGGTGTCGGCAAGCTCCTGCGAGAGATGGATCGTGAACATGTTGAGTGCTGATTTCGAGGCGTTGTAGGCGAAGCGTTTCGTGTAGGCAAGCATCGGATCGCGATTCGCCTGCATGGTGAGCGACCCGGTCGTGCTCGAAACATTTACGATCCGTCCCGCATCGCTCTTCCTGATAAGAGGGAGCAGGTCATGCGTCAGCAGAAGCACGGCGAAGACGTTGGTGTTGAATACATCCTGCAGCTCCTTTTCCGGCGTGTCACTGGTCAGCTTCGCGAGGAGCGTCCCTTCCGGCGCACCCAGCGCTGCGTTGTTGATCAGGATGTCCAGGTGCCCGAACTCGTCTCCGATGTGCTTGGCTGCTTCGGACCGATCAGAGGCTTTGGTCACGTCCAGCTGGATCGGATGGACACCCCTCACGCCGCCGGCTTCCAACTTCGCTGCTGCTTCCTGAGCGGACGACAGAGTGCGTGCCGCAAGGAAGACCTCAATACCTTGCACCGCCAGTTGACGGACGGTCTCAAGACCGATTCCACGGTTCGCACCTGTGACAAGAGCCACTTTCTTCGTTTGCGACATTTCGTTTCTCCTGTAGAACTGGGTTGCCTGCGCGCTTGGTTGAGGAGGCTGGCTGCTGGGAGAACCCAGCAGCCGATGCCTTAGATCGCCTCGTTCGCGGCTGTCGCGATGACAGCCGCCACCGCTTCGGGTTGTGAAATGTAGATCGCGTGGGAGCCGGTAAGCTCCGTCACCTTGCTCTTGCTTCGCTGGTACATAAAGCGCTGGAGGTCCGGATTCAGCGAGCGGTCCTCGGTGGAAACGATGGCGTAGCTGGGCTTATCGTGCCAGGCGGCTACCGAAACCGGGGTTTGCAGGCATTCGACCGCGATGAACATCTGCGAATCCGCCATGAAGTCGGTGTCTTCTTTCGAGAGATCGGCCGCGAAATCTTCCTGATAGTGGGCCGCGTCGAGGTACGCATAACCGTCTGTTGTGAACGCAACAGCCTGGCTTGCAGCGGGTCTGGACGTGAGGAGCTCGAACGGGGCTTCTCCGGCGTCTGGCTGCAGGGCGGCGACATAGACCAGGGCCTTCACCTTGGGGTCGTTTCCGGTCTCGGTGATCAGCGCGCCTCCGTAGCTGTGTCCGACAAGGATGACGGGGCCGGTCTGAAGATCGAGGACGCGGCGGACCGCAGCGATATCCGCGGCGCGGCTCGTCAACGGCTGGCTCGCGAGGCTCACGTGGAAGCCCTGCCGCTTGAGGATGTCGTAGACAGCCCGGAATCCCGAAGCGTCTGCGAGGGCGCCGTGCACAAGGACGATGTTCTTTACCGGCGTCGCTGAGGTGGAGGTTGCAGCCAGATCGGCCGAAGGGAGGGAGGACGTATTGTTTGCCATGGTGATTACCTTTCATGCTTGCAAGGTGTGCTACATCGTTGAGGTTTCGGTGAAGGGTCTTTCACTCTGCTGTTTCTAAGCGTTTCACCAATGTAGGCGTTGCATACTATGTTTACAACGTGTACTTCTACAACGTACTCATCACGGCGTCGCTTCCTCTTGCAGCCGCCGTGAAGGAGTGAAGGCAATCACTGCTGACTGCGAACGGTGGCCCTGATCGCCTGAGCCAACGTGGTGGTGGAGTGCCCAAGGAGCCGTGACAGATCGCTCGATGAGCTATCGAAGGCTCCCTGCTGCGCTTTCACATCGGCATCCACCACAACCTCGACGATCATCGGGGGAAGCCCCAGGCCTGACAGCAGCGAACGGTAGGCGTCCGGGTCGAGGTCGTTGTAGGGGATCTGCTTTCCTGTCTGTTCGGACAGCTCGGACGCAAACTCACTCATCGTGAACGAGGTATCGCCGGCCAGTTCGTAGGTGCGGTTAAGCTCTCCGGCTCCGGTCAGCACGGCCACCGCTGCTCCTGCATAGTCCGCTCTGGACGCCGAGGCGAAGCGTCCCTCTTTCGCGCTTCCTACCAGAACGCCGTGCTGGAGAGCAGGTTCAACCATGCCCATGTGGTTTTCGAGGTACCAGGCGTTCCGGAGCAGAGCATATGTCAGACCAGAACCAGCCAGATACTCCTCCGTCGCGAGGTGTTCAGGGGCGAGCACATGGCCTGAGGTGTCCGCCTTCAACATGCTGGTGTAGGCGACAAACGAGACGCCGGATCTCTTTGCGGCATCGATGACGGTCCTATGCTGCCGCAGGCGCTGGCCAGGCATGACCGCCGAAATGAGCAAGAGCTTGTCCGCTCCGCGTAGCGCAACTTCGAGGCTCTCCGGCCGGTCGTAGTCCGCTTCGCGGACCTGCACACCGGCCTGCTGGAATGCGGTTGCAGTCTCAGGATTACGGACGATGGCGACGATGTCTGCAGCAGGAACCTTCTTCAGAAGCCCTTCGATGACGAGCTTGCCCAGCTGCCCATTTGCTCCGGTAACGGCGATCATGATGTTCTCCTTAGCGGTTAATGTTTAGGTGTGAGGAATATCGTTACAACGACTATTGGGACGAGAAAACTACTGCCGGATGGTCTCCAGCACATCGATCAGCTCCAACAGCCTCTCCTTTCCAGGCTTCTCCATCGTCGAAGTCATGGCCTTCACAATCGGTCCATCGGCAGCATGCAGGTGCTCCAGACCCGCGGCCGAAATCGTCACGATCAGGACGCGGCGATCCTGTTCACTGCGACGGCGTTCGACGTAGCCCCTCTTCTCCAGGCGGTCCAGCAGACGAGTGACATCAGGATCCCGAACGATCATGCGCTCGGCCAGCTGGGAGCAGGTCACGCCTGCGGCTCCCGCTCCCCGTAGGATACGGAGCACGTTGTACTGGGTAAACGTAAGATCGAGGGGCTTGAGAGCTGTGTTCAGCCTCTCATACAGCATCTCCGACGTGCGGAGGATGTTGAGCCCCGCTTCGCCCTCGACCGAAGGGAAGTTGCGAGTTTGCTTGATGTCTCGTGCCAGCCCGGTCACCATGAGGAGACTATAGCGCACAACGATTGTCGTTGCAAGGAATAATCTCAAGATTATTTTCTGCCGAGTAGTTGCAGCGTCCGGGCGAGCAGGGAGGGTCGTCGTATAAGCATCACTTGGTTTAATGAACCAGCAAGTCCTCATACTTCAGTTGACAAGCTGAGGACCGCTGGCGCTCAACTGACCTTCTCACCGCGACATTTATCAGGAGCAATGATCGGCCTACACTTCAACAGAATCGTCTACACCCAGTAACGAGTCGAATATTGTTCCGAGCATTGCCCTGATCTTGCGGGCGGTAAAAGCCTCTGGCTCCAAGTGAGACTCGAGCACAAGCGCAGCAACTATACCGCCAAGTGCTTTGGCGGGCGTTCGCTTGGCCTTACCGAAAACTTTCAACAACGCTTGCTCTACGCTGACCTCAAGATTGCTTTCAGCTTCGAGGAGCCGCTCCCGTACCTTTCGATGACGGGTCATGAACAGTTTGGCTTCGAGGATGAGAAGCGCCCACTCCCTGTCCACGGCCAGACCAATGTAAAACGACCTGAAGGCGAGGATCTTAGCCTCGCGGGTGGGTGCTTGGCTCAACGCATTGCTGAGGCTGGCATGTAACGTGGCCGCCTTTTCGAGAGCCAGGGCCAGAAACAAGTCTTCCTTGCTCTTGAAGTGGGCGTAGAGCGCTCCCTTGCTGAAGCCTGCTGCTTCCGCAATCTCTGCTAATAGAGCGCTTTCGTACCCTCTTCGTGCGAAGACCTTCTCCGCGGCGCGTAACAGGCACTCCCGTGTGATTGCTGTCCTGTCCTGAATCTTGCGTGGCTTGCGAGCAATCATTCTGCTTATGATAAATAAAATCGGTCCACCGGTATATATTTGATCGGGAGCAAACACGCATTCAGGCTTGGAGATGAAGAGGTATATGGGCAAGCTTTCCGGAAAAATTGCATTAGTGACGGGGGCATCCAAAGGAATCGGTCAGAGCATTGCGAGACTTCTGGGTGCTGAAGGGGCCACCGTTGTTGTGAATTACGCAACGAGCCGCGAGGGTGCGGAACAGACAGTGGCCGAAATCACTAGCGCAGGTGGGGAAGCATGGCTGATGCAAGGCGACTTCTCAAACCACGAGGACATTACACGCACTTTCGCAGAGATCAGGCGGAGACACGGACGTTTGCACGTGCTCGTAAACAATGCGGGCATTGCTGGATTCGGGCCACTTGAGCAAGTGACGGGCGAGGAGTTTCACAGGCTTTTTAACCTGAACGTTCTCGGCTTGGTCTTATCGATGCAGGCTGCCGTCCCGCTGATGGTTGAGGGCGGCTCTGTCATCAACATCGGCTCACTGGGTGGGTCGATGCCCTCGGCGTATGGGTCGATCTACTCGGCTACGAAAGGTGCGGTCAACAACCTCTCCATCTCCTTATCCAAAGAGCTTGGGCCAAAACAAATACGGGTCAATGCGCTCAACCCTGGACTGACAATAACGGAAGGCTTACAAGCCTCGGGCTTTATGCAAGGGGAACGTTACGAAGCTGCTATCAAAGCGACACCACTCGGGCGAGCAGGACAACCGGACGATATAGCCAGAATCGCGGTGTTTCTAGCGTCTGATGACGCCTTTTGGGTCACTGGCCAAGTCATCCAGGCCGCGGGTGGAATTACGCTGTAGTAACGAGTCGCCTTGTCGAAAGTGACATGTCTAAGCGGCAGTTACACGCTGACTATACAGAATCCTAAGTATCAGGCGGATAGGAATGGCGCTGCCACGCCTGGGAAGGCATGTTTTAGGTTCAGGCTTCGGTACCTCGTGGTCTTCAACCATGCTCACGGCAGAAGGTACGTTGCGTTCGCCAGAGGCACACCCAGCTTCCCATCGCCCTTCCGATAATCCGATGTCCCCATTTCCTGCACCCTTTTGGTCGAGTGCGTGCGAGTGCGCGGTAGTCACAACCTGATCTGAATAGCAGCTTTGTCTCTTAGCTCCCCAGTTTTATTGTTCAGACAACAGTGTTGGCACACACACTTCAGAGTTCCCTGTGAATGCACAGGATTACCGTCGAGCGGAAGTGGCGTCCCGGATCAGAGCAGTCCCTAACGGGCCAGCCCCGCTGTACGTGTCGCTCAACGGAACTGCAGAATCAACGGTGATTCTGCCTATGCTGTCTGCGGCGAATGCTCTCTCGGCCTGAGCGAGCACCGGGGTGCCGGTATAGCTACGTGCGGTGCACTCTGTGGTCAGCCGGAACGTATGAACGGTTGCGATTCACCAGGCCGCTTCAGCAGACGTGGCGAGTCACCGTCAAGCACGGTGGAGCTCACGAGCGGAGCGATCGTGGCCTGGGCTTCAGCTCTCCTGAGGGCGAGAGGAAACAGGAACGCCAGAGCACAGCCGAGGAATACGGTCTGGAACCGAGTCATGCGTCAACCCTATCCAGAGAATCCGGTCTGCTTAACGGGGGGCATGCTTCTCCACATGCGCGCGGTACACGCGGGCGCAGGCACGCAGAAGCGCCTTCATCGGCACGGCTCCACTTGCCGGTTCGGCCAGCAGTAGTTCGCCCTGGCGCTTGTGGCCCGGCCGGAAATACCAGCGTGCAAGCAGCGCCTGGTGGTCGCATAATTCCTGCCGGCCATGCTCCGCGGCGCGGTCCTTGTCGAGCGTGTGCCTGTGCGCGGCCAGCGCATCAAGCGAAGCCAGTGCTGCCTGCAGGCGGTCATCCGGGGATTGCGGCGGCGCCGGATCTGCCGCGGAACCTCCCTGCGCCTCGGTGCTCCCTCGCGCGCTCCATTCCAGCACGCCGCGTGCTCCAGCGCTCGCCAGCGGAACAGCCGCAAACGCTGCAGGGTGCGCGAAGAGGGAGCTGGAGCCCGACTGCTCATTAGGCAGGCGCATGCCCAGAACCGAAAAAGCCACAGGTCCGGTAAACAGGCTGTTCTCGAGCAGGTAAAGCGAAACTTCGTCGGGCACGGCACTGGGCTGCACCAGCACGCCTCGCTGCACCTGGAGCGCCCGGGCAATCTCGGGAGCGAGCGCAGCCACGGCTTCGGCCTTAGTGTGGCGTGTGTGCGCGGCAGCAGCTGCTTCGAAGTCCAGCGCTTCGCTTGCACGGTCCCGCTCCGTGGCGAGCGTTGCCAGCAGGCTCGCGCCGCCTGTGCGCAGAAAGGCATGCACTGCGGCCGCTTCGTCGGCGTACCGCTCGTCGGAGCAGCCGCCGTAGCAGGGCGCCAGGCATTTCTTCATCTCGGAGTAGATGCAGCCGGGAAATGCCGGATCAGGATCCAGGTCCTGAAAGCAGCGCCGCAGGAGATAGAGGTCCAGCACCTGCTCGAGGTATCGCTCCGCGGCGTTGCGCGACGGAAACGGCCCGAACAGGTCAGCGGCGGCATCGAGCGAAAGGCTGTTGGTGATCCAGCAACGGGGATAGCGATTGCGCATGCCCACGCGCACAAAAAATGGGGTGGTGAGGTGAAGCCGTTTGCGGGCGCGCTCACCAAAAGCTGCCAGGGACGCCTGGTAGAGCAGCAGCTGCGCGGTGAACTCCGAAGCGGTCTCGGTCCAGGCGACGCGACGCACCAGCCCTGCAAGCTGCAGGCGCTTGCTCTGCGCCGGCGACGGCGTGAGCAGCCGATGCAGTCTCCGGCGCAGGTCGCTGGTCCGGTTCAGGTACGGCTCGCCCGAAGGCCCGCGCAGGGCAAACACGGCGGCAGCGGCTGGCACTGCGGCCAGCGCAGCCTGCGGATCGTTCGGGTCGAAGTTGATTTCCTGGGTAAACAGCATGCAGGTGCCGGTGGACGCTCTCTGCACCTAGCCTACTGGAGGGTCGCGGGACTGTCTTGCCTTGGGGACCGCGCTTCAAACGAACACAGGCGCCTGCGCCTGAAATGGAAAAGGCGCCCGATTCGGGCCGCCTTCAAGAGAGTCAAAGTTATCAGCGTATCGCGTGAGCTAGAACGACGCTGCGATTCGTGCTGCGCCAAACTGTTCCGCCTGCTTCGCCTTGGCGACAACGTCGCCCATGCCGAAGAACTCGTGGGTGGTGCCGGTGTACAGCTGGTAAACCACCTGGTTCCCTGCAGCCTGCAGCTTGGCCGCGTAGGCCTGTCCGTCGCTGAGCAGCGGATCCTCCTGCGCGGCAAGGATCGTGGTTGGCGGTAGGTTGCTCAGGTTGGCGTTAATAGGGGCGACGCCAGGATCATTGGCTTCCGCAGGATTGGTGACGTAGTTGCTGAAGTAGTACGTCAGCAGCGATGTGTTGAGCGGCAGATTGGCGCTGGTGTACAGAAGGTCCGATGCCTGGCTGGTATTGCTGCTGGTGACGGGATAGACCAGCAGTTCGTGCGTTGGCTTCTGCAGGCCGTTGTCACGGGCCGCAATCGCAACTTCGGTCGCCAGGTTGCCGCCGGCGCTTTCGCCTGCGACCGCTACCTTGGTGGCGATCCCGTTATATGTGCCGATGTTCCGGGTGATCCAGGTATAGGAATCGATCGCATCATGCAGTGCGGCCGGGTACGGCGCTTCCGGTGCCTTGCGGTATTCGACTGAGACAACAATGGCATTCGCATACTTGCTCAAGGCGCGCGCGCTGGCGTCGTAAGTGTCGATAGTCGCGATTACGAAGCCACCGCCATGGAAGTACGTAATCACCGGGAACGGACCTGTGCCAGCAGGCGTATAGATGCGGACCGGGATGGCATTGCCATCTCGGCCTGGGATCTGCACACCATCCACAACCTTGCCAAGAGCCAGGGGCGCCGTGGCGCGATCGAAACCGCGGGACAGGGCCTTGGCGGCGTCTTCGGGCGAGAACTGCTGACGGGCATCGGCCGGCATCAGATCGAGGTCGGCGGTGCCACGCAGGGCTTGATCGTAGAAGAGGATGACGGACGCCATGTCCTGGTCAAGCTGGCTGAGTAACTGGGTGTCGGTAGGCGGGGCGGTCTGGGCGTGAGCAGCAAACTGGGAGAAAACGAAGACTGGGGCAGCAAGCAGGAGCTTGGTCGTCAGGGAGCGTGCAGCGAACATGGATCACTTCCTCGTCGCCTGCTTTCGAGATGCACTGTGCGCAGGCAATCGAGATTTTTGATGCGTAGTTGCAGGCAGCGCTCATCTGGGAAGAGCGCTGCCGCAATACGAATTTGATCCTATGAGCCGGCGATCGTCAGTCCATCAATGCGCAGAGTCGGGCACGCCGTGCTGGAGCGGAACTCCAAATCATTGCCGATCGCAGTGATGTTCATGAATATTTCCTTCAGATTGCCAGCGATGGTGAACTCCTGCACCGGGTAGGCCAGCTGGCCATTCTCGATCCAGATTCCCGAGGCGCCGCGCGAGTAATCGCCTGTCACCATGTTGATACCGCGCCCGAGGAATTCTGTCACATAAAGCCCGTTCGGGATCTCTGCCAGGATCTGCTCGGGCGTCTGGGTGCCGGCCGGTAGGTACAGGTTGTGCGTGCTGATGCCCGGATTACCCGCCAAGCCCCGTGAAGCGGACCCCGTGCTGGGCAGGTTGAGTTTGCGGCCCGTGTAGGTGTTGAGCAGCCAAGAACGCAGGATGCCGTCTTCGATCAGCACCGTCCGGCGGGTGGGCAGCCCTTCGCCGTCAAAGTTGCTCGAGCCGAACAGGCCCGGCAGGGTGCCGTCGTTGATCACCGTAACGCCCCGCGCCGCCACCTGCTCGCCCAACTTGCCGGTAAAGAAGGAAGCGCCGCGATAGATGGCGTCTCCATTCGCTGCATCCGCCATCGCTCCAAGGATGGAGCGCGCCATCTCGGGAGGAAACACGATCGGTACGCGCTGGGTCGAGACGCGCCGCCCATCCAGCCGCCGGATTGTGCGCCGCGCTGCTTCCGCGCCGACCTGTTCCGGGGACTCAAGCTTCGCCATGGTGCGCGCGCTGGAACTCCAGCCGTCACGCTGCATCTCGCCATTCGCCCCGGTCGCAATGGGCGCAGCGTACAGGCCGCAGTACGACGAGCGCGATGCGCCCACAAAGCCGCGCGAGTTGGCCAGCACCCGAAGGTTGGTGGCTGCGGAAAAGCTGCCGCCATCACTGTTGGTGATGCGCGGGTCCGCCGCCAGTGCCGCTGCTTCCACGCGCCGCGCGTACTCGATGCGCTCCGTGTCGGGCAGGGAATACACATCCTGGTGGTAGAGCTCGAGCTCCGCCTCGAGCGTCCCGAATGCCCCGGGCTCTGGCAGGCCCTGCACCGGGTCCGGTGAGGAGATGCGCGCCAGGGCGATGGCGCCGGCCACCAGGTGCGCAATGCCGTCCGGGGTGAAGTCGCTCGATGAGGTGCTGCCCACCCGCTGTCCCTCGGGGGATGCCAGGAAGACGCGCAGTCCCATGCCGCGCGAGCCCGAGTCTTTCAGCGTCTCAAGTTCACCCATGCGCACCTGCGCGTCGAACTCGTCGCCCTCGCGGACCACCACCTCGGCATCCGTGGCGCCCGCCCGGACGGCCTGCGCAACGATCGACTCTGCCTGCTCGGCAAGCTGTGCTGCGTACGCCGGGATACTCTTTGTTGCTGTTGCCATGTCTGCTCCTGCTTTTGCGTGTCGCTGTGACCCATGGAGGGCGTTTGCCCTGGAGCCAATTGCTGGAGCTAGTTGCCGGTGCCGCCAACGGTCATGCGGTCGAGCTTGATGGTCGGCATGCCCACGCCGACTGGCACCCACTGGCCCTGCTTGCCGCAGTTGCCGACGCCTTCATCGAGCGCCAGGTCGTGGCCCACCATTGAGACGTACTTGAGCGCATCCGGACCGTTGCCGATCAGCGTTGCGTCGCGTACCGGCGAGGTGATTTCGCCGTCCTCTATCAGGTAGGCTTCCGACGCCGAGAACACGAACTTGCCGCTGGTGATATCGACCGAGCCGCCGCCGAAGTTCACCGCGTACAGGCCCTTGCGCACGGAGCGCACGATGTCCGCCGGCTCATCCTGCCCGGCCAGCATGTAGGTATTGGTCATACGCGGCATGGGCATCTGCTGGTAGCTTTCGCGACGGCCGTTGCCGGTGTTGGCGGTGCCCATCAGCTTGGCGCTGAGCTTGTCGTTCATGTACCCGCGCAGAATGCCGTTCTCGATCAGGACGTTTTCGCGCGAATCCGCTCCTTCATCATCGACGTGGATGGAACCCCGTTTTGATGGGATCGTTCCGTTATCGACCACCGTTACCTTATCGCTGGCGACGCGCTGGCCGATCAGGCCCGAAAAAGCCGAAGTCTTTTTACGGTTGAAGTCCGCCTCCAGACCATGGCCGACCGCCTCGTGCAGCAGCACGCCGGGCCAGCCGGGCCCGAGCACCACTTCCATATCTCCGGCCGGTGCAGCCACTGCGTTGAGCTGCAGAATCGCCTGCCGTGCTGCATCGCCGGCGAAATATTCGGGTGTCTTCAGGTCGTTGAAGTAGGCAATCTCGACCCGTCCGCCACCGCCCGCGGTGCCGCGCGCGATCTTGTCGCCATCCTTGGCGAGCACGAAAACATTGATGCGCATCAGCGGCTGCACATCGCTGGCATAGGTCCCGTCCGAGGCCGCGATCAGGATGCGTCGCACCTCGTCCGCGTACGAAGCGCGCACCTCGGTGATCCGGGCGTCGTAGGCGCGGGCGGCTTTGTCGGCACGCATCACGAGCGCGAGTTTGTCGCTTAGTTCAGGGTCCAGGTCCGCGGCTGGCGTGGGGTAGAGCTTCGGACGAGGCGTCTCGGGCAGGCTTGCCTTGAAGCCCACAACAGACTGCTTGGCCGGGCCGCTTGCGATCAGGGCAGCGGTTCGCGCCGCGCGCAGCAACCGGTCCGCCGTAAGCTCGTCGGTATACGCATAGCCGGTGCGCTCGCCGGAAAGAACGCGGATGCCGCAGCCGGCGCTGACCCCCTGCGAGGCGGACTTGACCATGGACTCGTCAATGCCGAGCGAGGTGGAGGCGACCGACTCGAAGTAGAGTTCGGCATACTCGCCGCCGGCTGAAAGAGCCTCACCCAGGCAGCGTTCCATCAGCGTGTCAGTGATGCCAAACTTGTCCGAAAAGAAGGAGCGTTGCTGTGCCGCCGGTTCTGATGCTTCTGTCTTGACTGTCATAGAGGATTTCGTTTCCTGAGCGTTAGATGGCTCCGGGAGTCTCACGATTCTAGGGGAGCGGCCCGGTGTGGTCCACCGCCGAGGGTACCTGCGGGTACAACGACCACAGTGAAATAAACGGCAGGGGTGTGTAGTGCTTGCTACTATAGGTCGCATGAAGAAGCTTTTTGTTCTTTCGCTCGCCCTGATCTTTTCTGCATCCGCATTTGCAGCCGCCCCACACCATCACCGTCACCACCGCCACATCCACCACCGCTAAACCACTGAACTTTACCCGGAGAGGTTGAGCCGAGTGTGTAGTCTTCGGGCTATGTGTGCTCAACCTGCTTCGCCCCATTCGCTGGAAGCGCTGTGCTACCCGATCGGCCACGCGGATCCTGATCCGCATTTCGAGGCACTTCCCGGTGCACTCGCGGCTATCCGCACGCTTCCCCACGATCTCGCCTCGGCCCTCGCTGGGCTCTCCGACCCACAACTGGATACCCCCTATCGCGAAGGCGGCTGGACCCTGCGCCAGCTTGCGCATCATGTGGCCGACTCTCACATGAACGCTTTTGTGCGCTTCAAGCTCGCATTGACCGAGGACTGGCCCACCATCAAGCCGTACCAGGAGAAGCTCTGGGCAGCGACCGCGGAGTGTGCCGGGCCTGTTCAAGAGCCGCTCAGCCTGCTCGTCCCGCTGCATGCGCGCTGGAGCGCGCTGCTGGCCGCGTTGACGGCTGCCCAGTGGGAGCGCGGGTACGTGCACCCCGAGGATGGCCGGGTGCCCCTCCTGCGCGCTGCGCACCTGTATGCCTGGCACGGACGCCACCACACCGCCCACGTACTTGCGTTACGCAGCCGCATGGGCTGGGAGCCTGCTCCCGAATAGGGAATGCCGGCCGAAAATACGGGCACGAGTACCCAAGTACCATTGCCGCCCGGTCGGCAAGGATCGATGCTGGACGCACCTTGCCGACCCCCCACTCACTTTCTGCCCGGGCCTTTGCGCATCCGGGAGCGCCGCACCTGTCGGGTTTCGCTTCGCTGGTCGCACCGGAGGCGCTGGCCGCCTCGCTGGAGCGCTTCCTGACCGACCATCCACGAGCCTGCGTGGTCGAGGAGGGCGTCGTCCTGTTCGATATGTCCACCTCTCGCTGGACGCTCGAGACAAGCGGTGGCCGTTGCGTGCTGCAGTTGTGGAACGAGGAGCGCAACCTGGTGCGCACCGTGATCGGACTGCAGGAACGCCGGGCAGCCCTGCGCCTTGAGGTGCGGCGCTTTGGGCAGACCAAGCCCAAGGTGCTGCGCTTGGTGCCGGATCGCGACCAACGCACCCCGACGGCGCGCGACGCCACCCGCAGGCACTACGTGTCGCTGCTGGCCCGGGTGCTTGGCCGTGCCTTCCCGGAGCTGCGCCAGGGCGATACCTCATCCTCTGCCGACCTTGAGAACTCGTTTGGACCCGCGTACGTGCGCGCCCAGTTGCAGCGTGCGCAGACTGCCTGGGCCGTGGTGGCGATCAATGCGGAGGAGACGCAGACCGCCGTGGATGGCGTGCTGGCGGTAGCGGTGCTGTGGCTGGACCAGTGTCGACAACGCGCCGCCGGCAGGTACGTGATGGCCGGGGTCCGCATCGTGGTGCCCACCGGCATGTGTGGCACGGTGCGCGAGCGGATCGCGTGGTTGCACCCTGGCCTCGCGAAATGGGAACTCTATGAACTGGACGAGCAGCGCGAGGAATTGTGCCGCGTGGAGGAAGCAGAGTCGGGCAACCTGCGTGCTCACCTGGTGCCCGCTTTCGAGCCGGCGGCCGCGCTGGCCCGCATGCAGCCCGCGATCGACCAGGTACTCGCGTTACTGGCGCCGGCCGAGCGGGGGCGCGTGGAAGTGCTGCCCCGCTCGCCCATTGAGATCTCGTTCCGCCTGCACGGACTCGAGTTTGCAAAAATCCGCCACGGGGTGAGTGCCACCTCGTTTTCGCGGGAAGACCACATCAGCTTTGGCGCGGGTGCGAGTGAAACACCCCTGAACCCCGATACGGAGCCGATGCTGCGGGCCCTGCTGGAGCGGCTCTTCGAATCAAGACACCCCGGCGGCAGCGTGCGTGACCCGCTGTTTCGCATGCAGCCCGAGCGCTGGCTCGAGTCGGTTCTGCGCACGGACCTGTCAGAGCTTGACTCGTCGTTGCGCCGCGAGCCGGTCTATACCCAGGTGCCGGCGCTCGCCTCGGCAGACCGGGGAATGCTAGACCTGCTTGCCGTCACCCGCGACGGCCGGCTGGCTGTGCTCGAACTCAAGGCAAGCGAAGACCTCCACATGCCGTTGCAAGGGCTGGACTACTGGATGCGGGTGCGGGCGCTGCACCAGGCAGGCGAGATTGCCCGCGCCGGCTACTTCGCCGGCGTGGAGCTTTCCCCGGAACCGCCGCTGCTGTACTTCGTGGTGCCAGCCCTGCGCGTGCACTCCACCGTGGACACGCTGCTGCAGCAGCTTTCACCCGAGATCGAATGGCGGCTGCTGGCGCTGGATGAAAAGTGGCGGCGAAAACGAGCGGTGATCTTCAGAAAAACCGGGGGAAGCGGCAAGGCGTGGTCGCGGGTACTGGCAGGCAGCGACCCGAACTCGTTACCCACCTAGCCACGCAGACCGCCGGGGGCGGTTGAATTGCTAGTGGCAGCCCCAGCCGTGGGTTGTAAACGGAGCCGTCTCGCCCGAATCGACCGCCTCGGGCGGAGGCGGAACAAAGCTGGCAGCGACGCGCGGCTCGAAAAACCGCTCCACCGCATCGAGGATCACGGGACCGGTCTTGGCTTCGTAAATGGCCTTGCGCAGCGCGGCACCGCCGGGCACTCCATGGGTAAACCATGAAGCGAACTGCTTCATCTTGCCCTGGGCTTCGCGCTGCTCGGTCATCTCGCCGTCGGCGTTCTCGCCCAGCAGCATGCCGAAGTACGAGCGAATCAGGCGGTAGCGATCCAGTTCGGTCGGTTGGTCGTACCGGCCGGTCGCGGTGTACTGCGCGATCTGGCGGAAGATCCAAGGATTGGCAGGCGCGGCACGCCCGATCATCACCGCATCGCAGCGGGTCTGCGCCACCATGGCCGCGGCGTCTTCGGGGGTGCGGATGTCGCCGTTGCCGATCACCGGGATGGACACGGCGTCCTTGACGGCGGCGATCCACTCCCAGCGCGCCTGGCCGGCGTAGCCGTCTTCGCGTGTGCGCGCGTGCAGCGCGACGGCCTGCAGCCCGGACTCCTGCGCAAGCCGCGCAAGCTCCACGCACACGATGTTTTTGTCATTCCAGCCCATGCGGATCTTCACGGTGAAGGGAATCGTCACCGCCGTCCGCACCTGCCGGAAGATCTCGGCGATCAGCGGCAGATCGCGCAAGAGGCCGGAGCCGCCATTGCAGGCAACGACGCGCTTGGCCGGGCAGCCCAGGTTCAGGTCGACGGTGTCGAAGCCCGTGTCCTCAACAATGCGTGCGGCCTCGGCCAGCGTCTGCGGGTTGGAGCCGAAGATCTGCGCGGCAATGGGGTGCTCATCCTCGTAGAAGGTGAGGTAACGCTTGCGCTTGGACTCCCGCATACGCGCAAGGCCATCCGCCGAGGTGAACTCGGTCATGAGCAGGCCACAGCCGGACTGCTGGTTCGTGACCGTGGTTTCCACATCTCCGTCGAGCGTGGTGGCGTGCGCGGTGAAAAGGCTGCTGTTGCGGATGAACCGGCGGAAGATGGTGTCGGTAACGCCCACCATGGGAGCGAGCACCGTGGCCGGAGCAACCGCGACATTGCCAATCGCAAAAGACGGAGGCACCCGCGCTTCCGCGGGCATTGCGAACACCTTCGGGTTGTCCCAGTCCTTTTTCATCGACTCACGCTGCAGCTGTTTGCAAGAGAAAAGCCCCCGCGAAGACGCGGAGGCTTCGGACCTGCTGTGCGCTTAGGAGTTGCTGGACTGCTGGCTGTCGCTCTTGGCGAACTTGCGACGGAAGCGCTCGATACGACCTGCAGTATCGATCATCTTCTGCTTGCCGGTGAAGAAGGGGTGGCATGCCGAGCAGATTTCCACGCGGATATCGCCCTTGTGGGTGGAACGTGTCTGGAACTCGGTGCCGCACGCACACTTCACGTTGATTTCGCTGTAGCTGGGATGAATCCCTTGTTTCGCCATGACTGTTTTAGACCTTTCCTGCAATCCGTCCATGGTATCGCGGTCGCCCAACGATAGCAATTGAGAGTGCTCGGTATAGGATGCCCTACCCGCGGGGTTCGATGCAAACGTAGCGAGGACCCGCCTGCCCGTATTTGCCATACTAGGAGCATGAGCGAGTTGGCGGAGTGCCCCCTGTGTGCCGGGATGGGAATGCGAGTGATCGCAAAAGAAGACGGCGGCCGGGTGGCGGAGCCATGCGACTGCCAGCACCAGAGAAAGATGTACTCCCTGCTGCGACGGGCGCGTATTCCGCAGCGCTACGCGACCTGCACGCTGGACAACTTTCAGCGTACGGCCGAGACCGCCCAGGCGTTTGTGCGAGTGGACGGCTTTGTCAACAGCTATCCCGGCGCCGCCGATGGCACAGGCATCCTGTTTACCGGCACGGTCGGCCTTGGTAAAACCCACCTCGCGGTGGCGATCCTTCAGAAGTTGACGCTTGAGAAGGGCATTCCATCCCTGTTCTGCGACTACCGCGAACTGCTCAAGCAGATCACCAACTCTTACAACAGCAAGGTCGACGTGACGGAGTTGGAGATCCTGAAGCCGGTCTTTGAGACCGAGGTGCTGGTGCTCGATGAACTGGGTGCGGCCAAGCCGACGGACTGGGTCTGGGATACGGTTGCGCTGATCCTGAACACGCGCTACAACGACAAGCGCACCACGATCATTACGACGAACTACCCGAACCAGCGGGCCGGCAGCCTGGCCGCCACGGGAGAGGCACCGGCGCGTCACGCGATGCGTGAGGAAACGCTGGGCGACCGCATCGGGGAACGCATGTGGTCGCGACTGCAGGAGATGTGCGTGCCGGTGGAGATGAAGGGGCCGGATTACCGGCTGGGCGCGAAGCGGGCGCGGTTCAGTTAAAGAAGCAGCAGGCGTATGAGCAGGGCTAAACGGCGGCGGTCAGCAGGACGAGCAGGGCTGCTGCGGCGATAGCAATCTTGTAGGGCCACTCACCCGCTTGTCCGGGGAGTGAGGAAAGAGCAGCAAGGGACGTCGGCATGGGCAGGCTCCGGCGAGAACAACAGTGAAGAAGGGAGGTGGACAGAAAGTGCTGCACTAACATGGACGCATCTTGCCCCTTCCTGGATGATTTCATTTTGAAAAAATGTGCGGTACGTGACTTTGGAGAGGCCTTGAGATGCAACTCGTGGCGCCCGACCGAGGTTCTGCCTCCACACGCGTACCGCGGTGGCAGAACGGCTTCTTCGCAGCGCAGCCAAGGCAGGACAGAGTGCAGGCGTGCGACGGTACGAGGCAGCGGTACGATAAGCGCATGAGCGATTCCGGGAGAGACCCGCAGTTTGCCATACAGCCGCCACCCGAGCCGGGTTCCCAGTCTGGAACAGGCGGGACTGGTGCCACACGCCATGCGCCTGTGTTTACAGGCGGAAGTGCCTTGCAGCAGCGGGAGCCGCGCTCCTGGAAACCGGCGCTGATTGCTGTCGCGGTGGTGTTGCTGATCGCGGCGGGGCTTTTATTGCTGGGCCACAGGAACACCGCAGAAACGAACCCGGGCGGCGCTGCGCTGGCCCCACCCGCCGCTTACGCGAGCTCCCTGCCGATCACCGGCATCCAGATGAGCGACTCTTCCAACCTTTCCGGCGGCAAAGAGATGTACATCGACGGAACGATCACAAATCATGGCGCGGGCACGGTGCGCGCGGTGACCGTGCAGATCGGCTTCAAGGATGTGGCCGGGCAGCTCGCCGGCAAGGAAACCCTGCCGCTGAACCTGGTGCGCTTTCGCGAGCCTTATGTGGACACGGTGCCGGTAAGCGCCGCCCCGATCAAGTCGGGCGAGGCGAGGGCATTCCGCCTGATCTTCGACACAACCCCTGGCTCCTGGGATGGGGCATACCCGGAGATTCGTGTGATCGCGGTCTCCGTGCAGTAGAAGCAGAATCACTGGGGTGGCTGGATCGAATCGGAGCACTAAGTTGTGCAAGCAGCAGAGAACGGCGTAAGAATTACGTCTAAGCTGCAAGACGGGCGGCCGATTTCCCTAGATTCACGGCTTCCGGTTCTTGTGACCTGCAAACGCCGTATCATGCAGGTCGTTCAAAATGCAGGGGTTGGCCATGGAGAATGGCGGGAAGCGTTCCAGGGGCATGGCATGTTGGAGTTTGGCATGTCAGATGCAATACACAGGATGCATCCAGACGTTTCTCAGGGCGCATACCTGCCCGGATGTTGATGTACGAGATTGTTCCGGATAGAGGCGAGATAGATGAAGCACTCGAGAATCATGCTTTCGGCCACGGCTGCGCTGCTGCTTGGCAGCTCCGCTGCGTTGCCGATGATGGCCCAGACCTCTGCTCCCCAGGGGACCAGTACAGGTACGACGCAGAGTGGAACCGCCACCGGTTCCGCAAGTGCAAACGGGATGGACCCGGCCAACAACAATACCTATGCGACCGGCCAGCCGCTTGCTACGCAGTCGAAGGAAGGTTTTTGGGGTCACCTGAACCCGTTCGCCCGCAAAAAGTGGGTGAAGCGCCAGCTCGACCCCGTCAAGGGTCGCCTGAACGAGCTGGATCAGCTGCAGGCCAAGAACAGCCGCGACATCCAGGCACTGGACGCCAAGACTGCGGCCGGCATTCACCAGGCGCAGTCCACCGCGGACCAGGCCAGCCAGACCGCCTCCTCGGCGAACACCACCGCCGGCCAGGCACAGCAGCTGGCGCAGCAGGCCAGCTCGCAGACCAGCCAGATCAACAGCACCGTTTCGGGGCTCGACCAGTACAGCAAGGTTTCGGATACGGAACTCCTGTTCCGCCCGGGCCAGACCACGCTGAATGCGCGTGCGCGTGAGGCGCTGGACCAGGTGGCCACGCAGTTGCAGGGGCAGAAGGGCTATGTTGTAGAGGTGGCGGGCTACTCGCACCTGCGCGGGCAGGCCGGACTGACCAGCTCGCAGCACATGTCAGATGCTGTGGTGCGCTACCTCGTGGAGCAGCACCAGGTGCCGGTCTACAAGATTCACCAGATCGCGCTCGGCAATGCCAAGTTGCAGGATGCCTCGGGCGCGCCACTGGCGCCTGCCGGCAATGCGGTGCGGGTCAGCGTGATGCAGAACAGTTTAGCGGCCGCGGGGGGTGCGCCTGCCGGCACGGCTCCTGCTGCTTCCAACAACGGCTCGGTGCAGTAAGCACCAGCGGTGGAAGCCCGCGCAAAGCTCTCGACCAACGAGAGAACCAAGGCAGATTGGCCCCTCCACAAGAGGGGCCGTTTTTTGTTTGAACGGCTTGCTGCTGGCTGGCTTTCTTCGGGACGTGTGTTCGTTTCAGCTTGAGACGGGGCGTGCGCTATCGCCTGGGCGCGTGCTCGTGCAGGGCCAGCAGTGTCTCCAACAGCGGCTTGAGCAGGTCGAGTCGCAGGGCGTTGGCGCCGTCGGACTTCGCCTCGGTTGGGTTGTCGTGCACCTCGAGAAAGATGCCGTCGATGCCGGCAGCAACCGCGGCGCGGGCTAGCAGCGGAATGAACTCGGGCTGGCCGCCGGAGACGCCGTTCGCGGCGGAGGGCATCTGCACCGAGTGGGTGCCGTCGAAGACCACCGGAGCCAGCCGGCGCATGATGCCGAGAGCACGCATATCGACGACGAGGTTGCCGTAGCCGAAGGTGGTGCCACGCTCGGTGAGCGAGATGCGGGTGTTGCCCGTGGTCAGGATCTTGCCGACGGCATGCTCCATGTCGGAGGGTGCCACGAACTGGCCCTTTTTCACGTTGATGGCGCGGCCGGTCTTGCCGGCGGCGACGAGCAGATCGGTCTGGCGGCACAGAAAGGCCGGGATCTGCAGCACGTCGGCGCCCTCGGCGGCAATCTCGCAATGCGCGGGCTCGTGGACGTCGGTCAGGACGGGCAGGCCGGTCGACTCGGCAATGGTGCGGAGAATGCGCGTGCCTTCACGCAGGCCGGGACCACGAAAGCTGCTCACGGACGTGCGGTTGGCCTTGTCGTAGGACGCTTTGAAGATGTACGGGATGCCAAGGTCCGCGGTGATGCGCTGGATGCTCTCGGCCATGTGGCGGGCGTGCTGTTCGCTCTCGATGACGCAGGGGCCGCCGATCAGAAACAACCGGCCGGCGCCGACAGGGACATTGCCAATTTCGAAGTCTTCAATCACACGGTAATTGGAACATAAAGCAGACCAGCAAGGCGGCTGGCGGCCGCGGGGCGGAGGCGGTTCCGAAATGGTGCGACTGCCACGCTGCCAGAGCAGATGCTGCTTTGCCTGCTGCCGGCCGGCTTGCTAGACTACGTCCGATTTCGAAGTGGACTTTCATTCTCTGGCAAGCGGGAGTCAGCGATGGTTGGTCGAGGGAACATGCGGATGCGCGGGGTGCTGGCCACGGTGCTTGCCGGGTGCATGCTTGCGGGTGCAGGGGCGTTTGCGCAGGCGAATGGCAGGGTCTTTCCGCCGGTTGTGCTGGCTGCGAAAACGGTCGTGATCCTGAACGACACGCACACGATGACGGTTGAGGATGGCGCTACGGCGGCGCTGAAGCAATGGGGGCGTCTGCAGGTGATCGACCATGTGGATGCAGCAGACATCGTGCTGCACTTTTCAAAAGCGAGCACTCACGACACGAGCAACAGCCAGACCCGGGACCCCAAGGATAATTCGCAGAGTTACGGTTTCAGTGTCAGCAGTTCCACGGATGTGAAGATGACAGCCACGGCGAAGGGTGGGTTCGCGGAGTTCTACTCGACCTCTACGGGCGATGGGAAGCAGAAGGCCGGGCGGGAGTGTGCACAGTCGTTCATCGAGGCATTCCAGGATGCCCAGCGCTTGAAGCGTTGAGCGGGCAGGCGCCGCTGCGCACCGGAGATAAGGCATGATGGCTGGCCGTTCCTGGATAGTTGGTGGCGGCGAAGTAGGTCGCAGGCTGCTCGGGCCAGGGCTGCTGCTCGCAGCGCTGCTTTCTTCTCGTGCGACGGCCGCATATGCCCAGGCACCGGCGAACGTAGCCCCGGGATGCGGCCCGGGCGATGCAAGTTTTGACGTGCAGGATGGCAAGTCCGGAGGGCAGGAGACAGGACCACCGGCCGGCAAGGCGGTTGTCTACATCATTGGCTACTTCAACTCCGCCGCAACGAAAGCCACCCCGACGATCCGCGTCGGGATGGATGGTGCGTGGATTGGGGCCACCCGGCACAATTCGTATGTGCGGGAAGAGATCGAGACAGGCACGCACCATTACTGCGCGCAGTGGCAGTCCAGGCTCAAGAGCCTTTCCAGCCAGACCTCTCTCTACAACTTTGTAGCCGACCCCGGGCGGGTCTACTACCTGCGGGCGGCCGCGCACTCCGACGCCGGCGTTGGCGGCATCACATTTCCCTACCTTGCATTGGAGCCGGTCTCCGAAGACGAAGGCCGGCTGCTGCTGAGTGAATCGGTGCCTGCTGTAAGTACTGCGAAATAGCAGGGGGCGCCGCTTTACAGCGGCACTGCCTGCTCATCCACTTTTTCCGCCTCAAGCACGCGCTGCCGGTTGCGGTAGCTGGCTTCCACAAACGCTGAGAACAGGGGGTGCGGCTCAAGCGGCTTGGACTTGAACTCGGGGTGAAACTGGCAGCCAACGAAGTAGGGGTGATCGGGGATCTCGACGATCTCCACGTAGGTCGCATCGGGGGTGGTCCCGGTGATGCGCAGGCCTCCGCCCGTAAGCACGGCTTCGTACTCCCGGTTGAACTCATACCGGTGACGGTGGCGCTCGGAGATCTCGGTCGTGCCATAGGCCTGCGCGGACAGGGAGTCAGGAGCCATCACACAGTCCCATGCACCCAGGCGCATGGTGCCGCCCATTTCTTCGACGCCGGTCAACTCGCGCAGCTTGTAGATGACGCGGTGCGGCGTCGCTGGGTCGAACTCGCTGGAGTTGGCGCCGGCCAGCCCGCACACGTTGCGTGCGTACTCAATGCAGGCGGTCTGCATGCCGAGGCAGATGCCGAAGTAGGGAACTTTCTCTTCGCGGGCGTAGCGGATGGCGTTGAGCATGCCTTCAATGCCACGCTTGCCGAAGCCGCCGGGCACGAGAATACCGTCGAAGCCCCGGAGCTGCTGCGCATAGCTGGGCGTTTCGAGGCCCTCGGCTTCGATCCAGGTCACGCGCAGGCGCAGCTTGTGACCAAGCGCACCATGCGTCAGTGCTTCCTTGAGGGACTTGTAGCTGTCCTCGTACTCCACATATTTGCCGACGACGGCGATGGAGACTTCGTCCTGCGGGTGATAGGCATGCTCGAGCAGCTCGGTCCAGCGGCTCAGGTCCGCAGGCCGGGTCGTGAGGTGCAGATACTTCAGGATGAGCTGGTCCACCCCTTCTTCCGCGAAGTTGAGGGGACCTCGTAGATGGAGTCCACGTCGCGTGCGCCGATCACTGCCTTTTCTTCCAGGTTGCAGAACAGCGCGATCTTGCTCTTGATGTCATGCGAGAGCGGGCGGTCCGAGCGGCACAGCAGGATGTCGGGCTGGATGCCGATTGAGAGCATCTCTTTTACGGAGTGCTGCGTGGGCTTGGTCTTGAGCTCCTGCGCGGCAGCGATCCAGGGCACCAGCGTGACGTGCACGAAGACGGTGTTTTCGCGGCCGAGCTCCTGGCGCATCTGGCGGATGGCCTCGAGGAAGGGAAGCGACTCGATATCGCCGACGGTGCCCCCGATTTCGACGATGGTGACATCGCAGGCACCCGCGCCGCTGCTCGAGTGATCAGCCCGGCCCGCGACCTTGCGCATCGCGTTCTTGAGCTCATTGGTGACGTGCGGGATCACCTGCACGGTCTTGCCCAGGTAGTCGCCGCGGCGCTCCTTGGTGATGATCTGCTCGTAGATGCGGCCGGTGGTGAGGTTGTTATCGCGCGTGAGCCGGGCATGGGTGAAGCGTTCATAGTGGCCGAGATCGAGGTCGGTTTCGGCGCCGTCGTCGGTCACGAAGACCTCGCCATGCTGAAATGGCGACATGGTGCCGGGGTCGACGTTCAGGTACGGATCAAACTTCATCAGGTTGACGCGCAGTCCGCGACTCTCAAGCAGGCAGCCAATGGAGGCTGCGGCAAGACCTTTACCCAGCGAGGAAACCACACCGCCGGTTACGAATATGTACTTTGCTGACAAGAGAAGCCTCCCGGATTGAACGCATCGGTGCTGTACGGGTTTGTACGGCGAAAGAGCGGGTAGGTACGATCTAGTATCGCAGACGGTTTCCAGAGTGCAAAGCACTGGAGCTTCACAGACTCACCCCCACGAGTCCACAGGGTGTCGGAATGCAGGCCCCGAGGGGGCATTATCGAGCGCAATAGCAATGGCCTGGATCCCGGTACGTCCAGGGCCGGGAAGCGCCAGAAGAATGACGGCACGGTGTCGAGGCAGCCTGCAGACACAGCCGAGTACGCGCTGCCTGCGACGAGCCGGGCAGGCTTGGCGGGATTGACCCGCTGGGAACACTGGCGGCATACGAGTGCCCTGCTGGCTACCGTGGTGCTTGCCGCGTGCGCGATGGCTGCGTCGTGGTCGTCGCGGCACTGGCCACTGGTGAACGACGCGGCGCTGATGCACTACGTGGTGCTGCTGATGCAGGCAGGCATGACTCCATATCGCGATATCGGCGACATCAACCTGCCCGGGGCCTACGTGCCGGAGTGGATCTCGACGCTGCTGGCCCGCACGCTCGGGCTATGCCTGGCCTCGGTGTGGCGACTGATGGATCTTGCAGCGGTCGTGCTTGCAGGGCTGGCGATGCTGAGGATCGCAGGGCGCAGTCGCTGGTTTGCCGGGGTCTTTGCGGGCACTTTGTTTGCCCTGTACCACGGGCGCGACGGGATCGGCCAGGCCGGGCAGCGGGACCTGTGGCTGACTATGCTGCTGTTGTGGGCGGTTGCCGTGCTGCACTCTGCGTGGCCCGAGACACACAACAGAACGACAGGGCGATGGCAGGGCAAGATCTTCGGCTTCGGACTGCTGGTCGGGGCGGCCACAATGATCAAGCCGTTCGAGGCGATGTTCCTTGTGTGCCTGCTGCCGTGGCTCGCCCGTGCGGCCGGGGGCCCTGCTGGCGGCACAGCGCTGTTCCGGGGGCGAGCACTGGGCATGGCGGCTGCCGGGTTCTCGTTGCCGCTGTTGCTGGCAGGATGCTTCCTCGCACACTGGGGTGCACTGGGTGCCCTTGCCTTTGTATTGCGCGTCGATCTGCCTTACCACGTGCTGCTGGCGCGGGTTCCATTCTGGCAATTGCTGCGAGCAAGCAGCATTGCGTCGGTGGCCAAGCTTGAGCTGCTGCTCGTTGCCTGCTGGGTAGCCTGCAGGATTGCCGGCCGCGTGCAACTATCCGGGATACTCTCTGGCAGCCGGCCGGGAGATCTGCATCGCAGGCCGGGATTCCCGAAGCCTGGATCGAGCAGGGACCGTGCCTGCGAGCGTACCCTGCTGCTCGCTGTGCTGCTGGGGCTGGTTTCGTTCGTCGCGCAGGGCAAGGGCTTCCCCTACCAGCGTTACCCCTTTGTTGCCTTTCTGCTGCTGTACAGCGGGCTCCAGTTTACGGCGGCTGTTCGCAGCAACCGCCAGCTGCCAAGGGCGCTTGGGGTGGCTGGTTTCGGCTTCGGGGTGCTGCTCATGGCGCCTTCGTATCTCCGGGCGGTGGAAAAGGCGCAGTGGTCCACGCCGACAATCGCGGCCATGGAACAGGCGCTGTTGCGTGAAGCAGGACCGCAGGGTGTGCGTGCCCTCGACGGTGAGGTGCAGTGCCTCGACCTGATTACCGGCTGCACGGATGCCCTGCTGCACCTGGGCGCGCGCGAGGCGACCGGTACGGTCTACGACGAGTTCCTGTTTCCGCAGGCGCTCGCCGGGAGCCGCGGCGAGACGCTGCCGCCGCCAGGCGACCTCCCTGCAGCAGTGCTGCACGGTCAGCAGCAGTTCCGTGAGGCGCTCGAGGCGCATCCTCCAAGGGATCTGATCATCACGGAGTGGCTGTTTCCACAAGGGCCTGGGCGCTATCGCAAGCTGGAGCTGTGGCCCTGGTTCCACGCGTACCTGGCCGCCCACTATCGTTTGGCAGAGCAGCACGATTTCGTCCGGGCGGAAAACGGGCCAATGGGCTTCCGCCTGTATGTGCGACGCGACGAAACTTTCCGGTAGGGTAGGGAGATTATGCGTGCCTTGCTTGCCGTTGTCGCCGCGTGTCTTGCCCTGCTGCCCGCCATGGGTGGGGCACAGGATGCGCCGGGCCGCCAGAGACTGATTTTGAAAGATGGCAGCTACCAGGTGGTGGTGCGCTACGAGGTCAAGGGTGACCGCGTGCGCTTCCTGTCGGCCGAGCGCGGCGAAGGCTGGGAAGAGCTGCCGCAGTCGCTGGTGGACTGGGACGCGACCGCGCGCTACAACCACGAGCACGCTCCCCAGGCCACGCCGGACCCAAACAGCCCAGCCGCGCAAGAGGCAGCGGAGCTGGATCGGCAGGCAGCCGCGCAGCGCGCCGAGGAAGCGGGCCGGCAGCCGGAGGTGGCGCCGGGGTTGCGCTTGCCGGACGAAAGCGGAGTGTGGGCGCTGGACTCGTACAACAACGAGCCCCGGCTGGTGCGGATCCGCCAAAGTGACGGCGACCTGAACCTGGACATGGGGCACAGCGTCAAGGGTGCGGCAATTTCGCAGGGCGGCGCGCGCGACCTGATCCGTTTACAGGGGTACAAGGCCGTGGTGTCGTTCCACGTGGCGCGCCCCGTGTTCTTTATCGCGGTGGATACCCGCAGCCAGGCGCCAGCCCGGGAAGACGCGATGGTCGTGGATACGCATGGTGCCTCGTCGGAGAAGACGGGCAAAAGCGACCCGCAGGCATCGCCAGAGAACAGCTACGCGCTGGTGCGTTTGCGCGTCGGCAAAAATGAGCGGGCGGCTTCGGCCCTGCAACTGCGCGGGCTTGGTACGGGTGGCGAAGCTGACGGAAGCGCCGAGATCGTAGCCACGGAGCGCAGGCTGCTCCCCGGCGGCCACTGGATGCAGGTGGAGCCCCGCAGCGACCTGAACCTGGGGCAGTACAGCCTGATCGAGTTGCTCCCCGGCGGCGGATTCAACCAGGATGGATGGGACTTCGGTGTGAACCCCATGGCGCCCGACAACAAGGGCGGCTTTTCGCCGGTGCAAAAGGAAGAGGCCCCGTAACTCGCTGCGCCGCGCCCCGGTGCTGATTTATCTGGTCAGCATGGGTTCAAGGTAGGGCAGCACGTTGAGCGCCACGTGTTCATACCCCGCACTGTTGGGATGGATGTAGTCGGAACTCATAAGGCCGGCGACGCCATACACGTTGTTGAGCAGGGAGGGCACCAGCGCCACATTGTTTGCGGCAGCAACGCTGCTGTAGATCGGGTTGAACTGCGCCACGTAGGCTGCACCCGCCTGCAGGTTGGGCGGCATGACCACGCCTGCAACCAGCACGCGAATGTGGGCCTGCTGGAGCGACGCAATGATCGTGTTGAGGTTGGCAACGATGCCGGGAATGGGCTTGTCGTAGATCGCGTCATTGGCGCCGAGTTCGAGCACCACGATGTCGGGGTGCGCCGCGAGTACCGCACCGATGCGGCGCAAGCCATCCTCCGTGGTATCCCCCGCAACGCCCTGGTTGATGATCGTCGCGCGGTAGCCCTGAGCCTGCAGGTCGCGGCCGAGAAAGTCCGGATACGTGCTGCCGGGAACGCTGCCGGTACCGGCAGTCAGGCTGTCGCCGAAGAAAACAATGGTCGCTGGCGCGGCTGCCTGGACGGAACAGGCCGTGCACCAGGCCAGAAGCGCAGCAAGGGGCTTGAGAATAGCCGTGGCCTTGAAAGATGTGCGGGGCATCGTGCGCCCATAGTATCGGAACACCGCACCCGGGGAGGCTGATTGCAGCACACATTTGAGGATCGGGAGTAACTTCCCAGCCTGGCGGCGCGATGAAACTCTCTAACAATGTCTGCTGCGAACAATGTCCGCAAGACGGGTCGACTTCTCTACACTGGAAGCCCAGAGGCTTTCTCATGAGCAGTTTGTTTCCGATTGTGGCGCCAGCGATCAAGCCTGAATCGAACGACTCCGGACTTTCGGCTGCCGCTCAGGCCGCCGAGGAAGAGAAAAACCGTATGCGGCGGTACTTCCAAAAGCCCGGCTCGCAATCGGAGCTGAGCGCCGTCGCGGAGCAGGAGCCGGTCTGCCTCTACCTTGAGACCACCAATCGTTGCAACCTGCTGTGTACCACCTGCCCGCGCACCTATGAGCAACTGGAGCCCGAGGCCGATATGCCCTGGGAGCTGTTCACCTCGCTGATTGACCAGTACCCCAGGATTGCGCGCGTGGTGCTGCACGGTATCGGCGAGCCGATGCTGGTCAAAGACATCGCGCAGCGCGTGCGCTACCTGAAAGATCGCAACATCTACGTACTGTTCAACACCAATGGAACGCTGCTGAACGACGCCAACGGTCGTGCCTTGATCGAGGCAGGGCTGGACGAACTGCGGGTCTCGCTCGATGCGGCCGAGTCGGCGATGTTCCAGATGGTGCGCGGCAAGGACTTTTTCGACAGGATCGTGTCGAACGTGCGGAACTTCACACACCTGCAGCGCGAGCTTGGAGCGCCGCGGCCGCGCGTCAGCCTGTGGCTGACGGGTTTGCGCGAGACGGTGAGCCAACTGCCCAACTTTGTGCGCCTGGCGCACTCCATTGGCGTCACCGAGGTGTACCTGCAGCGGCTGGTGTTCTTTGACGACCCCATGAGCGAGCAGTCGCTGGCGCGCGCCGAGTCCGCGCTGTTTGAGCACACCAGCGAGGATGAGCACGCGATGATTCGCGAAGCAGAGACGATCGCCCGGGAATTGGGCGTGCTGTTTTCGGCTTCGGGCGCGACAGATCCCGGTGAATCGATCCGGATGCAGCGCACCGATAATCCCTGGTCCCTGTGCCGACGCCCCTGGTCGCTGATGTACATCACGGCGAACGGGCGAGTGTTGCCATGCTGCATCGCGCCCTTCAGCATGAAGGGATACGGGAGCTTTACGCTGGGTGATGCAACGCAGCATTCCCTGCGGGAGATCTGGAACGGCCCGGCATACCAGCAGTTCCGCGAAGGATTGCTGACCTCCTCGCCACCACCCGCCTGCGTCAATTGCGGGCTGCGGTGGAGTCTGTAAGTACGGACGGCGTGCTTACTCGTAACCTCCATCGCTGTTCCGCCACTGGATACGCAGCGGGTAAGCAACGTCGCGGCGATACACTGGGACCGGTGAACGATCGGGCGCACCGGATGCAAACAAGGGCTGCGCCGAGCTGCCAGAGAGCGACAGCCCGGAGACGGATTGCTGATTCTGGCCGGGCCGAATCGTTTCGGCGCGAGTGTTTGCCTCCTGTGAAGCGCGCTCCACGCAGGCTTGCGTCGAGGCGCTGTTTGCCGCATCAGATAAACAGATCGGATAATTGCACGCGGGCCAGGGTCCATGTGCCAACGCATTGAATCTGCACCCTGTTTTGCCTTGCTCCTCGCGCTTCTACCCGCCTATGGCCACGACCTTTCCCGACATCCCGACCGTTGTACCCGCGGCGCTGGCAGGCGCATTTGCCGCTGCACGGCCCAAGCTGATCGACAAATTCGGGCGGCAGATTACGGATCTGCGGATGTCGGTGACGGACCGCTGTAATTACCGCTGCGTGTACTGCCGCACCGGGGAAGAGAGCTTTACCCCCATCGAGCTACCCATGGCGGACTACCTGCGGATGGTGCGGGTATTTGCCTCGCTGGGCATCGAAAAGGTACGTCTGACAGGTGGCGAGCCGCTGCTGCGGCGCGGGCTCGTGGACCTGGTGCGGGAGCTCTCCGAGGTTCGGACCAGCACGGGGCAGCCCCTGGACCTGGCTATCACCACCAACGGGCACCTGCTCGAAAAGCTGGCCCAACCACTCAAGGATGCCGGGTTGAACCGGGTGACCGTGAGCATGGACGCGGTGGAGCCGGAGACGTTTGCCCGTATCACCCGGGTGCCGGGTTCGTTTGCCCATGTGTTGCGCGGCGTGCGCGCCGCGCGGGAAGCAGGTCTCGGCCCGGTAAAGATCAACTGCGTGCTGCTGCGGGGCTTCAACGATCACCAGATCGTCCCGTTCGCCGAGTTCTCGCGTTCCGAGAACGTGATCGTACGCTTTATCGAGTTCATGCCTCTCGAGGAAGACCGCATCTGGGCGCCGGATACGGTGGTGCCGCTCACCGAGCTGCTCGAGCGGCTCAGCGTGTTCCGCCCACTGGTGGCACTGCCCGCGAACAACCCAAGTGAGACGGCGCGCCGCTACACTTTCGACGATGGCATGGGCGAGATCGGCGTCATCGCACCGGTATCACAGGCTTTCTGTGGGGCCTGCTCGCGGGTGCGCCTGACATCCGATGGCAAGATTCGCACCTGCCTCTTTTCGCACTTCGATCACGACCTGCATGGGATTCTGCGGCGGGGTGGTTCGGACGACGACCTCGCTGCGTTCATCGAGGCGACGATCCAGAAGAAGGAAGCGCGGCACCACATCGGCGAGGCGGGCTTTCTGCAGCCGGGCCGGACCATGGTGCATATCGGCGGCTAGCCGGCCAGTTTCGTGATCGAGCCGTCGCACCGCGCCCTGCCTGCCTGCATGCAAGAATGAAACATCCACATGACCATGCTCCGTTCCACGTTTATCTCTCTTTCGCGCAATCAGCCGCTTCGCCGCTTTTCCGAGGCTTCGGCGGCTGGCCGCCGTATCTCGTCGCGTTTTGTAGCCGGGCTTGAGATAGAAGATGTTTTAAAGGCCACTGCCGCGCTGAACCGGGATGGCATCGCGGCGACGCTCGACAGCCTGGGCGAGAATGTGCACACACCGGAAGAAGCGAAGCGCTCTGCCGCGATCTACCACCAGCTGCTCGATGCCATTGGTGAGCGTGGCCTCAACGCCAATGCCAGCGTCAAGCTGACGCAGATGGGCATGGACCTGAGTCCCGGTCTGGCAGAGCAGATCGTGGGTTCGCTGGTGGAGCATGCACAGCGGGTCGGTACGTTTCTGCGGGTCGACATGGAGGGCAGCACCTACACGCAGGCGACACTCGACCTGGTGTCCCGTCTTCACCGGCAGTACCCGGGCAGCATCGGCGTCGTGATCCAGGCGTACCTGCGGCGCTCCACGGAAGACGTGGCGCGGCTGATCGAAGAGGGCATCCGGGTGCGGCTCTGCAAGGGCGCTTACCAGGAGCCGGCAACGCTGGCATTCCCCGACAAGGCCGATGTGGACGCCAACTATGTGCGCCTCACGACCACGCTGCTTGCCAGCGGGCTGTACCACGGTATCGCCACGCACGACCCCCGGATGATCGACGCCACGCGCAGGATCGTGGCCGAGCAGGGACTGGCGAAGCAAAGCTTCGAGTTCCAGATGCTGTACGGGGTGCGTCGAGACCTGCAGCGCTCGCTGGTGGCCGAGGGCTACAACATGCGCGTGTACGTGCCGTTCGGCCACGAGTGGTATCCGTACTTTATGCGCCGCCTGGCAGAGCGGCCGGCCAATGTGCTATTCCTGGCCAAGAACTTCTTCCGCAGCTAGAGCGTGGCCCCTGCTAGAGCGTGGCCTCTGGTGGAGGCCGCAAAGCTAACGCGGCCTTTACGGCTGGTAAGGCTCGATCGAAAGCAGGTTGCCGAGGACCTCGCGCTCCTGCGGGGAGTACTCGGCCTGGAATCGCGCCGAGTTCAGCGCATTCGCTCTCTGGTCCTCTGGCAGGTTGCGCAGATCGTGGAAGGCATCACGCACCGCGCGGCGGCGGTCCGGGTTCATCTGGCTCAGCATCTGGCTGGCGCCGCGAATGCGCTGCTGCCGCTCCACGGGCAGCGCCATGAAGCGTTCGTTCCGCTCCATGACGCGCTGGCGCTGGGCCGGCGGCTCCAGGTCAAGATGGTGCAGCCGCTCGATCAGCTGCTGCTGCTGGGCTGCTGGAAGGTGCGCGAAGCCGGGTTCGCTGCGCAGGGCGTTCTCCTGCTCGTTCGGCGGCAGGGCCTGATGCTGTGCGAACCACTGCGGCAGATGCTGACCGGGCATCATGCGGCCACCAGTGCGCGGGTCGACACGCAGCCCCTGCATGGACTGAGGAGCGCGCTGCTCGGGCCTGCCCTGCTGCTGCGCACAGAGCGATGCAGTGGCAAAAGCAGTGGCGAAGAAAAGCACGAGGAGCGGCCGCGCGATGCATGCGGCTGCCGACCTCGTCCCGCCATTTTCTCTGCTTGTCTCGCGCTGCTTCATCATTCCTTTTGTGGCTGCTGCATCTCCGGGCGCCGTGCGGGGAGATCTACTGCTGGGTAGTGGTATCAGGCTCGTCCAGCGCGGAAAGCTGCTGAAACACCTGGGCATTTTCGTTCAATGATTGCAGATCGCGCACGGTATTGGACGCCTGTACTCCTTGTGCGGGCCTGTTGCTCGTCTGGCTGGCCAGGTCGAGCCATGTGCCGCCCCCGACCGCGAGCACCAGCCCAAGGGCTGCTACCCCGGCCGCAGGGCGGAGCGCCCTGTTGCTGAGCAGCAGGCGGGTAACAAACCGCTCACGGAACCCGGCCCATCCTCGTGCCGGGCGCGCCTGCTCCTCGCGCAGCAGTGCGCCCATGCGTGCATTCCAGTAAGGCGAAGGCTCGGGCGCCTCCCAGGTGTCGAGCAGCTGCATTGTCTGCTGCAGCGAGCCCAGTTCCGCGGAGCAGGACACGCACGTGTCCAGGTGTGCACGCACCGGGGCCGGAACAGCAGCTGGATCGAAGAGCAGGTCAGGCATGGCGGCCACAACGCTGGGGCAGTCCATTGCTAAACCGCCGGCGCGGGGGCTTTCGTTTCCGGGCTGCTTTCTTCCCTGACTGGTCATGTGGTACCTCCTCAGACGTATTCCTTCAACTGTTCCCGCAACGTCTGATAGGCGCGGAACAGCAGTGACTTGGTAGCGGACTCGGAAAGCTTGAGCACAGCGCCGATCTCGCGATAATCCATTTCCTGGTACTTGTGCATCAACACGGCTTCCCGCTGACGCTCGGGCAGGCTCATGACCTTCTGCCGGATCCCCAGCATGCGCTCGGAGCGCAGCAGGTTCTGCTCTGCGGTCAGCCGACTGTCCGCCACGTCCGGTGTGGTGCCTGTATCCGCGTCCGGCTGATCGAGATAGACGTTCTGCGCAGCCTTCTCGTGCTTGTGGTCGCGCGCGTAGTTTACCCCGAGGTTGGTTGCAATCCGGTACAGCCAGGTCGTGAATTTGGCTTCCGCGCGGTAGCTTTCCCGCGACCGGTACACCCGCAGAAAAACCTCCTGCGCCAGCTCTTCCGCGACTGCCTGGTTTCCGCACATGCGGAACATGTAGTAGATGATCTGCTTGCGGTACTTCTCGATCAGGTACGTAAACCCCGAGTCGTCGCCCTCGCGGACACGCAGCATGATGGCAGCGTCGGAGCTGTCGTCCGCTGCCTGCGGAACGCCCAATGTCCCCGCACCCGGCGGGAGCACTGCTGCCCAGTCTCGACCATAGGTTGCGCTCGCCATGTTCTCGTGAACCCCGTCCGCGTCCAAAGGTTGCGCGTCCGGATCCGGTTCTTTCGCGGAGAACGGCTCGTTTCCGGAACAGAAGTCGGGGCCTGCTTCCAGGGCTGGGTCGAGGTCTGTCTCTGTGCCTGGTGCATCCTCACGCTGGTCGCAGGCCGACCCTGCAGCGTCTTCCGGGTGCTGCCCGCTTCCCTCCGGAGCACGGTTGCCCACCGGCTCCGCGCGCCTTTTGGCAGGACCCGGCCCCTCCGGGCGGGAGGCAGAGGCTGCCTTGCGCGCATCTGCGTGGAGGGGATCAGCTGAGTCCATGGGCACCCTGCATATTGTACGCGGGGCATAGAGCCGGCTGGGCTCCGGCACAGCCAGCCACGTGGGCAGGGGGAGGCCGGCAGTTCATACCGCCTGCCTCAGTCGATGGGCCCAGCATAGCCGGTCCTGCGAACAAGCCCGTGCAAGTCAATGTCCGCCCGCCAGCGAAGCCTGGGCAAGCCAGGGCTGGCAGGCCCCTGCTTTGAGTCCGGGCCTTCCCGGTGGTATGCTCTGAAAAGTCGCAGCGCGCCCCGCCCGGGGCTGAAGCGCGATCTTTTTTGTCGGGCGCATAACTCAGCGGTAGAGTGCCACCTTCACACGGTGGAAGTCCAAGGTTCAAGTCCTTGTGCGCCCACCATTAAATCAACAACTTGCGGATGCAGAGCCGGAATCTGGGAACAGATTGGGAACAGGAACAGCGCCTGTCCATGAATCCGGTGTGAAGGTTGATGCAAGTTCAAGCTGGGCTGCGCGAACGACAGCAGGGATGGGCTGAACATAAACGTCCATCGTCATAGCACTGGTGGCGTGGCGAAGGGACTCTTGAACTGTCTTGACGTCTGCTCCCGAAGCCTTCAGTAGTGTGGCGAACGTGTGACGGAAAGTATGCCAGCTCACATGCTTCTCGATTCCGGCAACTTTCAAGGCAGGCCGGACATGGTCTTCCATAACGGAATTGCCCCAAAGTGGAATATTCCCTCCTGCCTTGATCGAAGCGAAGATCCAATCCATCCCGCCCCGGTAAGGAGAGTTCTGCCGCAGCGCCTGTAATGCCCTGCAGACATCAGGCGTGATGGATACAGGTCGGCGGCTGGCGGCATTCTTCATCGGCGTTATCGAGCCTTTGACTACACTTCGTGTTAGAAGCAGAGCCAAGTTCTTGACATCGAGATCCTGCCACTGAAGGCCGCGCAGCTCAGAGAACCTCAAGCCGGTAGAAGCAAGCAAGTAGACCATGGCCCGATATGGGTCTTCTAAAACGCACAGTAGTCGCTTAATTTCATCTGCCGTGAGGATCTGGGGGCTTTTCCGCCGGGTAGCAGACTGGCGAACGCCGCTACCTTTAACCAGCCCGATGATTGGGTTTGCGTCTACTAGGCCGTGCCGTATGCCGTGGTTGTAGACAACGCTCATTACGTTGCGCAGCTTCGCCTTGCTGCTGTTTGCTAGTGGCAGGGAACGTAGCCACGCTTCCACATCTGGTGCTCTCAAGCTGGCTGCAAGCTCTGTCCCCCATCGCGGCACGATGTGATTCTTAAGGCAGTCCCTATATACGTCGCAGGTGTGATCTGTCTTGTTGCTCCTCTCCATTCCAAGTTCGAGCGCGGCGTAGTGCTTCACAAGCTGGCCCAAGGTGAGCGGCTTGCTGGAAGACTTTGCGCTATTGATCTGAAGATTCATAGCCTGCACAGCCTTTTGCGCTTGGGATTTGGATCTAAGTTCACTGCAAGGGCCGACGATGATCTTCTTCTGGACGGGTGCGCCTGCTGGAGAGGCTTGCCGCCAGCGGTAAATCCAGACGTCGCCATGTTTACGCGGCTCCTTTGTAAGCGAGCCGACTTGGAACGATTCACGCGTGAGTTTCATTTAACCTCCTGATTCACGCGAGCGGACTGGCTTGAAAACGAGTCTACGGTAAGCAGCAGGGCATGGTTCAAGTCTGAGGATCGAAATCGCCAGAACTTACCACACTTGTAGCCGGGGATTTTCCCTTCCCGTGCCCAGCGGAGAACAGTACGCTCTTTTATGTGAAAGCTTTCTGCTACATCTTTCGCGCTGATCAGCGGTTCGAACAGAGCAGGGTCAGCTTGGGCAAAGAGGAACTCAATAACCGCAGGTTCGGGAGATACGGGGATAGTGTGCATGTCTCTTCCTTCAGGTTGCATATGTGCAACCACTGGTGAATGGTTCGCGCTGCTCTACAGCCGATCGCACGGGAGCGCGTACGTGTGCAAGAAGAAAACGAGAGGCGCAATGTTGCGAGCGGACCCCAGGCTCAGGGAATCGCGCGATGAGCCTAGAAGGAGCCTTTACGTGCGACTATGAGGGTGTTGTTAGCGCAAAGCCGATTGTTTCTGGCTAGCGACTTGGCTACAGTGATTCGAATATTCGGTGCAGCTCTGCCGAAGGTCGCTTTAGTGCATATGTGCATTGGTCAGAACTGGAAGCGAACCCATCCGGAACAACTCGCTCGGGGTTACAAGAGGCGGTCCGGCATAGCTTAGCGGAGGCTGGACGCAAGCACTTTAGGATGTCGCCTTTTGCTAGCTATTCTCGGCTTTGGCTTTCTTCTTCTCCGAGGACGTCTTGGCCTGTCGTCACCGGTACACTTCAGCAACCCTTTGCTCTGGAAGCGAGGCACGAAGCGCAGACAATTTAGTGCTTCGAGCGTCAAAGCGGGGTGGCGATACAGCTCGGCGATATCGTCGGAGGACGTCTTGACGATGTAGTTCGCCCATGCAGTTGGGTTATCTACAGGCTCTAGGTGGTTCATCTGAGCGAAGTCGCAAAGAATAGCATTAGCGGCACGCTGCAGATTGTCCAGCGACTCGTCGCAGAGCAGCAGGCCATGCAGGTGGGGATTGAAGTGCCCGGGATAGATTCCAAGCTCCAAGGCTATGAACCAGTGAGCTGCCTCAACAGAAGTAAAAATCTCTCGGGTACGTCGCTGGAGTTCACGAATCTTCGCGCGTAGCTCTGTAGTATTGCAAAGTGGCTGAATGAGGGTGACGGTAAACGCCACCAGTCGCTCGGATGTAGTTTTCCTGAGCACTCGATGAAGAGCGGCACGCTGGCATCTCCTTGTCTTGTGTAGACAGCAAGGACAGAGGCTGTTCGAGCATGGGCAGCGACGATCTCGCAAGTGAGACGCGATCTTATTCAACTGGTATAGCTCTACGTAATTCAATTCACGCAGACGGCTATACCCACAATTCATGCGGAGAGATTCTCTAAGGTTTAAGAGGGAAGGGGTCGCAAGAATAAGCTAGCTCCGTAGACTGGAAAGTGACTGCTAAATAGTCTATGTCCAGAGCATAGCGCGACGCTTGGAACGATAGTAGTCTTGACTTGCTAGAAGGTCAACTCGGAAGGCAAAAAAGCTCATGTGGAAATGTCGACAAGCTGTGGAAATCAAGATTTCAGCTGCCACCTAGTTTTCAGGCGTGGGTCGGTTGCGCAAACGCTAACAGACAGCAGGGCCTGTAGCGTTGCCATATGAAATAACAGTCAAGCCTTCAACTTTCGATATCTTGCTATTTGCAAGATAGGGGTGTAGGTGTCATAGCTCTGAGCCTTTTGCTCTAGCTCGATGTAGGAGGCGTATGGCGACAGATGAACTGAGCCTACTTAAGTCGCTGGAGCGAGGAGAGATCTCTCCCTTTTACCAGCCTTTAAGAGAATTGAGGACGGGGCAGCTCGTCGGTTTTGAACTGCTTGCCCGCTGGGAGCATCCAGAGCGAGGTTTAATGCTTCCATCTGAGTTCATCCCGGCCGCTGAACATGCTGGTCTTCTCACCCAACTCACCGAGCAAATCCTAGCAAAGGCATTTCAGGCCGTCGCTGTGTTCCCTGGATCGTTCATCTTGACTGTAAATATCTCCCCCAAACAGCTGCTCGACCGAGATCTTGTTCCTCGACTCCTGCAAATAGGACAGCGACATAACTTCCCTTTCAGCCGCCTCGCGATCGAAATTACCGAAACAGCACTCATCGAGAACCTAGATCACGTACAAGCCATTTCGCTCGAACTTAAAGCCTTGGGCTGCAATATCTACTTGGATGATTTTGGCACCGGCTATTCAAGCTTTGCGCATCTTCAAACTCTGCCGTTTGACGGGCTTAAAATCGACCGGAGCTTCATCAAGAGCATCGCGAAAGTAAGACAGGATCGAAAGATCGTCGCTGCTCTGATCGGACTGGGACAGAGTCTCGGAATCACAGCGATTGCCGAAGGAGTGGAGACGGAGGAGCAGGCTAGTATGTTGCAGTATCTAGGCTGTGACGTAGTGCAAGGGTACTTGTATGGCAAGCCCGAACCCGCGAAGCACATCCGCAGCTTTATCGATGCTGCTTATCCTCGCGCCCTTCCGGGAGTTGCTCTGCAGGGTAGTGACCTAAATCTATCTAGCCTTGAGTCTCTTCCTATCGAGCGGGTCGCACAACTACAAGCGATATACGATGGCGCTCCCGTTGGTCTCTGCTACCTCAGCAAGAATCTTCGTTACGTAAGCGTGAACCGAAAGTTGGCAGAGATCGATGGAACTACCATATTGGCCATGCTCGGTCGAAGTGTGGCGTCAGTCTTTCCGCAGTGGTTCCCGATTTACGAGCCTTTTCTTCGCCGCGCTCTCCAAGGTGAATCGTTACATGACTGCGAATTGTCACGCCCTTCCCGTATCGAAGGTGAATCTAACCAATTCATTCTTTTTTCGTGTGAACCCGCCAGAGATGAAGCGCGCGAGATCATCGGTCTCAGTATTGCCGTCTTGGACATTACGGAGCGAAAGCGAAAAGAAATAGAACTTGTTGAGAGCGAGCAGCTTGCCCGCGCTCTCCTCGACTTGAATCCTGAGACACCGTGGGTTATGGATGGCGCTGGGAACATTCTTGATTTTGGGAGCAAGTGGGAGGAGCTGACGGGCTTCTCGCGTGAGGCCGTACTTAATCTCGGCTACTTGAACACGTTGCTGGACGAAGATCGGGCCAGAGTGCTCTTGCTTACGGAAAGTGCCTTATCGACAGGTTCTCCGATCGATTACGAATGCCGTGCCCGACGAGCTGACGGGACTTGGTTGTGGATACGGGTGCGAGGCAAAGCTGTTATGGACGAGAGCGGCAAGGTATGGCGCTACTACGGGAGCACCGAGGTGATCGACGAACTCAAGAGGCTTCGGGAAGCTGTGTCGATCAAGACAAGCCACGGTGGTGTTCCTTCCACTCAGATCACCTAACTGGCGGCCGCGTTCCGTTATTCAAGTTCGGACATTCTTCGAATTATCGAAGAAGCCCCCGTTCCTGGGTGTGGGTCGATGCACATATGCACTTCACCAGCGAATGGCCCCCAAGAACCTCAGGGGAGAACGCACCTATCCTAGCCCGAGGAAGGCCATTCTAAGAGCGGCTCATATTTTTCCAGCACCCCCTCCTAAACTGAAGCTGATTGGGTGACCCTACCGTGCAAAGAATCGCTGCGGGCATGACTGGATCGTCCCTTAGGACAGATCAGGCCATGTACTGTCCAATCTGGGTATAGGCTGCCTTGACATGCCGCAGCGGCGTTAAAAGCGTAGAATCAGGATCAATTTCGCGCTGACTTGACGTATCTGACCGATGGTCTTAGAGTCTGATCATACACTTGGGGGCAGTATGAGCGGGCAAATGATCGGTTATCGGCGAGTATCAACGGTGGAGCAAAATACGGCGCGTCAGCTAGACGGGCAAACCTGCGATGAGATCTTCGAGGACAAGGCCTCAGGGAAGGACGCCGGGCGGCCAGAATTGCGCAGGATGATGCAGCACGCTCGCAAGGGCGATGTGGTGCTTGTGCACTCGATGGATCGATTGGCGCGCAACGTGGATGACCTTCGAAAGATCGTCTCTGAGCTAAATACCAAAGGCGTGGAAGTGCGCTTCCTGAAAGAGGCTCTGAGCTTCACCGGGCAGCAGAACCCCATGAGCGAGATGATGTTGTCGATTCTTGGGGCAGTCGCTCAGTTCGAGCGGAGCATGATCCTTGAGAGGCAACGTGAAGGCGTGGCGATTGCAAAGGCGGCTGGCAAGTACAGGGGCGGCGTCGCAAAGCTCAAGTCTGAGCAGGTAGAAAAGCTGAAAGCGCTCTTAGCTGGCGGGATGCCCAAGGCAAGAGCCGCCCGGGAGTTCGGGATCACTCGTCAGACGCTCTACAGCTACATCGCAGTTGAAAGAGCTACTAAGGCTAATTGAGCGTCGGCTGCTGGACTCTCCTCTCGTGCGATTGGGGTTTCAATGCTAAAGATGCATGTAGAGCTTGCGTGGGAGCTTTTGCGGGGAGCGTTTGGGGACTCCTTCGGGGATCTGGGGACTAATCCACTCGGCTGGGCCATCACAATTTTGTCTCCCTTTCTGCTGCTCACTCTGAAGTTCAGGAGAGAGTCAGAGAAAGCGAGCTTCGGCTCCTTTATCAAGGATCGAAAGCTTGAGTTGAAAGATTTCGCGTTAGCTTACTTGCTTCTTTGGGGAGGGGTGCTGATCTTCGAGGTGTTTTGGAGTCAGCCTTCCAAAGTTTGGAAGCAAGCCGCAACGACTCACCCAGCTCCAACGAGCCGCACCCCACTGCCTCCTGACGGTGAGTGGTACCAAGGCGTGGATCATCAGCCGATCTCCGCTACCTTCAACTCTCCAAAGGGCTTTTCAGGACGGCAGCTGCGCTTACCGTATCCACCAGCCGATCTGGAGACTACGGTTTATTACAACGGAATCGCACAACGTCGCGCACTCGATTACAGCCTAGCGGGCGAGATGGTTCTTCTGCACTTTGCTGTTCCTTTGGGCGACTCGATCATGATTAGTTACCGTCATTACTGAATGCAAATTAGAAATGCTTGCGCCTGCACTACACTTTGGAGGCATAAACCAATGGAAATTATTCGGTCCACATCGTTGCTCAATCGGCGGGGCGCGAGTGACCTAATTTACGCTGATCAATTAAAACAGATGTAGCCCGCGTCTACGTAGCAGGCTCGCCTGTCTGAGGTATCCTCTTCGCTTCAAGCAATAATGCTTCAACTGTTGAACGGTCATCGTAAAGACTTTCTAGTATCCGCTGCAGGTAAGCGTGAGCTTTGGTAACCTCTTCATCGGTGACTAGTCGCCATTCGTCGTGCAGCACATCATTACCGAGAACACGAATCTCCTCGTGCGCGCGCCTCTGCAATGCTCTGGTGATCACACCATCTTCAGTTGCTGCATCGATACGCTTCTGAAGGTCATTCATCCGTGGAAAGTTCTCTCTGGTGTAGCCACTCGCCTTGAGAGCCTTCTCAAGCGTCGACCTGAAGAGGGCAGATGCTGCACGGTTGCACTGAATCGACACGCACTTTTCCGCTTCTCTAAATTCAGCTTCAATCTCTGGCGGAACGTCGGGTGGCAATGGCAATGATTCTATAGCTTGCGGCAGGAAGTCCACCAACAGTGGACCTGATGAAAATGAATCGTCAACGATCGTGGCTAGGCTACCGCGATGACAGCTTACGCATTGACCTGTCACATAGACAGTCTTAGCAAAGACGTCTTTTCCATATTTGACAGGCTTGACTCTGCTGACCTCTTCCCGCGGTTGGAAGATGGTATCTGCCCTGCAGTCTGGGCATCGAGTGGTGACAGCATAATTTTCGGAGTTCGAAAGACGTGCAGTCATAATGATGCGAGTATAGATGGCCGAGTCGAAGAGAAACCGTGACTGTCTGAACTGCTGCGCCTCGCCTATTCTTCTCCAAGGCTCCTGTTCCAACAAGCCGATATGGGTCTACTTGAGCTGCCCTTGACTCGGTGTAGTGTTCGAAGCAGGCTTGCTGAGATCAGCCAAATCTACAACCGTGAACACAATGCGCGAGTAGGCTTCCGCTTCTTTGTCGCCAGTTTGTGGCGCGCCGCTGACTAGATCTGCTGTAGAGATTGAAACGTGCCCCACTTGTATGTTGATTCCATCTGTGCTGGCTAGCAGGCAGTCTCCAACTTCTCGCAATCCCAAGCCTGTCGCCTGAACTCGGACCTTCCAGAAATCGGCTTGCTCAGCCTGGACTGTCAAAGTGAAATATGGGCCGAGTTTTGGGTTGGGAATCGATGCGAGGACGTATGAAGCCACATTGAATTTCCATTGCCCATCTGGTGATTTGCAGTTGAGAGTGGCAAGGGAAGTCGCATTTAGACGTTGGGCCGAGCACAACATGAGAGCTGCACCGACAAAGAACTGTTTAAACATCTTTGCTGCTCCCGATTGAATTTTTATCAGTCTAGCGCTGAGCGCTGTCTTGCGGAATGAGTTCACCCCATTTATTGCATGTGCTCCAGTGAGGGCCAGTCCACTCGGTGCAGTTGGGAACAATTCGGGAACGATAGCGAGAACTCAGGGTGATTTTGCAGGCCTGAAAGGGTCGCTACTGTAGGCTAAGTTGTTGATAACACATGAGAGTAGATGATTCACACGGTGGAAGTCCAAGGTTCAAGTCCTTGTGCGCCCACCATAATCAACACATTTAAAGCGCTTTACGAAAGCGTCGTTATTCTCGTGGCATTGCGTACGCCATGCATGCGTTCATGACAAGGATTGCTCCCTTTGCGCGCAGCCCGTGTTCTCGGTTGCTCCCAATGAAACCGGCTTGACGGCAACGCCGCTGCCCCGCTGTTGAGCCCGAAGGTGAGATCGCTGGCAGCGCCATTGCAGCGCGACTATGTTCCCGACAGGAAGTTAACGTGCGAGACGCAGCAAGCGCGATCTCCCGGCATCACCCCGGAACGAGAACGACGATCTTACCGCCCGCTTTGTTTTCCTCCATAAGCCGGTGCGCCTCGACGATCTCGTCGATCTGGAAGACGCGGCCTATCTGAAGCTTCAAGCTACCTGCGGCAATCTGTTGGGCGAGCTCCTCGAGTGGAGTGCGCATGAAATCCTTTGAATCGCCGGCATACGAAGTGAGACAAACAGCGGTTGGAATGCTCTCCATCGGCGCGAAGCTCTCGAAGGCCCACTGATTCCCAACGATGCCGGTCATGCAGACGACTCCGCCTTCGCAAGCGCAACCAAGAGAGTCCTTCAATGTACTGGTACCGATGAGTTCCAGCACTTTATCCACTCCGTCCGCATATATGTTCCGCACATCATCGGCTACCACGCCACTGTCCAGAAACACGTGGTCCGCTCCTGCAGAACGAAGCGCGTCGATGCGATCAGGGTTTCGCGTGGTGGATGCTACCTGGGCTCCAAGACGCTTTGCAATCGCGGTGGCAGCTAAACCCACAGACGTGGTGCCACCTCGCACAAGTAAGCTCTCACCCTTCTGCAATCGCAATGAGCGGAAAAGAGAACCCCACGCCGTCTCCAGCATCTCCGGCATTGCTCCCAACGTGGTCCAATCCAGGCTGGTACGGATGACCTGCACCTGGTTGGCGGGAACGCAGGTGTACTCGGCATAGCCTCCGTCAAACGCACGCCCCAGACCCCCCATCGCCGTCGCCACGACCTCGCCCTGCTTGAACACTCCCCCGGGGGCTTCCTGTACAACTCCAACGGCCTCGATGCCGAGCACACGCGGAAACCTGACGCTCGGCGAATGTCCCTGCCTGGTGAACAATTCGGATCGGTTCAACCCAAACGCTTTTACTCGGATCAGCACTTCGCCGGGTTTCGGCGTTGGGATGGGTATGTGCTCAATGTTTAAAACCTCTGGACCACCTGCTTTGCGGATCACGACTGCTTTCATATCCGGCATGGGTTTTCTCCTGAATACGTTAGGCGCGAGGCGGGTTGGTCGTCGAGAAGCAGTAGCGGGCGATCTTCCATTGGCCTTCGACCTTCTGCAGGACGAATAGTTCCTGATTCGCTTCAGCGGAAGACCCCCCGGTTGCGTTTACCAGAACAGTGCCTGCGGAGTTGGTGCGAGCAAAGGCCCACTCCGAGGAAACCGCGTGAACCTCTTCTATTTTGAATTTGACGGTGAGCTGAATCGTGCCGAAGACAGCTCTGTAAGCCTGTCGTACGGCATCGACTCCCACGCTGGATGGAAAATGCTGTGGCATAAAGATGCCATCAGCGGCATAGAGCTTCATCACTGCTTCCGTATCGGACTGGTTGAGTGCCTGTTCGTACTCCTCGAGCAAGGTTGTGATTGCCTGTATGTCACTCATCGGTTTACCCCCCGAAGGTGAATCTAGCGTTGACCCGTCTGTTGCGGTAGTGGCATAGTGCGGCATTCACCATTCCAGTTTTGGGATAATCCGCGGATGACTGATCTGAACTCTCTGGTGGCTTTCGCTCGTGTTGTCGAAGCCGGCAGCTTCGCTGAGGCTGCGCGTCGAATGAAGATGCCGACTTCAACGCTGAGTCGCCGTATTGCAGAACTGGAGAATCAACTTGGTGTCCGCCTGCTGGATCGCTCGACCCGGCGACTCAGGCTGACCGATGTCGGCGCCGAATTGCTGGAGCATGCCGAGCGAGGGGCACAGGTCAGTGATGCAGTGGCGAGCATTGCTTCGAACTATGGATCAACGGTCTCGGGCACACTCCGGCTTTCTGCTCCTCCGAGCATCTCGGACTCTTTCCTGGCCCCCCTGATCATCGGGTTCCAGGCTCGGTATACAGACGTCCGAGTGCAGGTGCTGATCGCCGAACGAGCCGTCGATCACATCGCCGACGGCGTAGATCTCGTTGTCCGCATCGGACAGTTGAGCGATTCGGCCCTTGTAGGACGCAAGCTCATCAGCTATCGCCATCAATTACTCGCGACGCCGGACTACCTGAAGAGGTTCCCTCCCATTCGGCATCCGGAAGACCTCGCTCAACATCGGCTCCTGTCGTTTGCTCGCTGGAAACCCCGTGACCGCTGGATCTTCGAACACGTTGATGGCAAACAGAAGGAAACACTGTTCTTCGAGCCCTACCTTTCCATGAACGATTATGCGGGGCTTGCTCCTGTGATCCTGCAGGGTGTGGGCATCGGAGAACTTCCCCCGATCGTTCTACCCGGCCTGTCGCGCAAAACATCTTTCATCGAAGTGATGCCGAAATGGCGTTTCCGCACGTTTGATCTCTGGCTCCTTCACCTGAACCATCGGCACCTGTCGCAGGCGGTGCGGGCATTCCGGGACTTCGCGATCGAGAGCTCGCCAGCGCTCTTTCCCAACCTCCCTCGGTGACGATGAGGTCCTCGGAACCGCGCTTCTTGTTCCCTGAACTTGAGGACCCATTGGGCAGCTACGACGCGGAGCAATATGTCGCACTTCCAGGCGGGCGCAATCTCGTTGGCAGCAAGTGCGCGAAAGAAATAGCAGGGACAAGAGAACACATTTCTGCAACTTGCCTGTGTCTCACAAAGCATTCCCTGCGCAGTGAGCGGAAGGATCGTTCCCTGCACAAGAACAAACCACGGTAAGCCGGACAGCAGGCAAAAGAAGAGCCCGTCTATGCAGACGGGCTCTTCGTGGGGCGCGCCTTTTGCGGACTAAGTGCTTTTCACATTGCCGTTCAACCCCTTCGGGAAGAACCCGCCCGAAAGCACGCCGGTCATGCCGGGTGCCGCGTACACGATCTGCAGCACCTCGGAAGCATTGCGTGCCGTGTTCAAACCTGTCACCACGCTGGTGTTGAAGATGGTATTGCTGCCCAGCACCGGGGGCCGGTCGTACTTGTCCACTGCGGGAGAGGTAATGCCCTTGGAAATGCAGAACTGTCGCAGGGCGGCCTCGTGCTGTCCCTCGGCGCTGTGAATGCGCGCCGCATACTCAACCGCGAGTATGTTGGAAGCCAGGTACTGCACGCCGCCCTCATAAGCGCTGGTGCCGACGGTCTCCAACTGTCGCGCCAGTGCCAGGAAGCTTGCGTCGTCGGTAGGTGCGCCCAGCGCCGCAAGGTTGAGAGCCGGGGCATCCACCGGGGTGAGGCCAAAGTACGACATGCCCGCGCGTAGAAACTGCACGTGTGCCAGTTCGTCAGCGGCCAGTTGGGTGGCGAGCGCCGCCACGTTCGGGTCCGTGAACTTGACCTGCGCCCCGCCCGTGATCGTGCCCGGGTTGGCCCCGAGGTTTGCGCTTGGGATGCCAGCGCCCGTTGTGATGTAGGAGTAAAACGACGCTTCAAAATACTCGAGGTTGAGCGCGAAGTTCAGCACATCCTCGATCGAAGGTGCCGGTCCTGCTTCCGGATCCACCCCGATCAGCCCGCCGCAACCGGCCAGCCCGAGTGTGCCCACAGCGCCTGCGGAAACGCCGGCGACCTGCAGAAAACGCCGCCTGTTCAGAGTGCCTGCGATGATTCCATCCTGCTTTACCTGTTCTGCCTGGTTCAACATGTATCTCTCTCCGTTGCCTGGTTCCTGCTGCTTTTTCTGGTGACCGCAGTCGCCTTGGCGCTGCATGCATGGGCGTGGCTGCGCTAGGTCGACTTGACGTTGCCGTTCAGCCCCTTGGGGAAGAAACCGCCGGCGGTAATGCCCGCAGGGGGCGTCGTGGTGGAAGCGGTAGATACCCCGTACACAATGCCCAGCACCTGCGCGGGCGTGCGCACCGGCCCAAGCGCCGGACCGGTTGAGAGCGCGTTGGTTGGCGTCAGGGTGAAGTAGGTGTTCGGCACCACGGGCGGATAATCCAGCGCGTCCACGGGTGGTGAGGTCACGCCGAGCGCGTCGCACAGAAAGTTGACACCACCAAGATGCTGCGATTCAGTACCGAGGATCTGTGCCGCGCCGGTAAGTACAAACGGATTTGAAACCAGGTACTGTGCGCCGCCCGTATAAGCACTGGTCCCCACCGCGGTGAACTGCCGTGTCACCGCAAGCAGCTGCGTCACGTTGGTGATCGACATCTTGCCACCCAGCGTGTAATCGATCTCCGGCTGATTGATCGGCGTGCCGCCCAACTGGAAGATCAACGCACGAAGCAGAGTGATGTGGTGCGTCTCATCAATCGCCAGGTTCTGGAACGTTGCCAGCGTCTGCGGGTTTAGCCCCAGGGTGGAACCGCTGGGGGCGCCCAGCACAGGCGCGCCGCCGCCATCTCCAACGCTGATTGGGTCACTGCCCGAGGCAGCGATGTACAAGTTGGCCTCGAGATACTCGAGGTTGAGCGCGAAATTAAGTACGTCCACAATGGATGGGCCTGTCGCTGCCTGCGCGCGCGCACTGGGCGGCGCACTGAGAAGACCAGCCGTTGCAGCTACTGCCCCCAACGCGGTCAGGGACGAGAAGAACCGGCGACGATCGAGATGCGCAACAGCTTTGTCCATCTCGAGGATGGCGAGGTCCGAGCGATATTCTTCCTCGGTCACTTTTATGGAAGGGCAGAGCGGAGACACAACAAGTTTCTTGGGCACGGGCGGAGCTCCTGAAATGATGGTGCGTTGAACTGCTGGTCTGGTGGTCCCGCACGCGTGAAGCCAGGACTCCAGGGTCGGTACACGGCAAAGATGCTCCCTGCACGTGAACAACCGCTACCTCTGGGCAAGCTTGCTATTGATGTAGTGAAGAAGGAGAACCAGTACAGATCGAATCTGGAAAACTTTGCCACTCGTTTTCTTCGTCGCATCCACACGGCGGGTACAAATGCAGAAGCCACAGTCGGATGACTTAGAGCACCAAGGGTTACACTAGGCTGTCGGGTAACGCGCAAAATGAGCCTTCAGTAACAGTGGCGTAACAGGAAGCTTGAATTTCGCGCGTGCTGGACCGACGGGCTAAGAGCGCGCAACGATCCACACGACGAGACACTCGGCGGACAACATTTCGACAGAACGCGGTTCACAGAACCAAACGCCTGGCTTCGCCATCGAAAGAACGAGAATGATCAACCCCATCAAGTCTGGCTTTGTTTGGACTGCTGCTCTTCTGCTTCTATCTTCCTGCTGTCAACTTTCCGCACAAACACGGCGACACGAACGTGCCGATTCCTCAGCGGCTGCTATCGCGTCTATCAACTGCTATGTCCCGGGAGATCGAATGGAACTCCGGCTATGGGAGGGTCGTGCACCCGGGGCAGCGGGAGAAGACCCATGCAGGGATATCCCGTTTCTGCGCGTATTCCCAGCGTTGGGGGGCTCGTCTGCCGCGCCTGCCGTTCTTCTCATTCCCGGTGGCGGGTACGACCGACTCACCGATGCCAGGGAGCAGGCCCCAGTCGCAGCGTACCTGTCGCAAACCTTGCACATCACGACATTTGTGCTGTACTACCGGCTTGCGCAACCAGATGGAACCTATCGCTACCCTGTGCCCATGTGGGACGGGCAGCGTGCTCTAAAGCTTGTCCGTGCACGCGCAGCCGGTCTCGGCGTCGATCCGCAACGCATCGCGCTGCTCGGCTTCTCTGCGGGCGGACATCTGGCGAGTACGCTTGCCCTGCACTCAGCGACTGACTTTGGCCTGCCTGTCCATGACGCCATAGATGCGGAGGAAGGACGCCCAAATCTTTTGGCGCTGGGCTACCCGGTCATCTCGATGGACCCGGTCAGCGTCCCACCATCCGGTTCTTATCGAAACCTCCTGCGCGACTACGAAGGACCGGAACTGAAGCATCTGCAGACATACCTTTCCGGCGAGGAAAATGTAACTTCGCACACGCCACCAGTCTTTCTCTTCGAAAGCATGGACGACGCAAAAATAAGTCCGCAGAACAGTGTGCTGTTCGTATCAGCGTTGAAGGCGAAGGGCATTCCGGTTGAGGCACATCTGTTCACGCATGGTGAACATGGTGCTGGTCTGGCCATCGGCATACCCGAGGAGAGCGCGTGGCCGGCGATGTTTCAGCAGTGGCTGATCAGCCAACACTTCGTCGCGCGGTGAACGCTGCCTTGAGCTGGTACCACCCGGGCGCGCTGCACTCCGCCGGGCATGAGGATGGGTGGGGCCTCCGACCATCCAAACACCGCGCGGCTAGTCATCATGGACTAATTCAGGGTACGAAGGCCGATCGTACCCGTTCCTTATGCAACCACATAGGGTCACGCACGCACTGCCGTGACGCCGATGCCGCGCCATACTTCCAGCGCGTCCTTACCGCGACCCTCGTTGTGTTAGCTGCCGGATCAGGTCCACCTCATGCTGCCGGTACGGAGTGTCATCCTGCCGAAACACCTCGTGGAACCAGACTGTAGGCTGAACCAGCACATACGGCCTCTGCCATGAGTCCCACGGCAGATAAGTCTGCGTCTTTCCAGCGACCAGGCCCCAGTTGATCGCGGCCACGTGGTACTGCTTTGCGACTGGCAGAGAGCCGTCAAAGGTGCTGCCTGCGCCTCGGGCCATGTATTCGGTGCAAAGCAGGGGTCTGCCGGTCGACTGCAGCTCCTGTATGCGGCTCTCGAAAACCTCGGGCCATCCGTAATCGTGAAAAGAAATCACATCCGATTCCTCTAACTGGATCCTGGTGGTCGCGCTTTCCTTTGCGGGGTCGTGCCAGTCTCCCACCCACAGCGGGCTTGTGAGCGGCTGGCTGGGGTGCACACTCCGCGCCCAGGTAAAGGCCTTCGGCAGGAGCTCATCGACGCGCTTGACCTTGGCGGCAACATCGTCGGCTGTGTCGCCGCCCTGGTTATCCGGCTCGTTCCAGATGTCCCAGGCGAGTACACGTTGATCCTGTGCGAAAGTGCCCACCACGCCCTCCACGTACGCCGCCAGTTTCGGCTCTACGTGTGTGTCGAGCAGGCGCTGCTTACCGGGACTTTGCACCCACCCTGAATTGTGAATACCCGGGATCGGGGGATGTTGTGGCCCGGGCTTCGGATTTGTTTCCCAGCAGGAGTCGAACAACACCAACATGGGTCGAATATGGTGCCGGGCAGCGATGGAAAGGAACTGCGACAAGCGGGCCTTGAATCCCTCCGGGTCGGCTTCCCAAAGCTGATCCTGCAGGAAAACACGAACGGTGTTCATCCCGATCGACTCTGCCATTCCCAGCTCTTTGTCGTTGAGTGCGGGGTTGAACGTCGCTGCCTGGAACATCTCGAACTGATTGATCGCGTCCGATGGAATGTAGTTTGCCCCGACGAGCCAGGGCTGACTGGCATACCACTGGTTTGCACGCTCCGGGCTCCAACGATCCGCGAGCATAGTCGCGGCAGCATGCAGGTGCACGGCGCTCAGCAGGCAAATCAGCAGGCAGCCGGCAACGCGTGAAATAGTCATCCCGATTCCTCTCTTCTGGCCGTGCTTTGGCAATGAGCGGCCAGGTTATCTCCTGGTCGGCAGAGCGGCCGACAAGCATCGATCCGCTACTGTGGTGATGCTCTGGATCCAGGCGTTTGCGTGAGCAAGAGTACGCTATCAGGTGGCCGGCTCCATGAGCACGCTGGGAGCGCAGAGAAGCCTCGAGACAGTGCGGCACCCGGCTGCTGCCAAGGGCAGGGAGGCGGGCTTGGTGTGTGAAGCATTGCAGATACTTCACGCGGTTCCAAGACCCTAGGTATGAAGAAGTTCTGGCTTAAAGATTTCTTCAATCGTGAACAGGCGGTTTGTAATGCCTTGCTCGTGCTGGTAGCGGAGCAAGGCTTCCAGCGCGGTTTGGTTTGCTTTGATGCCGTAAGGCCACCAGTCGCGGCCAAGCAGCGCCTTGTCCTCTTCCAGAAGGTGGCTGAACCATGGAAGCATGGTCCCCATGTTGTTGAAGATGTGGCCGTGTCCATACTCCTAGACGGCCGCCTCTTTCGCGTCGCAAAACCTTTGTAGACAGCCTGCGCGAGTGCCGGATGCTGTGCCAGCACGTCTTTGCGGATCACGACGGTATGCATGATGGTGCGCAGCAGCGCTAGCGTTCGGGATCTTGTGCCGCCCATGGTACATGGCCTCACTCCCTCGTTGCTCGCTTCTGCATGGGGTACTTGCGAGCAACGACACGATCCGCCGAATCGCCAGCGTTGCCCGGGCGGCTACGCTGATCTTTGTGCGCGAGGTGCTGCTTGCAGATTTGCGTCACCAGCAAACGGAACCAGGCCTGCATTGGCTCACGCTGAAGGCGGGGATGCCACACGCTTGCGTACTGAAAAGTGGGGAGTTCCGCAGGGGCTTGCACAATGTGCAGATCGGCCTGTTCGCACGCTAGCCGCGCCAGCCGAAGCGGTGTCGTGAGCAGAAGGTCCGAATGCAGCAGCACCTGGATCGCCGGCAACAAAAAAGGCAGACGGAGCGACACGGTTCGCCTGAGACCTAACTCGGCCAGCGCCCGGTCGATCAGATTCTGCTGATTAGGCTCCGTCTCCACGGAAATGTGCCGGCAATGCATAAAGCGAGCCAGGCTCAGCGACTTCGTGGTGGCAACTAGGCGCTTGCCAGAAAGACAGACAAAACGCTCCTGAAAAAGCGTTTCGATGCAGTAGCCCTGTGGCACGGCGAGTGGACTGAACACGAGATCGACTTTTGCCGCACCCAGGTCCTCGTACGAGCGCTCGTGCCAGGGAACGACTTCAATCGCGAGGCCTGGTGCCTGACGAGCGCATGCAGCGATCAGATGCGGCAGCACCACCGCGGCCGCATAGTCCGTCATGGCGAGCCGCATACGTCCACTCGTGGTCTCGGGAAAAAAAGCGTCTCCTCTCCAGAACTGCTCGAGGCGCGGCACCAGCAGGGCTAACTCCTGCAGCAGGTCTTCTGCTCTCGGCGTCAGTTCGTACTGGCCTCCGGATCTTACAAGAAGGTCATCCCGCAGCGCTTCGCGTAAACGTTCCAAGGCGCGGCTCATTGCAGACTGTGTCAGATGGATGCGCTTTGCCGCGCGTGTCACGTTCCGCTCTTCAAGCAGCGCGTGAAGGGGCACCAGGAGGTTGAGGTCAATTCCACGCAGATGCACCGTGCTCATGGAGGCCATTCTAACAATGCATGGTGTGGATGGGCTGCAGGCGACATCTACTGAGACTGAGAGGAATCAACATGCCTTTGAACGAGTACATCACCCTGGGCCGTTCCGGGTTGCGCGTGAGTCCCTTCTGCCTCGGTGGAATGACCTTTGGCAATGATCTGGGTTGGGGTGCAGACGTAGACGAGTCCAACGCCGTGCTGTCTCACTATTTTGAGGCGGGCGGCAACTTCATCGACACAGCCAACAGCTACACGCGGGGCCATTCCGAAGCGATCATTGGCGACTACTTCGCACAGAAGCGCGCACAGCGTGATCGCGTGGTGCTTGCAACCAAGTTCTTCTTCAACTTATTCGCCGGCGATCCGAATGGCGGAGGCGCCGGACGCAAGGCGATCGTGGCTCAGTGCGAAGAGTCGCTGCGCCGCCTCAAGACTGATTACATCGACCTGTACTACCTGCATAACTGGGACAGGTTTACTCCGGTGGACGAGACCATGCGTGCACTCGACGATCTGGTCACCGCAGGCAAGGTGCGCTACCTCGGCTTCTCGGACGCACCCGCATGGAAGGTGGCGCAGGCGCAAATGCTCGCGCACTTTCGCGGCTGGGCGCCGCTGATCGCGCTGCAGGTCGAGTACTCCCTGATGGAGCGCACGGTCGAGGGCGAATTAGTACCTATGGCAGACGAGCTTGGCCTGGGCGTTCTGCCGTGGAGTCCGCTCAAGATGGGTGCTTTGTCCGGCAGGTACACGCGCACAAACGGCCAGAAGATGCAGGGCTATCGCGGGACCTTTGTCGGGGAGCTGACTGAAAGGCAGCTGGACATCATCGATGCGGCCGAAGAGATTGCCAACGAAGTCAGCAGCGATGTGCCCACCGTCGCTTTGGCCTGGGTACAGCGGCGACCGGGCGTAGCCAGCACCGTGCTGGGCGCTCGCACAGTGGAGCATCTCCAGGCAAACTTGCGAGCACTCGACTTGGTACTGACGCCAGACCAGGTGCGCAGGCTGGATGCTGTGTCCAGGCCTGCACTTAACTTTCCGGCGGAGTTCAACGCTAACCTGTCCCCCAACTTTGCGCATGCAGGCACGACCGTGAACGGCATCCGCAGCAAACTGGTGGGCAACGTTCCGAAGGACGATTCAGAGCGCTGGTAGCAGCAGCCGAGGAGGTCCGGGCAAAGCATGCGAAACTGCCCAACGTGCATGCGATCCAGACGAAGAAGGCTGCTGCTGCTTAAAACGTCCAAGGTCGAACGCTGAGTGCATCGGGTGGGAAGGACGAGGGCGCTGCGCCAAGCTCGCGATTCGGCGTGTCCGACATGGTCAGCTCCAGCGTGCCGCCCTGCGCGATGTCGGCATGACGAAACCACACGGCGTTCAACGGCCTTCCATTAAGAAGGATGCCCTGCACATACTTGTTTGCCCGGGATGCGTTGTGCGCAACGATCACAAACTCCTTGCCGTTTTCGAGGTGGAGTGTGACCTTCCGGAAGACAGGGCTTGCGATGTCATAGGTTGGAATGCCCGGGGTCACGGGATAAAAACCCATCATTGAGAACACCACAAAGGCGCTCATGCCGCCACCGTCCTCATCGCCTGGAATGCCCTGCAAAGTGTCGGTAAAGAACGCGTCCAGGAGCATGCGGATGCGCTCCTGTGTTTTCCACGGCGCGCCCAGCCGATCGTAGATGTACGGGATGGCAAAGCTTGGCTCGTTGCCCATCGAAAACTGACCCACCATCGATGTGGAATCGGGGAACTTCGACTGGAATTCGTAGCGCGAATGATCAAGGGGCTCGCGAAAGAGTTGATCAAGGTTTGCCTCGGCCTTACCGGTGCCCCCCATCATCTCGATCAACCCGGCGTAGTCATGGCCAACATCCCAAGTGTAGGTGTACGCGTTGTTTTCGTCGTAGTAATCCCGTCCGCCCATGCCCCCACCGAACTTGGGATCGAGCGGTTCAATCCAGCGGCCGGCATCATCCTTCGGCCACATCAAACCCTTCTCTGGCCGAAAAAGATTCTTGTAGTTTGCGGCGCGGGTCAGGAAGGTCCGCTCGTCGTCGGGCTTGTTGAGCACGCCTGCAAGGTGCGCGATCGACCAGTCGTCGAAGCTGTTGCCGAGCGTTACCGGCACCGGCTGGCGCTTCTCAAACGGGTGCACCTGCGGATAGGTTTCTTGCTCGCCGGGACGTAATGCCGGCATGTAGCCGTGCGCCGCATAGAAATCATCGAGCGGAGTCTTCGGCCCGAGTCGCCAGGGCAGCAGCGTGCTGTCCAGTGATCGCTTGCGCACGCCCTCATACGCCGTCGGCAGGTCGAAGTTGTGGATGCCTTTGAACCACGCATCTGCGAACCAGGGCGCGGCATGGTTGCCGTTCATGCAGGCCACCGGCCCAGAGACGTTCGCAAACGTGGGCATGATGCCACCCTGCTGATACATGCGCACGTAGGACTGCAGCTTGTCCGCTTCCATGGACGGATGAAGCAGCGTCTGCAGCGGCTCCAGCGCGCGGAACGTGTCCCATAACCAGTTGTCTACGTAGAAGGGGCGTGCGTCGGTGTGGACGCGGTGGTCGAAGCCGCTGTAGTACCTGCCGTCCTCGGTGATGTTGATCATGCGCTCGGAACTGCGGTACAGCGCGGTGTAAAAGACGCGGCGTTGCGCTTCTGTTCCGCCTTCCACGGTGATGCGGCCGAGCGTGTCATTCCAGCGAGACTTCGCCGCGGCCTTGATCGCCGCAAAGTCATTGGACGGCATTTCATGCTGAAGGTTCTGCTTTGCCTGGTCGGTGCTGATGAATGAGATCGCGTAGCGGAACTCCAGGGCGCCGGCCTTGGCCGAGAGCTTCAGACTCGTGTTCGCTCCATTCTGCTCGTGCGCAGCCGAGACCGGTTCGCTCCACACGCCGTACACGTACGCCTTCATCCCGTTGAACTGTTCTTCGCCGCGGATGATATTGCCGTCGGCGAGAGACAGGTCGCCGGCGATGTGAGTGGCAAGCACCAGCGAGGCCTCGCCCGTCGGAAAGGTGAACCGGAAATAGCCACATCGCTCGGTCGCGGTGAACTCCGTGGTGACGCCGGACGTGCGAAACCGGGTCGAGTAGAAGTAAGGAGTTGTGACCTCCTGGTCGTACGCAGCCGGGGCGCCGTTCCCAGGCATGATGCTGAAAAGCGCGTCGCCGCGATGAGCGTTGATGGTCAGAGGGAATGCCTGGATGCGGCCGTCGAGCGCGTCCTCACGCAGCGGGTACATTCTCACCATGCTGTTGGGCAGGTACACCGCCGGCCGGGTAGGCGCGAGCAGGATGGCCACGTTGCCGATGGTTGGATCAACATACTCGACCTGGGCGAGCGCGCATGGTGTGGACAGTGCAAAGAGCAGCAGCAGGCTTTGTGCAATCGATCGGGGCAGGACGATCCTCATTCCTTTGTGACATCACAGGCGCAGTGTTACGGCTAAGTCCAATCTGTCACACCTGCTCCCCGGCGAACAAGACCGGCGCATGCGCCTGACGAAGATTACTCGCGGTGACGCCTGGCGGTGTCACCGAAAAGGAAAGCGCGAAGCTAGAAGGAGAGCTTGAGCGCTCCCTGCATCACGCGCGGAGCGATGGGCCCGATCGAGGTGATCTGTCCGAAGTTCGGGTCGGTCACTGTGTTGTCCGGCAGCCCGAAGTTCGGATGGTTGAAGGCGTTGAACATCTCCCAGCGAAATTGCAGGTCATACCGTTCGCCGACCGGCTTGAAGTTCTTCATCATCGCCATGTCCCACGAGTTCTGGCCGGGTCCGTTGAGCAGGTTCTTGCCGCTGTTGCCAAAGGTGCCCACAGCATTCGACGCGAACGCCGAGGGATTGACGTAGTGCGCGATCCACTGAGCCTTCGTTCCCTGATGGGCATTGACGCCTTGCCCGCTCACGACATCGGCGCGATCGCCGTACTGCAGCGACCCGGAGCTGTCTCCGCCATTGCCGCCGCTGATCGAGAACGGGTAACCGGACTGCGCGGTCCAGATGCCGCTGATCTCCCATGCCCCGGCGACGGTCTTGAGCAGGGCACTGCGTCCTGTAAGCGAAGGCGAGGTGTAGATAAAGTCCGACACGGACACGAGCGGAATGCTGAGCGACGAGATGCCGTAGTTGAAGCGCTTGTCGGCCGGGTCCTGGTACGGATCGGCGATTCCGCCGTGGTATGCCGTGTTTCCTGAGTCGCTCAAAGCAAGCGTCTTCGACCACGTGAAGTGGGTGTCCGCTTTCAAGCCGTGGAACACCTGGGTTGTCAGGCCGGCCTGCAGGGAGTGGTACGACGCTGTGCCTTCGTCGTTCATCTGCGAGATCGACTGGAAGTTCGCATTGGAGCGGTTGCCAAGTATGCCGGGATTCAGATCGAGCACCGTGGACTGGTGATAGGTCTGGCTACCGACATAGGCGAGATGCAGCGCGACCACGCGGCTTAACTGCTGCTCCACAGACGCGTTCCAGGTCTGCGTCACACCCAGCCGGAAGTTGGGCGCGAAGACTGCTCCGACCGCCGTGGGGTTGAGAAAGATCGCCTGGCTTGCGGGAACGTTGGGATTGGTTTCGAAGGAAGGGAAGGGGCTCTTGCCGCCAGTAGGCGCGAAGTTTGCCCAGGGGTTCTCAAACGAGATGGGGTTGGTCGCGGAGGCCGAGAAGTTGTAAAGAGGCGCGATCGGCGCCACGCCAATCACATGGTTGTAAAAGGACCAGGACAGCGGGGCGACAAAGATCCCGAAGCCTGCACGGACCACGGTGTTTGGATTCGCCTGGTAGGCAGCAGCCAGGCGGGGCTCGAAGTACGTGTTGCTGGATGGGCGAAGCGTGGAGCTGAGTCCCTTGTCCCCCGGAAAGATCAGGCCGGTGGGAGCATTGGGGTAGCGGACACTCTGCTGCCCAGGGACGAAGCCGGCGCCGCCATTGATCGAGGTCGCTGCCCAATCGGGCTCCCAGCGGAGCCCCGCCGTCAGCGTCAGGTTCTTGCTGGCGTGGTACTGGTCCTGCCCGTAGAGCGCGAACTGCACGCCACGTGTGGGCGAGTTCTGAAACGCACCCTGGGTAAAGCTGCCCACATCTCCCAGGAGGAAGTCAGCGTTGGCATATCCGGTGGCATAGCCGTTGAAGTCGACGATGGGCTGACCGGGATAATCGGTCATATTGTTTTCGTACTGGTGCGCAAACGTGCCGCCAAACTGGAGCGTGTGATTGCCAAGCGTCTTGATCACATCGTCCGAGAGCCACCACGTGGTTCTCGCTGTGGCGTTGGGCTGGGCGTTGGGTCCGCTGAAGTTTGCGTCCAGGTTCATCGTGAAGCAGCCAGCCGGGTCGGCCACGTTGATGTACTCCGAGAGGCAGAACGGGGTGCCCGCCTTGGTGAACACCTGGCTGCCGTCTGTCACGTTGAGGCTGATCCATGCTGCCGATACGGTGTTGACCAGGCTTGGCGTCGGGAGCCAGGTGTTGCTGATCTCTTCGTTGTAGAAGCGGCCGCCATTTGCCACGGCTGTCGCAAGAATGTTGCCGTTCACATTTACTGACGGGTCGTCGAAGTTGGTGATGAAGCTGCGAATGAAGAAGCGCATCTTGTCGGACATTGTGTAGTCGAGGCGTGCGGTGCCCTCGTTCAGTGAGCTGTCTACCGTGGGCCCGGAGAACGTCACCAGGCCAGATGCCGGATCCTGCCCGAGCGGGAGTGCCTGCTGGGCAATCTGGACCGCTGCGGGGCTGAACAACGCCGGGTTGACCTGGTTCTTCAAGCCGCCGACCGTGGTGAACGGTCCGTGAAGAGTGAGGGGCAGGGCGCTGAAGTCGCCTCGCAACATGGCGGCTGTCGGCGTGTAGGAGGTCTGCGTGGCTGAGGCCAGGCTCTTGCGGGTGCCCTGGTAGTTGGCGAAGATGAAGAGCTTGTCTTTCAGGATCGGTGCGCCGATGTAGCCGCCGAATTGGTTCTGCTTGAGACCATCGACGGCGCCGCTGAACCAGTTGGAGGCGTTGAGGTCGCCATTACGAATGAACTCGAAGATGCCGCCGTGGATGCTGTTGGTTCCGTAGTTGCTCTCGATGCTGATCACAGCCGACGGGGAGAAGCCGTACTGCACGCTGTAGTTGTTGGTGACGGCGCGAAAGGCGTGCGTGGCATCCGGGTTGGGGAATGGCGCCATCAGCAGGTCGTAGAAGTCCATGTTTGGCACGCCGTCGAGGAGCGCGTACGTGCTGCCTTGCTGTCCGCCATTGCTGGAGCCGCCTACCTCAGTGGGGAAGGCAGCACTGGTTGGCAGGGTGCCGGCAGGGGTATTCAGCACGTTGGTGACGCCTGGCGACAGGAAGATCAGCCCGGCCGGGTCACGCCCGTTGAGCGGCAGCTCCGTGATCGTGGTCTGGTCAATCACATTGCTGATCTCGGCGTTGACCGAGTTGAGCAGGATCTGCCCCGTGTTGACCGTGACGTTCTGTGAGGCGTGGCCGACCTGCAGCGTGAAGTCGAGGGAGGCTGCCTGCCCGACCGTCAGCGTGGTCACCTTGGTCAGCGTCTCGAAATCTTTGAAGGTGGCGGTGATGCGGTAGTTCCCGGGCGGCAGGGGTGCGAGCGAGTAAAGGCCCGAGGCCGATGTCACAACGGTCTGCTTGAGCGTCGTATCCGTGTTGAGCGCGGTCACAGTCACGCCGGGCACCACTGCGCCGCCCGGGTCGGCGATCACACCTTTTACACTTGCGCTGGTGCCCTGTGCGAACAAGGGCGTCGAAACGAGGCAAAGGCTCAAGGTCAGGACGCTAAGCCGCGGAGCCTCATGGAGGATGAACCGAAGCTTCTCTCGACTTGCGCCGTGGGATCGGGGATCTTGCTGGTTGCGCGCAGTACTCACTTGGTGCCTCCGAAAACGTGCCATGCAATCTTGTTCGTGTGTGTAGCCATGTTGGCCTCATGGCAGCCCGGTGCGCAAGGTTAGCCAGCGGCCTAACGTGCGCACAAGCTACTCATTCCAAACAGTTTGCTCTTTTGCCCAGATCCCTAACGGTAGAGACCGGCCTGCATGCGACCGCTTTGCAGGCCGCGAAGGCGATCCACGAGCCTGTTCCACCAGCCGCCTTTTTCATGCACAGAGCAGGTGGACAGGTGACTTTGCTGCGAGGTTCTCCTCGCTGGCGCAGCAGCTCGTTCCCGGGCGAGCGTGGTCCTCGCGAACTTGACACCTATTTTCTGGCGGCGTTTAAATCAAACCCGAAGGGGTTTCAAAAGCATTGGGGTATGTTGGGCTGAAACGCTGCGCCTCTGTTGCGGCTGCGACGCTTTGGCAATGACCGGAGCGGCCCTGCCGGTGAGCAGTTTTGAAGTTCTGCACGCACCTTGTCTGCGCGTGCCTTTACAGCCACGCTGCAAGTACCGATGCAGCGCGTGGCGCAATCATCTGCGGTGAGCGCTTGATGATGGAGTTTGCCGCCGGATGGAAAGGGTTCAGCGTTTGAAGCAGACACCATCCCGGACCCCTGTCAGTGCCGGTGAAGATGCTTTCTCCAGGATCATCGGGACCCCGGAAGCAGTTGCCGCTCTTCGAAAGCTCCTGGGAGAGATTACCGGTGGACCAGCTTTCAAAGGCAGCCAGCGAAGCGCACAGTTTCTCGAGTTTGTCATTGAACAGTCCATCGCCGGCAACTTCGATCAACTCAAAGAGCGACTGATCGGCATCCGGCTTTTCAAACGCGAACCGTCCTACGACACCGGCGATGACGCGATTGTGCGGGTTACGGCTTCAGATGTACGCAAGCGACTCCTGCAGCATTACGGCTGGTTTGGCACGGAGAGTTCGTTTCGCATCGAGCTTCCGCTCGGGTCGTACATCCCGCGCGTGAGCCGAAGCGACGCCTCCTCACATGGTCCTTCGTGGGTCGAGCCAACGCAACGGATGGAAGCGCACGCAAACCTTGCGACGACACCGGAGGAAAGCACGCGTGTGATTTCCACGGAGGTCGTTCAACCGCAGACCCCCGCGATCACCGCACCGTCTCACACGCCGTCACCCTGGCTTCTCGTTGCGTTCGCCGCAGCTTTACTCGGCGCGGTGTTTTGCGGCTGGTTTGTGGGCGCGAGAAACAGTGCTGATCGAACAGCCGCACCGCGCGTGCTGCCGTGGCCTGCCCTGTTTGACTCCTCGCGCTCGGCACATCTCATCACCAGTGACGCGAATATCGACACGGTCGAAGGAATCACGCATACCAACCTGTCTCTGTCTGACTATGCGAACCATAAGTACATCGCCCAGCCAAATGCACTGACGCCCGAACAGTTGAAGTTCTGCAGGGTTCTGCTGCTGGCAGATAGTTCCGCCGCTACGCCGGACCTGCCTATCACCGCAAAGGTCGCCCAGATCGCCCAGACGTTTTCAAAGAAGCTCGCTGTGCAGACAGCGAGGAGTTTTCAACTCGCCTTCCTGAGCAACAATGACAACTTCATCTTCCTGGGCAGTCCTCGATCGAACCCGTGGTTTTCAGCGGTTGCAAGCGCGCTGGACTTCCAGTTCGTGTTCAACCCGAAGATGGGCTCTGAGTTCATTCGCAACGCCCGCCCGCAGAAGTCCGAGCAGGTCGAGTACATTCCGAGTGCCAATGGCGGGGGCACGGGCTACTCCTACGCAATCATCGCCTTCGTGCAGAACCCGGATCAGAACGGCGAAGTCCTGCTGCTCGCAGGGGCTGATGGCGAAGCGACCGGAGCCGCAGGAGAGTTTGTCGCGGACTTGCCCCGGATGGCAGCGACGCTGCAGGCGTGTGGGCTCAAGGGTGCTGGCACCTCGCGGCACTTCGAAATCCTGCTGCAGACCGACACGATGGCCGGCGTCTCCCGGCGGACCAATGTCATCGCGTGCCACCTGCTCCCGGGTGGTGCTGCTGCCAGTACCTCGAATCTCGCCACGCACGCTGCAGCGGCTGAGAGCACTGGCTGGTAACACCTGTTCCTGTCAGGATGCTGACTCGCGACGCGGCTTCAGTGATTCCGGTTGTCGGCCGTACAGGGAAACCGGCAGCCGCTATTTGGCTACCCACGACCCTGCCTGGCAGACCCAGAGTGTGTGGGCTGCTGCCGGTGCCGTATCGGAGTAGAGCGAGCCGCTTGTGCAGGCATGCGCGGGTGCCGAGGGGCCACTCGTCCATGTCGGGTGAGTCAGGTGGGTCGACGAGATCGCCACTTCGTTCGTTTCGTGAGCCATGTCGTTTGCCCGCACCTGTTCAGCATCTTCTGCGCCTGCTCCGCCGGAATCGGCCGGAGTCGTGAAGCCTCCCGTGGTGCGCATGCCTGCATCGTTGTAACGGACCAGCTCGGCCCGCTTCCCGCTCTGCAGGCTGGCGGGCATACCGTTCCCACCAACGCCGCCTGCGGCCGCACGCGAGGAAGGACCAAACGCCTGGTTGTTCTTCACAACATCCCAGTTCGTTACGTTGTTCACATTGCCGGTGACGGGAGCGACACACGAATCATCCAGCTGTGTGCCATGCAAAGACACGGCGCCGCCCTTGACCGTCTGGTTCCAGGAGACGTTGCTATTCATCGGGTGATCCGCAGAGTACTGCGTTCCCCAACTCTCGATCTTGGAGATCGCGCTGCCCACTACGTTGATGTAGGAGGTCCGGGTAGCGGTCTTTGACGAAGCATATAACTCGCCGCCAAAGAGCGAAACGGCGCCATGCTGCACCTGCAGCATAGGGCCGCCATCCTGCTCGATGTGCGTTCCAAATGCCTGGAAGTCCACGCACTGTCCGGAGAGAGCAGGCTTTACCCCTTTGTAGAAAGGCTGCCCGGGTACGCCGCCTGTGTAGTCGATGGAACCGCCATGCATGCGGAACTCACCGCAGCCATCATTCAGGATCCCCGTGCTGTAGGAGTTGTTGATCTCCGTACCGAAAAAGGAGTAATCCTCGCCCGACCCGAACGTGGCGTTGATCGGGTACCAGATGCCATTGCCGTTGTTGTTGATGTCCCCGCCATGGAAAGAGTCGAGCGACGACAGACGGCCGATGAAGACGCCGTTCTGCCAGCCTTCGATATGCATGTTGTTGTAGGTCTGGTGCTGTGCGCCGTAGTTAGCCGGTGTTGCACCTGAGGGGTCTCCTCCCACGAGCAGGCCTGCCAGGCCATTGCTTGTGGTTGGACCGGCCGACAGGTTTGCGCCGCCAAAGAGCCACAGGTTATTGATGCCGCCTACAGCATTCGCGAGGGTAGCGGCTCCGCCTAGCACCGGGGAAGCCGAAATGATCCCGTATCCTTTGCCGGTGTAGCTCAGCTTTGCCCCGTTTCCTTCCAGCGTGACGCAGTTTGGCTTGATGATCGTAGTCGAGAATGTGTACGCGTTCTGCGGGATCTCGACCACTCCGCAATGCTGAACCGTGTCACCCGATGCCACGGCTGGCGTGGGCAGCGCAAGGATCGCGTTGTTTACTTGCGCGCCTATGTCAACGCCCGGCACCTTGGCAGCATTCACCGCAAGGTCCGCGTCCAAAGCGGACGATGCAGGACTGGGGGGCGGTTCGCTGCTGGCGATCGGTGTGGATGCGCGGGTCAGGGAGGCAAGTACAAAGGGAAGAGCCACCAGCAGACGAGAACGTTTCATACGATACCTGCTCCGAAGTAGCCGAGTTGGGTTCAAGTGTAAGGGCACTGCCTGCAATCACAATCAGGAACAACCAAGGGTGCCGGTAGCTTGGGCAGGTGCCGGGGCTCGCGGCGCGTGCCTTGGATGAAGGATTCGCGGGAGGGGAGGTGCGTGCTGGCGGTGGCAGCCGATGCACAGCATTTGCCGGCTATGCGCTAGAGCGGGACGTGCACCGATGGCTCTGTCCAGAATGTGTGGGCTGCGTGGCGGACGCGATGGGGCGGCTCACGGCGGTCTTTGCTGCTGTCTACTCGGGGAAGTTCAGGCGCACGCAGGAGCGGGAGGCGTCCTGCCGGCCCGAAATCTTGATAGGGCTGTCAACGGATCGGGACAGCGTGTCGCCACGCGCAAGCCTCCTCCGCGCGTGGAGCTATTCTTCCGAACCCATTCCGGCTTTAATCATGGAACCGACAACGCATGCACTGCACGCCATCATCATGGCAACACTCACTGCTACTAACATGGTCACCTCGGCGTCTGTGTGATGTTCCTCAGCTCTGTTACAAGCTTGCCCAAGTGTTACCACATGGCACCTATGGTCATCAATGGTAACCCGTACCCATTTTGCCCAAAATATACCTCGATACCACGAACACCCACCTTCGGGGAGTGAAGTCCTCCCCGGCTTCACGCTGCACTCCGTGGCCAGTCGAGGCATTGACCGGCCGCGCTGATGAGACACGATTCGAAAGCACGAGTTTGCCTGCGCCTTGCAGAATAAGCTGTCTAGAATCGATATCATGATCAGTTTCAATTCAAGCCGCAGGGTGTTTCTGGGCAACTTCGCATGGTCTATGGCTGGCCTATCCCTGGCGCCGGGCACTCTGTACGCGCAGAACCCAGCGCCATCTGAGGGTAAGGACGCGGCGGGCTCCCTGTCGGTGGCATCTGCCGGATCGTTTCGCGCCATGCTGGAAGGCCCGCTCAAGCTGGCCGCCGCACAGTGGCTGCACCTCGAACTCGGCAGTCACACGGAAGGGGCAGACGCTGTGGCGCATGCGCTCATCAACGGATCTCTGAGCGCTGACCTTTTCGTCTCGATCACGGCGTCCCCGGTGGTCACCGTGCTCCGGGCTGGGCGGGCGGAGATGGCGTACCCGGTGGCGCGCACGGAGCTCGTGTTGATCTGCAGCCCGAAAAGCCGGTTTGCTGCGCAGTTCGAGCAGGCCCGGCAGGGCCATGGGAACTGGTGGGAGCTGTTGCAGACTCCCGGGTTGCGCATCGCGCGCTCCAATCCTTCGGCTGACCCAAGCGGGCGTGCTTTTCTGTTTGCGTTGATGATTGCGGCGAAGAAGTACAACGTGCCGAACCTGGTTGAGACGGTGCTGGGCTCGCCGCTAAACCCCGCGCAGGTGCTCCCCGGGGCAATGGGCAGGCCCTGTTTGCGAGCGGGGACGTGGATGTGATGGCTGTTTACAGGAGCGGCCCCGCCAACAGCGGACAGCCGTTTCTTGCCTTGCCGGAGGATGTGAACCTGAGCCGGCAGAACGTTCGCAGTGAGCACCCCGAGATTTCGCTCGCTCTAAACGACAAGACGTTCTACCCGGAGCCGCTGGTGTTCTACGCCGCCTGCTTGAAGCAGGCGGCAAATCCAAAAGGGGCTTCAGACTTTCTTGCGCTGCTGCGTGGCGACGAAGGGCAGCGTATTCTGCGCGGCCACGGCTTCTACGCCCCGGGCGACGCCACACCGCTGCACGCTTGACCCGCACCTGCAGCGCCCGGTATGCGCGGCTGGCGAGGCGACGGACCTGCTTACCCGGGATGCGCGGAAGCCTAAGCAGTCGCCGCTTACCGGACCTCCGCGCTCAGCGGCAGGTCGCGCGACGAGCCGCCAGCCAGGATCGTGCGTACGCCGGCCGGCTTCTTCCACGCCTTGTCCTGCACAGACCAGTACTCGAACGCACGTGGTTTTACCTCGAGCGTGACGTCGCGCTCTTCGCCGGCCTTGAGTGAAACCCGGTCAAAAGCGGCGAGGGTTCTGGGTGCAAACTGCGCACCCTCGGGCCTGGTCGCCGGTGCTGCCAGGTAGACTTCGGGCACGGCGTCGCCCGCGAGGCTGCCGGCGTTTTTCACGTGGATCGTCACGGTCGCGCCACCATCAGCATTGGTCCTGGCTTTCAGCCCGGACAGCGCAAAGTGCGTGTAGGAAAGGCCATAGCCGAACGGGAACAGTGGCTCGATCTTCTGCTCGTCGAACCAGCGATACCCCACCAGCACTCCTTCCGAAAAGGTTGTTTTGCCATCGACGCCCTTGGCAGAGCGCTCCGGGTGTGCCGGCGAAGTGGCCGCATAGTCGCCCAGCTGCTTCGCCCACGTGATGGGAAGACGTCCCCCGGATTGCTTTGCCCCAGCAGTGTCTTGGCGGTTGCCCAGCCGCCTTCGTCGCCCGGCCACCACATCTCGAGCACCCCTTTGACCCGTGGAAGCCAGGGCATCGCGATGGGCTCGCTCGTATTCAGCACCACGATCGTGTTGGGATTGACCGCGGCGATGTCTTCAACCAACTGGTCCTGGTCGCCCGGCAGTGCAAAGGCCGGCTTGCCGCGGGTCCACAGAAACACCACGGCGGTCTTCGCGGCTTTCGCTGCTGCGATCGCCGCATCGTGATCGGCCTTGCGGCTCGCCGGTGTGCTCCAGCCGAGCCGAATCTGCACAGGCAGGTTCGAGGTGTCGAGGGTGGTCTTGACCTCTATCGCGTGTGCTCCGCTCGACAACTCCACGGCACGACGCACGTTGTCGAGGCCGTCAGTCGTTGGCAGGCCGTTATCCTGCGAGGCATGCTGCACATCGCCGTGCACCGTGCCTTTCACCGCACCCGTTCGTCCCACTTCCTTGCCGTCGATCGAGAGCACGCCGCGCGTGCCAAGGGCCTGCAGGTAGAGCCAGTACGAACCAGCCGAGGTCACGGTAAGCTGGCCTTTCCAGGTCACCTCGCTGTTCGCGGGCAGGGCGTTGCCGTTCTTCCTGGTGAAGTCAATCGAGGGGTCCGTAGTGGATTGTCCGCCTGCATCGGTGCGCAACAGCCCGGGTTTGCCGTCATGCGAGAACATCGTCGCGTCGATCGGCTTCCCCGTCATATCGTCCGCGACGGCAAAGGTCACCTTCGCGTCCGGCGCAAGCTTCTTCAGTGCTTCGAGCGGTCCCACCTGCCGCTCGGTCACGCCCGGCGAGCGCTCGCCGAAAGTCCCGATCGAGGCCACCTGCCCAGCTGTCGGCCCAATCAACGCGAGGCTCGCAAGATCGTCCCGCTTCAACGGCAGCACGCCACCCTCGTTCTTGAGCAGCACCGCTGCATCCTCGGCTGTCTTCTCGATAATGCGGCCATTGCCCTCAAAATCCTGCGGCGTCACATCGTGCTTCTGTTTGCCGTCGAGATAGCCGAAGCGGTCGATCTCGTACAGCACATAGCGCGCTGCCTGCGTGATTGTCGCTTCACTCACGACGCCGCTTTTGAGCACGTCTCGCATGATGCGCGGATCCGAGTCCTTCGGAAATGCTCCGAGATCCATGCCGCCGCCTTTCGGCTCCTCGGGGATGGTGCCGCCCAGCATGCCCGCAAGTGCTGCTTCGTTCGGCTTGGTGGGTGCGGCCGTGCGCGCCGGCGCGGTGCGAAAGTAGGTGTGCATCATGCCCGCGAACGGGCTATCGTCCGGCACCTCGCCGGGCATCTCCATCGACAGGCCATGGTTGATGAAGTCCACGTTGTGCACGGCGCCCCAGTCCGACGTGACGAAGCCCCTAAAGTGCAGTTCGTCGCGCAGGACCGTCTGCATGACATCGCTGTTACCGCAGGCAAAGGTGCCATTGAGCTTGTTGTACGAGCACATGATCGAAGCGACGCCAGCACGGATGGCAGCGTCGAACGGAGCGACATACACTTCGTGCAGCGTCTGCGGATCCACGTACACGTTGTAGCCGTCGGTGTCATAGCCGACGTAGTGCTTGGCCATCGACATGACGCCCTGCGCCTGCTCCCCGCGCACCTCGCCGGCTCCCATGACGCCGCTCAGGAAGGGGTCTTCGCCCAGCGTGTTGTAGGCCCTGGCAAAAGTGATGTCGCGATCGATGTTGATGAACGGCTGCAGCACCACGTCGATCCCGAGTGAGCGCGCCTCCTTGCCGATCGCTTCGCCATTCAGTTCGGCATCCCGCACGCTCCAGGTGGCGGCGACGCCCATCGTCGCGGTCTGCGCCTGACCCGCGATGCGCGTCAGCACCCCGGGAGGGCCGTCCGCCATGCGCAGCGTTGGAATGCCGAGGCGGGGGACGCCCGGCAGAAAGCCCGCCTGTCCCTGGCTTGTGGCATCGGGCTCCACTTCGCCACGGATGAGGCTCATCTTCTCCTCGAGCGTCATCTGCTGCAGCAGTTTCTCGATGCGTGCCTCGTTGGCGTTTTCAGGAGGAACGACCTGGGCCGCGAGAGGAAGTGCAGACACAACGGCAAAAATGCAGACAGACGCAAGCGATCGCATGATGACTCCAGGGCCCGCAGGGCACCGCTGATCGTACACAGGTGTGCCAAAGACAAGCCATCTGAAAACGGAAGCGTCTGGCCTGGTCTGGTCTGCAGGGCGCCCGAGCAGGCCCAATGCCTCGAAAGCAGTGCACCCCGGATTCCCCGGAAGAGGCACAACGCGGGAGCGTGCTTACCTCGGTGATGCGAAAGCGCGATGCCCGTCTGAACAGCGCGGCCGGGGGAGTTCTACTGGGTTCAGATTCGCGACAAAGTATCGCGAAAACTGGAGACGATATGAACTCACCTGAGAACGCGTGCATGTTGGAGGCCACCATGCCGGACGCCGTGCGGTCATGCTCTGTGTGGCTGCAGGAGCGTATGGTTCCACTCAACCAGCATTTTGGCGCTTCCGACGCCGTGGCCATTTTGGCCAAGACCATTACCGGCGACTCGTACCAGTTCCTGGTGGCTGCCACGGAGGACGGGATTGTGTGTGGAAGCCGCGCCGCGCAGCGGCCACCCACCTCCAACACGCACATCTGGCTCGGGTATGGACGAGTCATCGGCGATCGCACGGACCTGCGCCTGATTGATCCCGTGCCGTTTCACGGCTGGGGCGAGCACGCCGGCGTCATCGCGGAGATGATGCTCGCGGCCCGCGTCACGACCGAAGGCTGGGTATAAAGCAGGGCGCACGCGGCAGGCGGCGCTAGAAGCTGTAGCGCACGCCCGCCTCCACGCGCCGGCTGTTGTCTGCGCCATACGACTGTCCAAACAAAGGCGACCCCAGAACGCCGCCCTGCGCCGTCACATTCGTGTGGTTGAGCAGGTTGGAGGAACGCACGTTCACGGTAAGGGTCTGCTGCGGATCGACCTTGTGGTGCGATATTTTGAATGCGCGCTGTGCGTTGACGTCCATGTACACCGTCCACGGGAGCCGCGCAGCATTGCGAGGGAACACCCCGATGCCGCCGCTTGAAACCAGCGAACCATACCGGGTGGCGAATGCATTTGTGTCTCCGGCAGTTGCATATTGCGGGCGATCGTTGAAGTTGCCGTCGCCGTTGTTGTCAAAGCCGGTGGTGATGTTGTAGTGCGCACCGCTGGCGGCATGGATGTCGGTGCTGAATGCGACTTCGCCTGGAACGGTAAGCGAGCCGTTGCCGAAGAGCTGCCACACGCCCTGGCCCGAGCGATGCGCGAACTCGCCGGCATCCGTACGTGAGCTTTGGGGCGTAAAGAACTCGCTGTCGTCGTTGTCGTCCACGAGGTTGACGCGCACTCCGCCCGCGAAGAAGTTGAAGCGCTTCATCGCGTGCTGACTGACGCTGAAGAACTCCACATTGGCGCTGCCCTGCGCGCTGTTGTTCAACTGCAGTACGTTCAGATCCGGGGTGCCTGGGCGGGGCCCGGCAGGGTCGTTATTCAACGGTGAGTTGACGTTCTGCGTGCGCGGAGCATTCCACAGGCGCGCCTGGTAGTAGTCCATTGCCACGGTCCAGCCGTGCGGGAAGTCGTGCGAGCCGCCGCCGTTTGCAATGGAGAAGTTGATGTTGGCGAGGCGTGGGTTGACGGTGCGCAGCGAGTGAATGATGGTTGCGCCTCCACCGAGCGGATTATTGAAGTCGGGGTTATATACCGTGCTGGTGACACGCTGCACGCCGTCCATGCGCAGCAACTCCTGCTCGTCGTCGTAACCGTACTGCCCGGTAAACAGGCCGACATGCGCGTGCAGCTGCCAGGTCGCTTTCTTGTCCGGCGTCCACGCGACTCCAAGCCGTGGCGTCGCCCCGCTGTACACGCTGGGCTTGTTCTGAAGGTAGTAGCGGAAACCCATCGCAACCTGAACATTGGAGCGCAGCTTCCAGCTGTCCTGCACATACAGCGCAGCCCGGGTCTGGTTGAAGCTGACCGAGGGATTGCCCGCAACATTTGTGAACGCCGTGGCTGCTCCACCGGGCAGCCCCAGCAGGGCGCGCCGGTACTGCTCCAGGCCGGAGATGGTTTCGGTCTGCGCCGCAACAGGCTGTCCCTGCGCATTCAGCACCGGGGCCGTGCCTCCGCCAAAGGTGTAGCTGCCGTTGAAGTTCTGCGTGAGCTGGTCGTGCACGGCGGTGTTGCGGAACTGTACGCCGATTTTGAGCAGGTGCTTGCTGGTGCTCAACACTGCATCATCATCGACCTCCGTCGTAAGCTCGTGCAGCCTTTGTGCGCCCAGTGCAGCGCCGCCGCCCGTGAACGCGCCAGCCACCTGTACCTGCGGAGCAGCAGAGAGCGGCGAATCGCTTTCACCCTGCCAGTCAAGAGAGACCCGGGCTTCGTGCATCAACTTCGCGGAAGCCAGCGTGATGTTGCTGAGCTTGAGCTGGTGCTCGTACGTGTCGCTCGTATAGCCGGCTTCGGCGAGCGAGGTGCCGCCTACGCCCAGGTTTTCCAGGTGGTTGGTGTTGCCGCTATACGCGGCGACAAAGGTGTTGTGGTCGCCAAGCTGCCAGCCCAGTCGTGCCGTCGCCAGCCAGAGTGCCTGCGGGATCGGCACAGAGTTCACGGTATTGAGCTGGTTGCCCGCAGGGTCCAGCGTAACGGCGTTGACCACCGCGGTGTCATCGATTTCGCGATGCTCCAGCGTAAGCGCGAAGTCACTGCCCTGCTTGCGCACCGGCCCGCTCAGCTCGAACCCGTAACGCTGCTTGCCGAGCGCGCCCTTGCTCACTGAAAACGGATTGCGCGCATTCATCCACGAGCTGCCGTTGGTGGTGAACAACGCACCGTGATAGGCGCTCTGCCCGGGCTTTGTGTAGACCTCGACGCGACCACCTTCAAACGGAGGCTCGCGATACTCCGCGGAGTACATGTCGGGATTCACCTTGATGTATTCGATCGAGCTCTTGGGTGGAAGCTGCGTTTCGTTCTGAAATCCATCCACGGTGATCACCGTGCTCGCAGGGCTGGCGCCGGCCGAAGCTGCGAGTTGTTGTAACTCGCGCTTCAGGTCGTCAGGATCATCAGCGAGCGAGGCAAGGTCTTTCTGCGTCAGGGTGTGCTCAGCGCCGCTTGTTATTGCTGCATCCGGAGCCTGCGCGCCGACGTCGCTGACCTGCACGTCTGTCTGCACAGCTGCGACCTGCATCATCACCGCAAGCGTGGTCCTGGCTGGCGCTTCCACTGCGATCGTTGCATCGGCAAAGCCCTGTGCCGTGATGTGCACCTGGTGTGTGCCGCTAGGCACGCACGGGAACGTGAACTTACCCTGCTCATTGCTGGTGGAGGACTCTCCGGTCTCGAGCGACAAGGCCGCGCCGGCAATGACGAGGCCGCTGGAGTCGTGTATCTCTCCCTGTACGTTGGAGCCATGACAAGGAGCTTGTGCCTGGGCGTGTTCGCAGAATGTGGCAGCGGCAAGCACAAGGGTGAAGGTCACAAGATCTTTTGCGGAGTTCCTTGCATGCATGGTGAAGCACCTGATTCCGTAGTCTGTACCACCACATACGCGGGCAGAGGAAGCGCAGTTCCGTGAATTCTCAATGGCGACTGTTTGCGCGATGTTTATGTGGCGGTCCATCGATCAACCGCAGGTTCTCCCCAGTGATCCAGTTCCACAACATCGAGCGCCGGGCAGCAGTTCGCAGGCAAGGCGAGTGGTCGCGCTAAACTAGAGGCTCGTTGCCGACGACCGCTCTGCTTTTGTTCAAAGCAGGCAAGCCGTCGCAGAGGGACCTCGAGACGATGAGCACATTTGCCCCCGCACCCGCAGATTCCACAGCAGCTACCGCCGAGCCGAAGTTCGTCGGCACACCGCGCAAGGTCACCGCGCACCAGACCCAGAACGAGGCCCTGAGCTTTGAAAAGTCAGCGCCCGGCAAGCGTGGTTACAAGCTGGCGCCGCTGGACGTGCCGGCGGTCGACCCGAAGACCCTGCTTGGCGAGGCTGCCCGCACTGAGCCGGCCCTGCTTCCGGAGCTCAGCGAGATCGAGATCATCCGGCATTTCACGCGCATGTCCACGTGGAACTACGCCATCGACCTGGGCATGTACCCGCTTGGCTCCTGCACGATGAAGTACAACCCGCGCGTCAACGAGTTCGTGTCGCGGATCGAAGGCATCGCAGAAGCGCATCCCTACCAGCCCGAGTCGCTGTCACAGGGCGCGCTCTCCATCCTCAAGGACTTGGAGGGCTGCCTGCTCGAGATCACCGGCATGGACGCGATCACGCTGCAACCGGCTGCCGGCGCGCATGGTGAGTTCACCGGGATCCTGCTGGTGCGCGCGTACCACCAGTCCAAGGGCAATCCCCGCCGGACCGTGATCATCCCGGACTCTGCGCATGGAACCAACCCGGCCACGGCCGCGGTCTGCGGCTACGACGTCGTAAATCTGAAGTCGAACGCAGATGGCGGCGTCGACCTCGAAGCGCTGCGCGCGCTGGTCGACGAAGACACCGCCGCCCTGATGCTGACCAACCCGTCCACCATCGGCGTGTTCGAGAACGAGATCGCCGCGGTCGCCGAGATCCTGCATGCCAAGGGCGCCCTGCTCTACATGGACGGCGCCAACATGAACGCGCTGGTAGGCAAAACGCGTCCCGGGGACTTCGGGGTGGACGTGATGCACCTGAACCTGCACAAGACCTTCTCCACGCCGCATGGCGGGGGTGGTCCGGGGTCGGGTCCCGTGGCCTGCAAGGCCATCCTGGAGCCGTTCCTGCCGACCCCCGTGGTCCAGACTGATGGTGCCGGGATACACCACCTGGTCTACGACCGTCCGCAGTCAGTAGGCCGAGTGCGCATGTTCTACGGCAACTTTGGCATGTTTGTGCGCGCGCTGGCCTACATCCTCGCGAATGGCCCGGACGGTCTGCGCCAGACCACCGAGGACGCGGTGCTGAACGCGAACTACATCCGGGCGAAGCTGGAAGACCTGTACGACCTCCCGTACAAGACGCCGTCCATGCATGAGGTTGTGTTCTCGGACCGGCGTCAGACCCGGAACGGCATCAAGACGGGCGACATCGCCAAGCGGCTGATCGACTACGGCTTCCATCCGTACACCACCAGCTTCCCGCTGATCGTGCCGGGAGCGCTCATGATCGAGCCGACCGAGAGCGAATCGCGCGAAGAGCTGGATTTGTTTGTGGACGCCATGCGCCAGATCGCGCGCGAGGCAGAAGAGAACCCGGCCGTGATCCTGGCCGCGCCGCACTCCACGCGTATCTCTCGCCTCGATGAAACCGGGGCCGCGCGCAAGCCGATCCTGCGCTGGAAGGGGCCACCGGCTTCGACGCCGCTTACCCCGGACGACTCACCGGCGAGGGAGTGGTAGGTGGCGCGCAGTGTGTTTGAAGAGCGCCGCGAGGAACTGGAGCGGAGTGAGTTCATGCTGGGCGAGGAGCGCGGACGCCTGGCGGTTGCGCTCGACGTGCTGACCGATGCATTGATCCTGATCGGCCAGCACGGGGTTTACTGCGTGTCGAACCGCAACCCGTCCAAGCCAGCGCTGGATCTGCAGGCGGTACTCGCCGGGATCGACGGCGCCAAGGAACTGATCCAGTCCAGCATGGCACTGCTGGAACAGAAAGCGCGCGCGGAGCGGGCGTAGCCCGAGCGACCCGGCAGGGTATTCGGGCTACAGCCCGGCCGCGTGATCCTGGTCGCTCGCGAGGGGGCCGGATTCCGTAGTAAGCTGGAGCAGCGCACTCCCAGTGCCGCGCGCCCGTAGCTCAGCTGGATAGAGCGTCCGCCTCCGAAGCGGAAGGTCGCAAGTTCGAATCTTGCCGGGCGCACCAGATTTCTTCCGAACATCGTCTCTCGATGAGACATATTTCCTGCAAAAGTAACCAGCATCTGGAAAGAATGTTGGAAGTGCTTGATTGCCGGGATACTATGAATTCGCGTTTAGAGTCTCATAGGGTAGCCCAGTAGGTAAAATCTACTCACTCACCGTGCAGATAGCTGTGTGCCGGCGTACATGACAGAAAAGCTGGAGGACAGCTTCGCGATGGCGTTGGCATTGAGTGGACAGGATGATGTATCTCGAGGGCAATTGGCGGTACGGTTTGACAAGCGCATGGCTTTAAAAATCAAGCTGAGGGCGGCGAGAGAGAAGCTCGTCAACAACAGTTTTCTATTCACTGGCTGGCTTGTCGCGACGCTGCTTCCACCCAGTCGTTGGTACCGCGCTGTGCTGGCGATCTCCCGCTTTCTTGCGCGCAGCAGCAGTCGCTTCGCCCAATCATTGGATCATGCCTCGAGCGCTTCGCTGGACGCCCGGCTGCTGCATCGGTTTCTCGATATTCTTTCCAACTACAAGACCGCCTTTCACATCCCCATCGTGGTTGAAGGGAGGATGTGCTGCGGGAGTACGCCGCGGAGCCGGGCGGCTTTGTGTGCTGCTCTGCCCATATTCCTTTCGTCAAATTGTTCATCCCACTGGCCCGGCGTATGGCCGGCGAGACGCGCCAGTTGCGCGTGATCGCTCGCGAACCCGTAGGAGACAACGAGGTTTCTCTCTGGAACGACGAAAACGTCAAGGCGATCCGGACCGACCATGCGGTGCTGCTGCACACCCGCTCCCTCTTGCGCCAGAATGGCTGCCTGATTCTGGCTGTCGATAAGGAGCAGGGGGAGTTCATTTCGTCCAACATCTTCCGGTTTGTCGGCAAGATGCACTCGCGCATCCTGATGTGGTTTACGCAGCTCCAGCCCGACGGCAGCATCCTACTTCGGATCCTGCTGCCACCTGGCCCCTTGTGCCGGAATGAGAATGAAATTCGCGCCAATCTCGACTTCGTTGCGGAGAATGTCCGTCGCATTCTGCAGGGGGACCAAATGGAACAGCCGCGTGCGCGGGATGTGGCGCCGGCGACCATGGAAGGGGAGCGGAGCCGTGAAATCCACCGGATCCAGCTCTACTCGAATCTGCAGCTCGAGGCGCGGATAAAGCGCCTCGAAACTCTGCTGCAAGATGGCAATGCTTCGGTTATTCAGCGAGACATGCTGGAAGAGCGCCTCGGCTTGATGCGTGCCGAGATGGAAACCCGCGCAGGCGTGTAACTCCCTGCTGGTTCTCATCCGGGCATGCGCAGAAGCCGGCACCCGGTGCTGTGATTACCAAACCTGATTACTTACATCCTGATCCTAGTGCGCTCCCGGCCGCGCGACACCGATGCAAGCGCCTGAAACGGATCAGCCGCGCCCCGGTTTGTACTGTTTCGGAAAGCTACCGGCTGCCGATCCTTCTTCCGCCTGTATGCGCGCATGGATGCCGTCCCAGAAGAACAACCGCGCCCGGAGTGCTCCCAATGCTGCTTCCGTGGCCTCTTCCCAGTGCCAGGCGGTCGTGCAGAGCTGGCGAATCATCTGCAGGGCCATCGGTCCATGCTCATCGCCATCCATCTCGATATGCCGCTCGAGGTAGTAGCGGAAAGGTGCGATGCGGCCCGGCAGCGTTGCGTCCAGCTCACGCACAAATGCAGAGAACATGTCGGGAATCAGGTCTTCCCGGCCGAAGGTAAAGGCGGCCGCGACCTGGTGGGTCGCTCCATGGGTGAGCACCGCAAAGGTCGAGGCCACAAAATCCCGCGCTTCGAGGGGGGCTGCGGCCAGCGCTGCCGGTACTGTCTGCCCATTGCTCAGGGCTCGAAGAGCAGATCGCATGGGCTGTGTGTCCGCGCCGCAGCTCTCCATCGCGGCCAGGTACAGCTCGAAGTGGGAGATCGCCTTGCCCTGGTAGGTGTCACTTTCTTCGCCGAGCACGATCTCGTTGATCAGGCGTCGGCTTGCCGGGTCTGCCGAAGGCACCCAGGGAACCGTCACACAGGTAAGGCTGTTTTGCAGTGACTTCAGCAGAGACATGAAGTCCCACACGGCAAACACGTGGGATTCCATAAAAAGCTGCAGCTTCTGGAGGGAGCGAATGGAACCATACAGTGGATGCTGCGCCAGCAGTGTCTGCAGCGGCGCGATCGCTTCCATCAAAAGGGTCTCGCCCGGGCAGGACGCCACCGGCGGAAAGGCAGACTGGGTCATAGCCATCGTTTCAGCGTTGGGCGCACGCAGGGTAGGTGAGCCTGACAAACTGCGGGATCGAAGGACCGGCTGCCCGGCCCCCACCGCGCGCTACTTAGGCCAGCTCGTAGCCGGCGAAGAAATAGCCGATCTCGAAAGCAGCAGTTTCCGGTGCATCGGAACCGTGGATCGCATTCTCCTCAATCGAGGCTGCGAACTGCTTACGAATTGTGCCCTCTTCGGCATTAGCCGGGTTAGTGGCGCCCATCAGCTTGCGCAGATCAGCAATGGCGTTGTCTTTTTCAAGCACCATCGGGAAGATAGCGCCCGAAGACATGAACTCGCACAGGGAACCAAAGAACGGTCGGGCCGCATGCACATGGTAGAAGCCTTCTGCCTGCTGTTTCGAGATGGTGATTTTCTTGATGGCGACCAGCTTGAAACCGGCCTTTTCAATGGCGGCGAGGATCGCGGCAGCGTCGCCTTTGCGCACAGCGTCAGGCTTGAGGATGCTAAAAGTCCGTTCAGACACGGGTTGACTCTCCTAAATTCTCTTAATGTGTCTTGAGGCCGAGGCCGGACACTGTTATCCAGTGTAAAAGAAGCCAACGCCAAAAGGGCGCTCCTGGTAGCAGGAGCGCCGCTTCGTCCTTGAAGTGCACAGAAAGCTTAGATTGCCTGAGCGAGCTGAGGAAGCAGGCCCACGTGGCTGGTCTCATAGAGGGCGAGCAGTCTTTGGCGCATCAGGTAATACGCGGATGCGGCTTCCTGGAGCTGGAAGGGAACGGAAACCCAGTGCCGTCCCGTGAAGATCTGCGAGAACATGCCGAGCCGGATCTGCCGGAGAGCGGAGCGAAGCCTCAGGGCGTCTCGCCGCATACGCTCTGCAACAATCGCGCCTTCCTCCGTGTTCCACTGTGCTGCGTGGGCAGCCAGCGAGAGCAGCAGGTCAGCGTTGTTGCGCATACGGCGCAATCCAAGCTCCCCGCCGAGCAGGTGCCAGATCACTTCCGGTTCCATGGAGATCTGTCCCTTTTGCGGGTCCAGGTAATCGGTTGCGACGCAGTGAAGCCCGTCCACATCCATGGGTTCCATGGCAGACAGGATGTCCTCCCAGTTCCGGCCATCCAGCCGGATGGAGGAGCGTCGAGCATAAACGGCAGTGCCACCCATTGCCAGAATGGCCATCCCAAAACAAACGAGAGATGCAAGAGCATGCATAGAGAGCTGGTCTCCTCAGTGACCGACCTTGCCGAGATCGTATTGAACCTTTTCGTGTAAAGCAACAACATACTTTCGCAAAGTGGGCGAAATTGGCTGCCTTGCTGGCTCTTTGCGCCAAAGCGAGACAGTCCAGTAGCCGAGAGTTACGAGGTAGTTAAGGCTGCGGACATAATAGAGCGCTTTGTAGTACGGATGGGTCGGGCCCAGGTACGCGGAAAGTCCCTCCAGAGAGGCCAGCACCAGCGACCAGGCCATAAAGCCCTGTCCGACCGCCATGACATGGCTGCGCCAGGGCAGTCCGACCTCCTTTGCCGAGAGCATCATGGCCACCACGATCTCACACGCCAGCAGACTGGCAAACATCTCGGCCCGCAGCTCCAGCGCCGCCGGGCCGTGCACATTGTTGGGCTGCATCAGCAGGGTGGCGCCTGCCGCCAGCGAGGCGCCAGCAACGGCAGCCATGGAGAGAGCTTTAAAAGCCTCCCGATGCCAGACGCCGGCAGGGCGAAGCACCGCTCGTGCGATCTCGTAAAGGAGCCACATCTGAAGGCTGAAGCTGGCCAGGTCATAGGCCGTATAAGTGCGTACAAAAAGCAGCCGGCTGGCCACCGGATCGACGTTCCCAAACCAGATGCTCGCAAGTAGATCCAGAAGCGCGAACAGGAAAAGAGCCGGAAACACCTTCCAGCTCTTCCGAGCCCACATGGAAGCGCAAAGGCAAGCGTCAAGTACCCCGCCGCTGATGAGGATCGCTTTATCGAGGTCTAAAGCACCTTTAGTCACTCACCCCGCCTCTACGAACAGCCTACCAAGCCACCACAGTGGTGACTAGTGCTCTACGCGTTCATCGAACCCCAAGGATTGCGCACGGTGCCAGCAGGACCCTCTGTGACCGAACCCCAGGGATTGCGCACGGTGCCAGCAGGACCCTCTGCAACGGAACCCCAGGGATTGCGCACGGTGCCAGCAGGACCTTCAGCAACGGAACCCCAGGGATTGCGCACAGTACCAGCAGGACCTTCCGCGACGGATCCCCAGGGATTGCGCACGGTGCCAGCAGGACCCTCTGCGACGGAACCCCAGGGATTACGCACGGTGCCCGCGGGACCCTCTGCGATGGAACCCCAGGGGTTGCGCACGGTGCCAGCAGGACCTTCAGCGACGGAACCCCAGGGATTGCGCACTGTGCCAGCAGGACCCTCTGCGATGGAACCCCATGGATTGCGCACAGTACCAGCAGGACCCTCTGCGACCGAACCCCAGGGATTGCGCACGGTGCCAGCGGGTCCTTCTGCGACCGAACCCCAGGGATTGCGCACGGTGCCAGCAGGACCCTCTGCAACGGAACCCCAGGGATTGCGCACTGTGCCAGCAGGACCCTCTGCGATGGAACCCCATGGATTGCGCACAGTACCAGCAGGACCCTCTGCGACCGAACCCCAGGGATTGCGCACGGTGCCAGCGGGTCCTTCTGCGACCGAACCCCAGGGATTGCGCACGGTGCCAGCAGGACCCTCTGCAACGGAACCCCAAGGATTGCGCACGGTGCCAGCAGGACCCTCTGCAACGGAACCCCAGGGATTGCGCACGGTGCCAGCAGGACCTTCAGCGACGGAACCCCAGGGATTGCGCACTGTGCCAGCAGGACCCTCTGCGACCGAACCCCAGGGATTGCGCACGGTGCCAGCAGGACCCTCTGCGACGGAACCCCAGGGATTACGCACGGTGCCCGCGGGACCCTCTGCGATGGAACCCCAGGGGTTGCGCACGGTGCCAGCAGGACCTTCAGCGACGGAACCCCAGGGATTGCGCACTGTGCCAGCAGGACCCTCTGCGATGGAACCCCATGGATTGCACACAGTACCAGCAGGACCCTCTGCGACGGAACCCCAAGGGTTGCGGACGGTACCGGTGGGACCCTCCTGCGCTGCGATTACAACGAGGCGACCATCAAGATTGGCGGCAGGGGAGACGGACACTGCGGCGAGTGCGTTACTAGCCAGCAAAGGCATGGAGGCGAGCAGGAGTGACGAGAGGGCTGCAAAGTGTTTGACCGAGATCATCTGGTAGTTCTCCTAGAAAGGGTTTCTCTACGCAGGAGCCTAGCCGAGCTCGCTACTACACGAAAGGCTATTCGGCAAGTCGATGAGGCACTGTGGCATAACTTTTTATTTGTTACCATTAATGGTTACTATTGGCATCAAAACAGTTACCGAAACGACTGAGCGAGATGTAAGTAGCGTGCTTTCGTGCGGATAAAGTGAACTTTTGTAACGTCTCACCGCGCCTTCACAGTGTTGCAGGGGGTGGGGTGGCTGAAAAGGTTACCTTTTTGTGATGGGGTGGCCAAACCGATTACCTGCGAATCAATAGAAGCGCCCGCTCTTGAGACCAAAAAGGACGGGAGCCCGTCAGGGCTCCCGTCCTTTTTTCCATTGGAATTGGGTTTCTTTGGGTGCGGTTGGTTTTTAGGGGGACGGCGATCGAGCGGGCGAAGTCAGGGGCGCGCGTGTTTCAGCACGCGGGCTACTGTCTCGCCGATGGCGGCGGGGGATTCGACGACGTGGATGCCTGCCTCACGGAGCGCGTTCATCTTCTCGGCTGCGGTGCCCTGGCCCCCGGAGATGATGGCGCCGGCGTGGCCCATGCGGCGGCCCGGGGGCGCGGTCTGCCCGGCGATGAAGCCGACGACTGGCTTGCGCACGTGTTCCTTGACGTAGGCCGCGGCGGTCTCCTCGGCGGTACCGCCGATCTCGCCGATCAGGATGATGGCCTCGGTCTCGGGGTCTTCGTTGAGCATTTTCAAGGCGTCGGTGTGGGTGGTCCCGATGATGGGGTCGCCGCCGATGCCAATGGCGGTGGACTGGCCGATGCCGCGCTGGGTGAGCTGGTAGACGGCCTCGTAGGTGAGGGTGCCGGAGCGAGAGACGATGCCGACGGAGCCTTCCTTGTGGATGCGGCCGGGCATGATGCCGATCTTGGCCTTGCCGGGCGAGATGACGCCGGGGCAGTTGGGGCCGATCAGCACGGAGGGCGAATGCCGGAGCACGGACCAGACCTCGACCATGTCGTTGGTGGGAATGCCCTCGGTGATGCAGATGATCAACGGCAGTGCGGCGGCATTGGCCTCGAGGATGGCGTCAGCGGCAAACGGCGGCGGGACAAAGATGACGGTGGCGTTGGCGCCGGTTTCGCGCACGGCTTCCTCGACCGTATCGAAGACCGGCCATCCCTCGTGCGTGGTTCCGCCCTTGCCCGGAGTAACGCCGCCCACGACCCTGGTGCCGTACTCGGCACAGCCCTTGGCGTGGAAGGTGCCTTCTTTGCCGGTGATGCCCTGCACGATGAGGCGGGTGTTCTTGTCGACTAGCACTGCCATGGTTTGGTGCTCCTTCAGAAGATAGGTAGAGGCTTAAACTCGCCTGCGCGGTTCGCGGTCCCCTTCGGGACGTGTGTTTCGTGAGAGCCAAAGCTTCTCAGGTAGACCCGCCACGAAGTGGCCGCCTCGCGCGCAGGGGGTCTTGTGTCTTTCTGTCATAGCTCGCTCTTTGTGAGCTGGTGGATGCGCAGGTGAAGCAGTTCCGTCGCCGCCCGATCGATGGGCAGATGCGGGTAGGCGACGGGGACGAAGCGCAGCCAGGCCTGGTAGAGAGCCTGCCAGGCCTGCTGAGTGGCGGCGAGGCTTTTGGGGGTCGGGTCGAGGGCGGTTGCGTAAGGCTGCGGGGTGGCGTAGCGAGCCTGAGCCGAGGCAGCGGCTGCTTTCAACTGCTGCTCGGCCCGCAGACGATCGGCAGGGGTGGCGTGGGGCAGGTCGCCGGCGGCAAAGCGCGTCAGGTTGATGAGGAACTGCTCGCGTAGCTGCCCTTGGTCGAGCAACTGAAAGCCGGCAGAGCCAGTGCCGCCGCCGCCGGCGTACTCGCCTTTGCCGCGGGCATGCTCAAAGTCGCGCTCCGCGGCAAGGAGACCGGGCAGCATGGCTTGTGCCTGCGGGGGAAGCTGCGCGCGGAGTGCCTGAAGACGCTGGGTGCGGCCGACGTCGGCAAGACGTTGTGCGATGCCCTCACAGTAGCTGCCCATGGCGCCGGAGGTCGCGTCGTCGCAGAGGTCAAAAGGCTTCGTCGGCAGGAGCCTGCCGTCACGAAGTGCTTCGAGGCGGCTGACGCGCAGCTCAGTCTCCGCGGAAGCACTGTTGCCGGCGGCTTCGCAGGCGAACCGGACGGCGAGGGCGTAGTCCTGCTTCACGCCGTAGCCATTGGCATAGAGCATGCCGAGGGTGAGCGGGCCCTCCACAAATGCGTTGGTGGGCTGGGCGCGATGCCTGTAAGCGCAGCGCAGCGCGGCGGGGTAATCGGGTGCCTTGCCGAAGCCGTAGTAGTCCGTCGCCTCGTCGCAGGCTGGTGGCTCTGACCGGGAAGCAGCGGCAAGCACGGCAGCCTCTGGCGGCAGTGATGGCTGGACGGCGGCTTTGCAGATGGATTGATACTGCGGCTCCTCGGTGAGTACGGGGCCGCTACCGGCCTGCTGGAGCGGCTGGCCGGCAAACGCCACAGAGGGCGGCACAACCCGCGGAACAGCCAGCGGCGCGGCAAGCGGCACGGGGACGAGCAGGCCCCAGAGGCGGGAACCCGTTCGACTGCGCGCGTTGGAGCCGGCTGCCACGCTCTGCTCTCCTGTTGGCATCAGCAACCGAGCTGTGTTGCCAGGTCGTTGAAGTCGGTTGCGATGTAGGTGTAACGGGCGGTGGGTGCGGGGTCTTCGGTGGGGCGGTGGATGAATGCGGTTTGCAGGCCGTGGTTTTGCGCGGCCTGGAGGTCGTTGTTGTGTGCGGCGACCATGACGACCGAGGATGCCGGGGCTTTGAGCAGTTTGAGGGCGCCGAGATAAAGCGCGGGTGCGGGCTTGTAGGTCTGCCACTGGTCGGCGCCGAAGATGACGTCCCAGGGAAAGGCGCTTCGTTTCGCCATGTCCACAAGCTGGCGGGTGGTGCCGTTGGAGAGCGCGCCGAGGATGTGCCGCTGCCTGAGACGGGTGAGACCCTGCACGGTGTCGGGCCAGCCGTGCAGCAGGTGCCAGCCGTAGACCATGTGGTCGCGGTCGGCGTCGCTGAGGGTGTTGAGTGCGTACTTCGGCAGCAGGGTGTCGAGGGTTTCGCGGTGCAGTTCGTCGAAGTCGGCCCAGAGGCGCTGGCCGTCGCGGACGGGCGCGATGGCGGGCTGGTAAAGCGAGCGCCATTCGGTGACAAAGGCGGGCCAGTCCGCCCGGAGACCTGCGGCCGCGGCGATGGCGGCGCAGTGCTCCACCAGGCTGCTCTTCCAATCGGCAGTGGTGCCGAAGGTATCGAACAGCAGCGTTGTGGGAGCCGCCTTTCCGCCGGGCTGGAGCGGCGCGCCTTCCAGATAAGCCGGCTCGCTCAGTGGGCGGCTCCAGTGCTGATGCCGGTGCGGCGGGCGGCGGCGGCGACGACCTTCTGGGCGGCGTCGAGCATCGTGTCACCGACTTCAAAGGCGAGGCCGGAGTCCTTGAGGATCTGGCGGCCTTCTTCAACGTTGGTGCCCTCCAGGCGCAGGACGATGGGGACCTGGACGTCGAGGTTTTTGGCGGCCTGTACGACGCCCTGGGCGAGGGTGTCGACGCGCAGGATGCCGCCGAAGATGTTGATGAAGACGGCCTGGACGTTCTTGTCGGAGAGCAGGATGGAGAAGGCGTTCTCGATCTGCTGCTGGTTGGCGCCGCCGCCGACGTCGAGGAAGTTGGCCGGGCTACCGCCGGCGTACTGGATGATGTCCATGGTCGCCATGGCGAGACCCGCGCCGTTGACCATGCAGGCGATGTTGCCGTCGAGCTTGATGTAGTTGAGCGCGAACTTGGAGGCTTCGACTTCGAGAGGGTCTTCTTCAGCCAGGTCGCGGAGTTCTTTGAGGCCCTTCTGGCGGAACATGGCGTTGTCGTCGAAGGTGAGCTTGCAGTCGAGGGCGAGCAGCTTGTCGTCCTTGGTGGTGATGAAGGGGTTGATCTCGAGCAGCGTGGCGTCGGTGGCGACGAATACGTCGTAGAGGCCGCGCATGAACTTGACGGCGGCGGCGAGCTGGGTGGGCTTGAGGCCGAGGGCGAAGGCGAGCTCGCGGGCCTGGTAGGGCTGGAAGCCGACGGCTGGGTCGATGGAGACCTTGCGGATGGCGTCTGGGTCCTTGGCGGCGACTTCTTCAATCTCCATGCCACCGGCCTGCGAGGCCATGAAGACGAGGCGGGACTGGGCGCGGTCGAGCACGATGCCGAGGTAGAGCTCGCGATCGATGGCGGCTGTCTCCTCGATGAGCAGGCGCTGGACGCGCTGACCCGAGGGACCGGTCTGGTGGGTCACGAGCTGCATGCCGAGGATCTGCGAGGCATAGGTTTCGGCCTCGTCGAGGGTGCGCGCGACCTTGACGCCGCCACCCTTGCCGCGGCCGCCGGCGTGGATCTGCGCCTTGACCACGACGCCGGTGGCGCCGCCCAGCATGAGCCGCTTCGCGACTTCAAGCGCTTCTTCCAGAGTGTTGGCGACTTCGCCCTGGGGCACGGGGACGCCGTGCTCGCGGAGGATCTCTTTGGCTTGGTATTCGTGAATTTTCATGAGTTTAGGCGCTGCGGAGCCCTGGGGCTGCAGACGCACCCATAGTACAGCGAGGGTTTTGGGGTTGTCAGGGGTGGGCGGCGAGGCAAGGGCGCGGGCAGGGCAAACTGCCTGCGCGGCTGGCGGCCACTTCGTGGCGGGTGAACGGCAAAATGCGTGTTTGTGGAAAATGCGGATGTATAGATATGCGGGGTTTATGGGTCTGGTGCATATGTATGCATGGTGATACCTCGTATTACCGGACTTTTGAGAGGGGCGTTGCATATCTATGCATCGCGGTTTGTTGGCGTGTTGTTGGGGTGGTTCGTGTAAGGTGTGCGCCGCGTGCCTGGGCGCGGTGGATGGGCGCTTATGCGGGGCCTTGAGGGTTGTTTTGCGGGCACTGGCCGCGTTTGCGGTGATCTGGCGCGTTCCAAAAGGGGAACGAGGCCTTTTCCCATTCTGGGCCGAATTGCCCGGTTTGGGGATTGACAGGAGGAGGCGCGCTGCCGTGGTTCCCACGTCCCAGGGGCGAGACGTGGGGTGACAGGCATTGCTCAAGGGGGTTGAAAAGCGGCGTTGGGGCAGGCGTGGAAGCTGCGGGTGTCAGGCGTTGGCGGCTGCGGTGCGGGCCTCCGTGAGGGTGAGTGGGGAGCGCATGGATTCGGCCAGGGCGGCGATGGCAGAGTCTTTGCCGCAGCCGAGGATGGCGGCGACTTGCTGGTCCTTGACGTAGTAGGCGAGGAAGGCGGGGTCGGTGGTGGCGCTTCCGTCGGGGGCGGTGCCGAGTTCGCCGTCGATCTGGAGCTCGTCCCAGTCGCTCGCGTGACCGACGTAGCCGAAACGTTTGCCGAAGTGCGCGGTCCAGAAGAAGGGGACGCCGTGGAAGGGTTCGCGCTCGGGCGCGGGGAGCTCGAGAGGCGACGCGCCTAGGGCAAGGAGCATGGCGCCGGCAGCGGAGCGGCCGTGCTGCTGAGCGAGCCGCCAGTGCTCGATGCGCACGCCTTCGACGGAGGCGACGTCGCCGGCGACCCAGACATGGGGTGCGGCCTGGAGCGAAGGGGCCACGGGGATGCCGCCGTCTTGCTCAAGCGGCAGGCCGTGCGCGAAACCGGTGGCGGGCTGGACGCCGATGGCGACGAGGACGAGGTCGGCGGGGAGAGTTTCGCCGGATTTGAGCGTGACGGATTCGGCAGAGATGGACTGGGCGTCGGAGCTGGCCTTGAGGGTGACGCCCTTGCTCTTGTGGAGGGCTAGGATGGCGTTGGCGGCGTCGGGGCCAAACTTTTTGGCAAAGGGCTGCTCGCTCTGGGCGACCACGGTGACCTTGAGGCCGCGGGTGGTGAGGGCGGAGGCGGCCTCAAAGGCGATGAAGCTGTCGCCAATGAGCACGGCTGTTTTGCCTTCGGGCTGGCCGCCGAGCAGGGTGGCGATGTGCTCGACGTCTGCTACGTGGCGGATGGAGACGACATGGGGCAGATCTTCGCCGGGGATGCCGAGCGTTTTGGGTGTACCACCGGGGCGAACAAGGCGGCGTCGAACTGGAGCGCCTGGCCGGTGGAGGTGGTGAGGGTGCCGGCTGTGCCGTCCAGGGCGGTGACGCTGGCCTCGAGACGGTCGACGCGGAGGTTGGCGCGCTCTTCGGGGGACCAGAGAGGCAGGGTGTCGGCGGGCTTCTTGCCGGCGAGCGTCATCTTGGAAAGGTTGGTGCGGTCTACCGGTTCGTTGAGGATGGGATCGATGACGGTGAGGCGGCCGGCGAAACCGCCCTGGCGGAGCGCGGTAACGGCGGCGGCAGCAGCGGCGCCTCCGCCGATGGTGACGATGTGGCGCTCGGGGTGGAGGGCCGGGGCGGGTGCTTCGCTGTTGTAGGCGGCGAGGGTGGGGTGGTTCATGGGGGCGGGGTCGACCAGGATGGAGTCGCCTTCGATCTCGACGCTGTAGTGGCGGAGCGAGCGCAGGGCGGGCGGCTCGAGCAGGGTGCCTTCGGGAGGGCGTCGCCGGCAAGGGCGTAGGTTGCGGTGTGCCAGGGGCAGATCAGGCGGCCGTTGCAGACGGCGCCGTCGACGAGGGGCGCTCCGGCGTGGGGGCACTTGGCTTCAACGGCGTGGAGGGTCTGCTCCGCGGTGTGGATCAGCAGGATCTCGGTGTCACCGATTTGGACGGCCTTTTTGGTGCCGGGGGCAGGTCGGCGACGGGCAGGGCTTTCTGGAACGGCATGGGGATCCTTTCGGGTGCGGCGTGCCTGGGGCAGCGCGGGCGGAGCTCTTCGGTTTGGGATGCGGGAAGCAGGGGCGTGTGCCGCCGGCGAAGGCCGGGATTTGAGGCCGGGATGGGGAACGGACGCTAGGATGTGTGTGTGCAGACTGAAGAGTTTCGTTCGCTGGTGAAGGCAGTTGTGGAGCAGGGGGCAACGCTGGGGCGTGCCGAGGCGCGTGGCTTGCTGGAGACGCTGCTGGCGGAGCCCGAAGGCCAGGCTGGCGTGGTGGTTGGCGGTCTGGCGCGGACGTTGCCGGTCGCGGTGGAGATGGGGCTGGCGACGATGCTGGCGGTGATGACGCGGCGGGGTGAGACGGCGGAGGAGCTGTGCGGGTTTGCCGAGGCCATGCGCGCGGCCGCGACGCGGGTGCCGCTGGAAGAGGCGGAGCGCGCGTTGCTGGTGGATACCTGCGGGACGGGCGGCGACGGGCTGGACACGCTGAACATTTCGACGGCAGCGGGGCTGGTGGCGGCGGGCGCAGGAGCGTGGATCGCCAAGCATGGAAACCGGGCGGTGACTTCGCGGTGCGGCTCGGCCGACGTGCTGGAGGCGCTGGGGGTGCCGATCGCGCTGGCACCGGCGGAGGCGGCGGAGTGCCTGCGGGCGACGCGCTTCATGTTTCTGCTGGCGCCGATGCTGCACCCGGCGATGGCGCGGGTGGCGCCGGTGCGGCGCGCGCTCCCGTTTCGCACGATCTTTAACCTGGCGGGGCCGCTCACCAATCCAGCGGGCGCGGCGGCACAGGTGGTGGGGGTGTATGCGGCGGAACGGATCGCGGTGGTGGCCGAAGCGCTGCGGCTGCTGGGCACGCGGCATAGCTGGGTGGTGCACGGGGAGGTCCGGGTGGACGCAGGGTCAAGCGGGGGCGGCGGCACGCTCCGCGGGCTGGACGAACTGACGGTGACCGGGGCATCGGTGTGGGCGACGGTGCGCGGGGGCGTGGTGGCGCGGGAGCGGATCGAGCCGGAATCCTTGGGGCTGCGCGTGGCCGAGGTAGCCGAGCTGCGCGGCGGAGCCACGGCGCGGGCAAGCGCGGCGTTGATCGAAGCGGTGATCACCGGGCAGGATCGCGGAGCGCGGCGGGAGATCGTGTTGCTGAATGCCGGTGCTGCCCTGGTGGTGGGCGGGGTGGCGGCAACGCTTGCCGAAGCGGCTGGAGCGTGCTGCCGAGGCGGTGGAAAGTGGTGCGGCGGTGCGTGTGCTGGCTGGGTTGCGAGGGAGATCGTGTTGCTGAATGCCGGTGCTGCCCTGGTGGTGGGCGGGGTGGCGGCAACGCTTGCCGAAGGGCTGGAGCGTGCTGCCGAGGCGGTGGAAAGTGGTGCGGCCGTGCGTGTGCTGGCTGGGTTGCGAGCGTTCGGTGGGCGGTGAGGCGTAGCTGAACGAGCAGAGAGCCAAGCCTGAGCGCGTCGGTGGTGCGGCAGGTGGTAGGAGCGAGGCGACACGGTGGCGGAAGGTGCGTCTGCGCGCTGTGATCCCGCCGCAGCTCGACTAAGGTGCTCGACTAAGGTTCTCGACTAAGGTGCTCGGCTGGGTGTCGGCCACATTTTCTTTGGAGTGAACGTTGGAGTTCTGGTCACGAGAGGATTCAAGCGTGCGTTGGTGAAGCGTTGGTATCTCCTCCTGGTTGAGTGAAGGCCGCGGGTTCCACGTTTTAGGCGCGAGAGATGAGACACCCGCAACTTTTCGAAAATGCTGTTTTCCGAGAGTAGCGGAGGTGCTAACGATAAGTGGACGTGTCGCTTCCGACAGCCATTGGCATCAGAGCACATCCCGCAGTTTTACGGCATAGGTGCGCTCGACGCCGTCTCGGCGGATAGACAGGTGCAACACAGTTCCAGCAGGTCGCGTGAAGACTGGATCCTGCCTTCCTCCAGCGGCTTGTTCCCGTTGATAGCCGTAATCAGATCGCCTGGGCGAAGGCCTGCGAGTTGAGCGGGACCGCCGGGTAAGACGGTCTTTATCTCGTCTCCACCGGCTTGCTCGTCATAGATCAGACCTGCTCTGTTGAAGACCTCAGGGGCATCCCACCCTGGAACCTGTTCCAGATACATAAGTCGGTGGGGGCAATCCACGATTACCGTGAAGTGCTTCAAGATGCTCTGGCCGATATTGCCCGCGAGCTTCTGCACGTCATGATCGTCGCCTGTTTGCAGCCTGACCACAGGATCGCGCAGAATGACGCTTCCCAGCTCAAGCCTATGAAGGCGTGTGAACCACGCGTCGGGTGAGTCACCGCCCAAGCCTTTGCCGTTCCAGCCGCGAAGCGTGGCGTGAAGCCTGGTGGGCAAGTGGTACTGGTCGACAAAAGCCGCATTGAGGAAGAAGCCAATTTCGTTTCCGGAGTCGAGTTGAAATCGCCCGGGAATACCGTCCACCTTCGCTTCAAGATAAACGCCGTTGCCGTGTTCATTGAGTATGAGCGGAACAGCAGCGCCTCGGGCATTCCTGAAATGCGAGGGGTCGATGAAGGTGAGCTCGTCGCGTTGAAAATCCATGCGCACAACGAAGGCCAGCAGAAACTCCCAGCCAACAAGAAGCTGGGGGTCCCTTGGTCTGCTGGGATATCGATCACAAAGAAGCTCTGATTATGGACAGTCAGATTGCCGATTGCGAGCTCATCTATATGGGCGGTTCTTGCCTTCACCGATCCTCCGATCGCGCCCATGTCAATCGACTTCTCCTCGACGTTCAAGCCGAGTTGTGTTGCGAGTCTGGCGCTGATGATATTGACTGCGCCTGTATCGAACACGGTCTTATAAGGGCCTTGGCCATTCACCTTCATCTGGAAGGTGAGACCTCCTTCCGCGGGAACTGTGACTTGGCCGGACGGTGGCATTTCGTAGCTCTTCACAGGGGCGAGCGTCTGAGTCTGCGCGATCCCGGACGATCCTATGGCGAAAAGGGCGAGAAGAAGAGCGACAGGTCGCGAAGGAAAAATCATGGGAAGACAGTCCTGGGAAAGGGATGCCATTAAGCATGTGTCCAGCGTAGCTGGCAGGTACGCTGATCTGCGTCATCGCGCTCTCGATCTTCACAACACCCCCGGACTCCGCACGCCGATACAGCACGTCGCTTCTCACACACTGTTTTCAAGGCTAACGCTGTTGAAGCGAGTATGACGGGAGTGCCTTGCTGCTCAGGTCGATTCCGCTTGTCATCGCAGATGCAGTTCGGTGAGATTGCTGGCGGCAGGGGTATCCATGAAGCGTCGCGAAATGCGCATGCAGCCCCACAACCATGCGAAGTAGCCGATTTGAAGCAGAAATCGGTACCAGCCGTGAACGGCCTCCGACAAGGTGATGAAGGCGGACAGCATCAGCAATGCGAGAAGCCATTGCCAGGAACTCTGCTTCGGAGCCATGTCCTGCGGTCTTGCTGGGAATAAACGAAGGCCCACCCGGTAATGCCTGAACGCTTCCTCCTGCTGTGCGGGTGAGGATGCCTCAAAAGGAAGCCCGTATTGATATACGGTCCATTCGTCCAGGCTGCGGACCTGAACGTACTTCCTGCCGTAGCCCAGAAGCCGGCCTGGCTGATGACGGATGTTCAAGGCGTACGCAGATCCTGAGAGGAACGTCGTGATGACGGCGAGCGACAGAGACATCCATGTCGGCTTACCGGAGAGCAGCATGTACCAAACGGTCGCCAGGAGGACCGCTCCAACTCCAGCAAAGAGCAGTGTGATGTTGCGAATCCATCCCGGCCTACGTTGCGTAGAAGTTCCATCAACTTTCGCCATGGCAAATCCCACAAGAGAGACGTTGGAGGGTCTTAGAGGGACTCGATACGACGGGGGCATTTGTACTTTGGCTTAGGTGCAGCATTCCTCCAGGAAAGGTCGATTCTTGGAGATGATTGTGATGAAGTTCCGGAGGGCCGTCTTCCGGCGATCACGCCGGTTTTGTCGAAGTCCCAGGCTGCCACAACTCAATCGCATTGCCTTCCGGGTCATGCGTGTGCGCAAAGCGACCATAGGGGTATGCCGTGGGGTCCAGCTTCACCGTGATGCCCGCTGATTCCAGTTGCGCGACCATCTTGTCGAGGTCGGACACACGAAAGTTGATCATCCACTGTTTCGTCGGATCACTGATGTACTTGGTCTTCTCGGGAAAGGGTGTAAAGCTGGTCGGTCCCGCTTGTTGATTCCAGACAGGCTCGTCGCTCTTCTGCGGCGTCACAAAGACGCCGAGGTGATCCTGATACCACTGCGCCAGGGATTTCGGATCCTGCGCGCGAAAAAACAGGCCACCGATACCGGTCACCTTCTCCTTGGGCAAAGTGTTCGCGATCGATACTGACTCAGCGCCCAGAGGCGATGTAGGCAGGAGTGCTGCCCCTGCCGAGGCAGCAAGTACCCCAAGCACTTCACGGCGTCGCATCTTCATGAGCCTCCCGTCCGGCATCCTTTCTTCCAATCAACCTATTTCCAGGACTGTTCCGATGCAGGCTAATTGAGAATCCGGGTTCTCGGCAATTACAAGGGTTTGAGCCGCACCAACACTGCTCAAGTTGTAGTGCTGGCGCCACAGCTCGTCCCACAATCCTGAAACAGTAAGTCCCTCCGATGCTCGATGGTGCGGGGACCGTCCGATATGTCTTATGGCTGAAGTACAAGTAAGCGTAATGCGCGATCCGAAGAAGACTCGCTGCGCCAGCCCTGGTGTCTGACAACCTCGTCACCCGATGGATGCAGAAGGGTTTGTCGCGCTCCTGCTTGCCGGCGGCCGCGCACAGGTGTGCTTGGCAGATGGGCCGGACCGGGGATGACCGGATAGAAACCAAAGCAGGGTGCGAGGTGTCTGTGTAAAGTGTGCCTGGCGCGTGCGCCGGGCAACGCACATACGAAGCACTCTGGGGCGGGGAATGGCGAAGATCGGGTTGGCGGCGAAGGTGTGTGTGCTTGTTGCGATGGTGTGCGGGGGTGCGGCGCGGTTTGCGGGGGCGCAGCAGATCCAGGTAAGTGGGGCGAACCGGACGATCGCAGTGACGGCGACCGAGGATGCCGGGCGCCGGGCGGATACGGCGGTGGTGCACGTGGGCTACCAGTTGTATGGGGGGACGTCCGAGCAGGTGTCGGTAGCGGCGGGCAGTGCGTCGACGGCGATCGTGAAGGCGCTGCTGGCGCAGGGTGTGGCCAAAGATGCGATTGAAAGTGAGTCGCAGGGCACGGGGCCGGTGCAGGATTTTCAGCCGACCCCACTGAGCGCAGAAGAGAAGATGCAGCACCGCTTCCAGGCGCAGCAGAGCTGGGCGGTGCGGTGCTCGGCGGATGAGGCGGCTAGGGTGCTGGCGGCAGCGGTGGATGCAGGGGCGAACCAGAGCGGGGCGATCGAGTGGTCTGTGGCGGATGAGGCTTCGCTGAGCGCGGAGGCAGCGGGCAAGGCGCTGAAGCATGCGCAGTCGATCGCGACGCAGATGGCGAGTGGGCTGGGGGCAAAGCTGGGGCCGCTGGTGTATGCGAGCAACGAGGCGCCGCAGTTGCGGGTGCTGCCGATGAATGGGCGTGGCGTGGGATTGGCCGCGATGATGGATGGTCCACCGACGATGCGCAAAACGCTGAGCCTTGGGGCACCGATGGTGCACCGCTCGGCGACGGTGGCGGCGGTGTTTTCGCTGGAGTAGGTGCGTGTGTTTTGAGGGTGCCCGGAGGGATGGGCCGGTGTTGGCGCTTGATGTGGGTCGGTAGAGCCGGTGTGAGGAGGCTGCGCGTGGAGCTTGGCGGTGCCCACGTCTCAGAAGCGAGACGTGGGGCGGCGAGGCCGCGTGTGTGGGGGCGGGGCTAGCACCTCGGTAGGTTGAAGGAGCCTCGCCTGGTTACAAGCTCAGCGGTATTCTCGCTGGAGTGGGTGGCGGGCGTCCTGGTGTGCGTGGACGGGGTCAGGAATCGGGCCTGCCATCGAAACTGGAGCTGGAGCGGCATTGGGACTGGGGCTAGGATTCAGTCTGACGTCGAGGCCCGGGTCGCCGGATGCGGCACGGCCTTTGATCCCGGCCTCTGCTTGTGTGGGGTGCTGCAGGGTGGGGTGCGCTGCTCGCGCGTCGGCTGCCTGGGCACGCGGCGTTCGTAGCAGCAACGCCGACAGGGGAACACACACCAGAAACGCCACGAACAGGCATGCGGCGCTTCGCTTCAGGGACTGCGTGAGCAGCGTCTCGTAGCAAGCGAGCGAAGCGATCACCACGAACGACAATGCCAGGGCGGGGACGCGGACGAACTTCATGGCGAGAGATCCTCCAGATGGGGGCGCACCGCGCGAGCCGTTGTGTGCGGCGGCCGCGTGGCCCGTTCTCGTGCTGCTCGTTCGGGTACTCCGGCCGCGGACGGGATAGGTGAATCGGCCTGCGGGGGCCTGCACCATCTCGTCGCGCGCGTCGGGGGCTACCCGTTCTCGTCGCAGGGGAATACCCGTTTGTGATGCTGGGATCTTTGCGGATAGCATACCGCTTTTTTGCGTCCTGCCAAATACGCAGCCCCTGTGCGTCACTCGGTGTGGCTCCTGGCGTGGACTGTCGGGCTTGTTTGCATGCGCCACTACCGCGATGGCAGGTTCAACTGATGCGCGATGCGCAGCCGCGTGGGCTGCTCTAGAATCGTGCGCAGACAGGACGGGCGGGAAAAGGTGCAGCTAATGAAACGAAACGATCGACGCACGGTGATCAAGAGAATGGGCGCGGCGGCGGGACTGCTGCCGCTGGTGGCTGGCGGCGCGGCCAGGGCGCAGGGAGAAGCAGCGGACGGCGGCATTGGTCCGGACACGGTGTACGAGCTGCGCACCTACCATCTGAACCCGGGCACGGAGCCCAAGATCCTGGATCGCTTTCGCACGCGCGAGACGGCGATCTTTAAGCGGTGCGGCATGCAACCGGTGGCGTACTGGACGGCGGTGGACGGGGCGGCGTTGTTGCCGGGCGGCGGCGGGACGCTGATCTACATCCTGCGGCATCGCAGCCGGGAGGCGGCGACGGCGAGCTGGGCGAAGTTCGGGGCGGACCCGGAGTGGGTGGCGCTGCAGGCGGAGACCGAGAAGGATGGAAAGTTTGTGGTGACGCTGGAGCACACGTTTATGAAGCTCACGGACTTTTCGCCGCAGGTATAGCGGCCCGTGCTCTGGATCCGCTCGAGCGACTGTAGCGGATGCGCCTGCCTGAGAGGCTCATGCATGCGCGGCGTTGCCGGTGCCGCGCATGCAGAAGGACTGCCGTGTGGCCGAGCGATGGCCGTTGGATCGAGGTGCGCGTCAGCCTTGTTGCGATGCCACGATGGCGGCGATGTCGATCTTGCGCATGGTCATCATGGTTTCGAACGCGCGCTTTGCCTTGTCGCCACCCGCTCCAATCGCGTCGGAGAGCGCACGGGGCGTGATCTGCCAGGAGATACCCCAGCGGTCGCGGCACCAGCCGCACTGGCTTTCGGCGCCGCCGTTGCCGACGATCGCGTTCCAGTAGCAGTCGGTTTCCGCCTGGTCATCGGTGGCGATCTGGAAGGAAAAGGCTTCTGAGTGCCGGATGTAGCTGCCGCCGTTCAGGGCGAGGCAGGGTATACCGACCACAGTGCAATCCACGGTGAGCACGTCGCCCTCGCGGCCACCCGGGTAGTCGCCGGGAGCCTTGTAGACCGAGTGAACAGCACTGTCGGGAAAGGTCGCTGCGTAGAAGCGGGCGGCCTGCTCGGCTTCCTTGTCGAACCAGAGACAGATGGTGTTTTTAGGTTTCATCTCCATGCTCCAGGTATGAGGCGTCGGGGAGTGAACGAGGCCGGGGGCGCGCGTGCGAGCAAGGATACGCGGCGGAGCGCCGCCCGGCAAAGGGCTGGGCGCAGCCAAGCGACAGGCGCGCGGCGGAGTTACACGTACGGCCGGAGCTGCGGCAGGGTGGCGAGGACAAAGGCGAGGTCGTTGGGGTCGAGTGCGCGGAGGGGGCGTGGGGTGTCCTGCGGGCGGAGCTGTTTCTGGTTGATGCGATTCATGAGGTCCCAGTTCTTGTGGGGGTGCTCGGGCGACGGGTCGGCCGGCTCCTGCGCGGCGAGGTCGTAGCGGGTGAGATCGATGACCTGGCGTGGAGTGTCGGACTGCCAGTCGCGGAGCAGGGCGAGGCGGAAGTTGCGGTTCATGAACCACTCGATCTCGAGATTGTTGTAGGAGTCGCCCAGGCCGGAGCCGCGCTCGAGGAAGGAGTAGTTCCAGTCGTGATTGGAGGGGTAAGCCTCGCGCCAGAGTGTGCCGTACTCGCCAAAGGTGACGAAGCGGGTGTCGGGCCAGCGCTTCTTGGTGTCGGTGACCCACATGCGCATGGCGGAGCAGACGAGGTCGAGGCCGAACTCGTAGACGAGCTGCGCCTCCCAGATGTTGGTGACCCAGCCGTAGCCGTTGCGGGCAAAGCCTTCGTCGAAGTGGAGCGCCTGGGTGTGCATGACTTCGCGGTGGCCGAGATCGAGACCCCAGCCGAGGTAGGTTTCGATGGGGCCGACGCCACGGCGGCTGTTGTAGCCGGTGAGCTTGTGGTCGAGCGCGCCGGAGCGGCGGGCGCAGATGAAGTCCATGGTCCAGCCGTCGAGATTGGCGCAGTCGATGAAGTCGGAGGGGCCCTGCGCGGGCTTACAGAAGTGCTCGGTGGAGGGGTAGAAGGGGTAGGAGGGTGAGCCGTCGGCGCCGCCGCCGTCGATGGCGTGCTGGCTCCAGATGACCGCGTGGGCGACGTGGATGTTTTCCTTCTCGGCGAGGTACTGGAGGTTGTTGGCGGAGAGGAAGCCGCCCATGATGGCCTGCGGGCGATAGCCGTTGCCGACGAAGGCGGTGATGATCTGGAGGGCCTCGGTCATTTCGCGGTTGATGCGTTCGCGCGGCAGGTACATGGCGGGGAAGTAGCCAGGGAAGTACGAGATCTCGTCGCCGAAGCGGTGGTGGCACTCCACGGCATAGGCGCGGATCTGCTGGTAGTTGGTGCGCTTGTCGTCGAGGGAGTTGAGGGTGAAGCCCCAGGTGAGTTTGCCGTCTGGGTTGTCGGTGGCGAAGGCTTCGCGGAGGGCGCGGACGCCTTCGAGGGTGTGCCACGCGGACTCGTCGCGGTCGAGCAGCTTGACGTCGCGTGAAACCTCCCACGGGGTGGTGCGGATCATGATGCAGAGGGTGACGAATCGCTGGCCGCGGACCTTGTTGACGCGTGCGCCGATCTGCGGCAGGGCGGCAAGTGGGTTGCCCATCATGGTGGCTGCTGCTCCTGCGATGAGCGAGCCTTTGACCATTTCTCTTCTGTTCACGCGTTCTCCTCTGGGCGAGTGTAAGCGGAGGGTGTGGCGGGATGCACCTCGGGGTCGTGCTGCGCCTGGGTCGAACGGGTAAGTAGCACCCGCCACGAAGTGGCTGCAAGCCGCGCAGGCGGTTCTGGCCTCAGAGTCTTTCGAGTGTGGCGCGCGTCTTGATCTCAAGGCTTCTGCGACCTTGCGGGGCGCCGTGCATCTGAGCAGAAGACAGAGGAGACCGACCGAAATGCCCCGTTATGGATACCGCGAGCTGGAGCCGACGCGCGAAGCGAAGGAAGTGTACGAGCGCTGGATCGACTTTCTGGATCGTGAGATTGGCAAGAACAAGAAGGCAGCGCTGCGCGAAGAGCTGGTGCTCGACAACCTGCACCAGTTGCTGCTGGGTGCGCCCAAGGGTGGGCGGCTGAACTTCAACCTCAACAGCGAACTGCCCTATAACGTGCTGCAGCTATCGCTGGACCCCAAGAACATTACGCTCGAGGCCGAGTACTACGGGGACGTGGACGAAGAGAAGTACGCGCTGGTGAAGCCGCTGATTTATTTCTGGCAGATGTTTGACCGGTCGCCGATCGCGATCAACCAATGGCTTGGGCTGCGGTTCCGCGCGATGCTGGGGAAACATATTTTCAAACACCTGGGCAAGAACGTGAAGCTGTTTCACGGGATTGAGTTCTCGTTCGGCTACAACCTGACGATTGAAGACGACTGCGTGATTCACCGGTACGTGATCCTCGATGACCGAGGGGAGATTGTGATCAAGAAGGGCACCTCGATCTCGGATTTTGCGGCGATTTACTCGCATGCGCATGACCCGGTGGACGGCTCGATCGTGGAGAATCGCAAGACCGAGATTGGCCCGGGCGCACGCCTGACGTACCACACGGCGGTGATGGCCGGGGTGAGCGTGGGCAAGGATGCGACGATCGGCGCGATGGGCGTGGCGACCAAAGCGGTCGAGGACGAGAGCATCGTGGGCGGGATCCCGGCGAAGGAGATCAAGAAGAAGGGCGACGCGAAGCGGTTTGACGGGGCCGAGGAAGGTGGCGAGGGTAGGGCGCACGGGGCGTAGGGGTTAGCGGCTGACCGAAAACCATTCGCAACACACTGCGAAAGACCAAACCGCCTGCGCGGCTGGCGGTCCCTTCGGGACGTGTGATCGGAAGAGCGAGACGGCTGGACGGGGGTCGCGTGCTACGATCAGCCTGCCGCATTATGTCTCAGCAAGAAATTGTCCTCAAGATTTTCGAGTTTGTGCTGCTGCTGTTTTCGCTGTCGCTGCACGAGGCGGCGCATGCGTGGACGGCCTCGCGGCTGGGGGACCAGACGGCGCGGATGCTGGGGCGGGTGACGCTGAACCCCGTGAAGCATATCGACCCGGTGGGGACGGTGCTGCTGCCGCTGGCGATGCTGTTCCTGGGGCCGTACGGTGGGCGGTTTTTGATTGGCTGGGCGCGGCCGACGCCGGTGAATACGCGTAACTTCAAGCACTACAAGCGGGATGACGTGCTGACGACGCTGGCTGGGCCGGTGAGCAATTTGCTGATCTCGCTGGTGTGCGTGGTGGCGCTGATTGTGCTGGCGAAAACGTCGCCCGTGGCGCAGGAGCTGGTGCGGGGACTTGCGTTTGGAGGGTTTGACCCGAGCCAGATGGAGGCGGCACCGGCCCTGTTTCCGAGCGTGCTGCTGCTGTACATGGCGCTGACGCTGAACCTGTTCTTGGCGTTCTTTAACCTGCTGCCGCTGCCGCCGCTGGATGGCTCACACCTGATCCGGCACCTGTTGCCGACCAACCTGCTGCAGATTTACGACCGGTTGGGGATCATCAGTCTCCTGCTGATGTTTGTGTTTGGCGGCCGTCTGGTGAACCTGTTCGTGGGGCCGGCGCTGGCGTTGGTGAATCGCATCCTGGTTTCTGTTTAAGGCGAACAGGCCAGCCGCCTGCGCGGCTGGCGGTCCCTTCGGGACGTGTGCTCGTTCAAGGCCAAGGCCAGGGAAGCGCTGTTTCGTACAATGGGGCTTCTGATCCCCGCCGTATGAGGTCCTGTGTCCGATTCTGCTTTGCAAGTCAATAATGATCGTCGCGTGCTGAGCGGTATGCGCCCCACGGGCAAGCTGCACCTGGGCAACTACATGGGTGCGCTGCATAACTGGGTGCGTTTGCAGCATGCGTATGCATGTTTCTTCTTCGTGGCGGACGTGCATGCGCTGACGACGGATTATGCCGATCCCTCGAAGGTTCCGAGCTATACGCACGAGGTTGCGCTGGACTGGTTGAGTGCGGGGCTGGACCCGGAGCGGTGCACGATCTTTGTGCAGAGCCACGTCAAGCAGCATTATGAACTGCATACGCTGCTGTCGATGATGACGCCGCTGAGCTGGCTGGAGCGGGTGCCGACGTACAAGGACCAGATCGAAAACCTGCAGGAGAAGGACCTGGCGATGTATGGGTTCCTGGGGTATCCCCTGCTGCAGTCCGCAGATATTTTGCTGTACGGGGTGCCGGGTGGGTCGCTGCATGTGCCGGTGGGCGCGGACCAGGTGGCGCACGTGGAACTGACGCGCGAGGTGGCGCGGAGGTTTAACCACATGTATGCGCCCAAGGCCGATGGGAAAGCCAGGGGTGGGACGGAGCAGAACGCAGAAAACTTACAGCGAGAACTGCTGAACGAGCCGCAGGTGCTGCTGACGCCAACGCCGAAGCTGCCGGGCACGGATGGGCGCAAGATGTCGAAGAGCTACGGCAACTTCATCCTGCTGTCGGACCCGGAAGCGGAGATTCGCAAGAAGCTGAAGCCGATGGTGACGGACCCGGCGCGGGTGCGCAGGACCGACCCAGGGAACCCGGACCGGTGCCCGGTGGGCGACCTGCACAAGGTGTTCTCAACCGCGCAGACGCTGGCGGATGTGTATGCGGGGTGTACGACCGCGGGCATCGGCTGCATTGAGTGCAAGGGCTGGCTGGCGGATGCGGTCGTGCGGGAACTGGCACCCATGCAGGAGCGGCGGGCGAAATACGAGGCGCAGCCGGGGCTGGTGCGCGAAATTCTGGCTGCGGGAAGCCACAGGGCAGGGCTGGTGGCCGAAGCGACCATGCAGCAGGTGCGCGCGGCGATGGGTCTGGCTTGAGCGCGGAGGATCCGCGGGTGGCGACGGGGGATGAGCCTGCCGATATGGAGGCCCGCGTGGCTGCTGCACCCACCGCTGTACACGAAGCAGAAGCGGCGGCTGAGGCGAACGCGAAGGCGGAAGCAGAGGTACCTGGCAGCAGCGGAGCTGCGGCACAGGGCAGCCCTGCGCCAGAGCGCCGCACAGCGGTGAAGGCTTCAACCGAGCCGGCGGCAGCCGCGCGCGCAGACTCTGCACCTGCGGCGACCAGGCGCGGCGCACGCGGCAACGCCAAGGAAGCGGAGAACCTGTTTCCGTTTTCGGTGATGGTAGGCCGGGTGTATGACGGGCCGCTGGATCTGTTGCTGGACCTGATTCGCAAGCAGGATATTGATATCTGGGACATACCGATTGCGCGGATCACGGCGCAGTTCCTGGCCTATGTGGAGCGGTTGAAAGAAACCGATGTGGACAATGCCGGCGAGTTTATCTACACGGCGTCGCTGCTGATCCATATCAAGAGCAGGATGCTGCTGCCGCGTGCGCCGGCCGAAACGCTGGAGGACGCGGAAGATCCGCGCATGGAGCTGGTGGAACGGCTGCTGGAGCATGAGCGGTTCAAGAACGCGGCACAGATGCTGTTACAGAAGCAGCAGATTGAAGCGGCGACGTGGACCAGGCCGCAGCTGCGATCGTTCTTGAACACCGAGGCCATGGACGGCGAGATTGCCGCGGACGTACCGGACCTGGTGCGCGTGATGCGGGATGTGCTGGAGCGGATTCGCACGAAGCCGGTGCTGGATGTGCAGGAAGACTCGGTCACCGTGGGGCAGATGATCGACTATGTGCGCCGGCGGCTGCTGATGGAGGACGGCCCTGTGGCGCTGAGCCGGATGTTGAGCAACACACGCTCGGAGCGGGCGTTGATCTGCATGTTCCTGGCGCTGCTGGAGATGGTGCGGCTGCAGGCGGTGCTGTTGCGGCAGGACCGGAACTTTGCCGAGGTGCTGGTGAAGAAGCAGGATGGCTTTGAGCAGTTGATGGAAGAGCGCATGAAGCACCTGCGGGACGACTGGCAGTAGGCGGACGTTGCAGGGTGTCGCGCCTACCTGCTGCTGGTGAGTGCCTCGACCAGCATGGAGCCGCCGAGCGCGCAGAGCAGGGCGACGGGCATGGCGAGGACGCCGACTTTGAGGAAGTTCCAGAAGCTGACATCGAGCTTCTCTTTGCGCAGGGCGAGCAGCCACAGGATGGTGGCGAGTGAACCGGTCACCGAGAGGTTGGGGCCGAGGTCGACGCCGATCAGCACTGCGTGTGCAAGCAGCCCGTGCACCTGTGCGGACTGCAAAGTGGCCCCGGCGATGAGGCCGAGCGGCAGGTTATTGAGCAGGTTGTTGCCGACGGCCACGGCGAACCCGACGACCAGTGCGGCGATGGGCGCGCCGAGCGTTTGCGCAGACCGGAGCCAGTGCTCCGTCAGGGCAAGTGCGCCGACGCTGCGCACGGCATCGACCAGGATGAACAGGGCGGCAACCAGGATGAGCGTATCCCAGCTAATAGCGCGTGCGAGCCGGAGCGGGTTGCTCCGGGCCCGGATCGAGACCGCTGCGGTGACAACCAGGGCAGCCAGGCAGGTGGGAAGCCCGAGATCCTTGTGCAGGGCGGAAGCCGCGAGCAGCACGGCCACCATGGCGGCGAGGCCAAACAGCACCAGCTTGCCCGCAGGGCGGAGCGAGATGGTGTCGGGCTGCTCCTCGATGGATGTGGCGAGATCGCGGCGGAAACGCAGGCGCAGCACGACGTAGGTAGCGGCGATCGAAAGCAGCGAAGGCACGCCGAACCAGAGCAGCCAGGGGCCAAGGGACGGCATGTCGCCGCCGTGGAAGACCACGAGGTTGGCAGGGTTGGAGATGGGCAGCACGAAGGAAGCGGCGTTGGCGACCAGGGCGCAGGCGAACAGGCAGGGAAGCGGCTGGACCCTGGCCTTGCGCACGGCCGCGAGGATGGCCGGGGTGAGCACCACGGCGGTGGCGTCGTTGGACATGAAGATGGTGACCAGGGTGCCGATGCCGTAGATCAGGGTAAAGAGCCGGGTACTCGAACCGTGCGCGCCGCGGACCGCCGCGGAGGCGACCCATTCGAAGACACCGTGCTCGCGTGCCAGCTCCGACAGCAGCATCATGCCGACCAGGAACAGGTACACGTCACCGCCTTCGAGAACGGCCCTGCCGGCAAGGCTGAGCGGGACGAGCCGCAGGAGCACGAGCAGCGCCGCGCCGGTCCCGACCCAGTACACCTCGGCGATGTTGCGGGGACGCACAAGCATCAGCAGGATGCTGATCGCGGCAATTACGGGGATCAGCGTGTGAGCCAGTGCTGGGGAGATCATGCACCACTTTCCTGGAGCGTTGGCCGGGTGGCCCGTATGAGGGCGGCCATGGTTGGGGCAGGGTTCCATCGTAGAGGAAGCGCCGGGCGCGGTGGGTGAAGGCGTTTGGAGCCGGGTGGCGGCTGGCGCATCCGACGGGTTCAGCCGACTACAGGGATGCGCGGGGTGGCGGCGGGCGAGGCGATGCCGCGGATATGGTGCAGTGGAGCCGGGCGCAAGAGCAATTCACGCGAAATTAACATCCTTGGTACCGTGATTTAGGGCGATTACACAGGCGGTCTTGATAAGTTCGCTGCAACACTGTGAGGATTTCGATGGCCCAGACGTCTGTTTCACTTCCCACCAAGCCCACTGCGTACGATGCTTCCGATCCGCGTGCCCTGCTGAACAGCAAGATGGACAAAGGCCCTGGCAAGGCGGGGATGATCGTGTTCGCGATTGCCCTGATCGGGGGCCTGGGGTATGCGGCAGGACAGATCATCCATGACCTGGCCGGCAACCCGCAAACGACGATCTGGCCCTACCTGCTGCTGGGCCTGGCGCTGCTGATCGCGCTGGGGTTCGAGTTTGTGAACGGATTCCACGACACGGCCAATGCGGTTGCGACCGTGATCTACACGCACACGCTTGAGCCGCATGTGGCGGTGGTGTATTCGGGCATGTGGAACCTGATCGGGGTGCTGACCTCGTCGGGCGGGGTGGCGTACACGATCGTGTCGCTGCTGCCGGTGGAGCTGATTCTGCAGGTGGGTTCAGGCGCGGGCTTCGCGATGATCTTCTCGCTGCTGATCGCGGCGATGATCTGGAACCTGAGCACATGGCTGCTGGGGCTGCCGGTCTCGAGCTCGCACACGCTGATCGGTTCGATCATTGGCGTGGGTGTGTCGAACCAGTTGATCCAGGGCAAAAACGGGCTGAGCGGCGTGGACTGGTCGACAGCGATGGGCGTGTTCAAGGCGCTGATCATTTCGCCGCTGGTGGGTTTTGGATTTGCCGCGCTGATGCTGCTGATCCTCAAGGCCGTGATCAAGAAGCCGGAGCTGTACAAGGCGCCGGAGGGTGACGCGCCGCCACCATTCTGGATCCGCTGCCTGCTGATCCTGACGTGCACGGGCGTGTCGTTCGGACACGGATCGAACGACGGGCAGAAGGGCATGGGCCTGATCATGCTGATCCTGATCGGCACGGTGCCGACGGCGTACGCGTTGAACCACGCTATGGGCTATAGCCAGGTGCAGACCTTCTCGGCAGTGAGCGAACAAGCACAGAGGGTGTTTACGGCGCACGTGGGCAACACGTCGCAGGCGCTGCCGGCCACCTCGGGCGACCCAGCGCCGGCGAGCGCAGGCTCGACGGCGCCGACGCCGATGCAGGAAGCAGACCGCACCGCGCTACTGGACTATGTGCGCGTCAAGCACTTTGTGCCGGCGACCATGGTGGGCATGCAGCAGATGGCGGGGCAGATCGAAAGCGAACTGCTGGCGTACAAGTCACTGGCCAAGGTGCCGACCTCGCAGCAGCGCAACGTGCGCAACGATATGTACCTGGAGAGCGAGGCGCTGCGTATTGCCGCGAAGGACAAGGACGTGCAGTTCTCCGCACAGGAGCAGGCGGTGCTGGTCAATTACAAGAGCCAGCTCGACAAGAGCACCAAGTTCATCCCGACCTGGGTGAAGGTCGCGGTGGCGCTTGCGCTTGGCCTGGGCACGATGGTGGGCTGGAAGCGGATCGTGGTGACGGTGGGCGAGAAGATCGGCAAGACGCACCTGACGTATGCGCAGGGTGCTTCGGCCGAGCTGGTGGCGGCCTGCACGATCATCGCGGCTGACCAGTTCAAGCTGCCGGTGTCGACGACGCACGTGCTTTCGTCGGCGGTGGCAGGCACCATGATGGCGAATGGCAGCGGGCTGCAGATGTCGACGGTGCGGAACATTGCACTGGCGTGGGTGATCACGCTGCCGGCCGCGGCACTGCTGGCGGGCACGCTGTTCTGGGCGATGCGGCTGTTTATCCACTAGAACCCGCGTTGACCCGCGGCAGGCAAAACAGGCACAAGGGAGGGCTGGATCGCTCAGCTTCTCCCGCACAGCAAGGGGCGCTTCGGTACCATACACCGAGGCGCCTCTTGTTTTTTTGTGTGCGCAAGGCCGAGGAACAGGGACTGATGGGAGTACGCGGAAAGCTCGAAGCGGTGATCTACGCAGCCGAGGAGCCGGTGACGCTGCAGCAACTGGCTGTGCTGTTTGGAGCCGAGGCGCTCGAGGAGCGGCCACAGGCAAACGAGCCCGGTGCGGAGCAGTTGCTGCTGGACGCCGTGCTGGAGGAGCCGACGACCACGCCTGAGCCGGGCGACACGCCGGCCGAGGACGCGGCAGAGCCCGAGGCTGCCGCAGAGCCTGGTGCGCTGCCGGAGGGTCCGGCCGTGACGCCGGTTGTGGGCGAGTCGCCTGTTTCAGGCGACCAGGATGCGGACCGGCGGGCAGCGCGGCTGCGAGACCGGGCGGCGCGCGCGGTGATCCGGCAGATGCTGGTGGAGCTGATGGCGGAGTACGACGCGAGCGAGCGCGGCATGGAAATTCGCGAGATTGCCGGTGGCTACCGGGTGGCAACCAAGCCCGAGTACCACGATGCGGTGCGCTCATTCGCCAAGAGCCTGAAGCCGCCGATGAAGCTGACGCTGCAGGCTTTGGAAACGCTGGCGGTGATTGCGTACAAGCAGCCGGTGACGGCACCCGAGGTTTCGGAGATTCGCGGGGTGGACTCGGGCGGCGTGCTGGGCTCGCTGATCAGCCGCAAGCTGGTGACGACGGCGGGCCGCAAGCAGGTGGTGGGCCGGCCGATTCTGTACAAGACCACCAAGGAGTTTTTGCTGCGCTTCGGGTTGAAGGACCTGGCGGAGCTGCCCTCGATGGAAGAGTTTGAAAAGATGGCGGGCGAGCTGCATGCGCTGGATAGTGAGCCGGCCGGCGAGGCAATGGCGGAGCCGGCGGCCCAGACGGAGCAGCAGGCCCTGGAGGAGCGGCAGATGGAGAGTGCCGGGGAAGGGCAGGACGCGCGGGAAGCCCTGGCAGGCAGCGACGGGGGGTTGAACGCGCCTGCGGAGGGTCAGGAGGTCGCGCAGGTTGCGGGAGAACGGCCGCTGCTTGCGCCCTCGGAGATTGTGATTGCAGAGGAAGAGCTGGAGCTGCCAGGGCTCTCGGTGGATGTGGCGGGTGCAGTGCGCACGGATGTGCCTTCGGCAGCAGTGAAGCCGGATGAGAACAGTGGTATGGCGGCAGAGAGAGCAGGCGAGTAAATGGCAGAAGAACGGTTACAGAAAATCATTGCGGCGGCAGGTGTGACCTCGCGTCGCAAGGCAGAAGAGCTGATTACGAGTGGCATGGTGCAGGTAAACGGGCAGATGGTCACGGAGCTTGGCACCAAGGCCGACCTGGAGCGCGACCACATTCGCGTGAATGGCAAGTTGCTGCAGGGTGCGGAAAAGCACCGCTACTACATGTTGAACAAGCCGCGCGGCTATGTCACCACGGTGTCGGATCCGGAGAAGCGGCCGACGGTGATGGAGTTTTTTGCCAAGGTGCGGAATGCCGGGCGCGTGTACCCGGTGGGGCGGCTGGATTACTTGTCGGAAGGGCTGATCCTGATGACGAACGACGGAGCCCTCGCAAACCTGCTGACCAAGGCGGCGACGCAGGTGGAGAAGACCTACCTGGTAAAGGTAAGCGGCAAGCCGCCCGAGGCAGCGCTGGACCAGTTGCGCGCCGGCGTGATGATCGAGAAGGGCCGGTATGGTTCGCGCGAAGGCCGCGTGCGCACCGCGCCGGTGCAGCTGAAGCTGCTGCGTGATGCGGAAAACCCCTGGTACGAGATGGTGCTGATCGAGGGGCGCAACCGCGAGTTGCGCAAGATGTTTGAAGAGGTGGGCCACCACGTGGAGAAGATTCGCCGGGTGGGATTTGGGCCGTTGATCCTGGATGTGCCGCCGGGCGAGATGCGCGAGCTGGACGAGCAGGAGATTGCGGCGCTGGAGCGCGTGACGCGGCGCAAGCCGGTGAAGCGGGTGCCGGAGACGGATGCGGCGGTGGGGGGGAAGCCTGCGGCTGCGCAGGGTGCAACTGCGGGGAAGAGTGCTGGTGGGACGAAGCCTGCGGCCAAGGCGCCCGGCAAGCGTGTGCGGCCGCCGGCCAAGCGGTCGGTGAAGAAGCTGGCGCGGTAGCTGGCAGCTTCTTCGCTGTGGAGTTTGTGACTGTACTAGTTGCAAATTGCCCACGGTACGAACGGCCAACAGGGTGAGCGGCGTAGGCCTCCCGACTTGGAAGCCGCCGGTGCTGTCGCTTTTGTGGCTGACGGGCGAGCGGCGCGGGCTTTCTGGTCGCTCCGCTGCCGGGTGACGCAGGCTCGGCGCCGGACTGAGTGCCGCGCTTGTTTTCTCTCCAAGTTGTGCCACCCCCCGGTGTCAAAAGCCGGGGTTTGGTGCGTCTGAACTGCAGAGCGTTGATGCGGTGGAGCCCTGCGCAGGCGGTGCGTACAACGGTTCGGTGCGTGTGCGAGTCCTAGTGGCATTGCGTGGCACGCACCATACACCGTGCGCGCGTTGAGGGGGAGCAGAATGGCAGGGAAGGCAAATGCAAAAACATCACGCTGCTGGCCGGGGTTTGAGCCGGTTCCAGGCAAGGGTGAGCACGAGCAGGGAAGCTGCAAACCCAAGGCGAAGTCAAAGAACGGCGGCAAGGAAGTAAACCGGGAGACCTCGCGCAAGAAGCAGGTGGCGGCGGGTGGGGAGCGCGGCAAGCAGGCCAAGGCGAAGAGCCCGAGCGCGAGTGAGCGGGCGAGTGTGAGTAAGACGGCGGCGAAACGAACGGCTACGAAAAAGAGCGCGGCGAAGAAGGCTTCGAGTAAGAAGACGGCTGCGAAGAGCTCGGCGGGCACAAAGACCGCGGCGAAGAAGACTGCCGCGAAAAAGGTCCCCGCGAAGAAGACTGCCGCAAAGAAGACTGCAGCGAAAAAGGTGTCGGCGAAGAGGACAGCCGCAAAGAAGGCACCTGCCAGAAAGACTTCGGCACGGAAGAGCAGCGCCGCCGCGTCCCGGTAGTCCAGGCTGTCTGGATCGAGAGGCGCAGATGGAGGCAGGCATAGCCGCTGCGCCTTGCTGATAAGTGGGTCTGTCTCCCTGGCTCAAAGAGCGTCTGCAACCGACTCGAGCGGCGGTGCGAAGGCTGACTTGCATGCAGCGAGCGGCTGTGGTCTTGGTTCAGATACGAGACGTACCCTGCGAAGTGGAAGAAGCCGCCCCCGGGACCGGTGGCGCTGCTGCCGGAATTAGGCGGGAGCAAGCCGCTCAACGTGCGATCTGAAGTCGCTTACGCGGCAGGGATGGTGCGCTCGGGGCCGTTGACGCAATCCGCGGATTAGACGGTTGGGCACCGCTACGACCTGGGCCATGGCAAGCCGCGACCATAGCGGCGTGCAACGCAGGCACGCGGCATCGTCAGTAGAGGGCGTGCTTGGTGCCCGACATAAACGCGAGGGCGGCGGTGTCCTGTTGCAGGCGCGCCGCCCTTGGTGCGTGCGCGGCTAGAGGCTTGAGCGACCGCGGCCGAAGACCAGGTAAAGGATGACGATGAGCAGGACCAGCGAGAGTCCGCCGCCGCCGTAGTAGCCGACTCCGGGGCCCATGTAGTAACCGCCGCCGCCGAAGAGAAGCAAGAGAATAACGAGAATCAGGATAAGTGGCATGGGCGGGAGTGTAGCACGCGGTTTGTTCCTTTTGGCGTGTATGTTGCGTGGGCAGGTGACTGCGGAGAGGATGCGATGCCACGCGGGCTTTGCGGATGCCGGGGTGGGTGGTTGGGTGCGTGGTGCTGGCCGGGTCGTGGGCCGGGTAGGCGCGGCGCAGTTTGCCGAGCAGCCGAAGGTCCCCGCGAGCCAGTGGCATGCCGTGGCGTTGCAGCCGCCGTCGGCCGGGGCGAAGGTTGCGGGCTTAGATCTCTGACGAGTTTGATGATCTGCAGTGGCCGCTGTGCGGGGCGTGGACCCCGGCGCTGATGGCGGCGGCTGCCAAGTATCACGTGGCTTGGGTGCAGTGTGACTTTTTGATCTCCGGGCATAAGTGACGCCGGCAGGCGGAAGTGCATGCACGGTGGTTCGATAGGGGGTCGCCGAAGCTTGGGAGCGACTTTCGCAACGCGGTGTTTGCGCAGCAGAGGGCGTTGTCGACCGAGGGAGATTTGCAGGATTGTACGGCGCGGTTTGCCAAGGAGCATGGGGTGGCGCTGCCGGTCGTGCTGGATCCGCAGCGTAAGCTGATGGATCGGTGGATGCGGCAGCCGGCTGGGGTGGGCGCTGAGGTGCATGAGCCGCCGATAGTGTTTGTGGTGACGGCAGGGGTGCGGGCCGGGGTATGGGTTTGTGCGGGTGCGTGATGTGAATTTGTTGTCGGCGTATCTAAATCAGGCGGGTGGGGCTTTTGGTGGTGCGAAGAGTGGGGTGAGGGTGCGGTAAGGCTGTGGTAATACCCGCATCTCAGAGGCGAGATGTAGGGCACACGACGCGCTTGCTTCGCAGCGACGCGAAGCGGCTGTTCTCGCCTTAGTGGGATGGCTCGTTGAAGTGGTAATCAAGGTTGAGGTTGTAGGGCACGGCCTCGCCGTCCCGCGTCGCGGGCTTGTAGCGGGTCTGTGCGAGCGCTTGCATGAGGGATTCATCGATGCCGGCACCGACGGCGCGGACGACCTGCAAGCCCACTGGCGTGCCATCTTCGCGTATGCGTAGGTGGATGGTTGCGGTGCCGTGCGCAATGGCCTGCTGCGAGGAAAGCTCAAGGTGTAACGGAGCACTGTCGAGAGATTGCGGCGCTTCGCTGCCGACCTCCGATGCTGCAGCGGCATCCTTGGTGTTGGTCGCTGTAACGGCGTCCGTGACAACGCACTGTTTCACCTTGTCTTCGGCATCGGGAGCAATGGTTGCCGGCTTGAAGTAGCTTTCCGCATAGCACTGCCAGTAGACGGGGACGACCGCTGCTAGATCTGTGAGGCCGTTGACAAAGATGTGCGCGATGGCCTGGTCGAAGGTGCCTGCTGCGTCCGGCTGGATCGTCAGTGCGATCACTTCGGGTGCAGAATAGTTGCGATTGTTGCTGCGCCGCATTGAAAACATGATCTGCGTCACGGTGGAGAGCGCCTGTCGATGGAGGCCGGGTTGAGCGTCGCTGTTTTGCACGAGCCCGACGCGGTTGCCGTGGATGACGAGCTTGCCGCTTTTCAACTCGGTGCCGGTGACGTCGATGCCGCTGAGGGTGACGGGGCCGAGGGTTGGTTTGTTGAGAGCGTTGCCGGCGCTGTCGAACTGGAGTTGGTCTGTGAGCCAAAAGCCGCGCAGGTACAGGGGCTGGCCAACCAGTTGCCTGTTCCAGTCATGCGGGGGAGCCTGCGCCAAAGATGGCGATGCGAGGAGACCTGCCAGCAGGGCCGCCTGGAGCAAGGCTCGATACGGGCGAGGAGACGCAATTTTATGAAGGGCAGACATTGCTGTGCGCATTGTCACAGGAACTGCGACTCTGCGCGAGATGACTTCAGCGTTGCCATGCGGGATGGTGGGTACAGTTCATCGGGGTACGCCCTGGGTTGAGCGATGCTTCGATGCGTGGTCGCCAAAGCTGGGGAGTGACTATCGCAACGCGGTGTTTGCGCAGCAGCGGTCGTTGTCGACAGGAGGGGATTTGCAGGATTGCACGACGCGGTTTGCAGGGAGCACGGAGTGGCGCTGCCGTTTGTGCTGGATCCGTAGGGGCAAGCTGATGGGCGCGGTGGATGCGGACTGCCGGTTGGGGTTGGCGCTGGGGGTGCATGAGACGCCAACGGTGTTTGTGGTTTCTTTATCTGGATCAGGCGAGTGGTGATGTTGGTGGCGGGAAGGGGAGCTAAGGTCCTCTAGGGTGGCTGCCCGGCTGTAGTGGGACCCACATCGCGGATGCAAGAGTGGGGCACCCTGGCTTCCTCGTAACCCCACCTGTTACTTGGGTAAGCTTAGTGACTGAAGACCAAAGCTAACTCACTAGTGACCGAGTTAGCTTTTCTCTATGCGGATATGCGAACTGTATGGGCACGAGGGGATTCAGTGTACGGTTGCGTTCGATGGGCAAGAAGTTTCCTTCCTGCCTGCGCCTGGTGAAGACTGCAGCAACCTGATTCGCAATTTACGAGAGACTCCGAATACCCGTGGTGATAACAGCATCGCTTTGTCTGTAGACCCGAAGGGATGGTTTTACGCGCTTCCAGCTCAATACCATGGGAGCGATTTGTGGGCAGCGATGGTGGAGGATGAGGCGGATTGGGTAGATGTCTACTACGAGGGGCTGGAATTCTTTTATCTCGAGCCACAGCACTTGCGAAGCCTGCAGAAGCTTGGACGATGGAAGCACGTAGAAGAGAAGATTCACAGATTAGAGGTCACGCTCAACCACCAGATCAAGCACTACTTCGCCCTGGCGCCTTCTCGCTTTCGCAACCACTTGTTCGAAAGTATCTTCAATCGCGAGTTTGAAGGCCAATTCGGCATGGCTGGTCGGAATTACGATCGAGAATACGATTTGCGGAACGCCACGCAGCCAGACTTCCTGTTTACCACGGCTCACGAGAACGTTGCCGTTGAGATGAAGGTGAAAGCAAAAAGCAGCGTCAGCCAAGTTCTTAAATATGCACTCCTTGCACTGGCAGTAGAGAAGCTATATGGCTACCAGCGCAGGCACTCGTTGATCATACTAGCGCCTTCCACTTTCTCTGAGTTGTGGATAGAAAGGTTCGGCGACGTTGAGTCGCTACGCATTGCCATGCAGGGACAGGCCGTTGAGTTCTTCGATAGAGTGCGGGAACGTTTTTCAGGTCAGGAGGAGCGTTTTCAGGACCTGGTCAACACGATGGAAGTTTCTTTTCTTAACTATCAGCAGTTCGAAGAGTTCACACGAGCACAGACGACCGAGTTTGCGGATGAAGCCGGTCGCGAGATGTATAGCAACATGGTGGATGGGATGACCCAGGAACTAAGGCGGCGTCAACTGATCCCATAGTTGACAGGGATCTTCTCTCAGAGGTCCAGGTAGCATGACAAAGTGACTATGAGCATTGGCAACCTCATACATTGCATGTGAATTGCCGCCTTTCCCGGGTCTTATCATGTAGCCCACGGCATGCAGCCTTGTGAGGCGAATTATTTCGAGGAGCTTTCCTTGGTACTGCGCACGTTGCAAATTCCTGTTTGCAATGTGCGTCTCTGCTGCCAGACTATGCCGGTATGCGCGTATTCTCCCTCCTGTTCCCGGCTGCGGTTTGCATGGGCCTGTCTGCAACAGCGCAAGGCCCGGCGAGCCCCACCAACATGCAGATCGCTCCGGCACCCGCCGCCGGGCCTGTCGTGGCATATGAGTCGGCGGTGCTGCCGAAAGACCGGGAGGCTGCGTGGGCAATGCTGCGAGCGGCGAACGGGCTACATAGTGATGCAGATATGGCTCCCTGGTATCTCCATGTCAAATACCAGACCTACGACGCATCGGGGCAGAAGGGAGTCGCGGGCACCCTGGAGTATGTGTGGGCAGGGAAGGACGCCTGGCACGTGACTTACTCGGAACCGGGCAGGACGTGGACCCGGTGGAGGACTGTGCAGGGGCTCTATGCTCCTGCCGGACAGGAAGATCTCGGCTATCCGGAGCGTCTGCTGATGGAGACCATTCGCGATCCGTTCGCGGCAGTGCAGGCGCCTGCGAATCCACCAGCCTTCTTTGGCAACGAGACGCTTGAGTCGGTAAAGCTTGCATGTTTTACGAGTAGGCCAGCCAGCGCGCCCAGCGGTTTTGTTGCTCCTCCGGCGGCGCGTTTCTGCGCGGAACAAAACCGACCAATTCTGCGATTGGCACAGGCTGAGTACGACCTGTACCTGAACAAAATGATGGCTTTTCAACACCGGATCATTGCACAACAAGACAGGCTGGTGGATGGAGGTTCCCCGGTACTGGACATCGATGTGGATACTCTCCGTTCGCTAACAGGGGAGGAGCTGAAGGCGCTTACGCCGCCAGCAAATGCAGTGCAGGTCGGCGGTGTTGCAGAGGCACCCCGGGTCGGAACGATCATGCTTCATTCCTTGAAGCGGCCGGAGCCAGAGTATCCAAGAGAGTTAAAGATGAGGCGCGTGCAAGGCTCGGTGCGGCTGGCCGTGCAGGTCGAGGTGGATGGAACAACCACTGTGCTCCGCGTGCTGCATTCGCCGGACCCTGGGCTGACTCGCGCCGCCGAGGACGCGGTCAAAAAGTGGGTGTATGCACCTTACCTGAAGGATGGAAAGCCAACCGCCGTGTCTACAACGGTTACGGTCCACTTTTCGTTGGGGGGCTAAGTACTTGAAGAGCGGCGCGGATGAGTATCGGCGCCGCTCTTCAAGCGGGTACCCGCTTGTGTCTCAGTGCCCGATGATCTCGATGAAGTCTCTGTCGCTGCCGGTCCAGGCTTTTGTCCCATCCTGCGTGAGCTTGCCGGTGGCGTTGTTCCACTTCAGCGTCGTGATCTTGGTTTCGCCTTTTTCGTAGTTGTAGGTGGTGCCGTCGTCGTTGTAGAGGGTGAAGGTGGCGTCGGCGCCGGGGTAGATTTTGATCTTCTCCAAAGGCTGCTTGTCGTGGGTGCTTTCAACCGGGGCGCCGAGGGGCAGGATCGAGCCGGCTTTGACGAAGAGGGGGATCTGGTCGATGGGAGCTGCCACGGTTACAGATTTGCCGCCGGCGAGTTTTTCGTTGGTCCAGTAGTTGTACCAGTCGGTGCCTGCCGGTAAGTAGACTTCGCGGCTGGTGGCGCCCTGTTCGGTGACGGGGGCGACGAGCAGGGCGGGGCCGAACATGTACTCCGTCGTGGAGATGGCGTCCTTCTGGATGTTGGGGTCGTGGGGGAAGTCCATGAAGAGGGCGCGCATGAAGGGTGCGCCGGTCTGGTGGGTGAACCAGCCGAGCGAGTAGATGTAGGGCATCAGCGTGTAGCGGAGCTTGAGGAACTTTTCAAGGATGGGCTCGGCCTGCGGACCGTAGCTCCAGACCTCGTTGTAGTTGCGGGTGCCATGGGTGCGCATGGTGGGCAGGAAGGTGCCGTACTCAAACCAGCGGACGTATAGCTCGGGATAGTCCTCGTTGTGGCCGACGTTGGCGCGGGCGCCCTCGGCGGAGATGAGCGCGGGGTGCATGGGGGTGTGCTGCTGCGGCAGGTACTGCCAGCCGCCGATGTCGTTGCCGGTGTAGGCGATGCCGGAGGCGGCGACGTTGAGGCCGGTGGGGACCTGGCGGCGCAGCGTGTCCCAGGTGGGCGAAACGTCGGAGGACCAGAAGATGGTGCCGTTGTGCTGCGCGCCGAGATAGGCGTCGCGGGACAGGGTCAGCGAGCGCTGCTGGGGCTTGTCGGCACGGATGCCGTTGTAGATGGCCTGCGTGTGGAAGTAGGGGTAGACGTTGAGGAACTCGGCGCCGGGGCCGATGGACAGGTAGGCGCCATCCGGCGGGAGGTCGGGCTCGGTCTCGTCGGCCCAGAAGAAGTCAAAACCCTTGGAGGCGATGTTGTCGCGGATGAGCGACCACCACCATTTCGCGGCCTCGGGGTTGGTGGTGTCGATGTCGGAGCCGGCCTTGTCGTAGGGCATCCCGTCGACGGGAGTGCCGGGTTGCGGAATGTCGGCGGTGGCAGGGATGCCGGAGGCGAAGTGCTCGAACCAGCCTTTGCCGAGCAGCTCGTCGTAGTAGCGGGAGCCGGGGGCGAAGCGCGGCCAGACGGAGATCATGGTCTCGATGTTCTCCGCGTGCAGTTCCTTGTTCATGGCCGCGGGGTCAGGCCAGGCCGCGGGGTCGAAGTCGTACTGGCCCATCTTGGTGTAGTAGAACCAGTCGACCACGAGGATATCGAGGGGGAGATGGCGGTCGCGGTAGCCCTTGGCGACCGAGAGCAGCTCGGGCTGGGTGCTGTAGCGCTGCTTGCACTGGATGAAGCCGTAGGCGGCCTTGGGCAGCATGGGGGTGGAGCCGGTGAGCTGGCGATAGCCCCCGTAGATCTCGTCAGTGGTGTTGCCGGCGATGACGAAGAAGGAGACGCGCTTGCCGAGGGTGGAGGTCCACTTGGTTTCGCCGTCAAAGGCCGGGGCGATGCGGGTGGAAGACGCGTTGTCCCACAGGATGCCGTAGCCCTTGTTGGTGACGACGAAGGGCACGCAGTAGGAGGGCGACGCGGGGGCGAGGTAGTCGGCCTGGCAGATGATGGAGCGGGCTCGGTGGTCGAGGTAGCCTTCCTGGTTTTCGCCCAGGCCGTAGTAGTGCTCCTCGCCATTGGCGTCGTCCATGGTGCGGAAGTTGGCGCCCACGGTATAGAGCGGCAGGTCGGCAGGCTTGATGCCGCGGAGGTTCTTAAGGGTGTCGTCTTTCTGGTTGGGCGCGGCCATCTGCCAGCCATCCATGGCGGCGAGCGGGGTGCCGTCGGGGAGGTTGAAGGCGATGTTGACGCCGGCGACCGAGCCTGAGAAGAACTTTGCGGTGTCAGGCGCCTTGCTGTTGGGATCGCGATGATGCTCGGGGGAGACGGTCACGCTCATGCGGTCGCTCGAGTACACGTCAGCACCCTGGTCGCTGGTGGAGTGATGCCAGCCCTCGGTGTGTTCGGGCTTGCCGGTGATGCCGAAGCCCGGGGCGGCGGAAGCTTCCTTTTCGATGGTGGAAAGCGTCACGCGCACGATGTTGGGGGCGTAGGGCTCAATCACGACTGTCTGGCCGTTGCGCTGCAGGGGAGTTTGAGCCGGCGTCTGGGCGAGGGTGGCGGTGGCAAAAACGAGCAGCAGGGCGGCGGGCGTAAGGCGTTTCATTTGAGCCTCGAACAATCGGGTGAAATGCGACCTGATCACCATACAGCAGGGCACTCACCCCGGGCGAGGGTACCTCCGAGTGAGGGCAGGGCGGCGCCGCGGGAACGCAGAAAAGGCCTCCTGCGCATGCCTATGCAGGAGGCCTTTTCTGTATTTGCGGGTGAAGCTTAGCCGCGCGGAACGAAGTTCAGCGTGATGCCGGCACGTGCGGAGAAGCTGTGGTTCCAGTTGTGATCGTCCTGCTGCTGCCCGAGGTACTCACCGGGGATCAGCTGAAATGCCCAGGCATGGCTCAGGCGGTAGTTCACACCGAAGCCGCCCTTGACGACTGGGTTCCAGTCACTGCCGGTCATGCCCTGTCCAGTAAGGCGCATCTCGCCGCCCTCGGCGAACACGAACGGGGTGACCTTGGAGCGCGGGGCGAGGTAATAGACGGGACCGGCTGCCATGATGAAGCGGCTCTGGCTCGGGTAAACAGACTTCATGTACAGGCTTTCAAAGTCGCCCTGCAGGCCGATGTGCTTGAACAGATTGAGCTCGGGCACGACGGCCCAGCCCATGAGCTGGCGGTTGGGACCCTGGTACGCGTCGTTGTAGACGTAGGCGAAGCTGGCGGTAAGCGATCCACGCGGAGCCTCCGGCAGGGGATGCGCGGGAGCCATGGTGTTTGCAGAGTGGGAAGCCATGGGTGCCGGAGCCGAGAGGGTGGTTGCGTCGGGGGTGCTTTGCGCCAAAAGTCCGAGCGGAGTCGCGAATAACAGTGCGAGTGCAGCCTTAAACATGGATCCTCCAAAAGTAAGTAAATCAAGATATCGATCGGGAGTGCGGATGGGGACTTCGCAGCGTCAATCGAGGGGTCTGGTGCTTTTAACTTTTAACTATCGTTAAGTTAATGGGAGGTATGAGTAAGTTACCCGCAAGTAAGTTGCCTGATGGGTGGTTACTTGTTCCCTGAGGTATCGAAATAGTTAATGCGGGGCGCCAGCGGATACCTGCGGAGCCAACACTGCTGCATTCGGCGGGAACGCTTCCCCACCTGTAAACGCGGCAGGTCTAGGCCACCGGGCTGGAGCAGGGCGGCGGGCGTGATCGACAAGGGTGCTGCGGACGGGAAACAAGGCGCGCGCGAAGGGGCTGCGCGCGCGTCGGCTGCGGAGCCGGTGATTCTGGACCGGAGCGGGGCTCGGTAGGGCCGGGCCTAGATGAAGTTGGAGATCTCGACCAGGTTGCGATCGGGATCGCGGATGTAGAGCGAGCGAAGCTGGCTTTGCGCCCCGGTCCGCTCGACGGGCCCCATTTCGACGTGGATGCGGAGCTGGTCGAGGTATTCGATGACTTCTTCGAGCGGGGTGGAGGTGATGAAGCACAGGTCGCCTGAGCCCGGGGTGGGGTGCGCGGCAAAGGGGGCGAACTCGTGCCCGTGCTGGTGGAGGTTGATGCGCTGTTCGCCAAAGGCGAGGGCCTTGCGGCCGTTGAAGGTGACCACATCCATCCCGAGGACCTCCGAGTAGAAGTCGGTGGTGGCGGAGATGCTGTGGACGGTCAGAACGAGGTGGTCGAGCGATTCAATTGCAAAGGCCATGGTGCTCATTATGTGCCTTTTACCCAAGACTTGGCAGAGTGCCCCCGTGCAGAATGCGGAGGCGCGAAGCTGCCGAGGCGCTAGCGGCGTGGCCGCGCGCGGCGCCGGGCCCGGGCGAACGAGGTCGCGGCGAAGTACAGGAACAGGGTGGCAAAGCCGGCGTAGACAAGGAAGTGCGCGTGTTCGGGGCCGGAGCGATAGGAGCGACGGAGTGTCCAGAGATGATCCAGGAAAAGCAGGGCGAAGACGGCAAAGAAGGAGCCGGTGATCTCAAGCCAGAGGACGGAGCTGGCGTGAGCGAGCGGGTTCCACACGGCGCGGCCGAAACCGCGCGAGCCGCGGGCCAGGGTGCGGGTGGACTGCGCGGCGGACTGGGAAGCGCTGCGGGCCTGCCGGCCCAGGCGTTCGCCCTGCTGCACGCGTTGCGCGGCGAGGCGCTGCTGCTCGGACGGGGAGCGTGGGGCTGCGGGTGGGGGAAGGATGCGATCTGAGGCGAGCCGGACGCCGATGCCAAGGGCGCGGCCCCATCGAACTGGGCGCATACGCCCAGTGTAGACGGCTTGCCGGAGAGGCGGTTGCGAGGGGCAGGTGGGACCGAAAGCGGCGCGGGGCCCGAAGTGGGAGAAATGGAAAGCGCAGGCAAGGGGGAGCGTCTTGCTGCCTCAGGTCATCCAACGTAGGGTGGTTGATAAAGATGAGTGGCCGACGAGCGCACATGACGGTGTGGCCAGCCGAGGAAGAGGAACTGAATTTGAATCAAAATTTGCGCAAACTGGTGCAGCAATTAGGCGAGGCCATTCACGAAAGCGTATCCGAATCGGAGCAGATTGCCGGAGTGGTCCGGGATATCCGGGAGCAGGGCTTTGATGTGCTGCTGATGCTGGAGGCGACGATCGGGCTAAACGAGGTGGTGGAGCAGCCCACGGGCGAGGGCTCCGACGAAGAAGCGACGGGCTCGGAGTTTACGGCGCAGGATGTGAACTTTCTTCGCTCGCTGCGCATTGCCATTGAAGGGGATGCGGGCGAGGCCGGGGACACGGATCATCCGCCGGCACATGAATAGGTTCAGAATTTCGGCGTCTTTCCGCATCGTGGTGGCGGCCTGAATGGTGTCACAGCCTGTCGCTGCGGGAATCCCGCAAATGCGGGTATACGGCTGAGTGTGGTTTGAGGTACATAGTGCGTGTAAGCTGCTGCTTTCCGCAAGACACAGAGTAATTCCGGACCGGACGGGATCCGGGGAACAGCAATGCCGTGCTTGGCTCAGGCCGCGGCGCCACGGCAGCAGAAGGGACGAACCACATGAAGGACACACTGGGGGTTTTGCTCGCAGGCGGTGCAGGAGAACGACTCTCTCCACTGACACGCGATCGTGCGAAGCCGGCCGTGCCGTTTGGCGGGCATTACCGCATTATTGATATCACGCTTTCAAACTGCATCAACTCGGATCTGCGCAAGGTCTACATCCTGACGCAGTACAAGGCTTTGAGCCTGAATCGCCATATCCGCGAAGGCTGGTCGGGGGCCGTGGCGCAGGAGTTGGGCGAGTTTATCGAAATCCTGCCGCCGATGCAGCGGGTGGGCAAGAACTGGTACCAGGGCACAGCGGACGCGGTGTACCAGAACATCTATTCGATTGGCGCCGAGCGGCCCAAGTACATCATCATTCTGTCGGGCGACCACATTTACAAGATGGACTACGGCAAGATGATGCAGCAGCACCAGGACTCGGGGTCCGATGTGACGCTGGCAACGCTGCCGATTCGACCGGACGAGGTGTCGCGGTTCGGCGTGGTCGAGGTGGACAAGAAGGGCGAGGTTACGGGCTTTCTCGAGAAGCCAAAGTCGACCCACCTACGCTCGCCGTGGAACCCCGACATGGTCGACGCCTCGATGGGCATTTACATCTTCAACACGGACGTGCTGCTGCCAGCGTTGATGCGGGATGCCGAGGATGAGAGCTCGCAGCATGATTTCGGGCACAACATCCTGCCGGAGATCCTGGGCAAGTACAAGCTGTCTGCCTACAACTTCGTGGATGAGAACCGCAAGGAGCTGTACTGGCGCGACGTGGGCACGCTGGACGCGTATTACGACGCCAATATGGATGTGGCCTCGGTGAACCCGGTGTTCAACCTGTATGACGAGCACTGGCCGATGCGCACACGGGTGCGACAGTATGCGCCGGCAAAGTTTGTGTATGGGCAGGCGGGCCATGACGGCTCGGCGGTGAACTCGGTGATCTCGGGTGGGTGCATCATCTCGGGCGCGTGCGTGTCGAGCTCGCTGTTCTCGCAGGACGTGCGGGTGAACTCGTACTCGACGGTGGACCAGAGCATCGTGTTCTCGCATGTGAATATCGGCCGCAACTGCCGGATTCGCCGGGCCATTATCGATCGCGATGTGAACCTGCCGGAGGGTACGGTGATTGGCTACAACCCGGAAGAGGACCGCAGGAACTACCTGGTGACCGAGTCGGGCATCACGGTGGTGGCGCGTGATCACTCGCTGTACGAGAGCGCGATCCACGATATCCAGCTTGGCGAGCAGGGCTAAGGCGCGCCTGGCGTTCCCTATGCCCCGCGCCGGAGTTGTGGCGTTGGGGCGCCCCCCGGGGCGGACGCGATGTGCCGGGATGGGAATGGCGGGAGAAAGTGGCGACTTTCCCGGCCGGAGAGCGTCTCACAGGGTGGACCGGCGCAGTGGATCCCCGGCAGGGAAGGCAGACCCGAGGTATGGCAAGGAAACAACAGCGAGCCCGGTGGACGCGGAGATCGGCATGGATTGCATGCCTGGCTGTGCTGCTGATGGTGGGCATCTCGGGTTGCGGCAGCGGATTCTTTTCGCCGAGCAGCAGCGGCACCGGCTCAAGCACTGGTACAGGTTCGGGCTCATCAACGCGCAACGCGGTGTATGTCGCCAACAGCAACCCCAACCTCGATACGGTGGCGTCATTCTCCCTGTCGGCCGGGGTGCTGACGGCGCTGACGGGGTCGCCGGCACAGGTGCCGACGGTGCCGAGTGCGCTGGCCATCAACCCGGCGGGCGACCTGCTGTGGGTCGGCGGAGAACTGGGCGAGATCTACGTGTACACCACCGATGCGGTGGGTGCGCTGACACTGGGCGCCAGCAGCGACCCGGTCGGCGAGGTCGATGGCACGGTCGGCTCGATGGTGGTGGACCCCACAGGGCAGTGGCTCCTGGTGGAAGTCAATACGGGGACGACCCCGGTGATTTACGTGTTTCAAATCGACAGCTCCACCGGCACGCTGACCCAGACGACGGGCAGCCCGGTTGTGCTGGATACCGGCTCGGCGACACAGCTTGCGTTTACGCCGGGTGGTACGGAGCTGTTTGCCGCGCTGGGCACGGGCGGGGTGGACGTGCTGACGTTTACGCCGAGCTCCGGGGCCCTGGGCAAGCTGAACGTGCTGCTGAACCCGCTGGGCAGCAGCTACTCCGACCAGGGGCTGGCTGTGGATACCACCGGAACGTACCTGTTTGTTGCGGAAACAGGGACGAATGGCCTGCGCGTGTTGACGATCAACAGCGGCGGCAGCCTCAGCGAGGTGGCCGGGTCGCCCTTTGCGGCGGGACTCGGCCCGAAGTCAGTGGTGGTGGATGCGACCAACGCCTACGTGTACGTGAGCAATGCGGCCACCAACACAATCAGTGGCTATGCACTGGCCAGCGCGACGGGTGCGCTGACGCCCTTGGCGGGTTCGCCGTTTACCACGGGGTCCGGGCCCTACTCCCTCACAGAAGACGGTACCGGCACCTACCTGCTGGCAGCGTCCGAGGGCGGCAATCCGGACCTGCAGGTGTTTACGATCACGGCCTCTACGGGAACAGTCCCGGGGGCGCTGGTCTCGGCAACAACCGCATCGACCGGCAGCACCTCGAGCGTGGCGGCCGCGGCGATCGCAGTGGCCGCAACGCCCTAGCGAGGGGGCGCCGGGCAACTGAGCCCGGCGCGTCCCGATGCTATGCTTTGCTACTGTGCGTACATCGTCCCTCACTGTAGTTACTGCCGTAATGCTTGGCTCTCTTGCGCTGGTGGGCACCGGGTGCGGCCGGGTGCGTCATCTGCGCGCGCAAAACCAGGTCTACGTGGTGTCCAAAGGCACCTTTTTGCGCGACCGGCTCGCCGCTGTTTCGAACCATGTGGCCGATATCCATAACGGCGAAAAGCTGACCGTGCTGCAGCACGACCGGCGCTTTTACCAGGTGCGCACGCCAGACGGCAAGGTGGGCTGGCTGGAAGAGCACGCCGTGATCGACCAGGGCGAGTACGACAAGTTTGAAGCACTCAAGACCGCTCACGCCAAGGATCCGGTGGTGGCCTCGGCCATTCTGCGGGACGATATTTTTCTGCATTTGACGCCCGGGCGGAAGACCGAGCACCTGTACCTGCTGCCGGCCAACGACAAGCTCGAGGTACTGCGCAGGGCATCGGTGGAGAAGCCGCTGCCGCCGCAGCAGATGCTGGCGCCGAAGTCGCTGAAGCCGCGGGCTGCGCGGCCAGCGCGCCCGGTGCGTCCGGCTGCGGAGAAGAAGAAGGAACAGGGCGGCTCCACGGTCTGGGCCATGGCGCCGCCCCACCCCGACAAGTACACAGCGCCGGACCTGGACCCGGAGGCGCCATGGATGGCCGCGCCGATGGAGGACTGGTCGCTGGTGCGGGACAACCAGGGTCGGGTGGGCTGGATCCTGTCACGCGCGATGGACGTGGATATACCGGACGAAGTGGTGCAGTACTCGGAGGGGCGCAAGATTGTGGGCGCGTACCTGCTGAACACGGTGATGGACAATGGCGAGCCGCCGGAGCGGCACATCGGTCCGGAGGAGGCGAAGCGCAATGCAGAGCGCGCGGCCAAGCATGCGGCCCTGCTACGCCGGCACCCGGACGCGGATGCGGACAAGCCGGCAGCGCCCGAGAAGCCTGCGCCGGTGCCGCACCCCGTAGGGCAGTACGTGACGGTCACAACCGAGTACAAGGACGGGCTGCCTTTCGATTGGGACCAGGTGCGGGTGTTTATCTGGAACCGCGCACGCCACCGATACGAGACGGCCTACCGGTTGCGAGAGCAGCAGGGATACCTGCCGGTGATCGTGGGCAAGGAGCAGGTTGACAAGGTGGGTGAGGAGCCCACGTTTACGATACGGACCAGTTCGGACGGCGCGGTGACGCAGGACGATGGGGGCAGTTTCCATCCGAAGAATGTGACCGTGACCCAGTACCGGCTGGAGGGCAATATCGTGCGCCGGGATACGCCGCTGCCGGTGCGGCCGGGCGATGCCGCTGCCGTGGGCGGAGCGGTCGCAGGAGCGGCGGCGGCCGGAGCACACAGTGCTCCTGCTGGTGCGGTTGTCCCGGGTACCGGGAATCGTGCAGGCGCGGGTGGCGCACATAAGGGTCGCGCGGTGCGGGCCAGGCATTCGGCAGCGCATCCGCTAGTGCGCGGGCACCATCCGAAGCATCGTTAGTTCTGGTGGACCAAAGCGCCCACCGCGCCTGCGCCTGGGCCGCAGGGGGGCAGGTGGGTTTCGAAAACCTACCTGCTGAGGTGTTCCCATTTGGGACTCTCTTGAGGGCGCAGGCGGTAAATCGGCGGACCATATCAATTTTCAAAGCTATGCAAGCAGTTTTTTTACATTGCAGTACGAAAGTTTGGCATGCTACGGATGTAGGAGTTTGTCGAGCGGCTCTCGCTTTAAAGATCAGGTGTTCGGCGGAGTGACACTGCCGCCATGTCTGTATGGCCTCGGGAACAACGTTGGACCGGCCAAGACCGGAGTGTAAACGTCCACTCTCGAAGCTACGAGGGTCGATGCGGTAGCCCCAGCAGATCTGCTCTTCCGCTGCGATCGCGCCGGAAGACAAGGATGTATCACCCAAGAGAAGCGGGCCCAGGTGGTTGGCGCGCAAGGAGATCGGCACATGGATAACAAGCCGGCACAGAACATCCAGGACACGTTTCTGAATACTGTCCGTAAGGATAAGACCCCCATCACGATCTACCTGGTAAGCGGTGTAAAGCTTACCGGTAAGATTCGATCGTTCGACAAGTACTCGGTGCTGCTTGAGAACAACAGCCAGGAGCAATTGATCTTCAAGCACGCGATATCGACGGTGGTGAGTACACGGTCGGTACTGCACACCGAGCATCGCACCACGCCGGGAGTGGGTGTAGCCACCAGTGGCGTGCTGACACCGACGGAGCACGCGCAGGGCGCGTAGGAGAAACCAAACGGAGCGAAAGTCTGGAGTGGTACTCTCCTTCGACCGCAAGGGCGACAGGCCCGTCGAGGAGATGGAAGCACTATCCCGGTTGGAGACTGCGGGTGAATCCGGCAGCGGGAATCCCGTGTCCGACGTGTCGCCGACCTGGCGCGCTGCCGGGGACACCAGCCGTACACGTGCCGGGATGCAGCCGGCCGCCGGCTCCGACAGGAGCGACGGTGGCGAGCGTGCCTTCCTGGTGTTTCCGCGGTTTACCGGGCTGAAGCCCCAGGTGGGGCGGACTGCTTCGCAGGCCAGGGAAGCCCGGCTGCTGCGCGGTGCGCGCGATCAGGCTGGGCTGCTGGAACCCCGGCAATCTTTGGATGCGCAGGCTGCCGGCGCTGAGGATCGTTTCGACATGGGAACGACCCGGCTTGAGGCCGAAGACGAAAGCGCCGAGTTTCGCGAACTGGCTGAAAGCGCCGGTGCACAGATCGTGGGTGAGATGGAGCAGCGCCGCTCGCGGCCTGACCCGGCGACGCTGCTTGGTTCGGGCAAGGTTGAAGAGCTGGCCGGCGCGGCCGCGGCTGCCGATGCGGGCATCATCCTGGTGGATTACGACCTTTCCCCTACCCAACTCAGAAACCTGGAAGACGCGCTGCCATGCCCGATCGTAGACCGAACGCAGCTGATCCTGGACATCTTTGCGCGGCATGCGCGGACGCGCGAAGGGCAGTTGCAGGTGGAGCTGGCGCAGCTGGACTACATGCTGCCGCGTTTGACCGGGCGGGGTTCGGCGATGTCGCAGACCGGCGGCGGAATCGGTACGCGCGGCCCGGGCGAAACGCAGCTTGAGACGGACCGTCGGCGCATCGGCCGGCGACTGGTGATTTTGCGGCGGGAGCTCGAGCGGGTGCGCCGGGTGCGGCACCAGCAGCGATCGCGGCGCGAGAGCGCGCCGGTGCCGACGGTGGCGCTGGTGGGCTATACCAACGCCGGCAAGAGTACGCTGTTCAACCTGCTGACCGGCGCCGGGGTGCTGGAGTCATCGCGGATGTTTGCGACGCTGGACCCGAAGCTGCGCGCGATTGTGCTGCCCTCGCGGCGGAAGACGCTGCTGTCGGACACGGTGGGGTTTATTCGCAACCTGCCGCACTCGCTGGTGACCTCGTTCCGCGCGACGCTGGAAGAGGTAGAGAAGGCCGAGGTGCTGCTGCATGTGCGCGATGCGGCCGACCCGCTGAGCGAAGAGCACAAGCACGAGGTGGAAAAGGTGCTGGGCGAGCTGGATGTGCTGGGCAAGCCGCGGATCGAGGTTTTCAACAAGATGGACCTCCTGCCGGCGAGCGAGCAGGCGGCACTGCTAGACGGCGACACGGTGGGAGTGTCCGCATTGCGCGGGGTTGGCGTGGAGCGCCTGCTTGCGGCGATCGATGCGGCGCTGGTGGGGGATCCGCTGGAAGAAGCCGAGTTGTGGGTGCCGCAGAGCGCGGGCGAGGTGCTGGCTTCGCTGGAGCGGGGCGGTACGGTGTCGGAGCGAAGCTTCGAGGCACGCGACGGAGCGGATGGCGTGCTGGTGCGTGCCACGGCGCCGCGGTCGCTGCTGGGGCGATGGCAACAGTACCGCGTGGATGGCAAGGGGCCGGTGGCGCGTGATCGAAGCGGCAAGCGGACGCGAAAGCCGGAACCGGAACCTGAGCGGGCGGAATAAACGCGGCGGTTCACGGAGGAGGTCCGGTTTGTGGAGCGCCCTGCGAACCGACAGGGAGCGGTTGGCAGGCCCGAGCCGCGAAGAACGGGGTGGTTGATTTGGGTGTTACGCATGCTGGTTCCACGGGGTACCTGGCAGCGCTGAGCGCGGGGGAGGTTGGAGTGCACCCGCCGGCTTACCGGCTGCCTGCCAAGGCGCGAGTCGGGCGGGTGCGGCTGGCTGTCTCAAACCTGGAGCGTTCACTGGATTTCTACACGCGGGTGATTGGACTTACGGTGGTGCAGCGTGAACACAGCGTGGCGCGGCTTGGCTTGCACGGCGAGGTGCTGCTGGAACTGGAAGAGGTGCCGGGCGTACAGCCGCTGGCGGGCGGCAAGCGGCTGGGGCTTTACCACACGGCGTTTCTGCTGCCGAGTCGCGAAGCACTGAGCGCTTTTGTGCAGCACCTGCTCCGGCAGAACATTGCTTTTGGCGCGGGCGACCACTTATACAGCGAAGCACTGTACCTGGAGGATCCGGACGGGCTGAACGTAGAGGTGTATGCGGACCGCGATCGCTCGACGTGGACGGTGGAGCAGCGGGAGATTGTGAGCGCCACCAACCAGGTGCGATTTGAGCAGCTGCCGCGCGTGGAGCCGGGCAGTTGGACGGGCGCGCCGGCCGGCACGACCATTGGGCACCTGCACTTTTACGTGGGCGACCTGCGCGAGGCGGCGCGGTTCTACCATGCTGGGCTTGGGCTCGATATTGTGACGTGGCGCTACCCGGGAGCCTTGTTCGCCTCGGCCGGTGGGTACCACCACCACGTGGGGCTGAATGTATGGGCGGCGGGGTCGCCGCAGGCCGGGGCGCAAGATGCGCGCCTGCTGTGGTGGGAGCTGGTGCTGCCCGGTGCGCTGGATGTGGAGCAGGCGGGTGCAAGCCTGGCGGCCGCGGGGTACGCGGCGGTTGGCGAGACGCACGGCCGCTTTGTGGACCCCTGGGGCATTTGTGTGTCACTGCGTGCCGAGGATTCAGCGGGGTAGCGAAGCGGCGGGCTCGCTGGCGGTGCCTGGGTCGCTTACGGGCGGCCCCGTCCTGATGCAGGGGCTCGTTGCGTATCCACGGCTTGAACGCGCGCAGACAATGTGGTCAGCGCTGTGACTGGGCCAGTGCCTGGCCGGACTCACCGGCAGGCCTGATTGCCATTCTTCTTCTCGCTATTTGCTCAATTGCCACGCACCGCTCGCCGCTTTCATAAGCAGGCAACAGGCTCCCGCCTGCACTGCGTCGCGGCGAACAATGGGAACTGCTTCGCTCGATCAGGAGTCGTTGCGCTCGGGTTCCCATGCGTCCACTTCATCCAGTGGATTACGGTCGAGCCAGTCCTCGCGCTTGGCGAGCTTCTCTGCTTCTTCGCGGCGCATCTCCTGCTCTGCGCGTTCTTCGCGACCATCGCTCATCGGGGCTGCTCCTTTCCCTCGCACTTGCCTTCTTATTGTAAGAGGGAGCAGTGGTGAAGCTGCAGGCAGGGCGATGGCGATGTGGCACGCTTAGCTCAGAGACGACGGCGGGCCGCCCATTTCGCGCAGGAGCCAGATGCGCGCCAGCGCCCAGTCGCGCTTGACCGTGCGTTCCGCGATGCCGAGCAGAACGGCAACTTCCTCCAAGGTGAGCCCGGCGAAGTAGCGCAGCTCGATGATCCTTGCCTGGCGCGGGTTCTGTTCCTGCAGGCGGGTCAGTGCCTGGTCGACTGCCAGCACTTCAAAGGTGCGGTCCTCGATCGCGACCTGTGCGTCTTCCAGTTCGACCCGCTGCAGGTTTCCGCCTCGTTGCTGCGCGTGGTGGGCGCGCGCATGGTCGACCAAAACGCGCCGCATGGTGGTGGCTGCGATCGCGATGAAGTGCTGGCGGTCCTGCCAGTCGATGGCTTCGGGCGCAAGGCGCAGAAACGCTTCGTTGATCAGGGCGGTGGGCTGCAGGGTGTGGTCGCGGCGTTCGCGGCGCATGTAGTGCTGCGCGAGCCGGTGCAGCTCGGCATAGACGAGTGGAAATAACTGCTGCGCGGCGGCGGAATCGCCGTCACGCATGGCGTGGAGAATACGAGTTACTTGACCATCGGATACTTCCATCGGCCAGCCTCGTTGCACGGTAAGTCGCGAGATCGCAGCAAGTATAGCGTGTACGCCCGAAAACTTAGTGGAAAGATGGCACAAAACTGGGCGCGAATGCGCTGTTCAAGATAGTGGGTCAACTGGTCAGCGGAAGATCGCCGGCCTGGCACAAAGAAGAGGTGTCAATGGCGGTGCCGGTGTGTCATTCTTGGGGCCTCCACGAGTCACTGCAGTTGCCCGACGTGTCTATGTCAGCCGTGCCCGAGGCGCCATCGGCGCAGCGTGCCTTGCTGCCGGTAATGGATCGAAGCGGACGGCGACGCTGCCCCCTGCGTCAAGGCAGACGCGCTGGCGGATCGCGAGAAAGAGGGCGAAGCGGGATGGGTGATGCCCATGCGTGAGGATGCACAGGAGCAGGTTCTTCGCCTGTTTGAGCGAGCGCTGGAGATGCCGGAGAGTGGGTGGCCCTCGCTGCTGGCCGAGGCGAAGCTCGCTTCGCCGGGGGTTGGCGATGAGCTCAAAGCGCTCCTGAAGGCGCATGCGGCGGCGGGAGAATTCCTAGAGAATTCGCTGGTGCGTCCAAGTGACGCGCGGCTGCTGGAGGCACGGGCAACGCTGCTTCCGGCAGTGGACGGGTCGGGCAGGTTCTGCCCCGGAGACATACTCGGCGGCCGCTTCCGCGTGGTGCGACTGATTGCACGCGGCGGTATGGGCGAGGTGTACGAGGTGAAAGACGCGGACCTGCAGGGCGTGCACCTCGCGTTGAAAGTAATCAAGCCGCAGGTCGCGGGCGACGCGCACATGCGTCATCGTTTTGAGCAGGAAGTGCTGCTGGCCCGGCAGATAACGCACCCTAATCTGTGCCCGATCTACGACATCTTCCACTGCAAGGAACCGGCGCCGCCGTTTTCTTTTTTCACGATGAAGCTGCTGGCCGGCGAACCCTTGTCTGCGCGGCTTGCAGCGCATACACCGCTGGTCCGCGAAGAGGCCCTGCGCATCGAGGCGCAGATGATTGCCGCGATTGGCGCGGTGCATGCGGCGGGGATCGTGCACCGGGACATCAAGCCCAACAACGTGATGGTGCAGGGACAGGGCGCGGCCGCGGAGGCGTGCCTCACCGACTTTGGACTGGCGCGCCTGTTTAAAACGGAAGCGACGATGTGGACGCAGGGGTTGCTGGCGGGAACGCCCGGGTACATGGCCCCAGAGCTGATGATGGGTGAGCCTCCGTCGGAAGCAAGCGATGTGTTTGCGCTGGGCGTGGTGCTGCACCAGGTGTGGACGGGCGAGAGGCCGAAGCCGAAGAAGGGAAGCTTCTCAATGGTGGTGCATCCGCGGCTGCGCGAGGCGCGGGTGGCGCCTGCCTCGGCATGGCTGATTGGCGAGCTGCTGGCGGATGACACGCAGCGCCGCTGCCGGGCGTTTGCGGAGGCACAGCAGGCGGTGGCGGGTGCTCGTGGGGCGAGCCGCGTATGGTCGCGGAGAACATTTGTAACCTCTGCGGTGGCAGCAAGCATTGCGCTGGTTGCTGCATCGGTGGCGGAGCGGACCGAGGTTGTGCCGGAAGGCTGGGCTGGGCTTGAAGACCTGCTGCACCCGTTGCCGACGAAGCGGTTTGTGGCGCTGCTGCCGTGGCCCCCGGAGGAGAATGGTCCGCTGCACTCGATGGTGGCGGGCGTGGTGGATGCGATCGAGGAGCAGTTGTCGCGCGTGGAGGCGCTTGATCACGACTTCTTCATCGCGGCCGCGCCCGGGGCGCATGCCAGGGGCGGCGGGGACCTGCTTGCGGAAGCGCGGGACGCGGTGGGTGCGAACCTGGTGTTGACGGCAGCGGGCGAGGTGCACAAGGACGGCGTGCGCGTGGCGCTGGCGGTGATGGACCCCGGAACGCGGCAGACGCTACGGCGTGCGGAGGTGCGCAGCGTAGAGGGCGAAGAGACGCTGCTGCCGCAGCGCGCGGTGCGGGCGGCGGCGAAGCTGTTGCAGGTGCAGCAGCACCTTGCGCCGAACCGTCCGGAGGAACCGGTGACGAATTCGCCTGAGGCATACAGGGCGTTCCAGGCGGCAGAGGCGTTGCGCAAGCAGGAGAATGATGCGGGTCTGGACGCGGCGATTGAGAAGTACAAGGAGGCGCTGGAGGCGGATCCGAAGTATGCGATGGCGTATGCGCGGCTGGCGTTTGCGTATGGTCGCGTGTACGAGACGACGCACGATGATGCGGCGCTTACCTTGGCGCAACGAAATTACGAAGCCGCTCTTGTGATCGCGCCGAACCTCGTGGAGGCGCATCGGTCGAAAGCTTACGGCGAGTGGCAGAATGGCCACCCTGAAGCAGCGATCGGGGAACTAGCGCGCACGATTCAGTTGGATAAGGACAACGCGCGTTTACTGCTGTTACAGTCGCGGATTTTTGCCTCTGTAGACCGCTGGCGAGATGCGGAGCGGGCAGTGGAAGGTGTGCTCACACAGCGACCGAACTATTGGCCCGCGTACAACGCCCTTGGCCTTCTGCTCTGTTCAGAGGGAAGGCTTAAAGATGCTTTGAATGCTTTCCAGAGTGCGAGCTTGGGCGCACCCAGGAGTGCGTTGCCATACAACAATGTCGCTATGCTCCAAGTGGCACTAGGTGATGCGGGCGGGGGCGTAACCAATGCAACGAGAAGCATGAAGATAAAGCCCACTTCGCTGGCGGCTGGAACGATGGCCACCGCATTACGCCTGCAGCAAAAGTACGAGGAGGCGCTGGTGTTTGCGAAGCAGGCTGTGAGCATGGATCCCGAGGATGGTGCCGCCTGGGTCGAGCTTGGCGATTGTTATCGCATGTTGGCGAACCGTGCAAAAGAATCTGTAAACGCGTATGCACAGGGTGCACGCGTGCTGGAACACCAACTCGCGACGAATGCCACAGATGGCCCAAGCTGGGTTTTGCTCGCACTGTGCAGGGCCGAAGCGCATGTAATGGATGCGGCAATGGCACTGCGCAAAGCTGAGACGCTCCCGATTGACGACTTAGACTCGCAGCTCGCGCGCGCACGCGCTCTGCAAGCGATGGGGCGGCGGCAGGAAGCGCGTGCAGCGTTGAAGCGTTGCCTGCAGCGAGGCGCCACTGAGTTTCAGGTCCGTCTGATGCCGGACCTCAGCGTACTGCAAGCCGATCCCCGGTATGGCCAGGTCGACGCGCAGCGGGGTACTTAATACAAATGACCAAATAGAGGAGACGCGAAATGGAAGGTAGTGTGAATGAATCCCCAGCGCAGTATGAAGAAGTAGCTATTCAGACAACGCATACAGGAGCCCACCATAAAACAACGGTGAACCGCTATGTCGCGGATTGCGACGATATGCATCTGTTGCGAGCCGGAGATACAGTGCATTGGCGAGCTTTCCCGGAGGGGAGTTCCGCTCACTCGCACAAATTCTCAGTCCATTTCAAAGACGGCGGTCCGTTCGAGGGCGACAGTTGTCTCAATGGTGACCCTCATGATGATGGCCATGGGGGCTATATCGGAGTTGTGAGGCGAGATGCTGATCCTGGTTTAGGCAAGGTAAAGGCCTTCACATACACGATTACCTGCGAAGGTAAACAGTCTAAGCCGCCGCAAGAGTTCCAGATGCACACGGGTGGCTGTACAAACTGCCCGTAAGCGGTAAGCCAACTTGTTTCCAGATGAGCGAAAACGTACAACACAACAAAGGCGCTCGCGATGCGAGCGCCTTTGTTGCGCCTGCGATGGGTTAACGGCTTAATCGTCATTGGCGACCAGGGCCACGTCGGAGGAGGAGCCGGCGTGGTTGGGAGCGCGTGCGATGGCGATGCGGACGTCGCGCTCTTTGCGGCTGGGTAGGATGCGCTGTCCCATGGGGTTGCCGGGAGCCCAGATCTCGCTCAGGAAGTACTGGTTGCCGTAGCGATGGAAGAGCAGTCTGCCACGCTTGTCCGCAGCCGAGCGGGCTTCGGGATCGCCCATGACGTAGCCAAACTCCTTGCTGTTTTCGGAGGTGACGGCGGTGAACGGGGTGCTGCGCATATTGATGCGGTAGGTACCGGCGTGGAAGTGCGAGCAGGCCGTGTCGAAGTCGAAGGGGATGACGACGTGGATGGCTTGCGGTTGCTGCGCAAGAGCGGGCACCGCGCAGCCAAGGTTGGAGATCATGGCGGCGGTGGCGACGACCTGGTAAGCCAAGGCAGAGTTGAAAGGTTTCATTGGGATTCTCCTGTGTTGGAGGCGGTTCGGGGCGCCTTCAACCTATAGGGCGCGTTTTGCAGCAGAAAGGGGACATGGCTGCCTGGCGACCAGGCGAGCGGCTTCGCCGACCCTTGTCGCGGCGCGCGAAGCTGCGGGCATTTGTGTGCCAGGGCGAGGAACAGAGTTGCGCGAGGTGAGCGGATGCCATCTAACGGTGCATGTTCAAAAAGGCGCAGCTCTCAAACGTGGCAGACGTATTTGTGGAAACGCTGCTCAAGGCAGGCGTGCAGCGCGTGTACGGGGTGGCCGGGGACTCGCTGAATGGATTGACGGAAGCGATCCGGGCGCATGCGGGGATCAGCTGGAGCATGGTGCGGCACGAGGAAGTGGCCGCGTATGCCGCGGGCGGCGAGGCGCAGGTGACGGGCAAGCTGGCGGTCTGTGCGGGCTCGTGCGGACCGGGCAACCTCCATCTGCTTGCGGGGCTGCATGATTGCCAGCGGAGCCGGGTGCCGGTGCTGGCGATTGCCACGCAGATCCCGAGCCAGGAGCTGGGCACGAACTACTTCCAGGAAACCCGGCCGGAGCACCTGTTCATGACGTGCTCCGACTTCTGCGAGGTGATCTCGACGCCGGAGCAGATTCCGCGGGTGCTGGCGATTGCGATGCGCACGGCGATCGCGAAGCGTTGCGTGGCGGTGGTGATTATCCCGGGCGACGTTTTGACCAAGCCGGCGAGCCACCCTGCGATCGAGCTGGGCATCGATGGGCCTGCCGCGGCGGTGTTGCCGCCGGCCGATGCGCTGCGGCGCGCGGCTTCGTTGCTGAACAGGACCAGGAAGGTGACGATCCTGGCGGGCGCGGGTTGTGCGCTGGCGCGCGAAGAAGTATTAAGGACCGCGGCGGTGCTGCAGGCGCCGGTGATCAGTGCGCTACGCGGCAAGGAGTACCTGGAGCATGACAACCCGTTCTTTGTGGGGCTGAACGGACTGCTCGGCATGACCTCGGCGTACCGGGCGATGGAGGATTGCGACACGCTGCTGATGCTGGGAACGGATTTCCCGTACTCGCAGTTCTACCCGGAGGGGATCCAGGTGGTGCAGGTGGATGTGCGCGGGGAGCAGATTGGCCGGCGCACGCGCGTGGACGTCGGGCTGATTGGCGATGTAGCGCACACTCTGCAGGCCTTGTTGCCGATGCTGAAAAAACATGGCGGCGGGCACCTTGCGGAGGCTCGCAAGCGCTACGTGAAGGCGCGGGAGGGGCTTGATGCGCGAGCCGTGGGCACGCCGGGCGAAGCGCCGATTCATCCGCAGTACCTGACCCAGTGCATCAGCGAACTGGCTGCCGAGGACGCGGTGTTTCTGTGTGACGTGGGGACGCCGACGACGTGGTCGGCGCGCTACCTGAAGATGAACGGCAAGCGGCGCCTGCTGGGCTCGTTTAACTACGGAAGCATGGCGAATGCGATGCCGCAGGCCATTGGTGTGCAGAGTGCGCAGTCGCAGCGGCAGGTGGTGACGCTGTCGGGCGATGGCGGCATTTCAATGTTGCTGGGCGACCTGTTGTCGCTGCGGCAGCTTGAACTGCCGGTCAAGGTGGTGGTGTTCAACAATGGGGCGCTGGGCTTTGTGGAGCAGGAGATGAAGGCCGCCGGGATTGAGATGTACGGCACGGCCTTTCGCGACCAGAATTATGCGGCCATTGCAGAGGCAGCGGGGTTGCGCGGGTGGAGAGTGGAGCTGCCGGAGCAGGTGCGGCCGGCGCTTGCGGCTGCGTTTGCGCACCCCGGGCCGGCGCTGGTGGATGTAGTAGTGGCTCGGCAGGAGCTGTCGCTGCCGCCGACGATTTCGGTCGCGCAGGCCGCGGGTTTTAACCTGTATATGATGAAGGCGATGCTTCACGGGGATGGGCATGAGGTGCTGGATATGGCCAAGACCAACCTTCGTCGCTGAGGCCTGCGCGGGACGGAGACGCAGGCGACCGCTGCCTGTTCCTTGAGCAAAGCTGCGCTCCAAGGCTGCGCTCATGGCTGGGCCGAGTGGGCTCGTCGGAAGCGCGGTGCCTGGTGCTGCGGGGCCGGATCGCGTTTGATCGCACGGCATTGATGTTTGCGGCGACTCGCAGCTTTTATACTGAGAAGTATTGGTGATCAATTTCTATGTCTAAACGCGAATTTCAAACAGAAGTCAGTCAGCTTTTACAGCTCATCGTTCACTCTCTTTACTCGCATCCCGAGATTTTTCTGCGCGAGCTCGTGTCGAACTCGTCGGACGCGCTGGACAAGTTGCGCCACTTGACGCTTACCGATGACGCGTACAAGTCGGTGCCGTTCGAGCCGCGGATCGACCTGACGCTCGACGAAGAAAGCAAGACGCTGGTGATTGCCGACACGGGCATCGGCATGAACGAAGAAGATCTTGTAGCGCATCTTGGTACGATCGCGCGCTCGGGAACCAAGAACTTCCTGTCGCAGCTTACGGGCGAAGCCAAGCGCGACTCCAACCTGATTGGCCAGTTCGGCGTTGGTTTTTACAGTGCGTTCATGGTGGCCGACACGGTCGAGGTGGTCTCACGCAAGGCCGGTGAAGATAAGGCCTGGCGCTGGACCAGCGATGGCCGCACGGGCTTCGAGATCGAGCCCGCGGAGCGCGAGGAGCCGGGCACGACGGTGCTGCTGCACCTGAACGAAGAAGGCGCGCAGTATGCCAACAGCCATCGTTTGCAGCAGATTGTGAAGAAGTACTCCAATCACATCGCGTTCCCGATCTTTTTGACTTTCGACAAGAGCGAGTGGAATGAAGAGAAGAAGGAATCGGAAAAGCAGCGTGTGACCGAGCAGGTTAACGCGGCGAGCGCGCTGTGGCGGCGACCCAAGAGCGAGTTGACCGACGAGGACTACAAGGAGCTGTACAAGTCCGTTTCAGGCGACTGGGAAGATCCGCTGTTCTGGTTCCACACCAAGGCGGAAGGCAGCCTGGAGTACACGACGCTTTTCTTTGTGCCGGCGAAGGCTCCGCTTGACCTGTACCAGGCCGAGTACAAGGTGGGCGTGAAGCTGTATGTGAAGCGCGTGTTCATCCTGGACGATGCCAAGGAGTTGCTGCCGCAGTACCTGCGCTTTGTGCGCGGCATCATCGACAGTGAAGATTTGCCGCTCAATGTTTCGCGCGAGATCCTGCAGCAGAACCGTGTGCTGACCAGCATCCGCACGGCGAGCGTGAAGAAGATTCTTGCCGAGCTGAAGAACATCGCGACGAACCAGCCGGAACTGTACCTGCGCTTTATCACCGAGTACAACCGGCCGATGAAGGAAGGCCTGCACAACGACTACGCCAATCGCGAAGCCTTGCTGGACCTGGTGCGGTTCAAGTCGACCAAGGTCGAGGGGCTGACCAGCCTTGCGGATGTGAAGTCGCGGATGCCCGAAGGACAGAAGAGCATTTACTACATCACGGGTGGCGCGGAGTCGCTGCTGCGCACGTCGCCCCTGCTGGAGATTTACAAGCGCAAGGATTACGAAGTGCTGATTCTTGACGACGATATCGACGAGATCGTGTTCTCGGGTGTGGACACGTACGGCGAGATCGAGTTGAAGTCGGTGAACAAGGCTTCGACGAGCGAGGACCTGACGGATGAGAACGAGCCGGACCAGAGCGAGGCATTGAAGCCTTTGTTGGACAAGCTGAAGGCGAAGCTTGGCGACAGGGTCAAGGATGTTCGCGCGTCGGTGCGATTGGCCGATAGTCCTTCGTGCATTGTGTCGAACGAGGAGGAACCATCGTTGAAGATGCAGCAGATGCTGCGGGCGATGGGGCAGAGCGAGCTGCCGGCGTCGAAGCCGACGCTGGAGATCAATCCGGATCACGAGATTGTGAAGAAGCTGCTGCTGCGCTCGGACGATGAGGTGATGGATGATGCGGCGTGGTTGCTGTTTGACCAGGCCCTGTTGATGGAAGGCGTGGCGCTGCAGGATCCGGCTACCTTTGTGAAGAGGGTGAACCGGATTCTTAGTCTCTCGGTGTAGCCGCCTGCGAGAATGGAAGCAAAAAGGAGTGCCGCGAGGCACTCCTTTTTGCAACTGTGCGCGGGTTAGCGACAGTTAGTAGCGACGGTCCCAGCCGTGATTCGAAGGGGCACCGTGCCAGTCCTGGTGGCGCCACTGTTGCGAGCGCAGCCACTGATCATGCCGCCACTGGGCCGCCTGCGCAGCTTCCCAACGCTGGCGCTCCCATGCGCGGTGCTGGAAGGCGAAGTTCGGATCGCCGTAGTAGCCGGCGGCGATGGGCGCTCCGTAGCCGACGTGAACGCCGAAGCCTACCTGGGCCTGTGCGGGCCGGGGTGCGATGAAACAGAGTGCGGCCGCCATCACCGCACCCGCAAACCACCTGGATACCTTTGTTGCCGTCGCCGTTTTGCTCTGCATGGTGCCACCTCTGTACGTGCTTGTAGTAACCCAGAGGCTGCGGGAGTGTTGTGCGGCATTGCGCGGAATTATGCAGCGGGAGCCGAACAGCTAGAACCTTCTCAGACCTTCTCAGACCTTGCACACCAGGATGGCCTGGTTGCGAAAGGGGCACTGCATGCCGGCGACCGGGTGCTCGAGCACGACCCAGGAGACGCCGAACTGCTGTTGCAGGCGGGTGAAGTCCTGCGGGCCGAAGTGTTGCCAGCCAGCCTGCGCGGCCTGTTCCTGTTTCCACTCGGGCAGGAGCTGCGGGAACATGGTGACGGCGCCGCTGTCCTTGAAGTAGTCGGAAAGAACACTGCGCTCGGCGATGGCGCGAAAGCCGTGCTGGTCATTGCCGGGGCGCTCGAGATACCTGGGATCGATGGCGAAGATGGCGTCAGTGGGGGTGTTGTCTCGGATCCAGAGGAAGCCCTGCACCCAGGCGTTGCGAGGCGTGAGCCCGGGTAGCTCAAGGTGCGGGCTGTTGGGGTATTGCGACAGGTTGAGCCAGAGCATGCCGCCGGCAAGGGGCACAAAGCACAACAGCCAGCGCACCGGGCGCAGGCGCAGCACGTGCTCGCCGAGCAGGCCGCCCAGCATCAGGAACATGCAGATATAGACGAGGTGGAACGAACGCATGGGCTGTAGGCGGGTAAGGCTGTCAAAGCGCGTGCTCGAGGACAGAAGCAGGGCGACTGCAGTCGAGAACAGCCCGAACCCTACCAATGCGCTGCAGAGCCGGAGCATGGTGGCACGCGTGCCGGCGACGGGCTGGCGGCTGAGCCAGAACAACAGTGCAAGCGGGAGCACGACGCCTGACCACTCCCACCAGGCCCACTGGCCCATAAAGAAGAAGGTACGGGTGTAGAGGACCTGGCGGTAGTCGCCGGTAGCGGGCTGCAGCGAGAACGTGCCCAGCAGCGGGGAGGCGAGCGCAACGGCTGCGCGGACGGGTACGGCGCGGGCTGCGGCACGCGAGAAGGCCGGCTCAAGCAGCAGAAAGGCCATCAGGCCGGCGACGTAGACGACCATCTGCGGGTGCACAAAGCCGGCCAGCAACAGCCAGGCCACGGCGGGCAGGTAGCGCCGGTTGAGAAAGCTGGCCAGCGCGAAGAGCGTGAGCGGGGTGGAGAGCGAGCGGGCGGTCAGGAACGGATCGGCGATACACAGCGCGGTCCCGGCGACCGGCACGGAGACCACGCAGGCCAGAACGGCAACAGCCGACCAGAGTGCGCGCTTGTGCACGAACAGGCAGGCAGCCAGTTGCCAGGCGCTGGCCATAAGCAGGGCAAAGCTCAGCACGTGGAAGAGCAGGATGGTGACGTCAGGCGTGAGGTGCAGAAGCCGGCAGGCGTTGCCCACCACGAAGGCCAGGTGAGACAGGTGAGCATGCGCGAGGAAAAAGGCGGAGCCGAAAGGGTAGAGGCCGGGGTGCACGACCTGCTTGATCGCGGGAAGGTAGATCTCCGCATCGTCGGTGCCGAGGTGATAGCCCTGCACAAGCACGCCAAAAAGACACAGCAGTGCCACGGCAAGCAGGGGGCTTTGCATGAGCAGGGTGACTCGCTGCTGGATGCTTCGGGTCGTTTGCCGGGAGCGGTGCGCTACGCCGTTCAAGCGAGGTGACGGCCGAGGCACATGCGGCGGATGGTGCCTGCCTCAATTTCACGAACAACACGCATCTGGTTCGTCCGGCCTTCTTTCGCCAAGGTAGAGCGCCGCCCGGCGTGTGCGATGCTGCTGATCGAGGCGCCGAAGACACTGCTGTTTCCAATGTACCTGCAGTGCCGGGTTCTGGCTGCGCAAGAGCACTATGCCCGGCGTTCCTGGTTGATGAGCCTCAAACGAGGTTTGCGGAAGGAGGTGGACCTACGCCTGCGGGCGGGAAAGCCCGGACGGCCTGCCGCCTGGCAGCAGAGCCCGGTGTGGGGCTCCGGCCGGCAGTCGAGGCGCGTGGGGCTGATTAGTCGTGATAGTACTTGTGCGATCCGAAGGTATAGACCACGCCCACGGAAAGGACGCGGGGATGGATCACGGCGTACGCGGGGATGGGCGTATCCCAGTGCTGGTACTGGAAGTCAGCTTTGACGCCCCAGCCGTGTCGCACGTCGTAGTCAACACCAACGCCCGGAGAGTAGACCGTGGACGTGGAAGACAGGTAGATGAAGTCGTCGTAGGGGTATCCCCCGTTTTTGTAGCCGATGGAGCCACCGCCCACGAGGAAGTTGACGTAGGGGTGCAGCCGGCGATATTCGTGTTCAACGCGGACACCCAGCAGGAAGTCCTCCTGGCCGTCGCGCCCGCCTGCGTGGAACGGATAGGTGCCACGGATTTCAAGCGCGGGACGGAAGCCCCAGTAGTTGTGCAGGATCAGGTCAGCACCCGCGGTGATGCCGAGGTTGCGCCCAGCCGCGAAGTTGGTCCAGGTGCCGGTGCCGGTGGCAAATACCGCGAGTTGCAACGGCTTGGTGACCGGAGGCGCCACCTGTGCCTGGGCCGAGTGAGCGAACAGGTAGCCGAAGAAAAGCAGGCTGGTCTGCAGGGAAGGCAGAACCCGAGTGCTAAGAACCCTTTGAAACCACTTCATTGAACCCTCTGTCCTCGTATGCTGAGACGCGCCGATGGCTGCATCGGTGGAGCCCAGATGCTCGCGGTGTACCACCAAAGTTACCGGCAGATAGGGCCGCTTGTCTGCGGAGTTAGTTACTTTTTATCCGCACGTTCGGTACCGCCGGATGATCCGCTCCGCCGATTGCGCCGATGTGGTCGTCCATGGAAGCCATATCGGCCTCTGTGCCTGTTGGAATCAGAAGGCGAGCAGAATTTTCTTTGAGGGCCGGGGCGACCCGTGTCAGGATGGCTTTTCCTTCCTTCTTTGGGAACGGCCATCCCGGACGAGCCCTGAGACAGATTGAAATTGGGATGCCCCGGCATCACCCTTCTTCCTCCCGAGGTCAGATGTCCTACTCCGCACGTCGTAGATCCCTGAGCCTTGTCTCCGCCGGTACACTTTTCTGTATCCCGGCTTGTATGTTGCTGGCACAGGTAAGCACCACCTCACTACGCGGTACGGTCACCGATGGCACGGGCGCGATTGTGCCCGGGGCATCGGTGGTGCTGCTGAACCCGGGCTCCGGCGCGTCCACAACCGCGACGACGGACGGCCAGGGTCGCTACCAGTTTGCGCAGCTTGCGCCGGGCACCTACATGGTGAAGATCACGGCGCAGGGGTTTGCCGAGAGCGATCGCAAGGCGGAGCTTCTGGTATCGCAGCCGGCAACGATTGACGTGGCGCTGGGCGTGACGGCCTCGCAGGAGAACGTGAACGTCAGCGCGGAAGCGCAGACCCTGAACGCGACGGACGCCAGCATCGGCAACGCCATGAACAACCAGTTCATCCAGGCGGTACCGACTGAAGGCCGCAATGTGCCGGACCTGTTGAGCGTACAGCCAGGCGTGCTGTACCTGGGGCGCAACGTGAGCCAGGACACGGACAGCCGGAGTGGCGCGGTGGCCGGCGCGCGGTCGGACCAGGGCAACGTGACGCTGGACGGCATTGATGACAACGACCAGGTGAACGGTTACGCGTTTACGGGAGTGTTGCGCTCGACGCAGGACTCAACCGAGGAGTTTCGCGTGACCACAGCGAACAGCACGGCGGACCAGGGCCGGTCGTCGGGCGCGCAGGTGAGCCTGGTGACGAAGTCGGGCACGAACGTGTTCCATGGTTCTGCGTACGAGTACTACCGGCCGCCGCTGACGGCAGCCAACGACTGGTTTTACAAGCAGGCCGAGATTGAAAACGGGCAGCCCAACGTAGCCAGCAAGCTGCTGCGCAACACGTTTGGCGGCACCGTGGGCGGACCGATCAAGAAGGACCGCCTGTTCTTCTTCTTCAACTACGAGGGCCAGCGCACGGCCGAGAACCTGGTGACCACGCAGACGGTGCCGACCGCGAGCTACCGCGCGGGCAACCTGGTGTATGCCGATGCAAACGGCGGCACCACCACGTTGACGCCGAATCAGCTGGCAGCGCTGGACGCGGGCTGTACCGCGAACGCCGTATGCCCGTGGGGGCCGGGAGCCGACCCGAACGTGCTGTCGTACTTCAGCCAGTTTCCGCTGAACACGAGCTTCAATACGGGCGATGGGTACAACACGGGTGCGTACACGTTTTCGTCGCCCGCGCCGGCGACGCTGAACACGACGATCCTGAAGGTTGACTACGCGATGAACGACCGGTCGCGCTTCTTTGTGCGCGGCAACCTGCAGAAGGACCTGACCGCGGGCGCAGAGCAGTTCCCGGGTCAACCGGCTTCGTACAACATCGACGACAACACCAAGGGCATTGCCGCAGGCTACTCGTGGACACCGACCGCGAACGTGGTGAACGACCTGCGGTATGGATATGTCCGGCAGGGGTATGGGCACAGCGGTGTTGGCGACGGCAACTATGTGGACTTCCGCTTCCTGACGTCGCTTACCGCAGAAACACGCACCACGATCGTGAACGTGCCGGTGCACAACATCGTGGACAACCTGAGCTGGAGCAAGGGCAGCCACACGCTGCAGTTCGGCGGCAACTGGCGCAGGATCACGAACAACAGTTCGACCGATGCGAACTCGTTCGATAATGCGAGCTCGAACCCGTACTGGCTCAACAACGAGCCGGACCCGAGCACGCTGGGGGCGGGGTACCGGCTGTTTCCGACGGCTTCTCGAACTCGTTCCTGGTGGCGTATGCCAACCTGGTGGGCACGGTGCCGCAGCTGACCAGTGTGTACAACTACAACGTGACCGGCGGCGGTACCGGTGGAGCGCTGCTGGGACAGGGAGCGTTTATCGACCGCTCGTACCGCACCAACGAGTTTGAGTACTACCTCGAAGATACTTGGCGGGCGACGCCGAAGCTGACACTGACGTACGGGATTCGCCACACGATTCTGCAGACGCCGTACGAGGTAAACGGGCAGCAGGTCGCGCCGACGATCGACACGGATGCCTGGTACAAGCAGCGCGAGATTGCAGCGCAGTCAGGCCAGGTGTACGAGCCGCTGCTCTCGTTTGTGCCGAATGGCAAGGCGAACCACCAGCCCGGCTACTGGCCGAAGCAGAAGCTGAACTTTGCGCCGCGACTCTCCGTGGCGTATGCGCCGGATGCGAAGACGACGATGCGTGCAGGCTTTGGCTTGTACTTCGACCACTATGGGCAGAGTGTGGTGAATACCTTCAGCCAGGAGGGTTCGTTCGGTTTGAGCAACTCCTTTACGAACCCAGCGGGCACATACGGTACAGAGAGCGCACCGCGCTTCACGGGTAGAGGTGCGCTGCCTGCAATCAATACCGGTCCTTCGCCGGGCAATCCCATCAGCTTCCCGTTCACGCCTTCCAATCAGGCGTTCCTGATCACGGAGGGTATCGACAACCGGCTGAAAACGCCGTACTCCGAGGTGATGGATGCTTCGGTGCAGCGGCAGGTGCCGGGCGGCATGACGGTTGAGCTGGACTACATCGGACGGCTGGGACGGCACCTGCTGCAGCAGTTGGACCTGACGCAGCCAGTCGACCTTGTGGATCCGCAGGGTGGTGGCGACTACTTCGGCGCGGGCACCGCATTGTCCAAGGCGGTGGATGCGAACGGGGGCGATCCGAACGCGCAGGTTGCGGCGATCCCGTACTTCGAACACATGTTCAACTACCTGGCGACGCCGGGCCAAAGCGCGACACAGTTTATCTATACGAACGAGTGGGCTCCGTACCGCTACACGTACGGAGAAACCACGTCGCTGGCCGACCTTGATTTTTACTGCTACTACGGCTGTCCGAATGGCACGCGCTACTTCCAGTCGCAGTTCTCGACGTTGAACGCGGTGGCGAGCATCGGCATGAGCTACTACAACGCAGCGCAAGTGATTGTGCGCCACCCGATGGCGCATGGGCTGCAGTACGACTTCAACTACACGTTTTCGAAGTCGATTGACATGGGTTCGGACGCGGAGCGCGGCGGGGCGCTGTCGAGCAATGGTTCGTTCAGCGTGATTGAGAGCACGTGGAGGCAGTCGCTGAACCGTGCAGACTCGGACTTCGATACGCGCCACCTGATCTCGTACGACACGGTGTACCTGCTGCCGTTTGGGCGCGGCCAGAAGTATGGCAGCGGCATGAACCGGCTGGAGGATGCGGTGCTGGGCGGGTACCAGTTTGCGAGCCTGGGCCGCTGGTCGAGTGGTCTGCCTTTCTCGGTGAACGAGCCTGGGTATACGACGGACTGGGAGTTCCCGGCGTTTGGTGTGCGCAACGGCAAGGTGCCGCTGCATAAGCACCTTGACTCGAACGGAACGCCGCAGGTGTTTGCGGATCCGGACGCGATCAATGCCGGAGTGCGCTCGTCCAACGGGCCCATGCGGCTGCCTTACCCGGGCGAAGCGGGCGACCGCAACGTGTTTCGTGGAGACGGCTTCTTCGAGATCGATGCGAGCCTGTCGAAGACCTGGCATCTTTACCGTGAGTCGCACCTGCGCGGCTCTTGGGAGACCTTTAACTCGACCAACTCGGTGCGCTTCGACACGAACCCGAACACTTCGCTTGGGACGCAGTTGACGTCGGGGAGCCTTGGCAAGTACAGCGCGGTGCTGAACCGGCCGCGTGTGCAGCAGTTCTCGCTGCGCGTGGATTTTTAAGACAAGAGCGTTGGCGTAGCAAGGTAAAAGCCCCGCGACTTAGTCGCGGGGCTTTTTGTTGCACGCGGCGAAGCGCTACGGGTTGGGGGTAAGGGGCTTGAGCACGGTGCCGGCCTGCATGACCCAGGCGACGTGTTCCATGGCGGTGATGTCGTCGAGCGGGTTGCCGGGGACGGCGACGAGGTCGGCGTACTTGCCGGGCTCGATGGCGCCGAGGTCGTGGTCGAGCGAGAGCAGGAGTGCGCCGTTGATGGTGGCTGCCTGCAGGGCCTGCAGGGGCGTCATGCCGCCGCGCACGAGGGCACCAAACTCCTTCGAAACGGACTCGTCGATGTCGGCATCGTCGACGCCGTAGGCGATCTTGAGGTGGTACTTGAGCGCGCGCTGAAAGGCCGGGCCCTGCTCCTTGACGATGGCGATGCCCTTGGCCATGCTGGCGGGCTCGCGTCCCTTGGAGAGGCCGGTTTCGATGTCGTGCTGGAAGCAGTAAAGGGTGGGCACGAGCCAGGTGCCGCGCTGCGCCATCATCATGGCGCCTTCGTCGTCGAGCAGGGTGCCGTGTTCGATCGAGTCGACGCCCGCCATGACCGCGGCCTTGATGCCGAGCGTGCCCTCGGCATGCGCCATGACCTTGCGGCCGGCGCGGTGCGCTTCTTGGACGGCGCGGGCCATCTGCTCGTCGCTGAGCTCCTGCACGCGGTAGTCGCTGATGGGATCCATGACGCCGCCGGTAGCCATGAGCTTGATCCAGTCGGCGCCGTACTTGATGTCGCGGCGCACGATGCGACTCACGTCGTCGACGGTGTCGACCTGGTTCGGCTGGTCGAGGCTGGGCTTATCGGGCGAGAGGCGGTCGGAGTCGCCATGGCCGCCGGTGAGCGAGACGCAGGAGCCGGCGGCGAGGATGCGCGGGCCGGAGATGAGTTTCTTCTGCACGCCTTCGCGCAGCGCGAACTGCGGATAGGACGGGTAAGACTCGCAGGCATCGCGCACCACGGTGAAGCCGTGCTTGCTCCATAGCTGCAGGTTGGCGACACCGCGTATGGTGGCCTGCGGTGCGGAGGTGAGCAGGTAGGACGCGGAGGACTGCGTGGTGGGGTCGGAGAGAATGTGCGCGTGCGCGTCGATGAGCCCGGGGACGAGCGTGTAGCGGCTCAGGTCGGTGATGGGCACGCCGGCGGCGGGCGCGTTGGTGGAGACGGAAACAATGCGCTCGTCGTTGAGAACGATGTACGCGCGGGTGGTGATCTGGCCGGTGCGGACGTCAATGAGCCTGCCCGCGAGTACGGCCTGCGTGTGCGGCGGCGCGGCGGGGGCGGACTGTGCGTGAAGCGTGGAGCCGGCGAGCAGAAGCAGGGCGGAAGCAACAAGGGCTTGAGCAAAGCGGATGGGCAAGGTGGCGGTCCTTACGAGGAGAGAGAAACTTTGGGCCATGGTAGCAGGGAAGAGCACTGAACCAAGGAGGTGAGACGATGCGGACTTGTGGCTGTGACTTGCACGCGGCGCTCGCCGTGGAGGCGGGTGCGTTCGGCGTCGGAGGTATGCATGGAGTGCGTGCGCGGGCGGGAGGGAGTGCTGGCTACTGCGGGTATGTAACCCATGCTGTGACATACGCAACAACAGCAGGATGCGGTGCAGAGAAAACAAAGTTGCGCTTGGGGGCAGCAGGATGGCGGTGACTGCGGGGTGCCATCCTGCTGCTTTTGTTTTCGCTGCGTGTGTTTTGCTTTTGCTGCGGGGATCTCGTCCGCGCGGCACCTGCAGTTTGTGATTTGGTGCTTACTGCGTTGCGCGCAGCGTGGGCGGCAGCAGGTCGCTGCCCAGAGTTGCGGGTGGACCGGTCAGGTAGTAGGTGCGGATTGCGGGGTACTGCTCCTGGATCAGCAACAGCGTGCGGAAGTCGAAGCTCTGCACGTCGGCACGCGCCTCCATGTGGTTGGCCTGGATGGCGCCGGCGAGCGTGCTGACAAAGAGTTCGGGAGCGACGGTGTGGTTCTCGTCGAACGCGCCGGCGGGCATCTTGCCGGAGGCGCGGACCGCATCGAGCGATTGCCCGGTGGCGAGCGCGGCGAGGCCGGCCTCGGTCACACCGGCGGGTACGATCTTGGTCTCGAGATTGAAGTGCACGTGCTCGCCGGTGTGGGCGCGGGCGGCGGCATCGGGCGTGTTGCGACCCGCGCCGGTGCGGTAATACTCCGCATAGAAGCGCGCGAAGCGGAAGAGCTGCGCAGCATTGGTGGGCGCGTAGGGACTCGGCAGCTTCTCGTGCGCGGCGAAAGCGACGGCGACTGGCGAGAGGGCAAGGTCGTTTTTCTGGTCCGCGCCGAAGTGGAGCTTGTCGCAGATGAATGTCTGCTGTGCGTCCGGCATGGAGATGTCGCGGATGTACTGACGATTCTCGAGCGTGTAGGGCTGGCCGTCGGCGCGGCGGCAGCTCTGCGGATTCAGGAACTGGTCGTGCCAGATCAGCGACTGGTGATCGGTGGTGACGCCGGTGTCTGTCTCGAGCGTGGTGATGCCCTGGTCCATGCCGGATTCGAAGGAGGGCAGAGTGTTTTCAGGGCGCAGGCCTCGGCCGCCGCGGTGTGCCTGCGCGTCGAAGCGGTCGAGGTAGGCGAGCTCCGCGGCGTTGCCGGCGGCGCGTGCGCGTGCCGCACGCAGCTCGGTCATGAGCAGGTCAGGCCGGTCGCTGATGAGGCCGTCGACGTGTTTGTCGATCAGCTCGCGCATCCTGGCGGGATCGTTCACCGTCCAGGGCACGACCAGGACGCCGAGGGCGCGCATCTGCTGCATCTGCACCGGCGCGTTCTCGCCGAGCACGGTGGCCTGCTCGGGCGAGAGCGCGGGTGTGAAGCGGTCGTGGTGCTGTTTCGCGTGGTCCGCGGCTTTGGACATGAGGCTTACGAAGGCGGAGGCAGGATCGGTCATCGTGGCGGCAGCGGCTCCGGCGACGGCGAGGATGGCGGCGGCTCCAATGATGAGCTTGGGCGCGAGGGCGGATCGGGTGCGGGGACCGGAAGGCATGCCTGATGATCTAACGGGTTGTGCTACAGGGGTGTGAACGCCCCGGGGGCGAAGATGAACGTGGGAGGCGCCCACCAGGGTTGGCGGGTGTGTGTCTCGTCGATGTTTGGTGGGCATGGTTGCTTAAGGCTGCTTAACGCTGCTTAACGCTGCTCGCCCGAGAAGGGCCGGAAGCGCACCGACACCGCAATGCCGATGGGGTCGGTGCCGTAGATGGGGCGGAGCACGCCGGGCACGCCGTAGGTGGTGAACTGTGCGCCCAGTGCGGTGCGGAGATGCGGGAGCGCGAGGTGGGCGCGGTCGAGAAAACCGTCGAGATCGCGGTCGTAGCCGAAGGTGTAGGCCTGCACGTGGCCGATGGGCTGCTCGGTGAACCCGGGCGGTAAAGGGTGCGGGCCGTTGAGCAGTTCATTGGAGCGGCCGGCGTTTTCGATGCGGGTGTAGGCGTAGTTGGCGGTGTGGAAGCGCAGGGTGGATTCGAAAAGGTAGCTGTTTTCCTTGGAGTCGTCGGCGAGCGAACGGGTGCGGCCCCACAGCACCGTGCTCGCGAGATTGCCATTGTGGAAGGGCTGGTTGTACATGATGGAGGCGGTGGTGCGTCCCTGGTTCTCCGTGGGAAACAGGGCTTCCGGGCTCGCGATGCGCGCGTAAGACACCTGCCCGCTGAGGTTCTGCGTGGGCTGCAGGGTGAGGCGGGTGGACCATGAGTCGACGGCGCCAACCTGCAGGTTCCAGCGGTTTTCGTTGGGCTCGCGGCCATGGAAGCCGCTCGCCTCCACCCGGGCGATGCCGTGCGTGAGGCCGACGGTAACGACGTCGTTGGCGATGTGGGTGGAGTCTTCCTGGTGGTGGCCGAGGCTGCCGACCGGATCTTCAAGGGCCGACGCGCGGTGGGGGTAGGCGGTGGGACCAATGGCGGGGTCGCCCATGGGCGCGGCGTAGAAGGAAAGCAGGGTATGTGGGCCGAGCTCCCAGTCGTAGAGGGCGGCGAGCTCCATGAAGAAGTTGTGCGGGTGCTGGCCGTCGACGATGGGGTTGTTGAAGGCGGTCTCGCCCTGCTGGAAGAGCAGCGGGTACTGGCGGCCTGTGATGGTGGCGGGCTCGAGCGAGAACATGGCGCGCAGGGTGAGCTGGCCGGGGCCGAGGCGGCGCTCCGCCATGGGCATGAGCCAGTTAGTGGAGAAGAGCTTGTCGCCGCCGCGCGGACTGGACTGCTGCAGGTCGGTGATGAAGACGTTGCCGTGCACCATGCCCATCCATGGGCCATGCATCGCCATGAGCATGGGGACCGGGGTGGAGTTGGGCTCGGCGGAGGTGCCGGAGGTGGCGTGGTGTTCAATCTCCGCAAGAAAGGTGTGCGGGTCCATGTTCTGCATCATCTGCTGCATGCCGGGGGCCATGTTCGCAGTCATGCCGGCCGTGGGCGCGGCAGCCGGCTTTGCCACGGATGGCGGGCACATGGTCATGCCAGGCATGCTCTCAACGCATGGACGGGGCGTGCTTTGCGCGTGGGCCGGCGCGGCCAGGCAGAGCAGCAGGGCAAGGGGACGGGGATTGCACATGCACATGCCTCATACGTCGGCGGCCAAGGACCGCGCGGCAGAGTCCGGGAAACACAAATCGTCAGGAGTGCCTGCCTGCTGCGAGCAGCAGTCAGGCGCAGACAGCGGACGCGGACCTGCCTAGATGCGAAGGCTGAGCCTGGGGGCGAGGTGGGCAGACTCGCCGGGTGGCAGGCGGAGCACGGCGGCGTTGCCCCGGCCGGCGGGGTGGAGCATTGCAGTGTCGCCAGGCATGCGCCGGGGCGTGTCGGTGTGGAGCGGAAAAGGACGCACGGGGAGGGCTGCTGCTGTGAGCTTGCAGCCACGGTTGCAGGGCCCCATGCCCGGTTGATCGTGGGCCGGCATCGCGGCGGCCGCGTAGGCTGACGCTGCCGCGCAGCCGGTGCAGAGGCTGCAGGATCGGGATGGCGGGAGCGCTGAGGAAGCGGAGCGCGGCATCATGGCATGCATGGCGCAACAGGGCTTCGCGAGGGTGCACTCCTGCGACCAGCCGGGTCGCTGCCATAAGGAAAGCAGGGTAAGCAGCGTCAGCAGCCAGGTGCACAGGCGCGTTGCTCGGGTGGCTGGCATGCTTTGCTCCTCCTTCTCCCCAGAGATGCGTGGCCCGGCCTGGTGGAGCCTGAGCCGGCAGGCTGGTGTCAGGGTGGTCGCCGGGTGGTCGCCGGTGGTTCCAATGGTCCCAGTGGCGTGCTCGCTGCTCCTGGGATGCGAGGCGCAACGCAGGAGCTTTCCCTGATGAAAACACAAGGGACGCCCGGGCACCGTGAGGCGGGCAGCCGCCCAGGTTTTCGCAGTGCTGCCGCCTGGATTTATGCTGAGCCCGCTCGTCGGAAAGAACGCTGCGGTGTAGGCTTGGGCTGCGATATTTCGCTATCTCGCGCGGCACATTTCGGGCGAGCGGAGTTGAAAATCAAGGTGAATGAAGTCCAAACCGGACCCTGGTGCGTTCTATGCAAAGAGAGACGATAGAGCAGGACCGGAACGCCGACGATTGCGCGCTTCTCGGACGGATTCGAGAAGGGGACGAGCAGGCGATGGTCCTGCTGTTCGATCGGCACGCATCGGTCGTGTACGCGGTCGCCTTGCGGGTGCTGAGCGATCCTTCCGGAGCAGAGGATGTGATGCAGGAGGTATTCCTGCGCATCTGGCGAAAACCGCCAGCGGTGGAGACTGCGTCCCTTACGGGAACGCTGGCCGGATGGTTTGCGGTGCTGGCAAGAAACCGGGCGATCGACCTGCTGCGACGGAAGCGTCCGTCCGAGTCGACCGAAGACGTGGTGCTGCTGTCGCCGGTGAACGTGGAGTCAGAGTCGGAGCACAACCTGCTGCTGCAGCGGGCGAGGACGTTGATTGGCGCGTTGCCGGAGGAGCAGCAGACTGTTTTGCAGCTGGCGTACTTCGACGGGCTAAGTCATACAGAAATAGCGGAGCGGCTGCAAAGCCCTCTGGGCACGATTAAAACCAGGCTGAGGCGTGCCGTGCTGACGCTGAGAAAGGCGGCACAGGCATGAACAACGATCCACACATTCCGATTGAAGATCTTGCACTGTTCAGCATGTCGCTGCTCGGTAGCGAGGAAGTTGCCGTGGTGCAGGAGCACCTGGAGGGTTGCGCCCTGTGTCTGGGTGAGTTGAGCCAGCTGCGGGAGTCGCTCGCGCTGTACGCATTGTCGGTGCCCCCGGTGGCGCTGCCCGCAGGCGCGCGGGACCGGTTTGTGGCAGCCATGGAAGCAGGGCCGGCAGCGAGCCGGGTCCAGGCTGGGCATCCGGGTGTAGCGACGGCGCACCAGCGCGCACAGTCTGACGGGGTCGGTACCACTGCAGGCAGCGGCCAGCGCCTTGCGTTTGCCGAGGCCGGGTCGGCATCAAGCATGCCAACGGATCATGCAGCAGCAACTTCGCCGACCGAGGCCAGGATTGCTCCGGCTGTGCCCGTCGGCAAGGCAAGAGTCCTGCCCTGGGTGGCGTGGGCAGGCTGGGCTGCGGCCGCGGCGATGCTGGTGGTGGCCACGGGGCTGAAGCAGGACCGGGATGCCCTGCGCGGAGCGTTGACGGCGGAGAACGCGCAGTTTGCGCGGATTGAAGCGGATGCGGCCCGGGCAGAACACGTGCTGCATGCGTTGTCGGACCCTTCAGCCGTGCGGGTAAACCTCGCGCTGCCCAAGGCACCGGCGGCACCGGGGGCGCGTGCAACCTATGAGCCAAGAAGCGGGACGCTGCTGTTGCAGGCGAGCAACATGGCACCACTACCGGGCGCCAGGGTGTACGAGCTGTGGCTGATCCCCGCGGACGGGGGCAAGCCCCTGCCGGCCGGCACGTTTGCGCCGGATGCGCATGGCAACGCCAGCCTCCTGATGCCCCGGCTGGCAAGTGGCGCGGGTGTGAAAGCCTTCGGGATCACGATTGAGCCAGTGGGCGGTTCCGCCACACCCACTATGCCCATCGTGCTCGCGGGTGCACCGGCCTGAGCTACGACATTTCCAGGTAACACTCGTCAAGAGAAATTTCCGGATTATCAGATTACCGAAGTGAAGAAGGCGGCCCATCAAAGTCGCCCTTCTTCTACACAATCCGTGGCATCCGATGGCATGGTTTCTACGTTGCATAAATAACGGCGCGTAGCAATTGTGCTCGTTTGAGAGAAGGCCATGGACACAGCGAATCTGATATTGCGGAATAAAGTATCGCGACGGAAGTTTATTACCGGCGTGAGTGCGGGTATGGGAGCGACGGCTGCGGTCGCGTTCGCATCGGGCTGCGGCAGTGATGACAGCTCCAACGCGACGACCACCGCTGCTCCTACTACCACGGCAGCGCCTAACGCAGAAGCGACAGACATCGCGATTCTGAATTTCGCGCTGAACCTGGAGTACCTGGAAGCAGAGTTTTACCTGCGTGCCGTGACGGGCGCCGGTCTTGCCGCTGCCGACATTGGCACCGCGCCGGGCGCAGTGACCGGTGGGACCACGGCCGTGCCGTTCCAGACGCCTTCCATCCAGGAATACGCAGTGGAGATCGCCGGTCACGAGCAGCTGCACGTGCAGGAGTTGCGCGCTACGATCACCGCGCTTGGCGGCACCCCTGCGGACCGTCCCGCGATCGATCTGCAGGCTTCCTTCATCGCGGCTGCCACGGCTGCGGGCGTTGCTAATGCGTCGTCGTTCAATCCGTTTGCGGATGAGAACAGCTTCCTGCTGGGCGCTTTCATCTTCGAGGACGTGGGCGTCACGGCCTACAACGGCGCGGCCCCGCTGATCACCAACAAAACGGCCGTGTTGCCGGCAGCCGGCGGCATTGTCGCGGTCGAGGCGTATCACGCAGGCCTGGTGCGTTCGCTGATCGTGGCGTTAGGCGGAGCCACTCTCACGGCTGCTGACCAGATCTCGGCTTTGCGCGGCGCGGCGAGTTCAGTAGCCACGGGCGCATTGAGCGCCGAGGTCGCACCCTCTTCGAGCACGCTGGTGCCGGCAGACCCGAACACCTCGGTTGGCTACGCGCGTACCACGGACCAGGTCCTGCACATTGTGTACCTGGGAGCCACCGCGGGCGTTGTGACCAAGGGCGGCTTCTATCCCAACGGCATGACCGGCACGATTGTCGCGTCCGCTTCCTAAGAACTGTTGCATACGCTTACAGGAGTAGTTATGGAACACATTGAAGACATGCAGCAAGCAGAGGAATCAAGCATCAGCAGCCGACGCAAAGCCCTGGTGATGGGTGGTGCGGCGCTGGCCGGCCTTGCCCTTTCGCGTGGCGCCCGCGCGCAGGCAGCCGCCGCGACCTCGGACCCCGCCATTCTTAACTTCGCACTGAACCTCGAATTTCTCGAGGCGCAGTTCTACACTTACGCGACCACGGGCGCGAGCATCACCGCCTCTGGCGGCGTGATCACCAGCGGCGCTGGTGCCGCTGGTGGTTCGGTCAACATCAAGGCGAACCCCATGGTGCCCTTCACCGCGGGTGGCCCGATCCAGGCGTTCGCCATGGAGACGGCCAAGGAAGAGCGCAACCATGTGGCTTTCCTGCAGAGCGCGCTGAACGCCAGTGGTGCAAATGCCGCGGTGCAGATGCCCAACATCGACCTGATGACCAGCTTCGCTACGCTGGGCGGTCTGATCGGAGTTCCTAACTTCGACCCATTTGCCAGCGAAGCGGACTTCCTGTTCGGCGCGTACATCTTCGAGGACGTGGGTGTGTCTGCTTACCTCGGGGCGGCGCCGTCGATCGCGAGCTCGGCGTATCTTTCCGCAGCACTGGGGATCCACGCGGTCGAGGCGTACCACGCAGGCATCGTTCGCACGCTGATCTTCACGGGCGGTGCAACCGGGCAAGCACTTTCAGGGACGATCGCAGCCCTGCGCCAGTCACTGAGCAACCCGCAAACGCCGGGCAAGACCACGTCGAACTTCGACACGGGTGTGACGACTTACGCAGTCGCAGCCGTGGGCGGCCAGACGGGCTCGACTGTTGTGGACGTGGACCCATCGACGGCGATCGTCGTGGGCCGCACCACGACCGAGGTGCTCAACATCGTGTACGGCGGTTCAGCATCCACGCCGGGGCTGTTCTTCCCACAAGGCATGAACGGAACGATCAAGTAGCCGATCGTTCCGCCACAGGTTTCACCGAAAGGCGCTGGGTTCCTGTCCAGCGCCTTCTTTTTTTGCCGCGGAGGCCGAGAACGCCCCGGCACCTTGATGCAGGCGCCATCGGACGGCCTTAGAATAGGCCACGATGGAAGCCAACGAAGTACAGGAACTGCACGAGCAGCATGAACACGCGCTAGAGGCCGAGCACGAAGCGGCTTCTGAGGCGCACGGCAAAAGCCTGCGGCCAGTGAGCTTTTCAATGAGCGTGCTGGCGGTGCTGGTCGCCGTGGTGACGGTGCTGGGGCACCGCACCCACACCGAGGCAGTGCTGATGCAGGCACGGGCCAGCGACCAATGGGGACTTTACCAGGCGAAAAAGATCCGGCAGAACGAAACACAGCTTGCGGTGGACCTGCTGGGTAGCGTGGCGCTGCGGGACAAGGCGGATGCTTCGGCCACGCTTGCGATGTACAAGGCGCACATGTCGAAGTGGGGCAGCGACCTGGACCACGAGCAGGAAGTCGCGCGAGGTTTCGAGGAGAAGGTCGAGGGGGCGGAAAAGAAGGCCACGCACTTTGACCTGAGCGAGGCACTGCTCGAGATCGGCCTGGTGATCACCTCGATTACGCTGCTGACGCGTTTGCGCACGTACTGGGTGATGGGCATGGTTTTTGGAGCGGTCGGCGTAGTGGTTGCTGCGATGGGGCTGCTCGCCCGCTGAGCAGCGTGTTGCAGCGGTTCGTGCGGCAAAGGGTCGCAAGGGTTCAAGGAGTAGTGAAGCGTGCAGAGTTGGAAAAAGGCGCTGAAGGTGCGCGGAGCAGTTGTGGCGCGGGCCGGCGTTGTGGCGCTGCTGGCGTCGATGTTGGGCTGGAGCGTTGGCGGTGCGCAGACTGCGTTGCCAGGGGGCGTTGCGGCGAGCGCCGTGATTGCGGTGGACCATGGACCGAACGCGCTGGTGCAGCAGGGCAAGCACTACGTGATCCTGGTGTCGCTTGACGGCTTTCGGTGGGACTACGCGACGAAGTACAAGGCAACGCACCTGCTCGCGATGGCGAAGGATGGGGCCAGCGCGCCCGAGGGGATGATTCCTTCGTATCCGTCGGTGACGTTTCCTAACCACTACACACTGGTGACCGGGCTGTACCCGGAGCATCACGGCATCGTGGCCATGGACTTCCTGAGCGAGGACCACGCCCGGCATTACCGCTACAGCGATTCAAAGACGAACGGCGATGGCAGCTGGTACGGCGGCACGCCGCTGTGGGTGCTGGCGGAGCAGCAGGGAATGCGGGCCGCGTGCTTCTTCTGGCCCGGCTCCGAAGCGGCGATCGATGGTGTGCGGCCTTCGTTTTACCTGCATTACGACGACAAGCTGCCTAACCCGGACCGCGTGGACCAGGTGCTTGCGTGGCTGAAGCTGCCCGAGGCGCAGCGACCCCATTTTGTGACGCTTTACTTTGCCGATGTGGACCATGCCGGGCACTCGTTCGGGCCGGATGCGCCCGAGACTGCGGCCGCGGTGAAGTCGCTCGACAGCATGATCGCCCGGCTGAGAACGGGGATTGCCGCGCTGCACCTGCCGGTCGACCTGGTGGTGGTGAGCGACCACGGCATGATCAAGACCGAAGGAGACTGGATCAACCTCAGCACGTATGCGGATGTTTCCGATCCGTCGCAGGTGCATACAGCGGGGTCGCTGCTATACCCGGAGAACGAGGCCGAGGCGCAGAAGCTGTACAGCGCACTCAAGATCGCGAACCCCGACTTCAAGGTGTACCGTCGCGCGGATGTGCCCAAGGAACTGCACTACAACAGCAATCCGCGCGAGGGCGACCCGGTGATCGTGCCGACCGCGCCGGTTGCGATTCGCGCCGCTGCGCCCGAGTCAGGCAAACCGGACCACGCGCCCAACGCCGGCTCGCACGGGTATGACCCGGCGCAGTTCAAGGAGATGCGTGCGATCTTCTTCGCTGAAGGCCCGGACGTGCGCGCAGGCATTGCCTTGAAGCCATTCGAGAATGTGAATGTGTACCCGTTTATTGCCGAGATACTGGGACTGGAAGCGCCACCGGTGGATGGCAGTGCGAACGTGCTGGCGCCGGCGTTGAAGCATTAGACAAGCCAAACCGCCTACGCGGCTCGCGGTCCCTTCGGGACGTGTAAATGCTAAGAACAAAGGCCTGAAGGCTCTCCGGAGAGGTTCACCCGGAGAGTTTTCAGGCACTCGCGTCTAAGGTGTATACGCCACGGAGTGGCCGCCTCCCGCGTAGGGGTTTCGCTAGACCGCTATGCCGCCGAGGTATGTGGCTTCGAGGGCGCCTGAGGCGGACAGGACGTTGAAGTCCGCGAAGCGCCCGATGGTCAGTGCGCCGATGGAGTCGGCGAAGCCTGCCATGTGGGCGGGGTTGCTGCTGGCGGCGCGGGCAGCCTGGGGGAGCGGCACGTTGGCGAACTGGGCGTAGTTGCGCACGCCGTTCTCGAGGGTGAGTGTGGAGCCAGCGAGGGTGTCGTCGCCGGTAACGGCGCGGCCTGCGGTGACGCGCACGTCGAGCTCGCCCAGCTTGTAGTTGCCGTCGGGCATGCCGGCGGCGGACATGGCGTCGGTGATCAGGATGGCGCGGTCGGCGGGCTTGGCACGCGCGAAGAGCTGCACCACGGCGGGGTCGACGTGGATGCCGTCGCAAACGAGCTCTGCGTAGAGTGCGTCCGAGGAGAGCACGGCGCCGAGCAGACCGGGTTCGCGGTGGTCGAGGCGGCGCATGGCGTTGAATGTGTGGGTGGCGGAGACGGCACCGGCGGCTATGGCGGCATGGGCGTCCGCGGACGAGCCGTCACTGTGGCCTATGGAAACGCGCACGCCCCGGCTCGTGGCATGAGTGATGAGCTCGAGCGCGCCGGGCAGCTCAGGGGCGACAGTCATGAGGCGCACGTGGCCCTCCGCAGCCTGCCACATGGCGTCGAAGAAGGCGATGGAGGGCGCGAGCAGATCGCGCGTGGGGTGAGCGCCGCGCTTGCTGTGCGAGAGAAACGGGCCTTCGAAATGGAGGCCGAGCGGACGGGCCTGGCCCGGGGCAGTCGGTGCGGCGAGCACCCTGGCAAGACCGGCGAGGCCGCGCAGGATCACGTCTTTCGGCGCGGTCATGGTGGTGGGCAGGTAGGCGCCAACGCCGTGTTTGGGCAGGAAGCGGTTCACGGTCTCGACGGCTTCGGCGGTGCCTTCCATGACGTCGTGCCCGCAGCAGCCGTGGATGTGCACGTCGAAGTAGGTGGGTGCGAGGGTGGCGCCGGGATAGTCGCGATGGAGGTCGGCCTGCGGGAGTTCGGCGGCATCGCGGCTGTGGATTGCGAGGATATGGCCGTCTTCGACAAGCAGGATCGGCTCGGGCAGCGTGCCGGTAGGGGTGACGAGATGTGCGGCGGTGATAAGGGTCTTCATGCGGTCCCTGCCATGATAAGTCGGCAGCGCCCTTGCGTGCGAGATGCCCGGTGCGTGGCCGTACCCGGTGAAAGGGAAGCACGTTTTAGACTGGGAGGATGACCACGAAGCGGATCGGCATTCATCTTTCCACGGCAGGCGGGGCGCACACCGCGGTGGAGCGGGCCAGGGCGGCGGGCGCGAACACGTTCCAGATTTTTACGTCAAGCCCCCGGACCTGGCGTGCGGCGCCGATTGCCGCGGACGTGGCGGCAAAGATGCGGGCGCTGCGAGCCGAGCATGACATTGGCCCGGCGGTGATCCACGCGAACTACCTGATCAACCTGGCTTCGCAGACAGAGGACGTGCTGGTGAAATCGTCCATCGCGTTTCGCGGCGAGGTGGAACGGGCACTGGCACTGGGGGCGGAGTTCCTGGTGCTGCACCCCGGCTCGTGGAAGGGATTGACGCGCGACGAGGGATTGCGGCGGGCGGCGCTGGGGATTGAGAAAGCGGTGGAAGGGCTGGACTTCGCGGAATCGAACTTTCACCTGCTGATCGAGAACACGGCTGGCTCGGAGCACTCGCTGGGCGGCTCGTTCGACCAGGTGGCGGAGATGGCGGAGCTGCTGCGCAGCCACCTGCCAGTGGGCGTGTGCCTCGATACGTGCCACACGCACGTGGCCGGGTACGACATCGTGAGCGAGACCGGCTGGGAGGAAACCGTCGCGGAGATCGAGCGGACGATCGGAGCCAGCAACGTCAAAGTATGGCACTGCAACGATGCCAAGGCGGCGCGCGGATCGAAGCTGGACCGGCACGAGCATATCGGCGAGGGCATGATCGGTGCAGGACCGTTTCGGCGGCTGCTGAACGACCCGCGCTTTGCGCACTGCGCTTTTGTGGCGGAGACGCCGGTGGATGAGCCGGGCGATATCGAAAAGAACGTACGCGCGCTGCAGGGACTGGCCGCGCTGGGCGGCAAAAAGTAGCCGAGTTTTGGTGGAAGCCTTTGCTTCGAGACCAGGGAGATCGCAGATGGAAGACGCAGCAAAGAATACGCACACAGCCGTGAGCGCGCAGGCAGAGACAGACGCGCGGGACGATCGCTACCAGCCGGCCACTATCGAAGCGAAGTGGGCGGAGCGCTGGGCCGCGGATCCCGACATGTACGCAGCGGAGCCGGCATCGAGCGGCAAGCCGAAGTATTACGTGCTGGAGATGCTGCCGTATCCTTCAGGCCAGCTGCACATGGGGCACGTGCGCAACTACGCCATTGGCGATGCGCTGGCGCGCTACAAGTGGATGCAGGGCTGCAACGTGCTGCACCCGATGGGCTGGGACGCGTTCGGTTTGCCGGCGGAGAATGCGGCGATCAAGAACAACACGCCGCCGCGCGAGTGGACCATCGGCAACATCGCATCGATGAAGCAGCAGATGCAGCGGCTCGGGCTGAGCTATGACTGGCGCAACGAGGTCACGACCTGCCTGCCGGATTATTACCGCTGGAACCAGTGGTTCTTTATCCGCATGTTTGAGCGTGGGCTGGCGTATCGCAAGCAGAGCAAGGTGAACTGGTGCCCGCAGTGCGCGACCGTGCTGGCCAATGAGCAGGTGGTGAACGGCTGCTGCTGGCGGCATGACGACCAGATAGTGGAGCTGCGCAACCTGGAGCAGTGGTTCTTTCGCACGACCGAGTACGCGCAGGAGCTGCTGGACGGGCTGGACCAGCTGCCCAACTGGCCAGACAAGGTGCGCACGATGCAGCGCAACTGGATCGGCCGGTCGGATGGCGCGGAGCTTGCGTTTGAGGTGGTGGCCGGCGAGCCGATGCAGGGCGATGCGGGCAAGGAGATCCTGCCGGCGAGCGGCGTCACGCTGACGGGCGATCGCATCACCGTATTTACCACGCGAATCGACACGATCTACGGCGCGACCAGCGTGCAGCTTGCACCGGAGCACCCGCTGGTGACGGGCTGGGCAGCCGGGGACCCGACGCTGCGAGAGCACGTGGACGGCATGCTGGAGCAGCAGAAGGCCGCACGCGAAGGCGGCGACCTGGCGGGGCTCGAAAAGCACGGCGCGTTTACCGGCCACTATGCGCAGAACCCGTTTACGGGCGAGCTGCTGCCGGTGTGGATCGCGAACTACATCCTGGCGGACTACGGCACGGGCGCCATTATGAGCGTGCCCGCGCACGACGAGCGCGACTGGGAGTTTGCGGGGAAGTATGGCCTGCCGGTGCGGCAGGTGGTGGAGGTGCCGGGTGCGGAGAACGCACTGCCGGTGCTGGGCGAGGAGGGCGCTGTGCTGGTGCACTCGGGCAAGTGGTCCGGGCTGGCCTGTGCCGAGGCGCGCGCGCAGTTGAGCGCGGAAGCGGCCGCGGGCGGCTACGGCAGGGCGACGATCACGTTTCGTTTGAAGGACTGGGGCGTGAGCCGGCAACGGTACTGGGGCACGCCGATCCCGATGCTGTACTGCGGTGACTGCGGCATTGTGCCGGTGCCCGACGACCAGTTGCCGGTGCTGCTGCCGGAGAATGTGGCGATCACGCAGCAGGGCGGCTCGCCGCTGGCGCAGGTGCCGGAGTTTGTGAACGCGACCTGCCCGAAGTGCGGCGGCCCGGCGCGGCGCGAGACCGACACCATGGACACGTTTGTGGACTCGAGCTGGTACTTCTATCGCTACACGAGCGCGAAGGACTCGACGGCTCCGTTCGACAAGGAAGCCGCAAAGTACTGGTTCCCGATCGACCAGTACATCGGCGGGGTGGAGCACGCGATCCTGCACCTGATCTACTCGCGGTTCTGGACCAAAGTGATGCGCGACCTCGGGCTGATCACGAATGCGGAGCCGGCGGAGCGGCTGTTTACGCAGGGCATGGTGATCAAGAACGGCGCCAAGATGTCGAAGTCCAAGGGCAACGTGGTGTCGCCGGACGAGATGATCGGGCGTTACGGCGCGGACGCGACGCGAATGTATGCGTTGTTCGCCGCGCCGCCGGATCGTGATCTGGAATGGCAGGAGGACGGGGTCGCGGGCGTTTCGCGGTTCCTGGCCAAGGTGTACCGGTTTGTGCAGCGGCACAGTGCGGCGGCGCTGGAAGCGGGTGACGCGGCATTGCCCGAGCAGCCGAACGCGGACGAGCAGGTGGTGCTGCGCAAGCTGCACCAGTGCATCCGCAAGATCACCGAGGACTTCAACGACCGGTGGCACTTCAACACGTGCATTGCGGCGATTATGGAGCTGCAGAATGTGCTGACGGGGGCGGATGAGCGATTTGCTTCCGGTGCGATTCGGCCAGAGGTGACGGCGCACGTGTTGCGGCGTGTGGTACTGCTGCTGGCGCCGTTTGCGCCCTACATGACGGCGGAGTTGTGGGCAGAGCTGGGTGAATCAGGCGGATTGCTGCGGACGCCGTGGCCCGCGTTTGACGAGGCACTGGCGAAGGCGAGCGAACTGGAGGTGCCGGTGCAGATCAATGGCAAGCTGCGGACCGTGATCAAACTGGCGGCGGATGCGGGCGAGCCGGCGATGCGCGAGGCGGCGCTGGGCGATGAGCGGGTGCTGGCCGCGATTGAGGGCAAGCAGGTGGTGAAGATGATCGTGGTGCCGGGCAAGCTGGTGAACCTGGTGGTGCGGTAGCACTCAGCTGTTCTGCCTGATGCAGGTGGGGTTTGAAGTGCGCGTGTCTCATGGCAGGCTTGTTGGTTGAGCGCGTATTTGCGAAGGGGCTGAGGGTTGAGTGCGGAAAAGACGGCGGGTATGAGCGTGCTTTCGGACGATCCTCAAGTGCCTATACGAGCGGTGGGCTCGCCTGTGCCAAGGGTGGCGGTGCTGGCGCCGCTGCGGGAGCGGCCGGGATTGCTGTTCGGTGAGCTCGCCTGGCGGTGGAGCTGCGGCGGCCTGCTGCTGCTGCTGGCCGGGTACCAGGGGTGGCGCATCGTGGAGGCGTGGCTGCCTTGGATCCGCGCGACCGGGTTGCTGTCGTTGTCTGGCGACAGCCTGCTTGAAGATCCATCGAGACTGACGACGGCATTTGCCGCAGCATCGGCGATCGTGATGCCGCCGATCGAGCATGCCGCGTGGGGACTGGGGCCGTTGGCGGTGTTTTGCTGGGTAGCGGCTTTCGCGTGGGGTCGTAGCGGGGTGCTGCGCAGCTACGACGTGCGGCTGCCGCGGCGACCCTGGCTGCTGGCTGCAGCCGAGGGCTCGCGGCTCGCGGTGATGCTGGCTGCCTCGGCGGTGTGGGGTGAGCTGGTGCAGCTCTCGTCTGCCGTGGCACTGCGCGGGAGCGCACCAAATGGCCTGTTGTACGGGGTGCTGGTGCTGGCGGCTACGGTGCTGGTGCTGGCGGGGTGGGGGCGCATTGCGCGCACCATCGAAGCTGCCATGGCGCTCGGACTGGTGGACTCGTTGGGGTTCTTGACAGCATTTCGAGCGGCCTGGCAGCTCCGGGGAAGTGCCATCTCGGCCGAGGTTGGCGCAACCCGAAAGGCTGCCGGTCGCCTGCGGCTCTGGCTTGTGGGCGCGGCCGTGGTGTTTACATTGCTGCCTGCTCCGTTCTCGACGGGCTGGCAACTAGTGGCGTGGTGGCTGCTGCTGTCGCTGGTGCTGCTGGCCGGAGCGGACGCGGTGCGACTCGGTGTGCTGTTTGCGCTGTTGGGCGCGACGCGGGCGCGACGGGCGGCGATGGGTGGGTCGAAGAGCTGAAGACACTTGCCGGCGCATGGCTCCATGCGGAGGCGGTGCCTTGCGCGCCTATCCCTTCAGGAGCGGAGGCACGGGTTGGTCAGGCTGCGAACACGGCTTCGAGGTAGACCGTCATAAGGGTTTGGAATTCGAGCTGAATGGGGATGCGCTCGGACGCGGCAGCGTCGGCATACAGGTGCATCATGCCGCGCACGATCTGCAGGAGGACGCCAGCCCGCAAATGGGCCGACTCCGCAGTGAGCGAGGGAACGCGGCGGCGCAGCGCATCCACAAGCGTCGCGCGGAATGCCCGCTTGGCGGCAGCGCTGCGGCGCAGGGGAACGGGCGCGGCCTGCAGTTGCAGGTATGAGGGGTTGGCCTGGATAAAGTCGAGAAAGCGGGCGAGGAACTGTTCCGAGAAGGCGGCGGCCGAGATTTCGGTGACCTGGTCGAAGAGAGGCTTCCAGTGCTGCTCAATGCGGCTCGCGTGGATGTCGAGCAAGGCCACGGCGAGCGTCTTCTTGTCAGGGAAGTAGCTGTACAGCGCGCCAATGGAGGAGCCTGCGCGCTCGGCGATGGCGGTCATCGTGGTGGCCTGGAAACCGACTTCGGCAAACAGGGCCTCACTCGCATCAAGAAAGGCGCGAACGCGACGGGCCGAGCGATCCTGTTGCGGGGCGCGCCGTGTCGGAGTTGACGGACGCGAGGGCATCCTCATATTCTAAGCACAGAAACGTGAGGCAATCCTCATGTTCGCAAGCCAAACCCAAGGAGCCTGCACGCATGAGTGACGCAACGAGCCCGGACCTCACGATCGACCCGAAAACCACCGCACTGGTGTTGATTGATCTGCAGAATGCCATCGTGAGTCGCGACGTCAAGCCGTACCCTGCGAGCGAGATCATGCAACAGGGACGCAGCCTGGCCGAAGCATTTCGCGCCAAGGGTGCGCCGGTGATCTACGTCCACGTGCTGATCGACAACTTTCTGCAATTACAAATCGACGAGCCCCTGCAGCTCCCCAAGGATCTGCCGCCTTCCATGAACGACATCGCCGACGGAGCCGGCATGCAGCCGGGCGACCTGCTGATTGCCAAGCGTCACTGGGGAGCTTTCGCGCAGACCAACCTGGAGCAGGAGTTGCGTACGCGCGGCGTTAAGACGGTGGTTCTGGCCGGCATCGCGACCAACCTGGGGGTGGAAAGCACGCTTCGCCAGGGCACCGGACTGGGCTTCTCGTTCGTCACGGTCGAAGACGCATGCTCGACGTTTACGCAGGAGATGCAGGACTTTGCGTTCAAGGTCATCTTTCCCCGGATCTCCAAGGTGCGCACGACCGCGCAGGTGCTGGCGGCGATCGGTTAGAAGCCAAAACCGCCTGCGCGGCTGGCGGTCCCTTCGGGACGTGTGTACCTGCAAGCCAAGGCCTCAAGGCTCCCAAGATGTTCTTGGGAAGCTTGAGGCCTTCGTTCGTAACAAGTACACGCCACGAAGTGGCGCCTCCCGCGCAGGGGGTCTTGCCGTTAGACTGGCAGTGTGGAAACCACCGCAAGCATTGCTTCTTCGATCGTCATTCTTGATTTCGGCTCGCAGTACACGCAGCTGATTGCACGCCGTATTCGCGAGTTGAACGTGTTCTCTGCCGTGCTGCCCTGCACGGCTTCGCTCGCCGAGATACAGGCTTTGAAACCGCGCGGCATCATTCTTTCGGGCGGTCCTTCGTCGGTGTACGACGCGGACGCGCCCAAGGCTGACCCCGCAGTCCTGCAGATGGGGCTGCCGGTGCTGGGCATCTGCTATGGGCTGCAGTTTATCGTGCATCACCTGGGTGGGCGGGTCGAGCCAGCGGCGCGGCGCGAGTATGGCGACGCCGAGGTGCAGATTCTCGATCCGGAGTCTGCCGTGTTTGCGGGGCTGCCGGCAATGCTGCGGGTGTGGATGTCGCATGGGGACGAGGCGCTGGAGTTGCCCACGGGCTTCCACGTGACGGCGAAAACGCCGACCTCGCTGGCGGGCATTGCCAATGCCGAGAAGCGGATCTGGGCAGTTCAGTTTCATCCCGAAGTGGCGCATACCAGGCAGGGCATGGAGCTGCTGCGGAACTTCGTGGAGGGGATCTGCAAAGTTGTGCCGGACTGGACGCCCGAGCACTTTATCACCGAGACAATCGAGACGATTCGCCGGCGCGTGGGGACGGGTCACGCGATCTGTGCGATCTCGGGTGGGGTGGACTCGTCAGTGGCGGCGGTGCTGGTGCACCGGGCCATCGGCGACCAGCTGACGTGCGTGTTTGTGGACAACGGCGTGCTGCGCAAGGGCGAGTTCGAAAAAGTGCAGCAGAACCTGCGCGGCAAGCTGGGGCTGAACCTCGTGGCGGTCGACGCGAAGGATCGCTTCCTGTCGAAACTGGCCGGGGTGAGCGATCCGGAGACCAAGCGCAAGGTGATCGGGCGCGAGTTCATCGAGGTGTTCGACGATGAAGCGGCGCGGATCCTGGCGGAGTCGGGCGATGCGAAGCCGGATGGCGTGGCGTGGCTGGTGCAGGGAACGCTGTACCCGGATGTGATCGAGTCGTCGTCGGTGAAGGGTCCGTCGATGACGATCAAGAGCCACCACAACGTAGGCGGGCTGCCGGAGACGATGAAGCTCAAGCTGATCGAGCCGCTGCGCGACCTGTTCAAGGACGAGGTGCGGCGCATTGGCCGGGAGCTGGGCATGCCCGAGGACATCCTGGGGCGGCAGCCGTTCCCGGGGCCGGGGCTGGCGGTGCGCATCCTCGGCGAGGTCACGGCGGAGCGCGTGGCGATCCTGCAGGAAGCCGACGAGATCGTTGTGGATGAGATCAAGGCTGCGGGGTTGTATCGCGAGATCTGGCAGTCGTTCGCCGTGTTGCTGCCGGTTAAGAGTGTGGGCGTGATGGGCGACCAGCGCACCTACGCGAACACCTGCGCGATTCGCGCGGTGCACTCGGAGGATGGCATGACGGCGGACTGGGTGCCGCTGCCGTACGAGCTGCTGGCGCGCATGTCGAGCCGGATCGTAGGCGAGGTGCGCGGGATCAATCGCGTGGTGTACGACATCACCTCGAAGCCGCCGGGCACGATCGAGTGGGAGTAAGCGCGAGGTAAACCGCCTGCGCGGCTTGCGGCCACTTCGTGGCGGACACTCGTTCAGAGCAGAGCCTCGAGATACCCTGGGTGACCGATTCCGGGGTGTCTTGAGGCTTTTGCTTTCGGGTATACCTGCCACGAAGTGGCCGCTTCCCGCGCAGGGGGTCTTACCTTGCTTCTGTGGCTCAACGCTGTTTTTCCGCGTGCGTGGTTCGTGCGGGAATCCGCTGCATCCAATGGCGGGATACGCGCTGGGGAAGCATGGCGCCGGGGAGAAGGAATCGATGGGTTTTCTAGAGGGTCGTGTTGCCGTGGTGACCGGAGCGGGTTCGGGGATCGGGCAGGCGATCGCAGTGCGCCTGGCCAAGGAAGGCGCGAAGGTCGTGGTGGACTATATCGGCAGCGACGAAGGCGCGAAGGAAACGCTCAGCAGCATTCATGCAGCGGGCGGCGAGGGCGTGATTTTCCAGGCGGATGTAACCGATCTGCAACAGGTACAGGCATTGATGGATGTGGCGCACAGCACGTACGGCAAGTGTGACGTGCTGGTGAATAACGCCGGTCTCGAGATCAAGGCCGACTTCTGGGATGTGACGGAAGAGCAGTACGAGAAGGTGTTGGACGTCAACCTCAAGGGGCCATTTTTCCTGACGCAGGCATTTGTGCGCAGGCTGCGTGAAACGGATGCAAAAGGCCGCGTGATCAATATCAGTTCCGTGCACGAGGACATGGCGTTTCCAGGTTTTGCGTCGTACTGCATGAGCAAGGGCGGTATGCGGATGATGATGCGCGATCTCGCGGTGGAGCTGGGACCGCTCGGTATCACGATCAACAACGTGGCGCCCGGAGCGATCATTACCCCCATTAACGCGAAGCTGATGAGCGATGAAAGTAAGACGGCGCAGTTGCGGCGCAACATCCCGCTTGGGGTGATGGGCCATGTGGACGATGTGTCGGGCGTTGTGGCGTTTCTTGCCTCGGACGAAGCAGCGTACATTACCGGCTCGACGTTTACGGTCGATGGCGGCCTTTCCCGTTCGTATCACGAGCAATAACCATGGCCCTGCGGATTGAAGACTACGGAGTGATCGGCGACTGCGAAACCGCGGCGCTGGTGGGCAAGGATGGCTCGATCGACTGGCTGTGCTGGCCGCACTTCAGCGCGGATGCGTGTTTTGCGGCGTTGCTGGGTGACGAGGGGAACGGGCGCTGGCTGGTAGCGCCCGTTGTGGCGGAAGGCGAAGAGCCCTGGGTAGCGACATGGCGCTACCTGCCGAAGTCGCTGATCCTGGAAACGACCTGGACGCGTGGCGAGGATGAAGCACGCGTCACGGACTTTATGCCGTCGCGCGATGAGCACTCGCACCTTGTACGCAAGGTGGAGTGTGTGCGGGGCCGCGTGCCGATGCACATGGAACTGGTGCTGCGTTTCGACTACGGCCGGTCGATTCCATGGGTGACCAGCGCGGAGGACACGATCCGCGCCATTGCAGGACCGCACATGGTGCTGTTTCGCTCGCCGATGCCGACCTACGGCAAAGACCGTAAGACGATGGCCGAGTTTGCACTGATTGCAGGCGAAAGCGTGTGCATGACGCTGTCGTACGCGCACTCCGCGGGTGAAGATCCCCCGGTGGTGGATGCGGAGGGCGAGTTGATCGCAGCGGTGGGGTACTGGAACGAGTGGACCTCGCAGTGCAACCGGGCGGGCAAGTACACCGAAGCCGTGGAGCGCTCGCTGATCACGCTGAAGGCCTTGACGTACCGGCCGACGGGCGGCGTGGTGGCTGCGGTGACGACCTCTTTGCCGGAGCAGCTGGGTGGCCCGCGTAACTGGGATTACCGTTACTGCTGGCTGCGCGACTCGACGTTTACGCTGCTGGCGCTGATGAACGGCGGCTTTTACAAGGAAGCCGAAGGCTGGCAGGACTGGCTGCTGCGCGCGATCGCCGGCAGCCCGGAGCAGGTGCAGATCATGTACGGCATTGGCGGGGAGCGCCAGCTGCTGGAGTGGGAGGTGCCGTGGCTCGAAGGCTACGAGGGATCGAAGCCGGTGCGCGTGGGCAATGCCGCGGCGGAGCAGTTGCAGCTGGATATTTACGGCGAGGTGCTGGGTGCGTTTTCGCAGTCGCTGGCCGGCATTAAGGAGCCGCGCCCGGTGGACCTGCACCTGCAGGAGCTGCTGGTGGACCACCTGCTGACAATCTGGCAGGAGCCGGACCAGGGTATCTGGGAGGCGCGTTCGGGGCCGCAGCAGTACACCTACTCCAAGGTGATGGTGTGGGTGGCGTTTGACCGCGCGATCCGGATCGCTGAGCAGATGGGCGTGGAAGAGCAGAAGGCCGTGAAGCTCGACGCGTGGAGGCAGGCACGGGACCAGGTGCACCAGGACGTTTGCGAGAAGGGCTTCAACAAGAAGGTCGGCGCGTTCACGCAGTTCTATGGGAGCGACGAGCTGGACTCTTCGCTGCTGCTGCTGGCGCTCTCGGGCTTTCTGCCGCCGGAAGATCCCCGGATCAAAAGCACGGTCGAGGCAATCGAGCAAAAACTGATGCGCAACGGGCTGCTGCTGCGCTATGACACGGGTAAGTCGAGTGATGGACTGCCGGAGGGCGAAGGCTCGTTTTTGGCGTGCTCGTTCTGGCTGGTCGGCTGCCTGAACCTGATCGGCCGCAGGGAGGACGCGTATGCGCTGCTGGACCGCCTGCTGCTGCTGCGCAGTGACCTGGGACTAATGGCCGAGGAGTACGACACGGCGAAGAAGCGGCAGGTGGGGAATTTCCCGCAGGCGTTCTCGCACATCGCAATGATCAACGCTATTTTCGAGCTGGAAGACGGCGAGACCCTTCACAAGTTGCGCGATCCCGAGGTGCGCGTCGGCACCCGGGAGCCGGTAGGCGTGACGGAGCTTGATCCCGAGCCATCAAAGATCGATGCAAGCGATACGGGCGAAGAACCGCGGATGCGCGAAGAAAGTGCATCTACACCTCAGGACCCACTGGAACAAGGCAAAGAGCCGCAACAGTGAGGCGAGGAGCAGGGCAGAGGCATGCATACGTTTAAAGTTTGGGCTCCCAAAGCGGAGACTGCAGAAGTAAAGGTCGAAGGCAAGACGTACCCGCTGAACCAGCAGGATGGCGGCTGGTGGAGCGCCTCCGTAGACGATGCCGCGGATGGCACCAAGTACGTGTTCCTGCTGGATGGCAAGGACCAGGAGCTGCCGGATCCCCGGTCGGCGTTTCAGCCGGAAGGTGTGAATGGGCCTTCGCAGGTCGTGGACCATGCGAAGTTTCAGTGGGCGGATAACGGGTTCCGTGCTGTGCCATTTCAGGCGGCGATTATTTATGAGCTGCACGTAGGCACGTTCTCTCCCGAAGGCACCTGCGATGGCGTGATCGCGAAGCTGGATTACCTGCGCGAGCTGGGCGTGACGCACATCGAGCTGCTGCCGTTCGCGGAGTTCCCGGGCAAGCATGGCTGGGGCTACGACGGTGTAGATCTGTTTGCACCGCATGCTGCGTATGGTGGCCCGGATGGGTTGAAGCGGCTGGTGGATGCGGCGCACGGCAAGGGGCTTGCCGTGATGATGGACGTGGTCTACAACCACTTTGGGCCGGCCGGGAACTACGTGGGGCAGTTTGGCCCGTACTTCACCGATCAGCACAAGACCCCGTGGGGCGACGCGGTGAACCTGGAAGACGCGGGCTCGTACGAGGTACGGCGGTTCTTCTGCGACAACGCGCTGATGTGGCTGCGCGATTACCACATGGATGGTTTGCGGCTGGATGCGGTGCACGCGTACATCGATCGCTCGGCCATCAACTTCATGGAGCAGATCAACACCGAGGTGCACGCGCTGCAGGTGGAGACGGGCAAGCCGTACCTGATGATCGCGGAGAGCGACCTGAACGATCCGCGGCTGGTACAGCCCAAGGCCGCGCGCGGGTATGGCTTCGATGCACAGTGGAGCGACGACTTTCACCATGCCGTGGTTGCGCTGCTGACGGGCGACACGAGCGGCTACTATGCCGACTTTGGCGACTTTGCAGACCTGGGCAAGGCGCTGACGCAGGCGTTCGTCTATGACGGGCAGTTCTCGGAGTTTCGTGACCGCGTGCATGGACGGCCGGTACATGACCTGCCGGGGTGGCACTTCTGCGGCTACTCGCAGAATCATGACCAGGTAGGCAACCGGGCCAAGGGCGAGCGCCTGCAGCACCTGACCGATATGCCCCGGGCCAAGATCGCCGCGGCGTTGACACTGCTTGCACCGTTTCTGCCGATGCTGTGGCAGGGCGAAGAGTTCGCAGCCTCGACACCGTTCCTGTACTTCACGGACCACGAAGACAAGGAACTCGGCAAGCTGGTTTCGGAAGGGCGCAAGAAGGAGTTCGAAGCGTTCGGCTGGGACCCCGAGGACATTCCTGATCCGCAGGATGCATCGACGTTTGAAGCTTCCAAGCTCAAGTGGGACGAGGTGGCACAGCCGGAACATGCGGAGATGCTGCGCTTCTACAAGGAGCTGATCGCGCTGCGCAAGGGGCAACGTGAGCTGCTGGACGGCGTGCTGGACCACGTGGACGTGGACTTCGATGACGAGGACCAGTGGTTCACCATGCAGCGCGGCGGCATCGTGCTGGTGTTTACGCTGGCGGAAGAAGGCTACTCGGCTGGACTGGACGAGAGTGTGACGCTGCTGCTTGCGTCGGATCCTGGGATCCAGGTGGTGGAAGGCCATCTGACGATGCCTGGGGTGGGTGTCGCGGTGTTGCAGGTCGGGTAAACCGCCTGCTGGCGCACAGCGCTATTGCGGCTGGCGGTCCCTTCGGGACGTGTCTACGTTAGGACTAAACCCAGCATCTCTCCGGATAGTTATTCCGGAGAGATGCTGGGCTTTCCTGTTTCAGGTGAACCCGCCACGAAGTGGCCGCTTCCCGCGTAGGGGGTCTTGTTTTCTGCCTGCTCTGCGAAAACGGCGCCGCCCATGAGCAGCACGGGTGCGGGGCCGGGCGCGGTGTGATGGAGCAGGCCCAGGGTGGTTCGGGTGGACTGCTGGTCGGGTCGGCCGGCGTGCGAGACCAGGACGCAGGGGTAGTCGGCAGGCAGGCCCTCGGCGCTCCATTGCCGGGCGATTGCGGTAAGGTCGCGGCCGGGCATGTAGACGACGCGGGTGGGTTCGGGATTGCGTGGCTCGTCGGGCGCGGTGTGGCCGGTGGCGAGCAGGATGGACGAGGCGGCGCGGCGGTCGGTAAGTGAGCAGGGCAGGGCAGCGGCTGCGGCAGAGGCTGCGGTGACGCCGGGCACGACCGCGAACGGGATGTTGGCGGCGCGCAGTGCGTCCATCTCTTCGCCGGCGCGGCCGAAGAGCAGGGGATCGCCGCTTTTGAGGCGGATGACACGGCGGCCGGAGCGGGCGCCTGCGAGCATGAGCTCGTGGATCTGCGCCTGGGTGATGGAGGCGCGGCCGCAGCGCTTGCCGACGTTTACGATTTCGGCGGTTGCGGGGGCAAGGGCGAGCACGGCGTCGGGCACAAGGTCGTCGTGCAGGAGCAGGTCGGCGCCGGCGAGCAGGCGCGCAGCCTTGACGGTAAGAAGGTCAGGGTCGCCGGGGCCTGCGCCGACCAGCCAGACGCTGACTTGCTCGGTGGGTGCGGATGGCGCTGTTGTTGCTGCCGTGGGCCTGGTTGCTGTCGCGGGGGGCACGGGTGGCAACACGAGCTCGCGGGACGGGCATGTTTCGGAGTGGCAGGCGGAACGGTGGGCGAGCTGCTGCAACAGCAGCTTGCGGGGCTCGCCAGAGGGGTAGGCGGCAAGTACATCCTGCCGGATGCGGCCGATGGCATGGAGCCAGGGGCCGAGATCGCGCGGAAGCTGGGCGTCAATCTCGTGGCGCAGGCGCTGCGCGAGCGAAGGCGAGTCGCCGTTGGTGGAAATGGCTATCTGCAGGTCGCCGCGCGCGACCACGGAACCGTAATAGAAGTCGCAATGCGGAATGTCGTCGACGGCATTGCACAAAATGCCGCGCTCCGCGCACAGGCGGTAGACGTGCTGGTTGATGGGTTGGAAGTTGGTGCCGGCGATGACGATGAACTGCCCGTCGAGGTCGGTGTCCTGAAACTCGCGCCGATGCCAGGTGATGGCGCCGCGTTCGGCGAGTCGCTCGATCTCGGGCTTCGCCCAGGGTGCGACCACAGTGACCTGGGCATCGCTTGCGACGAGGCTTTCGATCTTGCCGGAGGCGACCTCGCCCGCGCCCACAACCAGGGCGGCGCGGCCATTGAGCTTGAGGAAGACGGGAAGCAGACTCATCGGCAAAACCTCCTGGAGCTGCCAGCCGAACGCGGGTTCTTCGCTGCGCTCAGGATGACAGATCGAACTACGTGCGTTCACCCGGTTGCGCAAGCGGCGTGGGAACTTATGTTCCCGCGCCGACGCTTCGTACCTTACATGTCCGAGCTGGCAGGACCGCTGATGGCGGCATCGCGGTCGACCGGGGCGACGGCTTCGCCGGCAAGCTGGGCGCGCAGCTCTTCGTTGGAGTGGCGGGCGAAGTAGGCGCGCAGGGTTTCGCCCTCGCCGAGACGCTTGCCCTGGTAGGTATTGAGCAGGCGCTCGATGGCTTCGGGCACGTCGGTGGCCGGGATGCGGTAGCCCACGGGGCGGGCGGTCGCGGCATGCTGGCCGACCGAGCCGCCGACGCAGAAGTAGTAGGCGTCGACGAGCTTGCCTTCGTGCTTGATTTTTTTGCCTTCGATGCCGATGTCGGCGATCCAGTGCTGGCCGCAGGAGTTGGGGCAGCCGGTGACGTGGAGGCGGAGCTGCTGGTCAAAGGCCGGGATGCGTTCTTCGAGCTCATCCACGAGCCAGCGAGTGAAGCCCTTGGTCTCGGTCAGCGCGAGCTTGCAGAACTCCGTGCCGGTGCAGGCCACGGCGCCCCGCCAGAACTGCGAGCCTTCAACGCGGATGCCGATCTGGCCCAGGGCAGCGGCAAGCTCGTTGGCGCGGGCGGTGTCGATATCGACAAAGATGAGGTTCTGGCCGACGGTGAGGCGGACATCGCCCTTGCCGTACCGGTCGGCGAGCTCGGCGCAGGCAGTAAGCTGGTCGCCTGTGAGGCGGCCGCGCAGCACGGAGGCGCCGACCGAGGAAAGGCCGGGCTGGCGCTGGGGGTGAATGCCGACGTGGTCGCGCAGGACGTCGTCCGGAACGATCTCGTCGACGGGCGCGGGCAACTTGCGGCCGAGGCGACGCTCAACGTCGGCGAGGAAGGTCTCGGCGGTCCAGCCTTCCTTGATAAAGAGGTACTTGAGCCGGGCGCGGTCGCGGTTCTCGCGCAAACCCTGCTGGTCGCGGAAAAGCTCGGTGATGGCGCGCGTCACAGCGAAGGCTTCGTCTTTCGGAACCCAGCAGGGGAGCTTGACGGCCAGATGCGGTTCCTTGGAGAGGCCGCCGCCTACGCGGATGGAGAAGCCCTCCTCGGTGCCGCGCATGGTGGCGGTGAGGCCGATATCGTTGATCTCCGGGTAGGAGCACCAGAGCGGGCAACCGGTCACCGAGATCTTGAACTTGCGGGGCAGATTGTAGAAGGCCGAGTTGCCGATCAGGTCGTTCGCGACCTGGACGGCGAGCGGCGCGGCGTCGAAGAGTTCGTGGCCGTCGATGCCGGCGAGCGGGCAGCTGGTCACATTGCGAACGACGTCGCCGCAGGCGCCCTTGGGGGAGAGGCCGACCTTGAGCAGAGCGTCGACGACTTCGGGGAGCGACTCGATGGTGAGCCAGTGAAGCTGGATGTTCTGGCGGACGGTGATGTCGGCGAGGTTGCGGGCGTGCACCCTGGTGATGTCGGCAATGACGCGAAGCTGTTCGGAGGAAAGCTGCCCGGCGGGTGAGGCGATGCGCATCATGAAGTACGGAGACGCGAGACCTTCGCCGTTTTTGCCGCCGGTGACACCGGCACCATCGCCCTGCGTGTACACGCCCCACCACTTGAAGTAGACCCCTGCCCACTCGGGCAGAACGCTGGAGCGGCCTTCGCGGGCGAACTGGCGCACCTCGTCAAAAACATCCCACGGGTTCTTTTCGACCTTGAGGCGTTCGACGCGTTGGGCCTTGGTTTCCTTGAGAGCGGGGGCAGCAGGGGCGTTCTGGTCTGGCATGGGTCCTCGGTGCTGGGTCAACGTACGGTAAAACGAAAGGCCCGCCTGGGTATGGTGCCGGGCGGGCCTTCGCGGGGTGTGTTCTAGGAGGAACGTCGCCTTTAGAGCGCCCGGGCCGCGTGCGCGGAGAGACAACAGCTTTGGGCGGGTGCGAGCGACATGTCTTTCACGATACGAGGGCGGGGAGCCAGCGTCAATTTTTGGTTTGACGGGGTGGAGGGTCGGGCGTTGGTTAGGGGCGCGGCGGGGAGGATGACTGGTTGCGGATGGGAAGGCTTGCCGGGTGGCAGCGCCTGGGCTGGTGGTGCCCCACGTCTCGGAGGCGAGACGTGGGGCACCCGGTTTGCTGGCGGTGCGCGGCGCGGCGCGAGCCTAGAAGGCGAAGGTGGCTTGGAGGAAGATACGACGTGCGGCGGCTCCGTCGGGCGAGGAGAAGATCTGCCCGGCGAGCTGGTTGGAGCGGCCGAACAGCGGCGAGTCAATGGTGCCCGTGGGCGGCGCGTAGTTGACGATGTTGAGCAGGTTGAGCGCCTGGGCATTGAGCGTGAAGTTGTAGCGGCGGCCCGAACTCCCGTTGTCGCCGAACATGCCGCCACCGCCGCCAGGACCCCCGCGGCCACCACCACCACCGCCGCCGCCACGACCACCCGGGGGCGGTCCGCCGCCGGGCTGGCCGCCGCCCTGGTTCGGGTTGGCGGCTTTTTGCAGCTTCTGGCCGAAGCCCCAGGTTTTGCTGAGGCGCAGGTTGAGGGTGAACAGTGTTGGACCATTGCCGTAGTTGATCGGGATCAGCGCGGTGCCGGTGGTGGGCGCGGTGTTGAAGGTGCCGTAGCTGTTGGTGACGATGTTGGCGCCGGTGGAACCGGCGGCGGCAAAGGCAGGGCGGTCCGTGAAGAGGGAATCGCCGTTCTGATCCTGCGAGACCGTGATGTTGAAGGGTGCGCCGGACTGCGCCACGATGAACGGCGAGACCCGCACCAGGTGCGGCGCGGAGTAGGAGCCCATGATGAACAGGCGGTTGCGCACGTCGTTGCTGGTGCGGCCATAGTCCTGTTTCAGATCGAGCGAGTTGGACGGGTTGCTGGTGATGCCGTTGACATCGCCCCGGGCATACGACAGGCCATAGAAGCCGAACATGGAAAGCGAGCGGTTGATCTGCACGCGGCCGTTGAGGAAGAGCTGGTTCTGGTTGTAGACGCCTTCAGAAAAGTACTGGTAGACGTTGCCGAGCGCGGCGTTGTAGCCCGGCGCGTATGGCGCGTTGGCGTTGATGGTGTCGAGGGCGTGCGCGCCATGCGAGTGGATGTAGGTCAGCGACAGGGTCGAGGTCCGGGTGAGCTGGTGATCGAGCCCGATCGACTCCTGGATGTTGGCCGGGGCGTGCAGGTTAGGCCCGACCTGGTAGATCGCATTGGAAACGGAGCTGTTGCCGGAGGTGGTGACGGCGCTGGAGGCCGCGCCGCAGGCTGCCGTGATGGCCGCCGCGGTGCCGGGCAGTCCATTGGGCAGATAGCAGGTGGGGTTCTGGATCACGGCTTCCTGCTGCACGATGCCGTTGACGCGCGCGGCCTGCAGCACCTGGGCGATGGCGAAGCGGTCGTAGAAGTAGCCGAAGCCGGCGCGGATCACGTCCTTGGTGGGCTTGCCGTGGCGCATGATGCCGTAGTTGGCAGCGAGGCGCGGCGCCCAGTCGCTGTGATCGCTGATGTGGTTCTGGGTCTCCCAGCGCAGGCCATACGAGAGAGTGAGGTTGGGGCGGTACTTCCAGTCGTCCTGGTAGAACAGGGCGCCGTCCTCGAGGTTGACGTCGGCCTTCGGGGAGCCCGTGACGTACACAAGCTGCGACGGACCGCCGCCGGCTGCCTGGATCTGGGCGAAGGTCTGCCCGGTGCCCTGGCCCTGCAGCGTCAGCGCGTAGGTCTGGGAAGCTGCAATCTCCTGGCAGCCTGCGCTGGTCGCCGTGCCGGACTGGCAGGGGTTGGTGGCGCCGCCGACCGGGCAGCCGGTGGTGGTGGAGCAGGAGCGTGCGGCAAAGGTGTACAGGCCGTTGAAGGAGCCATTGGAGTCATTGGCTTCGCGCGTGGCGCGGAACCGGCCGCCGAACGAGATGGAGTGTTTGCCCAGCGCCAGCTCGGTAAGGTTGTCGACTTCGTAGTGGTCGGTATGGTCGCTAATGGTCTGCGAGGAGAAGCCGCCGAAGGTTTCGTTGCCCTGCACCTGCACGGTAGGCAGTGTCGAGGACGGGCTCTGGGTGGAGCGGTCAAACAGCGACTGGAACTTCCACTCCATGATGACGCGTGGACCGAAGACCTCGGTGTCGCTGATCTGGATGGTGTTTTCGCTGGAGGTGGTGTTGTAGGCCTGCGAGGGGAGCGCGAACTGCCCTACGCCCTCGTTGGTTTGCGCGTTGCGCTCGTACTGGTAGCGGGCGGTAAGGGTGTTCTTGGAGCCGAGCTGCAGGTCAAGCCGGGGAGCGATGTTGGTGCGGCTCTGGGGATTGCCCAGGGAGTCGGAGTAGGGAGCCACATCGTAGTCGGCCGTGTTGGTGAAGTCGCCCGCGGCGAAGTCGCCGTTGATCTCGCCCTGCAGCCGGTAGGCGCTGATGATGTTGGCGTCGCCGATGTTGCGGTGCTGCGCTGTGACGTAGAACGAGGCATTCTTGGTGATGGGCCCGCTGATGGTGCCTTCGTACTGGAAGGTGTCGTAGTCGGGAATGGTCTTGGTAAAGGGTGTGCCGGTGTTGAGCTGGCGGGCGTTGCCCTGCGAGTAGAACTGGCCGTGCCACTTGTCGGTGCCCGGCTTGGTGAACACCTCGATGCGGCCGAAGCCGAGCTTGTCGAACTGTGCGCCGTAGGGATTCTGGTTGATGCGGATCTCGCGGATGGCGGACTTGGGCGGGAGCTGGCCGCCGGTGAAGCCGTCGATGTAGACCTGGCCGCCGGACGGTCCGGCCGCTGGACCGGCGAGCGCGGTGAGCTCGTTGGAGAGTTCGTCGGGATCGTCGGACAGGGCGTCTAGATCCTTGCCGGAGATGGTGATGCTGTTGGCGTTCGCATCGGGGTCAACCGAGACCGTCGGGGTGTCAGAGGTGACCTGGACCTGTTGCTGGGCAACTTCGATGACCAGGGCCGCGTTGAGCAGCTTGTTGCCACGCGACGCGACCGTGACCGAGCGGGTGGACAGCGGGCCAAAGCCCTGCGCGGTAAACAGCACGACATAGGTGCCGGGCGGGATGTTGGCAATGGCGTAGCTGCCGTCCTGCCCCGAAGTGCCGGTGGCCAGGGTGTGGCCCTGGGTATCGGTCACGGAGATGATCGCGCCGGGAATCACGGCGCCGGAGGGGTCGGCAACCAGGCCGTGCAGGCTACCCGAACTTGCGGGCGCAGCAGGCGCAACCGTGGATGGCTGCCCGGGCGTGACCTGGGGTGTGTTTTGTGCGTGGGCAGGAAGCGTGGCGGCAGCGGCGAGCAGAATCGGCAGGCTGCGGAAAGCGGTGCGGGATCGTGTCACAGGGCTCCAGGGGGTGCAGAGTGAAACAACAGCGTGTCAGGAACTGAGGTCGGGACAGCGTGTGCGGGAGCAGGTTGTTGAAAGCGGTACATCGCTTAGCCAGGTGCGCTTTCGCGCGGTGACCTGGGGCGATGCAGTGCTTAGAAAGACGCGGCGACCAGCCGGCCGTTTACTGGGGTCCGCCTCCGGCAGCGCCTTCCGCACCGCCTCCGCCAAGGTTCCAGGAGGCGGAGAAAAGGCCGGCACTGTCCTGGCTGGAGCCCTGCAGAAGCGGCTCCACCCCGCTGATGATGGTGATGGCGGTGGGTGTGGATGCGCCCGGGCCGCTGGCGACGATCATGACGGCGTCTCCCTTGTTGAGCTCGGGGAGCGTGATGGAGGGTGCATGCTGCAGCATGGCAGCGAGGTCGCCGTTGCCACGGGGGCGCTGCCCGGGAGGTGCATCAGGCGAGCCGGCCGTCTCTGCGCGGGCAGGGCTGGCCGGCTCGGAGGCCGGACCGGTGCTGGTACCGGTGGCAGCGGACTGCCGGTGCGCGATGCGGGTCGCCATTTCGGGCGGCAGCTTGCGGAGCTGGGTGGTGGGTTCCACATGGAGCGTGAGCGGGTGCTTGGTGGCGAGGTCGGTCAACGTGACGGTGTTGGCGGATGCATCGGTGGAGACCACGGTGCCGGCGATGTTGCGGAAGGAACCGGCTACCAGTTCCTCGGCGACAAGCGACGCGCCGGAAGGATCGTGGTCGCCGCGGGCACGCACCTGGTCGCCAGGGTGAATATCGGCAAAGGTCGACTTGCGGGCATCGGCAAAGGCCGTGGAGTCGGGTGCGTAGTGGCGGATCACAGTGGACGCGGTGGTGTGCAGTACCAGCGGCGTGGCCGCGGCTCCCTGGGGCTTGAGTGTGACGGTGCCCGAAGCCGGATCAGTAGTGGCGACGATGCCGGCTACCCCGCGGCGCTGCCAGTCCCCTGCCTGCTGCTGGTGGGCCTGGTTGATCTCCGCTGCCTTCATGGCGATGAGCACGCTCGCGGTGGGGTGATCCGGGGGGCTGCCAGCGGCGATGCGCAGGAGCACACGGTCGCCTACGGCGAGGTCAGCGCGGTCGAGCGGTGCGGCGTTCTTGAGGTTGGTTTCGCCGGGAGCGAGCCGCAGAAGGTGGGTTTCAGGAACCAGCGCCACGGTGCGTTCGCTGGTGTCGGCGCCTTCTTGCTTGACCGTCACCGTGCCATCGGCGATCGCGGTGACCGTGCCAAGCACGCGGGCGGCTGGAGCAGCTGCGGGGGCAGCCGGTGCATTCTGGGCATGAATCAGGGGAAGGGGAAGTGCAAGGGCTGCGGAAAGAAGCATCAGCCTTGGATGGAGCATGCGCGATTCTCCTGGTCTTTGCCCGCGTTCTAGGCCGCGAGGAGGATGCAACTACTGGCTATCGGACGGTAAGTCCCGGCAAAAGTTTCAGCTGGATGCACTGGTTCAGAGACTTTGGAGCAGTGACTCCCTAAAAGGTACTGTTTCGCAGCAGAAACTGAAAGCGACCTGTATGCCGGATCATGTAGCATCAGGACGATTCTTCTCAGGCAGCAAACGCCGTATATAGAGTGCGGGCACGCTTGCAGAGAAGAGAACTCCTGGCAGACGGCAGCTGAAACAGGCTGCGGCGGAAAGCGACTCTCTTCACGGATGGCCATCACAAGCGTAGGCAACACCCGCAACCTCGGCGACGCTCCTGGAACAACCAATTACAGCGCAATGGCCATGGTCACCACACTGTTCTTTGTGTGGGGCTTCTGCACAGTCCTGAATGATGCTGTGACGCCTCACCTGAAGAACATCTTCGCGCTGAGCTACCTGCAGGCGTCGCTGATCCAGCTGGCGTTCTTCAGCTCCTATTTCATCTTTGCGCAGCCCGCGGGCAAGCTGATTGAGTGGATCGGCTACAAGCGTTCCATGATCGTTGGCCTTTTGACCATGGCGGCTGGCGCGATCCTGTTTCTCCCGGCGGCAAGCTTCGGCAAATACGGCCTGTTTCTTTCAGCAGAGATTGTGCTGGCAGCCGGTGTGACGGTGCTGCAGGTCGCGGCCAACCCGTATGTCACGATTCTTGGACCGCCCGAGACTGCTTCCAGCCGTCTGAACCTGACCCAGGCGTTCAACACCCTGGGCGACTTTGTCGCTCCCTATATTGGTGGCATTTTTCTGCTGGGCGGCGTGGTTACCGCCGAGAAGGGCCCGGCCCCGACCGGCCAGGCGCTGATGGCGTTTCGCATTCACCAGGCGGCGAACTTCAAGCCGACCTACCTGGCCATTGCGATCATCATGGCCGTGCTGGCCATTGCGATCGGCATGTACAAGTTCCCGCGCCTTGAAGTGACGCGGGATTTCCGCCCGGCCAGCCTGGACATCAAGCAGGACAGCATGTGGAACCACCCCCACCTGTACCTGGGTGCGATTGCGATTTTTGTATACGTCGGGGCCGAGGTTTCTCTCGGCAACTTTGCCGCGAACTACTTCGCGGACCCGACTGTCGGCAACATGAGCCTGCAGCAGGGCACCAAGGTCATCTCCATTTACTGGGGCCTGATGATGGTGTTCCGGTTTGTGGGTTCGGCGCTGATGCAGCGCATTGCGCCGTCCAAGGTACTGGCGGTGTGCGGCGTTGGCGCGGCAGTGCTGGTGCTGTGCTCGCTGCTGGGCACGGGCTACTTTGCCGTCGCGACCTTCCTGGCCATCGGCATCTTCAACTCAATCATGTTCCCGACGATCTTCACGCTGGGCGTGGCGGAGTTGGGACCGTTGACGAGCCGCGGGTCCGGACTGCTGGTGCAGGCAATCGTGGGTGGCGCGCTGTTCCCGGTCATCATGGGCTTCCTGGCCGACCGGATCGGCATTCATCACGCGCTGGTTCTGCCCTTCCTCTGCTACCTCTTCGTGATCTTCTACGGCCTGCGTGGCTATCGCATCGCGCCGTCTGAGGCGCACTCGCAGCTCAAGACAGTAGCTTAAGTACCCCTCCTTGTTTTGCGTCCCGCGGGCGGCTGGGCGACACTAGTTCCATGCCGCCAGGGACTTCTTCGCTGCAATCCGATCTTGCTGTCTCCCTTGAGGATGTGCAGGCTGCCTATGCGCGGATCCGGCAGAGCATCTACTGCTCGCCGGCTCCGTACTCGGCCGCCTTGTCCGAGCTCACAGGCCAGAGCGTGTACCTGAAGCTCGACAACCTGCAGCGCACCGGCGCCTTCAAGGAACGTGGCGCGCTCAACAAGATCCTGACGCTTACCCAGGAAGAGAAGGCACGCGGGGTGATTGCGGCAAGCGCCGGCAATCACGCGCAGGCCGTGGCCTTCCACGCTTCGGCGCACGGCATGCGGGCGCGCATCGTGATGCCCGAGATGACACCGCTGGTGAAGGTTTCAGCCACGACCGGTTATGGCGCCGAGGTGATCCTCCATGGCGCGAACTATGACGAGGCGTATGCCGAGGCGCTGCGCATCAGCCAGGAAGCCGGCCTGACCTTTCTGCACCCGTTTGACGACCCGGCAGTGATTGCCGGGCAGGGCAGCATCGGGATCGAACTGCTGGACCAGATCGCCGGCCTTGAGGCCGTGGTGGTGCCGATCGGCGGCGGCGGGCTGATCAGCGGAGTGGCGTGCGCGCTGAAGGAGCTGCAGCCGGGCATTCGCGTGATCGGGGTGCAGACAGAGCGGCTGCCTTCGATGCTGCGGGCGCGGGAGAATGGCGGCCCGGTCACGCTGAAGCCGATGCCGACGATTGCCGACGGCATTGCCGTGCGACGAGCCGGAACCCTGACGTATCCGCTGGTGGAGCGTTACGTGGACGAGATCGTCACGGTGGATGAGGAAGAGATCGCGCAGGCGATCCTGGTGCTGCTGGAGAGCGAGAAGACGCTTGCGGAGGGTGCGGGCGCGGTGGCGCTGGCGGCGCTGCTGCAGCGCAAGACTTCGCTCTCGGCGATGGCTACGCCGCAGCGTACGGCGGTGCTGGTGTGCGGTGGCAATATTGATGTGAGCCTGCTCGCAATGATGATTGAGCGAGGGCTGGTCAAGGATGGCAGACGTACACGGCTGCGGATCCACCTGACGGACCGGCCCGGCGCGCTGCACGGCATGACAAAGATTTTGGCAGAGGCACGCGCCAACATCGTGCAGACCTCGCATGACCGTGCGTACTACGGAGTGAACCTGGGGAATACGGTGATCGATGTCACGCTGGAAACGCGCGGTGCCGCCCATATCGAGGAGATCCGGATGGCGCTGACCGAGGCGGGTTACCAGCATGAGCGGATTGTCTGAGATGGGCAGCAGGGAAGCGCACGAGGACGAGCCGGCCGGAGACAGTCGCCTGACGCACAACGGGCGGCGTGGTGCGTCGCAATCCGTGGCGCTTGATGCTTCCACAGAAGCAGGAGTGGACGGTCTCCGGTCACGCGGTTCTGCATCCTCCTCAAATGCAACTGCTTTAGATACAGAAACGCCTGGGTCCGCGAATCCGGAAGCGGAGCTCTCGTTGGATCCTCCGAGCGAGGCTGCCTGGGAAGACTTCTCAGCGGAAGCACACCGCATCCTCGACGACACGATTGCGCAGATGCAGCACGTGCGCGAGCAGGCCGTGTGGCAGCCGATGCCGGCGGCGATCCAGGCAGCGATTGCGGAGGCGCCCGCGCCCATAGCCGAGCGGTCGCTGGGTGCGGTGTACGCGGAACTGGCGAGCCGCGTACTGCCGTACACCAGCGCGAACCGACACCCGCGCGCGTGGGGATGGGTGCGCGGACAGGGCACGCCCGTGGCGATGCTGGCGGACATGATTGCATCCGCAGCCAACGCGCATGTGGGCGCAGGCTTTACGGCGCCGGTGCACATTGAGGAGACCGTGCTGCGCTGGCTTGCGGAGGCCCTTGGCATGCAAGGTGCCGGCGCGGCGGAACATGCGCAGCCGAGCGGCATCTTGACAAGCGGCGCTACCATGGCAAACCTGCTGGGGCTGGCAGTGGCGCGCGCGGCCAAGGCCGGGTACGACGTCCGGCAAGAAGGTTTGAGCGGGCGCCCTCGCATGCTGGTGTATGCCTCGACCGAGACGCATGGCTGGGCTGCGAAAGCGATGGAGTTGCTGGGGCTTGGGCGCCGCTCGTTGCGCAGCGTGGCAGTCGATGCTGCGGGACGGGTCCAAATAGAACCGCTGCTGCGACAGATAGCCGCTGACCGCGCGCAGGGGGAGCAGCCGTTCGCGTTGATTGCCAATGCGGGCACGGTGAACTTTGGAGCCGTGGACGACCTGCGCGCGTTGCGCGCACTTTGCGACGAGCAGGACCTCTGGATGCACGTGGATGGCGCTTTTGGCGCGCTGCTGAAGCTGGCGCCTCGCTACGCCTCGTTGATGGATGGCCTGGAGCGGGCCGATTCTGTAGCGTTCGACCTGCACAAGTGGATGTCGCTGCCCTTTGAAACGGGCTGCCTGCTGGTGCGCGACCGCGCGGCCCACCATGCGGCGTTTGCGGCTGAGGCCGCGTACATGGAGTGGAGCACACGTGGCGTGCTTTCCGGCGGGTTGTCGTTTGCAAACCGCGGAATCGAGTCGTCGCGCGGCTTCAAGGCGCTGCGCGTGTGGATGCAACTCTCCGTCCACGGGCTGCGCAAGCACGGTGCGCTGATCGCGCAGAACATGGAGCAGGCCGAGCACTTGGAGCAGCGAGTGCTGCAGCATCCGGAGCTTGCGATGCTGGCTCCTCGCGCCATGAATATCGTTTGCTTCCGGTATGTGCCGGCAGGCCACGCCCGCACTGCGGCTCAACTCGACGCATGCAATCGCGAGGTGGTGCTGCGGGTGCAGGAGAGCGGGCGTTTTCTGATTAGCGGCACGACCCTTGCTTCGGGTGACTATGCCATCCGGGTCTCGATTACCAACCACCGCTCGCGCCTGGAGGACTTTGACGCGCTGGTGGAATGGATCGTTGAGGAAGGCCGCGGGCAGTCTGCGCGCTTGTTGTAGGCGCAGGCATAGAGGGCAGCAGCCGGTGCTTTCGGAGCCTTGGTTGACGTAGGAGGGCACCATTGTTAATATCAAAAAGCGGGGTGGAGCAGTCCGGTAGCTCGTTGGGCTCATAACCCAAAGGTCGTAGGTTCAAATCCTACCCCCGCAACCAAATCTCTCAACAACTTACGAGATTCGGACTCTTCGAACAAACTCCCATAAACTCCCAATAATAAAAACCGCCGTTTTAGGCGCTCGCTTGCATTGGCTTGAGCACCATCTCGACGACCTTCCCATTCGCTTCCCGCTTCGAGCTCGACATAGCTTGTCCATAGACATTCATGGTCGTTTGAATCGACGCGTGACGCATCAGTTCCTGCTGTACTTTCATCGGTGCCCCGGTCTCGTCCAGCCACGAACGGTACGTGTGACGGAACGTATGCCAGCCGATTTCGCCGAGTCTCCCTGCTGCTAGCTTGCGCTCCTCATGAATTAGGACTCGCTTGCCGTTGGCGGTTGGACCATCCTGCCAGCACCAGACACCTGGACGGGAGCCACATGTCGGACATTGGACCGTGCAGCATCCAGAGGGGCGCAAATAACGCTTCTGGATCTCGGTCGGATGGTACGGGCGGTTCGTCATCGGATTGGCAAAGACCCAGCCTTCCTCTGTCGGTACAGCCTGCTTGCTCCATGCCAGAACGATCTTGGTGAGGCTGGGATGGAGCGGAACATAGTCCTGGGAGTATTCGGTTTTGATATCGTCCACCCGCCCGCTCACAATGCTCCGTTGCACGAGTAGCTGGTTCTTCTCAAAATCGAAGTCGTCCCACTGAAGCGCTGCGATTTCGCTGACGCGAAGGCCGAGGCATTGGGCGATTTGCACCATCGTTCGATACGGCTCTCGCAGTGTCGCGACGATGGATTCGAACTGATCCACAGTGAGGATGATGGGGCGCTGCTGGCGCTTGCTTCCGCCCTTGATACGGACGAGAGCAATTGGATTCCGCTGCTCGGTGAAGAGTTCCCAGCGCGTCGCACACTCAAACATGAGGTGCATCACGCTCCGGATGTGCGCCTTCGATTTCGGTGCCATCGAGAGGCTCTTCAACCAATCTTCGACCGCCATGGGCCGAATCTTGTCGAGCAGATAATCACTCCAGCGTGGCTTGAGGTAGTTCTTGATATTCGACTGGTAAGACTTCGCCGTCGAGTATCGTTCCGGCAACTCTTCCTCAAGGTATCGGTCGCAAATGGCACCGAATGTCACCACGGCCATCTGTTGCTGTGGGGTTTCAGCGTTCAGTTTTAGGAGAAGAGCTTCGACGGCCTTCTGCGCGAGAGCTTTGGTCTTGTACTTTTCGACGGTGCCCACGGTTGCCGTTCTCCGCTCCCGCGTCCCTGTTGCTGTCGACTCGTAGTACCGAAACTCCCAGGCGTCTGATCCCTTCGCCCGCTTCTTGCGTGTGAGACTTCCGAATTGATAACGTGCTCGTTCCATCAGGTCCTTTCCTGATTTCCCGGCACAAATGGCTGTTTCAAGCGTATCGGATTGCCCCGGAGGAAACCAGCGAAACTGTTCAGTGCCCTACAGGGGCGGTCAGCTTGCCAGATTGTGTTCGAGCACCCATTCCTGGATGGCGGACGGGACAAAGCGGTACAGCTTGCCGACGCGAACAGCGTGAATCTCGCCGCGCAAGACCATGCGTTGAAGCGTCCTGGGATGAACTCCAAGGAACGCTGCAGCTTTGTGGCAATCTAAGAGGGGGTCTGCTCCAGGACCAAAGATCGGCTTCTCTGAGACAGGCGGCTTCCGCAGTTCTGTCATGTCATCCTCCGCTGGCATCCAACCTCAAAATCGGTCGAATGGGGTTTACCGAACAGGTACATCTGTGCGGACTAGGATTGACGCGGACGTGCGGACGAGTCCAATAAGTTTTCGTATCGATAGAGTTCGATTACGCTGATCAGCACGGTATTCGGACCTACGTCTGCCGTAGGAGATGGGAGAGAAAGCAGAGTGGCGGAGTGATAGAGCACTTCGAGCTGTCGTCGGATGGCACTCCGGTTTCAGATGTGGACGCAGCTCATTGGCAGGATTTTGTGCAAGAGCTAATCCCAATCGGAGTCTCCGATCTTTTCTTCTTTGATGGCGAAAAGGTCCAATTGCTCGCTGAAGATGAGTCTGACAAGAGGACACTGTCTGAAGCCGTACGGAACCTTTTAGGAACTGACATTATCGAGAAGCTGAGTGCCGATCTCAACATCTATCGCTCCCGCGCAGTACAGAGAGCCGCCGCCGAGGATGAATCAGCTTCCGACCTGGAGGCGCTCAATAATGTAGCTGAGTCCCTACGCGTTCGACGCGAGCTTGCGGCAAAGGACTCGGATAATGCAGGCGCGCTAGTAGAATCCCTTATTTCCGAAGTGCAAGCTTTCGAGCAGCAGCTACAGGAGCAAGGTGGCAGCTACGCTCGAAACCGGGGAAAGCTTGAGGAGAGAAAACGTCAAATCGGCGTGCGCGTGGTGGCGCTTGAATGTTTGATTCGAGAGCAGTCTCATGCGCTACTTCCGGTTGCTCTTGCGCCAAAGCTTCTTAGGAAGTTGTTAGACCAACTGACGTTGGAGCAAGACATCAGGGTTGGCATCGTGGTCGATGAGACATTGACCAATGCGGCGAAAGCAGCGCTCACTCAACTCCGCAAGATCCAAATTAAGCGCGGAGGCAAGTCTATCCCCCTAAGCTCGCTCGATGAGTTTAGCGCGATAGCTGGTGCCATCAAGAAAACTCACCAGCCTTCCGTCCGGGAAGAAGACGCCATCGTTCACGATCTCTCGAACGATCAAGAACAGAACATTCGGGGATGGGCCCATATTGCACTGGAGTCATTGCCGCAATCGATGAAAGCGGCCTCCTTAGAACTAGAAACACTGTATCGCGAACAGCAGAAGGTAGAGCGAGATCTAGCCCGGGCGCCGCAGGATGATGTGCTACAGCCGCTTGTTGATAAACTCAGCGACTCAAGAAGAAGATTAGCGGAAGCCGGCGCGGAGGCAGCTCTCCGGCGTGCGGAGCTTGAACAAGCGAGCGAGGCGCGAGATCGGGCGGAGAGCAGCTATGCAAAGGCGGTCGATAATCTAGCAACAAGCAATGTACAACGCCATTCCCTTGAGAAAGCACTGAGGGTGCAGGGCGTCTTGACTGAATTTCGAAACGCGCTCATCACGAAAAAGATCAAAGAAGTCGAAGCAGAAGTTACGACATGCTTCAACTTACTTTCTCGAAAACGGATTGAACGCACTATCGTTATCAATCCAACAACGTTTCAGGTGACGATTCGAGACAACCATTCGAGGCAAATATCCAAGAGTGAGCTGTCCGCTGGCGAAAAACAAATCTATGCGATATCGATTTTGTGGGCGCTTGCACGGGTCTCGGGCAGACCACTGCCGATGATCATTGATACTCCACTTGCACGTCTGGATCGAGACCACAGAGAGCTACTGGGGCAGCGTTATTTCCCCCAAGCCAGCCATCAAGTGATCATTCTCTCTACCGATAGTGAAATAGACGCTGAGTTTCTGCCTTTACTCAAAGACTCTATTGCGAGATCTTACGAGTTGGCGTTCGACATGAACTCTCAGAGCACCCAGGTCCGCAACGGATATTTCAAAGAGAAGAAACAATATGCGATTCACTAAAATTCGACTTACGAAAGATGCGTCGAATCGCCTGCGATTCCTCGCCGGAAAGACTGGACTGACTCCAAACCTCTTATGTCGCATGGGATTTTGTCTCTCGCTGGAGGAACCTAAGGTTCCTAATCCCAATGAATTTGAAGAGGAGGAGCGTGAGTTTAACCGCTATACGCTACTGGGCGAGTACGATGCTCTGTATATCTCACTCCTTCAGCAGCGTCTACATCAAGATGGTCTTGGAACGGATGATCTTGAAGGCTACTTTCGAGCCCATCTCAACCGTGGAATATCGTTACTCCAGCAGCGTGTCCGAAGCGTTGCTGATTTAGCAAATCTTGTTCCCCAGCCCTCGTCAGGACGAACAGCGAAGCGCTAGGAAGATCGTTCGCAGCGGGTCAGGATTACGCAGCAATCTGATGAACGTAGTACGGAGACTCTTTATCCGAGAGGATGTGCTCGATCCGTTCTTTGCTTAGCGTGTTCGGTGCTAACCACTCAAACAAGTATCACTCTTGAATCGTGATGATCGTCCGTTGATGTCCCGTCGCAGCAACTTCGGGAAGCGGCTCATCCGTAATCGCGGCGAACGAGTAGAGGTCTGGTTCGTTCGGCCTCGTCCAACGATCCCAAATGCAGGCTACGAGCATATTGCTAGATGGTTCAGGATCAAATTCCAAGACGAGATTCTTAGCCTTCTCATCTGGCCCCAACTCGCGATGCTCATAAAGATGAAGCGGCGCGTTCTCGTAAAACCCTGTAATGACCATGACGGCATGATTTTGGCCGTAGACCTTGTTCCAGTAGTCATCAAGGCTGTCACGACGTGCGTTCTACGTCCCAGGAAACCGCTTGTCGTAATCAGCGGGTTTTCCCGACAACCGGCACCTTTCCCGACGACATACAGTTAGCGGAGTGCGAACCACATATCCGGGGACTGGTAGAAAAGGTGTGGGCTGCGTCACAGGGTAATTCTCGACGGGGCCGAACTGTGGTTCTGAAGTTGAAGACGAAGGAATCAGTTCTCTCACACGCAGCGTGACTCCCAAAGTGGTTCCTACGGATTTTGAGACTTTTACTGCTCTAGGGCTCCAACTTTGCGATCGTGTGGGATTTGACGAAGGACAGCTTTACCGACTCGTCGGCGTGGGATTGAGCAATTTTGAGATCTAAGGGGATCTCGAAGAAGAAGTTGCTCCGCTCATTGGACTGCTACATACCTAACTCTTGCGCGCGGACCGGCTGGCACAAAGATGAGATAACCCCGATTATTGCGGTTGTCGCCCTTCTAGCGGCCTAGCCCAAATCCTTCGCGCATGACCTCTACGTTCGTCGGCACATGCAATTCCTGCGCCGGAGCGATCCGCTCAAGCTTGGACCCGGGCGAAACATACATCTCCAGTTCGCGAACCTGAGACGACAGGTGATTGTACTGCTGCTGATTAATTTTCTCGCTTTCGCCTGTGATGAAAAGACGATCCAGAGGGCGTCCAGGAACCCGAGAATCCACGTACCCATGATCGATCGCTAAGGCATCATCGGTACGAACCGGCTGATGTGTGCCGTTGTCGTGTCGGACGAAAAGTGTCGAATCCGTCCCGATTGCTTGAACTGTGGCAAAGTCTCCGGCGCGTATATGACGTTCTCGGTCATTTGCAGTAAAACGGATGCGCTCTCCCTCAGCGATATCTCGTGCCTCTACCCGATAGACTCGGCTCTCGTCTGTAGCTTTCCGGAGAAGAGCCGGATTCAAGTTGGTCTCCGTGCCATCGGTCGTCGAGACCGTAAGTAGATTTGCTTGGCGGTCCACAGTCACCACCGTGACAGTGCTGCCGTGAGCGATGCCGTGTTCCTTGGGACTGCCTGATTTGTACTCAATCTGATCGCCCGGCAGATAGTTCGCCGCCAGCCGACGATTGCCGATATCGCGTTCAACGGCGACAGGGATTGACTGGCTATCGCGCCCCAACCAGCCACGCTCCACCAACTCGGAGCGAATGAGCGCCGTGAGTTCACGCCTCTCCTCTGGATTACTCGCCACAACAACGGCCCGGTCTCGTTGTTCAGCATAAGCCAAGGCTACTGACGCCAAGCGATGCTCGCTATCTGCGAATTCATGCACCTTGACCTCACGGTTGGTTGCAGAATCTGCACGTTGGCTCTTCGCGTCTGGACGATCCTTTGTTCGCTCTTGTCCAGCCGAATCATGCCTCGAGTTAGGTTCTACCGCCGCCGTTTTCGAAACATCTACTGCGAGCCGACGGCCAAGCGTGATGGCATCGTTGGTGTACACATGGGCGTCTTCTGAAGCGCGAGAGATTGCAACATAAGCCAAGCGAGAGTTGATAAGGAGACGGGGCCCATCCGTATCGAAGTGAGCGAGAACGCGCGTCGATGTGAGGCCTTGGGAGCTATGCGACGTGACCGCATATCCATGGTCAAACTGCCGGACCTTCAACAAATCCAATTCGACCGAGCGTGACTCCTTGCCGTCCATTCGTACGGTCATCCGTCCGACCTCAAGTCGTTGGATCGTGCCAAGATCGCGGTTGGCTATACCCTGTTCCTTCTGCGGCGCGGTAAATTGCAGCCGGTCTCCAAAGGCGAAGTCTCGCGCCTGTACCTGGAAGACGTTCACCCCTCGAAGCCGCTTCGGATCATATGCGATGATCTCTCCATTCGCGAGTTCGACGGTCAGCGTATTTGTCGGGGCGTCTACGGCCCGCACCGTTGCCTGACTTCCTCGTTCGATACCATTCGACTTGCTCCCGCTGCTGTATTCCAGCACATCGCCGACGTTGTAACGAGCGGCCCAAGTGCGGTCGGCGCCAGTCATGTCTGAACGATGACTGAGCACCTGTAGGGAATGATTTTCCCTTGCGATCACACCCTTGTCAGCCAGCGTGGCTCTGATGGCTTCATTGATTTCCTGACGGCTTCGATTGTCCGGGGAGACGACGATTGTGCCGTCCGGGCGTTCGGCATAGTCCCGCGCAATGGCCGCGATGCGATCCCGCCGATCTGTCAATTCGGTGATCCGTCCCTGCTGCTGTAACAGGGCAATACCTTCGAGAGTCTCATTCCTGGAAAGGTGTTCGACCGCCTTCAGAAGACCGGCATCCTTCTGACGCATGATGCGATCAAGCTCAGAGGTTCGCATTCCGGCTTCCTGCATCTGCTGGAAGGGCCGCCCGGCATCCACGCCCTGATGCTGACGGGTATCTCCTATCAGCAGAACCCGATCGTTGGAGGTGATTTTGTTGAGAAAGTCCCGCATCTGCCGGGTGCTGGAGAGACTTGATTCGTCCACCATATAGAGGCGGCGTACATCCGGGTCTTCGTTGCCGGGGGAGCTTCGAGCCAGAAAGCTCTGGAGCGTACTCGCCTGGATGCCCGCCTCGCGGAGTTGTGCGGCAGCGCGCGAGGTTGGGGCGAATCCTTCCACCACATAGCCGCTCTTTTCGGCACCCTCGCGCACTCTCAGAAGGACGGTGGTCTTGCCTGAGCCTGCCCGCCCCTGAAGACCGTGAATCTTATCGGGCGAGTTCAGAATCTCCTCGATAACCCGCCGCTGCGAGTCGTTTAGGAAGTCACGAAAGTTTGCCTGACGCTGCGCCAGTTCAGCGGACATCATCGGTTCTACGCTGTTTTTGCCATTCTGAACCTGTGCCAGATTCTCCCGCTCGGCCGCAATCGTTTCGGCGGTCGTAAAGCTACGTCCCGAGTCATGCTTGCGTGCTTCAACGGAAAGGAAAGCTCCAGCCGCGCGCCGGTTTTCAAACTCCGTGCGGACCTGCTGGTAAGTCGTTTCCCCCATACCCCGGCGAAGTGCATCACGCAAAAGGAGGCGCTCATCGAGCACGGCTTCGCGCTCGAACAGACTCGCGCGGGCATAAGAAACGGCCTCGCGGGCATGTCCCGCCTGGTCAGGGTTGTGGCCGTTCGCGCGGGATCGTTCTCGCGCTTCAGCGACCACCGTTTCAGGCTGGTTTCCAAACTCAGCGGCCACTTCACGATGGGCAGCGAGCACCTCGGCAGGCGTCAGCGTATGTTTCTTCTCCCGTGTGGACCGTGCCGCAATCTCCGCCGCTTCAGGACCACTCACGCCCCGACGTTCCATCTCTTCCTCTATCTTTCCCCGACGAAGACTCGACGCTTTCAGATACTCCTCGCTGTATCCCTTGATCTCGGGAGCACCGCTCTTTCCAGCCTCGATTTCGTATCCCAAGGAGCGTAGCCGGTACATCAACTCCGACTGGTAGACCGCTGTCACAAAGTTCTGGCTTTCAAAAAATGGCTGCTCCTGCAAAGCCCGCGTGGTGCCATCCGCGCGTTGTGTCACGTTGAAGATGACGGCGTGCGTGTGGAGTTGTGGAGCAGCGTAGCCATCGACCGGGCGAGCCGTGTCATGCTCAAACTTCGCAACTACGAAGCGACCGCTCGGATCTGCTGGATTGTTCCCGCCGATCCGAGCGTGCGTGTACTTTTCAAGTTCGTCGAGCGCGGTCACGACCGCCGCCCGATGCGCTTCACGAATACGATCATCACCGCCGACGAGAGCTGTCAGGGATACGGACTTCGCCGGAGCGAACATCGCATCCCAACCTGCGCGATGCGCGACGGCTTTAGTCACAGAGCCATCCGGGTTCGTGTACTCCGTGGCGATCCGATGCCGCACCATCTGCTCGTCTGTAAGCGGATGCCGCCCTTCGGTCAATCGCGAGAACTCTTGCGCGGAAACCTCACCCGACAGTCCCATGGACTCGGCGAGCTTGCCCTGCCACTCACCCTTCACCACATCACCCTGCGCGTAGTAGCTCTGCGTGGGAGAGGTGTAATCCATCTTGTGATAGGTCTGCGCCTGTCCGGCATTTAATGGCTTCGAGATAGCGAGCATGGGTTAGTGCTCCCGTATCCACTGGTGGCCTTGAGGCTGCTCTTGCTCCACCTCTTCGAGTTCCTCGTTCACCTCGGGCGGAGCCGGTTCGAGTGGCGAAATCGCACGCTCCTGGGACGGGGCCTGAGCGACGGAAGTAGGTGCTAGCTGACGGTCAAATGGGCCAGAACTCTCAGCAGGCGCAACGGGTTCTGGCGTCTCATCTGCCGGTGGCTTGGGGGCCGGTTTGCCAACGGGCTCCAACGTATCCGGGTTGAATTTCATGCCTCCGTCTGCGCTCGGACGCGGGACAAATCCTGCCGCCCGAACTGGAAGATCAAGGTAGTCAAAGGCGAACCGCGCGACATTGTTTCCGAGCTTCAAGTACGCGTGGCGATCATCAAGCCCCGTGATCTCTGAACCCATGACCAGAGGCTCAACTTGACGTTCCACGGTGAAGTTGTGTCCCGACCGGGTTCCGTCGAACTTCGTCTCCTTCAGGCGTTCGATTTCGACCTTGCCGAGCGCCTCCGATATCCACTCCGCAGCTTTCGGCTCGGCGGTCTTCATGAAGATTTTGGTGGCTGGCTGCGACAGCATCACCTCAGCCAAGTGGCCATAGATGACCTCGAGCTGTGCCTTGCCCTGGAAGCCGAGAATCAGAGGGTTCCGAGATTTGCGGTTCTCTGTGATTGCTGTGTGAAGCTGAGGGAGCTTCTGCAAACTAGCCAGCTCGTCGATCACAAACCACACCGGCTTCTGTCCCGGCTGGGGCGCAGTCAGCAGCCGCATGACGAGCAAGTCGATCCAGAGGGAGTGCAGTGGTCGGAGGGTATCCCGCTCAGGTGGACGGGACGTGATGAAGATCCATCCCTGACGGTTCTTAGACCATGTGCGCGCGTTCCAGACAGGACGCTTTTCGTCACGCTCCGGGAGAAGCCGAAAGCACCTAGCGACGAGTCCCAGAGAGGACAGAACACCTGCGCGTTGTGGGCCAGCATTTCGGTCGATATAGAACGCCATCTCCGTTCCCTCGACACGCTTGGCCAGCTCTTTGTCGCTCGCCATCCACTTGGCTAGCTGGTGTGGCGTCGGCCCCAACTTGAGCAGATGGGCGAAGATTTGGGCCGGGGTTTCGTGAAAGAACTCGTCCACCTTGTCGGTCTTCGGCTGATAGAGCGAGGCAGCAATCGCATCGGCTTCGGCGTTCGACTCCATCTCCTGCGCTGGCCCCCAATAAGGGCAACGCGCATCAAGCGGATTGAGGACGATATCGCCCCGGTCGGCCTCGTAGAAACGCTGGATGTACTCACAAGCGGGGTCATAGACGATGGCGGAATCTCCACGCCCTCGGATCTGACGGAGGCACTGCATGATGAGCTGCGTTTTGCCTACGCCTGTATCGCCCATGAGCTGAAGATGCTGTGCCTCTTTCTTGAGAGGGATACGCATCATCTTGTCCGCTTCGGTCGTTTTGAAGCCCAGACCATCCCCCTTCTCGACGCGGTTGAATTCATTTGGGTCGAGCATTCGAGGCCCGCGTAAGACTCGGCCATACTTCATCTGTCGGTAGCGCTGAATGTCCTTTGGAATGGCGAGGCCGAGGAAGAGAGCAAGGCAAACACCGCCCTCAATGAAGCTGATGAGAAAGGTTCTCCAGAGGCCGTGCCGCTCAAAGATCGCATCGCGCAGCCAGGAGTACATCGCAGCATCCGTCGCCTGATGCGGCATCCCTCGAAACGGGAACGAATAGCCTTGCGAGGTGGGAAGATCCGAAAGTCGATACGGCACTACAAGCCCACCGGGAAGCGTCATTGCTCCGGGTGCGAAGTCCACGGGAAGGGCTAGACGAGGCTTCGCTGTCAGGCCTCCGAGGAAGATCATCCGGTACTGGCCGTTTGCGTGGAAGGGGGCTCCCAGAGACGCTCTCAGGTATTCGGAGATGTAGGAATGCTGCAACGGTTCCAGACCGTAGTTGAGCCGTTGCCATACGAATAACACCGTGCAAACCAGAGCCGTCGCAAGCGCGGTGTAGCTCATGATCGGTGCATGTGGTGGCCAGATGATCGTCTCTTTGCGTCCCCATTGCGTTGCCATGTCTTACTCCTTTCCTGTCGGTTGGGTGTACTGTTGCATGACTTCCCGAGCCGCCTTGTACTTTTCTTTGCGGACCATCGTCATGGCTTCGGTAATCCATGCTGCCGTGACCTTCTCCCCAAGAACGAGAGGTTTGATAAGGTTCACGAGCAACATGCGGGTGGCGACCAGCTCGGTAAACGTCGCGTCTCCTGACGGTCGGCGAGCTTCACGCAAGAGGACATCGCGAGCCCACTCGCTGAGCGATTTGCCCTCTGCGTTCGCGGCTCGGTGAAGCTCCTTCTGCTCCTTCGCCGTGACACGGGCGTTAGCCATCCGATCTCGACCAGTGCGTCCGGAAGACCGGGCAAGCCTCACATCTATGCCCGGAATCTGTGACCGATTGCTGTCCATGGGTACCTCCATGACGCGTAAACAACTGTTTTCTTCATGAAAACTGTCGTCTTACGCATGCGGCTAAGCTGTTGCACTACAAGCGCGTAAACAGTCGTTTTCGCGCTTGCCAAAAACACGACCATCCGAGGGATGGAGTGTCAATCTTCTTCCCGTGCGCAGCACGGCTGTGGTTCTGCCACAGATGTTGAAGCGGGATCATGCTTTCGATCCCGCCACAGATGCGGCTGCTTGCGTCGGCAAAGATGCTGCGGAAACCGGCTTGCGAACTCCGGGTTCCGCAGCCTCGTTCGCGGCTGGTTTACGGATGCGCAGGGTTGGCGTGATCTTCTGTGCCTCGGGCGACTTCAGGAACTCCTGGAAGTCACGATCTTTTGTGAAGACATAAGACAGCGCCTGCTCGACGACATCGTCGGCAGAAGCGCGGATGAAAGCGGCGTACTGATCGACCTGCGTTGCGGTGGAATCAGTCAACCGAATTGAGGCACTGATCTGACGGGTTTGGATGACTTCGAGTAGTGGCATGTTCGTTCTCCTTGGATTGATGAATTCAGGCGATCTTCCTACGGGCAACCATCCGGCGCGCGGTGGTCGCAATCTCCCGCGCACGAGCGGAGCAAAGTGCAGTAGAAAGCTCAAAGCGGCGGCGCTCATGAAGCATGGTGATGACATCGTCGATGGGCGCGCCTTCGACGAGCCATTGACGGGCGGAAGCCACGTCAACGGTCCGCTGGGCGTAGTACAGAGGATTGGCTTTATCGGAGCGGCGCGCAGCCAGTTCGTGCGTCAGCTTGCCGGCATCTTTGCCGGATGCAAGCTGGGAACAGACCCAAGCCCAGTCATGTTCAGAATGCGTGTCCTTGTGAGAGGAAGAGGGCGCGGAACCGCGAAGCGGCAGCGCGGCGTCGTGAACACGAGAATCCAGATGAAAGGCAGCGGGAGACCACACAGCATCATTGCCGTATTCGACCGTGACGCAGTACGCGGGAGAATACTTCCGATTGAGGAAACCGGGAATGCGAAGCACCCGGTTGCAATCAGTACAAGCAGGATCGCCGCCGAAGGCAAGGGCAAGCCGCTTGAGAGTCAACTCCTGCTGCTCGAAGTCGAAGCCTTCGACGCGCCAGAAGACCTGGTACTTGCTCGGCGAAGTCGAGAGGATAGTGGTTGCCGAAGGCACCGCATCCGAAGCCCGCAGCGCAGCGAGCCGGGCGTCGCCGTCTTCGTCGATATCAAGGTAAAGATGGCGGACGGAGTCGATAGACTCCTTGGTCCGCTTACGGCTGCCGGAGCGAAGCGGATTGGCGGCAACATAGACGTTCGCGCCGTTGTGATTCTCATGCGCGAGCCAGCCGAGGTAACGAGGCGCAAGCGCCTGTTCCAACGTAACCACACGCTGCTGCGTCTTTGCCGGGCTCTCCGTGCGAAGCAGGAGAGCAATCGTCAAGCCCGGAGCGAAGCAACGGGCGAGAAAGTCTCTGGCTGTTTCGTTCATCGTTCCACCTCCGTTCAGGTTCTTTGCGAGCGCGATCACAAGGGGCTTTAGCAGCCGGAGAAGTCCGGCTCGATGCCGGACTCCCCGGATGAGAGGAAGTGGCCTATGCGGCCTCTTCCTCGGAAGCGTCTTCGGTGTCTTCCACGGCGGCCTTGGCCGCGCGATCCAGCTTGAGAATCGAGTCCACCCGGATTCCCCAGATGGTCTGCTCTGAGTTGGTCTTCGTGCTCTCGTACTTGCGGCTGCGCAGTTCGCCTTCGACGAGGATGTGTGCGCCCTTCTTGAGCGTGGCGGCAAACTCCCCGAGCTTGCCGAAGACGACGCAACGGTGCCATTCGGTGTGCTCGATGTACTTGCCGTCCTTCTTGTAGGAGCTCTTGGTTGCCAGCGAGAGGGTTGTGAGGCTGCGGTCGTTGTTGGTGCGAACTTCTGCGTCGTTGCCGAGGAATCCGATGAGGATGACTTTGTTTGAGTACATGGTGGTGATCTCCGTTTCGTGTTTATTCCCGTAAGCTGCTCGGGTCACCCTTCGCGAAGCGAGCGAGTGGGCCCGGCTCCCAAGCGCCAAGGAGTGCTTTCTTGGCGGGGCCCGAAAGAAGTTTGAGCAGCGTTCTTTGCTGCGGCTTTCAAACTTCTTTTGGGAGGAACCGAGACCCCGCAGGGGCGACTTAGTCGAAGCAGAACGACGCCGAGCCGCAGGGCGCCGGTTTGGCCCCGAAGCGTGAACCCGAGTAGAGGACGGGATACGGGACGGAAGGAACTCCAATGCACCGAAGTCACCCCACCGATTCCCGGCGTGCAGAACGCCCACATTGCCAGCCGACATCTCCATGGCACGGAGCGCCTCTGAAGACGGCACCGAGCACCCATAACGCTGCGTCCGGCAGGCCCGGAATGCCACGCTGGGCGCTTTTGGAGACGAGTTAGGCTGTGCAGCTGCATGAGCCGCTTGAAAGACCATTGGAGTGACCTCGGATTCGGGTTGGGTTCTCTAGCTGGAAGTCTTTGCGCTAGGCGTCGGAAGCACGATAGATATCCTCCGTCAGGAAGCGTTGTTCGGCGTGACTGTACCCGGAGACGGTAATGAGTTCCCGGACGCGTCGGCGGCCCTTGTGATCGCGCTCGCAATGCAACACAAAGTCCACGGCTTTTCCGGTCTGCGACCGGACAAATGCCTGATCCAAATTTGCTCTGGCACTGAGCGCCATGTCCGCAAGCCTGTCCAGTGCATCAACCGCCGAGTCGGCGTGCAGTGTGGAGAGTGTTCCGCCGTGACCAGTGTTCATCGCCTGCAACAGGTCATAGCCGCATTCATCCCGTATCTCGCCCATGATGATGCGATCCGGACGATGGCGAAGAGCAGCGGCTACGAGTTGGCTCGGAGAGATGGCTACTTGGCCTGGAATCGCCGCGACAGCCTCCCACCGAACTGCATTGGGATGGGCCACTTTCAACTCCGCTGGCTGCTCGATGACGACGAGACGTTCATACAGCGGAACATGGTCGAGCAGCGCCTTCATCAACGTCGACTTGCCGGAGCCTGTTCCACCGCTGATAATGCCGTTCTTCCGTTTCAGGATCAGGTTCACAACGTCGTCACGTACCAGCGAAGGAAAGCTGCCACCTTCCACCAACTCATCCGTCGTGTACCAGCGGTTGAATTTGCGCACGGTGAGGGTGGGGCCGTTGATCGACGAAGGAGACCCCACCACGGCCACGCGAGAGCCGTCAGGCAAGCGCGTATTGAGGATGGGATTCTGCGTAGTCAGGTCCTGACCGAGGATACGCGCGACACGCTCAATGGCCGCTTGGAGACGATCATTCGTGTATTCCGTGGCGAGCGGAATATGCTCAACCACTCCTGCGCGATCCGCGAAGACTCCAGTCGTCCCGTTAATCATCAAGTCCGAGATAGACGGGTCCAACAGAAGAGCGCGAAGCTCCTCGGGAAAGAACGGAAGTATGAGCTGAAAGCTCATCGCGCTCCTCCCGCTGTCGGCTGCACAATGGCGTTCGGATTCGTAGCAGTTGTACCGGGAGCCTGGATATCGACTGAGACACGGTTTTCGTGGAACTCAGTAATGGTCAATCCAAGCGGATTGACGAACTCATACTGCGGGAAAATCTTCGCCTGATCGCTGACCTGCTTGGGGTTCAGGTAATAGGTCGCGGACAGCAGCCAATGTTCCGTGCGCGGATCATGAGACGCATGCTCTGAGTAAATCTTGTCCAGCGTGATGAGCGCAGACCCACGAGCTACGCGCGCTCCCTGGACGGTCTCCTCAGACATGGATGTGATCGTGACATTCCGAACCTGCACATCACTCGACTCGATCTGCCCGCTGGTGACTTGAGAGACCAGATGGTTCTGATTGTCCGAGCCCATGAGCTGTGCCGCCAGGGGCTGCGACAGGAAGTAGTAGTTCAGCGGATACTTCTTCGCAATCAGGTCACGACTGATGGTAAAGCGGTAGTTGGCCCAATCGGTAAGATAGGTGCGGACTTCGCCCTCTCGCGGGCTGTAATTCAGGTCGCTGTACTGGATCGCCTGTGCCCGGCCCATCTCGTCGATACGCACATAGCGATTGGCGATGGGGCGATGCGCCAGAGAGAAGTTCAACCACATCGATCCGCAGAGAAGGACGGCTCCGCAGCCAATGATCAAGCGGTACGCTTTGCGCTCCGCGTAGTGAGAGGAATAGACCTCAATGCCGATGCGGTCCGTGAGCAACGCCTGCTCCGGCGTAAGCGACGATTCAATGTGGGCGGTGTGTGCTGACATGAGGGCTGTTGCTCCTTTCCGAGACGGCGTGAAAGACGACGAGGGCGTAAACGACACCCACAGCTAAGCAAGCGGCGAAGAATAGCAGGAATAGGTACCGAAGAGGTCGGGCCAAACCGAGCTTCTTCAATGCGAGAACATCCATGAGATACCAGAACATTTAGGCTCCTCCTGCCACTGCCGCTGTAGATGCCAACTTCCCGATCGCGTTCCCTATGCTTCCCGCCATGCCAGCCGCGCCGCCGAAGATGGCCTGCGTCATGCTCGGAATGAACAACATATTGATGATGAACGCGACGAAAACCATCAAGCAAGGGATAAGATTCGCGATCCACATGTCCATCGAATAGTTGCCGTTGAAGGTCTGCTGAAGGAAGCCGTTCATGAAGCCGGCCCAAACGTAGATGAACGCGGCGGCCACTGCTCTAATCATGGCGAAGCTGATGAGGACATCGAGGAAGTGAAAGAATTTCGCACGAAAGGTCTGCGTCATAAGCAGCGGGACGAAGACAGGGCCGAAGAGAGCGGTCACGCCATACAGGATGAAGGCGCTGCAATTAATGACGAACAGAATCGCGGAGGCGAGTCCAAGCATTATCTGGACGAGCACGTAGCAGAGGATCTGAACCGGCGCGGTGAAGGACGGCACCGCCGTTCCATCGCCAGCCGTTTTGAGGAGCTGGAGTAATTGATCCAGCGAGTTCTGATCGAAGGCGGCAACCATCGCCTGAGCGATGTATGAAAAGAAATGGTTGATCCCGAAACTGGCTCCGGGGAACGGCGTCACCCAGTAATTGATGAGGAGGCTGCAGATAATCAGCTTCATGAGGAAGTTCGTCATGTCGCCCGCGCGAACCTGGTGCGTATGAAAGCGCAGCGTCATCGCACTCGTATTCCAGTTCACCACCATGCTGACAAGCTGGAAGAACGCGATGGCACTCAGTTCGGTGATGCCTAATTGCGTCAACGCGCCGCCGTTCTGCGTGGTCAGATTGGTGAGGTTGTTCGTGAACTGGTAGAGCCAGTTCATACCCGAACTTGCGCTCGGTAGTGCTTGTGCGAGAACGGCGATGCTCATGGTGATCTCCCGGTTGGTTTAGGGGATATAGGTGGTCCAAGTCTTGCCTTCATTGCCGGCGGCGGCGTTGTGCTTCTTCTTGGCAGTTTCCACACGCTGACGAAACTCTATGTCTGCCTGCTTTCGCCTTTCCGCTTCATGGCGTTGGTAGATCGCAGCGCCAGCGATCACCGCCAGCGCCGCAAGGATTGCAAAGAGTAACTTCGTGTTCAAGAGTTTCAGCATGCGGCTCCATTACGGCAGGTAGGTCTGCCACGTGTTGCTTTCGTTGCTGGCGCTCAAATCATTGATGGAGCGCTGCTGCTGGACGAAGGCGGCGGTATTGAGGTCGGTAGCAGCCGCGTTCCGGCGCTCCATGTTCTGGACTGCCATCTGCGAAGCGAGGCAAGCCTGCAGCGCGCCCTGGTTCTGCATCTCGCTCATCTTCTGAGCTTCGGCTGCGTTCAGCAGGTTCAACTGCTGGACCTCGCTGTTCGTTGTACTGGTGCCATCAAGCTGGTTCGCCATCAGGCTGCTGTTCGCTGTCGTGTTCTGCGTGCGGGCGGCGCGGTATGCGCCAACCGCCGTGATGCAATCCGGCGAGATGGAATCAGACATCTCAACCATGGCAAGCTGCGACATCTGCGGACTTCCCACATTCTGGCCGGAGAAGTAGGTTGAGACGTTGGAGCTGACCGGCGTCGTAGCTGTCTTCCATGCCGTCGTCGATGCGGACGACGAATTAGTGTTGAACGCAACCGTCATGCCATTCGTCTCGCCAAACATATTGGCGACGTTCACGTTTTTGAGTGCAGTCAGCGTGGTTTGCCACTGCTGCTTCAGGCTGAAGTGCTCGATGTTGTTCTGGAGCATCTTGTACTGGGATTCGATCGTCGTCAGTTGGGAGACGAGGCTGGCGTAGCTGGTCGGATCGAAGACGATGTCACCGATACCGAAGAGCGCGAAGCTCGGAGTGGCTGTCAAAAGGAGTAAACCTCCTCCGATAAGCCATCTGCGCGGATGTTTGAGTTGGATCTTCATAGACGCTCCAATACTTGGTTGTCAGAAGCAGTGGGGATACGTCGGGTCGAGGCGTTCCGAGAGAGGCAAATCGTGAACGCTTTCGATGAGGTTGCCGACAAACTCAAGCGAGGCCTCGCCCGCTCGTGCCAATGAAGATGCACCACCCACGCCGACGAACAGCGTTCCTCCCAGGCACACTGCAACTCCGGCGGCGAGCAGTTGGTACGAACGGGCAAGCATCATGACTCCTCCTTTCGCTACAGCGTGGGATTGACGCGATGTTCCGCGTAAGACGGAATCAGGATGTCGCGACCGATGTAGACACGGGCGCGCGATCCTTCTTTCAGCGTGATGACCGGCAGACGGTTCAGGAAGTGGTTGAGTACCTGCTCGCCTTCGGCTGCCGACTGTTCGGATATACCCTCACGGATTTGGGCCGAAGGCGTGAGGATGCTGGCGTTGTTCCCAATCTGTGCCAAGCCACCTAGCCCACCGATAGCTGCCGCGGCGCCAAAAGCCATCAAGTAGCCGTGGTCGACCTTGGTCGCAAGACCTGTTGTACCGATTTGGTCGAGACCGACATACTTGTCGAAGTCGAGCGAAAATCCGTCCGGGCAGACAGCGCGATGAAAGGTCACAAACATCTTCCGTTGCTGGGCATTGCCGACAGCTTGCACGGAGCCGATCAGACGTGTGCCCTGGGGCATGAGCAACTGCTGATGATCGTGCGAGTAGTAGTCCGTCGTCAGCATCACGAGGATGGGGCCGGAGAGGCCACCGTCGATGTGGTTGGTGACGACGCCTTCGAGAACTGTGCCTTCGAAGATGCGATAGAGCTGCCCGTCGTACTGGTCGAAGCTGTATGACGACATGGGATCATTCTTCGCAGACGGGGTGGATGCGGCCTCTTTCGATTGCGGCTTGCCCGCGGTTTCCTCTCCGGCCTCCTTGTCCGTAGCCTGAATGCTGGCGGCCTTGACCGCTGTCAGCGGCGCCGTGCCCTCATGAGAGAAGTCGATAGCGACCGTGTCACTGTTCTGCGCGTCCTGTGCCTGTTTCTGGATGGCAAGTCGTCTCTGCTTAGCCTCAGCGTGCGCCTCGGACATATTCGAAGTCTGCTGAGGCGCGTTCGGACTGCTGCCGTAAATCTGCTCTCGCTGTGCCGCAGTCATCGGGGGCGTTCCTGCGGACTCCGGGCCGGGCACGGACTGCTCCTGCTCGAGTTCCTGCATTGCCTTAGCGAGCGCCTGCTGGCGCTGCAACTCCTCCGCGTCGTGCTTCGCCTGGTTCTGCTGCTGCGTCTCGAAGCTCGACACCTGCTGGGCGTTGGGAGTGGTGGGGCTCATAGTGAGCGCACTCTGGGGTGCGGCCTTCTTGTTGCCGCTCAGGAGACTGGAGACGTTCGCAATTCCTATGAGACCCACGATGACAACCAGAGCGACCACGACGGGCATACTCTTGCGAAGCGGTGTCTTGGCTTCTGGCTGTTCAGGGACGGTAGCAACGGTCTTCGTTTCGTTCGGTTCTGTCATGGCTAGTGACCCCCACCGTTCCGGTGGAACTCCACCTTCTGCTTGCCGATTTCGAAATACCCGTTCTCTAACTGCTTCGGAACGGTGTAGAGTCCGTTCGCAAAGTCGAAGTTGATGAGCGACGGTTTACCTTCCTTGACCTCGTACAGGGCCGGAGTCTCCTGAAACTGACCACGCAGGTAAGTGAACTTGTCGTCATGCCGAATCTGTTGCAGGCCAAGCTCCTTGCCTTTCTTTTCGTCCCAGGCAAAGTCGAAGTGGAGTGAGCTGGGATATTGGCTGCGGTACTGCTCGGCCTTCGTCTCCTGAGCCTTCAACTCCGCAACCTGGGCCGCCTTCGCGGTCGCCGCATCCTGCTTCGCCTTATCCAACTCCGCTGCGGGAACAAAGACCGGCATCTCGACGAGCTTGTCCTTGGCAGCCTTATCGGTCGGCTCAATCAGCACTTTGGAATCGAAGTGCGGGTCGTCGTCGCTCGATACCTCGCGCAACTGGAGGGTGTACTCGTTGCCGTGGTCACTGACGATGTGGACATCCGTCGTTCCGTTTGCGACCTTCGGCTTCACGCTGACGAAGCGGGAAGCAACGTGGCCGCCGTCGAACACCCAATCGACCGTGTCTCCGGCAAAGACGTTGGCGACCTTCTCCTCGGCAGGCAACACGATCAGCGTGGACTGGAGCAGACCAGCCCGTATGACGGGCGGAGTCTGCGACTCCGAAACCGTCACGGTCCTCGGAGCATTGGGAAGGAGCGGATGCGGGGTCGTAGCAGCCTGCAGCGGAACTGTGGCCAACAACAGACCGGTCGAGACGAGAAGAGGGATAGGAGGTTTCACGGCAATGTCCTTTCTGCAGTTACTCGACCTCGCCCTGGGCAAAGCGAGCGATGCCCTCGGCGAGACCGTATTTAGCGATGAGTTTGGACCGGCGTACCCGATCCTTCGGTTTGGTGGAGAACGTGGCGTAACTACGCTTGTCGAGATTCAGGCGGATGACCTTGGTAAGGCCATCACGGCGCATGTACAGACCTTCGCGATCTTGCAAGCTCTCGAAGAGAGCAAGCTGCTGTTCATTCATCTTGAACAGCTCGGCATAACGCTTCCGGTTGAACGTCGCATCTTTCAGGAAGAGGAACGAGGTGCAGGAATTGACGATGGAATCGGCATTCGCACCGAGGTCTTCGGCGGACTGCCCGATCATGGTCACGCCGCCGAGATTCTTGCGGACGGTCTTGATCGACGCGAGAGCAGCATCAAGAAGCTGCTTATTCTTCATGCTCGAGAACAGCTCTTCAATAAGGATGTGCTTCGGCACGCCAAGATTGGCGGGGTTGAAGAGCACATCGTTGATCCGGCGAAGCAGATAGACCATCAACGGCTCGATCAGATCGCCGTACTGCTGATTGATCCCTTGGAAGTCAAAACACTGGATGCGTGACAGCGAGAGGCCATCTTCGACGTTGTCGAAGATGTTGGCGTATACGCCACGACCGATCCACTTCGCCAAGTAGCGGCCAAGCTGCTTCGGAAGATAGAGATTCGAGAGGCGGCGATTGCAGGCATCGAGCAGGTACATATCCTGCACAGCCTTATGGATCACGTCGTCATCTTCCGGCTCAAGCTCCGCACCACCGTTCACTAACAGCAGCTTCACGAAGGTATACAAGAACTGGATGTTGCTCTCGGTGGGCTCCAGCGTGAACGGGTTCACGCGCGGCCCATCTTTCCCGACTTTGTCGACCCTGCCGCCGTACAACTCGACGACGCTCTCGTAGCTGCCACCGATGTCAAAGATGTAGGTGAAGCCGTTGTACTTCTGTTCATGAGCGATGGCCATATTGCCGTGAACCGACTTGCCACTTCCTGTAGGCCCGATGATCAGTTGCACTCGAACACCATCGACGTAGGCATCCTGGAAGAATGGCGTGCCCGTGCGGGTTTCAAAAACGTTGAGGTATTCGTTATCGAGGTCTTCGGAATGGGGATGGCCGAGGCTGGGCGCGAAGACCGATGCAAGCCGGGCGTTATGGTCTTCCGCTAACCACATTGGGAAGACATTGAACTTCCCATTGCCTGGGAACATCGCATAGAACGCTGAAAGGTTGCCGAGCGTCTCTTCCATGACCTGGGAACGGCACTCAACAAAGACGCGATGCACGGCTGGTGCGATGGCGAGCAGGTCATTCCGCGTGCGTGCAGCGATCAGTAAGCGGAGTGAATACTCTCCCTGCGCCTTCCTATCGAGAGAACGGATGACATCACCGAGATCATCGACCTGAGTGCTGGCGGCTTTCGCACCCGCACCGCGATCAAGCGAAGCAACGTCGCGACCGCTCATCACACGAGTCAACACGCCGACTTTGAAGAACTCAATGAACTTCTCTTGTCGGTCGATTTCGCCGCGCGCAGCGGTCGTAGATTTGGGTCGCCACGTCGTGCAAAGGATGCTGTCGCAGTCGAGCTTCGCGACATCGGAGAACAGGCATGGGCGCGATGCCTCTGGTGTCGTCTTCAGCGAGAACATCTGCACGAATCGCTTGCCGATGCGCAGGTGATCGCTTTCCCAGTGGACCGGGCTTTTGACCATCTGACGATCAAGCCCTTCGTCGGTGCGAAGAACATCCCGCTCCGCCCAGTCTTCAAGATTGAAGAGATAGCTGAAGAATTGAAATGTAGCTTGCTTGGTAACCAGCTTCAGGCCAAGCAGGCTGCTGAGATTCCCCGCGAGCAGTGTCGCGGTCTTCTCCAGTTCGACCAGCATCCGCGTGGTGGCGAACTCCTGTTGCTTAGGTTTGCGCTCGAACCCCTGGCTCTTCGACGGCTCGATCGTGAGGCACCAGTGCAGGTCCATCCTGCGAAAGCCTGCTTTCTCCTCAAGGAAGCGGATGCGCTCCTTGACCATAACGTGCGTCATCAGATGCGGATACTCTTCCTGCTTCGGGATTACGAAACCGGAAATCACCCGGCTGTACTGATAGAGGCAAGCGCCTTCGGGAAGGGAGCGGAGCGCACCTTCGATCATCCGAAGGTGCGAATCAAGCTCCTGATCCGTGAGACACTCCTCATCCATGCCCGTCAGCTCAAACAGGCAGCCATAGCCTCCGCTCTTGAGAGCGAAGATGTGATCGCTGACGAAGCGCGAGAGCGGCACGATGCTGCAGGCGGCCCCGGCTTTCGCGAACCACGGAACGGATTGAAGTTGTTCAGTCTTTGCGCGGGTCATAGTAGCTCTTCTGGTTGAGGCTCAGGCCCCACAGTTGGAACATCTTCGGGTGGTTGCGCACGATCAGCCATGCGCACACTGCGAGCGTTGGAAACGCGAGCATGGCGAGGAGTCGAAACCCGACGAGGAAAACCGTCACGCAGACGAATACGATCGCCATCCATGCTGAGAGGTCCAGTCCGAGCTTGGCTCGGGGCCGATTGAGCGCCTGATTGATTGGTGACGGTTCTCCACGACGAGGCATAGTCGATGCACCTCCTACATCGACTGTCCGGTCAGAGAGCCGATCCAACCGGCACCCCAACCAAGCACTCCAGCGCCGAACAGCGCGCCGAAGAGACCAGGGATGGCGTCCTGAAATCGCCCGGACATCATGCGGATGCCAGCAAAGATCAGACCGCCAAGACAGATCACAGCACCCGCGTACATCGCGAAGGTCTTGAAGGTGCCCATCAGGGTTTGAGCACCGGAGAAGTCCATCGTGCCTTGCGCGTGCGCTACGGCTGTGAGGGATAGAACAAGGAGGCTGGGGAACAGAACCCGAACTGCAGGGAGAATCCGTTCCTTGACGATCGCCCGAAAGGCCGTACGGATCGGGCGAACACTGTGGGATGAGCCGAGATGAATAGGCAACCGAACGGTGCCTTCATCCGATCGGAGTATGGGGTAAGGACGAGTCACGTTTGCACCTCCGCTAACTTGAGCAAGTCAGCATGGCGCAAAACGTAAAGTCTGCGGTCACCGCGAGTCCAATAACTTTTGGAAAGGTCACTATTCCGAAACGGAATAGGTCAGTTAGTCGGCATACGTTCGCAAGGCGATTTCACGGCCTTCGGATTGGCGAATCAGAGCGGCTTTAAGAACGGTGGAGGGCTCGACCGTAAGAGAGAAAGCCGTCCCGTCCGTGAACTCGAGATGGAGTTCCTGGCCGCCGGAATCGCTGGTCGCAAGACGTAGGCGATGCACTGTCTTTCCCGTGACTTCAGCACATTCAATCAAGGTGTCTGCCACACGTTTCTCCGTGAATAGACTCATTGCCAAGTGTGTCCCTTATTAGGGGATTGTGCAAGTTGCTACCCACACTTGAATCATGGGGATGCGTCAGGAGTCTGGGATAAGGAGATCGCGGAAGGCGCGCACTGCGCCATTCCAAGATACTTACGACGCTATCCTGCAGCGATTGATCGTGGCCCGGCAAGAGGCTGGATTGAATCAGAGAGAAGTTTCTCTGAAACTCGGGTTCTCCCACTCATTTCTTTCGAAGTGCGAAACCGGAGAGCGTCGCATCGACGTGATGGAGTTTCTGCAACTGGCGGAACTCTACGGGAAGTCCCCGGAGTTCTTCCTCAAGGGCTGAGCAGTCGCTTTAGGGTGTCAGTAAGACATCCATTCTCATGGCCAGGTCCAAGACGGGCGGAATCGCCGAGCCATCCGACAGCAATAGATCCGTGGTTGATCCAACGGCAATCATAGACGGGGTCTTGCATCGGTCTTCGAAAAGAACAATCGCCTCAGCGGGATCTGCTTGGCGGGATGTCCAGAGCAGACCTTCCGCAGCGGGAAATTGGTCATGAAGAGCGAGTGCCCACGCTCTCGTGTCGGGATATTCCGAACCGTCACACTCGATAAGTTCTTTGCGCGAGATTCCGAGCTTGCGCAGGGAGACAGGTGATAGCTCGATCATCTGGAGATCGCGGATCAGAGACAACTGCGAGTGAACCCTGCTGGCAACATGCGTAGCTTTCGAGATCATCTTCGGCCCTGCGACGAACGGCACATCGTGAAAGACGGTTTCCATGAGGGCACAGTCGAGGGACGTGCCCGCATAGAGGGTCGGAATGACCGGCCCGGCAGCAGAGATGAGAGGGCTGAATCGCGCGCTGGCGAGCTTGGAAGGATTGAATTGCAGACTGTCGTAAATCCGCGGATGGACGCGGTAGAGGGTCTTCCCACTACCCCAGGGGATGATGTCGGCTGCGAGTTTGCCTGACGGAGCGTGGATGACGATCTCTCCTAGCCGTGCTGGACGCCAGCGGCCTCGGTTTCCGCAGCCCGGAGTACATCCTGTGGTTTTGACTTGAGCAGGTCCTTGGGAGCCTTGCTCTTCAAATAGCTGTTCGGGCTGGCGAACCAGAAGGCCTTCTGCCAGTCGTCTTTCTCCTGGAGCACGCCCAAGATCTTCTCCATGATGGGAAGCGGCTTTGCACCATTCTGGAGTTCCAGAGCATAGAGGGGATAGAGATCGACACCCTTATAAGGGATCGCAAAGATGAGGCCCGAGTTCTTCCAGCGGTTCGGCTGAGAGCTGGGGTTCTTGCTGCTGAAGTGACCGATCTCTGCGATGTCGGCTGCACGAGCGAAATCCTCGCTCTCAATCACCTTCGTCATCGCCTGGGCGAGCATCTTGGCCTCCAGCACCCGGCTCGAAGTCAGGGGGAGTGTCGGCGTCAGCGCTTCGATGATGGCATCCCAGCTGCTTTGCTGCTTTTTCTCGATCATGACGTCAGCAACTTCCGACGCACGCCGAAGGAAGCCAAAGAGAGCTTTCGTCCTCTCGTCGTCGGGGCGGGCATGGGAGACGAAAACCAGTGCCTGCGCTTCGGACTTCTCAAGTCCGTGGGCAAGGTCCTGAGCCTCTCCTTGTTCAACATTCCAATTCAGATTCCGAGGTGCAAACGCGTGAGCGGGCATGGTGGAAGGAACCTCCATGCGATATAGGTTATCACGATACATAAATCACTTCCATCGCATTTATGGTGACGGAAGAGTGAAATCCAGAGACCCGTGGGGCTAAAACCCAAACTCTGAAATCGACTCCCGATAGACTCCCAATGGGGTGTCCGAAGGGTACTTTTGCGTACTTTTGGGTCGCCATTTGTGCCAGAAAATTCAACAACATACGCGAACTTCCGGTCGCCCATAACCCAAAGGTCGTAGGTTCAAATCCTACCCCCGCAACCAAACACACAATTGAATGGTTTCGAGAGAGTCGGAAGGTCGGTTCACTCCCATTTACTCCAAGCATATTTACTCCACGCATGAAAAAGAGTTATTTTAGGCGCTCGCCCGCAAGGGCTTGAGCACCATTGTGGCTTACTTTCCGGTGGCTTCGTTTCTACACCTCAGGGGTCGTGTTGCGTTAGGTTCGGGGTCGCGGATGCTCGCGTGAGCGGGTCTCCAGCCGTCGCCATTCTTCATGATGCTCGTGACACCAAGACTTGACGGGTTCGGTCTTAAGGTCGAACGCTACAAAGGTGTGCGCTGTTTCCTCCGGGGGTCTCAGGTTTGCACGATTGGCAGTTTGCCCGTTGGATCGCCATTGTTGGTACCCGGCGGGTTATGGCAGGAATTCTGTCGCTTACTGCACGCTTCGATGCAGACGCTGCTTCGCGAGGCGCTGGTCTCACCAGGTGTGATCGATGATCACGCATGCTTGATACGTGACCGCCGTGATCGTTCGACGCGTGAAACCTCATAGGTTTGCTTCGAGAAAGCCTGTTTCCGAGCCGCTTGCGCCACGGCTGTTGGTAGCGATATCGGACGGGTACCCGCCGGCCTCAGCGGGCAGAGTGCTCCTGTTGAGGTCACGCGTCAAGAATTTCTTGACAGGTCCAAAAGCACACCGTTATAAATCGGCCGCTGGAAAGATGGAATCGATTCCATAACTGACCGAGGCCGGAGGCTACACCATGACGGTTCTGTTCGACCCACACTTGTTATCGCTTGATCACGGCAGAAGACCGTGGAAGCGCCCGACTTGCAAGCTGATTCTTCCGGCGCTCGCTACGCTTGCGCTGCTCGCCAGCCCTTCAGCGTATGGCCAGCAGGACACAAGCACCATCCGCGGCACGATCACGGATCCATCGGGCGCGGCGGTGCCAAACGTGCGCGTCACCGTGACGGATACAAAGACAAACCGCTCCTTTGTCACCAAGACTGACGGACAGGGAGAATACGTGGCTCCATCACTTTCCGTCAGCGTTTACAACGTGCAATTTGTAGGGAACGGGTTCAGCACCACCAACGTCGAAGGGATCGTGCTGCATGCCGATGAGACCTTCAACGAGAGTGCGACCCTGCGGGTGGGCGGGGTCGCCGAGACGGTCAACGTACAGGCCGCTGCGGTCCAGGTAAATACGGAATCCGGCACCATAAGCACCACGATCAATGCGGAGCAAGTAGCAAAGCTGCCGTTGAACGGACGTGATGTCACAAGCCTGCTGACCCTTGTGCCTGGTGCGATTCAAAACACGGGGAGCTCCGTGAATGGAGACTCGCTGGGTGGCTTTCCGAGTGGGCAGTTCGGCGCGAACATGCTGGTGGACGGTACCGATGCCACACGCGTGGACGGCAATGTCACCTTCAGCACGTTCGGACGTGGCAACGCCCGCGTCACGCGCTCGAGCATTGACAACGTGCAGGAAGTGCGCGTGTTGTCGTCCGAGTATTCGGCCGAGTATGGACGCGCTGTCGGCGAGATCGTCAACATCATCACCAAGTCAGGCAGCAATCAGCTCCACGGGGAAGTGTTCGACTTCTTCCGAAATGATGCCCTGGACGCCGAGAACTACTTTTACAACGGCACGCACACGCCGCTGCGCCTGAACCAGTTCGGCGGGAACCTGGGCGGCCCGATCCTCACCGACAAGCTGTTCTTCTTTATGAATTACGAGGGTGTTCGCCAGCATATCAGCACGCCAGTGACCGGAACGAACCTGGTGCTGAACCAGCGCATGCGGGCGATGGCGGTTCCGTCCATGGCTCCTGTACTGGCGAAGATCCCGCTGGGGAACGCGGGCCCTGCGCCAACGCAGAATGGCGTCATCTACAGCTACTGGTTCGACCTGATCAATGGCATCACCACGAACGACATCAGCGAAAACACCGCGGCGCTCAAGCTGGACTATGTTCTGAATGCCAAGAACAACTTTGCGGTGCGGTATAACTACAACGCCAGCGATACCTACGGTGTTTACGGACTAGCGGTCGGGCAAAGCGCGGATGCTCCCGAGTTGACGCAACTTGGAAAGGCAAGCTGGAACTACATCGGTTCGGCAAACTTTCTGAACGAGGCGGGCTTCGCGATCAACAGCCCGCATTCGCACCAGAGTGGTGGGGAACCAGGCTTTCCGCTCTTCGGGTGCAACGGCTGCCAGGTTGGCATTGGCAGTGTCACGCCGAGTCCGCAGCTCTTCCAGTCCAGCGAACCTTCTATTTCCTACCAGGCGCTCGACACGGCGACCCTGGTCAAGGGGCGCAACCAGTTCAAGCTCGGGTTCGATATTCGGTGGAATAACGTAGGCCGCGAACTGGATACGCAGGATGCCATCTACTACGCACCGGGTCCGGCGGTTCCGGCGGCGGGCACAAACCCCTGCACCGCGACCAACACACCGGCAGGCTGCTACACGCCCAGCGGAGGACCAGAGGGCTTCCTGAACAACACCGCGACCGGCTGGACCCGTCTCGGCTATCCCCTGACGCACGTGCGCAACGCCATGATGAGTTACTTCTTCAACGACGACTGGAAAGTGACGCAACGGCTTGCGCTCAACCTCGGCATTCGCTACGAGTACAACACGGTGCTTCATGGCGACAATGCCGGGTTTCAGAATGGGAGTTTAGCGAACCTGGCGAACGTTTCTGCAAGCTATCCCGCATCGGCATCGCTGATCCCTGCGAGCACACCACTGTATGCCGCGAATCCCTATGACTTCTCCCCACGCGTTGGCTTCAACTGGGACCCCTTCGGCAAAGGCAGGACAACGCTTCGCGGTGGCGCAGGCCTGTTCTTTCTGCCGATCGCCGCCGGTGCACCGCTCAACGTCGCGCAGAACACCGTGACCAATATCAGCATCGCAAACCTGACGACGGGTGCGTACCAGTGCACACCCGCGCTGGTGACGATCTCCTATCCTCTGCCGGTGCAGGCACCGAACTGCTCTCCGCAGCCGCCGGTAAGTATCACGGTGTTTGACCCGCATCAGCACGATACCTACTCCGAACAGTGGAGCCTCTCTGTCGACCAGCAGGTGGCCAGGAACGTGGTGCTGACGCTTTCGTATCGCGGCAACCGGGGCTTGCACGAGGCGTCGGGCGGCAACTTCAACCTCGAGAACCCAAACGATCCAATTTCCGCGGCGAGCAACACGTATCACAGCTATATCAATGATTCGCTGGGTTCCGTCAATTACTCGGGAGCCGAGGCGTTCTCGACCTCGGAAGCATTCAATGCTTCCATCAAGGCCAACACGCATGGGCTGAGCGTGCAAGCGAACTATAACTGGCAGCACGAGTTCGACGATTACATGGGCCTGTTCGAGGCGTACCAGGATCCCCGCAACATCAAGGGCGATTTCTCACAAGGGGACATCGATATCCGCAACAACTTCGTGATGGGGTTTGTGTACAGCGCGCCGCGCATTCCCAAAGTGCCGGAACGGCTCGGTGCGGGGTGGCAGGTATCCACTATCACGCAGGGGCGCTCGGGAACGCCGATCAACTTCGGGTTCTCGGCACTTGCGAACAATCCGTTTGTTGGTTCGCTGCGGCCTGACTGCGAGGCCGGGCTGAACACGAGAGCGTCGGACTTCAGCCTGCCGAACAATCAACTGAGCTCCGCTGGTTTCTCGACACCTTCCGCCACCGGCGGTAACTGCCCACGCAACCTTGGCCGTGGACCCGGCTTTATTCAGCCGGACGTCAGCCTCCTGAAAACGACTCGCCTGTTCGAGCACGCATCCTGGGAATTTCGCGCCGAGCTGTTCGACATCGTGAACCATCCAAACTTCTCTAACCCGTCGGCGAGCCTGCAGTACTCCGCGACGAGCACTTTGCCCTCAGCCGGCCTGCCGGTCACACCCGGGTTCAACTATGGCATCAGCACCGGTACGATCGGATCGCTGGTTGGCATTGGCACGTCGCGACAGGTGCAGTTCTCGTCGAAGATAGTGTTCTGAGTTACCGGGCGATGTGCTGGCGGCGTCGCCCGGTCCGCGCGCACTCCTTGGGAGCGCTGCTTATGGTGCTTGCTGCTGGCAGAACTACAGGATCATAAAGAGATGGAAAGGTGCCTGGTGAACTTTACGCTCATGCGAGGTGTCGCTCTCGCCACGTGTTTGTTGTTGCCTGCAATGTCGCATGCCCAAGCGACCACTCCGGCTTCTGCCGGCGACTGGGCTGAACTCGCTTCTTTTCATTATGGTGTCGGCGCCAACATTGCATATGGCACGTTCGGGAACACCACGGTGCATCTGGATGTGTGGGAGAACCATGCAGCGAAAAAACCTGTTCCGACATTGATTTACATCCATGGCGGCGGCTGGGTATTCGGAGACAAGGGCGGCTCGCCAAACTCGTTTCTGCCCTACATTGAACGCGGGTGGGACGTGGTCAACGTGGAGTATCGCATGGCGAGCAGTGCGTCGGCGCCGGGGGCGGTGCAGGATGTTCGTTGCGCGCTCCGCTGGGTGTACAACAATGCTGACAAATACCACTTCGACACCAACCGGATTGTTGTCTCGGGGCACTCCGCCGGCGGGCACCTTGCACTTATGACAGGCATGCTGACCGAGGCTGCCGGGCTCGATGACGCATGCCCTGCCGATGCGGTTACGCCTCCGATGAAGGTTGCAGCCATTGTGAACTGGTTCGGCATCTCCGACGTCAATGCCATCCTTGCGGGGCCTGACCGCAAGACGTACGCCGTGGCGTGGCTGAGCGGAGCGCAGGACAAGCAGGCTGTTGCCAAGCAGAGTTCGCCACTGACGTATGTGCACGCAGGACAGCCGCCCGTGATCACGGTCCATGGCGATCACGACAGTGTTGTGCCGTACTCGCAGGCGCAGAAGCTCAAGGCGGCCCTCGACCAGGTGGGTGTGCGGAATGAACTGGTGACAATTCCAGGTGGGGATCATGGGAGCTTCAATGACGCCGAGACGCTGCGGGCATTTCGCGAGATCTGGAAGTTTCTCGATGCGGTGGTTCCGCCTCCGGCGAACTGAGTCGGCCATGCCCGCTGTGTATTGGCAGCGGGCCTCGAAACAGTGCGAGCGCGCGGAGTGAGCATGGCACTGTGGCTGCAAGAGCCGAGTGAGAGGATGCATTGAAGACGAAGCCGCCGGTGGATGCTTGTGATAGCCGGGCAGCGGCGGTGATGGTGGAGTGATGCTGCCACAGGATACGAACGGATCAAGGCGACCTGCGTGGATGACGCGCCGCGAGATGCTGAAGCGTGTGGGTGCGTCGGCCGCCCTGGCTGCACTCCGGCCCGGGTGCCTCGTTGCCGTGACGGCCGATCAGCACACGCCGATCCTGTACTACATGGACGGGTATCACGGGGGCGTGCGTGGCCACATGCCGGAAGGCTGCTGGCGCGACATCCTTCAGGCGCTTGAGCACACTCCAGAGTGGAAGCTCTCGCTTGATGTGGAGGCGGACTCGTGGAGTACGCTCGCGCGGGAAGACCCATCATGCTTCCGCACCCTGGCGACGATGGTCGCAGCCAAAGGGCCGGGCGCACGTGTGGAGATTACCGGGGGCACTTTCTCGCAGCCGTACGGCTGGGCGATCTCGGGCGAAAGCAACATCCGTCAGCTGCAGCGAGGGCTGGAACTGATTCGCCGCAGCTTTCCGCAAGCGCGTGTGGAAACATATGCGGTGCAGGAGCCCTGCTGGGCTTCGTGCCTGCCGCAGATCCTGCGCTCCTTCGGCTTTACGGGAGCGTCGCTCAAAAATGCAAGCACCGCATGGGGCGGCTACACGCAGGGCTTCGATGCGGAGCTTGTGCACTGGATCGGCCCTGATGGCTCGTCCATACCGGCGGTGCCGCGTTACACGCAGGAGCACCTGCTGCACGTGTGGGAGACCGAGGCGACGGAAGTCAGTCCCGACTATGCAGTGCGCTGTGCGGAGCATGGTATCCCGCAACCCGCCGGCATGTGTTTTCAGGACCTGGGGTGGGCCGCCCAGCCGCGCGTTGCGGCGCCCTGGGTGCGCTTCGCGACGTGGCGCGAGTATATCCACGACATCGCACGCACAGAGCCGGTCGATTGGAAGTTCTCGATGGAGGACATCCTGACGGCGCTGCCATGGGGGGACAAGACCCTGCATCGCGCAAGCCAGCAGGTGCGCGAGGCAGAAGTGCAGCTGATCCGTACTGAAAAGCTTTGCGCCATGGCTTACCTGTGGGCCGCCGCGGCATGGCCCACGCAGCTGCTTGAACATGCCTGGGACCAATGCATGTGGTCGCAGGCACACGATGCGTGGATCACGGTGACGACGCGCAGCGGGCGCCAGGCCTGGGCGTTCCAGGTAGCTGCTGAAACGCTGGCAGCGTCGGATACGGCCGCTCAGCTTCGAGACGAGGCGATGACATCGCTGGAACGCACCGCCGGTCCGAAAGCTGACCCGGAACGCGGCGTGCACTTCATCCGTGCCGTGAACACGTTGGCGCATGCGCGGGATGCGATCGTCGAGATCACGATGTCTGCTGACCCGGGGACACGTGCGTTTACGGTGCTGTGCGCCGACGGAAGGGTGCTTGCCTGCCAGGCGAACGTGAGCCGGTGTTACCGGGAACTGCCGCAGACAGGAGCGCTGCGTGAGCCTGTGATGGACACGAGGCTCGCCGCTTCCGGAGCCTCCTCGATCAATGCAGCGACGCTGCTCTTTCGGGACACTCTCCCGGCGTTCGGGTGGAAGACATACCAGGTGCGCGAGCACCAGGATCCGGGTCTCGAGACGATGCCGCACAGCATCTCTGTGCGTATCGAGGCGGACGGAGACGTGTGGGTTGAGAGCGATCTGTATCGCGTGTGTTTCCGTGCCGCGCAGGGAGGCGCTATCGCGAGCCTCTACGCGAAGCAGTTCGCCCGGGAGATGTGCAGGCAGGGCAAGCTGCTGAACGAATTTCGCGGCTTCTTCGCAGAAGAGAAGCAGTGGCACACCTCGTCACAGACACACGCGCAGTTAACGGTGCTCGAGCACGGGCCGCTGCGGGTCAAGGTCGAGGCTCTGGGCACGCTCGGCGGGTGTGCGTTCCGCGCGGTGACGACGATTGTGCAGGGGCAGGCACGCATCGATTGCGACGTGTTGTTTCACTTCGATCAGGACACGTGGATCGGTGATCCGTGGGAGATCGCGCCAGAGGATCGCAACAGGGAGCGGCGGCGTTCCTCCAACGATGGCCGATTCAAGTTGCAGGCGATTTTTCCTATGGCGCTCTCGCAGGAGGCACTCTACAAGAGCAGTGCCTTCGACGTGTGCCGTAGCCGTAACGACTCCACACACTTCCAGCGCTGGGATGAGATCAAGCACAACATTCTTACGACGTGGGTGGACCTGTACGACGAGCAGCAGAAGGTGGGCCTCGCTCTTTTCTCCGATCGCACCACTGCGTATTCGCATGGCGGGGGCGAGCCTCTCGGCATCATCCTTGGCTGGGGAGGCGAAGCCGGCTTCTGGTGGGGCAAGTGTCCGCTGCGTGGAGAGCAGGAGTCGCACTACTCCATTCTTCCGCATCAAGGCGCCTGGTTTGAAGCAGGACTCTGGCGGGAGAATGAAGCACTGCAGGAATCCATTGTCACGCAGGAGATGGACAAGGTGCCCGCAAGCGACGAGCAGACCGCCTCGCTGCTACGCATGGACTCGCCTCGCGTGTCGCTCACGAGTGTGGTTGTGCTGAGGGATGAACTGCAGGCCAGGCTTTTCTGCGCCGCGCCGGAAGCAGAGACCTGCCACCTGGAATTCGGGATGCCGGTCCGCGCAGCGCAGCTTGTCGAGCTCGACGGCCGCGTGATGGAAGCGCTGCCTCTGCGAAGGACGGGCGCAGGGAAGACAGCTGTGCAGGTAACGATGCCGGCCTTCTCCATACGAACGATCCGAGTTATGCTGGCGCGCTCGAAGCCGACGGCGAAAGGAACGGCATGAGCCTCGATCGATGCCGCAGAGCCCTGCTCTTCGCGCATGGCTCTGTCGGGAGCGCGGCCCGCATCGTATCTGCCTTCCGTGGTACCGGTACCTCCATCGTCTCCGCTGTGGAAGCGCCACGCTGTTTCGTTGCGCAAGTACCTGCAAAGGCACAAACACAGTTGCAGTCCGATGGGGCCAGGCCCGTGTTCCGGAACGCAAGTGCGTTATGGTATCGTTACGCCAAATCTGATCCACCACTTACGAGGTCTGAGAAAAGCACATGTCTCGCCTGAAAACTATCGCCGCTGTTCTTTTCGGTCTGGTTGTCACAGGAGCTTCCGCGCAGCAGAGCCCGTTCTACCTGCACGACGGGGATCGCGTGGTTTTTTACGGTGACAGTATCACCGATCAGCGGGTGTATACGATGATCGTCGAGACCTTTGCGATGACGCGCTATCCAAGCCTCAACATAGGCTTTGTGAACTCCGGCTGGGGTGGGGATCGAGTGAGCGGCGGTGGGGGCGGTCCAATCGCGCTGCGACTGCAGCGGGACGTGGTTGCTTACAAGCCAAGCGTGGTGACGGTGATGCTCGGCATGAACGACGGCGGGTACAAGGCGCCGACGGAAGAGTCCGACCAGGCGTACTTCGACGGTATCAAGCACATTGTCGAGACTATCCGGACCGATGTGCCGGGCGTGAGGATTACAGCCATCGAACCCTCGCCTTACGACAACGTCACCCGACCGCCGGCGTTTCCTGTCGCCGACAACTACCCGTATAACAACGCACTGATCGGATACGGACAGTGGCTTGCGGAGTATGGACATACTGCCGGCCTGACGCTGGCCGACGCAAATACGGAGTTTGTGGAGATGCTGAAGAAGGCCAACCAGGCAGACCCCGACAACGCCGCAAAGATTCTGCCGGATCATATTCATCCCTCGTTCGGCGGGCACCTGATGCTTGCCGCGCAGATATTAAAGGCCTGGAACGCGAGGCCGGTCGTTGCCGCGGTCAGCCTCGACGTGAAGGGCTCGAAGATCACCGTGAAGGAGAGTGAGCACACGAAGATCTCTGCTTTGGATGGTGCCAACGGCGTGCGCTGGACCGAGACCGACGAATCACTCCCGCTGCCCTTTGCGCAGTGGGAGACGATGTGGGGCGGCGGAGCGACTGTGCCGCTGGTCATTCATAGTTCCGACATCACCACCGCCCTGAATCAAGAGACCGTACGGGTCACGGGCCTGAAGGATGGCGTCTACGGACTGCGGATTGATGGGACGAAGCTGCGCACCTTCACGAGCGCGGAGCTGGCCGCTGGGGTAAATCTTGCGCCGCTGGCGACGCCCATGTCGGACCAGGCGTTCAACGTGTATGAAGCGGTGGTGCAGCACAACGATCTCCACTTCGACCGCTTTCGCCATGTACAGGTTGCGCTTGACGCGGACAAACTGCCGGAAGCAGACCAGGCTTCGCATGCCATGGACGCACTCGAAGCCGCAGTGGTGAAGAAGGCCAGGGCATTGGCGGTTCCCAAGCCGCACACGTTTGAGCTTGTACCGGTGCAGTAACCGCTGCTGCTTAGTGCAGACATCCACGCATCGGTGTCGTGTTGCGCGCGCAGTGCTAGAGAAAGGTTTGTTTCCCATGGTTCTGAAACCAACGCTGTCGGCGTCTCGCGCCGGCCTCACGGGACATTTGCGGCAGATCCTGACGGGTGCAGCAGCCTTGCTGATGCTGCCAGTTGCGCCACACGCGCACGCACAGATGCAGCAGTCCGCGAACGGTGTGCAGGTGCATGCGGGCAGTGACACAGCGATCATCGAACTGGCAGGCAGGAACCTGGTGCATGTGCACGTGCTGCCAGGCGGACAGGAGAGCCCCCGTGCACTTGTGCTGGATCCGAATCCGACAGTGCCCGACCTGAAGTCCATTGGAGGATCGATCCAGCTTGCGGACGCCACTCACGCCGTGCTCGACGCACCCGCGGTGCGTGTGCGCGTGGACACGAGCCACGGTGCCGCGATCGATTTCTGTGACCCGGAGAACCACTGCCTGCGTCTGGATGATGTGTTCAGCGCTGCCACGCGGGACGAGTTGCCCCTTGAACTGGACCACGCACAGTCTTTGTATGGCATGCGTGGCCTGGAGTTGCTCGACAGCGGTCGCGACCTCACGCGCAACCAGGGGGCCATTGTCGCAGCAGGCGTGCAGGGCGATGGCGGCGCTCCCTTTTTTTTCACCAATCATCTCGGCGTGCTTGTGGACGCGAGCAGCGGAACGTTCAAAGCGACGGGGCCATCTGTTCGGTTTTCCGGCAGCGGACGCAAGGATCTCGAGTTCTACGTCGCATTTGGACCGCCCATGACAGTGGTGTCTGCGATGGTGAAGCTTTCCGGTTTGCCGCCCATGCCGCCGAAGTGGACTCTTGGTTTCATCAATAGTCAGTGGGGCACGGACGAGGCCGATCTGAAGAAGATCGTCGCGGAATATCGACAGAAGCAGATCCCCCTCGATGGCTTCATCCTGGATTTCGACTGGAAGGCATGGGGTGAAGACAACTATGGCGAGTGGCGATGGAACAGCACAACGGGCGCTGGTGCTGCAGGTCCTGACAAGTTCCCCGATGGCGCGTCGGGTGCGTTCGCGTTGGACCTTGCGAAGCAGGGGGTCAAGCTTTCCGGCATCCTCAAACCCCGCATCCTGCTTTCTCCGGAGGGCGCCCCGACAGCGAGAACGGAGGCTGCGGCATATGCAGATGCGCATAATCTCTGGTTTCCGGATGAAGCCCAACAGGATGACTACTTCACAAAACGTATGGCGCGCAATCTGAACTTTGACCTGGCGGAGACAAGGCGCTGGTTCTGGGAACATCTCAAGCCGGCGTTTCAAGCGGGCATGGCTGGGTGGTGGAACGACGAAGCCGACTCTTCGAGCGTTTCCTCCGCTAGCAATCTCCAGTTCCTGAACATGGCGCGGATGCTGTATGACGGGCAAAGATCGGTTGCGGACCAACGCGTGTGGTCGCTGAACCGGACCTACTTCCTTGGCTCGAATCGCTATGGGTACGCGGTATGGTCCGGCGACATTGACTCCGGGTTCCCATCCATGGCGTATCAGCGTCGTCGCATGCTGGCCGCGATGGATCTGGGCGCGAGCCACTGGAGCATGGATACAGGGGGTTTTCACGGACATCCCACTCCGGAAAACTATGCCCGCTGGATGGAGTTTGCGGCTTGGGTGCCTATCGATCGTGTGCATGGCGACTTCGGCGAGAAGCGTCAGCCGTGGATGTACGGGCCCGTAGCGGAGGCTGCGGCGACCCAGGCGATCAAGACACGCTACGCGTTGCTGCCGTACCTCTACTCGTATGAGCATGGTGATCATCTGACTGGTATCGGCGTTGTGCGGCCGATGTTCTGGATGTTTCCTGATGACGAGGAAGCGTCGCGGCTGGATTCGCAGTGGATGTTCGGGGATGCGTTTCTTGTCTCGCCGGTGGTCACTCCCGGAGTGACGAAGCAGAGGGTTTACTTGCCGGCGGGCATGTGGCACGACTTCAGCTCCGGTCAGCAGATTGAAGGGAACCGCTGGTACGACGCGCCGGTCAATGCGCAAACCTGGGGTGACACTCCCGTATTTGTGCGCGATGGATCCATCATTGCGTCGCAGGAGCCGCAGCAGTATGCCGGGGAGCGTCCTGTGGACGAGGTGACGCTGGATGTGTTCCCGGCGGCTCGCAATGCGGAGTTCACGTACTACGACGATGATGGCGTGAGTTACCGGTATGAAGCGGGCGGCTATTTCGAACAGGGCATCTCGGTCCAGCAGAACAAGTTCGGCACACAGCTGCATTTCGCAACTGCATCCGGGACCTTGAAGCCGGCGCTGACGCACTATGTTGTTCGAGTGCATCAGCATGCGCGCAAGGTCACGCTGGATGGACGTACGCTCGCGACGGCTCCTGCCGCAACAACGCAAGGCGACAACACATGGCGAGCAGGAACGGACAAGTATGGCGACGTGACGGTGTTTCGTGTACCGGCGGGAACGAAACTCGACGTGACGATCCACTAGCGTGCCGGAGCGCGGCAAGGGTCTGCTCAGCCGTGCGGCCATGGACGCATGCTCGATGAGGCATGCAGAAGTAACCCTGCACGTGCTGCTGTTGTTGTGGTGGATGGGAAACGGTGTGCGATTTGCGACGGCGCGGAGCGACGCTCAAAGTCGATGGCAGCGCCGCCGATTGTTGTACGGCAGGATGCGGGGAAGCGATACCATGTGCCATGTCTGCCTGTCGCGAGCCCGGCAGTGCCATCGACCTGGAGTGCGCCGCTGAGTAAGAGCAACAATCGTCCGACATTGCACGACGTCGCCAGAATTGCAGGCGTGGGCACCACCACGGTCTCGCGGGTGATCAACGGCGGGGATCGTGTGGCGCCCGAGATGCTTACGCATGTGCGCAAGGTCATGAAGGAGTTGGGCTACCAGCCGAACCAGGCTGCGCGGGCGTTGAAGAGTGCACGCTCCAACACAATCGGCCTCATTATTCCTTCGATCACGGACCCCTTCTTCGCGAGCTTCGCTTCGATTGCGGAGCAGATGGCTCGCGAGCAGGAGTACGCGATCATTCTTTTGACTTCGCAGGATCATGCGGAGCGCGGCGCGATCGATCTGAAGATCCTGGAGCGTCATCGCATCGATGGCCTGCTGATCGTGCCTCCAAGGACAGGATCGAGAGCGCTGCTGGACCAGCTGACGCAGCTGGCGGTGCCGCTGGTCGCGTTCGACAGACCCCTGATTGGGCGCAACTGCTCGCGCATTCTCTGCGACAACCTGCAGGCAGCGATGATGGCAACGAAGCACCTGGTGGCCCACGGACGCAAGCGCATCCTCGTTCTGGGGGAGACCCACGCCTCTACACGATTCAGCAGCGGCTCGCAGGCTACCGGAAGGTGATCGAGGAAGCTGGTCTCGAGGAGCACGTCGAGATGGACGCTGGAGGCGATGCAGCGGCAGAAGCAGCGATCGGTAAGCACATGAAGATGAAGGGCGGCATCGATGCGATCTTTGGCTTGTACAACCAGGCCACGATCAAGGCGTACGAGGTGCTGCAGAACAAGAACATCAGCGTGCCGGAGCGCGTCAGCCTGATCGGCTTCGATGACTTTGCGCTTGCCTCGACGCTGCGGCCGTCGATTACTGTGGTGAGCCAGGCCGTTGAGGAGATGGCCCGCGCAGCGACCCGGCTGCTGCTGCAGCATATGAGCGGCGAGCTGACCGCTCCACAGCAGGTTGAAATCGGCGTGCGGCTGATCGTGCGACAGTCCTGCGGATGCACAGCGACCGCCAGGGTGTGAGTACAAACCGCATCGCTGCTCCGGGGTAGCAACGGCTCGGCGGCCGGTCAGCGCATCGAGGTCAATGGGTAGGTGGTCCTGTAGTCCTATATGTTCTGTAATTGCTGCAGACCGGGTTTTCGAAAGCGGATGACGCGCGGCTGGATACACGGCATTGGCCGAGGTCCTGAGCCCTGATCTAAACCCGACCATCACGCGTGCGGTTGCGATGGTGCGGCTCCCGGGAGAAAAGCGCCCCTCATGTGCAAAGCCGGCCCGGTGCCGCGATTCGCATTGCCCAGCAGATAGCGTTATGGGACACTCTATGCATTCCTTGCGCGCGCCGCGCACTTTGCGGCGGCGCGCATCTGTATCGATCGCTAGTAGGAAAGTGCAGATGAACGAAGCTGAGTCTCGCGCCAGATCAGTTGTTCGACTTATCGTGTTGTCTCTTCCTCTATTGGCATACAACTGCCCGTCGCTTTGTTATCAGGCGGCGAGGGCAGCTGACGGCGTTGAGAGTGCCGAAATGCACCAGGAGACACCAACGAAGCATCTCGCCGCTGACGTTGTCTCCGTATCGCCGACGAAAGATACGGGACGCTGGAAACTGCAGGATATCAGCGTTGGATGGATTGGCCGGAATGTAACACTGCTCATGCTTGTGCAGGAGGCGTACCACGTAGATGGGGCGCATCTCCTGAACCTTCCCGCGTGGGCGCGCAGCGACCACTACGACATGGACGCCAAAGTAGCTGCGGCGGATGTAGCAGTGTTCAGCCAGATGAGCTATGACCAGCATCGCGTCCTGCTGCAGGACGTACTTGCTGATCGCTTCAAACTGTCCGTGCATATTGAAAGCCAGGAGCGGCCGGTGTATGCCCTGGTCGTGGCCAGGGGCGGGGCGAAGTTAGGGAAGCCGCGTCCTGATCAATGGTGTGCACAGCCAGCACAGCAGGGAAGAACATTGTTTGTGCAGGCACGCGCTGGATTGATGAGCGTCGAATGTATCAGGATGAGCGGACTGGCGGACGTGTTATCGCGGGGAAATGATCGGCCGGTGATTGATAAGACGGGGATCTCCGGTTTCTACAATGTTGATCTACGTTGGATGCCCGAGGCGGATGCCGCGAAGGCGCAGGCTGTCAGCTCATCGACGGAAGAGAGCGGACCCTCCCTGTTTACTGCTCTTCAGGAGCAACTCGGATTGAGGCTGGATCCGCAAAAAGGGCCGATTCCCTTTCTCGTGATTGATCGCGTCGAGCCACCTTCCGCCAACTAGCAACCATCTGTTCCTCGACCAGGACGCTTGATTTGTTGCCATCAGCTCTCCCGTATGCCAGCAGTGGCGGCAGGAGCCCTTGTCCGGTTGCTTTATCGACGGTCTCAAGGCTGGCTCCACATCTGCAGGAGGGGGAGCCAGCCTGTCTTCTCCTGAATATCTTGTTGCTGAAGATCGTAACAAGCAGGGCGCCCTTTCAGGTGTTTGCGCCGGAGGCCCACAAACTATAAGTGGGGCGTTGCAAGTTTCTTTCTGCTTTCTCGTGTTTCGACGCACATTGGGGTTTGCGTGAGCGGTGGCTTGAGGCAGAATGGTGCGCATGAGCGCTGGCACTGCTTCGCCGCCATCTACTCCTTCTTCTAAAGCGCGCTACGTGGCCTGGATCGTGCCCGTCGTGGTGATCGTGGCTGCGATCGTGCTGGTGCTGGTGGTTGCGGGCCGATGGAATGCGTGGACGGCGCGCGGCGACAGGCAGAGAACCACGGACGCGTACGTGCATGCGGATGTAGTGCCACTCAGCACCCGCGTGAGCGACACCCTGCGTGCGATCCGGGTGCAGGATTACCAGACTGTGCGCGCGGGGCAACTGGTTGCCGAGCTTGACGATACGGACTATCGTGCCCAGCTTGCACAGGCGCAAGCCGCGCTCAGCGCCGCGCGTGCTGCGCTGCATGACAACCAGGTACAGAAGCAGGTGCAGGCAGCAAAGATTGCGCAGGCGCGGGATCAGCAGCGAGAAGCGCAGGAAGCGGTAACCGGCACAGCGTCTGCCATCGCGGGGGCGGATGCGCAGGTGAAGCAGGCCGCGCAGGAGCGTGCCCGCCAGGAGGCGCTGTTTGCGCAACAGGCGACGACGCGGCAAACGCTGGAGAAGGCTGTGTCGGCTGCTGAGCAGGCCAATGCCGCGCTGGGCTCAGCGAGCGCCAGCCGCTCCAAGGCCGAGGCTGCTGTGCTTGCTGCGGACGCGGCGATCACCGAGGGCGAGGAAGGGCAACAGCTGCTGGACGCAAAGGACCAGTCACTCCGAGCCGACATTGAGGGCAAGGCAGCAGCGGTGCGCGGCGCCCAGGTGCAGGTGGATTACACGCGAATTTACGCTCCTGTGGACGGCCGTGTCACCGAACGCAAAGCGTTCCCGGGGCAGCTCATCTCGCCGGGCATGGAGGTGATTTCTCTGGTCGAGGGTGATGTCTGGGTGCAGGCCAACTTCCAAGAGACGCAGCTCGTCCGCATGCGGGTCGGCGACGCCGCCGACGTGCGCGTCGATGCGGTACCGGGCCGAAGTTTCCACGGCAGGGTTGTGCAGATAGCCCCGGCGAGCGGCTCACAGACGGCGCTGCTGCCGCCCGACAATGCCACCGGAAACTTTACCAGGGTGGTGCAGCGATTACCGGTGAAGATCGCGTTTACGGACGAGCGAGGCACCACGGATGTGCTGCGCCCCGGCTTCTCCTGCGAAGTGACCGTGCACCCATCGGCAACAGGGAGAGGTGGCCGTTGAGTTCGGTGGCACAGTCGGCGCATGCGGGCACTGCACCCACGCCTGCTGCCGCTCCCGCCTCGATCCCGTGGCTCGGCATCGGTGCCGTGCTGATCGGGGTAAGTATCTCAGTGCTGACAGGTCAGTTGCTAAGTACCGGGCTGGCCGATGTGCGCGGCGCCATGCACCTGAGCGTGGACCAGGGTGCATGGCTCGGTGCCGTCTTCAATGCGGGACAGATGTTTACCGGGCCTATGACCGTGTACCTTGGCGGACTGATGGGACCCCGGCGGGTTTTGCTTTGGGCGACACCCCTGGTGTTCCTTGGCAGCATGCTCGCGCCGTTCGCTCCAGGCGTGGGCTGGCTGCTTGCCCTCACCGCCATCACGGGGCTCGGCGCAGGCAGCTTCTATCCATTAACCCTGACCTTTGTCGGCCGGAGCCTTCCTCCGAGGTACGTGCTCTTCGGCGTTGCGGCGTACGCGTTTGACGTCCTTGCGTCGCTGCATGTCGGCAGTTTCCTTGAGGGCCTTTATATGCAGTACCTGTCGTGGCACTGCATTTTCTGGACCGCCTCGGTGCTCTCGCCGCTTATGTGGATGCTGGTCTACTTCGGTATGCCCCCAACGACGGCGCCGGGCATTGAGCAGGCAAGGCTCAGGCCGACGTGGTCCGGCTTTGTGTACGCCAGTGGTGCGTTTGTGTGCTTCTTTCTGCTGCTCACCCAGGGCGAACGGCTGGATTGGTTTCACTCGGGGACGATCGTGGGACTTGCGGCCGGAGGAGTTCTGCTGCTGTTTGCAAGCTGGCTGCGCCATGTGCTGCGCCCCAATCCGCTCGTCAATCTCCGCTTCCTGTTTCGCCGCAACATTGTGCTGTTGAGCGGCTGCCTGTGTGGCCTGCGCTTTTCGCTGCTCTCGTCGGCGCTGCTGGTGCCTGACTTTCTGGGTGGCGTTCGCTCGCTGCTGCCTTTGCAGGCCGGTGTCGTGCTCGCCTGGGTCGGCATCCCGGCTTTGCTGGCCGCGTTGCTGGTGTCGCGCCTGCTGCTGCGCGTGGACCCGCGCCTGGTGCTGGCTACCGGCTTCACCTTGACTGCGAGCGCCTGCCTGTGGAACGCAACGCTCAGCTCCGAGTGGTCGCGTGGAAACTTCTTTCCCGGCGAGTTAACGATCGCAATCGGCGCTGCGACCACAGTGTGTGGACTGATCGGGTGCATCGTGCTTGAACTTGTAAACTCGGGAGCCGCAAAGGACCCGATCAAGACGCTCACCATGGTGGCCTGGTTCCACACCGTGCGACTCTTTGGCGGACAGTTGATGACGACATTGCTTACGCACCTGCTGACAGTGCGGGAGAAGTTCCACTCCAACATCCTTGGACAGTCGGTCTCGCTTGGCAGCCCGCTTGTGCGCACGCAGGTTGGCGCGATGTCCCACATGCTGTTGCCTGCAAGTCCGGGCTCTCAGGCAGCGCTGGGCCGGGCCGGCGCGCTGCTGGGTGGTCGCGTGCACACGCAGGCGCTAACGCTGAGCATTGCGGATGGCTATACAACGGAAGCACTTGGATTGATTGTCTGCCTCGTGCTGATCGCATGCTTGGGCCGCGAGCGTTTGCAGTTCCGCGATCTTGCGGCCTCGCGAGGTGCTGCATGAACGCCGGGCGCAGCCTTGGCAGACCGCGGCAGGTGGTTTTGAGTGGATCCCTTTGCTTGATCCTCCTGGTGGGGTGTGTGCGCTGCACGGCGGCCGAAGCACAGGCGCTGGCACCCGCGCCCGCTCCGCACGCTGCGGCGGTCGAGGCCACGTTCACGCTGACCCAGATGATTGATCTCGCCCTTGCGCGGAACCGCGATCTGCACATGGCGGCGGATGTGACCGACCATTACCAGCAATTGCGCGCGGAGGCGCGTGCCGAGTACTTTCCGAAGATCGGCAATTTCTCCGAGGTAAGTCACATCACCGATCGCCAGGGGATCGTTTTGCCTGCGGGGGTATTCGGCACCCCGCCGGCGACAGGCGCCATCCCGGCGGAAAGTATTCGCGTTGACCAGGGTGCCAGCACTACTTACTTTGCAAGCACACAGATCAAGCAGCCACTTTCGCAACTCTTTGCCATTCGCCAGGCGAATCGCATGGCTGAATCCGATGTTGCGACCTCCCGGCAGAAGGAGCAGGAAACGCGACTCGAAGTTGCCAACACCGTGCGCAGCCTGTTCTACGAGACGCTGGTCTCCGCAAAGAATCTTGAAGCGGTGGAAGCCCAGCTTGCTGCGCTCAAGGAGGCTGAGCATGAAGCTATTGCGGCGACAGCACTCGGCAGCACACTGCGCTCGGACACGCTGGAGGTCGAGGTCGACCAGGCCAAGGCACTCACGGCGGTAGCGCAGGCTCGCGCAAACCTGCATGCTTCGCAATTAAAGCTTTGCGACACCGCGGGGATCGCGCTTGATACGCGGCTGGCGCTCTTGCCCCCGGACCCTCCGCCATCGGGCTTCACCGGTTTCCCGTCGAGGGAAGAAGCGCTGCAGCTTGCGCTCGCGCAGGAACCAAGGGTGTTGATCGCCGAGGAAGCCGTCACCAGGGCGCGGGCTGCGGTCAAGGGTGCGGAACTGGCGTACGTTCCCGGCATCTCTGCGCAGGCGCACGAAAGCTACCAGAGCGGCATCGCATTCTTCGAGCACAACTATGGCGTATTCAGCGGCCAGGTCACGGTGGACCTCTTCGACGGCGGCACACGCAATGCAAAAATTCGCGATGCAAAAGCATTGCTTGCCCAGGCTGAAACTGCGCTGGCTGCCCAGCGTGAATCGACACGCATCGCTGTTGAAGTTACCTATGACCAGGTGGATGAGGCGATGGCCGACCTGGAAGCCAAACAGATGATGGTGAAGGCGCAGCAGGAGAACGAACGCCTTGCTGTTGCGTCGTTTGACAATGGTGAGCTGTTGCCCTCGAAACGGGATACGGCCACGGCAGCACGTACAACTGCCGAGGCAGCGCTGCTCGAGTCCACGCTCAACCTCGCGCTCGCGCGCAGCCAGATCCAGCGTGTGCTTGGGGAGATTCCCCGCTGATGAATCAGGTGCAGCATTTTTCCGGCCAGTGACTACCTGATGAGTTGACGCGTTTTCGTAGGTCGGGCTCCGCACCAGCAGCGCCCTTGTGAGCCTACGCGTCCTGGTCGGTGCTTGTGGAGCTTGATACGACGCGCTCACTCTTCGCTACTCTCGGCAGATTGCTGGTGTGCCTGGGAGCTTTTAAAAGGGGCAAAGGTACTCCATGGACTTGTATTACACCGGTCAGGATTCCCCGACGATTCTGGCTGCAGGTCACTGGTTTCCTGCAATGGCGAGTAACTTACAGCGTCCAGGCGAACGATTCGATGGTCGATGGCGGAAAGCAGATTGCTGCCATCGTCCATCTTCTGCTCCTGCCCGGCTGCGCGGTTGACCCCTGGGTGGCGCCACTGGACACGCATGCCCATCCTGTATCGCTTGAGGCTCCCACGCGCGGCGTTGGACTTCGATGGCCTGAAAGCGCCACGTCACAAGAGTCAGAGATGGCAGCGCTGTTGTCGATCGTGGTTGCCTCACCCGCTTTGTGTCGGATCCGTGGCGATGTGTGGCCAGCGCCGGGGCGTTTGGTTGCGTAAAAGTCAGCTTCGTAGAATGCCGAGTTGCCATAACGGTTTGCGCCGGGCTCCACGGTCAAGGCGGAACGGTGTACGCTCCCGGGTCTATAATTCGACGCGGCATCGAAAAGGAGACCTGACGCTCAATGAGCGGCAGCCCCGGGTGTGCTTCTGTTCATCGCACGCCGCAGGGCGCACCCGATCCGCCGCCGCTGTTGTCCGAAGCAGGTAGGCCGCTAGCCTATAAGCAGTTCGGCTGGCACGCCGTGTCCTCGCGTTTCAAGGACGCGATGCCGGAGGCGATCCATGGTCGATGCACACAATGCCGCAGGTACACACGGCAACGCGCCTGTCGAATCGAACAAATGCGCGGGCAGGCTCCATACCCGGTGGTTCCAGCTGACATCGCTGGTTCTTGGTCTCGCTGTTTTCACCGGACCGACGATGCCGCGTGCAGAGGCACAGGCCGTATTCGGTTCGATCGTGGGTACTGTCACAGACCCAACTGGCGCGGTTGTCCCCAACGCGGCCGTCGTGATCACGGACACAAGCAAGGGCACGAGCCAGTCAGTGCAGACCAATGCCAGTGGGAACTACACGGCATCGCGGCTTATCCCTGATGTGTATTCGGTCAAGGTCACGGCACAGGGATTTGCGCCCACACAGGCCGACGGCATCGCAGTGTCCGCAAATACCTCGCCCGAGGTCAACCTGATCTTTCAGCCGGCTGGCTCAAGCCAGAACGTGACTGTGACGGCAGCGCCTGCTCCGCTGCAGTCGGACCGCGCTGACGTGGCGACGGTGCTCAGCGGGCGCCAGTTGCAGGACCTGCCGAATCAGAATCGTAACTTTACGAGCTTTGCGCTGTTGATACCCGGGGTGCAGCGTGGATCCTTCAACATTGCGCCGACCGAAAATCCGCAAGGCACGCAGTCTCTCGAGGTGAACGGGTCCAACTACGGATCGCTCGGCTACTACCTCGATGGCACCGACAATCGAGAGCCGATCGATGGCATCATCGTTGTCAACCCGACGCTTGATTCAGTTAGTGAGTCGCAGGTGGACACGGAGAACTTTCCAGCCGAGTTTGGCGGCGCGATCGGCGGCTTTGTCGCGGCGCAAACCCGCTCTGGCGGCAACGATGTGCACGGCGCTGTGTTTGAGTTTCGCCGCAGTGCGGCGCTTGAAGCGCGCGACCCGTTTACGCAGTTTCAACCGAATGCTGTCACCGGCAAGTACATCCCGGACGCGCTGTATAACCAGTTTGGCGGTGCGGTTGGCGGCCCGATCAAGAAAGACAAGGTCTTCTTCTTCGGCGATTACCAGGGAACGCGCCAGAAAATCGGCACCAGTCTGCAGCAGACGGTGCCGACACTCGCCGTGCGGAATACTTGCCTGAACGCAGCCTCGGCGACCTGCGACCTGACAGACTACGGCCAGGGTGTGATCTCCAATACGCTCGTCACGCCGCAGGGGCGTGCCTTGCTAGCGGCACTGCCCGCACCCAATGCCGGCTCCGTGACAACCGTCGCAAATAACTACCAGAACTCCGGCAGTGGCAATGACAACGGCGATCAGGCGGACATCCGGCTGGATGACCAGGTGACGGCACCCCTGCATGCGTTTGCCCGCTACGACTACTCGCGCTTCTCGCTCTTCGGGCAACCGGTGTTTGGCGCCGCCGGCGGTACCGGCTTTGGCCTGGGCTACACAACCGGCACCGATACCGTGCAGAACCAGAGTGCCGCGACCGGCTTTGACTATGCGTTGAGTGCAAGCCTGCTGACGGATTTCCGGTTTGGTTTTCTGGCCTACCATGTCTCAGAAAACAAGATAGACAACGGCACCGCGCCCGCAAGTGCCATTGGTCTCCCTAACCTGAACACAGGACTGCTCGACTCCTCCGGCTCACCCACGTACAACGTCACGGATGGCACGCTCAGCAACTTCGGCAACCAGGGTTGTAACTGCCCGCTCAAGGAAAGCGAGCAGGTCTTCCAGGTTGACAACAACTGGACCAAGACGTTCGGCAATCATGCGATCCGGTTCGGAGGCGATCTTCGGTACGCGCTCAACCTGCGCGACGCGAGCGACTCGAACCGTGCCGGGCAGTTGACCTTCAGCAACACAACGGGTGCAGGGTCCGGCATTGCGGCCGTGCTGGAAGGGCAGGTGGCACAGTTCCAGCGCTTCGATGTGTACGATTCCAACGCCGCGACGAGGCAAAAGCGCGGCGCGTTCTACGGGCAGGACAGCTGGCGTGTCACACCCAGGCTGACGCTGAACTACGGCGTTCGCTGGGACATCATTTTTCCAGAAACGGTGAATACCCCGGGGAACGGCGGATTCACTGTACTGCAGGATCGCGTGATTCGCATCGCGGGTGTGGGTGGTATCGGCACCAACGGCGGCGAAAACGTGGATCTTACCAATCTTGGCGGCCGCTTCGGTTTTGCTTACCAGGCAAGACCGGGCACCGTGATTCGTGGCGCCATCGGGCAGGTCTACGACGACGTCGGCTTCTTCGGCACCATCTTCGGCTCGGCGCTCGCGCAGAATGTTCCCGTGGTGAACTCGGAGAACGTCGGCAGCACCAATGCGACCACTCCTACCTACACGTATGCGACACTGCCGGCGCAGGTCGGGCAGATTGCAATCCCGGCCAACGGGCTTATTCCGCTCATTAACGGCCTGGGCTACAACGTGCGCCCGCGCAACCACCTGGTCCTCCCCAAGGTGAACCAGTTCAATGTGAGCGTGCAGCAGCAGATTTCGCAGAACATGACGTTCACCATGGCTTACATCGGCAACATTGGCGAACGCGTGTACCCGGGTGAGACCGAGGGGTACAACGTGAACGAGTACGTGTTGCCGGCGCCGACTACAAACCCCGCTGTGCAGGCCGCCGAGCTGGCAGCGCAGAACCAGCGCCGCCCCTACTACCTGCCGCCCGTCAACGGCGTGGCCCAGTGCTGCACGCAAAATATCAACTCGGTGGCGCCCGCTGCACGCGAGACCTACAACGCGTTGCAGACCAAGGTGGAGCAGCGTTTCGCGCATGGCTTCCAGCTCCTCGCAGACTACACATGGTCACGCGCGCTGAACTACGGCTCCACTTACTTCGCAATCGATCCTTCGGTAGAGAAAGGACCGAGCGATACCAATCGCAACCAGGTGTTCGTGCTGAGCGGGGTGTACGAGCTGCCGTTCGGTAAGGACAAGAGGATCGGCAACACTTCCAACCGCGTCGTGAATTACGCGATCGGCGGGTGGCAACTGGCCGGGACCACTACCTGGGAAAGTGGTTTGCCTTTCACTCCTACGTATGGTGAGTGTGGAGCAGACCAGGATGTGGACAGCAATTTCGGAAGCCCTGGTACCTCGAGCGATTGCCGCCCGAGCGTCGCCTCGCAGGGATCGGCCCAGGCGATTGTGCACCATGCCTCCGGCTATAATCCTGCGACGCACAGCCGCAGTATATTCACGCCCGTTGCTCCGCTGGCAGAGAACGGGGCGCAATCCGGAGCGTTCCTTCGTCCTGCTTTCGGCACCATTGGCGATATCGGGCGTACTTCGTTTCGCGGGCCGACGGAATATTTTGCCGATGCTTCACTCTTCAAAAACTTCTCCATCACGGAGCACGTGAAGGGCCAGTTCCAGTTCCAGGCTTTCAACGTGTTCAACCACGTGCCGCTTGGTCTGCCCAGCTCGACGGACGCACGATGCATCGACTGCAGCCCGGCCAGTGCGGCCTTCGCGAGTTCGGCAGCCGGCCAGATCACCAGCGTCGATAGTGCCATCGCCGGCAGCGGTCAGCCGTACATGCGGCAGCTGCAGTTTGGAGCGCGCATCACCTTTTAGGCTGCGCACACACCGTGACATGCCCGCACGCTTACCAGCGTACCGAGATGGTTTGCTGCTTGTAGCCGGCGCCATCTGGGAAACGCACCTGCAGCGTGTCGAGTGCGCTGGCCGCGTCGGTGCTTTGCGCAGACTGTGCGCGGCTGGCGAGCAGTGCATCGCCGCTGAGTGGAGCCAATGCAGGCATGGGCGCCTGGCTGAGCAACGTCGCGCCTTCCGCATGTGCGGCACGTATGCCGTTCAAGCGCAGGGGCAGCGAGTAGACAGTTCCACCCTGTGCCTCGAGCACCCAGGAGGCGCTATGACCATCGGCGTGCTGCTCAAGCACTTTGAGTTGCTGCGTGGCTGCTCCTGCCAGCGGCAGCTCTGCAGGGATGTCCAGCTCGGCGCCCGGCAAAGGGATGCTCAGCTCGTCTTGCTTGGTCGCGGCACCCGCAGGACCCTGGAGCCGGGGCAGCGGCGCTCCGCCTGCTGCGTTGCTTTCTGCCGTCACCTGTACGATCAGCGCGGTGCGCCTCCGTTGAAACTGAAGCGTTACTCGTTGCCCGTGGGCAACGGGCACGTGGCGCAATGTCGCGTGCTCCCAGGTGGCGGGGAGTTGCGGAGCAAGCGTAAGTGTGTTGCTACCTGCGTCGAAGCTGACGCCGAACAGCCCTCGGAGCGCTGGTGCGATCACCATCGCAGAGGACCAGAGCTGGTGCGTGGTTGAACGGCCGAAGGGTTCGAAATACTGGCCCGAGAGCAGCTCTGTTACCGCGCCAAGATCCTGGGACCAGGTCATGTCGGCGTTCTGCATCAGGTGCGCATAGCCGGAAAGCGAGCGCCCGGTGCGGTACTCCGCGAGCGAAGCCCACCCGGTGAAGAGCGGCCATACTGAGCCCTGGTGATAACTCATCGGGTCGTAAATGGATTCGTGCTCGCCAAGGTCGCGTGTGCCCCAGTCGGTTGAGAATTCGTGCGAGGCCCAGCGGCGAAACATCCCTTCGCTGCCGTCAAGGGTGAATGTTCCGTCCCACCAGGCCACCGATGGATAAATGGTTGCCGTGGTGTCCAGCATGGGCTTGCCCGTCGCGTCTTTCCCGTTGTCGCTGAATGCATACATGCCCCCACCTGCATCGCTGGCCGGTTTGTACTCCGCGCGCAGCGTGGCAGCGACCTGCACGGCGCGAGCGGCTGCTGCTTCGTTGGGCTTACCGGCAAGCGTAGCCAGTTGCGCATAGGCGAGGCTCGCCTGCTCATCCAGTGCCGCAAGGTAAACCTCCTGGTGCGGCATGCCGCTGGGCCAACTCTCTACCCAGCCGGTACCCTGCGCATTGTCGTAGATGCCGTCGCCGTTGCTGTCATGGGTTGTTTCAAACAGCCACGCCTTGTGGACCTGCTCCCAATGCTGTTGCAAATACGCGGTGTCGCCAGAGCGGGTCGCGTAATCGCGAAGTAGCATCAGCAGCAGAGGCGTTGAGTCGGCGGCCGCGTACTCGTAAGGAAGTTTCGGCCAGTTCACAAGCTCGGCTGTTTGCGAGTACTCGTGCATGATTTTGCCGTCGGCTCGTTGGCGCTTCAACAGAAAGTCAAGTTCCTGGCGCGTAAGGCTGAAGTCTCCATAGCTGTCGGCCGCGTAGAGAGTGTAGAGCGAGTCTCGACCGAAGAACCATCCAAAGCCGGGGCGAGTGGAATCTCCAGAGCTGTACAGCCCGGCGATGAGGCCCATCTCGTCGCCGTATTCGGAGCTTTGGTGCCGCACGCGCAGCTGGTCGATGGACACCTCAGCCCACGCAAGCGCCTGATCGATGCGCGGGTCAGGGGTCTCGGCTGTGACACGTGTCTCGAAGAATTTCTCGTAGTACTGGGCTGTTGCCTCGTAGAGAGCAGGGACGCGGCTCCCGGTAAATGCGAGCTGCCGGGTGAGCGACTCTTTGCTCGCATCCACCACCGATGTGCCACTGGCCATCAGCAGAGGGAAATAGTGGTCCCTGTCGCGAGCGGGGTCGTACTGCAGAACGAGTTGCAGCGGATAGTTTTTGGGTCGCTCCTGATAGGGGGCGAGAATGCCCGGCTGTGTGCCGGGCATGGCGATCGCGCCTGCCAGTTCAGCGGAGTCGCTGTGCAGCAGGTAGTAGCCGTCTTTGCCGGCAGTCAGTGGGACCCACTCAGGAGAAGGTGCGTTGTCGTTGGGCGCGGGCCACATGCGCTTGAGCTCCGGAGTAAAAGAAAACGTCAGCTCTACCGGCTTCGTGGAGTCGATCTGAAAGAGAGCAACAACGCCGGGATGGGCCGAGGCGTTTGTTGTGCTTGTCGCGCTGCCTTCCCCAGCCTCGCACCGCGGTGCAAAGAGGATCTCGCGCACGGTGAATGCGGCGTGGGCAAAGGTGATGGTGGTGTGATCCGGCTGCACCGAGATCTCCGCGGACTGCTCGTTGACGTCGATGGGGACGGTGTAGTCCTGCAAGCGCGCGGTGATGTGCATGTGGCTCAGAAGCTTGACGGGCCACGTCCAGGCTTCGAAGCTGCCGTCGCCCTGGCCCACAAAGGCGCCGCATGCCCCGGCCACGGTAAATGGCTGCGAAGCCGCGGTGCGCTGGTGGATCACGAGACCGCCTACCTGAGCAGGGGCAGCAAGGGAGAAGGCAGGAACCGAGGCCAGCCAGTTTGCAGGAGTAGCTGGTAGCTGGCCCAGTGCGGGCGTCGCCGCAAGGAGCAGCGTGATGCCTGCGGCGATGTGCCGACGGGAAATACCGGAAGCAGGATGAATTAGGTTCCGCTGGAAAAAGCATTGAAGCCGTTGTTGGCGGGCGCTCGTTTTCATGCCTGCTCCCTCTTGATCGCGCGTTCTGATCACATACGTCCATGCTACGGCTTTTGTGCTTGCGTCGGAGTGGAAGTATGCAATGCGGCGGGGAAAGCAGGAGCACCTGGCATGGCCCATGCGCTGGTGGTTGGCGCTTACCGCGGTTTGAGTAGTGGGAGAACAAAGCCGGTAAAGGATAGAGCGTTGCATTGCAGGCGAGCACCCTTGTCATTGCGCCGGCGTCGCTTTCCGGAACGGGCAGGCAGATACGCGCGGGTCAAATCCGTAATGCCCGCAGCCGGGACACTGTAAGCTATCGAACCGAATTGCTTACAGCGGCTGCACTGTAATGCGGTCATGTTGATGCGAAGAAAGGGGCTGAGAATTGTCGACGCGGATGTGGTGAACGGAAACGTCATTTTGACGTTCTCCAACGGGTCGACTGTGTTGTATGACGCAGCAATTCTGTACGCATCACGAGCCAGGGAACCAAACGTGGAATTGGCGACACCCGGTTGGGCGAATCGCTTCCTCGACTTCGAAGATGCGGAATGAACCCACAGCAAGTCTTCGGCTTCAGCGGCTGTGTCCATGCCCGCGTCTGCTCCATGCCACCAGCGAGAGCTGTGCGGACACCAGAGTGCATGGGCAACACACTCGAGGTGGTGTTTCCGGCTCTTGTCAGGCGATGGAACTTAGCAGGGTACCGACATTATTTTCTGCAACATGGCAGGCGTTTGCGCAGCCTGGCGGGCGTCTAGCTTCTGCCGTATTGCTCATCGCTGACGTGCTCCAGCCATTCGACCGCTTTGCCATCCAGCGACTCCTGCACGGCGATGTGCGTCATGCTGACTTCTGATGAGGCGCCGTGCCAGTGCTTTTCGTTGGGCGCAAACCAGACGATATCGCCGGGGTGTAGCTCCTCAGTCGGGCCGCCCTCGCGCTGTGCCCGGCCGAGCCCCGCGATAACAAGCAGGGTCTGACCAAGCGGATGCGTGTGCCACGCCGTACGCGCTCCGGGTTCAAAGGTGACGGTTGCCCCACTGATGCGTGCGGGAGCCTCGCCCTGAAACGGTGCGTCTATGCGCACCGTGCCTGTGAACCAGTCTGCCGGTCCTGCTTTGGACGGCTTTGTGCCGACTCGATTGATCTGCATATGTGTCTACCGTACACGAGCCTTCCGCGCTCCGCGAAGCAGCGGGCTGCCTGGCAAAGCCAGCTGCTTCGACACACAGGCATGGCCACTGAAGACCTTGCTGGGAGTGGAGTGCATACGGACGGAAGAGACGCAGCGAAGCAAGGCGCTAAGCGGAGAACGACACGTAGCCGCGGCCAAGATAGAGCCGGAAGCTGTCTGGGGTCGAGCCAGCAAGAACCTGCAGCGGCGTAGGCCGCGGGAGCGCTGTGTCTCTCGCAGCTTCGAGTTCGAAGAGTGTCGCCGCACTTAGATCCAGAAGCAGGAACTTGCCGTTGACGATGCCGCAGCCATAAGCGCCGGGATGCACGAGGTTCGACCCGAAACGTGCCGGGGTATCCAGCAGGAGGTACGCCTGGTAACGCTCCTGTACGCCGCTGCTGTAGCCCGAGGTATCGACCAGGCCGGACAGTACAAAGCCTGACGACAACCTGGCGCCGCCCGTATTGCGGAGCTGCACGGGAGCGACACGGCCCGCGAAGAAAACCGTGGCAGGGAACAGTGTGGAGGCAGCCGTATGGTTGATGGGGCCGGCAGGGACCGCCTGGTTTGTGCTGGCCGGAGTGGAGGAGGTTTGTGCCCGTGCAGCGAGGGTGGCTGTTGCGCCGGTGAGTAAAGCCCCCTGCAGCGTGCTCTTGAGGAAACGCCGCCTAGCCCACATGCGGCACCTCAACAAGCAGGCTGGTGGTGTTGCTCGATGACTGGAGGAGAGCGGACCTGCCAGGTGGGCAGTGATCGAGATTCAGCATCAAGACTCCTTTGCGGTTGGAAGCAGACCAGTTATACCTGCCGGTGCTCGCAATGAGCAAGCGTGGTAATTGCAGTTGTGGCGATGACATTTTGGCTGGTCGTGAAAGATGATCCCCCACGTCTTAGCGACGTGGGCGCGTCTTATGCGGATGCAGCGTCTGCAGGTAGGCGACGAGCGACGCAATCTGGTCTGCATCGAGCAGGTCGCTGAATGCAGGCATGCTCTTGCCGCCGTCGTGTATCTGGGACACGATCTGCGCAGCAGTAAGTCGCTTGCCGACATTGAGCAGGGCGGGCGCGCGCTCGGTGCCCTTGCCGTTCTCTCCATGGCAATGCTCGCAACCGGCGGTCGCGAACTGTTGCTGTCCTTGGCTGGCAGGAGTGCTCGCGGGTGAAGCGGGCGCGGTGGCCTGCACTGCTGCCGCCGAGGCGAACGCCGGGCACATCATCACGAGCGCGAGAAAGCAGAAAAGCGCGAAAGAGCGTTGGGTCATCTGGTTGGATCCGGGGCGACGTGGCCGCTGCGCAAGCCGCTTTGAGCTGCGGCTTGCCAGTGCGCGCTTACTGCATGGTTGCACTGAAGGAGGTGGGACGAGCTGCCGGGTCGGCGATGGTGGCTCCGTTGTGATCGAGGTCATGCACATGCCAGGGTACGCTTTCCTGCGCGACCTCGCTGTGCTTGCTCAGGTACTCCAGAGCATAAACGCTGGCGGTGGGGTCGTCTTTCTTGTCGGCGAAGTACGCAGCCTGTTCCTGCGCCTTGTCCTTGAGACCCGTGCGGCGATAGATGATTGCAAGGTTGTAATGCGCTGCGAGGTCATCGGGATCGATCGCCTGCACGGCTTCGTACTCGGTACGCGCCTGCTCGTACTTGTGTTGCTGGTAGTAGCAGAAGCCAAGCTCGCGGTGGGCGTCGCGCGAACGAGGAAACTGCGCGGCGACAGCAAGCAGATCCGTGATGGACTGATCCATGTTGCCTTCGTTACGTTCCACCAGCGCAAGGTAGTAGAGGGCACGCGCTTTCGGCGTCGAGTCTGCCGGGGCAAGCTGCAGGGCTTTTTTCAGGTTGGGCAAGGCGTCGGCGTAGCGCTCCCACTGAATGTCGGCGATGGCAATGTTGGTCAACGCATCCGGATAGTCAGGTCGGAGTTTCGCAACGTGCTGGAAGGCGGCAACACTCGCGGCATACTGCTGTGCATCCAGCAGGCCGACCCCGTAGTTGTTCCAGCGCATCCACTCCTTGTTTTCATCGGGGCCTGGTGTAGCAGCCTTGTTCGCGCCCGGGTAGAAGGTGCGCGACGCGCTCACCATGTCCACCGTCTGCTGCTCGTAGTGGCGGTCCGCTGGTTCCTTCATCCCGAAGTCCATGAAGTGCTGATTGAAGCGCCGATAGCGTACGGTCGCGGTCGCGGTGATGCCGCCCTCCATCTGTGCGGGAAGCGTGAAGCCGTAGCGCACAATCTGCGAGCGGCCTGACTGGATTGTGTTGTTGTAGGCGACGACGCGATTGTTCCAGACCTCGTGGTGCCCGTTGAGCTCGCCCTGCTTGTTGATGAGCCGGTTGGTGAACGAGTGCGCGGCAGGGTCCAGGTCTTCATTGGGGCGAATGCTGCCGCTCGACGCGATGAGCTTGCCGTGTGCATCGCGCAGGGTGAACTCCACCCAGCTCTCGTACATGTCGCGCTGCTCGGGCACGTGGCTGTGCGCGATGCCCTTGTTCTGGATCACCACAGAGAGCACCGCGTACTGGCCCGGCGTGAGCTGGTAGTTGGCGAGGCCAAGAGGCGCAATCATCGGGCTGCTGGTGCTTGCCGACTGAGTGGGCGCGGTCTCCAGTCCGAACAGGTCGATGTTGAAGACGTTGTTGCGCAGGAAGCGCAGCACCGCCTCGGCCTGATCCGGGTACTTGTAGTACTGCGGCACGACCGTGTTGGCGCCGAGCCAGCGATGCGAGGCGAGCGTGCCATGCTTGGCGCCGTAGTCGACGCCCTGCAATGGGTCCCGCTGCATGTGGCAGGTCTGGCAGTTCGAGACACTGTCTTTGACATAAAAGGGGAGCGGCGACTGCTTCGCGAACGAAGAGTTCTGCCACTCGTCGTAGAGCGAAATGGCGCGCTGCCACTTGTAACCATTCAATGTCTGCGGCAACGCCGCCTTGTGGCAGCTGGCGCAAAACTCGGAGGTGCGATAGAGCGGGCGCATCACGGCGGCCGAGTGGCGATCCAGATGGGCCAGGATTTCGGCATCGGTGACAGGACGCTGGATCGGCGCTCCATTCTCGTCCATGAGCACGGCGGGCACGCCCATCACATAACTGCCGGTGCCGCGCGTGTCCACCTTCTGGATCGAGTGGCAGACCATGCAGGTGACGCCATCCTGGTCGTAAGGGCGCTTCAAGGGCTTGCCTTCAGTCAGCGCACCGGCCATGGTGGCGACGGGGTCATGGCAGCCTTCGCAGTGGCGGGTGAAGCCGACACCTTTCTGATCCGTCAGCAGGTTGACGTTGCGCAGGTACCAGGGTGCGCGATTGCTGTTGCTGTGGGCCGATTCACGCCACTCCTTATGACTTTCCTGGTGGCAGTGGCCGCAGTAGGCGGCAGTCGGCACGGTCTTGGGGTCGATGAACTCGCCAGTATCGGTCGTGGCGTTGGACGGCAGAAACGGGTGGTCCTTGCCGTAAAGGTAGTGATAGGTGGCATCGACGCGAGCAGAGAACTGGTGGCGCGTCTCCTGAGCAACATCGGCGGTGCTTTCCGCCTTAACCACAGCCTCGGGCTGCAGCAGCAGAGGCAGCCTCGACGTGCCGAGCCAGCCGGCTGCTGCGAACAATGCAAGCAGCAGGAGTGCTCTGGAGAGCCTGCCGGAGGCGGGCGACGTTGAGTGGAAGGCAAGGCGTGGCATACGTGGCGAGGAGATATTAGTACTGTAACGCCATCGTTGTCAGCAAACATCCCCTTTGTCTTACCGGGATGAGGCGGGTGCCGCACCGTACAGCGCGGGATCTATGCTCGGCACTGCCTCACCCGTCCCTTCCTTGAGGGTGAGGATGCGATCGACCGCATCCGGCACAAACTTTTCGATGTGTCCGTCCGGCCAGCGCACAAAAAGCGCCTGCACCGAACTGCTGGAACCCAGCCCGAAGTGGGGTCGCGGATCGCTCGACGATGCGAAGCTCGCGCCCGCGAACATGTCTTCGCGCTGCACGTGACCACCGGCCGACAGGGTGACAGTAGCTCCAATGGCACTGCGGGGGCTTTTACCACTCCCGACCAGTTGCAGTTCCAGCCAGTGGCTGGAGCGTGCGTCCGCGTCCACATTGCGCAGCAGGGCCGGCGCGGCATCCATGTTGTTGATCACGGCGTCGATGTGTCCGTCGTTGAAGAGGTCGCCAAAAGCCATGCCACGCGACGGCATAGGCGTGGCCAGGGCGGTACCGGCAACCGCGGGCACCGGCGCCAGGCGCTTGCCGGCCTCGTTGTGGAACAGCAACGGGCGCTCGGCCCAGGTGGTTCCCCAGGTGTTCTGGTCGGCATTGCTGTAGACGTGGCCGTTTACAAAGAACAGGTCTTTCCAGCCGTCGTTGTCGTAGTCGAAAAAGCCAGTGCCCCAGCCCAGGAACGGGATGGTCATCTCGGCAGCCGTTGTTCCATACGAGACGTCGGTGAAGTTGGCATCGCCATCGTTGCGGTACAGCGGCTTGTAGTCGTCAGAGAAGGTGGTGTTGAAGACGTCGAGCAGCCCGGCATTGCGCTGGTCGCCGATCGCAATGCCCATCGATGCCGTTTCTCGGCCTTCCTTGTTCAGGGCATAGCCGGAGGCGTAGCTTGCGTCTTCAAATGTGCCATCTCCCTTGTTCAGGTAGAGGTAATTCGGCGTGGAGTCATCCGCGACGAGCAGATCGGGCTTGCCGTCGTTGTTGACGTCAATGAAGACGGAAGAAAGACCGTAATAGCCAGGCTTGTCAGCCACACCGGCTTTCTGGCTGACGTCGGTAAATGTGCCGTCCCCGTTGTTGTGGAACAGGTGGTCCGGCTCGCCCGCCAGGCCGCGTGGGCCGCAGTAGGTGCGCACTCCACGGTACTGGCAGAAAGATGAGACCGCGTCGTTCGGGTTGCTGCTGGGTTGAGCCTTCAGGTCGTAATGCACGTAGCCGGGCACGAACAGGTCAAGCCGCCCGTCGCCATCGTAGTCACCCCAGGTGGCACCGGTGGACCAGTTGCCGAGCTGCACGCCTGCCTTTGCCGCAACGTCGGTGAAGGTGCCGTCGTGGTTGTTGTGGTACAGGCGGTTCTGGCCGAAGTTGGTGACGTACAGGTCGGGCCAGCCGTCGTTGTCGTAGTCGGCAGCCACCGCACCGAACCCCCACCGGCCGTTGCCGACCCCGGCCGCAGCCGTCACGTTGGTAAAGGTGCCATCGTGGTTGTTATGAAACAACGCAGCCTGCGGGGCAGGTTCAGTGCCGTCCATCGCTGCCTTTGTGGAGCCATTCACAAGGTAGATGTCCAGCCAGCCGTCGTTGTCATAGTCGAGCAGCGCGACGCCGGAACCGATGGTCTCAAGGATGTACTGCTTGGACGGGGTGCCCATCTGGTGTTTCCACGAAGCGAGCCCGGCTGCCTCAGCGATGTTCTGGAAGATGATCGGTCCGGTTTTTACGCTGCCGCCGGCAGTGATCGGCAGCTTGCTTGCGTCCAGGACTGGCGCGTACACGCCGCCCGTTACCGAGCCGCCATGCGCTGGGGCTTGTGCCCCTTCCTGCGGGGCAGATGTACCGGACTGCGCGTTCTGCGCTGAGGATGTCGTGGCCGGCCCCCATGGCATGGCTCCAGCGAGCGCAAGCAGAAACGCTGGTCGGGTCAGCCATCGCTTGCTGGGTTGGCGGTGCATAGGGGCTCCTTGTGCCGGCGCTGGAGTGCTTGTGGCTGTAACCGTGCAAGTGACCGCGCGAGTCGCCACATCATAGCGCGGATGGCTGCCCGCTTGCGCGAGGCAGGCATTCGGAGCGGGTTCTGCTGGTTGGCTGGCTCTCCTGGTGCGACCTTCACACCGTCAACATCACGTTGCCCCGCGCAGCTCCGCCCCATTGAGCAAGCGAACGGGGGCGCATCTAGCCTTACATGGAAACTGACTTCGATACATTGCCCAGGGAAAGCACGAACGCTGCCGGTATTCCCAAGTCCACCGTCATCCCACTCATCACGCTGGTCTCGATCAGCCTTGCCGCGCTGACCGCGGTGATCATCATTCTTGGACGCGAGAAGTAAGACCCACCCTCCCCGCTCGACTCAGCCGGCCGGCGACCTACGCGCCCCACTTGTAATATCAATGTTCCTACCTGAGCTCCCCCTCACCGGGGAGCTTTTTGCCGCCTCGCATCCTCCTGCTACTATCTGGTTGCAACGAGCGGAACTGCCTTGTCCCAGCCACCCGAACCATCGCCACCTGCAGCACGGTTCGACCTTGAGGCCATTGCCCGCGCTTTCCCGGGCGAGGCGTCTACGATGCTGCTCGATCGCTACCTGGTCGATCGGGGGGAGTCGAGCGCGCGCGTCTTTCGCGTGTACCGCGCGACCCCCGCGCACTTTCATCGGCACTGCGATGAGCACCTGTACGTCCTCTCCGGCCGCGGCACCTTCTGGACGGTAGATCGCGCAACCGAGAGCGCGTTCGCCCCGGGCCACTTCCTGTTCTTCGGGCGCGGCACGGTGCACGCAATGCCGACCCTGCTTGAGCATCCGGTGGTCTTCCTCGCCATCGACACACCGCGGCGCCACCCCGAAGACGTGTGCTTCATCGACACGGAGGATGGCACCGCGGCTTCGTTCATTAAGCCCGCATAGCGGCGGGGGCGAACCCCTGCACCGCAGGCTGGTATCGAGGCGTGATTGCCTCTACCATGGGCCATTCCTATGCAGCCTCATGACGACGTAAGCGCACAGCCCGCACCCACTCTCTGGCAATCGGTCCGGGAAGCGGTGCGCGGTTCGCACCAGGACTACACCACCGGCAGCCTGAACCGATCCATCCTGCTGCTCGCGATCCCCATGGTCCTGGAGATGGTGCTGGAGTCGCTGTTTGCCGTGGTGGATGTTTTCTGGGTGAGCCGGCTGGGCTCGGACGCCATTGCCACCGTGGGGCTGACCGAGTCGCTGCTCACGCTGGTCTTCGCGATTGGGATCGGCCTGGGCATGTCAACCACCGCGATGGTCGCCCGGCGTGTAGGCGAAAAGGACCCGGATGGCGCGGCGACCGCGGCGGTGCAGGCGATCCTGCTCGGGCTGGTGACCTCGCTGCTGATCGGGATCCCGGCGTTTCTGCTGGCGCCTCGGCTGCTTGGATGGATGGGCGCCACGCCTGCCATCATCGCCATCGGCTCCGGCTACATGCGGATCGCGCTGGGTGGGTCGGCCGTGGTGCTGCTGCTTTTTCTCAATAACTCGATCTTTCGAGGCGCGGGCGATGCGGCAATTGCGATGCGTTTGCTGTGGGCCTCGAACATTCTGAACCTCATCCTGGACCCGTGCCTGATCTTCGGGCTGGGGCCGTTTCCGCGCATGGGTGTCACGGGTGCGGCGCTGGCGACGTTTACAGGGCGGGGCATCGGGGTGCTGTACCAGTTCTACCGTCTGGGCAAGGGCACAGAGCGGCTTCGGATCCTGGCACGGCACGTCCGCTGGCACGGCGCGGTGCTGGCCAAGCTGGCCAGCGTTGCGAGTGTGGCGGTCGTGCAATTTCTTATAGCCCAGGCGAGCTGGATCGGGCTGGTGCGGATCGTGAGCCTGTTTGGCGCGCCTGGCCTCGCGGGCTACACCATTGCAATCCGCATCGTGATCTTTGCCATCCTGCCTTCGTGGGGACTGAGCAATGCGGCAGCCACCCTGGTGGGGCAGAACCTCGGAGCCGGCGAGGTGCGCCGCGCAAGGGTAGCGGTGTGGCGCACAGGCTTGTGGAACATGGTGTTTCTGGGCTTGGTAGGCCTCGTGTTTATCGCTGCCGCCGGACCGATCGTTGCGCTGTTTACGCAGGATCCTGCCGTGTCGCGCACCGCGGTCGACTGCCTGCGGATCGTAAGCTGCGGCAACATTGCCTATGCCTATGGCATGGTGTTGATGCAGGCGTTTAACGGCGCAGGCGATACGCTGACCCCGACCATCGTGAACTTTTTCGGCTTCTGGATGCTGGAGATCCCTCTCGCCTGGTGGCTCGCCATGCATACCAGGCTGCACGTCGACGGCGTATTTGTCGCGATCGTAGTGGCACAAGCAGCCATCGTGCTGGCGAGTATCCTGTTGTTTCGGCAAGGGCGCTGGGCTACGCAGAAGATCTAGGCAGGTGTTGTTCTCGAGGATTGTTCCATGGCGACGACCCTGCCTGCCCGGCGCTTCTCGTCCGAACGGGAAGCGTGGAATGGTGCGTGTCCGCGATTCCGCGGCGACGGGCCGAAGCCACAAAGTTCGGAACACTCCGGTCCCGCGCTGCATTGTGGTGCCTGCACGATACGAGCAAACACCCGCAGAGCGGTTGCGGGCATGTCAGCCGCTTGAGGCCAGCGCTTTGACAATCCAGGGTTGCCGTCCCAGACTGGTGCAGGCGATTGCAGTTCGAGATGCGCGACCACAAATTGATGGAGATGGATCGATGAAAAATGCGCGATGTTTGTTTACGTTGAGCCTGGGGTGCCTGCTGGCTGCAGCTCCTGCGGCTTCGCCAGCACAGGGTATGGGGCAGATGAGCGGGATGGCGCAGACGGATAAGAAGCCGCTGCCCAGCCCGCCCGCCGACGCCATGGTGACGCTCGAGGGCAAGGCCGTGAGCATTCACTACAATGCGCCTTCCATGCGCGGACGCGCGATCATGGGCGGCCTCGTTCCGTACGGCAAGGTCTGGCGGACTGGTGCCAACCCGGCAACGCTGTTCAAGACGGCAACGGACCTCAAGATCGGCGGCACCATGGTTCCGGCCGGCACCTACACGCTGTACACACTCCCCTCGGAAGGCACCTGGAAGCTGATCGTCAACAAGCAGACCGGGCAGTGGGGGACTGAGTACAACGAACCTCAGGACCTGGCCCGTATCGACATGAAGAAGAGTACGCTGTCGACCCCGCAGGAGTTGATGAGTATCAGTTTCGAAAAGACCCACGGCAAGAGCACGGAACTGCATGTGCGCTGGGAGAAGACGGACGTCTGGGTGCCGGTGGTCGCGCAGTAATCGGCTGAGCATCTCTGAAAACGCGGGGTGAGTGGCTGACCCTGTCGTGAACACGAACGCGCGGCGGCCCGATGGCTGCTGCGCGTTTTCGCTGCGCGGTGTATCCCTGCCATGTTGTTCTGCCCAGCACCTCTGCGGCATGGCGCGCATGCTGGCGCCCTACGCAAGAGCCCGGAATTCTCTCCAAATTGTTGCAACGTTCAAGGCAGCGCCCGCCGTGCGCTGGTAGCGTCGCCCTGCAACCTCACCGCGTCATTCGCCCGCGCGAATGCGTCTGCAGTGCACGTTTCACACCAGCGTGATGCCCCGCACGCCGCACGAAAGGACCGCCATGCCCTGGATGCTCTCTCGCCGATATTGCTTGGAACGCGCAGGCTATTTGCCGCTTGCCCTCCTGGCGCTGACCACCGCCACAGCCGTGGCCCAGACGCAGACCACGCCAGGTGCTGGCAATGCGCAGGCGGTGCTGACCGCGAACAACGCGCCGCTGGTGCAATCCGCGTATCACTTTCTCCAGGCGCAGATCGGCCGCCTGAGCGACGACAATCTTCGGACGCAAACCTACGACGCGATCGTGAACCCCGACACCTGCGTGCTGCACCGCGCCAATCTCAAGCCTGCGGACCGGCAGGCGATTGTGGCGACGCTGCTGGCGCAGGGCCTGCTGAACAAGGCAGACGACGCGACCTTTCCCGGAGGGTTGATCGCGGGAGTGTTTCCACCCGTGCTCAATGACAATTCCGCCTGCCCGCACCTGCCGCAGCCGTTCTACTCCGCGCCCGGCTCCAGCTTCGGTTCGCACCACTCCTACCCTGGCGGACTGCCTGTGCATGAGTCCAACAACGAAACCGCGGACATCAATCTCGCCTCGGAGTACCACAGCGTTTACGGTCAGTACGACGCGAACGGGCTGGACTTCGTAAACGCTGACACTATTGCGCATCCGACACCGCAGAATGTCGCTGCACTCGCGCCGTACCTGTCGCCTGACCTCATTGTCGGCGCGCCCTTGTGGCATGACTGGGCAAAGAGCATCGTTTTCCAGTGGAATGCAGATGGCACGGAGTTCCAGGAGTTGAGCATCGGTGGCGCCGGTGCCAGCATGGACGACTACGGGCAGGCGGGAGATGCGCGCACCGGCGGCCACCACATCCTGTCGATTGCAGAAGCGATGAAACGGGGCCTTTCTCCGGCATTTTTGATCACGCAGGCCTCGGCGCACTCTGCACCCACCAGCGGTAACGAGTTCAAGGTGGTGAACTGGATTCGTGCGGCTGCAATCATCGCGCAGCAGGACCCCCTCGCGAAGGGCTACCTGATCAAGGATGGCAGCGGCAACTATCGCCTGCCCGCACTTGAGCAGACGGGCGAGGTGGACCTTGTCGCTGCAGGACAAACCAACATCCTCACCGAGTACGAACTGCACAACCTGTCCGACTCGGACTTCACGTTTTCAGGGCCTTCAGTGGCAGCGGTGCAGCTGGTGCTTGCCCAGGTAGCGGGTTCATTCGGCTACAACGCAGCGGACACTGCGACGTACAACAACAAGTTCCGCAACGTGGTGCTGGCGAACTTCAGCGCGGAGCGGCTGTACGCGGTGTACAGCGCGAATGGACTGGATGGCGTGCGGATTGAAGTACAGATGCTGCGTAGCAAGGGCAGTCTGTAGCAGCTTGTTCGCGACGATGCCGGAGAAGAGGGCAGGCTCCGGCATCGTCGCGTCTTTCCGGGGTCAGCTGGCGAAGCTGATTGCATCGGACTTCTTGCCGCCAACAAGCACCAGCTCTTCGCCGGGCGCGTCACGACGCGCAACGTCCTGGTAAAAAAACGGCTGCCACTGCTGATCCATCTGCAGCGTGCCCTTGAGGTTCGACAACGAGTTCCACAGGCGACGCCGCAGGCGCATGTGCCAGCGCGGATCTCCCTTGGCTACGGCGGCAAACATGTCCGCTTCCGAGGGGAAAAGATCGATACGGCATCCCGGGAAGCTGGCGGCTTCGCGGGTCCATCGTTCGCCTTCCGGGTAGAAGGAAACGGACGCTTCAAGATCGGGATGTCCGGGTTCCGGAACCGGGGCGCCCGTCCAGTGCGCGTAGAGCAGGCCGGCAAGGTCTGGCTGCCCGGCGACCGCGAGTGGTCCGAGCTGGGTGAAGCGCGGATTAAGTTCGATCAGCAGCGGTTCGCCTCTGCCGTCAATCATGAAGTCGAGACCGAAGCAACCGGATAACTCGAGCTCACGCGCGAGGAGGCGGGCAGCCCGCGTGATGCGCCGGTCGTTCATCAGCTGGATGACGAGCGAAGGACCGGTCTTGCCCTTGGTGACCACCACGCGCGCCTGCACTTCGCCCAGGATGCGCCCGCGATCGCAGACATACATCGAGTTTGCGGGCACCCCCGCAATCATGGCCTGCGCCGTGATCTCCGGTTCCGGCAGGCAGCGGAGCTTCGAGAATGCAGCATAATCGCCATTGCGCAAAAGGCAAAGCAGCTTGCTGCTGAGGCTTTCCGGCTCGAGCAAGCGGGCATACACCTGTTGCGCCTCTTCTGCCGTGCGCACTACCCGCACTCCGCTGCCGCCCCAGGTTCCATCTTTTTTCATGATGAAGCTTGTCTCGCCCGACTCGGACCAGCTGTTGAGATCAGAAGGCTGGTGGATCAGCTCTGTCTCGGGTACCGCGATGCCGAGGCGATGCGCCAGAGCGAGCAGTTCGAAGCGGGAGCGCACGAAGGGCTGAAAACGCGGGTTGCCAAGGGAGCGCTCAACGAGCGGAGCAAGCGATGGATGCTGTTCCATCACCTCATGCAGAGCCCATACGGCAAGATCATCCGCAGGCAGAATGAAATCAGCGCCGCTCTTCTCAATGGCATTGCGTATGGAGCGGACCCGGCCGCCCACACTGTAGGAGAAGCGTTGATGCACGCCAGGCAGGTAGGCCAGGTGAGACTCGCTCGGGCAGAGCACAGATATTTTGCAGCCGTACCACGACAATCGCAGGGCAAGACGCGTGACATGCAGCCAGGTCTGCGTGGTAATAACCAGGATCGAAATGGAAGACTGCATCCGCACTGCCTCGGTTCGCAATAACGTCAATTACCTTATCGGCTGTTCTCGATCTTAGAAGAGTGAGATCGGTTACCCGGGCGGTTTGCAGTAATTGTTACCCGTTTTTTACCGATAAGGTAAAAAGCTCACACTTTATACTGGTCGAACACGCAGGAGTTTATGCAGATACCGGAAACAAATGTCGCAATCATCGGAGCAGGGCCGTACGGGCTCTCCCTCGGGGCTCACCTGCACTCGATGGGCGTGCCGCACAGGATCTTCGGCAGGCCCATGCAAAGCTGGCAGCAGAACATGCCGGCGGGCATGAGCCTGAAGTCGGATGGCTATGCCTCAAGCCTGTACGACCGCAAGCGCTCGTTCACCCTCGAGCACTACTGCGCGGAAAAGGGGCTGCCCTACAAGCGTACCGGAATGCCGATCCCGCTCGAGACTTTTGTCGGCTATGGCCTGGAGTTTCAGAAGCGCCTTGTGCCGCAGTTGGAGCAGGAAGATATTGCCTTCGTCGAGAAACAGGGCAAACGCTTCCTGCTGCGCACAGTTTCAGGCGAAGAGTTCTTCGCACGACGCGTGGTGCTTGCCGTAGGGATTACGCACTTTGGCTACATGCCTGCTGAGCTGCAGGGGCTGCCGGAGTCGGCGGTGACGCACAGCTACTCGCATGGCGAAGTAAGCCAGTTCGCCGGCAAGCGGGTGCTGGTGGTGGGTGCAGGTGCTTCGGCGGTGGATCTTGCTGCGTCGCTCGCGGATGCGCATGCGGACGTGCACATCATGGGTCGTCGTCCCAAGATCGGCTTCTACATGCCCGAGATGGACCCGCGCCCTTTGAAGCGTCGCGTGCTGTTTCCTCGGTCCGGTCTCGGGGTTGGCTGGGAGTACGTGATCTGCGTGGAAACACCACTGCTGTTCCGCGCCTTGCCGGAGTGGTTCCGTCATCGTGTGGTACGACGCCACCTGGGGCCTATCCCGGGTTGGTTTATGCGGGACAAGGTCGAGAATCGTATTCCCATGCACATGAGTGCCCGTATCCAGAGCGTTGAGTGCAAAGACGACAAGGTCCATGTGCATTTCAATCAGCCTGATAAGACTGCGCAGGAGTTTGTGGCCGATCACGTGATTGCTGCCACCGGGTACAAGCCCAACATGCAGTCCCTGCGTTTCCTCGATCCCGCGCTCGCTGCCGCGGTGAAAACGGCCGAGGGCACGCCCGTACTGGGTGTGAACTTCCAGACCAGCGTGTCGGGGCTGCACATGATCGGTCTGGCGTCGGCAAACTGTTTCGGGCCGGCGCAGCGATTTGCAGTCGGCGCCAAGTACACCTCTTGGCATCTCTCGCGGTACCTGAAGCTGCGCTCCGTGGGCCGACGATCGCAGCGCCCCGCCCCACGCGCGAGCGCCGAGGCGCAGCCAGCGTCCGGCGTGTAACTTGGCGGCTTTCTGCTGTGCGGGCCGCGGGTAAAAGATACCAACATGGTTGCAAATAAGAAGGAGCCGTTACGCGGATGCGTACCGGCCCCTTCTCTTTGCGCTTGCTACTGCGTGAGCTTGAAGCTGTAAGCCGGCAGACCAGCCGGTGCCTGTCCAAAAACTGACAGCTCCAGGCCATCCTTGGTCTGGTGGAAGGGCACGGCGGCTGTGCTGCCAACCATCGTAGCGTGGGCTACGTGGAAGCCGCTCGCATTGCCCAGTGTGTGGATCAGCAGCTTGCCATCCTTGGGCCATCCCATCGCCGTTGCATACAGCGCGGAGCCCTTGGCTGTGAAGCGAAAGTCCTGCGCGGTATACGGCTTGAGCTTTGCATCGTTGAAGCTACCGCTCACGAGTTGCGTGGGGCCTTCGCCGTAGGTTGACCACGCATGCGTTCCGTAGATGGCTTCTCCGTTGCGGTGCAGCCAGTCACCCAGCGCGCGCAGCACACTCTGCGTTTCCGGGGTGATGGTGCCATCGGGCTTCGGCCCTACGTCGAGTAGGAGGTTGCCATTCTTGCTGACGATATCGATGAGCTGCCAGAGGATGGTGTCGGGTCGCTTGTAGGTGTCGCCCTTGATATAGCCCCAGCTCTCGTTGGTCACGGGCGTGTCCGTCTGCCAGTGCTCCGGCTGGATCTTGTCGGCCTGCCCCCGCTCGATGTCCATCACCGTCGTGTGTGGCGGGAACGCATCGTTCTTGCGGAACAGCACGACCTTCTGCCCGTGTTCACTCGCCTGGTTGTAGTAGAAGGCTGCGAAGCGCTTCAGGTACGGCTGGAACTCCGGCTGCTCAATCCACCAGTCAAAGTAGATCAGCTCCGGATGATACTTCTCGACGATCTCCGCCGAGCGGGCGAGCCAGTCGTTCAGGTAGGCAGGGTCGGGGTGCCCGGTCTGGTCTTTCAATGGATCGGGACCGACGTGTGCAGGTCCGTAGAACGCCGCGTACTTCGGGTCCTGCACGTCGGAAGGATGTGCGCGGCCGCCGTTCAGGAAGAAGTAATGCTCCGCGCGATGCGACGAGGCGCCGAAGTGAAGCCCATCGGCAAGGATTGCGGTGCGTAGTTCGCCGATGACGTCGCGCTTTGGTCCCATCTTCGCAGCAGACCAGTCTGTCAGGTCTGAGTTGTACATCGGGAAGCCGTCGTGATGTTCCGCAACGGGGATGACGTATCGTGCCCCCGACTCTTTGAACAGGTCAGCCCATTGCTTGGCATTGAAGCCCTCTGCCTTAAACATGGGCAGAAAGTCCTTGTAGCCGAACTTGGTCTCAGCGCCGTACGTGTCGGTCTGGTGCTTGTACTCCTTGGTGCCCTCGAGGTACATGTTGCGCGGGTACCACTCGTTGCCAAACTCGGGCGTGGAGTAGTTGCCGAAATGAATGAAGATGCCGAACTTCGCGTCCTGGTACCAGGAAGGGATCTGGTACTTTTCGAGCGAAGACCAGTTGGGGGCGAATGGTCCCTTGCCGTCCATCACATTCACATCGTGATCGAGCTTGGCGCGTGGCCCGTCGTACTTGGCGACTGCCTTTTCCCAGACCAGGTCGTCGGCGTTGGGCTTGCCAACGGGGGCAGGATCCGGAGTCTTCCAGACATCTTTCTGTGCTTGTGCATGCAGTGCAGTGGGTGCAAGAAGGAGCAGGCACGCGGAGGCGGAGAGGAGAGTGCGGGACGCGCGAAGGCTGGCCATGTCGCCTCTATTTATATCGCAGCGCAGTGACGCAGGGGGCACCCATGCCTAGGCGGGAAGAGCAGCCAGTGCTTCCACCGGCTCCGGCCGCACGCGAAAGTCAGCATGCGCCTTTGCGAACAGGATGGTGCTGTCCTGCGCGACCACATAGGTGGCTGGCAGCGGCAGCCGGTAGCTTGGCTCCCCGTTCATAAACGGGATGTTGACGAGGATGGAGCGGTAGTAGCGCTGCAGGTAGGGCGGCACGGTGTACACCAGGCCGAACTGTTCAGCGACGTGCGCGCCGGGGTCCGCGAGCACGGGGAAGGGAAGCTCGTGCTGCGTGGCAGTGAACTCGTTCTGCCGAGCGGTCTGCGGCGAGATGGCGATCAGCAAAGCATGCTGCAGGCGCAGTGATTCATATTCCGCGCGCCACGCTTCAAGCTCATTCACGCAGTAGGAGCACCACCGGCCACGGAAAAAGTCGATCACCAGGGGGCCAAGTGCCAGAAGGTCCGTTGAGCGGACGAGTCGCCCGCTGCCGTCTTCGAGTGCGAACTCCGGCGCACTGGCGCCGACCGGCAGGATGTGGTCTTCGATGCCCGAAGCAAACAGCTCTGCAACCGCCTGCTCGCCGGGCGCAAGCCGCTCGGGCTGCACCAGCTTGCGCGTCCGCGCCGTGATCGTGTCGAGACGATCCTGCAGCGAAAGCCTGTGCATGCCGGAGCCTTCGCTGTCTGCATTATGCGCGCTGTGCTGGTCGTCATCGAAGGGCATGGAGGGTTACCGGCCGAGGCCTTTCATACCGCCCATCATGCTCATGGCGCGGCGCTGCATCGCTCCGCCGCCCTTGCCCATGCCTTTAAACATCTTGCGCATCTGCGCGTACTGCTTCAGGAGCTGGTTGACTTCCTGCACGCTGGTGCCCGAGCCATCGGCAATGCGCTTGCGGCGCGAACCCGAGATGATCTCGTGGTTGTTGCGCTCTTTGTTGGTCATCGAGTTGATGATGGCCTCAACACGATTGAACTGCTTTTCATCCACCTGGTCGGCCATCTGCTGCATGCCCTGGAACGGGCCGACGGACGGCAGCATCTTGATAATGGACTGCAGGGAGCCGAGCTTGCGGATCTGGCGAAGCTGGTCGCGGAAATCTTCGAGCGAGAAGCCATCGCCCGAGAGCACCTTCTTCGCAAAGTCTTCCGACTTCTTCTTGTCGAGGGTGGACTCGGCGCGCTCGATCAGCGACATCATGTCGCCCATACCGAGGATGCGGCTCACGATGCGGTCCGGGTGAAAGGCTTCGAATGCATCGGGCTTTTCGCCGGTACCGATGAACTTTACCGGCTGCCCGGTGATGTGGCGAATCGACAGCGCGGCGCCGCCACGGGCATCGCCATCCATCTTGGTCAGCACGGTTCCGGTAAGCGCCAGCCGGTCGTGGAAGGCCTTGGCGGAGTTCACGGCATCCTGGCCCGTCATGGCATCGGCCACGAACAGGATCTCCTGCGGAGCAAGCAGGGTCTTCAACATCGCCATCTCGTCCATCAACAGGGAGTCGATGCCGAGGCGGCCGGCGGTGTCGACGATGAGCGTGTCGCAGCCGGTGTTCACGGCTTCACGACGTGCTTCCTTGGCGAGCCGCTCCACCAGGGCAGGGCCTGCTTCCTCGCCCTTGGTGTCACCCTCGTACAGCTTGGCCTTGATGGAGTTGGCAACAACCTTGAGCTGCTCGCGCGCGGCCGGGCGATATACGTCGACCGAAACCAGCATAGGACGGTGACCGCCCTTTTGCAGCCATGCCGCCAGCTTGCCGCTGGTGGTGGTCTTGCCCGAACCCTGCAGGCCCGCCATCAGGATCACGGTAGGCGGCCGGGAGGCAAACTGAAAACGTGCCGTGTCCTTGCCCAGCAGCAGCACCAACTCATCGCGCACGATCTTGACAACCTGCTCGGTAGGCGAGAGCGCTGTCATCACCTCGGTGCCGAGAGCCTTGACGCGGATGTGATCGATCAGCTCCTTGACGACGGACAGGTTCACGTCGGCTTCAAGCAGGGCGAGGCGGATCTCGCGCAGGGCTTCGTTGATGTTCTCTTCGGTAACGGTGCCCTGGCCGCGCAGGTTCTTGAAGGCGCGTTGGAGCTTGTCCTGCAGATTCTCAAACATGAGTTTTCCAGTGGTAAAGGCGCTATGAGCGTCTAGTTTACCAGTGCCGTCAGCTCAACGGCCCCGCGCGAGCTTACGTGCGGCTAGAGCTGGGCAGCGGGCGCATTGTGGTGTAAGCCGCCGGCGAGGCGACGCGTCAGTCGGTGGTAGCGTCGCGCCCTGGCAATGTCGATGCCGATCTGCGCACGCAGGGCCTCAGGCGAGGGAAAGCGCTGCTCTCCACGAAGCCGGTGCAGAAATGCAAGCTCCAGCGGCGTGGACTCGGTGAGCTCGAGTGGTGGCGCGGTGTCAGGATCGAAGTCGAGCAGGTGGCTCTCGATGGCGTAGGAGTCCTCGCCGAAGGTGGGGCGATTGCCCGCATTAGTGATGGCCGCGAAACGACGCGGAGCCATGCCGCTCTCCTGTCCCGAGGCACCGATGGTGAGTTCGGTGACGTAGACGCCGTGACCGGGCTTCAACTCAGGGTAAGCGGCAAGATTTACGGTAGGCACAAGCAGGCGGGTGCCGATGCCACGGCCGCGCGCCGGGCGCGACACAATGGAGAACGGACGCCCCAGCAGGAAGCGGGCCTGCTCCACCTGGCCAGTTGCGACCAGGCTACGGATGCTGGACGAGGATACGGCCACCCCGCGACGACGCAGCACCCCGTGCGCGACTACGGAGAAGCCCAGCTCCGTGCCCAGGGCGCGCAGTTCGGCAAGGCCGGCGCTGGCCTGGTAGCCGAAGCGGAAGTTGTCGCCCTCGTGCACGGCGATCGCGCGTACCCCGTCCACCAGGACGCTGGTGGCGAAGTCGCGTGCGCTTTGCAGCGAGAAGGCCGGTGTAAACGGCAGCACCAGCGTGGCATCCACCCCGGTCTCGGCCAGCAGTGCCAGTCTTTGCGGCAGGGGTGTAAGCAGCGGGGGAGCATCCGCGGGGCGCAGGACGCGCAACGGGTGCGGGTCGAAAGTGATCACCACGGCGCGCGCGTTCTGTGCTTTGGCGCGGGCACAAACATCGCTCAGGATGGCCTTGTGGCCACAGTGCACGCCGTCGAAGTTGCCGATGGCCACCACGCTGGGGCGGCCGGCATGGCCGGGGTTCAGGGCTGCGGAGACCTGGTCGAGTCCGTAAGACACAAGCATGCTAGAGCTCGACCGGGATCTGCTGCCCGTCGTAGCACAGGCGAATATGCGCGGGCAGCGTCGCCTCGGTGGCGGCGTGGGCCAGTTCATGCGACATGTGCGTGAAGAAGGCTCGTTTGGCGCCGATGCGTTCGATCCAGCCAATCGCCTCCTCGACATTGGCGTGGCTGGGGTGCGGTTCATAGCGCAGCGCATCGAGGATCACCACGTCCACCCCGCGTAGCAGCGCCAGGCTGGCATCGGGGATCTGGCTCATGTCGGTGAGGTAGGCTGCAGAGCCGAAGCGGTAGCCGGCAATCGGCAGGCGCCCGTGCCACAGCGGTACGCGTTGAAACCGGGCATCTGCCACAGCGATGGACTGTTCGCCCTCGATCCGCTGGATGGCGACCCGGGCCTTGTTGGGGTAGGGCGAGGCAGGCGAGAAGGTGTAGTCAAAGATGCGTTCCAGCACCACGGCTGTTTCGTCGTCTGCATACAGTGGCAGTGAGCCGGGGCGGTGCCGGAACGAGAGTGGACGCAGGTCATCGAGACCGAGAATGTGATCGGCGTGCGCGTGCGTGTAGAACACGGCATCGATGCGCCGGATCTGCTCGCGCAGCGCCTGCATGCGGAACTCCGGACCGGTGTCGATCACCACGCAGTGCTGGTCCAAGTTACCGGCGCTCGCGGGCCAGCGGACGGCTATGGACGGGCGGGTGCGCGTATCGCGGGGATCTGCGCTGCTACAGGTGGCACAGGTGCAGCCCAGAATGGGTACACCCATGCTGGTGCCGCTCCCGAGCACCGTGATTGTTGCAGATTGCGCCATGCGCTAGCGCAGGATACCGCCGCCACCCGGCGGCGGGGGCTGATGGGCCTGCCGGCTGATGGCATTGGTCAGCTCAAGAAACATCATGCGCAGTTCAAACGAGATGCCCTGGAGTAGCTGCTGCTCGTGCTCGCTCAGGTTGCCCTGGGTTTTTTCCCCAAGCACGGCGAGCATGTCGATGGACTGGCGAGCGCCCAGGATGTCGATGCGGGGCTTTTGCCCCGGTTCGGTGCCGGCTCCCATGGCCATGATGGCCGAGAGGTAGAAGCTCTGGATCACGTGCTCAAAGCGGACCGGGCCCTGCTGCTGTTGCATGTCCGGGTTGGCCTGCGCCAGCATGGCATCGATTTCGCGCGCGCTCTGCTGATACGCGGCGTCCTGTGCGGCGGTCTCCGCGGCGCTGCGCGGTTGGCCGACCAGTTCGTCGCCATCCGAGACCAGCCCTGCCAGGTCATCTTCTATCGGGCCGTCTCCATCCACGTCTGCGCCTGCATTGGCTCCAGGACGGCTGAACGGGGTTACCGAGCCAGCCATCTCTTCATCGCCCAGGTCGTCGGCGTCTTGAATCGCTGTTCCGGTTGTGGCGGTGGCATCGCTGCTGGCCTGTGGGGTGCGTGGCGGCATGGTGACCACCTTGGCGCTCGACCACTCCTCGGTCGCAAGAGCGCCCGACTGCTGCGCAGGTGCTTCGGCCTGGGGAGTCAGATCCGTGCGGGGGAGTTCTTTTTCGGGCTCGACGAAGCCTTCGCGAATCTCGCCTTCTGCAGTGAACTTGCGCTTATCAACAACAACAAAGGCGGGCGGCTTTTCTGCCATGGTGGAGGTTCCCTTTCAAACGTTTTGAAGCGGCGCGTGCAGCAGCGCCTCGGCGCTGCCACCGGCGTAGGTGAGCGACGAGGAGGCTGTGGCAACGGCTTCGGTGCGCACGGTGCCCAGCGCGTAGATGCCGGGTGTAAGCACTGCGATTGGCGCAGTTACCGATGTGATGCTGGTGAGCTCGCCGACCGCGGTCTCCGGTTTGGCGGCGGAGTACAACGCCGTACCCACAGGCGGTAGCTCGCCCGACAGGCGAAACACGCGGATACCCCGGTGTACCGTGGCGCGCGAACGAATCCGTTCCACGATCTCCTGCCCGAGGTAGCACCCTTTATTGAAGTGCAGCGCATGCATCTGCCCGGTCTCCTGGGCGAGGGTTTTCTCTTCGATGTCCACGCCATACCTCGGGATCCCGGCAAGGACGCGAAGCGACTCCACGGCCTGCGAACCGCACGGCGCAGCCCCGGCGGCGAGCAGTCGCTGCCACAAGGCAGCGACACCTGAAGCCTCGACCCAAAGGACAAACTGGTCGACCGGGCCGACGAGGCTCCGCGCAACCAGGAGGCCATCCTGTTCGACGAAGCTTCCCGGCAGGGGTGCGTCCTTGAGTACACCTGCGCGCAGGAGCAAGGCACCAGCCTCGGGGCCGGTCAGTCCCAGTGCCGTCCAGCCTGGTTCGCGCACCAGTTCCACGTCGTCCATGATGATGAAGCGGTCGAGGTGAGCCGCCACCCGGGCGGCTTGTGATTCGTCGGTGGAAAAGAGCAGCGCCTCCGGCAGGGCATAGACGGTGCCGTCACCTTGGATTCGACCCTGCGCGTTCAGTAGAAAAGTGTAGTTATGCTGGCCGGGCTCGAGGTCTTTCACCGTGTTGGTGATCATGCCGTTGAGCCAGCGGACCCGGTCCTCGCCGGAGATGCGAAAGCGCGCCAGGAACCCCAGATCGTAGACGCCCGCGGCTGTGCACAGCGCTTCCAGTTCCGCAGTCGAGGAGGAGAAGGATGCCGGGGTCAGCACGCCGGCGAACGGGGCTGAAGGTTCGTCCAGCACACGGGCAAGCGGCGTCAACTCGGCCTGGACCTGCTCCGGAACGGTGGTGGTCTCTTCGATCATCGGGAAATACCGGCTCGTCCAGTGTGTTTCAACAGGCCTTATTATAAGCAGCCCCCAGGTCTGGTCCGCTGGGGCTACCATGCCGATAGAGCCTGCATGTTCTCCTCCCCAAGGACTACTCCCCCACTGCTCCATCCTCTGCAGCACGTTTGGCGGCCCGCGCGCGTTCTGCGACCGCTGATCGTGCTGCTCATCGTCACGCTGGGTCCCGCTTCCGGCGACCTGCTTCGCGGGCAGAGCTCGCCACAGGCTGCTCCCCAGGGCGTTCCGCAGGTGAAGAGCCCCCCGCACGACGAGGCGCCAAGCTCACCTAAACCCCGCATCAGCGCAGCGCAGGCCCGCGAGCTGTTTCGCTCGGTCGACACGATCCTGGCCTTTGATGCGCGGGACACCGGGTTCCCCGTGCGCCAGAGCGTGAAACGCCGGCTGCTGACCAGGGACCAGGTGGTGGCCTACCTGAAGCAGAAGATGGACGAGGACAAGGACACGGCACGGATCGAGCGCTCGGCCATCACGCTTGAGAAGTTCGGGCTGCTGCCCCAGCATTTTTCGCTCAGGCCCTTCCTGCTCAAGCTGTTGGGCGAACAGGTGGCCGGCTTCTACGACAGCAAGACCCGGACAGTGAACCTGCTGGACTGGCTCGATGCCGACACCCAGAAGCCGGTGCTGGCGCACGAGCTGACCCACGCCCTGCAGGACCAGTACCAGGCATCCCGCCACATCGACCTGGACAAGTGGGAGAACACCAGTCCGGATGGCACGGCCCAGAATATCGACCAGGATCGCGAACATATCCGCACCGATGAGACAGACTCGGCGCGCGAAGCAGTGCTGGAAGGCCAGGCCATGGTCGCCTACCTTGACTGGGGACTCGAAGGCAAAGGCCAAACGCTGCGGACCCTGCCGGATTTCTCGCTGAGCAGCCTGGACGCCGCGGCAGGTGCGGATGACTCGCCGGTGCTGGCCAGCGCCCCGCTGGTGATGCGGCAGTCCCTGCTGTTTCCGTACCAGGAGGGCCTGGTGTTTGAGCAGCGGCTGTTGAAGGATCGCGGCACCGCGGGCGCATTTGCCGAGGTGCTGCAGCGGCCGCCTTCGACCAGCTGGCAGATTCTGCACCCGGCAGGCTTCGAGCATGGCGACCCCATGCCGCTGCTGCAGATGCCGGATCTGCACCCGTTGCTCGACCAGGACTGGGCGCCGTACGACGTGGGCGTCATGGGCGCGCTTGATGTGCGCATCCTGGCGGAGCAGCTCGGCGACAAGGGCGCAGGCGCGGACGCTGCCCTGGCGTGGGATGGCGGCGTGTACTACGCGGCGCAAAGCCGCTCGGCCACAACCGCTGCCGCGCGCGACAGCACGGCGTCAATCGCGATGGTGTACCTGTCACGATGGAAGACGGCCGCGGCGGCGGCAGCGTTTGCACGCGTCTATCGCGACAGCCTGCCGAAGCGCTACCCGGGTCTGAGGCAGGAGCCGCATGCCGCCGAGGGACCGGCGGCAGTGTATGCGACGGTGGAAGGGCCGGTGATCGTAGATCAGCGCGATCGCTACGTATTTGTCAGCCATACGCTGCCTGTAAACGCGGCAGAAGCGGTCGAGGCGCGCATGTTGGCTGCGCAGACAGGAGCGCAGACCAGCGCGGAGGCACAGCGCAGTGAGGGTGATGCGGCATGGGCGCAGGCGGGTCACGCCACTGGCCTGACCGCTCCACTGCGCGCGTTCTTCGCGCAGCAGGGCATGCTGTCTGCCGGCATGCCACGGGTATACTGTGCGAGGCGCCGCGGCCTCTTGCATCCTGAGTGAGCGCGGCCTTCAGGAGCACGCGTTTGCAGCAGCAGGCAGAGATCGGCATCATCGGCGGCAGTGGCTTGTATGCCATGCCCGGCTTAACAGACGTTCGGGAAGTGCACGTGTCCACGCCCTGGGGCGAACCAAGTGACCCGCTGGTGCTGGGTACGCTTGATGGCCGCAGCGTGGCTTTCCTGGCACGCCACGGCAAAGGCCATCGGCTGTTGCCGAGCGAGCTGCCGTTTCGCGCCAACATCTACGCACTCAAGTCGGTCGGCGTGGAGCAGGTCCTTTCTGTCTCCGCCGTGGGCTCGTTGAAGGAAGAGCACAAGCCCACCGACTTCGTGATCCCGGACCAGTTCATCGATCGCACCTTCAATCGTGTCGCCACCTTCTTTGGCGAGGGCGTTGTGGGTCACGTTGCATTCGGCGATCCGGTTTGCGGCGTGGTGGCCAAGACCCTGACCCAGGCCTGTACGGATTCCGGTGTAGTGGGCAAGCCCGGCGGCACCTATGTGTGCATGGAGGGTCCGCAGTTCTCGACCCGCGCGGAGTCCAAGCTGTATCGCTCCTGGGGCGCCGACATCATCGGCATGACCAACCTGCAGGAAGCCAAGCTCGCGCGCGAAGCCGAGATCTGCTACGCCACGCTTGCCATGGTGACCGATTACGACTGCTGGTTTGAAGGCCATGACGATGTGACCGTCGACCAGGTGATCGCCGTGATGCACCAGAACAGCGCCAACGCGGCACGGGTGGTCCGGCAGGCAGTGGGGTTGTTGCCGAAGGAGCGTAGCTGCGGATGCGCAACCGCCGCGCAGTACGCCATCATGACCAGTCGCGAGATGATCCCCGCGGCGACCCGCGAGAAGTTGCAACTGCTTTTCGGCAAGTACTTCTAACTCGCAACAGCGGTACCCAGGAAAAGAGCAGGTATGAGCATTCTGGTTGTGGGCAGCGTTGCGTTTGACGGCATCGAGAGTCCTTCGGGTAAGCGCGACCGCATTCTTGGCGGCGCTGCCACACACTTCGCACTGGCCGCTTCGTTCTTCACGAAGGTGCGGGTCATTGCCGTGGTTGGTGAAGACTTCAAGGCGGAAGAGCAGGCCGTGTTTGATCGCCGTGGCATCGATACCGAGGGCATCGAGCATGTCGCCGGCAAGAGCTTCTTCTGGCGCGGGTCCTATGTCGACGACCTGAACAGCGCTGCCACGCTTGCCACGGAGCTGAACGTGTTTGAAACGTTCTCTCCCAAGATCCCTGCAAGCTACACGGATTCGCAGTACCTGTTCCTGGCCAACATCGATCCCGTGTTGCAGGAGCGCGTGCGCACGCAGTTGTGCGACGTGCGGATGGTCTGCGGCGACACGATGAACTACTGGATCGGGGCGCACCGCGAGAACCTTCTGCTCGTGATCAAGCACCTCGATACGTTGCTGATCAACGACGGCGAAGCGCGACTGCTGGCAGGGGAGAACAACCTGCTGCGTGCGGCAAACAGGATTCTCGAGCTTGGCCCCAAAAGCCTGATCGTGAAGCATGGGGAATACGGCGCGACGGCTTTCTTCAGCGAGCGTTCTTTCCCTGGGCATGGTGGTCCCCAGTCCGTCGCTTTCCGCGTGCCCACCGTGCTGCTCGATGAAGTGGTGGATCCCACGGGAGCAGGCGACTCCTTCGCGGGCGGCTTCTTCGGATCGCTTGCCGAGTCGGGCGAGCTGACGCCTTCTTCGTGGAAGCGCGCGATGTTCTACGGCGCGACCATGGGTGCGTTTGCCTGTGAGCGCTTCGGCACCGAGCGCGTGCAGTCACTGACACGCAAAGAGATCGACAACCGCTTCGCACAGCTGCGCGCTCTCTCACACCTGGACTAAGTGAGTGTCCGCTTGAAGAAAACCGCCAGCACGCATACTCCTGTTGCTTCCACGCTGGGGCAGGAGTGTGTGCTGGCGGCATGCGCGGCAGCAATCCTTTCCTTCATCGCACTGGCTTACTGCGCGCGTCATGGCATGCTGCTTTTGTACGGCGATGCGGTGGCGCACCTCCACATCGCGCGCCGGCTGAGCGACTCGTTGTACCCGGGCTTTCGCCAGCTTGGCTCCGTGTGGCTGCCGCTGCCGCACCTTCTGATCTACCCATTCGCACGCAGCATGGAGTTCTGGCAGAGCGGGCTGGCTGGTGCGCCGCCGTCGATGCTGGCGTATGTGCTTGGCGTCGCCGGCGTGTATCGGCTGGCGCGGGTTGCGCTCGGTGGCGCCGCGTCGTTTCTTGCGGCACTGTTTTATGCCGCAAACCCCAGCCTGCTGTACTTGCAATGCACGGCCATGACCGAGCCGATCTTTCTAGCCGAGATCATCTGGGCTGCGGTCTTTGTCACGGAACACGGGCGGGCCACGCTGCAGCCGCCCACCGCTGCGCGCGAACGCATCCTGCGCAACACGCTGATGGGCGCGGCGCTGGTGCTGTTTGCCGCGGTGTTCACACGCTACGACGGCTGGATCGTTGCGGCGCTGGCCTGGTGCGTGCTCGCATGGAACACATGGAAGTCCGGAGCGTGGCGCGGACGATCGGGCGGCGCGTTCCTGCTGTGCACGGCGATCCTGCTGGCAGCGCCGGCCGGCTGGCTCGCGTACAACGCCAAGCAGTTCGGCGATCCGCTCGACTTTATGCGCGGCCCGTACTCGGCTAAGGCGATTGACGCGCGCACCAGCGCGCATGGGGCAGGGCACTACCCAGGCTGGCACAACATGCCAGTGGCGCTGCTGTACTTCGCCAAGGCCGCGGAGCTCGACGCGACCGACCGCTGGGTTGCCGATCTGCTGATGCTTGCCTCGCTCGCGGGCACCGCGCTGGCGCTGCGTGCGCGGCGAGGTGTGGCTGGCGCGTTCCTGCTGCTCTGGCTTCCGCTGCCGTTTTACATGTACTCGGTTGCATATGGCTCGGTGCCGATCTTTCTGCCGCGCTGGTACCCGCACGGCTGGTACAACACCCGTTATGGCATGGAACTGTTGCCGGCGTTTGCGCTGAGCCTGGGATGGCTCGCGGCCGCTGCACTGGCACGGGTGAAGCAGCGCACGCCGCAGTTCGTAGCGCCCGCGGTGGCAGCCATCGCGCTGCTCTTCGTGGTGAACGATGTGGTGCTGATCCGGGAGCGGCCGCTGGTGCTGGGCGAGGCCTACGTGAACTCACACACGCGCATCCCGTTTGAGACAGAACTAGCGCATGCGCTCAGCGCGCTGCCGCCCGCCGGGCTGATCCTGATGTACACCTCGGACCATGTAGGCGCTGTGCAGCAGGCGGGTATCCCGCTGGTGCGCACGGTCAATGATTCGGACTGGTTGTTGTGGCGCAAGGCACTGAAAGATCCGGCGCACTCGGCAAGCTACGTGGTGGGCCTGGATGGTGACGCGGTGGCCGCCGCAGTGCAGGCGCATGGCGAAGGCCTAACGCTATTAAACGTGATCTGCTCCACCGGCCAGCCCTGCGCGCGTATTTACAAATCAACAGTGCCGCGCACTTTCTAGCGCCAGCACCAGGAGACAGATGCTCGAGTACAGCAAAGCACACGCCTGTGGCAACGACTTCCTGATCGTGGAGCGTGCCGCCGGCGCCGCTGTTGCGCACGATGATCCACAGGAGCACGCGTTGGCCGTCGCCCTGTGCGCACGCACCACGGGTGTGGGTGCGGATGGGGTGGAGTTCCTGGAGTGGACTGGCGAGCGCTCCGGCACGATCCGCCTGCGCAATGCCGACGGCGGCATCGCCGAGATCAGCGGCAATGGCACGCGTTGCGTTGCGGCATGGATGGCGCACCGCAGGCAGGCGGAGCCCGGCGACGCATTCAAGCTGCAGACCGATGCGGGCGAGCGGGTGTGCTTCGTGGAAGCCCGCGATGGCGCCGAGATGCGCCTGCGTTCCGCGATGGGTATACCGCTGGTGGAGCGCGCAAGTGTATCGCTCGATGAGGACGCGATCCTGGTGGAAGGCGCCGTGGTGTCAACCGGCAACCCGCATTTTGTGATCCGCGTGGAGGATGCAAGCTTTCGCGCCTATGGCATGGACTGGGAGACGCTGGGTCGCGCCATCTGCTTTCACCCGCAGTTCCCGGCGCAGACCAATGTGGAGTTCGTGCACGTGCGCGCTCCGGGTGAGATTGCGATCCGCATCTTCGAGCGTGGCGTCGGGCCGACGAGTTCCTCCGGCACCGGTACCTGCGCCACGGCCGCGGCTTCAATGCTGCTGCATGGCTGCAAACGCAGGCTTGCGGTACACGCGCCTGGTGGCATGCAGACGGTGTCATGGCCGGGCGATAACGTCGAAATGGAACTGACAGGGCCGGCCGTTCTGATCGCGACGGGTCTCGCATTCATGCCCGGTGACAACCGGAAGGTATCAGCTTGAGCAGCGAACACGACGAACGGGGCGCCACCGCGCAGCGCGCCGGAGTCGCTGTGCTGACCGAAGGAGCAGCCCAGCGCAAACCGCTCGCGCTGCCGACTCACCCTACCGTGGCGATCGTGGCACCTGCGAGCAGCGCACAGCAGCAGCGGCTCGACGCGGGAGCCGCTGCGCTGGAGAAGCGCGGCTGGCACGTACGCTTTGGTGCGCATGCGCAGGGCAGGCACCTGCCCTACTTCAGCGCCGACCCTGCGGATCGGCTGGCCGATCTGCACGCCGCGTTTGCCGACCGCTCAATCGATGCGATCCTCTGCACACGCGGCGGGTATGGCAGCAACTACCTGCTGGCCGGGATTGATCTCGATCTGGTGCGCGCCAACCCCAAGCCGCTGCTTGGCTACAGCGATCTCACCGCGCTGCAGAGCTGGCTGCTGGACCAGACAGGACTCGTGCAGTTCCACGCACCCATGCTTGCCGCGGACTTCTACCTGCCCGACGGGGTGGACGAGCCAAGCTTATCGGCGGTGCTCTCGGGGCGTACCCATACCTATGGCGCGGCCGAAGGGCTGCGCTGGCTGCGTTCTTCGCGCTCCGCGATCGCAGCACAGCACATTGCCGAAGACGTTGCGGTGGAAGGCGTCCTGCATGGAGGCTGCCTGACCCTGCTCGCCGCTTCGCTTGGAACTCCATTCGCGCCGCAACTTGAGGGCAAGCTGCTGTTTCTTGAAGACGTAGGCACCAAGCCGTACCAGATCGATCGCATGCTGCGACAGCTCGTACTGGCAGGCAAGCTCCGAGGCGTGACCGGCATTGTCTTTGGCGAGATGCAGGGCTGCGCCTCGCCGGGCGCGCCGACGGACCTGTTTGAGCAGGCGGTTCTGCATGCCCTGCGTGACTTCCCGGGGCCGATCGCGACCGGGTTGCGGTCGGGCCACGTGTCGCGCGCCAACGTGACGCTGCCCCTCGGGGTGCGCGCGCGGCTCGCGGGAGCAGGCGAAACACCCACCCTGGAGCTGCTTGAGCCAGCGGCTGCCCTGCGCGTCTGAGCCGGGCCGCCCGGCGGCCCGCAGGCAGGTGCGGGGGTATCAACGAGGACTCCCGTTTGCAGTTCGCCTTTCATGCATACGGCCGGCGAGACGCGACGACAGGGTGGATGTGCGAAGCTAAAGGCACAAGCAATGGACGCCGCGACCCTCGCCCCACAAACCTCTGCAGATCAGCGCAAGCACATCCACCTCATCGGCATCTGCGGAACGGCCATGGCATCGCTGGCCGGGCTGCTGCAGCTGAAAGGCCACCGCGTCACCGGCTCCGACCAGGCCGCATACCCACCGATGTCCGACCTTCTGCGGTCGCTCAATATTCCGGTGGCCGAACCATTTGGCGAACGCAACCTCGAGCCGCGCCCTGACCTTGTGGTTATCGGCAATGCCCTGTCGCGCGGCAATGCCGAGCTTGAGTACGTGCTTGATCAGCGCATTCCGTTCACTTCGATGGCGCAGCTGGTGCGCGAAGAGTTCGTCGTGGGACACGAGTCGCTCGTGGTCTCGGGCACGCACGGCAAGACCACGACCACCAGCATGCTGGCCTGGATTTACGAAGTGGCCTCGCGCACGCAGCCCGAGCTTGCGCCTTCGTTCCTGATAGGTGGTGTGGCGGAGAACTTCGGCACCAGCTTTCAGCTGCGTGACGGCAGGCCTTTCCTGATCGAGGGCGATGAGTATGACACGGCCTTTTTCGACAAGGGTCCGAAGTTCATGCACTACTTTCCGGACGCGCTAATCCTGACCCATGTGGAGTTCGACCACGCGGACATTTATCGCGATCTGGACGCCGTGAAGACCGCGTTCCGGCGCCTGGTCAACCTTGTACCGCGCCGCGGCCGCATCATCGCGTTCGACAACGCACCCAATGTGCGGGATTGCGTGGCGAACGCGTTCTGCCCCGTGGAGTTCTACGGCTTTGGCGAGGATGCCCACTGGCGTGTGAGCGAGATGACGCACGACGGAGGCCGTTCCGAGTGGAAGCTGAGCTGTGGAGACGAGCCCTGGGCCACGTTGCGGCTGCCCATGGCCGGCGAACACAATGCACTGAACGCGACTGCCGCTGCGGCACTCGCTGCAGGGCAGGGCGTGCCGGTGGAAGCAATCGTCGAGGCGCTCGAGACGTTTCAAAGCGTAAAGCGCCGCCTGGAAATTCGTGCAGTGGTGAACGGCGTTACGATCATCGATGACTTTGCGCATCACCCGACGGCGATTCGCGAGACGTTGCGTGCACTCCGCGCCGCATATCCGCTGGCTCGTTTGTGGGCGGTGCTTGAGCCACGCTCCAACACGCTGCGCCGCAATGTGTTTGAGCGCGAGTTGTGCGAAAGCCTTTCGCTTGCGGATCGCGTGGTGCTCGCAGGCGTGTTCAAGTCAGAGACCATCCCGGAGGGTGAGCGTCTGCATCCGGAGCAGCTCATCGTGTCACTTGCCGAGCAAGGGCATGAAGCCGCGCTGTACGCTCATGCCGATGACATCGTGGACGCAATCGCGCCCGAACTCGGCTCCGGCGATGTGGTGGCAATCCTCTCAAACGGCGGCTTCGATGGCATCTACGAAAAGCTTCCTGCGCGCATCGCCGCGCTGTGCCGGCAATAAGTGCTGAGAGCCCTGCTGCTGCTGGGAGTGTGGGTGCTGCTGGCGATCCCGGTCGGGCTCGTGGCTCTGCCCTGGACCGTGCTCACCCGGGATGCTTCGCTGCTCTACCGTTGGGGCGTGTGGATCGCCACCAGCGGGCTCGCCGCGGCAGGCGTGCGGTACCGCGTCCGTTTCGATGTGCCTCTTCCTGACACCGCCTGCATCTTTCTTTCCAATCACGCCTCCAACCTCGATCCACCGCTGCTGGTCTCCGTGTTGCGGCCGCATCGAACCGCGATGTTGATCAAGCAGGAGTTGTTGAAGATTCCCCTGCTGGGCTGGGGCATGCGGCTGGCCGGCTTCGTGGCGGTGGCACGCTCCGGCAGCGTGGAAGACGCCAAGCGTTCCCTGATGCTGGCTTCACAGGTGATCCGGTCGGGTATTTCCATGACGGTGTTCGCCGAGGGCACACGCTCCCCCGATGGGCGGCTGCTGCCGTTCAAGAAGGGCCCGTTCTTCCTTGCAAAAGAGTGCGGCGCACCCGTCGTGCCGGTGACGCTGATCGGCACAGCAGCGCTGCTGCCGAAAGGCAAGTTCCGGTTGCGAAGCGGCACAGTGGATGTGGTGGTGCATGCGGCTCTGGACCCGCGGGACTTTGCAGATCGCGACGCCTTGAAAGACGCGGTGCGCGCTGCGATTGCCTCGGCGCTCCCGGCGACCGCCCGCTAGGCGCGTCGCGCCTTCAGGGCTTGATAAAGGCGTTGTAGCCGCTGTCTGCCAGTCGCGCCCGCATGGCCTTTGCCTCGGACACCGAGTGGAACGGACCCACCTGCACATGAAAGAACGGATCGCCCGTGGCTGTGCGCACCATGGCTGCAAAGCCGTCATGACGCAATGCCGACGACAGGGTCTGAGCATCGGCCGCATGGCTGACCGCCGCGATCTGCACCATCAGGTTCACCACCGGGCCTTGGGCTACGGGAGTTGGCTCAGCCTCGACCGCCGGAGCAGCCGGGGGCCTTCTTGCAGGGATTGATGCTGCCACGCCGAAAGGCTTTGCGTCTGCGCTGCCCATGCTTGGTGCTTCACTCAACGAACCCGCGCCCGGCCGGGCAGCGCGCGACAGCGCTTGTTGCGGCGAGGTACTTCTCGGTGCCGCCCCTGCCTGCGCGGTGTCACTGGGGGCCAGTACTCCTGCTGTGTCGAGGCTGTGCCCGGTGTGGGCTTTGCGGCTGTGGACGGAGGTGTGGCGCCCAGCGTAGAGCTGCCCGGCGTGGTCCTTGGAGCATTTCCACCGCTGCCCATGGAAGCGTTGCTGGCATTGTCTGTGCCATCCTGCGTATCGTCGTCCGGAATGCTGCTGGCCGCAGCCGCAGCACTCCGGCTTTCAGGCGTCGGCACCGTCGGCAGGGAAGCGGTCCCTGCGCCTGCCTGCAAGGGCATGTGCACCGTACGCGCCGAGCTATAGCCGAAGCCGAAGCAAACCGCGCAGATCAGCGCCAGAGCGAAAAAGATTCCCAGCAGGGCTGGAGCGCCGAGCACAAGGTCGTTGCGTGGCGCCTCGTCTTCCAGAAGGGTGTGCTCATGCTCCAGCGCCTGCCTCATCCCTGCTTCTCCTCCGGCGGCGGCGCGGCAGCGCCGGTCACCGCGGTGACGGTTCGCTGCAGCAGCGAGAGCATTTCAATCGGCAGCGGGAAGATGATGGTGGTGTTCTTTTCCGCACCGATATCTCGCAAGGTCTGCAGGTAGCGCAGCTGCATGGTGGTGGGCTGCTCCGCCAGCAGCCTGGCGGCATCCACGAGCCGCTGCGCTGCTTCAAACTCGCCATCGGCATTGATGATCTTGGAGCGTTTCTCGCGCTCGGCCTCGGCCTGGCGTGCCATGGCGCGCAGCATCGACTCGGGCAGATCCACCTGCTTGACCTCGACGCTGACAACCTTGACGCCCCACGGCTCGGTGCGACCGTCGATGATCGTCTGGATCCTCTGGTTCAGCGCGTCGCGGTGCGAAAGCAGCCCATCCAGATCGACCTCACCCAGCACTGACCGCAGCGTGGTCTGCGCGAACTGCGAGGTCTGGTACACGTAATTCGTTACTTCAATCACAGCCTTGGCGGGGTCCAGCACCCGGAGAGTGATCACGGCATTCACCTTGAGGGTGACGTTGTCGCGGGTGATCACATCCTGCGATGGAACCTCCAGGACCTCCTGGCGAAGCGAGACACGCACGATCTGGTCGAAGGGGCGGAACACCAGGATCAGGCCCGGGCCCTTGGGCGGCACCAGCGCTCGACCCAGCCGGAAGATGACGCCACGCTCGTACTCGCGCAGGATGATGACCGAGCTGAAAAGATAGAAACCGACAATGACCAGGGCGGCGATGGCAAAGATATTCATGGGTTGAGGCCTCTCGCTCCGACAGAAGTGTACCGCAGCTACTGTACGCTGCCGGGTCTGGCCCGCTGCTATGTCATCGGTTCGACAACCAGGGTGAGCCCGCGCACGGCGGCAACCCGAAGACGGGTGCCGACCGGGACCGGAACAGCACTCTCGCCGAGCCAGATCTCGCCACGTACCAGCACCTGGCCCCGGAACCGGGTCTCCGGGTGAACGGCAGCAGCGCCGAGGGCGCGGGTCGCTTCGTCGAAGCCGTTCTGGACCACGGCGACGGCCCCGACCATGGACGAGGGACCCGTGAGCACCTTGTTGCGCCGCGCGCGCAGGGCGATGCGCACCAGCATGGTCGTGATCAGCCCAAAGCCGGTGCCGACGCCGAGCGCCGTGGCCACGCGTACGCGCAGCTCCGGCACGGGGCCCTGCACCAGCGTGAGCATCCCGACCACCAGGCATGCCACCCCCGTCATGGCGAGGATGCCGTGGCTGGGTACTTTGATCTCGAGCAGCAGCAGCACCAGTGCCGCGACAAGTAGCATCACCGCGGTGTAGCTGAGCGGCAGCAGGTTGAGCGCGAACAGTGCCGTCATCACCATCAGCGTGCCCACCGCGCCCGGGATGATGGTGCCCGGTACGTTGAACTCGAGATACACCAGCAGCACGCCGCCTACCAGCAGCAGCAACGCGAGATTGGGATCGGTGAGTTTGCCCAGGATGCGTTCCCGTATCGAGGGGAGTGCGTCGACCAGCCGCGCGTTGCGCAGATGCAGCACCACCACGCGTCCGTCCGGGCGCGTGACGCTCTGCCCGTCCAGCGAGCGCAGCAGCGAAGGTACGTCTGGAGAGACAAGCGTCAGCAGGCCCAGTTGCATCGCCTCGCTCTCGGAGTAGGACTTCGAGTTCACCACGGCATCCTGGCCGGCGGCGAGATTGCGCTTCCGCATTGCGACGAACGAGCGCAGAAAGGCGGTCGCGTCATTCTCGAGCTTCTGCTTCAGGATGGGATCGAGCTTTGCGCCTTCGATGATCGGGTGGGCGGCGCCCGCATTGGTTCCCGGCGCCATCGCTGCCACGTCGGCGGCTTCCAGCAGGAAAAATCCAGCGGACCCGGCACGGCTGCCGGCAGGAGCGACGTACACGATCACGGGCACTGGTGAAGCCAGGATGCTGTGCACCATGACGCGCATGGATTCCAGCAGCCCGCCCGGGGTGTTCATCAGGATCAGCGCCGCACTGGCGTGCGCGGCCGCGGCCTCGTTGAGCGTGCGATCCAGGTACCAGGCGCTGACGGGCTGGATCGTCGAGTCCAGGTGAATGACCGACACGGTGGGTTCCGCAGGGAGCGATTCCGCGGCGTGGGCCCGTTCCAGAAGGCTTCCTGTGACGAGTGCTCCCAGGAGCAGGAAGACGCCGCAGACCCACAGATGCAGCGCGGACAGGTGGCCATTTCTCGAGGTGTTCGTCCGTGCGTCCATCCACGTCGCAGCAGCAACGCGCGCGCGCAGCCGCGTCCACAAGGTATGAGCCGCCTGCAGCACTACTGCACCTGCCCGCCACGCGCAGTGATCGCCGGTCGCAGACCGCGCGCTTCGGCGTTGTTGGCATCGAGGCGAAGGGCGGACGCAAGCTCCGTCGCAGCAACCGGCACCTGGTTCGCTGCCAGGGCAAGGCGAGCCAGCACCACGTGCGCGGCCGCATTGTCGTGCAGTTGCAGTGAGCGTTTGGCGAGCTGCGCGGCAGCATCGTGGTCGCCGGTACGTTCGCGCACACGCGCCAGCCCGCAGTACGCATCGGCCGACTGCGGATCCACGGCGATCGCGCGGTTGTACTCGCGCTCACTCTCCACCAGCAGCCCGGCGTTCAGATAGCGATTGCCCTCCGCCAGCAGCGCGGTGACCTGCTTGGCCGGCGGCTGGGTTGCCGCGCGCAGGGTCTCCATCTGCTCCAGCTCAAAGGCGGCCTGCCGAAAAGCTGCCTCGTCGTAGGAGCGCTTGATGCGCTCAAGCGGCAGGTTGGTAGCCGCGGGAGTTGCACTTGCAGGCTGGCTGCCCGGCGGCGTGGCAGGTGGCAAAAAGCCGGGGTTGCGCAGGTTGTTGTTGAAGGTCTGGATCTCCGAATCGGAGGGACGAAGCTGCAGCGCGGTTTGTGCTTCTTTCTGCGCGTTTGCCGCGTCACTTCGCCTGGCATAGGCGAGCGCCAGGTTGAAGTGGTAGTCCGCGTCCTTGGGGTCGCCCGCGATCGCCTGCTGAAACAGCGGTGCCCCATCCTTGCCGCGTCGGGCGCTGGCAACTCCCTGGTTGTTGACGACCTCGGGCAAGGGCAGGCGCGTGCTCACAAAAGCAAAGGCGTCTTCGGCAGGGAGGTATTTGCCGGTGTAGAAGTATGCGAGCCCGCGATGAAAGTCCGCCTGCAGCGCATCGGGATCGTTGCGAGTGAGATGGCCGTAGGCGGTCGCCGCGCCCTCGTAGTCCTGCGCGGCAAAGCTTGCATCGCCCAGCGCCAGCCAGGCTGGTCCGTAAGTGGGGTCGAGGCGCACCGCATCGCGCAAACGACGCAGGCGGTCTTCGGGCGAACCCTGCACCAGTCCGCGCACATAGTCTTCAAACGCGTCGAGCCGGAGTTTGCTGTCGGCGGCGACAAAGGTTTCTTCGGCCACCGGGTACGTGGGGTCGAGCTGCCGCACCACCCGCCAGGCCAGCGCATTGATCACGTCAGGCAGCCGGCTCAGGTCGGCCGACTCGACCAGTGGGGCGCCTTCGCGCAGGTCGGCCATGTCCAGCACGCGCACGGTGGCTGTGATGCGTGTGCCATCCACCTGGTAGGTGCCGAGCAAAACGGAGTCTGCGTCCAGCGTCTGCGCAAGGCGAAGCGTGCTCGCATGGGTCGGCTGGAAGTCGGGCGGAAGGCCGAGGTGGTCGAAAGCGTAGGCGCGGTCGTTTCGGCTGATCGGCAAAAAGCCTGCGGCGGCGAAGCGCCGGTTCAGGATCTCCGGAAAGGCTGCGCCGATCCAGTCGACGCTGGCGACTGTGCCTACATTTTCAAAGGGAAGCGTCAACAGCAGTTCGCCATGCGCCTGGGCTGATTCAGCGGTGGCCATGCCCGGCTGCGGGCGTCCTGCGGAGGAGGGTTCGGGCGCGCCGCTGGTCTGCTGGGCGTGCAGTGTGGATGCAGCCAGCCCGGAAACAGCGAGCAGCAGCGGAAGCAGAACGGGCGTCGGTGCGAAACGCGGCAGGGCTTACTCCTTGCAAGCCGCGACTGGGGTGGCCGGCTCGCTCCTGATTATAAGAGGGGCGCGAGGCGGGTCAGCTGGGGGTGGTCAAAACGCAGCACCGAAGCCCAGAGGCCACCGCGATGCTGCTGCCACACCACGGAGCCACCCAGCAACTGGGCGACGCTTTGGGCGTCGAGGTCGTGGTGCAGGGCGAAGTACCGTTCTTCCTGTTGCTCGCCCCAGCGGCCCAGCGAGAGGCTCAGCCCGGGCGGCGCGTACTTGGTCGAAAACACGATCGCGGTCGAATACGACTGGCGCTCGCCTCGGGGGCCTGCCACCACCAGGGCCTGCAGCGCCGGCAGCGAGAAGTTATCGATAGGCACCACGGCGACCGGCGCATGGACATAGCCAAGCTCCGGCTTGCGCAGCCCATCGGTGACGGGCCAGGCGGACAGCACCGTGCTGTGCGGATAGCTCGTCTCGACCACGGCGATCGCCTCCTGCTCGAGCACGATGGCATCCCGGTAGCTCAACGTGTCCTCGGGAGCGACGCGGTAGGGAGGTGGCAGCATGAGGCCGCCAACGAAGGCAGCGGTGCCGAGCACGACGAACCAGGCCCAGTGGCGGAAGCGTGCGTACACCGCTGAAAACGCGAGCAGCAGCACCAGCGGGTACACAGGCAGCAGGTACCGCGTGAGCAGCGCGCCGCCCAACACAGAGAACAGCAGTGCATTGGCGACGATCACAACCCAGAGCTGAAGCAGCAGGTCCCGATGCAGGCGGCCGCGCATCGGAAGCACGGGCAGCAGCAAGCTGCCGAGTGCAACGGCCACCGGAACAAACAGGTTGAGGTGCGCCGTGAGGTGCAGCACGCGATGTGCCAGCGCCAGCAGGATGCGCGTCCCCGAAAGCGTGGCGCTCGCGTTGTAGCGGAGGTATTCCGGGTTGCCGAACATGAAGCCCGTACGCCACCGGTGGTAGGCAAACCAGGTGGCCAGCGGCAGCACCGGCGTCATCAACGCGAAAGCCCGCTCGATCCGCGGCCAAACGAGTGGCCTGCTACGCACACTTCGACGCAGGAGGCCGATCAACTCCCAGGAGGCAAGCGCCAGGGGCGTGCCGATGGCGATCTCCTTGGTGAGCCCGGCAAGGGTGAAACAGAGGGCCGCAGCCCATACTGACCGCCGTATGGATCGTACGGATCGCTGCGACGCCGCACCACTGCAGGCAAAGCGGAGCCCCCACAGCGTGGCGGCTGCGGCGAGTGTGTCGGCGTGTGCCAGGCTGCTTTGTGTAAACCAGACGGGGTAGGCCGCGGTAAGCAGTGTCACGGCAGCGGCGGCAGTGTGGCTTTCAAGCGCGTCGAGTACGATCCGGTACACCGCGACGAGGGCCGTTGCGGCTGCCAGGCACATCGCGACCCGCGTGACCAGGGGAGCGAAGCCAAACAGCTTCCACGCTGCTGCCAGGTACAGCGACAATCCAGGCGGGTGTGCATTGGTGAGGGTCGAGAAGGGGATCAGCGTGCCGGTGCGGAAGAAGTCGTACGCGGCGGGGATGTAGTAACCGGCTTCGTCCCAGTAGTAGGGGAGGCGCAGCAGGGAAGCATGCGCAAAAACAAGCACCGCGGATACAAACGCCCAGATCAGGAGAAGCTGGAGGGCAGACGCCGGGCCGGTGCGCCTCGGCGCTGCACGCTCCTGTGAAGCTTTAGGCAAGCGGTATTTACTGGACCGGGCGCGGGCCGACCGGCTCGAGCGCAATCTGTCCAAAGGTCTGCTCATACTGCGCAAGGTTCTGACCGAGGATGTTGAACAACGCCTTGGCCTGCTGCGGGCTCAGGTAGATGCCCTGCTGGTTCTCGATGACTACGTCATCGGGCGAGGTGGGGTGCGCGAGGCCAAAAAGGAGGAAGATGTCCCAGACGCTGACACGGACCTGAACGCTGTTCGCGTAGGTCTCACGGTAGTTGGCGCCCTGGGTTACGGCAAAGGTTGGCTGATTGGGTGAAGAACTCATAATGCAACTAGACTACACCGCCCGGGCGCGCGCCCGGAGGTGTGCAAGGTTTGGTGCGAAAGGGGGACTTGAACCCCCATGGGTTACCCCGCCAGATCCTAAGTCTGGTGCGTCTGCCAATTTCGCCACTTTCGCAGTTCGAAACAACGAGCTGTGCGACCCCTTGAGACATCCACGGCATCCGGCCATCGTGCTGCACCTAGGCGTAGAAGTGTGCTCTTGAGAACCAGCAGCGGCTCGCGTTGCGGCCGAACTTCGAGGGGTGCCTCCCGATCGGGCTGCTTGTGACAGCATCTCCCGCGGTTCACCCATCGAACTCCAGTCCTAGCGTACTGGCGAAGGCGGCGCGGAAGCAAGAGCAGCCGCATTCTCGTGCTGACTCGTTCGCGCACAACACATGCGGCCGGGTTCTGCTGTCGTGCCAGGAGACGGGTATCGATCGTGCACGCGCGATATTGCATGAACACCGCACGAGGCCAGCGCTGCCTCGTGCTTGCACAGCGCCGCAACGCCCGCGATAGACTCTCTGGCATGCGCAAGCCAGTGATGTTGTCGGTGCTTCTCGCCTTCGCCATTCCCCTCGCAGTGGCCCAGAATCCTACTGCCCGCACGACGGATGCTTCCCAGCCAAACCTGCCGGCCCAGCCGGCGCCCGCACCCAACTACCTCTCGCCGGAAGTGCACCCCGATCACTCTGTCACCCTGCGCATCGCTGCTCCCAACGCGAAGGAGGTTTCGGTGAGCATTGAAGGCGCCAGCCTGCCCATGGCCCAGGATCCTGCCGGCCTGTGGAGCGTGACCACCGAACCCTACACGCCCGAGATTTACTCCTATCGATTCCGTGTGGACGGCAGCTACGTTCTGGATACACGCAATCCGACCATCCAGATCAACCTCCAGGAGCTCGTCAACACCTTCACCATCCCCGGCAATCCACCCAGGCCATGGGAGACCCAGAACATTGCGCATGGTGCGGTCACGCACTACGTGTACCCCACTAGCGTCGTGCTCAATGCGCCTGCCGATCAGGACGAGTACTACGTCTACACCCCGCCAGGCTTCGACCCCAAGGCCAAGACGAAGTACCCGGTCCTGTATCTCCTCCACGGCTACTCCGATGGCGCCGACGGCTGGCTCTCCGCCGGCAAGGCTAATGCCATCTTTGACAGCCTGATCACCTCGGGCAAAGCCCGGCCGATGATCGTGGTCATGACCCTCGGCTACGGCAATCTCGCCGTGCTCAAACCCGGTCGAACGCCTGCTCTCAACACCCAGAACACCGAGCTCTTTCAGCGCATGCTTCTCACTGAAATCATCCCTAGGGTGGAGGCGGAGTATCCGGTCCTCAAAGACCGCGACCATCGCGCCATCGCAGGCCTGTCCATGGGCGGCGGAGAGAGCCTGATGACCGGGCTTAACCACACGGACACCTTCGGCTGGATCGGGACGTTCTCGGCGGGACTCCACGCGGAGACGCTTGCAGCCCTGCCCACGCTCGCCCCGCAGAAGGCCAATCTTCATCTGCTGTGGATGGCCTGCGGCGTCGATGATGCGCTGCTGAAACCGAACCGCGACGCCATCGCCATACTCAAGGCCCAGGGTTTGCCCGTCACCGCGGTGGAGACGCCCGGACACCACCAATGGCCGGTCTGGCGCGATAACCTGATTCATTTCGCCCCACTGCTGTTCCAGCCGTAGGCTCAACTCGCTGTTGGTCGAGCCTGCGGCCACAAGACCTGCGTAGTGCCGGCACAAATTTCTCCGCCAGGCAAGGTACACGTTCTCAACCGCAGGTCGTCAAAGGCGGCCCATTCTTCCTGCCCTATCGACATCGCTCTGCCCTCGCGCTTGCGGGCGGTCCAACCATGTATTCGCATGCTGCCATGCCGCATCAAGGTTGCAGCATCTGAACGAACGCGGGTTGAAGACCAGGGAGCGTCAAGCAATGAAGTGGAGTGAGGCAAGCAAGGGGATCATGGTGGAGGCGGTTCGATCCGCGGGGCGCAACGACATCACGGGTCGGGCGGCGCAGCTCGCGTACTACTTCTTCCTCTCGCTGTTTCCCGCGATGATCCTGGTCGCTGCCTCGCTGGGCATCCTGGCGGGCGAGGGTCCAAAGCTGCGCGACGAACTGCTGGGCGGCCTCGGCACGGTGCTGCCGGAGACCTCCTTCGCACTGGTGCGCGACTCGTTCACCCAGATTGTGAAAAGCAGCAACAACGGCGGCCTGTTCACCTTTGGCGCGCTGGCCGCGCTGTGGTCCGCCACTGCCGGCGTTTCCGCGGTACAGGACGCGCTTAACTCCGTTTATGAGGTGACCGAGGGCAGACCGTACTGGAAGCGCAGCCTGATCGCAATCCTGCTTACCCTAAGCTTCCTGGTGCTCGCGCTGGCAGCAGGGGCCGCCACGCTGCTGGGCGCGTACCTGCCACACCTGCTCGCATCCACGAAGCTGAGCGCGGCAGCATCACTGACATGGCACGCTGCGGAGTGGGTCGTCATCCTCTTCCTGCTGAGCATGATCTTCGCCGTCACCTACTATCTCGGCCCGGATGTGGAACAGCCCAAATGGCGATGGATCACTCCCGGTGCGGGCGTGGGCATCCTCACCTGGATCGGGGCTTCGCTTGCGTTCCGTATCTACCTGCACCACTTTGACAGCTACACCAAGACATACGGATCGATCGGCGCGGTGATGATTCTGCTTCTCTGGCTCTACGTGTCCGGCCTGGCCTTGCTGTTCGGCGCCGAGATCAACAGCGCGGCCGAGAACCAGAGCGCGAAACAAGGCAATCCCGATGCGAAGGAAAAAGGAGAGAAGGTACCCGGGTGAGATCGTTGCTCACGCGCCAGGTACCTCGGCTTGGCAGGCGCGAGGACTGTTCCGCAAGCGCACTCGCTCGCTCAGAACTTCGCGCGTGGCGGGCGCTCTGCAATCAGGCAAGCGCCAGGTGTTAACTCGGCTCCATCTCGCGCTCCACATCGCGCTCGACATCCTGCGGCGCCCAGCGAATCCACTTTAGATCCAGCACGAAGAAGGCATAGAGAGTAGGCACAAGAACAAGCGTCACCAGCCCTGAGAGCAGCAACCCGCCTATTTCGGCGTAGCAAAGCGGCTTCCAGAGTGGGCCGCCATGCGCAGCCAGTGGGACCAGGGCGAGAGTCGTCGCAGCCAGCGTGACCAGCACCGGACGCGCACGCAGCAGCCCGGCATTGAGCAGCGTGTCCAGCAAGGGCTCGCCCTGCGCCTGTTGCTCCTCGATGCGATCGAAGAGCACGATGATGTGGCTCACGATAACGCCGATCAGACTAGCCACCCCCAGGAATGCCATGAAGCCAAAGGGCTCACCCATGATGGCAAGCGCAAGAAAAGCACCGATGCAGCCGAAGGGTATGGCGGCAAAGACGATCAGTGGCTTGACGATGTTGCGGAACTGCACCATCAGCACGAGGTAGATGGTCAGCACGGACGCACCAAGCGCGATTGCGAGGTCGCCGAATCCGCTGTTCTGCGCCTTGTCCTCACCTTCAATGCTGAGCGAATATCCAGCGGGGAGATTCCTGGTTAAGCTGGTGATCGCCGGCCTTGCTCGCTTGAGCACAGTGGAAGCTAAGCTTCCGTCGGCTGGGTAGCAGGACACCGTGATGGCCGGCGAACCGTTATAGCGACGCAGCAGCGCGGTTTGTGGAGCGAGTCTGTAAGACGCGATATCGCGGAGGGGCACGGGCGATGTGCCGCCCGGGCGATAAACGTACTGGTTTGCTGTGTCCGTAAGGAACGCGCGCTCGCCATGATGCTGGCGCATAACGATGGGGAGCGTGCGATCTCCTTCGATCAGGCTGCCCACGGGTAGTCCGCTGGTGTTCATCGCGGAAGACCGCGCTACATCCTGGTTGGTAACACCGGCCCTGGCTGCCTTGTCCGGATCCACGGACAAGGCAAGGTCCGTGCGGCCGCCGCCCCAGTCATCGCGAACGCGGAGCGCGCTCGGGTCGCGCTTGAAGATGCCCTGGAGCTGCGCAGACAGATGCAGCAGGGTTTCCGCGTTTGGTCCCACGATACGGACAGCAACCGGGGCGCTGATTACTGGTCCTGTCTCGAGCTGCCGCACGTCGACCCGGGCCCCGGTGACTCTGCGGGAGATCTCTGCCTGCAGCAGCGGCACCAGCGCGCTCGTATCCCGCTTGTCCATCGTCTCGATCAGGATCTCTGCATAATTCGGATGCGGCGGCTCCGGCGCCACCGAGTCCCAGAAGCGCGGACCGCCTCCACCGACAAATGTCGTCAGCGACTTGAGGATGGGAGTGCCCGGATGCGGTCGTTTATGATCGGCAGCGTAGGTGTCGGAAACGCTCTTGATGATGTCTTCGACCTGGGTGCTGGTCGCTCGGGTTTCCATCACCGTGGCTCCCTCAGGCAGCCACACATCGGCATAGGAAAGGTACTGCAGGTCATACGGGAAAAACGCGGAGTTGAGACGCGACGAAGCGATGCCGCCAACACACAGCAGGAGTAATGCTATTGCCAGCACTCGCTTGCGGTGCGTGATGGCCCAGCGCCCCGCGTTGAAGTAGCGAGAGGCGAATCCATGCTCGGGCTTTTCAGCCAGTAGCGGCAGCGTGTCTTTGCCTGGCTCCCGACGGAGCAAGAGGTGACCCAGCAGCGGAACGAACGTCTTGGACACAATGCGCGACGCCACCAGCGAGCAGGTAATGACCAGGGGAAGCGAACGAATGAAGTGTCCAATATCACCGCGCAGCAGCAGAAAAGGAAGGTACGCGAGGATGTTGGTAATAGTGGCAAAGAGAATGGCTCGCGATAACTTGGTCGGTCCAAGCCAGGCTGCGATCGCCCGCGGTGTACCGGCTGCGAGTTCACGCTCAATTGCATCGCCGGCGACCACCGGGTCATCGATAAGTAGTCCGAGCGCGATGATCAGGCTTGCGATGGCGACCTGCTGCAGGCTGACCTTGACCAGCGCGGCCATGGCAAGCGTGAGTGCCAGTGTGATGGGGATCGATGCCGCCACGAGCGCGGCAGAGCGCCAGCTCCAGAAACCCACCAGCGACACCAGCACAACAAGAATCACAGCTTCCCAGAGCGAGGCCATGAACAGGGAAACGTTCTCCTGCACCTGGCGCGGCTGGTCCGAGGTACGTCGGATGACGAGATCCTGCGGGAGCAGCTTCCTCGCTTGTTCAAGCTTTGCGTTGACTGCTTTTGCGAAGTCTCCGATCTGGCGGTCGGCTCGCATGTTTGCGGTGATCGTGACGGCAGAACCCTGCCGCCAGTTGCCGGCTGCATCGCGATAGCTGAGGAAGTTCAGAAAGACGGGTGGAGCCTCGTCACTCCGCTCCACACTGAAGACGTCGTTGAGATGCGCGGTACCACCGGCTTTGCCTTTTGGAAGGGGCAGCATCGCGAGGTCGCCGACGCTGTGCAGCGGCCCCTGCGCTACGACCTCAGTACGCGTGCTCGCACCGATCTGCCCACCGGCGATCACTGTGTTGCGATCGTGAAGCAGGGTCGGCACGACCAGGGGATTCAGATGGGCCGAGACAAGGCGCTCAGGGTCAAAGGTGAGATAGACCTGTTCCGTTGCAGACTGTGTCCGTGCCACTTTTGTTACCAGGCGCACGGTCTGCAGGCTGCGCATGATCTCGTTTGTAAATACATCAAGCTCGCGCGAGTTGTATCGGTCCGGGCTCAGCTTCCGGAGCCGGCTCTCAAGCTCGGAGGGTTGGTGCAGGACCACTGCGGGCCAGATCCCGGGGTTGAGGTCGCCGGCACCCACGCGGTGCACTCCATACTCCGCTACGGCCTGGCTGATCTCCGCTTCGCTTCGCGTGGAGGTTCCATCGAGGAACACGGCCCCCGGGGTGACGAGTACGCGAGGATCAAGAACCAGTTGCCTGCGCACGAGGTTGCCGGACAGCTGTCGCACCATGTCGGCGAGGTCAGTCGTATCGATATCCCGAGGCGTAGCGAAAACGACGGACACGCCATTGCCCGGGTCCCCGGCGCTCTTCCTCGCGGCTTCAATCGCAGGTTGGATCTGCTGCGCGCGGCGCCGGAACTCCACGTCCGGCTCGGGCGGACTTGCAACCGTGAGCATCAGCGTCGTGGTGTCGCCGTAATCGTTGAAGTATTGCACCGGCCCGGCGCCATCAGGCAGCCCCGCTACCTGCGCCAGCTTGACGCCGACATCGTCGAACTCTTTCGCTGTGTCCTTAACGTGAAACTCATCCAGCGTGAATTGAAGGATGGCCTCGCCCGGACGGGATGCCGAGCTGATGTCGCTGACCATGTCGCTTTGAGAAATCACACTTTCGACACGCCTTGTCACCTGCTGCTCTACCTGCTCCGCACTCGCGCCGGGCCAGTTTACGATCACAAGCGCTTCGCGATTGGGCGTCACCGGGTCTTTCAGCTTGGGCATGATGGTGTACGCAAACACGCCCGCTACCAGTACAAGAACGCCCAGCAACCATGCGATGGAAGGATGCTCCACGAAGAAGCGGGGGATGTTGTGGCTGCTTTGCCGGGGTGCCGGATCGGTGTGATTCAGGATGTGGCTCCTTATTGCGGCCGAGGGTGCAAAGCTCCAACGCGAGACCCGCGGAAACCGATTTCACCTGGCGACACGAGACGGCGCTGACAGCCGCACCGGTTGACTCAGTAGATGGCAAATTCGGCAGGGAAGCGCACACGCTGTGCATTTACTTTGTTGGTCGCGTGGGTAAGCACGGGAGAGACGGACATGCCCTCCGCGCGGCAAGCCAGCAGGAAAGAACCGGCAAGCTGCCCCCTATGGTCCACCATGCCTGCTGTGGCGCAAAAAGAAGTGTCAGTGCGTCCTGTGTGCCGGCGTCGCGACCGGTGTGAGCTCCAGGTAGTCCACCGGGGCTGGTTCACCACCCTGCGGCGTAGCAGTCAGTTGCAACGTGTCTCCGGGACTCAGCGCAAGCGGCATCCAGTGCGTCCAGCGCGTTGCGGTCGTGCCGCTCATGTTGTTCATTGGGAGATCATCATCGGCTGACCACTGGCCCACGCTGTTTCCGTTGAGCGTCAGCGTGAACCGGGAAGCGCCGTCATGGTAGTCGTAATAACCAACCGAGAGGCGATACCAGCCCGCGGGCCGGTCCAAAACCGTGCTGGCCGTGCAACGGGTCGTAGCGCAGGTAACTGCGTTGCCGCCGCTGGCCATCTCTGAAGGTGTGGCGGCATGGACCTGGTACCCGTGCAGCTGCATGGATTCTGCTTCGATCCGATCCGGCAGATGCCCAACGCGGCCTTGCGCGTCTGCGACGCCAGACTGCTGTGCGAACCAGTTCGTGATCGTGTCGCGCCAAACAATGGCGAACCCTGCCTGTCCACGCTGCAGCGCCAGCACCTTGCTGTAGCGCTCGGCATCGATGTGGCGCGCGAGGGATTGCCACTCCGACACAAGCTGCATCGCCTGTTCTGCTCCGTCATAGTGCGTGTCGTACACGTGCTGCACCACGCTCTCGCCCGAGTGGAGCCGGTAGGTGTAAGGCACGTGGTGCATAAACAGCAGCAGGGGCTCGGGGCATTGCGCGATATCTTCATACTGTGCCGCAAGCTCCCGCGGATACTGCCCCGTGTAGCCGGTCCCCGTCGCCACTGTACGATCCATGCCGATGCCCTGCGCATCGGCGCGCAGCCACTGGCCCCACCCGTTGTGTTCTGCAGACGCAGGTCCCGGGCCGAAGTGTGGCCCAATGATGTCTACCAGTGTGCCGAGGCCGAGCGGTCCCGTGTAGTTCTCGTAGATGGACCAGGAGCGAAGCTGCATGTCTTCAATCACATGATCCACAAGCGGCTTGTTGCCAAACGACTGTCGGGTCCATTCATCCACGATGCGCTCGGAGCTCAGGCCGGGGTTCCACGCGAGCCGGCCGAAGCCATACAGGTTGGCCATCGCGAGTGGATGCGCCATCCAGTTCGTATCCAGCCCAACATTGGCAACGCCGATGAAGCCGCCCACCGGCCGGTGAAACAACTGTCCCTCCACAATGGACTGTAGTGGTGCGCTGTGCCCATCTACCCGCATATCGGTGTCCAGGTACGTCTTCCATTGCGGCACAAGATACACAAGGTGACGCTGCTGTCCCGTGTATTCCTGCGACACCTCAAGCTCGATCGCCTCGTCTGTTTTTCGCAGTCCGGCAAAGAGTGGAGATACGGGTTCGCGTACCTGGAAGTCGATCGGGCCGTTCTTGATCTGCAGAATCACGTTGTCGGCAAAGGTGCCGTCGAGCGGGTGAAAGATGTCGTACGCGGCCCGTGCCCGGTCCGCCTTCAGGTCGTTCCAGTCAAGGTGATGGTTGTAAACGAATGCGCGATACAGCACCACGCCGCCGTGAGGCTTGAGCGCTGCGGCGAGCATGTTGGCTGCTTGTGCGGGCGTTCGCCCATACTGCGATGGACCGGGCTTCCCCTCGGAGTCAGCCTTCACGGTGAAGCCCGCAAAATCAGGAATCTTTCGGTACAGTGCTTCGATCTGCTCGGCCCACCAGCGTGCAACAGCAGGGTCCAAGGGATCAAAGGTATCGAGCCCGCCGATTGCTTTCGGGCTTGAGAAGTCCACTGCCAGGGACACGCGAACACCAAAGGGGCGCAGCTCTGCTGCGATGCGCGCCACACCGTCCACAATCTCCGGCGTGAGCATGCGTACATCTGCGTTGACGTTGTTGATCGTGATGCCGTTGATCCCTACCGACGAAAGCAGGCGGCCGTAAAAGCCCACGCGACCAAGATCGGACCGCACCCGGCCGTTCTCGAAAAAGATGGAGCGTCCCGCGTAGCCGCGCTCAATCGACCCATCGAGGTTGTCCCATTCATTGGTCCATCGAACCTGCGCCGCTGGTGTCTCACTGCGAGCGACGCGTATGCGCTCGCCCATGGCAAGCATGCGCAGCATAGCGAAGCTCCCGTACAGCACGCCACGCGCATCCGCGCCTGCAATCAGGTAGCCCCCGTCAGACGGCGCCAGGGTAAAGCCCTCTGCGCCGGGCAACGCCGGTGTGGTTGCAAATAGCTTCGCTGACTTGAGGTCGCCGATGGTCCCGAGAACAAAGGCCGGACGGCTACCCGGTGCAACCACCACTTGCAGCGTAATGCCGCACATGCCTGCGAGGCCCTGCTGCAGCTCCTGCGCCGCCCTGGCAATGGTGGGCTGCTCGCCGCCGAGCACTACCAATCTGGTTGGCAGGTGCTGGCACGCCGCGCGGCTCGCGCCGGTAAGTGGTGCATAACGCAGCCAGCCGGCCGAGCCATCTTCTGCGCCCGCCGAGTGCGAGCCAGCCAGCAACAGAACGCAAATGGCTGCCCGGAGCATCGCCTTGCCTTTGCGTGCCGTCAGCTGGCATTGTTTCAGTCGATCAATGGCGATGACTTAGTCTCCTGACTTGGAACGGCGATTGCCGCGGGCCGAGGGAATCAGGCTCGCATGAGGGGAAATCATTCTGTCCACGGGTACGCATTGCGCCATCGCTTGGTAGCCGGCCGGAGAGGGATGCAGGTGATCGCCGGAGTCAAACGCGGGCAACAGCTGACCCGGGTGCGCAGGGTCGGCGACAGCGTGATCGAAATCGGCAACCTCATCGAAGTGCCCGGGTGTGCGAATCCATTGGTTGATCGTCGTGCGATCGCTCTCGCTCTGCGCATCGGGGTGATAGTAGTTCGAGTTCCCATCGGGAAGGATCGTGCCGCCGATCACCGCGATACCGTGGGCGTGGGCGCGATCGATCATCTGTTGATAAGCGCCCAGCAGATTCCTTACAAGCGTGGCGTGCTGGGCAGCGCTCGCCTCGCCGTGCGCGGTCAGGGTTCCTAGATCGTTGATGCCTTCGAGGACGATCACGACAGCAGCACCCGAGCGGGCAAGCACATCGCGATCAAAGCGGGCCAGTGCGTTCGGACCAAGATCGTCCAGCAGCACCCGGTTGCCACCAATCCCGACGTTGACAACACCCACGTGCTCTGTTTCCGGCGCGCCCTGCAGCCTGCTCGCAAGCACATCCGGCCAGCGGTCGTTCGCGTTGGTTGTGGCTCCGTGCCCGTCGGTGATGGAGTCGCCGAAAGCAACAACGCTCAGGGACCGGCTGCCGGTCGCCACATCCACCTCAGCGATCTGGTACCAGTGTTCCGTCCGGATCGCGGATGCAAGAAAGGGCTGTGCCGCTTGCTCTCCATGCACGTAGTACGAGGTGGCACGGGATCCGGGATGCCCGGTCTGCGCGGACGGTGCCTCGTCATAGTGAATCGAGATGGCAAGGTCGGACGAGGGAGCAGCCGCGAACGGAACCGGGTCCGACCAGTATTCTGCACCCGCCGGTATGGTCACGTCAGCCTGGCCGCTGAACAACAGGGAAGCGTCCGTGGCTGGAACGATGGCGCTGTCTGCCGGAGAGCGGGCTTGCGCCACGTGAACGGAGGTGAGGTGCAGCGGCGCCGTTCCAAAGGCGTTTGAGAGCTTGAGCCGAAGCGAAGCTCCACCTGCGGAAAGATGCACGATCTGGCGCAGGGTCATGTCGCGGTAGTCATGCGCGGCCAGGGCATTGCGCGGCTCCGGCGTCTGCTGCGCGGCTGCCCACGAGGCGACCCATTGTGTGGGCGCTGTTTGGGCCTGGCACCACGAGGGGCCGAGCGCAAGCAGGAACAAAGCACCCCTGCTTACCGTCCGCGCGCGCCCTGTGCAGCGATGCCCTGCGGATGGCTGAACGGGACAAGCCGCGCAGCGACGCAGTCGCAACGTGGTGGATCGTGCAAGTCTCGAAAGCGCGGCGCACAAACAAAGCAGGTATGCGCGGCCATCGGCAAGACCTGCGTCGTTGCCAAACGTCATACCGCCTCCGTGCGCACGCAGAAAGATCATGCACGCTCACATACATCGCGTGTCGAACTTAAGGCGACGTCACGGATACTGTCAGGCGCGGCAGACTGCGAAGTCAAGAGTGGAAATCCCAAGAGCTTTGCCGGGCCTGTACGATTTAGGTGCGCCCTCCTACCGGTAGCTGCAGGGATCGTTCGGCAGATAGGGGTTTGCAATCTGGGTTGAGCTCGCTCCCTTGATCGCCGTCTGGGCTAACTCCTGCAGCAGGATAGCGTTGGCAGAAGAGATACCAAGCTGTTGTGCGACTACCTCAGTGCCACCGAACGTGGTGACATCCACAGCGGTAATCTGCTGAAAGAGCACAAGGCCGCTCAGATAGGCGCCAAGCGTACTTGCATACACGTAATCCTGCGCATTGTTGTCCGGTGTTTCCAGGGGCTGCGGTCCGGACCAGAGTTGTGTTGCCATCCCTGTGCTTGCGGCAACCGCTCGCACCCACGCTTCTCCAACAGGAGCGACAGCGGTGATGTTCCCGTCCAGCTCCGCTGCGCGGTAATAGACATCGTGATACTGGACACCGATGTTGCCGAGGGTAGCGGTAAGGGTGTTCGCCGACGCGGTGGAGTCGGGCGGCCCGCTCACCGACAAAGCTGTCGCAAGACTGGGCCACGGTTCAAAGAGGTAGACGCTGGCTTTGGGTGCTGCCGCGTGCACACCCTGTTCGATTGTCTGCACGCTGTCGCAGAAGGAGCCTGGGCTGCCGGCGTACGTTGGAAGGAAAGGCTGCGCCGGGATCAGGTTGGCGTAGTTCTCCTGCAGCACTACCGAGTCCCACTTGGACTGGTTGACCACTGAATGTGCGGCCGCGTAGTTGGCGGCCAGCGTGGAGCTTGCGATCGCTTCGATATGCACGTCGTAGTTAAGTCCCGCTTCTGCAGCGAGTCCGGCGAAAATACCAGGGACGCCGCCCCACGGGCCAGACGGCACTTCAGCGCGCGCACCGGTTTGACCGTAGTTCTCATCGACGACCAGCGAAGAGCCCGTAGACGCGTTCTGCGTGCCGCCACTATTGAACTGCTGTACCTGGGAGGACTGGGCGCTGGTAAAACCGTCTCCGACAAACAGGATGCGCTGGGGCGGTACCACGAGGGGGATCCTCACAAAGCCGCAGCCATTCAAAGTCAGAAAAGCCGTTCCACAGAATGCCGCAGTCATGACGCTTCGATTCTTGCTCATTTTCACTGATATCCATGTGCAGCTTCGGAGCTCGTCCCCACTGCGTTCCGTGTCCAGTGCGCAGCCTATCACTCGAAAACCAGGAAGAGATAGATGCCGCCGGACTTTGATCTCAACGCCGCAAAGCAACTGTTACATTTCAGGGCATTTGCCGCGAAATCCCGCAACACTCGAAAGTAACTGCGAGATAGAAGGTCGTGCTGTGGTTGCTACTCGGAAGCCATCCTGGCCGCGGGCGCTTCTGTTTCCTGACGAGGCACAGCCGGAGCAGGCCTTGAGTGATTCCTCCAGACTGTGAAACACGTACGCCGGAACAATGTTGCGTCCGGCCAGACTGCAAACCAGCAGCCCGGCCGGTACGCCGCGTGCCGCCATCCCTGCGGCTGGCACCTTCTCCCCCTCACTGGCGCTTGTGTAAGTAAGGTACCTATCTCCGCTTGAAAGGTTTTGCCATGGCCGCTGCGTCTGTCGCGCCCGTCGGGACCCTCTCCGACACTCCGAACCTGGAACTCCCAGAGATCCAGGGAAACATCCTGGCCGGCTTCAACAAGGATCACCAGCGTTTTCTGTTTCTCAGTATTCACGACGCAGACTCCGCCAGACGATGGCTGCGTGACCTTGTCGCGAAAGGGCAGGTTTCGTTCACGCCTGCGGTCAAGGCGTTCAACGAAGAGTACAAAGCCGAGCGCCGCAGGCAGCAGGGCAGGGAAGAGAACATGCCGGTGGCCGCATGGCTCAACATCGCATTCAACTATCCGGGGCTGGTGAAACTGCAGGCAGCGGACGTGGCACAGCTTCCCGAAGACTTCCGGCAAGGCATGAGCGCCCGTGCCGCTATCATCGGCGATCTGGATGGCAACGCTCCGGCGCAATGGGAGCAATGGGCGCAGGACCGCGAACACTTGCACCTGCTGGTCATGCTTGCCGCCGACGTTGCGGCCACGCTGGAAGCCAATGTTGCCACACTGCTGGCGACGCTGCCGGGCAGTGGCATGACGCTGTGTCACGACGAGTGTGGCGAGAACCCGGTGAGTGGTTCCGGCAACGAGCATTTCGGCTTCAAAGATGGCATCTCGCAGCCGGGGATACGCGGCTTTACCCCCTCGACGCACACGCCTCCGCCGCAAACTACCGCGCAGGGCATCCCGGGGCAGGATCTGCTCTGGCCTGGAGAGTTTGTGCTCGGGTACCCCACGCAGATCGCCGAGCGTCCGGCGGGCACCTGGGACGGGCCGAACCCTGACCCTGGACCCGTGAGCAGCGGGGGACCTGCCTGGACGCGCAATGGATCGTTCCTGGTCTTCCGCAAACTGGCACAGGATGTTGCCGGCTTTCGCAACAGCGTTGGCGCGACCGCCAGGACCTTGGCAATCGATCCCGAGGTGCTCGGCGCCAAGATCGTCGGACGCTTTCGTAGCGGCTGCCCCATGGAGGCGCTGTCTGACCCTGTGAGCGGCAGCCCAGGCACGGCGCTGGGCGACCCATCCAGGTCGAACCCTGCGCTGCTGTCGCCCGAGCACATCAACGACTTCGAGTATGGGGAGGATCTGTCCGGGAGCCTTGTGCCGCGCTCGGGCCACGTGCGCAAGGCATACCCGCGGGACGAGCAGTTTCTGACCAGCGCGGGAGCCGTCGATCCGAACAGCGCCCTGCATGAAAGCGCGACCCAGACGCACCGCCTGATCCGCCGCGGCATTCCGTATGGACCAGAAGTGCCCATCCCTGAAAACGGCAGCCTGGGCGACACCTTCCACGAGGACGGCGAACAGCGTGGCCTGCTTTTTCTCGCCTACCAGAAGAGCATTGCTGCACAGTTTGAATTCGTTCAGAATGCGTGGGTCAACAACCCCGACTTCCCCCAGCCCGGCGATGGCGTCGACCCGGTGATGTCGCAGGTCTCGCCCGCGCCCCTGGTGTGTCCATTCAAAGCGGGCGCAGCGCCGCAGTCGATTGAGTTGCAGCACTTCGTTTCCACCAGGGGCGGCGAATACTTCTTCCAGCCTTCCCTCGCTGCGCTCAAGCTGATTGCAGGGAGTTGAAGCGTGCACCAGAAACGCGGTCCCCATCGCAGGCTCGTCGACCTGGCGCTGACCACCTCCGTTGAAGACACGGAGTGAGCCAGGCTCCCCGAGGCGCCCCCCCGGCTCCTGGTACCTCCCCCATATCGCTTGTCCGACGGACCAGGCTCGTCGCTCGCCGAGCCTGCTTTCAACCGTGCGTGTCCCTGTGGGCGCGAGCGCCACGCCACTTCAATGGAGGAAAGGCGGCATCCATGAGCGTCGAAAATGCAGTCGGAAAAAACATCGTGATCTGCTGCGATGGCACGGGCAATCAGTTTTGCGAAACGAACTCCAACGTCGTCCGGCTCTACACCTGCCTCAAGGAAAACCGGGAGCAGGTCACCTACTACCATCCCGGCGTCGGGACGATGGGCTCTCCGCATCGCAGCACCCGGGTCGGAAAGAAGCTTTCCCAGCTCGCCGGCCTGACCATGGCCGCGGGCTTTATCCCCAACCTGCAGGACGCTTACCTGTTCCTGATGCGTAACTATGCCGCGGGCGACCGGGTTTACCTCTTCGGCTTTTCGCGGGGCGCGTATACCGTGCGCGCTTTGACGGGTGCCCTCAGTATGTATGGTCTTCTCTGTCCCGGGAACGAGGGGCACCTGGCCTACCTGCTGCAGATGTTCTCGGATGCCAGCCGAAAAGCTTACGCACGCGGAAGGAAGCGGCTGGGCACCGACCCGCTCGCGGCGGCCTTTCGCGATACTTTTTCGCGCGAGATCACCATTCACTTCGTGGGCGTTTGGGATACCGTGTCCTCCATCGGCTGGGCTTACAATCCGGTGCGCCTGCTGTTCGATGGGCAAAACCCACTGGTCCGGAAAGGCAGGCATGCCATCTCGATTGATGAGCACCGCTGCTATTTCCAGAAGAACCCCTGGGGCGACCCATTGCCACCCGAAGAGACGCCGCTGCTTGCCGCCCAGGGCACCAGGCAGGACATCGTGCAGGCGCATTTTGCCGGGGTGCACTCCGATGTCGGCGGCAGCTACTTGCAGGACGAAAGTGCTCCGGCTCTCGATGCGTTCCAGTGGATTCTGGAAGAAGCACAAAGCGATGGCCTGCTGACCGACAATGGCAAGCGCGACGTGGTTCTTGGGAAGCCCGCGCCCGGGCATCCTGACCTCGAGGTGCTCCACGCGTCGCCCCCACCGTTTACACGCCTTCACGAGTCGCTGCGCGGATTCTGGTGGGTGCTGGAGTTCCTGCCGCACCGGTACATCGACGAGCGTGGTTCCCACTGGCAGCTGATGCCGCTGGCGCATCGTCGCGAGATTGCGAACGGAGCCCTGCTGCACCCCAGCCTCATAGCCCGGCTTGCGGGAGATCGTGCCTACCAGCCGCCCAACCTTGATCGCTGCTACGTGCATGCCCTGCGCGACTCGCCCGTATCCCTGCCGGACGCCTCGCTCGAGTGGGAACTCGCGCAGAAGCGCTTCGGCGTGTACCGGCCACCTACGCATGTGCGGGTCCCATCAAGCAGCCTGGCAAAGATCCTTGAGTTCGCTCCTTTCGCCTCGCGCAAACGGCGCCTGCGGTCATTTGCCCGGTGAGCCGGTCTGCTTGCGAAGGCACGCCCCCGGGAGACCTTCGCAGGCAGATGGATTCCGCGCGAAAGACCCCGGCGACAGGCGTTATGGCAATCATCAGCCGGGTTGCGCTCCGGATTGCATCCAGATACGCTCGTGAAGCGGCAAGCGCGGCGAGGATAGAATCATACGCAGATGAAGGAAATTTACGAGACTGAAGCGCCAAACCCCTCATTGGCTTCTCCGCTGCATGGGCTCGGGGCGCTCTCGTTCGGCTTTTTTGTCGCGATCCTGTTGAAGCGCAAACGGCTGATCCTTGGTTGCGGACTGGTGACGCTGGCGCTGTCGACGGCTCTTGCCTTTTCTCTTGCTCCCAGCTTCTCCGCCACTACCTCCTTTGTTCCCCCCGGATCCAGCGGCGCGTCCAGTTCAGCCGCGCTGATGGGGCAGCTCTCAGCCTTGAGTGGGGGTGCCAGCCTCCTGGGCGGCCGGAGCCAGGGAGACCTGTACGTCGGCATCTTAAAGAGCCACACCATCGGGCGTTACATGGTCGATCGCTTCAATCTCGAGCAGGTCTATAAGGTCAAGAAGGAAAGCATCGCCGAGAAAGCCCTGGCACAAAGAACCCTGTTCGAGCTGGGCTCGAAAGATCCAATTGTTACCATTACTGTTACGGATGGAAGCCCGCAACGTGCGCGCGATCTCGCGAACGGCTATCTAGACGCGCTGCAGCAAACGTCTGGCCAGCTTTCCCTGAGCGAAAGCTCCCAGAGAAGATTGTTTTTCGAACGCCGCCTCGCCAAGGAGAAGGATGATCTGGCGGATGCCGAGGTCGCGTTGAAGCAGTCAGAAGAGCACACTGGCCTGATTGCCATGGGTGTCCAGACCAGCTCCGCGATCCAGACGGCTGCACAGCTGAATGCCGCCATCACGCAGCGTCAGACCCAACTGTCCGGGCTGCTCATGGGGGAGTCGGACGAAAACCCGGATGTGTTGCGAATGCGCAGTGAGATCAGCAGCCTGCAGGCGCAGGTCAAGCGCATGCAATCCGGGGCCAGCAAGGCTTCTTTCGGGGAGTTCTCTGCGGCACGCGCGCCGGGCCTGGAACTGGAGTATATCCGCCGCGCACGCGATGTGAAGTATCACGAGACTCTCTTCGATGTGATCAGCAAACAGTACGAGGCTGCGCGACTGGATGAGGCGAAGGATGCTCCTTTGCAGGTGCTCGATCGCGCCACCGTGCCCGATCTCAAGTCCGGGCCGCATCGTTCGATCATCATGCTCATCGGTCTGCTGATCGGGCTGCTGGGCGGCGCCGTGTGGGTTCTGATACAGCAGGCCCGACGGCCGGAAACGCTGGCCACTTAAGCAGGGTTGAGGCGCGCTACCATCGTGGACGTGAGTGTTTTCAGGAGTTCTATCCGCCACATCCCCATGAGTTCGCTCATGGACAAGGCGTTCGACTGGTTCTTCTACACGTTTGTCTTCATCACGGTGTTTCTGCCCGGCGGCTCGATCTACGGTGTCAACTTCAAATACCCGCTCTATGTAGGATTGCTGCCATTGGCAGCTTACGCTCTGTTTCAGCGCAGGCAGGCGCATGCAGGGCAGCTGGCTTTGCTGTTGGCAGTCCCGGCCATCCTGTCCGGATGGATGATCCTCGGTCTGAGCCACGGGTTCAGCGTGCCCAGTGTTGCGCGCCAGTACACAGACATCCTGCTGACACTGCTTCTATGCTGGCTGGCCGGTGTCTCGTGCGACCAGAAAGATGTTCGACGCCTGGCCTTCCTTAAGCTCATCCTGTACTCGGAGCTTGCGACGGCGGTACTCAAGATCGGCCTGATTGTGTATGCCGTGGTGCGCGGTATCCCGGTGGTCCAGATGGTTTTGTGGCTCGACACGGTCTTCGGTGTCGAGCTGATGACCATGGACCTGGGTGCACTGTTTGGCCGGGTGCAGTTCATCTCCGACGAACTTATCCCCATCTGCATTTTTATACTTCTGCGCTACCGCGATCGCCTCCGTATCAGCCACATCTGGGCCGCGTTGATGATCGTTCTGCTACTTGCCTCGGTGCTGTTCAGCTTCTCACGCTACTTTTGGGGGTTCACTGCCTTCGCCTTTTTCCTGGGCCTGGTTCTCGGCAAGCGCGATAAGTTCCAGGCTGTTCTGGTCGCAGTTCTTGGCCTGACGATCCTGGCGAGCCTTCCGGCGCTGGTGGCGGTGTACAAGTTGCGCTTCTCAACAGAGGTCGCCGGCGGGTCTGACCAGCAGCGCAATGCGCAGATACCGGCACTGGAGCATTTCTTTATAGAGGCTCCGATCTTCGGACATGGGCTTGGCAGCTACACCACGGAAGACATCCGCGGCACGACAGAAGCAGGGCGTGCCTCCTACGAGGTTCAGTTGCTGGCTTTGCCGGCACAGATCGGCCTTGCCGGTATGTGTTTCTTCATCGTGCTTGGCGCTTTTTATTATCGGGCACTCTGGTGGAAGAGTTCGCTCCACCTAAGTGACCAGGTGAGCCTGCTCTTGCTGCTGGCCTTCTGGCTCGCAGCAGGTCTCACCAACCCTTTGATCTTTCACCCCATCGCGGGCGTGAACTATGCAACCCTCGCGACACTCTCCGCAATGGGCCTGAAGGGCCGCCCTTTCGCGAGGCGCTCAGCATCACTCTTACACGCAACAGGAAGCGAACATGACCTGGTCTGAAGAAATGCAGAAGCCGACGATCTCGGTTGCTCTTTGCACATACAACGGAACGCGCTTTCTTCAGCAACAGCTGGACACAATTGCGGCTCAGACGCGCCAGCCGCTGGAACTGGTGATCAGTGATGACCGTTCCACGGATGGCACCATCGAGATGCTGGAAGCATTTGCGCGCACGAGCAGCTTCCCGGTGCGCATTCATCAAAATGCCCAGCAGTTAGGCTCGACTAGAAACTTCGACCAGACCATCCGCTTGTGCCGGGGCGAGTACATTGCGCTCAGCGATCAGGACGACCGCTGGGTGCCTGAGAAGCTTGCGCGGCTAGGTAAGTTGCTCGACGAAGATGCCGGCGCCGGTATGGCTTTCAGCGACGCTTCGCTGATCGATGACACCTCGCAGCCGACCGGCGGCTTGCTGTGGCAGTCCTTCCGTTTTCCCGAGCAGGTCCGCGAGCGGTTCGCGCACGATCCCGGCGCAGTGCTGCTGGAGCGGCCCGTCGTGACCGGGGCAACAATGCTGTTCCGACGTTCCTTGCTGCGCCACTTCAAGTCCATCCCCACGTCCTGGGTGCACGACGGATGGATCACCTGGATGAGTGTGCTCTGGTCGAAGCCGCTGTTTACCGCGCAGCTTTTGACCGAGTATCGCGTGCATGCTTCGCAGCAACTCGGGGTCGGCGAAGTGTCTGTGATGGGTCGCGTGGCAGAGATGCGGCACAAACAGCGCGCGACGTACGCCAACATGGCGAGTGAACTCGAGGTTCTGCTTGCCTATGTTCAACAAAGCCCGCAACTGGAAACACGCGAGCAGTGGACGGCTGAGATCGGCAGGGCGGCTTCCTTCTTCAGGATGAGAGCGGAGGCGCCCACGCATCCGATCCCGCGCCTTTTATTCCTGGTGCGCCACTTCGCGCAGTACCGGAATATGTCTGCGCCTGCGTGGCGTATGCTTTCCCGCGATCTTCTCATGGGTGGTGCAAAGCAGCGCTAACGTCGTAAGACATGCGGCTCTCCATCTTCAACGGGTGAGCATGGCGACTGCACTCACTTTCTAAACAGAAGATCTCGCAGAATATCGCCCAAGCCGGCAAACCTGAGGTGAGCAGCGCCTGCATGCTTTCGATAGCGCGATAGTGCTTTCAGGACGGGAATCAGCCTCGCCACGCGTGACCGAGGAAGTCGCTGGCGAAACTCAAGGAAGGCAAGAACCGCCTGGTACTGCCCGAGGCGAGCTGTGCCTTTTGCCGGCAGCTGCTGTTCGGCAAAGTGGCCGCACAACGCTCGCGCAGCCGCCGCCGCGACACCGAGGCGACTCCAATGGTTTACCTGCTCTCCCCAAAGCTGCATCCAGTCTGCTCTTGCTTTAGCTACGAGCGAAGGGTGCTGAACGGGACCAATCTGTTGGGCCGCGTGCTTTCGATAGCAGATCAGAGGCGCATTGATCTCCTCGATCTCAGCGAACAGGGGCGTGGCTGCAGCTATCCACTCGTCATGAATCCAGCCACGCCCGACGGGCAGGCACTGGTCCCGCAGGCTGGTCCTGAACATGGCCGTTGCCCCGGTAACAAAACGAGTCCTGAGGCACAGCGTGTAGTCCTTCTCGTGCAGTGCTCGCCTGGAGCTTTCCGCAAATCCGATGCTCTCCCAGAGCTTAGCCGGCAGTGTGCGCCCTTCCTCGTCGATCAACGTCGCATCAGAAAACACCAGGCCGGCTTCGGAAGAGGTGATCAGCTTTTGCTCCGAAACAGCCAGCCGGTCACGATGCCAGACATCATCCTGATCCGACAGGGCGATCAGATCGCCGGTACACAGGAGTATGCACTGCTCAAAATTCCTCGTAGAGCCGAGGTTCCCTTCGTTGACGACCACCCTCACTGAAAAAGGCGCATGCCGTGCGAATTCCTCAAGGAGCCGCAGTGTCTGATCCTGGGAGCGGTCGTCGCAAACAACTAGTTCGTCAGGCATCCTTGACTGGGCCAGGATACTTGCAAGCTGTTGCGGCAGGTAACGCTCCCCGTTGTATGTGCACATGGCAACGGAGATGCGGAGTGGCCGCTCGGGCGCATCGTCAACGGTAGTTGCCGCGCCCGTTCGCAGGCTAGTGGATTGCATGGGCTTCTGCCTCTTGAGGCGAGAATGGCGACTTCAGGTACTTCCCGCTCAACACGCGCCTCACCTCAAACTCCTGCGGTCCCAGCATAAGGATCAGGAAGGACAGGATTGTAGACAGGATGACTCCAACCGGGCCGAGCACCTTGACGAGATGGATCGAAAGAAAGAGATTGGCTGCTGCTGCGGCAACCGCTACCGAAGCTTCCAAACGAAGCCTTCCTGTTGCGGTCAGCACGATCGACTGGTTCGTTGTAGCGGAGACGAGTACTGCCCACAGCGCCATGCACCAGAGCAGCAAGGCCCCCGGAACCGCTGCAGGACCCGCCCAGATACGGATGATCGTTCTGCCGCCAAGTGCCATGGCAAGAGCAATGGCGCCCACCAACAGGAGACTGCCACGATTCGCCTTGCGGTAGATCCTGCGCATCCAGTCCAGGTCCCGGCGGTGATAAGCCTCGGAAAAAGCGGGCCACAACGATGGAGTCAGCAGGCCCTGCATCAGGCTCGCATAGCTGATGAGCCTCCAGGCTACGCTGTATGGCGTGACTTCGCTCGGCCCGAGATAGTGCGTAATGACGAGATTGTCCGATTGGAAGACGACGATGTTACAGAGCTGCAGGATGAAAAAGAGGAGGCCATCTCCAACAAAGCTGCGTGCCAAGGTAAGTTGGGCAAACTGCGGCAGAGGCTTGAGCGCCGGCTTGTGCCAGACAAAGAGCCACACGTTGAGCAGCGTGGTGCCGGTGAGCAAGGCAACGCAGAATGCAGCCATCAATGTGACGATGGAGCCCTTGGTCGCGACCACAACCAGGATGGCAACGAGCCCCAGGAAGTTGTTGATCATCGCAAAGTAGTTGGCGAGATGGTTTTGCTGGTAGCTGGACAGGACGCGATTCGCGAGGCTGAGCGGAAGTCCGACGAGAAAGAAGCAGATTGAGATACCGACGCATGCCTTGGCGCGTGCAACAAGCTGGGCATCCGCAAGATGGAAGATAGCGCCCCAGTCCGCGACGCGCCAGAAGAAGTAGGCGATTAGCCCGATGCAGCCGGCAACCAGCATGGTCAGCCAGAAAGCAGTGGCAATGTAGCGCTGTGCCTGCTCATCGTCTCGATCCGCATACGCCTTGGATACCAGGTTGGTCAGGGTGTTGGCAATGCCGAGGTCTAACACCGAGAGCATCACCACCGAGGTGCTGATGGTGACCCAGACCCCGTATTCCAGCTGGCCCAGGTAGCGCAGGGTGAGTGGCAGCGTGACAGCACTGATGAGCAGTCCAGCGCCGCGCCCAACCAGGCCGGAGAAGCTTCCGTGCAGAATGCTGGCAAGGCGTGGATCGTTCGCCAGCCGCTCACGGATCCTGTGGATCAAAGACAAGGTATCTCCTTCAACTCGCCGGCCATGCCCATTGTAGGCAGTTGTCGGTCGGGGAACAAACTGCCAAGCGCGCTGCGCTGACCCTTGGTTCCGGGCGCGCGTTTGCGATGCCGCCGCTCAGGGGGCTGCCCACAGCCGAGTTGATGGGTGCGTCGTATGTTTGCTCTAATCAGTGAGTGCAGATTCTGAACACAAGCCTTTCCGATGTAAAACTGCTGCAGCCCAAGCGTTTCAGTGATGAACGTGGATGGTTCGCCGAGGTCTTCAACAGCTCCGTTTTCGAGCAGGGTGCGCTGCCTTCTCGTTTTGTTCAGGACAACCAGAGCTACTCCAGGCAAGGTGTGTTGCGCGGCCTGCACTACCAGGTGCAGCAGCAGCAGGGCAAGCTTGTGCGTGCTGTTTCCGGACATATTTGGGATGTCGCTGTAGACCTCCGCCGGAATTCTCCCGAGTTCGGTAAGTGGGCAGGCTTTCACCTCACAGCCGAGGAGGGGAACATGCTTTGGATTCCCGAGGGCTTCGCGCACGGGTTCCTGGTGTTGTCTGCCGCAGCTGAGGTTCTCTACAAGACCACGAACTTTTATGCGCCCGGGGCCGAGCGCTGTGTGCGCTGGGACGATGCCACCCTGGCGATCGAGTGGCCGCTCGGGACGCTTGCCCGGCAGCCGATCGTCTCCGGCAAGGACGCTGCCGGCAGCCTGCTCCAGGACGCGGAACTGCCAGCCGTTTAGCGGCTTCCGGAGCACTCCGGCATTCGCTGCCAGCAAGATCTCACCAGGTACGATCCGTCGCAGCCACAAGCGCACAGGCATGCCCGCAGTCGGGACCAGCGTACGTTAGTCCCGGCCGGCCAGTGCTTCTGTGGTGCGGTACTGCGGTTCGCGCACGAGTTCTTCCATGGTCTCGCGCAGCGCCTTCTTCCAGGAAGGCATGGTGAACCCCAGTTTTTCGCTAAGCCGGGTGCACTCCATGCGAGAGTCCAAGGGCCGCTTTGCCGGCGTTGGATACTCAGCGGTTGTGATCGGTTTGAGCTTTGCGAAGTGCGGTGCGTGGCTTGCGCGCGAACCGCGCACAACCGCTTCCATCTCCATGCTTCGTGCAAGCTCGATGAACTCCATGGCAAAGCCATACCAGCTCGTTTCCCCGCTATTCGACGCGTGGTACAAACCACCGATGCGCTCCACCGCCGCGGGCAGCGACAATGCTTCATCGCGAGCCATGGCTTCCGATCGGAGCATCGCATGCTGTGTCAGCTCGGCCAGGGTACGTGCCGAGGTTGGTGCTCCAATCTGATCGGCAACGATGCTCAACTCGGCGCGTTCGCGCGCCAGCTTCAGGATGGTCAACAGGAAGTTCTTGCCGTGCGTGCTGTACACCCAGCTGGTACGAAAGATGAAGTGGGCAGCCATTGTGTCCGCCAAAGCTCGTTCGCCCGCAAGCTTGCTGCTCCCGTAAACGCCCAGCGGTCCGGTCGCGTCGTTTTCCTGCCGCGGTGCGCGTGCTGTTCCGTCGAAGACGTAGTCCGTGGAGAAGTGAATCACTGCTGCGCCGAGTGCGCGCGCTTCCTCTCCCATGATCCGCACAGCCTCGGCGTTCAACAGGAACGCCGTGTCTGGTTCTGACTCTGCGCGGTCCACCGCGGTGTAGGCCGCAGCATTCACAATCCAGCGCGGTTTTGTGCTGCGGATCATCCGGCGCGTTGCGTCCAGATCGGTGAGGTCCAGTTCGCTGCTGCGGGGAGCGATTACCTGCCATGTGCCTTGCAGCCGCGCAAGCGTTTCTGTACCCACCTGGCCGCTTGCGCCGAGCAGTAGAACAACATCTTTCTTCATGTTCATCGCACCGTGCACGTTCAGATATGTTGCTCTTCGAGCACGATCTGCTCTTTCAAAATGCGCTTCAGGTAATTGGCATAGCTGCTTTTACCGATACGGTTCGCCACGGCTTCGAGCTGTTCGCCGGTGATCCAACCCTGCCGGAATGCGATCTCTTCAGGGCAGGCGATCTTGAGGCCCTGCCGGTGTTCGATCGTATGAATAAAGTTAGCTGCTTCGAGCAGTGAGTCGTGCGTACCGGTGTCAAACCATGCGAAGCCGCGGCTTAACAGCTCCACGTTGAGTTCGCCGCGCTCCATGTACACGCGGTTCACATCGGTGATTTCAAGTTCGCCGCGATGCGACGGCTTGATCTGCTCCGCAATCTTTACAATCTGTTCGTCGTAAAAGTAGATCCCGGTGATCGCGTAATTCGACGCGGGCTTCGCAGGTTTCTCCTCGACGGAGATGACGCGCCCCTTCTTGTCGAACTCCACCACCCCGTAGCGCTCCGGATCGCTTACCGGGTAGGCAAACACAGTCGCGCCGTGGGTACGCGCGCCGGCGCTTTCCAGAATCTTGGGCAGATCGTGGCCGAAGAAGATATTGTCGCCCAGCACCAGGCAGCAGCCCTCACCATCAAGGAAGCTTTTGCCCAGTAGAAAAGCCTGCGCAAGCCCTTCAGGCTTCGGCTGCACCGCGTACTCCAGGTGGATGCCCCACTGGCTCCCATCGCCGAGAAGCTGCCGAAAGCGGTCAACGTCTTCAGGTGTGGTGATGATCAGGATGTCCTTGATCTTGGCCAGCATCAGGACTGACAGCGGGTAGTACACCATCGGCTTGTCATACACCGGAAGCAGTTGCTTGGAAAGTGCGTGCGTGACCGGATACAGCCGTGTGCCGGAACCCCCGGCAAGAACAATGCCCTTCATTAAGCACCTACGCTTTCACTGGTCGAGCGGTGCCCGTAGTTTTCCTGTAGCCAGTTCTGATACGCCCCGCTGGTTACATCTTCGGTCCACTTCCTGTTCGCGAGGTACCACTCTACAGTCTTCCTGAAACCGGTTTCAAATGTCTCGCGCGGCTTCCATCCGAGTTCTCGCTCGATCTTGCTCGCATCAATGGCATAGCGCCTGTCGTGTCCCGGGCGATCTTTGACCATGCGAACAAGTCCGGCATGCGGGCGATAGGGCGAGTTCGGCAGCAGTTCATCCAGTGCCGCGCACAGCGTATGGACGACCTCAAGGTTGGTGCGCTGATTGCATCCGCCCACGTTGTACGTTTCACCGACGCGGCCTTTGGCCAGGACTTCCCGGATTGCCAGGCAGTGGTCGCCCACGTAGAGCCAGTCGCGCACCTGCTGCCCGTCGCCGTACACCGGCAGCGGCTTGCCTTCCAGTGCATGCGTAATCATCAGCGGAATCAACTTTTCCGGGAACTGGTACGGCCCGTAATTGTTGGAGCAGTTCGTCAACAGGGTGGGCAACTGGTACGTGTGGTGCCAGGCGCGCACCAGATGATCGCTTGCCGCCTTGGAGGCAGCATACGGGCTGTTGGGTGCATACGCCGTTGTCTCTGCGAAAGCCGGGTCTTCCGGCTCGAGCGTACCGAAAACCTCGTCGGTCGAAACATGCAGGAAGCGGAACGAATCCCGATCTTCGCCGGTGAGTGTGTCGTAGTGCGCGCGAGCAGCCTGCAGCAGCTCAAACGTGCCGTGGATATTGGTGGCCAGAAAGGCGCCGGGTCCGACGATGGAGCGATCCACGTGGCTCTCGGCTGCAAAATGCACAACGGCGCTGAACCGGTGCTCGGCAAACAATGCTTTCAGCAGCTCGGCATCGGCAATGTCGCCGTGCACAAACGTATAGCGGGGATCGTGCTCGATCGAAGCCAGCGTCAGCGGATTGCCTGCATATGTGAGCTTGTCCAGGTTGACCAGCGGCCGCTGCTCCTCGGCCATCCAAGCAAGAACAAAGTTGCTGCCGATGAATCCGGCGCCGCCTGTGACAAGAATCGGTCGAAGCATGAACAAGTAGCCTTTCAGTAGGGAGGTTTTTCGATCCTGCGTCGTGAAGAGTGTGAACGAAGCGCGCGTGCGAAAGCGATCAATGATCGCTGGGCACACTCAGCTTTGGGAACCAGGTGAGTTGAAACGAGGCAGTGGTGTTGGCGTGCGTGCGGGGTGTCAGCTGCCGCGAGGTGTCGTAGATGGGTGCCTTCCAGCCTTCGTACTGTGCCTGTGCAGAGAGTTCGAGTTCCGGACGCAGTCGCTTCACGATGGAGACCCCGTATTCATCCTGCGTGGTGCCCCCGCTGACAAAGTCTTTAGCCGCTTTCACGCGCCGGTAGCTGGCCTGGATCTGTTCCTGCGGCGAGAGATGGTAGGTAATCCATGCCTGTCCACCTTTATCCTCGCGCCCAATGGCGTCTCCCATCAAGAGGCCCTTGTTGGTGTATCCCTGCAGTTGTACCCCTTCTGCATACAGAAACTGGCCCGCGGTGCTGCGACTGGTCGGCGGATCGGTGGAAACACCCTCCACCCGGATGTCGAGATGCTCCAGACGGGGCACCCGGGCCAGGTAGATGCCGGGCCGGACCGCAGCCCGCCGCGGCGCGCTGATCGGGCTCACATCGTCATGCGATAAGGAGTCTGAATAGAGGGTAACCCAATTGCGTAACCATGGTAACCGGTAGCTGAAGTCGAACGAACCGAAGCGCGCGCCCGGGTCCTGGCGCGTGAACTTCTCGGCAACCGGGATGTTCTGCACACTGGTGAACGAGCGCCAGAAGGATCCGATCGTGATCGGCACATGGCCGCGACCTCCCCAGATCACGGAGCGCTCAAAGCCTACCTCAACATTGGGCGTCGGCTTGAAGTTGATCTTCTCCACATGCATCCAGGGATCATTCGGGTCGGTGTGGCCTTTCAGGCTGCCAACAAAAAACTCGTAGCGAATGGGTCCAATCAGGGACGAGAGCAACGGGACCTTGAGTGGCTCTACCCGGTCAATCTGGAAGGCGTACATGGCCTCGGCATTGTTGCTGAAGGCGAACGCGCCCCCCTTGGCCGGTCCGAGCCAACGGTCCGTCTTGCCGAATGAGATTTGGTGCCCGATCAGGTTGTAGGAAACATTGGCTTCCAGGATCCGGAACACGTCCGTCTGTGCGATCGGGCCCAGCGGAATGGTCGCCTGGTTGGGATTGGTCGCATACGGCGTCTCATCCAGGGTCGCCAGTGTCGTGGCGAGGGCCTGGTTGTAGCCGGTTGCGCCGGGGGCGTGCTGGTACTCGCCGCGCGCGTAGAGCGACCAGCGCCCTCTGGAGGCGCCGCCACTCACACCCAGGATCCCGTTGTACCCCCGCTGGTACGGCCGGCCGTAATCGTTGATGATCGTCTGGCCCAGGTGGAAGCTGTCCCGCAATGGCAGCCCGCCGATGACCTCGGAGCGTGTATACACGCTTTCCACGGCGGCGCTCGGGCGGGATGGGTTCTGGTCTGCGCGCCATGTTTTATTGAAGGTGGCCGTCAGTGCGTCGTAGATCTGGCGCGCCTCTTCGCTGGGAACACCGCCGGCGGTGCCGCCGAAGGTGCGACTTGCGGAGACGATGCCGGAACCTTCAAAGCTTTCGGCCGAATCATCCAGCATATTTTCGACGGAAAGCCGCGTCCATGGTCTCAGGCCGAGATAGGCTGTATCCACATAGCCCAGGGCATGCAGGCGATCCATGGCGCCGTAGGTCCAGCTGTCAAGCGGAATGTAGGCGGTAAGCGGCAGGGAAGAAGGCTCAATAACCCGGCCACCCACGATCAACGGGCCTGCCTGTGTGGTGATCGCTGAAGCTGTACCCGGCGAGGCCACCTGCGGTGTGGATTGTGCGTTGGCTGCCAGGTTCCCGCAGAAAGAAGCGGCTGCAAGCAGCGGCCAAAGCCGTTTTTCAATCCATTGCAAGCGGTTCACCTTCTACTTCAGACCTGCCAGGAGTGCGGTTGGACCATCGCTGATCGAAATGGCTCCTGCGCGAGAGGTGAGCTACGGCTGCTCTCAGGGGTCTTCGCGCCGAGCAACAGCTTCAATGCTGCCCCATATCCTGGGCCATGTGCTTAACGGCACACAGCTTCGTTACTTGCTAGTATTACCACGAAAGAGTCGAAGCATCCGGTACGGGTGTGAGCCTCCTGCGCTTCTCACGCCCCGTGGTCAGGCTGCAGTGGAGGCATCCTGCAGGCGAACCAGGTTCGGGCGCACGGCCAATCGAGCAGGGCTTCACTGCCCCTAAAGAATGGCGGGTCTGCTGTACCAGGCACTGGCGCGGCCGGTGCGCAGCGCCAGCACCAACAATCGATACCAAAGAAAGACCCCGCTGGACATCCTTGAGTCTATGACGACAATGCCCCCCATTTGTTCGCAGTGATCGTGCTCTACAAGCAGAAACCGCAGGATTCGCCCAGCTACCGGAGCCTGCTCGACGCCCATGCCGCCAATCAAAGCAGCGGCATGCAGTTATCCGTTCTGCTGGTGGACAACACGCCGCGAGCATCCTCCGACATGGCTGCGGACATGGAATTGCTGGCCGACTTACCAGCCTGGGTGGAATACCTGCCTTGCCCTGAAAACCTTGGCTTGGCGAATGCCTATAACCGCGCTCTCGAGCGCGCATTGCGCAAGGGCGCGGAGTGGCTGCTGACGCTGGATCAGGACACGGAGCTCCCCCTCGATTTCCTGTCCAGGCTTGGGGCGATCATCGAATTGGTAAGGTCGACTCCCCGGGTGGCTGCGATTGTGCCGCAGGTCAGCGCCGGCGCGGTCAAGTTATCCCGAATTACTTTCTGCTTGGCGCCATGCCCCGCTGGTTTGCTGACGGCTACCGGGGAGTGCCGGTGCACCCTGTTTTTGCGTTCAACTCCGCATCGCTCGTGCGGGTGGATGCGCTGGCGCAGATGGGCGGATACGATCCCTACTTCTGGCTCGACAATAGTGATGCCCGCATGTTCCGCAACCTCGCGTTGTTGGGTAAACAGGTCTTCGTCGCTGGTGACATCCGCGTGCAGCATGAGTTCTCCATGAAGTCGATGCAGGAGAGCATGTCCCCATGGCGCTACCGGCAGGTGCTGCTTGCCGAGTCGGCCTTCTGGGATCGTGAAATGAACGTTCTGGCAGGCTTGGAACGCACGCTGCGCCTGGCGCTTCGGATGGTGAAGCATCGCCGTCGTGGAGATGCCAGGGAACTGCGCTCGATCACCGCGGCATTCCTTCGCCTGCGCTTGTTCCGGTCCCGCGCCCACAGGCAAGAGCTCTTCCGCAGATCGGTCGAACTGCACCTTGGAGCAGCCCTGCCCGGAACAGCCCTGCCACCCAGGCCACCCCGGGTTTCCATCTGCATCGCCGCCTGCAACGCGAGTTCGTATGTTGACTCGCAACTAGCCTCAATTCTCCCCCAGTTGGGTCTACAGGACGAGGTGGTGCTCGTTGACGACGGCTCTGCGGATGATACGGCTGAGCGCGTGCGCGGCCGGCAGGACCTACGCATCCGGGTCGTCGAACACGCCCGCTCCATGGGCACTATTCCCACCTTCGAGGCTGCGCTCCGAAATGCCACAGGCGACATCCTCTTTGTGGCACAAGGGACGGGGACTTGGGCGCCCGACACGGTCGCACGCTTCATGCGAGCATTCCACCAGCACCCAGCAGCCAAAGTTCTGCTGGGCGCATCCACAGCCGACCTTGCCGTGAAAGCGCTGCAGCCCAGGCAGTTGCAGCGTGGCAGCCGTTTTCGGAGCGCGTTCCTGCGGCTCCTGCGGAAAAACCGGGAACGGAATGAGGTGATGGCTCTGCGATCAGGAGTGCTGCAGCAGATCCTGCCACCGGCCTAGAGCCAAACCTCCCGCAAGGGCGCCTGACTCGGCAGGTTGAGAATGGAACCCGACGAGTCAGGGCCTAGCGAACCCTTTGCTGCTGGACTGGCGAGGTTCGAACCACCTCGGTGGCGAGTTCGGCGGGGCGTCGCAGTTCCTGCTTCGCCTGCAATGGATGGGGAATCATCTCAGTTACGCGCTGAGCGCTGCTGGCCAGCCACTGGTCGGCGCGTGCACCCTGGATCGGTGCCCGGGCAGACCGCTGATCACGTGCCGTGCACTCCGCCCTCCAGAAACATCCATTCATGCTGAGACGCCGGCGCATCGCGAGGCTGAGTTGCGCTTCCTTGCGCCCCAGGCGGTAGCCGATGAGCTTGGTCAGGGTGCGAAGCAGTGCTGACGGGATCAGGCTGGGCTCATGTTCGAGGAGGTAACGAAACTCCGAGATGACGAACCGCTTGCCTTCGCCATTGGCTGTGCCGAACATCTCAAGCATGAACGGTTCCCGCGCATGCGTCACGCCTACGTCGAAATAGCGCTGAAACTCCTGCGCAACGGTGAAGCCGTGCGAGTGGTACACGGTCGCCTCGGCTACGTACGCAGACTGCCAGCCCTCGATGTGCATGCGCCCGATCGCGATCGACTCTTCGCTGCAGATTGCACGTTGCGGAAAGCCGCCCACCGAGATCAGGGCGCTCCGGCGATACGCACAAAAGGAATTCGACGCGAAAATGGATTTGAAGCCCAGCGACTGCCTGTCGGCAAATGAACGCAGGCGTGACACGGGCGGGTAGTTGAAGAGTCGGGCATGGACCTCGACACTGCGCGCCTGGGGCCGGGGGAGTTGTCGTCCATACGCGGCGCCGACGGCTGGATTCTCCAGGGCCTTAAGCAGGATCCTGATCGCATCGGGCTGTGCGAGCACTGCATCCTGCGTCAAATAGACCAGGAACTCCGCTCCACGCTCCAGCGCAACCGCGACCTGGCGGGTGCCGCCGTGATCGAAGCTGTCTCGCGATATGGAATGTACCCGAAAGCCTGCGGCAGTCGCCTTCTCGAGTGTGCCGTCATTCGAGGCAGAATCAAGAATCAATACGGAGTGCGCGGGCAGGCCAAGATCTGCAAGGTTCTCAAGAAGCGCAGCGCTGAAGGCGTCCCACAGTCTGCCGGGGTTAAGCGTAGGAACGACGATGCAAACACGCATGCTTCTTAAAATCCTCTCCTGATAACCACCATAGCGACGAAATCCAGAAAGGCCGGACTCCCAAGTGGGCAACCGCATACCTCATCACCTACTGAGATGCTTGATTTGTAGATGCCCCGAAACCAGGTATTACCATTTACGCAGTGTAGAGCCCGTTACAATACTTCCGAGCCTGGAACCATTCCGGCAGGATGCCTCGACACACCCCATGACAAAGCTGCTTCGCCCCACTCTATACGCTTTCCTCGCCTTTCTGTCACCCGGGGCATCGCTGCTTTCCGGACAATCCCTAGATGGTAGCTCAAGTAACACAGGTCAGGTAACTTCGCAGGCGCAAACCTCCTTTCCACAGGTTCCAGCTGCGGCTTCTGGTGCTACCGAGCCTGGCTACGGCACTTACGCCCCGTATGCGGATCAGGCAGGTGGCCGGGGTATGGGGCAGAATGGCAGCGACCCGTATGGGGTGGAAGGCGCGTATCCGAACACAAGGCTGACGAACCCCGGCCAGCATGTCGATGCGGCTGGGCTCGACCGGCAGAATGGCACTCAGGGCAACCGTCCAGAACCCCAGGCGCCGCCGCCGCCCACCGGCTTCCAGGTACTGGTCCAGCAGACCACCGACCAATGGCTGCCGCTCTACGGGCATGATCTGTTCCGGGATCCTGGCACCTTTGCGTCGCTGCCGGACGCGCCCCCGACAACCGATTATGTGGTGTCCACGGGAGACCAGGTGCTGGTTCGCATGTGGGGACCGGTGACCATGAACGAGGCGCTCACCGTGGACCGCTCCGGCAACATCTACCTGCCGCAGGTGGGCACCGTCCATGTGGCCGGTTTAGCCTATGCTGCCCTAACAGGCCAGATCCGCAACGAAGTCAGCCGCGTATTCCGCAACTTCAACCTGTCGGTGGATCTTGGCAGGCTGCACTCCATCCAGATCTTTGTCACTGGTCAGGCCAGGCGGCCAGGCAGCTACACGGTAAGTTCGCTCAGTACGCTGGTCAATGCCGTCTTCGCCTCGGGTGGCCCTTCCCCAGTCGGTTCTTTGCGCAGGATCGAGCTTCGACGGGACGGCGCGGTGCTGACCACCTTCGATTTCTACGACCTGCTGCTGCACGGGGATAAATCCAAGGATGTGCACCTGCTGCCAGGCGACGTCATCTTTATCCCGCCTGCGGGTCCGCAGGTTGCGTTTGCCGGGCAGGTAAACGTTCCGGCGATCTTTGAACTGCGTGGATCAGAAACCCTGGGAGCTCTCCTGTCGCTTGTCGGCGGACCCACGGCTGTTGCTTCGGCAGCCGGCGTGTCCGTGGACCAGATTGTGCACCACTCCTTCCGCGAGGCCCGCACGCTGCCGCTCAACGCCGCAGGTCTTGCGACGCCTCTTCAGGACGGGGAACTGCTAATTCTCGGTAGCATCTCCAACCGCTTCGAGAAGACGGTGACGATTCGTGGCAATCTGGCCAATCCCGGTCGGTTCGCGTGGCACCCGGGCATGCGTCTGAGCGACATCATTCCGGAAAAGGCTGCACTGCTCACCACTCGCTACTGGGAGGTTCGCAATGCCGAAGGCACCATGCCGATGCACTTCGAGCCCCTGTCGAGCAACGCCAACATGCAGTACGCTCCCGGTCAGCAGGGGCAGGCGGCCCAGCCAGGTCAATTCGGTCAGTCTGGCCAGATGGGCCAGATGGGCCAGGCCGGGCAATCGAATCAGAACCAGCAGGCGTCTGCAGGTGTGCTGGACCGCACCCTCACGAACTCTTCCATAATGCCGCAGGGTAGTTCGACAAACAACCTGGGCAGATCAGTGAACAGCCTCCCGGAGGGAGGCGGTGTGCTCACGGCAGGCGCGGCCGACGGCGGCTCGAGTGTGCAGGCGAACCCGTCCGACCCGCGCATTGCTGTGGCTACTTCGCAACTCACCCGCGTGACGATCCCGGCGCCGGAAATTGACTGGACGTACGCCGTGATTGAGCGCACCAACCATGAAACGCTCAAGAACGAGCTTTTCCCGTTCGACCTGGGCAAGCTTGTCCTCGACCATGACCAATCGCAGAACTACCCGCTCGAGCAGGGGGACGTGGTCACCATCTTCTCGCAGGCAGACTTCAACGTGGCGCAGGAGCAGCTCACCAAGTACATCCGGATTGAAGGCGAGGTGGGGGGGGCCGGTGTGTACAGCGTGCGCCCCGGCGAGACACTGCAATCGCTGGTGGCGCGGGCCGGGGGGCTCACTCCGCAGGCTTACCTGTTCGGCTCGCAGTTGACGCGCGAGTCAGCAAGAGCGCTGGAGCAGCAGCGCCTGAACCAGTACGTCGACAAACTGTCCATGGAGATGGAGCGATCTGCTGCGAACGAGTCTTTATCCCTGGCCGGCAACGGCAACGATGCTTCTTTGCTCACATTGGAAGAGCGGATGCTCGGGCAGCTACGGCAGCAGCGGGCGACTGGACGCATCGTGCTCGACTTCAAGGTGGATTCGCAGGGAGTCGCATCCATTCCGCCGCTTTCTCTTGAGAACGGCGACGTCCTCCTGATTCCCAGCCAGCCCCAGGTTGTGAACGTCGTGGGCTCGGTACCCAGCCAAAGCTCGTTCCTCTATAAGCCCAAAGCCACGGTGAAGTACTACCTTGCGCAGGCAGGCCGCCCGGACCGCGACAGCGACCCCAAGCATGCGTTTGTAATCCGGGCCAATGGGTCCGTGCTCAGCCGCCAGAGCAGCGGCTTCTGGGGAAACACGTTCGACGGGCTTGAACTCGCCCCGGGCGATACGCTGGTTGTCCCGTCCAAGCTTTTCAAGATCAGCACGCTGCGCACGGTGCTGGCGGCTACCTCGGGCTTGTCTTCGCTGGCAGTCATCGGGGCCTTGGTCAATTAACGCACTCCAGCAGGAAAACAGCCGCGACTTCGGTCGCGGCTGTTTTTCGTTGCGGCCATCTTGACCCTCGTATCAGGATGGCTTTTGCCGCGGAGTGCCGTAGGGCGTTCGCGTCGCTTCCGGATTGCAAATGCTGACCGCCTCAAAGCCTGCGTGACGGAGCGTAGCGACGCGCCTCGCTTGTGAGCAGCAGGCAGACCACCGGTGCAGTTTCCGCGGAGGTAACTTGTAGCTCAGAAATAAGGCTTGCTAGCCATGTTACTAACTGGTACGTTTCGCTCAAGCAGGGGTAGGGGTACGCAAACCCTAAACACCCACGCGAGTAATACTTTCTTGCGGCTTTGTACTGCATCAGACAGAGACCCAGCTATGCAGCGACCAATATTCCACTTACAAACAAGGAGTCCGAGTGATGCCTATGGAAAACCCGAATCGTTTAGAAGTCGAAGCAGGGAAATTCAAGAAGAAACTCTACGTCGCGCCGTCCCTCGTGGAGTATGGGGATGTCAACAAGCTCACCCAGGACGCCGATCCAGCCATAATCCTCAGCGTCACGCTTATCACCACTTAGTGAACAGCATCGCGTTTGGCGTAGAGATCGCCAGCAATATCGATCTGGGGCCACTGCCGGAAGCAGTTCCGGTGTTTCCGGCTGTGGTGTTCCGCCATCGGCAGGTGCAGCACCTGGGAGGTTCGGTGTTGGCGGATGCGAGCTTCCAGACCCAGGGCAGGGTTCTCTCCTTTGCCCACAGCGGAGCACGGGCGCGCTCGCGCGTGCAGGACCTACTGCAATTTTCCATTCACCTGCAACGCGGCCTGATTCTATGCACGTCCACTGCGGACGCGACGCCTGAGCTCGTGCGCTACTGGTTTCTGCAGAAGGCTTTGCCGCTCTACCTGTTGCTTAGCGGATACGTCGAAATGCTCCATGCCAGCGCCATTGCCGTCGGGGATCGCGTAGTCGGATTCCTTGCTCCATCCGGCACGGGAAAGAGCACGATGGTGCACCACTTTCTGTCTATGGGGCACGCGCTGATTGCCGATGAGCACCTGATGGTGCTGCCTGGCACAACCACGGTTGTCCCGACCATTCCTTACCTGCGACAGAGGCGGATCGCCGAGAGCCTTGGCGACTGCGCTGCTGCATACTGTGCAGCCCCGCGACCGTTGCAGGCCCTGTATCTTCTGCAGCGCGCCGGGAAACAAGAGCCTGTGCGCATCGAGCAGCTTTCCGGCGCAGCTGCCGGCGTGTCGCTCTGCATGCAGAAGCAGTTTGAAACCAGGCTCTTCTATAAGTCCGACACATTGGCACACGTTCCCCCGCTGCGGCTCAAGCGGCTGCTTGCCTTGGCAGAGACCGTACCCGTGAAACGGATCCATGTACCACGCGATATGGCAAGGCTGCACGAGTGCTACGCCGCCATTCAGAAAGACCTTGAGTAGCCCATGCTGCAGTACCAGACGATCGGTTTCGTGTACACGCGCACCTGCCCGCTCTCGTGCAGGCATTGCATCATTGAGTCCTCGCCGAAGGCACAGGGCAAGATGAGCAAGCGGGCAGCCGAGCAGTACCTCACGACCATCGCCCGCTTCAGCAAGCAGGTGTGCTTTAGTGGGGGCGAGGCGTTGCTTTACTACCACGAAGTCGTCGACCTTATCCGGACCGCGAAAAGCCTGGGCCTGCTGACGAGCGTTGTTTCCGGAGCAGGCTGGGTGCGCACCGACAAGGCACACATCGCACGCGAGCGCGTGCTGGGGCTCAAAAACGCGGGCCTAGACAGCGTCTGCCTCAGCTGGGACCAGTATCACGAGGAGTTTTCTCCGCGCGAGAACGCCGAGTTGCTAGCTGCGCTGGTGGTGGAGCATGGAATCGCACTCACCATACGGGGAGTTGCGCCGGCCACCCAGCCCAAGCCTTACCCGACCTACATGTTTGACCAGCCGGCCGAGTTCCGTAACCTGGTGCAGCTTGGCTCCGCCCGGCAACTGCCCGCCGCGCACTTCTTCGCTTTTGAGGAGCCGCCCTACGGCACCTGCGACACCGTGTTATCCCCGGTGATCGAACCCGATGGCAACGTGTATGCCTGCTGTGGTCCGTCCCGCTTCAGTCATGAGAGTTCACCGCTCGTGCTGGGTAACACCAACGAAGAGACCCTGGACGCCATTCTTGATCGCGGGATGCGCGATCCTCTGCTGCGAGCCTTGAACCTTGTGGGCCCGCGCGGGCTATACGAACTGCTGAAAGCCACCCCTGAGTATGCGCAGTTCTTTCGCAAGCGGGATCACTACGGCAGCATCTGCAATGTGTGCATGGACATGACCGATGTTCCTGAAATCGTTGCGGCCCTGCGCGCGCGCATGAGCGACATGGAAGGCAAGGCGATGCTCGCGGCTGCGGAGATCAGGCACAAACTGGGTCGCGTTCAGAACTTACCTGCGCCGGCACCCCGTAAGTTACAGGAGGCTCATCATGTTGGCTGATATGCACCTCGTCATTTCACCCCATGTGTTTTCGCAAAGGCTCGGAGAAGAAACAGTGCTGCTCAACGCAGACAGCGGCGCCTACTTTGGCTTGACGCCGGTCGCCAGTCGCGCCTGGGAACTGATGCAGGAGGGTGTTGGCACCAGGGAGATCCTGGCGAAGCTGGAAGCCGAGTTCGACGCACCGTCCGCACAGATCGAGCAGGATCTGGAGGTATTCCTGCTGAAGCTGCGCGAAAAAGAACTGGTCGCTTTCTGATCATGCCCGCGGACTTGTCTGCACGCCCGGAGATGCAGTTCCTGCTCGCACTGTTATCTCAGGGCGCGGTGGGTTCAGGAGTCTCCGAACCAGGTGAAGAGACACCGCTGGATGGCACAAAGCTTCGCCACCTGGCACGGACGCATGGTGTCACGACACTGGCGAACGCACGGCTCGGTGAGGGGCGGTGCGCGGGCCTGCTGTCGACCACTGTTCGCCAGCAGCTTGCCCAGGATGCGCGGGAGTCCTCCTTCTTGGCCATGGCACAGGTGGCTGCGCTGGCGCAGATCCAAGCTGCGATGGACGAAGCGGGGGTGCCGCTGATCGCGTGGAAAGGCCCATCGCTGTCCGCGCAGCTTTATGGCAGTTACGCGCTGCGCGCCTCGTGCGATCTTGACTTCCTGCTGATGGCAAAAGATGTGCCCGAGGCGATCCGGATTCTTGCGCCGCTGGGCTTCGAGTTGGTCTCCTCCTTGACCTCGAGCGCTGCCGCTGCGCGGGCCTGCAAGCTCCATTGCGAAGTGCATCTGCACCGCAAGCACGACCGCGTGCACCTGGAGTTGCACGACGAAGTGATGCCGCGCATCTACGGCCGCTGGATGCCCATGGAAGGGTGCATGCGCCGGTCCGTGTGGCTCGCGCTGGATGCGCATACGCGGGTTCGCACGCTGGCAACGGATGACCTGTTGCTGTCGCTTTGCTCGCATGGCACCAAGCATGGCTGGGACTCTCTGAAGTGGGTGTGCGACGTGGCGGGTTTTCTGGCGCGCTACGGGGAAGCGACAGACTGGACAGGATTGCTGGCCGATGCCCGAAAGGCGTCTGCCCTGAAGTCGCTGCTGGTGGGGATCCGTCTGGCGGTCGAGGTACTTGGCGCCACCGAGCCGGAGCCAGTGCAGCGCTGCACCTATGCCGAAGCCGAGGTGCGGGCGATCGTGCGGACCACCGCACGGCGGCTCAGCAGCGGCGACACCACGCGGTTGAACAAGCGGGAAACCCTGTCGAGCGCCCTGAACACTGTGCCCACACGCTCCGCGCGGGCCATGTACCTTGCGCGCCGCATCACCACGGTTACGGAGCACGAGATAGAAGCGCTCCCCCTGCCGACCGCTCTGTACCCGCTGTACTACCCGCTGCGCGCACTGCGGCTGACCGGGAAGGGTATACGCGCCGGCTGGGAACGCCTTGGCGGAGCCACGAGCAAGTAGCGATACTGCATTACGCAGGGGAAACGCGCCATGGCTGTTCGGAAACGAAGAGGGTCGCTGCTTTCGCCACGACGCTGGTTGCTGCTGGCGGAGAGCCTAGTGGCGCTTGCGTGTGCGCGCGTGGGCCTGCGTTGCATGCAGGTGGCTGCGTTGAGCGCCACGGGATGTCGCGTGTGCGCAAAGCTCCGTATCGATTCCCAGCAGATCTCTCCACAACAGGCAAGGGAAGCAGCAGCGTGGGTGCATCGCGCAAGCAGGCTGATCCCGGGAACACAGTGCCTGCCGCAGGCGCTGGCGACACAGTGGTTGGTGGCCCGGCGCGGGGGATTTTGTACCTTGCATGTGGGCGTGGCCCGGCGCGACTCTGCTTTTCGGTCGCATGCGTGGGCGACCATGGGCGATGCAGTACTGATCGGTGGCGGCAATGCACCCCGACTCTACCGGGAGATCCTGCGAGTGGAGGGTGCAGCGCCAGCCGCACGTCCTGATACAGCGCCTGCGGCCTGGTCCCGCTAGCTCGCCGACTCGCTAAAAGGTATAGCGCACACCAAAGTCCGGGTAGATCGGCATCTGGCTCACCTTGGTAAAGGCGCCATACTCGGCGACACAACCGGGGATACCCACACACCTTGGCTGCCACGCAAGCCCCTCGAAGTTATCGCGGTTCAGCGTGTTGTTGACCCCGGCGTAAAGGTACGCCTGGTGCGCGCCAAGGCGAACAATCCTGTCAAACTGAAGATCGAGCCGGCTGTATGCCGGGCCGCGATCCGCGTTCAGCGCCGTGACATCGTAAATGCCACGATCCTGCTCCAGCGAGGGCTGCAGAAGGTAGGGAGTGTACGGGCGTCCCGAGGTCTGCTCATACCGCGTGCTCGCTTCGTAATGCGCACCCGAGCGCCAGATACCAAGCACGTTCACAACCAGCGGGTAGTCGAAGTTTCCCGGCCTTTTGACGCCATCGAGCCCCGCGTACTGCGTTTTTGCGTAGGCCACATTGCCCAGCAGGAATAAGTGCGATCCGAAACGCTGTTCGGTACTCAGCTCGATGCCTTGTGCCACGCCACGCCCGCGGCTGACCATGGGCAGCCAGATGAACTGCTGCCCCAGCGTATCGACCATGTTGGCCAGCGACAGTTGCGGAAACTCGGTGGATACCGGGTAATCGCGGTAGTCCTTTCGGTAAGCCTCAACGCGCAGGAAGCTGTGCGTGCTGCTCCAAAGGTCACCGCCAACGATCAGGTGCCGAGCGCGGATGGGCGCAAGTGAACGACTGACGGGGAAGGCAAAGAAGTAGATCGAGGGTGGAAGCTGCGCGTACTCACCAAAGGCTGCGTGCACGGCCTGGTGCTCCCCGAGCCGATAGCTTGTTCGCAGACGCGGCGTGAGCCTGGTGCTTCCATCGAGCGAGTACGTCTGCTCGCGGGCTCCTCCTGTGATGTTCCAGCGATCCGATGCCTGCACAGAAAGCTCCGCATATGAGCCGGTCGCACCCGTGGCATTCTGCGCCAAGAATGAGGTGGCGTCGCTCGCCTCCGGGTTCGTTGAAAGCGGCGACAGCTGCCCGTTAGGCTGCATCACGTTGTAGTGGACGCGGTTCAGCTTCGCCTGCGACCCGGCACTGAGCAGCATCGTGCGGCTGATCTCGACCCTGGTGTCGTACTGGAGCAGGGTCATGCCGTCCGCGTTTCTCTCCCGGTAGAGCGTCGGGTACGAGGCGCTCAGGGTCGTCTTGCCGCAGGTCGATGCAGCCCCGACACCTTCGGCTGTCTGTTGTTGCTGGTCGATGTCCGAGCCCTGTTCGGAGTCGCTGAGGGACAGCGACGTCGTTGTTCTGGCAGACGCACTGCGGCTCCAGCGGATGCCGTTGGTTGTGCGCCATCCGCTGTACTGGGTCTGTACCAGGTTGGTTTCCCACGGGTCGGCAGAGCACGGGTTAATTGCAATCGAATCGGAACCGCTCAGGCTCAGGAAGGACAGTTCGCCGCGATCGCCGAGCTTCCAGTTGCCTTCACCCATCATGTTGGTGAAGGTCGGCACGCCATTCAGGCCCACATCGTTTGTGACCATGTTGAGCAGGCTGTGGTGACCGGAGATCAGCACATCGCCCTGGCTCCCCAAGGGACGCTGCAGCAGGCCACCCAGGCCTACATAGCCGACCTGTGCCTCGCCATGGGTCTCTGCGCTGGGGCCCAGTTCACGCGGCGCAATGCTGAGTACGGACGAGAGCCGCTCATCGTAGGCCGCCCCATAGCCACCGCTGAGCAGGTCCACATGGCCGATGGTCGCGGTGTCGACCATGGAGTTCAGGCCACCGGTCGACCCTTGGCTGGTGATGTGGTTGATGTTGGGCACCTCGAACCCGTCAAGCAGGTAAAGGTTCTCGAGCGGGTTGCCCCCGCGCACCAGCACATCGTTGCTGACATCACTGTTGAAGACCACCCCTGGTAGCACTTGCGCATAGCGGGAAAAGTCGCCGTAGGTGCCCGCCGAGGCTTGCACATCAGCGGCCTCGGCTCGAGAGGACGAGGCTTCGCGCTGGGTATTTGTATCCGTGACCTGGATGCTGGTGCCGACCACGGCCGGCCGGATCATGCTGCCGCCACGTGCCGAGGGCAGGTGCGTCACGTCTTCATCCGCACCGGCGAGCAGGGCGGCGGGTGCACCGATCTTGCCGCCACTGGCAACAGCATTCTGCGCCTGACTGTTGCCCAGGGACAGGCATGAAAGTTCAAGGCACAAAAAGGCTCTCATCATTCGCGGCGATACAGGCATGCTGGCTCCCAAAGGGTGTTTGCCAGGAACACTGCAACCCTGTTGCCGAATGGAGTGCTGCGGTTACCTGCGTCATCGCCTGGTTCGGGCCCACCCCACGAAATGTGGTGGCTCGGCCGGGCAGCCTCGTGCAGCAAGAATCAAGACCTCGCTTTGGCCGCTGGCTGCATCTATGCAAAGGGAGAACGAATATGGCTGAAAATATTGATCACGAAAAAGTAAAAGCAACGTTGAGCAAGTTGGTGGATGTTTTGAAGGACAGCCACAAGGGCTTCACAGAGCTGGGCAAGCACATCAAGGACGAGCCCACGCGCCTGTTTTTCCTGAAAGAAACGCAGGAGCGGGCCAACTTCGCAGGTGAACTGGAGAACGAACTGCACCGCCTCGGCGTGGCCGATGTGCACCAGAGCGGCATGGTTTCGGGCACCCTGCATCGTGCATGGGGCGAGCTCAAGGCGAACCTGGGCGGCGGCGATCACGCATTGCTGGCCACCGCCGAGCAGGGCGAAGATGTAGCCAAGAAGGCGTACAAGCTGGCACTGGAAGAGCATCTCCCGGCGGACATCCGCGACGTGCTCACCCGTCAGCAGACGCATATCGTTGCCTCGCACGATCGAGTCCGCGACCTGCGTGACGCCAAGGTTTCCTCATAACCCTGAGCTGGATGAGTCGATGATCAGAACGAGATGAGGGGCGCCGGTACATGCTGGCGTATTTCTCATCTCCGCGAAAGACAAGGCCTGCGCATCCGCGCAGGCCTTTTTTTGTACCGGGGATGACCAGGTGTCAGGCCATGAGTTTGTCCGGCGTAATTGGCAACTCCCGCACGCGCTTGCCCACCGCGTTGTAGATCGCATTCGCAATGGCTGCCGCGGCGCCCGTGATGCCGATCTCTCCTACCCCACGCGCACCGAGCGGCTCGAAGTTCTTATCCGGGATGTTCAAAGCCGCCACGTCGATGTCGCCCAGGTCAAGGTTGACCGGTACGTGGTACTCCGCCAGGTTGTTGTTTACGGGGCGGCCCGTGACCTTGTCGATGTGCGTCTCCTCTTCAAGCACCAAGCCGGTGGCCCATACCAGTCCGCCGATCAGCTGGCTCTTGGCCGTCCGCTCATTCAGCAGTGTGCCTACGTCATAAACCGCCGTGAGCCGCCGCACGCGCGCCGTGCCCAGCGTCTCGTCCACGCTCACCTCGGCGAACACCGCGCCCCATGAGTGTTGTGAGAACTCCTCGGTGGATTCACTCGGCTCGGCGGACCCCTTGGCTTCTACCGGCTGATTGTTGTTACGCTTCACCACTTCTGTAAACGCGATGCCACTCTCCGGCGCCGCTTTGCGGAAGAGCTTGCCACCTTTGAAGTCCAGCTCGTCGGGCTGCAGATTATGAAAAGGGGAAGCCTGGTTGCCGATCTCAAGGGTGACCAGCTTCAACACCGCCTGCTGCGCGGCTGCCTGTACGGCTGGTGTAACGGAGGCTGCCGTCTGCGAGCCGCCAGAGACCGGACCCTGCGGCATCTTGGTGTCACCCAGTTCCGCATCGACAAGGTCGATCGGCATGCCAAGTGTGGCTGCCGCGACCTGCGCCATGATGGTGTAGGTGCCGGTGCCGAGGTCCTGGGTGCCCGAGATCACAGTCACGCGACCGTTCGCTTCAAAGCGAACAGCAGCTTCCGCCTGCGAGCGGTTGGCCGGGTAAGTCGCGGTAGCCATGCCATGGCCAATCAGCAGGTGCCCTTCACGCTGCGAGCGCGGTGCCGACTGCCTCTTGCTCCATCCAAAGGTTGCAGCGCCCTGTTTGTAACACTCCCGCAGGTGTTTGCCGGAGAAAGGCTTGTGGCTGGTGGGGTCAGCCTCGGCGTAGTTCTTGAGCCGCAGCTCGATTGGATCCATCTTGACTTGTTCCGCCAGTTCATCCATCGCTACTTCCAGCGCGAATGTGCCGGTTGCCTCACCTGGCGCACGCTGAAACGTCGGCGTCCCCACGGCCAGCGGCACCAGCTTCTGCGAGGTCGTGATTACGGGCGCTTCGTAAAGCATGCGTGTGGCCGATGAGGAGGGTTCAACGAAGTCCTCGATCATGGACGTGTGCGAGTAGCAGTCATGCCGAATCGCCGTGAGTGTGCCGTCGTGCTTTGCCCCGAGCGTGATGTGTTGATGCGTCTGCGGACGACCGCCGACCGGCCCGAACATCTGCGAGCGCGCCAGTGAGATCTTGACCGGACGCTTTGCCACCTTTGCGGCCATCGCCGCCAGCACCACGTGTGACCACGTGGAACCCTTGGAGCCGAAACCGCCGCCGGTGAACGGGCACAGAACGCGCACATTGTCGTTCGGAATGCCCAGCGTCTTTGCCACCGACTGCTTGACGCCGAAGATGTACTGTGTCGAGTCATGCAGCGTGAGCATCTCACCATCCCAGGCTGCGATGGTCGCATGTGGCTCCATGGGATTGTGATTCTCCATCGGCGTTGTGTACACCTGGTCCACGCGTACCTCGGCACTCTCGAAACCCTCCGGCACATTGCCTTCGGAGAGCATCGGCGGCACCTTGTTTTTGCCCGGATGCGCCTCTGCGAAACCCGCTTCAAAGTCCAGCTTAGGAGCATCGACCTGGTAGCGCACGGTGATCAATGCAGCCGCGAGATACGCTTCCTCCAGTGACTCCGCTACAACCACGGCGATCGGCTGGTTGTTGTAGTGCACATCGGCTGTTTGCAGGAGTTGGAGCCTGCGACCGGCTGGTGGATTGACCCCAGCTTCGCCGTTCTTGGGCAGCCGCGGTGCGTTCGATGGGGTCAGGATCGTGACCACTCCCGGTGCGCTTTCGGCGGCGGTGGTATCGATCCGGGTGATCTTGCCATTGGCAATCGTGCTTGTGACAATGACGCCCTGCGCGACATTTGAAACCTTGAACTCAGCGGCGTACTTTGCCGCTCCTGTGACCTTGGCGCGGCCATCCAGGCGAATATACGGGGCACCGATGGTTGCGCTGCTCATGCCTGCTCTCCTGCTGCGATCGTCAAGGCGCGCACGATCGATTGTTTGGCCATGGGAACCTTGAAGGCGTTGTGTTCGTAAGTCTTCGCATTTACGAGCGCAAGCTCGGCCGCCGCACGATAGCTACCCTCGTTTGCGGGCTTGCCGATCAGTAACTTCTCCGCTGCTTCCGCACGCCAGGGTTTATGCGCGACACCGCCCATTGCGATGCGTACGCTGCGAATCGAACCATGCTCGACCTCGATCGCAGCGGCCACGGACACCAGCGCAAACGCGTACGAAGCACGGTCTCTTACCTTGAGGTAATGCGAGTGTTCCGCATACGGCGATTTGGGTAGGTCGATCGAGAGAATCAATTCGTCGGCCCGCAGCGAAGTCTCGATCTGGGGCGTATTGCCAGGGAGCCGGTGAAACTCGGAGAACGGAATTCTGCGCTCGCCTCGTGGTCCACGCACACGCACTACTGCGTCCAGGGCAGCAAGCGCCACGCACATGTCGGAGGGGTGTGTCGCAATGCACTCGGCACTCGTGCCAAGGATGCCGTGCACCCGGTTGTAGCCGTTGATAGCAGCACAGCCGCTGCCTGGCTTGCGCTTGTTGCACTGCTCGTACGCCGTGTCATAGAAGTAGTAACAACGGGTCCGCTGCAGAAGGTTGCCGCCATCTGTTGCCATGTTGCGCAACTGTGCCGAGGCTCCTGCAAGGATGGATTGCGCCAGCATGGGGTAGCGTGTGCGTACCAGCGGATGCGATGCGGTGTCGCTGTTGCGCGCGGTAGCTCCCAGGCGCAAGCCGCCATCCGGCAACTCGGTGATCTCCGCCAGCGGCAGACGATTGATGTCGATCAGTTCCGAAGGACGCTCGACGCCCTGCTTCATCAGGTCCACTAGATTGGTGCCGCCGCCGAGCAGCTTCGCGTTCTTGCCATGTGCGAGCGCATCGACCGCGGTATCGGCGGCGTCAGCGCGTTGGAATGAAAATGGGTACACGGGAGAATCTCCTTGCCTGCAACTCAACGCGAGAGCGAAGGCGGTTGTTCAGCTTTGCTGCGAGTGCTCGCGATAGGCCTGCTGTACGGCGGCGACGATGCCGGGATACGCACCGCACCGACAAAGGTTGCCGCTCATGCGTTCCTTGATCTCTTCGACGGAAAGCTCCACCGGGCCTGGGTGTTGCAGGTTCTCGGTCACGTAGCTTGGCTCGCCCTTCTTGACCTCGTCGAGCAGCGCCACTGCGGAGCAGATCTGCCCTGGCGTGCAGTAACCGCACTGGTAGCCATCGTTCTCAAGGAATGCGGTCTGCACCGGGTGCAGCGCGTCGCCCTTTGCCAGTCCTTCAACCGTGGTGATGGAGTCCCCATCATGAACAAGCGCCAGGGAAAGGCAGCTGTTGATGCGGCGCCCACCGGCAATCACGGTGCACGCGCCACACTGCCCGTGGTCGCAGCCCTTCTTGGTGCCGGTAAGCTCAAGCTGCTCGCGCAGAAGGTCGAGCAGGCTGATACGCGGATCCACCTGCAACTCCTTGTGCTCGCCGTTGATCGTGAGGCTGAGCGGCAGTTTGCGCACCGGCTCCACGGCGCGGCGCTGTTCCTGCGCGTGCGCCGCGCTACCGGGAACAGTAGTGGCTGCCAGGCCGCCCGCGAGCAGTGCGGTGCCCTGCAGGAAGCCGCGACGTGAGATCGCCTCGGTGCCAATCGCGTTGTTGCTGGCCGGCGTCCATGGCTCCTGCGTGGCTGCAACCTCGTTGTCCTGCCTGTCGCAGGGGGCGCCGTTCTTTTTGCCCTTGGATCCCTGCCTGGCGATCTCGAAATCGTCGCTCATTTTTAATCGCTCTCCTGAATAGGTGGCGCTCTCATAGGCTGTTGTATGGGTAAGCAGAGCGTTCTGCAGCCCCGAACGTCGGCACTTACGCACGCGGCCCTGGATTGCTGCCATGTGGATAGATGCCGCGACTCGCAACAATGCGAGCGCAGCAGTAAGGCTGGCAATGCCGTGGCGAAAAGCACTCAGGCGAATCGATATGGAACAGCGAGTTGCATGTAAAAGGGCCCGGCAAGGATGCCGGGCCCTCGAGTGAAGACAAGCTTCACTACTGCTTGTTGGTGCCTCCGCAGCTTGCGCCATCCACAAACGACGTCAGCGCGAGGTTGGTCGCGGCAAGCGTACGGCTGTAGCAGTGGCCAAGTGTGTCGGTCGACTGGTAGCTGGCGTTGCTGTTGATCGAGCGCGTGACCAGCGCTCCCGCCGGGTTGAGCGTGTACTGGTCCGTCGACCCCACGACCTCCTGCGAGCCGCTGCTCAGTACCGGCACGCCGTTCAGCAGCTGCTGCAGGTACTCGAAGTCCTGCTGGTACGCGTACACATACAGGCCGCCGGAGCCGTCCGCATTCTCATAGGAGTTGTAGTTGAAGGTGAACGGGTAGACGCTGGTCTGTTGCTTCTCAGCCGTGACACCGCCGCTCACCGTATCAGTCACCGCGTAAGCAGTAGATACCTGCGCAATGTTCTGGGTGTAGACCAGGTTGTTGAAAGTGATCTGCTGATAATTGCCGAAGTGCACCTGCTCGTTGATGGTGGTCTTCACCAGTCCATGCGAGGTGTTGAGGTAGCCGCCTAGCTGGAAGTTGCGGACAGAGCTGACCAGCGTGGTTGCATGCGTGGTTCCGCTTGCATCCACCGGGGCGTCTGCCTGGACGCCGGGCGTGGGCGCGGCATCGAGCGTGTTGGTCGTCACGGCGCCGGTCACCTGCGCTCCACCATGGTCCAGGTACAGCAGCAGGGTTCCGGTCACGTCGAAGTAGGAGTCAGCATTGAACACGCCGATGGCCACGGTATGCTGCTGCCCATTCGAAAGAAGCCCGGCGAAGGGCGTCAGGTCCACCAGGTACGGCTTGAAGTTGAGGGTCTGCACTCCGGTGATCGGCTCCCACAGCGAAGGGTCAATGCCGCCGGTGTAGATCCATGGGTAGACAGGGGCAATGCCTGCGGGCTGGCCATCCACGTAGACCTCGGTCTCGCGGAAGCCGGTATTGCCGCAGTTCTCAAGCTGCGTGGCCACGCTGCTCGGGGAGCAGGTGTACCAGAACTCGTCGCCGGACTGGCTCTGCGAAATGAGCTCGAGATAGGCGCCTTCGACGTTCTTTGGCAGGGTTGGGAACGTGCCGGTCAGCCGGTCCGCCGTGGTGTTCAGCGAGGTGGACGCGTTGGTCGAGGAGAGCGGCAGTACCGAGTCCGGCTCGGCCGGGGCCGGATCATTTGGCCCGGCGGGATAGAACTGCAGCACGGCCGTGCCGGTGATGATGCCCGTGTAGTCGACGCCGCCCGAGGTACCCACGAAGTTGAAGAGGTTGGCTTGGCCCGTCTGCGTGCTGGTAAGCAGGGCGCTCAGATTGGTGACGTCGCGCTCCACGTGCCACGAGGGGCTCAGCGCGGTTCGCGGTTCGGCCGTCGTGCCGAAGTAGATGTTGGCGCCGCCCAGGAAGAACTCGGCGGTGCGGTCATACTGCCGGCCGGCCGAGACATTGAAGTCGGCGGAAAAAACTACCTTGCTCCAAGGGCCCTTGCAGTTGGCCGGGGGCGTGTAGCTGTACGGCTTGCTGCTGAAGTCGGTGAACTGCTGGTTGGTCAGCAGTGACACGGTGCAGGGGGTGGTGGAGGGACGCTTGACCGGTGGCTCGGCCGTGACCGGGTTGGAGGAGCCGATAACCGGGGTGGGCGGCACGGGCGTCTGCGCAAACAGGCACGACGACAGCAAGGCGGTAGCGACGCAGAGCAGCGACGTGCGACGAGCGGGGAAGATGTGCAAGGGGCCTCCGAAGTTGGAACAGGTGGATGGCTGCCAGCATACCCATAAAACTCCCACTTTAGGTGTAGAAAATAGCCAGCGAAGGGCGGCGCTCAAATCCACAGCACGGGCGGCCTTGCCCGGGATAGCGGGTGCGAGCAGACTGGGCGGGCGCTGCTGGATCACAGAAGCAACGGCGCATCACCCATCGCGGCAGCCTTGCTGCATCGCGTTTCCGCGTAAATTGTTGCATCCATTCAGGCCTACGTGGTATCACATAACTCAGTTCAAGTTTGCTCCTCAGGAGCGAGCCTGGATTTCATGAAGAGTGGTTGAGGGACGGGCCCTGTGACGCCACGACAACCGGCCGGTGCAATTCCGGACAACGGTGTCAACTCTCTCCTAAAAGCCTTCGGGCTGGCGGGGAACATGAGATTCGGGGTGTTGAACGCCGCAGGCAGCACCGCCGCGTTCGCCATCTCGCTAATTTCCTAAGTGTGGTATCTGTTCGCCGGCAAAAACCGGGGAAGAGTTGTCGTCAGTCGTGCCCGTACCATCGGCTGCTCTCATTGCGAGGGCAAGGATGGCATTAGCTTACGAACTACGTTGTCGCGAATGCGGCAAGCGGTACGAGAACGCGCCGCTTTCGATCTGTGACGAGTGTTTTTCCCCGCTCGAAGTGTTCGTCGATCTGGATCTGGCGAAGGGGACTGTGACGCGCGACTCCATCGCGCAGGGTCCCACCTCGATGTGGCGCTACCAGTCGCTGCTCCCAGTTCCGGAAGACTACGTGCCGACCACGCCCTCCGGGTGGACTCCCCTGGTCAAAGCACCCAATCTCGGTGCGCGCATTGGCGCTAGCAATCTCTATATCAAGAATGATGCCGTGTGCATGCCGACCCTGTCCTTCAAGGACCGCGTGGTCGCGGTCGCCCTTGCCAATGCGCAGGCGTTCGGCTTCGACACTGTCGGTTGCTCCTCTACGGGCAACCTGGCGAATGCGGTCGCCGCGCACGCCGCCCGCCTCGGCCTCAAGACCTATATCCTCGTTCCCTCTGACCTGGAAGCTGCCAAGATCCTCAACACCGAGGTCTATGGCGCGAACCTCGTCCGGATCGATGGCAACTACGACCACGTGAACCGGCTGTGCTCGCAGATCGCGGATCGCTTTCACTGGGGCTTCGTCAACGTCAACCTGCGTCCGTACTACGCCGAGGGCTCCAAGACGGTCGGCTACGAGATCGCGGAACAGCTTGGCTGGCGCCTGCCCGACAACATCGTCTGTCCGATGGCCGGCGGATCCCTTATCACCAAGATCAAGAAGGCGTTCCGCGAACTGGTCGAACTCGGCCTGGTTGAGGATAAGCCGGTCCGGTTCTTCGGAGCACAGGCAACAGGCTGCTCGCCGATCTCGGTCGCGGTCAAAACAGGCGCGGACCATATCGACCCGCAGCGGCCAAACACAATTGCGCGCTCACTCGCAATCGGCAACCCGGCTGACGGCGTGTACGCAGTACGCGTGATCCGCCAGAGCGGAGGATGGGCCGAGGATGTTTCGGATGTGGAAATTGTTTCGGGTATCCGGGAGCTTGCCGAGACCGAGGGGATCTTCACAGAAACAGCAGGCGGGGTAACCACCGCCATCACGGCCCGCCTATACGCGCATGGCCGCATTCATCCGGACGAGGTAACTGTCTCCTGCATTACCGGCAACGGACTCAAGACTACCGATGCACTGGCTGGATGTTTCCCAGCGAAAGAAGCAGTGCGTCCCCGCCTCGTCGACTTCGAAGAGTATATCGATCGTAATCAGTTCGCTTCAGAATTAGTAACAGGGAGAAAGTAAATGGCTATTCGAGTTTTGTTACCAAATGCGTTTCAGAAGCACACCAACGGCGAACGCGAGCTGGCTTCCTCCGCAGCGCATTTGCCGCAGCTCATTGAAGATATCGAGACGAGCTTCCCCGCGTTGAAGAGCCACATCCGCGGCGAAGATGGACAGGTCCGTCGTTTCATCAACTTCTATGTAAACGAGGAAGATATACGCTTCCTAGGCAATGACAGCTACACCTTCAAGGATGGCGATGAGGTGCTGGTGATTCCGTCCATCGCCGGGGCCTGGATCGCGCGGAGTGCTGCTGTTCCTACTGCGGATGTGAAGAATGTCGATGTGGATAAAGAGGTAATGCCAAAAAGGAACCGGCGCCGAGGCGCCGGTTTTCTTTTGTGGCAATTTCTTGATCATAGTGAGTTACAAATTGCCGAGAACGGTGTTACAACAACGGTAACGCTTCGCGCATTCATTGGAATCGGTACCGCAGGTCTGCTGATGTCATCTGTCACCACGGCGATGGATGCGAAACTGTGTACGATGCAGCCACATGTAGCGTAGGGGCGAATATCGATGAAGGTTCTAATCCAATGACCCGTGAAGAGATGATTGCCGCCATTGAGGGTGAGATTACTCGCCTGGAGCAGGTACGCGAACTGCTGCGGAACTCCACCAGCGACAGGTTTACTGCTGCCGAGGGTGCAGCGCCAGGGGCCAAAAAACCACGCGTTCTGAGTGCGGACGCTCGGCGCCGCATCGCCCAGGCACAAAAGCGCCGTTGGGCCAAGCAGCGCAAAGAGACTGCGCAGGCAGCGGCCGAAGCTCGCTGAAGCACGCCTTCTGCTGTTAACGTTTTCTCATGATTAAAGTGAAGCTGCTGCACCCTGAAGCCCAGGTTCCTTCGGTGAACTACTCCGGACAGGACCTGGGTTTTGATCTTTATGCGATCGAGGACGTCCGCCTCGAGCCGGGCATTCCTGTAAAGGTGCGCACCGGCATCGCTGTAGAGGGACCAAGCGGCATGGGATTTGTGCTGGGTGACCGGTCCAGCATGGCAGCCAAGGGAATCACCTACGCCGGGGGCCGGATCGACGCCGGTTACCGCGGAGAAATCCTGGTCTGCCTGATCAATGTGAACCAGCCGCAATACACCTTGTCCCTGGAGCGGGGATCCGCAGGCCAGATCGAGGATGCGCGGTTGGTTCGGTCCGACGTGTCGGTCATGCTTCATGCCGGCGACAAGATCGTCCAGATGTCGCCGTTCCAGGCCATGACACACTTCGAACTGGTCGTGGTGGAAGAGCTGGGACAGACCTCGCGAGCCGCGCAGGGGTTCGGCTCAAGCGGCAGATAAGCAGGCGAGCAGCAAAAAGGGTGCCCTCAATGAGGGCACCCTTTTGTTCGCTGCAGCCTGTGACTAGAATGCAGCAGGTACGGATGGAACTAGTTCGCGACCAGAACCGGCTGCACCGCGATGTTCTCGGGGAGGTGCGTCACACCGGCTCCGCCGTTCGGACGGACCCGGAAACGCTTGATCTTGATGTTGAGCTGACGCTCGATCTTGCGCAGATCGCCGCGCTCGTTCGGCGTGGTGAAGGTGGAAGCGATACCTTTCGATGCCGCACGGCCTGTACGGCCGACACGGTGAACGAAGTCTTCTGCTTCCTTGGGCATGTCGTAGTTCACAACATGCGCCACGTGCGCCACGTCGATACCGCGCGCTGCGACATCGGTCGCGACGAGCACGCGCTGCCGGCCCTGGGAGAAGGAGCGGAGTGCCGCGTTTCGCTGTGCCTGGGTACGGTCGCCATGGATGCGTGCTGCCTCGATGCCGGCACGCTCCAGTCGCATCGCGATCCGGTCTGCACCGTGCTTGGTACGCACGAACACGATGAAGGAACCAGTCTCCGAGCGAAGCAGGTGCTGCAGCAGCTCGAGCTTGGAGTCGGCATCCACTTCAAACGCCTGCAGTTCGACATTCTCAGAGGGCTTGAGCACTGAACCGATCTCGATACGAACCGGGTTCTTGAGGTAGTCGCGAACGACTTCCTTGATCTGGTTGTCGAGAGTTGCGGAGTAGCACAGGGTCTGGCGATCCTGGGGGAGACAATCGGCGATGCGGCGAATCGCGGGCTTGAAGCCCATGTCCAGCATGCGGTCGACTTCGTCCAGAACCAGGATGCGGATGCCTTCAAGCTTCACCAGACGGCGGCCGATGTAGTCTTCCAGGCGGCCGGGGGTCGCCACGATCAGGCGGGCTCCACGACGGAGCGCCTCGATCTGAGGACCTTCCGCAACGCCGCCCACAACCAGCGCAACGCTGATGCCGGTGGTGAGCTGGCGGAACGCCTTCTCGACCTGCATCGCGAGCTCGCGGGTCGGCAGCAGGATCAGGGCGGCTGCACCACGGGTGGCCTTTACTTCTTCGAGCTTTTCGATGATCGGCAGCAGGAAGGACAGCGTCTTGCCGGTACCCGTCTGTGCGGTGGCGAGAATGTCCTTACCCTCCAAGGCCGGAGGAATAGCGCCCGCCTGAACAGGCGTAGGGGTAATAAAATTGCAGGCAGTAATGCGCTTCTTCAGTGTTTCAGAGATAGCAAAATCAACAAACTGTGTGACCGCTGCGGTCACGGGGGGTGTCATGGAATCAGTCATGAAAAGGTAGTTTCCTTTGAGAAACTGCGCTCATCGCTCGAGCCCGCGGGTGCACACGCACTTCCTGCGTGGCGGCTGGCGTCGTCCGATGTTTGCTGCAAGTTTTCGCACGCGCTTAATAGCGGAGGGCGAGAACAAAATAGATGTGCGTAGGGAAGTACCCAGGATCGGGATGAGCTGGAGTTGAATCCTGCTCGCTCTGCCACACGCAGCCACAAGCTAAGCGACACGTTGTCGCTGCTTCGACCACACCTCTTGAACCTGTGCAAGGTGCTGCAAGACCAAGGGGGGTACGCTTTAGGGCTTGGTGGAAGACATGTCCAGAATGTCTGGCTTTTCGGGCGAGAACCACTGACAACCAATCACTTGAGCGCAAGCTAAGAGTAGCACAGATCGATCACAGAACAATTGTTTTGCCTGCCTTTCCTGTGCAGATGGGCGTGTAGTCTCGTTCTGGACGCTCTCGCTGTGCCGAACATAACCGACTCATCCATGGAGTCACGGCGATCATTCGGCGCTCTCGCATGTCTGCCGAGGAAGTCCCGACCCGCAGCTCAACCTGCTCCGCCTCGATCTTCATGGCCTGTGAGGCTTCGCCCCCGGTACGCCAGCAGGCATCAGGGATCCGCATCATGACGGTGCGTGTCTCGCCGGCGTTCAGGTGAACCCGCGAGAACTCCTCAAGTTCCTCCACTGTGCGCAACACCTTGGATCCAGGACGGCCCGCGTACTACTGGACGACCTCATCGCCAGCCATCGTGGCTGTATTGGTCACCTCTACAGAAGCCTTGCTTGCCGCGGTCAGCGTGGATGTGTTCTCGCGAGGTGTGCGTGGGCGAAAGCTGGGGTAGCTCAGGCCAAATCTAAACGGGCACAAAGGAGCGGTGTTCACATAAAGGTAGGTGCGGCCACTGCGGATGCCGTAGTCCATCGCGGCGGCAGATCGCTCATGCTCGCGACCTAAGTTCTGCGGCTGGCGGCCCGTAGGGTTGTAGTCACCCAACAGAACGTCGGCAAGGCCGTTGCCCTGCTCCTCGCTGTTGTGTGTGATCTCGAGGATCGCCAGCACATGCTCCTGCGACCGGGTCGTAGTGTTCGAAAGGTGGCCTGCAGCACGACGACCGTGCGGGGGTTGACCGCATACACGCCCCTGGCGAGGTCCTCCTGCCCAAGCGTCATGGAAAGCCGGTCGATCGCCTCCTTGCCGTCGTCGATCACCGGGCACTGGAACCAGCCTGCATGGCAGGTAGGGTGGTTGCCGATAATCACGATGGCCACGTCTGCGTCCCGCGCGGCCGCGGCCGCTTACTGCGGTACCTCGCCCATGTAAGGCTGCACCGTCGCCCTGCGCCGAGCCGCTTCGTGATGCCGACCAGCGTCGCCACCGTACAGGGTGGCGACGCTGTACCAGTCCAGTGCGACGGCTTCTGACAGCAAGCCAAGCACTGCGACTTTCTTGACCTTGGTCGCGCCGAGCGGCCGCAGGTGCTGCTCGTTTCTGCAACGGCACGATGGACTCGTCCCTCACCTTACGTGCAAGCGCCTTGTGTTCGGGCCAGTTCCACGGGTGCTTTGACCAAGGGCTGCGGCGTCGAGCGCGAGAGATACTACGAAGGGCAAAAACAGGAACGAAGAGGCATGGAGGGATCCAGCGGAGCTGTGATGGCGTGTAAACACGAGCCGCCACAATCTGAGGCGTAGATTGTTCGACCCCGACGAGGGGAGCGGCGCCGCGCGACCCGCGCCCTTGCTCCAGCCGCAGCGCCCTTGTCTGAAGCGATGTCGAGGTCGATGACCGTGCACCTCGGCACGCCAGGCAGTTGCTCGAGTCGGAGGTCATGATAGCCGCGTGCTTCGATGAAAGCGTCGGGCTATCTTGCCCATCGTTGCGTAAAGACAGCAACGCGGCCACGCCGTTCCCACTCCACACATACAAAGAGGCCCCTTCGCGAGGGACCTCTTTGCACACAAGCGCGAACTTTGATTGCGACGCTGCGTCTGGCGGGTTGAAAGCAGGCACACAACGCGTGCGCAGGCGAAAGCTTACTTTGCCGCCTTCTTCAGCTTCTTGTGTGCAGCCCATCGTGCTTTTTGCGCCGCTGCGATACGAGCGCGGCCTTCTGGACTCATCAGGCGCTTCTGCGGGTTTACCTCCGCGGCCGGACTCTTTTCTTTCTTCTTGCCTGTCTCTTTCACTATGGTCTTCGACCGTACAGGGTCCACCTCTGAAAGGATGGTGCGTACTTGCTGCAGTCGTTCAATTTCCTGGTCTAGCAATTCAACAATGCTCGCTATCTTCATACATCTCCTCGTTCCTAAGACTACATCGCATGCTCTGCATTTTCCCACTTAGTCGCTTGCTCACACGCCTCATTGCTGCAGTCACAACCTGATAGTCACCTGGAGTGGCAAAGCGAGACAGTCATCAGTGTTTTAACCTGCAGAAACACGGCCGCAGCGTAGACGAAACGCGTCGGTCTCCCCGTCAGATGCATGCCTTCTCCTGATATTTGTCACCGGGGCGTGTCATAGCAGACAGGTCGAGCATTTTGCGTTCAGCCATAATGAAGCCATGTCGAAGGCTCCAGTACTGACCCATCCAGCGGCGGAGTATGCGCGCCGTGCAGGGCTGTTCCAGCGGACAGAGGACGATCTTTCGCGGCGCCACCGATCGCTGGGCTATGTGCGCCTGCTGCTTGTGCTGGTCGTGCTGGCGCTCCTATGGCATCTATGGGGCACGGGTTGGAGTCGTGCTTGGCTGTGGCTGCTTGTGCCGCTCGCGTCGTTCGTAGCGGTGGCCATGTACCACGAGCGCGTGCTGCGTGCTTCCCGCAGGGCTCGTCGTGCGGTCGAGTTCTACAACGACGGACTTGCCCGTATTGAAGACCGCTGGATCGGCAGGCACGAGCGCTCGACCCATGCGGACCTCACAGGCCCCAGCCTGTATGCCGCGGATCTCGACCTGGTGGGACGAGGAAGCCTCTTCGAGCTTCTCTGCACGGCGCAGACCAGCATGGGCGAACGCGTTCTATTGCAGTGGCTGCTTGCACCCGCCTCAACCCCGGAGGTGCTGCGCCGGCAGGCAGCCGTGGCTGAGCTCAGAGACCACCTCGACCTGCGGGAAGCCCTGGTGCTTGCCAATGAGCAGGGAAGCATTGCGCCTGCTGCCGAGCCATTGCTGCAGTGGGCTGAAGGGCCCGACACGTTGCCGCAGCAGTGGCCTCGCATCATGGCACTGGCACTGGCCGCGGTCGCGCTTGCCGCAATCGTACTCTGGTATACGCGCGGGCCGATCCTGCCGCTTGTCGGTGTGCTCGCAGTGGAATGGCTCTTTGCTCGATCTCTCAACCGACGCCTGCGCGCCAACCTTGCTGGGGTAGAGGCTGCTGGAAACTACCTGCAACTGTATGCGAAGCTGTTACGCCTTGTGGAAGCCGAGACATTGGACGCCCCGCTGTTGCGCACCTTGCAGCAGAAGCTTGGGCGGCAAAGCGCGAGCGCGTCGCAGGCGATCGCACGCCTCGCAACGCTGGTGCAATTGCAGGACTCGCTCGATAACCTCTTCATGCGGCTGCTCAACCTGCCCTTGCTCTACTCTGTGCAACTGGCCTATGCGGTACAGCGATGGCGCAGCCTGCACGGCGCGCACGTACGCGACTGGCTCAACGCACTCAGCGAGATGGAAGCACTGCTCTCGCTCGCGACATACAGCTATGAGCATCCCGACGATCCCTTTCCCACAATTGAGGAAGGCAAGCCCAGCTTCGCGGTGGAGGAGATGGGCCACCCACTCATCCCCGCGAACAAGTGCGTTCGCAACAGCGTGGCTCTTGGCAGCAACGAAGCCGACACACGCGTCCTGCTGATCAGCGGTTCCAACATGTCTGGCAAGAGCACGCTGATGCGCACGGCCGGCGTAAACCTGGTGCTCGCCCTGTGTGGTGCACCGGTGCGTTGCCGCAGCATGCGACTTACCCCGCTGCGCCTGGCAGCGAGCCTGCTGGTGAATGACTCCTTGCAGGCGGGGCACTCTCGCTTTTATGCGGAGGTGGAGCGTCTGCAACGCATCTGCGCCATGGCCGAAAACGCAACGGGCCCGCGTGTGCTGTTCCTGCTGGATGAGCTGTTGCAGGGAACCAATTCAAAAGACAGGTTGACCGGTGCGCAGGGCATCACGCGTGCACTGCACGCAGCCGGCGCGATCGGCATGATCACCACGCATGATCTTGCTCTTTCAGAGATGGCGGATGCGAAGCAGCTTGGCCTGCGGAATGTCCACTTTGAAGATCAGATTGTGGACGGACGGATGCAGTTCGACTTCGAACTGCGAGACGGTATCGTGACGCGCAGCAACGGGATTGAACTCATGCGCCTGATCGGGTTGAAGGTCTGAGAGCAAGAGGCGAGCGCACACGCCGACACCGGGACGCACAACGTCCCAGCCTGCATGGTTCAGCATGCAGGCCGGGCTGTTGCGCGTCCAAGGTCTGGCTTTTGACCAAGTGCGCCTGCTGATTTACTTAGCGGCGTCCTGGAACTCCGGGTAGTCCGCGCCCAGGGTCGTCTCGCGCCAGTCTTCAATAACAGACCGCAGTTGCTCCAGCTTCTTCATGCCCATGTCGAAGGCCGGCTTACCGAGCAGCAGGTGCAAAGGCGGATCCTCGGATTGTGCTGCATCGATGATGGCCTGCGCTCCGCGTACTGGATCTCCCGCCTGCTTTCCGCTACGCTCCCGGCTTTGCCGCCGGCGTTCGCCTGCGGTGGCGTCGTAATCCGCAATGGTCGTCTTGGATTCCAGCAGCGACCTGCCTGCCCAGTCTGTGCGGAACGGTCCCGGTTCCACGATCATGACCTGGATGCCCAGCGGCGCAAGTTCGAGCGCGAGCGACTCCGAGATACCTTCCACCGCGTACTTGGTGGCGTGGTAGTAGCCGGTCGCTGCAAAGCTCACGAGGCCGCCGATGGACGAGATGTTTACGATGCGGCCGCTGCGGCGTGCGCGCATACCGGGCAGCACCGCGTTGGTCATGGCGACCAGTCCAAAGAAGTTCGTTTCGAACATGGCCCGGACCTGGTCGTCTTCGCCTTCCTCCACCGCTGCGAGATAGCCGTACCCTGCGTTGTTGACCAGCACATCGATGCGTCCGAACCGCTCTTCAGCCTGCTGCACGGCAGCCGCTACCTGCGCCTTGCTCGTGACATCGAGCGCCAATGCGAGCGCGGTGTCGGGATAGTCGGCCACCACATCCTGCAGCTGCTCCGGCTTGCGTGCCGTCACCACCGCGCGGCCTCCCTGCGCGAGTACGAGCTTCGCCAGTTCCTTGCCAAACCCTGTGGAGCAGCCCGTGATCAGCCAGACGCGGGAATCCTGTTGTGGCATTGCAATCTCCTTGTATGTGGTTGGATGTTGCTGCCGCTCCGTGCGCATGCCGATCATCTGCGAATCCAGTGTTTGTTTAGCCTGAATGAAGACCCGCTACTCAATTGGGAGTGTCGCAGGCTCTGTCTCCGAGAGCTGCGCGTGTGCCATGCGGGTACGTACCTGGTAAAAGCAGATGCCAGCCAGGTTGCTGCCAACCACCACGCCAATGATCTTGCCCGCGTACAGCCTCGCATTCACAACGTCGACAAACGGGTAAGCAGAGATGAGAAGGCTGAAGAGCGTCGCCACGAAGCCGACCAGGGAGCTCCAGCGCAGCCACCCTGGAAGAGCAGTGCGCAGCGCGCGACTACCAAGGAATGGCACCGCGAACATGAATAGGTACGCTACCTCGTAATGGGTCAGGCTCGCATTCGACAACAGCTGAAACGCCTCCTGCGCATGCACGCCGATGCTTGCCATCAGCACCAGCAGGCAGACCAGCGCGGACGTAAAAAGGATCGAGTTCGATGGCGTTTTCCAGCGCGGGTGCATGCGTGTAAACCACCGGGGAACCAGGCTGTCCCAGCCCGCGACCATCGGCAGGCGCGTGACGCCCGTGAACAGAAAGCTGGCCGCGCCCAGCAGGCGGATCTGCAGCAGCAGGATTGCCGCGGCAGCGAAAACACTGCCCGCACCAGTGCTTCCAAGCGCCAGGCGCAGCGTCTGCGGAATAGGTGCAATGTAGTCGATGGAACCGCGCGTGAACGCCTCGATGGAGCCCGTACCCAGGATGAACATGGCACAGATCACCGGCGAGCTGATCCACACGGATTGCCCGATCGTGCGCGCAGGGTTGCTGCTTTCTCCCGCCAGGATCGCGATGTACTCGAGCCCGCAAAGCGCTCCAAACAGCATCTGCCCAAAAAGCGCCAGCGAGTGAAGAGAAAGCGGCGGCAGCGCCATTGTGAGCGGACTCCAGCGCACGGGCTCGTGGTGCACATGCGCCCATAGCGGCAGCAGAATCAACGTGGCAAATACAACAAGAATGGCGAAGCCGCCCGCATTGTGGAGCCACTTACTGACTTCCAGTCCGCGCAGCGCCATCCCCGTAACGACAAGAATGGTGCAGCCTACAACGGCAAGCGAAGCACCGTGATTCTCCGGCAGCCACGCCGCTTTCGGACCGATCAGGTAAGCCAGCTCCGTGGGGATCGCGTACAGAATCGTCGCTGTGACGGCGATGCCGTAGACCCACAGGTTCCAGGCGGTGAGGAAACCAGCAAGCTCTCCAAAGGCAATGCGGCTCCAGGCATATAGGCCGCCTTCAAGCGGCATGTTGCGGTTCAGCGCAATCACCGAGCCGGCCAGCGGCGCATAGAACAGGATCATCGCTGCCGCCCACATCAGCAGCTCCGCTCGACCCAGACCGGCGGCTATCCCCACCCATGAGCTGCCGACCACGCACAGGATCTGCGTCAGCACCAGGTCGCGCAGCCTGAGCTGGCGCTTCAGCGAGTGTTCAGGAGAGGAACTCGTCTGCATACTTGCATGCCATGCTCGCACACAAAGGAGCTTCTGGCGCGGTATGCCGCTTGCTTTATAGAAGCCGCTGCTACTGCTTGACCGGCTCCTCGATGCTGTGGCCAGCGAACTCGCTTGTTGCTTCGACTGGCTCCATGTCCACGGCCACCTGCAGAGTATGGCCGCCGCCGCCCAGGATCAGCCCGCGAAGAGGACTGACGTCGCTGTAGTCGCGACCCCAGGCAAGCGTCACATGGCCATCCGTCGGAGCCACGTTGTTCGTAGGGTCCACATCCAGCCAGCCAAGCTCACGGCTGTATGCCGACACCCACGCATGCGACGCGTCAGCACCGATCAGGCGCGGCCTGCCCGGCGGAGGATATGTCCGCAGGTAGCCGCTCACATACCTTGCTGCGATGTTGAGAGAGCGCAGGCACGCAATCTGCACATGCGCAAAGTCCTGGCACACGCCGCGACGCTTGTTGAAGACCTCTTCCATGGTGGTGCTGACGGTGGTCACCTTGGAGTCGAAGCGAAAGTCCGCATGAATGCGCGCCGTGAGATCGAGCAGCGCTTCCCGCATGGGCCGTTCGGGCAAAAATGAGGCACGTGCATAGTCGGCGAAGTCGGCCCGCAGGCGAATCCGCGGCGACTCGAACTGGTACTGGTATGCCTCGAGCGCATCCGTGGATCGATCCTCCGCAAGCGATCGTGCCGAGTCCTCCCAGGGCATGGAGTCTCGCTGGCTGCGGGGTTTTCGGCCGGTGCTTTCTATCTGGCTCTTGGCCTCCACCACAAGCTCTTCGTGCGACTCCTGCACCGTGAAAAAAGATAGGGTATTGCCGAAGTAATCCACCCGCTCGCTGAATACCCTGGGAGTCGGGCTGATGTGCAGCTCACTATGCAGCAGGTGATTGCCCGGAAAGGAACGCGGTCTCAGGCACGCCACATGGTCCCCGACGGAGACAGGGTATTTGTACAGATACGTGGTTCGATGGCTGATCTTATAAAGCATTCACAGGTCGCTGCCAATGGTCACAGGTTGAGTGCGTGCATGGCTGAAGTATCTGCTCGAAAGGTGATTCGACCAGGAGAGCAGAAGATTCTCCAGGGTCCCAAGGTAACGGTGCAGCCCTGTGAGGGCATGGGAGGCTCGCGTTCTCGTGGGGCGCTTCGCTGCGCCACCTCCCTCGGCCACCCCACTCGTAGCGGGTGCTGCCATCTTGGGATAGATCAGCGCCTGCAGGTCCATGCCACGCAGGGTCGCAAGCGCTTCGCGCATCGACTCGAGCTCCACCTCTTCGCGCCGCGGAAGCTTCTCGTACAGCTCCACAAGGTGTTCCAGTTGAAAATCCAGCGACCTGGGATTCGTTTCATCCGCCAGCAGCACGTCCAGCACCGGCATGGGCTGCAAGGTCGTGTAGTACCGCGAGCGATACGTCATGGAGCTGTCGGCGACCTCGAGCAGCCTTTCCAGGAATGACCAGTCTTCCGCCGCCAGCGGGGTTGTGATCTCCCGAAGTTGACGTGTGATGTAGATCGCGCGCTCCAACCGGCGGCCAATGCTCATGAACAACCATCCGGCGCCGCGATTGATATTCTCTCGCTCCAGTCCGGAGAAAGCGGAAAGCAGCGCGAGACATGCTGTAAGAGCGCCCTGGTAGTCCAGCAGTTGCATGGTTGCTTCAGGCTGCATGGCACTTCGTAGTTGTCCTATCAGCAGCATCATGTCGGCTGATAGCCGTTCCCGGATCGAACCGCCGATCCTGGCCACCTCGGCGAGCGTGCTCGGCAGGCTGTCCGGACGCTCGGGATCGCTCAGCATCGAGAGCAACTCGTTCTCGAGCGCGACAAAGGTCAGAGGCCTGCGGTTGCGCTTGGGCAGCTTGCTGTGGCGCGATCGCAGGCAGCCATGCAGACGCAGCAGGCTGGGCAGGTCTGCTTCCTGCGCACTGCGCACATGCGGCACCATGGACCGCAGGATGCGGGCGATATTTTCACTGCGCTCGACGTAGCGGCCAAGCCAGAATGCATTGTCAGCAACGCGGCTCGGCACCCCGCGCGGAATGCGGCGCAGCAGTACCGGTTCGTCCCGCGAGCGCAGCATGCTGAAGGTGTCCACCCGGCCCGGGTCATCCGCCAGCACCCAGGCATCCTTGCTGTGACCACCGCGCTGCATTGAAACCACAGAGCCACTTGCCTCGGCCACGCGCACCAGGCCACCCGGTATTACCGCCCAGCCATTGCCGGTGTTGAGCGCATAGGTGCGCAGCACCACGCTGCGCGAGTTCAGCACGCCGCTTTCCCATACCGGCGCCGTGGACAGAGCGACCTGCTCCTGCGCCACATAGCGGTGCGGTTGTGCCTGCAGGCGCGCGATAAAGGCCTTGCGTTCGGCGTCCGGCAGTTGCGACCCAAAAACAGGCTCCATGCCAAGTGTCGGGAACGCAGGCTTCACGACCACGCGCTCCAGGTTCGCCAGCACCCACTCTCTGGCACTCTCCTGTCCGCACCACCAGGTGGCGACGGACGGAAGCTTGAGCTCTTCGCCCAACAGGTGCCGGGCCAGCCCAGGCAGAAACGGCATGATGGCCGCAGTCTCGATCAGGCCGCTGCCGAGTGCGTTGGCTACCTGCACATTGCCGGCGGCGATAGCGTCCACCAGCCCGGACACGCCCAGCAGCGAGTCCCCGCGCAGCTCCAGTGGATCGCAGAAGTTGTCATCCACCCTGCGCAGGATGACGTCAACCCGTTCGAGCCCGTCCACTGTCTTGAGAAACACGCAGCGGTCCCGCACCGTAAGGTCGGCGCCCTCCACCAAGGCAAAGCCGAGGTACTTCGCAAGATAGGAGTGCTCAAAGTAGGTTTCATTGTGCGGCCCCGGGGTCAGCAGCACGACCCGGGGATTCTCGCGCTTGCTCAGGCTGGTGAGCGCATCGCGCTGCGCCCGAAAGAACGGGGCCAGCCGCATCACGTTGGACGTGCGAAAAAGCTCCGGCAGAAGGTCCGAGACAATCGTGCGATTCTCAAGCGCGTACCCGCTGCCCGAAGGCGCCTGGGTGCGATCCGCCAACACCCACCATTTGCCGTCGGGCGATCTCGCCAGATCCACGGCCAGCATGTGCAGGTAGCTGTGCTCGGGCACCTTTACCCCTACGAGCGGACGCAGAAAGGCGGTGTTGCCGTACAGCAGCGCCGCCGGAAAACGTCCCTCGCGCACCAGGTCCTGCGGGCCGTAGAGGTCCTGCAAAAGGCGGCTGAGCAGCGTCGCCCGCTGAATTACCCCGGACTCGATGAATCGCCACTCCGCCGCCGGAATGAGCATCGGCACGATATCGATACGCCATGGACGGTTCGCACCGAGCGGGTCGCCGTAGATGTTGTAGGTAATGCCGTTCTCGCGGATGCGGCGTTCCGCGCGGGTCCAGCGTCGCCCCAGCTCGTCGGCTCCGACCGAGCGCAGCCAGTCAATGGTGTGCGCCCAATGCGGACGGGGGCTGGCACCATCTTCCGACCATTCTTCGTAGCTAGCGCCGTAGCGAAGGGAAGACTGGTAAAGATCACCAATCATGCGTCGGAGCCTGCTTTCGCGTTGCCTGCTGCCTGACCTCCCGGCGCGGGCCAGCGCAGGTCAAGCGTCATGGGGAAGCTCGGGTTCTTCTCAACGGGCGGTATGCGCACCGGGTCGCGCAAAGGCTTGAACGAAGGAGCGTCGATAACGAAACGCTCGAGCCGGCGTGCCCGGGCTTCATCCGCGTCCGCGGGCCGATCCGCATGCATGCGGCCATCCGGCGGACCAGCGTAGTACGTGCAGCGGCCCATGCGCTGATGGGTCCGCGTGTCGATCAATTCGAAGGTGAGTGGGGTGTGCACTGGGATAGTAGGATGCAAAGCTGCGGAGAGCTTCCGGGCCCGGTAGCGGATCCCGGCGATGGCTTCCCCCGGAACGTCTGTGGGAGTCATGGGTACGTACCGACCGTTGCAGGCCACCACGTAGTGCGAAGGGTCCGCGAAGCCCGAAAGCTTCACCTGCATCCGCTCAAGAGACGAGTCCACGCTACGGCCGGTACCGCCCGCGGTGGTCTCTTCAGCCAGCACGTTCCAGGGCTCCAGCGCCTGGCGCAGTTCCAGCACCACGCGGTCATTCCCGTTGACTGTCTGGATCGAGCCGATCTTCGGGAAGCGAAACTCCAGGTGGGGCTCAAACCAGTCGTCCTGCACCGGGATGCCAGCAAGGCGCACGTGTTCCAGCACCTCCAGCAGGTCGCGCTCCACAAAGTGCGGCAGCATAAAGCGGTCGTGCAGTGCGGTTCCCCAGCGCAGCAGTCTGCCGTCGAACGGCTCTTTCCAGAAGATGCAGACCAGTGCACGCACCAGCAGCATCTCCACCAGACCCATGCGGAAGTGCGGAGCCATCTCGAACGCACGCAGCTCCAGCAGTCCCAGCCGAAGGCCCGCGCCCACCGGCGGGTACAGCTTGTCGATGCAGAACTCGGCACGGTGCGTGTTGCCGGTCACATCGACCAGCAGGTTACGGAACAGGCCGTCGAGGATTTCGGGCTTGCCGATGCTTTCCGCAAGCTGGCTGAACGACACTTCGAGCTCATACAGTGCATCGGGACGTGCCTCATCTACCCTCGGGTACTGGCTCGTGGGCCCTACGTACATGCCTGAGAACAGGTACGACAGGGCAGGGTGGTTCTGCCAAAAACCAACCATGCTGCGCAGCAGGTCCGGGCGCCGAAGGATCGGGCTGTCCAGCACGGTCGCGCCGCCCAGCGCGATGTGGCAGCCTCCGCCGGTCGCCAGGTGGGTGCCGTCATAGGCGAACTTGGCAGCGAGCAGGCGCGTTGCCAGCGCTTCCTCAAACAGCAGGGCGTTCAGCGTTTCCAGTTCATCCCAGTCACTGGTAGGTGGCAGGTTGACCTCGAGCACTCCAGGATCAGGCGTGAGGCTGAAAGCGCGCAGACGCGGGTCGTTTGGAGCCGTGTAGCCCTCGATCCAGATGGCTCGCCCGAGGTACTGGCAAGTGTCTTCGATCGCGGCCACCAGGTCGAGATAGTCCGCCGCGACCGACACGTACGGGAGAAACACGTGCAGCCGCCCGTCGCGGGCTTCCACGCAAAGCGACGGTCGGATCAGCTCGGTTGCTGTCTCCGCAGTATCGGAAAGTGGCGGGAGTGGATCGGGCACAGGATCGGTCGTGAACAGCTGCGGCTGGCGCAAGGGCCTCGCTGGCAGCTTGATGCGGTCCGAAAACGGCTCCGCGTCGTGCTCGTGCTGCAGTTCATCGGGCGCTACCCAGGGCATCGCGGCTACGGGGATACGGTAGCCAATCGGGGAAGTGCCACCCGAGAGCAGAAGCCGGTCCGGACGGTCGAACCATAGCTGGCTCGACCAGAATAGGTTCCCGTCAGCCTGACGCCGGCGCAGCGGCAACACATATCCCGCGGGCTCGCTCGCATCGTCATCCATATCGTCGCCAAGGGTGTTGTAGCCAGCGAGGACATTGTCAGGGGTTACGCCCAGCCGGTGACACAGCGCATCCAGGAACTCCAGCGCTTCTTTCGGCCCGAAGCCGTGTTCTTCATCTTCCCGCGCAAACCACGCCGGGTTCTCCCACACTGGCGTTCCGTCGAGACGGGACACGCAGTGGAACGCCCACCGGGGTAGCGCTTCTCCGGGATACCACTTGCCCTGCCCGAAATGCAGCAGGCCCCCCGGCGCCGTGCGCGCGCGCAGGCGGCGGATCAATTCCAGCCCGCGGGTGCGCTTGATCGCGCCCAGTGCTTCCACGTGCCATTGCGGGCTTTCCGGCTCATCAATGCCTACAAAGGTCGGCTCGCCACCCATGGTCAGCCGTACGTCCTGTTCCACGAGCCTGCGGTCCACCGCGTGCGCAACCTCGCGGATCGCGCTCCACTCCGGATCGCTGAAGGGCTGTGCGAGCGTGCGTGACTCTTGTGCTGTCTCGGGAACTGTCTGCGGCTCTTCCGTTTCCACCACAGTGCCTGGCGCTTCCTCAAGCCGCCGTACCGACATCACGAAATCAAAGGTGGTGCCCGCCGGTTCGACCGTGCCACCGATGGGTGCAGCCTGCGCAGCGGTGGGTGTGCAGACCAGGGGAATGTGGCCTTCAGCGGTGAAGAGGCCCGAGGTCGGATCCATGCCGATCCAACCGGCACCCGGCAGAAATACCTCCGCCCAGGCATGCAGATCCGCCGAGTCCTGCAGGGGACCGCCCGTGGAAGCGAGCTGGATCAAGTAGCCCGAGACGAAGCGCGCGGCAAAACCCAGCTGCCGGCAGAGCTGCACCAGGAGCCAGGACGAGTCCCGGCAGGAGCCGCTGCCCAGCGAAAGAGTCTCCTCGGCGCTCTGCACCCCATGCTCGAGGCGCACGGTGTAACGCACCGCCTGGCGCACGCGTTGGTTCAAGTCCACCAGAAAGGAAACCGTGCTTTGCGGCGTGCTTGGCAGCAGCCGCAGAAAGGCGCTGACCTCGGGGCTGGTGGTCGTCACGCGCGAGAAAGGCTCGAGGTCCCGCGCAAGCTCCGCCGAGTAGCGGAAAGGGAAGTTCTCGTAGCCCGGCTCCAGGAAGAAATCGAACGGGTTTACGGGGGTGAGATCTGCCACGAGGTCCACATCCACGCAGAACTCTGTCGTCTTCTCAGGGAAGATCAGGCGCGCCAGGTAGTTGGCATGTGGGTCGAGCTGCCACCGCAGGATGTGTCCGGAGGGGTGCACCGTGAGCGAGTAATTCAGAATCGGCGTTCGGCAATGGGGAGTGGGGCGCAGTTGAACCACCTGTGGACCAAGCGAAACAGCCTTGTCATAGCGGTACTGCGTTCGATGGTGCAGAGCTACCTGTGTACCCATTCCACCTCATACGTGTGAGCGATCGAGCTCTTCACCGACAGTCACGCCTATACCCGGAGCGGCGGCTGCTCAAGGTTTCGTACGCCGGCTTCGTTGAAGCGATTGTATGCATGGGATGCCAAACGACGAATGCGAAATCGAGCAGGGCGAGCCTGCGTGGCCGCGTGCAGTCGTGAAGTATAAACCCCGGGGGAAAGGCGCCGGGCGGCAACAGCAACGGACCGACTCATGGATAAGGAGCCTTGCTCCAACAGTAGCGGTGACAAAGCATTCCTGTTAGGGCAGGCTCAACGGTGCACCCGCGATTCGCAGGTGTGCCTGGCGCGAAGTTGCGCGCGCGCTGGGGAAAGCAGGGGTGGGGTTATCAAGAAAGATGGTGGAGGCGGCGGGAGTCGAACCCGCGTCCGAAACTGCCGGTAACAAAGAGAGGCTCCATGCTCAGTCTCGTTCCAGTGCCTTCGCTCCTGACCCTCAGAACGGACAAGGTGAGTCAGGCGCTAGTCCGATGATCTCGCCGCACCCCTACGGACCGAAGGTGTGAAGCCAGCCTGCTGTATGACGTCTGATCTGGGCCCACAGGCGAAGCTCAGGCAGACGGCAGATTAATTAATTAAGCTGCGAGTGCGAATTCAGTGTTGGCAATTCTGTTTTTGCAAGCGATTACGGGTGCTCACACCCCGGCATGCCTCTTTGCCGCAAACAATCCCGTCGAAACCGTGACGCCCCCATCTACTGTGATCATCACCGTGCGGTGATGTCCTTATGGTACGCCATTGCCTGCCCCACAAAAAAAGGCGGCACGAACATTTCTGCTCGTGCCGGGAGGCCAGTGACGCAACTTGTGGAGCTAAACTCGAGACTGGCGGAGAGCTTCCTGCTCAAATCGACTACCAGCTCAGTACTGCTTGCTGCCTCGAAGTGATCCCAGAATACCAGTTTTCTGGATATTCGCAAGCGGGTTCCTACATAAATCAGGAGAAACGCGAAAAATTGTCGACGCATTCTGAGGATGTACTCTCGCCCGGAGCCCCCAGGCAGTCCGTGGAGACAGAATCACGAGCCGGAGTTATTGCGGAGGCCAGGGGTGTAGGGCGCTGGCGCGTTGCAGCGCTGGTGGCGAGTTCGGCCCTACTCGGCGGCATTGCCGTCGCGCTATGGAACCGCCGCGCGCTGGAAGCGATCCGGCGTAGTGAGCCAGGTACCACTTCCGGGCGTGCCGTACCCCAGCCCGACAGAGAAGATGAATTTATCTAGCGGGTGATCGTGCAGGACCGCTGCTTGCTGCTAAGCCCGATTGCAGCTAAATGCCTACCGCACGGGCCAGCGAGCCGGCCTGCCCGGTGATGGCATCACGCAGTTCTTCCCAGACTTCCGACGGCATGGAGAGAAAAGCGTCGACCACCCGCGGGTCGAACTGGCTGCCCGCGCAACGGGCGATTTCATTCCGCGCCGAGGAGAATGGAGAGCCGCGACGGTACGGGCGGTCAGAGGTGATGGCGTCGAGCGTGTCGGCCACGGCAAAAATCCGGGCCCCCAGCGGAATCTCCTCACCCCGGAGCTGGCGCGGATAGCCGCCGCCGTCGTAATGCTCTTGGTGGCTGTAGACAATATCCGCGGCTTCCTTGAGGAACGGGATCTTGCGCACGATCTGGTACCCGGACAGGCAGTGGCGGCGCATCACCGAGACTTCATCATGATCCAGACGGCCCGGCTTCAGCAGAATGGCGTCAGGAATAGCCATCTTGCCGATGTCGTGCAGAAATGCCCCATGCTTGATGGTCTTCATCTCGGATGGATCGATGCCCATGCGGCGCGCCAGCGCAATGGTGTAGGCGGTGACCCGGCGCGAATGGCCCTCGGTTTCAGAATCCTTCAGGTCCAGCGCATCACCCAAGGCCTCCAGCGTGGTGTCGTAGGAGCGCTCAAGCTCAAACATCGCTTCACGCAAAAGGCTGGTGCGCGCTTCTACCAGGTGTTCAAGCCCGTTGCGGTAAGTCACGTCGCGGCGTGAGACCTTGCCATAGGTGACGCCCCGCGCGACGGCGGCCAGCATCACGTCGTTCTGAAAGGGGCGAAACACCACGTCATACGCGCCGTTACGCATGCCGGCGACGGCCTGCTCGGCCTCCTCCGCGCGCATGATCAGGATCACCGGAATCTGCAACTGGCGGGCGCGTATATGGTCCACCAGTCGAAGTGCCTGCTCCCCGCTCGTGGAGAGACTGACCACGATCAGGTCAAGCGGCTTCACGGCCAGGATGCGGAGTGCTTCCTCGGCATCCCGGGCGCTTTCAAGCCCGTACCCTTCGCGTCGCAGCAGCGAGACCAGGATGGTGCGCGTTAGCTGCTCGTCGTCAACAACCAAAACCTTTTCTGCCGCCATTGCTCTGTGTCTCCCTCGTGTTACCCCGGAAACGGGATAATGACCAGGCCATGCGAAACTGAGGCATTTCGAGCTTGCCACAAACAGAGAAGGTTATGGAAAAACTTTCGCGCGGAGTCCTGACCATCACAACACCCCATTCCCGAATGCAGGGCTGCAGGCGTAGGCATTTGATGACAGGGAGGTTATGTTGTTCCGCGGGACCTCACGTGTGAATGACCTTGTTAGTCTATGAGCAGTATGCTGGGCGGGCGAGGCTTTCGTGGAGCCTGCGCTTAAACGGCGACCAGCGCAGGCCCTGCGACGCGGCCACGAGGAGCAGCAAGTGTTTAATTTCGAACGGCAGGCGAACGGAACACAGGGGATTGTCGCCTCGGAGGCGCAGAAGCTTACCGCCGAGCAGCAGCAGCGCGATGCGTTCGAAACTCACCGCCACCGGGTGTTTTCCGTCTCCTATTACATGACCTCGAATGAAGTGGAAGCCGAGGCGATCCTGACCGGGACTTTTGTGCAGGCGTTCAAGGCAGCACCAAAGCCGGACGGCGACGACGTGGATAAGGCGCTGCTTGCCGAACTGGAGCAGCGATTCACCTTGTCGCACGCGCCGCATGCCACCCCGGATAGCGCCGTGCAAATGGAGCGCGGCCAGGTGCGCCGCACCGACCTGGAAGAAGCCGTGGCCATGCTGCCGGCACGGGAACGCTTGATCTTCCTGCTGCGCGACGTGGAAGGATATGCCGCGCTCAAGATCGCTGCCCTGCTGCGCTGCGATGACCTCGAGGTGCAGAAGACACTTATTTCGGCCCGAATCCGCATGCGCAACGAACTGGGACGGTTGCGAATGCTGGCGCAGGAACAGGCGGATACGCAGGAAGCCGACATCGAAGAAGCAACCGCCGCGAGCTAGTTTCCTCGCAGCGTTTCAACTGCGCCTCGATTTCGACCCGACCGCGAACGCCGCCCCAGCTGTCCACTAAAATGACCAGCACTCCCGATCTCACTCGAAGCTGCTGCGTGGGCTTTCCCGGCGCACTCTCCCGGTTTTTGCAAGAACCTGCTCGTCTCGCCCCGGGTAAGGCAGACCCGCCCCCGAGGCAGGCGTCAAGGTTTCATCATCGGCACCTTTCATCCTCTGAAACTTTGAAGAGCCCGACAAGTTCCTGCAAGCGCTCCTGTTGGCGCTGAGGCGGAAAGCGCCCGGTTCTTGTCAACTCGGCGATGCCGTGGAGGCTCGCCCAGAACAACTCCGACAACACCTCCGGCCTCGAACTCTGGGCCTGGAACAACTCCAGGAACTGGGCAAATGCAAAGCGCAGCTCCGGGGGCGTTGCCGCGCTATCGAACGGCACGCTCAGGCCGAGCGAAAACATTACCTCATACAGCGCCGGTGAGTTGGCAGCGAACTCCAGGTAGGCAGCCGCGACCGCGCCCACCGCATCTCCATGCTTCGCCTCGTCGCGCGCCTGCTCCATAGCAAGTCCCAGTTCCTGGAAGCCCTCCACCGCCACCGCGGCGAGGATCGCGTCGCGATTTTCAAAGTGAGCGTACAAGACGGGCTGACTGTAGGAAATTTCGTCGGCCAGTCGCCGCACCGTGACGTTAGGCCAGCCCTCAAGCTCCGCAACCTGCCTGGCTGCCTGGATGATCTGTGTACGGCGTGCCTGCTTGTCGCGCTGCTTTCGCTCAGCGATCCGTCCCCCTGCCGGTGTCGTTGCCATAGGGATGAGTATAGCTAGAAAGAATAGCGCCGCTACTTTTCTTAATGAAAAGGTGAATCTTCCTCAAGCTTGGTCACATCTTTGCTAGCGTTGCTAGATTTAATAGGAGTGATACAAGCCATGCACACTATCTTGCCTCTTTCCATCGCTGTTCTCGTTGCCGTCGGGGTCCTCGGCATCGGTATTGCCTACCTCGTGTCTCCAGCGGCAATCGTGGGCTCGTTCGGACTTAAACTGCCGGCGCTCGACCCTGACACCCGCGCCTGGCTTCGACTGAAAGGCGTACGTGACTCCGGATGTGGGCTGCTCGTGCTGATGCTGATGCTGTGCGCGGAAAGGCGCACGCTGGGTGCAGCGCTGCTTGTGCTCGCCCTGATCCCCTTCGGCGACATGTGCGTCGTTCTCAGCTCGGGCGGCTCGAAGCAGAAAGCGCTCTCGATCCACGGCCTCACCTGCGTGGTGCTGCTGATCGCCGGCCTCCTGTTCACCCACATCCTTTGAAGGTGGCGAGTGCTCTTTTTCATCGACCATGCGAGCCGGAGCGCGAGCTGCCGTACAAGGCTTCGCTCCGACCGCCTGGGTGTCCTGCATCCGGTTCCGCGAAGCAACGGGTACGCCGCTTTGTTAGACTGGGCGGCCATGCGTCCCTGGTGTAGTCTGCTCCTCGCCCTTTTTTCGCTTCCAGCGCAAGCGCCGCTTGGCAGTTGGACGATCGGCCCGTTCACCCGGCCGATGACTGCCCCGGTGATTTCGCCCGATCCAAGGTCTACCTTCTTCGACCCGAACCAGCGCGCCACCGTGCACTGGGAAGCACTCCACACGTTCAACCCGGCGGCAGTGGTGCGCAACGGTGAGGTGATGGTGCTGTACCGCGCCGAAGACGACTCGGGCAGCATGCAGATCGGCATGCACACCTCGCGGCTGGGATTTGCAGCCTCCAGCGACGGCCTGCACTTCCGGCGCATGCCGCAGCCCGTGTTCTTCGCCGCGCAGGATCAGCAGAACGCCCGCGAGTGGCCCGGCGGTGTGGAAGATCCGCGCCTCGTGCAGGCACCCGACGGCAGCTATGTGCTGACCTACACGCAGTGGAACCGCGCGACCTACTCGATCGGCATCGCCACCTCGACGGACCTGGTGCACTGGAGCAAGGCTGGCCCCGCCTTTCTTGGCGCGGCCGGAGGAAAGTACGACCACCTGCAGTACAAATCGGGCGGCATCGTCACCGCGCTGCATGGCGATCATCTCGAAGCAAAGCGCATCGACGGAAAGTACTGGATGTACTGGGGCGAGGGCGCCATCCATCTCGCCACCTCTGCTGACCTTGTGCACTGGGTGCCGGTCGAGGATGCCGCCGGCAGGCCCGTCGAGGTACTGGAGAAACGTGCCGGGCGCTTCGACAGCGGCTTCCCCGAAGTGGGACCGCCACCTGTCTGGACAAGCGATGGCATCGTGGTGATCTACAACGGCAAGAACGATGCAGTGCAGGGCGACCATGCGCTGGGCGCGAACGCTTACGCCGCGGGCGAAGCCCTGTTTGACCCGGCAGCGCCAGCGCACCTGCTGGACCGAACCAGCAAGCCGGTCCTCGAACCCGAGCAGCCATACGAGAAAACCGGGCAGTACGTGGCCGGAACCACGTTCGCCGAGGGGCTGGTGCGGTTTCACGATCGCTGGCTGCTGTATTACGGGTGCGCTGACTCCAGCGTTGCCGTTGCGGAGAGCGCCGGCAAGCAGTGGGGCGCCGGCAAGCCTTAGTACGCTGCGGCTGTTCGCCCGCGCTTAGTTATGGGGTTCGGCGTCCCATGCCTTGATTTCGCGCACCCAGATGTTGCGGAAAGAGATGGGCTCGCTGGAGTCGCCGTGGGCCTGCAGCTTGATTGGCGCCGAGTCAAAGGCCTTGTAGAAGGGCTGGCCGACGTACAGCGTCTCGCCCTTGAGTTGGAAGTGGTTTTCCACCAGCACTCCGTTCTCGAGCACGGTGGCGAAGGCCGGGGTTTTCACCGTGCCATCGGCGTTGAAGCGCGGCGCGGTCCAGATCACATCGTAGCTTGACCACTCGCCGGGCTTGCGGGCCGCATTGGCCAGGGGCGTGGCCTGTTTGTACAGGCTGCCCAGCATGCCATTGGTGTACGTGGGGTTGTTGTAGTTATCCAGGATCTGCAACTCGTAGCCCGCATCACCCGGCCCGGTGGAGGCGAGAAAGAGTCCGCTGTTGCCGCGTGCCTGTCCCTGCCCCTGGATGCTGGTGGGAATCTTCCACTCGAGATGGACCTGGTAGTCGCGAAACCGCTGCCGGGTCTGGATGTTGCCGACGCCGCCCTTCTTGACCGTCATGACGCCGTCATGCACATCCCAGTCGGCGGGCATGGTGGCATCGGCCGCGGCGACCCACTGCCGGGTATCAGTGCCGTTGAAGAGCACCACGGCATCCGAAGGTGGCATGCCGACCGTCGCTGCCGGGGTAACGACTGGAGGCACCGGCTGGTAGAACTCGGTGTCTTCGTGCTTCGGATGGCTGTCGCCGGGAGCCTGTGCGCCTGCCGTGAGGCTGACGGTGAGGGCAACGGTGGCGAGCAGAAAGGACGTGGTTCGAAACAACAGGGCGACCGGCTTCATGGTGCCATGAGAATACACCGGCGCGGGAGCAGGCGCAGCAGTGCGCGGGCAGGCAGGGCCGATGTTTCGGCGCCGCGCTGGTTGCAATTCACCAGGGCTGCGCCCCCTTCAATCGCGATCAGCATGGGCACTGTTCCATGACATGCTTAGGGTTCATGTTGTCCAGTTCAGGTCTGGGAGCCGAGCTTGCGTCGAGTGTTGTGGTGTGTGCTGGTACTGGCTACGTTTACGTGTACGGCTGCACACGCGCAGCAACGCTGGACCGCCGCACAGGCGACCGCCTGGTACGACGCGCAGCCGTGGCCCGTGGGCGCCGACTACTTGCCGGCGGATGCCGAGAACCAGTTGGAGATGTGGCAGGCCGCAACCTTTGACCCGGCAGCGATCGATCGCGAACTTGGCTGGGCCCAGGCTAGCGGGATGAACACCATGCGCGTGTTTCTGCACGACCTGCTGTGGGAGCAGGATGCGCAGGGACTGATCCGGCGCATGCAGGTGTTCCTGGATATCGCGGCGAAGCATCATATCCGGCCCATGTTTGTGTTCTTTGACTCGTGCGGCGATCCTTTCCCCCGGCTGGGACCGCAGAACCCGCCGATCCCGGGCGTGCATAACTCGCGCTGGGTTGAGTCACCCGGTTCGCCGGCGCTGGCGGACCCGGCGCAGATCCCAAGGCTGCGGGCGTACGTCGAAGGCGTGGTGGGGGCCTTCGCCAACGACAAGCGCGTGCTGGCATGGGATCTTTGGAACGAGCCCAATAACGGCAACCCGGCGGCCGTGCTCCGCGGCGACCCGGCCAACAAGGATGCGCTGGTGCTGAAGCTGCTGCCGCAGGTGTACACGTGGGCGCGCAGCGCCAAGCCGGTGCAGCCGCTCACCAGCGGCATATGGACCGGCAATTGGAGTTCGCTTGAAACCATGACGCCGGTGGCGCGGGTGCAGGCGGAGCAGAGCGACATCCTGAGCTTCCATAACTACAGCTGGCCCGAGGACTTCGAGGCGCGGGTCAAACAACTGCAGCAGTTCGGGCGCCCGGTGATCTGCACGGAGTACATGGCGCGGTCCATCGGTTCGACCTTTGACACCATCCTGCCCATTGCAAAGAAGTACCGGGTGGGCGCGATCAACTGGGGTCTCGTGGAAGGCCGGAGCCAGACATATCTTCCGTGGGAGTCAAACGAGCACCCCTACGTGCATGAGCAGCCGCTGATCTGGTTTCACGACGTGTTTCATGCGGACGGCACCCCGTACCGTCAGCACGAGATTGACCTGATGCGCGCACTTACCAGCGAAAAGTAGCCAGCTGATCAGGATCTTCGTAAGTTGGGCGGCGCAGATAACTCGCGAGCAGCAATGCGGACCTGGCCTCGCGGGGTAAACAGTTGCTCCAATACCCGTTTACAGGCACGTGTCTGTTTGCTGCGAAGCACTTGCGCGCGCGCCACGGCACCTTGTTATCACGGCACACAGTGGTTTGACTTATCTCGCCTATCTTGGGCGAACTGTCCACGCAGGACGGCACTGGCACCTTAGTCATGGTCTAATCAGCCCCGACCGGTAGCTCTCACCGACACATAGTCGGCGCTCCGCTTCGCGTACAGAGCAGAAGGACAGAGACGATGGCGGATCAGAACTCGCCTTGGAACAACGTTACCCAAAAGCTGCTGCAAGGCATAGACTACGTCCCGGACGGCATCATCCTGGTGGACACGCGGGGCGCCATCCTGTTCTTGAATCCTGCTGCGAGCCGCATGACGGGATGGGAGCAGTCGGAAGCCATTGGAAAAGACGCGCGTTCCGTGTTCAACGTGGTAAACGCGGTGACGCGGGAAGCGGCATGGGATGTGCTCGGACAGGTTCTGCTGGATCGGCAGAGCTACACGCTGTTGCCTAACAGCGTGCTGATTTCGAAGAACGGGACCGAGGTGCCGATCGAGGACGCGATCTCGCCTTTCAACGATGACCAGGGTGAGTTTGCCGGGGCCGTGATCATCTTCAAAGACATGAGTCTGACCCGCTGGCAACTGGCCAAGGCCCTGCACCGCGCAAACCATGATCCACTTACCTCGCTGCCCAACCGCACCACCCTGCACGAACGCATGCTTTCGGGCATGGCGAGGCTCGGCTCCGCGTCGCACGCGCTATGCCTGATGGCCATTGACGTCGACCACTTTAAGAGCGTGAATGACAAGCTCGGGCATGCCATCGGTGACTTTGTGCTGCAGGTGCTGGCAACGCGCATCGCCGGCTGCCTCCGGGCGTCGGACCTGGTGTGCCGGGTAGGCGGTGATGAGTTCGTGGTGTTGCTGCCGCTCTCCGGTGGCGTGGATGACCTGGAAATACTGGTGCAGAGTCTGCTCGAGGCAGGACGTGCGCCCATCGAGGTGCTGGGCGTCGGGATCTCGGTCTCGCTCTCCATCGGCATCGCGCTTCGGCATGAGCAGAGCGGGGACGTCGCGGGATTCCTGGGGGATGCGGATAAGGCCGCCTACCGGGCAAAGGCAGCAGGCGGAGACCGCGCGCAGCTGTTCGAACTGGACTTCCGCAAGGATGCCGGGGCGGAGCGCACGCTGCAGTATCAGATTGTGGAAGCGCTGCGTACCGACCAGTTCCTGCTGCAGTATCAACCCGTGGTGGACTGCCGCACCGGAAGAATGGTGGGTGCGGAAGCGCTGGTACGCTGGCGCCATCCAGACGGCGGCCTCCTGCTGCCGATCAGTTTCGTGGAGGCGGCGGAGCGATCGGGGTTGATCGTGCCCTTGGGCCAGATGGTGCTGCAGCAGGCACTCGCCCAGCGCAAGGAATGGCTCGAGCGCGGCTTGCCCCTGTTTACCCTGTTCGCCAACGTTTCGGCGGTGGAACTGGTATCGGGTGAATACGTCGAGAGGCTGCGTGAACTGCTGGCCGCGAACGACTATGTGCCCTACAGCCTTACGCTGGAGCTGACCGAGTCGTCGCTGCTCGGCGTGCACCATCAGCGCCTGCTGATCCCCGCGATTCGCGCCTTGAAGGTCCAGGTGGCGATGGACGACTTTGGCGTCGGCTACTCCAACATCGAGTACCTGCGGAACTGCGCGGTGGATTGCGTCAAGATCGACGGCTCGTTTGTTGCAGGCATTCCCCAGCGAAGCCAGGACATGGCCCTGGTCAAGGCGATGATTGCCATGGCGGCAAGTGTTCGCGCGAACTCGATTGCCGAAGGCGTGGAAACGGCGGAGCAGGCGTGGCTGCTGGCGGAGGCCGGGTGCATGCAGGTGCAGGGGAACTACTACAGCCCGCCTGTCTTTCCGGAGGAGATCGAGCAGCTGCTCCTGCACCAGTGGACAGTGCCCGTGCCTGAGCTGGCGCAACCCACGTGTGCGCGGTGAGGCATTTGCGGGTGAGCGCTCCGGCCTGCCCGGAACGCGGAGCGGCCAGCAGGTAAGTGGATCCGGGCACATCTGCTACCGCGACAAGTTCAGGCAAGGTTGTCGCGCAGCGGCACACGGGTCTTGCGAGTGCGGGCCCAGCCTGGCTTGTTGGTCTGCCGGGCGCGGCCGAGCGCGAGCGCCTCCGCCGGCACATCCTCCGTAATGCACGAAGCAGCCGCCACGTAGGCTCCATCGCCGATGGTGAGCGGCGCAACCAGCACCGAGTCGCTGCCGATAAAGGCATTGGCGCCGATGATGGTCTTGTGCTTATCCACACCGTCATAGTTGCAGATGATGGTGCCCGCGCCGACGTTGGACGCTTCGCCGATCTCGGCATCGCCAAGGTAGGAAAGGTGATTAGCCTTGGCTCCGCGGCGCATATGGGTCTTCTTCAGTTCCACAAAGTTGCCGATGTGCACGCCTTCTTCCACCAGGCTCTCGGGCCGCAGGTGCGCGTAAGGGCCAATCAGCGCGCCGTCGCGCACCTCGGAGCTTTCCAGGATAGATCCCTGGCGGATCTGCACGTGATCGCCCACGATCATGTCTTCCAGCACCGAGTAGGAGCGAATGCGCGAGTGCGAACCGATGCGCGTGGTGCCCAGCAGCTGCACAAACGGCTCGATCACGGTATCTGGGCCGATCTCGACCCCGGCATCGATGAGTACGGAGTGCGGCTGGAAGATGGTGACGCCGGCAGCCATGTGCCGGGCCGTGGTGGCCTGGCGAAGATGCGCATCCAGCTCCATGATCTCGGCGATGGTGTTCGCGCCCAGGATTTCGGAGGCAGAGGGGGCTTCCAGCGCGAGAACGCGTTCGCCCGCTTTGCCCATGAGGGCGGCGACGTCGGTGAGGTAGAGCTCGCCCTGTGCGTTGTTGGCCTCGAGCCGATCAATATGCGCCCGGAGCGGATCCAGCGCAAACGCGTAAATACCGGAGTTGATCTCGCGGATCGGCTGATCTTCCGGCGCGAGATCGCGCTGCTCGACTATGCGGCTGACCTCGGGCCCGTTTGCCGTGGTGCGCACAATGCGGCCGTAGCCAAACGGCTTTTCCACCTCGGCCGAAAGGATCGTCATGGCCGCGCGCTGGCGCAGGTGGAAGTCGCGCAGGGCAGAGACGGTCTCGGTGCGCAGCAGCGGGACATCGCCCGAGAGAACCAGCACGTGCTCGTAATCGCGCAGGGCCGGGATGGCGAGCTGGATGGCATGGCCGGTGCCGCGCTGTTCAGCCTGCTCAATGAAATGGACGCCCGTGTGCGCGACGGCGGCCTGCACGGTCTCCGACTGGTGGCCGGTGATGACGAAGATGTCACTGGACGGAACAACCTGCAGGGCTGCGTCGATGACATGAAGCAGCAGGGGCTTGCCGCCGATGCTGTGCAGCACCTTGGGACGGCTCGACCGGAGACGCGTTCCTTTGCCGGCGGCGAGAATAACGATTGCAAGTACCATGCGTTTCCGTCCTCTTCGTGGTGCGGTTGAGCGTCGCGCCGAAGCTTTTGTATGCCCCGTTCAGTGCATAGTGCTAGGTTACGCGCTGTTACCAGTAGATGCGATACAGCTAGGTCGTGCTCCCGGCAGCGATGCGCACCCGGGTACCAAGGAACAAGAAGACGAGAAGGACGAAAGAACGGAAAGGTCGATCAGGTCAGGGGTACCCGGGTGCGTGTTGCAAGGTGCGTATCGCAGCGCAGACAGCCGCGGGCGTGTCGCCGTTATTGCGGCGGCGCTCCGGGACCATCCGCACCGCCGCCGCCCATCTGCTTGCGCAGGGCTTCCGGCACCTGGATGGTGATATCCACAGGTTGCGCCGGCCCAAGCTTCAACTGCGAAAGCGGCTCGCCAAACTCCGCCTGGTTGCCCACAACGAGCACGGCCAGCTTGGACGGGTCAATGCGGGTCTTTGCGACGCGCTCGAGGTCTGCAACAGTCACCTTTTCGACGCCGGCCCGGTACCGCTCGAGATAGTCATCAGGGTAACCGTAGAACGCCAGCCGGGCAGTCGCGGAAAGGACCTTCTCGCGGGTGTCGTAGTTGAAGATGAAGCCGTTGAGCACCTGGTCCTTTGCGAGCTTGAGTTCGTCTTCGGTAAAGGGCTCGGTGCGCAGCGCGGCCGTGTCCTTGAGCATCTCCGCGCTGGCCTCGATGGTGCTGGCGCTCTTGGTGGAGGCCTCGACTCGCAGCATCCCGGGGTGATCAAAGGATGCACCCACGCCGCCGCCGACGCTGTAGGCGAGGCCGAGCCGCGTGCGAACGTCCTGGAACAGCCGCGAGCCGAAGCCGCCGCCGAAGATCTCGTTCAGCACCGAGAGCGTGTAGAAGTCAGGGTCGTCGCGCCGAATGCCAAGCCCCACGATCCAGACATTGCTCTGGTTCACGTCCTTCTTGTCGACCAGGTACAGCCCAGGCTTCGGACCGGCAAAGGTGTCAGCAGGTTTTGGCAGTGCCGTGCCCTTGGGAAGCGCCCCGATCGCCGCGCGGAGCTTCGCCTCCATCGCGACGGCGTCGAAGTCGCCCTCGATGCCAATGATCATGTTGTTGGGCGCGACGGTGCGGGCATGGAACGCCTCGAAGTCGGCAACCGAGACGCCAAGCACGCTGGCCACCGTGGCCGAACGGCCATAAGCGCTGGCACCGCCATAGACAAGCTTGGCAGCTTCACGCGCGGCGATGCCGCCGGGGTCGTCGTTCTGGCGAAGGATGCCGGCGATGTTCTCCTGCTGCGCCAGCTCAAGCTTGGCGGCGTCCCACTTGGGGTGCAGGAGCAGGTCAGTGACTAGTGCAAGCACCTGGTCATGGTCGCCCTTGAGGCAGGACCAGGAGATGCTCGAGGAGTCAACGTCGGCGCTGGTTTCGATCTTGGCAGCCTTGGCTTCGAGCAGGTCGTCGAGCGCATCGCCGCTCTGGGTGGCCGTGCCGCTGGTGCGCCACACCTCGCCGTAGAGCTCCATCATGCCGGCCTTCGCCGCGGGCACGTCGCGGCTGCCGCCGTGCATCTCGATGAAGCCGCTGATAAAGGGCAGTTCGTGATCTTCCTGCAGCAGGATCAGCGCGCCGTTCGGCAGTTCGATGCGGCGCGGCTTGTGCGGCACAAAGGGCGCCAGCGGGTGGAGGTTGAGCTGCTGCCAGGCGCCGGGTAGTGCGGCGTTGCGTGCGTCCGGCGGCACCACGGGGTGGGTGGTCTGCTGGGCGTGGGCCGTGCCGAGCAGGGAAGCGGCGAGCAGGAGGGCGAGGCGCGGCTGGCGGTTCATCGTGCACCGCCCGTTGCCGGTGCGGCGGATGGCGGTCCGGAGGGTCCCGGCTCGTTGCCCGTGTTGGGCGCGGCCGTGGCACTGGGCGCATCGGGCGCATCAATCTGGGCGTAGGTACGGTTCGCCGTCGTAAAGACAGTGTTGGCGACACGGCGGATATCGGCTTTGCTCACCTGGTTGACCCTGTCGAGCTCGAGAAAGAGCTGTTTCCAGTCGCCGTAGCGAAGTTGATAAGTGGCCAGCTGCTCGGCCAGACCCTGGTTCTCATCAAGGCCGCGCAGCAGGCTGGCGCGGGCGCGGGTCTTGAACATGGCCAGCTCGGCATCGGTAACGTCGGTGGTTTTCAGGCGATCAATTTCCTTGTGGATCGCGGTGCGCAGCTCGGCGTTGGTGTGGCCGGGCGCAGGCACGGCGAAGAACCCGAACAACCCCGCATACTTGTCGCCGGGAAAGCCGGTGAAGCCCTCTGCCTCGGCCGAGATGCGCTGGTCGCGGACCAGCGAGCGGTACAGCCGCGAAGTCCGGCCATTCGAGAAGATGTCCTGCAGCGCGTCGTACACCGAATCGTCCGGGCTGCGGTAGTCGGGGCGGTGGTAGCCCTCGAGGTACATCGGCTGCGAGGCCATCTGCAGGTGCACAGCCCGCTCGCCGGCCTGCGGAGGCTCTACCGTGATCACTCCCTGAGGCTTGGGGCCACCATCAGGAATGGCGCCGAAGTAGCGCTCCAGCATGGGCAGCGCGTCGGTATTCTTGAAGTCGCCGACCACGGCCACCGTGATGTTGGAAGGCGCATAGTAGCGCGCGTGAAAGGCCGCGGCTTCGGTCGCCGTGATGTGGTCGAGTTCACTCTGGTAGCCGACGTTGGGCCGGTGGTACGGGTGGGCCGAGTAGGCGGCTTCGAGGAAGTTCTCGATCAGCCTGCCGACAGGGCTGGAGTCAACGCGCATACGCCGTTCTTCTTCCACCACGGAGCGCTCACGGTAGAACTGGCGAGGCACCGGGTGCGCGATACGGTCGCTTTCGAGATAAGCCCAGAGCTCCAGGCGGTTCTCGGGCATGGACCAGAAATAGCGGGTGTCGTCGAGCGAGGTCTGCGCGTTCAGCCCGGAGGCGCCATTGGCCTCGGCGATCTCGGTGAACTCGTTAGGGATCACGTACTGGTTGGCGTCCTTCTCGGCAGCCTCGTAGGCGGCCTTGAGCTGCTGCAGCTTCGCGGGGTCCCGGTCGACACGCTTGACCTGCTCGGCGTCATATGCGGCATAGGCGACTTCCAGCCTGGCCAGAGCCACCTTCTCGGCCGGGTAGTCGCGGGTGCCGATGTCCTCGGTACCCTTAAAGGCCAGGTGCTCAAACATGTGCGCGAGGCCGGACTGCTGGCCGGGATCATTGGCATCACCGGCGTCGACGATGGTGGTGTAGGAGAAGACTGGCGCATCGGTGCGTTCGCAGAGCACGAGGGTCAGGCCGTTGGGCAGTACCTTGACCACGGTGCGGCTCTGGAAGTCGGCCAAGGCCCGGGCGGCGTCCGGATCCTTGAGCGTAGCTGCGACGGCAGCCGGGGTGCTTTGCGCCGGGGCGCTGAGCGCGACGAACAGGATCGGAAACGCGGCCAGCAGGATGCGCCGTGTACGGGAAGACAGGCGAGCGTGGGAGCGGGACGAGCGATGCGGCAGAACACCGGACTGGAAAGGCGCCATGGAACCTCGGGCGTGTGTGGGGCCAACGAGCAACGCAAAGATGGCAGTGCTGCACTGCGCACTCGCTCCCAGGGATCACGCGTTCTTTGAAACTAGAGGCGCGTTCCTGCGGTGTCAATGCAGAGGCAGTTGCCCAGCACGCCGAATCAGCAACCGCGGGGAAGCCGGATCTCCTGGAAGAAGCAGTACTTCTGTCGCTGTGCGTCGTGCGGGGAGCACCTGCGAGGCCGAATGCATTGCGTGCGCTTCGTTCAAGGTGGCTGGCTCGCATGACTCAGCCAATCCATGGATCAAGAGGGCGCAGCCAGGAGCACTCCCTGCGTGGTTGTGCCCGGGTGAAAACGAGTCATGCTTTTAAAGGTAGCCCGGCGCGTCCCGGCGACAGTACCTTGCGTCTTGCTACAGGCCGGTGCTCAAGAGCGCGCCCCTTCCGGAAGAAAGAAATGGGGAGCCGCGCAACTTCTCTCCACGATTGCTGTTTAAGAGGGCAACCGACAGTCCGTTTACCGGTTGTGCTGTTCCGCAGCAATCGGTACCGCTGTACCTGCACGTTTCGCTTTTACTCTGTCGCGCGTAGGTCCGAACCAGGACACTGGTCGAGGCAATGGCTCGCGATCATTCTCCTGCCGCTGTAGACTGCCGTCCGAATCCGGCCGTCTGTACTGGTTTACATAACCGATAGAGTGGGTCTCGCATGCGTCTGTGGTTTGCTTCTGTATTTGCCTCCTGCTCGGCGATCGCCGCTGCCGCGCTGCTAGCTGTGCCCTGTGCCGATGCGCAGACGGCTCTGCTGGCCACGCCGGTAGCCCGCGTCGGCGCCGTTGTTTCGAATGACTCGTTGGTGACGCTCAAGGGCAACATGCACCCGCTGGCGCAGGCACGCTACGACAGCGGTGCCGTGTCCTCCAGCCTGGCGACGGGCCGCATGACCATGCTGCTGAAGCGCTCCGCCGCGCAGCAGTCCACACTGCGCGAGTACCTTGGCAGCCTGCAGGATCCGCACTCGGCCAACTACCACAAGTGGTTGACCCCCGCGAGCTACGGAGCTTCGTTCGGCATCGCCGACGCGGACCTGGCAGCGGTGCAGACCTGGCTGGAAAGCCAGGGCTTCAAGATCGAGTCCGTCCCGGCGAGCCGTAACTTCATCCAGTTCTCGGGAACGACGGGCCAGGTCGCGCAGGCGTTCCACACCTCGATCCACACCTACGTGGTGAACGGAGTCACCCACCACGCCAATGCGAGCGATCCGCAGATCCCGGCCGCGCTGGCGCCGGTGATCGCGGGGCTGTCCCCGATGAACGATTTTCGTGCAAAGCCCCTGCACCAGTTGAGCAGCCACGCGCAGGCGACCGCTGCTAACGGCAAGCTGCAATTGAGCAACATGGTGACCACCGGGGTGAAGCCTGACCTGACGGTCACCGACGACGGCACCAACTTCCTGCTGGTGACGCCTTCGGATGCGGCGACGATCTACGGAGCGGGCAACGCGTTGAACCGCAACTACACCGGGGGTACCGGCAACCAGGGTGCGGGCGTCAACATCGGGTTTGCCGAGGTCTCCGACCTGCAAACGGCGGACTACCTGCGCTACCGAGAGCTTTTCCTGGGTGATCAGACAGCGCCAACCGCGGTGATCGACGGCACTGACCCGGGCGTTCTCGACGAGGGTGACGGCGATGAGGCCCTGCTGGACGCGGAGGTGGGTGCGGCGCTGGCACCTCAGGCCGGCATCTATGTCTACTCCTCCGGATCGGATCTGGTCAACGATGGGCTCGCCAACGCGGTGCTCCGCGCGATCCAAGACAACGTCGTCTCGGTACTGAGCGTGAGCTATGGCGAATGCGAACTGGGGCTCGGCATCAGCGGCAACGAGGAGTGGTCGGAGCTGTGGCAACAGGCAGCGGCCCAGGGCATCACGCCCGTAGTGGCGACCGGCGACAGCGGGTCGGCCGGCTGTGACGACCCCGACAGCGAAACGCAGGCGCAATATGGCCTCGCGGTGAACGGCATTGCCTCCACGCCGTACAACGTGGCCGTGGGCGGCACGGACTTCGATGTGCTCTCCACCAGCTTTTCGAACTACGTGCTGGGTTCGACGTCCACTTCAACCACGGCGCTGTATGGATCGGCAATCCAATATATTCCGGAAAATCCCTGGAATGATTCGATCTCAAACGCAACCCCGGGGAACTACTCGGCAAATACAGCGGCGACCTATAACGGCGCGACCACGATTGCGGCTGGCAGCGGCGGCGCCAGCAGTGAAGCGTATTGCGCGGGCACGGTGGACGAGGCCGGCAACTGCTCGGCAGCGCTGGCCGGCTATCCCACGCCGCCTTTCCAGACAGGGCTGACCGCGGGCTCGCTGGGCGCCGTGTCGGTGCGGGCGATCCCGGATGTGGCGATGTTTGCCGCACCGGGCAGTCAACACCCCGCGGCCTGGGCCTTCTGCTCGGACAATGTGCTGGACGGCGAAGCCACCGCACGCACGGACTGCGCGCCGGCCTCCACGGGCGCGACGTTTAATATCAGCGGCATCGGTGGCACATCCGCTTCGACTCCGGCCTTTGCCGGCAGCCTGGCCCAGGTAATTGCCTCGCTCGGCACCGCAACGCGCCTCGGTCAGGCCAATAACGTGCTGTACAACCTGTTCAACAAGGGCACGGGCAGCGTGTTCAACGACATCACGGCCGGAAACAACTCTGTCCCCTGCACCGCCGGCTCTCCTAACTGCGGCACCAATGGCTTCCTCGACGGCTACAACGCCAACGCTGGATTCGACCTCGCCAGCGGCCTCGGCAGTGTCAACATCGCCAACCTGGTCACGGCGTGGCCGACGGCAACATTCACCCAAACGAGCACCACGCTGCTGGCCAATAACAGCACGGCTGCTGTCACTATCGCGCATGGTTCCCCGCTGATGCTCACTTCCGCGGTCAGCCCCTCGACGGCGACCGGCGCCGTGTCCATCGTCGGGCCGACCAACCAGCAGGGTGCGGCGGTCACTGAGCTGATTCCGCTCTCCGGCGGCACCGGCACGATCAACCCCGTCGATCTGCCTGGCGGTTCGTACACTATTCACGCGTACTACCCGGGTGACATCACCGATGGGCCGAGTACGTCAGCGTCGATCCCGGTGACGGTGACGCCCGAAGCAAGCACTGCTTTTTTCCAGATCCAGATTGAAGACGTTGACACCGAGAAAGCCATTGGCTCCCCGGCGCCTTACGGTGAATATGGCTTTGCCTACGTGACCCCTGCCAACACTGATGCCAGCAGCGCAGGTTCGCATGGTCCGGCCACTGGTACCGTCACGCTGCTCAACAATGGCGCGACGCTGGCCACCCAGACCCTCAACTCCGTTGGCACCGCAACATTTCCACTGGACACCCTTGCTCCTGGCACCTATGCGCTGGGCGCAAGCTACGGCGGCGACGCCAGCTACAACGCAAGCTCCACCACCAGCAATGAAACCCTTACGATCAGCAAGGCGCCAACCCAGCTCCTGATCTCGGCAGCCTCGACTACGATCGCGGCCTCGGCCTCGACCACGGTCTCGGTACAGCTCAATACGGACAGTGTGGGCGCTTACCCGACGGGTCCGCTGACGCTTACCAGTGGCACGACCAGCTTCACCGGCACGCTGCAGCAGGGCACGCTCAGCTCCGGCGCCGTGGCGGAACTGGAAGTCTTCACGGTACCCGGTTCGGCCCTGGCGAGCGGCGCCAACACGCTTACCGCGAGCTATGCCGGCGACACCAACTACGCGGCAGCAGGCTCGATGACAATCCCGATCACGGTGACCGGCGGCAGCAGCACCGGCGCGGGCTTCTCGCTGACCGGCCCCACGGGCGGCATCACGATCGCCAGCTCGGGCGCCTCCGGAAGCGGCACGGTCTCGATCGCTGCCACCAACGGATTCTCCGGCGCGGTCAACCTGTCCTGTGCGGTTACGGCTGTGACAGGCAGCGTGACACCCACCTGCACGGTTACGCCTTCCGTGACGCTGAGCGGCACCACGGCTCAGGCTGCGACGCTGACGATCAACACCACCGCACTCAGCGCCTCCCTCCTGCGGCCAAACACGGGCGCTCCGGCAGGCCTGGAGCGGCTGCTGGCAGCGGGCGGCGGCACCGCGTTGTGCGGGCTGGTTCTGTTCGGCATCCCGGCGCGCCGTCGTGGATGGCGGCAGATGCGGAGCGGCGTGCGCGCCGCGATGCTGGCTCTGCTTGCACTCGGTGTTGTGGGCGGCTTCGGGCTAATCGGTTGCGGTGGCGGCAGCGGCTCCACGGTTTCGCGTGGCACGCAGGCTGGCACATACACGGCAACCGTAACCGGCACGAGCGGTACCACGACGGCTAACACGCAGGTGTCGGTCACCGTGCAGTAGCGGCGAACGCGCAGCTGTACACAAACAACAGGCCCGGCAGAGATGCCGGGCCTGTTGTTTTGCGGCAAAAGGCTCCAGCGAGAGAGTTCTGCGGGCGTGGTGCTGTGATTGCCCGACCCGCATCCTCGAGTGATGCGCAAAGCGCACGCGCCATCAGCACTGGACATCGCTCCGGGTGTGCCAGCCCGCGCTTATCTGTCGATGCAGCAAACGGACAAGCTCAGCGCGGGATCGTAAGCCCGCGCGGGTCATCGTACCGCATCATCAACGCCCAGCCGTACGCGGTGCGGGCGCGGCTGTCGTCGTGCACGGAGCTGTACATGGCGACCGTGATCTCGTTGCGCCCGCGGCGGAGGGGGATCGAGAAGGAACCATTTTCGAGCGACAGCCGGCCATCGGGATCGCGTCGTTCAGCGTCCGGATAGTAGAAGTTTTTGCCGGATGTGATCAGGGTGCCGTTCACGAAGACCCATGCCTGCCCGATCCACCCCAGCGACACCTGCTTGTTTTGGTCGCGGTCCGACTCCACAGAAGAACGAAGCCAGGTGAGCGACGGCGGTGCGTCGGACGCGCTGAACTGCCGGTTGAGATTGACGATGCCGAATCGCTCGGAGCGCACAGGCTTCCAGTCCGCGGTGGCTGGGGGCGCCTCCGCGTACCGGGGCGCGATCCCGTAATGCAGCGGCGCCAGCGGTGCCAGCAGCCACTGGTGCACGATGCCCGGCTCCTTGCCGTGCTCGTCGGCAAGAGGAGCCGTCGGTAGGCTGTCGGTCTTGCCCGGTGTAACCACAAGGTTGGCGAAGGCTGCAGGACCGTGCAGCTCGAGTCCACCATCGGGGGCATTGGCCAGCAGCTCCCCGACCACAAGGGTCGGTTGGACCGCATCGTTGATGAAAACGTTCATGCGCCTGCCCGAGACCACGAGGCGCACGTGGTTCCACCCGTCTGGAAAGACCGGGGCGCGCCGCTGGTACTCGGGGTAGACGTTCCAGAGCATGAAGCCGTTGATCACCGGGCTGTACTGGATGCAATCGTTCTCGGCCCGGCAGTCTGCAAGGCTGCGGATGTAGAACTCCTCGGCATTGTGCGCGTCGTGCTGGCGGAATCGAATGCCGGGTATGTCCTCGGCGAGCGGCTTGATGTCGAACTCGATCGTTCCATCGCGGAACCAGAGGCCATTGAGCGCAAGGTCGCCTGACTTGAGCACAGCAATGCCCTGCGGAAATCCTTCCCTGCGGATGTACTGCACCTCTGATTTCGCTTTCCCTACCGGGTGCCAACGGGCATTGGTCATTGGGATAGTCATCGGTTGAACAGCAACATGACGCGCGCCTGCAGCAACAGGCGGCTGCAACGCGTGTGTGGGGTTTGCCAGTGCAAGGCAAAGTGCCGGAAGAAGATAGCCGATTGGAACCCTATGCATCATGCCTGCTTGTCTGTTTTCAGAACCTGTTGTGCAAGGTTCAGGGTAAAGCGCCAACCGTGCCACCGTTACAGTCACGGTTGTGGAAGCCCCGCTCTGGACCCACGCATGCTGCCTGCCGCGATGGTGTTGCCTCCTTGCACGGCCCGGGCAGGTTGTGCCGGTGTTGGCTCGGAGCGCAGGGTACAGCGTTCCAAGGCCTGCGTGCATCTATTCCCGGGACAACTGCTTATTGCTGTTCCGGGCAAAGCGCCCGGCGAAAGCCTACAAGGAGATCATGATGTCTGAAGATACACGCGGTGGAAGTGCATTCAGCTGGTTTTTGGCAGGCCTGGGCCTCGGCTCTTTGATCGGCGTGCTGTATGCGCCCAAGGCAGGGCAGGAGACGCGCGAGGAACTGGTAGCCAATGCGCTCGGTTCGACCGAGTACGTAAAGCAGCGTTCGCGCCAGGTGTCACAGCAGGCCGGCGAGTACGTGGAGCGTGGCCGTGGCCAGGTGAACCAGTACGTCGAGCGGGGCAAAGGCCAGGTCAACGAATATGTTGCACGCGGTAAGGATCAGGCCACTGGCTATGTAGCCACTGGAAAGGATCAACTGCAGCAGGCTGTGAGCAAGGGCAAGGATGTGCTCGAGACCGGCCGCCAGAAGATCAACGAAGTCTACAGCCAGGGCGTACAGTCCGTGGCCGAGCAGAAGGAAAAGATCGCTGCTTCGTACGAGGCGGGCAAGCAGGCTTACGTTGAAAAGACGGTGCCCCCGGTTGCGCACGAAGACTTGATCCCCAGCAGCGAAAAGCCCAGCTAATGCGCGTAGGTGGCAGGCGCATTTCGTCTGCCACCGGTTCGGCGGCCGGGTAGGAGCGACCCGGAAACCCGTCAGGTCTGCTCAGTAGTGCTTGCACTTGAAGGTTGGAGATCATGCCCGTCGCACAGCCGCCGTATACCCTTTTTCTGATCTTTACGATCGTGGTCGTGGTCAGCATTGTGGTGCAGATGATCGTATTCGCGGTGCTGGCGCTGGGCCTGCTCAAGGCAGTGCGGGAGCTCACAGCACTGGCGAAAACGATCTCTGCCAAGGCCCTGCCGCTGGTCGGTACGGTGGGCGGCATCGTGGAAGATGTTCGCCCCAAGGTGAGCAGCATAGCCACCTCGGTCTCGGGCATCATGAGCGACGCCAAGCCGAAGATCAGCACCATCACGGGTCACATCGTCGACATTACCGGCACGGTGCGGGACCAGACCGTGCACGTCAACACCACGGTGGACGACGTCGTGGATAAGACCAAGGCGCAGGCAGCCAAGGTGGATGACATGGTGTCGGCAGTGCTGGGCAGCATCGCCCACGCTGGCACAGCCGTGCAGGCCGGTGTCACCAAGCCGGTGCGGCAGGTTGGTGGCGTGCTCAGCGGCATTGCCAATGTGGTAGAGACACTGTTCCAGCGGCGCAACAGCGGACGCCAGACGCGGACCGCCTCGAGCGAGACCTACGTCTACGACCCGTCTGTTCCACTGGATGAAGACCGGCACGTGGAGCGGGTCGAACTGTAATCGGAACTCGGTAGCAGATGAATAGAAAAGCGGGCGCGTACCGGTAAGCAGTTACACCGATACGCGCCCGTTCTGTTTCCATCGCACGCATCGGCTGTGCTGCTGTATGCGGGCTCATCGCCCGGCGCCTGAAGCTGCGAACAAAACTACTGAATCCAGCCGCCACCGACAACCTCGTCGCCCTGGTAGAACACTGCGGACTGCCCCGGTGTAACGGCACGCTGGGGCTCGTCAAATGTGACCTCGACAATTTCATCCTCGACGAGACAGATCGAAGCCGCGGCAGGCTCGTGTCGGTGGCGGATCTTGGCTTCCACCCGCAACGTACCTTCCGGCCGGTCCACGCTGATCCAGTTGAGGCGATTGGCGCGGAACGTCCTGCGGTACAGTTCGGGTTCAGTGCCCACCGTCACTTGGTGCGAGTCGGGATGGATAGCGAGCACATACAGCGGGTTGGGCCCGGAAAGCCCGAGACCCTTGCGCTGGCCCACCGTGAAGTTGTGAATCCCGGCATGCTGACCCACGGTCTCACCTCTCGTGGTGACAAGCGCACCGGCGGATTCGGGCAACGCTTCATCCTGCTCCTCGAGATACGCATCAAGAAACTGTTTGTAGTCGCCGCCCGGGATGAAGCAGATCTCCTGCGAATCAGGCTTCTGCGCGAGGGCAAGGCCGTGCTCGGCCGCCAGCGCCCGCACCTCGGGCTTGGTGTGGTTGCCCAGCGGGAACAGGGTGCGGCTCAACTGCTCCTGCGTCAGGCCGAACAGGAAGTAGGTCTGGTCCTTGGAGCGATCGGCCGGCCGTTTCAGGATCCAGCGGCCGCGCGCCGGGTCGTACTCGTTGCGTGCATAGTGTCCGGTTGCGATGCGGTCGGCGCCGATCTGCCGGGCGGTCAGCAGCAGCTGGTCGAACTTGAGGTGGTTGTTGCACAGCGAGCAGGGAATCGGCGTCCGCCCGGCAAGGTACTCGTCCACAAAGGGCCGCACCACGTCGCGCTCGAACCGCGCCTGCTCGTTGACCACGTAGTAGGGCAGGCCGAGCGCTTCGGCCACGCGACGCGCGTCGTACACGTCGTCAATGGAGCAGCAGCGCCCCTGCACCTGCTCGGGCATGCCCTCTTTGCCGGCAAGTCGCCGCTGGTTCCAAAGCTGCAGGGTCAGGCCGATAAGGTCCAGGCCCTGGTCCTTGAGCATGGCCGCGACCGTGGAGGAGTCGACCCCGCCGGACATGGCCACGGCTACCGTGTTGTTGTGCGCAGAAGGCATCACGTACCAGTATCGCTCATGCGTCGCCCGGCAGGGGCGCGCGCCATCGACTTGCCTGCGCCACCGATGGTTCGCCCGCCCAGGGCCAGGACGCGGCACAACCGGAGCAGGCAGGGCGCTGAGCCTGCGATGATGTGTGAGCAGACGCGAAAGCAGGAAGAGGGTGCAGAATGGCGACGTTTCGAATCGTAATGGAGACGCTTGGTTTTGTGGTGTTTCTGGGGATGCTGACCATCGCCTGCCTGCCGTCGGCAGCGATCCGGCAGCTGGTAAAGCGGATCACGCGTAAACCGTAGCTGGGCGAGGCAGAAGACCCTGCCGGAGTGTGGCGAGCCGGTAGTATGGTGCCCACAGGGTTGGTCTCAGCAAGCCGGCGCGCATAGCTGATGGGTGCCGCGCGGGCGTGGTGGCGCAGCGCCAGGTCCATTAGTACGTCGAACAGCAACGACAGGTTTGGGGGATCAGTATGGGTAGCAACGTGGTTCTGGAAAAGCTGAAAGAAGGCGTGCGTCGGTTTCAGTCCGAGGTACACGCAGAGAAGGCGGAGGAGTATCGACAGGCCGCGTCGACCCCGCAGCAGCCGCACACACTGATCGTGGCCTGTGCCGACTCGCGCGTGGACGTGGAGTCGATCACGAGTTCGGGACCGGGCGAGGTGTTTATCGCACGCAACATCGGCAACATGGTGCCGGCCTATGGCGTGATGATGGGCGGCGTAAGCGCGGTGATCGAGTATGCGGTTTCGGCGCTCAAGGTGCAGCACGTGGTGATCTGCGGCCACTCGGACTGCGGCGCAATGAAGGCCCTGCTGAAGCCGGAAAGCACCGACGCCATGCCTACCGTACGGGCATGGCTGAACAACGGGCATGCCGCTCTGCAGGTAGCCGATGCCCTGGAAGGCACCGACGTGGGACCGACGGAACGGCTGCCTCGTTTGACCGAGCAGAACGTGCTGATGCAGATGCGCCACCTGAAAACACACCCCAGCATCGCAGGCGCCCTGGCGCGCAACGAGCTGACCATCTCCGGATGGGTCTACGAGATCGGAACCGGGCAGGTTCGCATCGCGGAGGATGGTGACCGGGCGTTCGTGCCGGTGTCGACTCAGACGGCAGCCGACTCGGTTGCCGTCGCCGCAGCCGGTTCGGGCGCCGCTATTCTGGCCTCGAATCCGGACGCTTCCCGCGCATGATCGTTCCCAAGGGGCCGCAGCTCTCACGCATGATCCGGTACGTGGGCAAGCCCGCGCTGGCGTTGGTGGCGTGGGATGTACTGGTGGTGGTGGCCTACAAGCTGCTGCACTGGCAATGGATTGGGCTCAAGGAGGTGCCGCTGGCCTTTTACGGTTCAGCGATCGGCATCATCGTGGGCTTCCGGAACAACTCGGCCTACGGGCGCTGGTGGGAGGCGCGCACGCTGTGGGGCCGGATCGTCAACGACAGCCGCAGCCTCGCCCGGCAGGTGTGCACGACCATGCGCTCAAGCGAGCATCCCGAGGCCCAGGCAGCTGACCTCGATGCCATGGACCGGGAGCGCAACCGGATCGTGCACTACCAGATCGCGTTTGTGCACGCGCTGCGTCAGCAGCTGCGCGGACTGGACGCGGTGACGGTGATCCAGCCATTCGTCTCACCTGAGGACTACGAAGCACTCCGCGACGAGAAGAACGTGCCGCTGGCCCTGCAGCGCCGGCTGGGTACCATGCTGCGCGACGCCCGCCGCCACGGCTGGATCGACACCATCGAGTGGCAGGCCATGGACCGCAACCTTGACGATCTCGCCGACGCGCAGGGTGGCACCGAGCGCATCAAGAACACGCCGCTGCCCAAGCAGTACGACTACTTCCCGATGCTGTTTGTGCAGATTTACTGCGTGTTGCTGCCGATCGGGATGGTCAAGGACCTGGAGTGGTTTACGCCTCTCGGCTCCACGCTGGTAGGCTTCATGTTCCTGGCGCTGGACAAGATCGGGCGCGACCTGGAAGACCCGTTCGACAACGAAATCTACGACGTGCCGCTTACGGCGATCACCACCACCATTGAGATCAACCTGCGGCAGTTGTTGGGCGAGACTGACCTGCCCAAGCCGGAAACCCCGGTGCGCGGAGTGCTCTGGTAGGAGCAGGGCTGCATCGTCTCCAGCGACTCGGGACTATAGAGTGGGCTGCGGGAACGGCTCGATCTGCAATCCGTCCTGCGGTTGTGCGGGCGAGCCGGCCTTGTAGACAGGGCTCAGTTCGCGCAGACGGGCGACTGCCGCGGGCACCAGTTCGCAGGCGCGATCGATTTCCTGCTCAGTGGTCGCGCGCGTAAGCGAAAAACGCAGCGAGGCGCGCGCGCGGTGAGCGCCCAGCCCCATGGCGGTCAGCACGTGCGAGGGCTCGGTCGCACCGGAGGCGCAGGCGGATCCGCCCGACAGCGCAAGCCCCTTAAGATCGAGCGCGATCACCAGCGCTTCGCCTTCCAGATGGTCGAACCAGAGGTTGGTCGTATTGGGCAGGCGCGTGCCGGGCGCGGTAGGGCCGTTCACGCCACACTCGTCGATCTCGGCCAGCAGCGTGGCTTCGAGCCGATCCCGCAGTGCGGCGATGCGCGCAATCGTGCCGTCGGAAACTGCCTGCAGGGCGAACCGGATTGCCGCCCCAAGCCCCACGATGCCCGCGAGGTTCTCCGTGCCGGCGCGCCGCTGCCGCTCGTGCGCGCCTCCGTAAAACAGCGGCTGCAAAGGGGTGCCGCGACGCAGCCAGAGCGCGCCCACGCCCTGTGGCCCGTGGAGCTTGTGGCCGGACAGGCTGAGCAGGTCGATTCCGAGCGTCTTAACGTTGACAGGAAGCTTGCCAATGGCCTGCACCGCATCCGTGTGCATCCACACGTCAGCCTCGGCGGCGATGCGGGCAATCTCTTCCACGGGCTGCAGGGCCCCGGTCTCGTTGTTGGCAAGCATCACGCTGACCAGCGTGGCTGGCGGTGCATTGGCGAGTGCTTCGCGCACCGCTGGCGGGTCTACCACGCCAAGCGGCGAGACCGGCAGGAAGCGCACGTCGCCCCCGCGCACAGCCAGCGCTTCGGCCGCATGGAGGATGGCATGGTGCTCAATCGAAGTCGTGACGAGACGGGCGGGTTCACCGGCGTCGAGCGCCTTGCCAAGCATGCCGAACAGCGCGAGATTGTCGCTCTCGGTGGCGCCGGAGGTGAAAACGATCTCGCTCGAGCGTGCGCCCAGCGCGGCGGCTACGTCTTCACGCGCCTGCTCAACGGCCATGCGCGCCTGCTGCCCGTAATGGTGAATGGAGGACGCATTGCCGAAGCTGTTCATCAAGAACGGGCGCATCGCCTCGAAGACCTCGGGAAGCAGAGGCGTGGTGGCGTTTGCGTCCATGTAAATGCGCTGCATCACTGCGTCAAGTTTACGCCTCGGGGCACGCCGGTCCTTGGAGCGAGACCAGCGAACCACCCGCAGCGTGTGACGGACGGGTGCGCGGCTCGGCCTGCTTCTGCGAGCGGAAGCAGGCCGAGATACCGTATCAAGCTGCCTAGCGCTGGTCGAGCGGAACGTACGGCGCGGGGTACGCGGGGCCGCTGTACTCCGCGCGCGGGCGGATCAGGCGGTTGTCGTCGAGCTGCTCGATGATGTGCGCGGCCCAGCCGGCTACGCGGCTCACGGCAAAGATCGGCGTAAACAGGTCGAGCGGGATGCCGAGCGTGGTGTACGTGGAAGCCGAGTAGAAATCAACATTGGCATTGAGCTTCTTCTCGGCCTTGATGTACAGCTCGATGGCACGCGACATGTCGAACCACTTGGAGTTGCCATCGGCCTTGCCGAGCTGCTCGGACATGCGGCGGAGGTGCGTCGCGCGCGGGTCTTCGGTGTGGTACACGCGGTGGCCGAATCCGGAAACCTTCTTCTTGTCAGCCAGCATCTGGCGGACGAACTCGACCGGCTCGGCGCCTGCCTTGTCGATCGCAAACAGCATGTGCATGACCGCCTCGTTGGCGCCGCCATGCAGCGGCCCTTTGAGTGCGCCGATCGCGCCCGTAACGGCGGAGTGCATGTCGGCCAGGGTTGCGGCGATGACGCGCGCGGCGAACGTGGAGGCGTTGAGCTCGTGATCGGCATGCAAGATCAGCGCGACGTCGAATGTGCGCGCGGCGGTTTCCGAAGGCTTTTCGCCCAGCAGCATGTACACGAAGTTCGCCGCGTGGGAGAGCGACTTATCAGCCGCGACCGGCTCCTTGCCATTGCGGATGCGGTCCCAGGCGGCCACGATCATGGGGACCTGCGAGGTCAGCGCGAATGCCTTGCGCAGGTTGGAGGCATGGTCCACGGCCCGCTCATCAGGATCGTAAAAGCTCAGCGCCGATACGGTGGTGCGCAGCACCTCCATCGTCGAGGCCTTGCGCGGAAATGCGGCGAGCATTTCCAGGATGGGCGCGGGCAACTCGCGCGCGTCTGCAAGCGAGCGGGTGAACTCATCGAGTTGCTGTTTGGAAGGCAGGTTGCCAAGCCACAGGAGGTAGGTCGTCTCTTCAAACGTGGAGCACTGGGCGAGTTCGTGAATGTCGATGCCGCGATACGCCAGCACCCCGGCTTCTCCGTCGATCCAGCAGATGCGCGAGTTCGCAGCGACAATGCCTTCGAGGCCTTTTCCTGCCACAGCAGTGGACATACATCTCCCTTTTGATCGACCGAATGACGGACTGACTCAGCTACGCGTACACAGACGCAGCGCCAGAGAAGCCTGCTGCCCGTGCGCGAGCAGAAACCTCCTTGGCTGAACCCAGAACTAGGTTATAGCGCAGCGGCGAAAGGCTTGTCACCGTTGCGTATGGGCGGGGAAGCAGGTGCGCCGCCGGGCGGAAGCTGTGGTCCTGCATGCGCTCATGATTCGATCTTGAAGCGATCTGGCGAGAACGCCGTGAGATCGACCGAGGTTGCCTCGCCCTGGACCAGTTCGCGCAGAACACGTGCTGTGCCGGGGGCCAGCAGGATTCCATTGCGGAAGTGCGCAGTGGCGACCCAGGTATTGGCAGCGAGCCTGCCCAGCACGGGCAGCGCGTCGAGGATGCCCGCAGAAAAGCCTGGCCGTAGACCGGTCCAGCGGGCCGAGATGCGGCCCTTCAGGATAGGCGGCCACAGGGCTGCGGCCTGTTGCCACAACCGGTCGCCGGCCGCGATGTCGATCGAGCGGTCAAAGCCGGCGTGCTCCACGGTGGCCCCGATCACGACGCGGCCGTCGCCGCGCGGCACCAGGTAGAGCTCCGGCGTGCGGATCACCATGGGCAGCATGGTGGTTTGCTCGAGCGTGACCTCGATCATCTGACCCTTGCGCGGCGCTACCGGCAGGTGGATGCCCGGGCGATTGCCTCCTGCTGCCGGCAGCAGTCTGGGATCGGGGCTTGCGGAGATTGCAGAGGTCCCAAAGGTCCCGGTCGTCCAGGCGCCCATGCATAGCAAAAGGTGGTCGGCCTCGAGCGTTTCGCCGTCTTCAAGCAGCAATGCCGGGGCCGCGGCACCGTCGCTCGACGCGCCGCCCAGCACACGGGCAATGGGAGCATGCTCCCGCAGAGTGACGCCCGCGGCCACAACAGCGCGCGGCAGCGCTGCACACAGGTCGCGCGGGTCCAGGCTGGCTTCCTGCACGCGTGTGAAGCGGTAACCATTGCGGTACAGGCCCGGCAGATCGGCAGGGGATGCTGCAATGGATGGTGCCTCGCTGGATGGTGTCTCGACGGGCGGCAAGGCGGAAACGTCAGGGACACCCTCGCAGCGCTCACCCTGCAGCGCCGTGGTGGTGCGCAGAGGCACCCGGCAGCCGCTGAGCGACTCGACCCGCTCCAGCCACGCCGGGTACAGCGAGCGGCTCAAGCGCGACAGCGGCAGCAGCTCCGGCGCGTTCTCCGGGTCGTCCACGGCAAGCATGCCGGCAGCAGCCCAGGAGCTTTGCTCCATGGCGCGGCCCCGCTCCAGCACCGTCACGCGGTAGCCATGCTGCTGGAACTCGAGCGCCGCGGCGAGGCCCATGATGCCGGCACCGGCGATGAGGATATGCTCGGTGGTGCTCTTCACCTGTTCATTGTAGGTTGCGGCACAGCCCCCGCCTGCGTGCGCAGGGCAGCGTCAGGGCTGCGCGGTCTTTTCCTTGATCGCCAGGTCGCGCTGGTACTGGAACGACATGGCCACAGAAAACTCGCGGCGCGCGTCCCACTGCTGCTTCGTGACTGGGAACACAAACAATGCCATTCCTTTGACCGACTGCTTGGGCGAGATCGTCATCGTGCGCGGTAGGATCGAGCCCTGCATGCGGCTTGCCGGCGAGTAACGGGCAAGCTTCTCGATCTGGTCGGGCGGCGCAGCATAAGCAAACAACTGCTGCCCGTCCTGAAAGGAAAGCGTGGCTCGTTGCGCGGTTTCAAACAGCGGCACCTCGAGCGTCAGATTGGTCATGTCGAGCACTACCCAAACCAGCAGCTGGTCTGTCTTGACCGTGCCGCCGCCGTAGCCCTCGGCCATGGTGCCGCCCACGTGTTCCTCGGTATGCATCGAAATCACGCGGATCGATTCGATCGCGCCGTCAGCGACACGCGGCTTCTGCTTGAAAAAGACGTAGGCCCAGACACTGGCGAACAGGACGCAGACGATCGCGATCAGCACCACAACGCGACGGCTCTGGCCCTGGTCGTATGCCGGCGTGGGGCGGCCGGAGAAGGTGGGCTCGCCCGGGAGCGGCGTGGTGGATCGGTTGGAGGAGTGTTGCGTGGGCATGCGAGTCACCTTGGCAGTGCGTGGGAGAGAAGCGCTTCAGGGACGCGGGCGCAGTCCACTCAGGAAAGCGTCAAAGGAGCGGGTGTTGAGCACGTCAGCAGCGGTAAGCCCGGCGCGGCGCAGCTGGCGGATGCCGTACTGCAGCTTGCCCAGCGTGGAGCACTGGTGCGCGTCGGTGTTGATCACGATGGGGCAGCCCAGCTCGTGGGCCAGGCGCAGGTGGTTGTCGGAAAGGTCGAGCCGCTCCGCCGAGGCATTGTGCTCGACGGCGCAGCCGACCTCCGCCGCTCGCCGGAGCACGGCGGTGATGTCGAAACGCATGGGCTCCCGCCGAAGCAGCAGTCGCCCGGTGAGATGCCCGAGGATGCGCACATACGGGTTCTCGACCGCGCGGAGCAAGCGCTCGGTCAGCTCCTGCTCGGGCTGCGCGAAGTGCGAGTGGGTGCTTGCGACCACGATGTCCATCTGGGCGAGCACGTCGTCCGAAAGATCGAGCGAACCGTCCGCGAGGATATCGACCTCGATGCCGGGCAGCACGCGGATGCGGCCTTCCATGGCGCGGTCCACCTCGTGGATGCGCGCGATGTGCAGCAGCGCGCGCTCGTCATCGAGACCGTTCGTCATGGCGAGCTGCTTGGAATGATCCGTAATCGCGATGTACGCATAGCCGATCGCCGCGGCCGCCTCGGCCATCTCGCGGATGGTGTTCTTTCCGTCGGTAGCGTCGGTGTGCATGTGGAGGTCGCCACGAATATCGCTGAGTTCGATCAGCCTGGGCAGGTTGTTGTTCTCGGCAAGTTCAATTTCGCCATTGTTCTCGCGCAGCTCGGGCGGAATCCACGCCAGTCCGAGCGCGGAGTAAATCTCCTCTTCGCCGGCGCCGGCCACAAACGAGCCGTCCTCAACACGCGCCAGGGCGTACTCGCTCAGCGTGTAGCCGCGCCGCAGAGCGCGCTGGCGAATCGAAACATTGTGCGTCTTGGAGCCGGTGAAGTATTGCAGCGCCGCACCGAACGAGCCCTCGGGCAACAGGCGCACATCCACCTGCAGGCCCGAGCGCATGCGGAACGAAACCTTGTTGGCGCCCTTTGCGAGGATCGTGCCAGCCAGCGGGTAGGCCGCGGTGTAGTCGACAGCAGCGGCAACCGCCTCTTCCGCGCAGGCCGGGCCGGTCACCAGGATGTCGAGATCGCCGGCGGTCTCGCGGCCACGGCGCAGCGACCCGGCCGGCGTAATACGGGTCAGGCCAGGGAACGCGGCGAGATACTCGATCAGCTTGTCGGCGGCCTGCTCGACGTGATTGATCTGGAAGCGGCCGTTGTTGCGCTTGTAGTCGGCGATGCCCTGCAGGAGCTTATCGACACCCTTCTGGCCGAAGCGCGGCAGCGCAAGCGCGCGACCATCTGCCAGCGCAGCTTCGAGCTCTTCAATCGAGCCGACCTGCAGCGCGTCCCAAAATAGCGCGACGGACTTGGGCCCCATGCCGGGCAGGCGCAAAAGCTCCAGCATCGTGGGCTTGTAGCGCAGCAGCAACTCTTCGCGCAGCGGAAAGGTGCCGGCCTTCTCGATCTCGAGAATGTTGGCCACCATGCCCTTGCCAATGCCGGGGATGGCGAGCAGCTTTTTGGGCTCCTCGACCAGCGTATGCAACTGCACGGTGCTTGCTTCCACGGCCTCGGCAGCGCGGCGGTACGAGCGGATGCGGAACGGGTCGGCCGAGGAGATCTCGAGGAGATCCGCCGTTTCCTCGAGCATGGCGGCGATCAAGCGGTTTTCCATCGCTTTCTACTGTACTGAGAAAGGCAGCGCGCCGGTCATGGCTGGGTGCAATCCGGATGGGTGTGTTGGACAAAACTCTTTACGGGCGGCCAGTCTCCGCGGTACCACCGGAAGCGGGCTGGTGCATACATCTTTACGCCGGACACCGTGTCGGCTATGGAGCGCATCGGCGATCTGCCGGAAGACGGCCTGCTTCTGCTCCCTGGTGTCGCCGACGGTTAAACAGGTGCGAGGGTGGGGCGCGTTCAGCAATTCCAGCATGGCGCCCGGAGTGACTCCCACGTCTCAGACACGAGACATGGGGCACCCGGTTCTGCTTCAGGCTAGCAAGGCGGAAGGAAGTGCTGCGCCCGGCCTGAAAGTGCATTGCGGTACGGTGCGCTCGATAGCGTCAGGCGATCTCGCGATGCCGGACGACCTGGTCGGCCTGCGGACCCTTCTGACCCTGAATTACGTCGAACTCAACCTCGTCGCCTTCTTTCAGGCTCTTGTAGCCCTCGATCTGGATCGCGGAAAAGTGTACGAACACATCCGGCCCATCGTCCCTGCCGATGAAGCCGAAACCCTTGGCGTTGTTGAACCACTTCACTTTGCCCTTGAACTGTGCCACCTGAGGAGCCTTCCTGTGCGCAGATTGCGGTTGGGGGGAGCCCAGCCTGCCTGCAGAGTTCAGACGGGCCGGCAGCGCGGATGGTTTCGCGTGCCGGCTGCGACACCGCAGGGCTGTCCGCTTGGACGAAGCTCAGTGTTTTTTGCTGTGGTGTTTGCCGTTCTTTTTTGCGGCCTGTTTGCGTGTGGCGCGTAGCTGGCGGTACCCGCTGATCGCAATCAGGGTCTTGCCGTCGAGCACCTGGCCGGCGGCAATCAGGTCCTCCACCTCCGAGAGGGGAAGCGGATAGATGTCGAGGGTCTCATCGGCTTCCGGCCGGGCGGTACCGGCGGTCAAGTCCTCGGCAAGGTAGATCTGCATCCACTCGCCCAGGAAGCCGGGGCTCGCGTAGTAGCGCACCAGCTCGGTCCAGGTCTCGGCGGCGTAGCCTGTTTCCTCTTCGAGTTCGCGCTTGGCCCCGGCAAGCCGCTCCTCGTTGGGCTCGATCTTGCCCGCGGGCAGCTCCCACAGGTACTGGCCGGCCGCATGGCGGTACTGCCGCTCCATGATGACAACCGGATCCTTCTTGCCCTTCTTGCCAGACGAATCCACCGCGAGGATCACCACCGATCCGTTGTGGCGGATCACGTCCCGGTTGGTGACATGGCCGTTGGGCTCGCGAATCTCTTCCTTGTAGACCTTGAACAAGGGTCCTTCGTAGGCAACATGGGAGGAGAGGATCTCTGCCTTGCCCTCGGCCCGGAGCTGCAACGCGGTGGGCGCTCCGGCTGCCGCCTGTTCTGGCTGTTGCTTGGGTTGCTGCTGTTGCTGCTCTGCGTGCTTCAGTTTCTTTGCCATGCCTGCTCCTCGATTGTTCCTATTCTCTGCCACGGTAGCCGATGTATGGGATGAGATGACGGGGCAGGGCGCCGGAGCGGTCGTGAGAAACTGGGACGGAGTAGATGGAGGAAGCCCTGTGGCCGGTGCCTGTTATCCCCTTGCTGTGCTGCCGGGGCTTTCCCGCTTGTTTGCAGAGTTTGTTGAAGGTCGCGCCGGGGCGTTTTACCCGGCTTCTCCCGTAGGCCGGGGATGGATGCACCAGGACGCGCCCGTGTCCGTACCAAGGCCGGAACTGGCCGCCCTTCTGTCTGCCCAGAACGATGCCTGCCACGCGGGCTCGCCAGCGATGGCCAACATTGAAAAGCTGCGCCACGGTGCGCGGGCGGTGGTCACAGGCCAGCAGGTAGCGCTGTTCGGCGGCCCGCTCTACACCCTGCACAAGGCCGCCACGGCCGTACGCCTGGCACAGGATGCCACCGCCGCAACGGGTATTCCCCACGTGCCGGTGTTCTGGCTGGCGACCGAAGACCATGATTTTGCCGAGATTGACCACGTGGTGCTGCCCGCGCAGGACGGCACCCTGCACACCGTGCGACTTACGGAGCACCCGGACCGTGCCTCCGGCGCGCCCGTGGGCGCCCTGCGGCTGGGTGCGAGCATAGACGCGGCTCTCAACGAGGCCGCGGCGCTGCTGGGCCATGGTGCGGAGATCGAACTGCTCCGCCGATGTTACCGGCCCGAAGCAACCTTCGCTGGGGCATTCGCGCAGTGGCTGGCTGCTACATTTCGTGAGCAGGGCCTGGTCGTTATGGACGCGGCGGGACGTGCCGCGCATGCGCTGGGTGCCCCGGTGTTGCGTCGGGCCATTACCGAGGCTGCCGAGCTGGAAACGCTGCTGCTCGAGCGCGGCCAGCTGCTGGAGCAACAGGGCTACCACCAGCAGGTGCTGGTCAAGCCGGGCGCCAGCCTGCTGTTTCTGCTGGCGGGCGGTGCTGAAAATGCACCCCATACCCGTCTTCCCCTGAAGCGCACCGGCAACGGAAGCTGGACCGCCGGAAGCACGAGCTACTCCACCGAAGAACTGCTGGAGATCCTGGGCACCGAGCCGGAGCGGCTGAGCCCCAACGCACTGTTGCGGCCGGTGTTCCAGGATGCGATCCTGCCCACCGCCGCCTACATCGGCGGCCCGGCGGAGATCGCCTACTTTGCCCAGAATGGCGTGCTGCATGAGCGCCTGCTGGGTCGTTCCACGGTGGTGCTGCCCCGTTTGAGTGCCACCTTGATCAGCGCCAGGCAGGCCGAGGTGCTGGAGCATGACGGCATTGACCTGCCGGAGCTCTTCCGGATGCCGAAGGACGAGCTCACCCAGCGCGTCGGCGCGCGCGCCATGCCGCTCGAAGCCAAGCAGCGGCTCCACGCGGTGGGCAGCAGCATGTCGGTCGAGCTGGACGCACTCACGGCCTGGATGACCGGGCTCGATGAAGCGCTGGGCCGCTCTGCCGCAGTGGCTGCGAGCAAGATGCGCTACCAGCTCAACCGCCTGCGCCGCCTGGCCGCGCAGCGTGAGCTGGAGCGGGATGGCAGCATCCGGCGCCGGGTCAGCGCGCTGTATGCTGCGGTGTACCCCGGTGGCCACCTGCAGGAGCGCGCCGTCGGCGCCTCCGCGGAGCTGGCGCGACATGGCAGCGCCCTGGTGTCGCTGCTGGTGGACTCCGCCGGTGGCGATTGCCCGGGGCACAAGCTCCTCACCATCTAAGCGTCCGGCTCGCGCAGGTGCTGCGCAGTCGGATCGCGGCGCAGTCGCTCGAAGGCGATAGACGCGTTCGCCAATGCAAACAGCGGCGACACGGCTCCCCGGCAGCCGGCCGCATCTCAACCGGAACCAGCGCGTGAATGCATCCAGGGAAGTGAGGATCGAGCAACATGGCAGACAAGATGCGGAGCGGGACGGAGCCTTTTGATGTGAGCTGCCCGGAGTGCGGAGGCATGCTGCGCATCGATCCCGCGACCCGGGCGGTGATCGCGCACACCCCCGCCCCGCGCAAGCGTACGTTCGAGGATTTCGAAACGGCGGCGCGAGCCATGCGGGAAGGCGACGAGCGCAAGGAGTCGTTGTTCCGGCAGGCAGTGGATGCTGAAAAGAACAAGGAAGACGTGATGGCCAAGCGGTTTGCCGAGGCGCTTCGCAAGGCGAAGGAGTCGCCCGTGACGGACCGGCCCTTGCGCGACTTTGACCTGGATTGAGTTGCACGAATCGGGATTGACCCGCATAAATGCAGATGGGTGGGCCCGCGGGGCAAAGCTCTGCACCCGCATTCGCACCGAAACGCAGCATCGCGCATCCCACAGGGTGACTGGAGGAGCTAACAGAGATGAAATCAACGAACCTTTCGACACACACCGACGGCGACACCCTGGCAGCTGTGAAGCAGGTGCATTGGTCGCACCAGGTGGCCGCGGCCTCGCTGGTTGCGGGAGCGGTTCTGCTGATCACGGGACGCAAGCAGGCGGCGCTGATCGTGGCCGCCACGGGCGCGGCGACGACGCTGCTGGAAGAGCCGGAAGAAGCGCGTGAGCTGTGGAGCAAGCTGCCCGCCTACATTCGCCAGGGGCAGGACTTCCTGGTCAAGGCGGAGGGCATGATCGAGCGGGTAGGTGAGCAGGCCGCCCGTCTGCGCGAGACGATGGGTCGCCAGGGATAGCCTGGCGCGGTCAAGTGGGGCAAGTGAGTCGAGTGCGTTGAGCAGTCGATCGGGAAACAGAAAGCGGCTGGTGAGGCGGCACGGATCGTGCCCCTCACCAGCCGCTTTCGCTTGCTCCGGAGATTCTACGAAGCGATGCCCAGCTTGCGTTGCGCCTCGGGACTGATCCGGTCCGGCGTCCAGGCCGGCTCCCACACCAGCTCCACGTCGCAGAGGCTGATCTCCTGGATGCCGCCAAGCCGATTGCGCACCTGCTCGATGATCATCGCGTGCGCCGGGCAGCCCTGCGTGGTCATCGACATCACGACGTGCACCTTCTGCCGCGGCAGCATGCCTGGCGCATCCGGGTCGGGCTCGACCGTGACGTTGTAGACCAGCCCGAGATCCACGATGTTGACCGGGAGTTCCGGGTCGTTCACGTCCCGGAGGGCGGTGCGTACGTCGTCTTCAGTGAGAGGCATGGACAGGTTCTCCCATTTTCATTGCAAAGTTCTTGGCTGGTTCGGCCGGCAGCGGGTTCGGAGTGGGCGCAGGGTAGATTTGTAACACCCGGCGCCGTCTTTCTTGATTCCCGCGTCTCAGGAGCGAGACATGGGGCACCCGTTCTGACGGCACGGCCCGCGCTTGCCACGTGCATGGATCGCTGTGTCTATTGTTGCACCTGCCGACACAGGCGTTGAACGATTGGGCGCGCTAGTGCTGTCGCTCCACCAGGTAGCTGGCCACGGCCTTGAGGCTGTCCGCATGCGGGCCGAAGGTCGACAACGCGGCAAAAGCCTCCTCAACCAGGCGTTCCGCGTCTTTATGTGCCTGCTCCAGACCATGCACGGCAGGCCAGGTCGCCTTCTCGGTAGCCACATCCTTGCCGGCGGTCTTGCCCAGTTGTTCCGAGGTCTGCGTCATATCCAGGATGTCGTCCACGATCTGGAACGCAAGCCCGGCCTTGGTGCCAAAGGTGGTCAGCAGCGCGCATTGCTCGGCATTGGCGCCGGCATAGAGCCCGCCTGCCACCACGCTGACGCGGATCAGGGCGCCGGTCTTGGCGCGGTGGATTGCTTCCACCGAAGCCGCGGTAGCGGCAGTGTTTTCACCCTCAAGATCGAGCACCTGGCCGCCGATCATGCCGTCCTCGGTGCCGGTTGCCTCGGCAACACGGCGGATGATCTCGATGCGCGCTTCTGGCGGGCAGGCGATGCCGGCCAGCACGCGGTAGGCGTGGGTCTGCAATGCGTCACCCGCGAGGATGGCGATGGCTTCGCCAAAGACCACGTGGCAGGTGGGCTTGCCGCGGCGCAGGTCGTCGTTGTCGAGCGCAGGCAGGTCGTCGTGCACCAGCGAGTAGGTGTGCAGCATCTCAAGCGCGGCGCCCAGCTCTTCAACGCCCGCGGGGACGACGCCCGCGACGGCGCGGGCTGCCTCGATGGCCAGCACCGGCCGCAGGCGTTTGCCCCCGGCAAAGGTGCTGTGGCGCATTGCTGCATGGATGGATTGCGGAATGGCGGTGGCTGGGGGAAGAAGGCGCTCCAGCGCGGCATCGGTCGCCGCGGCACCAGCGCGCAGCAGGCTTTGCACATCAGGGGTCATTTCCGTCTCATCATAGCTGACTTGGCCCCGACGTCTGGCAGTGTCAGGCCGCCGGCTTACGCAAACAGGAACGGCGCATGCCAGCCGGCAATTCGTTTCCCCGAGTTGCCATCTCGGTGCCGTCAGGCTCCCGAAAGACGCAACCGGGGCACGCGCCCGACGCAGCGGCGGCGCGCCAGCACACACAGCAGCACGGCAGCCGCGAGGGCGCTCAGAGCGCGTGCAAGCCAAACGTCGGGGGTGGCCCGGTAGCTGCCGGTGATCGTGGCCGGCTGCGAGAGCGGCAGCTCCACGGCGAGCAGTCCGTCCTCGCGCGGCACGCATCTGGCAGCGCAGGGCGCCCCATTAAGCAGGATGGACCACGCAGGGTAGCGCTCCAGGCGGAGCACGGCGTAACGCTGCGGGGTCGTTGTTCCGAACGGTGCCGCCGGACCCGACGCGGGCGTGATGCGCACGGTGAACTGTTCCGGCTTCCACCGGAGTATGTCGACTCGGGGAGCCGGCTGCGGGGCCGGGGTGAGTGGCGCGGGCGCAGTCCACGCCGGGTTGGCCGTGGCGGTGTCATCGCCTTCGTCGGCATCGGCCTGCGGGAGCAGGCGCACCACAGGCAGTCCTTGCTGGATTTCGCCATTGTCGCTATGCGTGGGCGTGTACTCGTCTGTGCCTTCAAAGCCGGCGCCGGTGCGGACCAGTTGTTGTTGTGCGGCAACGTTGTCTTCGTCGTCACAGGGCTGGTAGCGGGTGTGCGCAGCCCACGCAACGCTGCCCGCAACGTAGACCACGGCGAGCAACGCGCATGCAAGGGTGGGAGCGTGGCCCGGGAGCCAGGCGCGGCGACGATCGCCCGGGTTTGCTGGAAAAGCAGGGATCGCCGCGCCGCGCCACTCGCTCGCTCTTGCGCCAACGTGAGCGCCCAGCAACACGGTGGCCGCACTTGCCGGCAGCAGCAGCCGCCAGGGAAACTGCAGAAAGCGCAACTGCGGCAGCAGGTGCCACAGCGGCGCGCTCCAGCGCAATTGCAGCAGTGCGCAGGCAGCAATCAGCGAGGCCAGAAAGGTGGTTGGCGTGTGCAGTGCAGCGGGACTGAACGTGATGCCCCGGCCGATGCCAGCGGCCGCAAGAGACGGCTTCAATCGTGCGAGTTCCCCGAGTCGGCCTCCTCGGCTGCGAAGAAAGCGGCGACCCAGCAGCGCGGCAGCTACAAGCGCAGCGGCGGCAAAGGTCGCGACGCCGATCACCGAGGCGGTGTGCAGTACCTGGTCGTGAAAGGCTTCGCCGGTGCGTTCAAACCAGAAGCTGTCTTCCACGCGCATGCCGGAGCCCACGGCGCGCTGGATCTCCACAAAACGCTGTTCGTACCAGGCGGGCACAAGGTAGTCAGCGGCCAGCGCGCAGCCCAGTGCAAGCGCGGCAATGCCCTGCAGCAAGCAGCGGCCTGCACGCTTCCACGGCGGTGGATTGCGGCGCATCGATGGGCTGCAGGGTACGTTGAGTGTCCAGATCCCGGAGGCGGGCATCGGGTAGTCCAGTGGCTCGGGCTCCGCACGGCGGGCGCGGAACCACGTGCTCCCGGCCCGCCACAGGGTGGCCGCTGCAACCAGGTAACAGCCCATCACGGCTGCCGGCGCGTTGGTGTACCAGAGTGCCGCGACCAGAACGCCGATGCGCGCCGGCGACCACCGGGGTGCCAGCACCGCGGCAAACAGCAGCGGCAGCCACACGGCGGCAAGCAGTTCGCCGAATGCGGTGCGCTCAAAGCCGGTAAACAGCAGGTAGGGGCACAGCGCGTACACCATGCCTGCGAGGCTGGCACAGCGCAGGCGGCGCGCCGGGCCTGCGGTGCGCGCCACTGCAAAGTGCATGGCAGCGGCGGAGCCTGCCACGCACACCGCGGTAAACGCAGCGGGCACCAGCGCCCAGGGCAGCAGCAACGACAGGAGGGCGCCCAGCAGCCACGAAAGCGGAGGATAAAACAGCAGGCGCGGCTCGCCCGCGCCGTAGTTGGCGCCCGGCACCCATTGGGGCGCGAGCAGGCCGTCGTGCCAGGCGGCGCACACCGCAAACCAGCTCTGCAGGTGGAAGTCGAAGTCGTGTCCGCACGAGGCGCCATGGAGCAGCAAAGGCACCACGGCGATCAATCCGACGGTTGGCGGAAGCAGCCAGCGGGCAGCCTGGCGCCTCACGCGCGGCATGCGTGACCGGTGGCTGGCATGCGGGCAAAGGCCTGGCGCGGGTTCAAGAAGAAAACCCCTCGGCGCAGCGCGCGGGTCGCGCGCGGGCCAGCAGGGTAGAGCCCGAACGGAGCCTGCAGAGTCGATTCACCCTGATCGTAACTTCACCCCTGCCTGCTCCGATATTTGCGCCGCCTGTCGCGATGGTCCCCGGGCGCTTGCTGCCGGGAACGTGCGCACACCTCGCTCGCTACACATGCTATCGCATCAGGATCCGCCGAAAGCAGCCACGGCGGCAGCGCGCTGTCTTTCTCAATCGTGCGGCCACAGGCCACAAGCACTTGCCGCCACACAGCCCCTGCCACGGGCACCGCGTGCGCCCTAGGGATGAAGCGTCGCTGCCTGCGGTACGCCCTGCATTGCCACGCGGAACACGCGCGTTCGTTGTTTCCCCGCGCCTCCGCAAGCTCCACAGCCACGACCCAAAGATCTGCTTATGCCCGATCACTTCTTTGACTTGGACGCGCCGAACCCGCGCGCTCAGTCTGGGAGCAGAGGACACACCGTGATTCAGACCCTGCCCCTGCCGATCGGCCCAACCAAGAGCGAACCCGCCACCCTGTGCCGCTCGGCATTCGCGCCGGCCATGTTTCTCGACGAACGGGCGATCGAGCGGCTCCCAGCAAGCGCGGCACTGGCCGAGCAGAAGGAAGTGGTCGAAGACTCCTGCAAGCAACTCAGCAGGCAAATGGATGCCAAAATCCTGTTCTTTCTGGGACTGCTGCTTGCCGCGAGCGGCTTCGTCTCGCCACCAGTGGCGCTCGCGGGAGGCATCGCGTACGGCTTCACCGGAGAGCACCCGCTGCGGCGCGAAGCCAGCACCCTTGCGAAGCTGCTGCTGCAAGTCTCCGTGGTGCTGCTCGGCTTTGGCATGAACCTCGAGCAGGTGCTGAGGGTGGGCAGGTCAGGCTTCGGCTACACGGCCGTCAGCATCACCATGGCGGTCGCGCTGGGGCTTCTGCTCGGCAAGCTGCTGCGCATCGGCGGCAAGGCGTCCTACCTCATCACGATGGGTACGGCGATCTGCGGCGGTTCCGCAATTGCGGCACTCGCCCCGATCACCGAGGCCAGCGAGGAAGAGATCTCTGTTGCCATGGGCACCGTGTTCCTGTTGAACGCCGTCGCGCTGCTTCTGTTTCCCGCGGTGGGTTGGTGGCTGCACCTGAGCCAGAACCAGTTCGGGCTGTGGGCAGCGCTAGCTATCCACGACACGAGTTCAGTGGTAGGCGCCGCGGCGAAATACGGCAACCAGGCGCTCGCCATCGGCACCACGGTGAAACTGGCGCGCGCTCTCTGGATCGTGCCGATTTCGCTCGTGACCGCTGCACTGGTACGCCGCGCGGCGGCAAAAGCCGGCCGCCAGCACACGGCCAAAGTCAGGGCGCCATGGTTCATCCTGCTGTTCATCGGGGCTTCGGTCGCCAGCACCTGCCTCGTTCCCACCGCCCCGGTGTACGGCAACCTGACCCACCTGGGCAAGCTTGGACTCGCCGCAACCCTGTTCCTGATCGGCACGAGCTTCTCCCGCAAAACGCTGCGGCAGGTGGGCTTTCGGCCGCTGCTGCAGGGCGTAGTGCTGTGGATCCTGGTCGGTTGCGGCTCGCTCGCCGTTATTTACTCCCACCTGATCGCGATCTAGCAGCCGCCACGCAGGTAAGTTAGCAGGTGAGAGCAGGCCCCCATGATCGAGAACTTTCGCCTCCACGTGTTTCGCAGCGTCGCCCGGCACCTTAATTTCAGCCGCGCTGCCGAGGAACTCCTGCTGACGCAACCAGCGGTGACGCAGCAGATTAAGGCGCTCGAAGACGAGCTTGGCGTGGCGCTGTTTGATCGTGGTGGAGGCCACGTGCAGCTGACGCCGGGCGGCAGGGCGCTGGTACCGTTCGCCGAAAAGCTGCGGGCGCTCGCCGAGGAAGCAAGCACAGCCGTGGCTGCAGCCTGCGGCCAGCAGGGTGGAGAGCTGGCGCTGGGCGCCTCGCAGACCATCGCGCAGTACCTGCTGCCGGCGTTGATCGCAACGTTTCGCAAGAGCCACCCCCGGGTGCGTGTCACCACGCAAAGCGGTAACACCGACACCATGCTGGACGCGCTGGTTGCGGGCAGAATCCAGCTCGCGCTGGTGGAAGGACCCGACCGCCGCCGGGATCTTCAAATCGAGCATTTCATGGAAGACCACATGGTGCTGGTAGTGCCGCCGGCGCACGAGTGGGCCGGCGAGGAGGTCACCATCGGGATGCTGCGCGAGGAGCCGCTGTTGCTGCGCGAGTTCGGCTCCGGCTCGCGCCGCGTGATCGAGCAGGCGCTGGCGGCCCGGGGTCTCAGGGCGAAAGACCTCAAGGTCAGCATGGAACTCGATTCGACCGAAGGGCTGCTGAGTGCGGTCGAAGCCGGCCTCGGGGTGGCCTTTGTGTCGCGCTGGGCCGTGCGCAACCAGCTCGCCCTCGGCACGCTCAGGCTTGCGTATGCGCGGGAGCTGAAGCTGGCGCGGTGGCTTTCGGTCGCGCGTGCACTTGGGCCCGACACCGGCGGAGGCGCCGAAGCATTTCGTGCCCTGCTGCTGTCAGGAATGCTTGAGCCCGCGCCTCGCCGAACAGGCGCATCGCGCAGCCCCAGAGCGTCCGCGTGAAACAACGCCGGGGCGCGGGGAGCGCAATGGTTTCTTGTTGCTCCGCGCGCGGACAGTGGACGCGGCAGGCTCAGGGAACCAGCAGCAGCGTGTGTTGCGCCGCAGCAGCAACGGCAGCGGCAGAGTAGGGGAGCGTAAACGTGGTGCCGCCGTACCAGGCAGGCCACTGGTTGCGGTAGTACGGGCTGGCCGGGTCCTCGGACTCACCTGCAACGATGTTCTCGGTGGACTGGTCGAGGTCGCCCAACACGGCGGTAAAGCGCTGCGACGGGCCCAGCTCGCCTGACACCTGCTTCACCGTGGTGGGGTCACCCGACTGCGGCAGCGGGCCGATACCCGCGTGGAACCCGGGCAGCAGCTTCCAGAGCGGGTGCTCGATCGCGATGGTGTGGGTATCGCCGTAGTGCCAGGTGCTGAGTTTGGCAGGTGCGTCCTTGAGTCCTCCATCCACCAGGGCTGCGAGGAAGTCGTTCCAGTTCCGGTACGCGGGCGGCAGCCACGCGGCGGGCTGATGCGCGATCATCTGCTCGCGCGCGTAGGCAGACTCGGACCAGTCATAGAGCTTCCAGCCATCGCCGACCTTGGCTTCCAGCACCGCAGGCCAGAAAGCTTTCTCGGTCGCAGTCACAATCGCGGCCGCAGGCGAATTGGTGGCGAGAACGCCATCCCAGGAGCGCAGGAGGTCAGCAGCGGCGCGTGCCCGCGCGGTTGGGTGCGCGGCATGGTCCACAGCATAAGCCAGGCGCTCGGCGATCTCCTGGTCCACCTCGGAGAACACGTCAGTCTGGAGCCGCAGCATCGCAGCCGGGGTGAGCGCCTGGGCGCCGGTAAGCTGCTTCCAGATGCGCTCGTTGCGGTACGGCGCGGCCCAGTCCAGGCTCAACTGGTACGGGTAGCCGTCGGGTGAAACCCGGGCATTGGCAGTGGCGACGATGCCGCTCGCCGGGTCAAGCACGGCGGGCATGGCCTCGAATGGGATATAGCCGGTCCACTCGCCGATCACCGCCGGCGGGGTGGAGGGAGCGGGCTGGGTCGGAACCGTCGAAGTGCCGGGCTGTGGTGCTTCCCACATTTCAGACGCGGGCTGTGGAGCACCCGGTGTTGTTTGCGCCGCGGACTGCGGCGTGGGTGAACCGTTGAGGGCCTCGGGCGCGAGTGGAGACACAACAGGCTGGGGTGGCGCTGCCCTGGTGACACCGGGCGTGATCGGCGCGCTCTGCAGCCCTCCGGCGCGGATCGGGATCAGCCCTACGGCCTGGTAGCCGATGTGGCCGGCATCGTCGGCATACGCGACATTGAGGCTGGGAGCCCACCAGGTGGAAAGAGCAGCGCGAAAGCTGGTCCAGTCCGTGGCGGTATTGAGCGCGTATAGCGGCAGCCCCGCGGCCCTGGTGTCGTAGATGTTCCAGTGGACGGAGTACACCCGGTTCTGGGTCTGCGCCTGGTCGAGCGGCAGGGAGCCCAGTAGTGCTGAGATGATCGGACCATGTGCGGTGCGCTGCACATCCAGTTCCACATCGCTGCCGCCGCGTACCTTGATGCGTTCGTGCTCATGGGTCAGCGGCTGCCAGTGCACGGAGCCATCGGCAGCCACCACCCGGGCCTCGCCGTGCTGGTTGAGCTGTTCCACGTACACATCCTGCACATCGCCGCCCATCGCGGTGAACCCCACGCGATGTGATCGTTGTGGCCGGCCGAGATTAACGGCAGCCCGGGCACGCTGAGGCCCGCCACGTGAAAGCTGCCGGCGCGCAGCTCCGACTCGTACCACGGGTCAGGAATCTGGTGCTCGAGGTGCATGTCGTTGGAGAGCATGGGCTTGCCATTGGCCGTGTGTGCCCCGCTCACGGCCCACTCGTTGGAGCCGGGGCGACAGCCGGGGCAACGCTCGGCTGCGCCGGGCAGGTTGGACAGGGCAAGCAGCGCATCGGTTGGCAGCAGGCGCGGCTCCCCGGGTGGTGGCGTGGCCGGCAGCGCTGGAGCCGTGTTGCGGACCTGCGATGGGTCGAGCGGAACCAGTGGCACGATCTGCGGGTCGCTGATCGCCGGGGCGCTTGGCACGGGCGGGTGGTCCCTCCAGGAGCCAATCGGGTACAGATCCTGCGCCAGCGCTGCGTTGCCGTGGGCGGCCAGCCGCGCGGTGAGCTGTTCCCGCTTGAGCTTGGCCTGCCAGCGCTCGTCCAGCATCTGCCCCATCGAGAGCGCCACCAGCATGGAGTCGGCCGGCTTCCAGGCACGGGGCTTGTACAGTAGCAGCGAAAACTCGGCCGGCAGCGTGCTTTGGGCGATATAGGCGTTGACGCCGCGGGCATACGCATCGAGCTGGTGGAGCTGGTCCGGCGGCAGGGCGGCCGTCATGCGGTCGGCGACGTCGCGCACGCCCAGCGTGCGTTCCATGCGGTCATGCGGCACGAGCTTGGAGCCGAGGATTTCGGCGGCCTCACCAGCAGGCAGGCGGCGCGCCATGTCCATCTGCCACAGGCGGTCGCTGGCCGTGACCCAGCCCTGCGCAAACAGCAGGTCGTCCAGGGAGGCGGCCTCGATATGCGGCACACCCTGCGCATCGCGGCGCACCGTGACACGGCTGTTGAGCCCTGCGACATGCAGCGTGCCGTCAAGCGGTGCCAGCGATGCCTGCATGCGATGGTGCAGCCCCAGAACCACCGCGACCGCGAGTAGCGCGACGACGCCAAGGATGGAACCAAGAAAGAGGACGATGCGGGCAGGCGAGAACGGGCGGGCAGGGCGTACGGGTTTGTCGCGCATCACGTGGTGATTCTCTCACCCCGGAATGCGTGCTTTTGTGAGCGGGCGCATGCGTTCACCAGCAGATGCCACGGAGCGCGAGGGTGCCCGGGAACGACCATCAGCGGTCGTCTTTCGTCACAGCCTACCCACAGGGCAAGTCTCAGGAAACCACCACGGAGCCGGGACGGAAGGCGCGGCCTCGACGACGCTGCCATAGCAAAAGCAGCAACGCCACGAGGACGAGCACCGGGAACACCAGCACGCTGCCCTCCGGCCCGGTAGCACCGCCGCTCCACAGCGTCGGCCCCGTGGGCTGCGACGTAAACAGGTGCCCGGCCACGCCGGTGCCACTGTCGGCCGTGCCCCAGAAGAAGCTTTCACCCCAGTCCCACGCGGCGTGGAAGGCGATCGCCCACCAGAGAGACTGCGTATAGAAGATCGACAGGCAGAACAGCAACCCCACCGCCATCGCGGCAAACAGGCCTACCGCCGTTTCGCCCGGGTTGACGCCATGGATCGCACCAAACGCGATCGACATGACGATGGCGGCGGCAGGGAAGCCGATGCCGCGGGCCAGGGTAAACAGCAGGTAGCCGCGCAGCATGGTTTCCTCGGCAACCGCCACGAGCAGAAACGCCGCAGCCCAGAGCAGGGCGTAGCTCCACGCCGGGCTGCCATGCAGCACTGGCCCGGCAAGCACGAGCAGGTGTTGTGCCCGGAGCCAGCCCACCAGCGCCGAGATGGCCGCGAAGCCCGCGAGGAGGCCACCCACCGCGCGTGCCGTGTTGAGGCCGCGAAGGCCAAAGCTCAGCAATGGACGGCCCTCGATACGGGCCATCACCAGCGTGGCCAGCAGCACGGCCGCAGCCAGCAGCAGCTCGCTGAGCATCATCACGCCTGGCGTGATCGCGGCAGGGTGCTGCGCCGGATGCGAGCCGGAGTGCGCGGCAAACAGCCACTGCGATGCCACCCGCAGTGCAAAGCCAAGCGCGGCCAGGATCGCCAGGAACAGCAGGCAGGCCCAGCCGGCGCGTAGCCCCTGCGCGCCAAACAGGATGTGGCTGCGGGTGGCCAGCGGATGCTGCGGTTCCCGGGCAGTGCCCGGCGCTGCGACGTCACCTCGAGTGAGGTCGTGGGGAGTCTGGGGCGGTCCATCCTGCATCCTGTCTGTGTCCTCTCACTTTTGATCGTGCGGCCATTCTGCCGGAAGGTGCACGCGCGCGCCACAGAGTCGAGCCGGGATTAACTTTTCATCCCCACCGTCCGGGTGCGCGCTGCCTGACTTGACAGGCCGTCCCTGCGCCGCCATCCTAGTAGATTCGTGCCTTCAGCCTCCAGGGCGGGCAGTTCACCGAAAGGAAGTCGCCGCATTGACGGTTCGTGTTTTCTATCACGGGAATTGCTTCGACGGAGCCTGCTCCGCTGCACTGTTTACCCGCTTCCACCGCGAGCGCATCGATCCCTCGGCAACCTATGAGTACCAGGCGCTGATGCACCGCGCGGGCTCGCTGTTTGACGACTCCGCCTTTACCGGCGACGAGAACGCGATCGTGGACTTCAAGTACTCGCCCTCGCCCAGGGTCACGTGGTGGTTTGATCACCACCTCAGCGCGTTTCTTTCGCCCGAGGACCATGCTTCCTACGAGCAGGGGCTTGCGGATCCGACGAGCAACTTCCGCGACCGCCGTTTCTACGACCCACACTACACCTCGTGCACCTCGTTCATTGCCGACACGGTGACGGAGCGCTTCGGCTTCGATCGCTCGGGAGTGGCCTCGCTGGTGCACTGGGCCGATATCGTGGACGGCGCGCTTTACGAGAGTGCGCAGGCAGCCGTGGAGATGCGCGAAGCAGCGATGCGGCTGACACTCGTGATCGAATCCACCAGCGATGACAGCTTTGTGCCGCGACTGATCCCTTTGCTGGGCACCCAGTCGCTCGAAGACATCTTGGAGCAGCCGTTTGTGGCTGAGCTCCTGCCGCCGCTGCTGCAGAAGCATCGCGAGGCGATCGAGATCATTCGCGAGCGGGCAAAGCTCGAGCAGGGCACGATCTTCTTCGATCTCGCGGACCGCTCGCTCGAGGGCTACAACAAGTTCATCCCGTACTACCTGCATCCCGAGGCGACCTACTCGGTGGGCCTGTCGCGGTCGAGCTTTCGCACCAAGGTTGCCGTGGGTACGAACCCGTGGACGCCACTGATCAAGACGCCGGAGAAGCTCGTTAACCTGGCCGCCATCTGCGAGCGGTATGGCGGCGGCGGTCATGCGCGGGTCGGGGCCATCTCTTTCCCGCCCGACCGCTATGACGAGGCCAAGGAAGTAGCAGCCATCGTGGTGGCGGAGCTGCGCGCGGCGGACCAGGGCGCTTTGTAGCGCGCCCGGCGCTCGCCTAGCGCGCCAGCAGGCTCGCCGCGGCAACGCCTGCGCCGTGCAGCAGAAGCGCAACAACCAGCCCGGCGACAATGCCGCGCCATTTCGCAACCAGCGAAGCCAGCAGTCCATAGACAGGAAACTGCGCCCACATCATCCACTGCGCGAGCGTGTCGCGCTGCTCCGGCGCAAGCGCGCCAAGGCCCAGGCGAGCGCCGTGGAGCTGGATCAGCGTGACCCACGGGTACAGCAGGCGCAGCGCGCCCGGGCCTGAGAGCACCAGCACACTGGCTGCGCGCACTGCAAATGGCGTGGCCACCAGCGCCAGCAGCAGCGGCCACCAGAGGAGCCAGGACGAGGTCTTTTGCTTGCGGGACCGGCCTCGTTTGCGCGGTGCGGTTGCCGGTCGTCTGCGCTGCGTTGCTGCGGGTGCCATGGGTTCAGCATACCCGGCTGGGTCTTTGTTGCTCCGGTCGGCCTGGTGGGTCGATCGGTGTCGACCGCAGGTCCTTCGCTTCGCTCAGGATGACAAGGCGGCCTTTGAGATGACCGCATTCTTTCGAACCAGACCTGCGGCTCGGGCGCTTCCTTAAAGGCCCAGTGCTTCGGCGTTGCGCTGCATGGCGGCGAGGCAGAAGGCGATATGCGTGTCGAGGTCGATGCCCAGTTCTTCCGCGCCTTCCACCACGTCTTCGCGGCTGACTCCCCGCGCAAACGCCTTGTCCTTCATCTTCTTGCGCACGCCGGCCGGCTCTACATCGGCGATGCGTCGCGACGGCTTCACCAGCGCACAGGCTGTGAGCAGCCCGCTCAGCTCGTCCGAGGCATACAGCGCTTTCGCCAGGTGCGTGGTGCGCGGCACGCCCGAGTAGTTCGCATGCCCCAGGATCGCGGTGCGGATCTCCTCAGGCCAGCCCTGTTCCTCAAGGATGCGCACGCCGACGAACGGGTGCTCCTCGGGCGAGGGATGGCGCTCGTAGTCAAAGTCATGCAGCAGTGCAGTCACACTGTAGCGTTCGGCCAGCGCGCCGGCAGCGGCCGCATCGAGGCCGAGACGCGCCGCCTCCTGCTCACCGTAGGCGCGGCAGCACGTCTCTACTGCTAGCGCGTGCTTCCGCAGACTTGCGGACTCGGTGTACGTTTCGAGCAGGTGAAGAGCCCGGGCGCGCGACCATTCCTGTTCTGCCGACACGGCATCGGACGTTGCATCTGCGTGCGTGTGGCCTTGGTTCATAGGGCTGTTCCTGCTTTCTCTGGGTCCTATGCTGAAAGTAACTTGGGATTGCGGCCGTCCACTTGACAACCGGGGTACCTGGGCGCAAGGTTGAGAAGTTCCCTGTAGCCGAGAGCTGGCCCGCGTGCTAGCACTCGTACGGCCCGCCCGCTCTGGCGCCCCGTAGACAACTCATGGTAAGCACCCCAGCCACCCCAATGCTGCACGAGGTCGCGCGTGAGGTTCTGCGTTGCGAACGCTGCCAACTGGTGCAGTTTCGCACCACCAGCGGCTTCTGTCGACGGTGCCACAAGCCGCTCGAAGTGGAAGAGCCTGCCGTAGCTGCCATGCAGCCGCAACTGCACGCGACCGCCCCCACCCAAGAACTGGATGTAGCCCGCGCCGTGCGCGCCCTGCGGCATACGCGCGGACTCAGCCAGCGACAGCTTGCCGCCCGCATGGACGTTCCCCGTACCTACATCTCCAAGATCGAAAACGGCAAGGCGATGCCCACTTTGTCATCGCTGCAGCGGCTGGCCACTGCGCTTGAGGCGGAGGTTGGCGAACTGCTGCACGACGCACGCTCGCGTCGCTCACAAGCGCTTGCGAACGTGCTGTCCGATCCATTCCTGTGCGAGGTTCTGCCGTTGTGCAGCCGGCTCAATGCTTTTCAGCAGCAGGTGCTGCTGAGCCACGCACGCGACATGGCGAGGGACGGCGCGCGCGAGGGCGTACGCCTGCAGACCATGCGGGCGTAGCGCCGGGTGTATGTCCCGTCCCACCCCGCGCGCGCCTGGCCCATTGGGCCGCCCCGGGGTAGCGCCGCGCCCATGCATCGTTCGCGCTCGGCCCCCTGTTTCCCACATGGTGCTTCGCTTTGCGTGGTTGTTTCGAGCCGTGCTTCCTTCGGTGTTTCCACGCGGCCCCGCCCGCTTTGCGGGCACCCGCAAGCTATGCTACGGTCACACTGAGGTCGCCCGTTGTCACTGCAGCAGCCCAGCCGCGTTCATGAACTTTCCGCGGAAGAGTTGGCTATCTTCCGCCGTCTCGATCCCACGCGTATGCCCGAGCATGTAGCCATCATCATGGATGGCAATGGGCGCTGGGCGGGGAAGCGCTCCATGAAGCGCTTTGTGGGGCACAAGCAGGGCGCAGAGTCGGTCCAGTTCGTCGTAGAAACCGCGTCACGCATCAACCTGCCCTGGCTGACCCTGTACGCTTTTTCGCTTGAGAACAGCCTGCGCCGCCCTCGTCTCGAAGTGTCGTTCCTGATGCGGCTGCTGTCGAGCTACCTGGCCAGCAACGTCGAACGCATGAACGACAACAACGTGCGCATCCAGTACATCGGGCGCACCGCCGAGTTGCCTTCCGAGGTGCGCGACCGCATGGAGTGGGCTGCGGAAGCGACCTGCCGCAACACCGGCACCACCCTGACGCTTGCCCTCAATTACGGTTCGCGTTCCGAGCTGGTGGACGCCGTGCGCGCACTGGCCCGCGAGGTCGAGCAGGGTCTGCTGCGCCCCGACCAGGTGACCGAGCACGACATCGAGCGGCACCTGTACACGCGCGATATGCCCGACCCTGACCTCTTGATCCGCACCTCGGGCGAAATGCGGATTTCGAACTACCTGCTCTGGCAGATCGCGTACACCGAGATCTTCGTCACTGAGCGTCTCTGGCCCGACTTTCGCGGTTCCCACCTGCTGGAAGCCATCGAGGCATTTGGCGCCCGCAACCGTCGGTTCGGCGGCTTGAGCGAATCCGAAGGCGGCGCTCTGGCCGGGAGTGTCCTGGTTCCCCGGTAAAGCAAGACCCCCTGCGCGGGAGGCGGCCACTTCGTGGCGGGTATCCGAAAATTAAAAGAGCAGGCATTCCCGGGTCCTCTCGGAGAATGGCTGCTCTTCGTTGTTCAGGGACCGCCAGCCGCGCAGGCGATTTCGAACTTGCTACGCGTCCAGCACGACCCCGCCCCAGAAATCCTCTTCCACGCCGGTCACGGGTGTCCGCGTCGCGACGAGGTGGTAATCCTCGCGGTTCATCTGGTCGCCAAACTGCGCACGCACGCGCTCGATCACGCCGCGCTGCGACGTGTGTTTGCCGAACACGGCGAGCTTGCGCTCCATCAGCGCGTCATCCAGGTGGAGCGAGAGTGACACAGGCGGCATGGTGCCTCCGCGCTGCGCTTCCTCGTCGCGGGTCGACAGGAACTGCGTGGCGGCATAATAGAGCTTCTGTGGGGCCCAGATGGGAAGCGTCTCGAGCTGTTCGGCGAAGAATCCGGAGCGTCCCGCCCAGTGAAACGCCGCGGTCGCTGCCAGCGAAACGGTGGTGTGATCGCGATGAAGATTGACCCCGCCTTCACCGCCAAAGGTCAGCACCACATGCGGCCGGAAGCGGCGGATGCCTTCCACAAACACGCCCACGAGCGACAGAAACGGCTGCTCCCAGAGCTGCCCGTCGGGATACTTCAGCAGGCGGGCCTCATCGATTGCGAGCGCATGGCAGGCGTCCACAAACTCTTCGCGACGGGATGCAGCGAGTTCTTCATCGGTCTGGCCTTCCTGCCGGTAGGAGCCGGCGGCGCCCTCGGTCAGGCAGACCACGGATGTTTCGATTCCTTGTTCGGCGGCGAGCAGCAGGGCCGCTCCAAACGCGCCGGCTTCATCATCCGGGTGGGCAGTCAGGCACATCAAGCGTCGCGGCAACAGGTCTCCTTTGTGCACGCGGTGCGCGCTGTTCTTCAAGCTATCAGCAATGCGCGTCCCAGGGCAGCAGCGCCTCCCACACAGGGCGGAAGCTGCGGCGGTGCAGCGGCGATGGGCCATACCGCAACAAGGCCCTCTGGTGCTCCGGCGTGGCATAGCCCTTGTGCTCGTGCAGCCCGTACACGGGGTACTGCTTGTGCAGCGCGCACATGCGCGCATCGCGATATACCTTGGCCACCACAGAGGCGGCAGCGATCGACAGCGAGCGGGAGTCGCCGTACACGATGTTGGTCTGCGGACACGGATGCTGCAGCCGCAGCGCATCGATCAGCAGGTGATCGGGCGCGGGTGCAAGGTCCTCCACCGCGCGCAGCATCGCGAGCTTGGTGGCCTGGTAGATATTGACCCGGTCGATGGTGGCCGCGTCGATCTCGCGGATGGTGATCGCGACGGCGCACGCGCGCACCATGGCGGCAAGGCGCTCGCGCTCCTCGGGGAGCAGTTGCTTGGAGTCGCGCAGCCCCGCAGCCTGCAGGGCCTCGGCGTTGCAGTCGAGCGGCAGGATCACGGCGGCGGCGACCACGGGGCCAAACAGCGCGCCGCGTCCCACCTCGTCGACACCCGCGATCCGTGTAGCGCCTTCGGAGATTGCCGCGCGCTCGAAGCTGTCATCGCAGCAAAGGGTCTGCAGCATGCGCAGCTTGCGCGTGGCCTTGGAGACTTCAGCGTCAGGAAGCCGGCGCGAACGGGCAGGGGTTGTGGGAGCAGCCATCGATTTCAGTGTAGAGGACCGTCGAGGACCGGCCCAGCGTCGGGCTCAAGCGGGAAGCAGAGAGCCGCCACGCACAAAAGGCGTCTCGCAGGGAGACGCCTTTGTGTTGATGCCTGCTGCTTCTTGCAAACTAGGAGCGGTCGACTTCCTTGAGGCGGGCAGCCTTGCCGCGCAGACCGCGCAGGTAAAAGAGCTTCGAACGGCGGATCTTGGCCGAACGGAGCTTCTCGACCTTGTCGACAACCTTGGAGTTGAAAGGGAAGATGCGCTCGACGCCCTGGCCGAAGCTCATCTTGCGAACTGTGAAGGTGCCCTGCGGACCCTTCTTGAACGCGATTACGAGGCCTTCAAAGGCCTGCAGACGTTCCTTCTCGCCTTCCTTGATCTTGACCTGGACGCGCACGGTGTCGCCGGTGGCAAATGCGGGAAGATCGGTGCGCTTCAACTTATCGGCAAGGCGCTGCATCACTGGATGAATAGACATGGGCTGTTCCTGAACTTGATCGTATTTTCAGCTGCTGCACTACGGTCTGGATTGCCGGGCGCGAACCGAATCCTCAGTGTAGCAGAAGTTGGGCGGGTTGCCGCAGTTCCAGGCGCTGCAACGGCTGCCTTGATCCGGCTTTTCGCTCCGAAAAAGGCCTGCCACCAAGACTCGAACGCAGGGATGATCAGGCCGTTTGCCGCGCGGCGAGCGACGCCAGGAACACCCGGTCCGCCGGGCTCAACTCGGCCTGCTCCAGCAGGTCCGGGCGGTTGCGCCATGTCTTTTCGAGCGCCTTTTCTCTCCGCCAGCGCCGCACTTGCTCATGGTTGCCATTGAGCAGGACCTCGGGCACGGCGCTCCCCGCGAACTCGGGCGGCCGCGTGTATTGCGGGTAATCCAGCAAGCCGCCCGCGCCATGGGTAGCGCGGGGCGAAGCCGCGGGCGAGTGTGTGTCGGCCAGCAGCGTGTCGGCAACGCCAAAACTTTCAAACGCGCTGGAGGCGGCATTGCCAAGCACGCCGGGCACGAGCCGGGTCACGGCGTCGACGATCACCGCTGCGCCCAGTTCGCCGCCGGTCAGCACATAGTCGCCGATCGAGATTTCCCCATCGCACAGCAGCGTCGATACGCGCTCGTCCACGCCCTCGTAGCGGCCGCACAGCAGAACCACCCGCTCCACGCGGGCCAGCGCATGCGCCACCCCCTGCGTAAACGTGCGGCCCTGGGCCGAGAGCAGCAGCACAAGCGTTCTGGACGGGTCACGCTCGGCTTTTGACGGCACGCCGATCGACTCCAGCGCCGCGGCAAAGGGTTCCGGCTTGAGCACCATGCCCTCGCCACCGCCGAACGGGCGGTCGTCCACCGTGTGGTGCCGGTCGGTCGCAAACGAGCGCAGGTTGTGCACGTGGGCTTCGACCTGCCCGTCCGACAAGGCGCGGCGCAGCATGCCGGAGCCGAAGATGCCGGTGCCGGCGGCGCTCTTCGCAGTGGGCACCCCGAAGAAATCAGGAAAGATCGTGAGAATGTCGAAGCGCATGGGAGGTGATTCTTCCTGCGTGCTGCTGGTTTTGCTGCCGGGCTGCGGGCGTCGCGATTGCCTAGTCGGAGCTTGCGTCCCGAGGCTCATCCGGCGCGGCTGACAACTCCGCCGTCAGGTCCAGCAGGCCATCCGGAAGCTCCATGTGCAGGGTACGCGCCTTAAGATCCCACCGGGGCTTGTAAGCCTTCACGAAGGGGATCAGCAGTTCTTCGCCGGCACTGTTCGCGCCTTCGATCTCTGCTTCCTCGCGGCCGACGAGCACGGGGGAAACCACCAGTAGCGCGCTGTTGCTGGTCTCACGATCCACGTCGATCACGGTGCCGACCGTTCGACCAGAACAGGTGTCGATCAGCACGCAGCCCGACAGCTCCGCAATGTACACCTCGTCCTCGGGGAGAGGCTTGCGTTTCTCCCAGGGAATCACCACCTCGAGCCCGCGCAGGGTTTCCGCGTCGTTCATGGTGGCGCACTCGTCAAAGTGCAGCACCACGCGACCCTGGTGCATGCGGTAGCTAGTGACCGTGACGTGGCGCGTCGGCACCGTGGCGCCGGCCGGTCGCAGCGCTACTGCAGGCCTGTCTGCAAAGCGCTCCGGAAAGTCGGTAAGCAGGTCGGCGATCACGTCGCCGCGGTGGCCCTGCGGGCGAACGATGCTGGCCACGCGCAGCCACGCTTCTGCCGGCTCCGGAGCGATGGCGTGCGATGACAAGGGGGGCGTGTCGGTGCGTTTGGACTGGCTGGGCAAGGTCTCGTGTCTATTCGTGCGAGCTACGCGGGCGGCTCCGGCGACATCATCGGGGCAGGGACGGCGTGCGGCGCCGGGTTGTTCTCGACTATGTCGAGGGTGTAGCGGTGATGGTACTTCATGCTGACGGCGCTCAGGATGGTGCGCAGCGAGTGCGCTGTGCGCCCCTGCTTGCCGATCACCTTGCCGATATCGGACTCGGAAACATGAAGGCGGAGGATGGTGCATTCTTCACGTTCCACAGCCTGTACTAGCACTGCCTCGGGATGATCCACCAGTGCACGCGCGATCTGCGTCACCAGCGTATGTGTATCGTCCGCCCCAACTGCCGGGATGCTTCGCTCGTCGCTCATACCTGCTGCTCCAACCTTGAAGAGCCTCCACTATGGGGCAACTCCGCTTCAAAGTGGCGCAATAGTACCAGCTTGTCGCCGCAACGCAATAGTCCCACATAGACGATGCGGAGGGAATAACCGGAGCCTGCGCCGAGTCGCATTTTCACTTGATCGCTTACACAAAAAGCGGCGCCCCGGTGAAGGGGCGCTACGCGATGCGAGTCAGGTAGGTAGAGAGAGAAGCGAAGGATCATTGGCGCGGCCGCTCGTCCTGGAGTGAACCAGTCGAACGAGCCAGGCCCGAAAGCTAGGCCGTTGCTTCCGCTGGCGCCACAGGGGCGGCCTTGAGCAGCTTCTCTACGCGCTCGGAGAGCTGTGCACCCTTGCTGGTCCAGTAGTCGATGCGATCGCGCTTAAAGTCGACAGTGGCAGGGTTGGTGCGGGGGTTGTAGGTGCCGACGAGCTCGATGGAACGCCCGTTGCGCGCACGGTCCTTTTCGATCACAACCACACGGTAGAACGGCTTCTTGCGGGCGCCAAAGCGCGCCAGACGAATCATCAACACAGTGAAAATCCTTTCATCAACTACGGTACGGCAGAATATGGGTTGGGCGCTCCGATGCCGGCGGCAAACGTTGCAGAGTGCTGCGGCGAAGCCTTTGAGGAGCGGGTGTGCTCAACAAAGCGCAGTGCACTAGCCCCAGCTAGTAACTATAGCAAAAACGCGGGGCAAAGTCTGGCCGGCATGCCTATCGACCTACGGATCCGCTAGGACGCCCGACCAGCGCGAGCATCTTAGCAGGCATGACAAAGCGAGCTGGCATGGTGAGGCACACCCCCGACGAACAGCGGAACGAGCACTCTGCCCAGGCGAACACCGCCGAGCCGATGCCGGTGACGGCGACATCAGCAGCGGCAGTCCCTGGCTCGATGCACGTTGCTGCCACGCACTCACGGCAACCCGACCTCGCGGCGCAGCACGGCGCGACGACCCCGTCGGTGCGCCCCCTCATTGTCACCCTCGGCCTGGCTGCGCCGGGGCAGCAGCAGTTCGAGCAGGAGCGGCGGCTGCACTTCCCGGCGAAGCTCAACCGCATCCCCGCGCACCTCTCCATGTTTCATGCCCTGCCCGGTGAGGAGATCGACTCGATCCGCGGGGTGCTTGCACACGAGGCCCGGCGGGAACCATTCCCGCTCGCCGTGCACGACCTGTTGCGGCTGGGACGCGGCGTGGCGTACGCGCTCAAGGCCCCGGAGCTGTTCACGATCCACGCGGCCCTCCGCGGGCGATGGCTGCCGTGGCTTACCCGGCAGGACCTGCAGCCGTTCCACCCCCACGTGGTGATCCAGAACAAGGTGGACCCGGCGGAGGCGCGTACGCTGTACAGCCGGTTGTCGGAGGGCTTTCGCCCGTGGACGGCGGAGGCCAGCAGCCTCCTGCTATGGCACTACGAGGGCGGCCCATGGAAGCTGGCGGACGAGTTTCCGTTTGCCGGGCTCGAACACTCGGCGCCCGGCATGGCTGGCAACGCAGCAGTGACCCCAGCGGGAGGGGAGTAGCGCTATGTACCGCCGTCGCCTGCCGAGCTTCTGTCTGCGCGATCTTGCGCAGCCGACTGTTGCCGGGGAAGCAGCGCCTGCTGCAACCGACACTCCCGCCGGGAAGGCGGCATCCAACACCCTTATGGCGACAACCGGCACCACGGCAAACATCGCAAGCATGACCACACCTTTTCAAACGCGGCAGCTCGGCGACTCCGACCTGCACCTCAGCCCCATCGGTTTCGGCGCCTGGGCCATCGGTGGCGGCGACTGGGAGTTCGGCTGGGGTGCCCAGGAGGACCAGGCCTCCATCGACACCATCGAACGGGCGCTGGAGCTAGGCATCAACTGGATCGATACGGCAGCCATCTACGGCCTGGGCCACTCGGAAGAAGTTGTGGCGCGCATGCTGAAGCACAGCGCGCACAAGCCGCTGGTGTTCACCAAATGCTCCATGCGCTGGACCACCGAGGACCGCAAGATCTACCGTGCGCTCGATGCGAAGTCGGTACGGCAGGAACTGGAAGACTCGCTGCGCCGACTCGAGCGGGAAACGATCGACCTGTACCAGGTGCACTGGCCCAACCCGGAAGATCAGATCGAAGAAAGCTGGGCAACACTGGCGAAGCTGAAGGAAGAAGGCAAGATCCGCTACATCGGCGTGTCGAACTTCTCGGTGGAGCAAATGCGGCGCGTGCAGAAGATTGCGCCGATCACCTCGTTGCAGCCGCCTTACTCGCTGGTAAACCCCAAGGTCGAGACGGAGATCCTGCCCTTCTGCCTGGAGAACAACATCGGCGTCATCAACTATTCGCCCATGGCCTCGGGCCTGTTGACGGGCAAGATGACAGCAGAGCGCGTCCGCGAGATGCCGGCAGACGACTGGCGCAAGAAGAGCCCCAACTTCAACGAACCGAAGCTGACACGCAACCTAGCCCTGGCTGCGCTGCTGGGCGAAATCGGCAAGCAGCACGAGGTTGAAGCGGGCGTCGTTGCCATCGCCTGGACGCTGCACAACCCCGCCGTGACGGCCGCAATCGTGGGCGCACGCCGGCCCGACCAGGTGGACGGCATCCTGCCGGCAGCGACCTTCCGCCTGGCAGAGGAAGAGCTCACGCGCATCAACGACTTTGTGCGCGCAAACCCGGCCTGACCGCAGGCAATTGCTCAACACTGCAAACGAAGAAGCCGCCCTTGCGGGGCGGCTTCTTATTGTCAGCGTGCTTTGAACCCTTGCGCTACTTGTCGCGATTGACCACGAAGTCCGGCACCCATAGCAGCGCACGCTTGTACTCTGACTCGGGCAGCAGATCAAGCGAACGGCGGGCGGTCTCCGCGTGGTCGCGCGCCACCTGCATGGCAAACGCGATCGAGCCGTGCCGGGCCAGCGTTGCCAGCACGTCCTCGTAGCGGACGGTGGTGAAGGCTCCGTCGGCCAGCACCTGCAGGATCGCTTCCTGCTCGGCAGGGGACGCATGTTCGAGCGCATGCACCACCGCGAGTGTGGCCTTGCCCTCGCGCAGATCGCTGGCCACCGGCTTGCCAAGCACCTGTTCGTCCGCCGTCAGGTCGAGCACATCGTCAACAATCTGGAAGGCAAGGCCCAGCGAATGGCCATAGGTGGCCAGGCACTGCTCCACCTCGGGACCAGCGCCGGCAAGCACCGCACCCAGCCGCATCGAGACCTCGAACAGGCAGGCGGTCTTGCGGTAGATCAGCTCGTTGTACTCAGCGGCGGTGACGGCGCGGCCAAGCTTCTCGGTCTGCAGCAGTTCGCCCTCGACCATCACCTGGGTAAGGCCAATCAGCAGTTCGAGGATGCGGAAGTTCTGCTCGGCAAGCGCGATGCGGAAGGCCTGCATGTACAGCCAGTCGCCGGCCAGCACGCAGCGAGAGTTGCCCCACGTCGTATTGGGTGAAGGGCGGCCGCGCCGCAACTCCGCTCCATCAATGATGTCGTCGTGGACCAGAGTGGCTGTGTGAATCATCTCCACCACCGCGCCGAGGCGGTGCATGGGTGCGCCACTGTAACCAAGGCTGTGGCAGGCCAGCAGCAGCAGCGAGGGACGCAGCCGCTTGCCGCCGCTCTCGCGCAGGTAGCCGGTGATCTCGGTGATCGCTGCAACGGAGGAAACAGCGTCGCGGCCAAACTCCTGCTCAATCGCCAGGAGGTCGTCGTGCAAGAGGTCGAACACCTCTTTCGCTGTTGCTATCGCTGTAGTCCCCACATACTCTCCTGCCAACACTGATGCACCCCGGCCACTCCGTACCGCAAACTGGCTTGGACCGCGCACAAATCTAGTTCGAGCGAAAATTCGTAAACTGCATGTCGATGCCCAAGTCCTGCTTCTTCAGCAGGGCGATGGTCTCCTGCAGAGTATCGCGATCCTTGCCGGTGATGCGCACCGTCTCGCCCTGGATCGTCGCCTGCACCTTGGTCTTGGAGTCCTTGACGATGCGAACAATTTCCTTGGCCTTCTCGATGGCGATGCCTTGCTTGAGCGTCACCTTTTGCCGCACGCTGGAGCCAGAGGCCGCCTCGACCTTGCCGAACTCGAGCGACTTGATGGAGATGCCGCGCTTGATCAGCTTCTGCTCCAGGATCTGGGTCACGGCTTCCAGCTTGTAGCTGTCTTGCGAGGCGAGTTCCAGGCCCTTCTCGTCGCCGTCGAGCTTGATCGAGGACTTGGAGTCCTTGAGGTCGAAGCGGGCGTTGACTTCCTTGGTCGCCTGGTCGATCGCGTTCTTGACTTCCTGCAGCTCTACCTTGGAAACGATGTCGAACGAATTGTCTGCTGCCATGCTCTCTTGCTCCGTACTGTCAGTTTCTATTATGGGTGCAAACCGGCTGCCGCGCCCCGCTCAGCTGGCTGGAACCGCGTCGGCAGGATGGAAAAAACTGTAAAAGTTATCCTCTGTCAGCCTGGCGAGCTCGGTCGAGGAGATGCCCCGCACCTGTGCCAGGACCTCCGCCGTGCGCGCGACCAGGGCCGGCTCGTTGCGCTTGCCGCGCTCCGGAATGGGCGCTAGGAACGGGCAATCAGTCTCGATCAGCAGGCGGTCGGCAGGAACAGTGCCGGCAATGACGCGGAGAGCGCCGGCACTGGGATAGGTCACGTTGCCGGCGAAGGAGATCATGAAGCCGAGCGCAAGGGCGCGATGAGCCTGGCCCAGGTCGCCGGTAAAGCAGTGAAGGATGCCGCGGAGACCAGTGGGCGCCCAGTGTTGTTCGAGCATGCCGAGGCACTGTTCCCAGGCGTCCTGTGGTTCGTCGGCATCCTGGTCGAGTGCCGTGCCGGGGCGGCAATGAATGATGATCGGCTTGCGGTGCGCAGCGGCTACTTCCATCTGGGCGCGGAAGCACTCCCGCTGGACCTCGATGGATGGGTTGTCGTTGTGGTAGAAATCGAGGCCGATTTCGCCGCACGCCAGCACTTCCGGTTCTGCCAGCAGGGCGTCGAGGTTGGAGAGCGCAACAGTGTCCCACTTGGCGGCTTCCTGCGGGTGCACGCCGGCAGTAGCGTAGATGCGCGGGGTCTTTTCCTTGTCGCGGTAGGCGCGGGCGATCTTGAGCGCGCCGTCCATTGAGGATGGGCCTTCGCCGATACCGATCGAGAGGATGGTGCGCACCCCTGCCTGCCAGGCCCGGCCGAGCAGCAGTTCAAGCTCGTCGCCAAAGCGCTCATGGTCGAGATGGGCGTGCGAATCAACCAGCAAGGGTGGATCCTTTCAAAGTGGGAGAACAGCAGGTGGGATGCAGGAAAGCGGCGCGGGCGGAAACAGCCGCGCCGGTTCCTGTCTCCGCGAGGGAGTGTTACTTGAGGCGTGCGCCGATCTCGACGTGATCGAGGAAGCCGGCGAGCGACGGCTTGCCGTGCTCGCCAAGCGAGGCAGCGACGACCATGCCGTTCGACTCAAAGCCGCGCAGTTTGCGCGGTGCCAGATTGGCGACGATAACGACCTTGCGGCCCACCAGCGACTCGGGCGCGTAGGTTTCGGCGATGCCGGCCAGGATCTGCCGCTGCTCGTAGCCGAGATCGACCTCGAGGCGCAGCAGCTTGTCGGCTTTGGGCACGCGCTCGGCAACCAGGATCTGCGCCACCCGCAGTTCTACCTTGAGGAAGTCATCAATGGTGATCTGCGGCACGGCGTCGGGGCGCGCGGCTGCAGGGGCATCGTTCACGTTGGCGGTCTCGACCATGGCCGGGGTCGTGATCTGGCCGACAATCGCGGCGTCTTCCATGGCGCCAAGCCCGGGCATGAAGGCACCAAGCGGCAGAGACGCATCGGCCGTCTGCTCCGGCGGGGTGGCCAGGGCCGTCGCGGGGGATACGGGAACCGGACCGCTCTCGAGGTTGGGGTGGCTGATCGACTGGTCGACCGGAGCCGGCACAGACTGCGGGGTGGTGGGGCTTGCGGGCGCGGTCTCGGCCGCCTGTGCCGCAGCGTTGCGTGCGTTGTCCTGTTCCATGGCTTGCATCCTCTCGGCGGCATCTTTGTCCGCCCTTGGAAAAACGGGGCCGAGCGCGCCCAGGCGTGCGCCTGGCTGCAGCCCTCCCCAGTGAAGGTCTTTCAGATCAGCCTGGTGCAGGTCGCCCAGCCCAAGCTGTGTCCAGATCTTTGCGGCGGCCTCGGGCAGCACCGGGTACACCAGCGCAGTCAGCACGCGGATCGCTTCGGCACAGGCGGCCAGCACCGTCTTGAGCTGCTCCCGGCTCGCCTCATCGCCTGCGTCCGCCTGCTTGGCCAGCTTCCATGGCGCCTGCTCGGAGATGTAGCCGTCGATCACCGCCACCAGCGCCCATGCACTCTCCAGCGCACGGGAGAAGTCCAGTGCGTCGAACCGCTCGCCGAAGGTCTGGATGCACTGCTCCGCGGCCGCCTGGATGCTCTCGGCAGCAGAGGCCTCCGGGATCACGCCACTGAAATACTTCTCGATCATGGCTAGTGTGCGGCTCACGAGATTGCCGAGTCCGTTGGCGAGGTCGGCGTTATAGCGCTGCACCAGCGCGTCAAATGAGAACGAGCCATCCTGTCCGAACACGATCTCGCGCAAGAGGAAGTAGCGCAGGGCATCGGCGCCCAGCACGGCCAGGATCGTCTCCGAGCGCACGATGTTGCCGCGCGACTTGGACATCTTGGACTGCTCGAACAGCAGCCATCCGTGCGCGACCACGGCCGTGGGCAAAGGCAATCCGGCAGCCATCAGAAACGCGGGCCAGTATACGCAGTGGAACCGCGAAATCTCCTTGCCGATGATGTGCAGCTGGGCCGGCCAGTACTTGTGAAACGCGGACTCATCCTCCGACCCGTAGCCGAGGGCGGTGATGTAGTTGGCCAGCGCGTCGAGCCAGACGTAGATGACATGCGACTCGTCCCCGGGCACCGGGATGCCCCACTTGAAGCTGGTGCGCGACACGGAAAGGTCGCGCAGGCCGCCGCGCACGAAGGCGAGCACCTCGTTGCGACGTGTCTCCGGCTGGATGAGCCCGGGCTGCTCGGCGTATAGCTCAAGCAGGCGGTTCTCGAATGCGGAAAGCTTGAAGAAGTAGTTTTCCTCGCTCACCGTCTCGGTAATGCGCCCGCAGTCGGGGCAGGCCGCGCCGGGGCCGGCTTCCACGTAGAGCTCGTCCCACACGCAGTACTGCCCGGTGTAGGTGCCCTTATAAAGGTAGCCCCGCTCTTTCAGCACGTTCCAGAGCTTGTGCACGCCGCGTTTGTGCCGCTCTTCCGTGGTGCGGATGTAGTCATCGTAGGTGAGACCCATCTGGTCCCACAGCCCGCGGAACTCGGCTGACACCTGGTCGGTGAATTGTTGCGGCGCGATCCCGGCTTTTTCCGCCGAGCGCTCGATCTTCTGCCCGTGCTCGTCGGTGCCGGTCAGAAACCAGACGTCCTGCCCGAGCAAACGGCGGCGCCGGGCGATGGCATCGCTGACCACCGTGGTGTAGGTGTGCCCGATGTGCGGACGCGCGTTGACGTAGTAGATCGGCGTCGTGAGGTAGAAGGGCGTGCTGGTATCGGGCATGGGTGTTGGGGCTACGGCGCAAGCCGTCGCAACCCCCATCGTATCAGCCCTGCGCAGGGAGATCGCACGCGCACGGCAGGGACGCGTGCCGAATCAGCTCGTTGCGCTGATACACTCAGCCCGAGAGCGATGCCTGGGAGAAGTGCGTATGGCGACGACCGCAGGGGTGCCCCTGGAGTTGTATCTGCACACGACGTATGAGCCCGATGCCGAGTTTGTTGACGGAGTCATTGAGGAGCGTGCTGTGGGCGAGAACGATCATTCGGCGTGGCAGTTCGCAATTCAACGTTGGTTCGGCATGCACGAAGACGAGTGGAACATCCTGATTCGCCCGGAATACCGGGTGCAGGTTGCGGCGACGAGGTTTCGCGTGCCTGACGTCTCGATACTGGATGCAAGTTTTGCTCCGGACCCCATCGCTGTGCGGCCGCCGCTGGCAGTGTTTGAAGTTTTAAGTCCGGAGGATACTGTGAAGCGCCTGCGCATAAAGCTGTTGGACTATCAGGCGATGGGCGTCCCGTCGATCTTTGTCGTGGACCCTGAGAGCGGACGCTTCGAGCAATTTGTGGACAGTGAGCTTCGCGGAACACAGCAGTTCGCATCCGGTGCCATCCACTTCGATCTGGCGGAGATCGCTTCACGGGTGAAGTAGGCCCCAGCTTTAGCAGAATAGGAAACCAGACCTTGTATCTCCAGGCACAGCAAACGCTTGCAGCAGCGCTGCAGGCTACCCTTCGCACCCTGTACAACCTTGACCTCGCCCAGTTCGCCATCGAGCAGCCGCCCGAGATGCGCTTCGGCGAGTACGCGCTGCCGGTCGCGCTCAAGCTTGCGAAAGAGCTGCGCAAGGCCCCGCGCAAGATCGCGGAAGAGATCGTCGCAGGGCTCGGCACGGTGCCCGGGTTTGCCGGCTTCGAGGTCGCGGGCGCAGGCTACATCAATGCGCGGCTTGACCGCTCGGCTGCCGTGCGCATCCTGGCCGAGGGCACGCCGGAGCTCATCGAGCGCACGCCGCAGCATGCCCTGGTCGAGCACACCTCGATCAATCCCAACAAAGCCGCGCACGTCGGCCACCTGCGCAACGCGATCCTGGGCGACACGTTTGTGCGCCTCCTGCGCGCCACTGGCGACCAGGTGTCGGTGCAGAACTACATCGACAACACCGGCGTACAGGTTGCCGACATCGTGGTCGGCCTGGAACACCTGCTCGGGCTGTCGCTGGGCGACGTGGAGCAATGGATCGCAGGCCTAGCCGAGCGGATCGACTTCGCCTGCTGGGACCTGTATGCGCGCACCTCGCAGTGGTACACCGCGGGGTCGCCCGAAGAGAACGCCGCTCGCAAGCAGTTGCGGCTCGACACGCTGCACCGGCTTGAGCAGGGCAACAACCCCACTGCCGCCATCGCCGAGCGTGTCGCCACGTTGATCGTGCGCCGGCACCTCGAGACGATGCTCCGCCTCGGCATCACCTACGACCTGCTGCCACGCGAAAGCGAGATCCTGCACCTGCACTTCTGGGACGCGGCCTTTGTGCAGCTCAAGGAAACCGGCGTGCTACGGCTCGAGACCGCAGGCAAAAACACCGGCTGCTGGATCATGCGGCGCGCCAACACCGAGGGCGTGGCCGAGGGCGAGACCGACGAAGAAGCCAAGGTGATCGTGCGCTCCAATGGCACCGTCACCTACGTGGGCAAGGACATCGCGTACCACCTCTGGAAGTTCGGCCTGCTGGGCAAAGACTTCGGCTATAACCCGTTTTTCCGCTACCCGTCGGACAGCGGGCACCCCACCTGCTGGATCACCGCCGAGCACGGCGAGGCCGAGCACCCGCACTTCGGGGGAGCCGACGCCATCTACAACGTCATCGACTCGCGCCAGTCCGACCCGCAAAGCAACGTCATCGAAGCGCTGCGTGGCATGGGTTTTGCCGCGCAGGCCGAACGCTACACCCACTTCTCCTACGAGATGGTCGCGCTCACACCACGCTGCGCGCTCGAGCTGGGCTACGAGGTTGCCGAGGCGGATCGCGCCCGCGCTTACATCGAGGTCTCGGGCCGCAAGGGTTTTGGCGTCAAGGCCGATGACCTGATCGATCGGCTCGTCGCCGCGACCCGCGCCGAGGTCGATGAGCGCAACCCCGAGCTCAGCGAAGTGAACCGCGCGCAGACTGCGCAACAGATCGCCGTGGGCGCACTGCGCTACTTCATGCTCAAGTTCACTCGCAACACCGTGATCGCGTTCGACTTCAAGGACGCGCTTTCGTTCGAAGGCGAGACGGGCCCGTACCAGCAGTACGCCGTGGTCCGCACGCGCTCCATTTTTCGCAAGGCAAATGCCTCGCCCGCAGCCGTGCTCGCCGAGGCCGCTACCCTGGACCTCGCCGCGCACCTCGATGGCGAAGCTGGTGACAGCATCTGGCAGGTGTGGCTGCGTGCCGCCAAGACCGGCCTCGTGCTCGAACAGTGCCGCGACACCGCCGAGCCCGCGCACCTTGCGCGCCACTGCTTCCTCCTCGCGCAGGAGTTCTCCGCCTTCTACCGCAAGCACCACATCCTCACCGAAGAAGACCCCGCCCGCAAAACGCTGCTGCTTGCTACCGCCGCCATCGCCGAACAGGCGCTGGTTCGTTCGCTCGCCATCCTCGGCATCGAAGCGCCTGCGGTGATGTAAGACCCCCTGCGCGGGGAGCGGTCCCTTTGGGACATGTACTCGTTCAATACAAAAGCCTGAAAGCACCCCGGGTGAATCTATCCGGGGTGCTTTCAGGCTTTTGCTCTTCCGGTATACCCGCCACGAAGTGGCCGCGAGCCGCGCAGGCGGTTTTGCTATGGCAGTGGCTGTCCCGCGGCGGTCAGTAGTTTCAGCTGCGCAGCGTCGTACTGCTTCATGTTGTCGGGCAGCGGCGCATAGTTGAGAGACCCGGCCACGGTCTGGCCGTCGCTGATGATGTACCGCACGAAGCCCTTAAGCGCGGTGCGCCTGGTCTTGTCGGGGCCGTCCTTCGGCAGGATCAGGAAGGTCAGGCCGGAGATCGGGTAGGCATCTTTTGCTGAAGCGGGTGGGTTGACGATGGAGGCGCGGGGATCCTGAGCGAGCTGGGTAGCAAACGCGTTGATGGCCGCGGTGCTGCCGGCAGCGGTGGGCGCCACGAAGGCCCCGGCTGCATTCTCGACCTTGATTTCCGGCAGCTTATTTTGCTCGGCATAGGTGAGTTCGACGTAGCCAATGGCGCCAGGTGACTGGCGAAGCTGGCCGGTGACGCCCTCGCTGCCCTTGCCGCCGAGGCCCAGCGGCCAGCTCACACTTTTGCCCGCACCCACCTTGGACTTCCATACCGGACTGACCGCGGCAAGGTAGTCGGTGAAGATAGCGGTGGTGCCGCTGCCGTCGGCGCGGTGCACGATCACGACCGGCAGCCCCGGCAGCCTGGCGCCGGGGTTATCCTTCGCAACCGCCGGGTCGCTCCAGGTCTTGATGGTGCCCAGGAACATGCCGGCAAGCGTGGCCGGGGACAGCTGCAGCGTACCGGTGAAGCCCGGCAGGTTGTAAGTCAGGCACACCGGGCCTGCGGACTCGGGAATCTGCACCACGGCCGGCATCGTCTGCAACTGCGCGTCGGTAAGCGCGGCATCCGAAGCGCCGAAGTCCACGGTCTTGTTCTTGACCTGCTCGATACCGCCGCCGGAGCCGATCGACTGGTAGTTGATCTGCGTGCCGGTGTGAGCCTGGCTGTACTGCTCGATCCAGCGCGTCATCACCGGGTAGACAAAGGTGCTGCCCGCGCCCGACAACATCGCGGAACCGCTGCCGCTGTCGGAGCCGGGTTTGCAGGCAGTGAGGCTGCCACAGACAACGGCAGTCAGGGCGAGGGCAAGTACACGTCGCGAAACGAAAAGGTTCACTCGGGAGATCTCCACCTACCTAGAGGATAGAAGCGCGGACGCAGTTGCCCGCAGGGCGCGGCCCCGCAGGCCTGACACTGACCACCGCTTATTCGCCCTCGGGCAGCGTAACGCGGGTCTCCGGAGGCGTTTCACGTCGTGGAATCTTTCGGAGCAGGTGCGGAAACAGCAGGATCACCGTGAAATGCGCCGCGGTCGCTACCACGGCCAGCAGGGGCAGCCCCGCACCGCAAGCCATGCCCACCGCCGCTGTCAGCCAGACACTGGCTGCCGTGGTGAGCCCGCGTACCATGTCGCCGCGCACAAAGATGATGCCGGCCCCGATAAAGCCCATGCCCGAGATCACCTGCGCCGCGACACGTGACGGGTCCAGCGTCACGGTGCCCGCATGCAGCACGTCGGTAAACCCATACTTCGATACCAGAAGGAAAAGCGCGGAGGAAAGCCCAACCAGCGTGTAGGTACGCAGACCCGCACTCTTCTGCCTCCACTCGCGCTCGAGCCCGATCAGGCTCGATAAGAAGAATGCGGCGCCAAGCTCGCCTACCTGCTCCCAACCCTGCCCGGTCGGTTCTCCCGGAATATGCATAGTTCTCCTTGCTGCGACCCGGCGCCGTTTCGGCCGCCATGCTTCTCACCCTGGATTATCGTTGCTAGCGGATGCGGATACCATGTCAGGCAATCCGCCGCTTCTGCTGCCCCGTGGCAACGCCGCTCTCGATCCGTCCCTCCTAGACGTTAGGAGAACAGGCACACCATGGCACAGGAACTTGCAGGCAAGACAGTAGCGATTCTGGCAACGGACGGGTTTGAACAGGTCGAGCTGACCGAGCCCAAAAAGGCCCTGGAAGCAGCAGGCGCCACCACGCACGTGCTCTCGCTTAAGGACGGCGAGATCAAGGGGTGGAAGTTCACGGACTGGGGCGAGAGCGTCAAGGTCGACAAGCTCGTCAGCGAAGCCTCACCCGACGACTACGACATGCTGGTGCTGCCAGGCGGCGTGCAGAACCCGGACAAGCTCCGCGTGGACAACGCGGCCGTCGCCTTTGTGGGCGAGTTCTTCGACTCCGGCAAACCCATCGGCGCCATTTGCCACGCGGCCTGGACCCTGATCGAGGCCGACGTGGTCGACGGACTCACCGTGACCTCCTGGCCTTCGCTCGAGACCGATCTTGAGAACGCCGGCGCCGAGTGGGTCGATGAAGAAGTCGTCGTCGACGCCAACCTGATCACCAGTCGCAAGCCCGACGACCTGCCGGCCTTCAACGCAAAGTTGATTGAAGTGCTGAAGGGCTAAGACCCCCTGCGCGGAAGCGGCCACTTCGTGGCAGGCGTACCTAAAAGCAAGGCCTCAAGATACCCCGGAAAAATACTCCGGGGTATCTTGAGGCCTCTGTTCTTGAAAAACACATGTCCCGAAGGGACCGCAAGCCGCGCAGGCGGTTTCGGCTCTACGCGTACTGCTGCACCCATGCGACGATGCTCCGCACCGCGACGCCGCTCGGGCCCTTGGAGATCCAGCCCTTGGCGTCGTCAAGCCATGCCAGCCCGGCGATATCGAGGTGGATCCAGGGCGTGTCGCCGGCAAACTCCTTGAGGAACATGGCAGCGGTGATAGCCCCGCCGTAGCGGCCGCCGGTGTTCATCAGGTCAGCGATATGCGACTTGATCTGCTCGCGGTACTCGGAATGCAGGGGTAGCCGCCAGAAGCGTTCGCCGCTGAGCTTGAGCCCGTCCTCGAACTTCGCCCACGTAGCCTCGTCGCTCGCGAACGCCCCGGCATTGTGCACGCCAAGCGCCACGCCAACCGCGCCCGTAAGCGTGGCGGCGTCGATCAGGTGGGTGGCGCCAAGCTGCTTTGCATAATGCAGCCCGTCGGCGAGCACGAGGCGGCCTTCGGCGTCGGTATTGATCACCTCGATGGTCTTGCCGCTCATCGCGGTCAGCACGTCGCCGGGCTTGTAGGCACGGCTCGAGGGCATGTTCTCCGCCGAGCAGATCACTGCGAGGACGCGAACGTTGGGCTTGAGCAGGGCAATGGCACGGATCGCGCCCAGCATGGCGGCGCCGCCGGCCATGTCGTACTTCATCTTCTCCATGCCATCGGCAGGCTTGATCGAAATGCCGCCGGTGTCGAAAGTGATGGCTTTACCGACAAGGCCGAGTACGACCTCGCTGGTGGGGTTCGCCGGCTCGTAGTGCGCGACGATCAAAGCGGGTGGCTCGGCCGAACCGCGGGTGACGCCAAGGAACGCGCCCATCTTGAGCTCTTCGAGCTTCGCCGTCGAGTACACCTCGCAGGTGAGCCCGACCTCGTCGCACATGGCCTTGGCGCGCTCGCCCAGCACCGTGGGCGTCAGCACGTTGCCTGGCTCGTTGATCAGGGCGCGGGCGAAGTTCTGCGACTCGCCCAGGATCACGCCCTCCTCGAAGCCCGCCAGGGTGCCCGGCTGGTCGATGCGCTCGGAGCCAAGCAGGGTGAGCGACGTGAGGCTTTGATCCTTGCGGTCGGAACGATAGGTGTCCGGGTCGAAGTCGGCGGCGATCACGCCTTCTGCAATGGTGCGCGCTGCTTCGGCGTCGGTGGCCTCGACCAGCGTCTGCGGCAGCGCGATGGTGAGCGCGCGCAAACCACGTGACTTGGCGTAGCGAGCCGCCGTGCCGGCTGCCTTGCGCAGCGCAACCACGCCGGGGCCGGTGGTGCTTGCCGGGTCGGCGGCCTTGCCGATGCCGACCAGAAGGACGCGCTTGGCTGCGAACGACTTGGGCTGATGGATCAGGAGGGTTTCGTTGGCCGTGGAGCGGAACTCGCCGCTCGTGAGAATCTCGCCGATGGAGTCATGCACGGTCTGCGATTCGGTAAGGGGGAAGACCGCGGGGATATCGGCTGGGGTGCCGTCCACGCTCTGGTCGACGGTGAAAATCACCAGTAGTTCAGCGGCAGTAGCGGAGGCAAGCGCGAATTTCAGTTCGGTTTTCACTCTATAAGGATAGCGTGTGCGCGCCGCCTGGTCTCTCCCGAAAGCCTGGCGCGTGTCGCTATCCGGATGGCGTGTCGCCCATAAGCGAAACCATCCGAGCTCCGACACGGCCGCTCACGCTCGAACCCGGGGCAAGTGAGAGAAGGCGCTCCCGCTCAGGCTCCTCAGGAGCCCGGGAGAACGGTTCAACCCCGCTTGCTGGCCGCAACCGCCTGCTTGGCTTCCTTGTCGGCTTCGCGCTTCTTTTCGGTGGCGCGCTTGTCCCAGTCCTGCTTGCCTTTGGCGACCGCCAGTTCGCACTTCACGCGTCCATGGCGGAAGTACAGTCGGGTCGGGATCAGCGTCAGGCCCTTGGCCTGGGTCTGGTCGATCAGCTTGCGGATCTCGCCGGAGTGCAGCAGGAGCTTGCGGGTGCGCACCGCGTCGTGCGAGTCAAAGCCCGTGTGTGAGTAAGGACCGATATGCGCGTTCAAGAGCCAGGCTTCGCCGTTCTTGACCAGCCCATAGCTGTCTTTCAGGTTGGCCTTGCCTTCGCGAATGCTCTTGACCTCGGAGCCGCGCAGGGCCACGCCGGCTTCGAAGCGATCCATCAGGAAGTAGTTATGTCCGGCGGCACGGTTGTAGGCAGCATCTCGCTCGCCCGACGCGACCGGGTCGCGCGGCACAGCTTTAGTGGGGGCGCTGCTTTTTTCCGCAGCCTGCGTCTGGTATGTCGATTGCCGAGCCATGACTAAAGGATAGATGAACGCGCATTTCGATGCGCCCTGTCTATCTTTTTTGCCGGAATCACGGTGCTATACTTTGCCAGCATTCGTCTATCTACGGTAGGTATCCGCCCCCGGCTAGCGCAGGGCTGACCTGCATCCACCGGGGCGACCCAAGGAAAACAACATTTCAAGTGGCGGAACGACCGGCTAATGCCCGCAATGAATCATCTTTTTTCTGGAGTTGCATGAACCGCCTGACGCACTGGGCCATTCCCATTTCCGTCGCAGCTCTCTGCGTGACCGTTTCGGCACGCGACGCGTATGCGCAGTCGGCCAACACCTTATTCAACCGGGGCAGAGCTGCCGAGGCCCGCGACGATGTTGAGGGCGCTTACAACGACTACGCCAAAGCTTTCCAGAAAAAGCCGACCGATGAGAAGTTCAAGATCTCGTACGAGCGCCTGCGACTGGACGCGGCTGCCGCGCACGTAAAGCAGGGCGAACGCCTGCGCGACCAGGGCGACAACACCGGCGCGCTGACCGAGTTCCTCCGCGCGCTCGAGATCGATGCGTCCAACGAGCTCGCCTCGCAGGATATCCGCGTTACGCGCGAAAAGATCGACGGGGAAGCCAACGCGCCGGTGCCCGAAACGGCCATGCCGCCCGGCGAGCGCAAGGCCCTGCTCGACCTCGGCGGCGTGCCGATCCTGAAGCCGCTCTCGAACGAGCCGCTCACCGTGCACGCCACCCAGGACTCCAAGGTTGTCTACCAGACCATCGCCAAGACCGCTGGCATCAACGTCCTGTTCGACCCGGATTACCACTCCTCCAACATCACGGTGGACCTGCAGAATGTCAGCCTGCTCGATGCGCTGCGCATCCTCAGCATCCAGACCGGTACCTTCTGGCGGCCGATCACGGCCAACACCATCTTCGTAGCGCAGAACACCCGCGGCAAGCGCACCGAGCTCGACGAGCAGGCCGTGCAGACCTTCTACCTGACCAACATCGCGCAGCAGAACGATCTGAACGACATCCAGACCGCACTGCGCAACGTGTTCACGGTAGCCAAGCTGTACAGCGTGCCGTCCCAGAACGCCATCATCATGCGCGGCACCCCGGACGAGCTGCTGCTGGCCGGCAAGCTGATCAACGATCTCGACAAAGCGCGCGCCGAGGTTGTGGTCGACATCGCCGTACTCGAAGTAAGCCGCGAACGCATGCGCACCATCGGCATCCAGCTGCCGCAGACTGCTTCAATCAACTTCCAGCAGTCCAACGCAGATACCACCGCAACCACGACGACGACCACCACCAGTACCTCCAGCCTCACGCTCAACAGCCTGGCCCACCTGAACTCCACCAACTTCGCAGTGTCGATCGGCGCCGCCGCGGTCAACCTCCTGATGAACGACACCGACACCCACATACTGCAAAATCCTCGTCTCCGGGCGACGGACGGGCAGGAAGCGACGGCCAACATCGGCGAGCGGCTGCCGGTGGCCACCGGGTCTTACCAGGCAGGTGTCGCGACCGCGGTCACCTCGTCGCTGGTCAACACGCAGTTCCAGTACCTTGATATCGGCGTCAACATCGACATGAAGCCTACGGTGCACTACGACCGCGACGTATCGATGAAGCTCAAGATCGAAGTCTCCTCGACCAATGGCACCGAAGACCTGGGCGGCATCAACGAGCCCATCATCACCCAGAGAAAAACCGAGCAGACGATCCGCCTCCGTGAAGGCGAAGCGACGATCCTGAGCGGCCTGCTGCAGCACCAGAAGAGCAAGAGCGCCTCCGGAACGCCGGGGCTGGGCGAGCTGCCGCTCCTGAAGTACCTGTTCTCCTCGGTCACCACCGACGACACCGACGACGAGATTGTGTTCCTGCTGGTGCCGCACATTGTGCGCGCCGCCGACATCACCCCGCTCAACCTCCGGCAGGTCGATACCGGCACGAGCGGCGATATCCAGCTTCGGCACATGGGCGCGAACCTGAGCGATGACGACATCGCGGGTGACGTACCGCCGCTGCCAGGCGTCAAGGGCGTCGTGCCCTCCAACGCGTCCGACTCCAGCATCGCGCGTCCGCGTCCGCAGATCCCCGACAGCACCAACCCCGCCATGATGACCGGTAGCATCCCGGGACAGGTCGCTACGGCCGGACCTTCCGGACAGCCCCAGAACGGCTTCACCTCGAACCCTGCAGTGCAGGGAAGCGCCGGCGCAGCCACTGCCGCGATGGCCGCACTGGCCAGCGGGCAGGTTGGAGCCGCCGCCGCGGGCGGTCCGCCGCCGGCCCTGACGCTGGTGCCTTCAAACGCAACGCAGTCCATTGGCAACACCTTCCAGGAGCAGGTCATGCTTGCCGGCGGAACGGATGTCTATTCCGTGCCGCTGCAGGTGAAGTACGACCAGACCAAGCTTCAGCTGACCAACGTGGACGTAGGCGACATGCTGGGTCGCGATGGCCAGGCGGTTGCGCTGGTGCACCGCGACGACGGCGCGGGCAACGTTGTGATCTCCACCTCGCGTCCACCTGGCGTTGCCGGCATCACCGGAGCCGGCACCGTCTGCACCCTGACGTTCCAGGCAAAGGCCGTGGGCGATGCGGCCATTTCGATCAACCATCCGGTGGTGCGCGACAGCAAGCAGCAGCCGATGGCGGCAACCGGTTCCGCAGGGGTCGTACACATCAAGTGAAGCACCCTCTGCGCATCCGGCTCGATGACCTGGCACGGCGGTTCCGAAACCACCTCGCTGGCACCAGCACTGCGGCGATACCCTCTGTCATGGGCACGCGCATACGGCAAAGTCGCGGGGCTGGCACCAGCGCTGCGGCCATGGCCTCTGCCAGGGGAATGCGCATACGGCGGAGTCGCGAGGCTGGCGTAACGCTGGTGGAGCTGATCGTCACGGTCGCCATCCTGTCCATCCTGGCTTCGGCCGCTGTGCCGATCACCCGGTTTGAAAAGAAGCGCGAGCGCGAACGCGAGCTTCGCTATGATCTCTGGTCGATGCGCGCGGCGATCGACCGCTACAAGGACGCGGCGGACCGCCAGGCCTTTCAGATCAAGGTTGATAGCCAGGGCTACCCGCCGGATCTCAAGACCCTGGTCGAAGGGGTGGATGTGCAGGGCAAGAAGGTGAAATTTCTTCGCCGCATCCCGATCGATCCGATGACCGGCAATGATGACTGGGGCGAGCGCGCCATGCAGGACGATCCGGACTCGACCTCCTTCGGGGGCCAGAACCTGTTCGACGTCTACACCAAGTCCAACGGCACCGCGCTGGACGGCACGAAGTACTCGACCTGGTAGCAGCTGAGTACGACCGCCAGCCAGGGTGAATCGATAACGAGATGAGCGAGTTGCAGCACAAACCGGTGTCCCCCAGCACACTCCCCACGAGCGAGAGCGGTTTCACGCTGGTGGAACTGATGATCGTCATGTTGATCATCGGCGTGCTGGCCGCCATCGCCATTCCGAGCTACACGGCGTCGCTTCGGAGCGCGCGCGAAGCGGTGTTCAATGAGGACCTCCACGTCATGCGGCAGGCGATCGACTCCTTCACTATGGACAAGGAAAAAGCGCCGCAGTCGCTCGACGACCTGGTGCAGTCCGGCTACCTGAAAGAGATCCCCAAGGACCCCATCACGCAGAGCCGCGACACCTGGGTCCCCGACCAGGATGACTCCGTCGAGAGCGTGGACCAGACCAGCGGCGGCATCACCAACGTGCATGGTGGCTCGGCCCAGGCTGGCACGGACGGCCGGCCCTACTCGGAATGGTAAAAGGCCGCTGATCACAGCAGCCTGCAGCCTTTCGGTGGGGTTGTCGAGCGGTTTGCCAGGACGGCTATCGAGTCAAAATGAGAACGCAAGTCCGGCTGCAAGGCATCGCTGCGCCTGCGCAAAGTACACCGTGGTGCCGTCCTGCGACACAAAGGGCCGGTAGCCCTGCGCGAGCAGGTTACGCACATCGAGGATGGCCTCGAGCCGCCCGGTGCCCATGCGCTGCAGGTGCAGCGGCTGGCGGAGTTGCAGGCTCAGGTATGGTTCGGGTGTGGCTGCCTCGAAGGGCGCCACCTGCGTCAGGGTGCTGACTGGCTGCCATCGATACCCGCCGTGCACAACAGTACCCGTAACCCCGACCCGTGTCTCGCCTTCGACGGCAAGCATTGAAGCCGGCGCCGCATTGAAGCTGTCGCCCACGGGCAGAGCTGCTGCCTCTTTGCCGCCGGCATCGCCTAACGTGACCGCTTCGCCCAGCGCATAGCGCAGCGAGATCCAGGTGTCGCGGCTGAGCTGGTCGCGCAGCAGAGCAAGCACGCCCCCTCCGCTATATCCCTTGCCGGAAACAGCAATGGTGCCGCTCGCGGGGTCATACAACACGTTGTCCGAGTCCAGCGCTGCTTCGTCGCCCGTCGCGCCCAACGCTGCTTCAACCACCGGGTGCGCCAGCCGATCGTGGAAGATGGCAATGGTGCCGGTCAGGGTGGAACTGCTGCCTTCCTCCCCCTGTAGTATCCGCTCGACGCGAAGCTCCTGGTGCAGTCCCTGCTCCAGGTGCAGCGCCCCAGCCTGCCGCGTCAGCATGGGGGCGTCGCCCGGATGGTACGCCTCGAGCTGGCCCGCGCTGGTGAGCCCCGGCGCCGTAGCCATGGAGTACCCGACCGCCGTGCGGCTGCCGTGCACGCGCGCCCTGACAAAAGGGTGGCTTGCGGCCATGAGTGAGCCCCCGCCGAAGGATGCGGCCGCCAGTTCCGTGCCGGCCTCCACATCGCCCAGGTCGCCGAAGGGTATGGTGCTGGCCGTGCGTACACGCAGCATGGCCAAACCGCTCGCGCCACCGGCAGTAAGCTCCGGCCGATCGGTAAAGGTGGCAACAGTGGTCATGGAGCGGCCCGGTGCAAGCTGCTGCTGCATTGCAGCAGTGGCCGACAACCGGTTGTAGCCCGTTCCTCCAGCCGCCGACCCCACCGACGACTCGGCAGCCAGCATCAGCGACCGCGTATCGCCCAAGGTGCTGTTCCAAAGCGCCTGCTCCGACAGCCCACTCTCTCCGAACTGGCGCACGCCGCTGTGCAGCGCAAAGCGTCCATGCCGACGTGCGCTGGCGCCGGTTTCCGCAGGGCTGCCTGCTATCCCGCGCGGAAGCCCTTCCTGCCGGTCGGCCACGGAGGCAAGCCGCGCCTGTGCTGCCTGGTCGGCCTCGAGCATGCGCAGCAGGGGGCGGTTCGCCGAAAGGCGCAGCGTCCAGTTCCAGTCGTCGTCGCGGGTGGCCGGGGTACGTGGCGTCGCGGGAAGCCACTGCACCGCATCGTACAGGGTGCTCAGCGTGAGATTGATAATGATGCGGGAGTTCGCCACGACGCGCAGGTCCGGATGAATCGTCGGCAGAAACAGGGTGTTGCTGGCCTTGAGCTGGTATTTGCCGGCGGGCAGTCGTGGCAGCGTGTAGCGGCCCCGGTCGTCGGTGAAGGTGCGCGCCAGCACGTCATACTCGCTGTCCAGCAATTCGATCAGGGCGCCCACCTGGGGCTGCCCGCTGCGGTCACGCACCACACCGGCAATGCCGGATCGCTGGGTGCTTCCGTTGACCGTGGCTCCGGCACGCACCTCGTGGGTCTGTGCGCGCGACAGGGAGGAGGTGGCGACGGCGCCCACAACGAACGTGACGGCAAGTCCTACGAATCTGGAGGTTCTATCAATCACTCGCGTGTTCGAATACCGTTTCTTCGCGCCCTGCTCCTGAAATGCACTGCCGGCCACAGCTCTGATGGCCGCATGCCTTGTTGTTTCCAAAAATGACGTGCTCGTGACCGAAGTGTAGCGCAAAACCGTTCAGGTTGGCGGGGAGAGCGTTGCGGATGCTTTTCGGCTGTTGGAAATCAGCGCGATCGCGGCTCGCAGAACAAGCTGGGACCGCGCTGTGATGCCTACTCCACCGAGAACGGGGCCGTCTGCGCAATCTCCTGCTTGGTCACTCCATCATTCACGCTGACCTTGACGCTGTACTTGCCGACCGGCACGCTCGAGAGCGGCACCGTCTTGGCCAGCGTGATCTGGTCGGAGCTCGCACCCAGGGTGGCCGAGCTTTCCTGCGTGTTGAAGATGGTCTTGCCGTCCGCCAGGTTGATGATCGAGTAGTCAATCATCGCGCCATTCTTCTTACTGTCCTGGTTGATGCCGAGGTTGTACACCTGCATCCAGAAGTTGAGGTTCTGGTTCTGGTGGAAGATCGCCGGCTGCGTCTGATTGGCCGTTACCGTAGGCAGCAGCTTGGTGTTGCCGATGATGAAGTTGCCGGTGCCAATCTCCTTCGACGCCACCTTCTCCATCTTGGCCGCCAGGATCAGCGACGAGGCCGACAGGCGGTCATCGTCGTAGCGCGGCACCACCACGCCCTGCGCCCAGGTGCCGATGTGGTCAGCGTTGTTCACGTCCTTGATGGCGATATCGATCCGGTACCGGCCGGGACGCAGGGGCATCGCCTTCCAGTACAGCTGCGAATTGTTCATCAGCTTCGGGAGCAGTTCTGACGGCACCGGCACCTCCACCGTGTCCTCAAAGGTCTGCACGATCTTGTCGGTGATGGTGGAAACGCGGCCGATGATGTGCACCTCGCCCTTGGACACGCCGTCCTTGGTCTGGAAGGTGATATCGCGGTTCTTGATCTGGATGGTGATCGGCATCAGCACCGTGTCGTCGGTGACCTTGACGTAGTCGGTACGCACGTCAAAGGGGAAGAACGGGCCGCTCAGCACCTTGTGGGTCGAGAGAAACTCTTCCAGCTTCAGATCCTGGAACTTGATGATGGGCGGCGCCTGCAGCTTGGCATAGCGTTCCAGGCGGTCGAACTCCTTGGACTGCTGCATACCGCTCATGGGGCCGGTGCCCAGGTTCTCGAGCCCGCCCTTGAAGCGGTCCGCCTGCTTGGCCTGGCCCATCTGCTCGTACAGGGTCTGGCCCGCGCCCGGCACGTGCAGCAGCGCGTCCTTCTCCGAGCGGTCAATGGTCATGTGGTAGTCGCCGCACATGCAGGTGTCCACGAACTCGATGTCGACGTTGTCGCCGATGCCTTCGAGGTAGCGGTAGTGCCAGATCTCGAACGGAAACGTAGAAGTCTGTCCGCCGCCTTCGTCCATGGGCCGGTCATAGGAGCCGCCCGACGGGTGCGAGTCGATCGAGTCCGGCTTGCCGTAGGCGATGTACATGTGGCCGCGGTCGGTCATCCAGCCGGGCTTGCCGGCAGGGAAGTGTTCGTTGGAGTACTCGATGCGGCGATAGTGTTCATCGCGGAAGGTGTTCTCCGGCGATTCCGGGTCGGGATTGCGACGCTGCCAGAACTGCTCGATGAACGCATCGCGCTCTTCGTCGTTGGACAAGCTCTTGAACGCCTTCATCTCCTGGTCGGTGATGATCCAGCGCACGTCCTGGGTCGCCCACTTCTTGTAGGGTCCCTTCAATTCCTGCCGCAGGTCCTTCTGCTGGTTGAACCGTTCCTTGTCCGAGAGCTTGCGATTCAGCGGGCTGTCGGGATCATTCTTGCCACCCACATCGGAGGCCGGGCGCTCGACGTCGAGCAGTGCCTGCGCTGCCTTGGCGTTCGCCTGGGCGTTGGACATGTCGGCACTGGTGCTGTTCGAGGCAGCCTGCGTGTCGGAGGTGCCGGCCGGCTGCGCCGACTGCTGGGCACGTGCAAAGCCGCCGTTGCCCAGCAGCAAAGACGAGACCAGGCAGAAGGCGGCTGCCGGGAACACACGGCGGCGCGGCGTGGAAAAGAAGCGGACAGCGGATGGGGGACAAAGGCGGTTCAGCATGATGCGGGACTCCCTGCGAGCAGGTTTATTCTAGTGGGCGCGGGTATGGGTAGCAAGCGAACCACAACCCCGCACGCAGCCACCGCATCGAATTGCAGTTTGCCCGAACGCGGCCGTGCGCACGGCCGCGGCCTGTGGGTGGCGGTACGGGCCGGCGAAAGGGACTGGAGCGTGCCGGGTTCTGCCCGCAGAACAGTGTCCATCTGAGTGCGCAAACGGGGTGAAAAAGCACGCAAAAGAGCTGCGAATTGCGCGTTGTGCGCACAAGGCTGATTGATATTTATGCAGTGTTTTGGCGGGTGGTGCATACCTATGCACGAAAGAACGCGCCAGTTGGGAAAAGCAATTTGCGGAAGTGCATATTTATGCGGTGCACATCCATACGCCCAAAGCTGTCAAAATGGCGACCTCAACGTGGCAGCCCTTGAAAGCCGCCACGCGCGCAGTCTGCTACCGCGAAGCAACGCCCACGGCTGCTGCTTCCCGGGCCAGCGCTGCGTGCAGCAGGCGCTGCAACGCTTCGCGCTCTGCCGTGTACGCCTCCGGGGTAATCCGTCCCGCGGCATACTCGCGCTCCAGCGCAAGCAGTGCCTGCTCCAGCGCGGGGCGTAGCGCGGTGGGTGCCGTTGCTGTTTCCCCCCTTGCCCCGGCCGGCCCGGCGCGCATCAGCCACACGGCACCGCCCAGCAACAGCACCCCCAGGCCACCCAGCAGCCACGGCTTGTAGCGTTGCAGCGGGTCTGGCGTATCCACCGGCGGCCCCAGGCCGCCGCCAGGGCGCGTGTCAGACTGCATGCTGCTTTGCGTCGCCACGTTGGCGCCCGCGGCAGCGCCGGCAGCCGCACCGGAGGCAGCCGGCGCGTTGCCGGCCTGGTCGGGCTGGTTGGAGTCGCGCGGCAGCTCGCCCTGGCCACCGATGGAGAACGCGACCGGCACGGACTGGGCGACGCCCTTGCGCACAAACGTCTGCGCCTCGGGGTTTGCGGGGACTGGCTGCCACTCGGTGCCCTCCGGGGTAAAGCGCATCGATTTTGGAAGCAGCACTACCAGGTTCTCGGTTGCGAGCGACTCGCGCTGGGTCCAGCCCAGGCTCTTGCCGGAGTAGGGCAGGGTATAGCTCACCTGGAAACGGGTCTGCCCGGGCCGCAGCGGAAAGATAAACGCGTAGTGGCCCTTGCCAGGCAGCGGCACCGGCGACGACTCCACTGGCATGCCGTTTGGCCCCTTGGCCGCGGTGCCGACGACCTTGACGCCTTCCGGCAGGTAGAACTCGTAGGCGTGGTCGCTGAGCTGCGTGCGCGCCGGCTTGGAGGCATTGCGCACGAAGTAGTCCTCCACCACGCGCAGCTCGCCACCCGGCGCGGTCTGCATGGTCAACACGTCGGCCTCGGTGGTGATGCCGGCCACCGCGGGCGCCACGTCGTACACGTCGACGTTGACCGTGGTGCTGCCCGGCGTGGCGGGCGCGAAGTACGCGGCTTTCTGATGGCTCACCCGCACCAGGTGCATGGCCTGGTCGGGCACTTCGAGCGAGTAGCGCCCGGCGGCATCCGTGGTGGTCTGCGCGGCCACCTGCATGCCCGCGCCATTCTGGCCATCCAGCGCGATCAGCGCCACAATGTCGCCCGCCGATGGCTTGCCGTTGGTCCGGTTCTGCACCGTGCCTCGCAGGGTCGCGGCGATCGATACGGTCGTCGCCGCACATGGAGCAGCGGCCAGGCCGATCAGGGCCAGCATGCGCAGCAATCGAGCTGCGCTGGTGTACTTGGGTCGAAGTTTCACGGATTGAGTGTACCGGTCGCGAACAAGCCGGGTGAGTGGTCCCTGCCGGAAGAGCGTGCCCGTGGGAAGAAGTCCACCCGCGGTAAAGATGCGCCGCTAAATAAGTTTGATCCCGTCAACGTGGCCCATCGCCTGCGTGTTGAGGCGCACCAACGAATGCGGTGAGGCGTGATGTTATCGATCACAGCAGGAGCGAGCCTCAAACTAAAGACGCTCGGCCACCTGCACCAGGGAGCCGCCGTGCCAGCATCTTCAGACAGTTCCATGGAAAACAGGTTCGCAGAAACACGAAGAGTAGTAGATACCGATCGCAACGGCGACGCTGTGATCCTGACCTTCGACAATGGAGAAGTGCTGCAGTTCGAAGGCGCCTACCTGTACAGCCTCAAGTTAGAACAAGGCTGCCTGCCTCTTCTCAGGACACAAGCCGACCTCGACGACATCAGCTAGCGCAGCCGCCACACCCAGACTGTCGATCATCCACGCGGGCTGCACAGCCACGCCCGCGATCGTGTGCCTCCAGCAAGCCAGTCAAGCCGCGCCTACCCGGTGGTCCGCTCGAGTCCGTCCAGTTCATGCAGGATGGCAGCGGCCTCTGTCTCGAGTACCGCGCGCTCTGATTGATACTCCTCGTCGCGGTACTTGCCGGCGCGGTGCTCAAAACTCAGGTCGCGCAGGTTCTCGTAGAGCACGGCCTTGCGCTCCTCCAGGTACTCGGCGCGCGACTTTTCGCTCTGGGCGGCCACGCGCTTCTCGGGGTAGAAGATAAACACGGCCAGTGCGAGCGTAAGCGCCAGCGACGCGATCAGGGCGGTCACAGTTCACCGCCCGTCTCGCGGCGGATGCGCGCCAGCGCCTCGCTTTCACGCGGCGTAAGCGGTGGCCTGGTCCCGGCGCCGTTTGCCGTGGCCTGGGCCCTGCCATGCTCACGCCACTGCCGCAGCACCAGCAAAGCGCCCAGCATGGCCAGGATCAGCACGGCGGGTGGCATGATCCACGCACTCTTGTTGAAGCGGGTCAGCAGCGGCGACGCCAGCGCCGTGGGACCATACTTTTCCGAGAAGTCCACCAGGATGGCATGATCGTCCATGCCACTCGTGAGGTCGGTCTGCAGCGTGGCCAGCATCGGGGTGGAGCGCGGGCAGCCGAGATGGTTGCACTCGCCCAGGATCTGCGCGCACCCGCAGGTGCACATCATCTGGTGGTTCAGCGACTTGTAGCGTTCTGCGATGTCGCTCGCGCCAAGGCTGCCCGCCAGCCCTGCGGCGAGCAGCAGGCTCAAGGCCGGGCGTACCAGCGCCTGCAATCGCGATTGGGCCAATCTTTTGCCGAGCACGTGCATCAGTCACCCCCACTTACCGGCAAAAGGCTGCCCTGCGCCGGGCGCGGCCGTGCTTCGACCGACACGGTGGCCGTGATGCGATTTGGCGCCAGTGCCACAGCTGTGCCTGCTACCACGATCAGCACGCCGATCCAGATCCAGGCGACCAGCGGGTTGAGAAAGATCTTGAGTACAGGCTGGCCGGTGTCGGCGTTCTTGCCGGCGTAGACCGTGTACAGGTCCCATGCCAGCGTGGAATGGTTGGCGACGATGGTCTCGGTCTGCTGCGAGGCGGGGTAGAACCGCTTGGAGGGTGTGAGCGTGGTGACCAGCTTGCCGTGCCGGTACACGTCGAGCAGCGCGTACTCCGAGTCGTAGTTCGGGTTGGAGTCCTGCGTGAAGCTTTCGGCGACCAGGGTGTAGGGGCCGATCTGCATGCGGTCGTGGAAGCCCATCTCCCGCTCCTGGCTCTGGTTAAAGGCCGAGCCGGCAAAGCCGATAAAGATGATCACGACGCCGAGGTGGATGATGTAGCCGCCGTAGCGGCGGGTGTTGCGCTGGCACAAGAGCAGGGTCGAGCGAAGCAGGTTGCGGCCGGTCTGTCGGCTCAGCACCTGCGCGCCGCGGAGGAACTCGGAGAGGATCGCGACGGCGACGAACATGGCGAAGACCCAAACGGTGTAGGCGTAGAACGAGCCTTCGTCGGTCCAGGGACGCAGCCCCCACACCACCAGGAGTACCGCCGTGATGCCGGCGGCGGTCACGGGCCGGGCCAGGTTGCGGCGGATCGAACGCAGCGAACCGGTGCGCCAGGCCAGCAGGGGGCCGACGCCGGTGAGCATCATCAGGAAGACGCCGATCGGCACGGCAACGCGGTTGTAGAACGGCGGCCCGACGGTGACGCGGTTGCCCTGGGCGTATTCGGACAGGATGGGGAACAGAGTGCCCCACAGCACGGTGAAGCAGGCCGCCAGCAGAATGATGTTGTTGAACAGGAAGCTCGACTCGCGGGAGGCAAGCGACTCGATCTGGTGATCGGCGGTGAGGTGGGCGCGCTGCCGCCAGAAGGTGTAGGCGCAGACCACGAAGCTGATCCCCATGAACGCGTGAAACCAGCCGCCGATGGAGCTTTGCGCGAATGCGTGTACCGACTGCACCAGGCCGGAGCGGGTGAGGTCGGTGCCGAGCAGCGTGAGCAGAAAGGTGGAGAAGATCAGCCACACATTCCACTTCTTCATCATGCCGCGCTTTTCCTGCATCATCACCGAATGCAGAAAAGCAGTGCCGGTGAGCCAGGGCATCAGCGAGGCGTTTTCCACCGGGTCCCAGCCCCAGTAGCCGCCCCAGCCCAGCACCGAGTAGGCCCAGTGCGCACCGAGGAAGATGCCAAAGGTGAGGAACAGCCAGGTCACCATGGTCCAGCGGCGGGTGATCTGGATCCACTTCTCGCCGGGATAGCGCATCATCAGCGCGCCGAGGGCGAAGGCAAACGGCACCGAGAAGCCCACGTAGCCGAGGTACAGCATGGGCGGATGGATCACCATCTCCGGGTACTGCAGCAGGGGATTGAGCCCGAAGCCGTCTGCGGGAATGGTGCCGCCGACCAGCGCGAACGGCGGCGCGACGAAGTTCAGCAGCATGAGGAAGAAGAGCTGGATCGCCGCCAGGATCGTCGAGGCATAGGCGAACAGCTTGACGTCGGTGCGATGGCGCAGTCGCAGCACAAAGCCGTAAGCCGCCAGCAGGAACGCCCACAGCAGCAGCGAGCCTTCCTGGCCGCTCCACAGCGTTGCGAACTTGTACGGGCCGGGCAGGTCGCGGTTGGAGTGATGCAGGATGTAGGAGACCGAAAAGTCGTTGGTGAACGCGGCCCAGATGAGTGCAAAGGCCGCGGCAGCCACGGCCACGAAGCTCGCAATGCCGGAGCGGCGTGCGGTTTCGGCGAGGCGCTCGGGCGCAAGGCGGCCATACCGCCCCGTCGCCAGCTGGCGCAGCGCGATGGAACCGGCCACGAGCGTGTACGCGCTGAGAGCCAGTGCCAGAAGAAGAGCGTAACTGCCGAAAGCAGGCATCATTGGCGGTGATCGTCCCAGAGGGCAAGCCGTGCGGCAGGCTTTGCACGGCGGGCGAATCCCCGCGCGTGACCCTGCTTTATTGTCGCAGACGGCAGCACGGTTGCTCGCCGTTTCGCGCAATCCTGTGTGGGTGGCGACACGTTGACAGCCACATAGATCTCCAGGGGGAAACGGCTATCGCAAACATCGTTGGCTTGGGTGGATGCGCCCCTGCATCGAACGATCGAGGTACGCCAGCCCCGGTCAGGGGAGGCAAGGCTCACGATATGGTGCAGACAGAGCATCCATTCACAAGCTGCGCACATCCCTCCTTTAGCGAAAGACCGCGCAATTTGCTTTGAAACTGGAATACATGGCACTCGAAATTCTGCTGGTTGATGACAATCCCATACAGGCCCAGGCCCGTGGCGCCATCCTGGCCCGTACCGGCCTCCCGGTGCGGATCACCGGAAGCGGCTCGGAAGCGCTGGCCGTTCTGGGGAACCCGGAGGCTCGCGAAGCGATCGGGCTGATGGTCACCGACCACCTGATGCCAGGCATGAACGGGCCGGAACTGGTGGAGCATGTCGTGCAGCTTGCCCCGGATCTGCCCATCCTGGTGTTGAGCGGGCTTGCCGATGCCGAGAGCGAGTACGACGCGGAGCGCATAGTGTTTCGCCTGAAGCCGTTTCCTCCCCACGAGTTGATTCGGCTGGCCCAGCACATGCTCGGCGAACAGGCGCTGCGCACAGCCTAGCGAGCGGAATCCCGTGCTGCCGTCCTGAACCATCCAGAGTAGAAAGTACTTCCAAATCCTGATCCAGGCAGGTCCAGGTTTCGCGCTGAAGCTTCTCTGCTTCCGGGTGCGGGCTGCGCAGCACGCTTGTGCTGAACAGTTGTAGCTGCAGATGCGCACCCTCTACGCGCCTGGCATCGATCTTTGAGTGTCGCGGGCGGTGTCATTCTGCCCCGCCCGACACGCACCGCACCCTCCGGCAGGGCTCATCCCCGCCCCATCCCTCAGGCCCGCCGTCTCCCGCCGCTGCGAGACTGCCCGGTCTACCGGGTGTCCGGCGACCCTGCTGTTGCCGGGAGAATTACCTTGGTGAGTCTTTGTTGGGATCGAGGCGATTTCACGCTGGTGCCGCCGCTCCGTGTTGTCTAAGGTGATCCCAACTACCCGTGCTAAAGAGTTCTACGTTCATCAGGGCCCCGGTCCTGCGTTCGTACACAATTTTTTCTCTTCCAGGCCATTTGGCTCGTGCTTTGCTGCGCGCTGCCGATAGGGAGAGAGTCTGCACGTGGTTGCTTAGGAGCAATCAGATGAAGAGTCGGCGGAACCTGAGTGGGGAGTGGCGCGAAATGCCCAACTGCCCCCATTGTGAAAAGGCAGAGCTGCGGCGGCACGGCAGATTCGGATTTATGGAGCGGGTGGTCTTTACCTACTTCGGCTACTACCCCTGGGAGTGTGGCCTGTGCCGCCGGATCTTCCGGCTTCGGCAGCGTTTCGGCGTCAGCGCGCGGTCAGCCAGCCTTCCCGCCGTTGCTGTGCCCGCACGCATGCGCTACGGGGTGCCGCGCAAAACACACGCTGCCTGAAGTGTCGTTTCCTGGCGCTTCGTTGTTCACCGCATCGTTCCCCGCATCGTTCGGCCCAGCAGCATTCGCCAGCCCGGTACTACCCGACGCGGTACTGCCCGCCTGAACCACGCGCATGTCGCCATCTCGGCAGAGCCACCGGTACTGCAGGGTTGCCGGCTTCAGTACGCACGCAAGGGCGGCCAGTACCGCGGCGCCCTTGCTGCCTCGGGACCCTTGCCCGTGCAGAGCGATCCAGATGAGCCGCCCTGGGATCAGCAGGAGCTGCCCCGGGGCCGCCGCGGGTTGTTGCTCCGCTCGGGCGCCTGCGGGCAGGCGCAGCTTCGCGCGGAACCTATCCGCGCCAGCCACCCGCAACCCAGCGCCAACCGTTGGGACTGCGATCCCAGTGACCCGGCATCCACACCGCGCGCGGTCGTGGCGCGATCGCCCACTTTCCAGGAGCCCAGATAAAGCGGTTGCCGTCCCATCGCTGGTACCCGGGGATCCATACATAGCCGCGCCCGGGCGCGGGGCGTGGGCGTTCCACCACCGGCGGCGGAGGCTGCACGTGCACATACTGCGCCCCGGCCGAAAGCACCGGCATCATCGACCCCAGCAAGAGCAGCAAGGTCGCACGTCGCATCTGGTTCTGTTTCATCGCATTCTCCTGTGTGCTGCGCCAATCACGCCGGCACGCTTCGGTTCCCTTGCCAGCGCGGGGACCCGTACGCAACCAGCATAGCCGCAAGGCTGCGCAGCCAGGCTGGACGGGCGATCCGGCGCTGGTTTTTGGACGCCCCCGCGCTTTCATTCCCGGGTGCATAGGGCGATGGAGGCGTTTGTGCGCATTCCGCACGAGGACGCAGCCCGGGAGCGCGTTATGATGGCGTCACTCCTGGCCAGCACCCAGGTGCACGCGACGCAAATTCCTCGTCCTGAGGCCGCATGAAGCAACGGTGGAAGAAGATAGCAGTGGCAGTGGCAATCCTGATCGCGCTTGCCGCGATCGTGGGCTTCACAGTGCACCAGGTGCAGTCCGGGTACACCAAGGTCCTGCTGGGAACAGTGGAGCGCGGCGAGGTCGAGGCGACCGTCAGCGGCACCGGGCAAGTCAAACCCAAGACCTATGTCAACATCGGCGCCACAGCGTTTGGTCGCATCACGCACCTGTACGTGAAGGAAGGCGACCACGTGCACCGCGGGCAGATCCTGGCCACGGTTGAGAATGTGCAGCCGGAGGCCAGCGTTGCCGCCCAGCGTGAGTCCATCTCCTCGGCGAAAACGGATATCACCTCCTACGTCGCGGCCGAGCAGACCGCACAGGCCAACATCGAGCACGCCCAGGCAGACCTGGAGCAGAAGAAGCTCGACTTCGACCGGTACCGGCAGCTGTACAACGAGAAGCTGGTCTCGAAGCAGGAGTTCGACGCCCGCAAGGCGGCGCTGGACCTGGACGTCGCCAGCCTAGCGCAGTCCAACGCCGCGCTGAACCAGGCCAAGGCGCAGACCGACTCGGCGCGCGGACACCTGGGCACGGCGGTTGCGACGCTGCGTAGCGATGTGGACGCGCTGAGCAAGACCGTAAGCGTTGCGCCGTATGACGGCATCGTCACCAACCTGCCGGTACGCGAAGGCGAGACCATGGTGATCGGGATCCAGAATGCGGAAGGCTCGACGCTGATGACGATCGCGGACATGTCCGTGGTCACGGCCGAGGTCAAGATCGACGAGACCGACATCGTCAACGTGCACATGGGCCAGCCGGTCAATGTCACGGTGGATGCGTTGCCGGACAAGATCCTGAAGGGGCACGTGACCGAGGTCGGGGACCAGGCGCTGCTTCGTTCGAGCGGCGTGGCCACCAGCCAGTCCACCAGCGGCACCGAGGAGGCCAAGGACTTCAAGGTCATCGTGACGCTCGACGGCGGCCAGGATGTGTCCGCCCTGCGTCCCGGACTTTCAGCCACCGCCCGGATTGTCACGGCCGACCACAAGAACGTGCTGGCGATCCCGATCCAGGCACTGTGCCCGCCCCCGGCGGCTGCGAAGCCGGGGAACGGCGAGGCAAACAACACGGCGAACGGCGCGTCCGGTACCGGCAGCAAGGAGGGCGTGTTCGTGGTGCGCAAGGAAGCCGGCAAGCTCCACGCCCACTTTGTTCCCCTCACTACCGGCGTAAGCGGTGCGTCCAACATGGAGGTGTCAGGCGCGATCCATGCTGGCGACCAGATCGTCACGGGAACCTACAAGGTGCTGCGCGTGCTCAAGGAGAATGCCGCGGTCAAGGCGGTTACGGCCGCAGAGCTCGCGACGAGCGACAGCGCGACCCCCTAAACTGGAACGAGCGCGCGAACGTGTGGTTGGAGGGGCGATGGCGGTTGTGGAAGCAGCGCGGGAAGAGTCGGCAAAAGCAGCGCAGAGCCATGTGATTGTGGTCGACAACCTGTGGAAGACCTACGAGATGGGCGAGCAGCAGGTGCACGCCCTGCAGGGCGTCAACCTGCAGATCCGCCACAACGAGTACGTGGCGATCATGGGGCCTTCCGGGTCCGGGAAGTCCACGCTGATGAACCTCATTGGCTGCCTTGATTCGCCCACGCAGGGCCAGTACTGGCTCAATGGGCACCTTGTTTCGGAGCTCGACGACGACCAGCTGGCGCGGATCCGCAACAAGGAGATCGGCTTTGTGTTCCAGACCTTTAACCTGCTCGCGCGGGCCACGGCACTGCACAACGTGGAGCTGCCGCTGATTTACAACGGCACCCCCTCGGCGGAGCGGCTGTTGCGGGCCAAGGCTGCGCTCACGGCCGTGAACCTTGAGCAGCGCATGGACCACCGTCCCAATGAGCTCTCGGGCGGCCAGAGGCAGCGTGTGGCTATCGCCCGCGCCCTGATCAACCGGCCTTCAATCATCCTGGCCGATGAGCCCACCGGCAACCTTGATTCCAAGACCGGCGACGAGATCATGGCTCTGTTTGACGAGCTGCACCGCGGCGGCAACACCATCGTGCTTGTGACCCACGAGCCAGACATCGCGGAGTACGCGCATCGCGTGGTCACGATCCGCGACGGGGTGATCGCCTCGGATCAGCCCTCGACGCGCATGCGTACAGGCTCACTGCAGCACTGAGGCACGCGCGATGAGGCGCCGGGCTTGGCTGGCCGATGCCACTCTTGGCCCCGTGACAGGCGGGGTGTGCTCAACGGGTTGGCGAGGCGTGCGCGTGCGGCCCCAGTCGGCGCTCGTCGCTTTCCGGCGGCAGCGCTCGCATTCCTCTCATGTTCCTGCCGGATGCGTCGATGTATCTCCTGCGTGCGCTGCACACAGCCACCCAGGAGAGCAAGCATGGCGTCCCAACGCGTATCGCCCCCAGAACTGCCAGCAGGATCGCCCATCGGGAGCTATGCACGGCCTGCCCCGCTGACCAGCGCGCAGGAGCTGCGCTGGACGCTGGGCAACATGCACGGCCGCAGCCACGAAATGGAGCGGCTGTTTCTGCAGATGCGCTGCGTTGCCGCGCACCTGCGGGTGGGCTGGATCCATGGGGAGCGCGGTACGGGCCGTCGCCTGACTGCCGCGACGCTGCACGGTCTCTGTCCCATGGCTTCCGGGCCGTTTGTGGCCTGTGAGGCCGCCACGCTCTTCCAGGGGGATCGCCTGGCGGAGCAGCTTGCGGCCGCAGCCGGCGGCACTCTCTACCTCAGCGCGGTGGACCGCCTGGACCATGAGCAGCAGGCAAGGCTGCTGCACCTGCTCGGCTGGCTGGTGCAGGCGGGCGAGAGCGCGGGCAGGTGCCCTGGAAGCGAGGTGTCCTCGAGCCATGAGGCCGGCCGGCAGGGCAGCAGGCGCGGCCCGGCTGCCGCCCCCCGACTGCTGCTGGTCTCCACAGAGCGCGCGCTGCGCCGGTTGATGCTGCAGGGCAGGCTGCGCAAGGAGCTCTACGAACAGCTGGCCCACGCGGAGTTCAGGCTGCCGCCGCTGCGGGAGCGCCCACAGGACATCCCGATGCTGGCCGGGCAGATGCTCGCCCGTTTCGCCGCTCGAAACGGCGGGTCCGCGCCGGAGATCGCCGCCAGGGCCATGGCGAGGCTCCGCGCGTATGCGTGGCCCGGCAACGTGGCAGAGCTGGAGCGCGTGCTGTGTGGTGCCGCGGCGCTGGCCGGGTCCGGCGTGATCGAGCCGGCACACCTCGTGCTGGAAGGTTTGCCGGAGCAGAACTCCGCGCGCGCGTGTGCCCGCATCTCCGGGCACACGGCAGCGCACCTTCTCGCGCCTCTCCGTATGGCGGGTGGGGTACCTGTAGCAGCGCCAGCCCCCGGCCTTGTGGCCCGGCACCTGGCCCACAACGGAGCGAACCACTCCGGCCCGGCAGCTGCCGGGGATCTGTCCGGAACAACGGCAGGGGAGCGCCCCCGGCGTGACGATCCGGACGATCCATCGGTGGAAGCAGCCGGGCACACGACTGGCCACACGACCGGCCACGCGTCTGACCAAGTGTTTGACCAGGTATTCGACGAGGGATTCGACCGGGCATCCGGCTACATGACTGACCGCCGGGTTGCCGTTGCCGAGCCCCGCGGCTCGTCCACAGCCGACGCCGCCATGCTGCGTCGCGAGGGCTTCGCACGGGCCGTGCCGCTGCTGCCGGTCGGCGGCTATGCTTCGGCCTCGCTCGCCGAGCGGTCCGGCATCGCCCTGCGCGCCAAGCAGGATGCCTCCCACAATGCTTCGGCATCGATCGGGGTCGCGGCCATGGCGAACCGTTCGGCAGCCCCGCGCACCGGCATGGAAGCACCCTTGATTCGAGCCATGCACGCCGGTGGCCCCGTTGCGCCTGCCCGGGTTCTACCTGCCGGCGAACGGGACCGTGCCCAGTCCGGCTTCGAGCCGGTTGTTCCTCCCGATCTGCGCATAAGCCGTGAACCGGACACTCACCTTGATGCGGACGCGCACCTGGAACCGGACCTGGACCCGGATCTGGACCGCGCCATCCTGCGACACATCCATCGCGTGCTCGGCAGTGTGGCTGGCAACAAGCTGCGGGCCGCGCGACTCCTGGGGATCAGCCGGTCCACCCTCTACCGACTGCTGGAAGCAGAAGAATCAGGTCCGGGTTCTGGCGCGGACGCTTCCATGCACCAGCCCGATGCGGCGGTCGCGTCCTGCATGCGGCGGTTGCAGTAGCCGCCCCTGCGCTGGTTTGTCCGCACCGCTCTTCGCATGCTCCCGCCCCGCCATCGCCCGGCTGCCCCGGAAAGACCCGGCGGGCTGCGGGGTCGGAACACATGCCGCGTCTGCGGTGCGACCGGACAGGGCTGCGCCTAAATTGCATGAAGGCCGCACCCATGCCGCACCCAGGCTGCGCCCAGCCCACGCACGCTGCCTGCGGCCTGCGGCAATTCACCCGCCCCACGCCCACCCGAACGCATCGCGCCGCGCCGCCCAGCCACCCGCCACGCATGGAGTACACTCGGCAACACAGAGATGCCTCGCCCCGGGCGGCACGCGCCACTGCCGGGCGCACCCTGTGGAACGATCAAGTGCCATGCAGCGCCATGTCGCATAGCGGCAGCGCCTGTGCTCCTGCCACCCCCTACCCTGGATCGGACCCCCTCCAAACGCTATGGACCTTCTCCGCCGCTTTCCGCATCTGCGCTTCGCGCTCTTCACGCTTGCCGCCGTGCCCGCCCTGGCGCAGCATCCAGGAACCTTTCCCAAGGGCGCGGTGCCGGCGCAGCCAGTGCAGACCATACCCGGCTCCGCTGCTGCCACCGCAGGCATGCCCGGCCCTGCCGCCCCGGCTCCCGAGCGCTCCAGAGCCCTTGCCGCCGTGTTCAACGAGATCTGGCAGGACCGCCTGGAACACTCGCCCGAGTTCGCCACCGCCGTCGGCGACCCCCGCTACAACGACCGCCTCGACGACGAGTCCGCAACCGCCTACAACAGCACCCTCGAGCGCGGCTTCGGCTATATCGCGAAGCTCTCCTCCATTAGCACCGATGGACTCTCCGACCAGGAGAAGCTGTCGAAAGACCTGATGCTCCGCTCGCTGATCGAGCAGCAGCAGGGCGCCTTGTTCCAACCCTGGCAGATGCCGGTCAACCAGTTCGCCGGCATCCAGGTGAACCTGCCCCAGCTGCAGACGCTTGCTCCCTTCAACACTGTCAAGGACTACGACGACTACATCGCCCGCATGCACGCGGTGCCGGCCGCGTTCCAGCAGGTCACCAACTCGATCGAAGCCGGCATCGCGGACCACCGCGTGCCACCGCGCATCCTGCTCGAAAAGGTGCTTAAGCAGACCGAGACCCTGGCCACGCAGAAGGCGGAGGACAGCCCTTTCGCGCGTCCCCTTGCCAAGCTCCCCGCGTCCATTCCTGCTCCCGAGCAGGCGCGCATCCGCAAGGAGCTGCTGGGCGCGATCACCGGGGACGTGCTGCCGGCGTACGCGCGTTTTGCGAAGTTTGTCGAAGGCACCTATATCCCGGCGGGGCGCGTTGACCCCGGGGCCTGGGCGCTGCCCGACGGCGATGCCTACTACGCGTTCTGCGTGAAGCAGAGCACCACTACCGACATGACTCCGGCGCAGATCCACCAGGTCGGCCTCGACGAGGTCGCACGCGACGAAGCCGAGATGCTGGCCATCGCCAAAAAGCTGGGCTTCAAGGATCTTGCCGCCCTGCGCGCCTCGGTCGCAGCCGATCCCAGGCAGCACCCTGCAAGCAGGGAAGCGCTGCTCGCCGCATACCGCAAGGATCTCGACGCGATGCGCCCGAAGCTCCCGCAGTATTTCGGCATCCTGCCCAAGGCGCAGCTGCGCGTCGAGCCGGTGCCGGCCTACTCGGAAAAAGAGCAGGCGCCCGCCTACTACGACGGCGGCACCGCGGACGGTTCGCGCCCCGGCACGATCTACATCAACACGTATGACTTTGCGCATCGCTCGCTGGCGAATGTGGAGTCCATCGCGTACCACGAGGGCATTCCCGGGCATCACCTGCAGATCTCCATCGCGCAGGAGCTGACCGGCATTCCCGAGTTCCGCAAGTACACCGGCTACACCGCCTACGTGGAAGGGTGGGGGCTGTACTCCGAGCACCTCGGCAAGGACATGGGCTTCTACCAGGATCCCTACTCCGAGTACGGACGCCTCGAAACCGATATCTTCCGCGCCGTGCGCCTCGTGGTGGACACCGGCGTGCACTCCCAGCATTGGACCCGCCAGCAGATGGTCGACTACTTCCACGCGCATACCGGTCTTGATGAAGCCACGGTGCAGGCGGAGACCGACCGGTACATCGCCTGGCCCGCGCAGGCGCTGGGCTACAAGATCGGGCAGCTTGAACTGCTGAAGCTGCGCGCCCAGGCGCAGGCTGCGCTCGGCTCGCGCTTTGACTATCGCGGTTTCCACGACGAGGTGCTGGGCGCAGGAGCCCTGCCACTCGATGTTCTGGAAGCCCGGATCAACACCTGGATCGCCACGCAAAACCACGCACAACAACCCACAGGAGCGGCAAAATGACGCCAGAAATTCTCGAAAGCGGGGCCATCGCCCACCAGGTGGAAGCACGCCCACGCATCACCGTGTTCGGCGCGGGCAAAATGGGCGGCATCCTGCTGCAGGCATTCCTGAAGCAGCAGCTGTTCGCCCCCTCCGAGATCACCGCAACGGTCGCACACGAGGAGCGGGCCACCGTGCTCGCCACCCAGTGGGGCGTGGACGTGACCACCGACAACCTGCGCGCAGCCGAGCAGGCCGACATCCTGCTGCTGGCCGTCAAGCCGTTTCAGATCAATGATTTGCTTGAGAAAGTTCGTCCGGCGCTTACACCCGAGAAGCTGATCATTTCGGTTGCGGCCTCCATGAAAACGGACGCCATCGAGCAGGCTGCGGGCATGGATATCGCGGTAATCCGGGCGATGCCCAACACGCCATCGATGCTCGGTGCGGGCATCGCCGGGCTTTGCCGCGGGCGCTTCGTCTCCGACGCGCAGATGGACCTGGCATCCCGGATCTTCGCCACCGTGGGCCGCACCGTGATCGTGGACGAAAAGCACATGGACGCCGTGACCGGGCTTTCGGCCAGCGGACCCGCCTTCATCTACATCATTCTTGAGTCGCTGGCGGAAGCAGGTGTAAAGGTCGGCCTGCCGAGAGACATCGCCACTCTTCTGGCGGCGCAGACCACATTTGGCGCGGCCAAGATGGTGCTTGACACCGGGTATCACCCGGCACTGCTCAAGGACGCGGTCACCACGCCGGCCGGGTGCACGGTCGACGGAATCCTTGAGTTGGAAGAAGGTGGCCTGCGCGTGACGCTGATCAAGGCGGTGATGCGCGCCACTGCCCGGGCGAAGGAGCTGGCGTCCGGCTAAGGGTGCCCGCGCTGCCTGAGGTGGCAATCAGGCTGCCCGCAGAAGAACAAAGCCCCTGCGATCAGCCGGCGAAAAAGCCGGTCCGTCGCAGAGGCTGCAGGCAAGGTCTACTAGATATGATGCCCGGTACCCAAACCGGGTTGGTCGACTTTCGGACTGCGGACGCCTGAAAGCGCCCACAGCGAAAGAATGTGACTACTGGTGCGTCGTGTCCTTGATCTTCTGCTTGTCCTGGTTCAGGTCGTCTTTACCGGCCATGTGCGCTTCCTTGGTCTTGTCCTTGGCGACCGTCTTCTTCTCGGCCTTGGGATCAAATACCTTCTGCACGCCTTCCTTGGTCTTGTCGTAGCTCTTTACCGAGACTTCCTTGGTCTTGTCGGCGGCGACGGTGGTGCCTTCCTTGGTCTTGTCATAGGCCTTGGTGGTGCCGCTCTTGGTGTCGGCAGTGGCCTTCTTGGTGCCGTGCTTGGTCTTGTGGTAGGCCTTCTTGGTCGTGTGCGAGACAGCATGACCGGTGTCCTTGGTCGCGTTCTTGGTGTCGGTACCCGCGTTCTGCATATCCTGGCCAGCGGTCTGAGCCAGCAGAGAGGCAGGGGTTACCAGAACAGAGGCCAGCAGGACGGATGAGATTGCAGAAAAGACGCGTTTTGTTGTCATAGTTGTTGAAAGGATTCCAATTCGCCGCAAAGGGTTGTAGCAGCGGTAGAATCATTTGAGTCGCGCCTGCTCCACCGCGCCCTTATGGCCTCGCCTCTTTCCATTCCGGCGCACCGCCCCGGCTCCGCTGCGCTGCCTCTTTCCGGGGCATCCGCGGCATCCTCCGCCCAGCCGCCAGCCTCACCGTCTCTCGCGCTGCAACGCTACAGTTGGGCCGTGGTCGCCTACAACGTCCTCGTGATCCTGTGGGGAGCCGTGGTGCGGGCCACGGGCTCGGGCAATGGCTGTGGCGAGCACTGGCCGCTCTGCGGCGGCACCATGGTCCAGCACTGGAAGACCGTGGCCTCCATGATCGAGTACGCGCACCGCGCCACGTCGGGCATCGCCGTGATCGCGCTTGTCGGGCTGGTGGCCTGGTGCTGGCGCAGCGCGCCGCGCCGGCACATCGCCCGGGTCTTTGCCGCGACGGCCGCCGTGCTCACTTTCAACGAAGCCCTGCTGGGCGCCCTGCTGGTCCTGCTCGGGCATACCGGCACCGACCAGTCCCCGATGCGCGCCTTCTGGCTATCGCTGCACCTGGCCAACACCCTGCTGCTGCTGGCAGCCCTCGCCCTCACCGCGCACTTTCTGAGCCGTATCAATGGCCGGATGCGGGGCGGCGTGGAGCTTACGCACGCCCCGCTCGCCTTTGTGGGCCTGGCCGCTACCTTATGTGTGGGCGTCAGCGGCTCGCTGGCCGCGCTGGGCGATACACTCTACCCCGCGCATTCGCTGGCCGAAGCCTTCGCGCAGGATTTCTCACCCTCCGCCAACTGGCTGCTGCACATCCGCTGGATCCACCCCACGCTGAGCTTTGTGGCGGGGGCCTGGATCCTGTTCCTGGTCATCCGCACCCGCGATGCCGGGTATCCCGCGCTGCGTGCCATGGGGAACTGGGTGGCGTCGCTGGTGGGTATCCAGATCGTGCTTGGCGTCGCCGATGTGCTGCTGCTTGCGCCCACCTGGCTGCAGGTGACGCACCTGCTCGGGGCAGACCTGCTGTGGATCGGGCTGGTGGTGTTGAGCGCCCAGTACTGCATCCGCCCTATCGGCTGCGCGGGGGCAAACAGCGCCTGCGCCGTGCGTGCCCGGGCCGACGCCCGGGCACAAAAGCCGCTGGCCGCCACTACGGGCGCGTAGCTCCCGCTGCCGCCGCCACGTCGCCGTACTGCTGCTGGTACCAGGCCACTGTCTGCCGCAGACCCTCCTCGAAACTGATCGCCGGCTCATACCCGAAGGCCGCGCGCGCCGCTGAAATATCGGCCAGCGAGTTCTGGATATCACCCGTGCGCTCGGCCGTGTAAAGCGCCGGTTCCTTAAATGCGAGCAGTTCGGCCAAGACTTGGAAGGTTCTGTTCAGGGTGTGACGCTGCCCGCAGGCCACGTTGAACACCCGACCCGCAACGCGCTCCGCCGGCGCCGAGGCCGCCAGCAGGTTGGCGGAAACAGCATTGCCGACAAAGGTGAAGTCGCGCCCCTGCTCGCCATCGCCGAAGATCGTGGGCTGCTTGCCCTGCATCATCTGCAGCGTCCACCGGGCCATCACGCCGGAGTAGGGCGAGTCCGGCACCTGGCGCGGACCGAAGATGTTGAAGTAGCGCAGCGCCACTGTTTCGAGCCCATACACCTGCCAGTACGACCGCATGTAGTGCTCGCCCATCAGCTTCTGCACGGGGTAGGGTGCGATCGGCATAGGCACCATCGTTTCCACGCGTGGAAAGCCCGGCTGGTTGCCGTAGGCGGACGAAGACGCGGCATACACCACGCGGCGCACTCCGTGGGCGCGGGCTGCCTCGAGCAGGTTGAAGGTGCCATCGATGTTGGCGGTGTGCGAGGTGCGCGGGTCCAGGATCGAGCGAGGCACCGAGGGCAGCGCGCCCTGGTGGAAGATCACCTCGAGCTCCGCACCGTGTCTGCTGGTGTCGCGTACCGCCCGCGCCACCGCGTCGGCATCGCGCAGGTCTGCTTCAAACAGCCGGAACTCCGCGCCGCTGGCGGCGGCCGCTGCTTCCACAGCGGCGATGTTCTCGCGCCGCCCTGTTTCGAAATTGTCGAGCCCGCAAACGGAGACGCCCTGCCGCAGCAGGGTGTCGGCGATCCACGAACCGATGAAACCGGCACAGCCGGTGACCAGATAACGTGCCATGCGTCATGGTACTGCGTCGCCCCGGTAGTTACCTGTACGCAGCAACCGCACGCGACATAGATGCCAGCCACACCGCAAAATACGGCATACTGGGGTGCATGGAACAGGTTCACCCCAGTCATCAGCAGGAGCAGCTCGCCCCGTTTAAACTCGCACCCTACTACTCCACCCGTGTCTGGGGTTTTGAGGATCTCGCCCCCTGGTTTGAGAAAAAGGCCGCGCCCGGCGAGCCCATCGGCGAAGCCTGGCTCACCGGGCCGGACTCGATTGTGGCCAGCGGGGACCTGGCTGGCCAGAAGTTCGCAGCCGTGGTCAAGCAGCACGCCCAGGCGATCCTGGGCTCGGCGTTTGCCAGCGAAGGCGAGTACCCGCTGTTGATCAAGGTGCTGTTTCCCCGCGAAAAGCTCAGCGTGCAGGTGCATCCCGATGACGTGCTGGCGCAGCAGAAGGGTGAGCCGCGCGGCAAGACGGAGTGCTGGTACATCCTCGAGAGCGAGCCCGGCGCCAAGGTGGCCCTGGGGCTCAAGCCCGGCGTGACCCCCGACGCCGTGCGCTCCGCGATTGAAGACAAGTCGCTGGAAGACCTGCTCGGCTGGGTTCCGGTTGAAGCAGGGGACATGGTGTACGTGGACGCCGGCACCGTGCATGCCATCTGGCCCGGGGTGGTGATCCTGGAAACCCAGCAGACGTCCGACACCACCTATCGGCTCTACGACTACGGACGCCCGCGGGAGCTGCACGTGGAAGCCTCGATCGAGGCCATGCGCGTCGAAACCGCCGCCGGCAAGATCGCACCCGAAGCCGGCACCCAGGGCGAAAGCGTGCTGGTCGATAAGACCTACTTCCGCGTGGAACGCTGGCCGCACAAGACCGAGGCTCTCTATGCCGCCGTGGCTGCAACGCAGGACCCGCAGCTTCTGTTTGTGGTGGAAGGCGCGCTGCAGGTCACGGGCGAAGGCTTCGAGCCCTTCACGCTCAACCGGTGCGAACTGGCCGTGATCCCGGCGCATGCGCTTGCCTGGAAGCTTGGGGGCGACGCCGAGGTCATGCGCATTCTCCCGCAGGGCGGCTCCGTGGAGCGGAGCGCGCAGATCGTCGCTTGACCGCTGGCTGCAACGGCGAGCATGCTTCCTCCTTCAATCCCTGGCCGAGCATGGCTTGCCGGGGCAGGAAATAAAGCGCAGCACCAGGCGCAGGAAACCATCCGCGCTGCCGATAAGGCAAGTGGCGGTTCAGCGCAAAGCAGTGGAACAGCAGGAGAGCAGACCCATGGCAGCACAGCAGGAGTTCCGTCCGATCATCCTCGCGGGGGGCAGTGGAACCCGGTTCTGGCCGCGCAGCCGCAAGGCCCGCGCCAAGCAGGTGCTTGCGCTCGACGGCGAGCGCACCATGATCCAGCGCACCGTGGACCGGCTCGCCGCGCTCTCCTCGGCCGACGACGTGTGGGTCATCACCAATGACCTGCTGTCCCGGGAGATCTGCGGGCAGCTCGAGATGGTGCCGCAGTCCCAGGTGGTCTGCGAGCCGACGGCCCGCAACACCGCTCCGGCCGCCGGCCTTGCGGCCTTTTTGATCGAGAAGCACAACCCGGACGCGATCCTCGGCATGTTCCCCGCTGACCACGTGATCGCCAACGAGCCCGCGTTTACCGCGGTGCTGCGCCGTGCGATCCTGCTCGCTTCTTCCGGTGAAAACATGGTGGTGCTCGGCATCCGGCCGACCCGCGCCGAGACGGGCTACGGCTACATCGAGACCGGTGAGGTGATGCCTTCGGGCGAAACGCGCGTGCGCCGCTTTACCGAGAAGCCCAACCAGGAGCGCGCCGAGGCGTTCGTCGCCGCGGGGAACTATCACTGGAACTCCGGGATCTTTATCTGGAGCGCCCGCACCCTGGCCAATGCCATGCGCGAGCACCTGCCCGAAACCGCGCCGCTGCTCGAGACCATCGCCGCCGCGCACGGCACCCCGCAGTTCGAGCAGGTCTTCGCCGAGCTGTATCCAAAGTGCGAAAACATCAGCGTCGATTACGCAATCCTGGAGCCGCGCTCCGCCAAGGGCGAGCACCAGTCCAACCTGTACTGCCTCGAGGCCGACTTCGGCTGGAACGATCTCGGCTCGTGGGCCGCTCTGTACGAGCACCAGATGGAGCAGCGTGAAGGCGTGGACGGCCATGAAAACGTGTCCGAAACCGCCGGGCTGCTCGCGGTGGACGCGCACCGCAACTACGCCTACAGCCCCAAGAAGTTCGTGGCGCTGGTGGGCGTGCATGACCTCGTCGTCGTCGAGACAGACGACGCCATTCTGGTCACCACGCGGCACCACTCGCAGGACGTGGGCAAGGTCGTCAAGGAACTCGCGGCCAAGGGCAAAACCGAGTTGATCTAGCAACAGTGTGCGCGGGAGCCGTCGCCAGGAGTGCGCTCCAAAGCAGGGCGCACCGCGGCTCCCTCCTTTGCACCTGTATCAGGAACACAAGCAGTTACGAATTTTTTGGAGAACGAGACGTATGGGCGCGGAACAGATCAAGTTTGGCACCGACGGCTGGCGCGGCATCATCGCTGCCGATTTCACGTTTGAAAATGTGCGCATCGCCGCCGCCGCGATCGGCAACTACCTGCTGCTCGAGAGCGCGCAGCAAAAAGGCGCCGCCATCGGCTACGACTCGCGCTTTGGCTCGCGCGCTTTTGCCGAGGCGGTCGCCGAGGTACTGGCCGACGCTGGCATCCCTGTCGCGCTCGCCGACAACATCACCCCCACCCCCGCGCTGTCGTTCGGCGTACGCGCCGGCAAGCACGCGGGCGGCGTCATGATCACGTCCTCGCACAATCCCTTCCAGTGGAACGGCGTGAAGTACAAGGCGTACTACGGCGGCTCCGGTCGCCCCGCCATCATTGCCGAGATCGAGAAAGAACTGGGCAAGCCGATCGCCAGCGCGGCAACCCCGGCAAAGATCGAGCATGTCGACTTCAACACGCCTTACATCCAGGCGATCTGCGACTTCGCCAACCTCGAAGCCATCAAGACCTCGGGACTGAAGTTCGGCGTGGACTGCATGTACGGCGCGGGCCGCGGCGTGCTGGCTGGCATCTTTACGAAGCTGGGCGTGGACTTCGTTGAGATTCGCGGCGAAAACAACCCGTTGTTCCCGGGCATCAACCCCGAGCCCATTGAGCCGCACATCCGCGCGCTCGGCACCGCGGTGGTCGAGCACAAGTGCGACTCCGGCTTTGCGACCGATGGCGATGCCGACCGCATCGGCGCAATCGACGAGCACGGCAACTTTGTGGATCCGCACAAGATCTTCGCGATCCTGCTCGAGTGGCTGCTGACTACCAAGGACTGGGCGGGCGGCATCACGCGCGCCTTCAACACCACCGGCATGCTTGACCGCATCGCGGCCAGGTACAACCGACCCCTGTACGAGCACGGTATCGGCTTCAAGTATGTGGTCGACCTGATGCTCGAAAAAGAAATCCTGATCGGCGGCGAAGAGTCCGGCGGCATCGGCATCCAGCGGCACCTGCCGGAGCGCGACGGCCTGCTCAACGCGCTGCTGCTTGCCACCGTCATGTCGGAGCAGAAGAAGACGCTCGGCGAACTCGTGCAGGCACTGCAGGACCAGTACGGCGAGCACCAGTACGGCCGCATCGATCTCCACATCAACGATGACCTCAAGAACGCGACCATAGCCAAGGCCAAAGCGGGGATCAAAGAGATCGGGGGAATGGAGGTGGAGCGCGTCGCCACGCTTGACGGCATCAAGCTTTTCGTCAAGAACCCGGAAGCCGCGTCGAAGCCCAACGCCGCCGAGAGCTGGCTGCTGCTGCGCGCCTCGGGCACCGAGCCGCTGCTGCGCATCTACTCGGAGTCGTGCTCGAAGGAGTCCGTCGAGAAGCTGCTCGAAGCTGGTCGGCAGTTCGCCCTGACCAGCCTGGACTAACACTCACCCGGTCAGCCCAACAACAACCCAGCAGGACAAGCGGTGCCTCCACGGCACCGCTTTCCTGTTTGCGGCGCTGCCATTACTCTGGATGCACTTTCCCGCAGGAGTATCCGCGTGGCACGCATCGGATTTCTGGTCCTCTACGCAACCGGCCACCTCAACCCTTCGATCGCGCTCGCCCGTGGACTGGCGCAGAGAGGCCATGAGGTCGTGTTCTTCAACGTGCCCGATGTCGGCGCGGCAATCGAGTCTGCCGGCCTCGGCTTTGTGCCGTTTGCCGAGCAGGAGTATCCACCCGGCACGCTGCGCGAGACCACCCGCAAAATCGGCGAGCTGACCGGCGCTGCTTCGTTCGCCTACTTCATCGAGCGCATGTCGCTGCTCACCCGCGTCTCGTTCCAGTACCTGCCGGCGCTGCTGGCCGCGAACCGCCCCGACCTGCTCATCATCGACCAGTTGTTCCCCGGCGCGTCCACGGTAGCGGATCACCTCGGCATCCCGTTCGTCTCGATCGCCAACGCGTTGATCGTCAACAGCGACCACTCCGTACCGCCGCCGACGCTGCCCTGGCCCTACGACCCAGCCGACGCCGCCGTGGCGCGCAACGCGCAGGGCTGGGCAGGCACGCTCAAGGCGTTTGATCCGCTGCTGGCGCTGGTCAACGCGCAGCGTGAGAAGTGGTCGCTGCCGCCCTGCAGCAACTTCCTCAACGACTCCTTCTCCACGCGTGCGCAGATCTCGCAGCAGCCTGCCTTCTTCGAGTTTCCCCGCGCCAGCCAGCCGGCAACACTGCACTTTGTCGGACCCCTGCAGGACGACATGCCAGCCCGCGAAATCCCGTTCCCATGGGAGAAGCTCGACGGGCGTCCCTTGATCTACGCCTCACTCGGCACGCTGCAGAACCGGCTCGAGTCCGTATTCCGCGCTATCATCGAGGCCTGCGCCCCGCTGCCTGCGCAGACCGTGATCGCCCTGGGCAAGGACGCGCTCGCGCCTGAGCTCTTTGGCGAGGTCGCTGAAAATATCCTGCTGGTGCCGTTCGCGCCGCAATCCCGGTTGCTCGCGCGCGCGAGCCTCTGCATCACCCACGCGGGCCTCAACACCGCGCTCGACTGCCTTGTGCACGGCGTGCCCATGGTGGCCATGCCGATCGCGAGCGAGCAGCCAGGCGTGGCGATGCGCGTTGCGTATCTCGGCGCGGGCGTGGTGCTGCCGTTGGCCGAGGTCAATGCCGAATCTCTGGGCACGGCAATCAGTAAAGTCTGGACCGACCCTGCCTACCGCGAGGCAGCGGACAACGCTGCGCAGCAGCTCAAGGCTCTTCACCCGGTTGACCACGCCGTGCGCATTGTGGAAGCGACACTGGCCGAAGTCGCGGCGCGCTCTACGCCGGCGTAGAGCGCACGAAGTCAGCCGACCATCGGAACAGCGGATCGCTCGAGACGAGCAAAGCGCCTCGAGCGGACTGCCACGCCTTTTGTGCCAGCGCGCACCTGCTCGTGCTGGCTACCGCAGCGGCAGTGATTCTGCCCTGTGTCGCGCGCCCGACCAACTGCCTCGCGCAAGCTCCCATCCCATTGCCAAACGCGCGCATCGTCCCGGCGCATTTGCTTTCAGGAAGAGAAACCGCGCTCATGGCGAATCGACCTGCCCATCGACATACAGTCCTGCGCTCCCTTGGACTTGGTCTGATCACGGGCGCCGCTGACGACGACTGTTCCGCCATCGGCACCTATGCGCAGGCCGGCGCGCAGTTCGGCTATGGCATTCTCTGGACCGCGCCTGTCACCCTGCCCATGATGATTGCGGTGGTGTACCTGTCGGCCAAGCTCGGGCAGGTCACCGGCGAAGGGCTGTTCTCTGTGCTGCGCCGCCATGCTCCGCGCTCCCTGCTGTACACAGTGCTTGCGGGCGTCCTGGTCGGCAACATCATTGAGGCGGGCGCCGACATCGGCGGCATGGCCGCGGCACTCGCCATCCTGGTCCATGTGCCACAGCCGTTGTTGCTGATCGGCATCACCACGGTGGCGCTGGTGCTGCAGATCTGGGGCTCCTACGCGGTGATCCGCAATGTGCTGCGCGTGCTCGCCATGTCGCTGCTCGCGTACGTCTTCTCGGCATTCCTGGCGCACCCCAAGCTTGCCGCGGTGGTGCATGGCACGCTGGTACCGACCCTCCATTTCAACCGCGACTTCCTCAGTATCCTGGTGGCGATCATCGGCACGTCGCTTTCGGCGTACCTCTACACCTGGCAGTCCAATGAAGAGGTGGAAGAAAAGATCGCGGCAGGCCAGGTTCGCCTGGAGCAGCGGCGCGGCACCACCGACGCCGAGCTCCGCACCAGCTTCTGGGACGTGGCGTTTGGCATGCTGTTCTCGAACGTGGTGATGTTCTTCATCATCCTCGCCACGGCGGCGACGCTATTCGTCGCCGGGCACCATACCATCCACTCGGCTGCCGATGCCGCGCAGTCGCTGCGCCCGCTCGCGGGCAACTTCGCCGGGCTGCTCTTCTCGCTCGGCATCATCGGCGTCGGCTTTCTTGCCATCCCGGTCATGACCACGGGTGCTGCATACGACCTGTGCCAGAGCACCGGCTGCCGCAACGGCCTGAGTTATCGGCCACGCGAAGCAAGGCTTTTTTACGGGGCGATCACGTTGTTCACCCTGCTGGCCATGGGGCTCAACTTCCTCGGCATTAACCCCATGCGGGCGCTGGTCGTGGCCGGCATCGTGCAGGGCTTCTCCACCCCTCCGCTGATGCTGCTGATCATGCTCATGTGTAACCGTCGCTCCATCATGGGCGACCGCGTCAACGGCAGAGCCATCAACGTCCTCGGGTGGATCACCACGGCGCTGATCTTTGCCGCGTCCGTCTGCCTGGTCGGCAGCTACCTGTACCACTAGGCTGTTGCTGAAGCGCGTCGGCGCACAAGCCATCTGCTGCAGCAGGGAACAGGCGCACCACGCAGAAGACGCCATGTTCCCGCGCATCGTTCATTTACTGCCCGGGCTGCTCCCGGGGTTTCTGCCCGGAGGGGTTGGCCACAAACCGGGGCGTCTGCGGCTCCGTCGCAAACTGCCAGCCCGTAAGGTACGCAAGCTGCAGGATCTTCTGCATCTTCACGAAGTCGATCTTGTCGACCGTGTCGGTGGTGTGGTGGTAGTCCGGGTGGAAGCCCGTGAACCACCAGAACGCCGGGATGTTGTGCAGCACGAACGGGAACTGGTCGGAGCGAAAAAACACGTTCAGCGCTGACTCGTGATCGAAGCGATCATCGAGCGCGAGGCCGATCGGCTTGTTTGCTTCCCGTACCGTGCGGTCATAATCCGGCGAGTATAGCGCGCCGATCAGGTTCAGCCGGTTGGTCGTGTCCTTCGGGATCTCGATCAGCCCGTCGGTCTGCGGGCTGGCCGCTTCATCGCGGCCGATCATGTCGAAGTTGATCTGCGCGCGGGTTGTGGCCAGCGGCCGCAAAGGGTGCGCCGCCATCCAGTACGCGCCCAGCAGCCCGCGCTCTTCGCTCGCAAACACCACGAACAGGATCGACCGCTTCGAGCGCGCGGGGTTTGCCGCAAACGCACGCGCCAGCGCCACCACGCCCACCGTGCCCGAGCCGTTGTCATCCGCACCATGCCAGATCTGCGGGCAGGGGTGCGGGTCCGGCGGCGTGCTCACCGGCGGATGCGCCGGGTCAGCACACGGGGCTGCACCGTCGTGGTCATGGTGCGCGGTGATCAGGATCGTCTCCGGCGCCAGCTTCGGGTCGCTGCCCGGCAGCAGAGCGGCCACGTTGCTGGTGGTGCCTTCGCGTTCCGAGGTATTGCGCAGGTGCAGCGTCAGCACCGTGTCGGGCAGCGCGCGCGACTGTGGTTTGAGCGCACTGTCGATCGCTGTTTGCGTCGCGCCCGGCGTGGTGCCCGAGGTCGCGAACAGCTCCGCCGCTACAGCATCCAGCACCAGCGCCGCGGGGATGTGTACCTCGTCGTCGGCGATTGCCTGCAGGGGCAGTGGCACCGGGCGCACCACGCTCGAGCCGATCCGCGCCGCCCGCTCCGCGTTGGTGAGGTGCTTGCGATTGGGCTCGGCCACGATCACCACTGCCACCGCGCCATGCTGCTGCGCGTTCAAAACTTTCACCCTCGCCGTGGCGTAGCGCGTGTTGCCGGTGCCGTTGAAGACGGAGTGCGGATCGTCTTCCTGCGGTTCATGGTCGAAGAGCAGCACGATCTTGCCGCGTACATCGAGCGAGGCGTAGTCGTCGTAGCCGAGCTCGGGCGCGGTGATGCCGTAGCCTGCGAACACCACCGGCGCCGCAAGATCCACCGCATGCTTGTACGCGCCGAATGCCTCGGGCGCGTGCCACACGGTGGATCGGCCACCACGCGTGAGCGTGATTGTGGAAGCAGCCCGATCCGGCCGGTACTCGACTAACGGCACCGGTTGCAGAAAGCTCGGCCTGCCACCCGCGTCGCGGGCCGCGGGCTCGAGGCCGGCCTTTCGGAACGCGTCCGCGATCCAGGCGATGGCCGCGTCGTCGCCCGGCTGCAGGCTCAGGCGTCCGGCCATCGCGTCGGAGCTGATGAAGGTGAGATCCGTGCGCAGCGCATCCTGCTGAAGGTTGCGAAAGCCGGCGAGCTCGCGCGCCGGCACCCCGGTCTGTGCAGGTGCGGGCAGGGCACCGCTCGCCAGCAGGAGTCCTGCGGCCATCGCTGCGAGGCCTCGTCGTACCCGATGGTTCGTACCAGGAGGAAACAGCAGGTTGCGGCTGGGCATGGTTGCATCCTTGTGCGCTCGGGAGTGGTGTCTCCCTGCTTTGTACCAGAGACGCGCCGCGTCCAGGCAAGCAGTGTGCGCCCGCCTGACGGAGCCTGCTCCCGTCCGCGCATCCACACTGCTCCCCAAACCGGCACCAGCGCGCGGGCCGCGACGCCGTGCGCCGCGCGCACATCGGACCCTGCCAAGTTCGTTGCTCCAGAAGCTGGTCGGTGGTCCGTCCGTATGTTGCGACGGCTTGCCAGGTCGTCGCGGGCACTGGTCCGTTCACTTTTCTGCGATGCCATCTGCTAAGACGAAACCCGCGCCTTGTCTGCCCCGATCTTCACAGGCGGCAAAGCTTCCTGCTGAGGCTTCCACGCAGAGTTGTGCTGCCGCACAAACTCCACCCGGTTGCGGCCGCGCTGCTTCGCCAGGTACAGCGCGCTGTCTGCCAGGCTCACCAGCGACTCCACCGTGCAGAAGTCAACGCCCAGCCACGCCACGCCAAAGCTCGCCGTCACCGGGATCCCCAGGTCGTCATGCATCACGGGCTCGCCGGCGACCGCCAGCCGCAGCGCTTCCATGCGTGCTTCCGCTGCATCAGGGTGCAGGCCGGGCATAAGGATCAACAACTCCTCGCCGCCGTACCGCCCCACCGAGTCGCCGGTGCGCACCGCGCGCGCGATGCGTGCCGCACACTCCCGCAGCACCGTGTCTCCAACCACATGGCCATGCGCATCGTTGATCCTTTTGAACGAGTCAAGGTCCGCCATCGCAAAGGCCATCGGCGTCCCGGTCTTGCAGGCCAGCTCGCACTGCGTGCGCATCCGCTCAAAGATGGCCGCGCGGTTCAGCAGACCGGTCAGCCCGTCCTTGCGGGTCATCTCGATCAGGGCACTGCGCGTATTCAGCAGCTCCGTTTTCTCCAACTCCAGCTCCGCCGTACGCTGCGCCACCTGTACTTCCAGATCATGCTGTCGCACCACCAGCAGCCGCACGCTGGCCCGCCACAGCAACCACAACAGCAATGCCGCCAGGGTGCCCCACAGCAGCCACGCCCAGGTGCGCAGCCACCACGGTGGCAATACTTCAAAGCCAAGCGACAATGGCGCCGACGACAGGTGCAGTCGCTCGTCGTACGCCAGCATCGTCAAGCGGTAAGTGCCGGCGGGCAGGGAAGGGAAGCGCAGCAAGGGCGTGCGGCTCTCCTGCCAGGTGTTTTCCTGCCCGTCCATGCGGTACTTGTAGACCAGCGCCGAACCACGACTGTAACTGGTGCTGCGCAGGTACACGTTCAACGTGGGTTTGCGCAGGTCAAACGATCCTCCGTCCACCTGCGTGATCGGGGCATTGCCGTTGCGCTGAGCGCTCAACTCCGCCCCGTCGAGTTGCAGGTCCGGCGCACCCGTGGAGAACAGGCGCTTCGGGTGCAGCAGGTGCGAGAGCCCGGCGCTGGTGCCGATCCACACCGAGCCATCCGGATCCGCCAGAAACGCGCGATCGTCGGTGTCGTCCCACAGCAGGCCATCGTCGGCGGTGCAATGCACCCAGCGCTGCCCATTGAACACGGAAACGCCGGCATCGCTGCCCACCCAGATCCAGCCGCGCCGGTCTGTCTCGAGAAAGGTGATGCTGTCCGAAGGGATGATCGAGGTCCCGATGCTTTCAAGGATGGACGCCTTGTTGCCCTGTACCGCCAGATGCAGCACCGGGTAGGGCAGCTTGCCCTGCACCCACAGCGTGCCGTCGGCTGCAGCGGCGAGCATAAAGTCGTACGCGCTTCCCCCCGCAAACGGCAGTTCGATGTGGCTCCATTGTTCGCCCCTGAGGCGGTACAGGCCGTGCGCATTGGCCACCCAGATCGTGCCGTCCTGCCCCTGTGTCATCGACCACGCGTAACCCGCTGGTATCTGCTCCGGCCCCACCCGGTGCAGCAAACGGTCGCCCGCGGACAGGAAGCTCACCCCGCTCTCCGCGGCGATCCAGATGCGGTCCTGCCGGTCACGCAGCAGGGTGAAGATGCGGCCCAGGCCCGCGGCCGCCACGTGGGTGTGCCCGGTCAGGGGATCCAGCTCCAGCACGTTGCCCTGGCCGTCGCCCAGCCAGAGATGGTCCGCGGTGTCCATGATGCCGGTCGTGAGCCGTTGCAGCCCGTTTGCGCGCGGCACGATCTTGCTGGTCGCCGGGTCCAGCCGATCCAGCCCCGCCTGGGTAATCACCCATACCTTGCCCGTGGCGTCGCGCGGCGAGGCCCACACCACCGAGCTGCCCAGGCCCTCCTCGCGCGTCCAGCCTTCCCACTGCCCGTAGCCCGGCCAGATGGTGATGCCGTGGCCCGCAGGCGCAAGCCAGAGCTGGCCCGTGCGGTCGAACATCAGGGCGTTGACCGCGCCGTCCGGCAAGCCATTCTTCTCGGCAAACAGGTGCCAGTGGTTCGCCTCGCTGCGCGCCACGCCCTGGTTCAGGTTGAGCAGGATGCGGCCTTGCGGATCCTCCGCCATCACGGCGCCCATTGCATACAGAAACAGCGAAGAGGGCAAGGTATCCATGCTTCGGAAGTGCGCCGCCCCCTTGTCGAGGGAGATCACAGTGCGTTGCCCGCGCGCCCATAGCGTCCCGCTGCGGCCAACCAGCAGCCGCAGCCAGGCCTCGTGCGGTACACCCTGCTGCGGCCCATACACGCGAACCGCGTCGCCCCCGGCCGCTCCCGTGCGGCCAGCCGCTTCAACATGGGCAAGCGCTGCCAGATCGACACGGCAGAGTGACTGTCCGCAGCCTGCCCACAGCGCGTCGTCCACGGCAGGGAACACGCTGGTGAGTGTGCCAAGTTCGGGATGCTGCCGGATCATCGCCGGCGCAAAGGCCGGGGCGATCTGCCAGCGTGCCCCCTGGTCGTCGCTGTGCAGCCGCAGCAGCGTGCCCTCGCGCAGCAGGTACGCGGTATCCGGCTCCCCGCGCACAAACCGCAGGTCGATGCCCTCCATGGTGACCAGGTGCAGGTCCAGCCCGGGGATCACGTGCGCCGCGCCGCCGCCCGGCGCCTCCGGGTGATCCAGATATGCGAGCTGCCGGCTGTCCATCGCCCAGATACGCCCGGCAGTGTCCTGTCGAAGCAGCCGCACAAACTTCATGCCCGCCTGCGCAAATGCCGGGGACCTGTCGAAATGCTGCGCGTTCGCGGTGAAGACGCCGTTCTGCGTGCCCACCCAGACCAGCCCGGACCGGTCGTCCAGAAAGTCGTCCACCGTGAGGTTGCTCAGGCCGTCCGACGCGCCATAGCTGGTGGTGGAAAAATGCTGCGCGTGCGCGCACGCACTGCCGGCGAGCAGCAAGACCAGGAGGCAGCCGCTCAGCCAGTGCCGGAGCCCGCGTCGCACCATCCACCTGCCGCAGCGCAAAGCCACCCGTTCCCCCTCGGAACGTCACTCTCCACTTGAGGTATTACCTTCAGGGGCGGCTCAGGGTCCATAGCGGGCACGGCGGACGGCGACACTTGGGCGTCACCAAAGTTTCGCCCGCAGCAGCCGGCGACGGGCGCATGCGCGTTCCGAACCGAGGCGAGTGGGAGCGCAGCCTCCCCGGCGCCCCTGCAAAGGGCCGTATCCAGGTAGGCAGATGCTACTAACTCGATCTATCTCGGCCAGGTTAGCCGGAGGGCATGGAGTCGTAAGTGCGGCTGGGCCGCCCGCGGCTCCAGGCCCCCGGCAGCGCCGGCTACGTCTGGCTTGCCGGCTGCTGGCTCAATCTATGCAGCATGCGCGCCATGTACGCCGGCTTGTACAGCCCGGCGACAAGCTTGTGCACGACCCGGTAGCACTCGCAGCTTGCCCGCTCCAGTGCGGCCCGGTTCAGCACCGTGACCCGACCCCGACGCGCCTCGATCAGCCCGGCCCGCTGCAGCGATCCGGCGATCAGGGTCACCGTGGGACGGCCCGTGCCGAGCATCTGCGCCAGGACCTCCTGCGTCAGCTCCAGCGTGTCGCCACCCACGCGATCCTGCGCCATCAGCAGCCAGCGCGACAGGCGCGCCTCCGCATCGTGCAAACGGTGGCAGGCCGCAATCTGGCTTTGCGTCATGGTCTGTTCCTGCACATTTTCGAGCAGGCGCGCCCGGATCTCCGGCGATCGATCAAAGCACGCCTGCAGGTCAGTTAACGGGATACGCAGCGCCGTTCCCGCGATCTGCATAAAGCACTCTGTGGGGGCCAGGTTCGGACCCAGCAGATGGATCGCGCCCACCACGCCTTCACAGCCGGTCATGCCTACTTCGCTTCCTTTGCCTTCCTCGGTAATCGCCACGGTGGACGCAAGACCCGAAGTGATCAGGTACGCGTAAGCAGGTGTTCGTTGCGCCTGGGAGAGACGTGTTTTTTGTGGGAGTCCAACGGGGCTGCACTTCACCAGCAAGCTTTGCCTGGCCTCGGGTGATAACACTTCGAGGAGCAGGTTTGTGTTGGGGCTTGTCACAGCAGTTCCCTTCTATTCCGTGCGCAGGACTGCGGCATATAGCTGCAGTCAATTACAGTCAGGAACTCTCCACCTATGTACGTGGATGGTGTGGACTATAGCGGTGGGTGCAATGGCCGTTCGCCATGACATCGAACGAAAGTGGCAAAAAAGTTTCAGATCGAACGAGGTTTTTTCGAGCATCGTGCCGGCGCCGGCAAGGGTAAGGGCACAGCCCACTGTGCCCGCGCCACACGTCGGCTCATCCGTAGATCTGGCACCGTCGCATGCAAGGAGGCTTCGCTCTGCGTCGCTTCGCTTCCGGGCACCTTGTAGCTGCCGGGGTCGCCATTGTTCACACGCTATGCATCGGGCCTGCCGTGCCTGCCCGGGTAAAATGGAGCCGACGACCGGCGCGCCCCAAGGCCGCCTCGAAAGGCGAAAACCGATATGAGCACTGTTGCCACCGCGGTAAAAACTCCCTTGACCCAGCTGCCTGCCTGGAAAGCCCTCCAGGCCCACTACGAAGCGATCGCACCCCAGCACCTGCGCGAGATCTTCAAGCAGGATCCCGAGCGCGGCACCCGGCTCACCGCCTCGTTTGAAGACATTTATCTCGACTACTCCAAGCACCGCATCACCGACGAAACCCTGAAGCTGCTCTTCGAGCTGGCCGAGCAGAGCGGACTGGCCGAGCATCGCGAAGCCATGTTCTCGGGCGAAAAGATCAACACAACCGAGGGCCGTGCCGTGCTGCACGTCGCCCTGCGCGCGCCCAAGGGCGAAGTGATCCAGGTCGACGGCAAGGATGTAGTCCCGGAAGTCCACGAAGTGCTCGACCACATGTCCGAGTTCTCTGACCGGGTCCGTTCGGGCGCGTGGAAGGGGCACACCGGCAAGCGCATCAAGACCGTGGTCAACATCGGTATCGGCGGCTCCGACCTTGGCCCCGTGATGGCCTACGAGGCGCTCAAGCACTACTCGCAGCGCGACCTGCATTTCCGCTTCGTCTCCAACATCGACGGCACCGACTTCGCCGAGGCCACGGAAGATCTCCAGGCCGATGAAACGCTGTTCATCATCTCGTCCAAGACCTTCACCACGCTCGAGACCATGACCAACGCGCACACCGCGCGCGAGTGGGCGCTGAAGCAGCTTGGTGACGACAAAGCCGTCGCCAAGCACTTCGTGGCGGTGTCCACCAATGCCGGTGAGGTGTCCAAGTTCGGCATCGACACGGCCAACATGTTCGGTTTCTGGGACTGGGTCGGCGGCCGCTACTCCATGGACTCCGCCATCGGGCTCTCCACCATGCTCGCGGTCGGCCCCGAGAACTTCCGCAAGCTGCTGGCCGGCTTCCACTCCATGGACCAGCACTTCCGCACCGCGCCGCTCCAGCAGAACCTGCCGGTCATCATGGGCCTGCTGGGCGTCTGGTACAACAACTTCTTCGGCGCGCAGACCGTTGCTGTGCTGCCTTACGACCAGTACCTCAAGCGCTTCCCGGCGTACCTGCAGCAGCTCACCATGGAGTCCAACGGCAAGCACGTCACGCTCGACGGCGCCGAGGTCGGCTACCAGACCGGCCAGATCTTCTGGGGCGAGCCCGGCACCAATGGCCAGCACTCCTTCTACCAGCTCATCCACCAGGGCACCAAGCTGATCCCGGCTGACCTGATCGGGTTTGTGGAGACGCTCAATCCGCTCGGCAACCACCACACCTACCTGATGGCCAATGTGTTCGCACAGGCCGAGGCGCTGGCCTTCGGCAAGACCGCCGAAGAGGTCAAGGCTGAAGGCACCAAGCCGGAGCTGGTGGCGCACCGCGTGTTCGAGGGCAACCGCCCCACCAACACCATCCTGGTCGACAAGCTCACGCCCGAGGCACTGGGCAAGCTGGTCGCCCTGTATGAGCACATGGTCTTCACCCAGGGCGTGATCTGGCAGATCGATTCGTTCGACCAGTGGGGCGTGGAGCTGGGCAAGAAGCTGGCCGTGCAGATCATCGGGGACCTCGATGGTTCGCAGCACAACAAGCACGACAGCTCCACCACTGCTCTGATCGCGCGCGCCAGCAAGAAGTAAAGGCTGCGAACCGCCTGCGCGGCTGGCGGCCACTGCATGGCGTCTCACCTTGAAGGGCTTTCCCGTAGCGGGAAAGCCCTTCTTTTCCTGTGCGCACCGCCCGTACCCCGCTCCAGTGCGCGCGGCGTGCAACTTCTTCCGGAAACTCGTGTCTCATCAAGTACGAGACCCGCAACAGCGAGGCGGGCGAACGATTTCAGCAGGAGTGGCAGACACTATGACAACGGAAAGGCTTCTCCGCAAAGCAAGTCAGCACATTGCACACACCGCGGCCCCGGCGATCCTCGGCGCGGCGCTGCTGGCAGCCCCGCTTGCCCATGCGCAATATGCCGTCAGCGACAGCCAGCTGCAGGGCAGCATCACCAGTGCGATCAACCAGGATGCCAAGCTCAAGGGTCTCGGCATCACCGCTGCCGTTTCGGGCGGCGTGGTGACCCTGTCTGGCACGGTAGCGAATGAAGATGCCCGCGTCGAGGCCGAGCAGGCCGCGGCCAATGTAAGCGGCGTCCGCTCCATCCAGGACAACATCAATGTGAGCGGCGGCGGGGCTGTGCCAGCAAACCAGCCCGATACGTCGGCACAGGCAGCACAGTCCGCACCGGCAGAGCAGCCCGGCCAGTCAGCCGCGGCACCCCAGACCGCCGGCGGCATGCCCCCGGCCCCGCCCGCCGAGCCCGGCACCGCGGAGAGCGGCATGCCGCCCGCGCCGCCTGCCGACCAGCAGGCCGCGGCAGACCAGCAGTACACGCCCTACCCCAACGGCAGCGCTCCGCAGAACGGCTACCCCAACCAGGGCCAGGCCGGCGCGCAACAGCCATACCCCAACCAGGGTCAGTATCCAAACCAGGCGCAGTCGCAGTATCCGAACCAGGGCCAGTATCCAAATCAAGGCCAGTATCCAAATCAGGCACAGGCACAGTATCCCGACCAGGGCCAGTATCCGCAGAACGGCCCCTACGGTGACAACGGTGGCTACGGACCGCGCGGCAACAGCCACCCGCCGCAGCCGGCGCCTGCAACCTTCAGCGTGTCGCCGCAGCAGCAGAATGCCAGCGGCCCGGTCGGTATCCCCGCCGGCACGCTGTTGAGCGTGCGCACCACCCAGCCCCTGTCCACCTCCGCACTCAAGGGCGGTGAGTACTTCCAGGCCACGGTGGCCAGCGATATCTACGCGAACGGCGTAGTGGCGGTCCCGCGCGGCGCCGTGCTGACCGGCCAGGTGATCGAGTCCAAGAACGCCGGCCCGTTCGGCGGCGCGCCCCGGCTCGACCTCAAGCTGACTGCACTCCAGCTCGGACCGACGACCTACCCGATCGTCTCCGATATCTGGTCGAACCAGGGCCGCAGCAAGACCGGTTACACCGCGGCCAATACCGTGGGCGGCGCTGCTGTAGGCGCACTGATCGGCGCAGCCGCCGGTGGTGGAGTCGGCGCAGGCATCGGCGCGTTGGCCGGCGGTACTGGCGGAGCGCTGCTTTCGGGCGCAACCCACGGCCCGCGGCTCGACCTGCCACCCGAGGCGCTGCTGCAGTTCAACCTGGCCGCCCCGCTGACCGTGCAGCCCGTTCCGTACAACGAGGCGCAGCGGATCGCAGCCTCGGCGCCGCAGCCACCCGTACTGCACCAGCGGCCTGTGTACGTCGCACCATACCCGGTCATGTATGCACGTCCCTACCCTTACCCCTACTAACCCAGGGCACGTACTTACCGTCAGCGCGGGGCCGGAGCACACTGCTCCGGCCCCGCTTTGTTTGCTTTGCCCAGCCTTGCTCCAACATCTCTCGCGGCAGGCGCAACCCGCCCTCTGGGTACGAAAGAACAGTCGGGCCATCCCGAGCCGCCGTTATAGTGGGGGTATGACCCCGGTGACAACCCGTCCTGTTCCAGCCGCCCGCAGCCCCTACTTCACCCGGCGCGCCTTTCTGGGGCTCGGCAGCGCCGCGGCCGTGGGCCTGGCGCTGTACGCAGGCGAAATCGGGCGGCACGACCTGGTCATTGAGCGCCGCACCATCCGCCTCAAGGGTCTGGCCGAGTGCTTCGCCGGCCTCCGTATCGCGCAGATCTCCGACATCCACTTCATGGAGTACACCGAACCATTCTTCGTGCGGCGCGCCGTCGCGGAGATCAACCGCCTCAAGCCCGACATCGTCCTGCTGACGGGCGACTTCGTTTCCATGGCGCCGATCGAAAAAAGCCGCGCCGTGGCCTACGCGCCGATGGTGGCCGAGATCCTGGGCGGAATTGAGTGCCCGCACCGGTACGGCGTGCTCGGCAACCACGACTGGATGGTCGACGGAGCCGCGGTGGTCGATGCCATGAAGTCCGTCGGCATCCCCATCCTGCATAACGAGAACCTTCCTTTCGAGCGCGATGGCGGCCGCTTCTGGATCGCCGGCATCATGGACGCGCTGAGCTGGGAGTCCGACATCCCCAAGTCCCTGCCGACCCACGCGCAAAAGGACCGTGAGCCCGTGATCCTGATGGCCCACGAACCCGACGTGCTGCCCGCCGTGGCCCACTACAACGCCGTCGACCTGATGCTCTCCGGCCATACCCACGGCGGCCAGGTACGCCTGCCGTTCCTGCCCCCGCTGCTGCTGCCGCCGCTTGGCAAACGCTTTGTGGAAGGCCATTTCCAAATGGGACGCACGCAGCTTTACGTCAACCGCGGCATCGGCGCCGTGGGCCTGCCCTTCCGCTTCCGCTGCCCCTCGGAGATCACGGAACTTACCCTGCAGCCGGCCTGACGCAGGCAGCACGCACCGACACCCGGCATGCGTTGGGCTCGGCCAGAGAACCGGGTGCCTCATATTCCGCTTCCGGAACGTAGGCACCACCAGGATCAAGCCCGAGCGGCCTTGATCCACCCAGAGCCACGCAGCCCAGCATCCCTGCCCACTGAACGCCCCGGCTCTTTCCCCACCGCCCCAACCCAAACCCGCCGGTATACTGGGGTGGCAGCGTATCCGCCGGGGCGCACCCCAGCCCGGCGGCGCGCCATCTCTCCTGCCGGGCACCGCAACGGCAAAGGCCAAGCTCGACCTCATGATTCGCTTCCTGCAGAAAGACAGCCGCTTTACCAAGACGATCTTCATCGTCATCATCTCCGTTGCCTGCGTCACCATGGTCATCACGCTTGTGCCGGGCATCTTCCAATCGGCAACCGAGACGCAGGGCACCTATGCAACGGTGCGCGGCGGCAACCCGTTCACCCGCATCTTCGGCGCCTCCACTGAGGTTTCGACCGTGGATGTGCAGCGTGCTGCCCAGCGCATGCTGCGGCAACAGGGCTGGCCGGACGCGGCGCTGCCGTTCGTGATGCAGCGCGCCGGCCAGGGACTGATTCAGCAGGCCGTGATGCTCAACGAGGCCAACCGCCTTGGCCTCCAGGTCACCGATGACACCGTGCGCAAGTTTCTGCACTCCGGTCCCGTGGGCGCGGCGCTGTTTCCCAACGGCCAGTACATCGGCGACCAGCGCTACGCGGAGCTGATCCAGGATCACTTCGGCATGTCGCGCGACCAGTTCGAAGGTGAGATCAAGAAGGAGCTCGAAGAAGCCCGCCTGCGTGACCTTGTCACCGGCAGCGTTGCTGTCTCCGATGCCCAGGTGCGCTCCTCCTACCTGCTGGCTGCCACCAAGATCAAGTTCACCTACGCCGTGCTTTCGGCCGACGACATCGCCAAGACCATCAACCCCACGGATGCTGAGCTCCAGTCGTTCTTCTCGTCGCACGCCGCGCTCTACGCCAGCGCCATTCCGGAAACGCGCAAGCTGCAGTACATCGTCTTCACCACGGACAGCCTGCCCGGCGGCGCGCCCCAGGTCACCGATGCCGAGGAGCAGGCCTACTACAGCGCGCATGCCGCCGAGTACAAGGTCGATGACCAGGTCAAGGTCCGCCATATCCTGATCAAGGTAGCGACCCCGGCCGACGACGCCGCGGCCAAGACCAAGGCGCAGGGCATCCTCGACCAGGTACGCAAGGGCGGCAACTTCGCCGACCTCGCCAAGAAGAACTCCGACGACCCGGGCTCCAAGGGCAACGGCGGCGAACTTGGCTTCATCAAGAAGGGCGTCACCGTGCCGGCCTTCGAGCAGGCTGCTTTCGCACTCCAGCCCGGCCAGACCTCGGACCTGGTGAAAACCCAGTTCGGCTACCACATCATCCAGGCGGAAGAGAAGCAGACCGCGCACACCCGCCCCTTCGACGAGGTCAAGCCGCAGATCCTCGCCGCGCTGACCCAGCAGCGTGAGCAGGCGGCCCAGCAGGCCTTTGCCACGCAGCTTGCCAATGAGGCCAAGAAGAGCGGGCTACAGGCCACCGCCGCTGCCCACCACCTCACCGTGCAGACTTCGGACTACGTTGCGCAGGACGCCGTGGTGCCCGGCGTTGCGGATGCCTCCAAGCTGCTGACCGCCGCGTTTGCTACCGCCAAGGGTGGCGCACCGCAGGCTGCCAGTACCGGCGACGGCACCGCGGTGTTCCAGGTGCTTGACGTCAAGGCAGCGCATGCCCCGGTCTTTGCCGAGTACCGGGACCACATCCTGGGTGACTACCGCACGCAGCAGACACCCGTGTTGCTGGGACAGAAAACCACGCAGCTTGCTGACAAGGCGCATACCTCGAACGACCTAGCGGCTGCGGCAAAGGAGCTGGGCGCGACCATCAAGACCAGCGACCTCGTGGGCCGCGACGGACAGGTGCCGGACATCGGCGCGATTGCCACCACGGCTCCGCAGTTGTTCACGCTCAACCCCGGGCAGATCAGCGGCCCGATCCGCGGCGAGCGCACCGGTGTTGTGGCCAAGCTCGACGACAAGCAGGAGCCTGCGGCAGCCGATGTCGCGCAGCACCTCGCGCAGTCCAAGGAAGCCCTGCTCGACCAGAACCGTGACGAGGTGTTTGCCGTGTTCGTCACCAACCTGTACGAGCAGTACAACAAGGACAAGCGCATCGTGATCAGCAAGCAGGCGCAGACCGCGCCCGCCATGCCGGGGCAGCAGGGCAACTAAAGCCTGCTTCCGCCCGCAAGCAACAGGCCCGCCGTTCTGGGAATCTTCCCTAAGCGGCGGGCTTTTCTCTTTTGCCCTCAACCTCGTCTCGACTGATCGGAAACCCCATGCCTTTTGATCGCGCCTCCGGCCTGCTGCTCCATATCTCCTCGCTGCCTTCGCACGGGGGCATTGGAGATCTCGGCCCCGCTGCCTACGACTTCGCCAACTTCCTCGAGGCAGCAGGGCAGCGTATCTGGCAGGTGCTGCCGCTCAGCCCCGTCGGCTACGGCAACTCTCCTTACGCCTCGCTCTCGGCCATGGCGGTGAACCCGTTGCTGGTAAGCCTCGAGGTGCTGCGCGACTGGGGCTGGCTCACTGCCGAGCAACTCAATGCGGCTGCGCTTCCCACTGCTTCGGGCCCAGTCGACTTCGATACCGTGATCCAGCAGAAGCTGCCCTTGCTGCGAGAAGCGGCGGCCAGCTTTCTCAAGCAGCGCGGCAGCGCAAAAGAGCCTGCGCAATGGGTAGCATTCGAGAAGTTCTGCGCGGACAAGGCCGACTGGCTCGACGACTACGTGGCCTTCGTGATCCTGCGCGAGGCCCACGGCAATGCCCTCTGGACCGAGTGGGAAGCGCCGCTTGCGCATCGCGATCCTGCGGCGCTCGCGGCCTTTCGCAAGGAGCAGGCACACGCGCTTGAGGTCGAGAAAGCCATCCAGTTCGCATTCGACGAGCAGTGGCGCTACCTGCGCGCATACTGCGCTGAACGCGGCATCCAGTTGATGGGCGACATTGCGATCTTCGTTTCCTTCGACTCCGCCGACGTGTGGACGCACCCCGAAATCTTTGAGCTGCGCGAAGACAAGATGCCGCTGCGCGTGGCCGGTGTGCCGCCCGATTACTTCAGCGAGACAGGTCAGCGCTGGGGCAATCCGCTGTACAGGTGGGACACGCTCGCGCAGCAGGACTTCGCATGGTGGGTCGGCCGCATGCGCCGCGCCACCGAACTCTACGACATGATTCGCCTCGATCACTTCCGCGGCTTCGAGGCCTTCTGGGCCATTCCCGGCGAAGACGAAACCGCCGTCAACGGCACCTGGGTCAAAGCGCCAGGTCACGCGCTGTTTGCAGCGCTCGAAAAGGAACTCGGACAGCTCGCCCTGGTTGCCGAGGATCTCGGTGTCATCACCGACGAGGTCGACAAGCTGCGCACCGACTTCAAGATGCCCGGTATGCGTATTCTGCAGTTCGGGTTCGGTAACCGTGGCGCGCACAGTTATCTGCCGCACCGCTTCGAGTCGAACGCCGTGGTCTACACCGGTACCCACGACAACGACACCACGCTCGGGTGGTGGCAGACCGGCAGCACCCCGGAAGAGCGCAAGCACGTGGCGGAGTACCTCAGCATAGGCGAAGACGGACCGGTGTGGGCGATGATCCGCGCCGCGTCGAGCTCCGTTGCGGATCTCTGCCTGTTCCCGGTGCAGGATGTGCTGGAGTTAGGCTCGGAAGCCCGCATGAACGTGCCATCGGCCGCGACAGGGAACTGGAGCTGGCGCTACAACCAGTCCGCTTTGACCCGCGCCATCGCTGACAAGCTGTCGGCCATTACCGACATCACCGATCGCACCCTCAGGGCGCAGCGCGAAATCGTGCAGGCCGCCAAAGAGAAAGCAGCAGAAGCCGCCGCGCTCGAGCCTGTCGAGTCACCGAGCTAACGCCCGGTCCCCGCATGCGTTTCGGCACGCAGGCTTTGCACCATCAAGTCACACCAGGCAACAAGAAGGGCCGCCCTCACAGGCGGCCCTTCTTGTGTTCAGCAACCAGGCTGAGTTTACGCGCGTGTCAGGATCGCAACAGGGAAGTCCGCGAGCACGCTGGCGAGGTCGAGCACACCATTCTCCACGCTCACCTGCTTGCCCGTAAACGCATGCACCCACTGCGTCGCAGCACTCGCAGGCACCTGCACCGACAGCCCGGCCCAGTCTTTGCCGGTCGCGATTTTCGCCTCGCCCTTGCACAGCGTGTAGGTAAAGCGCGGCACCACCACCAGCACATCCTCGCCGCGCAGGTACGCAAACGCATGGTCGGTGTCGCTCACTTCGAGCGGCGTGTACGCGCCATCCAGAAACGTTTTAAGGTGCGCGTTCCGCACGGCAAGCGTCCTGTGCATGGTGAGCAACTTCACGCGCCCATCCTCGAGCGTGCCGAGCACGTCCGCAATCGCGGCAAGTGGCTCCAGTTTCTCCAGCGCGGCAACAGCTTCGACGCGCGTTTCGTAGTTCACCGGCCGGCGATTGTCCGGGTCCACCAGGCTCAAGTCCCACATATCCGTGCCCTGGTAAAAGTCCGGCACGCCGGGCGACGTTGCCTTCAACACCACCTGCGCCAGCGAGTTCACCGCGCCGTGCACCTTGACCGTTGTTAGTAACTCCTCGAGCTCGCCCACGAACCGGGTCTGCGTTTCGCCCTTCGCCGGTGTCAGCAAACGATCCACAAAGTTCTGCACCGCCTCCGTGTACTCGGGCCGCGGGTTGATCCAGCTCACGTTGACCTTGCCTTCGCTCAACGCCTTGGCCAGGTATTCCTTCACGCGCTCTGCAAAGCCCGGCTGGTCCGCCGCGGCCCATGGCCACGCGCCCACGATCGTCTGGTAAATCATGTATTCTTCGTTCGCGTCCGGCGCCACCGTACCATCGTCCAGAGTCGTCTTCAGCGCGGCGTTCGCCTCGGCCCATGCCGTGACCTGCTTCTGCCATGCATCCGGCATTTCCGACAACACGTTGAGCCGGTTGCGCACGTCCTCGCTGCGCTTGGTGTCGTGCGTTGAGGTCGTCAGCAGCGCATGCGGCGTGTACTGCAGCCGGTCCGCGTTGGCCTTGTGCAGCACCTCGGGCTTAAGCCCGAACGCATCCATCGCCGAGCCCACCTCGTTCGACGAGAGGAAGCGGAAGTACACGTAGAAGCTCGTATCCTCCACGCCTTTGGCCATCACCGGTCCGGTCAACTGCTGGAACTTCAGCGCGAAGTAAAGCTGCGCCTCATCGCGCTCCGCATCGCCTGCGCCGCGGCCATCCAGCAGCAGCATGTTCTGCAGGTAATCGAACGCCGAAGCATCCACGTCCGGGTTGCGCCGCTTGGCCAGGCGGATCGCGGTGCGAATCGTCCTGGTGTCTTCTTCCGAATACTTTCCGCGCTCATCGATGTAGGTGCGATAGATCGGGAACGAAGCAATCGTCTCGCGAATCACCGTCTGCAGGAGGTTATCGGTGAAGTCGCGCACGCGACGATCCTTGCGCGCCAACTGCGACAGCAGGTTGCCCAGTACCGCGGTTTCGCTCGACAGCGACGAGAACATGACGTTGCGCTTGGACTCGTACACAATGCGCGAAGGGTTGACCTTGCCATCGATGAACGCAGCGTAGATGTCATCAAACCGCTGCTTGTTCCTGGGCTGGATAAAGAACTGGTTTGCAAAGTGCACAAAGTCGTAGCCTGACGTGCCCTGCACCGCCCAGGTATGCGGCAGGATTTCACCTGGCTCGAGAATCTTCTCCACCACGCAGTAAAGCGGCAGCTTCGCTTCGGTCCAGTCGCGACCCTTGAGCGCGTCTACCACGCTGCGCTCAATCCCGTTCGGTGTGCCTTCGGCCTCCACCATCACCGGGCCCTTGCACTTTGCCGCCACGAACAGCATCTGTAACTGTTCGAGGTATACATGCGGGTTGAACATGCCGTCGCAGTGATCGATGCGCAGCCCCGTCACATCGCCGTTGGCCAGCATCTTGCGAATCAGCAGGTGGGTCTTCGCAAACACCTCGGGGTACTCCATGCGCAGGCCAACGAGGTCGTTTACATCGAAGAACCGGCGATAGTTGATCTGCTCGCTGGATGTCCTCCAGAACGCCAGCCGGTACGGCTGCTGTTCCAGCAGCGCGTGCAGCGCATCAAATGAGCGCGGATCGCCTTCCTTGCCGTTGATCGCCTCCGCTGCCTTGGCGAGACACGGCTGCACGAGCTTGTCGTTCAATGCCTGGGTGAGCTGAGGCTTCAGCGCCTTCAGGCGCTCGCGACGCTTGTGTACCGCGCCCTCAGCCGTGCTCTCGTGCACCGGCAGGTCCGACAGTTCGTCCAGCAGCCGCCGGAAGCTTGCCGGCACCCCGAACTCCGCATCCCGCTCCCGCGGAAACACCATCGGCAGCGTGCGCGGCGCAATCGGCTGCAGGTGATCGAAGTACGCGATCAGTGCGCGGCCATCTTCGAACTTCACCTGCAACTGCTTCGACTCGAGTGCCTCGCCGTACTGCACGCCCAGGATCGGCAGCAGCAGCTTGTTCTGCATGTCCGGCTTCAGCGGTTCCCAGTCGATGTCGAAATAGCCCGAGTACTCCGATGCCCGGCCATTCTCGAGCACGTCCTGCCACCAGATCGAGTTATTGCCCACGCCCATATGATTCGGCACCGTGTCGAGCAGCACGCCCATGCCGTGCTCCTTGATCGCCGCCGAGAACGGTGCGAACTTTACCTCGCCGCCGAGCTCCGGGTTCAGGCAGTCGTGCCGCACCACATCGTAGCCATGCATCGAGTGCGGCCGCGCCTCAAAGATCGGCGAAAGGTACGCGTCGCTGATGCCCAGCTTCTTCAGGTAGGGCAGGATCTTCTGCGCGTCCTCGAACGTGAACTTCTCGTGCATCTGCAGGCGGTAGGTCGCGGCCGGGGTGCGCGCTTCGGTGCCAAGGGTGGTCTGTATGCAGTCGCTCATGATGGTGGGATCGTTCCTCGAAAGCTCAATTGGGAACGGGCGTCGCGCCGCGGTTCCTCCTGCTTTGATGCAAGGCCGCGGGCTCTTCGCACACTCCCCGCATCTATACTGGGGAAGCGAACGTTTCGCACACTGCAAAGGAGCCCCATGCCACTTTCCGGCGAAGCCATCCGCCTGATGAACTACGTAGACGATGTCGCCACGACGCTCCGTCGCATCATGGCGCTCTCCATCAGCCTCACCCCCGAAGAGAAGACCCGCGTCAGCGAGTACCTCACCAAGTCCGAGCCCAGCGTCCAGGATGTTGTGAACAAGCTGGCAGTTGAAACCAAGGCCTAGGCAACGCCCACGGCCCGGCAGCTCGCCTGCGCCCGCGGGCAGGGCACAAGGCTGCCGGGTATGGCCTTCCTGATGCAACACATCGCCATCATCGGCGCCGGGCAAAGCGGCGGGGCAGGTCCAGCCATTTCCGGCACGCAGCTCGCCCGCAGGTGTGCCGAGGCCGGGTTCCTCACCGTGCTTGAGGACATCCAGCGCAGCAGGCTCAGACATGCCTCAGCCGAGCTCGCCGCATCCGCTGCTTCCAGCGACTTGCCCAACCTGCGCTACTCCACCAGCATTGAAGACGCTGTTCGCACGGCTGACCTGGTGATGGACACCGTGCCCGACGAACTCGAGTCCAAGCTCGAAATCCTGAGCCTGCTTGACCGCATGGCGCCCCCGGCCACACTGTTCGCCACGCCGACCAGCCATCTCTCCATCGCCGACCTGGGCTCCTGCACCTACCGCCCCATGCAGTGTTTCGGCCTTCGCTTCGCCGCGGCCGGCTCCAGCGCGCTTGCCCTGGTTGAGATCACCCATGTTCCGGGCTGTGCACCCTCCACCCTCGAGGAGCTCCGCACGTTCTTCCAGTCACTCGGCCTCGCAGTCGAAGTCACCCCCGACCTCCAGCCCCTGCCCTGAACGCCTTTAGCAAAGAAAAGTCACGAAGGGACAGCCAGCCGCGAAGGCGGTCTAGCCGTCAAGCGGCGCTTACTCCGCATCCGGACGCTTATATGCCTGCTTCAGGTACAGCCGCGCCTCGTTCAAAGCACCCTGTGTGTTGTCGTTGGTCTGCACTGCCAGCCGATACTCGTTGACCGCGCGATCCCTCTGCCCGGTCACGTCGAAGATCTTGCCCAGCGCTATGTGGCTCCAAACCTGCGTCCAGCCCGGCTCCGCGTCGCCGCGCAGCGCATCGCGGTAGCTGTTCGCCGCCGACTGGTAGTTGTGCTGCGTAAACAGCAGCTCCGCCACGCGGTAGCTCGCGAGTGAACTCTGCGGATTCGCCGCCAGCGCCTTCTGGTACTCCGCCAGCGCCGCGGTCAGGTCGCCTTCGCCCACCAGCTGCTGCCCGCGCAAAATCGCCACGCGTACCTGCATGTCGGGCGAGTTCTTCAGGATCCAGTTATCAGGGTCGATCTGGATGTGGCGGGGCGCGCCAAACGTGTCCACCACGAACTGCGAGCTGGTGCCCTCCACGTCGACGCGCTTGGTCTCCGTCTTGCCCTCGGTCTCGACCCGCAGCTCCACCGGCATGTTGAACAGGTCAAGATCCTGCGCAACCGAGCCGATCGTGCGAAAACCCTTGTCGTTGCCCAGCCTGTACACCGCCCACTTGTTCACAAACTGCGGCGCGCCGGTGCCGTCCAGCCACTCCGAGAAGAAGGCCGTCAACTGCTGCTGCGTCTGCCCCTCGGCGAGCTGCTCGAACTGCCGCGTCGTGATGCCCTTGTCCGCGTACTGCGTCTGCGCCCCGCGCACGATCTTGAGGAAGCCGTCGTCGCCCGTCTCCCAGCGCAGCATGTGGAACACCATCGCGCCCTTTTCCAAGGTCATTGACTGGAACTCCGGCGAAAACACCGGCAGCCGCCCCGTGGTGCCGAGCGGGATCGTGTCATACGCCAGCGCACCCGCTGACACGTCCAGCACCGCCTGCTGCAGGGCGGACTTGCCGTTCAGGTCTTCCAGGAACAGCAGCTCCGAGTACCGCGCCATTCCGTTGGTGATCCACGTATCGTTCAGCGTCTGCGGGCTCACCTGCGAGCCCCACCACTGGTGCGCCAGAGTGTTGGCCAGCAGTCGGTAGTCGGCCTTGTTGTTGAGCCGAGCGCCGGCGATGCCCGCCATTTCGGGCGCCCACGCCGCCGGCACCGTGTCGTCCGGCAGTTCCACCACGTTGATGTGGTTCGACTCCGGCATGCCGTAGGTGCTGGTGTAGAACGCGAACTCACGGTTGGCCGTGTCGGCATACGCAGCGGCCGAAGCCTTGTGCGCTTCGGTCGTGTACACGCGGATGTAGGGCGAGCCGGCTTCTGTCACAGGCGGCAGGAACCTGCCAATGACGAGCGTGCCAGGGAAGCCCGGTTTGGTCCACGAGAAGTCAAACTCCTGCCCGCCGGGTATCGCGAACGGGGAACTGCTCGCGGAAGCGGGCCCCGTCGCCGCCGCAGGCTTCACCTTTGCAGCCGCCGCTGCCCGTCTCGCTGCGGCAGCACGACCCGCCGCCGTGGTCGGTTTTGCAGCCGCGGCGCTTTTCGCAGCGGTGCCACTCGCCCCGCCCGCAGCGGTTCCCGCAGCCCCGGCTTTTGCCCCCCGGCTCGTCACCGGCGGCGTGGCCATGTCCTGGTCCGTATCCTCGCTCACCGTCGCCGTGCCGCTCTTGCGCCGCGCCTCGCTCGCGGTGGTCGGGGCTTCGCCCGCCGCATCCCCTCGTCGCTGCAGCGTGGGCTCGCCTGCACCCTGCTGCCCGGCAGGAGCAGCCGCCTCGCGATGCGCCTGCTCGGTGTTCACCGTAACGGTCTTCTGGTCGCCCCCGCGCGTCGCGCCCGAGCCCACCACCGTGTACCCCGCCGGCACAAACACGTGCATCTCCGCGGTAAACCGGTCGGTCGTGTAGCCCACCATCGGGAACCAGCGACCCGCGTACAGCAGGTACGAGATCGAAGTATCCGGAGCAGCTGCGCCAGCGCCCGCGGCAGGCGCAGCGGCCCCGGCCTCGACACTGTTGTTGCCAATGGACGCGAGCTTCAGCCCCTCGACCGGGCCGCCTTCCGCGCCGGTCAGCGCGCCCTTGTACTGGAACGTCCACGTGTAGCTCTGCCCGGCCACCAGTGGCTGCGTGGGGGTCACCCGCACCGTGGCATTCGCACCCCGCTCGCCGTTCAGCGCGGCGCCGCTGCCGTCGAGCACCTGGCTTACCTGCAGCGCGCCATGCAGCTCAAACACCGCGGCATCACTCGCCTGGTTGGCCGTAAACGTCACCTTGGCCTGGGCCGACAGCATGTGCGTGGCCGGGTCTACCTGCGCATCGATCACGTAGCCCGTCACCAGCAGCGGCGGCAAAGGGGTCCGGGTGTCGGCGGCAAAAAAGGTCTGGGGGCAGGTGAGCAGCAGGGCAGTGGCAGTAGTGCGGATACGCTTCATAGGGCGACGCTCAGCTTTTTCGAAGTCAGGGGCGAGGTTTCCTGCGGCACTGCCGGCAGCACCGCAAGCACATGCGAGGCTACCAGTTCGATAGCACTTGCCGTTTGTTGCAAAGACAGACGAAGCTCCCCGAGTGCAAGCTGCATCCCCTCGCGCTCGGGTGTTGGTTCGATCAAAGGCCGCAGCGCGGCCACGACTGCCCCGGGCGTAAACGCATCCTGGATCAACTCCGGCACCACGCGGCGTCCGGCAATCAGGTTGCTCATCGCCACATGCGGCACCTTGACCACCCGCTTCGCCACGGCATACGACAGGCGCGACAGCCGGTACACCACCACGAACGGGTTGCCGATCAGCGCCGCCTCCACCGTGGCCGTGCCGCTTGCCACCACGCTCGCGCGGGCGTGGAACAGCGCCGCCCGCGCATCCGTCACCGTGAGCACATCCCTGCGGTCCCCGAGCAGGCGCTGCACCGCGGCCACCTGTTGCGCATGCAGGGTGGGCGCCAGCGGCAGCACAAACTCAAAGTGGTTGCCGTACGCCCGCTGCAATGCGCGTGCTGCGGCAAGCATCGTCGGCAGGTTCAGCGTGATCTCGCGCATGCGGCTGCCCGGCAGGAGCCCGATCCACTCCTTGAGCGGGTCGAGCCCATGCTCCCGCGCAAAGCGCTCGCGGCTAATGGTGGGCAGCGGCAGCTCCGCCAGCGGATGCCCCACAAACGTCGCCGCCACGCCCCGCTCGCGATACCACGGCTCCTCGAAAGGAAAGATCACCAGCATCTGGTCCACATCGCGCCGGATCTGCCGTAGCCGATGCTGCTTCCACGCCCACACCTGCGGGCTCACAAAAAAGATCACCGGGATGCCCAGCGCCTTGGCACGACGCGCCAGGCCGAGGTTCACATCCGGAAAGTCGATCAGCACCACCACCGCCGGCCGCTCCGTTTCAAGCGAGCGGCGCAATCGGCGGTACTCGCGATAGATCCGGGGGATATGGCGCACGATCTCGGTGATGCCCATGACGGCCACGTCCTCGGCGCGCACAATGCGCCGGAACCCCTCGGCCTCCATGCGCTGGCCGCCCAGTCCGAAGAACGCGGCGTCCGGCCGCGCCGCCCGCAGCGCCGCCATCAACTGCACCGCGTACTGCTCGCCGCTGGCTTCCCCGGCCGAGAGGAAGATCCGCGTCGCCGCGTTCTGTTCCCGAGAGGTATCGCGCGGTGCATCCATGGCCTTCTCCATCGACATCAGTCCGACCCGAGTGCCACGGCGCCTTGTTCGGATGAGTCCGTTGGGTCTGCCGCAGGCTCGCCGACCACGGTCCCGAGCTTCGGGGCAAACGCCTCCCCGGCTGCGCCCGTTTCCTGGTCGCGATACTGCAACTGGTACAGCTTCCAGTACAGCCCGCGCTCCGACAGCAACTGCTGGTGCGGTCCCTGCTCGCGCAGCTGTCCCTTGTGCATCACCAAGATCACGTCCGCCCGCTGCACCGTGGACAAGCGATGCGCGATCAGCACCGAGGTCCGCCCCGTCACCATGCGCTCCAGCGCCGAGCGCACCTTCAGCTCGGTGTCCGTATCGACCGACGAGGTCGCCTCGTCCAGGATCAGGACCGCCGGGTCATGCGCCAGCGCGCGGGCAAAGTTGATCAGCTGTTTCTGCCCGGTCGAAAGCCCTGCGCCGCGCTCCCGCAGCAGCTCCTGGAACCCCGCCGGCTGCTGCTCGATGAAGTCCAGCAGGTTCACTTCCTCCGCCGCTTCCCGCACCCGTTCGGTGGTGATCGGCGAACCCATCCGGATGTTGGACTCGATCGTGCCCGAGAACAGGAACGGATCCTGCAGCACTACGCCGAAGCGCGAGCGCAGCGCATGGAGGTCCTGCGCGCGCACGTCCACTCCGTCGATCAGTACCGCGCCATGCTGCACATCGTAGAAGCGCATCATCAGGCTGATGATCGTGGTCTTGCCCGCGCCCGTGTGCCCCACGATGGCGGCCGTTTCATTGGCGTTGACGACGAACGAGACCCCACGAAGGATCCACTCCACGTCGCGCATCGCGGCCAGCGCCGCCGGGCCGTTCTGCTGCGCCAGCGCCTGCTGCTCGGCTGTCAGCTTCTGATACGTGAACCACACCTCGCGGAACTCGATCGTGCCCGCTTCGGTCTGGCTCGTCGGTGTACTCACGCCCGCGGGCGAAGCAATCTCGGGCTCCGAGTCCAGCAGCTTGAACACGCGCTCGCTGGCTGCCATCGCCGCCTGCAGGATGTTGTACTTTTCGCTTAAATCCTGGATCGGCCGGAAGAACCGTTGCGAGTACTGGATGAACGCCACCAGCACGCCCAGCGTGACGGTGCCGCGCAGCACTCCGCTGCCGCCGATCCAGATCACCAGCGCAATCGCGACTGTTGACAGCAACTCCACGCCCGGGTAGTACAACGCGTACGCCAGGATCGAGTCCTTGAACGCGACCATGTGCACCGCGTTGATCTCTTCGAAGTCCCGGTACGCGCGCTCCTGCCGGTTGAACAACTGCACCAGCGGCATACCCGAGATATGCTCCTGCGTGTACGCGTTGATGCGCGCCACGGCGGCGCGGATCCGGCGGTACGACTCCCGCACATACTTGCGGAAGATGCGCGTGATCAACAGGATCAGCGGCAGCACCGAGAAGGTAAGCAGCGCCAGCCACCAGCTCATCGAGAGCATTACGGCGACGATGCCGATCAGCACGAATACATCTTCAAAGATCGCGAAGATGCCCGAGGTGAACATCTCGTTCAGCGCGTCCACATCGCTGGTAAGCCGGGTCACCAGCCGCCCCACGGGGTTTTTGTCAAAGAAGCCGATGTGCATGCGCTGCATGTGGCCAAAGATCTGCCGGCGCATGTCAAACATCACCTTCTGGCCCATCCACTGCAGCACGTAGGTCTGCGCAAACTCCAGCAGGTACGAGAGCGTGAGCGAGCCCATGTACAGGGCCGCCAGCTCCGTCACGCCCCGCGCCGCGTCGGTGCTCAGGTACCTCGACAGGAATGAGTGCGTGCTCGCCTGCTCCTGCGGCGAAAGGTGCGAGAACCGCGGCGTCAGGTAAAGATCCAGCGCCACCTTGAACAGGTAGGGCCCCAGCACGTCCAGCCCCGCCTTGAGCAGGATCGCCACCAGCGACACGGCGGCAATCAGCTTGTACGGGCGCAGATAGGTAAGCAGCCGCCGCATCAGGCGTCCGTCATACGCTTTTCCTACGACATCATCATCCTGCGGTTGTTGCGGCGTTGCTGTTTGCTGCGTTGCCTCGGCCATGTGGGTGCCTCTATTTTAGCGAGCGCGCCCCGTCCCGATCGAGCGAGGCCAAAAATAGCCGTGGCCCGGGCACCATCCGCACGGGCCCATCCTTCCCGCACGCTGCCCGGCAGTAACCACATCTCGCGTGCTCGGCCGCTCGCTTTGCGCCGAAGGCAGCTACGCTTGAGCGCAGATGACAGATCGTTTGATCTCCAGGCGAGGCGCCGGCCTCTTCGCCCTGAATGCCCTTGGCGCCATGTTTTACGTCTACGCGGCTTCGTTCTCCTGGGTCATGCCGCAGGAGTGCGCCGCGGGCCTGCGCACCATCACCGGCGAGCCCATCACCTGGGCGGTGGCGATCCTGCCGATCCTGAGCCTTTTCTTCCTCATTAACTTCGTCTGGGGCGTCGGCATCGTCCGCCGTCGACGCTGGGGTGCCGGGCGGTGGTGGCTGGCCGCCGCCGTGCTCTGGCCCATCGCCGTCTGGATCGACTTCGCGCACCACGCCTGCCCCGCCGGATCGTGACCCGGCGCAGCGCCCTCCCCGCCTCGGCCAAGAAAAAGCGTGCCCCATGTCTCGCTTCTGGGACGTGAGACAGACGAAGCCGGCACAACCTGCAAGCTCCACAAGCCGTCTGCTCCGCAGCATTTTCTCCGGACCATAGCGAACCAGCAAGCGACCTGCCCGCACGGGAACTATCCGCAGCAGCGTACCCTTGAAAGCAGGGAAGTACGCACATGCCGGACCTCGAAAACCCGATCCACGCGGCGCCCGGGGACGCCCGCCCACCCAGGCCAGACACCCTGGGCCTCTACCTTGCTGTGCCGTTCTGCCGCGCCAAGTGCACCTTCTGCAACTTCGCCTCGGGCGTCTACCCGGCCTCGGCCATGCCCGCTTACGTGGCGGCGCTTGAGCGCCAGCTCGCCGCCGCACGCGCCTGGGCGCACCGACACAGCCTCACCCTGCCCCACACCATCGACACCATCTATCTCGGCGGCGGTACCCCCTCGCTGCTGCCACCAGACCTGCTGACCACCCTGTTCCACACCATCCGCGAACACTTCCACGTGCTCCCCGATGCCGAGATCACGCTGGAGGCCGCGCCGCTCCAGCTCGACCCCGACACCCTTGACGCGGGGTTGACCGTAGGGCTCAACCGCGTCTCGTTCGGCGTGCAGTCGTTCGTGGAGGCAGAAGCCCGCGCCACCGCCCGCACCCACTCCGGCGACGAAGCCCTAGCCGAGATCGAGCGCATGCGCCGCTCCGGCGTCGCGCACGTCTCCGCCGACCTGATTGCGGGGCTGCCCGGGCAAACCACTGAAAGCTGGCACCACTCGCTCGACCGACTTACCGAAGCATCGCTCGACCACTCCTCCGTGTACATGTTCGAGCTCGACGAAGACTCGCGCCTCGGCGCCGAAGCCCTGCGCGGGGGCGCGCGGTTCGGTGCGGCGCTGCTGCCCCGCGAAGACATCGTCGCCGACTGGTACGCCGCCGCGATTGACCGGCTCGCGCAGGCGGGCCTCGCCCAGTACGAAATCTCCAACTTCGCCCGGCCCGGCGGCCGCTCCGTGCACAACGAGCGTTACTGGCTTCGCCGGCCCTACCTCGGCGTCGGGGTCGACGCCCACTCCATGCTTCGGCACGCGCACACCGGCGCCGCCGCCCGCTTTGCTATCCCTGAAGAGCTTGACGCCTTTCTCGCACCGCACCACGCCACCACCTGGGACGAGCCCGAGCTGCTCACCCCGCGCGAGGAGCTCGAAGAAGCCTGGTTCCTGGGCCTGCGCCGCACCGCCGGCGTCTCGCTCGCGCTGCTCACCCGGCAGTTCGGGGGAGACGCCCTGGCACCTTTTTCAGCCGTGCTCGCCGAGCTTGCCGAGGCCGATCTGCTGACCCGCACGCCCGGCGACGGCGGCCCCGTGGACCGCGTTGCGCTGACCCGGCGCGGCCAGCTGCTTTCCAATGACGTGTTCGCCGCACTGCTCGCCGCGGAAGACCAGCCTGCCCCTGAACAGAACCCGCAGCCGCTGCCCCATGCCGAAACGCAACCTTCCTCCTACCCGGCTACCTCCATACCCACGATTGCGTAGATAATGAGGGCACCATGGCACTCGAGACCGACATTCTGACCCCAGCCTCCCCGTCCTTCGCGCACTCGAACCCGGTCACCACCATTGACCTGCGCAGTGACACCGTGACCCGCCCCACCGCGCGCATGCGGGCCGTGATGGCCGAAGCCGAGGTCGGCGACGACGTGTACGGCGAGGACCCCACGGTCAACGCGCTCGAGGCCCGCGCCGCCGAGGTCTTCGGCCGCGAAGCCGGCCTGTTCGTGCCCACCGGCACCATGGGCAACCAGATCGCGATCCGCCTGCACACGGAGCGCGGCCAGGAAGTCCTGTGCGAAGCCCGCGCCCACCTGATCGACTGGGAGATGGCCATGGTCGCCGACTTCAACGGCTGTCAGCTCCGCACCGCCTACGCCGAGGACGGCGTGTTCCGCTGGGAGCACATCAAGGCGCTGATCGCGCCCAAGATCTACTACCGCCAGCAGCCCGGGCTGATCTCGCTCGAAAATACCCACAACATGGCCGGCGGAATTGTCACGCCGCTGCCGGTCTTTGAAGAGATCTGGGAAGGCGCCCGCGAGGCCGGGCTGCCCGTCCACCTCGACGGCGCCCGCATCTTCCACGCCGCCACGCACCTCGGCATCGGCGTGCAGGAGCTCACCTCCGGTTTCGACTCGGTGATGTTCTGCCTCTCCAAGGGCCTGTGCGCCCCGGTCGGCTCCATGCTGGTCGGCTCGGGAGAGTTCATCGCCCGAGCCCGCTCCGTACGCAAGGCACTCGGCGGCGGCATGCGCCAGGCCGGCATCCTCGCCGCGGCCGGGCTCATTGCACTCGACGAAATGCCGGCGCGCCTCCACGAAGACCACAGCAACGCCCGCATCCTGGCCGAGCGCCTTGCCGCGCTACCCGGAGTCGAGCTCGACCTCCATTCCGTGCAGAGCAACATCGTGATCTTCTACCTGCGCGGCGGCCGCGACGCCAACCACGTCGTCCGTGCGCTCAAGGACCGTGGCGTGCTCGCCGGCGCCGTGGGCCCGCACGCGGTGCGCTTCGTTACCCACCATGACGTGGACCGCTCTGCCTGCGCCCATGCCGCCCGCATTGCCGCCGAAGTGCTCGCCGAGGCGTAAAGCTTCGGGCGACCGCTTCTGGTGCAAACGACAATCCGCCTGCGCGACTGGCTGCCACTCCGTGGCGTTTTCCCTTGAGAGCAAGAACCAGTTCGGGTGCCCCACGGCTCGCGTCAGAGACGTGGGAAGCCCGCACCGCCGTCTCACGCCCACTCTGGCGAAGTGGCCACGTGCAGCCCCAAACCCTGCCCCGGAAGGCACAACGCTCCACTCCTGCATCGAACTGAAACGAAACCAGGAGGGTTACCCGCATGGCACTGCGCACACTCGAGATTGAAAAGAAGGGTGAGACATACGTCATCACCGAGCAGGTAGGCTCCAACTATCGCAAGGACAGCGCCGTGTACGAGTCGCCCAGTCTCGAAGACGCTGCCGGCTGGCTTCGCCGGCAGGGCGGCGCACCCGATCTTGTCGACAACGCCCTGGAAGAAGCAGCCTCCGGGCAGCGCATCTACCTCGAAATGGTAGGAAACTACGATGAGGCCGAGGGCTTTCCCAAGCTCTAAGCTCGTCGGGAACCGGCAGCATAGCGTGTAAAATACACGCTATGCTCAAGTATTCAATCGTCGTCCCGTTCCACAACGAAGAAGAGAACGTAACCGCCATGTACGACCGCCTTAAGGCCGTCATGGAGCAGGTCGGGGACTCCTTTGAACTGGTGCTGGTAGACGACGGGTCGAGCGACCGCACCTACAAGCTGCTGGAAGAAATCGCCGCGGTCGACTCCCGCGTCCTGGTCGTCAAGCTGCGCCGCAACTTCGGCCAGACCTCCGCGCTTGCCGCCGGCTTTGACCACGCGCAGGGCGAATTCATTCTGGCCATGGATGGCGACCTCCAGCACGATCCCGACGAAATCCCGAACTTCCTCGAAAAGCTCGAGGAGGGTTACGACGTTGTCTCCGGCTGGCGCAAGGAGCGCATTGACAACTTTGTCATGCGCCGCTTCCCGTCGCGCATCGCCAACTGGCTCATGGCCCGTCTCTCGGGCGTCGACATTCACGACTTCGGCACCACCTACAAGGCGTACCGTCGCGAAGTGATTCACGCCGTGCCGCTGTACGGCGAGATGCACCGGTTCATCCCGGCGCTGGCGGCCTGGTACGGCGCGTCCATCTGCGAGATCCCGATCAAGAACGTGAACCGCGAACGCGGCAAGAGCCACTACGGCATCTCGCGCACCTTCCGCGTGTTCTTCGACCTGCTGACCATCCGCTTCCTGCTCAAGTACATGACGCGGCCCCTGCACTTTTTCGGCCCCATCGGCGCGGTCTCGATGCTCGGCGGGACACTGGTCGCCATGCTGCTGCTGGTGCTCAAACTGGTGCACCCGCACCAGCCCATCATGGACGCGCACGGCCCGTTGTTCGTCATCGCCGGCATCTCTATCCTTGCCGGCATCCAGATGCTCGCCATCGGCCTGCTGGGCGAGTTACAGGTGCGCCACTACCACCACTCCGGGCAGCGCTCCCCATACGCCATCGACCGCCTCGTGCGCCTGCGCGCCCCGGAAGAACCAAGCCTCCTGCGCGACTAAGCCGCCCGACTTACCCGCCAAGGCCTGCAATCAGCAGGCCTTTGTGGTTTCACAAATGCACCCACCACTCAGGCGGGTGCCTCATCTCTCAACTCTGAGACGTGGGAATCACCACAGCCCATAGCTCCCACAAGTCCTAGAAATCCCGACCTGACACCCACGACGAACTCACCCGGCACAGCACCCAGGAACCTCCCACCCCATCCCGCCTCGCCTAGACCTGCGATCATCTTTATTCCATCCCGCCTCGCCTCCCGATCCCTGTGCCCGCATCCAACCGCACGTATGCCGCTTCCTTTGCTGGCCGCTCTCATCTTCGCCTTTGGTTGCTTCAACGGTCTGCGCACGCTCACTCCGGCGGCCGCGTTGTGCTGGGGAGCACACCTGGGCTGGTTTTCCTTCGCCCACACCCCGTTCGCTTTCCTTGATCACCCCGCCTCGCTGATCATCTTTTCGCTCCTTGCTATCGGTGAGTGGATCGGCGACAAGCTCCCCAACACCCCCTCCCGCGTGACCACCTTTCCGCTCATCTCCCGCGCTGTTTTCGGCGGCGCGTGCGGTGCGGCTTTGGCCACGCTCGCCGGGGCCGGCCTGTTTGTCGGCCTCGTGATGGGCGCCGTGGGAGCCATCGTCGGCTCGTACGCTGGGTTCCTGCTGCGTCGCGCCATGACCCGCCGCGGCGGACTGCCTGACCTGCCCGTTGCCCTGGTCGAAGACCTCATTGCCATCGGCGGTTCTTTCTTTGTTGCCTCGCGCTTCTAGCCACAGCCTCACAACCTCGACCCTCTTCAAGGAGCGGACGCACCATGCCCCAGACCGAACACGTTGACGCCCTGATCCTCGGCTCCGGCCAGGCCGGCAATCCTCTCGCTGCCGCGCTCGCGGCCAAGGGCCGCCGTGTTGTTATGGTGGAGTCGAAGCACGTCGGCGGAACCTGCGTGAACGAAGGCTGCACCCCCACCAAGACCATGATTGCCTCCGCCAAGGTCGCATTCCAGGCGCGCCGCGCGGCGGAGTTCGGCATCCACACCGGCCCGGTTTCGGTCAATTTCGACGAGGTCCGCGACCGCAAGCGCAAGGTCGTCGATATCTGGCGTTCCGGCAGCGAAAAGTCGCTCGCAGGTAAAAGCAACATCGAACTGGTGCGCGGTTTCGGCCGCTTCACCGGCCCAAAGACGGTCGAAGTCGCCCTGAACGGCTCCAGCGAAACGCGTCTGTTCTCGGCCGACCTGGTCTTCATCAACACCGGTCTGCGCGCACTCACCCCCGCGGACCTCGGCCTCGACTCCGTTCCATACCTCGATAACGAGACGGTGATGGAGCTCGACGAGGTGCCGACGCATCTGCTCGTGCTCGGCGGTTCCTACATCGCGGTGGAGTTCGCGCAGATGTTCCGCCGCTTCGGCGCCGATGTCACCATCGTCTCCAATGCCAGCCAGCTGCTGCCCCGCGAAGACCCCGACATTGCCGAAGCCCTCTCCAAAATCTTCGAGGAGGACGGCATCAAGGTTGTGCTCAATGCCCGCGCCACTGCGGCTACGAAAACAGGCGACGGCATCGGTCTGACCGTTACGATCGACGGAGCCGACAAGACCATCTTCGGCACGCACCTGCTGCTCGCCGCCGGCCGTGCACCCAACAGTGACAAGCTCAACCTCGAGGCCGCCGGCGTCCGGATCGACGAGCACCACTTCATCCAGACCAATCCAAAACTCGAAACCTCCGCGCCCGGCGTCTACGCGCTCGGCGACGTCAAGGGCGGCCCGGCCTTTACCCACATCTCCTATGACGACTACCGCATCATCGAGGCCAACCTGCTCAACGGCGGTGCACGTTCCACCACGGACCGCCCCGTCCCGTACACGGTTTTCACCGACCCTGAGCTGGGCCGCATCGGCATGACTGCCACCGAGGCACAGCAGGCCGGCTTCAACATCCGCATCGCGTCCATGCCCGCCAGCTCCATCGCGCGTGCTTTTGAAACCGGCGAAGATCGCGGTCTCGTCAAGGTCGTCGTTGATCGCGACTCCGAGCAGATCCTGGGCGCCGCCATCCTCGCGGGCGAAGGCGGCGAGTTGGCCGCTATGCTGCAGATCGCCATGTCGGCCAAGCTGCCGTATCCAGCGCTCCGCGACGCCGTGTGGGCGCACCCCACCTGGGCCGAATCGCTCAACACCATCTTTTCGAAGTGGGAAGACAGCTAGCCTCACCGCACGGGGTTAGCTGCCCGCACGCCGGCTGTTACCCGCAGCGCGGGCGGCGCTGACAACTGCCGGGAGCCAACCGTCATCTCCCTTATCTGTCCTGTATCTGTCACGCAAACATGTCTACACCAGGCCTTCACAACCGAGCACCCAAACCAGAGGAACGATGGCAGGCGGAAAAATTCAGAAACCGAATGATGGGCAGAATCGGGTCGTCATCACGCATGTCACCCCCGAGATCGACGCAGGCCGCTTTGCCGCCAAACGCGTCGAGGGCGACACCGTTGTGGTCGAGGCCGACATCTTCGGAGACGGACATGACCACGTCGAAGCGCGCCTCTTGTGGCGCCGCGCCGGCGAAAAAGGCTGGGTCTCTACGCCACTGCGCACCATTGGCAACGACCGCTGGCAGGGCAGCTTTCCGGTAGCCGTGCCCGGCAACTACGAGTACACGATTGTCGCCTCGATCGACCACTTTGATACCTGGCAGGATGGTCTCCGCAAAAAGCTTGCCGCCGGGCAGGACGTCGCGCTGGAACTCCAGACCGGCAGCCTGCTGGTGGAAGCTGCCGCCGCCCGCGCCAAAGGCAAGGATCAGAAACAGCTCCAGGCAGCCGCCAAGCTGCTTCGCACAAACGGCGACAGGCTTGGCCTGCTTGAGCAGGGCACCGGGTCCGGGATCGTTTCCGGGGCCACCGCCAAGCCGGCAAAGAAGATCAAGTCCAGCACACCGGATGCATCCGCCGGCTCCACGCTCGTAGCGGCCCCTAACGATGCGCCCGCGGAGGCAGTCGACTCAGCCGGCACCCAGCGCGCGACGCTCGCTGCCCCCGGCCTCGCCAGTGACCTGCTCGCCCTGGTCACCCGCTATCCCAACACCGCGCTTGAAACCCGTCACGCCCGCACCCTGCTGGTCGAGGTCGACCGCGAGCGCGCCCGCTACTCCACCTGGTACGAGCTGTTTCCACGCTCCGCCGGTCCGGATGCCCAGACCCACGGCACCCTCGCGGACGTGGAAGGGAAGCTCCCGTACCTCAAGAAACTCGGCTTCGACGTGCTCTACCTGCCGCCGATCCACCCGGTCGGCCGTTCGTTCCGCAAGGGCAAGAACAACGCCGTCACCGCCCAGCCCGGCGACATTGGTTCCCCGTGGGCCATCGGCGCAGCCGAGGGTGGCCACACTGACCTGCTCCCCGAGCTCGGCACGATGGCTGACTTTGACCGCCTGCTGCAGTCTGCGGCAGCCCACGGCCTAGAGCTCGCCCTCGACATCGCCTTCCAGTGCGCTCCTGATCATCCCTGGGTCGCGAAGCACCCCGACTGGTTCAAGCACCGTGCCGACGGTTCCATCCAGTACGCCGAGAACCCGCCCAAGAAGTACCAGGACATCTACCCCATCGATTTTGAGTCGACGGACTGGAAAGCGCTGTGGGACGCACTTGCCGACGTGTTTCTCTTCTGGGCCGAGCGCGGCGTGCGCATCTTCCGCGTCGACAACCCGCACACCAAGGCCTTTCCCTTCTGGGAGTGGTGCATTGCCGAGGTGAAGCGCCAATACCCCGACGCGCTGTTCCTCGCCGAGGCCTTCACCCGCCCGCGCGTCATGGAGCAGCTCGCCAAGGTCGGCTTCTCGCAGAGCTACACCTACTTCTGCTGGCGCACCACCGCGGCCGAACTCACCGAGTACCTCACCGAGCTCACGCAGACCGAGCAATGGCAGTACTTCCGCCCCAACTTCTGGCCCAACACGCCCGACATCAACCCGCTTAACCTCCAGCACACCGGCGCCGCCGCACAGCCCGCGCACGCGCTGCGCTTCGTGCTGGCCGCCACGCTCAACCCCTCGTACGGCATCTACGGCGGCACCTTCGAGAACCTGGTGAACGCGCCGTTTCGCGCGGGTGGCGAAGAGTACCTCGACTCCGAAAAGTACGAGCTCAAGCACTGGCCGCTCGCGCTCGACAATCCCACCGCCCAGCTCATTGCTACTGTCAACCGCGCGCGTCGCGAGCACCCGGCACTCCGGACCTTCGACCAGTCGCTGCGTTTTCACCACAGCGAGAACCCGCAGCTGCTCGCCTACTCCAAGCGCTCGGCCGATGGGGCAAGCGTTGTGCTCACCGTGGTCAACCTCGACCCGTCCAATCGGCAGAGCGGCTGGCTGTATCTTGATACCGCCCAGTTAGCACTCACCGACCAGTCGACCTATACTTGCGAAGACCTGCTTTCCGGCGCGTCCTACACCTGGACCGGCCCCTCCAACTTCGTCGCCCTCGATCCTGTGGTACAACCGGCTCATCTCTTCGTGGTGCGCGCATGACCGCCGCCACTCTTCCGACAGCACCAATAAGAAACAGCAGCGGTTGCAAATGCACCGCTGGTTCCAGGAGGCAGGCTTGAAGCGGCAGGGAAGTGCGTCCGACCCACTCTGGTATAAAGATGCGATCATCTACGAACTGCACGTGCGTGCGTTCGCAGACAGCAACAACGATGGCATCGGGGACTTTCCCGGCCTGCTCACCAAGCTGGACTACCTGCAGGACCTCGGCGTCACCTGCATCTGGCTGCTGCCATTCTTCCCGTCGCCCCTGCGCGATGACGGCTACGACATCTCCGACTACCTCTCGGTCAATCCGAGCTACGGCACCGTCGAAGACTTCAAGAAATTCCTCAACGCCGCGCACGACCGCGACATGCAGGTCATGGTGGAGCTGGTCATCAATCACACCTCCGACCAGCACCCGTGGTTCCAGGCTGCGCGCAATGCGCCCGCCGGCTCGCCCGAGCGCGACTACTACGTGTGGACCGAAGATGACTCCCTCTACAAGGAAGCCCGCATCATCTTCACCGACACCGAGAAGTCCAACTGGACCTGGGACCCGGTTGCCAAGGCTTACTACTGGCACCGCTTCTTCTCGCACCAGCCCGACCTCAATTTCGACAACCCCAAGGTGCTCGAAGAAGTCATCAACGTCATGCGCTTCTGGCTCGACATGGGTGTCGACGGCCTCCGCATGGACGCCATCCCGTACCTGATCGAGCGCGACGGCACCAACTGCGAGAACCTGCCCGAGACCCACGTTGCCATCAAGGCCATCCGCAAGGCCATCGATGACGACTACGACGGCCGCCTGATCCTGGCCGAGGCCAACCAGTGGCCCGAGGACGTGCGCCCCTACTTCGGCGATGGCGACGAGTGCCACATGGCCTTCCACTTTCCGCTGATGCCGCGTATCTACATGGCCCTGCGGCAGGAAGACCGTCTGCCGATCACCGACATCATGGCGCAGACCCCGGACATTCCGGAGAGCTGCCAGTGGGGCATCTTCCTGCGCAACCACGACGAGCTCACGCTCGAGATGGTCTCGGACGAAGAGCGCGACTATATGTATCTTGCCTATTCGGCCGACCCGCGCATGCGCATCAACATCGGCATTCGCCGCCGCCTTGCGCCGCTGGTCGACAACAACCGCCGCCGTATCGAACTGCTCAATTCGCTGCTGTTCTCGTTCCCCGGCACGCCGATCCTGTACTACGGCGACGAAATCGGCATGGGCGACAACATCTATCTCGGCGACCGCAACGGCGTGCGCACCCCCATGCAATGGTCGGGCGATCGCAACGCTGGCTTCTCGCGCGCTTCGCCCGCCAAGCTTTTCTCGCCCGTCATCATGGACCCCGTGTGGGGCTACGAGGCCATCAACGTCGAGGCCCAGCAGTCTGACCCGTCGAGCCTTCTGAGCTGGATGCGCAACATGATCTCGCTGCGCAAGCTCTTCCAGGTCTTTGGCCGCGGCACCCTGCGCTTCCTCGCACCCGATAATCGCAAGGTCCTGGCCTACATCCGCGAAGACGAGAACCAGACCATCCTGTGCGTCGCCAACCTGTCGCGCTTTGCGCAGCCAGCCACGCTTGATCTCGCCGAGTTCGAAGGCATGACGCCGGTCGAGATGCTCGGCTACGTCGAGTTCCCCGAAATCACCAAGGCGCCATACCACGTCACGCTCGCGTCCTACGGCTTCTTCTGGCTTGAGCTGCAGCCCTCGCCCGACCGCGCGGCCATCCAGGAGGCAGCCAGCCCGGAAGGAGAGACGCACCTCTCCATCCGTCAGCAGCATGACTGGGAGTCGGTCTTCGCTGCCGCCGGCCGCCTGTTCGAGCAGCGCCTGCTGCCCGACTACATGCCGCGCCAGCGCTGGTTCGGCGCCAAGAGCCGCACAATCGCCACTACCACGGTGACAGACTGGTCTCCGCTGGCTACCAGCGCAACCAGCTCCATCGCCCTCGCTGTGGTCGAGGTGCGCTACACCGACCAGGAGGTAGCCGCACCCGATATTTATCTCGTGCCGCTCACCATGCTTTTCGGCGAAGCCGCCACTGCGCTGCGCGAAGCCTCGCCCACTGCGATCATCGGCACCGTGCTGGTGCCGGGCCTCGCCAATGGCGCCACCGGCATCCTTGCCGACGCCATGTACACCGACGAAGCCGCCAACGCGCTGCTCACCCTGCTTGCGCACGGGGAAGAGCTGCCCATGCGCAATGGCGCACTGCGCGGCACCGCGTCCTCGGTCTTCACCGACCTGCGCGGCACCGGCACTCTTGCGCCGCGCCGCTCCTCGGCCGAGCAGAGCAACACGTCGATCTTTTACGGCGACCGCCTGATCCTGAAGCTGTTCCGCCGCCTGCAGTTCGGCCCCAACCCTGATACGGAGATTGGCCGCTTCCTGACCGAGGTCGCGCCCTTCCGCAACATCGCTCCATTCGGCGGATCCATCGAGTACTCCGCCGACGGGCAGGAGCCCGCAACCATCGCCATGCTCCAGGGCCTCGTGCCCAACGAGGGCGACGGCTGGCAGTGGACACTGGAAGAACTGCAGCGCTTCTACGAGGGCCGTCTCGCCTCGCAGTACCCACTCGCCTCACTGCCCAAACCCGGTGCCGCGATCGATCACGACGGCCCCGCCATGGCGCAGGCACGCGATGCCGCCGGGTACTATCTCGAGGCAGCCTGCACCCTGGGCCGCCGCACCGCCGAGATGCACCTGGCCCTTGCGCAGCAAACCAGCGATCCCGCGTTCGGCTCCGACACTCTGTCCGCCGACGACCTGCGCGCCCTGCAGGAAGAGCTGGCCGCCCACGGCGCGCATGCCTTCGATACGCTACGTGCCGCGCTCGGCAAAAACACCGGCGAGGCCTCCGAGAGCACCATCGAGCTCGCCGGGCTGCTGCTCAGCCGCCGCCGCGCCATCCTTGCCAAGTTCGCCGCACTCTCCGCCTTTGAGACAGCGCCTGTACGCATCCGCGTCCACGGCGACTATCACCTCGGCCAGGTGCTGCGCTCCAAGGGCGACTTCGTGATCCTCGACTTCGAGGGTGAGCCCGCTCGCTCGCTTGCAGAACGTCGCGCTCGCCAGTCGCCGATGAAGGATGTAGCCGGCATGCTGCGCTCGTTCTCCTACGCCGCGTATGCCGCGCTTAACCGCTCCACGGCACGCCGCCCGCAGGACTACGACCAGCTCGAACCCTGGGCCCGCCTCTGGGAAGCAGCGGTCTCCGCGGAGTTCCTCGCCTCCTACCGCAAAACCACTGCCGGCTCGCCTATCGTGCCTTCTGACGATGCAGGATTTACACAGCTGCTCGACGTGTATCTACTCGACAAGGCACTCTATGAACTGGTCTACGAACTGAATAACCGCCCCACCTGGGTGCGCATTCCCTTGTCCGGCATCCTGCAACTCTCCCGCGGCCCCGTGGCCTGGGGTGGGCAATAACCGCACCGTTCTACCTTGGAGCAACACAAGCGCATGTCACGAATGGAAGCAGAGCCGATGGAAACAGAACCCGAGCTCCTTACTCACCCCGCAGCGGCGGAGCCCGTGCTGCCGACCGCACCTGTTGCGGAGCCGGCGAGCCCCGGGGCCGGTCCGGCAACGGCTCCTGCCGCAACCCTGTTCGCCGGCATCACCGGTGTTGCCGATATCGACCTGGTCCGGGCGCATGCCGCCTCGCTGGCTGCCGCGATGCAGGGCACGCATGTCACCCTGGCCTACGCCGGTGCCGACACCACGCGCACTGCCATCACGCCCGAGCTTGATCTGCTGTCCTACCCGCTGCCCACTGCCGAGGCAACCGGCACCCCGGCCTCGCCTTGGGCGCAGACCGCCGCGGCCCAGGCTGCTCTGCTCGCCCTGGCGAGTGACAGCAGCGCGCAGTCCGTGGTGCTGCTGCACCCTGACCTCGCCGCGCTTGAGCCCTCCGCACTGCTGCAGCTCACCGCGCCCGTGCTCACCCGCGAAGCTGACCTCGTCATGGCGTCCTACGCGCAGGGTCCGTTTGACGGACTGCTCAACCACAGCATCCTGGCGCCGCTCACCCGCGCCCTCTATGGCAAGCACGTGCGCTTTCCGCTTGCGCCCGACTTCGCCCTGTCCAGCCGCATGGCCGCCCGCCTGCGTATGCGCGCCCACTCCGGCGGCTCCACCGGCACCTCGGTCCTGTGGCCAACCACCGTGGCCGCCGCCATGGACGCAACCGTCGCCGAGGTCCGCCTCGGTCTTCAGCACCCCACGCCGTCCGGCGACCTCGATCTCGCCACCGTGATCGCGCAGCTCGTGGGCTCCACCTTCGGCGAGATGGAACTCCACGCGCCGCTCTGGCAAAGGGTCAGGGCCGCGCAGCATTCCGTGCCGTTCTCGCAGTTCGCGGCCCCCGTCGCGGCGCCGCTCAGCTCGGAAACAGTCGACACTGCGCCCATGATCAAGTCCTTTGTGCTCGGCTCGCGCTCGCTGCAGGATGTCTGGGGCATGATCCTGCCGCCCGTCACCTTGCTCGATCTCAAGCGGATCACCCTGCTGCCTGCCGAGAGGTTCCGCCTGCCCGACGAGCTCTGGGTGCGCATCATCTACGACTTCGCGCTGGGCTACCGCCTCCGCACCATCAACCGCACCCACTTGCTCGGCGCGCTTACCCCGCTCTACCTTGGCTGGGTCGCGTCGTACATCCAGGAGGCATCCGCCGACCCGGCGTTTCAGGCTGAGGCCCGCGCCGAACGCCTGGCCCGTGCCTTTGAAGACGGCAAGCCATACCTGGTGCGCCGCTGGCGCTGGCCCGACCGGTTCAATCCATAGTCGGCAGCAGCAGTCCTGGGCGAGGCTCCGCATGACGGAGAGAAACGGCATCGAAGCCGCTTCCCAAGGGTTCAAAAGGGCTGTCATCCTGAGTGCAGCGAAGGATCCGCGGCCCCTGCGGCGCCGGATACGGGGTGCAAGTCACCGAAACGCATCCCCTGTGAGAACAATTGCGCAGCCGTAAGGCGCAGCAAACCAGGCAACACCGCGTCGCGAGGACGCACCGCACCAAACCGGAGGAACCGCAATGGGTCAGCAGATCGCACAGTCTTTGCAGGATTCAGTAGGGCGCGTCATCACCAAGATCGTGATGCTGCTGCCGGGTATCGTGGCGTTCGTGGTGGTCCTGCTGATCTTCTGGGCCGTCGCCGCAGGGCTTGCTTTTGGCGTGCGTCGCATTCTCGCCGCCCTCCGTTTCGACGCACGCTTTGAGCAGAGCGACAACTTCGCCGAATGGACCCACTCGCCCTCGCTGCTGATCGCGCGGGTCGTCTTCTGGGGTGTGTTCCTGTTGGGCGTCCTGGTCGGCATCTCCGCCTTCGAGGCCGGCTCCTCCGACACCGGACTTTCCGCCTATGTCTTCTCCTACGTGCCCCGCGTCATCGGTGCGCTGGTGCTGCTCTTCGTTGGCACCCTGGTAGCCCGCGTGCTCGGCCGCTCCGTGCTGATCTCGGGCGTCAACATGAACCTCCAGTACGCCCGCCTGCTCGGCACCGGCGTCAAGTGGATGGTGCTCGTACTCACCGCTGCCATGGTGCTCGACCACCTCGCCATTGGCGGCCACATCGTCGATCTGGCTTTCGGCATCCTGTTCGGCGGCATCGTGCTCGCGCTCGCCCTCGCCGTGGGCCTCGGCTCCCGCGACCTGGTCAGCCGTTCCCTAGAGCGCGAAGTCGCTACCCGCCCCACACCCGTTCCGGTCGCTGACGAGCGTATCCACCACTTTTAACCAGCCCGCGCATGGGCCGGCTTTCGGCCGGCCCATGCGTTGAGCGATCCTCCCAGTGCGCGGGGTGTTCGATGGCGACCAGCAAGACTCCCAGGAAAACAGCAGCGAAGCGAAAGACCGCGCCTGCCGCGAATACCGTGCCGCCCACGGCTGCAAAGAAGTCCAGGGCGCCGGCAGCGTCCCCCGACAAGTCGTCCCCGCCTGCCACTGCCCGCGATGAAGTCGATGCCCAACTCGAGCGTTACCGCGCCATGCGTGACTTTGCCACCACCGCCGAGCCCTCCGGCGACAGCGCCGCGCCAACCAGTGCCAATACCCTCCCGTTCGTCATCCAGAAACACGCCGCCACCCGCCTCCACTACGACTTCCGCCTCGGCTGGCACGGCGTGCTCAAGAGCTGGGCCTGCGCAAAAGGCCCGTCCTACAACACAGCGGACAAGCGTCTCGCCGTCCAGGTCGAAGACCATCCCATGGAGTACGGCGGCTTCGAAGGCACCATCCCGCGCGGCCAGTACGGCGGCGGCACCGTGCTGGTCTGGGACCAGGGCACCTGGGAGCCGCTCCCCGGCCATGACTTCGACGAGGGCCTCCAAAAGGGCGCCATCAAGTTCATCCTCCACGGCACCAAGCTCGAAGGCCGCTGGACGCTGATCCGCATGAACTCCCGCTGGGCCGGCGACCACTCCAAGGGAGACGCCAAGCCCAACTGGCTTCTGATCAAGGAACACGACGGCAACGAGCGACCTGCTGACGCCCCGGCTATCACCGACGAGGCGCCCGACTCCGTCGTGACCGGCCGCTCGCTCGAAGCCATCGCCGCCGCCGAGGACCACGTCTGGAACTCGCGCCCCGCCGAGCACGGCAGCGGGGAAGCAGGCGACCACCCGCCCGCCAACCGCTCCCGCCTCAAAGCTCGCCTCAGCAACGCACATCTGAAAGCAACGCCCATCCCCGGCAAGCCCGGCTCCGAGTCGGACCAAGAGCCCGATCCGGACCCGCCCAAAGTGGCGAAGCCCGCAGCATCGTCCGCGGCCGCAGCCAACAAGACCGCCAGCGTAAAGCGCGCCACCAAGGCAAACAAGGCTCCTGCTCCAGCAAAGCGCACAGAGGGACGAGCTGCCGGGGCCGCTTCCCGAGGAGCTGACGACGCGGACACCGCTCCCGCCAAAGCTGCCGACCCGGCCGCCGCTGCCGCCCATCAGGAAGCTCCCAGCCAAGATCGCGAACCAGCTTCCAGGCAGCCCCCCGCCGAACACAGCACCACCGACTCCTGGCTCCAGGGCGCACCCCTCACTCCCATGCCCGCCTTCATCCCGCCCCAGCTCGCCTCGCCTGCGCAAACCGCGCCGCCCGGCTCCGGCTGGCTCCACGAGCTCAAGCTTGACGGCTACCGCGTGCAGGCCCACCTGCGCCACGACAAGGCAGGCGCCCTCACCGCGACGCTATTCACCCGCTCCGGCCTTGACTGGACGCACCGCATGAAGGCCGTGGCCCGCGCCTGCGCGAAGCTCCCGGTGGAGCAGGCGATCCTTGACGGCGAGCTCGTCGCCCTCGACGCCGACGGACAGAGCAGCTTCGCCACCCTGCAGGCCGCGTTTGAAAAAGGCGAAGCCGCCACCCTCTCCTACTTCGTTTTCGACCTGCTCTACCTCGACGGGCACGACCTGCGCCGCGTGCCCCTGCGCCAGCGCAAGCTCATCCTCGAGCCGCTAATCCCGGAGGCCGACGACCCGCTGCTGCTCTTCTCGCAGCATCTCGAGCAGTCTGCCGACCGGGTCTACGCGCACGCCTGCGAGGTTGGTGCCGAGGGCATCATCACCAAGCACGGCGAATCGCGCTACCAGAGCGGCCGCTCCGATACCTGGCTCAAGCTGAAGTGCACCCACCGGCAGGAGTTCGTGATTGCCGGTTTTACCCCGCCCAAGGACCGTGGCACCGGCCTCGGCTCGCTGCTGCTCGGCTATTACCAGGACGGCGCGCTGATCCACTGCGGCCGCTGCGGCACCGGCTTCTCGCAGGCCACGGCGCGCGACGTGCGCGCCCTCCTTGAACCCCTGCGCCAGGCCAAACCCGCCTACAGCGCCCCGCTCGGCTGGGAAGCCAAGAAGGACGGCCTCTGGGTCCGCCCTGAGCTGGTCTGCGAAGTGCAGTTCGCTACCTGGACCGCTGACGGCTCGCTCCGCCATGCGTCCTTCCAGGGCCTGCGCACCGACAAGCCCGCCAGCGAAGTTCTCCGCGAAGAAACCCTCTTGCTCCGCCCCGATGAGGAGGCGAAAATCACCGTTCGAGAGGAGGCTGCCCGCCAAGTTGAGCCACCCTCTACGCCGTCAAAGCCAGGCTCAAAGTCCTCCGTCAAAAAAACAGCAACTACTCCAGCGCCAGACACAGAAGCCGCCCCAGCCGCAGGTAGCCAAACCGCGCCACTCGCCAGCGGTACCGGCGCTCCGAAAAAGAGCCCCATCTCCGCCAGCACCCAAACCCCTGTCCTGGCGGCCAGCAAGGCCGCAGCCCCCCGCAAAGCCCGGAACAGCAAGGCGGAGGCTGAGCCTGTCACTGTGCGAAACAGCGAACCCGTCCCGGACGTTCCGGCCCCGGTGCCAGCACCCAGAACGCGACCCGCAAAAAAGCCAGCCGCCGCAAAGCTCGAGCAGCCAGCCCCATCCACCCCGGCCCAGTCCCCCGCACCAACCAAGTCCCAGACCCGCCTCACCCACCCCGACAAGATCCTGGACGCCACCAGCAACACCACCAAGCAGCAGCTCGCCGACTACCTCGCCGCCGTTGCCCCCGCAATGCTCCCGCACCTGCTCCACCGCCCGGTCTCGATCGTGCGCTGCCCTGGCGGCACTTCCGCCAAGTGCTTCTTCCAGAAGCACGTCGCCGTCGGCCTCCCCGCGAGCGTCGCCGCCATCCCCATCCCCGACCGCGACAACCCCGCGCACTCCGAGGACTACATCGCCCTCGAAACTCCCGAGTCGCTCCAGGCGCTTGCACAGCTCGGCGTGCTCGAGCTGCACCCTTGGGGCTCCACTGCCGCCTCGCTCGAGCAGCCCGACCGCCTCATCCTTGATCTCGACCCGGACGAAGCCCTCGCCTGGGACACGCTGGTCGCAAGCGCCCACGCCATTCGCGCCTTTCTCCAGGAGCTGCAACTCGAAAGCTTCATCAAGACCACCGGCGGCAAGGGCCTCCATCTCGTGGTCGCGCTTGAACCCTCCATCGAGTGGCCCGCCATGCGCCTGTTCGCGCGTGGCATCGCCGCCGCCATCGAGAGCACCGACCCCAGGCTCTACCTGATCAAAATGACAAAAGCCGCCCGCACCGGCCGCATCTTTATCGACTGGATGCGCAACGAGCGCGGCGCCACCGCCATCGCCCCGTGGTCCCCGCGGGCGCGCTCGGGCATGCGCGTGGCCGTGCCGCTGCGCTGGGACGAGCTCGCCTCGGGGCCGCCCACCTTCGCAATCTCCAACTTTGCCGACTGGCGCGAGCGCGCCGCGCCACACAATGACCCGTGGGCCGCCATGCGCCCGCAGACGCTCCATCCCGAGGTCGTTGAAGCCGTGCTCGCGCAAACCGGAAGCGATGCTCCCCGGTCCAAAGGCCGCCGCGGCTGAGCAGCAGCGGTCTGCCGCTTGCCCCGGGCAACGAGCGTCCGCAGGGCGGGCAATTGCCCTCCAAGCACCTGCTCAGGCTTTTGGAATCGATCCAGTCGCTGTGGTTCGCGGAGCGTCGTACTGCAACCCCGCATGCCGCGCACTGGGCTGTCGCACCTTGGACGCGCGCCCACTCTCGCGCATCCTGCGGTCCGCCTCCGTCCACTCCGGCAGCGCCGCTTCATCCTGCACCCAGTGCGCCACCGAGGCTTCGTCGCACCACTCCATCAGGCGCGGCATCGCCTTCCGGTGCGCGCCGCTGGTCATAAACGCTCGCATGCTCTCCTGGCTGTCCCATCCGGTCATCGTCCAGAAGCACCAGCGTCGATCCCACAGCAACACGCCCTTTTGAAACCCGGCTGCACGGCTTACCTGCTGGTTGGCCTGCACCGCATGCAGCATGAACCCGGGCACAAACCGGACAGACCGTAGTCGTAACCGGGTCAGACTTACAAACATGCGCACCCACCGCGAGCAGGCGGCCGGACCCGGCTGCTTTCGCCCCGCCCGGCGAGTCGCGATCCAGACCGCCCTGCACCAGGACGAATCTTAGTGCTTCCGCGCCGCCCCGGCTACGGGCAGCGGCCCCGCGCCCTGCATCGTCATCTTCACCGGCTCAATATCGCCGTGCGCGTCAAACACCATCCGATCGATCGCCAGCACGCGCTCGTTCGGCCCGGTCGTCCCCAGCGGGTGCCGGTGATACACGATGTACCACTCGTCCGTGCCCGGTATCTGCAGCACCGAGTGGTGCCCCGGCCCGTTCGCGACCGCGGGGTCCGTCTGCAGGATTTTGCCTACGCGCACGAACGGCCCGGTCGGGCTCGTGCTTTTGGCATACGCCACCCCGTAGCTCGACCCGCCCCAGTCACCTTCCGACCACATGAAGTAGTACACGCCCTTACGCTTCAGCATGAACGGGCCTTCCACGTAATGCTCCGGCGTGATCTCGCGATATAGCGAGCCATCTTTCATCGGGATCACCTGCTTCAGATCCGCCGAAAGCTTGGCCACGTTGCAGTGCCCCTGGCCTCCGTAGTACAGGTAAATCGAGCCATCGTCATCCTTGTAAACCATGGGATCGATCGGCTGCGCCCCGTTGTGAAATGCGCCGATCAGCGGCTTGCCCAGCGCATCCACAAACGGCCCACCTGGCTTGTCACTTACCGCCACGCCGATCCCGCCCGGGTTCGTGTCGTTCTTCTGGATATCGTTGGCCGCAAAGAACAGGTAATACTTCCCGTTCAGCTCGATCGCCGAAGGCGCCCAGATCGCATACGCCGCCCAGCCCACGTTCTTCACATCCAGCACATCCGCTTGCTTCTGCCAATGCACCAGGTCGGTCGAGCGAAACGCGTCCAGCGACGTATGCAGCAGGTACACCGGGTGCACCACCGGCCGCCCGCGCAACTGCTGCTGCAGCGCGTTGAACGTGCGATGCTCGCCGCTTGCCGGTGCCGGGTTCGATGACGTCGGATAGATCCAGTACGCGCCACCGAAGATATGCACCTCGGGATCCGCATACCAGCCAAACTTCGCAAGGTTGGCACTCGCCTGCGCCCACCCGCTGGTTCCACACAGCAGGGAAGCCGCTACCACCACAGCACCACTCAAAAGCCGAGACACTCGCAACACGGGCACATCCAGTAAGAGAGATTCAAGCGCAGGCAGCAGTTTCCGCCACCACTGCCCACCATTCTAAGCGGCCCTGAACGCCCTTTAAAGAAAGATCCGCCACGAAGTGGCCGTCAGCCGCGCAGGCGGTCTTGCCGTTGAGTCTTGAATGTAACTGTCACTAGCTCATTTAGAAGCTGAACTTGGCAATAAACATAATCTGCCGATTCGCCGAGCCCTGCGTGTAGTTCTGATTCAGCGCATTCGACTTGCCGAACAGCGCCGAGCCAAGCGTGCCAACCGGTGGCGAAGGGTTCACGTGGTTCAACAGGTTCTCCGCCTCGACCGACGCGGTGAACGCATACTTCTGCGGCAGCTCCGGTGGTTTCTGCCCCGCCTTCAGCACCGGTTTCGGATCATCCGGCCCCGGCTGAAGCCTCGGCCCGAACGCGAAGCTCTTCTCCCAGTACGTGTTGAGCAACAGCACGCCCGGCCCGTTGCCATAGTTGTGCGGAATGATCTTCTGCCCGGCAATCGGGGCGGTATCGAAGTTGCCGTACTGCGTGCGCACCACGCTGGCCCGCGTCAGGTCCGTGGCAAAAGACGGCCGGTCGTTGAACTGGCTATCCCCGTTCAGATCGTTGCCCAGCACGATGTCGAACGGCGTACCCGTCTGCGCAATCATGAAAAAGCCGCCGCTCACCCCGCCCGGCATGTGGTGAAACTCTCCCAGGAACAAACGATTGCGCGGGTCCCAGCTGTCCCTTCCATAATCCGCACGCGCATCGTACTGGTTCATCGGGAAGCCGCCACTCGTGTCCGACCGCGCATAGCCGAAGGTGTAGTTCGCGAAAACCTCCAGCGGCTTGGTGTGCACATGCCCGTTCACAAACAGACGGTTCCTGTTGGACACGCCTTCCGTGTCGTACTGGTTGATGTTCTGCAGCGTGCCGAACGGCCGCACCCCGCTCGTCGGCACCGCGGGGTTATACGTGCCGGGCAGTGGCGCGTTGATGTTGTGCTGCAACAACAGGTGCTCTCCGCGCGATCCTCGATATCCGAAGGAAAGCTGGCTGCCCCCGTGGAACGAGTGCTCCAGGCTCACACTCGGATACAGCAGATACGGCGAGCGGTACGTGCTGCCGATGCGGTACAGCGTCGGCGGCACCTGCCCCACACCCTGCAACGCACTCGCCGCCGGTATCTGCGGATACGTCACCGGGTTGGTCAGCACATACTGCGACTGCGACACGCCATTCAGTCGAGTCGCCTGCAGCAGGTCCGCGATCGGGAACCGCGTGTAGAACACGCCGAAGCCCATCTGCAGCGCAAACAGCGGCGGCTTCTTGCCATCGCCGCCGATGTTGTAGGTAGCCGCAAGCCGCGGCGCAAAGTCGTGCTCGTCCGTGATGTGATTCTGCGTCTCGAAGCGCAGTCCATAGGTGGCCGTAAACTTCCTCGTGATCTTCCAGCTATCCTCGGCAAAGAGCCCCGTGTCCGCCAGCAGCACCGTCGCCGCGGGGTCGCCGGTGGTGATGTTGAACTGGCTTGCACCCGCCACCGTGGTCGCGCCCGCCGCGATCTGCTGCTCCGCTGCCTGGTACGCCCCCAGCGTTGAGAAGATGTACTCGCCGTTGTAGTTGGCCGTCGAACTGTTCGCATCGCGACCAATACGCTGCCGTATCCCGGCGCGCACAAAGTGCTTGCCCAGGTCGAACGTCGCGTAGTTCTGTAACTCGTACTGGTCGGTATTGTCGGTGATGTGCCCCAGCGCGCTGCCGCCGCCGGTGAATGCGCCTTGCACCACCAGCGCCGCCGCCGTGCTCACCGGGTCCTGCGTGGAGCGCGCCCGCTGATACTGGAAGCGCGTATCGTTCACAATCTTGGGCCCGTAGATCTGCGAGTCGCTCATCTGCAGAATCGTGAAGTTGTTCACCAGCCCGAAGCCCTGGGACGCCAACTGCAGCTGGCCAACCGAAGAGTTCTGCTGGTTCTGGTGCCCGTAGTCCACCCGCGCCGTCAGCGTGTTGCTGGTGCTGATCTGCCGGTCGATCTTGACCGACAACCCGTTGTAGTCCGTCGGCGAATCCACCACTGCCTCCAGCGGTGTCTGGTTGTTGTTGTTGTCCAGCGTCACGGCGTTCACCACTGACACGTTGGCCGCATGATTCAGGCGAATCCCCGCAAGGAACGAAGTTTTCTTCCCCAGCGGTCCGTTTGAGTCAGCCTCCAGGTTCCACGTGTGAAACGGCTGCGGCTCCGTCGCAAACGGGTTCTGCGAGTCGAACGATGAGTCCGTTCCATACGCGGTCACCTCCGCATGCAGCTTGTCCGTGCCCGGCTTCGTAAAGATCTCGATCCGGCCTCCACCCTGCTCCTCGTACTCCGCCGAGTAAGGGTTCTGGTTGATGCGGATCTCGCGAATCGTACTCCTGGGCGGCATCTTGCCGTTGGAAAATCCATCCACGTACAGCGATGCACTCCCGCTATCGCCCGTCGCGCCCGCCATCGCCTGCAACTGCTGCTGCATCATGCCGGTATCGGTCGAGAGCATGTCCAGCGCGGATCCGCTGATCGAGATCGCATCCGCATTGCGGTCCGGCGCCGTGTCCGTCGCGCCCCCTGGCGTGACCTGCACATCCTGCCGCGCGGTTTCAATCTGCAGTGTCACATTCAGCAGCACCGGCCTGGAGGCGCTCACCTGCAAACCTGTAACGGTGTTGGTGGCAAAACCGCCGGCCGAGACAGCAACCGTGTACGTGCCATCCGCCAGCTCCGCAAAGCGGTACACGCCCGCCGCATCCGCCGTCGTCGTGGAGCGCTTGCCCTGCGCATCCGTGATCTCCACCAGCGCACCGGGTACGATCGCGCCGCTCGGGTCCTTGACGCTGCCCGACAGCGACAGCTTCTGTGCAGCTTCCTCCGCATACGCGGGGGGCACAAGGCTCCCGGAAACCAGCAGGACGGTGTGTGCTGTGAACAGGGCGAGAGTTCCAAGGCGTCTTCGCTGCAAAAGCCCTCCTGTGCCACTAGCTCACTGCCGGCCCACTGGCACCGCTGCTTAAGTCAGCGTTTGGACGGGCATAGTTGCTGTTTCGTTTCAGAGCATTCACGATTTATTTACACGCCGCCTGCATTCTCTCCCGCAGCATCGGCCATGCGGCTCGGCTACCAGCGCCGCAACGCCGCGTTCGCCGCGTTGTAGCCGCACATCCCGTGCACGCCCGCGCCTGGCGGCGTGGACGAAGAGCAAAGAAACAGCAGCGGGTCCGGGGTCCGATACGCGCGCAGCGTCGGTCGAAATAGTTGCTGCACAATATCCATCGCGCCCCCGCTGATGTCGCCGCCTTGAAGGTTCGCGTCGCCTGCCTCGAGCGTGCGCGGCGAAGCTACGCTGCGATGCAGCACGCACTCGCGGAACCCCGGTGCGAACCGCTCCATCTGCGCCTCGATCGCCTCGACGGCATCCACCTGCGAGCCATGCGGCACATGGCAGTACGCCCAGGCCACGTGCCTGTCTGCGGGCGCGCGGGTGGGGTCCCGCAGCGTCGGCTGCGCCACCAGCACGTACGGGTCGTCGGTGCGCTCGCCGCGCAGCATCCGCCGTTCCGATCGTGCAATCTCGCCCAGCGTTCCGCCCAGGTGCACGGTAGACGCCCTGCGGCATCCGGCCGCTGTCCAGGGAATCGGTTCGCTCAGTGCATAGTCCACCTTGAACGCCGCCGGTCCCGGCCGGAACCGCGCCAGCTTGCGCGCGTAACTCGCCGGAAAGCGATCGCCCGCAAGCCTGCGCATCTGCCCCGGAGTCGTGTCGAAGAACGTAATTGCTTCATACCGGCCCCCCAGGGAGTCGAGCGACCGCACCTCGCGGTTCAACTCCACGGCCCCACCCCAGTCCGCGAGCAGGCTCGCCATGGCCCCAGTGATGCTGCCCGCGCCGCCCTCCGGAATCGGCCAGCCCACCGCGTGCGCTGCCGCGCCCAGCACCAGCGCCACCGCTGCTGAAAACGGCGCGTCCAGCGACAGGAACGAGTGTGCCGCCAGCCCCGCAAACAAGGCTCGCGCCCGCTCTGTTTTGAACATCGTGTCGGCCAGCAGGCGCGCCGGCTGCGCCGCAAACAATCCAAAGCGCGCCAGCCACAATGGGTGTCTCGGAATGCGCAACAGCGGCTGTAACAAATCCGGCACCATCTCGTCCCAGTGCTCCACCAACGGCCCCACCATGCGCCGCCACGCGGCCCCATCCGGGCCCAGGTCCTTCACTGTCGAGTCCAGGCTCCGCTCCAGCACCACTGCCGTTTCGTCCGCCAGCGGATGCGCCAGCGGCGCCTCATGGTGCAGCCAACGCAGTCCGTGCTTCTCCAGCGGCAGCTGCCGCAGAAACGGCGAGCCGGCTGCCAGCGGGTGCACCGCCGAGCCAAAATCATGCCGGAAGCCGGGCAGCGTCAGCGGCAGCGTGCGGCATGCGCCACCCAGCGTCGCTTGGGCTTCCAGCACCTCGGTCTGGAAGCCCGCGTGCGCCATCACCAGCGCGGCCGCCAGTCCGTTCGGGCCAGACCCCACCACCGCGACGCGGCTCGGCGCACCCGCCTTCGCCCCGGTCACTCGCCCGCCTCGTTCTCTGTCATTCCCATCCGCTTACCTCGGTGTACCTGCCGGCGCGCGCGGCTGCCTTGTGTTTCGCGTCCATCGCTTAACCTGCAGGCAACACCCCGCACAGCAAGCATATTCCCGGGCACCGCCCGCACGGAGCTTCGATCCATGCGCCACCGCGTCAGCGTTGTTATCCCCACGTGCAACCGCGCTGCCATGGTCCGGCTCGCCGTTGCGAGCGCCCTGGCGCAGACCCACGCCCCCATGGAGGTCATCGTGGTCATCGACGGCCCCGAATCCAGCGGCCATCTCAGCCTCTCTTCGCAGGTCGTGCTCGACTGCATCCACGATCCGCGGCTCCGGGTGCTGCCCCTGCTGGCCTCGGTCGGCGGCGGCGAAGCCCGCAACACCGGCGTCCGCGCTGCCTCCGGTGACTGGATCGCCTTCCTGGACGACGACGACCTCTGGCTGCCAGGCAAACTGGCCGCGCAACTGGAGTACTTCGACGCCCTCGAGCACCCTGACACGCCCGGGGCTCATGCTCCGGCTGCGGCACGTGAGCCGGATGCAAGGCCTCACCCGGCTGCGGCGAATGATCTGGCTGCATCGAGGGATTCCCGTGCTGCGGTGGCTGGTCTGACTGCGGCAACCTCCGGAGGCAACTTCGCGGCCAGCCAGGATGTCGTGCTCAGCTGCCCCGTGCTCGCCCGCAGCCCCCAGTGGGAAGAACAGTGGCCGCGTCTGCCCTACGACCCTGCCGAGCCCCTGGCCGAGTACCTTTTCTGCCGCCGCGGCTGGCGCTACGGCGACGCGCTGCTCCAGACCTCGACCCTGCTGATCCCGCGCCGGCTGCTGCTGCGCCTACCGTTTACCCCGGGCCTGCGCAAGCACCAGGACTGGGACTGGCTGCTGCGCGCCGCCGCTGACCCCAGCGTGGCCATCCGCTGCGTCGGCACCACCCCGCTCGTGGTCTTCCACGTGGAAGGGGAGCGCCAAAGCGTCGGACGCGTTCGCGACTGGCACCTTTCCGCCAACTGGGCGTTGCAGCGCCGCCATCTCTTCACGCCCAAAGCCCTGTCTGCATTCTTCGCGACCGAGTGCGCGGCACAGGCCCAGGGTATGCCCTGGCTGGAGCGATTCGCGCTGCTCCGCCTCGCCCTCACGGTCGCACCGGTGCGCCTCGCCAACCTCGTACCACTCGTGGTCTTCCTGGTGTTGCCGCAGCAGACCCGCCGTCGCCTGCGGGACCTCGTTCGCCCCGTGCCATCCGCCCACCGCCGCCCCGCCTGACCGGCCGTATGGCCCGGGATACACGCAGATTGCAGTGGAGAGATATCGCGGGATGGGTACAAGTTCCCTGTGCATTGCATCCCGCACTCCTGAGGAGGCAACGATGGCGAAGATCACCGGCTTTGGCGGTGTGTTTTTTGCGCGCAGAGAACCCCAAGGTCCCGTACTCCTGGTATGCCGAGCACCTCGGCCTCGAACACGGTCCGGCCGGCTTCGTCTTTCCCAAGGCGCCACCGGAGGCGGAGTTCGCAATCGCCCTGTTCTCCCGTGGCAACGACTATTTCCCAACCGCGCAACCTGCCATGTTCAACTTTCGGGTTGACGATCTCGCCGCCATCCTGGACCGCCTTGCCGCCGCCGGCATCCCCATCGATTCGAGGCGCGAACAGTACGAGTTCGGCCACTTCGGGTGGTTCACCGACCCCGAAGGCAATCGCGTCGAAGTGTGGCAGCCCGCCTGATCCGACGGACGCACTCTACCCGTCTAGCGCATCGTGGGCCGCTTGACGCATCGGACTGCCCGTGCCGCTAGGCCGCCCGCCTGCTGCTCATCCGCTGCCTGACGCCTGCCTCGGCGATACGGCCGGTCGCGGCCGCTCAGGCGAGGCGGCGAGCGACCCGTCGTTAGGAACACGCTTTTGCCCCATGCTGCGCGGGGCATTCCGCGCCTGTCTCGCTCTCAGTTGTGCTTCGAGTCCGAGGGCGATCCATGCTCCGCCGTGAAGCCCGCGGAGGCATGCAGCAGCTCGTCCGGACCTTTTTCTCCCGGCTGCGTATCGGCTTCCAGCGGGTGTCCAGGCCCGGAGTGCAGCAGCTTCGCCACCGCCTGCGCGCGACGCTGCCGCCCCCACTCCTCTGCAACAATCGACAGAAAGGCAAGGTTGCCAAGCAGGTAGCGCTTCCATAAACGGCGTGGCTCCATCGCCAACCGGTACAGCCATTCCATGCCAATACCGTGCGTCCAGCGTGGCGCCCGCTTCCTCAACCCTGCCTGCGTGTCAAACGCTGCGCCCACGGACAGTGCGGCGCCGATTGGCAGGCTTCCACACTCATCCAACATCCAGATCTCCTGCTTGGGCGCACCCAGCGCCACGCAGAGCAGGTCAGGCTTGGCCGCCGTGATGCGCGCCAGCACCGCGTCGTTCAGCTGCTCGTCCTGTTCAAAGCCAAGCGGCGGACAATCGGTGCCGGCGATCAGCAGCCCTGGATAGCGCTGCTGCAATGCTTGGGCTGCTCCGAAAGCTGCCCCGGGCATGCCGCCCAGCAGGTAGATCGAGAGGCCGTGCTCCGCGCAAAGCTGGCACATCCGCTCCATGAACTCGCCACCCGGCACCCGCTCCGGCATGTGGACGCCGAGCAGTCTGGCAGCCCACACCACCGAAATGCCGTCTGGCAGGCACAGCGTGGCGCGGTTCAGTGCCTCGGCGAAGTTGCGGTTGCGCGATGCCAGCGACACCAGGAAAGCATTCGGCCCCATGATCTGCAGCGGTTCCTGCGGCGGTTCCGTCTGCCTCTGCTGCAGCTCAAGCAGCAGCCAGCTGGCGGCAGATTCCATGTCGACCACGTCCACCGGCGCAGCGCCAAAGTAGACGCGCTGTTCGGACGGATGGACCATGGAGGTGCCATCGTGCAGCCGCGCAGCCGCGGCGCTTCTCAGACGGAAGAGTGTTGAGGCCACAGCGTGTCTTTCCTTTGCTGAAACAGTTGCGGTTCCACTCCATTGGCAATGGAGCCTGAGGGCAGCATCTCGTCGCGAACGCGGCCAAGCACATACCGGGGAGAAGCGACGAAGGAGGAGAGCAAAGCGCGCAGGGCCGCCACCGGCTTGCCTTCGCCCAGGTGCATGTTGAACAGGCGCAGCTTTTCCTTGGCTACTAGCGGCGTCTTCTGGAGCAGGGCGAGCAGTTCATCCTGCACCTGGCCCAGTGTTTCGGGAACCCTGCTTTGCAGTTGCGACAGCAGCAGGTACTGCACGTAAAGGCCATGCAGCGCCTGCTCGTGCAGGTTGCGCGTGGTGAGGCTGTTCGCGTTCTGCCGGTACAGCAGCAGCACGTCGGGGATGAAATGGATGTCGTAGGCAAGCGCCATGCGCCACCACAGGTCCGCGTCCTCGCACTGGATGCCAGGGCGGTATGCGCCCACGGCAAGCGTTTTGGCCACGTTCAGTGTCGCGCTGGGATGGCAGATGGCAGGAAGGTATCCGGAGCGCGCCACCGAGCGGATCTGGTCCGGCGTGCCGCGTGTGCAGCGATACAGGCCTACACTGCGCCGCCGCGGATAGTAAGCCGCGTTGGAGTAGAACATGCCCGCATCCGGATGCTCCTTGATGGCCTCCAGGATCCGTGCCAGCCGATCCGGCGTGGCGAGATCGTCGGCATCCTGCCGCACCAGCCACGGCGTCTGGCAGGCCCGCAGCATGCGGTTCAGCGTAAAAGTCAGCCCGCAATGCTGCTGCTCCAGCACCCGCAGGCGCGCATCGCGAATGGAATGGAGATACTCGAGGCTGCCGTCCGTGGAGCCATCAACCACTGCCAGTATTTGGAAGTCATCCGTGCTTTGCTGCAGCAGGCTTTCCAGCGACTCCGGGAGGTAAGGCATCGCATTGTGCACGGGCAGCCCCACCGTCAACATCGATCGTGCCGGATCATCCTGTGCCATCCCCCCTCCTCTCTGACGCGGTGTGCGGTCAAACTCCGCAGGAGCTTTGTGCGTCACGCTTGTTCGGAATCCCACACCGCTGACCACTTGCCTCGTGCTTCGCCGACGCCTTGTAGCTGCATTCCTTGGTGCTGCTGTGCCGCGTTCCTTGTGACTGCATGCTTGGATGGCACCATCGCCCGCGTCTCATCAATTTATGGCCAAACTCCCAGACCACACTTCCACACAACCAAAGTCCCAACAGGCAGAAGCAGAGGCGTCAAGTGCTCGTGCCCAAGCCTTTCGCGCGAACGAAACAGACTTTGAACCGACCGATGGGCCGCGTTGAGAACCTTTTCATCCGTGTCTTTCTTCTTATCTACTCGCCTCCAGGCATAAATGTGCAGCCGATCTTGTTCCTTCCATAACCGACGTAATCTGCCCGCGGCGAGGATGCGGTGTTAGTGTCTGCCACAACAACACCTTTCAAGATTGCGTAGCAGCCGCGCCGGGTGAGGCGCTGTTGCCCTGGACTTTGCCCGATGAACAGTCAAAGCATGCAGCCGTCGACAGCGGCTGAACCGCTGACGCTGGCCTTGCTGGCCGCGGCCCTGCATCGCAGGCGTGCTCTGCTCGTCTGGCCGTTCGCGCTCCTCACCCTTGCATCCGGTCTGCTCTGTTTTTTGTCGACTCCGCGCTATCGGGCCACAACCGAGATCCAGGTGCAGAAGGTCGAGAGTGGAGCCTTCGGGCTGCAAAGCACAGTGACCGGCATCCCCGAGGTGCCTGCTTCAGGGGACTCGCTCGACTTCAACCTGACGCTGCAAACCGAGGCTTCCATCCTGCGTTCGCCGGCACTTGCGGTTGCTGTCATCAAGGCGGCGCATCTTGAACCCACACCGGACTACTTTGCGCCTGTCGCGCGCGGCGGAGGCCTGGTGCCGCAGTGGCTTCACCTCGGCTCGCCGCTTGAACCACTCTCCACGCCCCTTGAGCAGGCACCCAACCGCAGGGCCGTCGCGGAAAAGATCTTCAAAGCGCACTTGAAAGTGCAACCCGTTACGGGAACCCGTCTTCTGGATATTTCCTACAGTGACCCGGACCCGGCACGGGCGGCCCTTGTGGCGAACACCATCGCGCAGAGCCTAGGCGACCTCACGTTCGAGCAGCAGTTCAATGCGACGCTGCGCAGCTCGCATTGGCTTGAAGCCCAACTTGAAGACCTGCGGGTACGGGCGGAGCAAGCCACGTCGCGAGCAGCGCAGTTGCAGAGAGGCACCGGCGTTTATGGGGACGACGCTTCCCGCAACGTTGTTCTCGAGCGACTCGACAGCCTGAACCAGGCTCTGACCGCTGCAGAAAACAACCGCCTTCTTAAGGAAAGCATCGATCAGGTCGCGGCAAACGGCAGCCCTGAATTGATTTCCAGCCTCAGCGGAAACTCGAGCACAGGTACGGTCGCTTCCATCAACACCTCCCTCACGCTGCTCCAGGGAATGCGGCAGCAGGAGGCGCAGGCGCTCGCGGAACTCTCGCAGGATCGTGTGCGTTATGGACCGGCCTACCCAAAGATTGCCGAAGAGCAGGCGCAATTGAGTGATATCGAAAGCTCCATCTCCAACGAGACGAAGCGCCTCGGCGAGCGTGCGCATACGGACTGGCTGGTGGCTGCAAAGCAGGAGCAGGGAGCGCGCTCAGCTTTTGAAGCGCAGAAGAAGCTGGCCACTCGCCAGAACGATTCTGTGATCGCGTACCAGTTGGCTAAGCAGGAGGCAGACAACAGCCGGGAACTCTATGAAAGCTTGTTATCAAAGCTGAAGCAGGCCAGCCTGCTGCAAGGCCTGCATGCTAATAACCTGTCCGTGGTCAGCGCGGCCCAGGTGCCCGACACTCGCCACCCTACGTCACCTAACATCCCGCTCTGGCTGGCATCCGGCGCCATCGCTGGCTTGTTTCTGGGTGCGGGCATTGCCGCCTACCGCGAGCTCACGGATGACACGATCTACTCACTTGCGCAGGTCGAGCGCGTGATCGGTGCGCCACTTCTTGGAATCGTTCCGGTTGCCGGACCAACAGGATCCGAGCGTCGTTCTATGGGACGCCTGCTCGCCCAGCTAGGCAAATACCTCTCCATCTCTGACGCCGGTTACGCGCCCCTCTTGCCGCCCTCTGTGATCCACGACCTCCAATCCCCTGGCTTCAGGGAAGGGATCGGATCTCTACGGACCGCTCTGCAGATCGTGGATGCAGGCTCAACGTCGCGGATTGTGCTTGTGACCAGCGCCCTGCCCAAGGAAGGCAAAACAACCATCGCGCTCGATCTTGCCAAGCTTTTCTCCCAGGGAGGGTCGCGCGTGCTCCTGGTGGATGCGAACCTGCGCAATCCGGCTTTACATGTTCTGGCGCAGGCCGAACAGGTGCATGGTCTGGCGATGGCGCTCTCGGGACCGCGCCGGGTTCCGGCAACAGCACAGTTCACGCATGCTCCCAGCCTGGACGTCCTGGCGGGGAGTGAAATTGCATCGGCTCCGCTCGACCTGCTCAGCTCTCCGCGGCTCGCGGAGTTGTTGAAGGAATGGCGCTGGAGTTATGACCTGGTGGTACTGGATGCTCCGGCCGTGCTGCCCAGCAGTGATGCACTGTTGCTGGCGAAACAGAGCGACTCAGTGCTCCTGGTAGTCCGGCATAAACACACGACTCACCAGGCTCTGGCGCGCTCCTTGGAAGCTTTGCAGTGCCATGGATCGACGCGTGGAGCGATCGGCGTTGTTCTGAATGATGTCGCTCTTGATTCGCAGGCATTTCACGCTCATTTCGGCTACCCGGGAGGTGGCTATGCTGCGCAGGTCTCCTAAGTCGGTTTACCGCGTACTGATATGCGGGCTGCTCCTGCTGACTACCCGCAGCGCCGGGTTCGCACAGCAGCCTTCTTTGCCGCCCGAGAGCGTGGTGCTGGGTGCGGGTGACCTTGTGTCCGTGCATGTCTTCCGTGAGGATGCGCTCGACAGCAAGATACGCGTGAAAGATGCAGGCACCCTCACGCTTCCGCTGATCGGCACCGTGACTGTTGCTGGTCTCTCTGCCGCGGATGCCGCAGCGACCATAGCCAAGCGTTTCGAGGCACAGGGCTTCCTCAACGCGCCGCAGGTCACCGTGCTTGTGGAAGAGTCTGCTGCGCGGGAAGTAGAAGTTCTGGGTGATGTGGCAAAGCCCGGTCCGGTGACATTGAACGGTCGCCGCCCACTGCTTGATGTTCTCGCGGAAGCAGGTGGGCTGCTGAAAACTGCTGACCGGCACGTCACCATCCGCCGGGTATCCGGCAGCATCGATACCGTTTTCATTCCGAATACATTGATTTCCGCCCCTCCGATGGTCGACGCGCTGGTGGCGCCTGGTGATGCGGTGCTGGTTCCCCGGGCCGGCATCGTGTATGTGCTGGGCGATGTGGGCCGTCCAGGGGGGTACCTGATGGAAGATGATGCGCACCTATCATTGCTGCAAGCTCTCTCGCTGGCTGCCGGTGCTTCCAAGACTGCTTCCGAGGGCGGCGCTCACCTGATCCGCCGCGTACACGGAGAAACGCTTGAAGTGCCGCTGCACCTGAAGGATGTCGAGCGCGGAAAGCTTCCTGATCCTGCCTTGGAAAACAACGACATCGTGTACATACCATTCTCCTTCAGCAAGAACCTGGCCCTGGGCTCTGCTTCGGTCGCGGCGTCAGCATCGTCAGCCATCATCTACGCGGCCTATTAGCGATGCACAGGCTTAAGACAGTGCGTTTGGAGGATCTCTCGGTTGTCGCCGTGCTGATATTTTTCGGCGTCGCGGGCTCAATTCCTGGCATCGCGCCCAACCAGGCGAATGAAATGACGGGGGCCGCGGCGACTGCTCTGCAGACTCTGATCGGCGTGGGCGCACAGCTGGTCGTGAACTTGATCATCGCAGTGTTCCTGGTGCAACACCGTCAGCTTATGCGACAGAGCGCTATGTTGCTGTTGGCCCCACTTACCCTAACGGGCTGGGCGCTTGCATCGATCGCGTGGTCCAGCGACCCTGGACTGACAGCACGGCGCGCGATCCCATTTGGCATGGCATCCGCATTCGCTGCCTGCCTGACGCTTCGCTTTCCTCAGCAGCGTTTGCTCGTGCTGGTGCGCTGCACTTTCCTCGTGCTGGCGTTCTGGTCCGCGGTGCTTGCCCTGACTTTTCCTGCCATCGGCCTCGATGCTTCCACCGGCCACGGTGGCGACTGGCAGGGAGCCTTCACGCAGAAAAATGCGTGTGGCCGGGCAATGGTTTTTGCCATCGCCGCCATGTGCACGCAGCGTGGCTTCTCCACAACGCGCGGCATCATGCTGCTCTTGTTCGTGGCAGAGCTTGGCTTCAGCGGATCGCGTGGGGCATGGCTGCTGGGTGGTGTGCTGCTGGCCGCACTGGGCATGTTTCGGGCAGGGTGTGCTCTTGAGCGCAGCACCCGCACGGCATTCTTCGCGGTCTCGATCATCGTCGGTAGCTGCCTGTGCGGTTTCGGCGTTGCCGAGTTCCCAGTGATTGCCGAGTTGATCGGCAGGGATCCGACGCTCACCGGGCGCACTGCGATCTGGCACGAGGTGTGGCTCGCGATCCGGCATCGGCCCTTGCTAGGGTACGGGTTTTCGGCATTCTGGCACGGTGCGCAAGGCGCTTCGTGGGACGTCGTCGTGGCGCTCAAGTTCGTGCTGTTTCACGCGCACAATGGGTTTCTTGAGATCTGGCTGGAACTCGGCGGTGCAGGCCTGCTGCTGTTCCTTGCGGGGTTTACGCGAGCTTTGGTTCTTCTGTGGCCCGAGGTGCGCGCAGGGCAATTCGAAGAAGCGGCATGGCCTTTCTCCATCCTGTTGCTTGTCGCGCTCTACGACATTGATGAAAACACCCTGCTCACTTTTAACGGTTTGTTCTGGGTTCTGTACTGCGCAGTGCTGGTCCAGCTGGAGGTTCAGGCCTCGGCTCGCCGGCACGTTCGCGCTGTTCTTGCGAGCGTGCGACCATCACCGACCTCAACTGGCTGGATCGCGCCCGCGCTTGCATCCTGCGAATCGATGCCGTCGCCAAGTATGTGGCTGCCAGCAGGTAACCGGATGGTCCCATGGCTCCAGCGCCGCTCTGCTGCGGACACGCCTGAGCTTTCGGGCCTTCATGCGAAGATTGCGCAGCCTAGGGGTATGCACCATGGCGGCAGCCCATGGCTCTGATCGCCGCAGCACCGACTCGCCGCAGCGCTTGTGGCTCTTCAGGGTTGCCGATGGCCGGTGCCAAGCACACGCGGCTCGACGAGCCAACACCGGCTGGATCGAAGCGACAACGACCACAACAGTTCTACCGCCCGGAGTTGGATCTTTTGCGGCTTCTTGCCTTTCTCATGGTGTGGAGCTCACACGCTCTGCTGGCTTTTTCAACACTCTTTCCCCGTGCAGTGCTGGAGACGCTCGAGGGCGCGGGTAGTTGCGGCGTACCTGTTTTCTTTTTTCTGTCGGCCTTCCTGATCACCGAACTCTTCCGGCGCGAGCGCTGCCTGCGCGGGACGCTGCAACTGCGCAGCTTCTATGTGCGGCGCGCACTGCGGATCTGGCCGCTGTATTACGGCGTCCTGGCGGTGTACGCAGTGCTGGGGCTGTTCTTTCATGGTTTTCGCATCGAGCATGGTCGGCTCCTCGCGTCCTGCCTGATGGTGGGGAACTGGTACCTCGTGGTGCATCCGTGGATCTCGACACCCATGCGCGCGCTGTGGAGCATCTCGGTCGAGGAGCAGTGGTATCTGTTCTGGCCTGCTCTCCACCGGTCGCTCGAACGGGGGCAGTCACTGCTGCTGTGTTGCGGGGTTGTTGTTTTGTCCGGAGGCCTGCTGCTGTTCTTGGCGGAGCATGCGCCCCCGGCCAGCCTTTACCTGACGGCATGGGTCAACACCGGCGTGCAGTTTCAATACTTTGCTTTAGGCGCTGCTGCCGCGCTCCTGTTGAACGGACGCGTACCTGGCTGCAAGCGTGTAACACGAGCGGGGCTGGGCTTTGCGGGTGCTGCCTGCATGCTTGTCGCAGCCGGCCGGTGCCACCTCAAGAGCGCCGAGACGGTGCCATCAGGCGCCGGGCTGGTGTGTGGCTACATGCTGGCCGGTGCCGGGGCCGCAGCGCTCTTCTTCGCCTTCTACGGTCTGGAGCAAAGCCGGTGTCCGCGCATGCTGGTGCGCCTCGGCCAACTCTCTTTCGGGCTGTACGTCTTCCATGAAACCGGTTTCTTTATCGCCAATGCGCTCAGTCGCGCCGCGCATCTGCCAACGAGCCGGGCGATGGTGTCAGCAGAGAAGCTGCTTGCCCTGGTCCTCACGGTGCTGATGGCGTGGCTGAGCTATCACCTGTGGGAGCTGCGTTTCCTGCGGCTCAAGTCGCGGTGGGCGGTGGTTCGCACCCGGGAGGCGCAATGATGCGACGCGTGCTGGTGTATCGCAGCGATCTCCTGCCGCCTTCGGAGACCTTTATTGCCGCGCAGGCACATGCGCTGCGCCGGTATGCGCCTGTGTTTGCCGGGCTGCGTCGCAGCGTGCCAACTCTCGCTCTGCCTTCAGCCGCGTCCCCCAGCCTTGCACGCTCTGCCGGGGAGCGGCTGCTGTTTCAGTACTTCGGGCGCTCTCGCGGACTGATCGCCCAGGTACGTGCGCACGCTCCAGCCCTCATACACGCGCACTTCGCACTCGATGGAGCAGAGGCCGTTCCCCTGGCGCAGGCACTCGGTATTCCTTTGGTCGTGACACTGCATGGCTATGACGTGATGTGTTCGGACAAAACGCACAGAGAGACCCGGCGCGGACGCCGCTACCTGGCGCGCCGCGAAAACCTCTGGCGTATGGCGGAGTGTTTTGTATGTGTCTCGCATGCGGTGCGCGCGCGCGCGCTTCAGCAAGGCTTTCCTGCCGATAAGTTGCAGGTGCTGCCAATCGGCGTGCGGCCCGAGCCTTGCCTGCGAACTCTGGCTCCTGGCGACACTGTTCTTTTTGTCGGGCGCCTAGTCCACAAGAAAGGCTGTGCCATTCTGCTCGACGCCATGCTGCAGGTGCAGCGGCAACTGCCGCATGCAAAGCTCCGCGTAGCCGGTGACGGCCCCGAACGCAGGTCGCTCGAGAGCAAGGCGAGCGCCCTTGGGCTCTGCGCCGAGTTTCTCGGCATGCGGTCCGCTGCCGAGGTGCGCTTAGAGATGCAACAGGCCCGCTGCCTTGCCGCGCCTTCCATCACCGCGGCGAGCGGCGATGCGGAGGGGCTACCAATCGTGCTTTGCGAAGCGCTTGGCATGGGTCTGCCAGTGGCGTCCACCTGGCACTCCGGTATCCCGGAGTTGATCGAGCACAGGGTGCATGGCCTGCTCGCGCGAGAAGGCGATGCAGCGACGCTTGCGCAGCACCTGGTCGAACTCTGCTCGAACGATTCTCTGGTGCAGAGTTTGCGTGAGGCGGGCTACGCGCGCATTCAGCAGCACTTTCACCTTGATCGGCAGACTGCTCTGCTGGAATCGCTGTATGACGAAGCCGTGGCGGGGCAGCGCCGCGGCCCAGCCGCGAGCGATGCGCGTGCACTCACTCCTCTGCCGCCTCCGTTTGCTCCGCTCGAGTGGGATGAAGAAGCGACGCTTTCCGTCCGCTCCCGGATGCCGTCTCGACGTAGCCTCGACGCGGAACTGCCGAGCATGAAAATGCACAGGGAAGAACCAGCACACAGCACCCGCAAGCTGCCGGCGAATGCTGCCGAGGCTGCAGGGAAGTACCCAACCCCGCGAGAGCACCCACAAGCCGCATGTGTCCGAAAGGATCGATGAGCGGGCCGGCAGATCTTCGCGGCAGTGCCGAACCCTTGCACGACTATGGAGGGCTGGCAGCCGGCGACCGACTGCGCCACCAGGCAACCTGGCTGCTCTCAGGCAGCGGAGCGTCGGTGATTTTCCAGGCTCTCTACTTCTCCTGCATGGGCAGGATGCTGGGCGCGCAGGAATACGGAGCGTTCGTAGGCGCCGTCGCGCTGGTCAGTGTGCTTTCGCAGTTCTCCTCGCTGGGCATGGAGATGGTGCTGCTGCGCACCATCGCACGAGACCGGGCTGCATTCGGCGCTACCTGGACGCGCGCGCTCCTGGTCTCCACTGCAGGCTTTGTGCTGGTGCTTGCAGTGGCAATGCTTTACGGGAAACTTTTTCTGCCGCTGACGTTGCGCCAGCTTCTGCCGTACCTCGTCGTCTCCGATGCGTTGTTCGGCAAGCTGACGCAGCTTGCAAGCCGGGCATTTCAAGGCGCGGGGCTCGCACGGTGGAGCGCAAAGCTCGCAGCTCTCACCAATGCGGCTCGAGCCGGGGCGGCCATCACGTTGTTTGTGTGGGCCGCGCGCGCGCATCGCCACGTCGTGGTGCTCCTGTGGGTGCGCCTGTATCTAGTCGCCGCTTTGCTGGTTGCTATCTTCAGCCTGGTGCTGGTGTCGCGACTGCTCGGGTCGCCCGTTCCGGCCGCAATCCGGCGCAGCCACCTGCTGGAAGGTCTCTCCTTCGCCTTCTCCAACTCATCGATCTCGGTCTATAACGACATCGACAAAACGCTGCTGGCCTCACACGGCATGCTGGCCGACGCGGGCATTTACACTGCGGCCTACCGGGTGCTCGATGTGGCCTCCACCCCGGTCTACAGTTTGTTCGCAGCAGCGTCTCCACGGCTCTTCCGTGTAGGCTCCGCTTCCGGGGCAGAGGGCGTGACAATGGCTATTCGCGATCTGCTGCGGTGGGTCGTCGCGTTCGGCGTCGCTGCCGCTCTGCTGCTGGTCATCACCGCGCCCGCGGTGCCGTTGCTGTTCGGACACTCCTTTGGGCGATCCGTGTCGGCTCTGCGCTTTCTGTGCCTGCTGCCGCTTCTTCGGGGCCTGCATTATGCGTGGGGCACGGCGATCACCGCGTGCACCAGCCAGTGGCTGCGTACCGCGGCACAAGCCTTCGCGGCCGGCCTCAACCTTCTTCTGAATCTCTTGCTGATCCCGCACTGGGGATGGCGCGGCGCAGCCTTTACCAGCCTCGTGTCCGATGGTGCGCTTGCTTTGTGCTCGTTCCTCATCCTGCAGGTGCTGCTTCGCAGGCAGCACGCGCGTGGTGCGCCCGCTGCGAAAGCAGAGGCCGAAGCTTCCAACACGGTGGCGGGTTAGCAGCGCACCTGCGCAGGTTACGCAGTGCGCCGGGTAGTCGCCGCGCGAAGGAGGGCGTGGATCGAGAACACCAGGCTTGCGGACAACGAACGCAGCGTTTCGTGCTTGGGGTCTACGGTTTTCTCCAGCCAGGTGTGACCCTCCTGCAACTGCAACACCGCAGCCTCCGCTTTGTGTGTCAACACTGCATCTTCGTCCGCGGTGCCGGGTACAGGCAGCGCCGCAACATGACAGAGAGCATCGTGAGCCTGCCCTAGAAACTGCGCCACGGCCGCAGTGCTTGCGGCATCCCTTTGTCCTATCAGGGCGCCAGGTAGCTGGTCAGACTCGAACAGGGCAATCTCCAGCAGGAAGATGGACCGCATGGAAGGCTGCATGGCCTCCATGCGCTCGCGCTCCCACAAGCGCTGCACGCGGCGTGGCCCGAACTCGAATACCACGGCATCGGCCTGCGCATTGGTCTGGCTGAAGCTGTCGTTGATCTTGTCGCGCAACTGGCGGAATCGGGCCAAAGCGCTGTTTTCTTCAGGCTTGCCACTGGCGTCGCGGGCCACCTGGTTGATTGTCAGCGCGAACTCCGCCAACTGGTCCAGATTGCCGCGCAGCAGATCGCCCATGCGGACCGTGGCGAGTGGAGCGGCGATCTGGTCGAACACCAGCCACATCATGAGCAGGCCCAGCAGCACACCCACCACGCGGTCACGCGCCACGGAAAGCGAGGTCTGAAAGGTAGGTTCCTGGAGGTTGACGAGGTAGAAGGCAAGCGCGATCTGTAACCCGAAGTAGGAGAGGCGCGGGCTTGACGTGGCAAACCACGCGGCAATGCCTGACACCACAACAAAGAAGATCGTAAAGGCAGTGATCGAGTCCATCAGGGGCAGCAGGAACACCTGTGCCGGCAGCGAGATCACAAAGCCGCCCACCACTGCGCCGGCGACGCGAAGCAACTGCTTCTGCCGCGATGAGCCGATGGTGCCAAGCGCGGTGATGATGCAGGTGGCCACCGAGGTGTTGATCCCCGGCCAGTCGATGCCGTTGTAGATCAGGTAGCACATCGTGGCGGCGAGGCATCCCCGCAATGCAAAAACAAGATGCTCGCGATTTGTGAAAGCGTCCGCAGCCAGGATCTTCGAGGGATGCGCACCGAGCATCGTCGCCAGCGCGGCCACCTTCTGCCTTGCGGCTTCCACCCCGCTGTACGTGATCTCCTGCTCCTCCAGTGGAACGCCGAAGGAGTTAGCGATATCGCCCAGCAAGCCGACGCTTCGTTCGAGCTCCGGCAGGATCGGCAGGTACGCCGAGCGGGTGCCGCTGCCTTTCCATCCCGGCACCTGGCTCTGCCCGACCTCTTCCACCGCCTGCAACGCGCGAACTTCGGCGGCCTGCTCGAGCAGCGCTCCCCCCACGGAGCGCAGCCGCTCGGCATCGTGTTGCGTGGGCACACGCCCGCTGCTCTCGGTTGCCAGCGCGGTGGCACACAGCTCGACCACGCGACCGGAGATAGCAATCACGGCACTTACCCGCGCTCGTATCTCCGCCGTGATGCCGGCACGAATAAACTGGCGCCGCAGACTGCTCGGGCCGACCATGGCGTACTGCAATAGGCGGGATTGCACCGGCTTCGATGGCAGCCGCACGTCCGCGATCGCCTGCAGTGTCTCGCCTGCGACCTGCAGCCGGTCCGCCACACCCAGCAGGATGGGATCAACGGGATGGAACGCGCGGTACACGTACTCCACAAACAAGGTGCAGCCCACGCCGACGATGACCGAAAGCAGGGTGTAGAGGGTGAGTGCGACCTTGAGGTTGACGTCGCCCGCACGGTCCCAGATGGGGATGGCGGTGGCGATCAGGAACGAAAAGCCCGCAGCCAGGCCATAGTTCCGGGCGGTGCCCATGACGAAAAAGATCAGGTAAAACGAACCGATCACCCAGAAGAAGTGAGTGATCGGCGAATCCACAAAGATTGCGATACCCGCAAGCGTGTAGACCGTCGCCAGGCAGAAGAACGCAATTGTGAGCCAGATCTGCTGCACCGTGTTGCGCAGGCTTTCCCGCGAGACAATCAGCGCGAAATATCCGCCCAGCGCGCCGCCCGGAAGGTGGAACGTCATGATGATCAGCATGGTGAGTGTCGCGCCGAGCACCATGCGCGTCACCAGCGAGACGCGACCGGGATACGCGGCAAGCTCACGCTGCAGAAAGTTCAGAAACCAGGTGTGAAGAGGAGTGCGATCGCCGGGATCGCCCGGGCGGGCCGCCGGCAACGTGGCGCTGCTCACCAGGGATCCCAGCCGCGCACCACAACCACCGCGGACTCGGAGATGCGGAACGCGTTGGGTTCAGGATCGATCACGCGGATGCGCACGGGGTAACGCGAGGCCAGGTGCACCCATGAGAGCGTTCGCTGCACGTCGGGCAGCCCCTGAGCGATGCGGCCCACGGTGCTTGCGTCCGGCGTCACGCCAAAGCTGGCGCTATCTACGATGCCGCGGTAGAGCCTGTTGGGATTGCTCATCAGGTAGACATCCACATGCATGCCCGGCAGGATGCGGTGCAACTGGGTCTCGCGAAAGTTCGCAACGACCCACCAGACACGCGTATCGATCAGGGTGAACACCTGCTCGCCGGCGTGCGCGAACGCGCCTTCAGAGAGCGTGAGATTGGTCACGCGTGCATCGAACGGGGCCCGGATGGTGCAGTTGTCATAGTTGTACTGCGCATTTTCAACAGCGGAGGCACGGCTGCCGCGCTGCGCGGTGAACGGCGAAAGCGTGGTGATGGCGCTTTGCTGCTGGCGGCCCTGTGCCTGCGACTGGCTCACGGTAGACTTCGACGCGGTGAGTGCGGCATAGCTTGACTGTAACCGTGCCTGTGTCAGACTGAGCTGCGACTCGGCCTGCTTCACCGCGAGCTCTTTTGCGGCGGTGCCGGTGCGGAGCTGGTCCACCTGGTCCACGGTGACGAACTGGCGCGCCAGCAGGGGCTCGACGCGGTGCAGGTTGTTCAGCGAGTAGGTGTACTCTGCCCGCGCACGGTCGAGCCCGGCCTGGGCGTTGCCCACATCGGCCGCGGCTTCATCCACGCCACTCGTGGCGCGCCCTACATTGGCTTCCGATGTGCGGGCTGCAGCCTGCGCAGCCACGGCTGCATTTTCCTGTGCGTGGATCCGTCGCGCCTCGTCGGTGATCTGGCCCTCGAGTGCAAGCTGGTCCGATTTCGCGCGCTCCAGCGCGTACCGGTACGGGCGAGGGTCCACCTGGAACAGCACCTCGCCCGCGTGCACCTGCTGGTTGTCATGCACGTTCACCGCGGTGATCGGCCCATTCACAATCGGCGCCATGCCGATGTAGTTGGCAAAGACCTCAGCGTCATCGGTGCGTGGGTAGTGGCCGGTCTCCGAGATCACAATCGCAACCACCAGGATGGTCGCCGCGATAATGATGCCGCTGATGATCCGTCCGCTCACCGTCTGCCGGCCGCGCTGCTCGGGCGTGGGGCGGCGGGTGCCCTTATCCGGCTGCGATGGGTCTGGTGGCTCATTCTGCTTTGCGGGGTCGCGTGCGTCGGGCTGGCCCGGCGCGCGCTTTTGCGACTCATTCCGGTCAGTGGTGTCTGTAGCGTCGGCGTTGCCGTGTGGCGCGTTGTCTTCTGCCATGAGCGGGCTCCTTTCGCGCGGGGTCTAGCTGAAACAAACGAGCCATATGCCCAGCGCGAGCAGGATGGCAATCGAGGGGTACACCAGCAATGGAGGTGACAACTGCTCGTTCCACTCAAGACGCAGCAGCACGAGGTGCAGCAGGAAAGAAATCAGCACGCCCAGCAGGGCACAGAACAGCCACACCGGGAAGAACGAGCCCAGGATGCTGTAGGCCGGGGCACGCTGACAGCCGCTCAGCAGCAACACGCAGCCAAGCGCTGCCGTCCCCCTTGCCGTTCGCGTGATCGTGCCTGTGTAGGCGCTGCACACCATGGTCTTCATTCTCCCCCGTTGGGTCGCGGCTGTGTGCGGTTATCCGGCGGTGCTACCCCGCCTGGCTGCGGCGACACAGTTTCAGGCGCGGGTGGCGCGGTGGTGGGCGGCAGCACCGTCGGCCCTGCATGCGCACGCAGCAACTCGCCCGTGCGAAAGCTGAGCTGTGTCACCTGCTGAAAGAGGTTGGTCCGTGCCGTTACTTCCTGCGAACGCGCCTGTGCCAGCGTGCGCTGCACCGTCACGACGTCAACCAGGGTGCGCACCCCGTACGTGAAGGCCTGCGTCGCTGCTGCATACGAGCTTTGCGCGGCCGCCAGCAGTGCTTCGGCTGCCTGCTGCTGGGCAAACGCCGTCTGCGCGTTGGTGTACGCGGTCCATACCTGGTCTTCGATCCGATCCCGATCGGCGTCGAGTTCTGCCTGGGAGGCAGCTTTCTCGGCCATAGCCCGGGCCACCTCGTTCGCACGCCGACCGCCATCGAAAAGCGTCCACTTGAGATTGAGCTGCGCGTTCCACACGCCGGTTGCTGCGTAGATGCCCGCCAGCTGGTCCTGCTCGCCATATGCGCGCACGCGACCCCAGTTGCCGGAGAACGTGATCTGCGGAGCATACGCCGTGCGTGCCTGCCGGATGCGCTGGTCCGCAGCGGCCACCCGCGTCTCCTGACGGAGCAGGTCGGGCCGGTTGCGCAGCGCGACAGCGGTGGCATCCTCGGCTGTGTCCACGAGTGCGGAAGGCGGAGCCAGGGCTGCCAGAGGTACGACCGGCAGCACCGTGGACGCGGGCAGCCGCAGCGTAGTCGCCAGGGCTGCCTGCGCATTCGACTGGGCTCCCTGGAGATTTGCGAGTTCATACTGTGCCTGCGCAAATGCGGCGCGGGCTTCCAAAGCGTCGGGCAGGGTGGCAAGCCCCTGCTCCAGGCGTGCGTCGACCTGGCTCGAAACATTGCGCGCATTTTCCAGGTTGATCAGCGCGGCTGCGACCTGGCCCTGGCTGTTGAGCAGGCTGTAGTAGCTGCTGCACACATTCTCGATCACCTGCAGGTGCACGTTGTTGAAGCTGAAGTTCGCCCCGTACAGGTCGTAGCGGGCAGCGCGCAACGCGTCCAGGCGGCCGTTCCAGTCGAACACGGTGTACTCGAGGTCCAGGGCCGGCTCGAGAATGCCCTCTGTCTGCCGCACGAACTCGGTATTGAAAAGGATCCCGTTGCGCAGCGTCTGCCCGATCACCAGCCCTGTCAAAGTCGGCAGCAGGGCGGAACGCGCGATCCCCCTGGCGGCGGCTGCCTGTCGCGCCTGCTGCCACGCCGCCCGAGTTTCCGGGTTGCGCTGCTCGGCGAGGTCGATCAGCGCGGCGAGCGAAAGCGGTTCCGAAGCGTCAACCCTGTTGAGCACGGGCGCCTCGGGCGGCGGCGTGAGATGCAGCCGTGCAGGGGCCGTCCATGGGACAGAGGGAGCGGAGGGAAGCTGTTGCGCCGCCACTTGCATGCCAGCAGAGAAAAGCCCACCCGTCACCACCGCGAGCAGGATTGCTGCGTGCGGCCCCCTTGCCCAAGGCGTGCTGCGCCCTGCCGGCACGGGCCCGACCGGCTCCATGCATGCCTGGCGCCCTGCTTGCTCCGGCTGCCCGGAGGCGCGAGCGGCCGGAGCGTTCGCGGCTTGTCTCGTTCTAGCTGTTCCCACCCTGTGGCGTTCCCGTCTTCAGAAGTCCGACCATGTCTCGGGCGGTAAGCCGATGCGCCGCACCGACCTGCAGGCTGAGCCATGCGCTTCACCGCGCCTGCCTATATTGCCGGTCACCCGCGGTCTCAGCGCATCCAGTTGCTTGCAGTCCGCCGTGCCGTATGGGCAAACTGCCATGCACTATGCTGCCACATTGAAGCACAGCCTGATCGTTGCGGAAACACCCTGACGGGTGTCGCCATCCGGTTGGTGGCCGCTTGCTAGTAGTCGACCCGCAAGGGACTTTGCCGCCAGAGTGCAAAGCTTGCCCCGGCTTCCTCCCGGAGAAGCGGCGTGCCGGGGATTGCCCGTTCGGCGGCCGGCAGCCGAGCTTCCCGGTAGAGCCGTGCATCGTCGAAGCCGGCTTCTGCTGCATCCTGAGCAGTGTTGCCATAGAAGAACCGGCTGAGGTGTGCCCACGAAATGGCAGCGAGGCACATGGGACAGGGTTCCGCAGAGCTGTACAGCGTGCAACCCTCCAGGCGGAAGTTGCCCAGCGCCCGGCATGCTTTGCGGATGGCGACGATCTCGCCATGCGCGGTGGGGTCGTGCGTTGCTAAGACCTGGTTCGCGCCCTCGGCGACCAACTCGCCGTCCCGAACGATCACCGCGGCAAAGGGACCGCCTGTGCCCGTGCGCACGTTCTCGCTGGCAAGATAGATCGCCCTGCGCATCCATTGCGTGTCGTGCTGATCCGGCTTCATCTGCAGGCTGCGCTCCCCGCAGCCATTCTAGTAGACCGCTTTCTGGTCTTCAGAACTCCAGCAGGAGCTTGCCGGTGTGCGCGCCTTTCTCCATCTCCCGGTGGGCAGCCGCAGCTTCTTGTGCCGGAAAGCGAGCCTGGATCACCGGCGCCAGTGCGCCCGTTTCGAGCAGCGGCCACACCTCGCGCAGGATCTCGTCGCGCAGCCCGCGCTTCAGCGCAGGCGAACGGGCACGCAGCATCGAGGCGGTAATCACGAGCCGCTTGTGCATCAGTTCGCGAATATCGAGCTGCACCTCGCTACCCTGGGCCGTGGCGATATGCGCCAGTCTGCCCCCGGTTCCCAGCAGCGCAAGATGCTTGCGGAAGTAAGGCCCAGCCACCATGTCGAGAATGACATCGACCCCATCGGGAGCCCAGGCGCGGATGGCTTCGGCCCAGTCCTCGTGGTAGTCCACCGCAAAAACAGCGCCTAGTCCAAGACAGGCTTGGCACTTCTCCGCGGAACCCGCGGTCGCGGCGGCGAGCACGCCACGTGCGCGGGCCAGTTGCAGTGCCACCGAGCCGATGCCGCTGGAGCCACCCTGCACCAGCAAACGCTCCCCGCGCTCGACCCGAGCCGCGGTGGCCTGGCCGGGCGCGGTCGAAAACAGATTGGCCCAGACCGTGAACACAGCCTCGGGCAGCGCTGCGGCATCACTCAGTGGCATCCCTTCGGGTACGGGAAGGCAGCAGCCCTCGGAGGCCACGGCGTACTCCGCGTAGCCGCCGCCGGGCAGCAGTGCGCAAACGCGGTCACCTACCCGCCAGTGTTCTTGTGGATCGGGGCCCACCGCGGCCACCTCGCCTGAAACTTCGAGCCCGAGCAGCGGCGAAGCTCCCGGGGGCGGAGGGTAATGGCCTTGCCGCTGCAGCAGATCCGCACGGTTGAGCCCGGCGCTGTGAACGCGGATCAGGATTTCGCCCGGGCCAGGCTGCGGCGCTGGCAGCTCTGCAACGATCAACTGTTCGGGACCACCCGGCATCAGTACCGTGATTGCTCGCATGGCGGTGGGATGCGCCTGTCATCATGTCAGTCACCGAGCACGGCGCACCCTGCAGCTGGAGGTGGTTCAGCGCTACGGCCGCAGGGCCCAGGCGATCAGGGTTTCTCCCGTGCGTCCGCTCGCAGCCAGCTGCTGGTCGAGCTCTTCTTCCAGCTCCTGGTGCGCGAGGTGCATCTCGCCCGCCAGCACCTGGGCCTCCGTGGCGCCCGTGTAGCAGAGCTCGCACACGCCGATCCCGCCTTCGTTCTGCACAGGTGGCCCAAAGATGCGGCAGGTCAGCGGGCGTCCGTCGTACAGCTCGCAGCGACCGCTCGCGGGGTCCAGCGCCGCGCATGCGGTGTCGGCCGCGGGCAGGTCTGAAAACCCCTCCCACGCCGCTTCCTGTTCGGGGGTGTGCTGCTCGTCGAGGCGGCCAGTGGTGGCGTCCCCGGGGAACTCCGCGCTGAGCGTTGCCACCAGCGCCTCCGCTCGCATGGTGACGGCGGCAGCCCGCTGTGGATCTTCCAGCCTGAGAGCATCCAGCGCTGTCTGCAGGCGCAGGGCATCCAGCTGCGAGATCCGGAAGACTCCGTGGCAACAGGGAGTGCAGCCCGGGCGGCAGGCGAGCCATGGGCCCCCGCGAAGCGCGGCATCTGCTAGTGCCCGGTCAACAATCTGCACAAGCTCTTTATCCTGAAGAGGCAGCATGGGTCTATTTTCCAACGAGCGCGGCCCTCGCTGCCGGGTCGGTTAGCATGGGGCAAACAACATCGGGGTAAAGCAATCCGCCTTGGGAGGCAGTGTGCAGGGAGCAGCAAAGAAAGTAGTCAAGGTCGCGATTCTCGGGTTTGGCACCGTTGGCTCCTCCGTGGCGCGCATTTTGCTGGACGGTCCGGCCGCCGGCGAGCTCGAGCTGACGCATGTGTACAACCGCAACGTGGAGCGGAAACGGGCCAGCTGGGTGCGCGACACCGTGCGCTGGACCGACAGCGTCGACGAGGTTCTGGCCTCGGATGCGGACGTGGTGGTGGAGCTGGTGGGTGGCCTCGACCCGGCAGGCGACTGGGTGAGGCGCGCGCTGGCCGCCGGCAAGAGCGTGGTGACCGCCAATAAAAAGCTGATCGCAGCCCACGGCATAGAGCTGCATGCCCTGGCCCGGTCCAAGGATGCACGCCTCTCCTTCGGCGCAGCAGTGGCCGGCGGTATCCCGGTGATTCCCGGGCTACAGCAGGGGCTCGCAGGCGAGCGCATCCTGCGGATCGAGGGCATTCTGAACGGCACCTGCAACTACATACTCAGCGGCATGGAGGCAGGCGCCGACTACAGCACGATGCTGGGTGAGGCGCAAGCACGGGGCTACGCCGAAGCTGACCCGACCGAGGACGTCGGCGGCTTCGATGCCCGGGCCAAGTTGGTGATTCTTTCAAGGCTCGCCCTGCGCGCCGACGTCCCGGTGGAGGCTGTACGCTGCCGCGCCATCACCCGTTTGACCTCGGTCGACTTCGATTACGCCCGCGAGCTGGGCTGCACCGTGCGGCAGGTTTCACGTGCCGAGCTTGCCCCGGACGGCAGCGTGATCGCCATGGTCGGCCCCATGCTGGTGCCGCTGCGCTCGCCACTCGCGTGGTCGCGCGGAACAGAAAACATGGTCCTGGTGGGCGGCGCATTCGGAGGAGACGTGGTGTTCTCAGGCCACGGGGCAGGCGGACACCCGACCGCGGTCGCGGTGGTCTCTGACCTGCTGGCGATCGCTCATGGTGCCGGCGCGGTGGACTTGCCCAGCCACAAAGCCCACGTCAGCAGCGACCTGCACCTGCGTCACGCGGTGCGGTTCGTGGTCAAGGATCGCCCCGGCATCGTTGCCGGCATCGCATCCGCGCTGGCTCGCGAGGCGATCAATATCGACGCACTGCTGCAGAAGCCTGGCCACAGCAAGGCAGCCATGCCGTTTGTGATCACAGTGGAACCCTGCGCCAGCTCTTCGCTTCGGCGCGCCCTGGCCGAGGTAGAGCAGATGGATTGCCTGCTGGAACCCCCGCTCGAGATGGAGATACTCGAGCAGTAGTAAGTGGCAGGTCAGCCTTGTGACTTTGCAGGCTGCTGGAACGCGGGTGACGATTTCATTCGACTTCAAGCGTTCCAGCAAGCCTGCTGATGCTTGTCGGTTACCTCCATGCCGCGTATGTGGCGAAACGCAATGGTAATGCGGGTACGTACCAATCGAAGATGCGGCATGTAGCATCAAAATCGAATAGTTATGGCACATACCCCCGCAACCACTACCTCGCAGCTCCTGCCTTCCACGCATCCGCAGAACGACGATCACTTGCCCGAGTGCACGATCATGGTCAATGGGCAGCCCACCAAGGCCCTCGTGGGCGAGCGCCTCATTGACGCCCTGCAGCGGACCCTGGGTGGCACCAAGAGCGAGGTGCCGCACGTCTGCTACCTCCCCCAGCTTGGTCCCATCCAGACCTGCGACACCTGCTTTGTGGAGGTTAATGGGGAACTTGCGCGTGCCTGCGCCGCCAAGGTGGAATCCGACGCGCGCATCGTGACGGAGTCGACCCGTGCCCGCAACGCGCAGAAGGAGGGTTTCGACCGCATCCTCGGGAATCACCTTCTGTACTGCACGGTCTGCGATAACAACAACGGGAACTGCACCGTGCATAACACCACGGCGCTGCTCGAGGTTGAGCACCAGGAACACCCGTTTCTTCCCAAGCCGTACGAAAAGGACGAGACCAACCCGTTCTATCGGTACGATCCGGACCAGTGCATCCTGTGCGGCCGCTGCGTGCAGGCCTGCCAGGACTACCAGGTCAACGAGACGCTCTCGATTAACTGGGAAGACCCGCACCCCCGCGTGCAGTGGGATGGCGGCCACACCATCGGCGGCTCGAGCTGCGTAAGCTGCGGACACTGCATCACGGTCTGCCCCTGCAACGCGCTGATGGAAAAGTCGATGCTGGGTGAAGCCGGGTACCTGACAAACTGGCCAGCCAAGCCCCTCGAGCAGATGATCGACCTGGTCAAGGCGATCGAGCCGGAGATGGGCTACGGTCCCATCCTAAAGGTTTCCGAGACTGAAGCCGCAATGCGCGAGACGCGTACCACGCGGACCAAGACTGTGTGCACGTACTGCGGCGTCGGCTGCTCATTCGACATCTGGACCAAGCCGGATTCGCGCCACATCCTCAAGGTCGAGCCCTCGCAGGGAGCGGCCAACGATATCTCCACCTGCGTGAAGGGCAAGTTCGGCTGGGACTATGTAAACGCACCCGACCGGCTGCAGGTGCCGCTGATCCGCAATCCGGATGGCGAAACCTTCCGCGAGGCAAGCTGGGAAGAGGCGCTGACGCTGATCGGTTCGAAGATGGGCCAGATCAAGCAGGAGTACGGTCCGGACGCGCTGGGCTTTATCGCTTCCTCGAAGACCACGAACGAAGAGAACTACCTCATGCAAAAGCTGGCGCGTGCGGTGGTCGGCACCAACAATGTCGATAACTGCTCGCGATACTGCCAGTCGCCGGCGACCCAGGGCCTGTTCCGCACAGTGGGCTATGGCGGCGACTCCGGATCGATCCACGACATCGGCAAGGCCTCCTGCGTGATCTGCATCGGCACCAACACCACCGAAAGCCACCCCGTGTTGGCGACGCGCGTCAAGCAGGCGCACAAGTTGCGTGGACAGAAGCTGATCGTGGCCGATATCCGCGAGCACGAGATGGCGCGTCGCGCGGATATCTTCTTCCAGCCCACGCCGGGTACAGACATCATCTGGCTGACCGCGATGACGAAGTACATCCTCGACAGCGGTCTGGCCAAGATGGATTTCATCGAGCGCTGGGTCAACAAGCTCGAAGAGTTCCGCGCGGAGAGCAGTTGGGCAACGATGGAGTTTGCTGCTGAGAAGTGCGGTATCTCGATCGAAGAGCTCACGCGTATCGCGCGCATCATTGCAGCCGAGGAGAGTGTCTGCATTCTCTGGGCCATGGGCGTCACACAGCATGTGATGGGCTCGGATACGTCTACAGCAATCTCGAACCTGCTGCTCGCGACCGGCAACTACATGCGGCCCGGCACCGGTGCCTACCCGCTGCGTGGGCACAACAATGTGCAGGGCGCCAGCGACTTCGGCTGCATGCCAAACATGTTCCCGGGTTACGAGCACACCGACGACGAAGCAGCCCATGAGCGTTACGAGCAGGGTTGGGGCGCCAAGCTCCAGAAGGAAAAGGGACTCGACAATCACCAGATGATTGACGCGGTCTACGACGGGAAACTTCGCTGCATTTACCTGTTCGGCGAGGACATGTACTCGGCGGACTCCAACGCGAACCATGTCGCAGGTGGCTTTGAGCGGCTCGACTTCTTCGTAGTGCAGGATATCTTCTTCAGCGCGACCTGCCGCTTCGCCGACGTGGTGCTGCCGGCAAGCCCCAGTCTCGAAAAGGAAGGCACGTTCACCAACACAGAGCGCCGTATTCAGCGCCTGTATGAAGTCTTCGAGCCGCTCGGCGAGTCCAGGCCTGACTGGCGCATCATTCAGGACATCGCAAATCGCCTGGGGGCGAAGTGGAACTACAAGCACCCATCCGAGATCATGCACGAGGCAGCATCGCTCGCACCGCTGTTTGCGGGTGTTCGCTATGACCGTCTCGAGGGCTACAAGACCCTGCAGTGGCCGGTGGCGATCGACGGAACAGACCAGCCGTTGCTGTATACGACCGGCTTTCCGCTGCCTGACAACAAGGCACAGTTCCACCCGCTGAAGTACCGTCACCCGATCGAAGTGGAAGATGACGAGTTCGACCTGCACCTGAACAACGGCCGCCTCCTGGAGCACTTCCATGAAGGCAACATGACGTACCGTGTTCCCGGAATCAAGGAGGAGACACCCGATCGCTGGGTGGAGGTTTCGCCTGAGCTCGCCAAGTTGCACAACCTGACGACCGGACAGTGGGTCGATATCACTTCGCGCCGCGCTACGCTGCGTGTGCCGGTACTGATCACGGATCGCGTCAAGGGCAACCAGATGTTTATCCCTCTGAACTCGCCGGATGCTCCAGTGAATCTGCTGACCGGTAGCGATGTGGATGATGTGACCCACACCCCTGCCTACAAGGAGCTTGCCGTCAAGATGAAGGTGCTGCCGTGGAAGGGCGAGAACCCTCTCAAGGCGATCAACTTCCGGAACGGCCATCCCACGCCGCAGAATGGCGTCGAGGTCGAGCGTAAGTGGAAGCGCGCAGACTACCGGATGCCCGGGCTTGATCCGGAACTGGTGCAGATCAGCATCGGTAACGGACACAATGGCAACGGCGCCGGAAAGATGAAGAGGTAGCAAGAGCAATGGCGAAGGCAGTTACAGTTCTACCCGTGATCAAGCCGGCGAAAGAGGAGACGGAGCGCAAGCTTGAGGCCGCTCCGTTGCAGCACGCCGAGGCGCTTCTCGACGCGTATCGCACCCTGCAAACCCTGCATGACACACACACGCTGGAAGTCGTACGCGGCCTGCTTGGAGCAGGGGACCAGGTCCTGACCGAGGTGGTCAGTGTGGCCACTTCGCCGCAGTCCACGCGGGCGATTCGCAACCTGTTGATCCTGACCAACCTGCTCGGTACGGTGGACCCGGATGCACTGCATCGCATCACCAGCACAGTAACCCCTGTGCTGACAGAGACGCAGGCCTCGGAGCCGCCAAGCCTGTTTGCGATGGTGAAGCGGTTGTTTTCTGCGGATGTGCGTCGGGCCATGGGCACAGGACTTTCTGTGCTTGAAGCTGTGGGACGTGCGCTCGGCCCGGGCGCGACCAAGAAGTAAGCGAGCGGGGAATGCCAGAGTGGAACCACAAAGCCCACCTTCGCAGGTGGGCTTTGTGGTTCCATGGGTTACTCGTCGTCGCTGCCGATGGGCTGGCCCGGAGGCGCTTCCAGAGCGATTGGCATCGCAAAGGCTGCCGGGTCTTTCTCCCACTGGGCGATCAGGCGCAGGGCCGCCGCCCAGTGCGCCCGCCAGTCCGCATCGAGGGTCGGGTCTGTTTTTGCCTGCAGCCATACTTTCAAGTCAGCCACCTGCATGCAGGCCACGGCCCGAGCCTGGTCGCCTGCGTCCTCGCTTGCAGCCAGTGCAAGCAGGTGGCGCAGCACGCTGGTCTGCACGGTGCGCGCCGTTTCCCCCAAATCGTTCGTCGAGGCCGGTGCATACCAAGTGGCGGCGAGTGTTGCGCGAATGACCGCATCGAGCGAAGGCATCGCAGGATCGCGATCATGGTTCTGCACGAGGCGCGTCGCACGGGTGGGTTCGAACAGCAGGGCATTCGTAAGGTTGGCTGCCGTAGCGGCGGCTGCCTGCGAATCAAAGGCCAGGTCGGTCTGCGACGGGAAGGACTCCAGTGTCCGGTCATACCCGAACGGGCGCGGCGGCAGGATGGCAAGCAGTGCAGGCGACAGTGTCAACGCCTGTGGATCGAGGGTGGCCAGTACGGCAGACAGCGCCTTCTGCTGCTCCGCTGCCGAGACCACCCGCGCTGCTGGTTGATTGTCGCCACGCAGCTTGTAGACATAGTCTTCTCCACCGAGCTCCTTGGCTGCCGCCTCGGTCTGGTAACGATGCAGCAGGTACAAGGGAACCAGAGTGTCTTCGAGCGTTGCCAGCGGCTGGCCCGGCTGGATGGCGTTCTCGCCGAAACCCTCCAGCGCGGCCTTGCGAACGGCCAGCATGCGGGTGAGCTCCGCGGATGGGCTGGTGCCGTTATCCCAGAGATGCGCCCGCGCATTGAGGCTGCCGAGTGGCCGCGCATCCTCATCGGTTACGAAGATCAGTCCGTCGGTGGTGTCCTTGCGCAGCAGTGCGTCGAGTGCTTCCGGTTCCTTGGTGCCTGCAGGAAACTCGGTATAGCCGTACGCGATGGCAGCCTTGTCCCACGCGCCAATGCCGGTCGTGTAGGCATGGGATAAGTCGGGTCTGCCGTTCGCGTCCAGGGTAATGAGCGGGTGCGGGTAGTCCATCACCGACGTTCCCTGCGCGATGCTGCTGGCCGCAAAGTTGTGAGCGAGTCCCAAGGTGTGGCCTACCTCGTGCGCGGCCAACTGGTGGATACGCGCCAGCACCATGGCCAGCGCTTCTGCCTGCTCCGCTCTGGTCTGCTCGGGCGTCGCCTGCGCGTTGGCGTAGGGAGCGAGCAGCGCTTCGGCGATCATGAAGTCCTGCCGCGCCCGCAGCGAGCCGAGGGTCACGACGCCCTTGATGATCTCGCCGGTGCGTGGATCGACGACGCTTTCGCCATAGCTCCAGCCGCGCGTTGACCGATGCACCCAGTCGATCATGTTGTAGCGGATATCTTCCGGATCGGCGCCGTCAGGCAGCTCGCGCACCTGGAACGCGTTGTGGAAGCCCGCTGCTTCAAAGGCTTCGTTCCACCAGCTCGCTCCCTCGATCAGGGCGGTCCGGATGGGCTCAGGGGCGCCACGGTCCACGTAATAAACGATGGGCTGCACCGGGTCGCTGACTGCGGCGGATGGGTTCTTCTTTTCGAGCCGGTGCCGCGTGATCAGGTGCTGATCCATGGGGACGCCCAGCGGCACGGAGTAGTCGCGGTAATCGAGCGAGAAATAGCCAGAGCGCGGGTCGAAGCGGCGCGCTTTGTAGCCGGCGTCGGGCAGAGCGATCAGCGAAAAATGTTCAGCCACGGTGACGTGGTGCGCGTCGGGTGTCACCGATTGGATCAGCTTCGCCGGGGTCGCGTCGTCCGAGAAGGTCAGCACCGACTCGACCTCGGTGTTGCGCGGAAAGTCCCGCAGGCTCTCCGCGGCAATCGCGGAGCGTTGGATATCGAGATGGTAGGCGCCCTGCTTGCTGCCTTGCAGCCGCTCGGCTACGCCATGGATATCCGACAGGAAGAAATCTGTAGCATCCACGGTGACAGAACCATCAGCGCCGTCTCCATCGTTCTCGATGCGAAAGTCCCAAAGCACCGTTTGTGCAAACGAGTCGCGCACGGCGCCCTGCTCGTCCGTGCTCGCTGAGGAGGACCGGTACGCGAGGTTGGGCTCGATCAGCAGCAGGCGATTTCCCGAGCGGTACCACTCCACCAGTCGGCCTTGTCCAAGCTGGCCGCGATCGAGCATCAGGTCATTCGCGCCAACTCCCCGGCGCAGCGTGTCGAGCAGCAGAAACTGCTGCCCGGGTGCCAGCGTTGCCTGCGGAATAGTGAGCAGCAACTTGCCTGCTTGTGGTTGCCAGCGCAGTGGGAAGTAGCCGTCAAGCCGCCGCTCGCTGTTCGCCGGCTGCGCAGAAGTGGCAGCGTGCGCGGGTGTGTCCTGAGCGAACGCGGGAGCAGACAACGCAGTAGCGGCAAACAGCAGGGCAAGCAGAGGCTGGGCAGGGAGCATGTTGGTGCCAGAGTACACGTGCTCCCGGATATCGACCAGAAGAACGGCACAGCAAGCGGCGTCGATCAGCCTGCGGAGCTACGTGCGCGCCCGGCACGATCCTGCTCCCATGCCTTCGCAAACTTCCAGCTCACGTAGCAGGAGTGGTAGCCGTGCAGCAGCAAACCTTCCCGTCCATCCAGAAAGCCACCGCGCAGGCCGTAGTTGTACAGAAAAGTAGCGACCGGGTTGAGCACGACGTTCCACATGAAGGCCACGAGCGAGCGCGACTGCTTGCCACGCCCGAGTACCAGCGGCACACTGGCCGAACTGTACCGGTTCATGTGCTCGAGATACAACGCAAGCGTCGGGTAGGCATCGTGCAAAAGGTCGCTTGTGAGCGAGCCGGCGGGCCCATCGTACTTGGGCGTGGCATGCGGTTCGGTATCTTCGCGCGCCCATGCGGAGCCCCGGCGAAACAGGCGCAGCTTGCGGTCCGGATAGAAGCCGCCGTGGCGCATGGCGCGCCCCAGGAAGTAGTTGCAGCGTGGCACCCAGTACGCGTCAAGCGGAGCCTCGCCGCGCGCCGCCCGGGCGAGCAGTGCCTGCACCTCGGTTGCGAGCTCCGGCGTGAACAACTCATCCGCGTCGAGAGAAAACACCCACTGGCTGGTTGCAGCACGCAGGGCGTTGTTTACCTGTACGCCATAGCCCGGCCACGGCACATGCAGCACGCGCGCTCCAAAGCTCTGGGCCAGCGCGATCGTGCCATCAGTTGAACCGGAGTCGATGAGAACGATCTCGTCTGCCCACGAGGCTACTGTCGGCAACACGCGCCGAAGGTTGGTCTCTTCATCTTTAGCCACGATCGCAATGGAGATCGTTTCACGAGGCGGCGTTGCGGCATCAGGCAGCGGAGTCAATCCGTGTGTCTCGACTAAGAGGCCAGGAACTGCTGGATGAGCCGGCCCGTAAGAGGCTGCAGCGACTCGCCCGTCTTCGGCAGGATGAACTGCGCGGTGGCTGCGTCCCACTCCAGCTTGAACGAGGTCGAAAGAGCCGAGATCCAGATCTGGCGGACCGGGGTATTAGGTGTCAACACGAATTTGCCCGGTGGTTCTTCAAACAGGATGTTCAGCGCGCCGTTGTTTTCCTCAACCTCAAAGCCACCCTCTGCTTCGAGCAGGATCAGGGCCTGCTTCAACGCCTCGATGGCGCGATCAGACTCGGTACGGAACTGCGCTTCATCCAACATGGTTCCAGTGTAGCAATCACCCAAGTCAGGGCCAAACGCCAAAGCAGCGATGACCGGTCTGGTCACCGCTGCTTTAAAGACGCACGGGGGAAAGAGACCAGCTCTTTACCTTTCAGCGCGCCTCGAGCTGGATGGCCCCTTCTGGCTACGCTACGTCCCGGATGGCGTTGCGGATGTGCTCCACGGCCTGGTCCTTGAGTTCGAGATGGTGGACCTTCAGCGCATGGTCCTCGATCTGCGGGAGCATCTCGGCTTCGGAATTTCCTTCCAGGTGCCACTCGCACTCTGAGTAGCCAACATTGGCACAGCGGAACTGCTTTGTGGATCCGGTCGCTTCCATTCCAACTCTCCTTTGAGACGCCACTACTAATTTCAACTCCTTTGGATGGGGCGCTTCGCGCTGAAGCGGCCTCGACGCGGGAAAACTTCCCGATCTTTCACAGGACCAACGGCGGGGCAGCAGGGTGCCCAGCCGCCGGAAGTTGGCAGCGCAGCTGGAAACAAGAAAGCCTCCCGCTGAGAAGGAGGCTTTCGGACGTAAAGCACAGCTTGTCGCTTGACGGCTTAAAAGGGAATATCGTCGTCTGTAATCTCCGCGTGGGCGTAGTCATCCTGCGGAGCCGAAGAGCGCTGATCAAAGCTGGCCGTGTTGCTCTGCGCGTTGCGGCCGTAGCCTGTCGATGCAGCCCCGGGGGCATCCCCTTCACCGCGGCCTGAGAGAAGCACCAGCTCGTTTACTACGATTTCGGTCCGGTACACCTTCTTGCCGGTCTCCTTATCGTCCCAGGAGCGCGTGGTCAGGCGGCCTTCGATGTAGAGCTTGTTGCCCTTCTTGACATAGTCGCGAACGATCTCAGCGGTGCGGCCATACGCGGTGACATTGTGCCACTCGGTACGGTCGGTCCATGCGTCGCTGGCCTTGTCCTTGATGCGATCTGTGGTGGCGATGCCGAAGTTGGCGACAGCCTGGCCGCTCGGAAGAAACTTCACCTCTGGATCCTTGCCGAGGTTGCCGAGCAGGATCACCTTGTTTACTGTTTTCGCCATGGCGGTACCTTTCGCGTGTGCTGAGCTATGAAGAAAGCATAGCAGCCCCGCCCGGACCGGCCCGGGCAGCCGTGCGAAGCAAAACCAGTCCCGATTACCGCTCGCCGCGCCGGCAGAGACGCGGCCCGAGCCGGCTTAAGCGTTGATTGCGCAACCACTTGGCGCCGCCGAGAAACAGCATCAGCAAGCCGAACGGCATGCACATCAATGCCACCATGAGCGACAGCCAGCCGAGGCTGGTGCGTGCCCCCTGCGGACCCACGCCGCCAAACACAAACAGCGCGAGGCACAGCGCCACAGCTGAGGCCCCGGCCACGCTGAAGCCCGAGCGCAGCAGCGGGAGGGTTCCATCTTCCGCGTTTAACGCCAGGTGCTCGGTGTGGCGCGCGCGGGCCGGCAGATCCTCGGCTGCGCGGTCGGCACGCGGTGCCGGAAATGGAATGATGTGCGGGGCCATGGGCGCTAGTAGCTGGCTCCCACAGCCGCGTGCAGCATCAGGTACACCACGACGCCGGTAACCGAAACGTACAGCCACAGGGGGAAGGTCCAGCGCGCGAGCCGGCGATGCTGTGCAAACCGGCCGGAAAGGGACAGGAAGAACGTGATGAGTACCATGGGAAGCGCAAGGATCGACAGCAGCACATGGCTCGCCAGCAGCGCGAGGTACGCGGTACGAAGCGGATTGTTGTGCGGGTACAGCGTGTCGCCATGGATGGCGTGATTGGTGATATAGCTCACCAGGAAGATGGACGAGAATACAAACGCTGTCATCATGGCGGCCCTGTGCCTGCTGATCGCTTTTTGCCGAATGAAGACAAAGCCGGTGCACAGGGCGATCGCACTCAGGCCGTTAAGCACGGCGTTCAATGCAGGCAGAAACAGCAGCCGTCCATGGAACTCCGCAGGCGCATGATGCACGTACAGCAGCCAGAGCAGGAATGCGGTGGCGAGGGCACTGACCGCAAGGATGCCGAGCACGCCAAAGGTTGCGGGCCGGTTATCGAGCGATGCTGGTACAGGTGCGGCGGTGGATGGCATGGTGGGCGCGGCGCTCCTCTCAGACGACAGTGTTACAGCCGGACAGCTGACGGCATATTGCCGATCAGGCGGCGGGCTTATGGGTGCGACGGTTCACGACCAACCAGGCTGCCGCGAAGCATAGAACGCAGAATCCACCCGTGACCAGCAGATTTACGGCTAGGGGCTCGTCCGTCGGCTGGGCAGGGAAGAGCAGGTTCCGAAGCGCATCCACGCCATACGCAAGCGGATTGGCACGCATCAGTGCGTGCATCCACGGGGAAGCCCCGCTCGCAGGAAAGAGCGAACCCGAAAGCATCCACAACGGCAAGAGCAGCAGGTTGACAATCGCGTGGAAGGCCTGGGATGAGTCCATGGGCCACGCGATGGTAAAGCCCAAAGCCGTGAGCTCAAAGGCGAGCATGGCGATCACCAGCATGCCGAGCAGGATGGCGCCGACACCGGCATGCACGCCTACGAGAGGCGCGAACACCAGGAAGATGATCCCCTGGATGGCGGCCAGAGTGGCTCCGCCGAGCACCTTGCCCAGCACAATCGCGGAGCGTGAAACGGGGGCAGCCAGTACCGACAGCAGGAAGCCTTCGTTGCGATCCTGGATCAGCGACATCATCGAAAAGATCGAAGTGAACAACACGATCATCACGATCGAGCCGGGGAAGAAGTAGCCCAGGTAGTGGCCGTTGCTGCTGCCGGAGCCGGCGGTGTGGAACGAGTTGGCGAAGCCTGACCCGAGCACCAGCCAGAACAGCAATGGAGACGCGATTACGCCCACAACGCGGGCTTTCTGGCGGTAGAAGCGAACAATCTCGCGACGCCAGAGTGAATAAGCGGCAAGCGCGGTGGAGGGGCGCTGCACCGTTGTGGCTGCTCGTCCGGTAGCGCGGGTGGTGCCGATCTCGGGAAGTGTGGTGGCCATGTGCCTTGTCCTTTTGGTTGCGCTGCTGCCTGGTCCGTACATGCCGCACCACCATGTCATGTATGGTGGCTGCGCCGAACTCGCGCCCCTGTCAACAGGTGATTAGCGCCTAGAGCGGTTCGCGAAAGCCTTCGTGGGATTCCGTCTCGCGGGTGTGCGCGTCAGGTTCAGCCTCCGGTCCCTGTTCCTGCCAGAAGCGGTGCCCCGTGCTCTCGATAAACACATCCTCGAGCGACGGTTTCTGCACGCGAATGCCTTCGATCTGCCCAGGAAAGGCCTCTACCATTGCGGTCACAAAGCGGTGGCCTTCGCTGTGTTCGACTCGGACACTCGCACCCAGCACGCGGGGTTCGCTCTCGGTGTATGCCGCCAGTCGCAGCGCCAGCGCCTGCGCTTCCGCGGGGCCGCGAGTATCGAATGTGACAATGTCGCCGCCGATCTGTTCACGCAGGGCAAGCGGCGCGCCCAGTGCCACAAGCCTGCCCGCGCTCAGGATGGCCAGGCGATCACAATGCTCGGCCTCCTCCATCAGGTGCGTGGTGACCAGCACCGTCACGCCATCCTCGTCGCGAAGCGTGCGGAGGTACTGCCATAGATCGCGCCGTGCCCCGGGGTCCAGCCCCGTGGACGGCTCATCGAGCAGCAGAACCGCCGGTGCGTGGATCAGGCCCTTGGCGAGTTCAACGCGACGCTGCATGCCGCCGGAAAGTGTCTCAACAAAATCACCGGCGCGATCAAGCAGCAGCACCCGCCCCAGCACCTCATCAATGCGCCGGCGCAGCACCTGTCCGCTCATGCCGTAGAGGTGGCCCTGGTGCATCAGGTTTTCGCGTACTGTGAGCTTCAGATCGATGGATCGCGCCTGGAACACAATGCCAGTCTGCAGGCGCACGGCCGAAGCCTGCGTCGCCACGTCGAAGCCTGCGATGCGTGCGGCGCCGCCCGTGGGGATCATCAGGGTCGAAAGGATCCGGAATAGTGTGGTCTTGCCGCTTCCATTCGGGCCAAGCAGCCCGAAAATTTCACCCGGCTGCACGCTGAAGCTGAGATCGTCAAGCGCCTTCCGGGTGCCGTAGCTATGGCTCAGACCCTTCAATTCAATGGGGGATGGAGTCTGGCCGGAAGCTCGCGACAGGCTGTCGTCACCGGGCGTGGGAAGCAGGGTGCTCGAAGGGGTGGACAGGGTGGACATAGATGGCAACTCCTTTCTCGGGTGGCGCCCGAGAGGTGGCGTGACTAGCGCGCGTTCAGCATGAGCAGGATGAGCAGGACCGGCAGGTAGATGACGCTCACCTTAAGCAGGTCGCGGGCATACATCTTGCTTTCCGCTGCCGATGGTGCCGAGGTGATGCGTCCAAAGCGCACGGTATAGGCAAGGTAGACCAACGAAAGCAGCAGGGCGGCTCCGCCGTAATACCAGCCCGCGATATGCAGGAACACCGGCAGGAGGCTGACCGGCACCATGAGCACGGCGTAGGTAAGCGCCTCGGCTACCGTGGACGCGCCATCCGGCTGCACTACCGGCAGCATCTTGATGCCGGCGCGGCCGTAGTCTTCGCGGTACAACCACGCGATGGCCATAAAGTGGGGAAACTGCCATACGAAGAGCAGCGCGAACAGGGCAACAGCGGGCCACTCGATGCGACCGCGGGCCGCGATCCACCCAAGCAGGGGAGGCATTGCGCCAGGAAACGCCCCGATAAACGTCGCCAGGGTCGTGCGGCTCTTCAACGGGGTGTAGATCAGAACGTAGGTGGCGCCGGTCGCAAGCGTGAGAATCGCCGTCAGCGCGTTTGCCTGGTGCAACAGCAGGCCAGCGCCTGCGGCAGCCACTGCCAGTGCAAGCGAAACGCCATGTACCAGCCCAATCCGGCCGCTCGCCATGGGACGCCGTGCTGTTCTGCGCATGCGCGCATCGGATCGATGCTCAATCGCCTCGTTGAGAGCGGCGGAGCCGGCACTGACCAGGCCGATTCCAAGCAGCACTGCAATCAGGCCGGGCTGCATACTGCTGACGCCCGACCGAAGCGAGCCAAGGTAGAAGCCAGCCCAGGCGGTGAGTACCACCATCGCCGTGACGCGCGTCTTGAAGAGTTCGGCGTAGTCCGCAATGCGGGAGGCTGTTTCGCCCGCCTTCAGGTGATCCGTCGTGGGCGTTTCGACTGTTCGGCTCACCACCACGGGTCCTGCGGTCAGTGTTTCGCCAGGTAATGGCCCGCGCACTCTGGAGGACTGGTTCACCGGGGCGCAACTCGCGGCGTGCGCGGCAGGGGCTGTGGACACCGGCGCGCTGCTTTCGCCGCGCGTGCGAAAGCAATCGCAGCGCTCAAAGCAGCAACGATACAGGGCGCTATGTGTTGGGCGGAAACCAGGACTGACACCCGTTTATGGTAGCAGGGGAAATTGGGTGGTTTGTGCTACCTGCGGGTCTTGTTTGGCAGAGTCAACGCACGCCCGGACTCGGCGCGCCTTCCTTTCTGCTTTGGGCGTTTCCTCGATCTTTCGCTTCGAGGGCAGTCAGGATTGTTTCGGCAATCTGCTCCGGAGACAGTCCTGCCGTTGGGCAAACGAGATCCGCCGCCTCATAAAAGGGGAGCCGACGCTGGTAGCGTTCGTTCAACAGGGGAGTGTCCTGCAACACGGGACGGAGGGCGGCGCCGGGTTCCAGCCGGCAGCGGTCCACCGCGATGCCGAGAGGAACTTGCAGGTACACCACCAGGCTTCCACTCGACTCGGCCAGCTTGCGACGAGTCTCCTCGTGCTCCACTGCGCCGCCACCGAGCGAAAGAACACTTCGCGTTTCGGTGGTCAGCAAGTCTGCCACTAATGCGGCTTCGAGTTTTCGGAAGTGGGGTTCGCCATGCTGTTCAAACAATCCGGCGATTGTTGTTCCGCAGCGCTCACTCAGCACAGCATCGGCATCCTGGAACTGCCAGCCGAGCATGGAGGCCAATACCCGGCCCACCGTCGACTTTCCCGCACCCATGAAGCCGATCAGCACAACGCGCTGAACGGACAGGGCACCGCGCGAACAGCCCGGGTCAAGGCCCAGGCTGTTCTGTTTTGCATCGTACCCTGGTGATCCACGGGGAGCCCCAGCTGCTCCGGATGTTGCAGTCAATGCACTATTTCCGGCTGGTCTCAGGGCTGCCGAGCGCTGACTTGATGTTGTCCCACACAGCAGGCGAGGGGTCATGGATCGGCATCAGCAGCTTTGCCTGCTGTGCGATGTACTCCAAGTCACGCACAAGCTCCGCGCAGTTTTCGCAGCTCTCGAGGTGTGGCTCTTTGCTGAAATCACCTTCCGCGCTAAAGAGTTGCGGCAGACGCTCCTGAAAGGCAGCGCAGTCTGCAGAGATGCCCAAATGGCTGGCGCCCGAATTACTCATTCACTGTTTCCTTTCGCAGGCCGGTTTTCAAAAGATCACGCAACTTCATGCGAGCCTTGTGCAGCTGGGACTTGCTATTCCCAATTGAGCAGTCCAGCATGCCTGCGATCTCGTTGTGCTCATACCCTTCAACGTCATGGAGGACGAAGACAAGCCTGTAGCCCGGGGGCAGGTTCTCGACGGCACGCTCCAGAGTGACCCGGTCGATGGAACCGGAAAGCTGCAGATCCCGTGCGCCGATGTCTTTGCGTGGACCATCGTCACTCGAGGGCTCCAGCGTTTCTTCAAGCGACACCTGAGGGAGACCCTTCTTTCGAAGGTGCATCAGAACCACGTTCACCGCAAGCCGGTGGAGCCAGGTCGAGAATGCAGAGTCGCCACGAAAGGTACCGATCTTACGATAAAGCTGCAAAAAGGCTTCCTGCGTGAGGTCTTCAGCCTCGGCCACGTTGCCGAGCATCCGCAGACACAGGGAATACACCCGTCGTTTGTGCAGCCCGTACAACGTCTCAAATGCCCGTCCGTCTCCGCCCTGCGCTGCCGCGATTGCTTCTGCTTCGCCGGCAATCGGTGGATTGCGGCGCATATGCTGCACTGGATTCTTTGCTTGTTGCGTGGGTCCTGCTGTGCTCACGGCACTCCGATCCGCTGTTTGCTGCGTGTTCTCTCTGTTGATCCGGGAAAGTGAAGCATCGTTGGCGCACCGGGACTACGCCGGCAGCGGCACCGTTATTCGCTCATAGTTTAAGCGTAATCGATGATTAGAGGCACCCTTCGTGCCGGAGGTTGCCCTGGCGTGCTGGGTCGCCACCCTGGTGCTGGATGGCAGCGTTTTCGTCGTTGCCGCAGGCGCACATGGCTCATGCCCCCAGGAAGCGCGCATAAAGCGACCGCGCCTGTGCCACATCCGTGGTGCCCTGCACCAGGGTACGTCCGTCCGGAAAAACCGTGAGTGTGAAGGGAGGACGTGTGAAGCGAAGCAATAGCTCGTTGAATCGCACGCTGCCATGCGGCTCCAGCGTGCGGGCCAGGTCCGCAAACGTGATCGAGCGGCGATGCTCATGTATCTGTACCGAGTTGCGGCCGCAAAGCGTAATGTGCGGCCGGGCTTCTCCACGCAGGTGGGTGAACTCGCGGGTCGGCCCGCACACCCTGCAGTCCGCACGTGGGGTGGCGGCGGCTCGCAGTTCTGAACGCTCGTTGGTCCAGAGGTCGTGCGAGAGCAGCGTGCGTCGCATCGCATGCTCTGCGCCGGTGAGAAACTTCAATGCCTCCATCGCCTCAAGCGATGCAGCAAGGTTGACGGCCATTCCGAGGATCCCGGCGGTGTCGCAGGTCTCCACCGGTCCCGAGGGCGGCTTGGGGAATAGGCAGGCCAGGCAGGCGGTCTTCCCCGGCAGGATGTTCATGGAGACGGCATACGCACCGACCGCACCGGCGTAGATCCAGGGCTTGTTCTGCTCCACGGAATAGTCGTTCAGCAAGTAGCGGGTTTCGAAGTTGTCGGTTGCATCCAGCACCAGGGAGCAGGCATGCAGAAGCGCATGGATGTTCTCCGGCACGAGGTCGGTGACATGGGCATCCACCCGGATCTCGCTGTTGAAGCGATGGATCTGGCGGCGCGCAGCCTCGGCCTTGGGCAGTGCCGCGAGGGCGTCTGCCTCGTCAAACAGCACCTGCCGCTGCAGGTTGCTCGGTTCCACGAAGTCTCGGTCGATCAAGGTAAGCCGGCCTACGCCTGCGCGCGCCAGCAAGCCTGCGACCGCGGCGCCTGTGGCACCCACTCCAACAATGGCGACGTGCGCTTGTGCAAGCCGTGCCTGTCCGGATACCCCTACGGGAGAAAACAGGATCTGCCGGGAGTAACGGTCGGTAAACTGGGCGGATCGATCGTCCGCACGGCCTGCGGAGTGGCTCGCCGCCGGTTCCCCGGCCTGCATCGTACCTGCATCCTCAGCAGGGTGAGCGCGCTCGACAGTACTGTTGACCGCATCGCTTTTGCTGGATGGAAGGTGCACTTGGACAGGTCCTTGTCGTTAGTATAGGACGGTCACGGCGCAGGGGAGCCCATGCGTCGACAGAACGCTCAGGCGCAGGCACCTGGCAAAGATCGCACTGCACACTCGGCTGGCCCTTCAGTGGGCTGCATGACTTGAACCGGCTAAACAACTGATTGATGCAGCTCAACGCTTTCCCGTGAAGCTGCATCCTAGAAGCGACACGAGACCATGCAGCGATCGAGAAGCGGGCTACCGCTCAATCCCCCCATTTCCATTCGCTTGTTTCGCAACCCTGCGGCTGGGGTGCTGTTGCTCCTGGCCACAGCCTCGCCGGTGGCCTGGTCGCAAGGCATCACCTCGACCGCGCAACCCACGGCGCAGCAGCCCGCCGGCAACACACCTCCCGCAGGGCAAACGTTGCCCAACGCTGCGAAGCTTCCCTCTTACGACGAGAGCCATCCCCTGAGTGCACAGCCGCCCATCGGCCAGGTGGGCAACAGTGCGGCCAGCCTGCAGGCATGGCGCGGCCTGACTGTAAGCAGCATCCAGTTCCGGGGGGTGGACGCTGATCGTCTGGCGCCGCTGCAGCAGGAGCTTGCCCTGCAGCCTGGCCAGCCGCTGGACCCGGCAAAACTGCGCAGCAGCCTGCGCCGGCTGTATGCCACGGGGCTCTACAGCACCATTGATGTTGCCGGGATCCGCACAGGTGACCAGGTAAGCATCCTGTTTGATGGCAGGCCGCAACTGTTCATCGGCCGTGTCAATGTGAATGGCGTCAGTGACGAGAACTTCACGAGCCTCCTGCAGGTGGCTACCAAGCTGAGCCCGGGTACACCGTTCACGCAGGCCAAGCTTGACCGCGGCAAGACCCTGATCGAGAAGCTGCTGGTCGACAGTGGGTACTACCAGGGCCAGGTCATCGAAGGGCAGTCGACCGACCCTGTGAATCAGCAAATCAACATCAGCTTCGTCGTGACCACAGGTACCAGGGCAAGGGTCGGGACCACCCTGGTGCATGGCGACGCAGGCCTGACACAGAAGCAGTTTCAAAAAGCATCCAAGCTGAAACCCAGCGTGCGCGTCTCGCGAGATACGGTCAACACGGCGCTAGCCAAGCTGCGCTCGCACTACCAGAAGCAGCAGCTGCTTGAGTCCAAGGTGACGCTCGAGAGCAAGACCTTTGATGAGCCCACCAACCACCTGAACTACGTCTTCAACGTGAACAAGGGCAACAAGGTCGTCGTCCTCATCAACGGGGTCAAGGCGAGCAAAGGAAGCATTCGGAACCTGGTGCCCATCTATGAAGAGGGCACGGTCGACGAGGACCTGCTCAACGAGGGCGATCGCCGGATCCGGGATCTGTACCAGCGCAAGGGCTACTTCGATATCACGGTGTCGCACACCAACGTGCGCCTGCCGAGCGGGCAGACGCTGATCACGTACACGGTGGACCTGGGCAAGGTGCACGACGTGGATTCGGTGTCGATTGCGGGCAATCACTACTTCCAGAGCAGCCTGATCGAACCGCGTTTGAACGTGCACCCGGCAAGCATCTTCGATCACCGCGGTACCTACAGCGCGGCGCTGGTCGCGTCTGACATCACGACGATCACGGCGATCTACGAGGGCAGCGGCTTCTCGCATGTCGTGGTCAAGCCCGTGGTGAAGGACTCCGAGGTCGACCGGCATGGGCGCCCGTCCAAAATCGCGCACATGACAGTGCGGTACGAGATCACGGAAGGCGTGCAGCAGAGGTTTGGTTCGTACAAGCTGGTCGGCAACATCAAGGTGCCAAACACGGTCCTGCTGCCCCTGTTGAACACGCAGGTCGGCCAGCCGTACAACTCCAATAACCTGACGGGCGACCGTGACGCCGTGCTCACCTACTATCTTGGTCACGGCTATGACCAGGCAGCGGCAAACCTGAAGCAGGCGCCGGACCCTCGCGACCCGAACCTGATCGATGTCACCCTCGAGATCACCGAGGGCGAGCAGATACACATCAACAAGGTCATTATCAGCGGCCTCCACTACACGCGCCCAAAGACAGTGGACTCGCACATCCTGGTGCATGACGGGGACCTGCTGAACCAGAGTGCGCTGATCGATACGCAGCGCCAGTTGTATGACCTGACACTGTTCAACGGCGTCACCACGGCGGTGCAGAACCCCAATGGGGATGAACTGCGCAAGAATGTGCTGCTGCAGTTCAACGAGGCGAAACGCTGGGATGTCACGTATGGTTTCGGCTTTCAGGCACAAACCGGCACTCCGGCTGGTTGCAACAACTCGCTCACGGCAGCACAGCGTCTCGCGAGCGGGATCACCTACTGCAATCCCAACGGCAACTTCGGCATCAGCGAACTTGTTTCGCTGAACGTTTCCCGCACCAACCTGCGTGGAACAGACAACAGCCTCACGTTGAAAACCACATATGGCTCGCTTGAGAAGATCGCGCTGCTGACCTTTACCGATCCGCACCCGTTCGGCAAACGATCCTTCACGCTTTCGGTCGATGGCGGCTACTCGAACGAGCAGGATGTGACGACGTATGCTGCGGCCCGCCTGATTGGCAACGTGCGTGTCACCGAGCGCGTGAGCAAGCCGGTCACGCTGATTTACTCGTACCAGTTCCGTCGCATCACGCTCGACGCCAATACGCTGCAGGTTGCGCCGAGCGAGGTGCCGCTGCTCTCGCAACCGGTGACTGTCGGTGGCCCCGGTTTCACGTTTATTCGCGACACGCGCCGGCCCACTGCGCTCGACGCGACAGGCGGCACGTACAACACGGTGCAGGAGTTCTTTGCCGACGGCAAGTTCGGCGCGGCTTCGAACTTCAATCGTCTTGAGGGAACGAACTCCTCCTACTACCCGTTCGGCAATGTGCATAAGTACGTATTTGCCCGCAGCACCCGCATCGGTTTTGAGCGCTCGTTTGGATCGCCGGCCCAGGAACTGATTCCGCTGCCCGAGCGTTTGTATGCTGGCGGCGCGCAGTCTCACCGCGGGTTCGGGATCAATGCAGCGGGTCCGCGCGACTCCATCACCGGCTTCCCCATTGGCGGCGGCGCCGTGTTCGTCAACAGCTTTGAACTGCGCCTGCCACCACCGACACTGCCGGTCGTTGGTTCAAGCGTGAGCTTTGTTGTGTTTCACGACATGGGCAACGTGTTCGTCAAGGGCAGCGACATCTGGCCGAGCTTTCTGCGCTTCCATCAGCCCCAGTCCCACGCAGGCTGCGCTGACCTAAGCGATACCGATCAGCAACTGCCGAACCCCGAGCACAACAGCATTGGGCTTGTCGGGCTCTGCAACTACAACTACTTTTCGCATGCGCTGGGCCTGGGAGCCCGGTATGGAACGCCGGTTGGGCCGATCCGCGTGGATGCGAGCTACAACCTCAATCCAACGACCTTTCCGCAGATCGACAACTACAACCTGACTAATGCAAGCGCACCGCCGCAGGTGGGCAAATCCGGTCACTTCAACTTCTTTTTCAGCATAGGGCAGGCATTCTGATGCGCAGAACGATAGCGCTCTTTCTTTCGTTGCTGGTCGGCCTGCCGGCTCTCGCGCAAAACGTCGCCCCCGTGCAGAACAATGCGCAGACCCACGTGACCCCGGAGCAGAAGTCCGCTGCAACCGGGACGGCGAACAAGGCAGCCGCCGCGGAAAAGATGGGCGCGCCTGCTCCGGAGAATGCGTCCGTCGTCCTGGACAGTGTCATCGCCATCGTGAATGGGGATGTGCTGCTGCAGAGCGACGTGGAGGAAGAGCGGCGCTTCGAATCTTTGCAGTTGCTGTCGACCGATGAGAACAACGATGTACGCGCAGCACAGCACCTGATTACGCGCACGCTGATCCTGCAGCAGATGAAGGAACAGAACCAGGACAATCCGGGGATCACCCAGGCGGATACGGACAAGGTGGTCAACGAGTTGAAGAAACAGCTGCCCGGCTGCCTGCCGACGCGTTGCCAGAGCGAAGCAGGCTGGACGAGCTACCTGGCAGAGCGGGGCCTGACGCCCGTGCTGGTCGAACAACGCTGGAGACAGCGTCTGGTGATCCTGAACTACGTCAACCTTCGCTTCCGCGAAGGCATCCGCGTCCCACCGGCCGATGTGCAGAGTTATTACGAAAAGCAACTGGTGCCCCAGTTCGAAGCAAAACACGAGAAGGCGCCTACGCTGAAGACGCTGCGCCCGCGCATTGAAGAGCTGCTGGTGCAGGAAGCCGTGACCAAGCAGGTAAACGACTGGGAAACCACGCTGCGCGAAGAGGGCAGTGTGCAGATCCTGGTACCGGCCTATGGCAAGAGCAGTGAACACGATGAAGAAGACGACTTAGCCGGAGGCGGCCTATGAGCACCAGCCCCAGTTCCTTGTTTGGCCGCCGCACGGGTCGGGGATTGCCCGACGACGAAGGGCCGCGACACCGCCACCTGTTCGTGAAGATACTGCTGGGCCTGATCGTATTTGTCGCCGTGGTGGTGGCAGCACTAAGCTGGTACGCATCCACGCCCCAGTTCGCCAACAAGGTGCGCACCGAGCTGATCAAGGTGCTTGAAGACTCCACCGGAGGCAAGGTGGAACTGGGGGCATTCCGCTGGCGTCTGCTGCACCTCGAGTTTGAAGCGGACAACCTGACGATCCATGGCCTCGAGGCCCCGGGCGAAGTGCCGTATGCGCACCTGGACCGTCTCCGCGTTCAGGTCAAGATCATCTCGTTCTTCCGGGCCAAGGTCGGGTTGAACTATCTCGGCATCGACAAGCCGGTGGCGCACCTGATCGTCTACAAGGACGGCTCGACGAACCAGCCGGTGCCGAAGAAGAAGAGCAGCACGCCGACAGACCTGAACTCCACCATCAACCAGGTCTTCGACCTCGCCGCCGACCGCGCCGAGATCAACGATGGCACCGCGCTGATCAATCAGCAGGCGATCCCGTTCGCGCTCGCTGCGAACGACCTGGAAGTGGGCATCAACTATCTGCCCACCACCGACCAGTACAAGGCTTCGCTCTCGATCGCCGACCTGACGGCGAGGCGGGCAATCGCCGCTCCTATCCACTCCAAGCTGTCTGTGGCGGCGGTGATGGGTCGCAACAATCTTGACGTATCTGACCTGCAGTTCACCGCGGGCGCGTCCACGCTGGCCGCGCATGCCAGCGTGAGCAACTTCGCAGACCCGCACTGGCAGGCTTCCGCCAAGGGCACGGTGGACCTCCGCGAGGCAGAGGCACTGGCTGCTGTGCCAGGGCTCGATCGTGGCGTGATCCGCCTTGATGTCGCAGGCAAAGGCACCAAGGCTCTGTTTTCACTCGATGGAACCGCGGCCATCGCCGGGGCGACCTATCGTGGCTCGGGCGTGAACCTGAGCGGGCTGGATGCGACGACCAAGATTCATGTCGACCAGGACCTGCTCGCGGCGACGGACCTGCGTGCGCACCTGCATAGCGGCGGCACAGTGCTGGCCGATGCGCACATCGAGCACTGGCTCGCCCCGTCCACACCCCCTTCGTCAGCGCCGGTCGTGACCACCAACGCCAAGGTTGCTGCGACCACGCGCGCGGCCCAGGAAGTCAATCGCGCGGTTGCGAATGCAACCAGCAACGCACCGGCCAAGGCGCAGGTATCGCAGGGCGCGGTCAACGCGAAGCTCCAAGGGTTCACGCTGCCGTCCATCCTCTCGATCGTGGCGCCGCCGAAGTATCAGCACCTGGGCTTCTTTACTACGGCGAACGGCACGCTGAAGCTCAACTGGACGGGCAACGCGTCGGACCTGGCTGCCGATGCGCGCATCGCGCTGAGTGCGCCGGCCGCGTTGCCCAGCGGTGACGTACCGGTCAACGGGATCATCGACGTCACCTATGCCGGACGCAGCAACAGCCTGCTGGTGCACCAGCTGGATGCGCACACGCCGGGAACCCAGCTGAATGTGACGGGCGGCGTCGGGCTGGCGGCTGGTTCGCGCTCGTCGCTGCAGACACAGCTCACCGTTACCAACCTTGCCGAGTTCAACAAGGCCTTTGCCGCGCTGGGTGTGGGCGGAAAACAGGGAGCCTCGGCCCTGCCGGTGGCGCTGCACGGACAGGCCTCGTTCCATGGCCTGGTGACCGGCAACCTCGCCGCGCCGGATGTGACCGGCCACCTGGCGGTGTACAACTTCGACCTGCTGCTCGCGAACACGCCCGCAGCAACAACCGCGCCAGCCGCGGTTGCAAACGCAACGCAGCCGACCGGTCCGGATGGGAAGACGGTGCCTGTGCCGGCCGCAATGACCGCCCAGCCCGGCACGCCCACTGCTTTCCACATCGACTCACTGACAGCGGATGCCGAGTACTCGCCGGCATTGATCTCCGTGCAGAGCGCACTGATCACCCGGGGAAAAACCCAGGTGCATGCCTCCGGCCAACTGCATGCGCACCGAACCCGCCGCAAGGGGTACGTGTTTGACAACGATGCGGCAATCCAGGGTACGGCCAGCATCAACGATGCGAATGTGCCCGACCTGCTCGCGCTTGCCGGTCAGTCCACGCTGCCGGTCACGGGCGTGCTGAACCTGAATGTCAATGTTGGCGGTACCCTGGGCAACCTGGGTGGCGGCGGCCGCCTGGTGGTGAATGGCGGCCAGGTGTACGGCGAACCATACAAGAGCCTCACGGCCGACCTGTCGTTCGCAGGCCAGGACGTGGGCGCTTCGCAGTTCACCTTCCTGGTCGGCGGCGGCCAGATTGCCGGCAATGGAGGCTACAACCTCACCAGCAAGCGCTTCCACTTCCAGACCCAGGCCAGCGGGCTCAACCTGGACAATTTTCAGGCACTCAAGAAGTCGCCCCTGCTGGTGCATGGGAACCTCGCCTTCAATGCGCAGGGCGAGGGCACCGTGGAAGCGCCGACCGTGCAGGCGGCTCTTCACCTGACCAACCTCGCGGTCGCGAGCCCTGCGGGTGGGCCTGCTTCAACCGGCGAGATCGACCTGACCGCACACACCGCGGCCGGAGACCTGATCGCCGATCTCGACGCGCGGCTGAGCGGGGCCGAGGCCAAGCTGCATGCGCAGACCAGTCTGAGCGGCGACTACACCACGCAGGCGAAGCTAACCCTGGCTAACCTCGATATCAACCCGTTCCTGCAGTTGTTTAATGTGCAGGGAGTGAAGGGCAGCTCGATCATCGCGGGCGACGTGACGATCAGTGGTCCACTGGCCAAGCCGAAGCAGCTGAACGGCGATGCCGAGCTCTCAAAGATCTCGGTAACGGCGCAGGGCGTGACGGTGGCGACGGACGGCGGGTTGCGCCTGTCGCTGCGCGAAGGCATCGCGCAACTGCAACCGGTACGTATCACCGGGCCGGGCACGGACCTGCATGCGGAAGGTCGGGCGGCACTGTTCGGCACGGACCGGTTGCTGGATGCACAGGCAAACGGTTCGCTGAACCTCTCCGTCGCGAAGACCTTTGACAAGGACCTGAACACGACCGGGAATGTCACCTTTCATTTCACGGCAACGCGCACAATCGAGCACCCTGACCTGGAAGGCTCGGTCGACTTCCACGATGCCAACCTGGCCTACGGCGACTTTCCGAATGGCCTGAACCATCTGAACGGCTCGCTGGTCTTCGATCAGGGGCGGCTCTCGGTCAGCAACCTGAAGGGCACCAGCGGCGGCGGTGATGTGACCCTTGGCGGCTTCATCAGCTATCAGCAGGGCGTCTACGCTGACCTGTCCATACTCGCAAACCAGGTGCGGGTGCGCTACCCGTCCGGCATCAGCACGGTGTTCAACAGCAAGATCCGGGTGCAGGGTACGCAGCAGAACATCCTGGTGAGTGGCGGCGTGCTGATCACGCGCTTCTCCATCAGCCCGGGTCTGGATGCCTCGGCGTTCTCATCCAACGGCATCTCGCCGCCGCCCGATCCCACGGCTTTCGGCAACCACATCCGGCTGGACGTACACGTCACCTCGTCCCCGCAGCTCGACATCAACAACACCTACGCCAAGCTGGCAGGCGATGTGGACCTGTTCGTGCGCGGCACGGCTGCCGAGCCCTCGGTGCTCGGGCATGTGTCGATCACGGAAGGCGATGCCACGTTCGCCGGCACGCACTACGTGTTGCAGCACGGGGACATCTACTTCACCAACCCGGTACGGATCGAGCCAACGATCGATCTCGAGGCAAGTGCGCATGTCGAGGATTACGACGTAATCATCGGGCTGCATGGCACGGCCAGCAAGCTGACCCCGACGTTCCGGTCGGAGCCGCCGCTTTCCGAGCAGGACATCTTCTCGCTGCTGGCGCTGGGGCGCACGCAGGAGGAGCAGCAGATCTACTCGCAGCAACAGTCGGCAGCCGGCGTGAACTCAACGGCGGACTCACTGCTGGGAGGAGCGCTGAATGCAACGCTGTCCAGCCGCATCAACAAGCTGTTTGGCGGGGGCAGCGTCAAGATCGATCCGACATTTATCAGCGGGACTGGCAACTCCACGGCGCGCATTACCGTGCAGCAACAGGTCTCCAAGAACGGCACGGTCATGTACGCGACCAACGTCAACTCCACTGCGCAGCAGCTGATCCAGGGCCAGTACAACCTGACGCCCAATGTTGCAATCGTGGCGGTGCGTGACGAGGCCGGGGTTTTCAGCATGCAACTGAAGCTGCATCAGCGGTATCGTTAGTTGGCTCTGCAATGGCCATTGAGCCGTTGTACATACCAGGAGGTAGTCGCTTGAACAACGGAACGCGCACGCACAACGCAGGCACCGCACGCATGCTCACTCTTCTGTTGGCAGGGAGCCTGGTTCTGGCGCCTGGCGCTCTGCAAAGCCGGGCGGCATCAGTACCTTTGCAGGCGGACGCCTCGCAGTTGCAGACGGAGCTCTCCAAGACGCTCAACAAGAAGCAGTTCAGCGGGGTGCAGGGGTCCGTGCAGGGCACCACCGCACTGCTCAAGGGCACCGTGGATGTATTTGATGACAAGGAAGAAGCGGGCAAGCGCGCGCGTCACGTCAAAGGCATCACGGCTGTTGACAACGAGATCCAGGTAGCGGGGCCGTCGGTTCCGGATGCGGAGTTGCAGCAGAAGCTTGTGAAAGCGATTTCGTACGACCGGGTCGGGTACGGTACCACAGCCTTCAACGCCGTTTCGGTAGTGGTGCATGGAGGCAATGTCACCCTGGGCGGTCATGCCTACGGGCCAGTAGACGCGGCGTCCGCCGTGGCCGTCGCAAGCAATACCAAGGGCGTCCGGGATGTAATCAACGAGATCCAGGTGGATCCCACCTCGCCGATGGATGATCGCATTCGGATCCAGGCGGCGCGGACCATTTACGGCTTTCCGAGCCTGAACAAGTACGCGATTGATCCCGCGAAGCCGATCCGCATCTCGGTGCAGAACGGCAACCTGACGTTGTACGGCGTCGTGAATTCGCAGTCGGACAAGGACGTCGCCGGGCTGCGAGCGAACAGTGTTCCGGGAGTCTTCAAGGTCGTCAACAACCTGCAGGTGGCGACCAGCAGCGAAGGCAGGTAGCCAGACTTAGTACGTGTGCGCCCGGAGCTGCGGTGGTGACGAGTGGACGATACACTGGCTCCATGGCTCTTCTCCGCTCTGTCGGCCACACGCTCGAGATGATCAAGTGGGAGCACTCTGTATTTGCGCTCCCATTCGCGCTGACCGCCGCCGTCCTGGCTGCCGATGGCTGGCCGCACCCCATGCAGATTGTCTGGATCATCGTCTGCATGGTCACGGCACGGTCGGCGGCGATGGCTTTTAACCGCTGGGCTGACAGCACCCTTGATGCAGCCAACCCGCGCACCAGTATGCGCGCCATTCCGGCCGGAACGCTCTCCCGGAACTTCGTCGGTGGCTTTGTGCTGGTTTCGGCGCTGCTGTTTGTACTGGCTGCCTCCCGGCTGAACATGCTGACGCTGTTGCTGTCCCCGGTCGCGCTGGGCGTGGTGCTGCTGTACTCCTACACCAAGCGCTTTACCCGCTGGTCGCACGTGTTTCTGGGCGTGGCGCTGGGAATCGCGCCGGCCGCGGCCTGGATCGCGATTCGCGGATCACTGGATCCCCGAATCCTCACGCTGGCAGCCGCTGTGCTTTTCTGGGTGGGTGGTTTTGATGTGTTCTACAGCTGCCAGGATGCGGAGCACGACCGCGCATCCGGCCTGTACTCCGTGCCGGCGACTCTGGGCATCCCGGGTGCATTCTGGGTGGCCCGCATCATGCACTGCGTCATGCTGTTGCTGCTGGTGTGTATGGTGCAGCTTTTCGGCCTCGGACTTGTTGGCCTGGCCGCCGTCGCCCTGGTGGCGATGTTGCTGCTCTATGAGCACTCGATCATTTCACCGCGTGACCTGTCGCGGATGAATGCGGCGTTCTTTACCCTGAACGGGGTCATCTCGATCGTGTTCTTCGTGGTGATTGCGTCGGCAGTGTGGGTGGGGCGTCACCATAGCGCTTAGCGAGCCCCCATCACGGTTACAACGCTGAACGACGACCCGAAATGATCTGGATGAGCAGTACAACGATGGCGAGCACCAACAGGATGTGAATGTAGGCGCCGATCGCGTGGAAGCTGACGAGGCCGACGAGCCAGAGAACAAGCAGTACAACAAAGATAGTCCAAAGCATGAGGCTCTCCTGAAAGCGTTTTTCGTATTCCGCAACATTAGGGTGCACGCATCTTCTTTTCGGTTGCGTACGCGCAAAATTTTTCTTGCCAGGGCGCTCGCCCTTTGCTCCGGGAGTGTTTAGTATGCGCATCGCCATTCAAGGGGAGCGGGGATCGTTCAGCCACCAGGCGGCTTTGCGGCTTGTTCCGGATTTTGCGGAGTTGCAGGCGTGCTCGCTGTCGCCGGAGGTATTCGCCAGGGTCGTCGATGGCCGGGCGGATGCTGCTGTGATTCCAATCGAAAACTCCCTGGCCGGCTCCGTGCTTGAGCATTATGACCTGCTGCTGGCACACCCGGTGCATATTGAAGCGGAGCTGCTGCTGCGGATCCGGCACCAGTTGATAGCTGCGCCCGGTACCTCCCTGGATGCGGTGCGCGAGGTGTTTTCGCATCCCGTGGCCCTGGCGCAGTGCCGCAACTTCTTTGTTGCTTACCCGGCGCTGCGGGCAATGCCGTTTTACGACACTGCCGGCTCGGCCGCACACGCGGTGGTGACCGGCGGCATCGCGGCAATCGCGAGTGAACAAGCCGCTGCGGAGTACGGGGGAGAGATCCTGGCGGCGGGCATCGAGGACCATACGGAAAACTACACCCGGTTTTTGCTGGTCCGCGCAGACGCGACAGCGTCGCCGGACGTGCCGGGCGTCGTTCAGAGCGACGTGGCAGCGGGGAACAAGGTTTCTCTCGCGTTCGCGGTGCAGAACAAGCCCGGGGCCCTGGTGGAGGCGCTTGCCGTCTTCGCGCGGCACGGTCTTAATCTTTCCCGGCTGGAGTCGCGCCCGGTCCCTGGAACTCCCTGGGAGTACGTCTTCTACGCCGACTACCGGTTTACGACGCCCACAGCGGCGCTTCTCGCGCTGGGAGAGCTGCGCGCCCTGTGTTCCTTCGTGAAGGAGCTGGGCCGCTACATGACTGCGGTACCCGGGCCCGAGTTGCCTAGGTAGTTCAAAAAGAACCACTTAGGGCATGCCCGGGGTACCTTGGTGACGCTGACGGACGTTTCGGTATGAAGAAGCGGGGTGCTTGGTCGATACAACAGACACAAGAGAGCCGCCACATGAGGCGCCGAAGTAGTTCACGACTGTTCACTTCGGCAGGTCCACGCTGATGGGACCTGCCTATTTTTCTGGTGCATCGTTTTCAAATATGCGGCGTCAAATAGCAGTTAGTTGATAAAGGTACACTCATGTCGAATGACTTCCTGAGCATCATCCGCCCCAGCGGACCGACGCAGCGTAGTGAGCGTGACGAGCGTGTTTCAGCCCGTAGACGGACGCTCCCTGTGCTGCCTTTACGCGATACCGTGCTGTTTCCGCATGCCGTCCTGCCGCTGACGGTAGGTAGGGAAGGCTCTATCCAGCTCATCCAGTCCCTGGGTGAGGAGAAGACCATCGTAGTGGTGGCGCAGCGTGACTCCCGGCAGGATGCACCCCAGCCGGCTGATCTGCACACCTATGGAACGATCGCGACCATTCACAAGGTCGTCAAGATGCCGAACCAGAGCCTGTTTGTGTTTACCGAAGGCGTGGAGCGGGTCAAGCTCGACGACTTCGAGCAGATCGAACCCTTCATGACCGCCTCGGTCGAAACGGTTCCCGAACTCGCCGCGACGGCGGGACCGGAGCTGGAAGCGCTGCAGCGCAACATCGTTTCCGACTTCCAGCAGATCGTCGCTGCCTCGCCCACGCTTTCAGACGAGCTGCAGGCGATTGCCGCGCAGATCGAAGACGGCTCGCGCCTGGCGGACTTCGTCTCATCGTCGCTGCCGTTCCTGTCCACCGCCGACAAGCAGGAGCTGCTGGAAACCTCGGACGTGCAGAAGCGCCTGGAGCGCATCAACAAGCACCTGGCCAAGGAAGTGGAAGTGCAGTCGCTGCGGAACAAGATCCAGTCCGAGGTCCAGGACCAGGTGCAGCAGTCGCAGCGTGACTACTACCTGCGCGAGCAGATGAAGGCGATCCAGAAGGAGCTTGGCGAGGGCGACGAAGGTCAGCGCGACATCGAGGAGCTGCGCGAAAAGATCGAAGCCGCCGGCATGCCGGAGGAGACCAAGAAAGAAGCGCTCAAGGAGCTGAACCGGCTCAGCCGCATGTCGCCGATGGCCGCCGACTACTCGCTGACGCGGAACTACATCGAGTGGCTGGCAGTGCTGCCGTGGTCCAAGAGCACGGGTGGCACGATTGACATCGCGGTAGCCAAGGAAGTGTTGGACGAGGATCACTACGAGCTGCGCAAGGTCAAGGACCGCATCCTCGACTACCTCTCGGTACGGCGCCTGAAGCCTGACATGAAGGGACCGATCCTGTGCTTCGTCGGACCTCCCGGCGTGGGCAAGACCTCGCTGGGCCGTTCGATCGCGCGTTCGCTCGGTCGCAAGTTCCAGCGGGTGTCTCTCGGCGGCATGCACGACGAGGCCGAGATCCGCGGGCATCGCCGGACCTACATCGGTGCGCTGCCGGGCCAGATCATCCAGAACATCAAGCGGGCCGGCACCAATGACCCGGTGCTGCTGCTGGACGAGATCGACAAGCTGGGCCGCGATTTCCGGGGAGATCCATCGTCTGCGCTGCTGGAGACGCTCGATCCGGAGCAGAACTCGACGTTCCGCGACAACTACCTGGACCAACCTTTCGACTTGTCCAAGGTGCTGTTTATCTGCACGGCGAACCAGCTGGACACGATCCCGGAGCCGTTGCGGGATCGCATGGAGATCATCGAGCTTTCCGGCTACTCCGAAGAGGAGAAGCGGCACATCGCTTCGCGCTACATCGTGCCGCGGCAGATCAAGGAGAACGGCCTCACGGGCGAGCAGATCGAGATCCCGGAGGACACGGTCGGGTTCGTGGTGCGGCATTACACGCGGGAAGCGGGGGTGCGGCGGCTCGAGCAACTGGTCGGCACGATCTGCCGCAAGCAGGCGCGGCGGCTGGCCGAGGGCCACTCCGACAAACTGGTGGTGTCGCGCGAGAATGTGCTCGAGTTCCTGGGCGGCATCAAGGTGCGCGTGGATACGGAGCTTGCGGAACGGACGGCGCGACCTGGAGTTGCAGTCGGACTTGCGTGGACCCCGGCGGGCGGCGATGTGTTGTTCATCGAGGCTAACCGTATGAAGGGCAAGGGTGGATTCACGATGACGGGCCAGATCGGCCAGGTCATGCAGGAGTCCATGCAGGCTGCCCTGACGTGGGTGCGTTCGAACGCGGTAGCGCTTGGACTGGGTGAGGACTTCACCAAGGATATCGACCTGCACATCCACGTGCCGGCTGGTGCGATCCCCAAGGATGGCCCTTCGGCAGGCGTAACGATGGCGACGGCGCTGGTGTCGTTGCTGACGGATCGCCCGGTGCACCCGCTGATCGCGATGACGGGTGAGATCACGCTGTCGGGCAACGTGTTGCCGGTGGGCGGGATCAAGGAGAAGTTTCTCGCGGCGAAGCGGGCAGGCGTAAAGCACGTGATCCTGCCGGCCGATGTGCGCCAGAACATCGAGGAAGATCTTTTGCCGTCGCAGACCGAAGGCGTGACCATCCACTATGCGCGCCGGATTGAAGACGTGCTGGCGGTCGCTTTGCCCAAGGACCTGCTTGAGGTGAAGGCTGACACGACTGTACGGGAAGAGGTACTGGAGCACGCGGACGCGTAAGCAATTGCTGCGGTGAGAAGCCCGTCTCGATTCTGAGACGGGCTTTTTGTTTCCCCGGGCTGCCTGTTGTGGGAACGGACAGTAACCGTGCTGTACGAATCACCACGCTTCGGCCTGCCCCGCCAAGCGATAATGAGCGAGACCGCGCTGCGCGCAACCCCCTTGCGCGCGGGCGGCGGCTCGGCTGCGCCGATCCCGAACCTATCCCGAACCAAGAGGACCGATGGCAACAAAGGCAGCTTCTGCCGAGGCCCGGCACGCTTTGATCCTTCGGCACATGCCTTCGCTGGACTCGATCCGGGGCGCGGCTGTGCTCATGGTGCTGTTCTTCCATGGCTTCTCAGGCTATGGCTGGCAAGGGTTGCTAGGCGGCTTCTGGGGGAGGCTGGTGCAGGCGTTCTTCGGCTGCGGGCGGTTCGGCGTCAACGTCTTCTTCGTGCTCTCGGGCTTCCTGATCACGGAGCTGCTGTTCAAGGCGCGCGAGCGCACGGACTTCTACCGCAACTTCTACATGCGCCGGGTGCTGCGCATCCTGCCGATCTACCTCGTGGTGCTGGCCGTGCTTTGGCTGTGGCACGTGGTGGATGGGCGGTTTGTGCTGGCGGCGGTGCTGTTTCTGGCGAATTTCTCGAAGCTGTTTGGCGCGCCGCTGGGGGAGTACGGGTCGCTGTGGTCGCTGGCGGTGGAGGAGCACTTCTATCTGCTTTGGCCTACCTGTGTGCGGCGCCTCGGGGAGCGCACGCTGCTGGTGCTGCTGCTGATGGTGGTGATCGGCGAGCCGTTGCTGCGGCTGGTGGGGCTGCACTTCAACAGCCACATGGACGTGCACTACAAGACCCCGTTTGTGCTGGACTTCATCGCGTATGGCGCGTTGCTGTGCCTGCTGATCCGGTCGCGCCGCATCCACTTCGGCAACGTGGCCCGGGTGGGCGGGGTGGTGCTTGCGGTCAGCGCCGTGCTGTGCACGCTGGTCGTCTGGCTGGCTGCGTTCCACGAGACGGCTCCGCTGGATGCGCTGGCGGACCTGCCTTTCTCATGGGGCGCCTGCGGGGTGCTGCTGCTGGGGCTGCGGCGCGACCACGATCGCGTGGCTGCGACCGGCGACAACCGGGCAAGGGGGCTGTTGCCGTTCTTCGGCTACATCAGCTACGGGCTGTACCTGATCAACGTGCTGGTGTACGCCAAGGGCAGAGAGCTGCTGACGCACATGCTGGGGGCTGCGGCGCTGGACCGCTTCGCGATCTACGCGAGCGGCGTGTTCGGCTGCATGGTTGTGGCCACGGTGGTCGCGTACCTGTCCCGCCGCTTCTTCGAAGAGCCGTTTCTGCGGCTGAAGGACCGTTGGAAGGACCGCGCCGGGAGCCGTGCGGAAGCGGCGTAAGGGGCAGGGCAGCCTCCTGCTCGAGCGTGCTCGCCGCTGTGGCTGTTTCGATCCGCAAGCATGATTGCTACGTTGTACCCGCGTGCGCAAGTGAGCGCTTTCCGGACGTATGTTTCCGCGGTCTTGCGTGAAATCGCGGCTGGTGCATAACTACGCAAAAAGGTGCACGCCAATCGTGCGGTCGGGTTTTATGCATGCATATTTATGCGTTGCGTGAAGATCCGCGCTGGTGTGGCAAGATGTCGCCGCCTGGAACTATGCTCGCTGCTGATCTTATCGAAAGGACTTAGCGGCGGCAGCGGCCGGGCACGGCGCCGGTGAGGGCGAGCACGTTTCCTGGAATGGGATAGCGGGTAACGCATTATCATGGCGCCGGTCTGGCGGTCGCACGCTTGTTGCGCACCAGTTGCACATGGATCGCGCGCCTGTCGCACACCTGTTCGATCGCTTGTTGCGCGACGGCCGGAGCGCGTGGGAAGGGGAGGGCGCCTTCTCCCCTCGGGCTAGACGGTGGCCAGTTCTCGGCGCTCGCGGCTGCGGGGCTGGGTGGCGTCCTTGCCGCCCATGCGTACGCTGACGACCTTGGAGACACCGGGCTCCTGCATGGTGACGCCGTAGATCATGTCGGCGGCGGTCATCATGCGCTTGGAGTGGGTTACCATGACGAACTGCGTGTCGATGGACATGGAGCGGAGCAGGTCGGCGAGGCGTCCGACGTTGGTTTCGTCGAGTGGGGCGTCGACCTCGTCAAGCACGCAGAAGGGCGCGGGCTGGAACATGAAAATGCCCATGAGCAGCGAGAGCGCGGTGAGCGCCTTTTCGCCGCCGGAGAGCAGGAAGACGTTTTGCAGCTTTTTGCCCGGCGGCTGCGCCACGATGTCGATGCCGGAGTCGCCGGAGTTCTCCTCGTCGGTGAGGCGCATGGAGGCGACGCCGCCGCCGAAGAGGCGCGCGAAGACCTCGCTGAAATTCTGGTTGATGCGTTCAAAGGCATCGTCGAACTTGGTGCGGGAGATGCCGTCGAGCTCGCGGATGGTGGAGCGGGTGTTCTCGATGGAGTCGAGCAGGTCCTTGCGCTGGGTCTCGAGGAACTGGTGCCGGGTCTCGGTTTCCTTGAACTCCTCGAGCGCCATCATGTTGACGGGGCCCATGGCTTCGAGGCGGCGCTTCATCTCGCGGCAGGCTTCTTCTTCGGCTGCGAGGCTTTCAGCGGCGAGGGGTTCGATCTCGGATGCGGCGGTGGCGGCGCGGAGCTGATCGGCTTCGACGCCGAGGTCCTGCACGCAGGCTTCGGCGAGGTGAGCGAGCTCGGCGGTGAGGCGGGCGGATGAGGCGGTGCGGCCGGCGCGCTGCTCGCGTGCGGCTTCGGTGGCGGCGCGGAGCTGCTTGAGCTGCGTTTCCGCCTCGGCGAGCCGGGCGCGCAGGGCAGAGGCTTCCTCGGCAAGGGTGCGGACCTGAGCTTCGGCCTCCTGACGCGTGTGGTGCAGTTCGTGCTCGCGCGCAGCGAGGGCGTCGTTCTCGTCGGAGCGCTGGGCCTGCTCGCGGTGGGCGCTTTCAATCTGCTGCTCAAGCTGGTCGATGCGTCGCGTGGCCTCGGCGCAGAGGCGCTCGGTGCGGGCGAAGCCGGCCTCGGCGCCGCGGCGGCGCTCTTCAAGGCCAGCCAGCTCGGCGGCGACGGAGGCGGCTTCCGACTGTGCGGTGTCGCGCGCGGCGCGTGCCTGCGCGACTTCGGCGAGCAGCTCTTCCTGGCGGGCTTCCACCGCTTGCTGCGACTGCTCGAGCCGCTCTGCGTCCTCGGCCTTGCGAGCGATCAGCGCGGTTTTCTCGTCGCGCTGGGAGCGGGCGCGCTCGCCCTGCAGGGTGTACTCCTGCAGGCGGCGTTCGAGGCGCTGGCGCTCGCCTTCCATCTGGCGCAGGGCGGCGCTTTCGTGGGCGCTTTCGCGCTCGGCGTGCCGGCGCTCCTCGGTCTGGCTGTCGATGCGGCGGGCGAGCTCGGCAAGGGTGTGCCCGAGTGCGGCGGTCTGCATTTCCGACTGGGCGAGGGAGGTTTCGACGCTGGAAAGCTTTGTCTGGACGTCGCGGAGTTCGCGCTTGAGGGCAAGCGGGCCGCCGGAGCGGGTTTTGCCGCCGGACGCGGTGAGGCTGTGGAAGCACTCGCCGTCGGGAGCGAGGAAAAAGGCTTCGGGGTGCGCGAGGGCCAGGGTGCGGGCGAGGTCGGCACTTTCGCAAACGTAGCCGTTGCCGAGGCGGGGGATGGCGGCGGCAAGGGCAGTGAGTAGCTGCCCGGCGGCGTCTGGTTCACGGCCTGGCTTTTGCCCGGTCGACTCGCTGGCTCCGTTGCTCCCTGCGGACTCGCCGGCTATGCCGATGCAGGCGCGCAGGCTGACCACGCCGGCGGCTTCAATCGCGGGGGGCACGGCATCGGGGAGGGCAGCGCCGACTTGTTGGGCGCCGGTGGGACTTTGCCCGGAGTGATCTGAATTCTCAGGGTGAACCAGGAAGGTGGCGCGGCCTTCGATGCCGCCCTCGTTGGTGTTGCGCCGGAGCAGCTGCAGGCCGTGGGTGGCGGCAGTCCAGTTGCGGACCACGACGTAGTTGAGTTCGTCGCGGAGGAAATCGTCGACCACGGCTTCGTACTGCTCGCCCACTTCGAGCAGGTCGGCGAGGGTGCCCAGGGGCTTGGCGTCGCCAGACAGGGCATCGGCGCGGAGGAGCTTCTTGACGGTGTCGGTGGAGTAGCTGTGTTCGCGCAGCAGGGACTCGAGCGACTTGGCGCGGCCGGCAAGGGTGGCGCGCTCGGAGCGCAGGGTGTCGCCGCGGCGGCGGTTCTCCTGCTCTTCAGCGCGTTTGGCGCTGACCTCGGCGCGCAGGGCGGCCAGCTCGGACTCGAGGCGCTTGAGGGTTTCGCTGGCGGACTCGAAACGGAGGGAGACCTGGCCGCGCTCGACGCCGAGGGCTTCGAGGTCCCGGCGGGCAGCTTCGAGCTCGCCGGCGAGGCGGCTCGCATCGCGGTCGACCGACAGCAGGGCTTCTTCGGCCTGGGCCTGCTCGCGACGCACGTTGGCGACCTGCTGGAGGAGCTGGTTGGCTTCGCGACGGGCGGCTTCGACGCGCGCTTCGGCCTGCGCGACGGCGGAGGCGGCCTCGCGGGCGGCGTGCTGGCGACCGGCAGCCTCGGCGCGGAAGCTTTCGGCTTCGGCGGCGGCGGTTGCGAGGAACTGCTGCTGCTGGTCCTTCTCGGACTCGAGGCCGGCGCGCTGCTCGTGGGCCTGTGCGAGTTCGGCGGTGTTGCTGTCGATGCGGTGTTCGAGCTCGGCGAGGCGCTCTGCGTTGCTGTGCTGGCGGCTGCGGGCGCGCTCGAGCTCGACTGCGCTTTCGCTGGCGAGTCGGCCCTGCTCCTTGGCGCTGGCGTCGACGGCGTAGCCGCGCTCCTGCCCGGCGGATACCTCGGACTGAAGCTGCTCGACCTCGTGGGACTGCGTGTCGATGCCGGTGGAGAGGGTGGCGATCTCCTGCTCAAGGGTCTGCAGGGTGGCGTCCATGCGGACGAGGCGGGTGGCGAGGACGATGCGCAGGCGGCCGCGGAGCTCATCGCGGAGCACGCCGTAGCGCTCGGCCTTGGCCGCCTGGCGGCGCAGCGAGACCATCTGCTTGGTCACTTCGTCGAAAATGTCGTCGATGCGGGCGAGGTTCTGGCGCGCCTGTTCGAGGCGGAGCTCGGCGAGGCGCTTCCTGGTTTTGAAGCGGGTGATGCCGGCGGCTTCTTCGATGATGGCGCGGCGGTCGTGGGGCTTGGAGCTGAGGAGCTGGCCGATCCGCTCCTGCCCGATGATGGCGTAGGACTCGGGGCCGAGGCCGGTGCCCATGAAGATGTCGCGGATGTCGGAAAGGCGGCAGAGCTTGCCGTTGAGCAGGTACTCGCTGTCGCCGGTGCGGAAGAGGCGGCGGGTGATGACGATCTCGCCATGGCGCGGGGTCTTCTGGAACTTGCGCCGGCGGATCTTGAGCACGACATCGTTGGAGCCGGGAGCGTGTTCGGCCTCGGTGGGCTGGCCGGCTGCGGTCGCTGCGGAGTCCGGGCCTGACTGTCCGGGTTGGGATGCGGACGCCTCGGGGCCGTTGGAACCCTCGGGGACGTCGAGGACCTGGCCGGGCTGGGCTTCGGCGATGAGCTGCTCGACCTCATCGGCCTTGGCGGCGCGCAGCTTCGCTTCGTCCCAGTCGTCATCGAGGCTGGCGTCGCTGCTGTCGACCAGGATTTCCGGCTCGTCGGAGAGCGGGCCGCTGCCGTAGGCATCCGGATCGATCAGCGTGATGGAGACCTCGGCCATGCCGACGGAGCGGCGGTCACGCGTGCCGGCGAAGATCACGTCTTCCATCTTGCCGCCGCGCAGGCTCTTGGCGCTCTGCTCGCCGAGCACCCAGGTGACGCCGTCGAGAATGTTGGACTTGCCGCAGCCATTGGGTCCGACGACGACGGCGATGCCGTTGCCCGGAAGCTGGACTTCTGTCTTGTCGCAGAACGACTTGAAGCCAAGGATCTGGATCTTTTTAAGCTTCAGCAACGGGTCTCCGGCTCCCTCGGACAGGGAAGCTTTGCTCAAAGAGTATGCGTTGGTCCAGCGTGGGGCAAGCGAGCAGCGGGCCGGGAGCGTGCACAATCTGGTCCGCGCCCGGGCGCGGTGTGGATAAGGCGGGACCGAATACTCGTCCCCTCGATCAACCGGCAGGCCGTGCGCATCCAAGCCGTTTATGTCCTTGATGCAACAGGTCGACGCGATCGATGTAGCCGAGCCTGAGACGGCACCGCGCGTCGAAGAGTGCCTGCTGGAGTCGCCGGTTTCCCAACCCAGGCACCCGGCAGTGGTGGAGGTTTCGCAGCGACGGGACGCGGTGCCGCGCCTGCGCCGTCTGGCCGCGATCGCGCTGTCGATCCTGGCGGCGGTGCAGTTTGTAGGTGCTTACCTATACCTGGAGTTCCCGTACCTGGACGTCAACCTTTGGGAGCGAGGCTATGCGCCGCTGCCGTTCCAGACGCGCCTGCTGCTGGCGCCGCTGTATCGCTGGGTAGATACGGCGCCGTGGAGCGTGCATTTTGCCTCGAAGCTGGCGCGCAACAACTACTTTTTTCCGCGCGGGGTGACGCCGGCGCTGGTGCTGGAGTTCGTGGTGGGCGTTGCCTGCGTGCTTTTCAGCGGCTGGGTGGCGACGCGGCTTTACCAGGCGGGTAGCAGAAAGCGGCTACTAGGGCCGTTTGTATTTCCGCTGTTCCTGGTGCTGGCTACCGTGCTGTACATCGTGCATACGGTGCAGAATTTCCGCTATGTGTATGACATGCCGAGCCTTGCGGCGTTTGCCTGCGGCTTTTACCTGATCTACTTCCGCAAGCCGGTGCTGTGGTTTGTGCTGTTGTTCGCGGTGGCGACGCTGAACCGCGAGACCACACTGCTGCTGCTGCCGTTCTGGGCGATCTCGGAAAGCCTGGCGAGCGAAGGGCGCTTGAGCGTGCGTGGGCTGCTGCGGTGGCGGGTGCTGCTGGTGGCGGGGCCGCTGCTGGTGTTCTGGGTGCTGTGGCACCACATCGTGTTCGGGATTTTCAAGACCAATGCTTCGGAGTACTACCCGCGGTTCCTGTTCAACCTGCGCTGCTTCGCGCGGCTACGGTACTGGCCGCAGCTTGCGTGTGCGTTCGGGTTCCTGTGGCCTTTCCTGATGCTGTACTGGCGCGAGGTGCGGGACCGGCAGCTGCGGGCATGGCTGCTGGTGCTGCCGGTCTGGTACGCGTTTATGTTTCAGTGGGCGATTCTGACGGAGACCCGCGTGTTCGGGGAGCTGCTGCCGTTGCTGGCGCCGGTGGCGGTGATCATCGCCGAGGAACTGCTGAGTGCCAGGGTACTGCGGCTCGCCGCGCAGGACACGGCGCCAGCGTTGCCGCGTGAGATGGGCCGCGGTGGATGGACCGAGCGGGTGCTCGAGGAGAACCACCCGCCGACGGTGGTTGCCGCGTCGCGTTAGCTCTTGCTGGTGGGGCGCATGAGCACCTCGGAGACGAAGCTTTGCTGCTCCTGCCGGACCAGCATTTCGACGACATCGGCGACGTCGCCGGGCTGGATTTTGCGCTTTGCCCGCTCGTCTTCGCCAGCATCGCCGCCGCCGAAGCCGGTATTGACCGAGCCGGGGGCGACAACGGAGACGCGGATGCCGTGCGGGCGAAGCTCCTCCGCAACCGAGTAGGTGAGGCCATTCAAGCCCCACTTGGAGGCGGAGTAGGCGGCGCCGTTGGGCAGGGGATTGCGCCCGGCCAGCGACGAGATGTTGATGATGTGGCCGCTTTTGCGCTCGATCATGAGAGGCGCGAGTGCGCGGATCATGAGGAAGGGACCGCGGAGGTTGGTGTCCATCGTCTCGTCCCATTCGTCCGGGGTCATCTCGTGGAGCGGCTTGCCGATGCGGCCGACGCCGGCGTTGTTGACCAGCACATCGCAGCGGCCTGAGCGGTCGCGCACCGTCTGCGCGAGGGCTTCGGCGGCGGCGGGGTCGCGCAGGTCAAGCGGATGCACCAGGGCTGAGCCGCCCTTGGCCACGATGGCGGCCTGGACGGCTTCGAGCCGGGTACGGTCGCGCGCGACGAGCAGGACGTCAGCGCCCATTGCGGCCAGACGGTGGCTGATTGCTTCGCCGATACCACGTGCCGCGCCGGTGACCACGGCGAACTGGGATGCCATGCTTTGTGTGTTTGCCATATAGAGGAGAGATGCAGCGTCGGCGGCTGCCGGTCTGGTTCTGTGCTGTATCGGCACAGCCCGGGTATGGTCCGGCTATACGTATGGATTTTCTAAGCGAGTGGATTGTGCGTTATAAGAGTGGAGAACGGTTCCGGCTGGGTTTGTTCTCTTCGCGATGAACGAAAGCTGCACGGATACTCGGTTCCCAGAGCAATCCCAGATCGACCCAGAACTTCAGGAGCGTTGCATGAACAAGGTAGTTGTCGCATCACTGCTCGCGTTTGCGACCAGTACACTCGCCGCACTCCCTGCCGTCGCCCAGGACCAGACCACTGCCGCAGCGCCGGCGCAAGGTGCTTCATCCGGACAGATCACGATCAAGGATCCGGCGGAGTACAACGCGTACACGAACGCTATTGGACAGAGCTCGCCCGCAGCAAAAGCGCAGGCTATCGAGGCATTTCTCACCCAGTATCCGAACTCCGTGGTGAAGCAGGACATGCTGGAGCAGCTGGTGGGCGCCTACACGCAGGCGAACGACACGCCCAAGACCATGGACGCGGCACGCCGCCTGCTGGTGGTGGACCCGAGCAACATGCGCGCGCTGACCTACATTGTGTACGTGGAGAAGCAGCAGGCGCAGGGCGACCAGGGAAAGCTGGATGACGCGGCCTCGCTGGCGCAGAAGGGCCTGGGCTCGAGCAAGCCCGCGGCGATGTCGGACGCGGACTACACCAAGCTGAAGGCCGTGGCGACCCCGATCTTTGAGAGTGCGATTGCTGCCGATGACACGGGCAAGAAGGACTACAAGGGCGCGATCGATGCATACCAGGCGGAGCTGAAGGCGTACACCGACCCGACGCAGACCCAGACCGGCCCCGGACTGCTGGACACCTACCTGCTTGGTCAGGCGTACCTGCAGGTGGACCCGAAGGACCTGGTCAACGCGATCTGGTACCTAACGCGCGCGGCGCAGTTTGCCCCGGCCCAGTCCAAGGACCAGATCGAGAAGACTGCCGAGTATTGGTACAACAAGTACCACGGTGGGATGGACGGCTTTGACCAGGTGAAGACACTGGCCATGGCGAACCTGATGCCGCCGCCCGACTACAAGCCGGTACCGGCACCGCCGCCGCCATCGCCCGCCGACCTGGCCCACAAGGCCGTGGAAGGAACGGCAAACCTGAAGACCATGGCGCTGACGGACAAGGAGTTCGTGCTGGCGAATGGTTCGACCGAGGATGCGGAGAAGGTCTGGGCCACGATGAACGGCCAGACGTTTGCGATCCCGGGCAAGGTTGTGGTGGCGACCGCGGACTCCGTGCAGCTGGCAGTCTCCGAGGATGCGCAGCAGTCGAACAAGGCGGACTTCACGATCAACATGAAGGAACCCTTGAAGACGGTGCCGACGGTGGGTGCGACTGTGACCTACGTGGCCACGTTCGATTCCTACACGCAGAACCCGCCAATGATCGTGCTGAAGGATGGCGGTCCCAAGGCAGCAGCGGCACCGGCGCACCGCGCGACGCGTCGTTAAAGTAGGGCTCCCAAGGTAACGTGGGAAGAGCGAAACAGCGAGGGTAGCCTGCCAAGGCTACCCTCGCTGTGCGTAGTGCGGTGGTAGAGTAAGAGGCGCATGAACGTACAACGCCGCCTTGCCGTCGCACTCGCCTGCCTGCCCCTTGCAGGGTCTCTTGTACTTGCCCAGCAGAACGTGCCCTCAAACGCACAGCAGCCAGACCCGGCGCAGACGGTGCCGCCGAGCGCGACGCAGACTGAGCCCGGCACGCACAGCTCGCAGCTGACCCCGGCGAGCAAGTCGCCGGCGCCGGTGCAGCGGCCGGATGTCCGCCTGGACTCGAAGCCACACACGGACATTGATTTTTCGATCGACTCCTCGAAGGAGGCGCCGGACCTTGGACTTGGGTCCGCGCAGATGGACCTGGGCCCGGATATTCTCCCGACGACGCCGCCGGGCATGCTTGCAACCAGCGAGCCGGGCAATCCCCGGATGGTGTACTACGCGTTGCCGGGGCATACGGCGACCGACATGGGCGCGGGGGATGCCAGCATTTTGCAGAGCCGGCAGGCGGAACTGGAGCATGCGGCGCGCTCGCACGGGTTTGACCTGAAGCAGGGTGGATGGGCTTCGCGGCAGTCGATCTGCCCGGCGCCGGCAGGGATGCCTGCGGAGCGTGGGGGGCTGCTGCTGCTGCGCTTTGACCGGCAGGATGCCGGACGGGTGTGGGCGTTTACGGCGGTGGTGCCCGGTGACGCGAAGGAGCCGATCCGGGTGGTGCCGATTGCCAAGGGTCGGCACGAGATCGAGCGGGAGTTCCTGAGCAAGAAAACGAATCGCAAGGTCGTGGAGGCGGTGATTGCGCCAGCCGCGCTGTATGGAAACCTGCAGCCACAGCAGGCATGGATGGCGGCCTCGGCCTGCGCCGCGGCAGTGCAGGGGGCGACCCCGAACATTCCCAACGAGCCGTACCTGTCGGAAGCCGTGCTGACCGCGCCGCCGCCGATGGTGGACCTGGGGCTGGATGGCAAGCGCTGGCTGACCTTTACAGACCAGGTGAATGACAGGCTGTACGTGGTGTGGCACGAGGAAGTGTCCAACACAGGCAAGCTGCGCAAGATCGAGCACGAGCAGAATGTGATTGTAGCGAGACCGATCACAAATCCGCCGGTGCCGGTGGCGACGTATCTTGCGGATGTTCCGCAGCCGCCGAGCCGCATGATGCCGGATCCGCCGAGCCCTGTTCTGGGTTCGCAGCAGTAGTTGATTCGGTCGCGACCTGGCTGGAGTTGTTTTCGAGGGGAATGCCGTGGCCGGCATTCCCCTCGCGTGCGTTGTGCCGCGCGGCCTAGTTGTTGAGCAGGCCCGGGATCACGGGGGCGTCGGCGAAGACCGTGGACAGGGTGAAGTCGCGATACTTTGCTGCTTCCTCTGCGCGGGCGAGTTCAGCCTGCCTGACGCGGGCTTCGGCGTCCTTGCCAAGGATCAGGCGCTTGGGCACGTCCTTTGTGTTGGCGAGCGCCACGACCAGGTCGGCGATCTTTTTGGGATCGCCTTCGGACTTGCCGCGGACGGAAGCCAGCAGCTTGTACACGGCGCCCACGGACGGTTCGTACTCGGGAAGGACGTCGGGCGAGTTTTCGCCGGCGCGCTGGGCCCAGTTGGTGCGGATACCACCGGGCTCGAGGGTGCAGACCCTGACGCCGAACGGCGCGACCTCCGCGGCGAGCGAGTCGCTGAAGCCGCCGACCGCCCACTTCGCCGCGTGGTAGGGGGAGTTGCCGGGCATGGCCATCCGGCCACCGACCGAGGACACCTGGAAGATATGCCCGCTGCGCTGCGCGCGCATGATGGGCAGAGCCGCGTGCGTGGTGTAGACCACGCCGAAGAGGCAGGTCTCTACCACGTCGCGAAACTGGTCGGGGGTCATCTGTTCAAACGGGGCAAAGAAGCCGTACCCCGCGTTGTTGACCAGTACATCGAGGCGGCCGTACTTGCTGACGGCGAGTTCTACCGCGGCCCTGGCTGCTGCTTCATCGCGCACGTCGAGCTGTGCCGGGGTGATGCGCTCCCCGTACTGTGCGACCAGCGGGTTCAACTCTTCGAGGCGTCGGGCCCCGGCGACAACACGGTCCCCTGTGGCAAGGGCAGCCTCGGCGATGTCGCGCCCGAGCCCGTTGCCGCTGCCTGTAATCAACCAAACTTTAGCCATGTGTGTGCTCCTGCTCAATAGACGCTTGAATGAGCGAGTGGTTGCTCAATTATTTGGATCAGACACTACTTCGCCATTCTCCAAAAAGCTTCAAACCCCTGGTCGATGAGCAGCGTTCTGTCGCGTGCTTTTTTTCCGGCAGTGTCCATGACGGCCTGCTGCATTGCGAGCATGGCCGTGGAGGCGAAGCCTTTGGGCAGGTCTTTGAAGGCGCCACGGACCGCGAGTTCGTCCAGTGTCTGCTGTATCCCTTTTCGCCCGGCGTGGACGCGCTGCCGCGTGGCAGCGGAGATGATCGGGGAAAGGTTCAACAGCACGGAGACCTTCTGCTCGCCGGGGTTTTCCAATGCCCAGTGGAGGTAGACCGTCCAGATGTGCCGGGTTCGTTCGCGCAGGGCAGCTCCATGCGGGAAGCCATCGTCGACGCGCCGGTACACCTCGGATTTGAGTTCGACGTAGAGCTCGTTGAAGAGGTCTTCCTTGGTGGGGAAGTACGTGAACATAGTTCCGTCGGCTAGCTGCGCACCCCGGGCGATACGCGCCGTGGAGGCACCAAGGCCGACCTGCGCGATTTCACCCACGGCGGACTTCAGGATCGCCTCGCGCTTTTCGGAACTCTTTGGCCTGGCCATCTTTCCATGATGCCACCGTGATGCCACTGCGGCAGAAAAGCGCAGAACCTGGTGCGCGGCGCCTAGTGACTGCGCCAGGTCTTGTCGGGCGCCCAGCAGGTGGTTTCAAGCGGGCACTCGGCGCAGCGGGGTTTGCGGGCAATGCAGATAGCGCGGCCGTGCAGGATGAGTTCGTGCGAGAAGGCAATCCAGCGGTCGCGCGGGATGATCCGCATGAGATCTTTCTCGATCTTTTTGGGGTCTTGGTGCTTGGTGAGGCCGAGGCGGTTGGAGAGGCGCTGCACGTGCGTGTCGACGACCACGCCTTCGGCTAAACCGTAGGCGACGCCGAGGACGACGTTGGCGGTTTTTCGCGCGGCGCCGGGAACGGTGATGAGTTCGGCGAGCGTCTGCGGGACTTCGCCGTGGAACTGTTCGGAGACGGCTTTGGCCGCGCCGAGGATGGACTTCGCCTTGTTGCGGAAGAAGCCGGTCGTGCGAACCAGCTCTTCCAGCTCCGGCAGGGAGGCGGTGGCCATGGCCTGCGGAGTGGGGAAGGTGCGGAACAGGTCGGGCGTGACGAGGTTGACGCGCTTGTCGGTGCACTGCGCGGAGAGGATGGTCGCGACCAGCAGTTCCCAGGCATTGCGATGGATCAGCGCGCACTCGGCATTGGGCTGAGCAATGGCGAGGCGGTTGAGCAGGTCGTGGATGCGCGCTGGGGCGAGGTCGCGCCGGGGTCGTGGGCTGGGCGGGTCGAGCTTTGCGGGGGCAGCGCCAGCCTCGGCACCTTCAGCGGCGGTATGGACCGCGCGCGCCCCGCTGCGCTTCTTCTGCGGCTGCGCGGCAGTACCTTGCGCCAATGCGGCACGGGCACGCTGCTTCTTGGGCGCGGGAAGGCTTGTTTTGGCAGAGGCGGTGGGTCGGGTCGCAGCGCACATCCGCTGATGGTAAAGCAAGACTGCCTGCGCGGCTGGCGGCCACTTCGGTGCGTGTGTTTAGCGCAAAGCCCTCGGTGTGAGCGAGTACATGTTCCGAAGGGGCCGCCAGCCGCGCAGGTGGTTCTGGTCTTCTACTGCACGGTGGCATCGCCCGTGGACGCGGCGGCGTTGATGGTGGCGCGGGTGGTGGCGGCTTTGTCGAGTTCGCGGTAAATTTCTTCGTTGCGCATGATGGCCTGGACGTAGTCGCGGGTTTCGGTGAAGGGGATGGATTCGACCCACTCGTCGATGCCGGTGTAGTCGGTGGTGGCTTTCCAGTCGTCAACGCGAGCCTCGCCGGCGTTGTAGGAGGCGAAGGCGTACTCCTGCTGGTTGTTGTAGCGGTCCAGGGTCTGGCGGAGGTAGGCGCAGCCAAGCTTGATGTTGATCTGCGGGTCGAGCAGGGCGGCGGAGTCGAGATGGGTGGAGAAGCCGGTGCGCTGGGCCATCTGGCGGCCGGTGGAGGGCAGCAGCTGCATGAGGCCCCAGGCGTTGGCGTAGGAGACAACGCGGGGGTTGAACTCGGACTCCTGCCGGATGAGCGAGGCGACCATGTAGGGGTCGAGATGGTTGGCGGCGGCTTCCTGCTTGATGGTGGCCCAGTAGTCCTGCGGGAAGAGGATGCGCCAGTAGTCGAGAGGCAGCTCGTCGATGGGCGCAGAGGTGTAGAAGGGGATGGCTTTTTTGAGCGAGCGCATGGCGCGGTAGGACTCGCCGTAGGAGGCGTAGAGGCGGGCTTCGGCGAGCGAGCCCCACTCGTCGGAGCCTTCGGCGGCGTGGATCTCCTGCGCGAGGTAGTCGTTGAGGCCGGCGTTGGCGAGCAGCGCGGCCTTGGCGAGGTGGGGATCGCTCTCGGGGACGTCCTCGGTGAGGGTGGGGATCTGCTCGGGCTGGAGAGCGTCGAGCGAGGCGATCTGCGCGGGCGTGACGCTGGCGCCGATCTGGTCGAGCCGCTGCTGCGCGATGGCGGCGTAGTAGAAGTGCTGGAAGACGCGGGTGACGGTGGCGAAGTAGGCGGCCGCGGTGGCTGGGTCATGCTGCTGGTCGAGGAAGAGGCGACCGCGCCAGTACAGGGCGGCGGGGACGTTTTTGCCGTCGCGGAAGGTGGTGAGCTGCTCGTCCATGAGGCGGCCGGCCTCGGGGAAGTTGCGGAGGCGGTAGTTGAGCCAGGCAGCGCGCCAGTGGGCGTTGTCGGCGTTCTTGGACTGCGGGAAGCGGCGCGCGAGCTCGGTGTAGTAGGGGATGGCCGAGGGGTAGTCGCGCTTGAGCATGTAGAGGTTGCCGCTGGAGAAGAGCGCCTCGGCGAGCCACGAGGAGGTTTGGAAGCGGGTGCGGAGCTGGTTGACGAGATCCTGCTGGGTGCCGGTGTCCTGCGCGGAGCGGGCGACCTCCATGAGCAGGTAGAGGCGGTGCGCGCCGTTGTCGTCGTCGGAGTCGGGGATACCGGAGAGCGAGCCGGCGGACAGGCGCTTGAGCTTGAAGTCGCAGGTGGCGGCGGAGAGCAGCAGGCCGTTGCGTTCGCTCTGGTTGAGCGTGGTGTCGGCGGCGAGGGTGCGGAACTCGGAGGAGGCCTCGTTGTACTTGCCGCCGGAGAGCAGGGCATCGGCGTGCTGGCGGCGCTCGTTGACCGAGAGCGTGAGCCACTGGCCGCTGGACTGCAACTGCTGCTGGGCCGCCATGGCCTCGGGGCTGAGCGGGTGTTCGCTGAGCAGGCGCTTGTAGAGGGCGAGCGCATCGGCGGACTGGCCGTTCTGGTACTCGGCCTTGGCAAGGGCGAGCTGGTAGTCGGGCTTGGAGGCAAGGGCATCGCCGGAGTGGGCGCGGAGCACGGTAAGGGCGCGCGGGGCCTGCGACTGGGCGAGCAGGAGGTTGGCCTCGAGGATGGGCATCTGCGGGGTAAAGATGCTGTCGGGGTACTTCGTCGGGAAGGTGCTGAGCAGGGCGTCGGCCTGCGCGGACTGGTTGGACTGCAGGTAGGCCTGCGCGGAGAAGTAGTCGGCGTAGTCATCGAGCGAGTTGCCGGCAGCGTTGGCGCTGGTGAGCGCGGCAAGGGATTCGGTGTAACGGTGGTCAAGCAGGTAGGCGTGGCCCAGCGCGAGGTATGCAGCTGCTGCTGCGGCACCGGTATGGGCGTGCGCGAAGGCTTCGACGCCGGAGTAGGCGGCGGCGGAGCGGTAGTTGCCGAGCTGCTGGGCCATGGGGCGGAGCTGGGTGGAGGCGACAAAGGCGTGCTGGAGCTGCTGGGTCTTGGCGGTCTCACGCGCGGACAGGGCGCGGTGGCGTGCGTGGCGCTTGACGACGACGCGATGGACGCGGCCGTGCGTGCGCTGCCCGCGCGCGTTGCGCTGAGGGCGGGTACCGCGGCCTGAGGATTTGCCGGTGATCTTGCCATGTTTTGCGCCGGCCGCGTGGGTGGCTGCGTGTTTTTGCGCGCCGTGTGTCTTGGCACGGGCGGCAGCAGCGGCCCTGGCATGGGTGGTGTGCTGGAGCGCCCCGGCAGCGGGCGCAAACGGGAGCAACGAGGCAGCCGCAAGCAACAAGGCGGTGGCTGCGCGGCAGAGAGGTGCGGCGGGACGCGAAAACAGGACGATGCGGCTCACGAACGGGGGATCCTCTGCATTGAGAGTAAGCGAGCGGGAGTCGGGCGCCGGGGCAAAAGCAGGGAAGCGCGGCACCGTTGTACCGCGAACAGCACTGGATGGATGCACAGCGGCGCTCTCGAGAGGACGCGTTAGCATGGAGGAGACGGAAGGGCTGCGCTGCCAAGGGGTCACCGCACCCGGCGCCAGGCGCTGCCATCTCAGGAAAGGCGCGAAAAGCTGAAACTCTCACCCATGCCTCCCATCCAATCGGACAGACAGGAACCAGAAGACGGTGTCGGCAGTGTGCCACCGCCGATTGCCGTTGCGGCAATTGCAGATCCAGTCGAGGAACACCCGGACGTTCGTCTCGTCAACCTTGCCAAGGGTGGCGATGTCCATGCATTTGAAACGCTGGTAAAGCAGTACGACCGGCAGATCTTCAGAATCGCGCAACACATCACGCAGAACCGCGAAGACGCGGAAGACGTGATGCAGGACGCGTTTCTGAAGGCGTACGAAAAACTCAACCAGTTCCAGGGCAACTCGAAGTTTTACACCTGGCTGGTGCGGATCGCGGTGAATGAGAGCCTGATGCGGTTGCGCAAGCGCCGCACCGGGCGCATGGTGTCGATCGATGAGGATGTGGAGACCGAGGAAGGCTCGATGCCGCGGGAACTGGCTGACTGGGGCCCGAGCCCTGAGCAGCAGTATGGGCAGTCCGAGCTTGCCGAGATTCTCAAGAAGACGGTGAACGGCTTGCCGCCGAGTTTTCGCGTAGTGTTTGTGCTGCGCGATGTGGAAGGACTTTCCACAGAGGAAACGGCCGACACACTGGGTTTAAGTGTACCGGCGGTGAAATCAAGACTGCTGCGGGCTCGCCTGCAGCTCCGTGAACGGTTGAACCGCTACTTCAGCAACAGGATTGACGGTTCAGGCAAGAAGAATGGGGATGGTGGCGCAAAGTGATCTGCTCTGAGTTTCTGGTGCATCTCGATGACCTGCTGGACGGAACCACTGACCCCACCCTGCGCGTAGCGCTCGAGGCTCACCTCGGAACCTGCGAGCACTGCACGATCACCGTGACGACCACGCGCAAGACGATCGAGGTGTACCGGTCGAACGTGTTGTACGACCTGCCGGACAGCCTGCGCGATCGTTTGCAGACGGCGATTCTGGCGCGGTGCAAGAAGTGCTAAGGATCGTACTGGCAGGCCTGGTGCTGATCATCATCCTGCGCATGGTCAGCCGCGGCACCGGCCGCTAGACCCTGCTTACCGAAACAGCCCCTGGCGGATGACGCCAGGGGCTGTTTGCGTTGCGGCGGGCTGAGCCGAAGCGGGCTAGTTGCTGCTGCTGTCGTCGCGCTTGTGCAGGGTGGGGCGATCGTCGCCGGGCGCGGTGGTGGAGTTGGGGTCCTGCTGCGCGCCTACCTTGCGCAGCGTGGGCTTGTTGCCGTCCTTCTTGTCCTGCAGCTTGCGCTTGTTTTCAATGCGGGCGAGGCGCGCTTTGACGTCGTCGAACTCCGAGGTGTTCTCGAGGTACTCGTTGCGCGGCGGAAGCAGCGTGGCGATCTCGTCCTGCGTGCGGCCGATGCGGTCGGGCGTGGCGGGATGGGTCATGAAGGCCTTGGAGATCATGCCGGGCTTCTGCTTTTCGAGATTCTCGATCTTTTCGAAGAAGGTGACGAGTGCCTGCGGATCGTAGCCGGAGCGGTACAGGTACTGGGTGCCGAGGAAGTCGGCCTGGGCCTCGAAGTCGCGCGAGAACTGCAGGAACGTGAGCGGGATGCCGATGTTGGCGGCTTCGTAGAGGCCGTAGCCAAGGCCTCCGCCGACCATGATGAGCGGGATGGTGCTGAACTGGGCGTAGTTCATGCGGGTCTGCTCGCGCACCGCGTGGTGGGCGGCGACGTGGGCGATCTCGTGGGCCATGACGCCGGCGACCTCGGCCTCGTTGTCGGCGTTGAGGATCAGGCCGGAGTTGACGAAGAAGAAGCCGCCGGGCAGCGCCATGGCGTTGACTTCATCGGAGTCGATGACCTTGACGGTGAAGGGCACGCGCGCGTCCGAGTTTTTGACGATGTTCTGCGCGATGCGGTTGACGTACTCGGTGACGACCGGATCGTTGATGAACTTGGTGCTCTTTTCGAGCTCCATGGAGTACTGCTTGCCCATGCCAATTTCGGTGTTGGTGGAGTACCAGTTGCCGAGGCCGCGTGCGCCGATGTTGCGGTTGCCGACGGCGGAAACATCGTCATCGCTGCCGGGCTTGACGCCCTTGACCACGCCGTCGGGTCCGACCTGCGCCTGCAGAGGGACGGGCTTGTCTGACACGGCGGGGGCCGGAGCGGGCTTCTTGTCGGTCTTATCTGCCTTGTCTGTCTTGCCTGTTTTTGCGTCCGGGCTGTCGGCCGGGGTTTTCTGTGGGGCGGTGGTGGGTGGTGTCTGGGGAGCAGTCTGAGGAACAGTTTGGGGCGTGCTTTGGGGCGTGGTCTGCGGGACCGTCTGGGGCGTAGTCTGCGGCACAGTTGGCGGCGTGCCGGCCGGTGCGGACTGCGCGGCGAGCAGCGAGGGGGCGGCACAAAGGATCAGGGTAAGCGCAAGGGGACGACGGGTCATGAGTACACCTCAGAAGGAGCTTCCGCCTGTGGAGCTCCGGTTCCACCCTATATAGTACGGCGCGGCCACGCGCTTTGCCGCATACGTTGTGGGCGCGGTAAACACGGACGGGGAGCGGTTGAGCGCGGCCGGGCAGGCGCTTGTTGCGAACTCTTGTGCGCCAACCGTATGGCGGCGCCTTCGCGCAAACTCCGCACAGCATCTACACTGTGCACGTATGGATTTCATGGCAGAAGCACACCCCGGCAACACCTCGCAGGCAGCCCCCACGCACCCGATCACCCTGGCCATTGATATTGGCGGCACGGGATTGAAGATGATGACGCTCGACAACGACGCGAAGCCGATGACGGAGCGCGTGCGTTCAGAGACGCCGGTGAAGCCGACGCCGGAGCGCGTCACCGAGGTGCTGGAGACGCTGCGCAAGCAGATGCCGGAGTTTGACCGGGTGTCGGTCGGCTTCCCGGGTGTGATCAAGCAGGGATACACGCTGACAGCGGCGAACCTGCACCCGGAGTGGATCGGGTTCAACATGCAGGGCGAGCTGGAAAAGCGCTGGCAGAAGCCGGTGCGCGTGGCCAACGACGCGGCGGTGCAGGGCTATGGTGCGATCCAGGGCACGGGTGTGGAGCTGGTGCTGACGCTGGGCACGGGCATGGGTTCGGCATTGTTTACGCGCGGGCGGCTGGCGCCTGGGCTCGAGCTGGGGCACCACCCGTTTCGCAAGGGCAACACGTACGAGGACTACCTGGGCCGCAAGGGCATGAAGGAGATTGGCCACAAGAAGTGGAACAAGCTCCTGCTCAAGGCGATCGAGCAGACGCAGCACACGTTTAACTGGGACCACCTGTACATTGGCGGCGGCAATGCCAAGCTGGTGAGCTTTGAGCTGCCCAAGAATGTGAGCCTGGTGTCGAACCAGGATGGGTTGCTGGGCGGCATCAAGCTGTGGGGCGACCAGGACTAGGCAACACGTGGGAGCGATGAAGCCAGCGGCGGGATCAGGGATGGCTGCGGCGAGTGCCGGGGCGCAGCCGCAACCGATCCGCGTGATGGTCGCCGAGGACCAGGCAATGCTGCTGGGTGCGCTGGCCGCGCTGCTGGAGCTGGAGCCGGATATCGCTGTATGTGCCCAGGTGGCTGACGGGGTGGAAGCGCTGGCCGCCATAGCCAGCGCGAAGCCGGACATCGTGGTGACAGACGTGGAGATGCCGCGGATGAGCGGACTCTCGCTGGCGGCGGAGCTGCGGGACCACCACCCTGCCGTGCGCACGATCATCCTCACAACCTTTGCACGGCCGGGCTACCTGCGCAGGGCGCTCGACGCGGGCGCGCGGGGATACCTGTTGAAGGACAGACCCTCGGCAGAGCTGGCCAGTGCGGTGCGGCAGGTGCATGCGGGCAGGCGCGTGTTTGACCCGGAGCTGGCGGCGGAAGCGTGGAGCGAAGCGGACCCGTTGTCGGAACGCGAGCGGCAGATTTTGCGGCTGGCCGGGGAAGGGCGCTCGAGCGCGGAGATTGTCGCGGAGTTTCACCTGTCGGAAGGCACGGTGCGGAATTATCTTTCGGGGGCGTCGAGCAAGCTGGGTGCAGCGAACCGGATCGAGGCTGCGCGGATTGCGCGCACAAAGGGCTGGTTGTAGAAGCACTGCGCTGGTTCGTTCGCGCGGATGGCGGCCTGTTTGTGGGGTTGGAGGATTACGAGAACGGCGGCCTTTGCGGGCCGCCGTTTTTTGTCTTGAGCTGTGCAGGGCTTAGAGGGGCCTGGCGACAGTGGCGGTGGCGCGGCCGCGACGCAGGTGGCTCCACAGGAACCACACGATGCCGAGGAGGATGATCAGCTCAACGGCGACATGGAAGCGGTGAAAGATCTCCTTGAAGCGCGGGTCAGTATCCCAGTGTTCGCCGAGCTTCATGCCGACGTAGGCGAGCACAAAGCACCACGGCCACGAACCCAGGAAGGTGTAGACGTGGAAGCGGAGCTGCGGCATGCGGGCGATGCCGGCGGGCAGAGCGATGAAGGTGCGCACCACGGGGAGCAGGCGGCCGATGAGCACGGTGATGGAGCCGTACTTTTCAAAGTAGTGGGTGGTGCGGTCGAGGTCGTGGTGACTGAGCAGGATGTATTTGCCGTAGCGCTCGATGAGCGGGCGGCCGCCCACGGCGCCGATCCAGTAGGCGACGACCGAGCCGAGGTTGCACCCGAGGGCGCCGGCGGTGGCGACGCCGAGCAGCGTGAGCACGCCCTGGTGCACTTCGTACCCGGCGAACGGCATGATGATTTCGGACGGAAGCGGAATGCACATGGACTCGATGGCCATGAGGATCGCGACGCCGAGGTAGTGCGTGGCGGCGATGAAGGCTTCGATGTAGTGGGCAAGAAAGGCGAGGATCTTCTCTGACATGTCCCGGGGAGTATATCGCGGGCTGCTACCGCCTTTGGTGTTGCGCCCGACGGGGCGGAACCTTCCGTACCGGATGGCCCGAAGATGGGCCGGTCAGGCGGGTGCGAGCGCGGGTGCGGAGTGAGTGCGGCGTTCGGGCTGCTGGCGGAAGGCTGCGCCACGCTGTTTTTCTTCGGCGTTGAGCAGTTGCTTGCGCAGTACGACGCGCATGCTGTCGACGGCGCGCGGAGTGCGGACGAGCTCGTCGCCGGCGCCGGAGTCGCGCAGGGATTCGCCGAGCGGGGAAAGGCAGAAGTCGAGCGAGTCGATGGTGAAGCGGGCGTCCGTCCAGCCCATGTACCAGAACCACTCGGTGTAGTAGAGCCAGGAGCGCTCGTTGAAGGCGCGGACGTGGGTGGGGTCCTGCCAGGCGCCCCAGGCGAGGTCGTAGGGCACGTGGATGCGAAAAAGGCCGCCGGGACGCAGCAGCAGCAGCGCGTTGGTCATGGCCTGCATGAGATCCGGGATGTGCTCGAGCACGTCATTGGCGAGGATCTCGTCGAGGCAGCCGGGTTCGAGCACGACGGGGCCGAAGCGGTCGGTGTGGAGCGTGTGGGCGCCGGGGAACGGGTCGGCGAGGTTGAACACGGCGTCGGGTTGCCAGTGGTCGTTGATGTCGATGTTGAGGCATTCGGCACGCCAGTCCTTGCCGGAGCCCAGGTTCATGGAGCGGGGGAAGGACGGGGTTTCTGGCGGGGCCTGGGTGTGCGTTGTGGTGGCGAGGGCGGTGGTGAGGAACTGCGTTTCGGGCATGGTGGCGAAGAGGGCTGCGCCGCGTTGGGCGAGATCGGCGCGGCGGGTGTGGTCGGCGAGCAGGGCGAGGCAGCCCTGGACGATTTCGTCGTAGGGGAGCATGGCCACGGCCTCGGCAAGCAGGCCGGCGTCGTCGGAGTGCTCGGCTACCACGGCCTTGTGGTTGGTGAGCAGGTAGGAGACGCGCACGGTTTCAAAGATGGGAGCCTCGTGGGCGTGCACGCAGAGGACGAGGCGGGCGCGGGCGATCAGCGCGTCGCGCTCCGCGCCGTAGACGCCGAAGGCGACGTGCAGGCGGACGCCCGCAGCGCTGAGGGCGGCGAAGAGGGCCTCGCGGCGCGGCGAGAGGGAGCCGTAAAAGAGCACGTCGATGTCCTGCTCGACGGCTGTGGGGATGCGTTGGAGCTGCGGGGTGAAGCCGACGGGAACGAGCACGGGCGGGGTGGCGCACGGGTGCCGGTTCCAGAGAGCGAGGTTGAGGGGGCTGTAGTCCCAGATGGGGAAGCGGGTGGCGAGCGCCATGTACCAGGGCGGCAAAGGGGCGACGGCAAGCTGCTCGAGGTTGTAGATGATGGTCGAGGCAGGGAGCTGGGCGAGGTCTTCCTCGGGGAGCATGTGCGCGCCCAGGAGGATGTTGGCGGCGGTGGCGTCGATGGAGTTTTCGCCACGCGCGGCAAAGTGCCCGAGGGCGCGCAGGGCGTGCTCGAGGGTTTCGGCGATCTCGCAGAAACCATCGCTGTGCTGATAGCCCGCGGGGCGGAGCGTCGCTACATGGAAGCGCATGCCGGCGGCTTCCTTTCTGCTGGGACTGGTGTGAGAGTTGCCCCAATGTAGTGCCACGGCCGCGGAGGAGCAATGGTACGTCCGTAATTGAACGGCAAACGGGCGTGCGTAGAGGGGACGACGCATCTGACGAAGCAGGAGCGTGTGGAATGAACAGCATCAAGATCTCAGCAAGAAACCAGCTGCGCGGCACTGTGGAAGCGATTGTGCTGGGCACCGTGACGGCCAAGGTGAGCGTGCAGGTGGGCGAGAACCTGATCGAGAGCGTGGTGACGCGGCAGAGCGTGGAGGAGATGGGGATCAAGGTGGGCGACAGCATCGTGGCGATCATCAAGTCAACCGAGGTGTTGTTGATGACGGAGTAGCACGGCGGTGCGTGCGGGAGCGCTGCGATAAACTGGACAGCAAGAGGAGATACGCCATGGCAGACGCAGTCGCAACGCCCGAGGTGCAGCAGGGAGCCGGCACTGGCCCGAAGGAAGACGCGGGGGAGCAGTTTGCGAAGCGCGGCCAGCCGGCGGTGAAGCGGCAGGTGATCGGCTTTACCTTTTACAAGATTCTGCCAGAGTGGCGGCGCTTGCCGGCGGCGGAGCGGGCGGAGCACAAGCGGCTGTTTGCCGAGGTGTTTCACAAGTGGAACCAGCCGAACCGGCTGCTGACGCTGTCGTACTCGACGGTGGGGCTGCGCGGCGATTGCGACATGGTGTTGTGGTCGATCTGCTACTCGGTGGACGACCTGAACGCGATGCGCGCAGAGCTGCTGGCGACGCCGCTGGGCGGGTATCTTGAGACGCCGTACAGCTATCTCTCGATGACCAAGCGTTCGCAGTACATCATCGATGGCGAAGATGATGCGCAGGCGGAAACGCGCACCAAGCTGCGGCCGGGCGGCCAGCGGTACATCTTTATCTACCCGTTCTGGAAGACGCGCTCGTGGTACCTCCTGCCGATTGAAGAGCGGCAGCGGTTGATGAACGAGCATATCCGTATCGGGCAGGCGTATCCGCGGGTGAAGCTGAACACCACGTACTCGTTCGGCATCGATGACCAGGAGTTCGTGGTGGCATTCGAGACGAACTACCCGGAGGATTTTCTGGACCTGGTGCAGCAGTTGCGCGAGACCGAGATCAGCCCGTACACGCTGCGGGACACGCCGATTTTTACGTGCATCCGCATGACGCCCGAGGACATGCTGGACCGCCTTGGTTAGTTGGCTGGTGAACGCATGGAGAGGTCCGGCGAAGAGCCGGGCCTTTTCTGTTGGGCGGCGGGGCGCGGCGAGTGCGGCGCATGAAGTGAGAAAATAGGGCGTGAGCGAACAGAAGCCAGCCCCTCTCCCGTTTATCGATCTGCAGGCGCAGTACCGCGAGCTGAAGCACTCGATTGATACGCGCATCCACGCGGTGCTTGACCACGGCCAGTACATTCTTGGCCCCGAAGTGAAGCAGCTGGAAGAGCGGCTCGCGGCACGAGTCGGGGTGAAGCACTGTATCTCGTGCTCGAGCGGCACAGACGCGTTGCTGATGGCGCTGATGGCGCTTGGGGTGGGGCCGGGCGACGAGGTGATCACTTCTCCGTTTACGTTTTTCGCGACGGGCGAAATGATCGCGCTGCTGGGCGCGGTGCCGGTGATGGTGGATATTGAACCCGACACGTACAACATCGACCCGAAGCTGATTGAGGCGGCGATTACCGCGCGCACGCGGGCGATCATGCCGGTGGCGCTGTACGGACAGCCGGCGGAGATGGATGCAATCAACGAGATCGCGGCGCGGCACAAACTGCCGGTGATCGAGGACGCGGCGCAGAGCTTTGGCGCGATGTACAAGGGCAGGCACTCGTGTGCGCTGTCGACGATCGGGTGCACGAGCTTTTTTCCGTCGAAGCCGCTGGGCGGCTATGGGGATGGCGGCGCGTGCTTTACCGATGACGACGCGCTGGCGGTGAAGATGCACCAGCTGCGCAACCATGGGCAGGAGGCGCGGTATCGCCACTCGGAGATCGGGATCAACGGGCGCTTGGACACGCTGCAGGCGGCGATCCTGCTGGCGAAGCTGGACGTGTTTGATCGCGAGCTGATTGCGCGGGGCGAGGTGGCGAACGCGTACAACGGCACGCTGCTGGCCCTGCAGAAAACGGGCAAGCTGTTGAGGATTCCGGAGCTCCGTGCGGGGCGCACGAGCCCCTATGCGCAGTACACGGTGGAAGTGGAGCATCGTGACGCAGTGATTGCGGCGATGAGCGAGGCAGGGGTGCCGACGGCGGTGCACTACCCGGTGCCGATGCACCAGCAGCCGGTGTTTGTGCGCAGCGAGGCGGGTGAGCGGGCGGCTGGCACGCTGCCCAACGCGGAGCATGCGGCGGCGCATGTGCTGAGTCTGCCGCTGCATCCGTATCTTGGGCGGCGGTCGATGCAGCGGGTGACGCGGGCGCTGGAGGAGGCGGTGGTGAAAGCCGCGGCGGAAGCGCCTGGGGTGCCTGTGCTGGTGGAGACGGGCAAGGCTTAGCTGCGCCTTGTGGCCGGTGGGACGCGGGTGGAGGCTTCGGCAGGGGCTTGCATCGCGGTCATTTGCGGACGCCGGGCTTGCTGCGTCGAGTGTTGCTGATGTGCGTGGTTTTGCGCTATCTACAGCTCAAAAGTGAGATGTGAGGCAACCTGGTGTTGCTGCTGCGCCGGAGCGTGGCTGCTGCGGATGACGGTATTGGTGGGTGGACAACTTCTGTACTGATCCATCCATCCTAGGCACTCAGTAGGAAGTTCATCAGACGTTCACATGCGGTTGCACCTGCGCTGCCGGGAGCAAGAGCCCGGATGCGGTGATGGGTGGCTGACCGGGTTTTCCTTCCAGTCTGAAGTCGATCAAGGCCCGCTTCATTGTGGAGCGGGCCTTGTTCGTGTGCGCTGCGGCGGCATGTCGAGCCGGCGGCTGGCTGGTTCGTGGGTGCGATGGTAACTGCGTTTTTTTCTGTGTTGAAAGGTTTTCAGTGTCCAAGTCTCGTCCCAATGCTTCGGAACGTAAGAGTGTGCTGCAACGTCGGCAACACGAAAAGATGGCGGAGTCGGCGCACGCGTATGTGCGCGGCAACACGGTGCAGTTTTACCAGTGGCTGCAGAGCAAGGCTGTGCAGGCTGCCTTACCGGCGGGGCCGGATGTGTGGATCTGCGGGGATTGCCACACGGGCAATCTTGGGCCGGTGGCAGATGTGGATGGAAACATCGACATCCAGATTCGTGACCTGGACCAGACGGTGATCGGCAACCCGGCGCATGACCTTGTGCGGCTGGGATTGTCGCTGGCGATGGCGGCGCGCTCGTCGGACCTGCCGGGGGTGACGACGGCGCTGATGCTGGAGGAGATGATCAGCGGGTACGTAACGGCGCTGTCGGGCGGGACGAACCGCGTGGACATCAACGAGGTGGAGCCGATTCGCCGGGTGATGGTGGAGGCGAAGACGCGGCGCTGGAAGCACCTGGCGGAAGAGCGGATTGAAAATGTAAAGCCCACGATTCCACTTGGCAAAAAGTTCTGGTCGCTGAATGCTGCCGAGCGGGCGGAGCTGGAGAAGCTGTTTGCCAGTGACGACATCAAGAACCTGGTGCAGCGGATCGATGGCAAGGACGCGCGCGAGGTGCGGCTGCTGGACGCGGCGTACTGGATGAAGGGGTGCAGCTCGCTGGGGCAGTTGCGCTACGCGGTATTGCTCGGGATCGGCACAAAGAAGCGGCCGGAGTATCGGCTGCTGGATATCAAGGAAGCGAATGCCGCGGCTGCTCCGCATGCCAAGGGCGTGAAGATGCCGGCGAACAACGCGGATCGCGTGGTGACGGGGGCGTGTGCGTTGTCGCCGTTCCTGGGAGAGCGGATGCTGTCGGGAATGATCGGGCAGCGCACGGTGTTTGTGCGTGAGCTGCGGCCGCAGGATCTGAAGTTCGAGTTAGTGGGATTGCAGCAGAAGGAAGCGGTGGCGATTGCCTCGCTGATGGCGGGCGTGGTGGGTCGTGCGCACGGGCGGCAGGTGCCACGCGAGGAACGGCTGGCGTGGGCCAAGGAGCTGAAGACGCGGCATGGCAAGGGGCTGGATGCGCCGCGCTGGTTGTGGAGCGGGGTGCTGGACCTGGCGGCGCTGCACGAGGCGGCATACCTGGAGCATTGCCGGCGGTACGCGCTGGGTGAGAGTGCGGCTTAGCACGAGGTAGAGCAAGCGTGCGGGTACAGAGCCCGTAGCGCGCGATGCTGCTGCATCGTGCCGCCTCGATGCTTGCTTTGAACCTCGCTTTGCTGATGAAGGCGAGAATGGGGTTGTGAAGGCCGGCCGCCCTGGCCGGCTTGTTTGCTTGCAGCGTGCTCGGGAAGCGCATCGGACAGTGACGATCGCTGAGGGCTGATGTGGTTCGCAACGGCGAGTCAAGGCGAGTGGGGAAGGGCAAATGATCTGTTCGCCCAGGTGTTCCCCGCGATGGTTCCATGACACGTGCCCCGGTGCGGCGTCACTGACGATGGATGCTTGCCTGCGCTGTGACCCTGAGTTTCCGGTAAGCACCGCAGGGCTCGCCGTCCGGCGTGACTGTGCTGCTCGGCCGCGCGCTCCGCTGAACTTCGCGCTCACCCGGTAGCCGGGTTCTACCGACTGGAAGCCGGACGCTGCTGTTGGATCGTAGCGGTTGTTCCACGGTCGGTCGTGGCGAAATCCGCAGAAAAATACTTGTTGTTTTCTGTTGACACGCTTCCGAAACCCACTACCATATGGTTGTGGATAAGCTGGGTACAACGTTTGCAGCTCTCTCGGACCCGACGCGTCGGGCGCTGGTGGAGCGGCTTGCCCGCGGGCCTGCCTCGGTGCAGGGACTGACAGAACCGTTTGCGCTTTCGCAGCAGATGATTTCGAAGCACATTGCGTACCTTGTGCGGGCGCGCATCGTGATCAAGACCAAGCGTGGGCGCGAGAGTGTGTGCACGCTCAGGCCGGAGGCGATCAAGACGGTGAGCGACTGGGCAATCGGGTATCGGCGGTTCTGGGAAGAGAGTTTGGACAAGCTGGACGTGGTGGTGAAGCAAATCAAAAAAGCGGAGGAAGCACATGGCACAAAAGACGGCAAGTGAAACAGAGCGGATGGTGATCACACGAGTGTTCGACGCTCCACGCGAAGTGGTCTGGAAGGCGTGGACAGACCCGCAGTACACGATGCAGTGGTGGGGGCCGAAGGGCTTTACGACACCGGTCTGCAAGATGGATTTTCGCGTGGGCGGCAAGTTTCTTCTGTGCATGCGATCGCCGGACGGCAAGGAGTTCTGGAACGGCGGGGAGTACCACGAGATTGTGCCGTTCGAGAAGATCGTGTCGACGATGTACTTTGCGGACGCGCAGGGAAACAAGGTAGAGCCTGCGGCGTATGGCATGGAACACGAGACGATCGACGATGCTCCTGACGTGACGCTGTTTGAAGACCTGGGCAACGGCCAGTGCCGGCTCACCATTATCGGCAACGAAAGTGCGGAGGACGCAGCGGAAAGCGGCCAGACGGAAGGCTGGAACGAGATCCTGGAGAAGCTGGCTGCCGTGGTTGCGGAGGTGGCGCAAGCGAAGTAACGGCTGGTTGGAATGCAGTGAGCGGCGCAGCGGGAGAGGGTTCCCCCTGCGCCGTTTTGCGTTAGCGCATGCCTTCGAGGATGGAGCCGACGATGCCACCGACTACGCCGCTTTGCGCGGTTTCGCGGGCAGCGCCGGGCATGTATTCCTGGAGCTTGTGGGCGAGCTGCGGGAGCGGCAGGGTCTGCAGCCAGATGCGGCCGGGGCCGGTGAGTGCGGCGAGGAAGATGCCGTCGCCGCCGAAGATCATGTTGCGGATGCCCTGGATGCGGGTGATCTGGAAGCTGACCGAGGCCTGGAAGGCGCCGACGTGGCCGGGGTGGACGCGCAGGGTTTCGCCGGGGCGCAGGTCGCGCATGACGAGCTCGCCCGAGAGCTCGAGCCAGGCGATGCCCTGGCCGGTGATCTTCTGGAGCAGGAAACCGTCGCCGCCGAAGATGCCGGCACCGAGCGACTGCTGGAAGCCAACGCCGATGTTGACGGCGGGCGTGGCGCAGAGAAAGCCGTGGCGATGCACGAAGAACTCCTGCCCCGGGCCGACCTCGACGGGGACGATGTGTCCGGGCATCTTGGCGGCGAAGGCGATCTCGCCGGGCGCGCCGACGGCACGGTACTCGGTCATAAAGAGGGAGCCGCCGCCGGCGACGCGCTTGATGGCGCCGAAGAAGCCGCCGCCGCCCGCGAACTGGGTGTGGGTGGTGAGCTGGATGGAGCTTGACATCCAGGAGAGTTCGCCGGCCTCGGAGATGACGGTGTCGTTGGGATCGAGGAGGAACTCGAGGACGGGCATGGTGGTGCCGAGGATGCGGTTCTGCATGGATCAAGTCTCCCTGTGCGCCTGCGATGCCCCGGGTCCGCGAGCGGTGGCCGGCCCGGGTGTCTCGTGCAAGCAGGTACGTCGCGAGGCGCTTCGCAGTTCACGGTACTACGAGAGGCCGTCAGGGCGCCGGGGTTTCATCGACGATGCGGAAGCGCGCGGGCACCTGGAAGGTGGCGGGGTCGGGCTCGCCGGCGACCACCTGCTGGACGGCAACGATCTGCTCGCCGGTGCGCGGGTCGTTGTGTTTGAGGATGAGGTAGATGGAGAGCGCGGGTGCGTACCAGTACTCGTCGGTGATGGTGACGGGTTGGCCGGTGCCGCTGTCAGTGGCAGGCACGGTCCAGACCTTGCGGGTGCCCTGGAGCTGGGTGGCGCGGATGAACTGGTTGCCGAGGTCGGCCTGGGAGGTGAGGACGCCGCCGTCGTGGCTGCCGAGATTGGGCGGGTCGGTCTTCCAGGCTTCGCGGACCAGGGTCTGCTGGTGGGCCAGGTGGGTTTGGGGATTGAGAAACGTGCTCAGGTGGTTGGTGGGGTCGTAGATGAGGGCCGAGAGCAGGGGCGGGTCCTGATCCTTTGGCAGGCTGGCGACCATGGCGCGGCGCTCGTTGTAGATGCGGCCGCTTCCGTCGCGGGCGATGTGCGCGAGGGTAGTGCTTACGTCCTGTTGGCTGTCGGGGAGGACGTGCCTGGAAACGAGGTCGACGGTGGCGGTGAAGGGTGCGCCGGGTACGGGTGTGACAAAAATGCCGCTGGCCCGCTGGAGGACGCCGCGGTAGTCGGGCGGCATGTGCGGCGTGGACTGGGCCGGCGCGAGCACGGTGGTTGTGTAGACAAAGCTGAGTAGCAGCAGGGAACGGGGCACGGCCACCTCGCACGAGCGAGCATAGCGCAGATGGTGGTGATTTGGGACTTTGCTTGGCCCGGGGGTGGTGGAGGAGGGCGAGACCGCGGATCCTTCGCTGCGTTCAGGAGGACAGGTATTTGAGTGGTGTGGTGGGCAGGGTTTTACGGTGCTCAGGGGTGGAAGTGTTGGTTGGGTGGGGAGAGTTGCTGCAGGAACACGGCGGCGCCCTGAGAGAGCACTCCCGAAGAAGTGGGCGCCGGCCATGCAGGCGGTTTTGCTGTTATTTGAAGCCGAGCACCGGGTGGGGGATGTAGGCGGACTCGAGCTGCTGGACTTCTTCGGGGGTGAGTTTGATGTCGAGGGAGGCCACGGCGTCATCGAGGTGATGGGGCTTGGTAGCGCCGACGATGGGGCTGTCGACGTAGGGCTTGGTGAGCATCCAGGCGAGAGCGAGCGCGGCCTGGGAGACACCCTTCTGCTCGGCGAGCGCGGTGACGGCGTCGATGACCTTGCGATCGGCTTCCTCGGTGCCGGCGTACATGGTCTTGCCGAACTGGTCGGTCTCGAGGCGCTTGGTGTTTTCGGAGTTGGAGGGGCGGGCGAGGCGACCGCGGGCCAGTGGGCTCCAGGGGATGACGCCGATGCCCTCGGCTTCGCAGAGGCCCATCATCTCGCGCTCTTCTTCTCGGTAGATGAGGTTGTAGTGGTTCTGCATGGAGGCGAAGCGGGTCCATCCGTTGAGGTCGGCGAGGTAGAGTGCCCGGGCAAACTGCCAGGAGTACATGGAGGATGCGCCGATGTAGAGCGCCTTGCCGGCTTTGACCACGTCGTGGAGAGCCTCGAGGGTTTCTTCGATGGGGGTTTCGGGGTCCCAGCGGTGAATCTGGTAGAGATCCACGTAGTCGGTCTGCAGGCGGCGCAGGCTGGCGTCGATCTCGTGGAGGATAGCCTTGCGGGACAGGCCGCCGCCATTGGGCTCATCGCGCATGACGCCGTGGACCTTGGTGGCGATGACGGTGTTTTCGCGACGGGTATTTGCCTTGAGGAACTTGCCGAGGACCTCTTCACTGGCGCCGCGCGAGTAGACGTTGGCGGTATCGAAGAAGTTGATGCCGAGGTCGAGCGCCTGCTTGAGGAATGGCTGGGAGTCGGCTTCGTTGAGCGTCCAGGCGTGGCTGCCGGGGGTGAGCGTGCCCTTGGCGGGCTCGCCGTAGGACATGCAGCCGAGGCAGATGCGGGAGACCTGGAGGCCGGTTTTGCCGAGTCTGGTGTAGTCCATGGGGAAAGCGCTCCTGTTGCCGCTGAATGCGGCTGCTTGATTCGATGCGTGTGGGCGAGGCGGGTTTCGGGGTGAGTGCGGTATGGATGTTTTCCGAGCGGGGAACTGTCGTTGTGGTACCCGCATATCGAACGCGAGATGCGGGGCACCCGCGTTTGGTCGGGGTGCGGGCTCGGCGCGATGGCAAGGCGGATGCTACGAGGTGGCGGGAAGGATGCCGTACTTGTGGGCGAGGAACTGCTGCAGGGTGGGTGGCAGGGCGGGGCAGAGCTCCTGCCAGGTGAGCAGACGGAGGCGGCAACGCAGGGCGGCGCTGTGCACGGCGCCGATGACGGTGTGCCATTGGGCGATGAGGTCGAGGCGGCGGGCGTCGCAGAGGACGGTGAAGCTGGCTTCCGCAGTCGGATTGCCGGCGTGGGCAGCGAGTACACCGCGGATCAACTGGTAGCCGTGGAAGGCGCCGGTGGGGGTGCGGGCGAGGGCTTCGGGGTCGAGCACCGTGTGCCAGCCGGGGAAGCGGTTGAGCAGGGCGGGGCGGGCGGTCTGGAAGTCGGATTCGGTGAGCTTGGCTTCGAAGAGGCTGTGAGTGTCTCCATCGGTGAGCGCCATGTCGATCTCGGTGGTGTCGACGAGGTTGCGCTCGCGCAGAAGGCGCGGCTGCAGGCCGAAGACGGGCGCGGACGTGGCGGCACAGCCGAGCAGCGCGGCGACACGGCCGGAGCGGAACACGAGCGGGTGGCAGAAGATGTTCATGAGCAGGGCGTCGGAGCTGGCGGCGCAGTCAAGCTCACGCCAGTGCCAGTCGGCGCGGGGGCGCGCGCGGCGGCCGGCGGTGTGTGCCTTGAGCAGGCGGGCGCGCCAGGCGGGATTGCGGCAGATGGCGCGGTAGCTGGCGGGGTGGAAGTTGCCGTGGCGGCCGTGGTCGTCTTCGCCGAAGAGCACGCTGGGTTGTTTCCCGGTGGACAGCTCGTGCAGGAGGGCGTGTTGCTGGGCGAAGGCGTGAGCGCGCGCGTTGAGGTCGGCGCGGAGAGCGTTGCCGGTGCAGTGTGGCTGCGGAATGTGTTGGGGTGGCACCTGGGTATTCTAGGCGAACAAACGGCAAAACGGCGAGCGGTGGGTGCGGGTGGTGCGGGTGGGTCCTTCGAGGTCCTCGGATGGCAGATTTTTCGCTCGGCCGGAGGGCGATGCTGATGCTGGCGGGTGGACCGCAGATCCTTCGCTGCGCTCAGGATGACAGTTGTTTTTTTCGTGGCTGGGAGCGTTGGCGGTGGTGCGGGTGAGCCGCGGGTCCTTTGCTCCTTAGGGAGCGCTTCACGCCCCTGTAACGACACTGCAAAGGTCACAGATCGGCAACGATCGGCCTGCCGCTCGGGCGGTGTGGCTTTGCGCGTTGCGGAGCGTCGTGGGTGTGGTGGTCGGGGCTAAGATAGCGGAGAACACAAACATCGTTGTGGAAAGGGAGCGCAGATGCTCTCAGTGGATGAGTCGAAGCGCCAGGCGGCGGAACGCAGCATGGCGTACGTACAGGACGGCATGCGTGTGGGGCTGGGTACGGGCAGCACCGCAAAGCATGTGCTGGAGTTGCTGGGGAACGCGTCAAGGCGGGTCTGAAGATTGTGGGCGTGCCCACGTCGAGCGGGGCGCATGCGCTTGCGGTGCAATGCGGTATTCCGCTGGCGACGTTCAGCGAGGTGGGGGAACTCGACGTGGCGATCGATGGCGCGGACGAGGTGGGTCCGGACCTGGTGCTGATCAAGGGCGGGGGCGGTGCGCTGCTGCACGAGAAGATCGTGGCCACGGCAGCTAGGGAGTTTATTGTGGTGGTCGGCGAGGGCAAGGTGGTGCCGATGCTGGGCCAGTTTCCGCTGCCGGTGGAGGTGATTCCATTTGCCGGGCCGCTGGTAGAGCCGAAGCTGGCTGCTCTGGGCGGGGCGCCGGTGTTGCGGCGCGCAGCGGATGGCGCGGCGTACCTGACCGATGAAGGGAACTGGATCTTTGACTGTCATTTTGGACGGATCCCGGAGCCGGAGCGGCTGGCCGCCGAGTTGCGGGCGATTGTGGGGGTTGTGGAGCACGGCCTCTTTCTGAACACCGCGACGCGGGTGATCGTGGCCGACTCGACAGGGATCAGCGTGATTGAGCGGTAGTGACCAGAGAGCAGGGCAGCTTTCGGCCGCATCGAATACCATTAGAAATTGAGTGAGAATGCCGCGCGGAACTGCGCGGTGCACGCACATACGAGGAGAAAAGCATGCAGATTGGTTTGGTTGGCCTGGGCCGCATGGGCGCGAACATGGCGAAGCGCCTGATGAAGGGTGGCCACGACGTCGTGGTTTCGGATCTGAGCGAGAAGGCTGTGAGCGAGCTGGAAGCAGCGGGCGCGAAGGGCTCGACGAAGCTTGAGGAGTTCCTGGGCAAGCTGCAGGCACCGCGCGTGGTGTGGTTGATGGTGCCTGCCGGCGCGGTCGACAGCATGATTGAAAAGATCGTGCCGCACCTCGAATCGGGCGACATCCTGATCGATGGCGGCAACTCGTACTACATCGATGACATTCGCCGCTCCAAGGAACTGGAGCCCAAGGGCATCAAGTACATCGACGTGGGCACCAGCGGCGGCGTGTGGGGCCTGGAGCGCGGCTACTGCATGATGATTGGCGGACCGGACAAGGAAGTGCAGTACCTGGATCCGATTTTCTCAACGCTGGCCCCGGGCCGTGGCGATGTGCCGCGTACGCCGGGCCGCGAAGACGGCAAGTCGGACTCGACAGCAGAGAATGGCTACCTGCACTGCGGGCAGTCGGGTGGCGGCCACTTCGTGAAGATGGTGCACAACGGCATCGAGTACGGCATCATGGCGGCGTATGCAGAAGGCTTCAACATCCTGAAGAATGCCAACATCGGCAAGCAGAAGGAAGCGGAGCACTCGGCGGAGCTGACGCCGCTGCGCACACCGGAGCACTACCAGTACGACTTCGAACTGGACAATGTGGCCGAGGTTTGGCGCCGCGGTTCGGTGATCTCGTCGTGGCTGCTGGACCTGACGGCTTCGGCGCTGCTGCAGCAGCCGGACCTGGCGAACTACGGTGGCGAGGTTTCGGACTCGGGCGAAGGCCGCTGGACCACGATCGCGGCGATCGACGAGGGCGTGCCGGTGGATGTGCTGAGCGCGGCGCTGTTCTCGCGTTTCTCGTCACGCAACAACGGCGAGTTTGCGAACAAGATCCTGTCGGCGATGCGGTTCGGGTTTGGCGGGCATCTCGAGATCAAGAAGTAAGCAAAGCGGTCGCTGCAAAATAAACAAAGCCTTCAGACGATACCGGGCATGTGCCCGGGTCGGCTGAGGGCTTTTTTCATTGGTGCGGGCAAGGCGCTGAGAAGCAGGACCCCCCCGCGGGAGTGGGTTCCTTCGGGACTTTTGTTCTCTAAGTACAGGTACAGATGCAGTGGAGATTGCTAAGCGCGGACGATGCGGATGCCGCGTTCGATCAGGGGGGCGAGTGCTTCGTCGGTGGCGCCGGTGTCGGTGACGAGGGTGTGCACGTCCTTGACGGGGCAGATGAGCGAGGTGGAGACGCGGCCGATCTTGGTGGAGTCGGCGACGACGATGACTTCGCGGGCCTGGCGCACCATGGCGCGGAAGGTCAGGGCTTCTTCCTGTTCGAGCGTGGTGCAGCCGCGTTCGGCGTCGATGCCGACGACGTTGAGAAAGACCTTGTCGAGGTAGACGTCGTCCATGAAGCGGATGGCGGCGGCGCCGGTGAGTGAGAACGACCAGGCGTAGGGCAGCACACCGCCGGTGATGGAGGTGCGCATGCCGGACTGGTTGCACAGCTCCATGCCGATGTTGATGGCATTGGTGACGACGTTGATGTTGTTGCGGTGGCGCAGGGCGCGACCCACCTGGGTGGTGGTGGTGCCGGCGGTGATGCCAACGGTCTCGTGCGGCTGGATGAGGTCGGCGGCGGCGAGGGCAATGCGGCGTTTTTCGTCGGCGGCGCGCTGCTCGCGTGCCTGGAAACTGGTGTCGTAGCGGAAAGGCTCGTAGAGGAGCGGCTCGACCAGCATGGCGCCGCCGTGGGTGCGGCGGACAAGGCCGCGGTTTTCGAGACGGTTGAGGTCGCGCCGGATAGAAGGCGCGGAGGTGTTGACGGAGGCCAGCATTTCTTCGATGGTCGCTGAGCCTTTGCCCAGCAGCAGCCGCATGATCTGCTCTTCGCGGTTCTCTGTTTTTGCGGACATGTGGCGGCGAAACTCCCGTACGCGCGTGATTGATCAGGGCAGCCTGCCACGGTGCGACAGGCTCTCACCCAGCGTCGATGCAGCCCTCCTGCGCGCTAGTGCGCGGAGGAGGAAAGCGGGTCAAGCTGCACGGGCGCGTCGATGTGATGGGTGGTGAGGCCCTGCACCGAGCGGCCCGGCTTGCCGTCGAGGTCGAAGATCACGAGATTGTTGCTGCCCGGGTGAAGCCATGCTCCCGGCAGGTACAGCGTCTGCTGGGGGCCGACCATCCAGAAGCGGCCGAGCGGAATGCCGTTGATCCAGACCATGCCCTTGCCGAGTGTGGAGGTGTCGAGATAGGTGTCGGCGGGCTTGTCGACGGTGAAGTCGGCACGGTAGAAGCAGGGGCCGGTGCACGGCGCCTTGGTGAAGGCGAGGGTTTCGGGGGAGAGCATGGGCAGCGGCTGATTGTCCCAGCTCTCGAGGGTGGCGCCGTCAAGGGTCGGGGTGGCGAGCAGGCCGGCGCGCTCGTTGGGCAGCCCCTTGCCGTAATTGACGCGCCCGGTGTTCTCGACCAGGATGTCGAGCTTCGCGGCGGCTGTTTTGGGGTGGATGGTCAACGTGGACTGGTTGAGGCGGCGATCGATCGCACCCTGGAAGACGCCGTCGAGGTAGACCATGGCGTAGTCATGCACGATGGGCAGGCGCAGGGTGGCGCCTTCAGCCTTGCTGGTCGCGGAGGCGCCGAGCGTGGTGCGGTAGAGGATGTAGCCGTAGGACTGGCCGAGGTCTTCCATGGTGCGCGGTGCATTGCTGTGCACGGGCTGTGGCAGATTGCGCCACAGGCTGGCGGACTGCTCGAGTGCGAGCGGGCCGATGGCGACAGGTGGCGGCAATGGCGCGGGCGGCTCGGGTAAAGTCGCGTGGGTTACTTCCTGAATGACCTTGCGGAAGGCGAAGTACTTGGGGCGCAGCTCACCGGTTTCGGCGACCGGCACGTCGTAATCGTAGGACGTGACGTCGGGCTCGTAGTTGGCGTTCTTGCTGGTGGTGCCGTCGGCGTTGGCGCCATTGGAGTTGGCGCCGTTCATCCAGCCGAAGCTGGTGCCGCCGTCGAACATGTAGAGGTTGACGGAGTCGCCGTGGGAGAGCATGGAGCGCAGCTCGGCCACCTGCTTTTCGGCGTCGCGTGTTTCGTGCTTCGCGCCCCAGTGATCGAACCAGCCGTCCCAGTACTCGCTGTTGAAGTGGATGCTGCCGGGGCGGAACTTGTCGTAGAGGCCGAAGGACCGCTCCGCGTCGCCGGTGCCGAAGTTGACGCCGATGGGCAGCTCGGGAAGTGAGCCCTGCGCGAGGCGGTCGGCGCCGTCGGCGGTATAGAGCAGCGACTTGGTGTAGCCGGCATCGAGCACGGCCTTGTGGATCTGCTCCATGTAGGCGTGGTCGTCGCCGTAGGAGCCGTACTCGTTTTCAACCTGCACGGCGATGATGGGGCCGCCGTTGCCGATCTGCAGGGGTGCTGTCTGCTTGCCCAGCTCACGGATGAAGCGGTTGGCGGCGGTCAGGAAGCTGGGATAGGAGGAGCGGACGACCATCTTCGGGTCGCTGTTCAGCCACGCGGGGAAGCCACCCCACTCCCACTCGGCGCAGTCGTAGGGGCCGGGACGCAGGATCACGTAGAGGCCTTCCTGCTGAGCTTCGCGGATGAACTCGGCGATGTCGTTCTGGCCGGTGAAGTCGAAGTGGCCGGGGATGGACTCGTGCGCGTTCCAGAAGGCGTAGGTTTCGACGGTGTTGAGACCCATGGCGCGCGCCTTTTTAAGGCGATCGCGCCAGTAGGCGCGCGGGATGCGCTCATAGTGGATGGCGCCGGAGATGACCTGGAACGGCTTGCCGTCGAGAGTGAAGTGGTCGCCGGAGACGGCGAAGGTGTGCGGTGACTGTTGCGCGTGTGTCGCGGGGACGGCGAGCGCGAGGGCCAGCAGGGAAGAGAGCAGTGGCAGTTGCCGATTCATCGGGAGGCAGCTCCTTGTGCGCGCTGCGGCGGCGCAAATGACTGGCGCAGCAGGGCCGGCCGGGATTTCGCAAGTGTAACAATCAATTCGCCGAAGAGGGTGTTGGCCCAGGCGAACCAGGTACGGGTGTACTTGGCCGGGTCATCTTTCCAGAACGACTCGTGCATGAAGTGGGTGCCGGCGGTGCAGTTGCGCAGGGTGCGCAGCGCTTCGCTGATCTCGGCGTCGCTGGTGGCCGAGAACGCACGCTGGATGATCGACATGGGCCAGATGTAGCCGAGGCCAATGTGCGGACCGCCGATGCCTTCGCCCGCGGTGCCCTGGAAGAAGTAGGGGTTGGCGGTCGAGAGCGCGAAGGCGCGGGTGCGCTGGTACAGGTCGCGGTCGGACGGGTCCACGCAGTTGAGATAGGCAAGCGAGAGCAGACCGGGCGCGTTGGCGTCGTCCATGAGATTGCGGCCGCCGAAGCCATCGACCTCGTAGGCCCAGATGCGGCCGCTTTCGGGCGAGTCAATAATGCCGTTCTTCGCGATGGCAGCGCTGACCTCGTCGGCAAGGCCGTGCGCGGACTGGGCGAGCGTGGTGTCGTGGCAGGCGGCGGAGGCAAGCTCGGCAAGCTGCCGCAGCGAAGCCACGGCGAACAGGTTGGCGGGGATAAAGAAGGGCAACAGGCACGCATCGTCGGACGGGCGGAAGCCGGAGTGGATGAGGCCGTTGGGCTTGCCGGGGCTGCCGTAACCCGAGAGCATCATGGTGTCGGTGGGGTTGTTGGCGGTGCGCTGGAAGTGGTAGGGACCCGGGCCGTCCTTGCGCTGCTGCACGCGAAAGGTCTGGACGACGGTGCGCATGGCTTCGCACCACTGCGCGTCAAAGGGCGCGGTGTTGCCGGTGGCCTTCCAGTAGCCGTGGGCGAGACGGATGGTGTAGCAGAGGGAGTCGATTTCCCACTTGCGCTCGCCGACGCCGGGCTTCATGGTCGTGTCGTCGGTGGTGGACCAAGAAAGCGGCTTGCTGGCAGGGCTCGGCAGGAACGCGTTGGCGTAGGGATCGAGCAGGATGCAGCGCGCCTGGCGGTGAATCACGCCTTCGATCAGCGTGGCGAGCTTGCGGTCGGCGCGGCAGAACTGCAGATACGGATAGACCTGCGCGGAGGAGTCGCGCAGCCACATGGCATCGATGTCGCCGGTGATGACGAAGGTGTCTGGCTTGCCTTCAAAGGTGCCGGGCGTGACAGTGGTGTCGAGCGTGTTGGGCAGGCAGTTGGAGAAGATCAGCGCGAGCTCTGGGTCGTCGATCTGTTTTGCAACCGCAATGATTGCAGATTCGACGGCGGGGCTCGTGAAGCGGCGATCCTTGAGAGCCGGGCGCTCCCTGAGGGCCGGGCCGTCGGGCTGCGCGGCCGCGGTGTACGTGCCGAGCGAGGCGACCGCGCCCAGGGCAAGGCTGCTGCGCAGAAGCTCGCGCCGGGTGACGGGCGCGAGCTTCTCGGTGGGTTGCGTGGGGGCGTTGTTGCTCATACGGTCAGCGACGGAGGCGCCGTCTCGACCGCGGTGGCAAGGGTCTTGTTGGGTTCGGTGCCGAGCTCGAAAGCAATGTGACCGCCATGGGCGATCTCCGCGTGCGAGACCCAGAGCTTGTCCTGCTTTTTGCCGTTGACGCGCACGCTCTGGATGTAGACCGCGTCGGGTGAGGAGCGTTTGGTTTCGATCACGAGCTCCTTGCCGCCGGAGACCTTGAGCGTTGCCTTGTCGATGGAAGGCGAGGTGAGCACGTAGTTGCCGCTGGCGGGGTCGACCGCGTAGAGGCCGAGCGCGCTCATCACGTACCAGGCGGACATCTGGCCGCAGTCCTCGTTGCCCTCGAGGCCGTTGGGGTTGTTGCGGTACATGGTCTTGAGCAGCGAGGCGACGCGCGCCTGCGTCTTCCAGGGCTGGCCGGCGTACACGTACAGGTAGGCGATGTGGTGGGAGGGCTCGTTGCCGTGCGCGTACTGGCCGACCATGCCGGCAATGTCGGGTGGCGCGTCAGCGGGCAGGGTCGATGGCACGGTGAACAGCGAGTCGAGCTTGGTCACGAAGGGTTCGCGGCCACCCCACAGGGCGATGTAACCCTTGACGTCGTGCTGCACGCCGAAGGTGGTCTGCCAGGCGTTGGACTCGGTGTAGTCGCGGTACTTGGGGGTGTGGCCCATGTCGATCGGGTCGAAGGGACCGGTCCACTCGCCGCTCGAAAGCTTGGCGCGGATGAACTGGGTCTTGGGATCGAACAGGTGCTGGTAGTTCTGCGAGCGCTTGCGCTGCAGGGCGGCGTCGTCGTGCGCACCCACTGCCTCGGCGACATGCGAGCAGGCCCAGTCGTTGTAGTCGTACTCGAGCACCTTGGAGACGGACTCTTCTTCCTTGTCGGCGGGAATGTAACCGAGCTCGCGATAGAAGCCGAGGCCGCGGTAGTTGTCGTCCATGTTGCGCTTGCGCATGACCTTGTAGGCGCGCTGCCAATCGATGTTGGGGAACTTCTTGACGCAGGCCTCGGCCATGACGCTGGCGGAGTGGTAGCCGGTCATGGTGCCGGTCTCCTTGCCCTGCAGAGGCCATACGGGCATGCCCTGCGGGCTCTGCTCGGCCATGCGCACGAGGCAGTTGACCATGCCGGGCACGCGCTCGGGCTGCATGAGGGTGAAGGCAGGATGCAGCGCGCGGAAGGTGTCCCAGAGCGAGTAGGAGCTGTAGTTGGCCTCGCCGGCCTCGAGCTTGTGCGGCTGGCTGTCCATGCCCATGTAGTCGCCGTTGGCATCGTCGAAGCGGGTCGGCGCAAGCATCATGTGGTAGAGCGAGGTGTAGAAGATGACACGCTGATCTTCGCTGGAGGTCTCGATGCGGACGCGGCTGAGCTCCTGCTGCCAGCGCTGCTTGGCGGTGGCGCGGGTGTGGTCGAAGTCGTAGCCGGGCATCTCGGCCTCGAGGTTGGCCAGCGCATTCTCAACGGAAACGCCGGAGATACCGACGCGCACCAGCACCTGCTCGCCTGCAGAGGGGCTGTAGTGCAGAGCGGCCTTGAGGCTCTTGCCGGCGCTCTGCATGGTGCCGGCTGCGAGCGCGGTGTCGTCCTGCATGAGCTCGGCCTTGTGAAAAGGCTTGGAGAACTGGGCAGCGAAGTAGATGCGGCGGCCGTTTGCCCAGGAGTGCACGGTGCGTCCGCCGGTGACCGTGTCGTTGCCGACGATGGTGAGGGTCGCGTCGGTGACAGGGTTTTCGGGGTCGTCGTACGAGTGCTGGAAGTCGAGCACGAAGTGGCTGTCGCCGGCCTGCTGGAAGGTATAGCGGTGCAGACCCACGCGGTCGGTCGCGGTGAGCTCGGCGAGCACGTGGCGGTCCTTGAGCGGCACGGAGTAGAAACCGGGCTCCATGACTTCGTCGGCATGCGAGAAGGCGGCGCGGTAGCCCTCGGAGGGGTTTTCGCGGGTGCCGGGGTTCCACTTCACTTCGCCAGTGTTGGGAACGAGCAGGACATCGAGCAGATCGCCGCAGCCGGTGCCGCTGAGGTGGGTGTGGCTGAAGCCCATCAGGGTCGCGTCGGCGTCGTAGTAGCCTGCACACCAGTCCCAGCCCCTGGTGAAGGTATCCGGGCTAAGCTGCACTGCGCCGAACGGCACCGAGGCACCGGGGTACGTGTGGCCGTGGCCGCCGGTGCCGATGCGGGCATGCACGTACTGGGTGAGATCTTCACCCGCATCGCCAGCGGGCGCGGAGGCACCGAGCGCGGGGAGGGTTTGCAGAAGCGGCAGGCAGGTAGCAGCAGAGGCAGATTGCAGGAAGGTACGTCGGGTCAGCATCAGTATTGGACAGGCCTTTCAGGCGAGTGGATCGCACGGCAGGGTTCGCGCAGGGCCGCCTGCCGCGGCAGACGGGAGGGCAGCGGTTGGCCCCGGTTAAGAAACCTGCCGTGATCATATCCCCTTGAAACGATAAGAAATCAAGCTCAATGTTGATTTCTTTGGTGTAGGCTGCCAATCAGTTTCGCGCGTGTTTTTAGTGAAACGGGTGAGGCCGGGCGTGCTGGATTGTGCGCGGCCACCCCGGAATTTTGAGCCGTGCCTGTGGGGCGTTGCACAGCCAGATGCGTTGCGGCAAATCTGCTCCAGATCCAATGAAAGTGGTGACCGAGAATGAAACTGCATGTGCTTGCGTCTTTAGCCCTGGCAGGAGGTTTCGCGTGCAGTGCAGCGGGGGTAGGCCTGGCCCAGGAGATTGCCCTGATGCCGATGCCGTCCTCTGCCCAGCGCGCGGATGGCGCGCTCACGGTGACCCCGGCGAGCGGCCTGTCGCACTTTGCGTTTCGCTACGATGCCTCGCATGATGCGCGGCTGGAGGCGGCGACGCTGCGCATGCTGGACCGGCTGGATCGCACCTGCGGCGGGGATGTGCGGCGCTCTGCGCTCGCCACCGATACCAGCGGCGCGACCCTCCTGACGATCCACGTGGCTGGCCCGGGCGGCGCGGTGCAGGGGGTGGACGAGGATGAGTCCTACACGTTGAAGGTGACGCCCGAAGCGGCGACCCTGACGGCGGCAACCGACGTGGGCGCGATGCATGGCATGGAGACGCTGCTGCAACTGGCGACCAATGTGCGTGGCGCGTGCGTGCTACCGGCGATCTCGATCGAGGACACGCCGCGCTTTCGCTGGCGCGGATTCATGCTGGATGTGAGCCGGCACTTCGAGCCGGTGCCGGCGGTGGAGCGACAGATCGATGCGATGGCGGTGGCCAAGCTCAACGTGTTTCACTGGCACCTGTCGGAGCACCAGGCGTTTCGCGCGGAGAGCAAGCTGTTTCCGAAGCTGACCAGCGTTGGATCAGACGGGCAGTTTTATACGCAGGACCAGATGCGCGCGGTGGTGGCGTATGCGCGGGCCCGCGGGATCCGCGTGGTGCCGGAGTTCGATATGCCGGGCCATGCGACGAGCTGGATCGTGGCGTACCCGGAGCTGGGCTCGGGCGAAGACCTGCATGGGCTGGCGATCAAGTTCGGCGTGCCGCCGGGCGAGATGGACCCGACCAGCCCGGCGGTGTACAAGTTCGTCGATGCGCTGGTGGGCGAGATGGGTGCGATCTTCCCGGATGCGTACTTCCACATCGGCGGGGATGAGGCGCCGGGCGACTCGTGGATGAAGAACCCCAAGATCAAGGCGTTCATGGACAAGCATGGGTTCACCAAGCCCGATGAGCTGCAGGCGTATTTCAACCAGCAGCTGCTGCCGATCCTGAAGAAGCATGGCAAGCAGATGATCGGCTGGGACGAGATCCTGAACCCGGCGCTGCCCAAGAACATCGTGATCCAGAGCTGGCGCGGCGAGGCCTCGCTGAGCGCGGGTGCGAAGCAGGGATACCAGGGCATCCTGTCGGCACCGTATTACCTGGATGGCGAGAAGACCTCGGCGCAGATGTTTCTGGCCGATCCGATCCCGGTGGATACCACGCTGGACGCAGGGCAGCAGAAGCTGATCCTGGGCGGCGAGGTGTGCATGTGGGCGGAGCAGCTGGACGCGGAGACGGTAGACAGCCGGGTGTGGCCGCGTACGCTGGCGATTGCGGAACGTTTCTGGTCGCCGCAGAACGACCGCGACACCTCGTACATGTACCAGCGGCTGCGGCGGGTTTCGGCGGAGCTAGAGGATGTGGGCGTGATGCACCTGGCCGGACCGGAACGCCTGCGGCGCAACCTTGTGAGCACGGCAGAAGCCAGCGCGCAGCCGGAGACGCGGGCTGCTGCCGGGCACGCGCTCGACCTGCTCGCATCGGTCACGGAGCCGTTCTCGTTCGGTGAGAGGTACAACGCGCAAAGGACGGATGCGCGCACCTCGCTCGACCGGCTGGTGGACGCGGTTGCGGCGGACCCGCCGGCGCGGCAGGAGATTGCCGGTGCGGTGGATGCGCTGATCGGGAAAGCGGCGCCGGGCAAGCCGGCGCCGCATGCGCCGGATACGAGTGGGGATGTTTCGGCGGGCGGCAGGCTGTCGCGCCAGGATGCGATGAGCGACCTGCGCAGGCGCTTTGCAGCGTGGCAGGATGCGGTGCCCGCGTTGTTAACACTGGCGGCGCAGTCGCCGCGCATGGATGACGCGGGCCCGCTGGCGCTGCTGTGGGGGGAGACGGGCGCGGTGGGTACGCAGGCGCTGGGTTACCTTGACGCGAAAACTGCGCCGACGGCCGAGTGGACCGAGCATGCGCGCGAGGTGCTGGACCGGGCAGCGAAGGGTGGAGCCCTGGTGCACTTTGCGTATGTGGGATCGCTGCGGAGACTTGTGGATGCGGCCGCGGCACTGCCCGCGCCGCAGACTGCCGCGATGGGAAGCGACGCGAAGTAGGGCAGGGGCCATGCACCTTTGCAGTGCGGCCGGTGTGGCCGCACTGCAGAGGTGGCTTGGGTTAAGCGATCGATTTGCCCCGCAGTGCGGTGCGCGGGGGGAGGTCGCGCAGCACGGCGCGCACGTCGTCGGGGTTGACCGTGTAGAGGGTGTCCTGGTCGCGCGCGCCCATTGTTGCAGTGGTCTCGGTTGTGGTTGGGTCGGAGGTGTGCGCCGGGTGCGCGGCCTCGCTCCACACGCTGCGCAGTGAAGCATGCAGGGTGTCGATGGGAATGGTGCGCCAGAGTTCGCCCGCAGTGGCGACGCGGACGCCGGCGCCACCCATGATCTCGATGCGACCGGCTGCCTGGGCGACGATGCGGCGCACCTCGGCGGCACCGTCACCGAGGCTGGCAGCGCCCCCGGAGGTGAGCAGGATATCCGCGCCGCAGCGGATCACGTCTTCCAGGGCGGAAGGGCGATCGGCGGCGAGGTCAAAAGCGCGATGGAAACACAGGCGCATGGGGCCGGCTGCTTCGCGCAGCACCTGCATGGCCTGGACGTCGACTGCATGCCGAGCGGTGAGCACGCCAACTACGACGCCGGGTGCGCCCATTTTGCGCATGCAGCGAATGTCGGCGGCCATGACGGCAAGCTCCGCAGGGGTGTAGCAGAAGTTGCCACCGCGGGGGCGCACGATGCAGTGCACCGGCACGGCCACCTCGGCGAGCGCCCACTCGATAAAACCGGGCGAAGGCGTGAGGCCGCCGTCGGCAAGGGACGAACAGAGTTCGATACGTTCGGCTCCGCCGTTCACGGCGTTCTGGAGCGCGGATGGATGGTCGACAGCGATTTCAAGGCGTACGGGATTCATTGGTGCTGGGTTCACTCCGCTGGGCTGCCCATGGAAGGGGCGCCGATGTTTTGTACTTTGCCGCTGTAAGCGCCAAACGCGCGCATTTCCACCGGGCCGTTGGCGGCGAGGATGCGCAGACGCACCGCGGTGGCCTGCACCGGTGCGGGGAGCAGGTCGATCTTCTTGTGGCCGATCACGTGCGCGTGTACGAGCTCATGCCATTGGCCGGTGGTGTCGCCGGACAGCTTCGCTTCCACGGCGTACTCCTCGACATGCTGGCCGTCTTCGAGACGCTCCATGGTCAGGAAGCGATCAAGCTGCACGGGGCCGGCAAGGGTGACGGTAAGGGTCGCGGGCAGGGCTGTGCCGGTTGCCCACGCGGAGTGGTGGTCTTCGCTCAGGGCGGGCGCTGCCTCGGCGGGGAGAACACGCGGCGCGGAGGACAGCAGGTTTTTGCCCGGGCCGTAGAGGGCCTGCAGGCGGGCGCCAAACTCGGCGAGCCGCTTGACGTCGGCTGCCGGGAGGTTGCCGGTTCTGTCGGGGGCGAGGCCGAGCATGAGCTGCGCGCCGCGGCCCACGGTCTCGTTGTAGGTGGTCATCAGCTCGTCCACAGTTTTGAGGGTGCTGTCGCTGTTGGGGTGCCAGAACCACTGCAGGCGGTGCAGGGGCGTGTCGGCTTCGACCGGGCGCCAGCGCAGCATGCCGGAGTTATCGACCGTGTTCCACACGTCGAAGTCGACGCGACCGCTCTCGGTGCCGACCCAGCGGATGTCGCCGTTGCGATAGAGGCCGACGTCGCCGAAGACCAGGGTGTTGGACTGGTAGGTGCGCAGGTTGCGGATGATCTTGTCGAAGTCGTAGGTGCGGCCGGTGGAGCCGGCGCCGTCGAGCCAGAACTCTTCGAGCGGGCCGTAGCCGCTGGCGAGCTCAGTGAGCTCGGCGAGATAGAAGGTGTCGTAGGCGACAGGGTCCTTATAGCGTGGGTCGTGGCGATCCCAGGGCGACTCGTAGACGCCAAACCGCAGGCCGGCCTTGTGGGCGGAGTCGGAGGCCATGCGGATGAGATCGCCCTTGCCTCCGAGCCATGGGCTGGCCTTGACGCTGTAGTCGCTCTCGGCAGTGGGCCAGAGGGCGAAACCGTCGTGATGCTTGGCGACCTGCACGACGTAGCCGATGCCGGCGCTTTTGGCCGCGGCCATCCACTGGTCGGTGTCGACGTGGGTGGGGTTGAAGACGGAAGGCGAGGCCGTGCCGTCGCCCCACTCACGGTCGAGAAAAGTATTGGTGCCGAAGTGGATGATGGCGCCGATCTCGAGGTCCTGCCAAGCGACCTGCTGCGGAGAAGGCTTGATGTCGGCGAAGTTCTGCTGCGCGGTTGCAGGGAGCGAGGAGCAGGCGAGCAGGGCGCCGGGGAGCAGGAGTCGATGCAGCATGTTCAAGGTGGGTCCTTCCGCGACGCCTGCCCGGTTGCGGGGAGCGGCGGCGCGCTGAGTCTTGTGCCACGGGAAGAAACAAGGAGTTAGTCGGGCGGTTCTTCCGCGAAAGCAGCGGCGAAGCACAGACGCGGCTGATGCGGATGCCGTTGAGCCGTGTGCCGCACCCGAAAACCACTGGATTGTAGAGTGCCTTCGGAAAGAGGTGTTTGGCAAGCAGAAATGATCATTTGAAGGCGGTATGATCATCACCTAGGTGCTGTTTGTGGACAGCCCGACCTGTCAGGAAAGTCTGGTGACGCATGACCGAGTACACCCAACCCTCTGAGCGCATCTTTGCGCATGCCATGTTGCGCGAAATCTTTGAGCAGCCGGAAGCCCTGCGCGCCTTGTTGCGCGTGGCTGTTTCCGCGGACCAGCGCCGGTTAACCGACGCACTGTTTGCCCCGGTGCGGGCGCTGCTGGCCTCTGCCTCATCGCTCGTGATTATCGCGAGCGGATCGAGCCGTCACGCGGGCCTGGCGGCGGAGGTCACGTTTGAAGACCTGAGCGGCCTGCCGGTCGATGTGGAGTATGCCAGCGAATACTCGTACCGCACCAGCAACACCACGCCAGGCGCGGTGGTGCTGGTGATCTCGCAGTCTGGCGAGACGGGCGACACGCTGGCCGCGCTGCGCGAAGCCAGGGCGCGCGGGCAGCGCACGATCGCGGTGACCAACGTCCCCGACTCGACCATGATGCGGGAAGCTGATGTGGCGCTGTGCACCGAGGCGGGCAAGGAACTGGCGATCCCGGCGACCAAGAGCTTTACCAACCAACTGGCGCTGCTGCACCTGCTGGCGGTCGCGGCGGGTGAGGCGCGCGGGCGGTTGAGTGCGGAGGCCGTGGCCGAGAAGCTGGCGGCGCTGGCAGCCGTGGCGGATGCGCTGGAAGGCGCGCTGATTGGCTGGGACGAGCGTGCGGAGGCCTGCGCGCAGGCGTTTGCCGGTGCCAAGAGCTACCTGTTCCTGGGGCGCGGCGTGCACTACCCGCTGGCGCGCGAAGGCGCGTTGAAGCTGAAGGAAAGCTCGTACGTGCATGCCGAGGGTTACCCGGCGGGCGAGGTGCTGCACGGACCCAATGCGCTGGTGAGCGACGAGGTGCCACTGGTGGCATTGGCGGCGTTTGACCCTAAAGACGAAGACTCCGTACGCCGCTACGAGCGCACGCTGAACCTGCTCGGTATCCTGGAGAAGCAGGGTGCGCGGGTGCTGGCGCTGGTGAACCAGGGCGATGTGGATGTGCGTCCGCTGGTGCGCGAGACGATCGAGATTCCGCCTGTGCCCGAGCACCTGCTGCCGCTGCTGGAAGTGGTGCCGCTGCAGTTGTTTGCCTACTATGTGGCGCTGACGCACGGGGTGGATGTGGACAGGCCACGCAACCTGGTGAAGTCCGTTCCAGTGGCTTAACCAAAAGCCAGCGTGCTGCTGGAGCAGGATGTCGATGAAGCGAGGGTACAGCGACCGGCTGGCGCTCGCGAAACAGAAGCACCTCGCCGGCTCCTGCGCCTGGCGCTGGGCGAGGAAGATCCCGACACCTGGGCGCTGCTGCCGGATTACAAGTAAGACGGCCGCAAGGCTGGCTGCGCTTTCGAAGGCTGTTCTCCCGGGTGGGAGAACAGCCTTTTTGTTGCTGCCAGGCTTGAGGCGGCGCGCGCGTGGCTGGAGCCTGCGTGGCCGGGTGCAAGATGTTGCGCGCAAGAAAAAGGGTGCCGCGAACGACTGCGGCACCCCTGGTGGAAACCGCGTGGAAGCGGCTTACTGCTTGCGGAAGATCAACGCGGTTGGGTAAGAGGCGACCGTGGTGGTGTAGGTGCCGTTGCTGCCGGAAAGCGGGATCGTGGCGGGCAGCGCCGGGGTGAAGTAGCTGACGTTCCACGAGCCAGGGATCTGCACGGTTACGGGCACGGGCGTGACCCACTGCAGGATTTGTGCGGCGGTGTTCCAGACGGGCGCTTCGTTCCAGAGGAAGACCGCGATGGAACCGTCGGAACCGGTAAGGGCGAAGGCGTGGCCGGTGCTGGCGGGCAGCCCGCTGATGGCAGCCTGCACGGTGACCGGCGACGAGGCCTTGTCCTGCGGGAACGCCCGGGACAGGTTGTTCATGGCATAGGCCAGGACCTTGGGCGTGCCGTCCAGGTGGAAGAAGCCGAAGTGATCGTCCAGGATGGTGCCGGTCGGGTCAGGGTACGCATCGAGAAGCTGGTACATGTATGTGTGGACGATGCCCTGCAGCGCCGCGTCGAAGTAGTCGTTGAGCACGAGCTCGGCCTGGCCAGGCTCATCCACACCACCCCAGTCGGTGGACTGCGGCAGGGTGTAGTAGCCGGACTCGGTCACGGCCTTGGGCAGCGCGGAGGGATTGATAAACCGCTGGTTGAACTCAAGCTGCAGCCAGGACCAGGGCTGCTCTTCGGTGTGCGGGTAGGGGTGGCCGTTCTCGTAATCGGCAAGGCCCGGGTTGGCGCTGAGATCGATCTGGTCGCCGCCGGTCAGGTAGTACACCGGCACGTTGGCGAAGTTGCTGTCGCTGTGCACGGCGCTGTAGAGCGAGCGCTGGTAATTTTCGGCAGCCTGCTCGTTGGAGAGACCGGGAGCCGTGACCGGCTGGTTGTTGATCTCGTTGGGGCCTTCGACCGAGATCACCATGCCGGGCTGGGTCTTTTGCAGGTTATCGAGCTGCTGCATGTTGGTCGCGAGTGCCTGGTTCGGGGCGGCGATCAGATCAAAGTGAATGCCATTTGCGCCCAGCATCTGCATGGCTGCGAGTCCCTGGCCGACGGGGAGCCAGTTGGCAGGTTGTGGCACCTGGTCGCGCACATTGTGGATGCCGAGGAACTGCAGGTCGCTGAGCACGGCAGCGGCATTGGCGTACTGGCCGTCGGTGTACTCGATGTGGAGATTGACACCGAGGCTGTCCTGAAATGTTGCCAGTGGCAACGAGGGGATGGTTTGCAGGGATTGAGCGAAGAGCGGAGCACTGATACAGGAAGCAAGAGCAAACAAGCAGAATTCTTTGGGGGCAAACACGCGGGGCATATCGTTCCTCAGCTGAGTCGAAGGTGGGCGGCACCTTCGATGGATGGGTGAATACCTCGCATCCTAACCCGAGAGACAACCTCGCACGGCCGCGCTGCCTCGGCGCGCTGCGTGTCAATATTTCCATTGTTCATTGTGGCGTGTGCAGGCGCCAGGTAGAAGCGGCAAGGAAGTCGGGCAATCTTTTCTGCCTGAGGTGTATTTCGACCCCTGGAGCGGGAAGCTGTTACTGCCGCAGGGTAAAGAGTGCTCGCAGGGGCTGCGGGAAAAATGTGCCGGGTGCCGGCACATTTCCGCCTGAAAATATTTTTTGCGAATGTGCGACTTTGCTAGGTGACGAGCGTCGGGCGCTGCAGCGGGAGTGGGTCAGCAGGCGCGAGGCTGGGTGCCGGGACAGCCGCGCTGGCACGGCGGAGCGGCTTGGAGGCTGTGGCGATCCCGAACATGGTCCAGATGATGGGCGAGATCAGATCGGCGCCTGCGACAAGTTGCGCCACCATCATCACGAAGACGCCATAGAGTGTGCGCTCAAACAGAGCCAAGCGGACATAGCGGCGGGGCTTGAGCAGGGGCTTGGCGAGCTGCATGAGCAGGATCGCGAACAGCAGCGCTCCCGGGATACCCACGTTACCGAACAGCGAGCAGGCGAAGCTCGAGGCACGGACGCTGCCCCAGCCGGCGCCGAAGTAGTACGAGTCATGCGCTGTCTGCAGGGCGAGCGAGTTCATCATGGAGCGTTCGCGGTAAGAGTCGGAGCTCATCTTGTCGACGAACACCGTCATGAGGACCTTGCTGACGGTCTGCCCGGCGTTAGTAAGCAGGAAGGCGGGGACGGCGACGCCGATCAACGCGAGCGCGATGAGCACCTTGACGGGAGCTGCACCGCCCTTGCGGAAGGAGTGGCGCGCATAGAGCAGGATGCCGGAGAGTGCGAGCGTCACCATGCAGGCGTAGCCGGTGGTGGACACGGTGAGCACCAGCGCCGTGAGCATGAGCAGGAAGGCTGCCGCGGACTGCCAGCGGATGCGGTGCGTGGCAAGCTGCCAGCCCTGCAGGGCCAGGCCGATGGCCAGAAAAAAGGCAGCGGCGGAGGCCTCGGTCTGGGTGCCGTTGAGGCGCCAAACGCCGCCGATCTTGTACGCGTCGTAGATGACGTGGGTGGTGTTGGTGTAGAGGATGGCCGATGGGTAGGGAACGTGCAGTACCGCGTTGGCCAGCTGGTACATCATGAACGAGGCCACGGTGACGGCCGCATAGATAAACCAGTCAATGGCGTTGCGCTGCTGTTCCCGCGTGCTGTGGACCGCAATGAGGTACACGCACATGGCGCAGAGCAGGTAGGAGGGCTGGGCAAAGTTGCTGAACGTCCAGGCCAGGGGCTGATTCATGCCGTTGTGCGAGTTGCTGACCAGGATCCCGTGAAATACAAAGGGGCAGACCATCGCCGAAAAGAAGGCATAGCCCACAAACAGGAACATGGCGTGGTAGGCGCCTTTGTTCGTTCCGACCATGGGCTTCCACTGAAGGGTGCCCGTGATGATCTTGATCGGAAGGCAGATGGCCAGAGCGAGAATCCACGGCACCACGGCCGAGCCTGCCACGACCACGGCAGCGGAGGCATCGAACACCGAGCACATCAGAATGATCGGCAGCAGCTCGCCCTTGGTGCGCCACCAGAGAAATGCAATCAGTACAAGGACCGGCAAAGTGGAAGCAGTCATCGCTGCCTTTCTTGAAACTTGGACCTGAACGGCCCGGACGGCCATGACGGCCTGGTTCGGCGGCGGAGAAGCCGCCGCCGAGCGGGCGTCCTAGTAGGCGCCTTCGGTAAACAGAACAGTCTTGACCGTGCGGTAAAGAATATAGAGATCCATGGAGACCGACCAGTTCCGAACGTAGTACTCGTCGATTTCAGTGCGCCGTTCGTAACTGGTGTTGTTGCGTCCCGAGATCTGCCAGAGGCCGGTGATGCCGGGGGTGACGCGGCGGTAGTGCTGGTAGCGGCGGCCATAGCGTTCGACCTCGGCCATCACGATGGGGCGCGGTCCAACCAGGCTCATCTGGCCTGAGAGCACGTTCCAAAGCTGCGGCAGCTCGTCCAGGCTGGTCTTGCGCATGATGCGCCCGATGCGGGTGACGCGCGGATCGCGTTTGAGCTTGCGATCGCGGTCCCACTCGGCACGCAGAGCCGGGTCGCGTTCGAGATGCTCTTCGAGCACCTCGTCGGCGTTAGTGACCATGGAGCGGAACTTCCAGGCGGTGAAGAGCTTGTGGTCGCGGCCGATCCGACGCTGGCCGTAGAAGACCGGGCCGGGCGAGCTGAGGCGCACGCTGCAGTACAGCACAGCCAGCAGCGGCAGCAGGAACAGCGCGATGGTGGAGGTGACCAGCAGATCGAATGTGCGCTTGATGGCGCGCGGCATCATCTGCGAGAGGCGCTGCTCCACCTCGAGACCCAGCATGCCGCCGAGGTCCTTGGCCGAGACCCAGAGGCTGGACATGCCGGCGACGTCGGGCAGTACCAGCACATGGCGGAAGTGCTGGGAATACTCGTTGAGCAGTTCTTCCAGCTCGGTAGCGCGCAGATGCGGCATGGCCAGGATGGCGTAGCAGCCACGGTTGCTGGCGGCGAGCTTGGCGGCATGAGCGAAGTCGCCGGTGAACAGGCCCTCGGTGTGTTCGGCTCGCTGGGCGGGGGCGTGCTCGTGCAGCAGCGCGATGGGGCGCAGGCCAAGGGTGGGCTGCTGCTCCAGAATCTTGAGCATGGCCGCGCCGGTGTCATTAGCGCCGAAGATCACGGTGGGCACACCCCACCAGGATTGCCTGGAGCCGAAGGAGCGCACGGCGCGCCGGGCGATCGGCACCAGGGCCAGGGTGAGCAGCCAGGAAAGAACAAAGGCGATGCGCGAGTAGCGGTTGTTCACCTTGATCAGAAAGGTCGAAACGATGATCAGGAGATAGGAGATCGTGACCGCATGCATCATGGTGCGGAACTCTTCGATCGCGTTGGCGGCGATGCCCGGGTACATGTCGAGCGCAGAGAAGACCAGGAAGAAGAGCGGCAGGGCGGCGAGCAGGCCGAAATAGTCGGCCGGGCGGAACTCACCATGGAAAGCGAGGCGCAGCGACAGACCGACGCAGCCGGCGAACAGCACGGCCAGCAGGTCGGCACAGACCAGGGCGGAGACGGTAAGGGTACGGTTGCAGCCAGATGCCGGGATTGCTGTGCTGGTCGCTACGGGAGATCTCAACGTTGAAACAGTGCTCATGAACGCCACCTCTTGCTCGGTATCGCCACTTCAGCTGCGATAAATCGATGGTGCTGGCGCCGCAGCCCGGGAAAGGCGGAGGCAGATGGTGGAGCAGAAGCCCCACAGGGAAAGTGCATCAGCGTAGCCACGCGGCCTCGACCGGTGGGTCCAACAACTCCGTGGTGTCCCGGCGGCTCTGCAGTCCGCTCGGGATCTCAAGGGGCAAGGCCGGGGGGTTCACGGCTGCCTGGACGATTTCGGCCAGGCGGACGATGAAGGCGGCCTCGGAGAAGCAGCGCGCACGGGCGCGCAGCGTCTCGGGATGAAAGGCAGACAGGGCGCGTGCTTCAAAGGCGAGCATGGCCTGTTCCAGCGCTGCCACGGTGGGCTCGTGAAAGAACTCCGCGGTCTCGTTGGTCATGGAGTCGAGGATGCCGCCCTCGGCAAGCGCAATCACCGGGCAGCCGCAGGCAATGGCCTCCACGGGCACGATGCCGAAGTCTTCGACGCCGGGGAACAGCAGCGCACGCGCCTGGCGGTAGTAGTCGGCCAGCTCGGCGTCGCTGGCGAAGCCGGCGAAGACCACGTCGGCGCCGAGCTCGGCAGCCAGGGCGCGCAGCCGCTGGTTTTCGGGACCCTTGCCAACGATGGTGAGCTTGCGGCCCAGCGTGGCGCAGGCGCGGATGGCATGGTCCACGCGCTTGTACGGCACCATCGCCGAGACCACAAGGTAGCGGTCGCCGGCTTCGCGCACGGTGCTGCCGTAGCGGGCGACATCGACCGGCGGCGGCAGCACCAGGGCCTCGCGGCCGTAGATGCGACGCACCCGTTCGGCCACGTAGGTGGAGTTGGCCACGAACACATCGACGCGCGCGCTGGTGCGCTGGTCGTAGCGGCGAAGCGCCGCGGCGATGGGGGCAAACACGAAGCGCGAGGCAAAGGCACCCATGCGCGCGGGGCCGAAGTACTCGTCGAACAGGTCCCACACGTAGCGCATGGGGGTGTGGATGTAGCAGATGTGTAGCGGCTGGCTGCCGCCGGCGGTGCGCGTGCGCCGCACCATGGACTTGGCCACGGCATGCGAGGTGGAGATCACCACGTCGGCATCTTTTGCCTTGTTGCACTCGGCAAACAGCGGGAAAAAGGGCAGGTACGAACGGTACCGCCGCGCGGCCCCGGGCATGTGCTGCAGGAGGCTGGTGTGGATAGGACGCGTTTCGATCGCGGCACAGACGGAGCCGCGGTTATGCAGCAGGGTCCAGAGCGGCGCGTCCGGAAGCAGGGTGCAGAGCACCTCCAGAACCTTCTCGCCCCCGCGCATACCGGTCAGCCAGTCATGCACGAGCGCGACGCGTTTGCCAGCCAGTGCGGTGAGCTCAAGCGGTGCATCGCAGGGAAGCTCCTGCGCAATCTCAGGCAGTTCAAATGGAACAGGCATCAACAGGCTCATGCGACCCTCCAGCGACGTCCATCGGTCGCCGCGACCTTGCGGCGGCTGTGTGCGGCGCGCTGCAGCACATCTTCGGTACGCCGCGCGGAGTCAGTCCAGCAGAAGCGGCTGGCCTGTTCCATCGCGGGGAGAAACGGGGCAGAGGCGGCATTCTCGCTGGCGATGTGACGCAGGATCGCCGCAGCCAGCTCCCGGACGTCGAGCGGGTCCACGTAGAACGCCGCATCGCCGCCCACCTCGGGCAGGGAGCTGTTGTTGGAGGTAACGGCGCGCAGCCCGCAGCTCATGGCCTCCAGCAGCGGCAGGCCGAAGCCCTCGGCGAGCGAGGGAAACAGGAACAGCGAGGCGCCCGAGTACAGGCCAGCCAGGTGCTCCTCGGCGACGTAGCCGGTGAAGTGCACACGCGCCGGGATGGCGGAAAGCTGCTGCTTGCCGAACACCGAAGCATCGGCCTGCTGGCCGGCGAGCACGAGCCAGACATTGTCCGGCAGGGAGCGCTGCGCGATGCGCCAGGCGGCAAAGATCGTCGGCAGGTTCTTGCGTGCCTCGAGCGAAGAGAGCGACAGCACGTAGCGGCGCGAGGGCAGGGCGAGCGCGGCGCAGGCGCGGGCGGCCTCGAAGGTCGTGGACAGGCGCGTGGACTGCGCGGGCCCGTTGTAGACCACGGTGACATCATCCGGGTCGCAACCGAGCTGACGCACCAGCCGGTCCTTGGTGTAGGACGAGACTGCGATCAGGTGCGCTGCATTGGTGGCTAGCCGGCGGAACATCAGGCTGTACCACTTGGCGTAGGCGGCGGAGTACCACTCCGGGTGCTCCAGGGGAAACAGGTCATGAAAGGTGACGACCTGGCGCGTGTAGGAAAGAGGACCCGCGCCGCAGGGGCTCCAGAGCAGCCGGCCACCGGCCAGCCGGGGCAGCGCGAGCTGCTCCCAGAGGTGGCCGCGGGCGCCCTTGCCATTGCTGGGCTTGAGCATCTCGGGGGAGCCGCCCAGGCGCGAGGCAATCTCGCGTGCGTAGCGCTGGATGCCCGTGATGCGATGCGCCAGGAAGCGTGCATTCACCACGTACTCGGCACGGTCGGTTTGGGTCACGGGTGGGGTCATGGGGATCGCCTGCATCGTGTCTTCGCCCTTGCCTAGCTTGCGTTCAAAACGCGTTCGTCATACTGCCCGTACACGCCGAAGTGCTGGTAGGTGGAGCTCATTTCACGGCGAACCTTGTTGAGCACAAGTCCGAGGATCCTGACGTCCAGGCGGTTCAGGGTGCCGATTGCGGCGGCCACCGCATCCTGGTTGGTCTCGCCTGCCTGCGTGATCAGCAGCACACCATCGACGGAGCAGGCGATCTGGATCGGCTCGGCGAGGCCCAGCATGGGTGGGGTGTCGATCAGTACCAGGTCGTAGTCCTGCTCGGCATCGGTCAGCAGCGCGGCCATCTTGTTGCCGACCAGGTGCGCGGCGCGCATGGCCGAGGCACCGGCGGTGACCACGTGGAGGTTCTCGATGCCTTCGATCGTGTGGAGCACGTCGGCCAGGCTGCGGCCGTCCATGATCACGTCGGCCAGGCCTTCTTCATTGGGCAGCGAGAAGTGGTTGTGCTGCGAAGGGCGGCGCAGGTCGGCATCGATCAGCAGAGTCTTGCGGCCCTGCATGGCGTGAGCGATGGCGAGGTGAGCGGTGCAGGTGCTCTTGCCTTCGCCGGCCACCGCACTGGTCACCTGCACCGAGCGCAGTTTTTCGCGGGTGCGTTCGAGCAGTACCAGGGAGCGCATGGTGCGGATTGCCTCGGTGTAGGCGTCCTGGGTGCGGCTCCAGTCCAGCGGCTGCTTGCCGGCCACGGGGGCGGGCACATCGCTGCCGCTTTTAAGCAGGAGCTGGCGACCGGCGGGCTTGAGCTGCAGCACGTCGGGCAGGATCCCAAGCACCTCGACCTGGAGGCTGCGGCGGGCCTGTTCCGGATCCCGCACGCTCTTGTCCATCATGTCGGAGAGCAGGGTTGCGGCCACCGCGATCACACCCGACAGGAAGAAGCCGATGAAGATGAAGATGCCCTTCTTGGGGAAGACCGGCGCGTTCTGCGGACGGGCCTCGTCGGCGATGCGGATGGAGCTGTTCTGAAACCCGGAGTTGATGCCGGCTTCCTTGATCTTCTGGAACAGCTCGTTGTACAGCGTCTTGTTGGCGTCGGCATCCCGCTTCAGCTGCTGGTACTCAAGCGACTTGAGGCTGAGCGCGTCGGACTGCGCCTTGGCCGCGGCCAGGGTGGCAGCGAGCATCTTTTCGCGGGTGTCCGCCTGGGCGAAGTCCGTCTGGATGCGGCGACCGGTATTGTCGCGTGCCGCCTGGTACTCGCGGGTGACCTCGGCCAGGGTGTTGGCCGCCACCTTGTAGTTGGCGTTGTTGGGGCCGTAGTGGGTCTGCACGATGGCCATGGCCTGCTCGGCATCCTGCATCTGCTGCTGGAGGCGGGTGAGCTGCTCGGCCTGCGTGGAGATATCAATCGCGCTGGCATTGCCGGACTTCACACCCTGGTAGGCGGTCTGCTTGCGGATCCGGTCGTTCTCGGCCTCGGTGTACTCGCTGTTGAGCTGGGCCACGCGAGCGGAAAGGATGCTGGTCTGCTGTTCGGGATCGATCACGCCCAGCTGACGCTGGTAGGTGGTCAGCGCCTCGGCGCTCTTGTCCATGTTGGCCTTGAGGTCGTCGAGCTGCTTGGCCATGAAACCGGACAGGTTCATCGAGGAGTGCAGGCGCATGTCCATCGCTTCATCGATATAGGAGTGCGCGACGGCGTTGGCCACATCCGCTGCCTTGCGCGGATCCTTGGAGCGGTAGGTGATCTTGAGCAGCAGCGAGCTGGCGGGATGGGTAATGGTCAGCCCGGGCAGGGTCACGGAGCCGGCGGGCAGGAACTCCTTGCCCTTCTTGTCGCGGGGCAGCAGGTGGTAGGCCTTGGCCACGGGGCGCAGCACCGCATCCGACTGCAGCAGGTCAATCTCGGTGGTGAGGAACTCTTCCACGTCGCTGATGTTGGGCGTGGCCGAGTCCTGGCCGATCACGCTGGCCGGTACCTTGCTGTCCACCGCGAGGCGCACGGTGGCTTCATAGACCGGCGTCATCAGGAAGCAGGCAACCGCGGTCAGCGCGGTGCACGTCACAACAAACAGCGCAATCTTCCACCACGCGCGGCGCAGCAGCCACATGTAGTGCTGCATGGGAAGTAGTTCATCCGGCTCGGCGGCGGCCTGGGGCCCGGTGTAGTGCGCGATCTGGCTGGGCGGCGCGCTGGCAGGCAAAATCCTCGGCTTGTTGTTATAGACAGATGACATGGAAAATCCTCGCTGTGTGACTGCTCACTCTGGGGGTTGGCAGGAGACCGGGTGAAAAAGAGTGCCCGGCCAAATCAACTCAAGCAATACCGACCATCAATGGCGCGGTGGGCGCCTTACTTGTACACAATTGCCGTGCCCAGCGCCGTGGTGCCGAAACCGGCAATGCCGGCGAGCACCTTGGCTGTGAGCTTCTTGCCGCCATCTTCCGGGACATAAAGAATGTCGTCCGGCAGCAGCTGTACATCCGCTGCTTTGCGGGCCATGATCTCCTGCAGCGGCACGCTGATCTCCTGGCGCGGCTCGCCGGCCTTCTGCTCGCGATAGATAAAGGCCTGCCGGGTGGAGTACTGCTGCAGTCCTTCGCTCATCGCCAGGGCCTTGCGCACCGTGGTGTCGCCATCGGTCTGCATGGGGAAGCTGCCGGGCTTCTTGACATTGCCCGTGACAAAGATCCGAGAGGCTTCCGGCACCCGGATCTCCTCGTCGCCGACCAGCTTGACGTTGTACTTAGGATCGGCACCATTGATGAGTTCCTTGAGTGGAATCACCTGCACCGAGACCTGCATGGTTCCATTGGCGAGCGCCGAGTGGTGGGTCACGGTGAGATCGGAGCCCACGGTCGGCGAGAAGCCGCCGGCGCGGCCGATCGCATCGAGCAGCGTGGTGTTGCCGGTGGCCTGGAACGTCAGCGGGTTGCGCACGGCACCCACCACGCTTACAGGCCGCGACCGGTACTCAAGCACCGACACATTCACGGTGGGCTCGGTAAGGATCTGCTCGCTCACCAGGGCAGCCGCGATCTTGGTCTCAACCTCTGCGGGCTGAAGACCGCTGACCGCGATGCGCTGCTTCAGCAACGGCAGGTTGAGCGTGCCGTCGGAGGAAACGCGGAAGGAGTGCGACAGCTCGGGGCAGTACGGCACCAGGATCTGGACCAGATCATCGGCGCCGAGTGCCTGCGAGGGAAGAACAGCAAGCGGTGCAGGGGAAGCCGCTTCAGAGGGCACGGTGTTTCCCGTGCTTTCCGTGGACTGAGCGGTGAGGCAGTGCGGAAGAACCAAGGCGGCGCAGGCGAGCATAAGAACAGGAGCCGGGGTACGCATGGCGCGGACTGCGTGCTGCGCTGTTTTGAGGTGGAACAAGCGGAACAAGGTCATAATCGGTATCCAGACGAACTTCGGATGGCCGTCCGGAATCGCATGCGCGATGCCTGACAGTGGTTAGGTTTGCAGATCGGGGAACGCTGCCCGATCATCGTGCAAGAAACGCTCGCTGCGGATCTCGTGTGGCCGGCGGATCAGGTAAATTCCACCGGTTCTGCTTGATCTGTCCGGACTCTACCATCGGCCCCATCCCGTAACTCAAGCACTCTTGAGTCACGCTTTTGGCGGTCAAAATACAAATCGGTAACCATCGCCGTGGCATTCTTGAATCGGGAAATCGCCCAAAATTTCTCACAGTTCCCATGAATCCACCGCTTGAATGCAGAGAAAAAGAGTGTCGCGGAGAGGTGGTTACCCTGCGGTACCAACGCGCGATGATTCTCCAAGTCGACACTCCAGGCACTACGCATTTTTTTCCTAGCCGCAAGGGAATCGCCTACTTTTTGCTCGATTTGCGGAACGGCGGCGGTGGCGCAGGTCGCCCGAAGGCGCTTAGGCCGTGGGCGCGGGTAGGTAGCGGGGAGGGGTTAGCGGTGGCTGCCGATGAGCGGTGTGCGCGAGAGATCAAGCCGGCGCGGATTGAGCGCTCGTCGTAGAGGCATAAACCGCCTGACCCGGCGGAAGGCTTCTGCGGGGCGGGATGGCTGAATTTGCAAATCGACGTACAGCCTGCTGACAGGACGGCCGGCTTTGGGCGGGGTGATCGCGGAGAGATCTGGGCGAGGCGTGACTGGCGGGGCGGATGCGGAAAGGCGCGCGGCTGCGGGCGCCGGCCGCGCGCGTTGCTGCTAGCGCATATGGAGGATGCGGTCGGGGCGCAGGCGGCCGCGCAGCAGATCCAGCATGGCCATTGCATTGCCCCGGAGCCTGCCGCGGCGGTCCACGTAACTTTCCGGACGGATGCTGCGGACAATGTTAGCCAGCATGTTGCGGCCGACGCTTCGCAGGGCGTTGCTCCATGGGAAGCTGCCTTTGCGCGCGAGGTAGAAAGGGTTGATCACCTGGGAGTACCCGAGGCGCACGCCGGACACTCGCCCGACCTTGGCCCCGAGGTGAACGCCGAGAGCGTTGTCGAGGCGCATGACCGAGCCGAAGCGCGCCATGCGGCGGGAGAAATCGATGTCTTCGTACCAGCCGTACGCCGGCAGCTTCTCGTCGAAGCGCACGCTGTGCTGGCGAATGGTGGCGAGCCGGAAGCACATGTTGCAGCCATAGGTATTGAAGGCGGTGTGCCGCGAGTGTCGCGCCACACCCTGCTGCTCGGCGCGTGAGAGCACGGAGCGTGCATCCGCCAGCTTGAGCCCGGGCCCCCTGGCGCCGTCAGCGAGGACGATGCCGCTGCCTGCGACCAGGGTGGAGTCTTCAAGGAACGCCTGCTCCATGGCCTGCAGGTAGCCGGGGTCCAGGTAGAAGTCATCATCCATAAAGAAGATAAGGTCGAAGCCGGCGGCGGCATCGAGGATCTGGTTCCGCTTCTCGCAGAGGCCGCCCTGCGCTTTGCCGAAGTGCATGCCGGGAAGCTGCGCCTCGAGGTTGCCTATATCTTCAGGCTTGCTGTAGAGCACAAAGACCTGGTCGGGCCTGCGTGTTTGGCGGGCCAGGTCCTGCAGTGTTTCCGCCAGGATGACCGGGCGGCCGCTGGTGGCGATACCGATCGCGATGGACAGACGGGGTCCGCGTGGTTGCTCAGGAGAGGAAGCGGGCACGGGGCGGTGCGCGGGCTCAGACATGTACAGGGGCGTCCTTGAACAGCGTAAGTGGGTCACGAGGTGCAGTGCTGCAGGGAAGACAAGGCTGCGGACGAGGGTGGCGCCGCCGCATCCTGGTCCTTGACCACACTGATCTTCCCACTCGTCATGTAAAAAAGGAACTGTCAAGAGAGTTTTCTTTGCAGCGGCCCGGGTAAGATGCGATGGTGAATGGGTGCGCCTGCCGGATTTTTGCCGTGCGAAAGCCTGTTTTTTCAGGCTTGTTTCGTATCGGGGATTGCGCCTGGCTCGAGAGGAAAGTAATGCAGAAAGCAGGGGAGACACCTGTGGAAGAGGGCGGGGAGCAGGACGCCGCCGCCGCGGTTCGCAAGCTGAGCAGCAGCCGCACTGTTGCCATGAGCGCCCTGTGGAACCTGGTTGGCCGGGCCGGTCCGCTGGTGGTCGCGGTGCTTTGCACCCCGCAGCTGGTGCATCGCCTGGGACCGAGCCGCTGGGGCGTGTTCACCATCGCGCTGAGCCTGGTCGGCATCTTCAGCATTTTTGATTTTGGGATAGGCCGTTCGCTGACGCGGACGATCGCCGAGCTGCTGGCCGAGGACCGGGCGCGTGAGGCGGCCGACGTGGCGCGTTCCGGCATCCTGGCGCTGACCGTGCTGGGGACGATTGGCGGCCTGGTGATGGCTTCGGTCGCGCATTTCTGGGTGTACTCGGTGATTCCGCATGCGCTGCAGCACGAGGTGCTGTACGCGCTGCTGGTGCTTTGCCTGTCGGCGCCGCTGGTGATTCTGAACTCGGCATTGTGGGGCGTGATCGCGGCCTACCAGGAGTTCCGCTCGGCCAACCTGGTCAATGTGCCGATCATGGCGATGTACTACATCGGTCCGCTGCTGATGCTGCACTTCTATGACAGCCTGGTTGGCGTGATTGCGACGTTGGTGATGTGCCGCGTGGTGATGACCATCGCGTACTGGCGCATCTGTGTGCGGGCGATGCCGGAGCTGAAGACGGCGAAGTCTTCGATGGCGACGCTGAAGCCGGTGCTGCAGATGGGTGGCTGGATGACGGCCTCCAACCTGACGTTTCCACTGCTTACCTACATGGACCGCTTTATTATTGCCTCGGTTTCGACCACCGCGGCGATCGGGTACTACTCCACTCCCTCGGACCTGGTGCAGCGCTTCAACCTGCTGCCCATCGCCATCATGAACACGGCATACCCGGCGATGGCTGCTTCGTACCGGACGGACCCTGAGAACACGCGGGCACTATTCCGGCGAGGCATGCTCACGGTGGGTGCGGGGCTATTTCCCGCTTGCCTGGTGTGCGTGGCGCTGAGCCACTGGGTGCTGACGCTTTGGCTGGGGGCTGATTTCGCGGGGCACGCGGCTGTGGTGCTCAAGTGGCTGGGTGTGGGCATCCTGCTGAGCAGTATCGACAACGTGGTCGCGGGTCTGCTGGACAGTATCGGCAAGGCCAAGGTGAACACCATCTTCTCCTTTGGGGAGATTGTGGTGTACCTGCCGCTACTGGCATTCCTGGTGCGGCAGCAGGGGATCGAGGGGGCGGCGATTGCCTGGGCGATCCGCTGCATTCTTGACCTGGGGGTTCGCCTTTGGATCGTGCAGCGCTTCTACCAGCCGGCACGGCAGGCCGTGGTGCAGGTGTGGCCCTTTTTACTTGGTATGACGGCGACGCTGGTGGCTGCCGCTATGGCGGAAGGCTCTGCGTTTGCGCCATATGTATCGGCTGCAGGTGTGCTGCTGTTCGTGGTGCTGCTGTGGGGGGCGCTTTCGGCGGACGAGCGGACCAAGCTTTCGCTGCAGGCCGGCCGGCTGTTGCCGTTGCTCTCCGGAGCGAGCCGGTAGGCCGCGCCCCTAAGCTGCACTTTCTTTGACTGCCGCCTAGCGGGAGGGTGCAGCCATGTAGCCGAACAGGCGGCCTCGAAAGGTGCCCCAGTAGTAGCGCACGTGGGACATGCGCCGCCGCAGAAGGCTCACCACCACGCCACCGATGGGGCGAATGAAGTAGGGCGCGGCAATGCCTGCCGCGATCGAGTGCTTGCGCAGCACGCGGCCCATGCCGGCTCCGTACAAAAAGGCGCGCGCGATGGCGCCGGGGGTGAGGCGCTTGTCCGGGTGCCAGATGCCGAGGGTGACATCGTAGTAGCCACGGTAGTTCCGGCGCAGCAGACGCAGCGCGAGGTCGGGCTCTTCGCTTGACCCCCACGGCGTGCCGGGACCGATGGCGGGATCGAAGCCATTGATCTCCCGCGCGGGCGCGGTGCGCATCCAGATGGCGAAGCCGATGACGGTGGTCCAGACGGTCTTGTCGTTGATTTCGCAGGAGGCCGTGGTCCAGCGGCCATTGATCAGCTCGCCTGTCTCCGAAACGCAGTTGCCGGCGAGCAGGGTCAGCGTGGGGTCGCCGCTGAAGTGCGCAGCGACCTTGCTCATGGTGTCGGGCTTGTAGAGGCAGTCGTCGTCGGGGAAGCCGACGACCTCGCCGGTGGCCGCGAACAGGCCCAGGTTGCGAGCGTTGGAGCAGTTCCGGACATTGGTCCGAAGATGGATCACCGGGAAGGACCGGCTGAATTCAGCAACGATGGGAACAAGGCGGTCGTCGTCGTTCTGGTCGACGATCACGACCTCGAAATCCCGGTAGAGCTGTGCTTCGAAGCCCGCAAGCAGGGCATGGAGCTCCCTGGTTCGATCTACCGAAGCCACTACCAAAGAAAGTTTCATTCAAAGCCCCAGGGCCTGGTTATGCATGAACCAGGCTTCTCGCAGTGATCATCTCATGGCGTGCGCGCGTTGGATGGGCCGGCAGGGCACACTTTTTGCCGCCCGTACCCGAGCGGGAAAGCGTGCGGCGCTGGTGCGGCTCGGCGGCTGCTGTCAGGCCGGATTTGAGCCGCACCTCGTGCGGACCCGGGCCGTCGCTTCTGCAGGCCGGACGGCGAGGCCGTGCTAGCATCGCTGCCATGATTCGCTCCTGTGCGGCTGTGTGGTTGGTTCTGGGACTGGGTCTCCTGTGCGGCAACGCGCAAAGCAGCGAGCCCGGCGCGGCAGCACCCGCCGCTGCCGCCGCCGTGGTGCTGCATGCGGAGCACCTGCTCGACGTGGAGCGCGGGCAACTGGTTTCCCCGGGCGAGGTGCTGGTCGAGGGGGAGCGGATCGTGGCTGCGGGTGAGCGGGTGCCGCGCCCCGCGGGCGCGGTGGTGGTGGACCTGGGCGCGGCGACGCTGATGCCCGGGCTGATCGACGCGCATGTGCACCTGTTTCTGCATCCGGGCGCCGAGGACTCACAGACGATCGATGAATCGGTGCCGGAGCGCACGATTCTCGCTACCCTGGCTGCGCGCGCGGACCTGATGGCGGGCTTTACGGCGGAGCGCGACATGGGTACGGAGGGCGCGGGTTCGGCGGACTCGGCGGTGCGGAACGCAATCGACGCGGGGCTGATCCCGGGACCGCGCATGCGCATGAGTGGCAATGCGATCTCGATCACGGGAGGCCACGAGGATGCGATCCGCTACAACCCGGCGGAGCATATCTCGTCGAATGCGACATACGCCGATAGTGCCGAGGAGCTTGTGCGCGTGATGCGGCAACAGGTGAAAGAGGGTGCGGACTTCACCAAGATCTACCAGACCGGCGCAGATCACTGGGTGCCGGGGATGGAAGGAGTGCGGCTGGGTACACCGTACCAGTACACAGAGCAGCAACTAGCCGCAGCCGTGGCCGAGGCGGAGCGGCTGGGCACACGCGTGGCCGTGCACTGCACCGGGGAGCCGGGCGCCCTGTATGCTGCGCAGGCTGGGGTGGTCTCCATCGACCACGCATACCAGTTGAGCGCGGCGACGATGCAGTTGATGAAGGAGCGCCAGATCTATGCGGTGCCCACGTTTGCCATTTCTGAATATTTTGCGCAGCACGCAGCCACGCCTGCAGCAGCAGCGCAGGAGCAGGCGCTGCAGAACCTGCATGCTGCCGAGTTCCGCAAGCAGCTTGCTGCCGGTGTGCCGATGGCGGTGGGGTCGGACGTAGGGCCGTTTCCGCACGGCACCCAGGCGCGCGAGATGGAGTTGATGGTGCAGTTCGGGATGCCGGCGGCCGACGTGTTGCGTGCCGACCTGCTGCATGGAGCGAGGCTGCTGGGGTGGGAGGGCCGGATCGGCGCGCTGAAGCCGGGCATGTATGCGGATGTGATCGCGGTCCGCGGTGATCCGCTAGCCGACATCTCGGCGCTGGGCCGGGTTGTGTTTGTGATGAAGGGTGGAAGCATTGTGCGCGGCGGCGCGGCGGCCGGCGGGGTGGCGCGATGAAGTGGCGGTCCGGTTGGATTTGCGTGCTGCTGGCGGGGTTAGCGGCGGTGAGCTATGGACAGGGAACCCCGACGCGTACGCCCGAGCCGGCGGGGGCCGGAGTGCATCGGTGGTCCGTGGTGCTGCACGGGGGAGCGGGCGTGATTGAACGCTCCTCCATGACACCGGAGATGGAGAAGCAGTACCGCGCGGGGTTGAACGAGGCTGTGACGGCCGCGGGCGCGGTGCTTGACCGTGGAGGCTCGGCGGTGGACGCGGTGCAGGCCGCGATCGAACTGCTTGAGGATAATCCGCTGTTCAACGCGGGGCGTGGCGCGGTGTTCGCAGCCGACGGCACCAACCAGATGGATGCGGCGATTATGGATGGCGCGACGATGAAAGCGGGCGCCGTGGCGGATGTGCAACGCACGCGGCACCCGATTGCGCTGGCGCGCGCGGTGATGGACCGGTCACAGAACGTGATGATGATTGGCGCGGGCGCCGATGCCTTTGCGGCGCACCAGGGCCTGGAGCAACAGCCGCCGAGCTTCTTTTTCACCGAGCGCCGCTGGCAGGCGCTGGAGAAAGAGCTCAAGGCTGAGGGCCTGCCGGTGCCGGCGCGCCCGGCGGGTGTGCCGGCTGCGCCGGCCGGGCCGCTCAGCTTCGTGGAGACGCCGGGCAATCACCGGTATGGCACGGTGGGTGTAGCCGCAGTGGACCGGCACGGCAATCTCGCGGCCGGCACATCCACCGGTGGTGTAACGGCCAAGCAGTGGAACCGGGTGGGCGACTCGCCGGTGATCGGCGCAGGGACGTATGCGTCCAACACTTCGTGTGCGGTGTCGGCGACCGGCACGGGGGAGTACTTTATCCGGCTCACGGTGGCGCGGACAATTTGTGCGCTGGTGGAGTACCGGGGCATGCCGCTGCAGGCGGCCGTGGACGAGGTGGTGCAGCGGCAGCTTGTGGCGATCCATGGAGATGGCGGGGTGATTGCGCTGTTGCCGGACGGCAAGGCGGCCTGGAGCTTCAATACGCCGGGCATGTTTCGTGCGAAGTGGCAGCAGGGCGGTGCGGTGCAGGTGGGCGTGTATCGCGACGAGCCGTAGGGCGCACGACGTATGCGGGTCCGCCATTGAGGAGCCCACAGGGAAGGGACGCCGGTTGTGCAACGGCAAGACGCACGGGTATGCTGGCGCGTGGCAATACCCCGGGTTGTTGTTGCCGGACCACCATCTCAAAAAGCAAGTATGAAGACTGAAGCGGAAGGCATTCTGACGGTCAATCGAACTACATTCTGATCGATTTAGACGAGTTTGATCATTGCACCGGTTTAATTAACCTCTACTTAACCGTCCCGGGCACGTTGCGGGGCGAAGCTAGGAACGAAGCATAGTTCACTGTGCTCTCCTGTGGAGCTGCTGCTAGATGTCCCGATCCCGTATTCGTTTCTTCGCGTCTTGCCCAATGTGGCGGGTCGCCGCCATTTCCGCCATCGCTTTTTCCACGGCGGGTGTTGCTCTTGCCCAGTTTGATACAGCGTCTGTGCTTGGTTTCGTCCGTGACACGTCCGGAGCAGTGCTCGCCAACAGCACGGTCTCGCTGGTGAACACACAAACCGGCCAGAAGGTCACCGTGCAGACCGATGCACAGGGACAGTTCAGCTTCGCGAGCGTGCAGGTTGGCTCGTACCAGGTCGATGCCACGGCAAACGGCTTTGAAGAAACGATCACGGATCCGTTCAGCGTGAACGTCAATGCGCGTCAGCGCGTCGACGTACAGCTCAAGGTGGGAAGCCAGGCACAGACGGTTACAGTTTCAGGCGCTGCGTCTCAGCTGCAGAGCGAAACGTCGGACTCCGGCACCATTGTTCCGACCGTGGGCGTCCGCGAGCTGCCGCTGAATGGCCGCGCGTATGCCGACCTTGCCGCACTGGCCCCGGGCGTGCGCCGCAACTCGCTGGAGAACCAGAGCGTGACCAGTCGCGACGCGTCGTTCAATGTCAACGGCGAGCGTTCGGAGTTCAACAACTTCCTGCTCGATGGTCTCGACAACAACTCGTACGGCACCTCGAACCAGGGCTTCTCCAACCAGACCATTCCTCCTTCGCCAGACGCGATCAACCAGTTCCAGGTGGAGACGAATAACTACTCTGCCGAATTTGGACGCGCTTCGGGCGCTGTGATCAACGTGTCGATCAATAGCGGCACCAACAGCCTGCATGGGCGGGTGTGGGAGTACAACCGCAACACGGACTTCAACGCGCAGGGTCCCTTTGTGGCACCGACCAACGCGGCGACCGGCAAGCAGGCGCAGCCGACACTGGTGCGCAACCAGTTTGGCGGCGCACTCGGCGGCCCGATCCTGAAGGACAAGCTCTTCTTCTTCGCGGACTTTGAAGGCCTGCGGCAGTCGCAAGGTTCTTACGTGATCTCCACGGTGCCGACTGCGAATCAGCGCGCGGGCATCATGGTGGACAGCAAGGGCAACCCGGTGGCGCTGCATGACCCCGTGCTCGGCACCTCGTATGCGAACGGCCAGATTCCCATGGCGGCATGGACCCCGCTGGCCCAGCTGGTGGTTGCCGCGCTGCCGGCTCCGAACATCAATGCCTTCACCAATAATTACGCCACCATCGCGAACTCGAGCCTTGAAGATAACAAGGGTGACGGCCGTCTCGATTACGTCTTCAGCAACAAGACCACGATCTTCGGCCGTTACTCCCAGCACTATGCCGACATTGTCGACCTGAACCCGATCCCGGGTGCGGCGGGCGGCACCAGCGGTTACAACGGCAACATTCACGTCTACAACAAGGACATCGCTGCCGGCGTGACCCATGCCTTCAGCTCGAACCAGATCCTGGACGCGCGTCTTGGCTTTACCTGGACACAGGGTGGCAAGACACCGTATCTCTCCGGAACCGCCAACAGCCTAGAAGTGCAGGCCGGCATTCCGGGTTTGCCGACGGACCCGACAACGGTGCGCGCGCTGAGCTCTGAAAACATCACCAACTTTACCGGTCTCGGCGGACAAAGCTCGAGCCCGCAGTTCCAGAACCCGTTCACGATCAACCCCAAGGTGAACTACTCGTTCCTGGAAGGCCGTCACGACATCAAGGTTGGTTTCGAGTGGCTGTCGCTGAACACCGAGATCGATGACTTCAATCCGGTGTATGGCTCGGAGAGCTACAACGGCGCGTTCAGCCAGTACCAGTCGGCAACAGCGACTGCCTGCCCCACCGCTACGACCTGCGGCACAGCCGACTCGGGCGCCAAGCAGGATGTGTACCTTGCTGACTTCCTGTTCGGCGCGCGCTCCACGTACCAGCTGAACAACTTTGTCATCCAGAACCAGCACCAGATGATGTCGATGGCTTATGTGCAGGATGACTTCAAGGTGTCGCCGGCACTGACCATCAACGCCGGTCTGCGCTACGAGTACGGCACCGCGCCGGTGGTCGACGGCAACCGCCTGTCGAACTTCTCCTTCACCAGTCCCACGACCGGCACGCTCATCCAGGCCTCCAATGGATCCGCGTTCAATCGTGCGCTGGTTCACAACCCATCGCTGGACTTTGCGCCGCGATTCGGCCTGAGCTACCAGGTCAACCCGAAGACGTTGATTCGCTCGGCGTACGGTTTGAGCTTTGACCAGTTCAACCGTGAGGGTGGAGAAAACCTGCTGGCCTACAACGGACCCGCCGTGGTGAGCACCACGGTCAGCAGCCAAACACCGGAGCAGGCTTACAAGGGCACGGGCACGCCCGAGGCAACCTGTACGGATCAGAACTACGCCAACTGCTTCCGCACCGTGGCCCAGGGCTACCCGACCGGCTTTGCAAGCACCGCCAACTACAGCACCGCAACGTCGGAAGTCCGCTACGTGCCCAAGAATATTCCGACCGGCTACGTGCAGACCTGGCACTTCGATGTGCAGCGTGAGGTTGCCAGCAACACTGTCCTGACCGTGTCGTACGTGGGCTCACACGGCGTGCATCTCTGGGTGCTGGCCGACCAGAACCAGTCCAACTTCAACGCACCGGGAGGCACGCTGGGCGTCGATGCCCGTCGCCCGATTACCGGCTTCACCACGGTAGAGGTTTCGCTGCCTGACGGCTTTCTGAGCTACAACGGTCTGCAGACCAAACTCGAGCATCGCTTCGCAAACGGGCTGTACCTGCTCAACTCGTTCACCTGGTCGCATGCGGAAGACAATGCTGCCGGCCATCTGGATACGCCCAATGGCGATAACTCGCGCATCAACATTCGCAACCCGCTGTATGACCGTGGGCTCTCGGCCTACAACCAGCAGCTGAACGAAACGCTCAGCGTGGTGTATGACCTGCCCTTTGGCCACCAGCGGATGTTTGGCGCGCATACCAGCAGCCTGGTCAATTACCTGCTTGGCGACTGGCAGCTTACGGCGATCAACTCGGCCTCGAGCGGTCAGCCGATCAACCTCAACTACACTGCGTCGAACACGCAGACGGTAAGCTCGCTGCTGGTGTACCGCCCGAATGTCACCGGCAAGGTTGTGGCGCCGAGCAGTGCGCACGTCAAGACCAACACCTCGGTAACGGGGTACTTCAACACGGCCAATGTTTCCGCACCGACCGGCGTGAATCCTTTCGGCAACGCGCAGCGTAACTCGGTGTATGGCCCGGATTACAACGACCTGGACATGGGTCTGCACAAGGCTTTCAGCCTCTGGAACGAAAACTCCAAGCTCGATATCCGTGGCGAGGCCTTCAACATCCTTAACCACGTCAACTACAACGCTCCGGCCTATAACGTTTCCAGCAGTTCGTTCGGCTCGATCACCTCGGCGTTGCCACCGCGCCAGCTGCAGGTAGCGGCGAAGATCATCTTCTAAACGCGGCAGCCTGTTCGTCGCATACACTGGCCCGGCCTCAGCTACTGAGCCGGGTCACTTTTTTCAAGAAGCTATCGGAGCGCGCGCCATGTCGCCGACTCCTGCGAGGACTTTATGCATCGTGTTGTGTGTTCGGCTTTGCTTGGTTTTGCCACCGTGGCTGTTGCTGTTGCGGAGGGTGGGGATGGCGCTGTGCGGATCAACCAGATCCAGGTTGTGGGTACGCATAACAGCTACCATGCGGGACTGACGCCGGGTGTGGCGAAGCTGCTGCAAGCGAAGAGCCCGAAGACGTTTGCCGCGCTGGATTACACGCATCCTTCGTTGACGGCGCAGCTGGACGCGGGTGTGCGGCAGCTGGAGATTGATGTGTTTGCAGACAGCAAGGGCGGGCTGTATGCGCACCCGTACATGGAAAAGATGGTCACCGATGCCGGCGGGACGGGCGACCCGGACCCTGATCCGAATGGTGTGATGGACAAGCCGGGTTTCAAGGTGATGCACGTGCAGGATATCGATCAGCGCAGCGTGTGCGAGCCGTTCACGGCGTGCCTTGCGGAGGTGCGTGCGTGGTCCAAGGCACACCCGCAGCACCTGCCGGTGTTTCTGCTGATCGAGACCAAGCAGGGCAAGTTGAAGACGGCCGACTTTCCTTCGGTGACGCCGGAGAACTTTACGCCGGCGGTGTTCGACGCGCTGGATGCGGAGATCCGGTCGGTATTTGCGGCGGGTGAACTGATTACGCCGGACATGGTGCGCGGCAGTGCGGCGACGCTGAATGCGGCGGTGCTCGCGGGCAACTGGCCGACGCTGGATGCAGCGCGGGGCAAGGTGGTGTTCCTGATGGACCAGCGACCGATGGAGCCGGTGTACACCGAGGGGCATCCTTCGCTGCGGGGGCGCGTGATCTTTACCAATGCTGCGCCGGGCGCGCCGGATGCGGCGTTCACCGAGGAGAACGACGGCAGCGTGGACGAGATCAACGCGCTGGTGCGCCAGGGATACCTGGTGCGCACGCGCACCGACGCCGACACGGTGCAGGCACGCACCAATGACACGCGTCGCCGCGATGCGGTGATGGCGAGCGGTGCGCAGATCCTGTCGACGGATTACCCGCTGGGAGCAGCAGCGCCGAGCGGCTTTGTTGTGTCGATGCCGGGCGGTACGCTGGCGCGGTGCAATCCTGTGCTGAAGACAGCGACGTGCGACGATAAACAGCTTGAGGGTTCGCGCGCGGCACGCTGACAGCGGGGATGAACATGAGCGACACTCAGCAGATGAGTGAAGTGGGCACGCAGGACTGGGCTGGCTGGCGCCGCGCGAAACGAGCAGAGTTGCTCGCGCGGCGGGCCAGCCTTTCGCCCGCAGACCATGCTGAGCGCAGCGAGCGTGTGCTGTTGCGGCTGGAGGCGCTGGCATTGCCGCCTGCAGCGGTAGTGGGTTTCTACTGGCCGTTCCGTGCGGAAATTGACGTGATGCCGTTTATCGAGAGGCTGCGTGAGCAGGGACGTGCGGCTGCGCTGCCGCGCGTCGTTGGCAAGGGGGAGCCGCTCGAATTTCGCTTGTGGGAACCGGGTGTGCCGATGGATCGCGGGGTGTTTGGGATTCCATTCCCGCGGAAGCGAAGATTGTGAAGCCTGATCTGCTGATCGTGCCGGTAGTTGGCTTTGATCGGGCGTGTTACCGGCTTGGGTATGGCGGCGGGTATTATGACCGGACGCTGGCGGGTCGCGCGGGAGCGGTGTTTACGGTTGGGGTCGGGTTTGCGCTGCTCGAGGTAGATACGATTTTGCCGCAGCAGCATGACGTGCCGTTGGACCGGATTGTGACCGAGGATGCGGTGTACGAAGCACCGTTGTAGTTTGCTGGTGTGCGCGTGGTTCGTCCTGTTCGTCGCGGTCGTCGTGTGACTGGTCACGTCGTTGATGGCAGTTTTCGTTGCATCCTTGATCGCCCTGGTAAGTGCGTTGCTGGTCAGTTTTTCCGTTGCTTCGCGTTCTCCTGTGTTGCTGATGCGCATCGCCGGGTTGGGCTGTGGCGGGGGAGGACGTGGCAAGGGTGCATAGGTCCGCGCTGCAACTGTTTGCTCATTGCTTCATCTAAAGAGCGACTGGCCGCAGAAACATGCGGCGATCCAAGGAGCGTTGCATGCAGATTGGCATCGATAGCTTTGTAGCGCTTACCCCGAACCCCGTGGGTGGCGTGGCGCTCAGCCCCGTGGAGCGGATGAGCAATCTGCTGGACGAGGTGGAGCTTGCCGACCAGGTGGGACTGGACGCGTTCGGCATCGGCGAGCACCATCGGCCTGAGTACCTTGACTCTGCACCGCACATGATCCTTGCGGCCGCTGCGATGCGCACCAGGCATATTCGTTTGAACAGCGCCGTCACGGTCTTGAGCGCGGCCGACCCGGTGCGCGTGTTTCAGAACTTCGCCACGCTTGACCTGCTGTCCAAAGGGCGGGCGGAGATAGTGGTTGGACGCGGCTCGTTTATCGAATCGTTCCCACTGTTTGGCCTGAAGCTGGACGATTACGATTCGCTGTTTGCCGAGAAGCTGGACCTGCTGCTGAACGTTCGTGAGAATGTGCATGTCGAATGGCAGGGCAAGCATCGCGCGGCACTTACCGGGCAGGGAGTGTTTCCGCGCCCCCTGCAGCAGCAGCTGCCGATCTGGCTTGGCGTGGGCGGCACGCCCCAGTCGTTCGCGCGCGCGGGCACGCTGGGATTGCCGCTGATGATTGCGATCATCGGGGGCGAGCCGCATCGCTTTCGCCCGCTTGTGGACCTGTACCGCGAAGCGGGGCGCCGCGCTGGTCATGCCAGGGAGCAGCTCAAGGTAGGTATCCACGCGATGGGTTTTGTTGCGGCAACAACGCAGCAGGCCGCGAATGAGTTCTTCCCTGGCTACGCGCACGTGATGAACCAGATTGGCCGGGAGCGTGGCTGGCCGCCCACGACGCGCGCGCAGTTTGACGCGGTGCGTGGCGCGACCGGGGCACTGCTCGTGGGCAGCCCGCAGGAGGTTGCGGACAAGGTCGCTTACTACAACGAGGTGCTGGGCGGCATCGACCGGCTCAACTTCCAGATGAGCGCCGCGGCACTGACGCCCTCCATGCTGATGCAGGCCATTGAGCTGCTGGGTACGCAGGTGGTCCCGCTGGTGCGCGCGCGATAGCGGCTGCTTACTCATGCCAGCACTTGAAGGCGAGCAGCTCTGGAAAGTAGAGGCCATAACGAAGCGGCCGCTCGGCGCTGCCCGTGTGCCGCAGCGCTGCTCCGTAGGCTTCCAGCTGTGGAGCCCACTTCAGCTTCTGCTCAGTGAGCCACGTTGCGCGTGCAGCGTCTTCCGCGAAGGCATCGGGGCGGCGGCTTCCGGTCTTGTAGTCAACGATCCAGAGACAGTCTTCGCCGGTGCTGCCTGCTGTCTCTCCCGCGAGGAAGCTGCGATCCACACGCAGGGTGCGCAGGTGGCCGTCGGCATCCCAGTGCTGCCAGGTGGTTTCGCTGGCGCCCCCGGCATGCGGTTGCAGCAGCCAGCGGCCGATGGGATCGGTGGCGACACGCAACGCGTGCGAGGCCAGTAGCTGTGCTTCGTGGTGCGCAGCGCGCGGCTCAAACGCTGCTTCGCGCAGCACGCGTTCCGCGCTGTTAGCGAGAGCGCTGCGCCACGCTTCGAACTCGCTGGCCTCGTTGGGTGCCTGCGCATCGCGCGCGGCGAAAAGGTCGCTCAAGCGCTCAAGCAACGCATGCATGGCATTGCCCCGCGCGCGTGCGGCGAGCGAGCCCTCGCTGCGGCGGAACAGTTCCTGCGCAGCGTTTGTGGTGGCGCTGTTCCATGCGACATCGGCTGCGGCGGTGCGTGGCGCCCAGTCTGCGGGAAGGCGATACAAACCTTTCTGCGGCTTTGCGGCTGGGCTGGCGGGTGCAAGCAGCGGCGCGTTGTCGGCAGCACTTGCGGCGAGGGACAGCCCAGTAGAGGGTGCAGCCTCGAGAGGTTGCGGCGTGTCCACGAGCGCGAGGGTGCGTGCGCTTGCAGCCTGGTTCTGGGCCACTGCTCGAGGATTTCTTCGCCCAGCGCGGGCCATGCCGCGGCAAGCAACGATGTGCCGCGCGGGACGGCGATCTCGCCCTTGCTGTGCTGCACCAGCGCAAACAGGTGCAGACGCTTGCGCGCGCGTGTGCACGCTACATAGAAAAGGCGCCGGCGTTCTTCAGCATCGCGCGTGGCTTTCTGCTGCATGACCCACGCATAGGTGGGATCGCTGGTTGCTTCTTCACGGCTGCCGATGGGAGCGAGCAGGAGCTCCGACTCGCCTTTCTGTCCGGGCTGCGCGCGCTGCAGCATGGCAAGCAGCGCCCTGGGGTCGCTCATGGTGACGCGGTCGAGGCCTGGGAGCAGCACCACTTCGAAGCCGAGACCCTTGGCCTTGTGCATGGTCATGACCTGCACTCCGAAGCGATCGCTCACCGTAGCGTCGGGCGCGGCGCAGAGCCTTGCGAGGCGCAGTGCGAAATCGCCGCGGAGCACTTCCATGCCGCTCGGAGCGAGTGTGTCGAGAAGGCGAAGGAAGGCTTCGATGTTTTCGCGCGCGTTGGCATCGACGCACGCGCTGCCGCCGAGCGCCATCCATGTCTGCTCAAGCCATGCGGCGAGGGCAAGATCGCTGCCGCCGGCGAGTCGGTCGCGCTGTGCGGTCGCGAGGACGCTGCCTGTGCGCAGCACGCGCTGCTGCCCGTCTTCGGAGAGCAATGCGCTTCGTGTTTCTATCAGTTCCGCGATCGTGGCCCGTCGCAGCTTTACGTCGTCGTTGCCGGCAAGCATGTGCAGGTCTGGCATGAGCAGTGCGCACCATGGCGCGCGCAGCACGCTGAGCCATGCGACGCGATCGGCGGGATGCAGCAGCGCGCGCAGCAGCATGAGCATGTCGTGCACTTCAGGCTGATCGGCGAGTGGTTCGAGTTCCACTGCGCGGAAGGGAATCGAGGCTGCGCGCAGCGCTGGAAGAATCTCGGCGAGATGCGGCCGCGAGCGCACCAGCACGGCCACCTGGTACTCCGAGGCACCAGCGGCCAGCGCGGCTTCGACGCGGGGCTGCTCCTGCTGCAGCACGCGGATCACGGCCTCGGTTTCTTCGCGGCGGCTCTTGCGGTTCGATGCATCGTTGACTGCCTGGTCTTCCGCGAAATCTTCGTCGGCGTCGCCTTCACGCGCGTACTCGTTGCGCTGCTTCTCCACGAAGATGGGGTGGACCTCCAGTGCGTCTTCGAAGCCCTGGAGCGGCCACGCGTGCGCGGCAACAAAGGTGTCGCTGAAGCCGCCCTTAGCAGGCGCGGGTGGAAACATCCTTGCGAGGCGTTGGTTGAGAGCTTCGACGAGTGATGCGTGCGAGCGAAAGTTATGGGTGAGCTGCAGGGTGTGGCAGGGGTGGCGACGGTCCTCGCCGCACGGCAGTCCATGCTCCCGCGTCTCGTGGAAGAGGGCTACCTCTGCCTGGCGAAAGCTGTAGATGGATTGCAGGGGATCGCCGACCAGAAAGACGGTGCGGCCGTCGCCGTGGCGCCACTCGCGGAGCAGTTCGGCCACGAGCCGGTACTGGGCACGCGAGGTGTCCTGAAACTCATCGATGAGGATGTGTTGCTTGCGTTCGCTCTCGAGCAGCCCGCGCATGCTGGACTCGTCCTTGAGCACCTGCTCGGCTGCCTGCGCGATCTCCGTGAAGTCAACCATGTTGGCCTCGGCAAAGATGATGCGCAACTCCGCAACAGCGCGGCGCAGAACGCGAAACACGGCGAGCAGGGTTTGCCATTGATCGGTGGTGTAGGCCGTCGCGGGCAGGCTGCGCAACTGGCACAACAGCGGTTGCAGTAACGGGTTTTCGCTGTCGTTGTGCTGCAGGGAGAGAGCGCATTCTTCGATGCGCTGCTTGTGCTGCTCCCGCAACTCCTTGCCGGGGTTTTTGCCGGCAGCGGGGAAGCCCATGTTCACGGTCCACTGCCTGCGCCACGCGTGATCGCCGGTGAGCAGCAGCCATGCGATCGCCAGCCACTGTTCGCGGCTGCACTGGGCGAGGTCGGGTAGCTCGCGGATGGCCAGCAGGGCGGCCCTGTGCTCGCAGGAGTCTTCCAGGTTGTCGGCGGCGTAGCCTGCCATTACGACCAGTTCGTGTGCGAGCCCCGGCGTGTGCGCAAAGCTCTCCGCAAGTGCCTCCAGCGTTTGCCGGTTGCTGTTTTGAAAAGGCTGCTGGAGTCGTTCGCGCACTTCGTCCCAATTCACGTCTTCAGCAGGGCCGAGCGGCAGCACGCCGAGCCACGCGTCGCGGCCACGCAGCAGCGTCGCCAGCAGGCGCTCGCATTCGTGCAGGTTGTTGTCGCGCAGCAACAACAGGAGCTCCAGTGCTTCTTCGAGATCCGAGTCGTGGCCGCGGCCGAGCTGCGCCATGGTGCGGCGTGCAGCCTGCTCATACAGGGTGTCGGCGTTTTCGGCCGGAGCCAGTGCGCCGCCGAAGCGCGACAACAGGGGCTGGCTGTGGGCAAGCCGCAGGCACAGCGAGTCGATGGTCTGCACGTCGAGCCGGTGTGTCTGCTCGAGCAGGCGCCAGTTGCGCTGCTCCGCATGCCGCAGTGCCTTGTGCGCGAGCACGCTGGTTTCGTCCTGCGTGTCTGGCTGCGGGTGCCGCTGTGCTGCTTCGAGAGCGCCAACGATACGTGCGCGCATCTCCGCGGTTGCTGCCTTGGTAAAGGTGATTGCGAGGATCTGCTCCGGCTCTTCCACCTCGCTGAGCAGGGCGAGATAGCGCTGGGTCAGGAGGTTGGTTTTGCCGGCGCCTGCCGGGGCCTGCACGAGGATCGACCGCTCGATGTCGATCGCCTGTTTGCGCGCCTCGGCATCTTCGGGCGCGGGGGGGTGCGCCGCGGCTTCGTCGAAGCTGCGCGTCTCGGCGGGTTGGATGGGCGTGTCCGGTGTGGTCGAAGCGAAGAGTCCCATCTGCAGGTCAGCCATTGTGGTCTCCGTTCGATGCAGGGGCGGCCTTGAGCGAGCGCACGCGGCAGATGCCGTACAGCCCGCACTGTTTGCAGGTGTCGTCCCCGTGTTTCGGGTTTACGGGTGCATCGCCGCGCAGGTACGCGTCGGCGAGTGCCCGCAGCGCCTGGTCCCAGCCGTGCATCATTGCGTCGTCAAGCGTGCGGGGATCGGGCGGAGCGGCTTTGCCTTCTTTGGAGGCCCTGCTGTTGCGCGGCATGAGCTGGGTTGCCGGGTCGCGCGCCAGGCCGATGAGCCCGGTTTTGGCGGCGCGGATCTGCGCGAAGGCAAGCGCCTGCACATTGTCGATGCCGCCGAACAAGGCGTAGATCAGCAGCTGCGGTTCGTCGGGGCGCGCACCTTCCCAGAGGCGGGTGGTGACCTTGTCGGCTGTTTTGTAGTCGAGCACCAGACGGCTGCCATCGGCAAGCCGGTCGAGCCGGTCGGTGCGCAGCCTGAGCTTCAAGGCGCCGAGTTGTCCCTGAATGCTGGAGTCGAGTTCGTCTTCAAGCGCGAAGACAGAAAACTCGGCGCGGCCCTGCTCCACCTCGAGCCACGCGTGGATGCGCGTGCAGAGCCGCTCCTGCTCGAGCGTGAGGTAGCGGAACTGCCAGGGATCGTTGCCGGCGGCCAGCACCGTGCTGCGAAAGCTTCGCTCCACCGCTGAGGCGACCTTGTCGTCGATGCTGCCATCGCCGATGGCGCGCCGCAGGTCGTCGCGCGTGTGCAGCTTGCCGGTAGCGGTTTCGGCGGGATCGACGGTCCACAGTTCCTGCAGCGCCGCATGCAGAAGGGTTGCGCGGTCGGCTGCATCGAGACCCCAGGCTTCTTCTTCAAGCGCGTTGGCGCCGAGCCGGTGCGCGAAGCTCTGGAAGCCGCAGGCAGACTGTCGCTTGAGCACTTCGCTGCCACCGGCGGCACGCTCGGCAAGCCACGGGGCAACTGCAACCGGTTCGGTGGCAAACGCCGACTCCATGTCGGGCCACTGCGGCGCGGGCGCCGAGGCGGGGACGGCGATGCCACCGGCAAAGCTGCCCAGCAGAGGGGAAGGCCGCGCCGGTGAACCGTTCAGCAGTTTGCTGTAGCTGCACACCACCGTGGGAGCGCTGTGGAGGATGCGCCGCATCTGCTCGCGCGCCAGCTCGTAGTCAGCATCCGGTGAGCTGTGGGGCATCCCTGCATCGCGTTGCAGGGCAGGCGCGAGCAGGGGGTGCACCCTGCCACCGAGCGGCCAGCGGCCGTCGGTGACCTGCAGAAACCACACCGCGTCGAACTGCTGGCCGGATGCTTCGGCTGCTCCGAGAATCTGCACCGGGGCATGCAGCGACTCGGCGGCGAACAGGGTGCCGTGCGCCGCGACCTGGACCTCGCGCACAAAGTCAGCCCAGCTCACGGTGTCGCCGGCGAAGCCAAGCGTGCCAAGCTGTGCGAGCAGGCTGTCGAACCGCTTCCTGGCCTGGAAAGCGCGCGAGCCGTGCTCGGCATGGCCGGGCCATCCCATGTCCTTGAGCTGCGTGTCCACTGCTTCCACCCACTCGGCGTAAGTGCGCTGCCTGCCGGCTTCGCGGCGGGCCCAGCTTTCCACCTTGTGGAAGCGTTGCACAAAGGTTGCGGGCAGCAGCGCGTCTCCGCGGCGCAGCAGCGTGCCGATGCCCAGTCCCGTGGCGAGGATTCCCTTGCGCCGCAGCACTACATCGGCCTCGGCGAGACGACGGCTTTCCGCAGCGCCGATGGCGGCAAAGCCCGAGACCAGCAGCCACGTGACCTCGGAGCCAGGCACCGGGCCGGCGAGCCAGCGCAACAGGGTGAGCGCAGCCTGGATGACGGGAACCTCGCCGAGCGGGCTGCCGAGTGAAAACTCGTACGGAAGGCGTGTCGCCCCTGGCGGGGACTGGGCACTGCGGGGAAGCAGCACCCGGCGAAAAGCGCGGTCGATCTCGGCGCGGGTGCCGGACAGCTCGGGCACGAGCACGGCGAGTCGTTGCCCAGGGTCGTGCTCCAACCGGGCGCGCACCCACAGCGCACAGGCGCGCAGTTCTTCCTGCTCGTCCTCGGCGGCGACGAGGCGCTGGTCAGTGGCTTCGGCGCCGTCGGGCATGGTGCCGACGTGCACGCCGGTGTGCTCCAGCGCATCCAGCAACGCATTCTGCGCGGGTGTGAACCGGTCAAAGCCGACCAGCAACAGCTCGGGAGCGGTGTGCAGCCGCGCGGCATGGCGAACCAGGGTGGCGGTGAGTGCGCAGGGTGGCAGCACCGCGAGCGCCTCGCACTCCTCGTCGAAGGCATCGGCCCAGCGCAGAAAGTGTTCGGCGTCCTCGTGCGCGGCTGCCCACGAGGCGCGCCGGGATGCGTGCGCGTTGTAGTTGCCCAGCAGGGCATAGGCACCCTGCGCCAGGGCGGCCAGCTTGTCGGGGGAAACCACCATGAGGGCTTGCTGCGTTTGCACGCGCTTCCAGAGAAGCTGCTCCTGCAGGGTGCTCAGCAGCAGGGGGAGCGGCTCGGCGCTGCGGCCGGCGAGCTGCTCGTACTGCTCGCACTGCCAGCTCGACCAGTCCTGGATGGCAGGAGCCCGCCAGCTGAGCCGGCCGGCAGCGCGGGCATCTTCCGCGTAGGAAACGCTGAGGGCGCGGGCGGCGCGGGCGTTGGCGGTGAGCACGTGCGCGCCGCGCTCAAGCGCCGCGGCGATCACTGCGGAAAAATGCGGGAGAGCGGGGGAGCCGGTGGCCATCTCCGGTCCAGTTTACCGGTTCGCACCCTGTGGCCGGCCATGTGGATCGCGTGGAAGGCGCGCCCTGTGCCGGGGCATAGCGGATGGGCAACGGGGCCGACGTATAAACTGGGACCGTGGCTACCTTTGCGCGCTCCTTCTCCGTTTTCGCCCTTGCCTGCACGATGTTGGCCTCGAACGGCTGCCGCCAGACGGGTGCGCCGCGTGCCGACGCAGGGCCGGTTCGGCACTACCCGATCTCTGGGAGAGTCGTGGGCGAGAACCTTGCTTCCGGGGAGATCGAGTTGGACGCGGCGGCGATCCCGGGGTTTATGGACGCGATGACCATGCCGTACCGCGTTGCGGACGCCGCGGTTTTGAAGCAGGTGCACCAGGGCGACCGGATCTCGGGCGTGCTGGATGTGACGGGCGACGGCACTACGCTCGACCAGGTACGCATCACGGACAGCTCCAAGGAAGTGCGCGACCCCGTGCCGCAGTCGCTGATGAAGCCGCTGGTGCCCGGGGAGGCAGTTCCTGATTTTGCGTTTCTGGACCAGGACGCCAAAACGGTGCACCTGAGCGACTTCCACGGCAAGCTGCTGCTGGTGACGTTTGTGTACACGCACTGCCCGCTTTCGGACTACTGCCCGCGCATGAGCCGGAACTTTGCGGAGATCGACAAGAGCCTTGCGGCGACCGGGCCCCTTTACGCGGCGACCCACCTGCTGACCGTTTCCTTCGACCCGGCGCGCGATACCCCGGCTGCCCTGCGCTCGTATGGTGGGGCATACACGGGCAACTACGTGAATGAGACCTTTGCGCACTGGACCTTTGCGGCGCCTCCGGAGGCGGAGCTGGCGCGGGTGCTGGACTTCTTCGACGTGGGCTCCGTGCCCGCGCCCGGCGGCACGCTGACGCACACGCTGTCGACGGTGGAGATCGGGCCGGATGGGCGGATCCTGAAGTGGTATGGCGGCAATGACTGGACCAGTGCTGCCGTGCTGGCGGACGTGAAGCGGGCCCTGCAGCCGGCCACGGCCGGGAGCGCTGCATGATCGTGATCCTGATGGGCGTGACCGGGACGGGCAAGTCTACGGTGGGGCTGGCGCTGCGCAAGCTCACCGGGTGGGAGTTTGCCGAGGGCGACGACTTTCACAGCGAGGCGAACAAGAACAAGATGCGCGCCGGGGTGCCGCTGACCGACGGGGATCGCGCGCCGTGGCTGGCCAGCCTCCATGCGGTGCTTGCCGGCTGGGTGGCGGCGGGCAAGAGCGGCATCATGACCTGCTCGGCGCTGAAGCAGAGCTACCGGGACACGCTGGTGGAAGGGTTTGCGCCGGGCACGGTCCGGTTCGCACTGCTGGAAGCGCCGAAGCAACTGCTGGAGCAGCGGCTGGAGCACAGGCCCGGGCACTTCATGAATCCGGCGCTGCTGGACAGCCAGTTAGCGACGCTGGAGGTGCCGGAGGATGCGCTGCATGTGTCGGCGGCTTCGACCGCGGCGGCCTCGGCGGCGGAGATTGCGCAGCGGCTGGGCGTTGTGCCGGCACCAACTCCCGAGAAGTAGCTGCCCGACACCAGCGGCGGACCCGGTAAGATGGGAGTGGAGCGTTCACGATCATGGCACGGCTCACCATTCTCTTCGGTATCATCCTGATTCTGCTGGGCGTGCTCTCGTACATGGGCACCGGCAGCAAGTTTCCCACCTCGCTTATTCCCGCGTATTTTGGCGTTTTTCTGGGCTTGTGCGGCTATTTTGCACGCACGACCGACCTGAAGCAGCGTGCGCTGGCGATGCATATTGCCGTGACTCTCGGACTGCTCGGCTTTCTTGGTACCGCGAAATCGATTGCCGACTACATCCGCATGAAGCAGGGTGTGCAGTTCAAGCTGCCGATCGCGGTGGAAGAGAAGGCGGCGATGTCGGTGCTGCTGCTGATCTTTACCGTGCTGTGCGTGCGCAACTTCATTCAGGTGCGCCGTGCGCGCGCGCTTAGCGCTTGAGTAGCATGCGTGGTGGCTCCGCGATGCCGTTAAACGCAGAGCGCGGCTCGTCGACGCGCGGCGCCGTGCGCGCCGCTGCCGGCGACCAGCCGAAAAAGAAGACAGACTTCAAGCGCGTGCTGCCGGAGGTGTGGAAGCTGGTGCGCCCGCGCCGCTTCCTGCTGCTGTTTGGCCTGCTGCTGGTGTTTATCAAGAGCGCCGCGGGGCTGGTGCTGCCGTACGTGACGAAGTTCCTGCTGGATGGCGTGTTTGCGCCGCATAAGCCACAGCTTTTGCTGCCGCTGGTGCTGGTGGTGTTTGTGGCGACCACGATCCAGGCGAGCAGTTCGTACGCGCTCACACAGCTCCTGTCCAAGGCCGCGCAGCGCATGATCACGGAACTGCGCGAACAGGTGCAGCAGCACATCGGGCGTTTGCCCGTGTCGTTCTACGATGCCAACCGGACCGGCGTGCTGGTGTCGCGCATCATGACCGACGTCGAGGGAATCCGGAACCTGGTGGGCACGGGGTTGATCGAGTTTGTGGGCGGCATCATCACGGCGATCGTGGCTTTCGGCATCCTGGTCAAGGCCAGCCCGCGGATGACGGTGGTGCTGTTCGCGGTACTGCTGGTGTTTGTGTTCATCCTGCAGAAGGCGTTTAAGACGATTCGCCCGATCTTTCGCGAGCGCGGCAAGATCAACGCCGAGGTGACGGGGCGTCTGACCGAGTCGCTTGGCGGCGTGCGCGTGGTGAAGGGGTACCATGCCGAGCAGCGCGAGGCCGAGATCTTTTCAGGCGGCGTGCACCGTTTGCTGAACAACGTGATCTCTTCGTTGACGGCGACGAGCCTGCTGTCGCTTTCGGCAACGGCGATCCTCGGGATCGTGGGCGGACTGGTGATGTTCTTCGGTGGGCAGGAGGTGCTGGGCGCCCGGCTGACGCCGGGCGGCTACTTCCAGTACACGGCTGTGCTCGCGTTCATGATCGCGCCGATCTTCCAGGTGGTGAACGTGGGCACGCAGTTAACGGAAGCCATGGCCGGGCTCGATCGCACGATGGAAGTGCTGAGCGAGCGGGAAGAGTTTGGCGACCCCAACCGCAAGATCCAGATCCCGCCGCTTGCCGGGCAGGTGGAGTTTCGCGACGTGCGCTTTGCGTATGACGAGGACAAGCCTGTGCTGCACGGCATCTCGTTCGCTGCCGCGCCGGGCACGGTCACGGCGCTGGTGGGCTCGTCCGGCTCGGGCAAGAGCACGATCATCTCGCTGATCTGCGGCTTCCACAACGCTACCTCCGGCGAGATCCTGGTGGATGGGTATGACCTTGCCGCGGTGGACCTCGCGAGCTATCGCTCGCAGCTCGGCGTGGTGTTGCAGGAGTCGTTCCTGTTCGATGGATCGATTCGAGACAACATTGTGTTCTCGTTGCCGAGTGCTTCAGAGGAAGCGTTTCTGCATGCCTGCCGCATTGCGCGCGTGGACGAGTTTGCCGAACGCTTCGACGAGGGGTACGCCACGATCGTGGGCGAGCGCGGGGTGAAGCTGTCAGGCGGACAGCGGCAGAGGCTTTCGATCGCACGTGCCCTGCTGGCCAATCCGCGCCTGCTGATCCTGGACGAGGCGACTTCGTCACTTGATTCGGAGAGCGAGGCGATGATCCAGCACGGGCTGAACACGCTGATGCAGGGACGCACGACGTTTGTGATTGCGCATCGCCTGTCGACGATTCGCAAGGCGGACCAGATCCTGGTGGTTGAAGGCGGCCAGATCGTGGAGCGCGGCACGCATGACTCGCTGTATGCGCTGGGCGGCCGCTACTACGACCTGTACACCCGGCAGCACGGCATTGAAGAGAACCTGTTTCTCGCGCCCGGCGAAGGCGATGTCGAGGTTGTCAGCTAGATCGCGTCGTCCGGCACCTTGTTCTGCACTTCAACGGTATGCTCTTCAACATGGTGTTCAACCCGCTTACCGGTTCCGACGCGGCGCTGCTGATCACGGAGCAGTTGCTGGTGTTTGCCACTGTGGTGGGTTCGGTGGGCGCGTTACCTTCCTTTATCGAGTTCATGACGGAGCGCCGCAAGCGCCGCGAACGCATCGACCTTTCGCTGGAAGATGAGCCGGTGGAAGCGCTGCAGCCGCGGCTTGCGGGCATGAACGAGCTGCTCCAGTCGATTGAAGATCTCGTGGACCGGGCACGGCATCCGGAGGTCTACGAAGACCTCAAGATCGGCAACGAGGTCCTGATCATCGGGCCGCACCAGAGCGGCAAGAAATCTTTAGCGCAGAAGATCGCGAAGCTCACGGGCATGGAGCGGCTGGTCACGGTGTACAACCCGCGTGACTCCGACGCGCTGGCGCAGGCAAAAAGCCTGGTGCGCAGTTACAAGTGGCAGAAGATCATGCTGCTGCTGCCCCGCATCGACCTTGCGTACAAGGAGAGCGACCCCGAGGTGCTGGCGGAGCTGGATGCGTTGATCGAGAGCACGTCCGAGCGCGCGAATGTGCTGGTGATAGCAACTGCCACTACGTTTGTGCCTGATTCGGATCTCGATAACAGCTTCGGTATCAAGCTGGTGCTGCCGGGCGCGGAGGTGCTGGAGACAGATCGCCGCGAGATTCCGGAGGATGCACAGCGCATGTTTGCGGCCGTGGCAGAGTTTTACCTGGGCGAGGCGCGGCGAAGGGGCTTTGTGCTCGAAGGGATCACCGAACAGGAGTTTTGCGGGCGCATTCTCGAAGGCGCGATGAACCCGGCCGAGATCGAGGACATCGTGGTGTTGTGCGAGACCACGGCCTTGTTCCGTCGACGGACACGCCAGAGCGGTCGACTCGTGATCAACCCGGAGATTCTCGATACGGCAATCGGCCGGGTTATCGTGGGGTAAGTGCGAACGCTGCGGGAACGCAGCGTTCGCACTTACCGTTAGCGCGCGGCAGCTTCAAGCGTGGCGGCGCACCGGTTGAGTGCCCCGGTGATGATGTCGAGCTGTTCCTGTGCGACCCGGGCCTGCTTCGCGTCGAGAGCCTCGTTGACGCCGGGGATCACCACTGCCGCGTAGCCGGTGTACTGCCCCGGCGCGTAGATGGTGTGCTTGTACCAGTCGCGATTCGGCAGACCTCGGGCCGAGAGCAGGTCTGCTTCCGCGGCGCGCAGTGCCGTGTTGAGCGCGGCGTTGCCGTTTGCGGGAGCACTGGCCTGTTTTGCATGGGCAGCATCGGCGGCGGTGAGCATCTTCTGGGCTGCTGCATCGGCCGCGGCGGTGTCGAGTGCGAGGCCGAGGTCCTGTGACCGGGTCTTTGCCGCGGCGAGATACTCCTGGATTTCGCGCGCGTAGGTCACGTAGTCATACGGCAGCACGTCGGCATCGGCCATGTGCAAGACCTCGAGCCCGAAGACGCGGGCCTGCTGCTGCTCGTACACAAATGTTGGATCGGCGAACCTGGTGAACCATGCGTAGTTGTCGAAAACCGAGTGGTAGACCCCGTATGGTCCATCGGAGCCGATGTCTGTCGCTGGGACGCCGAGGTGCTGCAGGAACGGCGTGTAGTCAGAGCCTGAGCCGAGGTCGCCGATGTGTACGGCATCCATGCTCCTGGCTGCGCCGGGGCGCTGCTCGTTGAAGCCGTTGTTGGCGTGCCGGCCGCGGTCATGCTTCTGCGCGTCGGACCACGCATCGTAGACGCTGCCGCCCTTGGGGCTTGGCACTTCGCGGGTGACTTCCCGCACAAAGTCCTTGAGCGAGGGCACGGCGGATGAGTCGAACTCCGGCCCAGAGACACCTACATCCATGTTGAAGTAGGCCGCTGCCTGTTTCAGTTCCTCGGAATGCTGCTCGGCCCATTCGGTCGAGCCGATCAGGCCTTCTTCCTCGGCATCCCAGCTCGCGAAGATCACGGTGCGCTTCGGTTTCCAGCCCTCTTTCAGAAGCGTGCCGATGCCGTGCACGGACTCGAGCATGGCGGCTGTGCCGCTGTTGGGGTCGACCGCGCCATAGGTCCAGGCATCGCGATGATTGCCCGCGACCACCCAGCTCGTGCTGTCATCCGTGCCGGGGATGCGCCCGATCACGTCCCAGATGGTGCGGTACGCGTAGTCTTCCTTGAGCTCGAGGTGCACGGTGACATCAGCCGTGCCGCCCACGTGATAGTGAAAGGGCAGCGCGCCCTGGAAGCCGGACGGCGCGCCGGGACCGCCGAGATGGCTGAGGATCGGCTCGGCGTCATGGTAGGAGATGGGCAGCGACATGATGTGCGGCTGGCTGGTGGCCTTATCGGGAGCGACGCGCTTCGACTCCGGCAGGTCCGGTGTGGAGGCGACGCCAGGCGTGGTGACATCGCCCGGGTACTGGAACATGTACTGGATGGAACCGCGCTGCACGCCGGTGTCCGGGCGGTACGGGCCATCGGGGTACTTGTCACCGCGGGCGTAGCCGTCGTCCGCGGGGTCCGAGTAGATCAGCACGCCGGCGGCGCCATGCTCCTGCGCGACAAAGGCCTTGACGCCGCGATAGTTGGTGCCGTAGCGGACCAGCACCAGCTTGCCCCTGACGGAAATACCCAGCTCGTCGAGGCGTGCGAAGTCGGCTGGTGTGCCGTAGTTTGCGTACACGACCGGTGCCGTGACATCACCCGAGGCCGAGGAACTATTGAAGCCGGGCAGGACGCGTGGATCATCCTGGAAAGGGTCGCTCGAAACGTGTTCGGGGGTTGGACCCTGCAGCAGGACCTTGCCGTCTTTGCCCAGCACGGTGAGATGCTGCTCGCCCGGATGGTTGAGCCAGGCCGTGTACTTGACGACCTCGGTGTCGAGACCCGCCGCCTTGAACTTTGCCGCGACATACTGCGCGGTCTTGTAGTCCTCAGGTGAACCGGCGACGTGGGGCTCGGCAGTGAGGGTCTTGAGCGCTTCACCGGCGAGCTTCGCATCGGGCACCGCGAGGAAGTCTCGATCCCATTTCGCCTGCTGGGCTGCGAAGTCATGGAAGCCGAAGACCGTTTGCGGCGCGGCGGGCATGCTGGTCTGCGAGGGAGAGATGGCAGCGAGCGAGAGTGCGACAGCGGCAGCGGGAAAGAGAACAATGGCGAGTCGTAGCGGCAACGGTACACTCCTGGGCGGGCAATCAGCAGGGAATGAAACGAGTGTACCGTGCGCTCCGGCGATGGGAAATGCTATGCGCTCGAGCCGATGTGCGTGGTGTTAAGCGGCCACGGGCTGGGCGCAGTGAGAGCAGCGGCGCGCGGCAAGCGGGATCTCGCTGAGGCACTCCGGGCAGATCTTTGTGGTGGGCACAACCGGTGTTTCGCGGTGCAGGCGCTTGAGCAGGGTGTTGAGCGGCAGCACGACGAAGAAGTACATCGCGAAGGCGACCAGCAGGAAGTTGATGGTGGCATTGAGGAAGTTGCCATAGGTGACTTTGCCGCCGTGCACGGTCAGCACGAGGGACGAGAAGTCGGGCTGGCGCACGATGGCCGCGATCAGGGGCGTGATGATGTCCTTGACCAGTGAACCCACAATGCCGGTGAACGCCGCACCGATGACGACTGCAACTGCCAAGTCGACTACGTTGCCACGCAGGATGAAATCGCGAAAACCTTTTAACATCGGTAACTCCTGGATAGATCTGGCCGCAGCCGAAAGTCCGGCGGGTTGCCCCGCTCCTGACTGTCCGCCACTGTACCTGCGTCCTGAACGGACTGCAAGGAGAACACCGGATGGGCTGGAAACATGCGCGTCATAGGGTCGGAGCTGCGCGAAGCGGAGGGCTTTCAGACACAGCCGACCAGGGAAGGCGTGGAGATCGCCAGGCTGATCGGCTAAGTTGCTGTGACTGAAAGATGGTTGAAGGTGGTGACTGGCGGGTGTTACGCGGGCTGGGGAGAAGACACGGGCAGCGCGGACGCGCCTTGTTCCGTCTTTTCCGCTTTTTCCATGGCTGCCATGGAGGCGATCGAGGGAGCGTGGATGATGCCGCGTTCAGTAATGATGGCTGTTACATATTTAGCAGGCGTGACATCGAACGCGGGATTCTCAATATCCACGTTGTGCGGCGTGAGCTGCGTGCCCGCATGGTGGGTGACCTCGATGGCATGGCGCTGCTCGATCTCGATCTGATCGCCCGTTGCGGTGGCGGTATCGACGGTGGACCAGGGTGCGGCGACGTAAAACGGAATGCCGTGTTCCTTGGCGAGAATGGCCACGCCGTAGGTGCCGACCTTGTTGGCCACGTCGCCATTGGCGGCGATACGATCGGCGCCGACGATCACGGCCTGGATCTTGCCCTGACGCATCAGCGTTGCGGCCATGTTGTCGCAGAGCACGGTGGTGGGGATGCCGTCGTGCATCATCTCCCACGCGGTGAGGCGTGCACCCTGCAGGAAGGGACGGGTTTCATCGGCATACACGCGCAGCGTGGAGCCGGCAGTGACTGCGGAACGGATCACCCCGAGCGCGGTGCCGTAGCCGCAGGTGGCGAGTGCGCCGGCGTTGCAGTGGGTCAGTACGCCGCCCTGCTTCGGCAGCAAGGGGCCGCCGAAAGCTCCCATGGTTTCGCAGGCGGCAATGTCTTCGGTGTACATCTGCCGGGCTTCATGGGTGAGGCCGCTGCGAATGCTGGCGAGGGTGGCGCCCGGCTCTGCCGCAAGCGCCTCGAAGCGGTCGCGCATGCGCGCAATGGCCCAGAACAGGTTCACGGCGGTGGGACGGGTCGCAGCAAGCGTCCGGCAGATGGTTTCAAACTCCGGCCGGAGCGCCGCGAGGTCCTGGGCATGGCTTCGCTCGACGCCGAGCGCGACGCCCATGGCTGCGGAAACGCCGATGGCCGGTGCGCCGCGCACCACCATGGTGAAGATCACGTCGGCTACCTGCTGGTAGGTGGTGGCAAGGACGTAGGTTTCCTCAAGCGGCAGCTTGGTCTGGTCGAGGAAGCGAACACCGGCATCGGTCCATTCAAGTGTAGGAATCATCGCTTCCAGTTTACCGGTTGCGGCGGCCTTCGCCCCGGGGGAGGCCCGTTATACTGGCTGCATGCTGGCAGGGGTGCGCTTTATCTGGAATGCGACGCGTGGTTACCGCCTGCGACCGTGGCAAAGCCCCTATATTCGATGGCGCATCGAGACCTACTCAGGCATGCATGCCGAGACGCTGACCGCGCGCGACGTGGTGGGGTTTACCTGGCGCGAGCGCCGGCAACTGCTCAGCTTTCTTCGCTGGACCGGCGAGATGGAAGCCGGGAAAAAGGTGGAGCAGGATGCTTAAGGACTGGATGCTGAAGCACCGCGAAGAGCAAGCACAACCATCGTCCGCCGGCGAGCGGGCAAGGCGTGTGGCTGCCGTCGGGTGGTTGCTGACGGCGATCCTGTGTGGCGTGACTCTGCCCTCAGGGGCGCAAGCCCCGGCCACCCAGCCGGCACAGGGCGCAGCCTCAAGTGGTGTGCCGGTGCAGCCCGAGCCTGCCGTGTCTGCTCAATCCGGCGTGGCAGCGCCGCAGGCAGGCGACGCGACCACGACCCTGCGTGTTTCCACCGAGCTGGTGCTGGTGCCCACCCTGGTAGCGGCCAGGGATGGCTCAGTGGTTTACGGGCTGGGTGCGGATGCGTTCACGCTGACTGATAACGGGGTGCCGCAGAAGATCCGCGTGGATGAAGACCTGGACACGACGCCGGTTTCGCTCGTGGTGTGCGTGGAGAAGGGGCGTTCCAGCGGGATGCAGTTTGAGAAGTTTGTGCGGCTGGCGCCGCTAGTGAGCCTCTTCCTGGGCAACGGCAATGGCGAGGTCGCGCTGGTGGAGTTCGATTCGCAGATCAACTACCAGGAGTTCTGGACCAAGGACACGGACCTGCTGCAGAACGACCTGGACCAGCTGGAGCCGGGCGATGGCGGGGCCGCGCTGCTGGATGCCGCGGCGTTCTCGATCGACCTGCTGGAAAAGCGGCCGGCGGACCGCCGCAGGATCCTGCTGCTAGTGAGCGAGTCGCGCGACCACGGCAGCAAGCAGGTGAGCGCCCAGCAACTGGTGGAGCGGATCGGGACCAGCAATACGCTGGTGCTGAACCTTACATGGTCGCCGGCAAAGGCCGATGCCCTGGATGCGCTGATGCATCCTGGCGCGGGACAGTTTATGAACCCGGTATACCTGGCGCAGCTGGCCTTTAACGCGATGAAGAGCAATGCCGCGAAGTCGCTGGCGGTGATGAGCGGCGGGGAATCGATGAGCTTTACAGGCGAGCGTGGCTTTGAGGACCGGGTATCGGAGCTGGCCAGCCATGCGCGCAACCGCTACATGCTGTCGTTCCACCCGACCGACCCCGCGCCCGGCATTCACAAGCTGCAGGTAGAGTTGAAGGGTGGCGTGGCCGGGCAGGTGGTGGCGCGAACAGACTACTGGTCCGGTGCCGCGCCTTCCGGCGAAGGCAGCTCAAAGCCCTGATGCGTATGCGACAGGCAAACCCGAAGAAGGACCTACATGTCGAGTGAAACAGCGAAGTTGCAGGCGGCGGATGGACACACCCTGGATGCGTATGTAGCCAGTCCGGAGGGAACTCCCAAGGCTGCGGTGGTGATCCTGCAGGAGATCTACGGCGTCAACCATCACATCCGCTCGGTTGCCGACCGGTATGCCGCGGAAGGCTACCTGGCCATCGCCCCCGCGTTGTTTGATCGCTATGAGCGTGGCTTCGAGGCTGAGTACACGAGCGAAGGTTCGCAGCGGGGCATGGCGATCTATGGACAGCTTGACTTCGACCTTGCGGTAGCTGACACCCGGGCAGCCGTGGAGTACGCACGCGACGAATACAAGACCAAGGTGGGCGTCGTGGGCTTTTGCCTGGGCGGCTCCCTGGCATGGGTGGCAGCCGCCGAGCTGCCGGTGAGTGCGGCCGTGGGGTACTACGGAGGGCTGATCGCGGAGCGCAATGAGCTGCAACCCCAGGCACCCGTGATGCTGCACTTTGGCCTGCAGGACGACCACATTCCGCAGACCGGCGTGGAAGCGATCCGGGTGGCGCATCCTGCCGTGCCGGTCTACCTGTATGAAGCAGGGCACGGCTTCAACTGCGACGAACGCGGGAGCTACAACGAGGCCGCGGCAAATGAAGCGCGTGCGCGGACGATGGCGTTCCTGGACGAGCACCTGGGCGGCGCAATCGACAACTCCGGCAAGGCGGGGCTTTAAGGCCTGGGTAGTGCTGTCGTGGGGGTGTTCCAGAGCAGCCCCACGTGCTTCGTTGCGGCGGCCCGTTGCGCCGCAAACATATGGCGCACGGCGACTTACCGGTAGCCAAACCTCCGCTGAAGGCTGATTGCGGAGCCCGGCATGAGGGATTGAGCGGGCACACCGAATGACAGGAGTGTCGCTGCCCAGCGCGAAGTTTCCGCGTCGTTCCCGTAGCGCGAGCATCTAGAGGGCTAGACCGCGCCCGCAGTGAGGGTGCGCAGAGGTGTAGATGGCAGGTGAGTACGACGCAAAATGGCGACCCAAGGTCAACCCATGGCTGATTGCCGCGACCGTTGCGCTTGCCGCGTTCATGGAGGTGCTGGACACCTCGATTGCGAACGTGGCGTTGCCGTACATCGGCGGATCGCTGGGCGCCAGCAACGACGAAAGCACCTGGGTGCTGACTTCGTACCTCGTCGCCAACGCGATTGTGCTGCCGATGGGCGGCTGGGCGTCGAGTGTGCTGGGGCGCAAGCGCTTCTTCATGTGCTGCATCGTGGTCTTCACGGTCTCGTCGCTGCTCTGCGGGATTGCGCCGTCACTGCCCCTGCTGCTGATCTTCCGCGTCTTCCAGGGCGCTGGCGGCGGTGGTCTGCAGCCCATGGCGCAGGCCATCATGGCGGATTCATTTGAGCCTAGACTGCGCGGGCTTGCCTTTGCCCTGTACGGACTGGTTGCCGTATTGGCGCCTTCGATCGGGCCGGTGATCGGCGGGTGGCTGACCGACAGCTACAGCTGGCGATGGATCTTCTACATCAATCTGCCCGTGGGTATTCTTGCGTTCATTCTTACTGGCCGGCTGGTAGAGGATCCACCGTGGAGCCAGTCCGACCTCAAGAACTTCTTCAAGGTCGACTACATCGGCGTGGCGCTGCTGGTGCTTTCGATGGGCTCGCTGCAGGTCATGCTGGACAAGGGCGAGGAGAAGGACTGGTTCGGTTCGCACTTTATCCTGTTCTTCGGCATTACGTTTGCCGTCACTATCACTCTGCTGTTCATCTGGCAGTGGTGGGGTGCCAAGACGCCGCTGATGGAACTGCGGCTGTTCAAGAACCGAAACTTCGCCACCTGTTGCTTCCTGATGCTGCTGACCGGCGGCCTGCTGAACGCGACCACCGTGCTGCAGCCGCAGTTCCTGCAGGCGCAGCTGGGCTACACGGCTACGATCGCCGGCCTCTCGCTCGCCGGCGGCGGCGTGGCGCTGCTGTTCGTCATGCCGTTGGCCGGGCAGGCGGTCACGCGGTTCCCAGCGAGGAACATCATCGCGTTCGGGTTTGCGGTGCTGGCCCTGGCGTACTGGCTGACTGCGACCAAGCTGAACCTGGGCATGTCGTTCCACACAGCGGAATGGTTGCGCGTGGTGCAGATCGGTTCGATTCCGCTGGTGTTTATCGCGATTACAACCGCGGTATATTTCGGGCTGCCTCGTTCCAAGTCGAACCAGATTTCCGGACTTATCAACTTCGTGCGCAACATCGGCGGCTCGATCCTGATCGCGCTGACCAATGCCGCGGTGACCGAACGCGGCCAGTTCCACCAGGACCAGCTGATGAAGTACGTCTCGCCATCGAGCAGTAACTATCAGCAGCAGCTTGGGCGCTACCAGGGCACGTTCACGACCAAGATGGGCGCTGCGAACTCGCAGCACCTGGCGAATGGACAGATTCTGAACAACCTGCAGTCGCAGTCGGTGACGCTCGCGTACGTGGACGTGTTCTGGATCCTGTTCGCTGCATCGTGCTGCATGGTGCTGCTGGCGTTCCTGTTGCAGAAGAACAATCCTCGCGCGGGTGCGAGTGAACCCGTGGCCGCGCACTAGGCGTTCCAAGAGAGACGCATGGCGACTGCTCCATTGATACCGGCTGCGCCCGAGGGGCGGTACGCGCACGCCTGGCGAGCGCTGCGCGGCCGCAACTTCCGGCTGTTCTTCTCTGGCCAGAGCATCTCGCTTATCGGCACCTGGATGACGCGGGTCGCGACCTCGTGGCTGGTGTACCGGCTGACCGGCTCGGCCTTGCTGCTGGGTACCGTGAGCTTCGCGGGGCAGATCCCGACGTTCCTGATTGCGCCATTCGCGGGCGTGCTGGTAGACCGGATGGATCGCCGCAAGGTGCTGATCGCAACGCAGCTGGCGGCGATGGTGCAGTCGCTACTGCTGGCGGGGCTGACGCTGACGCACCGCATCACCATCCATGAGGTGGTGGCGCTCTCTGTGCTGCAGGGGGTGGTGAACTCCTTTGACATGCCGGTGCGCCAGTCGTTCATGGTGCAGATGGTGGACGACCGCAAAGACCTGCAAAATGCCATTGCGATCAACTCGTCGATGGTGAACGTGGCGCGACTGGTGGGGCCGTCGATCGCCGGCATCGTGATCAGCCTGTCGAGCGAAGGCTGGTGCTTCCTGGTGGACGGCCTGAGCTATATCGCGGTGGTGGCCTCGCTGCTGCTGATGCGGATCTCCGTGCCCAAGGTGGCGCGGGCCACAACCGGCATGCTAGCCCAGATGCGCGAAGGCTGGGACTACGTCTCGACGTTCCGTCCTATTCGCACGATCCTGCTGATGTTTGCCGTGGTGAGCCTAATGGGCTGGCCGTACATGGTGCTGATGCCGGTGTTCGCAGGGCAGGTGCTGCATGGCGGCGCGCACACGCTGGGCTTCCTGATGGGCGCAGCCGGGATCGGCTCGCTGGTTTCGGCGTTTTCGCTGGTGCTGCGCCGCTCCATCAAGGGGCTGCTCAAGATGATCCCGATTGCGGGGGCGACGTTCGGGCTGGGCCTGGTGGCGTTCGGCTTCTCGCACGTGATGTGGCTGTCGATGCTGCTGATGGTGGTGGTGGGCTGGGGCATGATGCAGGGGCTGACGGCCAGCAACACCATCATCCAGACGCTGGTGCCGGAAGACCGGCGCGGCCGCGTGATGAGCTACTACACCATGGCGTTTGTAGGCATGGCGCCGTTTGGCAGCCTGCTGGCCGGCACGCTGGCGCATACGCTGGGCGCGCCGCGCGCGGTGCAACTGACCGGGGCGTGCTGCTGCATCGGCGCTTTCTGGTTTCTGCGGCAGATGCCGGCGGTGCGCAAGGATATGCGGCCCATCTACGAGCAGCTCGGGATCCTTACGCCACTGGCAGCCGACGCGGTACCGGGTGCGGAAGCAGCCGCCAAGTAGGCCGAAACGTTACAAACGACACTACGCCGATCTCCCGCGGACTCTCTACAATTGGAACAGCCTGTGAGTCAATCCCACCGCATCCCGAGTCTTGACGGCATCCGCGCCTTTGCGGTGGCGACCGTAATCCTGTGCCACATCCAGCAGCGGTTCACCGTGATCAACTTTCCCGCGCTTGCACCCGATGGCGTGGAGGTGTTTTTCGTCCTCAGCGGCTTCCTGATCACGACGCTGCTGCTGCGCGAGCAGGAACGCACGGGGTCGATCTCGCTCGCCGGGTTCTTTGGGCGGCGAGCGGCGCGCATTCTGCCGCCCCTGTTCGTGTACCTGGCCGTGGCGGCGGTGGTGTGCAAGGTGGCCGGCAAAGCTGTTCCGTGGTCTTCGATCCTGGGCGCGGGCCTGTTTGTGGGCGGCATCTTTCCGCGCGTCAGCTCGTTTTTGACCGAGCATATGTGGTCGCTCGCGGTGGAGGAGCAGTTCTACCTCCTGTGGCCGTTTCTGCTGATCTGGGCATTGCGAAGGGGCGGCAAGCGGCTGGCGGCCTGGGCGTCACTTGGGTTGATCCTGGCGAGCCCGGTGCTGCGCATGGCTATGTTTGCGGTGCACTCGCCCATCCTGGCGCACAAGCAGGGTTCGGTGCTGCCGGGCCGCATGGACAGCCTGTTCGCAGGCTGCCTGGCGGCCATCTGCCTGGGCATGCCCCGGTTTGAACGCGCCTACGCACGGGCCAGCAAGATGTGGTGGCTGGCGCCCGTGTTCTTCTGCATTCTTGCGCCGGTGCTGCGTGTAGCAGTGGGCAATGCGTACACCTTCACCTTCGGCTACACGCTGGAGTCGCTGCTGATCGCGTTCTTTATTGTTTGGGTAGCGCGCAACCCGGCAAGCTTCGTCGGCCGGGTGCTGAACTTTCCGCCAATTGCCCTGCTCGGAGTCGCCTCCTACAGCCTGTACCTGTACCAGTCGGCGATGATCCACGGGTGGCGGGGCGCGTGGTGGACGCGGAGCCCGCTCACCGACCTGGTCGCAGTGCTGCTTGCCGGCTTTGGGTCGTATTACCTGGTGGAGCGGCCGGTGGTGTGGCTGCGCCTGCGGGCGCGAAGCACGCGCGAGCGCAGGCACGAGGCCGCGAGCCACACCGAGCCGCTGCAGGTGGGCGAGCTGCCGGTGCCGGCCCCGATCAACGCTGACTAAAGCCCGGTGCGGCGCTGCTTAACCCTGGCGCGGCGGCGCTTACCCTGGTGCAGCTTAGCGGGCGGCGGTGAGGTGTTCCGCGAGGAACTGGTTCCAGAACACGCCGCGCGGGTCGCAAGCGGATCGCAATGCGAGAAAGTCATCCATGCGCGGATACAGCGCGCGGAGCGACCGGGCATCCATCGCAAACAACTTGGCCCAGTGAGGACGCGCGCGGAACGGTGCGAGCCTGGCCTCGATGCGGGGCAGAAGCGCTGCCACGGCGGGGCCGTGCGGCTTCCAGGTGAAATGGATGGCAAGCGAGTCGCGCTCGAAGGCCATGCTGAGCCAGAGCGAGTCGGCGGCAACGGCGCGCAACTCTGATACCAGCAGATGCGGCGTGATGCTGTCGCGCAGCTCCTCCACTGCCTGGATCGCAGCCCATGCGTCGCGCCGGTCTACAAAGTATTCGGTCTGCAGCTCGGCGCCGCTGGACGGGGTGAAGTCGAGCCGGAAGTGAGGCAAGCGCTCGTACCAGGGGCCGTGCTCACCGAACTGTGCCGTGCAGTTTTCGGCGGGCAGGTCACCCAGCGGGTGGAGCTTTGCCTGTTGCAGTTGGGCGCCGTGAAACTGCTGTGGAAGCGGGGTGCGTTCCTGGCTCGCGAGTTCCCGGGGTTCGACGCGCTGTTTGTGCCAGACCTGCGTGGCGCGGTGATGCTGCCAGTCGGTGAAGAGGCTGACGCTGTAGGCGCTGCCGAGGATCGCGTCCACGCCATCGGCGAGGCGGTCGAAATCGAGATTCTGGTACACGGTCTGCGCGACCTGGAACGCAGGTTGCACGGCAAGCGTGATGGCGGTGACCACGCCGAGTGCGCCGAGCGCGACCACAGTGCCGTCGAATGACTCACCATCAGCGGCGCGCGAGCCGGTGTGGATCTCGCCGTTGCCGTCGACGGACTCAAGGGCGGTGACGGCCGTGGCCAGGCAGCCATTGCCGGTGCCTGACCCGTGGGTGCCGGTGGCGCAGGCCCCGACAACCGTGATGTGCGGCAGGGAAGCGAGGTTGTGCACCGCGAGCCCCTGCGCATCCAGCCACGGCGCCAGTTGCCCGTAGGTGACACCGCCGCCGACCCGCACCGTCTGGCGTTCGCGGTCGAGCTCCATGCTGTTGAGCGCGCGCAGCGAAAGCTGGGCACCGCCGGTGTCGGCCAGGCTGTTGAACGAGTGGCCGGAGCCGAGTGCCCGCAGTGCGGTGCTGCTGCGCACTGCCTGCTGTACCTCTTCCACGGTCGCGGGGGAGAGTAGTTCCTGTGCCTGGTACGCGTAGTTACCGGCCCAGTTCACGCGGGCAAGCGAGGTGCTGGAGGCTGGGTGTGAGTCAGGGTTGATCACGATGTCTTCATCATCCTCCAGCGCGCACTCCAGGTCGAATGCTTCGTGCAAGCGGCGCGCCGTGGGCACGGTTCGGCGCGGCGTTTTCCGCAGTTCACGGCGTGCGGACTGCGCTATGCTGGGGCTCACCACTGCCCTTGTTTCTCTCCCCACCAGCAGTGCTCTTAACTCCCACTGGTCCTGCTCCCGGAGGTTCCTCTGCGTCCTGTTTGTTTCAGTGCCCCGCTGCTTGTTTCCCTGTGCTGCCTGCTGGTGGATCCCTGTATACCGCGGCTGCATGCCGACGACGGTCCGTCGCCGGGCATCGGGATGGCGCCGCCGGACAGCACTACCACCGGCTCCACGAATGCAGGTGCGCAGCACATTACCTACAAGGCCGTGGTGGGTACGTTGCCCGTGGGCGCGAGCGATGCGGACGACGCAATGTTGACGCTGGATGGTAAGTGGATGGACGGCAAGACGCACACGGACCCGGACAAGGATCCGCCGGTGGCGCGGATGAGTTACGTGTACTACTCGGTGGCTGGTGCGCATGCGCCGCGGCCAGTGACGTTTTTCTACAACGGCGGACCCGGGTCTTCAACGATGTGGCTGCACATGGGCTCGCTCGGGCCGAAACACGTGGTGAGTGCGGACAACAAGCCGACCGGCGCCGCGCCGTACCAGCTGGCGGATAACCCGTACAGCCTGCTGGACGTGAGCGACGTGGTGTTTATCGACATGCCCGGCACCGGCTTTGGTACGCTGCAGGGCAAAGAGCCCGGCAAAGCCTTTTGGGGTGTGGACCAGGATGCCGAGGCATTCTCTCGCTTCATTGCGCGGTTCCTGGGTAAGTACGACCGCTGGAACTCGCCGAAGTATCTGTTCGGAGAGAGTTACGGCACTACCCGTTCAGCGGTGCTTGCCAACGTCCTGTGCAATCGCAAGGACATCGGGCTGAACGGGGTGATCCTGCTCTCGCAGATCCTGTTCTTCGATACGGATATCGACACGGTGACGCCTGGGAATGATCTGCCTTTCGCACTGGCGCTGCCGACGTATGCCGCGACCGCTGCGTACCATCACAAGCTTGCCCAGCAACCCGCGGCGCTGGAGCCGTTTCTCAAGGAGGTGGAAGCGTTCGCCACCGGGCCTTATCTCCACGCGCTGGCGCAAGGCACGGAGCTGCCGGCGGCTGAGAAGCAGGCCACTGCCGAAAAGCTGCATGACTATACGGGCCTGCCGGTGGAGTACCTGCTGCGGGCGAACCTGCGTGTGAGTGGTGGCGAGTTTGAGCACACGCTGCTTGGTGGCGAGTTGAACCATACCGGCCGGCTGGATACGCGCTTCACCAGCCCCACGCTCGATCCGCTGGAAAAGACGCCCGGCTACGACCCGGCAAGCTCTGCCGTCTCCTCGGCCTACGTGTCGGTGTTCAACTCGTACGTTCGCAACGAGCTGAAGTATGGCGAGGGACTTACCTTCAAGCCTTCGGCGTATGCCCTGCCTGGTTTCAAGTGGGACTGGAGCCGCAAAGCGCAGCAGGACAGCCTGCCGACCGCGACCGAGGTGCTGACCGACCTGGCGCTGGCGATGAAGCAGAACCCCGGCATGCAGGTGATGGTGAACGGCGGCTACTACGACCTGGCAACGCCGTTCTATGCCGCGGTGTACGAGGAGCATCACCTGCCGATTCCGCAGAAGCTTGCCGGCAACATCGAGTATGACTTTTACGAGTCGGGGCACATGGTGTATCTGCACCAGGACTCGTTGCACCAGTTGCACGACCGGGTCGCCGCGTTTATTCGACGCACCGAGGCCGGGGGCATGGCGCAGTAGCGGCTGAATGCCTGTTCGCGCTGCGCGGGGTTAGTCCAGGAGAAACACGGCATCGCCCTGCCGGAGCCAGCCCTCCTGCACGACCGTGGCGTACACCCCGGCGCAGCGTTCGTGCGTGGTGGCAACGTGGCGCAGAATTTGCGGCGAGGCTTCGCTTGTATCCGGCGAGAGCGTGATGATTTTGCAGCGGGGATCGCGCCGCACCACCTCGACGATCACCGCCGTTGCGTCCCGGCCCTGGCCGGCGCTGCCGAGTTGCAGGCGACGGCCTACAAAGTGGTCCTCGGCAAAACCTGTCGCGTTCGCAAGGTCGAGATACACGTTTGCGCGGAAGCGCCGTTTATCCACGGGTGTGTCGATCTCCTGCTCGAGCTGACGAGCGGTTTGCACGGAGAACAACGACAAGGGAAGTTCATCGGTCAGCGCGGCCGCGCTGGCCACCACGGCAAGCGTGGTGGGAACGCGGAGCTGCTCGCCCAGCATCTGCAACAGCCGCGGATCATCAAGCGCAAGCTGCTCGCCCGTTGGTGTTTCCACCAGGAGTGCGCGTCTGGCAGCATCCACGTCCCAGGTTTCGGGCTCCGAGCCCGCAGGCCAGAAGGGCCGGTAGAGCAGCATCTGTTCCTGCGTGCGGCTGGTCAGATAAGGCAGAACCGCAGGCGCGGCTGAGCTGCTGATGGCAAACCTGCGATCGCCGCAAATGCCGCGCACTGTTGCAAATGCTGCCTGCAACTGCTCGCCGCGCATGCTTTTGACGGGGTAGCGCCAGAGGCTCTCTACGTGGCCTACAGGTGTCATTCGGCTGCCTCGACCGAAGATATGTGCGCTGCCATCATAGCAATTCGATTTGGCCGGACCCCGCGCGTCGTGACTAGGATGTGGGTGTCACGGAAAGCCTCGCCTGGAGCGTATGTTCGGCGCCCGGTTGCACAGTCACCTTGTCGCTGAGGATGTTGCCTGCCTCGACGCAGAGGAACTGCGACCACTCTTCGTCTCCAAGATCCGCAAGCGCGGCGGCACCGTCAGACCACGGGTTCCAGACGATGGTGGTCGCGGAGTTCTGTTTCTCAAGCAGGATGCGGCGCGCTGCAGCCGGGTCCACAATCTCAGGCGCGGCATGCGTATCGAGGTAGGCGTTGTCCGCCGAGCGCTGTAGCTGCAGTTCGCCCGACTGCTGCTTGATCTTGTTGCCGTCCATGTTGTCGAGAAACGCAGCGCCGTCGAGTGCCTGCACACGAACGGTGCGCACATCGGAGACCTTGTTGTAGGTGTGCAGTGCTTCTTCAAACTGCCAGGCTGCGTTGTCGGTGTTCGTGACCGTGAGTGCCAGGTGCAGTGCGGCGCCGATGGTGATGCGATAGGTGAGTGCGAACGCATGGGGCCACCACTGGCGACTTGATTCATCACTCTCGAGCGTGAGCGTTGCCTGTACGCCTTCCCCTGTCTGCTCGAGCGCCGCGAGGGTCCAGCTCCGGGTGCGTGCGAAGCCATGCGCGGGTGCCTTGGGGTCATCGGTCTTGGCGCGGAACCATGGAAAGCAGACCGGGATGCCACCGCGGATGGCCTTGCCATCTTCCCAACGCGAGTGCTGGCTCAGGAACAGCACCTCGCCCGATGTGCCCGGCTGCCATGAGAGAACCTGTGCGCCGTGCAGCGAGATCTGTGCGCTGGCTGCCGGCGTGGTGATGGACAAAACAGGCAAACCGCCGTGGCCCGCGGCAACGTGTGCCACGTGATCGATGCCGAAGCGCTGGTTCAAGAGGTCTAGCTGCGCAGGAGTGGTCATAGGGAAATCTTACGGTTCCGGGCGCAGGAAGGCGAGACGGGAAGGCGAGATGGGATGGCGGAACGAGTGCGTGCGGTCTGGTGGCGAAGGCGCGTCGGTGCGCACGCGTAACCGTTTCTTCACCCTGCGTGTGCGCTGGCTGGTAGCACTTTCAACGCGGACCAAGGACAATGGGATATCTATGCGAAAACCCCTGCTTGCTCTCGCGGTTTCCGCCTTTGGCATCGGCACCTCGGAATTTATCATCATGGGGCTCCTGCCGGACTTGGCCCGCTCGTTCACGGTCAGCATTCCCAAGGCCGGGCTGCTTGTCTCGGGGTACGCGCTCAGCGTCACCGTCGGGTCGCCGATTGTCGCGCTGGCACTCTCGCGCATGGATCGCAAGCATGCGCTGCTGATCCTGATGAGCGTGTTTATTGCCGGCAATGTGTGCTGTGCGCTGGCGCCCACGTACGGGTTGCTGCTGGGCGCGCGCGTGCTCACGGCGCTCTGCCATGGCGCGTTCTTCGGCATTGGCAGCATTGTGGCCTCGAACCTGGTGCCGCGCGCCGAGCGCGCGCAGGCCATCGCGCTGATGTTTGCCGGGCTCACGCTGGCGAATGTGCTGGGCGTGCCGGCCGGCACCGCGCTGGGGCATGCCTTCGGCTGGCGCTTCGCGTTCTGGGCGCTGGTGCCGATCGGTCTCCTCGCCGCGGCTGGGCTGCTGCGCCTGGTGCCTTCGCAGCCTGCCGAGGCGATGCACCTCAAGCACGAGCTGCACGCGGTACTGCGTCCGCAGGTGCAGCTGGTGCTGGCGCTGAGCACGCTTTCTTCGGTCTCGCTGTTTTGCGTGTTCACGTACATTGCGCCGATCCTGGAGTCAGTTACGCACCTTGCCCCAAGCGCCGTGACGTGGGTGCTGGTGGTTTTCGGAGTGGGCATCACGCTGGGCAACCTGCTGGGCGGCAGGCTGGGCGACTGGAAGCAGATGCCGTCCGTGCTCGGCGGCTTCGTTCTGCTGATTGCGATCTTTCTGCTGATGCCGCTGACCGAGCACAGCATGATCCCGGCGACGGTGATGGTCTTTGTGTGGGGGCTGGTGCAGTTTGCGGTGGGGTCGCCATTGCAGGCGCGCGTCGTGGACCAGGCAAAAGGCGCGCCTAACCTTGCTTCCACGCTCAACCAGGGCGCGTTCAACCTGGGCAATGCCAGCGGCGCGGCGCTGGGCGGCCTGGTGCTGACCGCCGGGTTCTCGTATGCGAGTCTCTCGATTGCGAGCGCGATCGTGGCTGTCGTGGCCGTGGTGATCGCGTTGAGCGCTCTGTGGCTGGAGCGGCGCGATGAGCGTCGATCCCTTGCTCTGCAGGAGCAGGAAGCATCGCCTGCCTGAGCCGGTGCAGCGAGCTTGAGCCGGAAACAGAAGGGGGCGCACTCTGAAGAGTGCGCCCCTTTGTTTGTATGTGCGCTGCTTAAATGCTGTGCAGCGCGGGTGCGGGGTGCAGCAGGTCTTCGATGCGGACAGGCAGCTCGCGCTTGCGCACACCGGTCGCCTGGTAGATCGCGGCGGTGATCGCCGGCGCCACACCGGCAAGCCCAATCTCCCCAACGCCGCGCGCGCCGAAGCTGCTCAGGTTGGTGTCGGGGTAGTCGAGGAAGACGACGTCCATCTCCGGCGTGTCCGGGTTGGAGCTAATGATGTAATCGGCAAGGTTGTTGTTGGTCGGGCGCGCGGTGCGGGCGTCGTACTGGGTTTCTTCAAACAGCGCCATGCCGACGCCCATCACGACTGCACCCTCGATCTGGTTGCGAGCAGCACGCGCGTTGATGACCTTGCCGACATCGATCACGGAGACAACGCGGGAGACGCGCAACCGCGCAATGCCGGGGTCGTATTCCACCTCGACAAAGTGCGCACCGAAGGAGTGGAACGAGAACTTCTTCGCCGCATCGCTCTCAAAGCTGGACTGCGTGCTGCCCTTGCCGCCGGTTGCGCGGACGTTGGCGTCCTGCAGGATCTTCTCGAAGCGCACGCCGCTGGCAGGTGCCCCCGATTTCAGGTGCACATAGCCATCGGTCAGTGCGAGGTCATCGACCTTGGCGCCGGGGAAAGGCGCGGGATTGCCACTGGTGGCGATCTTGAGCAGCTGACCCATCGCTTCCCTGGCTGCTTCGTCGATGGACGGCAGCACGGAGCCGGTCACCATGGAGCCGCCGGACATGGGGCCCGATGGCAGCCGTGTGTCGCCGAGCACGACCTTGATGCGGTCCATCGGCACTCCCGTGCGGGCGTGCACCACCTGCGCAAAGATCGTGTACGTGCCGGTGCCGATATCCTGCGTGCCGCACACCACGCGGACAGTTCCGTCGTCGTTCATGCTGACGTGTGTGTCGGTACCGGAGCGACCCGCAATCCACGACGCAGCCGCGACGCCCCAGCCGATCGTGAGGTCGCCCTTCTTCATCGAGCCAACCTCGGGGTTGTAGCGGCTCCAGCCGAACTTCTCCGCGCCGGTGGTGAGGCATTCTTTCAGGTGCCGCGATGAGAAAGGCTTGCCGGTGCTCTCGTCGAGCTCGGGTTCGTTGAGCAGGCGAAGCTGGACCGGGTCCATTCTGAGCTTGATGGCAAGCTCGTTCATGGCGCTTTCTGTTGCATAGAGACCAGGCACCGCGCCGGGGCCGCGCATGGGCGTGGGTGTGCCGAGATTGCGGCGCACCACCGAGGCGCGCACGCGGAGGTTGGGCGTGCTCCACAGCAGGGGCGTGGCCTCGCCGCAGTTCTCACCTTTTTCATCAAGCAGGGAAGAGTCGCTGGCATAGTCGTGCGAGATCGAGGTGAGCTTGCCTGCGGAGGTCGCGGCAAGCCGTACCCGCTGTACCGTGCGCGGACGATGACCCACGTTGGTGAACATCATGTGGCGGTCGACCACGAGCTTTACCGGCCGGTTCAGATCGCGTGCCGCGGCAGCAGCGATCGGGGTGTGCGTCCACGGGAAGAGTTTGCCGCCGAAGCCCGAACCGAGGAACTGCATGACGACGCGCATGTTCTCCTGCGGCACGCCGAGCATGTCGGCCATTGCTTCTTTCGCATTGGCGACGCCCTGGGTCGACTCATACAGCGTGAAGTTGCGGCCATCCCAGTCGGCAACCACGGCGTGCATCTCAATCGGGTTGTGCGTTTCGATCGGCGTAATGTAGGTCTCGTCAACCGTCACCGTGCCTGCAGAGAAACCCTGGTCCACGTCGCCGCGCTTGCTCTTCACTTCCATCTTGTCGGTGAAGCCGTCGCTCAGGTCGCGCGAGATGTTAAGCGGCGTGGTGGCGTAGCGCACCTTGACCGCCCCGGCGGCCGCGCGCGCCTGGTCCATGGTTTCTGCAACCACCACAGCTACATATTGGCCGTTGTAGTAGATGGTCTCGTCATCCATGGGCGGCCGGGTTTCGCCGACCTGCGCGGTGCGGCTGGCGGGGTTGCTCTTGTACAGCCTGGGCATGTTGCCGTGGCGATAGACCTTGAGCACGCCGCGCATGCCCTCGGCCTGTGTCGCATCGAGGCTGGTGATGCGGCCGCTGCCGATGGTGGCCACCACGGGCACGGCGTACACCATGCGGGGAAGGTTGAAGTCAGCCGAGTAGCGCGCGACGCCGCTGGTCTTGAGCGGGCCATCGATGCGGGGAACAGCCGAGCCCAGGATGGCGGCTGGTGTTCCAGGCGCCGGGTTTGCCATGTTGATGTCGTCTGCCATGATGCACAACCTTTCCGGATCGCCTGAGCGGCTAGGCCTGCTCGGAGGTGACCGTGGTGAGGGCGCGCACAATGCAACGCCGTGCCAGTTCGATCTTGAAGCCGTTCTCGCGGTAAGGTTTGGCCGCACGCATGGCGGCCTCGGCTGCGGTCTTGAAGTGTGCTTCCTCGGCGGGCTTGCCTTCTAGCACTCGCTCGGCTTCTTCCGAGCGCCATGGCTTGGTGCCGACGCCGCCCAGCGCTATGCGTGCCTTGCGGATGCGTTTGCCATCGAGCTCCACGACGACCGCGGCGCTGGCAAGCGCGAACTCGTACGACGCGCGGTCGCGCAGCTTGAGGTAGTGCGATCGCGTTGCAGGCGTGGTTGCCGGCAGCGTCACATAGGTGATCAGGTCGCCCGGTTCGAGCACGTTCTCGATGTTGGGCGTGGTGCCGGGCACGCGGTAGAAGTCAGCGATAGCGATGTCGCGCTCGCCCTTGAGTCCGACCACGTGGATGCGCGCTTCGAGCGCGGTCATGGCAACCGCCATGTCGGACGGGTGCGTGGCGATGCAGTGCTCGCTTGTGCCCAGCACGGCATTGATGCGGTTGTTGCCCTCGATGGCGGCACAGCCGGAGCCGGGCTCGCGCTTGTTGCACGCGGGGAAGGCGGTGTCGCGGAAGTAGGTGCAGCGCGTGCGCTGCAGGAGGTTGCCGCTGGTGGTGGCCATGTTGCGCAGCTGTCCGCTGGCGCCGCTGAGCAGCGCGAGCGAGAGAACCGGGTAACTCCTGAGGACCTCGGGATTGTGCGCGAGGTCGGCGTTGCGCACCAATGCGCCGATCCGGAGCGAGCCGTCAGGATTGCGCACGACGTCCGCGAGGGCGAGGCCGTTGATGTCGACCACCTGCCGGGGCTGCTCGACGTCAAGCTTCATCAGGTCGACCAGTGTCGTGCCGCCCGCGATGAAGCGCACGAGCGCTCCCTGCTGGGCGGTCTTTGCGTTGGCTCCGAGGCGTATTGCCTGCTCGGTGGAGCCTGCGCGTGTGAGTGAGAAGTCAATCATGCAATCCTCCCGGTTTTCGCGGCATCCAGGTGTTCCTGCACAAAGGCGCTGACGGTCTGGCCGTCAGCAGCGGTGTTGCCTGCGTGGCGCGCCTGCTGGATCGCGGCGGTGATGTTCTTGTACGCGCCGCAGCGGCAGAGATTGCCGGCCATGGCTTCGCGCACCGCGTTGTCGCTGTCGCCCCATGGCTCCTTGAGCACGGCCACCGCCGACATGATCTGGCCGGAGGTGCAGATGCCGCATTGGTAGGCATCGTGCTCCACGAACGCCGCCTGCACCGGGTGCAGGTTTCCGGGCTGACCGATGCCTTCGATCGTGGTGATCTCGTCACCTTCATGCATTGCGGCAAACGTCAGGCACGAGTTCACGCGGCGCCCATTGATGTGCACGGTGCAGGCACCGCACTGGCCATGGTCGCAACCCTTCTTGGTGCCTGTGAGGTCCATTTCTTCGCGCAGGCAGTCCAGCAGGGAGACACGCGGCTCGATCTGCACGGTGCGGGGCCTGCCGTTGACGCGCAGGGTGACTGTGCGCTTGCCAGCTTCGCTCCTGGTTGCGACCTCTTCATCGACCGCGGGCAGTGCCGGAGCGGCTGCCAGGACGGGCGAGGCAGTGGCTGCCAGGCTTGCTGCTCCAAGGTGCCCCAGAAAGCTGCGGCGCGAAAAGCGCGGCTTTGTGTCCTGCTCGGAGACTTCTGGCTTGGGTAACTCTTCCGCAGTTTCTTTGCTCATCTCGGGTCCTCGGGAACTCGGCTGCTCGGGTCGCAGGCGCGTTCAACCGCGTGCCTGCTAAGGCGGGCATGCGCGTGCTGATTGATCGTATCCCTTTCAGCACGCGCAGTGTCTCGTTGTTTAAGAGACGGAAACCTGCCTGCCCAAGTCGCATGGGGGGACTCAGGCGCGGGCTCAACTTACCGGATCGCGCGACTTAGCCGGAGAGATCGATTTGGACGATACAGAGTCGTTCCTGCTACGCGGGATCCGGCTCCATCGTGACCTCGTCGACGTAGCACCAGATCCAGTTTTCATCGGGTTGGGCGGACTGCATCAGCGGATGTTTGGTGTGCTGAAAATGCTTGGTCGCGTGGCGGTTAGGCGAGCTGTCGCAGCAGCCCATGTGTCCACAGATGAGGCACATGCGCAGGTGGACCCAGCTGTCGCCGGAAGCAAGGCACTCTTCGCAGCCGGGGGCGCTTGGTGTTACGTCGCGGATCTGATCGAGGTGGGTACAGGCGGGCATAGGTCGATCTCCATGGGTGTGCTGGTTGAGGTGCGTGTGTGTTGCCGGAGCAGCGCCTGGAAGAGGCCAGGGATGGAACGGAGCGACAGCAGCGCCAAGTCGGTTGCAAGGGGGTGTGCCCCATGGCGAGCAGTGCCCGCGACATGACGCGCGCCGGGCGCAGCAGCTTTGCATGCGCCCGCTGGTAAGAGGCGAGGCTGCCTTGCGCAAACGCACCGGGAAGCGCGAGTGCCTGCGCAAACGCCAGAGAAAGTCCGTCGCCGGTGATGGCATCGACGCTGCCCGAGGCGTCGCCGACCAGCGCCACATTGCCGCGCCCGACCCTCTGCAGGCTTCGATGCACGCTGACTGCACCGCGCGGCGAGCTGCATACCGTGGCGTTGCGGAGCAGTGCCTGCAGGGCAGGGAATGGCTCCAGCGCAGACGCCATGCTGCGCAGCTTTGCGGAGCACAGCACGGCGACGCCGATCTGTCCTGGAGCGATCGGGGTGACATAGGCCTGGGTGCCCGGCGCCCAGTACACGCGGACCAGCGAAGGGTCGAAGTCGGCAGCGGGCAGGGCGTAATGCTGCCGGAGTGCGTAGCGCTGGGACGTGACGTACTCGCCGGCGAGGCCAGCTGCGTGCCGCACCGCCGAACGGGAGCCGTCCGCGCCAACGATCCAGTCAGGCGTGTAGGTCATGCCATCTATAAATACCTGGCGCACCTGCACGCCGCCCGGCTGCGGTACGAGGCGGGCCGAGGTGGCGAGGATGCTGACACCGAGCTCACAGGCCCGCCGCTCGAGCAGGCTCTGCAGCATGGTCCGGCGCATGCCGATGCCCGGACTGGCAGCGGCAAACGTGGCTGCGACTTGCTGGCGTGGCGAGCAGAAGTGAATGCCGCGGAAGGGACGGCCGTGCGCTTCGAGCAGGTCGCGGCTGAGCCCGAGACGCCCGAGTGCCTCGATCGCAGGCGGCAGCAGCCCTTCCCCGCAGCACTTATCGAGCGGGCTGCAGCGGCCAGCGGCGTTGGTGCCAAGGCCCGGCTCGGCCAGGGTGACCAAGCACCCTGCCTGCGCTGCCGCGATTGCGGTGGCAAGCCCGGCTGGACCACCACCGATGACGAGCACAGTTGTACGGCCAGACGCGGGCATGCGCCTAAGCCTACTCGCTCAGCAGCTCGTTCAGCAGCACCCGTGCCTTGGTGGTCAGTGTCTCGGCCCCGTCCAGGTCATTCTCGGTCAGCGCCTGCCTGGCCTTGGCCAGAAAGCTGCGCACCTGTATCTGCACGGCGCGAGCTTCGCTGCTGCTGGGCGCGGGGACCTTGGCAAAGCGGGCATCCTGCTCCTGGATCTCCACCAGGATGCGCGACCGGTCGCGCGTGGTAATGGTGTTGCCGGCGGAAAGCTGGCCGAGCGTGTTGGCTGCCTCTGCCGGCGCGGGCTGCGTAGGGGCGGCCGTGGTATCCGGGGCCGGCGCGCTGGTGCCGGTCGCGCCCGTGGCGGGCGTTGCCGGATGCGTGGCCACCGCCGGCGCGGCAGCGTCCGGTGCCGTGGTTGCCGGGGCCTTGTGCTTCGCGCGGCGCTTCGGCTTTTCAGCAGCCGGCGGCGGGGCGGCGGGTGGATTCTCGGTCTGCGCCTGCTGGGTCACGTCCGGATTGCGCTTCGGAGGCACGGATGGTAGCGGCGTGATCACGGTGATCGACGATGGGGTGATGGGTGGCGCGGTGGTGGCGGCCGGCGGTGGAGGTGCCGGCTGCGGATGCCGGCACCCGGCAAGGCAGAGAAGCGGCAGCAGGGCCATGGCAAGTATGGAAGAGAACGGGGAGGTTGTAAAAAGGGCAGGGCAGCGCGGAGCGCTCATTCGCTTTCCTGCCTGAGTGCCGTGGCCGGTTGCGATGCGCTCTTCGTATCCCGTTCGTTGCTGTGGCTCAACGGCAGTTGCAGCCGAAACTGCGTGCCGCGGCCGGGTTCTGACTCCACCTCGATTACTCCTGAGTGAAGCTGGACGATGCGGTAGCACATGGCGAGACCGATGCCACTGCCATCACGCTTTGTAGTGAAGTATAGGTCAAAAATACGCGGTAAAACTTCACTTGCTATGCCAGAGCCTGTATCTGAGATTGTCAGTACTGCAAAGCGGGCTTCCTCGGTCAGCGAAATGCGCAGCGTGCCGCCGTCCGGCATTGCCTGCGTGCCGTTGAGCACGATGTTCAGGATGGCCTGGCGCAGCATGTCTGCATCCACCTTGACCATCACGGCGCGCTGCGGCAACACGGTTTCGAGCTGTATGTCCTGACTGGAGAACTCCGCAGAGGCAAGGCGCAGGACGTTGGAGGTGATTCCGCGGAGGTCTTCGTCCTGGAGTTTCAGCTCGACCGGGCGCGAGAAATCAATCAGGGTTTGCACAACGCGGTCGAGCCGCTGGATCTCGCTCTGGATCACATCCAGGTGGCGCATGGCCGGGGAATCGCTGCCGCCGTCCGGATTGGTGAGCTTGTTGCGCATCAATTCCAGGTGAACCACGATGGCATTGATGGGATTTTTTACCTCATGGCCGACGCCGCCGGTGAGCCGGCCGATGGCCGAGAGCCTGCGGGAAAGCTCCAGTTCGCTCTCGATCTCGCGTACGGATTCGAGGTCATGCAGGGTCAGCAGGGCACCCAGGCTTTCGCGCTCGTCCTGGATGATTTCCAGAGCAATCTGGATCCGTCGGCCGCTTTCGATCTCGATCTCTGCCTGCGGAATGGAGGTGCGGTTCTGGAAGGCATCGCGCACCATGCGCCCGAGCCGGGTGGAGCGGCTGAAGATCTGGATCGCGTGCGCGCCCAGCATCTGCTCCCGCTCAATACCCAGGAACCGCTCGACCGAGCTCGAAACCAGCACGGCGCGGGAGTCGCGCGTAAACAGCATCATGCCGTCCTGCAGGTTGGAGAGAATCTGGTCGAGGTTCTCCTTGAGCGCGGAGAACACTTCCTCCGTATTGCGCATGCGCTCGCCGATGCGCTCGATCTTGCTCGAGACCCGCAGCAGCGTATCAACCCGGTCGGCCGGGGTATCGGCCGCGTCGGCTGCCTCGGCGTTCAGGACGTCGAGCCTGCGGCTGATCTGCTCCAGTGGCGCGAGCGCCAGCGAGGCGACCACCGCGGCGGCCAGCAGCGAGATCAGCAGCGCGGCCGCCGTGTAGCTTACGGCGCTCAGCAGTGTGGGGCGGAACACCTGCAGCAGGAAGCTGGTGCGCATGCCGATGTGCACCGAGGCGAAGGGATGGCTGTTGCGCTCGAGCATGAGCGGCAGGTCATAGACCCGCGGTTTGCCAAACACGATCTGCAGAATCTTGATCGGGGATCGATAGCGGAGCCTGCCGTAGTCGGGCCGCCACGCCAGCTTGTGCCCCGTGACCAGCGGGTCGGTGCTGACCAGTGCCATGTTGCTGCTGTCGGCGACCGTGATGTCGTAGGTTGTGGGCGAGTAGCTGATGATGGAGTCCATCAACGCATTCAGCGCCGGGTCGCGGCTCAGCGTTGCCGCGACCTGGTCGGCAGGCAGACTGGGGGCGATGGTGCCACGCAGGACGCCCTGCTCGATTGCCTGGCGGGTGGCGAACAGCACCTGATGCGCAATGATGTCGGTAGAGGAGTAGCTCTGATCAATATACTGCCGCATGGATCGCGACAGGTACAGCCATGAGGTGGCTGAGACAAGCAGAAAAACCAGGCCGGTGACGGCTGCCACGAGTTTGGTTTTGAGTCGCATGGAGTGCTGCGGATCCGGGGACAGGCGCTGCTTCAAACGGCTGCGGAAAACGCGGCGGCGGCGCGGATGTCCCCCGGTTCCTAGTGCTTCTGCTCCTTGATCTGGTCGGCAACCGGGGCTGCGTCGCTTCGGGGCCGAAGCCGGCTTTGGCTGTACTCCTTGAGCTTGTTGTGCAGGGTCTTGAGGCTGATGCCGAGGATTTCGGCGGCGCGGGTCTTGTTGTTGTTGGTGGAGGCCAGTGTCTTGACGATCAGCAGGCGCTCGGCTTCATCTACCGTGGTGCCAACCTCGACCTTGACCGAATTGGCGATGGACTGCTCGGCGGAGGCTTCCACGCCGCGCGAACCGAAGCCGGGCGGCAGGTGCTGGGTGCCCACGGCGTTAGTGCCGCAGAGGATCACCGCGCGCTCGATGGTGTTGCGCAGCTCGCGCACGTTGCCGGGCCAGTCGTACTGCATCAGGCGCTGCAGCATGCCGGGTTCCACACCCGGTACGGCGCGGCCATGCTTGTCGTTCATGTCCTGGATCATGGAATCCACGATCGCCGGGATGTCTTCCTTGTGGTCGCGCAGCGGCGGCATATGGATATTGAAGACGTTGAGCCGGTAGTACAGGTCAGGACGCAGCTGGCCAGCATCGACTGCGGCATCAGGGTTCTTGTTGGTGGCGGCCAGTACGCGCACGTCCACCGGCGACTCCACCTTGGAGCCGAGGCGGCGCAGCTTGTGATCCTCCAGCACGCGCAGCAGCTTGGCCTGGGTGGCGACCGGCATCTCGCCGATCTCATCCAGCAGCAGAGTGCCTTCCTCGGCCAGCTCGAAGCAGCCGGCGCGACGCTCCATCGCCCCCGTAAAGGCTCCCTTTTCGTGACCGAAGATCTCGCTCTCGATCAGGGTTTCGGGGATGGCGGCGCAGTTGACGGCCACAAACGGCCGGGGCTTGCGGGGGCTCAGGGCATGCAGCGCGCGCGCCACCAGCTCCTTGCCGGTGCCGCTTTCGCCCGTGATCAGCACGGAAACGTTGGACGGCGCGACCTGTTCGATCAGCGCGTAGATCTCCTTCATTTTGCGGGAGGAGCCGACCAGCGGGCCCAGGATGCCGGTGTCGCGCAGCTTGCGGCGGGTGACCTCGAGCTGACGCTCGGTTTCGCGCATGTGGGTCGCGTTGTGCAGGGTGTTGCGCAGGCGGGCAGAGTCGACGGGCTTCTGGATGAAGTCGTACGCGCCGATCTTCATGGCTTCCACGGCGAGGTCGATGGAGCCCTGCGCCGTCAGCACCACCACGGTGCAGTCGTTCTTGTTCATGGAGAGCTGCTTCAACAGCTCGAGGCCATTCATGCGGGGCATTTTCAGGTCGGTCACGATAATGCCGGGCTGCCAGCCGGACAGCTTGTCCAGGGCCTCCTGCCCGTCGCCGGCCATCTCGGTTTCGTAACCCCAGGAGGAGACGAGCTCGGCGAGGCCATGCAGCGCATGGACCTCGTCTTCGACAATCATGACCCGTTCTGTGTTCCCCATGGCTTTATGATCCTGTCTGCGGCCACAGGCCGCACTTGAAGTAGTCGTTCCGGCCTGCGTGTGACTGGCCTGGCGCCTGTACAGCAAGTTCCTGTTCGGAACGGGCGGATGGCGGGTAGATTGCCGAATCTGCGTTGCGAACAGCTGACATCGATCAGGCTAAAGCTCTGCGAACGGCCCCGGGGAAGGGCGGTTTATCCTAGATGTCATGCTGCCTTACGAGATTGAACCCGAAGCGCTTGCTGCTCTCCGACAGGATACGCGAGCCACCCCATTTACGGTGATTGACGTGCGTGAACCCTGGGAAGTCGAAGTCGCCGCTCTCCATGGTAGCGTGAACGTGCCCATGGGGGATATACCTTCGCGCGCACACAGCGAATTTGACCCGGATCAGCGCATTATTGCGGTGTGTCACCACGGCGTCCGTTCGCTCAACGTGGCAGTGTGGCTGCGCAACCAGGGCTTTGAGCAGGCACAGTCGCTGGCCGGCGGCATCGATGCCTGGTCGTCCCGGGTTGACCCGGCCGTGTCTCGTTACTAGACACTCTCTGCCTGGCACTCGAAGCTCGCCGTTGTGTCATGGCGGACTCGCTGGCTCCAGCTCGTCGCCATTCCTGATCCAGAACCGAGGCATGATCCCGTGAACCAAGCATCTTCTGCTGCCGTCGCCTTCGCTCGCAGTCACCAGGCCCCTTTTCTCGAGGAACTGAAAGCGCTGCTGCGCATCCCCTCGGTCTCGACCCTGCCAGAGCACCGGGGGATGTGCGCCGCACCGCCGAGGTGCTTGCCGCGGAGCTTGCCCGCATCGGCATGGAGCACGTGGAACTGATTGAGGTGGCGCTGCCCGGCGGGCAAACCGGTCATCCCCTGGTGCTGGCCGACTGGCTCCATGCGCCGGGCAAGCCTACCGTGCTGTGCTACGGCCACTATGATGTGCAGCCGCCCGACCCGCTGGATGAGTGGCACACGCCTCCTTTCGAACCCAGCGAGCGCGACGGCAACCTCTACGCCCGGGGAGCGGTGGACGACAAGGGACAGATGTACATGCACGTCAAGGCGCTGGAGTCGCTGTTTGCGGCTGGCGGAGGGCAACTGCCGCTGAACGTGCGCGTCCTGCTCGAGGGCGAGGAGGAGGTTGGCGGCGAGTCGATCGCTGCTTTCCTGCGGAGCCACCCGGAGAAAGTCGAGGCCGACTTTGCGCTGGTTTCGGACACCGAGATGTTTGCTCCCGACCTGCCGACGTTGTGCGTGGGGCTGCGCGGGATGATCTACACCGAGGTCGAAGTGCGCGGCGCGCGCACCGATCTCCACTCCGGCATGTATGGCGGCGCGGCGCCGAACCCCTTCTTTGCGCTGGCGCAGATCATTGCGCAACTCAAGGACCAGGACGGCCGCATCCTCATCCCGGGCATCTATGACGGGCTCCAAGCCCCGTCGACGGACGAACTTGCTGCATGGGCGCGCCTGCCCTTTGATGAGGTCCACTACCTCGCGACCGAGATCGGGGCGACGTCGCTGGTGGGCGAGCCCGGCTACTCGGTGATGGAGCGCACCTGGGCGCGGCCCACGCTGGAGATCCATGGAATGCCCGGCGGCTTCATCGGCGCGGGCGCCAAGACGGTGATCCCCGCCCGGGCGACGGCCAAGCTCTCCATGCGGCTGGTACCTCCAATGGAGCCGATGACAACGTTTGCGCGGCTCAAGGAGTACATCGAGTCGCTCACCCCTAAAGGTGTGTCGGTAGAGGTCCGCCTGATCCACGCGGGAGAAGCCGCGGTGATCGGCACCGACAACCCCTACATCCAGGCCGCCGTGGCTGCGTTGAAGCAGATCTGGCAGGTCGAACCGGTGTTTGTGCGCTCAGGCGGCTCGATCCCAGTGGTTGGCGACTTCGAGCGCTGCCTCGGGATTCCCTCGGTCATGATGGGGTTTGGACTGCCGGACGATAACCTCCACGCGCCCAATGAGAAGTTCAACATCCGCAATTTTCACCTCGGCATTGAGACCCTGATCGTTTTCTTCGAGGCTCTCGGCGCGGAACACAACGCGGCAGGGTTCGGGGTGGCAGGCTGATCGCCGCCCCGGAGCCTGCCGACCTGCCGCAGCCGCGCGCCTTTGTTCTGGCCGGCGGCCAGAGCAGCCGCATGGGGCGCGACAAGTCGCAGTTGCTGCTGGGCGGGGTGACGCTGCTGGAGCACGGGGTACGCAGGCTGCGCGCGCTGGGTTTTGCTGCGGCCGTCGCGGGTCTCCGCGCAGGCGCGTTGCCGCCATTTGGCACGCCGGTGGTTGCGGATGCGTTTGAAGAGTGTGGCCCGCTGGGTGGAATGGAAGCCGCCCTGCGCTCGCTGGCTTCGCTGCCCGCGCAGCCGGTGCTGTTCGTCGCGGTGGACCTGCCGCTGTTGCCGGCTGCTTTGCTGGAACAACTGTGGCAGCGGGCGCTCTGTACCGGCGCCCTGGCCACGGTGCCGTACCTGGTGGGGCGTCCGCAGCCGTTGTGCGCGGTGTACCACAGCAGCCTGGCGGCCGGTTTTGCCGAGGCGCTGGCCCGCGAAGATCGCAAGATCATGCGCGTGCTGGAGTCGCTGGTACCGCTGGACCGCTTCGATCGTTTCCGGGTGGAGGCGCTTGCGGCCACGCACCAGGAGCAGCCGGCTGCCGGTCCCATGAGCTTTACGCACGCGTGGTTCGCCAACGCCAACACGCCCGAAGACTGGCAGCGCATCGTAAGCGCCAGTGACCCTGGAGTGCAAAGCTTTGTGCCCGGCTGCACCGGTCATGGCTTGCACGCATCGATTGCAGCAGTACCCGCAGAGGGCGGAGACGCACAATGACCGAACCCAACACTGAGCCTGAGAACAAACCCGGCAGCACCGAACCCGAAAGCGATGCCACCGCCGAGGCGTCGCCCAAGGTTGACCTGGAGCATCTTCCCGAAGGCTTTGAATACATCGAGAAGCTGGTGGACGAGCCGGCGCCGGACGACCAGCAGATCCGCGAAGAAACCGGGCAGCAGACCACCGCGCACCAGGAGCAGCAGCCGTACATCGCCTTCGACCATGTCTCGAAGTCCTTCGGCGACTTCCACGTGCTCAAGGATGTGAGCTTCTTCGTCAACGCCGGGGAAACGCTGTGCATCCTGGGACGCTCGGGTGTGGGCAAGTCTGTCTCGCTGCAGCAGTTGATGGGCTTCTACAAGCCGGACAGCGGGCGCATCCTGGTTGCCGGGGAAGACATCATCGACTTTGACGAAGAGCAGATGCAGGCCATTCGCAAGAAGGTCACCATGGTCTTCCAGAACGGGGCGCTGTTTGACTCGCTCTCGATCCGCGAGAACGTGGCGTTTCCGCTGCGCGAGAACCAGCACCTCGACGAGGACCAGATCCAGCAGATCGTATCGGGGCTGCTCGAAATGGTGGGGGTTACCGGTCAGTCGGACGAGCTGCCTTCATCACTCTCGACCGGCATGAAGCGCTCGGTCGCCATCGCGCGGGCGCTTGCCGCGCAGCCGGAAGCCATCCTCTACGACGAGCCCACAACGATGGTGGACCCGCTGATTGCCAAGCTCATGGGCGACCTGATCCAGAAGCTCAAGTACCAGCTCAAGCTCACCTCCATCGTGGTGACGCACGACATGCGCTTTGCGCAGCGACTCGCCGACCGCGTGCTGTTTCTGCATGAGGGCAAGGCGCGCTTCTTCGGCACCATCGACGAGATGAAGGCGTCGGACGACGAGATCCTGTGCCAGTTCCTGGAGCTGGACGAGCTTGTGCTGCCTGGCTGAGGCTGCGGCGCGACTCGCCCTGGGCGCGTTGCTACACTGAAACAGTGAAGATCGCGCTTGCCCAGATCAACCCCACGGTCGGCGATTTCTCCGGAAATCTAACTACCATGCTTCGCTTTGTGGAGCGCGCCGCGCATGCGGATGCCGAGCTCGTGATCTTTCCCGAGCTGTCGATCTGCGGGTATCCGCCGGCCGACCTCCTGGAGAAGCCGGCATTTGTTGAGCGCGCCCAGCAGGTTCTTGAGGAGCTTGCGCAGGGCGCTGCGGCCTTTGGCATCACGGTGCTGTGCGGCTATCCTTCGCCCGCGCCCCTCTCGACCGGCAAGCACGTGTATAACTCCGCGGCGGTGCTGAGCGAGGGCACGGTCGCGTTTGTGCAAAGCAAGCGCCTGCTGCCGTTCTACGACGTCTTCGACGAACAGCGCTACTTCGCCCCCGCCACGGCACAGCAGGTCTTTGAGATCGCAGGCGAGCGCGTGGCCATCACCATCTGCGAAGACGCATGGAACGACAAGAGCTTCTGGGAGACGCGCCGCTACCAGGTCGATCCCATCGAGGAGCTGATGCGGTCCGGGGGGGTGCCGCAGGGTTCGGAACCGCCATCGCTGATCCTCAACATTTCGGCGTCGCCGTACTGGCGCGGCAAGCATGCCACACGCGAAGCGATGCTCGCTGCCATCGCCCGCCGCTACGAGCGGCCGGTGGTGATGGTGAACCAGGTAGGCGGCAACGACAGCCTGTTGTTTGACGGTACCAGCCTCGCGCTCAACCGCAGGGGCGAGGTCGCGGCGCGTGCGCTGTCGTGCGTCGAGGACATGGTTTTCTTCGATACTGCCACCGAGACCGGCATGATTCGCCCGGCGATCGACGATGAGGATGGCCTGGTGGTGGAAGCGCTGGCGATGGGCGTGCGTGACTACATTCGCAAGTGCGGCTTTCGGCAGGTGCTGATCGGCCTGAGCGGCGGCATCGACTCGGCGCTGGTGGCGGCCATTGCGGTGCAGGCGCTTGGCGCGGAGAATGTCATCGGCATCGGCATGCCCAGCGACTACTCGTCCACCGGCTCCATTGACGACAGCCGGGAGCTTGCCCGCAACCTCGGCATTCGTTTCGAACTGGTGCCGATCGCGCCCATGTTTGCCAGCTTCACCACCGCGCTTGCGCCCCTGTTCGATGGCGCGGCGGCGGACCTCACGGAAGAGAACCTGCAGTCCCGCATTCGCGGAACGCTGCTCATGGCGGCTTCCAATAAGTGGAACGCCCTGGTGCTGACGACCGGCAACAAGAGCGAGATGGCCACAGGGTATTGCACGCTCTACGGCGACATGGTGGGGGCGCTGGCCGTGATCGGCGACGTGATGAAGACCGAGGTCTACCGGCTGTGCCGCTTCATCAATCGCGAGCGCGCGATCATCCCGGAAGCGATCCTCACCAAGCCGCCCTCGGCCGAGTTGCGACCCGGCCAGCTGGACTCGGACTCGCTGCCGGACTACGAGCACCTGGACCCGGTGCTTGCCGCCTATGTGGAGCACTACGAGACCGCCGACGAGATCGCCGAGGCGACGGCGCTCGACCGGAAGGAAGTGGCGCGGGTGTTGAAGCTGGTGGAGCGGAGCGAGTACAAGCGCCAGCAGGCCGCGCCGGTCCTGAAGGTCACGGAAAAGGCATTCGGCATGGGCCGCCGCTTCCCGATCGCGGCCAAGGCGCAGGTGTAGCAGCGGGTTTGATTCGGCGCGGCACCTGGCTAGGAGTGCGTCGGCAGCAGCACGCGGTCGCCCTGCGCGCTTGTGTGCGAGAGTCGCACAATATGCGGCGTGATGATCATGATCAGGCTATCCCGCGTGCGGTCCGTCGTCTTGTTGGTGCCAAGGGTAAAGCCGGGGATCTCGCTCAGAAAGGGCAGCCCGATGAGGCTGTGACTTTCCTGTTCGGAAAGAAGACTGAACAGCACTGTTTTCTCGCCCGGCTTTACGTTGAGGATGGAGTTGCTTTCGCGGTTGTTGATGATGGGGTTGCTGTTCAGCGTCTGGCCGCTCAGGGACGAGAGCTGCAGTCGCAGCTTCAGCGAGATGCCCCGACCCTGCTCGACGCGCGTGGTCGCGGTCAGGGTCAGGCCGATGTCCTGGTACTGCACCTGGGGCACGCTTGCGCTGGCCGCCGAGGTAAGCGACGCGAGGTTGACCCCGAGGTTCTGCAGCGTGTTGGAAAGCCCAGCGGAGGTGATGCCCGCGATGCTGGTGGAACCCGTGGCGAGGTTTGAGTAGGAGGACGTCACGATCGGGTAGCGCTCGCCGATCTTGATCGTGCCTTCTTCCTGGTCCAGCAAGCGGAGCTGGATCTTGTCGAGCATCCGGGTTTCCGAGGTGGCGAGCAGGGCATTGGCGGACCCGCTGGCCAGGGTCAGTCCGGTCGTGGTGATGCCGCCGCCGAAGTACGCGAATGGTTGCGAAAGCAGGGTAGTGCCGGCCTGGCCGGACAGCACCAGCGCCAGCGCGATCTCTTCAATGTTGCCGGGACTTGCCAGACCGCTCGAAATGATCTCCTGCACCAGCGTGGGATTGCTCGAGATGAGGCTGTTTACTTCCGAGGTCACGTTGAAGATGCTGGTGGTCTGCGGCAGCTGCACGCCCTCGTTGGCCATCCGTTCGCTCTGGACTTCGTACACATCCACGTCGAGCATCGTCTCGCTGCGACCGGCCAGCAACTCGTTCACCTCGTGGTTGAAGGCGCGCATGCGCAGACCCGGCGCGCGCACGGTGAGCGTGTTGCTGGACTCGTGCACGTTGGCCTGCGTGGCTTCGAAGACGTTTTTCGCGATGTTGCCCACGTCGGAAAGCTCCGCGGTGGTCAGGCCGGGCAGGTAGATCGTTTCAAAGGCTTCCCGCTCGTATTTGGTGCGGTTCTCCTTGGTGTCGAGCGCCAGCAGTGCGCGCTGTGGATCGAGCGGAACCAAAAACGTGTTGGTTGCCAGCGTGACCATCTGCTCCGCCTGGGCGTAGGTCACATCGTCGGCGTCGAAGTGCACGCGGTCGCCGCCGGCGCCGGTCACCGACGCGTCTACCGTGGGCGCAACGCCGTAGGCGGACAAAACCTGCTTGAGCACCTCGGACCGGGAAAGCAGCAGGTGGAAGCTCTGCGTGTCGCCTTTCGGGGCGAGCTCGACCAGCGGACCGGCATCACTCCTGGCCGGCTGCAGCGTTGCCGGCTCACGGGAGGCGTTGTCGTCGGCCAGGTCATGCTGGTGTTCAATGACCAGCGGATTGCGGCTGTCCTGCTCGGCGGCAGCGCGCAGACGCGCGCGCCAGGTAGCATCGTCGCCCTTGAGCCGGGCCTTGAGGCCCTCCTGCATGAGTTGCGTGGCGTAATTGTCGCGGGCAATTGCGAGCGCTGCCTCGTCGTCAGCGTTGGACGGATCGAGGGCGGCCGCCTTGCCGAAGTTTTCTGCCGCGAGGTCGAGACGCTTGTCCTCGATGGCCTTGGCGCCTTCCAGGTAGAAGTGGCGCGCCCGCTCGCGATCGCGGGCGCTGGCCGGTTTCGGGGCGTTCGGTGGCATCGCGGGAGACTGGCTGCGTACACCTCCCGCCGCGGCCAGTATCTGGTTCGCGGCGGTGACTGCGGTCTGGCTCGTGGCAGCCTGCGGCGGCGCGGGCGCACTGACTGCCTCGGACTGAGTCTGGGGCTGGGCGGTCAGTGCTGTACCGAGCAGACAACAGGCAACAAGCGCCCCGGTGGCAGGTCGCAACTAGCGCACCTCAGCCGGTGAGGTCGCAGTCTGCAGGAGCAGGGCTTCGAGAGAGGTTGCGCAGATTTCAGGCTCCGCCTCCATCAACTCGTCGAAGGAGTAGTTGCCGGTGGCAACGGCGATGGTGGGCAGGCCGTTGGCGCGGGCAGCGAGCACGTCGAACTTTGTGTCGCCCACCACGCATACCGTCGCCTGCGGGCCGGCTGCTTCCCGCGCCAGCAGCAGGGCGTTGGCAATCATGTCCGCTCGCTGGTCGTAGCGGTCCGCAAAGCCGCCGAAAGTGAATGAGTCACGAAGACCAGCCACTGCGACTTTGATCCAGCCAATGGTTTCGATGTTGCCGGTTGCCACTCCCAGGGCCGCGCCACGCCGCTTCAGGTGCTCCAGCGTCGGGATCACGCCGGGCATCACGTGGAGGTCCATCTCCAGCTGCTTGGCAGTTACGGACTCGGTCATGTGCCGGAAGATGTCGTCGAAGTGGGGACGCCACGCGCTCTCCTCGAGCCCGGAGCGCTGAAACGCGTCCCGCAGGATGCCGGGATCGGTGTTGCCGTGGAGGGTGACTCCGTCGAGCACCAGGGGCTTGCCCGTGACATGCTCCACGGCCGCGAAGAAGGAGTCGTAGTGCACCCGGTCGCGCGAGCGCAGCAGCGTGCCGTCGATGTCGAACAGGTAGGCGTCGTAGGCGTCCCAGTGGAACCCCGGACGAATGAAAACGGGCGCGTGCAGCGGCGAGGACGCGTCGGGAGCTGCCGGGATGGTGGGTTGCAAGGGGGCTGTCATACGCACAAGACTAAAGCACGGCAGCTAGCGGGGAGTGTTGCCTGCGCGCTTCATCTCAAGCATTGGACGTTCGCTGCGGGGTGGACGTTTCAGACCGGCACGCACCTCCGCCGGATCAATCGCCAACTCGGTGATCATGCGGCTCAGGGTGTTGCGGTGCACCTGCAGCTCCTTGGCTGCCTTGCACTGGTTGCCGCGGTGTGCCAGCAGCACCTCCATCAGAAACCGTTTGCGAAACTCGCGTACCGCTTCGGTGTAGGTGATACCACCGGCATACATCTGCCCAACCAGGGAATCCAGCTCGCGTTTCACTCAGGCTTTCTCGCTTTCCTATTGCTGCTTGTTGCTGTGGTGCCCGGGGTCGACCTCTGCCGCCGCGGCCTTGCTGGTGCTGCTGATCTTGTCGAACTCGTCGAGCGTTACCACCGGGGAGCCGAGTGCTCGCGCAGTAGCATTGCTCCGTACATCACCTTGTCGCGCAGCCGGGCGGGCGTGCCCACTGTGCTGCCTCGGGCCGCGGCCACGAAGTACGGGCCCAGCCGGGAATCCCGGAGCCAGGGCGAGGCTGGCCAGAAAGCCACCAGCAGCAAAACACCAAGGGTCACCAGCACCGCACCCTTCACCAGTCCAAACGCAGCACCCAGCAGCCGGTCTGCCCAGCCCAGTCCGATCGAGCGCACCGACCAGCGAACCGCCCGGCCCACCAGGCCCGCTCCCACCATCACCGCCAGGGCGATGCACAGGAACGCGGCGGCATCCGCCAGCGCGGCCGAGCGCAGCCAGGGCGTAAACCACGGCAGCACACGTGTGTAGTTCCAGCTTGCCACGCCCACACCCGCCACGATCCCGGCAAGTGAAAAAGCTTCCAAAAAGAATCCGCGCCGCGCGGCCTGCAGCACGCACAGGAGCAGGATCACCACGATCACCCAGTCCGTTGCCGCCACCTGGGTTCTCCTTTACCAGGCCACCCGGCGTTGCCGGCCGGGAGGCATTTTCACAGAGAAAGTGCCTTGCCGGTCAGCACGCGGTAGGCCTCCAGGTACTTCTCCTGGGTTCTCTCAATAATCTCCCATGGCAGGACGGGCGCAGGCGCCTGTTTGTTCCATGCCACGTCCTCAAGGTAATTACGAACGAACTGCTTATCGAAACTCTGCTGTGCGCCGCCCGGGGTGTAGCCGTCCCTGGGCCAGAAGCGCGAAGAGTCGGGCGTCAGCACTTCGTCGGCCAGCAGGATCACGTCGCCCACGGTGCCGAACTCGAACTTGGTATCGGCCAGGATCAGCCCGCACTGGTCGGCATGCCGCGCCGCCTGGCTGTAGATGGTAAGGCTGAGGTCGCGAAGCGTCTCCGCTTCCCTGCGGCCGATGCGCTCGCATATGTCCGCAAACGAGATGTTCTCGTCGTGCTCACCCTGCTGGCTCTTGGAAGCAGGGGTGAACAGGGGCTCGGGCAGGGCATCGCCCTCGCGCAGCCCCGCCGGAAGGGCAATGCCGCAAAGCGCGCCGGTCTGCTGGTAGTCCTTCCAGCCGGAACCCGACAGGTACCCGCGCACCACGCACTCTACCGGAAACATGTTGGCGCGCTTGACCAGCATGGAGCGGTCGCGCAGCTCTTCCCGGAACGGCAACAGCTCCGTCGGGAACACGTCCACCTCCGACTGGATGAGGTGGTTCGGGACGGTGTGCTCCAGGAACTCGAACCAGAAGAGCGAGAGCTGCGTCAGCACCTTGCCCTTGCCGGGGATCTCACTGCCGAGTACGTGGTCGAAGGCAGAGATGCGGTCGCTGGCAACCAGGAGCAGGTCATCTCCGACGGCGTACAGGTCGCGTACTTTGCCGCTCGCAATCTTGGGAATGCCAGCAAGCGATGTGGGCAGGATGTCTTGCAAGAAGTGCCTTTCCGGAGCGGGGAGTGTTGAGTCATCGACCGCGCCGATACCCGATTCTGCGGCGGTGCCCGTGCTTTGTCAATGTGGTTCTTTGGCGGAGCCGGACGGGCGGCGACACTCCACAAAGCTTGAGGAATCTCGTGTTTACAACGGTATCGTGTCGGGCCGCTGCCCGACAACCGGCGCGGGACCACTGCGCGCGGCGGCCACCAGTCGCCGTACCCGCGCGCCCTGTTCTGCATTACGGGTATTCTTTTCTGATGCAGGTGCGAGTCCTTTTTTTTGGAGTTTTGCGCGAAACATTCGGGGACAGGGAACAGTCAGTCGAGCTGCCCGGGCCTGACCACTCAGTGGGCGGGCTGCTGCGGCACCTGCAAACAGGCAAGGGCACGCACCTCGCGAGCCTGTGGCCCCGGCTTGCCGTGGCCGTAAACCGGGAATACGCGCACAGCGACCATGTACTGCAGGGTGGTGAGGAAGTGGCATTGCTGCCCCCGGTAAGCGGCGGGTTGGGAAGCGACCCCGCCACGCCCGGCATAGTGGAAACCGTGCTGCTCACCGACCAGCCCCTGCGCACCGACGAGGCCGTGGCATTTCTCAAGGCCGGCTCGGATGGGGCAGTGGTGGTTTTCGACGGCATTGTGCGCAACAACACCCGCGGGCGGCAGACCCGGTACCTGGTGTACGAGGCCTATGAGGTCATGGCCCTGGCGCGGATGCAGGCACTGGTCGACGAGGCCGCCGAGCGTTTCTCCGTGCGCCAGGCGCTGCTGCACCATCGCCTTGGCCGGCTCGAGATCGGGGAGACCAGCGTGCTGATCGTGGTCGCCTCCGCCCATCGCGGCGCTGCCTTTGACGCCTGCCGCTGGATCATCGACACGCTGAAGCAATCTGTGCCCGTCTGGAAGAAGGAGTACTTCGTGGATGGGGCAGTGTGGGCGGATGGCGAAGCGTTTCCGCCGGAGCTGCAGGCCGGACTGGAGCCGGGCGCTTGAGGCCACTGTTTTGCGCGGCGCTGCTCTGGGCACTCGGGCCTGGCTGTTGCGTCCCGGCCATCACGGCGCAGGATGCCGGGGAGCAGACGCTGCGGGTGCAGGTGCGCCTGGTCAGCCTCTATGTCAACGTCACCGACGCGCACGGCGCGCCCATCGCGGACCTCGCCAAAAACAACTTCGCGCTGAGCGAGGACGGCGTGGCGCAGACCATCTCCGTGTTTGAACGGCAGACCAACGTACCGCTTTCCGCAGTACTCGCGATCGACACCAGCGGGTCGACCCGCAAGGATCTGGGCGCTGAACAGCAGGCCGCGCATGATTTTGCCCAGGCGCTGGTAGCCCCGCCGAACGCCGCCCAGGCGTTGCCCCAGCCCGGTATGAGCGGCGGTGCTGCTGCCCCGGGAAAAGACCAGTTGGCGCTGTTCGAGTTCAACTCCGACGTGCGTGAGGTGGTGCCTTTCACCAGCAGCGTGCGCGCGATCGATGGAGGCATCGGCCGGCTTTCGCATGGACCCGCAACCGCTTTCTACTCGGCCGTGCTGCTTGCGTCGGAAGCGCTCGCAAACCGTCCCGGGCGCAAGGTGCTGATCCTGGTCTCCGACGGCAGCAACACGGTCTCGGGTACCACCTACGACGAGGCGCTCGCCGCGGCCCAGCGCTCCGACACCATCCTGTACAGCCTGATCGACGTGCCGATCGCTGCGGACGCCGGGCGCGACACCGCCGGCGAGCACGCCATGATTACCCTGAGCCAGGAGACTGGAGGCCGCTACTTCTACGTGGACCAGGGCGGCCTGGCGGCAGCGCTGCGCAAGGTCAGCGACGATCTGCGGACGCAGTACCTGCTCGCCTACTACCCGCAGCGCGGTGCGAAGCCTGCGGACCCGCTGGCCGGGCCGAGCGGCTTTCACACGCTGCATGTGAACCTGCAGGGCATTGCCCCAGCCTCGGGAGCGACGGCGCATTATCGGAGCGGCTACTATCGCGCCGCGGCCGATCGTTAAGCAGCCAAAAGCAGCCGCTGCCCTCTACAATGTCGCTATGACTGGGAATGGCAAGCCGCATGGCTCCGCTCGGAACGCGCCCGCTCTGCGACGATCGAAATCCATGCCCCCTGGCGACAGCGGGCAGGAGGCCCTGTACCTGCGCTTCCTGAGCGAGAAACAGGTGCCCGTCAACGTCAAGCTCCGCGATGGCGAGGTCGTCACCGGCTGGATCGAGTACTTCGACGAACGCATGATCCGGTTGACGCGCGAGGCGCAGCCAAACCTCTTTATCTACAAAGAGCAGATCCGCACCATCAGCGAGCATCCCCGCCGCGAAGAAGCGCGCCAGCGTGCCTTTGCGCGCAAGGCTTCGGCGGGCACGGCGGCAGGCACAGCAGCATCAGCAACAGAAGGAGAAACAACCAGGTGAGTGCTTTGCCGCAAGGCGTTGCGTGGAGTTGGATCGGGCAGGCAGCCCCGATTGCCCAGGAAGCCGGTGCCCTGTTGCGCGAGTTCTACGCGCGTGGTGTGGCCACCGAGTACAAGACCGATGTGGACCTGGTGACCGAGGCCGACCGCGCCAGCGAGAAGCTGCTGCTCGAGCGCCTCACGGCCGCTTTCCCGGAGCACGGCATCTTCGGCGAAGAGGGCACGCGGACCCGGCTCGACGCCGAGTATCGCTGGTACGTGGATCCCCTGGATGGCACTACCAACTTCGCGCATGGTTTTCCGGCCTTTTGCGTCTCGCTCGGCCTGGAGCACCGGCCCCCCGGGCTGCCGGAAGGACAGGACGGGACGCTGGTTGCCGGGGTGATCTACGATCCGCTGCGCGATGAGCTCTTTGTGGCGGAGCAGGGCAAGGGCGCGTATCTGAACGGGCGGTCCATGTATGGCTCCAAGGTGCCGTACCTGGGCGAGGCATTGCTGGCCACCGGTTTCCCGAGCCGCTCGCGCCATGCCAATCCGAACGCGCACTTCTATCACGAGCTCACCATGCGCACGCACGGGCTGCGCCGGGCGGGTTCGGCGGCCCTGGACCTGGCCTATGTCGCGGCAGGCCGCATCGATGCCTACTGGGAGTTCAACCTGAACCCGTGGGACACGGCGGCCGGGACGCTGCTCGTGCTGGAAGCCGGGGGAACGGTGACGCAGTTCGACGGCAAACCCTTCCTGCTGGATAGCCGCGAGGTGCTCGCCACCAACGGCAGGCTCCTGCCCGAGGTGCTCACGGTATTCGCCGACATGTTCGCAGGACGCAACCTGGCGCCGCTTCTAAGCCCCGCTGAGTTTGCCGCACAACGCAAGAGCCGTGTTGAGAGTGCTGAATAAGGGCTGTCGCCTGCTACAATTTTCGCTATACACCGTATCGGAGACGCTTTAGATGGCCTACGTAATCGCTGAACCCTGCATCGGCACCAAAGATTCCGCCTGCGTTGACGCTTGCCCGGTCGACTGCATTCACCCCAAGAAAGACGAAGGCGATCATGGCGCAGTCGATCAGCTGTTCATTGATCCTGTCGAGTGCATCGACTGTGGCGCCTGCGTACCCGTCTGCCCTGTTTCCGCCATCTTTGCCGGCGACGACCTGCCGGAAAAGTGGGCCCACTTCGCAGAAAAGAACTCGACGCATTTCGGTCGCTAGACCGCTGCACGCACCAAAAGGCCGCGCACCAGGTGCGCGGCCTTTTTACGTCTGAATGGACCGGAAGCGCGCTAGCGGCGGCCGTGATGAGGCGAGGTCGCGTGGAGCAGCGCCGCGGCAAAGCGGGTCCAGGCCGAGGCTGCTGACGGCTCAAGGTGCGTGGAGCGGTGCGCCGTGGCTGCAGTACCCGGACGGAGCCATTCTGAACCGATGGTGAGGTCCGGAAAGGCATCGGCCTGCGCCGGATGATGCGCACATCCACAGCCTTGGCAGGCAACTGCCTGCTGGACGCAGCGCGCTTCGCAGCAGCAGTCACAAGCGGTTTCCAGTTGCTCCGCCGCTACCATCTGGTGGCAGCCCGGGCAGGGAACGGGCGAGGCATCAAGGGTTCCCGCGGGGGAGAACGTCTGCTGGCGAGTGTCCCGGTGCGGCGTCGCGTTGCGAAGGAAGTCCATAACGTCAAGTTAGTCTTGACCTTCCTCCGCGCGGGTAAGTGCGTAACATAACGACTAACTAAAGTAAGCGGCAGCTTATATCTTCCGGGCTCCTACCACTTAGGTTGCAGGGTGCGCCGGAAGCCCGCGAGGGGGTTGATGAAGCGCAAAAAGGAGCGCGCCGATAACGCGGCGCGCTCCTTTCCTGGTGCCTGTTTGGGCAGCAGCAGTCTAGAACTCGCTCCAAAGGAACTGGTTGTAGACCTCGTGGTGAAACTGCACCTCGCCATTCTTTACAAAGGTGCCGAGCAACCGGGGACAGCGATCGGCGGAACCCTGCTTCAGGTCGGCGAAGCGCTGCTTGACGTCCGCCCCCAGCAGTTCCGTGGTCCACTCCGCTGCGCGGAAGTCGTCGATGGCGGTGTAGATGTTGTCGGGCAGGTAGCGCTCTGCCTGGCGCAGATTGTCGATGTCCGCCTTCTTGCCATGCAGCCCGGACTTGAAGATCGAGAACAGGACCAGGTACGGGTTTGCATCCGGGCCGACCGAGCGGACCTCGACGCGCGCGCTCTTTTCGTTGCCAATCGGCACACGCACCATGGAACCGCGATCCGTGGCAGAAGCCTTGATCTGGTTGGGCGCCTCGAAGTGGGGGTCGAGACGGCGATAGGCGTTGACGCTGGAGTTAAGCAGCAGGCAGATGTCGTTCCCGTGGGTCAGGATGCGATCGATGAAGTCCCAGCCCGCGGCGGACAGCTTCTCCACGCCCTGTGCATCCCAGAAGATGTTCTTGCCGCCCTTGGTGATGGAGACGTTGGTGTGCATGCCGCTGCCATTGACGCCTACTACCGGCTTGGGCAGGAACGAGGCCGTCATGCCCATCTGCTGGGCGATCTGGCGGCAGATCAGCTTGTAGAGCTGGATCTGGTCGGCAGCGGTGACCACCTCGGTGTAGCTGTAGTTGATCTCGAACTGCGAAGGCGCGACTTCCGGGTGGTCCTTTTCGTTCTCGAAGCCCATGGCGCGCTGTACTTCGGCGGCGCGGTCAATGAACTCGCGCAGCGGGTCGCCCGGCAGCGAGTGGTAGTAGCCGCCGTGGTTTACATACTCAAAGCGGCAGTTCTTGTGGAAGTTGCGCTCTGCGTCCTGGCCCTGGAAAAGGAAGCCCTCGATCTCATTAGCCGCGTTGAGGGTCATGCCCTCCTTCTCGAACAGGCCCTGTGCGTAGCCCTTGAGCACGCCACGCAGATCGCCGGCATAGGGCTTGCCTTCCTTGTCAATCACTTCGCCGAATACCAGCACCTTGCCCGCGCCAAAGACATCGGCCGGTGCCCAGTAGAACGCGGCCCAGTCGATTCCCAGGCGCAGATCGCTCTCGCGCTGTGCGGTGAAACCGCGAATCGACGAGCCGTCGAAGGTGAGGTTGTCATAGCTGCTGACCAGGAAGCGCTTGTCGTAATCGAGCATGTGCAGACGGCCTTCGAGGTCGCTGAATAGTACGGTCACTGCCTTGATTCCATCCTCTCCCCGGAGATACGAGAGGCGTTTATCGCGAATGGCATCGGGCGAGACTCGGTTGCGGCGATCTTCCTTTGCCTCAAGGTTCAGCTTTTCGAGTTCAGAGTAGGGAAGGGATAGAAAGTTGCGCAGATCGTTCAACATGGAGCTCCTGTGGACATGATTCCATCGCTCGGGCAGACCACCGAGAGCTCGCGCTCGGTGCAGTCGGAAGCTCCAAACTGCTCACACCGGAACGGATGGATGTTCTGCAAACAAGGGTACAGAGGACTCTTTCCGTTGCCTATTGTGATTAAGAAACGTTATCGGGCGCATAAGGGGCGCTGATGCTGAGCGGTGCCTGCTGCGGAAAGAGCCTTGTCGGGGATGGCACACTCTGCCGGGTCGCCCTGCCCGCGCCCATGTACGAGAATGAGGTATGGACTCTGTGCGGATCGATAAATGGCTTCTGGCGGCCCGGTTTTTCAAAAGCCGCGCACTGGCAACACACGCCTGCGAACTGGGCAGGATCGAGGCCAATGGGCAGCGAAGCAAAGCGTCCCGGGATGTGCGCGTGGGCGACACACTGGAGATCCGCAACGAGGGCGGCACGTTCCAGGTCGAGGTGCTGGGCCTCAGCGACGTGCGCGGCTCTGCTGCCGTGGCCCAGGCGCTGTACCGCGAGACAGCAGCCAGCATGGCAGCGCGTGAAAAAGTAGAGGCCGAGCGCAAGGCCATGCATGCGCTTGGCCTTGCGCCCGAAGGCAGACCCTCCAAGCGGGATCGTCAGCAACTCGACCGGGTGCGGGGACGCGGCTGAAGAGTCCAGCTCACAAGGCGCTGGCGAGCCTGTAACAGGGCGTGTTTGCCGCCCATTCCTTGACCAGGTGAAAGGCCCGGGGGGCCGGCGTGTGTGCGGTGGTGCGCCACACTGGTTTCACCACCAGATTGTGACCCCGGCGGCTGCCCCGCATGTTAGTTTTCGAGGTGCGAAGCAGGCTTGCCGGCTAAGCAGGGCAACACAAGCCATCCCGGAGCGGTGATCAAGGATGTGCCAAGCGAGCATGGTCCAGCAGGTTCCACTCTGGGGCGGTGAGCTGCGCAGCCTGAGACTTTGAATGGCAGAGGGCAATGCTGGATGAAACTTTCACTCGTGGTGGCCACTCTTGGACGGACCCTCGAGCTGCATGACTTGCTGGCGGGATTTGCCGCGCAGCCGTTTCACGACTTCGATGTAGTGATCGTGGACCAGAATGGGGATAGCCGCCTGGACGGCATCGTTGCCGAGTTCGAGCACCGGTTCCCGATCCTGCACCTGCGTTCCGACGTGAAGAATGTATCCCATGCCCGCAATGTCGGGCTGGCAGCGGCCACGGGCGAGATTGTCGGGTTTCCGGACGATGACTGTCAGTTTCAACGCAACACCATGATGCTCGCCATGCGCCACTTCGAGCAGGATCCCCAGCTTGCGCTGCTGGCCGGGAACTACATCAATCCCCAGGGCAAGCGGGTCAACGGCCGTTGGACCGCCCGGTCCTGCGAAGTGAACGACAAGACCGTGTGGACCACGGTGCAGGCCTCGTCTCTGTGGGTGCGTACGCATGCCGCGCGTGAGGTGGGCGGTTTCGACACCGCCATCGGGCCCGGGACTCCGTGGGGCTCGGGCGAAGAGCCTGACTTCGTGATTCGCGTGCTGCGCCGCGGCTATCGCGGCTACTACGATGTGACGCTCGGGGTACTGCACCCGGACAAGAGCCTGAACCCGGTGGCCGGCGAGCGCGCCTTCAAGTATGGCGCCGGCATGGGGCGCGTGCTGCGCAAGCACGGCATCGCCCTGCGGATCACACTGCCGTACTTCTACCGCCCCATCGGGGGCGTGCTCTGGAGCCTGCTGCGTGTCCGGATGAACTTCGCCAGCTACTACTGGGGCACCTTCCGCGGACGCGTCTTTGGCTACATGGCCACACCCGCACGCTCGTCACCCTAGAAGAGACGCCACCCGCATAAGGATGAGCATGACAGCTGGCGGCCGCCCGTGCTCGCCTGGCAGCAGTACGCAGGCGGCTGCTTTTCCGCGTGTTCCAGAGTTCACCGACGAGGCCAAAACGAGGGTGGCGACGCCGCGCCACGCGTGCATTTTGCGGAGTAGTCCTGATTACCTTGGAGTGGTGATCCGGTGCTTTCCGCCCGACCTACACCTTCGGGGTAGGTCAGATCCGGCCGTGCCCCGCCCTGCTTGAAGTTGCGCTCGGTTGTGAAAGCGAAGCCAGGATGCGTCTCCCCTGAAGGGTGCAGAAAACTCACGCAAAGTGTGTAGATATTTCTTAGCTACAGCGAAGTTACAGCGCAAAACTAAGTAGAAGTTACGCTTGTAATGAGTTCGGCCTATCGACAAACCTAGCCGAAGTCTCTTATCTAGAAGCTGACACGAGGGCTTCTTCGAGAGCTTGCTGGATGTTCGGAGATCCATCCTTGTATCTGACGTTAGAGCAGAATGTCCAGGAGATATCGATGTCTAACCAGCTGTATACAACTTTCGGGGCAGATGTAAGAGCTCGTTCCACTTTCGCTCCTCTGCACTCGGCTAAGAATGGGCCGCTGGGTGTTTCCCGACTCGCGCGACTAAGAACTCCTGAAGCCCATGCGGCTGCTTCCGCGGACAATGTGCAGCTTTCCGGCTTGAAGAAGCTTGCAAGCGCCGCGTCCTACCTGTCGTTCCATTCCAAGTCCGAGATGTCGGCCTGCTTTGAGGCTATTCAAATTTTGCACGACTGTTCGCAGGACGTGCTGGAGGAAAACATGAAAGCAGGCGGAGACCTGGTTGGATCTGAAGACGCAATCTGGCAGCGCGCGGAAGCGCGGTGGGAGCCGCTTGACCCCAAACTCACAACACTGACCAGCCGCCAGGCGCACCACGCTGCGGCCCACGAGCGTTCTGCCGCGGTCGTGGTGGCGAGGCCGTTGTCGCACGGCATCCGTGCAACGGGCCTGTCCATGAGCGATGGCGGTTCCATCGATTGCGCGGAGTGCAAGCACCACACGATGACCCGCGTGGTTCGGCACTCGTTTATGGCGCGGTACGTGTATGCGACATTGGGCTACTACCCCTGGGAGTGCGGCTTCTGCCTGCACAAGGTCAACCTGCGGCAGCGCTCCAGCGCTGAAGCCTCGGCCGCCAAAAGCAAGAGCATGGGCGTCGAGCGAGAGCGTCACTCCATTACGGCCATGAGCTATCCATTGCCGCGATAAGCGCTCGCGGGCAGGCAAGTAGCTGTAGTTGTCGGGCCGACCCTTTGGGGTCGGCCCTTGCTGTTGGAGTCGCGAAGGTTTTGCGGGCGTCGCTTTGCGGTGCTGAACATCCTCTGTTGCGCGCGCGTAGCGGCCCGGCGAGCGACACGCAGTGATCCGGTATTCTCAGGGGGAGCGTCGCCTGGGCGATCGCTGGTGCAGGGAGGGCCACTGGTTTCACCCTGGAGAGGAGCTCTCACGGAGCACAGCTACGAAGCCGTTGTTTTACGCACCTGGCCGATCCGTGAGGCTGACCTGATCGTCTCTTTTTTCACCAGGGAAGCCGGCAAGGTGAAGGGCGTTGCAAAGTCAGCAGCCAAGTCGCGGCGCCGATTCGGCGGCGCACTTGAGCCAATGACCCACGTGCGCGCGCACTACACCACGCGTCCCCGGCAGGAACTGGTTCGTCTGGATTCGTTCGAGATCCTGCACTCGCCCCTGCGGGAGCCTGCGGATTATGGACGGGCCGCGGCCCTGGCCTTTTTCACCGAGGTCCTGGATGAAATGCTGCCCGACCACGACCCGCAGGATGCCACATTCCGTTTGCTGCTGCATGTGCTCGAGCAGACGAGGGTGGACCGCATCTGGATGCCGGTCACGTACTTTGCGCTCTGGATGGTGCGCCTGATGGGCTGGATGCCGGACCTGCGGCAGTGCACGGTATGCGGCAGGCCGTTTGAGGCGCAGGGGCCGGCATACTGGCACCCTGATGGCGATGGATTGCTGTGCGCGGAGCACCGCAAGCTAGGGTCGATGACCATGTCGCCTGCCTCGCGCCTGCTGGCCGAGCAGTTGTTTCACGCGCCTGCGGAGCGTTTTGCTGCGGCCCCGTGGCCACGCAGCCGGGCCGCCGACCTTCGACGGTTTGCGATGCAGTCGCTGGAGCGGCATGGCGAGCAGCGTTTGCAGAGCGTGGGGGCGCTGGCGCGCCTGGGCGGCTGAAGGGTATCGCCCGGACCGCATAGCGCGCTGCGCTTGCCGGACAGGGCATGCTCGGAAGCAAGTCCGGATTGTTCTGTCGCGCGCTCTGCAGGGTGTGCGCTAGGGCTGTGTGCTGTTGGTGGCAGCCGCAGTTTTGCCCCTGGCCCAGTCGGGCGAGTCCAGCGTCCATGTTTCCGTGGTTGCACCGGTTGGGCCTACCCGTGCCTGCACGAAACCGGAAGCAAGTTTTCCCTTGCGCCCGGCCGTGATGTCGAAGTGGGCCTCGCTGCCGCTGGTAAGGGCTGGTGTGAACTGGATCGACACCGTGTGTTCCGGCCTGGCATGGATGGGTCCGAGCCGCACCCGGTCGGTGGCCCAGCCCTGCGGCGTTGCTGCTGCTTCGATTGTGATGGCCGTGGCTTTGGCCGCGTCAGAAAGCGTCAGCACGGTGCTGCTTGCCGAGGCGTGGTCGAGATGCGCGGAGTAGGTAGTGCCCGCAGCCGAGTTCAGCTTCCAGTCTGCCCCGTCGGCCATCACGGCTGGTTGGTCGTCGGTCCACGTGTTGCTCACCGGCGCCAGCGAGAGGATGTGTACATCCTGGGAGACAGCGCCGTGGTAGGGCACGAAGTAGGGTGGCTGCGCATACTCCTTCCACACGTCGGCTGTGCTGGTGATCCCGCCGACCCGGAGGGCGGTGCCCTCGCCGGCGAGCGCGCCCTGTTCGCGGTAGAGCAGTACTGGCGTTGGACCCTCGAAAGGCGTCAGCCCCTTGCCCTGCTCGCTCATGTCGGTCCCCTGCACAAACTGCCACTGCACGGGCACCCCTTTTTCCGTGTTGAAGCGCAGCAGGTACTGAGCGCCCTTGGCTGGCGCGTCCGGATGATCAAGCTGCATCGGCACGGCAAATGCGTCGTCACCCTTTCGCTTTGCTTCGGCGAGCAGCGCCGGGGTATTGACGTAGTGGATGCGCCGGCCGCTCGCGCGCTCGGTCAGCGTGACATCGTAGGCAGGTTCCTTGGCGCGATCGTCCACGTCGAGAACGATCATGCTGTAAGGCAGCTCTGCGCCGACGAACTGCACCACCTGGAGCGGCCAGTAGCGGTAGTACAGGCCGGCAGGCGGAAGCAGGGGCGGTACTGTCGGCGGGACAACGGGTGCTGTTTGCGCGGCCAGCGACAGGGCTGCGGCAATGGCCATGCAGGGAAGAGCGAAGATCAGTCTCAAACTCGGCATACGAAGCCCTCGTTTAAAGCGGAGCCATGGTGGTTAGAAGGCGAAGCGTGCGCCGAGCTCGATGCGGCGTGCTGCCTCGGCGGAGAGGGATTGCGAGAAGGTGGGGGACGAAATGATTGTGCTGACTCCGGTGACATTTGTGTGATTGAGCAGGTTGGCGCTGCGTGCATTGAGCGCAAGGGTGCGAGGTGATTCTGTCTTTTTGCGGCTGAGCTTGAAGGTGCGCGCGATGTTGAGGTCGAGGTGCACGGTGGCCGGCATGGTGCCGAGATTGCGCGGGACGTTGCCGTTGATGGTGTCAGTGCTTAAAAGACCGAACTTGGTCGGGTATACACCGGTTCCCGCCGCGGTGGCGTAGGTCGGGCGGTCGTTGAACTGGCCGTCGCCGTTGGCGTCGGTACCTGTGGTGACGTTGTAGGGCGGCCCGGACGACGCGTTGAACTGCGTGGAGAGCTGGACCTTGTACGGCAGGTTGAGGTTGCCGAAGGCGAAGAACTGGTGCCGTTGCTCCCAGTCGGCGCGGGACTTCTCGCCGGCATCGCTGTACGAGGACTGAGGAAAGACCGTGCCATTGCCGACGTCGGTGTCAAAGTGCATGTTGAGGTAGCCGGCGAAGAAGCCGAAGCGTTTGTATGAGTGCTGGTCAAGACCAAGGAACAGGATCTTGCCGGTGAGATGACCCGAGGCTTGGTACTGGAGGATGTTCAGGTTGGGCGCAATGGGTCGGGGGGCCAGCAGGGCTGCGGTGGGGTCTGGCGCGACGCCATACTCATCTGCTACGAGAGGGGCATTGATGTTGCGGGCGCGGTTGGCCTGCGCGCCGGAAACGTAGAAGAAGCTGCTCTGCGCGTGCCAGTGGTGCGGGAAGTCGTGCTCTGCGCCTACCTGTGTCTGGACGATAGGATCCTGCGGGAAGTGTGGGGGAAATTGCCAGATGGTGCCGACCTGGATGGATCCAGCGACCGGCGTCAACGGCGAGGTAAACGAGGGCGAGTACACGAGCGCATCGCTTTGACGGACGCCATTGAGACGGTAGACATCGGTGGCGGCGCTCTGTGCGCGCACATTGTCGAAGATGCCGAAGCGCGCGTTCAGCACGGTGTGCGACTTCTTGTCCGGCGACCAGGCAAGCCCGATGCGGGGCGCGGCATTGGCGTAGCTGCCAGGCGAGGTCTGCAACTGGTAGCGCACGCCGGCCGACATGGTGAGGCGGGGCTGCAGCTTGAAGGTGTCCTGCGCGTACACGGCAACGCGCCACTGGGTGAATGCCACCAGCGGCGTGCCAGAACCCTGCTCGTAGGTAGTGGGCGTACCGCCGGCCGTGCCTGCCAGCGCAGCCTGGTACTGCGCCAGCGGGGTGAGGTTTGCGGCGGAACCGTTGCCGATGCCGCCGCCGAAGGTGAAGCTCCCGTTGAAGTTCGCCGGGTCGTCCTCATGCACAAAGATGCCCAGTGACTGCACCCCGATCTTGAGGGAGTGCTTGCCGCGCGTGAGCATCGCGTCGTCGTCAACCTCGAAGTCGCGCTCGCGGTCGTTGAGATTGCCTGCGGCCGAGCCGCCGCCGGTGAAGTAGCCGGAGACCTGGACGGCGGGTGCGCTGGAGTTGGGGCTCTGCGCCGTGTCTTTCCAGGTGAAGCCGATGTGGGTTTCGTGCAGCAGGCTGGGGCTCACGGTCTGCGTGTTGGTGAAGCGCAGGTCGTACTCGGCCACGTGGCTGCCGTATCCGGCTTCAAGCAAGGTGAGGCCGCCCACGCCCTGGTTGCCCAGATCGTTCACGTTCGCCGAGAAGGAGAGTGTTGCGACGTTCTTCGGGGTGACCTGCCAGTCGCCGCGCGTTGAGGCGATCCACAGCCTTTCCGGGGCGGCCACTGTCTGGTGCATGGAGGCCTGGTCGAGGTTGCTGTCGAGCGTCACGGCGTTGACCACGTTGAACTCGTCAATGTCGCGCTTCTCGAGCGCCAACGTGAAGTCGCTGCGATTCCGCAGGATAGGCCCGTTGAGCTCGAAGCCGTAGCGCCGCTTGCCGGCCGGGGTGGCGATGGTGGAGAAGGGGTCGGTCGCGTTGAAGCTGCCATCGCTGTCGGTCAGGAACAGCGCGCCGTGGAAGGTGTCGGCGCCGGGCTTGGTGAAGATCTCGATGCGGCCGCCCTCGTACGGGGGCTGCTCGTACTCGGACGAGAACATGTCGGGGTTGACGCGGATGGACGCGATGGAGGACTTGGGCGGAAGTGAGCTGCCGTTCTGGAAGCCGTCCACCGTGACGGTGGCGCCGCCGGGTACGCCGCCGCTCGTGGCGGCCAGCACCTGCAGCTGCCGGGCGAAGTCGTCCGGATCGTCAGCAAGTTCCTGCACATCCTTGCTGGTGAGCGTGTGCGTGCCAACACCGTGATCCGCATCGATGGTGGTGGCGTCTTCGCCCACGGTGACCGTGGTCTCGACCCGGCCCAGCATCATGGCCACATCGAAGTGCGCAGAGGTACCCGGCTTGCGGTCGGTGGCATCCACCGTGCTCTGTGCAAAACCCTGCGCCTGGATCGCCAGAGTCGCCTTCTCCGCGGGCACGCATGGCAGCAGAAAGTGGCCCGCAGTGTCCGTGGTGACCACCTCGCCGTCGGCCGCTTCTACCTGTGCGTTTGCCACGGCGGAGCCTTTTGGATCGAGCACCGTTCCTTCAAGGCGCACGCCGCCCGTGCAGCTTTGCGCATAAGCCGCCCCTGGTGTCAGCAGGCCTGCCAACGTTGCCAGGGTGAGTCTTCGATGCCTTGTGTTGCTCCGTCCCATACCGTTCCTCGTTCTGCCTGCGGTTACCTGTCTATGCTGCTCGACGGGGCACTGCAGCCCCTAGTGCCTGTTGTCATCGAAGCGCCATGACAATCGTCATGGGCGGCGCAGCAGCGAGGATACGACGAGACGGGTGGTTCCAAGGAGGCAATCGGCGTCACACGCATCACTCCGGTAAACTTCACAGTGTGGCGGACGCTATCTGCCTGGAAAGACACCCGAGTGGCCTCTTCTGCAATCCAGTCCCCGGCGGCGCTCTATCCGCTTACCTTTCAGGAACTTCTTTTTCGCCTCCAGAGCTTCTGGGCTGAGCGCGGCTGCGTACTGCAGCAGCCCTTTGACATGGAGATGGGCGCGGGCACGATGTCGCCCGAGACCTTTCTCAGGGTGCTTGGACCGAAGCCGGTGCGCATTGCCTATGCGCAGCCCTCGCGGCGCCCGGCCGACGGCCGATACGGCGAGAACCCCAACCGCCTGTACAAGCACACACAGTTCCAGGTGATCCTGAAGCCGCCACCGGCCGACGTGCAGGAGCTGTACCTGCGCTCGCTGGAGGCCATCGGCATCGACTTGGCGGAACACGATCTGAAGTTCGAGGAAGACAACTGGGAGTGGCCGGTGGGCGGCGCCTGGGGCGTGGGCTGGCAGGTGATGCTGGACGGCCTGGAGGTGACGCAGTTCACCTACTTCCAGCAGTGCGGCGGCATGGACCTGGACCCGATCTCGGGCGAGATCACCTACGGGCTGGAGCGCATTGCGGCGTTTCTGCAAGGGGTGGACTCGATCTACGACATCGTGTGGGCGCGCGACCCGGAAACCGGTGCGGTGGTGACGTATGGCGACATGCGCCTCGAAGAGGAGCTGCAGCTTTCCGTGTACTCCTTCGAGGCGGCCGAGGTGGACAAGCTGTGGGAGCACCTGCGGCTGTACGAGGCGGAGTGCTCGGCGTTGCTGGGGAGCTTTCAGGACGCGTCGAAGCTTGCGGGCGCGCACGCGAAGCAGCATGAGCGCCTGCTGAATGAAGAAACAGCGAAGCCGGCGCAGGAGCTGGATCTGCGGCGCTTCCCGGTGCTGGGCGCCTACGAGCTCTGTTTGAAGTGCTCGCACCTGTTCAACCTCCTGGATGCGCGCGGCGCGATCTCGGTGACCGAGCGGGTCGCCGTGATGGCCAGGATTCGCGCGCTGGTGGTGGGTGTGGCGCGTGCCTATGCCGCACAGGGCGCAGCTACCATGCAGGGCGCGGCCCGGGAAACGAGAAGCTAGGGACATGGCTGATTTTTTGCTTGAAGTTGGTTTGGAAGAAGTGCCGGCGCGGATGCTGGCGGCAGCGCAGGCTGAGCTCGGTACACGCGTCTCGACGCTGCTGGAGCGGGAACGCCTGCTCGCTGCCGGGGCAGTGGTCACCACCTACTCCACGCCGCGACGGCTGGCGGTGCTGGTGCAAGGAGTGGCGGCGCAACAGGCGGACACCGAGGAGCGACTGACGGGACCGGCCTGGGCGATCGCGTTCAAGGGTGGCGTGCCGACGCCGGCAGCCCAGGCGTTTGCGAAGAAGGCCGGCGTTGGGGTCGAGCAGCTTGTGCCGCTGGCCACGCCCAAGGGCGAGTACTGCAGCGCCACGGTGGCGCGGCCCGGGCGCGCGGCGGCGCAGATCCTGCTGGAGCAGCTGCCAAAGGAGCTGGCGGCGCTGAACTGGCCCAAGCCCATGTACTGGCGGCCGGGCAAGCCGGAGCGCTTTGTGCGCCCGGTGAAGTGGCTGGTAGCGCTGCTGGATGAGTCGATCGTGCCGGTGGAGTTTGCCGGTGTCACGGCCGCGAATGTGTCGCGCGGGCACCGTGTGCTGCATGGCGCAGCGCCGGTTGTGCTCGGAAGCCCGACCGGCTACCGCGAGGCGTTGCTGGCGGCCCGGGTGATGGTGGACGTGGAAGCGCGGCGGCACACGATCCGCAAGGCGCTGGATCGCGTATGCCGCACGGTGCCAAACGCACGCTGGCGCGAAGACGTTGCGCTGGTCGACACGGTGTGTCACCTGACGGAGTGGCCTTCGGTGGTGCTTGGCAGCTTTGAGCCACGCTACCTGGCGTTGCCCGAGGAAGTGCTGGTGACCGTGATGCGCGATCACCAGAAATACTTCGCCGTGGAGGATGCAGGGCACACGCTGCTGCCGCACTTTCTCACGGTGCTGAACACCGAAACCGACGAACGTGGTGAGAGCACCATCCGCACCGGCAACGAGCGCGTGCTGCGGGCCCGCTTCAACGACGCGCAGTTCTTCTGGGACTTCGACCAGAAGATACCCATGGTGGAACGCGTCGCCCTGCTGGAGAAGGTGACGTTTCACAAGGACCTCGGCAACTACGCGCAGAAAACCGGGCGGACCGCGGCGATCGCCGATCGGCTTGCCACGCTGGCGGCGCGCCGAGGGGTCGCGGTGGACCAGGCTGCGCTGGCGCTGGCGGTGCGGCTCAGCAAGGTCGACCTCACCACCGAGCTGGTCAAGGAGTTCACCGAGCTGCAGGGCATCGTGGGCGGGCTGTACCTGCGGCACGCGGATGGCTCGAGCACGGGCCGCCTGGCCGCGGAAGCCATTTACTGGCAGTACCTGCCTGCGTCCATGAGCGACCCAGCGCCACCCACTGCGGAAGCGCAGTTGCTGGGGCTTGCGGATCGTGTGGGCACGATCGTGGACATGTTCGCGCTGGGCCTCGCGCCGAGCGGCTCGCGCGACCCATATGCGCTGCGGCGCGCGGCCAACGCGGTGATCAAGATCCTGGCTCACTCGGGCCTGCCGCTCGGGCTTGGCGAGATCCTCCAGGCCGCGCAGACGGATGCGCAGGGCGTGACTGCTGTGCATGGCTTCCTTGTGGAGCGCCTGAGTTACTACCTGCGCGAGACCATCCAGCTACCGGCGGACGTGGTGAGTGCCGTGCTTGCCGCGGAGAGTGAGAGCGTGGCCGACGCGCAGGCGCGCGCCGAGGCGCTGGCGCAGGTGCGCGGCACCGAGGATCTCGCTGCCATCGCGGCGGCATGGAAGCGGTCCAAAAACATCCTTCGGCAGGCCGCGGAGAAGCAGCTTGCCCTGGCGGATGAAGTCACCCGGGAGCACCTGCTGGAAGCGGCCGAGCAGGACCTGTGGCAGGCAGTGGAGACGCTGCTGCCCATAGCGGAGCGCTTTCGCGCGGAGCGCAATTACGGCGGAGCGCTGGAAGCCATCGCGACCCTGCGTGTGCCGGTGGATCGCTTTTTTGAAGAGTGCATGGTGCTGGTGGAGGACGCGGCGCTTCGCGGCAACCGCCTGCGCCTGCTGGATCGCATCGTGCACGAACTGGGCCGCATTGCCGACTTCTCCGAGTTGAGCCCGGCAGCGGAGTCAGCTACTGCGGCAGTTGCAAGTTCGGGCGCGGCGGGCGGAGCCACCGCATGAGGCAGCGGTGCGGCGTGCTCTGGGCGGCGCTGCTGCTTGCAGGCAGCGCCGCGCACGCGCAGCAGATGCCGCCGGTGCAGTACGCCGAGCTGGGCGCGTGCATGCTCGAGAGTGGCGCAACGATCGAAAGCTGCCGCCTTGGCTACCGCACCTTTGGAACTCTGGATGCGGCGCGCGATAATGCCGTGCTGTTTCCCATGTGGTTTACGGGGCGCAGCGGCGACGTGGGCGCGCTGGTTGCGCCGGGCCCGGGGCATTTCGTCGACACCAGCAAGTTCTTTGTGATCGTGGTGGATCCATTTGGCAACGGGGTGTCGTCCTCGCCTTCCAACAGTAAGGCGCAGCATGGCACGGCGTTTCCTGTGTTCACCATACGCGACATGGTGCGTGCGCAACAGCGTCTCGTGCGAGACACGCTGCACCTCGCGCATCTGCGGGCCGTGGTGGGCGAGTCGATGGGCGGCATGCAGTGCTTTGAGTGGGCGGTGGATGCGCCTGCCATGATGGATCGCGCCGTTTCCATCGTTGGCTCGCCGCAGCTTACGTCGTACGACCTGCTGGTGTGGTCCGCGGAGAAGGAAGCACTTGAGAGCGATCGCGCGTACATGAGCGGCCGTTACAAGGCTAACCCGGCGCTGCCGCTTGTTTCGTACCTGCACCAGATGAACCTGTCGTCGCCGGAGTTTCGCGTGGACCATACGACGCGCGAGCAGTTCCCGGAATACCTGCGGCACACGGGAACAGAGATGCACACCGGCACCGATGCGAATGACTACCTGCGGCAGTTACAGGCCGTGCTCTCGCAGGACATCGCGCATGGAGGCGATATCTTCGGCGTGGCCCGACTGGTGCAGGCGAAAATGCTGATCATCAATGCGCAGCAGGACCACATGGTGAATCCGATCCCGGCGCTCAGCTTTGCGAAGCTCATCCATGCGCAGACGGTAGTGCTGCAGTCGGACTGCGGTCACATGGCGCCAGGCTGCGAGATCAACACGATCTCGCCGGTGATCGATCAGTTCCTGGCGCAGAAATAAGCGCGCATAGAAGCGGCGGTGGCTAGCCCGCGCTGGTCCCGCACTCGGCAAACGTAAGCTGTGCGGCGGCGCTGCCTGTTTCTTCCTTCCATGCTTCAAACAGGCGGCCATAGCTCAGCGTCAGAAGGTCATGCGGTGCGAGTCTCAGGGCTGAACATTGCCGGTCGATCCACGATTCGGAGCCTTCGAGTTCGGCAAAAAGGCCGATCGGGGTTTCGTCGATCACGCAGTGGCCTGTCCCGTCGGTCCACTCCGTGCGGTACTTTTCGTATTCAAACGTAGCCACGTAGCCAAGCCGCTCGAACACTGTGGCCAGCGCCATGCCATCCTCAATCACGGTTTCTGTTTCGAGGCGGTGCTTGAGACGTTCGGCGGGGTCGAAGTCGGGCGGCAGGCACTTGTGCGTCAGCACCCAGCGGTCGCCGTAGCGGCGGATGCGCAGGATGGAGCGCGTGCCCCGCAGCGAGTGATCGGGCGTGTCAAACAGCAGGTTGTGTTCAAAGGTGCGCGGCGTTTGTTGCTGAAAACCGAGCGCCGTGAGGCGTTGCTGCAGAGTGTTCACGTCCGCGACCCGGAACTTGACCTCGATCTCGACCGGGCTCTTGTGCTCACCCTGCGGTGCGTCGGGCTGGTTGCTTTGCCGCGTATGCTCCATGCACCAAGTATACGAAGAGCGCACGCGGACCCGGCGTGGCTGGGCGCGGCATAATGGGGGCATGGCTTTGTTGACGGCGCGGCTTTTTGCGGACCCGGCCGACCCCTGGGGGTCGGCCAGCAGCCGTGCTGCGATTGCGGAGGCGGCCGCCCTGTTGCGTGCCGGCGCCACTGTGGCCTTTGCAACCGAGACCGTGTACGGGCTGGGTGCGAACGCGTGGGATGTGGCCGCCTTGGAAAAGATCTTCGCTGCCAAGCAGCGGCCCACGTGGGACCCGTTGATCGTGCATGTGGCGGATATGGAGATGCTCTACAGCGTCGTGGCGGAGGTGCCGGAGCCCGCACGGCTGTGGATCGAGCGGTTCTGGCCTGGACCCCTGACGCTGCTGCTGCCGCGAAGCGCCGCGGTGCCGGACCTGGTCACCGCAGGGCGCGCTCGTGTGGGTGTTCGCATGCCGCGACACCCCGTGGCGCAGGCACTGTTGCGTGCTGCCGGCTGCCCCGTTGCGGCGCCCAGTGCCAACCTGTTCGGGCATACCAGTCCAACGTCGGCTGCGCACGTGCTTGCTGACCTGGATGGCCGGATCGATGCGGTGCTGGATGGCGGTGCTTCCGAGCATGGTTTGGAATCGACGGTTGTGGACGCCTGTGAGGACCCCTGCCTCGTGTACCGCCCGGGGGCCGTCACGCTGGAGCAGCTCGCGGCCGTGTGGCCGAGGGTGCGCATGCACCAGGCTGTTCCGGGGACAGAGCTTGTAAAGCCACAAGCGTTGCCGTCGCCCGGCGTAGGGCTGCGGCACTACGCACCGCGTGCGCGGGTGGTGCTGGTGGACTATGACGCCGAGCAATCGGCGCAGGCGTGGGAGATTGTGCGGGAGGTGCGCGCGCTCATGCCGGGCCGCGTCGGGCTGATGCTTCCCGAGGGCCTGCTCACAGCGGAGCAGCAAGCGCAGCTGCCATCGGCGTTGGTGCGATTTCCGTGGGGCAGATGGCAGGAACTACCGGAGCTTGCGCAGAGTCTTTTCGCGGGGCTGCGATGGCTCGATGACGCCGGGGTCGATCACATTGTGTGTGCTTTGCCAGCGGCAGAAGGCCTCGGATCGGCTTTGTGCGACCGGCTGCGCAAGGCTGCCATGCCCAAGGCATAGAGCATTTCCACGATGGTTCCCATTCGTCCGGGCATGGCTTTGCAGTGGCTTCGGAGGCGCAGGAAGGCGTAGGTTGCCGCCTTCCTGCTGGCTAGGAGTCTTCGCCGGCTTTGTACAGGTACTTGATGGTCCGTTTAAAAATCAGGGTACGAGTGTGGTTACGGATCTTGATGGAGTGCTGATCGAACCACTCCACCACGCCCTGGATCTGTTCTCCGTCCTCGAGCACAAACACCATCCTGGTCTGCGCCTGGATCTGTTTCTGGAAGTACAGTGCCTCGGCGTGACTGGCGGCGGCTGCCGAGGGACGCGCCGGGCTGGCCGATGCGGCGTGGCGAACAAGAGGCGACGGCCCGCGGAGCCGGCGTGGCGGCACCACAAGCATGGTGTTTTCCGGCAGGCGCGGACGCACCAGCTTGCGTGGGCCGGCATCGATCGGCTGGAGCTCCGCGGCTGGCGGGGGAGCCGCAACGGGGCTCAACGGTGCAGCCGACAGCGGACCGCCTCCTGTGGAAGAACGGACAAATACTGGGCGCTTCGCTGCTGCCGCAGACACATCGAAAAGCTTTGGCGCTTGCGCCATCGGCATACGTCCTTTCGCGGAGGCCTCGTCCGGGATGCGGAGGATGGCTGTTGCTCATCCGCGTTCAGGTCAGAGATCAGTTGGGAAAACTTGCCTCATCCTAGCTGAGGTTCTTGCGTGCAGGCAAAGTCAAAGCCTCTGCTCACGCGGGGGATCGATTACGCGAGTAACAGTCTCGCCGTGCCGCGCACGGCGGCTGCAGCTCCTATCAGGAAGGAGTTGACTGCGCCAGCGCGCCTGCCATCGCGTCGAGCGACAGGGAGCGCAGCAGGTTGCGGCGCATGCCAGTCTCCACTTCATCCACGCTGCGCACCGCCCGTTCGAGCCACGGGAAGGTGATCGCTTCGGCAAGCGTGGTGAGCTCGCGGGCGATATCAAGATTGCGCAACAAGGCACTTTGCCCGGCATGGATGAGCATGAGGTCACGCAGGAGGCTGCGCAACGCGCGCAGGAGCGCACTGGTTTTCTGCTGGCCTTCGGCGCCCGCGCGAAAGGCTTCCGTCATCCGGAACAGCGCGCTGTAATCTGTCTCCCGCAAGGCGCCACGAACAACCAGCAATGCGGCAGTGCGGCTTTCCTCGTACGCCGGCAGGTTGAACGCGAGTGCCGCTCCGGGAGCGCCCTCGCTGAGCCGGGCTACCAGGGCACGCTGCGCGGGCTTCCACTCCGGCCTGCGCGCGGCCAGAAGCGCCTCCACGGTTTCCGCGGGAAGCGCCCCCAGCGTGAACGCGGCGGTGCGCGAGCGGATCGTCGGTAACAGCTCCATGGGGTTGTCGGAGAGCAGCATGATCGTGGCGTGAGCCGGCGGTTCTTCGAGCACCTTGAGCAGCGAGTTGGCGGCCTCCTTCATGAATGAGGAGCTGGTGAAGATGAAGAAGGAGCGGCGCGCCTCGGCGGGGATCCGATAGATCTCGCGGATGACCGTGCGCACCTGGCCAAGCTTGATGAGCAGTTGCGGCGGGTCAGGCGGCACAACGATCACGTCCGGGTGGGTCTGCACCAGGATGCGGGTTTCTTTCTTGTCCGCATCGCGCAGCTCCTCACGTGCAGCCACGGCTTCTTCCACGCGGTCGCGCAGGGGCGCAGCCGCCGCGATCCGCACGCAGTTGGTGCAGGTCCCGCAGAAGTCAGGAAGGCCATTCGGGTCTGCTTCGACGGCGGGCGGCGTGAGGCAGTTCGCAGCCTGCGCCACCATCAGGGCCAGTGTGTACTTGCCCACGCCACGCGGGCCGCCGAGCAGGATTGCGTGGGGCAGACGTCCGGCCGCGAGGCTTTCGCGCAGCAGGCGCACCGTTGGCTCGTTGCCCAGGTAATCGTGAAAGCTCATAGAACAAGGGTAGACCGGCCGTGGCCCAGGCGGCGCAGAGACGCCCGGGCTGAAGCGATTTACTGCTGTTGCTGCTGCATCTGCTGAATTTCAAGCAGTGGCGATGCCTGTGGCGGCGGCTCCTGTGCCTTCTCGACCATGATGGACCAGTCGTGAGGGATGGGCATTTCGCGATCGAGGGCAGGCGGTTCGTCGAACGCGTCTACCTGCACGGCGACGTAGAGTTCGCTGGCAGTGCGCCCGCGATACACGCCATGCGTGGGGGGAACGTCTGCGTAGTCCCGGCCGAGCGCCGTGCGAATGTGCCGCTCGTGCGCGAGGAGGTTGTTGGTCGGGTCGAATCCCACCCAGCCAAGATGCGGCAGGAACGCCTCAACCCAGGCGTGCGTGGCGTCGGGCAGCGAGCGGTCATGTCCCGGAGCGATGTCGGACGCATTCTGGTGCAGGTAGCCGCTGACGTAGCGGCAGGGGATGCCGAGTGTGCGTACCAGCGCGATCATGGTATGTGCGAAGTCCTGGCACACACCCTCGCGCGAGTTGATGGCTTCATCGATGGGCGAGTCCACGCGTGTGGAGCGGGGTACGTAGTTGAAGTACTCGTACAGGCGCGTGTTGATGTCCCGCACCACCATCAAGGGATCATCGCGGCGACACACGTCGAGCGTCCTGGCGAGCTTTTGCAGTGCGTCGGTGGGTGCTGCAAACTCGCTCGGCAGCAGCATCTCCCAGTAGTCGCCGACGCTGACCAGCGTGTCGAGCTCCTGCCACGCATCGGGTGCGAGGAAGTGCGGCACCAGCGCGAGCTGCTGCTGCTCCACCAGCGACTCGGCAATGATGACGAGCTGGGAGTGCTCGCCGGGGATGTTGAAGTGCTGCACCTGGTTGCCGAGGTGATCGCGATAGGAAAAGACGCGGCAGCGCGGACTGACGGACAACGAAAAGGTAAGACAGCGCTGGTTGGAGTCAGAGCGCGGGTGCATGCGCGTCTCCATGACGCTCTCGCTGACCGGGCTCTGGTAGATAAACTTCGTCAGGTGGCGAACGGAATAGAACTTCAACGGCGGCTCCTGAGCACGAGGTGGGTAGGGCGCTTACATGGCAAGGGCGGTCTGCACGGAGTAGTGAATATAGTCGCGGTAGATGAGCGAGTGAATGCGCCGGCTCTCGTGCAGCACCATGGCGAGGTACTCGCCAACGCCACCCTGCAACACGTCGGATATCTCGACGAAGCTGAGTGCTGACTGCAGGCGCCCGGCCACGCGCAACAATTCCTGCGGAGACAGACGACCACTTTCCTGTTGCAGGGCGAGCAGTGCATCGCGCAACCGATCAATCGAGTAACGCACGGAGTGGGGAAAGTCCTTGTTCAACAGCAGGAACTCGAGGATCTGCGATTCTGTGAGGTCAGCCGTGTAGACGTTGCAGTACGCCTCGAACGCCGTACAGGAGCGAAGGAGGCCGATCCACTCGAGAAAGTGATGGCTGCCTACAGGCTCGGACTGCCCAAGCCCGGAGACTCCCATCTCGTAGACGGTGAGCAGCGAAGCGATGGATGAGGCGCGCTCGATGGAGCGGCCCACCTGGATAAAATGCCAGCCTTCTCCGTGGCTCATGGTGGTGTCGGTCACACCCTGAAAAAGATGAAGGCCGTCGAGTACCACGGCGAGGAACTCATCCGGGGGCGTGGCGCGCGCGGACTGCGGATTCTCCGTGACGAGGTGGTACATGCGGTTCAGCTGCAGCCACTGTTCGGATGAGATCTCTTCGCGGACCTGGCGGGCATTTTCGCGCGCGGCCGCGATGCACGATTTGATCGACGCGTCGTGAGCGTCGTCATGCGTGAGCTTCTGCACCAGGGCGTGTGAGTCGCCGTTCCAGTCCTCGTCGGAGGAACCGAGCGCAAGCAGCAGGCGGCGCCAGCGCACGTCCTCGCTGGTGCTGGATGGATCGAGCGTCATGGCGAAGTTTACGTCGAGCATGCGCACGGTGTGCTCGGCGCGCTCCAGGTAGCGGCTCATCCAGTACAGGCTGTCGGCTACGCGGGATAGCATGGGAAACCTCCAGGCAGGGGCATGGTGGAGAAGCTGGAAGCGGAGAGGTGTCTAGTCATCGAGTACCCAGGTGTCTTTGCTGCCGCCGCCCTGCGAGGAGTTGACGACGAGTGAGCCCTTGCGCAGCGCCACGCGCGTGAGGCCGCCGGGCACCACTGTAACCTTGTCGCCGTAGAGGATGTACGGGCGCAGGTCGACGTGACGCGGCTCGATGGACGTGCCGGTATTGTCGGCGTTGATCAGGCATGGCGCTCGGGAGAACTCAAGTGTAGGCTGCGCGATGTAGTTGCGGGGATTGGCCTCGATGCGGCGCGCAAAATCTTCGCGGTCTGCGCGGGAGGCGTGCGGCCCGATCAGCATGCCGTAGCCGCCGGACTCGCCCACGGCCTTGACCACGAGCTTGTCGAGATTGGCCAGCGCATACTGTCGCTGTTTCTTGTCCGTCATCAGAAACGTCTCCACATTGTCGAGGATCGGCTCCTCGCCCATGTAGTAGCGGATGATGGCGGGCACGTAGGCGTACAGCGCCTTGTCGTCGGCCAGACCGGTGCCGAAGGCATTGGCGAGCGTGACGTTGCCGGCGCGATACGCGTTGAACAGCCCGGCCACGCCGAGGATCGAATCGCCACGGAAGGCGAGCGGATCGATGAAGTCGTCATCGACGCGGCGGTAGATCACGTCGACACGGCGAAGCCCGGCGGTGGTGCGCATGTACACGACGTTGTTATGCGTGACCAGATCGCGGCCTTCAACGAGCTCGATGCCCATCTGCCGCGCGAGATAGGTGTGCTCAAAGTAGGCGGAGTTGTACACGCCGGGGGTGAGCAGCACGATGGTCGGTTCGGGCCGGCCTTCGGGCGCGAGCGAGCGCAACGATGCGAGCAGGGCCTGCGGGTAGTGCTCGATCGGTCGCACGCCGTACTCGCGGAAGATCTTGGGAAAGGTGCGCTTCATGACGCGGCGGCTCGAGAGCATGTACGACACGCCGCTCGGTACGCGCAGGTTGTCTTCAAGCACAACGAAACGGCCGTCGTTGAGGCGGATGAGGTCAGTGCCGGTGACGGCGATATAGACGTTGCGCGGAACCTGCAGGCCGCGCATCTCGCGGCGGAAGTGCGGGCACGAGTAGACGATCTCGCGGGGCACCGCGCCACTCTGCAGGATCTTGCCTTCGTTGTAGACGTCACCAAGAAAGAGGTTCAGCGCGGTGATGCGCTGGATCAGGCCGCGCTCGATCGTGTCCCACTCGGCGCCCGTGATGATGCGGGGCAGCATGTCATAGGGAAAGATGCGCTCGGTACCTTCCTTCTTGCCATAGACCGTGAAGGTGATGCCCTGGGTAAGAAAGGAAAGGTCAGCAGAGTGCTTGCGCCGCAGGAGTTCCTCCTGCGGCAGCGAACGAAAGGTATCAAGAAGCAGCTTGTACTGCTCACGGATGTCTCCGGACGGTAGAAACATCTCGTCGTAGGCGCCGTCGAGGAAATACTCGCGCAGGAACTCATCTGCGAATCGCGGCGCGGTGGTATTCATGCGCCCGCTCCGGTCTCCCGGCCCGGCTCATCGAGCCAGTCTGAGACAACAGTGAAGTGACGGAGGTTGGCGGTGCCGAACGAGGTGGTGAGGGCAACGTCGGACGCATCGCGGCCCGTTGCCATGAGCACGCGGCCCAGGCGCGGACGATTGTGCCGGGCATCGCAGGTGTACCAGCGGTCGCCGAGATACACCTCGAACCACGCGCTGAAGTCCATGGGCGACGCGCTCGGGGGTACGCCGAAGTCGCCGAGGTAGCCGGTGGCATAACGCGCCGGAATATTGAGGGCGCGACAAAGCGTGATGGCAAGGTGCTGGAAGTCGCGACAGACGCCGGTGCGTTCGGTGTAGACGTCGAGCGCGGTCTTGGTGGAGCGGGCAAAACCATAGCCGAACTGCACGATGCGGTGCACATAAGCAACCACCGCCTGCACACGTGACCAGCCGGGCTTCATGCCGCCGAACAGGTCCAGTGCGACAGCGGAGAGCCGATCCACTTCGCAGTAGCGGCTGTTGAGCAGAAACTGCAGAACTTCGTTCGGCAACTCCTGTACCGGCACTTCCGGAGCGTCGACCTGGGATAGGTCGGAGTCATCGGAGCAGGTAATTTCAGTGGTGTTGAACAGTCGCAGCGAGCCAGCGGGCGCGTACAGACGCGAGCAGCGATTGCCGAAGCTGTCGATGTACTCCTTGACTTCAATACCGGGATCGGTGCGCAGCGTGTCTGGAAGCAAGAGGCGGCTATCGCAGGATGGGTGAACATGCAGCATGGCGACGAGGGCGACGGGGAAAGGGAGTTCAAAGCGGATATCAAAGCCAAGGCGAAGGTGCACTCTACTAAGCCCTCCTGCAGGGGTGTCTGGTTCTGCCACGGCTGGCGCAGGGGTGACTGATTGGGTCCGGCGCGTTTGCTTACGACTGTAACAGCTAGGTGAATCGGGGCAAGAAGCAAAGTGTGTGATGCACGGAGCGGGCATGGCGTAGCTCGACGCTGCGGCTGCCTGGCCATTGCTGGGGAGCATGGGTGCGGTTTCAGGATGCGGTGCGGGGCTTAACCATTCTGCAGGAAACAGGCCGGGAGCAGCCTGAACGCTGCCTCACGGGAGCGCTCAGGCTGCGCTTAGCAGCGCAGGCGCAGTACACGTCGGGAGAGACAGGGCAGTCTTTCCGGTTTGACTTTGCACTGCCGGGATGCACCAACGGACTGCCACGGCCATGAGGAGCGGGCGCAGGCCGCGGTTACTCCGCAGCCCCCATCTGGCAAGGCAGCAAGGCAGCCCGCGCCTGATGGTGCGGCCTCGTACCAGCCGCGTTGCTGCGTGCCCGAAAGTACGCGGGAGCGCAGCTTGCTTCGGCTTAGTGCGCGAACACCGCTCCAAGCACCTTGGCTTCGGACGCATTGATTTTAACCAGTGCCGATGCGAGCGCGGGCCTGTCCTCAAGCGACGAAGCGAGCATGGCGGCTTTGAGGCGGAACGCGCTTTCCCTCAGCAGGATTTCAGCGTCCTTGAGCTTCTTCGCGTCGCCGGCCAATGCCGTATCGAGCATGCCGGTGTAGGCCTCGACCGAACGCAGGGCCAGCGCGCTCGCTTCGCTGTCGCCCTCGGCCAGTTCGCTATCGGCGAGCTCTGTGCCGTTGCGTACCAGTTGGGCATAGAGGAAGCACTGGTCGCGGAGGCTGGCGTGTTCGGCTTTTTCCGCCAGGGCTCGCAGGGTGCTTGAGTCAACCCTGGGTTCGTTGGCAGCGAGGGCAACAGCGGCGCTGGTGAGCGGTAAAAGCAGGACGACAGGCAGGCACTTGCGCATAGGAGACGCTCCCCGGCCACACTGCGTATCAGCTACTTCGCCAGGGCTATGAGGCGGTGTTTTGCCTGCCACGTTTCATCCGGAAAGCCCGAGCCAGCGACCGAGAGGAACTGTCGATACAGCTCCACCGCACGTTTGGTTGCGTGCAGACTATCGCACGCAGTGGCCGCCAGGAAATAGGTAGCAGGCGTCTCGCTCATTACTTTTGAGCGCATAGCAAGTGCGTCCAGGACCAGCTGGGGCTGGCCCGCCTGGCTGGCTGCAAACGCCAGGCCCGACCAGGCGTTGCCGTCCGAGGGATTAAGTCGCGTCGCCTCCTGGAGCACCGGAATAGCCTCCGCGAAGTGCTTGCCGCGGACCAGGGCATCGCCATGCGCCGCCAGCAGCGTGGCGTCATGCGGATGAGTCGCAAGTAGCTGCTGGTACAGGGTATCGGCCTTGTCTAGGTCGCCGGTCTGCGTGTACAGATCCGCAAGCATCGTCGAAATGGCGCTGTCGTCCGGGTGGCCGGCGTGCAGGGTTTCCAGCACCGCGATGCTGTCCTCCGGTTTTCCCTCGGCGCTGAGCACCTCGGCTAGTTCGCTGTTCAACGCGGGGCTTTGTGGATTGGACGCAAGTGCTTTCCTGAGCACCGGCTCCGCCTCGGGGTAGCGCTTTGCGGCAATCAGCAGGTGCGCCAGGCCCGCGGCTGCCTCGGCCTGCGCGGGGCTGCCGGCGGGCGTCGCTGCCAGCACCTTGCCGTAGGCGTCGGCGGCTGCATCGGTGTCCCCGGCGGCCGCTGCCAGTTCTGCCGCCAGCAGCGTGTCCGGCGGCGTTTCGGGAGATTGCTGCAATGCCGCGATCAGCGCGCGTCGCGCGGCTGCAGGGTCAGACGGCTCCAGCAGGCGGGCCAGCGTGCGGTTGCCCTGCGCCTGCGCGGCCGGGTCGGGTGGCGCGGGTGTCAGCAAGGCCGCCGCCTGGAGCGCGGTGACGGCGTCGGTACGCCTGCCCTGGTTAGCCAACAGAAGCCCCAAGGCAGCCTGTGCTTCAAATTGCTTCGGGTCGGCAGCGATGGCCTTGCGGTAGCCTGCTTCCGCCGCAGCCGTGTCGCCTGCGGCGTCCTCGGCGTAGCCCAGGTCAAAGAGTGCGCGCGCGTCGCCGGGGTGCGCAGAGAGGTACGGAAGCAGCACGGCGCGTGCGCCCGCGTAGTCTCTGGCGTCAAGCTTCTCTTCGGCAATGTTCAATGGGCCAGGCTGGGGGCCTGCCTTGGCTGTGGATGTACTGGCGGGGGCGTCCGGCGGCGCGGCCGTGCCCGGGGGCAGAGGTGTGTTCTGTGCGTGCACGATGGCGGCGCAGGGTGCCAGGGCAAGGGTGAGCAGCAGGGCAGTGTGCAGGCGCATCTAGAGCGTCTCCATGGCGGCGTCCGCTTCCAGTGGGCTCTCAGCGGCGTGCCGGGCTCCCACCCGCCGCGGCTGCAGGGCTGCTTCCAGCCAGTGGCCCGTGTGCGAAAGTTCACTGGCTGCGATCTGTTCCGGCGTGCCCACGGCGACGACCTGGCCGCCCTTGGAGCCGCCCTCGGGGCCCATGTCGATGACCCAGTCGGCGGACTTGATCACATCTAAATTGTGCTCGATGACCACCAGCGAGCCGCCGCCGTCGATCAGCTTGCGGAAGGCGAGCAGCAGCTTGCCCACATCGTCGAAGTGCAGCCCGGTTGTGGGTTCGTCGAGGATGTAGAGCACGCGGCTGCCGCCGGTTTTTGCGCGGCTCTGGGGCGAGGTGCGCGCCGCCGCCAGGTGTGACGCCAGCTTGACCCTTTGTGCTTCGCCACCGCTCAACGTGGTTGCAGATTGGCCCAGTCGGACGTAGCCGAGCCCGACCTCGTCCAGCACGGCAAGCTTGTCGACGATCTTGGGGTTGCCCGCGAGAAACCGCAGCGCTTCCTTAACCGTCATGCCCAGCACTTCATGGATGTTCTTGCCCTTGTAGCGGATCTCGAGCACGGCGGATTTGTAACGCGTGCCGTTGCACTCTTCGCAGGGTAGCTCCACGTCGGCAAGGAACTGCATCTCGACCGTGACGGTGCCGTCGCCATCGCACGCGTCGCAGCGGCCACCGGGCACGTTGAACGAGAAGTGCCCCGCGGCATAGCTACGGCGCTCGGCCTCAGGCTGCGAGGCAAAGAGCTCCCGGATCGCGTCGAAGGCCTTGATGTACGTGACCGGGTTTGAGCGCGGGGTGCGGCCAATCGGGTTCTGATCGACCAGCACGATGTTGTTGAGACGATCGGCGTTGCGGAGTTCGCGGAACAGGCGCGATGGATCGCCGCCCTCGGTCTGGCCGAGCTCGTGGGCAACGGCCTTGTACAGCACTTCGTGCACCAGCGTGGATTTGCCCGAGCCGCTGACGCCGGTGATGCAGCACAGCACGTTGAGCGGTATGGAGATGTCCACACCCTTGATGTTGTTGGCGCGCGCGCCGCGCAGGTGCAGCCAGTCCTTGCTGGTCTCTGCCGGGACGGGGCGCCGCTTCTGCGGAACCGGAATGGTCAGCATGCCGTTCAGGTACTTGCCCGTGAGGGAATCAGGGTGGTCGGCGACCTCTTGAACCGTGCCTGCGGCAAGCAGGCGGCCGCCGAACTCGCCAGCGCCGGGGCCCATATCGAGCAGGTAGTCCGCGGCTTCGATGACGTCCGGGTCGTGCTCGACAACGAGGATGGTGTTGCCAAGATCGCGCAGCGCCTTGAGGATGCGGATGAGCTTTTCGGTGTCACGGCTGTGCAGGCCAATCGAAGGCTCATCGAGCACGTAGAGCGCGCCCACAAGCTGCGAGCCAAGCGAGGTTGCGAGCTGGATCCGCTGCGCTTCGCCGCCGGACAAGGTCGATGCCAGGCGATCAAGGGTCAGGTAGTCGAGCCCCACGGCGTCAAGAAAACGTAACCGCTGCTGTATCTCCTTGAGGATCGAGCCGGCAATCTCCTGCTGCATGGGCGTGAGTTCCACCGCATCGAAAAATGCGTGAGCAGCAGTGATCGTGAGAGCCGCGGCTTCGCAGATATTCTTTGCCCCGGCGCCTGCACTCTCCTCGGCGTTTCTGCCTAGGCGTACGGCCCGGGCTTCCGCACGCAGGCGCTGACCTTTGCACTCCGGGCACGAGGCGTAGCCGCGGTATTTCGACAACATGACGCGCACGTGGAGCTTGTACTTCTTGGTCTCCATCTGCTCAAAGAAGCGGTGCACCCCGAGGAACGCGCCCTGTCCTTCCAGGACGAACTGCTGCTGGTCCGGCGTCAGGTCGTACCAGGGAACATTGGTGGGGATGCCGTGCTGCTTGGCGACGCGTCGCAACTCTGTCTGGTACGGCACGTACTTGGGCCGCGTCCAGGGGTCGACCAGACCCTCGTCGATGGACTTGTGCTTGTCCGGCAGGATCAGGTCCAGGTCGAAGTCGATGGTGTTGCCAAAGCCCTGGCAGCGTGGGCATGCGCCGAAAGGGTTGTTGAAGGAGAACAGGCGGGGCTCGGGTTCGGAGTAGATGCGGTGGCAGTTCTTGCACTCGAACGCGCCGGAGAAGCGCAGCCGCTCGGGTGGAACCGATGCTTCATCCTGTCCGGCGCGGCGCACGACCTCGTACAGGATCTCGCCCGACTCGCGGTAGCCGATTTCCGCGGCGTCCACGATGCGGTTGCGGGAGTCTGCGGTGATGGCGATGCGGTCGACCAGGGCATACAGCGGCAGCGACCAGTTAATCTCGAGCAGTGACTCGGGGCTCGAGAATTCGAAGATGGTGCTGTTCTGGTAGAGGCGATTGAAACCGCGATTGCGCAAATCCATGAGGCGCTCGCGCATTGCGGGGGAAAGCTCGCCGGGCTTGACGGCAGCATCCTCGGCGGCCTTTTTGGATGCTGCTTTCTTGAGCCCTGCCTGCGAGCGGGAGCGCTTCTCGAGCATGGGTGAGACCGGCTCGGCTGCAGGCGCGGGGGCCTGCGAGGCCAGCACCGGGAACAGCGCATGCAAACGTGTGCCTTCGCCCAGCGCGAGCACCGCGGCGGCGATCTCGTCGACCGAATCGCGCTTGACGATGCCGTCACAGACCAGGCAGTGCACCACGCCGCAGCGTGCGTACAGCAGTCGCATGTAGTCGAAGATCTCGGTTGCGGTCGCTACCGTTGAGCGCGGATTGCGCGTGGTGTTTTTCTGCTTGATCGCAATTGCCGGCGCCAGGCCATCGATGAGATCGGCGTCAGGCTTTTCGATCCGCTCGAGAAATTGCCGCGCGTAGGCCGAGAGGGATTCCACGTAGCGGCGCTGGCCTTCGGCGTAGATCGTGTCGAAGGCCAGGGAGCTTTTGCCGGAGCCGGAAACACCGGTCACCACGGTGAGCTTGCCGTGCGGAATATTGCAATCGACGTTCTTCAGGTTGTGGACCCGGACGCCGCGCAAAGTGATCTGGTCGTTCGAGATGTGTTCAGTCGGGATGCGCGCCACCTGGCCCCTCAAGATGCATGGCCGCGTCGATGGTGCAATTCGGACGAGGCGGCCAAACCCTGATTATAAAGGGGCGGTAATGGCCTTTGAGGGGCGAGCGGGCCGGCATGGCCCGCTGTCAGGAGGGATCGCTTTGCGCGGGTGAATCAGGAGCGGCCTGCTTGGTGAACAAAGCACCCAGAAACAACAGGATCCCGCCGACTACGATGGCCGAGTCCGCGATGTTGAAGTCGGGCCAGTGATAGCGCACGATTGTGACCTCGAGGAAGTCCGTGACCATCTTGTACTGCAACCGGTCCCAGGCATTGCCGATCGCGCCGCCCAGCACCAGGGCCAGTCCCAGTGCGGTCCAGGTAAAGCGCCGCCCGGCGCGGAGAAGCAGCACCGTGACGATCGTGGCGGCCACTATGGAAAATGCGGTCAGCGCCCACCGGGTGGGGTCGGCAGGCGCATCGTTGAACAGGGAAAAAGCCGCGCCTTCGTTGAGCACATGCGACAGGCGGAAGACGCCGGGGATGACCGAGATGCCGCCGCCTTCGTAGATGTGCTTCTGTACCCAGAGCTTGGTGATGCGATCAAGCGCGATTACCAGGAGGGCGACGAGGAAGAACAGGATGCGCCAGTCCCGCTGTCTGGGGGGCCGACGGGTGCGCCGCTCGTAGCGAATGGGAAATGCGCTCATGCCCGCACTCCGGTCTCGCGCGAGTAGCCCATGGCGGCGAGTGCGTCTGCGCAACGACCGCATACGTCCGCCCAGGGGCCATAGTCGCCGGTGTCGGTGCGGTAGTTCCAGCAGCGGCCGCACTTGGTTCCATCGGCCAGCAGCGTTTCTACGGAGGTGGTTGTTCCCGGGATCACGGTGACCTGCGACACGTTGAACAGCTCCTTGAGTGAGGTGGCATACCGGGCCAGCACAGGCTGCTCGGCCTCTGGCACGGTGATGCGCAGGTGCGCTTCCAGGCCTTTGCCGATGCGCTTGTTTTTGCGGGCCTCTTCCAGGCTGCGCATCGCGTCTTCGCGGATGCGGAAGATGGTCGCCCAGGCTTCGGGCTCGGCGAGGGTTGTGCCGGGCACCGCAAACTGCGCCAGGTGCACGCTAGACTCCCGGCCCGGGACCGGGGGCAGATAGCCCCACACTTCCTCTGCCGTGAAGCTCAGCACAGGCGCCACCAGGCGGACCAGCGTCTCGGCGATATGCCAGAGCGCGGTCTGCGCGGAGCGGCGTTCGAGGCTTGCGGGGGCCAGGGTATACATGCGGTCCTTGAGCACGTCGAGGTACAGGGAGCTCAGGTCGACGATGCAGAATTCATTGATGGCATGGTAGACCCGGTGGAACTCCATGGAGTCGTACCAGGCCCCAACTTTTTCCGCCAGTTCGCGGGTGCGGGCGAGCATGTAGCTGTCCAGCGGCAGCAGCTCCGCCGGGTCAACGGCATGCTGCGAAGGATCAAAGCCCTGCAGGTTGCCGAGCAGAAAGCGGAAGGTGTTGCGCAGCTTCCGGTAGGTGTCGGCGACACGCTGCATCAGGTTTTCGCTGGCGGCCACGTCCTCGCGGAAGTCCACCGAGGCGACCCACAGGCGCACGATCTCAGCGCCCATGCGATTGGCCACGTCGACCGGGTCGACCCCGTTTCCGAGCGACTTGGACATGGCGCGGCCCTGCTCATCCAGCGTCCAGCCGCTAGTGGCTACCTTGCGGTAGGGCGACTCGCCTGATGCGCTGGTGCCGACGGCGGTCAGCAGCGAGGTGTGAAACCAGCCGCGGTACTGATCGCCGCCTTCAAAATAGAGGTCGGCGGGGACACCGAGAGCGGGGTCCTCGGCGAGCACCGCGCTCCAGCTCGAGCCGGAGTCGAACCACACGTCCAGGATGTCCTGTTCCTTGGTCCACTGGTCTACGGCGCCACACCGCGGGCAGGTGCGCCCCGGGCCCAGCAGCTGTTCGACCGAGTGCGTGTGCCATGCCCCGGCGCCGTGCTCGCGGACCAGCCCGACGACGTGCTGGTTGACGCGGGAGTCGCGCAGCGGCTCGTGGCAGGCGCCGCACAGGAACACCGCGATCGGCACACCCCACACGCGCTGGCGCGAGATGCACCAGTCGGGGCGCGTGGCGATCATGTTGGCGATGCGCTCTTCGCCCCACTTGGGGTCCCAGGTGATGGCCTGGTGGATCTGCTGCAGTGCGCGCTCGCGGAACGTGGCATCGCCCGCGTCGTCCTCCTCGTCGTCGAAGGAGCGGGCGTTGCTCGAGTAGGGCATCGGTGTTTCCATGCCGATAAACCACTGCTCGGTGGCGCGGAAGATCACGGGCTTGTGACACCGCCAGCAGTGCGGGTAGGAGTGATAGACGTCGGCGCTGCCCAGCAGCGCACCGCATGCGCGCAGCTTTTCGATGATCAGCGGGTTGGCCTGGAAGACCGTTTTGCCTTCCCAGCCTTCGCCTGCCTCGCCGCCGTTGCGCAGGCGCCCGGCGTTGTCCACGTTGCAGGCCGCGGAAAGGCCGTAGCGCACGCCGGTGTAGAAGTCGTCGGCGCCATGAGCCGGGGCCGTGTGGACGGCGCCGGTGCCCTGGTCGACCGTGACGTAGTCGGCGTTGACGCCCAGGATTTCGCGCTCAAGAAATGGATGCTGGAAGATGGCGCGGTCGAGCTTGGCGCCGGGAAAGCGGGCGAGTTCGGTTACCTCGCCGAGTGCGCAGGCTTCGCGAACGCTGGCGGCGAGCTGCGCCGCGACCACGTAGACGTCGCCTGCCGCGGTTTCGAGCGCGACGTACTCGATCTCCGGGTGGAAGGCGATCGCAAGCGATGCCGGAAGGGTCCAGGGCGTGGTGGTCCAGATGATGGCCCAGACGGATTTGCCGGCGAATGCGGGCGACACCGTTGCAGCGTCGCTGCGCAGTGCGTACCGCACGTACACGCTCGGCGAGGTGTGCATCTCGTATTCGATCTCGGCGTCGGCCAGCGCGGTGCGATCGTTCAGACACCAGTAGACGGGCTTAAGCCCCTTGTAGACGAAACCCTTTTCGAAGAACCGGTAAAAGGTCGCGAGCGTCTGCGCCTCGTAGGGCCGGGACATGGTCAGGTAAGGCTTGTCCCAGGAGCCGAACACCCCGAGGCGCTCGAACTGGGAGCGCTGCAGGTCCACGTACTTCTGCGCGTAGGTGCGGCAGGCCTCGAGGAAGTCCTCAGCCGGCATCTCGAGCTTTTTGCGGCCGAGCTGCTCGTCGACCTTGATTTCAATGGGCAGACCGTGGCAGTCCCAACCCGGCACGTACGGCGCGTCGAAGCCGGCCATGGTTTTTGACTTCACCACAAAATCTTTCAGGCACTTGTTGAGCGCATGGCCCAGGTGGATGGGGCCATTGGCATAGGGTGGCCCATCGTGCAGCACGTACTTCTTCGCCCCCTGGCGCGCTTCGCGAATCCGCTGGTAGAGACCGTTTTCTGCCCATTCCGCCAGCCGCGCGGGCTCATTCTGGGGGAGGTTGGCTTTCATCGGGAATGCAGTCTCGGGCAGGGTGAGCGTCTTCTTCAGCTCAGGCGCTTGTGCTTCAGTCATTTGGTTCCGGGCTTCCTTTGTGTGCAACACGGCGGTGCGGGCTGTACAACTGTGCGGGTTTCGTGAAAGTAGATTGTATCGCCCGGTAACTTCAGCCGTTCTGGCGCGTCAAGATGGCAGGCCTGTGGAGACACCGGCAGGTCTGCGAGTGATAATGAAAGCGTGGCAGGTGTTGACGCCACCGGCCCGCAAGGCGACCCTCTCGAGTGCGAGACAACGAAACGATGAGCCCAGAACTGTTGACCCCCACTGAAGAAGCCGAAACCCGCACGGGGCGGCTCGATCACACGGAGCTGATGCCTGCCGGCACCGAGGGCAGCGTGTGGGAGTCGCTCGTCTCGAACCTGAGGGACGTGTTCCGCCCGGAGAAGCTGCCGCCGCTGGTACTTACCTCGACGCCGGTCGAGGTCAAGGACCCATTCGCCGAGAAGCGCTCGCCGCTCTCGAGTGGCCTGGCGATCCTGATCTACGCATTGCTGCTGTTGATCCTGTTTTTCCTGCCCAAGAAACACGTGGTGCAGGTCAAGGAAGCCACTGTTATCCCGATGGACATCTCGGCGTTTCTGCCGAAGACGCCCGTGCCGACGCGCCCCGCAGGCGGTGGCGGCGGTGGAGGCGCGCACGAGATTACGCCGCCCACCAAGGGCAAGCTGCCTGACTTCTCCAAAACGCAGATCACGCCCCCGCAGATCCTCAAGATTGATCATCCCAAGCTGCCGGTACCGGCCACTGTGGTCATGCCGCAGATGAAGATGCCGGACACCAACCTGCCCAACGTGGGCCTGCCGCAGGCTTCGGCCGTAACGCTGTCGGCCGGCAGCGGGTCTGGCTCGGGCATCGGACAGGGGTCGGGCGGCGGCCTCGGCATCGGTCATGGCAATGGCATTGGGCCCGGCTCGGATGGTGGCACCGGCGGTGGTGCGTACCACGTTGGCGGCGGCATCTCGTCGCCCAAGGTGATCTACGCGGTCGATCCGGAGTTCTCGGATGAGGCTCGTCGCCAGAAGTACCAGGGCGTGGTGACGCTGACGCTGATCGTGGATGCGCAGGGAAGCCCGCAGCGTGTACGCGTCGCCCGCGCGCTGGGCATGGGGCTAGACGAGAAGGCAATTGAAGCAGTGCGCCAGTACAAGTTCCGTCCTGCAATGAAGGACGGGAAGCCTGTGCCAGTCGAGATCAACATCGAGGTCAACTTCCAGTTGTTCTAGCGCTGGGCCAACACTGAAAGCGCCTGCCTGGCCAAACCCGGCAGGCGCGTTTCTATGTTTGTTGTCGAGGATCACAGCCCTGCTGCCAGCAGCTTGTCCACCGTGAGTGGCAGTTCGCGGAGCCGCAGCCCGGTTGCGTGGTACACGGCGTTGGCAAGCGCCGCGGGAGCCCCAGTAATGCCGATTTCGCCGATGCCACGAACGCCAAGCGGGTTCAGGCGAAAGTCCGGGTGCTCGATGAAGTCGACGGTGAAGTCTGGGATATCGCGGCAGGTTGGCAGGTGGTACTCGGCCAGGTTGTCGTTCAACGGGGCGCCTGTGGCCGGGTCGTAGATCGTTTTCTCGAGCAGTGCCATGCCGAGCCCGAAGAGGATGCCACCCTGGATCTGCGAGCGGGAGGTAGCAGGGTTGAGGACGCGGCCGCAGTCCATTACCGACACCCATCGAGTCACCCGGAGCTGCATGGTGGCTGGCTCCCAGGTGACCTCGGCAAAGTGCGCCCCAAAGGAATGGAAGGTGTAATCCGTTTTGGCGCGCGGACCGCTTTGTGCACGCGACCGGCAGTGAAGCTGCCTACCCGGCAAACGAGCCAGAACATCCGTGGCTGATTCCCGCGCGGCCGAGCCGGACCCAAGCGAAAGCACGCCATCCCGGAGCTGCACCTGCCCGCCAGGGCTGCCGAAAAGCGGCGAGGCGAGATCGCGGGCTGCGGCAGCGATGATGGCGCGTCGGAGTTGTTGCGCTGCCGCGTCAACGGCAGGGCTGACGGTGGCGACGGTCATGGACGCGCCTGCCACCGGGGCTTCCGGGTAGCTTGAGTCGCCGAGCAGGAATCGGACCCGGTCGGCGGGCCAGCCGAGGGCATCAGCGGCCACCTGTTGCATGACCGTGGCAGTGCCGCAGCCGATCTCGTGTGTGGCAGCGCGGAACACGGCCCATCCGTCGGCGGTGACCGTGGCTTCCACTGTGGCGGGTGAGCGCCGGGCCGGGTAGGCAGCCGAAGCCACGCCCCAGCCCACCAGCTTGCCGTCGCGGCGCATGGACCGAGGAGCAGGGGAGCGCTGTTTCCACCCGAACAGTGCTGCTCCCCGCTCGAGGCACTCCCCCAGGTGACGGCTTGAGAATGGCCGCTCCTCCGAGTGATCGGTCAGTGTGTCGTTCCGGAGCCGGATGAGCACGGGGTCCAGGTTGAGCGTCTCGGCCAGTTCATCCACTGCTGTTTCGAGCGCAAACATCCCGGACGACTCACCCGGCGCCCGCATGAAACACGGAGTAGCCCGGTGGATCGGGGCAACGGTGTGACCGATGCGGGCGAACGGCGTTCTATATAGGTTGCGTGTGGTCATCCCGCAGGGTTCCACGAAGTGCCCGACGGGCGAGGTGTCGCAGAGGGTGTGGTGTTCCGTGCCGCACAGGGAGCCGTCGGCCGAGGCGGAGAGGACCACGTCCTGGATCGTCTCGGGCCGGTGCCCGGTGGAGGTAAACATCTGCGCACGCGTCAGCAGGAGCTTAACCGGCCGACCCAGCACCCGGGCTGCGTGGGCGGCAAGCGCGCTGTGTTGCCAGAGGAACCCCTTGGAGCCGAAGGCGCCGCCCACAAAGGGAGACACCACGTGCACCTTTTCCGGGGCGACACTGAGCATGTGCGCAATGATCCGCTGGCTGCCCTGGACCCACCGCGTGGATTCGTGCAGGGTAAGCGCGTCGCCAGCCCAGGACGCGACGGTGGCGGATGGCTCCAGCGGGTTGTGGTGGACCACCGGGGTGCGGTACTGCCGGGCTACCTGGGCGTAGGGGGCGACGGGCGGAGTGCCGCGGCTGCTGGTGAGCTTCTCTTCCGAGTTGGTTGCGAACTGTTGCGGCTGGTAGGCGCCGGGAAGTGCGGGCTCGAGGGTGAGCGTGGCCTGGAGGGGCTGGTAGTCCACCTGGACCAGCGCGGCTGCCGCCTGTGCTTCCAGCAGTGTTCGGGCAACCACCAGCGCGACGTGTTGTCCGTAGTAGTGCACCTCGGCATCCGCAAATGGGGCCCGGCGCTCGGCGGGAAAGTTGGCCGTGAAGGCTTCGGGCGGGGGCTGAATGGCTGACCATTGCTGGCCGTCCCTGGCGCTGAAACTGGCCGGGCTGGTGAGTGTAGCGCCTGTGAACACAGCTGCGACGCCGGGAGCTGATCGCGCCAGCCCTGCATGGATGGCCTGGATATGTGCGTGGGCGGTGGTGGCCTGGACCAGCACGGCATGGAGCATGCCCGGCAGGGCGACATCCCCTGCGTACCGGGCTGCCCCGGTCACCTTGTCCCGCCCGTCGACGCGCTGGTGGTGTTTGCCACGGATAGCGGGGAAATCATTTGCTGGTGAAGTGAGGGACCGGACTGGCATGCCTGGTTCGATGCGGAAGCACACAGGCGGGGTCTGGACCCAGCATGGTATCCTCTCCTCATACACTTTGGAAGTGGATCAACTTAAAGAGCCATAGGAGTAACGCACAACCGTGCTGGCACCCGCAAAGAAAACAGACATCATCTCGCGCTTTCGTACCCACGAAGGTGACACCGGCAGCCCTGAAGTGCAGATCGCGATTTTGAGCGAGCGCATCGGCGAGCTCACGCAACACTTCAACACGCACGCCAAGGATCATGCTTCGCGTCGCGGCCTGCTCATGCTCGTCTCCAAGCGCCGTCGCCTGCTGGATTACCTCAAGGGTACCGACACCGACCGCTATCGGGACGTGATCGGCAAGCTTGGAATCCGCAAGTAACCCGTAATCAAAGCAGACACATTGCACGATACGCAGACGCGACAAGAAAGCTGGAGTCCGTTTCAACGGCTCGCGGCAGGACGGTTCCCACTGGGAGCCGCGTCCTGCCCACTGCTTCTTGTCGCTACGCTCCCGCACTTTCCCGTTGCGGTTCGAGCCCAGGCGCCACCACCAGTCAGCAGCTTCCGCTTCGCGGGCGTTCTCTCCGAATGCACAAGGTGCAGACCTGGCAGGCACTTCCGTCCCCGCACCCACTCTGAAATGAGGAATTCATGAAACAGGAAGTCATCGTAGAGCTTGCTGGCGGCAAGCGACTTCATTTTGAAACAGGCCGCATGGCCAAGCAGGCGCCTGGCGCCGCACTCGTCACACAAGGCGACTCCGTTGTACTGGCGACTGCCGTAGCTTCGCCCGAGCCCAAGGAAGGCATCGACTTCTTCCCCCTGACCGTGGATTATCGCGAGTATGCCTATGCCGGCGGCCGCATCCCGGGCGGGTTCATCAAGCGCGAAGGCCGTCCCTCCGAGAAGGAGATCCTGACCTCGCGCCAGATCGATCGTCCCATCCGTCCCCTGTTCCCGGAGACCTTCCGCAACGAGACCCAGGTCATCGCCCTGGTGTTCTCGGCAGACAAGGAAAATGATCCTGACATCATCGGTATCAACGCTGCTTCGGCCGCGCTGGCACTGTCGGACATTCCGTTCAACGGTCCCGTTGGTGCGGTCCGCGTGGGCTACCTGGGTGGCGAGTACCTGATCAACCCCACCTATGCTGAGCGCAAGGAAAGCTCCATCAACATCACCGTGGTCGGCACCGCCGATGGCATCGTGATGATCGAGTCCGGCGCCGATGGCGTCTCCGAGGACATCGTCCTGGGCGCGATCGACTTCGCGCATACCGAGATCAAGAAGATCGTCGAGAAGATCAACGAGCTGGTTTCGCTCGCAGGCAAGCCCAAGCGCCAGGTTTCGGCCGTGGAGCATGACGAGACGTACTTCGAAACGCTCAAGAGCAAGGTCTCGGATCGTCTGAAGGACGCGCTCGACACGCACAAGCACGCCAAGATCGAAAGCTATTCGCTGGTGAAGCAGATCAAGGACGAGCTTTCGGCCGAGATCAAGACGCTGCCGGAGAACGAGCAGGGCGCGGCCAAGAAGAAGCTGTCGAAGTACTACGAATTGCTGCGCGAGGAGATCTTCCGCCAGCAGGTGACGAAGGACCGGATCCGTCCCGATCGTCGCGCATTCGACCAGATTCGCGAAATCTCGATCGAGACCTCGGTGCTTCCGCGCACCCATGGTTCGGCCCTGTTTACGCGTGGCGAAACGCAGGCGCTTGTCACCTGCACGCTGGGCACGGGCGATGACGCACAGCGTCTCGAGACGTTTGAAGGCGAGCAGAAGAAGAAGTTCATGCTGCACTACAACTTCCCGCCGTTCTCGGTTGGGGAGACAGGCCGCATGACCGGTACAGGCCGTCGCGAGATTGGCCACGGCGCGCTTGCCGAGCGGGCGATCTCTGCCGTGCTGCCGAACGAAGCGGACAGTCCGTATGCGTACCGCATCGTGTCCGACATCCTGGAGTCGAACGGTTCGTCCTCGATGGCCTCGGTGTGCGGCGCGAGCCTCGCACTGATGGACGCTGGCATCGCGCTCAAGGGCTCGGTTGCCGGTATCGCCATGGGCCTGGTGAAGGAAGGCGATGACTACGCCATCCTGACCGACATTGCCGGTGCGGAAGACCACTACGGCGACATGGATTTCAAGGTAGCCGGTACCCGTGAGGGCATCACCGCTCTGCAGATGGACATCAAGATCGGCGGCATCACCTCGGGCATCATGCGTGAGGCGATGGAGCAGGCACGTCGTGGCCGGCTTTACCTGCTGGACATCATGGATGCGCATCTGGATCACGCACGCGAGATCAAATCCAAGCACGCGCCGCAGATCCGGACTTTGCAGATCCCGACCGACAAGATTCGTGACCTGATCGGACCGGGCGGCAAGGTGATTCGTGGAATCATCGAGCAGACCGGCGTCAAGATCGACGTCGAAGACACGGGTCGTGTTTCGGTTGCGTCGAGCGATGCCGACGGTCTGGCCAAGGCTCTCGAGATCATCAACAACATCACCGCGGTGCCGGAAGTTGGCAAGACTTATCTCGGCAAGGTGGTTCGCCTGGCAGAGTTCGGCGCATTCGTCGAAATCTTCCCCGGCACCGATGGCCTGCTGCACGTCTCCGAGATCGCAGAGCATCGCGTCAAGGACGTCAAGGACGAGCTGAAGGAAGGCGACCAGGTCATGGTCAAGGTCCTCGGGCTCGAAGGCAACCGCATCAAGCTGAGCCGCAAGGCATTGCTCAAGGAACAGCGTGAAAAGCTGGGCCTGCCGCTGCAGCAGCCGGCCGAGGGTGGTCGTGACGGGGGGCGAAGTGAGCGCGTCGAGTCAGCGGCGCCTCCCCGGAGCGAGCAGTCCCAGCCAGCCAGCAATGGCAGCAGCATCACCATTGAAGGTGGAGACGAGTTCGACGAGTTCGACGGAGCCGATGAAGGAGAAGAAGGCGATGAGCCCAACTTCAACATCGATCCCGCCGCAGCCGCAACGCCTGCCGGAGCCGCAGCAGCAGCCGGTGCCGCGCAGCGTCGTCGTCGCGGCCGTGGGCGCGGCGGTCGCCCTGGCGGCGGTGGCGGTCGTGGTCCTGGCGCAGGTGGCCCGGGCCGCTCGTAAGCAGTTGCTGTAAAGCAAACAAGGGCCGCGCTCAGCGCGGCCCTTGTTGCGTCTGCAGAACCACGATTGATTGGCGTAGAGTCTGCGCTCTGACCGACACTGTGCTTTCGCCAGTGAATAGCTGCCTGGCGGAGGTGCCTGAATATTGATTCGGCATGGAGAACGCATGGGGTATAACGGGTGCGACTGGCGAGCGTGGTTCCACGGGAAACGCGCCCGCGCAAGACTCCATGGCAGGTGCTGGATGACGCAAGAAGTGAAGATCACGACCCGCGAGAAAGCATTCCAGATCAACCTTGATCACCGTCGTTACGGCACCTTCGCCGAGATCGGCGCAGGCCAGGAGGTGGCGCGCTGGTTCTTTCGGGTGGGCGGCGCGGCGTCCACAATTGCCAAGTCAATCTCGGCCTACGACATGGCCGTGAGCGACGCGATCTATGGTCGTGCCAAGCGCTATGTTTCACGCGAACGCCTGCAGAACATGCTGGATCACGAGCACTCCCTGAACCTTGAGCGTCTGCGCGATACCAAGGAGAACGTGACTTCGTTTTTCGCCTTCGCCGATACCGTCACGGCGAGAAGTTACAAAGGCAACAACGAGTGTCACGGATGGATGGGCGTGAAGTTCCAGGCACGGCCACGCGATGAAGACTCCCAACTAATTCTGCATGTGCGCATGCTGGACCAGGAGAACGGCCTGCAGCAGGAAGCGCTGGGCATCATCGGCGTGAATTTGCTGTATGCCTGCTTTTACCTTTCGCACGACCCGGAAAAGATGCTGGAGTCGTTGCTGGACAACCTGACCACGCACCGGATCGAAGTGGACATGGCCGTGTTCTCAGGCATCGAGTTCCGGCAGGTGGATAACCGCGTGGCGAGCCTGAAGCTGGTGCAACTGGGACTGAGTGGCGCGGCCATGTTTGATCCGTCGGGCAAGGTACTGCAGCCGGCGGAGATCCTGCGCAAGCGGCCGGTGTTGATTGAGCGGGGCAGCTTCCGCCCGGTGACCCGCGTCAATGTGGACATGCTGCAAAGCGCGCATCGTCGCTTCGCGGCGGATCTGCAGTGCGGTGAAGAGACCATCGTGGAACTGATGGAGCTCAACATGCGCAACCTGCTCGCCACCGGCGCGCTCGATCTGGATGACTTTCTGGCGCGGGCCGACCTGATCGCGGCCACGGGCAAGATTGTGCTGATCTCGGACTACTTCGACTATCACCGCCTGGCCTCGTGGATCGCGCTGTTTACCACCGAACCAGTCGCGCTAGTGATGGGCGTGCCCAGTGTGCGTGAACTGTTCGTGGAGAAGCTGTACAGCGGCTTGGAAGGAGGCATCCTGGAGGGCTTTGGCCGGCTCTTCACCGCGGACCTGCGCATCTATGTGTACCCGTGGCTCGACCCGGTCAGCGGCAAGGTACACAAGGTCGACACACTCGACCTGCAGTCGCCGATGCAGAATCTTTATCGCCATGTAGTGGAAGGCGGCAAGATCCAGCAACTGGATGAGTACGACGAGAGCGCGCTTCCCATTCTTTCGCGCGACGTGCTGCAGCGAATCAAGAACAAGGACGCGAGCTGGACGTCCATGGTGCCGCCCGAGATCGCCGAGATTGTGAAGCGGCGTCATTTCTTTGGCTATCGCGATGGAGCGAGTGAGGATTAGCCCCGGTCCCAACGCGAACCGCCCACTGCGGCGTGTGCCGTTGCCATCGAGGTAACGGTGCAACTTCCTTGACACGTGCTTCTTCCCGGGAGTATTTCTCCCGGGAGCCGAAAAAGGGTAGGCTATGCTGGAAAACGTTTCCCCGTGCCGAGATGGTGGTCCGCGGCTGAACCAGGGCGTGTTCCGGCTTTGTGCGCCCCGGGCTCTGAGAAGAAGCACTGCTGGCCTTGTGCCCGCGGTGAGTCGTGCTGGCAATGTGCGGCCTGGTAGCTGACCAGGCTGCGTGTCCATGGCCCCATGATCCAAGAGCAAGACGCCAATTCGGGCGCACAGGATTCCAGGAATTTATGCAGAGACGTGACTTCATCAAAGCCGGGGCATTCGCAGGTGCAGCCTTTCTGATACAGCCGAAGGCACACGCAGCCAGCGCAGACGCACACATCGAAGTATTGCTCGACACCCCGCTGGGCACGATCTCCCCGTTCATCTATAGCCATTTCACAGAAGAGCTGGGCGCCGTGATCTACGACGGTGTGTGGGTCGGCGAGAAATCCAAGATTGCCAACACGCAGGGGATCCGCACGGCGCTTATCGATAAATTGCGCCAGATTAAGGCGCCTGCTGTGCGCTGGCCGGGCGGGTGTTTCGCGGACAGCTACGACTGGAGAGATGGCGTGGGCCCGCGCGACAAGCGGCCGAAGCGCACGGACTTCTGGGTGGATGATCGCGACTCCAAGGGCACCGCGCCGCTCGGCCCCGGCAACTTCGACCCCAACCAGTTTGGCACCGACGAGTTTGTGCGCTTCTGCAAGCTGTCTGGCGCAGAGCCGTACCTTGCGGCAAACGTGCGCAGTTTGCCGGCGTACGTGTTTGACCAGTGGGTGGAGTACTGTAACTCGCCCGCAGGCAGCAGCACGTACGCGGATGTGCGCGCGGCAGGCGGAACCCGCGAGCCGTACAACGTGAAGTACTGGGGCGTTGGCAACGAGAGCTGGGGCTGCGGCGGCACGTTCACTCCCGATGAGTATGCGTCAGAGTACCGGCGATACACGGCCTGGGTGCCGCGCTACGGGGTGGATTTGAACCTCATTGCATCGGGCCCGAACCAGGACGACGTGGAGTGGACCCAGGGCTTCTTCGAGAACGTGTTCGGCAAGCGCAAGATCAAGGCGCCGTTCGGCTGGTCGCTGCACTATTACACCGATCTGCCGGAGGCGCTGGCCTTCAAGGCGGGCGATGTGTACCCGGGCTACTCGCTGGCTGATCGCATGGAAAAGATCATGAACGACCACTGGACCGCGATGGGCGTTCACGATCGCGAGCACCAAGTCAAGCTGATCGTGGACGAGTACGGTCCCTGGTACCGGTTCAGCGATACCAAGGTGGACCCTTCGCATGTGCTGGGGCAGCAGCTTACCGTGCGCGATGGGGTGATGACCGCGTTGACGCTGGATATCTTCAACCGCAACCCGGAGAAGGTCGCAATGGCGGCATGCGCGCAGCTGATCAACTGCATCGACTCGTTGTTCCTGTCGCACGAGGACCAGTTCATCACCACGCCGGTCTTCAATGTCTTCGACATGTACAAGGACCACATGGGTGGCCAGGGAGTGCGGGTGGAGTTCTCAGCGCCGGCGATTCACTATCCAAGAACCGCGATCAAGCGGACGCTGAGCCCCGTGGGGGACGAAGCCGTTGCGCCGGAAAGCGAGGGCAGGGATGCGCAGCTCTGGGGCCTGAACGGGTCTGCCTCGCGGCAGGGGAATACGCTGACGCTCACCGTGGTCAACCCGCACCTGACCGACGCGCTGGATACACAGATCCTGCTGCGTGGAGGGGCCACCGCAAGCGCCGCCACGGCGCAGGTGCTGGGCGGAGGCGCGGACGTGCACACGCACAATACTTTCGCCGAGCCCAACAACGTGCAAACCCGGACAGCGGAGGTGAAGGTGAGCGGATCGACGTTGAGCTTTGTGTTTCCACCCTCGTCGGTGGTGAAGCTGAGCGTGCAGCTTACCTAGTCGATCGCTTCACGGCAACAGAAAGGCGGGTGCCTCGGGCACCGGCCTTTCTGTTGCTTCACTGAGGAGCGAGCAGGGTGCGGCAGGCGGCTACGTGCCGGCGTCGACCCCGAACGTAAAGATCGTGCTGGAGTGGAAGGTCTGTCCGGGGAGGACGGTTGTCGTCGGGAAAGCGGGGTGGTTCGGAGAGTCCGGAAAATGCTGGGTTTCCAGGCAGAACCCGGCATGCTTCTGGTACTTCACTCCCGAGATCCCGGTGGTTGCGCCTGCAAGGAAGTTGCCGGAATAAAACTGCACGCCGGGCTGCGTGGTGCTCACGGTCAGTGTGCGTCCGCTTGATGGATCCACCACTTTTGCAGCGAGATGAGGCTGCGCGCTGCTGCCGCCGCTGAGGACGAAGTTATGGTCGTAGCCGCCGGCTCGCTTCAACTGCTCATTGGCCACATCAATACGCGCGCCGATGGCGGTGAGCTTGCTGAAGTCGAACGGCGTGCCGGCTACTGCCTGCAGCGTTCCCGTCGGAATCAGGCCGGCATCGACGGGTGTGACACTCTTTGCCTGAATCATGATCTGCTGCCCGAGGATGGTCCCGCTGCCCTCGCCCGCGAGGTTGAAGTAGGAGTGGTTCGTCAGGTTCAGAACAGTAGGTGCGCTGGCGGTCGCGCTGTAATCGATGTGCAGCGCATGGCCAGCCAGCGTGTAGCGCACATGCGCGGTCAACTGGCCGGGGAACCCCATGTCGCCATCGGGCGAGACAAGCGTCAGCTCCACCCCGTCTGCCAGCGGCTTGGCCTGCCACACTTTCTTATCAAAGCCCACGGAGCCGCCATGCAGGGCATTGGCGCCATCGTTAACCGGCACATGGTACTGCTTGCCGTTGAGCGAAAACGTTCCGTGTGCGATGCGGTTGCCGTAACGCCCCACGACCGCTCCGAAGTAGGTCTTTTTATCGGCTTCATAATCGCTCAGGTTCTTGTAGCCAAGCACCACATCTGCCTTGTTCCCGTGCCGGTCAGGAGCGGCAATGCTCACGATGCGCGCGCCATAGTTGGTGATGCGCACGGTGAGGTCCGCATCGCTGAGCGTGTACAGGGTGACGGGCGCTCCGCTGCTCGCGGTTCCCCAGCTTTCTTGATGGACGGAAGCCTGCGCCGCTGTGCTCGCAATGAGCAAAACAGCCGTACCTAGTAAGCGTTTCATTGCACCTCCATGTGTTTCGGTCGATTGGGGAAAGCTCGTTAGCAACCCAGGGGAACAGGCGTGCGCCCCTGGCACGTGTTCCACAATACAGGCGTCCTGCATGCGCGCGCTCGCGATTGCGCATACGCAGGGGAAGCCCGGTGCGAAAAGTTGGTATGGTCATCTTCAAGCATGTGTGTTCTGCATGGGAACGTAGCGCAGCGCGCAGTGTCGCGTGGAAAGCCTGGGTAAAGGTCGCAAGATGGTACGTATCGCCAAAAGCGCGGGAACCAAGAGATTTGATATACACGCGGTTGCCGCCCTCGCCGGGGTGTCGATTGCAACTGTTTCCCGCACGCTCAACGGCGTCACCACAGTCGACAAGGACATGGCAGCGCGCGTCTGGAAGGCTGCCAAGAAGCTCAAGTATGTGCCCAATACGCAGGCTCGCGCCCTAGTCTCCGGGCGGAGCCGCATCCTCGGGTTGATCGTTTCCGAGATCACCAACCCGTTCTTCCCGGAGCTGATCCAGGAGTTCGAGCGCAAGGCCGTGGAGCGTGGCTACGAACTGCTGATTGCTTCCACCAGCTATGACCGTACGAAGATGACGCAATGCGTTCGACGGATGCTCGAGCGCAAGGTGGAGGGCGTCGCCATCATGACGTTCGGCATTGACGAAGGCGCTTTGGAAGCCTTTGCTGCGAACAACGTTCCTTCTGTCTTCGTGGACCTGGCGCCATCCTACGCGCGCACCTCCACGATCGAGGTGGATTATCGGAAGGGAATCCGCGAAGCCGTACAGCACCTGGCAGAGCTGGGCCACGAAGCCATTGCCTTTATCAGCGGACCGGCACGGCTTCACTCGGCCGGGGAGCGCCGCCGCGCCTTCCAGGAGAGCCTGCGTGCGGCAAAGCTGCCATGTCGCAAGGAATGGATGATTCGGGGTGACCACACGCTGAGTGGGGGACGCTCGGCGATTAACAGCATCCTGGAGCTGAAGGATCAGCCCACCGCCATCATCTGCTCGAACGACATGACAGCCATTGGCGTGCAGCATGGATTGTTCGAGTCAGGGCGCCAGGTGCCCCGGGACTTTTCTCTCGTGGGATTCGATGACATCTATCTTGCTGCTTATACGATCCCGCCGCTGACCACGATCCGGATGGCCTGCCAGGACCTGGCGCATGCCGCGGTGGTCAACCTGGTGCAACATATTCGACCCGGGGAAACGGCTGCGGTGAAAACCGCGAGCGTTCCCACAACGCTGGTTGTGCGGCAGACAACCGGTCCGAGGCCGGGAGTTCGCGCCTGATTGGTTCCACCTTCGCCTGCTGACGCTTCGCCCGGAGCGTGCCTTCCACGTGTTTGGGAGGCCGCATGTTCTGTGCTCATTTGCGCGGGACCCGCGCTCACAGAGTGAGCGGCATGATCTTTCGACGTACTGTACGCATCGGATTGCAGCGGGAAAGTCGAACCCGCAACCTTAGCGTGGAGTCCAGCGCCGCGCCAGTTTAGAAGTAAAGAACGGGTTACCAAAATCATCTGTTCGCAATTCAGCTCCAGGCCGATAAACCTGTGAGCAAGCAACCTGCGCAGCCTGGATGGAGCGACAGGAAAGTCCCTCGCAAAGGGAGGCTTCGCGAGCGGAGAACCCTGTGCAATTCGACGAAGAGATTCGCGAGTTCCTGATCGAGAGCAACGAGAACCTCACGTTGCTTGATCAGGACATCGTGCATCTCGAGAAAGCGCCCGACGATCCAGAGCTTGTGTCGAGCGCGTTCCGCACGATCCACACCATCAAGGGAACCTGCGGCTTCTTCGGGTATGACAATCTTGGGGCCGTTACGCACGTGATCGAGAACATCCTGGGGCAGGTGCGCGAGGGCAAACGCACCCTTTCTCCCGCTTTGATCACGCTCGTGCTTGAAGGCGTGGATGAGGTCAAGGCTCTGATCCGCTCCATCGAGCAGACCGGCAGGGACACAGCCGGGTTGAACCCTTCGATCAAGGAGCGACTCGAACGGGAGTTCCATGAGCCGGGAGCCGGCAGCAACAGGAGCGACGCGGGGGCCCGGCAGGATCAGAATGGTTTTGTGCGTGGCCTAGCGGAGGCTGGTCAAAGCAGGCAGCCTGCGTCGAACCAGCAGCCGGATCAGGATTCACTCCGGCAGCCGGTCGAGCCCAGCCTGGAGTTTGGCCACGACAGCGCGACGGAGCCGGGAGCGGGAACACCCACGGAGTGGAGTGCGGCTGCTGGCAGCTCCGGAGTGAGAGCAGACGATGCAGACAACAGGCACTCTGTAGAGATCGAGGTCGGTGCAAAACCTCTCAATGTCTCCAAGGAAGCAGCCTCATCAAAAGATGGCACGCGCGATGCACTCCTGGCGGAATCAACCATCCGGGTGGATGTAGCGCTGCTGAATCGGCTGATCAACCTGGTAGGCGAGCTTGTGCTTGCGCGGAACCAGCTCCTGCAGGATGCGAATCTTCAAAGCCCGGTTCTGCAGCAGACATGCCAGCGTTTGAACCTGATCACGAGTGAACTGCAGGAAGGCGTCATGAAGACGCGCATGCAGCCGATCGGCGTGGTCTGGAACAAGTTGCCGCGCGTTGTGCGCGACCTGGCATCGCAGTGCGGAAAACAGATCCATCTTGAGATGGAAGGTGCCAATACCGAGCTCGACAAAACGATCATAGAAGCGATCAAGGACCCGCTCACACATATCGTGAGGAACTCGTGTGACCACGGGATTGAACCCATGGCCACGCGCATGGCGAAGGGAAAAGCGCCGAGAGGCAGCCTGCTGCTGCGGGCTTACCACGAGGGCGGCGTCGTCAACATTGAAATCAGCGACGATGGGGCTGGTATCGACCCCGGGCGGGTGAAAGAGAAAGCGATAGAAAAAGGCCTGATCCGCCCGGAGCAGGCTGCCGGACTCTCCGAGAGAGAAGCGATCCATCTCATCTTTCAGCCAGGTTTCTCGACCGCCAGCCAGGTGACCAGCATCTCCGGCCGGGGTGTCGGAATGGATGTTGTGAAGACCAACATCGAGAAGATCGGTGGCAGCGTGGACGTGCAGAATCGGGGCGAGGGTGGCACCACGGTCCGCATAAAAATTCCTCTTACGCTTGCCATCATTCCGGGTCTGATCGTGACGCTGAAAGGGGGTGCAGAGTCGCGGGAGGGGCACAGCGCCTGGACCTCTGAGGAGCGCTTCGTCATCCCGCAGGCAAACCTGCTGGAACTCGTTCGGGTGGAGGCCCAGGATGTCGCAAAAAGAATCAATCACGTGCACGGTACCCCTGTGCTTCACCACCGGGATGAACTGCTGCCGCTCGTGTACCTCGACCAGATACTCAACAAGCCGGATCGTTGCGGAGACAGCGAGGGCGTGAACATCGTTGTTCTGCAGGCAGAGAATCGCAGGCTGGGCGTGGTGGTGGATGCCATCTGCGACACCCAGGAGATCGTGGTAAAACCGCTCGGGCGCCAGTTAAAGAGTCTTACCTGCTACGTCGGCGCCACCATCATGGGCGACGGACGCCCCGCGCTCATTCTGGATGTGGGTGGCCTGGCCAGGCTCGCAGGCCTAAGTTCCCAAGGGCGGCCGGCCATAGCTGAAGTCGCGAAAAAAACCGCAGGGTCCGGCACTCCACAGACCCTGCTCCTGTTCAGCGCCGGTGCTTACCCACGCATCGCCGTGCCCCTGTCGTTTGTGGACCGGTTGGAAGAGGTGGCTTGCTCGCAGATAGAAAAAGCGGGCGGAATGCCAGCCGTGTATTACCGCGAAGGCATCCTCCCCCTGATTGCTTTCCCCGGTACGCATACCCGGGGTCTGGAGGTCGACAAGACGACAACTCTTCAGGTCATCGTGTTCAGCAGTGGTGCCAGGCGGCTGGGTTTGGTGGTGGACCAGATCATCGATATTGTCACCGACCCCGTCACGATGGTGCGTCCATCGGCGGCTTCCTGGATACTTGGCTCCGGAATACTTGCGGACGGCATCGTGGATCTTCTCGATCTTGAAGCGGTTCTAGAGGCAGCGGACGATCACTGGTTGGCACAGGACGAAAGGGTTTCCCGGCCGACGCCAACCATCCTGCTTGTCGAGAGACCGGGGCTGGCACGCGAATTGACGCAGAGCTATCTCGCGGTGGCTGGATATCGCATCCTGTCTGCATCCACCCTAGACGAATTGCAGGCACACCTGGAGCACACCGAGCCAAGCGCGATCCTCGCTGCGTACGACCTGCTGGATACTTCCCGCGACCCCGAATGCGGTGCGCTGCTGGAGGCCCTGCAGCTTGAAACAGCTCCCATCATCGTCCTGTCAGGTGCTGCAAACCCGGATCTTGCGCTCCGCGGCATCGACAAACACGTCGAGCGGGGAGACCGAGCCGGCCTGCTGGAAGCGATCGCGTCAGCGCCTAAACGCTCACTGCAGCAGCAAGGAGGTCAGCATGTTTGCACGCGATAACTCTGAAGGCAAACAGTTCTCTACGTTTCGAGTGGGTACACTGCTGCTCGGCATCGAAGTGGTGACCGTGCAGGAAGTGCTTCGCTACCAGGAGATGACCGTCGTGCCGCTGGCTCCGTATGCGGTCGAAGGCTTGATCAATCTGCGTGGGCAGATCGTGATCGCTCTCGATATGCGAAAAAGCCTAGGTCTTCCCAGACGCCCCGTTGGCACGCGACCGATGAACGTTGTTATTCAATCCCAGGATGCCTCCGTCAGTCTCCTGGTAGATGACATCGGGGATGTTATCGAGACTTCCGCGGCGGTATTTGGCTTACCCCCTGACAATCTGCCTGCAAACCAGAAGGAGCTTGTCGCCGGTATCTATACGCTGCCGCACGAACTGCTCCTGATTCTCAACACCGAACGCCTGTTGCTGAATGCCTGCAACCCCATCTCCCAGATCAGCGCCTAGGAAAGGTCGTCCATGCCTGCTACCACGATGCCTGCTGTACCTGTTGCTGTTGCACAACCCCGTATGAAATCAAAGAAGCCTGCTGCCCGAAATGCGGCCAAGACGAAAGAACAGGCTGTGCGCAGCGACCCTTCCACGTTGCTGGCAGCTATCGGTCGCGCACAGGCTCTGATCGAGTTCTCACTGGACGGGATAGTGCTTGCGGCGAATGAGAACTTTCTCCAGGTGACTGGCTATGCCCTCGGCGAGATCAAGGGCCAGCATCATGGAATATTTGTCGATCCGCACTACCGGGCTTCGCAGGAATATCGCGACTTCTGGGCTCGCCTGAACGGTGGCGAGTTCCTTTCGGGGATCTACCGTCGGGTAAGCAAGCGAGGCGAGCCCCTTTGGCTGCAGGCCAGCTATATCCCTGTCTTCACAGCAGAAGGTCGCCCGCACAAAGTTGTCAAAGTAGCTATCGACATTACGCGGCAGCAGCAGCAGGATGCGGATTATCAAAGCCAGCTCAGCGCGATCGATAGGTCCCAGGCGGTTATCGAGTTCGCTCTCGATGGGACCATCGTTCGCGCGAATGGTAACTTCCTGAGCGTGCTCGGGTACACGCTGGAAGAGGTGAGAGGGCAGCATCATCGCATGTTCGTCGAGGAGAGCTACGGGAAGTCCCAGGCGTACGAGGATTTTTGGGAAAAGCTTCGACGCGGCGAATTTCATTCGGACGAGTTCAAGCGCGTCGGCAAGCACGGGAGAGAAGTCTGGATCCAAGCCACCTACAACCCCATTCGCGATCTGGAAGGAAACGTCTGCAAGGTTGTGAAGTTCGCGACAGATTCCACAGCCCAAGTGGCCGCGCGCGTTGATCGGCAAAATGCAGACCTGCGCGAAAAAGAGGCCGCGGCGACTCTGCAGGCCAAGGTGTCACACCTCCTCAAAGTGGTGGCCGCAGCCGCGCAAGGGGATCTTACGCAGCAGATCACCGTGCAGGGTGACGACGCTGCGGGTCAGATGGCAGCCGGGCTCGAGCGACTCCTCGCAGACATGAAAGACAGCGTGAGTAGTATTCGCCAGACAGCTATGGGTGTGGCTTCCTCCTCGGAGGAGCTGTCCGCGATCAGCCAGCAGCTGGCAAACAGCTCGCAGGCAGCTGCACAGCAGGCTCATGGTGTTTCTTCGAGCAGCGAACAGGTATCCACAAATGTCAGCATCGTCGCGGCCAGCTCGGAGGAGATGCTGGCTTCTATCAAAGAGATCTCCAAGAGTGCCACGGAGGCATCGCGTGTAGCAAAGGCTGCGGTCACCATGGCCGACGAAACCAATTACACGATCAGCAAGCTCGGCGCATCCAGCCAGGAGATTGGAAAAGTTATCAAGGTCATCACCTCGATCGCTCAACAAACCAACCTTCTCGCGCTGAACGCAACGATTGAAGCCGCCCGCGCGGGAGAAGCTGGCAAGGGATTCGCCGTGGTTGCCAACGAGGTCAAGGAGCTGGCCAAGGAAACGGCAAGGGCAACGGAGGAAATCGGCCAGAAGATTGAAGCGATCCAGGCCGATACAAAAGCTGCCGTGAAGGCCATTGCGGATGTAAGTGAAATCATCACGCAGGTCAATGACATATCCAGCACGATTGCGTCCGCGGTCGAGCAACAAACCGCAACCACCAACGAGATTGGTCGAAACGTGTCGGACGCGGCTCGCGGCACCAGTGAGATTGCGCAGAGTATCGGACACGTGGCACGGGCAACGGAGCAAGCCACGGACGGAGCAAGGGACACGCAGACTGCGGCGAGCGCCCTTACGGCAATGGCTTCACAGCTGCAACTCCTGGTGAATCGATTCACCATTTAAGTCAATGCGGCGGCTTGCGGATGCCGTGCAGCGGGCGAACCTGGAACAGTTAATAAGGGCTTCAGAAAGTGAAGCCCGGAATGGAGATGCAGCTTGACACACGAAATGAGCACAAGGCGCGTCAGCTGTGTCGATGGAACCGCTCGTGAACCCGATGCGCTTCGTGTTCTGGTGGTCGATGACTCCGTGGTGATGAGACAGCTTATCTCTCGTATCCTGTCCGACCATCCATTGTGCGAAGTGGCCGGCTCGGCCCGAAACGGCGCAGAGGCTCTTGATAAGGTCGCTATTCTCAAGCCTGACATCGTGACGCTCGATATAGAAATGCCAGTGCTTGGAGGGCTGGAAGCACTCCGCTTGATCAAGGAGAGACATCCCGAGGTGCGGGTGATCATGTGCAGCAGTCTCACCGCGCAGGGTGCTTCGATCACGATCGACGCTCTCCTGAGTGGGGCGGATGACTACGTCACAAAGCAGCATAGCGGCGAGATGAACGCACACGCTTATGACAGTTTGAAAGACAGCCTGTTCGCGAAAGTCAAGGCAATCGCTACGAAGCGCGCCGGCAAGAAGCCAGGCAGCGCGAATCCTGCGGAGCGACAAACCGTATACGTGGCGCAAGGTACCTCGCAGAGCACGTATCGCGAACTTTCTCTTGATCGGCCGCGGGTGCTGACGATTGGGGTTTCTACAGGTGGACCGGTCGCGCTGGCAGATTTGCTGCCGCGCATACCGGCAGGCTTCCGTCTGCCCATTCTAATCGTTCAGCATATGCCGCCGTTGTTTACGCAAATGCTCGCTGAGCGCTTGTCAAAGCTGAGTCAGATCCCAGTAAAGGAGGGCGTGGACGGCATGGAGGTTGTTCCAGGATGCGCCATCATAGCGCCAGGTAACTACCATATGCGGGTGGTCTCACGTGCCGGGGTACCCGCCGTTGCCTTAAGCCAGGATCCGCATGAGAACTCCTGTCGCCCGGCTGTGGATGTGCTGTTCCGATCCGTAGCCGAGGTCTATGGCGGCGCAACGCTAGCGGTGGTGTTGACGGGCATGGGTCAGGACGGGCTTGAAGGAGCCAGGGCGCTCAAAGGGCGAGGGGCGAGGGTGTTCGCGCAGGACCAGCGAACCAGTGTCGTCTGGGGCATGCCGGGAGCGGTTGTCGCGGCGCAACTCGCGGATGCGGTGGTGCCTTTACAGGAGATGTGTCCTGCCATCATGAGGCACATATGAACATACCTTATGGTGATCAATCCTCTGCGACCAGGCTTTCACCGCAGAACTACGCCTTCCTGCAAAGGTATATCCATGCCGAGTCCGGGATCGTGATCGAGGAGGACAAGCGGTACCTGTTAGAGGCAAGGCTTGTGCCTGTTCTCCGAGAGCACAAGATCGAATCCCTCGATGCGCTCACCGCCCTTCTTGCAGCGAACGAATCCCGGGTCCTGTCCAAGCTAGTCATTGATGCGATGACAACTAATGAGACGTTGTTTTTCCGCGATGTTCCTATGTTTGATGCTCTGCGCCAGACCATCCTGCCAGCCCTGCTTTCGGCAGCCTCCGCAGGGCGGCGGATAAGAATTTGGTCGGCTGCGGCGTCCACGGGTCAGGAAGCCTACAGCATCGCAATGGTGCTGCGGGATCTCGGAGCCACCCAGCACGATGTAGAGATCGTGGGAACTGATCTGTCGGCTCATGCTCTGGAACGGGCCCGCAAGGGCAGGTATCTCCCGTTCGAAGTGAAGCGGGGTTTGCCTGCGCAGTTCCTTTCCAGGTACTTCATCCCAGACGGTGTGGAGTGGCAGATCCGGAATGAAATTCGTGACCTGGTTCGCTTTGAAGAGTTTGATCTCCGAAACGACGCCAGGCATCTCGGCCTGTTCGACTTGATCTTTTGTCGGAACGTTCTGATCTATTTCGATGCAGACACGAAGGCGCTCATTTTGCGCAAGCTGCGACGGGCGCTCTCAGCGAACGCGATGCTGGCGCTCGGATGTGCAGAGACGCTTGCCGGGAATCAGATGGCACTTCAGCGCACGGTGATCGGCGGTGCCACATTCTATGCGGGTGAAGTAAGGTGACTTGGGGCCGTGCTTGCCGTGAGCGGAGGCTGACGCCGTCGACGCTGCAGAAAGAAGCTTGGTCGGGCGGTCCCATGGAACAGGTGTGGCCGAAGCAGTTCGGGCTGAGTTTCAGCCTTGAGTGGAGACGCAGCTGAACCACTATCCATCGACGCCGACTGTGCGGCGATAAGTGGAAACGGCAGGTACATTGTGAGTATGCGCTTTGGAATCGTGGGTCTTGTCTGTATTGCATGGCTGACGCATGCTCCCTTGTCGGTGGCACAGCAGCCTTCTCCGAGATATCCGGACAATGAGCAACTGCGGCACTACCGGACCATGAGCGAGCCGAAGCTCTCGCCCGATGGCAGGCAGGTGCTGTTCTCTGTGCGCGAGGCGACGGCCGACGGCGGCAAAGAACATGTGTGGGTGGTTGCGACTGAGGGCGATGGCGAGGCGCGGCAGCTGACCTTCTCTCCCGACAGCGATCACAATGGGGAACATGGCGGTGAGTGGATGCCGGACGGACAAAGCATCCTGTTTCTTGCGCACCGAGGTGAGCAGAGTGCGCTGTATCGCCTCCCAATGAATGGTGGCGAGGCAAAGGTGTTCGATCTCAAGACAGCGCCCACCGTCGATGCGTCCAGGCGAACCGATGCCGTTCCGCCGGCGAAGCCGGGTGCGCCAACTCCCGCAGACAGCGCAACGCCGGAGGAACGCCCGCTCGGAGTGAACAGCTTCGCGGTGGCACCGGACGGCAGGATGATCGCCATCGTGGCGCATGATCCCCAGACGGTCGGCGAGAAGAAAGAGGAAGATGCGAAGGCGGATGCGCATTGGGTCGACCATGATGCGCATGGTGATCGGCTGTACCTGCTGGACGTGGCAAGCGGGAAGCTCGCGAAAACAGGTGTGCTGCCCGATGTCAAGGACGTGGCCTGGCGGAAGGACGGCAAGGAACTCCTGGTGCTGGCAGACGAGCCGAACGAGCAGGGAGACCTGAAGCCCTCGATATCGGCGTGGCGGCTGGCGATGACAGATCTCGATCGCCCGATGGCCGTGCGGGACCTGCCCCCTACGATTCACGAGGCAACGTGGAGCGCAGATGGGCAGCGGATCCTGTACCTGGCGCAGGCGAAGCAGGATGCGCCGCCGGGGTTCGCCTCGGTTTTCGAGTACACGCTGGCAACGAAGCAGACGCGCGAACTCGCAGACGAGACCAGGGGAACGATAGGCAGCCAGGGCCCGATCGCGCTGCGTGGTGCCCGCACGGTTCAGCTTGCTGAAAACGGCTTCGACACAACATTGCTGCACTTCGCCGCCGACGGCGCGCCCGAGTCGGTGAAACTGCCGACTCCGACGGTGAACTCCGCAGTGACCAATGCCGAGGAGACCGGCTGGGTGTTGCTGGGCGCCGGCGGCGGGCGTGGGCCCACGCTGTTCTACGCCTCATCCCTTGCAGCGAAGATGCAGGTGCTGAAGACGCCGAAGATGATGCCGGACGGCGTGAAGATGGCGCCAGCTCCCAAGCGTCTGACGTGGACCAACGAGAAGCTCACAATCCAGGGTTTGCTCTATCTGCCCCTTGAGGCTGAGCATGGCAAGGTGCCGTTAGTGGTCGAGGTACACGGCGGCCCGCTGGGTGCCTACGCGGACAACTTTTCGCCCTTTGTCGACTTCATGCTGGGGCAGGGCTGGGCCGTACTCGAGACGAATCCTCGTGGAAGCACCGGCTTGGGCGCGCAGTTTGCAGCAGCCAACCACAATGACCTGGGCGGGGCGGACTATCGGGACATCATGGCAGGCGTGGATGCCGTGCTGAAGGCCGAACCTATCGATCCGGACCGCATGGCGCTGCTGGGTTACAGCTACGGCGGCGAAATGGCCGCATTTGTCGAGGGCAAGACGACGCGCTTCAAGGCCATCGTGAGTGCCGCGCCCGTGATCGATCAGCAGAGCGAATATGGGACAGAAAGCGGCAGCTGGTACGACCGCTGGTACTACGGGAAGCCATGGGAGCACCCGGAAGACGCATGGCGGCAGAGTCCGCTCTCGGGTGCTGCACACGCAAAGACGCCCTTCCTGTTGTTGCAGGGCGAAGCCGATACAACGGACCCGCTTGGGCAGGCGCAGGAGATGTACCGAGCACTGCGGCAGGAGGGCGTACCGGTGGACCTGGTGACGTACCCGCGCGAGAACCACGGACCACTCAGCGTCGGAATCTACGGGATGCCATCCACCGAACCCTGGCATGGCTATGACGCGCGGCAACGGATCATTGCGTTCTTCAGGAAGTACTTGAAGTAGCCGGGAAGCCTGTGCAGGCTCCACAGGCGAGCAGGTAAGCCGCCGATCCGGTGATCAGCGCATTGCGCAGCCTATCCTCGGGCATGTCAGCATCCTGATCAGCGCGCGGGGGCCGCCAGGCATTACCAGACCGTGCCGGGTGAGGCTGCACCAGAGCCAGGGGCGACGCCCCGCCTGCGATACTGGCAGAAGCGACCATGCGCCCTTTCCTCCTCCACCGACTCCTCCTCTTCTGTTGCCTGGTCGGGCTTTCCGCGCAAGCCGCGGTCGCCGCGAGTGCTCCACAAGGCGTGTTGCCGCTGCAGGTCGCTGCGCAGCAGAGCGTCGCGCCGCCAGTCGGACATCCGCGCGTGATCGTGTTTGTGCATGGTCTGCACGGCAACCGTGACTCCTGGCGGGCATCCACCGGCGCCTACTGGCCTGACCTGATCAGGACTGATCCGCATTTCGCGTACTCGGACACAGTGGTGGCCGAGTACCCGTCACCCTCGTCCAATGGCAAAATGTCCAGCGTGCAGCTGGCCGACGCCCTCTGGCAGACGCTCCGGAAGAACCATGTCTGGGACCATCGAGAGGTGGTCTTTATCGCCCACAGCCTGGGCGGCATCCTGGTTGAAGAAATGTTGCTGCGTCACCCTGCCGATGCTGCCAGGGTGCGCTTTATCGTCTCGTACGGCACTCCGCACGAGGGCTCCACCGTGGCCCGCGTCGCCGCGCTTTACGACAAGGACCCGTTGCTGAACGACCTGAGCGACGCTGCCGATAACGCGTTTCTTACGCAGTTAGAGAACCGCTGGCGAAGCAGCGTCACCGTCAACAGCATTCATCGCTTCTGCGCGTACGAGGCGCAGGACACGGCTCCCGAGAATGGCATCATTCGCTACCTGAAGCCGCACACGCGCGTTGTCGGCTACTTCAGCGCAACCTATGGTTGTGACGTCACCACCCCGCCGCAAGAGATACCGGCCGATCACATCCACATGATCAAGCCTCTTGATCGCAATGCCGCCGCTTATGACTTCTTTCGCCGCGTGTATCACGACAATCCTGTTTTCGATGACCAGATCGTGACCCGGGAGAACGTCGTCAAGGGCCTGGAAGCAGGCTGCAACCAGCGCAACGCCAACCCTGACGTGCAGGTCCCGATCTGGCTCGACAGCACGCTCCACGAGCGGGTGATCTCCGCGACCGCCTCCCTCAGCGATACTTCCAACGTGCGCAACGTTTTTCCCGATCCGCCTATGGTCTTCAAGGTGGATCCGAACGGGGTTGCGCACGTCAATTACAGCTTTGAAGGGCCGGGGAAAAAGCTCCTGGTGTGCCTTGCCGGTGCCCATGCGTCTTTGCAGGTCGAGTTCTTGATCGATCGCCAGGTTCCTCTTCGCGAGCCCGTTCACTAACGGACGGGGGACACAATTATCTTGGCTGTGGGTGCGTCTGCGTGCTGCCGTCCGTAAGTCCGAGTGCCCACTTGATGGCTTCGTAGTACATGGTGCGTATATCCGGGTCCTGCCAGGACTCTTCTGTATGACCCAGCGTGGAATAAAAGACGCGTCCCTTGCCGTACATCTTGCACCAGGCCACTGCAAAGTCGTGATCGTCGCGATGGATGCGCGGGTTGTCGGCGAAGTCAAGGCGCGAAGCGTCAAGGCTGAGCAGCACGTTGACATTGGCGCGCGCCCAAGTTTTGGGCTGGTAGATCTCGTCGTACTTCACGAACTCTTTTGGAAGATGGCGCACGGCGGGGAAGGCAGGATCTTCGTTCACGATGGGTGCGTCGAAGGTTCCCCATGGGTGCTGGTCGAACCACCCGCCGATCATCTCGCCGTACTCCGGCCAGGTGTAGTTGGTGTCGAGCGCGGCATGGATGCCGACGAATCCCTTGCCATCGTCCCTGATGAAGGCGAGCATGTCCTGCTTCTGGCTGGCGTCCATGTCCAGCTCGCCGGTGGTGCTGGCAAAGACCAGGACGTCAAAGTAGTTGAGATTCCTGGCGTTCCGGCCAAGATCTTTCCGGGTGAGCAGCTCGGCATCGGTGCGCATAGTGGTGTCCCACAAGCCGCTGTCTTTGCCCATGGTGTAAACGGCGTCCATGGTGGCGGATACGGAATCGTGCTCCCACCCTTTGGTCTCCCCGATCACAAGCACATGCTTGAGGTGTGTGGGCTTGGCGTGGAAGGGCGACGGCAACGCATCATGAGAGGGTAACTGGGTCTGCCCCCACGCGCTGCAGGCCGCAAGCAGCACGGCGAAAATGCCGAGAAGCAAGGGTGCGATGGTAGAGCGGAATCGAGAGCGCAAGCAGGTCTCCTAACGTGCATGAACGTGGTGAACCGAATGAGCAGGGATCGGCGTTGCCGGTAGACCCGCTGCGCCGGACGTTAGAACTTCCCAGCAGCATTGTCGAGTGCAACGTTGGAAAAGACAGCGGTGTCTACCTTCGCTGGCAGGTGCGAACAGAAGCCGATGCCGACGTAAAAAGGCTCCTGGAAGTGCAGGGTAATGGGCGGGCCGTAGGGATGCATCGGTTCGCCCTGTAGCGAGATCAGGATCGCAATGGCATCACCGCGTTTCTCGATGCCGATGCGCCTGGCCTTGACGTTGGCGAGGGTGCCACCGAAGCGGAACTGTGCGTCTTTCATCGTGCCGCCCTGCGTGTCCCGCTCCGCCAGGTGGATCATGCCGGTGCCATGCTCGCCGACCACGGCTTCCATGGCGTCGTCGTCCAGGCTTTGGCGGATCACGAGCACGGCCTTGCGGTCGTTGTAGCCCTCCGGGTCGGGGAACGACGCATCGGCTGCAAGGGAGACGTCGCCTGACATCTTCGTCCAGAGGAAGCGGAACTCGTCGCGGGTGTACCAGATGTTGTAGCCGGCGGAGTGAATGGTGTACTGCCGGCTTGCTGGGTCGAAGCCAGCGCTGCCTGGAACGACGGCGGTTCCCACGTCTGTTTGTCCCTGGAAGATGCCGATAGGCGCGTGGATGGTGAGGGCCGGGCGATGAAAGCCGGGCGGAGGCGGCACCTGGGTATGCGTGGACGAGCCGGGCAGCGCCCACTCCGGCACTGCCGGGGGAGTGGTGGACTGCGCGTGCGCCGCGTGTGCGCCCACGCCGAGCACGAGGGCAAACAGGGCAGCTGAGAGTGTACGTCGGGTAGGGGGATCGATGGGGGGAGCGATCATCGCGCGGACCTCAAGGAAGTTAGGGTATCTGAGCACAAAATTCTAAGGTGAGGATCGCGTGCGCTGCCGGTCAGCGTTGCCTGCTGAATGAAGGTGCGCTCGCCTGTCCAAGGTAAGGCCCGACCCATAACATGCGCAAAGCGTATCGGGGCGGGTTCAGAACTTTATTGCGTGGCTCATGCAGCGAAAAGCCAGTTGTTACTCGCTGCGGCTTTCTCGATTGAAGTGTCTTTGCGCGTGGCCCCTTCGATTCCGGCGTGCCCTCCCGTTTTCAAGGGGCAGACGCAGCGGGCGGATCGCCCTCACGCAGGCGGTGAATCTTTCACAGGATGCGAACAACTGCAGGCAACGTTCTGGGTTCTTACTACTGGACTGAGGAGAATCAATGTCAAATTGGAAAAATGCCGCACTTTCTGTTCTTGCTGCCGGGCTTTTAAGTAGCGCGTCCGTATCGCCCGCTCAGATCTCGATCAACATCGGCGCGGCACCGGCATGCCCGTATGGCTATTTTGACTACGCGCCCTACAATTGCGCGCCTTATGGGTACTACGGGCCGGATTGGTTTGCCGGTGGCGTGTTTATTGGAGCCGGTCCCTGGTTCCACGGAAATCACGGTTTCTACGGGCACGTTGATAATCGCTTTGATCCGCATCACGGGTACGGCGGCCCGCTGCCAGGACGCGGTGAGGCTGCATTCGGTGGCTTCCGCGGCAATGAGGCCCGCGATGGGCAGGGTCATATCGGCAATGCCGGTCATGCGCCTAACAACGAGCATAGCGCTGGTTTCGCCGGCCATGGTGGACCCGGCGGCGGCGGGGATCACGGCGGTGGCGATCACGGTGGCGGTGGCCACCGGTAAAACTGCAACCGCAAACAAGCTGCAAAGTATAGAAGGCTCACCTTAGCGGTGGGCCTTCTGTGCTTGGTGCGACCAGCGGATGCACGTTCCAAGACAACATCGCCAGCAGGTTCTCAAGCCAGATCTCGTCTTTTCAGCCCGCTCGTCAGGCAAAAAGCAGAAGAGCTTTTTCCAGGGTAAGCGGGGTCGATGAAACGGTACCTTGTGGAGCATTCTTCCCGGCGATCACTGCGGTCCCGGTGCCCTCCCGCCAGGCCACAAAGGTGCTGTTACCCTGCGCGGAGATACGGTTCATCTCGAGCCATGTGTAGTAGGCACCCATCTCCGCGTCGATCAGTGAGCCCTCAGGGTCGAGCGCTGTGGCTTCCTTGCCGGCAAGCAGGTCATTGAACGCACGATTTCGCTGCCGTGGTGCATACCGCAGCAACAGTGTGCGGGGCTGTGCCCGGCGCAGGAGTTCTCTGCCTGTCCACTGCACAAAGCTGGTGCTGAACAGTTGCGGTCCGGAGCTCAGGGTGAAGAGTTCGGTATAGAACCGCTGCAGCACGGGGTCCGGGGTGAGTTCATCCGCGCGCAGATCAGCGGGCGTGATGCCGCCCATGTTTGCCCGCATTTTCTCAGCGCCGGCGTTTCCTTCACTGATAGTGGCTTCCATGTTGGCCAGCATGCGCGTGCGCAGCGGGGCTAGCTCCGGGTAACTTACAGCGACCGTGGCCGGCAGTTTTTCAAGGCCCTGTGTCCAGGGTTCGCCGCCGTCTACATACCAATGCGCATAGTGGCTGGCAAGCGTTGCAGCGTGTTCGCGAAACGCGTTGCAAAGCTGTTGCGGGAGCGTTTCCGGTTGCAGGCTGGTGAGCAGGACGCCGTGCTTACGAAGCCGGGCGAATGGACGAGTGGGCGGGCTGGCTACGCCGCGACCCACCACCACTACCACGAGCCGATGCGGCGGCGTTTCGCGCTGAGCAATGGCGGCAAACAGCGCATGAGACGCGGTTCTGAACTCGTCGACCTGCCCGCTCGACCACAGCCATGCCGAGAAAGCTGCCATAAAGGTGTCCGGATCTTTCAGCCAGTCCATGTTGGTGAGCTCTGAAGAAAGACGCAGCTGCTCGAATGGGAGCAGCAAGGGATTGAGCGTTTCCGCTGGCATGGCTGCAAGCTGGTCGCACTGACTTTGCAGGGAGGCGACCTCCGCCGGAAAGCTCGTGTTGAGAACATGCATCTGCTTGGCAAACGACGGACACAGCGCAAGCGGCAGCCGGCGCAGCAGCGAGAGCCTGTCGGTTGCGAAAGTGCGCGACACAGCGGGCCACGCGTCAAACATCGAGGGTTGTAACTCTGCGGGCTTCACAAAAGCTCCTGAATACAACGACCCTGCGCCAGCGGGGTCGGAAACCCCATGTGGCAGCCAACAGTGGGCACGAGATCGATGGAGGCGATCGGGCGATCCACGGTCACATTCTGACGAATGTGTGGACCCAGGGCCAGAAGCCACGTCGTTCGAGCCAGTGCACCCCCGGTGCGATGATGTTGAAAACCATTGCCAGCCGGATCATCATCGGCATCCCGACCGAAGTCGGGCATGATGTACAGCGTGGTCCGGTCTTTGTACTCGGGATCTGACTGAATCATCTGCCACAGCTCCGCGCACAGTCGATCCGCCCGCTGAATGGCATCCACATACAGCGAGTAGGCCCCGGAGTGCGCGATGTCCATGTCATGCAGGGTCAGAAGCAGCAGGGAAGGCGACTGCTGGCGCATCAGCTGACGCGCGATGAAGATGGACAGCTCATCCGCACTGTCCGAGGCGCGGGCACGGGCCAGGAAGTCCGCCACGGAAAGTCTGAGTGTCGAGTCCAGTCGATCGAGGTGCAGTTCATCGTCGTGCGCAGCGGCAGCCGACTGGTAGAGCGGCATCTCGTAGTTGTCCTGCAGCAGGTGGGACAGCCGGTCCGTGTCGGCGCCGGAGCCTTGCTTCAGCGCAGCACTCAGCAGGCGCTTTGGGAGAATGACGCCGGCTTCGAACGCCGGACCGAATGCCGAGTCGCTGCTGCCGCCGATTCTCTGAAATCCATTGCTGGGCGCAATTACCCAGGTGTCCGTTGCCGGCCGGCGCAGTGCCTTGCGGTAGTACTCGAACAGGGTGGGATTTGGCGGAGGCTGCGCGATGAAGTTATTGAACCGCTCGTATGCGCCGGTGACGATGCTTGCGGTCGCGACATAATGCCCGAGGATGCCGGCGTTGACTACCTGGGTGAAGAACGTTCCTTGCGGGAGCAGTTCCTGGAGCAGGTGGGGGATATTCTGCTGGCCCTCTTCCGCGAAGGTTTCCTCGTCGCGCGCGCCGCCGCCGAATGTCACGATCACTGTTTTCTGGGCGGGTCGCAACGCGTCCGGAGCAAACGAGGCGAGGGCTCCACGGACAGAAGCAGCTGACAGCATCCCGAAAGAGCTTCGCAGGAAGCCGCGCCGATTCATCGATATGGACGAGGCTGTCAGGCCGCCATCAGGCAGATGCATGCCGATAGTATCGCCTATGCGCAGGGGTGAAAAGAAGGGCAGATGGGCCGCGCGATGCATGGAGGGGCATGTGGCGGTTGCAGTGGCGGAATAGTTCACGCTACGCAAGAGGTACTGCAAACAATCGCGCCGCAGGAAGTGAAGAAGCGAGGCTGCGGGGTGCGCAGCCTCGCTTCCGGGTTAGAAGTAGTACTTGGCGGCAAGCTGGAAGAAGCGCGAGTTCGGAGTGAAGCTTCCAAGCGAACGGGTGCTCGAGATGACGCCACCATTCGTATTGTCCGTTCCGCTCGGCTGTCCAAAAGCCGGGGTGTTAAAGAGGTTGAAGATATCAGCGCGCAACTGGAGGTACTGTCCTTCAATTGTGTCGAAGTTCTTGAAGGCGCTCATGTTGATGCGCTGATACCCAGGGCCGTAGATCTGGTTGCGTGCACCGCCGAAGAAGGCTGCGGCAGCACCGGGTGAGGTGATCGGGGTTCCCTGCGGGTTAGCCGCGGTCTGCGTGTTGGGAATCAGGCTGCCCGACAGCGGGTTGGCGAAGGCGCAAGGATTGAACCAGGACTGGATGTTGCGGGTCGAGGTTGCGCACGATGTGGAAGCATTGCTCGCGTCCGGCGTCCCACCGGCGGCATACGGGTCGCCGACCAGGATGGCTCGACGTGTATTGGCCCCGTTCGCGCCCGTATTGTTCGGCGTGACGGTGAAGGGATTGCCGGTGAGCGCGTAGAACACCAGGTCCGTGGACCATCCGCCCGCAATCTCGTTCAGGAGACCGCCGTGGTTCAGGAACTGGCGTCCCTTGCCGAATGGCAGCGCGTAATCACCCGTGAAGGTGAAGCGATGCCGCACGTCCCAGTCGGAGTTGGTGTACTCGATACCGATGGGATAAAGGTTGGCGTTGCGATACACGTTGGTGCCGCCGTCGAGCGGGGTACCGGTATCATCGAGCGCGTGGCTGTAGGTATAGGTGGCCAGGAAGTAGAGCCCGTTTGAAGTCTGCTTCTCAAGCGTGGTCTGCAGCGAGTTGTAGCTGCCTACGCCTTCATACAGGTCGTACTGTGCGCCGCCGAAGTTGTTGAAGGGGCGGATGGTCTGGGAGTTATCCGACGGACCTACGAGGCCAACCGGTGCGTTCTGGTCCGTGATCGCCTGCAGGTGACGCGACACGTTGCCGACGTATCCCGTGGTGAGACTCAGCGTACGCGAAAACGCGTACTGGAACGACGCGTTGTACTGCTCGGTATAAGGAGTCTTGGTCTGCAGTTGTCCGCCGACCAGCCCAGGGGTGGACAGGAAGTTCTGGATACCCGCGGCGATGGCAGCCGAGTAACCATTTGCAAGCGTGATGCCGTCCGTGGGGCAAGTGGCCCCGGTGCAGCTCGGCGCCGTAAAGTTGGAGCTGAACGCGTACGGATAGTTATAGGAGGGGTTCGGCGAGCCACCGGCGCTCTCCAGGCCACCGAAGAAGATGCCGTAGCCCAAGCGGGCGACGCTCTTCGGCGTGATCTGGTAAGCGAGGCCAAGCCTCGGGCTGAAGTTGGTGAACTGTGACTTGGCGAGCGAACGGTTGGCACTGTAAGCGATGTTGATGTTGTTGCCGGCGGTCAGCGTCTGAAAGCTTTGCGCGAGGGCCACGTTAGCCTGGCTCTTCGGCAGCAGGTAGGTTCCGGTTCCGGAGCCTGGCCCGTTGATGGAGTTGATGGTGAAGTAGGCTTGGTGGTCGTGCTGTTCTTCGGCAGGCTGGTACCAGTCGTAGCGCAGTCCCAGGTTCATCGTGAGATTATGCGAGACCTTCCAGTCGTCCTGGAGGTAGCCCGCGTCGTACCAGCGCACATCCTCAATCCCGAAGTAGTTAGAAAGGCTTGCTGACCGCATGGAATCTGCCAGGAAGTCAGCCACGCCGTAGCCGGTAAAGCTGAGGTTCGGGTTGGAGGTGTAGAAGCCGTTGTAGTTGTAAGCGCCGTGCGGCTGGATAGGCTGCGTTACAAAGACGCGAACGCTCTCCAGGCTCACCCCGGCGCGGAAGGTGTTGTTGCCAATCACCTTGGTGACGTTGTCGAGGATCTGGAAGACGTTCTCGTACTCGATCGACGGGTAGTAGCCCGGCGAGCCGAAGCTGGTGATGCCGCTGACCGAGGTGCTGGGAAGTCCGCCGTTGTTGGCCTGGAACGGAATGCCGCCGAGGCCGACCTCCGACGCGACATCGGTGTTCGCGCTCTGCTGCAGGAACTGCGCATGCGCCCAGTTGTAGCCGAAGCGGAACTCGTTTGCCAGCGTAGGGGTAAAGATGTGGGTTTCGCTGAGCGCATAGTTCTGCCCCGCGTTCACTGTGGGTCCATCGGAACCGTAGCCGCCGCCGTCAAGCACGGGACCGAACGCTGCCGGGTAGTTGCCGCGCGTGTTCAGGTAGCTCATGCGGAAGAACGCCTGATCATGCTGCGAGGCATTCCAGTCGATACGGCCGTCCCAGTCCACGGTGTTGTTGAGGTCGTTGATGTTGGTGATGTAGTTGTTGTACGTGTTGCGGCCATTCGCGTTGGGCGCAGGGTACAGGTTCAGGATGCGCTGCGCGATGGGGTTGATCTGGGCGGCGCAGAAGACGTTCTGCTGACCGTTGCAGGCCAGGAGGGCAGTGCCGTTCGAGCCGGGCTGGTAGAGCACCGTGGGCGCGCTGGAACCGGTGAGACTGGTGTTGAGCAGTTCGCTGAAGTCACCCTGGCGCATCAGCGCAGTGGGCACCGAGTACGTGCCGACCGAACCAAAAACAATTCGGTTGGCTTCCACATCGCCAAAGAAGAAGAGCTTGTTCTTGAGGATGGGTCCGCCGATGGTCCCGCCGAACTGATTCTGCCGGTACTCGGGCTTGGACTGCGCAAAATAATCGAGCGCGTCGAGCGCGTCATTGCGCCAGTACTCCCATAGGTTGCCGTGGAACTGGTTGGTGCCGGCCTTGATGGAGGCATTGAGCACCGCGCCTGCCGAGTGGCCGAGCTCGGCCGTGTAATCGCTGGTCTGTACCTTGAACTCGGCAAGCGCGTCTGGCGGAGGCCGCACAACATAGGTCGCGCCGTTCAAAAAGTCGATGAGGTTGGAGTTGTTGTCAATGCCGTCGAGGATGAAGTTGTTCTGTTCCGCGCGCAGACCGTTGGCGCTGAAATCGCCGTTGCCTTCACCACGGGAACCGTTGGACTGCGTGACGCCGGCGGCAAGCTGCGCCACGAAGACGAAGTTGCGGCCATTCAGCGGGGTGTCGTTGATGACCTGCGCGCTGACGACCTGCCCGGTCGAGGCCTGCTCGGTTTGCAGTGCCTGTTCCGCACCGCCCTGCACGGTGACCGTCTGGGACACGTCGCCTGTGTGCAGCTCGACATTGGCTTCGAGCCGCTGGCTGACGTTGACCATCAAACCGGACAGCATGGCCTTGTCGAAGTTCGGAGCAGTCACCGTGACGTTGTAGTGGCCGATCTTGACCGGGGAAAAGGTGTAGACACCGCTCGAGTCTGTCTTGCCATTGAGCACAAGGCCGGTTTCGACGCTGGTGATGGTGACCGCGGCTCCCGGCACAACGGCGCCGCTCGGATCTTCCACCGTACCCGAGATGGTGCCCTGGTCAACCTGGGCGTGGAGCGAAAGTGGAAGGGCGCAAGTGGTCAGCAGTGCCAGGAAAAGCGGGCGGCTTCTGGCATACCTCGATGGCCTGGATCGGAATGGATATAACACTTGGTCTCCTCAATGTGGTACAGGTATCGCTTGCTGTGGTGCAGAGCATGCTTCATGCCATGCACCCGCTTGCCCTCTCGGCGTGAAGAACATACCCGGTGCGTGTGCAGTGTGCACCGGCTTCCGAAATCTCTTCACGTGTCCGTGACTGGGGCAATGTATACGCATACATCGGGCAAACAGTAAGAGCAGCCAGTAAGGGTTGTCAAGCACATCCTATATGCTTCTGTCTATTCGTAACTACGTTTGGACTTCTCTATCGTTGATGAGACGGCACGGCTAGTAGCCGGGCGTGGCAATCCCTGCACTAAAAGCCGGAAGCGGCCAGGTCGCAGGGCGTGTCTCAGAGGTGGCGGTCGCGCGGTCTTGCGGTTGTTTCGCGCACCAGCAGGAGCGTGCCGATGCGGATGTGCCTTCCACGCCCGTCCAGGTGTTCCTTGGTGTACTCCAAGGCCTCAACGCAGGCGGCGGCCATCTCACGGCGGCTGACATGGATGGTCGTGAGCGGAGGCTGCAGGATGTCGCTCAGCAGCACATCGTCGGCGCCCACGACGGACATGGAGTGGGGTACCGTCACCCCCGCGCGATGCAGTCCACGCATCACCCCGAAAGCGGTGAGATCGTTGGCCGTCATCACGGCGGTGGGCGGGTCGCTGGTCTGCAGCAGGGCGTGGATGGCGGCTTCTCCGCCATCCACGCGATAGTTCCCGGCGTGGAGCAACTCCGGGTACAGGGTCAATCCACTGCGCGCGAGCCCTTGCTGAAAAGCCTCTAGACGAACCCTGGAGGTGCGCAGTCCTTCAGATCCTCCCACAAACGCAATGCGCCGGTGACCGAGCTGGAAAAGATGCGCGACCGCCTGCGCGAAGCCATCTTCGAAGTCGATCGAAACATCGCTGGTGCCAATGCCGGCGCGGCGACGGTCGATCGTCACAAGCGGTACCTTGCGGGCGAGCAGGGGTTCGACCACCTTGGTATCAAACTCAGAGGCCATCAGCACGACCCCGTCGACCTGCCGCAGCAGCATGCGTCGAATGGAGTGCACCAGCGCTTCGGGGCTTGAGCGGACGTTGGCGAGCAGGACCTCGTGGTCCATGCCGACCAGGATCTCCTCGAAATCGCGCAGAAACTCAGGGTAGAACGGGTTGGTGATGTCCGGAATGATCAGCCCGTAGGTGCGGCTGCGGCCATACTTCAGCGTGGTGGCGAGCGGGTTGGGAATGAAGTTCAGCCCCGCGATGATGCGGCGCACGTGCTCGGCAGTTTCCGGCTTTACCAGCGGCGAGCCATTGATCACGCGGGAAACGGTGGCACTGGATACCCCGGCCCGAAGCGCGACGAACTTCATGTTCATGACTTGCCTGCGTTCTGTGCGCGAGGGTGGGTTGCCGGAGCATGCCTGGTGCGCCCCACCGTAGCCAGTCCTGCCGGTGGGCGTCAAGATGCTTGCGGCGTGAGCTGGTCGCCGGGCCGATCCAGCGGCTTGCGTGCAGCAGGCGAGCGCGTGCTGCTGCAACCCGTCACCGAGGTGCCAGGCGGAGAAGCGCAAGCTCCACTCGGTCCTGATCGCGCGCGGATCTGATCGCGCCCGGATCTTGGATTGTAAAGCGAACTCGATCAAACGCCACGCGCCGGCGGAACGCCCGCCTACTTGGGGTGGGTGTATGTTGCGATTTTCTGCAGCCGGACGCGCACGGCATAGTGGTTGTCAGCCCGGAACTGAAGACCGCGATCCGTCTGATCACCGTTCCAGATACGCGTCATCTGCCATTGATCGCCGGAGTACGTGCCTTGCTCCGCCTGCAGAATCTCCACTTCTTCCTTGGCTGTATCGCTGGGCTCAAACGTCACGCTGGCATCGAAGCCCGTCACCAGAAACTCGAGCGGACCGAGCTGAGCGACAACCACGCGACCCGTGCCCTCGGTCGTTCCCGGCGGCACTTCGCCGTCATGCTGAGGGAAGCCAAAGGCGACCACTGCATCGACCCCGCCGAAATGCAGATGCGCAACCGGCTCTCCCTTGAGCTCGACCGCGGTCTGCAGCTTGCCCTGGTAATTGAGTTGCGCAAGCTGTCCATCGAGCGGGCCGAGCACTGCGTAGTTCAACGCGATCGCATCAGGGATCTTGTTGTCCCGGATCGTCCAGTTGGTGTAGTCCACGCCAAAGGGCGAGAACCCGATGCCACCGTGACCGAGCACATAGAAAAGGTTCGCGCCAAAATCATGCGACATGTGCGTCTCGGGGATGAAGAGTGGATTGTCGGGGCGCCCGTACGCGGACACGACGTCGCGGAACAACTGGCGATCGTTGGAGTAGAAATCAGGACCCAGCATGTCGATCGACGGAGCAGTCTGCTTCCATATGTCGATGTTGGCCTGCTGTGGTCCGCCGCTGGGGTATTCCTGCCCCGCGCTCGGATGGTTCCGGGTGGAAAGCGCGTGCACCGGATACGTGATCCACACGTTGCAGTACATCGGGAGGGGGTACTCGGCTTTGCCTGCTTCGGCCACAGCGTTGATGTAGTGAGCCGTTGCATACGCGGCGAAGCGCTCGTCCGCATCCGCGCCGTACACCTCGGACCAGGAGCCTTTGCGGGTGTGCAGGGCCGCAGGTACCTGGCCGGCGAACTCGCGGTTCGCGTCCGGCGAGTAGTCGCGGATCGCACCGACGGAACCGGACTCGTTCTCGACCTGCATCATGATGACCGTGTGTTCGGTACTGTCGATCTCGCGCACATGGTGCATAAGGGCGGCGAACGCGTGCTTGTCGGCGTCGAGGTTTGACTGCGCAAGCGGAGACATGACATCGAGCGTCTTGCCGTACGCATCCTGTTCGCGCGGATACTTCGCCGGGTCGGATTTGACCCACTCCGGCACATAGTGGTTCTGGCCGTTCTTCCAGGTGCCGAACCAGAGCAGCACGAGGTGCAGGTGATGTTCACGTGCGCCGCGAATCAGAAGGTCAACGTTGCTGAAGTCGAACTGTCCCGGCTGCCGTTCCATCAGCTCCCAGTACACGGGCGCCTCGATGGTATTGGCATGGAGGTCGGCAAATGCCGGCCAGACGTCGGGAAGCGTGGCGGCCCATGAGCTGGAGTTATTGATCTGCGCACCGAGCATGAAGTACGGCTTGCCGTCCACGATCAGCGCGGAGCGCCCATTCGCCTTCTCGATGCGCGGCATGTCGCCTGCAGGGGCCTGCGCGCCGGCTGCCAGGGCAGAGGCGAGCAGCAGGCTCGCGACCATCCAACTCCTGCTGCGACTCGCCCGCGAAGGGGCGCGCTTGCGCCGTGCCTGTGCAGCGGAGTGGGACGGTGCGGTCCGAAGTGTTCGGAAGAACTCGATCATGGGGTGACATCCTCTCGTGGGCAGCAGGCGTACAGGGCGAGCGAAAGCTCGAATGTAACCGTATACAATTTCCGGGTAGAACAGTAGAAGCCCGCGTGCGCAGGTGTCAAGGACTGGGCAGGTGTCGGCTGCTGGTGCAGCCCGTGACTGCCTGGGACATCCGCCTGTTGCTCCTGCCGCGGCAGCACCCACGCAGCGCCGACGATTTTGTTTCATGCGGTTTCCGCTTGGCTTCCCTCTGGATCGTGCTTCACAATCGGTGCGACCGCCGAGGACAGCCGCTCGTGATTGCAGCAGATTCGCGCCTCCCCCGGCGCAACCCAGTGGTCGGCTCTTTATGGTTCGGCCATTTGGAGCAGTTGACGTGCCACAAAGTCGTCGACGACGGCCAGGCTCTGAAGCAACTGGCTCGTGGCCTGCGTTGCCGCCTGGTTGCGTGCGGGCTGCTCCTGTTCGCGAGCGGCCCGCTGCTCCATGCCCGTGACCGGCCGATGCCGTTTTACTTTCATCACCAGGCATGGTCGACCGAGGATGGACTGCCCCAGGCAAGCGTGCATGCCCTGCTGCAAAGCGGCGACGGATCGCTCTGGGTGGGCACAGAAGCAGGGCTCGCACGCTTTGACGGTCAGAGCTTTCGCGTGCTCAACCACGACGGGGTGCCTGCGCTGGCCAGCGATGACATCAGCAGCCTGGCGGAAGATGCCGCCGGGGATCTCTGGTTCGGCACCGTGGATGGGCTCGTGCGCAAGCGTGGCGAAGCGTACCGCCTGTTCCGCACCCAGGATGGGCTGCCCTCCAACGAGATCGTCTCCGTTGCCAGCCGGGCTCGTGAGTTGCTCGTGCTGACCACAGGCGGACTCGCAGCAGAGCGCGGCGATCACTTCGAGTGGGTCCGGACCAGCGCCCGCATCGTCAGCGTCAGCAACGCCGCTGACGGACTCGTTGCCGTCGACAGTCGTGGGACGCCCTACCGCTGGCGAAGCGGGCGCCTGGTGGCACAGCAGGCGCCGCAGCCGGAGGCGCTGCCGGTGCTGGGTGCCGTGGTGAATGATCGCAGGCAGGAAGTCTGGACGTATGGTTCGGACTTTGTGCACGTGGTATCGCCCTCGCAGACCCGGACTTGGCACACAGGAACAGAGCTGCCCGGAAGCCGGGTCCAGGCGCTGTATGCGGACGGGCAGGGCAGGATGTGGATTGGAACAAACCGCGGGCTTGTTTCCGCAGCGCCTGCAGCAGGCTTTCGCTTCGAGCCATGGGACGCATTGCGCGGCGAATCTGTTCTCTCCATCGATCAGGACCGCGAAGGGGACCTGTGGATCGGCACCGAGGGCTCGGGCTTGCATGCGTTGCAGCCGCGCAAGTTCGCCATGGACCTAGGCTCCGGCTCAGAGACCATCACGGCCATTGTGCGGAACAGCAGTGGACGTATGGACTGGGGCACCCGCGACGATGGCGTTTTTCAAAGCGGAACCACGGCCGTCGCACTGGCGCGCGGCAGGTTGTTGAGCCCGGTGGTGCTCTCGCTTGCCGCGGGCCGGCAGGGGGATGTGTGGGTGGGAACACCCGACGGGCTTAACCACATCGCAGGCGCGAAGGTGCAGCGCTGGACCGTTTCCGAAGGGCTTCCGGATGACTTCGTCCGGAGCGTGCTGGTGGATGCGGACGACACGGTGTGGGCAGGCACGCGGTTTGGACTGGCGCATATCGATAAGAACACCGTGCACACGTTCACCCTCGCCGATGGGCTCGGCAGTAACTCCATTGGACCCATGCTTGGGCTTCCAGCAGGCACCGGGACCGGGGGTGTCCTCTATGTCGGGACTTCGAATGGATTGTGCGTTCGCAGCGGCCGTGCCTTCCGCTGTGTGTCTTCTGGTGCGCAGCAGGGTGGGAGCATTATCACCGCGCTCGGCGCAGATCACCAGGGAAGGGTGTGGGCGGCGGTGCATGAAGCTGGACTTGCGCTTGCAGGTGAGAACGCGCTGCTCCCGGTACACAGCGCCGCTCTGCCGCGAGAGATACTGGGCATCCTGGCCGACCAGGACGGTTATCTGTGGCTTCGTTCCACGCGGGGCTTGTACCGGACCAGGGTGAACGAGCTGCGAGCCTGCCTTGCCGGCACCCTCGACGGCCGCAACCTCCAGGTGGATGCGTATGGACGAAGCGACGGCATGCCCAGTGAGGAAGCAGTAGGGGCTGGCAGCCCCACTGTTGCCGAGGGTGAGGACGGGGAGTTATGGTTTGCCACCCGGCGCGGCATCGCTGTTACCGACCCCGAGCATCTACGCGGCGTGCATGTGCCACCGGGCATCGTGCTCACACAGGTGTTTGTCGACGGGGCGAGCTTTGCGATGGACGCGCCGGCAGAGATCGGCCCCGGACATCAACAATTTAGTTTCGAATACGCAGGTCTCAGCTTGAACAACGCTGCGCGCATCCACTATCGGTATCAACTCAACGGCTTCGACCAGCACTGGGTGGATGCCGGAACGCGACGCACCGCTTACTACACCAACCTCCCGCCAGGTCAATATGCATTTCACGTCATTGCGGCAAATGGCGATGGCGTATGGAGCAGGGATGAGGCTGTGCTTCGCTTTCGTGTGCGCGCTCCGTGGTATCGCAAGCTGTGGGTATACCTGCTCGCCGGGTGTGTTGCGATCGTTGGTGTGCTGGGATTGGTGCAGGTGCGGTTGCGCGCAGAAGCACGTCGTTTTGCCCTGGTGCTGCAGGAGCGCACGCGCGTCGCCCGCGAGATGCATGACACCCTTGCACAGGACCTGGTGAGCGTATCGCTGCAGGTAGAGATCGCCACGCAACATGCAAAAGCGGGGCGCCTGAGCGATGTGCTGGAGCCGCTGGCACAAACGCGCTCGCTCGTGCGGCAGGCGCTCGAGTCTGCGCGGCAGAGCATCTGGAACCTTCGTGTGCACCTGTCGGACGCGAGCCTTCCTGCCCGCTTGACGGCTCGCGTCAAGAGCTTCCAGGATGCGGCAACCGTGACGCAGCTTCGGATTGGTGGTGAATATCGCAGCGCCGCTCCGGAAGTAGAGAATGAGGTAATGCGGATCGCGAGCGAAGCCATCTCAAACGTAGAGCAGCATGCAGGTGCGACCGAGATGTTGGTGAGCCTGGAGTATGGTTCACAGAACCTTCGGCTGCGGGTGCGGGACAATGGCTGCGGGTTTCACTATGCAGCGTCGCGCGCGCTGCCCGGCCACTACGGCATTCGGGGCCTGGAGGAGCGCGCTGCTGAGCTGCGGGCAGAGCTGCAGGTCGAAAGTGCTCTGGGACATGGAACCACGGTGACGCTTACAGTGCCGCTGCCGGAAGAGGACGCATGATGGTCACGAGTGAAAACATCCGGGTCTTTGTGGTCGAAGATCACGCGGTCGTGCGGCAGGGTCTCGTTGCGCTGCTGTCGTCGGTGCAGGGAATCGAAGTGGTGGGGTGTGCAAAGGACGGGCAGGAGGCCCTCAGTCTTTATGCATCGCTCGCGCCCGATGTCACGCTGATGGACCTGCAGATGCCGCAGATGCGCGGCGTGGATGCTATCCAGGCGATCCGGCGCATGTGGCCTGCGGCGCGTTTCATTGTGCTTACAACATTTGACGGAGATGAAGACATTTACCGCGCCATGCAGGCCGGGGCGAAAGCGTATCTGCTCAAAGGGATGGAGGTGGACGAGCTGGTGCAGGCGATCCAGGCCGTGCACTCCGGGCGAGCCCGCATGTCTTCGGCCATCGCCGAGAAGCTCGCGCAGCGGGTGAGCAGCCAGGACCTGACCACGCGCGAGATAGCCGTGCTTGAACGCATCGTGGCAGGGCGGGCAAACAAGGAGATCGCAAGCGATCTGCGTATCACTGAGGCCACGGTGAAATCGCACGTCAACAGTCTGCTTGGTAAGATGGGTGCTTCGGATCGAACCCATGCCGCGGTTCTTGCGCTGCAGCGCGGTATCGTGCACCTGAGCTAATTTACGGAGTTGCTATGCGGCGGCTGAGCTTGATCTGTGCATGCTGGTTCCTCGGGATGCAGGCACTGGGACAGAACACTGCGGAGGAGCATTGGAGAGCAGCAACTCCAGCCGAGCTTGAGGCTGCGCTTCCGGCGCGAGCCACTGTGCAACGAGAGCACATCGAGACAGAGATGCGCACCGCAAATGGCCTGATCAACGCGAAGCATCAGGTGATCGCAGTGGTCGTGCTCATCACGGCCGGCTATGCCTCGGATGGAAAGTACTCGCACTACCTTCTGGTTCAGTCACCGATCGAGTTGGAAGACAACCTGACTTTGAAGCCCGGAGCCTATGCCGTGGGCTGGCGTCGCGGCGAGAACACGCTCGAGGTCCACTTCTTCGACAGCCTTACGGGTGCGGAGCGTGGAAGCGAAACTGCCCGCCTCGATCCGGCAAAAGGCCATGTGGAAAGTTTTCACATCTGGCCACCCGCTGATCACAAGGGCATACAGATCGGCCGGTTCTACATGCACTACACGCTGCCTTGAAAGCGTGACCTCGACTCCTGCCACACGCGGTGTTGCACTTACGAACGTCTGGCAGTGTTGCTGGGGCAAGTGTGTCGGGTTTACTTCTGAGACGGTTGTGGCGCGGTCTCCCGGCTTCGGTCCAGTGTTCGCCCCGGTGCGTCGCCGAGGCGCCCGGTGAGCAGCCAATCGATTCGGCTGCGAAGATCGCTTTCGCGTGCTTCTCCCGTGATGCGCGTGATCACCTCACCCGATGCGTCCAGAATCAGAGTGCTGGGCACGACGTCGCCCAGGCCAACCTTGGACATCGTCTCCGTGGTGGCGCCTGCCCAGACCTCGAGCTTTACCTCGTGCCTGGCGAGGCTCGCCGCAAGTTGCTCGCGGCTCTTGCCCTCATCGATAGAGACGGCTACGAAGCGCACCGGTTTGCCGGCGTAGGCATCATGCAAGCGCGAAAGCAGTGGAAGCTCCTCCTGGCACGGACCGCACCAGGTAGCCCAGAAGTTGAGCACGACGATGTTGCCCTTGAGTGCCGAGAGCCGCTGCTTCTGGCCGGAGAGATCTTTCAACGCGATCTCCGGCACTACGTTCGACGACGACGCCGCGGCTGACGCGCAAAGCGCGAGACTGAAGATCAGGGGGAGGTATGTGCCTGTGAGCATGCAATGCCTTTCGCAAAATAAGAAATAGTAAGTGGACTGCGGCCGTGCGTTAGAAATGGTGCGCAAGGCTGGCAATGACGGTGTAGTCCGCGAAGAAGGCATCCCCATTGGTGATGTGATACGCAATCTCCGGCACGCTGGGCGGGCGATCGCGGTATAGCGCCCACGGACCATTGACCGAGAGGGTGTCCCGCTTGTAATTCAGCATCAGTCCAGGGTCGATCGAGATGATGGAGCCGGGACGGCGAAACCCATTGCTGCTGCCCAGCAGGTCGCGCACCGGCACGCCCTCGCCACGGATCCCGAGACTGAGCGCGACTCCACGTACTCTGGGGACGGCCTGCGAGATACCCGCGCGGTAGAGATACTGGTCTGTCACAGACATGACCCCTTGGCCTGGCTGCGTACGGAACGTCGCGACCCCGTTGGTGTCTTCCGGGTTGAAGAGGTAGTTGCCCTGTCCGTAAGCCGATGCCGTATGCCACAGACGCTTGTAGCCTTGCGTGCCGACGCTGAAGCCCCATGCCCCGTCGCCGGGTTGGAGCGACTGGTCTGCCGTTGCCTTGATGGTCTGTCCAAGATTCACGGCTGATCCGGTTGCGTCGTTGATCCCGGTGGGCAGCTTCACCTGGGCATTGATGGCAACGTTGCCGCCGTTTTCTGTGGGTGGCCGGAAGATCCAGGCCTGTGCTCCCAGCGTCACATCGCCCAGGCCGCTGACCTGAAACACGCCCACCGGTGCATAGACCTGGTTGCGGGTGCCGTTGTACACAGGAACGTCAGCAATGAAGCTCCAACGGTGCGAGACGCGGTACTCGATGCCGATGTCGAAGATGTTCTGATGGTTGCGGACTACCGTGGGACGTGCGATCTCATTGCTGCCCTGGAAGTACTTGTTGGAGTTGAAGACCCGATAGCCGATCTCTACGGTGAGGTTGTGTATCGAAAAGTGAGAGTCATCGATCGAGTCGTCAGACCGGACGAGCTCACCAATAAGGCGCTGGTTGCTGTGAGCCGCGACGCAGCCCTGGCCGAGGGCGGCGATGGGTGGCAATACTGCGATGGCCAGTGCGGCCGGCAGAAAGGTGCTTTTCGAGATCACTGTGTCCTCTCCTGAACGGGAACGCGCTCCTGGCAACAGCAGTGAGCGGTGCATTCCAGATGCGCACACCGTAGCGGCCGGGCGCACGCACTGTCTTCCATCATTCGATGGAGACGAGCTTCAACCCGCCAGGCCGATGCGCTTGACGAGGGCGCACCGCCGCGAGCTCATCTCCGCACTTCGGCATGCCCCTGAGTCAGGTCCGGCTCACCATCGCAGTCCTGTGGCCGGATCCGGTCGTCCCCCGGTCGAGATCTCGGCTATGGTTCTGCTTCGGTGAGCACGCTGCGTAAAATCAGTGCATAACCGGAGAACCTTTTAAAGGTGCTCGGAAAAGGACCCATCGTGCAACGGAGAGAGTTTGTCAAGGTACTAGGACTGGGCGCCGCCGCGGCTGCAGTGGATGCCGTCGCAGAGACCGATAAAGACGATGCCTACATCCCTGAGAGCGATCCACTTGTTCTGCGCAAGCTCGACCAATGGCAGGATTGGAAGTTTGGTTTCATGATGCATTGGGGCGCCTATAGTGAGTGGGGCGTGGTCGAGTCATGGTCGATCTGTTCCGAGGACTGGATCAAGCGTCCGGCGGGCACAAGCTATGTTGACTACAAAGCGAAATACCAGGCGCTACCAAAGACCTTCAATCCGGTCGGCTTCAATCCGGACGCATGGGCCAAGGTTGCCAAGGATGCAGGCATGCGATACGCCGTCTTTACCACCAAGCATCACGACGGCTTTTCGATGTTTGACACGAAACAGACCGACTACCGCATCACCGCGCCCGACGTGCCATTTCATACAAATCCCCGCGCCAACATCGCAAACGAAGTTTTCTCAGCCTTTCGCAAGCAGCAGTTTGGCATCGGTGCGTATTTTTCCAAGCCTGACTGGCACCACCCGGACTACTGGGCCGCAGAATGGGCCACGCCTGATCGCAATGTGAACTATGACACGCGCAAATACACCGAGCGTTGGAAGAGCTATGTTTCCTTCGTGCACCATCAGATCGCGGAGCTGACCTCAGACTACGGATCGGTCGATATCCTCTGGCTCGACGGCGGCTGGGTCAATGCAAAAAGCCATCCGGATGCAGTCGTCGGCAGCGGAGAAGTGCCCTGGGCGCAGGATATCGACATGCCCGGCATCACCGCGCTTGCGCGTAAGAACCAGCCCGGCCTCATTGTTGTCGACCGCGCTGTCGGCGGCCCGTATGAAAACTACCGCACGCCGGAGCAGAAGATTCCGGACACGCCTCTGCCGTATCCCTGGGAAACCTGCATGACGCTGGGCGATTCCTGGTCCTACGTACCGAACGACCGCTACAAGTCGGCACGTCAGATCGTCCACCTGCTGGTGGACGTCGTGGCCAAAGGCGGCAACTACCTGCTCAACGTCGGCCCCGATGCGAACGGCGAACTGCCTGCCGCCGCCGTGGCAAGACTCGCCGAAATTGGGGCGTGGATGAAGATCAACGGCGAGGCGATCTATGGAACGCGTCCCGTGGCGCCCTATCGGGACGGCAAAGTATGCTTCACCCGCGCAAAGAGCGGTGCCACCTTTGCGATCTATCTGCTTGATGATGGCGAGCCGGTTCCGGAATCGATCTGGTTGAAGGGGGTTGCCCCAACGGACGGAGCGAGCATCTCCATGATCGGAAGCGACAAAAAGCTCATGTGGCAGCGAGTGGGAGCAGGAACGCGCGTCGCTCTGTCCAAAGTTGACATCGCCGCCCGCCAACTATCCAATCCTTATGCGGTCAGCCTGCGTATCTCATGACCCTTCCGAGGAGGATTAAACAATCACAGAGGCTGCAGCCAGGTTTCAATCGTGTGCATCAGGCACTTTGCGTCTGATCCTCTGATTTGTTTCGCGCGGTGCAGGCATCGGCTACAGGCGATCGCCATAGAGCGGCAAACCCGTTTTCTGGTGTCGGCCCGCGTCCCTGCAGCTAATCCTGCTCCACGCGATGGCGTGGCACATGGATATAGAACCGTGAAGGGAGCCAGTTCACCGGAGAGACCCTTATGCTTGGTATGGCCAAACAGGTTCATCGCTTCGACTGGGCGAAGTACGTTTTTTCGCCGTCGACAGTGGTCGGCATTACCCGACTGTCAGCGGCAGGACAGTGAGTCTGCGGCATGTTGGCGACAGCCGCTACGAACGCATAGCTTTCCCGGGAAGTAGTTCGCGGTCTGCGATCGGCAGCCAAAGAGGGCACGCTTAAAGAGCTCCACCTGGGGTCTCCCAGTCCGCAGCGAAGTCGCTGACGACCGAGCGGCCAGTAGCCAGCAAGAGACAACCAGCGCCACCGCTTGATTCTGGTGCTTCAAAAGACCATTTTTGGAGGTTTGTCTGGTGCGCCCGGAAGGATTCGAACCTCCGGCCTATTGGTTCGTAGCCAATTGCTCTATCCAGCTGAGCTACGGGCGCACATGCTGTTCGCAGGGGGCGAACACTTTTCAAAGATAGCAAGAGAGAGCCGAGGTGTCCAGCCCGCTGCTGGCTGGAGTCCAGTTATGCCTGTGCAAAGGGCGTGCGTAAACCTGTCCGACTGAACCAGCTAGCGGACGGCGGGCTGCTCAGGCTGAGTGTCTGTCTTCGGCGCAGGCTGCGGAGGAATCAGCGAGATTTCGCCGGTGATATCGAGGCCGGTGCGGCGGAGCAGCTGCTGCACGATGACGCGGGTCAGGCGGGTCGCGTCGAACTCGACGCGTACCTGGCGAGCCGACTCGTCCACGCGCACAGCGCGGATGCCGTATACCTCGGAAAGATTGTTGATGGCGAGCATGCAGCGTTCGGTGGGGTGTTCCGCATAGCCGAACAGGACGTCCAGAGGCATCATAGTGCCCTGATAATAGCAGCCTACTGAAGCGCCCGGAGGTAGCTTTCTATCTCCGGATCGGTCCAGCCGTTTGCGGGCGCGCCGATGAACTTGCGCCGCACAACGCCATCGCGATCGATGATGAACGTCTCCGGCGGCATGGTCGTGCCATACGCCTGGTTGGAGCGGCCCGAGCTGTCCAGTGCGGTGCGCAGCGCCACGTGGTGCACCTGCAGGAAGCGGGCGTACGCGTCGGGGTTGCGGTCAAAAGAGACGGCCAGGACGGTGACGGCGGGCATCTGCTGCTGCAGTTGTGTCAGCGAAGGCAGCTCCGCCAGGCAGGGCGGGCACCACGAAGCCCAGAAGTTAAGCACCACGACGCGCCCGCGCAGCGCCGCCAAAGGCTGACCCGGCAGTGCAAGTGCCGGTGCGGGCTTGCCGATGAGGCCAAGCGAGGCATTGCCCGTATCGCAGCCGGAAAGCAGCGGGATCAGCAGAAACGCGACAGTGGTGAGCAGGGAGCGACGCACAGCTTCTATCATAGGAGATTGCGGGCAGGCCCCCTGCCGCCTGCTGCCGCAGACAGGGTGCTGCTCTGGTCCCTGGTCCCTGGTTGCTCGAGTTGCGGGGCAGCGGCCGGGCATTTACAGGAAAGGCGATCGAGGATCAGCAATGACAGGCGAGTTGGAACAGCACAGGGAGCCATCGGACGAGGCAACAGCCGAGATGCACGCGAGCCCGGGAACCACGTTGCTGAGCGTGATCGTGGCCGCCCGCGATGAAGCGGACCGGCTGGCAGAGTGCCTGGCTTCGCTGCTGCAACAGAGCGAGCCCGGCTGGTTGCTGGGCGAGCACTGGGAGTTGCTGGTTGTGGATGATGGCTCGTCGGATCGGACGGCCGCCATCGCGGCGGGCTTTGCCGGGGTGCGAGTGCTCACGGCTCCGCTGCCGCTGCCTCAGGGCTGGACGGGCAAGAACAATGCCTGCCAGGCCGGCGCGCAGGCGGCGCAGGGCCAGTGGCTGCTGTTTACCGATGCCGACACCGTGCACCCGGTGGCTACCGGCGGCCGGTCCACCAGCCGCTCTGTGGTGGAGGCCGAAAGATACAAAGTTGACCTGTTGTCGTATGCGCCCCGCCAGGTTGCACGCGGGCTGCTGCAGCGCGCCCTGCTGCCGCTCATCTACTCCGAACTCGCAAGCGCTTACCCTGAAAAGTCGGTGAACGACCCGGCCCGGCGTATCGCCGTGGCGAATGGCCAGTTCCTGCTGTGCCGCGCCGACACATACCGGTCCCTTGGCGGACATGCCGCGGTGGCTGGCTCGCTGATAGGGGAGGTGGATTTTGCATTTTTGGCCAAGCGCGGCAAGGTGCCGCTGCGTTATCGCTACGAGCCGGAAGCTGTTGAAGCTTACTCGCCGGAGGACCCAACCCTCCTCTGGCGCGGCTGGACCAAAAACCTTGCGCTGCTCATCCACAACGTGCTGCCACTGGCATTGTGGCGGCTGTTGGATGTGGCTCTCCTGTGGGGCCTTGTGCTGCTCGCGCTGTTGTACCCCACGCCGTACCTCTGGGTGCGCGCGGCGTTCTGGCTGTTCTGGCTGCGCACCCTGGTGCGCGTTTACCGGCGGGCTGCGCGCTCGCACTTTCCCACGCTGGACGTGCTGGTGAGCATTGCCCTGGGCCTGCCGGTCTTTGCAGCGCTGCTGTATGCCAGTTGGTACCGCGTACGGATGCTGCGACGGGTGCTGTGGAAGGGCAGAGAAGTGCTGGTGGCGCGCACATGAGGATTGGCCAACACGAAACAAGAATCACCGAAGAAAGGCCAAAACGATGATCCTGCTCACACGGCGGGCCGAGTGGAGCGCTTCGCACTACTACTGGGTAGACAGTTGGAGCGAAGCGCAGAACCGGGAGCGGTTCGGCAAGTGCGCCAACCGTAACGGACATGGTCACAATTATGTTCTGGACGTGACGGTGCGCGGCAACGTGGATCCGCAGACCGGGTTCGTGGTCGATCTGAAGTGGTTGAAGGACGTGCTGGAGCGCGAGGTCATTGCCGTTTTTGACCATCGCCATCTTAATCTTGAAGTGCCGGAGTTTCGCACGTTGATGCCCACCACCGAGAATATTGCCATTGCGATATGGCGCCGGCTGGCGGATAAGGTGAGCCCCGCGGCGACGCTGCATCAGGTGCGCGTGTACGAGACTCCGGACCTGTTTGCCGACTACTACGGTGAGGCCTAGGACCTGCATGCACGCGTACCTCGGCAGGCGATATTGTTTCTCGGCGTCGCACCGGCTTTTCTGTCCGGAGTGGGATGAGGTGCGCAACCAGGAGCACTTTGGCAAGTGTGCCAACCCGCATGGACACGGGCACAATTACATGGCAGAGGTATTGGTGGGAGGGCAAGTCGAAGGTGTGACCGGGATGGTACTGGACCTGGTGGAACTCGACGCACTGGTTGCGCGCGAGGTGCTTGAGCCGTTCGGTCACAGTAACCTCAATCTCCACCCCGCCTTTGCCGGTCGCGTGCCAACCAGCGAGCACGTGTGCATGGAAATCTTCAACCGTATCGACGCGGCGCTCCCACCCGGTATGCTGCGGCAGGTCCGTCTGGAAGAGACGCAGAACAACTTTTTTATCTATCGCGGCAGCGCACCAGCGCCGGGAAGCAAGGGCTTTGTGAAGCAATGAGCAAGAACAACGATGCAGGAAGTGAAACCAACGAGCAGGAGGCGCAGGCAGCCAATGCGACGCTGCCAGCAAGCCGACTTGGGGATGTCACCACGGAAGAGCTCTACCGTGAGCTGATCTATCGCTTTGACCGGGACCCATCGCGTGACGGACTGTTGCGCACCCCGAGCGCGCCGCCAAGGCCATGCAGTTCCTGACCAGCGGCCTGGACCAGGACCCCGCCGATATCCTGCGCTCGGCCCTGTTTGAGGTGGACTACGACGAGATGGTGATCGTGCGCGACATCGAGATGTATTCGCTGTGCGAACACCACATGCTGCCGTTTTTCGGCAAGGTGCACATTGCCTACATTCCCCAAGGCAAGGTGGTAGGGCTGAGCAAGCTGCCGCGCCTGGTGAACGTATTCGCGCGCCGCCTGCAGGTGCAGGAGCGCATGACCCGGCAGATCGCCGAAGCCGTGGAGGAGGCGATCGGGCCGATGGGTGTGGGCGTGGTGATCGAGGCGCAGCACCTGTGCATGATGATGCGCGGCGTTGAAAAGCAGGCCTCGCAAACTGTGACCTCCGCGATGCTGGGTGTGTTTCAGAAGCAGCGCACGCGCGCGGAGTTTCTCTCGCTCGTACGCGCAGGAGCCCGTTCTTGAACGCGCTGCTGCTGGTAGACAAGCCCGGAGGAATGACCTCGCACGACGTTGTGGCAAGGGTGCGCCGTGCCACCGGCGAAAAGTCGGTCGGGCACCTCGGCACGCTGGATCCGATGGCGACGGGCCTGCTGCCCCTCCTTCTGGGAAAATGGACCCGCCTTGCGAAGTTCTACGGGGCGCTCGCGAAGACCTACACCGGGGTGATTCGCTTCGGCTTCGCGACCGACACTTTCGATGCCGAGGGACAGCCCGCGGGCACCCTGGTTGCGCCGTCGGTGACGCTCGCAAGCATGCGCGCCATGGCCGCGACGTTTCTGGGAGAGAGCGAGCAGATGCCGCCGGCTTACTCCGCCAAGAAGATCGGTGGGAAGCCCGCGTATGCCATTGCCCGCGCCGGCGAAACGCCCGCGCTGCGCCCTGCCAGGATCACCGTGGACGAGTTCGTGATCGAGAGTGTGGAGCCGCTGCCGGACGGCACGGTGGATGCGATTTTTCTGCTGCGCATCTCGGCCGGTGGCTATGTGCGCTCGGTGGCGCACGCCATGGGACAGCAGGCAGGCTGCGGGGCGCATCTTGCGGCTTTGCGGCGGGTTACGGCCGGGCCGTTGCGGCTTGAGGACGCCTTCACTCTGGCCGAGATCGAAGCCCGGGCAGCGGCTGGCACGCTCGAGCTGAAGCTCTGCCATCCTCGACTGCTGCTGCCGCAGATCCCGAATGTCACAGCGGACGCGAGCACCCTGGAGCGCATCCGCCATGGCAATGCCGTGGCGCTGCCCGAGTTCTCAGATGCACCGGTGGTGAAGGTGTTTGCCGGCCAGCAGCAGCTGGCTGCGGTCGTGGACAGGGTGGCGGGCGTGTTGTTTCAGCCGTCCATCGTGCTGCTGTAAGCCGCTACTTTTCGAGCAGCGGCTCCACAAACGGCAGCACGTTGCGCGCGACCTGCGCATAGCCCGCGCCGTTCGGATGCATGGAGTCGGCGCTCATCAACTCGTCGTGTCCATACACATCCTTGAGCAGGAACGGTACAAGCCGCAGCTTGTACCGCGCTGCCAGCGCCGGGTACATCGCGTCGAAAGGCTTGACGTAGTCAGGCCCGAGATTGGGCGGTAGCTGCATACCCAGCAGCAGCACCTTGATATGCGCGTGCTGCAGAGCCTCAATCATGGTGACGAGGTTGCGCTGGATACCGTCCACGGGCTGCCCGCGCAGGCCGTCGTTGGCTCCAAACTCAAGCAGAACCAGCGATGGATGCTCGGCGATGATGTTTGCGACCCGGCTTACGCCATCCTTGGTGGTGTTGCCGCTTATGCCCTGGTTCAGGATGGTCGCGTGGTAGCTGGCGGCTTCCAGCGCCTTGCGCAGAAAGTCAGGGTAGCTGGTGCCGGGTGCCGCACCATAACCGGCGGTCAGGCTGTCGCCAAAGCAGACCACTGTCTGGGTGCGGGGTGCAGATGGCTTGTGCTGTGCAGACGCGGGCAGCGTCGAACAGCCTGCCAGAAGAGCTGCGAGGATGCCGGCCTTGGACCGGATGAAAATAGCTGGGACGTGGCGTCGCATTGTTGCTCCAGTTTAGTGGAGCCGTACCGAGCGCTCATGCTCGAATGGGATTGGAGCGCGTGTGCGTCTGTTTTGCACACCGCCTGCGTCAAACAAGGACGGTTATTGGAAGTGGAGCAAGCGCAATGGTAGAGGCACGCGGAGTTTGGAAGCGAATGCGGAACGGCAGCACCACGGTTGAAATCCTGAAAGGGATCGACCTCCTTGTGCCGCGCGGCCAGTTTGTCGCCATCATGGGCTCGTCCGGGTCAGGCAAGAGCACGCTGCTGGGCCTCCTGGCGGGGCTTGACTCGCCCAGCGAAGGCCAGGTGCTTGTGGATGGGGTGGACATCAGCCACATGGCCGAGGATCGTCTCGCGCAGGTGCGCGGGCAGCGCATCGGCTTTGTGTTTCAGAGCTACCAGCTCATTCCCACACTGACCGCCTTTGAGAATGTTCTGCTGCCGTTTGAGCTGAATGCGCGCGGGGACGGCAAGGCACGCGCGCGTGCGTTGCTCGAGAGTGTAGGGCTGGGCAGCCGGTTGCACCACTATCCTGTGCAGTTGTCGGGCGGCGAGCAGCAGCGGGTCGCGCTGGCTCGCGCCTTTGTGCTGGAACCCCCGATCGTGCTGGCCGACGAGCCCACCGGCAATCTCGACACCGCGAATGGACAGCACGTGCTCGAGCTGCTGACGACCCGCCAGCGCGAGGCAGGTACAACGCTGGTCATGGTCACGCACGATCCGCAGATCGCGGCGCGTGCCGACCGCCGCATCATTCTGCGCGACGGTATGATCGTCAAGGACGAGATGGTGCACGGGACGGCAGCGGAAGGCACCGACAGCGAGGGCATTGCGTGGCTGCCAATCGGTCTCGGGAACGCCTCCGACGATGCGCACCCGGATGCGGGGTCGCGGTAAATGGCGCTGACCCCGGAATGGATTCCTGATCTGTCCGACGCGCCACCTTCGCCTCGGCCTCTCCCTGCTCAGTCCATCGCCTCCTCCGGCACCAAGCCTGCGTTGCCCTGGCGCACTGCGCTGCGTATCGCCGCGCGGGAGCTGCTCTTTGCCCGGGTTAAGTTTGTGTTCGTGATTCTGTCTGTCGCGATCGGCGTCGGCGCGCTCACCGGCGTGCGGGGGTTTGCCGACTCCTTCTCCACAACGCTGCTCGGGCAGGCCCGCTCGATCCTTGCCGCAGACCTGTCCGCGCGCATGAGCCGTGCGCTGCGCCCGGACGAAGCAACGCGTCTCGCCCACTTTGCAGATCGCACCGGCGCGCAGATGACGCAGGTGACCGAGATGGCCTCCATGGCCGGCGTGGTCGGCGATCCCGTGCCCCTGCTGGTCTCCCTCAAGGTCGTCGATCCAGCGGTGTACCCGTTCTACGGCACGTTGAAGCTTCAGCCGTCGCTGCCGTTTGCCCAGGCCATCGGGGACCATTCGGTAGTGGTCGACGAGAGCCTGCTGGTGCGCCTCCACACTCAGGTTGGCGCCATGCTGCGAATCGGCGGCCAGCCGTTCAAGATCACGGCGCTGATTGCGAAAGAGCCAGATCGTCTCACCGCAGGCGTCGGCATCGGGCCCCGCGTCATGATGACCCGGCACGCAGTGGAGGCGATCGGCCTGCTGCAGCCCGGCAGCCGCTCGACGGAGCGCTTCCTCTTCAAGCTGCCTCTGCAGTCATCGATCCAGAAGGATCGCCAGTATCTCGAACACGCGCTGCCTGAGGCACAGGTGGCCGACTTTCGCGAAGGCTCGCCCGAGTTGACCGAGGGGCTCGACGAAGCACGCGGCCTGCTGAGCCTGATCTGCCTGGTAGCCATGGTCCTGGGCGCCATCGGCGTTGCCATGGCGATGCGCGCGCACCTGCAGCAGCGCATCGATGGCATCGCCATTATGAAGTCCATGGGCGCGCGCTCGGCCGACATTCTGCGCATTTACATTTTGCAGACGCTGCTGCTCGGCTGCGCCGGTGCGTTGCTGGGCGTGGTGTTTGGCGTCGCTGTTGAGTGGGTGCTGCCCAGTGTGCTCGGGTCGCTGCTGCCCATTCGTCCGCCGCTGCGCCTGCCGTGGCTCCCCGTGCTGGGTGCGTTTGCCACGGGCATCCTCACGACCATGCTCTTTGCTTTGCCGCCTTTGCTTGAGGTGCGCGACATTCGCCCGAGCGTGGTGCTTCGCCGACTGGTGGAGGCGCCGGAAGAAGGGCAGCGGGTGCGCTCCTTTTTTCGCCGGCTGCGCGGCGCCTGGGTGCAACTGGTGGCCTGCAGCGTCATCGTGCTGGCACTCGCTGCCATCGCGGCGCTGCTTTCAGATTCATGGAAGGGCGGGGGCTGGTTCGCGGGTTCACTCGCAGCCTCACTGCTGATCCTGCTGCTGCTCGCCTCAACGTTGTTGCGTGTGCTTCGCGCGGCACTCGACCGGACGCGACTGGCGCTTCCATCGATCCTGCGCCATGGCCTGGCTAACCTGTACCGGCCCGGCAACCAGTCCGCTGCAGTGCTTGCAGCACTGGGCGTCGGGGTCATGCTCATCCTCAGCGTGTTCCTGATGCAACGCTCCATCGTGGAGCGGATGCACACCGCAATGGCCTCCAACACGCCCAACGTTTTCCTGATCGACATCGCGTCGAACGAACTGGAAGGGGTGCGGCAGCTGGTCACATCCCAGACCGGCGCCGAGAAGAACTTCGAAGCTTTGCCCATCCTCACGGGCAGCCTGGACTCACTCGAGGGCACCCCGGTCCAGAAGCTCGATCGCAAGCAGTACCCCATGCGCCTGCGCCGCACCCTGTCGTTTACCTGGAGCGACCAGCCGCCAGCCGGGATTACCGTGGAGCAGGGAACATGGTGGGCCAGCAACGATGCGCACTCGGTTGCAGTGATCGACCGCGTGGCTAAGCGCATGCACCTGCACGTCGGATCGCAGGTTGGCTTCTCGTCGGACGGACAGCACTTCAACTCCACGGTCAGTGCGATCTACAAGGTGGACGGCCAGCATATCTCGAGCCGGAGCGAGTTCATCTTTGCCCCGGCGCAGCTCAGCGGCATGCCGGTTGTCTGGTACGCAGCCGTGCACATGCAGCCCAAGAGCATTGGCGAGTTGCAGCGCGTGCTGTTTGCGCACTACCCCACCGTGACCGCGATCAACATCGCCGACATCCTCGACACCATCCAGCAGGTCGTCGGACAGATCACGATTGTGATCCGCTTCCTTGCAGGCTTCTCGATTCTGTCCGGCATGGTCATCCTCGCGTCCAGTATCGCCAGCACGCGTTTTCGCAGGGTGCGCGAGGTGGTTGTGCTCAAGACGCTGGGCGCGACGCGGGCCCGGATCGCCGGCGTTTTCTCGGTGGAGTTCCTGGTGCTCGGTTTGCTTTCCGGCTGTTCGGGCGCTATCTTCGCAAACGGACTTTCCCGCGTGCTGCTGCACCTGGCGGACGTGCCGTTTATATCCGACCCGGTGGCAGAGATCTCGGGTGTGCTGCTCACAGCGGTGCTTGCAATCCTCACCGGCTGGCTGGCAAGCTGGCGCATTCTTGGGCAAAAGCCTTTGGAAGTATTGCGGGAAGAGTAAGGCTGCACGGCGATGCTGTGGTTTGCTGCGACGGCGAGGGTACGCTTATCGCCAGGGGAGGGGTGCCTCCTCCGTCTGGAATGGGAGCGCCGTCCGGCCCAAAGCACAGACTGGTGAGAAGAGTCAGCCCTGTAACTACATCTCCAATCGCCTTTCCTGTTCAGTCGCACCACCTTGCCATGCCCACGCGGGTTCCACTCGCGGCAGAGAACTCCAGCGCAGAGAGCAAACGGTGGGATCCAAACTCGATTTTGGCAACTCTCGTGAAGCCGGGGACGCAGTCATTTTCAAGAGAGCCCACGGTGATCCCAGGCGTTGTCAACTACCCACACGGCGACCCTAGCTGAAGCGCCAACACGTCTACCACTTGATCGCCGGTACGTTGTTCTGGATGCTTGCGAGCCGTAGTCGTTCCCCCACAAACCGGATCGCGAGTATGCTGCCCTCATGAGTACCAGCAGCGTGACTTCACCAGAGCCGCGGCTTCAATCGGTCGACGCTGTTCGTGGCATTGCCATGCTCTTGATGGCTATAGATCACGTTCGCGACTTTATCGATCACCGCGCCATGCTCTTCTCGCCCACTGACCTGGCTCGCACCAGCATCCCTCTTTTTCTGACACGCTGGATCACGCATATGTGCGCGCCTGTATTTATCCTGACGGCCGGTATCAGTGCGTACCTGTGGATGTCGCGCGGCCATCGTTCGAGGTCGGAACTCTCGCTCTACCTGTTTACTCGTGGGCTCGTCCTCATCGTGCTTGAGCTCACAGTACTGCGCCTCATCATGTTCTCCTCATGGCCGTTTACAGGTTCTCCTGTCCTGCTCATCATCCTGTGGGCAATCGGCGTGAGCATGATTGCTCTAGCAGCGCTGGTGTATCTACCGGTGCGCGTCCTGGCCATTGCCAGCGTGGCCATTATCGCTGGGCACAACCTTCTCGACGGTATCGAAGCTTCGCGCTTTGGTGCCGTCGCATGGTTGTGGAACGTGCTCCATCAACCAGGCGCATTCAGGGTGGCCCATGTCACTTTCATCAGCGCGTACCCGGTGCTGCCGTGGATCGCTGTTATGTCGTCTGGGTTCTGTTTAGGACACGCCTACCGATGGACGCCCGCGCGGAGAGCGCGCTGGCTGACGATGACCGGGTTCGGAGTAACGGCCTGCTTCGTATTGCTGCGTTTGTACAACAGCTACGGCGATCCATCTGCTTGGTCGAAGCAAGCGTCTTTCTCGTTCTCTGTGCTTTCATTTCTGAACGTGACCAAGTACCCGCCATCACTCGACTTCCTGCTGATGACACTCGGTCCGGCTTTGTTTGCACTCGCGGCGCTTGAGCAGCGGAAGCTTTCCGAAGGCAACCCGCTGATTGTTTTTGGCCGCGTGCCCTTGTTCTACTACGTAGCCCACCTCTTCCTGGCCCACACGCTCGCGATTCTCCTGAACCTGGTTCGGTATGGATGGAAGACGTTTGTTTTTATTGCTCCGCCCTCAATGGGAAGCCCGCCTGCGATGTTCCCTGTAGATTACGGCTTTCCTCTAGCAGTCTCATATCTGGTATGGGTAGCGATTGTTGCCATGCTCTACCCCACCTGCCGGTGGTACGCCGGGCTAAAGCGTCGCCATCGCAACGGGTGGCTCACGTATGTATGACCACAGAACATTGGCCATCGACATGCATGTGATCGTGGGAAGCCATAGCGGAAAGCGCCGCTTTATCCTTGCTGCCGGGCTGATTTGCCTGGAGCGATAAGCGAGTCTCCGCGACATCCTCTCGGGATAGATGCCATGCCGAACCGCTCAAAGCAGAAGGAGACAACATGCCCGCGTATCTCAAGCAGCGTGTAGACGCCTTGCTGATCGCAAGCGCCTCGAACAGTAGTGGACCAACGTTGCAGCAGCGTTTCGAGAGGTCGAAGCGAAGCCAGTGGTGGCTTACGCGCCGTTGGAATCTTTGAGGGCGATGCCGGTGTGCGGGGAGTCGTCCTCTTTGAATTTCCGTCGATGCAAAAAGCACGGCATTGGTCAACCAGTTCTGCCTATCAGGAAGTGAAGAGACTTCGCGAAAGGGCAGCAGGCTCCGATCTGACTCTCGTCAGAGGCGGCATCGTGCCGGTAGCAGAGCGAATGCCGATTTCGAAGTGATGACCTGATGCGGGAGTGTACAACACGAACAGCCCTGCTGATACTGAGTGAGGAACCGTGAGGCGTTGGAAAAAGTGATGAAAAGAGAACCTGATTCATCGGATACGCATCATCGCCCAGCGTGCACATGGCCACGACTCGACTGGACCAAACGGAAAGCCCAGCACCTTCAACGCTTGCTCTGAACCATTCAATCATGACCACCGAGCATCATGGTTTCGGATAATCTGAAACTACTCCAATGGTGAACAGTAGAAAGATCGCGATGTCCAAAGTCTCCGCGTTGGAAACGAGGGTGCGTGCATTGTCTGAGAATGACAGCTATGCGGTCCCAGCGCTCGAAAAGGGGCTGGATGTTCTGGAGCTTCTGGCTTCTGCTCCAGACGGTCTTACAAAGTCGCAGATCGCGCGAGCCCTGAATCGGACGGCCTCAGAGATCTTCAGGATGCTCATCTGCCTTGAGCGGCGTGGATACATCGCACAGGTGGAAGGTGAGAGAGTGTCGTTGACGCTCAAGATGTTCAAAATGGTTCAGCAGCACCCGCCGACTGAGAGGCTGATTGCCACAGCCCTTCCTGTCATGTATCACCTGGCACACGACATCCTTCAGTCCTGTCATCTGGCGGTGCTCGAAGGTGGTCGCCTGGTCATCTTGTCGCAGGTCAATGCGCCGACCCCGATTGGCTTCTTTGTGAAACCTGGTTCCACAGTGGATATCATGGAGGCGGCAAGCGGCTACGTGCTGCTAGCCCACATGAGTGACGCCCAGCGGGAACGAACGCTGCGGGATTGGAAGCGAGAAGCCGGTCGTGCCATGCCGCGTGGCTTGAACTCGCACCTGAAACGTATCGCCCAAGCAGGCTTCGAGCGGCAGGGGAGTTACTTAGTTAAGGGTGTCACTAACCTGAGCTGTCCCATTCTCGACGGGAGGCAGTCTGCAGTGGCAGCCCTTACGGTCCCGTTCATAGAGCTTTCAGGGAGCAAGGTGAAGGAGCCGGAGGTGTTGAAGGCACTCCGCGAGGCGGCGGGGGAGATCTCAACAGCCATAGGCGGTACTTCGCCAGGCTAGACCGGGCATTCCCTCGGTGGATGGCTTGCCTCGATCCGCAATTGAAGCAACCCGTATGCGAGCACGACAACGTAGCACACCTCCACACACAGGTAGCCAAGGGAGTAGCTCGCGGTGTGTTTCGCAACCAGACCGAGCAGTGGCGGTACCGTCGCTCCACCAATAACCGACATGACAAGCAGGGAACTCGCAAGTTCAGTGTGTTTGCCCATCCCATGGATCCCAAGTGCGAAGATCGTGGGGAACATGACTGACATGCAGAAGCTGCTTGCAATAAGGGCCATGGCTCCTCCAAGGCCCGGCCGCATGATTGCTGCAGCAAGCAAACAAAGGTTGATGCCGCTGTAGAGCGTGAGCAGTGCCAAGGGGCGAAACCACCGCATCAGCAGGGTAGAGACAAAGCGCCCGCAAGCGAAAGCAAGCAGATTGGCGGACAATAGAAGACCGGCGCTCCGATCAGTAGCTGCAGCGTATTGCTTCAGATACGGAATGAAGGCGGACCAGGTGCTCACCTGCGCGCCGATGCAGCAGAACTGCGCGATCATTGCGATCAGCAGTTGGGAGCGACGCAGAAGGGGCAAGAGTTCGGATAGCAGCCCTTCCGTGGGTGCGCTCGCAGGCGACCGTTGCTGCACATCAGGAAAGCGGACCATGGCAATTACGCACGCAAGGCCAAGCACTATGCAGCCCAGGCCGACGTAAGTCGGAACGACACGCAGAAGTTCACGATGGAGGTAGTCTGCATACGCGCCGTTTGCCCGCAGCACAGCCACTCGGGCCGGCGATAGCTCGATGCCGGAGAAGATGAAGTACGTACCAAGCAACACGCCCGCGATGGTACCCGGAGGATTCATCGCCTGCGCGAAATTTAGTCGACGCTCAGCAGTGGATGAAGGACCAGCCTGGGCAACGTATGGATTGGCTGTAGTCTCCAGCGTTGCCGATCCACACCCGATGAGAAACAGAGCCAGCAACATCGGGGCATAACGGCCGAGATGCGCCGCGGGCCAGAAAAGGAGAAGGCCTCCTCCAAACAGGCACAGGCCGCAGAGTATGCCGGCCTTGTAGCCGAGCCTGCGCGCGAGCAGCGCTGCCGGGATGGCCATGCAGAAGTAGCCCAGAAAGACTGCCGTTTGCACGAGCTGAGCCTGCAGGGGAGAAAGTTCAAAGGACTTGCGGAACTGCTGAACAAGGATATCGGTGAGGTTGTTGGAAATGCCCCAGAGAAAGAATAGCGACGCGACCAGGCTGAAAGCCAGTCTCCCCGTCCGGGGAAAGAGTGAGGCCTGACTGCCGAACAGTCGCACCTGCGTCAAGCGCGGCCTGCCAGCGAGCAGAGAGCTGTGCTGCGACTGTAGGCCCGAGCGGCATTGCCGCCAAACATGGCTGCTTGTTCGCCGGGGCTGAACGAGACGAAGTATTCGCGCAGCATGCTCCACCAGTGCTCATAAGTTGTCGCGAGCAGACATACAGGCCAATCCGAACCAGCGAGGAGTCGCTCACAGCCGAAAGCTTGCACACACACGTCCAGATAGGGCCTGAGACTTGAGGAGGTGAAGGGCTGCCGGCAACCCGCTTCCGTTGCGAGGCCTGACAGCTTACACACCACGTTAGGACGCTCTGCTAAGGCCAGCAATTGGGATTTCCATGGCTCAAGCCGTCCCGCGTGGATAGGTGGCTTAGCGGCATGATCGAGCACAAAGCTCTGCCTGGGGTGCCGATCCACGAGCCGAATCGCCTCGGTAAGTTGATGAGCGCGGACAAGGAGGTCAAAGCTGTAATTGAAAGCAGTCAGCACCCGCATGCCGTTGTTCAATGCAGATTGATCAAAGTAGCCGGCCGCTTGATCCTGCGCGATGACACGGAAGCCGGCGAGTGTCTGGCAGTTGTGGAAGGAGTCAAGAAGGTGAGGAAGATCCCGATCGGCGAGTGGAACCCAGCCTACGACCGCACAGATCCGTGGGTGTTCCGATGCGGTCTGCAGTAACCAGCGAGTCTCTTCCAGAGACTCGCGTGCCTGCACAGCGATGGCCGTATCGATCGAAGCCAGGTCCATCGCGTGCAGCAGGTCGCACACGGCAAAGTCCCGACGCAATGCAGAGCTCGCATCATCTATCCAGGCAAACTCTTCCTGCCGGTAGCACCAGAGATGATGGTGAGCGTCGATGTGCGGGATTCTCCCGCTTGCTGCCTGCTTGGGCATCATAGCTGCATCTTCCTGCGCGCCTTGCGCCGCACTTCAATCGGTCGCTCTGGTCCTGTTTCTAAGCAGACCAACGCCTTGTACAGTGATTTCCATCGTTTCTCGGGCGCGAAGCCACCGCGGAGGCGTTCGACCCAGCCCTACACCAGGAGGCGTGCCGGTGCTGATGACATCTCCCGGCTGGAGTGGCACCAGTGCCGAGATATAGGCAATCAGGTCGGGAATGCGAAAGATAAGATCCCGCGTATTGGCACGTTGCATCACTTCGCCATCGATCGTCAACTCGATATCGAGTGTGTGCGGGTCGGCGATCTCAGCGCTCGTGACGATGTGCGGTCCCATCGGGGTGAAGGTAGGGAAGCTCTTTCCAAGAGTCCACTGCGATGTTGCCAGTTGCACGCCTCGCGCGCTGATGTCATTCACAATCGTGTATCCGAAAACATGCTGCTTCCAGTCTTCGGCCGCGATCCGATAACCCGCCTTTCCGATCACGACCCCTAACTCGGCTTCGTAGTCAGGCTGCGTTGCTTCTGGTGGAAGCAGCACGTCTGCCTCGTGGCCAATGATCGAGGAAGAAAGCTTGATGAAGACAGTGGGCACACTCTGTACCGCCATCTTCGACTCGGCGGCATGCTCTCGGTAGTTGAGTCCAATGCCGAACACCCTTGGAGGATGGAGGAGAGGCGCGAGGAGCCGAACAGCGGACAGGGGTACCCGCTCACTGCTGAGAGCAGGTTCAGAGCGATTGCTGGCGATAAAGGCGAGCACAGGATCGCGATCCTCTGAGAACCACGGGCGAACCACGTCGCCGTCAAGTACGCCTCCACGCACGGGGCCTCCATTATGCGTGAACGTTATGAGCTTCATTCCGTTGATCCTTCCATGCTTCTCCACCTGGGAAACTGTAGCGCTGGAGTGAGTCCGGCAGAATTTCCGCGCTGTAGCCGGGATCCTGAGGAAGAAGATAGTGCGCCCGCCGGATACGCACCGGGTAGCGGAAGTGTTCGTGGAGATGGTCGACGTACTCGATGACGCGGTTCTCTAAGGAACAGGAGATACCGAGAAAGTCGAAGATTGAAAGGTGCTGCACGTATTCGCAGAGTCCAACGCCGCCCGCATGCGGACATACGGGAACACCAAACTTGGCAGCCATCAGCATGATCGCAAGGTTCTCGTTTACGCTCGCCACGCGGCAGCTGTCAATCTGACAGACGTCGATGGCATTCGCCTGTAGCAATTGTTTGAACATGACGCTGTTATGACAATGCTCTCCAGTCGCAATGCGGATCGGGGCGACCTCCTGGCGGATGCGGGCATGGCCGAGAATGTCATCCGGGTTCGTTGGCTCTTCCATCCACCAAGGCTGCAGGTCGGCGAGTTGCCGGGTTCGGCGGATTGCTTCTTCCACGCCCCATTTCTGATTTGCGTCCACCATCAATCGGTTCGTCCAACCAATCTCTTCGCGCATCACCAAGCCGCGACGAAGATCATTCTCCGCAGTGCCCCCTACTTTCAGTTTGAAGTGAGTCCATCCATCCTCTATGGCTTCACGGCAGAGTTGACGTATGGTCTCGCTACTAAACCCGAACCAGCCAGCCGATGTGGTGTACGCCGGGTAGCCTACGTCCTGTAAATGCTGCAGCCGCTCAGCCTGCCCCTGCTTGCCCGCGCGCAGAATGTTGAGAGCTTCCTCGGGGGTAAGCGCGTCTGCGATGTAGCGGAAGTCAATCACCGATACGATCTGCTCCGGAGACATGTCTGCGAGCACACGCCATACTGGCTTCGCCTCTGCTCGCGCATACAGGTCCCACACCGCGTTGAGGAGGGCGCCGCAGGCGAGATGCATGACACCTTTCTCAGGACCGAGCCAGCGGAGCTGCGTATCTCCTGTTAGTTCAAGGTAGAGCCCGTTCAGATCCCGCGTTAACTCCCCTAGGGTACGACCGACTACGACGCGCCCCAGAAGGGAAAGCGCGCTCACCACCAGCTCGGTTCCCCGACCAAGCGTGAAGGTGAGACCATGACCCTCCAAGCCGGCGGTCGTCCTGAGGACGCAATAGGCAGCTGAATAGTCTGGATCCGTGTTCACAGCGTCGGAGCCTAGCTGGCCTCGCGAGGTGGGAAAGCGCAGGTCAATAACGCGTATGTCTGTGATGATTATTTCAGCCAAGCTTTGTCCTAGTGAAGCGAACGGTAACCTTTGGCGAAGCGCGAGATCGCGAGACGTGGGTCAGTTTATGGATGGACGCCTGGTTTCGTCAATGAACATTATCTGGCACAAGGCCGGACGGCTGTGGCTCTTCTCGTGTACTTTGGTACGGCGTCTTTATGACAGTTCCCGTAGAAAGGTTTCTCGAGGGTGCCTGATGTTCCAGCTCAATCATCGGCGGGCTGTGATTAGCGGTGCAGCAAGCGGAATCGGTTTGGCGATTGCCCGGCGATTCAGCGAGGCAGAGGCGGAGGTGCTTCTTTGCGACCGGGAGCACGACGCCGTGCAGGCGAGAGCCGCTGAAATCGCAGCAGGGACCGGCTCGCCGGTGAAGAGTTTCGCATTCGACGTAAGCGATGAAGCCGCTGTTGGGCAGGCGTTTGCGCAAATCGGTCCCATCGACATCCTTGTAAACTGTGCTGGGGTCGCCCACGTCGGCACTCTTGCTACGACCTGTCCCGCGGATGTAGACAGACTGTTTCAGGTAAATGTCCGTGGAACCTACCTGTGTATGCGAGCCTCGCTGCCTTCTCTGCTGCGTCAGCCAGGCGGCTGCATCCTGAATATGGCATCCATTGCAGCCACCGCGGGTATCCCGGATCGTTTTGCCTACTCGATGACCAAGGGAGCCGTGGTGGCTATGACTTTGTCTGTAGCGCGGGATTACGTTGCGCATGGCTTGCGCTGCAACTGTATTTCGCCTGCTCGCATTCACACGCCCTTTGTGGATGGGTTCGTGGCGAAGAACTACCCCGGGCACGAGCAGGAGAAGCTGAAAGAACTTGCGGCTGCTCAGCCTGTCGGGCGCATGGGCACACCCGAGGAGGTCGCCACGCTCGCTCTCTATCTATGTTCGCCTGAGGCGGGTTTCCTCACAGGCGTTGATTACGCCCTCGATGGCGGATTCTTTAACCTTCGATAAGTACTGCAGCAGGTTTGGTATGGATTTGGGTTTGGAGCAGCGCGTCATCGTAATCACCGGCGGCGCCTCCGGGATAGGTGCTGCCATCTCGTGTGCCTGCCTCGAGGAAAAAGCGCTGGTAGTAGCAGTAGGCCGCCGCACTCAGGAGACCGAGCAGTTCGAAAGGCAGATGCAGTCCGTGGCTGCCTTTCGCTTTGTTGAAGCCGAGTTGTCCGAACCTCAGCTTTGCAAACAGGTCATAGGGTTAGTGGCTGAGAAGTACGGCAGGATGGATGCACTGGTGAACAATGCCGGGACTAACGACAGCATCGGGTTGGAGACCGGAGACCCTTCTCGGTTCTTCGAAAGCCTTCGGACTAATCTGCTGCACTACTATGCCATGGCTCACTATGCGCTGCCGTTGTTGAAGGCGGCGCGCGGCTCGATCGTAAACATCAGTTCCAAGGTAGCGCTTACAGGCCAGGGGAACACCTCGGCCTATGCCGCCGCGAAGGGTGCGCAACTGGCACTGACGCGTGAGTGGGCAGCAGAGCTTGCCGCTGCGGGCGTGCGGGTGAATAGCGTGATACCGGCCGAGGTCGCGACAGGGATGTACAGCGATTGGCTAGCGCAGCAGGGTGACCCGGGGGAGCCCGGGCGCGGATTCAGGCACGAGTTCCCCTAGCGCACCGCATGACGGAACCGCAGGAGATCGCGGCCGCCGTCGCTTTTCTGCTGTCTCCCACGCAGTCCTCGCATACGACCGGGCAGCATGTAGTCGTGGATGGTGGATACACACACCTGGATCGCGCCCTGCCTTAATCGCCGACCTTACTGGCAGCAACTCCCGCCCCGGTGCGTCCCTCGTTTCACCTTGTGGAAGAGTCCGCTGTCTGTGGCACTGAACGCTTGTGGTATCAGGAACGAAGACGGTCAAACAGAGTAGCTCCCATGGAATGAGACATGGAGCAGCACTCCGGCACACCTGGCAGTCTGCTTTCGGTCAGCATGGTCCCATCCAAAGCACGGACTGCCGCAATGCGGGGAGTTTTTACCTCGTTGCACACCGCCAAGTGCTTGTGCGCCCTCACAGATCCCGGGTACTTAAAAGAAATACCGGCTAAACACCACCAGCGACGCATAGCAATGCGTTTACCTGCTGCCGGCTCGTCCTGGCTTGATCCAGTACTTCAAGATGTTCGCTCAAAGGCGACATGTGAACCCATCAGATCGGCTTTTGCCTGCTAATCGCGAGCTTGCTGGATGGCTGTCCGGCTGCCCTCCGCGTGTCTCCCCGTACTTACTCCGTAGGAGTTCGCCGAAGGTCCGCACTACAAAGCACACAATCAAAGGCACGGCTGAAAGCTGGTTGTAGACCCTGGCAGTTAAGGATGCAAATAGCTGGTCACCTCGTGTCAGTGTTCTCGCCTGTGAAAAAGACACATCATTGACAAAAATAGATGAATGCCTTTACATTTGCCCCGGTTCGAGCGACTTGCTTTTGCCAGGCGCACGTGACATCGATTCGCGCTTGTAGGGGAAAAGATCAAGACCACTCGAGGAGGACAGTTATTGATAGCGCCAGGAACTTGCTTTGGCAGAGCAGCCCAAAGCACAAGCCTCTCCCTTCGAGTTGTCTCGTTTCTGTGGCTGCTCCAGGCCTGGGCCGGCTGCCAGCAACTTCGACAGTCTGCTTCAAAGGGAAATTCCTTGACGCCGGCGGGCGGTGCCACCGGAGAAAGCGGCCAACCAGGTCTACGGCTGCAGATCTGCTGCGCTGCTACGGAGCGCCTGCCACTGTGTTCGACGCAGAACCCTCTGCAAGATCGCGGGGGCATGGTGGAACGTTGGATCTCCACTCTTAGGACCTTCAACACCCGTACGGCGGCAGGGAACGCGGAATTCACAGAGGACAGTTCCATCCAGAAAGGAACAATGCGCGCAGCACGATAGAGATCCAGGGGCGAATGGAACGTGGCAGGCACTTCTATTTGGGAGGCAGTATGCAGGTTGATAAAGCAACGAGAACTCATGGCTTGAGAAAGACACACACGCTGGCGGGGAACCTCATGACCGCAATCGCCATCGGAACGTTCGCGTTTGGGTTGCAATCCGCCAAAGCGCAAACGACCTACGGGACCATTGTAGGCAATGTAACGGACACAAACGGGGCATTACTGCCGGACGCAACCGTGGATGTCGTTGAGACCGAGACCAACGAGACGCGCGAGACAACGACCAACGCGCAAGGTGAATACACGCTGTCGACTGTGGCAGCCGGAACGTACAACGTCACGGTCACTAAGCAGGGCTTCGGACCGCTGAAGACTTCGAACATTCATGTCACATTGAACACGGAAGTACGCGTAGATGCATCCCTGAATCCTGGGTCTCTGACGCAGTCTGTTACTGTCTCATCAGAAGCAGCCCAGTTGCAGGCCGACAGCGCAGATGTGCATGCCGAAGTGTCCAGTCAATCACTCGAGGAGCTTCCCCAGCCAACACGTACCTATGAAGGTGTGATTGGACTGATGCCCGGCGTTGCGCCTCCCTCAGCCAGCACAGGTGGGACCAACAACCCGATGCGGTCGATGGAAATCCAGTCGAATGGTACAAGCGCAAGTGGGACCAACGTGAGAATCGATGGTGTCAGCGCCACCAACCCGTGGGTCCAGTTCAACTCGACCGCAGTCCCCTCGACGGACGCGATCCGGACAGTGAACGTCGTCACCGCCAGTTCAGGCGCAGATGAAGGGATGGTCAACGGCGCGGCCGTCAACGTGCAAATCAAAAGCGGCACCAACGCTTTTCATGGCTCTGCTTACGAGTACCACATCGACAACCTGTTGAAGGCTCGACCTTACTTTCTCCCGGCCGGCAACAACCTGCCCAAGCTTATCGACAATGACCTTGGCGGAACCATTGGCGGCCCGCTCCTAAGGAACAGGTTGTTCTTCTTCGGCTCCTACGAGGGAGACTTCTTGCACCAGGGAAATACAAACATCGTAACCGTGCCTACTGCCGCCATTCGCCAAGGCAACATGGCCGGCTCGTCTACCCCCATTTATGACCCGAACAGCGGCAACGCAGACGGTACAGGGCGAACACCGTTTGGCGGAAATGTTATCCCCGCCAACCGAATTAGTCCCATCGCGAACCAGCTGGTTGCACTGATCCCGGAACCGAACCTTCCCGGCATTTCGAACAACTACTACGTCAACACCCCGGTCTACTACAAGCTGCAGAAGATCGACACAAAGCTCGACTGGACGGCAACCAGGAAGCTGAGCATGTTTGCCCGTTTCAGCGACTACCCGTACAACGAGACGCAGGCTACTATCTTCGGCCCGGTGCTGAGCGGTGGGAATGGTGCTTTCCAAAGCGGCAATATTTATGCTACTTCCGTCTCAGCGACTTACGTCGCAACGCCCAACTTTGTCGTAGAAGGCCTCTTTGGACTGACACATTCGTACCAGACACTCAGCCCTCCCGGAACCAACACGCGGTATGGCTTGGATGTTCTTGGTATCCCGGGAACGAACCTGGGTGCGCTGCCGGAAGCAGGCGGGCTGCCGCAGTTCAACGTCAACAGCTATTCCGGGTATGGCTACTCCTATCCGGCGCTTGTTTACAACGATCCAGTATTCGAATACACGGCGAACGCCACCTGGACCAAGGGGAGGCATACGATTCGTTTCGGCTTTGACATCAGCCAGCAGCACATGAACCACATAGAGATTCAGCCGACACAGTTTACCTTCACTGGTGGCGCTACCTCTCTCAATGGGGGCGCCGCTGCAAATCAGTACAACTCCTTCGCGGACTTCCTCCTGGGCTTGCCTAACAATGACACCAACAGTGTCCAAACTGTTCCGCAGGTCACGCTTCGCACCTGGCAGTATGCTCCGTATGTCAGTGACCAGTGGCAGGTGAGCCAGAAGCTTACTTTTGCCGTAGGCACCGGCTGGGAGTACTATCCGGTACCAACCCGCTCTGATCGCGGCATCGAGTACTTCGACCTGGACACCAACCAGTACAAAATATGCGGTGAGGGCTCGGTTCCGAAGAGCTGCGGCATCAACGTGCAGAAGACGCTTTTCTCGCCGCGCATAGGGCTTGCATACCGTCCTATGGCAACGACGGTGGTGCGTGCGGGTTACAGCCTGAACCCCGAGCAGATCAACATGTACCGCGATGGCCTTTACAGCTATCCCATCGACCTCACCGGCAACTACTCGGCGACGAACTCGTACAGCGCCGTCACCACCCTTGCGCAAGGCATCCCCGCGTTGACCCCTCCTGATATCTCGAGTGGCATCCTTCCACTGCCGGCTGGCGTCACCTTCACGACAGACCCTAAAAACTTCATCCGCGGCTACACGCAGTCCTACAACCTGACCGTCGAGCAGGACTTCGGCAAAGGCTGGCTCGCGCAGGTTGGCTACGTGGGCACTCACAGCGTGCACCAGCATACCCGCTACAACATCAACTATGGTCTCCCCGGCAAAGGAGCTGCAAGCCAGCCGTTTTACAACGGGACGCGCGCTACCGGTATCACCGGCGCTGAAGTGGTCATTTACCCGTACGAGAGCATGGTTTACAACTCCTTGCAGAGTACGCTTCGCCATGCTTTCTCAAGCGGCTACCAGTTAGGAGTGTCCTATACGTGGTCTCGCTGGAGAGGAACCTGCTGCGATGAGAATGGTGATGGGGAGCCTGAGATTCCGATCCCCCAGTATTTCCAGCTCAACCGCGCTCTACTTCCCGGCGATCGCACAAACAATGTCCAGATCAGCGGCCTGGCGCAGCTCCCTTTTGGTGCCAACAAGTCGTTCCTCAAGCACGGCATTGCCGCTGCCGTTGCTGGCGGCTGGCAGCTGAATGCGATCGTCAGCTTTTACTCAGGCACTCCTTTTTCCGTCACAGCCGACGGGACCTCACTCAACGCGCCCGGCAGCCAGCAGCGTGCCGACCAGGTGAAGGCGAGTGTGCAGATACTGCACGGGGTAGGGGATAACCCCTACTTCGACCCAACAGCATTCGCACCTGTCAACCAGCCCCGCTTCGGCACGGCATCCTTTGACTCACTACGGGGTCCAGGCTTCGGAAACGCAGACCTGGGCTTGTTCCGCAACTTTGCTCTTCGCGAAGGGATCACCGCGCAGGGCCGGATCGAGGTGCTGAACGCAACGAATACGCCACACTTCTCAAACCCTGATGGCAACATCGCGGACGGCAGCTTCGATACGATTACCTCAACCAGTCCTGGCAGTCGCACCACAGATGAGCGCTATATACGGCTCGGCTTCAAGCTGACGTTCTAGGGGTCGTGAGGCCAGGGGCGTCCAAGCGCATCTCCGCCTCGAAGATTCACTTGGACGCTTCGAAGTCGGCCTGGACTTCACAACGCCGACGTGCGCTTGGGTCGAGGGCTGCGGCACGCAGAAGGAGCCAATGTTGCTCAATAGGTCGAGAGGAAACAATGGGTGATATGCACAACAAAACGGCCGCAGGATGCGGTTGCAATCTGGTGCGTAGCGGCCATGTTGATGTGCGGGTGCAAGGAAAGGCGTGTAATGACAGGGAGGGTGGTGACCATTGATGACCAGGAGCATACGGGCGCTTCTTGTTCTAACGAATGTGCTGTTCTGTGGCGTGGCAGTGCATGCACAGTTGGCGACATCACCATGGAAGGATGGCCACTTTCACCTGGACACAGAGGGTGTCCTTTCGCGTTCGGATATTGTTCTCCTCCGTCCTAATGTCCAGAAGACAGAGGCGATGCCGCTGGGTAACGGGCGGCTGGGTCTGGGAGTCTGGTCGGAAAACGGTTACACCGCACAGCTAAACCGCGAAGACACGTGGCCGTTTCGCCTGTCGCCCGGCCAACTCATTGTTCCAGGTCTCAAAAACATGACAGCGGCGAAGGACTTCAGCGCGCGGCTGGACCTATACGACGGTGAGTTCGTGGAAAAGGGTGGCGGTATGACCGCTGTCACGTACGTGGATGAGAAGTATGACGTGATGGTCGTGGAGGTATCAGGCGCCGATCCACGCCAGGAACAGCAGGTCAGATTAGGCCTATGGCCCGGCAGAAAGGCAGTTGCGGAAGCGAGCAACTCGGTCGGAGTGCTCTCCGAGACGTGGCGTGACACGGAGGAGATGGGAGCGAGCGGCCTGACATTCGGATCGCTGAGTGGGGTGCAGGTAGACGCTCGCGAGGCGCGCGCTTCCGTGGATGGCAATCTTTCTGTGAAGGTGGCGTTTCATCCAAAACCGGACGGCACGTTTCGTGTCTTCGTCGCGTCCCCGGAGTGGCACGGTGGCGACGCGCTTGGCGGTGCATCTGCCCTTCTGGATCCTGCAATGGCGCTTACGTCCGCCGACCATCGCGACTGGTGGCATAAGTTCTGGAGTGACTCAGCTGTGATCGCATTCGCATCCGGTGACCACGTAGCGGAGTACTTTGAAAATCTTCGCGCCATCGATCTGTTTGCGACGGCAGCCGAAAACCGAGATCGCTATCCGGGCAGTCAGGCAGGCATCGGCGATCTGTTCTCTTCTTTTCGGGACGAACACCACTGGGGCCCTTCAGCCTACTGGCACTGGAATCTTCGCATGCAGGTGTCTGCGAATTTCGGAGCGGGGCTTGCAGGCTTGAACGCTCCGTATTTCAATCTGTACAACGACAATATGGACGCCGTTGCCAGGTGGACACGGGAGCATATGGGCGGACGCAAAGGCTTGTGCGTTCCGGAGACGATGCGTTTCAACGGGGCAGGTTTTGAAAACGAAAAGTGGTTAAAGGCTCCCGGAATCAACTGCAGCGAAGATGGCCGGCCCTATTACAACGCCCGGACCATCTCGACCGGCGCAGAGGTGTCCCTGTGGATGTGGCAGCAATACCTCTACACGGATGACAAGAGTTTCCTGGAGGCGAGCTACCCGTTCATGCGTGAGTCGGCTCGCTTCCTCTTGTCCTATGCGCGCCATGATGGCGGCGGCAAGCTCTTCACCTACCCCTCCAATGCTCACGAGTCCAACTGGGATGTCCGCAGCCCGACCACCGATATCTCTGCGATGCAGGCCCTGTTTCCAGTTGTGATTCAGGCCGCAACGGTGCTTGGTATCCAGGCGGAGGATGATGTTGTGCGCATGCTGAACGAGGAGACTCAAAGAGTGCCCGCACTTCCTCTTCGCCACATCGACGCAACAAAGGTGCTCAACAACTTCGATGGCAGCGATCCCACCGTGATCATTGCGAATGCCTATACGGATGATCCCATCCGTCACAACGAAGAGAACATTGGTCTGGAACCCGTATGGCCGTATGGTTTGATTGGTGACGACGGTCCTCTGCACGACCTTGGAGTGCGCACCTTCCAGCACCGGCCCAATATGGCTGCTGCTGACTGGAGCGCCGACCCAGTGCAGGCTGCGCATCTGGGACTGGCTCAGGATTTAAGAGACACCATGATGAAAATTACAGAGCGTTACCAGTACTACCCGAACGGCTTCGCTCAACTCACGGACGCTCCAGAGTTCTACGTGGAGCAAATCGGGGTAGTCGCGGACGCTCTGCAATGCGCGCTGGTACAGGAGTTCGACGGAGTAGTGCGGGTCGCCCCGGCGATGCCTGCCGATTGGGACGCAGATGGGACCGTGGTCGTGCAGCATGGCAACAAGGTGCATCTGCAGGTGAGGCAGGGCAAGGTGATCACTCTGGGCGTTGAGGCTGCTCAGGATGGCGAGTTGAGGCTGCGCAATCCCTGGAGCGGTAAGAAGATCATGGTGAGCACAGCAGGTGTCGCCCCGTCTGAACAACTCTCAGGCACGATCCTGACCCTGCCACTGCACAAGGGCACCACTGCGATGCTTGCGCCTGCAGACGCCCCGAACATGAACAGTCAACTAGCAGCCATCCCTGCCATCAAGGCCAGCATGCCAAAGCATTTTGGTTCGAGAATCATCGGCATGGATCGTCAGGATACTGAGCCTGCTGCTGCGCATTGACAAGTGCAGGTACGGCTCCTGCAATGTGTCCAGCTCGTAAGCTGGACGCGCTTACCTCCTCGCGCAACCGACTGGATGTTAGCTCAGGCGCCGTGGCTCAGTCCGAGAGGGCTGCGCCGCGGAAGAACCATTCGACGCCGAAGCGATCGATCATGCGGCCATAGATGCCGAAAGGCATGGGGCATAGTTCGGTGAGATTGGCAGGATCGGCGCCTTCGCGGAGTTTCTGGAAGACGGGTCGGAGTTCATCGAGGCCGGTGCCAGTGACATAAAGCGCGGCAGTGTTGCCCTGGATCGGGCGGCGGCCGGGGTGCAGCCAGTCGGTGGCCGAGAACTCGACCGTCCCGCTCCGGAGCAGGGCATAGGTGATCTTGTGGTGCTGCTCCGGTGGGTGGTGCGTGTGCATGGGGGTGTCCGCGAGGCGCGTGAGTTGGAGCGTGCCTCAGAAGCAGGACTGGTAGAAGTGCATGGCTTCGGCACAGTTGCCGTCGAACAGCAGAAAGGGAGAGATGCTGAGCATCCGCAGCCTCCGGGAATAGGGAAAGGCGCCGCCGGGGATTGTAGCCCGTGGCAGATACGTCCGGCTATGGGACGGCCGCGCGGTAAGCTGGTGGGCATGCGCGCAGGAACAGGGATGCTGAAGGTGCCGGGCAAGGGAATCGCGGTAGCGGCGGTCGCGATCGTGCTGTGTGTGTTTGCGTTGCAAATGGTGCGGGTGGCTCGGCTGTACTCGGCGAACTGGGATGAGGCGCACCACCTGTACGACGGCTACCTGATCCTGACAGAGCATGATTACCGGGCGAATGCAGAGGTGCCGCCACTGCTCAAGATCGCGGCGGCGCTGCCACTGCTCGGTATGCACCTGCAGCTGCCGGCACCAACGGGGACCTCGCAACAGGAAAACGCGTTCCTGGCAGGACGCGCGTTTGTGTTCGGCAATGGTGGAGACCGGTTACTGTTTCCGGCGCGAATGATGTGCATGCTTTTTTCGCTCGCAACGGCACTGGTGGTGTACGCAGCGGGGCGGCGATACTTCGGGGCACTCGCGGGGATGTGCGCGCTGGTGCTGTTTGTCTCGGACCCCAACGTGCTGGCGCATGGGACGCTGGTCTCCACGGACATGGGGAGTGCTCTGTTTCTTGCGGCCGCAGTGTTTGCGTTCTACCGCTACGCGGAACGGCCCACGGTGAAGCTGCTGGCAGCGACAGGGGTGTTGGCGGGTCTGGCGCTGGTCGTGAAGTTCACGGGCATCCTGGTGGCGCCGATGCTGTTGCTGCTCGCGGTGGCGGAAGGGATACGGCAGCGCAGCGCGAACGTGGCGGCGCGGCTGGTGGGCTCGGCACTGGCGGCTCTTGGGTGTGCGTGGGTGGTGCTGTGGGCGTTTTACGGCTTCCGGTATGCGCCTGCTCCGCATGGGCTGGCGCTTGCGCCGGCACTGGGGCCGTATCTGGCCTCGATGCCGAACCCGGCTGATGGCGTGAAGCTGGCGTGGGTGGCCCGGCTGCACCTGTTGCCGGAAGCATACGTGTGGGGGCTGGCGAACACGAAGCACACGGAGTGGGAGTACTCCTCCTATTTTTGGGGGCGGGTGTACCGGCATGGGCCGTGGCAGTACTTTCCGGCGGCGTTTCTGATCAAGTCGACGTTGCCGCTCTTGCTGCTGCTGGTGCTGTCACCGGTGGTGTGGCTGCGGGGTTGTCGCAGTAGCCGAAGGCATCGCGACGGGCGGCGGTTGCTGTTTCTGCTGGTGCCGGTGGCGGTGTACAGCGCAGTGGTAGTGACGTCGCACTTCGACATCGGCGCGCGGCACCTGATGCCCATCTATCCGTTTCTGTATGTCGTGGCGGGCGCGGTGGCGGCGCGACTGCTTGGGATGGGTCGCGGTTGGGCGGTGTTGGCGATCGCACTGCTGGTATGGCAGGTGGTGACGACGGAGCGGGTCGCGCCCAACTACATGGCTTACGGCAACGAGGCGTGGGGTGGTCCGCTGGCGGTGCGGCGGTACCTGAGCGATGCCAACGTGGACTGGGGCCAGCAGTTGAAGACAGTTCGTGAGTACCTGGACCGGCACCACGATCCCGAGTGCTGGTTCGCATACTTTCCGGATGGAGCGGTGCAGCCGCAGGACTACGGCATCTCCTGCCACCGGTTGCCAACGCCGAGCGGCCTGTGGTGGTTCGGTTTGCCGATGCAGGTGCCGGCGACGATCCACGGCACGGTGCTGATCAGCGAGAGCGTGCTGGATGGCGTGGAGTCGGGAGATGGAGTGCTGAACCCATACGAGGACTTTCGCGGGCTGAAGCCGGACGCGATCCTGCAGGACGGCGTGTATGTGTATCGGGGCACGTTTGCGGTGCCGCTTGCGGCGGCATGGGTGGACGTGCGGCAGTCGGGATTGCTGGCGCAGCAGGGCCAGCTGCCAGAGGCTTTGCAACGGGCGCAGGAGGCGGCTGCGCTGGCCCCTGCATCTGCGCGTACGCAGTTACAGTTGGCAGAGGTGTTGGCGCAGCAACAGCAGTGGGCTGTGGCGGGGGAGCACTACCGGATGGCGCGGGGGAACCTGCGGGCGCAGAGGCCGGATCTACAGCAGGAGGAGCTTGCACCGCAGATCGAGCGTGGTCTTGCTGGATTGCCGGCGAAGTGAGCAGGTGCTGTTTGCACGTGGATGAAAGGGGATTGGTATGCCCGGAGATGAAGAGCGAGGCCCAGGACCCTGGACATGCCCGCATTGCGGAAGCGCCACACGGTGCACCCCGGCGCGCACAGATGTTGGTTGCCCCCAGGGATTCGAACCCCGATATGCTGAGTCAGAGTCAGCTGTCCTACCATTGAACGAGGGGGCAGTACTTGCCGTCGCGGCGTTGTTGCTGTTCACGCGACTTTTTGATCTTAAGGGGCTTCGGGCCAATCGGTCAACTTTGGCGTGGCTGCGGCCCGCCGCCTGCATGCCCGGGCAGGGGCTACTCGTGAAGTTTCGCCATGCTGGCGCCCGGTGATAGGCTGGGTCGCTGCATATGCCGGGTGCGCCCGGAGCAGGAGGCGGAATGCGGAACAAGGTCACGATTGTGGGTGCGGGCAACGTGGGTGCCACTGCGGCGCTCTGGCTGGCAAGCAAGGAACTCGCAGACGTCGTGCTACTCGACGTAATCGAAGGGGTGCCACAGGGCAAGGCTCTGGACATCCTGCAGGCCATGCCGATCGAGAAGCATGACTGCGCCATCTTCGGCACCAACGACTACGCGGACTCGGCCAACTCGGACGTGGTGGTGATCACGGCAGGCATCGCCCGCAAGCCCGGCATGAGCCGAGATGACCTGCTCAACACCAACGGCAGGATCATGGCGGACGTGATCGCAAACGTCGTCGCCACCTCGCCGGACGCCATCCTGGTCGTTGTCTCGAACCCGCTTGATGCCATGGCACAGGCTGCGTTTCGCCACTCAGGTTTCCCGCGCGAGCGGGTGATCGGCATGGCGGGAGTGCTGGACTCCGCCCGTTTTCGCTCGTTCATTGCGGAAGAGTGTGACGTTTCGGTGGAGAATGTTTCCGCGTTTGTGCTGGGTGGCCACGGAGACACGATGGTGCCGCTGCCGCGCTACTCCACCGTGGGCGGCATCCCCATCACAGAGCTGCTGAGTGCCGAGGCCGTGGAACGGCTGGTACAGCGCACGCGCAATGGCGGTGCCGAGATTGTGGCGCACCTTAAGACAGGATCGGCGTTCTATGCCCCGGGTGCCGCCGCGATCGAGATGGTGGAGGCAATCCTGAAGGATCGTAAAAAGATCCTCCCCTGCGCCGTGTACCTGCAGGGCGAGTACGGGATTCGCGACCTGTTCGTGGGGGTGCCGTGCAAACTGGGAGCCAGGGGTCTCGAGAAGATCATCGAGATCAAGCTCACGCCCGAGGAGCACACGGCCCTGCAGCGCAGTGCGAATTCAGTCCGGGAGTTGTGCGCGGTGCTGGGCATTTAACTCCGGCGGCCAAAGTAACAGGGCCCGGCTTCTTGCCGGGCCCTGCTGGTCGAGCAACTACTGCAAAAACTTAAACGCGTTCGATCGTTACCGACTCAAGCACCACGGGGGTCTTGGGCTTGTCCTGCGCGCCGCGGGGCACCTTGGTGATGGCGTCCACGATGGACTGGCCTTCCACCACCTCACCGAAGATGGTGTGGTTGCCGGTGAGCCACAGGGTGGGCGCAACCGTGATGAAGAACTGCGAGCCATTCGTGTTGGGGCCGGCGTTCGCCATCGCGAGCTTGCCCGGCTTGTCGAACTTGTGGGGGGAACCCTTGGTCTCGTCCTCGAACTTGTAGCCGGGGCCGCCCATGCCGGTGCCATCCGGGTCGCCGCCCTGCACCATGAAGTCAGGAATGACGCGGTGGAAGACGGTGCCATCGTAAAGCTTGGTGCCGGTCTTCTTTTCGCCGCGATGTGTCCACTCACGCGTGCCTTCCGCGAGGTCGATAAAGTTTTTCACTGTCTTGGGGGCTTGCTCTTCAAACAATTGGCAAACAATCTCGCCCTGCGTGGTGTTGAAGATGGCGTAGGTGCCAGGTGTACGGGCCATGCGTTTGGTTCTCCTTGTCTTCTGTCTTGCGTTTGGCTTACGGCGCGGCTTGTGGAGCCAGCGCCTGTGCGTAAGGCCAAGGTTGAGCCGGTTGCGCTACTGGGGTGTAGATGCGCCGGCTGCGGCGGAGGCGGCCGGCGCAGCCGGTAAAGGCTGGCCAGCCGGCACAATCGTGACCTTGTTCAGGACCACTGGCGTGAGTGGCTTGTCCTGGGCGTCGCGCTCCACGTGCGTAATGGCGGTGACCACGGACACGGCAGACGGATCACACTGGCCGAAGAGGCTGTAATGGCCATCCAGCGTCGGGTAGGCAGCCTCGGTGATGAAAAACTGTGACCCGTTGGTGTCCGGGCCGGAGTTCGCCATGGCCAGTCGCCCGGGACGATCAAAGGACAGGTCCGGGCTGATCTCGTCGGCGAACAGGAAGCCAGGATCGCCCGTTCCGTCGCCGAGCGGGTCGCCGCCCTGGATCATGAAGCCGGGGATGACCCGGTGGAACGTGGTGCCGTCGTAAAGCGGCTTGCCGTGCACTTTCTGGTGGGTGGCCGGGTCAGCCCAGTCTTTTGTACCCTGCGCCAGCCCGATGAAGTTGGCGACGGTGCTGGGTGCCTCCTTGCTGTAGAGGCGGCACACCATGCGGCCCATGGAGCTGTCGAAGACCACGGTCGGGCCGGATGGCTCGGGAGCCGGATGAATTGCGATACCTGGCGAGTCGGGGAGCTGGTCGGCCGGAGTTGGCGCCGCGGGCAGAGCCGGCGTCGTCGCCTGTGGGGGAGGGGCCGAAGGTGTGGGGGTGGTCGGCGTCGACTGCTGGGCAAGCGCGCCAGCGGCAAACAGGAACGGGGCGAACAGGAAGCTGCGGAATGCGACAATCATGCCGTCTTCTAGTGTATTCCCTGTGGCTCGCTCGCATGAAAGGACAGAGATGGCAACGCTTTACAACACGATCGCGAACCAGAGCCTTGAACGTCTTGGCGCCTTGAGCGACGGCGTCTTTGCCTTCGCCATGACGTTTCTGCTGATCGACATCAAGCTCCCCGAAGTGGAACACGTGCGTTCCGAGCACGATCTGCTGGTGGCGCTTGCGGCCGTGGCCCCCCGTTTGCTGGCCGCGATGCTCAGCTTCCTGGCGCTCAGCATCTTCTGGAACGGGCAACAAACCCAGCTCAACTACCTGAAGCAGAGCTCGCGCGACCTGACCTGGCTGCACCTTGCGTTCCTGTTCGGCATTGCGCTCCTGCCGCTCTCGACAGGGCTGCTGGCCGAGTTCTACCTTTTCCGCACTGCGCTGGTCGCCTACTGGCTGAACTTCCTGCTGCTTGGGGCGCTTCTGTACGCGAGCTGGCGCTACGCGAACCATGCCGGGCTCATTCGCGAAGACACGCCGACCGCGATCAACCATGCCATCTGCCGCCGGGTACTAATCGCCCAGTGCTTGTACGCGGTGAGTACCGCCTTATGCGTCTTCGACACCCGCCTCAGCCTGGGCTGCATCTTTCTGGTGCAGTTGAACTATGCCGTGGCGCCACGCTGGCCAGGCAAACAGAACAAGCCCGCGTAGTTCGCGGGCTTGCTTCCGTTTACAGGCGGTTCGCGTATGAGGCGACTTGGTCTTCAGCCACTAGCGCGTGAAGATGTCCTTTGCCGCCTGGATCATCACGTCGCGGCTCACCTCCGAGATGGCGCGCGTGAGCGGCAGCATCTTGGGGCAGGCCGTGACGCAGTTGCCCGAGAAGCCGCACTCATGAATGCCACCGTCGCCCATCAGTGCGTGGAGTCGTTCGGTCTTGAGCACCTTGCCGGTGGGGTGCTCGTTGAACAGCTTGGCCTGCGCGATGGTGGCCGCGCCCACGAAGTTGGTTTCCTCGTTGAACTGCGGGCATACCTCCATGCAGATCGTGCAGGAGATACAGCGGGACAGCGGATAGGCTTCTTCCTGCTGTTGCGGCGTGATGCGCGGTCCGGAGCCAAGATCGTACGACCCGTCGAGCGGCACCCAGGCCTGCACGCGCTTCAGATTCTCGAATAGCACGGAGCGATCCACGGACAGATCGCGAATCACCGGCATCTTGGAGAGCGGCTCTACGCGGACCACGCCATTCTCCTGCACCTTGTCGATCAGCGCGGAGCAAGCCATGCGCGCTTTGCCGTTGATGCGCATGGCACAGGACCCGCAGACCTCCTCGAGACAGTTGGCGTCATAAGCGATTGGTGTCGTGGCGCGTCCATCCGTCGTAACTGGATTCCCGGCGATCTCCATCATTGCCGAGATGACGTTCATGCCCGTACGCTGTGGCAGGTCGAACTTGTCCCAATGCGGTTCGGCATCGGGGCTCGCCTGGCGCTTGATCTCGATCCGGTACGTCTTGCCCGTGGGCTTGCTCAGCGGGATGGCCGCGCCGGTAAGTGTTTCCGCTGCCTGCATCGTTGTCCTCGTTTCAGTTCGGCACCGCGACGGAGCCTGCTTCTGTCTGCAACTAGGTTGTGCTCGTTTCGGGTTGCGCCTTGTGGACGGATTCCAGCGGGTAGTGCTCAATGGTGCACCAGGACTTGGCTGGGTCTTTCTTCATCAACTCTTCCACCGCCGCTTCGTTTTCAACCTCAACCGTAGCGACCCAGTACGCACCTTTCGGATCCTTGACCCTGCCGTACGTGAGCGCAGTGTGCGAGGCAAGCAGCCCGTGCCAGTACTGCTGCTGCTCCTGAGACGGCTCCTGCTGATCGTTCTTCGGGGTGGCTTTAAGGAAAAACAACGGCATACCCGGCTCCTTGTCCTGTCTACTTCACCGCGTCGTAGCGACGCGGCCTCGGCGTAATGTACTGCGTATCCACGGCTTCCCAGCTGAACACCGGCTCGTCTGCATCGGGGGCAAAGGTGGCCTTGGTGGTTTTGAGGAAGCGCTCGTCGTCCCGATCCGGAAAGTCCGGCTTGTAGTGCGCGCCCCGCGATTCATCACGCAGCTTTGCGCCCTGCGTGACCACGCGGCCCAGCTGCAGCATGTTATATAGCTGCCGGGTGAACGCAAAACTCGTATTGGCCCAGGCGCTCTTGTCGCTCAGGTTGATGTTGCGAAAGCGCTCCAGCAACTCCACGATCTTCTCGTCCGTTTCGGCGAGCGCCTTGTTGTAGCGGATCACCGTGACGTTCTTGGTCATCGTCTCGCCCAGTTCGCGCCACAGGCGGAAAGGGTTTTCGGTGCCGGAGGAGGAAAGCAGCCCGGCATTGATCTCTTCCTGCCGTTTGCGCTCGCTCTCGCCATGCCCGTTGGACGCCGCCGCCGGCAGGCTCTTCGCATAGCGCAGGGCGTTTGGCCCGGCCTGGAAGCCGCCGTAAATACAGGACAGCAGCGAGTTTGCCCCGAGGCGGTTCGCGCCATGGTAGTTGTACTCTGCCTCACCCGCGGCAAAGATGCCCGGGATGTTGGTCATCTGGTTGAAGTCCACCCATAGACCGCCCATGGTGTAGTGCATGCCCGGGAAGATCTTCATCGGGACCTTGCGTGGATCGTCGCCGACGAACTTCTCGTAGATCTCGAGAATGCCCTCGAGCTTGCGGTTCAGCGTGGCGGCGTCGATATGCGTCAGGTCCAGGTAAACCATGGGCTGGCCGTCGATGCCCAGCTCATGCTCGTACACCACCTTGTGAATGGCTCGAGTTGCCACATCTCGAGGCACAAGGTTGCCGTACTTGGGGTACCACTCTTCCAGGAAGTACCAGCGGTCGGCCTCGGGAATCGAGACGGGATCGCGTGGGTCGTTGAGCTTTCGCGGCACCCACACGCGGCCGCCCTCGCCGCGTGCCGACTCCGACATCAGCCGCAGCTTGTCTTCGCCCGGGATGCAGGTCGGGTGCACCTGGATGAACTCGCCATTAGCGTAGTAAGCGCCCTGCTGGTAGATCGCGGACTGCGCGGAGCCCGTGCAGACCACGGAGTTGGTGCTCTTGCCGAAGATCGCGCCATTACCGCCGGTGGCCAGGATGATCGCGTCCGCGTCGAAGGTGCGCACGCTCATGTCGCGCAGGTTCATCGCGCAGATGCCGCGGCACACACCCTGCCCGTCGAGAACGGAAGAGAGGAACTCCCACCCTTCGTACTTGGTGACCTTGCCTTCGGATTCGTAGCGTCGCACCTGCTCATCGAGCGCATACAGCAACTGCTGGCCGGTAGTTGCGCCGGCGAAAGCGGTCCGGTGGTACAGGGTTCCGCCGAAGCGGCGAAAATCCAGCAGGCCTTCCGGCGTCCGGTTAAAGGGAACACCCATGCGGTCCAGAAGGTCGATGATCGCCGGGGCCGCATCGCACATGTTCTTGACCGGCGTCTGGTTCGCGAGGAAGTCGCCACCGTAGATCGTGTCATCGAAGTGCGCCGCGGTGGTGTCACCTTCGCCTTTGAGGTTCTTGGCGGCATTGATGCCACCCTGGGCGCAGACGGAATGCGAACGCTTCACCGGTACGATCGAGAACAGGTCAACCTTGCCACCCGCCTCGGCAATCTTGATCACGGAAGAAAGCCCGGCCAGGCCGCCACCAACCACGATAATCCTGGGAACTGCAGCCATTAAGCCCTCTTATCTAGTGTGCGCCTGTCCGATAGGAGCAGGGGCCTGTGTGCCTTCAGTGATTTGCGCAGGAGTTAAATCGGCCGGGGCATTGCGGTACTTGGGGCTCACAAACGCCCACATGCTGGCGAGGCCAATCGTGCACAGCAGGAGACCTGCCACGCCGCATACCCAGCCAAAGCCGCGCCGGGCGCGCTCACCCGAGGTGATGCCCCACTTGGCGCAGAACAGCCAGACGCCGTACGCGAAGTGATAACAGGTGGCGATCATGGCGATCGCGTAAATAGCGAACATCCACGGATGCAGCAGTTCCATCTGCACCTTGTGAAATGCTGCGCCTGGGTGATCGGGCAGATTGACGCCTGAGAATCGCTGCCGCCATACATGCTGAATGATGTAGGCCAGCGCGATGCCGCCCGTCCAGCGCTGCGCGGTGTACAGCCAGTTGCCGGCCCAGGGATAGTAGATGACATTGGACTTGCCACGCAGCCAGATGTACATGCCGTAGCCGGCGTGGTAGATCAGCGGCAGAAAGATGAACGCCCACTCGAGCACGCGCACAAACGGCAGGGCATTGAGGAACTTGACCTGTGCCGCGTACGCCGCGGGCCCTTTGAGCGCTTCAAAGTTGGAGACGATGTGCTCGATCAGGAAGGCGCCGATCGGCACGATGCCTGTGAGCGAGTGCAGGCGGCGCAGCAGGAAAGAGTGCCCCTGTCCGGCGCGAAGCGGCTGCACACCCTTGTGTCGCGTGCCTTTGCGCGCGCCCGTGGGCGGCGCAGACACCGGGGTCGAAACGGTTGTTGCCATGCGTGGAGTGGACTCCTTCAGGCCGGGAAGCTCGCCGCAGGGTATGGTCGGACAGCCCGGCGCGAGAACAACTTACGATTATTCGTGCGGCAGCGGCGTCTCGTCAATGACGATGCTTTACGTGTCCAAATGGAGCAGCCCGCAAACCAGCCACGTTTCGGATCGAACGGAGTGGCCACGTTCGATCCGAATCCGATCAGCGGGTGAACTCGAGGACCACCGGGTGATCCGTCAGGGTCAGGCGCAGGGAAGGGTTGGACGGCGAGGCTGTACCCAGCGTACGTGCCCGGGTGGGCGCCTGCGTCGTGTCGTAAAGCTTTACCTTGCTGATGCCCGGGGCAAGGTGAAGCTGCACCGGGCTCGTGCCATGTACCTGCTCGTTCCATAGCACCAGTTCGAAGGTGCCATCGCTCTTTTCGAGCAGCAGGTCATGCACGGTCGCAGGCTGGTTGGCGAGGGCATATGGCAGGCTGTCATTGCGCGCTGCTGCACCTGCATCCGCGGGCGGGTCTGCGAGGATCGAAGTCAGGTTGTGCAGGTACACGGCTGCCTTCCGGGGCGTGGTGAGGTCGGCCTTGAAAAAGCCCCACGCGCCGTCGGAGTCGTCGGCAAGCTCGTAGATGTACGTATACTTCCACCCCTGCTTGAACTGGCTGAGATAGATGTCGAGGTAGAGCTTGGCCTGCTGCTCCTCGGTCAGATCGCCAGGTCCTGTTTTCCAGCCGGTCTCAGTCGTTACCCTTGGCAGCGTGCGAAGCTCCGGAAGCGAATAGCCGTGGAAGTGCTTGCCCCATGTGGTGTTGTAGTTGTTCACCAGACCGTCCCACGGAGCGTCGGCCAGCACAGGATCGGCTGCTTTCCAGGCCATGTTGTCTTCAAGCGCCTTGTGGCCGGCATACGCCACATAGTTGTGACAGTTCGCCAGGTCGGCAAAAACTGTGCCGTCCGGGGTCAGCGTACCGGAGCCTTTTGGAACCAGGAGAAATTGCAATCCCACGTTGTTGGTTTCCGCCCCGCTTTCGCTGAGGTTGAGCAGCGGATACTCCCTGAGCGTGGCATCTGCCTTGACCGTGCGGTACAGGTCGCGTTGAAAATTCGCCACCGGCTGCCAGGTGGCGTTGCTGCCGCCCTTCACGCCCTTGTAGACGACCCCGCCAAAATTATTCGGCTCGTTGGGCCCTTCCATCGATCGCAGCGCGTGCGCAGCCGCCAGCTGCTTCCAGGCTTCAATGATCGCGCCGAAATCCTTGTCCTTGACGCCGCTTCCCGGGCTGAGATCAATCAACGCCCCACTCATCGCGTGCAGCAGCAGCAGGGAACTCATGTCGTAGCGCCCGTCGGCTGCGTCCCGAATGTTGCGCACGCCAAGGTAGCGCACTGACTTCGCCAGCTTGGCCGCGTCCTGCCCGTGCTGCACGTGGGTGTTCACGCCCAGTGAGTCAAGAAACCTCGCTACTGGAACAGCCTGCATGGGGCGTTCGCCGCTTGCGTGCGCGATCGCCGGACAAAGGCTGGCGAGCAGAACGAGGCCCACGCTCTCACCCCATGTGCGCCGGGAAAGTATGGTGGTGAACCAGCGGGTGCTCTTTTCACGATGCAAGGGGCAGGTCTCCTTCAGGTTTGGCTGGGTCTTGGCTCGATCGATGCTTCCCGTACGCGGAGGCAGCCGCCACGCGGAGTAAACCGTAAACGGCAAAGCTTCCTGCCCCAGCATATCCGCGGCTGGCTGCTTTCAAGCATTACAGTCGCGTTTTCGCAGCCTGGACACGGAAACCCTACAATCACCACACAGAGGTAACGAATCACGGATGCGGATGAAGACGATGCAGACATGGATGGCGGCCGGGGCGATCGCGCTCGGGAGCACGGCGGGTGGAGCGGCACAGGCGACGGGAGCAGGCGGCTTTGGACCCAGCAATCCGTTTTATGGGGAGAGCACGCTTCCATTCCACGCACCCCCTTTTGACCGCATCCACGACGCGGACTACCAGCCCGCGATCGAGGCCGGGATGCGCGAACACCTGCGCGAAATCGACGCGATCGCAAATGATCCCACGGCGCCGACCTTCGACAACACCCTGGTTGCCATGGAGCGTTCCGGGCTCTTGCTGCAGCGCGTACTGCGCGTGTTCAGCAGCGTCACTGGCGCCAACACCAACCCGGTCCTGCAAAAAGTCCAGCAGGAAGAAGCGCCGAGGCAGGCAGCGCATAACGACGCGATCTATCTAAACAGCAAGCTCTTCGCAAGAGTAAAGGCGATACACGACCAGCGCACCAGCCTGCATCTTGACGCGGAGCAGCTCCGGCTGGTCAAAGTGACGTACGACCAGTTTCTGCGCGCGGGAGCGCAGCTTTCCGATGCGGACAAGGCACAGCTTCGCCAGTTGAACGAGCGTGAGTCCACGCTTTCCAATGCTTTTGAAACCAGGCTGCTGGCTGCCACCAAGGCCGGTGCCTACACGACCACTGACAAAGCCGCTCTCGCGGGTTTGAGCGACGCGCAGCTGGCAGCCGCGGCCCAGGCGGCCAGTGCTCGTAAGCAGCAGGGCTATGTGCTGCCCTTGCAAAACACTACGCAGCAGCCGGCACTCGCTTCGCTTACGCAGCGCTCAACGCGCCAGGCGCTCTTCCAGGATTCCCTCGAGCGCGCCGAGCGCCCGGGCGACAACGATACCCGCGACGTGATCGCGCAACTGGCGCAGGTGCGCGCACACAAAGCGAAGCTGCTCGGTTTTTCGAGCTATGCCGCCTGGAAGCTAGGCGACCAGATGGCCAAGACGCCCGAGGCTGCTTTGCACTTTATGGACGCGCTGGTGCCTGCTGCCACGGCGAAGGCTCAGGGCGAGGCTGCCGAGATCCAGAAGGTGATCGACGCGCAGAATGGCGGCTTCCAGCTCGAAGCATGGGATTGGGACTTCTACGCCGAGCAGGTCCGCAAGGCACGTTACGACCTCGATGAAGCAGAGCTGAAGCCGTACTTCGAGATCGACAAAGTCCTCGAAAATGGCGTGTTTTATGCCGCTCACCTGCTGTACGGCATTTCGTTCAAGGAGCGCAAGGACATCCCGGTTTACGAGCCGGATGTGCGCGTCTTTGAGGTGACCGACAGCAACGGCAAGCCCCTGGCGCTGTTCTATTGCGACTACTGGAAGCGCGACAACAAGAACGGCGGCGCGTGGATGAGCGAGTTTGTGGGCCAGTCGCGCCTGCTGGGCACGCTGCCCGTGGTCTACAACGTTGCCAATTTCACCAAGCCTGCGCCGGGACAGCCCGCGCTGATCTCGTTCGACGATGTCACCACCATGTTCCACGAGTTTGGCCATGCGCTGCACGGCATGTTTGCGGACAGCATGTACCCGAGCCTGAGCGGCACGTCGGTTCCGCGCGACTTCGTGGAGTTTCCGTCGCAGTTCAACGAGCACTGGGCCATGTACCCGGAAGTCTTCGCGCACTATGCGCGCAACTACCAGACCGGGGCAGCCATGCCGGCGGAGTTGACGGCCAAGCTGCAGAAGGCGCGCACCTTCAACCAGGGTTACGCGCTGACCGAGCTGCTCGCGGCCGCGGAGCTCGACATGCAGTGGCACACTCTGCCGGCGGACGCGCCGCTGCAGAAGTCGGACGAGTTTGAGCAGCAGGCGCTCGAGAAGACCAGGCTTGCGCTGAAGCAGGTGCCGCCACGCTATCGCTCTTCGTACTTCATGCACATCTGGGGCAATGGCTATGCGGCCGGCTACTACGCGTACCTGTGGAGCGAAATGCTCGACGATGACGCGTTCCAGTGGTTCCAGGATCACGGCGGACTCACCCGCGCCAACGGCGATCGCTTCCGCCAGATGGTGCTGTCACGCGGCAACTCTGCAGATCTCGAGTCGCTGTACAAAGCCTGGCTTGGTGCGGATCCTTCGGCAAAGCCGATGCTGAAATATCGCGGGCTCGAGGACTCAGCAGCCGGCGACACCCAGGCCTCGAAGTAGGGGAGCGCACCTGGCGCAGACAAGCGCCGGGTGCCGTGCACGGTCCATACGCAGCGATGAGCTATGGAGGACACTTCCGGACTCACCGACGGCAACAAATTCTATGTTTCACGCGAACGCATCCTTCGATTCGACCCGGAAGGCGTTCTCCGTCGTCGTGCTCTCGAACAACGACGGATGCGTGTCGCGTGTTCAGCCGGCTGTGTGGAATCTGAGTTCCTGTCCGATTTGGCTGACTCTTTGAATTCGACAGGCTGTTCGAGACTTGCCGCTACTCTCAAAGAACCATTGCTCGATGAGTGACTCGGCCCGTTCTCGTCGCCCGAGAACGTCTGAGCGGCCACCAGGCGACATACGGTGCGCTTGTCGCACCGGCCATGACTGATGCAAAGCATGGCTGATTGCCGACAGTCGGCGAGGACAGATTGCGAAGCTACCGCCTTGGGTAATGCAGGTGCTTAATCTAATTTGTTCATTTGGCAACTCACTTCAGGGAGCATCCAACATCACAGATTGATGTTACGGGCTTGGCAAACTCGCGGAACCTGCCCACCAAGATGTATGTGGGTGGTAAGGACATCTGTGAGAGCTTTGAGGAAGTATGAGCTCACCTGACGGCAAGCCGACAGTGCCGGTACACCTCGCGGTATTCCAGATGCGGAACAACGAACGTGCAGAGGCGCCCCGTGATCAATTCGAGCTGTTTGCGCCCCTGACTACGGGCGAGACCTCTCTGAAAGTCAATGGTCGAGTGATTCACGACGGCAGCCTGCGTCCAGGGATGTTGCGTTTATCAGCACCAGTTGATCAGGAAGAACGCAATGTCAGAAGCCCTCTTCAGGGCATCCGGCTAACGTTGTCCAAGGCCAGGGTGGACCATCTCTTCTCACAATATGAATACAGACATCGCCCGGCACGGCACTGCTTCATGATCCCGATTCTCGGCGGCCAACCCCTTGTTCAGCGCCTCGTGAGTGATGCAACCTTCGCAGCGGAACTATCAGGAGCAGCAAGAGCGATCTATCTGGACGGTATTGCGGAAGCGATGATCGGTCTTCTGATCGAAAACCATCAAAAGCCTCCAGCAACCCCCGCGCGCTCATCAGTACGTCCCTTGTCACGAGCACAGCTCAAGGACTGCATGGTCTATGCCGACGAGATGCTCGGGCAAAAGCTGTGTCTTGTTGCATGGGCGCAGACTGTAAAACTATCCACCTCAGAATTCGGCCGGCGCTTTCAACGGGCTACGGGTAAGACTCCCTACGCGTGGTTCATGGATCGGCGGATTGAACGTGCTCAGAGCCTCTTGCAGAATACGACCACAACGCTGACCGCCGTGGCGCTCAGCCTCGGGTTTTCAAGCCAGAGCCACTTCACAGAAGCCTTTCGTCAACGTACCGGCCTGGCGCCAGACCGTTATCGCAGAAACTCGCTGCAAATCCGATAGGTCCAGCGGTTTTCTGAAATACCGTCTCCTACCTTCTGCTCTACGCTCCTTCTAGTGATCGAAAAGTCACCTGCAAAGGGAGTCTTGCAGGTTGAAGGAGGAGCGTCATGTCAAGTCTGGAATATATCCAACGCCAGAAGACTCGAGACGATACCGTCGGCTCTTTCCTGACTCGCTGAGAACACTTGGCCCCGTCTCTGCCAGGCAGGACTACGAGCAGAGTTGGGACTTAGGTGCGCAGTAATTCATTCTTGGAGACTGTCAACAGGGAACTCTGCACGAGGAGAGGAATCTTCATGACCGTTTGGACACTCGCGACACGTTGCGGCGAAAGACAGAGAAGCACTCCAGGAGTGGGCAGAGTTTCTTGAGGCTAATCAGCTTCCCCATTCTCCGCTGATCAGCTCAATCCAGGCCTGGCTTATCGTCGTCGAGGATCCGGACCGAAATTGCTGGCGGCTTTACACACTTGAGAAGCATGGCCGGGAACTCAAGCCGGAGGAAAAAAACCGTGGCTGCAGGAGTGATCGGACCTAATCGGTTGCACCTGGAATATCCCGCACCAAACCACGAAATGGTTCTAGCAAATCAGGAGATTTCATGAGCGAGATGAAACCCGTGTTGATTGTAGGAGCCGGGCCGACTGGGATGACCGCAGCGATGGAGCTTGCGCGCTTCGGCATCCCCGTCCGGATAGTAGAGAAAGCTTCGAAGCCGGCTACCACATCGCGCGCAGTGGGTGTGCAAGCGCGCACGTTGGAGCTCTTTGAGCAGCGCGGCTTCAGCGCGCAACTCGTGGAGCGTGGCAATCCAGGTGTCGCGGTCAGCGTCTACGGCGGTGGTAAGCGGGTATTTCACCTGCAGTTCAACACGATCGATAGCAAGTACCAGTACATCCTGTTCGTCTCTCAAGCCGAAGCGGAGAAGGCGCTGCGCGATGCGCTTGAGCGGGCGTCCGTGAGCATCGATTGGGGAACGACGATGGTCGCATTCTCACAGGCCGACCATGGCGATCATCTTACCGCCATACTCCAAGGTAGCGACGGTGTGCTGGAAAAGCTAGGCTGCTCCTACCTCATCGCGTCTGAAGGGGCACACAGTAATGTGCGAGAGACCCTGGGATTCGCCTTTGAAGGCAAGTCGCTTGAAGAACAGTATGCCTTGGGTGATTTCTATATCGATGGCGATCTATCGGATTCGGACCTGCATATCTTCTCGTCGGAGCATGGCTTCATGGGTATGTTTCCCATGGGCAACAAGCGATTCCGCATCATCGCAAGCAATCCCATCAGCAAACCGTCGAAGGAAACGGCACCTGCTCTGGAAGAGCTGCAGCAGCTTTATCATCAGCGGTCCCCGATCCCTGCGACGTTTCATGATCTGAAGTGGAGCTCATGGTTCCGTATCAACAGCCGCATGGTCCATCAGCTTAGAAGCGGTCGCATCTTCCTCGGTGGCGATTCAGCCCACATTCATAGCCCGGCCGGCGCTCAAGGTATGAACACCGGTATCCAGGACATGATCAATTTATGCTGGAAACTGGCGATGGTTCTCAAAGGTGAGGCGAAGGAGAGCATTCTCGAGACTTACGCTGCAGACCGTATTCCCGTCATCCGCGGTGTATTGACGAAAACAGAGGGACTGACTCACGCAATTGGAGAAGAAAAGGCTTTCTTCCGTTCGGTCTTCAACCACCTCGCACCCTGGATCGTGGGAACAGAGGTTGTTCAGCACAACAGCACGGAACGTATGAGCCAACTCAGTCTTCACTATCGCGAGAGCACCTTGTCCGACAACCATGCAGCAGCCGGCACGTTGAAGGCCGGAGATCGCGTACCGGACATCTCAGTCACGCTGCTGCCTGTGGAGGGTTCCGCCGACCAGAATGCACAGCTATCGACTCTCTTTCAGCTGATGGATCCTTCCACCTTCACGTTGCTCTACTCCAACATCAGTGATCCAGCGAAGACTCATGCTGAGATACAAGGTGCGATCGGGCCTTGGCACTCCCTCATGCAGGGTCATCAGATCGCTGCCGCAACGAACGATGACAGCGCATTTAAAGATCGCTTCGGCACTTCGTCGTCGATCATTCTGGTACGGCCCGATGGATACATCGCGTTCACGGGTTCGGAGCATTCTATTCCACGACTCGCGGAGTACTGCGACAAGTGGCTTATCGCTGAGCAGCCGGGCTCCGAGAGGGAGGAGCATCATGCTTAATCGACAGTCAGCCTGGGCGCAACTATCCGCTGGGATGGCACAGGTTCTTTTCTGCGATCTGCAGAAGGCGATCGTCAAGCACGGCCAAACCAATATCCCAAAAGCGCTCGCAAGTGCAGCCGGTGCCCTGCTTCAGCTGACAAAGATCTTTGACTTGCCTGCAGTCGTCAGCGTGGTGCCCCATGGTAGCGACTCGCAGGTGATTACTGAATTGGAGGGAGCAGAATCCGTCGGGCCCAAGTTGCTTCGAACAACCAACAGACTCGTTGCGGACCCTCCTACCTTGCAGGCGATCAAGCGCTCCGATCGCAAGGTGCTCATCGTAGCCGGATTCATGATGGAGGCAGTTGTGCTCGACACGGTTCTCGATGCGCGCGCGGCCGGGTACGAAGTTCTGGTAGCGGTCGATGCCTGCGGGAGCCCATCTCTCCGTACTGAACAGTCAGTCTTGCGGCAGATGGAATCCGCCGGTGCCGTCCCCACCTCGGTCATCTCAATTAGAACCAAGCTGTCACCTGGCTTTTCGACAGACGAGGGCAAGCAGATGTTCGCAGCCGTGCAAGCCATCAAGTATGCCTAGATGTACGGAGTAAGCGAATGCGCGTCCAGAATGGCTTGTTGCGACCACGTTGATTGCTTAGCTCGCAGGCGATGGTGGCTCGGGCGGGTGACCTGGGAAGCGGCCGTGAGCATCATCCAACAGTATGGCTGCCTTCTTGCACATCAAAGGTTCGACGACATCGTTGATGTACAGATTCGATATTCCTTGTCCTCGGAGAGCCGAGCCGATGGACCTGTTCTCCGGTTCTGAGATCGAGAGAGGGTGGCTGAGGCTCCCGCATCTGCTCTCGAAGCTTTACAGAGCGACCCACCATTCCGCCGCCGGGCTTCGTAAATGCTGTATCGGTCTTGTTTGCGGGGACGTGTAGGAGGCAAAGAGGCAGTGCGGGTGCGTCAGGCCGGAAGCATGCGGAGCAGCGCTCGCAACGCCGCTCCGCGATGGCTCAGACCCAACCGCGTTTCAGCGTCCAGTTCGGCCATCGAGCGGCCATACCCGGGCAGCAGGAAGAGCGGGTCGTAGCCGAACCCTCCGCCGCCTTGCGGGGCCTCGAGCAGCACGCCTGCGACGGTGCCTTCCGCAGTAGCGACAATCGTTTGGTTCTGTGCAACGGCCAGAACACAGCGATAGTGGGCCGCACGCGGAGTCCTCACCGGGAGCCGTCGCATCTCTGCCAATAGGCAAAGATTGTTGCGCTCGTCGCCCAGTATGCTGCCCGCAGTGGCAAAGCCGAGCCGATCGGCATAGCGGGCCGAGTACACTCCCGGCGCACCCCCAAGCGCATCGACCACCAGCCCTGAGTCGTCCGCCAGTACGTAGGCGCCGGGCAGAAACCCTCCATAGTACAGGGCCTTGCCCTCAGCATTCTCCTGGAAGGTCTCGCCATCTTCGGGAGGCGGCGCAATGCCCTCGAGCCCGGGCAGCTCCGCGATCTTCCAGTCTGAGCCGCCGGCGGCAGCGGCCACGGAGAAGTCGCGCAACTTGCCTCGGTTCCCGCTCGCCACGTACAGGGTGCGCTGGTTCATCTCTTGTCCTTTGCTGCTTGCCTCACCGCATCGATTGCGATGCGTGGCGCCTGTTCTGCAACCACTGGTGGGGCAAATTGAGGCTGGTTCAACGGGCAACCGCCGCAGCGGGGCACCCCGCCGCAGTGAGTTTTGCCGACCATCACGATCAGCGCGTGAAACTCGTTGTAGTGCGTGAGCAACGTGGGCGGCGCATCACTCGCGAACGCTGCCAGCGCGAGCTTTTGTATGTCCGCGTATCGCGCCTTCTCATCGATCAGGCCATGCCTGGTGACCACCCGGCGCAGGTACTCATCCACGACCATGACCGGCTGCGACAGGGCATAGAGCAGGATGGCATCCGCCGTCTCGGGTCCAACGCCCGGCAGCGCCAGCAGGGCTTCGCGGGTGGGGGTGGTCGGCGCGGCAGCCATCCGTCTGAGCGATCCTTCATACGCGCTGTCGAGCAGTGCGATGAACGCCTGAATTGCCGCGGCCTTGCGCACCATGTAGCCCGACGGGCGGATCAGGGTACGCAGTGTTTCATCCTCAAGCGCCCGCAACCCATCGACGGACATCGCGCCGGCGGCTTTCAGATTGGCAATCGATCGCTCCACGTTGCGCCAGGATGTGTTCTGCGTCAGGTACGCGCCCACCACGGTTTCGATTGCGCTCTCCGATGGCCACCAGTGCTGCGCACCGTATGCCTCAACCATGGCTTCGTACAGGGTGCGCAAAGCTCCGGCGTGTTGCCCGTTCGGTATTACGCGAGCCTGGTTTGTCTTTGCCGTGTCCATCTATTCCTGGGTTGCTGGCTGCGCACCGGGTCGCGACTGCTGCAGTTGCTGCTTCCAGCCCAGCAGCTTTGCACGCAGGCCAGCCGCCTCTGCTTCCGGCACCATGCCTTTGTGCTGGTACAGGATCGAAAGTGCCGTGTACGCTAGCACATCGTCCGGAGCCTGCTCGGCAAGTTGCTGCGCGGCTGCGATGCCCTCGTCCAGGCGCCCGGCGTCCTGCAGGGCGCGAATCAGGCCGTGCTGCGCATCCAGAAAAGCTGGGTCGGCCACGAGGGCGGCCCGGAAGCCAAGCGCCGCGGCAGCGGCATCCCCGGCGGCGAGCAGGTCCAATGCGGCGTAATACAGGTGTTCCGCCCGGTGGCGGTCGTGTGCGGGCGCGGCTTCCATCTTGTTTCGATCATAGCGCCGATGGCCAGACCGGCTGGCGCATGCGCGTTGCTCGCGTCCCCCACCCTCGTATTATCAACAGCATGACCGGCAACATGAAGGCGCACACCGAATACCTCTGGTTCAACACGGCGCGTAAGCGCGAGATGGTGCATATCACCCCGCAGATCGAGGCGATCGTCCTGGCGAGTGGCGTCGAGGATGGCCTGTGCTTTGTGTCGCCCATGCACATCACGGCGGCCATCTACGTGAATGACCACGAGAGCGGCCTAATCGAAGACATCGATGAGTGGCTCGAGAAGCTCGCACCCACCGGGCCCGACTACAGGCATCACCAGACGGGCGAAGACAATGGCGACGCACACCTGAAGTCTCTGCTGCTGCACCACGAGACGACTCTGCCGGTCACAAACGGGCGGCTGGACCTTGGCCCCTGGCAACGCATCTTCTACGCGGAGTTCGACGGCCTGCGCCGCAAGCGGGTGATCGTCAAGATCCTTGGGATCTAAACCTGTACGGGCCAAGGCAACGAGCTGCCTGGTCCCGCCTCGGGCCGGGCCTAGCTGGCGACGGCGATCTCTTCCTCGAGCATCTGCTTTTCGTGAAGGCTGGCGTAGTAGCCGCCCCTGGCGAGCAGCTCGTCGTGCGTACCCAGCTCGGTGATGCGCCCAGCGATCAGTACGGCGATCTGATCGGCATTGCGGATTGTCGACACGCGGTGCGCAATCAGCACGGTGGTGCGGCCACGCATCGCGCGCCCCAGGCCGGTGAGGATCTGTTCCTCGGTGTAGGTGTCCACGTTGGCCAGTGCATCGTCCAGGATCAGAATGCGGGGATCGCAAATGATCGCGCGGGCCAGGGCGGAGCGCTGTTTCTGGCCACCCGAGAGTGTCAGTCCGCGTTCCCCGATCACCGTGTCGAAGCCGGCGGGGAACTCTTCAAATTCTTTGCGAATGTGCGCGGCTTCGGCCGCAGCCAGCAGTTCGGCCTCCGTTGCGTCCGGGCGCCCCAGCGTGATGTTGTCGCGGATGGTAGTGGAGAACAGGAATGTCTCCTGCGGCACGTAGCCGATGCTCTCCCGCAGCGCGTCTAATGGGTAGTCGCGCACCGGTCGATCGTCGATCAGCACACTGCCCTTGGGAGCATCATGAAGCCGTACCAGCAGGCTCGCGAGCGTGCTCTTGCCCGCGCCTGTCGGGCCCACCAAGGCAAGGCTGCTACCGGCCGGCACCTTCAACGAGATACCGTGCAACGCCTCGGCTGCATTGCCCTCATAGCTGAAGTGCAGGTTGCGGAACTCGATCTCGCCTGCCTCGATCCCTGCCAGCGTCAGGTCTGCTTCGCGGTCATCGATGGTTGGCTCTTCCACCAGTACTTCCTGGATGCGCGTCACCGAAGCCTTGCCGCGCTGGACGAGGTTCACGACCCAGCCCAGCGCAATCATCGGCCAGGTCAGCATCACTGTGTAGGTGGAAAACGCCACAAAGTCGCCGACCGAGATGCGTCCGCGGATGACCTCGTGGCCGCCAATCCACAGCACCATGATCATGGCGAGCCCAAGCAGGTACTCAAGCGTGGGCCAGAGCATGCCCATCAACTGCACGAGTCGCAGGCCACGCCGGATGTACTCGCGGTTGGACTGCTCAAAGGCTGCGATCTGCGCTTCTTCCTGCGCGAACGCCCGCACCAGCCGAGCGCCGGAAAAGTTCTCCTGCGCCTGCGCGCTGATGTCCGAGAACATGGCCTGGATACGCTCAAAGCGATCGTGGATGCGGCGGCCCAGCGCCTGCACCAGCACGCTTGCCAGTGGCAGCGGCGCGAGCGCAACCAGCGTCAGCATGGGCGAGATGCGCAGCAGGAAATACAGGGCGCCCAGCGTGAACAGGATGGTGTTGGCGCTATACATGATCGCCGGACCGAGCAGCATGCGCACGGCGTTGAGGTCATTGGTCATGCGCGCCATGATGTCGCCGGTACGATTGCGCTGGAAGTAGCCTGCCGGCTGCTTCTCGAGCTGCGCGAACAGGTCGTTGCGCAGGTTGAACTCGATGTCGCGCGAGATGCCGATGAGGATCCAGCGCGTCCAGAACAGGAAGAAGCCCTTGGCGACCGCCAGTGCTACGAGCGAAAGTCCATAGCCCAGCAGCTTGCGCCGCGTTACCCCGTGCGAAAGGTCGTTCACCGCGGTACGAATAATCAGGGGAAAGAAGATCCAGATCGCGTTGGAGAGCACGGTGACCAGCGCGCCCCAGGCGTACGCGCGCTTGTAGCGCTTCAGGTAGGGCCACAGTGGTTTCAGTTCCGGCAGGATCATCGTGGCCCTCTCCTCTAGGTGGGTGTGCGCAGCAGCAGGTAGCTGCCGGCAAGCGCAAACAGCAGGTCCGGCGACCAGGCCGCCAGGAAGGCCGGCAGCATGTTTACGTCGCCCATAGCTTCCAGCGTACTAGAAACGATCCAGTAGACGATGGCGACGCCGATCGCCACGGCAATGCCGGCAAGCGATCCGGAGCGCCCCATGGAGAGCGCAAATGGCACGGCCAGCACCGCCATCACCAGCGTAATCAGCGGGTAAGCGAGCTTGTGGTTCAGCTGTACCCGCAGCCGCATGGTGTCAAACCCGCTCTGCCGCAGGTCATGAATGTAGCGGCTCAGCTCCACAAAACTCATCTCGGAGGATTGCCGCGGGTCCTTTTTGAAGTACTGCGGCTGTTCTGCCAGCGACGTCAGGCCCATGGCGGAGAAGGTAGTGTAGCTGGCCACCTCGTCGCCGGCGAACGTTCGCTCCCACCCATTGCGGAAGATCCACTGGTTCTGCTTTGCGTCCCAGGCCGCACTGGTGGCGAAGAGACGCTTTTCGAGCTCAAAGGTGCCGGGCTTGAATGTGAACACGCTAATGTTGGCGAACCGGTCCCGATCCTGGTCGAAGAACTGGTAGTAGAAGATGTGGCTGGGGAGCCCCGCTTTTTCAATGCCGAACATCCACTTTTCACCCGGGCGCTGGAAGGTCTGCGCGGGACGGCCCTTGATCACCGCGCGCAAAGCCTCCTGGCGGCGGTTCGCGCCCGGGATATAGGTCTCTCCGAAAGCGAACAGCGCGACCGACAGCAGGGAAGCGATGACGAGCACAGGCACGACCACGCGGTACACGCTGATGCCCGTGGCCTTCATCGCGGTGAGCTCGTTGGTGCGGTTCAGGGTGCCGAATACGACCAGTACCGCGATCAACACGCTGAGCGGCGCGATCAGGTAGATCATGCTGGGTGTGAGGTTCAGCAGGTACTCGCCTACGACCACAAACGGGGAGCGATTCCGGATGATGTCGCCCAGCAGCTCAAAGAACGTAAACAGCAGCATCAGCATGACAAAGGTGGCGAGCACCATGGCAAACGTCTTCAGGAACTCGACGATCACGTAGTTGTCGAGCAGCAGCGGGAAGTGGCTGCGGGCTGTGCGGACCCTGCCGGAGGTCGCTCCGGCGCGTGCGCCGTTGTTATTGCCCTCGGAGTGCCGGCCGCCCTTGCGGAAGCGCGCGGTGAGGTTCGGTAGCGACGGAAGCCCGGCACCGCTCACGGAGAGCCGTCGCAGCAGCAGCAGGCCGGCGGCTCCGAAGAGTATGTTCGCCGCCCATACCCCGGCCACCACGGAAACCTTGTTCTGCCGGGCCAGGGCGATGCCGGTGGACGAAAGGAAGTAGTAGATGAACACCAGGGCTATGGTCAGTACGAACCCGGCGCTTTTGCCGCCACGCTTGGAGCTCATGCCAAGCGGCACACCGACCAGCATCAGCACCAGGCAGGCGAACGGGTAGGCAAAGCGCTTGGACCGCTCGATCTGGTAGACGCGGCCGCCCGGGGCCGCCGCGAGCTTGCGCAGCGTCGCATCCGACATGGCCAGCATCGGCGACGGGGCCCGCGTCGTGTGGTCGTTGTCGTCGGCTTCCGAGACCAGCGGGAGGTCGGTCTGCGAAAAGGTGGAAACGTCGTACTGGTTGCTGTTGGAAGTGTCGATCTGCTGCTGCGCGCCGTGGCGCAGGCGCATCAGCACCTGGTCGCTGGCGTCGTTCACCACCGTTGCGTCGGCTGCCGTGGTAATGCGCGGCGCGTTGGCGTCGGTGATATCCGCAAGGAAGATCTTGTGCCACTGCGACGCGCCGGTCGACGCCTTCACGTCATCGATGTACAGCACGATGTTCTTGAAGTCCTCGTAGAAGACCCGCGGCTGTACTTCAAACGAAGCCTGCGAGTTCCGCAGGTCGTCTTCCAGCGTGAGGCTCATGCGCCATGCCGCCGGAGCCAGGTAGAGCGAGTTTGCCAGGCACAGGATGAGCCCGGCGAAGGCGACAATGCTGGCCGTGCGCACAAAGCTCCACACGCCGATACCGCAGGCTCGCATCGAGGTGATCTCGCTGTCACTGGCAAGACGGCTGAAGCCGAGCAGCACACCCACCAGTACCGCCATGGGCACGGTGAGCACAATTGTGCTCGGCAGCCAGTACACCATGATCTGCAGCACGGTGCCCATGGAGCTAGCGTTGCGCACCATCAGCTCCAGCAGGTGCTCCAGGTGCGGGATGAAAAAGATGAAGGTGAACAGGGCACCGCCAAGCAGCGCATGCGAGGTGATCTCGCGAAGAATGTAGCGGGTCAGAATGCGCATGGGCAGCTTTGCTTCTCATCGACCGGCGCAAGCCGTGAAGGTACGACTCGACAGGCTCTGTTGGTGGGGCAGGAGTGAAGCATCTGGCTGCCCCAAGTTTACAGGAGCCGGCCTCGCGGGCCCGGCGCGTCGGGCCTGCTACTCGCCGTTCGGCAAAAAGCGGTAACCAACACCCCGCACAGTCTTGAGGTATACAGGGTTGGCTGGTTCATCCTCGATGTAGCGTCGCAGCCGCACCACAAAGTTGTCGATCGCACGGGTGTCGGTGTCTTCGTGCACGCGCCACACCTGCTCCAACAGCTCCTTGCGCGGAATAATCCGTAGCGGATGCTCCGAGAGATAGCGCAAAAAGTCGGCCTCCATCAGGGTGAGACGGGTGCGCTGCCCCTTGGCTTCCAGCTCCAGCTGCGAAAAATCGATCACCCGGCCTGAAAACTCAAAGGTTGGCGGCGGCTCTTCCAGCTTGCCCGCACTCTCGCCCTCGGTATGCGGACGCTGCCATTGCATGCGCCGCAGCAATACGTGCAGCCGTGCGAGCAGTATGTTCAGGTCGAAGGGCTTGGCCAGGTAGTCATCGGCGCCTGCCTGCAATCCCCCCAGCACGTCCTCTGTCCGGCCGCGTGCTGTCAACATCAGCACCGGCACAAAGTTGCCGGCGCTACGCAGGGCAGCCGTCACGGCAAAGCCGTTAATGCCGGGCAGCATGACATCCAGCAGCACGGCGTCAAACGGCGGGCGCTCGGTGAGCAATGTGAGCGCAGTCTCACCGTCGTGCGCCAGCTCCACCTCGTAGCCTTCCGCCTGCAGGTTGAACAGAAGTCCCTCGGCAAGATGCAGTTCGTCCTCAACCACCAGGATCCGTGACGGGGTGTTGAGCGCGGGTGCTGTGGTGCTCATGGGGTCACACCCTGTTGCGAAGCTTTGCGTGCTTTTTCGCCGGATGCGAGCAGGCTTTCCGGCAGCTGGGGCAGTCGCGCGGTGAACGTTGAGCCCCGGTTTTCACCCTTGCTCTCGGCCGAGATACGGCCGCCGTGCTGCTTCACAATGGCCTGCACCAGGAACAGGCCAAGCCCGGTTCCCTGGGTGCGCATTACGGCGCGTACGGGTACCCGGTAAAAGCGCTTGAAGATTCGTTTCAGGTGCTCCGTGTCAATGCCGATGCCGTGATCCGTCACCTCGAGGCAGGCAGCGCCGTTCTCGTCTGCGAACACGCGAACGGTCATGGTGGCGGCCTGCGCGCGCACGGGCGAATACTTGATCGCGTTGTTCATCAGGTTTCCAAAGGCGGTGCTCAGGTCTTCAAGACTTCCATGCACCAGCAGCGGCTTGTCACAAAGCGAGAGCTGTATTGCTTCCGGCGCAAGCCCATGCTGGTTCAGAACACGCGCGGTGACACTTTCAGCGACGGCCCGGAGGTCCAGGGTCTCCATGGCGTGCTTGTGGCTGCGCTGGGTGATCTCGCCGGCCTTGAGGATCTGCTCCACCGTGGAAAGCAGCCGATCGCTGTCTGCCAGCATGATGCCGTAGAACTCCTGGCGCTTCTCTTCCGGCACGGGGCGGCGCTGCAGCGTTTCGAGATACAGGCGGATCGAGGCGATGGGTGTTTTCAGCTCGTGCGTAACAGCGTTGAGAAAGCTGTCCTGCTGGTCGTTGCGCCGCACCTCGCGCACCAGGAAGATGGTATTCAGCACGACACCGGCGATGAGCAGCATGGTGACCGGTATGCCGACTGCCAGTGGCAGGATCGCGCGCCAGTTCAGCACAATCCAGCTGACGTTAAGCGTGATGGCCAGGCCAACGAGCAGGATGCCAAGCAGGATGGCGAGCACTATGGCGGGTCGGCGGCGGGTGATGCGCATAGGATTTCCCGGCTGAGAACGTGGCAAAAAAAACAACGCCCGCAAGCAGTATAGGCCGTGTAGTGCCGACCTTCTGCTTGCGGGCGTTTTGCTGTTCAGGCGTGGTGCGGTTTAGGCAGCGCCCGAGGGACGGGGGTTAGCCGGGTCCCAGTTGGCGAGCTTGATGTCATGTGCCAGGCCCACCTTCTTCAGGAACCAGATGCCGTAGTAGTTGGGATCAAACTCGTACCAGCGCAGGCCATGACGGGCAGACACCGGGTGCGCGTGGTGGTTGTTGTGCCAGCCTTCGCCGCCAGTCAACAACGCTACCCACCAGTTGTTGCGTGACTCATCGCGGGTCTCGAAGCGGCGCGAACCCCACAGATGGGTCGCCGAGTTGACCAGCCACGTGGCATGCAGACCAAGCGTGACGCGCAGGAAGATGCCCCAGAGAACGACCGGCCATCCACCCCAGGCGAGGAGCGCAAGCCCGGTGACGGTGAGCGGTACCCAGTGGTACTTAGACAGGGCAACGTAGAACTTGTCGCGGCTCAGATCAGGAGCGTAACGGTTCAGGATCGCGGTCGAAGAGTGCAGGGCCTGGCCGCTCATGATCCAGCCCATGTGCGCCCAGAAGGTGCCCTCGGTCGGAGAGTGCGGATCGCCTTCATGGTCAGACAGCTGGTGATGCACGCGGTGGGTGCCCACCCAGAAGATTGGTCCACCCTCGAGCGAAAGCGTGCCGCAGACGGCGAGGCAGTGCTCAAGCCACTTGGGAACCTTGTAGCCACGATGGGTCAGCAACCGGTGATAGCACATGCCGATGCCGACATTGATCGAGAGGAAGTAGAGGACTACGAGTGAGACCAGGCCCTTCCAGGTGAAGAAGAACAGCGATACCACAGCGAGGACGTGGAAGATCACCATGAAAATCGTCGTGATCCATGAGACCGAGCCACTCTGGTGCTTGCGTCCAAGCGTGGGCAGTTGCGCCGGGGTGCTTGAGCCTGCACTGGTGCGGGTGCGGCGCTGGGCGTTCTCTTCGGCAGCCGTGGGGGTGATTACCGGTTCTTCGAGTTCTACAGCCATGTCTTGGGGGTGTCCTGTCCTGTCCGTGTTTCCTGCTTGAGTCAAAGCCTAGCAGCGGCGGAAAGGAGCAGGTGTAAGACTTGTGTAATGACCCGGTACAGCGAGGTACATGCACGCGAGATGCGGCCCCTCATGCGCCTCGCCCGCACGCATGCTCACGATCGGTTGCTCCATGCTCTCGCCGAACACTGACGATTTGGCCCGAGCAGAAAAGTCGATGCAGCAACATCGTCACGAGGCAACATATATTGACGATCTGGATTCTTAGTGTGGATAGTAGTTCGGCATTTGGGGCCAATCCAAGTGCTGGTTGCCTGCTCCGGGCGACCCGCTCGTACTACAGGCCGCACATGCGAGGGGGTCCTCGCTATGATCACGACTACGCACGCCCGTCCTCAAGCTCATCATGCCGTACATCTAGTAAGCGCTGCTCATGCTGTGCTTTGCCCACGTTGTCACATGCGGGTGGGTGCCGCAGCCTCTGCCCGCGAGACAGTCCGGGTGCTGGCGCGTCATCGCTGCCCCAACGGCGACGAAACTGCGTCGTGGCCATCCACGCCGGTGCCTTTCAGCTAAGGCTCACCCGCGCTTTCTCTGCATACCGCCGCTAGGACGGAGTCGGCGCCGCCTTTCATGCCGCACAGCGTTACGCTTGCGCTGTTCCCGCGGGCGCGGGTGGCGACGCGATGGATGCAGTCTCTGACTGATCGCTGGCAATCGTTGAGAGCGCTTCCTCGATCCGCTGCGTCATGCAGGCTTCTTCGGGCACCTGTAGCTTGCGCCCTGCGGTGGTCAGGTAAAACACGTCGATTGCCAGCTCACCCTCGGTATCGATCAGCGCCACCTCGATATTGCAGTGACAGATCGCAATCGCCGCCGACAGGGCGCGGAGCAGGCCTGGCGAGTCCGGTGCGACCACCTGCAGCAGGGTGCTGTGGCTTGAACTCTGGTTGTCGAAGTGGAAGCGCGGAACGATCCGCGTTCGTGCCGCGGTGGCCATGCCGTGCCGCGGTCGCTGCCGCGAGCGCAGCATCCCCTCGATTGCAATCTCGCCCCGTAAGGCGCTGCGCAGGCTCTTCAAAAAGCGCTCGTGCTCGCCCGGATTCAGCTCGAGTGTACGGAATGGATCGGTGAACTGAAACGAGTCCAGGATGATGCCCGCGCTGTTCGAGAAAGCATCCGCCTTGACGATGTTCATTCCCCAGGCCGAGAGCGCCCCTGCCATATCCGCGAACAGCATGGGCCGATCGCGGGTAATCAGCGTCACTTCGTTGAATTGTCGGTGCAGACGGAACGCCAGCTGGATCGGCTCGCTGGCCAGCCCCAGTGAAAGCTTGAAGTGTTCGCCAATCTGGTCCGGCAGCCTCGTCTGCAGGTAGCGTTGCGGCATGCCTTCCAGGAACGAGCGAAGCTGCTCGTTCTGAATGTTGTCCTGCGCGGCGAAGCCACCATGCACGGCCACGCGCGACAGGATTCGCGCCAGCACCACGGGGTCCGCATCGACGTGGTACCTGATCTCGTCGACCGAGCGGTCCAGGTAGTTGGCTGTCGCAATGTAGAGCTGCCAGATGTTCTCAGCCTTCCACGGAGTCAGCGCATCCGGGTGTACGGCCTTGATATCAGCAAAGGTAAGCAGGGTCAGCATCTTGAGCTGCTGCTGGCCGGGCGCATGTTCGCTGAACGCGCGAATGCTTTCCGGGTCGAAGATATCGCGGCGTAGCGCGTGCGACATCTCCAGGTGGTTGCGGATCAATCGACGCACGATGTCGCGTTCTTCCAGGTCGAACTCGAGTCGGGTAAAGACGCGTTCGGCCAGCTCGATACTTTCCCGCGCGTGGTCGCCTGTGCGCCGGGCCTTGCCGGTGTCGTGCAGCAGCAGCGCCAGCATCAGCAGGTCGCGCCGCTCGATCTCGGGCAGCAGGGTAGAGAAGCGCTTTTCCCACTCGTGCCGGGGTGTGCGCAGCGCGTGCACGTTTTCGATCACCAGGAACGTGTGCTCATCGACAGTGTAGCGATGATAGGCATCGCGTACCACCAGCGAGTCGATCCCATGAAACTCGGGCAACAACAGTTCCAGGAGGCCCAGCGCATGCATGATGCGCAGGGCGTGCGCAGCATGCGGCCCAAGCAGCACATCCCGGAGGCAGTTCCACAGGTACGGCCCTTCCGGCAGGTGCACCGCCAGTGCGGAAAGCGACTCGCTGATGCGGCTCTCCGTGCCCTCGCGAAAACTCGATCCATACTGCGCGATATGGGCAAAGACTCGCAGCAGCGATTCGGCATCGGTCGAGGTGCCTGGTTCCAGCGTGATGCGGTTGTCTTCCACCCAGAAGTTGGTGCCGCCGACCAGGCTGCGGCGCCGCCGCAGTACCTTCAGCAATGGCTTGCGGGCGATCGGGGGTGCCGCGTCCAGCAGCAGCGTGGCGCGACGGGAGATGGTGCGCGCGTGGCGATAGTAGGTGCGCATCCAGTAGGCCGGGTCAGCCGAGCCCAGTGTCTCGAGACCGACACTGCCGGCCGCCGCCTCATCCTGCGCGACCCAGTCGAGAATATTGTCATCGCGGCCATTGCGAATATGCAGAAAACATCGCGTCGCCGCGAGGAATTCAAAGGCGCTTTCGAGATCGTTCGGTTCTGAGCTCGCGGAGCTACCCGTCGAGGAGCTTTCTGCATTACCCGCAGCAGCACTCAGGCTGAGCGTGAAGCCCTCCGCGCCCGGCCGATCGGGCCATGCCCGTTGTGCCGCGAGGTGTCGCAACAGCTGGAGCCACCGAATCAGCTGGTAGTCCCGCATACCGCCGGGGCATTCTTTTATGTTCGGTTCCAGGTGGAAAATGGTGTCGCCGAACTTGGCGTGGCGCATCCGCGCAGCTTCCGCCAGGTAGGCTTCCATGCCGGCCGCCTCGCGCAGCAGCGCGGTCATCAGCAATTCGTTCTCGAAGCGGGCGGCCAGCCCCGCATCACCAAAGAGCAGGCGGCGATCCAGCAGGGAAATGCCGAACTCGAGGTTGGTTTCGCCATCGAGCCGTTCGCACTCCTTCAGGGTGCGGGTAGCAGGGCTGGCACGCAGCCCAATATCCCAGATCGCCTGGGTGGCAGTGCGGATCAGTTCGTGCGCATCGCGTTCGACAGCTTCGCTTGCACACAGGAAAAGCACATCGATGTCGGAAGCAGGAAAGAGTTCGCGGCGCCCGTAGCCTCCGAGCGCGAACACGGCGATGGCCGGCTCCTGCCCGGGTTGCAGCGTGCTCCAGATCTCGCGTAGCAGCGCATCCACTTCGACCGTGCGGCGCTGGATGGATGCCGTGCCATCGCCGGTGCGAAGGAACGTCTCACGCGCAGCCTGCTCGGCGAGCACGGTCTTCGCGCGAAGCTGAGCCAGTGGCAGAGAAGCGGCTTTCCACATGCGCGACTTGTCCTTTCTTGCAGCGGTTGCACTTGGAAGCTCTCGAAAGGTGCGCAAGCGATACAGGTCTGAAGCAGGTGGCGCAGGGAAACAGAGCCTGGGTGGTGCGGAGTGCGCGCCGGCGCGTGGCTTAGCCGAGGCCCCTCGTCGCGGTTCTAAAGGGCGGTTGGACCGCGCTCGTCATTGCGGATGCGGATCGCCTCATCCACCTTGGTCAGAAAGATCTTGCCATCGCCGATCTTGCCGGTCCGTGCTGCGTTGGAGATTGCGCTGACTGCCTTCTCCACAAGCTCGTCCTGCACCACGGTCTCCAGCTTGATCTTGGGCAGCAGGTCTACGGTGTACTCACGGCCACGGTAAAACTCCGTGTGGCCTTTCTGCCGGCCATGGCCGCGGGCTTCCAGGATCGTCATGCCCTCGATGCCCGCTTCCAGCAGGGCATCCTTCACGGCATCAAGGCGGGAGGGCTGCAAAATCGCTTCAATCTTGTACATCGTTCGCCAATCCTTCTTCCCGCAATGCGGGCTTCACTCACAGTATGCGGTCGCCCTTGCTCGGATGCAGCCACAAGCCGGCGCAACCGCGCCATCGGTAACGAGCCCGGCGCTCAGGAAGCGAAATCGTAGCCTTCTTCCCCATGCTGCGAGATGTCGAGGCCCTCGGCTTCATCATCGGCCGAGACACGCAGCCCGATCACCAGGTCCACCAGCTTGAGCAGGACCAGCGTGCCCACGATCGAAAGCGCCCAGGCAATCGCCACCCCCACGGCCTGGTTGCCGACCTGGTGCCAGTTACCCTCAATTGCGCCCGATGGAAGCACCGCGCCCTTCGCGTCCTTGAAGATCGGGTTGATTGCGGACGACGCGAAGATGCCGGTCAGGATGGCGCCCAGCGTGCCGCCCGCTCCATGCACGCCGAAAGCGTCGAGTGAGTCGTCGTAGCCAAACAGGTTCTTGACGAAGACAACCATGGCATAGCAGAAGAAGCCGGCGATCAGCCCGATGGCCAGGGCGCCCATGGGCTGCACGTAGCCCGCCGCGGGAGTGATGGCGACTAAGCCGGCCACTGCGCCCGAGATCGCGCCCAGGGCAGAGGGCTTGCCATTGCGAATCCACTCGGCGGCGCCCCACGCAATGGCTGCAGCCGCGGCACCGAAATGGGTGTTCACGAAGGCAGACGTGGCCAAGGGACCAGACGAAAGGGCGGAACCAGCGTTGAAGCCGAACCAGCCGACCCACAGCATGCAGGCTCCCACCAGCGACAACACCACGGAATGCGGCATCATCGGCTCGCGCGGATAGCCCACACGCTTGCCAAGGTACAGGGCACACACCAGGGCGGAAACACCGGATGTGACATGGACGACGGTGCCCCCGGCGAAGTCAAGCGTGGGGAAGCGGCCTCCTAGCGAGGCGTTCAGCAGGCCACCCTTGCCCCAGACCATGTGAGCCATGGGCGAGTACACCACCAATGACCAGAGCACCATGAAGACGCACATGGCGGAAAACTTCATGCGTTCCGCAAACGCCCCGGTGATCAGCGCAGGCGTGATGATCGCGAACATGAGCTGGTAAATCATGTAGGTCTGCAGCGGCAGGGTGGCCGCGTAGTCAGGGTCCGGGCTCAGTCCCACGCCGCGGAGAAACACGTGGTGCAGTCCCCCGATAAAGGCCGATCCCGAGTCAAACGCCAGCGAGTACGACACCAGCGCCCAAAGCACGGTGATGATCGCCATCATGCTGAAGCTCTGCATCATGGTGGCCAGCACATTCTTGCGTCGCACCAGGCCGGAGTAGAAAAGCGCCAGCCCGGGGCCCGTCATCATCAGCACCAGGGCCGCGGACACCAGCATCCAGGTGTTGTCCGCTCCGCTCTGCGCTGCGGCTGCAGCAGCTTCGAGCTTGGCAATGCGGGCTTCCGTTATCGCCGCCGGCGCGGCAGTGGTTTGGGCCAACGCATGGGCAAAGGGCAGACAACACAGGGCAGCGCACGGCAACAGAAGCAGGCGGCGGGAAAGGGAACTGGCGGACATGGCACTCCAAAGATATAGCGCTCGGGGTCTATGGTCTGCTGCCTGCACGGTGCAGTTCCCCCGGACATTCCCGAAGGACAGTTGTGCGGCAAAGCTGATTGTGTCCCGTGTTGCAGCTACTTTTACATACTTTGTCGCAAACCTAAAGAACAACGAGGCGGCCACCGCCGCGGCCGCGGGTCGGGCGTTGCCGCAAACTGATCCCGGGATCGGCCCCGGCAAAGTGCTTCGAGCGATTGGGTTCCTGCTTTGCGGTCGGGGCGATATAGTAACAATATGAGTTCTTCTCCGACTGGCCCCGCAAACGAGATCAACAAGGATCGGTACTTCTTTGGCGCGCTTGAGTCTTCCGGCAAGAACCGGGAAAAGCTGCGCGAGGTGACCTACGGCGACCAGCAGCCGGAGGGCATCCTGCTGGCCTCGCTGGACGCAGCGTTAAATTGGGCGCGTAAGAGCTCCGTGTGGCCCATGACCTTTGGCCTGGCCTGTTGCGCGATCGAGATGATGTCGATGGGCGCTTCACGCTTCGACGTGGCTCGCTTCGGCATGGAGGTGTTTCGGCCCTCCCCGCGCCAGGCGGATCTGATGGTGATCGCTGGTCGCGTTTCCAACAAGATGGCCCCGGTGATCCGCCGTCTTTACGACCAGATGCCCGAGCCGAAGTGGGTGATCTCCATGGGAGCCTGCGCCACCTCCGGCGGTGTCTTCAACAACTATGCCGTGGTCCAGGGCGTCAACCAGGTGATTCCGGTGGACATCTACGTTCCGGGCTGCCCACCTCGCCCTGAGCAGCTGATGTATGCCCTCACGCTTCTGCAGGAGAAGATTCAGCGCGAAAAGGGCACCACGCGCCGTGCACTCAACCTGAGCTAAGCCTGCCGAGAAGATCCACGCCTGAGCCCGCCACCCTGGCGGGCTCACTTGCGTGCGGCGAGCACGTTGCGAACCACGGCAACGCGCATGCTCTCCGGCTTCCACGGCCCTCTCGCACGTCCATTAGCACGTTGCCAGCCACGTTTCTGTTCCTATTCTGTACGCACCTAGCCCTATAGCACCTCGGTTTATACCAAAGTGGTAGCTGATGGGAGATTTTGCTTGCTTTGTGTGTTGCGAGCGGACACTCTTATCCCTGTAGATGGATCAGTGATGGGGATAGTCGGCAGAGTGTTCAAGGCGGCTGAACCCCTAGTTGATCAATCGGATACGAGCGAAAAAGCGGCTGGCGGCAGGCAACTTCACAGCCGCATGATGCTCTAAGGTAGTGAACGTGTACTAGGTTCCGCTCCCAGCTCACTTGTGGAGGTCAGAAATACTAGTAACATCGCGTTTTCGCCAGGAATTTTGTTCGACTTTTAAGTTTGGTTGCGGAGGATAGACGCATGTATCGAGGTTCAACGCATTCTTTGGGCCGAATTCTGCTAGTAGGTTGTGCTGTGGGGCTCGGCGCCACGGGCCTCTATGCGCAGGATTCAGCTTCAACACCGGCGGCGCCAGCACCAGCCCCGTCACAGATGATGCCGAAGCAGGCACCAGTATCCCGGATCGACATCTTCACCGGCTACTCGTACTTTGCTCCACATGGCACGGTCACGACCAACACGATTGCCGGAACACCGTACCCAGTACGTTATGGCTCGGTGGACGAAGGGGCGATCGGTTCGGCCGCTTACTTCTTCAACCGCTACGTAGGCGGCGTGGTTGAATACGCTGACCACACCCTGGGCAAGAACGATGGCTTCCAGGATGCGACTGCCGGTATCATCTTCCGCTATCCGTCATCGCTGGGTGTTACGCCCTTTGCTCACGCAATGGCCGGTGCTTCCCGCGTCGGTGGCCCGAATGCCGAACCCAATGTCTATCACGTCTACACCTGGGGCCCGATGCTCAAGGTTGGCGGCGGTCTTGATTACGACACCCCCTTGTTTAATCACCACCTCGGCATCCGCCTGTTCCAGGCAGACTATGTCTACACGCATGCCGATTTTGGTCCCCAACCCATCGATGGTGGCCGCGCCAACATCGACTCGGCTGAGCTGAGCGCAGGCCTCCTGTTCAAGTTCGGCAACATCGTGCCGCCGCCGCCGGTCACCTACACCTGCTCGGCTGCTCCGATGTCGGTATTCCCTGGCGACCCAGTCACCATTACGGGCACTGCCGCCAACCTGGATCCCAAGAAGCCTGCCAGCTACACCTGGACAGGTCAGGGCATCCAGATCAAGGGTGACAGCTCCACCGCGACAGTCGACACCGCAAACCTGCAGCCGGGTTCTTACACGGCGATGGGCCACGTTGGTTACGGCATGAAGCCGGGCCAGTTCGCTGACTGCACCGTGCCGTTCACGGTCAAGCAGTTCGAACCGCCGACGATCTCGTGCTCGGCCAACCCAAGCAGCGTGAACCCGGGCGACAGCTCGACGATCACTGCCATGGGTGTCAGCCCGCAGAACCGTCCGCTGACCTACAGCTACTCCGCATCGGCTGGCCAGATCTCCGGCACGTCGAACACGGCAACCCTGGCAACCGCAGGCGCACCGGCCGGCACCGTCACTGTCACCTGCAACGTGGCTGATGACAAGGGTCAGACCGCAACAACGACGACCACGGTCACCGTTGCTGCTCCGCCGGCACCCGCACCCAAGGTACAAACGCTTTGCGACATCACCTTCGATCGTGACACCAAGCGTCCCGCACGTGTGGACAACGAAGCCAAGGCCTGCCTTGACGACGTGACCCTCAACGCGCAGCGCTCGGCCGACGCCTCGGTGGTCCTGGTTGGCAATGCAGCTCCGGCAGCAGCACCGATGGGCCGGCATGGTAAGCATGCCGCCGCGATGATGACGCCTGAGAAGCTTGCTGCACAGCGCGCTGTCAACACCAAGGACTACCTGGTGAAGGAGAAGGGCATTGATGCTTCGCGCATCTCGGTCCGGACCGGCACGAAGGGTACGAACGAGGTTGACAACTACCTGGTACCTGCTGGCGCATCGTTCGATAGCGAGATCCAGGGCACGACACCGGTCGATGATTCGGTCAAGGCCCAGTCCCGCACCGCGCATGCACCTGCACACCACAAGCACCACAAGAAGTAACCCGTAAGAGCGGGGGCCGCGAGGCTTCCGCTCTGCGAGCAACACAGGGGCTGGCCGCTATCACGGTCAGCCCCGCTTTTCTGCTCTGCTTGTCTGCCCGAGCTTTACCGCTTGCGCTCAACCCGCTCGCTCGAACCCGCGTACACGATGTTGAAGGAGACCGGTCCACACCGGCGTATCATGACGAATCGCACCCATCGCACCACCCGCATCCTCCCTCGCCTTTTCAATCTTGCCGCCTTTGCTACGCTGGTTCTTGCTGTCACTCCCTTTTCCACGGCAAGCGCACAAACCCCATCAGCTTCGGCGCAGCGCATCTGGACGTCGGTCGGCCCGGACGGCGGAGATGCCCGCTCGCTCGCTCCCGACCCGAAGAACAATCAACACCTTTACCTGGGCACCCTGAGCTCGTGGGTGTACGAGACCAACGATGCCGGAAAGAGCTGGCAACGGCTCGCCAAGCTGGGCAGTGGTGACAATCTCGCAGTGGACAACATCTTCGTGGACGCGAGTGACCCCAAGACGCTGGTAGCCGGCGTGTTCGAGATTGACGGCCACGGCGGCAGCATCTACATCAGCCATGACGGCGGCAAGAAGTGGGCCGTGGTGCCCGACATGGATGGGCAGAGTGTTCGCGCTCTTGCGCAGGCTCCTTCCAATCCGAAAATCTACATGGCCGGCACGGTTTCCGGCGTTTATCGTTCCAACGATGGCGGCCAGCACTGGGCGGCGATCACGCCGGCACACTCGACCGAGCTTCATGAGGTGGAATCGGTTGCGATCGATCCAGTCGACACCAACATCATGTATGCCGGTACCTGGCACCTGCCCTGGAAGACCACGGACGGCGGAGCGCACTGGACCAACATCAAGAATGGCCTGATCGATGACTCGGACGTTTTCTCGATCATCATCGACCCGCATACGCCTTCCGTGGTCTATGCCAGTGCCTGCTCCGGCATTTACAAGAGCGACTCGGCCGGCGATCTCTTCCACAAGGTACAAGGCATTCCTTCGACCGCTCGGCGTACCCGCGTGCTGATGCAGGACCCGACCAACGCCAAGATCGTCTACGCGGGCACGACTGAGGGTCTTTACAAGACTGCCGATGCGGGCACGAACTGGACCCGCCTGACCGGCCCCGACGTGATCATCAACGACGTGTTTGTGGACCCCACGAACGATCAGCACCTGATGCTGGCGACCGATCGCAGCGGCGTTCTCGCAAGCGAGGACGGCGGCAAGACCTTCAGTTCGTCGAACAGTGGCTTTTCGCAGCGGCTCGTGCAGACGCTGCTGGTCGACCAGAAGCAGCCGGGCACCCTCTACGCCGGGGTACTGAACGACAAGATTTACGGCGGCATGTTCGTAAGCAAGGATGACGGATCCAGCTGGCAGCAGCAGTCGGAAGGGCTGAACGGGCGCGACGTCTTCGTGTTGGCACAGGGCACCGATGGCAATGTCTATGCAGGCACCAATGACGGCGTAGCGAAGCTCTCTGATGGAAAGTGGCAGACGATTGGTGACCTGGTCCAGCACGACAGCCACCCGGTGGTCTCCCGCGTCCACGGCCGCAAGGTGACGAAGACCGTGGAAACGTCCAAGAAGATGGGCGCGATCCAGGGCCGGGTCAACTCCTTGGACTTCGGTGGGCTCGATCAGCCGTCCACAGCCTGGTTCGCCGCCACCGCGAAGGGCGTATATCGCTCCGCGGACAATGGCACGACCTGGGAAATGACGAAGCTGCCGCCGGCCGATTACCGCTACGTCGATGCCCTAGGCTCGCGCGTGGTGGCTGGTCAGCGCGGCAGTCTCATGCTGTCGGATGATGCCGGGCAGAACTGGAAGCCGATTCCAGTTCCAACTGGACTCACCGGCATCAATGCCCTGGCTGTATCGGGCGACAACGTGCTTTGGGCGGGCGGACGCGAAGGCGTTTTCTACACCAAGGATTCGGGTGAGACCTGGCAGCAGATCAAGAACCTGCCTCTCGGCGAGATCGGTGGTCTTGACTACGATCCCTCGTTGAAGAAGGTCCTGGTGTCATCCCGCACGTCCACCACGATCTTCGGCGTCGATGCTTCCGGAAGTCCCTGGAAGTACTGGCAGGCTGGATGGCGTGTTCACCAGGTGCTGCAGCAGGGCAACCGGCTTGTTGGCGCCTCGCTGTTCGACGGTGTGGTGCTCGAGGCACGACCCCAGAACGCGGGCACCGCAACCCCGGGTGCTCCTTCAGGCGCTCAGTAGGGTGAGCCCGGTTGCACTACGCGACTACACGGAGGCAGACCTGCCTGTGCTGCATGCACTGGACCAGGTCTGCTTTCCGCCGGGCATCGCGTACAGCTACGCGGAGTTGCGCAGCTTCCTGCATCACCCCAGCTCGTCAACCGCAGTCGCCTGCTCCACATCCGCGAGCCAAAATGGCGAAGAACATATCCTGGGATTCGCCGTCGTACGCTCGGTGCGGCGGCGTTTGCGGGAGTCTCCATCGCCGGCTCCAGCCCTCCACATACTCACCATTGACGTAGCGCCGGAAGCACGTCGGCGCGGTGTGGGTGGCTTGCTGATGCGCTGGATGCTGCAGAAAGGCACGGCGCTCAACCTGCAGTCGATCGTGCTGGAAGTCTCAATCGAAAACCACGCGGCCCAGCGGTTCTACCGGCACTTCGGGTTCGAGGTCACCGGGACAATCCCGGGCTATTACAACGGCCTCACAGACGCACTGGAGCTGGAGTTAAGACTCGATCCAGTGGCTCCGGCTGCGCCTGCGGCAGGAGCTACCGGGGAGTAGCTGCGGCCGCGAGCAGCCCAGCCCGCGTGGCATCCGTGGACGCACCCTGAGCCTTCCACTGAATGCGTCCCGTTGGATCGACGAGGAGCACGACCACCATCGATTCATCCATTCCCAGTCCGATCGCCTGGTGCAACGCGGCCTTGTCTACGTAAACCGGGACGGTCCAGTGCAGCAGTTCGGGGTCGGTTTCCTGCGCACGCAAGGACGCGTTATCCCACCAGCGGTACAGGGCATTCTCAGGCGCGCTTACCGGCATCCGGTACACCTTGAAGTTTAAACGCGTGTGCTGCAGCGCCTGCGATGGAGCGGTCCAAGTGGCCAGTTGCTGCTCCTGGTCGCGACGCCATGAGATCAGCAGGAGATTGCGCGCACCCTGGAGCTGGTTTGGCAAGCGCAGCGACGTGCGATCGAGCGCTTGTGCTGAGATCTCCGGAAGGAAGTCTGGCTGGACAGCCTTCTGCACGGGCTCGCTAATTTCTCGATGCAGGCTCCACCAGTGCAGGGTACGCGGCTGTGCCGTCTGGGCAAGCGCCCGCGCCGCTCCCATGGAAGCCAAAAGGCAACCGGCGACGGCAAATGGAAGCGCAAGGAAACGGCACCGCCGATAAGTCTTCGTGGGCATCTTTCGGCATGGTAACAGTGCTGTTTGGTCACGTGGTGCGCGCGCGTGCGAGGGATCAACGCGCGACAGTAACCCTGGTGCGGGCTGCCGCACCTGGTTCGGTAAAATAAGGGCTGGAGTGCATATCCATGGCTGAACAGCTGGCAGGACTTGTGGGCGCACGGCGACCCTTTGTGACGGACGATCGCGCCCTGGAGCCGATCGCCGAGAAGGTGGCCGCGCAGCAGCGGCTGAGTTTCGAGGATGGCCTCGCGCTGTACCGGTCCCCGGACATCCTGGCTGTCGGCTGGCTGGCCAACAGCGTGCGCGAGCGCCTGCATGGCGACCTCACGTACTTCAACGTGAACCGCCACATCAATCCGACCAATGTGTGCGTGGCGTCGTGCCGGCTGTGTGCTTTTGGCCGTAAGAAGGGTACCGAAGGCACCTACACGATGGCGCTGGAGGAAGCGTGGGCAACGGCCGCCGAAGGCTACTCCGAGGCCGTGACCGAGTTCCACATTGTGGGCGGACTGCACCCTGACCTTCCCCTGGAGTACTTCCTCGACATGGTGTCCGGGCTCAAGGAGCGTTTCCCGCTGGTGCATGTCAAGGCATTCACGATGGTGGAGGTGGCCTTCTTCGCCAAGCGCGCCAAGCTCACCATTCGCGAGGTACTGGAGAAGGTGCGTGCGGCCGGGGTGGACTCCATGCCGGGCGGCGGCGCCGAGATCTTCTCCGACCGGGTGCGCTCGATCATCTGCGACCACAAGATCAACGGCAATGAGTGGCTCGAAACAGCGGAGACCGCGCACCAGCTTGGGCTGCGCAGCAACGCCACGATGCTCTATGGGCATGTCGAGAACGACGAAGACCGCGTGGATCACATGTGCCGGCTTCGCGATGTGCAGGACCGCACGGGCGGTTTCCAGACCTTTATCCCGCTCGCGTTCCACCCCGACAACACCGCGCTCCATCATCTGCCGCGTACGACCGGGCTGCTCGACATGAAGCAGATCGCTGTAGGGCGCCTGATGCTCGATAACTTCGCGCACATCAAGAGCTACTGGCAGATGGTTTCCGCAAAGATGGCACAGATTTCGCTGCGCTTTGGCGCGGATGACATCGACGGAACGGTGATCGAGGAGAAGATCTACCACGATGCGGGCGCTACTACGCCGCAGGGCATGCGCCGGCAGGACCTGGTGCACCTGATCACGGCTGCCGGCCGGGTCCCTTTTGAGCGCGACACGATGTACCGGGCGGTCACGCGTACCGAGGACACCTTCACCGTCGCTGTTTGAAGCCGGACGAGACATGCCCTCGCATGCCTCGTGCCTGGCTCGTGCTTAGCCCCCGTCTAGCTGATGTGCTCTTCTGCCGAGGCGAGCAGCGGCTGGGCGCAGTCCAGGAGCGATACAGTGGGCGCTCCGGCAGCTTTGGTGGGCTCGAGCTGCGTGGGCGCTGCCAAGGGGAGAGTGGTTCCCGCGGCAACGCCTGCGGGAACAGCCTTGCCGGACGCATGGTCGGGCGGCATGCTCTTTTCGCGATCCCGTTTGGCGCGCCGCCTTTTAACAATCTGCGACGCCAGCAGGAACAGTCCGCCGAAAGTCACCACAAGCACCAGAACGGCTGCTGCTCCATGCAGCTCCGCTACATCGTTGTAGAGCAGCGCCAGCGCAAAAAACACGAACACGATGTGCGCGCAGAAGACTTCAAGCGAGGCTTTGCCCAGCGTGAGAAACGGTTCGTTCTGTACCAGCCGAAAAACGAAGCGGCGAAGCCAGTAGAACAGCACGGTGAAAGCGACAAGGTTCAGGACGCGCAGCGGCCCAATGTGCCACTTGTCAAGCTGAAAGGCCAGCCGGTCCGGGGTAAGAACGCTCCCGAGCCATTCGTGGCGCACTCCCAAAAAGAAGAGGCATACGACCAAGGCCCCGGCAGCAATGGGTGCGTTGATGCGTTTCAGCGGGGAGTCACCGGCAGCCGACTTCGCACCCAGGTAGAGCCCGGCCATCCAGATGGCCTGCCACGCCAGAAGGTTGAACGCACCGCCTTCCTGCACGGGAATCTGCAGGTGTGTGAGGTGAACGATGCCTCCGTGAAGCCACTCGCGAAGCCCCACCTGTGCCCCGAACCAGAGCAAGAAACTCGCGACCAGCGGCAGCCGCCAGCCTTTCCGCACGGCCCAGGACAGGATCACAGGCGTGGCGGCAAGAAACAGCACATACAGTGGAAGAATATCCAGCAGAGGCGGGCAGTAAAGCAGCAGAAGTGAACCCGCGATCGCCGTCGCCGGGTGCGCCAGGTAGAAGTCGAGCAGGTTATAAATTGCGGCGCGATGCGTCGTGGTGGCCAAGGCGGCGATCACGGTGAAAGCCAGCGTCAGCATCAGCACGTGAATGCCATAGATCTTGAGTGCGCGCCGCCACAGCTTTGCATGCATGGCATTGCCATCTTCGGCGGCCTGCTTGCTGTAAATGCGCGCCACCAGCAAGGCCGAGAGAAACACAAAGCCCTCTGCCGAGGTCAGGAACCCGAACGGCTGGTTCACCCACTCGCTCAGGCGAGTGGGCAGGTGGGTCAACGTCATCCACACCAGAAAGAGTCCGCGGAGTGCGTCGAGTTCGGGCCGTCGCTGGAGCTTTGGAAATCGCATGCTACGTGGTTAGACGGGCTTTCCGGGAACGAGTTGCTGGAAGTCACGAGGAAGTGTTCTGCGAGCCAGCCGGAGCATGCGCTGCAGCGAACTCAGGCGAGATATTCCCGGATGAAAGGATCTTCGGAGTGCACCAGGTCCATCGTGGAGCCGTCGAAGATGAGCTTGCCATTGTGCAGCATGAGGAAGGTCGTGCTCGCTTCCACCTCTCCCTTGGGCAGCTTCTCCATCTTGCTGGCTTCCTTGTTGAACCGGTGCGTCGCCAGGGTAAAGGCGTCTTGCAGGCGGTGTGAAACCAGCAGGGCACTGGTCCCCGAAACATCCCGCTGCTTGATCACGAGTTCGATGATGGTCGTCGAGGTGATGGGATCCAGTCCGCCCGTGGGAGAGTCATACAGCAGCAACTGTGGCGAACTGATGATGGCGCGGGCAATGGACACACGCCGGCGCATACCGCCGGAAAGCTGTGACGGGAATTTGTCGATCGTGTCCTCGAGCTCAACGAATCGAAGCGCTTCACGCACTCTGCGATCGACTTCTTCTTCGGAGACGTGATCCTCATTAAGCCGGTAAGCAACATTGTCGCGCACAGTCAGCGAATCAAAGAGCGCGCCTTCCTGGAAGACCATGCCGATATCGGCGCGGAGGCGAAACAGATCCTGTTCCGCAAGCGTGCTCAAATCTTCTCCAAACACCTTGATGGTGCCGGAGTCGGGACGGATGAGGCCGTTCGCAAGCTTGAGGAGCACGCTTTTGCCGACGCCGGCAGGCCCGAGCAGGATCCTCGTCTCACCGCCCTTGAGCTGGAATGAGATGTCATCGAGTACGGTGTGGCCGGCCGAGGAGAGGCTCACGTTCTCAAACACGATGACGGGCTCGTCCGGGTGCTCTTCGTGCCAGCTTTTTTTCTTCTCTTCGGTCGCTTCAGCCATGCTACTTCCCAAAGATGCCGATCATCAGGCGGCTGATGACGAAGTCACTCGCGATGATGAGCACGGAGGACACCACGACGGCCTGGGTGGTGGAGCGCCCTACGCCCTGCGTGCCCCCCTTGGTGGTCATGCCGTAGAAGCAGCCTATCGTGGAGATGATGAAGCCGAAGATGACCGGCTTCACCAGGCCCTGGAAGATGTCGGAGAACACCAGCGATTGATATGCGGAGTGAAAATACTGCGAGGCATCCTGTCCCAGCATGAAGACCGCCACTGCGCCTCCACCCATGGTACCGACGGTGTCGGACAGGATTGTAAGGAAGAACAGCATGATCACGGTAGAGACAATACGGGGCATGACCAGTTTCTTCAGCGGATCCGTGCCGAGCGCGCGCATGGCGTCAATCTGCTCCGTCACCACCATGGAGCCAAGCTCCGAGGCCATGCCGGAGGCGTTGCGACCGGAAACCATCAGGCTGGTCAAAACCGGTCCCAGCTCCTTGATCATGGAGAAGGAAACCAACTGCCCCGTGATCGCGGCAGCACCAAACTGGGTCAGGGATGAGGCGGTTTGCAGCGCGAGTACGCCACCGGTAAAGAAGCCTGTCAGCAGGACAATGGGGATGGAGCCGACCCCGATAGAATCTGCCTGCGTAAAGATCTCGCCTAGGTAGAGCGGGCGGCGCAGCAGGTTAGCCAGGGCGCGCCCGATGAGCAGGGCGTAGTCCTGGAGCGCGAGAATTGCATTTTTAGCCGAGCGATCCAGTGTGCTGTCTGCCATAGAATTGGGACGCCCGTGCATGCCCTCCGCGAGCATGGCCTGCGATCTCTCTCCGTTCGATGCAAATGCAGGTGCAAGTCCAGGTACTTTGATGCGAACCGGCGCTGGAGCTCACCTTGTGTGAGCATACGCGAGGCGGATGCCGGACGACGGGCTAGGCCTCGCGCGTCCGCTTCTTGATCTCGACGCTGAGACGTTTAATCTTCTGGTTCAGGGTCGAAAGTGGAATGCGAAACTGTTCGGCCGCCTCGGTCTGGTTCCAGTTGCAGCGCTCCAGCTTGTCGATGATGATGCGCCGTTCAATGTCCTCCATGATGTCAAAGAGGGAAGCATTGGTGGAGTGCTCGAGCAGGCTTGAGGAGTAGCTCTTGCCCGTAACATGCGGCGGAAGCAGCTCAAGCCCGATGTGCTGACTCGTGCTGAGCACCACCCCGCGCTCCATCACGTTTTCAAGTTCGCGCACATTGCCGGGCCAGTCGTAATCCATCAGCGCGCGCAGGGCTTCGGGTGACAGGGTGCGCATGGGCAGCTCGTTTTCATCCGAGTAGCGGCGCAGAAAGTGGGTAGCCAGTGCTGGGATGTCTTCGCGGCGCGCACGCAGCGGTGGCAGCTCGAACCGGATCACATCCAGGCGATAGAAAAGATCCTCGCGGAACTTGCCTTCGCGCACTGCCTGGCGAAGATCGACGTTTGTCGCGGTGATGATGCGGACATCCACCTGGATCTCCTGCGTTCCGCCAAGGTGCATGAAGCGCTTGTCCTGCAGCACGCGCAGGATCTTGGCCTGGGTATCAAGCGGCATCGTGCCGATCTCGTCCAGGAAAAGCGTGCCGCCGTTGGCGACTTCAAACAGGCCCTTCTTGGCGGTGACGGCGGAGGTAAACGCACCCTTCACGTGGCCGAACAGGGTGGACTCGAGCAGGTCCGTCGGTACCGCGCCGGTGTTGACCGGGACGAACGGCTTTTCCTTGCGCGGCGAGTTGGCGTGCACTGCCTTTGCAATCAACTCCTTGCCGGTGCCGCTCTCGCCCTGGATCAGCACGGTGGACCGGGAGGGCGCGATCTGCGCCACCGTGTCGAAGATACGGAGCATGATCTCGCTCTTGCCGATGATGTGCGGAAAGTTGTAGCGCTGCTTCAGGGCACGCTTGAGCTGGACGTTTTCTTCTTCGGCCCGGTATCGGGCGATGGCGGCACGGATGTCCGCCAGCAGCTTCTCGTTATCCATGGTTTCTGGACGAAGTTCTGGGCGCCGGCGCGGATCGCGTCCACCACGTTGTCGACCGTGCCGTAGGCGGTCAACATGATCACGGGCAGCTCTGGGGCGCGCTCGCGGATAAGCTGCAGGATCTCGATACCATTCTTGCCGGGCAAGGCAAGGTCAAGCAGAACTAGGTCGTAGGGCCGTTGCTCGATCCGACCCAGCCCCGCCTCGCCGTCAATCGCCGTCTCTACCTGGTAGCCCTCAAGGTCGAGCAGGGTCTCGAGCGTCTCGCGAATGCCAGCCTCATCATCGATGATGAGGATCGTGTGCTCTGTGCCGCGATGGGCAGGAGCCTTGGATGGAGGTGTGGCTACATAGGTCGTTTCAGACATGCGCTGGTTTCTCTTTCAACGGAAATTCGAGCGCAAAGGTAGTACCAGCGCCAGGCTGCGATTCCACACGGATCTTGCCGGAATGCTCCTGCATGATGCCGTAGGTGACGGCGAGACCAAGCCCGGTACCGCGGCGCTGGCCTTCCTTGATAGCGCTCTTGGTGGTGAAGAACGGATCATAAATGCGCTGCACGTGCTCGGGCGCAATGCCGGAGCCCGAGTCGCACACAGAGACCGTGACCATGCCGTTGTAGCGCGTGCTGACCTCGAGACGTCCTCCGTCCTGCATGGCGTCTTTCGCATTGAGGAAGAGGTTCAAGAACACCTGCTGGAGCTTGCCATTGTTGCCCTGGATCGCCGGCAGGGCTGGATCCAGATCGCAGACGAGCTCGATCCGCGCTGTCTTGAGCTGGTGCTCCAGCAGCGCCAGGGTTTCCCGCACCACGGCATTCAGGTCGGTTGCCCGGAACTCGGCGCCGCCAGTGCGTGAGAAGTTCAGCAGGCCATTCACAATTTCGGACGCTCGAAACGTCTGCTTGGTAATCTTGTCGAGCAACGGGGCGAGCTTGGCATCATCGCGGAGCTGCTTGCTCAGCATCTGCGTGTAGGACGAGATTACGGCAAGCGGGGTGTTGACCTCGTGCGCTACGCCGGCAGCCAGCAGCCCGATGGAAGAGAGCTTCTCCGCCTGGGCAAGCTGGGACTCGAGGCCCACGCGGGCGGTGATGTCGTCGACCAGCACGATGCGCCCCAGTGTCTGGAACTCGCGGGAAACCAGGGGCGCGATCGAGATGTTCGCGACGCGGTTCTCCTCGCCCGGCGCCTCGCCCCGGGTACCCAGGGGGAACTTGTAGAGGTAGTGCACACCGGGCTCGTCCTTGACGCGGTGGAACTCACGCACGAAGGCGTCGTCAAACACATCGGCAAGCCGCTGTCCCAGCACCACCGCGCGCGGCATCGCGTAGAGCACTTCCATCTGCGCGTTCCAGCTCTCGATGCGTTCATCAAGATCGAGCGCGAGGATGCCCACATTGGTGGATTCGACGATGTTCTCGTTGAACTCCTTGAGCCGCTCGAACTCTTCGATCTTGCGCTGGAGGCTGGCGTACAGGGCCGCGTTCTGGATGGCGATGCCGATGTAGCCGGCCAGCGATTCCAGTAGCTCCACGTCTTCGCTCGAGAGAAAATCGCCATCGGTGGTGCGCCCCAAGCCAATGACAGCGATGGTGCGATCCTGCACCTGGCAGGGCAGGTAGTAGTGCAGCTCCAGTGCCGCCGCGGTGCGACGCTCCTGGTCCGCGAGGTGCAATGCCTGCTGCGGGTTTTCCAGGAAGATGTGGGTTCCGGCGTCCGGCTGATCGAAGTCCAGAAACCCCAGAGCGAGCGGCGCCGCGTCGGAGACCAGGGCAGGCGGGAGCCCATGGGCAGCCGCAAGCCGGAAGGCTCCGGGCGCGTCTGTGCGCTCGGCTGCACTTTCCCCGCTAGCCAGGAACACAGCGACCCGCGCCACCAGCAGGGTCTGGGAGAGGCGGCTGGTGATGGAGGTGAGCAGGTGATCAAGGTCAGTCTGGGTGCCCAGGCCTTTGCCGAACTCGATCAGGGTTTGCCGGTAGTCATAGCGCTTGCGATCAAACAGGCGATCCACGCGGTTCTGGATCGCGCGTTTGACCGGGTCGAATAGTGCGGAGGTGATGATGATCGCCGCCAGCAGCCCGTAGGTGCCGGCAGCCGGCAGCTTGGTGTGCACTGTCTCCGCGATCACCGCAACGACCACGAAGTAGAAGCCGACCAGCGAGGCGGTAGCCAGTGTGTAGGTCACGCCGCGCTTGAAGATCAGGTCGACGTCCATCAGGCGGTAGCGCACGATCGCCCAGGCGAAGGTGAGCGGCAGGATCACAAGCGCCAGGATGGCGAGGTTGCGCAGCGACTCGGGGGTGCCGATATCCAGCAGGTACGGGAAGACGTACAGCACCGAGAAGGGAACGATGCTCAGGATCGAGCCGCGCGTCAACCACTTTAACTGCTGGCGCCGAAGCACCTGGCCGTCCTCGCGGCCGGCCCGGCGATGCTCCACGGCAAAAAGCACGGTGGCCAGGACGTAGAACGCGTCGAGATAGGCGGTGGCGATCTGGTCGAGACGGTGTGCCAGGATGCCCGTGGCCTGCCAGTGCAGCCGGGCAAACACCTGCAACCCGATGATGAGGCAAGCCGGCAGGTAGGTGAGCCAGAGCACCGCGGCTTTGCGGCGGCCGGAACGGCTGCTGAACGACAGCGCAAAGTGCAGAAACAGGGCTGGCTGGAGCGCGCCCGCCACGATCCCGGCCCAGTACACGACCTGGTCAAATGCGTTGAGCTTGCCGGTGTAGAGGAACGAGTACACGGCAAAAGAAGCCAGGCAGAAGATATAAAAATGAGTGGCATGCGGCGCTGTCCAGCGGCGCAGCAGCACGTACAGTCCAATGCCGAGGTACACCAGCGCGATGAGCCGCTCGCCGAAGTTGATACTGGTATCCGCGCTGTCCAGAATGACCGGGACGTCGATCCGGATGCCGCGCCGCGAGATCACATAGCTCGCCGAACCATAGACCTTGGTGTGGTACCACTCGCGGGCAAGCGCGGCCGTGCGGGGCATGGGCTGCTGATTTACCGACAGCAGGAAGTCGCCGGCCTTGATGCCGGCGCGCTCACCCGCGCTGTTATGCGGTACCCGGTCTGCTTCGAGGGCGCCCTGAGACTCGCTCCACCAGACGCCGTCGGTCGGCCGCTGAAAATGCTGCTCCTGCTGAAAGTTCAGGACCGCAAGAAGCACCGCGGCTACGGTCAGCAGGGCAAGCGTCAGGGCAACTACTCGGGTTTGGAGAGACCGTTCCATGCTGAGGTGTGATCACCTCTTCGTGACCACCGACTGATGACCTTGCACGTCGAGGGCCATTTCTAAAGCACACCCGCGCCCGTACGATGCTGCTCTCATGAGGATATTCCCGTAATTTGCGCGCAGACGATGCAGCATTGCACCGTCACAGTCTCGCAAATATGGGAGGAGACTACTGGAAACTATACAGTTGCTCCCGAGACCTCGAGTTCTCTCCACCACCGCGGGTCAAGATTTCACTACAACTTCATTCACATGTCTGTAACAATCGAGTTTGCGCCAACGTGGCCTTGCATGCGCATACCCCCGACACGCGCGTATTAGTTCCCGGAGAGAAGTACCTTGCCGAACAATCATCCAGAGGAGCCGCGACCCGCTACTGTGGCGGTCACGGACTTCCACCCAGCGAGCACACCCACCGAGGCGAGCCTCGTCTCCCGTCGCACGGCTCTTCAGCTCATGGACTTGAGCCGAACAGTTCCGAGCGGCACGGATGCGCCTTCCACCGAGCAGGTCGCGATACGTGCGTGTGACGCGTTGATCGACGGATATCGCATGCATGCGCTGGTCGCCGGCGCAGGTGCACCGGTGGTGCTGGTGCATGGCCTGCTGGGTGCGGCTGCGGCATGGATGCCGGTGATGCGCGTCTTGGCCCGGGAGGCCACTGTGTACGCCGTGGACGCGATTGGCATAGGCCAGTCGGAGCGGGTGCGCGGGATTGACGGCAGTCTGCAGGCATCGGCCCGGCGATTGGCATTGTGGATGGACCATGCTGGTCTTGAGCGGGTAGACCTGGTCGGCACCTCGCATGGAGGCGCTGTGGCCATGTGTTTCGCCGCGATGTTCCCGCAACGGGTGCGTTCGCTCCTGCTTCACGCGCCGGCGAATCCTTTCTGCATGCAGTCCCAGCCGCAAATCCGCTTTGCCGGCACACGGATCGGCCGCCGTGTGGCGCACTGGCTGCCGGCCGCTCCCTCGTGGGTGCATCAGGCGGCGCTATGCCGCATGTATGGTGATCCCACCCGGGTACGCGCCGGCTCACTCGAGGAGTACGTCGAGTCGCTGCGCCGCCCCGGGACCGTGGAGTACATCCTGTCTGTGCTCCGGCACTGGGTGCCCGATATGACAGCACTGGTTCCCATGCTCCCGCGGCTGCGCAAGCTGCCGACGATGCTGTTGTGGGGAGCCCAGGACCGCGCCGTCTCACTCAGTTCGGCCTGGCGACTCCGCGCGGTGCTGCGTGCTCCCCTCGAGATCCTGCCCGAGTTGGGGCACCTGCCATTTGAAGAGGCGCCAGAGCTTTTCGCCGACCGCATCCTTCGTTTCGTCGCGGACACCGCTGGTCGGGCCAGTGTTGTGCCGCTCCGAACTGCCTAAAGCTTTCTAAAGTGTTTTCAGATATGCCCGGGCTGCGTCGATCTGGGGGAAGAGTTCTTCTTCCTCCTGGAACGCCCGGGGGTGCACGCATCGCCGCCCGCGCCGTACCGTCACAGGGTGCTTCAGGTGCAGCATTTCGTGGTACATCAGGTACTCGATGGCGAAGCGAGGCACGTCGGCACGGTCGAACACGCGGCTGACCATGATGGTGTTGTGCGCGGCATCGTAGTGCCCCAGAAGACGGCGCGCGTTGTGTTCACTCCACGTCAGCACGGGTCTCCCCAGCAGCCCGAAGAAGAAGCTGGTGTTGAGCGACTCAAAGACCTCGTCGAGATCCCAGTACTGCCCCTTGGCTGTAATCACTCGCTTGCGCCCGCGCAACTGCCGTATCTGCTCGGTCTGTCGAACAACCGGTTCAGAGAGGGTGTAGCGCTTATATCGGGAAGCATGGGTCGCTTCGATCGGCTTGCGATAGAGCTTGGCAAGCAGAATGTGAGCAATCGCGCGCAACACCGGCTCGGGTGCGCCTTCCAGGAGATCGGAAAGGTGCACGCGTAACACGCCCTCACGCATGCGGATCGTCGTGTTCAGGCTGGTGAACTTGCGAAACCGGGCATGAATGGGAGGGATCGGAGCACGCGGCCGAAGGACGCGGTACTCCTCGGAAAAAAGCTGTTGCAGGAACGGTTCCACCAAGCGAAAGCCTAGCATAGGAGACCCTCCAGGGATGTGAGTCCGCGACGGGCGGACTCACATCTCTGTTGAGTGTTCTAGTACTGGCCAGACTGCGCGTTCTCGCTCTTCAAGGCAAGCAGCAGCACAGAGCGCGCCGTCACGCCGTATGCCTCGCCTGTTTTGAAGCTGCCGGAAGCGCCATTCTCCTCGAGGTTGGTGTCGATCAGCAGGGCCCACTCTTCGCCGCCATAGGACTCGGGAAGCGTGAACTGGACGAGATCACTGTGCTCGTTGATGACCAGCAGCAGGGTGGCATCGCCGCCGCGCTTCTGGATTCCTGTGGGCTGCGCGCGGCCATCCATAAGCATGCCGAAGCACTTCATGTTGGAGTCGCCCCAGTGCTCGTCTTCCATCTCGGTGCCGTTGGCGTTGATCCAGGTGAGATCCTTCACGCCGATCGCCTCGTTGTAGTAGCCCTCGTAGAAGCGGCTGCGGCGCAGGATGGGGAACTTGTGACGGAGACGGGTCAACTCCTTCACAAAGGCGATGAGGTGCTTGCCCTTGTCGTGCAGGTCCCAGTTCAGCCACGAGATCTCGGAATCCTGGCAGTACGCGTTGTTGTTGCCTCCCTGCGTTCTGCCAAACTCGTCGCCCGCGAGCAGCATGGGCGTGCCCTGCGAAAGCAGCAACGTGGCCAGCATATTGCGGATCTGCCGCGAACGCAGGGCGTTGATCGCCTCGTCGTCGGTAGGTCCCTCAACGCCGCAGTTCCATGAGCGATTGTCAGAGCTGCCGTCGTTGTTGTTCTCGCCGTTGGCATCGTTGTGCTTCTCGTTGTAGGTCACGATGTCGTTGAGCGTGAAGCCGTCATGCGCCGTGAGGAAGTTGACGGAGGCCCACGGCTTGCGGCCATGGTGGTTGAACACGGCGTTGGACGCGCAGATGCGCTCGGTCAGCTCCGAAGCAGGTGCCTGGTCGCGCCAGAAATCGCGCACCGTGTCGCGGAACTTGTCGTTCCATTCAGCCCAGCCCGGGGGAAAACCACCGACCTGGTAGCCGCCGGGGCCGCAGTCCCATGGCTCTGCGATGAGCTTCACTGTCTGCAGAAGGGGGTCCTGCGAGCAGGCCTTGAGGAAGCCGCTCTTGTTGTCGAAGCCGTTGGGTTCGCGCGCCAGGATGGTGCCAAGGTCGAAGCGGAAGCCATCGACATTGGTGCCTTCCACCCAGTAACGGAGCGAATCCATGACCATCTGCAGCACGCGCGGATGGCTCACGTTGACCGTGTTGCCGGTACCGGTTTCGTTGATGTAGTAGCGTGGCTGGTCAGGGAGCAGGCGATAGTAGCTTGCGTTGTCGATACCCTTGAAGGACAACGTTGGTCCTTTTTCATTGCCTTCAGCCGTGTGGTTGTAGACCACGTCAAGGATCACCTCGAGCCCTGCCTCGTGGTACTTGGCCACCATCTCCTTGAATTCCTTCAGGGTGTCTGGCCGGTTGGACGCGTAACGAGGATCAGGGGCGAAAAAGCCGATCGTGTTGTAGCCCCAGTAGTTCACCATGCCTTTTTCAAGCAGGTTGCTGTCATTCACAAAAGTGTGGATTGGCAGCAGTTCGACGGAGGTGACGCCCAGGTCCTTGATGTAGTCAATGACTGGTTGCTGGGCCAGCCCAGCGTAGGTGCCGCGCAGGTGCTCCGGTATGTCGTTGCGCTGCTTGGTGAAACCCTTCACATGGGTTTCGTAGAAGATGGTCTCTTCCCAGGGAACATGCTTGCGACCACGCGTACCGGTGAAGTCGAAGTTAGGATCCACCACGATGCATTTCGGGACAAACGGGGCCGAGTCGCGCTCGTCGAACGTTGTATCGTCCATCGACTCCATCACGTAGCCGAAGATGGCCGGGTCCCAGATCACCTCGCCGATGTGGGCGTAGGCGTAGGGGTCGAGCAGGAGCTTGTTGTGATTGAAGCGATGTCCATTTTCCGGCTCATAGGGGCCGTAGACCCTGTACCCATAGCGCTGCCCGGGAGCCAGCCCCGGGATGTAGCCGTGCCAGACCTCGTTCGTGTGCTCTGGCAGCGCCAGTCGCTGCAACTCTTCTTTGCCATCGTCTGAAAAAAGACAAAGTTCCACCTTGGTCGCGTGGGCCGAGAAAAGGGCGAAATTGACTCCCTTGCCATCCCAATGCGCTCCCCGGTGAAATGATGTCCCCTCACGAATCTCGTACTGCGTCGCCTCTGCTGTGCTCACGAATGTTCCTGCCATCTTGTAAAGTCGTATTGCTGAATGAGAACTGGCGGGTAAGATGCAGGATTTCTTCTGCGCAGCAATTCGGGCAGCGATGAGACAATACATAGGCTTGGCCCCGTAGCTCAGGTGGATAGAGCGACGGTTTCCTAAACCGCAGGTCGCAAGTTCGAATCTTGCCGGGGCCACCACTACTCACGAGTATTTATGCGGGTTGTAGCGACCACCTTCAAACTTTGTATTTACATCGGTTTGAGCGATGAGGGCTTCGAAAGCTTAACATTGACGCACCTTTGACCCTACGCTGTGTTCTCGCCACTGCGCTCTATGATGCACAGAGAAGCCCCGAAAACCGTTACCGACCGGTGCACGAACCGTTACAAGGTGTAGGTAAGTTTTGGACGGTAACTAGGCGAAAATACGGCGAAACTGATAAGCTCGTCCAATATGGCTTGGCCTCAACTCCAGCCTTCCACACCTGCACTGGTTTGCCACCTACCGCCCCTGCCGCCGCTTGGTATTCGCGACTGCTAGCGTGCCGAATGTCACCCCTAGCCGCCACCAGCGCCGCCAACCTTAAAGTATCCGGACTGCTCTCACGTGCAAGCCTACTCAGCCAACACCCTCACGCTGCATCCGTGGATGGCCGATCCCGACGAGCCCCGTCTTCGTACCATAGCCTCCTCACTGGTGGCATCGGTGAGGTTGACGCGAGCGTCGAACGAGGAGGTCGTGGCCAAAACTCAACCTGTCCAGGAGACCGTAACGACCTCAGTGGAGATAGCGGAGCAGATCTTGCGGCTTTCCTTGGAGAGGGTGCGATCTCTGGCGAAGTGACGTTCTGGGCGATGAGCCACCCTGTAACCGAAAGCGTCCGCTTAGTTTTAGCGATCCTGCCGCGTCTCCCTCGCCATACGAGCCGCCCGATTACCGGTGATGATCAGCACCAGCGCAATCAACGACACCAGGAAGAATGTCCAGTCCAGCACGTGGGTATGCTGATTTTGGTTCAGGTAGATGACTGGTAGCTCGACCATGACGATCACCATGCCAGCACAGACGCGTTTGCTCTCCAGATAATCCATGCCCGGAATCATAGATGGAACCCGACGCATAAAGAAAACCCCAACCGAAGTTGGGGCGAGTTTGCAGAATTGCTGACCGATCTGATGCGACCAGCGTTAACTGGGCTGCAAATGGCGTAAATTCGTTCTACATCTTACTGTCGGCGAAAGCCTGGAGTACTGCCTCCTGCGCGCCAAGCGATGCGATGCTCTGCGTTCCACAGGCCCGCGCCCGACATAGGCGCGAGTCCTCAGAATCGTTGGTGGGACGATCTCCACAGATTTCACAGGCCCGGCCAGACGGCGCTCAAAGCACGAGACGATAGCATAGACCAGTACAGGGAGGATGAGAAGGGAGAGGGGTTCGAGATACACGGTCAGTCCTTTCGTACTTACGCAGGCATTTGGCGCCCTACGGATTAGCCTCCGCCAGCGCAGGTGATCCGATATGCGCACCCACGCGTAGCCAACAACACCACCGATGAGGAGCGCTCCTACAGCAGCGAGCGTGAGCACGACCGAATCCATCGGCCCAGCCTTAATATGGTCAATAGTCCGGGTCGCCCGTCTGAGTTGGATTTATTCCGGGCCTGCGGTAGAGTCAGGCATGCCAGCTAAGGACATATCGGCTCCAGTAGCCGCGTGCATGCGGTATCGACCGCACGTCCCTGACATGCCTAATCTAAAAGAGTTAAGAACAAGATTTCGATTGAGTCAGGCAGATATGGGTCGCCTTCTGGGACCAGTTCAGACGGATGTAGGCAGCGGGAATCGGGTAGGCGTCAACCGGAATTAGGGACGCGCATCCTACTGCACCTTTTAGACCCTGAGCCTGAGACCGTACTAAAAGCGCTTTACCCCAATTTAGAGCTTCAGGCCAACTCAACCGATAAGTGTGAGTCGATCACTGTTCCTGCGGACAATCCCGTTAAGTCACTTAAAACCGGCACGTGATTAGAGACGTCATTCTCGCTCGCCGGTGCATAGCGCTCGACCATTTTCTGGATCGTTAGATCGCGGTACTCAGGCCCTGGAAGTAGCGCCTGAAGAGCCGCGAAGCCTTGTGCTGCCGTGGGAAACACCGCGAAGCGAGGATCGCCGTGCGACGCTCCATGCAGCTGCGCGTACTCTCCCCAATCAATATTGCCGGGATTGTTGTTGCGCTGGGCACGGGAGTTGAGGACGTAGAATCCTTCCTCGCGTGCGATGCCTTCGGTGAGAGACATTAGGTTTTCTTTGCCACGATCTGGGCGTCGCGGCGGTAAATGCAGATGTCTGGTGGCGTGATCGCCGAATGGGGAGATATAGCTGAGAGCCTCGCCATGGCACGACATCGTCAAACCGAGCATCGATCCCTCGTCATGGTCCGCCGCTACGTCCACGAGGGCAAGAAATTGAGGCAGATCGCGGCAGGGAAGCTGGGGCTGTAGCCGATGCGCAAGCGACGCCGTCCAGCGCGGAACAGGGAAGTGGAGATCCCGCTTGACGCTCATCCTGAGACCTGCCCGGTCCGCGCGCTTAGGAGCTGGCTCGAGCGGGCCAAGCTAACCCAAGGCCAGGTCTTCCGCCGGATCGATCGACAACTCGCTCGGCCCACTCGTCCTGGCCTCTAGGGAGCTTGGTATAGCGGAATACCCTCTGAGCTTGGGGATCGAGGAGATTGATTACTCCTGATATGTCGGCTTATGGGGAAGTAACCTCGGGCCGGGAACGGACAGATGCGTTTAAAGTATCCGATACGATGTTCGTAATTCACTAGACAGAATCCGCGTTGTCGGACGTAAGTGGTTTGTTTGTGAGTCATATAGAACCATGGCGGCTCGCTCATGTCAAGAAGTGCTCTACGCGGTGGATAGGCGGAGGGACCACATTCGCCCCTGGCCCAACTTCCCACAGCGGCGTTTATGGTTACTTACCCAGATGGCATCGGGGCTTAATGAGTACATTGGCCTGCTCTCGTCACTTGAGAACGACCGATCCGGGACATTCGACCAGCCGACTCAGATGGACGCAGTACTCTACTGCCTTCTCACCTGTTCCTGTTCACTGTTCTCAGGATTTCGGCGACGACGGCCTGGCCAGGCTTGCTTGAGGGGTCGACCAAATCGAAATGACCGCCATCTACGGGAATAATTGTTACAGAATCGCCCTTGGAGCGGGCGGCAGTCTGATAGTCGACTGCCAAGGTTCCTACGTGTTGCAAGAGCGCCTGCGAGCCGGATGAATCTGGGGGATGTTTAGCGGGAGAAAGCTCTGAACCGATCCGTCATGATAGCGCGCAGGCTGATCCGCAGGCGTTCCTTCCATGAACTGGGTGACGGCGGGCATTGGGCAGTAATCAGATTCCAAGGGTTGCGCCGCAGTGAGATCGTGGACCGTCGATGTCGATGATCTCCTTGATGGCAAGGGGACCGATTGTATGAAGCGGACTGGTGCTTGGCAGCTTAGGCCGGGCGCCAAGCCACAGAGCGAGTTGGCCGCCGGAGGAATGTCCAACGACGAATACCCTTGAGAGATCGAGCTTGTCCTTCGCGGCGATCTTACGTAGATAATCAACGGCTTTGGCCAGGTCAAGGTAAGTATTGGGCCAACCCCCGCCGGGGCTGCCTGCGCGGCGATATTCAATGTTCCACGTTGCCACGCCCCGCTCGTGAGAGCCAAGGACAGAGGCTCCATGAGTGAGTAATCCGGGGGTGGATGATCGCGCGGGCAGATGATCTGCCCAACAACCTCCGTGGACGACGATGACCACGGGGACTCGCTCTCCGGAAGTCGGCAGACGGAGCTTTCCGAAGTGCAGAGGGCCAGAATCGTAATGCAATGTCTGAGCGTCTCTTGCGGGTGGTAAAGCCAGTGTCGATTGGGCCGAGGCGAGGCCTGCACAAAGGACAGGTGTGCAGGAGGTCACGAAAAGCCTGCTTATGGTTCCACTCAAGTGGTATTTGGCTGCACTCATCTTCAGTTTCATCTTCCCGCCCCTTGGGCTTACGATGAGCCGTAACTCTAGCTGAATCGGCTGATTTCTAGAGTTTAGCCGCCCCTCAGGGGACGGACGCAAATCTAATCTCGTTCCGTTGCAATGGGCTGCTAAACACGCGATTCGCCAAAGTATTTATGCATGTGTGCTAAATCGCAAATGCACTCATTGACCACAGATAAGTAATTAGAAGTCGGCATATAGGAAGTGCTCTGATGAGGTTGCTGTCCCCTCTCGGGCTGTCACTCACTTCCGTTAGCGGCTTGTCACCACTTAGCGACGGGTTCAGGTGAAGTCGATATCGACACAGAGCCGCGCACCTGCTGCACAAACGAATGTACTTGGTCTTCTGAACAACGCAGGCTGGTCAACCTGTATGTAGTGGCCGCTGTGCTGAACGACCACCCTCTACTGTTAGCAGAAAGCGTTCTCAAGCCCTCCTGCTTCTGGTTCCACATCTGATCCTTCGTCTCTCGAGAGAGATCAAGATGGGGAGCTGCGACGGCCGAAGAGCTGCAGCCTCGTGCGCGGAAATATCGAAGTTGCCCAGTTCTCCTTGGAAAGCCGCAAGGTTTTCTCTGCATACACCCTCAAGTGTTGGAGCAATGGGGTGGAATCGATCACCTGGATTACCTCCAGGGCATGCTCCCAGAGGGCGATTTCTCTAGCCTCTCGTCGCGTAGTCACCGGGTCACTCCAGCCGTGGCCTGCGCGGTCGAAAGAGCAGGTACGGGTCGTCCTACCCAGGACAGGCTGCACGCCGCTCCAGACCAACCCGTCATTGCCTAAGCCTGAATCAAGAACAAGCGTCGGGCTGCCGGCACCTTGGCAGTTGATTGGCATGCGATGACCGTCAGCGATGAGTGTAGTCCCGGGTGGGGGTCGCATCGCGACAAGCAACAGCGTCAACACTGATTAGAACCACAATTGTGACTGCACCAATACCCAGCAACAGAAGTGGTAAGCCTCGGCAAGACGCCTCGCCATGGGAGAGGGCCGCCGACGTAGAGCCAACGACCGGGCGAGACAGAAACCTGAGACGCAAATCCCACAGCACACAATCATAAGAGGCGAGAAGATCATCGCACCTCCTGAATGGAAGCGTATTCTCCTGCGTCGGTAAGGAAAAGTCGCCTTGCGGAAAGTGATCCGCTTCACACTGGGCAAAGGCAGAACTCACGCTTCCAGTCTCCCGGTGAACCGGGCCGATAGCGTGAGGACAATGCCAGCGGAAAGGACGCCGAAGCCCGACCACTCCGGCCAGCGTTGACGTGATGCTCCCAACAGCATCAGTCCCACTCCGATGAGCATGAAACCGACCCAGCGTCTGCCTAGACCCATCACGTCTCTCTTGGAAGTCATTGCATGCACATGGACTGCGATCTTGTCGCGGCTTTCCAAGCGCTTCTTCTCATCCGGGCTCATGCCGAGCTTGATGGTCTTGCTCTCGACGGCAGAGGCGGTGGCGGGATCGGCAACCACGGTGTCGATCGTCTTCTTCACGTCCTCGGGCGTCATGCTGTCCAGACCCGGGAGCTTGACGTTCAACTCGGCCCGGCGGTAACGGGTGCCCTGCCTTTCGGCTAGTGTCGTGACATTAACCGTAAGCAGCTCCATGAGGACTGTATCCTTTTCGGCGGCATGGATACCGAAGAGCAAGATGCCAAACGTGATTTACCGTCTGCTTGATTAGCCGGAGGTCTGACTGGCGTGGCCAGCTTTTCTTGCTGGCAGCTTGGCCTTTGTCTTCGCTGGCTCAGAGGCGGGCTCCATACCTGGATCAGGCAGCAACACCCTTCCACCTTGCAAGAGCTTCATCACGTGAAAGCAGTCGCTCGGGAGGATACTGCTCCCTTGCTGGCGCGCCAGATGTCTGCGGCGGTCAGCAGAACGTCCACAGCAATCCGGGCTGTTAGAAGCACCGCCGGATCGTCATGTGCAACATGCAGACTCTTGGCAAGTTGCTCTGCGAGCCCCCGCTGCTGTTCGCCAAGGTAGTCCCAAAGCCTGGCGCGCGCAGCGGGCGATTGGCCAAGGATTGATCGAACCAGAAGCGCGCGCTTCGGATCTTCATCCTCGACGCCAGTACAGCAAAGATTGCATCGGGCGAGCGCCCGTTCTACCGGTGCATCCTGAACACGTAGAGCGAAAACCTCAGTGAATTTTGCCGTGTTCGCCGTAAAGCTCGCCAGGACGATGGCGTCTTTACTCGGAAAATATCGGTACAGGGTGGACGGGCTGACATCGGCCGCCGCCGCGATTGTTTCCATCGTCGTCTGCTCATAGCCGCCACTGGCGAAGAGCGTCATAGCTTCCGCAATGATGCGGTCTCTGCTGTGCGCTGCGCCTTTCGCTCTCTCATGCCGATGACATGATCCTACATTAGAAAAAGAGTCTTGTTCATTTGACAGTGACTTTCATATGGGAGATGCCTCTTCCTCATGTTCATGTAGGATCATGTCAAGCATGAGAGAGCGAAAGGCGCAGCGCAGCAGAGACCGCATCATTGCGGAAGCTATGACGCTCTTCGCCAGTGGCGCTATGAGCAGACGACGATGGAAACAATCGCGGCGGCGGCCGATGTCAGCCCGTCACACCTGTACCGATATTTTCCGAGTAAAGACGCCATCGTCCTGGCGAGCTTTACGGCGAACACGGCAAAATTCACTGAGGTTTTCGCTCTACGTGTTCAGGATGCACCGGTAGAACGGGCGCTCGCCGATGCCAATCTTTGCTGTACTGGCGGTCGAGGATGAAGATCCGAAGCGCGCGCTTCTGGTTCGATCAATCCTTGGCCAATCGCCGCGCTGCGCGCGCCAGGCTTTGGGACTACCTACCTTGGCGAACAGCAGCGGGGGCTCCAGAGCAACTTGCCAAGAGTCTGCATGTTGCACATGACGATCCGGCGGTGCTTCTAACAGCCGCGGATTGCTGTGGACGTTCTGCTGACCGCCGCAGACATCTGGCGCGCCAGCAAGGGAGCAGTATCCTCCCGAGCGACTGCTTTCAACGTGATGAAGCTCTTGCAAGGTGGAAGGGTGTTGCTGCCTGATCCAGGTATGGAGCCCGCCTCTGAGCCAGCGAAGACAAAGGCCAAGCTGCCAGCAAGAAAAGCTGGCCACGCCAGTCAGACCTCCGGCTAATCAAGCAGACGGTAAATCACGTTTGGCATCTTGCTCTTCGTATCCATGCCGCCGAAAAAGGATACAGTCCTCATGAGCTGCTTACGGTTAATGTCACGACACTAGCCGAAAGGCAGGGCACCCGTTACCGGGCCGAGTTGAACGTCAAGCTCCCGGGTCTGGACAGCATGACGCCGCGAGGACGTGAAGAAGACGAGTCAACGATCGGAACGCAGCGATCGCACCGCGACGAACGCGCGTCTGGTACCGACGACCGTCCGCCGTTGCCGTCCCGATCCGATCCGTCGAGAGCAAGACCATCAAGCTCGGCATGAGCCCGGATGAGGTAAAAGAGACGCTTGGAAACCCGGACAAGATCGCAGTCCATGTGCATGCAATGACTTCCAAGAGAGACGTGATGGGTCTAGGCAGACGCTGGGTCGGTTTCATGCTCATCGGAGTGGGACTGATGCTGTTGGGAGCATCACGTCAACGCTGCCGGAGTGGTCGGGCTTCGGCGTCCTTTCCGCTGGCATTGTCCTCACGCTATCGGCCCGGTTCACCGGGAGACTGGAAGCGTGAGTTCTGCCTTTGCCCAGTGTGAAGCGGATCACTTTCCGCAAGGCGACTTTTCCTTACCGACGCAGGAGAATACGCTTCCATTCAGGAGGTGCGATGATCTTCTCGCCTCTTATGATTGTGTGTGCTGTGGGATTTGCGTCTCAGGTTTCTGTCTCGCCCGGTCGTTGGCTCTACGTCGGCGGCCCTCTCCCATGGCGAGGCGTCTTGCCGAGGGCTTACCACTTCTGTTGCTGGGTATTGTGCAGTCACAATTGTGGTTCTAATCAGTGTTGACGCTGTTGCTTGTCGCGATGCGACCCCCACCCGGGACTACACTCATCGCTGACGGTCATCGCATGCCAATCAACTGCCAAGGTGCCGGCAGCCCGACGCTTGTTCTTGATTCAGGCTTAGGCAATGACGGGTTGGTCTGGAGCGGCGTGCAGCCTGTCCTGGGTAGGACGACCCGTACCTGCTCTTTCGACCCGCGCGGCCACGGCTGGAGTGACCCGGTGACTACGCGACGAGAGGCTAGAGAAATCGCCCTCTGGGAGCATGCCCTGGAGGTAATCCAGGTGATCGATTCCACCCCATTGCTCCAACACTTGAGGGTGTATGCAGAGAAAACCTTGCGGCTTTCCAAGGAGAACTGGGCAACTTCGATATTTCCGCGCACGAGGCTGCAGCTCTTCGGCCGTCGCAGCTCCCCATCTTGATCTCTCTCGAGAGACGAAGGATCAGATGTGGAACCAGAAGCAGGAGGGCTTGAGAACGCTTTCTGCTAACAGTAGAGGTGGTCGTTCAGCACAGCGGCCACTACATACAGGTTGACCAGCCTGCGTTGTTCAGAAGACCAAGTACATTCGTTTGTGCAGCAGGTGCGCGGCTCTGTGTCGATATCGACTTCACCTGAACCCGTCGCTAAGTGGTGACAAGCCGCTAACGGAAGTGAGTGACAGCCCGAGAGGGGGACAGCAACCTCATCAGAGCACTTCCTATATGCCGACTTCTAATTACTTATCTGTGGTCAATGAGTGCATTTGCGATTTAGCACACATGCATAAATACTTTGGCGAATCGCGTGTTTAGCAGCCCATTGCAACGGAACGAGATTAGTTGATTTGCGTCCGTCCCCTGAGGGGCGGCTAAACTCTAGAAATCAGCCGATTCAGCTAGAGTTACGGCTCATCGTAAGCCCAGGGGCGGGAAGATGAAACTGAAGATGAGTGCAGCCAAATACCACTTGAGTGGAACCATAAGCAGGCTTTTCGTGACCTCCTGCACACCTGTCCTTTGTGCAGGCCTCGCCTCGGCCCAATCGACACTGGCTTTACCACCCGCAAGAGACGCTCAGACATTGCATTACGATTCTGGCCCTCTGCACTTCGGAAAGCTCCGTCTGCCGACTTCCGGAGAGCGAGTCCCCGTGGTCATCGTCGTCCACGGAGGTTGTTGGGCAGATCATCTGCCCGGCGATCATCCACCCCCGGATTACTCACTCATGGAGCCTCTGTCCTTGGCTCTCACGAGCGGGGCGTGGCAACGTGGAACATTGAATATCGCCGCGCAGGCAGCCCCGGCGGGGGTTGGCCCAATACTTACCTTGACCTGGCCAAAGCCGTTGATTATCTACGTAAGATCGCCGCGAAGGACAAGCTCGATCTCTCAAGGGTATTCGTCGTTGGACATTCCTCCGGCGGCCAACTCGCTCTGTGGCTTGGCGCCCGGCCTAAGCTGCCAAGCACCAGTCCGCTTCATACAATCGGTCCCCTTGCCATCAAGGAGATCATCGACATCGACGGTCCACCCGATCTCACTGCGGCGCAACCCTTGGAATCTGATTACTGCCCAATGCCCGCCGTCACCCAGTTCATGGAAGGAACGCCTGCGGATCAGCCTGCGCGCTATCATGACGGATCGGTTCAGAGCTTTCTCCCGCTAAACATCCCCCAGATCATCCTCAGCGGCGGCCTCTTGCAACACGTAGGAACCTTGGCAGTCGACTATCAGACTGCCGCCCGCTCCAAGGGCGATTCTGTAACAATTATTCCCGTAGATGGCGGTCATTTCGATTTGGTCGACCCCTCAAGCAAGCCTGGCCAGGCCGTCGTCGCCGAAATCCTGAGAACAGTGAACAGGAACAGGTGAGAAGGCAGTAGAGTACTGCGTCCATCTGAGTCGGCTGGTCGAATGTCCCGGATCGGTCGTTCTCAAGTGACGAGAGCAGGCCAATGTACTCATTAAGCCCCGATGCCATCTGGGTAAGTAACCATAAACGCCGCTGTGGGAAGTTGGGCCAGGGGCGAATGTGGTCCCTCCGCCTATCCACCGCGTAGAGCACTTCTTGACATGAGCGAGCCGCCATGGTTCTATATGACTCACAAACAAACCACTTACGTCCGACAACGCGGATTCTGTCTAGTGAATTACGAACATCGTATCGGATACTTTAAACGCATCTGTCCGTTCCCGGCCCGAGGTTACTTCCCCATAAGCCGACATATCAGGAGTAATCAATCTCCTCGATCCCCAAGCTCAGAGGGTATTCCGCTATACCAAGCTCCCCTAGAGGCCAGGACGAGTGGGCCGAGCGAGTTGTCGATCGATCCGGCGGAAGACCTGGCCTTGGGTTAGCTTGGCCCGCTCGAGCCAGCTCCTAAGCGCGCGGACCGGGCAGGTCTCAGGATGAGCGTCAAGCGGGATCTCCACTTCCCTGTTCCGCGCTGGACGGCGTCGCTTGCGCATCGGCTACAGCCCCAGCTTCCCTGCCGCGATCTGCCTCAATTTCTTGCCCTCGTGGACGTAGCGGCGGACCATGACGAGGGATCGATGCTCGGTTTGACGATGTCGTGCCATGGCGAGGCTCTCAGCTATATCTCCCCATTCGGCGATCACGCCACCAGACATCTGCATTTACCGCCGCGACGCCCAGATCGTGGCAAAGAAAACCTAATGTCTCTCACCGAAGGCATCGCACGCGAGGAAGGATTCTACGTCCTCAACTCCCGTGCCCAGCGCAACAACAATCCCGGCAATATTGATTGGGGAGAGTACGCGCAGCTGCATGGAGCGTCGCACGGCGATCCTCGCTTCGCGGTGTTCCCACGGCAGCACAAGGCTTCGCGGCTCTTCAGGCGCTACTTCCAGGGCCTGAGTACCGCGATCTAACGATCCAGAAAATGGTCGAGCGCTATGCACCGGCGAGCGAGAATGACGTCTCTAATCACGTGCCGGTTTTAAGTGACTTAACGGGATTGTCCGCAGGAACAGTGATCGACTCACACTTATCGGTTGAGTTGGCCTGAAGCTCTAAATTGGGGTAAAGCGCTTTTAGTACGGTCTCAGGCTCAGGGTCTAAAAGGTGCAGTAGGATGCGCGTCCCTAATTCCGGTTGACGCCTACCCGATTCCCGCTGCCTACATCCGTCTGAACTGGTCCCAGAAGGCGACCCATATCTGCCTGACTCAATCGAAATCTTGTTCTTAACTCTTTTAGATTAGGCATGTCAGGGACGTGCGGTCGATACCGCATGCACGCGGCTACTGGAGCCGATATGTCCTTAGCTGGCATGCCTGACTCTACCGCAGGCCCGGAATAAATCCAACTCAGACGGGCGACCCGGACTATTGACCATATTAAGGCTGGGCCGATGGATTCGGTCGTGCTCACGCTCGCTGCTGTAGGAGCGCTCCTCATCGTGGTGTTGTTGGCTACGCGTGGGTGCGCATATCGGATCACCTGCGCTGGCGGAGGCTAATCCGTAGGGCGCCAAATGCCTGCGTAAGTACGAAAGGACTGACCGTGTATCTCGAACCCCTCTCCCTTCTCATCCTCCCTGTACTGGTCTATGCTATCGTCTCGTGCTTTGAGCGCCGTCTGGCCGGGCCTGTGAAATCTGTGGAGATCGTCCCACCAACGATTCTGAGGACTCGCGCCTATGTCGGGCGCGGGCCTGTGGAACGCAGAGCATCGCATCGCTTGGCGCGCAAGGAGGCAGTACTCCAGGCTTTCGCCGACAGTAAGATGTAGAACGAATTTACGCCATTTGCAGCCCAGTTAACGCTGGTCGCATCAGATCGGTCAGCAATTCTGCAAACTCGCCCCAACTTCGGTTGGGGTTTTCTTTATGCGTCGGGTTCCATCTATGATTCCGGGCATGGATTATCTGGAGAGCAAACGCGTCTGTGCTGGCATGGTGATCGTCATGGTCGAGCTACCAGTCATCTACCTGAACCAAAATCAGCATACCCACGTGCTGGACTGGACATTCTTCCTGGTGTCGTTGATTGCGCTGGTGCTGATCATCACCGGTAATCGGGCGGCTCGTATGGCGAGGGAGACGCGGCAGGATCGCTAAAACTAAGCGGACGCTTTCGGTTACAGGGTGGCTCATCGCCCAGAACGTCACTTCGCCAGAGATCGCACCCTCTCCAAGGAAAGCCGCAAGATCTGCTCCGCTATCTCCACTGAGGTCGTTACGGTCTCCTGGACAGGTTGAGTTTTGGCCACGACCTCCTCGTTCGACGCTCGCGTCAACCTCACCGATGCCACCAGTGAGGAGGCTATGGTACGAAGACGGGGCTCGTCGGGATCGGCCATCCACGGATGCAGCGTGGGGGTGTTGGCTGAGTAGGCTTGCACGTGAGAGCAGTCCGGATACTTTAAGGTTGGCGGCGCTGTGGCGGCTAGGGGTGACATTCGGCACGCTAGCAGTCGCGAATACCAAGCGGCGGCAGGGGCGGTAGGTGGCAAACCAGTGCAGGTGTGGAAGGCTGGAGTTGAGGCCAAGCCATATTGGACGAGCTTATCAGTTTCGCCGTATTTTCGCCTAGTTACCGTCCAAAACTTACCTACACCTTGTAACGGTTCGTGCACCGGGTCGGTAACGGTTTTCGGGGCTTCTCTGTGCATCATAGAGCGCAGTGGCGAGAACACAGCGTAGGGTCAAAGGTGCGTCAATGTTAAGCTTTCGAAGCCCTCATCGCTCAAACCGATGTAAATACAAAGTTTGAAGGTGGTCGCTACAACCCGCATAAATACTCGTGAGTAGTGGTGGCCCCGGCAAGATTCGAACTTGCGACCTGCGTTTAGGAAACCGTCGCTCTATCCACCTGAGCTACGGGGCCAAGCCTATGTATTGTCTCATCGCTGCCCGAATTGCTGCGCAGAAGAAATCCTGCATCTTACCCGCCAGTTCTCATTCAGCAATACGACTTTACAAGATGGCAGGAACATTCGTGAGCACAGCAGAGGCGACGCAGTACGAGATTCGTGAGGGGACATCATTTCACCGGGGAGCGCATGGGATGGCAAGGAGTCAATTTCGCCCTTTTCTCGGCCCACGCGACCAAGGTGGAACTTTGTCTTTTTTCAGACGATGGCAAAGAAGAGTTGCAGCGACTGGCGCTGCCAGAGCACACGAACGAGGTCTGGCACGGCTACATCCCGGGGCTGGCTCCGGGCAGCGCTATGGGTACAGGGTCTACGGCCCCTATGAGCCGGAAAATGGACATCGCTTCAATCACAACAAGCTCCTGCTCGACCCCTACGCCTACGCCCACATCGGCGAGGTGATCTGGGACCCGGCCATCTTCGGCTACGTGATGGAGTCGATGGACGATACAACGTTCGACGAGCGCGACTCGGCCCCGTTTGTCCCGAAATGCATCGTGGTGGATCCTAACTTCGACTTCACCGGTACGCGTGGTCGCAAGCATGTTCCCTGGGAAGAGACCATCTTCTACGAAACCCATGTGAAGGGTTTCACCAAGCAGCGCAACGACATACCGGAGCACCTGCGCGGCACCTACGCTGGGCTGGCCCAGCAACCAGTCATTGACTACATCAAGGACCTGGGCGTCACCTCCGTCGAACTGCTGCCAATCCACACTTTTGTGAATGACAGCAACCTGCTTGAAAAAGGCATGGTGAACTACTGGGGCTACAACACGATCGGCTTTTTCGCCCCTGATCCTCGTTACGCGTCCAACGGCCAGACACCCTGAAGGAATTCAAGGAGATGGTGGCCAAGTACCACGAGGCAGGGCTCGAGGTGATCCTTGACGTGGTCTACAACCACACGGCTGAAGGCAATGAAAAAGGACCAACGTTGTCCTTCAAGGGTATCGACAACGCAAGCTACTATCGCCTGCTCCCTGACCAGCCACGCTACTACATCAACGAAACCGGTACCGGCAACACGGTCAACGTGAGCCATCCGCGCGTGCTGCAGATGGTCATGGATTCGCTCCGTTACTGGGTGGAAGGCACCAATGTCGATGGCTTCCGCTTCGACCTTGGCACCATCCTGGCGCGCGAACCCAACGGCTTCGACAACAAGAGCGGCTTCCTCAAGGCCTGCTCGCAGGACCCCCTTCTGCAGACAGTGAAGCTCATCGCAGAGCCATGGGACTGCGGCCCCGGCGGCTACCAGGTCGGTGGTTTTCCCCCGGGCTGGGCTGAATGGAACGACAAGTTCCGCGACACGGTGCGCGATTTCTGGCGCGACCAGGCACCTGCTTCGGAGCTGACCGAGCGCATCTGCGCGTCCAACGCCGTGTTCAACCACCATGGCCGCAAGCCGTGGGCCTCCGTCAACTTCCTCACGGCGCATGGCGGCTTCACGCTCAACGACATCGTGACCTACAACGAGAAGCACAACGATGCCAAGGCGGCGAGAACAACAACGACGGCAGCTCTGACAATCGCTCATGGAACTGCGGCGTTGAGGGACCTACCGACGACGAGGCGATCACAACGCCCTGCGTTCGCGGCAGATCCGCAATATGCTGGCCACGTTGCTGCTTTCGCAGGGCACGCCCATGCTGCTCGCGGGCGACGAGTTTGGCAGAACGCAGGAGGCAACAACAACGCGTACTGCCAGGATTCCGAGATCTCGTGCTGAACTGGGACCTGCACGACAAGGGCAAGCACCTCATCGCCTTTGTGAAGGAGTTGACCCGTCTCCGTCACAAGTTCCCCATCCTGCGCCGCAGCCGCTTCTACGAGGGCTACTACAACGAGGCGATCGGCGTGAAAGGATCTCACCTGGATCAACGCCAACGGCACCGAGATGGAAGACGAGCACTGGGGCGACTCCAACATGAAGTGCTTCGGCATGCTTATGGATGCCGCGCGCAGCCCACAGGAATCCAGAAGCGCGGCGGCGATGCCACCCTGCTGCTGGTCATCAACGAGCACAGTGATCTCGTCCAGTCCAGTTCACGCTTCCCGAGTCCTATGGCGCGAAGAGTGGGCCCTGCTGATCGACACCAACCTCGAGGAGAATGGCGCTTCCGGCAGCTTCAAAACAGGCGAGGCATACGGCGCGTGACGGCGCGCTCTGTGCTGCTGCTTGCCTTGAAGAGCGAGAACGCGCAGTCTGGGCCAGTACTAGAACACTCAACAGAGATGTGAGTCCGCCCGTCGCGGACTCACATCCCTGGAGGGTCTCTATGCTAGGCTTTCGCTTGGTGGAAACCGTTCCTGCAACAGCTTTTTTCCGAGGAGTACCGCGTCCTTCGGCCGCGTGCTCCGATCCCTCCCATTCATGCCCGGTTTCGCAAGTTCACCAGCCTGAACACGACGATCCGCATGCGTGAGGGCGTGTTACGCGTGCACCTTTCCGATCTCCTGGAAGGCGCACCCGAGCCGGTGTTGCGCGCGATTGCTCACATTCTGTTGCCAAGCTCTATCGCAAGCCGATCGAAGCGACCCATGCTTCCGATATAAGCGCTACACCCTCTCTGAACCGGTTGTTCGACAGACCGAGCAGATACGGCAGTTGCGCCGGGCGCAAGCGAGTGATTACAGCCAAGGGGCAGTACTGGGATC